>NZ_CP157802.1:2500-4227153 GCF_040112695.1 Marinobacter sp. MMG032
ACTTCAACGCAGCAGTGGAAAAAGATCCATGGATTATCAAGCAGAGTCTTTATTCAGAGCAGATAGGGCATCTGTTTTCTCTTTTTCCGAAATCGAACGTTCATATTGATTTTTACGAAAAAATAGAGGAAAACCCTAGGCAGTTTTTTAAGGATGTCTGTGAGTTTATTGGTATCGACGGTGAGTATGACCCAGATGCCCTTTACAGCGTACGTAACACCTCCATAAACGCGACTTTGCAAGATGGGTTTGGTCTGATAAAGCTTCAGAATTTTCTTCTTAGAAAGGGGTTTTCTCGGCAAATAAACTGGATGAAAAATATGAAATTATTTGGTTTCATGAAGCGAGCTCTAATCCAGAGAAGTAAACAAAAGAGTTCCGAGATAAAAGTTGATCCAAAAGTTGTTGCTATGATAGAACAAGACGTCGAAAAGCTAGAAAAAATATTGAGCCTTAGCCTTTCGAACTGGAAGGCAAATTATTAGAAAAATATAGTTCTGTCGCGGATCTAGAATTCCGCGCTTTAATGGATAAACAAGTTTTTCGAGGAGTAGGATCTCCTTCCATATTTCACCTGAAGGTTTGAGTGTCGTAGTGGCCTTTTTAGCACATACTGAAGCAATCTCCGGGCAGTAGACATTCTCTTGAATGTTGTCGCGTTGCTGAATTTGCTGAGGGGATTTGGGCTTTTGCGCTCTACTATTACTTCTTTGGTGTTCTGGGATCCTCGTATCGTAAGTTTGGGGCCTGGAATTTTGATTTGATACGACTCTTTTTCGATGGGGAGTGACCCTGCAGTCTCAGACCAGAAAGAGTGTTCCTCTGGGAGGTAAAATGCCAGGACAAGGGACCTTAAAGACCAAAGAGGGCTTGCTCTACCGCTATAATTTTCTAAGAGATCCTCATCCTGTTCCCAGTAGCCTTGTGTTACTGTACCATTTTTTAATGCGCCGCGTGAGATAAAATGCGCCCAAGTTACGTCTGTTGCCCGGCGCGCTAGTTGGCCCCAATCCTTCGGGTTTTTTTTAGCTATTGCGATCAGAGGTACTGGCGCTGCAAGTCGATAGCAACAACTCCTTCCGAAAATAGGGATTCCTTCTGGGCTGATGAAATACTTGTATGTCGAAGAAAATTCGGAGAATACATTCATTAGAAAGTCAGTATCGAAATCAGGGTTTATTTCAGATATCCAGAATAGCATATATTGCATTTGCCAAACGTTATAATAATCAACTGGGCCCCCAGGACCATCTGTAAACCACCCATTTCCAACATAGAATGACTTAAATAGCGAATAGTCAACTGCTATTTGACTGTTTGACTCAAGGAATCTGAAATCAATAAGTACCATATTTATGATTATTCTGAACAAAACCCAATTTCCGTCATAGATTTTTTTTCCGTTCACCTCATTTAACCATTCCAAAATGGACTTTAATTTACTACTATCGATCTCAGTCGTTATCGTATTCTTTATCATCCAGATTCCCAGAGCTATGTCGGCTCCTTCTGCGATCCTTTGGTCGAAATCTGAAATGTGACCCCAAAACTCCTCTGAGTTAGGATCAGTGCCGGATATTAAACCGGACAGAAAATGTTCTTTAATGCTAAATGTTTTGCCACTAGTCAACTGGACTCGGTCTGTTCGCCCGGAGCTTAGCCATGAGCAAACTAGGACAGAAGACCTCGCAAAACCTTCCAGACCTTCGACGACTGATCCCCTTGTGCCAGAGATTCCTGGGTAGACCACTCGAGAATGATATTTGCTTGAGTATGAGTCGATGCCTTCTATAAAATAGCGAAATATGCTCTCATATTGTGAAACGTCTATAGATTGGTTTTTCCCGATGGTTTTAATTGATTCATCCAAATCTTCGAGATGGGCTGGTACATCAACATCAAGAAACCATTTATCGACAGGTTTTATTTTTCGAACTAACAAGGTCCAAGAAAGGACAAATAATATTATAAGTGCAAGCGAAATTGTTACTGTCGATCCGATACTCATTGCAGATAACTCAGAAAGTTCCGTTTATAATGTACCTGACGGGATTTAGGGCCGTTTTTAGGAAAATAATCCTGATGGATAGAGACTTATCGTTGGGCTCTCCATTCCTCGAAATTTTACAGGGCCCGAATTGAAATGTTAAGCGGGGCAACCCACGCGGCAGCGCGCATTTTCGGTGTTTCCTGGTAGGCTTCCTTTAACCATGTCCTGACAACCACGATGATGGCCATACCTGTTTTGATGGCTATGTGCATGCTGAATGGAGTCTTTAGGTCGGCGCCTTCAATGTTATCTTTCTTTACCATATCCTGATGTTTGCAGTTTTCCTCCAAGAGCTCAAACAGCTGTTGGGTAATGGTGACCAACGCGACGACGCCGAAATGGTCCGTTTTAAGTAATCGCGTAAGTATCAGAGTTTTGACGATACCGAGTGAACGCTGCGCCTTCGCGATTCCGAGCAGAAAAATAGGCTCTCTTCCATTTCGTGTGGAATCGGTCGCCAGCTAACGCCTTTTTGAGCCATACTCCCTGATATCTTCTGACCTCCAGCGAACATCTCTATGAATCCGGAACTCTTGTTCACACAAGCCTTGGGTCTGACGTCACCATGGGCTGTCGATGACATCGATTTTGACCCAAAGGCCCAGCGTATCGATTTCCGGGTCTCCTGTGAGGCGAAGCAATTACCGTGTCCTGGTTGTGGGCGAGCTGATCAGCCTATTCACGACCGGAAACCGCGAACTTGGCGGCATTTGGACTTCTTCCAGTTTGCCGCCTATGTCCATGCCGAGGTGCCCCGGGTGCGCTGCGGCGGCTGCAAGAAGACCACTCAGGTGGAAGTACCCTGGGCTCGCCCGGGCAGCCGTTTCACCCTGCTATTCGAAGCCTTTGCGCTCACGTTGGCCAAGGCCATGCCGGTATCGACCACGGCAAGGCAGCTGAGGACTGATGACAGGGCCCTTTGGCGGGTACTGGACCACCATGTCACCCAGGCACAAGCTCGTGAAGACTACAGCACCGTGACCACCATCGGGGTCGATGAGACCGCCTGTCGGCGTGGCCATCACTACATCACGCTGGTGCATGACCTGGCCGAGCGCCGACTCATCTTTGCAACGCCCGGTCGTGACGCCCAGACTCTGAAAGGATTCTCTGAGGATCTTGCAAGCCATCAGGGCAAGGCTGATCAGATCCGGCACGCCAGCATCGATATGTCTAAAGCCTACATCAGCGGCCTGGGGCAGCACCTGCCCAACGCCGAAATCACCTTTGACCGGTTCCATATCATTCAGCTGGCAAATCAGGCTGTGGATGCCGTGCGCAAGTCTGAAGTACGCCACGACGCCCGCCTGAAGCGAACCAAATGGGCCTGGCTCACGGACATGGCCCGCTGGAGCAAAAAGCAGGATGAGGCCGTCTACGACCTGACCCGCTCCAACCTGAAGACCGCTCGTGCCTGGCGCATCAAAGAGGCCTTGCGTGACATCTTCCAGGCCAAGCCTGGTCGTGAACAAGCGGAAGGGTTACTGAAGCGATGGCACTCCTGGGCCAGACGCTGTCGGTTGGAACCGATGAAACAACTAGCTGCCACCCTCAAGCGACACTGGGCCGGAGTCCTACAGGGCTTTGAAAGCGGCTTGAGCAATGGTTATGTCGAAGCCATGAACAGCCTGATCCAGGCGGCCAAGGCCCGTGCGCGCGGCTACGGCACGGCGAGCCACTTCATTGCCATCTGCTTTCTGATTGCCGGCAAGCTCAAGCATCTGCCAGCAAACCCGTTCCAGACGCCATTACAGAGAATGGTTGCAAGCTAATGTTCCACACAAAACGGAAGAGACCCGAAAAATAGAGCTTTTCAATACGCGGCTGGTGGTGCTCATGTGGTGGGCGAACCAATCTCAAAGAATGAATGGCATCTGTATTGAGAGCTTAGCACAGGCAGGGCCTTATCATGGTCAACAAAGCGATATGGTGTTGGATGTTTTTCCTCTGTCTGCACTTGGTGTCGTCGGTAACTGGCGCAGGGATTGTTGGGTGTTCCTCTTCACCGCTACCCGACCAGCCGTCAGGCCCGGAATCAGTTGTTGATCGCGTGAATGACCTGGAGCGCGCTGTGCAGTTTGCAAGCTCCGGCAGTGTTATTCTATTGGCGCCGGGGGAGTACCGCCTTCAGGCGACGCTTCAGGTGCGCAAAAACAATATCACCCTCCGTGGCAGTGGTAATGATTGCTCTGATGTGATTTTGCAGGGTGCCGGTATGAACAACATCGATTATAATGGAGCCCCGTACGGTATCTGGACAAATGCTTCCGGCCTCACGGTACAGAACCTCACAATTCGCGACTTCTTTCAACACGGTATTGTGTTAAACCCAGGAGCCGAATCACCAACCTTCCAGAATATCCGCATACTGGATACCGGCAAGCAGTTAATCAAAGCCAACCCATCTGATTTTGGTGATGGCGTTGACGGAGGCCTTGTCGAAAATTCGGTTTTCGCATATACCGAAGGGCCACCAATGATCGACCGGGGTGGCGGCACTGGATACACCAATGGTGTGGATGTCCATGCCGGTGCCAACTGGGTTATCCGGAACAATCACTTTGAAAACTTTCATGCGCCGGATCATGCGGATCATCTTTGGGCGCCCGTTGTTTTAATGTGGAATGGTGCGCGCGATACCATCTTGGAAAACAACACGTTTGTAAATGTCGATCGAGCTATCGCGTTCGGGTTGCTGGATCGGCCGAAAGATCACTCCGGCGGTGTCATTCGAAACAATCGCATTTACTATGACGAAGGACTATACAGCAGTCAAAGGCGACGGGGGTCTGATGGGGCAATTATTGTGTGGAGTTCGCCAGGCACTATCGTAGACGGGAATGAGGTGTTTACTCGGGGAAATCTGAATCGCTCTATTGAATTCCGGTTTGATACCAGCGGGGCCAGTGCCATCAATAATACGGTGGATGCGCCCATTGGCACCCGCGATGGCGGGAGTTACAAAGGGTCCGGTAATCGATTGGTGCCAGAGTAGTGCTAGCTTCCAGTGTTCGGCATTAAAAATCACTCGTAGCAGCGTTCGTACTGCTGCACCATATGTTCTGCGGAAAATCGTTCTGTAAAGTGCGTCTTGGCTTGTTTCGACATTTTGGAGAGTGCGTTCGGGTCTTGCAGTAATTCCTGTATCGCCCGGGTAAATGCGGGAAGATCGTCGCTCTCAACCAGTTTTCCTGTTTCGCCATCGTCGACGATTTCGGGTGTTCCGCCAGCACCAGTGGCGACTGTCGGAATTCCCAGGCTCATGGCTTCCAGAAGCGTCATGGACGTGCCTTCGGTAAAAGAGGGCAGTAGGAACAGGTCCATCAGGCCCAGGTAATCGGCCGGCTTTGATTGGAAGCCTGTAAAAATAACTGACTCCCCAAGGTTTAATTCAGCGGCAAGGTTTTCCAGATTTTCCCATTCCGGGCCATCGCCGACCAGGAGAAGCCGCACCTTTATGCCTCTGTCGAGCAGAGCTCGCGTTGCCTTTAGCATCAGTGCCTGGTTTTTCACCGCGTCCAGTCGGGCAACGGTGCCGATCACAGTTTCGTCTTGTTTTATCCCGAGTTCTTCTTTCAATGCAGCGCGTGCTTTCTCACTAACTTCCAGCGGGGCAATGCCGTTGTAGATGACGGTGATTCTGTCTCTGGGAAGGTATTCGTATTCAACCAGGGCGTCGCGAGTCGCGGAGGAAATGGCAACAAGCTTGTGGGAGGTGCGGGCGATGATGGGGTTAATGAACCTTGCTTTTTTGCGGTATTGGTCCGGATGGAAGCGCCCATGCTCTGTGAAAACCACCTTTGCGCCAGTGCCCCAGTGGGCAAACCAACCATAGGCGTAAGGTGAGTATTGGTGGCAATGAACAATATCGAATTTGCCGGACTTGATCAGATGCCTGAGCCAGAGAATGGTTTTTAGATCAAAGCCGGGGGCTCTTTGCCGCGAGTGGAGCTTTATGCCGTGTTCGGTTTCGAGTGCCTGGCCAATAGCGCCAACTTCCCCATCAATACAGGCAATTTCGTTGTGAAACCGATTTTTATCGAGGTTGGTGACCAGTTGCCGGATGACTTGTTCGGTGCCGCCGAAGCCCATGTTGAAGGTGATGTGGAGAATGCGAACCGGTGCTCTCATAATTTCCATGGGGTTGGACCCGATAAGGTTTGAGTCTTGAGGCCAGAGTATATCGGGTTATTGTTCACATAGTGAATGATGTCTGGAACATAGAAAAGCCAGCCCGGTGGCTGGCTTTCTGCAGGCTTGGCTTGGAGCTCAGGAAAGCTTTTTGCGGCGAACGGCCACAAGGCTCAAGATACCTAGGCCAAACAGTGCCAGCGTACCTGGTTCAGGCACGAGGGATACGTTGTCCAGCAAGATGCCGATGTTGTCACCACCATCGTGTTTGAAGATTAGATTGCTGGTGGTCTGGCTGGTGAGCGTAATGTCCCGGACGATGGTCTGCCAGGGGTCATTGGCTGACACAAGAAAGGTTTCGGTGAGGAAACCGTCCAGAGAAACTTCCACGGAATCAGCCGCACTGTTCCTCTGGTTGCCAGAGATGTCGAAGCTCAGGGTGTAGGTGCCCGGATCAAGGGTCAAAGCGATGCTCTGGAGAGTGCCCGCGTTTCTGTTTGAGCCATCGAGGTCCACGCACTTACCAGCTCCGCCGGCACAGGTAAGGTTCCAGTCATTCGGGGTGGCAATCAAATCAACGGTACCGTCGGTTACGGTCCAGTTGGTAAAACCTGCGTAATTGGTTTGCGATACGCCATCGGCCAATTCTGACTCAAAGTTGTCCTGGAAAATAACGCCTGCGCTCACGGAGAAACTAAAAAGCGCGGTCGAGAGGAGAGTGGCTAACCGTTTATACATCATATTGGTACTTCCCAAATTAAACGAATGCGTTAATACAGCCTACGTTTGATTAAGCAGGATCGGTGCCAATATTTAAGCTACTGTTTTTAATGTCTTTTTTTGTCGGCGGGTGAGGGGTGTGTAAAGAAATTCGACGAGTAGTTTGATCTGTGTATCCCGTGGTTTACAGCTGCGTTTCTACCATCGTTTTGATGCGCTCGAGTCGGGATAACTCGTCGCTGCAGTCCCTGTCGCTACAGGGCACCTGGATGGTCACGAGCGCGAAGCGGTTCTCGCCGCTGAGCGTGGCGGGAATCTGGAGTAGTTTGGCCTTTCGGTAATTCAGGCTACTTCTGCTTCCTACCTGATACCACTGAGCCATCAAAACACGATCGCGGGTGAGGATGTTGAGGTAAAGCGAGACGCCTGGAGCAACTCGCTCCTCAATCTGCCAAGTGGAGTTGTCGAACATGGTTGGCAGGTAAGGTACCAGCTTATCATCTGCTGTGGTTTTCTGACTTTGCGCGAGAGAAACCGAGGTATTGCCGGCTTTGAGGATTTTCTGGTCGAGATATGAAGGCAGGCTGATTGGCAAGGGCAGGTCATTGCTCTCTCCACGTGCCTGAAAGCCATCGAGTTCCAGAGTCCAGGCGGGCTGTTGTCCGGCGCTTGTTTGTGCAAGTGTAAGTGCCACGGGGCCGAGTAGCATGGCAATGATGAGTGCCGGAATGCCAGCTTTGGCAATGTTTAGCCTGATAGCTGTGGGCTGCTGGTTGGCCTTGCTTCTCTTGCGAACGGGTGAGAAATACAGAGCCGGCAGAATGAAAGCCCCGAAAACGATCCAGCCCATGGTTTCGTGGTCGGTGAGCAGGTCGCTCTGCATGTTGGTCTCATAGGCGACAAAAACCAGAATTGTGATGCGTACCCAGTTCGCGACCAGGCCGATCAGCATGGCGACGACGACGGTGATTAACCAGCCTTTCCAGCGGTAATCATTGAGAATGGAGGTCATCATGGCCAGAAGGATGGAAATGGCAAAATAACGAATGCCGGAACAGCCATCGGCAATCAGGAGTCGGCCGTAGGGCAGGGTTATGCTGTTTCCCTCAATCAGTGCTGTCATCCCGAACAATCGAACCCAGCTGCCTACAACAGCGCTGGCAAGCGATACCAGCGGCGGAACCAGGTCTGCCCAGAAAGGCAGTGAGAGTGAAAGAAGGGCAACATAAGGCAGAAAGCTGAGCGCCCTATGAAAGCCCAGCAGCGTCCATGCAACGGCCATTACGCCTGCCGGCAGAACCAGATAGGCGAGGGTGTCAATGCGGACCAGCTCGAGCAGGAGCCACACGAGAGTAACTCCGATGAGCGCGATGCCACCGAGCAGGAGGTATGGTTTTTGGATTACGCCGCTCGTGCTGCTGGCGGGCCTGGGCGGATGAATCACTAGCAGGCCCAAGAAAATGACGGCGGTGGCAAGGCCATGAGCCAGCACCTGCTCGAACTCAAGCCAAACGGTGGCGAGCCTGAACCAGGTTGGAAAGAAAAGTACGACGGCAACAGCCGAAACAACCAGAAAGGGTAGGGAATAGGGGAGGTTGTCGAATGTCTTCCTTAACATCATTTTTCCGCCGGACTACTTGGTCTTTGGAAGAATAACGTGATTGCTATTCCGGTAAAAGACAAATCAAAGCACGAAAAAAGCCAGCCGAAGCTGGCTTTTTCGCGACCTGTCGAAATCAGGCTTTCTGACGACGACGGGCTGCACCGAGGCCGGCAAGGCCGAGGCCGAGAAGGGCCAAAGTACCAGGCTCAGGTACGGCAGTTACAGACTCCATAAGAAATACAAAATCGTCGAAATCGCCGTCATAATCTGGATTGTTGGCGTTTAAGTCCTCAAATGCCATTATGTATTCGCCGGTTCCCAGCGGGGAGTAGTCAGTGCCTCCATTAATATCAAACCCAAGGCTTCCGTCACCTCGGTACGCTACCATGTGATCAGTCCCGTCGCTGTTCTTGGAAACCTCCGAGAAGAAGGTGCCGTCGCCGGAGTCAAGGTAGAAACCAAATCTGTTACTACTGAAGGTTGCTGACTCACCCAAGAGACCACCGCTGAACTGATACAATCCATCATTGAACTCGCCAGGCGTATCGTTAACTACGACTTCAAAGTTATTGGAAAAAGGAGGACATGAAGCTTCCGCCGTACCGCAGCTTCCACCCACGGGGCCGACGAATGGCACGTAAGCTGAGGCCTCGAATATACGAAGTCTGTTACTTGTGTCCGCAATATCGTAAATGCCAAAACTTGCGATGTTTTCGAAGTCTGCTGACTCAAACAACAGGCGAGCAACTGAACCATTTGACGCATTTATTTCCCATTGCTCATCCGGGGTGTGTTGAGCATTATTAACGTCGTAAAAGTTCCCATCACTCAGTGCGTCAAGTTGTGACTGGAGTGAATTTCCCTGAATTGCGGTCGCTGCAGCTCCGCAGGAGATGCTGCCCATTATAATCGCACTAGCAAGATGTTTTAATTTCATCGGTGTTCTCCGGTTGTTTAGCTAAAATCCGTATTTTGCTTTGCAACCAGGCTGTCTCTTATTTTTCTCGAGATCCTTGGCTTTCCGTCCCATTCTCGCGAATGGTTTGGCTCCCGACCGGGGAATGCATACCCGATCCTGTGATGTGTTCAAGCGAGATCTATGCCAACGATGTAAGGTTTTGATAAAGCAAAGAAAAAATAATTCTGCACATGCAGGGTGTAAAAAATTCCGACAACAGAATCACAAAGGCCGGAACGACTGCTCGTTCCGGCCTTTGTGATTTCCAGGATCTCGTTGCAATGTGAGAGTCTTTTACATTGCCCCTTTGACCGTTTCCAGATGCGACTGGATGTCTGCGTTATCCGGTGCAAGGGACAGTGCCTTTTCTATCACGGCGAGGGCGTCTTGGTGATTACCTTGCAGGTGAAGAATCCA
Source organism: Marinobacter sp. MMG032 (assembly GCF_040112695.1). NCBI lineage: Bacteria > Pseudomonadati > Pseudomonadota > Gammaproteobacteria > Pseudomonadales > Marinobacteraceae > Marinobacter > Marinobacter sp. MMG032. The sequence goes on from NZ_CP157802.1 coordinate 12,380, forward strand.
CCCATAGGTGTCTAGCACAGCGGCGTTATTGGGTGCAAGCTCGCGAGCTTGGCTGGCGTACTCTAGAGCTCGGGTTGTGTCATCCTCTCTCAACAACCAGGCGAGGTTGTTGAGTGCCGCAACATTGTTGGGCTGCTGCGCCAGAACTTGTTCATAGTGGGTGGCGGCTACAATCTCCTGATTGTTGGCCATCAGCCAGTCGGCTCTGGCCATATGCGCTGCCACACTGTCTGGCTCAGCCTCGAGCCAATCTTTGGTTAGCCCGTTGATGGACTCGGGATTTTCCATGCTGGCCAGTTTGATCAATGGCGGTATAAGGCGGGTATTACCGGAGGTTTCCCATTGTTCGCGCAGGTAGTTATGGGCAGCGGTTGTTCCTTGGGTGTCACTTAATACAGAGGCCCTAGAAAGAACAATAGCTGGCTGATTGCCAAACGTCTCCTCTAAGGCGTCCAATGCCGTGAGAGCTTCCTCGTATTTCTCTTCTCTTTGTGCAATGCCGGCTGGCATTAATGCGTATCCGAGGTTCTCCGGCTCCAATGCAATGGCCTCGGCAGCTTTGGCCCGGGCGGTTGCATAATCCCCGGAGCGCAATGCGGCCTGAGCCTCTGCCTGAAGGAGCTGCGCGGTTGCTCTGCGGACAGTCACAGACTCGCTGTTCTGCCAACCCTCAAGCAGGGAGCGAGCTGACTGGAGATCGCCTTCGCGGATGTTGACAAGTGCAGCGAGGGTGTCCGCATTCTGGGCAAGTTCCGGGTTTTCCTCACCGATTCCGACCAGCCATTGTTCCAGTTCTGCGAGGGAGTGGTTCTGAGCGTAGATCTGGCCGGCTTGCTGGAGGGGCTGGATAGCGTCTGGTGTGATCCTGGCAGCATTCAATAGCTGTGTAATGGCCTTGTCGTTTTCACCGTTTTGCGTATAGAGCATGGCAAGGGCGATTTTGGGGGCCTGCAATTGCGGGTCTTCGCTCACCAGGGTTTCTAGGCGTTGGGTCGCTTCAGCGGGGTTACCCATCCTGGCATCGGCCATGCTGGCCAGAAGCACCGCCCTTGGTTGATCACCGTAGCCATTTAACAGGGAATCCCGGATTTCTTCGGCCTCTTTAGTTTCACCTTGCTGAATCAGCAGGTTGAGGTAGGTGCCGGTGGTGTTCCACTCTGCGGGGTTCGCGGTAAACGCCATTCGCAACTGCCCTAACGCCTGTTCGGGCTGGTTTTTTCGGATATGGTGCTGGGCAAGGGCGAGTCGCAGGCGAACCCGTTCCGGTTGGTTACTGATCGCCTTGCTGAGGCTCGCCACGCCTGCTTCCTCATGCTCAGGGAGGCTCAGGGCGAGAATGCCGTGCATTGCTAACAAGTCATTGTCGTTTGGCCTTGCTTTGATTGCCCGGTCCAGATCCCGAAGTGCCTGCTCCCGGTCGCCCGTGTCGATCTGCGCCATGGTGGCCGCGCGGATAAACTGGGTGGGTGTTGTTTCCGGATCAAGGTTTTCTGTCAGCAGGCGGGTACCTTCCTCCAGATCGCCTGTTCCTGCAGTCAGGGCGCCCAGCATAAGAGCCACTTGCTCGTTATCCGGGTCAAGCTTGAGCATGTCTCTCAGTGTGGCTTTTGCTTCCTCAATGTTGCCATCCTTGATTGCAGCGATTACCGCATCGCCCTGTTCCTGCGCGCCTGTATCCAGGTTTTCCGCGAGTATTCTGTTGTAAACCTGTGCCTCGGTGATTTTTCCTTGCTCGGTCAGCACACGGGACAAGGAGGTTAGAATATTCCGCCGGATCGGCAGGAATACGTCTGTGGACGGTATCACGGCCACGGCATCTGTCAGGGTTTCTGAAGCGACTTCCAGTCGATTTTCGCGATATTGCGCGACCCCTTTCCAGTACAGTGGGGCAGGATGTTGTCCATTGGCAGCTACCCACTGCTCAACCGCTTCAATCGCCTGGCCTGTCTGGTTCATATCGAGATGGCTTCGGGCTAGGCCGGTAATGGCCTTCACGTTTGAGCTGTTGCTCTCAGAGAGGCTTCTGAAGAGGGCCAGCGCCTCTGGAACGTCTCCGGACAGCCTGAGGGCCTCTGCACGTATCAATGATGCTTCCAGTTGTTCTTCAGGCGAGCGCGGCGTGTAAGTTGCGAGGGTTTCTGTTGCAGACAACTGCTTACCTTGATTGACGTAGGCTCTTGCAAGGGTGAGAGCAACCGAGTCAGCATGCTCTTCCAGCCAGGGTTGCAAGAGTTCAGAGGCCTGTTCGTAGGCCCCGATATCAAGATACAGTTCAGCCAATCGTTCGATGTGTGCAACGTTGTTCGGATCTGTCTGGATGGCGTTGCGAACTTCCAGCAGCGCTGAACGGTACTGCCCCTGGTCGGCATAGGTTTCTGCCCGGGTAATATGGGAGGTAGCTTCCGAGGAATCCGGTTTGTTATTGCAGCCTGTAACGAGGAATGGGAGCGGCAGCGCAAGCGCACTCAACAACAGCAGGCGCGGCAGGGATTTTGATGTCTGGTTCCATGATTTCATTATTTTTTTACTCCTTGAACTTGTTCGAGCAAACCTCGTGTCCGTAGGGCACCTTCATGCGTTGGATGTTTCAGCCGACGTGTCGATCTGGTATTTATCCGTAAGGTTGTAGAGCGTTGGTCGCGTGATGCCGAGAAGCCGTGCAGCCTGGGCCATGTTGAAGCCCGTCGTGTGTAAAGCCTGATTTATGGCCTGGCGTTCTGCCCGCTCCCGGGCCTGGCGAAGGTTTATGTGGCTCGGAGCGGCGGGTTCCTCGCAGTTGAGCTCGAGGTCATCGGCCGTAACTCGCTTGCCATCCGCCATGATGGTGGCTCGTTTTATCTTGTTAATCATTTCTCGCACGTTGCCGGGCCAGGGATAGTTATTGATGGCGTTAATGGCATCCTCGCTGAACGCCAGGTTAGGCCTGTCCATGTTTTTGCCAAGGGATTTCAATAACGATTGGGCAATTACCAAGGCATCCCCCTCACGTTCCCGCACGGCTGGAACGTCGAGGGTGATCTCACTAATTCGGTAATACAGGTCTTCGCGGAACTCGCCGCTGTCGATCAGTTGGCGCACGTCCCTGTGTGTGGCGCAAACGACCCGTACGTCCACGGGGATCGGATTGATCGATCCCACCCGGTCTACCACGCGTTCCTGAAGAAAACGCAGTAGTTTGGCTTGCAGCGCCATGGGCATGTCGCCAATTTCGTCGAGAAACAGGGTGCCGCCATTGGCACTTTCGATTTTGCCTTTCTTGGCCTGGGTGGCTCCGGTGAAAGATCCCTTCTCGAAACCAAACAGCTCGCTTTCCAGTAGGTTTTCTGGAATCGCCGCGCAGTTGATTGCAGCAAATGGTTTGTCTGCACGCGGACTCAGGTCATGAATCGCCCGGGCGAGAAGTTCTTTCCCGGTTCCGGTTTCCCCGGTTATCAGGGTTGTTACATCGGTGGGCGCCACTTTCTCGAGAGTGCGGCATATGGCCAGCATTTGGGGGCTGGCGGCGACAATACCTTTGATGTTGGCGTTATTGCCCCTGCGGGCAAGTTCCCGGTTTTCCCGCTCGAGCTCGGCCAAACGAAAAGCCCGGTTTACTACGAACGTCAGGATGTCTGCGTCCAGGGGTTTCTGATAAAAGTCGGAAGCGCCCATGCCGACGGCTTTCACTGCATTCTCTTTGTCCTCGCGCCCGGTTACCACTACCACCTTGGTCATCGGGGAAAGGCGGAGGATTTCTTCAAGGAGCTTGAAGCCTTCTGTGGCTCCACCTGGGTCGGGCGGGAGCCCAAGATCCAGAGTGACCACATCTGGTTCTTCTCTTCGCAACGCCGCCAGGGCTGACTCACGCTCCGAAGACACGGTTACTTCGAGATCTTCACTGAAACACCAGCGCATCTGGCTCTGCAGGCCTGGATCATCCTCTACGATCAAGAGTTTTCTAGTCACAACAGCACCAAATCCTTTTTTCTGAAGTTTCCTTATTGGTGATTCTTAACTGAACATTGACACTTTGCAATGCCGGTTTTTGGCGGCAATACTGACCGCCAACTAATTGGCACTCTCTTTCCGTTTCTCTGCGTCAGAAATTGGCCGGGACGGTTTCCCGGGCAGGGGCGTTAACTTCGGTTCGGCCAGAGGAATCCGAACTGAAAAGCAGGACCCGAGTCCCGGCTCGCTGGTCACATCGATGTTGCCGCCTATTTTCTGGATGTATTCTCTGGCCTGATAAGCTCCGATGCCCATGCCAGTCAGCCCCTTGGTACTCTCAAACGGTTTGAAAAGCTGACCTTTGATGAATTCTTCTGTCATGCCACTACCTGTATCCTGAATGAACAGCACAACGTTGCCTTTTGCTATTTTCAAATTCAGGGCAATTTCGCCGTCTGGTGGCGTTGCATCCTGCGCATTCTGGATGAGATGACCTAGAACATTGCGTAGCTGCTCAGAGTCCGCTCTGATCATTACTTGTGGGGGTGTGCCCTCAAGAGTCGGTGCAGGTAGCCGGTGTTGATTATGGGCGATCAGCTCCTGAACCAGTTGCGTCAGGTTGATGGGTATCTGTTCACTGTCGTTTTCGATGGCCGGTTTGCGTATGTGGTCGACCAGATTCGACATCTTGCGGACGTGTAGTAGCCCCCAATTAAACCGGACACCTTGGTAGAAGCAAAGGCCTAGGCATAGACCTAGTGCAAAGGAGTGTCCAAGGTGGAGAGAATCGAAGTCATAACCGGAGTGCAGCGCCGTCGCCGGTATTCCGCGCAGGAGAAAGCATTCATGGTTGCAGAGTGTGAGCAGCCAGGCATGTCGGTATCGCTTGTAGCCCGGCGTCATGGTATATCAGCAAGTCTGTTGTTCCGTTGGAAGAAGCTGATGAAAGACGGTGGCATGTCCGCGATTGAATCCGGTGATGAGGTTGTAAGCGCATCCGAGGTCAAAGCCCTGAAAAAGAAGGTTCGGGAGCTGGAGCGGATGTTGGGCCGCAAGACGATGGAAGCTGAAATACTCCGGGAAGCCCTGGAGGTGGCTCAGTCAAAAAAGTTGATCTCGCGCATGCCGTTGCTGCCACCGGACGATACCCTCTGAAGCGGGTTGCGGAAGTGCTGAAGGTATCGCGCTCCAATCTTCTGGATCGCCTTCATGGTCGCCAGAAAGGCCGAAGCCCGAGATACAGCAAACAAGACGATGACCGGCATTTGCCGTTTATCCGTGAGCTGTGCGAGGCCCGTGCTGCCAATGGCTATCGAAGGATCACGGCTCGACTGAATCGGTTGCTCGCAGCCAACGATGAGCGAGTAAACCACAAGCGCGTGTACCGACTGATGAAGCAGGATGGGCTGCTGTTACCCCGGTATACAGGGCGACCTCAAGAGCGCTGCCACAATGGCCAGGTTATTACGTTGAAGCCGGACCTTCGTTGGTGCTCAGATGGCTTTGAGATCCGCTGCTGGAACAAGGAGGTTGTCCGCGTAGCCTTCAGCCTGGACTGCTGTGATCGCGAGCTGATGCGCTATGTAGCGACTACTGGTGGCATCACCGGTGAGATGGTTCAAGACCTGCTGCTGGAAAGCTTGGAATACCGGTTCGGCCAGTCAGAGCGAGTGCCTCATCCGCTGGAATGGCTGACGGACAATGGCAGTTGCTACATTGCCAAAGAAACGCGAGCCTTCGCGTCCTCTCTGGGCTTTGTCGTGTGTACCACACCGGTGAGAAGCCCTCAGAGCAACGGCATGGCTGAGGCCTTCGTGAAGACGTTTAAGCGCGACTATGTGTACTTGAACGATCTCCCTGATGCCGCCACGGTGATGGCCAGGTTGCCGGAATGGGTCGAAGACTATAACCGCAGCCACCCGCACAAGGGGCTGAAAATGAAATCGCCCTGGGAGTACCGGGCGGAACTGGCATCAAACGAATGAGGTGGTGTCCGGTTTAGCGGGGGCAACTACAGGACGGCATGTTCAGTGGTGTTTATCATGTCGTCTATAAACGCTGGGTTGTTCCGGTGTTTCGGGGCATTTTTTACGAGCAAAGATAGTTGGGCGATAACTGTTTTAAGGTCGTGGACCATAAACGCCGAGGCTTTGCTGACCGCCTCAAACTGCATGGCACGGGACAGGCGATTCTGTGCATCCGCCTGGGCCAGAAGGTTGGTAGTTTGGCGGGCGACTACTTTGATCAGGTCGAAATTCTCCCAGTTTAATTCCACCCTGGCGTATGGGTTGCCAACCAGTGCCATGCCGTAGAGTTCGTTGCCCAGATAGAGCGGAATGATCAGCCAGCCGTCGGGTGTTTTGGCGATTGCGTCTGGTATTTCGAGCAGGTTGTAGCTGACGGGGTCCGCCTTATATTCGTGCAGGTCTACAATCCACTCGCGATCCTTGAAAAAGCGCACCAGCTCTGAATCGCTATCGATCATGGTGTATCTGGGGGTCGAGAGGTTGACGGCTGCCTTGAGGATGTAGGCGTCCTGTTCGCTAATCAACCAGATTGCGCCGGCATTGCTTTCAACCAGGCCCGCCAGCATGCGGATTACCCGTTCGGGCAGGGGTGGATCGTCACTGAGGTCCGCCAGTTCCCGAGTCATTTTTAGCCACTCTTCCCGGTAATCGTATTTGTAGTCAAAGAAATTCTGGCTGATCAGAACCATCAGCTTGGAACGTATCCGCCGGGAAAGCAGAAGTGTAACTAGGAACACCAGTGAGATTGTAAAAAACAGAACCTGGAGGGCATCGCCCCAATCGCCTCCAACCACTCGGACATAATAGCCGCCGAGAGCCAGGAACAGGAGATAGCCGCCGGCGAAGACGAGTGTGCCGGCGTGAAACACCGCTGACCGGGACAGTTGGAAGTCGACCGGTTGCTTTCGGGTGTTGATGACGTTGACGGCGAACAGGGGGGTGAGTAGAGCGTTTACAAAGCCACGGGCGTTCCAGAATGAATCGGCAACATGACCAAAAAGCAGGGCGTCGGCATACATGAAAAAGTCAAAGGCAAAGATGGTGGCAACGCCAATGCAAATATACTTGATGCTCGATCGGCCGAAACTGGGAGAGTTGCGCCAGATTTGCTCAACCAGTGACAGCCCCAGAAGCGTGAGTCCGATTTGGCCCAGGAGTTTGACTTTGCCGGTAGCTACGCTTACCTCGGCAAAATGTTCCGCAAGGCCTATCCCCAGAAGAACAACGAGCAGGGTCGCGGCGCTTGCCCCCAGCACCTGTTTCACTTTGCCTGTAAGCTTTTTTTCTCCTAGACCGTCTTTCAGAAGTGCAAACAGCAGGTAAATCCACGCTGCGTCACGGACCAATTCGATAAGGTAGCGGATATTGAAGCCGGGGTAGCCCCAAAGGCTTTGGCTGACGAGTGACCCTGCCCAGATTGCAGTGACTGTGGCCGCAAGTGCCAGCGCCCGATCGACGCCGCGCCGGAGGTATCTCGTTGCAACCAGTACCGCCAAGAGCCCGAACGTAATCGACGCCAGTGAATAGCTGAGTACGTCCATGTTGCTGAACATGCCTTAGCACCCCAAAGAAAGAAGTCCTTGTCAAAGAATAGTCTTGTTTGAGATCCAGCGTAACTTATGTAGTCAGCCTTTACCTAAACCGGCCTCTTATTCTCCCGATAAAACCGGAAAATCTCCTTCAGCGGCCGCTTGGGCTCAAACCCGAACTCCTTCACAAACGCCCGCCCGTCTATTACCACCGGATACTTGAAGAATGCCATCAGGTAGGACGGAAAACTCTTGAGCTTAAGCGTGCCGAGGATCATCTTCGGCACCATCGGCGGAACTGAGGGTACAGGAATCCGTTTGCAGCCGCAGAGCTTCAACGCGTGCTGGTACGCTACCCAGTCCTGCGGTGCAACGTTGTACACGCCACGTGTCGGTTTTTTATACGCCAGTACAATCGCATCGGCCATGTCATCAATATGGATGAATTGCATCATGGGGGAAAAGCCCGCCAACACCGGTGCCCGTTCACTGGCCAGCAGCGTGCTAATGGTATTACGCACGCCGGGGCCCACGATGTTGCAGGGCCGCAGGATGGTGATGTTCAGTTCCGGGTAGCGCCACAGGTAGATGTTGGCGAGGTTTTCCAGCTCAACCGAGTCGATCAGGTCGGCACTGAGCCCCGCACTTTTCAACGGGGCAGATTCATCAATGAGTGCCGGGTTGTAGGCCACGGCGCCGTATACGTGGAAGGTTGAGAGCACCACCACCCGTTTGATGCCGTACTTGTGGCTCAGGTCCAGGAGTTTCTGGGTGCCCAGCACGTTGGCGTTGTACCGGCGCATACGGGTGAGCTGGCTGGACATGATCCGGCCCATGTGGATCACGCCATCAAACTGGTATCGCCGGAACAGATCCTCGAAAACCCTTTTGTTGAAATCGATACAGTAGCTGGGAATGTCGTTGCCCAGGTAGACCTGTTCCCGAAAATCCACGGCGACCAGGTCGCAGGTGTCGCGGAGTTGCTCAATAACCTGTTGGGCAAGGGCGCCGGCGGCACCGGTAATCAGAATGTGCGGTCTGCGTTGTTCGGTCATCAGAAAAGCCTTTTCCTTTCGCTCAGTCCCTTGTCGATCAACCGGCTGATTTCCGCTTTCACCTTCTCCACGCGCTCGGTGACCTGTTCTTCAGGGATTTCCAGATCGTCAAAGTACATCGGGGCTCCGAAATTCAGGTGTACCTTTGCCGGTAGCACCACGGGCATGGCGACCGGGGCGTAAGGGATGCCCAGAGCCTTTGCCAGGGGCTTGATGTTGGCGATGGCCGGGATGGTTTCCTCACAACCAACCACACCCACGGGCACGATTGGGGCTTTGTATTTCATGGCGAGGTGCATGAAGCCATTGCCGAAACGCTTGAGCTTGTAGCGGTCCTGGTAAAGTTTTCCGGAGCCGCGCACGCCCTCCGGGAACACGATGACCGCTTCGTCGTTGGCGAGCATCTTGGCGCAGTTGACCGGGTCTCCAAGCACTGCGCCCACTTCATTAAGCAGGTTTCCCAACCAGGGTACAGTCGGGAAGAAGCGCTCAATCATGGCTCTTGGAATGCGGGCATCTTTTTCCCGGGAGGCGAGGGCGTAACCGATCAGCAAGCCATCAATGGGTAATTGCCCGCTGTGATTGGCAATAATCAGCACCGGACCCTCGGCGGGAATGTTCTCGACGCCGTGCGCCTGCACCCGGAAGTATTTTTCGTAAATCTGTTTGGTAATCGAAAGCCCGTATTTGATGGCTTCGTTGTTAAAGCCCCAGGGATCGTAGCCCAGGCTGCCGATGGGTTTGCGGATGCGGTTGATATGTTCGTCCAGCTCCGCGGGAACCAGTCGGGTTTTCAGAAATGATGCCAGGCTCATGATTTCCTTCCGATGAATACGCCTAATGTGTGGCTTTGTCCTTTATTTAGCACCCGATAGTCGCTGGCGGCATTGGCGGTTTCGACGCACAGCATGGACTGCCAGGCGGTATTGGGGAAATCCGACAAGCTTGCCGCTTTCGCAGGCCCCGGGTTCCAGACCACAGTTGAGTCGCTGCCCACAGCAGAAAGTTTACGGCCGGTTCGGGGTGTTACAACGGTGAGGGTCTCGCCGCTCTCATAAATCCGGTCAGTTTCCCCTTCGAAATACACCGGCCCTTCCTGGTTGCGGTATTCCCAGTTATCCAGGGTGTCGATGTACTGGCTGTTTCCGAGCCCCAGTACTCGTGTGCGGGTTATGTCACTCGTTGGCAAATAAGTATGGAGTGCCTGGGTAAACGCGAGGGGATCGTTACCCAGGTTTGTGGTGGTCAGTGCCAGCTGGCAGCCCCGGATGGAAAAGCTGAACGTGAGCAGGGCGAGTGCGTGGCCAATCCAGACATCACTGAAGTCCTCGTTGGCATCCAGGGACAGGCTGATCTCTACTTCGTGGGCGTTTTCCCTGACGTCTTCCAGTTTCCACAGGGCGGTGCGGGCAAAGCCGTGGGGTTTGTCAGTATGGATCCGCTTTCGGACTTCCGGCGCATTGCGGGCAGGATCCCCGAACCAGGGCCAGCAGACCGGAATGCCACCCCGGATGGCGCGGCCTGGTTCGTAGCGGGCGGTTGGGCTCATCCACAGCCAATCGGACTCATCCTGGGGCTTGAAGCTAGCCAGGTGGGCTCCCTGGAGAAACAGAGTTGCCTGAAACAGAGGGTGATGTACCTCGAGGGCTTCCAGTTGCCCGATCGTTTTCCAGCGCGTGAAGGACCACTGGCCCGGCGATAGTGAGAGCGGTGGCCTGTTACTGCTTTCTGACATGATTATCTGCTAATGGGAATCTGCTGAGTGAAACCGGTTAAGTGTATTTGCCTACACAGAGAGTAAATTAAAACTGCCGCTCCGGCGAGAATTGCGCCTAAAATACGCTCAAATTATGCACGAGGCCCGACGATGGAAACGCCGGTAATAGTCCCAATCAACGATCCCCCTGAACACCCCCTTGAGTAGCGTCTGCGATGCAGTAGCAGGCAGTGATGTTCAGTCAACCGACCTTGCGCCGGATCACCGGGAGCTGTTGTCCGAGGAATGGCTGGACGAGCTGGCTTCGGGGTTGAGTGAGCATGGTTGGATGTCACTTGATGCCCGCTCACGGCTGGGTGAAAACCTGTTGGCCGCGCTGAAGCAGGAAGTGCAGATTCTTGATCGTACTGATGCCATGAAAAAAGCCGGTATTGGCCGTGGCAATGATCTGATGCGTGACCGCTCGGTTCGACGCGACAAGATTGCATGGTTGCAGGGGGTCACAGCACCTCAGGCTGCGTTGTTTGAATTTTTCGAGACGATTCGCCAGGGGTTGAACCAGAGGCTGTTTCTCGGGTTGAAGCGATTTGAAACCCATTATGCGACCTATCACCCCGGTGATTTCTACAAGCGGCACCTGGACAGCTTCCGGGGCAGGGCGTCTCGCGTTGTCAGTCTGGTGTTGTATCTCAACGAAGATTGGCAAGCAGCCGATGGCGGAGCTCTCCAGGTGTTCAATCGCGACAACGATCAGGAAGTTTGCGGAACCGTATTGCCCGAGGCCGGGCGCATGGCTTTGTTCATGAGCGAGGAAATACCGCACGAGGTGTTACCTGCAAACCGCACTCGTTACAGTCTGGCTTGCTGGTTCCGCCAGGACGAAGTGCCCTTGCCCCTCTAATGCCGATACGGACGGGCGCGCCGATTTGTCATTGTAGTGTGCAAACCCTTTTGCTAATATGCGCGCCGCTTTCAGGGAATTGTTCTGAAACGCCGTTATGGTGGCTCCATTGGTGCCCCCGCAACATGAAACCGTGAACCCGGTCAGGCCCGGAAGGGAGCAGCCGCAGCGGTGGAATTGTGTGCCGGGGTGTCGCTGGTGGAGTCACCCCCAGTTTTCTCTCCCTCTCTCGTTTTTATCTTTCTGATTATCCTTGATTGCCGTGAACTTATGTCCGGACCTGGCGTGCCCGTTTCCGAGACCGAGTTTGCTTCTTCTGAAACCTCGTCCGTGCTAAGGTTAAACCCGTTTTTCACTGCAGTTGGCGGAACATGAGCTACCAGGTACTTGCCCGTAAATGGCGCCCACGCACCTTCGAGGATATGGTGGGCCAGGAACACGTGCTCCAGGCGTTGATCCACGCCCTGGAAAGCCAGCGTCTTCATCACGCCTATCTGTTCACGGGTACCCGTGGGGTAGGCAAGACCACCATTGGTCGGCTTCTCGCCCGCTGCCTGAACTGCGAAACCGGCGTCACGCCCAATCCCTGCGGTGAATGCTCCAGTTGCCAGGAAATCCAGGAAGGCCGGTTTGTGGATCTGATAGAGATTGACGCGGCGTCTCGCACCGGCGTGGATGATATGCGGGAACTGACCGATAATGTCCAGTACGCACCCACTCGCGGTCGCTACAAGGTGTACCTCATTGACGAGGTGCACATGCTGACGAATCAGTCCTTCAATGCCTTCCTGAAGACGCTTGAAGAGCCACCGGAACACGTCAAGTTCCTGCTGGCGACGACGGATCCCCAGAAGCTGCCGGTTACGGTGTTGTCCCGGTGCCTGCAATTCAACCTCAAGCGAATGACGCCAGAGCATATCGCTGGCCACCTCCGCCATGTGCTGGGTGCCGAGGATATTCCATTTGAGGAGCCGGCCCTGTGGCTGCTGGCCCGGGCTGCCGATGGCAGTATGCGTGATGCCCTGAGCTTGACCGACCAGGCAATCGCTTTCGGTAACCAGAAGCTGTCGGCCAGTGATGTCAGCAACATGCTGGGCACCATTGATCAGCGGGATATTGAGCGCATCGTTGATGCACTCGTTGAGGGCGACGGCCCGGCATTGCTGTCGGAAATCAGCCGGATTTCCGATTTTGCGCCGGATTACAGTGTGATTCTTGCCGATCTGCTGTCGCTCTTCCACCGGGTCACCATGGAGCAGGTGGTTCCGGGCAGTGCCGATAACGCGCTGGGTGATGCCGAGCAAGTCCAGGCCCTGGCTCGCAAGCTCAGTGCCGAGGACGCCCAGCTTTTCTACCAGTCTGCACTGATCGGCCGGAAAGACCTGACCATTACGCCGGATGCACGTATGGGTTTCGAAATGACTCTGCTCCGCATGCTTGCCTTCAGGCCTGGTGCTGATCGGCGAGAGCCGCCCGCTATAAGTTCTGGTGGTCAGTCTGTCGCCTCCGAGCCACGGGATGAGCCCGACCCGGCGCCGAGACCAGAAGCAGAATCAGAACAGCCTGAAACGCAGCAGCCACAGTCTGAGGCGTCGACGGAAGTGGCTGAGGAGCCGGTTCGAGAGGCCAGCCAAACCCCCGTACAGCCAGAGCCGGAACCGGAACCCACACCTGAGCCCGAGCCCGAAATGCCGGTCGCTCCGCCTGTTTCGGAGGAGGATGCCTCCTGGCTGGCCAGCCTTGATGCCCAGGCCGAGGCGGCTGGAGAGTATGAAGAAAACTACCCTCTAAGCGATGACGCGCCGGTTATGGAAGAGCCGGCACCTGACGTCGCCGACGAGCCGGTTGATCAGCCCGCGCCGGCTCCGGAGCCCGCGTTTGTGGAGCCGGAGCCAGCGCCCGAACCAGCGATAGAACCAGCAGTTGAGCAAGAGCCTGTGCCGGAGGGCGAATTTGTGTGGCACCGGGATTTCCGGAGTCTGGGCATTGTTGGTATGCCCGGTAATCTCGCCAGTAACGGCGCCATGTCGCGGGATGGGGATGTGATTACCCTGACAATCGACGAGGGCCACGCCCGGCTGCTTAACAGCCGGCACGAGGAAAAGATTCTGGCTGCCTTGAGAAACCGCTTTGGCGACTCCATTCAGTTACGTACCGAGCACGGTAATCCCGGCCCCCATACGCCTGCGGCTTATGAAGAACGCCAGCGGAAGGCCCGCCAGGAAGCGGCGGAGGCGTCCATTCGCCAGGATCCGGTCGTAAAGTCTATTGTTGAACGATTCGAGGCGCGGGTAGTTGAAGAGAGTATCCGGCCGGCCGAGACAAGCAGGAGATAAGTTATGATGAACAATATGGGCGATATGATGAAAAAAGCCCAGAAAATGCAGGAAGAGATGCAGAAGGCCCAGGAGGAAATTGCCAAGGCAGAGGTGACTGGCGAAGCCGGCGCCGGTCTGGTCAAGGTTACCATGAATGGCCGCCACGATGTTCGTAAAGTGGACATCGATTCATCTCTGATGTCTGAGGAAAAGGACATCCTGGAAGACCTTCTCGCCGCTGCGGTGAACGATGCCGTTCGCCGCGTTGAGGAAAACCAGAAGGAGAAGATGTCCGGTATGATGTCGGGCATGGGCCTGCCACCCGGCTTCAAAATGCCGTTCTGAATTTTACTCTGCCGTCGTTTGAGGACCTTTCATGGCGTTCAGCCCGCTGGTTGATGAGCTTGTAGAATCCCTTCGTTGCCTGCCCGGTGTTGGTCAGAAAACTGCCCAGCGCATGGCTTTCCATTTGCTCGAGCGTGGCCGCTCGGGCGGTACCCGGCTTTCAGAGGCACTGGGCCAGGCCATGAACGGAGTACGTCGCTGCGAAAGCTGTCAGAACTTTGCGGACACCGAAATCTGCGGCATCTGTGAAAATCCTCAGCGCCGCACCGGGACCCTTTGTGTGGTGGAAAGTCCCTCGGATTTGCTGGCCATTGAGCAGGCGGGTGATTACCGGGGTGGTTATTTCGTCCTGATGGGACACCTGTCGCCCATCGATGGCGTGGGGCCTGAAGAAATCGGCATCGAACGCCTGCTGAAAAGGATCCGCGACGAAGGTGTTACGGAACTGATCCTGGCGACCAACCCGACCGTGGAAGGCGAGGCTACCGCCCACTACATAGCGGATCGTCTTGATGGCCAGCGGATCCTTATTACCCGGCTGGCCCATGGCATTCCGGTGGGTGGCGAGCTGGGCTATGTTGACGGATTTACCCTGACGCACGCCTTCCGTGGCCGCAAGCCGCTCTCCGATTGAACCAGAACGAATAATCCTACCAGGCACGTTTATGGATATTTCTGCTCACGCCTCGATGGCTGTTGACGTTCCCCCGGCCCCGGCCCCGGCCAGCATTCATTGGGTCCGGGAGTCGCAGGCGCTGGACCAATGGCTGGATCGCGCACCTGGCAAACCTCTGGCTCTGGACACTGAATTCGAGCGGGTAAACACCTTTTATCCGATTCCGGGCCTCGTTCAGTTGGGACTTGGCGGTGAGTTCTGCCTGGTGGACCCTTCCGTTGCGGAGAAATCCCAACGTTTCCGGGAAATTCTGGCGGATCCGGGTACCCCTAAGCTCCTGTACGCCATGAGCGAAGACCTGGAATTGTTCCGCCAGTGGCTCAACATTGAGCCTGCCGGTGTGATAGACCTTCAAATCGGTGCTGCAATGGCCGGAGCCGGGTTTTCCCTTGGTTACGCCAGGCTGGTGGAAACTCTTTTTGGCGAGACGCTGGACAAGTCCGCCACCCGCTCCGACTGGCTGGCAAGACCATTGAGCGACGCCCAGCAACGCTATGCGATCGACGATATCCGTTTTCTGGAGCCGATGTACCAGTGGGCTAGCCAATTATTGCGTGATCGCGGGCTGGAGGCGGCCCTCGCGGAGGAGTCGGCTCGTTTTGCCGATGAGCTGGCAGGGCAGGAAGATCCGGACAACCATTACCTGAAGCTGCGCGGAGGCTGGACGCTTTCTGCCCAGCAGCAGGGGGTGCTCAGAGAGCTGGTTCGTTGGCGCGAACTGGAATGTCAGCGGCGGGACCGGCCGAGGAACAGGGTGCTGGCTGACGCTCTATTGATTGCCATTGCGGAAAGGCTGCCCGGTTCACTCAAGGAGCTTTCCAACATTCAGGGTGTCCCTTCCGGCGCTGTCCGCCGATACGGTGAAACCATCCTTGAACTTGTTAGCCGGGGGTCGACCGCGGATAATTCCTCCCTTGAGAGGATCGCGCCGCCATTGTCACGGGATCAGCAGGGCTTCTTCAAAAAGTTAAAGCGTCTTTTCAGGAAAGCTTCAGAAGATGCTGATATTCCTATGGAATTGCTGGCGCCCAGGAAGCGTCTTGAGAAGGTTGTGCAGCATCCCGATCTGGCGAAACATGAATTTTTCCAGGGCTGGCGGGCGCAAGTTCTCGCGCCGGTTCGCGCTGATATCGAGGAATTGCTGAAGTCATGAAAGAGCGAGAGTTCGTTTCCGTTTTCCGCAGCAGCAAGAAGAACGACACCTACCTTTTCGTTCGCCGCGGCCAGAACTGGGAGGATCTTCCCGAGAGCCTCCGGGGTATCTTCGGGCAGCCGGTCCACTCCATGGACCTCGTGCTGACACCCGACCGTAAGCTGGCACGAACCACTGGAAAGCAGGTTCTGGAAGCGATCGACGAGAAGGACTTTTTTCTGCAGATGCCGGAAGAGCAGGAAAGCTATGTGGTGGACTTCAAGCGTAAGCTGGAGCAGCGCAATCCATGATTGCCCAGGTGCCGTTCTGGCAGCGTAAACGCCTGAAAGAGATGACGGAGCAGGAATGGGAGTCTCTCTGCGACGGTTGCGGAAAGTGTTGCCTCAACAAACTGGAAGACGAAGACACCGGTGAGGTTTACCACACCGACCTTGTCTGCCGTTACATGGACGAGGAAACCTGCCAGTGCACCGTTTATGAAGAACGGCTAAAGAAAGTGCCGGGCTGCACAGTGCTGACACCGGATACCGTCAGCGACTACCATTGGTTGCCATATACCTGCGCCTACCGAACGTTGGCTGAAGACCGGCCGCTGGCCGACTGGCATCCTCTGCGAAGCGGGGATCCGGGCTCCGTACACGAGGCAGGCGTTTCGATTCGCCACAAGGTCATCTCAGAGGACCGCGTGCCGGAAGAAGACTGGGAAGAACACATCATTCACTGGATCCTGTAATGATTGATACTGATGCACAACTGGCCTACGGGATATTCTGGGCCGCCTACGCCATCGCCTTTGTCGTATTCTTTTACATGATGAAGAGCCTTGTGCGTTTCCTTCCGTTTTACGGGGTTCGTACCCTGATTCTTGCCGCCCTGGTGGCCTTGCTGCTTACCCCGGTGGAGTCGCCAGAACTGGCCGGCTGGTGGATTCCGGCATGGCTGTTTGGCGGTTACGAAATGATTCTCGGCGACGCCGACGCTTCAGGCCGGGCGCTGTTCAATCTCGGTCTGGCTGGATTGGTAATGTTGCTGGTCTGGGTACTGGATCTGGTTCGTTACCGCCTTGTTCGCAAGTAAATCGGGAAAACAATAAAAGGATGGAAGCCTTGAGAAAGATGACATTGAGATGGTTTGGCCTGTTCGCGGCTTTTTTCGCGCTCAGCTTGTCTGCCGGGCTTGGCGCCCAGGAGAGCGATGACGTTCAATTGCCAGAACAGTCGGACGTGCGGATCATTGTCGATATCTCGGGTTCCATGAAAGAGACCGATCCGGAGAATCTGCGTCAACCTGCCGTTCGTTTGCTCGCCCGGCTGTTGCCAGAGGGAGCCAGTGCCGGTGTCTGGACATTCGGACAGTACGTCAACATGCTGGTGCCGCATCAGGAAGTGACCGATGCCTGGCGGGATATGGCCATCCAGCGTTCCGCGCAGATCAATTCCGTTGCGCTCAGAACCAACCTTGGCGCGGCTATTGAGACGGCAAGCGACGACTATTTCACTGACGGCGATCTGAGCCGCACTCATTTTATCCTGCTGACAGATGGTAAGGTCGATATCTCCGACGATGCCGCCGCCAATACGGCAGAAGAAAAACGGATTCTGGACACGATTGTGGCGGATCTCATCGAGCGGGGCGCCACGTTTCACCCTGTAGCCCTGTCAGAGGCAGCCGATACTGACTTTCTGAAGGCCTTGGCGACGGAATCCGGTGGCCGTTTCCAGGTGGCCGATACGGCGGATGCACTGAACCTGGCGTTTCTTCAGGCCCTGAATACCGCGGTACCCCAGGAGCAGATTCCGATTGAGGGCAACGGTTTCACTGTAGACGAGGGCGTCAGTGAATTTACCGCCCTGATTTTCTGGGGCGAGTCGGAGACCTCAGCAACACGGGAGCTTGCCCTGGTTCGCCCGGATGAGCAGACCGTCAATCTTTCTGAATTTCCCGATAATGTCCGCTGGGCCAGGGAAGCCGGCTATGACCTGATTACGGTCAATGAGCCGTTGGCCGGGCAATGGCGTATCAATGGCGAGCTGGGCGAGGGCAGCCGGGTAACGGTGGTCAGCGATCTCAGGATGGTGGTTAATCCACTACCACCGTCGTTTACCGCAGATGACCCGCTGAACATCCGGGTTGGTTTTTTCGAGGAAGGGGAGAAAATCACCAGTTCTGATTTTCTGGGTGTGATTGAGGTCAGCCTCAGTATCACCTCGGAGGATGGCCGGAGCGGAACCAAAGTATTGTCTGATGAGCAGCCGCCGGAAGATGGCACCTATCGGGATACGGTGAGTCGGTTACCAGCCGCTGGACTCTACACCTTTGATGTCGTTGCCGACGGCCAGACCTTCAGCCGCAAGTTCAGTGCGACTGTCGGCTTCACGGTGCCTGAAGGGACGGAACCTGCCGATCAGCCAATTGAACAGGTGGAGCCCGGGGTAATTGAATCGGAGCCCGCCACAGAACAATCTGAGCCGGAGCCGCCCTTATCCGAGCCGGAGCAATCCGAGCCTGAATCTGCGATTTCATCGCCCATTGATGTGAGCCAGGCAGAGGAGCCGGTGACTCCGTCGGCACCGGAGCCTGAGCCGGCGCCTGAGGAACCGGAAGAAACGGAAACCGCCTTTGCAGTACCCTTATGGATGGTCGCAGCAGCTGGCGGTGGTGTGGTTCTGATCGGAGGCCTGGTGTGGTTTGCACTTCGCCAGCGGAAGCAACGCCAACAGGAGCAGACAGAGGCCGCCGCAGAGCGAGAAACGCTTGAGGACCTGCAGGAGGAGCCTCAACCGGAGCCCGAGCCAGAGGCTAGCGACGATGCGGAGGACAATCTTCAGCAAGAGGAGAGACCTCAGCCAGAAGAAAGCCTTCAGCTGGAAGAGGATGCCGAAATCGAGGAGATTCCGGAGGTCACCGAGGAGGCGCCAGAAGATGATATGTCCGAGCTGGAGGCCGTGATTGATGAGCATGAGGCCACTCTGAAAGCGGAAGATGAAGCGCTTTCTGAATCCGAAATGGAATCGGCCGATGACCTGGAAGAGGACATCCCGGTGGCCGATACGCCGGTGGAAGAAGACCCTGCAGAGACGGATGAGGATATCCCTGAGTTGGAGGATGTCGCCGATCCCTCCGACGCTGATGAGCCGGAAGAAGATGACGAGGAAGAGTTCGGGCTTGAGGATTTCGATTTGTCCGAGTTCGACGATTTACCCGATTATGATCAGGATGAGTCCGGATTGCCCGAAGACGATTCGAAGAAAAAGCCTGATCAGAAAGACCAGAAAAAGTAACCAACAGGAACCAGAGCATGAAGTTTACCGGTACCGAGAAATACGTAGCCACCGATGACCTGCAAATGGCCGTCAATGCAGCAATTGCGCTCCAGCGTCCGCTGTTGATCAAGGGCGAGCCGGGCACCGGGAAAACCCTGCTGGCGGAGGAGATGGCCGCCGGCCTGGGTATGAAGCTTATTCCCTGGCACATCAAGTCCACCACCAAGGCTCAGCAGGGTCTCTACGAATACGATGCGGTTTCCCGTCTGCGGGATTCCCAGCTGGGCGATGAAAAGGTCAAGGACATCAGCAACTACATCGTCAAGGGCAAGCTCTGGGAGGCCTTCGAGGCGGACGAGCAGGTGGTGCTGCTGATCGACGAGATTGACAAGGCTGATATCGAATTCCCCAATGATTTGTTGCTGGAACTCGACCGGATGGAGTTCTTCGTCTACGAGACCCAGCAGTCCGTAAAGGCAAAGAAACGTCCGATCGTGGTGATCACCAGTAACAACGAGAAGGAATTGCCGGATGCCTTCCTGCGCCGGTGTTTCTTCCACTACATCAGCTTCCCGGACCACGACACCATGCAGAATATCGTGGACGTACATTTCCCGGGCTTGCAGCAGGAAATCGTTCGCGATGCCCTGGAAGTTTTCTTTGATGTGCGTAAGGTGCCGGGCCTGAAGAAGAAACCGTCTACCTCGGAGCTGATTGACTGGCTGAAACTGCTGATGGCGGATGAGCTGTCTGCGAAAATGTTGCAGGAGAAGGATACCAGCTCGGCGCTGCCACCGCTTTACGGGGCCCTGGTGAAGAACGAGCAGGATGTGCACCTGCTGCAGAAGCTCGCTTTCATGGCCCGTCGTCGCAGCTGATTCTCGGCAAGCTCATTGGCAAGAGTCACGTTTTATGTTGATTGATTTTTTTCTTGAAGTCCGGCGCGCGAGAGTGCCTGCCAGCCTGAGAGAGTTTCTGGATCTTCTGGAAGCCCTGCAGAAACGGCTTGCCTTTGCGGATATGGAGGAGTTCTATTACCTGTCCCGTCTTTGCCTCGTCAAGGACGAGCGCCACTTCGACAAGTTTGACCGCGCGTTCCAGGCTTACTTTGAAGGAATCGAGAATCTCGACGACCTGCTTGAAGCCCTGATTCCGGACGACTGGTTGCGGGCCGAGTTCGAGAAGCACCTGTCTGAGGAAGAGAAGGCAAAGATCGATTCTCTCGGAGGCCTGGAGGAGCTGATTGAGACCTTCAAAAAGCGGATGGAGGAGCAGCAGGAGCGTCACGCTGGCGGGAACAAATGGATCGGTACCGGCGGTACTTCACCCTTTGGAGCTAACGGTTACAACCCGGAGGGGTTCCGGATCGGCCAGAAGAATGGTCGTCACGGCAGGGCCGTGAAAGTCTGGGAAAAGCGCGAATTCAAGGATCTCGACGACAGCGTGACCCTGGGCATCCGCAACATCAAGGTGGCGCTGCGCCGACTGCGGAAGTTCGCCCGCCAGGGCGCGGCGGACCAGCTGGATATGGATGACACCATCCGTTCGACAGCTCGCAATGCCGGCTATCTGGACCTGAAAATGGTGCCCGAACGACACAATGCGGTGAAGGTGCTGATCTTCTTTGATGTCGGCGGTTCCATGGACCCCCACGTCCGAGTGTGCGAGGAACTGTTTTCTGCTGCCCGGCTAGAGTTCAAGCATATGGAATATTTTTACTTCCACAATTTCATCTATGAGAGTGTCTGGAAGAACAATATCCGCCGCATGAACGAAACCACCAGCACCTGGGACATCCTTCACAAGTACACGCCCGACTACAAGGTGATCTTTGTGGGTGACGCAACGATGGCTCCCTACGAGATCTCCCACCCCGGTGGCTCCATCGAGCACTGGAATGAGGAAGCGGGCGCCACCTGGTTCCAGCGCATCACCGAACATTTCCGGAAGGTTGTGTGGATTAATCCGCTCCCGGAGAGTTATTGGGGCAATGGGGGATCGTTGGGAATGACGAAGCAACTCGTTAACGACCACATGTACCCGCTAACGGTTGAAGGCCTCGAATCGGCCATGAAGCAACTGAGTAAATAAAAAAAGCCGATGCGGTTGAGGGCATCGGCAAAGCTCGGCATATCAAGCGGGGTTGCCTGAAGGCTTTCCCGCCGCTTTCCAGATAGCAAATACAGGGCCAGTTGGATTAAAGGCTGTTAAAACAGTCGTTTAAAAATCCAGTTATGCGAATTCCGGGTTCTGATTTTCCTCCCCTCCTGAATACCGTCAAATAACTCGACACTCTTCTCAATTTCGAACTGCCGAACTCGCGTTTTTCATTTGGTGATCTGGATACCGTTCTTGGCGGTTACCAAGTGTTACGCTTTCTGCCGATCTGTTACAGAAGTTTTCGTGAGTTACAGAGGCTGCAAAGGCAGGAGGCTTATGTTCGGCACACAACAAACACAAAGGCGCCGGATAGCACATCGAAGGGTAGTGGCCATCGGATCCGTTATTCTCGCATTGCTGACCGCTCCCCCAATACCAGCGGCCGGGCTTGATGAAGAGCTCGAACGCCTGAGCGCCGAGGTCGCCAGTCACTCCGAGCGCGTTTTTGCCCTCGAACAAAAGGTGCTGCACCCAGCCAATACCCGGCTGGCAGTTTTTCTGACACTTCAAAGCCGCGATGCGCTCGATCTCGATTCCGTCGAGCTGTTTGTGAATGGCCAGCCAGTGGCCTCCCACCTGTATTCCGACAGAGAGCGGGCTTCACTTGAGCGGGGCGGAATACAGCAGTTGTTCACCGGGAATCTGCAAAACGGCGAGCATGAGTTGAAAACGGTCATTACCGCTCGCTCTGCCGATGATGATTTTGTGCGTCGGGAATCCACTCACCGGTTCAGAAAACGCCCCGGCGTTCTGCGTCTGCAATTGAGCCTTGAAGCCCGGGCTCCCGATTACGAACCCCGGGTTTCTTTCGTGGAGTGGGAGTAGGGCGTCATGGTGTTGCGGGTCCTGCTGGTTCCGGTACTTCTGACTGTCTGCGGGTTTTCCTTAGCGGCTACGCCGTCAATGCCGGACGAAATTCGTTCTGGCCTCACGGAATTCCGACAGGCCGGGGATGTTGGCGTCAACCTTGGTGATGGCCGACAGCAAGCGCTCTTCGAAGCGGCGGAAAAGGCAAGAACTGAGGGGCGTACCGATGAGGCCGGGCGAATCCTGGCCGGAATGAAAGAAGGCTACTGGGCGGCTCTGGGTTACCTCAATCTTGCCAGCGATTACGCGAAAACCGATCTTAACCCGGCCAGGGCGCTGGTTGCTTTGCGGGTAGCGTTAGCCATGTCCGAGGGCGACGACAATTCCCGCCGCAGCGAGCACCTGAAGAATAATCTGCTGGTTCGGGCGGGCTACCTTGCTTACCAGCACGGCGAGTTTGACAAGGCGATAAGCTTCCTGGAGAAGGTCGATCTCGATAGCTTTAACACCCCCAGGGCACTTTATCTTCATGGTCTCGCCCTGGCTGAAAGAGGCAATCATCGGGCCGCGATGCAGAGCTGGCATCGGGCCCGGAAGTATCCTCTGGCGTACCCCGGTGTCGCTGACGCCTGGATTGGCATGGGCAGGGGCTACGACCTTTCCGGCTATCTGGGGCAGGCCGGTGAAGCCTATCTGGCCGCCAACGCCGCCTTTGAGAGTGAACGAGTGACTCTCCGCAAACTGGCGGGGAAGATTCGCGAACAAGGGGCCTACAAAACCCTGGTGGAAGATGCCCGGGAAACCGGGGTCGACTGGTTTCTTGCAGACAGCCGCACACTGACCCAGCCAAGGATGGCCTATCTCCTGGGGTTCCTGGAAGAGACGAATGCCCAGACCGCTGCGGGGAGGGTGGCAGCTCTTCGCTTGATGGCCGCGAAACTGGAACGTTATGGGCACGACCTTGAGGTATTTCAGGAAGCGCTGACCGAACAGCTGGTCGGCATTCAGGAGCAGGGCTCCAGGCAACGCACAGCTGATCTGATTGCTAAAGGTGAAGAGCTCGGTGCACGGCTGCAGCGGCTCGCGGATAACGCCAGTCCTGGCGGGCAAGCCCGTATCCAGGCCCTCCGGAAAACCCTCTCGGACGCCCAGACGCGGTTGAATCAGGTCAGGAGCAATGCATCGGGGCAACCTGAAATCCTGGAACGTTTACGTCACACAGCTGCCGTGCTGACAGAGCGCAACGAAGCGCTGGCTTCGTCTGTGCTTCAGTTGCTCCGGGCATCTGAAGCGGCGCTGGACGAATTGGCTCTGGATTATGTCGAGGCCAGGGACCAGCAGATGGCCTTTGCACTGGACAAAACTGAACAACAGATTGCTCACCTGTATGAATATCTTGCCCTCCAGAATCTGGAGGAAACAAAGCCATGATCCGGCCGATCCAGAGCCTCTGTCTCTCCCTGCTCCTTGTTACGCCGGCTATGGCTCAGGAATCCTTCCGCGTGGAGCTGGGCAGGGACGGCGAAACCATCGGGGATATGCGTCCGGTTTTCCTGACCTTTGAAAGCCGGCCCATGCCGGCCATCTCGCCCTCGGAAGTTGCCAGGCGTTATCACCGCCTGTTCCAGACATCCGACGAACCGGAGGTGAGGATTGATGCCCTTAACCGTCTGAGCAATATTCGGGATCGTTCAGGTGAAGATATCGGGTTCTCCCCGGCTGAAGAGGAAAGGGTCTACAGCGAGGCAATCAGCAGTTACGAGTCGATTCTGGAGCGCGGCTCCTATGGTGGCCGGCTGGATGAACTGCTTTACCAGATGGCCAAGGCCCATGCTCTGACAGGGCAGCAGAGTGCGTCTATCCAGAGGCTGAAACAGCTGATCGGGCTGTACCCTCAATCGCCCCTGGTGCCGGAGGCAAGGTTCCGATTGGCAGAATCCGCCTTTGCCGCTGGCCAGTACGCCGAGGCAGAAAACGGCTACCGGCACCTGGTTACATCTGATGACAGCGAAGAGTTCAGCACAAAGGCCAGATACATGCTTGGTTGGAGCCAGTACAAGCAGGGGCCGTCTGCCTGGAACCGGGCTGCCGCAACCTTCGTCGAGGTTCTGGATGAGTTTTTACCGCAGGAACAGAGCCTGGAGTCGGTCAGTGAGTCCAGCGTCGATACCATCGACGATACCTTTCGTGTCCTGGCATTGATGGCCGCACGAAACAGTGGCCCGGACACCCTGATTTCCTGGCTGGATAGAGAACGGCCGCGTCCCTGGGAGCATCTTCTGTTTGACCGCCTCGCGGACTATTACGCCGTCCTTGGAGACACCCGGGCCAGTGTCGCCGCCAACACGGCCTTCATTGAGTATTCCCCAAATCACAATTCGGTTCCAGCCTTCCTGTTGCAGGTGGTGGATGTCTGGCAGGCAGCCGGTGACGTCGAGCAGGTTCGCGCTGCCCAGGCTCGATTCGTCGAGATTTATGGCGCGGAATCGGCCTTTGCTGAGCTGGATGGGGACGAGCGAGACAAGTGGCGGAGTTACAGCAAGCGCCTGGCGGACTATCACTATGACCTGGGTGGCCGCGCGGCGGAGCAGGGGCAGGTTGCAGCTTCCGGTCAGGCCTTCGCAATTGCCGCTGCCTACTATGAAGGACTGTCGCCCAGGGTAGCTCAGAGTGGAGAGATCCTGCGCCTAGCCGGAGATGCTCGACTTCAGGCAGGGCAGTTTGCGAAGGCGCTGGTGAACTTTCGAAAGGCTGCCTACGAAGCGCCCGGTTACAACGAGGCGGCTGATGCTGCCTGGGCCGCAGTCATCCTGTTAAGAGATGGTGTCGACCAAAAGCTCCCGACTGCTGAATTCAGGCCCGAACTGCAGGATCTATCAAACGAGGCCAATCGCTTTGAAAAGCGTTTCGCCGATGATGCCCGGATTTCAGGCCTCATGGCGGATCTGGGCTCCCGCTGGCTTGCAGTAGGCAACCATGAGCGGGCACTGCATTACGCGTCGCAGGTTCTCACGGCAGCCGGGGCATCGCCGGCGGAGCAATATACAGCCTGGCAGGTGACGGCCCGGATTCGCCAGAAGGAAGGTGAGTATGGGTTGGCAGAGCGGGCCTGGAATCAGGCGCTGGATCTTGCGGAGGGCGATCAGCTAGAAGATGTGACCGACGAACAGCGGGCGGCCGTTCGCCGGCAACTGGCGACGGCGGTCTATCGCCAGGGAGAGATGGCAGCCGCTCGCGGCAGGTTCAGAGAGGCTGTAGGTCACTTCCGGCGGGTTGATTCAGTGTTACCCGGCTCGGAAATCGCCATTCGGGCACGGTACGACGCCGCCAATACCTTGCTGAAGGCATCAGACTGGGCAGCCGCTGTGGCGGACCTGCAGGCGTTTCGTGCCGACCACCCGCAACACGAACTGGCTGCGGGTATCAGTGAAAAGCTGGTACATGCCTGGATTCAGTCCGATAAACCGACCCAGGCGGCATCAGAATTACTTCAGGCCGCTGACAATAGCGCCAACCCCTGGGGCCTGCGGATGCGCGCCGCAGAATTGCTGAATGAGGCCGGAAATATTGCCGAACGGAATGCCCTGTACGTGGATTACCTTGCAACGGGTCCGGAAGCTGCCGACGGATCTGAGCATGAGCGGCTTCAGACAATCCGTTATCGCCTGGTAGAGACGGGTGACGATCCGGACTCCTGGCGGGAAGCTCTGGTTCAGGCAGAGCTGGACAGTGCCTGGCACAGTGCAGACACACTTGAGTGGTCATCCCGTGCATCCCTGGTGCTTGGCGCCCGGGCAGCAGCGGTGTTCACCAGTATCAGCCTGAGCCAGCCTCTGGAACAATCATTGGACCGCAAACAGAAGGCCCTGGAAGCGGCCAGACAGCGATTTCTCGATGCCGAAGCCCTCGGTGGAGCGCGCGTTCTGTCTGAGTCTTTGTTCCGCAGGGCAGAGCTCTACCGGGGCCTGGCCAAAGACCTGATGACCTCAACCATCCCTTCGGACCTGAATGAGCTTGAGGCCATGCAGTACCAGATGTTGCTGGAAGAGGAGGCTTACCCTTTCGAAGAAAAGGCGATTCAACTGCACACCGAAAACCACCGCCGGATCGCATCGGAAGGCTACGATGCCTGGATCGGGCGAAGCCTTGGCGTTCTTGCGGAACTGCATCCGGGCCGTTACGAGCGAAGCGTCAAATGGCTCAGTTGGAACATGAGGTCGAAAGATGGCGTTTAATCCATTTCCAAAAACAGCACTGCGCTCAGTACTCCTTTTGCTCTTGGTGCTGGGTGGTTGTGCCGGTCAGGAAATCCGGCAGCCCGAGGAATCCGTCAAGACGGATCCGGAACTGGCCGCAAAGTTTGAAAAAGAAGGTCGCACGGCTTTCGAAGAGGGCCGGAAAGGGACGGCTGTAAAGGCCTGGAAAAAAGCCGTGGAGTTGGACCCGACCAACGCTGTAACCGTGAACAATCTGGCGCTCGTGCTCAAGGACCAGCACCGGTTCGCAGAAGCGGCCAAGTTGTTGAAAGCAGGCCTCGTCCATTCACCAGATGTGGCGGAGCTGCATTTCAATTTGGCGGTAATCGCTGAACTCTATCTGCTGGATCTGGAAACAGCCCTTGTGCACTACAGCCGTTACCGGGAGCTGACGGAAGAAGACGACCAACAAGTGGCCGGCTGGATTGCGGATCTGGAACGGAGGCTGGAATAAATGGTTGAAATTCAAAAAGCCGCCAAAGCTGTCTTTGCCGCACTGGTGTTTGCAGGCCTTCAGATACTGGTTATTACGCCGGTACAGGCGGATCAGGGTGACACGGTCCGGCTCAGTGTTGAAGGCCTGTCTGCAAGTCTTGGCGAAGACGAGCCCCGGGTACTTTACATATTGCCCTGGCAGGCGCCGAGCCTGCCAAGACGACCCAGGGCTGATCTGAATGACGAAGCGCCGGAACTGGTCCGTCCGGCTGATCCGGTCGCCATGGAGCGACACCGTCTGTTCCGAGAAAACCTAAACCCTCTGATCCTGAGTCCCCTTGGGGCTCAGCGGTGACTGCGCAGTAATAACGGGAGAATAATCATGCTGGACACCATCGTACGTTTTTTCCAGGAAGGCGGGCCTTTCATGTACCCCATTGCCATCGTACTGGCGTTGGGGCTGGCCATCACTCTGGAACGGTTCTTCTATCTCTCGGCGGTGAGACGGCGCAACCGGATTGCCTTCGAGCAAGGCATCCTGCCGCTACTCAGGAAGCGGGATTATCAGCGGGCCATGAAAGCGGCCACTAATTCCGATAGTGCGATTGCCTCGATCATGGGCGCCGGGATCGGCCGGTTGCTTAGCAACAGCCGGCGAGAGGATATTGAATACGCCATGGAAGAAGGCTTGATGGAAGTACTGCCGCGCCTGGAGAAACGCACCCAATACCTGGCGACCCTGGCCAATATCGCCACTCTGCTTGGCCTGCTGGGAACCATTATTGGTCTTATTGCGGCGTTTACCGCAGTGGCGGCGGCAGACCCTTCCCAGAAAGCCAGCTTGCTGTCCGAGAGTATTTCAGTGGCCATGAATACCACAGCCTTCGGTCTGATGTCGGCTATCCCTCTGCTCATGTTCCATGCAGTACTGCAAACACGGACCAATGAGATTGTGGACAGTTTCGAGATGGCCGGCGTGAAGTTGCTTAACATGGTCTCTGATTCTGGTTCGACCCCTGTTGCGGGCAGTGCCGCCCGGCCATCCGCTGCCTGAGTCGATGCCATGAGACGCCGTCACCGCAGGTTAAGTACATCGCCGGAACTGGATATCACCGCCTTTCTAAATCTCATGATTGTGTTGGTTCCGGTTTTGCTGCTTGGCATGGTGTTCAGCCAGGTCCGGATGATCGAGCTGAATTTTCCGGGTATGGAAGCAGGGCAGACACCGGAGCCAGAGGAGTTACGGCTTGTTGTTACCCTCATTCCGGAAGGTATCGAGATCGCAGATAGCAGTCGAGGTCTGATCCGGGTGCTTCCCGTGGATCAGCAGGGGCAGGATTTCGAGGGTCTCCGAACGGTTCTCCGCCAGATCAAGACTCGGGTGCCGGATAAAACCGACGTGGTGCTCGAGGTAGGACCGGACATCGATTACCAGACACTGGTTACAGCAATGGATACCGTTCGCTCGTATCCCGCCGTGGTTGCTGCCAGCGTGGTGGAGGGGGAGCTGTTTCCTGATGTCTCGCTGATGAATGCGCCTGAAGGCAGACAACTTGCGGCAAACGCCAGTGCCCAAGCAGGAGAGGGGGCATGAAAACGTCCCGCAAGGCGAAAAGAATTCATCGGCATTACGGCCGGATGCACAAGCCCGGTGGTCTGAACCTGGTATCGCTGATGGACATCTTCACCATTTTGGTTTTTTTCCTGATGGTGAATTCCTCGGATGTGAAAGTGATGCAGAACACCGCAGATGTGCCATTGCCCAAGTCCACGGCCCAACAGGAGGCTGTTGAGAGCCTGACAGTTCAGGTAACGGGCAATGCCATTCTGGTCCAGGGCAGCGAAGTGGCAAGACGGGAGGGTATCGAGACCGGTGACACCTATATCTCCGGCCTTTCGGAAGAGCTTTCCTGGCGCCGTAATCGCTGGTCCGAAATCCCGGACGAGGGGCTTGAGGTGACCATTATGGCTGGGCGGGATACCGATTATCGGCTGCTTCGCAGGGTCATGCAGACCTGTGTGGATGAACAGTATCGGCGGGTACGTCTGGCCGTGGAAGGGGAGGTCCGCAATGGCTGACAACGCACATTCCCCGTTGGCCGGTTCGGGGTTGCCATGGAGCAGTGACCTCGGCGAACGTCGAAGATTCGCGGTTATTATGGTGGTGATGCTGGCGCTGTTCCTGCCGCCGGCGTTCCTGGTCCCGATGATGGAAGTACCGGAGATTGAACGCAGCGAGGCCGAGAAGGTTCCGCCCCGGCTGGCGCGCCTCGTGGAAAAGCCGAAACCGGTCATGCCACCGGAGCCGGTCCAGCCGGAACGTGAGCCCGAGCCCGAGCAAAAACCGGAAGTGGTGAAAGAGAAGCCAAAGCGGCCGGAACCGGAAGTGGCCGAGGTTGAGCCAGATCCTGTGCCTGCCCCGAAACCGGAAACCAAGACTAAGACCGTATCCAACCCGGAGCCCAAACAGACCGCCGAGCAGGCCCGGGAGAAAGCATCCCGGTCCGGCCTGCTTGCCATGAGAGACAAACTGGCTTCACTGAGGTCGCCCGAACAGACACCAGCAAGGGAGTTTGCGGTCAATACACAGACGGACGCCGTCGAACGAAACAGAACAACCACGGACTCGGAGCAGGTTCTGACTGGCAGTGGTGGTGTTGCAGACGCCACCGCCCCGGAGACAAACGTCGCTGTGGCCGAACATGAAGTAAAAACAGTGGATGCGCCGGTGGAGGAACCCCGGGAAGTGGCTGCGAAACCCGTAAAGGCCCAGCCATCGGTCGGCGAACGGGCAATGAGCAATATCCGGAAGGTCTTCGATGCCCAGAAATCGGCGCTCTATTCCATGTACCAGCGGGAACTGCGGCAGGACCCGACTCTGGAAGGCAAGGTTTTGCTCGAACTGGTCATCGAGCCTGATGGCTCCGTCTCAGCCTGTGAGGTGGTCAGCTCAGAGCTTGAACATCCCAAACTCGAGCAGCGGATTGCCATGCGGGTGAGGCTGTTCAATTTCGGGGCTGACAGTGTCGAAGCCCGGAAGGTCAGATTTCCGATTGACTTCCTGCCCGGGTGAACCGGCTGATCGGGCAGTCAGTGAGAACTGCCCGATGCAAGAAACTCAGTTTTCGATGGTAATTTTGGGCAACCGGGGCTTGTGCAGAGAAACCTTCTCCGATGGCGCAATCACCTTCGCTTCTCCTATGACCACCTGCTGATCGTTCTGGTTGCGAACATCGCACTCGACCACGACCCGGCCTTTCGGTTCTTTCCGAAGGACTTTCAGCTTTACGGTGAGTGTGTCATCCAGTTTCACGGGGCGCTTGAAGGACAGGCTCTGATCGAGGTAGATGGTGCCGGGGCCAGGCATCACCGTTGCCAACGCCGCCGAGATCAGGGAGCCGCTCCACATGCCATGGGCAATCCGTTCTTTGAACATGGAGCCGGCTGCAAATTCGGCGTCCAGGTGTACCGGGTTTACATCACCGGAGACCGCTGCAAACAGCACCAGTTCATCCTCGGTGAGGGTACGCGTGAAGGTGGCGGTGTCGCCCTCATTCAGCTCGTCGTAGGTGATATTCTCCAGAGTATCAAGGGTATCGCTCATCGCGTGCTCCGTGCTGTTGGCATAAAAGTACAGGTGTTCTGGTCGGTGTTCTGGTCGGTGTTCGGGTTAGAGTCTCGAAAACTACCTCATCGGTTACAAAACTGCTATTCTCTCCCCACTTTTTTGAGGCTGATACTTTTGTAGGGTTGATTTTTTAAACAACTTGACATCGGTAAATCATTACAATCAGAAGCGCCAAACAGGAGATGGTGATGGATTTTGAGCAGTTCTATCAGGATAAATACCCCGCCGGCGTGCCCCGCGAGGTGGACCTGAACAAGTACAAAAGCATGGTGGATGTGTTCGAACAGTCGGTCAAAAAATTTGCTGACCGTCCCGCATTCAGTGCTGTTGGCGCAACGCTCACATACCGTGACCTCGACACCCAGAGCCGTAACTTCGCGGCCTGGCTCCAGAACAAGACAGATCTGAAACCTGGCGACCGTATTGCTGTGCAGATGCCGAACGTCAGCCAGTATCCGGTGGTTGTATTTGGTGCCATGCGAGCTGGCCTGATTGTGGTGAATACCAACCCGCTGTACACCACGCGGGAAATGGAACATCAGTTCAATGATTCCGGTGCCAAGGCTCTGGTGGTTCTGGCCAACATGGCCGAGAACGCCGAGAAGGTGTTGCCGCACACTGGCATCGAACATGTCATTGTGACTGAAATAGCGGACATGCACTCCCCGATCAAGCGCACCCTGATGAATGCGGTGATCAAGCATGTCAAAAAGATGGTTCCGCCTTTCAATCTGCCCCAGGCGCACAAACTGCCGGCAGTACTGAGTGCCGGCGCCCGAGAGAAATTTACTCCGGTTGAGTGCAAGCAGGACGACATTGCCGTGCTCCAGTACACCGGTGGCACTACCGGTGTGGCGAAAGGCGCGATGCTGACCCACGGCAACCTGGTTGCGAATCTGCTGCAGACCCGTCCGATGATGGAAGACATGGTGGTTGAGGGGCAGGAAGTGGTGATTGCCCCCCTGCCGCTGTATCACATTTATTCCTTTACCCTGAACTGCGGCATCATGCTTGAGGCGGGTGCTCACAACGTCTTGATTCCAAACCCGCGGGATATTCCGGGCTTTGTGAAAGAGTTGAAGAACCACAAATTCTCCGCGTTCCTTGGCCTGAATACACTGTTCGTTGCGCTTTGCAACAATGAAGAGTTCCAGGACCTGGATTTCAGCAGCCTGAAACTGACCTCATCGGGCGGCATGGCGCTGACCAGCGACACCGCCAAAATGTGGGAGCGGGTAACCGGCTGTGAGATTTGCGAAGGCTTCGGCATGACCGAAACGTCGCCTGTGGTGACCTTCAATCCGCACAGCGCTATTCAGATCGGTACCATTGGGCTTCCGATTCCTTCCACGCAGGTTAAAACCATTGATGAAGAGGGCAATGAGACGCCCCTGGGCGAGCCCGGCGAATTGTGTGTCAAAGGCCCCCAGGTCATGCGCGGTTACTGGCAGCGTCCGGAAGATACCCAGAAGTCCTTCACCGACGATGGCTACCTGCGTACTGGCGACATTGCGCTGATCCAGGAAGACGGTTACATCCGCATTGTGGATCGCAAGAAAGACATGATCATCGTCTCGGGCTTCAACGTGTTCCCGAACGAGATTGAAGATGTGGTGAGCAGCCATCCCAAGGTGGTCGAGTGTGCGGCTGTTGGCGTACCTGATGCCAAGAGCGGCGAGGCGGTCAAGGTTTACCTGGTGCCTACGGCTGAGGGCGTGACAGAAAATGAACTCAAGGAGTTCTGTCGCGAGCGGCTCACCGCCTACAAAGTGCCCAAGCAGTTCGAGTTCCGGGACGAACTGCCCAAGACCAATGTAGGCAAGATCCTTCGCCGTGAGCTGCGTGACGAGGCGAACAACAAGTAAGCCTTTCCAGCAGTTGATCAAGGAGAACCCTGCTTCGGCGGGGTTTTTCCGTTTTTAAGATACCGACTTTCCCGATAGACTGTCGCCCAATCGAATCCGAGTGAGCGCTATTCCGGCAATTCAATGACAGACACCCGTTCCGATAATCCGAGCACACCGACTCCGAAACCTGATGCTGAGGCGGCCGTGAAGGCCATGATGGAGCAGCTGGACGCCTGCAACCAGCAGGAGGCCGCCCGCATCGTTAAAACGGTTGCCCGCACCAAAGGGAAGCCTGACCAGAAAGACCTGAAAAAAATGGCGAAATGGCTCGAGCGTGGGCTGGAAAAGGTGCAGCAGCTACACGCATTGCACAAGCCGGCCAGTTTTCCGGAGGGCTTGCCGGTTTCCGAACGGGTCGACGACATTCGTGAGGCCATCGAAAATAACCAGGTGGTGATCATTGCCGGGGAAACCGGCTCCGGTAAAACCACGCAGATTCCAAAGATCTGCATGAACAGCGGGCGGGGGATCCGGGGGCTGATCGGTCATACCCAGCCCCGACGCATCGCGGCGCGGAGCGTGGCAGCGCGAATTGCCGAGGAAATCGGTGAGCAGACCGGGCAGCAGATCGGGTATCAGGTTCGCTTCACCGACAACACCTCCGAGCAGTCCCGGGTAAAGGTGATGACCGACGGGATCCTGCTGGCGGAGGTTCAGCACGACCGGTTTCTGGATCGCTACGATACGATCATCATCGACGAAGCCCACGAGCGCAGTCTAAACATCGACTTTCTGCTCGGTTATCTGCGTCAGCTCCTGCCCAAGCGCCCGGATCTGAAGGTGATCATTACCTCGGCGACCATCGAAGTCGAACGGTTCAGCGAATTCTTCGACAAGGCGCCGGTGATCGAGGTGAGCGGACGGACTTATCCGGTCGACGTGCGCTACCGGCCGCTGACCGGAGATGAGGACGACCGGGATCAGGGCTGGACGGACGGCGTTCTGGGTGCCCTCGACGAGATCGAGCAGCATGAGCGCAGCCAGAAACAGCCGCCGGGGGATGTTCTGGTGTTCCTGCCCGGCGAGCGTGAGATTCGCAATCTCAGCAAGGTGTTGCGCCATGTAGATCTGCGGCATACAGAAGTGCTGCCGCTCTATTCGCGATTGAGCAATGCTGAGCAGAACCGGGTGTTCCAGTCCCACAAGGGGCGAAGGATTGTGCTCTCCACCAATGTGGCGGAAACCTCACTGACGGTGCCAGGCATCCGTTACGTGATCGATACCGGGGTGGCTAGGATCAGCCGCTACAGCGTGCGCTCCAAGATCCAGCGACTGCCGGTGGAACCGATTTCCCAGGCCAGCGCCAACCAGCGGGCGGGCCGTTGTGGGCGGGTCGCGCCGGGTATCTGTTTCCGGCTTTACGATGAGACGGATTTTATCAATCGCCCGGAATACACCGATCCGGAGATACTTCGAACCAACCTCGCCTCCGTTATTCTGCAAATGGCCACGTCAGGTCTAGGCGAAATCCGGCAGTTCCCGTTCCTTGAGGCGCCGGATAAGCGCCAGGTCAACGATGGCTACAAGCTCCTGGAAGAGTTGGGTGCGGTGGATGATAAGCGCCGCGTCACCCGGCTTGGCCAAACCATGGCCCGGCTGCCCCTTGATCCAAGACTGGCCAGGATGCTGGTCACGGCCGCAGAGCTGGGCAGTCTGGCGGAAACACTGGTGATTATTGCCGGGTTGAGTATCCAGGACCCGAGGGAGCGGCCCCAGGATAAACAACAGGCAGCGGACCAGGCTCATGCACCGTTCAACGACAAGGAATCGGATTTCGTCACTCTGCTGAACGTCTGGAACTTCTATGAAGAACAGCGTCAGGAACTGTCCCAGAATCAGCTCAAAAAGGTCTGCCAGAAAAGTTTCCTGAGCTGGATGCGAATGCGGGAATGGCGGGATATCCATCGCCAACTGACTCTGATCTGTCGTGAACAGAAGCTGACGGTGAACAAGGACGCCGCCAGTTACGAAGCCCTGCACAAGGCGATTCTGGCCGGTCTTCTGGGCCAGGTCGCAATGAAAGTGGAGAAGAAGGAATATCTGGCAACACGAAACCGGAAAGTGCTGATCTTTCCTGGTTCCAAGGTGGCCAAAACGAGTCCGAAGTGGATCGTCGCGACCGAGATTGTGGAAACCAGTCGGGTGTTTGCCCGGGTGGTGGCTTCCATTCAGCCGGAATGGATCGAGCCCCTGGCCGGTCACATCGTCAAACACCACTATTTCGAACCGCACTGGGAGCAAAAGCGTGCCCAGGTGATGGGCTATGAGAAGGTCACCCTCTACGGCCTGGATATTGTTGCAAAGCGCCGCATCCCCTACGCCAAAGTGGATCCGGCGGAATGCAGGAATCTGTTCATCCGCCGTGCGCTGGTGGAGGGTGATTACCGGTCAAAGGCGCCTTTTATCGCCCGTAATCGCGAGATGCTCGATACGGTTGAGAATCTCGAGAAGAAGACCCGGCGCCGGGACCTGCTCGTTGATGATGAGGTACTGGTGGCTTTCTATGACGAACGCCTGCCTGCAGACATTATCAGTGGTCGGCATTTCGAGACCTGGTGGAAGGGGCTGTCGGTTGAACAATTGAAGGAACTGGAGCTCACCGAAGCCGACATACTCCAGCGCCCGGTGGATGCCCAGGCCGCCGACCTGTATCCGGACTTTTTGGAATGGGAGGGTGTCCGTTATCCGCTGAGCTATGAATTCGAGCCCACCAGCGAAAAAGACGGTGTCACGCTTCAGGTTCCGCTGATGGCTCTCAAACAGATTCCGTCCCGTCGTCTGGAGTGGCTGGTTCCTGGGCTGTTGAGGGAAAAGTGTATTGCCCTGGTGAAATCTCTGCCCAAGGCTCTGCGCCGGAACTTCGTGCCGGTACCCGATTTTGTGGATGCGGCTCTTGAGAATCTGCAACCCTCCAACGAGCCGCTGACGCTTCAGCTGGGTGAGCAGTTGCGCCGCATGACCGGTGTGCAGATTGATCCCGAGGCCTGGTCCGACTCGGAATTGCCCAAACACCTCCGAATGAACCTGCGGGTCATGGGCGACGGCGGTCGCACCATTGCTGAGAGTCGCGAGACCGGCGATCTGCAACACCAGCTTGAAGGTCAGGCTGAGCAGGCACTGGCCTCGGCAACACAGGATGATTCGCCAGCAGAACCGAGCGGCGAGTACACCGAATGGCAGTTCGGTTCACTGCCGGAAGAGGTCCAGACGGAAAAAGGTGGCATGCAGGTGACCGTTTATCCCGCCCTGGAGGATCTGGGCAAACAGGTGCGCCAGATACGCTGTCTGGATCGGCTGACCGCTGAAGATACCACCCGCAAAGCCATTGCCCGCCTGATCCTCAACCGGTTCGGCAAGACGCTTGATGATCTTGAACGCAAACTGCCTCGTTTCAAGCAGTCGGCGCTGATGTTTGCGCCGGTGGGCCAGTCGAAAGTGTTGTTGGACGATCTGCTGCTGGCCACAGCCATGCAGCATTTTCTCGCGGGCGAAATTCCAAGGACGGCAGAGGATTTCGACAAGGTGTTCGACACTCACCGGGGTGATTTCATTCCGACCCTGGAGCAGGCAGACGAACGGCTGTATCAGGCCATGTCCGGTTACCAGAAAGTGGCGAAGCAATTAAAAGGCAAAATCAACCTGGCGCTGGCTAACAGCATGGCCGACCTGAAGTTCCAGTTGCAGAACCTTGTCTATCCCGGTTTTCTGGTGCAAACGCCGCCAGAGTGGATGGCGGAATTTGGTCGTTATTTTGAGGCCGCTCTGATTCGCCTTGAGAAAATGCCCCGGGAAATGGGCCGTGAGCGGGAGTTTCTTCACACCATTGAGCCCCTCTGGTCCCGCTACGCGGTGAAGCGGGACGAACAGCAGCGGCAGGGGATTCGAGATCCGGAGCTTGTGCTGTACCGCTGGATGCTGGAGGAGTTCCGGGTATCGTTTTTTGCACAGCAACTGGGCACAGTGATGACGGTATCGGTTAAACGCCTGGACCGGCAATGGGAGAAAACCCGAGTTTAGAGAACATCGTGTGCACCAGACTGGTGCCCGTGACTGATACCTGACGGGCAAAACCCAGAGACTGTGTTAGTATTTCCGGCAGTGGGTGAACGAATTAACCAAACGGGACGCTTGGTGTCCCGTTTTCACAATCATGACGTGGGGTTAGCGTGATTAAAGCCGTTATTAGCGGGACCGGTCTCTACACACCGCCAGCAACCATTGATAATGACGAACTGGTCGAAGCCTTTAACCAGTATGTTGAACTGTTCAACGCCGAGAATGCAGATGCCATCGCTAGCGGCGATGTGACGCCACTGCAGCCATCGTCCTCTTCTTTTATCGAGAAAGCGTCCGGCATCAAACGACGCCATGTGATCGACAAGGATGGCATTCTCGATCCCAAACGCATGAAACCCTATATCCCCGAGCGCAGCAACGAGGAACCTTCGGTGCAATGCGACATGGCAGTGACCGCCTGCCGTGAGGCCCTGGAGCAGGCGGGCAAATCGGCACAGGATGTCGATGCCGTAATCGTTGCCTGCTCCAACCTGCAGCGAGCATATCCGGCCGTGTCCATCGAGGTTCAGGAAGCGCTTGGTATCGAGGGGTTTGCCTATGATATGAACGTTGCTTGCAGCTCAGCTACGTTCGGCCTCCAGGCGGCGGTCAACTCTGTCGAGAACGGCAGTGCCCGTTCCGTTCTGGTGGTCAGCCCGGAGATCTGTTCCGGCCACCTGAATTTCCGTGACCGTGACAGCCACTTCATCTTTGGTGACGCCTGCACGGCCATCCTCGTTGAGCGTGAAGAAGATACCCGTACGGGGCAGGGGTTCGAAATTCTGGGCACCAGCCTGAAGACCAAGTTCTCCAATAACATCCGGAACAATTTCGGGTTCCTGAACCGTGCAGACGATTCAGGCGTTGGCAAACCGGACAAGCTCTTCGTGCAGCAGGGCCGGAAAGTGTTCAAGGAAGTATCGCCTCTGGTTGCCGAGACCATCCAGAAGCAGCTGCAAAGCCTGTCTCTGGCCCCGGATGATCTCCGCCGCATGTGGCTGCACCAAGCCAATCTGAATATGAACCAGCTGATTGCCCGGAAGGTGCTGGGTCGGGATGCGACCGAGGAAGAGGCACCGGTCATCCTCGATGAATACGCCAACACCAGCTCCGCCGGTTCGATCATCGCCTTCCACAAACACAAGGACGATCTTGTCAGTGGTGATCTCGGGGTTATCTGTTCGTTCGGTGCCGGTTATTCCATCGGCAGCGTGGTGGTACGCCGCCGGTAGACGTTCTCTGGTTCAAGACGTTGCCAGGGCCCGGAGGGTTTCTGGCAGCGGAGCCGAGGAGCGTGTTTTACGGTCGAACCAGACGATCTTCGCATAACCTTCAGCGTAAACAGCGCCGGTCTCGACATCGGTCAGCAGATGGTAGGTGTCGAGGCTGGTGTTACCTGCCTTGTCGGCGTATGTTTTCACCTCAACCGTTGCTGGGTGGTTCAATTCCTTTAGAAAGGTGGCACTGGTCTTTATAATAACCGGGCCGGTCGGCTCCTCGGGACCGCCCAGCTCCAGTGAGGCCAGCCAGACAATACGGGCTTCCTCAAAGAATCGGAAGTAGACTGTATTGTTGGCATGGCCGTATGCATCCATGTCTCCCCAGCGAAGGGGCATGGTAATCGTGTTTACAAGATTTCCCGGTACTGACATCGGTTTCTCCGGAACAACGGTTTAATAATAAAAAAGTAGCGCCGGTATTTTCGACGAATTGAAACGAATTAAACAACCCAAGAGCAGATGATGAAACACTTTTTTATCCGGCGCCGGCTTGTTACGTTTTGCCTGTTGTTGTCCCTGGCTACCGTTGTGCCATCGGGTCAGGCGATAGCCCAGAATATGCAGGAACCGCCTCCCGAAGGTTCGGTACCGGTTGATCCCAAAGACCCCTGGGAAAACTGGAACCGCAAGGTGTATACGTTCAACGAAACGATCGACCGATGGTTCCTGAAACCGGTTGCTCAGGCCTATCGGACGTTTACCCCGCAGATTGTTGACCGCGGCATTACCAATTTCTTTAATAACCTGACTGAACTCAGGAACTTCACCAACAGCGTGTTGCAGCTTAAAGGGGAGTCGGCCGTCGTTGCTGTGGGTCGATTTACCTACAACACTACCTTCGGTCTGGGTGGCCTGATTGATGTGGCAACCGCCTTTGACCTGCCTGAACGGCCCGAGGACTTTGGCCAGACTTTGGGCTACTGGGGTGTCGGTTCGGGGCCATACCTTATGCTGCCGTTTCTCGGGCCTTCCACGCCAAGGCACCTGACCGGGTTTGCAACTGACGGCTTTGCGTTGCCATCCGCTTGGGATACTGTGGACAGTCCTGAAGTTTATTACGGCCGCGCCCTCCAGATTGTTGATAAACGCGCGGATTTGATTCCTGCGGAGAGCTTCATCTCTGGCGACAGTTACGTGTTTGTTCGAAATGCCTTCCTGCAGCGTCGGGAATTCCTGATCAATGACGGGAAGGTGGTCAACGATCCGTTTGCCAGCGGTGATGATGAGGATCTGATGCTCGAGGATTTCTGAGCGTCATCCGGATTGATAGGAGGTCAGCGGTGCTGAAGGATCCAAGAATAGCCAAATTCCGGAAGATGCTGGCCGAGGCGCCGAATTATGAAGTCTGGAAGGCAGCAGCGTTGGAGCTGGACTTTCTGGAAGGTAACGCCGAGTGGAAAGAGGATTTCGCTTCCGATCTCTATCACTACGAATTGATTTATGACCGCCTTAGCAACCTGAAACAGTATCGCCAACAGAATGATGTCGAACGCCTGAAGCGGGCCCTGAGGGAGGGACTGCACCACGATCTCGGGAACATGGGCAACCCGGCACTTTACACGCGATCCCGCGTTGGTACCAAACACCTGATCGAAGAATACATTACCCAGGTGTGTGAAGCCCTGGATTACCTCTGTGATCAATCCGTCCCCGGTTTTCCCGTTGCCGACAAGCTGCAGTTCTTTCGCGATACCCTGACAAGCTATGGTCGGCCGGCGCTCTTGCTCAGTGGTGGCGCTACCCTTGGTGTTTTTCACTTCGGAGTCATCAAGGCCCTCTGGGAAAAAGGGCTTCTGCCGCAGGTTATCGCCGGCTCAAGTATCGGTGCCATTATCGCGGGCATTCTCGGTGTTCATACCGACGCGGAAATTCCCGAAATGCTGGTGCCGGAAAACCATAACCTGAAAGCGTGGAAGTGGCGGGGCCTGCTCAGTGCCGTTCGCGGAGACGGGCTGATGGATCAGGAAGAGCTTCGCAACTGTCTGCGGGGCAATATTGGCGAATACACCTTTGAGGAGGCATACCAGCGTACCGGCCGTTCGATCAACGTGAGTGTTTCTCCGGTACAGGCTCACCAGAAGGCTCGTTTGTTGTGCGGATATACGTCGCCTTACCTGATGGTCTGGAGTGCGGTACTGGCGAGCGCCGCGGTTCCGGGTATTTTCCCGCCGGTTACCCTGATGAAAAAGGACATTCAGGGCAACACGCTGCCTTATATGCCACGCCTGAAGTTTGTGGATGGCTCGGTTGTTAGCGATCTGCCTATTGAGCGCTTGATGCACCTGTACGATGTGAACTACACCATCGTTAGTCAGACCAACCCCCATGTGGTGCCCTTCCTGAGCCAGCGCGGTCGTGATGAAAAGCTGTCTTTTGGCAACCTGCCGATGCATTTGATGAAGTCCGAAATTCAGTTCCACGGCCAGGGGGTATTCGATTACCTCCGTAAACGCCTACGGCCGGAACTTCTGAGGCAGATGTCGGGCCAGTTGTACACCATTATGGCCCAGCGCTATTCCGGAGACGTCACTATCGCCCCCTCGTACTCGTTCAAGGACTACAGCAGGATGCTGGCGAACCCTGATCCGGCCTACGTGCGTCAGATGATTCTGGCGGGCGAACGCGCCACCTGGCCCAAGATCTCCATGATCCGCTCCCATGCCCGCATCTCCAAAACCCTGGAGCGGTGTGTGCGAAGGCTTAAACAACAGAACCGGCGCACCGCCGAACTCAGACTGATCAGTAACGCGGATTCCGGTACGTCCTGATATGTATTACGATTTTTTCGGCTTTCGCGAACCGCCGTTTTCCATTGCCCCGGACCCTCGTTACCTGTACCTGAGCGATCGCCACAAGGAGGCGCTGGCGCACCTGATGTATGGGGTCCAGGGGCAGGGTGGTTTCATCGTGATCACCGGTGAAGTGGGGACCGGAAAAACCACCGTTTCCCGATGTTTCATCGAAAATGTACCGGATAACGTTGATATCGCGCTGATCCTGAATCCGAGACTCTCTGCCCGGGAGCTGTTGTCCTCCATCTGTGACGAGCTGGAAATCCCCCATGAGATCAGTGCCACCATTAAGGAACTGGTGAACCTGATAAACCAGGACCTGCTCAAGGCCCATGCGGCTGGGCGCCACAAAGTGCTCATGATTGACGAAGCTCAGAACCTGTCGGCCGAGGTACTGGAACAGCTACGGCTTCTGACCAACCTGGAGACGGCAGAGAAGAAACTGCTTCAGATTGTCCTGCTTGGCCAGCCGGAGCTTCAGGAAATGTTGGCGCTGCCGGAGTTGCGACAGTTGAACCAGCGGGTAACCGCACGCTACCACCTCGACGCCATCGGTCGGGAGGAGTTGCCAGCCTATCTTCGCTACCGACTCAGCGTGGCCGGCATGCGCGGCGACATATTTTCTCAGCGTGCGATGACTCGTCTCTTTCGGGAGAGTCAGGGCATTCCTCGCCTGATCAATCTGATCAGCGACCGGGCTCTACTGGGCGCTTACGCGGAAGGTGAACATGAAATCACGGCTGATCATATCCGCCACGCAGCCAAGGAAGTGCGTGGCGCTTCCATTGGTCCCGTGCCTTCACGATCACGCCGATCCGCTGACAGAACACAGTACCTGATCGTTGCCGCGTCAATACTGGTGGCCATTATCGGAACCGCCTGGTTGTTCGAGCGGTGGTCTCCCGACAGTGCAGTCTCATCAGGTCTGTCGTCGCCAGAGCCGCTGAAAGGGGCAGTTGAGCGGGTGGAGGAGCAATCCGGACAAGTTGAGGAAACGCCATTACCGGCGACAGAAGAGCCGACTCGGCCTCCTGAGCTGGCCGTACCGGATCAGCTTCTGGATTCCGTTTCGGCGTTCCAGGTGCTTTTCGGGATCTGGGGAAGGGACTACCAGCCATCGGAAGCGCCCGTGGCCTGCGAATGGGCCCGAGAAAGCGGGCTGGGGTGTCTAGATCGGCAAGGCAGCCGCCGAAGCCTGGAATTTCTCGACCGCCCGGCCATGCTTCAGCTTCAGGATGAGGC
Organism: Marinobacter sp. MMG032; assembly: GCF_040112695.1. Lineage (NCBI taxonomy): Bacteria > Pseudomonadati > Pseudomonadota > Gammaproteobacteria > Pseudomonadales > Marinobacteraceae > Marinobacter > Marinobacter sp. MMG032. The sequence continues at coordinate 53,854 of NZ_CP157802.1, forward strand.
CGGCAACACCGGTTTTGTCGTGCTCCTCAGACTCGATGGCGATACGGCAGAGGTGGCCTTACCGTCTGGCAACCAGACTGTTTCCTTTGCCAGTATCGAGCGCCACTGGTTCGGTGAATATCGGGTACTCTGGCGCTTGCCCGAATACCTGACGGGAGACGGGTTCTACAGTAATGGCGGTGGTGAGCAACTCTGGATCGGTGCGCGAATGATGGACCTGGCGGATATGCACAGTGATTCCCGTGCTGAGAGCGATCGCGTTAAACGAATGAATGCGGAAGAGCAGGTTCGCTGGTATCAGGCAATTACAGGGCTCACTGTGGATGGAATTGCTGGCGCCATGACGATCATACAGATCAACAATGATTTGGAGGCTTCCGTTCCTCGCCTCAAGCCCAAGCAGTCTGAAGGTCGAGAGTAACCATGTCTTACATTCTTGACGCATTGCGAAAATCTGAAACCGAGCGGCAGCAGGGGCGCGTTCCTGACCTCGGTCAGCAGGTTCAGCTGATACATCGTCCGAAGAAAAAGCGGGTGTCGCCGGCTGTCTGGGTAGCGCTGGCACTGATGCTTAACGCGGGTGTTCTCGCCTTCCTGTTCTGGCCGGGCACGCCGCTGCCCTGGGGTTCTGCGGATCAGGCAGAGGTGTCACCCGGACAGGATATTGTGAAGAACGCACCGGAACCGGTTTCGGTGACGCCCGATGCGGAATCGGATCCGATGTCGGAAAGCCCTGTTGCCGAGACGGGGGCAGTTCCGGAATCCGACGTCGCTGATTCAACGCCTCCGCCAATTGCCACTGAAACGCCTGAACCTGAGCGCAGGGAGCGGGCAACGGTAATCGTGCCCTCATCCGCAATATCCGAAACCAGGGTGCCGGTAGTGGAGCAGCGGCAGGCAGACCGAGTGCCTCATCTGGTAGAGTTGCCGCTTTCATTCCAGAAGAGCGTCCCGGATTTGACCTTTAACAGCCATATCTATTCGTCCTCACCCGCATCTCGCCGGGTGATGATCAACAATACATACCTTCGGGTGGGCGATACCTTCGAGGGCCTGCGAGTGGACGATATCACCGAAGAGGGCGTGGTGCTGAGTCGTGACGGGCGCCGTTTCCGGGTTGGCGTTGTGCGGGACTGGGTGAGCCCCCGCTGATGCCACTGACCGACGACATCAAACAATCCATCCAGCAAGGTTATCGCGATGTGCTCGCCGGCAAGGACATCCGGGCGCGCTATGGTCAGCGTCTGATGATTGCTGAAATCGCCAGGTACATGGGCGATATCACCGAGAACGATGGCCAGAGAACCTCACCGGCCTCGGCCTGTGTTGTGGAGGCAGGCACTGGTACCGGCAAGACCCTTGCCTACCTGATCGCTGCCATTCCGGTGGCAAAAGCTCTGGGCAAAACCCTTGTGATTTCCACCGCGACCGTGGCTCTTCAGGACCAGATCGTACTCAAGGACCTTCCAGACCTGAAAAAGCACAGCAAAATGGATTTCAACTGGACGCTGGCAAAGGGTCGGGGCCGCTACCTGTGCATGTCCCGTTTGGAAGCCCGTCTGCACGATGAGGGTAATACCGACAGCGATACCATGCCCCTGTTCCTGCTGGACGGCCCCAAAAACGAAGAGCCCGGTACCCGAGCGTTTTTTGAAGAGATGCTGGCGAGCTATGGGTCCCGGGAGTGGGACGGCGACCGGGACCATTGGCCGGAGCAGATCCCGGACGATGTCTGGCGACAGGTGACCACAGATCACCGTCAATGCACCAACCGTCACTGCGCCTACTTCGACAGTTGTGCGTTTTTCGATGCCCGTAAAGACCTGGACGATGCCGATATCGTGGTCGCCAACCACGATCTGGTGCTCGCGGACCTGGCGCTCGGCGGCGGGGCGATTCTGCCGGAGCCGGAGAATGCTCTCTATATTTTCGATGAGGCTCACCACCTTCCGGACAAGGCGCTCAATCACTTCGCCGCATCGCTTCCCCTGAACGCTACCCGGCAATGGCTAAAACAGCTTTCCCAGGCGCTGGTGAAAATGCAGCCATACCTCGCGGCTGGTACCCAGGCCGCGAAGTCGCTGGATCGAATCAGTTCCGCTTCGCGGGAGGTGGATCTCGTGCTGAACCGGGTCTACGAGGAAGCTGAGCAGAATACCGGATGGGAGTTCAACGAGGAGCGCCGGACGGCCCAATGGCGTTATCCGGAAGGTGAGTTACCGGAGGCTATGGCGGAGCTGGCGGCCGAGAGCCGTATTGCAACCGCCAATATGGTCCGGCAATTGGGTGTGCTGGCGGATGAGCTTCAAGGCGCTTTCGACGAACGCAAGGAACATGAGATAGACCGGGAAACCGCGGAAGCCTGGTATCCGGTGATCGGCTCGTTTCACGCCCGGGCAGAAGACCAGTTAAGGTTGTGGACGGCCTGGTGCGAGCAGGGCAGCGCCAAACCTGTGAGTGAACCAGAAACTGACGGTGAAGCGGCTGAGGAGGCCGCGGCCAGGCCGCAAACACAGAAAAGCCCGCCACCGGCCAGATGGGCAGTACGCCAGCGTTGGGATCACGCGGAGGACATTACCCTCTACAGTTCTCCCGTATTGGCGGATAACCTGTTGTACTCGAGGCTCTGGTCCCGTGCCTACGGAGCCGTTCTCACCAGTGCCACGCTGACTGCACTTGGACGGTTTGATCGTTTGAATGCCCGGGCGGGGTTGCCCCAGGGAAGCCGTTTTCTCGTTGTACCCAGCTCTTTCAGGTACGGTGAGATGGCGACGGTTGAGATTCCGGCGATGTCCGCCATGCCAACGGATGACGGCTTTGCTGATGAGCTGACAAGGCGGTTGCCCGCCCTTTGGGCGGGAGAGAAAGCGACCCTGGTCTTGTTTACCTCGCGCCGCCAGATGCAGCAGGTGCGTGACGCACTGGCCCCGGAGTATCCGGATCTCATCATCACCCAGGACGATATGGCCAAGGGCGAAGTGCTTCGCCAGCATTGCAGCAGGGTGGACGAGGGTCGACCGAGTGTTCTTTTTGGTGTGGCCAGTTTTGCAGAGGGCATAGATTTGCCCGGGAAGTACTTGCACCACGTTGTAATTACCCGTCTACCGTTCTCTGTGCCGGACGACCCCATTGAGGCGAGCCTGGCGGAGTGGGTGACGCAACGAGGCGGTAATCCCTTTATGGAAATCACGGTACCGGATGCTTCGATCAAATTGGTCCAGGCGGTAGGGCGGTTGCTTCGAACCGAGCAGGATACCGGCAGGGTGACCATTCTGGATCGACGTATAATTACCAGGCGTTATGGGCAGCTTTTACTGGACGCTTTGCCTCCGTTCCGTCGAATGATCGAGCGCTAGGGCTTGGCCTCGGGTTACCTGGGCATAAAAAAAGAGCCAGCCCGGATGGGGTGGCTCTCGTCAAAAGGGGTTCTTTCGAACCCGGGCGTCGAAACAACGCGGAACAAGAAATCTGAAGGCCTGAAGTTTCAGAATTCCTGGTGAGGTTTCCCTCACCGTTGGAATAATCATAGGGGATTAGAGGGCGTAGTCGGATCGTCCAAAGGGCGTAGCGGGCTTAGATTGTTGGTGCAGAATGTGACGCCTGTCACATTTCTGACTGCCTCGACCTCAGGCTTCAAAAAGCCCGAGGTCCCGGGCGCGGGCCAGGGCCTCGGTCCTGCGGCCGACGCCCAGTTTGCCATAGAGATTCCGAATGTGGGCTTTTACGGTCGCCGGCGCGACCTTCATTTTCGAGGCGATTTCCTTGTTGGCATGCCCCTCATGAATCAAGGCCAGCACCTCCAGCTCGCGCTGGCTGAGTGGTTCGGGTAGCGCTGTTGGTTGCTGTGCCGGCTTATCAGCCGAACGGCTGGTTGGGGTTTCTCGAGTGTCAGAATTCACCTGTCTCGATTGGCTCTGATCAACAAGCATCTTCCTGAGATTGGTGTTCCAGCTGCCAGGGCCGTTCAGCGCGGGCAGCTTCAGCAGCAAGGCGCGAAGATCCGGGCTTTCCTCGGCAAACAGTCGCATGAACCCGGCCTCAGCGGCCAGATTTAATGCCCGGGTCAGCATCTGTTGCGATTCGTCGTTCCGCTTTTGCTGTGCCAGGGCCTCGCCATAAACCAACAGTATCTCCACCAGGTGACGGTTGTGGGCATTGCGTTCAGCCGGTTTCAGCAGGGCGCTTAGTATTTCCTGGGCACGTTCTGGCTGATTCAGTGCCACCAGTACACGTGCTTCGCTGATTCGGCTTTGTTCAAGGTGAAGCGGGTTGGTAAATTCGCCGTCTGCTCTGGCATCCAGGCAGGCCCTGGCTTTTTCCGGGTGGCCGGTGGCGAGATAGCACCGCGCAAGAAGGGCCGTGCTTGCCGGTGGTTCGAATACGATCTGTTCACGGCGTTTCCGGCCTGTCTGGGAGGCATCCTCCAGTGCCTCAATTGCCTCCTGAAGCTTACCTTCGCTGAAGGCAAGATGGCCACGAACGTACTGGATGATCACATGCTGCCCCGGTTCCGTACCCCGCTCCACATGCTCCAGAAGCGGCTTCAGATGCATCGCTGCGAGCTCTGAATGGTTGCGCTCCCTGTGGATTTCACACAGGGTGCTGTTTTGCCAACAGGAAATGAGCCTTGGTTGGCTCGGGTCTGCGTAATGCTTATCCACCCATTGCCGGATGTCAGTGCAGGTTTCCAGCGCCAGATCGATATCGCCCCGGTTGTACTGAATCCAGGCCAACAGTCCGCCACTCGAGAGCACCGTGCTGGGTTTATGTTCGACCTGCCCGTATCGAACGGCTGACTGGAGTGCGTCCTCAGCTTCAGTAAGCTCACCCTTGCCATAGTAATCCAGGCCCAGTCCGTAATAGGTCACGGATTTCAACGGTATGCGGGTGTGATCTATCTCCCGGAGCACCTGGCGGGTGAGGTCGGCGGCGCTCTTGTCGTCACTCCGGGTACGGGCCAGATACGAGCGCATCAGCGAGATCTCACTCTGTAGTCCGAGAGCCCCTTCGGCATCCGGGTGTGAATCAGCTACCTGACGGTCGAGCAGATCCTCAAGGGCCGATAGCAGCGGTTCCAGAGTATCCACGCGGTTGGCAAAGAATAATCCCCAGATACGGAGCATCTGGAGTTGTGGGTTATCGTTGACGAGCGACTGTGGCAGGGCATCGAGCCAGCCCAGAACGGGCAGATGGTAGCCACCATGAATCAGATTGTTCCCGTGTTCGGCCAGTACCCGGGCGAGCCAGGGCCAGTCCGTCTGACGGACGATCTGGGCAATGGCCTCCTGGACATGACCGTGGGCCAATAGCCACTCCACAGTGCGTTGCCAGAGGCGCGTTGCCTCTTCCGGTTCTGTATGACTGATCCTGAGCAGCAGCGCATCCCGGAACAGATCGTGATAGCGGAACCATTCGTTACGAGTATCCAGCGGAATCAGGAACAGGTTCTGACCCAGAAGTCTCTCAAGCATTTCCTGGCTGTCGCTGGACTCGCGGATTGAATCACACAGGGAAGCGCAGAGCCGGGGGCAGCAAGCGGTTTCAAGCAGGAAGTTCGCAATATCCCGGGGTTGTTGGTCCAGCACTTCACTCAGAACATAATCGCTGATGTAGCGCTCATCCAGATTTATCTGGCTCCCTGACTTCGCAGCTTCCTTCCCGGAGAATGTCGAAGACAGGGCGGAAAGCTGCATGGCGGCCACCCAGCCTTCGGTTTTATGGTAAACGGTGTGGACATCTTCGTCTGAGATCTGAAGCCCCATGGTTTCGCGGAAGAACTGCCGACACTCGCCCTCTGAGAAGGCCAACAGGCCAGGATGGATATCCTCAATCCAGCGGCGGACGCGCCAACGTGCGAGCGGCAGGGGCGGCTCTGTTCGGGACGCCAGGGTGACCAGGATTCCCGGCGGCAGATAGTCGATGAAGTAGGCAAACTGCCGGTGGATAGCCGGGTTTCCAACAAAGTGGAAATCGTCCAGTACGAGGCCCCACGCACTGCCGTCCTGAGCCAGGATATTGATCAAACCGGTGATGGCCTCGGTAAAGGACTCGTCAGACTGGTGCGCCAGCTGTTTACGCAACTCGGCGGCGCCGTTCAGCCCGGCCTGTTGGAAGGCGCCGATAACGTATTGCCAGAAACGCCTGGGCTCATCATCGTGCTCGTCCAGCGATAACCAGGCGGTGGGTGAGGTAACTCGTGCGCACCACTGGGCGACCAGTGTGGTCTTTCCAAACCCGGCTGGAGCAATCACCAGGTTCAGTCGTTTGGGGCCATAGGTCTCGAGCAGGTCGCTCAGGCGGTCGCGCTTGACTGCGCGAGCATCGGAGGTAGGCCTGAGAAACTTGGTGGTGAGCAGCATGGATTCCCTGGGTATATGGAGTATTGAATTGCCCCGGTTGGGCATTAGGGATTGTGTCTTTTGTAATGACCAAGTCAAGGGCTAAGAAACCACGTTCACCTCGGCAAGGTTTTATCAATGGCTGCGTAAATGCATTTTTGGTCTAAACTGTGTGAAAGTAGTCACCTATATTAAAAAAGAATGAAAGCCTGTATTTTTATGCGTATTCTTCTACCAGGTCCTTCGATCTCCAGGGAGCAGCAGATTCAATGAAACTACAACAGTTGCGCTATATCTGGGAAGTTGCGCATCACGATCTGAATGTGTCCGCAACCGCCCAGAGCCTCTTTACGTCGCAGCCCGGTATCTCTAAACAGATTCGCCTGCTGGAGGACGAATTGGGGTTGGAAGTGTTTGCCCGCAGCGGCAAGCATCTGACCCGAATCACGCCGGGCGGCGAAATCATTATTCGTGAGGCGGGAGAGATCCTGCGGCGGGTTGAGGGCATCAAGAAAATTGCCCAGGAATTCAGCAACCAGCGCAAGGGCGATCTGAGTATTGCCACAACCCACACTCAGGCGCGGTATGCGTTGCCGCCGATCATCAGCGGTTTCATTGAGGAGTACCCTGACGTTTCCCTGCATATGCATCAGGGCACGCCGATGCAGATCTCCGAGATGGCTGCCAGCGGCGCGGTCGACTTTGCGATTGCGACCGAGGGCATGGAGCTTTTCAACGATCTCATCATGATGCCTTGTTACAAATGGAACCGGAGCGTCATTGTTCCCAAGGATCACCCTCTGGCCAAATTGTCGGAACTGACGCTACCGGAGTTGGCGGAATACCCGCTGGTAACCTACGTCTTTGGTTTCACCGGTCGATCCAAGCTTGACGAGGCGTTCCAGTCCCAGGGGCTCACGCCCAAGGTTGTCTTCACGGCTGCGGATGCGGACGTTATCAAGACATACGTAAGGTTGGGTCTTGGCGTCGGAATTGTCGCCAGCATGGCATTTGACCCCAAAACCGATACGGACCTGGTCGCGCTTGATGCGCGCAAGCTGTTCCGCCCCAGTGTCACTCGGATTGGTTTCCGGAAGGGGACTTTCCTGCGGGGGTATATGTATGACTTCATTCATCGCTTTGCTCCCCACCTCACCAAGGATAAGGTGGACGAAGCTGTGTCCCACCAGGGCAGCCGGTCTGAAATCGAGGAACTGTTCAAGGATGTCGAGCTCCCCACTCACTAGAGAGTGAGCGGGGAGGCTGCGCCCGGGTTATTCCCGGGCGATCAGGTTGCCGGCGTGCAGGCCGCATTCTTTCTGGGTGGCTTCTTCCCACCACCAACGACCCTCTCGCTCGTGTTGTCCCGGCAGGACAGGGCGGGTACAGGGTTGGCAGCCGATGCTTACAAAGCCCTTCTCATGTAACTCGTTATAGGGCGCCTCGGACATCCGGATGTAATCCCACACTTCTTTCGATGTCCAGTTCGCCAGCGGATTGAATTTAACCAGCGTTTTGTCATCGGTTGAGAAGGCGGTGTCCTCCTGGACAACCGGCACGTCATTGCGTGTGCCCGGACTCTGGTCCTTCCGCTGCCCGGTAATCCAGGCATCAACCTTAGCCAGCTTTCGGCGCAGGGGATTGACCTTGCGAATGCCGCAGCACTCACTGTGTCCATCCTCGTAGAAGCTGAACAGACCTTTCTTGTTCACCAGATCCTGGACTTCCTGAGCGTCTGGAAACAGAACCTCGATCTCGATGCCGTAATGCTTGCGAACACGCTCAACAAACTCGTAGGTTTCCGGGTGCAGACGGGCTGTATCGAGGGTAAACACCTTCAGGTTGTCGGTGAGCTTGTGCGCCATTTCAATCAGCACGACATCTTCAGCACCACTGAAGGAAATGGCGATGTTGTCGTACTTTTTAAGGGCAGTTTTGAGAATCGAACGGGGGCTCTGGCCTTCGAGCTCTTCCCGCAGGGTTTGAATATCGGTCATGGCCCGGCATTGCCTTATTTTGGTGTGCAAGTGAATCTAAGTTGGTAAAAAGGCTACCATTAAACGCCTAATATCCTGAAGGAATGACAATCTATATGGTTATTCCGCGCATAAAAGCGTCGCTTTACACTTCTACGATGCAATCCCGCCCGGTTTTTCTTATCATACGCTCCGAATAGCAGCAGACGCACTTACCGTGGTCGCCCTTAACCAATTGAAGCAGGAGATCGTTGTGGAACTGGCATGCCTTGACCTTGAAGGAGTATTGATCCCGGAAATCTGGATCGCGTTCGCCGAAAAGACCGGCATTGAGAGCTCAAGGCCACCACCCGCGATATTCCGGATTACGACGTACTGATGAAGCAGCGCCTGAAGCTGCTGGACCAGCACGGATATGGTCTGCCGCAGATTCAGGAAGTAATCGGTGAGCTGGATCCGCTGCCCGGCGCACGGGAGTTTCTGGATTGGTTGCGCGAACGTTTTCAGGTGGTGATTCTCTCCGACACCTTTTACGAATTTGCCATGCCCCTGATGAAGAAGTTGGGTTACCCGGCGCTGCTGTGCCACAAACTGGAAGTGGCAGACGACGGCCAGATCACGAACTACCTGCTCCGCCAGCGCGATCCCAAGCGCCAGTCAGTAAGAGCGTTCCAGTTGCTGAATTACCGTGTGATTGCTGCAGGGGATTCCTACAATGACACCACCATGCTGGGGCAGGCGGAAGCCGGTATTCTGTTCCATGCGCCGCAGAACGTGATCGACGAGTTTCCGCAGTTCCCGGCGGTTCATAACTTCGACGATCTCCGGCAGGAGTTTCTCAAGGCCAGCGCGATCCATAACGCCTGATCGGAACCCTGAACACGGGGTCAGAAGAGAGCCTTCTACTGACCCCGTTTTCAACTGAATCTATTTTACTCGATCACCAACTCTTCCAGAAAACGCATCAAAGGCCCGACCTTCGCGAGCGTCTCCTGATACTCGGCCTCGGGATCCGAATCCGCAACAATCCCGCCCCCGCCCCAGCAACGAATGGTTCCCTCTCCATCGCACAGCATGGTTCTAATCGCAATATTGCTGTCCAGGGTGCCGTCCAGTCCGCGATAGAAAATAGAACCGCAGTAGGGGCCGCGCCAATGGGGCTCCAGCTCCCGGATGATTTCCATTGCCCTGATCTTGGGCGCACCCGTAATCGAACCGCCCGGGAAGGCATCAAAAAGAGCCTTCAAGGGTGTTACACCCTCGGCCAGCTCGGCGCGGATGTGGCTGACCAAGTGATGAACGTTCTTGTAAGACTCCAGGGCAAACAACTTGTCGACTTTCACGCTGCCCGGCTTTGCGTTTAGGCTCAGATCGTTGCGGAGCAGGTCGACGATCATCAGGTTCTCGGCGCGGTCTTTGTCTGAGGCTTCCAGCTCGGCTGCCAGGGCGTAGTCAGATTCGGGCGTTGTTCCCCTGGAGCGGGTGCCTTTAATAGGGCTTGTGTTTACTGTTGTCCCATGAATTTCCAGAAACCGTTCGGGGGAAATAGAAAGTACTGAAAAGTCTCCGAAGCGAATAAAGGCGCTGTAGGGCGTCGGGTTCGCCTCGGCTAGTGCCTTGAAAGCCTGCCAGGGCTCGCCGCGATATCGACCGTCAAATTCCTGGGAAAGATTGGCCTGGTAACAGTCTCCGGCCTCAATGTAATCCCTGATCCTTTTAACGCTGGCCTTGAAGTTGCTTGATGACTGCCTTGGTTTGAAGCGGGACTCCATCACCCAGGTCTTTTTTACCGCCGCCGGCTCTGTATTAATCCACCGATCAATCTGGGCACGGGTGTCTGCAGGGCACTCCGCATGGACCCAAAGAAAATATTTTTTGTTTTTTCGGTTGTAGCTCGCGGTCCAAAGGTAAAAGCCGGCTGAAAGTAATGGGAAGGGTGTTGGCGGAGCCTGATCAGCCAGGCGAGTCTCTCGGGCGTAGCCGAATTCGTAACCGAGGTAGCCAATCCAGCCGCCGGGCAGGAATTCTGCGCTCAGTGAACTTTTTAGCCGATATCGAGTGACCTGGGACTCCATTTTGGCGGCATTATCACCGGTATCGAGAGGCCCGAGTGAAAAGGCCGGGGCTGAAGATAGGTAATGCGAATCGAGGGCTCTGGCGCTGAAGCCGCAGAGTTCACCGCGGTTTTCACCTTGGCCAACGCTACCGATGTAAACGAAATCTGGCTCGGTACAGGCTTGCGACAGAAGTCTCTGAAAAATATCGGCGCTTATTTCTTCAAGGCTTGGTGCCACAGGGAGTCCTTCAACCAGGTATTGCGGATTTCAAGTGTATTCTAAGGGGTCGACTCGCAGCATGGAATGGGATTATTCGGGGCAGAATTCCCCGCCTTGCTCACAAGCCGTGCCTTTCAGTTGCGAAACAGCGCACTGAACCTAGATTCGAAAGCTGCAAAATTAACCAGGGTTATCAAGCGGAAGAACTCGCACCAAAACAATTAAAAGGCAAGGGCATTTATGCAGAGACAAATGAATGTGGCAGCTGCAATTTTTTACGGTATTTTTTTGGTGGCAGCTTCTCTTAGTGCGAGAGCCGAAGCGCCACGGGAGCCGATATCCCCTGAGGAATTAGCAGCAGAGATCCAGAGCAATACTCAATTTCTGGCAGGCAAGTCGTTGGCGAAGGCAAAAGCGCTTCTCGAGGCCTACGACGATTTCGCCCCGTTTGGTGCCGCTCTTCTACCGAATGGCGAAGTGAAATTCGTCTGGGCAATAAAACCAGGGGAGTTGGCAGCGCCGGAGACCGTAAAACTCGTTTTGAACTCGATCCGACTTGCATTGAGGGCTCAGGCAGATGAAGGGCGTATTTTGGGCTCTGCGGTCATCTATCGTTACCGACCGAATGGCGGTGAAAAAACCGAGCAAGTGAACATGGAACTGGAGTATCTGACAGGATTTGCCCAGGTTCTTGCAACGGAGTACGAGATGGTAGATGGCGAGGTCCAGTACGAGAAGGGTGCGACCAAACCCTATGATCCTCTGATCTTTCCGGCTAAAGCAGGTTCCTAGTTGAGTCTTTTAGTGCGACCGGTCACAAAAATAATCGGAATGTAAAAGTGTGTGACAATCTGTTTAAAAATGTGCTTTGTTTCCCAGTTTAGGTCACTTTGGTCTGACAAACTGATTCTGCGGTGTGAGGAAATGCCGCTATAAAAAACAAGATCAAGAATCAACAGAATCTCAAGGAGATTTAGTATGAAAGGCCTGAAAAAACTTGCTCTCGCAACTGCGGTTGCAGCAGTTCCTTTTGCCGCTCAAGCGGAAATGAAAGCACTCGACGATACCAGCATGGGGAACATGACCGGCCAGGCGGGTATCACAATCGAGCTGGAAGCTAACGTCGATATCGGCGAAATCGCCTATCAGGACGCTGGTTTCCTGGCTATCAGTGATGTAACCATTGGTGGTGCAGCTGATCCGCTTACAGGAACGGGAGGCACCTCCGGCGCATTGGACGATGTTTCTTTATACATTGACGTCGCTGGTCCTTCTGGTAGCCAAGACCTATCGGGACAAAGCGTTGGTAACAAATATTTGGTCGGCGCTGCTACTAATAAACAAAACGTCACATGGTCCAATACCGCAACGACTGCCGACGGCAGCGCTTCTTATGAGTCGGGCATGCCAGATATTCAAGACGGTGACTTGGTTATCGGTATAAGGTCTACATCCGGTGTCCCGGTAGACTTCGGTGTGTCCATCGGTGCAGTTAGCCTTGCAAAATCTGGCTCCGAAGTTGGCAAACTTGACGAGCAGCGGCGCGTGAATGGCGGCAGCAGCACAACGCTTGTGTCTGATCTTGATATGACTGGTCTTCTCGGGCCTATTGATATCGTAATTCAAGAAGATACAGACGTAATGAATGTAAACGCTTTCTTCAACGTCCAAGGTACCTTGAACGCCGATTTTGTCGGCACTTCATTCGACTTCGAGCTGCATAACCGCCGGGGTGATGACACCAACGGACTGCAAGTCGTTACGCCAAACGGCACTGTAGACACCAGCTTTGCACATGCACAAGTTGACATTGGTAAGACCACATACGTTACCGACTATGCCACTGGTTCTACTGGCGAAGCCTTGGCGCTCAACGTCAACAACTTCTCCGGTGATCTCGACCTGAAAGACATTACCATGGGAAATGCTCCTTCCATTGGTGATGTTTACATGACTGATCTTCGATTGGACGCCAAGATGACCGTATACGGCCACTAATGGCGCACATCGGATGATGTCGTGAAGAAGAGCGCCCTGGGTCTTCCTCGGGCGCTCTTTTTTCTTATTTTTCAAGCAACCAGGGCAATGGACTAAGCCATGAAAATTTCCCATGTTTCGTTGACTCTTCCGTTGGCACTCTTGCTGACCTCAAACCAGGCATGGGCCGAAATGTCCGCACTTGGCGAAACGGAGCTGTCGGACGTTACGGGTGCCAATGGCATCACTATGGAAATGTCATCTCTGGCTTCCGTTGGCCGCATTGAATTTGAAAGCAGTGGCAGCTTCCGGGTTGACAACGTTGTTGCCGGGGGAGCTGGTGTCACCGCTTCCGGGGCGAGCGCGGGATTTGGACAATTTTTTGATCAGTTGACGCTGTCGCTGGATATTCTCGAAGACGGTGTTATGCAGGTTGGCCTTCGGTCACTCCCAACTGGCACCACAGGAGAACCGGATACGATAGATTGGGGCGTTGCAACCGGCGCTACCGATCTCATTGGGGTAACCGGTAAGTCGACAAGAATTGCGTCTGGTGTGGAGGCCTGGGGCAGGATTCTCTCCGCTGACTATAAGATTGGCCCAAGCCTTGATTTGGCTGGCTATGACAGTCGGCGCGCGCTGATGATCTTTACGATTGAAGATCTGGACCTCCTGGCCGGCGCTGAAGGACTGGCCGTTCAGAATCTCAAAGTTTTGGGTACTGAAAACATTGAAAACGGTGGGACTGCACTGGGTACAGATGCGCTGGCCGCCTTTTTTAGAAACGAAACCAATCTCTCAGACGACGAAATCAGTCGGTCAGTAGCTGGTGCAGAACAGGGGTTTGCCGTTATCAACTCCAGCGTAGGTGTGGAGCCCGTCGAGGTTGATGGGGTCACCAGAGAATTGAGAACCATCCGGATTGATGCAATGGCAGCAGATGTCAGTGTCACGAATATGTCCGTAGGTGGTACGGCGCTTGGTGCCACTCACCTCGATAACCTTCGGGTAAGCGACACCACCGTTCGATTCAATAACTACTGATCCGGCACGGCAATTGAAAGATCGAATCCGCCACCCGGTCGCGGCGTCAAAGTAATCGGCCCCTCGTTAATAGCATGTGGAACCTGTATCTGATCAATCCCCGGTGGATTACCGATACTGAAATTCAGGTTCTGGCCATCAAAGCCAATTCCCAGTTGATCGTTAAGAAACGTCTGTGTAAAAGGCTCTTCTGGAATCTGTGCCTGCTGCCCAAAAATGATTGGTGGAATTGTTGGCGTAAACTCGGCCGGCGGCTGTGCCCTGGCGATTTCTTCGTGGGGCAGGAGCAGGGCGCGCCGGAGAAATTCCTCTTCTGCGCTTTCCAGAGCATCGGTCTTGCCCTCGTCAATATACCGCTGTAGTGCGTCCCGGTAGGCTTCCTCTTCCGCTTCGGACAGGACTGGTTCGCCGGGGGAGATTGTGAGAGAGCGCAGAATACGTTGCCGGTCGGCTTCAGATTTCTTTCGCTCCTTGGGCACAACGATAACGGCGGAATCCTTAACATAGGTTTCCACCATCTCATTCGAGGTCATGGTCTGAACGCCACCAAAGGCAGGTAAGGCAACAACCAGACCACTGATGGCGGTGGTGAGCAGGTGTCGGCGTTTCATAGTCTGGCCCCTTTTGTATAAAAGAATGCTCCCTGAAGCGAGTATTCGGTTTGTAGGACAGGAATTCAAGCTGGAAGGTCCGGGATTGTGATCAAAATCGTCGATTTTTCGGTACTGTTACTAAACACAGCAAAAACATGCTCGAATACCATGAACTTTTTCGGCATCCCAGGGCCACAGTGACACTATGAATAATCCGTTCCGAAACCGATTTCGTCGCTGGATTAATCGACGGATTCCGCGATCCGACCTCCAGACCTTTAGTCAGAAAAATATCTTCATTCTACCGACCGGTGCGGGAGTGGTGTTTGGTCTTTTGCTTGTGATCATGCTGTTAACCGGGATCAATTATCAGAACAGCCTTATCTACCTGACCACCTTTCTGCTGGGCGCCGTGTTTGTCGGCGCCATGCACCAGACCCATCGAAATTTGTCCGGCCTTGAACTCACCCTGATTCAGCCAGGAGAGGGCTTTGCTGGCGACGATATTCCGTTCCGGCTGCGCCTGAAGGCAGGGCGGGATGACGCCATTGCCATCCTTCTCTCGTGCGAAGAATCCGGACTTGCTCCAGTGCACGTTCAATCAGGTGAGGCGCAGGAGGTGACTCTGCCGGTTCAATCCGCTTATCGCGGCTACTTGAGGCCTGATCGGGTTCGGATTGAGACCCGGTTTCCTTTCGGCCTGCTGAAGGCCTGGTCCTGGCTGCGGCCAGTGTCCGCCGGTGTCGTATTTCCAAGGCCGATTGCGGCGCCAGAGGCATTCAGCACGGTCGCGGATGGTGATGAGTCTGCCGAGGCAAGATCTGTCGAGGGCAACGATCACGCCGATATACGGCCTTGGCGGGAGGGCGATCTCAGCCAGCGGGTGCTCTGGAAACGATTCGCACGAACCGGGCAAATGGTGGTCGCCGACTGGGAGGGCGAACAGGGCAGCCCCTACTGGCTGGATTTTAACGCCTACCCCGGAGCAGACCATGAATTGCGGCTGAGTTACCTGGCGTTTCTGGTGAATGAGCGGGGGCGTAGTGGCGTTCGGTTCGGACTGAACCTTCCTGGACAGGTCATTGAGCCGGACTCTGGCCCGGCCCATGTGGCCCGGTGTCTACGGGTATTGGCGACCTGGGGTGAAGAGCGACCAAGGGATGCGATGAGAGAGCCCCACGGAACGCGGAGGAAGCGAGACGATGAGGCAACCCAGTGGGTTTCGGAGGGTCAGGCTTGAGTTTTCTGGACCGCCTGCGAGGCAAAGAGTCAGACGACGCTAGAGAAAATAATTTGCCCTCCAGGGCTTTGCTATGGCTGATCAGCAGTTTTACCTTGCTGCTGTCTCCACAGTGGGATCGTTTACCCGTGTGGCTGATCGCCGTTTGCGGTTTGCTGGCGACTTGGCGCTGGCTAGCGCAGAGCGGGCAGGTAAAGCTTCCTGGCCGAATACTGCGAACTGGGATTATGTTATCAATGATTGGGGTGTACCTAGCGACTGTCCAGGGCCGCTTTAGTGTTGATACCGCTGCTTCCTTTTTCGTAGTTGCAGTTGGCCTAAAATGGTTGGAAACGCGGTCGGTGCGTGACTTCTATGTCCTGTTTTTTATCCTTTTATATCTCGCAACCGTGAATTTCCTCTTTCATCAGGAAATTCTCTGGGCATTGGTGAATTTTACGGGAGTAGCGTTTCTGCTCGTGGGTTTGCAGGTCTTGAATGCACCGGAGTTGCCCGGAGGAATGACCCTCGTTTGGCGCAGGTTAGGGGCAATGTTCCTTAAAACGATTCCAATAGTCGTACTGCTTTTCGTATTCTTCCCCCGAATGTCGCCACTGTGGAGCGTTCCGCTGGTTTCGGGTGAGGCCCGCACCGGTATCAGCGATACCATGAGACCCGGCGACATTTCCAATCTGGCCCAGAGCAGTGAACGGGCTTTCCGGGTAACGTTTGGAGGCGAAATGCCCGCCTATCGCGACCGATACTGGCGCGGCCTTATTCTCGACTATCTGGATGGAGAGACCTGGCGCCAGGGGCAGCGAGAGGGTTTTGGTCCTCTCGGCCGCGTAGCGGTTGATGGCGGGATAGGAGACCTGGAACCGAATCAGTATGACGTCCTTCTGGAGCCAACCGATCAACGTTGGGCCTTTGCACTTGAAAACTCACGTGCAGTCTCGGATAACGTCTTCGAGGGCATGGCTGACCTTTTCCGGTTTCGGCGGCCAGCTGACAGCCCGGTTCGTTACCGGTTGGCGTTGGAGGAAGAGGGTTCATCCCCTGAGCAGCAAAGCCCTACCCAATTGCGGCAGTACCTTCAGTTGCCGGCAGAAGGCAACCCCAGGGCCCGGGAATTGGCCGGTGAGCTTCGCCGTACGATGGGTGATGAACAGGTCGTCAGGACTCTCCTGCAACGATTCCGTGAACAGGAATATTTCTACACGCTTAGACCACCTGCCATGCCAGATGACGGCATTGATTCCCTGTTGTTCGACGAAAAACGGGGCTTTTGCGCCCACTACGCAGGCGCCACCACGTTCGTACTTCGGGCTGCGGGGATTCCCTCGCGAGTTGTGGTCGGTTACCAGGGTGGAGAAAGCGGGGCCGGCGGCGATTACCTGATCGTGCGCCAGTACGACGCCCACGCCTGGGTTGAAGCTTATATTGATGGGCGAGGTTGGGTGAGGGTCGATCCTACAGCGGCCATTGCGCCGGACCGGATTGAGTCTGGTCTTCGGGATGCCGTTGCCGAAGAGGGTTCTTTCCTGGAAGACAACTGGGCCTCGCCCCAGCGGTACGCCGATGTAGCCCTGGTGCAATGGGCAAGCCTGCAGCTGGATCGCATCAACTACCAGTGGCAGCGCTGGGTTGTCGGTTACCAGGGCCAGACTCAGATGGATTTTATGTCTCGGTTACCCGGCGGGTTCGGCATGCGGGAGCTGGGGTACATGACAGCAGGTATCGTTGGCGCCGGCTTGTTGATTGCCGGGTTGATTTCGGCGCTCCAGATGCGCCGGGGAGAACGGCGTGACGCGTTTCGGAGAGTGGTCGATACCTGGCATCGGCTGTGCGCCAGCGCCGGGGTGCCCGTTCGCCATGGTGAAACGCCATCGGTGCTGGCGTCACGACTGGCGAAAGCAGAACCGGCCGCGGCAGATTCGGCCAGGCTTTTTGCCCGTATGGTCAACAGCCATTACTATGGCGCTGGTAAAGACGAAAACGGCGGTGAACAGGTAAAGCGAATGCGCCGTCTGCTCGCCACTATGAAGCGTCAACTGCGGAAGCGCCAGCTGCGCAGATCCAGGACTCGGACAGGAAAATCCAGTGACTGACATTGCCCAAGATATGCCGTGGCTAACCCGCGCCTGGCAAACCGTGCAAAGCCGTGTAGCGGAAGATCGACTCCCGCACGCCCTGATCCTCGTGGGAGAGCGGGGAATCGGTAAGCGGGCCTGGGCCGAGGCCGTTGGCGGACTGTTGTTGTGTGAAAAGCCTGTGAATAGTGATGCGGGTAAGCCGGTTGCCTGTGGGCACTGTAAGCAATGTGAACTCCTGGCGGCTGCCAGCCACCCTGATATCCGGGTTTATGCGCCGGAAAAATCCCGAATGGTGAAGGTTGATCAGGTGAGGGCGCTTTCGTCTTTTGCAGTGGCCTCTCCGCAGGTGGCCCATCACAAGGTGGCGATCATCGATCGGGCGGACCAATTGAATATCAACGCGGCGAATGCGTTGCTCAAGACCCTTGAAGAACCGCTGCCCGATGTCACTCTGATCCTGTTGCAGGAGAGCGGGCGTCCTGTCCTGCCTACCATACGTTCCCGTTGCCAGACGTTGACTGTTCCTGTGCCGGGCAACAAGGAAGCTAATCAATGGCTCGCCAGCCGCGTGCGGGATCTGCCAGAAGACGACCAGCCCTCTGCTGAGGTGCTGGCAAAAGCCCTGATGCTCGCCGGGAACGCGCCGAGGCTGGCCCTCGACTATGCTACCGGTGATTTTATTGGCCTTCGCGATACGGCTCTGGAGCGCTTCAAGGAGTTCATGAAATCCAGAATTCCGGTGGGCGAGGCCGCCAAGGCATTCAAGTCGATGGGGCTGGAGGATACCCTGTGGTTGTTTGAGACCTGGGCCGCCGACCTGGCCCGCCTGATAGCCGGCGGAAGTGCCCAGGATACCGAAGCCGCTGATATGCTCGGCTTCCTTGCCAGAACCACACCTGCCTGGCGGGCCCATGAATTGCTCGATATGGTAAAGGATTCCAGGGCAGCAGGTGTGTACAACGCCAGCCCGGAGCTGGAAGCAAGTCGGCTTCTGATCGCCTGGCAAAAGCTGATGCCAGTCAAACGCCCTGCGGCATAGGTGATCATTGCCTGCAAGATTGCGCCTTTGGGGGCAACAGCTGCTATGATTCCGGAATGAAAGGGATTTTCAGATCCCGAAAACGTTCAATACGATCTTAGAGAAAGGTGTCAGTTATGGGGCCAGGATTTGGCGCGCGCAGTGGCATACTTACCCTGACAATCAAGGACAAGGCAGTGCTCTATGCCGCATACATGCCTTATATCCGCCAGGGTGGTCTGTTTATCCCGACCCAGAAGCAGTATCAACTGGGCGACGAGGTGTTTCTGCTTCTTAACCTGATGGACGAGCCTGAAAAGATCCCCGTTGCCGGCAAGGTCATATGGATAACGCCCAAGGGGGCTCAGGGTAACCGCGCGGCGGGCATCGGTGTCCAGTTCAATGGCGACGATGAAACGGCCCGGACCAAGATTGAATCCTATCTGGCAGGCTCGCTGAGTTCCGATCGCCCAACCCACACAATGTGAAGGCGGGAGTCGGATGAACGATATAGTGATTCCCACGGAGGCTTCCGGCAGCCAGCCAGAGCCTATCGACACTCAGGGAACTACTCCGGCATTCCGGGAGTCTGCCTGGAAACTCCGGCACATCACCCTGGCCGGTCTCAGTTGGCCCTCCGAGCCAGAGAGTCATGACAATACTCCAATCCTCATGCTGCATGGCTGGCTCGACAACAGTCTTACCTTCGTAAAGCTGGCACCGGAACTGACATCCCTTGGGCCGGTTTACGCCCTGGATTTCTCCGGGCATGGCCATTCCGGACACCGCCCGGAAGGCCAGAGTTATCTCTTGATGGATTATGTTGCCGATCTGGCTGAACTGGTTGAGCGCTATTTCCAGGAAACTCCGGATGGCAGGATCAACATAGTTGGTCACTCGCTTGGCGGAATTGTTGGCGCCCTGTATGCGGCAGCGTTCCCGGAACGGGTTCAGAATCTGGTGATGATCGATAGCCTGGGTGCCCTCAGTCGGCCGGTCAAAGAGACCATTCCCCAGCTGCGCAAGGCCATCAAAAAACGCATTGCAGGCTCGGGAAAGCAGGTTGTATACCCGGATATCGCCACCGCAGCCAAAGCCCGCGAGGGCGGATTGAGTCCGCTCAGCCCCGAAGCTGCGCTGACCCTGATTCCACGTAATATGAACCCTGAGGGAGATGGTTACGTCTGGCAGACCGATCCCCGGCTGCGACACCCCTCGCCGCTGATGATGACCGAAGATCAGGTGTTGGCCTCGCTGGCAGCGATAGACACCCGGGTGCTTTTTGTCAGAGCCGATCAGGGTCTTTTGTCGTACAGAAAGGACCTGGACAAACGTGCGGAAGCCATTGCGCACCTCCAGATTGTGAAAGTACCCGGGGGTCACCACTGCCATCTTGATGGCGAGACCGGTCCGGTTGTAACAGCCATCAGACAATTCCTGGAAAATGAGTAATCGCTTGCTGAAATTACTGTTCAAACGTTTTCTTGTTCTAACTCTCGGTTTCTTGGCGTTTTCGACTGTCTCACAGGCTGCGCCAGAAGATATGCCCGAGCCGTATCCGCAATCGACGCTTGAGGGCACCGTCCGGATTCAATCCTCGGGGCATCTGGTCTTGTTCAGCCCTGTAAGAGAGATCAATAACGAAATCCGCTCCGAATCCCTGGCTCGGCTACCTGTCACTGGCGAAGGGCGCCTGTATCGGATTGCCCGGGACTCCAGTCGGGAAGAGGCGCGGGACCATTATCTGGGTCTGTTGCGGCAGAGGAATGCCCAGATTCTTTTCGAGTGTTCCAGCATCCGGTGTGGACGAAGCAACGTCTGGGCAAACCAGATCTTCAACCAGGCCGTTCTCTATGGGCGTGATGCAACGCAGGATTATCTGGTTGCCGGCACCGTTGCGGAGGATGGCTCTCGCTGGCTGACCCTGGTTTATACGGTTACCCGGGGCAACTTGCGGGAGTATGTCTGGGTGGAACACCTGAAGGTGGAATCCGGAGCTACGATTCCGGGATTTGGCATTGGGACCAGTCGAGTTGAGGGGCCGATCATTGTGCCCTGGCAAGGTGGTATGACCTATCGGTTTGACTGGCAGGCAACGGACCGCAGACGGGTGACCGACCTGGCCCGTGAAGAGGGTACAGCGGTTGTCCTGGTGGGCTATTCTGTACTGGAAACCGATGAATCGTTCGCTGAGTCGATGGAGCGTGCCCGTCTGGCCACCGAGTCGCTTTCGGAGGTGCTGTCGAAGACAGGTGTCTCACGTAACCAGCAGGAGATCATCGTGGTTGGCCCGGCAGGTGTCTTCAGTGATCCGGACAGGCAGGGCGATCGGGTGGAAGTGATAGTGATTACGAGGTAATGGTCATGGGCCCATCAAAGGACGACGATAAAGAGCAGAAGGACAAGCCCCCAGAGCATGATCCTCAGGATAATGTTTCCAAGGTTCTCAAAAGTTCGGATGTTTCTTCCACACATGCACCGGCCAATCCTGAAAAAGGGGATGACAGAAACAAGCCTCGCAAAACCGTCGCTCTGACGCTGGGAAGTGGCGGCGCCCGTGGGTATGCCCATATCGGTGCCATAGAAATTCTGGTAGAGCGTGGCTACGACATTGTTGCCATCTCTGGCTGCTCCATGGGCGCATTGATAGGCGGCATGTTCGGGGCCGGCAAGATGCAGGATTACAAGGACTGGGTCACGGGATTGGGCCAGTTTGATGTCCTGAAACTGCTGGACGTTACTTTCAATTCTGTTGGTGCTATTCGCGGAGAGAAGATCTTTTCGGTGGTCAGGGAAATGCTGGGCGACACCCGGATCGAGAACTTGCCTATCGCTTTTACCGCTGTTGCCACCGATCTGCTTGCCCACAAGGAAATCTGGTTCCAGGAAGGCCCGTTGGATCAGGCCATTCGCGCCTCAGTAGCTATTCCAAGCGTTGTCACGCCGCTGGTTCTCAACGGCCGGGTTCTTGTTGACGGGGCCTTGCTCAATCCGCTGCCGATCATCCCAACCATATCGTCCCACGCCGATATGATCGTGGCGGTTAACCTCAGCGGCGAGGATGACCGTAGACGGCGAATTCCGGACGCCGCATTCGCGCCCGCGGGGGATGATCACACGGACATGGACGAGTGGGTGGATACGATCCGCGAGAAAGCATCGCGTTGGTTCGACTGGGACACCCTAAAATCCCTGACGGCCCGAAAGCCGGACAACGGCGACAGCCCTGAAGAGAAAATCAGCCGAGCGGTGCATAAGAAAGAACATCAGAAGCAGCACGACAAGAAACCAACTGACAAGAAGAGTCAGGAAGAGCACGAAACCATCGATTGGGACAAGCTTGGCATTGGGAAATTTGATGTGATGAACCTCACCATCGAGACGATGCAGAGTGCGTTGGTGCAGTACAAAATTGCCGGATACCCACCCGATTTGCTGGTCAATATCCCCAAGAATGCCTGTCGGAGCTATGATTACCACAAAGCGCCGGAATTGATTCAACTGGGCAGGGAGCGAATGGCAGCTGCCCTGGATCGGTACGAGGAAAGCCGTAACAGCTCTGGCCCTTTGGCGATCTGAGGCAATTGGCGACAGCCGTTGCGCGTGGGCTGCAGTTGGGCGGATAAACAGCGTATAATCCTGCGCTGACACGCTCTCGCACAGGATTTATGTTTGTGACCATCCCCATTGACGACCTTCACAGCGTTCGGGATTACCTTCGCTACGCCTCCTCAAAGTTTGCCGCTTCGCCTCTGTTTTTCGGCCACGGAACGGACAACGTCTGGGATGAGGCGGTTCAGCTGGTCATGCGTAGCCTGCATCTCCCTCTGGAAAACAACACCCTGTTCCTGGATGCCCGCCTGACCCGCGAAGAGCGAGAGGTGATTCTGGAGAGGATTGACCGCCGGGTAAACGAACGAGTGCCATTGGCCTACCTGTTGGGAGAGGCCTGGTTCATGGGCATGCCGTTCCATGTGGACCAAAGGGTACTGGTGCCGCGCTCTCCCATTGGTGAGCTGATTGAAAACGGTTTTCAGCCCTGGCTGGCGGATAAGCCGGTTGAACGGATCCTCGATCTCTGTACGGGAAGCGGCTGTATTGGCATTGGTGCTGCATCCGTTTTCATCGAAGCGGAAGTGGACCTCTCGGACATCTCCGCCGATGCGCTGGAGGTGGCGGAATCGAATATTGAAATGCACGAAGTCCGGGGACGGGTTCGTACCGTACAGTCGGATGTCTTTGAGAATATAAAGGGCCGTTACGATATCATCGTAAGCAATCCGCCTTATGTTGATGCGGAAGATCTGTCCGGCATGCCGGATGAATACCGCCATGAGCCGGAACTCGGCCTTGCCGCAGGCAAAGATGGGCTGGATATCGCCCACCGTATTATTGCCGATGCGGCTGACCATCTTACCCCTGGTGGACTTCTGGTTGTTGAGGTTGGTAACAGCTGGGTGGCAATGGATGAGGCCTATCCTGATCTTCCGCTGACCTGGTTGGAGTTCGAGAATGGCGGTGATGGCGTCTTTCTGATTACCGAACCGGACCTGCGTCAGTGGCAGGCATCCAGTTAATCTGAATTCTCAATAAAGCTGAGCAAGATACTGAATTATGTCGGGAAATTCTTTCGGAAAACTGTTTACGGTCACCTCATTCGGAGAAAGCCACGGGCCTGCATTGGGGTGCATTATTGATGGCTGTCCTCCCGGGCTCGAGCTCTCTGAGGCAGATATGCAGCGGGATCTTGATCGCCGCAAGCCTGGCACCTCCAGGCATACCACCCAGCGTCGGGAAGCCGATGAGGTAAGAATCCTGTCCGGTGTTTTTGAAGGTAAGACCACAGGCACTCCGATCGGTCTGGTGATCGAGAATACCGACCAGCGTTCCAAGGATTATTCCAAGATATCCGAACAGTTCCGACCGGCTCACGCCGACTATACCTACATGCACAAGTACGGAGTTCGGGATTACCGCGGTGGTGGTCGTTCGTCTGCCCGGGAGACTGCCATGCGTGTGGCTGCCGGCGCGGTCGCCAGGAAATTCCTGGAGCAACGTCTCGGGATTCGGATTCGTGGCTACCTGTCTCAATTGGGCCCTATCAAGGCCGAAAAACTGGATTGGGAGCAGGTTCATCAGAACCCGTTTTTCTGCCCGGATGCGGACAAGGTTGCCGAGATGGAAGCCTACATGGATGCACTCCGTAAGGAGGGGGATTCCATTGGTGCCCGGATTAACGTGGTTGCCGAGGGCGTGCCGCCAGGGCTTGGCGAGCCGATCTTTGATCGTCTGGATGCAGATCTGGCCCATGCACTCATGAGTATCAATGCCGTGAAGGGCGTGGAGATTGGCGCTGGATTTGATTGTATCGAGCAAAAGGGCACCGAGCACCGGGATGAGATGACACCCGAGGGCTTCCTCTCGAACAATGCGGGTGGTGTGCTGGGCGGCATTTCATCGGGCCAGCCCATTGTGGCCAGTATTGCGCTTAAGCCCACATCGAGTCTGCGGTTGCCGGGGCGGGGTATTGATGTGAACGGCGATCCCTGTGAAGTGATCACCACCGGGCGGCATGATCCCTGTGTTGGTATTCGGGCAACGCCCATCGCCGAGGCTATGATGGCCATTGTGTTGATGGACCATTATCTGCGACACCGTGGGCAGAACGCCGACGTGTCTGTTTCTACGCCGGTGATTGGGCAGCTCTAAGTTTGCTTTTTAAGGTTTGGTGAAACTGCTGTGGCGGGCTCTATTGCCCAAAAAACGCCCGTAAATACGTCCCTGTAGGGCTTGGTCGCGCCATCCCTGGCGCTCCACATTTTTGGGCAATAGAGCCCGCCACACCAGCCTGACTCTAGTGATGCTCTCATGTTCGGCTCTGAAGGTTCGGTCACCGTCCATGTAGGTCGGATTAGCCAAAGGCGTAATCCGACAGCACACCAAGGCACTGCCGTTGCGAATCTGATTCTTTGGTACCGATAAGAGGTTTCGTTATCTACTGGCGCCTTTCCAACCTCTATTTCTGGTTCTTCGCTCTCCTTGGTGGGCTCCTGCCATACTGGTCCCTTTACCTCGAAGGCCAGGGATTTTCCTATCTCCAGATCGCCACCCTGATGGCGACGATCCAGCTAACCAAAATTATTGCACCCAGTGTCTGGGGCTGGTTAGGCGATAAAACCGGACAACGGGTTCGTCTGGTCCGGTTCGGCGCCATTACCGGTTCGTTGTTCTTCGCCGGTGTGTTCATGGAACCGGGGTTCTATGGGTTGCTGCTGGTGATGCTGGCGTTCACGTTTTCCTGGAATGCCATTCTGCCGCTATATGAGGTGATCACCCTGCGAACCCTGGGCGAGCAGAAGGAAA
Organism: Marinobacter sp. MMG032; assembly: GCF_040112695.1. NCBI lineage: Bacteria > Pseudomonadati > Pseudomonadota > Gammaproteobacteria > Pseudomonadales > Marinobacteraceae > Marinobacter > Marinobacter sp. MMG032. Next base: position 78,751 of record NZ_CP157802.1, read on the forward strand.
AATACGGGCGGGTTCGGCTTTGGGGCTCGGTGGGGTTTATCGGAGCGGTAGCTCTGGTTGGCGGATTGTTGGAAATGGTGCCGATTCAGAACCTGCCATGGCTTTTGCTGCCGGTATTTGCGGGCATTGCGGTGTCAGCCTTCCTGGTGCCTGCCGAGCGGGGCGAACGAAAGCCGCCGGCACCGAAGGGGAGTCTGAAAGCCATCGTCACGCACCCGGCGGTGGTGACCTTCTTTATGATGAACTTCCTCCTGCAGGTATCCCATGGTGCTTATTACACCTTCTTCAGCATTCATCTGGAACAGCACGGATACAGCAAACTGTCGATCGGTCTGTTGTGGTCTCTGGGTGTTTTTGCAGAGATTGCGCTGTTTCTGGTGATGCATCGGTTAACTCGCATTTTTACGGTGCGCCAGATTGCGGTTGGCGCTCTGACATTAACCATGATCCGCTGGATCTTGATTGCCGAGGTCACCGATGTTGTTGTCGTGCTGCTGTTCGCACAGCTGCTGCATGCGGCGTCTTATGGCGCATTGCATGCGATTTCGGTTCAGTACATCCAGGGCTTTTTCGGCAAGCATCATCACGGCCAGGGGCAGGCCCTTTACAGCGGCCTGACGTTTGGAGCTGGCGGCGCACTGGGTGCCTGGCTGTCGGGGTTTCTGGTGGATGGCTTCAGCACCTCGGCGGCCTTTTGGGGTGGTGCTGCCGCCATGGCAATTGCAATCGTGATCACTTGGCGAGGCCTGCGGCCGCCACCCGGGCCTGGTGAGGGTTGAAGTTCAGGCATTCTCTTCTTCCTGAACTATTTCCAGCAGTGCCCGGGCAGCGTTGCTGAGCTGCCGCCCGGAGAGACCAATTCCACCAAGCACCCTCGAAACTCGCTTGCCCACCTCAAGCACCCTCAGGCTGTCATCAACCATGCGCAGGGGAAGAACACTCCAGCCCAGGCCAACGCTGGTCATCATTTTGATGGTTTCCAGGTAGTTGGTTGGCATCTGCGGATTCAGGTGTAGATTCGCTTCCAGAAACAGCCGGCTGACCACCCGGTATGTTGCGGTGCTGGTGTCCGGTAAAAGTGCAGGGTGGCCTGCGAGACCTGACAGTCCCGGGCGCTTTAGTGACGCCAGAGGATGCTCAGCACCGGCCACGAATACCATCTGGTCTGGCCATTGGGCGAAAACATGAAAACTGGGTTCCATGCTGTCGCTGAGTGTCACAAACGCGAGCTCGGCGTTGCGTTTTCGCATCTGTTCATAGGCGGCGTCGGATTCCATGAATTGCAGGTTGATGGACACCTGAGGGTATTCCCGCTTGAACCGTCGGAGCCAGTTCGGCAAATGGTGCAGGCCGATATGGTGGCTCGCGATAATCTGAAGCTCACCCTCCACTTGCCCGGAGTCCGGCGACAACGCAACCCGGGCATTGTGGATTTCATCCAGTATTCGACGCGCATGCGGCAGCAGCCGGCTACCAGCATCGGTCAGCCGAATCTGTCGGTGGCTCCGGTCGATTAGGCTGGTGCCAAGCTGGTTTTCCAGTGCCGCCAGGCGTTTGGAGATGGCCGGCTGTGTCAGGTGCAGGGTTTCTGCGGCTTCTGAGAAGGAGCCCTGGTCGACGATTGTCAGAAAAGCTTTTAATGCGTTTGAGTCCACGGAAGGGTCCTCTGGCCTGGAGCTTGGGAGCAGGTTGCCTGGAGTGGCAAACCTCCCAAAACACGCCCGTAAATGCATCCCTGTAGGGCTCGGTCGCGCCATCCCTGGCGCTCCACGGTTTTGGGAGGTTCGCCCCACCAGGCGCCCCCGGCATTATTGCGGGCTGCTCAATTGTCTGGGGAGCGGGTTGGGACAGCACTTTCAAAACCGTGGAGGGCCAGGGATGGCCCGATTCGAGCCCACATGGATGTGCTTGTAGGCGTGTTTTGAAAGTGCTGTCCCAACCCGGGACCTTCACCGAAGTATAACCAAAAAGGATGCCAAAGATAAAAAACATGAATTGAGGTTATCCGGCTTCAGGCGGTAAGATATCAGCATCAAACTTTAGAACCAGAAACCCCCAGAGAGTGAGAGAGAACCATGGCGGGCAAGACCTTATACGACAAATTGTGGGACGATCATCTCGTCAAACAGCGCGATGACGGCTCGGCGTTGATTTACATCGATCGCCAGTTGCTGCACGAAGTGACATCACCTCAGGCATTTGAAGGCCTGCGGCTGGCTGGACGGAAGCCATGGCGGATCGATGCCAACATTGCGACGCCGGACCATAACGTGCCCACCACGGATCGCGACCGCGGTGTCGAGGGCATTGTAGACCCGGTTTCCCGAATTCAGGTGGAAACGCTGGACAAGAACTGCGACGAGTTCGGAATTCTTGAGTTCAAGATCAAGGACCAGCGCCAGGGCATTGTGCACGTGATCGGGCCCGAACAGGGTGCAACCCTGCCAGGGATGAGCATCGTTTGTGGCGATTCCCACACCTCTACCCACGGCGCCTTTGGTTGCCTGGCTCATGGTATTGGTACCAGTGAGGTTGAGCATGTGCTGGCCACCCAGTGTCTCGTCCAGAAGAAGATGAAGAACATGCTGGTGAAGGTAAACGGCAAGCTGGGGCCTGGCGTTACCGGTAAGGATGTCGTGCTGGCGATCATCGGTAAGATCGGGACTGCCGGCGGCACTGGTTACGCAATCGAATTCGGCGGCGAGGCCATTCAGGGGCTGAGCATGGAAGGGCGGATGACCATCTGCAACATGTCCATCGAGGCCGGTGCACGGGTTGGTATGGTCGCGGTTGATGACACCACCATTGAGTATGTCCGCAATCGTCCATTCGGGCCCGAGGGTGAGCAATGGGACGCTGCGGTTGAGTACTGGCGCACCCTGCACAGCGACAGCGATGCGGTCTTCGACAAGGTTGTCGAGCTGGAAGGCTCGGAAATCCAGCCGCAGGTGAGCTGGGGTACGTCACCGGAAATGGTGGCAGGAATTGATGGCAAGGTGCCTGATCCGGAACAGGAATCCGATCCGATCAAGCGGGAAGGCATTGTTCGCGCTCTCAAGTACATGGGTTTGCAGCCCAATATGGCAATTACTGACATCAAGTTGGACCGGGTGTTTATCGGCTCCTGTACCAACAGCCGGATTGAAGACCTGCGCGAGGCAGCCGCCGTGGTCAAAGGCCGCAAGGTCTCTCCGATCCTGAAACAGGCCATGGTGGTGCCGGGGTCCGGGCTGGTAAAAGCCCAGGCGGAGCAGGAAGGGTTGGACAAGATCTTTATCGAGGCCGGTCTGGAATGGCGTGATCCGGGCTGCTCCATGTGTCTGGCCATGAATGCCGACAAGCTGGGGCAGGGTGAACATTGTGCCTCTACCTCCAACCGGAACTTCGAGGGTCGGCAGGGCTTCGGTGGGCGAACCCACCTGGTAAGCCCGGCGATGGCTGCCGCTGCCGCGGTAACCGGGCATTTCGTTGATGTCCGTGAGCTGATGAACTGATCCACAGGAGAGAACCATGCGCGCATTCAAGCAACATCAGGGCGTTGTCGCCCCCATGGACCGTTCCAATGTGGATACGGACATGATTATTCCGAAGCAGTTTCTGAAGTCCATCAAGCGCACCGGCTTTGGTCCGAACCTGTTTGATGAGCTGCGATATATGGATGAGGGCAAGCCGGACCAGGATTGCTCCACCCGACCGATCAATCCTGATTTTGTCCTGAATCAGGATCGGTACAAGAACGCCAGTGTACTGTTGGCGCGGCGTAACTTTGGCTGTGGGTCCAGCCGGGAGCACGCGCCGTGGGCGTTGGAAGATTTCGGTTTCCGGGTGATCATCGCCCCGAGTTTTGCCGATATTTTCTATAATAACTGCTTTAAGAATGGGCTGTTACCCATTGTTCTTCCTGAGGAAGTGGTCGACCAACTGTTCAAGGAAGTCGAACAGAGTGAAGGCTATCAACTGGCGGTCGATCTGGAAGCGAGAACCGTGACCACACCAGCCGGGGAAACCTTCACGTTTGAGGTGGATGATTTTCGTCGTCATTGCCTGCTGAACGGCCTCGACGACATTGGGGTCACTCTGGAAGATGCGGAGTTGATCCGATCTTACGAGGAAAGCCGCCGGAAGACGGCGCCCTGGTTATTTGGCGCTGGCAGCTGATCTTAGTGTCGGATTACGCTGGCGCTAATCCGACCTACCTGTCATCTCGCAGGAATACCCGAAAACGTAGGTCGGATTTGCCGGAGGCATAATCCGACATTGAGGAATCGAACAAGGAAACAAAATGTCCAGAACAATCCTGATGCTCCCAGGCGACGGTATCGGCCCGGAAATCGTTGCCGAAGCGGAAAAGGTACTTCATAAGATTAACGATCAGTTCAATCTCGGTTTGAGCTTCGAGTCCGGCCTCGTGGGCGGCGCGGCGATTGATGAGGCCGACACGCCGCTGCCGGATGAAACCCTTGAGAAGGCAACCAGGGCCGATGCGATTCTATTGGGCGCTGTTGGCGGCCCCCAGTGGGACAGCCTGCCGATGGCTAAGCGCCCCGAAAAAGGCCTGTTGGGCCTGCGCTCCAACCTTGAGCTCTTCGCCAATCTGCGCCCGGCCATTCTTTATCCGCAGCTGGCCTCAGCCTCTTCCCTGAAGCCCGAGGTTGTTTCCGGTCTGGATATCATGATCGTCCGCGAACTGACCGGTGGAATCTATTTCGGTCAGCCTCGTGGCGTGCGTGAGCTTGAGAGCGGTGAACGCCAGGGCTACAACACTTACGCCTACACCGAATCGGAAATTCGTCGTATTGGTCGCGTTGCCTTTGAGGCCGCCCAGCAGAGGGGCAAGAAACTGTGCTCTGTGGACAAGGCCAACGTGCTGGAAGTAACTGTTCTGTGGCGCGAAATCATGAACGATTTGCGCCGGGAATATCCGGATGTCGAGCTGTCTCATATGTATGTGGACAATGCCGCCATGCAACTGGTCCGCGCACCGAAGCAGTTTGATGTGATTGTGACTGGAAACATGTTTGGTGATATTCTCTCGGACGAAGCGGCTATGCTCACGGGCTCCATTGGCATGTTGCCATCGGCGTCGCTGAACTCGGAAAAGCAGGGTATGTATGAGCCCTGCCACGGGTCTGCGCCGGATATTGCCGGCCAGGGTATTGCCAATCCGCTGGCCACTATCCTCAGTGCCGCCATGATGCTGCGGTACAGTCTGAATGAGGAAAAGGCCGCTGAAGCTATTGAAGCGGCGGTCAGCAAGGTTCTGGATCAGGGGCTGCGTACTGCGGACATCATGTCCGAGGGCGCGAAGAAGGTCTCAACCCGGGAAATGGGTGAGGCGGTTCTGGCAGCGCTGTAAAGCCGAGGCCCCGGCCAGTGTATTTGAGACCCGACGGCAACGGGACGCAGTTGCCGCGGGATCATCCATCCTGTCCCTGCCAGCGATAAAGGTAGAGGGCGGGCATAAAACGAGGTCTAAAGATCGCACATGAAGCGAGTTGGACTTGTAGGTTGGCGTGGCATGGTGGGCTCGGTCCTCATGCAGCGCATGCGTGAAGAAAACGATTTCGCCGACATCGAACCGGTGTTTTTCACCACTTCCCAGGCTGGCAAGCCTGCACCGGACGTAGGTAAGGAAGACGTTCCGCCTCTTCAGGACGCATTTGACGTCGAGATTCTGAAAACGATGGATGTGATCGTGACCTGTCAGGGTGGCGATTACACCGGTGCGGTTTATCAGAAGCTGCGGGACGCCGGTTGGGAAGGCTACTGGATAGATGCAGCCTCCACGCTCCGGATGGTCGACCATTCCGTGATTGTTCTGGATCCGGTCAACCGTAACGTGATTGATGCTGCCCTTGAGAAAGGCGTCAAGGACTACATCGGTGGCAACTGCACCGTGAGCCTGATGATGCTCGCCCTTGGTGGCCTGCTGGAGCAGGATCTGATTGAGTGGGTCTCACCCATGACCTACCAGGCGGCTTCCGGATCTGGCGCACAGAATATGCGCGAGCTGCTGAACCAGATGGGTGAGCTCAATCAAAGCGTGAAATCCGAGCTGGATGATCCGTCCTCTGCGATCCTGGAGATCGACCGCAAGGTAACCGAAACCATGCGTTCGGATGGCTTCCCGACCGAGCACTTCCAGGTGCCCCTGGCGGGCAGCCTGATTCCGTTTATCGACAAGCAGCTCGACAACGGAATGAGCAAGGAGGAGTGGAAAGCGGGTGTTGAGACCAACAAGATTCTTGGTCGCTCCGATAACCCGATTCCCATTGATGGTATCTGTGTGCGGATCGGCGCGATGCGCTCCCACAGCCAGGCGCTGACCATCAAGCTCAAGAAGGATCTGCCGGTTTCTGAAATCGAATCGATCCTTGCCAAAGCGAACGACTGGGTGAAGGTCATCCCCAATGATCGCGATGCGACCATCGAGGAACTGACCCCGGCGAAGGTGACAGGCACATTGAGCGTGCCGATTGGCCGCATCCGTAAACTGACCATGGGACCGGAGTACATTTCTGCGTTCACCGTGGGCGACCAGTTGCTTTGGGGTGCCGCTGAGCCACTTCGTCGGATGCTCCGGATCCTTCAGGAGCGTTAAAAATTGTTACACAGAGGCAATAAATGCCAACTGTGTCCGGTTTCAGTGAACCGGTAATGGGGCGGAGGCTGATTTCAGCCTCCGCCCCTGTTATTTTCAAGAGCGCTAGGTAGTTCCGCGCGATTGATAAAAAAATGGTACAAGGATTGCGGCTGATTGATTGATAAAAGAGGTTTTATCAACAATACTTGCCGGACTGAAAATTAAAAAGAACTCATAATAACGAGAATGATCCAGACGGAAGTCATCCAACCTCGTCCGATTCTGTTTGAAAGAGAGCAGTAACGAATAACGGAGACTGGAAAGGAAAAAGCATGAAGGTACGCAAGCTTGCGGTTGCCCTGGCTCTGGCGGGAGGGCTCGGATCCGGCGTCGCACAGGCCCTGGGGCTGGGTGAAATTGAACTTCAGTCCTATCTGAACGAGCCACTGGATGCAGAAATTGTTCTGCCCCAAAGCCGTGGCGTCAATCCAGCGGACGTGTTCGTCAACATTGCTTCGGAACAGGCATACGAGCGGGTGGGGCTGGATCGCAACCAGTTTCTCAGCAAGCTTCGTTTCCAGGTGGTAACCGGCAACGATGGCAGTCTCATTGTCAATGTCTCCTCCCGGGAACCACTCAGGGAACCGTACCTGAACTTCCTGCTTGAATTGACCTGGCCAAGCGGCCGGTTAATGCGGGAATACGCGGTGCTTGTGGATCCGCCTGTCTACGCGGAAGAGTCTGGCGTGCAGGAGCAGGTCAGTACTCCAACAGTCAGTACGACTCGGGCAACCAGTCAGCCGAGCACCACCCGAAGTGCCGAGTCAGTGCGTCGTCAGGAACAGGCCGAGCGCTCCCTCAGCACTGGATATCAGGCCAATACCTTCGGGCCCACCGGTGCTTCGGACACTCTCTGGACCATCGCTTCCCAGGTACGTCCTGACAACAGCGTTTCCATGCAGCAGGTCATGCTGGCAATCCAGGACCTCAATCCAGACGCTTTTATTGGTAATAACATTAACCGCCTGAAGCGCGGTGAAGTCCTGCGAGTGCCCTCTCTCGATCAAATCCAGAGCCGGACCCGTGCTGAGGCGACCCGTCTGGTTGCCCAGCAGAATGAAGCATTCCAGGCTCCCCAGCGTACGGTGGACGCAACCGCTCAGCGGCAACCAGAACCTTCAGCTCAGCAAGAGGCTGCTGCCGGTGGCGATGAACTGAAACTGGTGGTCTCCGAGGAAACCGGCACCGAGTCGAGCGAAAGTGGCTCTGCGGGCGGTGACAGCGAACTGCCCGGCGGTGTTGATGCGGGCACTGCAGTCGCAATGGAAGAGCTTGAAAGCGCCCGTCGCGAAAATGACGAGCTGAACAGCCGCGTAGAGGATCTTCAGGATCAGGTTCAGACCCTTCAGCGGCTGCTTGAGCTGAAGAACACTCAGCTTGCTGAAATGCAGCAGGCAACCGGCGCCGAACCTACTGAGCCGGCCGAGTCACTTGAAGGTGAGGTTGCGGATTCGGCAGCCGACGAAACGATGGCTTCGGAAGGTACCGGAGCAGCAGACGAGGTTTTTGAGGGCGAAACACCGGTAGCCGTTGATGCCGACATGACGGATGGTGAGACGGTAGAGGCCGAAGGTTCTGCCGAACCTGCAGAAATGGCTGAGTCTGATGCCATGGCTGATGAAACCGGCACCACGGCCGAGCAGGGTGAATCAACTGATGAGCAGGCAATTGCGGAGGCTGGCGAAGCTCCTGAAGAGTCAGCGATGGCAGGTGCAGAAGAGCCGGCTAGTGCGGAAGCTGATGAACCTGTTGAGGAAACGGGTGCTGCAGCGCCAGCTGCGTCGGAGCCAGATCAGGCACAGGAGCCTGCACCCAAACCGGCACCCCAGGCACCCGCGGCGGATAAGGGCTTCCCGGGTAATGTCATTGATGCCATTACCGGTAATCCGATGTATCAGATTGCCCTGGGTGGCGGTCTGATTCTTCTTCTACTGCTGCTTCTGTTGCTTGCCCGTCGCAATGCAAACCGGGAAAAGGCGTTTTATGAGCAGCTCAACAGTGAAGCTGACGAGGGAACCGACTCGTTCGACCTGAGCCTGGATGAGGAGGATCAGGAATCGGCCGCAGGCGATGCCCTTGCCGAAGCGGATTCCTACATAGCCTATGGCCAGCATGATCAGGCGGCGCAAACCCTGGAGACTGCAATCTCTCGCGAGCCCAGCCGTACTGATCTGCGCCTGAAGCTTCTGGGTGTCTATGCAGACACTCAGGACCGCGATTCCTTTGAGAAGCAGTTCGGTGAGATTGAGGCGTTGGAAGACGACGAGGCGCTGACAAGTGCCAACGAACTGCGGGCCCGGTTGGAGGAAGCCGAGTCGATGCCCAGCATCGATGATCTCGAATCGCAATTGCGTTCGGATTCCTTCGCCACCTCTTACGACTCGGAAGACACTGGTGAAGAGCCGGAAGAAACGCAGGATAAGCCGGAATCCGAAGAGCTTCTTGCAGATCAATTCGATTCCGAGCGCGAAGAGCCTGTCGAGAATGAATTCGGTGACTTCGACTCTGATCTATCCGAGACTGCCCTTTCCGATTTCGAGCTGAATGAATTCGACGAGCAGGAGACTGCCGAGGCTTCCGAAGGTGAAGAGGCTGAAGGCGGTAAGGAAGAGAGCCCCGACGACATGATCGAATACGATCTGTCTGGCCTCGAACTGGAGTCTGATGAAGAAAAGGCTGAGGCTGAAGACGCCTCGGAACTGGAAGAATCCGGTGATTGGGACCTGTCTTCCGAGTTCGACGAGAGTACTGAAGAGTCATCTGTTGCAGAACAGGGGCTTGGTGAATCCGAAGAAGACCTGAGCCTGGATCTCGAAGAGGGTGATCTCGCCGATAGCGATCTGTCTGAGGAGCAATCAACGACCGAGCCGGAAGCGTCGACTGAAGAGCTTGCAGAGTCGGATGCTGAGGCGGACATTGATTCACTGGACGAATCCTTCCTGGATGAACTGGACGCCGAACTGGACAAGGTCGCCGGCGAAGAAGACGAGCTCGGCGGCAGCGAGATTGAAGAATCTTCGCTGGACGATCTTGAGCTTGATGTCTCTGACGAAGATCTGGCCCTGATGGAGGAGTTCTCCGACTCTGCAGATTCGGCCAATCCTGAGGAAACTGAAGAAGCGTCTCTCGACGAAGAGCTTGGTCTTGAAGATGCCCTTGCTGAGGGCGATGCGGACGAAGCCAATCCAGAGCAATCTGTAGAGGGTGCCGAGGAACTCGAACAGCAGGGCATCACCGAGGAACTGGAAGAATCTGACGCCGCGGCAAGTGACGAGGCAACTTCGGAAGAAGACCTGGATCTGCCGGTGGCTTCCGATGAAGTTTCTGATGGATCAGGTAAATCACAGACCGCTGATATTGAAGAAAGCGAACTCGGTGACGAAGATGACTTTGATTTCCTCGCAGGCACCGACGAGGCGGCCACCAAACTCGATCTTGCACGGGCATACATCGAGATGGGTGATGCTGATGGAGCCCGCGATATCCTTGAGGAAGTTGCACTGGAAGGAAACGAAGATCAGAAAGCGGAGGCGCAGGACCTCCTTAAAAATCTGTCCTGATTCGTTATAATCTGATCTGACAGGCAGCAAGCGCCGGCTGCCGGGTAAACACCCGGCAACAAGCCGGCGTTTTGTTTTTACAGCAACACTCTTTCCGGATTCACACTTGTTTCTCGAAACCCAGCAACTGACTACGGATAATGCCATCGGGGCAGGGCGTGTCGCCCTCGCGTTTGAATATGATGGGCGAGGCTTTCATGGTTGGCAGCTGCAGAAATCCGGCGTCCGTTCGGTGGAAGCGGAACTGACAAAGGCTGTAGCGAGGGTTGCGGATCATCCGGTCGAGCTGGTGTGCGCGGGGCGAACCGATGCCGGCGTCCATGCCAGTTATCAGATAGCCCATTTTGATACCCCGTCGGTGCGTAATCTCCGTTCCTGGGTAATGGGAATCAATACTGCTTTACCCGAAGACATTTCAGTTCATTGGGCCGGAAATGGCATTGGCGATTTTCATGCCCGGTTTTCTGCCACGTACCGGCGTTACCGATACATCATTTATAACCACCCCGTGCGCCCCGGCATTCAAAGAGGGCAGGTTAGCTGGACATTTCGTTCCCTCAATGCCGAGCGCATGCATGATGCGGCGCAGGTACTTGCCGGGGAACATGATTTCTCCTCCTTTCGGGCCGCCGGCTGCCAATCCCGGACGCCCATCCGGTTTCTCGAGCGGATTACGGTAACCCGGAAACAGGACTTTGTCGTAGTAGACGTGCAGGCCAATGCCTTTTTGCACCACATGGTCCGGAACATTGCCGGTGCCCTCATGGCCGTTGGTTCTGGAAAAGAGCGACCGGAGTGGATTCATGAGATACTGGTTGCCCGGGACCGGACAGCTGCGGGTGTCACCGCGCCTCCCCATGGTTTGTACCTGGTCGATGTGGGCTATCCCGAGGAGCGCGGGATACCAGCAGCAGAATGTGGGCCGGGGTTTCTGCGGCCATGGTTCACCAAGGCCGAAAACAGCCCGGTCAGACCAACGCACATCCATGTCAAGCAGCGGGTTCCGAGCCAATGAGTACAAGGGTTAAAATTTGCGGCCTCACCCGTCCCGAGGATATTGATGGTGCTGTTCAATCCGGCGCCGACGCCCTGGGCCTGGTGTTCTATGAGCCCAGCCCCCGGTCCGTGACTGTGGAGCAGGCCGTGGAACTGGCAAAACGCGTTCCGGCGTTTGTGTCGGTCGTGGGGCTATTCGTAAACCCCAGCCAGCAGTTTGTCGAGAGTGTTCTGGAACAGGTGCCGCTAGACTTGCTGCAGTTCCATGGCGACGAAGAGGCCGGGTTTTGTGGCGGCTTTGGACGCCGTTGGATCAAGGCTATTCGGGTTCGTGAGGCCGGCCAGATAGAAGCCGCGTTTGACGAGTTCCGGAATGCTTCTGGTTTGCTGGTAGACGCCTGGGATCCTGACCGGTATGGCGGAACAGGAATGTCGTTCAACTGGGACCTGATTCCCGACCATCGGCCACTCCCGATCGTATTGGCCGGTGGGTTGTCATCTGATAACGTATCTGCCGCTGTAGAGCAGGTGAAACCCTGGGCTGTGGATGTCAGTGGCGGTGTTGAGCAGGGCAAAGGTATCAAGGACATCCAGAAAATTTCTCATTTCATTAAAGAGGTTCACCGTGTCTGTAAAACTGACTGAAGAAATGCTGAGCGCACTGCCGGACGCGCGGGGTCACTTCGGGGCCTTTGGTGGGCGATTTGTTTCCGAGACCCTGATGGATTCCCTGATGACCCTCGAGAAAGAATATGCCCGCCTGAAGAAGGATCCGGAATTCCAGGCGCGGTTCGACAAAGAGCTCGCCGATTATGTTGGTCGGCCAACGCCGCTGTATTTCGCCGAACGTCTTAGCCGTGAAACCGGTGGCGCCCAGATCTGGCTGAAGCGCGAAGATCTCTGTCACACGGGCGCTCACAAGGTGAACAACACCATCGGCCAGGCCCTGCTTGCAAGCTTTCTCGGCAAAAAGCGGATCATCGCTGAAACCGGCGCCGGCCAGCACGGTGTTGCCACTGCCACGGTCTGTGCTCGTCTGGGTCTGGAGTGTCATGTGTTTATGGGTGCGGAAGATGTCCAGCGCCAGTCCCTGAACGTGTTCCGTATGAAACTTCTGGGTGCAACCGTGCATGCCGTGGAAAGTGGCACCAAAACCCTGAAAGATGCCATGAACGACGCCATGCGTGATTGGGTGGCCAATGTGGACGATACCTTCTACATCATCGGCACCGTTGCAGGCCCGCATCCTTATCCTCTGCTGGTCCGGGATTTCCAGTCCGTGATCGGTCGTGAAACCCGCCGCCAGGCACTGGAGAAAACCGGGAAACTGCCAGACGCGCTGGTGGCCTGTGTGGGTGGTGGCTCGAACGCAATCGGGATGTTCTATCCGTTCCTCGCTGACGAGTCAGTCAAAATCTATGGTGTTGAAGCGGGCGGCCTTGGTATTGATACCGGCAAGCACGCAGCGCCCCTGTGCGCCGGTCGCCCGGGCGTGCTCCATGGCAACAGAACCTACCTGATGGAAGACGAGAACGGCCAGATTGCGGGCACGCATTCAGTGAGCGCCGGTCTCGACTATCCGGGTGTGGGGCCAGAGCACAGCTGGTTGAAGGATATTGGCAGGGCAAGCTATGTGTCAGTCACTGATGATGAAGCCATGGAGGGATTCCGGAAGCTGACCCGTGTGGAAGGCATCATGCCTGCTCTGGAAACGGCTCACGCTGTCGCATACGCCATCAAACTGGCTGCGACCATGGACAAAGACCAGACCGTCGTGATCAACGTTTCCGGCCGCGGAGACAAGGACATCAACACTGTTGCCAAGCTTGAAGGCATCGAGATCTGAAGAATTAACAGGAGCAGGCATGAGCCGAATTGAAGGGGTCCTCAAGGCCCTGAAAGGACAGGGTCGCAAGGCACTTATTCCCTACATTACCGCCGGTGACCCTCATCCCGATGTCACGGTTGATCTGATGCATACGCTGGTGAAAGCAGGTGCCGATATTATCGAGCTCGGTGTTCCTTTCTCCGACCCGATGGCGGACGGGCCGGTTATACAGCTGGCCTGCGAGCGGGCATTGGTTCATGGCACCTCCTTGCGACAGGTGATTGCCATGGTCAAGGAGTTTCGCAAGACGGATGATGCCACCCCGGTGGTTCTGATGGGTTACCTGAATCCGATGGAAGCCATGGGGTACGAGCAATTTGCCGACGCCGCCAAGGAGGCCGGCGTGGATGGGATCCTGACCGTGGACCTGCCGCCAGAGGAGGCTGACGAGGTTGCCCCGCTGTTTACCCAGCGAAATCTCGACGCCATCTTCTTGCTCGCACCGACCACGACCGATGACCGGATCCGTGCAATCAGTGAGCACTCATCCGGTTATGTGTACTATGTTTCTATCAAGGGTGTGACAGGTTCCGCCACCATCAACGTGGATGAGGTCGCTCAGAAAGTGAATCATATTCACGAGCTGACCGCGCTTCCCGTGGGTGTCGGCTTCGGCATTCGCGATGCGGAAACGGCTGCCGCCGTGGGTCGGGTATCCGATGGTGTAATTGTTGGCAGTGTCCTGGTCGATACAATAGCCAGAAATCAGGCAGATACCGACCAGCTCAAGCGGGCATTGACGGATCTGCTCCACCCGATGCGTGAAGCACTGGACAGTCTCGCCTCCTGATTAGAGAGGAGCGGGGCAAACAGGCGTCAAAGGACAGGATGAGACCATGAGTAACTGGCTGGACAAGATCATGCCGAGCAAGATTCGCTCGGAATCCAAGCAGAGAACCGGAGTGCCGGAGGGGCTGTGGAAGAAATGCCCCAAATGCGGCGCCTTTCTCTACAAGCCGGAACTTGAAAAAAACCTGGATGTTTGCCCCAAATGCAATCACCACCTGAGGGTGACGGCCCGCCGTCGTCTGGACGTTTTTCTTGATCCGGATGGTCGGGAAGAGATTGCTGCCCAGCTGGAGCCTTGGGATCGTCTGAAGTTCAAAGACAGCAAACGCTATAAGGATCGTCTGTCCCAGGCCCAGAAAGGTACCGGTGAGAAAGACGCTCTGGTGGCCATGAAAGGCACCACACTTGGCGTGCCTCTGGTTGCTTGCTCCTTTGAATTCGGTTTCCTGGGCGGCTCCATGGGCCAGGTTGTTGGTGAAAAATTCGTCCAGGCTGCCAATGTTGCCCTTGAAGAAAGAATTCCTCTGGTCTGTTTCTCCGCCAGTGGTGGTGCCCGGATGCAGGAAGCCATCCTGTCGCTGATGCAGATGTCGAAAACGGCGGCGGTCCTTGAGCGGATGAAACTGGAGGGGATCCCCTACATTTCGGTAATGACCGATCCCGTGTTCGGTGGCGTTTCCGCCAGTCTGGCCATGCTGGGTGATCTCAATATTGCCGAGCCGAATGCATTGATTGGTTTCGCCGGTCCGCGAGTCATCGAACAGACCGTGCGTGAAAAGCTGCCGGAAGGGTTCCAGCGCAGTGAGTTCCTGTTGGAGCATGGCGCGATCGACATGATTCTCCATCGTCACCAGATGCGTGAACGTATTGCCCACGTGCTGGCCAAGTTCACTGGCCAGGAACGTCCGGGAACCGAAGAGCCCATCGAGTTTGAAGTGACGGAAAAGCCTGAAACCGATGCCCCCGCCGAGTAACCCTTCTGCCCAGCCCCCGGCTTCACCGGGGGCTGGCGCCACTGTTGATCAGTGGCTTGCCTACCTCGAAGCGATACACCCAACAGAGATTGACCTCGGCCTGGATCGGGTGCTCGTGGTTATGCGCCGGCTTTTCCGGCGAAAGCCGCAAGCCCGGATCATCACGGTGGCCGGCACCAATGGCAAAGGCAGTGCTGTGGCCGCTACAGAAGCGCTTTTGCGCGCCGCCGGTCGTCGTGTCGGAGCCTATACCTCGCCTCACCTCCAGCGCTATAACGAACGGGTGCGCCTCAATGGTGACGATATCTCCGACGACGCACTGGTGCGGGCCTTTGAAGCGGTTGAAGCCGCCCGCGGCAATGTGTCGCTGACTTATTTTGAATTCGGGACTCTCGCTGCGTTTGTGGCTTTTGCTGACTCAGGCCTGGACGACTGGGTCCTTGAAGTTGGCCTGGGCGGACGACTGGACGCGGTCAATGTTCTGGATGCAGATTTCGCCATACTGACATCGGTGGACATCGACCACGTTGCTTTTCTTGGCGATAACCGGGAAGTCATCGGTTTTGAGAAAGCAGGGGTGCTCCGACCGGGGATTCCGGCGATCTATGCGGATACCGATCCGCCGCGGTCGGTGCTTCAGCAGGCGGCGGCCCAGAAGGTCCGGTTAGCGATGTTGGGGCGGGACTATCAGTTAAGTTCAGAACCGCAGTCTGGTTCCGGGTTTCCTGAGGTGATTCTGGACTATGAAAACCAGCCGGTACGCCTGCCGGCAGGGCCCTTGCCGGTCAAAAGCATGGCGGCGGCCGTCGTTGCTGTGCGGCAGCTTGAGCCGGGTCTGTCGGTTTCCGCCATTGAGCAGGTGCTCGGAAGTCTGAGCGTTCCCGGCCGATTTGAGCGTCTGGGATCTTCCCCGGATGTTTATCTGGATGTCGGGCATAATCCCCATGCCGCAGAATGGTTGGCCGGACAACTGAATAGCCTGAAGTCCTCTGGCCGGCGAGTCCATGCGGTCTACGGTGCCCTGGCAGACAAAGACGTGGAAGGTGTCGGAAAAGCAATGGCTGGTGTGGTTGATGCCTGGTATCTATCCAGTCTCAAGTTGCCGAGGGGGCTGTCTGCCCATGATTTGCAGGCACGGTTGGCCAACGCCGGTATCGCTGATGCCTCGGCTTTCGAGTCCGTAGGTGAGGCCCTCGAGTCAGCTTTGTCAGCCTGCAGTCCCGAGGATATCGTGGTCGTTTTCGGCTCGTTCTTCACGGTCGCAGAGGGTCGCGAGATTCTGCTTCGCTGAAGAATCAGGCCGAAGCCAGGCGAAACCCCCTTAAACTTTGTCCATGGCAGCGGGTAGCACTTTGAGTTCCGGCTTTCGGGCAGTTAGTATCTGCGGATAGGTGCCTCTCGGGGCGCAGTCATAACAGTTGGGAGCCTTACGACGTGGATGGACTGAAACAGAGAATAATCGGGGCGCTGGTCCTTGTTTCCCTGGCGGTTATCTTTGTTCCCATGCTCTTCGATGAGCCTCATTCCGAGCGCACTTCCACCACCATAAAGATTCCAGAGGAACCGCCATTTCCCGAGGTTGAAGCACCTGAATCCGGGGTGGAACCCCCACCATCTTACGGCCTTGAAACCAGCGAAGGCGGTGTAACGATACCGGCTGTCGAGGAAGAAAGCGCCGATTCGCTGGGGTATCGGATCCTTGAGGAATCCCCGGGCGAGGAGACAGCCTCCGGGGATGCACCATCGTCCGAAAGCCCGCAGTCCCAAGCCAGCACGTCTCAGGAGCCGTCCAGCGCTTCCGCCGAGACCGACAATCAAGCCTCGGAGAGCTCTGCCACGGAAACCGCTGAGTACGAACGATCCCTGGAAGGCGCCTGGGTGGTTCAATTGGGAAGCTTCGGCAATTCCGATAATGCCCGCCGGCTCAGAGACCAGGTGCGAGAAAAAGGCTATGGCTCCCACCTGCAGGAAGTTGTTCGGGGCGATACCACGTTAACCCGGGTATTCAGTGGTCCCTTCGCATCCAAATCCGAAGCTGAATCTGCCAAGAGGGCTCTGGACGATGCCTTTGGGCTCAATAGCCTGGTCACCTCCGGCGAAAAATAACGCTCGGGGTCCGGTTAATGTGTGTCTGGCGGTTTGGCGAGCAGGGGTTTCCTGATAGAATTCGCGCTTCCTTTTCTCCACCGGGTTTTCAATGGAAGCGCTGATCTGGATTGACTGGGTCATTATCGCCCTCATTACAGTTTCCACTCTCATCAGTCTGAAACGGGGCTTTGTTCGGGAAGCGCTGTCGCTGGTGACCTGGGTGGGCGCGTTTATCCTGGCCAGAACCTTCCACCCCCAGATGCAGTCTCTGCTGGAAAGTACGGTTGAAACGCCACTTGTCCGGCTGATCGCTGCCTTTGCCATACTCTTTTTTGGAACCCTTATTGTTGGCGCCATCATCAATAACATGATTGGCCATCTGATCAGGGCCACTGGGCTGTCGGCCACTGACCGGGTACTCGGTATGGGGTTTGGACTTCTGCGCGGTGTGGTGGTGGTGATTGTGGCCATTGCGTTTACGCGGTATACGCCGCTGGCACAGGACACCTGGTGGCGAACCTCAATTATCATTGATCGCCTGGCCGTGGTGGAAGATTGGTCCAGACGGACCCTGGGCGATGAATTTGCACGCTTTCTGGGGCCTGCACCGGAAAACGCGCTGGAACCGGAACCCGTTACAGAGCAGGAAGGCGTGGAACCTGCGTCCGCGTCCCGCTAACATTCAGTTTTAACACTCGGAGATACCTTTATCCATGTGTGGCATTGTCGGCATCGTCAGTACTTCCAACGTCAATCAGTCGCTCTATGATGCGCTGACTGTACTTCAGCACCGGGGCCAGGACGCGGCGGGCATTGTGACATTTCAGGATGATCGGTTTTTCCTGCGCAAGGATAATGGCTTAGTGCGGGATGTATTCCATACCCGGCACATGCGCCGGCTGGTGGGTAACGTGGGCATCGGCCACGTGCGCTATCCGACAGCGGGCAGTTCCAGTTCCGCTGAAGCCCAGCCGTTTTACGTAAACAGTCCCTACGGCATTACCCTGGCCCACAACGGCAACCTGACTAACGCGGATGATCTGAGCAAGGACCTGTTCCGGACCGATCTGCGGCACATCAACACCAACTCCGATTCGGAAGTTCTGCTGAATGTGTTTGCCCACGAGCTGCAGAAGCTCGGCAAGCTCGACCCGACCAAGGACGAGATTTTCTCCGCAGTGAGAGCCGTTCACAAACGCTGCCGGGGTGCCTACGCCGTGATTGCCATGATCACCGGTTACGGCATTGTGGGCTTCCGTGATCCGAACGGCATACGTCCTGCCTGTTACGGCGAGCGCACGTCCGAAGATGGCCGCAAGGAATACATGATTGCCTCGGAAAGCGTTGCCCTCAATGCGGCAGGTTACACACTGGTGCGGGACATTGCGCCGGGTGAGGCGGTCTACATTGAAACCGACGGCACGCTATATACCCAGCAATGCGCCGAGCAGCCCCACCTGTACCCGTGCATTTTCGAACATGTGTATTTTGCCCGCCCGGACTCCATTATCGACAAGGTGTCGGTTTACAAAGCCCGTCTGCGCATGGGCGAGACCCTGGCCGAGAAGGTGCTTCGCGAGACGCCGGACCACGACATCGACGTGGTGATGCCCATACCTGATACCAGTCGCACCTCAGCCATGCAGATGGCCCACCGTCTGGGCGTGAAATTCCGGGAAGGCTTCATCAAGAATCGCTATATCGGGCGGACGTTTATCATGCCTGGCCAGAAAATGCGTAAGAAATCGGTGCGCCAGAAGCTGAACCCGATCGATCTGGAGTTCCGTGGCAAGAATGTCATGTTGGTGGACGATTCCATCGTGCGTGGCACCACCTGCAAGGAAATCGTGCAGATGGCCCGCGATGCCGGTGCTCGCAAGGTCTATTTTGCCTCTGCGGCACCCCCCGTTCGCTACCCGAACGTCTACGGGATCGATATGCCTTCGGCCAGTGAACTGATCGCCCACGATCGCACCGTTGAGGAAATCCGTGAACTGATCGGGGCCGACTGGCTGCTCTATCAGGATCTGGAGGATCTGGTAACCTGTGTCAGTGATGTCAATGACGACATCGAAGGCTGGGAATGTTCCGTGTTTACCGGCAACTACGTAACCGGCGATGTTGATGCAGCGTATCTGAACCGTCTGGAAGAACTGCGTAACGATGACAAACGTTTCAAGAGCGCCGGCGCCACATCTGGCGATAACGGTATTATCGATCTGTACAATGACGAAGACTGAAAGAGCCGTAGCAGGCAGGAGTAGTTGATGACCTTTCGCCGTGAAGAGACTGTCTGGATTCCCGAGTCGGACCTTGATGGTATGTCGGTGGACACACTGGCAGTGAGGGCAGGGCAGATCCGCACCGGGCAGCTCGAGCACAGCGATGCCATTTTCCCTACGTCCAGCTTCGTCTATGGCAGTGCCGCGCAGGCAGCGGCGCGATTTGGCGGTGATGAGCCGGGCAACATCTATTCCCGATTTACCAATCCGACGGTCCAGGCTTTCGAAGGCCGGATTGCCGCCATGGAAGGTGGAGAGCGGGCAGTTGCTACCGCCTCCGGTATGGCCGCGATCCTGAGCACCTGCATGGCGCTGCTGCAGAGCGGCGACCATGTAATCTGCTCCCGGGGTGTATTCGGCACCACCAACGTGCTGTTCCAGAAATACATGGCCCGTTTCGGAGTCCAAACCACGTTTGTCAGTCTGACGGACATGGAAGAGTGGCGGGCGTCGGTGCGCCCCGAAACCCGGATGCTGTTCATTGAAACGCCATCCAATCCCCTGTGCGAAGTTGCAGATATGGCGGCCCTCGGGCAGCTGGCCCGGGATAACGACGCGCTTTTCGTGGTGGATAACTGTTTCTGTACGCCTGTGCTTCAACGTCCGCTGGAGCAGGGCGCGGATATCGTGATCCATTCGGCCACCAAATACCTCGATGGCCAGGGCCGCTGTGTCGGCGGTGTTGTGGTCGGGTCCGGGAAGATGATGGAAGAGATCTATGGCTTCCTTCGGTCTGCTGGTCCCACCATGAGTCCCTTTAACGCCTGGGTGTTCCAGAAGGGTCTGGAAACCTTACCAATTCGTATGCGCGCCCACTGTGACAATGCGTTAGAGTTGGCGCTGTGGCTGGAGCAACAACCGGCGGTTGAACGTGTGTTCTACGCCGGTCTGCAGAGCCATCCCCAACATGAGCTGGCAAAAAAGCAGCAAACCGGGTTTGGCGGAGTGCTGTCATTCCAGCTCAAGGGCGCGAGGGAAGAGGCCTGGGCCTTCATTGATGGCACCCGAATGATTTCTATCACAGCAAACCTGGGTGACGTCAAAACCACAATTACGCACCCGGCTACGACCACTCACGGGCGCTTATCGCCGGAGGACAAGGCGCGGGCCGGGATTACGGAAAACCTGATCCGGATTTCCGTGGGCATCGAAGCTGTCGAAGACCTGAAAACCGATCTGGAGAGGGGCTTCCAGGCGCTTCGCAACGCAAGCACCGATAACGTCTGAGCATTCATGGCCGAATCTGCAAAAGCGAAGAAAGCACCACAGGAACTGACAGAGAAGCAGCTGCGCTTTCGCCGCCTGGCAGCCCAGGGCGCTCGGGAAGGCGCCGTTATTGCTTTGATAGCGCTCTGCATTTATCTTTCCATGGCGCTGGTGACCTTTAGTCCCTCAGATCCTGGCTGGGCCAGCATTGGTCATGACACCAGCGTCCAGAACTATGCCGGACGTACCGGCGCCTGGCTCGCCAGCCTTTTCATGGATTTCTTCGGCCACGTCGCCTATCTGTTTCCGGTGATGATCGCCGGCTACGCGCTGATGCTTATCCGGCGGCGCAACGATTCCCTGGACTTGCACTGGCCGCTGTTCATGATGCGGTTCGGTGGCTTCCTGTTGATCCTTCTTTCGGCAACCAGCCTGTTGTCGCTCTATTCCGTATTTGGTCTCGGGGCTTCCTCGGGCGGCGTGCTTGGTACGGCTGTAGCTGATGCCATGGTTCGGTTTTTCAACCTGCCGGCAACAACGCTTTTGCTGATCGCCATCTTTCTGTTCGCACTGACCGTTACAACCGGTTTGTCGTGGTTCTGGCTGATGGATCAAGTCGGTGGTCTGACCCTTCGGACAGGGCTGGCGATCAGCAGTCTGTTCAAGGGCAAGCCGAAGCCGGAAAAACCGAAACAATCGGAAAAACCAGAGGCCAAGGTCGAGCCAAGAGCAGAGCCCCCAGTGGTCAAGGATCGTGTGCCAGCTGTCGATAGCGCATTGAAAAGCCCGGATCCCGACAAGCCTCGCTGGTGGCAACGGATCCCCGGCTTCGGTCCGAAGAAGCCCAAGGCCCCGAAGGCTGCTTCAAAGCCCGAAACCGCTCGAAAGGAACCGGGCCTGGATGGTTTCTCGGCCGAAGTTGATCCAGAGCCGGCTCGGCTTGAAAGTTTCAGCTCGCAGGATGACGCGCCTGTGGCTAAAGATAAGCCTGCCAAACCTGACGAATCCTCTCAGCCTACGGGGCGTTCGGTGAAGATCTCGCCCTTCAAGAAGGACGAACAGCCTTCCCAGTCGAAAGACAAGGGCAGCAAGCAGCCTTCGCTGCTGGAAGACATAGAAAGTCCGATCCCGCCGATTTCCCTGCTGGACCCGCCGGAGGAGCATAAGGAAAAAGGCTACTCGGAAGAATCGCTGGAGCACATGTCCCGGTTGTTGGAAGAAAAGCTGGGTGATTTCGGGGTATCCGTGGAAGTGGTCGAAGTCAATCCGGGCCCGGTCATCACCCGGTTCGAGATCAAGCCGGCCCCGGGCGTGAAGGTCAGCAAGATTTCCAACCTCGCCAAGGATCTGGCACGTTCCCTGGCGGTACTGAGTGTTCGGGTTGTCGAGGTGATTCCCGGCAAGTCTGTTGTTGGTATCGAGATTCCGAATGAAGAACGAGAAATGGTCCGCCTGAGCGAAGTGCTTGGTGCCCGGGTATTCCAGGAATCCAGCTCCCCTCTGACCCTGGCGCTGGGTAATGACATCGGTGGTAACCCGATGGTGGCCAACCTCGCCAAAATGCCGCACCTCCTCGTGGCGGGTACCACCGGTTCCGGTAAGTCCGTTGGCGTCAATGCCATGCTGCTCAGCATGCTGCTGAAGGCAGGGCCGGAAGATGTCCGCTTCATCATGGTGGATCCGAAGATGCTCGAATTGAGCATCTACGATGGCATTCCACATTTGCTGGCGCCGGTGGTCACCGACATGAAAGAGGCGGCCAACGCCCTGCGCTGGTGTGTGGCTGAAATGGAGCGCCGGTACAAGTTAATGGCCAGCCTCGGTGTCCGGAATCTGGCCGGTTACAACCGCAAGATCAAAGACGCCGTGGCCGCCGGTGAACCGCTTCTGGATCCTTTCTGGAAGCCGGACGAGTATCTCGCCAATGATGAACAGGAACGTCCCGAGCTGGACACCCTGCCATTCATCGTGGTCGTGATCGACGAGTTTGCCGACATGATGATGATCGTTGGCAAAAAGGTTGAAGAGCTGATTGCCCGCATTGCACAGAAGGCAAGGGCGGCAGGTATTCACCTGATCCTCGCTACCCAGAGGCCGTCGGTTGATGTGATAACCGGCCTGATCAAGGCCAACATTCCCACCCGGATGTCTTTCCAGGTGTCGTCCAAGATCGATTCGCGGACGGTACTGGATCAGGGCGGCGCCGAGCAGCTCCTGGGGCATGGCGACATGCTCTACCTGCCACCGGGGTCGGGCCTGCCGGTTCGGGTGCATGGGGCCTTTGTGGACGACGATGAGGTTCACCGTGTTGTCAGTGCCTGGAAAGCCCGTGGCGAACCGGTCTACGTGGACGATGTCCTCAACGGAGCTGAAGGGGAGAGCCTGCCCGGGGTACCCAACCTGTCAGAAGGCGGTGGAGATAGCGAAGGCGATGCGCTCTACGACGAGGCGGTTGCGTTTGTGACTGAAGGGCGCCGCGTTTCAATTTCCTCGGTGCAGCGAAAATTCAAGATCGGGTACAACCGGGCGGCAAACCTGGTTGATGCCATGGAAGCATCCGGCGTGGTAAGCGCCGCAGGCCATAACGGCGCCCGTGAAGTTCTGGCGCCGCCGCCACCCAGAGATTAGGAGTAACGAGCCATGGCACAGTCTTTTCTGAAATACCTGTTAGTAATGGCAGCGACGGTGTTTTTCTTCAGCCCTGCGACGGCCAGTGAGGGCCAAGAGGGAGCCGACGAGCTGGCTTCGTTACTGAAGAGCTATGAATCCTATCAGGCGGATTTCATTCAGATTGTTGTCAACGAGAATGGCAACAAGGTCCAGGAAACCCGTGGTTCGTTGAAAGCAAAACGCCCGGGTCTGTTCTACTGGGAAACCAGCGCGCCCCTCTCGCAGTTTATTGTGAGCGATGGCGAAACCGTGGAGGTCTACGATCCTGATCTGGAGCAGGTTACGATTCATAAGCTCGATGACCGGGTGCAATCTACCCCGGCACTGCTGCTCAGCGGTGAAGTGGATAACCTGGAGGAAACCTACAAGGTCTCAGAGCGCCAGATCGGTGACAACACGCGCGAATTCACCCTGGAACCAAGGAGTCCTGATTCCCTTTTCACGTCACTCCGGTTGACCTTCTTCAAGGGCGAGCTTCAGGAGATGCGCATGCAGGATTCCCTTGCCCAGTTGAGTGTTCTGAGTTTTGACCGGATCAGGCTCAATGAACCGGTGGAAGCCGGTGCCTTCACCCTCGACTACCCGGAGGGTGTGGATATTATCCGGGACGGGGCCTGATGCAGGATAGCCTGTTCGCGGAATCCGCCGGTTTCCGGCCTTTGGCCGCAAAAATGCGGCCTGCAACACTGGATGACTACGTGGGCCAGGCCCACCTGGTCGGCCCCGGAAAACCTCTTCGACGTGCGGTGGAGCAGGGCCAGCTTCATTCCATGATTCTCTGGGGACCTCCCGGAGTCGGTAAGACCACTTTTGCCCAGCTTTTGGCGAACGTCAGCGATCTTAGCTTCGAGACGGTGTCTGCCGTTTTGAGCGGTGTGAAAGAGATTCGGGCTGTAGTAGAGCGGGCGCGCAATCGGAAGCAGTCCCAGGGGCGGGACACGCTCCTGTTTGTCGATGAAGTGCATCGCTTCAATAAGAGCCAGCAGGACGCGTTTCTCCCCCACATTGAAGACGGTACCTTTATCTTCGTGGGTGCGACTACCGAAAATCCTTCCTTTGAGCTTAACAGCGCCCTGCTGTCCCGTACCCGGGTCTACGTGCTCAAGAACCTTGAGGAAGAGGACATTCTTCAATTGTTACGGCGTGCGCTGGCAGCGGACGAGGGCTTCGCAGGCCGCCTGCTGGTTGATGAGGACGTGCTGACCCTGATGGCGGCAGCGTCCGGCGGCGATGCCCGCCGCGCCCTGAATATCCTGGAGGTGGCGGCCGATCTGGCCGAGCCGGACGGCTCTGGAAAGGACCGGGTTACGGCTGATCAGCTCGAACAGGTAATGCAGACAAGCCTGCGTCGATTCGACAAGGGTGGAGATGTGTTTTACGACCAGATCTCTGCACTGCATAAATCCGTTCGCGGTTCCGATCCGGACGGTTCGCTGTACTGGCTGTGCCGGATGCTCGATGGCGGCTGTGATCCGCTCTATGTTGCACGGCGTCTGGTGCGCATTGCCAGCGAAGACATTGGTAACGCTGACCCTCGTGCCCTGCAGCTTAGCATGGACGCCTGGGATGCCCAGGAGCGGCTGGGGACACCGGAAGGGGAACTGGCCCTGGCCCAGGCGGTGACCTATCTGGCGCTGGCTCCCAAAAGTAATGCGGTTTATAACGCCTTTAATCAGTGTATGGCGGATATCCGCAAAGACCCGGACTATGAGGTGCCAGTTCACCTCCGCAATGCCCCGACCAAACTGATGAAAAGCATGGGCCACGGCGATACCTACAGGTACGCCCATGATGAGCCCGAGGCCTTCGCCGCCGGCGAGTCCTACCTGCCCGAGGCCATTCATCAGCGCCGCTACTACGAGCCTGTCAATCGAGGGCTCGAGATAAAACTGGCTGAAAAGCGCCAGCGTCTGGATACCCGAAACGCCGAAAGCCCCCGAAAACGCTACAACTGAGCCTTTTGCTGCGGTAGCCACGAGCGCCAGTGCAGGTATAATGGCCAGTCATTCAAATCATCGCTAACCGGAAGATTCAGGATAATCATGCTCGATCCCAAACGTGTCCGCACCCAGACAGAAGAGATCGCCCGTCGGCTGGCCATCAAGAATTTCGAATTCGATACCGCCACCTTCGAGCAGCTTGAGGAACGCCGTCGTGCACTCCAGGTAAGTACGGAAACCCTTCAGAGCGAGCAGAACAAGCGGTCCAAGTCGATCGGGAAGGCCAAAGCGGCCGGCGAGGATATCCAGCCGCTGCTGGACGAGGTGGAAGACCTTAAGAAGCAGAGGTCTGAAGCCGAAGACGAGCTCCGCGCCCTTCAGGAAGAGCTCAACGCGTTTCTGGCCGGTATCCCGAATCTTCCGGATGAAGATGTACCGGCGGGTGATAGTGAAGACGATAACGTAGAGATTCGCACCTGGGG
The DNA here is from genome assembly GCF_040112695.1 of Marinobacter sp. MMG032. NCBI lineage: Bacteria > Pseudomonadati > Pseudomonadota > Gammaproteobacteria > Pseudomonadales > Marinobacteraceae > Marinobacter > Marinobacter sp. MMG032. Next base: position 104,269 of record NZ_CP157802.1, read on the forward strand.
CACCCCAAAGGCCTTCGATTTCGAGCCCAAAGACCACGTTGCCCTGGGCGAGGGGCTGAAAGGCCTGGATTTCGAGACCGCGAGCCGGTTGGCCCATTCTCGCTTCGCCGTCATGCGAGGCCCCGTGGCAAGGCTTCATCGGGCGCTGGCCCAGTTCATGCTGGATCTGCATACCCGCGAGCATGGCTACCTCGAGACTTACGTACCGTACCTGGTGAACGCAGACAGTCTGTACGGAACCGGCCAGTTGCCCAAGTTTGAGGAAGACCTGTTCAAGACTGAGGGCGAGCATCCGTTGTACCTGATTCCCACCGCAGAAGTGCCTGCCACCAATCTGGTGTCGGACTCCATACTGGATGCCGCTGAGCTACCGTTGCAGATGGTCTGCCACACTCCCTGTTTCCGCAGCGAAGCAGGCTCTTACGGCCGGGATACCCGGGGCATGATCCGTCAGCATCAGTTTGACAAGGTAGAGCTCGTGCAGGTGGTTCGCCCCGGCGATTCAGACGCCGCGCTGGAAGCCCTGACTGGTCATGCCGAAAAGGTGCTTCAGTTGCTGGAGTTGCCGTACCGGGTGGTTGCGCTTTGCGGTGGCGACATGGGTTTTTCCGCGGCCAAGACCTACGACCTGGAGGTCTGGCTGCCAGGGCAGGACAAATTCCGTGAGATTTCCTCCTGCTCCAATACCCGCGATTTCCAGGCACGCCGCATGCATGCCCGTTGGCGTAACCCGGAAACCGGAAAGCCCGAACCTGTCCACACCCTGAACGGATCGGGTCTTGCCGTTGGCCGTGCACTGATTGCGGTCATGGAGAACTACCAGCAGGCAGACGGCAGCATTGTGGTTCCGGAGGTTCTCAGGCCGTATATGGGAGGCGTTGAAAAAATCCAATGAGTGATCAGCCAGATAGCGCACCAGGGAAGGGCGTTGGTGCAACCCCTGCACCAGTAAGGTACAGGGTCAATCCGGTAACCTCGAACCCCAACAGCTCAGCGGGTGAGGTGGCTCTTGTCGGGGCCGGCCCCGGGGACCCTGAACTGCTGACACTCAAAGCCTGGCGGCTGATCACCGCCGCGGAAGTAGTACTTTACGATCGTCTCGTGTCACCGGAAATCCTGGCCATGATCCCGGAAACTGCCGAGATGATTCATGTTGGCAAGCAGCGGGCCAACCACACCTTGCCCCAGGATCAGATCAATCAGCGGCTGGTGGATCTGGCCAGGCAGGGACGAAAAGTGGTTCGTCTCAAGGGCGGAGACCCGTTTATATTTGGTCGGGGTGGTGAAGAGATTGAAACCCTTGCCGACGCCGGTGTCCGGTTCCAGGTAGTGCCGGGTATCACCGCCGCTTCCGGCTGCGCGGCCTACGCTGGCATTCCTCTGACCCACCGGGATTACGCCCAGTCGGTTCGGTTCGTGACCGGCCATCTCAAGAACGATACCTGTGATCTACCCTGGAAGGACTTTGTCCAGAACAACCAGACCCTGGTGTTCTACATGGGGCTGGTGGGCCTGCCCATCATTTGCCGGCAGCTGGTCGCCCACGGAATGTCGCAGGATATGCCCGTGGCGTTGGTCTCGAAGGGTACAACGAGGGATCAGCGCGTGGTGACAGGGAATCTGTGCAATATCGTCGAACGGGTAGGGGCTGAAGCCGTTCAGCCGCCAACGCTGGTGATTATCGGCCACGTGGTGGCGCTGAGAGAAAGGCTCGACTGGGTAGGTGGGGTTATGAAAACGGGGAGCTGAGCTCCCCGTTTTCTCACCATGCTTTGCTCAGCCAATCTTGCGCTTGGGCAATACATCCTTGAGTTTGTCCCGCATGTCCCGGATCGCCCTCTCCGTGGTTGGCCAGTCGATACAGGCGTCGGTCACCGACACGCCGTATTTGAGATCGGCCAGATTCTCGGGAATGGACTGGTTACCCCAGTTGATGTTGCTCTCTACCATAAGGCTCTGGATGGAGGTATTGCCTTCCAGAATCTGGTGGGTTACGTCCTGCATGACCAGCGGCTGGATAGCCGGATCCTTGCTTGAGTTGGCGTGGCTGCAGTCAATCATCATCGATTTGCGCAAGCCTGCTTTATCCAACGCCTGCTCGCAGAGGGCGACGCTTACCGAGTCGTAGTTGGGTTTGCCACCGCCGCCGCGAAGAACAACGTGCCCGTAATTGTTGCCCTTGGTGCGGATAATCGCCACCTGGCCCTGCTGATCAATACCCAGGAAACTGTGGGGATGGGAAACCGACTTCATGGCGTTCACGGCAACATCAAGGCTGCCATCAGTGCCATTCTTGAAACCGATTGCCATGGACAGGCCGCTGCTCATTTCCCGGTGGGTCTGTGATTCAGTAGTACGGGCGCCGATGGCCGACCAGGCAATGGTGTCCTGCAGGTATTGTGGGGAAATTGGATCCAGTGCTTCTGTGGCTGCGGGGAGGCCCAACTCGTTGATATCCAGCAGCAAGCGACGACCGATGTGGAGGCCCTGCTCAATATCAAAGGTGTCGTTCAGGTGCGGGTCGTTGATCAGACCTTTCCAGCCAACGGTTGTACGAGGCTTCTCAAAATAGACACGCATAACGATCAGCAGCGTATCGCTGACTTCATCGGCAAGCTTCTTCAGGCGCGAGGCGTAATCCCGGGCCGCTTCTACATCGTGAATGGAGCAGGGGCCCACCACCACGAATAGCCGGTGGTCTTTGCCGTCCATGATGTCATAGATGGCCTGGCGGCCCTTTGAGACGGTTTCTGCGGCCTTGTCGGAGAGTGGCATCTCCTTCTTTAGCGCTTCAGGAGTGATCAGTGCTTCCTGGCTCGCCACATTCAGATTCTCTAGTTTGTTGCCCGACATGTTGTTCTGCTTCCCCGATTCTGATCGTTGCAGCCCTGGTGGACCATGGAATATGCCAACAGGGTTGCAGATTAACGCGAATAGCGCCGGTGCACGGTTGCGGTAAACCCCGGCGAGTTGGTTATACTGCGTTATTTACAGGGTCTTTTCAACGCTTCTTAGGTATGGGGAACGGATGTCGCAAAACAGGCAGAGACCGAAGGATGTGCCTTCCGTTGCAACGGTTTCAGGCAAGATAGACGATGTCCTGGCCGGCATACGTGTTCCTGACCTCCCGTACCCGGCGGGCAAGCTCGAACCAGAGTCTGTCAGCGACTGGCGTCCGCTTCTGATTTCATGCTGGTCCGAACAACGGGACGAGCGCGTCACCCACCTCATCCGGTCCGTCCATCTCGAGTGGTCAGCGCGTCAGGTGAACGCGGCTTATGTTGCCGACCGGATCATGGATGTCTTCCTGAAAACCAGTGGTTTGCACCCAAGTCTCGCGCGACGCGTAGCGAGACTGCGGTTTTATCTTGCCTGGCGCATGGATCTCGAGGGCAAGAAAGCCTTCAGCGGGCCCGTGCTTTCCTGGCTGGACAGTTTGCAGGAGTGGCGGGGCTGGAGCGACTCTGGCGGGCGTTCATCAAGGGTGCTTCTGGACCAGCTTGATTCGCTGGTTATTGCGGTGTCGGCCAGCTTTGAATCCGGCAGCACGGACCCCGTGGAAGCCTTCTGTCACCAATGGCAGGAAGAGTCGGCCCGAAGGGACGCCCAGGCCGGAAAGCTCCGCCAACGCCTGCTGGAGACGGAGCAGGGTGCTGCCAAACAGCGCAAGGCCGACCAGACTGCCCGCGCTCTTGTTGGCCGGGCTCTTCAGGGTCGCAGGCTTCCCATGCCGATCGTGCGGTTTATCCTCGATTACTGGCAGGGGCTGCTCAAGCAGTCCGTCTGGGACGCCGGTCTGGAAGGTGAGACTTTTCGGCATGGCAGCAAGCTTCTCGAGTGGCTGGTCTGGATCGGTGATCCTTCGCTTTCTGACAAAGACAGAAATCGCCTCTATCACGTTGGCGAACAGATCGGCGACCGACTTCTTGATGTCTGGAAACGGGTGTATAACCAGGCGCTTCCGGCGGACTCCCTGGCAGGAATCGAAGGCGTGATGGTCTCGCGACTCAGAGGAGAAACGCCAGAGCTGGTCGATGCGTTACCCGCAGCAGGTGGGTTTCAGTGGGATAGCAGTTGGCTGAGCTTTGAGGTACCGACTGAGCAAGCCTTTAAACCGTTCGAGGGGCAGTGGTTTGTCGAAGGCGAAGGGGGAGCGGAGCAGCGCCGGTATTTCTATGCCTTTCTGACCGAATCGGCAGAAATCCTTTGGACTAACGGTGCTGGTGTAAAACTGGGCCTGCAGACCTGGACTGATTTCCAGGCCGCTCTGGAAAATGAACAGATCCGCCCCCTGCCGAAACTGACGCCATTTGGAACCGTATTGGCGGAGACCGTCGAACTACTCGCGGGTGTTTGCGATAAACAGCGCCGGCAGCGGGAACAGGCTGCAGAGGCAGCAAGGCTCAGGGCCGAGGAGCTGCGGCGGGAGAAAGAAGCCGCAGAAGCTCGCCGCAGGGCGGAGGAAGCGAAGCGCGAAGCAGAGCTGGAGCGCCAGCGTCAGGCGGCCGAAGAGCAGCGCATCGCCGATGAAAAGGCCGAGGAGGCGCGGATCAGGAAGGAGCACACCCTGTTGGCTGAAAAGCAGGTAGACGCCATCAAGCTGGGCGGCTGGATCGTGGTTGAACCGGATGAAACTTCGGATGAGCCGGCCCGCCTGAAGCTGGCCGTACGCATCAATGCGTCCAGAAAGCTGGTGTTTGTCGATCGGCTGGGCCTCAATCGTCGTGAATTTCTTGAGGACGCCCTTGTAGAGGGTATTGTCGAAGGCCGGATCCGGGTTCTGGGAACCTCCGCAGAATTTGATGACACCCTCAGCAGGGTGGTTGGCCGAATCCGTGTGGGCCGAAACTGATATTGCCGAGGCAGGAAAAATAACAATGGCAGATAACGATTACACCTTTGGAACCCGGAATGAACCTCCCTTTGAGAAGGACAACCGTGCCGATTACCGCCTGACCGCCAGAGCCCGTGCAGTTCTCGAACTTGAATCCGGCTTACCGGAAGAGGAAACGCCCGAGGCCAGGGAGCTTGTCTGCGGTATTCGGGATATTTCTGCGAGCGGCCTTTGTTTGTCTTCCGGGGAGCCCCTGTCCCTGGGCGCCCTGTTACCAGCAAGCGTATCACTCGGTAACCATAACGAGCCTTTCACCTTGATGGTCGAGGTGGTCTGGTGCAGGCCGAATGAGTCGGGGTTTCTGGTGGGCGTGCGGATCATCGAATCCGATGAAACCGCGTACGTTGAATGGGTAGAGGCTGTGGCGTCCGCGATGGACCAGGGTTGACGAAACACCACCCCGTTTAACGAAAAGAGCCGGCATAAAGCCGGCTCTTCCTATCCGGGAACGGAAACTTACTCTTCCAGTTCCGCCATTCCGGTTATGTTGAAGCCCGCGTCCACGTACATGATCTCGCCGGTAATACCGGAGGCCATATCGGAACCCAGGAACGCGGCGGCGTTGCCCACTTCGTCGATGGTGACGTTGCGGCGCAGCGGTGCGCGTTTGGCGTTTTCAGCCAGCATCTTGCGGAAGCTCTTGATACCGGAGGCAGCCAGGGTCTTGATCGGGCCGGCGGAAATGCCGTTCACGCGAATACCATCACGACCCAGGCTAGCAGCCATGTAACGAACGTTGGCTTCCAGGGATGCCTTGGCCAGGCCCATTACGTTGTAATTCTGCAGAACTCGCTCGGCGCCAAGGTAACTCAGGGTAATGAGCGAGCTGCCCTCGTGCATCATGCTGCGGGCGCCCTTGGCCAGGGCCACGAAGCTGTATGAGCTGATGTCGTGTGCAATACGGAACCCGTCACGGGTGGTAACGTCAACGTAGTTGCCGTCCAGCTCGTGACCCGGGGCATAGCCAACCGCATGAACGATAATGTCGATATTGTCCCAGTGCTTGCCCAGTTCCTTGAAGACATTTTCGATCTCTTCATCGCTGGCGACATCGCAGGGGAAGGTCAGCTTGCTGCCCCATTGTTCGGCGAATTTCTCAACACGTGGCTGGAGCTTTTCGTTCTGGTAGGTGAAAGCCAGTTCAGCGCCTTCGCGGGCAAATGCCTCGGCGATGCCGTAAGCAATGGACAGTTTGCTGGCTACGCCAACGATCAGTGCTTTTTTGCCACTGAGGATTCCCATGGGTCGTTCTCCCTGTGTTCCTGATTTGGGTGCATTATCCCTGAGTGCTCTGGCCGGGGTAACGCTCAAATAGTCGTAGTTGTATTCTGGTAAAAGAACGCGGCACTCAGCAGCTCACGGGTATAGTCCGCGCGAGGTGAATGGAAGATCTCATCCGCATTACCGTATTCCACGATCCGGCCGTGTTGTAGAACCAGGAGTTTGTGGCTCAGGGCGCGTACAACGGCCAGGTCATGGCTGATAAAGATATAGCTTAGACCATAACGGGTCTGGATATCCCTCAACAGTTCAATGACCTGCTTTTGTACCGTGCGGTCCAGGGCAGAGGTGGGTTCATCCAGAATGATCAGGTCGGGCTGCAGTACCAGTGCCCGCGCAATGGCAATGCGCTGCCGCTGGCCGCCGGAGAATTCATGGGGGTACCGGTGACGCGCCTCGGGATCCAGGCCGACATCGGTCAGCGCACGTATGACTTTCCTATCGTGTTCGGCGGCGTTTTCCGCATCGTGAATTTCCAGCCCCTCACGGACGATTTCTGCGATGGACATTCTCGGGCTCAGGCTACCGAACGGGTCCTGGAAGACGATCTGGACACGCCGCCGCCAGGGCCGGAATTCCTTCTGGTTGAGAAATGCCAGTTCTTCGCCGGCAAGGCGGATACTTCCAGTGCTTGCGGTAAGCTTCAGCAAGGCGTGGCCTATGGTGGTTTTGCCGCTGCCGCTTTCCCCGACAATACCAAGGGTTTCTCCTCGACCGAGCTGGAAATCCGCACCTTGTACGGCGTGAAAGGATTCCTTTACCTTGCCCAGAAGGCTTTTGCGGATCGGGAAGCGCACGTCCAGGTTTTCGACGGCCAGCAACGGCTCTGCGTGGTTTCCGGGGGGCAGGGGCGCTTCCGGAGGTTCGGCATCCAGCAGCTTTCGGGTGTAGGCATGCTGTGGGCTGGCGAAAAGGGTGTTGGTATCAGCTTCTTCCACGAGTTTTCCGCGCTCCATAACCGCCACCCGGTCTGCGTAGCGTCGTACGATGGTCAGATCGTGGGTGATCAGCAGGATGGCCATTCCCAGTTTCTTCTGCAGATCTCGGAGCAGTTCCAGAACCTGCTTCTGGACTGTTACATCCAGCGCGGTGGTGGGCTCATCCGCGATCAGTAGGTCCGGCTCGTTGGCCAGGGCCATGGCGATCATCACACGCTGCTTCTGTCCGCCCGACAACTGGTGAGGGTAAGCACATAGCTTGGACTCCGGGTTCTGTATCCCCACAAGGTTCAGCAGTTCCAGGCATCGCTGCCTGGCCTGGGGACCACGCATCCCCTTGTGCAGCTCCAGGGTTTCGCCAATCTGCTTTTCCACGGTGTGCAACGGATTCAGGGATGTCATCGGTTCCTGGAAGATCATGCCGATCTCCCGGCCACGAATCTGGCGCATTCGCCTTTCTGTAGCAGCCAGCAGGTCCTCACCCCGGTACCGGATTTGCCCGCTGGGGTAGCTGGCGTGGCGTGCATCAAGAAGCCGAAGGATCGAAAGCGCGGAAATGGATTTTCCGGAGCCGCTTTCGCCTACTAGCGCCAGGGTTTCTCCTTCCCGAATAGCCAGCGATAGCGATTCGACCGCTGCGGGCCCCTGATCGAAACAGATGGAGAGATCTGAGATCTGAAGCAGTTGGTTCATATCAGCTCTTCCTGGGATCAAAGGCATCGCGCACGGCTTCGCCAACAAACACCAGCAAGGTGAGCATCAGCGACAACGAGACAAAAGCAGAAATGCCCAGCCAGGGGGCATGCAGATTGGCCTTGCCCTGGGCGATCAGTTCACCCAGCGAGGGCGAACCAGAGGGCAGACCGAAGCCAAGGAAATCCAGGGAGGTCAGCCCAGTAATCGCTCCGGTAAGAATGAACGGCAGAAAGGTGAGGGTGGCCACCATGGCGTTTGGCAGGATATGCCGGAACATGATCTTGCGGTTGTCCAGCCCGAGCGCTCGGGCCGCTTTGACGTACTCGAAGTTGCGGGCCCGGAGGAATTCCGCCCGGACCACATCCACCAGCCCCATCCAGCTGAACAGCAGCATAATGCCCAGCAGCCACCAGAAGTTTGGCTGCACAATACTGGACAGAATGATCAGCAGATACAGAACCGGCAAGCCAGACCAGATCTCGATAAACCGCTGTCCCAGCAGATCGATCTTTCCGCCGTAAAAGCCCTGGATAGCACCGACAACAACGCCAACAATGCAGCTTGCAATGGTCAGGGTAAGACCAAATAGAACCGAGATGCGGAAACCGTAAATCACCCGGGCGGCAACATCCCGGCCCTGGTCGTCGGTGCCGAGCCAGTTCTCGGCACTGGGTGGCGCCGGTGAGGGCACCTCAAGATCGTAATTGATGGTGTTGTAGCTGAACCGGATGGGTGGCCAGACCATCCAGCCATTGGCACTGATCTCATCTGAGATAAACGGGTCCCGATAATCCGCCTCCGTGGGCAGAAAACCACCAAAGGTCTCTTCTGGTACCGACTGGATAACTGGAAAATACAGGTCACCCTTATAGGAGACGATCAGCGGAGAATCGTTGGCAATCAGCTCGGCCGCCAGTGACAGACCGAACAGAGCCAGAAAGATCCACAACGACCAGAAACCACGCCGGTTTTTCCGGAAGTTACGCAGGCGTCTCTGCTGGATTGGAGTCAGGGAACGGAAACTCACGCACCCTCCCGGCTTTCAAAATCGATCCGGGGATCGACCAGGACATAGGTGATGTCGCTGATCAGCTTCAGGATGAGCCCCATCAGGGTAAAGATATACAGGGTGCCGAAGATCACCGGGTAGTCACGATTCAGGGCGGCCTCAAAACCCAGCAATCCGAGCCCGTCGAGGGAGAAGATGACCTCGATAAGCAGTGAGCCAGTAAAGAAGAGGGCGACCAGAACACCCGGCAAACTGGCAATCACGATCAGCATGGCGTTGCGGAACACATGCCCGTAGAGCACTTCTTTCTGGTCCAGCCCTTTTGCGCGGGCAGTCACCACGTACTGTTTTCCGATTTCATCCAGGAACGAGTTCTTGGTGAGCAGGGTGAGGGTGGCAAAACCGCCAATCACGTTTGCAGTCACTGGCAACGCCAGGTGCCAGAAGTAATCCCCGATTTTCTGGTACCAGGTAAGCTCGTCGAAATTGGACGAAGTAAGGCCGCGAAGCGGGAACCAGTCAAAGTAACTGCCGCCGGCGAACAGCACGATGAGGAGTATGGCAAACAGGAAGCCGGGGATCGCATAGCCCACCACAATGGCCGAACTGGTCCAGACATCGAACCGGGAGCCGTCAGTGACCGCTTTGCGGATGCCCAGGGGAATGGATATGAAATAGATAATCAGGGTCGACCAGAGGCCCAGTGAGATGGATACGGGCATCTTGTCCAGAATCAGCTCAATGACGCTTTTCTCGCGAAAAAAGGAATCGCCGAAGTTGAAGGTGGCGTAATCACCGAGCATCTTGAAGAAGCGTTCGTGGGCCGGCTTGTCGAAGCCATACATGACTTCGATTTCCTTCAGGAGTTCGTCCGGTATGCCCCGGGAGCCACGGGTGTCGCCGGAAGAATCGGCCACCTCGCCACCGGTGCCGCCGCCAGAGGCCCGGGCAAGGGCGCTGCCTCCATGGCCTTCCATTTCCGCAATTAACTGCTCAACCGGTCCGCCCGGAGCGGCCTGCACGATAACAAAGTTGAGCAGCATGATCCCGATCAGCGTGGGAATGATCAGCGCCAGACGCCTGAGTATGTAGATGCCCATTTAGCGGCGTTTTCCTCAGGGCTTCGCCCACCAGTTGTCCAGGTCAATGCCGTTCTTGGGCGTCTCGGCCGGACGTTGCAGATGGTTCCAGTAGGCGACGCGATCGCTTCTCAGGTGCCAGTGGGGAATCACGTAGTGGTGGTGCAGCAGAACCCGGTCCAGCGCACGAACCCGGTGCACCAGCTCCTCGCGGTCGGGCGCCTGAATCACCATGCTTACGAGCTCGTCGATCACCGGATCGCTCACGCCCATGTAGTTCCGTGACCCTTTGGCGTCCACGGTAGAAGAATGCCAGTATTCCCGCTGCTCGTTACCCGGTGAATCCGACTGGCCGAACACCTGGGTGATCATGTCAAAATCGAATTCCCGCAAACGCTGGATATACTGGTTGCTGTCTACCAGGCGGACAGTGATATCAATGCCAAGCCGGCCGAGGTTGTTCTTGAAGGGTAACACCACCCGCTCGAAACTCTTCTGGAACAGCAGTATTTCGAACGCCAGTGGTTCGCCGGACTCTCCGTGTACCATTTTGCCGTCCCGGATCTCATAGCCCGCTGACTTCAGCAGCTCCATGGCTGTCCTGAGATTTTCTCGCAATCCCTGCTGACCCTCTGTTGTGGGCGGCTGATACTCTTCTGTGAAGACCTCTTCGGGGAGCTGATCCCGGTAGGGCTCCAGTATCTCAAGTTCCCGACCTTCTGGCAGCCCAGAGGAAGCCAGGTCGCTATTCTCGAAATAGCTGTCCGTGCGGGTGTACTGGTCAAAGAACAGGTTCTTGTTGGCCCACTGGAAATCAAAGCCATAGGCCAGGGCTTCTCGCACAAGTGGGTCGGAAAACACCTTACGGCGGGTATTGAAGGCGAAACCCTGCATACCCGAGGGGCGGTGGTGTTCAATGGCTTCCTTGATAATGGTGCCATTTTCAAACCGTTCACCAGTGTAGGCCGTTGCCCAGTTCTTGGCGGAGGACTCCAGACGGAAATCGAAACTGCCCGCTTTGAAGGCTTCAAGGGCCACGGTGTCATCGGTGTAGTAATCGTAGGTGATCTGGTCGAAGTTGAACCGGCCCTTCCTGACCCCGATGTCTTTGGCCCAGTAGTCCTTTACCCACTCATAGGTTATGGACCGGCCTGCCTCGAAGTCGCCGATCCGGTAGGGGCCACTGCCCACAGGCGGGTTGAGCCCGTTCTTGCCAAACTCACGATCGGCCCAGTAGTGCGCCGGCAAGATCGGCATCTGGCCCAGAATCAGTGGCAGCTCCCGGTTGCTGGTATCGCTGAAGTCAAAACGTACCCGGCGACGGTCCTCTACCGTCACCGAACTGACGTCGGCGTAGTAGTTTCGGAAGAAGGGGTGCCCCTTGGTTGTCAGGGTTTCGAACGAAAATTTCACATCTTCTGCGGTAATGGCTTCGCCATCCTGGAATTTCGCCTGTTCCCGGATATTGAAAACCACGTAGCTCCGGTCTTCAGGGGTTTCCAGGGATTCGGCAATCAGGCCGTAGGCAGAAAAGGGTTCATCATCCGAGGATTCCAGCAGGGTATCGTAGAGATAGGTGCTGATACCTGCTGCAGCCACGCCCCGGATATCGAACGGATTGAAGGAGTCGAAACCGTTGGCCACCACGGCCATCTTCAGCGTACCGCCTTTGGGGGCGTCCGGATTCACGTAGTCAAAATGAGTGAAACCGGCGGGGTATTTGGTGTCGCCGTGCATGGCCATGCCATGTGCTGGCATTGCCTCTTGGGCGGCGGAAAATGGAGAAATGAACGGTGTGGCAATCAGAGCCAGGGCTGAAAAAAACGACGTAAGGGATGAGGCTTTCCGTGTTCTTGTCATAAGTCTCGCACGTCAGGGACTGTTTCGGATATCAACGTAGAGTACCAGACTTTGCCCGGGTTGCAGATAACGGGCCGTATTCAGGTCGTTCCAGCTTGCGATGTCCCGCACATTCACGGAAAAACGGCTGGCAATCCGGGCCAGAGAATCGCCTTTGCGTACCCGATAGCCGACTTTACGCACCATGGCTTTGCCGCGAGTACTATTGGTTGCCACCATCGTGGGCTGATTGGTTTTGGACCAGATGACCAGTTCCTTGCCCGGGATCAGCGGGTCACCGGGAGCCATACCATTCCAGGCAGCTACTTCACGCACAGAAACCCGGTGCTCCCGGGCAATGTCCCAGAAGGTATCGCCTTTGCGAACGGTGTAGCGCACCTTGTTTCCGTCTCGCTTACGCTCCTGTTTGCGCTCGAGGCGTTGGGAGGCGCTCAGGGCGTAAGCGTCACTACCCTTGGACGCGGACGGGATCATAAGGCGCTGGCCAATGCGGATCAGATCGCCGTCCAGGTTGTTCACCTGCTGCAATACAGACGGAGTCGTCGAGAATTTGCGGGAAATTGAATTCAGGCTGTCGCCGGATTTGACCTTGTAGTTGCGCCAGGAGACCCGCTGATTTGCAGGAATCTGCGCCAATGCCGTGCGGAATTTCTCGGCGTTCTGAACCGGAACAAGCAGCCGGTGAGGGCCGTCCGGAGAGGTTGCCCAACGGTTGTAGGAGGGGTTGAGCAGGTAGATTTCATCCACATCGACACCGGCCAATTCAGCAGCCTGGGCGAGATCCAGCTGGGAGCCCGTTTCAACAATCTCGAAGTAGGGCTCGTCTTTCAGCGATGGCAGCTCTATGCCATAGGCCTCGGGATTGTCGAATATTTTCGCCAGCGCAATCAGCTTGGGAACGTAATGGCGGGTTTCCCGCGGCAGCTGCAATGACCAGAAGTCGGTCGGCTTGTTGCTGTTACGATTCCGGCGCATGGCGCTGGAAACCGTGCCACCGCCGCTGTTGTAGGCGGCCAGGGCCAGGGTATGGTCGCCGTCAAACCGGTTCGCCAGACGGTCAAGGTAGGTCAGGGCGGCGTCGGTGGCGGCAATAACGTCCCGACGCTCATCGTGCCACCAGCTCTGGGTAAGACCGAAGTACTTTCCTGTCGATGGAATAAACTGCCAGAGACCGGCGGCCCGGCCATGGGAATAGGCGAAGGGATCGAACGCGCTCTCAACAATGGGGAGCAGGGCATACTCGGCCGGCAGGCCGCGCTTTTCAGTCTCATTGACAATGTAGTGCAGGTAGCGGCTACCACGCTCCACCACCCGGTCGATGTAACCGGGATGGCGGGCATACCAGTTTAACTGGTCCCGGACGCGCTCATTGTCGATATCATGATCCAGTACGAATCCGGAGCGAAGCCTGGCCCACAGGTCCTGCTCGACCGCTTCTGCTTCTGTTGTTTTCTGTACTGGATTGTCGAGCTTATCCCGGGCATCCCTGGCAGCGTCCTTGAGTTCGGGCGCAATGGCTTCGTCAAGCGGCTCGTTGCGAGTGACGTCGCCGTTCTCTCCGGTTTCAACGGCTTTCTTCAGCCCCTCGTCGCCAGCGGCAACGGCAACTTCCTGAGTGTTCAGGGGGCTTTCCTCGCCCTGATTGATCAGGCTACTGCAGCCGCTGGCCAAGGCTCCGGCGAAAAACATCAACGACAATCGACTGACCGACATAAAGACATCCGGTTTCAGGTTGAGGCCGGACTCAGCAACTGAAAACCCGGCGTATTGAATAATTTACGGTAACAAAGTTGAAACGATTCTATGGGACCGCTTTTTAAAGGGTCAAGAAACCTCTCGTTACGGCTATGAGAGGATTTGTTAAGTGCGTAGCGCAGGCCGTCAGAAGTTATCCTTGCCGTGGCGTATGGCCGCAAAGATGGCGTTTTCGGAATCCGCCGGCAAACCGTGGCTCGCACAATAGGCTCGGGCCGAATCCACGACAGCCGGATCATCCCAGCGGAGAAATGGATTCAGCCGTTTCTCGTCATCCAGTACCGAGGGGACGGTGGGCCTTCCCTCATTACGAGCGGCCTGGCACTGCTGCTCGAAATCCCGAAGTCCCTCGTCTTCAGGGAGCCAGCTTCTGGCGAAACGGAGATTGGCTAGGGTGTATTCGTGGGCGCAATAAACCGCGGTTTTACCCGGCAGGGCCCTCAGGGTCTGGAGCGATTGGCGCATCTGTTCAGGAGAACCCTCGAACAGGCGACCGCAACCACAGACGAACAGGGTATCGCCGCAGAACAGAACCGGCCGGCCCTGAACCTCTACATCCGTGAAATAGGCTATGTGGTCCAGGGTATGACCGGGTACGCCCAGCACCTGGAAAGTGATGTCTCCCCAGATCACCTCGTCGCCCGGGTGAACCAGGTTGGTACTACCCTTATAAGGGGAATCCGCGGGGCCGGTGACACGGCAATCCGGAAAACGGGAAACCAGTTCTTTGACGCCGCCAACGTGGTCCGGGTGGTGATGGGTCACAAGGATGGTGTCCAGTGTCAGGTTGTTCGCGGCCAGGTGGTCCAGAACCGGTTGAGCCTGCCCCGGGTCCACAATCAACGCTTTATCGCTGTTGGTGTCCGAAAGGCACCAGATATAGTTGTCACTGAACGCGGGTATGGCAGAAATGGTCAACATAGGGCCCCACATGTGCTTATCGAATGTGACTGATATGATAGAGCATTAAATACAAGGCCCCAACCACAGGTTCCGGCTTCCGGGAGTGCCGCTTTGGTGAGTGAATCCGACGCAGTTGATTATTCCGCCAGACATGAAAGCTTTGAGCGCTGGTTCCAGACCCCGCTGGGGCGGGCACTTCTGGCAGACCAGAGGCGGTTTGTGGACGCCGAACTCCAGCGCCTCACTGGCGCCAGACAATTGCAGGTAAGCATCAGCCACCGCCTGCCACTGGCTACGGGAACGGATTTCTCCCAGAAGATCATGACAACGCCGCGATGGTATCCCCACATCCCCGAGGGAGTCGCCATTTGCGATGCTGACGAGTTGGCCTTTCCAGGTGACTCCATGGATCTGGTGGTGCTGCACCACGCTGCGGATTTTTCACCCTATCCGCATCAGGTGATTCGGGAGGCAGCGCGTGTGCTTCGCGGAGAAGGGACCATGGCTTTGTTTGGATTCAATCCGCTCAGCCTCTGGGGAGCACGGAAACTGATCACCAGGAGTAGCGAAGGCCCATGGGGCGGTCGTTTCCTGTTGCGCGGTCGGATGGAAGACTGGCTTCACCTGCTGGGCTTCAATGTCGAGGCGTCCGTCACGAGGTTCTTCCGAGCGCCTCTCCAACGCGCCGGACGAAAGCCACGGTCCCGTATCGATGATCGCCTGTCGGGAAATCGACTCCTGCCAGTGGGCGCCTATTACTGTATCCTTGCCAAAAAACGCGTGCATGCACGGCTGCCAAGACGCCCTGTCTGGCGACAAAGCAAGGTCATTGCCTTGCCGGGGACTGGCACCGTTGGCGCCTCCCGGGGCTGCAGCCGGAGCGGTTCGTCCCCAAGCAAGCGTAACTGATCCATTGATTATCGAACCAGGAGACTGAATGGCCGGCAAGGTAACCCTTTACACTGATGGCGCCTGCAAGGGCAATCCGGGCCCGGGAGGCTGGGGAGTGGTTCTGCGCTATGGCGATAACCGCAAAACCCTGCACGGCGGCGAAGCCAGAACCACCAACAATCGTATGGAGCTCATGGCGGCCATTCGGGGCCTCGAGGCCCTGAAGCGCCCGTGTGAAGTGGAGTTATTCACAGACTCACAATACGTTCGCAAGGGTATTACTGAATGGATGGCGGGCTGGAAACGCAATGGCTGGAAAACCTCTGCGAAAAAACCCGTCAAGAACGAGGATCTCTGGCGGGAGCTGGATTCCGAAGTCGCCCGGCACAAGATTAACTGGCACTGGGTCAAGGGGCATTCCGGCGTGCCCGACAATGAGCTGGCGGATGAACTCGCCAATCGCGGTGTCGAAGAGCTTTCCAACGCATAACTGCAGATAACCAGGTACAGGCAATGAGACAGATCGTACTGGATACAGAGACTACGGGTATTGATCCCGCAGAAGGCCATCGAATCATTGAGATCGGCTGCGTTGAACTTATGGAGCGCCAGCTCACCGGTCGCAACTACCACGTTTATATCAATCCCGACCGAGAGGTTGAGGCCGAGGCCATCACGGTCCACGGCATTACCAATGAGTTCCTGGCCGATAAACCCCGATTTGCCGAGATTGCCGACGAATTCTTCGAGTTCATCAAGGGAGCGGAGCTGGTTATCCATAACGCCGCCTTCGACGTTGGCTTCATGGATTCGGAATTCGCCCGGGTGAAGCCGGTGCGTAAGACCGCTGATCACTGTTCGATTGTCGATTCGCTCGCTATCGCAAGGGCACGCCACCCCGGGCAGAAGAACAATCTGGATGCGCTCTGTAAACGCTATGGCGTGGACAACAGCAACCGTGACCTTCACGGCGCTTTGCTGGATGCGGAAATCCTGGCCGACGTTTACCTGCTGCTCACCGGCGGCCAGACCGCGCTGTCACTGGATGCCGGCTCCGAAAGTGGTGGCGGCAACGGCGGAATCAGGCGGCTTCCGGCTGACAGAAAGCCGCTTTCCGTTGTTCGGGCCTCGAGTGCTGAAAATGAAGCCCATGACGAGTTCATGTCGCTGCTCGAGAAACAGGCCGGTGAAACCGTCTGGGGTAAACTCCAGAGCGCAGAATGAGAACTGGGTCGGCCTGTACTAAATGTTACATTCCGCCTTTCTTGAGGTACTTGAGTTTTATGTTATAAGTAATGATAAGTTCGCCAGTTTTTTGCGAACTGTCTTTGGCCGGATAAGGGGTTAACCGGCCCAGAACAAAAAGGCCTGGTCCGCTGCAGCCGGACCAGAGACCACCAAAGAGGATGCGGTAGTCTCCGCAATATTAACGGGAAGCGTTTATGGTTCAGTCGTCTCTCGCGACGAAATCGCAGTCGTTTGATCTGGTCAAAAGTGAAATCGAACAGACCATCAAGCAGGCAGAATCCAGCCTTGAACGCTTTCAGGAAAACCGCGAAAGGGGTGAGGATCTCCAGAACTGTGTTGATTTCATCAATCAGTTGCGGGGTATTTTCATCCTGGTGGAGCTTCGGGGTGGCACTTTGCTGTGCCAGGAAGCGGTCACCATGGCCAACGACGTACCCGTTGGTGCCAACGACGACAAAAACATCCTCCTGACCACACTGAACAGCGCGCTATTTATTCTCCGCCGCTATGTGGAGTATTACCACCAGCAAAGGGAAGATCATCCCGAACTGCTGCTTCCTGTTATTAATGATCTCCGGGAAGCCCGGCGCGAGAAACCCTATCCCGAATCCTGTTTTTTTGATGTCGATGTCAAGGAACGCCCGGATTTCTGTGCCGGCATGCCGCTGCAGGCCTTTGACGGTAATGAGGCCGATTACGAAATTATGGCTCGCCGCATGCGGCTGACTTTCCAGGTTGCACTTCTGGGCATTCTCCGCGATCGAAACGACGTGGTGAATAAAAAGCTGATCGGGCGAGCGTCTCGTGGTCTTGCACGCCTGTGCCAGGGTGCGCCAATGGGGCAGATGTGGTGTCTTGTCGGGATTGTTGCGGACACCATGCTTGATCGGGCGATGGTGTTCACCAAGGCCCGCAAGCGCATGTTCATGCGGATCGAAAAGTATGCCCGGGAAGTGGTTTACGTGGGCAAAGTCGCCACCGGCAAAGACGCCCCGGATTCCTTGATCCGCGACCTGATCTATCTGCTGTATCGCAGTGGCTCTGCCAACCCTGAAGTCACCCAGGTGCTGTCCGCCTATCATCTCGCGCCAGCCGATTTTCCCGACTCCATGCTCGAGGCCCATGCCCGCAGGTTATATGGCCCCGGCAGCGACGTTCTCAAGTCCCTGTCAGAAGCGCTACAGGATGAATTGAACCAGTTGAAAGACAAGCTGGACATCATCGAGCGTGGCATAGAGCCGGATCTGGCCGAGTTGTCTTCCATTGCTGATGCCCTTGAGCGTCTAGCAAACACCCTGGTTATGCTGGACCTGAATAAGCTGGCGAGCGTTTCACGGGAAGAGGCGGGCAAACTCCGGAGCTGGGAAGAAGAGTCCCGGCTGCCTGGTGATGATGAGCTTTACCGGCTGGCGGATTCCGTTCTGGGCATTGAAGATGCCGTAATGCAGATTGTCACCCGGGGTATTACGTCGGAAACCGATGCCCTGGCCAGTGGTGGGCGCAAGCGTGAAGAGTCTGTGTACCTTCGGGAAGCGCTGTATGTGGTTGCCGATGAAGCCCGTGGTGCGCTGACCCTGGCCAAACGAGCGATTACTGCCTTTATCGAATCCGACTACGACAAGCTCCATCTGGCGAACCTGCCGGCAACCCTGCACAGCATCTGGGGCGGCCTGCAGATGGTTAACGACCCCGGGGCTGCGGGCGTTCTTGAACGTGTGGCAGCCTCTATCCAGGAACGTTTGCTAGATGCCAAGGAAGCCCCTGCAGCCCAGGTACTTGAAGCACTTGCCGACGCGCTGACGTCACTCGAGTACTACATCGAGAACATCGGCAAGAGTGAAGACCGTAATGTTGACCTCCTGAAGCTGGCTGAATCGTCGCTGGACGACGTAGGTTTGTAGTTCTATGTCCCATACGCTCGCGACCATTGTCCTTGCCGCTGCAGGCGCGGTGATGGTTATCGCAGGCCTGCTGTTTTTCAGACACCCCGGATGGCTGTTGACCTGGTTGAAGGGTACGTTGGTATTCGGCGTTATCCTGGCCGGGCTTTACGTCCTTGTTATTGCGGTAAACCTCACCAGCTACCAATCGCTGGTCGGCATGCAGACCGTGGCAACCATTTCTACCCAACGTCAGGCCGAGCAAATCTGGGAGGTTTCTCTCCAGGGCCAGAATGACATCGCCGCTATACGGACAATTCAGGGCGACCAGTGGCAGATCGATGCCAGGATTATCCGGATTACCGGCCCTTTCCGATGGCTGGATATTGCTCCCGGCTATCGGCTGGAACGATTGAGCGGGCGTTATACGTCTCTTGAGCAGGAGCGGTCCGCGCCAAGAACAGCCATCGGGCTTTCCGAGGACATCTGGCCGGATCTATGGCAGTGGGATCAGCAGTACAACTTGCCGTTTCTGGAGGCGGTGGACGGCAGCATGACTTTCATGCCGATGCGGGATGAGGCTGTCTTCGAGGTTAAACTTTCCGCCTCGGGCCTGGTGGCCGTTCCGGTGAACGAACAGGCGAGGGCAGCCGTCCAGTTCTGGAACCAATAGAATCCCTGGGCACAAAAAAACCTGCGTCGAAACGCAGGTTTTTTTTACAACGCTTTCCGGGGCCAATCAGCCCATCTTGAACAGTTCGCCTAGCTTGGTTGCCAGCATCATGTCGCCTTCGGCGCGCAGCTGGCCTGCCATGAATGCCTGCATGCCGTCGGTCTCGCCGGAAACGATGCCCTGCAGGGTTTCGGAATTCATGATCAGCGTGACGGAAGGGTCGTCATGGGCGCCTTCGTGCATCTTGCAGGTGCCGTCATTGATGACCAGGTGATAGGTTTTGTCGTCTTCGATGTCGAACTGGAATACCAGGTCCAGGCCTTGAGCTGCGTCTGCGTTGAAATTCTGTTCGAGTTGTTCAAATACCTGAGCTACAGACATTGTTTTACCCTTTTGATGGTTGTCTAGTCATGATCACGACGGCTTGATGTCCCTGGCTGCACGAGCCTGATCGGTTGCCCGGGTAGAGCCGACCTCGCAATCCGACTTTATGGTTAGTGGTCCGGTCTGTCAAGATCGATCGAACGCTTGTTTTAATTTTTTTGCTCTCCTTATCACCATAAATTCGGTAAGTTACACTCTTGCCTTTGTACATTCAGTTGGAGAAGCACTTTGGAGTTCCTGACAGAATACGGTTTGTTTTTGGCCAAGATCGTTACCTTCGTGGTGGCGGCTCTGGTGGTGATCTCTGTCGTCATGTCCGCCGCCCAAAAGGATCGGGGTGATCATGAGGGCGAGGGAGAGCTCAAGATCCGGAAGCTCAATGAGAAATACGAGAAACTGCGTGAAACGATTCAATCCCGGCTGATGTCGGATCAACAACGCAAGCTCTTCCAGAAGGCCCGGAAGAAAGAACAGAAGGCCGAAAAAAAGGCGGCCAAGGCCAAGAAAGATAGCGACGAGCATGAGGACAGTCGCGGCCGAGTTTACGTTCTCGATTTCGATGGCGATATCAAGGCAAGCGACACCGATCCGCTTCGCCGCGCCATTACCGCCGTACTGAGCATCGCCGATCCGGAAAAGGACGAAGTTGTTATCCGCCTGGAAAGCGGTGGCGGACTGGTTCATTCGTATGGTCTGGCTGCCGCCCAGCTGGATCGCATTCGAAGCAAGGGCGTACGCCTCACCGCCTGCGTTGACAAGGTCGCGGCCAGTGGTGGCTACATGATGGCCTGTGTGGCAGACCGGATTGTGGCCTCCCCGTTTGCCATACTTGGCTCCATTGGCGTGGTTGCCCAGCTCCCTAACTTCCACCGTTTCCTGAAGAAAAACGATGTGGACTTCGAAGTGCTGACTGCCGGCGAGCACAAGCGAACCATGACCATTTTCGGTGAAAACACCGATAAAGGCCGTCAGAAATTCCTGGAAGACCTTGAAGACACCCACGGTCTGTTCAAGGAATATGTCAGCGAACGACGGCCGGACCTGGATATCGCTGCAGTTGCCAATGGCGATATCTGGTTTGGCAAGCGGGCCCTGGAGGTAAAGCTGATCGATGAGATCAAAACCTCCGACGAATATCTCATTGAAGCCTGCGACCGCGCAGACGTAGTCTCAGTGGCATACCAGCGCAAACGGAGCCTTCCGGAAAAGCTCGGATTGGCAACCAGTGCGGCGCTTGAACACACTGTCTGGAAAGTACTGGGCGCCTTCCGCAACCAGAAGTTCCAGTAGACCACTGAAAACGGGGAACAACGATGACAACCAATACCGAATTCAAAGCCTGGCGTGTCGAAGAGCAGAACGGAGAGTATGTCGGCGCCGAGAAAACCCTGAGCACCGGTGATCTGCCCGATGGCGAGGTCCTGATCCGGGTCAGCCATTCCTCGCTCAACTACAAGGATGCGCTGTCCGCCTCCGGCAACAAGGGGGTCACCCGTTCTTTCCCCCACACCCCGGGTATCGACGCCGCCGGTGAGGTCGTTGAGTCAGCTACGGGAACGCCGTCTAACGGCAGTCCCGTTATCGTAACGGGCTATGACCTGGGCATGAACACCGACGGTGGCTTTGGCGAATACATCCGCGTTCCTGCCGCCTGGTGCGTCCCCATGCCTGCCGGTTGGAACGCCCGCACCGCCATGATCTATGGCACCGCCGGTCTCACCGCTGGCCTCTGTGTCCAGAAACTCCTGACCATGGGCGCCAAACCGGAGCAGGGTAAGGTTGCCGTTTCAGGTGCCTCCGGTGCCGTTGGCACCGTTGCCGTTGAGCTGCTTTCCAAACTCGGGTTCGAGGTCGTCGCCATCAGTGGTAAGGCCGAGCACGCGGATGATCTCAAGGCCCTGGGTGCCAGCGAAGTGGTGGGTCGTGAGTCCCTAGCGGAAGAAAAGAAACCCCTGGTCAAACCTGTGTTTGCCAACGCGGTGGATACGGTGGGTGGCGGCCCGCTGGCCGAACTGCTCAAACAGATTCAGCCTGGCGGCTCCGTATCCTGCTGTGGCCTTGTCGCGGGACCCGGTCTTCAGACCACGGTACTTCCGTTTATCCTGCGTGGCGTGAATCTGCTGGGTGTGGATTCGGTAGAGATTCCGCTGGCGGAGAAAGAAGCCGTTTGGAAGAAATTCGCAGGGGAGTGGGCGTGTCCTAAAACGGAAGCTTCAGCCAGAGATATTGGCCGGAAGGATCTGGATGGCGCATTGAAGGCGTTTCTAAAAGGTGAGTCGTCCGGGAAGATTGTTCTGGATCACGCCAAGTAATTGGGAGTGAAGAGAGGGGTGAACCCCTCTCTTCATTCTTCCGATCTAAATCAGGAGGCCCGACGGCGGAAGAGAGGCATGTCGGTGTCGGTGGCGGCCTGATAACCCTGGCTGAAGAAGTTCAGGCACCGTGCGGCTTTGTTGATGTCCTTGTCAGCTCGAAGCACATAGGCGTCAAAACCGCAGCGCTTCATGAACTGCAGCTGATCCAATAGCACGTCGCCGATGGCACGCAATTCGTTCACGTAGCCAAAGCGTTCCCGCAGCAAACGGCCAATGCTGTAACCCCGGCCATCACTGAACTTCGGGAAGTTCACCGCAATCACCGGCAGCTCATTTACGTGGCCATTCAGGATCTCCGGCTCGTCGTGGCTGTCAAACCACACGCCGATATCCTGTCTGCCGGTGAAATGCTCGTAACCGGCCAGCCACAGATCCGCCGGGATCAATGCTGGCTGGTCAGCCGGAATGTCCAGTGATTCACCCTCAGCCGGGCGGGGGACCACAACCCAGTTGTCCTGACGGATGGTGCCGTCCGGAGAAATAACGTTAGGCATATACCCGCTCCTTGAAAGGATCAATTCCTACACGACGATAAGTATCCAGGAAGGTCTCTTCTTCCGTGCGCTTATCAACGTAGACATCAATGATTTTGGAAATCACCTTGGGCATCTCGTCCCGGGCGAATGACGGCCCCAGGATCTTGCCAATCGAGGCGTCGTGGTGGGACGAACCGCCAAGGCTGATCTGGTAGAACTCTTCACCCTTCTTGTCGACGCCAAGAACTCCGATGTTGCCGACATGATGGTGGCCGCAGGCATTCATGCAGCCGGAGATGTTCAGATCAATGTTGCCCAGGTCGTACAGGTAGTCCAGATCATCGAACTGCCGCTGGATGGCTTCGGCTACCGGGATAGACTTGGCATTAGCCAGCGCGCAGTAGTCGCCGCCGGGGCAGCAGATGACGTCCGTCAGGGTGTTCAGGTTCGCGGTGCCGAAACCCATCGGAGTAATGGCCTGCCACAACTCTAAAAGGCGGTCCTGGCGCACATCTGCCAGCACCACATTCTGCTGGTGGGTTACCCGGACTTCGCCAAAACTGAATTCGTCCGCCAGATCGGCAATCTGCTCCAGTTGTTTGTCGCTGACATCCCCCGGGGGTGTACCGGTCTTTTTCATGGTCAGGGTGACAATGGCGTAGCCCGGCTTTTTGTGGGTATCCACATTGTGGGTCAGCCACTGATCGAAGCCCCGGTTCTCAAAGCGCTGGCTGGCCAGCAGGTCTGTGGCATTATCCAGCGCGGCGTAATCCGGCTCGGTAAAGTAAGCCTGGATGCGTTGAATCGCCTCCCGTGTCAGCCGGGTAGGGGAATCCTTGATGTGCTGCCACTCGGCTTCCACCTTCTCGGCGAAGCCTTCGGGAGTGAGCGCCTTCACCAGAATCTTGATCCGGGCCTTGAATTTGTTGTCGCGACGACCGTAGCGGTTATAAACCCGTAGCACGGCCTCGAGGTAGGTCAGCAGATCCAGTTCCGGAAGGAACTCACGGATAACCGGGCCAACCATGGGTGTCCGACCCAGGCCGCCACCAACATGAACACGGAAGCCGAGTTCGCCAGCCTCATTACGCACCATCTGCAAGCCGATATCGTGCACCTGAATGGCGGCGCGATCGGTATTCTCGGAGGCATTTACGGCAACCTTGAACTTTCGCGGCAGGAAGGCGAATTCCGGGTGAAACGTGGACCACTGGCGAATGATTTCGCAATAGGGACGCGGATCCGCGATTTCATCGGACTGAACACCGGAGAACTGGTCTGTGGTGGTGTTACGAATGCAGTTGCCGCTGGTCTGGTTGGCATGCATTTCCACCTCGGCGAGTTCCGCAAGAATATCCGGAACGTCTTCCAGGGCCGGCCAGTTAAGCTGAACGTTCTGGCGGGTGGTGAAGTGCGCATAGCCTTTATCGTAGTCCCGGGTAATCCGGGCAAGTCGGCGAAGCTGGTCCGAACGCATCATGCCGTAGGGAACACAGATCCTGAGCATGGGGGCAAGACGCTGAACGTACAGGCCGTTCTGCAGGCGAAGGGGAAGAAACTCGTCTTCTGCCAACTCACCGGCCAGAGCCCTTTCGGTCTGGTCACGGAACTGGGCAACCCTCTCGGCAGCCATTTGCCGATCGTGTTCATCGTATACGTACATAGTGGGAAGATCCTGCTTGAAAGCGACATATCGAGGCCGACGGCCTTATATCTGGGGGGGAGGATAACAGCGGGTTTTTATTCTTAAAATGATTATTTCAAAATATGTTTATCGATTCAGGCGATAAGCAAGCGGAACAATGGACTGGACGAATATCAATTAACTGCTTAACTTAATAAAGTCAGCCGGGCCGATGTGCCGGGCTGTGGGAAAACAAGAAAAACACGAGACCCAACTCGGAAAGAGGAACAGACATGAAAAAGACCGTACGCTCAGATAGTCAGGCCGATGCCGTTGCCGCCGTTCTGCTGGTGGTGCTTGCCGTTGCGTTCGCCGTCGTCTGGGTGGCTGGCCAGTAATCTTACTGGCTCGCCAGGACCAGATTCACGATAACGATCAGGCCAACCACAAAGCTGGCTGTGAACAGAATGCCGGCGATGATATAGGGCCAGGGGCTATGGCTTGAGAAGTCCTCTTCCCGGCGCTTGTCGGACTGTACCCCGAAAGCGCCGGCCAGAATGCTTTGCATGACTTTCAAAACGCCGGGCCCGCGCTGCTTCTCTTGATCCTTTCTTTCTGCCTTTGAAGACTTCGTCATACATCCGCCCCTGGTCTGTGCGTTGGCCGAAGTTTATTCTGCCGGATCGTACGCCAGGCTTGGCGCTAGCCAGCGCTCTGCTTCGGCCTTGGAAATGCCTTTGCGTTCAGCATAGTCCTCAACCTGGTCAACGCCAATTTTGCCTACTGCAAAGTATTTGGATTCCGGATGTGCAAAGTACCAGCCGGATACGGCCGCAGTCGGGAACATGGCGAAATGCTCAGTCAGTTCAATACCTGCCGTGTCACTGGCTTCAAGCAGGTTGAACAGGGTTGCCTTTTCGGTGTGGTCCGGGCACGCCGGATAGCCCGGTGCAGGCCGTATCCCGCGGTACCTTTCCTTGATCAGGTCTTCATTGGCCAGCTTTTCATCGGCCGCGTAGCCCCAGAACTCCTGTCGGACCCGTTCGTGCATGCGTTCCGCGAACGCTTCCGCCAGTCGGTCGGCCAACGCCTTCACCATAATGGCGTTGTAATCATCGTTGGCCTCTTTGAATTCCAGTGAGAACTCTTCCGCGCCAATGCCTGTGGTCACAGCGAAACCGCCGACGTAGTCCAAAGTACCAGAGCCCTCAGGCGCAACGAAATCAGACAGTGCCATCATAGGTTTGCCGGGTGCCTTTTCATCCTGCTGACGGAGGTGGTGCAGGGTGGTCAGCTCCTCTCCGCACGACTCGTCTGTGTACAGAACAATATCGTCGCCCCGACGGTTGGCTGGCCAGAAACCAATAACGCCACGGGCCTGGACTCGTTTTTCGTCAATCATCCGGTGAAGAATCTTCTGGGCATCGTCGAACAGATGGCGAGCCGCCTCGCCGCGTTTCGGATCATCAAAGATGGCCGGGTACTTGCCGGAAATGTCCCAGGACAGGAAGAACGGTGTCCAGTCGATGTAATCCACCAGCTCAGTGAGGTCATATTCCTCGAATACCCGGATACCGGTGAATGCCGGCTTGGGAGGCTGGTAGCCTTCGAAGGAGATTTCCGGGGCGCGGTCGCGGGCTTCTTTCAAAGAGACCAGCTTGGTCCGGTCGCCGCGGTTTTTCCGGCGTTCACGAATCTCGTCGTATTCGGTGCGGGCCGCTTCGACAAATTCCGGCTTTGCAGTCTTGCTGAGAAGCTGGGATGCCACGTTCACGCAGCGGGATGCATCCGACACGTACAGGGCAATGTCATTTTTGTACTGGGGCTCGATTTTCACCGCAGTGTGAGCCTTCGATGTTGTCGCACCGCCGATCATCAATGGGATATTGAAATCCAGACGTTGCATCTCACGGGCCACGTGGACCATCTCGTCCAGGGACGGCGTGATCAGGCCGCTCAGGCCAATAAGGTCGACATCATGCTCTTTGGCGGCCGCGAGGATCTTGTCGCAGGGCACCATCACGCCCAGGTCAATCACCTCGTAGTTGTTGCACTGGAGCACAACGCCCACGATGTTCTTGCCAATGTCGTGGACATCGCCTTTCACCGTGGCCATGAGGATCTTGCCCTTGGCTTTCTGGTCTTCGGTCTTTTCTGCCTCAATGTAGGGAATCAGATGCGCGACGGCCTGCTTCATCACCCGGGCGCTCTTGACCACCTGGGGCAGGAACATCTTGCCGTCGCCGAAGAGATCACCGACCACGTTCATGCCGTCCATCAGCGGCCCTTCGATTACCTCGATGGGGTGGCTGGCGTTTAAACGACAGGCTTCGGTGTCCTCGACGATATAGGTTGTGATTCCTTTCACCAGGGCGTGTTCGAGGCGCTTTTCGACAGGCCATTCACGCCAGGCGAGGTCTTCTTCCTGGGTTTTGCCGCCTTTACCTTTGTAGCGTTCGGCAATCTCGAGCAGGCGGTCGGTGGCATCATCGCGCCGGTTCAGGACAACGTCTTCTACCAGCTCCTTGAGCTCCGGATCAATTTCATCATAGATCACCAGCTGGCCGGGGTTAACGATACCCATGTTCATGCCGGCCTTGATGGCGTGGTACAGGAACACCGAGTGGATGGCTTCCCGGACCACGTCATTGCCCCGGAACGAGAAAGAAACGTTGCTCACGCCGCCGGAAATCGAAGCGTGGGGCAGGTTTTCCCGGATCCAGCGGGTGGCGTTGATGAAGTCCACCGCGTAGTTGTTGTGCTCTTCGATGCCGGTGGCAATGGCGAAGATGTTGGGGTCGAAGATGATATCCGCCGGGTTGAAGCCAATACCGGTCAGTACATCATAAGAGCGTTTGCAGATTTCTGTCTTGCGTTCGTAGGTGTCGGCCTGGCCCTGTTCGTCAAAGGCCATTACCACCACTGCGGCGCCATAGCGCATGCAGTCCCTGGCCCGCTTTATGAACTCTTCTTCGCCTTCCTTGAGACTGATGGAATTCACCACGGCCTTGCCCTGGATGCAGCGCAGGCCTGCTTCGATCACATCCCACTTGGAGGAGTCGATCATGATCGGTACCCGCGAGATATCCGGCTCGGAGGCAACCAGGTTCAGGAAGGTAACCATCACCTCCTTGGACTCCAGCATGCCCTCATCCATATTGATATCGATGATCTGTGCACCGTTCTCAACCTGGTCCCGGGCAACGCTGAGAGCTTCTTCGTACTGTTCTTCCTTGATCAGACGCAGGAAACGCTTGGACCCGGTGACGTTGGTTCGCTCCCCCACGTTAATGAACAGAACATTGTCGTCCCCGGTAAACGGCTCGAGGCCAGACAGGCGTAACGCCTTCGGGCGTTCGGGAATCTTCCGGGGTGGGTATTTGGCCACCGCCTGGGCAATCGCTTCAATGTGGTCCGGTCGCGAACCGCAGCAGCCGCCGATGATGTTCAGGAAGCCATCACGGGCAAAGCCTTCGATAATCTCGGCCATTTCCTCGGGGGTCTGGTCGTATTCGCCAAACTCGTTGGGAAGACCGGCGTTCGGGTGCGCGCTGACGTAGGTTTCAGCCTTGTCAGATAGCTCCTCCACGTACGGACGTAAAGCGTCTGCACCCAGCGCACAGTTAAGGCCTACTGAAATAGGTTTGGCGTGTGCTACCGAGTTCCAGAAGGCTTCGGTGGTCTGGCCGGAAAGGGTCCGACCGGAGGCATCGGTGATCGTGCCGGAAATCATGATCGGCAGGGTGATGCCACTGTCCTCAAAGTATTGCTGCGTGGCGTAGATCGCCGCCTTGGCGTTCAGGGTGTCGAATATGGTTTCGATCAGGATGAGGTCGCAACCACCCTCGGCCAGTCCTTCGACAGCTTCATAATAGTTGTCGACCAGGGTCTGAAAATCGACGTTCCGGTAGCCCGGGTTGTTCACGTCCGGTGAAATGGACGCGGTGCGCGATGTGGGCCCGACGGCGCCAGCCACAAAACGGGGCTTGTCCGGATTTTTGGCGGTGTATTCGTCTGCAATCTCACGGGCCAGCCTGGCAGCGGCCACGTTCAGTTCCTTGGCAATTGCCTCCAGTCCGTAATCTGCCTGGGACAGTTGGGTGGAGTTAAAGGTGTTGGTTTCGATAATATCTGCGCCGGCATCCAGGTAATCCGCATGAATATTGCGGAGCAGGGCAGGCTGGGTCAGGTTAAGAAGATCATTGTTACCCTGGACTTCCCGATCATAGTCGGCAAACCGATCACCACGGAACGCCTTCTCGTCCAGCTTGAGATTCTGGATCATGGTGCCCATGCCGCCATCAAGGATCACAATGCGTTCCTGCAGGGCCTTATGGAGCTGGTCGAGACGGGTGGTGCGATCGGTCATAGAAGTACTTCCGGATGTCGTTAATAACGCAGTATTAATGTCAATGGCGCGGGATCATAGCAAAAATGCCTGAGCCCGTCTTAGTACGAATGACGATTATCAACTGCCTTCTGCAAATACCTGCCAATACGGGAAATTGATTACCTTCGTAAAGCCCGACTATTTTACTTGGTCTTTCATGTTCCCGCGAACTCCCTTAAAATAAACTCAAACTTTCAAACGGGTTGAAAACATGGCTCAGGTTACTGTGACAGATCCCGCACGGGACTATCTTGCACAACTTATCGAAAAACAGGATGTGGAAGGCATGGGTGTGCGTATATTCGTTACCCAGCCCGGCACCAAGAACGCCGAGACCTGTCTGGCCTACTGCCCACCCAACGAAGTTGTACCGACGGACGAGCAGGTGGATCTGGACAAGTTCATCCTTTATCTGGACCACAATTCCGTTCCGTTCCTTGAAGAAGCGTACGTGGATTACTCCAAAGACCAGATGGGTGGCCAGCTCACCATCAAGGCACCGAACGCAAAGGTGCCGAAGATTGATGACGATGCGCCGCTTCCGGACCGGGTGAATTACATTCTGGCTTCCGAAATCAATCCCAACCTGGCAGCTCATGGCGGCGAGGTGTCTCTGGTAGAGATCGTTGATGAATCAGTGGCGGTGTTGCGTTTTGGTGGCGGCTGCCAGGGTTGCTCTGCAGTCAGTCTGACCCTTAAACAGGGCGTAGAGACCACCCTTCGGGAGCGTGTTCCGGAAATCACTGCCGTAAGGGATGTGACCGACCACTCTTACACTGAAAACGCCTACTACCAGTAAGCGCCAAGATCTTTTCTTGCCCGTGGACCGCGCCCTCAGGGCGCGGCGCCCACTCAAGACTGCCGCAGTACCCTCATCTCCCTGGCTACACGGCCAATGTTGTGACATTTCAATTACTTCATCATTCGTCACATACACGGAAACATCAGGCATGTACCATCCTGACTGCCTGTTAACAGCATTATCACCGGCTTGAACGGATTACACTCTTACACCGGGGTCAAACTTGTACGACGTTGCGCTTCTGTCTGTGCCACTCATGGCGGCCGTTGTTGGTTGGCTGACCAACTGGCTTGCCATCCAGATGTCCTTTTACCCGGTTCAGTTCATCGGCGTGGGCCTGGTGGGCTGGCAGGGGGTTATTCCCCGCAAGGCGGAAAAGATGGCGCACATCTGCATCGACAGGACCCTCCAGCAGTTCGGCGACCTCAACGCCGTCTATCAGAAGCTCGAACCCCAGCGCATCGTTGAGCAGGTTGTTTCCCAGGTCACACCCAGAATGGATGAGTACATTGATGAAGTCATGTACGAGATTCAGCCGGTCCTCTGGGACAATCTACCCCTGTTTCTGAGGAATCGGATTTACCAGTGGGCACGGGAGCAATTGCCGTCCCGGGTGGAGGAGCTGGTCGAGGACTTTGGCGATGATCTGGATGAGCTGGTGGATCTCAAGGCGTTGCTCAGCCGGGAACTGGAGAAGCAGCCTGATATGATGAACCGGATCTTCCAGCAAGCCGGGGCGGTGGAACTCCAGTCCGTGATCAACCGTGGCGCGATTATCGGCGGCATCCTAGGGGCAGTCCTCGTGCCTTTGTGGACCCATTATCCAGAACCCTGGCTGTTGCCCCTCGGGGGCTTTGTGGTCGGGTTCGTAACCAACTGGATTGCGATCAACCTGATCTTCTCCCCGCTCAGGCCGCGCCGGTTTCTGTTCTGGAAAATCCAGGGACTGTTTCTGCGCAGGCAACCAGAGATCAGCGATGTCTGGGCAAAGTTGGTGGCCGAAGAACTGATCACGGTTGAGAAAGTTGCCGATGCCATGATCAATGGCAGCCAGGGCGACAGGACCCGGGCGATCATCCAGAAACATCTTCGCCCCTTGCTGGACAATTCCGTCATCATGAAACTGACAGCGCAGGTGACCATGGGCATGACGGGTTACACCGAACTGCAACGGGTGATGAACCAGAAGGCGGTTCTGGCCACCGGAGATGTCTTTAGCGACCCCGCGTTTAACCGGGAGAGGGCGCCGGTGGTGGCGGAAGTGTTGTCGGGGCAGATGAAGGCACTGAAACCGGATGAATTCCAGGACATTCTTCGCCCGGCGTTCAGGGAAGAGGAACTCCAACTGATGCTCGTGGGCGGTATTTTCGGTGCCCTGGCAGGGCTGCTTCAGTTCCTATCCTTTGTCGGTATGTGAGCTGCTGCGCGGCGCTACAGGCAATTGGTGGGGCGGGGAAGCCCGGCTATCCGGCAGGCGGTCTTGGCTGGAGTTCCGGGAAACAGTTGCATCAGATAAATGCTGTTGCCCCTGTCCTCGCCCAAGGCCTCTTTGACCGCTTTCACGAACAGGCGGTTCGAGGGTGGCGATATTTCATGTTCCTTATAAAAAGACCGCAAAAACTCTATGATTTCCCAATGTTTTTCGGTCAACTCCATTCCGTCCTCAGCGGCTATGGTAGCCGCGACATCTTCCGTCCAGTCTCGGGCGTCTTCAAGAAAACCTTCGTTATTTCGTGCCGGCATTGTGGTATTGGTCATGGCTTACCAACTGATTACCCGTTGTGCTTGAACTGACAGCGAAACCATCTCCGCGTAATCCACAGCGCTGACGTTACCTGCCAGATTGGCCAGTCCCCGGGCATCGAGGTCCTGCGTGAGTGCAAATACCCTGCTGATCCCAGGCAGATTATCCGTTGCAAGAAGTAGAACGCCCCCGCCGATCAGCAAGAGGCAATCTTCCTCAGCGACCATCTCAAGGCAGCGGGTTGCACGCGGGTGGTCCGGAGACTTGTTCAGAATGTGCAATGTCTGGATGGCAGTCATGGATCAACCTGCGAAAGCGGTGTGGTCATAGGCGGCAAGTAGGGCGGCGTCTGCATTTACCAGAGTTACGCCCTCAATGAGCGAGTTCTCATCCAGTCCGTAGGTGCGGCATGCGGCGCGATCCGCCAGGATGGCTTCTATACCGAAAATAGGCGCAGCCGCGAGATTCTTGTCCACTGACTTCTGGCCAATGCCTCCGGCTTCCTGGCCCTTTTTTAACCAGTTGACGCCAGCTCCGGTGAATAGGAGTGACGCCGCTTGGTCAAAAGCTGCCAGCGAAAACGCCATATCCAGTGCTTCCCGCCCGCTCCAGGTGCCGTAAGGAGCCTGGTCAATCATGATCAGAGTGCTCACGGTCAGTCTCCAGCGTGAAAGTAGAGAGTTCGGGTGGACTTTATCCGTCCTTCGACCCATTCGCCGAGCCCTGCGATTTCAAACGGGGCGCGCAGATTGGATGCGGGCAACTCGTAGCGTTTCTGCTCGGTTTCGTTTACCAGCCCACGACGCAGCGCAGAGGCAATGCAGGCAACACCGGGAATGCTGTGCTCGGCGAGAAACTGCGACCACGCCTCGGGCCAGTGGGTTTCGTCCGATGGCGGTGCGCACAGTGCTGACGCAAGATGCACGCCATCCCCGTAGAGAAAAACCCGGTCGATGCGATGCCCGGCGTTAACGGCAGCCTGAGCAAAGCCAAGGGCGGTCTGGGGCGCCTGGGACGAGTAGGGTGCGCCGGTAATTACCAAGGTGAAGCTTTCAGAAGCAGTTTCGGCCATATTTCCTGTGTGTTCCTGATCTGTCGTTCAGGGCTTTCAGTTTACCGAAAGCAAAAACCCCGGCAACTGCCGGGGTTTCGAGCCAGCTTAATCAGTCTGGCATCAATCTTCGCCGCTGAACGCAGACAGCAAGTGCAGCAGGCTGACGAACAGGTTGTAGATGGATACATACAGTCCAACGGTGGCAATCACGTAGTTGCGCTCTCCACCTTTGATGATCTGGCTGGTTTCAAACAGGATCATGATGGAGGCGAAAATAGTGAAGCCAGCAGACACTGCCAGATGCAGAGCAGAGCTCTCCATCAGGAAGGCCAGCAGCATGGCGCCGATCAATACGAAGGCACCAGCGGTCAGGAAGCTCGACATGAAGCTGAAGTCTTTTTTGGTAATGATTGCCGTGGCAGACAGGCCAACAAAGGCGACAGCCGTCAGTGTCAGAGCCTGGGCAACAATCTGGGAAGCGCCGGCGGCTACGAATGCGCCGATGATCGGGCCCAGGGTGTAACCCATGAAGCCGGTCAGCGCGAACGTGGTCACGATGCCCCACGGGCTGTTCTTCAACTTATAGGTTGCGAACAGCAGGCCAATGTATCCCACAATGGTGATCAGGAAGCCCGGATGGGTTCCGTTCATGTTCAGGAATGCGGTGAGCGCCGAGAAGGCGAGGGTCATGCCCAGGAGCATGTAGGTGTTGCGCAACACCTTCATCGCGTCATCGCTGATACCAGTGGTCGCGCGCTCGGTCTGGGGAGTCGAATAGGCTCCCTGAGAGTTCTGAACGCCGAATCGTCTGTCTTCCATTGTCATCTCCGTTTATAACGACTGGATACTGTGTCCCATAATAGTGTCAGATACGCAACTTTCAATCATTTACGACAGGAAACCGGCTCCCGGATTCCATTAAAAACCGTTAATGTTGAAAAATACGGCGGGTTTTATGCAGAGCGTTGACAGCACAGGCAATTCCGGTATCATGCACACCGCTGTCGCAATGGCGGCGAATGGAAAAACCGGTGGGCTGGCAGAGTGGCTGAATGCAGCGGTCTTGAAAACCGCCGAAGGTTAGTAGCCTTCCCGGGGTTCGAATCCCTGGCCCACCGCCATTTTTCCTTCTATCCCTTGTCTCCCCGAAGAACTCTTTAGCACCAATTCCCCACGGATCGTCGTGTTTATCCCTACTTGGTTTGGCGCCAGGTCACCCTCACTATCCAGTTATCGAACGTATGAGGGCGAAACATGACTAACTTCCAGAAGAATCACCCATCACGCGACCGCTCAATGGAACGCCGCGATCGGAAGTTCTCTGTCTCCGCAAATCGGGGTAAGGCCAGTCACAGGGTGCGTTACGTGGAGGCAGGCGGTGCTGCGGTTGATACTGAGGAATGCACGTTCTGCCAGTCTGTACCGGATCTTTCAGCGAATGAGCGGGAGACGGGGGAGGAACGGAGCAGCTGATACTGCCCCGGTTGTAAGCCTGGGCCGGCTCAAAGATCCCGGCCCGGATAGGTCATTTCTTTTTGCTCATCGGCTCTTTGTTGCCGTGCAGCCAGTGCATCAGGTTCGTTCTTCGGCACCTGCCAGCCTTCCAGATTATCCTCGATCAGTTTCACCAGAGCTTCGATGTGGCCGGGCGTGGCGTTCAGTGCAGTGATATAGCTGAAGCCTTCACCGCCGGCTTCCATGAAGTACTCGCGGTTTTCCTCGTCGATTTCCTCAATGGTCTCCAGGCAGTCCGATGAGAAGCCGGGGCAGAACACGTCGATGGATTTCACGCCCTTGCCCGGCAGAGATTTCAGGGTTTCATCCGTGTAGGGCTTGAGCCACTCTTCCTTGCCAAATCTGGACTGGAAGGTGGTCATGTAGTCTTCCTTGCTCAGGCCAAGGCGTTCCGCCAGCAACCGTGAGGTTTTGTGGCATTCGCAGTGGTAGGGGTCGCCTTTGGTCAGGTATTTCAGTGGCACCCCGTGATAGGAGAACACCAGCTTCTGGTTCCGCCCGTGGTTCGACCAGTGTGCCTCGATGTGGCGGGCCATGGCTTCAATGTACGGCGGGTAATCCGGGTAATGGGAAATAAACCGGAAATCCGGCAGCCAGCGCCTCTTGGTGAAATCCCTGGCGATGGCGTCGAAAGTGGAGGCAGAGGTCGAGGCGGAGTACTGGGGGTACAGCGGCAGAACCAGCAGCTTCCGCACTCCCTGTTCCTGCATCTCATCCAGAACCCGTGCAATCGACGGATTGCCGTACCGCATGGCAAACCCGACGACCACGTTGGGCCCATACTTGCGTTTCAGGGCCTCCCGGATGCCCTCAGCCTGCTTTGCGGTGTGCAACAGCAGTGGAGAGCCTTCTGGCTGCCACACACTGGAATAGGCCTCCGCACTGCGCTTGGGCCGAATGCGGAGGATAACCCCGTGCAGGATCAGCCACCACAGTGGCCTGGGCAGTTCCACCACTCGCGGGTCCGAGAGAAATTCAGCCAGGTAACGCCGGAGTGCCGAGGTGGTCGGGGCGTCCGGGGTGCCCAGGTTGGTGACCAGCACGCCCAATCGGTCGGGCTGGTTGTGGCTGAAATTCTCTGAACCTTTGTATTGCATGCGGTGGATCCTGAACGTAGATGAAACGGTTGGATTATCAGCTGTTATCGGCGGCCTGCTGTGCCATCCTCGGCGCAAGGCCTGAGATGTCGTAGCCGGCGTTGCGTGCCTTGGTAAAGATTTCATTGGCTGATGTATTTCTGGCCGAGCTCAGTGCCCACAACACGGTGCAGCGGGTTCCGGAGCGGCAGAAGGCCAGTACGGGCTTTTCCGCGTCCCGGATCATTGGCGCAAATCGGTTTACATCGTCATCGGTGATGTTGCCTGACTCCACCGGCATATAGACCCACTCAAGGCCCTGTTCCCGCGCGGCCGCTTCAATGTCTGCCATTGCCGGTTGGCCGGGTTCCTCGTGATCAGGGCGGTTTGCTACCAGGGTCTTGAAACCCAGCCTGGCGGCCTCTGCCACATCTTCGACGGAAATCTGGGGTGCAACTGAAATGTTGTCATCAATCTTTCTGATATCCATGGATGTCCTCTCCGGATCGAGTAGTGGGGCTGCCGCCATGATCGCATAGCCTCCGGGCTGTGTCAGAATGGCGGCAGGAAAATTAACAGAAACTACTTATGCTTTCGCGCGGCTGCGCTCAATCACCTCGAAGATGCCCATACCCGCGACCATGGCGGCCACAAACACCGCCGCCTTGATTTCGCCGGCACCGAGCGCGACCAGCCCGGGGCCGGGACAAAAACCGGCTATGCCCCAGCCGATGCCGAACATCAGACCGCCCAGGATCAGCCGTTTGTCGATATGGTTGCTGGTGGGCATCTTCATGTGGAAGCCGAGAAAGGAGAGGGTACGTTTACGGGCAACGGCAAACGCGACCACGCCCACCATGATGGCTCCGCCCATCACAAAGGCGAGTGAAGGATCCCAGGCGCCGGCAATATCCAGGAAGCCGAGCACCTTCTCGGGATTTGCCATACCGGACACGATCAGGCCCAGACCAAAAACCAGGCCGGCAAACAGGGAGGCAAGTGAAAATTTCATGGCGTCAGACTCCCAGAAGATGACGAATGACATAAACAGTGACAAATCCGGCTGCCATGAAGCTGAGGGTGGCGGCCAACGAGCGAAGTGAAAGCCGCGACAGCCCGCAAACTCCGTGACCACTGGTGCAGCCGGAACCGTATCGCGTGCCGATACCGACAAGCAGTCCGGCAATAATCAGAGCCGGATAGCCGGCTTCGATTTCAATGGGGGGAAGTTCAGTAGCCAGTACCCAGACAGCCGGAGCACCGATTAACCCCAACAGAAACGCGAGGCGCCAGGCGATATCGCCCTTTGCCGGCGCAAGAAGCCCACCGAGAATTCCGCTGATGCCGGCAATACGACCGTTCAGAAGCAGAAAGCTGGCAGCGGCGATGCCCACCAGAATGCCCCCCAGAAGCGCGGACCAGGGCGTGAAGTTACTCCAGGCGATTTCAATCATCTGTTACTCCGAACGTTAAACGTGGTTTTTGGAATAAGCATATATCTGGGGGCGATAATACCAAAAAAAAGCCCGGCAAAGGATGCCGGGCAGAGGCGTGCGAGTAGTATCCATGAAAGACTTCCAGACAAACCGGCATCAGCAGGGACGCCGGTATTGGGAAGTATTGACTATATTTTGAACACTTCAAGCGAGAGTCACTTTCGTTTGAAAACATTTTTTCATATCGGATACGTCTTTATACTGCGGCCTTTCACTGTGCGGCTCTCAGGCCGACTGAAATCCGGCCAAACCTGTAATACAATAGGCCATCGAAAGAAATATCCGTACCCCCGAGGTTGTTACATGTCTGACGAGAACGACAATAAGCCGGAGAATGATCCGCAACTGGCGGCAAAAATCAAGGATTCCGCCCGCCAGATCTGGTTGGCCGGGCTGGGTGCCTATACTAAAGCCGAAGAGGACACCGGCCGATTCTTCGATCGTCTTGTTCAGGAAGGTGAGCAACTGGAGAACAAAACCCGGGGTGTGGTCGAGAAGCAGATCAAGTCCGTGGAAGACCGGGTCGAAGGGGTTCGTGAACGTGCCACCGGTACCTGGGACCGGCTTGAGCACATGTTTGATGAACGGGTTTCCGGGGCACTGAGGCGCCTGGGGATCCACCGCAGGGAAGAGATCGAATCCCTGGAACGGAGGATTGAAGCCCTTGAATCAGAGCTTGCCCGCCTGCGCAATCGTGCCGGTGACGATGAAGAGGAATAATCGCGCCCCTCAGAGATAGTCCCGGCTCATCAGTCGGGCTTCTTCGCGGTGGCCGGGTTCGAGGTAGGGAAGGATCAGGTGCATCATCTGGTAGACCCCACGCCCCGGATCGACTGATTCCCTGTCATCCAAGTGGGATAGGGTGTCAAAAGCACTCCAGTAACAGGCAGTTAGCGTTAACTGCTCACACAAAGACTCAAGTTCTTCAGGTTCTATTGCCATGATTTCCTGGCGCCGGAAGCTGTCGCAAATGGTTCTGAACGCGACGATTTTCTTCTTCTGGATGCGCTTGAAACGAACCTGCAGTTGATCGTAGCGGGACAGAACGTTCACCAGATCCTGGTAGAGAAACCGGTAGCGGGCGACGGTCTCAAACAGTAGGTGCAGGAAAAACCCCTGTTGATCGAGGCTGATGTCGGCGTCTTCCGGAACCGCCAGAAGATCCACCATGTCGTGCTCGAACTGGTCGAACAGCTCCTCGACAATGTCGCCCTTGCTTTTGAAGTGGTAGTAAAGGTTGCCCGGGCTGATATCCAGCTCATCTGAGATCAGCAGTGTTGTGACATTGGGCTCGCCAATGCTGTTAAACAGCGCCAGGCTGGTCTGAAGAATACGGTCGCGGGTTTTGATTTTTTTCATGTCGCGCCCGGCCAGCCCCTAGAGTTCGAAGCTCGCCCAGACCGGACAATGGTCGGACGGCCGTTCCATGGCTCGAATGTCGTAGGAAACGCCTGCCTGGCGGGCTTTGGGCAGCAGACTGTCGCTGGCCATGATCAGATCAATCCTGAGACCGCGCTTGGGATCCCGTTCAAATCCCTTGCTGCGGTAATCGAACCAGCTGAATGTGTCCGCCTCGTCCGGGTGCAGGTGGCGGAATACATCGGTGTAGCCGCGCGACTCAACCTGGCCCAGCCATTCCCGCTCCTCGGGCAGAAAGGAACATTTGCCGGTGCGCAGCCAGCGCTTGGCGTTGTCTGCGCCAATGCCAATGTCCTTGTCGGTTGGAGAGATGTTCATATCGCCCATGACCACGACATGCCCTCCGGCTTGCTTGAGCTCGTCCAGGTAGCGCATCAGATCGGCGTAGAATTTTTCCTTGGCAGGGAACTTCACCGGGTGGTCGCGGCTCTCGCCCTGGGGAAAGTAGCCGTTAATTACTGTCAGTTTTTCACCATTTACGGTGAACTGGCCGGTGATCAATCTGCGCTGGGAGTCCTCGCCGTCCCAGGGGTAGCCTTTGACAATCTCGTCCGGCTCAGCCTTTGAGAGCAGCGCAACGCCGTAGTGGGTCTTCTGGCCATGAAAGTGGACGTGGTAGCCGAGTTCGCGGATTGCTTCGACGGGAAAGTCGTCGTCCTGGACCTTGGTTTCCTGAAGACCGATAAAATCCGGAGCCAGGGCGTCGATGACGGCCTCAAGCTGATGCAGGCGGGTTCGGATACTGTTGACGTTGAAAGAGACGAACATCATTACGAAAAACTCTCCGGCGTTGGTTCCCGGCGGAGTTTAACACACTGACCCCCTGGGTCTGCCTTGGCAGGGGCGAAAGTTTCAGGGGGTCAGTTCACAATCCGGGCTGGTTTGCACGGAATAGCGAATATGTGCGGTGTAGTTCTCGTCCTGGTTTTTCCGGATATTGGTCAGGCCAAGATAATCGGAAAGGGCACCGGCGTTGTTGTAACCCAGCACGATAGGATCCACCAGGAACCTCAGCACCATGCCTGTCGGACGTATCTGGACTACATGGTCGGCGTCTATTTGTTCGTTCTCGACACGTTCCAGCACAAAGCCATAGTGCTCGCCCCGGGTAGGCCCTAGGAAACGGAATTCCACCGGGTCACCGGCCAGTACGCTTTGCCAGTTCTGGCGGACAAAGTTGTCGAAACCCGCATCGACAACCGTATTGGACGGGTACTCCACCTGGAACCGCTCCGAATCGCCCCCAGGCGTCTGCCAGTTGATCATCAGAGTATCGGGTTCTGGATAGGTGATCTCCATCTTTTCGTCGAACGTGGGCTGCAAGAAATCCACGGTCGGTCGCAGAACTGACGCCCCATATTCCAGGGACTTACGCGCGAACGACTCTTCATAGCCAGGCTTGTGATAGGCCACTTCATGCTGTCGGGGCCGGAAGATTCCTTCCTCACAGGTTCCATCAACGGCATGCCGTTCCTCGTAGATGACGTTACCGCCGTCGGTGGTCGCGGTACCGGTGAAGCGAAAATCCTGTGCCACCGCCGGCAACGCTGCAGTCATCAAGGCAAAGGAAACGACCAAAGGCCTGGTTCTCATTGCACCAGCTCCGGATAAAGCGTTTTGCGGGCGTACAAAAGCAATGGAAAAACCACTAGCCAGCCAAATGCGAGTGCGATCAGTGAGGGCATCAACTCCGGCAGCTGCACGGCGCCGAGCTGGCTGGCGGACCAGTAGGCGAACGGGCCAGCGAAGGGTGCAAGAACGAACGGCAACCACGCCTTCTTGCTGATCCAGTCCAGAGAATGGCTCAGAGTGGTCATGAAAATGGCCCAGATGGCCACCAACCACGGTGGCGTCAGCATCACCTGTCCGGTTCCGTCGTCCAGAATTCCGGTCCGGAACCAGATGCCGTCCAGAACGGAGCCAACCACGGTTCCCAGGCCGATGAACTGCAGCTCTGTCATTCGGTTCTGGCTCACAAGCACAAAGTGCAGCACCAGAAACACCACCACCACGCCAGCTCCGATCAGGCCCGGATAAAACACGCAGGCAAACCATCCTGCCTGGAACAGCAGAAAGTTCAGGATGTTACGGGCAGTTTCAGAGGCGATCATACGCTCAGGATGTTCTCACGTTTGTTGCCGGGCTTGGCGAAAACCAGCTGCGCCACGCCAATGGCACGTTCACTGAAGCCCGCCTCGCAATAGGCAAAGTAGAAGTGCCACAGGCGACGGAAGGCCTCGTCGTAGCCCATGGAATCCAGCTTGTCACGCTGAGCCATGAAGCGTTCACACCAGTCGTGAAGCGTTCGGGCATAGTGAAATCCGATGTCTTCGGCATGGGTCAGCACCAGTTTGCTCTCATTGCGGACGGACTCCAGTATCGCGCCGAAAGAGGGAATAAAGCTGCCCGGGAAGATGAAGCGCTGAATAAAATCGACGTTTTTCAGGGCCCTGTGGTACCTCTGCTCCGGCATGTTGATGGCCTGCACAAGTGCCAGCCCATCGGGCTTTAACAGCGCGTTGATCTGGGAGAAGTAGCTGTCCAGGAACTGCGGGCCGACGGCTTCGATCATCTCGATGGATACCAGCTTGTCGAACTGGCCTTCAAGATCCCGGTAATCGTCAAACAGAAGGGTAATACGGTCTTCCAGGCCTTCCTTCTGAACCCGCGCCTTCGCCAACTCCAGCTGTTCCCTGGAAATGGTCGTGGTAGTCACGTGGCAGCCGTAATGTTTGGCGGCGTGGATCGCAAAGCCGCCCCAGCCGGTGCCGATTTCAATCACTTTGTCGCCAGGCTGGAGATCGAGTTTCCGGCAAATGGTATCCAGCTTGTGCACAGCCGCTTCTTCTAGCGTGGATTCGGCACTTGGGTATATGGCTGAGGAATACATCATGGTTGGGTCCAGGAACGCCTCGAACAGATCGTTACCCAGATCGTAATGGGCGCTGATGTTCTTCCGCGAGCCTTCCTTGGTGTTCCGGTTTAGCCAATGCAACCCTTTCAGGGCCGGTTTGGTAACCCAACTGAACCGGTCTTCAAACTCATTCATTCGGTCAACGTTACGGGTAAAGAAACGGAGCAGGGCAACCAGGTCGGGCGTGGACCAGTCACCGGCCACAAAGGCCTCCGCAGCACCGACACTTCCGCCGGTCAGAAGATCACGCCAGGTACTGTGATCGTGAACGATCAATTCGGCAGGTTGGTACTGGCTGTTATCATCTCCGAATACCAGATCTTCAAAACCGGATTCCCTGACTGTCAATTTGCCTTCGCCCAGTAGACGGAGCTGCTGAATCACCAGAGTCCTTGCAAACCGGCTAAGAACCGGCAGGCTGCCGGAGTCGGATGAGGTGTTTTCAACTGAGGTATTCAGGTTCTCCATGAGCTTACCCTTCCACGGATCTTGTCATTGGTCTCGGAGCTGGTGACATCCAGCCCGGAATCATCGTGCCCACGGCGGTAGGCGCTGTCGTCTTCGGGAAGCTTGTCCGGGTGGCTGTAGAATGGCGCCCCCTTCAGCTTGAGGCGCAGCGCATGCCAGTAAATGCCGGCCACAACCTTGAACGCTTCCAACGGAAACTTTCGAAGACTTCTGTGCACATCTTTACGATTGAGAGGTGTGCGTTGGACTACCAGAGTGGCATCAAAATGTTTTCGGTCGCCCTCAAGAACATTCATGTGAATTCTGAGATCCGGGCCGCGGAAACTGAATGTCCATTCGTAGTGCTGGTTCATGCCATTGAATGGCGAGACGTGAAAACGCTTGCTGAAGCCAAACCGCTCGGTGCGCCACCCGGCCTGGTTAGGTTCTGCCCCCATGGTTTCCAGACAATAGACATGGCGATCGTGCCAGGGGGTGTTGGTAATCTGGGCAACGATCACTTTGGGAACCACGCCATCAGCCGGGCGCTCCCCGGACCGGTAGCAAAAGTAGAAACTGACCGGGTTGAACACATAACCGAAATACCGGGGATGGGTGATCAGCTCCACTTCGCCGTCGGGGTGCCAGCCCGTGGCTTCCTCAACGTGATCGCGAACCGCAACCGAGAGGTCCCCGGTGTCCGGTCGGAAATAATCCCTGCGTTTCAGGGAAATCCAGTTAAAACGTTCCAGGGAGAACAGCGGACTGACCCCTGAAACCGTGTCCCACTCGTCGGTGTCCAGGGCCAGCATGCCCGTGCTGTAGCTGAATTCGTGTTGCACCGGGTACTTCCGTCTGTGCCGGACAGTACCCTCCAGCCACTGGCTGTTCATGATCAAAGCTCCACCCCGAAGGCTTCGGTTACCCGCAGCGCACTGCGAACACCGTCTTCGTGGAACCCGTTGAACCAGTATGCACCGCAGAAATGGGTCCGATTCTGATTGCCGATTTCGTCGTAGCGTTCCTGGGCAGCCACCGCGTCCAGTGTGAA
The DNA here is from genome assembly GCF_040112695.1 of Marinobacter sp. MMG032. Taxonomy (NCBI): domain Bacteria; kingdom Pseudomonadati; phylum Pseudomonadota; class Gammaproteobacteria; order Pseudomonadales; family Marinobacteraceae; genus Marinobacter; species Marinobacter sp. MMG032. Next base: position 146,143 of record NZ_CP157802.1, read on the forward strand.
TACCGGGTGAGCATACTCGAAGCGTTTAATAACCTTGTCGGGATCAATATCACGGCTGCGGTTCAGGGTCACACAGAAAGTTTCCGGGGCATCGTGGAAATTCTGCAGGATATTCATGTTGTAGGTAACCGAGACCGGTTCGGTACTATGGGTCGGGATGAAATAGTTCCAGGCCGCCCACGCCCGGCGATTATCCGGTAACACACTGCTGTCGGTGTGGAGTACCACATCATTATTCTGGTAGGCCATGGCGCCCAGAATGTCGCGTTCCTTGTCGGTTGCGTCGGCGAGCATCGCTAACGCCTGGTCGCTGTGACAGCCAAAGATCACCTGGTCGAAGTGGTGTTCCTCGCCTTTTACAGTAAGCGTAACGCCGCCTTCATTCCGGACAACCCTGTCAACAGGGCTGTTCAGATGCATGCCATCACCGAGCCTGTACATCATTTTCTTTACGTACTGGGCGGAGCCGCCTGAAATCACCCGCCAGGTGGGGCGGTCATCCACCGAAAGCATGCCGTGATTGTTGAAAAACTGGAGGAAGAAGCGGATCGGAAACTGTTCCAGCACGATTTCCGGCGCTGACCAGATGGCCGCTCCCATGGGTACGATGTAGTAGTTCCGGAAGTAACGGGAATAGCCATTCCGGTTCAGGTATTCGCCCAGGGTTTCTTCGTTGTTGATGTTGCCCGCTTCCAGGTCAGCCCGCGTTTCCTTGTTAAACCGAAGAATCTCCCGAACCATCTTCAGAAACGGCAGGTTGAACAGGTTCTTCCGCTGGGCGAACAGCGTGTTGAGGCTGGTGCCGTTGTATTGCAGGCCGGTGCTGCTGCAATCCACACTGAAGCTCATGTCGCTGACCTCAGATGCCACCCCGAGCCGCTCCATCAGCTTGATGAAATTGGGGTAGGTCCAGTCGTTGAACACGATGAACCCGGTGTTTACCGGCCAGGTACGACCACCGGTCTCTACCTCTTCGGTGTTGGTATGACCACCGGCGTAGTCGCCGGCCTCAAAAACCTGAACCTCGTGTTTCTCGGCCAAAAGCCAGGCAGCCGTGAGGCCGGAAACGCCGGCCCCAATGACAGCAATTCGCTGACGTTCACTACTCATCCATTGATTTCCTGTTCGGCGTTACTTTTACGGGCCATGGAGGCCGACATCCGGTCAATCAGGGGCCGGGGAAGGGCACCAAGCACTTTGAGCATCCAGGTAAATCGCTTCGGGAAAGCGATTTCGTTTTTACCACGTGCCAGCCCGCTTACAATCCGTTCTGCCGCGTCCTCGGCCGAGACCAGGAAGGGCATCGGGAAATCATTGCGGTCGGTCAGAGGGGTTTTTACAAAGCCAGGAGAGACTACGACCACATCAATACCCTCGGCCGCGAGATCCGCCCTGAGGGATTGGGCAAAGTAGGTCAGCGCAGCCTTGGAAGCGCCGTAACCTTCGGCCCGGCCAAACGGGAACCACCAGGCAGACGAACTGACAATTACCAGGGTGGCCGGTTGCCCCTTTGCCCGGCTGCGGCGCAGAGCGGGCAGAGCAATCTCCAGGCACCTGGCCGTGCCAATCACATTGGTGTGGATGTTCTTCTCGATAACATCACTGTCATAGTGTGCTATCTCCAGATACTCACATGTACCGGCGTTGAGAATCACCATGTTCAGGTCGCCGTGGTTCTCAAGCGACCCCGCAATGGCTTGAAGATCCTCCTTGCTGGTGGTGTCCGCTGCAGCCGGGATAATCCTGTCGGGCGCCACGGATGCCAGTTCTTCGAGCGCTCCCTTGCGTCGCCCGGTAATAACGAGCCGATGACCGCCGCGTGCAAGTGCGCGGGTAACGGACTCACCAATGCCGGAACTGGCACCCGTTATCCAGATATTCGAGGTTTCCTGAAGTCGATCACTCATCCTGCCTGATCCTTGATCCAGCGAATGACCCTGCCAACTACCGGCAGGTTTTCGTAGAGCATTTCCCCTGCGTCAAAGTAGTCACGGTGGTAGCACACCATGCCATCACGTATCTCCAGATGGCTTATGCCCCGAACCTGGACCTCCCGCCCCTTGCGAATCCGCTTGTGGCGCAGGTGCATCACCCAGGGCACGGCGGCAAATTCTCCCTGTACAATCGCTTCGCCAAAATCGAAGCGGCAGGAAATAACGTTTGCATAGGCACCGGCGAAATAGCGGGTGAGCTCATCAAGCCCTTGTACTGTCTCCAGCGGGTCCTGAAAGCGGATATCCTCGCTGTAGACCTCTGAAAGTTTGTTCAGATTGCCTTTATCGAGTTCGTTGAAGAGCGCCCTGAAATGGTCGAGCGCCGCCGGAAGCGCCGAGTTCCGCTTACCGACTTCGATCTTTGAGGCGGTTGTCATTTGTTGCTCCTCCTCGCTTTATCCAGTTCGCGTGTCTCCTCCTGAATATGCTTGGGAATCGGATTAAGCTCCCAGATGATTCCCAGCTTCGACATCAGCCACAGTCCATACCATGTGATATCGATTTCATACCACCGAAAGCCCTGCCGGACAGACTGTGGCCAGCGGTGATGGTTGTTGTGCCATCCTTCCCCGAGGGTAATCAGAGCCAGCCAGAAATTGTTTCTGCTGTCGTCGGATGTCTCGAACCGGCGTTTGCCCCAGACGTGGGAGAGGGAATTGATCGACACAGTGGCGTGGAACAACACCACGGTCGAGATAAAGAAACCCCACACCAGCAGCTGCAGCCCATTGGTACCCAGGCCCGGAGCCCAGGCTGCCAGAGCTTCGCCCAGGGCATAGATGCCGACGGCTGCCAGGGCGGGAACCAGCGCATCAAACCGGTTGATCAGTTTGAGCTCTGGAAACTTGAGCCAGTCGCGAACGCGGCGTTCGTCTGTTGCAAACCCGGCGTCACAGGTGAACCAGCCCATGTGTGACCACCAGAAACCGCCCTGGTGAGGCGAATGAAGGTCCAGTTCATCATCGGAGTGCTGGTGATGGTGTCGGTGATGCGCTGCCCACCACAGGGGGCCACGCTGGGCAGCGCTGGCGCCCAGAACAGCGAAGACGAACTGGGCAGGGCGACTGGTCTTGAACGTTTTGTGGGCAAAGTACCGGTGATAGAATCCTGTAATCGCGAACATCCGCACCAGGAAAAACGCAAACGCAAACCCGATGGCGAATGCGCTTGCCCCCGTGTAAAACGCCAGCAAACATGCCAGATGAAGCGCTATGAACGGGATAACCCGCAAAAAATTGAATGATCTGGATGTCGTGTCGATGTGATCCGAACCCGCCTCGGAATCGAACCACCTCAAAATGTTTGTAAACCAATGCTGCATTCGGGTCATACCCTGATTGCCCTTTCTCTTGTATGGAACCTTGATCGCACGCTCAGCCCTGTGGCCGAAGCCGTTTCATGGGATGTTGTACGATCTGACTACCGGAATTGGATGCACGATAAACCATGTTTAATCAAACCTTTGATTCACCACTTATACGCCGTATCGCTATCGTTGGTTCAGGCCTTGCCGGGCTGACAGCGGCGATCCAGTTACGAAGCCTGGGCCATGACGTTACGGTCTTCGAGAAAAGCCGGGGGCCCGGTGGCAGGCTCGCGGCAAAACGGGTAACCGGCGGTTCGGCGGATGTGGGAGCGCAGTACTTCACCTCCCGGAATCCGGATTTCCTGCCGTTTCTCCGCAATTTCGCCGGCCCGGAAAGTTTCGGACCGTGGGAAGGGCGGTTTGGTTTCCAGACCGAAGCAGGCAATTGGGAGCCATTTCCGGACGAAACGCGATTCGTTGGAACCCCACGCATGACGGCCATTACCCGCGCCCTGTCGGCCCACGCCACCGTTGTTACTGAAACCCGGGTGGGCAAGTTGGCCCGAAACGACCAGTCCTGGCGCCTCCTGGATACCTCTGGCACTCAACTTGGCGACTTTGACCAGGTGATCATTACCGCTCCGCCGGCACAGGCCCAGGATCTTCTCGCCGACAGCGGTCTGGAAGAGCTTGCTTCGCAACTTGATGATCCGGTGAGTCGGGTTTTGCCATGCTGGGCTGTCGCTGCTCATTTCCCCGAGTCGCCCTGGCCGCACCATGAGGGAATGCGCTGCCAGCATCCGGCATTGTTCTGGGTGGCCAACAATTCCAGCAAACCCGGTCGGGAAGACAAAGGGCAGTGGTGGGTTTTGCACGCCAGTCCGGCCTGGACCGAAGAGCATGTGGATGCGCCTGCCGAACAAGTAGCCGACAAACTCCTGGCCGCATTCCGGGAATTGACCGGCTTTGAAACCCCGCCAGACGAATGGGTCACGCACCGCTGGCTCTATGCCCGCTCCGAGGGTGGCGACCAGCCTGGGCACTTATGGTTTCCGGATTACGGGCTGGGGCTTGCCGGCGACTGGCTCAGTGGCGGACGGGTTGAAGGTGCCTTTGACAGCGCCAGCGACCTCGTTGCCGAACTGACCACTGGGGCTGTTACTCAGTGAGAGCCTCCTGGCTACCCGTTGTAACATCCGGGCGAGTGTAGAAATGGGTGATGGTGCCGTCGCTGAATTTGCTGAAGAAGGCGCTCACATCGGTGATCTTCTTCAGTGAACGGCCACGGTGAATGGGCTCGCGCACCAGCACCTTGATGCCGTTGAAATTGTCCTGGATATTCGAGAAGCGTGCCCGCATGGAGCAGGTCACCACCTGGGCCGGGTTGAGCGAAAGCTCGCCAGCCAGCCAGGCGCTGTGCCGCTCAATGCCCCTGGCGGAGAGGTCTTCACGGGTATCCAGGTGGTTCAGCTTCACCCGGTTTACGATGCAGAAGGAAAAGCTCTTGGGGTGTTTGCGGGCCACTTTCCGGAAGGCCTCCCAGAAAAAGTTGTCGGTCAGCTCTGCAAAATAGGCCATGTCGCTCAGGCAGGTATCCACCCATCCAAAGTTGTCCGGGTCATCGAGCACTTCGTTGATTGCTTCCCGAAGCAGCCAGTCAAAGCCGAGTGCGGTCTTGTGGGCATACACCTTCCGGTACATCTGGTGGCGACTGTAGACAAAGTCTTCCAGCGCCCCCAGCCCCTTCTGGGTAATGGCCAGCCCCAGCCAGGGTTCAGAAACATCCCAGCCAAAGCGCAGGTTGCTCAGCAGGTGGTCCAGATTGAAGCCGCCGATGGTCACCGACGAGTGGAAGCCATCCCGCAACATGTAATCAGCGCGGTCGGCATCGATTTCGCCCGATACAATGGATGACAGCAGATCCATTACCAGGCCCGGAATGTCTTCGCTCAGGGGAGAACCGGCGGCCGCATCCTCTCCCGCGATAAAGGCCCAGAACGTTCGAGCGTGGCGGCAGAATGTTTCGCTGGGCCTTACTTCGGTCGTTTCCATGATGCCGATGACATCCCGGGCGTATAGGCCTGCACTCTCCAGATCCACGGCCGTTAGTACATCGTGGGCGACTCGCACGGAGTAGTGTTCGTGTTCGAGTTCATCGGGCTCTTTCGGGTGGTACGTGGAATAATCCACGCCGTGCCAGAGATCCCGGAATCGTCCCGGCCGGGACATCAACTCCCGAATGCGTCGAGCCTGGGTGAACTGATGCGAGAAACTGGAGTGGCCACTGTCGTGCAGCAGACAGCCCAGACGGATGGTTTTTGCCAGGTAGTCGATGGCGTCGAGCTGGCTCAGGCTCAGATCCGTTTGTTCACTCAGCTGGCGTTCCCGCAGATAGGCGTCAATCATCGAGCGGAACATACGGGTGCCCACGTGCATCACGCCGATGCTGTGCAGAAACCGGGAATGGGTTGCTCCGGGGAAGACCAGGCTGAGGATGTCGTTCTGGCAGATGTTTCGAAGGCGCTGGAACAGCGGATGGTCGATCACCTGGATTTCGTGCCGGTAGAGTGGAATGCCTCCATGAACCGGATCCATGATCAGCTTGTCATAGGCTCCGAGTAGATCGTTTACGGCACGTCGCATCAGCTGGAATCCTCCGATTTCATGAACTTGGCCTTGTTATATCACAGGGGCGTGCCAGAATAGGCTTATTCAAGCCAATTTATCGTTTATCGCAGGTAGTTTAGGGCAGTCGCCATGACCTCGCGCACCGAGCGCATACTTATAATAGACGCCGATGAAAAGGCCCGTACGGATCTCGCCCGATACCTCGAAGCGCGGGGGTTCTACGTAACGGGGTATCCGGATCTCGCCGGCGCCAAGGCCCTGTTTGACGATAACATTCCCGATGTCATCTTTGCAGATCTGTCTCCGGAGGCCATCCGGGACCTTGCCAGCCGCCTGGAAGAAGCCGAAACCTTCACCCCGATCGTGGCCTGTTCCTCCAGTGAATCCAGTGCCGATGTGGTCAATGCGCTCCGGGCCGGGGCGGCCGATTTTGTCCTGAAACCCTGCAACGACGACAAAGGTGCCCTGGATGATGTCCTCGGGAAACTGTTTGACCGGGTTCGGGTCAATCGGCTGAATCAGCTGTACCGACAGGAACTGGAAGAGGCCAACCGGGATCTCCGGGACGGCATTGCCGAGTTACGGGCAGACCAGCGTGCCGGACGGAAAGTCCAGCTACGAATGCTGCCCGAGCACGAGCAGGTCATGAGCGGCCTACACGTGGACCACATGATCAAGCCGTCGCTCTATCTGAGCGGCGATTTTCTGGATTATTTCCGCATTTCCGACGACAAGGTACTGGTCTACATTGCTGATGTCTCCGGCCATGGCGCCAGCTCAGCTTTCGTGACGGTATTGCTGAAAAACCTGACGAACCGCCTCCAGCGCAACCTTCGCCGGGGCTCCAGTGAAGATATCCTGCACCCGGACCGCTTCCTGGAACGAATCAACTCGGAATTGTTGGATACCGGTCTCGGCAAACACGTAACCGTATTCGTTGGCATCATTTCCCTGAGTGAGCGTAAATTGAACTACGCAGTGGGCGCACATTTCCCGATGCCCATCCTGTCCTTCGAGGGAGGGAAGACGGCTTTCCTGGAGGGGAGCGGGCTACCGGTCGGGTTGTTTGAAACCCCTGAGTGGGAGGTGTACGAAGTCCCCCTGAACAAACCGTTTCATCTGACCCTGTTTTCGGATGGAATTCTGGAAGTTATCCGGGAAAAAGGTCTGGATGAAAAGGAACGGACACTACTTGAACTCGTATCGGGAGGTCGTCACACTATCGCCTCTCTGAGCGATGCTCTGAATCTCGACCAGATCACAGAGCTGCCGGACGATATCGCTATCGTATCGGTTACTGATACCATTGGGACATCAGATAACACCCCGTCGAATTAGTGGCAGTGTGAGACATGGCTGGTTACAAGATCCTGCAAGCTGAAAAACAGGGCATTTATGTCCTGAAGTTTATCGGGGAAATCCGGCTGAACCTGTGTTCGACGCTGGACAATCTGGTTGAGTCCATTACCCAGGACCCACAGTTCAAGACTGTGGTAATCGACCTGACCGAAACCGAGATCATCGACAGCACCACGCTCGGACTGCTTGCCAAGATAGCCATGGCGGCCCAGAAACAAAGCCACTTCCTGCCCACACTGATTTCGACCAACCCTGACATTACCCGCATTATCACTTCCATGGGGTTCGACAAGATATTCATCATCGTTCGAGAACCCGCGTCCCGTATTGAAGAGCTTGAAGAGATACCTGTACTCAGAGCCAGTGAACAGCAGGTTCGGGACAAGGTGCTCGATGCCCACAAGGTACTGATGGGCCTGAACAACCGAAACAGGGAAGAATTCAAGAATCTGGTGCGCGCTCTGGAATGTGAAGAGCCCGGTTAATGCCTCCTTGCCTCGATGTGAGGCGATGCCGGTTTCACACCTGATCTGACAAACCTGATCTGACAAAACGGAAGAACTATGTCTGAACAATCGACGCCTCAAGACACCGGGGCAACCGGACCGGTGCACGACGTAGCGGTTCTCGGCGGTGGCAGCTTCGGCACCGCCATGACCAAAGTACTGGGTGAAAACGGCCACCGCGTGCACTTCTGGATGCGCGGCCAGGACCAGGCCGAGGAAATTCGTACCACCCGGGTGAACAGCCGCTATATGCCCGGCGTTGAACTGTCCGGAGATATTCAGCCCACCACGGACCTTGCGGATGCCGTCCGTAAGGCCGAAATTGTATTCGTCGCCATTCCCAGCAAGGCATTTCGGGCCGTCATTCGCGAAAACTGTGAAAAATTCCGCGACGATCAGATTGTGATCAGCCTGACCAAAGGCATTGAAGAGCACGGCTTCAAGTTGATGAGCGAGATTCTCCAGGAGGAGATTCCCCGTTGCCGCACAGGCGTTCTCAGTGGTCCCAATCTGGCGGGAGAAATCGTCAATCGCGATTTGACTGCTACCGTTATCGCCGCCAAGGATCCAGACGTGCGCCGTTCCGTTCAGGATCTGCTGGGCTGCGAATACTTCCGCGTATACGCCAATGTGGATGTGTATGGCGTAGAACTCGCCGGAGCACTGAAAAATATCTATGCAATCGTTGCTGGCCTCGCCTCTGCCCTGGAGATGGGGGAGAACGCCAAGGCCATGCTGATCACACGGGGGCTTGCGGAAATGAGCCGGTTCGCCGTCAGCCTCGGTGCCAACCCGATGACCTTCATGGGGCTGGCGGGCGTTGGTGACCTGATTGTCACCTGCACCTCATCCAAGAGCCGAAATTTCCGTGTGGGCTATGCAGTAGGCCAGGGCCAGAAGCTGGATGATGCGGTGGCGGAGCTCGGGCAGGTGGCCGAAGGTATCTATACCCTGAAACTGGTTAAGGAAAAGGCCGAGGCAATCGGTATCTATATGCCGCTGGTCCGTGGTCTTTACGAGATTCTCTACGAGAACGCATCCATCAAGGCGGTGATCAACAGCCTGATGATGTCGGTCCAGAATTCCGACGTAGAGTTCATCTTGCCGCGTACCATCAGCCAGTAAAACGGTTTGAAAAGGCCGGAGACGGTCTGAAAGGAGAGAGCCCTTGCAACTGCTCATCATGCGTCACGGCGAAGCCGGCTGGCACACGCTGGATCAGGAGCGTGAACTGACAGAATCCGGCCGCCTGGGCGCGGCTGAGGTCGCTGCCCGGATCGCCGAGTCGCCCTGGCGCCCAAAACTGATCTGGAGCAGCCCTTATGTCCGGGCCCGGCAAACGGCGGCGATTGTTTCCGAGATCCTGAATTGTCCCGTTGAAGAAAAGCTGTTTATCACCCCGGACGACGACCCAGGCGCGTGCCTCGATGCATTGATTGAGCAGCATGAATCGCCACTACTGATAGTCTCCCACATGCCGCTGGTCGGTAGTCTTGCCACCCTTCTGGTAGATGCCCACCGTCGCGGCATTCCGTTCATGACTTCCCAGGCGGTGATGCTCGATATGCCGGTGGTTGGCCCGGGCTGCGCAGACTTGAAAGCGCAGTTTCTGCCCTGATACTCGGTTTATCCGATTTCTGAATTCTCAAATCCGAGCCTGATTATGTACAGCTTTCCGATTGACTATGTAGAGCCGGTATTCCGGCCTCCCAGCGAAGCCAAGTCATTGATCCTTCCGGTTACCAACGGCTGTTCCTGGAACAAATGCACCTTTTGCGAGATGTACACCCAGCCGCAGAAGAAATTCCGGGCCCGCAAGCCCGACGACGTGCTTCAGGATATCCTGAATGCAGCTCGCAGCCTCGGTGGCGTGCGCCGGGTCTTCCTGGCGGATGGGGACGCCATGGTGTTGCCGACCCGTCGCCTGCTGGAGATTCTCGGGCAGCTACGGGAGGCCTTCCCGGACCTGCAGCGGGTTTCCAGCTACTGCCTGCCTCGTAATCTTGCCAAAAAAACCGTGGAAGAGCTGGCACAGCTGAAAGAAGCCGGGCTCCAGATTCTCTACGTCGGAATGGAATCCGGCGATGATGAGGTTCTACGCCGCGTCAACAAAGGCGAAACCTGGGAATCCACCCGCTCGGCACTGCTCAAGATTCGCGAAGCGGGCCTTACCAGTTCTGTAATGGTGCTCAATGGGCTGGGCGGTGAAAGTCTCTCCCGTCAGCATGCGATCAACACCGCCACACTCTGTAATGAGACCCAGCCGGACTACCTGTCGACCCTCGTGGTGAGCTTCCCACAGGGGCAGGAGCGTTTCCGGGAAGGGTTCGGTGACGATTTCGTGCCGCTGTCCCAGCAAGGGTTGTTCGAGGAAATTCGTCTGTTCCTGGAGCACCTGGAACTGGACAAAACCATCTTCCGCAGTGACCACGCCTCGAACTATCTCGTTCTCAAGGGGACGCTGGGCAGGGACAAACAGAAGATGCTGGACCAGGTGAACCTGGCCATCACCAATCCCGGTGCGGCGCCGCTGCGTGCGGAATGGATGCGCGGGTTGTAATTTACCGGACCGGGAGCCACGGTTATGAGCATGAATCCGGATAATCTTGCAAAACAGGTGGAGGAAACCGTGAAGAATGCCGGAAACCCGCCCCTGGATCAGTGGAACCCCGAGCTTTCGGGCGATATGGACCTGCGCATCACCCGTGATGGCCAGTGGATATTCAAGGGTGAGCCATTGGCGCGGGAAGCCATCGTACGTCTCTTCTCCACCATTCTCCGCAAGGAAGAAGATGGCGAGTACTACCTGGTGACCCCGGTCGAGAAGTGGCGAATTCAGGTTGAGGATGCACCGCTTCTGGCGCACTCGCTCCAGGTATCCGGAGAGGGCGACCGGCAGGTCATCTCACTGACCACCAATGTGGGCGAAACCCTGGAGATCGGCCAGAACCACCCGCTGGAAGTGGGAACCTATCCGGGCTCTGATGAGCCTCGCCCGGTTGTGAAGGTTCGCCATGGTGTCGACGCGCGCCTGGTCACGGCTGCCTATTATGATCTGGCTGACCATGTGGTCGAGCGAAACGAGGGTGGTCATCCGACCCTCGGCGTCTTTAGCCACGGAATTTTCTATAAAATCGGGCAGGGTGGTTGAAAACCCGTACCGCGGCCCCAGAATTACGGTAGAAAACGCATCAACTCAGTTGTTAAACTGTGTTTTCGTACTTGTTATGAGCCTGGCTCTCTAACGAGGCCCGGTGGTCGTTAGTCCCTCTGTTCAGTCTGGCTGTTCACGATCACTTTCGATTGCCTAAATCAATTAAACAGTCATTGCGGACACGCAAGGAGATCACATGGCCCAACCTCGTGTTGTCACCATCCATTACACGCTCACCAACGATCAGGGAGAGCAGCTTGATTCCTCCCGTGTAGAAGGTCGGGAGCCTCTGTCTTACCTGGAAGGTGCACAGAACATTATCGGTGGACTGGAAAGTGCACTGAACGAAAAGAACGCAGGCGATCAGGTTAAGGTTTCTGTAGAACCTGCAGAAGGCTACGGCGAAGTAAACGAAGAACTGATCCAGCCGGTTCCACGTTCTGCATTTGAAGGCGTCGACACCATCGAGCCGGGCATGCAGTTTCAGGCACAGACCCCGGGCGGCCCCCAGGTTGTTCGCGTGGTTGAGGTTGGCGACGAAACCGTCACCATCGACGCCAACCATCCGCTCGCCGGGCAGACTCTGCACTTCGACGTAGAAGTGGTAGAAGCTCGCGACGCGACTGACGAAGAGCAAGAGCACGGTCACGCTCACTAAGCTTTTCAGAAGCGCAACGAAAAACGGCTCCTCAGGGAGCCGTTTTTTTGTATCCGATAATAAAAAACGGCCCACAAAGGGCCGTTTTTGCAACAGAAGCCGAACTTACATGTTCGGATAGTTCGGGCCGCCGCCCCCTTCCGGAGTCACCCAGTTTATGTTCTGGGCAGGATCCTTGATATCGCAGGTCTTGCAGTGAACACAGTTCTGGGCGTTGATCTGGAAGCGCTTGCCGCTGCCGTCGTCTTTCTCGACAACTTCGTACACGCCGGCCGGGCAGTAACGCTGCGCAGGCTCGTCGTACTTCGGCAGGTTGTCACGAATCGGCAGCTCAGGATCGGTCAGCTTCAGGTGTACCGGCTGGTCTTCCTCGTGGTTGGTGTTGGAGATAAACACCGAGGACAGGCGGTCAAAGGTCAGCGTGTTATCCGGCTTGGGATAAGTCACCTTCTTGCACTCGGACGCCGGCTTCATGGTGGCGTAGTCAGGAGTGGTATCGTGGAAGGTGATCGGCAGGCTGCCACGCAGGATGTTCTGCTCGAAGAAGGCAATGGCGCCGCCAACCACGTTGCCGAACTTGTGCATGGCCGGGCCGAAGTTACGCTCGGCGTAGAGCTCCTTGTACAGCCAGCTATCCTCGAAGCGCTTCTGGAAGCTGGTGATTTCCTCACCGCTCTTGCCTTCCTTAAGAGCCTCGAAGACCGCTTCGGCGCCCAACAGGCCGGACTTCATGGCGGTGTGGGAGCCCTTGATCTTGGAGCTGTTCAGGGTGCCGGCGTCGCAACCTAGCAGCAGGCCGCCCGGGAAGCTCATTTTCGGCAGGGCATTGTAGCCGCCCTTGGCGATGGCGCGCGCACCATAGGACACCCGCTTGCCACCTTCCAGGTGCTTCTTGATCTCCGGGTGCAGCTTCAGGCGCTGGAACTCTTCGAATGGGCTCAGATGCGGGTTGCTGTAGGACAGATCGGTAATCAGGCCCACGTAAACCTGGCCGTTCTCCAGGTGATACAGGAAAGAACCGCCGGTGGAGCCGGTCTCGTTGAGCGGCCAACCGGTGGTATGGACGACCAGGCCTGGCTCGTGTTTGGCCGGATCGATGTCCCACAGCTCCTTGATGCCGATGCCGTAGTGCTGGGGATCCTTGCCTTCATCCAGCTTGAAGTCGTTGATCAGGCGCTTGCCCAGGTGGCCACGGCAGCCTTCGGTGAAGAGGGTGTATTTGGCGCGCAGTTCCATGCCCGGCATGTAGCCGTCTTTCTCGGAACCGTCGCGGGCCACGCCCATATCGCCGGTGATAATACCTTTCACCTGGCCATCCTCAACGATGGTTTCGGCGGCCGCAAAGCCCGGATAGACCTCAACGCCAAGCTGCTCGGCCTGTTCGGCCAGCCAGCGGCACAGGTTGCCCAGGCTGATGATGTAGTTGCCATGGTTGTGCATGTTCTTGGGCACAAAGGCATTGGGGATCTTGGTGGCGCCATCCTGGTTCTTCAGCAGGAAAATGTCGTCTCGGGTAACGGGCGTGTTCAGCGGAGCGCCTTTCTCTTTCCAGTCCGGGAAGAGTTCGTTGAGGGCAGTGGGCTCGAATACGGTACCGGCCAGAATGTGCGCGCCGATCTCAGAACCTTTCTCTACCACGCATACGGTGAGTTCCTCGCCGGCTTCCTGTGCCAACTGCATGACACGGCACGCTGCTGACAGGCCCGCCGGGCCGCCGCCGACGATCAGAACATCAAATTCCATCGATTCGCGTTCCACGTTGGTCTCCTCAAACATCTTTAATGGAAATTATGTGCCCGCAGGCCAATTATTCTGGGCCGCCATCATACCGGTAAAACTGCGTATAGACGACCGCCCCAAGCCGTTTGTCCCGACTTGCTTAGCCAAAAGGATACCGTATTTGAAGAATCAAACAAACGTTTGTTTGAAATTCACTCTGACCTTTGGCATTGTAAGAGCACACTGAAACATCGTGTGTTTTGAGTCGAAATCTAGTATCGTCTCATTGCCGTTCCCGGTCAATACCGGGGAATTGGCTGAAAGTTCAGTCCTGGCGCGTCGTTTGAGGCTATTGATTCTGCCGAGTGTTGCCTCCATCATTAATGCGCATTGAATGTCGGCAGGCTCTGCGCGAGGACTGCAAGTCATAAACCCATCGTAGAAGAACGAGGAATCTATGAAGGTTCTGGTCGCTGTAAAACGAGTAATCGACTACAACGTAAAGGTGCGCGTCAAGCCGGACAACACCGGTGTTGACCTCGCCAACGTCAAGATGGCAATGAACCCGTTCTGCGAAATCGCGGTAGAAGAAGCCGTTCGCCTGAAGGAGAAGGGTGTTGCCAGTGAAATCGTGGTGGTATCCATCGGTCCGAAAGCCTCTCAGGAGCAGATCCGTACTGCGCTGGCGCTGGGTGCAGACCGTGGCATCCACGTCGAAACCGACGAGGAGGTTCAGTCTCTCGAAGCGGCCAAGCTGCTGAAGGCTGTTGTTGAGAAAGAAGAGCCGAAGCTGGTCATTCTTGGCAAGCAGTCCATCGATTCCGATAACAACCAGACTGGCCAGATGCTGGCCGCGCTGACCGGCATGGGTCAGGGCACTTTCGCTTCTGAAGTGGTTGTTGAGGGTGACAAGGTTAACGTAACCCGTGAGGTAGACGGTGGTCTGATGACCGTTTCCCTGAATCTGCCTGCGGTTGTCACCACCGACCTGCGTCTGAACGAGCCGCGCTATGCTTCTCTGCCGAACATCATGAAGGCCAAGAAGAAGCCGCTGGACAACATGAGCCCGGCCGATCTGGGTGTCGACATCGCTCCGCGCCTTTCCACCCTGAAGGTTGAAGCGCCTGCTTCCCGTCAGGCGGGTGTGAAAGTGGCCGACGTTGCCGAGCTGGTCGATAAACTGAAGAACGAAGCGAAGGTGATCTAAATGAGCATCCTTGTAATTGCTGAACATGACAACAGCAGCCTGAAACAGGCTACCCTGAATGTTGTAGCGGCTGCCAAGGCCATCGGCGGAGACATCGACGTACTGGTTGCCGGTGAGAACTGTGGTGCCGTTGCTGAAGCAGCTGCCAAGGCCGAAGGCGTTAACAAGGTACTGGTTGCCGACAACGCTGCTTATGGTCACTTCCTGGGCGAGAACCTGGGTGAGCTGGTTGCCGAAGTTGGCAAGGGCTACAGCCACATCCTGGCCGCCGCTGGCACCGTGGGCAAAGACTTCATGCCGCGCGTTGCTGCACTGCTGGACGTTGCCCAGGTTTCCGACATCATGCGTGTGGAGTCCGAAGACACCTTCGTTCGCCCGATCTACGCTGGTAATGCCATTGCCACTGTAAAATCCAGTGACAGCATCAAAGTCGTTACTGTTCGTCCGACCGCGTTCGACCCGGTTGCTGCTGAAGGTGGCTCCGCTGCCGTTGAACAGCTGGACGTTGTAAAAGACGCTGGCCTGTCCCAGTTCGTTAGCGAAGAGCTGGCCAAGTCTGACCGTCCTGATCTGGCAAGCGCCGGTATCGTGGTTTCCGGTGGTCGCGGCATGCAAAACGGCGACAACTTCAAGATGCTTGAGCAGGTTGCCGATCTGATGGGTGCCGCTGTTGGCGCATCCCGTGCTGCTGTTGACGCCGGCTTCGTACCGAACGACATGCAGGTTGGCCAGACCGGTAAGATTGTTGCTCCGCAGCTCTATATCGCCGTGGGCATTTCCGGTGCCATTCAGCACCTGGCCGGTATGTCTGATTCCAAGGTGATCGTTGCGATCAACAAGGATGAAGAAGCGCCGATCTTCCAGGTTGCCGATTACGGCCTGGTAGCGGACCTGTTTGAAGCGGTTCCGCAGCTTGAAGAAGAGCTGAAGAAAGTTCTGTAACCTTCGGTTCTTCATCCAAAAAGGCACCTTCGGGTGCCTTTTTGCGTTGGGTGAAACTCCAATACCTGCCATGATACCCGGCCCGACTGTTGAACCGGATTCAAACACCATGACCACCACACCCTTTGATGCTTTAGCCTGCCCGTTGGACGGGTGCGCGCTCACCGCCAGCGGAACGTCCTGGCGGTGCGAGAACGGGCACAGTTTTGATGTCGCCCGGCAGGGCTACGTGCACCTGTTGCCGGTCCAGAAGAAACGTACCCTGGACCCGGGCGACAGCAAGGCGATGGTGGCGGCCAGACAACGGTTCCTGAATGCCGGCTTCTACGCAAGGATCGCCGAGTCGGTTAGCGATCGGGCGCTGCAGTCGCTGCCCGATGAGGGGAAGGGGTCGGTGCTGGACGCAGGTTCCGGAGAAGGCTATTACCTCCGGCACCTGGCAGGCAAGGCTGGCGATAAAGACCTTGCGATGATTGGTGTCGATATTTCGAAATGGGCGGTCCTCGCAGCGGCAAAACAGGATAAACAGACCCGATGGGTAGTGGGCAGCAATGCAAACCTGCCGGTTCTGCCGGAATCACTGGATCTGGTGCTTTGCCTGTTTGGTTTTCCGGTCTATGGCGAATTTGCCCGTGTGCTTAAGCCCGGTGGGCAGGTGATCCAGGTGGATGCCGGTGCCGATCATCTTCGAGAGCTGCGAGAAATCATCTATCCCGAGCTGAAATCGCCTGGAAAGACCGACAGCGCAGCACCGGAGGGCTTCCGACAACTGGACTCTACCGTCGTGCGTTTCTCCGTGACTGTAGTTGCCCCCGCTAAACCGGACACCACCTCATTCGTTTGATGCCAGTTCCGCCCGGTACTCCCAGGGCGATTTCATTTTCAGCCCCTTGTGCGGGTGGCTGCGGTTATAGTCTTCGACCCATTCCGGCAACCTGGCCATCACCGTGGCGGCATCAGGGAGATCGTTCAAGTACACATAGTCGCGCTTAAACGTCTTCACGAAGGCCTCAGCCATGCCGTTGCTCTGAGGGCTTCTCACCGGTGTGGTACACACGACAAAGCCCAGAGAGGACGCGAAGGCTCGCGTTTCTTTGGCAATGTAGCAACTGCCATTGTCCGTCAGCCATTCCAGCGGATGAGGCACTCGCTCTGACTGGCCGAACCGGTATTCCAAGCTTTCCAGCAGCAGGTCTTGAACCATCTCACCGGTGATGCCACCAGTAGTCGCTACATAGCGCATCAGCTCGCGATCACAGCAGTCCAGGCTGAAGGCTACGCGGACAACCTCCTTGTTCCAGCAGCGGATCTCAAAGCCATCTGAGCACCAACGAAGGTCCGGCTTCAACGTAATAACCTGGCCATTGTGGCAGCGCTCTTGAGGTCGCCCTGTATACCGGGGTAACAGCAGCCCATCCTGCTTCATCAGTCGGTACACGCGCTTGTGGTTTACTCGCTCATCGTTGGCTGCGAGCAACCGATTCAGTCGAGCCGTGATCCTTCGATAGCCATTGGCAGCACGGGCCTCGCACAGCTCACGGATAAACGGCAAATGCCGGTCATCGTCTTGTTTGCTGTATCTCGGGCTTCGGCCTTTCTGGCGACCATGAAGGCGATCCAGAAGATTGGAGCGCGATACCTTCAGCACTTCCGCAACCCGCTTCAGAGGGTATCGTCCGGTGGCAGCAACGGCATGCGCGAGATCAACTTTTTTGACTGAGCCACCTCCAGGGCTTCCCGGAGTATTTCAGCTTCCATCGTCTTGCGGCCCAACATCCGCTCCAGCTCCCGAACCTTCTTTTTCAGGGCTTTGACCTCGGATGCGCTTACAACCTCATCACCGGATTCAATCGCGGACATGCCACCGTCTTTCATCAGCTTCTTCCAACGGAACAACAGACTTGCTGATATACCATGACGCCGGGCTACAAGCGATACCGACATGCCTGGCTGCTCACACTCTGCAACCATGAATGCTTTCTCCTGCGCGGAATACCGGCGACGGCGCTGCACTCCGGTTATGACTTCGATTCTCTCCACCTTGGACACTCCTTTGCACTAGGTCTATGCCTAGGCCTTTGCTTCTACCAAGGTGTCCGGTTTAATTGGGGGCTACTACAGTGACACTCCCGGATCAGGAAAGTATTGCCGATCTTCTGGCCATGACACCGCATCTGTACCGGGCCAGCGCCGAGGGACTTGAGAAGGCAGCGGCGCTTGACTCACTGGAGGTGACCGTCGACGTGGTGCTCAAATCCTCGGAAAAGAGCTAACCTCCCAAAAGCTATTGATCGTCGGAACCTTGGCCCTTGTCACGCTTGCGGGACGCCAGCCGCTTTTCGGCCTTGCCGATGATCAGGGTATCGGCAAGGATGTGCAGCGCTTTGTTGGTGGTGCGCACCGTTCGGTAGATCTGCTGACTGGTCTGGTCATGGGTGGCTCGCGCTTTTCGGGCCGTCTGCCGGAACTCTTCATCTTTCGAGAAAAGATCAATCAGCCCGAACGTGGTGTTGGAAATCGCCTTGTGAACTTTCTCCACTGCGCTGGCACCGCCTGAGACGGAATCTTCCAGCAGGCGGGCACGGTTCCGGACTTCCAGAAGATCCATTCTGCTTTTCTGTAGGGCGCTGTGTGCCGCCACCCGATGAGAATTGAGAATCCGGGCTTCACGGCGGCACAGCAGGAGCTGCCAATAGGCGATGCCGAAGCCCATGAAGGCCAGTAGCAGGAGAAAAGATACGATCGCGGTGGTGATCATGTTAATGCGCTTCCATCAACCAGAGTGACTACCCGAATCATCGATACTCAAGCTGCATGTCGACCTCGATTTCACGCTCTGCCATTTCGTTTTCGAGCTCTTTTAGCACTTCCTGGTACACCATTTTGCGGACCATCACGGGGAGTTTGTCGGCAAGCACGCGGGCAGAGCGTGATTCCCGTTTGGCCAGGGCAATCGGATCCAGTACCCGTAGCGTAATAACCATTTCCGGCTGCTGCTCGGAATCTGCGATGTCGTCATTCTCCATCATCTGTGCGATCACTTTGCGCTGTTCAAGAACCTGCCAGCAGACGAAAGCGCTGAACAGCACAAGCAAGATGCTCAGTACCATCAAAAAGGTGATCAATTCGAACCTCCGGAAATCGTGTCGTGCACTGTGTTGCAGTGTGCCCCATGAAGTATGACAAACGATTGGCCGTGACGACGGATCCAATAGCGCGGCGGGGAAAGTAGAACGAGCGCTCAAAACTGCTAATATCGGTTGCAGTTGTAGGATGAGCTACGCAGAATCAACGAGTTAAGGCCAACTATTCACACCAACAGAGGATTGTTCATGGTTTGGTTCAAGGCGTTTGCAAGTGGTTTTCTCGCGACCCTGGTATTCCATCAGGGCCTGTTCGCACTGTTCTGGCTGGGCGGTGTTGTGCCCGCAGCGCCGTTCAACATGTCACCGGTGCCACCGCTGGGCGTTCCGCAGGTTGTATCACTGGCGTTCTTTGGTGGCCTCTGGGGTATGTTGCTGTGGCTGATTCTCGGTCGCCTTGCGGGGATGAAGTTCTGGCTGGGGCATGTCATTGTAGGGGCAGTTGGTCCCACAGCCGTTGCCATGCTGGTGGTGTTTCCTCTTAAAGGGCTCGATGTCTCTGCTCAGACCTGGGTTGGCGGGCTTATCCTCAATGGGTTCTGGGGCCTGGGTGTGGCCGTATTCATGCGCCTGATGGGCACCAAGGCAACCGCAGCCGTTCGTTGAACCCTGAACCAGTGCTCTGTTAATTCTCTATCAACTTTCCAGCTAATTTTGACTAAGGAAGAGCAATGACCAAATCCTCAGAAACGGCCTATGACCTGGTGGTGTTCGGTGCCACCAGCTTCGTTGGCCAGATTCTCACCCGTTACTTGCTCGAAACCTACGGAGTGGGCCAGTCGGTGAAATGGGCAATTGCCGGTCGCTCCGAGAGCAAGCTCAACACCCTGAACGGTGAGCTTGGCTCCAAAGCCAAAGACCTGCCAGTGATCCTGGCGGATGCGTCCGACGAGGCTGCCCTGAAGGCCATGTGCGAGCAAACCCGAGTCATTATTTCCACCGTTGGCCCCTACGCGCTTTACGGTGAGCCTCTGGTGCAGGCGTGCGTGCGCAGTGGCACGGATTATTGCGACCTGACCGGTGAAGTGCAGTGGATCCGCAAGATGGTGGAGCGCTACGAGGAAGAAGCCAAGTCCTCCGGTGCCCGCATCGTGCATTGCTGCGGCTTCGATTCGATTCCCTCCGACATGGGCGTGTGGTTCCTTCAGAACCAGGCAGAGCAGACCTTCGGTGCGCCATGCCGGGATGTTCGCATGCGGGTGAAAACCGCCAAAGGCGAATTCTCGGGTGGGACCGTTGCCTCCCTGATGAACGCGGTAAAGGAAGCCGCGGCCGATCCGAAACTGCGGAAACAAATGGCCAATCCGTTTTCAATCTGCCCGCCAGATCATCGCTCCAAGACCCGTCAGCCGAGCCTGAAAGGTGCAGAGTACGACAAGACCTTCAACGCCTGGCTCGCGCCTTTTGTGATGGCAGCGATCAACACACGCGTGGTTCATCGTTCCAACGCCCTGCAGAACGCGCGTTATGGCAAGGAGTTCACCTACGACGAAGCCATGATGACCGGTCGTGGTACCAAGGGCCGTCTGGCAGCGTATGCCGTCACCGGCGGTCTGGGGGCATTCCTGATGGCCTCTGCCGTCAAACCCACCCGCTGGCTGGTTGAGAAGTTCGTGCCCAAGCCGGGCGAAGGACCCAGCCCGGAAGCCCAGAAGGCCGGGTTCTATGACCTTCGTTTTGTTGGCCGCACGGAAGATGGCAAAACCATTATCACCAAGGTGACCGGCGATCAGGACCCGGGCTACGGTTCCACCGGCAAGATGTTGGGTGAAGCAGGGATGTGTCTGGCGTTCGATATTCCGGCGGATCAGCCCGGCGGGTTCTGGACGCCGTCTTCGCTGCTCGACGGCAAGCTGATGGACCGTCTCACCAGCAAGGCGGGCCTGACTTTCGAGGTACTCGAGACCCGTTAACCGCTGAGGTAAATCACACGGTCGGTGTCCGGGAGGGCATCCGACCCGTGTGCCAGGCTAACCACGGTTTTTCCTTCCAGACGCGTTTCCATCCGTTTTGAAATCCGCGCCCGGGTATCGGCATCCAGGCCGGTAAACGGCTCATCCAGTATTACCAGCGGGGCGGGGTTCAATAGCACACGCGCCAGGGCCACACGCCTTGCTTCACCCCCGGAGAGTCGGCTGCCGGCACTGCCGAGCCAGGTATCTAGGCGGTCCGGTTCGGTGGCAAAACGTTCAGCCAACTCCATCTGCTCCAGGATGCTCCAGAGTTCGGTGTCCGAGGCCTCGGGCGAGCCCAACAGCAGATTGGCCCGGAGGGTATCCTCAAACAACACGGTTTTCTGGGTGAGGTAAACGCACTCCCTCCTCGTCAGATTGCCCTGGGCGGTGGGCAGCAGGCCGGCGAGCACATCCGCCAGGGAGGATTTGCCGCTGCCCGAATGCCCGAGAATGCCGATGTGCTCTCCATCCTCAATCCCAAGGTTGAAGTGCGTAAATAAAGGCGCGTAACCCTCATGTTTTACGGCAATATCTTCCGCCAGAAGGGCTTTTCCCGGCGGCAGTTCTGAGGCGCTGGGCGCGGCGTTCTGGTCATCCTCCCGGCAATCCCGGTTCAACTGCGCCGCAGACGCGACAGTTGCCCCGAGCTTGCCAAAGGCATCCGGCAGCATGGCGTAGACCTCGGCCAGGCCGAGCAGGGCAATGGGCAGTAACACCAACACCGGGCCAGACACCGACCCCGACTGGAACAGGGCAAAGCCTGTCCAAAGGGCCAGAACGGCAGAAAGATTGACGAACAAATGGGAGCCAGCCAGATGCCAGCCTATCCGGGTATCGGCCCTGGCCTGCTCGGCAGTTACCTGATGGGCCTGGCGCATGAGCCAGGCCGCATGTTTGCCGGTGCGCCCGGCCGCGGTCAGCTCGGGGAAACCCTCGATGTGCTCGATCACCGCCGTTCGAAGGTCTTCCTGCCGGTCGCTTTGCCGGGCCGCCAGGCGCCAGGTTCTCAGATAAACCCCTGCGGTGGCGATTACCAGGGCAATGACCAGCAACATTCCCACCAGCAATGCCGTTCCGATATCAAAGAGCACGGCAGCCAGAACCATCACCAGCAGAGTAACCAGGCCCGCAAGGGCGGTGGGTGCAATCAGGCGCAGGTAGAGGGTGTCCAGGGCATCCACATCGGTGGTGAGCCTGGATAGCCACTGGGCGCCGCTCAGCTCGCCACGGCGAACGCGATTGGCGCAGGACAAACGTTTGAACAAAGCGACACGAATGTCTGTGAGCAACCTCAGAACGGTATCGTGGTTGTAGACCCGCTCCAGATACCGGAACACCGTGCGGGAAACGGCAAAAAACCGAATCGCGCCGCCGGGTACGTAAAGGTTTATGGTCGCCGCCACACCGGCGGCCAACAGCAAGCCAACCAGCGCAGTTTCGGTAATAAACCATCCGGATACCGCCAACAGACCTATGCCGGAGAGCAGGGTGGCCAAAATCAGGAAACCGCCCACAACCAGGCGCCCTGGGCGTTTGAAGATCAGGTCCAGCCAGGGCTTCAGCTCACGCATCGCGCACCTCCCCTTCGGACATCAGCAGCACGCGGTTTGCCAGAGTGAGTAGGGCCTGGTGGTGGGTTGAGAAAATCAGGGTTTTACCGGCCACCGCCAGTTTATGCAGGGCCTCCAGCACAAACACTTCACTGTCGCTGTCCAGGCCGGCAGTGGGTTCATCGAGCAGAATCAGGTCGTAATCCGCCAGGAAAATACGCGCCAGACTCAGCCTTCTTGCCTGGCCGCCGGAAAGCCCCTGGCCCTCCTCGGATACCGGGCTGTAAATACCCTGTTGGCGACTGTCGAGCAGGGAACCGAGGCCCACATTGCGCAGGGCCGTCTCGATGGCGATATCAGAGGCATCCGGAGTGGTCAGTCTGAGGTTGTCGGCCCAGGTGCCGTGAACCAGAAACCCTTTCTGGCCCAGCCAGCCAAAGCGGAAACTGCCCGGTGCCTCGCCGAACAGGTGGATCTGACCGGCATCCGGTGCGATAAAGCCGGCCAGCAGGTGTAGCAGGGTGGACTTCCCGCCGCCGGAGGGGCCTGTCAGGGCAACCACTTCGCCTTTGCGGATGGTCAGCGTGAGATCACTCAACACCTTCTGACCCGACCGGAAGCTCTTGCTGACGGAACGCAGCTCGATCCGGTCTTCCGCGCCCTCCACAGACACGGTTTCACTCGCGCTCTGGAGGTTTACCGGGGATGCCAGCCGCTCAAGAATTTCGGTACCAGCACCCATCGCTGCGGCACGATCATGATAATGCTGGGAAAGAGTGCGCAGCGGCTGGAAAAACTCCGGGGCCAGTAACAGAATCAGCAGCCCGGAAAACAGGGTCAGATCTTCGGAAGGGCCGTATGTGATGTACCCCAGGAGACCAAACCCGATGTAGATGGCGATAACGGCGATGGCCACCGAGGCAAAGAACTCCAGAACCGCCGAGGACAGAAACGCGACCCGGAGCGTTTTCATGGTGATGCGTCGGTAATGATCCGAGCGCTTGCGAATCAGCTCGGCTGCCCCCTCGGTCTGCCCGAAGAGCTGCAGCGTAGTCAGGCCGCGTACCTTGTCCAGGAACTGGCCGGATAGTCGGCTGATGGTTTCAAAATGCTGCTGGTTCAGTCTCTCCGCACCCATACCCACCAGCGCCATGAACAGGGGAATCAGCGGTGCAGACAGCAGCAGGAAGATGCCGGCCAGCCAATCCAGCCAGAACACCAGGGCGAGGATCAGCAGTGGCACAATCATCGACAGGGTCATCTGCGGCAGAAAACGGGCGAAGTAGCCATGCAGGGCTTCCACGTGATCTATCCATTCGCGGGCAAGAGCGCCAGCCGAAGACTGGCCCAGTTCAACGGGGCCGGTGGCCTGCCAGTGCTTGTGGAGTTGCCGGCGGGCGTCACGGCGAACCTGTTCGCTGCATCGAGCGGCGAAGCGGGTCTGGTAGCCCTGGCCAAGTGCGCGCACAACGAGGGCGATAATCAGACCCAGAAAAAGAGGAGTGAGGTCCGCAACCGGAACCTCGTCAATGATGCCCAGATGGATAATCCGGGCAAGCAAAACCATCTGAATAATGGTGGCAATGCCGGCAACGGTGCCGGCAGCCACGGTACTCCGGATCAACAGGCGACTGCCACGGGCCAGATCAGAAAGCCATCCTTTGACGGCTTTCTGATCGGTGGCGGAGGTATTCTCTCCGTCCCCATTGGCCGATGGCTCCGCCACTTAGTGATATCCCTCGCCGGCGCGTACCTTGCCGCGGAAGACCCAATAGGTCCAGGCGGTGTAGACCAGCACAATCGGAATCACGAACAGCAGGCCCAACAGCAGGAACAGCTGGGATTCATAGGCGGAGGCTGCCTCCCAAAGCGTGTATTCCGGCGGGACCACATAGGGCCAGCGGCTGACCACCAGGCCCAGATAGGTGGTGATGAACAGGCCCATGGTGGCCACGAACGGCATGCCGTCTTTGCGATCACGAACCGAACGGTAAATCTGGATAGCGCAAAGCAGTGTCAGAACCGGCAGGACCCAGATAATGCTCAAGTTGGAGAACCAGCGCTCACGCACCATTTCATCCACGAAGGGGGTCCAGACACCGATGATGCCGAAGACCACCAACACCGCGAGGAGCAAGGGCAGGGTGATCTTGTAGGCCCACTGCTGCAGATTCCCCTCGGTTTTCATGATCAGCCAGGTGGAACCCAGCAGGGCATAGCCGGCCAGCATACCCAGCCCCGTGAGCACGGTGAACGGCGTCAGCCAGTCCAGCGCGCCGCCAACATAGACGCCATTGGCGGTTTCAAAGCCCTGGATATAGGCCCCGACCACGGCGCCCTGGGCAAACGATGCAACGGTGGAGCCGCCGGCAAACGCCCAGTTCCAGAGATAACGTGACGTACGGGCCTTGAACCGGAACTCAAAGGCCACGCCACGGAAGATCAGCCCGGCCAATAGTAGGAATACACCGATATAGAGTGCCGGCAGGAAGATGGAATACACCATGGGGAAGGCGGCCAGAAGACCGGCGCCACCGAGCACCAGCCAGGTTTCGTTGCCGTCCCACACCGGGGCCACCGAGTTCATCATGGTGTCGCGGGCTTCCTCGTTCGGTGCAAAGGGGAAGAGAATACCCACGCCCAGGTCGAACCCGTCCATCAACACATACATGATAATGCCGAAGCCGATAATGAATGCCCAGATAAGAGGCAGATCAAACAGTTCCATAATCAGTGACCTCCCTGGTTGACCGGCTTGGCAGTACCAACAGTATCGTCAGAATCGTGTTCGATTTCGAAAGGCACATGTGCAGCGGAGAACGGACGCTTGGGTCGATCTGCCTCGTGTTCGTCCTCATCACGGTCTTCAAGACCGACATACAACACACGCATGAGGTAGTAGACACCGGCAGAAAACACCAGAGCGTACACAACGATATAGCCGATGAGCGTGAACAACGCCATGCCGCCGGTCAGTGACGGGGTCAGTGCCTCGGCTTGGGTCATCTGGCCATACACCAGCCAGGGCGCGCGGCCCACTTCTGTTACGAACCAGCCGGTGAGTACCGCAAAGAAGGGCGCAATGCTCATAAAACGCATCCCCTGCAGGAACCAGTTGGTGCGCCAGTACCTGCCGCCGGCACGCAGAACCAGGCCGGTTACCGCGAAGGCGATCATCAGCAGGCCAATACCTACCATGATCCGGAAGGACCAGAACACAATCGCCACCGGAGGCTGCTCTTCAACCGGCACTGCGCTCACACCGGGCACCTCTCCGTCCCATTCATGGGTCAGAATGAAGCTGGCCAGGCTGGGAATACCAATCTCGTAAAGGTTCCGCTGGTTTTCCTGATCGGGAATGGCGAACAGCAGCAACGGCACATTGCGGGAGGTTTCCCAGTTACCTTCCATGGCCGCAACCTTGGTGGGCTGATGCTCCAGGGTGTTCAGGCCGTGAAAATCACCCAGCACCGCCTGAGCAGGCGCAATGAACAGCAACAGCCACAGGCACATGGACAGCGCTTTCTTGTTGGCCTCCACCTCGCGACCCCGCAGGAGATACCAGGCGCTCACGCCGGCCACCACGAAGCCGCCGGTGAGGAAGGACGCCAGCGCCATATGGGCAAAGCGGTAAGGGAAGGAGGGGTTGAAGATCGCCTCGCTCCAGGAAGTCACATAGAACACGCCGTCGCGCAGCTCGGTGCCGGCCGGAGTCTGCATCCAGCTGTTGGCCGAGAGAATCCAGAAGGAAGAAATAAAGGTACCCGTCGCAACCATGATGGCGGCAAACAGGTGAACGCCTGCCGGCACCTTATCCCGACCAAAGAGCAGCACCCCGAGGAACGCCGCCTCCAGGAAGAACGCCGTAACCACCTCATAACTCAAGATAGGGCCAAGGAAGTTGGCTGAGGCCTGCGCGAAATTGCTCCAGTTGGTTCCGAACTGGAACGACATCACGATGCCCGACACCACCCCCATACCGAACACCACGGCAAACACCTTGGTCCAGAAGGCAGAGAGCTTCACCCACACAGGATTCTCGGTTTTGAAGGCAAGGCCTTCGAGTACCGCAATGTAGGAGGCAAGGCCGATGGTAAACACCGGAAAGATGGCGTGAAATGACACCACGAACGCGAACTGGATTCGCGATAGAATGAGAGGATCAAGTTCCATGGGAACCCTCCGGTAACGGTCACATCATAACAAACGGGCCCAGCGAACCCGTTCAGCCGCTGCCTTAGCTCTGTTTGTTATATTGTTATTACCGGCAGATACTTACTATGCTACTAAACATGGTAGCAAATTCGATAGGGCGTTTTGCCGCACCCTTGATTTAAAACAATTATGGTGTTGCCGATGAGCTTTTACGAAGACAGGATTCTCCCCCACATCATAGACCGCGCATGCTCCATGGGCCAGGTGATGAAGCTTCGTAGCCAGGTAGTACCCCATGCAAAAGGCGTGGTGCTGGAAGTGGGCATGGGCTCGGCCATCAATATGGAATTCTACAATTCCGAACACGTTGACATGGTGTACGGGCTGGAGCCCTCAGAAGGCATGCGACGCAAGGCCCAACCGAATCTGGCAAGATCCCCCATCAAGGTAGAATGGCTGGATCTGCCGGGCGAGAAAATCCCCCTGGAAGACCACGCTGTCGATACCGTTCTTCTGACCTTCACCCTGTGCACGATCCCGGACTGGCATGCAGCCCTCCAGCAAATGTGGCGGGTGCTCAAACCGGGCGGCGAGCTCCTGTTCCTCGAACACGGCGAATCCCCCGACGACGGCACCCGAAAGTGGCAACACCGCATCACCCCAGGGTGGAAAAAGCTCGCCGGCGGCTGCCATCTGAACCGACACATCGCCGACCTGATCCGACACGCCGGCTTCGAAATCCAGGAACTGGAAAACCTCTACATCCCCAAGGCGCCGAAAATCGTCGGATACATCTACAAGGGCAGGGCAACCAAGCCTGCAGAGGCCAGCCCGGCCGCCTGAGGGCGCGGGCAGAATCCGAATTGCGTTACCCCACGCAGACTTATACAATTCTGCCCGTCAAAACCTCCCCCCGAATGCTCCGGTGGTGAAATTGGTAGACACAAGAGACTTAAAATCTCTCGACCGCAAGGTCGTGCCGGTTCGATTCCGGCCCGGAGCACCACTATTTCTTCGACATCGCCTCCAGCATTTTATTCACCGCTTCCAGGTGCTCTGGCTCGTTGTGGCACATGCCCTGGAAGTTGGCACACACATCCAGAAAATCCTTCAGTTCCATCCTCGGCGCCATTTTCATCAGGCGTTTGGTCAGGCGTGTGGCTTTCGGCGGCTGGCTGGCCATGCGGCTTGCCATGGCGTTTGCGGCATTCATCAATTCGTCTGCTGGCACCACCTCCAGAACAATACCCAAGTCTTTGGCTTCGGCGGCGTCTATCACGCGGCCGGTGAGTGTGAGCTCAAAGGCGCGCTGATAGCCAATCAGGCGCTGCATGAACCAGGCGCCGCCGTCGCCGGGGATGATGCCGAGGTTGAGGAAGGTTTCGCCGAACTTGGCACTTTCCGAGGCAATGCGGATATCCGCCATGTTGGCCAGATCGAAGCCGGCACCAATGGCGGGGCCGTTCACGGCGGCGATGATGGGCACTTCGACGTTCTGCAGGGCCAGGGGAATGCGCTGGATCCCCTTGCGGTAGCGGTCGGCGCATTCGGCCACGTCGCCGGCAAAATCACCGCTTCGGTTGGCCATGTCCCGGATGTTGCCACCAGCACTGAAGGCAGAGCCAGCCCCGGTGATCACCAGTACCGACACATCGTCGCACTGGTTCACCCATTCTGCGGTGGTCACGATGTCGTCGATCAGGTGTGAGCCTGTGAGCGCATTGCGCAGGTCGTGACGGTTCAGGGTGAGGGTGGCTACCCGGTTTTCCAGGGTGAGCAGTGCGTCGGTGAGCTTGGGTACGTTGGTCATGAATGCGGTTCCTTGTTTTTGATCAGCGCGTATCTTCGCGCGCGGGAACCGGATTAATCAACTAATAGCCGCGCCTTTCGGTAGCGGCTGACTTCCGTCCAGCCGTGCACAGCCAGAGCTGAGAATACGATGACCCCGCCCACCAGACTGAGGTTTGGCGGTACCTCGCCCAGGAACAGCCACACCAGGAAGGACCCGAACACGGTTTCCAAAAGCAGCATCAGGCTGACCTCTGCCGCGGGAATGTAGCGCGGGCCAATCTGGATCAGGATGCAGGCAGTCGGCAGGAATACAAGGCAGAGCAGGGCAATGAAGAAGAAGTCCCGGCCTGAGGGCATCTGGGCCCCGCCAAACAGAGCGGCCACAGCGGCCAACACCAGGGCCCCGAACATGAGCATCACGCTCATATCACTGTCGGGTTTAGAGCGGGCCACGTTAAGGTTGGAGGCCAGTGCCGTGGCGGCAACCACCGCCATTAGAAGGCCGAGGGGATCGCCTTTGCCGAACTCGCCCACGGCCATGAAGGTGGCCCCGGTCACACATACCAGAATGACGACCCAGGTTCGTAGGGGCAGGGTTTCTTTCCAGACCGCCCAGGCGATCACGGCGGCGATAACCGGGGCGGTGTTGAGAATCACCAGCACGTTGCCGGCGGCGGTGTTTTTCATGCCGACTACGAAGCCGAGGGTGCTGATTGCAAAGGCACCGGCACAGAACAGGCCTTTGCGGCCACATTTGCGAATTTCAGGCACCAGCCGGGAACGGTAACGGGCCCAGCTGATCACAAAGAAACTGAGGGCCAGCAATAAGCCCCGCCAGAACAGGAACACCACCGGGTCCACGGAGGTGATTTTCACAAGCAGCGCATCCGGAACGATAAACAGCACGCCGAGGGCGGCGATGGTCAGTCCTTTGATTCGGGTTGTCTGCAATGTGTGTTCGCCTGTTCTGGTGAGGTGTGTTGTTCAGTTCAGGGGTTATCCTGCTCTGGCAGCGGCTGGATGCTATTGATGTCGCCAGTTGGTGTTGCCGGTTCGTCCTCAATGATAATGAAGATAGCGCCGCCAATAACCGCGATGGCAAAGATGGCTTTGAGGATTATCGATTTCGACATGCGTTCTTCCTCTCTGCGTTCTGGCTTATACAAACAGCCTATGGGCGGGAGAGGGCTATAACAACCGCAAAGCCCCGAAAACTGAGCATCCTACAAAAGTCGCTTCGACAGTATAGACGCAGTCAGCAATACTCAGGGTAAGTTTGCAGGTTGCCTGGTGCAGCACCGTTAAAAATGGAGTGTCCTCATGACTGAACAAACCGCAGAACTGGTTCACAAGTACAGCGAAAATGGCATTACCACGCTCACGCTGAACCAGCCGGAGAAGAAAAACAGCCTGTCTATGGCCATGCTGGAGGCGCTGTCTGAAGAGCTGGAGATTATTGCCTCCGATACGGAAACCCGGGTTGTGGTGCTCGCGGCCCATGGCAATGTGTTCTGTGCCGGCCACGATCTTCGGGAAGTTCGGGAGCAGTTTGATAGCCATGAATTCCAGCTGGCGCTGTTCAACCAGTGCAGCAAGGTTATGCAGCAGATCGTCAATCTGCCCCGGCCGGTGATTGCCCGGGTAGCGGGTGTTGCCACGGCCGCGGGCTGTCAGCTGGTGGCCAGCTGTGATCTGGCGGTAGCGGCGGATACGGCGCGGTTTGCCACCCCGGGCGTGAACATCGGGCTGTTCTGTTCCACACCGATGGTGGCTCTGTCCCGGAACGTGTCCCGCAAGCACGCCATGGCAATGCTGCTGACCGGCGAAATGATCGGCGCCGTGAAGGCGGAACGCATCGGGCTGGTTAATCAGATTGTCGATGAGCAGCACCTGGACGAGATGGTCTACAAGCTGGCCCGCACCATTGCCGACAAATCCGGCCATACACTGAAAATTGGCAAGGAAGCCTTCTATCGGCAGCTGGAAATGCCGCTTGAAGATGCTTACGAGTACACATCGAAAGTAATGGCCGACAACATGATGGCCAACGATGCCCAGGAAGGTATCTGCGCGTTCCTGGAGAAGCGTAAGCCGGAGTGGCAGGACAGCTAGAATCGCCCGGGAGTATCAGCCCGGCCTACTGGGTCGGGCAATTACCGTTTCCAATGAATAGCCCGTCGCCGGTCCGGATTCCATGTTCCTGGAAAAAACCGGCGTTCATCTCAACGGCCTGGATAAACGACACGCCGGCGGGGTAGGTGGGGCAGCCAGCACCGCTCGCCGAGGCGCAGGGCACCATCTGCCGGATACTGCCGATCACGCCATCCTCGTTGAGGTAGGCAATGTCCAGGGGAATCAGGGTTTTGTACATCCAGAAGCCGTGGCTCGCTTCCCTCGGCTCGCTGTACTCGAACAGCATACCGGCGTCGGGAGCGAGAGACGTACGGCCCATCAATCCCTTCCGGCGCTGTTCAGAGCTATTGGCCACTTCCAGTTTTACCGGCACTGTGCCCGCTGCGGACACAAAGCAGGCGTCGACAACCGGAAGACCTTCCTGCGGCGCTGCGATGCCTGAAGAGCACCCGTAAATCAGCGAGCTGACCGCCAGTACGACCCAGACTTTCAGGCCTCGAAGGCGTTGCGGTGTCGCTGTCACGAGCGTAACCGGTACCCGGTTTTGAAGATCCACCAGATGCCCACCATGCACGCGGTGAGAAACACCAGGGTCATGCCCACGCTGATGCCGACATGAACGTCGGACACGCCGTAGAATGCCCAGCGGAAGCCGCTGATCAGGTAAACCACCGGATTGAACAGGCTAACCGTTTGCCAGACCTCCGGCAGCATATCGATGGAGTAGAAGGTTCCGCCGAGGAACACCAGCGGGGTGATGATCATCATCGGGACAATCTGGAGTTTTTCGAAGCCATCCGCCCAGATCCCGATGATGAACCCGAACAGGCTGAAGGTGATGGAGGTCAGCACCAGGAACGAGAACATCCAGAACGGGTGCAGTACGTCGTAATCCACAAAGAACTTCGCCGTAGCAAGTATGATCAGCCCGAGGATCACGGATTTGGTGGCAGCGGCGCCAACGTATCCCAGGACCACTTCCACGTAGGACACCGGTGCTGAGAGCACTTCGTAGATGGTGCCGGAGAACTTGGGCATGTAGATGCCAAACGAGGCGTTGGAGATGCTCTGCATCAGCAGGGACAGCATCACCAGCCCTGGAATGATGTAGGCCCCATAGGCGATGTTGTCGATATCACCCATGCGCGAGCCGATCGCGGAGCCAAAGACCACGAAATACAGGCAGGTGGAAATCACCGGTGAGAGCACGCTCTGCATAACCGTTCGGCGCATGCGGGCCATTTCGAATTTGTAGATTGCGCGGATACCGTAAAGGTTCATGCCTTTCTCCGTTGGGCCGGCGGGCTTACTCGTGCACCAGGCCGACAAAAATCTCTTCAAGGGAGCTTTCCCGGGTTTGCAGATCCCGGTATTCAATGCCCAGATCCCCGAGTGTCCGAAGCAGCCGGGCAACGCCGGCCTGTTCCTGCTGGGAGTCAAAGGTGTAGATCAGCTGGTAGCCGTCCTCGGACAGCTCCACCGGTTCCAGGGTCAGTTCGCCCGGTACCTTGTCGAGCTTGTGCGCCAGGTGCAGGCGCAGCTCCTTTTTGCCCAGCTTGGTCATCAGCTGGGTCTTGTCCTCAACCAGAATGATTTCACCCTGCCGGATCACGCCGATCCGGTCGGCCATCTCCTCGGCCTCTTCGATGTAATGGGTGGTGAGGATAATGGTCACACCACTTTCCCGGAGTTTGCGGACCATATCCCACATGTCCCTCCGCAGCTCCACATCCACACCGGCCGTCGGCTCATCAAGGAACAGGATCTGCGGTTCATGGGAGAGTGCCTTGGCAATCATCACCCGGCGTTTCATGCCGCCGGACAGCGACATGATGCGGTTGTTGCGTTTGTCCCAGAGCGAGAGGTCTTTGAGCACCTTCTCGATGTGGGACGGCTTCGGCGCCTTGCCAAACAGACCGCGGCTGAAGGAAACGGCATCCCACACGGTTTCGAACGAATCGGTGTTCAGTTCCTGGGGCACAAGGCCGATGGTCTCGCGGGCCTTGCGGTAGTCTTTGACAATGTCGTAGCCGGCGGCTTTCACCTCGCCTGAGGAGAGGTTAACAATGCCGCAGATGATGCTGATCAGCGTGGTCTTGCCGGCGCCATTGGGGCCGAGCAGGGCGAAGATTTCGCCACGGCGGATGTCCAGGTTGATGTTCTTCAGGGCCTGGAAACCGTCACCATATACCTTGCTCAGGTGCTTAACGGAAATATCCGGCTGCACGGGCGTGTCCTGTGGTCAAAATGGGTCGAATTGAAGGCGCGGTATTTTCTCATGACTGGCGCCAGTTTAGAAACCTTTGCCTTGGCGGGAGAAATCCCCATAATGCCCGGCAGGTTTGTTCGGGGTGCCGTTATGTTACGTGTAATAGCAGTGGCAGGATTGATTCTGGGGCTTGTTGCCGTGGCAATGTTTGGTCCGGGCTTGCTTAAGGATGCCAATGGGGATCTGGAAAGTGCTACTGCCAAAGGGAGTGCCGCGCCCCTTGCCCGTTGTGATTTGCTTCAGGAGGGCCCTTGCAGTTGGTCAGACGGTTCGGGCGAGTGGCAAATCAGCCTGAGCGAACTGGGTGAGGGCACCCAGGGCATGGAGTACCAACTCACGGTAGTCACACCAGAGCGGCCGGAGCGTTTTCTCGCCGTTCTTCGGGGAGAGTCCATGTACATGGGCGAGTATCCCGTACCACTGGGCAACCGGGACAGAAACGAATACTCCGCGCGTTTTACGGCGCCATTCTGTACCGTAGACGCTACCATGACCTGGCGGATTGATCTGCAGCAGGGGCAACAGCCTATCGAGGGCATTCCGGCAAAGCTGGTATTTCAGGCCGAGCCACACTGAGACACGGGCAACCGGACGTCAGTCGGCTGACAACGGACCCGGATTGTGTAAAATCACCATACCGCCACTACCAGGGACAACGTGATGGATTACGGAGATAGCGTTCAGAAGGTACTGCTGAGAAAAATCCGCAAAGCGGAGCAGGATCTGATTCAGCTCAAACTGGATTACTGCCGGTTTGTCTTCGGATTAACTCACCGGGCGAAAGTGTTGTCCGATGGCGTGGCCTATGTGGTTCGTTCTGTCGACGTGGACAGCATGGCCAATACGGACGATGGTGGATTCAGCCGGCCCGAGATCACCGGCACCCGTGCTGACGAACAGGATCACGCAGAACCTGTGGCACTGGGCACCGATTGGGTACTTGAGACTGCCTCCGGGCAGGCTGCTAAATAAACGCGTTAGCGGTAATGGCCTCGTAAAGGCTCGAAGTCGGCGGTACATAGTGGTTGAACCGCCAGAATTCCGCTCCTTCCAACCCCGCCCTGAAACACGCCAGGTAAACCGTACTGGCCGTCAAGGTATCGATCGCCTCAACAATCTCTGACTGACGAATTCCGGTTTTTCGACTGGCAATCTGGGCAACGGTGGTTGCCAGAGCGCAAGAGTGCCGATTGGTTTTATCGCTGAGGGCACAACCGGCGCCATAGAGCCAGACCGCCGCGTACGTTTTAACCGCATTCGGCGCCGTTGATAGATCCACGCCGTTCACTCGACAATCCCTTTCCTGAAGGCCCGCCAGAATAAGCAGCTGGGTAATCAGCTCGGCGCGGTCCGGGGCAGCGTCGACAACCGGTTTGCGCACTGCGACCGGCCACTCTGAATGCCGTGAGGCTGGTTCAGACTGATGGGTTCCCGGATGCTTGCCTGCCCAGTCTTCCTGATGACCGGCAGCCAGAGGCTCGGCGCGCATCAGCGAGATCATCTTCACAGCCAGAAGAACAAGCAGTGCAAGCAGCCCAAGCTGAACCAAGAGAATCAATCCGTTTGCCATCATCACCAGAACTCTGAATGTTGCAAGAGGTTATCGGAGTGTAACGGAATGTATCCCGTCAATACCGCCACCCCGTCCCCATTACCCGGCCGAGGATTGACTGAAATGACGGAACTGTGACGGGGATCGCAGCGGCTGCGGCTAGCAGGTAGGCATGGTTTGCAGGGCCAGCTTGCGGCGAATGAATCGGCCAAGGATGTCTACGCCAATGTTCAGCATGGCGGTGATTAGTATGAGCACCATTGCCTGATCAAAACGGATGCTTTGAATGGCACTATCGACGTAGAAACCCAGGGTATAGATTCCAAGAATGCCCAGGATGGCGGTCTCACGCATGATGATTTCCCAGCGGTAGAACAGGAAGGCCAGGAATGCGCGGTAGATTCGAGGCACCAGCTCCCAGCCATAACGATTGAAGCCGTGGGGAGCGTCGGATCTCAACCGGATTGTGTTGGTTTGCCGGCCAATGAGATGGCCGATGATTCCGCCATTGTGCAGCGCCAATGCAACTACGGCCGGCAGCATGGAGGGCCCCCATAGCTGCAGGAGAATGTAGGCCAGGATGTATTCCGGTGTTGAGCGCGCAATCACCAGGAAAACATGCCCGGAGGTCCGGCGTATTGGGCCGCCAAAATGGTTCGATATCAGCGGGAACGCAAGTAATGCGAGGATGCCGGTGGCCACGAGCGCGATCTGCGTGAGAATCACGGTATTCCAGATACCGGGCAGGGCCTGTTCAATCATCAATTCATTGAGCCACGGCATCAGGCCAACAAGGCCCTCACCATCCCTCAATGGGCTGGGCACAATGTCCTGGGTGAAGAACCGCTCAACGTTGCCCCAGACAATGGGCAAGCCATCGCCGAGGAAGAACGGAGCGCCCAGGATATACACGGGCAACAACTTGGGTTTCACCCAGAGGGGAATGGTGGCAATAAGCACATAGAACAGGATCAGCATCGCGCCGGCATCGGAGTACATGCCTTGCGAGAATGAGGTTTCCAGATAAAACCCCAGTGTTGGCAGGCCAACGAAACCGAGGATAGCGCTTGAGCGAAGACCACACTCAAGACGGTAGGCCGTGTAGGTCCGTAGCTGAACCCAGCAATCCGGGATCTTGGTGTACAGGAAGGCTGCAATGGTGCCGGTGCCCGGAGGCAATAACCTGCCCGGTTCCGGATCTGCCTCTTCAAGAATCTCGGAGTAAACCTTGGCAAAAATGCCGGAATAGGGAATTGCGATCGCCAGTACGCCCGTCAGCGGGTGGAAGCCGAAAAACTGGAGAAAAATCAGAGCCCAGAACAGCTCGTGAATGGCCCTGATAAAGGCACAGAATATACGCACCGGGAGAAAGCGATACACCAGTGCCAACAGAAAGCCGCAAATGGCGCCAACCGTCACCCCCACGAACGCAAAGGCCACGGTTCGTAACAGGGCGGTAAGCAGCCCTTCGCTACTGAAGAAATTGGGGGTCAGTACGCCCAGGAAAAAATTGCCGAGGTCGCGCCAGGGATTGTTGGCGGTTATCGCTATGTCGGCAAACAGCAACCCCACGAGCGCAATCGCAAGAAAAATCAGGCTGGTGCGTACCGTCGGGTAGGAGAGCATCGTAGGACAGATCCTAGTACAGCGACATGATGTCTGCAGCCGTCAATCGTTCTGTAGGCTCATCCAGGGCGACCTGGCCATCCTGGATGCCAACAATGCGGTTACAGTACTTCATGGCCATGTCCACGTCGTGCAGCGCAATAACGCTCGTTTTGAAGCGGTCTTTCAGCAGTTTCATGACGTGATGCGCCATTGGCCCATCCAGTGCGGAGATCGGTTCGTCTGCCAGTAACACGGGAGCGTTGCGATAAAGGGCTCTGGCAATGGCCACCCGTTGGCGCTGTCCGCCGGAAAGGGACGCCGTCGGGATCCAGAGTTTCTCTGACATTCTCAGCGCGTCCAGCAGTTCTGCAATCTGCATTCTATCCTGCTTGAAGGGCCGGATCAGGGTAACGGTGTTGTACCAGGTGGCGTGCTTGTCCAG
The DNA here is from genome assembly GCF_040112695.1 of Marinobacter sp. MMG032. NCBI lineage: Bacteria > Pseudomonadati > Pseudomonadota > Gammaproteobacteria > Pseudomonadales > Marinobacteraceae > Marinobacter > Marinobacter sp. MMG032. The sequence goes on from NZ_CP157802.1 coordinate 182,214, forward strand.
CTGCCCCATGAAAACGTTGTGGAATACCGGTAGGGCGTTAACCAGGCCAAGCTCTTGTGGCACAAGAGAAGATTCCCGATCCACCCTCTGGTGAATGAGCCGGATCAGAGTGGATTTTCCGGCACCACTCTTCCCAACCAGGGCGACCTGATCTCCCTCCTTAACAGTAAGGGTGAGCGGGCCGATAACCCGCTCACCCCCAAAAGAGGCCGTCAGGCCCGAGAGATCAAAGCCTGCCATCAATCAATGATTCCGATTTCTTTTGCAACCTTGCGAATCGGCTCGTAATCATCGTTTGAAGCGGGAACAAACGCAGAGCGCGGGAAGCTTTCAAGCAACTCAGGATCATCCAGGGAGAGCAGGGCCTCGCGGACGCGATCGGTAAAGCCTTCGCCGTAGTTTTCATCCACGTCGCCACGGATGCTCCACTGATAGTTGGGGAAACTTGGCGTTTTCCAGATCACCTTCACCGCATCGGTATTGATGTTTCCGTTTTCCAGTTCTTTTTCCCAGACCGCGAAGTTCATGGCGCCCACTTCATAAGTGCCGGACTCTACCAGGCGGAGGGTGCGGGTGTGGTTGCCGCTGTAACCCACGCGGGAGAATACGTCTTCAGGAGCTTCTCCAAAGGTTTCGCGGATGTGGTACTCGGGAATCAATCGCCCGGAAGTCGAGCCTTTCGATCCAAAGGTAAATGTCTTGCCACGCACATCTTCCGGCAAACGGTCTGCGCGATCCAGGCCGGTGCTCTCATGAGCAATAAAATAAACGTAGAAGGCCTGGTCTTCGGTGCCCTGCGCGATCGCCTGCGAACCGGGTACCAGGGATCTGGCCTGAACGCCGGACAGGCCGCCGAACCATGCCAACTGCACCTGATTGTTCCGGAATGCAGATACGGCGGCTGCATAGGACTTGACGGGGATGTACTTTACATCCGCATCCAGTTCCTCGGACAGGTAGTCCGCAATGCCGCGGAAACGCTCGACGAGCTTGGTTTCGTCTTCATCGGGGATGGCCGTGAAAATAAACGTCTGGGCCGATGCGGCTGCAGAGAACAGAGAACAGAGACCAATAATCAGCAATTTCCGTATAAGATTGTGGGTCATGGTTTTTCCTTGTTGAAACGGATATTTAGAGTGGGGAGTCTGAACGAGCGGCTCCTGTTACAGAAGGATACCTGTATTCACGTTAACTCTGAACAGCTATACGGCATACGTTTTTAAATGGCTCAAGACGGCCGACCAATTCAGGCGATTAGAATGCGTTTAATCTTGGTTACACCGGCGAAGCCGGGATCGAAAGCAGGGAACCGGGCAACGGCTGAGCGCTGGAAAACCCTGCTGGCAAATGCCGGTCATTCCGTACGTGTGGTTACTGAATACGACGGTGAGCCCTGTGATGCCCTGATAGCGTTGCATGCCTGGCGCAGCGCTGGTGCCATCCGGCGGTTCCGTGAAACCTGGCCCGAAAAGCCACTCATAGTGGCGCTGACTGGTACGGATATCTATCACCACCAGCACGAGTATCCTGAACAAACCCTCTATTCCATGAACGTGGCGGATGCGCTCATCGGACTGCACGGTCTGGTAGCCGACGACATACCGGCCGGTCTGGCGGAGAAACTGGTAACGCTGTATCAGTCGGCCGAGGGTCCAGAGTCCTTTCCAGAACCGGAAATGGACTCCAAGAGCAACCGGTTCGGCGTGTGTGTAATCGGTCATTTGCGGCACGAAAAGGACTCTCTCCGGGCGGCCTATGCTACGCGGCTGCTGCCAGGGGACTCGCGGATCGAGGTTCTCTGCGCCGGCAAGGCTCACAACGACGAGTGGCAACGCAAAGCGGAACGGGAAATGGCCGAGAACCTTCGCTTCCGTTGGCTCGGAGAGTTGGATCAGGCCGATACCCGGCAGTTGATGGCAAACAGCCAGGTGATGGTGATCAGCTCCATCATGGAAGGCGGAGCAAACGTGGTATCCGAGGCCTGTCGGGCTGGCTTACCGGTTTTGGCATCCGATATTCCGGGCAACGTCGGTTTGTTGGGGCGGGACTATGGTGGATATTTCCCCGTTGGCAACGAAGAGGCACTGGCCGATCTGCTGAATCGCGCCGAGACCGATCCCGGGTTTCTCGCTACTTTAACGCAACAGGTTGGAAAGCTGGCAGAGCGTTTTATTCCAGAAAAGGAGCAGGCATCCCTGGAGCAGGCGCTACAACTGGCGATGCAGCGCTGCTCAGAGAGGCGTTAATCCCGCAGGGAAATGGGCTCAATGGGCCCCGATTCATCCTGAGCGGTGATGCGGCCGATGATTGCAGTATGTGGGTAGCCCAGAGCCTTCAGTTCCCGCACGCATTCCTCGGCCTTGTGTGCCGCAACACTTGCCAGCAGCCCTCCCGCGGTTTGCGGATCAAAGATCAGCGGATACCTTGCGTGGTTAACCCACTTTTCCTGATCCCGGATCCCCCGGCGCAAACGGATATTGGCCGGTTGCAGGGAGCTGAGGATCCCGGCGGCTGCAGTCTCCTCGGCGCCCGGAAGGATGGGTATGGCCGAGAGGTCCAGCTCGGCATCGACGCCCGAAGGTTTGGTCATTTCAACCAGATGCCCAAGCAGGCCGAACCCGGTCACGTCCGTGCACGCTTTGGAGCCAAACTTACGGAGACAGTCTGCCGCGGCCTTGTTGGACTGAATCATGGAGGCGAGGGCAGAGTCGATCCACCGGCCTTTCGCAGCCAGCTTTGCGTGAGCAGCGAACAGGGTACCTGTGCCGATGGGCTTGGTGAGGATAAGAGCGTCTCCGGCTTTCAATCCGCCCTTGCTCATAACCTCTTCCGGGTCGATCAGGCCGTTTACCGCAAAGCCCAGGGCCAGTTCCTTGCCTTCACCGGTATGCCCGCCAACAAGGGCACAACCGGCTTCGTTCAGCACTTCCACGGCACCGGACATCATCTGGTAAACCACATCCTCTACCTTGGATTCAATGCCGTAGGGCACGGTAGCTACAGCCGTAGCACTTTGCGCCTCGGCGCCCATGGCAAACACGTCACCCAGGCTATGATTCGCAGCGACTTTACCGAAGATGTAGGGATCGTCGATAAATGCGCGGAAGAAATCCACGGTGTGAACCACGGCCTTGCCAGGCGGTACCTTCAGGACGGCCGCATCGTCCGGAGCGTGGAGGCCGATGAGAATATCGTCTCTCTCGATGGGCTTGAGTTCCCCCAGGGCCCGTGAAAGCACGGTGCTGCCCACCTTGGCACCACAACCCCCGCAGCGCATGGCAACGGCTGAGATTGCCTGGGAAGCCTCCTCGGCATTCTGGGCCGCCGCGGTATCCGGCAATTTGGATTCTTCCTCCATGGGAGGGAGATCGTTGAACTTTTTCATGAACCGGCGATCGATCCAATCCTTCCATCGCCACACCCAGGCGCCGTCGAACTGGGTATCCCCACGGGAAGCAACCGCGTATTTATCGCCGGTGCTGATCAGCGCCAGCCATTTTTTCTGGGGGTAGAAATCTTTTGGATCCTTGCCAGTCGCCAGGCGCTTGAGGTTGTCAGCCAGTGGTGGGCCTTGCCTTACCGCGAACACACCCGCTTTCTCCCGGGGATGGTTCATTACATTGGCGATGTCGCCGGCAGCGAAAATGCTGTCGTCGTTTTCCACCTGCAAGGTATCCCGCACACGGAGGAACAGTCCGTCATCCAGGGCAAGGCCGGTATCCTTCAACCACTCAGGTCCGCCAGCTCGCGTTACCCAGAGCACTTCGTCGGTTTGCAGGGTTTCACCGGATTCGGTGATCAATAGCCCTTCCTGAACCTTGCTTACCGGGGACCCCAGGTGCACCTTCACACCGCGTTCCGCCAGCGTTCTGCGGAAAACCTCGCGAACCTTCGGGTTGTGAGTGGGCAGGATTTCGTTTGCTGCGTCAAACAGGTGGAAGTGGAGCTGCCCAGGGTCTTTGCCACGCTGTTTCAATTCGTTCTTGAGCCGGAACTGCATTGCCAGGGTGAGCTCAACACCACCGGCACCCGCTCCGACAACCGCCACCGTCAGGGGGCCTTCGTGGTTCTCGATCCGGGAGAGCAGTGCAAGCCAGCGGTTGTTGAAACCGGTAATCGGCTTCACCGGCACGGCATGATCGGAGGCGCCTTCCACTTCGTTAACCCGCGGCGAGGAACCAATGTTGATGGAAAGAATGTCGTAGGGTACGTCCGGGCGCCCCCGACAGATAACCCGCTTGCGTTCCCGGTCGATGCCCATGGCTTCGGCACGATAAAAGCGCGCACCGGCGTATTCTGCCAGGCGGCTCAGATCTATATGGACATCATCGTAGCTGTAGTGGCCGGCCACATAGCCAGGCAACATGCCGGAATAGGGGGTGTGGGTGTCGCGGCAGATGAGGGTCAGGCGCACGCCGGGGACCGGGTTCATGGCGAACCGTTTGAGTACCCCGACGTGGCTGTGCCCGCCGCCAATCAGGACAATGTCCCGTAATACAGGCTGGTCAGGCGTTCGCATTAGCTGATTTTCTTGGCTTCAGCTGTAAATTGGCTGTATCCCTTGACGTTGGAGAAAGCCTTCAGCTTTTCCTGGTCTGCTGCAGAAGGATTGGCGATCTGGTCGATGGAAGTGATTCCAGCGTCCTTCATCTTCTTGGCAGTGGCAGGACCAATGCCTTTGACCAGTGTCAGGTCGCTCTTGTCCACCGGCTTGGCCGCTTTGGCAGCCGGCGCTTTCCTGGCGGCAGGTTTCTTGGCAGCCGGCTTTTTGGCAGCAGGTTTGCTGGTAGCGGCTTTTGCTTTGGCGGCCGGTTTGGCGGCTTTCTTCGGGGCTGCTTTTTTAGCGGCGGAGCCGGCTTCTTTGCTCACTTCGTCGGTGAGTTTCTTCACTTCCTTGCCCGCCTCCTTGGAGGCAACACCCAGACGTTCAAGAATACTGCTCTGAAGTTCGTGAAATTCGTCAAGGCGGCGTTCAAACTCTTCGTGGAAACGCTTCATCTCACGGTCGCGAAGTTCGTCAATTTCCTTGAGCAGTTTGCGCACTGGCTCCTGAACCTGATTCTGCAGACTGTCGAACTGCTTCAGTGCATCGTTCACCAGACCTTCGATCTGGGCGGAGGTCTTTTCGAACTCCTTGTTGACCTTCTTCACGATCTTATCAACGTTCTGTTTGGCTTTCTTCGCCATGGATTGTCTCCTTACGGACAGGTTTCAACGAAAAATCAGAATCAGGCCATTTGCCGAAAACCGGAAATGGAGCCTGGGGAACGACGTGACTTGAGTGACTGCTTTTTGGATACCACTTCCCGAATTCTGCGAAGCTTCTCCGCCAGGGACGAGCCACCGTTGGAGTCGAGTTCCACAAAATCGATGGAATAGAAGAAATTGCTGCAGTGTTTTCTGCGTTCGGTGACCAGCCCGGACAGGCCTTCCGCACGGATCTTGTCAAAGGGCATGTCCATCACGAGATCCAGCACCACGGTATCACCGGGGTTGAACACCTTGTCGGTTTTCATCACGCACCCATAGCCGTCCAGTTCGTAGAGGGCTGCCTCGACAAGTTCCTTTCGAAAAAGGCCCTGTCTGATTCGAAATCGGGCGACAAGATCCGGCAATGCTTCGTTCATGAATCAGCTTCTCTGGTGATGTCCGTATCCACAGCAACCTGTCTCATGGGGAGACAGGCTGGATATTGATTAAACAATAGACACTGGACTTTGGTTTTGCAACGCCATCAGTGCCATACGCTCCACCGCTAAGGCAGTTTTTTAACAATCTTTTACGGCAGATCAGGCCAGTTTACTTTGTTTTCAGCTCGTACATATCGACGCGGCGATCTTTCAGGTTAGTGACAGACCCCTCGTTGCGAACCAGCTTCAACTTTTCCAGGTCCATATCGGAGAACATGATCATCTCCGTATTGGGCGTGGTTTCGGCCATCACCGCATCGTGGGGGAAGGCGAAATCCGATGGCGAGAATACGGAGGACTGCGCGTACTGGACGTCCAGGTTCTCGACTTTCGGCAAGTTGCCCACGCTGCCGGTGATTACGACATAACACTCGTTTTCGATCGCCCGCGCCTGTGCACACTGGCGAACCCGCAAGTAGCCATTCTTGGTATCGGTCCAGAAGGGCACCATGATGATATCGACTTCCTGGCTGGCAGCAATTCGCCCCAGCTCCGGGAATTCTATGTCGTAGCAGATCATGATAGCGACCCGGCCGGCGTCGGTTTCGAAGACCTCGAACTGATTGCCACCTTCAATAACCCAGTCGCGCCGTTCATGGGGCGTAATGTGAACCTTGCGCTGCTCGTCCACTCGGCCATCCCGGTGGCAGAGATAGGAAACGTTGTACACCCGGTCATTTTCGATCAACGGCATGGAGCCCGTGATGATGTTGATGTTGTAGCTCACCGCCATTTCAGACATTTCTTCCTTGAACTGCTGGGTAAACCCGGCGAGGAAGCGAATGGCGCGGGTCTGGTCCATCTGGTCCGTAAGCCCCATCAGCGGCGCGTTGAAGAATTCCGGGAAGATAGCGAAGTCACTCTTGTAATCAGACAGCGCATCCACGAAGTATTCCACCTGCTTTAGAACTTCTTCAACGGAGGTGAATTCCCGCATCTGCCACTGCACGGCACCAAGCCTCACCTGCGTCTTCTTGACGCTGAGGACCGGAGAAGGCGGGGTGTAAAGGATGTTGCGCCACTCCAACAGGGTGGCGTAGCCCATCGATTTCTCATCCTCCGGCAGGTATTTATGCATCAGCCGGGTGACCTGGAAATCATTGGAAAGCTGGAAGCTCAGGATCGGATCGTAGATTTCCTTGCGATCCACGCGCTGGATGTACTCCTCGGGGGAATACTGCTCGGCATACTTGAAGTAGTTGGGTATGCGGCCGCCAGCCAGGATGCCCCTGAGGTTCATGGAGCGGCAGAGTTCTTTCCGGGCCTCATAGAGACGACGCCCGAGCCGGTAACCCCGGTAATCCGGGTGAATAAAAACATCCAGACCGTAAAGCGAATCGCCATTGGCGTTGTGCCAGATCTTCTCGTTGCGAAGGATCAGGTCATCGTAGGTATGGGGGTTGCTGAATCGGTCGTATTTTACGGAAACCGTCAGCGCAACTGCTACCAGCTGGCCACTTTCCTCAATGCAGATCTGGCCGTCTGGAAACTGTTCCACCAGAGCTTTGATCGTGTCCTTGGGCCAGGCGCCTCCGATGTCGTCGTAAACGCGGTCCATAAGCTTTTGAAGCTGTTCGTAATCTTCAAGCTTCAGGTTCCGGAGGTTGAGGTGCAGTTCTTCATGGGCCATTCAGTTCGGCTCCCGTTCATTATTGAGTGAGGACAAGCTCGCCAATTGCGTCAATACTGACAAAGTTTAACAGAAGCCACTAAAGACTTCGCATGGCAGGCCGAAAGACACATTAACGAATATCAATTTTATTGCAGAGGATTCGACCGTGCAGCTGACATTCGGGCAAAAGCTCCTGACTGCTTTCGGTATTCTGTTGCTGCTGGTGATGGGGGCTTTCACCCTCTCTGGCGATTTACGGCTGCAGAACACCACGAAAACTTATGTAGACGCGCTAATCGACGATACCGTGCAGCAAAGCACATCAAGCATTGCCGAATGGCTCAATACCCGTTTGGTGATGACCGAAGCCACCGCCAAAGCGCTGGAAAGTGCCAAAAATGACGAAGAGGCCCGTGTTATCCTCCAGGCCATTACGACCGGTGGCGGGTTCCGCGATGTCTATGTGGGCCGCACCGACGGCTACATGCTGATGAAATCGCCGGAAGCCAATGCAACCCTGCCGTCTGATTACGACCCCCGCGAACGTCCCTGGTACAAGAAGGCCATGAGGCTTGGAAGCGCCTCACTTACCGAACCGTACCAGGACGCCAGCACCAACGACATGATTATCTCCACGCTTGCACCCGTGAAGCGCGGTGACTACGAAGGCGTGGCCGGCGCAGATATCGGTCTGGGCGCCATTGCGGAAACCCTCTCGACTGTAACCCTGGCGGATACCGGCTACGCCGCCCTGATCAACGAACGCGGAACCGTTCTGTTCCACCCTCAGCAGGCGCTTGTGGGCAAGAACATCAGTGCTCTGATTGGCGGGAGCCCGGACCTCGGCGGGGCTGCACACGAATACACCAATGATGAGGGGAACTGGGAGGCCAGCTTCCATCCAATCAGCGATGCCCGCGGCGTGGAGTGGTATCTGGGCACTTTTGTGAATGCAGACAAGATCAACGCGCCGGTTCAAAGTGCCCGCACGACCGGGCTGATCATGGCAGTCATCGGACTGATTGTTTCACTGGTCATTCTGCATCTGGGCATCAAGGTGCTTATGGCGCCTGTTCGTCGTCTGAACAAGGCCATGGGCGACATTGGTAGTGGCGATGCAGACCTGACCCAGCGCCTGGACGACAGTGCAAAAGATGAATTTGGTGAGCTGGCCAGAAGCTTCAACCGGTTTGTTGAGAATATCCAGAACGTAGTCCGGGACGTACAGCAGGGCAGTGCGGAGCTGGGCCAGAATGTCAGTTCCCTGAGAGACACAGCCAGCACCAGCCGTTCAAGCGTGGAGAGCCAGCAGGTCGAGATCGACATGGTGGCCACCGCCATCAACGAAATGTCGGCGGCCGCAGGTGAAATCGCCCAGAACGCACAACAGACAGCCGACGCCGCCAATACTGCAGACGGCGACAGCCGGGCATCGTTGGAGACCGTCGCCGCCTCCCGGGATGCGGTGCAGAAGCTCTCGAAAGAGGTCAACGCCGCCGCTGAAGTCATCGACACACTCGGCAAGGATGTCGCTTCAATCACGACGGTCCTGGAAGTGATTCAGGGCATTGCCGAACAAACCAACCTGCTTGCGCTGAATGCTGCCATTGAAGCCGCACGGGCCGGTGAGGCAGGGCGCGGCTTTGCGGTGGTGGCCGACGAGGTGCGCAACCTTGCCCAACGCACCCAATCCAGCACCGAGGAAATCAACAATATGATCGAGCGTCTGCAGAAAGGCGCTAACGATGCGGTTGATGTAATGAAAGCGTCAACTGCCGTTTCCAGTGTCAGCATGGAAAAAGCCCAGGATGCCATGGAGGCACTGAACCGGATTGCCGAGGCTATCACTTCCATCAGCCAGATGACCTCGCAGATTGCCACGGCCTCCGAAGAACAGACATCGGTGACCGAAGAGCTGAACTCGTCGATTACGAGAATCGCGGATCAGGGGCAGGAAGCGGCCGCCGCAGCCACCGAAAATGACGTTTACAGCGGGCAGATAGAGAGCATTGGCAAGGCCCTGAACCAGAACGTCTCCCGGTTCCGGGTATAGCAGGAAAACCTAGCGGCTGAGGACCTCGAGGCGCCGGCGCAGATTCTCAAGGGTGCTGCGCCCTATGTATCGGGATTCCTCACTCAGGTACGGGTTCTCCAGGGCAATTACCCGGCGTTGGCTCAGGTTGAGCTCCTTGACGGCACGGGAGTAGTAGCGCCTCAGGAACTCGCTGAAGCTGCCGTCGTGGATGGCGCGCTCAATGCCCAGCTGCAGACGATGGGCGGTCTCCTGGTCGTCTGGGCCAACGAACAGATAGGACGGCATGGGGTAGGCGATCAGGAGATTGGGCTCGATCACCAGGTTGGGATCCTGCTCCATTTCCAGGTCGTACAGGACCTCACTGACGCCGCGGGCGAAACAATCAAAGCGTTCGTTACGGAGCATGCCAAACAGTATCTCGTATCGGGAGTGCGTTACCACCGGAATGCCATTTGCCTCCAGCACCGGCGTGTCTGGCCAGTGTGAACCCTGACCGATCCAGATCTGGCTGGCTCGGAAATCATCCAGACTCTTTATGTCGGCGAACTTGGGCAGAGATTGCGGCAACACCACGCAGACGCGAAAGCCGAGAAGGCCACCATCAACCGGGAAGGGGATCGCAGTCAGAAACTCTTCCCGCTCGGCCGAGGTGGCTACATTGGCGATATCAACCAGGCGAGACTGGCCATCTGCCAGTTCGCGGAGCACGCGCCCCTGACTCAGTTCTTCACTGCGAATAACCCGGGAGTCGCCATATTCCGGCGTTTTCTCTAATGCAAGCTCGACAAGCGCACGAATAGCCGGGCTGTCATAATTCCTGTACCAGAGAACATAGTCACGACTGGCTGCCCCCGTAATGCCGGACGTTGAGGTTGAGGCTGCGATGGGGGCCACTTCAAGGCACACACCGAGCAGAGCGAGGAAGATGGCCAGTTTGGGCAACCGGAACAAGTTCCTGAAGGCGGGCAGAGAACATTCCAAATCAGAAATCCTTTCTTAATACTGGAAAAACCGGCAAAAAAGCAGCCGTAATTCAGGCAGCCACCATCACTTTAGAACATAAATTCAAAAATAAATCGGACGATGTCCAAAAAAATTGTAAAAGATTCTTGCGGCTGCCAGAGACCATTGTAATCATCGGCTTCGACCAAGAAATCGGAGCAAGTGAATGGCAATTATCGACAACCTTATCGGCGCCACTGGCCAGTGGGTCGCCAGCACAGACCCAAAGGCTACCTTGGCCAGCCCACTGGCCTGGCTAAAGAAAACCGGCGGTTATGCGGCAGTAAACAAGATCATTGGCCTGTCCATACCCTTTGCGCCGCGGAACAACTTCAGTGTTGAAGAAGTAAGGCCGGGCTATGTGCGGGCTAAAATCCGGCTCAAGGGCAACAAGAACCACTTTGGAAGCCTGTATGCCGGTGCCTATTTTCTGGTGGCTGAAATTCCCGGTGGCGTCCTGACGCTGTTTGACCTGGGCCCTGCTTACACCCCGATCCTCAAGGAAATGACCCTGCAATTCCTGCAACCGGCCAATAGTGATGTCACCGTGGAGTTTACGCTGCCGCCGGAAACTGTGGCAGGCATCCTTGCAGACGCCGACGAAACCGGCCGGGCCAAGTTCACCCTGGAGGGGACACTGAAAGACGAGGAGGGCAACCATGTGGCTACCTCCATTGCTCATTACCGGGTACGTAAGAAAGGCTTTAAAGCAGAGGCCTGAAGATCAGGCCGGATCAAGGCCGGCAATGGCTTCCAGGAAGATCTCGCCATATTTTTCAAGCTTGGCAGCCCCCACGCCGCTGACTTCGGCCAGCTCTTCAAGGGTGCGGGGCTTGCGCTCAAGCATTCCGAACAGGGTCGTGTCATGGAAAATGACGTAAGGAGGCACGCCCTGTTTGTCAGCCAATTCCTTGCGGCAGGCCCGCAGGGCGTCCCACCCGGCCTGATCCGTTATCTGGTCTTTAACCGGAGCGCTTGAACGGCCACCCGAGGCCCGGCCTGATGCCTTCTTGACCACCGGATCCTTACGCAGCTCAATGGTTTGCCGACCTTTCAGCAGCGGGCGGCATTCTTCTGTAAGCTGAAGTGCGCCGTAACCCTCCGGATCTGCCCGCAAATAGCCGTTGGCGACCAGTTGGCGGAATACAGATTTCCATTCGTTGGCGCTGAGCTCTGTGCCAATGCCGTAGGTGGAAACCTGATGATGGCCGGCCTGCAGAATACGCTCGTTCTCTGAGCCACGAAGCACGTCGATCAGGTAGGTCACACCGAAGCGTTGCCCGGTGCGGAACACACAGGACAGCGCTTTCTGGACGGCCACTGTTCCATCCCAGGTTTCCGGAGGATTCAGGCAGGTGTCGCAATTGCCGCAGGGCCGCTCCAGTTCGTCCCCGAAATACCGCAGTAAAACCTGACGACGGCAACTGGTGACCTCGCAGAGACCCAGCATGGCGTCGAGCTTCTGGCGCTCCACCCGTTTGAAATGGTCGTTGCCCTGGGAACTTTCCAGCATTTGCCGCAGTTTGATCACATCCTGAAGGCCATACACCATCCAGGCCGTCGAAGGTTTGCCGTCCCGTCCGGCGCGGCCGGTTTCCTGGTAGTAGGCTTCAAGGCTCTTTGGGAGATCCAGATGAGCGACGAAGCGCACGTCGGGTTTATCGATACCCATGCCGAACGCAATAGTGGCAACAATGATCACGCCATCTTCGCGCAGGAAGCGCTCCTGGTGATGGGCACGTTGTTCCGAGGACAGGCCGGCATGGTAGGGCAGAGCGGTGTAGCCTTTCTGGGCGAGGGTTTTCGCGGTAGCGTCCACCTTGTTGCGGGACAGGCAGTACACAATGCCGCAGTCGCCCTCATGCTCGGCTTTAATAAAATCCAATAACTGTTTGTTTGCGTTTGTTTTTGGCGCAATTCGGTATTGAATGTTCGGGCGATCGAAGCCACTGACGAAGTGCCTTGCCCCGGTCAGCGACAGACGTTCCGCGATCTCCTTCCGGGTCCGCTCATCGGCTGTTGCGGTCAGCGCAATGCGGGGTACGCCGGGAAACTGCTCGGCCAGCATGCTGAGCTGCAGGTAATCTGACCGGAAGTCGTGGCCCCATTGGGACACACAGTGGGCTTCATCTATGGCGAACAGCGAGATCGAGGCATCATGAAGCAGTTCAATCGTGCGAGGTTGAATCAGCCTCTCCGGCGCGCAGTACAGCAGGTCCAGCTCACCGGTCATCAGCGCGTACTCGGTGGCTCGGGCCTGCTCGAAATCCATGGTTGAGTTGAGGAACGCAGCTCTTACCCCGAGCTCCTTGAGCGCTGCCACCTGATCCTGCATCAGGGCGATCAGCGGGGATATCACAATCGCCGTGCCAGAGCGAACCAGTGCCGGCACCTGGTAACACAGGGATTTACCCCCGCCCGTTGGCATAAGCACCAGAGCGTCGCGGCCTTCCGACACTTCCCGGATGATGTCACCCTGCAGCGGCCGGAACGATTCGTAGCCGAAGACTTCGTGCAGCACCTGTTCCGGATCCCGTCCCGAGGTGGTGGGGCGCTCGGTGGAAAGCTGTTCGAAGTCCTGATCAAGATACATAGGGTAACCGGTTCGTCGACGTGGAGCCGCTTTATTGAGACGGGTGGAAAGCCGGGGTCGGCACGGTGGGCAATGATACCAGATTAACCCTGAGGGTTGGCCAGCAAACCCATGTGCCAGATGGAGGCAAAGCAGTGTAAGAAACGCTACAATACCGCGTTTTTGAACCACCGTTTCACGCCATACTGTGACAGACACTGATAATAACAGGGCTTCCATGCAGGAATTTGATGCCATCCGTCCGTATTCGGACGAAGAAACCGGCGCTGCTATTAACCGCCTGGTCAACGACCGGGAATTTCTGGATATGGTCGGTCGCTTCAAGTCTCCGACACTGGCACGCTGGGCACCGGCCATGTTGCGTGTGTTTACCCGCCGATGGCTCACCAGCCATTTTGGTCGCTATACGCGTGTTGATGATCTCCAGGCTGGGCTTTCCGGCTACGTCGGTGAACTGGTCGACAGCACCACCACACGAGTGACGACCAGCGGCCTGGATAAACTCGATAAACACGGCGCCTATCTGTTCATTTCAAACCACCGGGACATCGTGTTTGACCCCATGGTGGTGAACTACCTGCTGTTCCAGAACGGCTTCCATACCACCCGAATTGCCATAGGCGACAATCTGCTGGCAAACCGGGTGTTCGCCGAAATGATGCGGCTGAACAAGAGCTTTGTGGTACGTCGTAGCATGACCAGCCCGCGGGAGATGCGCGATGCCTACATAACGCTCTCCGGCTTCATCAACCACAGCATTGATACCAATCACAGTATCTGGATTGCCCAACGGGAAGGCAGGGCGAAGGACGGCCTTGATTTCACCGATCCGGCCATCATCAAGATGTTCTACATGAGCCGTAAGAAGAGCGGGTTGGATTTTGGCGAGGCCATGAGCCGGCTGCACATCGTGCCGGTTTCCATCGCCTATGAGTACGACCCATGCGATGCCGACAAGGCTCAGGAACTGGAAACCCGCGCCAGAACCGGCAAATACATCAAGCGTGAGGGCGAGGACACCGAGCAGATCATGAAAGGTTTGACCGGATTCAAGGGGCACGTGCATGTGCACTTCGGCGCGCCCATTCATGATTCACCGGATAACCCCAAGGATCTGGCCCAGCGTATAGACCGCGAGATGCATGCGAACTACCACCTGCATGCCTCGAACCTGGTGGCCTACCAGCAACGCGGCCTTCATCCCCAGGCTCACGACACGCCTGATACCGTCAGCGATGCGGTGGTCACCGCCGAAACCTGGTCACCGGCGGAGATGGAAGCGGCCGAGGCGGAGATGGAGCGGCGCCTGGAAGCCTGCGATCCGGCCATCCGGCCCTATCTACTGGATATGTATGCCAATCCGGTAGTTACCGCGCTTGAGGCCAATGCCGAAAAATCCGGCCATTCCGAGTAATTCGGCACCCAATTTTCAGAAAAGAGGTATACCGTGCAGGATCTTCAGTACATCGAGATTGAAACCGGAGAAAACCCGACCGCGGCCGTGATCTGGCTTCATGGCCTGGGTGCCAGTGGCCACGACTTCGAGCCGGTCGTGCCTGAACTGGGCCTTCCGGAAGATGCCGCGGTGCGGTTTATCTTTCCCCACGCGCCGAACCTGCCTGTGACCATCAACGGTGGAATGTCCATGCCGGCCTGGTACGACATCAAGGCAATGGACATTGACCGGGTGGTGGATACCGAACAACTGCGGGCCTCTGCCGATTCCGTCGCCAGACTGGTGGAGCGCGAAAAGGAGAAAGGTGTTCCGGCAGACCGGATCATCATCGCCGGCTTCTCCCAGGGTGGGGCGGTTGCCTACGAACTGGGGCTCAGCTACCCGGAACGTCTGGGCGGCATTTTGGCGCTCTCCACCTACTTCGCCACCGCCAAGACAGTCCAGTGTTCAGAGGCGAATGCAGATGTACCGATCAGTGTGTATCACGGAACATTCGATCCGATGGTGCCGGAGTCTCTGGGCGTTCGCAGTGTCGAAACCCTGAAGGAAATGGGCTACGACCCGTCCTACCAGACCTTCCCTATGGAACACAGCGTGTGCCTGGAGGAAATACAGGATATTGGCCGGTTCATTCGCCGACACCTGCTTTAAGGCTCAGCCATGCTCCGGGTCAGACCCAGAGCATGGCGCCCATTTCCAGCGGGTGGGTCAGCGATTCATGGTATGGATACATCCGCAGCCTCAGGGTCTGCAAGCCAGGGTAGGGTGGCTGCACTTGGGTGGCGAATAGGGTTCGGCCCTCCTCTTCCCCCTCTTTTTCCAGAAGGAAGCTGTTTGGCCCGGGGCTGCCATCGGTGCCGGTGCACTCAGGGCTAACCAGGCACTCCACCCGGACATCCTTCGCGATCAGGCCGTTAAGCGCCGCCTCAACCCGCAGTTCCACCGCGCCATCGTGGGGGCATGAGGATTTCACGCAGCCTACCACCCGCAGCTCAACCCCGTTCCAGGCCTGTCGCACCCTTGCTTTCCAGTCTGCGAGTTCAATCGCAACCCGGCCGGCGTCGGCCATCAGGAGCGCGCCCTGACTGGAGGCGGGGTGGTAATAGTTATTGACGTAGTCCATCACCATCCTCTGGGCGTTGAACCTGGGTGTTATGGACTTCATAGACGCTTTGGAGCGCTTGACCCAGCCCTTCGAAAAGCCCTGGGAAGCTCGATCATAATACAGTGGCACCACCTCCAACTCGATCAGATCGATCAGGTCCCTGGCTTCCTCCTCGTTCCGGAACTCCGCGTCCAGTTCGGTATCTCGTGGCGGAATACCCCACCCATTCTTGCCGTTGTAGCCTTCCCCCCACCAGCCATCGAGCACGCTGAGGTTGAGGGCGCCGTTCAGGGCGGCTTTTTCACCGGATGTGCCACTCGCTTCCTTCGGGTATTCCGGGGTGTTCAGCCAGACATCCACACCACTGAGAAGCCGGCGAGCCATGGCCTGATCATAATCTTCCAGCAGTATAAGGTGCCCCATCAGGGAGGGATGCATGGACAGATCGTGGATAACCTTGATCAGTTGCTGGCCAGGCTTGTCTTTCGGGTGGGCTTTGCCAGCAAAGACCAGCACCACCGGCCTGTCCGGATTGGTGAGAATCCGCTCAAGCCGTTCCAGATCTGAAAAAATCAGCGTCGCGCGTTTGTAAGTGGCGAAGCGTCTGGCAAAACCGATAACCAGCGTGTCCTTTTCCGAGGACATAATCTGCCGGGTCATCCGGTCTGTCACGGAGTGGCCGGTGCCATTGCGCTTATGCTGGCGCTTCAGGCGCTGGACAATATACTCGCCCATTTGCTGTTTAAGCGCTTTATGCACGCTCCAGTAGTGATAATCGGGAATCTGGTCGATAAATTCCCAGAAATCCGGATTCCTGAGTTCGCTTTTCCAGGTGGGCGCCTGTATATCAAACAGGCTGGACCATTCCGGCGCAAGAAAGGTGGGTACATGAACGCCATTGGTTATGTAACCGATAGGGTTCTCGGCTGGTGGTACCTGGGGCCAGACATCGCCCTCCATCAACGACGCGACGCCTCCGTGAATGCGGCTGACGCCATTGTGATAGCGGGAGCCACGGAGCCCCAGGCTGGTCATGTTGAAGCTGTCGCCGCCATCTTTCGAACCGAGGGCGAACACCTGCTCGAAATCCAGCCCGGACTCCTCCAGGTAGCGGCCAAGGGCATGATGCACCAGAGCCCTGGGGAAAATATCGTGGCCGGCGGGTACAGGCGTATGGGTGGTGAAGAGGGTGGCAGCGGCAACTGCTTCCAGGGCCGCTTCAAAGCCGAGTTGCGAACTCAACATGGTGCTTCGGCAGCGTTCGAGGATCTGGAACGCGGCATGCCCTTCGTTGATGTGCCAGACCGTCGGCTTCAGATTCAATGCCTCCAGAACCCGGGTTCCACCGATGCCAAGGAGCATTTCCTGGCTGATGCGGGTGGACTCGTCACCACCATACAACTGTAGTGTGAGGTCCTGATCCTCTTGGTTATTTTCCTCGGTGTTGCTGTCCAGCAGGTACAGCCGGATATGACCAACCCGAGCCTCCCAGACCCGTGCGACCACATCACGGCCAGGGAAGGGAACCGATACCTTCAGAACCTGGCCATCCATTTCCACGGGTGTTATCGGCAGCTCATCGCTTGAATGGGACTGGTAACGTGCGATCTGTTGGCCGTGGGCGTCGATACTCTGGATGAAGTACCCCTGCTGGTACAGAAGGCCCACAGCCACGAACGGCAGGGCAAGATCACTGGCGGCCTTGCAGTGGTCCCCGGCCAGGATGCCAAGGCCGCCGGAATAAATCGGAAAGCTCTCATGGAAACCGAACTCGGCGCAGAAGTAGGCCACCAGAGCCTGCTCCGGATCCAGTTTTTCGGTGACTTCCGGGCCGGGGCCGGCTTCGAGGTAAGCATCGTAACTGCTCAGAACCCGGCGATACTCAGCCAGAAACGCTCGGTCTTCCGATGCTTCGTCCAGTCGGTCCTGGGCGACCCGGCGCAGGAACAGCTTGGGATTGTGCTCCACTTTCTGCCAGAGCCGCAGGTCAATCCTGGCGAACAGGCTACGGACGCCATGGTCCCAGCTGTAGAACAGATCGTTGGCAAGTTCTTCCAGTCGCTCAAGGGGTTCTGGAATCAAGGGATGGGCTTCGAGTCGAAATTCCGTTGCTTTATGCATGTTGGTTGCCTCCAGGCGGGCAAACGCTCGCACTAATCCAGCTGTTGTTGATCACGTTCTTTGAGAATGCCCTGATACAGGTCACCATAGGTGCGAGCGCGCTGCTTCCACGAATAATCGATGGCCATGCCGTTTTCCTGCAATCGCCGCCATTGTTTTCGCTTTTCAAACACCTGCAGTGCCCGGTGTATCGCAGCCAGCAGCGATGCGGCACTGGCACCGGCAAACACGAATCCGTTGGCCTTGTCGATTCCCACCTGCTGCGGATCCTGTACCGTATCGGCCAGCCCTCCGACACCGTGCACCACCGGAATTGTCCCGTACCGAAGGCTGTACATCTGGTTTAACCCACAGGGTTCGAATCTGGACGGCATCAGGAAGAGATCACAGCCTGCCGTGATGCGATGGGACAGCCCTTCGTTGTAGCCCAGGGTGAGTGAGAACTGCCCGGGCCATTGACGGGCCAGTTGTTTCAGCGGCTCCTCATAACGGTCCTCTCCCGAACCGAGAATCACAAACTGGCAGCCCTGTTCCAGCAAATCCGGCATCACGGACACTATCCAGTCCACCCCTTTTTGCTCCACCAGTCGGCCAATGAAACCAAGAAGCGGCGCGCCGTTCACTTCCAGCCCAAGCTCGTGTTGCAGCGCTGCCCGACACTGTGCTTTGTTCTTCAGATGGTCGCGTCCGTAGTGGAAGGCCAGCTCTTGATCTTCCTCCGGGTCCCAGACCCGGGTGTCGATGCCGTTGAGAATGCCGGTCAAGGCGTGTTGCCGGTGCCGGAGCAGACCATCGAGGCCATTGCCGAATTCCGGAGTCTGAATCTCACGTGCATAGGTGGGGCTGACGGTGGTGATCCGATCACTGAATACCAGGCCGCCCTTGATAAACGAAAGCTGGCCATAGAACTCCAGTTGTTCAAACCTCCAGAGGGTGTCGGGCAGACCGAGGGCGCGGAACGTCTCGTTTGAGAAGAGCCCCTGGTAGGCAAGGTTATGAATGGTAAACACGGTGCCCGGCCGCTCCTGATAGGCTTCCAGGAATACCGGTATCAGCCCGGTTTGCCAGTCATTGCAGTGCACCAGATCGGGCCTCCAGTTCAGACCGGCTTCGCCCATGGCGATCATGGCCCCCACTTTGCCAAACAGCTCAAACCGGTGGGCGTTGTCCCACCAGTCTCTCCCTTCCTCGTTTTTGTAGGGGTTGCCGGGGCGATCGAAAAGGGGCGGGCAGTCAACCAACCAGAGAGTAACCGCGGTGCCTGGCAGCCGAGTCTGCCACAGGCTCACATTGTATTGGCCAAGCTGGAATCGGGCCTTTCTGCGGGAACCGGCTTTTCTGGCGGCCTTTATCGCGTCCGGGTAACCAGGCAGGAGAATCTGAACATCGTATTCAAGACGACAGAGCGCTTCGGGCAAGCTGGCAGAAACATCGGCAAGACCGCCGGTCTTCACCAGTGGATAGACTTCACTGGTGGCGAAAAGAACCCGGATCATAACGCTGGCCTCAGGATTATCGCGCCCATCGGTGGCAGCGTGAGTTCCAGTGACCAGTCACGGTTCATCCACGGCTGTTGATCCGCTGGCATGGTGTAAGGGTTACCGAGATTGCTGCCGCCGTAATATTCCGAATCGGAATTGAAGATTTCCCGCCAGTTGCCACCCTGGGGCAACCCGATCCGGTAATGGTGCCGGGGCACAGGGGTGAAACTGACCACAATCACCGAGGTTTCGCCTCCAGCCGTCCGCAGGAAACTGATAACGGATTGTGGGGAGTCATGGCAATCGATCCACTCGAATCCATCCGGCGTGAAGCAGGCGCCGTTTAGCGAAACTTCCCGCCGGTAAACGCCGTTGAGGTCCTGGACCAGCTTCTTGATTCCCTGATGCTCCGGGTGCGCCAGCAGAGACCAGTCCAGCTCCCGGGATTCGCTCCACTCACGGCGCTGACCAAACTCCCCGCCCATAAAAAGAAGCTTTGCGCCGGGATAGCAGAACATATAGGTGAAGAGCAGTCTTAAGGTTGCCCGCTGCTGCCAGTCGTCGCCGGACATCTTGTTGATCAGGCTGGCTTTGCCATGAACAACCTCATCGTGGGACAGCGGCAAGAGAAAATTCTCAGAGAACGCATATAACAGCCCAAAGGTCAGTTTGTCGTGGTGGTACTGTCGGTATACCGGGTCCTGGGCCAGATAATCGAGGGTGTCGTGCATCCAGCCCATATTCCATTTCAGATTGAACCCCAGCCCACCGATTTCGGGCGGCCGTGTAACACGGGGCCAGGACGTGGATTCCTCCGCACAGATCAATGTTCCCGGAAAGCGGCTCTGGCAAACGCGGTTCAACTCGCGGAGAAACTCGATGGCTTCAAGGTTTTCGTGTCCGCCGTGGACATTGGGCAGCCATTCGCCTTCTTTGCGGGAATAATTGAGATAGAGCATCGACGCCACTGCATCTACCCGCAAACCATCAATATGGAAGGCGTCCAGCCAAAAGAGGGCGCTCCCGATCAGGAAATTCCGTACCTCATGACGCCCGTAATTGTAGATAAGGGTACCCCAGTCCTGATGACGCCCCTTGCGGGGATCTTCATGTTCGTAGAGCGCGCTGCCATCAAACCGGGCCAGGGCGTGCTCATCGGTGGGAAAATGCCCTGGCACCCAGTCCAGGATCACGCCGATGTTGTGCCGATGACACTGGTCTACCAGGTAACGGAAATCGTCCGGGCTGCCGAAACGGCTGGTCGGCGCGTAATAACCGGTGGTCTGGTAACCCCAGGATTCATCCAGCGGGTGTTCCGTTACCGGCAAAAGCTCAATGTGGGTAAAGCCCAGTTCCAGGACATAGGGAACGAGTTGGTCGGCCAGTTCCCTGTATGTCAGCCAGCGACCGGAACCGTGATGTCGCCAGGAGGCAGCATGCACCTCGTAAATGGAAATGGGGGACTGCTGCCAGTTCCAGCGGCCACGGCGGGCAAGCCAGTCGCCGTCGCCCCAGCCGAAACGGCCGCGTTCGGTCACAACAGCGGCGGTGGAGGGCCTCAATTCGAAGGCCTGCCCGTAGGGATCGGTTTTTAGAAGCTGGTCGCCTTTTTCTGTCGTGATGGAGTACTTGTAGAGAGCGCCGGTACCAATGCCGGGAACAAAGCAGGACCAGACACCGGTGTCCCCGTTGGAGGCCATGGTGTTGGCGCCGGTGGCCCAGTGATTGAAATCCCCGACAACGCTGACGGCCTTGGCGTGGGGTGCCCAGACCGCAAATCGCACGCCTTCCACTCCCTTGCTCCGGCAAACGTGGGCCCCAAGGACATTGTAAATGTGCCAGTGACGGCCTTCGCCGAAGAGGTGGAGGTCAAATTCGCTGAGCGTTGGACTGTCCATAGACCGTGCTGTTCCTGACCGGGTAAAGCGCATTGGGCATCCGTTCATTGGACGCGAAAGGGCCTGTTTAAAAAATGACCCAAAACAAGTTTACGTCATAATTCCGTGCTAGTGTTCTAATATAGTTTAAGGCGTCAAAAACGTGGCAAACCCTAGCGGTTGAACGATCGGTCCGACGGAAGGTTTTCTTCAGGGAAGCAGCTATGCAAACGGCCAAGCGTTTCGTCAGTCGTCTCACTCGTCAGACTCTTGCACTGGTACTTGCCGGAGGGCGGGGCTCCCGCCTCCATGATCTCACCAAATGGCGGGCCAAACCGGCGGTTCCGTTTGGCGGCAAGTTCCGGATCATTGATTTTCCCCTCTCGAACTGCATCAACTCGGGCATTGGCCAGGTTGGTGTGATTACCCAGTACAAATCTCATTCCCTGATTCGCCACATCCAGCGGGGCTGGGGGTTTCTCCGCGGGGAACTGGATGAATTCGTCGAACTCCTGCCGGCACAACAACGGATCGAAACCTCCTGGTATGAGGGAACAGCGGATGCTGTGCTCCAGAACCTCGACATCATCCGCAGCCATCAGCCGGAGTACGTGCTGATCCTGGCAGGTGACCATGTCTATAAGATGGACTACGGCACGATGCTGGCCCACCACGTGGAAAACGATGCTGATATCACCGTCGGCTGTATCGAGGTGCCACTCGATGAAGCCTCGGCATTCGGCGTTATGTCGGTGGACGATGAACTCAGAGTCACTGAATTCGTCGAGAAGCCGGAGCAGCCAAAGCCGATGCCCGGCCAACCCGGCAAGGCGCTTGCCTCTATGGGCATCTATGTGTTCAGCACCCAGGTGTTGTTTGATGAGCTGATGCGTGATCACCAGATGGATGGCGATTCCTCCCACGATTTCGGCAAGGATATTATTCCATCGGTGATCAAACGTTTGCGGGTGGTGGCATTTCCATTTCGGAACCCGGTCGAGAACAAACCTGCCTACTGGCGCGACGTGGGTACCGTTGATGCCCTATGGCAGGCGAACCTTGAGCTCATCAGTATAAGCCCGGAACTGAACCTCTACGATTCTCACTGGCCGATATGGACCTATCAGGAGCAACTGCCACCGGCCAAGTTCGTGTTCGACGACGACAACCGGCGCGGAATGGCAGTGGATTCCATGGTGGCGGGCGGGTGCATTGTCTCCGGCTCACTGGTGAAGCATTCCCTGCTTTTTTCGCAGGTTATGGTGCATTCCTT
The DNA here is from genome assembly GCF_040112695.1 of Marinobacter sp. MMG032. Classification (NCBI taxonomy): domain Bacteria; kingdom Pseudomonadati; phylum Pseudomonadota; class Gammaproteobacteria; order Pseudomonadales; family Marinobacteraceae; genus Marinobacter; species Marinobacter sp. MMG032. The sequence continues at coordinate 204,459 of NZ_CP157802.1, forward strand.
TAGTGAAATATCAGATTCAGTGATCTATCCGGATGTGCAGATAGGCCGCCATTGCCGCCTTCGAAACTGCCTCATTGATCGTGGCTGCCGGATTCCGGAGGGCACCCGGATTGGCTTTGATGCCGAGGAAGACCGGAAGCGGTTCCATGTTTCTCCAAAAGGTATTGTGCTGACCACGCCCGAGATGCTCGGGCAGGATTATCCCCATGGCCTCTGACACAAAAACGCCGGTAGTACTTTGCTGGCACATGCACCAGCCGTCCTATCAGGACATGCGAACCAATCAATTCCTGTTTCCCTGGGTATACCTGCATACCATCAAGGATTACAGCGACATGGCTGCCCATCTGGAAGGCAATCCTGAGGCCAGGGCTGTGGTCAATTTCGCGCCCGTTCTGCTTGAGCAGATCGAGACCTATCTGATCCAGATCGAGCGTTGGCGGCATGGAGCAGGTGAGATCGGTGATCCTCTGCTGGCTGCCCTTGTCGCCGAGGAGTTGCCCGAAACCGGTACCCCGGCTTTTCTTGGCCTGATGGAAAAGTCCCTTCGGGCGAACCGCGAGCGGATAATCAATCGCTACCCCGCGTTCGCGCGTCTTGCGGAACTGGCCGACGTCTACCGCCGAAAACCGGAGCTTCAGAGGTATATTTCCCGCAGATTTCTCTCGGATCTGCTGGTCTGGTATCACCTCGGCTGGATGGGGGAGACGATTCGAAGGAAAAGCCATTGCATCCAGAGCCTTCAGGAAAAAGGCCATAATTTCTCGATGGACGACCGGCGAGCTTTGCTGGACGTGATCTTTGATGTGTTATCCGGCATCGGCCCGAGATACCGCCATCTCGCCCAGAAGGGCCAGGTTGAACTCTCCGTAAGCCCCTACACCCATGCCATGCTGCCTCTGCTCATCGACCTGGCTTCCGCCCGGGAGGCCATGCCAGACATCACTTTGCCGGTGCACAGTGACTACCCGGGTGGTGAGGCGCGGGCCGGCTGGCAGCTCCAGGAGGCGAAAACCGTCTTTCAGCGGTTCTTCGGCCTTGAACCATCCGGCTGCTGGGCCTCAGAGGGTGGCCTCAGCGCCGCCACACTGGCCTTGCTGGAAGACCATCAATTCCGTTGGACGGCCAGTGGGGATTCGGTGGTGCACAACAGCCTGAACCGAGCCCGGGAAACCAACCCGGAACTGCCCGATTACGGCATTCATCGGCCGTATACCTTTGGTGAATCGGGCACGTTCGTGTTCTTTCGGGACGACGGCCTGTCTGATCTCATCGGGTTTACCTACGCGGACTGGCACGCCAGGGATGCCGTCGGCGACCTGGTTCATCACATGGAGAACATCGCAGGCCAGGGCAAAGGCAAAGCACTGCCGGTGATTTCGGTGATCATGGATGGTGAAAACGCCTGGGAGTATTACCCGGAAAACGGCTTTCATTTTCTGGATGAGCTTTATCGGGTTCTGGCGAACCACCCCAAGCTGCAATTGACCACCTACAGCGATTTGGTAGCCAACCCCGTCACCGAGCCCATCAATCTGCCACATCTGGTTGCCGGGAGCTGGATTTACGGCACCTTCTCCACCTGGATTGGTGATCCGGACAAGAACCGCGCCTGGGATCTGCTCTGCGAGGCAAAAGTCCACTTTGACCGTGTGATGGATAACGGCAGCCTCAATTCAGAACAAAAAGAGGCTGCCATGCAACAATTGGCGATCTGTGAAGGCTCCGACTGGTTCTGGTGGTTTGGCGACTACAACCCGGCTCAGATCGTCAGTGACTTTGAACATCTCTACCGCCGCCACCTGGTCAACCTCTATGAAATGATCGGGTACCCGGCGCCGCCCTCGGTATTCCAGCAGCTAAGCCAGGGCAGCGGAGAACCAGCCCGGGGCGGAACCATGCGTCCGGGCCATGACGCGGAAAAACAGGCATGACGCAAACGAATACCAACGACCTGTTCAGTGTAAGGAGAGCGGGGGTGCTGTTGCATCCTACGTGTCTGCCGGGCAGCCTCGGCGTCTTGGGAGCAGGTGCGCGCCGTTTCGTGGATTTCCTGGCCGCCAGCAATATCACGGTCTGGCAGACTCTGCCAATCGGCCCAACACATTCCGATCTTTCCCCCTATCAGTCCCTCAGCGCCCACGCGGGCAATCCGAATTTCATCGACTTGGCGGAGCTGCTGCAGGTCGGCCTGCTGGTGGATTCAGAAATTGCGCAGCCGATTGGCGAGTCCCGGCAACAGCTTCTGGGCATTGCCGCCCAGCGTTTTTTCGATGGCAAGGCGCAAGGCCGGAACGGTCTTGATCAACCCGGGTTCGAGCATTTCCGGGCCAGGAACGATTACTGGCTGGATGATTTCTGCCTGTTCTGCGCAATCCGTGAGGTTCAGGAGTCGCCGGGCTGGTTGCAATGGCCAGAGCCCCTGAGAAACCGGGACCCAACCGCACTAAAGAGCTTTATTGACCAGAATCAGGCTCGGCTGGCCCGCATACAATTCGAGCAATACCTGTTTAATCATCAATGGCAAGCCCTGCGGGACTATGCGCGCGAGAGGGGCATTTTGTTATTCGGTGATATTCCCATTTTCGTCGCACATGACAGCGCGGACGTCTGGGCCAATCGACACCTGTTCAAACTTGACGCCCGGGGTGAACCAACCGTTGTTGCTGGCGTCCCGCCGGATTACTTTTCCGCCGATGGCCAACATTGGGGAAACCCTCTCTACGATTGGCAGATTATGGCGGAAGACGGTTATCGGTGGTGGTTGGAACGGCTCGAAAGTCAGCGTCAGCTTTTCGATCTGATCCGTATTGATCACTTTCGGGGTCTTCAGGCGTACTGGGAGATTCCTGCCGAGTCGCCAGCGCCGAGAAACGGATATTGGGTACCAGGTCCGGCCGACCATTTTCTGCAAGCCTGCTTCAACCGGTTTCCGGACTTGCCGCTCGTGGCCGAGAACCTCGGCATCATCAGCGACGACGTCGAGGAGCTCAGGCAGCGGTTCAGGTTGCCGGGGATGACGGTAATGCAGTTCGGTTTCGATGGCAGTCCCAGCAATCCCCACCTGTTGCATAACCACCATCATCGGGATCTGGTTTACACAGGTACCCACGATAACGATACGACACTCGGTTGGTATCAGAGTCTCGACGAGCACACCAGACGCAACGTGAACGATTATCTGGAAACCACCGGCGACGGAATGCCATGGCCCGTGATTGAGGCGGCTCTCAGATCCGTATGCTCTATCGCGGTGGTACCGATGCAGGACTTTCTGGGGCTGGGAACCGAGGCGCGATTCAATACGCCGGGAACGATTACAAATAATTGGGTTTGGCAACTGGACTGGAATTTTCCACAGGAAGATCTGTCAATACGCATTGCTGAAGCTGTAAAGCGACATGGACGCTTACCTGCTGGCTGAGCATTTTTTGACCAGAGTCAAAGAGGCGTCTCCCAACCTTCGCTATAAAGCACGAACAGTATCAACAATTGCCGTTCTTGATGAGTCACCGGGGGGAAACATGGAACACAGACTCAGTAAACGCGTTCAGGGAAAGCTTGGCCTGTTGGTATACAAACGAGGGATGCCGGTGGCCACCGGACAGATTCGGGATGCGTCCAAACGAGGGCTCTTCATCGCGACCGATTACACGGACGTGCAGTTAAACCAGACGGTAGAGCTTGAGTTTCGTTTCCCAGACCAGCAGGAAAAGCGGTTTCGTCGCCTCAAGGCACACGTAGTCCGCAAATCCGACCGGGGGCTGGGTGTCGACTTTGAGGGAGTTGAGAACGACAGCTTCACCATCTCCTCTCTGGTGCAATGGCTAAAAAAGCACCATATGCCCGTCAATTATTTTCCGGTTCGTCGTCAGCAAGCCTTCTGAATTGATGGGGGAGATCTCTCATGGAGCTCCCTCTAATATACCGGCCAACCTGAGCGGAGTCCTACTTTGACGCTGGCAGCTTATACCACGCGATCCTTGCCGGACTCCTTGGCCGGTCTGTTTCAGCTGGCCCTCGATTTACGATGGACCTGGCACCATGGCACTGATGAGCTTTGGCGCGCCCTTGATGAGGAAATCTGGGATACCACCCGGAACGCCTGGCTGGTGCTGAACAGTGTCTCCGGCGACCGGCTTGAAGAACTGGCCGCCGATTCTGACTTCCAGAAACGCTACCGTGACCAGATATCAGCACATAGTGAGTTTATTCAGGCTGATACCTGGTATACGTCGGAATGCTCCGGGGATCTTGGTGAGGGCATCGCCTATTTCTGCATGGAATATGGGCTGAGCGAATCTCTGCCCCTGTACAGTGGCGGACTGGGTGTCCTGGCGGGGGATTTCCTGAAAGCCTCGAGCGATCTTGGTGTGCCCGTGATGGCTGTCGGGTTGCTTTTCCAGCAGGGCTATTTCCGCCAGGCCATCAGCACCGATGGAGAGCAACTGGAATTCTATCCCTACAACGACCCAACGATGCTGCCGGTTTCCCCCTTAAGAGATGACGAAGGCCAGTGGGTGAGGGTGGTTGTGCCTTTCCCGGGGCGAAACGTTCGCCTACGCGCCTGGAAGGCCCAGGTTGGACGCTGCGAGTTGCTATTGCTAGACAGCAACGACCCGCGGAATGAACCCGGCGACCGGGGGATTACCAGTGAGCTATACACCGGCGACCCGGAAAAACGCCTGCAACAGGAAATGGTGCTTGGCATTGGTGGCTGGCGCCTGATCAAACAGCTGGGCCGAAAGCCTGCGCTGTGCCATCTGAACGAGGGACATTGCGCGTTGGCACTGATTGAACGGGCCTTCAGCTGGCAGGATCAATACAACGCCGATTTCCAGCTCGCCCGTACCGCGACCAGGGCAACCAATCTGTTCACCACGCACACCTCGGTGGCCTCTGGCTTTGATCATTTTTCCCGATCGCTGCTCCGATTGTACCTGGCTCCCTGGCTGGAGGGGCGCGACCTCAATATCGACCAGTTGATGGACTTGGGGAGCGAAAACCAGGATTCGCAAGATCAGTCTGGCAGCCAGAAGCTCAATATGGCACTGCTGGCGTTGAACATGAGCGGACGGTTTAATGGGGTCAGCCGCATCCACCAGAAAGTCACCCAGACCATTTTTCAGCCGTTTTTCCCCCGCTGGCCGGCCGAGGACATTCCCGCAGACTATGTAACCAATGGCATTCACACGCCCAGTTGGGATTCACCGGAATCCGATGCCATCTGGACACAAGCCTGCGGCAAGGACAGATGGCGCAGACCTCTCCAGAAAACCTGCCCAATGACCGACATCACCGATGAGGCGTTGTGGGAGATGAGGCGTTTGCAGCGGACACGGCTGGTCGGCTACCTTCGCAGACGGCTTTCAAGCCAGCACTGCGAGCAGAATCCTGGCTTCGACCATGCTGCTGCCTGCGGGCTGTTGTTGGACCATGAAACCCTGACCCTGGGCTTTGCCCGGCGTTTTACCGAATACAAACGACCGGACCTCCTGCTCAAGGATCAGGACCGACTGCTAAAGCTATTGGCAAGCCGGGACCGCCCACTCCAGATCGTTCTTGCCGGCAAAGCTCATCCCTATGACCTTGTCGGGAAGGACATCATCCGCCGGTGGAAAGCATTCTCACGTCGACCGGATGTGGAGGGCAAGGTCGTGTTCATTGAAGACTACGACCTGGGTGTGGCCAATCAGTTGGTTCAGGGAGTCGATGTCTGGCTCAACTGCCCGAGACACCCCTGGGAAGCCTGCGGCACCAGTGGTATGAAAGTACTGGTGAACGGTGGCCTGAACCTGTCCCAGTACGACGGCTGGTGGGCGGAGGCCTGGAACCGGGATGTGGGCTGGGCCATTCGACCCGGCGCTACGTTCAGAGAGCTCAGTGGCTCCAACAATCACGACCACGACCTTTCAGACGCGAGTGAACTGTTTGATCTGCTTGAAAAAGAGGTCGTTCCCGACTTCTACAATGAGGACGAAGAGGGCATTCCCCGGCAATGGCTGAAGCGAATGCGTGCCAGCATGGACCAGCTGACAGCCGCGTATTCTGCCAATCGCATGGTGCGAGAGTACGTGGAGCAGTTTTACCTGCCCATGGCCGAAAAAGGCAGAAACCGGACGATGGAAACCTCGAAGGAATTGTTGGCGGAATGCAACGCAATCGCGCAGCACTGGCCTCGATTGAGGTTCAACAGTTTCAATGCCATTGAAACCCCAGACGGCCTGTTCTGCAAAGTGGAAGTCTACCTGGATGGAATCGACGAGCAGCGGATTGCCGTTGACCTGGTGGCGGAAGAATCAGAGCAGGGGCCCAGAACGGTGGTGGCGATGGAAATGAAGCATCCCCTGGGCGGTTCTGCACACACCTATCTATACGAGTGCACAGTGCCCTCAAGGCCGCAAGGACACTACACACCCAGGCTCCGAGTGCGTGATGAGCGCCTGAACCTGCCGCTGGAAAATCCGGCCATACTCTGGCTCAAGTAAGCGTCAGCTTCGCCAAAACGCGGGCGAAAGAACGATTACAACACTCAGAATTTCCAGACGCCCCATCAACATTCCCACAGACAGGACCCATTTCGCCGCGTCGGGCAGTGGTCCAAAGTTCCCGGCCGGACCGATGATGTCACCAAGACCGGGGCCAACGTTGGTCAGCGAGGTGAGGGCGCCTGACAGTGCGGTTACGAAGTCCAGTTGCATTGCGGCGAGGGCAATCGTAATCAACAGCAGACATAACAGGAATATAAACGTGTAGGCAATCATGGACGAGATGATCTCATCGCTCACTGCCCGCCCGTTGTAGTTCCGGGTAAGCACCGCTCGCGGGTGCAGAAGCCGCATCAGCTGTTCACGAAGAATAATAAGGGACAGCTGGAACCGGAAAATCTTCATACCGCCGGCGGTGGATCCTGAACAGCCACCCACGAACATCAGGAAGAAAAACAACACGAATGCCAGCGGGCCCCAGGCTGAATAATCCTCGGACGCGTAGCCCGTGGTTGTTACCACCGAAGTAACGTTGAATAGAGTCGACGCATAATTGTGGATGGGATCAAAAGGTACCGGAGACACCATCCAGCGGTAGAGGGTCAACAACAGCGGCACGAAGAACAGGATGGCCAGGAAGAGCCGAACCTGCTGATCCCTGAAAAGCACGCCATGTTGGCCATGCATTTCGCGCACAAAAAGGAAGAAGGGCAGGCTGCCGATAATCATGAACAACGTCGCTTCCATGAGAATCAGATCATTGAACTTACCCATGGACATATCCGACGTGGAGAAGCCGCCGGTGGCAATACTGGTCAGGCCATGATTAAAGGCATCGAACAGCGTCATGCCAGAGAAGTAGTAGGTGACCACTGCGATGATCGAGAAAACAAGGTAAACCACCAGCAGACCGCGGCTAAGGGTTTTCATTCTCGGCAATGCCTTGTCGGTCCACTCCGAGGACTCCGTGGCAAACAGCCGCATGCCACCGACGCGAAGAAACGGAAGCACCGCAACGAACATGCCGATAATACCGATGCCGCCGATCCATTGCAGAATGGAACGCCAGATCAGCAGATCCCGATCCATGTCGTCCAGGCCACTGAGAACGGTTGCCCCGGTGGTGGTAATCCCGGAGGTACCCTCGAAGAAAGCGTCCGCCGCGGAAATTCCAAGGTCGCTCAGGTAGAAAGGAAGGGATGAAAACAGTGCGATGATGAACCAGGACGAAACCGTGAGCACAAACATGTAGCGGGGTTTGAGATCCCGAGGCTTGCTATAGGTGGCAGCCATCCCGAGGATGCCCAGGCCGCAGACAATAGCGGCCGATTCCGCAAACGCCATGGCATTCGGCGTCTCGGAGCCCGCAAGTAAAATGACAGGCAAAGTCATGAAAATGCTCAAAAGCACAAACATGACGCTGACAATAAAAATGACGGGGTAGAGATTTCTCAATGGATGCTCGAGCCAGCTGATACCGGGAGACGGCGTCAGAATACCTGTGGGTTCCGGCTTCCGCAAGGTAACACCGCGCGGATACTGAAATTACCGGCGAATTAAATCGGTGTAAATAACGCGTAAATGCGGATCTTTCTGATGGAAAAATCCGTGAGGCTGGTGCAACTTCAGCGATGTACACCGAATGATTCGGTTAAGGAGATACCAGAATGAAACACGTACGTTCAATTGCCGTTATTTTTGCGACCGCTCTGGCGGCTGCCGGCACGGCTTCGGCCCAGGATATGTACAAGTCTGGCGTTGGCGGACTGTATACAGGCCTAAACTACACCTTCGTGAATCTGGAAAGCGGTAACGCCGATGCCGATGTCGGAACTCTTTCTGCGAAGGTGGGCGTAATGGCGACGCCTTACCTGGGGATCGAAGCCCGCGGCGGTTTCGGAGTAGATGATGAGCGCGTCGGTGGCGTCGACTATTCACTGGACAATTTCTTCGGCGGCTACGCCACGTTCAATCTGGCCAACGAATCGCCGATCACGCCCTACGCCATACTCGGCTTCACCCGGGTTGAACTCGAGGCCTCTTCGTTCCTTGGCACGGTCACCGAGGATGAAACGGATGTCTCTTATGGCATCGGTATGAATATGGAATTTGCGCCGAACCTGTCCGGCAACCTCGAGTACATGCGTTACTATGAAGACAGTGATGCTGAAATCGATGGTCTGGGTGTCGGCATTCAATTCAACTTCTGAGACCAGACCACCGGGGAGACTGTTTGAACCATCTGGCTCATGTATTTCTGGCGCCGGACTCGCCCGAAGCAAGGGTGGGGAGCATCCTCGGTGACTTTACCCGGGGTGTCGATCTCTCGGCACTCCCGGACTCGGTAAAACACGGCGTTCGCCATCACCTGGCGGTGGATAGTTTTACCGATCAGCATCCGGATGTACTTGCGAGCAAGCAGGTGTTCTCACGTCAGAGACGCCGATTTGCCGGGGTTGCACTCGATATCCTCTACGACCATTTTCTTCTCAAGCACTGGGACCAATTCAGTGACATTGAGAGAGAGGCGTTTATTCGGCGTATTTACAACGAGTTGCAGCAAAAAGAGTATCTGATGCCGGACAAGATGGCCCGGGTTACCCGAAGCATGGTCTGGAATGACTGGTTTGGAGCCTACGAGGACCTTGAGAACATCGGGCACGCTCTGGACCGGGTTGCGGGACGCATACGCTTCAGAAACGAATTCGCCGGCATTATTACGGAGGTCCGCGCAAACCACGACGAACTGGAATTCAGGTTTCTATCTTTTTTCCCGGATTTACAGGAATTTGCAGGAGGTATTGAATGAGGGTTATCAACAGGGCGTTGTTGGCCGCAGCATTGATTTTGCCATCAACGATGGCGCTTGCCGCCGAATCAGAGGCCAAAAATGACCAGCGCCCACCGGAAACGCTTGGCTACGTGGAATGGGTAGTCATGCAGGACACCAGCCTTCGTCTCAAGGCAAGGCTGGATACCGGCGCGAAAACCTCATCATTGCACGCTGTGAACGTCGAACCCTTCGAAAAGGATGGAGCCGAATGGGTGAGCTTTCAGATCCCACTTGGTGACCACGAAGATCAGCCCACTGAAGGCGAACTGGACCACGAAGACGTGATCCTCGAATTTGAAAGGCCGGTGGAACGAACCGTACTGATCAAGCGCAAAGGCGCGCCGTCCCAGAAGCGCTACGTGGTCATGATGGACTTCTGCATTGCCGGAACCACCCATACCACACAGTTTTCACTGACAGACCGCGGCAAATTCTCCTATCCGGCGCTGTTAGGCCGGCGATTCATGCGCGATGACAACATTCTCATCGACTCGGCGGACGCGTTTATGGCCGAAAAAGAATGTGAATACATGACGTTGGAAGAGCTGGCAACGAGGCATGCCGAGAGTGTGGTCGAGGAAGTCGATCCGGACGCCTAATCGCAAGTACTGGGATCCTCATCCCAGTTTACCAGTTTCTCTTCCAGTATTTCAGCGGCCGCTGGGGAACTGTGAGCCTTCAGGGCTTTTTCAATAATCTCCTGATAGCGGCCGTTTTCCCGTAGTTTAGCCAACCCCCGATCAAAGGCCCGTTTCAGGCGACCCGCCTCCGGATCTTCACGGGAAAACGGAAGATGGTAGAGGGCACTTCTTAGTGGCCTTGGATGGAACTCCAGGCTCTCTCTGGCCTCCGGACCAAGCTGTTCGGCAAGCATTGCTTCACCAACGATCGGATCCATAGGGAAAAGATCGATTCTTTCGAGCAACAGCTTCCTGAAATTGGCGATATCTGACGTGGTGACATCGGCGTTTACCAGACCACTTTCGATGGCCCCGCTGAGTGTATCGCCATAGCTGTAATCCTGGGTTAGCCCGACATTCCTGCCCCTGAGGTCTGAGAGGGCATCCCAATCGAATGGCATTTTTTGACGATGATAGAAAACGTACTGGTACGGCAAAATCGGTGCTGAATAGAGGAATTCGCGCTTTCTTTCTGTAGTGCATGACCAGACAGCCGACGCCTGGTACTCGCGGGATTTCACCAGCCCTAACGCACGCGACCAGGGGAAAAAAGAAAACTCAACATCAATATCCTGAGAGGCAAACGCCTCACGGATAATCTGCACCAGAAAGCCGCCATCCGGCCGATTCTCATCCAGGTAGGGAGGCCACTGGCCGGTAGTGATCCGAATGGTTTCCTGATTGGCCGCAGCCGGTCCAAGCGGTATCAAGGATAACAACAGGGAAAACAGAAACAGCCGCCGGTACCACTTCATTAACGAACACCTGAAAGCCGGAAGGGTGAGTTGGGTTGGTAGAGTATAACGACTGTATGGGGATGAGCTTGAGTATGCCTATAGCTTATTTAACATAATATACATTATGCGCAGTATTGCATGGTGAAAATAGAATGGTGTGAATTTGGTTTGTCAGCCGAATGCCCTTGCCGATTTCTAAAAATCATCGTCGATGTTATTTTGTTATACAGGTGTTCGTGCTGGAGCGCTTCTGAATACATGAACAAATGTGCCCTTGATGAGATGCGAACATGAGTGAAAAGAGTATTCTGGATAGGCTAACGGTAGCTGTCACCGAAAGCTCCGACATGGAAGAATTGGTCCGGCCTTTCCTAGAGATTTTAGAAGAAGTGACTGGGCTTGAATCAACCTACCTGACCCGAATAGATAAGGACAAGGGTCGTCAATACATCGTCTTTTCCCACAACACTAAGACACATCAGCTAAACATACCTGAGGGACTGTCAGTTGATTGGAGTGACACGCTCTGTAAGCGTGCCTTGGACGAGGAAAAACCATTTTCTAACGACGTGGCAGAATCCTGGAGTGACTCAGAAGCGGCATGTGAACTGGGCATTGGGACTTACCTGAGTGAACCAATTTGCCTGGACTCTGGTGCTCTGTACGGGACTTTGTGCGGTGCCAGTGGATCTCGCGTAGACGTCAGTCCAGAAGCCGGCAGGTTGTTATCCCTGCTTGCCAAGCTTATTTCACGCCAGATTGAACGCGACCTTCTTATTAAACAGTTGAAAAGAGAAAACCTGGCATACAGTACACAGGCACTTTCAGATCCGCTTACGGGCATTCCAAACCGACGAGCCCTTTTTGAGGAGCTGTCGAGAAGCCTCGCCTACAGGCAGCGTAGCGGTGAAGAGCTGTTTCTTGCATTCATTGATCTCGATGGTTTTAAAGGGATTAATGATCAATATGGACACGACGCAGGAGACCGTTTTTTGCTTCAAATCGCACAGAGGCTCACAAACCAATTAAGAGAAAGCGACTTCGTGGCTCGGTATGGAGGTGACGAGTTTGTTTTCGTTGGTCACGCAGAAGGTCGTGATCCAGCTAAGACTTGTCGGATTATTCGCGAGCGAATTGAGGAAGCAACATCTGGAACGTTTGACCTGAATGGCGAGAGCTTGATTTATAAGGGTGCCAGCGTCGGTGTCGTAGTATCTGTTCCGGGAGAGACGGATCGTGAAGCTCTTATTGCGCGAGCTGATCAGGAAATGTATCGCGTCAAGCAATCTCGCAAGCAAAGCTGATTTTTGTCATCTGTTTAGAATCCTCAAAGGGCCGTGGAGTCTCTTGAAAGCCTATATAAATCCACCCTGCTCCGTTTTTCAATGGCAAGGTCGTTGGCAGCCTCAGCATTCCAAGCTTTTTCGATAACTTCGATGTCGATCTCGGCGAGCTGACGAATAGCGATCTGGTTGAAAAGCTTGAAAGTGTATTGAGTGCCTTTGCCTCTGAACCCCAGACCGCCTGAAGAAAGCACCAGCGACCAAGCGGATGGTTGAAGTTATATTCCATCTGTCTGGGCTAGATTCAGAGACACAAAAAATCCGGCCCCGTGGGGCCGGACATCACGATCACTGTTTAGCCCTAGATTTCTCCAGAGCTGGGTTCGTTGCCTTTAAATCGCCTTCCTAACAACATCTTGGCGCCCTGCTCTCACGAGTGTGAAAACGGAACTCACAAATACCCAGCCGAATCCAATCACGCCAACATTAATGCCAAACGCAGTCTTCTCAGTACCATCCGGATGCACCATTGATCCGCCATACAACCCCTGCATGGCATAAGCCGCCAGGAACCCACCGGTGATTAATAGTGCGATCACACTCGCTTTGCCTCTGCCATCGGCAGACACCCAGGTAAGCCATAGCGCGACCGCTCCAAGGGAAGAGTTGGTGATCAACTGCCAGACTTCGTGCAATTTTGCGTGGGCTACCCAGTCCGGATTGAACACGTGGGTGTCGTTAATTTCCAAATACGGGACAGCAATTGCGTAAAGCACAATTGATATTGTTAACAGTATCTTATCGAGCATTTTTAATATTCTCTGTGCTATAGACTTGGGAGGGTACGAGGTTTGACAGCCGCTGTTAACGACTGTCAAAACAGTAGGATTTCGCGGGCGCTGCTGCCTCTAGCGTTCTTCCCAGATACCGGTCCCGGCCGCTTCCTCTGCGAACACAGCAAAGTCTTTCGGTGGTCTGCCAAGAGCCTGTTGAACGCCGTCAGTCAAATGGGCGTTGCGGCCATCAAGAACCGTTGCGAAGAGATAATCCAGCATCCAGACCACATCCTCGGGCGCTCCAGCGTTCTCCATCTCGGTGATAAAGGCCTTGTGCGGCACGTCTATGAATGAAATTTCGCGACCGGTCGCGCGGGAAAGGTCCTTGGCCACGTCGGCGAAGGTCATGAGGCGTGGCCCCGTCACTTCATAGATACGGCCGTTGTGGTTGTCTTCAGTCAGCGCAGCAACAGCGACGTCTGCAATGTCATCGACATCAACGAAAGGCTCGACCTGGTCGCCCGCTGGCAGGGTAATAGCACCATTTAACACCATGTCGATGAATGCGCCTTCAGAAAAGTTCTGGTTGAACCAGCTTGCGCGGACAATGGTCCACTCGAGGCCAGATTCCTGAACAATGGCTTCGCAGGCTTGAGCCTCGGCTTCGCCACGCCCGGACAACAGAACGAGTCGCTTCACTCCGCGTCGCTTTGCCAGGCCAACGAAGGCCTGGATGGCGTCCGTGGCGCCCGGCATCGCGAGGTCCGGCGAGTAGGTAATGTAGGCTGACGTGACACCAGTAAGGCAGGCATCCCACCCTTTCTCGTTGCCCCAATCAAAAGATGGGATAGCCGAGCGGGATCCCACTCGAACCTCGTAACCGCTATCTTTCAGCTGATCAACGACGCGTTTCCCGGTTTTCCCGGTACCGCCTACAACAAGAATGGTTTGATGTGCCTGGTTGGATGATTTCATTGACTTGCTCCCTTTGATGTAAGTGCAAGTCTATTCTCGTGAAACAGCGTCGCGTGTTATTGCCTCAGCATGTCAGAGTTTGTGCAGAGGGCGACAATTTAAGACTCAGCACCGACGGTAGGAGAGTCGATAGGATCGAGGCGTCTGCCCTGCCCAACGCTTGAAAGCACGAGTAAATCCACTCTGCTCCGCAAAGCCGGTCAAAAAGGCCACTTCGGCAAGACTGTAATCTGTCTCCCGGAGCAGCCTTTGAGCGAGATCTCTCTGCGCCATATCAACAACGTTCTGAAAGGAGTAGCCCTGCTCCGACAACCTCCTCTGCAACGTCCGGGTGCCCATTTTCAGTTCGGACGCAATCCGCGACAGCCTGGGCACACCCTCACTGAGCACGTTCACTACAGCGCGCCTGACTTGTTGCTGCAGGTCGATGTCGCTTTTGAGCGAATTCAGTTGCTGTTCAAGATGTTGGTCAAAGAACCGGGCAATCGTCTCGTCGCCCAGTTTATTGGGACTTTCAATACTTTCTTTACTCGCAAGTACAGCATCTCGTCCAGTCTCGAAATGAACCGGGCAACCGAAATGGGTTTCGTAAACTCTGGTATCGCCCCTTGGCGCATGCTTGAAACAGATCGCCAAAGGAACAAAGTTCGACGAACTGACTTCTCTGCTGATGGTGTTCACCGCAGCCATGCTGGCCTCATTAGAAAGCAGCATTCCAGGGCAACCATCGCCAGCCTTCTCAAGGTTAAAGAGGACCCCCTCCGCGGTTTCCTCAAGCGAATACGTCTCTGCACTGCCTAGAACATGCCCGTACCGCTCTGCCCGTTTGAAAGAGCCGCGCAGGGTCGGCGCGGATTTCCAGGCCAGACCGAAAGCGCCGTACTCGTCGCTTCGCATCGAGGCACCGATCTCAAGCGGTAATAGAAGGCCGTTGGGGTCACGATCAACCAAAGCAGCAAAAAAATCATAATACTCCGATGAGGACACCATCTGGGTCGGATCGATGGGGCACTCCATCGAAAGGCCAAGTTTGCCCATCAAGTCCCCCGTTTCGACACCCGGGGTTGCCTGACTTAAGACTTTATAAACATACAGTGACGTTATTTGGGCCATGAGGACATAAATAATCCAAACTCGAGTGATTGTGCAACTTCTTGAGCCGGGAGAGATTCCAGTGCTTTTTCGTAGCTCACCTTATTGTCTAGCTCATCCTGCGAGAGGATCCGCGGGCCCTCACGAGACGAAAAGCGTCGTCTCTGGCCCATCATGTAGCGATACATCTTTAGAGCGAAGACGAGGTATATGGATAAGAATGGCAGGAAGAACCACAACGGCTCACTGAGATAATGCTGCATGAGGCGCCATACAATCATGTTTTCCAGCGTCATCCCCATTGGATAGAGCACTATAAAACCGCTGTATCGGAGCCACGCCCAAACACGGTTGGTTTTTTGGAGGTAGTAAAGGTAGCGCAACGTATCCGCGCCGGCCCACGCCACGCCCAAGAGCATAACCATCCAGTGCGGCCCCACCGGCAGGAAAAAGAACAGTAGACCAGAAACTGCGATCCGGGCACCAACCTGAATACTGCTTGCGGCCAACGTTGACCCTGTACTGCCTTTGGCGGCCGAGATAACCTCAATCACAGCCAATATCTGAGACAAGGCTATGGCGAGCACTAACCAGATAAGTTTGACCGATCCAGCCACTGACAGGATCAACACCAGCACGATCAGGCCCTGTAAGATCAGCTGGGCGAGGTTATAGCGAGTTCTTGCTTTCGGCTGCATACAGTGCCCTCAAATACACCTAACCGTTCAATAAACAACTGGTTGTTTACCCCTTTTCCCTGGATATAGGGGTATGTCCATACGCGCGGTAATGGTTTCTGCCTACAAACCAGTGCACATCTTCCTCGTATACTAATAGTGAGCTTACACACTAGTTTCGGCAATACTTCTGAGTAAATGAGGTCTAGCCGACAACGGATCGTTTGGAGGTTTTACCCCATGAACATTTTTCCCTTAATTACTCTGTTCGGCGGCTTGGCAGCATTTTTCACCCTGGCAGTTGCCCTGAGGTTCGTAGTTGCAAAAACCCAAACGCCCGCAAAACAAGAGGGCAAACCGTTGGCCGGATAAGGATCAACGGTTTGTCAGGTGTAAATCAAAAAAGGGTGGCCCTGAGGGTCACCCTTTTTTACACGTTATTCTGGACAGGTTATTCGAAACCTTCCAATACAATCTTACCTATCGCTGTGCCACCTTCCAGCTCGGCGTGCGCTGAACGTAGGTTCCCCGAATTGATCAGCCCGAGATTCTTTCCGGCGGTTGTGCGAATGTGACCCTCGTCGACCAGGCTCGCGACTTTTTCCAACAGATCATGCTGTACCTGCACATCATCGGCGCTGTGCATGGAGCGAGCGAACATGAACTCAATATGAAGCGACAGGCTCTTCGGCTTGATTTTCATCACATCCAAAGTGTTCGGGTCGTCAATCATGGCGATTTTGCCAAATGGCTTGAGCAACGCCACGTAGTCATCGAAGTACTGCTCCGTCGCATTAAGGCTCGCGACATGAGTAATGGGACTGATTTTGTTGTCAGACACGAGCTGGTCAATCTGCTTCTGCAGAGACTCGCGGTGGTTTATCACGAAATCTGCGCCCAGTGATTCAACCCACTGGCGAGATTCAAGCCGCGAGGCCGTGGCAACCACGGTGGCGCCTGTGAGTTTCTTGGCCAACTGGATCAGTATGGAACCAACGCCACCAGCCGCGCCAACTACCAGAATAACGTCTTCAGTTGGACTGATTTTCTCTGGTTGCTGCTGGTCGAGGCCCAAATGGTCGAAGAGCATTTCCCAAGCGGTGATGGTAGTCAACGGCAGTGCTGCCGCCTCCGCATCACTCAGGCTAGCAGGCTTACGACCTACAATTCGCTCATCAACGATCTGATACTCTGCATTGCTCCCCTGGCGGGTAACATCGCCTGCGTAGTACACCTCATCGCCTGGTTTGAATAATGAAACGTCCTCGCCCGTCGCGATAACTTCGCCGACGGCGTCCCAGCCCAGAATTTTAAATTGCCCTGCTTCAGCCGCCGCCCGCTTCCGCACCTTGCAATCAACCGGATTGACGCCAATCGCCCTGACCCGCACCAGGAGGTCTCTGCCCTCGGCAACTGGATTGGGCAGCTCAACATCCTGCAGCGATTTCGGATCGTCGATGGGTAGTGACTCAGTGTATCCGACAGCTTTCATGCTTTTCTCCAAAACAGGTTTCTAATGACGAGCAGTTTGACCGACCTTTACACTATGAAAAACAGGCCAATCCCATAAACATATTCAAAGAATTTTTGAAAATGACATTCGACGATCTTACCGTTGTGCTCAAAGTAGCGGAATTCAGGAACATTTCGGCGGCCGCCACCAGTCTCGACATGCGCCCGGCAACGGCCAGCGCGGCGGTTAAACGCGTTGAAAAGTCGCTAGGGGCTGAGTTGTTTGTTCGCTCAACCCGACAGCTTCGACTTTCAGCCGCTGGGGAAAAGTATCTGCCTCAATGTCAACAAGCTCTGGCATTGCTGGACGAGGCCCGCCAGAACATCCGGTCAGGGACGGAGGCCGTGGAAGGAGAGATTCGGCTTTCAGTGTCATCCGATCTGGGGCGAAACCTGGTGGTTCCCTGGATAGATGAACTCTTGGTGTTCCACCCGGGGCTCAGTCTGCGGGTTCAGATCACAGACAGCAATGTAGATTTTTTCCGGGATTCGGTCGATATGGCTCTTCGCTACGGGTCACCCGATGATTCCAATCTGTATGGCTTCAAGATCTGTGATGTCCCTCGCCTATTGTGTGCGGCACCGAGTTACCTGAACGAGCGTGGCGTGCCGATGCACCCAAGGGATCTTGCAGGGCACAACGGGCTGTTTTATCAGCTTCAGGACATCCCCTACGATCTGTGGGCTTTCAAGAAAGGCGACGAAGAATTCCGGGTGAAAATGAGGGGCAACCGGGCGTCTAACGATGGCGACCTGGTAAGACGGTGGTGCGTGGCCGGTCACGGCATTGCAGTGAAATCCTGCCTGGATATGTCGCACGATTTGCTCTCTGGCCGAGTCACCAATGTCATGCCGAGCTATGCCCCGCCCGTCTCTGAATTATGGTTGATTTGTCCAACACGCCAATCCGTGACCCCATCCGTGCGTTTGCTGCGGGATACTCTGAAACAGAGGTGCCACGCGCTCATTGAGCGTATGACCCAAAAAGGTATTATCTCTTCTGACGTTTAATATGCCCTGGCAGAGCATTCGGAAAGCGGCTCGACGATTGGCGAACGCAGGACGCTAGCCGTCTTACACTGTGCGCAAGGACTCGCCGTCTACTTTCTTGTTATTCCAACTTTCTACCCAGCCGGGAACGGCATTGCTCGGCATCGGTTTGGCAATACCGAAGCCCTGGCCGAAATAGCACCCGATTTCAATTAACTTTGCGCTGTGTTCTGCGGTCTCTACTCCCTCGGCAATGACTGCAAGATCAAAGGAGCTAGCCAGACCCAGCACGCCTTGTACGATTGCGAAATCGTTTGCGTCTTGTAGCATATCGCGAACAAAACTCATATCGATCTTCAGACGCTCGACCGGCAACCGGCGGAGGTAAGACAGCGACGAGTACCCGGTCCCGAAATCATCCAGCGAAAAGCTTACTCCCATCCGCTGGCATTCACTTATTAAGCCAGACACTGTCTCAAGGTTTTCTAGCGCCGAAGTTTCAACAATTTCCAGTTCCAGATCTCCAGGGCGCACTAATGGATGCTGTTTCAATATGTCTCTCAGACGGCTGGCGAAGTTAAGTTGTCGGAGATGAAACGAATTAATATTCACACTGATTGGCATATGAATGCCCTGCTTTCGCCACTCATCCATTTGCGACAACGCACTGTTCAGAACCCACTCGCCGATTTCCACGCTCAGGACATGGTGCTCAATCAAAGGCAGAAAATCGCTCGGCGGAACCAATCCCCGAGTGGGATGAGTCCAACGTATGAGCGCTTCCGCCCCGATGATTTCAGTGGTTTTCAGGTTCACCTTCGGCTGGTAGAAGAGCGAAAACTCGTTGTTTTTAAGGGCAGCGCCAATTTCAGCCACAATTTCATGGAATTGCCGAACGGCCTTATCGTTATCCATGTCAAAATACTGGTAGCAGTTACGCCCACGTTGCTTTGCGGCATACATAGCCTGGTCCGCCTGTCGGAGAACCTGGTCAGCGTCGAGCGACTCTTTCTGGGGATAAAAAGCAACGCCTATGCTTGCAGTGATTTGCAGTTCGCGATCGGCCAACAGGATTTTCTCCTCGACGGCAGTAAGAATCCGTCGCACAACGTCATCAACGGTTTCTGCATTCTCCAGCTCTGGTAAAACAACCACGAACTCATCGCCGCCAAATCTGGAAAATGTGTCGGTATCTCGGAGCTGGCTCGAAATGCGACTGGTAACAACCTTCAGCAACTCATCACCAGCCTCGTGCCCCATCGTGTCGTTCACTTTTTTGAAACCATCAAGGTCGATAAAAAGAACCGCAAGGCGGTCCCGGTTCCTGTCAGCCTTCCGCATAGCCTGATCCAGGCGATCTCCCAGCAACACCCGATTTGGCAACTGCGTAAGCCCATCATAGTGGGCCATGTTTTCGAGCTGACGTTGGTATTCCTTGAGTTCAGTAATATCGCTTATCAAAAATATATACCCACTGGGTTCTCCCAGCTCGTCAGGTATGGTGCTGATACTTAGCGAGAGATAAACCTCCCGTCCGTTTCCATTCTTGATCGAAGTTTCGCCTTGCCACTGGCCAAACTGATTCAGTGCGCCCACTACACTTGATGAGAAAAGGGCAGTACCCTGATTTGAAATGAAGCTGTTAGCCTTCTGGCCGATGATTTCGCTGCCAGTGAAGCCAGTAATCGTAGAAAAAGCAGCATTGACATCCAGTACCAGAAAGTCCGCATCGGTGATAAAAATCCCCTCATCAACGCAACTAAAAACGCTGGCAGTTTCCTGCAATTTTCTGTCGGACCAAAAACGTTCCGTAGCTATCGCAATCAACTGACTGGCTCGGTTGCCAAACTCCAATTCCCGGCCGGGATGAGTGTTCCTGTAACGGTGTAAAATTCGGAAAGTCCCCATATGCTCGCCACTTGAGTTAACTATGGGGATTGAGTGCAATGGACTTTGGGAAGGTAATCGATAATTGCCGTCTTCAATGTTTAAATAACAGGCTTTGGGCAGGTAACTATTGTCCCCGCATCCACTTCCACCCAATTCAATAACACACCTCACCGGAAGAACTGATTCAACATTGTGCAAAACGGTTTGGTAAATATCTTCCAGTGATTCTTTCTTCGCCAGTTTTTCCAGCGCTTCACGGCCAAACAGTTCAAGTTCCTTGATTTGCTTTTGTTCAGTCACATTGTAGTGGTCAACTAATCCCGGACAGTATTTTAAGGTTTTCCTCTGCTGCAACGGGAGAGATGCCACCGTTGAACGTATGAGGTCTTTGCCGGTTGTAGTAGTCCATCAGATAGCCACCCACATCTTTTTTGGCCTCGGGCAGGTTCGGATACCCCGGGGCCGGTATCCATTCAGATTTCAGGCTCCGGAACAGCCTCTCCATCGGGGCATTGTCCCAACAGTTGCCACGTCGGCTCATGCTTTGTGTCATTCGATAACGCCAGAGCCTCTGGCGGAACTTACGGCTGGCATACTGACTTCCCTGATCCGAGTGGAACATGACCTTCTCTGGCTGACCACGCTGTTCCCACGCGTGGTCCAGAGCTTTGACCACCAAATCGGCATCGGGGCTGGATGACATCGCCCAACCAACAACGCGGCGGGCATACAGATCCAGCACGACAGCCAGATAGCTCCACCGCTGGCCGCTCCAGACATAGGTGATGTCACCACACCACGCCTGATTGGGCCGGTCTACCGTAAACTCACGAGCCAGATGGTTCGGGATATCCGGCCGCTCAACGGTCGACTGCTTGTAGGCGTGAGGACCCGGCTGCTTACAGATCAGCCCCAGCTCACTCATCAATCGTCGAACCTTGAAGCGACCAATGACAACGCCGTCGTCGTTGAGCATGCCTTTGATTGTCCGGCTGCCAGCAGAACTGCGGCTCTTGGTAAACAGGCGGTTCACCTGAGCCTTCAGGGCCAGACGCTCAACATCCACGTGCTTCCGCCGTTGGCGATACTCGTAATAGCTGGAACGGCTGATATCGAACGCATTGCAGACCATTTCAACAGGCACTTGCTCACTCAACTGGTCTATCAGCGCGTACGATTCATGTCGTCCGACATCAAGAGAGCGGTAGCCTTTTTTAGTATGTCTTTCTCCTGCTCAAGGCGCTTGCAGCGGGCTTCCAATTCCTGAATCCGACGCTGCTCCGGGGTTAAAGCCTTACCCTTTGGGGTGACACCGTCACGCTCCTCGGTCAGTTGGTTAACCCAGCGCCGGATAGCGCTTTCACCAATTCCCAGGGACACGCTCGCCTGGGGAATCGTGTAACCTTGATCCAGCACCAGGCTGGCTGCTTCCTGTTTGAACTCAGGAGAAAAAGAACGTCGCTTTCTGGTCATCAGACACCTCGTTTATGGTGGCGATCTTACCACCTACGTTGGTGTCCGGAATCATTGAACCACTACACATCCGTTTCAACCGCAATGTAGCCCTGACTCTTTCCGCTCTCCCCTCTCAATGGCTCGCAATTGATGTGAACCCAATATGGCCGACCATCTTTGCCATAGTTGACCATTTCTTCATCAAACTTGCGCTCCTCCGCAAGCGATGAACGAATTCTGTCCACCGTTTCCGGGTCTGTACCAATGCCCTGGAGTATCGCTCCAGGTTTTTTCCCTTTCATGTCTTCTATGGAGTAGCCAGAGATCTTGCCAAAACCCTTGTTGATCCACTCAACCTCACCTTCGAGGTTAGTAATAACAATGCCATTCGTTGAGCTGTCCAACGCTGCCGACAGTCTCCAGATCGGAGCCGTCAGCACTCGGCTCAAAACCTGCGAGACAATTATTCCCAACACTAAGAGGACCCCGAGCAACAGCAGAAGGTTAAATGTTGCCTGCGCCATTTTTTCCGCAAATGGGGCTGCCGGAGTTTGAATCACCACCCACAGTGGCTGACCGTTTTCGATGGCTTGCACCATCTGATATCGGCCCTGTCGAAGACGCTGGACAAACGAAAGGTCGCCCTCTGGTTCAATAAATACCAGTTCCCCTTCGCGGGAGTTGGCAGGCACTTGATCACTATTCTTCAGCCATGGGTCCCGTTTGCTGGCGACCGCTTTACCTGATTGGTCAAGCACGGCAAAGGAAAGGGAGTCGTCGATCCTCGGACGGGAAGTGAACTCATCCAGCACATCATTTGCTGGTTGTCGTGACAACTCAAGGTCAGTCGCAAGGTGATTAAGAGGCCCGGAGAGCGTCGCTTCCAAGCTTCTCTCAGTATTACGCTCGTCGGTTTTACTGGACTGGATGATGGGAAGAGTTCCAGCACCCAGCGTTAAAGCGACCATTGAGTAGAAGAGAATGTCCTTTATCTGTTTGTGTCCCAGATAAAATGACGAGAGTTTCCCTTGCGCGATGTTCACTATCAAAACGATGAAACTGGCAAGGAGAACATTGAAGATGGCGTTGATAAATTGCTTCAATGCGATGAGAGCCGAAGAGTCAATTGACAGTTCGATGGCCTGAGTAAGGTAAAGCAGGGTAATTGGAAAGCCCAGACAGCTCCAAAAGAGAACATCTGACGCAAGAAGGGATTTATTGAGGCGTCTGTGAAGGAAATAGACAACGATCGCTTCCAGAACAAACACGACCGATGCGTAAAAATGATCCCAAATCACCCAGGTATAAAGCCCACCTGCGAGTGCGACGATCACCGATGATCTGGGTCCCAGGTAAGAGATAGCAACGAACACGAAAATCGTGCCGAAAATCAAATCGACACCGAACGCGAGTCCGACCGAAAGCATGTTGCCCAGGCAAGCCAGAAAGGAAAGAAGAAGGGTCAGCCCAACACTTTGTAGGTCCGGGGAGAACAAACCAGTATGACGAGCCATAGGCGCTTCCCCTCGGAAACAGGCTTTTCGTTTATTGGTTATTTTTGTCTAAAAGAACCCAAGCACTGTTAAAATTATAGTGTTCCCTTCAGCATTTGGATTAACCCGCCACAACCGGACTTCAGGCCCGAATGCAAGGGGCTCGCATCAGCCGCCTGGATTGCTGGCCAGCTCCTTCAACGCTCTAATAGCCTCTTCGGTCCGGTCACTCGGTACGAACATATGATCATGGTAGAAACCGGCGATCACATTTGTCGTGATCCCCCGTTCAGCCAGCAGGCTAGTTACCACAGATGTAAGGCCCAGGGCTTCAAGGCTGGAGTGTCCCTCCAGAGTGATTCGCCGGAATACCCTGTAATAATCCAGGCCCTCTGCTTTGGCCTCTTCCAGGGGGATTACCAGGGTCAGCCCCTCAAGTTCGGCAATACTGACAATAGGTTTCAGGTGCTCCAGCTCACCATACTTCGCTTTCTCTACAGTGCAGTAGACGTAGTGAGTTGGATCAACGGTTGGCGAAAGCTGTTTGATTAAATCCTGCAGAAACTGAGTTCGCATCATCTTTTCCTTTCCTCTAGCCGAATATCGCGCACATATGACAATCTAGCACCGTTTTGAGCCGCTCATTGCAAACTGGTGCTTTCCTGGTGCAGCCATCGAACTGCAAAGCCTTTCATTCCCTTAGTGATGAGACTTCCCCGATAATCCATGAAACAAATGCCCGAACCTTATCCGTTCGAAATTTCGCCTCCGGTGCCACCAGGTAGTATTGGTACTCCGCAGGAACCGAGAAATCCATCGGGCACCTGAGCAGCCCGGTTTTCAGGAGATCGGCCACAAGGCTGTACCGCATCAATGCAATTCCCCTGCCCGCAAGCACCGCTTCCACGAGCGTCGCTCCCTCGTTAACCCTCAGTATGATGGAGGAATCGGGTATTTGGGTGCCGAGTTTTTCCTGGAAGTCAGTCCACGAGCTCGCCAGATCGGCTGATTCATCGATAAGCCAGGGCAGGCGCGCCAGTGATTCCCGGGTTACAGGCTTGTTGTCAACGAGCATGCCATGACAGACAGGCATCAGTTTTTCTTCCAGCAATAGCCTTGATTCGAGCCCGGGATAGTCGCCTTTCCCAAAACGAATCGCCAGATCGACCCCATCTCCCTGAAAACTCGCCAATTGCAAATTGGGTTGAAGGCTAAGCCTGATTTCCGGATGAGCCCGCTGGAATGACTCGATCCTTGGAACAAGCCAGCGGCTAGCGAAGGATGGAACGGTTGCGACGGTCAATCGTCCTGGATCTGAATCGGGCCGGAACAGGGCAACCCCTCTTTCCAACTCCTGAAAGCCCGTTTCCACATAGCCTGAGAGCATCCTGCCCTCTTGGGTCAATTCCACTTCGCGCGTCATGCGAACGAAGAGCTTCAGGCCCAGAAAATCTTCCAGGCCGCGAATATGAGTGCTGACGGCTGCCTGGGAAATACTCAGCGCCTCGGCCGCAGACTTGAAGCTCAGCTCCCTGGCCGCGTATCGGAACGCCTGCAGCGCCCGCAGAGGAGGGAGTTTCTGCATTCACCTGCTCTCCCATAGTTAACTTTTAATTAAGCATAGACCAGTTTTATCCGTTTGTTCCAGGAACCGGCCACTGAAAGAATCAGGTGATACAAACCACCCGAGGAACATCACATGAAAATTGAAGTCCCCATAGTCAGCGCCTTTGTCGACGGCGATGCTGGCGGAAATCCGGCAGGTGTCGTGTTGAACGCCGAACAATTCAGTTCTGAGCAAAAGCAGAACATCGCTGCGGCAGTCGGATTGTCAGAAACCGCTTTCGTTTCACCTTCCAAATCTGCAGACATCAAGCTGGAATTCTTCACGCCAACCCAGCAGATCGCTCATTGCGGCCACGCAACAATTGCCACCTTCAGCTTTCTGAAACAAAACGGCTTGTTGGTTCGCGATCGGTCATCGAAAGAAACAATCGATGGCCTGAGATCAGTCAATATGGAGAGCGACTCGGCCTATATGGAGCAAAGAGCACCCAGGTTCGAAACGCTTAGCGAGGATGATCTGCAAGCAACCCTCCAGTCCCTTGGCCTGGCGGCCGACGATCTGATCGAAGGGGCAGAGCCGATGTTGGTCAACACCGGCAATAGCTTCGTCGTCATCGGCATTCGAGACAGCAAAACGATCAAAGGTCTGAAGCCGGATTTCGACCTCATTGAGAAACTCAGCGAATCCCTGGATCTGATCGGATTCTACGTGTTTTCCCTCGATGGCGTTGGCGATGGGAGGGACGCAGGAACCCGCATGTTTGCACCCCGCTATGGCATCCTGGAGGAGTCTGCAACGGGAATGGCGGCGGGCCCGCTCGCCTGTTATCTGCGTGAACAATTGGGCATGCAAAAGCACGAGTTCACAATCGAACAGGGACGCTGGATGGCCACACCCTCACCGAGCGTTATCAATGTAAGGCTGACCATTGGAAACGACAACGGGATCGAAAACCTGTTCGCGGGTGGTCGGGGATCAATCAAAGAAGTTGTTCACCTGGACCTATGATGATTTGAAGACGAGCGCTATAAGCAAGAATGCGCTCGTCTAAACCCATCACCTGACTTGATGTGTTGTATACCGCAAAGCAATTTTTTCTGAAGACGGGAAACCAAGAGAATAACCATCAAGCCAATACGGCGATGCTGTTTAACTTAACTCTCTTGAAAGGTGGAATATCACATGAACGCAATCAACAAGTTCTTTCTCGTTTTCTCTGTCGTCGCTTTCTCTGCTTTCGCACAGGCAGAAGGTGTAAGCCAGGAAGATATCGATCGTGGCAACAACCCGGCCATCGAAACAGTCGAGCTCGGTATCAGCAACTAAGCTGAGCACACCGAAAAGGGGCGGTCATTACGACCGCCCCTTTTTTTTGCCTGCCTCTTGATCCTGTTTCCTGCGCCGCGCTTGAGGGAAAATGGAGCGGCAGAACGCCGCTCTTCAGATGAAAGACACCAGCACCAACAGTCCGAAAAACACGCTGATAACAGTCGTGACACCAGAAAGGTCCGCGCTGCCGGTGTCGCCTGTTACCCAACGACGCGCAGCTTTCAGGAAACGTTTGGGCGTGTAGATGTTCTTGCGGTAATTGCTCTGATAGTAGTGCAGTAGAAACAACGGCATGGATTCCTTGTCGAAACGGTGCCACAGCTTCAGAACGCCGAGGATATCCTTGCGACAGGCCCAGCTCTGAACGGACGATGGCAGCCAGCTCAAAGGAATCGCCGAGCCGAAATCGATGATGGCCGGGGAACCCTGGCCAGATACCAGGATGTTTCCGGAATTGCCCAG
Source organism: Marinobacter sp. MMG032 (assembly GCF_040112695.1). NCBI lineage: Bacteria > Pseudomonadati > Pseudomonadota > Gammaproteobacteria > Pseudomonadales > Marinobacteraceae > Marinobacter > Marinobacter sp. MMG032. The sequence goes on from NZ_CP157802.1 coordinate 230,698, forward strand.
ATCCATATGCACAACGCCATGCTGATGCAACGTTTTTACATCGCTGAACAGCTTCGAAAAGAAGTTTGCAGGCACGCCATTGCTTGCCGCGACATCTTTTATCGACTTCCCTTCAATCAACCGGTAATGGATTGTCGGAGAGGTGTCGGACCGGCGACTTACCTGGTCTGGAGTGAAGTCGAGATGCTCGACTTTTCTTAGCATCCTGAATTCGTGAAACGCCAGAAATCTGAAGTAGTTTCCCAACAGGCCGTGGGAAAACCTGAACGCCTTGTAGACGTGTCTGTTGCCGCTGGCGTCCGCATCAACGGAGATGATTGGCTTATACCATTTCTGGTTTGCGGCATCGTTGACTTCGATGGGCTCCAGGCCGGACCCCATTGACGGGCAGTTCACTTGACCGTTCATACCCTCCTCCCAATTCGTGAAGAACGCAGATAATTGGGGCAAGAGGACCGAACTGGGCGTCTCCCAACCGGCACTCATGCCAATGCCGCTGCTAGCGTCATCTGGGGAGCATTATTGGGAGTTTCCGGGATCCTGAATAATTCCGTTGCTGTATCTTTGTCATCACGAAAAATGATGACTGCCTCTGGCCAACCGCTCAGGCGATGGCTTTTGTAGGCGAATGACCGCAAGGCGAGTTGGTCATGATGTCATGCCATCGTTCGCGCAGCAGCCGCTCCACGTGGTCCCGCAACCAGACAATGCCGGGGTCACGATCATGGCGCGTGTGCCAGATAAGGTACAGGCTGGTCGGGTCGACTTCGAAAGGAAGCTGCCCCATCCACAGGCCATCCACGAACCCACAATCCTGGCTGATCAATTCGGGAACCGCGGCGATGAGATTCGAATCCCGTAGAACCTGGGGAACAATCGAAAAATGGTTGACCGTCGCGGCAATGCGCCGGTTCTGGCCCTTCTGGTCGAGGTAGCTATCCACGAAGCCATGGGCATCGCCGGACATTGTCACCAGCAGGTGCCGGGCCTCGAGAAATTCCTCCATGGTAATCTGTCGGCCAGCCAGGGGGTGGTCGGCGCGCATCGCCAGAACATAACCGCCCTCAAAAAGCCACGTACTGCGCAGACTGTGATCATGTTGGGTCAGCATACCGACCGCCAGATCCACGTGGGCCTCGCGCAAGTCGTCGTAGGTGCCTTCGGGCGTATAGGGCACCGCGTGGATATCAACACCAGGCGCCTGCTCCTCCAGCAACTCAATTAACTGGCGCCAGATCATTTCGACAGTCACATCCGTCACGGCAATCCGGAATTTTCGCTTTGATGTGGCCGGATCAAATTGCGTGGCGCTGACTGCGTTGGTCAATGCGTACATATGGTCGCCTACCTGATCCCACAGGCTGAGCGCATAGGATGTTGGCTCTATATTGCGGCCCTTTCGCACAAACAATGGGTCGTTCCAGATCTGGCGCATCCGGGAAATCGCATTCGATACCGCAGGCTGGGTCATGGCAAGCCGATCTGCTGCGCGGGTTACGGAGCGCTCGGTCATGATCGCATCAAAGATGTACAGCAGCTGGAGTTCTTGCGTTTTCATTCAATGTTCCTGGGGAATGGGTCCGGTCAAGTCTGGCTTGGAAGTGCCTGGACCGCAATTGCGGTATGTATTTAGGCGTGGTTTTCTTGAGTAAGAAGCGAAGAAGCCTCCCGATCGGGAGACTTTGGGTAAGGTTTACAGATTCCCTTTTACGAAAGTTCTCAGCTCACTCAGGCTCCCAGCTCCGGTCTTTTGGGCAACAACGCCGCCTTCTTGAAACAGCGCCAGAGTCGGAATGCCCCGGATGCGCATCTTTGCCGTTATATCGGGGCTGTCGTCCACGTTCACTTTGGCGATGGTCAACTGCTCGCCAAATTCATCAGCGATTGCCTCCAGCATGGGGGCGACGGTCTTGCAGGGGCCGCACCAGGGCGCCCAGAAGTCGACCAGTACGGGGCGATCACTCTGAACAACCGCTTGTTCAAAATTCACATCTGTTACTTCTATCATGTTGCTCATCGGCAAACCTCTTCTCTGTAAAAACCTGTTTCAAACACTGAAGCCTTCTGTTGGCGAAAACCAATAGCGGGACTGTATAAGTTGTATTTCTTCTGATGATGATTCCCTCCCCGGCTCTTACAGTCGCATGCTAAAAACCAGCCCACCCCACGCCAGCGTGCGGTTCCCTGTACCGGATTTGATTTCGGAACTCTGTACACGCAGCACATAACTCAATTCAGTGCCTGCCAGGAAGCTGTGGGTGTAGCCCGCCCACACTTCTGCCAGCAGAATGTTCAGATCGTTGGCATCCAGTTCGTGGTCTGAGTCACGAAACTGCCCCTGAAGAAAAGCGTTATAGGCCCGAGCTTTTACCGACAAGCCGCCCCAGAAATAGTGTTCACGTCCCCCTGGAGCTGATACCCCGGGCGCTCGTTCGCCGTAAGCCATCAACTCCGGATTAAAGCGGTTATCCGGGGAGGAAATCAGACCATCCCGGAAGACGAGTGCCGCACCAAACTCAGTCAGGTATCCGGCTGATCCAAAATACGTCACTTTGAACTGTTGGTCTGATTCGCTGGCATCCAGATATTGGTGGTACGCCGCAGAGTACCGGAAAGTCGGTTCACCACCATTCGAGATCTGATGATCCCAACCGTTCGCACGATCGCTACCCACTATTTTATGCACCGCGTTCTGGCCGGATTTGAAGATATCAAGCCCGAGTACGCCGACCGTCATAGATGTTGTCCACCCCGAATCAGCGCCTGGCGTCTGATAGCTCTGGCTTGAGGATAAGTAGACCAGGCTGCTGTATGGTCGATCGCTACGATCAATTGCCGATTCCTTGATTTCCTCGGGCGTAAAGCCATAAACCCCCAGTTCAAGTGCGGTACTCCCCGGTTCTCCAATCTCCCCGCCCAGTAGAGGCAGCACAATACTGTCCAGCCCCTGACTCACTCTGGACGCTGGGTTACGGATGAAATCCTCTGAATTGGAGGAATAGGTAATAGCAACACCGGCTGTGTAATCCCGATCTGTCTGTGTGGGCGCAAACAGGTCATTATCAGTAGAGAGCGCTAGCACAGAATCAGCAGACTCGGCCTGCACAGTTGAAGCCATCGCCACAGCAAGAAAAGGAACGGTCAAGAAGCGAAAATTCATAGCCAACTCCGAATGTGTGTCGGAAAAAACGTTGGCTGCTATTTTTCGAATACCGGGCCCGCACGACTAATCAAGCGTAGATATTTAAAACATCACTTTCGCTTATAAATAAGTAGTAATACGAGTGCCTTTTAGAGGCTTACGGCCACGCTTCATCACTGAAAATGATGCTTTCCATACTGTTTCAGAATTATTCCTTGACCTTCTCCATCCACATAATTCGCTCATCTGATATCCGAGCCATTGGGGCCTCGGAGTCAGCTGAACCGACTAACACTATGGAGAATTGAAAATGCGTAAATTTGCACTGATTACCCTCGCTTCACTCGTTACCATCGCTGCCCTGCCCGCCCATGCAACCCTGGCAGACCGGAAATCCGACGAGCCTCGTTCCGAGCAGGCCCAACCCGCGCCCTATAGTGGCCAGATCGTGATTCGTGGCGAGATCCAGAACCGGGACGCTAACTACGAGAATGCAGAACCGGCGCCTTACAGCGGCCAAATTGTCATTCGTGGTGAAGTACGTTCCGGGACCCACGGTTAAGCGTTAGAAGTTTCATCTGCGTCTTGGCACCAGGGACGGTGCGTTTTTCCTGATCCGATACCATTTCGGACTAAGGCCTGAACGGTGAATTCGAAAATTCAACAATTTCCTTAATGACCTCAGGTTTTTGCAAAAGCCGGCTATGGCCATAACCCGTTGTATGGGTCAAACGGCTCCTCGGAAACGCCGCGTGCAGTGCCCTGGATTCCGCAACCGGAACCTCGGTATCCCGGTCATCGTGAATCAACAACACGGGTGTTTCGATCGAGGGGGCCAATGCAACAAGATCCAATCGGTCAACACTCAATCCCACCGTTTTTTCCATGTCGTTTACGAACAGGCGTTTACTGCGTTCCCCAAGGTTTACGAAACGGGCGAACCGGCTCAGAACCCCCTCAATCGTTGCCGGTCCAGAAACCAATACGAGACGTTCAAAACAGTTTCTGGTGGATTGGGCATAAACAAGCGCAGCGGCTCCCAATGAATGGCCAACCCCAACGTCGAAAGACGAGCCAGCGTATTGATGGGCTTCCAGTACAGCCTCGATAAACCGCCCCGGATGTGATTCGGTGGCCGGCGACTCACCGTGCCCTGCCGGATGCACCGCGTAGATGGTGTATTCCTGGGGATCAATCTCACTGATCAGATCCTTGAATTGCCCGATCCAGCCGGACCACCCGTGCAAGAGCAGGATTTTCTTTGGGCCAACTCCGTAGATCGAGAGTAGACCGTCATTATTGAGCGGCACGACTCGTTCGAACAGCGTTCGGGATGAATTTCTGCGTTCTGTCTTGATTCGTGGGCTGGTCATAAGTTCGACAGCTTTTGAAGCCGCTTTTGCTGGCATCAATCGGCTGTAGAAACCGAAAGCAGCCTGGAACACAGTAAGCGAAAGGTTCATGTTCGTTTCCTCAGTCTGATGAACAATGAATCGTCGATTGAGCGGAACCGCTTTCCGTCTCGAATCGGTTTTCATAAAGTGTATATACATTCTAATCAGAGCTGCAAGCAGAATTGTATATTTCTTACCCAACACCACCCCTCGCCAACAGGGTGCCTTTGAAACAGATGGACAACTATTCCAACCGTCCTGCCGCCTCCGGTCTGCCTGAAGAACAGAGAATGGCAGGCACATTCACTACGAAGGAGACAGTCCATGTCCGTCAGTTCGCAAACCACATCGTTCTCTCTTTACCACTATCGCGCGTGCCCTTTTTGCGCATATACCCGCTCTGCGATGAAGCACATCGACATCGAAGTGGAGGAACGTGACATCGCCAGAACCCCTGCCTACCGGGCAGAGCTGATCAAAGGCGGAGGGCGGGCACAGGTTCCCTGCCTGAGAATCGAATCAAACGGCAAGGTTCGGTGGTTGTATGAGTCCCAGGATATCGTCCGCTACCTGCAGCGCCATGCCGCCCAGTCGGCTGATCAAAATCAAACCGCATGAACGGTCCTCATAACCTACAGGAAAGTAAAAATGCTCAAACGAAAGGTTGATGTTGCCATCATTGGCACGGGCACGGCTGGTATGGGTGCCTACCGCGAAGCTCGCAAATTTACCGACAGCATCGCGCTGATTGAGGGCGGCCATTACGGCACCACTTGCGCGCGTGTCGGCTGCATGCCCAGTAAGCTTTTGATTGCCGCGGCAGAAGCCGCCCACGGCGCAAAGCATGCGGGGGTTTTCGGGCTCAATGTCCCGACCGTTGAGACTGACGGTGCGGCGGTCATGGATCGCGTGAAAAAAGAGCGCGACCGTTTCGTGGGGTTTGTTGTTGAAGACGTCGATGAGTTTGATGATAGCCACAAGGTCCGTGGTTACGCTCGCTTTCTCGACGCCCATCGTTTGCAGATTGATACCGGGCTCGAAATTACCGCCGACCGGGTTGTTATCGCAACGGGTTCCAGACCATTCATTCCTGAAGTACTCGAGGGTGCGGGCAAACGCCTGCTCATTAACGACGATGTATTCGAACTGGAGCAACTTCCGCAATCCGTGCTCGTGGTCGGCACAGGCGTTATTGGACTCGAGTTAGGGCAGGCTCTGAGCCGGCTACACGTTGACGTTACAATGCTGTCGCGCAACGAATCGATTGGCGGAATTGCCGACGACGAAATTCGTCAGATTGCAGCGGATACTTTCCAGTCTGAATTTGACCTGATCCTTCACGCGGATGTCCTCGGAGCAAAGGAAACCCTGAACGGAGTGCAGGTGACCTACCGCACGTCCGGAGGTGTGGTTCATACAGTCGTGGTGGACTATGTTCTGGCAGCGACCGGTCGAATTCCGAATACTGACAAGCTGGGCCTCGAGAATACCGGCATTGAACTGGACGCCCGCGGCGTTCCTGGCTTCGATCATTACACCTTGCAGACCCGTGAGTCGCACATATTCATCGCAGGTGATGCTAACAACGAGCTGCCCTTGTTGCATGAAGCCTCAGATGAGGGGCGTATCGCAGGCCGTAACGCCGGCACGTTTCCCACGGTAGAAGCGGGTCATCGTCGTGCCGCGCTGGGCGTTGTCTTTTCCGACCCGCAAATTGCCAGTGTCGGCAAACGAGCGCACGAACTGCTGGCCGACAGCTTCATCTCCGGAAAGGTGAGCTTCCACAATCAGGGAAGAAGCCGCGTAATGGCCAAAAACCAGGGCATGCTGAAAGTCTACGCCGATAAGAGCACCAGCACGCTGATGGGCGCTGAAATGTTTGGGCCAGCAGCAGAGCATATTGGTCACCTGCTGGCCTGGGCCGTGCAGCAGTCTCTGACGGTGAACGAGATACTCGGAATGCCTTTCTATCACCCTGTTATTGAAGAAGGTGTTCGCACCGCCTTCCGGGATGCTGCAGAAAAGCTCAGACAGGCCGAACGTAAGGAGGCGCCTCATGCAGCTGCTTGAACTGTTTAAGCGTTATTACACACAGGCGACAAGAGTTGCCCTGGTGGTGGGTACGATTCTGTTACTGATAAATCAGCACGATGCGCTTTTTGGATATCAGGACATTCAATGGCTGCCGGCAGTCTTGACCTACTGCGTTCCATTTTGCGTTTTCATGCTTGGCAAATGGTCCAGCGACCGGGATTGTGAAAGGTCCTCTGGCCTCAATGTGCCAATTTCAAGGTACCGTTGAACCCCGAATTTCGCCGCACAGTTTTTTTCAGTGCGGCGAAATCATCCTTGAGGCAATTGCCTTTGCCTTCAACGCCGCATCCAGATCGCCTTCAACGTGCGCTTTAACGATGGCACCCTCTTTAAGCAAAAACAGCGCATTGGCCAGTTCATCTGCTTCAGTCTCTGAAGTACAGATTTCCAGAGCGTGCCGCTTCAGTAGCTCAAAAACTTTTGTTTTATGAGCCGCGCAGCGTCTGTGGACCGGGTGGTCCGGGTCGCTGTACTCACCGCAGGTGTTGATGAAAAAACAACCGTAGAAACGCTGGAGTGACGGAACTCGGTCATTGAACCAGTCGTGAACCGCATCAAACATCTCCATCAGAGCCTCTCTTCCCGCCGGCTGGCTGTTCATTCGCGAGTCAAGCCATTGGAAAAAAAGTTTGTCCCGGTGCTCAACGGCAGCCTCTACAAGGCTGTCTTTGCTCTCAAAATGGTTATAGAGCGTTTGCTTTGCAACACCCGCTTCCTGCAGCACCTGGTTAATGCCGATGGCGTGTATTCCATGTTCATAAAACAGTCTTAGTGCTGTATCGATCAGATCCTGTCTGCGTCCCATCGGTAAACCTCCACCTTTTTCATTGAATATATCTTGACCAAATTAGACAAACCTGTCTACTATTAAAAATAGACCGACTTGTCTACTTCGGGAAATGCCAGTTTGGGAAGCGAAGCAGGGTATTTTTTGACTGGTGTTGTTGTCGGTTTCATTTGCGAACCACCAATGAAAACGGCATGGAGACAAGCAGGATGGACATTCAAATTAAAGTCACCCGGAAGGAAACGGCTTTTGAGCATGAGGCAGGCTTGATTGATGGCTTGCAAGCGGGCCATCCGAAGGCCTTTGATGAAGCTTACCGGAGATACCATCCGGTAATGCTGCGAGTGGCCGCCAAGTACACCTCTGCGGCCGTTGCTGAAGATATCGCGCAGGAGGCCTGGATGGCTGCGATTGGAGCCATCGCGTCGTTCGAGGGCCGTTCGTCGCTGAAAACCTGGCTGTGCCGGATCGTCACCAACAAAGCCTTCAACACCTACCGTGAAAACCGAAGGGAATTTCCTGCTTCGCCAAGCCTCGCTCTGTTATCCGATAACTCACCAGACAACCAATTTGGTGGCACCGCCGGGCATCTTAGCGAACCGGAGTTGGCTACCCAGACTGCAAAGGTTCAGGAACGCATTCGCGTAGAAATGAAGAATATGAACCGGGATTACGCCAACGCGATTCTGCTAAAGGGCATGAGCGCGCTCACCGGTTCGCAGGTTTCGGATGTGCTGCAGATCTCCCATGGAAATCTGCGAGTCATCCTGCACCGTGCACGAAACGAGCTGGCCGCCCTGCTCTGATCCAGGCGGCCGCACCAATCTGTTTGCCAAGAAATGGAGAACCAACATGACTTCCCAACGTCCACCACTGCCACCCTTCACCCGGGAAAGCGCCATTGAAAAAGTTCGCCTTGCCGAAGATGGCTGGAACAGCCGGGATCCGGCAAAGGTTGTCCTCGCCTACACCGAGGACACACGCTGGCGTAACCGGGCCGAGTTCGCCAACGGCCGGAAGGAGGTCGAAGAATTCCTCACCCGCAAATGGAATCGTGAACTGGATTACCGTCTGATCAAAGAACTCTGGGCCTACACCGACAACCGCATTGCCGTGAGATATGCCTATGAGTGGCATGACGACAGCGGAAACTGGTTCCGCTCCTATGGCAATGAAAACTGGGAATTCGATGCGGACGGTCTCATGCAGCGTCGATTCGCATGCATCAACGACAGCCCCATCAAAGAGTCAGATCGGCTTTTCCGTTGGCCCCTGGGGCGCAGACCGGATGATCACCCGGGGTTGAGTGATCTGGGGCTGTGATACTTTATATAGCTGGCGGACTATTAACTCTCAGAGCGCGGTCGCTGCCCTTATGCCTGGAGCACGGCCGCTAGCTCGTTTCTCGCTCGATGCAGTATGACCCGGAGGTTTCCGTGAGAAATCTGCAACACCTCAGATACCTGCGAGCCCGTCAGTTGGGTCATGCCTTTCAACAGAATCGCGTGGGCGTGATCCCGGTTCATATTCTTCATTTCAATCCGAATGCGCTCCCGGGCCCTGGACGTCTGCACAGCCAGTTCCGGTTCGCTGAGATGACAGGAAGCACTGACACCCTGGTTCTCGGCTGATTGGTCTGACAGCATTGCAAGGCTGGGCGTCGCAGGGAATTCCGGCCGCTTTTCCCGATAGGTATTGAACGCTTTATTGATCACGATCCGGCACAGCCAGGTTTTCAGGGACGAACGGCCCTCGAACGACGCGATGGCTCCAATGGCGGCCAACCAGGCCTCCTGGGCAATATCTTCGGCAACGGCCGCAGAGGTGTACTTGGCGGCCACTCGCAGCATTACCGGGTGATACTTCCGATACGCTTCATCGAAGGCTATCGGATCCCCAGTTTGCAAGCCCTCTATTAAATCAGCCTCGCGCCCAAAGGCGGGTACTTTCTGAATGTTTTTTGGTTGGATATTCATGCTGCACTCCTCCAGCTCCGCCTCGGGGACACATCGCGATAGATCAGTTATGCATCCACATTAGAGGGATTCAGAGATGGCAGCATGCTTCTGGGTGAATCTTCTTTGAACTGTCCGTGCAGGCTTGTTCACTTAGTCGTGAAGAACTAAACCTTCATTCGAAGCATGCCGAAATTCGTAGGGGGTCAAGCCAAACTCGGACTTAAAACGTCTGCTGAAGTGAGTGGGATGCTGGAAACCCCAGCCAAGCGCGATTTCCGTGATCGTTCGGCCCGTCATCGCAGGATTCGAAAGATCCCGCCGACAGCGCAGCAGGCGCTGGCTTATCAGATACTGCAATGCAGTTTGCCCTTCCGATTGGAAAAGAGAATGCAGGTGCCTCAAGGAAATTTGGTGCGCAGAGGCAATGCTCTGGAGGGATAAGTCCGGATTACTCAGATGTTTATCGATGAAACGCTTGATCCGAATCAGTTGATGCCGTTCATAAAACTCGCCTCGACTGGTCGGCGGTCCGAGAGTACTGACCAGTGTGCCCATCAGCGCATCCGTTAAAGCGTCGCTGTTCTCCAGCCTGCCGGCTAAAAATTGCGGCGCCATTGATTGTATCAACGCGCACAACAATGATGCTGTGGTGGAGTCTCTGGCAAATTTGTTGTCAATGAGATGCCAGGAGCCTGGCAGCCAGTTCCTCAAACGCGCCAGAGGCATCAGCACCGAGATCTTGTGCAGCTTTTCCGTAACATCGAATGTCATTGGGCGCGTTGTATTCCATAAAATAATGTCCCCGGCCGTCAGTTCGAAGCCTTTCGAATCAATCGTGAACCTCTCCTGCCCCGAAAGAACCAGTTGCAGGATGACTGTCTCCAGGTCATCGCCGGATATTTCTTTAGCCTGGCGAGCACCACCACAGGGGTCGCAAACGCAGTTGACGACTCCGAAGTTACCAACGGAACGATGGACGACTCCCGCCGTAAAGTCATCAGACGCGGCTTTCCTGGGCCTCCAAAGCCCATAAACAGTCCCCAGTTTTTCAGTCCACTCATCATAGGGAATGGCACTGCCCCCAGAGATGGGGCCTGTTACATCCTGCGTCTGTAACATCTGAGATACCTTTAGTTGTCATACTCAACTTTTTGAGTTTAGCTGGCAGCATTGATCGACGCCATCAATGCTCTGACGGAGCAAGGAACGTACTGGTTTCGGTAACCAACGCCTTCTCCCCATGCAGGGTGCTGATCTGAAAAACGATGTCGTTGGCGCCAGCATTGAGGGAGGATGCAGGCAGGGCCACGGAATAAGGAACCTCAACCTTTTCTCCGGCCTCAACTACCACGCCCAAGGGGCCTGTGGTTGACGCTCGCAATGGATCTTCAACCTGTATGATGATGTACTTTTGGCTGCTGTCTTTGTTCGTGAGTTTCAGCAGGTAGCTGTTTTCGATCTCGCCCTCACTCGTATACCGGTACATACCCCGGTCCCTTTCAACATCGAGCGTGATCAGAGGCCTGGACACCACGCCCCATGCAAACAGCCCAATCATCACAATCAGGAAGCCGAAATACCCCACCAGTCGTGGTCTCAACAGATTTGTTTTCCCGCCCTTCAGGTCGCGTTCACTGGCGTAACGCACCAAGCCACGGGTATAGCCCATCTTGTCCATGATCGAGTCGCAGGCGTCGATGCAGGCGGCACACCCAATACACTCCATCTGCAACCCGTCCCGAATATCAATCCCTGTCGGGCACACCTGCACACACAGCTGACAATCAATGCAGTCTCCCAGCTCCGCTGAAGCTGGCGTAACATCCTTTTTCCGAGAACCTCTGGGTTCACCCCGTTCAGCGTCATAGGAAATAACCATGGAGTCTGCATCCACCATGGACGACTGGAATCTGCCGTAAGGGCACATGTGGCAACAGACTTTCTCGCGCAGCCAACCAGCATTCAGATAAGTGGCCGCCGTGAAGAACAGAACCCAGAACACGGCCCATCCTGATGCTTCCAAGACAAACAGATCTCCGACAAGATCGCGTATCGGTGTGAAATACCCTACAAACGTTATCGCCGTTAAGAGACTGATGAGGAGCCAGAGCCCATGTTTGGAACCGCGGCGAACGAGCTTCTTCACGCTGAGAGGCGCTGCATCAAGCTTGATCCTTTTTGATCGATCGCCCTCCGCCACTCGCTCCGCCCACAGGAAGACCCAGGTCCAGACACTCTGAGGGCACGCGTAGCCGCACCACACTCGACCCGCCAGTACCGTCAAGAAAAACAGGCCGAATGCACAGATCAAGAGAATCCCGGAGAGCAACACCAGGTCTTCCGGCCAGAACGTGGCGGAAAAGATATGGAACTTCTTCTCTGAGAGATCCCAGAGGACTGCCTGTCTGCCACCCCAGTCGAGCCACGCCACACCAAAATACAGCGCAAAGAGAACAAGACCTCCGGTAATTCGCACACGACGATAGAAACCGGAGAAACTTCGGGGTTGGATTTTGTGGTCGGCCTCGAGGACTTTCGAAGTTGACTCGATTTGCTTTACAGAGATAAGGCGACTCATTTGTTGCGCACCTTGCCATCACCAGGGAATAAAAGGTGACGCGAGGTTAATGGATCGCACTTAACGGGGGCAGGACCACTTTTTTAATATTTGATAGGGACAGATGACGGAACTTCAGAGCATGAGTGCGGGTAGTCTCTGCAACGCATCTGTTCGTGCTTCGTTCCACGGATGGGCAAAGCTGATTCTCAGGCAGTTCGAAAACTTTCCGGAAACCGAGAAGAGGCTACCGGGCGTTATGACAATACCTTCCTTGAGGGTTTTGGCGTAAAGACTCAGAGTGTCCACTTCTGGCGGCAATTCCACCCACAAAGCCAAACCACCCTGAGGCGCGGTTGCTTTCAAAGGCACCGGCCAGTTTCCCAGCAAATCCAGTAAACGGTCTCGCTGCAGACGCAAGCGTTGCCGATACCGGCGGAGGTACGATGCGTAGCCGCCCTCGGCAATAAAGCTTGCCACGCCCTGCTGCAGGAACCGGCTACTGGCCAACTGAGTGGTCAATTTCAGTTGCAGTATGTTTCGATGCCACCGGCCACCTGAAACCCATCCCAAACGCAGGTCTCGCGAGAGAACTTTCGAGAAAGAACTGCAATGGATGACGCGGTCACACTCATCAATCGCCTTCAGGGAATCGGGAGTGTTAAACCACCCTGACTCGCCGTATATATCATCTTCAATGATGGCCAGATCATGTCGTTCGGCAAGCTCAAGCAACCGTCGACGGTCTTCGGAAGGCATGACAGCTCCGGTAGGAGTGGCAAAGGACGGTGAAACCACGCACGCCTTGATGTCCCAGACTTGGAGGCTCTCTTCAAGCGCCCGGACATCCATTCCAGTCGTCGGCGAAGCCGGGATCTCAATCACCCTTAGCTCCAGTTGTTCAAGCAACTGGAGAACCCCATAAAACCCCGGGGCTTCAACCGCAACCACGTCGCCGCTCTTGCAAACCGCCATCAAGGCCAGGAACAAGGACTGCTGGCAGCCAGAAGTGACGCAGAACTGATTGGCCTCCGCCGTCCACCCTCTTTTGGCGGCTCGAAGCGCAAGCTGGGCCCTCAACGCCTGATCACCAGCCGGCCCGTCATAATATTGAAAGCTCGCAGACTGGCGACGCAGGGCCCGGCCGATCGACCGGTTCAGCTGAATTATGGCCGGTGGCGGCTCGTCGCTTTGGAGATCCGGGAGCAAATCAAAGGCAGCGCTCCGGGTCATGATGTCCTGAAACACCTGGCTAACTGAGACAGGCTGGGGCGCGGCAGGCATGGCGGCTTGCCTGGGGGGCTCGAACTCGCTTTGCCCCAACGACACAAAAAAGCCGCTTCGCTCCCGGGCCTGAATCAATCCCTGAGCCTCAAGCCGCTGCAGCGCGTGCTGTACGGTAATCTTGGAAAACCCGTAGCGGTTGCAGAGTTCTCTTATGGATGGCATCCGTTCGCCGGGCCGCCATCGACCACCCTCGATACTCTTTCGAAGAGTATTCTCAAGCGCCTGGTATTTGGGCAAATCGACTGTCATTGCCTGATCCATCTCCACACACACTCAGGAATCTATTCGGAACATCGAGCGAAAGCGAACCTTACCCGATTTCCAAATAAAAAAGCCGGGCGTGGACCCGGCGAACTGAGTTTACTCTGAAAACCGCCAACAACTCACGCCAAATGGGATACCTTCTGTTTTAGCCCGTCGATCCACTTGTTCAGATCGTTCAGTGATCTGGACCCGGTCTCCTGCCCCATGAACTGGTCGCGTCTGAGAAGAACCAGAGTCGGTATCGCCCTGACGCCGAATTTGGCGGCGATCTCGTGCTTCTGATCCACATCCACCTTGATGACCGCGTTGTCAGGATTCAGTTCACTGAACTTTTCAAGCACGGGATTCATTACCTTGCACGGCGCGCACCAGGGTGCCCAGAAGTCCAGTAGCAGCCATTCGTGTTTATTGGCGAGTTCGCCCAGTTCTTCAAAGGTATTCAGATTAATTAGCGGCATAGTCACCTCTCAAACGGGTTCTGATCAGCTTGTCGAGCGACAACAGACCGGGCCCACACATGGCCAAGCCCATCAGAATAAGGCCCCAGACCACGTGATATAACTCTGCTGCTGGTGCAATCGCTTCAAGACTGATGACCGCAACAATGTTGATGACGAACAGACCCAGCGAGGACACCAGGGAAAACAGGCCAATGACCAGCAACACCGGAAAAACCAGTTCGCCAAAGGTCGCCAGGAACGCCGCAAACTCGGGGCTCAACAGAGGAACACTGTATTCTTCCTCAAACAGGAACAGGGTGGTTCCCCAGTCATCTATCTTTGTTAGGCCAGCTTTGAAAAAGACCCAGGCCACATAAAGGCGCCCGAGAAACAACGCGATAGGTAGCAGGCTGCCAACCAATCGCTGAACCGAATCGTTCAAACCGTAGAAACTGTAAGCCAAGGTTTTCATGTCGATCTCCTCTTAGTGAATGGTTTTGGCGCCAACAATGACGCCTTTTGCGATCATGTCTTGCAGCCAATAGGTAAAGTTGCTGTCCTTCAGAACATCCTCGCCAAAGACTTCGGCGATACTCCGCTGGTTTCTGACTGCCTCCAGCAACAGCACATCTCTCTCAGTAATGACTTCCGCCATTCCCTTCCAACCCGCGCGATAGACCAGCGCATTCTGCCCTAGGCCCTTGGCGATCATTCTCTTCGCCTGAGCGAAACTGAGTGTGTCCTTCGGGGTCTCGCTTTTATGCGCCTCCCAGATACTGACCACTGGGTACATGGAGCGGAAAAACTGGATCCCTTTGTTAAGAATCAGAGAGCAAGACGCCAGGTCCTCTCCAATTGCGTTAAAGCTCGCAACGCTCACCTCTTCGTACTGGCTCCTCTCAACCCCCGCTACGTGATTGTCGAGTCGCGCCACATCGGACAGATAAGGAACGCGGTCTGAAATCCGATGGGAGATAATCCAGCTCGAAAAGCCCCAACCGAAATCGCCCCAGTCTCCGCTCTGTTTCCGGATCATCCTGAAATAGTCGAGGGCCAGCCCTTCAAAGTCGGCAGGGCCTAGCAGTGCCCTCACGGTTGGATAACCTTGCTCGAGGGCTCGAACTGCCTTTGCCTCAACCCCAAATCGATACACCTCGGAATTGGGCTGCACCGGCGTGCTCGTACCGCCGAACAGGAATTCGAGGAAATGAGCTTGGTAATCAGAGAGATTCACGGCTGCGCTCACTCCCCAGTACCCGGCGCTGTGCCTTTCTGGCCTTGGTAGCCTCCCCAAGAAGCTCGCGCCAGGATGGGAGATTGTTATCCCATTCAATCAACGTGGGCTTTGGGCCAATCACATTGAGCACGCGTTCGTAGGTTTGCCAGCCAGCCACGGTTACCGGGCAGGCGTGGTCGTCGATCAGCAGCTCTTCTTCGCCCACGGGCGTCGAGCCCGCAAGATGAATCTCGGTAATCGCAGAGTGGTCGAGTGATCCGACATAGCGATCAACAAAATTCTCCAGATTTGAGACTTGCCCATTTCGGGCGTTCACCATCAGATTGTTGATATCGAGGATCAGTCCACACTGCGTGAGAGCTACGATTTCACCGATAAAACTCGCTTCGTCGAAATCACTCTGGTCAAACTCGATGTAGGCGCAGACATTCTCGATAGCGATCTGACGACCGAGGTACTGTTGTATGCGATCAATGTTGTTCACTGCATGCAGCAAGCTGTCTTCGGTATAGGGAATGGGTAGAAGATCACCACCGTGAAAAAGCCTTCCACCGATCCTTGCCCAGGTGAAACACAGGTGGTCCGACACGAGTACCGGATCCACCCGATCCACAAGGCGTTTCAGTTTTTTGAGATAATCGTCAGGAACAGCCTCAACCGACCCCAAACCTGCCGAGGTGCCGTGCAGGCTGATCGGCGTGCTGGCCGAGACCTCTTGTAGAAGATCGACAGAGATGCCGGCGTCTGCGAAGAAGTTCTCCGAGTGAACCTCAAGAAAATCGATTGAGGGTGCCTGCTCCAGAACGTCCTGGTAGTGCTCTGGTCGCAGCCCTACCCCAACGGCGGTGCTCTTGAGTTCCTGCTGGCTTTGGCCTGAGTCCTGACGATTACTCATGACCCTTAACCCTTGCTTTTCTCAGCAATGATTTTCAGAGCCGTTTCCTTGTCAAAACCACCCAGATCTTCACAGGTGCCCTTCTCAACAATCTTGTACTCACCCGGGTCGTTGGCGACCTTTGCCTGGCCAGCACAGGAGTGCGTTCCCGCAAGGTTCGCACAGTCGTTACCGCCAACCGGGGAAATGCCATAGCATTTTTTTCTTGCCGCCTGCGTGAGCCAGTGGCGCGGACATGGCGCCGGCCAGTGCAGCGGCCAGTGCCGCGCTAAAAAGAAGCTTCTGGTTCATATCGATCACCCTGAAAGTTTGATTCAGGGTCCTTGTTCTTGAGATCAAGGACCCTGCGAATTGCTCCGATCACTGGCAGCGCTTTACAGCTCGGCTGCTTCCACGGTTTTGATCTCCGGCCAGATGTCGTTGGCATTGGCGATGAAGCCAGGTACATCAGTGAGCCAACGCTTCTGCACATCTTTGTTCAGGTTCAGGTAGAGTTTGTTATCGACAATCCGCCAGGCCTCGGGATCAACGTCGAACTTCTTCTCCATGGTTACGCCGAATGCGCAGTAGCCGCCGTATTGGGGCGCATAGGCACTGGGGTCGGCACGGAACAGATCACGGTTCTCCGCGCTGGAGAAATGGTAAATCGCGTTCTTGTAGGTGGCGGTGTATTCGGCCGAACCTTTGGTGGCCTCTGAATCAGAAAAGTAGGCCACCGGGTCGTAACCGCTGATGGCGACATCATTGGCGTCGGCGTTCATGTCGATATCGGCAGCAAAAACACCAGAAGCCGCGCTCATGGCAGCAAAAGCAACGAAGGCACGAAGTTTGTTGAAACGAGTCATTGGGTATCTCCTTTGAATGAATGATGACTACGTTTGAAACATTAAGGCCTCGGGCGGTACTGAATGCGTACGATCGTTCAAACTTCTATGCCAATTATCTGGAGTGGCTTATGGACAGGCTTTCTTACATTCTCGACCAGCTCAACGTAAACGCCGGCGTGTTCTTTCGGGGCCAGCTTTGTGGACTCGCGTCCTTTGAAGAGGAAGGAACCGGATACATCCATGTACTCCGTTCGGGGGTGCTCGATATCATGGAAGCGAACCGGGAAAAAATGACACTCACGGAGCCGACCATGATCTTCTCGGTGCGCTCCCAGCCCCATCAGCTGTTCGGCGCAAACAAGGAAGGTGCCGAGATGATTTGCGCCTCAATCAAGTTTCAGACTGGTTCCCGAAACCCGGTCCTCCAGGCGCTGCCTCCTTCCGTTGTACTTCCCCTGTCTTCGGTTCAGGGCCTTGGCTCATTCGTAGATGTGTTGTTCGCGGAAGCCGAAGCAGCCCAGGAAGGGCGGGACGCGGTTATGAACCGACTCGTTGAGGTCATTTTCGTAAATGTGCTCCGGCATATCGTTTCCGAGGGGGAAACACCCAAGGGCATGCTATCCGCGCTCGCGGACCGTCAGCTGAGCAAGGTACTGAATTGCATCGACAGCAATCTCAATGGAGATCTTTCTGTTGATAAGTTGGCTGACGTGGCGACCATGTCCCGATCAACCTTCATCCAACACTTCAAGAATGTGCTTGGTCTGGCACCTGGCGAATACGTCCAGAATGCCCGTATCTCTGCTGCCAAGAAGCTCATTCTGAAAGACAAGCCCATGTCGATTATTTGTTTCGAAGTAGGCTACGAAGACGCCTCGGGGTTCTCCAGGGCCTTCAAAAAGAATACGGGCATGACGCCCAGGGAATGGAAAAAGTTGAACGCAACAGCTACCGAGGCTCAGAACACCGTAGCTGAGGAGAACGCCAACGTCGCGTGAATGGTGCTCAACGAAAAGCGGGCAAGGATTCTGAATCCTTGCCCGCTTTTCGTTTGGTTTAACGTTTTACTTCAGAACAATCTGCCCGCGGATGACCTTTTGCCCGCTGTATGGGCTACTCACGGTCTCGCTGAAATCGTCGATATCGGACTTTCGGTCCGCCAGAGATGCGCTGGCGGATGCCGAGATCAGGGCGATGGAAACAACAAGCAGTGCTTTGGCAGTAAGGTTTTTCATGATGGGTTTCTCCAGTGGTTGATGTCTACGGGAGAAATACTAACCACCGGAACACCCCGACAAATGGACAGGTGTTCTAGTTTATGGGCCGATTGTCCAAACCGGGGTTAATCACCGTCAGTGGTCCACAATCAAGTTCTCTGGCGGCCATGGCTTGCGCCCAACACGCCTTGGCCACTCGCTCGATTACGCTTCGAATCCAGATAATGCCAGGGTCCCGGTCGTGGCGGGTGTGCCATGCGAGGTACAGGCTGGTTGGCTCCACCTCAATTGGCAGACTGGTGATCGAAATTCCCGCGCAGAATTCGCAGTCGCCGGTAATAACTTCCGGGATGGTAGCAACCAGGTCGGAGTTTCTGAGCAGATTTGGAACGGCGGAAAAATGGTTTACCGTCACTGCGACGCGTCTCTCCAGGCCACGCCTGTTGAGTGTATCGTCGACAACACCGTGAGCCTCACCAGACATGGTTGCCAGCAAATGTTGAGCTTCCAGAAATGAATCCAGGTCCACGGGCCGACCACTCAGGTCATGGTCGCTTCTCATGGCCAGCACATAGCCGGTGTCAAAAAGCCAAAGGCTTCGCAGGCTGTGATCATGCTGTTCGAAAAATCCAATCACAAAGTCGACACTCGCTTCTCGCAGATGATTCGCTGCCGTGGCCGGAGAGAAAGGCACCGCATGCAGATCAATCCCGGGCGCACTTTGCTGCAACTCGGAGACCAGCGGTTGCCAGACCATTTCGAGTATCAGATCGGTGACCGCAACCCTGAACGTCCTGCGGGATTCGCCGGGCGTGAAGCGGGTGGAGTTTACCGCGTTGGACAGCTCGTGCAGGGGGTTGCGAATCTGGTCCCAGAGGCTTTGGGCATAGGACGTCGGCTCCACCTGTCTTCCGCGTTTAACAAACAGAGGATCCTTCCAGGCGATGCGCATTCGGGAAACTACATTCGAAACCGCAGGCTGGGTCATGCCCAGGCGGTCCGCCGCTCGTGTAATGGAGCCTTCAGTCATGATGGCGCTGAAGACATGCAACAAGTTGAGTTCCTGATTTTTCATGGTGCCTCGCTTGCGTGTGAAGAGGACATCGGAGAGAACGTGATACCTGTTTCTCAGACGCCCTGGAGGCCTGACTGTTACTGAAACCACGCAAGATTCCCTGAACTTCTTTGGTTTGATCGGCTGGACATCACGGGCACTTCCACCTAGCATCATGCATATACACTTAAACACAGGGAAACCCACCGTGTCCGGGCACTCATTAGACCAGGAAGCAACGCCTCTCGATGTTGCCAGAACCTGCGCCGCTCTGTACTCCCGCGTGTTTTCCAGGCTGGTAACCCGTCACTACAACCATCACCTTTCGGACACCGGCCTCAGGATTACCCAGTTTTCTATTCTGAATGCCATCAAACTGTCGCCACCAAACTCCATCAACGAGCTGGCCGAGCTTCTCGGCATGGAGCGCACATCCCTTCAGCGCACGGTTGAAAAACTGATCGCCAAGGGGCTTCTGCAGTCCCAGCCTACAGGGCATAAGCGTTCTCTGGGGCTTTCATTGACGCCGGAGGGCGAAGACATATACGTGCAGGCACTGGCAAGGTGGGAGGAAGCTCACGATGAGTTCACCAACATGGTGGGTGCAGATGACTGGTCAGAGACCGTGGGAAAGCTCCGGCGCTACAGCAGTAAACTCCAGTCGACCCTCTGACGCCTCTTCAGCCTCAATCACGCATGGACTCGAGCAATGCTTCGACCTCTGATTGAGTATAGCGAGGGGTAATATGCTGCGGACAATTCCAGTCAAACGCTTCAACTCGAATGATCATGCCCTTCTCTACCTGGGCGTTGTAATCGCCATCCTGCAATTGCTCGAGGAGGTCAGGCTGGTCTGAGCCGACCAGTGTCATCCGGCCAAGCAGTTTGAGCCGCCTTTTGTTTGGGTAGTCCATCATGAACAGGGCGACTCGGTCATTGGTAAGGACATTGCCCGTGGTGATGTATTGGCGATTGCCGGAGTAATCGGCAAAGCCGATTGTCGATTGATCTATCACCTTCAAAAAACCGGCCGGTCCTCCCCGATGCTGAATGTAGGGCCAACCTGTTTCGCTGACACTGGCAATGTAAAAGCTGTCACGGGCCTCGATGAACCCACGCTCGCGGTCTCTCAGCAGATTGTTACGGTCAGGCCCGGACTCGATGGATGAATACCCCGAACGGCTGCCCATCTTTTCCTGGACCTGCTTTACCGTTCTGGTAAACGCGATTTCGGCAAACTTGTGCGCCATGGCGGGCTCCCGAGGTTCTGAAAATGTTATCCCATTTGCTATCAGTAACCCGACTGGCCCAGGTGTTACATCGCGTCTCCATTCTTTTAAAGGGGGCTCGGCTTTTTCTGAGGTTTCATCCGAGCACCTTTTCCACCGCCTCCAGAAAGCCAATCATATCCACCACCTGTTCAGAATCCGGATCAACGGTTTTACCCCTCAAATCGGCAGTAACAATTCCGCTGTCGACGGTATCCGTTAACGCGGCCTTCAATTGAACGGCGTACTGGCTCAAAGGTTCGTTACCCTCTCGCTCACCGACAGTTTCCAGGGCGTTGGCCAGCGCGAAGATCAACGCCGATGGATTGAAGTGGGCGATCTTTCCGTCACTCTCAAGATACTTCAGGTAAAGATCATGTGCCGTGCCATGGGGCGCCTCGAACAGCATGGTGCCGTCCTTGCTCTCGATGATGGAACTGGCGGTCGCCAGGCTGCCGCCGAGCGCCGCTGAGATGTCCGAGAAGATGTCCCCATCCAGGTTCTGGGACGGATACAGCGCATTTCTGGGAGGATCGGTGATCATCTTCTTGAGCTGGCTCGAAGGCCGCATGATCATAAACGATGGTGGCGGCGTGTCCTCACTGGCCAACTCGCGGCGCACTTCGGTAATCACATCGCTGTAGACTTCGTCGTACTCCATGTACTCGCGCTTTAGACCGAAATACACCTCCTTGTCTTTGCGCGAGGCATCCCGGAACACTTGCAGAACCCAGTCCTTGATGGCCTCGCGGTCATTAGACATGAGAAGCATCGGATCGCCTTTTCTGACCCGGCGGGCATGCTTCTCGTCACCGTCGACGATCACCTTGAGAATGCCATCTTCCTTGGCCGCCATGTTGAAGCTGCCGTACTGGTCGCCGCCTCCGGCACTCATGCGAGAAATTGACACATGGGCACCCCGGCCCGGAATACCAAACTCCTTGAGTTGGTTCACCAGCTTGAGCAATTTACGCCCGGTGGTGTTGTCCGGCACGCCCCACAGCGCTCGCTTAGGTGGGTTGGAAACAATTCGTGCCGCCTGGGCATCAATCAGCTCGTAGAAGTACTTCAGACCCAGATCCTCGATCTGCTTCTTGTAGTCACTGTGGTAGATGTCCTCGATCGCTGCTCTCATGGCGCCGTCGTAGCCGGGGATC
Source organism: Marinobacter sp. MMG032 (assembly GCF_040112695.1). Classification (NCBI taxonomy): domain Bacteria; kingdom Pseudomonadati; phylum Pseudomonadota; class Gammaproteobacteria; order Pseudomonadales; family Marinobacteraceae; genus Marinobacter; species Marinobacter sp. MMG032. The sequence goes on from NZ_CP157802.1 coordinate 252,276, forward strand.
ACGGTGTCTTTCAGGCCCAGGTAGACATCCCGTTTCTCGGCAATAGCTCGCTGGAAGAAGCGATGTGCCCAGGCTTTAACGTCCTCCAGGTCATTGGTTGCCAACAGCCAGGGATCGCCCTTGCGAATCTCTCGGCGATGCAGCTCTACAGGGTCTCCACTACTCCCGACAAACATCAGCTTGACCACACCGGTTGCCATGGATAGCTGGTTAAAGCTGTCCTTGATGCCACCGAATTCCATGGTATCCACCTCAATGTCGCGCCCTACCCATTCCGGACGACGAATGTTGAGGTTACGGAACTTGATGTCTTCCCGGGTTATATTGCCGCTGATGCCCTTCCGGATAGCGCCGTTTGGCGATTTGGTCGCAAGCGGGTGCAGGTTGTTGCCGTCCACATCCGGATGCTTACGGAGCAAGTCCTCGAGCTGCTGCCGGTTTACGGTCATGCCGGCATTTTTGACTCCCACACCATGACGTTGGAGAGCTTCAATGGCATCGATGACTACCTGGCCATTGGTCAACAGTCGGTTTTCCGCAGACAGGTCGATTTCTTCAAGCTGAATATCAAGCCGTGAGTTCACGAACTTCTTCAGAATATGGTCAAACGCTACCTGGGCCATTTCGTCGCCGTGAAGGATCACAAGAGGCGAGGTGACACTGATTCTGCTGTCCATGGAAATCTCCCTGTTATTTGTTGGCCTGTTCAGTCCTGCTGTGATGCCGACGGCTTGATACCCAACCGCTCATTGACCAAATCCCGGATCTCCCGGTATCGGTCGGGATTCTTCGCTAGCGCCTCCAGGTTATCTTCGGGGAATATTTCTTTCTTCTTCTTTTCCGCTTGCTCACTGGTAAAAATAGACGGCAAAAGCTGTTCCAGGCAACGCAGCATGACCTCCGGCGACACCGAAGCACCCGGGGATGCGCCGAGCAAGGTACCGTAGGTCTTGTCACTGGATACCAGGATCTCGGTGCCCATCTGCAGGTCCCCATCCCGGATGATCTGTACCCGCTGGCCAGCCTCAACCGCTTTCCAGTTGAACTTCTTACTCATGCCCGGAGCGAAGCTGTCCAGCTCTTCGAACATGCTCTTTTCGCCCTTGAAGGTCTCTGAAACCAGATATTTGACCAGAGGGAAGTGCTCCAGGGCGACGTTCAGCAGGCTCGGAATATCGTGGAGGCGCATTGAACGAAGGTAATCGAGGAATCCCCGCCCTCTCTCCAGTACCGGTTTGAACGAGGCGAACGGGCCAAACAGAAGGTAATACTTTCCGTCTGATACCCGCAGATCAAGGTGCGGAACGGACATCGGCGGTGCACCCACCTTTGCCTTACCGTAGGTTTTGGCCCTGTATTGCTTGGCCTGCACGGCGGTGATCTCGGCCTGCAGGAAACGCCCGCCAACGGGAAAACCGGTGAAACGACGGGCAAAAGGCAGATGGCTCTTTTTCAGGATCGGGAATGCACCACCGCCCGCACCGACAAACAGAACATCCGCCTTGTACTGTCGATCACCTCCCCTACTCTGGGTTTCCACAAGCCAGCTACCGGCCGGGCTGCGATGTACGCGCTTCACGTGGGTGCCGTATTCAATCTTTACCCCGAGGTCGTCAACGGCGTGCCGGGCCATTTGCTCTGTCAGCGCACCAAAGTTGACGTCCGTGCCGGTTTCGATAACCGTCGCCGCCATCTTCTCATGGCGCGGCCGCCCCTCCATGGTGTAGGGAATCCAGCTCTTGATCTCGTCGAAGTCTTCTGAATAGCGCATCTGCTCAAAGAAATGGTGCGCCGACATCTCGTTGAAGCGGAGTTTCAGTTCCTGAATCGACGGTTCCGAGACAATGGTGCAGTGCTTGGTCTGGTTGATGAAGGATTTGGGATCCTTGATAGCGCCCTTCTGGATCAGATAGGCCCAGAACTGCTTGGCCACGTTAAACTGGGCGTGAATCTTTACCGCCTTTTCGACCGAAATAACCTCTTCGTCCACCGGTGTGTAGTTCAGCTCACAGTTTGCCTCGTGCCCGGTACCTGCGTTGTTGAACACCCAGGAATTCCCGGCCCCGGGGCCGTCCAGTCTTTCCAGAATGGTGATTTCCAGTTCCGGTGCCAACTCTTTCGCCAGGGTGGCGAAAGTGGTGCCCATTATTCCTGCGCCGATAATGATTACGTTCATTAAAACCTGCCCGCGTGAGTCAAATGTCTGAATCCGTTAAAAAGTGTATACCTTGACGGTAGCACGCTTCGCCAGGCGCGGAAAACGCGGAGACAGCGGTTACTCATCACTTAAAATCTATCAACGGGGGTCTACCCCTCTCCAGCAGTTTACGTTAAGGTAAACATCACCTGGCACGAATCACACCAGATTCTGCCAGGCTGTCTACAATGACATTAACTACACTCCCACAAGGAGTGTTTGTTCCTCAGGCCACTACCCCAGGAAGAGGATTATGACAACAACAAAGTCCAAAGTTGTGTATTCCCCAGTGTTTACCGACGGTGCGGAATTCCGTATTCCCACGTTCAGGCTTCTGAAACAGGACGGCAAGCTCTACAAGAGCGCCAAAGCTCCTGATCTCGACAAAGACAAAGCCCTTCGCATCTATAGGGCCATGGTCACCACCCGAATTCTTGATGAACGCATGCTTGCCGCCCAACGGCAGGGCCGCCTGAGCTTTTACATGCAGTGCACCGGTGAAGAAGCGGCCGTAATTGGCAGCGCGGCGGCGCTGGATGATGGCGACATGATTATGGCGCAGTATCGGGAGCAAGGTGCCCTCGCCTACCGCGGCTTTACCATCGACGAATTCATGAACCAGCTGTTCGGCAATGAGATGGACTATGGCAAGGGTCGCCAGATGCCGGTCCATTATGGCTCGAAAAAGCTGAACTACATGACCATCTCTTCACCGCTGGCCACCCAGATTCCCCAGGCCACGGGCTATGCCTACGGTCAGAAACTCCGGGGCGAAGGTCATTGCACCATTACCTATTTCGGTGAAGGCGCCGCTTCCGAGGGCGATTTCCACGCGGCCCTGAACATGGCGGCGGTTCATCGGGTGCCCGTGATCTTCCTGTGCCGGAACAACGGTTACGCTATTTCCACACCGGCCGCCGAACAGTTTGCAGCCGACGGCGTTGCACCCCGGGCCTACGGCTACAAGATGGATGTGATCCGGGTGGACGGAAACGACATTCTGGCGATGTATCAGGCCACGCAAGAGGCCCGCAAGCTGGCCGTAGAACACAACCGTCCGGTATTGATCGAAGCCATGAGTTATCGGCTGGCGGCCCACTCCTCATCAGACGACCCGTCCGGTTATCGCAGCAAGGATGAAGAGGCAGTATGGCGGGAAAAAGATCCGATCCTGCGCATGCGCCTGTGGCTGGAAAGCAAGAAATGGTGGAGTGAGGACGACGAAAAGCAGCTGCAGGAGAACATGCGCCGGGAAGTGCTCGAAACCATGAAACGGGCGCAGAAACGGCCGCCACCACCGCTTGAATCATTGGTCAGTGATGTCTATGACGAAGTCCCGCCGGCGCTGGCTGAGCAGTTCGACAAACTGAAGGCGCATATTCGCCGGTATCCGGACGAGTACCCGAAGAGTGCCGAAGACGCCAAGGGAGGAGCATGATATGACCAAGATGAATATGCTCCAGGCCATCAACAACGCCCTCGACACTGCCATGGCGGAAGACGAGCGAGTGCTGTGTTTCGGTGAGGACGTGGGTGTCTTTGGCGGCGTTTTCCGTGCCACCAGTAACCTGCAACAGAAGTACGGCAAGGCCCGTTGCTTCAACACACCCCTGGTAGAGCAAGGCATCATCGGGTTTGCCAACGGCCTGGCGGCACAGGGCTCGGTACCGGTAGCCGAGATCCAGTTCGCGGACTACATCTTCCCGGCGTTCGATCAGATCGTGAACGAATCCGCCAAGTTCCGCTACCGCTCGGGCAACCTGTTCAACGTTGGCGGGCTAACCATTCGCGCCCCTTACGGCGGCGGTATTGCCGGCGGCCTGTATCACTCCCAGTCCCCGGAAGCCTACTTCGCCCACACCCCGGGTTTGAAAATCGTGGTACCGCGCAACCCGCATCAGGCCAAAGGGCTATTGCTGGCCGCCATCCACGATCCCAACCCAACCCTGTTCTTCGAGCCCAAGCGGCTTTACCGGGCCTCGGTGGGTGAAGTGCCAGACGAGGACTACCGCCTGCCCCTGGGTGAAGCTGAAGTCACCAAGGAAGGCACGGATGTGACGGTTCTGGGCTGGGGCGCCCAGATGGAAGTTATCGATCAGGCCGTGGAACGGGCCGAGAAGGATGGCATTTCCTGTGAGGTCATCGACCTGAGGACCATCTTGCCCTGGGATGTGGAAACCGTCGCCAACTCCGTGTTCAAGACCGGAAGGCTGGTGGTCACCCACGAAGCTCCCCTGACCGGCGGCTTCGCCGGTGAAATCGCCGCCACGATTCAGGAGCGCTGCTTCCTGTATCTGGAATCTCCGATCGCTCGGGTAACCGGAATGGACACTCCGTTCCCGCTGGTGCTGGAAAAAGAGCACCTGCCCAATCACCTGAAGGTCTACGAGGCCATCAGGGCGAGCGTTGAATTCTAGGCTGATATCAGGACAGGAGAGCAACTATGAGTGATTTTATTCTGCCCGATATCGGCGAAGGTATCGTGGAATGTGAACTGGTCAAATGGCTGGTCAGTGAAGGCGATGTGATCGAAGAAGATCAGCCGGTGGCCGAGGTCATGACCGACAAGGCCCTGGTGGAAATTCCGGCGCCCTATAAGGGCCGGGTGACACGCCTTTACTACAAGGAAGGCGATATCGCCAAGGTTCATGCCCCGCTGTTTGAACTGGTGGACGAGAGCGAAAGTGGTGGCCAGGCACCGTCTGCCAGTTCTGCTGAACCAAAAGCTGCGCCCGTGGCTGAAAAGCAATCTCCCTCAGGCGCCGAGTCCGGAGATAACGCCACCGAAGACTTTATCCTGCCGGATATCGGCGAAGGCATCGTTGAGTGCGAGGTGGTGGAATGGCGGGTTGCCGAGGGTGACGAAATCGAGGAAGACCAGCCTGTCGTGGACGTTATGACCGACAAGGCCATGGTCGAGATTACTGCTCCCAAAGCCGGGCGGGTAACCAAGCTTTATCACCAACAGCAGGCGATGGCCAAGGTTCATGCGCCGCTGTTCGCGTTCATTCCCCGGGACCGGGAAGAGCCAGAAGAGCCCAGAGCCAAACCGGAGCCCGCTGCGCAACTCTCAACCGCAACGGCCTCACCGGTTGCTAAGGCCAGCGGACAGCGTATTCCCGCCAGCCCGGCCGTCCGTCGCCTGGTGCGGGAACACGAGCTCAACCTCAGCGACATCGCCGGCTCCGGCAAAGATGGCCGGGTGCTGAAGGCCGATGTGCTGGCGCATATTGAGAGTGGTTCAAAATCGGCGCAGGCTCCGGATTCCGGCCACGAAGCGCAAGCTTCCGGCGGTACCGTAACACGCCGGCAGAACGCGCCCGAGCAGGACGTTCGTGTGGAACCGATCCGAGGCATGAAAGCCGCCATGGCGAAAAGCATGGTGAAATCGGCGACCACCATTCCTCACTTTATTTACAGCGAGGATATTGATGTCACCGATCTGCTCAAGCTCCGGGAACAACTCAAACCAGAGGCGGAAGCTCGGGGCTCACGGCTGACGCTCATGCCCTTCTTCATGAAGGCCATGGCCCTGGCGGTCCAGGAATTCCCGGTACTCAACAGTCAGCTCAACGACGACGTCACCGAGATTCACTACCTGCCCCAATGCAACATTGGTATGGCGGTGGATGGCAAGGCCGGGCTTATGGTGCCGAACATCAAGGGCGTTGAGAGCCTGTCCTTGCTGGGCATTGCTGACGAAGTGGCGCGCCTTACCGAAGCGGCCCGATCCGGCCGTGTCAGCCAGGAAGACCTCAAGGGCGGCACCATCACCATCTCCAACATTGGCGCACTGGGTGGCACCTACGCTGCACCCATTATCAATGCACCCGAGGTTGCTATCGTGGCCCTGGGACGCACCCAGAAACTGCCCCGGTTTGACGCCAACGGCCAGGTGGTGGAACGGGCCATCATGACGGTGAGCTGGGCCGGCGATCACCGCATAATCGATGGCGGCACGATCGCCCGCTTCTGCAACCGCTGGAAAGGTTACCTGGAATCGCCCCAAACCATGCTGCTGCATATGGGCTGACGGACAATCATGGCGCAGAAGACTCAACTGCAGCAGTTCTACATCCCCGAAGAGCAGTCGATCTATCTGCTCAGCCATGATGATGCCAAGAAGCTCAAGGACTGGGTGGCGCTTTGCGCCGCCCAGCTCCGCCAACTCGGCTATCAGGACATCGAACTGATTGGTAAGGGCGCCTACGGCTTTGTCTTTGCCGGCCGCCTGCCGGGCACAGCCATCGGTGGCCCGGAACATGTGTTCAAATTCACCCGCATCAACCTGCCCAGACATCTTCAGGACCGGCTTGAAGACGAAGCGTATATTCTTGAGCAGGTCCGTCACCCCAGGGTGCCGCGGCTGATTTCCTATCAGCGAGCCAATAACCAACCGATTCTGGTGATGGAACGGGCTGCCGGGCTGAATCTGGAAGAGGTATCCCTTCGTGATGGCCGCCTGAAGCCAAGACTCATTATCCGCATTGCCGACCAGCTGGCCGACATCCTGCGCAACCTGCGCCGGGAAAACGGCCCTGCCGGAAGACCGATCGTTCACGGTGATATCAAACCATCCAATCTGGTGTTCGACGCCAGCACCGAAAACATCGCGCTGATTGACTGGGGCTCCTCGGTGTTTGCCCAGCTGGACGCTAACCAGCAGTTCATTACCGCCAACGTCATGGAACTGATGTCCGACAACCTGCAGCAAACCAACGCGCGGCTTGGGGATGTCTATTTTATTGGTGAGGAACAGCTCAACGGTGGTCTGTCTTCACCCCGCTTTGATGAACAGGGGGCGGCCGGCACACTCTATGCCCTCGCTTCGGCGCAATCCTGCCGTTTTGGTCATCGTGCCATTCCCGCCACTTCCCTGGGACTGCCCATGGAGTTCGCCCGGATGCTGGATGGCATGCTGTCGCCGGATCCAGACACCCGGCGCAAAGCCGGTGATTACTACCTTAGGGAAATGCCACGGATGGCCCGAACGGTGATGATCGATCTGCCCGAAAAGCCGGTCGCGGCCCAGGTACCGGTTTGGGTGCGAGCCTCGGACCAGGAAATCGACACCGTGGTTTACAGCTCCCGCAAATCCTTCCTCCGGGAAGAAGGAGCGCCGGAAACCCTCAACGACGTTAACGACGTTCAGCTCGACCGCTACTACAAGAACTTCATGCAGGGCATGGGCGAAACCGAGAAAGCCTTCCTGGCGGCCGTCAGCCGCCTGGGGCGCTACCCGGTGGAAGGTGGCCTGGCCGTGCGTTGGGAAACCGATGGAATCTACATCGACACGTCGCTGAACCTGCACGATCCGGCACTGAAGTCAGCATTTGTTCAGGCGGTCAACAACATGGTTTACCTCGCCCAGGCAATTTACCGACAGGGCATTTTCAAAAGCTGCCTGTTTAACGCCCGGAACACTCTGCACATCGACCGTGACGAGCCGGATCAACCCTTTCTCCTGTCACCGGGAATGAAACTGCATTACGAGGTCAGCGCTGCGCCGGAGGTTGAGGATGAAAGCCGCGTGCATTCCTACTTCGAGGACGGCCCCGATCCGGAGGAGTTTCTGGTTCTGCCGGACATCATAATCCACGCTCTGGAGGCCCTGAACGACATCCACCACACCGGCATGATTATCTTCGAAGCCCTGCCCCGGCACCTTAAGATTCACAGCCACTACCGGCTGCTGGATCCCGACCGGGAAGCGGAGTTTACGCGGCTGTTGGATGAAATCCTTTCCGCTGTCGAACAGATCACCGGGCTCGGAGTTTCCGGGTATATGAAGATGCCCTATAAGGACACGCGCTTCTTCGCGCATATCGAACGTCTGCCCGACCGGTATTACCCGCGCAACCCGAGATCAGAAACGGTCTAGACGCCGAGCCTTCGCATTTTTTCGTACAGGGACGCCCGGGAAATGCCCAGCAGTTCCGCGGCCTGCTTGCGATTACCACCGGTTTTACCCAGAGCCTCGCGGAGTATGGTGCGCTCTGCGGCGGCCATCTGCTCCTGAAGTGGTACGGGAGCCTGAAAGTCCGGCGACCAGTCATTGCTGAAAACGCCTTCGACTGGAGGTTTGACCACTTCGGTAGAAAGGTCCGTTCCGATCAGCTCATGGACAAGTTCGGCGCCAATTTCAGGATTGTTTTCCGACAGGATCACCGCTCGTTCGAGCACATTACGCAGTTCGCGCACGTTTCCCGGCCAGGTGTGCCTGCGCAAGATGTCCAGCGCCTCAGGTGTCAGAAAGTATAGCGTCAGGTTCAGTCTGGTGGTGATCTCGTCGAGGATGCGTTCGGCAATCAGATCAATGTCTTCAAGGCGCTGACGCAGGGCCGGCAGATGGATTGGCATGCCGTTGAGTCGGTAGAACAGGTCCGCCCGGAAATCCCCGTCCCGGATCATTCCCTGAAGATCCCGGCTGGTTGCAGCAACAATCCTGACATTGGCTTTCTGGACCTTGTTTGAGCCAACGGCCTCAAACTCTTGATCCTGCAGTACCCGCAACAGTTTGCTTTGCACATTCGGTGGCATGTCGCCGATTTCGTCCAGGAACAGCGTGCCTCCCCTGGCCAGGGCAAGCTTCCCTTCCCTGCCTTCCCGGCTCGCACCGGTAAAAGCGCCGGGCGCGACACCAAAGAACTCGGCTTCTATGAGGTTTTCCGGAACGGCCGAGACATTCAGAGAAACAAACGGCTTATGGGAGCGGTTGGAGAGTTGATGAATCGCGTGGGCGAAGAGCTCTTTACCCGTACCGGTCTCACCAGTGAGAAGCACCGAGATATCGAAACGGGCCACCTGCCTGAGCTTTTTCTTGAGGCCCTGCAACTCCCGGCTGCGACCAACGATATGAGACAACCGGTATTTGCTCCGGCGCTCCAGGTCAAGCTGACTGGTAACGCTGTCCAGCTCTTTCTGGAGCTTGTTGTACTTGTCGGCGAGCTTGCCAAGGCTTGTGTTGTCAGCCATGGCCACAAAACCGAAACCACCGACAATATCCCCTTTCTCATTCTGCAGTGGCAGGGCACTTACAATGACCCACTGTTCCTGAACATACAGCAGATCCAGGAAAACAGGCTTGCCGGTATCAACCACCCGGGGCATGAAACTGTTCGGGACGTGCCGCTTGATCGGCTCGCCGAGGGGCTCATAGTTCAGCCCCAGGAATTTGCGATAGCCCTCACTGATCCATGTTATCCGGTGCCGGGTGTCCACCGCGATGGCATGTTCATAAAACGTACCAAAGGACTCGGCCAACATCTGTACGGCACTTTCTTTCACCCCCTCTGGAGGAGTATTCAGATTAGCCATCGAGCTTTCTCCCAGCGAAACCTAACCAGGCAGTGTACAGAATTTTAGACAACTTGTGTTGAATTTTATGAACATAAATGTCTATTTTATTGGACACCAAAAGAGGTCGATAATTTTTTATACATATAAAACAATATCTTGAAAGAATGGCACGGTTGTTGATCGGTCAATAGTCACAACGATAATTAGACGACCGGTTCACCGCCCTATGAATATTGCCAACATCCTGCCGGACTCGGCAGCCCGTTATGGAGACCGTCCCGCGCTCTCCGATGCCCAAGGCACCACAGTCTCCTTCTCGGAATTCCACGACCGCGTCCGCCGCCTTTCCGGCTGGCTTCAATCCGACATCGGGCTGCAGCCCGGAGACAGGATCGCCATCTTTATGGAAAACCGCATGGCCTACCCGGAAATCATGCTGGCGACCTGGTACGCCGGCCTGGTGGTGGTGCCTGTCAACGCCAAACTCCATCCACGGGAATTTCTGCATATCGCAGATGGCAGCGGCACCTCTGTTGCCTTCGTGAGCTCTAAGACGATGCCGGCGCTTGACGACGCCGAAGACCAACCTTCGTGCAGCTTCATCAACGTCGACAAAGCGGAGTACCAGCAGTGCTTTGAAGCCCGACCGGCCAACCTGGTCGAGCGCGAAGCCGACGACCTTGCCTGGCTGTTCTACACCAGCGGGACAACGGGCAAGCCAAAAGGGGCCATGCAGTCCCACAGGAATCTTTACGCCATGCTGGACGGGTTCCTGAACCGGGTAAAGCGCGTGGAGCCCGGCCAGGGCGTCTATCACGGCGCGCCCATGTCTCACGGTGGCGGCTACTACATTCTGCCCTTCCTGGCCCGTGGCGGATGCCAGATTATTCCGCCCTCCGGCGGCTTTGACGTGGAAGAACTCTGCAACATTTTGTCCAGCTACCCGTCGGTATCCTTCTTTGCGGCACCAACCATGGTCAAGCGTCTGCTGGATCGCCCAGATTTGCTGAACCAGTCCGCCATTGCCGGGCTTGACTGCATTATCTACGGCGGCGGCCCGATGTATCTGAGTGACCTGGAGCGGGCCCATCAGATTCTCGGCTACAAGCTGGTGCAGATCTATGGCCAGGGGGAGTGCCCGATGACCATTACGGTACTCGACGCGGCCGCCCACCGGGATACTGACCACCCGGATTACCGCAAGAGGCTGTCGTCAGCAGGCCAGGCCCACGCCGGCATCGAACTGCGCATTGCCGACCCCACGGGTAACGAGCTGGTCACCGGCGAGACCGGTGAAATACTCGTTCGGGGTAACGCTGTCATGCTGGGCTACTGGAACAACCCGGAAGCCACCAGCAAAACCCTGACCCGGGATGGCTGGCTGCACACCGGCGATGTCGGCCACCTCGACAAGGACGGCTTCCTGTATCTCACCGATCGCTCCAAGGACGTCATCATCAGCGGCGGCACCAACATCTACCCCCGAGAGGTTGAAGAAGTGCTGCTTCAGCATCCGGCTGTCCGGGAAGTCTCAGTGATCGGTGCGCCGGATTCCGACTGGGGCGAGCGAGTGGTTGCGTGTGTTGCAACCGAAGACGGGCTGCCCTGCTCTACCGACAACCTGAGCCAGTTCTGCGCCAAACAGCTGGCGCGTTTCAAACTTCCCAAAGAATACCGGTTCTTCGAGGAACTGCCCAAAAACGCGACCGGCAAGATCCTGAAAACCGCCCTGCGTGATCGGGTTGGAGAGATTGAGGAGAGCGGCAATGTTTGAAGCCATTATCTCGGGTATCGGGCATACGCCATTCCGGGCCCACGAGGATTCACTTGAGACCCTGCTCACGAGCGCAGTTCGCGAAGCCCTGAATGATGCCAGCACACCTGCGTCGGAGATCGATGAGGTGTTTATCGGCCATTTTGGCGCCGGAATGGACCCACAGGGCTTCATCTCTTCACTGGTGTTGAACGCCGACCCGGCATTGCATCTTAAGCCAGTGCACCGGCTGGAAAATGCCTGCGCCAGTGGCTCTGCGGCTGTCCATGCGGCGGTTCGTGCGGTGATGTCCGGGCAAAGCCGCTGCGTGCTGGTGGCCGGCGTTGAAAAAATGAGTGCCTGTGACAACGTCGGCCAGGCTCTGGCTACCGCCAGCTACCAGGCGGAGGAAGCACAGTACGATTCGTTCGCAGCGCTGTTCGGTGAAATCGCGAATCAATACTTCAGTCGCTTTGGCAATCACGAAAAGGCCATGGCGCAGATTGCCGCCAAAAACCACCATAACGGCCTGGACAACCCCCTTGCGCAACTGCGTAAAGACCTGTCGGTGGATTTCTGTGCCACCGTCTCGGACAGGAACCCTCGCGTGGCGGGCCCGTTGAAGCGAACAGACTGCTCGCCCGTTTCAGACGGCGCTGCGGCGCTGGTTATAAGCCGGCCGGAAAGCGTCCACGCTCCGACCAATTCCGTGCGTTTCCGGGCAATTGCCCAGGTAAACGACTACCTGCCGATCTCGAAACGCGACCTTTCCGAACTTCGCGGCTGTCGCGAGGCCTGGAACCTGGCCTTCCGGCGAGCGCAACTGTCCGGTGTGTCCGATCTGGACTTCGTGGAGACCCACGACTGTTTCACCATCGCCGAGCTCATGCAGTACGAGGCCATGGGGCTTACCGAACCGGGTCAGGGCCACAAAGCCTTGCAGGAGGGCTGGGTCATGGCGGACGGACGCCTGCCGGTTAACCGCTCCGGTGGCTTGAAGGCCAAAGGCCATCCCATCGGCGCTACCGGCGTATCCATGCACGCCATGGCGGCATTGCAGCTTCAGGGCCGTGCCAACGCCATGCAGTTGAAAGACGTCTCGCTAGGCGGCGTCTTCAATATGGGCGGATCCGGCGTTGCCAACTACGTAAGCATCCTGAGCCTTTAAGGAGCAATAACAATGAATAAAGACAACGTACTCATCACCGGTTCCACCAGCGGGATCGGGCTGGCGACCGCCAGGGTGCTGGCGGCGCAGGGTTTCAATCTTATGCTCAATGGCCTGGAATCCCACGCCGAAGGGGCTGCCCTGGCAGAAGGTCTTCAGAGGGAATTCGGTGTCCGAACATCCTATTGCCAGGCCGATCTCAGCCTCGTGGAACAGCTTGAAACGCTGATCCAAAAAGCGGAAACCGACCTTGGCCCGATTGGCGTTCTGATTAACAACGCCGGCATCCAGTACACATCAAGTCTGGCGGATTTCCCGCAAAAAAAGTGGGACGCCATCATTGCCCTGAACCTGTCTGCGGCATTCCATTCTATGCAACGCCTGATGCCGGCCATGAAGCAGGCTGGCTGGGGTCGGGTAATCAATATGGCCTCAGTGCACGGCCTTGTGGCCTCACCCAATAAAGCCGCCTATTGCGCCGCCAAGCACGGCCTGGTGGGCCTGTCCAAAGTAGCTGCTCTGGAATACGCAGAACACGGCGTGACCGTGAACTGCATCTGCCCTGGCTGGACCGATACACCCATTCTGAACCACCAATTCAATCAGTACGCCAAGAATCATGGCGTCAGCTTCGAACAAGCAAAAGTCGGCCTGATACAAACCAAGGCCCCCTACCCAGAGCTGATTCCGCCGGAAGCCATCGGCCGGATGATCCAGTTCCTGATTTCAGACAGTGCAGACGCCATTACCGGGGCATCAATCCCGATTGACGGGGGCTGGACTGCCCAATAGTGCAGCAAACGGAATGTTCCAGATAACAAAAAAAGGGCCGATTCCATGGCTAATGAATACATTTTGCAAACTCGCGGACTGGTCAAGGAGTTCAAAGGTTTTGTTGCCGTTGACCAGGTAGACCTGAATGTCCGGCGTGGCACCATCCACGCTCTGATCGGCCCCAACGGTGCCGGCAAGACGACGTTCTTCAACCTTCTGACCAAGTTCCTCAAGCCCACCCGGGGAGAAATTGTTTACGACGGCCGTGACATCACACGGTCCGATTCGGCGGACATAGCCACACTGGGCATGATCCGTTCCTTCCAGATCTCCTCGGTGTTCCCGCACCTCACGGTGTTGCAGAACGTGCGTCTGGGCCTGCAAGCCAAGACACAGAACTCATTCACATTCTGGCGGGCTGGAAAGTGTCTGGAGAGCCTCAACGACGAAGCGATGGCGCTTCTGGACTCCGTCGGGCTAACCAGATTCGGGGAGGTAACTGCCGTTGAACTGCCCTACGGACGCAAGCGTGCGTTGGAAATCGCCACCACCCTGGCGCTGGATCCAAAGCTGATGCTGCTTGATGAACCGACTCAGGGGATGGGTACTGAAGACGTCGGTGCCATTTCTGCTCTGCTCAAGAAGGTTGCCGTCGGCCGGACGGTGCTCATGGTCGAACACAACCTCGGCGTGGTAGCCGACCTGGCTGACCACATCACCGTGCTCCAGCGCGGTGCCGTTCTGGCCGAGGGCAACTATGAGGAAGTCTCGACCAATCCGGAAGTTATCAGCGCTTACATGGGGACCGCCGCACATGCCTAGTGCCATCTTGAATCCGCAACCCGACGAGATCCTGCGCATCTCTGACCTGCACGCCTGGTATGGCGAATCTCACGTGCTCCACGGTATCGACCTCGCCGTTAATCGTGGCGAAGTGGTAACGCTGTTGGGACGCAACGGCTCCGGGCGGTCCACCACTCTGAAGGCCATCCTCGGCCTGGTGGGCGCCCGTACAGGCCAGATCAGCGTCAACGGTCGCCCTGTCATTGACCTGCCCACCCACAGGATCGCCCATATTGGCGTGGGCTACTGCCCCGAAGAGCGCGGTATTTTCGCCAGCCTGTCCGTGGAAGAAAACCTGGTTCTGCCGCCGGTAGTTCGCAGTGACGGAATGTCGGTCCGAGAAATTTACGAGATGTTTCCCAATCTCCATGAGCGCCGAAAGAGCCAGGGCAGCAAGCTCTCTGGTGGCGAACAGCAGATGCTGGCTATTGCTCGAATTCTGCGCACCGGAGCGCATCTTCTGCTGTTGGATGAAATTACCGAGGGGCTCGCCCCCGTCATCGTCCAGGCCCTGGGCGATGTCATCAGCAAACTCAAGGAGCGCGGCTACACCATCGTGCTCGTCGAGCAGAACTTCCACTTCGCCGCTCCTCTGGCCGACCGACACTACGTGATCGAGCACGGGCAAGTAGCGGCGATGATCAACAAGGACGAACTGGAAGAAAACAAGGAAAGACTTAATCGATTTCTAAGCGTCTGAATACAAAGACAACAATGAAAGGATGGGAACAATGAAAAAGAACATGATGAGTTTGGCTCTGGCTACGGCCATGGCAGCCAGCGGTGCCGCGCAGGCAAATATTTCCGGCGACGCGGTTAATATTGGCGTACTGACCGATATGACCGGCCTCTACTCGGCTGTAGGCGGCGCTGGTGCGGTTACAGCCACAGAGATGGCGGTGGAGGACTTCGGCGGTGAAGTGGCCGGCAAACCGATCAACGTTGTGAGTTCCGACCACCAGAACAGGGCCGACATCGCTTCGTCCAAGGCCCGTGAATGGATCGACAATGAAGGCGTTGATGTCATCGTCGAGATGCTCAACTCCTCCGTCGCTATTGCCGTGCAGAAGCTGGCATCCTCGAAAGGCGTGGTGACAATCAACACCGGTGCCGGCACGACCGCACTGACCAATGAAGAATGTGCCCCCCTGGGCATCCACTATGTTTACGACACCCACGCGCTGCCCGTGGGCACCGCGACCGCCATTGTCGAGAACGGCGGCGAGAACTGGTACTTCATCACAGCCGACTACGCCTTCGGCCAGTCCCTGGAAAAAAACACCTCGGATGTCGTCAAAGCAAATGGCGGGAACGTCGTCGGCTCCGTCCGTCACCCACTGAGCACTACCGACTTCTCCTCCTACCTGATCCAGGCACAGACGTCCGGTGCGGACGTGGTCGCCCTGGGTAACGCTGGCACCGATTTCACCAACGCCGTCCGGCAAGCCGGAGAGTTCGGTATCACTGACACCCAGACTCTCGCCGGGATGCTGGTCTTCATCAGTGACGTCCATGCCCTGGGCCTGGAAACCGCGCAAGGGCTGCAGTACACCTCTGCGTGGTACTGGGATCAGAATGATGAAGCTCGCGCCTTCGCCGAGCGTTTCCTTGAGCGCACCGGGTCAATGCCCAGCATGGTCCAGGCCGGCCTGTACTCCGCGGTCACTAACTACCTGAAGGCTATTGAAGAGACCGGTACCGACGAAGGCAAGACCGTGCGTGCTTACTTCGGCGAAACCACCATGAATGACATGTTCCACAAGAACGCCACAGTCCAGCCGAACGGCCGCGTCATTCATGACATGTACCTTCTCAAGGTCAAGACCCCTGGCGAATCCAAACAGCCGTGGGATTACGCCACCATCGAGGGGACCATCCCTGGCGACAAGGCATTCATCCCGCTGTCGAAGAGCACCTGCTCGCTGCTGAAGTAACGCCAAGGATCCAACGGGGGCTATTTCCATGAGTCTTTCAATCGATGCCATTCTTGCCCAAGCCATGCTTGGGCTCACCAATGGCGCTTTTTACGCAATACTGAGCCTCGGGCTGGCGGTTATCTTCGGCTTGCTGAACATAATCAACTTTGCCCATGGGGCCATGTACATGTTGGGCGCCATGGTTGCCCTGATCGGATATTCCTATCTGGGCACCTGGATCGGCTTTCCGGAACTGCAAACCGGGTTCTGGTGGGCTCTGGCCTTAGCCCCCCTGGTTGTAGCCATCTTCGGGATGATCATCGAGCGGACAATGCTCAAACGTCTGTATCAGCTTGATCATCTCTATGGACTGTTACTCACCTTCGGTATTGCCCTGGTGCTCCAGGGCTACTTCCTCAACTATTTCAGCACTGGCGGAACGCCGTACCCTGCCACCCCGAGCCTGCTCAAAGGCGCGGTAGACCTGGGCTTCATGTATTTCCCCACCTACCGACTGTTCGCCATTATCGCCTCGCTGGCGGTTTGTTTCGCGACCTGGTATGTGATCGAACGCACCAAGATTGGCGCCTTGCTGCGCGCCGGAACGGAGAACCCGGGCCTGGTTCAGGCTTTTGGGGTCAATGTTCCTCTGATGGTGACGCTGACCTACGGCTTCGGTGTGGCCCTGGCTGCTTTCGCCGGGGTGGTAGCGGCGCCCATCTATTCTATCAGCCCGCTGATGGGCGCGGACCTGATCATTATCGTGTTCGCCGTTGTAGTCATCGGCGGCATGGGTTCGATTATGGGCGCGATCGTCACTGGCCTTTCCCTGGGCATGATCGAGGGCCTCACGAAAGTAATCTATGCCCCTGCAGCCAACACAGTCATTTTCCTGCTCATGGTGCTGGTCTTGTTGGTACGCCCGGCCGGCTTATTCGGAAAGGAGCGCTAAACGATGAATCGCACACTTTGGGTGATACTGGTTGGCGCATGCCTGATTGCGCCTTTCTTCGTGTATCCAGTCTTCCTCGCGAAGCTGCTGTGTTTTGGGTTGTTCGCGTGCGCCTTCAACCTTTTGATTGGCTACACCGGATTGCTCTCCTTTGGCCATGCCGCGTTTTTCGGAAGTGCGGCTTATGTCTGCGGTTACCTTGCCCGTGATGTGGGACTCACGCCTGAACTGGCCATACTCAGCGGTGGCCTGGCAGCCGGCGCAATAGGCTATGTCTTCGGCGCCCTGGCCATCCGTCGACAGGGTATTTATTTCGCCATGATTACCCTGGCCCTGGCGCAAATCGTGTTCTTCATCGCTCTCAAAGCACCCATCACCGGCGGTGAGGACGGCCTTCAGGGGGTGCCACGGGGTAGCGCGCTGGGCCTGATCGACCTCAATGACACCATGGCCATGTATTACTTCGTGATGACCGTGTTCCTGGCCGGTTTCTGGCTGATCGCACGCATCGTCGATTCGCCCTTCGGGCAAGTGCTCAAGGCCATCCGGGAGAACGAGCCCCGGGCGCTGTCACTGGGTTTCAACGTCTCCCGCTACAAGCACATGGCCTTTGTACTGTCCGCGGCGCTGGCTGGCGTGGCGGGCGCTACCAAAACTATCGTGTTCCAGTTTGCCTCGCTTCCAGACGCTTCCTGGCACCTGTCTGGCGAGGTGGTACTGATGACGTTGCTGGGCGGGCTTGGCACCATTCTCGGCCCACTGGTCGGCGCCTTCACCGTCGTGACGCTGCAATCTGAGCTCAGCGGGTTCGGTTCCTGGGTAACGGTCGCCATCGGCCTGACGTTCATTGTCTGCGTGCTCCTCTTCCGTCGAGGTATCGTTGGCGAACTTGAACACCTTTTCCGGAAGCGCTTAGGTTCGGTGAAAGTCGAGCAGAAGCCTGCTGTTCGCGCTGAATCCAGAACGGAACCTTAACAACGAACAGTGCCCCTTGACGCCAGTCAGGGGCACAGAGCCAGGTTGTCCGGCATGCCGGACTGATCTGTCCGGCATTTCAGACAACAAACGACCAAAAGAAGAATTATTGTATTGATAACAGGACATTCTTGGACGCGCGGCGAAAACATCGTCCTGAAGAAGATAAACGATCCCGGAAAAACAGCCACTTGGGAAACTGGCATGGTTCCTGTATCAGAACCGGACATAACTATAAAAACTGCCTGAAGAACAATTCGTTAAAAACACTGTTTTTCACGTTTGCTCGGATAACAATAAGGAACAACTATGCGATTTCTCCTACTGGCACTGTTGCTGGTTAGCCCCCTGTGTTTTGCCAAAACCGTCGTTATCGTTCAAAGCTACCACATCGAATACAAATGGGATGCCGACTACATTGAAGCAGTCCGTTCGGTCCTTGGGAATGACCACGACATAAAGGTCTTTGAACTGGACACCAAACGCCTGCCTAAGCCCGCATGGCCAGACAAGGTGGCTGAAATTCAGGGCAAAATTGCCGAAGTGAACCCCGATGTTGCCATCCTGGGGGATGACAACGCGTTTTCACTGATGGCGGAGCATCTGGTGCAGCGCGAGATTCCGGTGGTCTTCCTGGGGGTGAATGGAGGCCCGGTTCAGCACCCTACCCTTGAGCACCCTCTGGTTACCGGAATACTGGAACGCCCCTTCTTCGCCGACAGTATCCGGCATCTGCGAAAAGTCCTTCGGCAGAGGGATCGCTTCCTGGTGCTGATGGATGACTCGCCCACCATGCGCAACGCGGTAAACGAATATTTCGGAGATAAACGCCAGGCCACTATTTACGGCTCGGACCTGGATATTGTCCTGACCAACGACCGGGATACCTGGCTGAAATCGGTGGTAAACGCTCATGAGCGCTACGACGCCGTGGTTCTGGGAACCCACCACACCATCCGGGACAAGGACGGCAACTACGTTATACCCCATGAACTGCTCAAGGAGGCCTATTACAGCGCCCAGCTTCCACTTTTCTCCTTCTGGGATATCTTCGTTGGTGAAGAACAAAGCATCGGCGGTTTCACCATCTCAGCCCAACAGGAGGGGCTTACGGCAGCAAGACTGGCCTCGCTAATCCTCAATGGCATGAGACCAGACCAGATACCGCAGCTGAAATCCCTCAGCGGCCATTATGTCTACAGCGAAAGCGGACTCGAGCACTGGAACCTTCAGCTATCGCCGCTGATCGCCAGTCAGGCGAACTTTGTAGAGTAGATTCATCGCTTTCCCGTTAACGACCGCTGCGCCGATCCCCAAAATCTGACGTAAAACTTCAGATTTGGTCGGCGCAGCCGATAAGAAACAAAACAAATTAATAGAAGGGCTACGCTTTGGCTTCCTCTTTCCTAAACTCCTTAGAAAGAAAATTAGGTGTTCCCGGCAAGTTATTAATTGCTCCCCTTTTTATTCTTTTACTGTTCGCTGCTGTCACGCTTTTCAGCGTTTTTGAATTCCAGGAACTGGATCAGAGAATGAACACGGTTGCCCGGGATTTGGCACCGGATACCGCGATAGGAACCGACTCGATCACCAGCGTCTATCGAATGAGACTTCGCGTGTTCGATTATTTTTCGACCGGAAACGAAAAGACCCTTGAACGCTTCGGTGAATCGGAGGCGGATTTCAGGGCGGTGATGGCAAAAGCCCAGGAAGACATCCAGGAGCCCGAGCGAGCCAAACTGGTTGATCGCATTGAAGAGACAACCAATCAGTACATTGATTCGTTCAGAAACGAACTGGTTCCAGCAAAGCGTCAGGTGCTCAGCATCATCGATGAGAAACTGGATGTGCATGGGCCGAACGCAACAAAAGCCCTCAGACTCGCTTTAAACGGCGTCGCCAATCGTGAACCAGACAGCGAATTGAGAGCTGGACTGGAACAGCTCCTGAACGATGCGCTGATCATGCGAATGACTGCTCAGCGCTATCTGGCGACTGGCGACGAGGACTCGCAAAAGGCACTGGGATGGGCCATCGAGGACCTGTCTGATGCATTGGAACTGATTGACGCTGCAAACGGTCCGGAATTCGTTCAGGTGTACCTCAATACCGTCGTCGAGGAGCTGGAAGCATACAGAACCGGCGTTCAACAGATGCTGGAACAACAGAGTATCCTGGTGAGCGTCAAAGCCCAGAAGCTGGATGTCCTTGGGCCGGAAATTGCTAGTATGGCACGGCAACTTGAAAGCAGTATCTTCGCGTCGTTGGATCAGGAAGCGGATGAAGCGACGGCAGAAACATCCCTCGCACTCAAATTCACTCTCGCCGCGTTCACAGTGTCTGCGGTGCTCGGGCTGATCGTTGCGGTGTTAATGAGCCGTTTGATGGGCTCCAGTGTTAAACGTGCGAAAACCGAAATCCTCGGCTATCTCGACGACATCGCCAACAATAACGGCGACTTGTCCACCAGGCTGACCCCGGGTCGCCCGGACGAAATCGGTGATTTCATTGGTGCCGTCAACACCTTCCTGGAAACCCTCGAGAAGACAATCTCGCAAATCGTGAGGGCTTCCCGCCAGCTTACTGGCGAGTCGGAATCCCTCTCCGGCATCACCAAGCGCACCACCGCCAACTCCGAGCAGCAGCGCGATCAGATCACTCAGGTGTCCGCCGCCATGCAGGAGATGGTCTCGACCTCTGAAGAAATCGCTTCGAACACCAGCGAAACTGACGAATCCGCCCGCAAGGCAGCTTCTCTTGCCGATTCCGGCCAGGAAACCGTTGGCTCTGCCATCAGAGCAGTCACTAACCTTGCCAATCAGGTAGAAAAAGGATCGACGCGCATCCAGCAGTTGGAAAATGAGTCAGCCGAGATTGGCAATGTGCTTGCGGTGATTCAGAGCATTGCCGAACAGACCAACCTCCTGGCCTTGAACGCCGCCATCGAAGCGGCCCGCGCCGGCGAGGCAGGACGGGGGTTTGCCGTGGTTGCCGATGAGGTTCGCGGGTTGGCCAAACGGGTGCAGGAATCAACCGTCGATATCGAGCGCATTGTGTCACAGCTTCAAAGTGGCGCGGCCGGTGCAGTCGTTGACATGAGCAAGGCCAAGCAGATGGCAGAAGAGGCCAGCGAGGAGGCGAGCAAGTCCGGCGAAGCACTGACCGATATTCTCGCCGCGGTCAACAGCATCGTCGAAATGACAACCCAGATAGCCAGCGCCACCGAACAGCAGAGAGCCACGGCATCAGAGATGACTCAAAATGTGGAGATAAGCAGCGGTGCCATTGAAGAACTCGCCGGGGATATCTCCCAGGTAAACCATTCAAGCCAGTCGCTGGCCACCATGGCTGATGAGTTGAACACTCTGGTGAGACGCTTCCGCGCCAGTGAATCCTGAGCGGACAATGGTTGCAGATGTTAACCACTTCACGAGAGCGTCCATAATTACCTGATACCTTGGGGCTTCAAGTTACACAATGTAACCGGAAACGGACTGCCCGGAGGTATCCCGCAATGACGCGCTCTCAATCATCCCGGAAGCCAGGCGTACGCAGCCCTGTCGTCGCCATGCTGACAGCGGCTGCCGGCCTTGGCACTGCTCAAGCCGCCGAGCCAGAGAAAGTCATCTTCGCCGCAGAGAATGCGCTTTATGGGGCCGGCCATGATATCGGCCGCGCGGATGGTTGGATCGATGAACAACTCCGAATGGCCATACGCGCCTATCAAGGTAAGAATGGGCTGCAAACCAACGGCAACCTGGATGCAGCAACACTGGAAGCACTCGGCGTGAGCAAAACCTCGAGCGCAACCATCGCGGCAAATTCGGTCGGCAGTCGAAAGGCATCAATGGCAAAGCTTGGTTTGTCCCTGCCCGAGCCAGCACCCGATTCTCCTGCCGTTGCCAGAGCTGAACCGAAGCCAGAGCCTGCGCCCCAACCTGTCGCGACACCCACCCGAACTCCTTCCGAGCAGGTCGCTCAAACACCCTCAACTGATATTAAAACGACGGAAAAACAAGTCGATACTGCAGATACTTCTAAACAACCTGAAGTTGCGATCGAGGAAATGACGCCCTCAGAACCCCAAGCCCCAACGCCAGATCCCACGCCGAAACCTGTGGTCGCCGAAGTAACAACACCGGAAGTCACCGAAGAACCAGACCCGGTGCTGGCCCAACTCCCTACGGAACCGACCAGCGCGGGATACGCCGAGCCGGAAGCGACGGATACCAGGAAAGCCCAGCCAATCGAGGAAGAGACTACTGCATCAACACCCACGGCTGCCGAGAAACCTCAGAGCACCGGGGGCGGCTTTTTCAGCAAGTTGTTCGACTTCTTTTTCGGTTGGCTGGTATGAGCGTCAGCTCTGCAACCGGTCTTTGAAGACCTTCCAGTCGATCACGTTGCCTTCAGAGTCGAAATGGACATAACCACGAAAACTGGGGTCATCTTCCCAGGCTTTCACAAAGCCGACGGTTTCACCGTCATCTGAAACGATTTCAAAGGCTTCACTGTGGGCCCTGGCCATTTCTTTGTCGGGATCTGTGTCAGAACGTCTGAGGCTTACGGAAGAGTCTAGAGGTAAGGTGCTTTGAAGGAATTCCTGGATCATCGTCAAGCTCTCCTTTCGGGGTGAACCGGTCTGGTTCTGGAGGCAGCGTAACTATAAGCTGATCCGCTAATAGAGAATACAGATTCAGATCAATTTTCTTAGACTTTTTCGAGATAAAAATACTTTAAGAACAAGGGCATATTTCATTATTGTGACAACATGTAACCTTCCGGACCGGTTATTTTTCAACCAACTCAGAAGGTTACCTTAGCCACATTCGATCGCGTCTACCGATCAGAATTTCCAGAACGGGGTGCTCAATTTCTGTTCAACGAGCTCCGGGGAAAATCCCACATCGTTCAGCAAACGGCGATCCATTGTCATTACCAAATGGACAAAGTTGCGCTTCATCCGCCAGCCTTTGTAAAGAGAAGCAGCTCTTTTCATTTCATTACTCCTTAGTCAACCCAGAATTCGGTCGGTAAAACCGGGACCTTGTTTAATTAGGATCCTATTCTAGGCTTGACAAGGAGTTTTCTGAATACTTGGAAACCCCTATAAACAGGGGCTCCCAGCATTTTAGCGTTTCAGAATGGTGTCATTTTAATTGCAGTTTCATGACGCCTTGGCGTTTGAAATCAGCACCTGGTAAAGGTCGTCCTTGAGCTGTGCCCGCTTCTGCTTCATGCGGTGCAATTTGTCGTCGCCGATGGGAGAGTCCCTCTTTTCCAGCCCTTCAATTTCGTGATCAAGATGCGTGTACTCCTGAAGCTTTTCATTGAACTTCAGATCATTGCTCTTGAGTTCCTGGATAAGGTCTTTGTACTGGGGGAATTCTACGTGAAGCTCGTGGCTGGAAATGCCCATCGTTATACGCTCCTTTTGTTTGCAGAGTGTTGATCAAAGCTGATCACCTTCAGCATAGACGAGCGTGCCAGTTTCTGGGCGTCTTTGACAAATCGCTAATTACGCACGACGTTGCATGGGTATAGCATGTCAGAACGTTATCCAGTTACGCCTCGGGACACTTGCGAATGACCTTTGCACGAATTACCGGCACCGGTTCTTACCTGCCTGACAACATTGTTACCAATAAAGACCTCGAGAAAATGGTCGACACCACCGACCAGTGGATTCGCGAGCGCACGGGCATTGAAAGGCGGCACATCGCCATCGAAGGCCAGACCACGGTAGACCTTGCCGAGCAGGCTGCAAAGAATGCCATTGACGCGGCAGGCATCAAGGCTGAAGACATTGACCTGATCGTGTTTGCCACCTCCACGCCAGACAAGATCTTTCCGAGCTCCGCCTGCATCCTGCAGGCCCGCCTGGGAATCCATGGCTGCCCTGCCTTCGACATTCAGGCCGTATGTAGCGGGTTTGTCTACGCCCTTTCAACCGCCGACAAATTCATCAAGACCGGAAGCAGCAAAAAAGCGCTGGTTATCGGCGCTGAGGTGTTTTCCCGCATCATTGACTGGGACGACCGGGGAACCTGTGTTTTGTTCGGTGATGGCGCCGGTGCTGTGATCCTGGAGGCCGATGAGGAAACCGGCATCCTGTCTACCCACATCCACGCGGATGGTCAGTATGAAGATCTGCTGCACGTACCCTGTGGTATCTCGGACAACTACGATCAGGTAAAAGCCGGACGCGCATTCGTTGAGATGAAAGGCAACGAAGTGTTCAAGGTGGCGGTCAACACGCTCGGGAAGATCGTTGACGAAACCCTGGCCGCCAACCAGATGCAGAAATCGGAAATCGACTGGCTGGTCCCCCACCAGGCCAATCTCCGCATTATCTCGGCGACGGCAAGGAAACTGAACATGTCTATGGACCAGGTGGTCGTTACCGTCAATGAGCACGGCAACACCTCAGCTGCATCCATTCCCCTGGCCCTTGATGTAGCGGTAAGAGACGGTCGCATCAAGCGCAATGAAGTACTGCTGCTGGAAGCGTTCGGCGGCGGCTTCACCTGGGGCTCAGCGTTGCTGAGATACTGAGTCAGCCTACGCACACCCGGTTGCGCCCCGATTCCTTGGCTTCATAAAGGGCTGAATCGGCTCTATCGACCAGCCCCTCGGGCGTGACCTCCGTTGCCACGCCCGTTGTGGTTAGGCCAAGGCTGATGGTGACGTACTCTGCAACTGAAGACAGCTCGTGGGGCATTGCCCGTTCAAGAACCCCTTTTCGACAGGACTCCGCAATCACCCCGGGATCGGCAGTGTCCGGCAAGATGATTGCGAATTCCTCACCGCCATACCGTGCGACCAGGTCCCCGGGCCTCTTTGCCATATCTCTCAGAATGCTCGCGACCTCTTTCAGACAAGCATCGCCTGCCGGGTGACCATATTCATCGTTGTATTCTTTGAAAAAATCGATATCGATCATGATCAAAGACAACCGGGTACCGTCTCGCCCCGCCCGCCTGACCTCTCGCTCAAGCACGGTATCGAAATGTCGCCGATTAGCGAGCCCTGTCAGGGCATCCGTGAGTGAAATCTGCTCCAACTGGGCCTTTGCATCCGTCAACGCCAGGTTGCGCCTGGCACCTGCCAGGAAATACCCGACAACAACGCACACAAGAACAATGCCGGAAGAGGCCACAAACACTGGCAGCAGGCCGCGTTTTTCGCGAATCAAGCGGGCAGACGGAACCGCTTCGACGGTCCACTGACGACCCGCAATCTCGAATTCTCCCGCCCGGTATCGATTATCGTACTGCCATGATTCGGCCGCCGGATCCCCGGATCTGAAAAGCAGCGTCTCATCACCCCCCGTTCGATCAATCACTTCCAACAGAAGATCGCTTCCAAGCTCACTTCCGACCGCTTGCCCAACCAGCTCTCCAACCCGGAAAACACCGTTGATAAAGCCGGAATGATAAGCTTCGGAGTCACCTTGCCCAGCCATGGCGCCCGGCTCGACCCTATACAGAGGCGCAAACACCAGAAACCCTTTTTGATTCTCCGGTTCCTGAACCAGACGGATTCCTGCCGTCGCCACCATTTCACCGGTCGCCTTTGCCCGGTCAAGCGCCTCGAAGCGGGAGCCTTCACTGGCAAGATCAAATCCAAGCGCCGCCCGGTTATCAAAAAGCGGCTCAATGAACTGAACGGGCACGTACTGCGCTCTCGAATTCACTGGAACCAGCCCGTCCGAACCTGCCTCGCGAACAGTGAAGTCCTCAAAAACCTCGCTTTGCTTGCGAGTGAATTCGCTGAGTTGGTCCTGCTCCAGCACAGGCGCCCAGGCAAACGCCTGGATGGCCGGGGATCGATCGAGGACGTTCCTCGTAAGTGTCTCGAAACGGGCCCGGGTCATTTCAGGCATGATTCCCACGGCTGACTTCAGCGCATAGAGAATCTCGAGGTTCAACAAAACCTCGCGTTCAATGCTATCGGAAAGTTGATCTATGTCCGCCTTGAACTCGAGCTCAACGGCTTTCGATTCCTCGATATAGAACAGTCTTCCAAGGGCAAGACTGATGACCACGCCTACGGTAAAAGCGACTGCGGCTGGCACAAATATTCGTCTTTTCGGGTAACCTGCTGCGGACAATCTGAACATCCTCTCGAGTCGCTGGAATTGGTACCAAAAGCCTGCAAAAACACTTGCTCAGATAGCTTTTACGTATCCCGGCATTCCCGGGATGTGAGGGAATGTAAATAAGCAGTGAAGCGTTCCTGAATGAGATTGGCACCCGAAAGGCCATTCGGTTAAACTGTATTTTTATACAGTAATAAGCAATCCCACTGCGAGGAAAGACCATGGCAGTACAAGCAGTCTACTTTTCTGATAGGGACGGCCTGGATATGGCACTGAAAAATCCTGAGACGATGCTGTTCACTTCAAAAGCCGAAGCCGACGCACGAGACAAAGTGCTCGAGTTGGCCGAAGAAATTCAGGTATTCCTGGGCCGCAAGGTCGAGGGGCTGGGTGACGACCTGGCCGAACGCTGCGCCATGGCCATCGCCGAGGATAAAGAACTGTTCCAGAAGGCCCTCAAAAAGCCAGAGCTTCTGAACGCGGATCAGTAAAAAACTTCAAGGGCGGCAGTCAGTTGCCGCCCTATTTTCACCCAACTTCTATCCATCTGCCATTGTCATAGCGCACGATTCCCTGGTCAGCCATTCGGTGCAGACTGACCCACTGGTTATCCACCAGCGCGGCTACATCCCGCTGGCGATGCAATACCGATTCGATTCGATCCGCTGGTGCATCAATAAGAACCGTCAGACGGACCGGTTCATGACGCCAATAGGTGCCGTCGTGCACAGACTGTAACGGCAGACCGATTCTCAAATGCGCGCCGTTGCCTTCGACCACACCCACATTACCCCCAACCACCGAATGCAGCAGCTTATTACCGGCACCGTAAACATCGGGAACCGTAACGGACGCGAAATACTGGAGGTTGATCCAGTTGGCGACCACCATGGGTGCCGCCAGTAGGGATTCGAGGAGAGCACCATCAGCGTCTTGAGCCGGGTCGTAGTCATGCAGGAATACCCGCCCCGTCAGGTCGCACCCCCGGGTTTTGTTTCGTTTGGCAAAAATGATGGCCGCGTTATTGGCCAGGCCCCACTCCGGGCGCACCTCAGACCAATCCCGGGTTCTGGTTTCCATAGCCTCCTCGAGGTTCGCATCGTCCAGACCATTCAGTTTCAATGGTGTGGCCCGCTCCTTCCGCACGCGAACGCCAGCCCCTGCAAACCCCGCTTCGAGATCCGCCAGCCTCTGTACATGGGAATCCGGAACCAGATGGCGATCGGCAATCGTTACTTTATCCGTCGCCGTGCAATGCTCGGCAGCGACCACCCATGTAAAGTCCGGGATCCTGATGCCCTCGTCTGCCAAGCCTGCCCGAACCTGTGGGTCGTTCAACAGGCGCGCCGCCAGCCGCGCGTTGACGCCACCACTCTGCCCACCGCAGGCACCACACTCCAGCCCGGCCTGGTTCGGGTTGTTGTCGGTATGACTTCCATGGCCAACCAGCGCCAGCAAAGGTGCAAAACCGTTGGTCAGAGACATGCCACGGAGCATATTTGCGACCAGCGCAACCTTTTGGGGATCCGACAGGGGGTCCCCGCCAAGACTGTGCACCAACCGGCCCTCGACGGCTTTTTCATCTTTCGCTCTATGGCCTTTTTTCAACGAGTCCTTCAGCAGCTTCCAGGCCCAGGCCAGACCGGTCGTTTCGACCAGCGTGAAGGTCGACAGGCTGGTGTATTTCGCCTTCCTCACCGATTCCCGGGCAATTTCTCTCTGATCCAGGGAGCGGTTCTCTGCCAAATCCTCGCGCAAGCTGCCCCTGGTATCGATCAACCGGTACGAGGCGGGCAACAGACCCGGCAAACGGCGAGCCGGCGCGAACGGTCCGTGCTGCTGGTGGTCAATTGGCATTCCGAAGAACCCGGCAAAGCCGAGGGTCTGAACCCCGGGATAAACCTCCTCCAGGTGGCGGCGCATGACTTCAGAGCGGACGTCAATACAGAATACGGCCTGGGCGTCCGGTCTTTCGCTTTCGTGATCGGATGCCGGTTGCTTCTCGTGACCAGCCGCGAGCGCGCTCCAGAGAGTGCGTTGATAGCCGATTTCAAAGGCACGTTGCCAGACCCAGAGCCTCGTGCGAATGTCGTGGTCTCCGTTGCGACGCGCCCGTGCTCTCTGCCTCTGCCACTCGTCTTTCTGGGCCGTTGTTGCGAAGGCAACACCGGCGGATTCCCATACCAGCATGATGGCCAGTATCTCCGCGCACCGATCCGATGAGCGGCCCTCAAGGCCGGCCCGCCAATCCTCACCCCGGCACCAGGACGCCCAGCCGTTCACCTTCAGCAACAGGCTGTGGCACAGGGCCTCAAGCTCTTCTCCGAAGACACCGATCCGATTCAGGGCGTCAGGAATGGCTTGGTCCATCTTGTCTGGCACGCTTTTGAAGAAGGCCCTTGCCCCTTTTAGGCCGGTACTGAAATCCAGAGAAAGGTCGCTGCGGACGGACTCCAGCCAAAACTGGAAAAGACCCGTTTCGGGGCTATCGCCAACAGCTGACCAGCGGCCCTGCCGCTGATCGAAGAAGGCGCCACACACACGCGACACCTGATCACGGGCGGTGTCGGCCACACCATCCTGATCGTCGCCGCTTGCCAACCTGTAGGTATCGAGTATGGAGCTTTTCAGGGGTGCTCTTGTGGAAGGTGCCCGACCAAGCCAATCCAGATACCATGCTGTGTTCTGCACATCGCCCCGTTCGGCGATGCTTGCCTGCAAATCCTCCCGCCGGATCCGACCACCTTGCCAGGCCTCCCGATAGAACTCTGTTGGCATAAGCATGCTGAATCCGCCGCGCTCGCCGAGTACCTGGTCAGCCCGCGAAGCCGGCAGGTGCCGCAGCCCCCAGAACGGATTCACCGCAATCCACTGGTCCAGGGGCCAGACTGGAGCGATAAGCTCGCATGCCTGCCGGAAAGGCTTTTGCCAGTCATCCGTCATTGCACGCAGATCCGGGACCGACTCGCTGACGCCACTCATGATCTCTCCTCCAGTCTGAACGGATGGTGGGGAACACGGTGAAACATGGCAGGCACCTTGAGGGCTTCCGCCGCCAGGTAATGCGTCAGCCGGTCAAACGGCAACTCAAGATAAAGCCCCTGACGGAAATGGACACACAGCGTTCGGGTTGCCGGAAAACGGGCCCCGAAAACGATCATCAAAGAAAAGACGGCCAACACCGCGATCATTGCGGACGCAACCGACCAGGCTGCAATGGGGATAACAAAGCCCTCGTGCACAGGCACTGCCGGGCCAACGAGGAAGTGCAGCAGCGAGTACAGGGGAACCAGCAGCACAGCCAGGCCTGCAAGCCTCAGCTTCAGCGCAGAGGTCGCTCCGGCCGGAATACCCATGGCAGCCGCGGAGACCGCCAACACCAACAAAGCTCCGAATACCGGGTTGTTCTCCACGATCCACGGAGCCAGAACCAGGATAGCGGCGGCCAACAGGCCGGTAGAACCGGCCCAAAACAGCCGACTGGCCGGCGACGATTCCGGAAATGGATTTGCCGCAGATACTGCCACGGTGCGACCGGAAGCCAGGAAAGAGTGTGCCTTGTACAGCGAGTGAGCCAGCAGATGCAGCAGAGCCAGGGTGTAAGCGCCCATACCGATCTCAAACAGCATGAACCCCATCTGCGCGCAGGTGGACCACGCCAGGGCATGCTTGACGGAGTACTGCGTCATCATGGTCAGGATCGCAACGATCGCTGTCATACCACCGAAGACCAGCAACACCATATGGCCGGCCGTAAAGCCGTCAAACACGGGGAACAGGCGCAGCCAGAGGAACCCCCCAAGGTTGATTACACCGGCGTGAAGCAACGCCGATACCGGCGTCGGCGCTTCCATTACGCGGATAAGCCAACCGTGAAAAGGAATCTGGGCGCACTTGAGTACTGCCGCCAGGGCCAGAACAACCGATGCCACAGTCAGGGCAGTGGATCCGCCTTCACGGGCGGCCTCAGCCTGAACCATTTCCGGCAGGTAAAAGGTGCCGTAGTGAAGATACAGGGCCACCACACCGGAGATGACCAGTGCATCGCCTACCCGACTGACAATAAACTTCTGCACTGCCGCCATACGGGCCTGGGGGCGGTCCTGGTAGAGGGTCAGCAAATGATGCAAGGCCAGACTGACACCAATCCAGGCGCCCGCAAGAATCAACAGGTGGTTGGTGAATACCAGGATCAGGACAGAGGCAACGGTGACCAGAAACCAGGGGAAAAACCGGTCGCGGCCGGGATCCTGGCTGAGGTAGTTGTTCGCGAACCGCAGTATCACCCAACCGATAAAGGCCACCATGAGCGCCATCCAGACTGCAATACCGTCCGGGTAGAGACCGTATCGACTCCCCAGGTTCGCCAAGGTATTACTGTTTCCTCCAACGCTGGCCTGCAACAAAAGCAACACGCCCACCGTCAGAGACGCAGCCATAGAGGACACCAGTAGCCATCCGGCTACTCTCCAGCAGTGGTTCAGCTTCAGCGGGCTTTTCAGCCAGCCACTCAACCCTGCCAGTACGAAAAGACTCACCGGAAGCAGCAGCCAGATTGCGAGGATCAATAGCGATGACGATTCAGCGATTGGGTGCATATCAGCAAACCTCCTGTTTGCCAGTACTTTGCCTTGACCAATCACATATAAAAAATGGTTTATACTGATCACTTCATTCTTTTTTTGAGAACGAAAAGCCATGAAACTCAACTACCACCATCTCTACTATTTCTGGAAGGTTGCCCGAACCGGCCATCTGACCCGCGCCGCCGACTCGTTGCATATTTCCCAGTCCGCGCTGTCCGGACAGATCCGGAAGCTGGAAGAGAGCCTGGGGCATGACCTTTTTATCCGTGAGGGGCGGCGCCTCAAGCTGTCTGAAGCGGGGCGCATGGCTTTTTCATACGCAGAAGAGATTTTCCGACAGGGTGAGGAACTGACAGCGTTGTTTGCCTCTGGCGCCCAGCCCAATCGGGAAATCCTGAGGATCGGGGCGGTCGCTACCCTTTCCCGGAACTTCCAGGAGGGTTTTCTCCAACCCCTCCTTAATCGCGAGGATCTGGAACTCAGCTTGCAAAGCAGTCACATCGATGAATTGCTGCGGCGGCTTTCAGCCCACCGGCTGGATTTGATCCTTGCCAACCAGTCGGTACACGGCGACGAGCAGAATCCGTGGCGGTCGCGTTTGATTGCAAAACAACCGGTCAGCATCATTGGCCCCCGGGGGGTGGATGTTCAGGGTGATTTTGTCGACGTGCTGCGCGGCAGGAGCCTGATCGTTCCCGGGCCCGACAACAACATACGCCAGGCCTTTGATCAGCTGTGCGAATACCACCGGCTACGCCCGAGCATCGCCGCGGAAGTAGACGATATGGCCTTGATGCGACTGCTGACCCGGGACACCGGCCACTTTGCCATCATGCCGC
Organism: Marinobacter sp. MMG032; assembly: GCF_040112695.1. Classification (NCBI taxonomy): domain Bacteria; kingdom Pseudomonadati; phylum Pseudomonadota; class Gammaproteobacteria; order Pseudomonadales; family Marinobacteraceae; genus Marinobacter; species Marinobacter sp. MMG032. Next base: position 283,679 of record NZ_CP157802.1, read on the forward strand.
CGGTGGTCGTGCGGGACGAAATGAGAAGCGGTGCTCTGGCGGATTACGGCGCTCTGCCCGGCGTTTTCGAGGAATTCTACGCCATCAGTATCCGACGCCAGTTCGAGACGCCGGCGCTTCGGGAACTGCTGTCTCAAACCGAGGACAGTTTCCTGAGCCGCACGCCGATTGGTCATTCTGACTAGCCCGTGTGGCGAGAAATGTCATCCCTACCGGGTGGTTACATGCGTATACTAACTTCGAAAGACCACAATAATAATGCCGGACACCTGAATATGACCCAAGCCAGTCGCCGTGAACACCCGTCCATTCTGATTATCGGCACCGGTTTCGGTGGCCTGGGAATGGCCATCAAACTGAAACTGGCAGGCTTCACCAACCTGACCCTGCTGGAAAAAGCCGACCGTGTTGGCGGTACCTGGCGCGATAACACCTACCCCGGCGCTGCCTGCGATGTACAGTCACACTTCTACTCCTACTCCTTCGAACCAAAGCACGACTGGTCGCGAAAATTCGGGTTGCAGCGGGAAATACTCGGCTACATGCAGCACTGCGTCGAGAAATACCGGCTTGACGATCACATCCGTTTCCAGGCGGAAGTACAGGAAGCCACCTTTGACGATCAATCGAACCAGTGGACGGTCACACTGGCTGACGGCGAGCAACTCACCGCGGACGTACTCATTACCGCCACCGGGCAGTTGAACCAACCTGCCTGGCCAAAACTCGACGGCCTGGATCGCTTCCAGGGCAAGATGTTCCACTCGGCCCGGTGGGATCATGACTACGACCTGACCGGTAAACGGGTGGCCGTTATTGGTACCGGCGCCAGCGCCATACAGTTTGTCCCGGAGATTGCACATAAGGTTGAACAACTGGATCTGTTCCAGCGCTCCGCAGCCTGGGTACTGCCCAAACCAGATCGGCCATTCAAGCGCTGGGAGCAGACGCTGTTCCAGAAACTGCCTCTCTGGGACCGCTTTTATCGTTACCTGATTTACTGGAAAAACGAGAGCCGGGCCCTGGCGTTCACCAAATTCAGTGGCCTGCTGGAGTATTACGCCAACCAGGCCAAACGTGAGGCGAGAAAGCGGGTATCGGACCCCGCCAAACTGAAAAAGATCATTCCCGACTACAAGATCGGCTGTAAGCGCATTCTGATTTCCAATGACTGGTATCCGGCCATCAACCGGCCCAACGTGAACCTGATTACCGACCCCATCGAGCGGATTGATGAAACCGGCGTGATCACCCGGGACGGTCACCACCATCCTGCAGATGCCATTATCTGCGGCACCGGTTTCCGGGCCTCGAAGTTTCTTTCGCCCATCCGGATAACCGGCCGTGACGGAAAAACCCTGAACGACGCCTGGCAGAATGGCGCCACAGCCTTCAAAGGCATTACCGTAAGCGGCTTCCCCAACATGTTTATGTTGTATGGCCCCAACACCAATCTGGCCCACAACTCGATCCTTTACATGCTGGAATCCCAGTTCCGATACGTCCTGGAATGTCTCGAAGCACTGGAAAAATACCCCCAATCCGCCATGGATGTGCGCCAGGACCGTCAGGACCGCTTCACCCAGGTGGTCCAGCAGGGCCTGGAAGATACGGTCTGGAGCTCCGGCTGCACGTCCTGGTATCTAGACGCCAACGGCCGAAATACGGTCAACTGGCCGGGATTCACCTTCACCTACCGGTTCGCTACCCGCCACGTAGACACCGCTGATTATCAGTTTCTCTATCCGGGGCAGCCCCCGGGCTAGGTGTCCGATTTCAACATTCCCTTGAAGGCTGGCTTGATTCATAGGATGATTGGGTTATCGGTTTGAGGGATGATAAACACCATGCTGGAACGTATCCGCAAAGGCTCGCTGGTGGAAACCGCCATAGAGAGCCTCAGAAACGCAATCGAGAAAGGCGATTGGTCGGTGGGAGATCGCCTGCCCGTGGAATCGGAGCTGTCTGATTCCCTCGGAGTCAGCCGAAATACCGTGCGGGAGGCAGTTCGGGTACTTGTGCATGTAGGCATGCTGGAAACCCGCCAGGGCGATGGTACCTACGTGCGCGCCACTCGCGACGCCGGGGAAACCCTACGGAGGATTGCCCGCACCCAGCTGGCGGACCAGCTGGAAGTACGCATCATGCTGGAAACGGAAGCCGCCAAACTGGCCGCGGCGAGGCGAACCGACCGGGATCTGCAGCAGATGACCAAGGCCCTGGATGCGCGCGCCAGGGCGGGACAAAATCTTCAGGCCCGCATCCGCCACGATGAAGCCTTCCACCATGCCCTGGTCGCCGCGTCCCATAATTCCGCGCTGGTAGAACTGTACGATTACTTCTCCCACGCCGTCAGCCAGACCATAGAGCAGACCGAGACGGATACGGATCTTCCGGAGCCCTCCCAGGAAGACCACGAACTGCTGCTCGCCGCCGTCAGACGGCAGGATGAGAGCAAAGCCGAGACTCTGGCCCGGGAACTTCTTAAGCCAAGCCTGCAGGCGCTCAAGCGCAGGGAGTCCTGATTCATGAAATTCCGGATCGACACCTTTACCCTGCTGCTGCTAGGTGCCATCGTCCTGGCGACGTTCCTGCCGGCCACCGGCCAGGCCGGGGACGCCCTGGCAACCGCCGGAACCGTTGCCGTCGCCCTGCTCTTCTTCTTTCATGGCGCGGCACTTTCCCGGGAACAGATCATCGCCGGTGCCACTCACTGGCGACTGCACATCCTGATCACCTCGCTCACGTTCATCTTTTTTCCGCTGGCGGTGCTGCCGATCAACGGACTCAGCGACATTGCGCCTTCCTGGATGCCGAGGGATCTCGGGCTCGGATTCCTTTACTTGGGCGTGCTGCCGTCGGCGGTTTCTTCCTCCATCGCCTACACAGCAATGGCCAGAGGCAATGTACCCGCAGCCATCTGCAGCGCAGCCGCCTCCAATGTCTTCGGCATGATGCTGACGCCGTTCCTGCTGTTGCTGCTGGTGAGTACATCCGGTGGCGGGGATTTCTCCATTGCGGAGGCCCTCAAAGACATTATCCTGCAACTACTGCTGCCCTTTGCCGTGGGCCACGCCCTCAGGCCCTGGCTCGGAGGATTCCTGGGAAGAAATGAAACGCTGATGTCGCGCTACGATCAGTGCGTGATCTGGCTGATTGTTTACTCTGCCTTCTCGCATTCAGTGGAAAGCGGGCTCTGGGAGAACCTGCCGCTCCAGGCCATTCTGTTCGCCATCGCGCTGTGCCTGGGCTTGCTGCTGTTGTTTATGGTGTTTGCGAAATTCCTGGTGCGGCGATTTGGCTTCAGCCTGGAAGATGAAGCCGCGGTGGTGTTCTGCGGCTCGAAGAAGAGTCTGGCATCTGGCTTGCCGATGGCCAAAGTTCTGTTCTCGGGCCATCCCGGTTTCGGCATGATCGTGTTACCGATCATGTGCTACAACCAGATACAGGTGATTGTGGGAGCCATCCTGGCCCAGAAGTACCGCGAAAAAATTGAACGGGCAAACGCGAGCGAGACCAGCTAACCGGGACGGCGGAATTAACCGCCCCCCATTCCGCCAAACAGCGTGGCCAGGATCACCAGGCCGACAATCCAGCCAATAACCGCCGGCCAGAAATTCACCATCTGCGGAGGCTGGTCACCCTGCTCTTCTGCCATGCCGGGTTCCGGGTAGTTACGCTCGTCGGCTACTTCAGGAGCCTCCTCCATGCTGAACCAGTCAAACCACTCCCCCAGAAACTGGGCAACCGGGGCCGGAAAAGTTCCGTTTTCAGCCATTGGTCGCACCTGGGGCTCCAGTTGCCTGCCGATTTCACGTCGCAATTGCGGCTGATCGGCAGGCGGTTCGCAAAGAATGGCTTGCCAGATACCCGCATCCTTGCTTCTGGATGAGTCATTGAGCAGTGCCTTGATCTGAATAACAACCTCACGAACCACCTGCCCATCATTGGCATCCAGGGGACGTTCACTTGCCTCTTCTACCTCATGAGTCGTCTGGCCCGGCTGTGCAGTGTCGGCAGTCCGGGTTGCCGGCGCTGGCGCCTCACCCACCGCTTCCCGAAACGCCTGTTCCAGGCTTCTTGCCTCGCTTTCCGAAGCAAATTTGAGCTGTTGCTCATACGCATCCTGGATTCTCCGACGATCGTCGGTGGGTTCAATTCCAAGGATTTCCCAACAATTCATACAGCTGCCACTCCCGGGCCGAGATTCATTACATTTAAGAGAGACAAAACGTCTGTAGTCCCTTACGATAGGACCCAATGATAATAAAACCGCTTTATCCGTTTTTCTCGGCAGATTATAGAACGTCAACCATGCATCAATCGACCAAAACGGCAAGGATGGGTAAGCTCCATCCTCGCGCAGCGTGCTTCGGCCTCAGCCTTGCCCTGTCCGCTCTGCTACCAACCACAGCAGCCGGCCAAACCGATACCCCTGATTTCATACCCGGCTTACTTGCCCTGGAAGGCGAACAAAGCGAAATCCCCGAAGTCCTGACGACAACACGATTGCGCCAGTCAAAACTCCGGGTGCCCGGCACCACCACGATCATCACCGGAGACATGATTCGCGACCTCGGCATCATGAATCTCGTAGAGGCACTCCGGCTGGTTCCCGGCATGGTGGTTGGCCACTGGGGAAGCACCAATCCGGTTGCAACCTACCACGGTACCTCCCAGTACGAGCAGCGCCGGCTGCAGGTTCAGATTGACGGGCGAACGGCCTATCGAATCAGTCTGGCCGACGTCGACTGGCTGGGCATGCCGGTGGCACTGGAGAACATTGAGCGCATTGAGGTGAGTCGGGGACCGAATTCCGCCGCCTATGGCATCAATGCCTTTCTTGGCAGCATCAATATCATTACCCGCTCGCCGCAGGATACAGCCGGCGTGGAAGCCTACACCTCGGTCGGGTCCCGCGGACATCTGCGCACGTTTACGTCGGTGGGTGATGCCGACGCCGATAAAAGCTGGCGCCTGTCCTATGAAAAGCGGAAATCCAACGGTTTTGACAACCAAATTGATGGCGGAGAGGAAATCCCCTTCCAAGATGGCCAAGATATCAACAGCTTCAATTTCGACAGCGTATTTCGCATCGACCGCCAGCACTCCATTGACGTCCGGGCAGGCGTTCTGGACGGAGTGAATGAAGAAGATCTCGAGAAGTCGGGCAAGCTGGGAGCCACCACAAACCCGGACATCATCATGGACGATTACTACCTTCATGTGCGGTTCGATGGAGCGACCTCGCCTGATCATTTCTATCATATCCAGGCCAGTTACCAGAATCAGCGGCAGCGCCAGCGTTGGACCGTTGCCGCGCCTGCAGCGGAGATAAACGCACTGCTGCCGACCGGGTTCCCACCCTTCCCAGAGGACCAGGGACCGTTCATCGCTGACCTGAATGAAGACCTGGAAGAAACCCGGCAGGAAATCGAGCTCCAGGACACCATCATTTTCAGCGATCAGTTCAAGCTGGTCTCTGGCCTGGGCTATCGCAAGGACTCGTTCAATTCTGAGACCTTCTTTAACGGGCAAGGGAATAACTACCAATCCAGGGTATTCGCCAACGCCGAGTACTCGCCTTTCCGCTGGCTGACCTTCAACGCAGGCGGCAACTGGGAGCAGACCACAACCACCGATGAAGATTATTTCTCGCCCAGAGCCGCCGCGAACTTCATCCTGAACAATAACCATGCCCTGCGGTTTGTGTTTTCCCGGGCGGTACGCACACCGGACGCCTTCGAACAGAATCCGGACTGGGGCTATACGCCGACCAATGTTCAGCCACCCTTCGAGGCATTGGACGGCCAGCGAATCGAGGTCGAAAACCTCCTGGATCCAGCCACATCCACATACGGACAGAGGCTGGAGGAGGAATGGATCACCTCCAGGGAAATCAGCTACTTCGGGCAGTTCCATCTGGAAAGGGCCCTGCTCTCCGTGGAAGTACGCTACTTCAATGACGACTTCCGCGACATGATCAGCGGCGTCATCAACGAAGAAGAATGGTATATCGCCAACAACGTGGATCTGGAGCAGGAGGGCGTCGAACTGGAAACCTCCCTGGAATTCTCAGGCACCAAACTCCGAGCCACCTACGCCTATCTTGAACAGGAGGGCAGATACACGGGTGATCCCAACGCACTCCCGCTGAACAAACAGGAACGGGCTGTCGATCTTCTGGCCCGTCTGTCCGCCCGCGATTCCGGCAGCTTCGCCTGGATCCAGGATCTACCGAAGGGCTTCATGACGTCAGCGGCGATGTACTGGACCAATGAAGTCAGGGAAACCCGGTTCGAACGTGCCGATTTCCGTTTGGCTCGCCGGGTGGACAAAACAGATTACAGCTATATGCTGGCATTGACGATCCAGCATTACCTTAACGCCAAGCCATGGATCAGCCCGGATAACCGGATTGAAGATCACAACCAGTTCTTTGTTGAGGCTGGTATTCGTTTCTGAATTTAACAAGGAAAGCATGAGCCCTGGACGGTATGGAGCGAAGGTCAGGCACGAATCACCCTAATCGGCCCGGAAGCCGAATCCAGGGTCTTGTTCACAAGACCCTGTGGTTTCTGCTTTTGGCCGTTTTTTCCACGTTTGTCAGCGCTCAGGAATCGACGGCGAGAACGGTCTACTTCGCCGGCTCGGGCAACGCGCCACTTGATCAGCACCTCGTGCAGCTCCTCAAAGCAGAGCTTGAGCCATCCATTTCCCTGGTGGAGGTCACCGACGAGCAGCTGGCCGCGCTTGATTCCGGACCAATCATTACTGCTGGACCTTCCGCCTTCTCCCGCGCCCGGCAGGCCAATCGCTCCGCGCCCATTCTCGCGCTGCTGGTTGATAAATCCTTCATTTCGGGTTTTGCGGACCGATCCCCCGGCCAGATCACCGGCGTTCTGTATGACGTCCCTCTCATCCGTCAGGCTCTGACGGGAAAGGCCATCCTGCCACAGGCTACCAAGATAGCCCTGCTGGCAACCGCAGATTCGGTGGAACTCTACGAACCACTGATTGATAAGCTGCCGACCTATGGCATGTCGGCCCGGCTGTTTCTTGTCGATGACGACGACAAGCTGATTCCCACGCTCGTCCGGGCTCTCGGTTACGGTGATTTTCTGTTAGCCGCCCCGGACAGCGCCATCTACAACCCCAGAACCATCAAACATATTCTGCTGACCGCTTATCGCCGTAATCAGATCGTCATTGGACCAACGCAAGCTTATGTGAAGGCGGGATCACTCGCATCCAGCTATGCGCCGTTTCCGGAAATGATCGAGATGGCAGATGAGTTTCTGACCACGTATTTCGAGACAGGAGAGTTTCCGGCACCCTCCTATCCGGAAAACTTCCGGGTTGAAGTGAACGCTCAGGTTGCTCGTTCCCTGAACATACCCCTTCCCAGCCGTGAAGACATTGCCCAACGGGTGGACAGACAACTGACCGTCAATGGGGAGGTGGCCGATGAGTAACCTCAAGAGACAGCAGCGGCCCCTCTCCCGCACGCTCTTGCTCCTGGGTGCGCTCCCCGCCGTTGTCATGTTCATCGTGCTCATGGTGTTCTTTACGTCCGCGCGCCTGGAGGACGCCCACCGGGATTTGTCAGACAGCGGCCAGATGCTTGCGGACAGCCTGGCGCCCGCGCTCGAGTACGCCGTGGTTTCGGGTAACACTCTGGCATTGGATCAGATCCTGTCCCAATCACTGCGACGCAGCAACGCAGACTGGATCCGTGTTTCAGACGTGATGGGAGAGCAGATTGGTTTCGTCTCCCACCAACCGGTCAATGCCGGTGACTTGCCAAGTCGCTACCAGATTTTCGAGGCCGACATTCTCCAGCAACCCCTGGAGCTTGGTTCGGAACGAACAGCGGAATGGTTTGAACCCGATTATGGCTTTGGCTCCGGCTCCCTGCGAGTCGGCACAGTACAGGTGGGCATGGATCACGATGTCCTTGCCGACAGGCGGCAGGATATTCTCTGGACGTCCATCGCCGTAGGCGTGGCCCTGCTTTTGTTTACCATTCTGATCATCAACCATTTTCTGGGGACCATCCTCGCGCCCATCCGGGACCTTGCCGGACGAATCGGAAAGCTGACCGCCGGCGACTATCAGGAACGCGCCCTTAACACCCACCAGAGTTCCCGCGAGATCGTGGCGATTGAGGAGCAGCTTAACGAACTTGCCCGACACCTCGCAGGCCTGAGAACAGCTCGTGACCAGACACTCACAGCGTCTGAAAGCGCTCGGGAAAAAGCCGAAATGGCGAACCAGGCAAAATCCGAGTTTCTGGCCACCATGAGTCATGAGCTTCGCACCCCTCTCAACGGGGTTCTTGGCATGGTGGATCTGATCCAGGAAGAGCCGCTCACCCATCGCCAGCGGGAGTACCTGAACACCGCCCGGCAATCCACCGAGGATCTGCTCACGGTGATCGCGGATATCCTGGACTATTCCAAGATGGACAGCGGCACCCTGAAGCTCGAGAGCCAGGAATTCGATCTCAGGGAATTGATTTCCAACTGCACCGCCACCTACCGGCACCTGGCGGAACAACAGGGCCTGGCCCTCAACCTCAAGTTCTACGGTGACTGGCCTGACAACCCGGTGGTGATCGGCGACCCGGCACGCCTGCGTCAGATACTTGCCGGATTGGCCGACAACGCTATCAAGTTTACCGGCGATGGTTTCATCAATATCCAGGCGGGATTCTTTGCCCTGGAAGACAACTGCATTATCCTGAATTGCTCAATCAGCGATTCCGGTTCCGGGATTCCGGTGGAACGCCTTCAGGACATTTTTAACTCCTTCGAACAGTTAGACCATGGCAACAGCCGGGGATTCGGTGGCACCGGCCTGGGATTGTCCCTTGTTCAACGGCTGGTGGAACTCATGGGTGGCCACATTCAGGTCGAAACCGATCTGGGCAAAGGCTCTTCATTCCGCTTTGAACTGCCCTTCGAGTTGGCCAATCCGACCAACCAATCAGAGCCCTCCGGCCCGCCGCCCAGAGAAGCCATCAACAGCACCAGCCATGCCCTGGTAGTGGAAGACAACCCCGTGAACCAGCGCGTTGCCACGGCCATGCTCAAGCGGCTGGGCTTCCAGACGGATTCCGCCAATAACGGTAAGGAAGCACTTGAGAAGGTCACTACCAATCACACGGGTTACGACATTATTCTGATGGATTGCCAGATGCCGGTGATGGATGGTTATGAGGCAACCCGGTTTATCCGGGAATGGGAACAGAGTAACGGCCAAATCGGCACGCCGATCATCGCCTTGACGGCCGATGTACTCCCCGGCACCGAGAAGAGCTCTCGACTGTGGAATGAATGACTATCTGGCCAAACCGGTCCGCAAGGAAATGTTGCGGGAAGTGCTGAGCCGCTGGATTCAGCTCTAGAAGAATGCCGGCGCCGTCATCCCGGGCGCCGGCGCAGGATCAGGCGACGGGTTCCCGCATGGTGACAAACTCTTCCGCAGAGGTGGGGTGGATGCCCAGGGTAGAATCGAACTGGGCCTTGGTGGCTCCAGCCTTGATGGCTACTGCCAAGCCCTGCGTAATTTCGCCGGCGTCCGGGCCGACCATATGGGCGCCGAGTACCCTGTCGGTCTCATCATCCACCACCAGTTTCATCAGGCTTCGCTCATCCCGTCCACTGAGGGTGTATTTCATCGGGCGGAACTCGGAGCGATAAATCCTGAGACGATGCCCCGCTTCCCGGGCCTCTTCCTCGGTCAGTCCCACTGTGCCGATGTTGGGCTGACAGAACACGGCGGTTGGAATTGCGAAATAGTCCATGTCGCCTTTGCCATCCCCGAACAATCGCCGGGATAACACCATGCCCTGGGCCAGAGCCACCGGCGTAAGCTGTGGGGTTCCGATTACATCACCCAGCGCGGTAATGGAAGGCACCGCGGTCTGGAAATGATCATCCACCACAACATGGCCTGACGCGCTGAGCTGGACACCAAGATCGGTCAGGCCAAGCCCGTCGACGAGCGCCCGGCGTCCGGTCGCCGCCATCACCAGCCCGGTTTCCAGGGTTTCACCATTGTTCAGTTGTACCCGGTAATGGGCATTCTCGGCTTCAACCGATTCAATGGTCACGCCAAAACGCAGGTTTACGCCCTTCTTTCGCATTTCCTGTTCCGTGAACCGGCGGATGTCATTATCAAACCCACGCAGGAACAGATCGCCGCGATACAACAGCGTGGTCTCAACACCCAGTCCTGCCAGGATGCCGGCAAACTCCACGGCAATATAGCCGCCGCCCCACACCACGGCCTGCTTCGGCAGCTGTGGCAGGTAGAACATCTCGTTGGAGGTAAGAATACATTCCTTGCCAGGCACGTCCGGAATTACAGGCCAGCTACCCGTGGCAATAGTGATGTGTCTGGCCCGGTAAGACGTTTCGCCGACCACCACTGTGTTGGCGTCTGACAGAGACGCGGTCCCTTCGATGATGGTTACGCCCGCATTCTCCAACAACCGGCCATAAATGCCGTTCAGACGCTCGATCTCGGCGTTCTTGTTCGCCACCAGCTTTGGCCAGTCGAAACTGACATCATCGAGAGGGACCTGCCAGCCATAGCCTGCGGCGTCTTCCAGCTCATCATGAACATGAGCGCCGTATACAAACAGCTTCTTGGGCACGCAGCCCACGTTCACACAGGTTCCGCCAAGGTACCGGGATTCAACCACGGCCACTTTTGCGCCCCTTTGGGCAGACATACGGGCCAGACGAACACCGCCAGAGCCGGCTCCGATAACGATCAGATCAAAATCCTGCTGGTCAGACACAGCTTCTCCCGTTAAACGTTAAAAAAGTCAGGTTTGGCCGGGCGCGGCCGTTTTACTTTCCGGATGCACTTCCCTGAACAGCACGTGATCCTCGAAATCGCCGAGCTGTATCTTGCCAAGGCTCCGGAAACCCTCGGACTCGTAGAAAGGCAGATAGCGATTGTTGCCGGTATCAAGCACCAGGCCGCTCCCCCTTGGGTTCTCTGCACACAGCCTTTCAACAGTTTTCAGCAACAGCCGGCCATAGCCGCGATTCTGGTATTTCGGATTTACCCCCATCATTGGTAACTGGTGCGCCAACGGCTGTGGCAACATGTCCCGGATTTTCTGGTGGTAATCCAGGTATCGGCGCGTGGATGCAAAACCGGTGGTCAGCACCATACGGATCCGCCAGCTGAGCTGATCGGCCAGGTTCATCCTGAGCTCCGGGTCCCCGATAAACGCCACGGCAACCAGCGTGTCGTCTACCATCACACCGATGGCCTCCTGATCGAGCTCAAAATACAGGTCAATCAGTTCCCGTATGGTTGCCCGAACCCGTTGATCGTAACCGGGACGCCGATGATCAAAAAGGTACTGAAACGTCGGCTCGTTTCGATAGGCGTGAAACAGAATGGATCTGGCTTCATTGACCGCTGTTTCGTCCAGGCGAACAATGGCTGGCTCGGATTTGTTCTTGTTGTCGCTGCCGTTACTCATCGCTTCCCTCTCCTGCATCAGTTCCGGACGGAAGGCCCGGAATCTGGTTTTCAGAATCAGATGGCCAGGGTTAAACGAACGGACACCCGGCCCGGTTCACTTGCCCGGTCCATGGCTGCCTGATCGATCACAACACCATGGCTGCCATTCAGCCGCTCCAGCCACGCCGCCACCTCTGCAAAAGGTGCGTTCTCGATCCAGACGCGGATTGCATCTTCCCCGCTAGGTTCAAACCGCTGGAGCGACAAACCCGCCTCACCGGCGGAACGGGTCACCAGGGCCATCAGGGCACGGCCATCGGCAGGCTTGTCTGCCGACGCCGACGTGCTGGCACCTCCGGCATTCCCCAAACGCTGGATCGTCTGTTCATTTGCCTGCATCCAGGCCAACAGCTCGCCGGCATTGTTCCGGGCAGATTCCGCTTGATCATGGAATACGGTCGCCGGGCGCCAGACGGCGAAATACAGAATGCCAAGAAAAACAGCGATGGCGAGCACGACCAGAGCCTGCTGGTCGCGGCGGGGCAATTGATCATACTGTGCAATGAGCTTGCCGACTGCCGGCTGATCCTTGATTCGTGAAAGCATAGCCTTAACCTCCTGAAACCGTCAGGCGGCCGCGGGCGCCGCTCGCTTCGTTCACGACCGAGCCAATCTGCGCTTCCAGGCCCTGGTTCGCGAGGCCGTTACGCAGGGCACTCAGGCGATCGTAGCTGTCAGCTCGCACATCCACGATAAGCTCTCCCCTTGAGCGGCTGTAGTTCACCGAATTGAAGTTCACCCCCTGACTACCCGGGAGGCGGGCAAATTGCTGGCCGGTGTATTTCATCAGGGTGATAAAGTCCACTTCCGGTCCACTGGAGCCGGCCACCCGCAACTGACCTTCGATCACACGCCGGACATTACCTGCGTGAGTACGCCGGTCATTGGGGAAAGCATCGCGATAGATTGCCATGGCCTCGTTTTGTAGCTCTTCCGCTTGATTCTGATAGTACAACCCCATGCCCAGGTTCAACGCCACCTGAACGCCGAACCAGACTGCCGCCACCGCAATCAACGGTTTCCAGGGTTTCAGCGGGCTGGCTTTGCCCGATTTGGACGAAAACACGCCCTGGCAAAGATTCACCGGCTCGCAGAGATGATGGTGATGGGCGTAGGCGAGCAATTCCAGCGGCATGAGCTCCAGGGTTTCCCGACGAACCGCAAGACGCCCCGAGCCAGCTAACTCGGTAAGTGCAGATTGCTGGACATAAAACTCTTCGTCGGTGCCGTACACGGTGACCGGGATCTCCGCCACCACTTCTTCGGCGGATGGCGCCGCGAGGGTGTGGGCGAACATACCAAGATTGGCAGACTGCATGCTCAACCACTCGCCCCGCTCGCTGACCATCATGGCCGTTTCGCCGTCCAGACAGACTGACCAGCCGCCTTCGGTGCGGGGCAGCAACGAGGCGTCCGGGAAAATGGCATCCAGGCGGAGATGCTCCCAACCGCTGAATAACTGCACCCATTGCCCCATACGCTCACGGTCTATGGCAGCGACCCGGTAACCATGCTCGGTATGGGAGCCCAGCGCCAGGTGCACGGAATCTATGTCCTGGGCAATCTGCTCCTCAACGGCGTAGGGTAAGGCCTGATTGATAAACCGACTTTGCTTTGCGGGAATGTCAGCCAGGCAATAAATCGCTTCCTCACCGGGAATCAGGCCGATCAACAGAACGTTATCCAGGGCATTCTGCCCCAGGGTATGCTCGATGGCATCACGGCTGTCGCCGGCACCCCGGGCCTGGGCATCGCCGCTGGCGTCGTGCAGCACCCAATTGAACATCTGGGCGTCGGGATCCTGGTCAGCGTCCGCGAACGGCGGTATCGGACGGACGTAGAGGCGATAAGACATGATTATCCTTCTGAAATGGTAAAGGGCTCTTTGGTAATTCGGTTCTTCTGCCCGGTATCCCTGTGAACCGTCTGGACTTCCCCTTCCGGAGTACGGAACACGGTACTGACCATATTCACGACACGGTTATCGTAGGTAATCCGCGAGGCAACTTCAAAAAACCGTGTCTGCAACCCCAGGCCGACCGATTTGAGCCCGAGGCCCGCGAACTCCGGTAATGCCATAAAGTCCTGAAGGTTCTCGAACCGTTCCTCTTCCCGCTTCTCAAGAATAGACGCAGCCTGGGCGTCCGTCAGCTCCTCATGCAGTGAGCGGATCACCATGGCAGTGGCGGTGTTCACATTTATGCCCGCCCCGTTTACCGGCAGTGCTGTCACGTGGGGCCGCAGGGCGCGATAAATCTCTTCGGTCATGCCCTCGATCAGGCGTAACTCAGTCACCGTTGTGAAAGGCTGATTCGCCGCGCGGTATCCCTGCTCCGCCATAAGGTACTGGCCATCCTCGGCGCCATAAGCGGTTACCGTCTGGTCGTTCGGGTCTATCCAGTCCACCAGCGAGTCCACGGAAACGGCCGTAATCCCCAATGCAGCGAACAACTGAACAAATCGATCCCTGACAATAGGGTCCACCTGACCATTGGCACCGACCAGATCATTCAGGTTCAGTCGACCACCCAGGTCGTCAATCTGAACTTCGGCCACGCCGTTATCATCCAGTGGCAACACGGCTACATTGGCAGCCCAGAATTCGTCCAGGCTGTCGACCATCAGGTTTTCTTCCTTGTCCTCGTCGTAATCCCTGCGCAGGATCTGGCGAGCAAAGGCTTCCGCACCCAGCGCAATACTCTGGCCCTGCTGCTGTGCCAGGTAGTGACCTGCCTTGAACACCCGGAGGCTTTGTTGCTGGGTCATGCCTGACGCCAACATGACCACCAGGGCCATGGCCAGCAGCACCATAATCAGGGCAACGCCGCGCTGACGGTTTGGAAAAGCCGGGATCTGCACCATATTGGCCTAGCCTCCCTGCCCCGTTGCGCCGGTGGTTTCACCGGGTTGTTCTGTCGTTCCTTCTTCTTCGGTGCTTTCTTCTTCCGCCTCACTGGCAGCCTGGTTTGCCTGGTTCAGCGCACCCTGGGCGACCGCCGGATCAAAATCCGGCAGGGCAAAGGTCCGTACCAGCGTGCCAAAACGCTCGTGCTCCAGAGTCACTTCCATACCCAGTGGCAACGGAACATCCGGGCGGCTGCCCGGGGTCAATCCGGCCATGACTTCATCGGTGGGCCACTGCGGCTGCCAGCTTCGGTTGGAATCCAGAAACCGCACTTCCAGGCGTTTTACGCCCTCCAGAAGCAGCACATCGCGGCTGTCATCTTCCTGCCCCTGGTCCACCATAGGCCAGTACCGGCGCCGTAATTCGCTGCCGGTGTATTCCCAGCCAACACGCTGCAAGCCACTGCGGCGAATTCCAAGGGGGTTACGCCAGCCCTGACGGGTCAACACCAGGGAAAAATCATCATCACGACTCGACAGTGCCGGCTGGAAATCTCCGTAAATATCCCTGGCCGGCCGGTTTACCACCTGCATGATATCCCGCTCAAGCAACAGCATGGCCCGCTGCAGGCCGTCGAACTGTTCAGCCAGCTCATTCACCCGATCTCGGGAGTTGACCACCCCATTGATAACCTGCCACACGCCCAGCCCAATGAAGGCGGTTATGGTGACCGCGATCAACACCTCCAGCAGGGTGAAGCCGTGTTGCAGCGGTTGGGAGGTCTTTGCTGGGGCGATCATCACTGTGCCCCCACAAAAGCAGACAGGGTATGGACCGGAACCGGAGCCGCGCCTTCCTCACGGTAAAGGGCAACCGTGACCTCCACACGCCGCATCTTGGCCTCGGCAGTGGCGAGAATTGCCGTGGTCACTCGCCAACGATAGGGCCCGAAATCCGTGTCCTTGGAATTTTCGGAGATGCCGGGGATAGTTTCCTGCAGGCGGATTTCATTGATCCGGTTATCCGCCAACCAGCTGGCAAGGGTTTTATCCCGCACCCGCTCGTAGCTGGAAATGTACTGGCTCCCCACTTCGGCTGCTGCAGTTGCAATCAGACCAAAGACAAGCAGCGCGATGAGAACTTCAATCAGCGTGAACCCGCTTTGCGTTTTCACCCGCTGCTCCCCTCATCGCCCGGCTTGCGCCACTCCATGGGCGATACACCATCAGAGGCGAGGACGTGTATGTTGTCAGACCCGCTGCCGATGGTGAATTCAAGCTCGAACGGTGTTGTCTCGCCACTGGAAAAGAACACCACGTCCGGGAGCAAGGTGTCTTCAGAGGACGCCAGCCTCGGTGCATCGCTCTCGATAAACTCGGTAACCGTTAGCCATTCGGGAAGGCTACGGGCCCGGAACATGCGCTCGCCAGAGGCTTTCCAGTCCCCGGTCTGATCCTGGAAGGCTACGAACTGGTAGCCGTCATCCTCAAGCCTCAAGCCCAGTTCCAGGTTGTTGAGCACGGCCTGCTCAGACGCCGTCTGCATGAGCAGATACAGCTCCCTGACTTCGTTCTCCAGTTCCCGCTGCTGAGAGCTCCCTCCCATGGTAAACACGGCAAGGGATGCCAGCAGACCCACAACCACCAGGACCACCAGTATCTCAATCAGGGTGAAACCGGTCTGTCGGGAGCTGACCTGCACAGTTATTTAGCCTTCGGTATCCCAGACACTGATATCGGCGGCATCGCCGTCGCCGCCTTCCTGGCCGTCAGAGCCATAGGAATACAGATCATAGGGGCCTTCAGTACCCGGGCTCACGTACTGGTATTCAGATCCCCAGGGATCTTCCGGCACGCTCTTGAGGTAACCATCCGCGTTCCAGTTCTTCGGTTCCGGGCTACCGCTGGGCTTGGAAACCAGCGCTTCGAGACCCTGCTGGGTAGACGGGTAATGACTGTTATCCAGGCGATACAGGTCCAGCGCATTGGCAATGTTGCTCAACTGGGTTTCCGCCACGGTGACTTTTGCCTGATCACTACGGCCCATAATGTTTGGCGCCACGATGGCCACCAGCAGGCCGAGGATCACCATCACCACCATGATTTCGATAAGGGTGAAGCCGCGGCTGTGGTTGTGTGTGTTGAGTTTCTTGATGGTCATTGTCTCACTCGTCATTGGCATTGATTGCTTTCGGTTCGGATTCGTCTACTGACAATCCGGCATGGGTGTCATCCCACGAGATTACTCATATTCAGTATCGGTAACATGATCGCCAGCACGATGATCAGCACCACTACGCCCATTACCAGCAGCATCATGGGCTCAAACAGCCCTACGATCGCGGCTATCTTGGACTGCAGGGTGTTTTCCTGCATTCGGGCGGTCCGCTCCAGCATGCTATCCAGTTCACCACTGGCCTCTCCGCTGGCGATCATGTGCAGCATCATCGGCGGGAAATACCCGGTCTGATCCAGGGAACGGTGCAACGAGCCGCCTTCACTCACTTTCCTGGCCGCGTCCCTCAATTCCTGCCTGAGAAAATCGTTGGAGAGCACCTCACCGGCAATGCGCATCGCTTCTACCAGCGGCACACCACTGGTAGTCAGAATACTCA
The DNA here is from genome assembly GCF_040112695.1 of Marinobacter sp. MMG032. NCBI lineage: Bacteria > Pseudomonadati > Pseudomonadota > Gammaproteobacteria > Pseudomonadales > Marinobacteraceae > Marinobacter > Marinobacter sp. MMG032. The sequence continues at coordinate 300,688 of NZ_CP157802.1, forward strand.
AGGTGCTGGCATACCGGGCGGTGTTTACCCCGCGAACCATCCCGGAGAACAGGGGCAGATGTAGCAGACGCTTGTGAAACCGCAGCCGGAACCCGGGTTTGGTCAGGAAAAAACGGAACACCATCAGCGCCGCAACCAGCAGTATAAACAGGTAGACACCGTAATCCGCCAGAAATTCCGACACTGCCAGCATCGCCATGGTCAGCGTTGGCAACTCCTGCCCCTGCTTGAGAAACACATCAATGATATCCGGCACTACATAGGTGAGGAGGAACACCACGATGGCTATGGCGACGATGCTCAGAATGATGGGATAGATTGCCGCCAGCTGAATCTTCTGGCGTGCCTCCTGACGGCTTTCCGTGTAATCCGCCAGCCGGTTGAGCACCAGGTCCAGATGGCCGGCGTGCTCGCCTGCGGCAACGGTGGACCGATAAAGCCGCGGAAACGCGCGCGGGAACTCCCCGAGGCTGTCCGCCAGGGTGTAACCTTCCATGACCTTGGCCCTGATAGCGATCAGCATGCTGCGAATTCTTGGCTTCGGGGACTGCTGCGCGGCGGCAGAAAGCGCCTGCTCGATGGGAATACCCGATTGAATCAGCGTTGCCAGCTGGCGGGTGACCAGGGCCAGATCGGCAGCCGCCAGGGAGCCCCGGCTGCTCAGGGGATTGCTTCGGGCCTGCTTTTCCGCTGCCGGCTCAACCGCCAGTGGCGTCAGGCCGCGCTCCCGCAACTGCTGGCGAACGGCTCTCGGGGCATCCGCCTCGACCACACCATGTTTCTGCTTGCCGCGGGCATCAAGCGCCTTGTATTCGTATGCAGGCATGGCTTACTGACCCCGGTGTGTAACGCGGAGCACTTCTTCCACCGTTGTCACACCATCCAGTATCTTCTGCACGCCGTCTGCGTGAATACTCGGGCCATGCTGGCGCGCCACCTTTTCAAGGTCCAGTTCACCAGCCCTTTTGTGAATCAGAGCGCTGATTTCCTCGGAGATCTCCACTACCTCATAAATACCGATACGGCCGCGGTAACCCAGCTGGTTGCAGTGGCTGCAACCCGTTGCCCGGTAAATGGTGGGCGGATTGGTGGGGTCCTGCTGCAGGAACTCGCAGTGCTCTTCGGTTGGCGTGTAGGGCTCCCGGCATTCGTGGCACAGAACCCGGACCAGCCGCTGGGCGACAATGCCCACCAGGCTTGAGGAAATCAGGAACGGCTCGATGCCCATGTCCATCAGCCGGGTAATAGCGCCAACGGCTGTATTGGTGTGCAATGTGGAAAGAACCAGATGTCCGGTCAGACTCGCCTGAACCGCGATCTCCGCCGTCTCTAGGTCCCGGATCTCACCAATCATCACCACGTCGGGGTCCTGGCGCAGAATGGCCCGAAGGCCCCGGGCAAAGGTCATGTCTACTTTGGTGTTGACCTGGGTCTGACCAATGCCTGGCAGGTTATATTCAATGGGATCTTCAACGGTCAGGATGTTGCGGCTGCGATCGTTGATTTCCTGCAGCGAGGCATAGAGCGTGGTGGACTTACCAGAACCGGTCGGGCCGGTTACCAGTAGGATGCCATAGGGCCGGTAAATCAGCTTGCGCAGAACTTTCAGGTCGCGCCCCGCCATACCCAGGGATTCCAGCCTTATGGCACCGGCCTGTTTGTCCAGCAAACGTAGAACCACGCGTTCACCGCTTGAAGACGGCATGGTCGACACACGAATATCCACTTCCCTTCCGGCAACCCTGAGAGCGATACGACCATCCTGGGGCACCCGCTTCTCGGCGATATCCAGCTTCGCCATAACCTTGATCCGGGACACCAGCAAAGGCGCCAAGGCCCGCTTGGGTTCCACGACTTCCCGCAACACGCCATCCACCCGGAAGCGAACCACCAGCCGCTTTTCATAGGTTTCGATGTGAACGTCCGAGGCGCTGGTTTTCACCGCTTCGGTGAGAATGGCATTGATCAGACGGATGATCGGAGCATCATCTTCCTGCTCCAGCAGGTCCTCGGTTTCCGGCACCGAGTCCGCCAGGGAGGCCAGATCCATATCGTCGCCGATGCCCTCAACCATCTGCATGGCTTCAGCGGAATCGTTCTGGTAGGCGGAGTTCAGGGCCTGATCGAATCGATCCGGGTCAATGGTGGCGAAACGGGCCCGGCCGCCACTGATTCGGTTCGCTTCCGCAAGGGCTGAATGGGACGCACCGGGGCGAACCAGAATAACCGGTTCACCGGCATCCGAACGGGTCAGGATTACTCCGTTGCGCTTGGCGAAAGTAAACGGAAGACGGCCCAGCGGAGCATCCTGCGGCTGAAGTTCAGTATCTGTGTCCAAGGTCGTCCTCGTTCGTGAAACCCTTTTCGATTCAACTAATTCAGAAAGGCTACCACAGGATATGGACCCGCTGAATAACTCTATACACTATACTGCCAATAAAACGTTGCAGTCTGATAACCTGTGAGCTTTTTCCCGGCCCACAAACTTGCATTCAGGATGATCAATGCTCCTAAACAATGAACGGCTTCCCCTGATTCTTGCGCTTGTGGCAGGGGCTGCCATGGTGGCTCTGACAGCCTGGCAGGGTTACCGCTTCTGGCAAATGGAAAGCCGACAAGGAAACTACGACACTGCGCAGCCATTGGTCACAGATCCGGCTGCCAGCCGTGAGCCACCGAGCGTAAACCTGTCGTCCCTGGACCTGTTCGGGGCCGCATCGGGTGAAGCCGCGCCGGCGGAAATGGATACCGAGAACCTGCCGGAAACCAACCTTCGATTGTTTCTCCGCGGTGTTCTGGCCGCTGATGGCGAATTCCCCGGCAGCGCTCTGATCGAAGATGACAAAAGTAACACCGAAGCCTACCTGGTGGGTGATGAATTGCCTGGCAATGCCAAGCTGCGCTCGGTCCACCCGAACCGTGTGATCATTGAACGCTCCGGGAAACTCGAGAACCTGTATTTCCCGGAATCCGAGGACCGCAGCGGCATGTCCTTCACAGCGGACGAACAGGAACCGTCCACGCCTGCAACGCAACAGGCTGCCACCCCCTCGCCCTCAAGAGCGCCCGCCTCCGCCACCAGCGATGAGCAGCGCCGGGAGGAAATCCGCCGGCGCCTTGAGCAGCTCAGGGAACGCCTACGGAACAATAACTGAGGCGCGCTATGGAAACGGCCGCTATCCAGATACGCCGCCGTTCCAGCCTTCTGCCGGCGCTGTTATTAGCAGTTTCCGTTGTGGGTGCCTTTGAGCTCAGTTCCCGCCTGATGAACTATGTACAGGAGGAATTCGGCACCGAGGCCCACCAGCGCCTGGAAAACTGGCAGCGCCTTCATGCCCTGGCCGCGAACGCCCCCGTCGACCGGCAGCTTCGACTGGTCAACTCCTTCTTCAACAGGGTTGCTTTCGTCAGCGATATCCGCCATTGGGGCGAGGAAGACTACTGGGCAACGCCAGTGGAATTGCTCACCACGAATGGCGGCGATTGCGAAGATTTTTCGATCGCGAAATATCTGACCCTCAAATCCATGGGTGTTCCCGATGACCAGTTGCGGATTGTGTATGTCAAAGCACTGGAGCTGAATCAGGCCCACATGGTGTTGGCATGGTACCCGGAGCCAGACGCGGACCCGCTTATTCTGGACAATCTTATAAATGACATTAAACCTGCCTCTCAACGCACTGATCTTGAACCGGTTTATAGCTTCAATGGCGAAGGCCTCTGGCTCAATCGATCCGGCGGAGCCCGCAAACGGATCGGGGAAGCAGGACGGCTTTCCCGGTGGCAGGATCTGAACAGCCGGCTGACCGAATCACTCCGGCCCTGACCCCCATTTCAACGAATCTGCTGGCGGCAAATGACAGCGCGACTGGCGCCAAGCGACATCTGCAGTAGGCCCGGACCCGCTAGAATGCGCCACACTGCTTTTTAATCAGGAGAATGAAACACATGCGACGCTGGAACGGCTGGGGCGATGAAAGATTCAACCTGGCAATGCCGGAACAGGGCCAGGATTTTCTGGCTTCGCGGATTGGAAACGGCCGCCCTCTGGCCGACGCCACTCTGGAGTCAGTCTGCGCCAAAGTGCCGGATTCCCGGCTGAAGCCGCCGGCAGAACTGGAATCACTGATCGACACAACCCCGGAAGCAAGGGTGCGGCATGCCCGGGGCCAGAGCCTGGCTGACTGGCTGGCCATGCGCAGTGGCGAATTTGGCGTGTTTCCTGATGGCGTTGCTTTCCCTACCAGCAGCGACGAAGTTCAGGCTTTGCTCGCCTGGGCCGCTGAGCAAACCATTCACCTGATCCCCTATGGTGGTGGCACCAGTGTGGCTGGGCATATCAACCCGCTGGACAAGGGTCAGCCCGTGCTGACCGTGGATATGGGCAAGATGAATCGCCTGATGGATCTGGACCGGGAAAGCCAGATCGCAACCTTCGGCGCGGGTACGCCCGGCCCACTGGTCGAGTCCCAACTCCGGGCCCACGGCTATACACTCGGGCATTTCCCACAGTCGTTTGAGCTGTCCACCGTGGGCGGCTGGGTGGCCTCCCGCTCCAGTGGCCAGCAATCCCTCCGCTACGGACGAATTGAACAACTGTTTGCTGGCGGCCGGGTCGAAACCCTGCAAGGCACCTTTGATCTGCCTACCATTCCGGCTTCCAGCGCCGGCCCGGATATCCGCGAAATGATTCTGGGCTCCGAAGGCCGCATCGGGCTGATCACCGAAGTGAAGGTTCGGGTAACCCCGCTTCCCGAACACGAAAGTTTTCACGTAGTGTTTTTCCCTGACTGGGACAGTGCCCGGACTGCCAGCCGCCAGCTGGTGCAGAACCGCACGCAACTCTCGATGCTCAGGCTCAGTAATGCGGTAGAAACGGAAACCCAGCTCGCCCTGGCCGGCCACCCCAGACTGATCGGCATGCTCGAGCGCTTTCTGTCACTCCGTGGCGCAGGCACCGGCAAATGCATGATGACCTTCGGTATCACCGGCACCCGGCGCCAGACCCGAAACGCCCTCAAAGAGGCCCGAAGCATCTGTAAGGCCCAAAATGGCGTCTATACCGGCACCCGGCTCGGCGATAAATGGGCAGCCAAGCGTTTCACCATGCCCTATCTGAGGGAAGCCCTCTGGCAAATGGGCTACGCGGTCGACACTCTGGAGACGGCCACCGATTGGGACAACGTCGATAATCTCCTGGGGCTGATCGAGACCAATCTGCGGGAGGGACTGACCGACCAGCAGGAGGGCACCCACGTATTCACTCATTTGTCGCATTTTTACAGCCAGGGCTGCAGCATTTACACCACGTACGTGTTCCGGGTAGGCGACAGCTACGAGGAAACACTCGCGCGCTGGCAAAAGCTCAAGACCACAACCTCTGAACTGATCGTGAAAAACCGCGGCACCATCAGCCACCAGCACGGTGTTGGCAAGGATCACGCGCCCTATCTGCCGGTGGAGAAAGGCGAACTGGGAATGCTCGCCATCAGATCCCTGTGCAACACCTTTGATCCCAATTCCATCCTGAACCCGGAAACCCTGGTGAAGTGAGCACAACGCCGAATGGGAGCCTCGTTATGACCCGGACTAAAAGCCTCAATGCGCTGCGTTCAGGGACAACCGAATTTGATGTGGTGGTGGTCGGCGGCGGCATCACCGGTGCCGGCGTGGCCCGGGAAGCAGCAGGCAGCGGCCTGCGCACCCTTCTGGTGGAACAGAAGGATTTCTCCTGGGGCACCTCCAGCCGGTCCTCCAAGATGGTCCACGGCGGCCTTCGGTACCTCGGTAGCGGCCATTACGGTCTTACCCGGGATGCTGTGCGGGAGCGGGAACGGCTGATGGCGGAGGCACCGGGGTTGATTGGCCCCCTGCGCTTCATCATGCCGCATTTCAAAGGCCAGTTCCCCGGACCGCGCCTGTTTCAGACGCTGCTCCGGGTTTACGACTTTATTGCCCGCAATCGCAGCCGCCACTTTCTGACCTCGGCCGAATCCATGCTCTGGGTGCCGGGCCTGACCAGCGAGAAACTTGTCGGCGCCAGTGGTTTTACCGACGCGGTTACCGACGACTCCAGACTGGTGCTGCGCCTGATTGCCGAAGCCCGACGTGATGGAGCCCTGTGCCTGAACTACACCCGTGCGACGGAAGTAAAGCGCAGCGATGACGGAAAGGTGTCTGGATTACTGATTCAGCCAGAGGAAGACGATGCGCTCATCATGATTTCCGCGCCCCTGGTGATCAATGCCACCGGCGCGTGGGCAGACCGGCTGCAATCCGACAAGACTACCGGGGACACCATGCACATCCGGCCCTTGCGCGGCAGCCATCTAGTCCTCCCGTGGTCCTGCCTGCCGGTGTCCTGTTCGGTTTCCCTTTTCCATCCTGAGGATGGTCGCCCGGTGTTCGCCTTCCCCTGGCTCGGCACAACCGTTCTCGGCACGACCGATATTGATCATGAAGGCGATCTTGATCAGGAACCGGTTATCTCCGAAACAGAGACCGCCTATCTGCTTGAGGTCGCGTCACGGCTGTTTCCGGGAAGCCCCATTGCCCGCGAGGACATTCTCTCAACCTGGGCCGGGGTGCGGCCCGTGGTAACCGACGGCACGGGCAAAGCGCCCTCGAAGGAAAACCGAGAACACGAACTCAGGGTAGACCGGGGCCTCGTCAGCATTGCCGGGGGCAAGCTCACCACTTTCCGGGTTATCGCCCGGGAAGCGCTCAACCGGGGACTTGGTGAAGACGCCGCCACGGTTCTGCGGCCAGAATCCGAGCCGGTCTTCCAGCCAGAACATGGTTCGGCAAGACCAGCCGCGATCGGCCATCAGTGCTGGCAACGGCTCCAGGGGTTCTATGGTCCCGAGCTTAACCAGGTTCTTGCAGTTGGACCATTGGGAGCTGTTACTGCTCACCAGGCTTCCGAGCTTCTCTGGGCGGAGCTCTGCTGGGCCTGCCAGAAAGAAGATGTGCAGCACCTGGATGATCTGCTGCTGCGCAGAACCCGATTGGGCCTGGTGCTTCCGAACGCGGCCGAAAGCCTTCTGCCGGAGATCCGCAGGCATTGCCAACCCGTGCTTGGCTGGGATGACCAGCGCTGGTACGAGGAACAGGCCCGCTACCTGTCGATCTACCACCATGCCTATTCGATGCCATCCGGGGAGTTGTCCAATGCCGGCTGATTCACTGATTCTGGCCATCGACAATGGCACCCAGAGCGTTCGCGCGCTGTTGTTTGATACCCGCGGCAACCTGGTGGGCAAAGGCAAGCAGGAAATCGAGCCCTACTTCTCGCGGGAACCCGGCTGGGCCGAGCAGCATCCGGATTATTTCTGGGAACAGCTCGGGGAAGCCTGCAAGCTGCTCTGGAATTCAACAGAGGCAACGCCGGATCAGGTTGCCGGGGTCACCGTGACCACCCAACGGGGCACCGTGATCAATCTTGATGCAAACGGCCAACCTCTGCGCCCTGCGATCATCTGGCTCGACCAGCGCCATGCCAGAGTTGATGGCCCGGTCAAAGGGCCCTGGGGATGGCTGTTCAAACTCGCCCGGCTGGAAGACACCATCAACCGGTTTCGGGAAAAGACCCAGGCTAACTGGATTGCCCAGAATGAACCCGAGATCTGGGCGAAAACCCGACACTTTCTCTTGCTCTCGGGCTTCCTCACGTACCGGCTAACAGGAGAATTCAGGGATTCCACCGGAAGCCAGGTCGGATACCTGCCCTTCGACTACAAGAAGCACCGCTGGGCCGGCCAACGGGATTTCAAATGGCAGACCATGCCGGTCGAGCGTTCCATGCTGCCTGAACTGGTAGCGCCCGGGGAAACATTGGGGCATCTGACCGACGAAGCCTGCCGACACCTCGGCTTGCAAAAAAGCCTGCCCGTTATTGCAGCCGCCTCCGACAAAGCCTGCGAGATACTCGGGTCCGGCGGGCTGACACCAGACATCGGTTGCATGAGTTACGGCACCACCGCCACCATCAACACCACCAGCAAGCGCTACGTGGAACCTATCCGGCTGATGCCGCCCTATCCTTCTGCACTGCCCGGTCACTATTCCACGGAAGTGATGATCTATCGGGGTTTCTGGATGGTTAGCTGGTTCAAGCGGGAATTCGGCCTTCGGGAGCGGAAAATCGCCGAGGAAAGGGGCATTGAGCCCGAAGCGCTGTTCGATGAACTGGTCAAGGCCGTTCCCCCCGGATCTATGGGCCTGATGCTCCAGCCCTACTGGTCACCCGGTGTACGTCAGCCCGGGCCGGAAGCAAAAGGCTCGATCATTGGATTCGGGGACGTTCACACCCGCTCGCACATATACCGCGCGATCCTTGAAGGCCTTGCCTATGCGCTGCGGGAAGGCAAGGAAAAAATCGAAAAGCGAAGCGGTGTGAAGATCCGGAAGCTTCGAGTGGCAGGTGGCGGCTCCCAGAGTGATGCCGCCATGCAGTTAACCGCCGATGTGTTCGGATTGCCGGCCGAAAGGCCTCATACCTATGAGACCTCCGGGCTCGGTGCCGCCATTGACGCGGCGGTAGGCCTGGGCCTGCATCCGGATTTCGATACGGCAGTGACAAACATGACCCGGGTTGGCGACGTTTTCCATCCCAACGAAGAAACCCGGGCCCTGTACCAGAGGCTCTATTCCGAGGTGTACCTGAGGATGTACCCCCAGCTCCAACCCCTCTACCGGAAAATCCGGGAGATTACCGGCTATCCCCGGTAACACGCTCCGCCACCATTTCCGCGGTAATCGCCGAAAGGGTCCAGCCGAGGTGGCCGTGACCGGTGTTGTAGAACACGGTTGGCAGGCGCCCTGGCCCAACCCTGGGCATCATGTTCGGTAGCATTGGCCGCAATCCGGCCCAGGGAACTACCTTGCGAGTACAGACTCCGGGGAAGCACTGCTCAACCCAACGGGTCAGCGGGCGGATTCGGTCGTCCTTGATGTCGCGATTGTAGCCGCTGAACTCGGCAGTACCGGCAACGCGGAAACGGCCATCGCCCAGGCGACTGGTGACGATCTTGGTGGCGTCATCCAGCAGACTGACAGTGGGTGCTGCCTTCTGCGAGGCTTCGTCTTCCAGCTCTACGGTAATGGAATAACCCTTCACCGGGTAGATATTCACCCGGTCACCCAGCTTTTTCGCGAGCCCACGACTGCCGACACCGGCACAGATCACCACGCCGTCGAAGGTATCCCGGGTTTGCTCGTTGCCGTCATGGGCGGTCACCCAGGCATTACGCTCATCGGCGCTCAGCTCGGTCACGGTATGGCCATAACAGGTTTTTACGCCAAGGCGCTGGATGGCGTCGGCCAGGCCGTTGGTGAACTTGTGAATGTCACCGGTGGAGTCACTCTCGGTGAAAAAGCCGCCGTAGTAGGTACCTGCCAGAGTCGGCTCGATGGATTTCATTTCCTCCGGGGTAACCGAACGGCGCTCAAGGCCGCCCGCGGCCAGAAGCCGAGACACTTTGGCCGCGTGATCGAAGCCAGCCTTGTCCCGGTATATGTGCAGGATACCCTGCTTCTTCAGATCGAAATCGATGCCCTCTTCCTGTGCCCAGGCAAACAGGTGGTCGCGGGCAGCAATGGCCAGGCGGGCGGTTTCCGTGGTGTTTTTCTCGTACTGGGGAATAGCGGCAATGAACTCGGCGAACCAGCTCAATTTGTGCCAGGAAGGCTTCGGGTTGACCAGCAGTGGCGCATCCCGGCGGGACATCCATTTGATGCCCTTCATAACGGTCTGCCAGTTGTTCCAGACCTCGGCGTTAGAGGCCGAGAGCTGCCCACCGTTGGCGAAGGAGGTTTCCATCGCCGCATAGCGGTGTTTCTCGTAAACCGTAACGTCAAGCCCGCGCTTGGCAAGGGTGTAGGCTGTGGTAATACCGGTAATGCCACCGCCGATAACTGCAATTCGCTTCATTCCAATCTCCGTGAGCGCCAAGGGTTTCCTCCCTGCTCGAAATGGCAGGAAGCACCCCTTCCGTCACGGGACCTGAGAGATTCACGACCTGTTTCAATGAAAACAGTCGCTTGCTCCTTCGGTGTGCCGACTGACGCGATTGTCGACAGCTCTTCGGAAAGTATTCATGTCAGCGGTCCTTTTGCCTGAGAGTTTCCGGGGCAGTTGCTCCTTCGGCGCTGATCGCAAGGGATTCAGTCTCTCCCGCAGACATGTCTGATTGGTAATAAAACCCAACCCACGGGCCTAAACATAGCAAATAACCCGGAGCCAGGAAACCAGCCGCTGCACAGCTCCGCCGAGATCAGTTAAGGTAAAGATCATGCAACACGCCTCGAAGACCCGCAGACAACTCCAGCAGCAACTCGAACAGGCCCGCGACTACGAGCAGTGGTGCCAGGCCGCCACCGCGCTCGACGACATGGACGGCCTGCTGGACTGGCGCGAGCAGGAAGAAACCGGAATGCTGCATGAAAGCCTGATGCGCAAGCACATGGGCCTGATGGATCATTGCCGGCAGAATGGCGACACAAGGCGATTGATCCGTATTCTGCAGGAAAGCCTGTACCGACACCTGGGCGAACTCTCCAACCCTGATCTGTACACGGTGGCAAGAAGCGGCAGCAACCGGTTGGTGGGGGAATTCCTGGACGCCGTCGAGACGTCCATGGAATTCATTTGCGAACACCCGATACCTGAAGTGACAACCGCCCGCAAACTGAAAATGTTTCAGGACGCCGAACGGGTCTATGGCCGGCCAGCACTGATGCTTAGCGGCGGCGCGGCTTTCGGCATCTACCACATAGGCGTTACCCGGGCGCTCTGGCGCCAGGACCTTCTACCGGATGTCATGGCAGGTTCCAGCATGGGCGCCATCGTGGCCGGTGCCATCTGCACCCGAAACGACAAGGAGCTGGCGAACTTCTTCAATCACCCGGAGCGCATCCATCGCAATGCCTTCCGCTGGCTCGGCGTCCGGGAAGGCCTGAAGGCCGGCCATGCCATGGACCCACGGCAACTGCAGGAGCATCTCCAGCACAACCTTGGCAGCGTCAGTTTCAGAGAGGCCTACGAACACAGCGGCCGTACACTGAACATTTCCGTATCCCCTACCCGCACCCAGCAAAAACCCAGGCTGCTGAACTGGCTGTCCTCACCGGCTGTACTGGTGGATTCGGCAGTGATGGCGTCCTGTGCCGTGCCGGGCATCTTTCCGCCAGTGGTTCTTCAGGCACGCGAATCAAACGGCAGCCGGCAAAGCAGCGTGCCCTATATGCCCACCGAAAGCTGGATTGATGGCAGCGTGCATGGCGATCTGCCCCTGATGCGGATGGCCCGCCTACACAACGTGAACAAAACCATTGTGAGCCAGGCCAATCCCCATGTGGTGCCCTTTATCAGCCACCATGACCAGAGCGGCGTTACCGCCTGGGCCAAACGGGCGGCGGTTTCCATGGCCCACGGCCAGATCGCCACGGCACTGAAACTGACCAAACAAAGCCCGCACCCCGGCCTCATTCGCCCGCTGATCGAGCAGGCCCACGCCATGACCAGCCAGCAGTACCTGGGAGACATCAACATCCACTTCCCGCCGAAACCCGCGCTCTACCGCAAGGTACTGGCGAACCCCAGCCCTGAGGATCTGGAAATGTTTATCAATCTTGGGGAACAGGCCACCTGGCCAAGGCTGGCGATGATCGAGGATCAGACACGGATCAGCCGGGCTTTTGACCGCTGCATATCCGCTCTGGAAAATGAGCTGGACGCAGACACTGCGCACCACAATGCCTGACCCCTCTTGAAAATCGTTGCCCTGCCACTTGGCAGATCAACTAGATAACACACCGGTCCCGAACTATGCTCAGTTCTATCGCATCATCGCTTTGCGGTGCGCTAAACGCTTACCAGGAGGATCCTGACCCGCAATGGGACATAGACAAGGATTTCGATCAGCGACAGAAGACGGTGAAAGCAGGTTCTACGAGCTGATTGAGAGTCTGCCAATGGTGGCTGTCCAGGGATACGACAGAGAGCGCCGGGTTATTTATTGGAACGATGCCAGCGCCCGTATTTACGGCTATTCCCGCCAGGAAGCACTCGGCCAGTTGTTAGAAGACCTGATCATTCCCGATCACATGCGTGACGGTGTGATTGAAGCCCATCGCGACTGGCTCGAAAACAACATCAGCATTCCCTCCGACGAACTCGAACTCAAGCACAAAGAAGGACACCTGGTTCCCGTTTACTCCAGCCATGTCATGATCAAACAGGAGAGCGGCGCCTGCGAGATGTTCTGTATCGACATCAGCCTGGAAGAACAAAAACGTGCCAGGGATGAGCTATACCGGCGAGCGAGTTTTGACGACCTGACCGGACTACCGAACCGTCATTTCATGGAAGCGGAATTGTCGAGCCGACTCAACGAGGCGGATCGCCTGCAACAGGAACTGGCGGTCGTGTTCATCGATCTGGACAATTTCAAGATCATCAACGATACGCTGGGCCATCATCACGGTGACAGCCTCCTCAAAGCGGTGGCGGAAACCTTGAGGGCCGAACTACGGGGCGGCGACCTTTTGAGTCGCTTTGGTGGAGACGAATTTGTGCTCCTGATCTTCGACTTCGATGGCCCCGAAGCTCTGCATGAGCTGATCTGTCGTTTGATTGATGCCCTGGAACATCAAGTTCACCTGGAAGGCGACTGTTACCAGGTTACCGCCAGTTTCGGTGTCAGCCTGTTTCCGCACAATGGCACCACCGTGGCGGAGCTTATGGGCAATGCAGATGCGGCCATGTACCAGGCCAAAGAAACCGGCAAGAACGGCCTCTGTTTCTATACCCCCGATATCAATGATCGACTGGTGCAATACCAGGAAATCACCAACCTGCTCCGGGACGCCCTGAACAACGATGGACTGGAATTGGTGTTTCAGCCCCAGATCAGCCTCAGCGAACGGAAAAGTGACTCCTGTGAGGCGCTTCTCCGGTGTTTTAACGGTCAATCACGGGCCGTTTCGCCCGCCATTTTTATTCCCGTGGCAGAGAAGTCCGGCCTCATTAACCGGATTGGCGACTGGGTTATCGAAGCGGCCTGCAAACAGCTCCACGCCTGGAAAGGAACGCCTCTGGAGAACCTGCGGGTTGATATCAACCTGTCGGGACGTCAGCTCACGAATCCGCACCTTGCCAACCACATTCTCGAAACCCTCAAACGCTATAAACTGGAGCCGCACCAGTTAGGGGTCGAGCTGACCGAGAATGAGGTTTTCGGCAGTGATGAGAACCAGACCAGACAACTCGAAAAACTGAAAGAGGCTGGCTTGCATATTTCCATCGATGATTTCGGCACCGGATACTCATCGCTCGTCTATCTCAGAAAACTCCCGGTCTGTGGCATAAAAATCGACCGGAGCTTCCTCCAGCATGCGATGCAGAACAACGCCGATATGGCCATCATGGAGGCCATGATCACGGTCGGACACAGTCTGGGGTTAAGCGTGCTTGTGGAGGGCGTTGAAACGGATGAACAGGCCCAGCTGGTGACAGACCTGGGCTGTGACCTCGCCCAGGGTTTTCTGTATGCCAAGCCGATGCCGGCCCAAAAGATGGAAGAGTTCCTGGCAAGCTTCTGACCAGAAAACCTTATCCCTGCTCGTATTCCCGAACCAGTTCCTGCAGGAAATACAGGCCGGCAGAACTCAGGAAACACCGCCCTGCGCCGGCACGGAACAGAAGATGGCGTTTATCGAGGTAGTCTAGGGCTTCCGGTACGCCTTTTTCGAACCGGGCTGCCCGGAGGATCTCCTGATACTCGTCATCGCTGGCCAGCGCCGACATGTCTTGCTCATTCAGCCCGGCATCGGGGCGCCCCAGGTATTCAAGATCCCGCCCGCTGCGCGCGAAATAGCGCCCGATCAACAGCAGGATCACCTGCACCCGGAAGGCATTCTCATCGTGTTCTTCATTCTCGTCGTCACTGCTTTCCTTAAGGAAGAAAAACGCGCCGGATTCGTTGAACACCAGCTCGCTGCCCAGGTGCTCATAGAAAGTCCGGAAGTGAGACAGATGGTTGTACAACAGGTTGTAAAGCGGATTGGCACGCAGCTCGGAGCGGTTGCTGTCCCACAGATCACGCACAAGCACCCGGCCGGCCTGGAACTCCCGGTAGATCGCGGCGCTCTGGGCCGGCAGGATCTGCTCGAAGCTGCTCGACGCTTGTGATTGATCGGCGGATTCGTTCGTATCCATCGCGTTTGATAAGTCAGGCATGCTGTTGCTCTTCTTGATTGACCGGGGCGTTGCTTTGAGTCGTTTCCAGACGGCGCTTGCGGTAGACAAACCGATCGCTGTCGGATGACTGATCAAGGATTCGGAATCGGTTGGTGGTGACCACCTTCAAGCCCTCCGGCGGCGAATTGACCAGCCGATTCAGAGCCGCCAGCAAATCCGGAAAGCGATAGCCCGGAATAAAGCCGTCCAGGCGGCCGTGCAGCTCCCGCACCAGATCGTTGGTGGGCCGCAGCTCCAGGGTTTCCAGCCATTGATACAGCTGGTTGATGCGCTGGACATCGATTCTGGTGTGGCGACCACTGCCCTCCACTTCCTGCAGAACCGGCACCTCGGCCTTGCGACGAAGGTCATTCAGGCGCAGCTCCAGTTCGCTGAACAATAGCTGGTAGTAGCTGGACGATTCACCGAAAGCATAATGCTTGGGGCGCTGCTGGGCCCGCAAACCCACCAGAAAGCCGGTACTGCGGGCAAAGTCACCACCTTCCAGCCACTTTCGTTTCAGGCTGAGGGTCTCGGTTTCGCCCTTGAGTTCCTGCAGCTTGCCGTAGAAATGCTCCATGGCGTTGTACTGGACCATGCCCTGGCGAGTCTTGCGCAGGAAGTGCTCCACCTCCTGAGCCACCACCTGAATGGGTTTGTACAGGGCGTTCAGGCTGATGGAGGAACGGAACAACTGGTCCGCCAGGCTGTGATCACCATGACTTTCCAGCAGCCGAACCATGGCTTCCAGGGTCTCAAACAGGTTGCTGCCATCTGGCAGCCGGGTATCCGGGTTCAGGAACACCAGGGTTGGCTTGATGTGGCGCTCGTAGAGGGTAACGATCTGCTCAAACAGGTTCTGGCGGAACTCCAGGAATTTCTCCGGCGCCCGGCTGGCGTCGCCGGACAGATCCGCAAGCTGGGCACTGATGGTCTGCATACGCAGGACATTCTGGCGCAACAGACCAATCAGCTGGCTGACTCGTTCATTAAGGTCATCGCGCAGTTCCGTATAGTCCGGGTCCGCGTCGCTGAAACTGCTGGTTTCCAGCCGATTGCGCACATCCCGCAGGGTCACCAGATGGCCGCGCAGGCGAGCATCCGTCAGTTCCTGGTACAGCGAGGCATTACAGGCCCGCATCAGATTGATCAGGGCATCCTGGAACACCAAGCGCCGCTCACCCTCGGCCTTGATGATGTCGATCACCAGGCCACTGCGGAACAGATTGTCGGTATTCAGTGCCATACGCACCCGATCCCGATCGGCATTGCCGAGTGAGCGGGTGTAGTCCATCACCTCGGCCACCAGATCGCTCTCACAGATATACCGGGCTTCGTTCCGGTCCATCCGTTCAATCATCCGGAACAGAATTTTCGGGTGCTCGAACAGCAGCCGGGTGGTGTCCAGGGTGCTGAAGCGTTTACTCATCCACCGGCTCCATCAGGCTGGCCTGGGCCTGGTCGGCCCAGTGGCTCATGGCCTCGCCGTTGGTGAAGCCTTCAGCCCCACCCCAGAACACCAGGGTGCGCTGCGGACTGTAAGGCTTTGCGGTGCGCATCTGCCCTACTTCCAGGTGCCGGCCGATCAGATAAATCACTTCCGCACTGGCACTGTGGGTGGCCGCCGAGAACAGGTTGAATCCTTGTTTGCGGAGCCGTTCCAACAGTGACGGCATCTGGCTGATGTCCACACTGGCCAGCTCGTCCAGCACCATAGGGAAAGACAGCTGCACGCCCGGGTACAGCACCCGTTTAAGGAGCCGGTACACCAGTTCCAGATTGATCAGTGCAGTGGTGGAGGTGGACTGGCCTTTTTTGTCCAGGTTCGCGGCGTTCTCCTTGCGAGTACGGTAGGAAATGCCGGTGATCACCTTGTCCATGGTCAGGCGCTTGCTCCCGCCCTCCACGAAAAAGTCCGCCACGAACACCCGCAAACGGTCATAGAACGCGTCCGACTGCAGCTGGTTGCCATACGGGTCGATGTTGTTGGCTTCTTCCACCAGGTTGCGGAATTTCGGATCGGTGTGGATATCCACCCGGATTTCCACCAGATCGTTGATGCGCACGCCATCCAGCTCGCGATTCAGCTGCGCTTCGAAACGGGCAATGTGTTCGTGGTTGGATTTCAGGGCCTGCCGGTAGCTGGCTACGGTTTCGTTGTGGATGCCCACCTGCTGCTCCAGCACGTTCCAGCGCTCGGCCATACCGGCAAACAGGTCCGACAGGCTCTTGAACGTTTCCCGGATAACCGAGGAGGCCGGGCTGTCTTTCTGCAATTCACCTTCGGTATCCTCATGGATACCCAGATAAACGAACTGGCGAAGGTGGTCGAGAATGCTGCGCCGACGCTCTTCCAGGTCGTCCAGCTGGGTTTGAAGGTCGTCAAACGCCGCGACGGACACCTGTTCGATGTCCAACGGCTTTTCCGCTTCCACGGTTTTCAGGTGCGGGAACCGGTGCTCTACCGTGCCAACGCTGCGGCTGAGGCCCGCCAGCTCCCGCTCCCTTTCTTCGATCCGCTCTTTCTCGGCTCTGGCCTTGGCGGCTTTCTGCTGCACCGCATCCTGCTTTTCCTGCTCCAGCCGGGCCTGTTCTTCCAGTTTGGCCAACTGTTCTTCGGCCGCCTGCTTCTCCTCAGTGGCATCCCGCAGGGTGGTCGCGGTGGCCGGGTAGCGCTGGAGCGTTTCGAGATCCTTTTCGATGGCTCGGATCTCTTTCTCGGTGCGCTCGATCAGCCGTGGCCGATCATGCTCCTGATTGGCGGTGTCTGCCAGCTCCGCCCGCTCCTTTTCCAGGCCATGAAGCTCGCCTTCCATATGCCGGCGCTGCTCTGCAAAGTCGGTCTGCCGGGCCGGCTGTGCCTGGTATTCCGTATCGAACCAGTCAAAGCCTTTATCATTGGGCACGAACAGCCGGGCGAAAGCCTCAATGGCGGCCTTGCTGTCGGCATCCAGATCCCGACCCGGGCTGGCCATGACCAAACGGGGGTCCACGGCCCGCAGCGGTGCAGCGGCACCTTCGTCCAACTGGTTCTGCAACTGCCAATGCTGCTTGCTTTCCCGTTCCTGCAGGGATTCCAGCTTGCGCTCAAGCTCCTGTTTCTTCTTCTGGATCTGCTCCAGCCGAATTTCCGCCTGGGCGGCGCTTTTCAATGCGGCCAGGTGGCCTTTCCTGCTCTCAAGCTCTTCCTTCTGGATATCCTCGATTTCCTGGAGCGTCATCTCCCCATATTGGGAGACGAGCAAATCGCCATCTTTCTGATTCTGCTCCGCCTGCTTGATACGCCGATCAGCGGAACGGATCTCGCCCTTCAAGCCGCTGGCGTCCTGCTCAAGCTTTTTCAGAGCCTGCAGCACATGGCGCAAAGTCTCATTCTGTTCATTGAATGCCTCTGCTGCAGCTTTTCGTTTTAAACCAATGTCCTGCAAGGCATTGCTCACACCATCCCGAAACGCGGCGAAATCATGCTGGCTGCGGAGAAGCGTCTGGTAGGCCTGATAATCTTTTTCGAGCTTTTCAAACCGTGAACGCTCTTTCTCGATCCGGTTAAGCTGAGTCTGCTGCTGCTTCAGCTGGTCATGGCGGTTCAGGAAGTCATCGATATTGAAATCGAAAGCGTCGTCGGCAAACTTCTTATCCGCCTCTATAATGCTGGCTACCGCATTGGACATGGCCTGATCGTCCGCCTTCATCTCAAACAGCAGCAGGATCAGTGTGCGCAGGGACTGAACCCGGCGTTCATCAGACTCACCCAGAGGCAGTACCGAATAACGCACAGCATCCGCATTCATCAGCTCGCTGCTGTACAGCATCTGTTTGAGTTTGGCCGGGTCATTCACCAGCCGGGTTTCTTTGGAACGCTTTTTCAAAGCCTCGGACAAACGGCTGAACGACAGCTCCGGCACCGCCTGGCCAATTCCGTCCTCATCATCCCCGTCCCAGAACAACGGGCGGAGTTGATCGTAACCCACCGGCACAAAGGCGCGGCCATAGCTGAGCTGGCTCGCGCTGTCCCGATACAGAATCTGGCAATGCACACCGGCCGGGTTCTCGGCTTCCATGATCAGGAAACTGAACTGGCTGGGAAAATAATGCTGGTAGCTTTCCTCGTTGGTGTAAAAGCTACCGGCACTGGCATTACGGAAGGCAAATTTCTTGCGGCTGTTCTTAAAGGTGTTTTCCGGCAGCAGAAACAGACGCAGACTGTTTAGAAGGCTGGATTTTCCAAGATTGCCCGGGCCCAGGATCAGACCGTGGTTGTCCACCGGAATTTCTACGTAACAGAAGCCGGCGGAATCCACCAGTACCAGACGACGGATACCAAAATTGAAATTGCCTGGGCTCCCCTGGGAGTCACTCATCCAGAATCATCTCCTGTTCCATGAATTTGCCGGTCGATCGAAAGGCCTCTGCCAGGCTATCAAAGCCGAGCCCTTCCGCCAGCGATATCGCTCTTGTAAATCGTTCGGTGCTGTCCGGTGTGTTGCGAAACCGACCCAACCAGGGTTGCCAGTCGCGGGGCTGAACAAACCTGGCTTTGTCACCAAGAGAGGCTGCGATTGTCGAGAACATTTGCAGACCACCCGCATCATAATCGAATGCACAGAATACTTCTTCGTAGCCCTGCAGCCAGTCAAGAATCGCGCCCCGGGTAATTCGGTTGCCACCTCCCAACATCACGTCACACTCCGCTAGCTCAAGAGAGTTGCCCAGTACTTCACCGGCGAAATCGAGCATCTGCGCATACTGATAAAAATTACGCTCATTCTCTACCACCAGCACCGACCGAGCTTGCTGAAACCCTATATCCACGGACTCCGTTCCAACAACGACAGTGTCGGGCCTGCTGTGCGACAACCCCTCATGGTAAACGAGAAGAAAACTGACCTCTGTGCCATGGCGGTGAGAGTTGCCCTTTTTCGCGGCGTCTACCCGGCTTACCGGCGTTTGCGCAACAGCCTGCAGCTCCTTGAAAGCGGCTTCATCCAGGATGAAGACAAGCCAGCGGTTGCCTTTGACCTTTTCCGTCGCGAACAATTCTCTATGGCGACGTCGAAAAGCCTCGGGCAACTTCTTCAGGAAAGCTTCATAATTAATGGGCTGGCCACGGAGGATTTTCTGGAGGTAATCGTTCAATCGTTCTCCCCGGCCAGCATATTCATGATCAGTCGGATCATAGTGTTTTTGTTCGCAGGTTCGGATTCGGCCACTAACAATGTCAAGGCGGCCAGACCGACATCATTGATTACCGGCTCACCACTGTTGTTAAAAAGCCGACTATTGCGGTGCAGGAAATCCACAAACAGAAAGGCCGCGCTGCGTTTGTTGCCATCGGAAAACGGGTGATTCTTGATCACAAAATACAACAGATGTGCCGCCTTTGCCTCCACACTGGGATAAGCGGGCTCGCCGAAAACAGACTGGTCCAGGTTGCCCAATAGCGAAGCTAGGCCATCACCCCGGTCACGCGCGAACAACTCGGTCGCTTCGCCCCTCGACATTAACTCGCTCTTCAAGCCATCCAGGCCTGATCGAGCCTCCTTCAGCGATGGCAAAGTGCCACCGGCCTGAGACTGCGGATCGGTTAGCAGCCCTTCGTCATAACGTTGCAAAAGAAGAAAGGTCTGGGCATAGCGGCTGACGATGTCGACCAATCCACGACCGCTGTCTGTGTCGAACGCAGGACTCTGGGCAGCCTTACGAACCAGTCTCAAAGCCGCTTCCAATTCCTGGGCGTTTTCTTCAAAACGGTGCCGATTGATGGTCCAGCCCTGAGTGAGGTGCTCACGTAGAATACGGGTGGCCCACTGGCGGAAACGCGTAGCCTGACTGGAATTAACGCGATAGCCCACAGAAATAATCGCATCCAGATTAAAATACTCAACCTGATAGGTTTTGCCATCCGCGGCAGTTGTTGCATTTTTTGCAACAACTGCCTCCCGGTCCAGCTCCGCGTCGCGGAATATGTTCTTCAAATGCCGAGAAATTACTGATTTATCGCGACTAAAAACATCTGCAAGCTGCTGCAGGCTAAGCCAGACAGTTTCTTGATCAGCATCCAGGCGAACTTCTACTGCCCGATCGGCACTCTCATAGATAACGATCGGGGTATCGCTTCCTTCACTCATGCTACTTCTCCATCCTTGAAAATTGACTATCAGCCCCTGCTTTACGACTAGTGGCCTCAACTACGAAATCGTCCATCAATGCCTTTCCCGGAAGCTTTGTTAAGCTCTACTTTAAAGCTCAATAGCAGATTCGCAATAATACGAAGAAAACTGCCAGAACCCTGACTTCCATTGGCAGCCACTCGGTGACCAGGTCATTGGCAAGCAGTCTGATGGCGAGGTTGTCTGTCACGATGACGGTATTGGCCTCTTTCACGGCACTGTACGACTGGACAAAGACGACGGATTTTCGTCTGTGAAAGCTGACTTGGCGGCTATTCCGTAGCTAAGCTGGCAAGGCTTCAGTGATGCCGCTGGCGATCATGATGATGCGTTTTACGATGCCCTTATCGGACAGAACCGGTAAATAGCTGGCTTCCAGCCAGACCGGCTGCCCATCTGCACCGAGATTCAGGAATCGGCCCTGTTGCACCTGGCCTGTAACCAGCTCACGCCAGAACCGGATGTACGCTTCACCACGAGCATCCTCAGGCTTGCAGAGTACCCGATGATGCTTTCCAATCAGCTGTTGCTCCTGGTAGCCAAGCAACTCCAGAAAGACATCGCTGACCGACTCAAACAGTCCATCGCCGCTCATTACCGCAAGCGCTACCGACCGCTGAATCGCCTGCCAATCGGCCTCCAGTTCGGACACCCGGTTCTCGGCAGCCTCCAGCTTTTCCAGAGCGGCCTGTAGTTCCTGCTTTCGTTTGCTTTGAAACACCATCAGTTTCCTTTTGTTCAGCGTATGCCTTAACCGCCGGGTATGAGAGCATTACGATGCTCAAAAGAATCAGGATTCCCGGCACAAGACGACCATGCGGAGTTTACAATGACCAAACTCGCCCTGATAACCGGCGCCAGCGCAGGCATTGGCCATGAGGCCTGCACCCTGTTCGCCCAAAAAGGCTACCGGGTTGTCGCCCTCTCAAGACAACCAACCGGCGTGGAGTCCGCAGATCGGGAACTGGCGCTGGATCTTGAATCCTTCGAGCAGATTGAAGGCCTGGCCGATGCGCTGGAGGCTGAAATTGCGGAGGCGGAGAAAGTTATTCTGGTTAACAACTCCGGCTACGGGCAGTTCGGCGCGTTGAGCGACCTGTCCGAATCCATGTGGCAAAAGCAATTCAGCACCCACGTATTCGGCCCCATCAAACTGGCCGCCGTCTGCCTACGGCTCTGCGAGCAACACGGAACACCCCTGAGGGTCATTGCCGTAAGCTCCGTTCTCTCACTGACGCCCCAGAAAATGAAAGGCGCCTACTGTGCCGCCAAATCCGCAATGAACACGGCCCACGAGAGCTTCTGGTTTGATGAACAGCGCAGCAAAAGCCTGGAGAGTGTCTCGCTGGTGCTCCCGGGCCCCGTGAAAACCCGGTTCAGAGAACATGCCCTGGCCGCTTTGCAGCCGGTGCTTGGGCAAGCAAGCGAGGTACACCGGGAAAAGTATGAAGCCATGAAAGCAGCGCTTGCGCCAGGTGCCAGCTTCAAGCCGTTTACAGCCAGTGCATCGGATGTCGCCAAAAAGATAGTCACAGCTGCCGAGGCTACAAGACCCAAACCTCGATACCTGGTGACACCTCAGACCTATGCCGGCGAATTCATTACCCGGTTTATTCCCCGCTCGATCCAGAGAATTATCTTGAGGTAGAGTGGGTCTTCTTGATCCTCCGGGCCCGGGTCAGCTCATCCTTCACGTAAGCCCCGATGGCCTTGAGGATACCCAGGTCCGGATCGGCCTGTTCGTCATCCGCCAGCCGAAAAATCTGCTGGTAGTACCACGCCTGGCCGCCTAGAACGTTAATCACCTTGAACGGCATTAAAGGACTGGCCGGTGAGAAGAGCCCGCTCTGGGCGAGTTTGATGTCATCCTCATAGCAGACCGTCTTCTCGATGCGCCCTTCAAGCAGATCCCTGGGCGTAGCCGGGTCCGTACAGAGCGGTCGGCCCAGGCCAATGACATCGGTCTCGCCATTGGCTATCACCTCTTCCATGAACGCCCGCGACCGAAATCCACCGGTGACCATCAACGGGCATTCGCACACCTCACGAATCGTCTGGGCGTAATCCAGGAAATACGCCTCCCGCTTGCGAGTGCTTTCCCGCAGGGCCGGCCCCTCGCTCGCCGTGTCGGCATTACCGCTGTACCCAAGCAGCCGTGGCTGTTCGTAGGTGCCGCCGGACACCTCCAGCAGATCAATCCCCTCCTCATTGAGCCAGCGCACCACTTTCACAGACTCATCAAGACTAAAACCGCCCTTGCGGAAATCGTCGGAATTCAGCTTTACCGCCACCGGAAACTCCGGCCCGACAGCAGCGCGAGTCGCCCGCACCACCTCAAGCAGAAAACGGGCGCGATTCTCCAACGGTCCACCCCAGCGATCGGTGCGCTGATTGGTGACCGGCGACAGAAAAGACGACAACAGATACCCATGAGCCCCGTGCACCTGAACACCGGTGAAGCCCGCCTGTTTGGCGATCCGCGCGACATTGGCAAAGCGCTGGATAAAATCGAGGATCTCCGGCTCCGTGAGCGCCCGTGGGCGGGCATAGTTGCCCATCAACGATAACTGGACTTCTGACGGCCCCATCGGGTGCGAGGTAACGTAACGGGGCGACTGGCGACCGGCGTGGGAAATCTGCATCCACAAATGGTTGCCGTTACGGGTGCCCGCATCAGCCCAGGCACGCAACTGCGCCATTCCCTCGGGCTCTCCTTCAGCCGGTGCCGGATCAATCGCCACGTTACCCGGCCGCTCCAGCACCCGGTGGTCGATCATCACGTTGCCGGTGATTAACAGCCCTGCTCCGCCTTCGGACCAGCGACGGTAGAGGGTTTCATGGCGGTGGGTGGCGTGGAGTTGATCGTCTGCCAGCCCTTCGGTCATGGCGGCCTTGGCTATGCGGTTGGGCAGGACTGCTCCGCAGGGGAGTTTTAGGGGTTTGGAAAGAGGCGATTGGGTCATGACAGTCTTAATCCGTCGAATTTAATCTGAAAATCACGCTCATTGGGTTGCTTCCTTCATGGCTCTGATACTCGACGGGTCCAAAATAAGTAAATGGCGCCGCTTTGCCATTACGTAGCTTGTTCTCACGAACAAACAGGTGTACGGAGAGTCCAAGCTTTTTGTGTTCGATCAGTTCCCGACCACGCTTGCTCTGAGGTGTCGTTGAGTTCTGGCTCTGCCAATGAAATGTTTGCTCATCAATCCAATGATCAACATAGCGGTGCTGAACGCCTTTACCCTGTTTGTTTAACGTCACAAGCAAAACATGAGCATTGGCGTCTTTCAGAAAGACGTGCCCGCTCTGCCAATTGCCGGGATTAAACGTCGCTCCGAATAACTTCGGAATCTCTTCTCTCGGGATTTCCTGGCCAAGGGCCATTTCCAATGGATCTATAACCTCGCAAAAGCGTGCGAATGTTCGAAACTGTTCAATCAGTTCGGGAGTGACAATAATATCTTCATACTCTGGGTTAGCGGCTTCGAGCCGATACTCCCCAACGGGGGATTTACGAACGGTACGAAGAAGGTATTGCGTGTCGCCTGTATCATCCAGCCGCTCAATTGCCAGCGTTTTACCCGTGATCGATCCAGCTTGATTGGGATTGATCTGTTCAAGCAGCAGATAATCCCCATCGTGAATCGGCTGCTTCCCACCGTTCATGGAGTTACCCAATGCTCGAGCAATAAAATGACGATTTGGCTCTATTCGCCCGTGCCCCAACCCGATGGACCTGTACTCCGGTTCTTCGGCGTTACTGTTCCTGAAATGGCCACAAGCGATCTTTAGGGATGGGAAGTAAGGCAGTTCCGTTCTAGAAGGAGTGATCGGGACAACATTCTCAACAGATTGCTGCTCCTGTTTGGAAGACTGCCGCGCTTCATAGGAAGCCAGGCGATAATCAATTAACTCCTGCACCATCTCCTCGAAAGCCGGTATCTGTTCACCTTCCAAATCTATTAAAGGCTTAAACTGATCGCTCTCGATCTCAAAAATAGCTGGGGACTTATTGGTCCAATGATCGACCGGATTTTTCTTCCAGTATTGTTGCCATTGAGTCGAGGAGCCATCCACGTCCCTCACTGAGGCAGCAATTTCTTGATAAAGCCTGGGACGGCGTTTCAATGTTTCCCAGGATGTTTGCGCTAGTTCCGAGAGCTTTGGCGGACTACGCCATCCGCCTAACTGCTGGAACGCGTCTAGCAATATCATTTTGAATGATTTGCTCATTGCCGTCGTTTCCACTTCCAGCAAAAAGCTTTCGTGCCTGGACAAGAGTTCTGTCTCAATCTCGGTGAGATCCTCCATATCCCGAACCAATCCAAACCAGCTTCCGTGCAGTTTGCGAGTTTTAGCGATACTGGCACCGAAATGGTAGTACTCTGTAAGTGTTGGGCGACGGCCCAATGTATCTTTCAATACTTGGTAGTCTTTCTCAGCGCCCTGGTGATCAAGACCTTTCAGGAAATCGATTATCTGCAGATCGTAATTGATAAAACATCCGTCTGGCAGATCCAGTTGGTTCTTTTCAGCTTTCCTCGCAAACTCAGCCAACTGACGGTGATTCATCGCCTGACCAATCAGCGCCTGAGGTTTATGCAGAAAACTCTGGTGGTTACCCACAAAATCCAGAATCACAAGCCTGTCTTTTCCAGTGGACACGCTTTTTCGCAGGCCCCGGCCGATCTGCTGGAGGAAAAGGATCTTGGATTCCGTTGGGCGTAAGAGCAGGACCGTATCGATGGCGGGCAGATCGACACCCTCGTTGAACAGGTCAACAGAAAAAATCACATCGAGTTGACCGTTCTCCAACTGCTCCAAGGCCTCGCCACGGGACATCTCTGATTCACCGTGGACGGCTGCAGACCTTACGCCCTTTTTAGAGAATTGTTCTGCCATGAAATCGGCATGGACCCGCGAAACACAAAACGCCAAAGTCCGGCTTTGCTTCTTTTCACCCCATTCCCTGTGCACGTGTTTGGCACGTCCGTATGTAGCCAGTTTATTTGCGAGCAGATTTGGATCGAACTTTCCATTACGCCAGGGGATCTCGGTGTAATCGACAGTCTCGTCGTAGATGCCGTAGTAGTGAAACGGCACCAGGAATTGACCCTTTACACCCTCGAACAACGGATACTCGAATACCAGATTGTCATCGCATAACGACAAGATATCGGAGCGGTCCGTTCGATCTGGCGTCGCCGTTAATCCCAGCAGAAACTGGGGTGCGAAATAATTCAGAAGCCGATGATAAACAGGCGCGGCGGCATGATGGAATTCATCGACAACGATGTAATCGAAATGGCGTGGATCGAATCGTTCGAGATGGGTTTCTTTGCCGAGTGTCTGTACCGAAGCACAAAGGATATCCACCGTCCGATCGCGCTGCTTACCCATGTAAAAGCCAACGCGGCTATTCGGCTTGATCCGCAAATAGGTTTCAGCCGCCTGATAAAGAATCTCCTCGCGATGGGCGACAAAAAGGATCCTCCTGGCACCCATTTGAACGGCGTCAAAGGCAGATAGCCAGGTTTTGCCCAGACCCGTCGCTAAAACGACCAAGCCTCGTCTATAACCCTCCACGCGAGTTAGATCGAGTGCCTCTAGTGCTTCATGTTGCACATCATTAGGTGTCGGAACGTCCTGTTTCTCATCACTGCCCGGCTCCAGTGACTGTTCTGGTGGCTTCCTCCGTTTCTCGTAGTCATCGATCCAGTTGTCAGTAAGAGGCACAACATTTGGGTGCTGAAACAGTTCCTCGAACCTGCTGGCGGCCTCAAGGTACCCAGAGTCGGGCGGGAAATCCACCTGATAATTCCATTCCACACCGTCCTGAAGCGCCTGTCGGCTGATATTGCTAGAGCCGATAAACGCTCTGCCCCACATTTGTTGATTTTCAACATGGCCAGCGAATAGATAAGCCTTCAAATGAAAGCTACTCCCTTTGCTCTGAAAGACGCGCACCTGAGCGCCATGATCATGCAATAGGACAAGCTTTCGAAGGGCCTCTGTGTCGGTAATGTCCAAATAATCACTGGTGAGAATGCGGATGCGAGTCGGATAAGGAGTTCGTTGCAGCGCGGTCACCAAATCCGCGAACAAGAGGTTTAAACCGGTGGTTTTAACAAAAGCTACCGCCATATCCACTTGATCGGCAGCTTTAATTGCTTGGCAAAGCTTTGGTAGAAAATGATGCTCTTTCCCGCCAGTTGTCAGCTTTTTGTGGGAAGCCGGCGCCTTGGTCAGAAGGATGTTCAACCACTGCTCGTCCCTATCAGGACGCTGATCATCAGTGCGCCACATCTGGCAAGCTTCAAAGTCCGTCAGGCCCTGAATCCATTGCTCGGCAATCGACTCGTCAGCATCTGTAAAGTGTCGGCCATTGTGGTCACGTTCCCCCTGGCCGATCTTGAAACTCATGTAGAAAACGCCACCCGGTTTCAGGGCATTCCATAATCGTTCAATAGCTCTGGGCACTTCAACGAGAGGCAAATGCAAAAGGCTGGCACAGGCCCAAATGCCGTCATACGTAATGGTTTCTTGAACGTCTGAAAAGGACCTGTGCTGAATTGGCAATCCAGTCTTTTGGCGGGCAAGAGTGGTAATGGCTTTTGAGCCATCGAAAGCAGAAACGCGGTAGCCATGCTTTTTGAAAAACAAAGCATCTCGACCCGAACCACAGCCGGCATCGAGAATGTGTCCACCTTCAGGAACTTGTGGCAAGAACTCTCGATAAAGGTCTTCCATACTGACCTCAAATGTAGACTCCACAAAGTCATCGGCATTGCCGTCGTAATAACTCAGCGTATCCTGCATTAAATAGTTCCCTTGCGACTAATTAGCCTGAAGTCGATCTAGACCAGGCTACCAGGCGGACAGGTCGTCGCCAACAAACTTGGGAGATCTACTCAAGAACTTCCCTTCAAGATGCAGGAGTATTTTTTTTGAATCTCTGATCTCAGGCCAATACCGCAACAAACTCTCCAACGACCCTCAAGTCGTGAAGATCATCGTCTTCAATAACAATATCTCGATATCCATGAGCGCTGGTAACAGGCTTCAATATCACTCTTTCGTTAACGAGTTCATCGCCGGACATCGTTTTTTCGCTGCGATAAAGTTTAACGGTGAGGCAACTCCCGTTGTCAGGATCTTCAATGGCCCGATGTTGCACCAACACTATCTTGCCATTTCGAGTCCCCCCTGGGTTTTCATTGAAGAGACACCATGCGCCATTCGGTATACGTTTATTCATGGACTCACCAACAACCTGAGCGACAAATTGGCCGGGTCTGGTTGCAAAGTGCTCGGGCAGCTTTACCCATTGAAATTCATCAGCCGATGACTGGAAGCCGCTGAATTCGCCGGCTGCCGCCTGCAGGTCGAACACGGGAACAAATCCGTCGTATGGGATCGCTGATTCAAAATCAACTACTTCATAGGGCAGGCGCTGCGTTGTGACGCTATCGGTCTGCTCCATGAGCTGGGTTTCCGCAAAGCTACGGAAGTGTTCCCTAGTTTCTGCATCCGCAGAGTAGATGAAGCACCCTTTCATACCCCGCGTCATCAACGTACGGTATGTGTTCTTGATGATCATGTCGGCATCCGCGAGGGCACTCTCCCGATCCTCTTTGAGCCTCTTTTTGTAACCACGTACAGATCGGTCGGATCTTGAGCGAGCGGCGGCGTTCGTGACCGCAATGCCGTCACGGATTACAAAATCCTCCCCGATAATCACGCCTACGTAATCAAGCTCTAACCCCTGGCATGTGTGGATACAACCAATCTCACTTATCGAATCCTCGGCGATTAACCATTTTGACCCGTGTTTGTCCAGATTCCATCTTGCTCTGAAATCATGCTCAGGTAGTTCAATATCAAACCTCTCTGGATCCTTTTTGCTATTCCAGTCCCAGCAGTATCCAGCCACCAACCGCGCCTTATTGGCCCGGCGATTTTTCCGTTCAATGACACTTCGCAGCTCGTTCGGATCGTCAAAGACCCGAAAATCGTAGTCAATGCCTTCCAGCGAAGTATTTGCCGTTTCCCGGATTCGAAGGACATGATCAACCCAGGCCAGATAACCATCAGAGCCATTGCAGCGGAACTGTGAACTTAACTCCAAGACAGTGACTTCTGCCCCCAATTGCCCGGCAAAGTGACGGATTTCTTCGACCGTACCGATATCCGCAAGAGTGACGCGCTGGTCTTCATCAATGAAGAAAACGGTGGTTTTGGCGCTAGTTATGAGTTCCTTTATCTGGTTCTCGCCCAGATTGCCGTATAGGCCAGATTTTTCATTTAATCTGTGGGCTTCATCAACCACCAACATATCGAAATAGTTGTTCTCGGTATCTGTATAACCACCAGAACCGCGAAAAAGGTTGTCGATGTTGGTTTTGCGCATTGTGCCTGTCAGACGAGCTTTGAAGACTTCCCGGGGTGCTGCATTCTTGCTAACAAACTGGGTCAGCATCTCTCTATTGGTTGCTTCAACGATAAGGTTAATTGCAACAACCGATTTCCCGGTGCCCGGTCCACCCTTCACAATAAAGGTCTGTTTCGGTTTTTCGCGGCCTTTTTCGGCAAGATCCAACGCAGTCTCGTAAACCAGTTTTTGCTCATCAAGCAAAATGAATTCCCTGTTGCCACGAAGCATCGAGGCAAGGCAATCAGCAAGTCCTTTCGACGGTTTAATTACACCATGTTCGATCCGGTACAGGATGTTATCGCTGTCGCCATACCGGATATTGCGCCTGAGGAACTCCGACAGCTTTTTCGCATCGCTCGAAATATAAACCGGCGCTCTTTCAGTGTGCTCAGCATAGCGGGCGTCGTTAATAGCCTCGCCACTATCCATATTGTGGAGATAGGCGCAGGGTTGAAGGCTGATGCGCTCCTCTCGGACTGTTTCGTTGTAATCCTCAATCAGGGCTGAATACGACCACGCTTGGTAGGACGGATGGTTAACTTCTCGGATAGACCCGTTCAGAAACGTTCGGACAATTGCGTCTTTATCGGTAACCTCTGCTTCGGACCACTGCTTCAGTTCGACGATGATTGCGGTGTCATTGCGCGAAGAATCTTTCCCCGTAAGGATAAAATCAACTCGGCGACTGGTGAGTGGAATCGTATACTCAATTGCAACACCGGCTGACGGCGGTATACCTTGATCCAGCAACGCGTTAAACATGTACTGAAGCGAGTTCTTCCATGACTCAATTTCGGATTTTGGGGTTCTTCGCTTGAGCTTTCTCCAGACCTCTTCCTCAATAACCTTCTCGATCTGATTGAACTTCACATGTTCAACAAATTCCGCCTTGGAAGCCGAATAGACGATCACGAATAACCCCTACAACTCGTTATATTTACTAGACCTGCCTTTAGCTTTAGCAACAGGATATTTGACGGCATTTGCCTCTATTTTTCGGGCGGATTCTTTAGCAATATCGACGCCCAAAGAATCTGCCAGTAGAACAAGGTACAGCTGGATGTCCGCAATCTCGTCTTTAACTGCTGCCAAACGTTTTTCACTGAGGTTTTTCGAGTCGTCTTCGCTAAGCCACTGGAATTGTTCTGACAACTCACCCGCCTCACCACAGAGGGCCATGGTCAGGTTTTTCGGTGAGTGGAACTGGCGCCAATCGCGTTCTTCAGCAAATTGCTTCAGTTTCAGGCGCAACTCTTCCAGCGAATCCATTTTGGTTAAACTCCCCTTTCTCGTAAGAAAACCATTTGCTTTCGATCTATTTGCACATTAACCAAACTCAAGTGCACCGGTCCACATAATCCATTATGAACATACCAGCTAGGCGCTCAGCTCCTTCGAAGCCTCAATATCCACCGGCGGCACCCCCAAGTCCTGCCACTTCTCCGGATGACAGGTAAACAGCAATACCTGATGCCGGCTGGCCGCATCAAAAAGGATGCGCTTCATGTCTTCCAGTCGGTCGCTGTCACTGTGCACAAGAGTGTCGTCCAGGATAACCAGCGTTGGCCTTCCTGCCTCCCTCAGCAGATCGGCATAGGCCAGACGGCTGATCAGGCCCATCTGTTCGCGGGCGCCAAAGCTCAGTTCGGTAATCAGACCAAGCTCAGTGCCGCGGCTGAAGATGCCGGGCCGTAGCTGTTCATCCACTTCCAGCAAGGCTTCCGGGAAAAGCACAGAGAGATAGTGATTGAGGTGCTTTTGCAGGGGCGCCTGCAGGCGGCGTGTCAGGGCCTGGCGTTTTTCGGTGAGCAAATTAAGCAGTAGGTCCAGCGCCAGGGCACGGCGGTGCAATTCCTCGTAGCGCCGATTGCACTGGTCGAGCTCCGCCTCTTTCTCGTTGAGCTGCTCTTCCAGCCCTTCCGCGCCCCAGGCTTCCAGTCTGACTTTGATATCGCGCAGTTCTCGTCCACGGTTCTCCTGGGTCTGGCGCAGCTGGTTGACGGCGTTCTGGTAGCGCTCGATGTCCTGCCGGAGAAAGTCGGGGCGGGCATCGCGGATTTCCCGTTCGCGACGCTCAAGGCTGGCTTCCAGTTCGGCCTGCTGCTTTTCCAGGTTTGCCAGGTCGGTGATTATCTGGCGAAGTTGCTGCTGGCGTTCCGGGCTCTTTTCTTCATCCGCCAGCCGCTGCCATTCCGTTTTGGCATTGTCCCGGGCCTGCTTCAGGGCCGACAGCCTGGACTGATGCGCTCGCTCATCGGATTCCGCTTTATCCAGGGCGGCGCTGGCCTGGTTAAAAGCGGCCTCGGCCTCCTCCAGGGTGGGAACTGGTTCGTTCGAATCCGGCTTCGGCGTGGATTCCAGTTGTTTCCTGGCTTTTTCCAGTTCGCTTTCGGCCTCGCTTTGTTCAAAGACAAGTTGCTCCATGCCCGCCGGGGCCACGGTTTTGAACAGATCTTCAGCGTGCTTTAGGGCTCTTTCGGCAGTTTCGAACGCAGAAAGACGATCCTCAGCCTGTGTTACCGATTCCACGCCAAGGGTCTTCAGCTGTTCCGCCAGGTTCTCCTCCAGCGCTTTGAGCTTCCGGCGCGTGCTGGCCAGTTCTTTCCCGCCGGGTGTTATGCCCAGGGTACCCACGCCAGGAATAACCAGTGTCGATTCTTCCAGAAGCTGTTGTTCGCCTTGCCCGACAAGCGGCTCGTTGTTCAGCGTTAGTGATGCGTCAGCGTCCAGCTGCCAGCTCAATCGGGTGGCGATGGTCTGTGAACGAATGGTCTCTTCGTTGAGCTGGCTGCCGGTCGCTCGCAGTTTTTTCACCAACTCTGGATCGATCCGGTTTTCCCTGGCCTGCTGCCTCGCTTGCTCCAACTGCTGTTGGTATTCCCTGGCCATGGCGAGGTTCTGGCTGATCACTTGTTGTTGCTGTTCAAGCCGCCTCAGGTCCTGTTCCAGCCGCTCCCGGGTTTGCAGCAGGCCCGCCAGTTTCCGTCGCTTTTCCGCTTTCTCGAAGGCCGTTCTCGCTTCGGCTAAACGGCCTGTGACGGCCGGCGTTTGTGCTTGGGCCACGGAGAGGTCGTGCTCAGCGCGATCCAGCTCCGCCTTTCGGCTCTCCAGCTGGCGACTGAGCCCTTCCAGATGCTCTTTGTTCTGCTGCAGCAGACGGTGGTTTTGCTGCTGCTGGGCAAACGTGGCCTTCTCCTGGTTTTGCTCCTGCTCCAGGCGCTCAACCTTTTGATAGCGCGCCCGGGCTTCCTCCAGATGGCGTTGAGCGTCTTCCCAGGGCCGTTCGGCTTCCGCCTGATCATAGTCCCGGGTCAGTTTGCCAAGCCGGTCGACCTGCTCCTGGTATTTGTGTACCCGCTCCTTCAGTTCTTCAATTTCAGCTACGTATTGGGCGCGGTCTTTTTCCAGTTTCAGGTAATCGCCTCGGGGCTTGCCGGTCCCGGTCAGCAGGGTGTCCCGCTGGCTGCGAACCGTTTCGATCAGGTCGTCGCCGCCGGAACTGGCCACCTCACCGACCATGGAATTCAGCGCGGACTTCAGATGATCTCCGGCATGTTCTATGGCCTGCTCAATGTCCTGCCCGGTGCCCTGCTCCACCCACAGCAATCCCGGTATGCCCCAGTGTTCGGCTTTGCTGGCGCCCCGTTTCGGGTACTGGTAGCCCAACAGTTCGGCCAGTTTTTCTTCCGCATCGTCTTCACTGTAGGTCTCGGTGCCAACAACCAGGTCGCACCGCTTGCGCTGGAGAAAGCTCTTGGTCAGGCGCCAGGCACGGCCCTCGTGCTCGAAATCCAGCTCGATGGTGGGCGCCGCGGCGGAGTCGCCCCAGGGGCGCAGGTCGTCCACGGCTGTGGACCGATAACGCTCAAAAAACGCGGCACGGATGGCCCGCACCAGGGTGCTTTTGCCGGACTCATTGGGGCCGTGAATCAGGTTGAGGCCCGGTTGCAAATTGTTCAGCTCAAACGGCTTGCGGAACTGGCGCAGCTGTTCAATGCGCATTCGCTGCAGCTTCATTGCCCCGCCTCCTGTTCACGTTCCCGCAGTAACCCCGCCAGGATAGCCAGCGCATCCCGGGCGGTATCATCCTGCGCGTCTTCTTGCCGATCGCGCAGACTCTCAACCACTTCGCCCACGTAGCCATCGGCCTTCAGAGCCGAGATGTCTTCGTCGGTCGGGGCAAGCTGAAGCCCACTTCGCTCGCAGCGAAGGCTGCGGAATCGCGCTTCAGCAACTGACAACGCCTTCAACAGTGTTTCCTCGCCGGCCAGGGTCACCGAGCCTTCAAGTCGAAGGTCGACTACGGCGGATTCGGGCAAGGTATTCAAACGTTCCAGCAACTGTTCAAGATCGGAGTGTACAGCCAGGGTTTCCCGAAACTGGTGCCATTGGTACCGCCCTGTTGGAACCCGGGTTACCGCAGGTGTGGCGCCGGGTTCGGCAACCTCAACAATCAGGGCATTGCCCGCTTCGTTGTTTCTGAACCGCTCGGGTTCCGGCGTGCCGCTGTACCAGGTGCGCTCATTAATCTGTTTGGTACCGTGCCAGTCGCCCAGGGCGAGGTAGTCGAGCCTGCTGGCTTCGGCACGGTTCGGCGCGATGGGGTTGGTGGAATCAATCTCGTCCGGCAACAGGCCCTGGACACTGCCATGGGCCAGGCCGATTCTTATGAAACCTTCAGGCGTTTCATAGCCACTGAATGGCTCGGTCAGATCACCATACGTGTGGCGCTGGGTCAGCGGTGCGCACAGGATGCTGAGTTTCTGGGGGGCCAGATCAATCACGCCGGGCTGAAGCGCGAGATGCACATTCTCCGGCACCGCCCCTAGGCGTTGGGCCCGGGTCCACACGCTTTCTGCCAGTGCAGCGTCGTGGTTTCCGGGGAGCATGACCCAGGGGCCAGTAAAATCCTTTGTGGCGTTGAACACCCGGCGAATGGTTCGGTCGGAGACGGTCTGGGCATCAAAAACATCACCGGCCACGAGGACCGCATCGCACTCGTGTTCGTTGGCCAGTCGTGCAAGCGTTTCAATGGCCTCGAACCGGGCCTCGACCAGGGCGGCACCGTCCTCCGTTTCGAAACGGGTAAATGCGCGGCCCATCTGCCAGTCTGCCGTATGCAAAAACTTTGGCATTTTATCTACCTGAAAGATCTGGAAATTTTGGCGTTATTCTAGACCAACTGCGCACAGTTTACAGACGCCGTACGACCATGACTGTCGTTCGGGCAGAAGTTGGACAGAATTCGAACAGAGCCCGGGCAGGGCCAGTTGGCTTCGAAGCCTAGGCCGGGCTCAGTCGACACGCGGCGTACTTGAATTCCGGGATTTTGCCGAACGGGTCCAGCGCCGGGTTGGTGAGCACGTTCGCTGCCGCTTCCACAAAGGCGAAGGGCACGAACACCATACCTTCGGGCATGGTCTGGTCGGCCCGTGCCGTCAGCGTGATGGTGCCGCGCCGGGTGGCAATTTGAATGTCATTGCCCGGTGCTACGCCCATGCGTTCCAGCTCTGCTGGTGCGAGATACGCCGCCGCTTCCGGTTCCCGCTCATCCAGCACGCGGCTGCGACGGGTCATGGCGCCGGTGTGCCAGTGCTCAAGCAATCGCCCGGTGGTTAGTACGACGGGATAGGCCTCATCCACCGGCTCGTCCGGCGGTAGCGGGCTGGCTGGTGAGAATCTGGCGCGGCCTCCCGCTCGCGGGAAGGCATCGGAGAAGACAACGTCGTTGCCCGGGGCATCGTCGGCCGGGCATGGATAGGTAACGGACCCTTCGCGCTCAAGGCGAGACCAGGAAATATGATCCAGTGAGTGCATGCCCTGCTTCATTTCTTCAAACACCTGCTCGGGGCCGGCGTAGTTCCAACGAAGCCCGAAACGCCGGGCGATTTCCTGGATAACCCACCAGTCGGGCTTTGCCTCCCCCGGCGGCGCCAGTGCGGCACGGCCCATTTGCACCTGGCGGTTGGTGTTGGTAACGGTGCCAGATTTTTCCGACCAGGCGGCGGCCGGCAGGATAACATCGGCAAACTGGGCGGTCTCGGTGACAAACAGGTCCTGCACCACCAGGTGTTCAAGGCCAGCGAGCGCGGCCCGGGCGTGGGTCAGGTCCGGATCGGACATGGCGGGGTTTTCGCCCAGAATGTACATGCCCTTGATGGTGCCCGCCTTGATGGCATCCATGATCTCCACCACGGTGAGCCCCGGCTCAGGGTCCAGCTCTGTGTTCCAGAGTTCTTCGAAGGCGGCCCGCAGCTGTTGATCGCCTACCGGCTGGTAGTCGGGCAATACCATGGGGATCAGCCCGGCATCGGATGCGCCCTGCACGTTGTTTTGCCCCCGCAATGGGTGCAAACCAGTGCCATGCCGGCCGGTGTGGCCGCAGGTGAGCGCCAGGGATATCAGGCAGCGGGCGTTGTCGGTGCCGTGCACGTGCTGGGAGATGCCCATGCCCCAGAAAATCATCGCCTTATCCGCGCTCGCGTAGGCGCGGGCCACTTCACGAATGGCATCGGGCGCCACGCCGCAGACCGGGCTCATCACTTCCGGGGTCATGCCTTCGACGCTGGCCGCCAGCGCCTCGAAACCTTCGGTGTGAGCGTCAATGTAGGCCTGGTCAAACAGACCTTCGCTGATGATCACGTTCAGCATTGCGTTGAACAGTGACACGTCGCCGCCTGGAGAGAATCGCAGGCTGCGCCAGGCATAGGCATCCAGCGCCTGGCCCCGTGGATCAATGATGATCAGTTTGGTGCCGTTGCGTGCCGCCTGCTTGAAGTAGGTGGCGGCTACCGGGTGGTTTACCGCCGGGTTACAGCCGGTGAGGATCACCACGTCGGCCTGCAATGCCTGCATGAAAGAGGCCGTCACGGCGCCGGAGCCCAGGCATTCCATCAATGCGGCCACGGAGCTTGCGTGGCAAAGCCGTGTGCAATGGTCCACATGGTTGGAGCCGAAGCCAGTGCGCACCAGCTTCTGGAACAGCCAGGCTTCCTCGTTGGAGCATTTGGCACTTCCGAAGCCGGCAAGCGCGGCCTGTCCGTGTTGTGCTTTTAGTTGGGTCAACCCGTTGGCCGCCAGATCCAGGGCTTCTTCCCAGCTTGCTTCTCGGAAGTGCGTCAACGGATTAGCCGGATCGAACTCCGGGTCCAGCCCCTTGGGTATGCCCTCCCGACGAATCAACGGTCGGGTGAGCCGCGCCGGGTGCGTGGGATAGTCGAAGCCAAAACGGCCCTTCACGCACAGCCGGCCCTGGTTTGAGGGGCCGTCTTTGCCTTCCACAAACAGGATGCGTCCTCGCTGCTCATCTTTCACGTGATAGGTCAGTTGGCAGCCCACGCCGCAATAGGGGCAGACGGAATCGACTTTGCGATCGGCCGTGGCGGAATCTCCCCGGCCCTGGGCATCGATCAGGGTGGCCGGCATAAGCGCCCCGGTCGGGCAGGCCTGCACGCATTCGCCGCAGGCAACACAGGTGCTGTCACCCATGGGGTCATCAAAATCAAACACCACCTTCGACGCAGCGCCACGGTGCGCCAGGCCGATCACATCATTGCCCTGCACTTCCCGGCAAGCGCGCTCACACAGGCCGCACGTAATGCAGGCATCCAGGTTGACGTTCATGGCGGAATGGGAAGCGTCATGCCCCTGGACGTGGGGCAGCGAATCAGAGCGTGGTTCCACATGATGAACCGTGGGCTCATCCCGATCCGAATGCGCCGGAATGCGTTGGCGCACGGTAGCGGCATCAATGGCCAGCTGATCCGCCGTGTCCCACAGGCGGCTTGAGCGGTCGGGACTATTCTCTCGCTCAGGTTGATCCGCCAACAGCAATTCGAGCACGCCTTTGCGGGCCGCCTGAACCCGGGAAGAGCCGGCGCTGCGCACCACCATGCCGGGCGCTGCCTCGCGAATGCAGCTTGCGGCCAGCACCCGTTCACCTTCCACTTCCACCATGCATGCGCGGCAATTACCATCGGCGCGGTAACCCGGGGCGTCTTTGAAGCACAGGTGCGGGATGGTCTCGCCGGCGCGCTTGGCCACCTGCCACAGGGTTTCGCCGGGGAAGGCCTGAACTTCAACGTCGTCGAGTGTCAGGGTAAAGCTTGTTCTGGAATGGCTCATGGCTGCCTCCCCTAACCTTTCGCTATCAGGTTGCTGCTGGCCAGTTCGCTGCGGAAATCCCGCAGCAGGCTCAACACCGGATTGGGTGCGGCCTGGCCCAGCCCACAGATGGACGCATCGGCCATAACACTCGCCAGTTGCTCAAGGGTTTCCTCATCCCAGGTTTTGCGTTCCAGAAGGGTGAGCATTTTCTCGGTGCCCACACGGCAAGGGGTGCACTGCCCGCAGGACTCATCGGCGAAGAAGCCCAAAAGGTTGGCGGCCGCGGCCTGCAAATCGTCCTGATCAGACAGAACAATCACCGCCGCAGAGCCGATGAAACAGCCGTGTTCCTGCAGGGTGTCGAAGTCCAGCGGAATGTCCGCTTTGCTGGCCGGTAGAATGCCGCCGGACGCTCCACCGGGCAGATAGGCCAGCAGGCGATGCCCTTCCGCCATGCCGCCACAGTATTCCTCGATCAATTCATTGAGCGTGATGCCCGCAGGCGCCACATGCACTCCAGGCCGCGCGACCCGGCCGGACACCGAAAAACTGCGAAGCCCCTTGCGATCATGCCGACCCTGGCTGGCGAACCACTCCGCGCCCTGGGCATGGATGCGGGGTATCCAATACACCGTCTCGACGTTGTTCACCAGGGTTGGCTGGTTGAACAGCCCCTTCTGGGCCACGAACGGCGGGCGATGGCGCGGCTTGCCGGGTTTGCCTTCCAGGGATTCGATCAGGGCAGATTCCTCACCACAGATATAGGCACCAGCGCCACGGCGAAGGATGATAAACCCTGGCTCGACGATACCGCCCGTTTCCAGTTCGGCAATGGCGTTTTTCAGAACCCGGTGCAGGCCGGGGTATTCGTCTCGTAAATAGATGTAGAGAGCTTCCGCCTCAACAGCCCAGGCGCTAACCAGCGCGCCCTCCAGGAATACGTGGGGTTCCCGTTCCAGGTAATAGCGGTCTTTAAAGGTGCCCGGTTCGCCCTCGTCGGCGTTGATCACTGCATAGCGTGGCCCCGGTTCCGCCCGAACGGCCTGCCATTTGCGGTAGGTGGGGAAACCAGCACCACCGAGGCCGCGCAAGCCTGCATGCTCCAGTTCCTCGGCCAGCGATTCAACGCTCACCCGACCTTCATGGCAATCAGCCAGCAGGCCATAACCGCCGGTTGAACGGTAATCCGCCAGTCCTTGCCATTGGATGTCTTCCGGGTGAATCCGGCCCTGCTCTACCGCCGCGCTCACATTCTCGACGTTGGCATGGCAGACGTGATGATGGCCAACTTCAACCACGGGCGCCGTGTCGCAGCGCCCCATGCAGGGTGCACGCCGCACACGCACCCGGGCGGGATCAGCGCCGCCCGACAGCGCCTGATGCAGCGCCTCCGCCCCGGCCAACTGGCAGGAAAGCGAATCACATACCCGCAGGGTTATTGCCGGTGGTGGCGTTTGTTCGTCGTGAATGACATCGAAATGGGCGTAGAACGTGGCGGTTTCATAGATGGCGGCCATGGGCAGATTCATGAAAGCCGCAAGGGCCCGCAGGCGGGGCATGGAGAGATAACCGTCTGCGTCCTGCAATACATGCAGGTGCTCGATAAGGCGATCGCGGTCTCGCAATGACGAATCGACGCGTTCGTCACCGATCAGTTCACGCAGCTCCGACAATATAGCCGGTTCCAGTTGACGGCCCCGAAGGGCGGAGCGCCGACGTTTGACCACTTTTTCGTCCGTATCCATGCTTTTGACCAGGCGCCGGGGATCCAGGTAGAGCCTTGTTGGCTGGCTTGACTGCTTTGCAATCATTGAAGCATAGGAAGACGGGATGGCGCCAGACGATGAATAACGGAATGAACCGAGGGTCTGTCCTGGCCTTGGGTCTGGAACTTTGAAACTAGGGGAAATAATGGAGGCGCGGGTCGGAATCGAACCGGCGTACACGGAGTTGCAGTCCGCTGCATAACCACTCTGCCACCGCGCCGGAAAAGATCGAAGAGATCGGATCTTTGTGCTCTCAGGTGGGCATTGAGAGACTTGAAATTGGAGCGGGAAACGAGATTCGAACTCGCGACCCCAACCTTGGCAAGGTTGTGCTCTACCAACTGAGCTATTCCCGCTCTTTGTTTCCGGGGCATTGCCTCGTCAACGGCTGCGTATTCTACGGATTACCGTTCGGGCGTCAACAGTTTTTTATCAAGTTTTTGTTTTATTGGAGATTGTGGGTAAGCTAGTAATTGGCAGGCCAAATCACTCATG
Source organism: Marinobacter sp. MMG032 (assembly GCF_040112695.1). Lineage (NCBI taxonomy): Bacteria > Pseudomonadati > Pseudomonadota > Gammaproteobacteria > Pseudomonadales > Marinobacteraceae > Marinobacter > Marinobacter sp. MMG032. The sequence goes on from NZ_CP157802.1 coordinate 339,898, forward strand.
GATTCGACAGAACGTGCCCAGTCCTGATTCTTCCGAGCAGACCGATCCACAACCACCGTCCTCCAAACCCGGATCCGTGACCATTGAGGCCGGCACCCTTAGAGTGACTGATGACTGGCTGTTGAGTCATTACCGGTCACTGGCGTCCCTGGCTTCATCCATGTCTTCCAGGGATACGAGCGCACTATCAATAGATCTCTCGAGGCTGGATCGGATCGACACGGCCGGAGCATCCCAGCTGGCCTCACTCATTGGCCCCCAGCGCCTGCTGGAAGCGGTGACCTCTGCCGACGACTTGCCAAGGGAAAAATCCGCCCTGATTGTTGCCGTTTGCGAGGCGATGAAAGACCAGCCCGAGCCAGACAACGGCACACCTTCCCTTATCCGGAGCTTCGTGATCGGCACCGGTCAGAAGGTGGAAGGCATATTCCGACTGCTGTGGATTCTTGTCGGCTTTATCGGCCAGACGCTCGGAACCCTGGCCTGGAACCTTCCGAGGCCCTGGCGCTGGCGTATGACACCCTTCGTTGCCGCAGTTCACGACACCGGCCTGAATGCCCTGCCCATCGTGGCACTGCTGACGTTTCTGGTGGGTGCTGTGGTGGCGTTCCTGGGAGCAACCGTGCTGGAAGATTTTGGCGCGACCATTTACACCGTAAACCTGGTGGCCTTCTCCTTCCTGCGGGAGTTCGGGGTGCTGTTGGCCGCAATACTGCTGGCAGGCCGAACCGCCAGTGCTTTTACAGCCCACATTGGCGCCATGAAAGTGAACGAGGAGCTTGATGCGATCCGCACCCTCGGCCTTAACCCGATCGAACTGCTGGTGCTGCCCCGTGTGATGGCCATGATGGTGAGCCTGCCTATCCTGACCTTTGTCGGCATGATTTCGGGCATGGTAGGCGGCGCCATGGTCTGCGCACTGGTGCTGGACATTACCCCTTATCAGTTCATGAGCATCGTGCAGAGGGATATTGCCCTTCAGCATTTCCTTGTAGGCATTGGCAAGGCGCCGATCTTTGCATTCCTGATTGCCGTGATTGGCTGCCTGGAAGGGTTCAAGGTGGCCGGCAGCGCCCAATCCGTGGGTGAACACACCACCTCCAGCGTGGTTCAGTCCATCTTCATGGTGATTCTGCTGGATTCCATTGCTGCACTATTCTTTATGGAAATGGGCTGGTAATCATGGCGGCTATGAGCGAATCCCCAGGTAGTGAAGCCGGCAGTAAACCGGTGATTGCGGTACGGGACCTGTGCAACCAGTTTGGCGATCATGTTGTCCACGAGGACCTCGACCTGGACCTGCTTAGAGGCGAGATTCTGGGTGTGGTTGGTGGCTCTGGAACCGGCAAAACCGTGCTTTTGCGCAGCATTGTTGGGCTGAACACACCCACCTCGGGCCACATACGCGTGTTTGGCGAAGATCTGATCCAGCTTTCGGCCCGTGAACGCTCACGGATAGAGCAACGGTTCGGTGTACTGTTCCAGGGGGGCGCCCTGTTCACCTCATTGAACCTGCAAGAGAATATAGCGGTTCCCCTGATTGAACACGCCGGCCTGAAGCGGCCCGAAGCGGAACAGCTGGCCCGCATGAAACTGGCGCTGACCGGATTACCGCCCAATGCGGCGCTTCGCTACCCGTCCGAACTCTCCGGCGGCATGGTTAAACGCGCGAGCCTGGCACGAGCCCTGGCCCTTGATCCGGAAATCCTGTTTCTGGACGAACCCACTGCCGGCCTGGATCCCATCGGGGCCGCGGCATTCGACCGACTGATTGTAACGCTGCGTGATGCCCTGGGGCTGACCGTGTTCCTGGTCACCCATGATCTGGACACCCTGTACTCAACCTGTGACCGGGTTGCGGTTCTGTCACAGCGAAAAGTCCTGGTAGCTGATACGCTGGAGGCCGTTGCCGCCACGGAGGACGGTTGGATCCAGGATTACTTTCACGGCCCCCGTGGCCGGGCGGCGAGCTACGCCTTCAGGGACCATTCGAACACACGGACGCAGGAGCAGTAACCATGGAGCCGAGGGCCCATCACCTGATCATTGGCCTGTTTACCATCCTGGCCTTCGCCGCCGCTCTGATCTTCTCGCTGTGGCTGGCGAAATCCTCTGCCGATCGGGAATGGGGCTACTATGAGATCGTGTTCGAGCAGGCAGTCGGCGGTCTGTCCGAGGGTAATCCAGTGCTTTATAACGGCGTCCAGATTGGCGATGTCGTGGAACTGAACCTCGATCCGAACAATCCCGCTCATGTGCGGGTTCTGGTGCGGGTTGATCAGTCGATTCCCATCCGCGAGAACACCAAGGCCGGCATGGTGCTCGCCAATATTACCGGCAGCATGAGCGTCCAGTTCAGCGGTGGGAGCCCCGACCAGCCCGTGCTAAAGGGCGACCGGGACAACCCACCGGTCATCTTTGCCGAGCCCTCGGCATTCAACAACCTGCTGGCCAACAGCGAACAACTGCTGGCCAAGGCGGACCAGTTGCTTACCAGCGCCACGGAGTTGCTGTCCGGAGACAATATCGAGAACGCCTCTGCGATCCTGAGAAACACGCGCGAGGCCACGGATGCCCTGCTCGACCGCCGGGATCAGCTGACCGCCCTGCTTGAACAGTTCGACGCTGCCGCCATTCGTGCAGAAGAAGCCGCCATCAAGGTGTCCAATGTATCGGATAATGCCAACGAACTGCTGCGAACCGATGGCCAGCGGGTTCTGGAGTCCATGGACCGAGCCCTGACGGTAATCACCACGACCATTGGGCGAATTGATGAGCTGACCCGTGACAATCAGGGCGCAATGGATGCTGGCCTTCAGGGCATGGGCGAGTTGGCACCCGCGCTCCGGGAGCTGAGGGCAACTCTGCGCAGCCTGAACCAGTTCACTCACCGGCTGGAACAGGATCCCACAGGCACGCTATTCGGCAATGAAACCATGAAGGAGATGGCACAGTGACATTGAGGTCAATCAAAAGCGTTGCGCTCCTCCTGGGCGCTGCCTTAGCCAGTGGCTGCACGGTGTTTCCGAACCCCGAGCCACCCAGGGTTATGGACCTGGCGTTGGTACAGCCAATTCCCGCGGTCGAGCAAACGGTTCAGGCATCCCTTCGCGTGGATACTCCCTACGCCTCAGAGCCCTTCAATGGCTCCCTCATTCTGGCAAAGCCCATACCGCAGGAGTTTCGGTCCTACGAGGCCATCCGATGGAGGGATACAGCGCCTGTGGTGGTCCGGGATACCCTGGTTGCCAGCCTTCGCCAGAGTGGCGCCTTCACAAACGTCATCACCGATACGAATCCCGCGCAGGCTGAGCTGACGCTGGTGACCGAACTCTCTGCGTTTAATTCGGAAACCCCGGACACCGGCCCCCAGGTGGTTATCGAGCTACACCTGCAGATGATTCACAATCGTTCGAGGGCCAACCTGTGTACACGTTCCGTCCGGATTGTTGAGCCCGCGGCGGGCACATCGGTTGACCAGATTGTTGAGGCGTTCGGGACCGCTGGCAGCCAGCTGGCCGCCAGGGTGGTTGACTGGGCTACGACGTGTGACTATCCGCCTCGGCTGAGGCCTTCTCGGGAAACAGATCAGACCACGCAGCCTTGAGGTACAGACCCATGGACCAGAGCGTAAGAATAGCGGCGATGTAGAGCAGCGCCAGTGCAACATTGGCCCAGAGCACGCCAGGGGGGAAGGCCAGCAAGCCCACGATGGCTGCCATCTGTGCCGTAGTCTTGATCTTCCCGATGTAGGAGACTGCCACACTTGCACGGCTGCCGATTTCTGCCATCCACTCCCGCAATGCGGAAATCACGATTTCACGACCGATAATCACCGTGGCCGGAATGGTCAGCAGGATCGCCGAGTGTTCCTCGATCAGCACAGCCAGGGCAACGGCCACCATAAGCTTGTCTGCAACCGGGTCCAGGAATGCGCCAAACGGAGTGCTCTGATCAAGCTTTCTTGCCAGGTAACCGTCCAGCCAGTCCGTGGCCGCTGCCAATCCGAAAATCGCTGCGCTCACGAGGTAGCTCCACCCCACCGGAAGGTAAAAAATCACCACAAACACCGGAATCATGATGATGCGGGAGAGGGTGAGGATGTTTGGTAGATTCATGCTGTCCTTACTCGTCGTGCAATGCTGCGTATATGGTTTCGGCCAGTGATTTGCTGATGCCCTGCACCTTGGCCATCTCATCAACCCCGGCCTTGCGGAGTTCCTGAATGCCGCCAAAATACCGGATCAGGTCGCGACGCTTCTTCGGTCCCACGCCTTCAATGCCTTCCAGTGTAGACTGCCGGCGTTTTTTGTCCCGCCGGGCCCGGTGCCCGGTAATCGCAAACCGGTGGGATTCATCCCGGATGTGCTGGATCAGGTGCAGCGCCGGTGAATCGGCAGGCACCCGGAACACATCGCCAGTCATGGCGTCAATCAGCTGCTCCATGCCTGCACGACGGGTCACTCCCTTGGCGACACCAATCAGCGGGATATCGGAAATCTCAAGCTCATCAAACACTTCCCGGGCAATATTCAACTGCCCTTTACCACCATCGATGAAGACCAGATCCGGGCGCTTGCCCTCCCCGGCCACCATCCGCTTGTAGCGGCGGGTAAGCACCTGTCGCATGGCGGCGTAATCATCGCCGGCGGTGACACCCTCGATATTGTACAGGCGGTAATCGCTCTTCAGGGGGCCATTCTCATCGAAAACCACACAGGATGCGACGGTATTTTCCCCGTGGCTGTGGCTGATGTCGAAACACTCCATTCTTTGCGGGGTTTCCGCCAGCTCCAGGAGGTCCCTCAATGCCAGCAGGCGCCGGTACACGGTCTCCTTGCTCGCCAGGTGCGTGAGCAGGGTCTGGCGGGCGTTGGTCATCGCCAGCTCCAGCCACCGGCGGCGTTCACCCCGCACATTGCCGCGAATACGGGTTTCCCGGTTTGCGGACTCGCTGAGGGCCTGGGCCAGCAATTCCTGGCCTTCCACCTCAACCGGCACCAGGATATCCCGAGGAATCTCCCGGCGGGTGTTGCCCCCGAAATAGTACTGGCCAAGAAAGGCGCTGAGCAGTTCGCCTTCGGTCTGTTCGATGGAGTAACGGGGGAAGTAATCTTTGGTCCCCAACACCCGGCCACCCCGAACGATGATCACAACAATACATACAACCCCGGCATCCTGGGCAATGGCAATGACATCCGCGTCGCCGCCCTCGCCTTCGATTGATTGCTGCTCCTGCACGTGGCGCAGGTGGTTGATCTGGTCCCGGTAGGCTGCCGCTTTTTCAAATTCCAGATTCTTTGATGCCGCCTCCATGGCGTTCATCAGATCGTGGAGAATCGCAGGGTTCTTGCCCTCCAGAAACATTGTCGCGTGACGGATGTCCTGCTGATACTCCTCGGGCGTGATGTATTCAACACAAGGTGCCGTGCAACGGTTGATCTGGTATTGCAGGCAAGGCCTTGTGCGATTCCTGAAAAAGCTTTCACTACAGTTCCTTATGCGGAAAATCTTTTGTAAAACATTAAGACTTTCCTTGACCGCACCCGAGCTTGGAAACGGCCCGAACCAGGTGCCGCCACCCTTCTTGGTGCGCCCACGTCGGAACGTCAGCGAGGGGTAATCGCTGTGGGAAGACAAATAGATATAGGGATAGGACTTATCGTCACGGAGCAGGATGTTGTAGGGCGGCCGTAACGATTTGATCAGGTTCTGTTCGAGCAGCAGTGCTTCGGTTTCGCTGCCGGTGATGGTCACTTCAATGGAGGCAATCTTGCCAACCAGGGCTTCGGTCTTGGGCGCCAAGCCGGTCTTGCGGAAGTAGCTGCCAACCCGCTTTTTCAGGTTGCGGGCCTTGCCCACGTAAAGAACCGAGCCACCCTCGTCGTACATTCGGTAGACGCCGGGCCGCTCGGTCAACTGTTTCAGGAAGCTCTTGCTGTCAAACTCCCCGATGTGGGTGCTCTCAGGGTCAGACCTTGTCGGCATCAAGCAACCCGAGCCGAACTGCCATCAGGGCCAATTCAACATCACTGGAGATTTCCAGTTTCTCAAAGATGCGGTAGCGGTAACTGTTCACCGTCTTGGGGCTCAGGCACAGCTTGTCGGAGATATCCTGCACCTTCTGGCAATCCACCACCATCATGGCAATCTGCATTTCCCGTTCGGACAGCCGGTCGAACAGAGACAGCTCACCGTCTTCATCCCGATCACCGCCGCCCAGTTGCTTCAGGGCCATCTTCTGGGCGATTTCCGGGCTGATATAGCGCTGACCGGTATGTGCCATACGGATGGCGCGGACCATTTCCTTGATATCAGCGCCTTTGGTGATGTAAGCCGTGGCGCCGCTTTGCATAACGCGTGTCGGATAGGGATCGTCTGCGCAGGCGGTGACCACAATTACACGAATGGAATCATCAATTCGGAGGATACGACGGGTTGCCTCGAGGCCCCCGATACCCGGCATGCGGATATCCATGAGCACAATATCCGGACGCTGTTGGCGAACAAAATCGATAGCGTCCTCGCCGGATGACGCCTGCCCGATGACTTCAATGTCCGGGTTGTCAGCCAGCATCCGGGTAATGCCGGACCTCACCAGCTCATGGTCATCTACAACCAGTACCCTGATCAAAATTCACCTCGCACACGGCTTTCGGGAAAACAGCGCGATTGTAACGTTTAGTTCCGGCCCCGGGTAGGTGCAAACATAAATACCGTGACAGACCTGACGCCTAACCCGGCACACCCAGACCGGCGGTATTCTCAACCGGGTCGAACCAGACCACCAGCTCGCCCCGCCGCACCGCAGACATCACCCTGCTCTGCTCGCCCATTGGGTTTTCAGTATCGTTCAGGCCGTGGTACCGGGTGCAATATTCTTCCACCAGGCCCTGGAGCTGGTCTTCGGTCAGCAACTCGGTATCAACAATGAACTTTTCCTGCCGGGGATCTTGCTCGGGCTGGTTTTCAGGGCTGTCAGTCATACTACCTCCTGTGACGCCACCATATTACGGATAAACGGACAGGGAATGAAGGTAACAAGCTGTTGAAAACCTGTGCGGCTTCTGCGACTTACTTCAAAAAGTGTGACGAATTCTCTATGATCGCCGCTTTCAGACCGTTTGGATGCTAATGAACCAGTCCGTCTTTCGACTCACCTTACCCATTCTGTTCGGCTACTTACCGTTGGGCATGGCCTTTGGCGTGCTGTTTGCCACCCAGCTCGACTACGCCTGGTGGGCAGCACCTCTCATGGGACTGGTGATTTACGCCGGCGCCGGCCAGATACTGGCTGTGAGTCTTCTGGCGGTTAACGCCGGCCTGCTGGAAGTATTCATCGCGATGTTTGTTCTGAATGCCCGTCATCTGTTCTACGGGCTTTCATTGCTTGGCCAGTTCAAGGGGGCGGGCTGGCGCAAGCTGTACCTGATTTTCGGTTTAACGGATGAAACCTATTCCCTGCTCACCAGTCGCCCGCGCGGAACCGACCGGGCTCATGAGCAGGAGGTGGATTTCCGTATTACAGGGTTCAATCAGTGCTATTGGGTGGCAGGCTGCGCAATCGGTGCACTGCTTGGCGACAACGTCGCCTTTGACAGCACGGGCATCGAGTTCGCGCTGGTGGCTTTGTTCATTGTTCTTACTCTGGAACAGTTCAAGGCGCTGGGCGAGGGTTTCCCGATCTGGCTTGGGGCCGCCGCAGCGGGTGTTGCAATGCTGCTTCTGCCGCCGGCACACCAGTTGATCGGGGCCATAGCGCTGGTAACCGCCGTGCTTTTGGTGGAGTACCGGAAGCATCGCAGGCAAGCACTGCACAGGGAGAGTAACCATGGGTGAATCCGGCCATTTAGCAGCCTTCATAGCGGTCGCGGCACTCGCCACCTTCGCCACACGGGTGATTCCCTTCCTGTTTTTCGAGCGGCATACGGAACACCCGCTGGTCCGACACCTGGGGCGCTATTTACCTGCGGCGGTGATGGCCCTGCTGGCAACGGTGTTCCTGCAACGTTCGGCGGACTGGTCAGGTGCATGGATGGGCTTTGATGCCCTGTTGCCGGGCGCCTTGGTAGTTATCATTCACCTTTGGCGCCGCAACGCCCTGCTCTCCATTGCTGCGGGCACCATCAGCTACATGGCCATACAGCAAGCCGGGCTCTGATCCAGCCAGGTTTACACCCTGTTTTCGAGATTGGCGACCAGCCGGGAATCCTGCAATGCGGCGGTGCGGTGCTTGACCACGCCTTTGTATTCCGGGCTTTCGATCATCGCCATGAAGGCGTCGATTGACGGGTAGCGGACCAGCAGTACCTGATCCCAGGATTCATCCGGGGGTGCTATCAGTGATCCAACGCTGCGGCCCGACCAGATGACTTCTGCGCCCACCGATCTTACGCAGGCAGCGGCCTCTTCCATGTAGAGCGTGTAGGCTTCCCGACCGGTCCGCTCCGGCGCCTCTTCCTTGTAGTTGGCCCGGTCGCGGAAGCGCAGCAGATTCAACATGACGACAGGCTGGTCTTTCGGGGTATCCGCCAGGACTTTCTGCAGCTGTTCGGGAGTGGGATTAACGGCGTCCATCCTTATCCTCTTCTTCTCGTGTTTCCGGGGCCTACTATAGCCCAGGCCGGAGGCGTACGCGCAAGCGATTTCATTACCTTTCATTCAGTTTGCTCTTTTTGCCTTCTTTCTTCGTAAGGCTACAGTGAAGGAGACGCAAAACTCATAAATGAGAGGACGATATGGCTACCCTCACGATTAACGGCGAGCGCTATGAGCTCGACGTTCCCGATAACATGCCCCTGCTCTGGGTGATCCGCGACGTTGTCGGCCTCAAAGGAACCAAGTTTGGATGCGGCATGTCCCAGTGCGGCGCCTGCACGGTACACCTCAACGGAACAGCAATCCGCTCCTGCGTGACCCCGGTCTCTGCCGCCGCCGGCGAGATTACCACCATTGAAGCCATGGCTGACGACCCGGTTGGCAGCAAGGTTCAGCAGGCCTGGCTCGACCTCGGTGTCGCCCAGTGTGGTTACTGCCAGGGTGGCCAGATCATGAACGCGACCGCTTTGCTGAAACAGACACCGAATCCCGAAACTGCAGAGATTGTTGACGCCATGGCGGGCAACCTTTGTCGCTGTGGCACCTACAACCGAATCCTTGCTGCAATCGAACGGGCTTCCGGCAAGGAGGGTGAAGCATGAGCGCCGATGACAACTTGATGATTGCCAACGTGAGCCGTCGACGGTTCCTGATGGGCCTGGCCGGCGGCTCTGCCCTGGTGCTCGCAGCCCGATGGGATGTGGCCCTGGGTGGCGATGAAAAAGCTCAATTTGGTGCCGGGGCCATGCCCGGCGGCTGGGTCGACGACCCCACTGTCTTCATCCATATCGATGCGGATGGCCTTGTTACTATCGTAAACAACCGGTCTGAAATGGGTCAGGGTATCCGGACCAGTCTGGTGATGGTCGGTGCCGACGAGCTTGGCGCTGACTGGGACCAGGTGAGAGTCGAACAGGCCGAGGGTGACCACAGCAAATACGGCAACCAGAACACCGACGGTTCGCGCAGTATGCGCCATTGGTACCAGCCGATGCGCCGCGCCGCAGCAGCCGCCAGGCAGATGCTGGAGCAAGCCGCCGCCAATGAGTGGGGCGTTTCGACCAATGAAGTTCAGGCCGGTGTACATAAAGTCGTTCACAGATCCTCCGGCAAAGAGCTCGGCTTTGGCGAACTCGCCGCAAAAGCCAGGGAACTCGAGGTTCCCGGGCGCAATGCACTGGTACTCAAGCGCGATGAAGAGCTTCGATTTGTCGGCAAGGAAACCGGTCTGATCAACGGAGAGCTGAAATCGGCTTACCCGAAAGCGATCGACGGCGAAGATATCGTGACCGGTAAAGCGGTTTATGGGGCAGATGTGCCGTTTGAGAACCTGCTCTATGCCGTGATTGCACGCCCACCCGTTTATGGCGCAACCGTCACCAGCTTCGATGATACCGAAGCCCTTAAGGTGCCCGGCGTAGAGAAGGTAATGAAGGTTGAGGGTACCGGCCAGCCGGCGGGCTTCAGCCCCCTCGGTGGGATTGCCGTGGTGGCCTCCAATACCTGGGCCGCCATGGAAGGACGCAAAGTACTGAAGATCGACTGGGATCTGGAGGCTGCGGGAGACAACGCCAGTTATACTTCGTCCGCCTATCGCGAATCTCTGGAAAAGGCAGCGCAGCAGCCCGGTTCGGTGGTCCGCCAGCATGGCGATCTGGATAAAGCTCTGGAAAATGCCACCAAGCGCGTCTCCGCTACCTACTACATGCCCCATATGGCCCAGGCCCCAATGGAGCCTCCGGTGGCGACCGTCCGAATCAAGGACGGCAAGGCCGAAGTCTGGGCGCCAGTCCAGAATCCACAGGCAACCCGCGATACGGTCGCCGGCCGGCTCGGCCTTGATGCAGAGAATGTCACCGTTCACGTTACCCTGCTTGGGGGCGGCTTCGGCCGGAAATCCAAGCCGGATTTCGCCATTGAAGCGGCCAGCATTGCCGAGGCCTTCAAAGGCCGGCCCGTAAGGCTGCAGTGGTCGCGGGAAGACGATATCCACCACGCCTACTTCCATGCGGTGTCTGTCGATTATCTGGAGGCCGGGCTGGACGACAATGGCCAGGCCACAGGCTGGCTACACCGGACCCTGTCACCGAGTATCGGCTCGCTGTTCGCGCCCGACCCAAAGCACAAGGGTGAGTTTGAACTGGGCATGGGCTTTAACACCATGCCGTTCTCGGTGCCTGCCCTGAGGCTGGAAAACCCGCCTGCACCCGCCCATGTGCGCATTGGCTGGTTCCGCTCGGTCTACAACCTGCCCCATGCCTGGGCGATCCAGAGTTTTGCCCATGAAATGGCTGTGGCGGCCGGCAAGGACCATCGGGATTACGTACTCGACCTTCTCGGGCCGGACCGGAAGATCCACAACCTGACCGTGGGCGATGGCTGGAACTATGGCGAAGACCCGGACCTCTACCCCATCGATATCGGCCGAATGCGCAACGTCGTTGAGCGCGCGACCAGTGAAGCCGGTTGGGGCAAGTCCATGGGTAAAGGCCGAGGGCTTGGCCTGGCGTTTCACCACAGCTTTGTCTCCTACACCGCGATCGTGTTTGACGTGGAAGTCGATGACCAGGGCGAGCTAACCATTCACCGGGCAGACATCGCCTTCGATTGCGGCCCCCAGGCCAACCCGGAGCGAATTCGTTCCCAGTTGGAAGGCGCCATCGTGATGGGCATCGGCATCGCGCTGCAAAGCGAGGTGACCTTTGAAGACGGCGTGGCGCAGCAGGGTAACTTCGACAAATACCTGATCCCGCGCATGCCGGACGCCCCTAAAACCCTTAGGGTCCATCTGGTCGACAATCCGGGTGAGGCCATGGGGGGCGTAGGTGAACCTGGCCTGCCCCCGGTAGCGCCGGCGCTCTGCAACGCGATCTATGCAGCAACCGGTAAACGCATCAGGCGGTTGCCGGTTGGCGACCAGCTGAAAGGGTGAAATCGATCAGGGCCCTCCGGGGCCCTGATTTTTTATTGGCTATTTTCTTTCCGGCCCATACCTTCGTGGTATTCCCATAGCATCCTAGCTTTCTCCCCGCTTATAATCCGGCTGGATCTCTTAACTTCCCTCGACCCAACGGCCACCCTTGATGACCCTGATCGACCTGTTCCTGCAAACCATGGAAACCACACTGCCCGTGTTTGCCATGGTGTTTATCGGCCTGGGGCTTCGGAAAATTGGCTGGATCGACAATGCGTTTGTGAACACCGCGTCGGCACTGGTGTTCAAGGCCACGCTGCCGACCCTGGTATTTCTGAGCATCATCCGGGCCGACCTGGATACCGCGTTCAACCCCGGCCTGCTGGTGTTTTACCTGGCCGCGACACTGGCCAGCTTTGCCATCACGTGGCTTTGGGCCCGGTGGCGCGTGGTTCGGGAAGATCGAGGGGTTTACGTACAAGGGGCCTTTCGGGGCAACTGCGGCATCGTCGGCCTGGCTCTGGCCGCCAACCTTTACGGCGACTTTGGCCTTTCGGCGGGTGGCATCCTGCTTGGCCTGGTGATCATCTCCTACAACATTCTCTCGGTGATCGTGCTGGTGGCCTACCAGCCGGGTCAGACAACGGACTGGACAAAGATCTTCCACGACATCGTCCGCAATCCCCTCATCCTGGCGGTCTTTGTGGCCATCCCCTTTGCCGCCCTGGATATCACGCTGCCACGCTGGGTAATGACCAGCGGCGACTATTTCGCCTCGCTCACCCTGCCCCTGGCGCTGCTGTGCATTGGCGCCACGGTTTCCCTGAGCGCCATCCGCAGCGACAGTAAGACGGCGTTGGGGTCCAGCCTGTTCAAGATGGTGATATTGCCAGCGCTCTGCACAGCCGCAGCGTGGCTGGCTGGTTTTCGTGGTTCCGAGCTGGGCCTGATGTTCCTGTTCTTCGCCAGCCCGACGGCGGCCGCCAGTTTCGTGATGGTTAAGGCGTTGGGCGGTAACGACCGGTTGGCGGCCAATATCATTGCGCTGACCACCCTGCTGGCGAGTATTACCGTAACTCTGGGGGTGTTTGTGCTTCGCAGCGCCGATTTGATCTAGGCCTCGCCGCGCCCGACAGACTCGACAACAGCAAACCCCGCCTGGCATCCCCCAAGGTATCCGCCGCCGAACAGGTTGTAATGGTTCAGATAGTGGTAGAGGTTGTAGACATCCCGCTTGGTACCATACACCGCTGTTCGTGGGTAGTGCGCGTCGTAGGCCCGGTAGAACGCTTCCCCAAAGCCGCCAAACATTTGGGTCATGGCAATATCGGCCTCGCGGTCACCGCAGTAAACAGCCGGATCAATCAGCCAGGGGCCGTCGGCGCCATAGAGTACATTACCATTCCAGAGGTCGCCGTGAAGCAGGCTCGGGTGCTCACAGTGCGCGTTCAGCCAATCAATCAACGTGCCTCCGTACTCATCCAGAACCTTCTGGAAACGGCTCCTCTGGCCCGTATCACGGACACGGGAGACCTGGTAGCCAAGGCGTTCCCGAACAAAGAATTCACCCCAGCTGTCACACCAGCGATTGGGTTGCGGCGACAGGCCAATGTAGTTGTCCCGTCCCCAGCCGTAGGCCTTCTGACGTAAAGCGTGCATTCTCGCCAGCCCTTCACCCAGGACCTCGCGAGCCCGATCCGAGGCACCTGACGACTGTATGGCGGTGATTTCGAGTTCATTTTCAGCCACCCGGTGAACGCGCGGGACGCCAATGCCCGTCACCCCGGCCTCATCGAGTGCGCTGGCGAGGCGTTCCAACCCCTCCGCTTCACAGATCAGGGCATCAGCATAATCAGTGGCGTTGTGTTTCAGGTAGGTATTGACCATCGACTTTCGCGCTCCTTGAAGTTGTGATGCCCGAACCGGTAGATTGAAATGAAGACTGACATGACACAACGAGCGGGGGCAAACCATGGATACTAAACGCTGGCAACTTCTGATATCCGGCCGGGTACAGGGGGTTTATTACCGCGCTTCCACGGAACAGAAGGCCTCCTCCCTTGGCCTCACGGGTTTCGCCCGCAATCTGCCCGATGGACGGGTCGAGATCGTCGCCGAAGGGCCCGAAGACCGACTGGATCAGCTGAAAGCGTGGTGCGCCGAAGGGCCACCGGATGCCCGGGTGGACGCGGTCGATATTGCCCAGGAGTCCCCGACCGGCGAGTTCAGCAGTTTCAGCGTGCGTTAATAGATTCGCCTGAGCCAGAAGGTCATTGGCTTGGCGGTTTCTTCCGCTTGGTCCACATCTTTCCAGGTGTAGGTGGTGGCCAGCTCAGGTACTTTCCGGTATCCGCGGTTGTGCCAGAACTGGTCCAGGGGCTGGTAATCCGACGGCCTTAGCGGATGATCCAGCGGCCTCTCGACGGCGCAGAAACAGCAGTGTGTGAAACGGCCCTGCTCCCGGGCATGGCCTTCCCGGTGGTCAAAAAAGGCCACCCCGATGCCCTTCCCCCGGTAGTCCGGCAGTAGCACCGACTCGCCGAAATAAAAGATCTTTTCCGGCTCATAACCCTGCTCTATAAACGGGCCTTTGAACTCTTCTGTTTCGTGGTCCATCGGGATACCCGTTGCGGCACCAATAACCGACTCCCCATCCATTGCCAGAACGAACAGGCTCTCTGGCGAGCGGGCGTAGGTATCCAGATACTTGCGTTCGTAGCCCATATCGCCGTCGTACAGGTAGGGAAAGCTGCGAAATACTTCGATTCGCAGACGTGCGAGATCATCAATGTATGGGTTAATCTGATCGCCGCTGAGCCGGATCATCGATACCGCCATCTATTACCCCCTTTCAAAAGGTCGAGCATGCAACAGGACAAGCCGTTTTCCCAAGCCTGCGAAAACAACAAAGCGCCGATTCTGGAAAAACTGAGGGCACTTTTCAAACAACCAGGCACCATTCTGGAGATTGGCACGGGCACCGGCCAGCACGCGGTGCACTTTGCCGGCCACCTACCGCACCTGGTTTGGCAGCCCACCGATCATCCCAGTAATGCCCAGCTCTCTCGGGCGTGGATCGATGACTCAGGGCTTACCAATATCAACACGCCCCTGGCCCTGGACGTGCTCGGTGGAAGCTGGGCCGATCTGCCCGCCATCGATGGCGTTTTTTCTGCCAACACCGCCCATATCATGGGCTGGCAGGAGGTTCAGGCAATGTTTCGCGGTGTATCGGAGGTGTTGCCGCAAGGGGGAATCTTCTGTCTGTATGGACCTTTCAGCTATGGCGGCCGGAACACCAGTGAAAGTAATGCTCGGTTTGATTTGTCGTTGAGAACTCAGGCGCCGCATATGGGTATACGGGATATGGAGGATCTGAAGGTGCTTGCTGAGGACACCGGCTTTGTCCTCGAGGAGGATTTTGGGATGCCGGCTAATAATCGGTTGTTGGTTTGGCGAAGGAAGGAATGAGAAACTAGCGGCCCTCGAACTGTCGGAACCTGGAGAGGGAGGGATTATTCGGGCCTGCGGCCCTCACCCCTTCGGGGCCGTCGTCGCTTTGCTCCGACGTTCCTCAGCCTGCTTTGCAGGCTTCGGTCGAACCGCGAGGGTTCTTTCTACCCTGCCA
Organism: Marinobacter sp. MMG032; assembly: GCF_040112695.1. Taxonomy (NCBI): domain Bacteria; kingdom Pseudomonadati; phylum Pseudomonadota; class Gammaproteobacteria; order Pseudomonadales; family Marinobacteraceae; genus Marinobacter; species Marinobacter sp. MMG032. The sequence continues at coordinate 355,038 of NZ_CP157802.1, forward strand.
ATCAGCCAATAAAAAACCCCAGCATTTCTGCTGGGGTTTTGTATTGGCGGAGAGGGAGGGATTCGAACCCTCGAAACGCTATTAACGTTTACACACTTTCCAGGCGTGCGCCTTCAGCCACTCGGCCACCTCTCCAATAAACTGTTTCAAATCAGCGATGTCGTCGCTCATTTGAGGGCGCAAACTTTAATGGTTTTATGGGCGGTTGGCAACTCCCTGGCGTAAAATCGTCGAAAAAATTACTGCCTGGGCGGTTTTGTGTTTACCGGTTGAACAGTTTCAGGGCTATCGTTAACACAATGCGAACAGGAATCATCAAAGCAATCGGGAGATAATAAAAATGCTGATGAAAGCCGAGCAATCGACACTGCTGCTCATCGATGTTCAGGAGAAGCTGATGCCCGCCATCAGTCACGGTGATGAAGTGGTGGACCGGTCCATCGTTCTGGCCACCATTGCGGGGCTTATGGAGGTTCCTGTGTTGGGAACCGAGCAGATGCCTGACAAGCTTGGGCATAACGTTGAAGCCATTCGGGAACTGTGTAACACGACCTTGGCCAAGCACCATTTTGATGCCTGCCCGGATGGTCTTGTTGATCAGCTACCCGAGGGCCGACAGCACATTGTCATAGGCGGTTGCGAGACCCATGTCTGTATGATGCAGACCGCTCTGAGCCTGATTGATGCGGGTTACAAGGTCTGGGTGGTGGCGGATGCGACCGGGTCCCGTAACGAATTTGATCGCGATGTAGCGCTGGATCGCCTCAGCGAGAGCGGCGCCAGGATCGTAACGCTTGAAATGGTCGCGTTCGAGTGGATGCGCCATTGCAAGCATCCGCAATTCCGGAACATCCAGTCCCTGATCAAATAAAGGCATCCACTGTGCGGCTGCAATCGTAGACAATCGCTTCAGTCACAGGTGGTTTCGAGGTTCACAATGCTCAATATGGACTTTTCCAAGAAGGTTGTCGTTCGCACCACCGAGGAGGAGTGGGTTCCCAGCCCCGCCGGAGGTGTTCTGAGAAAGCCCCTGGCACGTGAGGAGGCCGAACGTGGGCATGCCACCAGCGTCGTCCGATACGAGCCCGGAGCCTCCTTCCAGCGACACGAGCACCCCTTGGGCGAGGAGATCCTGGTGCTGAAAGGCGTGTTTTCCGACGAGACCGGCGATTATCCGGCCGGCACCTATTTGCGCAATCCGCCCGGCAGCGGACACGCCCCATTCAGCAAGGAAGGTTGCACCCTCTTGGTCAAACTTCATCAGTTCGATGAGCGTGACCGGTCGACGGTGCGCATCGACACCCGCAATACACCGTGGCTCCCGGGTATCGGAGGGCTAGAGGTAATGCCTCTACATGAGTTCGAGCACGAGCACGTCGCCCTGGTGAAGTGGCCGGCCAAGGAGATCTTTCAGCCCCATCGGCACTTCGGCGGTGAGGAAATTTTTGTGCTGTCCGGAGAATTCTGTGACGAGCATGGGCGCTATCCCGCCGGAACCTGGATTCGCAGCCCGCATATGAGTCAGCATCATCCATTCGTGGACGAGGAAACGATTATCTGGGTAAAAACCGGTCATCTACCGATCGAAGCGCATTAAAAAAGGGCCCCGGAGGGCCCTGAAAAGGCTAAGAGATCGCTGTGTTTTGCCAGTTGTGCCTGCTGAATGCGTCGTTGCTTGCACCCTCTTGAACCGGGCTGAAGAGTGTCTCTTCGTCCGCGGGGACCGCAAACACGTGATACGCCTCAGGGCCAAATGGATCCAGAGCGGTGTCGACATACTCGAAGCTGTCCGGCACGGGTTCACCCGAGAAAGCGACACGGAACTGGCGATCCAGGGTCGGTGTGGTAACGCTCAGGGGCTGCTCTACCCAAAGGTAAACGGCCTTGTGGGGCACGATGTATTCGCTGCGCACCACCCTGTAACCCTCTTTGAGCGTGAGCGTGGTCGGCTCTTTGCCCGGTTCCAGACGGAATTTGTGGATGGTTTTCATAGCTGCTGCTCCTCTTTGGGTTGCTGCCTTTCACAACTCCATCATGGACAGGAACAGGAATCGATAAAATAAGCTTTTGTGAGCTTTTAACTTCGACATTTTCGATGTACTTAGGCTTCTCTGCTGTCAGCATGGGCCTCAACTATTGCCCGAACACCTTCGTGGGCGGTTTTTCGGCCCCGGGTGATGGCAAACAACTCATCCATTACCTCGTCGATTGAGGCAATCTGCTCTACCTCATACTGACGACACACCTCCTCACGGATTGATGTAGGTGCGGCAAAAACGCCATAGCCCTGGCTGCCAAACACTTTTATCAGGGCGCTATCGTCGACACGGGCAACGAGTTTCATGCGAACCCCGTTCAGGGAGAACCAGTTCATCAACCGTTCGAAGTAAGGGGCGTCGGTGGCGTTGGCCAGCAGCGGCTGCCCATTGAGGGATTCCGGAAACCCTTTCCTCAGCTTTTTCGCGAGCTTCGGTGCGGCATACAAACTCATGCTGGACCCCGAAAGGGGATGCACTGTGAGGTTGCCATCTTCTTGCAGTTTCGGCATGCGGTCAGTCAGCACAAGGTCCAGCTCCTTGCGCTTCAGGCTCAGCACGAGGTCCTCGGTCCGGCCCGTCTGGCATTCCAGCTGAACGGAGCGCTCACCTGCCATGGCCGGTTGCAGCAGGTAATAGGCAATCAATTTGTGAATGGAAGCCGATACGCCGGCGCGCAGGGTCAAGGGCCGCTCGGAAGGATCAAGCCGGAGGGTCTCAGCAAGCTCGCCAGTCAGGGCGAAAATATCATCGGCGTAGCCGAGAATCAGCCGGCCAAGGTCCGTGAGAATAAGCTTGCGTCTCTCCCGGGAAAACAGGCGACCACCCACCGACGCCTCAAACGTCGCCAACTGACCGCTGAGCGTCTGCGGAGCCAGCTCCAGGACCTCGCTGGCGCGCGCGATCGACCCTTCCCTACTGATTACCCAGAAATAATACAGGTGGCGAAGATTCAACTGTTCCATGGATCTGCCCTGTCAGCGTCAGGAGGGCCGCGGAATTTTGAGAATCTCACCGAAGGTGACATATTCGCTCCCACCCAGGCGGCCAATGGGATCAATCGCAGCGCCGTCGAAGGTCAGACGATTCTTGTCATCGTAACGGGCCGCAGCATCCGATACCCAGACCCGGGTAACCTTCCCGAATACCAGCGACTGCGGCGCTGCACCAATTTCCTTGATGTCATAAAGCTCGCAGGCAAAGGCGACGTGACAGTCCTTGAGCCGGGGCAAGCCTGTACCCTCGAAATCCACCAGCTCCAGATCAAGATTTTTGAGCTCCGATTCGCCATGGGGCAGCGTTCGTGAGGATTCCGTAACGGCGGCGGCGAGATCCCGATGGGCGATGTGAACCACAAAATGCTTTCTTGCCTCAATGTTGACCCGGGTATCCTTGGAAACACCCTCCGCCGGCTTTTTACCAACCGAAATCATCAGCAGCGGTGGATAGCTGGTAATAGGCGTGAAAAAAGAGAACGGCGCCAGATTGAAGTCGCCGTCCGGGTTTTCACTCAGCACCCAGGCCACCGGTCGGGGGATAACCGTCTGGGTCAGGATGTGGTAGGCGTCCTTCGGATCCATACCCTCGAAATCTATAAGCATTATTCTCTCCCTTTGACGGCGGCTTCGGGCGCTCGTTCACGCAACAGCCACAGAGTCATCAACAACCCGTGAATAATGAGGAATGGCACTGCAACCATAACCAGGCCGCCCCACCCCAACCAGTTCAGAATAGCGCCGGCAGACAGGGCGGCGGTGGCCTGGGAGCCAAAGACCATCATGTCGTTCAGGCCCTGAACCCGGAAACGTTCGGCATCCCGGTACCCCCGGGGCAGCAACGTTGTGCCACCAACAAAGAGAAAATTCCAACCGACACCGAGTAACAGGAGCGCTGAAAGATAATGGTGAAAACTCACGCCACTGGCCGCGAGGCCAATGCAGCCCAAATACGCCAGCAATCCCGCAGCCATCATCAGCGGTATACCCACGACACGGGTCAGCCAACCGCTGATCAGCGAGGGTAAATACATGGCCATGATATGAAGCTGGATCACGCGCTTGGCGTCGTCCAGTTCATGCCCGGCCATCTCGGTCATACTCAGCGGCGTTGCTGTCATTATGAAACTCATCACCGCATAGCCGATGGCGGCCGCACTGATAGCGGCCCAAACCAGTGGGTTGCCGAGAATTTCCCGCAAGGGACGCCCTCCGCCAGGCCGCGTTTCCTGTACTCGCTCAGCACCGGCCCGGTAGCCAGCACCAAGAATCAACAGGGCTGCGGCCTGAACCACGGCGAGCCCAACCCAGCTGATCAGAAACGGATACCGCTCGGCTGCGCCGCTTCCCAGCCCTGCCACTTCGGGCCCGAGCCAGGCCGCGACCAGACCACCCAGCAGCACACGGGCGGCGGCAGAGCCGGCCATACCCGGTGCCACGGATTCCATGGCGGCAAACCGGTATTGGTGAACGACCGCAAGGCCGGTACCACCAACCACAGCCGCCAGACACAGTAGTGAAAAAAGACCGGACCAGGAGGCCAACGCTCCGAGAAAACCGGCGAGGATGCCCATGACCGCACCGAGCAGCATCACGCGCTTGCGCCCCATGCGTTCCATCAACCAGGTTGCCGGTTTGATGGCCAGTACAGTACCGACCACCACCAGACCGACGGGCAGCGTTGCATATTCAGGCGCTGGAGCCAGCAATCGTCCCTGGATGCTGCCGATAAACACAATAAAAGGCGCGGTGCACATGGCGAGCGCCTGGGCAGCAACCAGGACCCAGACATTAAGGGGCATGGCTACTTTTTCCTGTAGATGATTCCGGGATGGCACTGCACCATCTCGTAGAGGTGAGGCAAACCGTTCAGCGATTCGGAGGCACCCAGAACAAGGTAGCCGCCGGGATTCAGGGTGGCGTGCATCCGGGTAAGGATGTCCTTCTTGAGATCTGCGGAAAAATAGATCAAAACATTCCGGCACATCACGATGTCGAACTTGCCGAGCATGTAGCGCTCAAGCAGGTTCAATTCCTTGAACTCCACCATACTCCGGATTTGCGGCTTGATTTGCCAGCCGCCATTCAGGGACGGGGTGAAGAACTGCTTTTGTCGCTCCGGTGACAGGCCCCGGCCAATGGCGATCATCTCGTATTCACCCTTGCGGGCGACTTCCAGAACGCTTTTGGAGATATCCGTGGCCGTGATTTTCACGTCGCGAAGCTTCCCGGGCCTCGCACGCCGGAATTCTTCCACGATCATGGCGATGGAGTAGGGTTCCTGACCTGTTGAGCAGGCCGCCGACCAGATACGAAGGGGTTGGGCGGTTTTGCGCTCAGCGAACTCGGGAAGCAGTTTTTCCTGGAGAATCCGGAAAGGGTGATTGTCGCGGAACCACAGGGTTTCATTGGTGGTCATCGCATCGATGACCACCTCCTTCAGGCCGCCCCGCCCGGGACGCTTGAGGCGATCAAGGAGTTCACCCAGGGTATTCAGACTGTTCTCTTCGAGAATCCTGCGCAGCCTGCTTTTTACCAGGTACTGTTTGTTCTCGCCGAGTAAAATCCCACAGGCATCCTGCAGGAACGATTTGAAGGCTTCATATTCCTGTGGCGTTATTTCCGCTTTCATTGGATCTCTGTTCTGAGTGAATCTTCGAGCGGCGCCATCAACCCTGGTCGATGATCTCCATTACCCGCTCCGCCAGCTCGTCCGGACTGAACTTTGCCATAAAGTCGTCGGCCCCGACCTTCTTCACCATCGCCTGATTGAACACACCACTGAGGGAGGTGTGGAGCATGACAAACATGTCTGCAAGGGCCGGGTCACCTTTCACCTTGGTGACCAGGGTATAACCATCCATTTCCGGCATCTCGACATCGGAGATAATCAAAGAGAAATGATCCCGCGCCTTTGAACCGTCAGAAGTCACCTCCTTCAGGTATTCGAACGCCTGCTTGCCGTCGTTCTTTGTGATGACTTCCATCCCGATGGCAGTCAGGCAGCGCTCGATCTGCCGGCGGGCCACTGAGGAGTCGTCCACGACCAGCACCGGGAGATGCCCCGGGACGCGCTCGGCACTCTTGCTCAGAACCGCCTCGGTGACATCCTCACCAAGCGGAGAAACTTCTGCAAGAATCTTCTCTACATCAATGATTTCGACCAGCTTATCATCAATCTTGGTGACAGCGGTAAGGTACACATCGCGCCCTGCCCCCTTGGGCGGAGGCAGAATGTCCTCCCAGTTCATGTTCATGATCCGGTCGACGCCGGTGACCAGGAAACCCTGTGTCTTGCGATTGTACTCGGTAATGATGACAAAGCTGGTAGCCAGCTCTTCCTGAGGAATGCCGGGCAAGCCAATGGCCATGCTCAGGTCAATGATGGGGATGGTCTCACCGCGGCTGTGGGCGACGCCACGAACAACAGGCCGACTGTTTGGCAGTGACGACAGTTTCGGACACTGCAGTACTTCTTTCACCTTGAAGACGTTGATCCCATAGATCTGCCTCCCCCTTAAGCGGAAAAGAAGGAGCTCCAGGCGATTCTGCCCCACCAACTGGGTTCGCTGGTTAACACTGTCCAATACCCCTGCCATTTCGATTCTCCTGGCCTGCCGGAATTACAACGGCATATATCTTGCTGGTCACTGAATAATAGCGTGATTGACGGAAAACCGTCATATCAGCGGCGGATTAGCCCGTTTAACGGCCACTGCCATCGAATCCTTAGCCTGATTCGGGCTTTTCTGCCTTGTTGTTGACAGCATAGGACAAACTGCTACGTATGCGCACCACGAAATTCGTTCTGATACTGCTAATGTCTTGCTTGAGCGCCCCGCTGCTGGCTGACACAACCGCTGAACAGATTCGCCAGGCGACCCTGGAATTTCTTGACGGCTTCGCCACAGAACAGGCTGCAGAAGGCTATACGGTATCCTTTGAACCGGGCTCCATCGACGACCGACTTGCACTCGCGGAATGCGAGAAGCCCTTAAGTGTCGAATTCAGTGGAGATCCCTGGAAAAGCACCAGCCCTTCAATGCAGGTGGCCTGCGCAGGATCAAGGCCCTGGCGGATGTTTGTGACGGCTTCCGTTTCCATCCACGGGCCGGCCCTTGTGGCGGCAAGACCGCTGACACGGGGAGAACGGGTAACCGAAGGCCTCCTGACCAAGCAGTCCGTTGAAATCAATGCCTCCCGGCGCGGCGTCATTACCGATGCGCAACAGGCCATTGGCATGGAAGTACGGCGGTCGGTCAACGCAGGCTCGCTCGTTACGCCGGATATGCTCTCTGCGCCAAATGCCGTGGAACGGGGCGACCATGTTATCATCACCGCCAAAACGGGCGGATTCTCAGTGCGTTCTCGCGGGAAGGCGCTTGCCAGCGCAGGGATTGGCGAACAGGTTCTGGTTGAGAATCTGCGATCCTCCCGCACGATCAAGGCCAGCGTTGTTGCGCCGGGACATGTCGAAATCCCGATGTAAGGCCGGCTCGGCATGAGCTTGCCGGTGCGGCAAATCCCTGCCGGAAACCCGGTAGAAAAAAACAGACGAAAAAACTACTGAAAATTACTAAAGGTTTTCGCGGCGCCGCCGTTAAGAAGACATAAACTCGAGTAAGCGCTGCATTCACGTGGCGCGACAGGCAAGCAGGTACAGATATGTCAGTTGACTTAAATGGAATTGGCCCCGGCCAGGTCAACACCCAGAGAACCACGGCCGATAAGAGCGCAGGCACCCAGAACACCCAGCCGGCGACCAACGAACAGGCGAAAACCCAGGCCCAGGGTGCCCGTGGCGAGAACGTCAGCCTGAGTAATCAGGCCAAGAATCTCAAACAACTTGAACAGAAGCTGGGCGATTATCCGGAAATGGATGACGACCGCATCGAACAGATCCGCTCCGCCCTGGAGAACGGAACCTACAAGATTGACGCCGAGAAACTGGCCCAGAAAATGCTTGAGATGGATGAAAGCATTTTCGGGTGAGTAAACCATGGCCGCAATCGATGATCTGGAGACCCTTCTTTCTCAGGATGTCAGTCAGCTAGAGACGCTGGCTGACATTCTCGACAAAGAAAAGACATGCCTTGCCAGTTCGGACCTCCGCCAGCTGGAAACTCTGACCAAAGAGAAAAACGAGCTTCTGGGTGCCGTTCGCGAACGCGCCAAACAGAAAATCCGGACATTGGTCCAGATGGGATACCGCCCGGAAAGTGGCGAGCCTTCCCGTTTTATCCGTAGCGCCGGCTTTTCTGAGCTGTTCCAGCTCTGGCAGGAAGCGGATCAGAAACTCCGGGCCTGTCAGACGCTGAACCAGACCAACGGTCGGGTGATCAGCCATCTGCAAAAACGCCTGTCCCGGCTTACCGACATCTTCCGTGGCGCCACCGGTCAGCAAAAGCTGTACGGTGCCCAGGGCCAGCAGACCACAGTTTCCAGCAGCACAGTGCTTGCCAGCGCCTGAGCAGGGCCCTGGCAAGCAACGCTTTTTACTTCATCGGGTATAGATTGTCATCTGGGAGTCCGGATGGAAGCGGATGTCGTGGATACTTACGTTACCCATTGAGGCACCCTGGCTACCGCTGACCCGGATATTGTCCATGCGGATTTCCTCGATGCGCTCGGGGAACGCAAGCATCAAGGCGCCATCATCCCTAATCCGATAGCGAGGCTCCCCGTCGCGGTAGTGGACACCGGAAATGGTCAGGTCCGAGTCGAGAAAGTTGAGGACCGGTACAAAAATATTGGCGGTAAGTTTCAGCCCCTCGATAACATCTGGGGATCCGTCTGCGCCCTGTTCGCCGTCACCCGCCGGATTCTCAACCATATCGCGTACAATACCGATACGCTCCAGCAGGTTCGGGTCTCCCTGACCTGAGACGGCCGCCAGCTCAGTCTCGCTCAATGGAGCGAGATTACCGCGCTCATACAATTCACCAGCCTCCAGCGATGCCTGGGACGCTTCGGCCGAATTGCTCGCCGCAAAGGTGACCAGGGGCTGGAATGGCAGCGTTACCGCTGTGACGAGCGCCGCAGCGTTGCGATACCGGGACTGGTGCTTGAGGACCCGGTGAAGTTCTTTTTCGCTGATCCAGCCGGCCTGGATGAACACCTCACCCAGGCGCTGTCCGGTTTCGCGCTGGAGCTTCAGGCCCTCATCCAGTTGTTTCTCGGACAGGTAGCCGCGATTAACAAGCAGCCGCCCGAGGCGTGACTTTTCTTCAAATCCCTGACGGATTCTCACCCAGTGTCTCCTTTTGAACAGTGAAAACCGTACAACCCGGCCCGGCTAATGTGATCCATGATTTCCGATACCCGGAATGTTAGACGATCACAACGCAATGTGCGTGGATACAGTCATCGTTTTACCATCCCCTTCTGGTAAGATCTGGCACCTGATAACAGAATTCGCTGAATTGTCGCAGCTAAAACGCCTGCGCATAACAAAGAGAGCGGTTGCAAATGACAAACTTGGTAAAACCCCTGAAAACTGTGACACCCGTACTGCTGATGGCTCTCGCCTTGCTGGTGCCGGCCTCCTGGGCAATGGCCCAGACCAATGAGCAGCCCGCCAACGAGCCACTGCCAATGGTTCGCATGGTGACCAGCGAGGGCGTGATCGAGCTCCAGCTGCGACCGGATGTCGCCCCGGATACGGTTGCCAATTTCCTGCAGTACGCCCGGGAAGGTTTCTTCGACGGCACCATTTTCCATCGCGTTATCCCTGGATTCATGATCCAGGGCGGCGGGTTTACCGAGGAGCTGTCCCGGAAATCGACCCGCGCCCCGATCCGCAATGAAGCCACAAAAACCCTGCCGAACCTTCGTGGAACCATTGCCATGGCGCGAACCAGTGCGCCCGATTCTGCAACGTCACAGTTCTTCATCAATCTCACGGACAACGGGTTTCTGAATGCCGGGGTCCGCGGCCCGGGCTATGCGGTTTTTGGCAAGGTTACCCAGGGCATGGGTGTTGTCGATGCCATCGCCCGCAAACAGACCACCCGGAAACAGGGCATGGCCGACGTGCCGGTGGAACCTGTGACCATCGAAACCGTCACCGTGGTTGAATCCGAAGGCTGACACCGTGAACCGGCCATTTCAGCCCCCTGCGATCGAGCCAGCTGAACTGGTCTGGCACGACGGGATCCCGGAATCAAAGCGGTTTGGCGATGTTTACTTCAGCCGGGACAACGGCCTGGAGGAAACCCGCCACGTTTTTCTGCAGCATAACCAGTTGCCGGAGCGCTTCTCGCAGATTCCCCGGGGCGGGAGCTTTGCTATTGCCGAAAGCGGCTTCGGAACCGGCCTGAACTTTCTGGCAGCCTGGCAGGCCTGGCGCCACCATGCGCCAACCCATGCTGCTACCCTGCATTTTGTCTCGGTGGAACGCTTCCCACTCACTCGGGAAGACCTGACTCGTGCCCTCGCTTTGTGGCCCGAGTTAAAGGTGCTCGCTGACGAACTGCTTCTGCATTACCCACCTCTGGTGCGAGGGGTTCACCGACTGGTTCTTGACGGTGGGCGGGTTCGACTGACGCTGTTTTTCGGCGACATCAATGACGCCTGGGAAGCCCTGGATTTTAAAGCCGACGCCTGGTTTCTGGACGGCTTTGCTCCGGCCCGCAATCCGGACATGTGGCTGGAGAACACCATCCGCCTGGTTCGCGCCCATAGCAAGCCGGGCACAACGCTGGCTACCTTCACTTCCGTCGGTCGGATCCGTCGGGCTTTCCTCGAGGCCGGATTCCATATGGAGAAAACCTCAGGGTACGGCCGCAAGCGGGAAATGCTGAAGGGAGTGCTTGAGGCGTCGGCCCTGGCTGAACCCGAACAACACGGGACCATCGCCATCATTGGAGCGGGCATTGCAGGCTGTACGCTGGCACGAAACCTTGCAGAGCGGGGTTTGCCCGTCACACTCGTTGATTCCCATGGGCCGGGAAATGGCGCGTCCGGAAACGCCCAGGGCGCTCTTTACGTAAAGCTGGGAGTTGAGTTCAACGACCAGACCGAACTGGCCCTCACAGCCCTGACCTTTGCCCAGCGCTTTTACAACAACTGGCGCAACCAGTACTGGCATCCGACTGGGCTGCTGCAATTGGCCCACAGCCCCCAGGAAGAGGCCCGACAGGCGAAATTTCTCGATCGCAACGAATACCCCGGGGATATTCTATGGCCGGCGAACCGGGCTCAGGCCAGCGAACTTGCCGGCGTTCCGACGCAAACAGGCGGTCTCTGGTTTCCCGGCAGTGGCTGGCTGGAGCCGGGAAACCTGTGCAAAGCACTGGCTGACCACCCGCTGATATCGACCGCGTTAGGTGCCACCGTTAGCGGGCTCCGGCCCTGCAACGGGCAATGGCACATATCCATGGAAGACGGATCGCCCATCGTGGCCGACCGCGTGGCCATCTGCTCGGGTCATCTCAGCCCGGAACTCATTCCGACAGAAGGACGCTTTCGCCTGAAAGCAATACGGGGCCAGGTTTCACACCTTCCGGCACCAGCCATTATCAGCCCCAAGGCCGTTATCTGTGGTAACCGGTACCTGAATCCGACGCTCGGTGAGATCGCTGTGACCGGAGCCACCTTTGATCTTCGCGATAACAACCCGTTGCCGACGATCGAAAGCCATAACGAAAACATGCAGGAACTCGGCTCAATGCTGCCGTCCCTGTTTTCTTCCACAAGCGAAAAACCCGGTGGCGCGGATCTGGACGGGCGGGTCGCCTTTCGATGCACCACACACGATTACCAGCCCGTCGCCGGCCCGGTATTCGATGGCGAAAGCGCTTCTCTGGATGGTCTCTTTCTCTTCACCGGCCTCGGCAGCAAAGGCCTGACCTACGCTCCGCTGCTGGCCGAGTATCTGGCGGACCAACTGACCGGGCAGCCTGCCTGCCTCCCGGCGAACCTTATCAGACGGCTGGAAACACGGCGTCTGTACCAGACTGATATGGCGGTTTCGTAATAAACTACCTCTGAAGTTTCCGGTCAGACTGCCGTTAACCGTGGAAAGAGTGGCATAGTCACGGAGAGAGCCCATGTCCATTTATGTCAGCGAACCCGGCCGACCGGTCGGCACCCGGCTACCGGAGACATTCCGGGCAAGGCCCGTGGGCGATGTCACGGAGCTGGCAGAAACCAAGGCGATCAATCCCGGCAGGAGCGAAGCAACAGACGCAGAGTTTCAGCAGGCGGCTAATGCTGGTCGGTACAAGGCTTTGGAGGAATATGGGGCAGCGGCAGCCGGCGAGCGTCGCGAAGACCGCGCTTACCTACCCGTATCCCGTATTTCATCACCGGCACTTTACTCGGTGCAGGCTTCAGCAACCATTTCCGAAGCGCTGTCAGAGATGGATGAGCATCAGGTTCATCACCTGGTGATCATGGCGGAAAACAACGTGGCTGGCCTTGTTGATCTGCGCTGGCTCCTTGGTTGGCTGCACGAACACGACGCCAATGCCATGACCCAGAGCCTGGTTCACATTGAGCTTCCCGCCTTTCTGACGGCCTCTCCCGAAACCGATGCCCACCAACTCGCCAGGCTGATGCTGGCCCATCAGCTCAATGCCGCACTGGTGGTAGACGCCAGTGGCGCAGCCGCTGGCATCGTAACCAGTACAGACTACCTCAAGCTATACGCCAGCTCTGGGCGACACGAGGGGACAGTTTAGCGCCCCCGGCCAGCTAGTTCAGTGGCGTCAACAGCTGACCCTCGGGGCTGAACAGGAGCACGTACCAGTCACTGCCGGTTCTGCTGAGCGCGACGATCTCATCCTCCCGGTAATTCGTCAGAGCGAGGATTTCCGAGTTGTCCACGGCAAGCTGATAGCGCCAGTCGTTTCTGAACCCGGTGTCTTCACCCTCAGTCTCCGCTTCCGGAACCAGCGATACCCGGGCAACGATGCCCTGCTCCATACCCGACACAACGCCTTCACTGGCAAAATCTCCGTCCGTGGACCCTGCAACAACCAAGTCACCATCGAAACCGGTCAGGCCTTGAAGTGTTTCAGTAGCCTGGTCGTTCTCATCATTCAGGGAAAAGGCACGACTCACGAGGCCTGAGGAGGAGTAACCCAGAAGGAACCCTGCCGTACTGGAAAGCGGCTCCCGCTCCAATTCAGGGTCCTCTTCTTCCTGCTCCAGCACAGAGTACGCCCCGTCACTGGCGCCTATCAGCCAGAGCGTGCTGCCCTGGAACAGCCCATTGGATACCGGTTCATCCCCGGCAGTGCCCACCTGTTTGACACTGAGTTCGCTGGTTGCACTGGACGCGGTGTAGAAGAATGCATCAATGCCTCCTATTACCGGAACGCCTTCAACAGAGCCCGCCGCGGAACCAAATAACCCCGGGCTGATAGACTCGATACTGCCGCCGGCGACGCTGTCATCGGCAGCCGACCCCACCTGGCGGGTCCAGGCCACCGCAGGCTGCTGGGTATTGCCGTCCAGCTCCGTATCAATACGCTGCAAAAAGCTGTCCGTGCCGCCCGCTGCCTGCTGCTGATCAAAAACACCATCGGTTTCCCCTGCCAACACCACATAGCCGGTGTCCCGGTTGATTCCGGCCCAGCGCACCTGATCGTCGGCATCCGTCCCGGTCCGGGTCGTCCAGGTTGGAACGTATTCGCCACCGTTGGAGGCGGAATCAAACCAGTACAGGGAGGTTACAACATCCTTGCCACCGAGTGCGGTGGTGCCCGCGACCGGTTGATCGGTGCTGTACGCGACGACAAATTCGAATCGGTCTACTCTGGTGCCACCCTCGGTCACCTTACGCTGTACCACGTTAATGACCGGATCTGGCGAAATCAGACTATCGCCGGCAGAGGAAACGGCCACCTGCTGTAACTGGGCACCGCGCTGGTCGAAAATCCGCACCAGTACCCTATTGTTATCCTCAGTGTCGAAGCCTGCGACAAACAGCCTGCCGTCGTGCCCCATGGTAATATCCGTGGCAACAAAGCCATTACCGCCGCTCAGCGCGAGGGGCGTTGTCAGCTCGTTGAGGCTGATCCGGAGCAGGTTGTCAGATGCAGCCCGGGCGTAGTCCTCGCGGCCAGCCTGAAAGCTCTCATTGATACCAAGCAATATGAATCGGTCACTGAAGGCCGGATTGGCGTAGCTGCCCGCGGACACCCGGATCCGGAATGGCACTGCGTCGGTTCCCTCAGGGAAAACCAGCTCGTCGTTCTCAACCCAGTTACCGCCTTCCAGCCGCTCGATAACGAACTCGGAATCAAGCCTCGCCGTAGAGTCTTCGGTATGGCTGAGTTTGGCAAAAATATCCCGGTCTCTATCGCCGGAAAGCGTGGCAACATACTCGCGCACATCACCCACGTTCTGGGTATCCCTGCCCCCACCTTTTACCGTTTCGAGGGACAGGACAGGCTCGTTATCCTGAATCGAAAGATTGGTGACGACGCCACCGTTACCGCTTCCGAGGCCCGCCAGACCGGAGCGCACTTCTGTGAGAGCCAGCCTGAGGGATTCAACCGGCTCAGCAAAACTGTCCTCGACCACTTCCAGCGGCAGATAACACTCGGTAATACCGGGCTCAAGGGTGATGACACCCCGGGTATAGAAGCCCTGCTCATCGAGCTCATAATCGATGTAGTCGAGTTCATTCTCACCGGTTTCGTCCAGCGGCACCGGACTGTTACTGCCCAATCCAACGATGTCCTTGCCCAGAATGGCATCACCAGCGTTGGAGGCACTGTAATCGCAATTCTGGTGTGGAGGCGAGAATCCGACGTCGCAGCTGGAGGCGTCATAATCAGACAGCAGCTCAAAGGCGACCGCAACCCGGGTAACCGACGGTTGATCGAGAATTACCTTGACGAAAACGCGGCGCGTCGGAAGTGTCAGATCTTTGGTGCCGGAGACCGAGCCGTCGTCGTTGTAGAGATTAATTGTAAAACTGTGCTCACCGCCGGTCTCCAGATCCGGCAAGGCGCATTGTTCCCGATTGCTTGCCGGAATCTCCGGGCTTTCGCCCTCCGTGAACGGCTCGGCATCCAGGGACATCACGTTGTATTTGACATCGATATCAAACGGTTGGGCGCCCGCCATGCGGCCATCGGTTGTTACGAGGTTGATATCTTCAGTTTTGCCCAGGTCTGCCTCTCCCCTGCTACCACCTGTAAGCCCAGGAACGCCACGCATTATGATGCCCTGCCGGGCTTTGTTACTGGTGTCTTCGAGCGCCAGCCAGGACGGCGCGTTGGTCAGGGAATAGTCAAGGATGTCCTCGCCACCGTAAGCCCCGAAGTTGTAGGAGTACTCAACGCCGAGATAGGCAAACACCGGGGGCACGCCGAGAATGGTGGGCTGATCGGGATCTTTTTCCGTCTTGCAGCCAGAGAGCCCGAGCGAAAGCAGGGCCAGAAAGACAAGTTGGCGAACGGGATGAATGCGGGAGTAAAAATCGGCGCCCATGGAAAAATCCGTTTCAATCGTTGTTATTGTGGTAGCGACCGCCGGGTGAAGCAGAAACACCGGGCGGTTTACACACCGTTACAGAACAACGCCATGGTAGCCAATTTGTTACGCAGGGGATCTGCGCGAGTTCTCAGATTCGGTTAGCCCGCATCCACGCCATGCTCCTGCAGCAGAGCAACCAGGCCCGCCTCATCCAGGACAGGAACCTCCAACTGTTCGGCCTTCGCCAGCTTGGAACCCGCGGCCTCGCCCGCTACCACGCAGGCGGTCTTTTTGGAGACGCTTCCGGCCACCTTGGCTCCCAGAGACTCCAGCTTTTCTTTGGCTTCGTCGCGAGTCATTCCTGAGAGCGTGCCCGTCAGCACCCAAGTCTGGCCCTTCAGGGGCTTGTCCCCTTTCTGGATCTGCTCTTCCTGCCATTCCACGCCGGCGTCCCGCAGGGCATCCAGGGTTTCCCGGTTATGGGTCTGTTCGAAGAAGCTGCGGATATGACCAGCGACAATCGGCCCGACATCGGGAACTGACTGCAGGCTTTCTTCATCGGCGGCGGCAATGGCCTCGAGAGTCCCGAAGTGCGAAGCCAGGCCCTTGGCGGTGGCCTCCCCCACCTCGCGAATCCCAAGCGCGTATAGAAAACGCCATAGAACGGGTTTTCTGGCTTTATCGATGGCAGCGACCAGGTTGGCGGCCGACTTCTCCCCCATCCGCTCAAGTTTGACCAGATCATCGGTGGTCAGGTGATAAAGGTCGGCCACGGTTTTTACCATGCCCTGATCAACCATGATGTCGATCCATTTGTCACCCAGCCCTTCAATGTCCAGGGCTTTCCGGGAAGCATAGTGACGGATGGCTTCTTTGCGCTGGGCCGGACAGAACAGGCCGCCAGAGCATCGGGCTACCGCTTCCCCTTCAATCTGGATAACGTCGGAATCGCAGACCGGGCAATGGGCGGGCAATTCCACTTCCCTGGCGCCCGAGGGACGCTTTTCGGGAACCACCTTGACCACCTGAGGTATCACATCACCGGCGCGACGGATAAACACGGTATCGCCGATGCGAACATCGAGCCGGCGGATTTCGTCCATGTTGTGGAGAGTGGCGTTGCTGACGGTCACGCCACCGACAAACACAGGCTTGAGACGGGCCACCGGGGTAACGGCTCCCGTTCGACCCACCTGGAACTCCACATCCTCAATAACGGTGAGCTCTTCCTGCGCCGGGAACTTGTGGGCAATCGCCCAGCGCGGCGCCCTGGAGACAAAACCCAGGGCATTTTGCTGGTCAAGGCGGTTCACCTTGAACACTATGCCGTCAATTTCATATGGCAGCGTGTCCCGCTTGGCCATTAGCTCGCTGTAGGCCTCAAGGCACTCCTCCACGCCTTTCGCCTTGCGCATCTCGGGATTGATCCGGAAACCCCAACTCTGAACGCGCTGGAGGCCATCCCACTGGGTATCGGGCAACAGGCTCTCGTCCGTCACGGCAACACTGTAGGCGCACATTTCCAGCGGACGCTTCGCCGTGACCGTGGACTTTTTCTGCCTGAGACTGCCAGCCGCCGCGTTCCGGGGGTTTACGAAGGTTTTCTCCCCGCGCTCGGCCAGTCGACGATTCAGTTGCTCGAAACCGTCCTTGGGCATGTAAACTTCGCCACGGATCTCTACAAGATCCGGCACATCTTCGCCCCGCAGCTTCAATGGCACCGAAGGAATCGTTCGGATATTGGCGGTGATGTCCTCTCCGGAGTAACCATCACCCCGGGTGGCGGCAGTGGTGAGGGCGCCATTCTCGTAGTGCAGACTGACCGCCAGCCCATCGAGTTTGGGTTCGCACACGTATTCCACATCTTCGCTGATGCCCAGCCGGTCCCTCACCCTCCGATCGAATTCCCGCAGTTCATCCTCATTGAAGGCGTTGTCGAGCGACAGCATAGGCAGCCGGTGAACCACCTCCTCAAAACTGGTTTCCGCGGCACTGCCAACTCGCCGGGTGGGCGAGGTATCTGAGGCCAGCTCCGGATAATCGGCTTCCAGGGTCTGCAGCTCACGGAACAGCCTGTCGTATTCCGCATCGGGAATACGGGGGTCGTCCAGCACGTAATACCGGTAGTTGTGATCATCAATAACCGAACGGAGTTCTTCTACACGCTGGGTAATATCGGGCGTGGCTTTGCTCATGGACTGGCACTCTCGTTTCTCAAAAAAATGCCCGGAGCGAACCGGGCATCGGGCCATCTGTTACCGCCTGGTTTCACACTTTCTGGGAACGTTGCTTACGCTCGAACTCGCGGATTCTCTGGCGGCAGTGCTCGATAGTTTGCGGGGTCATCACGCTTCGGCGCTCGTCTTTCAGTTCCCCGCCAAGGTTACGTACCACTGCCTGGGCGGTTTCGAGCATGAAGTCGAATGCCTGCAGCGCATTGGTGGGCCCCGGCATACTCATGAAAAAGCTGATCCCGGGCGTGGTGAGGGCCGGCATATCCCCGGGTTTGAATGTGCCGGGTTCCACGGCGTTGGCAACACTGAACTGCACAGGGCTGGTGGTATCGGATTCTTCATGGCGGTGGTATATGTCCATGTCTCCGTGCTCCAGACCGCACGCTTCGAACAGCTTCTTCAACGCCGGCCCCTTGAAGTCCTCGTCGCTCTTCGCCAACACGTTGATGACGATCACTTCCCTGGCCTCAGGGCGATTCGCGCCCGCCAGAGGTTGACCGGCCGACGGTCGGGAGGGCTCACGCCGCGCAGTGTCCTCTTCCACTTCGGTCGTGACCGTTGGCGGGACGGCTTCCGCCTCGTCTTCAATGGCGCCCCAGCCGGATTCGAGCTCGGTTTCCTCAGGCTCCTGACTGGAAAGTCCGAAATCGGGCTCCGACTCAGCGGACTCTTCGTAGCGCTCAGCCGTCGGTTCGGTTTCCGTTTGTGGATCCGGTTCTGACGATTCGGGCTGCTCCGATTTGGCAGCGGCAGTGACAGGACGGGTCGGCTTGGGTTTCGGAGAACCGAATCGACTGGGCTTTTCGCGCTTCACATAGCCCCGTTCTTCGAGGGTATCGCGGGAAATGGTTCTTGCTCCGCCATTGGGCAACTCGGGGTTGTACTCGTCGTCGAGTGGCGAATCCTCCAGCTCGTCGGCGCCCATACCGGATGAAATCGCCATGGATTCCTTACGGGCGCGCCGCATCCGGCGCACGCCATCAATGACAATGCCGATTATAACCAGGGTACCGATGGCAATTAACCATTCCCTAAGTGACATAGTGCTGCTGTCCTGTTTGCAGATCCCGTAACGTTGCTACTCTAAGAAAAGCCCGGAATGAATACAACGCACACCCGGGCCAGATGGCGTTTTTGTCATGGTTGCCCGAATTCTGAACAGCCTCAAGCCTCCGCGAGGGCTGCGGCTTCGTCCACGTCCACCGAAACCAGCCGCGAACATCCCGGTTCATGCATGGTGACCCCCATCAACTGATCCGCCATCTCCATCGCAATCTTGTTGTGGGTAATGTAGATGAACTGAACCTGCTTCGACATCTCTTTGACCATATTGGCATAGCGACCCACGTTGGCATCATCCAACGGTGCATCCACCTCATCCAGCATACAGAAGGGTGCCGGGTTCAGCTGGAAAATCGAGAACACCAAAGCAATCGCCGTGAGGGCCTTTTCACCACCTGACAACAGATGGATGGTGCTGTTCTTCTTGCCGGGTGGCCGGGCCATGATCGCAACGCCGGTTTCCAGAAGATCCTCGCCGGTAAGCTCCAGATAGGCATTTCCACCTCCAAACACCTTCGGGAAGAGCGCCTGGAGGCCGCCATTCACCTGATCAAAGGTTTCCTTGAAGCGTTGACGGGTCTCCCGGTCGATCTTCCGGATCGCATTGTCGAGTGTTTCCAGGGCTTCCATCAGATCTTCGTGCTGGGAATCCAGGTAGGTCTTGCGCTCGCTCTGTACCTGGTACTCCTCGATAGCCGCGAGGTTGATGGCGCCCAATCGTTGTATCCGGTTGCCGATGCGCTCCAGCTCGTCAGCCCAGTCTTTCTCATTCGCACCTTCAGGCAACTGCGAAAGAATGTCCTGGAGTTTTACGTCCAGCTCCTTGAGCTGCTCGATATGATTGCCAGAGCGGATTTCCAGGGCCTGGGATTCCATCTTCAACTGTTCCAGCCTGGACCGGACTTCCTGGATGCGGTGATCGGTCCCGCTTCGGCCCTGCTCTTTCTCCCGGACCTCACGGTCGATCTCTTCCAGGGCGTCGCGCGCCGCGCCCAGTTTCTCCTCTTCCGCCAATCGGCGATCCAGCAGGCCTTCAAGCTGCATCTGCAGATCTTCAATGGGTTCCTCGGCGCTTTCCCGGGATTCCCTCAGAATCTCCAGTCGCTCATCGATACGCTCTTTCTGCAACTGCATCCGGTCAATTGTCTGCCTCAGACCGTCCCGCTGACTGTGCAGAGTCTGTAGCTGAAGCTGCAACTGATGCGCGTGGTCACGGTCGTGCCGGGCCTCCTGGCGCAGACGGTCGAGGTTCTCGCGCAGGCTGTCCCGCTGCTCGAGAAGCCGCTCTTTTTCTTCATCGCTGTCTTCACTGGACGCCAGCGCCAGTTGCCATTCTTCCCGGGCCTCCTGCAGGTTCTCTTTCTGACCCTCCAGGTTTTCAGAGACATCCTCGATATCGTCCCGGATTCTCTGCAGACGGGCGTCAATCTGCTCGGCTCGGGCTCGCAGGCCGCTGACCCTGGACGACAGCGAGCTCAGCTCGCGGTCTGCCTCGCTCAAACGGGCCTGGGCCTCATCCCGGGCGGATTCGGAGCGCTCGGCGCGCTCGTGCAATTCGTCCAGTTTCTCGCTGGCCGCCTCCAGTGCTTCCTCAGCCTCTGTCAGTTGTGAAGCCAATTCGGTAACTTTCTTTTGTCGCTCAATCACCCCGACCTGGCCTGCGTCTGAGTCCGGCATCAATACCCAATCGCGGGAAACCCAAACGCCTTCCGGGGTCATCAGGCTCTGCCCTTTCTGGAGCCCGGCTCGCATACCCATGGCATCGGAAACGGTTTCTACCGCGTCAATGCCGTGAAGCAACGAGGCAATTCCGGGCACACCGGAAACCTTGGCCGCCAGGCCCGTTGTTCCAGCATTACCAGACGCCCCGGCTTCAACGAGTGCCAGGCCCCTTGGCGCTTCTCTCATCGCCGAGGAGAGCTGGTCGATGTCGGGGAGACACAGGCCCTGGGTAAAACGCCCGATAACCTGTTCAACCGCAAACTCCCAGCCATCGGCAATATCGAGCTGGCTGGCTACCCGGGGCATATCGCCCAAATCGTTCCGGGAAAGCCAGGATTGCAGGACATCATCTCCGGCCCCCATCTGTTCATCCAGAAGCGCCTGCTGAGACTCAAGAGAGGCGCGAAGGCTCTGGACCCGTTGGCGCTCCTCCGAGACGGCCTGCTCGGCGTCACGCTGATGCTGCCGGGCGTCATAGAGCTCATCCTGGATCGCCGCAATGCGCTCAGCCGCTTCCTCCCGTTTCAGCTCCAGTGTTTCTTGCTGTTCCAGCAGCTCCTCAAGTTCCGCTCGATCCATCTGGCCTTCCAGCAATTCCTGCTCATCCTGCAGTTTGCGTTGCCGAGTGAGCAGTTGCTCAATGGCGTCTTCGAGCGAGCGAATCCTGGACTGGGCCAACTCGGCCTGGCGCCGGGCATCCGACGAGCGGGCGCTGAAATCTTCCCATTGGTGCTGCCAGTCGCTCATGGCGTCTTCGGCCTGCTGCAGTTTCTCGCCCGACTCTTCAGAGCGTATCGCCAACGCTTCCTGTTCGGGCTCCATCATGTCCAGCTCTTCCTGGATACCCGCCAGCTTGTCCTCGTCCTGCTCCAGTTCCCTGGCCAGTTCGCGCTGGTTGGCCATGGCCTGATCCAGTTCCGCGGCCATCTGCCGGCTCCGTTCGCGCTGGTGCTCAAGACTCTGTTCGATACGGGCGATATCCGCGCCGGCCTCGTAATAGCGTGCCTGGGCCCGGTTGAAATGTTCGGTCCGTTCCTGATGATTGTCCCGGAGGGATTCGAGAGAGGTCTCAAGGCTGACGCGTTCGGTCAGGTATTTTTCGAGCTCAAGCTCGGTGTCCCGGATCTTGCCCCGCCAGGCCTGCAGGTCATTGTCGAGGGATTGCCAGCGCAGTACCGTCAGTTCGGCTTTCTTTTGGCGCTCTTCCTGCTTGTAAGCCTTGTACTTTTCCGCCGCTGCCGCCTGGCGCTCCAGGTGCTGCAGTTGTCGGCCCAGCTCCTCCCTGAGGTCGGTCAGCCGTTCCAGATTTTCCTGGGTCCGACGGATGCGATTCTCCGTTTCCCGGCGCCGTTCCTTGTATTTTGAGATGCCGGCGGCTTCCTCAATGTAGATCCTGAGTTCTTCCGGTTTTGCCTCGATCAGGCGGGAGATCATGCCCTGCTCGATAATGGCGTAGCTCCGCGGGCCCAGGCCAGTTCCCAGGAACAGATCGGTAATGTCCCGACGCCGGCACTTGGAGCCGTTCAGGAAGTATTCGGACTGCCCTTCCCGGGAAACCCGGCGGCGAACAGAAATTTCGCTGAATTTCGCGAATTCACCCGGGGCCGAACCATCGCTGTTATCGAACACCAGTTCTATGGAGGCCTGACCTACCGGCTTTCTTGCGCTGGAGCCGTTGAAGATAACGTCTGTCATGGACTCGCCGCGCAGGTACTTGGCGGAGCTTTCCCCCATCACCCAGCGCACCGCGTCGATGATGTTGGACTTGCCACACCCATTTGGCCCTACCACGGCAGTCATGTTCGATGGGAACGGCACAGTGGTTGGATCAACGAAGGATTTGAAGCCAGCCAGTTTGATGGACTTCAGACGCATATCAGGCGCTCGCCTCCTGCCGGAGAATCGTCAACACCTGCTGCCGCTGGTGTTCACCAAAGGCCTGTATGACCGCTTGCAATCGTTCCGCGTCGTCATCAACGGCAGCCTCGGCCAACTGCCGGAAGAAGGTCGCGGTTTCCCCGATTTCTTCCCGGAAGTGCTCCAACGCCACAAAATAGGTTCGGCTGATGGCCGGCCGGAAGTTCTCGAGAGTTTCCTCAAGAAAGGGGTTCTCAACCAGCCCATAGGCGTAGCGCATTACCCCGAATCCGGCGTCAATGACCTGCTCGGCAGCGTCAGCGCTGGTCGCGTTGAGGGCGTCAATGACCGCCTGCAGTTCACGGACCTGACCCATGACACCACCAAGCTCTTTGCCGGACCAACGTTCAAGTACCTTTCGTCCGAGCATGCAGAGAAGATCGATGTAGATATCGTAGAGGCTGTTGACGCTTTCCGGCGTAAGGCTGGAGACAACCGCGCCCCGCCTTGGGAAGATTTCGATCAGATGGCGGCGCTCCAGAATAAGTAGCGCTTCGCGCACAGAGCCACGGCTGACATTCAGTTCACCCGACACTTTCAGTTCCTGAATGCGTTCGCCGGGTTTGAGATCTCGCGTGATGATTCTTTGCCCCAGATGCTGGGCAATTTGTTCAGACAGACTTTCCGGGGCCTGAAACCTCATAAAGTTGGTCACTCATTCCTGAAGACGGCACGATTTCAAACGCAGAAGTTTACCACAGGGAATCTATAGCCCCACCCCTTGTCTGACATTTTGAGCGGTCAGGAACGCATCACGGCAAATCACTGCCGGTTTTTTGACAGCAATTCCTGAACTACCGCTGAAAAATCATAAATTGAGTGAAAAACAGTTCATTAGCAGCTGTTTTTGTTGTTATTTTTTAAGTAGGCACGGTTTCTGCTTTTGACCCCGAAAGCACTGTAAATTTCTGCGACAGAGTGAACCGTAGTGAAAAACATACCGTCGATCCATCAGTCTCCTTCCCAGCCCCAAAAACTGGCTGCGCTGCGTCAGGCACATCAGGACTGGACCAATACGCCGGATGTGCTTGCAAGACTGACACGACGGCTCTCGACTACCCTGTCGCTGGAGCAACAGCTGGCCATCCTGGCCGAAGAACTGGTCGCCATTATTCCGTTCAGCTCCCTAAACTACCGCCACCGGATCGGTAAACAGGATTTCGTCTATGCCACCGGAATGGGCGGCCCGCACCGCTGCGAGTATCGTCTGAGCCTTGAGGGCGTCAATTACGGGACTCTTGTGCTGCAACGCCGTCAGAGGTTCACCGAACAGGAGCTTGAAGGCATCGAGATAATTCTGGGTGCGGCCATCTGCCCGATTCGTAACGCCTGCCAGTACGTCGCCATTGAGCAGGCGTCTCTGACCGATTCCCTGACCGGGATTCCCAACAAACGCGCCCTGGATGACGCGCTTCAGCGCTCCAGCCTGTTGTCGGAACGACATGGGGAACCATATTCACTTGTGCTCTGCGACCTGGACCATTTCAAAACGATCAACGACACACATGGTCACGTGGTAGGCGACCATATCCTTCAGATCGCGGCGGCGGAGATCGAGAAGTCCATCCGCACATCTGACTCAGTGTATCGCTTTGGTGGCGAGGAATTTGCCATCCTGCTGCCGCATACCTCGGAGCAGGATGCAAAAGATGTGGCGGAGCGGGTTCGCAAAGCGATCGCGGCCATTCGGGTGGATGGCGGAGAAAAGGAGCTGAGAGTCACAACCAGCTGTGGCGTTGCTACGTTTCTGACCCAGGAAGCCCCGCAGGCCTGGCTGGCCAGGGCTGACGAAGCGCTCTATCGTGCCAAACACCAGGGTCGTAACTGCACCCGGGTGTTTGCCACCATTTCGTAACGCTTAACCGCGCGGCGTTTTGCTTCGGGCTCTCTCCGGCCTGGGAGCACGCCCGGCGGGCCTGGCGGGCTTGGTGTCGCTGACCGCCCATTTATTGCCCGGAGTTTTCTTTCCGGCCCTGCCAGGGCTCTTGCGCCTCTGGCGATCATGGGCTGCCTTTTCGTTTGGCGTTTTCTGGGGAATCTCGACCGACTCGAGACCAACGGTTCGACTGAGGGTATCTACCGCCCGCTGATCCAGCTCTTCCCATTTTCCCAAGGTCAGCCTGCTTGGCAGGAAGATCGGCCCGTAACGCACGCGTTTCAGCCGACTGACTCGAACGCCCTGGGATTCCCACAGGCGACGCACCTCCCGATTGCGCCCTTCCAGCAGGGTAACGTGGAACCAGCGATTCATACCGCTGCCACCGGCCGGAGAGATATCGGTGAACTTGGCCATGCCATCTTCCAGGAGAACGCCCTGAAGCAGTCGCTCGATCATGGCGTCGTCCACTTCCCCAAAGATACGTACCGCATATTCCCGGTCAATCTGGTTGGAAGGATGCATCAGCCGGTTTGCCAACTCTCCGTCTGTGGTAAAAAGCACCAGGCCAGTGGTGTTGATATCAAGCCGGCCAATGGAAATCCACCGATGCTCTTTAAGACGTGGCAAACGATCAAACACCGTCGGTCTGCCCTCAGGGTCTTTTCGGGTAGTGACCTCGCCCTCGGGCTTGTTATAAATCAGCACCCGGCGCATCACTTCAGCCGCGCCGGACACTTCCAGTCGTTTGCCATCGAGCTCGAAACGGTCCTCAACGGACGCCTTCTGCCCTGGTGCCACCGGTTGTCCATTGACCAGGAGACGACCGGCTTCCATCCAGCCCTCGATTTCCCGGCGCGAACCAACACCTGCCCGGGCGAGCAATTTCTGAATACGCTCAGGGCCGCCCTGACTGGCTGGGTCACGGGCGGGTCTGGCTGGTTTGTTGGGGCGTTCTGCCGCCATGTAATCAATCCTTAGTTTCTGACTGACACCCGAATGGCGTCAGTGAAGTGTCTGGCTCGAAGATTCGTCGTCGTTCTCGGCAGTCGTGGATTCGAACTCGATCTCACCCTGCATGTTCTTCTCAATTTCCCGGCCGATTTCTTCAAGATCGCGGACTTCATTCAGGGGCGGTAGCTGGTCCAGGCCCGTGAGATTAAAGTAATCCAGGAATTGTTTCGTGGTCGCGTACATGGCCGGCCGCCCCGGGACATCCCGATGCCCAACGACGCGCACCCACTCTCGCTCAAGCAGTGTACGAATGATATTGCTGCTTACCGTAACACCCCGGATGTCCTCGATTTCACCCCGGGTGATGGGCTGTCGGTAAGCAATCAGTGCCAGGGTCTCCAGCAAGGCCCGTGAATAACGCTGGGGCTTTTCCTCAAACAGTCGACCCACCCAGGGCGCATACTCCTCACGCACCTGGAGTCGGTAGCCACTGGCGACCTTTTTCAGCTCGAAGCCTCGCCCTTCACAGGCCGCTTCAAGAAGCACCATGACGTGCTCCATGACCTGTCGCGCCGGCCGCTCCTCTTCACTGAACAATTCCCGCAGCTGGTCAAGAGACAGCGGTTTGCCCGCCGCCAGCAGGGCGGCCTCGGCAATTGCCTGGATTCTCAGCAGGTGCTCTTCGTTCATGGTGTCTGATCCGTATTTCCGTGCTTCCGACTTCCAGGGGCCCTAACTTGCCGCCCTGGCGCGAACATGAATCGGCCCGAGAACTTCCGCCTGAACCACCTCGATCAACTGCTCCTTGACCAGCTCAAGCGTCGCCAGGAAGGTTACAACAACCCCCAGCCGCCCCTCTTCGACCGTGAACAGGCTCTCAAAGGTCACAAAATGGTCATCCTGAAGCACCGAAAGGATTGCCGACATGCGTTCACGGGTGGACAGCTTCTCACGCTCAACATGGTGACTGGTGAACAGGTCTGCGCGCTGTAAAACACCCTGAAGGGCCAGCAGCATCTCCCTCAGATCCACATCGGGATGGGGCTGACTTGACGGCATCCTGGGCAGGGCGGCGGAGGCTGTGAAGTTATCCCGCTCCAGCCGCGGCAGTTCGTCGATATCCTCGGCGGCCTGCTTGAACCGTTCGTACTGCTGAAGCCGACGAATCAGTTCGGCACGAGGATCGACCTCTTCTTCATCGTCGCTTTCCTGGCGAGGTAACAGCATGCGCGATTTGATTTCCGCCAGGGTGGCCGCCATCACCAGATATTCGGCAGCCAGTTCAAAGCGCATGGCCTCGACGGCACCGATGTAATCCATGTATTGCCGGGTAATCTCGCTGACGTCGATGTCCAGTATGTTCATGTTCTGGCGACGTATTAGGTACAGCAGAAGGTCCAGCGGGCCTTCAAACGCTTCAAGGAAGACCGCCAGGGCATCCGGCGGAATGTACAGGTCCTTGGGAAGATCCACCACCGGCTTGCCGGACACCAGCGCCAGGGGCGATTGCTCCGGGCCGGCGTCCTGAGCTTCCGGCGTCGCCTGATCGGTGGATTCTTCGGTCATAACCTTTCTCTCCGGATCGGTCCCGCGGCTCTGTGCCCGCGGGACCGATTCCTGCGGATTCAGCGGTAATGAAGCCCCATGGCCGCCCGGACTTCCTCAAGGGTATCTCTGGCAGCATCGCGGGCGTGTTCGCGACCTTCCTGGAGAATGGAATGAACCAGGTCCGGGTTGCCCTCATACTCACGCGCGCGCTCGTGGAGCGGACGCTGCTCTTCGACAATCGCGTCAATCAACGGCTTCTTGCAATCAAGGCAGCCAATGCCGGCACTGCGACAACCGGTCTGTACCCACTCCTGGGTGTCCGCGTCCGAATAGATCTTGTGCATCCCCCACACCGGGCATTTCTCGGGTTCACCCGGATCCGTACGGCGGACTCGCTGGGGATCGGTTTGCATGGTGCGGACCTTCTGGGCAACGCTGTCCGGCTCCTCCCGCAGTCCAATATAGTTGTTGTAGGACTTGGACATTTTCTGCCCATCCAGACCCGGCAACTTGGACTCCGGTGTCAGCAGCGGCTGCGGCTCTGGCAGAATCACCTTGCCACCACCCTCGATGTAGCCGTACAAACGCTCGCGATCGCCCAGGGAGATGTTCTGCTGTTCTTTCAACAGCGCACGAGCAGTTTCCAGGGCGTCCATATCGCCCTCTTCCTGGTACCGCTTCTTCAGGTTGCGGTACAGCTTGGCGTTTTTCTTGCCCATCTTCACGATGGCGCCTTCTGCCTGCTCCTCGAATCCGGGCTCACGACCGTAGATATGGTTGAAGCGACGGGCGATCTCCCGGGTAATTTCAACATGGGACACCTGATCGGCACCGACCGGTACCTTCCCTGCCCGGTAAACCAGAATGTCTGCACTCTGAAGCAACGGGTAACCCAGAAATCCGTAAGTCGCCAGATCCTTCTCCCGCAGCTTCTCCTGCTGGTCCTTGAAGGTCGGCACACGTTCTAGCCAACCGAGAGGCGTAATCATCGACAGCAACAGGTGCAATTCTGCGTGCTCGGGCACCTGTGACTGAATAAACATGGTGGACGAACCCGGGTTCACACCGGCCGCCAGCCAGTCAATGACCATGTCCCAGACGCTCTGCTCAATGCCGGAGGGGTCGTCATAGTTGGTGGTCAGGGCGTGCCAGTCCGCCACAAAGAAAAAGCATTCGAATTCATGCTGGAGTTTAACCCAGTTTTTCAGCACACCGTGGTAGTGGCCAAGGTGAAGCTTGCCGGTCGGACGCATGCCGGACAAAACCCTTTGCTGGGAATCTACAGAACTCAAAGCACGAACTCCTTATTTGATATTGGAACCGCCATCATAGTTCAGGCGACCCGGCATTATAAATAAAAAACCCCCGCTCTGCAGGGCAGAAACGGGGGTTTTTGCTGAAAGAAGGCCAGCTTACCAGCCAGTGACCTCCTTCAGGGCCTGGCCGATCTCGGCCAGACTGCGGACGGTGCGAACGCCAGCGTCTTCCAGGGCGGCAAACTTCTCGTCTGCAGTACCCTTACCACCGGAGATGATGGCGCCAGCGTGGCCCATGCGTTTGCCCGGAGGCGCTGTAACACCAGCGATGTAGGAAACCACCGGTTTGGTGACGTTCTGCTTGATGTAGGCCGCGGCTTCTTCCTCAGCGGTACCGCCGATCTCACCAATCATCACAATGGCTTCAGTCTCAGGATCTTCCTGCAGCAGGGCCAGAATGTCGATGAAGTTGGAGCCCGGGATCGGGTCGCCACCGATACCGATACAGGTGGACTGACCGTAGCCGAAGTCGGTGGTCTGCTTGACCGCTTCGTAAGTCAGGGTACCTGAACGGGACACGATACCAACCTTGCCCTTCTTGTGGATGTGGCCAGGCATGATGCCGATCTTGCACTCGTCCGGAGTGATAACACCCGGGCAGTTGGGACCAATCATGCGAACGCCCTTGCGATCCACGTATTCCTTGGCGTACAGCATATCGATGGTCGGGATACCTTCAGTGATACAGACGATCAGCTGAATGCCGGCATCCGCGGCTTCGATAATAGCGTCTTTACAGAAAGGCGCCGGTACGTAGATAACGGTCGCCTCTGCGCCGGTTGCTTCAACGGCGTCACGAACGGTGTTGAACACCGGAAGGCCGAGGTGCTCAGTGCCACCCTTGCCGGGGCTAACGCCGCCAACCATCTTGGTGCCGTAGGCAATTGCCTGCTCTGAGTGGAAGGTGCCCTGTGCGCCGGTAAAGCCCTGACAGATAACCTTGGTGTCTTTGTTAATCAGGATGCTCATTATTTACCCCCTGCGGCTTTAACAACTTGCTCTGCCGCATTCGACAGACTGGTAGCGGCAATGATGTTCAGGCCGCTATCGGCGAGTACCTGAGTACCCTTCTCCGCGTTGTTGCCTTCAAGGCGAACCACAACAGGAACCTTGACGCCGACTTCCTTAACGGCACCGATGATGCCTTCTGCAATCATGTCGCAACGAACGATACCGCCGAAGATGTTGACCAGAACCGCCTTGACGTTGGAGTCAGACAGGATGATCTTGAATGCTTCGGAAACACGCTCCTTGGTTGCACCGCCACCAACGTCCAGGAAGTTGGCAGGCTGGCCACCAGAAAGCTTGATGATGTCCATGGTGCCCATTGCCAGACCAGCACCGTTTACCATGCAGCCAATGTTGCCTTCCAGGGCCACGTAGTTCAGCTCCCACTTGGCCGCTTCCGCTTCCCGGGAATCTTCCTGGGAGGGATCGTGCATCTCGTGGATCTTCTTCTGGCGATACAGCGCGTTACCGTCAATACCGACTTTGGCGTCGAGGCAATGCAGGTCACCGGCCGGGGTGATAACCAGCGGGTTGATCTCTACCAGCGCGAGGTCGCACTCTTCGAACAGCTTGGCCAGGCCAATGAAAATCTTGGTGAACTGACCGATCTGCTTGCCTTCCAGGCCCAGTTTGAAGGCCAACTCACGGCCCTGGTAAGGCTGAGCGCCAACCAGTGGGTCGATTTCGGCTTTCAGGATCTTCTCGGGGGTCTCTTCGGCAACCTTCTCGATCTCAACGCCACCCTCGGTGGAGGCCATGAACACGATGCGACGGGTGCCACGGTCAACGACCGCGCCCAGGTACAGTTCCTGGTCGATGTCGGTGAGGGATTCAACCAGAATCTTGCTGACCGGCTGGCCATTTTCATCAGTCTGGTAGGTTACCAGGTTCTTGCCCAACCACTTTTCGGCAAACTCACGGATCTCGTCTTTGCTTTTAACCAGCTTAACGCCACCAGCCTTACCACGGCCGCCTGCGTGCACCTGAGCCTTCACTACCCAGCCATCGCCGCCGATTTCGTCAGCAGCTGCTACTGCTTCCTTGGGAGTATCACAGGCAATGCCTTTGGATACGGGCAGGCCATATTCAGCGAAAAGCTGCTTGCCCTGATATTCATGCAAATTCATAGTTAATGTCCCGAATTAAAAAATTCCTGGTTTGCGTTACTTCTTCTTGCGGCGGTTGGCGATATGAATCGCGCCACCACCGACGGCCAGAGCTGCTTCGTGCACGGACTCGGACAGAGTCGGATGTGCAAAGCAGGTCAGGGCCAGATCTTCGGCGCTGGAACCGAATTCCATGGCGATTACGCCCTGGGCAACGATTTCAGAGGCCTGGGGACCAACTACATGGAAACCGACAATGCGGTCAGTTTTTGCGTCGGCAATGATCTTGACCAGACCGGACGCCGAGTTTGCAGCCATGGCACGACCGTTGGCCGCAAACGGGAAGGTACCTACCTTGTACTCTTCACCTTCTGCCTTCATCTGCTCTTCGGTTTTGCCAACCCAGGCAACTTCCGGCGAGGTGTAGATCACGTTGGGAATGCAGTCGTAGTTGACCTGGGGCTTGTGCCCGGCAATGCGCTCGGCAACCATGATGCCCTCTTCGGACGCCTTGTGAGCCAGCATTGGACCACGGACCACGTCACCGATGGCCCAGACACCCGGCGCCTCGGTCTTGCAGTTGTCATCCACGAAGATGAAACCGCGCTCGTCCATCTGCACACCGGAATCCTCGGAAAGCAGGTTATCGGTGTACGGACGACGTCCAACGGCAACAATCAGCTTGTCAAACTTGGCTTCTTGCTTGCCCTTGGAATCTTCATAGGTAACGTTGACCAGCTTGCGTTTGACTTCAGCGCCGGTCATGCGAGCACCCATGACGATGTTCAGACCCTGCTTCTGGAACTGCTTGAGTGCGTCCTTGGCAACCTGCTGATCCACCGCCGGCAGGAAGGTATCCACCGCTTCAAGGACCGTCACCTCGGAGCCCAGACGTGCCCAGACGCTGCCAAGCTCCAGGCCGATAACACCGGCACCGATCACACCCAGACGCTTGGGCACTTCGGTAAACTCGAGGGCTCCCTCGGAATCCACGATGTACTCGCCATCGAACGGCGCAGGCGGAATCTGGATCGGCTTGGAGCCAGTGGCCAGAATGATGTTTTCGGCTTCGTAGGTCTTGGACTTGCCGTCCTTGTCAGTTACTTCCACTTTGCGGTTGGCCAGCAACTTGCCGTGGCCGTGGATGGAGGTAACGCCGTTGGACTTGAACAGGCCGGCGATACCGCCGGTCAGCTGCTTCACGATGCCAGCCTTGCGCTCCATCATCTTGCCGATGTCCATCTTGACATCCTTGGCGATGATGCCCTGCATCTCGTAATCGTGGGTGGTTTCCTCGAACTTGTGGGAAATCTCCAGCAGTGCCTTGGAGGGAATACAGCCCACGTTCAGGCAGGTACCGCCAAGCACCTGCGCCTTGCCGTCTTCGGCGGTCCAGGATTCGACACACGCGGTCTTGAGACCCAGTTGGGCAGCCTTGATGGCAGCAACATAGCCGCCCGGGCCCGCACCAATAACAATGACGTCGTATTTATCAGACATAGCTAATCCCGTTTTCCGATACGTTTAAAGTCGACTCAGACGTCCAGCAGAATACGTGCCGGGTCTTCAAGCATTTCCTTGATGGCAACAAGGAACTGCACCGCTTCCTTGCCATCAATCATTCGGTGGTCGTAAGAAAGCGCCAAGTACATCATTGGCAGAATTTCCACCTTGCCGTTCACGGCCATCGGACGCTCCTGGATCTTGTGCATGCCCAGGATTGCCGTCTGTGGCGGGTTCAGGATCGGTGTGGAAATCAGCGAGCCGAAGATGCCACCGTTGGTAATCGTGAAGGTACCACCGGTCATGTCTTCAATGGCCAGCTTGCCCTCTTTCGCCTTGGTACCGTATTCAACGATCTTCTTCTCGATGTCGGCCAGGCCCATGGCGTCGGAATCGCGGAGTACCGGAACGACCAGACCACGATCCGTGGATACGGCCACGCCGATATCCTGGTAACCGTGGTAAACCATGTCGTTTCCATCAATGGACGCGTTCACCGCGGGGAACCGCTTCAGGGCTTCGGTGGCCGCCTTGGTGAAGAAGGACATAAAGCCAAGCTTGATACCATGACGTTTTACAAAGCTCTCCTGGTACTGCTTGCGCAGTTCCATGATTGGCGCCATGTTCACCTCGTTGAAGGTGGTCAGCATGGCTGCGCTCTGCTGCGCGTTGACCAGACGCTTGGCGATGCTCGCACGCAGGCGGGTCATCGGCACGCGCTTCTCTGGACGCTCGCCCTGGCTGACGTTCACTTCCGGCATACCCGCCGCAGGCTGGGGCGCGGAAGCACCACCGGAGGACTTGGCGCTGTCCACGTGGTTCTGAACGTCTTCCTTGGTTACACGGCCATCTTTGCCGGTACCCTTGATGCTGTTCGGATCAACGTTGTTTTCCTCGGCCAGCTTACGCGCTGCCGGGCTCAGAATCGCTTCGCCGGAAGCGGCTTCACTCTTGGCCTCTTCTTTCGGAGCTTCTTCCTTGGCCTCTTCTTTCTTGCCCTCGGCAGGCTTGGCCTCGCCCTTGGCACCTTCCTTGAACTTGCCGACTACCTCACCACTTTCAACGGTATCGCCTTCGTTCTTGATGATTTCTTCGATCACGCCGTCAGCAGGCGCAACCACCTCAAGAACGACCTTGTCGGTCTCGATATCGACAATCAGCTCGTCACGGGAGCAGGCTTCACCCGGCTGTTTGTGCCAGGTCGCGACAGTACCTTCCGCGACCGACTCCGGGAAAACGGGGGCTTTAATCTCAGTTGACATTACAGATCCTTAGTTCGGTAGCTCGTCAAATTTCAAACGCGTCGTTAACCAGTTTCTTCTGCTCTTCAATGTGGACCGACATATGGCCACAGGCAGGAGCAGCCGAAGCGTCACGACCGGCATACTGAAGGTACAGCTTGGGATTCAGGCGGTGCAGCGCATTACGCATGTGATGCTGGCTGCAATACCAGGCACCCTGGTTCATCGGCTCTTCCTGACACCAGACAACGTGCTTGAGCTTGGTGTACTCGCTCAGGAGCTCGTCAAGGTCGTCTCCGGGGAAAGGATACAGCTGTTCGATCCGGACAATAGCGACGTCTTCACGCTCGTCCGACTTCTTCTTCTCGAGCAGATCAAAATAGACCTTGCCGGAACACAGGATCAGACGGGTGACTTTCTTCGGATCGGACAGCTCTTTCTCAGGCAGCACGGTCTTGAAGGTACCGGTGGTCAGATCGTCAAGATCGGACGTCGCTTCCTTGTGCCGCAGCAGGCTCTTGGGCGTGATGGCAACCAGAGGCTTGCGCAGCGGGCGCTTCACCTGGCGACGCAGCATATGGAATACCTGCGACGGCGTGGTCGGCACGCAGACCTGGATATTATGCTCGGCACTCAGCTGCAGGAAACGCTCGAGGCGTGCAGAGCTATGCTCCGGCCCCTGCCCTTCGTAGCCATGAGGCAGCAGCAGGGTCAGGCCACAGAGGCGCCCCCACTTGTGCTCACCACTGGTCAGGAACTGATCGATCACGACCTGGGCACCGTTGGCGAAGTCGCCAAACTGCGCTTCCCAGACCACAAGGCCATCAGGTGCGGTGGTCGCGTAACCGTACTCGAACGCCATCACGGCTTCTTCCGAGAGCAGCGAGTCGTAAATTTCGAATTTCGGCTGGTCTTCCGACAATTGCTCAAGGGCAATATGAGTCGAGCCGTCTTTCTGGTTGTGCAGAACCGCGTGGCGATGCGAGAAGGTGCCGCGGCCAACATCCTGGCCGGTAATGCGGATCGGATGCCCTTCGTTGAGCAACGTCGCATAGGCCATGACTTCACCGTAGCCCCAGTTGATCGGCAGGGCACCGGCGGTCATTTTCTCGCGGTCGGACACAATCTTGGAGACCTGGCGCTGGATACTGAAACCTTCAGGGACCGAGGTCAGTTTCTTGCCCAGCTTCTGGATGGTCTTCAGCGCAACGCTGGACTTGCACTTGGCCGTCCACTCGTGGCCCAGGTACGGTGTCCAGTCTACGTAGAGCTCCTTGTTGGGCTCCTTGACCAGGGATTTGACCACGTGCTCGCCATTGTCCAGGGCGTCACGGTAGTCGTTCTCCATCTGCTTGGCTTCTTCCTCGGTGATAACACCGGCTTCCACCAGTTGGTCAACGTACAGGTTGCGAGTGGTCTTCAGCTTACGGATCTTCTCGTACATGACCGGCTGGGTTGCGGCCGGCTCATCCGCCTCGTTGTGACCACGACGACGATAGCAGACCAGATCGATCACCACGTCGTT
This sequence comes from Marinobacter sp. MMG032, assembly GCF_040112695.1. Taxonomy (NCBI): domain Bacteria; kingdom Pseudomonadati; phylum Pseudomonadota; class Gammaproteobacteria; order Pseudomonadales; family Marinobacteraceae; genus Marinobacter; species Marinobacter sp. MMG032. Next base: position 389,513 of record NZ_CP157802.1, read on the forward strand.
CTTGAATTCGTTGCGGTAGTCCATGGCCATCTGGGTCACGAACATGACCGCTTCCGGGTCGTCCGCATTCACATGCAGGATTGGCGCCTGAATCATCTTGGCCACGTCGGTGCAGTACTCCGTGGACCGCGCATCTTCCTGCTTGCTGGTGGTGAAACCAACCTGGTTGTTGATAACAATATGAATGGTGCCACCAACGCCAAACCCACGGGTCTGGGACATCTGGAAGGTTTCCATCACAACGCCCTGGCCGGCAAACGCCGCGTCACCGTGCATGATGATTGGCACTACCTTGCTGCCATCCTCGTCGTTGCGACGGGTCTGGCGGGCCCGAACGGAGCCTTCAACCACCGGCGAAACGATTTCCAGGTGCGACGGGTTGAAAGCCATCGCCAGGTGCACTTCGCCACCTGGTGTCATCACGTTGGATGAGAAGCCCTGGTGGTACTTCACGTCACCTGAACCGGAATCGGCCAGTTTCTTGCCTTCAAACTCGTCGAAGAGTTCTCTCGGATTCTTGCCCAGAGTGTTGACCAGGACGTTCAGGCGACCACGGTGCGCCATACCCAGAACGATTTCCTTGGCGCCGTAGGAACCGGCACGCTGGATCAGCTCGTCCAGACAGGGAATGAGACTTTCGCCACCCTCAAGACCAAAGCGTTTCACACCCGGATAACGGGAACCCAGGTACTTTTCGAGACCTTCGGCAGCCGTCAGTCGCTCAAGGATGTGCTTACGGGTGTTGTCCTCGTATGCGGGACGTGAACGAACCGGCTCCATGCGTTGCTGGAACCAGCGCTTGATGCGGGTATCGACAACGTGCATGTATTCAGCGCCAATGCTTTCGCAGTAGGTCTGGCGCAAACCATCGACAATATCTCCGAGCTTCATGGTCTCGGAGCCGAGGTTCAGTGAGCCGGTCTGGAACTCGAGGTCACGGTCAGAGTCGGACAGTTCATGGAATTCGGGATCGAGGTCTTCAACCTTGGGACGTTGCCAAACACCGAGCGGGTCCAGCTTCGCTTCCTGATGGCCGCGGAAGCGGTAGGCGTTAATCAGCTGGAGAACGCGAATCTGTTTCTTGTCCGCATCCGACGTTGCGCTGGCGGGAACGCCGCCACTGGCAAGAAAGCGCTGGTTACGGGAGATGTGTTCGAACTGTTCGCGGATGGAAGAGTGGACAATGTCACGGCCTTTATAGCCATCGACACTGGGGAGTTTGTCGAAATAGCTGCGCCACTCTTCGGGAACGGCATTGGGGTCTGTCAGGTAGGTTTCAAAAAGCTGTTCAACATAGGCGAGATTTCCACCCTGAAGGTGGGAAGTCTGCCATAACTGCTCCATTATGCTTTCGTGCATCTTGAATAGCTCACCTTGGGCTGGTGCGGGGAGCCCGATATGGTCGGCCAGGGGTATATCTCAGTCAATACGGGTTTTTACGGGATCGACTTTGGCCACCACACCCGACATGGATGTTTTCCATTCCCCGGTGGTTTTTGTACTCAGCAAAACAGGGAGAAAACTTTATAAGTTCCCGCCACGGCTTGCGTAGTGTGCACCCGGGTAAGACTTTTGACTATAAGCCTTTGGTTGAAGGCCCCGCAAACTTGCGAGGCCTTCCGGGTACTAACCTGATCAGAACAGTATAGCGTCTGTCGCAAATCCTGCTGCTTAAGTCGCCCTTTGCAGCAGAAGATTCCGAATGTGGCCGATAGCCCTTGTGGGGTTCAGACCTTTCGGGCAGACACTGACACAGTTCATGATGCCCCGGCAGCGGAATACACTGAACGGGTCATCAAGGCCGGCAAGTCGCTCGTCCTGGGCTGTATCCCGGCTGTCCGCCAGGAAACGGTAAGCCTGAAGCAGGCCAGCAGGACCGATAAACTTGTCCGGGTTCCACCAGAACGACGGACAGGACGTGGAACAGCAGGCACAGAGAATACACTCGTACAGGCCATCCAGCTTCTGGCGGTCTTCCGGAGACTGCAGCCGCTCGATCGCGGGAGCAGGCTTGTCGTTAATCAAGTAAGGCATGACCTTTTCGTACTGCTTGTAGAAAAGACTCATATCTACAACCAGATCACGAATAACCGGCAGACCCGGCAGCGGACGCAGCACCAGCTTGTCGCCCTTCACCACCTGGGAGACCGGCGTAATACACGCCAGGCCGTTCTTGCCGTTCATGTTCATGCCATCAGAGCCACACACGCCCTCCCGGCAGGAACGACGGTAGGCCATTGAAGGATCCCGCTCCTTGATCAGGTTCAGCACATCAAGAACCATGAGATCCTTGCCTTCCGGAATATCAACATCCACGTCCTGCATGTAAGGCGCGTTGTCAGTCTCCGGGTTATAACGATAAAGGCTTACTAACATTTTCGGAGTCCCCCTTAGTAAGTCCGGACCTTCGGCTCGAACTTGTCCACCGTCTTCGGTGCAAAGTTCACATCACGCTTGCCCACACGCTTTTCCAGCGGGAAGAACATGGAGTGCTTCAGCCAGTTCTCATCATCACGCTCGGTGTAGTCGTTCCGGGCATGAGCGCCGCGACTTTCCTTCCGCTCAAAGGCGGAAACCGCTGTAGCCAGGGCAACCTCGTAGAGGTTATCCAGCTCGAGCGCTTCGATACGGGCGGTGTTGAAGGCGTTGCTGGTATCGGCCAGCTTGGTGTTGCGAACACGCTCACCAATCGCTTCCAGCTTTTTGAGACCCTCTTCCATGCTCTTGCCGTCACGGAACACGCCGAAGTACAACTGCATGCAGTTCTGCAGATCCTTGCGGACCTCTGCAACGCTCTCGCCCTCGGTTGCGTTGTTCAGGCGGTCAAGCCGCGCCATGGCACGCTTGATATCGTCCTCACTGGCACCGTCTACCTCGAAGCCGCCGCGAAGCTGCTCTTCAATGTGCAGGCCAGCTGCGCGACCAAACACCACCAGGTCCAGCAGAGAGTTACCACCCAGACGGTTGGCGCCGTGTACCGATACACACGCTGCCTCGCCACAGGCGAACAGCCCGGGGATTGGCTTGTCTTTTCCGTTTTCATCTTGGGTCAACGCCTGACCACCAACGTTGGTCGGAATGCCGCCCATCATGTAGTGACAGGTAGGCACGACCGGGATCGGCTCTTTGACAGGATCCACATGCGCAAAGGTGCGGGACAGCTCACAGATGCCCGGCAGGCGCAGGTTCAGGGTCTCTTCACCCAGATGATCCAGCTTCAGCAGAACGTGGTCCTTATCCGGACCGCAGCCACGACCTTCCAGAATCTCGATCACCATTGCCCTGGCTACAACGTCACGGCCCGCCAGGTCTTTCGCGTTCGGCGCATAGCGCTCCATGAAACGCTCACCCTCGGCGTTGATCAGGTAGCCACCCTCACCCCGACAACCTTCGGTCACCAGCGTTCCCGCACCGTAAATGCCGGTCGGGTGGAACTGCCACATTTCCATGTCCTGCATCGGGAAACCGGCACGCAGTGCCATACCCATACCGTCGCCGGTGTTGATCAGCGCATTGGTTGTGGAGGCGTAAATACGTCCCGCGCCACCGGTAGCAAGAACGGTCGCTTTGGATTTGATGTAGGCGACTTCGCCGGTCTCAACCTCAATGGCAACCACACCAACGACCTCATCCTTACTGTTCTTGACGAGATCTACCGCGTACCACTCGTTCAGGAAGGTGGTTCCGCCCTTGATGTTGGCCTGGTACAGAGTGTGAAGCAGGGCGTGACCGGTACGGTCAGCAGCGGCACAGGTACGTGCTGCCTGAGTCGGGTTATCAGGGCCTTTGGACTGACCACCAAACGGACGCTGATAGATACGGCCCTGCTCGGTGCGCGAGAACGGAAGACCCATGTGCTCAAGCTCGAATACCGCCTGAGGACCAACGGAACACATGTACTCGACGGCATCCTGGTCGGCAATGTAGTCCGAGCCTTTAACCGTGTCATACATGTGCCAGCGCCAGTCGTCATTCGGATCAGCACTGGCGATCGCACAGGTGATGCCACCTTGGGCAGAGACCGTATGAGACCGCGTCGGGAAAACCTTGGTGATACACGCGGTATTGACGCCGGACTCGGTCAACTGGAGCGCGGCACGCATGCCGGAACCGCCGCCGCCGATAACAATTGCGTCAAAGGACATGGTCTTGATATTAGCCATCGATTAAAGCCCCCAAAGAATCTGAATGCCCCAAACCACATAGACGAACATGGTCAGCCCACAAGCCGCCTGCACGATAAACCTGGGACCCATGGCCTTGATATAGTCGGTCGTCACCGTCCAGAGCCCTACCCAGGCGTGAGCACCGATTGAAAGCAGTGCCATCAAGGTAAAGATACGGAACCAGGTCTGGTCGAAAAGCGCACTCCAGGTTTCGTAGTTGACGTCGGAGGTCAACAGAAAGCCGAGTAGGAAAATTGTATACAAAGCAAGTACGTAGGCGGTTACCCTCTGGATCAGCCAGTCATAGACACCACTGCGACCCAGGTTCGTGACGCTGTTTACCATACCCAGACTCCTGCCAGAACGATGAGAATGACGGAAACCACAATCGTGATCTTCGAGGCGAGGCGGCCGCTCTCGAGCTCTTCACCAATGCCCATATCCATGAACAGGTGCTTGATACCCGCAACCAGGTGGTACAACAGAGCAGACAAGATGCCCCAGATAATCAGCTTGGCAAGGAAGCTGTCCAGCAGTTCATTGACACGACTGAAGCCCTCTTCCCCCGACAGGGAAAGCTGAAGCCCGTAAAGCAGGAACGCAACACCAACAAAAATGATGATGCCGCTGATACGGTGCAATATGGACGTAATGGCTGGCAGCGGAAAATGAAACTTGCCGAGATCGAGATTTACTGGTCGTTTGCTATTCACAGCGCTCTCACACTCTCTCTTGGTTCCGCGGGACCGGAAAACCGGGTGCGGATGGTTGGTATGTAAGGATCGGCGTGCAGATACGAAACCGGCACACGATTGGCTCAGAAGGGAGATAACCTCACCGGCAAACCACTATTTACAGGCAGCGGGAGAAGGTTTATCCCCAATTCCGGGCTAGGGATTATAAGGAGTACCCTAACCAATTACAAACCTGCAACGTCGCTCAAGCCGCGTATTTCAGGGGGTTAAGCCAGCTATAAGGATGATTGACAAATCCTTTTCCATCCCCAATCCGTTGTTATTCGGGATATCCCTGATTTACAGCGAATGTCAAATTCTGGGTTTTCCCGACTCTTCCATTGACAAAAAAAGCCAACGCCCTATATTTTGCCGCCAGTTTTGCGATAATACGCGCCTTCTAGCGCATCCATAACTGTAGATAAAGCTTTCAAAGCTGATAAATAGGAGAGCACCATGACCGACAGGAAAGCCACGCTCTCGGTGGGGGACAAGTCCATTGAGCTACCGATTTATTCCGGCACCGTCGGCCCTGACGTTATCGACGTACGAGGCCTAGTCCAGGAAGGCGTTTTTACATACGACCCCGGATTCGTATCCACCGCAGCCTGCGAATCGGCCATTACCTACATCGACGGTGCAAATGGCGTTCTCCTGCACCGCGGCTACCCGATCGAACAACTCGCCGAACACTCCGACTACCTAGAAGTCTGCTATCTCCTGCTTCACGGCGAACTTCCAAGCGCCGAGGAGAACCAGAAGTTCCACGAGACCATCAAAAACCACACCATGCTGCACGACCAGATGCGGAACTTCTTCCAGGGTTTCCGTCGTGATGCACACCCGATGGCCATCATGTGTGGTGTGGTCGGCGCCCTGTCCGCCTTCTACCACGGCGAGATGGACGTAGCCAGCCAGGAGCAGCGTGAGATCACCGCTCATCGCCTGATTGCAAAAATGCCGACCATTGCCGCCTGGTGTTACAAGTATGCCATTGGCCAACCTTTCATTTATCCGCGTAATGACCTCTCGTACTCCGAGAACTTCCTGCAGATGATGTTCGGCGTTCCTTGCGAGGAGTACAAGCCGAACCCGATCCTGGCCAAGGCCATGGACAAGATCTTCATTCTGCACGCAGACCATGAACAGAATGCGTCGACGTCGACCGTGCGTCTGGCTGGCTCCACCGGTGCTAACCCCTACGCCTGCATCGCCTCCGGCATCGCTGCACTGTGGGGCCCTGCCCACGGCGGCGCAAACGAAGCGGTCCTCGACATGCTGGCCGAAATCGGAGACGAGTCCAACATCGAGAAATTCATCGCCAAGGCCAAGGACAAAGACGATCCGTTCCGCCTGATGGGCTTCGGACACCGGGTTTACAAGAACTTCGACCCGCGCGCCAAGGTAATGGCAGAAACCGCTCACGAGGTTCTGACCGAGCTGGGCCTGGAAAACGACCCGCTGCTGAAGATCGCCCAGCGCCTGGAAAAAATCGCGCTGGAAGACGAGTACTTCGTGAAGCGCAAGCTTTACCCGAACGTCGACTTCTACTCCGGACTCATCCTCAAGGCCATCGGAATCCCGACTTCGATGTTCACCGTTATCTTCGCCCTGTCGCGGACCATCGGCTGGTTCTCGCACTGGAACGAAATGGTCAGCGGAGACTATCGCATCGGCCGTCCGCGCCAGCTTTACACTGGCTCGGATTCCCGGGATTATCCGGCGAAATAAGCCTGATTTCTCGGGCAACGCATGGAAAGGCCGCTGATTCAGCGGCCTTTTTTATTGCGTGCCGCCCCGCCCTTCTGTGCTAAGTTAACCCGACAAAAACATAAGAGGAGAAAGCAATGACTACAGCAGCGTTTATCGGCCTCGGCGTAATGGGCTATCCAATGGCCGGGCACCTGGCCAAGGCCGGGCTCAACGTCAGGGTCTGGAACCGAACCAGCGCCAAAGCCGAGCAATGGGCAAGCGAATACGGGGGAACCAGCTGCACCTCCATTGCCGAGGCCGTGAAGGGCGCGGATATAGTACTCACCTGCGTTGGTGCGGATATCGACCTTAAAGCAGTTTACGAAGGCGATGAAGGCATCCTCGCTAATGCCTCCAAAGGTGCAGTTCTGGTCGACCACACCACGGCTTCTGCCGGCATTGCTGAGTATCTTGCTGAAGCTGCCAGTAAAAACAACATGGGATTTGTGGACGCGCCTGTATCCGGCGGCCAGCAAGGCGCTGAAAACGGCAAACTGACTATCATGTGCGGCGGCTCGGAACAGGACTATGCGAAAGCCGAGCCAGTTATGGAGCACTATGCGCGGGCACTCAACCGAATGGGCCCCGCTGGCAGTGGCCAGAAAACCAAGATGGTGAACCAGATCGCCATTGCCGGTCTTGTACAGGGCCTTTCAGAGGCGCTGCACTTTGCCGAGCAGGCTGAGCTGGATGTGGCAAAAGTGGTGGATGTGATTTCGAAAGGGGCAGCCCAGTCCTGGCAGATGGAAAACCGCTCGGCAACGATGATTGCGGGTGAATTCGAACATGGCTTTGCTGTTGACTGGATGCGGAAGGACCTGGGGATTTGCCTGGAAGAGGCGCGAAAAGTGAACGCGTCTCTGCCAGTCACCGCTCTGGTGGATCAGTTCTACGCGGATGTGCAGTCCATGGGGGGCAAACGCTGGGATACATCCTCTTTAATCCAGAGACTCAGGAAATTCCGGTAAGTCTCTGAAGCTGGGGCCGGATGAAAACTCTCACCGGCCCCGAATCCACAGGCACTACTTTTTCTTGTCCTGCGGCTGCCACTTTCCGTTCACATACCACGCGGACCAGCCCGTCGCCTTGCCTTCCTTCTCGGACATGACGTACTGCTCCTTGGTCTTGCGGCTGTAGCGAATCACCGTCGGATTGCCTTCAGGATCACGCTCGGGCGCATCCATCAGGTAATCGTACTTCGGGTCGATTTCCTTGCGGTGTGGTTTGATCTCCATCACCAGAGGTGGTCGCGTTTCCCGATTTTTAGGGAACTTGCTCGCGGCCAGAAACAACCCGGACGCCCCATCACGAAGAACGTAAGTGTCATCCACCTTCTGGCACTGAAGCTCCGGCATGGGTACCGGGTCCATCTTGGGCGGTGCCGGCTCGCCATTCTTGAGCAGCTTACGGGTGTTCTTGCACTCGGTATTGGTACAACCAAAATACTTTCCAAACCGCCCCGTCTTCAGCTGCATCTCAGAGCCGCACTTGTCGCACTCGAGGGTCGGTCCATCGTAGCCCTTGATGCGGAACGTGCCCTTTTCTACCTCGTAGCCAGAGCAATCCGGATTGTTACCACAGACATGCAGCTTGCGGGTTTCGTCCACCAGGTAGCTGTCCATGGCAGTGCCACACTTGGGGCAGCGGCGCTTCTTGCGCAGCAGCCGGGTTTCGCCCTCGCCCTCGACATCATCATCGGCGCTGACCACTTCGTCGCCGGACACGAGATTGATGGTGGTCTTGCAACGCTCCTTCGGTGGTAATGAGTAACCGGAGCAGCCCAGGAATACACCCGTACTGGCCACACGAATCTGCATATTCCGACCACAGCTCGGGCACGGAATATCAGTCTCGGTGGGCGTGTTGGCGCGCATGCCGCCGTCTTCGCCACTTTCTGCCGTTTCCAGTTGCTGCTTGAAACGGCCGTAAAAATCATTCAGGACTTTCTTCCACTCGACATCACCCTCGGCAATCTCGTCGAGCTCATCTTCCATCTTCGCGGTGAAATCGAAGTCCATCAGATTCGGGAAAGATTCTGACAGGCGCTCGGTCACAATCTCGCCCATCTTCTCGGCATAGAAGCGGCGGTTCTGCAGCCTGACATAGCCGCGATCCTGAATCGTCGAAATAATCGACGCATAGGTCGAGGGACGGCCAATACCCTGCTTTTCGAGCTCTTTGACCAGGCTCGCCTCGGTGTACCTCGGCGCAGGCTTGGTAAAGTGCTGGCTCGGGTCGAGTTTTTTCAGGTCCAGCACTTCATCTACCTGAATATCAGGCAGCGCGATGTCTTCATCTTTCTTGGCCGCCTGTGGCGCGGCTTTCAGGAAACCGTCGAACTTGATAATCCGGCCCCGGGTGCGCAGCTCATAATCGCCGTTGGCAACGACTATCGAGGTACTGAGAAACTCCGCATCGGACATCTGGCAGGCAATGAACTGGCGCCAAATCAGGTCGTAGAGCTTCTCCGCGTCTTTCTCCAGGCCACTGATATCCGAGGGCCAGCGACTGACTTCCGTTGGCCGGATGGCTTCGTGGGCTTCCTGGGCGCCCTCTTTACTACCGTAAACCCGGGGCTTTTCCGGCAGGTATTTATCGCCAAACTGCTTCTGAATATAGGTGCGGCAACTGTTGATCGCATCCTGACTCAGGTTGGTGGAGTCAGTACGCATATAAGTAATAAAGCCAGCTTCATATAGACGCTGGGCAAGCATCATGGTCTTTTTGACACTGAAGCCCATGCGGTTACTCGCCGCCTGCTGCAGCGTGGAGGTAATAAACGGAGCCGAAGGGCGGGAACGGGTTGGTTTGTCTTCCCGCTTGGCAACCTTGAACGTACCCGCCTTGAGGCGGCTGACGTGCTCGCTGCTCTGCTGCTCATTGACCGGGCGATAAGGCTTGTCGTCATGGCGGGTTACTTCAAAGCGGACCGGCTGATCCGCCTTGGCGGACGCGAGATCGGCGTGTAACTGCCAGAACTCCTCCGGAACAAACTTCCGGATCTCCCGCTCCCTCTCAACAATCAGCCGTACGGCGACTGATTGCACCCGACCGGCAGACAGGCCCCGGGCAATCTTGGCCCAAAGCAGGGGCGACACCATGTACCCGACAACCCGATCCAGGAAACGTCGGGCCTGCTGGGCATTCACCCGGTTATTGTCAAGATTGCCGGGATCCTTGAAGGCTTCCTGGATGGCACGTTTGGTGATTTCGTTGAACACTACACGTCGGTATTTCTCGGGCTCGCCACCGATCGTCTGCTGAAGGTGCCAGGCGATGGCCTCCCCTTCGCGGTCCAAATCCGTTGCCAGATAGATGTGGTCTGCTGATTTGGCGAGACGCTTGAGCTCGCTGACCACCTTCTCCTTGCCGGGAAGGATCTCGTAACGCGCACTCCAGTCCTGATCCGGGTCGACGCCCATGCGGGCGACCAGCTGCTCACGGGCCTTGCGCTTTTTATGCACCGCCTTTTCTTCCGGGCTCATCTTCCGGGTGAGCGCAGCCTGTTTGGCACGCTCCTTGGGATCGGTTTGGGATCCGCTGCCACTGACGGGAAGATCACGAATATGCCCGACGCTCGATTTGACGATGAAGTCAGAGCCCAGGTACTTGTTGATGGTCTTCGCTTTCGCTGGTGACTCGACAATTACGAGACTTTTACCCATATCGGAGTTCTGTATCCTTGGCGATAAATCGGTCAATTAATCAGCAAACCGTAAACTCGCTGTAAAATCAGTCGGCTAGAAAACACTCATACGCCGCCAATCTGTATAGGCTCACTGTTTTACAGGGTCAAGAATAGCAAGACAACCCATTCTTTGGTTTCAATCCTGCTTTTTTTCACATTCGGGAACCCGGTTCAGGCCGCCGATTGAAACAGAAAGGCCCGGCATTTGCCGGGCCTTCTGAAACCGCGCACTGCAACCTCCTTAACGGGTTACAGACGCTCCCAGACCGTCGCGATGCCCTGGCCCAGACCGATACACATGGTGGAAACACCAAGTTTACCGCCTTTGGCCTGCATCACATTCAGCAGGGTTGTGGAGATACGTGCACCGGAGCAGCCCAGCGGATGGCCAAGGGCAATCGCGCCGCCGTTCAGGTTCACCTTCTCTTCCATAACGCCCAGCAGCTTCAGGTCCTTGAGAACAGGAAGCGACTGGCCGGCAAAGGCCTCGTTCAGTTCCCAGAAGTCGATATCTTCAACTTTCAGGCCTGCGCGCTTGAGCGCCTTTTTGGTGGCAGGCACCGGACCATAGCCCATGATTGCGGGATCACAGCCGGCAACGGCCATGCTGCGAATCTTGGCAATCGGCTTAAGTCCCAGGGCCTCAGCCCGCTCTGCGGACATCAGTACCATGGCAGCGGCACCGTCGGTCAGCTGGGAGGAAGTCCCGGCAGTCACAGTACCGTTCTTCGGATCGAAGGCCGGCTTCAGCTGGCTCAGGGATTCAGCCGTGGTCTCCGGACGAATAGTCTCGTCCTGCTCAATCAGCACCTTGAAGCCATTCTCATCGTGACCTTCAATCGGCACGATTTCGTTCTTGAAACGGCCTTCTACGGTCGCTTCATGGGCCAAACGGTGGGAGCGAGCACCGAACTCGTCCTGCTGCTCACGGGTAATCCCGTGCATCTTGGCCAGCATTTCCGCAGTCAGGCCCATCATGTTGGACGCCTTTGCGGAGTACTTGGAGGCCGCCGGATTGTGGTCGAAGCCTTCGGTCATGGGTACGTGCCCCATGTGCTCGACACCACCCACGAAGAACACATCACCGTTACCGGTCATGATGGCCTGCGCGGCAGTATGGATCGCACTCATGGCCGAACCACACAGACGGTTCACGGTCTGAGCAGCAGACTCGTGGGGAATGCGGGTCAGCAGGGAAATCTGACGCGCCACGTTGAAGCCCTGCTCCTTGGTCTGGTTTACACAGCCCCAAATAACATCTTCAACTTCTTTCGGGTCGAGCTTCGGGTTGCGCTCAAACAGTGCTTCGATCAGATTGGCGGACAGGGTCTCTGCACGCACGTTCCGGAAACAACCGTTTTTGGCACGACCCATCGGAGTCCGCACGCAATCGACGACGACAACGTCTCTCGGATTAAGGCTCATAGATCTTTCTCCGTTCGGAAATCTCGTTCAGGGTTAGCCAAAGAACTTTTTGCCAGTCTTGGCCATTTCACGCAGCTTCTCGGTCGGGTGATAAAGAGGACCAAGGTCTGCAAACTTGTCTGCCAGTTCGACGAACTTGTCTACACCCATATCGTCGATATAGCGCAGGGCACCGCCACGGAACGGCGGGAAGCCGATACCGAAAATCAGGCCCATATCAGCATCTGCCGGATCTTCGACAATGCCGTCTTCCAGGCAGCGAACGGTTTCCAGACACAGAGGAATCATCATACGGGCGATGATGTCTTCTTCGCTGAATTCGTTCTTACCCTGAACAACCGGCTCGAGCAGCTTGTAGGTCTCTTCGTCGACAACCTTCTTCTGCTTGCCCTTGCGGTCCAGTTCATACTTGTAGAAGCCCTTGTCGTTCTTCTGTCCGTAACGGTTGTTATCGAACATCACGTCAATGGCGGTTGTACCTTCGTGCTTCATGCGGTCCGGGAAGCCGTCTGCCATCACTTCACCGGCGTGCTTGCCGGTATCCATGCCGACAACGTCCAGCAGGTAGGCAGGGCCCATCGGCCAGCCGAACTTTTCCATAACCTTGTCAACGTGCTGGAAGTCAGCACCGTCACGCACCAGGCCGATAAAGCCGCCGAAGTACGGGAACAGAACGCGGTTAACCAGGAAGCCCGGGCAATCGTTAACAACGATCGGGGTCTTGCCCATGGCTTTGGCGTAAGCCACGGTGGTCGCGATTGCACGATCACTGGTCTTTTCGCCACGGATTACCTCAACCAGCGGCATCATGTGTACCGGGTTGAAGAAATGCATGCCGCAGAAGTTTTCCGGACGCTTCAGGTTCTTCGCCAGCAGATCGATAGAAATCGTCGAGGTGTTGGAGGTCAGGATAGTGTCCTCACGAACCGCATCTTCGGTTTCACGAAGAACCGCGTCTTTCACCTTCGGATTCTCAACCACGGCTTCTACAACCAGGTCGACGTTCTTGAAGTCACCGTAGTTCAGGGTCGGCGTGATGCTGTTAAGCACGTCAGCCATCTGATCGGGCTTCATCTTGCCCTTCTCGACCCGTTTGGTCAGAAGCTTCTTGGCTTCCTTCAGGCCCAGGGCGATACCGTCCTGGTTGATGTCCTTCATGATGATCGGCGTGCCTTTCAGGGCGGACTGGAACGCAACGCCACCACCCATGATACCGGCGCCGAGTACGGCGGCCAGGTTCACGTCATTGGCTTCTTTTTCCCAGGCCTTGGCCTTCTTCTTGAGCTCCTGATCGTTCAGGAACAGGCCAACCAGGCAAGCCGCAACGTTGGTCTTGGCCATCTTGGCGAAGCCTTTGGCCTCTACCTCGATTGCCTTGTCACGGGTCATACCGGCATGCTTCTGCATGACCTTGATGGCCTCGACCGGCGCCGGGTAATTCTTGCCAGCCTTGCCGGCCACGAATGCCTTGGAGATCTCGAATGCCATCATGCTTTCCATGGCATTAAGCTTGATCTTGCCCTTCTTCTCTTCGCGACGAGCTTCGTAATCCAGCTTGCCTTCGTTGCACTGGTTAATAATGCCAACCGCTGCATCCACAAGCTTGTCGGACTCGAGCACAGCATCCACAGCGCCGACTTTCAGTGCCGCATCTGCACGGTTCTCGGTGCCGCCACTGATCCACTCAACGGCGTTGTCGACACCTACCAGACGGGACAGACGCACGGTACCGCCGAAGCCAGGGAAGATGCCCAGTTTCACTTCCGGAAGACCAACCTTGGCCTTCTTGTCCATCACCCGGTAGTCGGTCGCCAGGCACATCTCGAAACCGCCACCCAGGGCCATACCGTTGATCGCGGTAACGGTGGGGAACGGCAGATCTTCAACAGCGTTGAAGACTTCGTTGGCCTTGAGGTTGTTGGCTACCAGATCCTCTTCCGAGCCCGCAAACAGCTCGGTGAATTCGGTAATATCGGCACCAACAATGAAGCTGTCCTTGGAGCTGGTCACTACCAGGCCCTTCAGGTTCTTCTGCGCTTTAAGTGCGTCAGTCGCGGCGCGGAGCTCTTCAATAGTAAGACGGTTGAACTTGTTCACTGACTCGCCCTGCAAGTCGAAGTTCAACTGAGCGATCCCGCCTTCGATCTCTTTAACCGTGATGGCTTTACCTTCGTAAATCATCAACTGATCTCCAGTCTGTGTTTGGAACTGCTTCCAGCCGAGCGGTGCTTTTGGTTTACCGGCGCGGCTGTTTGTGCAGCGAGATTTCGGTCACTGCCCGATCATCCGATCCAAAAATTCATACAGTCGTTTGAATCGTGAGGGCACACGATGAAAAAAAACGGCGCGTTTGTCAATTTGTTTCTTTCGGGAGGGTTGCAAAAGTCCCCAAAATGCCGGGGGCAACCGAAGAAATTGGAGCGGAATTGTTATGTTTCAGTGAACTGGAAGCCACTGCTCAGGGAAATTAGGAGCTTCATCACGCAAATTTCAAAGTTATTTACATTTACGGGCGACAACGCCGCCAAAACTGCTTGATTGGCTGACGCAGTTACTTTACCTTCGATCTACGACTTTGGTCCACAATAATAAAACCGCATTACGGAGACCCATCCGATGAAAGACGCCAACCCGCGGATACGCTCCCTCGTAGCCGTATTTATTTTCCTTGCACTGACGTCCATGGGCGCCCGCGCCCAGGATAGCGCCGACGGATTTCTCTCCGATCTTCATAATTTCCGGGTCAGCAATTACGTAGCTCTGGATGCTTACTACCGTTTCAGTGGAACCGGGGACACCGACACCCTGAACGAGATCGTACAGGGCATCAACTCGGCCAATGACTCCATGAACTCCGTTGCTGGCAGCGACTCGGGAGTACTTTCGGCCGAGGAGCTGGAGGGGCTGAATCAGGAATTCGACAAGTTCAAGAACCTGATGCGCGACAATATCAACGATGTGCGTAATCAGGGTTATCCGGATCTGCGCCTCGTCTCAGATATGGCCAACCAGGCGCTGACCATGAACGAAAAAGCCACCGAGCTTTACCGGGTGGCACAGGAGAGCTCCCAGACCGACACCAATCCGAGGGTTGAAGCGGCCCGGTCGGCTGCCGTAAAGATGGCCCAGATGATGGCCAAGTACTCGGTCAGGACCAACTCCTCGGTTGCCCAGACCTTCCAGGGTTCTTCCACCGAAACCCCGCTGGACGAGCAGGCCCGGGAGCTGGACGAATTGCTGGCTTCGGTCAAAAAGGGCGAGGGAACACAAGAACTGAAAGCGGTAATTGACGACATCTCATCCAAGTGGCAATTCATTCGCGGATCCTACATCAACTACAACGAAAACAACGTGGGTTTTGTGATCGACCGGTATTCCAAGGGCATCCTCAAGGGCCTGGCCACAACCATTGAACTTCTTCAGGGTAACGCCTGAACACCTACCCCGTTTTCTGGCAGGCGTAATTGCCTGCCAGAAAAGCAGTTTTCCGCTTCTGTTTTTGATACCCGTCAGTTTCCCGCTAGACTTTCCCGACCGAATTTAAGGTACTATCCTCAGAACAATACCCCGTGTGCGAAGGAGCGAAACGATGTCTGCCTATAAAAAGATGCTTGTTGCCATTGATCTCACTGAAGAGGCGCCTCAGGTGCTGGACAAGGCAAAGGCCGTGAGCGAAGCCCATGGTGCCGAGCTGATGCTGGTCCACGTGGTTGAGCCGGTCGGGTATGCCTATGGTGGTGACATCCCGATGGACCTGACGGAACTGCAGGATCAGCTCGACAAAGCGGCGCGCGAGCAGTTGGGAACCTACGGGGATCAGTACGGCGTCGCAAAGAACAATCAGGTAGTGACGGTCGGTCGCCCGGAATCAGAAATTCACCGGCTCGCCAAGGAGCAGGAAGTGGATCTGGTGATCGTCGGCAGTCATGGGCGAAAGGGTTTCCAGCTGTTGCTGGGCTCAACCGCCAACGGGGTCCTTCATGGAACCGAATGCGATGTTCTGGCCGTTCGAATCCACTAACGGTTCGTAAATAGAAGGCCCGGGTCTTACCCCGGGCCTTCTCAATGGGACAGCGGTTATCAGGCTCCCTCCCCGCCCATCTTAGCCTCCAGTTTGCGCAGCTGGCTTTCCAACGAAAAGCTGACGCTTGAGGCCATTGAAAAGAAGTTCAGCAGCGCCTTCAGGTTGCTGTCTCCCTTGCAGACCGAGTGGATACGCTGCCACAGGGCCTGGTTAACCAGTTGCAGCCGCTGATTCCTCTCCACAAGCCCTTTCAGCTCCCAGTCCGGGGTCTGGTGATTCCGTTTCGAAAAATACTGCTGCAACAGGTAGTGGGAAACACTGCGCATGATGAATTCGTCGGTATTTGCAAACGGCAGGTGATGAACAGCCATCGGCTTGAGCTCTGACAGCACCGGACACCCGCTGGTCGCCATCTTCAATCCAAGCAGCGAACGGAGCGCCTCCTCCAGGGCAGTCTGCTTCACATAGCTGCGGCGGTCATCCGTTACCTTTACTTCAATCTTCTGATAGGCGTCCTCATCCCGGAAGGCCTCTACAACAGGCAATATTTCTGTTGCTGCCGGGCAGTGAGGAGATTCCGACGCTTTCAGCGGGCAGTTGCTACACTGGCAATGCTCCAGTTTTGTCCATGAGGGCAGCGAGCCCGAGGGCCGGGACGGTTTGTCCGTTACTTTGAATTCTACAGTACGGCCGTCCTGAAACTTGAAATCGTAGTGTACGTTCATTGGTTTGCCTGTTCTTCCAGCTCCATCCACCGCTCAATGACCTGCTCCAGACGGCTTTCCTTTTCCGTCAGTGCTTCCAGAGTGGCCGAGACTTCATCCGGTGGGCCTGAATAAAAATCAGCCTGGGAAATTCTTTCCTGCAGGCCGGCGACTTCCTGCTCGAGTGCCTCGATCTGCCCTGGCAACTGCTCGAGCTCCAGTTTGAGCTTGTAGCTCAGCTTAACGGGTTTGCTTTTCTGGGGCTGCCCTCCCCCTTTTTCGCCATCCTCAGCTTTCGGTGATTCGGCCTTGCCGGTATCGCCAGGGCTTTTACCGGTTTTATCCTGCTTGTCCGGCCGATTGCCGGTCGCTTCCGATGGGAAACAACCGCCCTGCCGACGCCAATCGGTATAGCCACCGACGAACTCACGCACTTTGCCCGATCCATCGAGGAAAACCGTTTCGGTGATCACATTATCAAGAAACTCACGGTCGTGACTGATCACAATCACGGTGCCGGCAAATTCCGCCAGCTGTTCCTCCAGCAACTCCAGCGTTTCCACATCAAGATCGTTGGTTGGCTCATCAAGCACCAGGATATTGGCGGGCTTGCTAAACAGCTTCGCCAGCAGCAGCCGGGCGCGCTCCCCCCCGGAAAAGACGCTTACCGGCGATCTGGCGCGTTCCGGGGTAAACAGGAACTCCTGCAAATAGCCGAGCACATGCTTGCTTTGGCCATTGATTTCGATGAACTCCCGACCCTCGGACAGGTTATCCAGTGCGTTCCGTGACAGATCCAGCTCACCTCGCAACTGATCAAAGTAGGCAACCTGAAGATTGGTTCCCAGACGAATGGAACCCTCGGTTGGTTCCAAATCTCCCAACAGGAGTCGCACCAGGGTAGTCTTGCCCGTGCCATTCTCGCCAACGAGCCCGATCTTGTCCCCTCGCAGGATGGTAAGGTTCATATCTCGGATTACCGGGCTGCCACCCGGATAGGCAAAGCCCGCGTCCCTGGTTTCGACCACCAGCTTACCGGAACGCGCCGCGTCCTCCACCGAAAAGCTCGCAGTGCCACCCCGAACCCGGCGCTGCCGGTGTTCTTCGCGCATGGCTTTCAGGGCCCGAACACGCCCCATATTACGGGTCCTGCGGGCCTTGATACCCTGCCGAATCCAGGCCTCTTCCTGCTTCAGACGCTTGTCGAATAAGGCATTCTGCCGCTCTTCTTCTTCCAGCGCCTTTTCTTTCAGATCGAGGTAGCGATCATAGGTGGCGGCAAAGCTCACCAGCTTGCCCCGGTCGAGCTCCACAATCCGAGTCGCCATACGACGGATAAACGCACGATCATGGCTGACGAACAACATGGCGCCGCGGAATTGCCCAAGAGCCTCTTCCAGCCAGGCAATGGCGGGTACATCCAGATGGTTTGTGGGCTCATCCAGCAACAGTATTTCCGGATCGGCAACCAGCGCCTTGGCCAGCAAAACCCGGCGCTGCCAACCGCCGGACAGGGTATTCAGTGTCTGGTCCGGGTCGACGCCGTACTGTCCAAGAATGGTGGTAACTTTCTGATCGAGGCGCCAGCCATCCAGTGCCTCCAGGCGCTCTTGAACCTTCATCAGCCGGTCGAGACTCGCCTCATCGGCCTGCTGGGACAGTTGATGGAATTCAGCGAGCAACTGGCCCGTTTCCGGAAAGGCGCCAGCGACCACTTCATAGGCGGTACGGGAGTCTTCCGAAGGCAGGTTCTGCGGAAGTACTGCCAGAACAGCGCCGTCGTCGAGACGCACCACGCCACCGTCGGGTACCACTTCCCCACTGACAATCTTGAGCAGCGTGGATTTTCCCTCGCCGTTGCGCCCCAGCAAACATACGCGCTCGCCGGCATCAATGACCAGGGAGGCCTGATCCAGCAACGGATGCATTCCATAAGCCAGGGATACTGAGTCCAGCGTTAACAGTGGCACGTTTGGTTCTACTCCGATTTATTGACAGTTACGGGATCACCCACCCGAATAATGCCCGGTGATTCGTGAATGGCGTTCTGGCCAAAGATGACGCCCTCCTGGGTTCTCCGATAGCCCGAGAGCGTCCTGAGTGGTTGCAGGGCAGCATCCTTCTGGCCCGTCGAGGGATCCACGGTGGTCATGACACAGCGCGAACAGGGTTTGACCACATTCAGGCGGTTGGCGCCGATGTTCAGGCTCTGCCAGTGGTCTTCCTCCCAGGCCTCAGCACCCTCAACCACTATGTTAGGACGGAACCTGCGCATCTCTACTGGTGCGTCGAGCCGGTTATTCAGCTCTGCCAGGGAGGCGGTATTGGTCACCAGAAACGGGAACCCGTCAGCGAAGCCCACCCGCCGATATTCATCAACCCGGCCCGCATCAACACGGCGAAAGGAACTGTCCGGCATAAAGACCAGGCGAACGGGCTTGCCGCAGAAGCGGCTCAGGGCGTCGTTTGCCTCCGACAAACCCCTCTGGGCCTTCACCCAGTCTCGCCAGACCAGAACCCGAACCTCTTCCTCTGTGGCAGTCAGGACAAACTCGCCCTCATCGGGAATACTGATGACCACCCGGTCATCATCCAGACGGGTTCCCACCCGGGCGAGTTCCGGATGCTCTCTCTGGGTAATAAACCGCCGATCATCATCGACGATCATCCACCGGCGATCCCCAACAGGCCCGAAATCATCGGTATTGAAACAGGACACTTCAATGCCAGACAGGGATTTGACGGGGTACACGAACAGCGAATGGACCTTCATGACGGGCAGCCTCCCCCAAAGAATCAGGATACGCAACAGGCTGCTGAGTATACCTGACCACACACCCTGGCGCCGAGTTTGGCGGTGCCCGAAAACGAAAAAACCCGGTCCTTTTCAGGACCGGGTTTTTGAATCTGGAGCGGGAAACGAGATTCGAACTCGCGACCCCAACCTTGGCAAGGTTGTGCTCTACCAACTGAGCTATTCCCGCAATGCTGATCGGCTGTAACCGACAACGGAGGCGTATTCTACGGATCCCGACGAAGGCGTCAACCACTTTTTTTCAGGTTTTTTCCAGCCAGCGTTTTGTTGTCGCATTTCAGGAACCCGGAACTGTGCAGCCACTCCTGGTCGGGATAGTACTTGAACACCAATTGCCCGCCCTTCAGGTTGTCTACCACCCGTTTGACGATCTGGTTATCCACGGCCGGGCACCCGTGGCTTCGCCCGATGCGGCCGTATTTACTGATCCAGTCATCATTCACGTAGTCGGCGCCATGAATCACGATGGCACGCTGCCTGGCAAGATCATTGATCCCCGGCTCAAGACCATCGAGCCTGAGCGAGTAACCGTGTTTTCCGAAGTAGGATTCCCGGGCCTGGAAAAGGCCGATGCTGGACTGATGGCTGCCCTCTACGTTGGAGAAAGCAGTCGATTCAAAATTCCCGGAGTTCTTGCCGTGTGCAACAAGATCACGCAACAGCAACTCTTCCTTCTCCAGGTCAAAGATCCACAGCCTCTCCTGACTGGAGGGCAAGGAGAAATCGATAACCGCCAGGCGCTCGGGCATTTGAACGCCGTTGGACACAGCGCAACGGGAAGCATTGATCGCTGTCTTGAGAACCACTTTGTCAATTTTCGGCGCGACTTCACTGAGGCGATCAAGAAGTTGCTCGTCAAGCGAAGCGCCAAACGATGAAAAAGGTAGCGCAGCACACACGGCCAAAAACAGCCCTGCAGTCGAAAAACGCCGCGTTCTATGCATTACATATCCCCGATAACTTAATGGAAAGCCCAATGTTGTCTTGCGGGCCTGTCACAATTCAGTGTTGCGCATTTTATCAGGGAAAATTGCCAACCCCGTCAGAATGTACGTTTTTTATACAAAACTTTAAGGAAACTGCGATCATCTTACTGACCGAACCGTCGCCCACCTTCCAGATAATTCTGCTCCTCTGGTGTTGAGGTCCTGCCCAGGGCCTTGTTGCGGTGGGGGAAACGGCCGTACTGCTGGATTATGGCCCGATGATCCCGGGCGGACTGCAGAAAACTGCCCATGAAATCGGCAAGAATACCTTGGGTCGACCGTGCAAGCTGTTCATAACATTCCACGGACATATCCTGATCTTCCTTGAGCTCGGAATGCTGCAGGGGCATATACAGAAACGCCCGGTGGACCGGTGCGAGCATCATATCCTGCCCCTTCTGCATCGCTTGCCGGCAAAGCTTTCGGGCCTGTCGGTCCTGATCGAAGGCCATGGCACCGCCACGGAATATATTCCGGGAAAACTGATCGAGCAGGATGATCTCCGCGAGTATCCCGCCGGCCTCACTTCGCCAGTGGTCGAGACCCTGCTCGGAGGCGAAGAGCACCATCGACAGGAAACGCCGACGGATTTCCTGGTCGAACCGTCGATCCGATCGGAACCACTTGTTCCGATGGTCACTGTCCGGCAGTCCATGTTCGTCCAACTCGCCAAACCAGAAATCCAGAATCTCTTTCCAATCGAACATTCACCGTCACCCTGTTACTTTAAATAGTGCCGGAGATATTGCCGGAGGCCGGAGATAGTACCGAGCCCCACCCGAGGCCGGCATCCCGGACTTACGACAGGCCCCGTAAAATTGACTACTTCAGGAGCGGCAATGAACAGCCCCCGCATTATTCTGTTGGCCCATGGAAGCAGTGACAAGCGCTGGTGTGAGACCTTTGAAAAGCTTGCAGCTCCAACCCTCGCCTCTGTCGACAACGCGCGCGTTGCCTACATGGAACTCGCCGAACCATCCATAGACACCGTTGTAGGAGAAGGTGTTGCGGAAGGAGCCACCGAATTTACCATCATCCCCCTGTTCCTTGCTGCTGGGCGACACTTGCGCAAGGACGTTCCCGCGATGATTGAAGACCTCGAGAAAGAGCATGGCGCAACCATCCAGCTCGCGCCTCCAATCGGAGAAAATCCCCTGTTGGGACAGGCGATCCGGGATGTTGTTATGCTTCAACTGGAACAGACGCCAGCCTGAGTCGGGCTTTTGCAAACAAATGCGGCCATTAGACGACAGGAGCAACAAAAATGTCGAAAAGGATTCTGATTACCGGCGGCACCGGGTTTATAGGTCATGTTCTGTGTCGCGAATTGCTGGCACGGGACTACGAGCTGACGGTTTTCAGCCGGCAACCTCCGGAAACGGTGAAGTCCAGTTGCGGCCGGGTTGAAGCAGTCAGCGACCTCCAGCAGCTTCGTTCCCACTCGGGATACGATGCTGTTATCAATCTTGCCGGTGAAGGCATCGCAGACAAGCGTTGGTCTGAGGCTCGCAAGCAGGAACTGCGGGACAGCCGTATCGGTGTAACGGAAACGCTGGTTGAAGTCATCCGCAGTTGGGAGCGGGCGCCGAAGGTGTTGGTCTCGGGATCAGCCGTGGGCTTTTACGGGGATCAGGGAGCCGCGACGGTCACTGAAGACACCAATCCAAATGATGAATTTACTCACCGCTTATGCCGCGACTGGGAAAATGCCGCCAAACCTCTCGCCGACGATGGCGTGAGGGTCTGCTTTTCAAGGACCGGAGTGGTAGCAGGCCCGGGCGGTGGTTTTCTGGAACGAATGATACTGCCCTTCAAACTTGGACTTGGCGGGCGCCTGGGAAGCGGTACACAGTACATGCCCTGGATACACCGAGATGACGTCGTCGGGGCCCTAATCTGGATGATGGAAAACCCGAACGCGTCTGGTCCATTCAATGTGGTGAGCCCTAACCCGGCAACCAACGCAGAATTCACCCGAACTCTCGGGAAGGTTTTGCATCGCCCCACCCTTTTCCCGGCGCCCGCACCGGTACTCAAGGTTGCGCTGGGAGAAATGGCGCGCCTCCTGCTCACCGGACAAAAAGCGATTCCAGAGAGGCTTACACAGGAAAAATTTGAATTCCGGTATCCAGACCTTGAACAGGCCCTTTCTCAATCCGTCTCTCCGGGGTCATCCCGATGAGACGGAGTACGAACTTTTTTCACAAAAGGCGTTGACACTGCTCTGAGCCTTACTTAATATACGCGCCACCTCGACGAGGCAAGGTGTTGAAAACGTTGCGTCCCCTTCGTCTAGTGGCCTAGGACTCCGCCCTTTCACGGCGGCAACAGGGGTTCGAACCCCCTAGGGGACGCCAATTTTTCTGCCTTGATGTGTCAGGGAAACAAATGTTTCCCCATGACACGGTCAGACCGGTTTATGGCCGTGCTTCCCTTCTTTTCTGTCCTGGTGTCCGTGCTCCTTCTGATCTTTCATCACGAAGATGCCCACACCAACGAAAAAGCCAACCATCAGCAGTACAGTCGCAATACCCGCGATAACAACGGCGTCCATATACATTTTGCTTCTCCTTCCGGCAATTAACTTGATTAAACTCAGGTTACGCCCGGCACGCCCGCAAGGTATTGATCCAGGTCAACGTATTTGTCAGGCTCCAAGTACGCATAAATACTGAACCACAACACATTTCCTTCGATTTTTCCTGCATTTGCAAGGCATTTGAAAGAAACTGCTGCTATAGTCGGAATCAAAGGAAGTGTCCGATCTCCTAACCGGTCTGGGTGGCTGAAGTTCAATACATGCCAAAACTGTCGACGCGTCTTCAACGTTTTCGCACAGGCTCGCCCCTGTCTTTCAGGCTGCTGGCCTGGATTCTTCTGTTCAGTTCCGCCTTTACGCTGGTGGCCTCCGCGCTTCAGATCTACTCCGATTATCGAAAAGATCTATCCCAGATCGACAATCGCATGCAGGTGGTTGAGTCTGGCTATGCCTCCAGTCTGGCGCGCAGTCTGTGGGCCCTTGACCAGAAGCTCCTGCAAACCCAGATGGAAGGCATTCTGAGCTTGCCCGATGTGGTGCATCTTCGGCTGAGAATCGAACCCGACTCCGAGCTGGTTATGGGTGAGATCCCACGGGACGCGAAAACCACTTCCCACAGCTTCAATCTGGTTCACCAGGGCGATGAAATGTTCAAACTGGGCGAGCTTACGGTGACCGCCGATCTGGACCGCGTCTACGATGAACTCAAGCGGAAGGTGGGTGTGATTCTCCTGACCCAGTTTCTCAAGACGTTTTTTGTTTCCATCCTGATCATCTGGATCTTCCAGCACTTCGTGGCACGCCATCTGACCACCATGGCGAATTACGCGCGGGAATTCTCCCTGAAAACGACTTCCAGGCCACTGACACTGGACAGGCCCAACACACCCTCAAACCGAAACGACGAGCTCGGCCGGGTTACGGACGCGATTAATCAAATGCGTGAACGGCTCAACGCGGATATGGAGCGTCAGCAAAAAGATGCGGCGGAGATCCGGAAGTTTTCCAAGGCCATCGAACAAAGCCCTTCGTCGGTTCTAATTTGTGACCGGCAGTGGCGCATCGAGTTTGCAAACCAGAAATTTACTCAGCTGACCGGCTACGATGCCTCGTCGATTGTGGGAAAACATCCCGGGGCGCTTGGAAACAACGAAATCGAAAACCGTGAAAGCCGTCATCTATGGCAATCAATTCGCTTACAAGTACAGCGGGTCGGTGTCTGGCAGGGTGAGGTGAACAGCGTGCGTCGAAACGGCGAACGTTTCTGGGAGCAACTGATCGTCACTCCGATCAAGGACGAATCCGGCAGTACGACCGGATACCTCATCCTGGGCGAGGACATCAGCATTCGCAAGCGCTATGAACAGCAGCTGCTGCGCCAGGCCAACTACGACATCCTCACTGGCCTGCCCAACCGGATGCTCGCCCTGGATCGCCTGAAGCTGGCTTTGGCCCAGGCGCGCCGGGAAAGCACCCTCGTGGGCGTGATGTTCCTCGATCTCGACAACTTCAAACACATAAACGACACCCTCGGCCACGATGCCGGCGACAACCTGTTGATTGAAGCAGCCCGTCGAATTTCCAGCTGCCTCCGCGGCACCAGTACCGTTGCCCGGCTGGGCGGTGATGAGTTTCTGGTGATCTTGCCCGGCCTGACCGGCCCAGAGGCGTCATCCCAGGTGGCAGAGCGTATTCTGAAAACCTTTTCTCCGCCCTACATTCTTAATGGCCAGGAAGTGTTCGTAACGACCAGCATCGGGATTGCGATTTTCCCAACCGACTCGGACAACAGTGGCACACTCTTGCAACACGCCGACGCAGCCATGTACCAGGCCAAGCACAAAGGCAAGAGCTCCTTTGCCCACTTTGCGCCGGAGATGACCGAAGTCTCTCACGAACGCCTGAAGATGGAGTCCAGCATGCGCAGGGCTCTGGAACTGAAGGAATTCGAACTGTATTTCCAGCCGATTGTGAATACCGATTCCGGTACGCTTTGCTCGGTGGAGGCCTTGCTGCGCTGGAATAATCCGGCCATGGGCATGGTGATGCCCGATCGATTCATTCCGCTGGCCGAGGAAACCGGCCTTATTACGCCGATCGGCGAATGGGTTCTTGAGGAAGCCTGTCGGGCCGCCGTGGGCTGGAAACAGGCCACTGGCAAAGACATTGGCATTTCCGTGAACGTCTCCCCGCGCCAGTTCCGGGATCCTGGCTTTACCGAGGCCGTGATGCACGCCCTTGCTGCCAGCGGCCTGGCACCGGAACAGTTGGAGCTTGAAATCACCGAACGACTGATTCTAGACAACTCCATTGAGACCGCCGAAATCCTGCGCCAACTGGACAAGGCCGGGATCCGCTTGTCAGTGGACGATTTTGGTACAGGCTACTCGGCACTCAGCTATCTCAAGAGCTACCCGTTTGATACGCTGAAAATTGACAAGTCCTTCGTCCAGGACGTCATGAAAGAGCCCGAGGATGCCTCACTGGTCCGGGCCATCATCAACATGGCCCATAGCCTGGGCCTGCGGGTGATTGCAGAAGGGGTGGAAGAAGAGGCCCAGACCCACTTCCTGAAAAAGGAAGGTTGCGACTTCTCACAGGGATACTTCTACAGTCGGCCTCTGCCAGCTCCGGATTTTGATGCCTGGCTGGCCAGCAATCACCGGGTATAGATTCGAAATCGTTGGAACCCCACTCCCATGGAAGACACCGTACTTGTCGTGAACTGCGGCAGCTCATCCCTGAAACTCGCCCTGTTCGATTGCCAACATAACAAGCTGGCTTCTGCCCTCGCCGAGCGCCTCGGTCAGAACGATGCGTTTGCCCATGTTGAAGGCCTGGACAAAGCCATTCCCCTGGACCCAGGCGCCAGTCACGATCAGGCGCTCAATACACTGGTTACGGTATTTCAGGATGAAGGACTGATGGCGTCGGCTCCCACGGCCGTTGGCCACCGGGTAGTTCATGGCGGCGAGACCTTCCGTGAGGCTGCGCTTATTGATGACGATGTTATCACTGCCATTGAGGACTGCGCGGGCCTTGCGCCCCTGCACAATCCGGTCAACCTGTCCGGAATTCGCGCAACCCTGGCCCGGTTTCCCGACGTGCCCCAGGCAGCGGTTTTCGACACCGCCTTTCACCAGACACTGCCCAAAAGAGCATATCTCTATGCGGTGCCGGAAGCCTGGTATCGCGATTGGGGAATTCGCCGGTACGGATTCCACGGCACCAGTCATGCGTTTATGGCATCAGAGGCTGCTAGTCGGCTGGGCAAAACACCGGCAACCATCTCGGTCATCTCGGCCCACCTGGGCAACGGGTGCAGTATTGCAGCCATCCGCGATGGGATAAGTGTGGACACCAGCATGGGCCTTACGCCGCTGGAGGGCCTGGTTATGGGAACCCGAAGCGGCGATGTCGACCCAGGCCTGTTCGACTTTCTCCGCGGCAAGGGAATCGCCGCTGACGAAGTACATCGGGTCCTGAACCAGGCAAGCGGCCTGCTGGGTCTTTCCGGCCAGACCAACGACATGCGCTCGCTCTGTGAGCTGGCAGACCATGGCCATGAGCCATCTCAAACCGCCATTGATGTGTTCTGCTTCCGCCTGGCCCGTTACATTGGCGCCATGATGGCTTCCCTGAGCCATCTGGACGCGCTCGTCTTTACTGGCGGCATCGGGGAAAACAGTGCCCGGATCCGGGCCGAAACCATTCACCACCTCAAGCTCATGGGATTTGAACTCAGCCCGGACCTCAATAATCATCATGGCGAATTCAGCGACGGCCGGATCGAAAGCGCCGACTCCCGGTTTCCCGTATTGGTCATCCCCACCAACGAGGAACTGGTTATTGCGCGGGAAGCCTCGCGGCTTGCCGGCGCTCTTACGCCCGACTGACCCATACGCATCATCAGGATTACCATCATGGCAAAGAGTCTCTTTCTCGCACCGACATCCATGGATTCAGGGCTCACGTCGGTCTGCCTCGGCCTGCTGCGCGCCCTGGAACGGGTCGGCGTGAGCGTTGGCTTTTACAAACCTTTCTGTCAGACCGTTCACCATGCCGAATCCATGCACAACGCAGGTCAGGACACCTCGGTATCCTTTGTAGGGGCCAGCAGCCATCTGAATCCACCAGATCCGATTGCGCTCAAGGAAGCGCAGCAGTTGCTCAACAGAGGCAAATCCGATTACCTGCTCGAGACAGTGGTCGGCGAATACCAGAAAGTTGCGCGCGACGTGGACGTCGTCATCATTGAGGGATTGGTCCCAGACCGCAGCGAAGCCTATATTGCCCGGCTGAACGTGGAGGTCGCCCGCAATCTGGGTTCCGAGGTCATCCTGGTGAGCACGCCCAAAAACCTGGACGCCCGGCAAATGGATGAGGAACTGGATTTTTCATCCCGCCTGTTTGCCAACCCAAGCGACCCGGATGTCATCGGCGTCATCCTGAACAAGGTGGGAGAACCAGAACACGCGGCCCTTGAACCTCGATCCAACAGCAAACACCCTACCCCGTCTGCCATCGATTACCGCGGACAGTGCAAGGTGTTCAGTGAGG
The DNA here is from genome assembly GCF_040112695.1 of Marinobacter sp. MMG032. Lineage (NCBI taxonomy): Bacteria > Pseudomonadati > Pseudomonadota > Gammaproteobacteria > Pseudomonadales > Marinobacteraceae > Marinobacter > Marinobacter sp. MMG032. The sequence continues at coordinate 416,906 of NZ_CP157802.1, forward strand.
GCCGCTTTCGGCTGATTGCGGAGATTCCCTGGCAGCCTGAGCTGCTTGCACCTCGCGTCTCCGACATTGCCAGAGAGCTGGGGTTACCGGTTCTCAATGAGGGGCAGATGCACGACAGGCGGGTCCAGAAGGTATCCGTGTGTGCCCGAAGCATCCGCAATATGACCGAAACCCTGAGGCCCGGCACTTTGCTGGTCACCCCGGGTGATCGGGAAGACATTGTGGTGACCACTGCTGTTGCAGCCCTGAACGGGGTCCCACTGGCTGGTTTGATGCTCACTGGCGGTCTGATGCCCGACCGGCGTGTGATCGAGCTCTGCCACCGGGCACTCGAAACGGGGCTGCCGGTGCTTGGCTCCGATGCCAATACCTATGAGACGGCCCACATGCTGGCGAATCTGTCTTCCGCCATTCCCGTTGATGACCCCAACCGGATTGAAAAAGCGATGGAGGTGGTCGCCACCCGGATAGACACCGATTGGTTGCAGCAGCACCTCAAAGTGGCCCGACAGAACAGGCTGTCCCCGCCCGCTTTCCGGTATCAGCTGTCGGAACGCGCACGGGCAGCAAACAAGCGTATCGTACTGCCGGAAGGCAGCGAGCCACGAACCGTGCAGGCCGCTATCATCTGTCATCAACGCCAGCTGGCCCGGTGTGCCCTGATCGGAAATGCCGCTGAGATCAGGCGCGTGGCGGCTTCCCAGGATCTGGAACTGCCCGAAGATATCGAAATCATTGATCCGGCTGAAGTGCGGGAGCGTTATGTCGACCCGATGGTCGAGTTGCGCAAGCATAAAGGCCTCACTCCGGACATGGCCGAAGCGATGCTCGAGGACAACGTCGTTCTCGGTACCATGATGGTGGCTCTGGACGAAGCCGATGGGCTGGTTTCAGGTGCCATCCACACAACCGCGAACACGGTCCGCCCCGCCCTTCAGCTCATCAAGACCCATGACCACGCAAAAGTGGTTTCTTCGGTGTTTTTCATGCTGCTTCCGCAACAGGTCGTGGTCTACGGGGACTGCGCCATCAACCCGGATCCGAATGCCGAGGAACTGGCAGACATCGCTATCCAGAGCGCTGAATCCGCCGAAGCCTTCGGCATCGAGCCCCTGGTCGCGATGATCAGCTACAGCACCGGGGAATCCGGCAGTGGCCAGGACGTGGACAAGGTGAGAGAAGCCACGAGGATAGCTCGTGAGCGCAGACCGGATCTTTTGATAGACGGGCCGCTTCAGTACGATGCTGCTGCCATCGAGAGCGTGGCAAGGAGCAAGGCGCCAGACAGCAAGGTAGCCGGCAAGGCCACGGTGTTCGTGTTCCCGGATCTGAATACCGGCAACACTACCTACAAGGCGGTTCAGCGCAGTGCCAATGTGGTCAGTATCGGGCCAATGCTGCAGGGTTTGCGGAAGCCGGTCAACGATCTGTCCCGGGGCGCACTGGTGGAGGATATTGTGTTTACCGTCGCCTTGACTGCGGTTCAGGCAAAGCAGGTTGAAAACGCTGAAGCGGGCCAGGGATAAACCCTGAGCCCGATCACCAAATCAGCGTTTGAGACTCTTCTGGCGCTGTTTCTTTGGACGACGGCCTTTCTTCTCGTCGTTGTCCTTCTTCACCTTCTGACGTGGGGTCAGGCGATCCACTTTACCGGCAAACGGGTTTTCACCCGATTTGAATTCAAAGCGAATTGGTGAACCGGTCACTTTCAGAACCTTCCGGAAGGTATTCTCAAGGTACCGCTTGTACGCCCCTGGCAGTGAATCCACCTGGTTACCGTGAACCACAATGACCGGCGGGTTGGACCCGCCCTGGTGGGCGTAACGGAGTTTAATTCGGCGTCCGTGCACCATGGGTGGCTGATGCTGGGCAATGGCATCCTGGAGAATGGCCGTCAGGCGGTTGGTCGGCCATTTCGCCATAGCAGACTCGTAGCAGGCTTCCACCGACTCGTACATCACACCCACGCCAGACCCGTGGAGCGCCGAAATATAGTGCTTATCAGCGTAATCCAGGAAGTCGAGGCGACGCTGCACCTGCTCCTTTACACGGGCACGGTCTTCCGGGTCCATGCCGTCCCATTTGTTGATGGCGATCACCAACGAGCGACCGGCATCAAGAACAAACCCGATCAAGTGGAGGTCCTGATCCACCAGGCCTTCCCGGGCGTCAATGACCAGGATAACCACATGGGCATCGTCAATTGCCTGCAGTGTCTTGATAATGGAGAACTTCTCCACCACTTCACTGACATTCTTGCGGCGGCGGACACCTGCGGTATCAATCAGAGTGTACTGACTGCCCTGGCGCTCGTACGGAATGTAAACGCTATCCCGGGTAGTGCCCGGCATGTCGTAAACCACGACACGTTCTTCACCGAGCATCCGATTGACCAGGGTGGACTTGCCCACATTCGGCCTGCCGACCACGCCAATGCGGATGCCGGGGTAACGATCAGCCCGATCCTCTTCCTCCCGCTCCTCCTCGGAGGGCAGCAGGATTTCGAGCATCGAACGGATACCCCGGTTGTGGGACGCGGCAATCAGGAACGTGGATTCAAAGCCCAGGCTGTAGAAATCCGATGCCGCAATGTCCGGATCCTGGCCATCGGTCTTGTTCACAACCAGATGAGCCTGCTTTCCGGACCTGCGAAGACTGTCTGCAATGAGTTCATCGCCCGCGGTCAGACCGGCACGACCGTCCACCAGAAACAGAACAATGTCAGCCTCTTCTACCGCCTGCATGGACTGACGCGCCATTTCAAGATCGAGGCCCTGCTCGTCACCGGTAAGACCACCGGTGTCTATGACGATGAAGCGCTGCCCCTCATAGCTGCCCTCACCGTATTTGCGGTCACGGGTAAGCCCCGGGAAGTCCGCAACCAGGGCATCCCTGGAACGGGTCATCTGATTAAACAATGTCGATTTGCCAACGTTGGGGCGTCCGACAAGGGCAATAACTGGGGTCATAATTGGGGATCAATCCTGCGGTTTAACCTGGAATACGGCCATCTTTCCGCTGTTGCCAAAAACCAGCAGGTTACCATTGGCAAGACGCTGTGCCGGTACGCGGATACCCTCATCGTCGAACTCCAGCTGGCCGACCAGCTTGCCGTTCTGACGGTCTATGGCGTGCAGGTAGCCTTCGAAATCGCCTACCACCAGGTAGTCTTCGTAAACCATTGGCTGGGTCAGTTGGCGCCAGGCGAGACGATCCTGGGTCCAGACTTCCCGACGGTCCGAGCCTCTCAGGGCAACAATGTCGCCATTGGCCGAGGCCAGATAGATCTCGCCGCCGCCAATCATCGGGGAATAGAGGCTGGAAGCTTTCCGGCTCCAGATTTCCTGCCCGGTACGAATATCAACGAGGGCAAGTTTACCCTGGTAACCAACCACCATGACGGCGGTTTCAATGACCAGGGGCTGCCCCGCCACATCGACCAGCCTTTCCAGCTCGGTGCGCCCCTGGGGCTGGCCCACTTCATACTGCCACATCGGTTGACCCGAGCCTGCGGCCAGGGCAATCAGTTTACCGCTGGCAAAAGAAGCTATGACCACGTCACCACCAACCAGCGGGGCTGCGGCGGCCCGCATCGAAAGGACCGGAACGGTACCGTCGTACTGCCATAACTTTTCGCCATCGGCGGCGCTGAACCCGAGAACCTTGCCATCAGTGGTCTGGGCGACAACCAGAGAGCCATTGGACTGAGGTGCGGACAACACTTCCGTCGGCAGTGGCTGGCGCCAGATTTCGGTGCCATCTTCACGGGAGAGCGCCACCAGATCAGCGTTCTCGGTGGTCAGGTAGAGATTCTCCCCATCACCGCCGAGACCAGAGAAGATGCGCTCCTCAAATTCTGATTCCCAGACAACCTTGCCGGAATCCGACGCCACGGCGTACAGCTCCCCGTCCGCCGAAGCAGCGTAGATCAGATCGCCGGTGTTCAGGGGTCCCAGGTAGAGAAAATCGCCATCATGACCGTCGCCCACGGACATGCTCCAGACTCTCTTGAATTCGGCTGTCGCCTCAATTTCAGGAACCGGAACAGGTTGTTCGAAGGTATCCGTCGTGCTACAGCCGGAAAGTGCCGCCAGAAGCGCCAGCCCCATCAGCAGTCCGCGTTTCGAAATCCTGTCGCGGAGGAGTGGCATCAGGCATCCTCCCCGACACCGAGGTCAGCCAGTTTCAGTTCCAGAATGCCACTGCGGCCCTGTTGGCTCTGTTCACGGGCAGCAAGATAGGCTTCGCGAGCGCCCTCCTTGTCGCCCTGCGCCAGCAGGATGTCGCCTCGCAGCTCGGAGTACATGGCAGCAAACGCGTCGGCATTACCGGCACCATCGATGGTGGCCAGCGCCTCTTCGTACTGGCCCGCGGAAAACTGGGCGCGAGCCAGGCGATTGCGCACCACAAGCGCCAGTGCTTCGTGCTCGCCGGTCTTGTCCAGCGCCCACTTCAGGGAATCAACAGCAGCTTCGGCATTGCCTTCCTGCATCAATTGCTGGCGTGCCAGGATCAGATTGCCGTAAACCGCATAGGCACTGTCCGTGTAATCTTCTCTCAGGGTCTGCGCCACGAAAGCGACGGTCTCGCCGCTGGTTTCATCGGCCTGGTCACTGAAGGCATTCAGCAGGTTGGCGAACTGGTTCGCTGCCTCGGTGCGCTGCTGGGCCTGATGGTTCTGCCAGGCCTGCCAGCCAAACACGATGGCCAGGGCCGCACCAATGCCGATCAGCAGGGAACTGCCGTTCTTCTTCCACCAGTCCTTGATCGCCTGGATCTGTTCTTCTTCGGTGCGCAACTCTGCCATGAGGACTCCTGTTGTCGAATTTTTGCTTTTGTATCAGTAAATTTGGTCGGATTCAGTTTGCCAGCGCCGTGGCCAGCGCAGCGGCCAACTCGTCCTGGGCCATTTCGGTCTGAGGCTCATCAGCACGCAAGGGTTTCAGTCCCGCAGTTCCATTGGCCACCTCATTCTCACCCAGAATCACTGCGTACCTGGCGCCACTCCGGTCAGCCTTCTTCATCTGGCTTTTAAAACTGCCGCCCCCGCAGTGAGAAACGATAACTCGCTCCGGCAAGGCTGCACGCAGTTTTTCAGCCAATATGAGCGCTGGCGCCAACGCCCCGTCTCCCATAGCCGTCACATACACATCGGCGTTGCTGTTCACGTAATCCGGGACCAGCCCAAGCGTTTCAAGCAGCAGGATAAGACGCTCCAGACCCATCGCAAAGCCTACGGCGACTGTCGGTTTGCCACCCAGCTGTTCGACCAGGCCATCGTATCGGCCACCGGCGCACACGGTACCCTGGGAACCGAGACTGTCGGTTATCCATTCGAAGACGGTCTTGCCGTAATAATCCAGGCCCCGAACCAACGCCGGGTTAACTGAATACGCCACGCCCGCAGCATCCAGCAACGATTTCAGACGCTCGAAATGCTCCCGGGATTCGTCATCAAGATAGTCGTCGAGGCTGGGCGCGTTTTCCAGGATCTTGCGGGTGGAAGGATCCTTGCTGTCCAGGATCCGCAAGGGATTAGACTCCAGGCGCCGCTGACTGTCTGCATCGAGGTCTGACTTGAACTGGCTCAGATACTCTACAAGGGCTGTCCGGTAAACCCGTCGAGATTCGGACGTTCCAATGGAATTGATTTCCAGACGGGTATGCTCGGCAAGTCCGAGCTCTTTCCAGAGTCTCGCGGTAAGGATCAGCAATTCGGCATCGATATCAGGACCAGTCATCCCGAAACATTCCACGCCGATCTGGTGGAATTGGCGATACCGCCCCTTTTGCGGACGTTCATGTCGGAACATGGGGCCCGTGTACCAGAGTCGACGGGTCTGGTTGAACAGGAGGCCGTGTTCCTCGGCCGCCCGGACACAACCGGCTGTACCCTCCGGACGCAAAGTCAGGCTGTCACCGTTGCGGTCTTCAAAGGTGTACATTTCCTTTTCGACAATGTCGGTGACTTCACCAATCGACCGCTTGAACAGGTCGGTCTGTTCCACGATCGGCATGCGGATTTCCTGGTAGCCATACTGGGACAGCACCCTGCGTACCGTGGATTCTACAAACTGCCATACGGGCGTCTGCTCCGGCAGGATATCGTTCATCCCGCGAATTGCCTGAATCTTTGCCAATGTTAACCCTTAAATCTGTCTGGATGGTTGTGCCCGGGAATGGAAACGATCAGTTGTCCGAACGGGCAATGATCGATTCTTCCTGTTCCTTGCGACGTGCCACTTCCTCGCGAATCAGGCGCTCCAGATCATCGGTCAACGTGGCATTGTCCAGCTTCTGGTTCGGTTTGCCCGCCATATAGAAAAGATTCTTGGGGCTGCCACCGGTCAGTCCGAGGTCGGCAACTTTGGCCTCACCCGGGCCGTTGACGATGCATCCGATGATGGCCACATCGAGGGAGTCATTCACATCCTCCAGCCGCGCTTCCAGGTCATTCATGGTATGGATGACATCGAAGTTCTGGCGGGAACAGCTCGGACAGGCAATAAAATTGATGCCCCGGCTGCGCAGGCGAAGACTCTTGAGAATATCGAACCCCACCTTGATTTCCTGCACCGGATCCGCCGCCAGTGATACGCGTATGGTGTCGCCGATGCCATCCATCAGAAGCATGCCCAGCCCAATGGAGGACTTGACGGTGCCCGAGCGCAGGCCACCGGCTTCGGTAATACCCAGATGGAGCGGCTGTTCTATCTGCTGGGCGATCTTACGGTAGGCATCCACGGTCATGAACACCTCGGAGGCTTTCAGGCTGACCTTGAAGTCCTGGAAATCATGACGGTCGAGGATATCGATATGGCGCATGGCGGATTCCACCAGCGCGTCTGCCGTGGGTTCACCGTATTTACGCTGAAGAGACTTTTCCAGGGAACCGGCGTTTACACCGATCCGAATCGGAATGTTGCCGTCCCGCGCCGCGCTGATAACAGCACTGACGCGATCATCGCGGCCGATATTGCCCGGATTGATACGTAGACAGTCTACACCCAGCTCCGCCACCCTGAGCGCGATCTTGTAATCGAAATGGATGTCGGCGACCAGTGGCAGGGATACCCGCTCCCGAATCTTTCCGAACGCCTCTGCAGCGTCCATGGAAGGCACAGAAACCCGCACGATGTCCGCACCCGCTTCCTGCAATGCCGTGATCTGGCCAACCGTGGCCTCCACGTCACAGGTGTTGGTGTTGGTCATGCTTTGCACCGCGATCGGCGCGTCGCCACCCACAGGAACATTGCCCACCATGATCTGGCGGGATTTGCGTCTGGTAATCGGGGAATCCTGTTTCATGTCTTGCTGACCGATATAGAAAATTTGATCAAGTTTCAGATTGTCAGGGTAAATTCTGACCGGTTATTGACAACCCGGTAGCCGCCGATATCCACGGGCTCACCCTGGAAACGGATGGATTCGACCGCATCGACCGCACCAATAACAACCCTGAGCGGCGCTGGTCCGGCAACATCGATCTGGTCTCCGTTCCGCTGAAGCGAATTCACCAACCGGTTACCCGCAGCATCACTGACCTGAACCCAACAATCGTCGCTGAAGCGAATCTGAAGCCGGCCTGTGTCCGCCACTTCAGAAAAGCCATTTGGATTTTCAAGAACCGGATCCGGCGTCTGAACAACCGCCGGAATCTGCTCGGTCACCGGGTCGACCGGCTCCTGAACGGAGTCTTCAACGACTGCAGTGTCTGCCGTGGCCTGAGCCTCGCCAGCATCCAGTTCAACTTGTTCTGTCGACGGCTCCTGGGGCTCTGCAACCTCAGGCTCAGATTCCACTAGTGCAGGCTCAGGCTCTTCAACGGTTGCTACAGCCTGAGGCTCGGAACGCTCTGGCTCAGCCGACGCTGTCAACTGCTCAGTCGCCCCCTGCTCTTCCTCCTCAGGCAACGCCTCAGACTCCGTTACCGCCTCCGAGGGTGCGGCATCCTGTTCAGGAAGCAGGAAGGTAAACGCCAGATAACCGGCAATACCCAGGACGACCAGAAAGAACAGGGCCTTGGCCAGCTGGCGTTTCCGACGTCTGCGGCGTTCAATATCAACCAGAGGATTGGCTTCCTGCTCCTGTTCGCGCTGTTGCCGGATTGGCTCCAGCTCCTGATCCAGATCGGCGATTACCGCATCCGCATCCAGCCCAACCTGTCTTGCATAAGCCCTGACATACCCTTTCAGAAAGAGTTCACTGTCAATCTGGCTGTAATCTCCCGACTCTATCGCCTGGATCACCGAGGGGCGCAGATGCTGCGCTGCGGCGACATCTCCGGTGCTCAAACCGGCTTTTTCCCTTGCTTTCTTTAGCTGCTGCCCTACGGGGTCCTTCATCGCTGGCTGTGGAATTTCTTCAGTTGCCATTAGAAATCAGCACCTTATATTGTTGGTATTCGACTGACTCCGGAAATTTATTTCTGAGCTGAAGTGCAAGGCTCGCTTCCTGGTCTTCATCACTGTAATAGCGGGCAATACGAATGCCGGTAAGAAGACTCTCCGGTGAGTGAACCAGACGCTGATTTCTCTGCATCATTGAAATCAGGCGCGAATAGTAACGGGCCGCATCGTCGTAGTCACCGGTCTCAACAGACACCCGTGAAAGCGCCAGCAGGGAGCGGGCATCACCCCGCGTCAGCTCAACCGCCCGGCGATAAGATGTGGCGGCAGCCTCCAGTTCTCCGAGCCGCTCCTGAGTCATGCCAAGGTTAAAGAACACCGAACCCCGGTCCTGGTAACCAGTATCCCTTGATGCAGCGCGGAACTGGTCGCGCGCATCTTCCATCCGGTTCTGGCCGAACAGGAAGGCACCGTAGTAGACTCGCGCCCTGGTATAGCCCGGATCCTCGGAAATAGCCTGTTTGAAATTGCGCTCCGCAAGCTCGGGTTCACTCTCGGCGTTGTAAACAAGACCCATAGCGGCCCTGGCTCCAGGGTCATCTGAATCGAGCTTCAACGCCCTGTCGAGGTGATGACGCGCACGCTCGAGGTTGCCCTGCCCTATATAGGCTGTAGCCAGTTTGACATAGTTATCCAGTGCTTCCTGCTTATCCGCTTCCCGTGAAAACCGACTGTCGGTGGTGGTAACGCAACCTGTAACCAGCACAGTCAGCAGCACGGCCACTAACATGGAAAAGCGTCGGTTTGCTGGTGTCGTTATCACGGGTGTCCCCTTCCTCGATTGGGCTGCAAGACGTTCCTGGTTCAGGGATTTACCTGCTGAACCTGAATATACCTCTGGCTCCGACGGGTCCTGTCTTCGACTCGCCCTACCAGCTGACCACACGCGGCATCAATGTCGTCTCCCCGGGTGGTTCGGATGGTCGTGATGTAACCGACCTCGTTCAGAACCGTCTGGAAACGACGGGTCGCATTCATGCTTGGCCGCCGGAAATCGCTTTCCGGGAACGGATTAAAGGGAATCAGGTTGATCTTGCACGGCAGATCCCTCAGTAGCACTGCCAGCTCGCGGGCATGCTCTGGCTGATCGTTCATCCCCTCGATCACGGTGTATTCGATCGTTGCCTTGCGCTTGTCCGGCAACCGGGCGAAGTAGCGCTTGGTGGCAGCCAGCAGTTCGGCTATCGGGTACTTTTTATTCAACGGAACCAGTTTGTTACGAAGTTCATCATTCGGCGCATGCAGGGAAATGGCCAGTGAAACATCGGTAACTTCCGACAGGCGGTCCAGAGCCGGCACAACACCGGATGTGCTGAGAGTAACCCGACGCTTGGAGATCCCGTAGGCCAGATCTTCCATCATGAGGTTCATGGCATCGACGACATTATCGAAATTGAGGAGGGGCTCGCCCATGCCCATCATGACCACGTTGGTTATCGGCCGATCCGGACCCGGCTCGAAAGGCATAAAGGCCTTGCGCGCGACCCACACCTGGCCGATAACTTCCGCCGCGGTAAGATTACGGTTGAATCCACGCTTGCCCGTGGAGCAGAAGGTGCAGTCCAGACTGCAACCAATCTGTGAGGAAACGCAAAGCGTGCCTCGCTCCCCGTCTGGAATCAGCACGGTCTCGACACTGTTGCCGTTGTCCATGCGCATCACCCATTTGCGGGTGCCGTCTTTGGACGTTTCGTCGTAAACCACCTCAGGACCACGGATCTCGGCAACCTGCTTCAGCTTCTCCCGCAGCGCCTTGCTCATATTGGTCATTTGATCGAAGTCATCAGCGCCACGCTGATGTATCCACTGCAACACCTGTGTGGCACGAAAACGCTTCTCTCCCAGGGATTCGAAGAAAGCTTCGAGCTTGGCTTTCGGCATCCCCAGAAGATTGGTTTTTTCAGCGGCCGCTGTCATTTCATAACCTCGATCAGATAACCAATTCGGAGGCGACCATCCGGTCGCCTCCGATCAACGCGATCAGCCCCGCGGGCAGATCTCGTTGTCATTGAAGAAATAGGCGATTTCGCGCTCTGCTGAAGCTGCGGAATCAGAGCCGTGAACGGCGTTCGCGTCGATGGAAGAGGCGAAATCGGCACGGATGGTGCCAGCATCGGCTTCCTTCGGGTTGGTCGCGCCCATCAGATCACGGTTCTTGAGGATGGCGCCCTCGCCTTCCAGGACCTGAACAACCACCGGACCGGAGGTCATGAAAGCAACCAGATCGTTAAAGAACGGACGCTCTTTGTGCTCTGCGTAGAAGCCTTCCGCCTGCTCCTGGGTGAGGTGCATCATCTTGGCAGCAACAATGTTCAGTCCCGCTTTCTCAAAGCGGCTGTAGATTTCGCCGATCACGTTTTTTGCTACCGCGTCGGGCTTGATAATCGAGAGCGTGCGCTCAGTTGCCATGGTGTTTCTCCAGTTTGTGGATGGTAAAAATTCTGGCCTGCGATTATACGCAGTCCGGGGCAAACTTCCTACCGCACTGCGCGGAGGCGGCTAACAACATCAACTATTTGCGAACTGGCAAAGGCCACGTCCTCTTCGGTGGTGAAACGGCCGAAGGAAAAACGCAGCGCCCGATGGGCCTGCTCATCACTCAGCCCAATACCACGCAAAACATAAGAAGGTTCTACTGTGGCCGAAGCGCAGGCCGAACCGGAGGAGACCGCCAGATCCCGAAGGCCCAGCATCAGGGACTCGGCATCAACGCCGTCAAAGGACAGATTCACTATACCGGGCACGCGATTGCTTTCGCTGCCGTTAAGACTGACACCGTCGAGAGACTGAAGCCCCGCCAGAAAAGACTTCCGGAGAGCCTCCAGTTTAACGATTTCTTCCTCAAGCCCGGATTGAGCCAGTGAAAACGCTTTTCCCATTCCCACAATCTGGTGGGTCGGCAAGGTTCCTGAGCGCATTCCCCGTTCATGGCCACCGCCATGGATCTGGGCTTCAATTTGCACGTCCGGGGACCGCCTCACGTAGAGAGCGCCCACCCCTTTCGGCCCATACACCTTGTGCCCGGAGAGCGCTAACAGATCTACCGGCATGGAACCAACATCAATGGCCATCTTGCCGCCGGCCTGGGCGGCGTCCACATGGAAAAGAACGCCACGCTGACGCAATTCGGCACCAATAGCGGCAATATCGTTGATCGTTCCCAGCTCGTTGTTCACCAGCATCAGGCTGACAAGCACGGTATTTTCCTGCAACGCATCCAACACCTGCTCACAACTGATGGTCCCGTCGGCTGCGGGATCCAGCCAGGTAACATCGGTCCCCTGGTGCTCCAGCCACTTGCAGGTATCGACGACAGCCTTGTGCTCAATCTTCGAGGTAATGATATGAACACCCTGCCGGCCTGCCACAGCGCCCTTGATCGCCAGGTTATCCGATTCCGTGGCGCCTGACGTCCAGACGATTTCCCGGGGGTCGGCGTGAATCAGCCCGGCAACCTGCTTGCGTGCAGCTTCCACAGCAGCTTCCGCTTGCCAACCGTAGGCGTGCGTCCGGGATGCAGGATTACCGAAAACGCCATCCAGCGTGAGGTACTTCATCATTTCATCAGCGACAGCAGGATCAACGGGCGTGGTAGCCGCGTAGTCCATATAAACGGGCTTTTTCATGGGATCCGGAAACTTGTTGGTGTCAGGCCGGCGCCTGATCAGACAGGCGTTCGGTGTTGATGGTTTCTGAGCCGTTGTCAGACTGACGGCGGTTCTGCCGGTCCGCAACCTGGCGAATTTCGTGTTTTCTCATCAGATCTCCGAGACTTATCTCGCTCAGGAACTGATGAATCTGATCACTGAGATCAGACCAGAGATGGTGGGTCAGGCATTTCTCGCCATTCTGGCAATCACCTTTATTGCCACACCGTGTTGTATCCAGCGACTCGCTGACGGCGTCGACAACTTCGGCAATATAAAGCTCAGCCGCCGGACGACTGAGTTTATAACCTCCTCCGGGGCCGCGAATACTGACAACCAGCTTCTGGCGGCGGAGACGGGAGAAAAGCTGTTCCAGGTAGGACAGTGAGATTTCCTGACGGGCCGAAATATCAGCGAGACTCACCGGCCCCTGATCTCCATGCAGAGCCAGATCAAGCATTGCCGTGACGGCATAGCGGCCTTTGGTGGTCAACTTCATAGTGTCAGCCCCGTGACGGGATTGAATCTCAAAAACGCAGCAGAGAGTATGAATTGACCAACCATTTCAGTCAAGTATTCAGCGGCGCACCTCATCGTCATCACGGACGCAATCAAAGTCCTCTTCCTGTAACGGCGGCAGCTCGCCATTCTGGTATTCACTGTTCACCTTACGCAATGCCTTGCACATGTTCTCGATGCGATCATCTACCGCATGCATGTGATCAAGCAGCGAGCGCATGGCTCTGGCAACGGGGTCTGGCATTTCCTCAGTCACACCATAGGCGTCGAAGCCCATGCGCTCTTCCATCTCCTTGCGGCGCGCATCATCCTCGCCTTTACGCTTGACGATGACTCGGCCCGGAATACCTACCACCGTTGCGCCTGCAGGTACCTCCTTTGTAACCACCGAATTCGACCCGATCTTGGCACCCTCGCCCACTTCAAAGGGCCCCAGAATCTTTGCGCCGGCACCCACAACGACGCTGTTGCCAATCGTGGGGTGGCGCTTGCCTTTGTTCCAGCTGGTTCCGCCAAGGGTAACGCCTTGATAAAGGGTAACGTCATCGCCTATAACCGTGGTCTCGCCAATGACCACGCCCATGCCATGGTCAATGAAAAACCGGCGCCCGATGGTCGCGCCCGGATGGATCTCGATGCCGGTCAGCCACCGGGCAATAGTGGAGATGGTGCGAGCAAGCCATTTCAGACCGAGGCTCCACAACCAATGGGAAAACCGATGAAAAAGCAGTGCGTGCAAGCCCGGGTAGTTGGTCAGGACCTCAAAGGTGTTCCTCGCGGCGGGATCCCGATGGAACACGCTGTTAATGTCTTCCCGCAAACGCTCAAACATGGCCATTATCCTGTTCCGTCGCCGCAGTGCCGGCCTCGGTTGATTTGCTGCTATTCTGCGTACCTGCTGCCTTCTGAACAGCAGTGAGAATACCCCTGAGAATGTTGATTTCCATCTGATCCAGTCTGGCTCGCTGGAACAGACGCCGCAAGCGCGTCATCAGTTGCCTGGGGTTCTCCCGTCGATGAAAATCCACATCAATCAGCACCTGCTCGAGGTGCCCGAAAAAGCCCTCGACATCGTGAACTTTGGCCGGCGGCACGTCCCAGCCTTCGTCCCCCGGTCTGGTCATCGACTTTAGGTATGGGCTCCCTTCACCGCCTTCAAGGCTGCGCAGATAATACATTCGCAATTCATAGCACATCACCTGAACAGCCATGGCCAGATTCAGGGAACTGTAATCCGGGTTAGACGGGATATGAATGTGGTAGTGGCAACGCTGCAGCTCGTCGTTGCTCAGACCATGATTCTCTCTTCCGAATACCAGGGCCACCGGGCCATTTTCTGCGTGGCCTGCCGCGGCCGCTGCGGCCTCAGGTGGCGCACAAACCGGCCATGGCACCTTTCTTCCCCGGGCACTTGTCCCCATCACCAGCACGCAGTCGGAAAGCGCCTCGTCCAGCGAAGACACCACATGAGCGTTATCAAGCACATCAGACGCTCCCGCCGCGCGAGCGTAGGACGCCTCATCCGGAAAAGAAGCCGGGTTAACCAGCCACAGATTGCCCAACCCCATATTTTTCATGGCTCGTGCAACAGCGCCGATGTTGCCGGAATGAGATGTCTCTACCAGAACAATCCGGATCTGATCCTGAAATGTTTCTGTCCCTTCCTGAGGAAGTGCGCTTTTGTGCATTACTAGCAGGCCCAAGGTTATTGATCAGGGCGGCAATGATAGCAGAAACCACTACCTCACTGCCCCTCCGGACAACCCCTAACCTCTGATTATCCGTGCTATTGCTGAGTCAAAAAACATACAAGCGGGGTGATCTTTTGCTATGATATCCGGCCTTCACACACCCGGATAATGAACACTCAGATGCAACCAGCTATTAAAATGGCCCTGCGCGTCGCGCGTCAGGGGTCCGATTATCTGAAAGCCCATTTCGAGCGCCAGGAACCCACCGGTAAGGACGACTCAGAACGCCGTCGGCAGCTGGAGCGGGTTGAGCAGTCTATTTACGATAACTTTGCCGAGCAGCTCGAAAAGGCCTACAAGGACCACAGCATCGCGCCATTGAACGAAGCGAATGCCGGAACCAGCGACAAAAGCTGGCATATTTTCCCGGTCCTGGGGCGTGAGAATTTCCTGAGGGGCATTCCGGAGTTTGCTCTGGCATTGTCCCAGAAGAAGAATAACCGTACCGAAAACCTGCTGCTGGTGAACCCCGTTACCGGCGAGGAATATTCCGCCAGCCGTGGCCACGGCGCCGCCTTGAATAGCCGCCGGGTACGTGCGTCGGAAATCAAACTGCCTGAAAATGCCGCGATTGCAACCAATCTGCTGGACCAGGCCCGCAAGAGCGAAGATCCGATGCTCTGGGGCGAAATGGCCGCGGTACTGGCACGGGATTCTGGCATCTTCCGCACGTCAGGCTGTGTGGTCCTTGATATTGCCCGAGTTTCAGCGGGCCTGATGGATGCGGCGATCATTTTCCGCCCCGAGGCGACCGATCTGGATCTGGGCGTCACACTCGCCATGGAATCCGGCGCACTGACCGGCGACTTCTCCGGCAACCCGTCTACCGGCAATGCCCGCCAGCTGGTAGTGGCAAACCCGAAACTGTTCCGGGAAGTTCTGAAAGTACTGCACCCGTTCCGGGGCCGGCTGCCACGCTAAAGCGCCAGGCTTTTCCGGACACAAAAAAACCGCCAACATCATGTGGCGGTTTTTTTATGCCCGAAACGACAGGACCAGATCAAATTACATCCTGTTCAGCCATTCCGGCGGCTGCTCTTCCTCGTCCTCGTTTTCGGCGCCTTCTTTCGGCGGCACGATCAGATCGTCACGGGACACGCCCATAACCATCAGGAGGTTGGCAGACACGTAGATGGAAGAATAGGTACCAACAACCACACCGATAATCAGTGCCAGGGCAAAGTTGTTGATCGCCTCACCACCCAGAAAATATAGGGCGAACAGCACCACAAGAGTTGTGCCGGAGGTATTGATTGTCCGGGCGATGGTCTGATGAATCGATTCGTTGATAATGTCCCAGGGCTCACCAACGCGCATCTTGCGGAAATTTTCCCGGATACGGTCAGCTACAACGATGGTGTCGTTCAGCGAGTAGCCGATGACAGCGAGCAGGGCCGCCAGCACAGTGAGATCAAAGGTCCACTGGAACAGGGCGAAGACACCCAGAACGATAATCACATCGTGAGCCAGGGGCACCACCGAGGCAATTCCGAACTTGAACTGGAAGCGCATTCCCACATAGATGAGCACGACCGCCAGCGCAATCAGCAGGCCAAGGCCACTATCTTCCTTGAGCTCCTCGCCAACCTGGGAGCCCACAAACTCGGAACTGACGAGCTCCAACTCCACGCCACCCTCTTTCAGGGTTCGGGTTACCTCGGGGGCCAGTTGATCATTGTCAGCCTCTGCCATACGCACCAGCACTGTGGTGTCGGCTCCAAAGTTCTGGACAGAGAACTGCTCATAGCCGGCGGCATCAAGCCTGGACCGGATTTCATCGAGCTGCGGCGCCTCTGCATATTCGAATTCAACGGACGTGCCGCCGGTGAAGTCCATCCCCAGGTTCAGACCACGAATGGCCAGGAGGGCAATGGACACAACGATAAGCGAGATAGAGATTACGGAAGCAATCTTCCGCAAGCCCATGAAATCAAACGGTTGCTTTTGATCTTCAGACATTGGCGAGCTTTCCTCCGATCGACAGCTTCTCGACCCTGCGGCCGCCGTAAATAAGGTTCACGATGCTGCGGCTGACCATCAGGCCAGAGAACATCGACGTGAGGATCCCGATGCACAAGGTAACCGCAAAGCCTTTCACCGGGCCGGAACCCATGGCAAACAGAATGACGGCAACCAGCAAGGTGGTGATGTTGGCATCGAAAATGGAAACGAAGGCTCGGGAATAACCGGAATTGATAGCCGTCTGGGGAGGCACACCGGATTTGAGCTCTTCCTTTATACGCTCAAAGATAAGCACGTTGGCATCTACCGCCATACCCACGGTCAGAACGATACCGGCGATACCCGGCAATGTCAGCGTTGCCGACAGAATCGACATGCACGCCACCAGAAGCATCAGGTTCAGGGTCAGCGCAATGTTCGCGACAACACCGAACCCACGGTAATAGACAAGCATGTACAGCAGCACCAGACCGAAGCCAAGCGCCACCGACATCATGCCGGCATCAATATTCTTCTGACCAAGGCTGGGGCCGATTGTCCTTTCCTGAACAAAGTACATTGGCGCCGCCAGCGCACCAGCTCTCAGCAGCAACGCGAGTTCTGCCGCCTCCGGGATTGAATCAAGACCGGTAATACGGAAGCTGCTTCCCAACGCGGACTGCACAGTAGCCAGGCTGATAATGCCCTTCTCTACTAAGCGGTTTTCAACTTCCTGAGGCTCACCGTCAACCATTCTGGTTTCGGTTTCCGTACGGTATTCGATGAACAGCACGGCCATCCGGCGGCCAATCGCATTGCGGGTGGCGCGATTCATCAGATCACCACCCACGGAATCCATGGTGATATTGACCTGGGGCTGACCGTTCTCATCAAAGGCCTGCTGGGCATTGGCCACATTATTACCGGTGGCAATGACTTCCTGCTCAAGGCGAGCGGTGCGCTGTGGTTGATCGCGGAAACCGAACTCTTCGGTTTCGCTGCTCGGCGCGTCCTGACGGGCCTCCATGCGGAACTCGAGGTTTGCTGTGGCGCCAAGTACACGCTTGGCCTGCGCGGTATCCTGCACGCCGGGGAGCTCAACGATAATGCGGTCGGCGCCCTGCTGTTGAACCAGGGGCTCGGCCACACCAAGCTCATTCACCCGATTACGGATGGTGGTAAGGTTCTGCTCCAGGGCGTAGTCCTGGATCGCCGTTACTTCCGCCTCAGACAGGGTCAACACCAGGAGGAACTCATCACCCTCGGTCTGCTCATCCAGAAGGAATTCGTTGTACTGGTCACGCACCATGTTGAAGGCTTCGGTGCGGGATTCTTCGTCGCGGAAGCTGAGAACAATCTGACGACTGTCTTCCACATCCCCGCCACGATAACGGATCCGCTCTTCACGCAGCTCTCGCTTGATCTGGCCGGACATGGCTTCGAGTCGCTGGCTTACCGCGGTCTCCATATCGACTTCCAGGAGGAAGTGAACGCCGCCGCGAAGATCCAGGCCCAGCTTCATGGGGCCAGCACCCAGGCTTTTCAGCCATCCCGGCGTAGAAGCCGCCATGTTCAGCGCAACCAGGTATTCGTTGCCAAGCGTAGCCTGCACCAGTGGGCGAGCCTGCAATTGGTCTTCAGAGTTGGTGAGACGGATCAGAGCATCCCGATCCTGAAGAGTACTGCTTTTCACCTCGATACCCTGGCTTTCCAGCACATCGACAGCCCTCTCGAGCACACCGGCATTCACCTCTGTGCTGCTGCGGGCGCCTGTGATCTGGATGGCGTAATCGTCGGGGAAGAGGTTGGGCAAAGCGTAGATAAACCCGATCACGAGCGCGACCAGGATAACCAGGTTTTTCCAAAGCGGATACTTGTTCAGCATGGGATCCCTTGTAGCCGGCCTGATGGCCGGCCTTGGTGTTTCAGCCAGGAAGATTCAGACCGGCCACCAGGGATGGCCGGCTAAATGGCCCCGCTCAGATGTCCTTGAGCGTGCCCTTGGGCAGAGCCGCGGCCACGGCTACTTTCTGGACCTTGATCTCGACATTATCGGCAACTTCCACAACGATAAAATCGTCAGTTACCTTGGTAATCTTGCCGGCAACACCACCGGAGGTCACAACCTCGTCGCCCTTGTTCAGGCCAGACATCAGCGCCTTATGCTCTTTCGCTCGCTTGGACTGCGGGCGCCAGATCAGGAAATAGAAAATCAGAATGAAGCCAGCAAAAAAGATGACCTGGCCCATAACACCCATTCCCTGTGCAGCCGGGTCCTGTGCCATGGCAAAAG
This sequence comes from Marinobacter sp. MMG032, assembly GCF_040112695.1. NCBI lineage: Bacteria > Pseudomonadati > Pseudomonadota > Gammaproteobacteria > Pseudomonadales > Marinobacteraceae > Marinobacter > Marinobacter sp. MMG032. The sequence goes on from NZ_CP157802.1 coordinate 435,465, forward strand.
CAGGCATCAGAGCCAAAAGGCCGGCAACGAGCATTTTAATAGATTTCATTGAATATCTCCGTTGGTTTAGCGAATAGATCAAACATTGCCCAGAGGCGGAACGGTCTCTCCGCGCAGGGCATAGAACTCGGTTACAAAGTCCGACAATGTACCTGCTTCAATGGCCCCACGCAATCCAGCCATCAGGTTCTGGTAAAACCGAAGGTTATGGATTGTATTCAGCTGCGAACCCAGCATTTCTCCACATTTATCGAGATGATGCAGATAACTTCTCGAAAAATTCTTGCAGGTGTAACAGTCACAGCGTTCATCCAGAGGGGCAGTGTCGTGACGATGCCGCGCGTTGCGGATTTTTACAATCCCGGTGGAAGTGAACAGGTAGCCGTTTCGGGCATTGCGGGTCGGCATCACGCAGTCGAACATGTCGACGCCACGCCGAACGGCCTCCACGATATCCTCCGGCCGGCCCACGCCCATCAGGTAACGTGGTTTGTCCTCAGGCATTTTCGGTGGCAAGTGATCCAGAATCCGGATCATGTCTTCCTTTGGCTCGCCAACCGAAAGGCCACCTATGGCATAACCATCGAAGCCGATGTCTGTAAGACCCTCCAGAGAGCGGTCCCGCAGGTTTTCGTACATACCACCCTGGACAATGCCGAACAATGCTGCAGGATTCCCCTCATGGGCATCCTTGCTGCGTTGTGCCCAGCGCAGTGACAGCTCCATGGAGTCTTTTGCCTGGCGTTCGGTGGCGGGGTAAGGCGTGCATTCGTCAAAAATCATGACGATGTCAGAACCAAGGTCCCGCTGGACCTGTATGGCAATTTCCGGAGACAGCTCCACCGGAGAGCCATCGACCGGTGAACGGAAGGTAACCCCTTCCTCGGTAATCTTTCGCATCTCGCCCAGGCTGAATACCTGAAAGCCACCGGAGTCGGTCAGGATCGGCCCCTGCCATTGGGTGAAATCATGAAGATCACCATGGGCCTTGACCACTTCGGTGCCTGGCCGAAGCATCAGGTGAAAGGTATTACCGAGGATAATTTCTGCGCCGATCTCATGAATATCGCGGGGCAACATGCCCTTCACAGTGCCGTATGTTCCAACCGGCATGAAGGCGGGCGTTTCAACCGTGCCCCGGGGGAACGTCAGCCGGCCACGACGGGCACGCCCATCCTCGCCCAGTTTTTCGAACGACATGAAACAGGTTTGCGTCACAAAGCCTCCCCGGCATTATCAGTACCGGATTCATTGGATTCCACGGCCGACCCCAGCAACATGCCACGGCTGGGTTCCTGTCCGGCAATGAACATGGCGTCGCCGTAACTGAAAAAGCGGTAGCGTTCCTTCACCGCTTCCCGGTAGGCCGCCATCACATTTTCATAGCCAGCGAAGGCGCTGACCAGCATGATCAGGGTGGATTCCGGCAAATGGAAATTGGTTATAAGGGCATCAACGGTCTGGAACCGATAGCCCGGATAAATAAAGATATCAGTCTCACCAGTGAACGCCCTCAAGCGTCCGCCACGACTTGCAGACTCAAGTGAGCGAACCGACGTGGTGCCCACAGCCACCACACGCCCCCCCCTCGCACGGGTTCGCTCTACAGCGTCGACGGCATCCTGGGGAACATTGACGACCTCGCTGTGCATGGTGTGATCTTCGATTCTGTCCACACGAACCGGCTGGAAGGTGCCGGCCCCGACGTGCAGCGTCACGAAAGTACTTTCGATTCCGCAGGCGGCCAACCTCTCAAGCAGGCTTTCATCGAAGTGAAGCCCTGCCGTCGGCGCTGCGACGGCGCCGGCCTCCCGGGCGTAAACGGTCTGATAGCGTTCCCGGTCGGTGGCTTCGTCCGGCCGGTCAACGTAGGGCGGCAGTGGCATATGCCCAATGCGCTCCAACACGTCCAGTACCGGTTCCTCGCTTTCACACACCAGGTGAAACAGTGCTTCATCGCGGCTTGACATACGCAGACAGGTGCCATCTTCAAGGAGAACCTTTTGCCCTTCCTTCAAAGCCTTGGAGGCACGGACATGGGCGATAATTTCATGTTCGCCGGTCACCCGCTCGACAAGCACCTCGACCTGTCCACCCGTTTCCTTTTTGCCGAAAAGGCGCGCAGGAATCACCCGGGTGTTGTTAAACACCAGCAGGTCACCGGGCTGAAGCAGATCTGGAAGTTCACTGAAAACGCGATGATCAAGCTTGCCGGAAAGACCATCCAGACAAAGCAACCTTGATGCGCTTCGATCTTTTAGCGGATAGCGGGCGATCAATTCGTCCGGCAGGTCAAAATGAAAATCGGAGACATTCATGGAAGACTGTTAACGACGCCGAAGGAAAGAAGATGGTAGCGGCGGGCGGACTCGAACCGCCACGGGTTTTACCCCAACGGATTTTGAATCCGTCGTGTCTACCAATTTCACCACGCCGCCATCGGAGAGTGTTGGGGATTATACTGAGCTAAATCTCGAAAGCAATAAGCCAGCGGACAGATCTGCCCGCGGCTTCAATTATTTACAGTCGGTCGAACAGTGACAACTGGGATACCTGGGCAAATGACTGCTGCGCTGCCTGTAGCACGAAGCTCTGGAAGCTCAGATTACTGATCGCTTCCGCGTAATCCACGTCCTGCAACTGGGAGCGGATTTCATTGGTGTAAACGGATGAATCCTCAAGGAAGGCTTTGGTGGATTCCACCGCGTTCATCCGGCCGCCCAACTCAGTTTGCTTGAGGATGATGCTCTCCTGAGCGTTGTCGAGGTTGATCAAGGAATTGGCGATCAGGTCATCGTACTCGGCCTGTCCGCCAGGGCTGCTCTTGTCGATGTTGTTCAGGCCGGCAATCAGGTTTTCGATGGTGCCGAACACCGACTGCTTTTCGTTGATCTTGAGGGTGTAGCTATCGACATCGGGAGGCGTTGGCAAGGGCCCAGTAATTGTCGCTTCCACACCAGCGACTTCGAACGTCTCGCCACTGACGTAAGTATCGGGAGTTACCTGCAAGGAAGGATTACTGCTGCTTGACGCAGTTATCGCTCCGCTGTCATCTACCTGAATAGTTATATCATCCGGGAAAGTCCCGGGGAAAGCGGCCTTTAAGTCAGCTTCATTGACCAACGAAACGCCCGAAATGGACGAACCTGACGTGACCGATGTATTTTCACCGGTTATGGCGGCAGGAACTCTTACAAAGATGTCCTTGCCATTGTCGCTTATGGGAACGGTAACGCCGTCATCAATCTCGAGGACGCGCTGGCCCTCGTCGCCCTGGTATACCCAGCTTCCCGAAGCGTCCTGTTCAAAAGCCTTCACCGAGCCCTGGAATCCGCTGAAAATATACTCTCCCGACGCATCACGGGTATTGGCAATATTCGCCAGCTGACCCAGGCGCTCCTCCAGCTCGGACGAAATCGAGCGCCGATCGTTGGCCGACAGCGATCCGTTACCGGCCTGAACGGTCAATTCGCGGATCCGTTGAATCACATCAATTGAGCTTTCCAGAGTACTCTCTTCCTGCTTCAGCCGGTTATCTGCCAGGTCGACATTACGCTGGTACGTTTCAACCCGCGAAAGCTCCTGATCCAGCTTCAGAATCCGTGCTGCGGCTACCGGATCGTCGGAGGGTTTGTTTACTCTCTGGCCAGTCGAGATCTGTTGCTGGGTGTTATTCAGGCTGGTATTCAGCTCCTGAAGCCGATTGATACCGCCCGAAAAAATCTGCTGTGATGAAATTCTGATCATGTCACATCACCTCAACCGTTACCGGAAACTCTGTAACAGGGTATTGAACAGGTCCTGAGCCACCGACATTACCTGGGCCGAGGCGTTGTAGGCGGCCTGATACTGGATCAGGCGGCCGGCTTCTTCATCCAGGTTGACTCCCGATACCGATTCCCGCTGGTTGGTTGACTGCTCCAACAGCGTTTTGCCGGCATCCACGTCGAGTTGGCTCTGGCGGGTTTTCACTCCAATATCCTCCACCAGGCCCGCATAGCCTTCTGCGAAACTCTGACTACCACCATTAAGGGTGTTCGCGGTTCCTAAAGACGCCATTAATTCGGCATTTCTGTTATCTGAAACACCATTCGCGTTAAAAACAACACTGAAGCTATCCCCTACAGCAGGCTTTCCGCTCATTTCAAACTGATAACCTTGGTAGGCATCACCTGCTAGAGGATCTGAGCTTAAGAAGGTTTTGATTTCCCGCGGGTCATAGGCTCCAGACTCCAATAGATTGGCGTCGGGGTCTCCGGGAGGAGTGGGCCTATTATCCCTGATCTCATACGCGAATGTACCCGTGGTTGAATCGTAACTTGTAAAGCTGAGCACCACGGGGCCGTTCGAGAGACGGCCACTGGATTCAAAACCGGGGAGCAGCACATTCGTATTCGGGTTTCGGACATTCAGCATAGTGCCCTGACTGATCTCTCCTGTGCCGATGTTTCCGTCACCGGTTACAACGCGAATAGGACTAGCAAATGCCAGGTCCTCCTCTCTCCTGACGTCCAGACCGAGGCTTGCCGCAGCATTTCGTGAAGGCTGTATCAGATATTTATCGCCGGCATTAAAAGTACCGCCTTCAACCCGAATGTTGAAACCGGGCATACCAATTTCAGACTGAACCGGGTCTGGCAGACGTCCCTGGTTGACTGTTTTTCCGCTGGCCTGATCGATTAATTCAAAAGTTCGACCATCGCCACTAAATTGTAAAGTCCAACGGCCTGCCGGAAGTAAAGCGCTATCGGTTATTTCAACAGCCAAACGACCGTTCGTAGAAGTCGAGTTATTCCCATTCGGAACAACACGACTGCTTTGAGCCTCTCTTGAATTTATGTCGGTGAAAAAAGTACCACCAAGGTCCCCCTCCAGATCCATCCCAATTTCATGCTGGTGGTTCATGGTGTCGGACAGGGCGATGGCAATTCTGCCCAACTCATCAAAAGCCGGCTTCAATCCCTCAGTATCGAAACGCAGCAGGCCACCAAGTTTGCCACCACTGATCTGTTCATCGATGTTGAGCGTCCGGCCGCCATTACTCAGAGTAAACTCAAGGCGGGTCGGATCTTCAGCGTTCTCCCGGGTACCAAGAGTCGCCGCATTGCTGCCAACCACGAGCGACAGCCCATTGGACAAAGACACGTTGACCTGGCTGCCATCCGCCGGACTGACCTTTATATTTACAAGTTCGGACAGCTGGCGGAGTTTCTCATCACGCTTGTCCAGCAGTTCATTCGGCATTTGTCCCTGGGCAATCCCGGGTGATTCAGAAATCGCCAGATTCAATTCGGCAATGCTCTTCAGAAGCGTATTGGCATCCTTTATACCCTGCTGCATCTGGGTCTTGATGGACTCCCTCTGCTGGATAAACTCCTGGTTGAGCGCCTGAAACCGGTTTACAACCTGTTGTGCCTCACTCAGTACCAGCTGGCGCTGTGGTAAAGAGGTTGGATCCTCTGCAGCGTTCTGAAGACTGGCAAAGAAATTGTTCAACGCAGTACTGAGCCCGGTTGTCTCGCCACCCAGCAAATTATCAAGCCTGGACAGCTCGGAATTCAGGGCCTCCTGCTCTCCAAAAAGCGTGCTGTCTTCCCGGACCTGTTGCACCAGGTACTCATTCGCCAGGCGCCGAATGTCGGCAATGTTGACACCGCTGCCAATCGTGCCCGCGCCGGTCCGCTGGCCTTCCTGAGTCTCGAACAGTACTTCCTGACGGCTATAACCCGGCGTGTTGGCGTTGGTTATATTATTGCCCGTGGTGTTCAGCGCAGCCTGATGACTGAGGATGCCGGTCAGACCAATACCTATCAGCCCTGCCATAAGGTTTACTCCTTCATCCCTTCACTGCCCATGGACAGTGTCATCAGTGAATCACGGTTCATGATCTGGCGGATCTTGCTGCCGTAGTTGGGGTCAGTGGCGTAGCCGGCTTCCTGGAGCTTCTCAGCAAACACTTCAGGCTGGTCGGCGACGGATAACACCTCCCGGTATCTGGGGTTGGATTCCAGGAACGAGACATAGTCCCGGAAGCTGGATTCGTAATCTGTGTACGCCCGGAAGCTGGCCTGCTCTTTCATGGGCAAGCCCTCCCGGTATTCCGTAGTGGTTATGGATACCGCATCGCCCTGCCAACGGCTATCCGCCTTGATGCCGAAGAGGTTAAAACTGGGTTCGCCCTGCTCTCCTCGAATCATGTGCCGGCCCCAGCCGGTTTCCAGGGCGGCCTGGGCCACCATGAGTTTCGGATCAATGCCGGAGTCGTGGGCAACCCGCTCTGCCATTGGTAACAGCTCGGTCACGAAATGCTCCGGAGACTCGAACCGCTCTGGCAAATTCGAGGGCGTGGCAGATACCGGTGATGCTGCCTCCTCTGCCACGGCGGTCACTTGCTGCACGCTATCAGCCAATTGAGGGGTCAGAGCAGGCAGACTTCGATCGTAATCCGCAAGACTTGCCTTGTGGCCGGCAAGCCTGCCACCCTCGTTGTCCATACCCGGAATCTGTTTGCTCAATTGGCGCACGAGCGCCTCGGCAAGACCACTGCCCTTGCCTCCCGCCATGGTCAGACTCATCTGACTGTCGAACATATCCCGGTATAGCTCGGATTGATTGCTATTCAGGTAGTTGCCCTCGGAGAAGACGTCGCCGGCCTTACGCATGGACTTCAGCATTTCAGACAGGAACAGGCTCTCGAACTGGCGGGCCACTTCGCGCAGAGCTGACTCTTTGTCAGTGCGAGCCTGGGCCTTCAACGCATTGAGACCGTTGAAGTCGGTATAAACCTGGGCCTGTTGAACCTTGTAGTCCTGCATCACATCACCTAGATAACAATCAGCTCGGCACGCAGTGCACCAGCCTGCTTCAGGGCTTCGAGTACCGCCATAACGTCGCCCGGAGCCGCACCCACCTGATTCACGGCCTGTACGATTTCGTTCAGGGTTACGGCGGGGCCGAACTTGAACATCCGTGCCGGCTCTTCAGTAATAGCAATCTGGGAATCCTGCTCGATAGCCGTGTCGCCAGCGGCGAAAGGATTCGGCTGCTCCACATTGGGATTTTCCTGAATCGTCACGGTCAGGTTACCGTGGGTGACCGCTGCCGGGCTGACCTGAACATTCTGGCCAACCACGATGGTGCCGGTGCGGCTGTTAATCACCACTTTTGCCGCATCCTCGGCCGGATCCACTTCGATGTTTTCAAGGATCGACAGGAAACTGACCCGCTGGGAGGGATCCCGCGGCGCGCGCACGGAAACCGATGTGGCATCGTGGGCATACGCCATATCCGGTCCGAGACGGCCATTAATAGCCTCGACTACCCGGCGTGCGGTTGTGAAATCCGGGCGTAGGAGATGGAAAGTAATGGTGTCACCCTGGCTGAACGGCGAAGCCACCTCCCGTTCAATAGTGGCACCATTGGGAATCCGGCCAACGCTTGGAACGTTCACGGTGATCCGCGAACCGTCCTGTCCCTGGGCACCGAACCCCCCAACCACCAGACTGCCCTGCGCCATGGCATAAACCTGACCATCAGCACCCTTCAACGGTGTCATCAGCAAGGTGCCGCCACGCAGACTGTCCGCGTTGCCGATGGAAGACACGGTGATATCAATTTCCTGGCCCGCCTTGGCGAAGGGAGGCAGATTCGCGCTAACCGTCACTGCCGCCACGTTTGCGAGACTTGGATTGACCCCCTCCGGCAAGGTAACGCCGAACTGGTTCATCATGTTGCGGAAGGTCTGGTTGGTGAACGGAGCACTATCGCCGGTGCCATCCAGGCCTACAACCAGTCCATAGCCGACCAGCTGATTATTGCGAACACCCTTGATCCGCGACAGATCCTTCAGGCGGTCCGCCAATACCGGGGCTGAAACCACAGCCAGAGCAAGCACCCAGACAATAAAACGGCGAAAGCTCATAGAGGCCACCACTCACTGTTAAAGAAACGCGCCAGCCAGCCCATCTGGTTTGCCTGATCAAAATCACCGGTTCCGCCGTAGGCAAACCGGGCATCCGCAATTCGATTGGACGCCACTGTATTGTCAGGTTGGATGTCCTGGGGGCGAACCAGGCCAGTCAGGCGGATGTATTCATCACCATTCGTCAGCGACAGCCATTTTTCCCCACGAATCCTCAGAACACCGTTTGGCAGCACTTCGGTGACGGTGACGGTGATACTGCCGGCAAGGCTGTTGCTTTGGTCTGCTTCAGCGCTGCCCTCGAAATCACGCTCGTGATTCAGGGAGGTATTGATCCCGAAATTGCTCTTACCAAGGATGGTCGGCTCTGGCAGCGTGACTTCATTGTCCTTGGTGATGCTGGTTTCCGCGTTCTTGCTGGCCCGTGTGGATTCTTCAAGGATCACCGTGAGCACATCACCCACGTTTAACGCCACGGTATCGCCGTAGAAGTTGTAGTTCCGTGAGACCTGGTAGATGGAACCGGAGGCACTGTCCCGTTGCATCATGGCCTGAGGGCGAACCGGTGCAAATTCCGGGTCATCCGGAACTGCCCGGGGCCGACTCATGGCCGTGCAACCCTGCAACAGGACCAGAAACAGCACCATCGCCAATGTGCTGGCGCTTCGGGTTGTCCGGTTTGATGTCATCAGTTTCATGACGTCACCTCTGGCGGCGTTAGCCAATGTTTTGAGTAATGAACTGGAGCATCTGGTCGGTTGTGGAGACCACTTTCGAGTTCATCTCGTAGGCACGCTGGGTGGTAATCATGTTCACCAGCTCCTCGACCACCTCAACGTTGGACGACTCCACGGAACCCTGCTCGATACTGCCGAGCCCCGCCAGCCCGGGCTCACCTTCGGCAGGATCGCCACTGGCATTGGTCGCCTTGAACAGGTTGTTACCGATAGCCTGCAGGCCCTGCGGATTGATGAAATCCACCAGGGTAATCTGGCCCAGGTTGACCGGTGCTGCCTGGTCATCCGTTACTGCCGTGACGGTGCCATCCTTGCCAATGGTTATGTTGGTGGCGTTCTCCGGCACGTTGATGGCTGGTTCCAGCGGGTAGCCATCCGGGTTGACTACGTCCCCATTGGCGTTGAGCTGGAACTGACCGTCCCGGGTGTAGGCAATCTGCCCATCGGGCAACTGAACCTGGAGGAAACCACGTCCGTTGATGGCCATATCCAGGGGCTGCTCGGTGATCTGCAGGTTGCCCTGGGAGAACTGCTTGGCGGTGCCGACAACCCGCACACCCGTACCCAACTGGAGACCAGAGGGCAGTTCAGAGTTCTGGGTTGTCAGACCACCGGGTTGCCGATTGATCTGGTACAAAAGGTCCTGGAACACGGCCCTGTCCCGCTTGAAGCCAGTGGTATTGACGTTCGCCAGGTTGTTGGAAATGGTGGACATGTTGGTGTCCTGAGCGCTCAACCCGGTCTTGCTGACCCAAAGTGCTGGATGCATGCTGCTTACTCCTTGCCGGCGGGCAGTCAGGCGGCCATTTTTTGCCGCTTCAGGCCCGCCAGGCCAATGTGTTCAGTCGTTGCTTAAAGGTTCTGCAACAGCCGTGCCGTTGCTTCGGAATTCTCGTTGGCGGTAGTCATTACCTTCACCTGCATCTCGTATTGCCGGGAAAGCTGAAGGTTCGAGATCATCTCTTCCACCGCATTCACGTTGGAGCTTTCAAGGAACCCGGAGGCAACCCGCTGGTTTGCATCCGGTGGCTCGGGCCCATCCAGAGCCTGATCCGGCTTGCGGCGCATGTGGCCATCAAGTCCTTTCTCCAGAGCCTCTGGCGGCGGGCTGACCAGTTTCAGACGGTCCACTTCAACCAGCTGGTCCGGTGGTCCACCCACAGGAACAATCGACACAGTGCCATCGGCGCCAATCTCGACGTTGTCAAAAGGAGGAAGCGCAACCGGCCCACCGTTGCCGAGCACCAATTCGCCATTGGCCAGACGCACGAGGCCGTTCACATCCACCTGGAGGCTGCCACTGCGGGTGAAGACCTCCTCACCCTGATCATTCTGGATGGCAAGCCATCCCTCACCTTCCACCGCAACATCCAGCTTGCGTCCGGTTTCCATCAGCGCGCCGGCGGAAAGATCGGTACCGGGCCTTTCTGTCATGGCGTAGGCGCGGGTTGGGTGGTGCTCCCCGTAGACAGGCATACTGCGGGCCTGGGCGAAGTCTTTCTTGAAGCCGGTGGTGCTTACATTCGCCAGGTTATTGGCATGGGCCTGCTGGGCCAGCATATTCTGCTTGGCGCCAGACATACCGATGTAGAGGGCTTTGTCCATGGGAAAACTCCTGCCGGAATTTTGACTGTTTCCAGTCTTCCTGCAGGAGTCATGCCATGTTCGCTAGTTCGCGATATTAACGGAGGTTGATGATGGTCTGGGTGACCGCATCGGAAGTTTCAATGGTTTTGGCGTTGGCCTGATAGTTTCGCTGGGCGATGATCAGGTTGACCAGTTCGGCCGAGAGATCCACGTTGGATTCTTCCACTGAGCTGGCTTTAATAGAGCCCAGAGTCCCTGTGTCCGGGGCGCCGATGATTGGCTGGCCCGATTCGAAGGTTTCGACCCAGGACGTATCCCCCACAGGCGACAGTCCGTTTGTATTATTGAAGGAGGCTAATGCGACCTGACCTAGCGCCTGGGACTGACCGTTGGTATATCGGGCAAACAGCACCCCTTCATCAGATACATCCAGTCCGGACAAGCGCCCAGTGGTATAACCGTTCTGCTGTTGATCATTGACCCCAAACTCAGCCCCGTACTGGGTAGTCTCACCAAGGTTAACAACGAATGCCGAGGTTGTTGGCGGCTCTGGAATCGGTGTAACCACCTCCTCACCCTCGGCTGGTGGGCCGTCAGCTCCATTCGGCTGGCCGTTGCTGTCTTTTGGTACCCAGTCGTCAATTAGAATCTCACCGTTTGGGTCTCCGTTTATGGACTGCAAAGCTCCATCCTGATCGAAGCGTGCGGTGAACGGTGAAATATCCGTACCCCCAACCAGCTCGCCATCAATTTGGGCGTAGATAGACCATTCACTGACGCCGACACCGTTACCCGGCGATGGATTTTTCACGAAGAACTGTGTGAGTTCATGGGAATTACCTAAACTGTCGTAGATGGTAGTTGAGGTCGCATGGTTATAAGTGCGCTGATCAAGTGGATTAAAAGCGTTTGTGATTGACAGTTCACCTGCATCATAAGCGCTGGCGACAAGACTCGTTACTGAGGGATCATTTGGAGCAGTAGTGATTATGTCCTGGACGCTTCGATCGGCAAATACATCGAGATTTCCGACCTTGTCATAGGCCGTCAAACTTCCTGAAATTCCGTAACTCACAGTCAGATCAGAACCGCGATTATCTGTAATTCTAATGTCCTGAATTGGATCGCCATTGCCATCAAGTAGGGGATCGCCGTTCGAATCTACAGCATCAACCAGAAAGGCTGAAACGGAACTTGCATTTGACGAGTTGATCGCATCAACCAAGCTTTGCTTTGTAGCTGCGCCCGACGTCGAAAGCACATTCTGGCCATCAATATCCAGCTCGAAAACAAAGCTTGGATCGCTTAACACAGTCTCAAGTGAACCTACTCCACCACCATCGCCTTCGAATCGAAAGCCTGTGGTTGCGGAGGAAGAAACTCCATCAATGCTGTTTAGCTGATCAGCGATTTCTCGGGCTGTTATATTTCGTGTGGTGGCACCACCATCACTCGATACAGTTGCAGGGATCTGCACCTGCTGATTAGGCCTGCCATCCGCGTAGGAGATAACAAATTCATCGCCACCGTTAGTGATCAGATCTTCCACAGACACTTGGCCAAGCTGGGTCACCCTGGATTCCAGCACCGGCTCCCGCGAGTCCAAGTTTAAATCAGAGTCCAGATTCGTAGTTCGGCGTGGCGCCAAGTTGTCAGTTTCGATCTGCAAATCACCACGAATCCCGGAAAGGTTACCGTCTTCATCGGCGGTGTATCCCTGCACCCGCATATTCTGGTTGTTCGTTACAAAGCCGTCCTTATCAATGCCGAACTGCCCTGCACGGGAATAACGAATTTCACCGCCGTTATTCAGGATAAAGAAACCATCGCCGGCAATCGCCATATCCAGACCGTTGTCCGTGAAGCTGATATTGCCCTGGCCGAAAGACTGCTTAACGTCCTGGACCCGAACACCGTCACCGATCGGGTTGGTGCCCGCGCTCAGAAAGCCACTGGCGTAAAGATCGCCGAACTGGGCCTTACTGCCCTTGAAGCCAACGGTGCTGGCGTTCGCAATGTTGTTGCCGGTGACGTCCAGATCCACCGATGCCGCACGAAGGCCGCTCAAACCTGTATTAAATGCCATGGTTCACCCCTTGGTGTCTCACCGGTCTCAGTTAATTTGTTTCACATCAGACAGGGCAATAGAGCCCATGCCCGCAAGATTCAGTGTTATCGAGCCGCCCTGGCCCAGGGATACGCTATCCACATTGGCACTCACCATGGTGCCCAGCTGCTGCGGCCCATCGGGATAGGAAGCTTCTGCCACAATTCGGTAGGGGCCCGGCGGCAAGGGATTGCCGTTGCCGTCCTGACCATCCCAGCGGAAGGACACAACACCTGCCTGGCTACTGCCCATATCGATCTGACGTACCCGCTCACCGTTCTGTCCCTCGATGGACAGGCGCAGGCCGCCCGTGGAAGCGGGCACTTCAATGGTCCCGGTAATTTCACCTTCGGCACCCAGGATCCCGATCTGGGAGGGGGCCAGCACGGTTTTGCCCACCATGGCCGACGCCTGGAGCGCCTGAGTGGATCGGAACTGCCCTACCACATCCTCAACCGTACCGGAGAGATTCTGCATCTCCTCCAGCGAACTGAACTGCGCCAGCTGGGAGATGAATTCACCGTTGTCCTGGGGCTCCAACGGGTTCTGGTTTTTCAGCTGCGCCAGCATCAGTTCCATAAACTCATTCCGGCCCAGCTCGCTGGTGCCCTGGCCGCCATTCTGCTGCTTCAGCTGGTACTGGCTCAGAACATCCGACGCGTCTGTTGCATTCACTGCAGTCATGTTGTGCTCCTCACCCTGTTACTGCTGACCAAGAGTCAGAATGCGCTGCATCATGGACTTGGCAGTGTTCATGACATCCACATTCATCTGGAAACTTCTGGACGACGACATCATGTCCGCCATCTCTTCGACCACATTCACGTTGGGGTAATAGACATATCCGTCTTCATTGGCCGCCGGGTGATGGGGCTCGTAACGCATCTGCAGTTCAGCATCGCTCTCAACAATACCCTCAACTCTTACACCCGCGCCTGGCCCCTCATCGGCAGCCATCGGAAAACCGCCCTGCCCGGGGTTCATCATGGACTGCTGAATGGCCGCGAAAACCGGCTTTCGGGCCCGATAGGTTTCGCCCGTGCTGGAACTTGCGGTCTCCGCATTGGCGATGTTCGACGCGGTTGTGTTCAGCCGCAGTGATTGCGCGGTCATGCCGGAACCGGCGATGTCAAAAATGCTGCCCAGTGACATGAGAATTCTCCTTCGCTAATCCTGTGACTTCGGCTTATTCGCCCTTGAGGGCCTTGGTCAAACCGCTGAACTTGCTGTTCAAAAACTGGAAACTGGCCTGGAAATCCATGGCGTTGCGCATGAAACGGGTCTGCTCCTGCTGGGCGTCTACCGTATTGCCGTCAACCGACGGCTGATTTGGAACCCGATACATCAAATCGCTCTCCGAGGCCGATGGCGAGGTATCCATATGCGCGTCATGGGTTTTGGCCATCTGGAATCCGCTGACCTGCTCCTGAGCCTTCTGCATCATTGCCTGGAAATCCAGATCCCGCGCCTTGAAACCCGGGGTGTCGGCGTTCGCCAGGTTGTTTGCCAAAACTTCGGCGCGTTTTACACGCGCTTCAACCGCGTGTTGATGAATGCCCAGAGCCGAATCAAACGTAATTGCCATGTTGCCTCCCGAAAACTGCACTGGTATGCCGAGCTGCTTTTGCCGGCTGTGCTCTTTGACGGGACTGAAGCAAGCTGGATGCCAGAATTCAGATGAGGCGTAAATTTGTCAGGAAAGTCAGCATTGGCGGGCCCTGGCCAGTGGCAAAACAATTGTCAGGGAAAAGTGCACAAGGAGCGGACAGGAAAAAGCGGCAAGCTGCTTCCCCCGGCGAGGACCGGGGGAATTCGGTCAGGGTATCAGGGCCAGTGACGCACAAATTCATCAACCGCCGGCCTGGGAACCGCCGGCTTGGAGGCGGAGACTGTTCCGGTGTAGAGAAAGCCGACGATCTGCTCATGCTCTTCCAGCCCCAGCCCGGCGTGAACCGAGGAATGGTAGGCAACACCGCCCGTTCTCCACATCACTCCGTAACCGGCATCCTGCAAGGCAAGCTCAATAAAACTCATGCCGGCTGCGGCGGACATCAACTGCTCGACTTCAGGTACTTTGGGATGCGTTCTGGGCGATGCGATACCCACGATCACCATTGGCGCCCTGAGAGGTGCACGCCTGAGCTTCTCGATCTCTTTCTCGTCGCTGTTATTGGCGCAGGTGGCGGCAAACAGTTCGCCCAGCGCCTCAAGACCTTCGCCCTCTATAACCAGGTAACGCCAGGGTCTCAGCAGCGCGTGGTCAGGAGCGCGAGCGGCGCAGGCAAACGCACGGTCAAGGGTTGCCGGGTCCGGTGCAGGCGACTCCAGCCTGGGCTCTGACGAACGGCTAAGAAGGAAATCGGTAACTGCTGTCATATCTGCTCGCTGTCTGATCGCTATTCTGATGGATTTCAAAAATTCGGTACGACCATAATTCCCGGCTGTGAATTGTGGCTTGTACGTAATGCTGTTAACCTTTGGTCGTAGTCGGGTCTGCCAACAATTATAAATGACGCGGTCGTACAATGATGAGTGGCAACACAATGAGCAACCAGCAAACCTTCAACAGCTTTTCCGAATTCTATCCTTACTACCTTGAAGAACACAGCGACGTGACCTGTCGCCGTCTGCACTTCGTCGGCAGCCTGCTGGTTCTGATCGTGGCCCTGTGGGCCCTGACATCAGGCAAGCTCTTGTGGCTTCTGGCTCTGCCCGTTATTGGCTATGGCTTTGCCTGGGTAGGCCATTTCAAGTTTGAGAAAAACCGACCCGCTACTTTCAAGTACCCACTGTACAGCCTGATGGGCGACTGGGTCATGTTCCGTGACATGCTAATTGGCAGGATCCGTTTCTGAAATGATGAGCGCTCCGGCAGACTTGCGCAATGCCAGCAGCTCCGCAGGCAGATCCCTGGCGTCTGAGGCATCGGGCAACCCGATTGCCATTCCGCCAATGCCCGATTACAACGGTCGGATCCTCGCCTATACCTCAACCGCCGCCATTATCGTAACCGGTGTTCTGCAAGGTGTGTTTGCCCATTGGCTGCTTTGGCTGGTGGCCGGCGCGCTCACCTGGCCCCACATAGCCCACGCCCTGACCCGTCGGACGTTCCTCAGAAATTCCCCACGCATTCGACAGAAGATGCTGATTTTCGATTGTGTTGTCGGCGGCGCGTTTATCGGCTGCATCGGGCTGATCGTTATTCCCTCCCTGGCGGTCGCGCTGATGTTGATGTTCAGCTGCCTGATTGTCGGCGGCATCCGCCAGTGGCTTATGGGCACCGTCTTCATGGCCGCAGCCATTGCTGGTTCTGTCGCTATCCTTGGGCCGGCGGACGGTCCACACTCGCCTCTGCTCACCAGCATTGTGTCGATTCTCTCAACCGGGCTTTATATCTGTGTCACAGCCTACTACTCGCACCAGCAGGCACGCGCACTCATGCTGGCAAAGACCCAGATCCAGAATCAGCGTGAGCAGTCCATCGCGCTCTCACACAAACTTTCCAAATACCTTTCGCCTCAGGTTTGGCAGTCCATCTTCACGGGCGAGCGGGATGTGCGACTGGAAACCCAGCGGAAAAAGCTGGCGGTGTTCTTCTCTGACATCAAGGGCTTCACCGAGCTGTCCGAGGAAATGGAGCCTGAAGCCCTGACCGAGCTACTGAATCACTACTTTAACGAAATGTCGGAAGTGGCCCTGAAGTACGGCGGCACCATCGACAAGTTCGTTGGCGACTCCATCATGGTGTTCTTTGGCGACCCAACCAGCCGGGGTCAGCGGGAGGACGCTTTTGCCTGCGTCTCCATGGCCATCGAGATGCGCAAGCACATGAAAATCATGCGTCAGAAGTGGCGCAGCCAGGGCATCAAGACCCCGCTGGAAATTCGAATGGGGATCAGCACCGGCTACACAACCGTGGGTAACTTCGGTGCAGAAAACCGGATGGACTACACCATCATCGGCAAGGAGGTGAATCTTGCCAGCCGGCTTGAATCGCTGGCAGAACCGGGTGAAATACTGGTTTCCTACGAGACCTTCTCGCTGATCAAGGACAAGATCATGTGCCGGGACAAGGGCGAAATTACTGTGAAAGGTTTCGGCAGACCGGTGCCAATCTATGAGGTGGTGGATTTCCGGCGCGATATGGGCCCCAACCGGAGCTTCCTTGAGCACGAGCACAGTGGCTTTGCCATGTATCTGGATTCAGACAAGATTACCGAGAAGGAACGCCAGGCCATCCTGACTGCCCTGGAAGACGCCGCCGATCGTCTGCGACGGGAAGAGGATGTTTCCTGAGGCGCGTCCCTGCGCTCAACTCAATTCTTCTTACTGACGTATCAACCGAGGCCCGGCGCCCTTGCCGGTTTCTGTACTCCGCCAGGGATTTATATCCAACCCGCCCCGCCGCGTATATCGGGCAACGACAGTCAACGACTCCGGGTTGCATCGGCTCATCAGATCGGTAAACACCGTTTCCACACAATGCTCGTGGAAATCCTGTTTCTGCCGGAAGCTCACGACGTATCGCAGCAAGCCGGCCCGGTCGATTTTCGGGCCAGTGTAGCTTACCAGCAAAGTGGCCCAGTCCGGCTGCCCCGTCACCGGGCAGTTGCTCTTGAGCAGATGGGAACACAGCTGCTCGGTCACCACCTCATTGCCGGCATTGAGAGAATCGGGTGAATACTCATAAACCACGTCGCTGACCGGTTCATCATCAATCAACTCGAACCCCTCAGGGCGGCCAATCGCTTCTCCGGATTCGTCCACACTCAACAGGTTAACCTGTACCGCACCGCCGCAAGCGCTGGACAGATCCTGGGTGATCACCTCTGCCACCTGCTCTCGGGAGGAGTACACCACCTGATTCAGCGAATTGAGGTACAGCTTCAGCGATTTGGATTCGATGATTGAAGGCGAAGCCGCTGGGAAGACTATCTCTGCCCAGGCCACTTCCGGCACACCATTTGGCCGCAGCCAGGAGATTTCCCAGGCCTGCCACAGGTCCTCGCCGAACCATGGCCAACGGCCGTCTTCCAGCCCAAGACGGCGGCGATTTTCCTCCCTCGCGACGGGAAACAAAAGGCCCGGATCGTAGCTGTCCGGGTAATCGCTTGTCTTGCCAAGCGGCGCATCATTGAGTGCCATAGGGGTTCCTGAAATCAGTGGCGAATGCCTTTACCACGCTCGAGCATTCTGAGGGCGATGAATGCCAACACGGAGATGAAAACCAAAATCATACCAAGAGAAACGAACGGATTAACGTCTGACACGCCGAGAATTCCGTACCGGAAGCCGTTCACCATGTACAGGATGGGATTGGCCATGGATACGCCCTGCCAGAACCCCGGAAGCAGATCGATACTGTAGAACACGCCGCCCAGATAAGTCAGGGGCGTGAGAATGAACGTGGGCACGATGGAGATGTCATCAAACTTGGTTGCCAGCATGGCATTGATGAAACCGCCCAGTGCGAACAGTGCGGACGTCAGGAACACCGTAATAACCATCATGGGCAGGTTGTGGATCGACAAGCGGGTGAACACCAGTGACAGCAACGTGACAATCAGGCCGATACCAAGTCCCCGCGCCATGCCTCCGGTCACATACCCGGCAAGGATAACCCAGTTGGGAACCGGAGACACCAGAAGCTCCTCAATGCTGCGCTGGAACTTCATGGAGAAAAACGACGACACCACGTTGGCATAGGAGCTTGTGATGACTGCCATCATGATCAGCCCGGGCACGATAAACGACATATAATCGAAGCCGCCCATTTCGCCGATCCGGGAGCCAATGAGGTTACCGAAGATAATGAAATACAGGGTCATGGTGACCGCAGGCGGCAACAGGGTCTGCGCCCAGATACGGGTAAACCGGCGCACCTCCCGGACAACAATGGTGCTGAAGGCTGTGAATATCGCATGCGGGGTCATGCTGCACCCTCCACCGCCCTGGCGGATTCGGCGGCGTTCTCCTCAACCATGCGAATGAACAGCTCCTCCAGCCGGTTGGCTTTGGTTCTCATGCTGACAACCTTGATGCCCAGCCGCTCAAGCTCCACAAATACCTGGTTAAGCCCCTGACCTTTTTCCACTTCCACCTCCAGTGCGCCCTCGGCGTCGAGGCGTGTCGGAAAACCGTTCAGCTCTGGCGCGGAATCCAGGGACTTTTCTGTGTCCAGCACGAAAGTCTCGACGCTCAACTGCTGAAGCAAGGCTTTCTTGCTCGTGTGTTTGAGGATCTTGCCATGGTCAATAATGGCGATGTTGCGGCAAAGGGCTTCCGCTTCCTCCAGGTAATGGGTTGTCAGGATGATCGTCGTGCCCTGGCGGTTAATCTCTTCCAGAAAGGTCCACATGGAACGGCGGAGTTCAATATCCACACCGGCGGTCGGCTCGTCCAGAATCAGCAGCTTTGGCTCGTGGACGAGGGCCCGGGCAATCATCAGGCGGCGCTTCATGCCGCCGGACAGCATCCGGGCCGGGGTATTCCGCTTGTCCCAGAGACCGAGCTTTTTCAGGTACTTCTCGGCGGACGCAGAGGCCTGCTTGAACGGAATCCCATAATAGCCTGCCTGAGTAGTTACGATATCGAAGACTTTCTCGAACTGGTTGAAGTTGAACTCCTGGGGTACCACGCCGAGGTTCAGCTTGGCGTCAGAGAGGTGGGTATCCGTGTCATATCCGAACACCCGCACTTTGCCGGCTGTCTTGTTCACCAGGGAGCAAACAATGCCAAGGGTAGTGGATTTGCCAGCCCCGTTGGGGCCCAGCAAAGCAAAGAAATCACCCTCAGCGACATGCAGATCAATCCCCTTGAGCGCCTGAAACCCGTCACCGTAGGTCTTGGTGAGGCTCTCGATTTCCAGTGCATTGGTCATAAATCATCCCGATTCGGTGAAAAACGGCAATGGGCGACCCAGGCCGCCAGCCAGAATTTAGAATGCTATTTATTGTGACAAAGCTGCTGATTTCAAGGCCCTTATCGGCTAGCAGGTGTCTCCAGGCCAATAACGGAAACTGCGACAGGAATCCCGACATGAGGCAAACCCCGCCCCTATAATGCGGTTACAACAACTTACAAAAGGGGCTGCCGCACCCTGAGTGCGGGCGCGCTGAATCGAAGGGAATGTACGACCAACCATGAGATCCGTTCACCGCATCCGACTAACGTTTACCCTGCTGGGCGCCCTCGCCCTCTCTGGCTGCCTCGATGATGACGGCGGTTCTGGCGACGACACCAGCAAAGGCCAGCTCAACTTCAACGGCTTTAATGGCCTTTCCTACCAGACGGCAAGTCAATCGGGCACCACGAACGCAGCAGGTGAGTTCCGTTACTACCCCGGCGAAACCCTCGATCTTTATGTGGGGAATCTCCTCTTGGCGGAGGACGTTCCTGCCCAGGAGTACGTGACATTACTGGAATTCTTTCCCGACATCCGAAACGAACTAGAAACTCCACTGATAGATGACGAAGGCCTCAGAACCCATACGCTCAGGGAAGATCAACTTCTTGATCGTGTGGCGCTTAATAATCTTGGCCGATTCCTGATTGCCCTTAACTGGACAGGCAACGTGCGTGAGGGAGAAGGGATTGACATACGTACACGAGTCGTCGAACAACTTAATGCAGCATTGCCGGGCCTAAGCGCACCTATCGATTTCAATGTCAGTGCGCCTGAATTTACGGCTTTGGGCAGCTCACCTTCGCCAGCAAACCAGCTGCTAGCAGAAATCTGCTTCTATCCGGAGGGCAGCCCTCTATGCGACCCACCACCAACACAGGAGGAAATCGACAACGCTCCACCAAGACCCGAGAATGAAGAAGATATTGACCCGGATATTGTATACAGCGAGGATTTGGCTGCCATTCGCTCGCAAATCATCGACTCGATTCGAACCGTAGCCGGCATCGATGATGAAGAGGTTCAGACATACCTGTCCAGAGAACTCAAGGCAATCAGCACAACCGTCGCGAACCGTTACTTCCTGGATGAGGACGTTGCCAGTCATCCGGCCACTGATACAGCCCTGAAGCAGGTTGCAGTTCGAAAGATCGGGGGCGGACTCGCCCTGGCAGAGCTCGAAGCAATCAGCACTCGTCCCCAGGATGTCCAGATCAATTCGGCCGACTGGCAAAGCGGAGAAGTGGAGTATTTTGTTGCCGGCCCCTCCGGCGGGGAATCAGAGCTTCTGCTCAGCTTCCGCCCGGAGGATACCTATCGGTGGGTTCGCAAACAGTTGCGAGTCATTATCCGCTGATCAAGCGGGACAGACTCCAGCGTGACTCTGCGCCGGTTACATCGAAATAGGACGGATCCAGACCTTCCGTACCATGAGGCAGGCAATCACGAATTCGCACCGTTTCTGCGGCTTCCTTACCTTCGTTGTAACGGGCCAGATCGATGATCTTTGCAGTTTTCAGCGGCCTTGCAGCCGCATCGGTCATAACCATGATACGGGGCCAGAGCCGTCGTTCCGGCGAGTGTGAAACCACGATGCCCCGCTGGCCATCGCTGAGTTCCACGAGGCTACCGGTGGGATAGATACCGATTGCCTGGATGAAATTCTCCACCAGGTCTTCCTGGAATTCGATATTGCGCATCTCATAGAGCAGCGTGACCGCTTTGGCTGGCGTCATCGGCTCGGTGTGAGCACGCGGCGCAATCAACGATTCGAAAAACTCCGCGATGCCGGCCACTTTGGCCAACAGTGGAATGCGATCCCCCCGGACACCTTCCGGGAAGCCAGAGCCGTTATGGCGCTCGCGATGCCCCTGAACCACACTGAGCACTGCCCGCGAGAGCCCGCTGTTCTCCAGCATGGCAACACCGCGATTGACGTAGCCACGGTAGGAAAGATACTCCTCGGCGCTCAGTTGGCCCTCCCGGGCGAGCAACTCCGGTGGCAGCGTGGTTTTACCAACCTGTGACAACAGGCATCCAAGGCCAAGGTGATTAAGAAGCCCCTCGTTCAACCCCAGGCGCCGACCACATACCAGGGCCCAGACGGAAGTGTTCAGGGCATGCCGGTAAAGGTAACTGTCATGGGCACGTGTGCGACTGAGCCACAATAAGGCATCAGGCTGGCGAACAACGCTGCTCACCATTTTACTGGTGATCGCGGCGATCGGCCTCAGGTCCGGCACGCCATCGGCACGAAGTGTCTCGAAAAGCTGGTCCAGCGCCACTTCCACGTCATCCAGCAGGCGCTTGGATGTTTTCATTTCCTTTTTGAGACTGGTACCTGTTTCGTAGGTTACCGGCTCACGAATACTCAGCGGCGGCAACTGAAGCTGCTCTCGCCCGCCACCACGCTTGTTAAAAGCCTTACCGAAAACCGGCTTGCTGCCGCCTTTCACCTCTTTTGCTTCCCGCGCTTCCGCCACATCGACCATCACCCACTTGCAGTGGGAAACCAGAGCGCGAATGTCATCCTGGGAGCGAATGTGGAAACCCTGAATCGGGAATGGAGTCTGATGCCATGGCCTGTCCAGATCAGACACGAACATGCCCACTTCCAGATCATGTACTGCGACTTTTTTCTGTTGGACACCCACGGGCCACCTCACAAAACAAACTTTTCGATGGCTACCATTCTGACCGATCCACCTGAAGACACAATTACAATATCGTATCGTCAGGTAACCCAAACGCGACAAAGCGTAACGCTAATCTTCAACAGGAAACAAAATGTAGCAACGTGATGAGAGTCACATAACAACGTCAAAAAGTGTCACTCTGCGTCACATACGGATTCGTCGAATTCGGGCAGCCGCGCTCGCATTGAACCCCGCGGAGCCTTGCGGACATAGACGGTGTAGGGGACAGAAGACGCCCGCAAGTAATCCAGATTCCGGGTATCGTCGCCCTGCCCCTCTGTGACAACCGCCGGAGTACAGGAAACGAGCAACTCAAGTTGCCCGCCCAAGCTGGCGACGCGAGCATCCTGATCCGCCGGATTGATAGACATGCACCGGTTCGAGCCGGTTGCCGGCAGGCCCGTGCCAGCAAGACGGTCCTTGCCCGGTTCGCCGCAAGCGCGAATGCCCGTGCCACAATCACCGGAATCAGCGCCATCGCGGAGGCGCCAGACACGGTCGCTGCACTGTGTTTCGACTTTTACAGACGTTGCTTTGTCGCCCGCAATCCACCAACCAGGATATTCAGCGCTCTGCCAGGACAGCCGCACATGCCTGGGCTCCCCTGACGAATTCTCCGCCGGAAACATCGCGAAATGGGAGTAGTAGCTGGCACAGCCCGACGTGAACAACAGCATCAGGCTTGCAATAACTGGCTTGTAAGCTCTGGAAAAGGCTGAAAAGATCATCTGACTGACACATCCCTGACGGCGATTGAATTGGCCCTGCCATTATCCATGGCAGACGCCCTGAATCCGCCTATCAGTCACCATTTTGATCAAACTGAAGGCCATAACCGTCATTGGTTTTACGCACGACCACCATCTCAAGCACCGGCGCCGGAACGGGCAAGCCCTGTACCTGTACGGTGACCTTGTCGCCAAGGGATGGCGTGAAAGGCTCAGTGTCAACGACGATAAAGACGCCGCCATCGGAAATATCGCGGGTCGAGAATATGAATTCTCCCTGCTCCGCATGCACCACCTTTACCTTCGCGCTCATGGCGGTGCGTATGTGCTCTCTTCGATCGTTCCCAACCATCTGAGGATTCCACAACTTTTTGCATAGTTTTTATAGTCTTCCGAAGCATAACACCATTTTCAGAAAAATATGCCAACGGAGATATTGACTACACAGGTAATAGAAATGAGAGTAGTTGTCGTTTTTAAACGCTTGTAAACCCTACTGCAGGCATACCAATACCGTGACTACCCGAAAGAAGGATGGGACTATGCGAATGAAACTGGCTGCAACCGCAGCAATCGCCCTGACTGCCATGCCCATGGCAGCCTCCGCAGACGGAGAGGTCAACATTTACTCCTACCGCCAGGCGTACCTGCTTGAGCCCCTGCTGAATGCTTTTGAGCAGGAAACCGGCATCAAGAGCAACGTTGTATTTGCCAAACAGGGCCTCGCAGAGCGCCTCGAGCGTGAGGGCCGCAACAGCCCGGCCGATGTGGTGATGACCGTTGATATTTCCCGCCTGAACGAGCTGGTTGAGCGCGATCTGGTTCAGGGTGTGGACAATGACACCCTGGAAGAGAATATTCCCGAGAATCTTCGCCACCCGGACGGTAAATGGTTTGCCCTGACCACCCGAGGTCGCCTGATCTTCGTTTCCAGGGAGCGTGTGGAGGAAGGCGAGATTACCACTTACGAGCAACTGGCAGACGACAAGTGGGACAACCGAATCTGCACCCGCAGCGGCAAGCACCCCTACAACATTGCCCTGTTCTCCTCCATGATCGCCCACCATGGTGAAGCCGAAACCGAGAAGTGGCTGAAAGGCCTGAAAGACAACCTGGCCCGCAAGCCCCAGGGTGGCGACCGCGACCAGATCAAGGCCATCGCCGAAGGCGTCTGTGACATCTCCATCGGCAACAGCTACTACTACGGCAACATGCTGCAGGATGAGAACCAGCGCCCGATTGCCGAGCAGGTTCGCCTCGTGTTCCCGAACGCCGAAGGCCGGGGAACCCACGTGAACATCAGTGGCATCTCACTGACCAAGAGCGCGCCGAACCGCGAGAGCGCCATCAAACTGATGGAATTCCTGTCCTCGCCGGAAGCCCAGCGCATCTATGCCGAAGCGAACACCGAATACCCGGCTAACCCGGAAGTACAGCCTTCCGGACTGGTTGCCGAGTGGGGTGAAATCAACCCGGACAACCTGTCTCTGCAGGAAATCGCCAACAACCGCAATGCCGCAGTCAAGCTGGTTGACCGGGTCGACTACGACGGCGAGTAATCGTGTGTGGTGAGGGTGGGTTGCCACCCCCACCCGCGGTTCGGCATACCACTACCCACCGCCAGTGTGAAGGCAGCAATTGCAGGCATCAGGCCAGGTGACTACAATCTGCAGCCTCCAAACGGACAGACCACACCCAGATACAGGAACACTATGAGCGAGGCCGCTACCAGCGTTGATGCCGGGCTATCCCAGCCCTTGCTGGCAAAGCGCAGCTCGCCAAAATGGATGATCTGCGCATTGCTGACCACTGCCATTGTCGCCCTTCCGGTTCTTTCCGTAATTTTCCTGGCGTTTTTTCCCGAAGAGAATATCTGGCCACACCTGATCGAGACCACGCTTCCCCGTTATCTGACGACGACACTCAAGCTGATGATCGGCGTGGGCGCCCTGACTCTCGTGATTGGCCTGGCCTCGGCCTGGGCGGTCACCATGTGCGAGTTTCCCGGCCGCAAATTCTTTGAATGGGCCATGCTGCTGCCTTTCGCAGTGCCGGCGTACGTTATTGCCTATGTATACACCAGCCTTCTGGACTACGCAGGGCCGGTTCAGGGCACACTACGCGACCTGTTCGGCTGGACCAGTGCCGCCGACTACTGGTTCCCGGAAATCCGGAGCCTTGAAGGCGCCACCCTGATGATCGGGCTGGTTTTGTATCCATACGTTTACCTGCTTGCCCGGGCTGCGTTTCTGGAGCAGTCCCCGTCTCTGTTCGCCGTTAGCCGCAGTCTCGGCCACTCGGCGCTGAGCACGTTCTTCAGGGTGGTTCTGCCAATAGCCCGCCCTGCAGTGGCCGTAGGTCTCTCGCTGGTGCTGATGGAAACCCTGAACGATTTCGGCACCGTGGACTTTTTCGCCGTTCAGACCCTCACCGCCGGCCTGTTCGATACCTGGTTGAACCTGGGCAACCTTGGCGGCGCGGCCCAGATAGCCACCACCATGCTGATCTTCGTGGTCATCCTGGTGACGCTCGAGCGCTACTCGCGAAGACGTCAGCAACAGTTCGCAGCGCGGGACAACCGGGATCCGATCCAGCGCTTCACCATGTCGTTCCCGCGCCAGATGGTTTGCCTTGCCGTGTGCGCACTCCCCGTACTGTTCGGTTTTGTGATTCCCGGCGCGACTCTCGGGCTATACGCCTGGGAATATTTCGGTGAAAGCTGGAACCCGGATTTTGTCCGCAACACCTTCAACAGCCTCTTCCTCTCCAGTACCGCCGCTCTCACCACGCTGCTGATCGGCGTTACGCTTGCCTATAGCCGCCGCCTGCACAACACTCGCAAAATGCAGGTACTGATGCGGCTATCCAGCCTTGGTTATGCCATGCCGGGGGCAGTGCTGGCTGTAGGCGTGATTGTGCCACTGGCGGGCTTTGACAACTGGCTGGACAGCCTGATGCGGGATGTTTTCGGTATCAGCACCGGCCTGTTACTCAGCGGCACGGCCTTCGCCCTGGTGTTTGCCTACACCGTGAGGTTCCTGGCGGTTTCTGCCGGCAGCGTGGAAAGTGCGTTGCAGAAAATTACGCCCAGCATGGACATGGCATCACGGTCTCTTGGGCACAGCCCGGGCAACACCCTGGTACATGTTCACCTGCCGATGCTAAGAGGCACGTTGGTTACGGCTGCCCTGGTGGTGTTCGTGGATTGCATGAAGGAGTTGCCGGCCACACTGATTCTCAGACCGTTCAACTTCGAGACCCTGGCCACCTACGTCTACCAGTTTGCCTCTGACGAGCGCCTTTACCACAGCGCCCTGCCCGCCCTGATCATCGTTCTGGCCGGCATCATTCCGATCATTCTGATGAGCCGCTCGATCTCCAACAGCCGCTCTATCGCCTGATCGGACCCGGATCAGAAAGTGATCCGGGATTTCACATCCTGAACCACGAATCGCCCCTGGAACACGGCGACAGGGTCGCCTTCCGGCATTGTGGTTGGCTCTCCGCAGAAGACTTCTGCCGTCAGATCCAGCCGGCCCTTGCCGTGCCTGGCAAGGCTCTTGCGAAAACGCTCCGGCATCTCTTCACCGGGCAGGCGGCAGATCACGTAAAAGTCGGATGTCACAGGTTCCAGATAGTCAATGTTCCCGCTTTGCACCACCACGTTTCCCCGAAGACCGAGGTCCCAGAGCGCCAGTTCCGTGAGGCCCCAGGCCGCCGTTACCGCCGCCGAATATACACTGCCCCCGAAACCGGTACCCTGGTGATTGCTGTTGGGCTCCAGAGGTGCGCTGAGTAACAGCGAATGGCCATCCCAGGAATGCAATTGAATCCCCAGGGCGCGAGAAAGAGGAATCTCGTCATGGATACGTTTCTGGAAAAGGGACAACTGGCTCATAACATCCTCCTGATATCCCTTCAGTTTAGGCCCGCATCCTCCTTTTCCCTATGCGACTTACGTCGGTTTTTTCCGCTATAAAAAAAGCCCGGCAGAGCCGGGCCAGAACATCTTCACCTGTAATCGAAAGCGTTACTGCCAGATAACCGGCTGACGCTGCGCATACCACTTGTCGACTTTCTCCTGGTAGGCGTCTTCAACCACATTGCGCTTGAGCTTCATCGTGGGTGTGAGGAAGCTGTTCTCGATCGACCATTCGTCGCTGACCACCGTGATGAACGCCAACTGCTCATGGGGATCCACGGTCTTGTTCACATCGGCAATCAGCTTCTTGAAGCTCTCTTCAATTTCATTTCGGAAGGCCTCGTCCGCCATTTTCGGTCGGGCTTCTTCGCCCAGCATGACCAGGGCATGAGGCTGGGTTTGGTTGGCCCCAGAGACGCAGACCATTTCGATGGCATCGTGGGACATCAGGCGATTCTCGATGGGCGCAGGCGCAATATACTTGCCCTTGCTGGTCTTGAAGATTTCCTTGATGCGACCGGTGATCTTGAGCCGGCCCATCTCATCAATCTCGCCCTTGTCGCCGGTCTTCAGAAAACCGTCTTCAGTGAACGCTTCCCGGGTTTTCTCCTCGTCCTTGTAATAACCCATCATCGTGGCCGGGCTCTTGATCTGGATCTCACCCTCCGGGCTGATACGGGTTTTAACCCCGGGTGCAGACTCACCAACGTAACCCGTCCTTGACCGCCCTGGCTTGCTCATATGGGAATAGGCAAAGTTTTCAGACATGCCATAGCCTTCCAGCAGCTCGAGACCAAGGTTGCGGTACCAGTCCAGAACGTCGCTTGCCAGCGGTGCCGAACCACTGCCTGCGAGCTTGACCTTGTCCAGGCCAAGGCCCTTGAGGATCTTCTTCTTGATCAATTTGTTGACCACTGGAATTTTCATCAGCCGGTCCAGCTTCTTCTTGGGCAACTTCTGCAGCACACCGTGCTGGAACTTCACCCACAGGCGCGGTACCGAGAGGAACAGGGTTGGCTGGGCCCGTTGAAGATCCTGAACGAAGGTATCCAGAGATTCCGCAAAATAAAGGTGGAAACCCGCATACAAAGATGCCAACTCAACAAAGGTACGCTCGAATACGTGAGCCAGCGGCAGGTAAGAGAGCATGCGCTCCTCGGAGCCCACGCCAAGCACTTCCATACCACCCTCTGCCGCATAGGCCATGTTGTAAAAGCTGAGCATGACGCCTTTTGGTTTGCCCGTGCTGCCGGAGGTGTAAACGATCGTCGCCAGTTCATTGGCATCACGCTGAACGTTTTCTTCCAGGGGCGGATACTTGGCAACGATATCGTCCCAGGTTTCGAAATCATTGGGCGGGCTCAGCGGGAAGGAAATGCAACGCACTGATTCCGGCACGCCCGGTTTCATCATGTCCCAGTCGTCCAGCTTGCCAACAAACACCACTTCACACTCGGCATGGTTGAGAATGTAATTGACGGTGTCGGCGTTAAGGGTGGGATACAACGGAACGGAAATGTGGCCGGCCATCCAGATGGCCCAGTCGGTCATGATCCAGTGGGCGCAGTTTTTGGAGATCAGGCCGATGCGGCTTTTTTCGGGGAGGTTCAGGGACTTCAGGTAAGACGCCATGCGTCTCGCCTCATCCACCGCCCGGCCCCAGGTGTAATCTACCGTTTTACCGCCCCCGATGGGCTGTGTCATATAGACAGAATTCGCCTTGGCCTTCTCCCAGTGATAAACCATATCCAGGGGAAGTTTGTTTGTTGTGTCCATGGACCTTCCTTGCAGTTCGTTGTTCGAATTATGGATGACTTATTATTAGACTTTCGTAGGGTATTTCAACATAGTATGAGCCGTCAAAACGTGACACAAGCAAAATAATTTCCAACTACACCTATCTGGATCATAGCCCTGCTTCCGGCAACATCCCCTACCCCTTAAACCCTCTGCCTGTGGTAAACTTGCGCCCCTTCAGAATTGCAACATTCCAGTTAACCTACCCGGAGATGGGCATATGGCCAAGACAACCCTGCGTACCCTGTTCGGTGCCACACTGCTGGCGCTGGCAACACTCGTTCAGGCACAGGAACCCCGCGTTGTAGCCATCACACAGATTGTGGAGCACCCGGCACTGGACGCCGTCTACCAGGGCATTAAAGACGAACTCGCCGAGCGCGGCTTCAAAGAGGACGACAACCTGGAAGTAATGCACGAAAGTGCCCAGGGCAACTCCGCCATCGCTTCACAGATTGCCCGCAAATTTGTTGGCGCAAGCCCCGACGTGATTGTGGCAATTGCCACGCCCTCCGCCCAGACCGTTGCCGCTGCGGCCCGCAATACGCCAGTCATCTTCTCAGCAGTGACCGACCCGCTCGGCGCCAAGCTGGTGAGTAGCCTCGAAGCACCGGGCGCAAACATCACGGGTGTGAGCGACATGCTGCCCATCGACAAACATCTGGATATGCTCCAGCGCGTAATGCCCGATGCCAAACGCATTGGCACCGTCTACAACCCGGGCGAAGCCAACGCTGTCTCCCTGGTGGAACTGCTGGAAGAGCGCCTCGCCGCCCGCGGCCTTGAACTGGTAAAAGGTGCCGCTACCAAAACGTCCGAGGTTCTGGGCGCCGCCCGCTCCCTGGTTGGCAAAGCCGATGCCATCTACCTGACCACTGACAACACAGTTATCAGTGCTGCTGAAGCCGTTATCTCCGTGGGTGAGCGCGCCGGTATCCCGGTATTCGCCGCCGACACCGCCACGGTTGAGCGCGGCGCTGTTGCGGCGCTGGGCTTCGACTACTACGACCATGGCCGCCAGACTGGCGTGATGGTTGCCCGGGTATTGAATGGCGAAAAACCCGGAGACATGGGTGTCGAGACAATGGAGAAGCTGGACCTTTTCGTGAACCCGGCTGCCGCTGAGCGCATGGGTATCACCCTGTCCGATGACGTGATCGGTGACGCCGAGCAGGTTATCGACAGCGCCAAGTAATCCCCCGAACAACACGGGCGGCCCTCACAAGGGGCCGCCCGTTTTATCATTGGTGATACCCGACCATGCTGAGTAACATTGCGCTTTATGGTGCCATCGAGACTGGCCTGATTTATGGCCTCGTCGCTTTTGGCATCTACCTCTCTTTCCGGGTGCTTGATTTCCCGGACCTCACCGTAGATGGCAGCTTCCCGCTCGGTGCTGCCGTGGCCGCTGTGCTTATTATTGACGGCTGGAATCCGTGGCTGGCGACAGGTTGCGCGGTCATGGCCGGCATGGCCGCCGGCGCAGTAACGGCCCTGCTGAATGTGAAACTGAACATTCTGAACCTGCTGGCTTCGATCCTGACCATGATTGCGCTGTATTCGGTAAACCTGCGCATCATGGGCCGCCCCAACGTGGCACTGCTAACGGAAGAAACGGTGCTGACGCCCTGGTATGACCTGGATCTGGCCTACCATCAAGTACCGGTGCTCCTGTTCATCATTGTGGTCTTCGTAGCGCTTATTCTGCTGTGGCGTTTCATGAAATCCGAAACCGGCCTGGCCATGCGAGCCACCGGCGCCAACGCCAGGATGGCCCGGGCCCAGGGCATCGCCACCGGCGCCATGATTGTGCTTGGCGTTGCCGTCTCCAATGGCCTGGTTGGACTTGCCGGCGCCTTGTTCGCCCAGAGCCAGGGCGCAGCAGACGTCACCATGGGCGTGGGCGTTATTGTGATTGGCCTAGCCTCCCTGATTGGTGGTGAAGCCGTTGTGACTCCCTCCACGGTGTTACGCGCACTGATCGCCTGCGTGGTGGGAGCCATCATCTACCGGCTGGCCATCGCCCTTGCCCTGAACGCCGATTTCCTTGGCCTTCAGGCGCAGGATCTGAACCTGATAACTGCGGTTCTGGTCACCTTGGCCATCGTTCTGCCCGGCGTGCGTTCATCCATTGCCGGCAAACTTTCCCGAAGCAAGGCCTGAGGAGGCGAAATGATCAGTGCAACCGACCTCCGACTCACCTTCGGCAAAGGAACCCCCCTGGAAAACCCCGCGCTCAGAGGCATGAGCCTGACGGTCAACCAGGGCGAGTTTGTTACGGTTATTGGCAGTAACGGCGCCGGTAAATCCACCTTTCTGAACGCCCTGGCTGGCGAAGTGCTGGTAGACAGTGGCCAGATCATCGTGGACAACCAGGGCGTAACCAAACTGCCCACCCACAAACGGGCCGGCCGGGTTGCCCGGGTATTCCAGGACCCACTGGCCGGCACCTGTGAAGGCCTTACCATCGAGGAAAACCTCGCCCTGGCCATCAAACGTGGTCAGCGCCGGGGCCTCACAAGCGCCGTTAAACGACAGTACATGGAAAAGTTCAAGGACAGCCTTTCGTCCCTGAACCTGGGCCTGGAAAAACGCCTTGGCGACAAGATGGGCCTGCTTTCCGGCGGCCAGCGTCAGGCTGTAAGCCTGTTGATGGCCAGCCTGACGCCCTCAAGCATCCTGCTGCTCGACGAGCACACGGCGGCTCTGGACCCGAAAACCGCTGCGTTCGTTCTGGAACTCACCACCAAGATCATCGAGGAGCAAAAGCTCACCGCGCTGATGGTGACCCACAGCATGAAGCAGGCACTGGAAGTTGGCAGCCGCACGGTCATGCTGCACCAGGGCCAGGTGGTGTTTGATATCGAAGGCAAAGACCGCGAAGGCCTGGAAGTGAAGGATCTGTTGGGCTTGTTTGAGAAACAGCGTGGGTTGGAAGTGGACGACGACAGCCTTCTGCTGGGCTGAAAAAAAAGGGGGCCAGCCTGGCCCCCGTTTCCCCTCCCTGATCGCCTGTTTTTGCCAACTTTTGACCGGAATCGAACAATTCGTTATTGACACCACATCCTCACAAAACCACAACATGTAGTGGTTTTAAACCTTTAGCCTCAAACCGCTGTTTTAGAAAAAATTTCCC
This sequence comes from Marinobacter sp. MMG032, assembly GCF_040112695.1. Classification (NCBI taxonomy): domain Bacteria; kingdom Pseudomonadati; phylum Pseudomonadota; class Gammaproteobacteria; order Pseudomonadales; family Marinobacteraceae; genus Marinobacter; species Marinobacter sp. MMG032. Next base: position 467,000 of record NZ_CP157802.1, read on the forward strand.
GGATTCAAGCTGGTTTCGATTGATTTTCTTTGCTCCGAAGCGCCTATCAATAGTTGCGTTCTTATTCACAGAACACTATATCCTGTTATACTCATTTCAGATTCAACCCATATCTAGTGGTTAAAAAGAAAACAGGCCCAAGGCCAAAACGACGATTCTCAAGGGGTATGGCGCCGCTGGTACAAGGACTGGCGCCATAAAAAGAAGACATACCGGAAGACAGAGGGTGGAAATGAACGCAAAGGCACAGGCAGTGGTAACGACAATCCCGATGCAGGAAGCCTCGATCGACATCTGGCACAGCAAATATCAGCTGAAGACCAAGACCGGCGAGCCCGTAGACAAGGACATCAACGCAACCTACGAACGTGTTGCCAAAGCCCTTGCCGAGGTGGAAAACAAATCCGTACGCACCCAGCACATGAAGAACTTCATCTGGGCTCTGCAGAACGGTGCCATTCCCGCCGGCCGGATTACCTCGAACGCCGGTGCCGAGGCGCACAAGCCCGCCACCTCCACCATTAACTGCACCGTTTCCGGCACCGTTCAGGATTCCATGAACGACATCCTGGAAAAGAACCACGAAGCCGGCCTTACCCTCAAGGCAGGCTGTGGTATCGGTTATGAATTCTCCACCCTGCGTCCGAAAGGGGCGTACGTGGCCGGCGCCGGTGCGACCACCTCCGGCCCGCTGTCGTTCATGGATATCTTCGACCGCATGTGTTTCACCGTATCCTCTGCCGGTGGCCGCCGCGGCGCCCAGATGGCCACGTTCGACGTGCACCACCCGGACGTGATCGACTTCATCCAGGCCAAGCGCGAAGACGGCCGCCTGCGCCAGTTCAACCTGTCGCTGCTGATCACCGAAGACTTCATCGAAGCCGTGCGCAACGGTGACGACTGGCACCTCTCCTTCCCGGTTACCCAGAAGGAAGTCGAAGACGAAGGCCTGGACCTGAGCGATGCGAGCCAGTTCGTTTACCGCGATTTCCCGGTGCAGGAAGGCTATGTGGTAAACGACGAAGGCAAGGTTGCCTGCCGTATCTACCGTACCCTGAAAGCCCAGTTCATCTGGGACACCATCATGACCAGCACCTACGACTACGCCGAGCCGGGTTTCATCCTGATCGACAAGGTCAACCAGATGAACAACAACTGGTTCTGTGAGGACATCCGCGCCACCAACCCCTGCGGTGAGCAGCCCCTGCCCCCATACGGCAGCTGCCTGCTGGGCTCCGTGAACCTGACCAAATTCGTGGACTACCCGTTCACCGACAAGGCCAGCTTCAACTATGAAAAATACCGCAAGGTAGTAGGCATCTTCACCCGCATGCTGGACAACGTGGTAGAGATCAACGGCCTGCCCCTGGCCGAACAGCGCCACGAAATCACCTACAAGCGCCGCCACGGCATGGGCATCCTTGGCCTGGGGTCCACCCTCGCCATGCTGCGTATGCCGTATGGTTCTGAAGAATCCGTGCAGTTCACCGAAGAAGTCGTGCGTGAAATGGCCGTTGAAGGCTGGCGCCAGTCCCTCGCCCTGGCCGAGGAAAAAGGCGTTGCGCCGATCATGGACGACGAGTTCGAGATTGATGCCAAGATGTTGAACAAGTGCCCGCAGCTGAGCAAAGACGGCTACAAGCTGGGCGACAAGGTGAAAGGTCGCGTACTGCACGCGAAGTACAGCAAGTACATGCAGCAGATTGCCAGCGTGGAGCCGAAGCTGGTGGAAGAACTGGCCGAGAAAGGTGGCCGCTTTACCCACCACACCTCCATCGCTCCAACCGGCACCATCAGCCTGTCTTTGGCCAACAACGCCAGTAACGGTATCGAGCCGAGCTTCTCGCACCACTATGCTCGTAACATCATCCGCGAAGGCCGGAAGACCAAAGAGAAGGTAGATGTGTTCTCCTTCGAGCTGCTGGCCTACCGCCACCTGGTGAACCCGGGCGCCATGCCGTTCTCCGAAGACGAGGACAAGAAGCTGCCGGCCTACTTCACCACTTCCGACGATGTAACCCCATCGCAGCACGTGGACATCCAGGCCGCCGCCCAGAAGTGGGTAGATTCCTCGATTTCCAAGACCGCGAACGTTCCGACAGACTTCGCCTATCAGGACTTCAAGGACATTTACCTCTACGCCTACGACAAGGGCCTGAAGGGTTGCACCACCTTCCGCTTCAATCCGGAAGCCTTCCAGGGCGTACTGGTTAAGGAAAAAGACCTCGAGAACACAATGTACGAGTTCACCCTGGACGATGGCAGCAAGGTCACCCTCAAGGGCAACGAGCAGGTAGAGTACGACGGCGAAATCCACAACGCCGCCAACCTGTTTGACGCGCTGAAAGAAGGCACCTACGGCAAGTACTGATCCGGGAACCGACACAGGACAACGAACATGACAGTTAAAATCAGCAACAAAATCGTCGGCTACCGCGTAAAGAAGGCCGACCCTGAAGCAGCCGCCGAACACCAGGCTCCGGTGCACGCAGAAACCAAGCCCGTTCAGATGAACGAATACATCGAACGGCCGGACTTCCTGCTGGGCACCACCTACAAGATCAAGCCGCCGGTGGCCGAGCACGCGATGTATATCACCATCAACGACATCCTGCTCAACGAAGGCACCGACCATGAGAGCCGGCAGCCGTACGAAGTGTTCATCAACTCCAAGTCGATGGAACACTTCCAGTGGGTAATCGCCCTCACCCGCGTTATCTCAGCGGTATTCCGCAAGGGTGGCGACGTCACCTTCCTGGTGGAAGAGCTACGCAGCGTGTACGACCCCAATGGTGGCTACTTCAAGAAAGGCGGCGTATTCATGCCGTCCCTGGTGGCTGAAATTGGAGCCGTGATCGAGAAGCACCTTAAGGCGATTGGCCTGCTGGAAAGCGAGGAAATGAGCGAAACCACCAAGCGCATCCTCGCCGAAAAGCGTGCCGAGTTCGAAGCCAGCCACACCACGGCCACGAACGACGAGAAAGCCAGCGACTACCCTGCCAACGCCACCATGTGTGGCAAGTGCAGCACCAAGGCGGTGATCGTAATGGATGGGTGTGCGACCTGCCTTTCCTGCGGCGATAGTAAGTGCGGTTGAGTTAATTGACTGCAGTGAGTGACAAGAAGGTCCGGAGTGAGAACTCCGGGCCTTTTTGTTAGCGAGCACTTTATCGAATAGATCCAAAAGTGTCTCAGACTATTCCCCTTGATCACTCAATTTCCTGTTAGCCATCTTAAATGGAAGCAGTTTCCTGTCATTAACTAAAGTCACTACGTCGAGCTCATCCAAAAGGGCAGGATTCAAATACTGGTAAGTCCACAGGTAATCGAACCCGTTGTCTCTAGCCTCATATCTGTCCGCTACGATACGAACGTTCCTGATACCGGCCATACGGATTGCCATATAGCAGAGAGCGCATGGCTCTCCTGAAGCAATCAACGTAGCCCCTTTTAGAGAAACGCCTTGCTCCTTCCTTGAAGCATCTCTTATTGCCTGAATTTCAGCGTGTGCGGTGCAATCCAGATGCTCAGCAACCTGATTTACCCCCTTGCCGACAACGTTTCCACTTTGATTGACGATCACAGCGGAAAACGGCAAACCACCGGCTTTTACATTGCTAATAGCCAGATCGATGGCGCTTTCGCCACAGGTTGCCAGACGCTCTTCATCAATTCGGTCACGCATCGGTGACCTCATTTCTTGATGATACTGCCTGGCCTGAAAGGCTCAGCTCTGAAGCAAGTCTTTCGGCTCGCTCCTTGGCGTTGGCTACTGACACGCGGTGTCTTTCGTCGCCAAACTCCTGGTATTCGGCGGCAATCTCGTAGATGGTGTCTACCCCGAGGTATTTGCTCAGCGTCCGCAGGTGTGGCGCCAGGTGGCCAGACTCTTCTCTTATTCCGCCTTTCTCAAAGCCAAACTCTCCGCTGGAGGTCACGATGATCAATGTCTTACCTGAGAGCAGAGGCTGCAGCGGGAAGTCACCTCGTTCGAGATCGAAATCAAACGTTTTGCCGATGCGTACGATCTGATCGAACCAGGCTTTAAGCTGAGCCGGCATACCGTAGTTGTACATGGGTGAAGAGATCACGAGAACGTCGGCCGCCGACACTTCGGCAATCAGGGTATCGGAGAGTGCCAGTGTCTCCTGCTGTGCCGGGGTACGTTTCTCCTCCGGGGTAAACACCGCGCCAATCCATTCCTGGGTAATGAAAGCAGGTGGATTCACGCCAACGTCACGATAGATATATTCATCTTCAGGCCGGTTTTCCTGCCAGGTATCAATAAACCGGCGTGCGATATTCTTCGATATGGAATCGTGATCCGGGTTGGGATTAGTCGCCGCTCTAACACTGGAATCAATGTGTAATAGTGTGCTCATGTTCATTTCCTTGGTTGGTTGATGACATGAGCTAGTTTGTGAGGCTGGTTAGACTTGCACAAACGTAAAAATTGCACTTGCAGATGAATTGAACTCATCTATAACATCCATAAACCAGTGATTGATTGGGAGACCCACATTGCAGGTGTCATTACAGGCGTTGAAAGCCTTTGAGTCGGCTGCCCGCCGGGGAAGCTTCAAGTTGGCGGCAGAAGAACTTTCGCTGACGCCCACAGCCATATCACACCACATTGGCAACCTGGAAAGCCGATTGAATGTGAGCCTGTTTCATCGGCAGGGAAGGCAGATATCCCTGACCGGAACGGGGGTTCGGTTAGCCAGAGCAACCTCCGAAGGTTTTCGGAAAATCGACAGCGCCTTGGAAGAGGTGATGAAGGCTGGTAATACGGTGAGGGTGACGACCACATCATCGCTGGCAGCGATGGTGCTTATCCCCTCCCAGCACGAATTTGAACAAGCCAACCCGGATATCTCTGTTGAAATATCCACCGGTGAGTCGGTCGACAGCCAATCCTATGTCATCCCCATTCGGTTCGGGGATGCCTCAGTCGTTGAGGACTCTGACGTCGTTCGATTGGAGTCATTTAATGTGTTTGGTGCTTATGGAATGAAGTCGCCTTACAGTGGGAATGAACCCATTACACTTTTCAGCACGGAGTGGAAAAACAAAGCGTTACCGCACGCTCCCCTGGCCACCTGGTTGGAAAAAAATGGACTGGAGGGCGCCAATATTCAACTCAAAACGTTTGATCAGGAGCTTTTCGGGATCCAGCAGGCCATGGCAGGCAATGGGTTGGTGTTCTGCTCTACAACGCTCGCCAGCAAGCTCTTGAAAGCCAACGTTCTGCAGCACTTCGACACTCAATCGGTCGCATCAGATTTGTGCTATTACGTTCCAGGTAAGCAAAGCTTCGAAACGAGGAGTGCGGCCAGATTCCTGAATTGGATTGAAGATCTTCTGAACCAGTAATTCCCGCGGTCACGTTTGTTTTTCGTGACCAACCAGCTCAATCAGAGACCGGAGAATGCAAATGGCAGCCTACGTGATCGGCAACATCACCGTAAAAGACCCGGAAAAATGGGCAGAATACCGCAGCCTGGTACCGGAAACGCTCGTGCCTTGGAGCGGAGAGTTGGTGCTTCGGGGTACACGTGCAAAGGTGCTGAGCGGGCAATACCGGCACACCGATACGGTGGTTATACGCTTTCCGGACTCGGATTCGGTCGCCAATTGGCACAACTCCCCCGCCTACCAGGCACTGGTTCCTCTGCGCACCCAGGCAGCGGATGTGGATCTGGTGACTTTCGAGGCAGACTAAAAAGTACTGCCACCTGTCAGCACCCTGGCGCCTATACTGGAAAGCAAACCAACAGAGAAGCGCCATGGAAAACAATTCAACAAGCCTGAGCATGACCGTTCTGATGACGCCGGACAAAGCCAATTTCTCCGGCAATGTGCACGGCGGTACGCTTTTGAAGTACCTGGATGAGGTTGCCTATGCCTGCGCCAGCCGTTATGCGGGGACCTATGTCGTTACTCTCTCCGTCGACCAGGTGATGTTCCTTCAACCCATCCGGATTGGCGAGCTGGTCACCTTTCTTGCCAGCGTGAACTACACCGGCCGCACCTCCATGGAGATCGGCATCAAGGTAGTTACCGAGAATATCCGCGACAAATTGGTTCGCCACAGCAACAGCTGCTTCTTTACCATGGTGGCGGTTGATGATAGCGGTAAGGCCGTCCCCGTGCCGCAGCTGGTTCCGAGCACCGATGATCAGATACGGCGATTTGCCAACGGTAAGGAGCGACGAGCCATTCGTGCCGAACTGGAGGAACGCTACAAGGCATTGCATAAAAAATGAATCCGGTGCTCTAAACGTCTCGCGATGGTATGGTTCGGGAACGGATCGAAGCCAGTTTTAAAGACGAAGGGAGCAACAGGAGCTGACCCTATGCACCAGACCGGAAGCTGCCTCTGCGGCGGCATCAAATACGAAATCCACGGCCCCCTCACGGATGTTCTGAACTGCCACTGCACCATGTGCCGCAAGCTTCATGCGTCAGCATTTCGAACCCGTGCCAAGGTAAATGCAGCAGACTGGCGCACGGTGCAAGGCGAGGAGCTGATCAAGCTTTATGAGTCATCTCCCGGTGAGCATAAGGCCTTTTGTTCGAACTGCGGCTCTAGCCTCTACACAAAATTCGATGCTCATCCCGAAGTGCTTGGGTTCCCCATGGGCACCCTCGATACAGACCCGGGCGTAACGCCAGAGCGACACGTTTACGTGGGAAACAAGGCGCCGTGGTTTGAGATCACAGACGACCTGCCCCAATACACAGAAAATCCCTGAGTCGACAACCAATGGGGCATCGGCCACCTTTGAGCACCCGAGCTACAATGCTAACGTTGAGTAGTTTCAGTCAGCCAGACTTCGGAGGGCCCCATGGCAGGCGGATGGTCTCGTGATGGTGCAGTTCAGGAACAGATCGACGCAAGCGTTGAAGATGAAATCCAGCGCGCTCGCAGCCAGTTAGCCGAAGGCGAGAGCGCCGAGGAATGCGACGAATGCGGTGCTCCGATTCCGGAGGCCCGGCGTAAGACTATTCCCGGCGTCCGATTGTGCATTGATTGCCAGTCAGCCCATGAAAAGGAGCATCCCCACTCTGGCGGCATCAATCGTAGAGGTAGCAAGGACAGTCAGCTTCGCTAGCCAGGCGGGAGCAATACTCAACAACGAGGAAAGTTCCAACGTGAGCTACCCCCAGACCGAAGACCGTGACAAAGCCTATCTCCAACAAGCAATTCAGCTGGCCGTGGATTCGGTCGGCGATGGTGGCGCACCCTTTGGCGCTGTGGTGGTTCACAATGGCAGTGTTGTTGCCCGGGCTGGCAACCGGGCAAAGCAGGAGTGCGACCCTACCGCTCACGCCGAAGTGGCGGCAATTCGCATGGCCGGAAAGATGCTTGGAAACGCGCATATGCCAGAAGCTACCCTGTACGCGAGCTGCGAACCCTGCCCCATGTGTCTGGCTGCTGCTCACTGGGCCCGTATTCCACGAATTGTGTTTGCCGCCTCCCAGGAAACTGCAAATTGGGCCGGCTTTGCAGACGGCAATATTGCAGAACAGCTCTACGGCCAGATCCATCCCGTGAGGCCCGAGGAATTGGGATTGACCCAGATAGAACTTGCGGATTCAGCGGCACCTTTTCGGGCCTGGCTGGCAAAAAATGATCGATCGTCTGATTGATCACGATTAGCTTGAGCAAATCATCGCTGCAACCCTCGTGAATCCGAGAACAGAGTCCTTTTTATTGTGAACCTTCAAATGCTGGAAAAACGCATCCCACCCCTTGCTCTGGTGCTGATCATCGGGATGCTCATGTGGGTCATCGCAAACTGGAGCCCGCGCATTGATACCAGCGAAGCGCTTCGCCTGTCCCTCGCGGCCATCCTGCTTGCACTGGGCACTCTTTTTCCTCTGGCAGGGGTAATGTCCTTTCGAAGCGCGCAAACAACCGTGGACCCACGCACTCCAGAGGCAAGCTCCAAGCTGGTCAGCTCAGGCGTGTACCGCTTTTCAAGAAATCCCATGTACGTCGGCTTCGCGCTGTGGCTCCTCGCCTGGGGCGTATTCCTGGCGTCCGCGTGGGCCCTGGTTGGCGTAATTTTCTTCGTCGTTTATATGAACCGGTTTCAGATTGAACCGGAGGAGCGTGCCCTCCGGGATTTATTCGGCGAAGACTTCAGGGAATATGAACGACGGGTTCGGCGGTGGATTTAGATTCGTTGGAGATATCCTGTAATCGCGCCAAGTAAAAGCCTTTTCGGAGGAAAGCCTCATGCCCTACAACAACAATTCGGAATTGCCAGCCAGCGTTCGCAATAGCCTGCCAGGTCATGCCCAGGAGGTTTACCGCAAAGCGTTCAATTCAGCATGGGAAGAATAACGTGATCCCGAAGACCGCCGTGGCGACGCGAGCCGGGAAGAGACGGCCCATAAGGTTGCCTGGGCGGCGGTAAAACAGGAGTATCACAAGGAAGGTGATAAATGGGTGAAGACTTAAGCCTTGCAATTGGCGAGTGCTTGCCTCAATTCCTCGCCGATAACCCGGGTAAACTCCCGCATTCGTTTCACGCGTTTCAGGTCCGGATGGCTCAGAATCCACAGAGGAATGTCCAGTTCCGAAATGGGATCGGTCAGGCAGCATAACTCAGGATCGGAGCCAGCCAGATAGTCTGGAAGCACAGCCACGGCCGAACCGGATCGAGTTGCTGCTTGCATGCCCAGCATTGAGTCGACACGGTAGCTGCAGAATTCATTCAAACCATTTTGCGCCATCCAGGTTTCCAGGGCACGATTGCCCATGTGTTCGTCCGGGCCGATCCACTGGTGGCCCGTTAAGGGATCGAGGGGTCCTCGCCGGTTTTGCCACTGTGACCGCTGACCATAGACGCTCTGCCGGATAACCCCGACCCTGCGCCCAACCAGGGTTTCCGGCGGATTCCCTGTCGGGCGAATGGCAATGTCTGCCTCCCGCTTGCTCAGGCTGTGCAGCTGGTTCGAGATAACGACTTCCAGCTTGATATCGGGATAGTTCCCTCGAAACCTCTCAAACAGTGTTGCCAACAGGCCCGAAAACAGGGTGTCGGTTGTGGTGACCCGGATGGTTCCGGACAGTTTGAGATCCTTTCCTGCGAGCCGACGCTCAACGCCCGTAATATCCTCCTGAACCCGTCTCGCAACCTCGAAAAGATCCTCTCCCGCAGCGCTTGGCGTGTATCCGGAGCGCGAACGCTCGAATAGCGTTACACCCAGCTGATTTTCCAGATTGGTAAGCCGACGGAAGACCGTAGCATGGCTTATGCCCAGCCGCTTTCCCGCCCCGGATAGCGTGCCTGTATCAACAATAGCCGACACGATCTGCAGATCGTCCCAGCGCATTCGCTGTTCATCCATGCAAGGCCAGTTTACGGAGATAGAGAATTTATGTGCACTGAAGAACATCTTAAGGTATCCGCAGATGAATGCAAAAGGAGTGATCAGGTATGAACGTGCTGATTGTTTTCGCACACCCGGAACGCAAATCGTTCAACGGAGGTCTGGCTGATGTGGCCAGAGAATCTTTTCAGGCTAAGGGGTATAAGGTGGAATTCGACGATCTTTATCAGGAAGGGTTCGATCCAGTCGAACGTGCCGAACACTATACCGAGCGGGTGGATAAAGCCTACTTCGCTCCTTTGACCGAACAGCGGGCTCACTATGAGCGAGGTCCACTGGCGCCCGAGATTCAGAGGGAAATCAGCCGCCTGGAGTGGGCAGACCTCGTGATTTTCCAGTTTCCCCTGTGGTGGCATTCGCAACCAGCAATCCTCAAGGGTTGGTTTGATCGGGTCCTCGTATACGGTGGACTCTATTCCGGGAGTCGGCGTTACAATCGGGGGCACTTCCGGGGCAAAAGAGCCATGTTGTCGGTAACCACCGGATCTCCGGAGCAGGCTTTCATGCCCTTCGGACGCGCTGGCAACATGGTTGAATGGCTATGGCCGATACATTCCTCGCTTTATTACGTGGGGTTTGATGTTTTGCCACCCCAGGTGAGCTATGGCATTCAGGGAGGCGGGATTCGTTACGAGGACGAGTCCAGGTTCAGAGCGCAGCTTGAACAGAAGAAAACCCTTTGGGCAAAGCGGCTGCAGGGACTCTTCAATGAGCCTCCTATCCCCTTCACTGGCTGGGAAGACTGGGATGAGAACGGTATGCTTCAACAGACTCACCCTATGCGATGGCGGCTTTAGGAAGTAGAACATTTTTCAAAAAGCTCCATATTCTTAACTGCGCAATGAACGCGACAAGGAATTACAAATGGATGGCGAGTGCCTTTGCGGCGGAGTGAAATTCAAGATTGAGGGCAATATTCCCAACCTCTACCAATGCCATTGTTCTCTCTGCCGTAAGGCAACAGGTTCGTCGGCGAATGCGGCAACGTTTGTAGAGCAGGAGAACTTTCGCTGGGTGTCTGGTCAGGACAAAATCTCTTCTTTCCAGAAGCCAACAGGCTATCGCAGTGATTTCTGCTCGGTGTGCGGTAGCCCAGTGCCAAACCAACTGAGGGGCATGGAGTTGGTTTGGGTTCCTGCAGGACTCCTGGAGGAGTCATTTGAAGCGGCCGTGAACGTGCATCTTCACATGGGCTCAGCCGCCTCGTGGGAGCGTGACTCAAAGAAATGCATGCGCTTCGAGGCAGGGCCGGAGAGCCTTGCTGCTCTAGAAATGGCCTTGGATGGATGTTGAAATCCGATCCCCATCAGGCAACGGAAAACCAGGTGTAGATTAGGCAATGATGAACTTTGAGATTGGGCGTTCGAACGATTTTGTTGTCGAACACTGTTACTCCTGTGCTATTCCCGGATACTTGATCGTCTCTCCATTAGCTGCCGTCAAATCCCTGGACGCTTTGCCTAAGCGGTCCGCTGAAAGTCTTGGGCCTCTGTTGACCAACGTCACTTCATTGGTCAGACAAATAGTGAGACCTGAACGCATTTACTGCGCTCAGTTTGGGGAAGAGCAATCTCAGCTCCACTTTCATATTTTCCCGAGGGGAGCCGCACTGACTGAGGAGTACCTGAAGGCATTCCCTCAACACGCTTCACAGATCAGGGGCCCGATAGTTCTGGATTGGGCAAGAGACCGCTATCGTTCCTTACCGGAAGAAGTCTATGAAAGAGTTACCGGCATCCTCACCCAACTACATGAGGCTTGGGAGCGGCAGCAGGCCTAATTCGCTCCACTAAACACATGCACCAACTTTGACTTAAGGAAAAAATATTGGCATCTCACGAAGCATTCATGGCACTTGCTCTCTCCGAGTCGCAAAAGGCCCTGCCACACTGCTTGCCTAATCCTCCCGTTGGGTGCGTATTGGTAAAAGACGATGTGGTGGTCTCTAGCGGGTACACGAGAGCGCCAGGTCGCTATCATGCTGAGGCTGATGCGCTGGCAAATTACTCTGGGTCATTTTCCGATCTCATAGCTTACGTGACACTGGAGCCCTGCTCTTTTCAAGGAAGGACACCATCCTGCGCCGACGCCTTTATCACCAAGGGTATTTCGCAGGTTGTCGTCGCGCTGATTGATCCAGACCCTCGAAACAATGGTCACGGGTTGGAAAAACTGCGTCAGGCAGGCATTCAGGTGGTCCAGGGTGTTGGCGAAAAAGAAGTGAGCAGATTCTTGGGACCCTACTTGCGTAAAAAGCAACAAAGTAAATTGTCAGGCGCGCAAATAAAACTACGGGGCCTCAATGCGAGAGATAAACCTGCGGTCCTTTCAATGCTCGCAGATCCTGAAGTCATGCGGTTCTTAGGTCCCCGCCGTGCTCTTTCTGATGATGAGGCAGCCGCCTGGTTTAACGAGGCTCTTCAGCGTCCATCCCGCTACGTGATCTCAGACGCTATTTCAGATGAATTTATTGGCTTTTGCGGCATTAAGGAGATTAATGGCATTCTGGATTTCGGCTATTTCATCAGGTCGGAATTTTGGGGCAAAGGCATCGCAACCAGGGCCTGTGAACTGGCCGTCGGAAAGCTCGCACATGAAATTGATCTTGATACCGCACAGGTGTTTATCGCAGACAACAATGAAGCCAGTAAAAAAGTCGCCGAAAAATTGGGCTGGCAGGTTATCCGCAGCTCAAGGAAGGACGGCGATTTCGGCCATTACTACCGCATAGGCAAATAAGTACCCCACCTTTCGGTTAAGTGTTGCAATGTTGGGGCGCGAGAACGAAATTTACGTTTCCAAAGGACAACTCCCTTGCCTGAACTGAAAACTGTCGGCCTGTTTCTGGTCACCGCCCTGGCTGAAATCGTTGGCTGCTACCTGCCCTATCTGTGGCTTCGTGAAGGCAAGAGCATCTGGCTACTGGTCCCTGGGGCTCTGAGCCTCGCGGCATTTGCCTGGTTGCTGTCTCTTCATCCAACGGCAGCCGGGCGGGTTTATGCGGCCTACGGCGGCGTATATATTTTCATGGCCATTCTCTGGCTATGGGCTGTTGATGGCATCAGGCCGACCGCCTGGGACCTTTTGGGCTCCGGCGTTGCCTTGCTCGGCATGGCGATCATCATGTTTGCGCCACGAAGCGCATAGCCATTGCGGAGGCGCGTTGACCAAACCATGAATATCAGACCTTTCGCAGACCAGGACCTGGCTGACATCGTCGCTCTGTTCACGGATTCCGTGCATCAAATTGCTTCCCAGAGCTACACGCCGGAACAACTGGCAACATGGGCACCACGATCGCCAGACCTGGAGCAATGGCGTTCCCGCCTCTCAGGCGTGAAAACACTTGTCGCTGAATTCAGGGGTGTTCTGGCGGGTTTTATCTCATTCACCTCCGCAGGCCATATTGAGTTTCTGTTCACGGCGCCTTCGTTTTCCCGCAGAGGCGTCGCCTCCTTGCTTTACAAGGCAGCATCGCAGCGCCTGGCTGCCAGCGGAGTCACAAAGCTAACAACAGACGCCAGCCTGGAGGCGCGTCCGTTTTTTGAGTATCAAGGATTCAAGGTTGTTGGGGAGCAGACGGTTGAGCGCAACGGAGTCGCATTTCGGCGGTTCGCTATGGCGGGACCGCCATAAGTTCACTTCCTCAACTATACTCATGTGGGGCATCCCCCAGGGAGGAAATGAGATGAACAGGATCGCAATTACGCTGGTTTCAGCTCTTTTGATCGCGCCTTTATCAGCGCTGGCAGAGAGCATGAAATCTGAAGCCCCGGCCAATGCCGGTGTGTATTTTGTCCAGCCAACCGATGGCGCTACCGTTAACCAAACCTTCAAAGTTGTCTTTGGCCTGCGGAACATGGGCGTGGCGCCCGCCGGTGTGGAGAAAGCAGGCACCGGGCACCACCACCTGCTGATCGATACCGAGATACCGTCGGATTTGAGCCAGCCTCTTCCCGCTACAGATCACGTCAAGCACTTTGGCGGCGGGCAAACCGAAACCGAGATCACGCTATCGCCGGGAAAGCACACGTTACAGCTTCTCGTAGGTGACCACATGCATGTTCCGCACAACCCGCCCGTGGTCTCCGAGAGGATCACGGTCATGGTGGAGTAACGGGCCACACTGAAAGAATTGGTCAGTACCGGGCTGCATTTCAGTCAATCCCCTGAGCGTTCGATCATGGTACTGTGAGCGCAAATAACACGAACGACTTCAGGGGATAACTGATGCGAAAGAACATTCTGATTACCGGTGCCAGCACTGGTCTTGGGGAAGGTATGGCCCGCGAATGGGCTGCCAAGGGATGCAACCTAGCGCTCTGCGCAAGGCGGGCCGACAAGCTGGAGGCGCTACAACGGGAATTGCAGCAGGCCAACCCCAATATCCGAGTGCTGGTTCGCGGTCTCGATGTCTGCGATTACGATCAGGTATTCGAAGTGTTCCGCGCGTTCCGGGATGAGCTGGGCAGTCTTGATCGGGTAGTCGTGAATGCGGGTATTGGCAGTTCCCAGCCTATCGGCCGTGGACACTTCGCGGCCAATAGACACACCGCCGAGACCAACTTCATCGCGGCCATTGCCCAGAGCGAGGCGGCCATGGAGATCTTCCGCGAGCAGAACAGCGGCCACCTGGTGCTGATGTCCTCAGTCAGCGGGGTGCGTGGTTTCCGCGGGCCCTTGAACGTTTACGCCGCCACCAAGGCTGCGGTGGCGTCCCTGGCAGAAGGTCTGCAACTGGATACCAAGGGCAAGCCAATCAACGTCAGCAACATCATGCCCGGCTACATTCTCACGGATATCAACCGGGATACCAAGAACGCGCCCTTCAGGGTGGACCTGGAAACCGGCGTGAAGGCCCTGGTTAAAGCCATCGAATCAGAAAAGCGCCGCTGCTACGTACCCTGGTGGCCATGGACGCCACTGAGTTACGTCTTGAAGGCCCTGCCGTTCTCGGTCTTCTCCAGGGCCATGTAACGAATTTTGCGAGGTAAATGGACATGCCCGGCTTCAATCCTGTTCACGCCCTGATGCTCTTCGCGTTAAGCATTCCAGGCGCATGGGCCACTACCCAGGCTTCAGCTCCGATGAGCGCTGAAGCATCTGACCCGGGAGCATTGCAATGGATGACCGGTTTTCCACCGTCAGACGATAAACTGATCGGGCAACCGCAAAGCAATTACTTCAGCTTTCCGAAACTGCGCTGGACGGTGTGTCACATACGGGAGCTGCTCCCTACCACTCAAGTTAGTCGTGGCATAGGTGCCCCGGATCCTCTGCCCTACGCCCTGGACAATGGCATCAATAGCATTTCATTCACGCCGATTGGTAGCGACACTCCCATGGGCTGGCAGGAGTCTCTGTCTGCCAATTACACCGACGGGCTACTGATCCTGCATCATGGCAAGATTGTGTATGAGTATTACAACGGTTGCCTGAACGAAGCCGGCAAACACGCGGCCATGTCGATGACAAAGTCCCTCACCGGCTTGCTGGCAGAAATCCTGGTCGCTGAGGGCAAACTTGATGACCAGTCCAAAGTCGCCACGATTGTACCCGAGTTGCGCGACAGTGCCTTCGGCACTGCGACGGTTCGACAAGTGATGGATATGACCACCGCGCTGGATTACAGCGAAAACTACGCCGATCCCGAGGCAGACATCTGGCAGTACTCTGCCGCCGCCAGCCCCTTGCCAAAGCCTTCCGATTACAGCGGGCCGGAGGGTTATTTCGAGTACCTGCAAACCGTTGAGCAGAACGGCGAACACGGCGATGCGTTCGGCTACCGGACGGTCAATTCCGATGCCCTCGGCTGGATCATCTCCCGGGTAAGCGGTAAGAGCGTGGCGGATCTCCTTTCCGATCGCCTGTGGCAACCCCTGGGCACTGAACAGGACGCCTACATGACGATAGACGCCAAAGGTACGCCGTTCGCGGGCGGCGGCCTGAGCGCAGGGCTCAGGGATCTCGGCAGGATTGGCCTCTTGATGCTGAACAAGGGCCAGTACAAAGACCAGCAACTGTTTCCTGAATCTGTGGTGAATGCAATTGAGGCCGGCGGCGACAAGAAGGCCTTTGCCAAGGCTGGCTACAAAACCCTCCCCGGCGGGAGCTACCGTGGCATGTGGTGGATCTTCCACAATGCCAATGGCGCTTATGCCGCTCGAGGCGTGCACGGGCAAACCATTTACATTGACCCCACCGCCAACATGGTTCTGGTACGCTTCGCATCGTTTCCCAATGCCAGTAACAGCAAGATAGACCCAACCTCGCTGCCCGCTTATCAAGCGGTGGCGGAGTACCTGATGAAAAAGGATTGAGGCACGCTTGCCCCGAACGGAAGACACTCAATGATCAAATCCACTGCCCTGGCCGCCCTGCTTGTTGTATTGGTGGCATTCCTGGGTTTTCAGTATTACATCACGTCAGTACCCGACCTTGCGGAGCCTATTTCAGTTGAGGAAAGCCGGTTCATTGAACGGGACAACTCACTTCTGGTAACACTGCAGGGCCATGAGGGCCGCCATTTCACCCTGGGCCTGCGGGGCGACATTGCGAACGCGCCGGAAGAAACCGCGCTGTTCTTTATCCGCAATCCGGATCTGGTGCCATATGTTTACTGGCCAGGACTCCGCAGTAACGATGAGAAACGGGTGTTGGAATTACTCGAGGATATGATGGAAAAGGAGGGGCAGGACGACGCGATATCGCAAATTTATGAGGTTCTGAAAAACCGGAACTGACACGTAAAAATGGCTGGGGAAGCGGGTCCAAAAACTCCCCCAACCAGCACCACGTCTGTGGCGACTTTTTAGCGCACCTTCGAGAGGAACTTCTGAGTGAGCGGGTTTTGCGGATCGGTAATCACCTGCCTGGCTTCACCAATCTCCGCAATCACGCCCTGATGGAAGTAGGCCACCCGGTCGGACACATCCCGCGCAAAGCCCATTTCATGGGTTACGCAGATCATGGTCATGCCCTCTTCCGCCAACAGGCGAAGGGTATCGAGAACCTCGCCCACCAGCTCCGGATCGAGCGCAGAGGTTACCTCGTCCAGCAGCATGTAGTCGGGCTTCATGGCCAAGGCACGGGCAATGGCCAGGCGCTGCTGCTGACCACCGGACATCTTGGTTGGGTACACATCCAGCTTGTCACCCAGGCCAACGTGCTCCAGTTCCTTTTTGGCAATCTCGATCGCTTCTTCCTTGCTCATTTTTTTGACGATTCTGGGGGCCAGCGCCGCATTCTCCAGTACCGTCATGTGGGGAAAGGAATTCCACTGCTGAAACACCATGCCCAGTTTCTGGCGCAGCTTGTCCTTGTTGGTGGACTTGGCATGCACATCCACATCATCAACCAGAATCTTGCCGCTGTTGATGGTCTCGATGGCGTTGATGCAGTACAGCAGAGTCGACTTGCCGCTACCGGAGCCCCCGATAACGCTCACCACTTCGCCTTTCTGCACGTCCAGGCTCACGCCTTTGAGCACTTCAAGATCACCGAAGGATTTATGGACATTCTGTACACTGATCATATTGCCATTTTCCTCTCAACGTACCGGCCGTAGTGGGAAAGCGGGTACGAAATAATGAAGTAGAAGATACCAACACCTATGAGAATCTCGAGCGGTTGCTGGGTTCTTGAAATAAGTTGTTCTGACGTGCGCAGCAATTCCATGTAACCGATCACCGACACCAGCGCCGAGTCCTTGATAACGCTGAGCGAAACACCCAGCCAGGACGGGAACACCGCGCGCAGGCCGATGGGCAAGCGGATGTGGTAGATGGTTTGCCACTTGGTCATGCCCAGTGAGCGCGCCGCTGTCTGCATTGAGGGGCTGACACTCTCGAAGCCTCCGCGGAACACCTCGGCCATAAACGCCATGGTGTAAAGCGAAAGCACAATGGAGCCCGCAACAAACGGCGCCAGGGGGTTGCCCATTGCGCCAACGAAGGTTGAGAACAGAATCAGCTGGATGATCAGCGGCACACTCCGGAGCACGTCCAGAACGCCCCCGAACACCACATTGACCACCTTGTTGCTCTCGGAGCGGATGAAGCCGACCACCAGACCCAACAGGGTACCCACGACGATGGCCACAACAGAGATGATGACGGTGTTCCAGACACCGGTCAGGATCAGCCCGCTATCGCTCCAGGAAAGGGGTGTGAATAAGGAATTCATCAGATTTCCCCCTTGAACAGTCGACGGGCAAGCAGCGATGACCCGAACAACACCAGCTTTGTGATGATGAAGTACATAACCGCCGCCACGATGAAGAACTCCAGCGTTCTGAACGACAGTGACTGCAGTCTCTGAGTTGTGCCGGAGAGTTCACTCATACCCACCAGAATCCCCAGAGAGCTCATCAGAATCGACCAGACAAACTGGTTGGTCATCGGGTGATAGATGCGCCTCAGCATCTGCGGAAGGATGATATAGCGATACGACTGGATGCTGGTCATACCCAGGGACTTGGAGGCGCTGTACTGGGTGCTGGGAATCGACTGGAAGCCACCCCGGAAAGTCTCCGTGAGGTAGCCCGCGTTGATGAAGACCAGTGCACTCAGCACGGCCACATACGGGCTCAGGTGAATCCCGAACGCACCAAGGCCGAAATAGGCCATGTAGATCTGAAACAGTGCCGGCGTATTCCGGGCAATTTCGACCCACACCGTAGCAACCTGGCTGAAGAACTTAGTGTTGTTCATTTTGGCGATCGCCAACAGTATTGCGATCACAATGCCCAGAAGCATGGCTAGAACGGATACGTGCAAGGTAACGAAAGCACCGTTCAGCAGCTGGGGCATGTTCTGGAATACAACGTTCCAGTGAAATTCGTAGTCCATACCTTGGCCATTTAATGAATGGTAGGAAACTCGACCACTGCCCTCGAAACAGAGCTGCGATCAGAATTTTGGGGCAGCGCGCCGCTGAATGAGCGCCTGACCCGGGAACCAATGCAATAACGGCCGCCTGTCTGGCGGCCGTCGCTTCGGCGCTTACTTGTTGTCCCGGAGGGACTGGATCAGATCGGCAGGTGCATCGGTGCCGAAGTGCTTGTTGTAAGCTTCGTTCATGTTGCCATCGCGAATCTGGCGAACCAGGAACAGGTTCAGGTAGTTGATCCAGGCCACCTCGTCACGCTTGGCGATAATGCCAACAACGTCGTCGTAGTTGGGCACGTAGGGACCTGCTTCAAAGTCCGCAAACTCTTCGCTACGCAGCTTGGTTGCGATGTTCGTGTTGGTTGAAATGATCGCGTCCACCTTGCCCTGGTACAGACCCAGGTAGGCGTCGTTTTCAGACTTGAACGAGGTGTAGTTGTCCTTGCCCCAGCCCTGCTGCTCAGCGTAGGCCAGGTACTCGGTTTCGTAGGTAGTACCGAGTGCTGCACCAACCTTCAGGTTCTTAAGGTCATCGAAGGATTCAATGTTCTTGTCCTCGTTCGCAATAACCTGGAATTTGAAAACGAAGTACGGGTAGGTGAAGCCGACGGTTTTGGCACGTTCCAGCGTATCGGAAGTGGAACCGATAACAACGTCGGTTTTACCGGAGACCAGAGATGGGATCCGCTCGCCCCAGGTGAGGTTGAGAACGTTAACGTCGACGCCGAGCGCTTCGCCCAGGTCGTTACAGTAATCCACGTCGAAGCCAGCCGGCTCGTTGTTCTCGTCAAAGTACCCCATGGGTGGGAAGTCCAGAACCACGCCACAGTTCAGAGTGCCACGTTGAATCACGGTGTCCAGCTGGTCTGCTGTGGCGTTCACGGAGGTGACTGCAGCACAAGCGAATACCAGCGGTGCAAGTTTGCGAATCATAGTTTTTCTCTCTTTTTCTTTTGTGGACGATAAGTGTGTGTCTGTTATGCGTACACAACACGAGTTATGTGCAAAAAGCATACGTAAAAATACTACCGTAGATGTTTTAGTGAAAATTTTTGAAATTTGCCATTTGGTAGGCAATTTTCCTTAATTTTCTCAATATAACCGGATTTTTTGAGCCTGCAACTCATGATGCCGGCCAAAAAACGAACAAACGGCATTTTTTGGCGATCTTAAGTATATAATTTAAATAACTTTTCCTCCTCATTTACCTAAAAGACGAATTTATTGCGTCAGCAAGACGTTTTAACTGTCTCTGAGCAACACAGCAGGATTCAGCCGCATTGCCTTGAGCGTGGGCAGGAGTCCACCCAACAGCGCCAGAGAGCTGACAACACCCGCAACCAGCGCCCCAACCCACCACAGATCACCTGCAGGCAGCTTCAGGGCGAGGTCAGCTACGGGTAAGGCAATTAACGCGCCAAGCCCTGTGGCGAAGACCGTTGCCAGAACAGTCAGCAAGCCGGTTTCAAGCAACATGGATTGCCTGATGGCCCCATGTCGGGCGCCAAGGCAGTGCAACAGGTTCGCCTCATAGAGCTGCCGCCTGCGACTCACACTGACCACGCTGGAAAGCACCAGCAAACTGGCAAGAAGGCTTACGGAGGCGACCGCCGCAAGCCCCGCGGCAGCCTTGTTCAGCAGGTCCCCGGCCGTTTCGAGCCAGTCTGCCGTCCGCAGCGTGATCACGTTGGGGATGTTCTGTGCCAACCATTGCTGGGATTCCTTGGCCGCCTCGTCGCTCTGATAAACCGCGCCTACATACAGACTGATCAGGTCGTCCAGCGCCCCTTCCTGCAATATCCCCTCAAACCAGAATCGTGTCTGGAGTCCTTTTTGCCGGTAGATTGCACGGATTTCGACATTGATGCTCTTATCCTGTGCAGTAAAGGTGAGCTGATCGCCTACCCCCAGGCCAAGCTGATACGCCTCCCGATCCTCCATGGCCATGTAGGCAGGCTCGCCTTCAGGGGCCGGCGACGTCCACCAGTTTCCTTCCACCAGTTCGAGAGCTTCTGGGTTGCCGGAGAGATAGCTCAGTTTGTATTCATCCCCCATGGCTTCCCGCCTGGCTTCGGCGTTGTCGGCAAGCACCTCGGCAATCGGCCGCTGGTTGATGGTGGCAAGCCGGGAACGGACCATCGGGAGCAGCTCCACGCGGCTGGAGCTGTCCAGGGCTTCCAGCTCTGTTCGCAGCGGTTCCATCTGGTCCGGGAACACCTCGTACAGAATCAGCGCCGGTGACTCTTCCGGTATCGTGGTTTCCAGAGCCCGCATGAGCGTAGTGACCATCAGCGTACAAGCCACCACCAACGTGAGAGCGGTACCCAGAGAAAGCAGCGTGGCCCGCAGGGGAGAATCCGGCCTGTGAAGGTTGGCCAGGGCCAGACGCCGGGCAAACCTGCGATCAGCGAAGCCGCCGTTTTCCAGGGCCTTTGCACCGCGGCGCAATCCCTTGATCAAACCCTCCAGGAGCCCCCAGAGCCCGATTACCGCCAGCAGGAACAGGAATCCCAGATGGGGCGACGGAAGCAAGAGGAGCGTCGCGCCTATGTAGACTGCCAGCAAAAGGTAACTGGCAATCCGCCAACTGCGGGGTTCATTCGGGGCGGCCTGAACCTGCCCTCGAAAAAGCCCCGCTGGTGCAGCAGCCAGAGCACGCGCCAGAGCCGGCAGAGCGAACACATAGGCGGTCAGCACGGCAAACAACCAGCTCAGTAGTAAGGGGGTGATCCACAAGGACAACCAGCCTCCCGCCCCGTCTGGCCCCGTCAGCGCGAAGGCATCCCCCGCCACGCCAATTGCCAGGGCGGACAGCCCCAGTCCGATGCCGCCCCCAACAAGCCCGGCCAGGCTACCCAGAATGCCAATCTGCAGCAGGTATATGCCCACTAGCGGTTTTCGGCGAAGGCCCAATGTTTGCAGCGTGGCAATGGTGCCCAGCTTTTCATCAAGGTAGGCGTGAATGCTGTTGGCAACGCCGAGGCCGCCAATGAACAAGGTGGTGAAAGCAATAAGGATCAGCGCTGTAGCAATCTGGTCCAGCCGCTCGGAGATTCGCTCGCTGCGCTCGGCGAAGGTTGTGATTTCCCATCGGGCGTCCGGGAATGCCTGCTCGAATAGCTCAAGCCAGGTGTCGAGATTCTGCTCGGTCTGCACCCGGTATTCGTAATCCACACGGCTACCCGGGCGGATTAATCCGGTTGCCTCAACCGCCGGTTCAGAAATCATGATCGGCAGGCCACGCCAGTTGGCATTCAGGCTCCGATCAGGTTGTTTCTCGATAAGACCGCTGATTCGAAAGGTGGCTGCGCCGATCTCGATCTGGTCGCCAACAGACTGACCAAGGCGTTCTGCCAGCAGTGGATCGATGATGGCGCCCCACTGCCCTTGTTTCCGGGCCGTCAGATCCTGCAGGGATTCATCAGGAACCAGTTCCAGTTCGCCGTAGAGGGGATACAGAGCATCCGGGACCAGTATCTCGGCCCGAAAAAATCCGTCACCGCCGCTGCCACTCACGATGGTATCGAATTCCCGGACCAGCGAAATGTTGCCGGTGGCCCGAATCCACTCGAGCACTTCATCCGGCAGGGGCTCGCTGGTATCCAGCTCTACATCACCGCCCAACAACGCCCGGGTATCCGCCAGCAGGCTCTGTTCGATCACCCGGTAAAGGCTGGCTGTCGCAGCTACCAGGGTGACGCCCAGAATAAGACAGGCCAGGAAGACCTTCAGCGCAGAGATCCGCGATCGCAGATCGGTGATCGCGAACCTGATCATCCATAGCGGGCTCGTGGAACGGGGTTGGCGAGGGCTTTCACGATTCATAAAGACGACCACCATCCATTCGAACCCGATGCTGGCATCGCTCGGCAACGCGCTCGTCGTGCGTTACCAGCACCAGCGTGGATTTGCTCTCCTTGTGAAGATCGAATAACAGGGAAAGGACTTTCTCGCCGGTTTCATGGTCCAGGTTGCCCGTTGGCTCATCCCCCAGCAGCAGGCTCGGCTGGTGCACCAGCGCCCTGGCAATCGCGACACGTTGCTGCTCTCCCCCAGACAGCTGCCCCGGGTAATGCTGCAGACGATGGCTGAGGCCAACCGCCTCCAGCATGGCAAGCGCCCGTTCCCGGGGTCGTTCCTCGCCGGCAATTTCAAGCGGCAGACTGACATTCCCCAGGGCCGTCAGGCCCGGCAACAGGTGAAAGGACTGGAAAATAATGCCAAGGTGCTCACTTCGCCAGTCCGCCAGGGTGTTGGCATCCATCTCGCCCAGGCGCTGATCGCCCACAAAGATCTCGCCACTGGTCGGGCGCTGCAAGCCGGAAAGCAGAAGAAGCAGCGAGGTTTTCCCGCTGCCAGAGGGTCCGGTGATTGCCAGTGTTTCTCCGGGGGGCACCATGAGAGAGGCATTTTTGAGTACAGCGACCTTGCCGGATTCGGTGGGGTACTCGAGAAAAATTTCACTCATTTCGACGCTGGTGGACACTGGCGCTCCTCTGGTTTGATGAATTTTCTTCTCTGTTGCGTATCAACAACTATTCAGATGCAGCATAAAGTCTAGAGTACGAACCCTTTTTCCGAGTGGTGCACTCTCGTCTGGGAGCGCCCTCAGAACAAAACAGGAGCTCTTTTCCATGACCGGACCGCTCGACGGAATCCGCATTATCGATCTGACCGCCATGATCTCCGGACCGCTGGCTACCATGATGTTGGCGGATCAGGGAGCCGAGGTCATCAAGGTTGAAAACCCAGCCGGCGGCGACTTCACTCGCTCCGCCGCCAACCGGCAGGGGGACATGTCGGCGCTGTATCTGAACAACAACCGTAACAAGAAGTCGGTGGCATTAAATCTGAAAGAGCAGCAAGGCCGAGATGCACTGCTTCGCCTGGTGGCAACGGCCGATGTCTTTGTGCAGAACTTCCGACCGGGAGTCATAGAGAGGATGGGGCTTGGTGAGGAGCAACTCCGCAAGGTGGCTCCGAACCTCATCGTGATATCGATCAGTGGGTTTGGTGATACCGGCCCGTATTCCCAGCGACCGGTATACGACCCGCTGATTCAGGGCCTCTCGGGATTGGCCACCGTGCAGGCAGGCGCGGATGAGCTGCGCCCGCAACTGGTGAGAACGATTCTTCCAGACAAACTCACCGGTGTGACCGCCGCCCAGGCGATCACCGCGGCACTGTTCGCCCGGGAACGCACGGGCGAGGCTCAGCATGTGCGGTTATCCATGCTGGACGCGATCATCGCGTTTTTGTGGAGCTCCGATATGGGCAGCCAGACCTTCGTTCACAGCGAAGTGCCACAACAGGAAGCAGCAAGTCTTCAGGACCTGATTTACGAGACCACGACGGGCTACATCACCATTGCGGTTCAGAGCGACCGGGAGTGGCAAGCCCTCATTCGTGCTCTGAACCGCCCGGAGTGGGCGGAGGATCCTCGCTTCATGACAGCCAAGCTGCGCCAGGAGAATATTGATGCGAGGCTGGAGCTGATCCAGTCGGTTATAAAAACCGATACGGCCGAACACTGGTTGGCGAAACTGGAAGCCGAACAAGTGCCCTGCGCCCCGGTGTTAACCCGAACTCAAGTGCTGGACCATCCTCAGGTCGAGGCGAACGGCCTGCTCTCAAACTATGATCACCCACAGGCTGGGCGGCTCCGTCAGGCCCGGGCACCTTCACGCTTCTCGGCGACACCAGAGCAACAGTGGCAAGGGGCACCACGGCTGGGCGAGCAAACCACCGAACTGTTGGCAGAATGCGGGTATTCCAGCAAGGAGATCCAAGCACTGTGCGATTCAGGTATCGCAGCGGTACCCGCCGAATAACGTTCTGACGCAGTAAATACACCGCTCCCGGACGATCCAATGCCCGTACCCGTGGTTCACCATCCAGACTACAGCTTCCCGTTTCCGGCCAAACACCGTTTCCCTATGGAAAAGTTCGGACTTCTTGCTGACTACGCTCGCGAGCGGGGGCTTCTGACTCAAGCCAACGGCTTCCGCCCTGCCCCGTGTAGACAGGCGTGGCTGACCCGGACCCACTGCCCGGATTACCTTGCCCGGTTCGCCGGCGATCAACTCTCGGCAAGGGAGAAACGTCAGATGAACCTGCCCTGGAGCAAGGGCCTCGTTCGACGCACGTTCCTGGCCCCTTCCGGCACGGTTTTGACTGCCCAGTTGGCCCTTCAGCATGGCATTGCCTGTCATCTGGCCGGTGGCACTCATCATGCCCATTACGATTACGCTGCCGGCTTTTGCATCCTCAACGATCTGGCGATCGCCGCCAATGTGCTGTTGCAGCAGGATGGCGTTAATCGTGTGCTTATCTTCGATGTGGATGTACACCAGGGTGATGGCACCGCTGCCTTGTTGGCCAATGAGCCAAATGCCTTTACCTGCTCGATTCACTGTGAGCGTAACTACCCTTTCGAGAAAAAAATAAGTGACCTCGATGTCGCCCTGCCGGATGGCCTTGAGGATGAGCCCTACCTGGAAGTTGTCAGCGAGACGCTACAGGGAGCGCTTGTGCAATCCCGTCCAGACATCGTGCTGTACGATGCAGGAGTCGATGTTTTCAGGGATGATCCCCTCGGCAGGCTGAGTATTTCCGAGGAGGGAATTTTCGAGCGGGATTTTCAGGTGCTCATTGAATTAAAACGGCGGGGCATTCCAGTGGCAACGGTCATTGGCGGCGGCTACGACGATGATCGGTGGAAACTGGCACAGCGACATGGAATTGTTGCGGAAGCCGCACACAAAGTATTTTCAGCGGGGTGAAAGTCTGTCCCTTTTGAAAAAAATCAGTCTTCGTCACTGAAAGCAGACCGATGGAACTCGGCTGCTTCCTCGGCCTCTGGCACGCCGATTTCATGAACTTCCGGCACCTCCCCTCCTGCCAGCACTTCGAGTACGGCGTGCACACCCCTGGACAGCGAACTCAGGCTGTAACCACCTTCCAGGACCAGCGCCAAGCGACCATCGCAGTGTTTGTCGGCAATAGCCTGGACAATGCCAGTGAGCACTTTGAAGCCATCGTAGGTGAGGTTCAGGGCCATGTCGTTTCGGTGCGGATCAAAGCCCGCAGAGACCAGTACCAGATCCGGTTTAAAGTAATCGGCCGCCGGCATCAGAATCTCCCGGAACACTTTCTCGAAAGCGACGTCGCCCGCGGTTTCCGGCAGGGGAACATTGATGGTGTAGCCTTCCCCGAGGCCATCACCGATCTCTTCCAGGTGGCCAGAGCCGGGATAAAAAGGCGCCGCGCAGTGGGTATCGAAAAACAGCACGTCGGGGTCGGCCCAGAAGATGTCCTGGGTGCCGTTGCCGTGGTGGGCGTCCCAGTCAATGATCAGGATTTTTTCACAACCCAGTTTGGCCTGGGCATGGGCCGCGGCTATGGCAACGTTGTTGAGCAGGCAGAATCCCCGGGCCCGGACCGGTTCAGCATGGTGGCCGGGGGGCCGAATCAGGGCGAAGGCGCTTTCACATTCCCCTTTAACCACACTTTCAACAGCGGCAATGGCGTTGCCTGCGGCAGCGGTGGCCGCTTTGATGCTATCGGGCGATACAGCCGTTGTGTCTTTATCAAGCCAGGCCCGTTTTCCGTCCAATGAGAATATGTGATCAAGGTAGGATGTTGTATGTACCCGAGCCAGCTGATCATAGGTAGCGGCAGGTGCGCCAGACCTGAACTGAACGCCGTCAACCGGGTTTTCGTCAAGATACTCCTTGATGGCGCTTATTCGGCCCGGGTGCTCCGGATAGCTCCACTTGAAGTCCAGCCCCTGAAGAATGGAGCGCACACGCTTCTCCACCCGGCTGGGCATAAACGGTAGATCCACCTCAGGGTTGTGCCCGAGCATGATCTCATCGTAAAACACATTTACAGTGCGATCGCCGATCATGGCCTGTTTCCTTTTCTTGTCCTTGTCATTCCGCCAGCGCCTGCTTCACCACCGACGTGAATGCCGCCGCGCGCACCCCGGTCGGTTTGAACCCCAGTTTGGTCCAGGCGGCCTTGGCTTCCTTGTTGGACGCAGAGTATTCGAGGAT
Organism: Marinobacter sp. MMG032; assembly: GCF_040112695.1. NCBI lineage: Bacteria > Pseudomonadati > Pseudomonadota > Gammaproteobacteria > Pseudomonadales > Marinobacteraceae > Marinobacter > Marinobacter sp. MMG032. The sequence goes on from NZ_CP157802.1 coordinate 493,350, forward strand.
CAGCTCTGAGGCATGGTGTTCCTCCGCGAACGTCACCAGGTCGCGCAGCAATGCCTTCAGGATACCAAGCCCCCGGAATTCCGGTTCAACCCAGATATCATCAATAACACCAGACTTGAATTCTGTCGGTTCCGACTGCTCCCAGATGCCCTGGCTTCTCCAGATATAAACATAACCCATGCCCACCAGACCCGCGCTTTTACTTTCGGCCACGATCAATCGTCTGTGGGGATCGTCCAGAGAGGAATGCAGAGTTCTCAGAAGTCGTTTGTATTCATTTTCTTTCAAATCGTGGGGAGGAGCGCCCGAGACATGCAGCGCCAACTTGGCGAGGAAGCCAACCATCTGGGGCAGATCGTCTTCCCGCGCCTCTCTGATCAAAAACCTACGCTTCGTCTGCTTTCCAGCCACGCGCCTCTCCTGCCAGACCACAGTGCAGAGCAACCCACGAGAAACCGGGAAAGATCTGCATTTCCGGTCGTATACATATGAGCTAACCTTCAAAGCTTAGTCGCTGGTTGATCCGGCTACAAAAGCAGAGTTCTTGAAACTTTCCTTGGAATCATCCCCGCTGCAGGTTAGCTTCAGTGAAAACCTGAGTTGAATTGCACAGAGATTTCCATGAGGCATGCTTACTGGAACCAGATCGGTCATGTGAGTATTCAGGTCAACCGATGATGAGAAAACTTCTGCTGATACTGGGGCTTGCAACGGTCATTGCACTGACAGCCACTGTCAGTTCGCGCCCCATGCTGATTGAAGAACGGCTGATCCAGATCCAGGCGGAAGATACCCTCACGGAGTTCCCTCGTATCGAATCGGAACCTCTTGAAGTGCAGGCCGCATTGCTGGATATGGCGGATGATGAGCTTCTTCTACTGAAGGCCCGCGCGGCCTATTTACGATACCCGGAGATGACCCGAGAGATCTTGCCAATTTACGGGCCGGAGCCGGAATTTCGCGACATTCTCAGGCTTTATGGCGAAAACGTCCTTCCGCCGATCCACTATTTCCTGAGCAACCCGATTGGCTCCATCGAGCTGATGAACGACTTGGCCGCTCGATACCGGGCGGCTGTGGAATTTTTTTCCGGTGACGAAAAAACCGACACCGATACCGCCGGCCAGCAAAAACGTCCCGTGAAGGAAAAGCTGACCCGGGAAGAGCGCGGCTGGTATGCCGTGCGCTTCATCCAGGAGGAGGGGCATGATTTTCTGGGTCAATTCGTGCTGAACGATCAGGGCGACATCATCTGGGTTCGAACGGAACGGGTGCTGGAGAATATCAACCAGTTTTTCGCCAGCGGCATTCGTAACCTGGAGATTCAGTACCGCACAGGTGAGGACGTGTCCGCCGCTGACGTTGGCTGGGCATCGGTGGATGTTCTGGTTTTTGCCAGCGCGCTGAAAGTGCTGCGGGCAGGACGTGCAGTTGCGGTTTCTTCAAGAAGCGCCGCCGCGGGTACCCGCTCTGCCGCCCTTGGCGCACGACTTGCCAACAGCGGCCGCATGTTGATGGCAACCGCCCGCTACGCAAAATGGCCCGCCGTGGTTGGCGTAGGGTACCTGGTCGTCACGAACCCGAGTATTATCAATGACCTTCTGGCTGAGATGTCCGAAATACTGGGTTACCCAACAAAGCTGGTGCAGTTTTTCGGTTGGCTGCTGCTGATGCTGCCCCTGTTGTACATCGGCAGCTGGGTATTCCGATTGATTGTGCGTCCCACACTCGGATTGCTCGGCACCCTGATCAATGGCCTTGCACACATTGGCCGGAGAAAATCCTTCAACAGACTGGACTGATTCAGAGACCGTTATGCCCTTTTCCCGCATCTACGAACAGTCCGTTCTTCAAAAAGGCGCCGAGAGCGAAGTTCGCGCACGGCTGCCCAAGGTGGCCCAACCCGGCGAGCTGGAAGCTCTGGGTGACGACCGATACCTGTCGGAAATCACCCGGTGCATCTTCAAGGCAGGTTTCGTCTGGCGGGTGATCGAGAACAAATGGCCGAAGTTTGAGGAAGCGTTCGAGGGGTTCGTTCCCCTTTACTGGCAACAGGTTTCTCCCGAGGTACTTGAACAGTTGGCCAGCGATGAGCGGATCGTACGAAACGCCCAGAAAATTCAGACCGTGCCCGAGAATGCCCGGATGATTGTGGATACCGCCCGGGAACACGGCAGCTTCGGCAAGTTTCTGGCCAACTGGCCACGTAGTGACCAGGCAGGCCTGCTTATCTGGTTAAAACGCAACGGAGCCCGGCTTGGCGGCAACAGCGCCCAGTATTTTCTGCGCCGCGTGGGCTGGGACGGCTTTATTCTTTCCCGCGATGTGATTGCTGCGCTGCACCGCGAGGAGGTGCTGGATGCCTCGCCGACCAGCAAGAAGGGGCTGATGCAGGCGCAGGAAGTCTTTAACCGCTGGCACGAAGAGAGCGGCCTGCCGTACAGCCATATCTCAAGAATTCTGTCTTTTACTGTGGACTGAACCGGGCAAGCAAAAAGACATCAGTTCTTGTAACTTTAATAATAATTGTTATCATTCGCTTCAGCATTAACAACAGAGGCGTAAACACCCATGAAAGCCCCAAGCTCCCGGCGCTGCAGTTTCGTCGCGTTCGCTTCCCTGCTCGGCGCCAGTTCCCTGGCCAATGCACAATCCCAGGCCGATGAAACCACCACACTCGAGGCACTCGATGTGGTATCCGACGCCATTACTGCTCCCGACTACATGCCCCTGGAGAAGACACCAGCCGTTGGCAAGCTCAATGTTCCGGTAGAAGAGCAACCCTATTCAGTCTCCATCGTTGATCGCGGATTCATCGAAGATTCCGGGGCCAAGAACATTCAGGATGCCCTGCTTTATACACCCGGCGTAAATGCAGGAAACTTTGGCTTTGATACCCGAATTGATTCCGCAAAGGTGCGCGGGGTCGACGCAGGCCGCTATCTCGATGGCCTGCGCCAGATCTACGGTTCGTACAACACCGTTCGCTCCAATGTTTACGCCCTGGAGAGCATCGAAGTGCTCAAAGGCCCGTCGTCCATGCTTTATGGCCAGAGCGATCTTGGCGGCATCATCAACGGGGTATCCAAGCTCCCGGAGGATGAGCAGGCCGGTGAAATCTGGGCCCAGTACGGTACCTTCAATCGCAGGCAACTGGCAGTGGACGTGACCGGCCCGGTCAACGAAAGCGGTGATTTGCTGTACCGCCTCATCGCACTTGGGCGCGACAGCGACACCCAGGTGGATTATGTGGAAGACGACGGCTACGTACTCTCCCCTTCCCTGACCTGGCGGGCCAGCGATGACACGAGCGTTACTCTGCTGCTGAACCGTCAGGAGAACAAAGGCCAGGTATCCGCCCAGTTCCTGCCGCAGGCCGGCACCCTGGAACCCGGCTCGCAGGGCTTTATCGGTTCCGAGCGGTTCGTTGGTGAGCCAGGCTGGGATCGCTATGACCGCGAGAAAACCGAAGCTACCCTGTTTGTCGATCATCAGCTGAATTCCAACTGGGCGATGTCTGCCACGGCACGTTACACCCGTTCCAGCACCGAGAATCGCGAGCACTGGATCACGATTCCCAGTATTCCAGATGCCAATGGCGAGGTGCCCCGCACCATTTACACGGCAGACGCTGAAACCCAAATTTTCAACATGGATGCTCGCCTGGAAGGCGACGTTGAGCTTGGCATGACCCGCCATCGCCTGATCATCGGTGCCGACCGCCAGGATGCCCTGTGGGAACAGGACAACTACTTCTACGGCTACGGCCTTGGAGGCACCTTCGATGTGTATGATCCGCAGTACGGCAACCTGAACGACGGTGTTATCAACCCGTCAGACCGCCCGGACAACGAGATCGAACAAATCGGTCTGTACGTCGCCGACCACATCGAAATCGGGCCAGTCGTTGTATCCGCCGGCCTCCGCCACGACTGGGCCGAGAACCGCCGGTTGGCCGTGTCCGGATCAGACACCGTCAGTGATGAAGAGGAAACCACCGGTCGCGCAGGTTTGATGTACCGGTTTGATAACGGAATTTCTCCGTATATCAGCTACGCAGAAGCCTTCAGCCTGAATCTGGGCACCGACGGCACGGCCGCGGGAAATACCCTTAAGCCGACCACTGGCGATCAGCAGGAAGCGGGTGTGAAGTACGTTTCCCCGGACCAGTCCCTGGGCATCACCGCTGCTTACTTCGACATCACTCAGGAGAACCGGGTCAGCGACGGCAGCACCCCCGGCGGTGTCGAACAGACCGGCGCGGTGATCGATGGCTGGGAACTGCAGGTAAACAAGCGCTGGCAGCGTTTCGAAACCCAACTGGCCTACACCGATATGAACGCAAAGGACGACGCCTCCGGCAACCGTCTGCCCTATGTAGCCGAACGCCAGGCCTCCTGGTGGAACCAGCTCTACATCGCCAGCAACTGGCGGTTTGGAGCCGGGGTTCGCTATGTGGGTGACAACGTTGGCTCAGGCGGCGGGCCCGTTGTTCCCTCCGTTACCCTCTACGACGCCATGATTGGTTATACCTGGCAAAACTGGGATTTCACTATAGACGCCAAGAACCTGGCCGATGAAGAGTACATCACCTGGTGCCGCTCTGAGGGCGCAGACTGCGGCTACGGCGAGCGGCGCACTGTGAATGCCAACGCCAAGTATCGTTTCTGATACGTCAACCTGACATCTCTGATCGCCGCAGCCTGAACTTTGCTGTGGCGATCAACTCTTCTTTTTCTTCTTCTTTTTGGCCTTCTCGTACAACTCACGCAATGCCGTGGGATTTCTCCCTTTACCCGAGCCATGAGACTCCAGGATACGTGTCCAGATAGCCTGCTAGTAAGGAATGAACTCTTCCTCATCACCCACCACTTTTTCAAAACGACCGGCTCGCCAGTCTTCCCTTGCCTGGTCAATGCGGGCTTTGCTGGACGAGACAAAGTTCCACTCAATAAACCGCTTCCCCAGCGGCTCACCGCCAATGACAGCAATACGGGAATCCTCCGTGGCGGTGATGGCAACACCGGGCTCACTCGAAAAGACCGTCATGCTATGGGTAGGAAGTTCGGAGCCATGGGCTTGGAGGGCCCCACTCGCTATGTAAACCGCCCGCTCAGGCGCCTCGGGTAATGTCAGAGTCTGGCCGGCTTCGAGGGTGGCTTCCAGATACAGGGTTTTGCAGAACTGGGGCACGGGCGACGTTACTCCATAGGCACTGCCGATCATAACTCGCACCGGCACGCCGTCGATTTCCAATGAAGGGATATCATCGTTGGAATAATGGTGGAACGCTGGCGCTGTTTCCTCGTCGGTTTCCGGTAAGGCCAGCCAAAGCTGGAGACCGTGCAACCGGTGGTCAGTGGCCGTTATCTCGGGGCGCTCCCGCTCGGAATGGGCGATACCGCTGCCCGCCACCATAAGGTTGATATCTCCGGGCCGGATGGGCTGGCAGCTACCCACCGAGTCCCGATGCAGTATCTCACCCTCGAACAGAAAGGTTACCGTGGCGAGGCCGATGTGCGGATGAGGCAGCACGTTGATGCCCTGGCCCGCCGGGAAGTCCGCCGGTCCCATTTCATCAAAAAATATCCAGGGCCCGACCATTTTTCGCTTTGCGGTTGGCAACAGACGGCGGACAGAAAAACCTCCCAGATCGGCTACCCTGGGGCTCAAGATCGTCTCAATAGCGCTGCACGGCGCATCGGCTGAATCACAGCTCTGTTCAACAGATTCCATAAGATTGCTCATGCATCGCTCCCGTGTGTTCTGAACCTGGTACCTGATCTTTCTGAATCTATTATAGAAGCCCGAATTTCTTTCTGGGCGCCGATAATCCCTCTGGCCATTCCCCAACCGCTATAGTTACCTTGAGCAACCCAACCAATCACAACAGGCTGGAGCCTTGAGTGTTTCCATCACTGACTACCGGCATCATCGCTTTTGCCATCGCATCCGTTGTTATTGTGACAGCCGGCAGCCGACTCGCGCGGGTAGCCGATGAACTGGCTGATCGCACGGGTCTGGGAGAGGCATTGTTCGGCATCTTTTTGCTGGCGGGCGTGACATCACTGCCCGACTTCGCCGCCACGCTCAGCGCGGCCATGGATTCAAGGCCGGATCTTGCCATGAGCAATGTGATGGGCTGTATGGCGGCGAACCTTGTGTTTCTGGGCATTGCCGACATCATGTACCGCAAAGCGAACCTGGAGCACGCGGCCGCATCCTCAACCAATCTGATGCTCGCTGCGTTGTTGATTGTCTTGCTGGCCTTGCCACTACTGGCCATTGCCAGCCCACCGGTTTCACTCTGGGGAATACACCCAATCACACCCGTGATTACGGCGGCGTATCTGTTCGGGCTTCACCTGGTTCGCAAAACAGACAGTAAACCCATGTGGTTTCCCCGACTGACCCGCCAGACCGTTCCCGACAAGCCTGGCCATTACCTTCGCGGCGGCCTTGTCCAGGCCTGGATCACTTTCATCATTCTGGCAGCCATTACAGGCGTCGCCGGATGGATACTGATGGAAGGGGCCAAAGTGATCAGCGACGAAACGGGCCTGTCTGATACCCTGATTGGCGGCCTGTTTACCGCGCTGACAACTTCCTCACCCGAGCTGGTCACCACGATTGCCGCTATCCGCAGAAACGCGCTGACGCTGGCAGTGAGCAACATTTTCGGCACCAACTGTTTTAACATGCTGGTGATCGCGTCAGCCGATGTCGGCTACCCTGGCGGCTCCATCTATCACGACATAACCCCGATACAAATGACCTGGGGGCTGGTAAGCATTCTAATGACAGCCACACTGCTGATGGGGATGGTCCGACGCCAACGCTACGGAATTGGCAAGATCGGGTTTGAAAGTGCCCTGATGCTTTCGGTCTATGCCGTGGCACTGATCATTGTGACGGTCAGCGGATAATACGGAGATTAATCATGAAAACCATTGGCCTTCTCGGCGGCATGAGCTGGGAATCCACGCAGACCTACTACCGCCTGCTCAATGAAGGCGTGAAGACTCGGCTGGGCGGCCTGCATTCTGCGAAGATAGTGCTCTACAGCGTCGATTTCGCCGACATTGAAGCGCTTCAGCACAAGGGAGACTGGGGAGCCACTGCCCGAATCCTCTCGGATGCGGCGTTATCAGTCCAGAAGGCAGGTGCCGATTTCCTGATGATCGGTACCAACACCATGCACAAGGTTGCTCCGGAGATTGAACAGGCGATAGGGATTCCATTGCTGCACATCGCGGATGCCACCGCGCAGGTACTGAAGAAAGATGGTGCGACCCGAGTAGGACTGCTGGGCACACGGTTTACCATGGAGCAGGCGTTCTACAGGCAACGACTGGAGGCTGCCGGTATCGACGTCCTCACCCCGAATGAAAGCCAGCGGGATGAGGTGCACCGTGTTATCTACGAAGAGCTCTGCCAGGGCAAGATCAAGCCTGACTCGCGCCATACCTACCTGGATATCGTTTCATCGCTTTCCGGGCGCGGGGCCCAGGCAGTGATTCTCGGCTGCACCGAGATCGGATTGCTGATCAGCCAGGCCGACACCGAGGTTCCGCTCTACGACACCACGGAAATTCACGCGGCCCAGGCGGTCGAACTGGCATTGGCCCATCCGTAGAAGACCGACCAAGACGAACGCGGGCAAAAACTGGATAATGGCCGCCATTAGAAGCCATGGCGCGCCAAATTCTCCGATCCAGGACTCTGTGTAATGGAAATCAACGTCAACTTTCTCGAGAACCTCAGACTTGAAGCCAAGTTTGACGATTTCACGGTCGTAACGGACCAGCCCATTCGCTACAAGGGCGACGGCTCGGCGCCCAGCCCGTTCGATTACTTCCTGGCCTCGTCGGCACTCTGTGCGGCTTACTTCGTTCGGGTTTACTGTCTCGCCCGGGACATTCCCACCGAAAATATCCGCCTGTCCCAGAACAACATCGTGGACCCGGAAAATCGATACAACCAGATCTTCAAGATTTCCGTGGAGCTGCCAGAGGATATCTCTGAAAAAGACCGGCAGGGCATTCTGCGCTCGATCGATCGCTGCACCGTGAAAAAAGTAGTCCAGACCGGCCCCACCTTCGAGATTGAAACTGTCGAGAACCTGGACGCCGACGCCCAGGCACTGCTGATGACTCAGCCGGAAGGCGGCAGCCAGACCTTTATCGAAGGCAAGGACCTGCCCCTGGAGCAAACCATCGCCAATATGACCGGCATCCTCGAGGAGCTGGGCATGAAGATCGAGATCGCGTCCTGGCGGAACATCGTGCCGCACGTCTGGTCGCTGCACATTCGCGACGCGGCCTCACCGATGTGCTTTACCAATGGCAAGGGTGCCACCAAGGAAAGCGCCCTTTGCTCTGCCCTGGGCGAGTTCATCGAACGGCTCAGCTGCAACTTCTTCTACAACGACCAGTTCTTTGGCGAGGAAATCGCCAACAGCGAGTTCGTCCATTACCCGAACGAAAAATGGTTCAAGCCCGGGCCGTCCGACGAACTGCCCGACGGCATCCTGGATGACCACTGTCTTGCCATCTACAACCCGGACGGCGAGCTTCGTGGCTCCAATCTGATCGACACCAACTCTGGCAGAGCCGACCGGGGCATTGTCTCCCTGCCCTACGTGCGAAAATCCGACGGCGAGACGGTGTATTTCCCGTCCAACCTGATCGAAAACCTGTTTCTCAGCAACGGCATGAGTGCCGGCAATACGCTGAACGAAGCGCAGGTTCAGTGCCTGTCGGAAATCTTTGAGCGCGCCGTCAAAAAGCAGATCATCGAAGAGGAAATCGCTCTGCCGGACGTACCCCGGGAGGTTCTTGAAAAATACCCCGACATCCTGGAAGGCATTGAAGCGCTGGAGGCCCAGGGCTTCCCGACTCTGGTCAAAGATGCTTCCCTGGGCGGCCAGTTCCCGGTGATGTGCGTGACGCTCATGAACCCGCGCACTGGCGGCGTGTTTGCGTCCTTTGGCGCGCACCCGAACTTTGAAGTGGCTCTGGAGCGAAGCCTCACTGAGCTTCTGCAGGGGCGCAGCTTCGAGGGTCTCAACGACGTGCCGCCGCCGACCTTCAACAGCCTGGCCGTCACCGAACCGAACAACTTTGTGGAGCACTTCATCGACTCCACCGGCGTTGTGTCCTGGCGCTTCTTCAGCGCGAAATCCGACTATGAGTTTGTCGAGTGGGATTTCTCCGGCACCAACGCGGAGGAAGCGGAGTGTCTGTTCGGTATCCTCCGGGACCTGGGCAAGGAAGTGTATGTCGCGGTTTATGAGGAACTGGGCGCGCCGGTGTGCCGGATTCTGGTTCCCGGGTACTCAGAGGTGTACCCGGTGGAAGACCTGATCATGGACAACACCAACATGGCTCTGGACTACCGGGAAGACATCCTCAACCTGCACCGTCTGGACGAGGAGCAACTGGCCGATCTGGTGGAGCGACTGGAAGCCAGCCAGTTGGACAACTACATGACCATCATCACCCTGATTGGCGTGGAGTTTGATGAAAACACCGTCTGGGGTCAGCTCACCATCCTTGAGCTGAAGATCCTGATCTGCCTTGCCCTGCAGTGGCATGAAGAAGCGCTAGAGTTCGTCGACATGTTCCTTCAGTTCAACGACAACACCGTTGAGCGGGGCCTCTTCTACAGGGCGATGTACGCAGCGTTGGAGGTCACCCTGGATGACGAAATGGAGATGGACGACTACATCACCAACTTCACTCGCATGTTCGGCGAGAAAACCATGGAAGCCGTTGTTGGCTCAATAGACGGCACAGTCCGTTTCCATGGTCTTGAACCAACCAACATGCAGCTGGAAGGATTGGAAAAGCACCAGCGGTTGATCGAGAGCTACAAGAAACTGCACGTCGCACGGGCTGCCAAAGCAGGTTTCTAGGAAGTTCTGAATTTTTCTGGAATAAATCCGTTGCTGGTACGTCCTCCTCATGAAAGCCACCCAAAAGGGTAAAACAGGAGGACGTAACCATGAAAAAACACGTACTGACACTCGCAATCTGCTCACTTCTTTCCACCGGCGCCTATGCAGCCGAAGGCGCTGCCGCTGCAAACGCACAGGCTGATGCCAACATGTCGGCCCAAGCCAGCAGCCAGAACGGCGTTTCCGCGCAAGGTGGCGCATCGGCCAACGCGCAAGGCAGCGTAAATGGCAAGGCGGTTAGAGACGAAGCTCGCCAGAACGCCAATCGAGCTGTCAGCGCAGGTGTTGAGGCCGGTCAACAGGTGCGGGGCACGGCCTCGGCAACGGCAAACGTCGCCCGGAATGAAGCCAATGAGCAGGCTGGCAAGGCAAAAGATGAGATGAACAAGACTCGCAACGCCGAAATCCGTGCTGAAACCCATCAACAAATCGGTACGTCTGTGTCCGATAGCGTCAGGAGCGAGGTTCAGAATTCCGTCGGGAGCACTGTAAAAGGCTCCGCCAGCGGCGGGATGCTCTGAACCGATAGCCGAATCTGAATCGCCGGGCCTCTTTTGGCCCGGCTCTTTTTTCAGCTGAGGAGAAACACGCTGATGAACTTCACGCGATCTCTACAGTACGGCGTTACCGCGCTGGGTCTCTCGGCCTCTATGTGTTTTGCGGACGCCGCCGAACAAGCGACTTTAAATGGACACCTGTCAGCCGGCGTTGAACACGACAGCAATGTCTCAGTGGACGACCTGAACGCCTCATCGGAACAGAGTGATCAGGCCTGGGTTTTTGACGCCGGCCTGGAAGGGGTGCTGAAGCCTGCCGAGCGACTGAACCTTACCCTCGGATACTCCCTCTCTGGCAGTCGGTATCGGGAGCTTGGTCAATTCGACCAGGACATTCACCTACTCTCCGCCGATCTGAGTTACGATTTTGATCCGGTAACCATTGGTACGAGCTACCATTATTCCCACTCGGTTTTAGGCTCAGAGCCCTTTCTCGATTTCCACAGGGCAAGCGCTTATCTCGGCAGCCTCATTGATGATGATGTTTACCTGCTTGCGAGCCTGCAGGAAAAGCGTAAGGACTACGAGGAGAGCGAGGCGCGCGATTCGGACATCCGGGGCGCAAGCCTCGATTCGTTTTTCTTCTTTAACAACGCCAGGAGTCATTTCGTAATCGGCGTAGACTACGACAAGGAGGATGCCGAAGCGGAATCCTTCGACAATGACCTCTGGCGAGTGCGGGCGACGTTGCTCAACCGCTTTTTGCTGGGAGGAGAGGATAATCGGATTAGTCTTGGCTGGCGATATGAAACACGGGACTACGACCAAACAGCGGTTTCTTCTTCTAGCTCGTTTCTCGACAACCCTTTCACCGGGGATTTTATCGACACGTCAGCCAGTCGTCGGGCCGAGCAGGCTAATGTTTTCGAAGCCAGTTGGCGAATTGGTCTGAACGGGACTTTCAGCGTCGAGCCCTCTGTGTCTCATGGTATTTACCAGGGCACCGAGGACTCCACCGACTACAGCCGAACCATTGCCGGCCTGACACTCAGGGCAGATTTCTGAGGCGGGCAAGTCAATACGGCAGGAAACCGAAACCAAAAAGACTGTCCCGACCAGGTTCACCGAGGTCCTGAGCCTGGTCTATCAAAGCCTCAACGGCCTTCTGTGGATTACTGCCATTGGCTTCACAGGCCAAGGCAGCTGCAACAACAGGAGCGGCCAGTGAAGTGCCACTCTCCGTCGCCAGGCCTCCCTCCGGGTCAGGAACGCTAACCGCAACACCATGGGCTGCGAACATCACGTGTTCTCCGCGACTTGCCCATCGGTAGAGCTCACCTGTGCGGGAGGTTGCGGTAACGCCAATCACTTCAGAATACGCCGCCGGGAACAGCGGTGACGCGGCGGGCCCCTCATTGCCAACCGCAGCAACCAACAACGTACCCTGATTGGCAAGTCGTCTGACCGCCGCTCCCAGTAGCCGGTTATCGGCACCGGTAAGGCTGATATTGATCACCGATGGTTCCTGTGTCGCCAGCCAGTCCAAACCCTTCAGCAAATGCACGAGCGTGGCTCCGGAGAGATTGTCTGTCCGCGAGTAAAAAACCGAGGCGTTAAAAAGGGTCGCGCCCGGCAGCCTTGCCTCCCCTTCGCTACCCTGCCTGCCAACCAACTGGCCCGCGACCGCTGTACCATGTTGTTTTACAGGAGCCAGTTCACCGCGACTCCCTTCCAGCGACAAAAAACGTTGTTCGACTATACGGGCTGCACCAAAAGCGGGGTGTTCCGTTGCCACGGACGTGTCGATCATTCCTATTTTGACCGGCTCCTCACACAGGCTTACACCCGATCGAACGGCAGGCACTTCCGAAGAATCGGATGGACCTGTCCGCGGGCTGTATACGTGGTTGCGGTCCAGGCTGTCGGCCAGGTCCGGCAAGAGCTTGCGAAGACTCTCGTATGAATCCAGGTCCGGACGAACCCGAAATCTGGCCACGATCATGCCAAGCCCGGATAAGGTTGTACGTTCCAGAACGGTGATCCCCGGATGGTCCAGGCGATTGATGTCCTCCGGCGTACCGGTCACCAGCCATTGCCTCTCTACAGCCCTGAAGCCATCCTCCTGTACGACTTCATTAAACGCTTTTTGCCCTGATACTGTGTAGACAGGAAGGCTATCCGGAAGCGACTCGACGACACTCCGGAGTTTCTGAGCCTGCTGCTCTGCTCGACGAGTCGCTGCCCGCTCCACCAGCCGCTCGGCGTTTCGCTCCACCTGTCGGGTAATACCGCTCGCCGGGTTGTTAATGAGTCCGTCCGCAGTGAGCGCGGTCGCAGATGACGGCGCCCACCACATGACCACAGCTGACAGAATCGACAATTTAAAAAGCGGCTTCATGGTTACCGTCCAAATTCTGGATTGTTTCACTTACTCTAACGGCCTGAACTGGAAAAAATTCCCTGACGCATGGAATAAAACGCGGGCCGGATCGTCTTCCCCATACACTCAACTCTGAAAAAGAACTATGCAACAGGAACTCAAGGATCTACTACCAGCCCTGAGAAGGTTTGCGTACTCCCTGACGGGCTCCATGGCCGATGCCGACGACCTCTTACAGAATACCGTCGAGAGAATCCTGACCCGCGATATGCCCAGTGATGTCGATCTCACGAAATGGGCCTTCCGGATATGCCGCAATGTCTGGATAGACGAGTGTCGGGCTCGAAAGGTTCGTCGGGATGCCACCGAAAATCCGGAGTTAAGTGATGGGCAAGTGACCGATGGCGAGCATCAGACAACGAAAGAGATCGAGTGGAGCCGTGTGGACGCCGCCATGTCGCGCCTTCCCGAAGACCAGCGACAGATCATTTCTCTCGTTGCTATCCAGGGAATGCCCTACAAGATGGTGGCGGAAATACTCGAGGTGCCCAAAGGCACTGTCATGAGCCGGCTGGCCCGTGCCCGGGCAGCCCTGAGCGAAGCTCTGTCACCCGCAACCTTGAGGAGCGAGTCATGAAGATTACAGACGAAACACTGTCAGCATTTCTGGACAGTGAACTGAGCCCATCGGAAATGGAGGCTGTCAGGGAGCGGCTCGCAACGGACCCATCCCTGACCGACCGGTTGGCGGAGCTTGCGGCCGTTGATTCAGAACTAAAGAGCCACTACGGCGACATTGATGACCGTCCCTTCCCCGAATCAGTCACCAGGATGCTCGCTGAGGATAATCGGGAGACGCCAAAGCCAACGGATAGCAATGTTGTATCGTTTCCCTGGTGGCGCAGACTGCGCGGGCATTCAGGTAAAGCCATTGCAGCAGCCGTGGTCGCAGGGTTCGCGATGGCGCAGTGGCTTACCATGCCAACCGCGGACAATGCGGTATGGTCAGAGGTAGCGGCGACACTGGACAGCCGCCCCAGCGGAGAAACCTATTCTGTGAATGCCAGCATCGAACTTACACCTCGACTGACCTTCAGAAACCAATCCGGTGAATGGTGTCGGCAGTTCCGGTTAGAGACCCACAGCAATGGGTCGGAGCAGATTGCCTGTCGCACCCATTCGGGGAACTGGGAACAGCGAGTTCAGGTGGAAACAGGTCAGGCAGTTGCAAGCGACGGCTACCGGACAGCCAGCGGAGGAAGCGTACTTGACGACCAACTCGACCGCATGATGGCGACGCCACCAATTGGCCCAGAGAAAGAACACGAATTGCTGGAGCGAAATTGGCGAACGGAATAGCACTGACAGCATTTCTGACCCACACTTGGTCATTACAAGTAGCCTATTTGCGTTTGATGCCCGTACACCTTTGTACATTTACCGGCATACGCCAAACAAGGAGCTTTGCAATGAGCAATCCGGTGATCGCTGATAACAAGCCCAAGAAAGTCAGTCTCAAAAAGGGCGAAGAATACGCCTTCTGCGTCTGTGGTCGTTCCAATAACCAGCCGTTCTGCGACGGTTCCCATGGAGACACCGGATTCAAACCCAAGGTCTTCAAGGCGGAAAAAGACGAAGAGGCGGTTCTGTGCCAGTGCAAACAGACCGGAAGCGCTCCCTACTGTGACGGCACCCACCAGCAGTTCAGCGATGATCAGGTTGGCAAGGAGGCACCTGATTCTGACGACGATGGCGACGATGAGAGCCAGTCCGGTGACGCTCCAAAAGCCAAGTCGACAAAGGACGAGCCGACGGAGTTTATTCACCAGTTAGCGCGTGAGGGCCTGAGCAACATGGGCCACCATGGCCCAACAACCGCCATGGGCGTGCCCCGTCACACCCTGCCCCATTGGGACGATCTGCAGCTAATGGTGGCCCAGATGGCCAGCAAACCGTTGGCCGATGACGCCGAAGTATCAACGGAACTGGTGATCGGACCTGAAGCACGCAAACCCCTCACCCTGAGCATGCCCCTTTTCGTTTCGGACATGAGCTTCGGCGCTCTATCGGAGGAGGCAAAAATTGCCCTGGCCCGGGGCGCCGAGCTTGCGGGAACCGGTATCTGTTCCGGCGAAGGCGGCATGTTACCGGAGGAGCAGCAGGAAAACTCACGCTACTTCTATGAACTGGCCAGCGCCAAGTTTGGCTACAAAGAAGAGCTGTTGAAGAAAGTCCAGGCATTCCATTTCAAGGGTGGGCAGGGCGCCAAGACCGGTACCGGCGGCCACCTGCCCGCCAACAAAAACACCGGCAAGATCTCACAGGTTCGCAACATTCCCGAGGGTGAATCTGCCATTTCACCACCCACGTTCGAGGATCTGCGCTCGGTCGAGGATTTCCAGCGCTTCGCCAGCCATGTTCGGGAAATCACCGGCGGAATTCCTGTGGGCTTCAAACTCAGCGCCAATCACATTGAGCGGGATGTTCAGTTCGCGCTGGATGCCGGCGCCGATTACATCATTCTGGACGGCCGTGGCGGAGGTACCGGCGCTGCGCCCGAAATCTTCCGCGACCACATCAGTGTGCCGACCATTCCGGCCCTGGCTCGCGCCCGGCGCTATCTGGATGATCGCGGCGCCAGCGGACGAGTCACGCTGATCGTGACCGGCGGCCTGCGGGTGCCCATTGATTTCGTGAAGGCGATGGCCCTGGGTGCAGACGGCATTGCGATTGCCAACAGTGCCATGCAGTCCATCGGCTGTGTTGCTGCCCGTATCTGCAACACCAATAACTGCCCCGCTGGCATCGCAACCCAGAACAGGGATCTGCGCCAGCGGTTGAACGTGGACCAGTCGGCCAAACAGCTGCAGAACTTCCTTGAGGCCTCGGTCTCACTGATGCAGGTAATGGCAAGGGCCTGCGGCCATGACAGCCTCAGCAAACTGAATATCGATGACCTGTCCACCTGGCATCGGGAGATGGCCCTGCTCAGCGGCGTGCGCTACGCCGGTGTGCTCGATCCCTCTGCCTGAGGTTCTTGCGCCTGAGGTTCTTCTGCACTGGCCGCCAGGGTTCGAACCCGTTCGAAGTCCTCCTCGGTGAACACACCGTTCACCCCGGAGATTGCGGCCAGTTTCATGCCATGCTTCAGGCCGAGCTTGTAGATCTCCCGCACTTTCTCCCATTCGATGTTTCGGCCCAGGGTAAAGTTCTCGAAACGCGCCTCAAGGGCCAGCACAATGGTTTCCGCCAGGCAGGCATAGGCAATACCTTTGGGCAAGCCGATGTCTTTCATGTGTACGTCGCCCGGTAGCTGTATTTCGCCGGATTCGATCACCAGCACATCCGGACGCTTTGCCACGTCTTCTGCCGGAATATCCAGGGGGCGCGCTACGTCGGTGATCACACAACCCGGCTTCACTTTCATGATGTCGAGAATGCGTTTGCCGGCTCCGGAGGTGGCAGTGACGATCATGTCCATGTCCGCCAGATCGCGTTCGGCCGAACCGGCAACATGCACGATGGCCCCGGGCGTTTCCTGTTCGATGCTTTCCTTGAGCGCCAGGAGTTTCGCCGGCTCCGGTGCCGCCAGGTAGACCTCATCCACTGCCTTGGCCAGCAATCGTGCACAGACGGAGCCGATGGCACCTGTAGCACCCACCACCATCGCCTTGCCGGCGGCCTTGCCGCTGGCGCCGATACTTACCCGCCCTATTTTCTTCATGGCATCATGGGCCGCCCAAAGCGCGCCGGAGGCACTGTAGCTGTTACCGGTTGTGATCGGCAGCGGTGCCCGCTTGGCCACCGTAATACCTGCATCCCCCACTACCTTGGTGAACGCCCCCAGGCCCATGATCTGGGCCCCGAGTTTCTTGGCCAGTTTTGCGGCCTGCAACAGCCGGGCGTAGGTAAATTCCGGCCCGTGGGCCATGATTTCCCGGGGGGTGCCACCCACGGTAATCAGCCAGCCCTCTACCTCATCGCCATTCGGTGACCGGATTCCGGACACCTTCGAATAAATAAACGGTGGTGAATAGGCGATGGCCTTTTCCACCAGGTTCATCACCACAGGAGGGGAAACATTGGCAACCCAATCCAGCGGCGGCGTCTTGGTGAGGTATTGCTGGGAAAGCGGATGAATAACAAACGCAAACCGGTTCACCCGACGGTAGCCATCCGGATACAGGATTCGCGGCTCAATACCGAGACTCTGGATAACATCCAGATAATCGTCCGGTCCCAGCTGATCCGGTGTTCTGGAGAGCGCGGCGCTGATCATCGCCTCCATCACATTCACGCCCAGGGGTCGGCCTTCCAGCCATGGACTGTAGTCAACGACCATGGCAACCCGGCGGGACCTCATCCAGTCGAGCGCCGAGTCAGTAACCCGCGAAGTTATGATGGTCTTGCCATCCAGCTCTTTCTGCGTGAAATGCTCCAGGTCTCCGATGGCGCCTACGATCACGTGGGAATCGGCCACGGCATGGTGCAATGAGCCTTTAACGAGGTTTTCACCCAGACGATATAAGGGTGTGCGAAGAATGGTTTCTACCGCTTTCACGGCTGCTGGCCTGAACATGATCGGAGCCGTCAGCGAGGTGTAGGTTTCCAGTTGCTTCAGGGAAGTCAGCAGCCTGGGCACCCCGAAATCCGTGTACGGGTCGGCAAAGAAAAGGTTGTCGGTGTGTTCCGAGAGGGACCGGGCAATTCGATAACCGGCCTGCCCATTCATAAACAGCACACGGGCGTTGTCGAAAAAATGCCCCAGTTCGGATTGGGTGTGGCGGACGGCCCATTCCTGCAGGATCGCCCTCAGGCCCGCACCGGTGGTCACGGGCTTGTCAGGCACACAGGCCTCCAGGCGAGCGGTATCGGGGTGTTCAAGCTGCTCCCGACCCACCTCATAGTGATCGTGGACCATACTCAGACCAATGGCGTCGGCCTGCGTGTGTACCGACTCAAGAACCGCTTCGGCACGGGAAAGGTCGCCGTCTGTGCCAATTCGAATAATCCGGAAAGGCTGGCCGAGGAAGGAGGTCTCCAGATCGTAATCGTATTCGGAAGATCCCAGGCTGACACTGACAACGGTTTTCATATTCAGGCTTCCCTTTTCCCTGTTGTTATTGTTGAAGCATAAATCACAGTGCAGGCTTCTGCCTTAGCCCAGATCAAATTCCACACACCTATTCAACGTCTACAATAAGGTAGCGGGCCGAACGACCAATCAGACCTTCAAGGATTAATCAGGAGCTCACTATGACCACTCAGGAAGAACTCAGCACGACCATCCGGGATCTGGTTCAGCCAGGCAAGGGAATCCTCGCGGCGGATGAAAGCCACCCCACCATTGCCAAGCGCTTCAAAGCCGTTGGCGTGGAGTCGAGCGAGGATATGCGGCGGGAATATCGGAGCCTCATTTTTTCGGCTTCCGGGCTCGGGGAATTCATCAGTGGGGTCATCCTGTTTGAAGAGACACTCGGCCAGCAGAGCCTCGATAATGTGCCCATGCCGAAGCTTCTGGCCAGCAAAGGCATAGTGCCAGGTATCAAGGTCGACAAGGGTAAAGGCCCTCTCGTGAATGCCCCCGGTGATGAAATCACCTTTGGTCTGGATGGCCTGGACGACCGCCTGGAAATCTACAAGAACCAGGGGGCACGGTTTGCCAAGTGGCGGGATGTGTTCCACATCTCAGACACCCTGCCCTCGCGGCAGGCGATCGAGGCGAATGCCGAGGTTCTCGCCCGTTACGCGGCTATCTGCCAGTCCCTGGGTATTGTGCCTATCGTCGAGCCGGAAGTGCTGATTGATGGCAATCACAGCATTGATCGCTGCGCCGAAGTGAGCGAAGCGGTCATTCGCGAGGTTTTCCGAGCCCTTTACCGGCATAAAGTTCAGCTGGAACAGATGATCCTGAAGCCCAGCATGGTGACACCGGGCAAGGAAAATTCAAAGGCCGCGCCTGAAGAAGTGGCGACAGCAACACTTGCTGTCTTTCGAAGAGCGGTACCGGCTGCGGTTCCGGGCATCTTCTTCCTGTCGGGCGGGCAAACTCCTGAAGAGGCCACTATCAACCTGAATGCCATGAACAGCATGGGGCCTCAGCCCTGGGAGCTCAGCTTTTCCTATGGACGTGCGCTGCAGGAGCCGGCCCAGAAAGCCTGGGCCGGCAATCTGGAGAATGGCCCCGAAGCCCAGTCGGCGATACTCAAGCGCGCTCGTCTGAACGGCGCAGCGCGCTCGGGCAACTACCAGCCGGAGATGGAGAACTGATCGGCTGCCGCATTGATCATCAATTACAGCCGGATATACAGCTGGCCATACTGTTGAACGCCATGGTGCGGCCACTGAGCGGAACATGGACCGGCACGTTCACGGAATCCCGGAACAACTCCGTGCGCGTGCCGTCCTGAACCTTGCCGCCGGAGGTGGCCGGCTCGTTGGCATGGGAGGCAATGACGGCCTTCGGTTGCACCAGATGGTTGATCACATAGGCGGCCTGCCTGGGTCCGGTGGTGAACGTATCTCCTATGTTCATCACCGCAAGCCCCGCACCATAGTGATCTCTCACAACCAGCTGCTGCTCAGCGGTAATACCGGTATCACCTGACAGGTAAACGACCAGGCCATTCGAAAACTTCAACACGTAGCCCGTTGGTGGTCCCACACTGGCACCCACACCGGCAGCTGCCAGGTATTCCGCCAATGGACCGGTCAGGAAGGAAGGTGAAACGCCGTTGCTGTGAACCGCAGGCACCGTGGTGATCGCCACTCCGCCAACCTCACGTTCGCCCCCAAAACGCACCAGCATGGAGTTGGCGGGATCACCGCCAGCGTCCTTGAGCTTGGCGGCAAAAAAGGCAGGCATTTCACTGCCTGTCACGATCTTTGCGTTGTGTTTCACTGCAATATCGACGGTGTTGGATTGTGGCAGCGTTGAAACACCGGTGTCCGGGGACCCGCAGGTGCCCTGGTTTGTCTTGCTGATTCGTTGGTCACCCACGTGGTCCCCATGCATATGGGAAACCAGCACAATGTCGATCTTGCCCAGACGTGGATCGTCTGGCCCGGCGACGGTTCGGCCGGCATCGTAGAGAATCCGGGTGCCGTTCGGATCTTCAAACACCAGCGCCCGGTCACGGCCACAGAATTCACCATCGTGGCTACCCAAGGGGGTCACCTTTACCACATGGTCATCAGCTGCGGCGGGCAAGGCCGCAACCAAAAGCATACAGGCAATCACTCCGGCACTCGCCAGGGCGTAACGGAATAGTCCTGGAAACATGTTGATCGTCCTCCCAGTCGCTTTTTTGTTCGTAACAGTTTAGATACGAACAAAAACACCGTTGATACCAGTGTCAACGGAGGAAATTCCAACTTGGGAAGATTTGGGTCAGGCTGCGCGCGTGTCTGTCAGGATAACCGGCTGCTCTAGGCATGCCATCATGGGTGCCACCTGACGAATTTTTCGAGCCTCTGGCCAGAGCGCTTCTGCCTCGGCAAAACCCTGGCGGAGAAAATTGAGCCACTGCTTGATGCGACCGGTCACATAGCGGTCCTCAAGCCAGCCCTGGAGAACGGTCGCGTACTCGCGAACCAGCGCCACGGCCTCCGTCCAGGTCATATCAGCCACGGTTTCACCCTGCTGGCTGGCCTTGATCCGGCGGGCGAGGTCTGGCCGCGCGATCAGGCCACGGCCAATCATCACGTCATCGCAGCCGGACACCTCACGGCATCGCCAGTAATCCGCGACCGTCCAGATCTCGCCGTTGGCAATGATGTGGGTTTTTACCGCCTCCCTTGCCCGGGCGATTTCCTCCCAGTAGGCCGGCGGTTTGTAGCCATCCACTTTGCTGCGGGCATGGATAACAATCTCTTCGGCACCGGCGGATTCCAGTGCCTGCGCACAAGCCACGCCCATGGAACGGTCGTCGTAGCCCAGCCGCATCTTGGCGGTAACAGGTACATGGCCTGGCACAGCCTGACGAACAGCAGCCACAATTTCGTGCATGAGCTCCGGCTCCCGCATCAACACGCAGCCGCCCTTGTGTTTATTCACGGTTTTGGCGGGGCAGCCAAAGTTGATGTCCACCTGGGTAGCACCAAGTTCCGCAGCCCGCACGCCATGGCGTGCCATCTGATGAGGGTCTGAACCCAATAGCTGAACGGCAACGGGGGTACCTACTTGAGTGAGTGACCGGTTGTGTAGCTCGGGGGCGTATTTATAGAACACTCTCGGAGGCAGCATGCCATGGGTCACGCGAACGAATTCGGTTACGCACCGATCTATCCCGCCAACCTTGGTCAGGGTTTCGCGGATAGGTGCGTCGACCAGCCCTTCCATCGGGGCAAGGATGATTCGCATGAAGGCTCCAGAGGTTTGATCAAAAGGGGTAAAGGTTGTGGCTGATCAAAAATCAGACGGAGCGGATTGTAGGGAATTTGGCGGGAAGTTGGTAGCCGGGCATTCCGCAATGGAATGCCCGGCTGGTTACGGCTGGTTTACTTCTTGACGTCGAAGCGATCGGCGTTCATGACCTTGGTCCAGGCGGCGACGAAGTCGTTCACGAACTTCTCTTCGTTGTCGTCCTGGGCGTACACCTCTGCGTAGGCACGCAGGATGGAGTTGGAGCCGAACACGAGATCAACACGGGTCGCGGTGAACTTGGTATCACCAGTCTTGCGATCCACGATGTTATACGAGTTCTTGCCAGTAGGCTCCCAACGGTTTGCCATGTCAGTCAGATTCACGAAGAAGTCATTGGTCAGTTGGCCAACGCGATCTGTGAATACGCCGTGCTTGGTGCCGCCATAGTTGGTCCCGAGCACCCGCATGCCGCCAAGAAGAACGGTCATTTCAGGCGCGGTCAGACCCATCAGTTGGGCACGGTCCAGAAGCATTTCTTCAGGCTTGACCACGTAATCCTTCTTCTGCCAGTTGCGGAAGCCATCAGCCAACGGCTCCATCGGTTCGAAGGATTCTGCGTCCGTCATCTCGTCGGTCGCATCGCCACGACCCTTGAGGAAGGGAACGTGCACGTCATGGCCGGCAGCTTTGGCTGCCATCTCGATGCCCAGGTTACCACCCAACACGATCACGTCAGCGATGCTGGCGCCGGTGTCGGCCGAAATCTGTTCATACACCTTGAGCACCTTGTCCAGACGGTCGGGCTCATTGCCCTGCCAGTCCTTCTGGGGAGCCAAGCGAATCCGGGCACCGTTGGCACCACCACGCATATCAGATCCGCGGAACGTGCGGGCGCTGTCCCAGGCGGTGCAGACCAACTCGTTCAGGCTCAGACCCGCTGCGGCGATTTTCTCCTTCACCACCTCTTCGATGTAGTTGGTCTCGCCCTGGGGCACCGGATCCTGCCAGATCAGGTCTTCATCCGGCACACCCGGACCAATGTAACGGGACTTCGGCCCCATATCGCGGTGCGTCAGCTTGAACCAGGCACGGGCGAAGCAATCCTTGAAGTAATGCGGATCGGCCATGAACTTCTCGCAGATCGCACGGTACTTCGGGTCCACCTTCATGGCCATATCCGCATCAGTCATCATCGGCTTGCGACGGACAGATGGGTCGGTCGGGTCGACCGGCATGTGCTCTTCTTTGATGTCGATCGGCTCCCACTGGTTCGCACCAGCCGGGCTCTTGGTCAGCTGCCACTCGTAACCGAACAACAGATCGAAATAGCCCATGTCGAACTTGGTCGGGTTCGTCGTCCAGGCGCCTTCGATACCGGAGGTGACGGCATTGGTCGCCTTGCCGCCGAGGTTCGGGTTCATCCAGCCGAAGCCCTGGGTTTCGACGTCTGCACCTTCCGGCTCTGGTCCAAGGGCATCGGCATCACCATTACCGTGAGCTTTACCAACCGTGTGGCCGCCCGCGGTCAACGCTGCAGTCTCTTCATCATTCATCGCCATGCGGGCAAAGGTCGTTCTTACCTGCTCGGCGGTCTTCTGGGGATCCGGTTGACCATTGACGCCCTCCGGGTTCACATAGATCAGACCCATCTGCACGGCGGCCAGAGGGTTTTCCATGGTGTCAGGCTTGTTCACGTCCTCATAACGGCTGTCCGATGGTGCCAGCCACTCTTTTTCCGCACCCCAGTAGATGTCTTTCTCCGGGTGCCAGATGTCCTCCCGGCCGTAGGAGAAACCAAACGTCTTCAGGCCAAACGATTCATAGGCAACGTTACCGGCCAGGATAAACAGGTCGGCCCAGCTCACCTTGTTGCCGTACTTTTTCTTCAGCGGCCACAGCAGACGGCGGGCCTTGTCGAGGTTGCCGTTGTCGGGCCACGAGTTCAGAGGAGCAAATCGCTGGTTACCGGTACCCGCACCACCGCGGCCATCGGCCAGTCGATAGGTACCGGCCGCGTGCCACGCCAGACGAATCATCAGACCACCGTAATGACCCCAATCAGCCGGCCACCATTCCTGGCTGTTGGTCATCAACTCGTGCATGTCTTTTTCAAGGGCTTCGTGGTCGAGTTTCCTGACCTCTTCCCGATAGTCGAAATCTTCACCGAGGGGATTGGTTTTGCGGTCGTGCTGATGAAGGATGTCCAGATTGAGGTTCTCAGGCCACCAGCCGGCTACGTCGGCCTTCTCCTGGGTATTCGAGCCATGCATTACGGGGCACTTTCCACCCGCACTGTTGTTGTCGGTCATTTCTCTCTCCTCATTGGGGTTGGCAAAACGACACTGCTTTGATTCAGGCACCTCTAACTATAGGACACAACAAACGATCTGCTCTGAGAATTTCTTATGTCCCGGATAGCGTGTGCCTATAGGGTTTCCCGCACGCCATGCGGGTTCATTCCATTACTGGGCACAAGCGTAATCACTTGAGTAACTCGCCAGGATGTCTAGAAAGTCCGGCCAGGCGATTGAACGACTGAGTGACACTGCATTGGACATGGATCTGCTCCTGCCTAACGAGAACACCACCACCTTAGCGCGAGGTCGATCGCCCAATACAATTAATTAAAAATAAATTTGTGAAAGCTTTTATTTATGAATGAAGTGCTGGCTGACTAGAGCCGCTCAATGGAAGAGAACTTGCCGGCATCGTCAAAAACAATGCGGAAACTGCCGCGAATTCCATCGCGGAGGTAGAAACGGGAGAGAATACGGGCCGGGAAGCGGACGGAGCGTCCGTCCCGGGCCGTGGTGTGAACATCGGTGGCAACGCCCTGATAGAGCTTGATCCACTCATCAGGGCTGATGCTGATATCCACTATAATCTGCTGCATCGGCTATCAGTTGGCCAATTCAAGCAACAGACGGTTCAGGCGGGTAACGTAGGCACCCGGGTCCGGGAGCTGCTCACCGCTTGCCAGGGTGGCCTGGTCCAGCAGGACTGCAGAGAGCTCGTTGAACCGCTCTTCGCCCTTCTCGCTCTCAAGGCGCTGAACCAGAGGGTGGTCCACGTTAATCTCGAAGATCGGTTTACTTTCCGGCACTTTCTGGCCGGCGGCTTCCATGATCTTCTTCATCTGCGCACCCATGTCAAAATCCCCCACAACCAGGCAAGCCGGTGAGTCAGTCAGACGGTTGGTTACACGCACTTCCTGAACCCGGTCGCTCAGAGCATTTTTGATGCGCTCGAGCAGATCCTTGTGCTCTTCGGCCGCCTCTTCCTTGTGCTTCTTGTCTTCCTCGGTCTCGACTTCGCCCAAGTCCAGATCGCCACGAGCGACGTCCTGGAACTGTTTGCCGTCGTACTCGCTGAGGTAGCCCATCATCCACTCGTCGATGCGATCGGTAAGGATCAGAACCTCGATGCCCTTCTTGCGGAAAACTTCCAGGTGCGGGCTGCTCTTGGCCGCGGTGAAGTTGTCGGCGGTAATGTAATAGAGCTTCTTCTGCCCCTCTTTCATACGGCTGATGTAGTCATCGAGAGAGACATTTTGCGTGCTTTCACCGGTGTGAGTGGAGGCAAAGCGCAGCAGACCGGCAATCTTCTCGCGGTTGCTGAAATCTTCCGCCGGGCCTTCCTTCAATACAGTGCCGAATTCACCCCAGAACTTCTGGTACTGCTCCGGATCCTTCTTGTCCAGCTTGGACAGCATGTCCAGAACCCGCTTGGTCAGCGCGGTACGAATGCTTTCCACGGTGCTGTCGTTCTGCAGGATCTCGCGCGAAACGTTCAGGGACAGGTCGTTCGAGTCGATCACACCCTTGGCAAAACGCAGGTACAGCGGCAGGAACTGCTCGGCGTCATCCATGATGAACACGCGCTGCACATACAGCTTCAGGCCGCGGGGCGCTTCCCGGTTGTAAAGATCAAAAGGCGCTCGGGCCGGGATATACAGCAGGCTGGTGTAGTCCAGCTTGCCTTCCACCTTGTTGTGGGACCAGGTCAGCGGGTCTTCAAAATCGTGGGCGATGTGCTTGTAGAACTCCTTGTACTCCTCGTCCTTGATCTCGGTACGCGGAAGGGTCCAGAGCGCGGTCGCATCGTTGACGGTCTCGTACTCGTCTTTCTTCTCGCCTTCATCGGACTCGGCCTTCATGACCACCGGAAACGAAATATGGTCGGAGTACTTCTTCACCAGGCTGCGCAGTTTCCAGCCGTTGGCAAATTCCTTGGCGTCCGATTTCAGGTGCAGCACAATCTGGGTACCACGGTTTTCCCGATTGACTTGCTCAATGGAAAACTCACCGTCGCCCTTGGACTCCCAATGCACGCCCTCTTCTACCGGAGCACCGGCGCGGCGGGTAAACACATCCACCTTGTCGGCCACGATAAACGCCGAATAAAAACCGACACCAAACTGGCCGATCAGCTTGCTGTCCTTCTTCTCATCACCAGACAACTGCTGCAGGAATTCGGCGGTGCCGGAACGGGCAATGGTGCCCAGGTTCTGGATGACGTCGTCACGGGTCATGCCGATACCGTTATCGGTCAGAGTGACAGTATTCGCCTCTTCATCGAAATCCAGGCGAATCTTCAGCTCAGGATCCCCCTCGTAAAGGCCGTCATCTTTCAGTGCTGCGAAACGCAGTTTGTCCTCGGCATCTGAAGCGTTGGAAATCAGCTCACGAAGGAAGATTTCCTTGTTGGAGTACAACGAGTGAATCATCAGGTGAAGCAGCTGCTTCACTTCGGTCTGAAAACCCAGAGTCTCTTTTTGCGTCTCAACCGTCATGGCGTTTTTGTCTCCTGCTACAAATAATCGGGCTAATGGCAGCGCCCGAGTTACCTCATGATTCGTGGAGCGGCACGGGTAGGAAGGGCTTTCCAAAACACGCTGTGAATACATCCATGTACGCTCGGCTCCGCCCCTCGCGCTTTTCGCTCCTGCGTCGCACAAGGGTCCTGGGCAGGCCGTCCATGGCCTGCCCGTGAAGAGCTTTCGCTCTTCGCCCATGGCTCCGCACGGTTTTGGAAAGCCCTTCCTACCCGCGCCACCAGGCTATTGTGTTCGTTCTGAGCAAAAGTGGGGGCACGCCGGGGCATTTCAAGCCCCGGTGCATTGGCAAATCAGTCTTCGAGGAGGAAGTGTGCCCTGGCAGTCGCAATGGGTTGCGAGCGGGATTTTTGCCAGGCGCTGACCATCACATTGGCTACGCGGTTGCCCTGGCGGGTCAGGCGGCATTCGGCGTAGGTTTCGCGGTTGAGACCGGCACGGAGGTAATCCAGGGAAAAATCGACGATGCGGGGCATACGCAGGCTTTCCTGGGACATGATCAGGTAGATGTTGGCGGACATCTCCATGAAACCACCGATCACACCGCCATGAATAGCCGGCAGGATCGGGTTTCCGAGGTTGGAGTCTTTACAGGGCAGACGGAAAATCAGGTCGTCACCGAAGCGCTCGCACTGCAGACCAATCCAGGTGGCGTAGGGAATGCTGTTCAGCATGCGGCTGAAGTCACCGGTCTCCTGGGTGTAGCGCAGGATTTCAGGATCGGTCATTCTTCACCTCCGGTAATCAGGTCCCGGTAGTGTTTCGGGCTGGCATCCTTGCCAATACGCATGAAGGTGGCCACGCAGTTGGCAATGGTTTCACCGCCCTCCTGGTAAGCCTCGCACCGGGTAAAAATGATGTTACGGGTTACCCGGTAGGTTTCGGCCCTTGCGTAGACCGGCTTCCTGGGATGGGCCGGGCGCATGTAGTCCACACGCAGGTCGAGTGTTGGGCAAAGCTCAAAATCGTCCAGTGCGCAAAGGATCACACAGCCTGAGGTGGTATCCATGAGGGTGGTAATGGCGCCGCCATGAATCACACCGGTGTCCGGGTTACCGATAATCCGGTCACTGTATGGCAGGCACAGTGTCAGGCTGCCCTTTTTGGATTCGGTAACGGTAAGCCCCAGCTCTTTGGCCTGGTTGAGTGTGTCGATAAAACGGGTAACCCGTTTCCGTCGGATGTCATCGTTCATTCAGGTTCAACCTGTGGATCAACTTTTGGGTTTTGCGCTGTTTTCCGCCTTGCCGGGCAGCGGCTCTTCGAACACTTTCCCTGCTCTCAACGCCTCCAGTGCCGTAGAACAGAATTCCCGGCGGTAGAGTACGATGACCACCAGGGTGGACGCCGCCATGAAAACGATCGGATGGATAAACCAGCCTACCACGGCAAGCGCGTAATAGTAGGATCGAAGACCCAGGTTGAACGCGTCGCCTGCGAGGTTGCAGATGTTGCCGGCACTGCGGGCGAAGGCTTCCCGTCCTGCCGGGCTGGTTTTGGTATCGTCCGGTGGCGGGGCACTGCCTACCATCACCGAGACAAAATTGTACATCCGCATGGACCAGGTGAATTTGAAGAAGGCATAGATAAACACCACTAGCAGCACCACCATGCGCAGCTCCCAGATTTCCCGGGTCGGCAAGGTTCCGAATGGCATGGTGCTGAACACTTCCATCACTTCCTGGGTGTATCCGAGCGCAGTGATGATACCCGCAAGAATCAGCAGGCAACTGGAGGCGAAAAAGGCGCCGTTTCGCTCCAGGTTACCAACCACCGACGCATCAGCAATCCGGTTTTCCCGGCGCAACATGACGCGCATCCAGTCTTCCCGATAAAGGTCGAGCGTGTTGGAGAGACAGGGTCGGTCGGCGGCGCGGCGTTTGGAGTACTCGGTATAACCCAGCCAACAAACCAGGAACCAGAGCAAAGCGATTAATTCGAGAAGATTACCCATTGGCTGCCCTAGATTTGAAAATGGCGAAACAGAGCGGGAACAGGGGCTTATGATACGCCATGGACCTGTTCGCCACCACCGCTCGAGGCGGAGCGGTCATCCACCCACAACCAATCATGTGCTATAAACTGGCCTTTCAGTAATCGGGCAAAGATTTACGACGGAGCCCGACATAGATTCATCGAAAAGGGAGCTCATCTTGAACCTGTCTGCTATCAAAACCAGCCTCGCTATCATTGCCCTGGCGGTATTGCTGAGTGGTTGCTCGGTCAATCCGGTTACCGGCGAAAAGCAGCTTTCACTGATCGGCGAGAGCCAGGAACTCGCCATGGGCGCGGAGCAATACGAGCCCACACAGCAAACCCAGGGCGGCCGGTTTTATATCGCCCCCGAGCTGAATCTGTACGTGAGCGAGGTCGGCCAGAAGCTGGCGCAGGTCAGCGATCGTCCCGATCTGCCCTACGAATTCGTGGTTCTTAACAGCAGCGTGCCCAACGCCTGGGCCTTGCCCGGAGGCAAGATCGCCATCAATCGCGGCCTGCTGACAGAACTCGAGGACGAGGCTCAGCTTGCCTCGGTTCTTGGCCACGAGATTGTTCACGCTGCGGCCAGACACAGTGTTCAGCGGATGCAACAGGGCATGCTGATCAGTGCCGGCGTTGCTGGCCTCGGCTTTGCGCTTTCGGATAACGAATGGGCCGGGCTGATCATGGGTGGTGCCGCATTGGGGGCCCAACTCGCACTGGCGCAATACAGCCAGGGAGATGAACTGGAATCTGATCATTACGGCATTCTTTACATGAAACAGGCAGGCTACGACCCGCAGGCGGCTGTCGAGCTTCAGGAGCTCTTTCTGAAACTCTCTGAGGGCCGTCAGTCCAGCTTCATTGATGGTCTGTTTGCGACCCATCCACCCTCGGCAAAGAGGGTACAGGAAAACCGCGAACTGGTTCAGAAGATCGGTGCCGGCGGCTATCGGGGAGAGGAAGTCTACGAACGCAAGATGGGCAAGCTCCGTTCGCTGCAACCCGCGTACGAGGCCCACGACAAGGCCATGGAGCTTGCTTCCAAGGGTGAAATGAAACCTGCCCTGGACAAAATAAACGAAGCGATTCGCCTGCTTCCGCGTGAGGCCATGTTCTACGCGCTGCGCGGTCGAATTTATCAGGAGCAGAAGGAAGCCGAGAAAGCCGCTGCCGACTTCGAGAAGGCCGTGGAGCTCTATCCCGAAATGTTTAAATACCGCCTTTACAACGGCCTGAATGCCCTGAGACTCAATAATCTGGACAAGGCCAGGGAAAACCTCATCAAAGCCAATGAAACCGTTCCCACATCCATCGCCTTCCTGCGACTCGGCGATGTCGCGGTAAAACAGAATAATCGAAATGAAGCCATTGCCTATTACAGCAAGGCCGCCGAAGCCGGTGGTGACGTGGCTGAAGAGGCCAAACGTAAACTGGCGGCACTCACGCAATAATTGCCGCCGGAATCGTTGACTTTAGAAGGCCGGAGTTCCGAGGGGTTCCGGCCTTTTTATTGCCCGGGATCAAGATTGCCGGTCTGACGCACATCTTCTGTCGACGCCTCCATTGACTTTTAGAGCAATAACTCTAAAAATCAGATCACATCAACAATGATTGGATGACGGACATGTTAGCGAAACGTATCCAGCCCATGGTCTTCCAGGCGCGCCGCTTGTATGTGGAACTGATGTTTCAGGTAATGGGGCGGGCACTGCAGGCTGTGAGTGAAGTGGACGAAAAGGTTCAGAATGAAGCCAGGGCCCTGCCTGATGGCTTTCTGTTTGAAATGATGGTGATGCCGGACGGCTCAAAGCTGATCGTGGAGCACACCGGCCAGGGGCGATTCCGCTACCACGGTGACCAGGCACCCCGCCCCGTCGACCTGTCAATTCAGTTCAAGCATATTGCCCATGCGTTTCTGGTGCTGTCTTTCCAGGAGAAAACCTCCGTGGCATTCGCCAATGACCGCATGCTGGTCGATGGCGACATCAGCTATGCGGTGCGCATGACCCGGGTGCTGAACCGGCTTGAGTCATTCATTCTGCCAAAACTGATCGCCGAGCGGGCCGTTAAGGAGTACCCGGCCGATCTGCACCTGCCGGAAAAACTGATCAGTGCTGCACGCATTTACCTGAAAGTTGCAACCAATTTTGTCGAGACAGCGAGAGCGTGATGACCACTAAATATTATGAGTTCTTCTGCCCGGTGAAAGTCATTGCCGGCAAGGCCGCACTTGAACACATTCCCTATGAGCTCACAGGCATGGCTGCGAGACGGCCGATGATCGTAACCGACAAGGGCGTACGGGCTGCGGGTCTGCTGGAACCCGTTATCGCCGCTTGCGAGGAAAGCGGGCTGGAAATCACGTCTATCTATGATGATGTTCCGCCAGACTCCTCCACCACCGTGGTGCGTGATATCGCCGGCATTTACCGTCAGGAAAAGTGCGACTCCATTATCGCCGTCGGCGGCGGTTCGGCGATTGATACCGGCAAGGCCGTCAATATTCTGGTTTCCGAGGGTGGTGACGATATCGCGAAGTACAGCGGTGCCGGCGTGCTCAAGCATCCCCTGAAGCCCTTTTTCGTCGTGCCCACAACGGCCGGTACCGGTTCGGAAGTCACCTCCGTTGCCGTGATCACCGATGAAACCAAGGGCGTCAAGCTGCCCTTCACGTCATCGTTCCTGCTGCCTAACGCGGCGATCATTGATCCGCGCATGACACTTACCCTGCCGCCGCACATCACCGCGGCAACGGCGATGGACGCCATGACCCATGCCACGGAAGCCTTTACCTGCATGGCCAAGAACCCATTGAGCGACGCCTACGCCACCGCGGCGATCAAAAAGATCAGCCACTCCCTGCTCAATGTGATGGACAACCCGAAAGACAGCGACGGCCGGTTGGAGCTGGCCCAGGCGTCGACCATGGCCGGCATTGCCTTTTCAAATTCCATGGTGGGCCTGGTGCACGCATTGGGACACGCAACCGGCGCTATCTGTCACCTACCCCACGGTCTGTGTATGAGTCTTTACCTGCCCTATGTGCTGGAGTACAACCTGGAAACCATCCGGGATCCTCTGGGCGACTTGTTGCTGTATCTGGAAGGCCCAGAAGTGTTCGCAGCAACGCCTGCAAGCCGCCGGGCAGAGGCCAGTATTTCCGCCATTCGCAAACTTCGGGATGCCCTTTACAAGCGGTGCCAGTTGCCACGTACACTGAAGGAAACCGGCAAGGTAACCGAGGATCAGCTGGATCACATCGCCGAAATGGCGCTGGATGATGGCTCCATCATGTTCAACCCGAAGGAAGTGACACTGGAGGACGCCCGCGCGGTTCTGCGACGCGCCTGGGCATAACCGGAAAGCGGGGGCCGCACGCGGCCCCGGCTTTAGCATTTTTCTTAAGATAGAAATCACATCATTGAAAAGGACTGAGCAAAAGAGGACAATTAGCCACTTCTGGCAGGGATGATAGCCGGGTTCATTTTTCACCTACAGCATCGTTTCGTAGAGAGCCCCCTCCGCATGCAAAACCGAGTGTCCTGCCTCACCTCTGCCATTCTCGGCATCCTGCTGGTTGGTCTGACAATACCTTCTTTTTCCGTATCCGCGTCCGAGGAAGTGTCCGGGGAAGAGCGTGTATTCCGTTTCAACATCTCTCCCAACGGCTATCCCCCCTATCTGATCGTTGATCAGAACCAACCCTCAGGAATCATGTGGGATGTCGTGTCCGTGGTTGCCAAACGCCTCGGCTACAGGGTTATTGCTGAAAGGATTCCGCGAAAGCGGGTTGATCAGATGCTGCTTGAGGGTTACATCGACGGCACGCCAAGGGCCCGGGAGTGGGCAGATAATCCGGAGCAGTTCCTGTTTACTGACCCTGTCGTGGACATCGAAGAGGTGTTTTTTGCACCTGCTCAATCGGACTTCTCGTACGAGAGCCCAGACGATCTGGTTTCAAAAACCATTGTTACTCACCTCGGGTACCGGTATCCGCTGCTCGAGCCTTACTTCGAAGAGGGCCGAGTTCGCCGTTTCGATGTTTCCAGGGACAAGGACATGTTCACGTTCGTGCTGCACGGCGACCGATTCGACGCGGCTGTCGCTGATCGGCTGGTCGGAAAATGGATTCTGCGGAACGAGGGCCTCAGGCAGCACTTCGACATAACCAGCAAGGGCATCAGCAATTATGGCTTCCGGCTGATGTTGCGTAAGGACTGGCATTCCTTCGCCAATCAATTCAATGCCGAACTGGCGGAGATGAGAGAGAACGGCGAACTTGACGCCATTCTCGCCAACTACCGATAACCGCTGCCGCCGCTCTACTCCGGGCGCCTTACTCCAGACGCCTTAGCAAAAGCATGGGCGACACGCTCAGAACCGGCCGGAGTTGCCATCGGCCAAACAGGGCCAGAACCAAGGCACTAACCAGCGGGATAGGCAGCACCACATGCCAGTGCCATTGGAACGTGCCCTCGAACATTCTGAACTGAAGTGCCCAGACCGCCGCCTCGGCGGCAACCACTCCCAGCAAGCCTGCAAAGCCTCCCAGCAAAGCGAATTCGAGCATAGTGCTGCGCACTAACAGTTTCTGCCTGCCGCCCAGAGTTCGCAGCAAAGCGCCTTCCCTTTGCCGGTCCTGAAGTGTCGCACTGACCACCGCTGCCATCACCACAAGCGCTGCTGCAAGAATCAGCGCCAGGATGGCTTCGATCGCCTGTGTCACCTGGCGGACAATCTCCTGGATGCGCTCGATCACGTGGTCAATTTCCAGTACCGATACGGTCGGGAACTGGCGCGAAAACTCGTTCAATGCATTCTTGTTGTCCTTCGGAAGATAAAAGCTGGTTATCCAGGTTGCAGGCATGTCTGTCAGACCGCCCTCCGGCGGGAAGGCCATGTAGAAATTGGGCTTCATGCTGTCCCACTGAACCGTGCGGATACTGGTGACAGCTTCCGTTACCTTCTCGGAACCGATGGTAAAGGTCAGCTTGTCGCCCAATGACAGGCCGAGTTGTGCAGCCAGTTCGGCTTCCACCGAGACGCCGTCTTTCTGGTTCTCACCGAACCAGGTACCCTCCACTACCTCGTTGTCTTCCGGCAAAGCCGACATCCAGGTGAGGTTCAGTTCACGGTTAAGCGCGTTTACATTCTCATCCTTACTGACCGTTTCCTTTACCGGCTGTCCATTGAGCTCGGTCAGACGACCGCGAACCATGGGGTAGAGTTTATCCAGGGGCTGGCCACGCTCTTGCCAGAACGCATCAACGTCCTCAACCGCTTCAGGCGCGATATTGATCAGAAAGTGATTGGGCGCGTCATCGGGCAACTGGGCCTGCCAGTCCGACAGTAATGAAGTGCGCACCAGTATCAGCGTGGCGGCAAGCATCAGCGTCATCGCAAACACGGCAATCTGGGACAGACTGGCCCTGCGATGCCGGTAGAGGCCCACCAATGCCAGACGCCAGGCATTACCGCCGCCACGGACCTTGCGCAGTGTGGCCACCAGCAGCCAACCAACCAGCCCAAGGGCGCCAAGCAGCAGGGCAAGGCCACCGAGCAGGGAAACCACGAGGGCCAGTTCGCCGGCGTACATCCAGACCAGTCCGAACACCGCCACAATGGCGATCAAGATATCCGGCAAGGCCTCACGACCTGTTTCACCGGGTTGGCTTCGCAGTACGCGCATGGCCGGCACATTCCGAAGCCGACGCACCGGCGGATAGGCGAAGGCAAACAGAGAGACAAGGGCCGTCAGAAGCGCGGGCACCAGGGCGGAAGGGTCAAGCTGGAAGTCCACCGGGCGCTCCAGTACCTCGCTCAGCATGCGAGTCAGCAACCAGTAAAGCGGCATGGCCACCAGCAGGCCACCGACGATGCCGGTAACGCCCCAGAGTGCCAGACGCCTGAGATACAAGCCGCCAATACCAGCGCCGCTCAGACCGAGGGTCTTCAGTAATGCGACGGTGTCGCGTTGAGACAGGGCGTATTGCCGGCTTGCAACAGCAACCGCCACAGCGGCAAGCAGAACCGCAAGGCTGCCGCCGAGCAGCAGGAATCGCTCGGCACGCTCAAGGGAGCGGGAGAAGGTTTCACCATCGCGCACGCCCTCCCATTCATGGCTCGGCTCCATACGGGGTTGCAGCCATTGATAGTACGACTCCAGAGAGGCTTCGTCACCGGCAAACAGGTAAACATACTCAACCCGGCTGCCCTCCTGAATCACCCCGGTGGCTGAGACATCATCCACATGCATCATTACCCGTGGCGCCAGCGCGGAGAGCCGGAAACCACCATCGGGCTCGCGAATGAGGAGACCTGAGACGGTCAGGTTCAGATTCCCGACTTCCAGGGACTCTCCGATTTCCAGATCCAGCAGTCTGAGCAGGCGCGGGTTGATCCAGACCTCTCCTGGCCCGGGCCCCTGACTAACCAGCTCCCTGGGCCCCGTGGGGTCCCGCTGTATTTCGATATCCCCCCGAAGCGGATATTCGTTGCTGACGGCTTTCACCGACACCAGCTGGAAATTATCAGCGCCCAAAACCATGGTGGAGAATTCCACCATTCGACCGGTTGCCAGCCCCTGATCAGTCGCTTCCTCGAGCCATGAATCGGGAATGGGTCGACCATTTTCCGCTTCCAGCTGCCGATCCGCCGCCAGGAACGAACTGGCTGAGGAAACCAAGGTGCGTTGCAGCTGGCTGGCAAACAGGGCGATGGTAGCAACCGTGGCAACGGCAATGATCAGGGCGGCGAGAACGACACGAACATCCCTTTCCCGCCAGTCCCGGCGGACCGACATGAGCTTGTTTGCAGCCGCCATCAGTGTGCCATCTCCTGAGCAGCGCTCGGTTCGGTAAGAACGCCGGCTTCAATGTGGAACTGCCGATTGCAGCGCGCCGCCAGGTGTTCGTCGTGGGTAACCATTACCAGCGTTGTGCCCTGCTCCCGGTTGAGTGCCATGAGCAGATCGGAAACTGCCTGGCCGGTGCGGTTGTCCAGGTTGCCGGTCGGCTCATCAGCAAACAGAATGAGCGGCTCAGAAGCGAACGCCCGCGCAATCGCTACCCGCTGCTGCTCACCGCCCGACAGCTGTCTTGGAGTGTGGGTCAGACGTTCGCCCAGGCCCACCCGTTCCAGTAGTTCACGTGCTCTTTTTTCCGGAGCGCTCATACCCGCAAGCTCCAGGGGCAACATAACGTTCTCGAGCGCGGTGAGCGCAGGTAAAAGCTGGAAGGACTGAAACACGAACCCAACCCGGTGGGCCCGAAGCTTTGCCCGCTCGTCTTCGCTGAGCTTGCTGATCACCGACCCGTCCAGCTCAACCGTGCCCTCAGTCGGCGTATCGAGGCCGGCTAACAGGCCCAGGAGTGTGGTTTTTCCAGACCCGGAGCGCCCGACAATGGCTACGGACTCTCCCCGATTGATTTCAAGAGTGACCCCTTGCAAGATCGTCAGCGTATCGGTTTCAACACTGACGCGGTGAGTCAGGTTATTTACCCGTAACATTGGGCTCTGGCTATCCGGGTTAATATTGGTCATCTGGTTCACGGAGTCTCCCGATCCTGGGTCCTGAAAACGACTTAAAGGTGTATTGGTTGTCTATGCATACGGCATTGGTGTACGTCAGATCAATTCTTTTTCTTGTGGCTACCCTGTTGGCGCTGCCCGTGGCGGCTAGCCAGAACACGCTTCTGATTATCGGAGACAGCCTCAGTGCCGCCTATGGCGTTCCCTCCGAAACTGCCTGGGTGCAGTTGTTACGTGAGCGCCTGGAAGACAAGGGACTAACGGAATGGGAAGTGGTCAATGCCAGCATCAGCGGAGAGACCACCGATGGCGGCGCTCGTCGTCTGCCCGAACTGCTTGAGGAGAACGAGCCCGAAGTTGTGATCATCGAATTGGGAGGCAACGACGGCCTTCGCGGCTTTCCGCCCAATGTTATCGAATCCAATCTCGCCTCCATGATCGAAAAGGTCCAGGGTTCGGGGGCGCGTGCCGTGCTGGTGGGCATGCAGATACCTCCCAACTACGGACAGCGGTACACAGAAATGTTCGCCGAAATCTACCCGAAGCTGTCAGACCGTTACGACACCGCTCTGGTTCCCTTCTTTCTGGACGGCATCTACAACCAGGACGGACTGATGCAGGACGACGGTATTCATCCTACCGAGGAAGCCCAGGCCAAACTGCTGGACAACGTCTGGCCGGTCATCAAACCGATCCTTCAGTAACTCCGACTCAGTGCAATCCCCGGAGAAACGCCAGGGCCCGGCGCTCTGACCAGTAGAACCCGTCCCTGGCGTGCTCGACAAACCCCACATGACCGCCCCAGCGAGGCGCCTCAAGGCGCACATGGGCACCGAGCTGCCGCCGGGACTCCGGAAAGCACTGCGGCGACAGGAACGGATCATCGGCGGCATTGACCATCAGCGCCGGCACCCGCACATCTCGCATGCGCCCCAGCGCCGAGCACTGCGCCCAGTAATCCCGGGCATTGCGGAAACCGTGCAGTGGTGCCGTGTAGCGATCATCAAACTCATGAAAACTGCGGATCGCGTCAAACCCGGAAACATCGATCAGGTCCGGGAACTTTTCTGCCTTCTCCTGCATTTTCACCTTCAGATCCCGAAGAAAGCGCTGCATGTAGATCTTTCGGCTGGGCAGTGCCAGCATATCGGCACTGCCGGCCAGGTCGCAGGGAACCGAGTAGGCAACGGCGCCGCAGATCCGGCTATCGACTCCCTCACCCTGTTCGCCCAGATAAAGCAGCGTCAGATTGCCCCCCATGCTAAACCCGGAAAGGAACAGGGTGTTGTAGTTACCCGACAAACCGTGATTGACCACCAGGCCGAGATCCTCAGTGGCGCCGCTATGATAGAACCTGGGTTGCCGATTCATAACGCCGCCGCAGGAGCGGAAGTTCCACGCCAGAACATCCCATCCCTCACGCAGCAAGGCTCGGGTTAAACCGAGCACGTAGGGACGCCGGCTATGCCCCTCCAACCCGTGGGACACAATCGCCAGACGGTCGCTGCCCTGCCGGTACCAGTCCAGGTGCAGTTCGTCGTCATCCGGCGTCGCAATCACTTCCGGCTCGGGATCCACCATGGGTACTTTGCGAAACAGCGTGGGCCAGACCGACTGGACGTGACCGTTGCGTAGCCACGGTGGCGGACGATAGTGAAGAGTCCTGCTTTCGTACAATTTTTAGCCTTTCATATCAGGGGGTTGACCCCGTAAATCAAAGCGCTTAATATGCGCGCCACTTGATGCTGTTCCCCGATAGCTCAGTTGGTAGAGCAACGGACTGTTAATCCGTTTGTCGCTGGTTCGAGCCCAGCTCGGGGAGCCACTTATTTCGAAATGCCGCTGCTTCTGATGAATCAGCGGCATTTTTCGTTTCCCGCCCTAGAAAATCTGTTCGCGCTGCATGAATTCGGTCAGCACGCGGAACAGCGTGAAGCCATCCTCGGTTCCGATCAGTTCCCGAATAGAGTGCATACCGAACTGCGGTACACCAATGTCCAGCGTGGTCACTCCCAGATTACCCGCCGTGAGCGGCCCGATGGTACTGCCACAGCCCATGTCACTTCGAACCACAAACGTCTGGTGTGGCAAACCCAGCTCGTCACTGATGTGGCGGTATACGGCCGCCGAGCGACTGTTGGTGGCGTAACGCTGGTTGTGGTTAACCTTGATCACCGGCCCCTGATTGAGAATCGGACCGTGATTTTCGTCGTGTTTATCCATGTAATTGGGGTGAATGCCGTGGGCATTATCCGCCGACACCATCATCGAACGGGCAATGGCCCGAGCCTTGCCGGAGCCGGCCCAACGATCCAGCACCGCCGTGAGGAACGGCCCCTGGGCGCCTTCGGCCGACATACTGCCAACCTCTTCGTGATCATTGCAGACCAACAGAGCGGCCTCATCACCGGAAGCTTTCAGCAAAGACTGAAGGCCGATGTAACAACTCAGCAGGTTGTCCAGCCGAGCGGATGCGATGAAATCATCGCGCAAACCGACAAACGACGCCTCACGGGCATCGTAAAAGCTCAGCTCGTAGCCCAGAACCTTGCGAACACTCAGTTCGGATTCTGTTCTGACCTGTTGTGACAGCAAATCGACAAAGCTGGTCGTGTCACTTTCCGGAACCTGCATCACAACCGGTGGCAGATCGGTCTGGGGATTAACCGTCCGATTGCTGTTGGCTTCGCGGTCGAGGTGGATGGCCAGACTGGGGATAAACGCGATGGGTTTGCGAAAATCCACCAGCGTATCCCGCACCTTGCCGTCCTCGTCCAACACCGTAACCCGACCGGCCAGAGAAAGGTCCCGATCAAACCAGGGGTTGAGCAGAACACCGCCGTAGACCTCGACCCCCAGCTGGAAAAAACCCTTGCGGCGAAGCTCAGGTATGGGCTTGACCTTCAGGCAGGGGCTATCGGTATGGGCACCCACCATACGGATCCCCGAGGTGGCAACGTCTTTGCTGCCGGTGCGGAAGGCAACGATCGAAGAGCCGTTACGGATAACGAAATAGCCCTGGTTTTTGGCCAGTGACCAGTCTTCCCGCTCATCCAGTTCCTGGAACCCGGCCGCACTGAGCCGTTGCTTCATGGTGTCAACTGCGTGCCAGGGTGTGGGAGAGGTGTTCAGAAACTTCAATAAATCTTTGTTAAATTCAGCGTGTTCCATGATGTCCCTGATTAAAAGATAATTGCGCCATCAGTATGGCATGAAGCCGTAAAGCCTCATACTGGTCAACGGACATTCCCTATAACCGGGTCACAAATTAACCAGCACCGGGAGCCCAACGTGCCTGCACCGAGATTTCTCGACATTGAATACTGCCAGACCGACGACGCGCTTTTCCCAACCGCCATGGCCTGGTCGCTGGAAGACGGCCGGATGAAAACCGTGGTGATCGCCCCTTCCGATGACTGGCTCCCCGAAGACGGTGACCTCGGTGATATCGACCTGCTCTACCTGGAAGAACAGGGCGTGCCCCTCATCGAACTGGCCCGGGAACTGCACCAGGACCTGCCAGACCAGACCGTATTCGTGGACGGCCTTGATCCGGACGAGATTCTGGTGGACCTGATCTTCACGGCGGTGGGACAGGAAGCCCCGTTTGAGATCGCACCCATCAGTGAGCTTATTACCGGCCTCGACAGCGAAACCCTGGAAGATCGTCGTCGCCAGTTGCTGTTCGAGGAAAGCCTGGAACCTCAACTGCCCGAAAATGGCGTATATGCCCTGCTGCTAATGGCTCGGGAAGAAGGCCTGTTCGACGAAGACCTTTAACGGTGCAGAACAGACACAGGGAAGTGTGACACGGGTCGACGTAACAAACGGTTACACAAGGCAGAATCAGCCCGTATTCGCCCACGTCAGGAAGCCCGATAACAATGAACAAGGTTGTGCGAACGCCCCTTATCTGCCCACTTGTCCCCGCCCTGTTTCTCGCCTCCCAGGCTGTTCTGGCCCAGGATACTCCTCGAGCAGACAAACACTACATCGGTCTGCTGGCAACCACTTACAACCACCGCACCATCGGTGAAAACACCAAGGAGACGGCCTGGGGCACTGGCGGAACACTGGTGATGGGTGGTCATATAACCGACCTGTTCCACGCCGAGTTGCGGGCCGGCGGCGGCTTTAAAGACGCCGAAGTCCCGAATAGTGACCTCACATTGAGCGTTGACTACTACGCAAGCTGGTATATCGGCCTGCACTATCCGATTACCGACTACGCCAACCTCTACGGACAGTTTGGCTTTTCCTATATCCATGGCGAGGGGGAGATTAGCGACCCGGCGAATGACCGCAACAACCCCTTTCTGGACCTCGAAGGCGAATTTCCAGACAGCGGCTTCAGCGTCAGCTGGATTGCTGGCCTCGACTTCGAAGTAATGGACGACACCTTCCTGGTGTTCGAAGGAGGAAAGCTCTTCGAAGACACCGCCACGGATGTGAATACCTTCCAGTTCTCCGGCGGCCTGCGCTACGAGTTCTAGAATACAGGTCGGATTACGCTTCGCTAATCCGACCTACCGTTCTATTCAATTTCCTTTATGCCTTGTGGCGGATGTGCCAGCACCGGTGGATCCGGGCATTGCGCTGGAAATCCCTGTCCAGGGTATCCCGGGTAACTTCGGAAACCTCGAACTCGCTTTCCAGTGCCTCGTCGAGCTTGAATCGCCGGAAATTATTGGAAAAGATCAGCAATCCATCAGAGCTCAGCCTCGCCATGGCCTGCCTCACCAGCGTGGGATGATCCTTCTGGATATCCAGAACGCCCGCCATTCGGGCGGAGTTCGAAAATGTGGGCGGATCCATGAAGATCAGATCAAACCGTTGGTCCGCCGTTTTTCGGTCCGCAAGCCAGGCCAGGCAATCCGCCTGCTCTACCCGATGTTTCCGGGGATCCGCACCGTTCAGGGCCAGATTCTCCTCGGCCCATCCGACATAGGTTTTTGACATATCAAGGCTGAGAGAGCGGCTGGCGCCTCCTACCACGGCATGCACCGTGGCCGCCCCGGTATAGCAGAACAGATTCAGAAACCGCTGGTTTGCGGCGTGTTGCTGAATCCAGTGCCGCACCGGCCGATGATCCAGAAACAGACCGGTGTCCAGGTAATCCTTCAGGTTCACCTTCAGCACACAGCCATGTTCGTGAACCTTGAAAAACTCGCCACTGGCAGCCTGCTTTTCATACTGGCTGGTGCCCGTCTGGCGCTGGCGCTGCTTGCACACCATGTCTTCCCGGTCCACGCCGAGCGCTTCGGGAATCACTGCAAGAGCTTCGGCCAGACGTTCACGGGCGGAACGTTCGTCCACCGATTTCGGGGCCGCGTACTCCTGCACGTGTATCCGGCCCTCATAGATATCGATTGCCAGAGCGAACTCCGGCATGTCGGCATCGTAAAGACGATAGCAACCAATGCCCTGCTTTCTCGCCCACTGGCCGATGGTCTTCATATTTTTCTTGAGCCGGTTACGAAGCATGGCCGCACGTTCCTCGTTAGCAATACGAGGAGTAATCTCACCGGGGATATCGGGGCCCCGCGGGGTCATGGCGCTGGCGTCATTGATTTCGAACAACAGCAACTGAGCGGGCAGTTTGCCGTTGAAAAGCCGGTATTGCTTGTAGCTTCGCAAACCGATGGACTTGCCGTATTCCGGGGCACCGGTAAACACACCAAGCCGCCAGCCGGGTACGCTGCGTTTCACTGCAGCGCCCAGCGCCTGGTACAGGGCGCCCAGTTCCCTGCGCTCACTCAAGCGCTCACCGTATGGGGGATTGGTCAACACCAACCCATGTTTGGACCAGCCGCCCTCCGGTTCCAGGGCGTCAACCGATCGAGCTTCAACGTGGACAATACTCTCAAGCCCGGCCCGCTGGATATTCTTCCAGGCCGTCGCAATGACCCGACTGTCCTGGTCAAAGCCCGCCAGCCTGGGGATTCGTTTCTGTTTACCCTCATGGGCGCGACGTTCTGCTTCCTGGCGCAAGGACAACCAGAGCTCCGGCTGATGGCCCGGCCATTTCTCGAAACCAAACCGCTCCTGTTTGCGCCCGGGCGCCATATCCAGCGCCATCATCGCGGCTTCAATAACAAGCGTGCCGGACCCACACATCGGGTCCAGAAAATCGCCGCCGGTCGAGGCAATCTCTGGCCAGCCCGCACGCATCAGTAATGCCGCCGCCAGGTTTTCTTTAAGTGGTGCTATGCCTTTATCTGTCCGGTAGCCGCGCATATGGAGGCTATGGCCGCTTAGGTCGACTCCCAGTGACAGGCGCCCCCGATTCAGTCGAGCGGAGATAATGACATCGGGATTCTTGGCATCCACGGAAGGCCTCGGGCCTCCATTGGCCTGGAACCGGTCAACAATGCCGTCTTTTACCCGCTGTGCTCCGTATTGCGTATTCCGGATTGCCTCGTTCTGACCGAGAAAAGTGACCCGGAAGCTTCCATTCACCGGGATATGCTGCTGCCAGTCCATGTGCACAACACCGTCATAAAGCTCGTCGCCACTGTTGGCATTCACTTCGTCGACATGGAGGATCACCCGGTTGGCCAGGCGCGACCAGAGGCACGCGCGGTAGCCACCTTCCAGAGAACCTTCTACCCAGACTCCCGCCGGCGCGTTGCGCACGGTGTCCAGGCCAAAAGTGCTGAGCTCGTCCGCCAGAAGGTATTCCACCCCCTTCGGGCAGGTTACGAAAAATACAGATTTGGACAAGTTCAACTCCTGGTGTATCAGCGGCGACTGGTAAGTTTCCGGAATACTGGCTGTTCCGAAATTGGTGGTGATTTTTTAGTTCACATAACTATAAAAAAAGCGTCACATAGATGAAATAATTAGTGTACATCCGCGCAAGGTTCGACTTACCTTGTAATTGACGCGTCGTTCCGGAAGGTAACAAACCTTCCGTTAACAGGATCCTGACTGCTCTGGCTTGAGCTGACAATAGTGGGTTATCCCGGAGCGGGTAACAGTTGTCGCAGCCACTGCAGGTGTGTACACGCTTGTTCTGTTAATCCATCAGTGAGGAACGGCATGAAAAGACAGAAAAGAGACATGTACGCTCGTGCATACAAGCGGGGTTATCTCGCTGGCGTGTCCGGTAAATCCAAAGACAGCTGCCCGATTGAACAGGCGGAAGTTCGCCAGGAATGGCTGAACGGGTGGCGAGAAGGCCGCACAGATCAATGGGAGGGCATGACCGGCGTATCCGGCATCCACAAACTGGCTAACGTTACGACGGCTTGACGGCTGAACTAACCCCGAATCTTAATCTGATCTTTTTCTACACAACTTGACGCAGTATCCAGAGTAACCCAAATGGGGCCTCCCGCCCCATACCATGCGAAGAAGCGCTACGGGGTTCATTCCCCGCTCGGGCCCGCTAAGCGGGCCCACCTTCGTTCTGGGACACCGACAATCACTGTACCTGCCTGATCGCCTCAACGGCTTCTTTTATCAGCTGAGGCCCACGGTAAATAAACCCTGTGTAAATTTGTACAAGTTTGGCTCCGGCCCGGACTTTCTCTGCTGCGCTCTCGCCGTCGGTAATGCCGCCCACGCCAATAATCGGCAACGACTCCCCCAACTCCGCGTAAAGTCCCTTTATGACCCTCAGAGACGCTTCCCGAACCGGCACTCCGCTCAGCCCCCCGGCCTCATTGGCATAAGGATGACCCGCCACCGCATCACGACTGACCGTTGTATTGGTGGCAATCACGCCGTCCAGCCCCGTCTCTCGCAGCGCAGATGCCACAAAACGGATACCGTCATCGTCCATGTCCGGAGCAATCTTTACGGCTACAGGCACATAACGCCCATGTTCTTTTTCACACTTCAGTTGCTCGTCCTTGATGGCTTCCAGAAGCCCTTTCAGAGAGTCCCCAAACTGCAGATCCCGTAGCCCTGGCGTATTGGGCGAGGACACATTCACCGTAATGTAATCGGCGCGGGTGTAGACAGCCGAAATCCCCTTTCGGTAGTCCGATTCAGATTGATCGTTGGGCGTATCCTTGTTTTTGCCAACATTGATTCCCAACACCCCGCGGTACCGGCGATTGTCCACGCGCGCCAGCAAGTGGTCCAACCCTTCGTTATTGAAACCCATGCGATTAATGATGGCCTGATGTTCCGGCAGTCGAAACATTCTCGGTTTGGGATTTCCGGGCTGCGCCAGTGGCGTGACTGTTCCCACTTCAATGAATCCGAAGCCCAGGGCTCCCAGTGCATCAAGATGATCGGCGTTCTTATCAAGACCTGCGGCGAGCCCGACAGGGTTCGGAAAATCCAGCCCCATAACATTCACTGGCAATGAATCTATTTTTCGCGAAAAAACGTTCAAAACGCCCATTCGTTGCGCAAGATCCAGACCATTCAATGCAATATTGTGAGCCTGCTCAGCCGGAAGACGGAAAAGCAGGTTGCGGAAAACGCCGTACATCTGAAAAAACTCCCCTGATCCAAGTGGGCGGAGTATACCGGAAGTTTTCCACAGCTTCCCGGGATAGAGAAAAATCAGCTCTAAATGACTGTATCATGGCAGTCTCATGACCTTTTCCACGGAATCTGTGGATAACCCTGTTGAAAATCGAGGGGCAACGGTTCCCATCCCTTGATAACTGCGCCAGCCTACAGATTGATCATTTTTTGACCAGTTAAATTTAACTTTATTTTCAATAGGTTATAAATTTTTTTCTTGCCTGTCGACAAATACTAAACAAAATGTTACCCGGTCACCGTTCTGCAATGATGTGC
Organism: Marinobacter sp. MMG032; assembly: GCF_040112695.1. Lineage (NCBI taxonomy): Bacteria > Pseudomonadati > Pseudomonadota > Gammaproteobacteria > Pseudomonadales > Marinobacteraceae > Marinobacter > Marinobacter sp. MMG032. The sequence goes on from NZ_CP157802.1 coordinate 537,654, forward strand.
ATAAATCACTTGAAATTCGGCTTTCGGGCCGGTACTGCCACACACTCCAAGAATAACGTTATACTGGCACCTGTTTTCGGATCAGGAGTTCTGCAATGCAAGAGCCGATTTCCTCCGCTCAACAGAACCGGGACAGTCTTGCGGGCGAAATGAGGGCGGCTTCAAGGGTCACCATTATTGGAATGATTCTCGATGCCGTACTCGGTGTCATTAAAGTCATTGCAGGTGCTCTTTTTCATTCCCAGGCACTGCTGGTCGATGGCATTCACTCCTTTACCGACGTTGCCTCGGATCTGGTTGTCCTCGGTGTCATGAAAGTTTCCCGCCAGGAACCGGATGAAGATCACCCCTACGGTCACCAGCGAATCGAGACCTTCGGCACCCTGGTCCTTGGTAGTATTCTGATCGCGGTAGGCGCTGCCCTGGCCTGGGAAAACACGCTTCGTCTGATCGAAGGCAACGTGGATACCGTTCCCGGATGGCCGGTACTGGTAGCGGCGGCCGTGTCTGTGGCCGGGAAGGAGTGGATCTTCCGATACACTCGCCACGTAGGCCTGAAAATTCGCTCGGATCTGATTATTGCCAACGCCTGGCACAGCAGAACCGATGCGTTTTCCTCAATCGTCGTTCTGGTTTCGACCGCAGGTGCCATGCTGGGCGTGATCTGGCTCGATGTGTTTGCCGCAGTGGTGATTGCCGGAATCATTATCCACATTGGCTGGAAGTTCACCTGGGACAGCGTAAAAGAGCTTGTGGATACCGGTCTTTCTCACGAAGACACAGAGATGCTCAAGAGCATTGCCCGCGACACAGACGGCGTGCGCAACGTCCACGAACTTCGTAGCCGTCGCATGGGCCATGACATCCTGCTGGATATTCACCTGGTGGTCCGCCCGGAAATCAGCGTTTCAGAGGGACATCAGATCGGTATGCAGGTAGTCTCGGGCATGCGAGACGCCCTGGACAACATTCGGGACATCAATTTCCACATCGACGCTGAAAACGACGAAGACCAGCCGCTGACCTCTGAGCGCCTGCCTTCCCGAGAAGACATCCGGGCTGTACTGGCCCGGCATATTGGTGAACTTCCACACCACAGTCGCCTGCGGCTGCACTACCTGAAGAACAAGGTGCACCTGGAACTGTTTCTCGACGAGTACGAGGAAAAAACCCTGTTCTCCTCCGCAAACATCAGGGATCAGCTTCGGGATTACCCCTGGTTTGGCAGTGTCCGGGTTTGGGTGGCCGGCCCCTGAAGACGCCGGCCAAACCCTTTACCTCCGCCGGTTCTCCTCCATCCTGGAGAGAAACTCCTGCATGATCAGGGTATAGAGTTCGCCCCCGAGGAAGCGATCCTCGACACCGGCATCAATGCTCGGATTGTCGTTGACTTCAATCACGGCAACCCGGTTTCCGGATTGTTTAATATCCACACCGTACAGCCCGTTACCAATCAGCTTGGTGGCATTCAGGGCCGCCTGAATCACATTTCTCGGCACCTCGTAAGTGGGCATGGTCTCGAAGCCACCGCTTTCACTCTCGGATTCACCGTGTTGGTAGATCTGCCAGTGGCCTTTCACCATCATGTATTTGCAGGCGTAGATAGCCCGACCACCTAGCACACCAATGCGCCAGTCGTAATCGGTGTACAGATATTCCTGGGCCAGCACCAGGGCCGACTGCTTGAACAGGTCCTTTAGACCGGCTCGCAAGGTCTTCTCATCCTCCGCCTTGGTAACGCCCCGGGAAAATGCGCCATCCGGAATCTTGATGACCACGGGAAAGCCCAGCTCGCTGATGACTTGTTCAACCGCGTTCTTCTGGTCTTTGGACAGGATCAGCGTCTTGGGTGTGGGAACCTTGTTGTTTTTCAGAAGATCCGCAAGAAACACTTTGTTGGTGCACTTCAGGATCGATACAGGATCATCAATAACTACCATACCCTCCGCCGCTGCCTTGCGGGCAAAACGGTAGGTATGGTGGTCAATGGCGGTGGTTTCCCGGATGAACAGACCATCGTATTCCGGAAGGCGCATGTAATCCCTGCGGGTGATCTGCTCAACATTGATACCCAGCTTGCGACCGGCCTTTTCGAATCGCTTCAGGGCAACCTTGTCGCTCGGCGGCATTTCCTCATCGGGATTGACCAGAACCGCCAGGTCGTAGCGGTAACGTCGACGGGTTCGGGGCTTACGCCACACCATGCTGCTGAAACGATCCAGGGCGGCGGCAAATACGTCCTGCTCCTGTTCGCCGAGGTCCGCCGGGGCCGCCGGTTTCATGGACTCGATCTGCCACTGCTTGCGGCGCTTGAAGACAACCTCGAGAATCGGGCACGGAAAACGCTCGAACAGGGCCCTGGCAACCGGTTTGAGATCCGGATGCTCAGCCTGGCCAAAGTACGTCCGGATCCGGACTTCATGAGTAGCTGCGCGCTCATCACTGGCGGGATCAATTGCCGAACCCGACGCCTCCAGCCAGTTGATAACGCTCTCATCAAGCTCTTCCAGCTCGAGAGAAAACAACCCTTTCCTACCCAGGTCATTAAGCGTCATTACCGAAGGCACCACGTGGTGGCCACGGGCTTCCGCCAGCAATGAGCAATAATACCCCTTGCTCAGGTACCGGGCGCTCTGGCACAGGTTAATGACTCTTACCCGGCTGGACGGCGGTGCCGAGAACTGGAGATACTGATCAAACGTCAGTACATCTTCACTGGGGTAATAAGGCGCCCAGTCTTTGGCGCGGTCCACTACGATAAGCAAACGGGACATTAAAGGCATTCCTCCCTGAAAGGTCTTGCCTGTGATATTTGACGCAACGATACGCCGGTGATGATCGGTGCACAATCGACGAATAATGCGTGCTTTTACGCATCCTTACAGTCTTTGCGTTACCCTTGCTCTCACCCATAATAGCCGAATACGGGAAGCCCACCAGCATGCCCTCCAAGCTCTTCTCAAGGCCGCATCTCAATGCCTGATTTCCAGCTACGACAAGCCACCAGCAAGGATCTCAACGCCCTGGTTGAGCTTGAAAACCGGTGTTTCACAGAGGACCGACTTTCCAGGCGCAGCTTTCGCCGTTTCCTGGAGATGCCGAGGGACCGCTTGATAATCGCCGAAGCCGATGGCGAACTGGTGGGCTATTGCCTGGTTCTGATGAGCGCTGCTACCCGGCTGGCGCGGATCTATTCCATCGCGGTGTCACCGACTGTTCGGGGCCGGGGTGTGGGTGAGAAACTGGTGCGTGAGGCGGAATCCGAAGCGGTGGACGCTGGCCGTATCATCATGCGCCTGGAAGTCCGTGAAGATAACAAGGGCGCGATCGCTCTCTACAATCGGCTGGGCTACCGCCAGTTTGGCACCTATCGGGATTACTATGAGGACCATGGCGACGCCCTGCGCTTTGAGCGCCGGATTCTGTTCTATGAGCCTTCAAGGGAATTTCCGGCTGTCCCCTACTACCCACAGACCACGGATTTTTCCTGTGGCCCCGCCGCACTGATCATGGCCATGGCCGCCCTGGATGAGCAGCAACCGCTCACAACCCTGGAGGAGCTCAGACTCTGGCGGGAGGCGACCACCATATTCATGCTGGCCGGCCATGGTGGCTGCGGCCCTCATGGATTGGCACTGGCTGCCTGGAACCGGGGCTTTGAAGCCAGCGCGTGGATCAGTATGGAAGGTGCGCTGTTCAAGGACACCGTCAGAAGCGAGGACAAGAAACGCGTTCTGGAACTGGTCCATGAGGGGTTTCTTCATGACATCGGCCAGACCGACATCCAGCTGCACCATGATCCCCTGACCCTCGAAGCCATGGAGGAAGCCCTCCACGAAGGGCGAGTTCCGGTCATCCTGATCAGCACCTGGCAGTTGAACCGCAGCCGCGTTCCCCACTGGGTGACGGTGTGCGCGATTGATGACCAGTTTGTGTACCTGCACGATCCGGAAATCGACGCCGAGGCGGGCGAAACAGTGGTCGACAAACAATACCTGCCGGTCGACCGAAGGGTGTTCAGCCAGATCTCCCGCTATGGCAGGAACCAGCCCTTGCAGGCCGCAGTCATCGTGGGGCCAAAGCGGCCGGCCTGATCATGCGGTCCGAAGGGCCGCCTCCTTCAGCTCGGCAATCTCGTCCCGAAGACGGGCCGCCGTCTCGAAATCCAGCTCGGACGCGGCTTTGTACATTTCGTCCTCCAGCCGCGATACTTCTTTGAGAACTTCCTCCGGCGACCGGTTTCCGGTTTTCGCCCTGTATTGCTCTGCCTCTTCCGCCGCTTTCTGTCCCGGGCGCTCGGCCTTGCGACGGCCTCGACCACCGCCACCTGCACCTTCCATGATGTCCGCAATCTTCTTGTTCAGGCCCTGGGGCGTGATGCCGAATTCGTCATTGTGGGCCTGCTGTTTCGCCCGCCGGCGCTCGGTTTCATCAATGGCTCTTTGCATGGAACCCGTGATTCGGTCGCCGTAGAGAATGGCTTTACCGTGAACATTCCGCGCGGCACGGCCAATGGTCTGTATCAATGAACGTTCCGACCGCAGGAACCCTTCCTTGTCAGCGTCGAGGATGGCCACCAAAGACACCTCGGGCATGTCCAGACCTTCCCGCAACAGGTTGATCCCAACCAGCACATCGAATTCACCTCGCCGCAAATCCCGGATGATTTCCACCCTTTCCACGGTATCGATGTCCGAATGCAGGTAGCGAACCTTGATATCCTGCTCCATCAGGAAGTCGGTCAGATCCTCCGCCATGCGCTTGGTCAGCGTTGTCACCAGAACCCGTTCCTTAACTTTCACCCGGGCATTAATCTCGGAAAGCAGGTCGTCCACCTGGGTAGAGGCCGGGCGCACCTCGATTTCCGGATCTAGCAGGCCGGTGGGTCGAACCACCTGCTCCACTACCTGCCCGGCGTGCTCGGCCTCGTAGTTCGCCGGCGTAGCCGATACGAAAATCATCTGCGGCGCAATCCGCTCCCACTCTTCAAATTTCATGGGCCGGTTATCCAGCGCCGATGGCAGGCGGAATCCATACTCCACCAGCGTTTCCTTGCGGGAACGGTCACCTTTGTACATGGCGCCGATCTGGGGAATGGTTACGTGGGACTCGTCCACCACCAGCAAAGCGTTGGGCGGCAGGTAATCAAACAGTGTCGGCGGTGCCTCACCGGGCCGGCGACCGGATAGATAGCGCGAGTAGTTCTCGATGCCGTTGCAGTAGCCCAATTCCAGCATCATTTCGATATCGTACCGGGTTCTTTCTTCCAGTCGCTGGGCTTCCACCAGGCGGTTGTTGTCCCGCAACTGCTGCAGCCGCTCATCCAGCTCCACCTTGATATGCTCAACCGCATCCAACACCGTCTGTCGGGGCGTCACATAATGCGATTTCGGATAGATAGTTACCCGGGGCACACGGCGAAGAACCTCGCCAGTCAGAGGGTCGAAATAGCTGAGATTCTCCACCTCATCATCGAACAGCTCTATGCGGATCGCCTCTTTCTCGGATTCCGCCGGAAACACATCGATCACATCGCCTCGAACACGGTAATTGGCCCGGTGGAACTCAACGTCATTCCGTGTGTACTGAAGCTCGGCCAGGCGCCGCAAAATAAACCGCTGGTCAATCTGATCGCCCCGATCCAGATGCAGCATCATCTTCAGGTAGGATTGGGGGTCACCCAGACCGTAGATGGAAGAAACCGTTGCCACGATGATGGCGTCCGGTCTTTCCAACAACGCCTTGGTGGCAGACAGACGCATCTGTTCGATGTGCTCGTTGATGGACGCGTCTTTTTCGATAAACGTGTCCGACGAGGGCACGTAGGCCTCGGGCTGGTAGTAGTCGTAGTAGGAGACGAAATACTCCACGGCGTTGTCCGGAAAGAATTCCTTGAACTCACCGTAAAGTTGGGCTGCCAGCGTCTTGTTGTGGGCCATGATGATCGTTGGCCGTTGAACCTCCTGAACCACATTGGCGATAGTGAACGTTTTACCGGAGCCGGTTACCCCCAGCAGGGTCTGGTGTGCGAGACCGGAGTGAATGCCATCCACCAGCCCCTCGATCGCCTTGGGTTGATCGCCGGCTGGCTGGAACGGTGAATCTACTTTGAACACACCTTCCCTGGCGGAAACGTTTGCCTGATTACTGGCCATAACTGGCGAAAACCTCCGGTAAAACCGAGGCAGGGGCGTTATGGTCCCTACCATTAGAGAAATTTAGCGATACACTGGCTTCATGATACCATCAGTGCGATCGACGGCTGGGCAGAAATCAGCCAGCAGCTCTGGCACCCGGCGGTCGCAGCCCTATCAGACGCAGCTTTAAGGAGCGCAAGTTTGGACCTTCAACTTTCCAGCCGAGTACAGGCTATCAAGCCCTCTCCCACCCTCGCAGTCACCAACAAGGCCGCGGAACTCCGCGCAGCAGGCCAGGACATTATCGGCCTGGGTGCCGGCGAGCCGGACTTCGACACACCTGATCACATCAAACAGGCAGCCATTGAAGCCATCAACAACGGCCAGACCAAGTACACCGCCGTGGATGGTACGCCCGCCCTGAAAAAAGCGATTATTGCGAAGTTCAAACGGGACAACGGCCTGGATTACGAAGCCAACCAGATACTGGTAAGCAGTGGTGGCAAACAGAGCTTTTTCAACCTCGCACTTGCCACATTGAACCCCGGTGACGAAGCCATCATCCCGGCCCCCTACTGGGTTTCCTACCCGGACATGGTACTGGTTGCCGAGGGCAAACCGGTCATCATCGAAACCGGCGCCGAGACACGCTTCAAGATCACTCCGGAACAGCTGGAAAACGCCATCACCGAGCGTACCCGCCTGTTCGTGATCAACAGCCCCTCCAACCCGAGCGGCATGGCATACACCCTGGAAGAGCTGCAGGCCATCGGCGAGGTGCTGAAGAAACACCCGAACATCATGATCGCCACGGACGACATGTACGAGCCGATCCTCTGGACCGGCAAGCCGTTCTGCAACATCCTGAACGCCACGCCTGAGCTGTATGACCGCACGTTCGTGCTGAACGGCGTTTCCAAAGCCTACTCCATGACGGGATGGCGTATCGGCTACGCCGCTGGCCCGGCGAAAATCATCGGCGCCATGAAGAAGATCCAGTCACAGAGCACCTCCAACCCCGCCTCCATCTCCCAGGCAGCGGCACAGGCTGCGCTGGACGGTGATCAGGCCTGCGTGGGCGAGATGGTCAAGGCATTCAAGGAACGCCACGACTGGCTGGTAGAGGCCCTGAACAAGCTCCCGGGCGTTGAGTGCCTGAATGGCGACGGAACCTTCTATGTGTTCCCCAGCTTCCAGGGCGCCATCGATGCCGACTCCAGCGTCAGCACCGACGTTGAGTTTGCCGAGAAACTGCTGACCGACGCCGGCGTGGCACTGGTTCCTGGCTCAGCCTTCGGCTGCCCGGGCCACATGCGACTGAGCTTCGCCACCAGCATGGACAATCTGGAAAAGGCCATTGAGCGCCTGCAGAAAGCGCTCGGCTAAAAAGTTCTGGCCAGGGGTTGACGGGGCGGTATAGCCAACTTAATATACGCGCCTCGTCACACGACGACGTTCCCCGATAGCTCAGTTGGTAGAGCAACGGACTGTTAATCCGTTTGTCGCTGGTTCGAGCCCAGCTCGGGGAGCCACTATTCTGAAAACCCGCTAATTCTTTGAGTTAGCGGGTTTTTTATTGCCCCACTTTTCGGTTTTGACTTCGATTGTTGATAGCAAGTCCTGCCCTAGCCTTCGTGTTTTGGGGGCGGGCCAGCCAGCAGGTCTTTCCAAAACACGCTACAAGCACGTCCGTGTGCGCTTGAATCGGGCCATCCCTGGCCCTCTACAGTTTTGGAAAGACCTGCTGGCCGGCCCGTTCAGACTAAACAGATATACCGAGTAAAAAGAAAATCTGCAGCTAACGACACAATACGACTCAAGGAACTCTGCCTAATAGAGTGCGGTGCAAAAGGCGGACTATAACTGCGACGACCGGAACGGTGCTGTGGGGGTGCCCTCCCAAAAATGTCTGTGGCCATGGATGGCCACAGCCAAGCGCACATGGACGTGCTCGTAGCGGTTTTTGGGAGGGCGCACCCACAGCACCAGCCCCCCAATTTCGAAGGCTGGGGCAGGATTCAAAAAATAGAACGAGTCAGAGCTCGATCACCTCTGAATGAATAGCCTCCAAGGCAGCCAGCGGGTCATTTGCCTGGGTAATGGGACGACCGATTACCAGGTAGTCGGAACCGGCTTTGAGGGCATCCGTGGGGGTCATGATGCGCTGTTGGTCGCCTTTATCGGCCGTCAGGGGACGGATACCAGGTGTGATCAATTTGAAGTCAGCGCCCTGCTCGGCTTTGAGCTTGGGTGCTTCTTGTGCGGAACAGACGACGCCGTCGAGACCGCAGTTTTTGGTGAGGGTTGCCAGGCGGGACACCTGGGCTTCCGGGGAATCGGTGATGCCGATGCCTGCCAGGTCGTCGGCGTTCATACTGGTGAGGACGGTCACAGCAATCAACAGCGGGCGACCAGTACCGAAGGCTTCAAGGCGTTCCCGACAGGCGGTCATCATTTTTTCGCCGCCGGACGCATGAACGTTCACCATCCAGACACCCAGGTCGGCCGCAGCCGCGACGGCAGCTGACGTGGTGTTGGGAATATCGTGGAATTTCAGGTCCAGGAATACGTCGAATCCTCGCTTCTGCAGACCCTCGACCAGTTGCGGGCCTGAACGGGTGAACAGCTCTTTGCCCACTTTCAGTCGACATTTGGCGGGGTCCAGTTTGTCGACCAGCTCAAGGGCCGGATTCTGGGACGGAAAATCGAGGGCGACGATGATCTTTGGATCGTTAGCGGTTTGCACGTTCACTTTTCCTGCAGAGATTCAGTAAAGGTTTATTCGGCTTCAACACCCTGGATCGGGCGGACGGTTTCCCACTGCTTGCAGCTGGGGCACAGCCAGTGCAGTTGACGACCTGAGAAACCACAACTGACACAGCGATAGACAGGTCGGTTGGCAAGTATCAGGTGACCGATGCGGCTCACCAGCCTGCCCTCATCGGTGGTCATGCCCTTTTCGTAGCCGGCCATTTCCACCAGTCTGAGCAGGCCACGCACACTCGGCCGTGTTTCCAGTTCCTGCCTGAGCAAATCGATAGCTGCAGGACGCCCCGAGGCACGTTCGACGGACTCGACAAGGGCCAGAAGGAGGCTGGTGCTCGGATAGCTTTCGTAAAGCTTGCGCAGTTTTTTCGCCAGCCGCCCGATATCACCATGCTCGTGCTCAAGCTTCATCAAGCGGTCGATGGCTTCCGGCCCGAACTCGGCGTTCTGCTCGAACACTTTGAGGCACTGGTTGCTGGCCTCTCGGTAACTGCCCTGACGAACCAGAAGCTTCATCAGAATAAGGTTGGCCCGAACACAGGAGCGATCGTAATCGAGCGCTTCCCTGGCCAGCTTCTGCGCAGCCCACCGGTCGTCCTGCTTCAGGGACTCTTCGGACAGCTCACAGGTTAAATAGGCCAGCACCTTGAACATGGCCGGGTCGGCATCGCCCCGGGTAAGCGCTCGCGCGACCTCGGCTGCTTTAGCCCACTCCTTCTCCTGCTGGTAGAGATCAATAAGCTGTTGCGAGGAATGCCGCCCATACTCCTTGTCACCCATCAATTGATGCAGCAGTGCCTCAGCACGGTCAAGCAGACCGGCATTCAGGTAATCCCGGGCGAGCTCAAGGGTGACCTGTGGCGAGAAACGCGGAGGTAGTTCGGGCCTGGCCAAAAGATTCTGGTGAATCAAGATCGCCCGGTCCGTTTCGCCCTTGTTACGGAAATGGCTTCCGATAGACAGGTGCAGACTGACGGTGTCCTTGTTTACCGCAAGGGACTGAACGAAGTTTTCAACGGCCTGGTCGGAATAGTTGGTGAACAGAAACTGGAGACGGTCCTTAACCGATTCCTCGTCGGAAATCGTTTTGCCGGATCGGTTGTCATTGCTTCCCAGCCGGCCCACTAGCCAGCCAACGGCGACTGCAACAGTGAGCAGCAGCCACTGAAGTACGATATCCATTAAAGAGTCCGGTCGTTCTGGGCCCTGGATTTCTCCAATGCCTGCTCGGCGCGATCAAGTCGTTTCTGAAGGGTTCGCCGGGACACCGAGGTTCGAACGGTGGCCAGCATGGTCATCAGCACGCCTACGAGGGCACCGACAACAAATGCCATGATAATCCAGACGGCAACGCCATGGGGTTGGGTCTCAAACAGCAGGAAGTTGAGGGAGACTGCCATTTGATTGTTGAGCGAGAATACCAGTGCCAGCAGAACCAGGACCAAAACCAACAGAATAATGAGGATCTTCTGCAATCCTGCCATAGCGATAGCACTCCCAAGGGGCCTGAGGGCCCAAATTATACGCGTTCCCTGAGCAGCTTTTAAAAGCCTTTCTTCAAGCTGTCGTTGACCTGCTCTCTCAATTCCTTACCGGGTTTGAAGTGCGGTACGTACTTGGCTGGCAGCTGGACAGCCTCACCGGTTTTCGGATTGCGCCCGGTACGCGCGGCCCGGTGGTGAAGGGAAAAACTGCCAAATCCCCGGATTTCTATTCTCTGACCATCGGCAAGCGACTGGGACATGTGCTCAATGATGGTTTTTACAGCCAGTTCGACATCTTTAACGGAGAGCTGTGTCTGCTTCGAAGCAATCAGCTCGACCAGTTCGGACTTCGTCATGAGGCGTTTCCCTCTTTCGTTTTTATTCGGCCGTCGGTTACCGGATTCCCATGACTACCTAGTTTAGCCAAACCAGAAAAAAACACAAAAAAAACGGGCTCTTAGAGCCCGTTTTTTTCATACCAACCGGACGATTAGTCCTTGTTGGCGTTTTGCTGCTGCATCTGCTCCTTGATGAGATCACCGATGGTGGTCGCACCAGAAGAAGTTTCGGCAGTCTTGGTCCGCACGTTTTCCAGAGCCTGCTTGTCGTCCTCAACGTCTTTGGACTTCACAGACAGGTTGATGATGCGGTTTTTGCGATCGATGCTGATGATCTTCGCTTCAACTTCTTCGCCTTCCTTCAGCGCATTGCGTGCATCTTCAACACGGTCACGGCTGATTTCAGAGGCTTTCAGTACCGCTTCAACTTCGTCGTTCAGGGCGATGGTAGCCGCCTTGGCATCTACAGCAGACACGGTGCCCTTAACAATGGAGCCCTTGTCGTTCAGCTGTACGAACTCGGCGAACGGATCGCTCTCGAGCTGCTTGATACCCAGGGAAATACGCTCACGCTCCGGATCAACAGACAGGATAACGGTTTCAACTTCGTCACCCTTCTTGTATTCACGAACCGCTTCTTCGCCAGTCTCGTTCCAGCTGATATCAGACAGATGAACCAGACCGTCGATGCCGCCATCCAGACCGATAAAGATACCGAAGTCAGTGATTGACTTGATCTTACCGGAGATGCGATCGCCCTTGTTGAAGTTGCTGGAGAAATCTTCCCACGGGTTGGATACACACTGCTTGATACCCAGGGAGATACGACGACGCTCTTCGTCGATGTCCAGAATCATCACGTCCACTTCGTCGCCCACCTGGACAACCTTGGACGGATGGATGTTCTTGTTGGTCCAATCCATTTCGGAAACGTGAACCAGACCTTCAACACCCTCTTCCAGCTCAGCAAAGCAGCCGTAGTCGGTCAGGTTGGTAACGCGTGCCTTGACCTTGGAACCTTCCGGGTAACGACCCTTGATATCAACCCAGGGATCTTCGCCCAGCTGCTTGAGGCCGAGGGAAACACGGTTACGCTCACGGTCGAACTTCAGGACCTTGACGCTGATCTCGTCGCCAACATTCACGATTTCGCTCGGATGCTTGATGCGCTTCCAGGCCATATCGGTAATGTGCAGCAGGCCGTCAACACCACCCAGGTCTACGAACGCGCCGTAGTCGGTCAGGTTCTTGACGATACCCTTGATTTCCATACCCTCGGTCAGGGTTTCCAGCAAAGCTTCACGCTCGGCACTGTTCTCAGCTTCCAGAACGGCGCGGCGGGAAACAACCACGTTGTTACGCTTCTGGTCGAGCTTGATAACCTTGAATTCGAGTTCTTTGTTCTCCAGGTGCGCGGTATCGCGAACCGGACGAACGTCTACCAGCGAGCCAGGCAGGAAGGCACGAATACCGGCCAGATCGACGGTGAAACCACCCTTGACCTTACCGTTGATAATACCTTTAACCACTTCCTCAGCTTCGAAGGACTTTTCGAGTACCTTCCAGGCTTCTGCACGCTTGGCCTTTTCACGGGACAGACGGGTCTCACCGAAGCCGTCTTCCACAGCGTCGAGAGCTACATCGACAACGTCGCCGATAGCAATTTCCAACTCGCCTTTTTCGTTAAGGAACTGGGAGGCGGGGATAACGCCTTCAGACTTCAGTCCGGCGTTAACGGTGACCCAGTCGTTATCGACGTCTACAACGGTTCCCTGGACGATGGAACCTGGCTGCATGTCAATTTCTTTCAGGCTTTCTTCAAAAAGATCCGCAAAGCTCTCGCTCATTATGAGTCCTATATGATCAACGCAAGTGTACTCCGTGCCACCAGCAACACGGTCTGTTAACAAGTTCCGGACTAAGCCTGTGGCTGGCAGATAGCGCTACATCCGGCATTTCAACGACAAAAAGGTGTAGTCAGGCCTGACCAGCTGCGGCCATACACCTGTCCAACACCTCTTCTATACTCAACCCCGTAGAATCAATGACTTGCGCATCATCTGCGGGCTTGAGAGGGGCTGCGGAACGGTTCATATCCCGTTCATCACGAACCCGTATCTCCTCTAAAAGGGCGTCAATATTAACATCGACACCCGCGTCCTTCAACTGGCTATAGCGCCGCTGGGCCCTCTCCTCGGCGCTTGCCGTCAGGAAGATTTTTACCGGGGCATCCGGAAACACCACCGTCCCCATGTCGCGACCATCGGCCACCAGGCCCGGCGTCTGCCGGAAGTCGCGCTGGCGCTGCAAAAGAGCGTCCCGGACCGACTGAATCACGGCCACCTTCGAGGCATTATCGCCAGCCGATTCTGTACGTATATCTGCGGTCACATCCTGCCCTGCCAGAATAACCTTGACCGGCTCGCCTGCAGGCGTGGGCTCAAACGACACATCGAGTCCAGCGGCGACCTCTACCAGGCCAGCCTCGTCATCCAGAGACACACCCTGACGTACCGCCGCCAGGGCCGTCAGCCGGTACAAGGCACCACTGTCAAGCAAGTGCCAGCCAAGCTTTCGGGCCAGCATCTGGGTGATCGTGCCTTTACCCGAACCTCCAGGACCATCAACAGTGATCACCGGCGCACTGCTTTCAACCATTATTCAGCCCCCTCGGCTGAGATATTGATCCCCGTTCCCTGCGCAAGTTCCACAAATCCCGGGAAAGAGGTAGCCACATTCGCACAATCAGTGACTGTGATCTCTCCCGCGGCGCGCAGCGATGCCACTGCGAAAGACATGGCAATACGGTGGTCTCCGTGGCTGTTCACGGTACCGCCACCGATGGTCTGCCCGCCATCAATGATGATGCCATCCGGGGTTACGGTGGTTTCCACACCCAGGGCAGCCAGGCCATCGGCCATTACCTGAATGCGGTCGCTTTCCTTGACCCGAAGCTCCTCCGCGCCCCGCAGAACCGTGCGCCCTTTGGCGCAGGTGGCGGCAATGAACAGCACCGGGAATTCGTCAATGGCCAGGGGCACCTGATCTTCCGGAATATCGATTCCCTGCAGCTCCGCTGAGCGGACCCGCAGGTCAGCAACCGGCTCGCCACCGATTTCGCGCTCGTCCAGAATCTCGATGTTGGCACCCATCTGATTCAGGATGTTGATCACACCGACCCGGGTCGGATTCATGCCAACATGCCGCAGGACCAGATCGGAGCCCGGAGCGATGCTCGCCGCTACCAGGAAAAACGCCGATGAAGAAATATCGGCAGGCACATCAATGTTGGTTGCCGTCAGTTTACCGCCACCACTGACGCTGGCCGTCGCACCGTCCCGGTGAACGTGGTAGCCAAAGCCCGCCAGCATGCGCTCGGTGTGATCGCGCGTGGGAGCAGGCTCGGTGACCGATGTACTGCCCTCGGCATAAAGACCGGCCAGCAGGAGGCATGACTTCACCTGGGCACTGGCTACTGGCATTTCGTAGTGGATTCCCTGCAACGTCTGACCGCCACGGATTTTCAGCGGCGGGCGACCACCCTCTGCAGTATCGATCACCGCACCCATGGCCCTGAGCGGATCGGCAACCCGCCCCATCGGGCGACCAGAGAGGCTCGCATCCCCGGTCAACTCGGAATCAAAGGGCTGGGCTGCCAGCAACCCCGCAAACAGTCGCATGGCGGTTCCCGAGTTACCCAGATACAGCGGGCCCCTTGGGGCCTGGAGGCCGTGCATGCCAACGCCGTGAATCCGCACGAAACCGTCGTCCGGGCCTTCGATGGTCACGCCCATGTCACGGAACGCCTGAAGCGTGGCCAGGCTGTCCTCGCCTTCCAGAAATCCTTTCACTTCGGTTACGCCATCCGCGAGGGCGCCCAGCATGATCGAACGGTGCGACATCGACTTGTCGCCCGGAACGCGGATATCACCGGTAATCGCGCCACCGGGCTGAAGACGGAACGTCACCTGCTTTTCACTGTTGTTTGTCACGTAAGCCTGTCCTGAGAGCATCTTCGAAAAATGTTCACGCGCCGCCTTGGCGCGACTGAAAACCCGCAACAACGTGGCGCTGTCCTGATTGGCAATGGCAGTGCGCAGTTGTTCGAGGTCGTGGGTAAAGTGGTCAATCACGCGAAGAACCGCATCGCGGTTCGACAGAAAGATATCGTGCCACATCACCGGATCACTGGCGGCAATCCGGGTAAAGTCCCTGAAGCCTCCAGCGGCGTACCGGAAGATATCCATATTTTCGTCTTCTCCCGCCAGGGTATCCACCAGGGAGAAAGCGATAAGGTGCGGCAGGTGGCTGGTGGCTGCCAGCACCTCGTCGTGATACGCCACCGACATGGTCAGCACCGTGGCCCCGCAGCCCTCCCATAAGGCCCTGAGCCGGGCAAGATGCGGCTGACTGACCTCTTCAGGCGGCGTAAGAATCACCTTGTGGTTGGCAAACAACTCGGGGTTCGCCGCCCGAATGCCACTTTTCTCGGAGCCAGCAATCGGATGGCCGGGAATGACCCGGGGCGTAAGACTGCCGAACACAGCCTCAACATCATTCACGAAGCTGGACTTCGTGCTACCCACGTCGGTCAGTATGGCTTCCGGTTCCAATGCGGGACGAATCTGCTCAAGAACCGCCCGGGTTGCCCTGACTGGTACAGCCAGCACAACCAGATCGGCACCCCGCACGGCATCAGACACCGCCGTGGCCGCCTGATCGATCACGCCCAGCTCTTTGCCAAGCTGCAGTTCCTCATGACGCTGGTCCGCGCCAACGACCGTGTCGGCCAGCCCGTTGCGACGGATAGCACTGGCCAGGGAGCCACCAATCAGCCCCAGACCAATCACCGCGACCCGCTTGAACAAAGGCTCGGAAGACACCATATCAGTCGCTTAGCCCCGATGCGGTCAGGGCCTGGGCCAGCGCCTCGATAAAGCGCTCGTTCTCTTCCGGAAGGCCGACAGACACCCGCAGATGCCGGGGCATGCCATAGCCAGCGATGGGCCTGACAATCACACCATGAGCCAGCAGCGACTGGTACACGCCCATGGCTTGCTCTCCCACTTCCACGGCCACGAAATTCCCGGCCGACGGTATGTAGCTGAGTCCCATCCGGTCGAATGCGTCCTGCAACTGACGCAGACCGGCTGTATTCACATCGCGGGAACGCTGGAGATATTCCTCGTCTTCAAGCACAGCCGTGGCTGCGGACAGGGCAATGGTATCCACGTTAAACGGCTGGCGCACCCGATTGAGAATGTCGGCAATGGCCGGTGAAGAGATGCTGTACCCCACCCTGAGTGCGGCCAACCCCCAGGCCTTGGAAAACGTGCGGCAAACGATGAGATTCGGGAAGCGGTCCAACAGTTCGACGCCATCCGGGTATTGATCACCCGTCAGGTATTCGCAGTAGGCCTCATCCAGAACCACAAGCACGTTCTCGGGAATCTTTTTCAGGAACGACTCGATGGCTTCCGCTGTGTGAACCGTACCCGTGGGGTTATTTGGGTTAGCGACAAACACGAGGCGAGTACGATCGGTGACCGCCTCGGCCATCGCATCCAGGTCGTGCCCCCATTCCCGGGCAGGCACAGAAACGCCCTTGGCGCCGATAGCCTGGGTCACCAGAGGATAAACGGCGAATGCGTACTGGGAGAAAACAACTTCGGAATCAGCATCCGCGAAACAGCGGGTGATCACTTCGAGAACGTCGTTCGAGCCGTTGCCAAGGGTAATCTGATCCATTCCAACGTTGAGACGCTTCGACAACGCCTGTTTCAGGTTGAATCCGTTACCGTCGGGGTACAGACAAAGTTCCGACAACGCCTGCCGCGCCGCCTCAAGGGCTTTCTCGCTGGGCCCGAGCGGGTTCTCATTGCTGGCAAGCTTGATGATTTCCGCCGGGTTGAGACCCAGTTCCCTTGCCAGCTCTTCGATCGGCTTGCCAGGCTGGTAGGGTGAGAGCGCCTGCACGCCGCGAACCGCCAGACTCTGGTAATCAATCGCCATACATTGTCCTCGACATTCTTTGCTCAAAAAGGCTGTTGCAACTACTCAAAGCACGCCAATCGGGTAGGAGCCCAGACGCTTGAGCTCAACCGCCTCTTCATCCACTTCAGCCAGCACCTTCCGGACCTGCTCGTCTTCCATGTGTCCCTCGAAATCGATATAGAACACATAGGCCCAGGTACCGCTCGGCGACGGCCGCGTTTCGATCCTGGTGAGGCTGAGGCCGTGGCGATGGAACGGTTCAAGGAGTTGATACAGCGCCCCCGGCTTGTTGCGCATGGACACCAGAATGGACGACTTGTCGTGACCGCTGGCCGGCACCTCCTCACGCCCAATAATCAGGAATCGGGTGGTATTGTCCGGTCGATCCTCGATGCTGTTTGCCAGCTTTTGCAGACCATAGAGCTCGGCCGCCATATCTCCGGCAATGGCTGCTGTTCCCGGCTCCTCGGCGGCACGCCGGGCGGCTTCCGCATTACTGGAAACGGTAACCCGCTCAATACCGTAGCGATGGGTATCCAGCCACTGCCGGCACTGGGCAAAGGACTGTTGATGGGAATAAATCCGGGTGATTTCCTGGTCGCCGTGCTTCGGAGACACCAGTAGATGATGGTGGATCCGCAGTTGAACCTCACCGCAGATCTTGAGCGGCGAGGACATGAACATATCCAGGGTATGGTTGATCATTCCCTCGGTGGAGTTTTCGACCGGTACCACACCGTAATGCGCAGCTCCCGATTCAACCTCCCGGAACACCGCGTCGATAGCCGGCAGTGGCACGCTGACCACCGAGTGACCGAAATGCTTGAGCGCTGCCGCCTGGGTAAAGGTGCCAATGGGCCCCAGGAAGGCAATGTGCATGGGCTTTTCAAGCGCCAGACAGGCGGACATGATTTCCCGGAACAGACGCGCCATTTCCTCACCGGAAAGCGGCCCCGGATTCTGCTCCTTGA
Organism: Marinobacter sp. MMG032; assembly: GCF_040112695.1. Lineage (NCBI taxonomy): Bacteria > Pseudomonadati > Pseudomonadota > Gammaproteobacteria > Pseudomonadales > Marinobacteraceae > Marinobacter > Marinobacter sp. MMG032. The sequence continues at coordinate 555,344 of NZ_CP157802.1, forward strand.
TGCGCCGAAGTACCTGGGCTTCCCGCTCCGGTCGGTAGAAAAAGACGTCCTGTCCCGGATTGGCGGTCATCTTCACATGGGCTACTTCCTGGGCACAGGCGGCCCTGGCACTGATAAGCTCCATGATCTTCTGATCAATCTGATCGATCTCGTCCCGCAGCTCTCCGAGCCGAACCTGCTCGTCACTCATGATCAGCCACGCTCCTTCGCAAATTCGGTCATGTAGTTAATCAGCGCATCGACACCGGCTTCGGGCATCGCGTTATAGATGCTCGCACGCATACCGCCAACCGAGCGATGTCCGGCCAGGTTCAACAGGCCACGGGCATTCGCTCCCTTGAGGAACTCACCATTCAGGGCGTCATCAGCCAGGGTGAATGGAACGTTCATCCAGGACCGGAAGCGCGGGTCAATCGGGTTGGCGTAAAACTCATTGGTATCGATAAAGTCATAGAGCTTTCGGGCTTTGCGCAGGTTGATCTCACCCATCGCCTTCACACCGCCCTGCTCTTTCAGCCACTTGAACACCAGGCCGGCCAGGTACCATGAGTAAGTGGCCGGGGTGTTGTACATGGAACCGTTATCCGCGATCACCTGGTAGTTCATCATGGTCGGTGTCTCCTTGCGGGCCCTGCCCAGGAGATCCTTGCGAATAATTACCACCACCAGACCCGAGGGACCGATATTCTTCTGGGCGCCGGCATAGATCAGACCGAATTTCGACACATCCACCGGCCGCGAAAGCATCGTGGAAGACATGTCCGCCACCAACGGAACCGCCGGGCTGTCCGGAACAAAATCGAATTCCAGACCGCCAATGGTTTCATTCGGCGTGTAGTGCAGGTACGCCGCGTCAGCACTGCTCTGCCAGGATGTCTGGTCCGGAATCGTGGTAAAGCCACTGTCTTCCGAACTCGCCACTACGTTCACTTTGCCATAGCGACTGGCCTCGGCAATGGCCTTTTTGGACCAGATGCCGGTGTTCACGTAGTCAGCGGAGCCTTTTTCGCCCAGCAGATTCAGGGGAATGGTGGAAAACTGGCTGGACGCTCCGCCCTGCATGAACAGAACGGCGTAGTCGTCGGACACGCCGGCCAGTTCACGCAGATCTTGTTCAGCAGTCTCGGCAATCTGGACAAACTCGTCGCTGCGATGGCTCATTTCCATCACCGACATGCCGGTACCACGCCAGTCGAGCATTTCATCCCGCGCCTGACGAAGCACGCTTTCCGGCAAGGTGGCCGGACCTGCACAAAAGTTATACGCCCTGCTCATGTTGCTGCTTTCTCTCAAGTCTTACTGAATCTGTCTGTGGCAAGTGCCGGCTTATTCTTCGCCGGCACTCTCGCCTTCGTCACCTTCTTGCGGGCTCTCGTCGGCAACAATCGGATTGCCTTCGCTGTCGAGCTCTTCGTCGTCGGTTTCCGCGATCCGCTCAACGCCCACCAGGCGCTCGTCTTCCTGGCTCAGCTTGATCAGGCGTACGCCCTGAGTATTCCGGCTCAGAACCGACACTTCATCTGTCCGGGTACGAACCAGAGTGCCCTTGTCAGAGATGAGCATCATCTCGTCGCCTTCAAACAGCTGCAGGGCCGTTACCAGGTTACCGTTACGCTCGGAGCACTGCATCGCAATAACGCCCTGGCTGCCCCGGCTGTAGGTCGGGAACTCGTCAATGGCGGTCCGCTTGCCGTAGCCGTTTTCCGAGGCGGTCAGGATAACCCCACCTTCCTGCGGAATAATCAGCGACACCACATGGTGACCTTCCGGCATCTTGATACCGCGAACACCACGGGCGGTCCGGCTCATCGGGCGAACGGCTTCCTCGTTAAAGCGCACCGCCTTGCCGGCAGTCGAGAACAGCATGACCTCGGCATCACCTTTGGTAATGGCCGCGCCGATCAGGGTATCGCCTTCGTCCAGGGACAGGGCAATCAGACCGGTACTGCGCGGACGCGAGAAGTTCGGCAGCGGCGTCTTCTTGACCACACCGGCAGAGGTGGCCATCAGGACGAACTGGTCTTCCGGATAATCACGAACCGGCAGGAATGTGGTGATACGCTCACCTTCCTCCAGCGGCAGGATATTCACCATGGGCCGACCGCGAGATGCCCGGCTGGCGCGTGGAATCTCGAACACCCGCAGCCAGTAAACCTTGCCACGGTTGGAGAAACACAGAATCGTATCGTGGGAGTTGGCCACCAGCAGCTTCTCGACGAAATCTTCGTCCTTCATGGAGGTGGCTGCCTTGCCGCGACCGCCACGGCGCTGGGCCTGATAGTCTTCAACGGCCTGGGTCTTGGCGTAACCGCTGTGGGAAATGGTCACCACAAGATCTTCTTCATCAATCAGGTCGGCGATGGTCAGGTCGCGACGGGAGCTGGTGATTTCGGTACGACGCTCGTCACCAAATTCGCTGACGATCGCTTCCAGCTCTTCCCGGATGACCTGGAGCAGGCGCTCGGGGTCGCCCAGAATATCGAGCAGATCCGCGATCTTCTCAAGAATTTCCTTGTACTCGTTCTGCAGCTTCTCGGTCTCGAGGCCGGTCAGACGGTGCAGACGCAGATCCAGAATCGCCTGGGCCTGTTCCGGAGACAGATGGTACAGACCTTCACGCAGACCGTAGATTTCCGGCAGGTCATCCGGACGGCAGGCGTCCTGGCCGGCACGCTCCAACATGGCCATCACATCGCCCGGGGACCAGCCCTTGGCAACCAGCTTTTCCTTGGCTTCGGCGGCAGACGGCGAGGCCTTGATCAGCTCGATAATCTCGTCGATGTTGGCCAGGGCAACGGTCAGGCCTTCCAGAATATGGCCGCGCTCACGGGCCTTGCGCAGTTCGTAAATGGTCCGGCGGGTCACCACTTCACGACGGTGACGAACGAACGCATCCAGCAACTGCTTCAGGTTCAGGGTCTTCGGCTCACCGTTGATCAGGCCAACCATGTTGATGCCGAACACGGTCTCAAGCTGGGTCTGGGCAAACAGGTTGTTGACCACAACATCCGGGTTCTCACCCCGACGCAGCTCGATCACCACCCGGATACCTTCCTTGTTCGACTCATCCCGCAGCTCGGAGATACCTTCAAGACGCTTCTCTTTCACCAGCTCGGCGATCTTCTCGATCAGGCGGGCCTTGTTCAGCTGATACGGCAGCTCGGTGATGATGATGGCATCGCGGTTGGTCTTGTTGTCGTGCTCGATCTCGTGACGGGCGCGGATGTAAATACGGCCACGGCCCGTACGGTAGGCCTCAACAATGCCGGCACGACCATTGATAATGCCCTGGGTCGGGAAATCCGGGCCCGGGATGTATTCCATCAGTTCATCGATGGTCAGATCCGGGTTATCAATCAGCGCCAGACAGCCATTCACGACTTCCGTGAGATTGTGCGGCGGAATATTGGTGGCCATACCAACGGCGATACCGGAGGAACCGTTCACCAGCAGGTTGGGAACCCGGGTAGGCAGAACCTCGGGAATCCGCTCGGTGCCGTCGTAGTTATCAACGAAATCGACGGTTTCCTTATCCAGATCCGCAAGCAAGGAGTGGGCAATCTTCTCCATGCGGATCTCGGTGTAACGCATGGCGGCCGCGTTATCGCCGTCGATGGAACCGAAATTACCCTGGCCATCCACCAACGGATACCGCAGGGAGAATGGCTGGGCCATACGAACGATGGTGTCGTATACCGCAGAGTCACCGTGGGGGTGGTATTTACCGATAACATCACCCACCACACGGGCGGACTTCTTGTAGGCTTTGTTCCAGTCGTTGTTCAGTTCGGACATGGCGAACAGGACACGACGGTGAACCGGCTTGAGGCCATCCCTCACATCCGGAAGCGCCCGCCCGACGATCACGCTCATGGCGTAATCGAGGTAGGACTGTTTCAACTCGTCTTCAATATTGACCGGCAGGATCTCTTTGGCTAACTCACCCATCGAGAAAGGTTCCTTTGCGTTATCTGGAAGTCGTGTCAGGGCCGTTTCCGGGCCCCATAGTTATTCTTCAACAAGCCGCCAAGTCTACCACAGTCGCACCCTCTCCGGGGCAACTGTGAGGCAGCCTTAATCAAACACCACTGTCTTGTTTTCGTAGGTGATCACCCGATCCTCGATGTGAGAACGCAGGCCCCTGGCCAGCACGTTCTTCTCGACATCCTTACCGAGGCGGACCATATCCTCGATGGAGTCACTGTGGGTGATCCGGATAACGTCCTGCTCGATGATCGGGCCCTCGTCAAGGTCCTCGGTCACGTAGTGGCAGGTGGCACCAATCAGCTTAACACCGCGGCTGTAGGCCTGATGATAAGGGCGAGCACCGGCGAAGGACGGCAGGAAGCTGTGATGGATGTTGATCACCTTGCCGGAGTATTTCTCACAGAGCTCGCCGGGAAGGATCTGCATGTATCGGGCAAGCACCACCACATCGGCTTCGTATTTCTGGAACAGCTCATCAATATGGGCGAAGGCATCTGCCTTGTTTTCCTTGCTGACCGGTACGTGGTGATACGGAATCTCGTGCCACTCCACCATCCGGCGCAGGTCGTCATGGTTGGAGATGACCGCCACTATCTCGGCGTTGATCTCCTTGCTGTGCCAGCGGTGCAAAAGATCCGCCACACAGTGGGATTCCTTGCTGCACATCAGGATCACTTTCTTCGGCTGGGCCGAATCGGCGATGTGCCAGTTCATGTTGAATTCGCGGGCAATCGGCTCGAACGCCGCCCGGAACTGGTCAAGACCAAACGGTATCGAGGTGGCCTTGATCTCGTGCCGCATGAAAAACCAGCCGGTTTGCGTGTCGGAATGGTGACTCGCCTCGGTAATCCAGCCATTGTATGTCGACAGAAAATTACTCACCTTGGCGACAATTCCCACCCGGTCGGGGCAGGAAATCACAAGACGATAGGTATGCTCCATGAAAGCCTTTCCTTAACTGAAATCCGGGAAAGCAGGTACGTCGGGGAATCACCGCCGACATTAACGGCAGGTTAACGGTACGCACCTATGAAAATGACCGGCTATCATAGCCTATCTGAACGCCAGAAACGAGGAATGGAGATATGGACAGAGGCCTGTACCAACGCACAATCAAAAACGTCCCCACGGGGCGCTCAGGCCGCCTTTCGATTGCGGCCGCCCTGGCCTTTTTCATTACCACCGCGCCGGCCTTCGGACAGGCCATTCTCGAAGGTGAACGGTTTCACCCGGTTACCGCAACCCAGGGCATGGTTGCCACCAGTCACACACTGGCCACCGAGGTGGCTCTGGAAGTGCTGAAAAACGGCGGGAATGCAATCGATGCAGCCGTTACCGCCGGTTTCGCACTGGCTGTCACCCAGCCTCGTTCCGGCAACATTGGCGGTGGCGGTTTCATGCTGATTTCCAGGGGCGACGGCTCAGATCCGGAAGCCATTGATTATCGGGAAAAAGCGCCAGCTGCCGCCACAGAAACCATGTTCCAGGACGAATCCGGCGAGGTGGTCAAGAACCGCAGTCGTTTTACCCACCTGGCCGCAGGGGTTCCAGGAACGGTTGCCGGCCTGGCACTGGCGCTGGAGCGCCACGGCACCATTACCATCAAGCAGGCACTGGCGCCGGCGATCAAGCTTGCCCAAGAGGGTTTCGTGGTGCCCCAGCGTTTTACTGAAGGTCTGGAGCAGGCCCGGGAGAGACTCGAGCGATGGCCCGCCACCCGTGACACCTTTTATAAGGAAGACGGCAGCGCCTGGCAGCCCGGCGAACGTTTTCGACAGCCAGAACTGGCGGCAACACTCCAGCGCATTGCCGACAATGGCGTGAAAGGCTTTTACGAAGGCGAAACGGCCGATCTGATTGCCGGCGAAATGGAACGAAATGGCGGCCTCATCACGCACCAGGACCTCAAAGACTACCGCCCGGTAGTCCGAGAGCCGGTTTACGGCAACTATCGCGGGTACGATATTTTCTCCATGTCGCCGCCCTCCTCCGGTGGCACCCACATTGTCCAGATCCTGAATATCCTGGAAGGCTTCCCGATGGCCGAGTTTGGCCACAACTCCGCTGATGCGATTCATCACATGGCCGAAGCCATGAAACTGGCCTACGCCGACCGTTCAAAATACCTGGGCGACACCGATTATGTGGAGGTGCCACTGGCGGGGTTAACCAGCAAAGGCTACGCAGACGAACTCCGCAAAGGCATTAATCCGGACAGGGCACGACCAGCCAGCGACATCAATCCCGGCCAGCCGGCTGTCTGGGAAAGTCCTGAAACCACCCATTTTTCCGTGGTGGATAAATGGGGCAACGCGGTATCAAACACCTACACCATCAATTTCAGTTACGGATCCGGCATTACGGTGGAAGGCGCCGGATTCCTGCTTAACAACGAAATGGACGACTTCAGTGCTAAGCCCGGTGTTCCCAACGCTTATGGCCTGATCGGCGGCGAAGCCAACAAGGTGGAGCCCGGCAAGCGCATGCTGAGCTCCATGTCGCCCACCATCGTAAAAAAGGATGGCAAGAACGTTCTGGTTACCGGCAGCCCCGGGGGCTCCCGGATCATTACCACCACCTTGCAGGTGATCCTCAATGTGATTGATCATGGCATGAACGTTCAGACCGCCGTGAGCGCACCTCGCATGCATCACCAGTGGCTGCCGGATGAAATCCGGATCGAACAGGGCATCAGCCCGGACACCATTCGACTGCTGGAGGAACGCGGGCATAAGGTGGTAGGCGGATCAGCCATGGGCGCCATCCAGAGCATCCTGATTGACGAAGACGGTGTTCTCAACGGTGGCGCGGACCCGAGGAGGAGCACTTCGTCGGCCATGGGCTATTAACGGGCAATTGACCAGGGTCACTGACCTGAAAGGAGGCTTTATGTATCTTTCTGTACAGCTGAGCTGCTATCCCCTGAAAGAGGAGTACAAGCAGCCAATCAAAGACCTGATCGCGCGCCTGGAGCAGACCGGACTGGAAGTCTACCCGGGGCGAATGAGCACCGAGATTTTCGGCGACTATGATGAGGTAATGGGCGTGCTCTCGGATACCATGAAATGGTCATTCGAGACTTACGGAAAATCCGTCTTCGTGGCTAAGATCATGGAGGGCGACCGGAGACCGAGATGACAGCACCGGGTGGGCCAGACAACCAGCAACAGAAGCCGGACCAGAACCAACAGCCGGCAATCCCGAACCAGTTTGCGTTCCTGTGGCTCAGTGCCGCCATCTTCCTGATGGTGCTCTGGCTTCAGGACGGCGGACAACCCCGGCTTCAGGACCTGGCCTATTCTGAATTCAAGACCGCTGTGATGAACAATCAGGTGGCGGAAGTCACTCTGAAAGAGGAATCCATCACCGGTCTGTTTACCGACAGCGGTGCTGCAGACTTCAGCTCTGACAGCCCCGCACGGACCAGCACCCCGGGGTTCCAGACCATCCGCCCGCCCATGGAAGACCCCGCCCTGCTCAACCTGCTGGAAGAGCACGAAGTTGTAATCCGGGCCACCCCCTCCGGCCTACCCTGGTGGCAGGAAATGATCCGCGGCTTCCTGCCCTGGATCCTTCTGCTGGCCCTGATGTTCTGGTTCTGGGGCGCCGCCCAGAAGCGGATGACCCAGGGTGGTGGGCCGTTTGATTTCAGCCGGTCCAAGGCAAGACGGGCCCGCAAGGAAACTTCGACGGCAACACTCGATGACGTGGCCGGCATTGAATCCGCCAAGCGGGAAATTGCCGAGATCATCGATTTCCTGAAATCTCCCGAAAAATACCGGGCACTGGGTGCTGTCATGCCCAAGGGCGTGCTTCTGGTCGGCCCGCCGGGCACCGGCAAGACACTGCTGGCCCGGGCCATCGCCGGCGAAGCCGAAGTGCCCTTCTACAGCATCAGTGCCTCGGAATTCATCGAGATGTTCGTCGGTGTTGGCGCCGCACGCGTTCGGGACATGTTCAAGGAAGCCCGGAAAGACGCGCCGGCGCTGATTTTCATCGACGAACTGGATGCCATTGGCCGATCACGTGGTGCGGGCCTGGGTGGTGGCCATGATGAAAGAGAGCAAACACTGAATCAGATCCTCACGGAAATGGACGGTTTCGAGGCTCACGAAAATGTTCTGGTACTTGCTGCCACCAACCGGCCGGACGTTCTGGACAGCGCCCTGCTCCGCCCGGGCCGTTTTGACCGTAAGATCACCCTCGACCGCCCCCACAAGGAGGCCCGCGCGGCCATCCTGGCCGTTCACGTGCGAAAGGTACCCTTGGCGAATGATGTCGACCTGGATCAACTGGCCGCGCGCACTATCGGTTTCTCCGGGGCGGACCTGAAAAACCTGGTGAATGAAGCCGCGCTGACGGCAGCCCGGGAAAACCTGCACGAGGTGAACGCCCATTGCTTTGAGCTGGCAAGGGACAGAATCATTCTCGGCGAAGAACGGGACACCAAGCTCACGCCCAAGGAGCGGGAGTCGGTTGCCTACCACGAATGCGGCCACGCCATCATGGCCTATTACATGCCCAACGCCGACCCACTCACCAAATTAACGATCATCCCTCACGGCATGGCCATGGGGGTGACCGAACAAACGCCTCGGGAAGACCACTACACCTACAACGAGAGTTACCTCAAGGATCGCATCAAGGTGATGCTTGGTGGCCGCTGTTCGGAAAAGCTGATTTATGGTGAAGTCAGCACCGGGGCCCAGAACGACCTGAAGGAAGCCACCGCTCTGGTACGCAAAATGGTCGGCCAGTGGGGTATGAGTGAAAAAATCGGCCCCCTTGGCTTAAGCATTGGCGAAGAGCATGTGTTCCTTGGCCGGGAGATGGGCATGCCCAGGGAATTCAGTGAAAAGATGGCCGAGATGATTGATGAGGAAATCCAGTCCCAACTGCTGGCGCTGGAGAGGGCTACCCTGGACTTCCTGACCGAGCACCGAAACCAGCTGGAAGCCCTCGCCACGGCCGTATTGAAGCACGAAACCCTCTCTGCCGAAGACGTCGAGGAAATCCTGCGCAAGGAAGACGCTCGCAAGATTGCTTGAGGATTCAGGGAGTCACAGTCACCGGAAGGTTCAGTGCCACCAGCAACCGCTCCGCGCCGGGTTCCTGAAGCAATGAACAATCACGGCTAAGCACCAGCTGAACGGCTTTCTCTTCGCGCAAAATACCGGCTACGGTAACTGGGTCCGTTGATGGCAGCGACCGTACACGAAGGTCCCGCTCTGGAATACCCAGCTCCAGAACTATGCGTTGCCGCTCCTCGGGCGGAATATCCGGTGCCGCCCCCAGCAACATCGTTACCGGCCGATGGGAATACCGAATAGCCTCAGCTGCTGCCTGAACCGCGCGGCTGTTGGCCTCCCTGTGATCATTCAGAAAAACCACTACCCGGCCCTGCGGCAAAACACGATGTTCGCACCAGAGCAGAACCCTGCCCGGCGAACGACGAACCAGCCCCTTGGCCGTTGAGCCCAGGCGCGCCCCCGGCGCCGAGGACCAACCAACTCGGCCAAGCACCAGAAGATCCCGGGGCCCAGCCAGAGCCAGCACTTCATCAATTACATGGCCACGGGCAATGCTGAGCGTGTGCTTGCCGCCGTATGGCGCTACAGCGCCAGCCAAAGCGTGCCGAGCCTGGCTGGCCAGCCTTTGCATTCGCTGCTCAACGCCGGCCGGATCAAAGGGGCGGCTGACGCCGGACGAAGCCCCCACCTCTCGAGCAAACCCATACCCTGCACTTCGCAACAGGTTCAGTTCCTCAACAAACACGCCAAGCACTTCAGCACCGGTGGACCCTGCAATCTCTGCAGCAGCCTTCAACGCGGCATAGCTCATTCTCGAGCCATCCAGCAGTACAAGCACACGGCCGGCTTCATCACTGCTCACAGCCCGAGCTCCAGGTGTGTCAGTCACTGTCCTTACCTCCGCCGTTGTTTGCATCTCCATTGCTATCCCGCTTTTTGCTGGCCTCCGCAAATTTCTTGAGGCGCTCGGCAACCCGGCGATTGAAGCTGTTAGCTGGAAACTCGCCATTACTGTCCAGCTCCCCGACCTCCAGGCCGGTCAAAAGCTCAATGGCTTCGTTGATATGGGAGATCGGATAGATCCGGAATCGGTCCTCGGCAATCGCCTGCCTGACATCGGCCTTGAGCATCAGGTGCTCAACATTGCTTGCCGGCAGCAGAACGCCCTGGCCCCCAACCCCACCAGTTTCCCTGCAGACATCGAAAAAGCCTTCGATCTTCTCATTCACGCCACCCACCGCCTGAACTTCACCATGCTGGTTCATGGACCCTGTTACGGCGAAGGACTGCCTGATTGGCACCCGGGAAATGGCTGAAAGCAGCACGCAGGTCTCTGCCACCGAAGCGGAATCGCCCTCAACACCACCGTAGGATTGCTCGAAAGCCAGGCTTGCCGACAGCGACAGCTCACCATCACCGGCATACCGGCTTGCCAGGAACCGGGACAGTATCATCACGGCCTTGCTGTGAATGGGGCCACCCAGCTTGGCCTCCCGCTCGATATCGACCACCTGCCCCTTGCCCGGCCGCGCCGTGGCGGTAATCCGGGTGGGCTGGCCGAACATCGACGCGCCCAGCCTGAGTACCGATAGGCCATTCACCTGAGCCACTTCTTCTCCCGAAGTGGCAATTATCACCACACCCCGGCTGATTTGCTCCCGGCTTCTTTCCCGAACACGGCTGGCCCGGTATTCCCGCTCATCAATAGCCTGCTGCAGATGGCTGGCCTCGACGGTATCGGCACCCGCCTGGCTGGCCCAATGGTCAGCCTCACTGAGTATGTCCCGGAGCACACGGTCGTGGGCGGTCAGTTTGCGTTGGTCCGCCGCCAGCCGGCTGGCATGCTCAATCAGCCTGGCTACAGCACCTCGCTCCAGCGGCCGCATTTTCAGGGCCCGGACCATGGTGGCGATCATCCGGGCATAGAGTTCGTAGCAGTCATCGTTACGATCAAGATCATCCTCAAAATCTGCCTCAACCTTGAAGAGGTCCAGGAAATCCGGATCGTAATGGGACAACAGGTAGTACAGCATCCGGTCCCCAAGCAAAACCACCTTGACCGACACCGGAATCGGCTCCGGCTGCAGACTGACGGTACTTACCAATCCATAGAGGCGCTCCAGGGACTCGATGCGGATTTCACCGGATGACAGAATCCGCTTCAGGCTTTCCCAGGCCATGGGCTGAGTCAGCACCCGCCGGGCATCGATGATCAGATAGCCGCCGTTGGCGCGGTGCATGGAACCACCGCGAATCAGCGTGAAGTCGGTATAGAGGTTGCCCTGACGGGCCCGATGTTCAATCTGCCCGGCCAGGTGCTGATGATTGGGCAGATCCTCGTAGATAACCGGCGCGCCGACGGTTTCGGCGTTATCCACCAGCAAATTGACCTTGTACCGCGCCAGCAGCCCTGCCGGTGGCCCGTTATCACTGCCCTGAAAGGCTTCAGCATGCTCCACCACGTCTTCTCGGACCGCGTCCAGGTAATCGACAACCTCCGGGAGATGTGACCACTTTTCCCTCAGTTCCCCGATCGGGCCGCCGAGAGTCAGCTGTACCATCTCTTCATTCAGGGCATGGACCCGCTCACGCACTTCTTTCCGCATCCTGGGAATCTGCTGGATGGTCTGCTGCAGCTTTTTCTGCAGTTCCTCAACCTTGGATTCAACCAGTTGCTTTTCTTCATCGGAGAATTTCTTGTATTCCTCGGGATCGATCACCTCACCTTTGCGCATGGGGGCAAAGGTAAAACCGGCTGGTGTGGTGATCATGGCAATGTTGTTGCGGTTGGCCTCTTCCTGGATCTCGAACAGCCCCTGGTGCTGGCGCTTGGCCATCTCTTCCTGCAGCTCCTGCAAGCGGGCCTGGTACTCCTCGCTCTCAAAGGCCGCCGGAATGGCCGTGCGAAGCTCCTCAGCCAGATCACTCATGTCTTTCTTGAATTGCTGTCCCTGCCCCGCTGGCAACTGGATCGCACCCGGCCGATCTGAAAAGCGGAAGTTATAGACATGGCACCAATCCGGAGGAACCGGTTGCCTGGCTGAGTGCCGGGAAAGAAAGCGCTCAACAAGTTCATGCTTCCCTGCCCCGGCGGGCCCGAGGACAAACAGGTTGAAACCCTCAGCCCGGATACCCGCGCCGAATTCCAGTGCTCGCAGAACCCGGTCCTGACCGTAGGGTTGATCCAGGTCTTGCAGGTCATCGGTGGTCAGGAAATCCAGTTTTTCCTCTGGACAAGCGTGATAGACCTGGTCTCCGGTTAACGGGGCGGGTAATGGCATTACATCCTCCTGATGGTTTCCACCCGGGTGTGGAATACGCCGATGATGTCGGACGAGTCATCCGGGGGGGGGGGGGGGCGGCGCCCCCTCATCAGGAAACTATAGATTATGGCCGGCGCCCTGCTCCAGCCATCGGGGCACTAACGCCACTCGAGGGTCTTGGGCTCGGGCGAATGCTCACAGAACAGGTGGCCGACATCCGGCACCGCAAAGCAGCGATCACCGCGCTGGGGTTGGCGGGCGTTGAACTCGGTATGGCTGATGCCAACCTCCCACAACTCGTCACACTCCCAACCATCGGGCTTAAGTTCGATCCGCACTTCGGCACCGATCAGGTTGATGGCCTCGATACGGAACGGCAGATGGGCCTGGTCACTGGCGGACTGGGTCAGGCGAACTTCGTGGGGCCGAAGATAGAGCTGGGCGTCGTCGTTTTCGCAGCCTTCAGGTAAGCGAATCCAGGCATCGCCCTGGCTCATGACGCCGTCGCGGATCTTGCCGGAAAGCACATTTACCTGGCCGAGAAATTCGAACACGAACCGGCTGTCCGGACGACCGTAAAGCTCCAGGGGCGTATCAACCTGCTCAATCCGGCCATTGCTCATCACCACCACCTGATCGGAGAGTTCCAGGGCTTCTTCCTGATCGTGAGTCACGAACACACTGGTGAAGTGCAGCTCGTCGTGCAGACTTCGCAGCCAGCGGCGTAGGTCTTTTCGCACCTTGGCATCAAGCGCGCCGAAGGGTTCATCCAGCAAAAGAATCTCTGGCCGCATGGCCATGGCACGAGCCAACGCAATGCGCTGCTTCTGGCCACCGGAGAGTTGCGCCGGGTAACGGCCCGCCAGATGTTCCAGCTGCACCATCTCCAGCAGGTCTTTCACCCGCTTGCGGATCTCCGGTTTACCCGGGCGCTCCTTACGCGGAAGCACGTTAAGGCCAAAGGCCACGTTCTCGGCCACTGTCATGTGGCGGAACAGCGCATAGTGCTGGAACACAAACCCCACGCGCCGGTCCCGCACGTGCAGGTCGGTTACATCCCTGCCGCTGAAGCGTATTCTCCCCTCTTCCGGCGTTTCCAGGCCGGCAATGATCCGCAGCAGCGTAGTCTTGCCCGAGCCAGAGGGGCCTAGCAACGCCGTGAGCTGGCCGTCCGGAATGGTCAGATTGATATCATGCAGGGCCTGGAACTTGTCGAAAAACTTGTTGATACCCTGTATCTCGATGCTCATTTGAAACCCTTAGTTACGACTCTGACGCCATTCAACAATGGCCTTCACGACAAGAGTGATCAGCGCGATACCTGCAAGCAGTGACGAAGCTGCAAACGCGCCCACTGTGTTGTAATCCTGGTAAAGCAGCTCTACCTGCAACGGCAGCGTGTTGGTTTCGCCCCGGATGTTGCCGGAAACCACCGATACTGCGCCAAACTCGCCCACGGCCCGGGCATTGGTGAGGATAACGCCGTAAAGAAGCGCCCAGCGGATATTTGGAAGGGTGACCCGCCGGAACAGCTGCCAGCCGGAGGCACCCAGTACCACACCGGCCTCTTCCTCTTCCCGGCCCTGCTGCTGCATCAGTGGAATCAGTTCCCTTGCCACAAACGGGCAGGTTACGAAGACCGTAACCATCACGATGCCTGGCCAGGAGAACATCAGTTGAATGTCGTATTCACCAAGCCACTGGCCTACCCAGCCATTGCTGCCATAAAGCAGAAGGAAAAGTAGACCGGCAACTACTGGAGAAACAGCGAATGGAATATCAATCAGTGTGGTCAGCAGCTTGCGCCCGGGGAACCGGAAACGGGTCACCAGCCACGCAAGGAAAACGCCGAATACCATGTTCAGCGGCACGGTGAGCAGCGCAACCACGAGCGTCAGACCGATGGCGTGAAGCGTGTACTCGTTGAGAATATTGCTGACGTAACCGGCCCAGCCCTCGGCAAACGCCTGCACAAAAATCAGCACCAGGGGCATGAACAGCAACAGAACGGTCAAAGCAACAGCCAAACCGATCAGCGTGCGACGAACCAGCGGGCTATCGCCCACGCGACGATGTTTACGCGCAGCCATACCCTAACCTCCGTGCAGGCGCTTGAGGTAGCGCCCTTGCCAGACGTTGATCGCCAGAAGCAACAACAGCGATACCGTCATCACGACCGCGGCAATGGCACTGGCCGCCGGAAAATCGTACTCCTCCAGGCGAACAAAGATCATCAGACTGATCACTTCACTGATGTAGGGCGAGTTGCCGGCAATGAAGATGACCGCACCGTATTCCCCCAGGCTTCGGGCAAACGAAAGCGCACCGCCGGTTACAACAGCCGGCCAGAGTGTGGGAAACAGGATCTTCCGAAAGACCGTCATGTCCGAAGCACCCAGGCTCATCGCCGCCTCTTCATCTTCCGGTGCCATTTCCTCAAGTACCGGCTGAACCGTGCGCACCACGAACGGCACGCTGGTATACGCCATGGCCACCACAATACCAACCGGCGTAAAGGCGACTTCAATTCCAAGCTCGGCCAGGTACTGCCCATACCAACCGCTTTCGGCAAACAGGGTCGCCAGTGTGATCCCGGCCACGGCGGTTGGCAGAGCAAATGGCAGATCCATGATCGCATCCAGCAGCCGCTTACCCGGGAACTCGTAACGCACCAGCACCCAGGCCATCAGCAGGCCGAACACGCAGTTAAAAAGGGAGGCCGCCAGCGCCGCCAGGACGGTCACCTTGTAGGACGCAACCACCCGGGGATCGGTGATGACAAACCAGAACTGCTCCCACCCCATGCCGGCGGCACGGATAAACAGGCCGCTGATGGGCAGAAGCAGCACCAGGCTGATAAAGAAAAGCGAAATGCCGAGGCTCAGTCCGAACCCCGGCAAAACGCGTTTGGTGGCGGGAGCGCTCAGCCGCTTTGACGGGCGCTCCGAAACGTCAGTGGTGGCCATGGATCAGGTGCGCATCCCTTAGCGGCGACGCTGCAACTGGTCCAGCTTGCCGCCACTGGCAAAGTGGGTCTCCATGGCGTTTTCCCAACTGCCTGCGATGTCCTGAATCGGCATCAGCTTCAGTTCCGGGAACTTGTCCGCCACTTCCGCTTTCACGGTTTCGTTATGCACCCGGTAGTTGAAGCCGGCCAGCATACGCTGGGCTTCTTCCGAATAAAGATGCTTCAAATAAGCTTGGGCCAGTTCCTCTGTGCCCTTTTTCTCGATGTTCTTGTCGATCCAGGTCACCGGAAACTCGGCCAGGAAACTCACTTTCGGAACCACAACCTGGAAGTTCTTGTCCGGGTTCAGCTCCGGGATGTTGTTTACTTCGGACTCAAAGGTCAGCAGCACATCACCCAGGCCGCGCTCGACAAACGTGGTGGTGGCGCCACGGCCGCCGGAGTCGAAGACCTTTACCTGACCCAGCAGATCGCTCAGGAACGCGTCAATCTTCTCCTGGTCGTCACCGAACTTGTCCTGGGCGAAGCCCAGCGCCGCCAGGTAGGTGTAGCGGCCGTTACCGGAGGTTTTCGGGTTAGGCATGATCAGCTCGACGTCTTCGCGGATAAGGTCATCCCAGTTCTGGATGTTCTTGGGGTTACCCTCACGCACCAGGAACGCCATGGTGGAATAGTAGGGAGAGCTGTTGTTGGGCAAACGTGAGGCCCAATCCTCGGGAATCAGGTTGCCGCGCTCGGCCAGGATATTCACGTCGGTTACCTGGTTGTAGGTCACCACATCGGCACCCAGGCCCTGAAGAATGGCGCGCGCCTGCTTGGACGAGCCAGCGTGTGACTGCTGGATATTGACTGTCTCGCCTGTTTTTTCTTTCCAGTAGTCCTGGAACAGAACGTTGTATTCGGCAAACAGCTCGCGGGCAATATCGTAGGAGGAGTTCAGAAGCTCACGCTCCTGGGCAGAAGCCGGCCCCGTCAGCGAGAACGCCAACGCCAGCGCACTAAACCACAGGCCCTTACGGGCTTTGGAACCAGAAAAAATTGAATTCGGCATAGTAGGCAGAGCTCCCAGTTAACTCGGAATCTTGATATACGCCAGAGGAATAAAGATGGCGCTTTGTTAGAACGCAAAGATAAGGTCGGAGTTCTAAAACAACAATGCCTTAACTAGATGATTTATTGCTTCCGTAAAAACTTAAAGTTATAAGAGGCATCTGTTACAGACAGGCGTCAAATTTGATCGCGCCGGACTGGTACCCGGCGCATCTTCCACTACTATCAAGGTAAGTCAGCGCTGGAGAAGACGTTGCCGTGGGACTGTCGATCAAGACAACGGAATTTGCGCCGGAAGAGTTTGAACGTTTTGCCGCCAAGGTCCGCACAGACCTGAAAGCGCTCACTCGTCTTTTGAACCAGCCCGGCTTTGGTGAGGGTGAGAGTTCCATTGGCGCCGAGGTAGAGTTCTACATCGTAAACTCTGACCTGCGCGTGCAACCCATCAACACCGACATTGCCGCCAGAGTCCAGGACCCCCAGCTTACGGTTGAACTCAACCGCTTCAACCTCGAATACAACCTCAGCCCCCAGGCCTTCAAGGGATCACCGTTTGCCAGAACGGAGCAGGAGCTGCTCACTGCGATTCGGAGGATCGATGAGCACGCCGCGCCATTGGATGGAGAGTTGGTACCGATCGGCATTTTGCCGACACTTCGCCAGTCCGACATGGGTGCGCAGGTGATGACGGACGAACCTCGTTATCACGCGCTATCCAAAGCATTGCTCGAACAACGGGGCGAGCCGTTCAGCATCCATATTGGCGGTAACGATGTGATTAACCTGGAGGCCGACGATGTCTACATGGAAGGCGCCAACACCTCTTTCCAGTTGCACTGGCGCGTGCCAGCCCATCGTTTTGCGGATTATTTCAATGCCGTACAACTCGTCACGCCGGTGGTCCTCGCTCTGGCGAGCAACTCACCCAGTCTGTTTGGCCACCACCTGTGGGACGAAACCCGGATTGCCCTGTTCAAACAATCCATCGACAGCCGATCACCCAACCATAAAACCTGGCGCCATCCGCCAAGGGTCTACTATGGGACCGGCTGGATTCGTAGCGCCTGGGAGTTGTTTGCTGCCTCGGCATCGCTCTACCCACCCATCATTCCCCTGATGTCGGAGGAAGATCCGATGGCGATGATTGATCGTGGCGAAGTGCCAAAACTGGCCGAACTGCGACTGCACCAGGGAACCACCTGGCCCTGGAACCGGGCCATCTACGACCATACCGAAGGCGGCCATCTGCGCATTGAGATTCGCTCCATGCCTGCAGGCCCGACCGCCGCTGATATGTGTGCGAACGGCCTGTTCATAATAGGGGCAGCATTGGCCGTGCTGGATGACATCGGCCATCTGACGTCGATACTCCCCTTCCATTACACCGAACACAATTTTTACCGCGCCGCAAAATATGGCGTCGGGGCAGAAATCATCTGGCCTCACAAGGATCAGGTGCAGTTGCAGGATACGCCCCTGTTAACCGTTGCCCGGGAGCTTCTGCCCCGGGCCTGTGAAGCCCTTGCGCAGACAGCCGTGGACGAATCGGAAATACGCCGCCTGCTGGGAATCATCGAAGGCCGCATTGAAACAGCCATGTCGGGCGCGCGTTGGCAGCGCCACATCACCGAGTCCCTGTTCAAGAACGTAAGCCCCCATGAAGCCTTCCGAACTATGCTGTCTCTTTACATGGCCAACCAGAAGAAAAATACGCCGATCCATGAATGGACATTGTCACCGTGAGCAACTCGAACGTACTCGATTATCTGCATGATCCCTCACCCCGCACGCTGGGCCGCTCCCCTCTTGAATGGCTGGAGCAGCTGCAGAAACCCACGGTTGTCCGTGTTGCTGGTCGCGATCGCTCCCGCACCCGGGCCATGGCGACGCTGCTTCACGGTAATGAGCCTTCGGGCCTGTTTGCGCTTCACCGTTGGCTGCTAGAGCAGCACACCCCTGAGGTCAACATGCTGTTTCTCCTGGGCGGCGTCTACCCTGCGAAAATCCCGCCCACCCTCTCACTGCGACAGCTTCCTGCGGGACGTGACCTCAACCGCTGTTTCAAAGAACCGTTCGCGGGAGAGGAAGGCGCGATTGCAAAGGCCATGCTGTCAGAACTTCATGACGCGAACCCGGAATGCTTGCTGGACGTACACAACACCTCAGGCACAGGGCCGGCCTTCGCGGTGACCATCACCAATGATGCGGCCCACCAGGCGCTGACCTCTCTGTTCACAGACCGCCTCATAATGACAGATCTTCGCCTCGGCGCCCTGATGGAATACTCCGAGCAGGAAGTCCCAACGGTAACCATCGAGTGTGGTGGGTCCCAAGATGATCAGGCCCATCAATTGGCGTATGAGGGCCTCGTGCGGTATGCCTCAAGGCCAGACGTGTTATCACTTGAAAAGGCGGAGTGGGACGTGGAGGTACTAAGAAATCCGATTCGGGTGGAGCTGGTTCCGGAAGCAACCATAGAATATCTTCCTGAACCCTCCGGCCGGGCTGACCTCACTTTGTCACCAGACATCGAACACCGAAATTTCGGGATCGTATCGCCAAATGAGCCGCTGGGATGGATTGGAAAAAAAGGCCTCAGCGTACTCAACGCCATCGGCCATAACCGGACCGAGAACATGGAGCAGGTTTTTCAGGTCAGAGAGGGGAAAATCTTCCCCGCGCAGGCCATCAAAGCCTTTATGATTACCACCAACCCGGTGATTGCAAAGAGCGATTGCCTCTTCTACGCGGTCAAGGCGACTGGTGAGCCCATTTTCTGACAAGAAACAAAAAGCAAGCGCCCCTTTCGTCCCTCCAATCAGGGGTTGGACACTACTTCAACGCTGTCGGCGTGGCATGCCAGCTTAGCCCTGTCGAAGCTGCGTGTCGGGTTGGTGACGTATCGAACCCCGGACACCCTCACAGTCGCGCCTTTGGAGATACCTCGCATCTGGAGTGCCTTGCCATTGATCTGAGCTGAGGAGCGGCAATAACGTTTCCAGTCAACTCGTCCTTTGGCGTCAACCAAAGCCCCACGGAAAATGCCGACTACATCTGGCATTGGCGCATACTCGGGCTCCCAGACCGGCTCGGGGGTGGGTTTGGTCGACTCAAAACTCGCATAGGCTGCCCGACATGCCTCAATGTCGGATTCTGGAACCGTTTTGCCGTGCCTGAGCTCCCTCGAAGGGCGCAGGCATGCTTGAGTACATTCTACACTCCTTGCTGACCGACACTCCCCGGCCATCTTCGCCAACTGCTGGTAAAGATTCTGCTCAGCCGAGGCGGCGCTTGTAAGAAACGGGAGCAAAACGGCGAAAATGGAAAATATGCGAACGACAGCTGAGTTCATCGGGCATCCTCTCTTAGTAGTTGTTAACCATCATGGGGCCGTATCTCCGCCTCAGACGGTCAAGGGTTATAAGTAGCCGTTCGTCCAACTGTTCCTCCCACAAAATAACGTTCAGGCAGTCAATGGTTTTATGGCTTGAATGTCAGAACCTGCGGAACAATATTTGCCCTTCCCCCACCTCCCTGGAGAGTAAAGGCGGACGCCATCCAATAGGTTTTACGGCGTGGGTCTGGCTGGATATCGAGGTAGTCTCCCCATGCTCGAGCGTGGGGCTGGTGGCTAGAGGCATCCCCCAGAGCCATCTGCCAGTTTGGCAAAGCATTTGAATCGCTGTCATCCAGCCACCCAACCCCCAGCGTTGGATGGCGGCCCCCGGCACCGCACACCGCTACTATGCCCACATCGCCCCGTTGGTTCGGGCAAACGGACGGATAAGCCCAGGCCCGGTCCGAATTCCACAGATCGGGCTCATCAATCAGCTCATTCGAACTCTTCCGGATTCTCACCACGCGTACGAAGGGAAAAGGGTGCTGAACATCCGCCGAGGCCACCCAGACGAAACCAAGAACACCGCCTGACTCCCACGCTCCGAGAACGCGATCATCCATGCGATTCATCCATTGACTTGTCGCATCATCAGGTTTTGCGTAGGGGCCGTCGCGCCAATGCCTCACAGCGACGGAAACTTGCGAGACATCCTCTTCGTCGTCAGGCCATCGGAACACTTCGATAGATGGCTGAAAGTAGCTCAAGCTGGCAAAGATCGCCGTACTTCCCATGCCCCGACAAAAACGGAGAGATCCGAATTCTTCGGTTGACCAGGCTTCCCGGGAGATCGCTTCACGCGCCTTCAATTGATCCAGGGACAGTCGTAACACCACCGCTCTTTGCCAGCGGTCCGTGGTTGTGCTGAACACGTTGAACGACAGCAAGAGGTGGTTATCTGATTCGGCCAGATCGGGGTAATCCAGCCAGGTCCCCGACCACTGTTCGTCAATATCCGTCGGAGTTGTATCCCACCAGGTCCATGTACCAGGCGCGCCGGATGAACTGACAGCGACACGAATCAGGTTTCCTTGGGTGGTCTTGGAAAACTGCAGAAGCCAGATCCAGAGCCGTCTGGAAGAGCAGTAGTGAATGAGCTGATCGCAACAGAATCCAGCACCTGCGGGAGGCAATTCCGTATAGGGGTCTACAAACACCCAGTTGTCGCCACCGTCGGTGGATCGGGAACAAAACCAGTTGCCCGTTACGATAATGCGTTTACCGGAGCATGCCAGAGCAGGTTCCAGGATTGTACCTGCCTGTCCCCCGGTGTCGCCGCTGTTCAACCGCTTGGTATCGACGATAGCTGTCATGGCTTCTTGCCTTTCCGGCCTTTTGAACCCTCATCGATGACGGCCTCAGGCGGTGCCGATGTTTGCTCACCCGGTCCTCCCTCGGCTTCCGGCTCCGGCTGGCTTTCCGATGACGGACGAGAGATTTTTCCGGGCCCCGGCGCCTTTCGACGCGGCGAAATGTTTTGATCTTTCTGATCGAAATCAGGTTTTTCTGCCGGTTGTCCGGAGGCCACCTTTTCGGCTGCGTCTCGTGCAGGTTGCTTTTCAGGTGCCTGGTCAGTCAAAGAATGGTGTTTTCCCACTCCCTTCTTCTCTTTTGGGTCCGCCATTTATGTCACCAGTCGCAAGATATAGCCGCCCATTACGGTCCAGAACAGAACGCTATACCAGCGCTCTCCCAGTTTCCTGTTGATGGTTCTTCCCAGCAAGGTACAACCTGCCATAACAGGGACCAGAATACCTGCCAGAACCAGATGCTCTGTTTGCAGCAAGCCCGACTGACTGAACACCACGGCCTTGGTCGTGTCGCCGACGAGGGACACCAGAGAGGCGGCGCCCACAAAATAAAAACGCTCAAGCTGCAGGCTGCGAAGTGCGACGCCCTTCAGCGGCCCCGAAGTACCTGAAATACCTGAGGTAGCGCCAGAACAGAATGCTAGCCCAACCCCCCAGGCTTTTTTCGCGCGATGATAGGGCGAAAACTCCCACACGAGGGTGACAACAATCACCAGCGCAACGGCATACCGAATCCATAGCTCTGGCAGTTTGAGCATCAGAGTCGCGCCCAGTGCGGTTCCCAGCAGAACTGCAATGATGACGGCGCCGGAGGCCCTCCAGGGCAGGGTTTTCCGGTAAACCGCCACCTTCGCAACGTTGTTGCAGGCCAACAACAAAGCAGCCACGGCGATCCCCTCTTTGGTACCGATGGCCATCATCATGGCGGGCACCAGAATCAGGGAACCGCCGAGGCCCGCTGCAGCGGAGACAATAAACGACGCCGGGATGGCCAGCGCCAGAAGGATCAGAGATATCGCATCAAGTTCCATCGGTGCGTCCTTGCTTAAGGGAAAAGTTGATTGCCGGGTCGAGGCCAGACGCTGACAACCCGGGCCGCAGCATGGGGCCAGTTGCGCACCAGATTTTCCACGGAGGTAACCGGACCCGTTGGTACTGCCGAAAAGACATCGTTTGTTGAGCCGACAACAGCCAGGAGCAGTATCCGATGACCGGTCGAAACGCCGGAAAAGTCCACGTTGATAGACACCGCTCTTGGCATTCGAGCAGCCAGGTCAACCGACAAACGGTTCAATGGCGTGCCGTCAGCCGCCAGCGCCACGTTCCATCCCGGAGGTGTTGGCTGCGGCGCTCCGCCGGTCAGGCTGCGGACAAAGGGCAAGACGTTTGTACAATCCGTTCCCAGCAACGTGTTTTGAGAGGCTCCGGAACGCCATAACAGCACCACAAACGCTCCGTTTGCAGCCACCGGCCGGGTGTCCCGATGGTGCAGCAAGACATCAACGATGCTTCGCTCGCGGTATACCTGCCAGACTGAGTTCCTCACTCGCCGGGGTACCACTGTTTCCATCAGGTCAATCTCCGAACCGGGTAACGCCGGTACGGCTGCGTTTTGCCAGGGCGCCCTGTAAACACCCGGCGACCCGTTCTCGTCAAGTGCGTTGGCCATCACGTCAGCCCACAAGGCAGCATCTATTCGTCTTGCGCCCGGGTTTGCAATGCCTCTCAAGCGGCGGTGGCGCTCAACAAGATCACCCATTTGGTCACTCCACTCACCATTTGGGATAACGCTGGGGTAAATCCACCGGAAGGCGGTCTGGAACGTCCAGAGTTGATAGCGCAGATTGCCGTTCCAGATGTTGGTTCCCCGGAACGATGGCGTTGTCCCTACCGGTGCCTCTGGCCGTACAACGATATCCGGGCTCGCGAAAAAGGGCTCCGCCGTGGCCCCGGGACGACGACGCGGATTTTGCATGGGGGTCGGGAACATGCGGCGGTCATCCCTCGGGTGCACCCGCACATAGGTTCGGGCGGGCTCAGCTGCAGCGAGGTTGACCTCCCAAACGCCTCGGGACTGCAAGGTGGCCCTCATCAACCTCGGCGACGTGCCCGCGCCGGACGGATCTTGCCAGATGTGAAGGTCCTGCACGACCGCTTCCGGCAGACCGTTCACGAACAGCTGCCATGGGCCATGGGCATTGCCCGCGATTTTGGTTGAAGTCCATACCCCAATGCACGTGCCGACATACACTGTACTGGGGTTGGCCGGGTCAACCGTGACCGAGTACGCCGGGTCGATCGGGCTGGTCGCCCGGGGGGGCAAGGCTGGCAAGACCTGGCCCAGACCGGTCAGCCGACAACCTCCGGCTGCATTATCATAGTAAAAACAGGCGTCTGCAGCGGCGACTGGCGCGATGGCCGCTACCGCTGCAGAGGTTGGCGATGCCGGAACGGCCGGAGTCCAGTTGGTGGTTTGGCCAGTCGTGGTGAGATAAAAATCGTTGGTTCCCGGAACTGGCGCAATATCCGTAAAAAAAGTCGCCTGCGGGACGACCAATGGCGCCGCCGGCGCGGCAACCCCCGGCCCGATCAACGCCGTTGATGTCCAGCGACCCGGATTTCCCGGGTCTTCGCTGTAGCGAATAACACCCGCATTGAACAACGCCAGGAGAGTCCGCTCGTCCACCCATTTAACAGTCACTACCGGACCAAAGCCTGCCGGGGGCACACCGAAGGCCATGTTGGCAGCGGTGCTCGGCCTGCGGTTGCCAGGCCGGCCATCGCGCCACTGAACGAAAGTGCCAACGGCGGTAATGGGTAACACCCGCCATGTGTTCGGGTTGCTGGTGCCGAGATTATCGGTCACCCACACTCGATTGGTTCCCAACGCCACTCTCGCTCGGTTACCAGAGGCTCGCCGCACGGTGTCGATTCCCGAGTAAAAGTTACTGGTGTTATTCGCTTGTTCGGGGTCATTATCAATCAGGTTGCAGGGAGCTGCGTATCGACCGGACGGGTCACAATCCCAGCTCGCCTCCGCATACTGTCCCATCACGTAGTGGGACTGGACAGGATGAAAGGTCACACCTCCACCGTCACCCTGCATGTTGTTTTTCATTTCCCAAACCGTACTACCCACTCGTACCTGGCGACCATTGTCTTGACACCCAAGTATGGCGAAATGACTCGATGTGGGATGGCTGGCGCTGAAGATGGATTCGATAGAGGCAAGGCCCACGTTGCGGCTGCTGAACGTATTGGTTTGCCCATCGCGTAGGGAGACGAAAACTCCGCCATCGCAGCCCACCCAGATTTGCCGGGACCCGTCAGCATTAGTGGCTTTTTTTAGTGCGTGAACGTCCGGATGGACCGAATCACCGATGAGTCCCGCCCGAGTCGCCCCGGCATTCGTTCCAGCGGGCTGGTCAGAAACTCCCGGCGAGGGCACCAGGTTGTTGCCGTTTACGTCGAAAGCCCAGATTGACGCGTTCCAATTGTTCAGCTCAACCGTTGAACCGCCAATATAGACACGATCCGTTCGGACCGGGGGTGGTACCAGCGCTGTATTCCGAGTGGTCACAACCATGGCCTGATCATAATCGCGTTGGCCATCCCAGAGGTTGGCGGCTGACGGCACGTTATTGAGTGGATTGGCTACGGGGGCAGCATCGGCGGGGTTAGCAATTTGCCAGACATGTGGAATCTTAAGCGAAGGATTGGCGCTTGGGTTGGTGTCGACATCTCCCAGCACATAAACCCTGTCGGCGTCATCATTGGCTGCAATACTCAATCTACCGAGAAGCGTGCTGCCTGCTGGCACTGTTGGTGGTGGCTGAAAATTCATCCCGACCCAATTCTGAGTCGTGCCATTGTCGTCAGAAAATGCGACTCCGGTGTGTCGGTAGCAAATAAAAAGCCGATTATTGACGTAGCAAAGATCTGTTGGATCACAAGCGGATAAAACAGCTCCAAAAGCCGGTGGAGACGCCGGTGCTGCAGGAAAATTTAGTGCCGTCCACGTAAACTGGAGAGAACCCGAAACGATAGATCGGGTGCCTCTCAAAAGACCCGCTGATGTGGCTGCCAAAACGATGTCACCGTCCGCCCCAGCGGGAGACCCTGGAACTCGAACCATCCTTACGATTGACACACCTTCCAGAACACCAATGCCCGCTGAGGACTCCCAGGGATCGAACCTCAACCCACCTGCAGCAGGGCCTGTGGCGGAAAGAACACCAACTCCGTGTATGGAGTCAGCGCCATCAACACCCTGCGTGGCACCAATCTCACCGGTACCCACCATCACAAAATCGTCAGCGACGGTCGCGCCAAAATTCACCAACAGACAACCACAGGCGAAAGCACTGGTGTTACCCCCAGCACGTCGCGGCTCGTTGGCCCACCCACCGACGGGCTCCCAAGTAGCGCCGCCATCGCCGGTATACCAAACACCGCCCTTGGCAGAACCAGCGTAGGCCCTCTGGCCATCCGGGCTGACAGCGAGATCCCGAACGCGCCCAGACACCCGAGGTCGGCCGTCGGCTTGGCCCCGGCGAACCACCGAGGGTCCAATCGGTACCCAGCGATTGGTATTATTAGCTGGAAACACCATAGGAGCGGGGCCGGGGCCGGCAGCAGCCCGAGCAGAAGGCAGGTCCAGCGGTTCACCGAATGCTCCAATACCCTCACTCTCCATAAAGACTTTCATCGCGTCCGACAGCGCCTGTTTATCTGGTGCACCGGATATTGACGTTAAAAAACTGTCCCTTGCGGCCGCATTCTTTTGCTTCTCAGCTTTTCGTTTACGGCGCCTCTCACGTGCTCGCTCCTGAGCTGATATCGAATTCACTGGGATATCACTCATGACTGATCCTCCTCAATGATCCGAATCCAGCCCTCCTGGAATTCGTGAGGCGTTCTTGGCAGAAGTGCTGACTGCGTCGCGGCAACGATGGGGTCGTCTCGCCAGGTCAAGGGGCCGGTCCGACGAGTGAACTGTTGCTTCTCGCCCAGAAGATTGACCTTGGGTAACCGAATCTCCTCAGGATCAACAAGCACCGGACCTACCCGAACAGAAGGGATCACCCGCTTAAGGCCATCATTGATCCAGGCGTCATTGAGAGCCAGTGACTTCCTCGGCAGAACGCCGGAGGTAAGGTGCACCTTGCCAGCAGGCAGCATCAACAGCGTCAGCGTATGGCAGGTACCGGGCCGGACATAGAAAAGATCCTCGTCAACCAGATAAGGATGGTCCAGTGGCTGGACATCCGGAACATGAACCTTGCCCAGCAAACCCAACTGCCCTCGGCGACGACCGCTCTCCCGAGCCAGCGCACCGATGGACTTGTCGACGAGATGGAACCGGTCGTAGTTGTCATCAATAAAATAACCGAGCAGTGAATCGTCGCTGCGCTGGAGATCGCCCAGCCGTACCGGAAACGCCTGATCCCGGAGCGCCTCGAACGCGGCCTTGCGGGTATTCGCCGTTTCAATTGAATCCACTCGCACATCGTCAAGATCGTCAGGCACATCCAACCTCAGTGTCGCCTTGACCACAGCGATGGGACGCCCCACCAGGCCGGCAATCGATGACGACCCCAATGTACTGAAGGTATCCACTGTCCAGAGTGTGGTGTCGATTGCCCTCAGCAAACCTGTCAGCGAGCTTTCGGTAGTCGGTAGCTCCCCCTTTCGATGCTGCACATCCGTTCTGATTACCCCGGAAACAAGATTGCCCACGGGCGTTGCATCGGGCGGCAGATCGGCCATAGGGCCAGCGCCCGGGGGCAAGGGCCTCCCCGGAGCTAGCTCCCAGCGGACCGCTCCGGTCAGCTCATGATGACTGATCTGGCCCAATGGATTCCCCCTCTTATCGAAAGCTTCGAGAGATTCATCAATGTGGTCAGGTAACAGAAAGCCGGCAACAGGGTTAACCGCCAAGGTTGGCTCCAATTGATTCACAAAGGCTTCAGGAGCCAGTGCCGGGTCGCCCTGATAGGCCGGGTCGACCAACCGAAAAAGCCAGCGCCCGCCCCCCTGGATGCGCAGTGGCATCTTCATGGCAGAGGTATCATCCGGTATTTCCAGGGGTGTGGTGGTTTGAATGTCCGTGGTAGGCACGTCAAGGACACGGCCAAATGCATCCACCAAACGAAGCGCCTTAAAGGAGATGGTTCCCCCGAACAAGGTCAAAGGATCGGCAATAACCTCTGGCCGGTCATCGGCGCCAGGCGTGGAGAAGAATCCGCCCAGATAGTTCAGGCCCAGGAGTTGTTCCCTGACCCCATCCAGAGAGGCCGACGCTAGATCCTGGGGTTTGATGAAATCCGCCAGGGTATTCAATGTGTTTTCCTGGGATGCCGTCAGCGTATCGCCGGTGGCCTCCCTCTCCTGCTCCGCCGCAACCCAGCGGCTGATACCTGCCTGAAGAGCCGTCCCCAGGCCCCGATGCAGCGGGCTACGCCCGGTAATCTCAATCATCTGGACATCACTGGCGTCGGTTTTTCGAACCATGTCCAGTTCATCGAGCTGCCAATCAGTCAAAGAAGTCGAGCCCTCCAATTCAATCCGCCATTCCAGCCAAAGCGGCACCCAGGGCTGTCGCCAGGCGGTAACCCCCAGTGGGCTCGGGCTCAGCCCCTCAAGGTAAGAGGCAACAGCCAGCTCAGCCGTGATTTGCTTTTTCAGGGACGTCTCCTGGAAAGAGAATTGCTGCCAGGTTTCCTTTCCCGGCGCTTGCGGATCCGCAAGGCTGCCAGACAAGGTGTACGCCCCGCTGCCGTCGTAGCGACCATCTGCGGAGTAGAGCCGGAGCATCTCTCCTTCAATGCGGCTCTGATACTTCGGGCGAACCTCGTCCTTGTCGGTGGCAGCGTTGGCCAGCCAGCGGCTGCAGTAGGGATTCAGAACCAGAGCTTCACGTACGATGGTCAACACTTCGGGCGGGATTGCGCCCGATCCCAGCGTGGGCACCAGGTCTTTCGCCTTGACCACGCCTTTGATGCCTTTCACCGCCTCATTGGGGTAACGGCACCGTAAACGGCCATTATCATCGTGGAGTCCGTCATAATGATGGCGCAGGCTTGGCTTGGCACCTTTTATGGCCAGCGACGGGGGCTGGGGCATGAAAAGACGGGGTGCGGGTCGTTCAACAGTGCGCCGGTCTTTGAGCGCACCCCGAATCGCATCGGATCTGAGCTCGATTGGTGGAGCTTTGGGCGCTTGCATTTCCTCGCTGAAGACAACTTTGTCACGCCAACGAGGCAGCGGCGACACCCGTCCGGCGGTGCTCTCCTTGCTCATCCTGGCCCGCCCTTTTCGCCCGACCGAAGTTGCGTTAACCGACGCGGAGTCCTCAACGCGCAGATGATCGAGTTTGGCTGCAGGCAAGGGTTTGCCCGGACGAGAGCTGAACATGTCGTCGTGCTCTCGCTCGGCAATATCCCGGAGGCCGTCCTGAGTGCCCATACGGTCCATCAAATCGCTGGTGAAGGCAGCGGCCAGCATTTCAGCGGCACGCCTCCGGGAAACGCTATCGCCGATGGCATCTGCGCCGAGGGCGGTAACCAGATCATCCGTATCAAACCCGGCCGCGACCGACAGCGCCTCTGAGGATGGTCGCTCGTCAATGACCGGCAAGTTCTCTCCGATTGGCACGCCGGAAATCATGCCGTGAAAAAGCGACATGAAAGTGGGAGATTTCTGGGCAATAAACAACTTGGACGCTTTATCCACCGGCAGGCCCATTTCCGGAGTCATGTCGGCGTAAGTGAAAGATTCAACACGGCCTTTTGCCACAAAACTGGTTGGAGTTGCCTCAGCTGGCTGCTTCATCTCCCCTTTCGATAACAGACGTTCCAACACGGCCAGATCCGGTTCGTTGCTGGGCGGCTCGGCTTCCGGATCCAGATACCATCCAAGGTCGGCCATCACATCCAGCAAGTCTTTTTTGCTAACCACCGCCAGCGGATCTTTGTCCATGTCCGTATACCAGCCCGCAACGGTGTAGGTACCGGCATCTTTCTCAAAACCGTCTTTCGCGGTCTTTCGAAGTTCTGGCAGATCTTCCAGGGCATCATGGAAAGCGAAACGATTGGCACTGGCATGATAAGACGCGGTCCAGAGCGGTGATCCGCCTACGGTCCCGTCCAGAGGTTCATAGGTAGGCTGTTCCGAGGTACCGAAATTCGATCCGTTAAAGGAGCCCAGAGGCCGAATGCTCGCGGTTTTTGCATCGATCACCCAGCCTCGTATCATGGGCCGTTTAATGCCGACGGGGAAAAGCGCTCGCACCACAACCCAGTGGTTGGGAAGCTCTGTCATTTCCAGCTCGCCGCCTGCAGCTGATTCGCCCCCCCTCAGGAGCGCATCGGGAAGTGCCCAGTGCAGGTGAACACCATTTTCCGGCACCTGCCCTTCAGCAAAAGGCGCAGGGTCGCCAGGCCCACCGGTCACGGACACCAACGGCTCCGGGTTGGATTCTTTTGCAACATAGGCCTGAACATCGATGGGAACCAGGATGCGTTTGTTCCGCCGCAAATCCGGGTCCCAGGTATTGACGGCGGCCAGGTCAGTATCCGCTCGAACCAGCCAGGCCCATCGTTCGTCATAGACCGCTTTCGTGAGGGTCTTTTTCTTCAACAGGTGTTTGAACATAGCGCCCCCTCACAGCTTGAATGTGGCGTTAACCATGGGCTCATAAGCCACGGTCGCCCGGAACATGGCAGATATCGGTGGAACCTGAACCTCCCCAAACACCTGCCGCCATGGGAATCGAATTAACTGCAAGGCGTACTCGGCGCTGTCCAGACCATCGCCCGCGCCGGTTTCATCATGCGCAGCCAGAGCCGCGGATAACCGCCGAATATCAACAACACCGGATGACCCCACGCGAAACGGCACGTCTATGTCCTCCACGTCGAGGTAGCTGAAGTCGCTCTTCCTGCGGGGAGTCAGCGTTGCTGAGCGTTGGTTACCGTTATCCTCGTGTTTGAAGCCAAACTGGACGCCCTGGCGCGGTTCTTCCAGGTGAACAACTTTGGGAACACCATCAAACAGGCAGAGCAAAACGGCGGGGGCCAACCTTTCCAAACGCAGCAGCCGGATTCGTCGGGGATCGTCCTCTTCGAACCGGGCTTCGTCGCCCTCCTCCGGGTCTACATCAAAAGCCCGAACATGCATGCCCGGCCACCCGGATACGGCGGCGGAGCGAAGCAGAAATCCGGTAATGGGTCCCGTTTGGCCAGTCAGACGTGGGGCGAGCGTGCGACGACGTACGTTGCGCTCTTCGGTATCCAGTTCCGCTCGGATGGCGCTGTATTGGGCATCCAGTTGGATGCGGTCGTCACTATTCACCGTGCCAACGCTGAGCGCGCCCTGGACCAGCGCATCCGTCCAACGCCGATCCATGTAGAACCAGCGAATCGATTCTTGCGGGAGTAATTCGGAGTCCGCCACCAGATTGGCAAATGGAACCCCGTTGAGTAGCCGCAAGCTGACCAACCAGTTCCTAAGCTCCGCGGGCATCGCGGTGTTTTGGTCAATCCTGAATTCGTTGAGCGGAGCCCGTGCAGTTTTTTCCAGCTCCTGTCCGAGGTTTTCGAGGATGTCCTGGTTTTTGTTGATCATGACTCGTCCTCATCCGTGAAATCTCTGGGCCGGTCCCGCAGGATCACATCCAGATTGTCATTCAAGCCCTCTCTGATCAGGCGATCAGTGACCGGAAACGCAGGGCCGGTCAGGTGTTCGTTGATCAGTTCATTCGACAGCGTGCTGGACACCAGATCGACACGCTGCCGGTCCAGATCCGCCTCCAGGGTTCCCCGCAAATCGACTTTGCCCAGTTCACGTGTAAGCAGGTCTTCTTTGGGCACTTGGACACCCCGCAAACCCTCGAAAACTTTGTTCAGGTCGCCGACGAATAAGGCCGGCTCCAGCCCCAACCCCCGAGCAAGCACGGTGGTGGGCTGACCATTGAATTCCAGTGGCCGTCCGGGTCCGACTTGGGGCATTGGATTTCCCAGAAACTTTTCAGGGGTTCTCACAACAGCATCGGCAAAGAAACGTCCTGAAAGCCGGCCCAGATGGCGAAGGTCTATTTGATCAATGCCTGCCCCGAGCACCTCCTCCCAGAGAGTTCTGTTTTTTATGAGCAGGGACTTCAGTCGGGCAGCGTGATAGTCGTTTTGTCGCCACCGCATCAACGAAGCGATGATGGACGGTTGAGACAGAGTAAGAAGACGGCCCGTTTCAAAGGCAGTGGCCAGTGACAGATCTTCCCGGCCATCCGGTATAACCACTCGGAGCTGGTCTGAACTGTGTGCCAGCTTCAGTCGATCAGCACTGGAATTTCGGGTGGGATGCGGCACCAGCGGTCCTCTGTACCAGGACCGTACCTTGTCACCCTCACGGGTTTGGTGGCCCAGACCGACATGTCCACTTTCGGCAACCTCCAGAGGCAGGCGGCCACTCACGGATTTCTGACCTGGCCCTACATCGCCAAGCAGGCGGGAGTCCAGGTTTTCCATCAATGATCGGAAGGTGGTGTCGCCGGTCGTGGTGAAACTCCAGTGCAGCAAAACCGGGAACCGATATTCGGGGTCCAAAGGCAGGGCCTCGAAGGTTTGAATCACCCGAAAGGGCTCGGCCATATTGAGAGCAATGTCTGCCGAAGTGGAGCCTTTGGACTTTTTGATGGCCCAGGTACCGGAGCCGGAATATGGGACCGCGCCGGCAGTTGCCGCAGCGCCGGACTTGAATTGTGTCGACCGGGAGCCTTTGACGCCCGGAGCCAGAGGCACCGGCTGAGTCAGATTCTGAAGGTCGCCGGCATTGATTCCCGCAGCCCGTGGAGCCAGAGCCGTGCCCATCACCTGATGGTCGTCGTAACTGGCCATACTCTGGTGAACGGTACTCTTGACCATGAAAGGTGTAACGAACGACGGCACCGGATCCGGGGACCGGTCCAACAACACATCGTATTGGCCCTCAAGATTCACAAGACAGGCCAGATACTTCACCGGGGCATCATTGCCGTCCTCGTCCTTGCCCGGCACAGGCAGACGGTTGCTGATGACAACGGCAAGAAACCCGTCATCATCACCCATCATCAGCTCGGTATCGTGGATGTCCACCTCCCGGGCATGAGCCAGCAGGTCCACGTCGTTTTTGGTGGGAAAAACCTTATCGATGACTGATTTTCTGATGGCCAGACAGTTGCCCTTGGCGACTTCTTTTAATCCGTCGAGTTCAATGCCCTCGGTTACGCAATTCGCGACATCAACGCCGGTTTCCAGCCTGGCTTCCCCTTCGGCGATGAGCACAAGTGCCAACCAGGGTGTATTGGCGGGTGCGCCGTCAAGGCGGCGTTCCCAGGGCAGGGTCCGTCTTTTGATGACCACCTGTGGCAGGCGGCTGCCATAGCTACCAAAGGAATTGGCCGGTGGATAGGTCGACAGAATCTGATCGGGCGGCAGAATGTAGCGCGGCGACCGAATCCTGAGGTGGATGTTCTCCTCGTCCACCTTCAGCGCACCGGCATCCAGACTGGCCTCCGGCGTTTGCGCTGAGAATTTCTGGTTGGCCCTTATTCGCCACAGCCCTGCCTCCAGAGGCGGATTCAGCTTGGCATAAAGCTTGAACTTTCCTTCACCAACAGGCATCGCTTGCTTCCTTCTTGCTATCCTCTTTCGCCGGTCCCTGCTCGGATCTGCCCGGCGTTAATCTTCCTGTGCCGGCACCCACTCGATCTCGCAGTTACTGCCACCAACGGCGCGTAGTCTTGAAACCGTTGCCGGCAATCCTTTCTCGGCGATCAGTTCAGCCATTGCCTCAGCCGATGCATTCGCCCCGATCATACCCGCAATTTCACGGGCGCCTCCCTGCAGGGCCCGAACGGAAACACCGGAGTGACCGGCAATGGTATTGATTTCAAACAACAGCACCGAGCGTGCCCCGGCCTGAACAACCACCGGCTGAACCGGCTGCCTGCGGTGCCGGGCACCGTGCAGTTCTATTTCCACATCACTGGCAGACCGACCCTCACCGGCTTTCAGAATCACACCAACACAGGTAACGGTGTGATCGAACCGGGTGGACACGGCAGCCGCACCGCGCACCACATCCTGGGCGAGATGCCATCCCACGGAGGCTCTTCCGGCTGTGCCGTTCAGCGACAGAACGCATCCGGCCCCCAGCGCTGATCGCCCGGTCAGGCGAATCAGTCTGGATTGATCGTGCCAGCCCACAATTCTCAGACCGGTGGGGCGACCATCGCCTCCACCACTGGCCTGGACGGCAATCGTCGCAGTGTGTTTCGGGACGGAGATCTGGCGATCCTGAACCTGTTCATCGGCAACCACAGCACCGTTGCCCAATAACATGACTACTCGTGCCGCGCCGGTGATCTTGAGTTCAGGCCGGGTATCGTCCCCATCAATTGCGGCATCCGGAGATCGCATGGTGACAATATCGCCGGGGCGGAGTTTGCTACCGGGCGCCTGGGGAACCGGTCCAGCTTCTGTCCCGAGGCCCTTTACATAGGCGGCCCCCGCACCCGAGCCAACCCGGCCGCCGAGATACGTCTGGCTGGCGCTGGTAACGCTGGTGCGAGGTACAGAGCCGCGAACAACGACCGTCAGATCGTTGAAGCTGGACGGAGCATGGGTTGTGTTCAGTTTGATCGGCAGGCTGCGGCCCAGTCGGCCGCGAACAGATTCGGTGGACGGTGCCGGGCGGCGCTTGATGCGTTTGTCCGCAACGGTTGTGGTCGCATCCCGCAGGGCCACGCCTGCCCCGTTGCTCATGAATCCGGTCACGAACGGCTTCGTTGGTTTGATGACCCGGGGGCTCTCATCCAGAGACATGAAGGCGGTCGAACCGTTGCTGGCATTCGAGGCCTCCAGGCCATCCATCAGTGTTCCAAACATGGGTGGCGCGGTGCGGGAGTTCTCGTAGATAGCCTGCGCTTTGGCGCTGCGCTGCCCTGTGGCCAGCAGCCCCTCGGGTAACGCGCCGGTACCGTCCGCAAACAGATACTTCCGGGCTTCAATAAAGGCTTCCTCAATGCTCGCGCTCTCGGCAACAACTCCCAAAGCGGTGGCCCGGTTCAGGTTGTCGGCCCGCAACGTACCGGCGGCAGACAACGGCAGTGGGCGCCGGCCTGCTTCAACCCGGTAGTAATCGATTTCCGGGCCGGTTTGCGAACTCATGTCCGCCTCGGCAACCATCTTTAACCGGCTGCCGGCGAAAATAACGTCGCCTTTCGGAATGGGACTGGAAGGTTGCTCGGGATCTTCTGGCGGCCCCCAAACACCGATCGGGAAGGCTTCCAGGCCATAGGTAGGGCCTTCCTCGGCAGTCTTTTCGTCCTTCATGCCCTCCACCAGGGGGCGCAGGTCCGAGGTGCGGTCCGTCCAGGTGTTTCCAACCCTGCGCTCAAGGCGAATTTCCAACTCACCCTTCAACCCGGCGGCGTTCATGGGGCTCAACCCCATCGCTACCGCGGCGCCACTCGGCAATTTGGGCGTAATGTCCTTGTCGATGGCCGGGTTGTTGAAGTCAAACCGGGTGACCGGGCCGGTTGCGACAACCGACACTTCGAACTCCGCGAAGACTTCGAAGGGCCGCTCATAACTACCGTCACTGGAGGGTGCAGAGGTTTCACCCTCCGTGGAAGCGGGCAAAGCCCCCTTACCCGCTGCCCCGGAGAGAGTCCGCGCCCGGCCCGGCGCCGTTTCTTCCAGATACTTGGGTACGAACTCATCCCAACCCACGAATATGCCGCGAATCTCGCGGGAACTGCCGAACTTCACCTTGATGTCGCAAGGACCCACTTCGATGGTCGCTTTACCCCGGAAATCAGGCCCCTCGACCTCAATACGTGCACCAAGGCTGATGCTGATTCGAATGGTGCCGAGGAACGTTTTTATCTTTACTCCGGCGGAAATGCGGGCGTAGGCGTCCGCCATGAAGTAGAACGGATCGAAATAGACAATGGCGTTCGCACCAAAGGCAATGCGGGCCCAGGCGAAGCCAAAGTCGGCACTGACCTCCACTTCCACCCCTGCCATCAAGGCTTCCGATGTGAGGGCAAAGTAAGAGCCACCCTTGATCACAATGGCGTTGGACACCCGCCATTGCAGGCCCAACCTGGCAACAATCGGATACCCCTCACGCTGAAAGCTGGGGTGATAGCCGCCCAATGTCAGAACGAACTGGCCGGCATTGGGGCCGAGCCACCAGGTAGCAAAAGCAAAGCCCCCTGTAAGGCGAACCTCGGGGTACAGCAGCCAGCTATTGTCGGTAAGCTGCGCCTGTATCAGGAACAGCCCCTCGGAGGACGAGAACCGGGCAAGCAACCCCAACTCAATGGATACGAGTGCGGCCTGGGGCCTGGGCAAAGCCATTCGAGCCAGGCCAAAGAGATTGAGTTCCAACCCGTTGCCGACGGAAACCGACAACACGGCGACACCATCCACCAGAGAAAAGCTGGTAAAACTGATGCCGGCGGCAAACCAGAAGTTACCCGGCTCCGGAGGGAAGTACTCGGCAAGCTTTCGCAACTCCTCCAATGGATCGGAGGAGACGCTCGCCGCTGGATCCAGAGCCTTGATGAAGGGGTATTCGCCAAACTTTGACAGGTCATCCGGAACGCGTAGCCCCCGTTTGATGCCCAGACCGCCCCCAATGCCGGTCAGGAAGAAAGCGGGAGGGCCACCAATGGGGCCTTGAATGGCACCGAAGACAAAGAACGAAGGCAGCCCTTTGTCGTCGCTGTATCCGCCGAACAGGGAGAGTCCATACACCCCGAAACGACCCATTAGCATTCCGACGTAGCCGATCTGTCCGTCCAGGTCTGTTTTCAGAAGACCACCAGCGATAGACAGACCACTGAAGTCCCCGGAAACACCCAAGCCCTTCAAATCGACCGCCCAGTTGGTCAACTCGAAGACGTCACCGCCGAGCCAGTGCAGGCCAAGTTCCTCAACCGATGCCGTTAGCCCGAACAGTGAGACGCGCGCATCGAACAGCAGCGAAATCCCGGTAACGGAACCATCAACTTCGGTGACATCAAAACCGAATTGCTCCAGGTAAAGCGGGCCCAACTGTCTCTGGATCGCCAGCCACCAGGGGCCAGGCGGATCCCCTGCCCGCAATGAAATGCCAAGGGCGCCGCCCGGGTTCTTCTGAATCGCCAACGCCGGGCTGAAGGCAGGACGGGCCGAGGGCGACGCATCATTTCCGGCGTCGCTCATGATGTTGTTGGCAACCGCATTGTCGCCGCCGGCCGCCGAGGGCACGATGGCCAGCCCATCAAGCTGAACCTGAACGCCGCCGCCTAACCCTGCCGGCACGGCCTCGCCGTATAAATGAACGCCGATGGCGTCGATACTCATAATACCCAGGTTCAGCAAAGGCCCTGCGTTTTTGCCAACGCGAACGCCCAGACCGGCAATGGAGAAACCCGCATTCAGTTGAAAATCGCTGCCGACCTTTTCAACGAGCAAGATCGACAAACCCGGCGCGATTCCGGGCGACGTCACCCAGTTGGCGACCACTTCGAGATCCACCGTCGGGTCGCTGCCGCCGAGCGAAATGCGTTCGCCCGGGGGCAAAGACACGAAGATGCCAGCAAGATCGCCGTTTCGTGTGAAGCCGACATCCACTTTGCCATCAATGGTAATTTTCAGGTTGTGGTCGGCCAGGTTGAAGCCGAGCTGGAACAGGCGCTTCAACAATGCTTCCGGGTCGACGATGTCGTCAAACAGGGTGGGATCCAGAGTTGGTGTGCCACCGGTGAACAGAACATCCTGCAGTGCATCAACCGCATCCGTTCCCAATGTACCAAGCGCTTCCAACGTGACACCGGCTGCCATGGAGACAGCCTGGGACAGGAGCGCCAGGGCCACAGCAGCGGGCTCGTTGTCTTCGGTTTCACCGGACGGTGACTCTTCAACAACAACTACCCGCGGCGGCGTCTGATTCAACGCCCACCGGAACTGAACGGACTGGTCACCCGTGCCATCAGTGACGAGACCAAGGGCGGCCATTCGGGAGAAACCGGCGCCGGACACGCCGGCTTCAATTTTCGCGACAGGGCGAAGAATCAAACCATTGCCAACGTCGAAGCCGCTTGCCACATAGGAGACAGCAACGGCTACGCCGCTCGCGCTGAGTCGCACCCGGTCGAATCCGACCGTTCCGACATCCGCGATTAAAAGAGCCGCGGCCAGTTCAATGGCAGGGCCCGTGGGGCTGGCATCCAGAGTGATCTCCACGGGGTCCGTGCTGCCCAGTGACAGTCGACAGATTCCCGTCGCAGGCGTCGATGTCGAAACGACTGTGCCTGCAGGGTCGAGAGCATTGGCCAACTGCGAAATTGCGGTAACAACCAGATTGGGCAGGCGGGATAAAAGTACCCCGGCGGGGTCTGCGGCAAAGGTCTGAATTCTGGCGTCGGCAAACTGATTGGATTCCAGAAGATCCAATGCGCTGCCCAACTCAAAGACTGCCATAGCCACATTTTTTTGCAGCGACGGCGTCGGGTTGGCCCTTTCGGCAATCAATGCGTTAAGCGCGACCGGGATGGCCATACCTGCGCCAGTCGCCAGAAGTGATCCCAGGCCCGGTCCCGAAGGGTAAATCTGCATGGGCGCTGCTGGGGCAGCCGGCAGGAGGTCGATGCGAACATCTGGCGAGAGGGAGATAGCAACGCCCTTCCCATCAAAGGTCGCCGAACTGGAAACGAGGGTGCCAATCGAGCCGTTGGTGGCAATGGACAGGCCGCCGCCCAGGCTGATGATGACCGGAGTTGCGCCCAATGAATGACTGGTTTCGATGGCGACGTCCACATTCAGTCGGTCTGAGGCCACCCCGTAGGTGACGGACACCTCATTACTGAAATCGAATCGGCCCTCGGTGAAGCCGGGTATCAACAACTGGCCGAGCGCATCGAACACCTGAATCGCCTGGCCAAACGGGTCGGCCTTCCAGGGTGCAGCGCCTGCCTTCAGCCAACCCACCGGGTCCATAAACAGCGCCCAGGGCAGCAACACCCTGCGTGAGGGCAATTCAGAAGGCGGCGCCAGCAAATCCAGGCCATCCATAATCACCTCAATGGCGACCCTTGCATCGTCAGAAGCGGTTTCGCGGAGGTGATCAACCAATCCCGCCAGAAGCGTTGACGGAATGAACGACGCGCCCAGTTTCACCAGCGTGGCCTGCTCGGAAGTGCTTAGCGATGACAGAAGATTGATTGACGTCGCGGACAACGAACCGGGAGTTTGCCAGGCAATAGTCAGGGCGGGTGAAACTCCGCCCGTAGCAGCACTGGCTTCAAGCTCAAGACCGCCCACATCCGGCTCGATTGCGCCGATGGAGCCGGAGATGGACGCCGAGGATGCGGAAGCAAATAGCGTCAGGCCCAGTGGAACAAGGTCTGCCGCCACATGGCTTACGTCCAGTGCAAGGGCGCGGGAGTTCAGATCGACGGCAATGGTTGCCGCATCGAGTGCCCAGGATATCTCGGCGCCTGCGCCACCAAATCCTCCAAGCGCCCTGAGTGCGCCGGCAAGGCTGGCCGGAGATGCATCGACGGCCGCGTTGATTGCCGCACTGGCATCCAGGATAAGCTGATCAAAACCTTCCGGATCATAACCACCTCCGGCAACCAGCCCGATGTCGGCAAGCAGTTGGCTGAGATCCGGAGATGCCGAAGCCAGGCGCCCCACAACTTCGGCCAGAATCAAATGAACCTCAGACGTGGGCAAGCTTGGCGAGGCTACGCCAGCCCCGTTTTCAATCACCCACTGGTCCCGCCGCACCCCGAAGCAGTTGGCCTCGTGCAGAACTATCCGGGCGCCAGATACCCACGTGCTACCGGCCAAGGGCAGGCACAACCGGGCAGATACCCAGCGCACCTCAATGTCGTTCTGGCCGGCGCCCGGGCCACCAACAAGCCAACCATCCGGAACACCGAAATGCAGATCCAGGATGACCTGCCTGTCTGTTTGCACCTCAAAACCATCGCCACCGGGGCCGCGATCGCAGGTCGCCAGTTCAAGAATGGCCCCTGCCCCGAGGAAGACGCCGCCGAGATTGGCATCGATAACCGGCAGATCCACGCCCGCGTGCAGTTTGGTTGGTGGCGTTGCCGGAGGTTCATAGGTTTCGTGGCGGTAGGCAATGGCACCGGCGACCGTTGCAGCAAGCCCCGTCTCCAGGGCTTCGGCGTCAAGGGCACCGAAAACCGCGTCTACCGGAAGGCCGGCCCGGATTGGTTGCTGGTCCGCCCGCAAAAGCTCATCAAAGCTGTCGGGTGTTAAACCAGCTGCCAGGGACGCCCGGTCAAGAACATAGCCAAACTGCAGGAGGGCGTTGGATTCTCCGGCAATCTCCTCTTCGTTAATCGTCTCGGGCTCTGGTCGCTGGAGCTGCAAGAGGAGCCGCAAGGCATCGCCGCTCAACCCGGACAACAAGCCATTCAGGGAAACCGGCGCCCAGGGAGAGCCTACCGTTACCAACCGATCAATCGCAGTGATCGTACTCGCCGCCTTGATAGCAGCCGCCCCTGCAGAACCGAAGGCAACAATCGTTATGGGCGTGGCCCTATCCTGCAACACCTCGATCAGGCGCTGGCATTGCTCGTCTATGGCACCACGATCCGGTCTCGCTGCCGCGGCTGTTGCTGGATTCGGCAGGCAAATGGACCAGTGTCCGTTGGCGGACGTCGGAACGCCAGGCCCGCTGACCTCTCCCCGAACATCCAGGCTATCGCTTCCGAAACAGGTACTCCAGAGGTCCTCACAGCCCACGTAAACCACCGCATCCTGTGCGCTTCCGAAAGCTTCCTGGGGCAACAGGTTGATGGCACCGAATGCCACGAGCTCACGATAGCTCAAGCCTTCAATGTCGACGCCATTCACACCGGTTGGCAGCGACGCTGGGCGGCCGATCAGGCCGTCGGTGCCGGTGAAGCGATCGATTAACGCCTGAAAGCCCTCGTCCAGCCGGTTCCGGCCCGTCATCAGATCGGCGAACTCCGGAAGCTCGGTACCTGCCGCCCGAATAGCTTGTGCAATGGAGGCCAACTCCGTCGGCTCGCTGGAATCGAAATTGCCGGCTGGAGGCTGATACCGCCCGCGGTGGATGTCGCAGCCAG
This sequence comes from Marinobacter sp. MMG032, assembly GCF_040112695.1. Classification (NCBI taxonomy): domain Bacteria; kingdom Pseudomonadati; phylum Pseudomonadota; class Gammaproteobacteria; order Pseudomonadales; family Marinobacteraceae; genus Marinobacter; species Marinobacter sp. MMG032. The sequence continues at coordinate 595,508 of NZ_CP157802.1, forward strand.
GGTCCAGCCACACCGCAACGCCCGGCGCCCTGAGGGCAGCGGCTATGGCGGCTCGATAGGGCGTGCTTTCATTGCCATTGCCCAGCGGTGCCCACTGGCGGAAACCACTGAACAGATATGAGAGCGGGCTCATCGCCACCCGAACATTGCTGCAATTCAGTACCAGATCACCCATCCAGGATTTAAGAGCTGCTTCCGGGTCGCTCAAAAGCTGCTCAATGGACAGGCGGGCCCCCTCGCCGTTCCAGCCAACCAGGTCAGTAAGCGCGGTGATAATCGGCGAGCCCAGGCGCCGAAGCAACGCGGCAACGGCATTTTCGATGGCACCCCAATCCGGGCTGAAGCGGACCGTGCCACCGCTACTGAACTCCGGCAGCGGCAACGGAACTTCGATGGTTGAACTGTCGGATGCATCGACCGCCTCAACTTCGACTGACAGGTCTGGCGCATCCACACGCACGGCAAAGCCCGTTGAAGCCCCCCAAACCACCGAGGCACCAATCGACCGGGCCGAGACATCAACCTGCCCCATATCCAGCCTGAGATCAGACCCATTGGCTTCCCGAAGCCGGGTACCCGCGTTTATTCGGCTCAGGAACTCCGCGTTCGGCGCCGCAAAATTCAGCCGCAACAGCCTTGCACTGACAAAAACGTCTGATCGCTTGTCGTCCAGTACAGTGTTTTCGAGGCGAGCTTCCAAATCAAAATTGACCCAGTCACCGTCGATCGAAACCTCAAGCGCTACAGGGTCCAGATCAATACTCCAGGGATCCGCTGCCGTGCCAGTGCCGGAAACACTGGTTGAGTTACCGGTGATGAGTTCCTGGGTTGAGGTTAAAACAACCGCCATGGCTGCCGGCGAGGCAGCGAGTGAATTCCAGTAGGCGGCCGTTTTGCCTAGTGGGTCGGTCAGGAGTTCGATCGCTGAAGGGCCGGAGATGCCGGTGGGCGGATCAAGCCCCAGCAGTTGGGAACAGATTTCGCCGGGGCGACCGAGAGTGGCCAAGGCCGAAACCAGCGCGCCGTCCACCAGGCTCTCGGCGGCGTCCAGCGCAGCATCGGGAGACGACAGATCCAATAACTCATGATTGGTGCCGCCGAGCGTAACGTTATGAGCGGTCAATGCAAAAGCCGGTTTGCCCGCGGCCAGAGTAATACCGGTTTTGATTGACCCAATTGCTGGATCGCCCGCAAGCAGCGGCGACCCCATGCCCGCTGCCTGCCCGAACACCGCAAGAAGCGACAAATTCGGCACGGCTTTGATACTGCCATCCAGGGTTGCCAGGGTCAGCAGGTCCGCCTGCGCCTTCACTTCCGCGCCGGCCTGAGGTCTGAGCGAACCCTCCAGCCAGGGGGTGATGATCAATCCCCCGGCAGCTGACGACGCCACACGCAAACCAGCGGCTCCGGCCAATGATCCGTCGCTGAACTCAATGGCGCTTCGGCCAGAATTGACGGTTCCGCCCAGCAGCGCGGCCCACTGGCCGAGCCAGGCATTGCGAGCAGGCGCGGAAGAAAGGATGGATTCAATCCAGCCGGTCACCGCAGACACGCCATTTGAAATCAGGGACTCCAGCGGAAATGGCGGAATATTCGGAACAGACCGTAAACCCGCCAAACCGGTGAGCGCCGCAAACGGTGCGGTTGCCGGATTGGTGGTGTCGAGCGCCTCGGCCTGCGCCTGTATCAGGCCCGTCATGAATTCCAGAAAGTCGGAGCCCAGCTCGTTAATGTTATCCACGGTGAGCTCAAAATCCCTGGGTGCATTGGTTCCGGGAAGCTGAAGCCGCTCAAACCCTAGACTGAATTCCAGATCATCAGCGGGGCTGGTTGGAACGTCCACGCCCACGGCTACGGCGCCAATAAAGAGGTCCCCCGGCGCAGGAGCATCGTTGGAAATGATGACTCTGATCGCCAGTTCGATGTGCGCGTCGTCCCGGCCCAACACCAGCCAATCGGGTTGCGCCCCGGAAATATCCAGCGCTCCCGCGCCCTCCCGTTCGAACTGGAACACCGGAACATGGGCGCTCACAGAGATTGCAGGCAACGAGCTACCGCTGTCGTATTCAATGCCAAACCCTACTCTGGCGCCGTTGTCGGCCTCATCAACCACTACGAAAATGGTTGCACCGGAGTCCCTGAAAAGCGGGACCCAGACAGCTCTCCCTTGCTCTTCCCTGTCTGGCGCTCCCAGCACGTCGTCGACAAACGCAATCAGTGCCTCTCGCTGCTCATCGAGGTACATCATCGAGCTGAGACCGCGCTTGCTGCCGTTGGGATTGCCCAGTGGGTCCTGGAACCAATCACCCTGTAGTTCGCCATCGCGGGTCAGGCCAACGGCTTCCGCCAGCGTGCCAAATACGTCGAGATTCTGATCAGCACCCATGTCAGACTCCCGGCATCAGTGAAAACCGGGCAACGGGCTGCACCAGCATTTTATTCGGCGCTGCGGCAATAGCGCCGGGTACAAGCGGCAATCCACGCTTATCGTTACCAACCTCTGCGCAGAGCACAGAAGCCACCTCAAGCACGGATTCCCAGGCGAATGCCTGAATTGGATCCCGCCAGGCCAGTATCAGCTCTTCCGGGCCCTCCAGGTCTTCGAACGTGGACATTACAAGACCGCTCGGCGACTGTTTGGTGCCAACACCAATCGGTACCGGAATGCGAAGCTTTCCATGCTCCTCGCACTTCGCCGTCACCGTTACGGTGATAACGCCGCTGGAGAATTGAATACGGGTTTGATCGCTGTGGATGAGCAGCTCGCTGTCGCCTTTGGTCCAGACAACCAGCGGCGTGCTGTTTCTAGGAAGGTCCAGAACAAGGCGAACCACTTCCGAAAGCAAACGCTGAACGTCTTTGCCGGGAACAGTCAGCAGGTCTGGAGACAGGTCGCCGACATCAAGCAGGACGTCAGCATCTATGCGGTTAAGCCAATCGAATTGGGAAAAATCGACGGTAGTAAATCGGGTGGAAGTTGCCATAGCGATCCCTCGCAGCGATTGTCTTGCGCAGGTTTCGAGACCGGCCGGAAAAACATCCATATTCTCCGTGGTAGCCGGACTGCAGCATCAAAACCCTGTTGCGTAAATTTGAGCCGAAAGGCCCATGGAAACAGCAAACAGCGTCATGAATTCAAGCTATGACATAGAGGAGTATAGGCAGGGACAAGGAGGGTGCAAAAAATTGGAGAAAATTAATTCACATATGCACATAAAACATACACAGTGGCGCCGATTGTTAAATCCTTTGGCGTACGGTATGCTGAACATGTTCAACATCCTGTACAGGAGAAACCTCATGGATGCCATTAGCTACACAGCCGCTAGAACCAATCTAGCAAAAACCATGGAGCAGGTCTGTGAAGACCACTCCCCTGTGATCATCACCCGGAGCAAGTCGCAGTCAGTGGTAATGATCTCCCTCGAGGACTACGAGGCACTGCAAGAAACCGCATACCTTCTGCGCTCACCAAAAAGCGCACGGCGTTTGCTGGAATCCGTTGCCGAGCTGGAGCGAGGCGGTGGTCAAGAAAAGGAACTTCTTGAATGAAACTCATCTTCTCCGAGAACGCCTGGGAGGACTATCTATACTGGCAGAAAACCGACAAAAAGATTCTTAACCGAATCAACAAGCTGATCAAAGAGACTAAAAGAGAGCCTTTCGAAGGTGTTGGTAAACCAGAGCCCCTCAAACACAGCCTCGGCGGGTACTGGTCTCGCCGAATCAATGAAGAACACCGAATAGTTTACAAAGTCACGGATGACGCTTTACTTATCGCCCAACTCCGGTATCACTACTGATTTAACGGCCCGAAGCTTGAACGCCAGGGTGTAACGGTCGTAGTTTCTTTTGCGAGTCTGTCCCATGATGGGCCCCTATTAGTGTTCGATAAAAGACCGTCCACTAAAGAGGTGCAAGATCAGCGCCCTGACAAGGGCGTCCGGTGGAGGCCGCAGGCCGGAACAAACTACAACAACTTGTATGGATAATTCCCACCGAGAAATTGGGTAAAGTGAGGCCCAGGCGCTAGCTGCAACTAGCGCTTCCTGGTCAGTAGTTCGCTGCAGCGCAGGTTCCTCTGTCGAGAGACCGTTAACAAGTGAGAACGCTGGCCAGGTCTCCAAGCTTTTCAACTCGGATAGTCAACTGGGCCTCGAGCCCGTATTAGCAAGGCAGAGTCAGCTTATTATGGATAATCAGCACACGCAAAAAGAGATCAACGTCGGTGTGGACACCGGCAAGTTTCAGCTCGATTTTTACGTTCGCCCACTAGGCATTGCGTTCACTGTTCCCAACAACGAAGCGGGCATTAAAGAAGCGGTGGCGACACTCAAAAAGCATAGTCCAACCCGCATCATTATCGAAGCCACAGGGCGTCTAGAGCATGCATTCGTTTGCGCCTGCGCAAAGGCCAATCTTCCTTTCGTCATCTCCAACCCCATTCACATCAAGGGATTCGGTAAAGCTATTGGCCGTCTTGCCAAAACCGACCGTCTGGATGCCAGCCTCATCGCTCACTATGGCGAAGCGGTTCAACCACGCCTCTCCAAGCTGCGGCCTGACGTCCTGCAGCAACTGAGCGATTTACTGTCTCGACGTCGCCAGTTACTAGCCATGCAAACGATGGAAAAGAATCGATGTCAGATCATGCCCAAGGCGTTGGCCAGCACAATCAAACCCATCCTGACCGCTTTGGCCAACCAAATTGCGAAGGTCGACCAGAAACTCCAGTGCCTCATCGAAAGCTGTGACGATTACAGGGCTAAGAATGACATCATTCAAAGCATGCCGGGCATCGGCAAGGTCGTTGCTCTCAGCTTAATCAGCAACATGCCGGAACTCGGTTATATCTCCAACAAGGAGGCAGCCGCTCTAATCGGCGTGGCCCCTATGAATAAGGAGAGTGGCAAATATCAGGGGCAACGAAAGATCCGTGGCGGGCGCGCCCAGATACGCACCGTTATGTACATGGCGATGATGTCCGCCATCCAGTGTAATCCTGTATTCAAAACCACCTACAACAAGTTACTCGCCGCTGGGAAGACCAAGAAATCGGCCATCATCGCCTGTGTCAGAAAGATGATTATCATCCTCAATTCGATGGTGCGAGACGGAGCATTGTGGGATCCGAAAATGGGTTAGAAATTGGGGGTTGAAACCATAGTCACTTGTTAGGGCTTGGGGTCGATACCAAATCTCTTGGCAAATTCTGGGTCTACCCAAACCGACTCAACCTGACCAGGCTCCAACTCCATTTCTGACGGGGCTATACACCCAGCGATGAATTCATTAATAGACCGCGCGAGAACCGTAGATTCGCGAGTTTCGTGATCCCAAAAATGAACTTCTAGATTCGCTTGGACGAAATAATTCCCGCACTCATCTTCGGCGATCACATCTGATTCGGAAAGCTCCTCAGGAAGCGGCTCCGTAGTCTTCCGAATAATCCCGTACTCACTGCCACTACTAGATCTGAAGACTTTGCCGTAAATTTGCTTCATAAAGAAACGCCCTAACGCCGAAGCGCACCGGTGACTTTGGCATAGCGAAGCGGAGACAAAGGCATCCGAGTGACGCGCCTGGTTAGCTGCTCCCAAGCATGTACGCACGAAGCTGCCTCTCCTCTCGCATGACATAGAGGATGAGAACCCGCTTCTCATCCTCACGATAAAAAATACGACACGGTGGAACCACTACCTCCCTGTACACCGAATTGGGGAGTTCGGGAGGAATCCGCCCGGATTGAGGAAAGTTTTCCAAACGCTCGGTCTGATAGAAAACCTGTTGGACCAGATCGCTTGCGGCAGCAGGATTGTCTAGAGCAATGTACTCAGCGATGGCATCCAGTTCTTGAAGGGCGGGCTCTGTCCAGATTACTTCAGCCATTTACTCATTTTCTCCCTGGCCTCACTTCGGCTGTACGTTCTTCCCTCAAGTACAGCTCGCTCTCCTCGTGAGAGCCCCTCAAGCAGCTCAAGTCGGCGCTGCATAAACTCGTAATCCTGCACATCGACAAGGTATGCGGATGGCTGACCGTGCTCCGTGATCAGTATCGGCTCTTTAGACACATGCAGATCTGCCAGAATCTTTGTGGCTTGACGCTTAAGATTCGTAACAAGCTCAACTTTCATGGGCTCACCCTGATCCAAATTGATAGTGACACTATAGTATCACTTTACGAGTGAGGCAATCACAGCTAGACATTATGACTCCCCACTAGAGGGCTGCCCCCACCTCGTGGGTTAGCCTCAGCCAGAGCCATAATTTACGTGTTCACATGCGTAAAATCGGGGGGCAGCACCATGAAAAAACATAGCACACTGTTTATTGGCCTGGATACGCACAAAGACTCTATTGCCGTCGCCTACGCCACAGATTCCCGAACAGAACCGGTCACTTACCTCGGGGCCATTGGTACCCAACATTACGCCATCCGCAAGATGGTCCGACAATTTGAGTCCCGGAATCCAGGGTGTCAGCTTCAGTTTGTGTATGAAGCCGGCCCCTGCGGTTACTGGCTCTTCCGCCTGCTTTCAAGCTGGGACTATCCTTGCTTTGTGGTCGCACCGTCACTGATTCCGAAGAAACCCGGGCAACAGGTGAAAACCGATAAACGCGACTGTATGCAGCTGGCTCAGTTGCTGCGCAATGGCGACATTGATCCCATCTACGTGCCAGAACCGGAAGACGAGGCCATTCGCGATCTGTCACGGGCCCGGGAAACCGCCATGTGGGATCTCAAGAATGCCAAGAGCCAGCTCAAGGCGTTCCTGTTGAGGCACGATATCCGATACGCTGGTACGGCCAACTGGTCGGCGGCACACATCCGATGGCTCTCGGAACTGGTCATGCCGACACCAGCCGAGAACACCGTGTTCCGGGAAATGCTCTACACCATTGTCGAACGCCACAAGCGTCTCGAACGGCTCGACAACGAACTCACCTACCAGGTGCGTCGATGGCGGTTCTACCCACTGGTCAAAGCCGTCCAGGCGCTACGAGGTGTTCAGTTGCTGGTCGCTACCAGCGTTGTCGCTGAACTGGGGGATCTCCAGCGCTTCGACAACCCCAGGAAACTGATGGCCTATGTCGGCCTGACACCCAGCGAACGATCCAGCGGCAACCGACGACGAATCGGCCCGCTCACCTGTGCCGGAAACAAGCGGGCAAGACGCATGCTGATCGAAGCGGCTCATGCCTATCGATACCCGGCCAAAACCTCCCGGATCTTGCAGCAGCGCCAGGAAGACTTGCCCAAGGCCATTGTGGAGAAAGCCTGGGATGCGCAGGTCCGACTCTGTCGACGCTATCGATCGCTGATGCAGCGACGTAAACATCGAAACGTGGTTGTGGCTGCCATTGCCAGAGAACTGGTCGGTCACATCTGGGCGATTGCCCGGGAAGTTGTGATCGCCAAACCCGATCCAAGGTTGATGCTATGACAACGATTATGGGACAGGACAGGCGCTTCAGGCCGCGGAGTGTGAAGCAACCCTCGACGCGCGTTAGGAAGCCTGGCTGAAGCCTCAGACCAGACGCTCGTTCCTAGACGGAGGACCGGCTTCACGACGGAAAAGTAAGGTGGTGAGAACCCACGGATATCAGCATGAGAACCGTCGACGATTACTGGCCTCAGCGTCTGTCCTGACCCGCCCTATATCAGCGGGAACCTAGCTCTGAAAAAACGGGCCTGGACTGGTACGTGCCTCTTGACGTGGGGAGTCATATCAACGCTTTTGTTTAGCGACGCCCATGTAGCGCAGCGAAATGGGCGTCCGGTGGAGGGCCGTGAGGCCCGTAACAAACTGGAACTACTGGTAATGAAGAGACTGCATCTCCTCCTTTATAAACTTTGCTGACCTTACCGGAAACGTTTGAACCAACATCATGACCGCAATGGCAAAGAAAAAGGCACCTAAGCCGACGAACATAAAGAACTGAACAATGCTGATTTCATCAATTTGCGCCGGGACGATGAGGGTTAGGAGCCCTAGAAGGGCCAAAATGCAGCCAAACACCAGGTTGAACAAAAATCCCGCTTGGTCAAACCACGTCAACTTTACCTTGAGCTCGGAATCCTTATATTCTAGATGCGTTAGTGCTCTCTTAAAATGAAAAAATCCAAGGTTTCCTTTCGTTTTCTTGTGCAGACTAATAATTGCCTCTCTGAACTCCTTTTCGAGCCGCAGCCCAGTAGCAATCTTGAAATGCTCTGTAGCAAGCTCATCTTTCAAATGCTCTTTTGTCAGGCCATCCACATGCTCGCAACTCAGAGCCTCAGATATCTTCACAATCTTCGCGCGCTTTCTTTCTTCGAGGTAGTCCGCGATTTTCTTATAGTTAAAGATAATAGCAACCACGACTATTATCACCGATAACCAGTATGTTGCCTTCCTCAACGCTTGAGACAATCCGATCTAAGAATTCGAGATCCATGTTTACTACCTTTCTCCTTCATAACGCTGAAATAAGCGGCGCCCGACTAGGGCGTGCAGTGGAGGCCAAAGGCCGGAACGAAATTGATTGACTTGTTACTTGTTACCAGCGATTTCCTCCAAGACGCTTCTAATGCGGGAGTGATCGCTTTTCACGAGCGCGTAACCACCAAAAGTTAATAGGCCACAGGCAAAAAAGCCAAATAACGAGAAGCCTTGAGCAAACATTATTGCAACGCCCAGAGCACCAAAAGCTATTCCAACGCCAGTGGCAAAACTTACATCGCTGAATTTCCCGACGATGCAGGCTTTACCGTCTATTTCCTGAACAAAACCATCGAATCTCCCTCTTCCAGGGAAATGGAAGGGACCCGCCCTTCGAATCAACTGGATTCGCGATCCCTCTACGCGACCATCAATTTCTTTAGGTCGCGAGTACCAAGTTTCATACTCGACGAAACTTGCAGCTCTCGCGAGAATTGTGTCCTTGGAAAAATCAGAATCGCAGCGATAGTTCATACAAGTAACGCAAAGCTTTGCGGCTAGTTTGGAACCGCGAAGCGGTGGAAAAATCGTCCGCTAACAGCGGCTGGTTATGCATTATTCGTAGTGGCTCCAGAGTCTGAGGACTTTCACCACTTGCTCGTCCTCCAGTACTTGGTAGACCAGGCGATGCTGAATATTAATGCGGCGCGAATAGGCCCCCGCAAGATCACCAATTAGCTTCTCAAACTGAGGCGGCTTGCGGTAAGGATTTTCCGCTATTAGCGCTAACAGTTCCTGGGCTTTTGGTTTGAGGCCGCTGGAGGCCAACTTTTTTGCATCTTTCTGAGCCTGCTGGGTGTAAACCAACTTCCATGTCACCAGTCTAGCTCCTCATCGCATTTATCCACGGGGGTATCCATGCCCTCACGAATAGACTCCCGCATACCTGGTACTGAGAGTAGGTAAAGTGTTTCCTGAATAGCAGACCAGTCTTCTTCGGATACCAGAACGGCTTTGTTCCGCTTACCCATGATAACGATTGGTTGGTGGGACTCGGCGGTCTCGTCAATCAACCGATAAAGGTTGCTGCGCGCCTCAGTTGCTGTGATTCCGGTCATGACGCACCTCTTGCGTGTTCAATTTTTCACCAAGTGTACGCCTTTGGGTACGTACGTCAAGACGAACGCCTGTGCGGCAGAGACAAAGAGGACTTCTAACTCTCCCAGTTACTGGCTGGAATTCGCTTAACGTGAATGTGGCTGACAAGCCGGATGGTGGGGCGGATCAGGAACTGGAAGCTGCCAATGATAAACAGCCAGATGGCCGCTTTCTCGTATTCCGGGAAGAGGAACAGGATGCTCCCCACCAGAAACCAGATGGCGATGAAAAAGTCGTTGATGATACTGACCACTTCGTAGCGGCGCCGGATGATGAGCTCTTCCCTGCCGAGCTTCAGGGTCAGGGGGTTATCAGTGCGGTTTTCAACCATTCGTCTGGTGGTCTCCGGTCCGGAAGGAGCGCGGCGGAAGCCGGGTTCCGCCGCGATTGGGATTATTGCATGTCGTTGAAGGCAGCATCGGTTCTCGCTGCCAGGATAAAGTCGTTCTTGTGCAGGCCACCTATTTCGTGGCTCCACCAGCTTACGGCGACTTTACCATATTCCAGAACAATCACAGGGTGATGATCTTCCTCTTCGGCGAGCTCGCCAATCTTGGTTGTGAATTCGAGCGCCTTAACAAAGTTTTTGAGCTTGTAGACCTTATGGAGCTGCTCCTCACCGTCAATGTCCAGAATTTCCCAGTCTGGAACATCTTTGTGCAGCTGCTGCTTTTCTTCCTCGGTCGCTTTGGGCGCGTTCGGGCTGCAGGCTTCACAGCTGTGTGCTTTCAGGTCACTCATTTCAACCTCCATGGTTGATGGCCGTAGTACAAGCGTGGGTTGTGCCCTTCGCTTTATCAACCCTTCTCTTGAAATCCGGTCGCTTTCAGAATACTGTATATTTAAACAGTATTTCGAGAGTTTTCATCATGAGCGAGCTTCTGAACACGCTGATGCAGGATGCCCGTGTCTGGCAGGGGCATCGTCATACCCAGACTTCACAGCCGGCGGAACCCACCGGTTACCAGGTGCTGGATAACCAGCTTGGCGGCCTGGGCTGGCCCCGGGGTGCACTGAGCGAATGCCTGTTGGATGCACCGGGTATTGGTGAGCTACATCTGCTTTTGCCGCTCATGCGGCGGGTGTGCGAAGAGGGCAAAAGCGTGTTCTGGCTGAACCCGCCACATACGCCCTACGCCCCTGCCCTGGCCCGGGAAGGTGTGAATCTGGACCAGGTGGTACTGATTCATACCGACGATGAAGGCGATTTCCTGTGGACACTGGAAAACTGCCTGCGTTCACCGGTAACAGGCCTGGTGATGGCCTGGCCGGGGAAGCTGGCCTCGCGGGACGTCCGGCGCCTGCAACTGGCCGCCGAAGCTGGCAGCAATGTGTGCGTGCTGTTCCGGGAGCGGCGCTACGCCGAGCAGAATTCTCCGGCTGCCCTGCGTTTGGAACTGGAACCCGATGAGCAGCAGGCTCTCAAGGTGAATGTGCTCAAACGCCGGGGCAGCTGGCCCGGGCAACGCTGTTCACTGGCCATGGCCCAGCGGGCCGATCTCGCATTCCGTGAAACCACCCGGGTTGTCCGGGGCCCCTGGTCGGGTTCAACCAGGTAATACGCTCCATGCTCTGGCTGTATCTGCATTTCCCGCACCTGGTGCTGGACCATATTCGCCGCACCCGTGAAGATGAGGGCGCCCTGGTGGTGGTTGAAGGCTCTGGCCAGAAGGTGATTCAGGCCTGCCCGGAAGCCAGGAGCCAGGGTATTCGTAGCGGCATGCGCCTGAAAACCGCCATCAGCCTGGCGCCGGATCTGGGTATGGTGCGTGCCGATGAAACCCAGGAAGCCAGGATTCTGGAAGATCAGGCCCGCTGGCTGTACCGCTACGCCGCCCATATTGTGCTGGTGCCGCCCGATGGCCTGCTGGCCGAGATTGGCAGCCTGCAAAAACTCTATGGCGGCCTGCCCGCTGTTTGGCAAACCGTGGAACAGGGCCTGAATGAACGCCAGTTGAACGCCTGGATCGGTATTGGCTATACCCCGTTGGCGGCCCGGCTGATTGCCCGTGCTGGCAAGGGGGAATGCACCGCAGACAAGGGCCACATTCTTCGGAGCCTGAGCCAGATGCCCCTGCTGGCAGCGGAATTTGACGAGAAAGCCTGTACCCGGCTGCAGCGCCTGGGGCTGAATACACTGGGAGAGGTGTTTGATTTACCGCCGGGGGAGCTGGCACGGCGGCTGTCTCCGGAACTGCTGGCTTACATCCAGAAAATCCAGGGCACCCGGCCAGATCCCCGCACACCCTGGCAACCGCCCCACTCGTTCCGGCAACAGGCGGATTTTGTGCAGGAAATCGAACATACCCAAGGGCTGCTGTTTCCGCTCCAGCGCATGCTTGACGAACTGGAAGAGGATCTGTGCTGGCGCCAGCAGGATACCGACAGCCTGCGGCTGATTCTGAGGCATCGGCACGCAGAACCAACCAGGCTGCAGATCCGCACATCCGGGCCAGAGCACAGGGCCGATAATTTCCTCAACCTGATTCGCCTGAGGCTGGAGCAGCACTCCCTGAGTTCCCCGGTTATCTCGATAGTTCTGCGGGTAAAGCGCTTCCTGTCCCGGGAAGCACCTACCGGGCAGGATCTGCTGGGCGAAACCCAGGATCTGAATGAAGCCTGGCATACCCTGATCAGTCGGTTGCAGGCGCGTCTTGGCGATCAGGCCCTCAGGCAGCTTTCCCCCCAGGCGGATCACCGTCCCGAACGGGCCTGGTCGGCTTCCGAAGTTCTGCGTAAAACCGGGACGCCGCTCATACCAGCGGCAGAACTGCCCAGGCGGCCGCTCTGGCTGTTGAAAGGCCCGCAGCCGCTGACGGAAGCACCCGTTGCCTGGTTTTCCGGGCCCGAGCGCATTAGCGGTGGCTGGTGGGATGGCCAGCGTGTGCACCGAGATTACTACATTGCCCAGCTAACCAGCGGCCAGTTGGCCTGGGTGTTCCGGGACGCCCGGGAAGGCTGGTTCGTGCATGGTTGGTTTGGCTGATGGCTACACAATCTTATGCAGAGCTGTTCTGCTTCAGCAATTTCACCTTCCTGACTGGAGCTTCTCATCCTCACGAGCTGGCTGAGCGGGCACATGAGCTGGGTTACACCGCCCTGGCCATTACCGATGCCTGTTCTGTGGCCGGCATTCCCCGGGCCTGGGCAGCGCTGGCAGAGAGCCCGGTAAAACTCATTACCGGCAGCTGGTTTGAGTTGTCGGATGCGCCAGCCGGCGCCACATCACCCCGCTTTATCCTTCTGGCCCGCACGCGCAAGGGCTACGGCCAGCTTTGCCAGTTGATCACTACCGGCCGTCGCCGGGCCGAGAAAGGCCAGTACCAGCTGTTTTACCGGGACATTGAAACCCACACCCTGGATGACTGCCTGTGCCTGTGGCTGCCCCCCTCGACTACCGAGGCAAACTCTGATCAGGCACTGGCCTGCGGCGAGTGGCTGGCCCGACTTTTTGACCTACGGCTCTGGATTGCTGCCGCCCGCACCCTGGAATCTGGCGAGGAGCAGCGGCTGGCCCGAATACACTGGCTGGCCGATCAGCTGCGCACACCCGTTGCCGCCGTGGGCGAGGTGCACATGCACAGCCGGGAACGCCAGCCGCTGCAGGATGTACTCACGGCCCTGCGAAATCACACCAATCTGGAGAACGCCGGGCACTGCCTGTTCCAGAATGGTGAGCGGTACCTGCGGCCCCTGCCCGTTCTGCAGCGACTGTTTCCGGAAGCCTGGCTGAAAGAAACCCTTGCCATCGCCAGCCAGTGCACCTTCGAGCCCGGCAGCCTGCGCTATGAATACCCGCCGGATCTGGTGCCGGAAGGCGAGACCCCGGCCGGCTACCTGAAACGGCTGACCCGCGAAGGCGAGCGTCGGCGTTACCCGGAGGGCACTCCACTGCAGGTACAAAGCCTGATCCGCAAGGAGCTGGGCCTGATCTCGGAGATGAAGTACGAGCATTACTTCCTCACCATTCACGATATTGTGGACTTCGCCCGCAGCCGGGGAATTCTCTGCCAGGGACGGGGCTCGGCCGCCAACTCTGCGGTCTGTTATTGCCTGGGCATCACCGAGGTGAACCCGGCCCGGGTGGAACTGCTGTTCGAGCGGTTTATTTCCAAAGACCGGAACGAGCCCCCCGATATCGATGTGGATTTCGAGCACGAACGGCGCGAAGAGGTTATCCAGTATATCTACCGGCGCTATACCCGTGAGCGTGCCGCCCTGGCGGCTACCGTGATCCGCTACCGGCCCAAAAGCGCCATCCGCGATGTCGGCAAAGCCCTGGGGTTTGATCCGGCCCTGGTGGAACAGTTGCTGGAAGGTATCGACTGGCGGGACAAGGCCACCAACTGGCGCCAGCAGATTCTCGACAAGAAAGTCACCCGCAATCCCCAGGTGGCGGACCAGTTTTTTACCCTGGTCAATACCCTGCTGGGCTTTCCCCGGCATCTCTCCCAGCACGTGGGTGGGTTCGTGATCAGCGCCGGGCCACTGGCCGAACTGGTACCGGTGGAAAACGCCGCCATGGCCGACCGCACCGTGATCCAGTGGGACAAGGACGATCTCGAGAGCCTGGGGCTGATGAAGGTGGATGTGCTGGCCCTAGGCATGCTCTCCGCCATTCGAAAAGCGCTGGAACTGATCAGCGATGAAAAAGGCGAGCCTTTCCGGATACAGGACGTTCCCCAGGAAGACCGTGACACCTACGCCATGCTTCAAACCGGCGACAGCATCGGCGTGTTTCAGGTGGAATCCCGGGCCCAGATCAACATGCTGCCCCGCCTGAAACCGGAAACCTACTATGACCTGGTGATCGAAGTGGCCATCGTGCGCCCCGGCCCCATCCAGGGCGATATGGTGCATCCGTACCTGCGCCGCAAGCACGGGCTGGAGCCGGTAGACTACCCAAACGATGCCGTACGTAAGGTGCTGGAACGTACGCTCGGTGTGCCTATCTTTCAGGAACAAGTGATCAAACTGGCCATGGTGGCGGCGGGATTCTCCGCCGGCGAAGCCGATCAGCTCCGCCGGGCTATGGCCGCCTGGAAATCCCACGGCGACCTGACCCCGTTCCGGAAAAAGCTGGTCACCGGCATGTTGGAGCGCGGGCACGATGCCGATTTTGCCGAGCGGTTGTACCAGCAGATCTGCGGCTTTGGCGGCTATGGCTTTCCTGAATCCCACGCTGCCAGCTTTGCCCTGCTGGTCTACGTCTCCGCCTGGATCAAACGGCACTACCCGGCAGCCTTCTACTGCGCCCTGCTCAACAGCCAGCCCATGGGCTTCTACTCCCCCTCACAACTGGTACAGGATGCCCGTCGGCACAATGTCACCGTGCTGCCGCCGGACGTGAATGCCAGCCAGTGGGACCACACCCTTGAGGGTAAAGAACGCCATCTGCGCCTGGGCCTCAGAATCATCCAGGGCCTGTCGGTTAATGGCGCTGAACGCATCCACCAGAACCGGCCAGATGCCGGCTATCGCTCCGCCAGCGAACTTCGCCGCCTGGCTGCCCTGAACCAACGCGATATGGAGCTGCTGGCCGGCGCCAACGCCATGCCGGCATTCACCGCCAACCGCCACCAGGCGTACTGGCAACTGCTCGATCACGAACAGCCCACGGAACTGTTCGCTGAAGAGGCCGCTGTCGACTACCAGCCCGACTATTGCCAGCAGTTACCGGAACCCTCGGAAGGCCAGAACGTACTGGCCGACTACGCCAGCCAGGGTCTCACCCTTCAGCGCCACCCTCTGGCGTTACTGCGGGAACAGGGCCACCTGAAATTCTGCCTCAGTGCCGAACAGCTCAAATCCACCAAAGCCGGCATCCCTGTCCAGGTCGCCGGCCTGGTCACCGGCCGTCAGCGCCCCGGTTCCGCCTCTGGCGTTACCTTCGTGACCCTGGAAGACGAAACCGGCAACGTAAACGTGGTGGTGTGGCTGGAAACGGCACGGCGGCAGCGCAAGCCGTTACTGACTGCGCGGTTGTTGCATGTTAAGGGCGTGTTGGAGCGGCAGGGGGATATTGTGCATGTGATGGCGGGGAGGCTTTCGGATCTTAGCCATTTGATTCGGTCGTTGCCGGTTCACTCCCGGAATTTTCATTAGCAACAAAAAACCCCGCACAAAGGCGGGGTTTTCGGTACTGCAGTGAGAAGATCAGCCCAGAAGCTTGATCATCACACCCGCAGCAACCGCAGAGCCAATAACGCCGGCCACGTTCGGGCCCATGGCGTGCATCAGCAGGAAGTTCTGCGGGTTGGCTTCCAGACCAACCTTGTTGGAGACCCGCGCTGCCATCGGCACCGCAGATACACCGGCAGAACCGATCAACGGGTTGATCTGCTCTTTGCTCAGCTTGTTCATCAGCTTCGCCATCAGAACACCGCAGGCGGTACCAATACCGAAGGCAACGATACCCAGGCCGAGGATACCCAGAGTCTGACCATCCAGGAATTTATCCGCCATCAGCTTGGAGCCAACAGACAAGCCCAGGAAAATGGTCACGATGTTGATCAGGGCATTCTGGGCAGTGTCGCTCAGACGCTCGACCACGCCACACTCACGCATCAGGTTACCGAAACAGAACATACCCAGCAGCGGTGCCGCATCCGGCAGGAACAGAACCACTGCAATCAGTACCACCAGCGGGAAAATGATCTTTTCCTGCTTGCTGACCGGGCGCAACTGATTCATCTTGATCTTCCGCTCTTCGGCCGAAGTCAGCGCCTTCATGATCGGCGGCTGAATCATCGGTACCAGTGCCATGTAAGCGTAGGCAGAGACGGCAATGGCACCCAGCAGATGCGGAGCCAGAACACTGGATACGTAGATGGACGTCGGGCCATCCGCACCACCGATGATACCGATGGCAGCCGCTTCCAGGATGTTGAACTCCAGAACACCGGTCCAGTCCAGCAGCGCAGCACCGATTACAGTACCGAAAATGCCGAACTGAGCCGCAGCACCCAGCAGCAGGGTCTTGGGGTTGGCAAGCAGCGGACCGAAGTCTGTCATGGCACCCACACCCATGAAGATCAGCAGAGGCCCGATGGTGCTGCCGATAACCACAGAGTAGAAGTTATACAGCATGCCATTGCCATAACCGAAGTCCTGCGCAAGGGAGTTTGCCGCCGCCATTTCGGAGTAGCTGGCCTCTTTCACAGCCAGCTTGAAGGCTTCCTTAAGCTCGGGCGTTACTGCCTGCCCGGCCTGATAAGCCACATCCAGGGGCGCGGCCAATGCGGCCAGAACCTGAGTTGCTTCGTTCTTCAGAGCGAAGTGGATGGCATTTTCCGCCGCAGTCAGGGCCAGGCCTGCCTCCGGAATATTCGCCAGAATGCCACCAAACCCGATGGGTACCAGAAGCAGCGGCTCAAATTTCTTGTTGATAGCAAGATAGAGGAGCAAGAGGCCGATGGCGATCATGATCACCTGGCCGATCTCGATGTTGAACAGGCCACTACCTGTCCAGAGTGTCATTAATTTTTCCATGGAATGCTGGCCCTTTATGCGATTGTCAGCATTTCATCATCAGGAGAGACGGCATCACCGACCTTGATGAAGACTTCGCCGATAGTGCCGGCTTTCGGCGCGCGAACCTCGGTTTCCATTTTCATGGCCTCGAGGATAATCATCACATCGCCCTCTTCAACGGTGTCACCCGGTGAAACCAGGACCTTGAAGATGTTGCCACCCAGAGGCGCGACCACAGGCTCGCCTTCACCTGCTGCAGGTGCCGGAGCCGAAGAAGCAGCCGGTGCGGAAGCAGCACCGCCCTCACCCTGAATCTGGGTGATCTCACCACCTTCGGAAACGGCAACCACAAACTTCTTGCCGTTCACTTCAACGGTGTAGGTCTCGGGTCCTTCGGACTTCTTGGCCGGAGCTGCGCTTTCGGCGGTTGGAACCGGCTCGAACGCATCCGGGTTGTCACGGTTTTCCAGGAACTTCAGGCCAATCTGCGGGAACAGCGCGTAGGTCAGAACGTCGTCTTCGACATTTTCCGCCAGCTTGATGCCCTTCTCTTCGGCCAGCTTCTTGAGCTCGTCGGTCAGCTTGTCCATTTCCGGCTCAAGCAGATCTGCCGGACGACAGGTCACAGGCTCTTTGCCATCCAGAACACGCTCTTGCAGTTCCTTGTTCATGGGCGCAGGTGCAGCACCGTATTCGCCTTTAAGAATTGCAGAGGTTTCCTTGGAGATGGACTTGTAACGCTCGCCGGTCAGAACGTTCAGCACCGCCTGGGTGCCGACGATCTGGGAAGTCGGGGTTACCAGCGGGATGTAGCCCAGGTCTTCACGAACCTTGGGAATCTCGTCCAGTACCTGGTCGAACTTGTCGCTGGCATTTTGCTCACGCAGCTGGTTTTCCATGTTGGTGAGCATGCCACCCGGTACCTGGGCAATCAGGATGCGGGAGTCGGTACCACGCAGGCTGCCTTCAAACTTGGCGTACTTCTTCCGTACCTGACGGAAGTAAGCGGCAATTTCTTCCAGCAGGTTCAGGTCCAGGCCGGTATCACGATCGGTACCCTCAAGAATCGCAACCACGGCTTCGGTGGGCGAGTGACCGTAGGTCATGCTCATGGAAGAAATCGCGGTATCCACGTTGTCGATACCGGCTTCCGCGGCCTTGATGGCGGTAGCGGTGGACATGCCGGTAGTGGCGTGGCACTGCATGTGAATCGGGATGTCCAGCTCTTTCTTCAGACGGCTGACCAGATCAAAGGCCACGTACGGCTTGAGAATGCCCGCCATGTCCTTGATGGCGATGGAGTCCGCACCCATGTCGGCGACTTCTTTCGCCAGTTCGACCCACATGTCGATGGTGTGAACCGGGCTGGTGGTGTAGGCAATGGTGCCCTGGGCGTGTTTGCCGGTCTTGCGAACAGC
Organism: Marinobacter sp. MMG032; assembly: GCF_040112695.1. Taxonomy (NCBI): domain Bacteria; kingdom Pseudomonadati; phylum Pseudomonadota; class Gammaproteobacteria; order Pseudomonadales; family Marinobacteraceae; genus Marinobacter; species Marinobacter sp. MMG032. The sequence continues at coordinate 613,980 of NZ_CP157802.1, forward strand.
CTTGATGGCGCGATCCAGGTTACGGGGATCGTTCATCGCATCGAAAATACGGAACACGTCCACGCCATTCTCGGCGGCACGCTCACAGAAACGGTCAACCACATCATCCGCGTAATGACGGTAGCCCAGCAGATTCTGGCCGCGCAGAAGCATCTGCTGCTGGGTGTTGGGCATGGCTTTTTTCAGCTCGCGAATGCGCTCCCAGGGATCTTCGCCCAGGTAGCGGATGCAGGAATCAAAGGTAGCACCGCCCCAGGACTCCAGGGACCAGAAACCGACCTTGTCGAGTTTCTCGGCAATAGGCAGCATGTCATCCAGCCGCATACGGGTGGCAAGCAGGGACTGGTGGGCGTCACGCAGGATAACGTCCGTAATCCCCAGCGGTTTCTTTGTGTCAGTCATCGTGTCAGCCTTCTGTTTAAAGGTTCTAGTCTTTTACCGGCTCACTTCTTGTGGCGCGACCGGAATTGTGCAATCGCCTTCTTGATGGCCTCGGCGGTGTCAGGGTCAACCGACGCGGGCGCCTTCGGCTTGGCACGTGGCGTTTTGGCCGGGGTTGCCGGCTCTGGCGGCGCAAACCGTCCTATAAGCTTGGACATGAGGAGTGTCGCGAATACCAGAATAATCAGGAACACGAACACAAACCCCATTCCGGCAATCATCAGATCGACGGCTTGTGACATCAGGTCATTCATATCGAACAGCTACCTGTATTGATTTATGTTTCTCCCGAACTTTGCCCGGACTGACCAGTTAGACTAAGGTCTAACAGCCTTCCGCCACAATTCGGGGGGCAAAATCCTGCGTAATTTACCGTTTTCAGGGCCCTCGGGCAACCTGAATGCAAAAATCTATACGGGGTTTCCGAGCGTCGCGGCCCGAAAAGACACGCATTTACCCAGACGAAGCAATTCTCATTCAGGCATATCGGACGCGGATTTTACGGCCTTTTACCTTGCCGTTTTCAAGCCTGGACAACGCCTTGCCTGCCAGCGACTTTTCAACCGCCACAAAACACTGATGGTCGAACAGATCGATCTTCCCGACGGCCTTTCCGGGCAGACCGGCTTCACCAGTCAGGGCGCCCATTACATCCCCCGGACGAATCTTGTCCTTGCGGCCACCGGCAATGCACAGGGTTTTCATGGCGGGCGTAACGGGCTTCAGGGGCGTCGCCAGAAGGGCCTCGGTGTCTCCCCACTCCACGGCGCGCCCTCTCTCGGATTCGATACGACTGATCTTGTGGCCTTGGGCCGGTGTGCAGAAGGTGACGGCATGGCCCTGCTCGCCTGCCCGGCCGGTGCGCCCGATGCGATGAGTATGAACCTCGGGATCCCGTGCAGGGTCAGCATTGATCACCAAAGGCAGAGACTTGATATCAAGGCCTCGGGCGGCCACGTCGGTGGCTACCAGGATGGAACAACTCTGATTGCCAAAGCGCACCAGCACACTGTCGCGATCCCTTTGTTCCAGATCCCCGTGCAAAGGCAGTGCGGAAAAGCCTCGTTCACCAAGCTCCTGCGCCAGTTCGTCGCACTGCTGCTTGGTGGTGCAAAAAACGATACAGGACTCAGGCTGCCGCTCGGCAAGCAGCGCCACAATGGCATCCGATTTGGATTGCGGCAACACTTCGTAGAACAACTCTTCGATGTCCGGATTCTCTCCGGTTTCTTCCGCGCGAACATCTACCGGGCTCTTCTGATACTGCTTGCTCAGTTCACGGATGGGCGCGGGCCAGGTCGCCGAAAACATCATGGTCTGGCGGGAGGACGGTGTCTGGGAAAGAATATCTTCCATCGCCTCCTGAAAACCCATATCCAGCATGCGGTCTGCCTCATCAAGCACCACGGTTTTCAGCCGTGCCAATGAGAGGGTTTGCTTACGCAAGTGGTCCTGGATCCTTCCCGGCGTTCCAACCACAATGTGCGCACCATGGCTAAGCGACCCGATCTGGGGGCCAATGGCCACACCACCGCACAGAGTCAGCACCTTGATATTATCCCGGGCCCGAGCCAGCTCCCGGATCGCTTTGGCCACCTGATCCGCCAGCTCCCTGGTGGGGCACAACATCAGCGCCTGCACCGCAAACAGCCGGGGATTTAGCTTCTCAACCAGGCTGATGCCAAAGGCCGCCGTTTTTCCGCTACCGGTTTTCGCCATGGCGATAATGTCTTTACCGGCCAGCCCTGGCACAAGCGCCTTCGCCTGGATCTCCGTGGGTTGAGCAAACCCCAATTGGTCGAGGTTCGAACGCATGGCCGACGACAGGCCAAAGTCATTAAAAGAAGACATAGAAGAAAATCCCGGAATCAGCGGAAGCTGGTTATGAAGGCAATAATGAGGGCGTATACTGGTGTCCCGTCTGGCTAATTCCTTAATCTACTGAGCCAATGAGGGCTTTGAGAGCTAGGCGCGGTGGCGAAGATTTGGTGGCTCCAAATCGAGACGACGCAACGCGGCTATCAAAGCCCTCAGTGGCTCCCGAAGGGCGAAGCGCTGAGGTCTCTGGCCGGTGTTGCCTGTCCTTGATATGGAACCACCATGTCTTCAGACAGGCGCCTTGGCCAGAGACCTCAGCGCTACGCAGTAGGTTAAGGAATTAGCCAGACGGGACACCAAGCCCGAATGATACCAGAATCTGCAACGAAAGAACGGAGTGACTGATGGCATCCCTGCAGGACCAACTGCTGAAAGCCGGCCTGGCCGACGAGAAAAAGGCCAAGGCTATTCGCAGCGAAAAACGCAAGAAGAGAAAACAACAACCCAAGGGTGCTGTCGAGGTAAACGAGGCCGAGGTCCGAGCGCGCCAGGCCCGTGAGGAAAAAGCCGAACGGGATCGCCAGCTCAACCTGGAGCGCCAGCACGCCGCCGAGAAGAAAGCCATTCAGGCCCAGATCCGGCAGCTGGTAGAAACCAACCGGCTGGACCGGAGCCGGGGCGAAACCTCCTACCAGTTCGTCCATGACAAGAAAATCAAGAAGCTTTTCGTAGACGACACGATGGTCGATCAGCTATCCCGCGGCCGGCTGGCGATCGTTTTTGTGAACGACAATTACGAGATTGTGGCGGAAGGCGTTGCGCGGAAGATCATGGAGCGGGATGAAAGCGCCGTTGTCGTTCTACATGACCGCAAGAAGGATGATGTAGGCGAAGACGACCCGTATGCAGGCTACGAAATTCCCGATGACCTGATGTGGTAGTCCGTTGAGCTGATTCTGATAGCCATCAGAATCAGCAACTCAACATTCTGTATCACGTTAAAGAACACCCGGTAATCATCTGTTACTGTAAAGTTCTGGAATACCCCGCCGTAAACCCTCTTAATATAAGTCAAATAAAAGGCACCTTTACTCTTCCAGGCGTATCAAAAGCACGTCTCCGGCCTGCGGTCGGACAGAGGCGCTATCGAAGTTGGGCCGGCTACTCTCACATCGTTCAGGGATAAAAACACAATGCGTTTTTCAGAGCTGTTCAGCAACATGACCATCCGGACTCGACTGGCCGGAGGTTTTGCCATCCTCCTCGTTCTGACCATTCTGGTCGGCCTGGTTGGCGACCGTGCACTGGATAGTTACGGTCAGCGGTCAAATATTGTTGCCATGCTCGGGCAAGTAAATACCAATCTCACCGAAGCACGGGTTGAAGAGAAGAACTTCTTGTTAACCGGTGAAAGCGAGGCTGTTGCAAGCACACAGGCACAGGGCGATCGTGTTCTGGAACTGACCAAAGACATCAAACCATTGCTTGCAGTACCCGAAGATATCGAAACACTGGGCCAGATTCAGGCTGATGTAAAAAACTACCAGCAACTGATGGGACAGGTTGAGACAAATATTGGTGAGCGAGAGGCAGCGCTCGAGCGCCTTGAAACCAGCGCCCGCATCTTCGGCTCATCACTCAAGGCACACAGCTCTCTGTTTTTCGCCTCGGCCATTTTCGAGGATATGCGCCGGTCTGAACGCAAATTCCTCATCGAACAGGACACTGCCAGCGTCAAGGCTTATCTCGAAGATGCAAAAAGAGTCCAGGGCCCGCTCAAATCGGCGGCGATCACCGCCGAGGAAAAAGAAGAGATCAACAAGGCACTTGAGACTTATGTAAGCGAATTTCAAACGGTAGTGGATCTGACCAACGCGGGTAAGCAACTATCCGATGACATGGTTAGCACGGCTCGCAGCGCCATCGAATCGGCAAACAACCTTCGGGCACTTCAGACCGAGAAAATGGAGGCTGACCGCCTGCAGGCGTCCGGGTTGATTTTTGGCGCCACCGGCATTGCCGTGGTGCTGGGCATCCTGATGGCTTACCTGATCACTCGCGCGATCGTATCCCCCGTTAATCAGGCAGTGAACATTGCCTCCGAGGTTGCCTCCGGCAACCTGACCGTGGACATCAAGGCAAGCGGTACCAACGAGATCGGTCGGCTGATGGCCGCCCTGGCGACGATGGTAACAAGCCTCCGGGAATTGGTCAGGAGTATTGAATCAGGTGCATCAAACATCGCCGCCTCTGCCGAGGAGCTCTCAACCGTCACCAGCCAGACCAGCGACGGCATCAACCGCCAGAAGCAGGAAACCGACCAGGTTGCCACGGCCATGAACGAAATGACGGCGACCGTTGGCGAAATTGCCCGCAGCGCAGAGCAGGCCTTCTCAGTAGCAACCGATGCTGCCAGTCAGGCCAGCGATGGTGAACGAGAGGTACGGGAAACGGTTGATCAGGTGAACAGCCTGGCGCACGAAGTCAGCCAGAGCATGGAAACTATCCAGGGACTGCAGAAAGAAACCGCAAACATCGGAACCGTCCTGGATGTCATCAAATCGGTTGCTGAACAGACCAATCTACTGGCCCTGAACGCTGCTATTGAAGCCGCCCGGGCTGGTGAGCAAGGTCGAGGCTTTGCCGTCGTAGCTGATGAGGTTCGTTCACTCGCCCAGCGGACCCAATCATCCGCCCAGGAAATCGAGACACTGGTAACCTCGCTTCAAAACAGTGCCGGCGATTCGGTTTCTGCCATGGAGTCCAGCACCACCATGGCCTCGAACACCCTGGAGCGTGCCACGGCAACCGGGGCGACCATTGAGCGCATTGCCCGTGCCGTGGAGGACATCAAACAGTACAACAGCCAGATCGCCACAGCCTCCGAGCAGCAGACGTCGGTGGCTGAGGAGATCAATCAGAACATCACCAGCATCCGCGACGTTACCGATCAGTCTGCTGCTTCATCGAACCAGACAGCCAGCTCCAGCAGCGAGCTGGCCAGGCTCGGCAGCGACCTGCAGAACCTGGTTTCCCGATTCCGACTCTAGGCCATTCAAAAAAAGAGGCAGGCAACTCTCCCTGGTTGCCTGCCTCTTTCTATTCGCGTCAGTTTGCTTCAGTGGAGCTGATGCCGCTCAAATATCTCCAGGATTTCCCTCTCGGTCTCGGCAGGCACGCTGACTTTCACCACTTTGGCTTCCTCGTCGATGAAAATGTTGTCGCGAGGTATGCCGGTTGCAATCAGGTCATCCCAGGTGTTCTTGGCCTGGTCGTGGTCTTTGTAGCTACCGTTCAATGTCTTGTTCATGGGTAGACCTCCTTCCTGAAATTAGATTTCCCTACACACTTAAGGTTAGGTTCGGACAAGAGGTTTGCGCAAATATTGAACAGACTGAAATTGACCGGGGACAAATAAAAAACCCCGCACAAGGCGGGGTTCTTTATTTGATATGGCGCGGCTGGGAGGATTCGAACCTCCGACCGCCTGGTTCGTAGCCAGGTACTCTATCCAGCTGAGCTACAGCCGCTTAAAACTTGTGGCAGGTTGATCGATGGCGCGGCTGGGAGGATTCGAACCTCCGACCGCCTGGTTCGTAGCCAGGTACTCTATCCAGCTGAGCTACAGCCGCACATTGATCACTTGCTCTGGTTGAATGCTACCTCAACCTGTCTCGCTTTTCCCGAAAGGAAAATGGCGGAGAGGGAGGGATTCGAACCCTCGGTACGATTGCTCGTACGGTTCCTTAGCAGGGAACTGGTTTCAGCCACTCACCCACCTCTCCTTGAGAACGGGGCGTATACTACCATAATTTTTCTGTTTTCATAGGGTTGACACGAGATTTTTCGGACTCGTTTCAGCCCATCATCAAAAAAGCCGTTCAGGTTTCCCATGAACGGCTTTCTGTCTCTCAGCTGTTGCCGGGTTCCGGCTCTTCAGAGCCTTTTTCCGACTGAATACGCTGGTAGATTTCTTCACGGTGTACCGCGACTTCTTTCGGGGCATTAACGCCAATGCGTACCTGATTGCCCTTTACACCCAGGACGGTGACGGTGATATCGTCGCCGACCATCAGGATTTCGCCCACACGGCGAGTCAAAATCAACATATCCCTTACTCCCTATCCAGAGCTACCTGTTCCGATAAATGGTTTTTGATCTATTTATTGCTTTTATAGTGGGATCACTTACTGATCTGTAGACGCACATTCCCTTATACGGTTCACGTTTGTCATAGGCTCAGCATATGATGCCCTTTTTTTCAGAGGCTCCGCAGACCGACCTTTTATCTGCGTTTTTCAGGCCTCGTCTGATACCGCGGGCTTGTCCAGCTCAAATGCACTGTGAAGCGCACGAACCGCAAGCTCAAGGTATTTCTCATCGATCACCACGGAAATCTTGATTTCTGATGTGGAGATCATCTGGATGTTGATGCCCTCATTGGACAGCGCTTCAAACATCTGGGTTGCCACGCCAGCGTGGGAACGCATTCCAACACCCACGATGCTGACCTTGGCAATCTTGCTGTCGCCAGCCACTTCACGGGCGCCCAGTTCATCAGCCACACGCTGAAGCACTTCTTTCGCACGCTTGAAATCATTGCGGTGAACGGTGAACGTGAAGGCTGTGCGGTTATCCTCACCCACGTTCTGCACGATCATATCCACTTCGATATTGGCGTCGCTCACCGGCTTCAGAATGCGCAGCGCGCTGCCCGGGGTATCCGGTACGCCGGCAATGGTCAGTTTGGCTTCATCACGGTTAAAAGCGATGCCGGAAACAACCGGTTGTTCCATGGCGTTTTCATCCTCAAGAGTAATCAGGGTGCCTTCGCCTTCCTGGAAGCTGGAAAGTACCCTTAATGGAACGTTGTATTTACCTGCAAATTCTACCGAACGGATCTGGAGCACTTTCGAGCCCAGGCTGGCCATCTCGAGCATTTCCTCGAACGTGATCCGCTCAAGCCTGCGCGCGGTATCGACAACCCTGGGATCGGTCGTGTAGACACCGTCAACGTCGGTATAGATCTGGCATTCGTCTGCCCTGAGCGCCGCCGCCAGCGCTACCGCTGTAGTATCAGACCCGCCGCGGCCCAGAGTGGTGATATTGCCGCTCTCGTCGATGCCCTGGAACCCGGCGACCACAACCACTCGGCCGGCATCCAGATCTTCGCGCATGCGCTGTTCATCGATCTGTTTGATCCGAGCCTTGGTGTGACTGCTGTCAGTCAGGATGCGTACCTGTGAGCCTGTGTAGGAGCGCGCCTCACAGCCGCGTTTCTGCAACGCCATGGACAGGAGCGCAATCGTTACCTGCTCACCGGTGGAGACCAACACGTCCATCTCACGGGGCGTAGGCTCCTCCATGATGTCGTTCGCCAGGGCGATCAACCGGTTGGTTTCGCCACTCATGGCGGAAACCACGACAACGACATCATGACCTTCCTTGCGGAAACGGCACACCTTGTCGGCTACCGCTTGAATACGTTCGGTTGTTCCAACCGATGTGCCACCAAATTTCTGAACCAACAGAGCCATTATTTTCCCAATATCCGAAACGGGGACTCACAGCGGAGTAACGCTCCGCCAATTAAAACAAACGGGCGGGATTATAAACCCCAGCCCGCCCACAAAAACAGTTGCTTAAGCGATATTTTTTTCGACCCAACCGGCGACACCTGCCAGGGCATCCTCAAGCTTGGATGGATCATTACCACCACCCTGAGCCATATCGGGACGTCCCCCGCCTTTGCCGTCGACCTGGGCCGCCAGGTGCTTCATCAGATCCCCTGCCTTGATCCGGTTCGTCGCAGACTTGGTAACACCGGCGACCAGGGTGACCTTGCCATCTTCCACGCTGGCAAGCACCACAACACCTTCGCCCAGCTTGTTCTTGAGCTGGTCCGCCGTTTCCATCAGGGCTTTGCGGTCAGCGCCTTCCAGTTCAGAGGCCACGACCTTGAGCCCGGCCACGTCCACCGCTGTGCTGGCCAGGTCGGTGCCTGCAGAAGAAGCCAGCTTGGCTTTCAGCGCATCCACTTCCTTCTCAAGCTGACGATTGCGATCGACGGTCTGCTGAACTTTCTCAATAACCGAATCGCGGGAACCTTTCACCAGGCGAGCCGCTTCGCGCAGTGTGCGCTCGGTACCGTCGATCCAGTCCAGCGCGCCCATGCCGGTAACCGCTTCGATACGGCGCACACCGGATGAAATGCCGCTTTCAGAGGTAATACGGAAAAGACCAATGTCACCAGTGCGAGAAACGTGCGTACCACCGCATAGTTCAACGGAGTAGTTGTCGGTACCCATGCTGAGTACCCGAACCACATCCCCGTATTTTTCACCGAACAGCGCCATGGCGCCCTTCTCCTGGGCCTTTTCCATGTCGGTGATTTCGGTTTGCACCGGGCTGTTTTCCAGAATCTGCTCGTTCACCTGACGCTCAATCTCACGGAGCTGTTCCGGCGTCACGGCCTCGAAATGGGAGAAGTCGAAACGCAGTTTATCCGGATCCACCAATGAACCCTTCTGGGTTACATGCTCACCCAGCACCTTGCGCAGGGCCGCATGCAGCAGGTGGGTAGCGGAGTGGTTGCGCTTGGTGCGCTCACGACGGGCGTGATCGATCCGGGCGTCGACTTCCAGCCCCGGGAACAACTCGCCTTCGATCAGCGTACCAAGGTGCAGGTGGTTATCCCCTTCCTTGCGCGTATCCGTTACCTTGAACCGGCCACCGCTCCAGGTCAGCAGGCCAGTATCGCCCACCTGGCCACCGGACTCGGCGTAGAACGGCGTGCGCTCGAGCACCACAACGGCCTCATCACCGGCTTCTGCGGTCTTTTCCTCGCCGTTAACGATGACTGCACGGATTTTCTCGTGGCCATCGATATGCTCATAACCGGTAAATTCAGTCTTGCCCTCGAGCTGCAAACCGGCGGCGTTGTAGTCGATACCGAACTTGCTGGCTGCCCGGGCGCGTTCGCGCTGACCTTCCATGGCTTTCTCATAGCCTTCATAGTCCAGCGTCAGGCCCCGCTCACGAGCGATGTCGTTGGTCAGGTCAACCGGGAAACCGTAGGTATCGTAGAGGGTGAAGATGGTCTCGCCCGGAATCTCGGTGCCGTTGAGCTCGGCAATGTCCTGCTCAAGCAGGCGCAAGCCCTTGTCCAGCGTCTTGGCAAACTGCTCTTCTTCCTGCAGCAACACCTTTTCAATCTGCTTGCGGCTGCTAACCAGCTGCGGGAAGGCGTCGCCCATCAATTCACACAGGGCACCGGTGAGTTTGTAGAAGAATGGCCCGGTTGCTCCCAGCTTGTTGCCATGGCGTGCCGCGCGGCGAATGATCCGGCGCAGCACGAAACCGCGGCCCTCGTTGGAAGGCATCACGCCGTCGGCAATCAGGAAGGCGCAGGAGCGGATGTGATCGGCGACAACACGAAGTGACGCTTCCGTGGTCGCGGCACCGCCCAGAACCTGAGAGGCGGCCGCCAACAGATCCTGGAACAGATCGATCTCATAGTTGCTGTGCACGCCCTGCAGAACCGCGGTGATTCGCTCCAGACCCATGCCAGTGTCTACGGAGGGCTTGGGCAGCTTCAGCATCTCACCATCGGCAGTACGGTTGTACTGCATGAACACCACGTTCCAGATTTCGATGTAACGATCACCGTCCTCTTCCGGCGAGCCCGGAGGTCCACCAGCCACATCCGGGCCGTGATCGTAGAAGATTTCGGTACAGGGGCCACAGGGACCGGTATCGCCCATTTGCCAGAAGTTGTCAGAGGCGTAACGACCACCCTTGTTATCGCCGATCCGGACGATACGGTCAGCCGGAACTCCGATTTCCTTGTTCCAGATATCGAAGGCTTCGTCATCTTCGGCGTATACGGTCACCCAGAGTTTCTCCTGGGGCAGGTTCAGCCAGTTCTCGCCGGTCAGAAATGTCCAGGCGTAGTTGATCGCTTCGCGCTTGAAGTAGTCACCGAAGCTGAAGTTGCCCAGCATTTCGAAGAAGGTGTGGTGACGGGCGGTGTAGCCCACGTTTTCCAGGTCGTTATGCTTGCCACCCGCGCGGACGCATTTCTGGGAGGAGGTTGCCCGGGTGTAGTCACGCTCTTCACGGCCCAGGAACAGGTCCTTGAACTGGTTCATTCCCGCATTCGTAAACAGCAATGTGGGGTCGTCCGCAGGTACCAGCGAACTACTTGGAACAATGGTGTGGCCTTGCTGCTTGAAATAATCGAGGAACGCCTGTCGCAACTCTGCGGTTTTCATAGCCCTTTAATACCTTTCCAGAAACCCGGCGGGAGTGCCGCCCGGTCCGCGATTGAATACGAATACTTACATGCTTGTGCAAATCCGCTACTCTAGCACACGCCGAGAACAGGAAAAACGTGAAACATCACAGGAGATTCCATGCCCCGACGCTTCCATGACGCCGAGGAACTATTCCCACCAGCCACCGCCCTGAAACGCTCTCTTGCCATTATTTACGACGGTTTGATCAGCATCGCCGTGCTGCTTGTCGCGACCTGGGGATACACCATGGTGGCCGGCTGGATTACTGGCTGGGACCGGTACGAACAGATGGCCGAGTCAGGCCAGCTTTCGGGCGACCCGGGGCTGACGTTTACCCTGTTTCTGGTCCTCTACCTGTTCTTCGGCTATTTCTGGACCCGCATCGGCCAGACCCTGGGAATGCAGGTGTGGCGTATCCGCATTGAAAACATCGATGGCACGTCGGTGAGCTGGAGCAAGGCGCTCAGGCGGTATGTAACGGCGGCGGCGGTGATCTTCCTGACGCTGCTGGGCAGCTACTACCTCGGAGCCGCCACTCTGTTTCTGGGCATACCGGCGATTATCGCTTTGTTCTATCCGATCAACGGTCTTTCCATCACTGATCGGCTGTCGGACAGCGTCGTTGTCTCGGTTCCCAAGGAGACCACAACGAAAAAGCGCGCGGCAAAGTAACGACGGGGTCAGGGTCTGCTAGCCGGCCCGGCGCATCAGGATCGCGCCTACCACGGCATTGACCGCAATTGGCACCAACACCGCCAGCATCGGGTTAAAACCGTAAACAAGACTCATGGGCCCCAGCAGATCCTGCATGTACTTGAATAGCAGCCCCACCAACAGGCCCGTGAACACTCGAAAACCCATGGTAACCGAGCGCAGGGGCCCGAAAATAAAGGAAATGGCGACCAGCACCATCACAGCAGTACCCAGGGGCATCAGGGCCTTCTTCCAGAACGCCAGCCAGTAACGAGAGGCATTGAGATCCTGCTCCCCCAGATAGCGGGCGTAAGTGAACAGGCCCGTCATGGAGAGGTTTTCCGGTTTTACAATCAGGACACTCAGAACGCTTGGTGACAGCCCCGTATCCCATCTCAGGGCCTGCTTTTCAGAGCGGGTGGTTCTGTCTTCCTCGAACTCGGTGGTGCGCACCTTCTCCAGCAGCCAATAATCGCCCTGATAGATGGCCCGCTCCGCAAAGCTCGCCGCCAGCAACTGCCTGTCTTCGTTGAACTGGAATCGGGAAACGCCGTGAAGCACGCCATTGGGCTGCACCGCGTTCAGGTGAATGTAGACGTTCCCTTCCTTGTGCCAGACCCCAGACGCCGAAGCGACGTTGGTGCCTGCACCCAGTGCCACGGCCTTGTCGCTCTGCGCCACCCGCTCTGCCGGCGGGGCCACGTACTCACCAATCAATACGCCCAGAATGACCACAACCAGAGCCGGCTTCATGGCCGACCAGACAATACGTTTGAGCGAGACCCCGGCCGCCCGGATAACCGTCAGCTCCGACGAGCTGGCCATGGAACCCAGCCCCACCAGACACCCCATGAACGCGCCCAGCGGCAGGTAATCGTAGATCCGACGTGGCAGGGTCAGGAAGACATACCAGAGCGCCTCAAGCGTCTGGTAATCATTGCGGGTATCCTCAAGCTCGGCGATAAAGGCGAAGATCAGATCAAGCGACAGTACCACTACCATCACCAGGAACATGGCGCCGCCAACGGTGCGCATCACATAGCCGTCAATCCTGCGCATGGGCAGTCCCCTCCCGCATCAATCGCCGGCGATGCAGCCAGTCAGGACCAAATTGCAGCCAAAGGCCAAAACCGATAAACAGGGCATGGACCCAGAGCATGCCGACCCACTCGGGAACCTTGCCCTCGGCAAGCCAGTCCCGGGCAACAATCAGCAGGCCGAGGTAGGTGATGTACACCAGCATCGCCGGAAGCAGATGGAAGAACCTACCCTGGCGAGGGTTCACCCGGCTCAGGCGAACCGCCAGCAAAGTCACGACCGGGACAATCAGGGGCAGTGAAAGGCGCCAGTGCAACAAAGCCCGATCCTCCAGCCGGTCTGACTGCATCAGGCTCCAGGTACTGGCCCCTTCCTCCAGCTCCCGGGTGCCAGCCTTGCCACTCTCGATCTTCAGGCCATAGGCTTCAAAATCGATGGTGGTGTAGTCCAGCTCCCCAGCGGCACCCTCGAAGCGGCCACCCTCTTCCAGGATCAAGAAACGGCTCCCGGTTTCCGGGTCCACCAGCTGGGAACCGGAGTCGGCGGTGATAATCGTCAGCCCCTGACCGTTTTCGGCGTATTCGGCGATAAAGACCCCCTGAAGCCGGCGTTTATCCTCACTCAGGCCTTCGGTGTAGGTCACCCGCCCGCCCGAAGAGAAATCCTGGAAACGCCCGGGCGCCAGCATCTCGAATTCTGTGGCCTTGCGCTGTTCATTGAAGATTTTCTCAACCTGGTTCATTCCCCAGGGAGAGACGTACAGACTCATGGCGCCAACGATGATCATCACCGGCAGACTGCCCAGGAGGGTTTTACCCAACAGGGCCTTGTCGCTGACACCGCAGGCAAACAACACGGTCATCTCGCTTTCGAGGTACATGCGGCCGTAGGCGAGCAGAATGCCAATAAACAGACCCAGCGGCAGGATCAGTTCGAGAAATCCCGGAAAACGGTACGCCATGATCTCGAACAGAACACCGGCGGAAATACTGCCTTGCGCAGCACTGTCCAGATATTTAAGGAAACGGCCACTCATGAACACCAGCAGCAGAATGCCGGAAACGGCAAGCATGCTGATCATGATCTGGCGTATGAGGTAACGGAAAATGATACTCAAATCGGTCTCTCTGGCCGTATCCGTTGAAACGTGGAGGTGGCTGGGAACTGCGCGTATTCTATGTAACCTTGGTGCCGAATGACAGAGTAGCGGTATTACACCGGCGTGAAGGCACGAACAGGCGCGGAAGCCGCGCCAATCGCTTGATAATTTCCCGGCAAGCCCCAATGCTAGACTAGATCACAATCAAGAACGATTCCCGCCGGCGGCGGGACCCTCGTGAACAATCAACAGGAGTTGCCATGAATTTCAGCCTGAGCAGTAAAGCCATCGCCAGCACCAAAGCAGACTGCCTTGTTATTGGCTTGCCTGAGAAAGGCACCTGGCCCGATTCGACCAATCAGGCCGATGAGGCTCTGGGCGGGCTGATCAAGACACTCCAGAAGGCCGGTGACCTCACCGGCAAAAATGCCACCACAGTGACAATTCCGCTGACCGATCAGCCCTGGAGCCGTCTGCTCGTGGTTGGCACGGGCAAGGATGCAGATCGCAGCCCCGCCAACTACCGTAAAGCGTTGATTGCAATGATGACCGCGCTCAAGGACGGTCCGTCCAAAAGTGTCGCGATAGCGCTGGCAGATACCCCGGTAACCGGCGAAGAAGCCGTGAGCTCCGAGGCCGCCCGGCTGAGCCTGATTGGCAGGACGCTGGAAGACCAGCTCTACACCTTCAGCGACTTCAAGAGCGAAAAGCCTGCCGACCGCAAGCTAAACAAAGTCGTTGTCCATGCCTCGAATGCCGGCAAAGCCCTCAAGGATGCCTTCAACCTCGGCCTCGCCACCGGGCGCGGCATGAACTTCACCCGGGATCTCGGCAACACCCCGCCCAACATCTGCCATCCGGAATGGCTGGCCCAGCAGGCCAAGAAACTGGCCAAGGACTACGACTCCATCAAGACCGAAGTGCTTGATGAGAAGCAGATGGAAAAAATGGGTATGAACACCATCCTCGCCGTGGGCAAAGGCAGCACCCAACCCCCACGCCTGATTGTGATGGAATACCGTGGCGGCAAGGCCAAAGACAAGCCCCATGTCCTCGTTGGCAAAGGTATCACCTTCGACACCGGCGGGATCAGCCTCAAGCCCGGCGAGGGCATGGATGAGATGAAGTACGACATGGGCGGCTCCGCCAGCGTCTTCGGCGCCATGAAGGTTCTGGCCGAAACCCAGCCCAAGATTAACGTAGTGGCTGTCATTGCCGCGGCGGAGAACATGCCGGACGGCGGCGCGTCCCGCCCGGGCGATATTGTAACCACCCTGTCGGGTATGACCGTTGAAATCCTCAACACCGACGCCGAAGGCCGCCTGGTTTTGTGTGACGCTCTCACCTACGTGAAGAAGTTTGACCCGGCCGCCGTCATCGATCTGGCAACCCTGACCGGTGCCTGCATCATTGCCCTTGGCAACCATGCGACCGGCCTGCTGGCCAACAACGATGAACTGGCCAACGAACTGCTGGCCGCCGGCGAACGGGCTGGTGACCGAGCCTGGCGCCTGCCGCTCTGGGACGAATACCAGAGCCAGCTCGACAGCAACTTCGCCGACATGGCCAATATCGGCGGCCGCCCAGCCGGCACCATTACCGCAGCGTGCTTCCTGTCCAGGTTCGCCAAAGACTACCGCTGGGCGCACCTCGACATCGCCGGTACTGCCTGGCACTCCGGTAAGGCCAAAGGCTCTTCCGGCCGCCCGGTGCCCCTGCTGGTCGACTACCTGATGTCCCATGCCGGATAACAACCCGGCGCCCTCTCCGGAAACCGGCAGCCCCGCTGCCGGCTCTTCCGGCCAAGAGGACCGGAACCAACGCTACTGGTTCCACATCCTCGCCCAGAACACCCCCGCAGCCCGCAACCTCCACGCCGCAAAGCTCGTGGACAAAGCCTGGCAGCAGGGAGACCGCGTGTGCGTCGTCTGCGATACCATGCAACACGCAGAAGAACTGGACGACCTGCTCTGGAACTTCAGCCCCGACGCCTTCATTCCACACAGCGTTGTTCCCGATTCAGCTACCACCTGCACCGACCCTGTCGGCATCCTGCTATGCCCGCCGGTCGCCGAAGACTGGGATACCGTGATCATTCTTTCGGCCACCTTGCCGGCGGATGCAGACCGGTTCAAACGGCTGGCTCTGGTCGCCCATAACGATCCGAATGTGCTGAATCAGGCCCGCTCGCATTTCAAGCAGTTGCGGGCACTGGGAATTGAACCCCGGGTGCATGATCAGAGGAAGCGTTAGGTTCGCCGCATCACCGGCGAGCATGTATAATCGTGCGTCTCAATTTTCCCTTGTGAATCAACCAACGGTCACTGCAGAACCCCATGGAAAAAACCTACCAGCCAGAAAACATCGAGCGCCAGTGGTACGAAAACTGGGAAGCCAAAGGGTACTTCCGCCCCACAGGTGAAGGCCAGTCCTACAGCATCGCCATCCCGCCGCCCAACGTCACCGGCAGCCTGCACATGGGCCATGCGTTCCAGCACACCATCATGGACACCCTCACCCGCTTCAAGCGCATGCAGGGCCGCAACGCACTGTGGACCGTCGGCACCGACCACGCCGGCATCGCCACCCAGATGGTGGTTGAGCGCAAACTGGCCGCTGAAGAAGACAAAACCCGCCACGACCTGGGCCGGGAAGAGTTCATCAAGCGCATCTGGGACTGGAAAGAACACTCGGGCGGCACCATCACCCGCCAGATCCGTCGCCTCGGCAATTCCGTGGACTGGGACAACGAACGCTTCACCATGGACGATGGCTTCTACAAGGCCGTGCAGGAAGTGTTCATTCGGCTGTACGACGAAGGCCTGGTCTACCGCGGCAAACGCCTGGTGAACTGGGACCCGAAACTGCACACCGCCATTTCTGATTTGGAAGTGGAAAACAAGGAAGAGAAAGGTTTTTTCTGGCATCTGCGCTACCCACTGGCTGACGGCGTGCAGACCAAAGACGGCAAAGATTACCTGGTGGTGGCCACCACCCGTCCGGAAACCATGCTCGGCGACACCGCCGTGGCCGTACACCCGGACGACGAACGCTACCAGCACCTGATTGGCAAACACGTGATGCTACCGCTGGTGAACCGTCGGATTCCCATTGTGGCCGACCATCACGCCGATCCGGAGAAAGGCTCCGGCTGCGTGAAGATCACTCCGGCCCACGACTTCAACGACTATGCCGTGGGCAAGCGCAACAACCTGCCGATGATTAACGTCATGACCCAGGACGCCAACATCCGGGACGTGGCCGAAGTGTTCAATGCCGATGGCAGCGAAAACACCGAACTCGACGGCACCATGCCAAGCGCCTACGCCGGACTAACCCGGGAAGCAGCCCGTAAACAGATTGTTGCCGACATGGAAGCCGAGGGGCTGGTCGAGAACATCGAGGACCACGTACTCAGCGTGCCCCGGGGTGATCGCTCCGGCCTGATTATCGAGCCCATGCTGACCGACCAGTGGTTTGCCGACGCCAAGACCCTGGCCAAACCGGCCATTGAGGCGGTGGAAGACGGTCGTATCCAGTTCGTACCCAAGCAGTACGAGAACATGTACTTTGCCTGGATGCGCGACATCCAGGACTGGTGCATCTCCCGCCAGCTCTGGTGGGGCCATCGTATTCCGGCCTGGTACGACGCCGAGGGGAACATCTATGTTGGCCGCAGCGAAGATGAAGTTCGCCAGAAGCACAACCTGGATGCCGACGTCACCCTGGAGCAGGATGAAGACGTTCTGGATACCTGGTTCAGCTCTGCCCTGTGGACTTTCGGCACCCTGGGCTGGCCGGAAATCACCGAGCGCCTGAAGACCTTCCATCCAACCGATGTGCTGGTAACCGGCTTCGACATCATCTTCTTCTGGGTTGCCCGGATGATCATGATGACCATGCACTTCATGAAGAACGAAGACGGTACGCCCCAAGTGCCCTTCCACACCGTGTACGTCACCGGTCTGATTCGCGACGAGCACGGCGACAAGATGTCCAAGTCCAAGGGCAACGTAATCGACCCGCTGGACATGATTGATGGCATCAGCCTGGACGACCTGCTGGAGAAGCGCACCGGCAACCTGATGCAGCCGAAGCTGGCCGAGAAGATCGGTAAGCGCACGAAGAAGGAATTCCCCGAGGGCATCGCCGCCCACGGCACCGACGCCCTGCGTTTCACCCTGGCCGCCATGGCCACCACCGGCCGCGACATCAACTGGGATATGAAACGCCTGGAAGGCTACCGCAACTTCTGCAACAAGCTGTGGAACGCGGCCCGCTACGTGCTGATGAACACCGAGGGCGAAGATTGCGGCGTACATGACGAGCCTGTAGAGCTGTCCCTGGCCGATCGCTGGATCATCAGCGAGCTGCAAAGCTGCGAACAGGATGTCATCCGTTACCTGGACCAGTACCGGTTCGATCTGGCCGCCTATGCGTTGTACGAATTCATCTGGAATGAGTACTGCGACTGGTATCTAGAGCTGTCCAAGCCGGTCCTCAATGATGAAAGCGCCAGCGCCGAAGCCAAGCGCGGCACCCGTCGTACCCTGGTGCGCGTGCTGGAAGCCGTCCTGCGCCTGGCCCACCCGATGATGCCGTTCATCACCGAGGAAATCTGGCAGCGTATTGCGCCCCTGGCTGGTAAAATCGGCGACAGCATCATGCTGCAGGCCTACCCGCAGCCGGATGCCACCAAGCAGGATGCAGCGGTCACTGCCGATATTGAATGGCTGAAAGGCGTAATCGTGGCAGTGCGGAACATCCGGGGCGAAATGAACATCTCCCCGGCGAAAAAGATTCCGGTACTGCTGCGCGGCAAAGACGCCGAAGACCAGCGTCGCATGAACGACAACCGCCAGTTCCTTGGCTCCCTTGCCAAGCTGGAGAGCCTGGACTGGTTCGAAGGTGACAAAGCTCCGATGTCTGCCACCCAACTGGTAGGCGACATGGAAGTTCTGGTTCCCATGGCCGGCCTGATCGACAAGGATGCCGAGCTCAAGCGCCTGGACAAGGAGCTGGAGCGCCTGCAGAAAGAGATTGGCCGCCTGGAGGGCAAATTGGGGAACGAGAAGTTTACTGCCAAGGCGCCCGCCGAGGTAGTTGAGAAAGAGCAGGAAAAACTCCGGGACGCCCAGAGCAGCCAGGCCCGCCTGAGCCAGCAAAGGGCTGACATCGAGGCCATGTAACCGGCATGATCGGCATTCTCGGCGCAGGCTCGCTGGGCAGGCTCTGGGGCGCAATGCTACCTGCGGGGGGCATTGCCTTCATTGCCAGGCCCGGTGAGCCGACCGGCGCCAGTGTCGATTACCGGTTCCGGCCTTTTAAAGGGCCGGAATCACAAGTACGGATTCCCTTTCTACAGCCTGGCGACGAGCCAGAGCTTATTCTGGTTACAACCAAGGCCGGCGATACCCTGGACGCCGTTGCCGGCGTCATCAACCAGTTCGCAATTGATACCCCCATCCTGCTTTTCCAGAACGGTCTTGGCAGCCAGCAAGCCGTTGCCAAGCGGTGGCCGGAGCGACCAATCCTGGCCGCAAGCACTACAGAGGGCGCGAACCGACCAGAATCAGGGCTTCTCGTTCACGCCGGTACCGGTGACACCTGGGTAGGCCCGATGACAAGCCCCGCCAAAGCAACGGTCAGGAAAGCCGTTACCATGCTGGCAACCTCCGGCCTGAACATTCATCCGGAGACGGACATCGTTCAGCGCCTCTGGCAAAAACTCATTATTAACGCCGGCATCAACCCCTACACCGCCATCCTGGACTGCCCCAATGGCAAGATCCTGGATGCCCCCCTGTACCAGAGCACCATCGACCAGCTCTGTCTGGAGCTTTCACAGCTGATGGATGCCGCCGTCAGGATTCGACAGACACCGGACGCGCTACGGGAACGCATCGAGCAGGTAGCCCGCAATACCGCCGGCAACACGTCATCCATGCGTGCCGATGTTCAACGGGGACGCCAAACCGAGATAGACTTTATAAACGGATACGTGGCGAAACTGGGGAAAGAGCTCGGCATCGAAACTCCGGTGAACCAAATGCTGACCGAGCGGGTACAACAACTGTCGTGACGTTAACAGGAGCAGACTGATGGGCAACCGCCTTTCCAAGATTTACACCCGCACCGGCGATGACGGCTCTACGGGCCTGGCCGATGGAAATCGTATTGCCAAGAACGCCCAGCGGGTCGAGGCCATGGGTACCGCTGATGAACTCAACTGCCACATCGGGCTTTTGATCGAGACACTGGACAGCGACGATGAACTGGTGGAAAGCCTGCGCCGTATCCAGCACCATCTGTTCGACCTTGGCGGCGAATTTGCCATTCCCGGCAGCCGTGTGATCGGCGACGAACACATTGAGTGGTTGGAGGGCACGTTGGACCAGCACAACGAGGGTCTGCCACCACTGAAGAACTTTGTATTGCCAGGCGGTAGCCCCGCTGCAGCCCAATGCCACCTTGCCCGTGCGGTCTGTCGCCGTGCAGAGCGGGTTGTCGTCGCCCTCGGCCACGAGGATTCGATCAACACCGCTTCCCGGCACTACCTGAATCGTCTCTCCGATCTGTTATTCGTCATTGCCCGCGTATTAGCCCGGCGCGAGGGCGGTGAGGAAATTCTCTGGGAACAAAAAAAATCCGGCCTTTAGGGCCGGATTTTTAGTTGTCTCGCTCCAGTTCTGGCGCCAGTCAGACTTTAAAGGCCTCCACCAGACGCTGAAGTGAGGCCGTCAGTTGCGACATTTCCCTCGAGGATCCCAGTGTCTCCTCGGCATTGGCGGCCGTTTTATGGCCCAGTTCGCCAATCTGCTCGACACTGGCATTCACGTTTTTCGCAACGGCAGACTGCTCTTCTGCCGCCTGTGCAATCTGGTGGCTCATATCCACGATCACCGAGATGCCTTTGGCGATCCTGTCCAGAGCTTCCGTCACTTCACCAGACTTCTGCACCGTTGTCTCGGTAACGTCCCGGCTGTTGGTCATGGCCGAAACCGCGTCTTTCACGCCGCTCTGAAGCCGGGAAATCATGCCTTCGATCTCTTCGGTGGATTTATGGGTACGCTGAGAGAGTGAGCGGACCTCATCGGCAACTACCGCAAACCCACGACCCTGCTCACCTGCCCTCGCGGCCTCAATCGCAGCATTCAGGGCCAACAGGTTGGTCTGTTCGGCAATCGCCTTGATCTCTATCAGCACCTGGCTGATGTTGTCGCTGTCCTTGCTGACCCGGTTAATCACTTCCACGGCGCCGGATATCTCGCCTGCCAGCTTGTTGATGGTTTCTACGGTATCAGCAACGACGCCACGACCGGTCTCGGTGTCCTGCTCGGCGTTGCTGGCGCTGTCTGCCACCCGGTGAGCGCTTTCGGTAACTTCGTGAACCGCCTCGACCATCTGGTTCATGGCTTCGTTGATCTGGCCGCTTTCTTCCATCTGCCGTGCCACGGCTTCGCTGTTGGCCGCCGCAGTATCATTGACCCGGGTTGCCTGCTGGTCCACATCCGCCGTAGTCCGGCTGACGGAACGGATCAGCTCGGCAATCCGGTCGGTCATGTTATTGAATTCCGTGGTCAGCTCACCCAGTTCGTCGCGATTGCGCAGCATGATGTGGGTGGTCATATCGCCGGCAGCGACGCTGCGAGCCGCTTCGCTGAACCGGTTAATGGCAGTGCGTACAGACATGAAGAAGCCGATATAGAGATAGACCACCACCAGAAGAACAACAACCAGGGCGATGACGATCAGCCGGCGCTGATTGACCTCACTGTTCAGCCGCGCCTGCAGATTCTCGTCGACCACGTTGAAAGCCGCCGCCTTGACCTGATCATAGTGAGCCAGTTGCCCGGACATCAGGTCGTTGTATTCAGTCCAGGGCATTTCCAGGCGCATCGGCGTAATCACGTTCACATCCAGTTGATCCCGAACCACCATCAGGCTCTCATCAACCCGCTGGATGGCATTGCCCGCCCGCTCAGCCAAAGCCGGCGATGCCTCAGAGGCCAGGGCCAACGCTGGTGAGAGCAGTGAACTGCGATTGGTCAACTGGTCATAGATTTCGTTCAGCGTTTCGCTCAGCGCATAGCCTACCTGCCCCTCGACCAGGGCATAGATACCGTAGGATTTTGCCTGGCCAATCACGGTGCGGGCTGCCGGTAATGAGTCGCGGACAAGTCCGAGAATCAACTGATTTTCCCGGGACGCCCCCTGCCCCAGGCCCGAGATTTCAATGGTGGCCGAAAGCAGGGCCTGAGCCTTCTGGACAAATTCCTGGTAATACTTGAACTGCGGATCGAAGTTACCCTGATAGTTGTCTTCAGACCGCAGAGCCTCCCACTCCTGCCGAAGGTCGCTGACCTGCTCGGCCCAGGAGCCAGAAGTATCGAAAGAACGCTCCTCGGCAGTCAGGGCCGCCAGCGTATTATCAATCTCACTGGCAGCCTCTTCCGACACCGCCATAATAGCGCTCTCGTCCTTGATGATCGCGGGTGAGCGATAATCGCGATAATCCATCGCGGCGTCCACCAGCCGGTCAACCTGCTGAAGCTGCTCAAGCCCCTCGACACCTCGAGTCATGGTCTGGACGGAACGGTTCAGCTCGGAAATGGCGAGCCAGGACAGCCCACCGATCGGTAACAGGAACAGGATGCTGATGAGACTGAACTTGTAAACCATCGGCAGCCGGTTCATCAGTGCAATGGCGGGATTAATGAGTTGCTTCACAGGGACCCTCGTGCTGGCAAAAAACAACTGAACTCATGTTCTTTTCTTATATTGTCGCCTAAAGTCTTAAAAACTTAAGCATTATTTCTTGTTAAACTGTAATGTTTTATAAAATCCGGCTCAGACAACCCCGGAAATGACCAGCAGAGCGAGCGTGCATGTCCAGACCAGCATGCTTCTGTTCAACAAATCCCTTACTGCTCTCAGGCTACGTCCTCCGAACGCTGTCCACTCATCCGGATGAACCCGGGAAAAGCGGGCTGGATCCAGCGCATACCCGGTTAACGACCCGTTGGCCGAAATCATGAGCACCTCCCCGGCTTTTTTGGTCACACCGGTCAGCGTGCGGCGGGTTTCCCGCAGCCAGCCGGCCAGGTCTCCGGCAATTCCGAAAGTCAGGGAAAGAAGCCTGGCAGGGATCCAGCCGGCGAGGTTCGCCAACCCGGAAAAGCGCGGCCTTGCCGGAGCCTGGGGCCACTGATCGGCAAGGGCAACCAGACCGCGGGCGAGAACGGCAACGCCGATACCACCAACCACGTACCAGAAAGCCACCAGAAAGAAGCGCTGGAACACCGACACCATAAGTGCCTTCGACAGCGAGAGGTGCATGGCCTCGGGAGACACCGCGGCTCCCCGTTCATCGGCCGGCAAAAGATCTTTCACATGATGCCAGGCTGACTGCATATCCCCCCGCTGCCATGCCTCTGCGTAGGCCCGGAGGATCTGTCGCCAGCCAGGCGTTCCCATGAGAACGACCAGAACCAGGAACTCCAGTGGGTAAGCAGCCATTCTCCAGCCGGAGGCGACCAGGAGATATTGCGCAAGCCCGAGCAGAAAGGCCGGCAATAGAACCAGTGCCAGCCCGATACCTATCCCGGACTCACGGCCTGCCCTGACCCGGCTGCCATGCCTGAACCAGCGACGCCAGACCTCGTCACCGGAGAGCAGATCAAGGGAATCCAGACGCCTGCGAACCATGTAAGCCAGAAGAAACACAACAAACACCATTCAGGCGTTCCTCCCCGAACCTCTGGCTGCGTGCAGCCCCGCCCGGAAGTACTGCCAGTCGAAGGCCGGCCCCGGATCAGTTTTCCTGCCCGGCGCAATGTCGCAGTGGCCGGTGATACGGTCGGCAGTGATGGCCGGCCAGGCTGCCATAATCAGGTCCGCCACCTCTGCCAGCCTACGATACTGTTCAGGGGTGTAAGGGATGTCGTCAGTCCCCTCCAGTTCTATGCCGATGGAGAAATCATTGCACTCGTCCTGACCTTCGAAACACGAACGGCCAGCATGCCAGGCGCGCTCCAGCAGACTGACAAACTGAACCAGAGCACCATCCCGACGAATCAACAGATGGGCGGACACCTGAACGCCCTCGATGGTCTGGAAATATGGGTGCGCGGAGTGATCAAGCCGGTTGCAGAAAAAGTCCTCTATTTCCGGACCGCCAAACTGCCCGGGAGGCAGGCTGATGTTGTGGACGACCAACAGGGAGATGGGCACCCCATCCGGACGGGGCCCGAAATTTGGTGAGGGACGCCAGCGGGCGAAGGAAATCCGTCCGGTTTCACGAAGCAATCTTGCATCGGTACCGGAATCAGTATGGCGTTCGGCGAAAACGTCTGTATCGGGCAAAGTAATTCCAGATGTATCAGAGGATTACACTCTCTGATTGAATCACAAACTTGCCACGGTTGCTACGAATCAGTCCTTGCGGCTGCTGCGCAGGTTGTCGATGATCGACTCCAGTGCCCGATCAAAGATGAGGCCATCATCGAGCATGCTGATCTTCCCGGCTTCCATGTCGGCGGCGAGTTCCAGACGTAAATACTCGGCCACCTTGGCACCACTGCGGTTGACGAAGATGTACTTGCCAGTGGCTTTGATAAAGGCCGCAAGCTTGCAGCGCACCTTGGTTTCGTCTCGGGTTAGCTCAATCCATGAACCCACGCGCAAGCTTTCCGCCTTTTCCAGCCATTGCGGCGATACCTGAGCCGGATCCGCAGTCTCTGCCATCCCCGCTTTTTCCTCTGGCGCCTCGTTGGCCAGCCCAGAGGCTGCCTGCTCGGGCTCGGTCGGCGCCAGGGTCTCCTCCAACCCCTCGTCTGGCGCCGGAGGAGCCACAGGCTCTTGCAGCGAGCGCTCGGGCTCTGGCTCGGGCAAGTCCTCAGGCTCCGCCAAAGGTTCGGGACGAGCGGGCGCGGTCACCAGCCGCTGGAAAACGTCTACGTGGGCCAGCTCCAGGTCACGAATGGCCGCATCGGTGGCAAACGGGTCCCAGGAAATCTCCTGGAGAGCCTTGCGAAGGTCATCCACAATGGCTGGAATCGCACGGAGAAGCTCCCCACGGGTAGAGTCATTGATCGGGCGAGGGTCGACACTCCACACCAGCTGCTCGGTGAGATTCCGGGCGTGTTGCCAGCGGTCGCTTTCCTCACCTTCCCGTAGAACCACCCATTGCAGATATTTGGTCCAGGCTTCGTTCAGGAGCCCGGCAACCGGCTCGGGAATGTCCCGTTGCTCCATCAGTTCCTGTAACAATCCGTCCGCCGCCTGGGAGGCACGCTCCTGCCGGGCTCGACCCTCTTCTGCATCCCGCAGGCGTTGCTCCACGAGCTCACGACGTCTGCGGTCGAGATCCATGAAGTGGCTGAAGTCTTTGAGCAGCTCTTCGAACAAACTGACGTCGGTAGTGAACTCGCCCAGCACCCTGTCCACAACCGATTCGATTTTTTCCCTGAGCGGGTCCCTCTGGCCGGCCTTTTTTTCGGTCCAGCCGATGGCTGACAGCGCCAGTTCGTTAAGCAGCTTACGGACCGGGTGACCGCCGCGATTGAAGAAGTTCTTGTCGCTCAGTGCCACCTTGAGTACCGGAATCTGCAGGCGACCAATCAACGCCTTCATCACAGGGTGCAGCTGACGATCCTCAAGGATGAAGTCGAACAACATGGAAACCAGGTTGATCACATCACTGTCCACCTGACCCACGTGCAGGCTTTTGCCATCACCTGAGCGCAGGATCGGCTGAAGCTGCTCGTTCAGCGGAACAACGGCATCATCGCCCCATTGACGGCTGTTGGACTGCGCCTCGGTGAGGCGCGCCATCAGTCGATCAGTATCAATGTAACCTTCACCGTAAGAGGCAGTACCGCTGGCAGGAGCGGTATCGCCCCGGTGCAGCAGCGCACTGAGCTCCGAGAATGTTGCCTGCGATTGAGACATACCCTGGCTCTCTGAAGAAAAACCTGCCTGCCCGCCCGCGCCTGCCGGTGCCGAACTCTCGCCTGTCGGGCGCTGACCCGAGCGAGCGGGCACCCTGCCGGTAGGGGGACGCTTCATGTCCGGCATAACCCCTTCATTAATCAGGGTACGGTTCGCTTCTTTGTAGAAGTCACCGAGAGTATCGGCAAGCAGGCGATCGAACAGCTTCAAAACCACCAGCTTGGCCCGGATATCAATATCCAGATCGGCACAGGCTTCGGCAACACCGCCACAGATGATTTCCGGGCTCAATGGCATCTGCGCGTCTTTCAGATCAATGCCCGGCAACAGATGCCCGACACGCGCTGTCAGCAGACGGATCTGTTCGGTATAGCGGTTCCGGAGCTTGTTGATCAGGTTGTCGACAGCAACCTGCTGCTCCAACTGGGAGTGATCAACCAGGCTGAGAGAGTCCTCATCCACGTCCTCCAGGGACCGGGCGCTCTGCTGGGGTTGGAATTTGCCAATTTCATTGAACGCCTGGCTGACGTACTGGAGGATCGAGACCACCATGGACTTGCGGCGAAGCCTGAGCTCGCGCATGGCGTCAAAGTAGGCGGTCTGGTCAAGATTCGTTCCGGCTCTGTCGGCGAGTTCGAACAGGGCATCATCGGCACGATCGAAAAAACTGGCAAGAACGGACTTCAGGGACTGACCCGATGCGTCACGCAGACGAATGAGGGGCGCAGGCAATGAAAACCGGGCGGGCGGCTTCTGGCCTGAAAAGCTGACAACCTTGTTATCGTGCACCATGTCGCTGCTCCGCCTTGTCTTGCAATAATGCCTTTTGGTTTCTCCACTTCACATGATACGAGCTGCCCACGTCAGGTTGTGTCAGATTTTGTCACCTTTTGTGTAGACCTGACGTGCATCACAGTTTAGCAGTCTGGACTCAAGAGTTTGGCGATTCTCTGGCGGCCCTTTAGAATTGGCAGCCTAAACCGCTTACAACCCTCTGCACCGGACACTTTGCCCTATGATCTCCCCAGAACTCCTTCGCCAGGCCCGAATTGAGAATGTTGCTCAGAGCCTGCGGGAAGACATTGGTGATGGTGACATCACGGCCAGGCTGATACCCGCCGACAAACGAGCGAAGGGCCGCGTGATTACCCGGGAAACCGCGACGATTGCAGGAAGGGAATGGGTTAACGAGGTGTTCCGACAAGTGGACCCGTCCGTGGAACTCACCTGGCAGGTATCCGATGGTGATACCGTTTCACCGGACCAGGTGCTGTTTACTATGGAGGGCCCTGCCAGAAGCCTGCTGAGCGCCGAGCGAGCAGCCCTGAACTGGCTCCAGACCCTGTCCGGGGTTGCTACTTCATGCGCTGCTTATGCTGCCCGGGTTGCCCACACCCAGGTTCGCCTGCTGGATACCCGCAAAACCTTGCCAGGTCTGCGTCTGGCCCAGAAATACGCCGTTACCTGTGGCGGTTGCTTTAATCATCGCATCGGCCTTTGGGACGCCTTCCTGATCAAGGAAAATCACATTGCCGCCTGCGGCTCAATCGCCAAGGCCATTGAGGCCGCCCACAGGATTGCGCCAGGCAAACCGGTTGAAGTGGAAACCGAGAACCTCGACGAGCTGGCGCAGGCCCTGAAGGCTGGCGCAGATATCATCATGCTGGATGAGTTCTCGCTTGAGGACATGCGAACGGCTGTTGCCACCACTGGGGGCAAGGCAAAGCTGGAGGCCTCCGGGGGCATCAACGCCGACACCCTGGTGCCGGTCGCCGAAACGGGCGTGGACTACATTTCGATCGGGGCTCTGACCAAAGATGTGAAGGCCCTGGATCTGTCTATGAGACTGGACTGATCACCCGTCACTCAGAAGGCGATCGATAGCTTCCAGTTCCCTGACCAGCCGGCTCCCGGACTCCGGCCGTCCCCGGAAGTGCTCCTCGGCCATCGGTGCGATGCCGGAAGCCGAGGGTAACGGGTGATCGTTTTCGATGATCACCTTCATCCGCTCAACGAAGACAAATTGCAGCCACTGGGTGAACTCCAGCGTATCGATACAGAATGGCTGAACACTCTGGAATGCTTCGTCCGGTGGTGGCTCAGACTCCCAGAGACCCAGCTGCCGCAACTCCATCTCAATGTTCAGAAGGCAGTCTGCAACCTGCCCGATCGGGTTACCGGATTCAGTCATATCAATCTCGCCTCAATCGCTCAGCGGCTCAAGCTCCACGGTTTCACCATGCAGGACCCGGAACAGGTCCTCATACTGGCGTGTCAGTGGGTGCTTGGGCGCCATGTGAATCAGGGGCTGCCGGCTTTGATGGGATTCTTTCATTTTCACGGAGCTTGAGAGCCTTACCGGCAGCATGGGCAAGCCTTCTTCGGTAAGCTCCCTGACCAGCTGCTTCGGCAAGCTGGCGCGGGGCTGGAACTGGTTGGCAACAATTCCCTCCACCACAAGGTCCTCGTTGTGATCTTCCTGGAGATCACGAATCTCATTCAGGATGTTGTACAGGGCCTGCCGGGAAAAATCGTCACAATCGAAGGGTATCAGGCAACGCTGGGCGGCAATCAGAGCGGAGCGCGTGTAGAAATTCAACGCGGGCGCCGTGTCGATGTAGATCGCATCGAAGGATTCACCGAGCTTTTTCAGGGCCTCCCTCAGTTTGTAGATTTTGTGCTTCGCTTCCAGCTTGCGTTCCAGGAAGTCCAGCTCCGGGCTGGAAGGCATCACAAACAGGTTCTTGAACGGTGAGGCGTGGACAAATTCATCCGGGCGGCGATTGAAAACCGTAAATGCAACCGTCTGTTCAAGCAGATCGGCGACGGTGTCCTTGAGCTCGCTGGCAGGCTTGCCGAGCAGATAATGGGTGGAGTTTCCCTGGGGATCAAGATCCACAACCAGAGTTCGCTTTCCACGAGCGGCGCTGATGGCTGCGAGGTTACACGTGATACTGGACTTGCCGACACCGCCCTTCTGATTGAATACCACCCGTCTCATTTTTTCTCTCCCTTGATGAACCCGTTATCGTTTTCTGCCCTGCAATGTGTGCCGTCCAGCTCACCACTCCATCACTGTTTTCACAAAGGGGATGGTAAGCCTCCTCTGGGCCTGAAGTGAGTTTTCGTCCAGTATATCCAGAATCCCCAGCAAATCACCGAGCCTCCGCGGTGCCCGGCGCATGATGTAGCTGGCGACGTCATCTGCCATGACCAGCCCCCGCTGCTCTGCCCGGGCCCGCAGAATCTTCAGGCGATCCTCATCCCGGTATATGCCCAACTGGATGACCAACCCGTGACTGAACCTCGAGACCAGGTCCGGCAATGCAAAAGGCAGGCTCGCTGGCAAATCAGAGAGACTTACCAACAACAGGCCGCGCCGATCCTGTATCCGGTTATACAGATGAAAAATGGCCTCTTCCCATACCTGCTGCCCTGCGATGCGATCGACATCGTCCAGACATACAATGTCGTGGCCCTCAAGCCCCGACAGGGCATCGGCACCGAAAGGCTCCAGCTCTGCGATGCTGATACAGACAGCTGTCCTGGCCTGCTGATCACCCAGGTGGCACACGGCCTGCAAAAGATGACTTTTGCCGGTATCGGCATCACCACACAGTACAACCACTGGAACATCATCAGGCCGATGACAGACGGATTCAAGGCGCTGGGCCGCTGTGGTGTTCCTGTCACCGTGAAAGTTATCAAACCGGGCATCATCTCGTAGCTTGACCCCAAGCACCAACTGGGACGCGGTCATGGACGGGTAGCCCTCCAGGCCCGCAAGCTCCATACAATCAGGTAATGCCCCCCGCTGACCACTGCGGAAACAGCCACCAGGAGTATGCCGGCATCCACCACCCAGGGCTGCATCGGCAGGTCCGCCAGCAGCACGATAATGGCAAGGGCGACGAGAATCTGAATAAAGGTATTGATCTTGCCGGGGATGCTTGGCTCCATATCGTATCGGCCAACCTTGTAGTGGTATGCCAGAGCCCCGACAACAATCAAAAGATCGCGACCCAGCACCAGCAAAAACAGCCATACCGGCAGAACGGCGGTGAGTGTCAGCATCAGGTAAGCTGTAATCAGCAGGGCCTTGTCCGCCAGGGGATCGGCAATCGCCCCAAGCCTGGAGCGCCAGTTGAAATGCCGGGCCAGGAACCCGTCAACCGCGCCGGTACCCGCCGCCAGGAAAAAAATAAGCAACGCCCGGCGATAATCTCCGGCAAGGAGCGCTCCAGCAAAGGGAGCGATCAACAGGATACGCAGGAACGTCAGGGCATTGGGAATCCAGCGCCAGCGGTGCAAATTCAAAAGACTCCCTCCGGTTACACCTTATTCGCCGCCATCGCTCCCGATGACAGAAGACGGTTGCCAACGATAATACAGAACCTGGTACAGGGATTCGAACGCCTCCCTGGCCTCTTCCTCATCAACGGGCACCGGCTGATAGGTAAACTGGGAGGTTTCTTCGGGCCCTGCCACAGAGGTTTGCTGATCCGGGTCTTCCGGTTGGGCTTCCTCGCTCCCGGTTGCTGCTTCTGTGTTCGCGTCCGACGACGTTAACTGCCCCTCTGCTGTCGGCGCGGGACCTGGGCGTTCCGCGGGAACGTCTGACTCCATCGGAACAAAGCGCGGATCCAGGGCGATATACTCGCGAAGCTGGTCCAGCTCACCGGAAAAAGCAACGCGCAGGGTAAGCTGCTCATCGCGTACCCGGTGGGCACCGACACTGACAACCGGTGTCAGCCCCTCCAGCACCTTATTGGCTCTTGCATAGTCTTCCAGTGAGGTCACGCCGCGCAAAACAATGTCCACCTGCGGCGAGTCCCCCACTTCTGATGCAGAGACTGCATACCGGCTGGCATAGAGCTCGGCCCAGCGATTGATCACGGCCTCCGCCAATGCTTCCGGAGTCTGCGCCGTTACCGACTCTTCACCGGTATTCATGGCCATACCATCGAACACCCAGCCCGCACGCCATTGCCCGCCGGTGCGGCTGACCCGAACCAGTGCAAGAACATCGTGATCCAGATCCTCAGAGGCGGACTTCACCCGGCCAATAAACTGCCCCCAGATATCCGAGAGCAACTCCCGATCAGCGCCAAAATCCGATGGCGGTAACGCAACCGGCAAGCCACGCTGACCGGCAGCCTCATCGAACGCAGCCCGCCAGGTGTCGGCGTTTTCTGCGCCGGCGCCCGCTTCTGGTCGCGTGACGAGTGTTCTCGAACCCCGATCCTCGGCAGCGATCCAGGCCAGCGTAAGTGGCCTGTTGGCGCCCCACACCGGCGCATCGATTGAAGCCAGGGCGCGGTTAACACCAACCGCTCCGAAAGACATGCTCAGAACACTCTGGCCGGACTTATCCCGGGCAACCTGATAGGAAAGTAGCAAAGACTCGGCGTCGGACAGCAGTGTTTCAACGCCCTCCATGGCCAGCACCTCACGTGTGCCGGAAACCCGGATAAAGACTTGGCTGAGGCCATCGGCATACCCCTGAGCCAGCTGCCCAGGCGAGGATCCTTCCACCGGTACTTTGGCCGAGTACAGGTCGGAGACTGTCACCGCGGTTACCGGGGCGGAAAACCCGATCAGCAGAAAGCTGAACAACGCAAAGAACCACGCCGCGGAAACAGACCTGTGTGCCGGCTTTTGTCCTGATACTGACATGAAACACCCTGCAATTCGCATGAATGGCGCATAGGATACACCATGCCCCAAGGCGTGAGTAGCAGCCGCGGATTTCGGAAAAGCAATATACATTTGGAGCGCCACACCGCACCTGTTAAAATCCGCCGCCTGACCCACTGGCCAACGGTTAAGTACACCATGAGCGAACAGAAGCCCTCCCTGACCTACCGCGATGCTGGCGTCGATATCGATGCCGGCAATGAACTCGTCAGCCGAATCAAGGACACCGCCGCGCGCACTCGCCGACCCGAGGTTCTTGGCGGTCTGGGCGGCTTCGGCGCCATGGTCTCCATTCCCGCCGGATACAACGAACCGGTTTTGGTTTCCGGCACCGACGGCGTGGGCACAAAGCTCAGACTGGCCATGCAACTGGACAAGCACGACACCATTGGCATTGATCTGGTTGCCATGTGCGTGAACGATCTGGTTGTCGGCGGCGCAGAGCCGCTGTTCTTCCTGGACTATTATGCAACCGGCAAACTCAACGTAGATGTTGCTGCACAGGTGGTTGCCGGGATCGGCGAAGGCTGCGAACAGGCCGGTTGCGCGCTGGTAGGCGGAGAAACCGCTGAAATGCCGGGCATGTACGAGGGCGACGACTACGATCTGGCAGGCTTCTGCGTGGGCGTTGCCGAACGCAGCGAAATCATTGATGGCGGCCGGGTTCAGGCCGGCGATGTTCTGATTGCCCTGGGCTCTTCCGGACCTCACTCAAACGGCTATTCCCTGATCCGGAAGATTCTGGAAGTCAGCAACGCCGACCTCGAGCAGCCTATGGGCGACACTACCCTGGCGAATGCCCTGATGGCCCCGACGCGCATCTACGTAAAGAACCTCCTGCAACTGATTCGCGAGGTGGATGTCCGGGCCCTGTCCCACATTACCGGTGGCGGCCTGCCGGAAAATATTCCCAGGGTTCTGCCAAACGGCACTATCGCGGCCATAGACACCGAAAGCTGGTCGCTGCCTCCGGTTTTTGAGTGGCTCAAGAACAACGGCGGCGTGGCCAGTGAAGAAATGTACCGCACGTTCAACTGCGGTATCGGCATGATTGTCTGCGTGCCGGCCAACCAGAAGGAACTCGCCCTGGATACGCTTAAGGCTCTGGGCGAACATGCCTGGCACGTGGGTACGATCGAGCGCGCAGACAGTGAAGAGGCCGATGCCAGCGTTCGCTACGCTCCGGGACTGCTGTCGGCATGAAGGCAGATCAGACTCCGTTACCGAAAATCCTGGTGCTCGCCTCCGGCAGTGGCACCAACCTTCAGGCTCTCATTGAAGCCAGCCGAGAACGGGATTTCCCGGGGCAGATCGTTGCCGTTGGCTGCAACCAGCCCGGAGCATTTGCCCTCGAGCGCGCGGCCCAGGCCAACATCGAAACCTTTGTGGTCAACCACAAGAATTTCGAATCCCGGGATGAGTTCGATGCCTCCCTGATGGCGGAAATCCTCCGCTACAATCCGGACGTGATTGTTCTGGCAGGCTTCATGCGTATTCTGACCACCGACTTTGTCCGGGCTTTCCGGGGCAAGATGCTGAACATTCACCCCTCATTGCTGCCCAAGTACACCGGGCTCAACACGCACCGCAGGGCACTGGAAGCGGGTGATAGGGTTCACGGCGTCTCTATCCACTTCGTCACCGAAGAGCTGGATGGCGGCCCGGTCATTGCCCAGGCAGAGGTGTCGATTGCTTCCGATGACACACCCGAAAGCCTCGCGGAGAAGGTCCAGACCAAGGAGCACATCCTTTACCCTATCGTTGTGCGCTGGTTCTGCGAAGGCCGGATTCAACTGGGCAGCGATTATGTGCTGTTCGACGGCGAACCGCTGAACGCGCCCATGCGCCTGCCGGACAACTGATACCTCCCCTGAACGAATTGTCATCCCCGCACTCGCTCCAAGCAGCTACACTGTCGCCATTGATGACGGTAATGGTTCGGGAATGACAAGATGCTTTCACGACGACTCACCAGAGCAGGCTTAGCGGTCTTGCTGGCCTGCCTCGGCATTCTGGCCGGGCCGGCCAATCTGCACGCACAGACTGAAGCCGACCTGACCCCTTTCGAGGCCAGCTACACCGCAGCCATGGAAAAGGGGCTCTCCCTCAATGGTACTGCAAAGCGCACACTTACCTCCCAGGGCAACGACATCTGGCTTTACCGGACGGATGTCGATTCCTTTATCGTGAGTATCGACGAATCGCTCGTATTCCGCTGGGAGGACGGACACGTCATACCCATGCGATACCGGTACCGACTATCCGGTTTTCTGATCAGCGACCGAAAGCAATCGATCGACTTTGACTGGTCCGCAGGCGTCGCAAGCGGGGAATACAAGGGCAAGCGCTTTGAACTACCACTTGAGGAAGGCCTTCTGGACCCGCTGGGTTATCAGCTTCAGCTGCATCAGGATATCAAGAACGGCAAGCGGGATATGACCTATCGGGTGCTGGACGGCAACTCCATAGATACCGATCGCTTCGCGGTGATCAACGGCGAGAAGATAAACACGGGCAGCAAACAGAGAAGCACGCTCAAGGCAGAGAAGGTCCGCGAGGACTCGAAGCGCCAGACCCTGATGTGGTTTTCGCCGGAGCAGAATTACCTGCTCGTCCGGCTCAGACAGGTGGAGCCGGACGGCAGCACCTACGAGCTGAAACTCAAGGAAGCGGAGTTCGAGCGCTAGACGCTGCGCCCGGCCTCCCGCCACACCGCCTTGACCTCATCAGCAATGATCCGAAGACCTTCGGCGACCCGGTCGTCGTCCTGTGAATAGGTAACGCGCAGGCACTCGTGCCGGTGCCTCCAGCCATCCTCGGGCAACCCCGGGAAGAAATAATGCCCGGAAACCACCAGGACACCCCGGCTTTTCAGCCTCTGGTACAGTTCCAGGCTGGTAATCGGCAGGTCCGGGAACCAGAGCCACAGGAACATGGCGCCTTCGGGTTTGTGGACGTACCAGCGGCAGCTGTCCTCACCCATGGCCTCCCGGAAAGCCGCCACCGCCCGCTCCATCTTCGCCTTGTAGAAGGGGCAAACCACATCCCGGCTAAGGGACAGGATCTCACCGGAGCGAACCAGCGGCTTCGCCAGCATGGCACCAAAGCTGCCAGTCGCCAGATTCATGATGGCGTTGATACCGGAAAGCGCCTTGATCACGGGCTCGGCCGCAATCACGATACCGGTCCTCGCCGCCGGCAAACCCAGCTTCGAAAGGCTCAGACAGAGGATAATCTGGTCGTTCCAGGTCGGCATTGCATCAACGAACAACAAGCTCGGGAAGGGCGTGCCGTAGGCTCCGTCAACGATCAGCGGAACATCGTGCTGCCGGGCAAGCTCTTCGAGCCGCGCAAGCTCCTCATCCGTGACAACGTTGCCAGTGGGATTGGTTGGCCGCGACACACAGATGGCGCCGGTTTCTCCGGTGACCTCCACCGCATCAAAATCCACCCGATACTTGAATTCGTGGGCATCGGTGAAGGAGATGTCCGGCTGAACCGCGTGAAACAGTCCCGGTTCGATGCCAGCGTCGGCGTAGCCGATATACTCGGGGGCCAGTGGCAACAGGATATGCTTGCGCTGTCCTTCGCCATAATCGCCGCCAAACATGTTGAAGAGCATGAAGAAGGCCGCCTGACTGCCGTTGGTCAGGGCAATATTCTCGGGCTTCAACCCCCAGTCGTATTCCCGGTTAAGCAGTTCGGCGAGCGAGGCGATAAACTGTTTTTCACCCTGGGGCGGATCGTAGATGCCGACCAAACGGCGAACGTCGCCCTCACTACGACTCATATCGGCCAGAATTTCCTGCACCCGCTGCTGAATCTCGGGAATGTGCCCTGGATTACCGCCACCCATCATGATCATGTCATCTCCGGATGCCATGGCGTTACCCAGGTCATCCATCAGAGACGTGATGCCGGCATCGGCGGTGAACTTGCGACCAAAAGCAGAGAGTTTCATGGGGTTAAATCCATCTGACCTAATCTGAGAATAAGGAGTACTACCGGAAGTGTAGCTTGCTTCTTCACCCTGCGTTTATTCGCTGAGCGAGATACCGAGGTTACTGACGCCCTCGTTGGCGGCGTCTTCCCGAAGCCGGGCCACAAACTGATCGGTCGGCGTACGCTGGCGTTTCAGAGCCAGGATCAGGTCCCGCTGGAAGGTTTTGTCTTCCTTCATCAGCGGATGGTGATCGAGCAAACGAACAAGTTCGTCCTCCTCCAGATCCTCGCCCTCCGACAGCTCAATGAAGTTCATCACGGTTCCGGTAGCCATTTGCGAGGCATCGGTGGCCCGGTGCTTGGCCGGGTTGAGCCGGTTCAGCAGGGCCTGCTCCAGTAGCTGACAGAAGTCGAAGGCCGGGTAAACGCCGTAGGCATCGTAGGCTTCGACATCTGGCGAAAGGGTTTCCAGTTTCGCAAGCAGCTGGGGAATGGCGGATTCCGAGACGTCTTTTTGAAGCATGTCCCAGCCCAGATCCAGAAGCTGGCGCATTTTGGCACCGGTTTTCAGGCCCATGGCGTCGGAAAACAACGCGTAATTCGGGAATGAGCGCTCAGCCAGAGCGAGCAGGAAGGCGCATTCGCGCCAGCCCTGCAGTTGTGAGACGGCTTTCAGGAACTGATTGGCGTTCATGTCCTGGGCAGGGTCACGCCGGTCTGGCCGAGGTACTTGCCGCCGCGATCCTTGTAGCTGGTTTCACAGATTTCGTCAGATTCGAAGAACAGCATCTGGGCCACGCCTTCATTGGCGTAGATCTTCGCCGGCAGGTTGGTGGTGTTGGAAAATTCCAGGGTTACCTGGCCTTCCCATTCCGGCTCCAGCGGGGTTACGTTGACAATGATCCCGCAGCGGGCATAGGTGGACTTGCCCAGGCAGATGGTCAGTACGCTTCGCGGGATGCGGAAGTATTCCACGGTACGGGCCAGCGCGAAGGAGTTCGGCGGGATGATGCAGACGTCGCCAGTGTAGTTGACGAAGCTGTTTTCGTCGAAGTTCTTCGGGTCCACGGTGGCGGAGTGGACGTTGGTGAAGATTTTGAATTCGTTGCTGCAGCGCACGTCGTAGCCGTAGCTGGAGGTGCCGTAGGAGATCACGCGGCCTTTTTCGGTTTCACGAACCTGTCCGCTTTCGAACGGTTCGATCATGCCGTGTTGTTCGGACATCCGGCGAATCCACTTGTCGGATTTGATGCTCATTGGCGAAGTCTCGTATCCACTGGGAAAATTGGGGCGTAGTTTACCTGTTCACTCGGGGTCTGTCGAAGCCAACGGAGGTTCCGCCTTAAGAGGGCTGCGACTGTTATTCAGGACTTCACCATTGGCGGGCTACGCCGACAGGGGCAGCCTTCCAAAAACCGCTACGAGCACATCCATGTGCGCTTGGCGAAGGCCATCCATGGCCTTCGACATTTTTGGAAGGCTGCCCCTGCGGCCGTGATCAAGCCAGTGAGTTAACCGCCGCAGTTCTGCGCAACGCCTCAGTGCTCGGTCACGGAAACACTTGAGATCGAACCGGAAAGGTTCCGCTCCCTAGTGGACAGTTCAGCCCCTACCCTTCTCGCGATATCGCGATAACGGCGGGCCACTTCGGAGTCCGGTTCGGCGATCACGGAGGGGGTGCCGCCATCGGTTTGCTCCCGGATGGTCATGTGCAGGGGCAACTGGCCGAGGAGTGTGGTGTCGTATTCCTCAGCAATGCGTTCACCGCCGCCGTGGCCGAAGAGGGGTTCTTCGTGGCCGCAGTTGCTGCAGATGTGGACGCTCATGTTTTCGACCACGCCAAGCACCGGGATGTCGACTTTGCGGAACATTTCGATGCCTTTCTTGCCATCCAGCAGTGCGATGTCCTGGGGTGTGGTGACGATGACGGCGCCGGTTACCGGGACTTTCTGGGCCAGGGTGAGCTGGATGTCGCCGGTGCCGGGGGGCATGTCGACAATGAGGTAGTCGAGTTCGTTCCAGAGGGTTTGCTGCAGCAGTTGCATCACGGCGCCGCTGACCATGGGGCCGCGCCAGACCATGGGGGTTTTCTCGGTGACGACGAAGGCCATGGAGTTGGCCTGGAGTCCGTGGGCGTCCATGGGGACGAAGTATTTGTTTTCGCGGGTATCCGGGCGTTTACCTTCAGGCACGCCGAGCATCATGCCGATGCTGGGGCCGTAGATGTCGGCGTCTAGAATGCCAACCCGTGCACCTTCGGCCTGGAGAGCCAGAGCCAGGTTGACGGCGGTGGTGGATTTGCCGACACCGCCCTTGCCGGAGGCGACGGCGATGATATTTTTCACGCCGGGGACCGAGGGCAGGTCTTTCTGGACTTTGTAGGAGTGGATTTTCTGGCCCACGTTGACGTCCACATTCTCAACACCGTCGACGTCTTCCAGGGCGTTACCGACCAGCTGTTTCAGGGCTCCTGCGATGCCTTTCGAGGGGTATGGCAGCTCGACCATGAGGGTGACGTTCCCGTTGTCGTCGGCGTTGAGGGATTTAACGGCACCCAGTTCGTAGAGGTCCTTGTTGAGGTAGGGATCGCGGTACTCGCGAACCGCTGCTTGCAGGGCCTGCTCTGAAATCTGTGTCATCGGGTTCTCCGGAATAAGCTCATGCTCGATTTTAAGCACGGAAACAGGTGATTCGGGTGAAAATTATCTGCTCGGAAGGTATCATCTGTGCCCGTTTCTGACCATATGGGGTCTTTATCTGGGGCAATCAATCAAGACAGCCGCCAGTCCCCGTTTTGTTTTTCCAACCCGTGTCAACATAAGGTTCGGACATCACCATGACGCAAGCGAGCAAGCAACAGCGCGATATTCTGGTTACCAGCGCCCTGCCGTACGCCAACGGCCCTATCCATCTGGGGCACCTGCTGGAATACATTCAGACCGATATCTGGGTGCGCTACCAGAAGATGCGTGGCCAGAACTGTTACTACGTTTGCGCCGACGATGCCCATGGCACCGCCATCATGCTCCGCGCGGAGCGGGAAGGCATTACCTCTGAGCAGCTGATCGACCGGATCCGTGAGGAGCACCAGGAAGATTTCGCCGGGTTCCATATCCGCTTCGACAACTATTACACCACCCACTCCGAGGAGAATCGTCAGTTCTCGGAGTACATCTACCGTCAGCTTCAGGAAAACGGACACATTGCCACGCGCAAGATTACCCAGTCCTACGATCCGGAAAAGAACATGTTCCTGGCGGATCGCTTTATCAAGGGCACCTGCCCCAAGTGCAAGACCGAGGACCAGTACGGTGATAACTGTGAGGCCTGTGGCGCGACCTACACGCCGGCCGAGCTGATCAATCCGCGCTCGGCGGTCTCCGGAGCCCCACCGATCGAGAAGGAATCCGAGCACTATTTCTTCAAGCTGCCGGATTTCCAGGATTTCCTCGCCAAGTGGACCCGCAGCGGAACGCTGCAGCCGCAGGTGGCCAACAAGCTGGCTGAATGGCTGGACGCCGGTCTGCAGGAATGGGACATCAGCCGTGATGCGCCCTATTTCGGTTTCGAGATTCCGGACGCTCCAGGCAAGTACTTCTATGTCTGGCTGGACGCGCCGATCGGTTACCTGGCGAGCTTCAAGAACCTCTGCAACCGGGAAGGCATCGATTTCGAGCACTTCTGGAAGGCCGATTCCACCGCTGAGGTCTACCACTTCATCGGCAAGGATATTATCAACTTCCACGCTCTGTTCTGGCCGTCCATGCTCCATGACGCTGGCTTCCGCACACCGACCGCAGTGTGGGCCCACGGTTTTGTCACCGTTAACGGGAAGAAAATGTCCAAGTCCCGGGGCACGTTTATCATGGCGCGCACCTACCTGGACCATCTGAACCCGGAATACCTGCGCTACTACTTCGCCGCCAAGCTGACCGGCAGTGTGGATGACATGGACCTGAACCTGGAAGATTTTGCGGCCCGGGTGAACTCGGATCTGGTGGGCAAGGTGGTGAATATTGCCAGCCGCAGCGCCGGTTTCATTACCAAGCGCTTTGAAGGCCAGCTTGGCCAGGTGACCGAGCACGCCAAACTGAAAGAATTCATCGAAGCCGGCAAGGAAATCGAGGAATTCTACGAGACCCGCGAATTCGGCCGCGCGATGCGCCGGATCATGGAACTGGCGGACATTGCCAACCAGTATGTTAACGACGAGCAGCCCTGGGTGATTGCCAAGCAGGAAGGCCAGGACGAGAACCTGCAGGCTATCTGTACCAACGCCATCAACATGTTCCATCTTCTGATGACCTATCTGGCGCCGGTACTGCCGGAAACTGCCAAGGCGTCCGAGACGTTCCTGAATGCGCCGCTGGACTGGAACAACCGCGGCGAGCGCCTGGAAAACCACGGTATCAACAAGTTCAAACCGCTGATGAACCGCGTGGACATGGCCCAGATCGAGAAAATGCTGGACGCCTCCAAGGAGGAATTGCCTGCAGCGACCGGCAAACCGGCGCCTGCTGCCAATCTGGAGCCGATCGCAGATGAAATAGAATTTGGCGATTTCGCGAAAGTGGATCTTCGGGTGGTTAAAATTGTCAAAGCCGAGCATGTGGACGGCGCCGACAAGCTTCTTCGCCTCACCCTTGACGTAGGGCATGGCGAGCGCAACGTGTTTGCTGGTATCAAGTCAGCCTACAATCCGGAAGAACTCGAGGGGCGCCTGACGGTGATGGTCGCTAACCTCAAGCCACGGAAGATGAAGTTCGGGATGTCCGAGGGCATGGTTCTGGCGGCCGGCCCCGGCGGCAAGGACATCTTCATCCTGTCCCCGGATTCCGGCGCCACCCCCGGCATGCGGGTCATGTAAGGGCGACCAGGCAGAGCTGGCAGGGGCCAATGGAGCAAGGTAAATGACGGAATATCTGCTGATTCTGGTCAGCACCATTCTGGTGAACAATTTTGTGCTGGTTCAGTTTCTGGGCCTGTGCCCGTTCATGGGTGTGTCCGGAAAGCTGGAAACGGCCATGGGTATGTCCCTGGCTACCACCTTCGTGCTGACCCTGGCGTCGGTTTGCAGTTACCTTGCCTACACCTATCTGCTTGAGCCGCTGGACCTGGCGTTTCTGAGAACCATCACGTTCATTCTGGTGATTGCCGTGGTGGTGCAGTTCACCGAAATGGTGGTTCGCAAGACAAGCCCGTTGCTCTATCGGGTGCTGGGTATTTTCCTTCCGCTGATCACCACTAACTGCGCAGTGCTCGGCGTTGCCCTTCTGAACATCAACAAGAACAACAATTTCGTTGAGTCGGTTTTGTATGGCTTTGGCGCAGCAGCGGGCTTTTCCATGGTTCTGGTGCTATTTGCCGCCATGCGTGAGCGCATCGCCGTGGCCGATGTTCCGGTTGCATTTCGGGGTGCCGCTATCGGCCTTGTTACGGCCGGGCTGATGGCTCTGGCTTTCCTGGGCTTTGGCGGCCTGGTCAGCGTGTGACCGGCTGACGGGATTAGGAGTAACAGGTTATGTGGACAAGCGTTCTTGTTGCCGTTGTGGTTCTTCTGGCCCTCGCCGTGGTTTTCGGCGGTTTGCTTGGATTTGCCGCTGAACGATTCCGGGTCGAGGGCAATCCCCTGGTCGATCAGATTGATGCCCTTCTGCCCCAGACCCAGTGCGGCCAGTGCGGCTATCCCGGATGCCGTCCCTATGCCGAATCCATCGCCGAGGGCGGCCCCATCAATAAGTGCCCGCCAGGCGGCGAGTCCACTATCAAGGCACTGGCCGACCTGCTGGATGTAGAGCCAGAGCCACTGGATGCCGAGCATGGCGTTGAACAGGTCAAACGGGTTGCGGTGATTCGTGAGGACGAATGCATCGGTTGCACCAAGTGCATCCAGGCCTGCCCCGTGGACGCCATTCTTGGAGCCGCAAAGCACATGCACACGGTGATTGAAAGCGAATGCACCGGCTGCGATCTGTGTGTTGATCCCTGTCCTGTGGATTGCATCGACATGGTGACGGTTGAACAGGATATACGCACCTGGACCTGGACACCGCCCAAATCCGGCCTCATTGCCACCGATCGCCAGGGAGCCAGCGCCTGATGACTCAACTCTGGGACTTTTCCGGCGGCATTCACCCTCCGGAACACAAAGCCATTTCCACCGCCCGCCCGATTCGCAGCGCCAGCGTTCCTGACTATCTGGTTCTGCCCCTTCAGCAGCACATCGGCGAGCCCGCCGAAGCCATTGTTGAGGTCGGCGAGCGGGTATTGAAGGGCCAGAAAATTGCCGATGTGAAAACGGGCATGGGCGTCCCTGTACACGCGCCAACATCCGGCGTGATTGAGAGCATTGCCGACCTTCCTGTTCCCCACCCCTCGGGTATGACGGACCGGTGCATCACCCTGAAATCGGATGGTGAAGACCAGTGGTGCCAGCGCAATCCCGTAAAGGACTATCGTTCCCTGGAGCGGGACCAGGTTCTGCAGATCATCCGTGACGCCGGCATCTCCGGCATGGGTGGCGCCGGCTTTCCCACCAACATCAAGCTCCGGCCACCACGGGACCGCAAGGTAAGCACGCTTATCCTGAACGGTGCGGAATGCGAGCCCTACATCACCGCGGACGACATGACCATGCGGGAAAAGGCCGATGAGGTGGTTGCCGGCCTGAAAATCATGGCCTGGATTCTGCGCCCCGAGCGTTGCGTGATCGGCATCGAGGACAACAAGCCAGAGGCCATTGCCGCGCTTCAAAAAGCCACCGAAGGCACCCAGACCGAAATTGCGGTTATTCCCACCAAGTATCCCTCAGGCGGTGAGAAACAGCTGATCCAGATTCTGACCGGCATGGAAGTACCCAGCGGGGGCATTCCAGCCGATATTGGCGTGATGTGCCAGAACATCGGAACCGCAGTGGCCGTGGCAAAGGCGGTTTTCGAAGGAACACCGCTGATCTCCCGTGTGGTGACCATTACCGGGGAAGCCGTCCGGGAACCGGGTAATTTCGAAGCTCTCATTGGCACGCCGATTGAACACCTGCTGGAGCAGGCCGGCGTTAACCAGAACGCCGTTAGTCGTCTTGTGCTTGGCGGGCCCATGATGGGCTACACGCTGACAACGGAAGCGGTACCGGTGATCAAAACCACCAACTGTGTGATCGCTGCAACTGCAGCCGAATTGCCGGCACCGTCACCTGAACAGCCCTGCATCCGTTGTGGCCAGTGCGCCGAAGCCTGCCCGATGGAACTCCTGCCACAACAGTTGTTCTGGCATGCCAAGGCTACCGAGTTTGAAAAGGCGGAGCACCTGAACCTGTTCGACTGCATTGAATGCGGAGCTTGTTCCTACGTTTGCCCGAGTTCCATTCCACTGGTTCAGTACTATCGATTCGCCAAGGGCGAGATCCGTGCCCAACAGGCGGAACAGCTAAAGGCAGACAGAGCTCGCGAGCGCTTCGAAGCGCGCCAGGCCCGCCTCGAGCGGGAGCAGCAGGAGAAAGAACTGAGGCGCCAGGAACGTGCGAAGGCCGCTGCCGAAGCGGCAGCCAAGAAGCAGGCTGAAGCGGAAAAAGCGGCTGCAGAGGGTGCAGCGGTTGATGAGCGGGCCGCCAAGTCGGCGCTGGTCGAACAGGCCCTGGCCCGCAAGAAGGCAAAGGCTGAGGCCTCCAGGCAGCCTGCCGCCAGCGAGCCGCCGGCGGAGGAAAAGCCGGATATCGAGGCCCTTGAAAAACAATTGAGCCAGGCTCAGTCGAAACTGGAAACCATGCAGGGCATGCTCGATGACGCCAAAGCCCAGCAGGCGGACAACGTGGAGAAACTGGAGCGGGCCGTAGCCAAAAACCACGACCGGGTAAAACGTGCTGAAGAAGCCCTGGCTGAAGCCAGACAGCAGCTGGCCGCCGGTCCAACCGAATCCCAGCCAACCCACTAACCGAGATCAGGCACCACACCCATGGCATTCGTTCAGCAGTCATCGCCCCACGCACACAGTGCCCGGCCAACATCCCGCGTGATGTTCTGGGTGCTTATTGCGGCCTTGCCTGGCCTGTTGGCACAGACGTTGTTTTTTGGCTGGGGCAACCTGATCAATGTGGTCTTCTGTATCGCCGTTGCAATCGCCTCCGAAGCTGCCCTTCTGAAGCTCAGAAAGAAGCCAGTCGCGTTCTTTATCAAGGACAACACTGCTGCCGTCACCGGCCTTCTGCTGGGCCTGTCACTGCCTCAGTTCGCGCCCTGGTGGGTCTCAGCCGTCGCGGTGATTTCAGCCATAGTTGTGGCCAAGCAACTGTATGGGGGGCTGGGCTCAAATCCGTTCAACCCCGCCATGGTGGGCTACGCCCTGGTTCTGGTCTCGTTTCCGGTGGCCATGACCACGAACTGGGCGGAACCTGCCATGCTCTGGGACGGAGCGCCCGGCTTTGGTGAGACACTGGCGACCATTGCCTCGGGCCAGCAAACAGCGGTCGATGGCTGGACAATGGCCACACCACTTGATGAATACAAACACAAGATCACCACCCACACTGCGGTCGAGGTTCTCAACCATCCGACGTTTGGAGAGGGCATCGCCAAAGGCTGGGAGTGGGTCAACGGGGCATTCCTGGCCGGAGGCTTGCTGCTGATCGGCCTTCGCATTATCAGCTGGCACATTCCGGCGGGGTTTCTCGGCGGCCTGATCGTAATGAGCCTGGCTTTTGGCAATAATGCCGACCTCTACACGCCGCTCTCACTGCATCTGCTGGCAGGCGGAACCATGCTGGGTGCGTTCTTTATTGCCACCGATCCGGTTTCGGCCGCTACCAGCCACCAGGGAAAACTGATCTACGGGGCCGGGATTGGCATCCTGATCTACCTGATTCGTACCTGGGGCAATTATCCGGACGCCGTGGCGTTCAGCGTTCTGCTAATGAATTTTGCCGTACCGTTCATTGATCATTACACACCCCCGCGGACATACGGGCATCACAAGGCCCGTCGGGGTGTGCCGGGGAGTCAGGGATAATCATGGCCGCAGTTGCACAGTCCATTCGTCGCAGTGCCATCGGGCTCGGCTTGTTCGCCGTTATCACCGGTGGCACCATCGCCGTGACCCAGGTGGCTACCGAAGAACGCATTCGTGAGCAGGCGGCTCGTGCCGAAGCCCAGGCCCTCTACGAGATCATTCCGGAGAGCCAGCACAATAACGACCTGCTCAGGGACACGGTGCAGCTACCCGCCAGTGAGCGGCTAGCGCAACCCGGTCCGCTGACCGTCTGGGTGGCGAGACAGAATGATCGTCCCATTGGCATGATCATGCCCGTGGTGGCCCCGGACGGGTACTCTGGCAAAATACATCTGCTGGTGGGCGTCAACATGCAAGGTACTATCCTTGGCGTGCGGGTAACCAA
Organism: Marinobacter sp. MMG032; assembly: GCF_040112695.1. Taxonomy (NCBI): domain Bacteria; kingdom Pseudomonadati; phylum Pseudomonadota; class Gammaproteobacteria; order Pseudomonadales; family Marinobacteraceae; genus Marinobacter; species Marinobacter sp. MMG032. The sequence continues at coordinate 658,342 of NZ_CP157802.1, forward strand.
TCATAAAGAAACGCCGGGGCTGGGAGACCAGATCGAGACCCGGAAATCCGACTGGATCAAGAGCTTTGATGGCCGGTCCCTGGGCAAGCCGCCCCACCGGGAGTGGAACGTTAAAAAGAATGGTGGAGAGTTCGATCAGTTCACCGGCGCCACCATCACACCTAGGGCTGTGGTGAAAGCGGTTCAAAAAGCACTTATCTACTTCCGGGAAAATCGTCAGATTATCCGGGAACGGCTTAACGAAGAGCCGTCACCAAGAGACAAGATCCTGAATCCTGAAGCGATTGCCGGCGAATCGTCCAATACGGAGCATTCCTGATCATGGCAACCAAATCATCCAGCGAAATCGTCCGGGACGGACTCTGGGACAATAACCCTGCCCTCGTCCAGGTGCTTGGACTCTGCCCTCTTCTGGCAGTGACCAGTACCGTTGTTAACGCCATCGGCCTGGGCCTGGCCACACTCATGGTACTCATGGGATCCAATCTCGCGGTGTCGCTGATTCGCAATTTCGTGAGCGAGTCAGTTCGCCTGCCCGCGTTCGTGATGATCATCGCCTCGTTCGTGACCTGCGCAGAGTTGCTGATGCAGGCCTTTACCTACGAGCTGTACCTGATTCTTGGCATCTTCATTCCGCTGATTGTCACCAACTGTGCCATCCTGGGCCGGGCCGACGCCTTCGCCTCGAGGAACCCACCACTTCCGGCACTGTTGGACGGCGCCATGATGGGCCTCGGTTTTCTGGCGGTTCTGGTGGTTCTCGGAGGCCTTCGGGAATTGATCGGACAGGGCACTCTGTTTGTCGACATGCACCTGCTCCTCGGCCCCGTTGCTGCTGACTGGGTGGTACGCCCCTTCGAAAACTACCCGGACATGCTGTTCATGATCCTCCCCCCGGGCGCGTTCGTGGGTCTGGGCCTGCTGATTGCCCTCAAGAACGGGATCGATAATCATCTGGAAGAACGCCGCAAAGCCCATGAGCCCGCACCCGTAGCGGCGGGCAGCAAACGGGTCCGGGTCACCGGCAACGTTTCCTGATCCCTGGTTGCAACAGACTGAGAGCCGATGAACAAACAGAAACGCATTGAGATATTCACCCGGCTGAAGGAAGCCAACCCCAATCCGACCACCGAGCTGAACTATTCCAGCCCGTTCGAGTTGCTGATAGCGGTTATTCTATCGGCCCAGGCCACGGATGTGGGGGTCAACAAGGCCACCGACAAGCTCTTTCCGGTAGCCAACACCCCAGAGGCCATCCTCGCCCTGGGCGTTGATGGTCTCAAGGAATACATCAAGACCATCGGCCTGTTTAACAGCAAGGCCGAAAACGTGATCAAGACTTGTCGCATGCTGATCGAAAAACACGGCGGTCAGGTACCGGAACGCCGGGAAGATCTTGAGGCCTTACCAGGCGTGGGTCGGAAAACTGCAAATGTGGTGCTCAACACCGCCTTCGGCCACATGGCGATGGCGGTGGACACCCATATCTATCGAGTGTCGAACCGAACGGGCATCGCTCCGGGCAAGAATGTTCTTGAGGTTGAAAACCGGTTGATGCGCCTGGTTCCGAAAGAGTTTCTGCTGGACGCCCACCACTGGCTGATTCTGCATGGCCGCTATACCTGCACTGCCCGTAAACCGAAATGCGGTGCCTGTATCATCGAAGACCTCTGCGAATTCAAGCAGAAACGGGATTACCTCTGAACCCGGGGCATTAAAAAGCCGGCATCTCGCCGGCTTTTTGATTCAGATGCCAAGCCACGGTTATCGCTGACCCAGCATTTTCTCCTTCAGATCCTTCTGGGCCGGCTTGTCAGACAGCCAGATTCCGAACAGGGCTTTTTTAAAGGCCAGATCGCCAACCGTGTCCTTGTGTTCGCCATTCTTCAGGACCCGCACGCCCTCGCCGGGCAGATACACCAGATCAAAAACGTCACCCTCGGTGATCTCTTCCTGGAACACTGCCATGAACTGGTCCACATCCTCCTGGATAGACGCCATATCGCCGTCGGTGGAGGCTTCGAAACCCTCCAGCGTGGCCTCGGTCATCCGTTCGCTGGTAATCATGCCGGAAATGATATGCAGCGTAATCGCCTGGGGCTCGTCTGCGTTGATAACGGCCTCACCATCATCAATGGTCTCGGGGACGTACAGGCCTCCGACATACAGATCCATAAACCACTTGGAACGGGTACCCGCGCCATTAAGCTTCAGTTCGGTATCCATGGCGGAATAGGTGTCCGGAACATCAACGCCTTCTACGGTGAGCGCAGAGGCCGGTGCCGACAGCAGGGCTGTCATAAGCACGGAGGCAAAGCCGGTTGTAAGAGCCTTCTTCATAGTCCTTTCCTTTTCGATCGTTATTATTGACGTGTTTCATTCGTGCACCGGACTTCGACACCCTTATCCCCGCCCGGTCCCGGCATTCTATCAATGAGGCTGGCGGCCAAGGCGCAACCTGGTTCTCATTTGCAGCGATCCTGAAACACAAAAAAGCCGGCCAGGAGTGTCCTGGCCGGCTTTTTGATGGGAATATCTGGAGGGTCCTACTTGAAAAGCAGGTTTCCGGACAAGCCTTCCTTCTCCAGGATCTCACGAAGACGACGCAGCGCCTCGACCTGGATCTGCCTTACACGTTCGCGGGTCAGACCGATTTCCTGCCCCACTTCCTCCAGCGTACTGACCGGGTAGCCCCGAAGACCAAACCGGCGGGAGAGAACCTCCTGCTGTTTGTCACTGAGCTGATCAATCCACTTCTCCAGGCAGGAACACATGTTGTTGTCCTGCAGGAGATCCGCCGGATCTGAAGCTCCCTCATCGGCTACGGTATCCAGAAGCGATTTTTCACCACCGGTGCCGATGGGTGTATCCATGGACGCAACGCGCTCATTCAGACCAAGCATGCGCTTCACGTCAGCCACCGGCTTGTCGACCATCTTCGCAATTTCTTCGGCCGACGGTTCGTGATCCAGCTTCTGGGTCAGCTCCCGCGCCGCACGCAGGTAGAGGTTGAGTTCCTTCACCACATGAATCGGGAGTCGGATGGTGCGGGTCTGGTTCATGATGGCGCGCTCAATGGTCTGGCGAATCCACCATGTGGCGTAAGTGGAGAAGCGGAAGCCACGCTCCGGGTCGAACTTCTCAACCGCCCTGATCAGGCCAAGATTGCCTTCCTCGATCAGGTCCAGCAGAGTCAGACCACGGTTCACATAGCGACGGGCAATCTTCACCACAAGGCGAAGGTTGCTCTCAATCATACGTTTGCGACCGGACTCCTCACCCTTGCGCGCCAGGCGGGCAAAATAAACTTCTTCTTCCGGCGTAAGGAGCGGTGAAAATCCGATTTCGTTGAGATACAGCTGAGTGGCATCCAGCTGCTTTTGACTGGTGAAATAACGTCCCTGGGTAGGGAAATCTTCTTCGACTTCAGCGACCTCTTCAGTCGCCTCTTTATCGACTTTTTCTTCTGCTAGCAATTGATCCTCGGCATCGTCCATGTCCGACACGCGATCAATGATGATGTCTTCTTGCTCTGCTGACATTTGTCTTGCCCCGCCTCTCAATAATCCTGGATGTTCGCCCGATACTTCTTGTTATTGCGGACGTCTTTGTCTTCATGCTTTTTCTTCAGGACATTTTGTTGGTCGGCCTGTCACGGCCATTACCGTTCTTGTTTTTCTTGCGAACGCGGTGTTTTTGTCAGTGCCGGGGTGTGCGATCTGGGCAGCCTGCTGACTGCACCATTTCCTAGCGCGGTGGCAGATAATGGACTGGGTCAACCGGATTGCCATTCTTCCGAATCTCAAAATGCAACATGGGTCGTTCAGCGCCACTGCTACCGAGCTCTGCGATCACCTGCCCGGCTTTCACATCCTCCCCTTCCTGCACCAGAATCTTCCGGTTGTGAGCGTAAGCACTCAAATAGTGCTCGTTATGATTCACGATAATCAGATTGCCGTATCCAAGCAACCCGTTGCCGGCGTAGACTACATTCCCGGTGGCTGCTGCTCTTACAGCATCCCCGGCTTGGCCGGCAATATCAATACCTTTATTGACTTTTCCAGATGTTGAATATCCAGCAATTACAGTGCCAATATGCGGCCAGCGCCATTCAATTCGGGCTACGGTCTGTGTCTGCGAGGCAAGCGGCGCGCCTTTACTCGGCGCCCTGGTAACCGCAGGTTTTGGTGCCGTGGCGGCTGTCTGCTTTGGCGGCGAGGCCCGGCTCGGGGTTTTGGAGACCGCGGCAGCCGGTCTGCTAGCCGTGGTAGTCTGACTGCCCGAGGTTACATTTCCGCGAAGGTCCAGACGAAGCACCTGCCCCGCCCTGAGGTTCCAGGGCGGGCCAATCCCATTGGCGTCACCCAGCTCCCGATAGTCCCGACCATACCGCCAGGCGATGCTGTAGAGGGTTTCACCAGGCTGGACTACATGCCTACCCCAATAAACCGGGGGATTGTAAATGTCATCCTGGTACAGTGCCGGCGTATTGCAGCCAGACAGCAGCATCAAAGTTATGAGGGGAGCGAGGAGAAACAGGCTGATCGGAGTTTTTTTAGCAGGGCGACAAGATTCACAGGCACCGGAAAGGAACCGCGGGGACACCGGTAAAACGGCATTGACTAGCCCACGCAAAAATCTCACAGGAATAAAACTGACCCAGTTATGAAAAATCCGTATAAACCATTTTAGTTATCGAAGCAGTTTCTAAACTTTTTATAGTAACTTGCTAATATATTGCACATTTCAGGCAGGAAGCCAAGTTACTGGCTGGCCGCCCTTGTTACCTCACGAAACACCCGATATGTGCGTTAGGTAACAATTTCGCAAAACAAGCGACCCGATCTACGCCGACGATGAGGCATGCCCGCGCCTTGAGCCAATCCACTCCACAAGCAGAACAAGAGCGAAGCCAGCCAGCGCCATAACCACCGCAAGTAGCACCTGGGGATCCTGCCCGGCCTGCTCCAAAAAGGTCCATGGCCAGACGCTTGCCTCATTCAAGGGCACTTTTTCACCCGAGCTGTTTACCCGCCAACTCAGCGTTTCTTTCCAGGGCCATACCTTGTTGAGCGCACCGATCATGAAGCCCGTCAGCAGGGCGAGGACAAGATCATGAAAATGATGAAATGCCCAGGTGATCAGGCGGGCAATGGATAAAAGGCCCACCACGCACCCTGCCATAAACAACATAAGAACGCCCACATCCAACGATTTGATCGCTGCCAGCACAGGAGCATACATACCAATAATCACCAGTATGAAACTGCCCGAGATACCGGGAAGAATCATGGCACAGATGGCTAGCGCACCGGCCCCGAAAAACGCCAGTGCGGATGGCGCCACCTCGCTGGCGGAGAGAGTGGTTATCCACCAGGCGACAGCAATCCCCAGTAGCAGCGGGATCAGCAGTAGAGGCTCATAGTGCCGAACCTGGCGCCCCACATGCCAAACCGAAGCGACAATCAAACCGAAGAAAAAGCTCCAGATCAGGATGGGATAGGCCACCAGCATGTAACTGATGGCTGAAGCCAGGGTGGCAATGCTGGTCAGGATGCCGGCCAGCAGACAAGCCAGAAAGGTTCCATCGCAAGTGCGCCAGAAAGCGCCAAAGCGACCCCGAAGCAGATCATGGAATACCGCTGCGGGAACCGCGTTGATGGCTCCCAACAGTCGGAAGTATATGCCGGTAATGAATGCAATGGTGCCGCCAGAGACACCTGGAACAATATCAGCCGCGCCCATGGCAATGCCCCGCAGGAAAACTGCTGCAGGATGATGGATACGGCCGGTTTCGCTTTCAGGATCCGAATTGGGTACTGCAGAATCAACCATGACTAGCGGACAACCCCGCCCAACAGCGGCACAAAACGGACCGGCTCCAACTCTTTGTGATCGAAACGATCACCCCTGCGGGTTACCTCAACCAACACCTGGTCTTCCTCTCCCACGGGCGCAATCAGAACGCCACCGTCTGCCAGTTGGGCGAGTAACTCGCCTGGTACTTCAATGGGCGCTGCGGTCACGATGATGCCATCGAAAGGACCCCGCTCAGGCCAGCCCATACCTCCGTCAGCGTGTTTCAGGAACACATTCCTGGCGTTCAGCTGACGCAACCGGTCCCGCGCCCTGTCCTGTAATGCCTTGATACGCTCAACGCTGTAAATTTCCGAAAACAGACGGGAGAGCACCGAGGTCTGGTAACCTGACCCGGTTCCCAGCTCCAGCACCCGTGATGGCCCATGAGCGAGCATCAATTCCGTCATCCTTGCCACAATGTAGGGCTGGGACAGGGTCTGGCCATACCCGATTGGCAGGGATGTGTCTTCATAAGCGCGATGGGACAGCGCTTCATCCAGGAAAATGTGCCTTGGCACCTCTCCCATGATCTCGAGCACGCGGTCCGATTCGATGCCGGCTTCCCTGAGGCGCTGCACCAGTCGCATCCGGGTACGCCGTGAGGTCATCCCGATACCTTCAAGCTGAGCGGTCATCCCCGGCCCTCCGGCAAATCCGCAAGGGTATCGACCCAGTCCCGAAGCCGCGAAAGGGCCTCATGCCGGGTCATATCTATATGCACCGGGGTTACCGAGACGTAGCCTTCGCGGACGGCGTTGAAATCGGTACCAGGACCGGCATCACCGCCCACACCGGCCGCCCCTATCCAGTAACGTTCCTTACCGCGGGGACAGGTCATTGGCACCGCGCCTTCCGCCCGTTCCCGGTGGCCCAGACGGGTTACCCGAATGCCTGCCAGTTCTTCCCAGGGGACGTCCGGTACATTAACGTTGAGGATAGAGCGCGGCCCGAGCTCCAGAGGGCTCTCGTTCTCGAGCAGCATCCGGACCACCCGGGCAGCCGTCGCATAGTGAAAGTGGCCATCGTTGACCAGGGAAACAGCGATGGCCGGAAGACCAAGGTGACGTCCCTCAGTGGCTGCGGCAACAGTACCCGAATAAATAATGTCATCGCCCAGGTTGGCGTGGGTGTTTATTCCGGAGACTACTCTGTCGAACGGCTCTTTGAACAGCCCGTTAACCGCCAGATGAACACAGTCGGTCGGGGTGCCATCCACAGAGCGGAACCCGTTGGGATGCTCTTCTACGGTCAAAGGCCGATTGAGGGTAAGGGCGTTGCTGGCGCCGCTATGATCCCGATCGGGCGCCACCACCTCCAGCTCACCCAGCCCCTTCAATCCCTCGAACAGGGCAATTAGCCCCGGTGAGTGAACGCCGTCATCGTTCGACAACAGAATACGCACAGTGTTCTCCGCTAGCCTTGTTGTTCGTTATGTCGGCTGAGGCTCATGTCCTCAAGCTCGAAAATATCACTCAAAATCGTTGTGGCGTACTGGCCGGGTGACAAAAAGAACGTCAGTTCCAGAGTGTCCTCAGCCAGCCACCGCCAGGCAAGCCTATCGGGCTTTACCGCCAGGGGACGTCGCTCCGGTTTCATCCGGGTGACCGAGAACAGGCTCGCCAATCCAGGGGTTTGCGCAACAATGTCCCGTTCAAGAGCTTCCAGTGCCCCGGAAGCCGTCGTGCCGCCGTCACCCCACAAGGGGCCTGTAGCCCCCGCCTCGGCCCAGCTGCCATCGCTTACCCGAGCCGCAAGCACCTCATTGAACAGCCATGAGCGCGCCGCCGAAAAATACAATACGTTTTTCGAGCCGTCGCTGCCAGCGCGCTTTTTGCCACCCCGGCCTTTTCCGCCGGACCGGTTCCGACGGTTCAGGGTGGCAGGATCCAGATGCACCGCCCGGTCAAGGTTTGCACCACCGTTGCCGAACCGTTGGGGGCCAAAGTAATTGGGAGCGCCAATATCTGCCAGGCGCACCAGAGCACGATCAATCACCTCGCGTTCCCCGGTGACTGCTCTCAGGGTGATTACAAAGCCATTGCCACTGTGCTCTCCCCGCCGCAATTTCCGGGCCTGTCGCGAGGCCGCAAGAACGGGCCATCGAACAGCAATTTCGTCAATCAGGGCGGCGTCTTGAGCTTCACACCCTGGCCGATAGAGACTGAACCATTGGCGTGTTACCGCATGTCGATCCTTGAGACCGCAGAAGCCGACATCAAAGTTGCGAAAACCCGCCATTTTGGCCAGTTCGCGAGCGACGTACTCTGTGTTATCGCCCACTTTCTCCAGTTTCACACAGAGATGCTCTCCGACGCCGGAGATTGCGTCTGCCCTGAGATCGGAGCCGCTTTCCGGAAATTCCAGCACCTCGTCAACAATGAAATCGCCGGGCGCTGTCTTCAAACGGCCCGAAGCAACACGCCTACCGCCAGACGTTGGCCAGTCAAGGCGCCACTGATTCACGAATCCACCGGTTCAAGCAGGCAGATAGCTTGGCAGGCGATGCCTTCACCGCGCCCGGTAAAGCCGAGTTTTTCCGTGGTGGTGGCTTTCACACTAACGCGACTGGCCGGAACGCCCAGGTCTTCCGCAATGTTCAGACGGATGGCATCAATATGAGGGGCCATTTTAGGAGCTTGAGCGATGATGGTGGCATCCACATTCACCACGCCAAACCCCTCATCCCGGACCCGGGTCATGACGCGGCGCAGAAGGTCGCGGCTGTCGGCGCCCGCCCACTCATCACTGGTGTCCGGAAAAAAATGTCCGATGTCGCCCAGTGCTACGGCGCCCAGCAGCGCATCCGCCAGTGCGTGCAGCAGGACATCACCATCAGAATGGGCCTTCAGCCCATGGGAATGCGGAATGCTTACACCGCCAATAATCACAGAGTCGCCTTCACAGAAGGCGTGGACATCAAAGCCCTGACCAATACGCATAATGTGCTCCGGAAATTCCGAAAACTCAGAACCGGCTGAGAATAAAGCCTGCGAGTGCCAGATCCGCGGGTACCGTGATCTTGATATTGTCCGGCCGCCCTTCGACCAGAACCGGCATGTTACCGGAAAATTCCACGGCAGAGGACTCATCAGTCACCGGAAGTTCACCGGCAAGGGCAGCTTCCAGTGAATCCACCAGAATACGATAGCGAAACATCTGAGGCGTTAATGCCCGCCACAGATTTTTGCGATCCACCGTTTCAAGAACTTCAGGCAGGTCGCCGGTGCCAGCCCGCTTCAGGGTGTCGGCCACTGGCGAAGCCAGAAGCCCCCCGACAGGGTGGTGGTAGAGTTGGTCAATCAGGTTCGACAGGTCCCGGGTATGAAGACATGGTCGTGCCGCATCGTGGACCAGGACCCAATCATCATCCCTGATCTGCTCCGCCAGGGCATGCAGTGCGGACAATACCGACTCGGCCCTTTCGGCTCCGCCGGTGCAGGTCTGGATTCGGCTATCGCCGCTGGCCTCGGTATCCGGCCACCAATGATCGGCCGGATGTAATGGCACCATGCAGCCGGAAAACGGGGCGGAATCCATCAATCGGGAAAGGGTGATATCGAGAATGAAACGCTGGCCGATTCGAAGGTACTGTTTCGGTTGTTCGGCCTGCATACGCTGGCCGATGCCGGCGGCAGGGACAATCAGCCAAAGTCTCGGAGCAGGCATAGACAATCAGTTTTCAACAACCAGGAAAAAGGTCTCGTCGTCTCTTATCAGACCGAGGTTCATTCTGGCGCGCTCTTCAACGGCGCCCTGCTCGTTACGCAGGTTCCTGACTTCGGCATACAGACGTTCATTGCGGGTAGCCAGCTCGGCGTTTTCTTCACGTTGCTCGGCGATAGACTGCTCAAGTGCCCACACCTGCGCAAAGCTGCCCTCCCCGACCCACAGGCGTACCTGCAGCAGGAGAATCACAACCACCATTATGGTCCAGAGCAACTTCATTGCCGATTCCGTTAAAATTCAATCAATCAAAATACCAACGCCGGACGTTGAGTATAGACCTTAGAGTAGATTAGCAACAAATTCTTCTAACTGCCTGTACAAAAAGGCCATCGTATCCCGATTTTCATCCGGAACACGATGGCCTTAACAGTTTTTCGCCGATTACCGGCCTGACACACTGCCCGAACCGGTCAGATCAGTCGATCAGCCCTGCCCCTTGATCTCGCTCAGGCCGCGATACGGCGCCTTACCGTCCAGGGCTTCTTCGATACGCAGCAGCTGGTTGTACTTGGCAACACGATCGGAACGGCACAGGGAACCTGTCTTGATTTGCCCGGCGCAGGTGGCCACGGCCAGATCAGCAATGGTGGTGTCCTCGGTTTCACCGGAGCGATGTGAAATCACGGCAGTGAAGCCGGCATCCTGGGCCATCTTGATGGCATCAAGAGTTTCGCTCAGGCTGCCGATCTGGTTGAACTTGATCAGAATGGAGTTACCCACGCCCTTCTCGATACCCTGCTTGAGGATCTTGGTGTTGGTCACGAACAGGTCGTCGCCCACCAGCTGAACCTTGCTACCGAGCTTATCGGTCAGCACTTTCCAGCCATCCCAGTCGCTTTCATCCATGCCGTCTTCGATGGAGACGATCGGGTAACGCTCGCAAAGCCCCGCCAGGTAGTCGGCAAAGCCTTCAGAATCAAAGCTCTTGCCTTCACCGGACAGCTGGTACTGGCCGTCTTTGTAGAACTCGGAAGACGCACAGTCCAGAGCCAGGGTGACATCGGTACCGAGCTTGTAACCGGCTTTCTCGACCGCTTCCTGAATCACTGCCAGTGCCGCTTCGTTGGAAGGCAGGTTCGGCGCAAAGCCACCCTCATCACCAACTGCCGTGTTCAGGCCCTGGGCCTTAAGCACTTTCTTCAGGCTGTGAAAAATCTCCGCGCCCACACGCAGGGCTTCGGAGAAGCTCTTGGCAGACACCGGCTGAACCATGAACTCCTGGATATCCACGTTGTTATCGGCGTGCTCGCCACCGTTCAGGATGTTCATCATCGGCACCGGCATGGAGAACTTGCCAGAGGTACCGTTGATGTCGGCAATGTGCGCGTACAGAGGCTTGCCCAGGGAGATTGCCGCGGCTTTGGCCGCCGCTAGGGACACAGCCAGAATGGCGTTAGCGCCAAGGTTAGCCTTGTTCTCCGTGCCATCGAGGTCCAGCATGATCTGGTCCAGAGTGCGCTGATCGGCGGCGTCTTTGCCTACGAGGGCTTCACGGATCTTGCTGTTTACGGCTTCAACCGCCTTCAGAACACCTTTGCCAAGGTAACGGGAAGCATCACCATCACGCAGCTCAAGCGCTTCGCGGGAACCGGTGGAAGCGCCAGACGGTGCGCAGGCGGTACCAATGGTGCCGTCTTCCAGGATAACGTCGGCTTCTACAGTAGGGTTACCGCGGGAATCCAGAACCTCACGGCCCTTGATGTTGGCAATCTTGGTCATTCTTCTCTGTCTCCAAGTTCATTTTCAAATTCGGGAGTCAGAGCGAACGGGAACGGCCCTGCGAAAACCGCTACGAGCACATCCATGTGCGCTTGTTTCGGGCCATCCATGGCCCTCTACATTTTCGCAGGGCCGTTCCCGCTCGCTCCCATAGTCCGCGTAAAACGCCAACACCGCCAATCAGGCGGTGTCGATCGATTTAAAGCTTTTTACCAGATCATCCACAGCTTTTACCCGCTGCAGGAAGGGCTCAAGCTGGCTGAGCCGCAAAGCGCAGGGGCCATCGCACTTGGCTTTGTCCGGGTCCGGATGGGCCTCAAGGAACAAACCTGCCAGCCCTTGGGACATACCCGCCAGCGCCAGATCGGTCACCTGGGCACGTCGGCCACCGGCGGAATCGGCACGGCCACCCGGCATTTGCAGCGAGTGTGTCACGTCAAACATCACCGGCACATTCATGGCTTTCATAATGCCAAAGCCGAGCATGTCGACGACCAGGTTGTTGTAACCGAAGCTGCTGCCCCGCTCACAGAGGATTACCTTGTCGTTGCCGGCTTCCTCGCATTTGGTAATGATGTGCTTCATTTCCTGGGGCGCGAGGAACTGGGCCTTCTTGATGTTGATCACGGCACCGGTTTTCGCCATGGCGACCACCAGATCCGTCTGGCGGCTCAAAAACGCCGGCAGTTGGATAATGTCACAGACTTCGGCTGCCGGGGCCGCCTGAGCCGGCTCGTGGACGTCCGAAATAATGGGAACACCGAACTTGCTCTTGATGTCCGCCAGTATCTGAAGACCTTTCTCCAGGCCGGGGCCACGGAAAGAGTTCACGGACGACCGGTTGGCTTTATCAAAAGACGCTTTGAAAACGTAGGGAATACCCAGCTTGCCAGTTACCTCAACGTATGCCTGGGCCACTTCCATGGCCAGCTCCGGCGACTCCAGAACGTTCATGCCGCCAAAGAGCACGAACGGCTTGTCGTTGGCGACCTCGATTCCCGATACGTTTACGGTGCTCTGCGCCATCTTCAGGATCCTTTCTTGCTGGCCAGTGCTGCCTCAACAAAGCCCTTGAACAGCGGGTGGCCGTCCCTGGGAGTGGAGGTAAATTCCGGATGGAACTGGCAGGCAACAAACCAGGGATGGTTCGGCGCCTCGACCACTTCCACCAAGCGTCCATCCGATGAACGGCCAGAGATCTGGAGCCCGGCCTCTTCCAGCCTCGGCAGGAAATGATTGTTCACCTCGTAGCGGTGGCGATGACGCTCTTGAATGGTTTTCTTGCCGTAGCAGTTGGCAATGGTGGAGCCTTCGGTCAGCACGCAGTCCTGGGCGCCAAGACGCATGGTTCCGCCCAGATCGGACTCTTCAGTACGCTCTTCCCGCTCGCCGGTAGAATCCAGCCACTCGGTGATAAGGCCGACAACCGGTTCCGGCGTGTGCGTCCGGAATTCCGTGCTGTGTGCATCTTTGAGGCCTGCCACATTGCGGGCATATTCAATAACTGCAACCTGCATACCCAGACAGATGCCCAGGTAAGGTACCTTGTTCTCACGGGCGTACTGAACGGTGCGGATCTTGCCTTCAACGCCACGCTCGCCGAAGCCGCCCGGCACCAGGATAGCGTCGGCACTTTCCAGCGCGCCTGTACCGTCACGCTCAATATCTTCGGAATCGATGTAGTTGATATTGACCTTGGTACGGGTCTTGATGCCGGCGTGGAGCAGGGATTCAATCAGAGACTTGTAAGCGTCCAGGAGTTCCATGTACTTGCCAACCATGGCAATGGTTACTTCCTGCTCGGGATTCATCAACGATTCAACAACGTTGTCCCATTCACTCAAATCCGCAGGACGGGCATCCAGACCGAAGCGCTCGATAACCAACTGGTCCAGGCCATGCTCGTAGAGCATGCGCGGGATGGCATAAATGGATTTGGCATCCTGGAGAGGAATAACTGCCCGCTCTTCGACGTTGGTGAACAGGGCAATCTTGCGACGCGAGCTGGCGTCCACCTCATGCTCCGAGCGGCACAGCAAGATATCCGGCTGCAGGCCGATAGAGCGCATTTCCTTGACGGAATGCTGGGTCGGCTTGGTCTTGATCTCACCAGCCGTGGCAATGTAGGGAACCAGGGTCAGATGCATGAACAGCGCACGCTGGGAACCTACTTCGACCTTGAGCTGACGACAGGCTTCCAGGAACGGCAGGGATTCAATATCGCCAACCGTACCACCGATTTCGATCAGTGCCACGTCGGCGCCGGCAGCCCCTTCAACAACCCGACGTTTGATCTCGTCAGTGATGTGAGGAATCACCTGAACGGTTCCGCCCAGGTAGTCACCACGGCGCTCCTTGCGGATCACCTCTTCGTACACCCGGCCGGTGGTGAAGTTATTACGCTTGCTCATCCGGGAACGGATGAAGCGCTCATAGTGGCCCAGATCCAGGTCTGTTTCCGCGCCATCCTCGGTGACAAAAACCTCACCGTGCTGGAACGGGCTCATGGTGCCGGGGTCCACGTTGATGTACGGGTCCAGCTTGAGAATAGTGACCTTCAGGCCGCGTGCCTCGAGGATCGCAGCCAGTGAGGCTGATGCGATACCTTTCCCCAAGGAGGACACGACACCGCCGGTGACGAAAATATAACGCGTCATGCAGATTCCGTGATTGTCTGGTTCGGTGAAGGAGGGAGATTGTCATCTCAAGATGGGACGCCAGACTACCAGAAAGGCCCCATTGACTCAATCACATTCCCGCTCTACAACCAGCCGCCAACCGGCGGCATGGGCGCCTTCCGAGTATTGTTCAGAACACCATAAATCGCCAATGGCAACGAGTTCGGCTGCATCCCCTGAACCGGCGAAAACCAGCGGCAGCCGGGCCCTTTCCCAGGGTGGAACCGCAATCTCCTGCAGCCACTTCTTGAGCGAACGGGACGGACCATCCGGACGGAAACGTACCCGCTCACCGCCCTGCCTCGTAAATATCCGTATTGGCGGCAACGGTCTTTCCGGGGTAACGGCCGGCTCCAGCTTCAGGAACCATTCGCCAAAGTTCAGCCCGGGACCCGGCTCCAGAGTAACGGGGACATCCGGCAGCTGCGAGTGATCCGGAACCAGGTAAAGATCGCCCTGAAAGCGGCGCAGACTGAAACCGTCGGACCGGAACTCCGGCTCTCGATCCTCTCTTGCGAAAATCAGGTCCTGCATAACCTGCTGCCAACTGCTGATTGTGGGCACAGGAAACCCCCGCTCCCGAACCCACCAGCGAATCAGGTTTTTCTGCTCCGCCAGAGTTAAGGTTTTCAGCCCCTCAACGGGCAGTCGGTCCTGCTCACCGCTGACAGCCTGCCACTGCAAGGCCGCCAGCTTTTGGTTCAGCGCTTCACTTTCGGCACAGGCGTCCGCCGTGTGGCGCAACCTGCGATTCAGCCCCGGCCAGCGCTCCCGCAAAGCTGGCAGCACCGTGTGGCGCAGGAAATTCCGGTCAAATCGTTGATCGATGTTACTGGGGTCATCAACCCACGACAGACCAGCGGACCTGGCCCACCGCTCAAGCTCGGCCCGTTCAAACCCAAGCAGAGGCCGGACCAGTGTCGCCGGGCCGAGGGCACGACTGAACGGCATACCCGCCAGCCCGGCCACACCGCTGCCCCTCAGCATCCGGAACAGCACCGTTTCGGCCTGATCATCGCCATGGTGAGCCATCAGAACCAGATCCCTCCGCTGAACCATCGTTTCCAGGGCGGAATAGCGCGCTTTGCGAGCTGCCTCTTCGATGCCACCAGCCGAGTTTTCTCCGCTCCTGACAGTGACCTTCTCAACCACAAGCGGGACACCCAGGCGCCCACAAAGATCGCGGCAGAATGATTCGGTCTCGGAGGCATTCGGCTGCAGCTGATGATTGATATGAACCGCTCGGACAGCCCCGGAATGCCCATGGCAATGGACTGCCAGGTGTAATAACAGGGTGGAATCGAGGCCGCCGCTCAGGGCAACCAACAGGCGGGCGTGATCGGGGAGTTCTCTGACCGGGGCGCACAGTGCCTCCGGCCAGGTGAATCCGGAGCCGGGCTCAGCGCCCGGTGTCATAGCGGGTCAGCCGCTCATAGCGGCGGGATACCAGCTCATCCAGTGGCAGGCGACTGAGTTCAGCGACGCCTTTTGCCAGAACCTCCTTGAGGGATTCCGACATTTTTTCGGGGTTGCGGTGAGCACCGCCAAGGGGCTCGGTTACCACGTTATCCGCCAGCCCCAGATCTTTGAGCCGGTCAGCTGTTACACCCATGGCCTCCGCCGCCTGGGCAGCGTATTCGGCACTCTTCCAGAGGATTGAGGCACAGCCCTCTGGGGAAATCACCGCGTAGGTGGAGTACTGGAGCATGTTCAGTTGATCACAGACACCGATGGCCAAGGCGCCACCGGAACCGCCCTCACCGATCACCGTGGAGATAATGGGTGTCTTGAGGCGAGACATGACCGCCAGATTGAAGGCAATGGCCTCGCTCTGCCCGCGCTCTTCCGCACCAATGCCCGGATAAGCCCCTGGCGTATCGATGAAGGTGAGGATAGGCATCTTGAAACGCTCGGCCATTTCCATCAGGCGCAGAGCCTTGCGGTAGCCCTCCGGCCGGGGCATACCGAAGTTACGCTTGACCTTGTCGCGGACTTCCCGACCCTTTTGATGACCGATGACCATCACCGGTTTGTCATCAAGCCTGGCGGTACCGCCTACAATAGCCAGGTCGTCGGCGTAGCGACGATCACCGTGCAGCTCATCAAAATCCTCAAAGATGGATTCGATGTAGTCCAGGGTGTAGGGCCTGCGAGGGTGACGGGCCAGTCGCGCAACGTCCCAGGGCTTGAGATCTGAGAAAATGCTCTCGGTAAGGCTGACGCTCTTTTTCTTCAGCCGGGTGATCTCGTCTGTGATATTGATGTCGGTATCGTTACCAACCATCCGAAGCTCTTCAATCTTGGCTTCCAGGTCGGCGATTGGCTGTTCGAAATCCAGATAGTTAGGGTTCATGATGTTCCATCATTTTTTGCCAGGCGGGAACGTACTCCGCCAAACCAGAATTTGACACAAAGATAGCAGCGCCCGGTCAGTGGCTAAAGCGGACATTGGTATGAGTCCGCTGTCTGACAAACTTTTAATTTTCAACTCATTCAATCATAGACCAGTTCTACCGACTGGTCGCCTACGAGGTACCGGAGCTCCAGCAGCAGGTTGTCATCCGGCTGCACACGCCAGGACTCACCGAGCTCGATCCGGGTCGACGCCTCGGGGCTGCTGTACTCGATCCAGACCGGGCTGCCCTCGCATCGGAAGGGCCGCAGAGTACTGTCGAGCTTCTCCAGCAAGCCGTTCTGCAACTGATCGGCGCACAGGTTCAGTTTGAGGCCACGACTGAACTGCTGGCGTGCCGTAGCCACATCCATCACCGAGCTCACTCGCATTTTCATCTGCCCGGAATAGTCGTCGTGACTGACCTGGCCCTCCACCACAATCACCTGGTCGGATTGCAACAGCTCACGGTTTTCGAAAAACGCCTCGGAAAACAACGTCGCCTCAATCCGGGCACTGCGGTCATCAAGGGTGATAAAACACATCGTGGAGCCGGTGCGCGTTTTCATGGTTCGCTGGGCAACCACCAGCCCCGCCACCCGCTGGGGTGACTTGTTCGGCTTCAAATCGGCAATGGAGGACCGGACAAACCGACGGACTTCTTTTTCATACTCGTCAAACGGATGACCGGTAAGGTACAGCCCCAGGGTATCCTTTTCGCCTTTCAGCCGCTGCTTCTCCGGCCATTCGCGTACCCCGGCCACGTCCTCGTAGGGATCGCCACCATCACCGGCTTCCAGCATTTCGCCAAACATATCCATCATGCCAACGGATTCGTTCCGGGATTGTTGGTCGGCCTGCTGCACGGCCTTATCAATGCTTGCCATGAGCTGCGCACGGCTTGCACCCAGCTTGTCCATGGCACCGGAGCGGATAAGCGCTTCCATGGCCCGCTTGTTGACCTTCTTGAGATCAACCCGCCGACAGAAATCGAAGATATCCTGGAACGGCTCGCCATCGCCACGCCCCTCAACAATGCTCTGGATCGGGCCCTCACCCAAGCCCTTGATCGCTCCGAGACCATACACAATCTGGCCGTCGTCATTAACGGTAAAGGTGTATTCCGAACGGCTGACATCCGGCACCAGAAGATCCAGCTTCATGTTCCGGCATTCTTCCACCAGCGTGACCACCTTATCGGTGTTCTGCATATCGGCAGTCAGTACCGCGGCCATGAACTCTGCCGGGTAATGGGCTTTCAGCCAGAGGGTCTGGTATGACACCAGGGCGTAAGCAGCCGAGTGGGATTTGTTAAAGCCGTAGCCGGCAAACTTTTCCACCAGATCGAAGATATTTTCGGCCAGGGTTTTGTTGATGCCATTCTTTTCGCAGCCATCCAGGAAGATCTGCTTCTGCTTGGCCATCTCCTCGGGCTTTTTCTTACCCATGGCCCGGCGCAGCATGTCCGCTCCACCTAGGGTATAGCCGGCCATGACCTGGGCGATCTGCATGACCTGCTCCTGATACAGGATGACGCCGTAGGTCGGTTCCAGTACGGGCTTCAGGCCCTCGTACTGGTAATCCGGGTGCGGGAAGGACATGGGCTGGCGACCGTGCTTACGGTCAATAAAGTCATCCACCATGCCCGATTGCAGCGGCCCCGGCCGAAACAGGGCCACGAGGGCGATCATGTCTTCGAGGGAGTCTGGCTGGAGACGGCGAATCAGGTCTTTCATGCCCCGGGATTCCAGCTGGAACACTGCCGTGGTTTCAGCTTTCTTGAGCATGTCGAACGAGGGCACGTCATCCAGTGGAATCTCGTTGATGTCGAGAGGCTGCATGCCCTTCTTTTCCCGGCGCGGATTGATCATGTTCAGCGCCCACTTGATAATCGTGAGCGTCCGCAGGCCCAGGAAGTCGAACTTCACCAGTCCGGCATCTTCCACATCGCCCTTATCGAACTGGGTCACCAGGCTTCCGCCCTCATCATCACAATACAGGGGCGAGAAATCGGTGATCTTGGTGGGCGCGATCACCACGCCACCTGCGTGCTTACCGGCGTTCCGGCATACGCCCTCGAGCTTCAGGGCCATTTCCCAGATTTCCTGGGCTTCCTCGTCATTCTCGAGAAACTCGACCAGTTGTGGTTCCTGTTCCAGAGCCTTCTCAAGGGTCATGCCCGGCTCGAACGGGATCATTTTGGACAGCTTGTCTGCCAGGCCATAGGATTTGCCCTGCACCCGGGCAACGTCCCGCACAACCGCCTTCGCGGCCATGGTGCCGAAGGTAATGATCTGCGACACCGCCTCACGCCCGTACTTCTGGGCGGTGTACTCGATCACCCTGTCCCGCCCTTCCATGCAGAAATCGACGTCAAAGTCAGGCATGGAGACCCGCTCCGGGTTCAGGAAGCGCTCGAACAGCAGGTCGTACTCCAGGGGATCCAGATCGGTAATCAACTGGGCATAGGCCACCAGGGAACCGGCACCGGAACCCCGACCTGGCCCGACCGGTACGCCGTTGTTCTTGGCCCACTTGATAAAGTCCATCACGATCAGGAAGTAGCCCGGGAAACCCATCTGGATAATGATGTCCAGCTCGAAGTTCAGGCGCTTGTAGTAGGCCTCCCGCTTAGCATCGTATTCCGGATCGTCCTTGCTAAGGGTCTTGGCAAGCCGCTCCTCCAGGCCTTCCTCGGAGACCTTCCGGAAATAGTCGTCCATGGTCATGCCGTCCGGAATCGGGTAGTTCGGAAGGAAGTATTCGCCCATCCGAACCTTCACCGAGCAGCGCCGGGCGATTTCCACGGTATTCTCGATGGCCTCGGGGATGTCGCTGAACAGCTCGATCATCTCATCGGCGCTGCGCAGGTACTGCTGATCACTGAACCGACGGTCACGCCGCGGATCGTCCAGAGTACGACTCTCGCCGATGCAAACCCGGGCCTCGTGGGCCTCAAAGTCTTCCGCTTCGAGGAAGTGAACATCGTTGGTGGCCACCACTGGAAGGCCAAGCGCCCCGGCCAGCTCAACACTCAGGTGCAGGCAGTCCTCGTCACCCGGTCGACCAGTGCGCTGGAGCTCCAGGTAGTAGCTGTCCGGGTACAGATCCATCCAGTAACGGGCCCGCTCCCGAGCCAGTTCCGGCTTGCCGGCCATCAGCGCCTTGCCCACATCACCCAGCTTTGCGCCGGAGAGCGCGATCAGGCCGTTCGCTCTGGCCTCCAGCCACTTTCGCTGGATAATCGGCTTGCCGAACCGCTGGCCCTCGGTGAAACCCAGGGAAATGATTTCAGTGAGGTTGAGATAACCATCGTTGTCTCGGGCAAGCAGCGTCAGCCGGAAAGGGTTTTCGGGTTCATCCGGATTTTCGAGCCAGAGATCCGCGCCTATGACGGGCTTGACACCCGCGCCCATGGCCGCCTTATAGAAACGCACCAGCGAGCACATATTGGATTGCTCGGTCAGGCCGACGGCCGGCATGCCCAGCTCGGCAACACGTTTGATCAGCGGTTTCACCCTGACCAGGCCATCCACCATGGAGTACTCGGAATGGACACGGAGATGTACAAAAGTCTGCGACATAACGTCAGGTTATTCCTGCTGTAAAATTCAGTTAGAGCTGCGGTCTCAGCCGCCGATTACTGCCCTGAGCTCTTCTTCGGTCTGGGGGCCAAAACGAGTCTCAACCAGATCACCATCGGGATTGACCAGGAAGGTGGCCGGCAGCGCGACCGGCAGTTTCCAGCCGAACCCGGGTCCCGGGTCATCCGCCAGCATGGTAAATTCAATGCCCATCCGTTCCCCGAGTTCCACCAGCGCATCGCCCCGCACACCATCGAAATTAACGCCAAGTACGGTGATGTCGGGTGCCTGGTCGAGCTCGTTGAGCTCGGGAATTTCCTCAAGACATGGCTTGCACCATTCCGCCCAGTAGTTGACCAGCACCCACTGACCGCGAAACGAGTCCCAGTTCAGCTTTGTTCCTTCGGCCCGTTCAAGTTCAATTTTCTCACAACCCGTCATCGTCAGAACAAGCAGCGCAATAGCTGCTGTGCGAAGGCGGGAGCCACGAAGAACTGAATCAGGGTACTGCACCGGAAAACCTCCTGTTAGACTACCGACCACAGAAATCGTGGACTCCATTCAGACAACCAGGCACGAAGATGACAGAACCAACCCGGATTTTCCACAACCCGCGCTGCTCGAAATCCCGCCAAACCCTTGAACTGCTTACCGAACGGGGAATTGAACCGGAGATTATACGCTACCTGGAAACACCACCGACAGAGCAGGAGCTAAAGGATATTCTCAGCGCCCTGAATCTGACGCCCCGCGAGCTGATGCGTACCAAGGAAAAAGAATATAAAGAACAGGGACTGAACAACCCTGAGCTGAGCGATGAGCAATTGATCGCGGCCATGATAGCGACCCCGAAACTGATTGAACGGCCGATCGTGATTGCCAACGGCAAAGTAGCCCTTGGTCGTCCGCCAGAAAACGTTCTCTCGATTCTTTGACCCCCAATAACTTCCCCGAGTCAGATCAGAAGGATCGCTGACGATGCCCGAGCAATTGCCGTACGTTCTTGTTCTTTTCTACAGCCGCACCGGCCAAACCGCAGAGCTGGCCAGCCAGATCGGACGTGGCGTGGTGCGAGTGGAGGGAATTGAAGCAAGGTTGAGGTCGGTACCGCCGGTTTCACCGGACACGGCAGCATCGCTGCCCGCTGTGCCGGACTCCGGGGCGCCCTATGCCAGCAAATCCGATCTCGCGAATTGTGCCGGCCTGGCCATCGGCAGCCCCACCCGTTTTGGCAACATGGCGGCGCCTTTGAAGCACTTCCTGGACACCACCGGCGACCTATGGCTGGGCGGCGCCCTCGAAGGCAAACCCGCCGGGGCATTCACGTCGACCGGCAGCCTTCATGGCGGACAGGAAACCACACTGATGACCATGATGATGCCACTTCTGCATCACGGCATGGTCGTCTGCGGCCTGCCCTACTCCGAGAAAAGCCTGGGGGACACACAAACCGGGGGCACTCCCTATGGCCCGAGCCATTGGGCCGGAACCGGTGAACAGCAGCCACTGAGCGCTGACGAGAAAGCATTGTGCCAGGCCTTTGGCGAGCGCCTTGCCCGATTCGCCCTGAAGCTTGCTGACTGATACACGCCCGGGTACCAGACGTAATCTTCTTAACATTTTTTTATTGCGGAACACACTATGCTGAACAACCCGAAGGCCCGCGCCACCTTGCGTGCAACAGCCGCGCTCTACATCGGCGTGCTTGCCACCCTGCTGATCACAACTTTCTACCCGGCACCCGTCGAGGGCGTTTCAATACCGTTGATGCTGGCGGTGAAACTGCTTCCGCTTCTGCCCTTTGCGATTCCGGTATTTCGGGGCCACAATCGGGGCTATATCTGGATGTCGTTCGTGGTGATCTTTTACTTCACCCAGGCCGTCGTATCTGCCTGGCTGAGTGAAGGTGCTACGGGACCGGTCATTCTGACGGTACTGACCTTCCTGTTGTTCACTGTTGCCATGATTCACCTCAAAGTGAACCGGCCAGTGGCGAATGGAAATACACCCTGAATTCCTGGACCTGACACTTTATGGCTGAAACAAGCAACTCCGGAACCGTGCCGAGGCCACCCGCGCCGCCCAGAAGCACCCTGACCCTGAGAGATGCTTGCACCGCACTTGTCACCAGCGGGGAAATCAGCCAGGAAGACGCAGAACGGGTACTCTCGGCCAATCTTGGCGCGGCCACCGGCGATGGACAGAAGGGCAAGCGCCATCCACTGGAACTGGTGGCCATTGCCGCACTGACCAGCCAGAAAAGTGGTCGCACACTTGATCTGGACCGGCTGACCCATTGGCTGGCAGATTGGGCCGGGCAACCTTACTACCACATTGATCCTTTGAAGATCGACACGCCTGCCATTGCCCGGGTGATGTCCTATGCCTTTGCCCAACGCCACGGCATTCTGGCGGTGGAGATCGGCGCAGAAGAGGTACTGATCGCCAGCACAGAGCCCTTCAAGAACGACTGGGTCCAAAACCTCCAACAGGCAGTTCGCAAGGATATCCGTCGCGTGGTCGCCAACCCCGAGGATATCCGCCGATATACCGTGGAGTTCTATCAGCTTGCCAACTCCGTCAGCAAGGCCAGTGGCGGCCAGGGCCCCGGTGTGGCAGGTAACCAGAATTTCGAACAGTTACTGGACCTTGGCGCCAGCGAACACCCGGATGCCAATGACCAGCACGTGGTCAAGATCGTCGACTGGCTGCTGCAGTATGCCTTTGACCAGCGCGCCTCAGACATCCACATAGAGCCCCGCCGCACAGTCACCCAGGTGCGGTTTCGGATCGACGGCGTGCTCCACAATGTCTATGAATTCCCAGAGCACGTGGGCGTGGCGGTCACCAGTCGGTTGAAAATTCTCGGTCGCCTGAACGTGGCCGAGAAGCGCCGTCCACAGGACGGTCGCATCAAGACCCGCAAACCCGATAACCGTGAGGTGGAACTTCGTCTGGCCACCATGCCCACCGCCTTTGGCGAAAAGATGGTCATGCGGATCTTTGATCCGGATGTGTTGTTGAAGTCTTACGAGCAACTGGGATTCGGCAAGGAAGACCGCCAGCGCTGGCAGGAAATCACCTCCCGCCCCCACGGTATTGTACTGGTGACCGGGCCAACCGGGTCTGGCAAGACCACAACCCTGTACTCGACCCTGAAACAGATTGCGTCATCCGAGCTCAACGTCTGCACCATCGAGGATCCCATCGAAATGGTGGAGCCGGCGTTCAACCAGATGCAGGTCCAGACCAACATCGACCTCACCTTCGCGGCGGGTGTGCGGGCCCTGCTGCGGCAGGATCCGGATATCATCATGATCGGCGAGATTCGCGATCTGGAAACGGCGGAAATGGCGGTTCAGGCTGCCCTCACCGGCCACCTGGTGCTCTCGACCCTACACACCAACGACGCGCCGAGCGCGATTACCCGGATGATGGAACTGGGTATCCCACCGTACCTGATTCGGGCCACGGTACTGGGTGTGATGGCGCAACGGCTTGCCCGAACCCTCTGCCCCCATTGCAAAGCGCCGGGCCCTGCCGACGAGCAGGCCTGGCAGACCCTGACCCGGCCCTGGAAAGCGCCGGTTCCCAAGCAGTTCTACCAGCCCGTGGGCTGCCTGGAGTGCCGGAACACCGGGTATCTTGGCCGGGCCGGAGTTTATGAAATCATGACGCTCTCAGGCTCTTTACTTCGACAGATCACCGATCGCTGCGAGCTGGAACAGCTCAGGCTGGATGCCTATAAGGAAGGCATGAAATCCCTGCGCCTGAGTGGCGCCCAGAAAGTGGCTGCAGGCCAGACAACGGTGGAGGAAATTCTGAGGGTGACGCCGGAAAGCCAGCGCTGAGCGGGGTCAGGCGCCGGGGCGCAACCCGCACTGGCCCAGCAATTCCTGCCAGGCTCTGGTATGCGCCATCATGGCTACATCCAGTTCCCGCCAGAGACTGCTCTGGGCTCCCTGCGAGAGATGGCGCTGGTACCACGCCGTAAAACTCTCCGGCATGACCTCTTTCTGGACTTTGGCCAGCCGCTCAAACGGCTCAATGAGCGCAGCCCGCCCCTGATTCACGGCGCTCATGTAGGGCTGGATCTTTTCGATATACACACTGAAAAACATGTTCTGCACAATATCTGACTGGTTATTGGACTGACCGTTAAGACACAGGGGCCGACCGTTGATTCTCTGCCTGAGCAATTCCGTGCCATCCTGGAGCCGGGCGGTCAGAAGAAGTGCGCTGTTGATCAACTGGCCGGCGCGGAATTCCGCCTGCCAACGCTGGTGAACGTCGCCGGCAAAATCGAGAGAAACCGCCAGGTCCTCCGAGTACAGACGTAAAACGGCTGCATTCAGGCTGTTGATATCAAGAGCCAGATCAGATACCGGATTGCTCTCCGGCGCTACCGGGTAATAGCCCTTGGCCAGAGTGAACAGCTTCTCGATCTCTTCAACGCCCCAGGTGGCATTCCAGATTGCAATGGGCAGGGATTCCAGCTTGCTGTCGATGGCGCCGGTTAGCTCTTCGGCGAATTCTTCATCCTCTATGTCCGGCAGGCAGTCCCTAGCTGTTTCAATAAACCGGATTTCATAGCGCAAACGGTTCAGAGGCTGCATCACCCGCCCCATCACCGAGGTTTTCTCCCCAACCACGTACTGGAGTTCACATCCGTAAAGCGAAAGAAAGTCGAGCATCCCCATTTCCAGCTCGGGCATGGGCAACACCCGGTCGCGACGGCGGGGAAGCTGGCTTGCGGACGGGATATCAGAAAATTCAGGATCGGTTTCCAGCACCCGGGCGACCCGCTCCACATACTCATCCATCATGGGGCGGGCATCAGAGAAAGGGTCGCAACCGGCAAGAAGCATGGCGAGAACCGGCGCAACGATTCTGCAAAAACCGGTTCCGGGCATCAAATCCTCCTGCTATGGCGTTTTAGGGGCGTTGGCCTAGCGCTTTTGCAGCAGGGTATCCACCTCCGCAAAATCACGCGCAACAAAACGTTCTGTCTCCGGCAGATCTCCCTCGCGAACAAGCCAGGCGGTTTGCATACCGGCTTCCTCGGCTGCCTCAAGTTCGGCCTCCACGTCTGAAAGGAACAGCACCGTGGACGCCTCAACGCCCAATTCAGACAAGATATTGAGGTATGAAGCGGCCTCTTTCTTGCCACCGATACGAGTATCGAAGTAACCGGAGAAGAATGGCGTAAAGTCGCCCTCCGTGGTGAAACCGAAAATCAGCTTCTGGGCCTTGACCGATCCTGAGGAATATACGAACAAACGCAGCCCCCGATCATGCCAGCGCTGCAGGTAATCGGCTGCATCGGCGTAGATATGGCCCTTCAGCTCTCCCTGCTGGTATCCCTGCTCCCAGACCATGCCCTGCAGCGCCTTCAGGGACGTTTCCTTGCGATCCTCTTTGATCCAGGTCTTTAGAACTTCAATCAGGCCATCAATATCCTCACGAGCAATACCTGACGCCTCCGCCACTGCGTCCAGCTGCTCGGACACCGCAGGCGTGTCCTGATGCCGATCGCGGACAAATCCCGGCAGGTGTTCGCTCGCGTAGGGGAAAAGGACATCGTGCACAAACGAGATCGAGCTGGTGGTCCCTTCGATGTCCGTCAGCACAACCCGGATCATTCCGCCGCTCCTGCCAGTGCCTCGTATCGGGGCAACCTGCTGGCGATGTCTTCACCGGTGAAATCGGCGACCCAGCCTTCCGGGTTGGTGAACAGGCGAATACAGGTAAACCCCGGTTCAGGCCCCATATCGAACCAGTGCCGCGTGCCATCTGGCACGCTGATCAGATCGTTTTTCTGGCACAGCACCGCAAACACCTCGTTGCCGAAATGCAGGTAAAACAGGCCCTGGCCACGGACAAAGAAACGGATTTCGTCTTCACTGTGGGTGTGCTCATCCAGGAACTTTTGCCGAAATGCATCTTTCTGCGGATTGTCCGGGTTCAGGCTGATCACATCCGCAGACTGAAAACCACACTCCTTTCTCAGTTTCGACACTTCCTCGCTGTAGGCTTCGAGGATGTCTTCCTGGGATGCATCAGCCGGCAGATCCTTGGTTGGCCACTGCTCGTAGCGCACACCGTGACGGGCAAGAAGTTCCCTTATTCTTTCCGGGTTCTCGGTGACTGTGTGTGCCTTTTCAGGCTGGCTCTGGTCAAAAATACTCAGGGTGGTCATGGGCGAACCCTCATGGTTTCAAGCTCACATTCAAACAGGAATTCAAAGGCCTCGACATGGCGCAGGCAGTCGGCCATGGTTTTACCCCAGGTATACAGGCCATGGCCGCGAATCAGATACCCGGGCTGCTCGGGGTGCTGCCGGAACCATTCCCGGGTCTGCTCCGCCAGCGCGTCGATATCCTGGGTGTTATCAAACACCGGAACGGCCAGTACCGATTCGTGGGTATCGACTCCCGTAAACGCCTTCTGAAGCTCATAGCCCTCCAGTGTCAGCGGATGGCCAGCTTCCAGCAAGCGGCTGAGAACCGTTGCCTTCACCGAGTGCGTGTGAAGGACCGCTCCAACCTCCGGAAACACCTCGTACAACACCGTATGCAAACGGGTCTCTGCCGAGGAGCGACAATCACTCTGCACCGGGCGACCCGCCAGGTCTACGACCATAACATCGCCGGCACCCAGCTGCCCCTTGTGGCGGCCAGAAACGGTTATGGCAATGTGTTCGCCGTCTACGCGGGCGGAATAGTTGCTGCTGGTTGCCGGTGACCAGCCCTGTTGGTACAAAAAGCGGCCGGCCTCAATTATTGCTTCTGCAGCGACTGCGTATCGGGTTACATCAAACACGAGCTCTCTCCCGGGATTCAGAGTGCTTACAACACTCCCATGGCCGCCATTATAGGGACGAAGCGGCGCCCCGCAAATGATGCCTTGCAGAGATCAGATCGGCGACAATGGAGATGGCAATTTCTGCCGGAGTCTTGCTGGGAATATCGACGCCGATGGGCGCTCGCAGTCTTCCCAGTGCAGCTTCATCGAGCCCCAGAGAGGCCAGTCGTTCCCGCCTTGCTTCCGAGGTTTTCCGGGACCCCATGGCGCCAATGTAAAAAGCATTGGAATGAAGGGCCGCCAGCAAGCCCATATCGTCTATGCGAGGATCATGAGCCAGTGCCAGGATGCCTGACCAAGCGTCGCCAAACTCTCTGGAAATCAGATCATCGGGCAGGCGGCGATCCAGAGGAATCTGATCGTAGCTCCAGCCTGAGGCAAACGTTTCCCTGGGCTCGCAAAGGGTTACAGCAAATTCCGCCGCCGTCGCAAATTCCGCAACGTAACGGGCAACCTCGCCAGCGCCAATCAACAACAGCCGGCACTCAGGCTGCAGAACGTGGACAAGCTGCTCGCCGTCAAAGCTAACAGACTTACCAGCCCTGGCCACAGCGCGCTCCAGAGCCACAATACCATTCAGGGGGACGCGGCGGACCACCGGTTCACGATCGCGCAAGGCGCCCGCAAGCGCGTTAACATGATCAAGGCCTGACTGCCCCTGAAGGGGCTCCACAAGAAGCCGGATCCTGCCGCCGCAAGGCAGTTGGAAATGATCCCGGTCATCATCCGTAATGCCGTAATCAACAAAGACGGGATGATCTGGCCCGTCTTCGGCCGTGCGCCGCAACAGGTCCTCCTCCAGACAACCCCCGGAAACCGAGCCGCTCCAGTGGCCGGATTCCGCAATCGCCAGCCAGGAACCAACCGGACGCGGTGAGGACCCCCAGGTCTCGACGATGGTGCACAACCACACCCTCTGCCCCGCCTGCAGCCACTCAGACATCCTGGCAATAACCATCTGACGCCCCGTGGCGACCGAATGAGCGACGCGTGACTCAGACATCGGCTTTCAACGGCAGGCTTCGCTGGCGTTTACCATTCAGTGCGAACAGCGCATTACCCAGGGCCGGAATGACTGGCGGCACGCCCGGCTCACCAACACCGGTCGGCGCCTCGTCGCTATCAACAATATCCACCACCACCTCGGGTCGCTCGTACTGTCTCATCAACGGATAATCGTGGAAGTTGCTCTGCTGGACCTCACCGTTCTGCAGGGTAATTTCCCCGTAGAGCGCTGCCGTCAGACCGAACAGAATGCCACCCTCGATCTGGTCCTCCACGATACGTGGATTCACGACTTGGCCGCAGTCCACCGAACAGGTGACCTTGTAGACCCGAACCGTGCCATTCTCGATTCCGGCTTCCACCACCTGCGCCACATAGGTGCCAAAACTACGGAACAACGCAAGGCCCCGGGCCCGGCCTTCTGCCACAGTGGACTGCCAATTGGCAAGGCGGGCAACCCGATCAAGCACCTCCAGGTGCCGTGGCTCATGGGAAATCAGCCGACGACGAAACTGGTATGGATCTTCTCCGGCCTCGTGGGCCAGTTCGTCCATGAAGGTCTCAACCGCAAAGCCGTTATGGGAATAGCCCACGGACCGCCACCAGCTAATGGGAATGCCGGGGTCGGTGTGGGTATGGCGAATATCAATATTGGCCACCCGGTAGGGGTACTCGATAGCCCCCTCGATCGCGGAGATATCTTTGGGAGTGGCAATGCCCTCGGCCATCAGACCGACGGAGCCAAGAGTGTCGTACATGAACTTCGGCGCCCAGGGATACTGGGCAGGCGCCGCGTTGCGAACATACCAGTCCAGGATCTGTGGTCCAACGATCTGGTGATGCCAGCCCGTCAGCTCGCCACCAGACAGACTGGCTTTCATGCGGTGGAGCATCGCCGGACGATAGAGGTCATGGCGGGTGTCTTCTTCCCGGGACCAGATAACTTTAACCGGCCGCCCGATGCGATAGGCCACGGCCGCCGCTTCCTCTATGTAGTCCTGGGTCAGCCGACGGCCAAAGCCGCCGCCGAGAAAGGTGGTATTGATGGTGACATCGTCGGGCCCGAGATCGGTTACCCTGGCCGCCGCGATCCGTCCGAGGTCCGGCGCCTGAGTAGGTGCCCACACGTCCATCCGGTTTTCGTGATACCAGGCCGTGGCGTTCATGGGCTCCAACGTAGCATGGGCGAGGTAGGGCTGGGCGTACTCGGCTTCCACTACTCGGTCACCCTCCTCCACAGCGCTGGCAAAACTGCCTTCACTGCGCTCGGACTCCCCAGGGTCCTCATCAGCGGCAGAGCGATAGTAATCAAACACATCCTCCGTGGACAAAGACACGGCATCCGAGAGATCCCAATCTATCCGGAGCGCGTCCTGGGCTTTCCGGGCCCGCCAGTACTTGTCGGCAACGACGGCAACGCCGCGCTCGATCTCGAAAACGTCGAGCACACCCGCCATTGCCCGGACCTGATCGCCGTTAAAGCCCAGTAGCCTGCCTCCGCGCCTGGGCGACCTGGTCACCACCCCATAAACCATGTCCGGAAGTTCCACATCAATCCCATACACCGCGGTTCCCGTCGACTTGGCCCGGGCATCCAGCTTGCCCCTTTCCCTGCCGATGTACTTCCATTCGCTTCGTGGTTTCAGGGCAATGTCACCCCGAACCACTTCTTTGGCAGCCAGCTCGACCAACCGGCCATAGGCCATGGAATCGATACCGTTCGGGTGCACCACCCGCCCTTCATTGGCCCGGCAATCGCTAGCTTCAACGTTCCAGACCCGGGCCGCGGCCATAACCAGCATCTGCCGGGCTTCAGCCCCCGCCATTCGCAAGGGCTCCCAACTGGTTGCAACACTGGTGCTACCGCCGGTGAGCTGAAGTTTGTACAAAGGATTTCGATACTCGGGCGCCACCGGGGCGAAGCGGGGTTTAATCCGCTCTGGCTGGATTTCCAGCTCCTCGGCAATAAGCGTCGTCAACCCGGTGTAGGTGCCCTGACCCATTTCTACCCGGGCCAGGGTGAAGAAAACCTCGTCATCAGTGGTCAATTCGAGCCAGGCATCGGGCCGCCATTCACCGGTATCCGGCTCGTAGCCGGTCTGGATTCCGGCACAGCCCGGCAACGTCAGTGAAACCATCAGACTGCCGGAGGCACCGGCACTGACCTTGAGGAAATTCCGTCGGTTCATCGCCATGTTACGCGCCCCCTTTCTGAGAGCCGCCTGAAGACTCAGAGCCAGCGACGGATTCTACGGCCGCAATAATCCGCGAGTAGGTCCCGCATCGGCAAAGGTTGCCCGTCATGGCGGCGACGATTTCGTCCCGTGAGGGGGTGGAGTTGTTCGCCAGCAAGTGAGCTGCACTCATAATCTGGCCGGACTGGCAGTAACCGCACTGGGGAACACCGTGTTCTATCCAGGCCTCCTGAAGGGCATGAAGCCGATCGCCATCAGTCAGCCCTTCGATCGTGACGACCTCGCCGCCGGCAGCCATTTCAACGGGCGTGGAGCAGGAGCGTACAGGCTGCCCGTTCAGGTGCACCGTGCATGCGCCGCAAAGGCCGGCACCGCAACCGAATTTAGTGCCCTTGAGCCCCAGCTCATCACGCAATACCCACAAAAGCGGCGTATCGCCCTCAATGTTCAGCGACCGCTCGTCGCCGTTAACTGTCAGGCTCACGGCCATCCCAACTCTCTCCTTTGTATTTCCGGTCTTGTTGCCCGGTTTTATTGTTGTGCCCCGGCCTGCGGCAGATGCTCAGGGTTTATTTGACGATTTCCTCGCCATCCTTGTTAACCCAGATCTTGCGTTCACCAGATTCCATCTTGCCGTTGGAGTTCCAGACTTCGCGATCCGTAGTGGCTTCTTCAACTTTACCGTTGTCGTTCCAGATCACTCGATCCTTGCAACCCGCCAGCGCCAGCACGGCCAATACAGCTACTGCAACTTTTTTCACGACGATAACCTCCGCTCAGCCGCCATGGCGGCTCTGATTTAAGGGTGTCTGGGATCGGAGCCGCTAACGGCTTCCGTGGATTTCACGATTATGCTGCTTGTCCCGGTCACTTTTTCGCACCATGACATAAACCGCACCGGTACCACCATGGTGTTTTTGGGCCGAATGAAACGCCAGGACATCGTCCAGCTCCGGTAGCCACTTGGCGAGGTAGCTCTTGAGTTGGGCAATTCCATCGGGATTGCGCTCGCCCTTGCCATGCAGAATGATGACCGAACGCAATCCGTAGCGGACACAATCGCCAATAAACCTGAAAACTTCACGCCGGGACTGCTCAACGGTCATCCGGTGCAGATCGAGGCGCGCCTCGATCGGATACTGCCCGAGCCTGAGCTTGCGGAACACGCCGTGCTGAACGCCCGGCCGCTGCCAGCTCAATACATCGTGAGCCGTGAGCGGTTCCACCATGTCGGATGTCAACGGGTTGGTATCCCGCAACGGTTTCTCCACGGCCGCCCTCTGGCGCTCCAGATGGCCGGGCGTCAGTTCACGGGGCGTTGTTACCTCTGCCCGGTTGGGCTTAGGGATACGCCGGACGTCTTTCATTTCCTCGAGGAAGCTGAGGCGCTCTTCTTTGGTTGTCATGGCATTACAGTTAATAACCAGTTTCAGATACTGACTTTACCACCCGGGTCAGTGGCCTTAAAGAAAACTGATCTATGTCAGGCTTCCTGCGACCAAAATCGTAAGGCGACGAACGCTTTGGCTACACTACACTTCAGACGGACAATAATAACCAGCGAGTGACGACGGACATGGCCTCAGCGAACCCGGAAAATGATCGCCCCCAGAACATCCGAGCAATAATGACGTTTCTGCGGGAACATGCGCCCTTTTCCAGCATGGATGATGCGCATCTGGCGCATTTCGCCGAGAATGCCTCCATTCAGTTTTACGCCGATGGCGACGTTGTCCTCTCTCCGGACCATGACGTCGTAAAACGATTCTACGTAGTCAAACAAGGGCGGATTCGTGGCGAGCGCCACAACGATAAGGAAGACCGCACCGAAACGACCTTCGAAATCAGCCAGGGTGAGTGTTTTCCTCTGGCCGCCATGATCGGCGAGCGGCCAACCAGAACCCTGCACCGGGCATCGGGCGATACCTTCTGCCTCAGTATCGGGCAGGCGGCCTTCGTTACCCTGTTTTCTGAAAGTGAACCCTTTAGGGATTTCTGCCTGCGAGGCGTCAGTAGCCTGCTTGATCAGGTGAACCGGCGCATCCAGTCGAGCGCCATGGCTTCGATGGGTTCCAGTACCTCCCTGGACACCCCGCTGGAACGTTATGCATTGCGAAATCCCATTGTGTGCTCGCCGGACCTTCCAGTGCGCAAGGCCGTGGCGCGTATGCACGAGAACAATGTCGGCAGCATTATCATTACCGATGAAAACCGCATCCCGACCGGCATTTTCACACTGCGGGACCTTCGGACCATGATCGCCGAGGGCACCGGCCCGCTGGACACACCCATCCAACAGGTCATGACCAAGGATCCCTGCTGCCTGCCCTCCCATGCGGATGCATTCGAGGCTGCCATGCTGATGGCGGAGCACCATTTTGCCCATTTGTGTGTCATCGACGACGACCACAAGCTGATTGGCGTAGTTTCGGAACGGGACCTGTTCTCCCTGCAGCGGGTGGATCTGGTTAACCTTGCCCGCACCATCGGCACTGCCACCCACCTTCGTACCCTGGTGAGCCTGCGAGCGGACGTCTCCCGCCTGGTGGATGCCATGCTTGCCCACGGCGCTGACTCCGGGCAAGTGGTCAAGATCATCACGACACTCAACGATGTTACTGTCCGTCGGGTCCTGGAACTGAACATCAAGAAACACGACCCCGGCATTCCCTTTACCTGGCTGACATTCGGCAGCGAGGGTCGACAGGAGCAGACTCTGTTGACGGACCAGGACAATGGCATCCTGTTCCAGACGCCCGAAGGCATGTCCGAAGAACAGGTCCGGGAGAAGCTGCTGCCGTTTGCCCGGAGGGTTAACGACGAACTGGCTGAGTGCGGCTTCACCTTGTGCAAAGGCAACATCATGGCCAGCAATCCGAAACTGTGCCTCAGCGACAGGGAATGGGACGAATGGTTTATCCGCTTTATTGACGCATCCACGCCCCAGAACCTGGTTTATTCCTCGATTTTCCTGGATATGAGGGCCATCTACGGGCCGACAGAGCCTCTGGATGCCCTTCTGGAGAAGGTTCTTGCACGGATCCGGAAAAACGCCCTGTTCCAGAAAATGCTTGCCGGCAACGCCTTCCAGCGCAAGCCACCGCTGACCATGTTCCGCAACTTCCGCTACCTGTCGGATGAAGGCAACAAGCATTCACTGGACCTTAAACGCCAGGGCCTGGCGCCATTTGTTGAAGCTGTTCGCGTCTTTGCCCTGGCGAATGGCGTTGAGACGGCAAACACCCTGGAACGAATGGATGAGCTGGCCAAAAAAGGCATCTTCGACCCGAAAGATGCCAACGCCTGGAAAGAAGCCTATAGCCTGATCCAGGCGATCCGGATGCGGGCGCACCAGGAAATGCTGGCAAAGGACCAGGAGCTGACCAACTATATTGATCCCGACGATCTGAACCCGCTCGACCGCCGGATCCTGCGGGAATCCTTCAGGCAGGCTCAGCGGTTGCAGCAGAAGCTCGAAGTGACCTACCAACTCTGACCTTCAGGCGCGAGACATGCTGGAACAAATAAAACAATGGATTGAGCATCGGCGGGGCGGGAAGATCGGCAGCCACGATCCCGGCAATCTGCCCCACGCGAAAACACCGGGAGAACAGCTCCTCACGGATTGCCGTCTGATTGTGCTCGATCTGGAAACCACGGGGCTGAATGCCGCCAAGGATGAAGTCATTGCTATCGGAGCGGTAGCTATCAGGGGCGGCATCATCCACCTCGGCGACCAGTTCGACCTGATCCTCAGGCGGCCAGAGCTCGACATCAGGGAAACGGTGCTTATTCACGGAATCGGGCCGGAAGCTCTGACCCAGGGGCACGAAATCGAGGACGCCCTGCTTTACCTTCTCGAGTGGATGAATGGCGACCCGATTCTGGCCTACCACTCGGCGTTCGACCAGAAATTTCTGGAGAAGACATTGAAGGCTCAGCTGGGATACACCCAGCCCCACACCTGGATGGATGTCGCGGACTTGATGCCTGCGTTTTTTCCCAACACGAAAACCGGGGGCAAGGGGCTCGACAATTGGGCGGATTATTTCGGCCTTGAAGTCAGCGAACGACACCACGCTGCCTCGGACGCTCTTGCCACCGCCGAGCTCACCCTGATAGCCCTGAATAAGGCCCGCACCGAGGGCGTAAAAACCCTGAAGGGATTGCACGACAAGCTTCATTACCATCGGCGTCTGCAAAACATGCATCGTTACTGAATGGATGCTGGCCCAGACGTCTCGAAAATAGACGGACGTCACGCCAAATTACTGAGAATTAGACCTTTTGCCAATATCTATAAATCGCTTGACCAGTAAAGTCAGTAGGGACAACTAGTCGGAGAAGTACTTATATGAATAATAAATTCTCTAACAGAAGTGCCTCACCAAAAACCCACCCAACCTCCACAACAACAACACAGGAGTGATCCTATGTCAGGTCATAGCTACGACGCTGAAGCCTACTGGAAGGCGAATCTACGCCTGATATTCGGGAGCCTGATCGTCTGGGCCCTGGTATCTTACGGCTTTGCAATTCTGCTCCGTCCAATGCTCGCGGGCATTCCGATTGGTGGTACCGATCTGGGCTTCTGGTTCGCCCAGCAAGGTTCCATCCTCACGTTCATCGCTCTGATCTTCCACTACGCGTGGCGCATGAACAAGATCGATGAAAAATTCGGCGTGCACGAGGAGTAAGAACGAATGAGTCAATTTGCCATTAACATCATGTTTGTAGGGGGCTCCTTCCTCCTCTACATCGCTATCGCTATCTGGGCCAAGGCCGGAAGCACGAGTGACTTCTACGTTGCCGGTGGCGGCGTTCACCCGATCACCAACGGCGCAGCAATCGGCGCCGACTGGATGTCCGCGGCATCGTTTATCTCCATGGCAGGTCTGATCGCTGCCGGTGGCTACGCCAACTCCACCTTCCTCATGGGCTGGACTGGCGGTTACGTTCTGCTGGCGATGCTGCTGGCTCCGTACCTGCGGAAGTTCGGCAAGTTCACGGTGCCCGAGTTCATCGGTGACCGCTTCTACAGCAAGAACGCCCGCCTGGTGGCGGTTATCTGTCTGATCGTAGCGTCTGTAACCTACGTTATCGGCCAGATGGCTGGTGCCGGTGTTGCCTTCTCCCGCTTCCTCGAAGTGGACTCCACCGTAGGTCTGATGATCGCGGCAGTGGTGGTATTCGTCTACGCGGTAATGGGCGGCATGAAGGGCATCACCTACACCCAGGTGGCCCAGTACTGCGTACTGATCATTGCCTACACCATTCCTGCGGTGTTCATCTCCCTGCAACTGACTGGCAATCCGCTTCCCCCGCTGGGTCTGTTCTCGACTCACGTGGATTCCGGCATGCCGATCCTCGACAAGCTGAACCAGGTTATCACTGACCTCGGCTTCAACGAGTACACCGCCGATATCGACAACAAGCTGAACATGGTTCTGTTCACCCTGTCGCTGATGATCGGTACTGCAGGTCTGCCCCACGTTATCATCCGCTTCTTCACCGTACCGAAGGTGGCTGACGCGCGCTGGTCTGCCGGCTGGGCCCTGGTATTCATCGCCCTGCTGTACCTGACTGCACCTGCTGTTGCTTCCATGGCTCGTCTGAACCTGATGACCACCATCTATCCGGACGGCACCGCAGCGGAGCCAATCCAGTACGACGAGCGTCCAAACTGGATCAAGGAATGGGAAATCACGGGTCTTATCCAGTTCACCGACAAGAACGAAGATGGTCGTATCCAGCTTTACAACGACAGCGAAGCCTTCGCGCCTACGGCTGAAGCCCGCGGCTGGAACGGCAACGAGCTCGTCGTTAACCGGGATATCCTGGTACTGGCCAACCCGGAAATCGCCAACCTGCCCGGCTGGGTCATCGGTCTAATCGCAGCAGGTGGTCTGGCAGCAGCACTGTCCACAGCGGCCGGTCTGTTGCTCGCGATTTCCTCGGCGGTCAGTCACGACCTGATCAAAGGTTCCATTAACCCGGCGATCACGGAGAAAGGCGAGCTGTTGGCGGCGCGGATATCCATGGCGGTCGCAATCGTTGTTGCCACCTACCTTGGGGCCAACCCTCCAGGCTTTGCGGCGCAGGTGGTTGCACTTGCATTCGGCATCGCGGCAGCTTCCCTGTTCCCGGCGCTGATGATGGGTATCTTCTCCAAGCGCGTGAACAACAAAGGCGCCATCGCTGGCATGCTGACCGGTCTGGCCTTCACTCTTGTGTACATCTTCGTTTACAAGGGCTGGCTGTTCATCCCGGGCACCAACAACCTGCCAGACACCCCGGAAAACTGGGTGCTGGGCATCTCCCCGCTGTCTATCGGCGCGGTTGGTGCAATCGTCAACTTTGCGGTAGCCTTCATTGTATCCAACGCAACTGAAGAACCGCCCGTTGAGATTCAGGAGCTGGTTGAAAGCGTCCGTTACCCGCGTGGTGCCGGTCAAGCTCAAGACCACTAAGCAACATCTCAACCTGATACGTTCAATGAACTGACAGGTTGGTACTGAACGGGCTTCCTCAATGAGGGAGCCCGTTCTTTTTTGAGGAAGTCATTATATGTTCTGGACATTTGTCGCCACCGTATTTTGTGGCCTTGGCGCTGCCGGTATCGCTCTTGGTATTCGTGCCGCCACTCGAAATAAAGCCCCGAAGTGGATCATCCCGGTGTTTGCCGGAGCGGGCATGCTGGGCTATCTCATCTATATGGAATACACCTGGTTTGACCAGAAGCAGGTCCGCCTGCCGGAAGAGGCGGTAATCGTGAATACCGAAACAGACGGCATCCTGTGGCGCCCCTGGACGTTCGTCTTCCCCTATGTCACCGCATTCTCGACAGTCGACACCAAAAGCATCAGTCGTGACACGAACAGCGAGGACATTGTTCGGTTTACCCTCTATCGTTTCGAGCAGAAAATGACGGACGCCGTTTCCCATCGCATCCACATCATCAACTGTGCGACCCGAGAGCTGGTGCCACTGGGCTCTGACGGAAGTCCCCGAGTGGACAACCTGAAGCTGCTTGAACCCGGAGACACCCTGTATAAAACCGTGTGCGCAAAGTGATACCTCGTTAGCGTGATGCTTCAAACTGCTGATACTGTCGGGAACGTGTGACCATGATTAGTGCCTGGCTGCTGGTCCTTATTTCCATCACCTACATATCGATCCTGTTCGTGATCGCCTGGGCCGGTGACAAGCATCCCGGCCTCTACCGCAGGCGACTGGCACGCACCCACATATACGCACTGTCCCTGGCTGTCTACTTCACCTCCTGGACCTTCTATGGCGCCGTGGGCCGTGCCACCCAGGAGGGGCTCGGGTTTCTGCCCATCTACCTGGGCCCGCTGTTGGTCTTTGTTTTCGGCGCGCCACTGCTGCGCCGTATTATCTATATCAGCAAGCGCAACAACAGCACCTCCATCGCGGACTTCATTGCCTCCCGATACGGCAAATCCCAGCTACTGGCTGCGATGATTGCGACATTCGCCTTGATCGGCAGTGTTCCGTACATTGCACTGCAGCTCAAAGCCATTGCCATGGGTTTCAACGTGCTCTCGGAAACCGGCACCGGCTATGAAGAACTGAGCACTGCGGCCTGGAACGATTCCGCCTGGTACATCACGCTCGCCCTGGCGGTATTCACCGTTCTATTTGGCACCCGGCACCTGGAGTCCACCGAGCATCACCGGGGCATGATCCAGGCCGTGGCCTTTGAATCATTGATCAAACTCGTGGCCTTCGTCGCCGTCGGCCTGTTCGTTGGCTACGGTCTGTATGGCGGATTCGGAGACCTGTTTGACCGGGTGAGGGACGCAGACCTGATCGGCACCCTGACCACCGACGGCATTGAAGCGCCAGCTTTTATAACCCAGACGCTCATTGCCATGCTCGCCATCATCTGCCTGCCCCGGCAGTTTCATGTCATGGTCGTCGAAAATACCGACCATCGGGATTTCGAAATTGCACGCTGGGCCATGCCCATCTACCTGATCGTAGCCAGCGCATTTGTACTCCCTATTGCAGCAGCCGGACTGTTGTCGCCCGAGGCCTCAGCCGGCAACCCTGACGTTCTGATACTGCAGCTGCCGATCATGGCCGGCGAGGAATGGCTGGCGATACTCGCGTTCCTCGGTGGTGGCTCGGCCGCAGCAGCCATGGTTATCGTATGCTCCGTGGCCATCGCCACCATGGTCAGCAACGAGATCATCATGCCGGCGCTGCTTAAGTTTTTCCGGCCAGGCATGAACCGACGGACGGATCTCAGTTACCTGCTGTTGAGTATCAGACGTGTCGCTATTTTCGTGGTGTTGCTCACAGCCTATGGTTTTTACCGGATGGCTGGTGAAGACTACAGCCTGACAGCCTTCGGCCTGCTCTCGTTTGCTGCGGCAGCACAATTCGGGCCTGCCTTGGTGGGCGGTATTATCTGGCGCCGGGGCAATTATATGGGGGCCGTTTGGGGCCTGGGCCTCGGCTTCCTGATGTGGTGCTACACCCTGCTACTGCCGGCGCTCGCCACCACGGGATGGGTCAACGACACCCTGGTTCAGCAGGGAATCCTGGGGTTGAACTGGACTCGGCCTACTGCACTGTTCGGGTCCGAGCTGGACCAGACAAGCCACGGCATTATCTGGAGTTTGGGGATCAACACGGTCGTGTACATCGTCCTCTCAATGCTCACTCGCCAGCGTGTCCGCGAAAAAATCCAGATTGCTTCTTTCTTTCACGATCCACAGCCCAAGGCCGAAACGGCCCAACACCAGAGCTGGCAGGGTGAGATACTGACGTCCGACCTGCAGGCCCTTACGGACCGGTTCATGGGTGAAGAGCGCTCAGAAACCATTTTCCGGAATTACGAGCGCCGCAATGCCATTCGACTGCACCCACACCGCCCGGCGTCCGCCCATCTGATGAAATACATCGAGCGCCAGTTGGCTTCGGTGATTGGCGCCTCTACGGCCAGAGTGGTCCTGGAATCTACCCTCACCGGCCGGGACATGCAGATCGAGGACGTTGTCAGCATTGTCGATGAAGCGTCCCAGGCCATGACTTTCAGCCGCGAGCTGCTGCAGTCGGCCATTGAGAACATTAGCCTGGGCGTGTCAGTGGTGAACCATCAGCAGCAACTGGTGGTCTGGAACCATCGTTACCTGGAGCTGTTTACCTATCCGAAAGGCTTCGTCAGGGTCGGACGCCCAGTCGAAGATCTGATGCGTTACAACCTGACCAACGCCAACCTCTCTGCCCGCAGGATTGATGAAATCGTGGCTGACCGCTGCACCAGCATGCGCGAGGGTCGGCCAATGTCCTATGAGCGCCAGAGGCCCGATGGAACCGTTTTGCGTATTGATGGCAGTCCGATCCCCGGCGGTGGCTATGTCACGACCTTCCAGGATATTACCGCCATGCGTCGAACCGAGCAGGCCCTGAAGGAAACGAACATTTACCTGGAACAGCGGGTAAAGGAACGCACCCAGGAGCTCCAGGTC
Source organism: Marinobacter sp. MMG032 (assembly GCF_040112695.1). Taxonomy (NCBI): domain Bacteria; kingdom Pseudomonadati; phylum Pseudomonadota; class Gammaproteobacteria; order Pseudomonadales; family Marinobacteraceae; genus Marinobacter; species Marinobacter sp. MMG032. The sequence goes on from NZ_CP157802.1 coordinate 697,864, forward strand.
ATCAATGAGCAGATGCTGAAAGCCAAATCGGTGGCCGAGCAGGCGAACCAGAGCAAGACGCGCTTCCTGGCTTCGGCCAGCCACGACCTGCTCCAGCCCCTGAACGCAGCCAGACTGTTTACCTCCGCCCTCGCCGGGAAAGCAGATGACGGTGAGATGAAAGATCTGGTAGACCACATCGACAGTTCCCTGGGGGCCGCCGAAGAAATCATCAGCACCCTGCTGGATATTTCCAAGCTGGATGCAGGGGCCCTGGAGCCAAACATCGGGGTCTTCCCCGTCAACGACATCATGCGCCATCTGGCAACCGATTTTTCCGCCATCGCCAAGGACCAGAACCTGGAGCTGCACGTTGTACCCAGCACGGTATGGATCCGATCGGATGCCAAACTCCTGCGTCGCGTGGTCCAGAATTTCCTTTCCAATGCCATACGCTACACACCAGAAGGCAAGATCCTCCTGGGATGCCGTCGCCTCAAAGGCTATATCCGGATAGAGGTCTGGGACACCGGTCCTGGCATACCCGAGGATCAACTGACCCATATCTTCGAGGAGTTCCGTCGGTTTCAGCATGGCCGGGACAAAAAAGGCCTGGGCCTTGGTCTTGCGATCGTCGATCGCATCAGCGGTATGCTGAACCACCCGGTCAGCGTCCATTCTGTCCAGGGTCGCGGTAGCGTCTTTGGGATAACGGTACCAACAGCCGCGCCCGAGCAGAACGAAGCCGCCACTGCCAAGCCCGCTACGGGCTCCCGGAGAGTATCAAACCTCGGGGGACTGCATTTCCTGTGTATCGATAACGACCCGGCCATACTGCAGGGAATGGTGGCGCTACTGGGCAATTGGAAGTGTGATGTGACCGCGGCCGAAAGTCTGGAAGATGCCATGGCAAAACTGGAAGGGGAAAGCCCGGATATTATACTTGCCGATTATCAACTGGACGAAAACAAGAATGGCCTCGACGCCATGGACAGCATTCGTGGTGCGTTGAACGCGGACATCCCTGGAATACTCATCACCGGCTATATGGCGCCTGAAGTGCGGGAAGATGCCATAGACCGGGGTTACCAGATTCTTTACAAACCGGTGAAACCTGCTGCACTGAGGGCACTGGTTAACAAGCTACTCAAACAGAAGCGCTCATGACCGATTCCAAAGCTGACTTCAACCCGTTCGGCAAGCTCACCTATCTGGTTATTGATGACTTCGAGAATTTCCGGTTGTCCATGCGCCAGATGCTTCGCAGCTGCGGTGCCGACAAAATTGAGCTGGTAGCCCATGCCAATCAGGCGATTCAGTACTGTACCTACAATCACGTAGATGTCGTGTTGTGTGACTTTAATCTTGGCGAAGGCAAGAATGGCCAGCACATACTGGAGGAGCTTCGGCATAAAAAACTACTCAAGCGCTCTTCTCTCTTTCTGATGGTGACTGCCGAAACATCCAAGGAAATGGTCATGGGAGCGAGGGAATATCAACCCGACGCTTACCTCACCAAACCGATCAATCGGGCCGTACTGGAGAAGCGCCTGGGAGCCCTGATCAGCCAGCGCAACATCCTCCTACCCATTAACCGGGAAATCGACCGGGAGAACTATCCGGAGGCTATTTCACTCTGCCTCCAGGCACTGCCCCGGCAGCCTCGTTACAAGACCTGGCTGATGAAAACCCTGGGCGACTTGTATTTCCAACTGGGCGACCAGGCTCACGCACTCAAGATCTACGATGACGTCCTGGCACAACGTGAGCTTTCCTGGGCAAAGCTCGGGCGGTGCAAGGTTCTGCTTGCTAAACGAAGTCTCGACGAGGCGGTAGACGGCCTCAGAGACCTTCTGGCAAAGCATCCGGACTACATGGAGGCGTATGACCTGCTCGCAGAGGGGCTGGAACGACAGGGGCGTCCTACACAGGCACAGCAAGTGCTCGAAAAAGCCGCCGAGCATTCCCCCAATGCGCTGCTTCGGCAGAAGCATCTTGCCGAACTGGCAGGTTCAAACCAGGACATGGACACGGCTTCAGATGCATGGCGTCGAACCGTTGAACTGGGGACCTACTCGATACATGACAACTCCGAACACTACCTTGCACTGGGCCAGACACTGTCGGACCTGAGTGAAGGCGACCTCGACGAGGATGGTGCGGAAAAGGCCAAAGAAGCGCTGGCGGTACTCAAAAAAATGGAAAAGCGATTCGATGGCGAGGAAGGTATCGGTCTACGCAGCCGCATCGTACAGTGCCGGATTTACGCAGGCCAGGGACAGGATCGACAGGCTGCGAAGATTCTTGAGAGTATCAGGCCGGAGCTCCAGGATACCACCGTTCTGGATGCCAGAACGGGGCTTGATTACGCCAAAACCCTGTTTCGCCTGGGGCATGAATCCGATGCGAAACAGTTGCTGGCCGAGATGTCCGAACGCTTCAGCAACGATCCTGAAACTCTCCAGAAGATTGAAAGCCTGCTGGATGAACCCGTGGGATTCCGCCAGAAGATCAAGGCCAGAGCCCTGAACCGGGATGGCATCAAAGCCTTCGAATCCGGAAACCTGCAAGAAGCAGCAGAAACGTTTTCAAAGGCTCTGGAGATCGTGCCTGATCACGCAGCCCTGAACCTTAACCTGGTTCAGGTACTGATGAAGGAACACGACAATAACCCGACCAGCACTGAGCTCCTCAAGCGCTGTCAGTCCTGCCTTGATCGGTTATCAGGACTACCCGAGCAACATCGCCAACATAGGCGTTATATCGCCTTAAAACGCAAGCTGAAGGGACTGATGGAATGAACGACCAGAATATCGATTTTTCAATGGTACTCGCCTCAGCCGTTCACGATATGAAGAACTCGCTAGGCATGCTCCTGAACTCCCTGGACGAACTTCGCACCGAACACGAGGAAAACCTGGGGGAATCTGCACGTTTCAATACTCTTCAGTACGAAGCCGAAAGGATGCACAACGATCTGGTGCAACTTCTCGGCATCTACCGCCTTGGCGAGAACAACCTCTCCGCGCACATTGAGGAACACTTTGTGCCGGATTTCCTGACCGAACACCTGGCACGACACACACCTCTGCTTAAGGGCCTCGGCATTGATGTTTCGATAGAGGCTGAAGACATAAACGGCTTTTTCGACGAGGACCTTCTGACCGGCGTGTTAAATAACACCATTAACAACGCTATACGCTACACGCGAAGCAAAATCCTGCTTACAGCTGGTGAAAGAGATAGATATCTGGTGATTGGTGTTGAAGACGACGGGAAAGGCTATCCGGAGAGTATGCAACATACCGGAACCCTGAACTTCAAATCGCTTGATTTCAAAAGTGGCAGCACCAGCCTTGGGCTGTTTTTCGCCTCCTCCGTCGCCAAACTGCACAGTGAGGGAGAGAGAAGTGGGTCTATAAAGCTCCACAACGGTGGGAGCCTGGGTGGTGGGGTGTTTGAGATTTGGTTGCCTTGATTTTGCTTTGTCGGGATCTTTTCCCATACCGCAGGCAGCGCGTTGCGCTGCAACGATGACCCGGGCCACCCCGAGACGGGGTGCCCGTCCTTACCTGAGCGAGCGATGCTCGCTCTGCCTTCGGCACCGGTGCGGACACTCCCGTAGGTCATCTCTTTTTTGCAGCTAATAAAAAACCCCAGCACCGAAGATGCTGGGGTTTTTGGTGTTAGGAGCCTGACGATGACCTACTCTCACATGGGCAACGCCACACTACCATCGGCGCTGGTCTGTTTCACTTCTGAGTTCGGGATGGGATCAGGTGGTTCCAGACCGCTATGGTCGTCAGGCAAAACGGTTGATCACTGGGGGACGGGATAGAACTGAGTGATGTTGATTTCGTTTGAGCGGTTAGGCTCTGCATTATCCGCAATTGTCTTGGGTGTTATATAGTCAAGCCGCACGAGCAATTAGTATCGGTTAGCTCAACGCCTCGCAGCGCTTACACACCCGACCTATCAACGTCCTGGTCTTGAACGGCTCTTCAGGGACCTCGAGGGTCCAGGGAGATCTCATCTTGGAAGGGGCTTCCCGCTTAGATGCTTTCAGCGGTTATCCTGTCCGAACATAGCTACCGGGCAATGCGACTGGCGTCACAACCCGAACACCAGAGGTTCGTCCACTCCGGTCCTCTCGTACTAGGAGCAGCTTTCCTCAAATCTCCAACGTCCACGGCAGATAGGGACCGAACTGTCTCACGACGTTCTAAACCCAGCTCGCGTACCACTTTAAATGGCGAACAGCCATACCCTTGGGACCGGCTTCAGCCCCAGGATGTGATGAGCCGACATCGAGGTGCCAAACACCGCCGTCGATGTGAACTCTTGGGCGGTATCAGCCTGTTATCCCCGGAGTACCTTTTATCCGTTGAGCGATGGCCCTTCCATACAGAACCACCGGATCACTATGACCTACTTTCGTACCTGCTCGACGTGTCTGTCTCGCAGTTAAGCGGGCTTGTGCCATTACACTAACCGCATGATGTCCGACCATGCTTAGCCCACCTTTGTGCTCCTCCGTTACGCTTTGGGAGGAGACCGCCCCAGTCAAACTACCCACCACACAGTGTCCTCATCCCCGATAAGGGGACCAAGTTAGAACCTCAAACATGTCAGGCTGGTATTTCAAGGTTGGCTCCATGAGAACTGGCGTTCCCACTTCAAAGCCTCCCAGCTATCCTACACAAACATGCTCAAAGTTCACTGTGAAGCTATAGTAAAGGTTCACGGGGTCTTTCCGTCTAGCCGCGGATACACCGCATCTTCACGGCGATTTCAATTTCACTGAGTCTCGGGTAGAGACAGCGCCCCCATCGTTACGCCATTCGTGCAGGTCGGAACTTACCCGACAAGGAATTTCGCTACCTTAGGACCGTTATAGTTACGGCCGCCGTTTACCGGGGCTTCGATCAAGAGCTTCGCGCAAGCGCTAACCCCATCAATTAACCTTCCGGCACCGGGCAGGCGTCACACCGTATACGTCCACTTTCGTGTTTGCACAGTGCTGTGTTTTTAATAAACAGTCGCAGGGGCCTGGTATCTTCGACTGGTCTCAGCTCCACCCGCAGGGGCTTCACTTACTGCCAGCGTGCCTTCTCCCGAAGTTACGGCACCATTTTGCCTAGTTCCTTTACCCGAGTTCTCTCAAGCGCCTTGGTATTCTCTACCTGACCACCTGTGTCGGTTTGGGGTACGGTCTCGAATAGCCTGAAGCTTAGAAGATTTTCCTGGAAGCATGGCATCAATGACTTCCCGCTCTATGAGCAGTCGTCGTCACGTCTCAGGATTGTGGACCCGGATTTGCCTAAGTCCACTCCCTACTCGCTTAAACCGGGACAACCGTCGCCCGGCTCACCTAGCCTTCTCCGTCTCTCCATCGCAGCTATCCAAGGTACGGGAATATTAACCCGTTTCCCATCGACTACACCTTTCGGTCTCGCCTTAGGGGCCGACTCACCCTGCGCCGATTAGCGTTGCGCAGGAACCCTTGGTCTTCCGGCGTGCGGGTTTTTCACCCGCATTGTCGTTACTCATGTCAGCATTCGCACTTCTGATACCTCCAGCATGCTTCTCAACACACCTTCGCAGGCTTACAGAACGCTCCCCTACCCCGCATACAACGTATGCAGCCGCAGCTTCGGTGACCAGTTTGAGCCCCGTTACATCTTCCGCGCAGGCCGACTCGACTAGTGAGCTATTACGCTTTCTTTAAAGGATGGCTGCTTCTAAGCCAACCTCCTAGCTGTCTGAGCCTTCCCACATCGTTTCCCACTTAACTGGTACTTGGGGACCTTAGCTGGCGGTCTGGGTTGTTTCCCTCTTCACGACGGACGTTAGCACCCGCCGTGTGTCTCCCGGATAGTACTCACAGGTATTCGGAGTTTGCATCGGGTTGGTAAGTCGGGATGACCCCCTAGCCGAAACAGTGCTCTACCCCCTGTGGTATTCGTCCGAGGCGCTACCTAAATAGCTTTCGGGGAGAACCAGCTATCTCCGGGCTTGATTAGCCTTTCACTCCGATCCACAAGTCATCCCCTGGCTTTTCAACGACAGTGGGTTCGGTCCTCCAGTGCCTGTTACGGCACCTTCAACCTGCTCATGGATAGATCGCCCGGTTTCGGGTCTATGCCCAGCGACTAAATCGCCCTATTCAGACTCGGTTTCCCTACGGCTCCCCTAAACGGTTAACCTCGCCACTGAACATAAGTCGCTGACCCATTATACAAAAGGTACGCCGTCACGGAACAAGTCCGCTCCGACTGCTTGTACGCATACGGTTTCAGGATCTATTTCACTCCCCTCACAGGGGTTCTTTTCGCCTTTCCCTCACGGTACTGGTTCACTATCGGTCAGTCAGGAGTATTTAGCCTTGGAGGATGGTCCCCCCATGTTCAGACAGGATATCACGTGTCCCGTCCTACTCGATTTCACCAGACTCAGGTTTCGGATACGGGGCTATCACCCACTATGGCGGCACTTTCCAGAGCCTTCTCCTACCAGTTGTCTAGCTTAAGGGCTAGTCCCCGTTCGCTCGCCGCTACTTAGGGAATCTCGGTTGATTTCTTTTCCTCGGGGTACTTAGATGTTTCAGTTCCCCCGGTTCGCCCCTTACACCTATGGATTCAGTGTAAGGTACCGACCCGAAAGTCGGTGGGTTTCCCCATTCAGAGATGTCCGGATCACAGCTTGTTTGCCAGCTCCCCGAACCTTATCGCAGGCTTCCACGTCTTTCATCGCCTCTGACTGCCAAGGCATCCACCGTATGCGCTTAGTTGCTTGACTATATAACCCCAAGACAACTGTGTTCCATCCATCGACAACCTGGTAAACCAGGGCATCAATAAGTGGAGACAGTTCCTTGAAGCGATATAACAACCACTTCAACGACAACACCGGATAACGCTTGAAATCGCTATCACTTTTGAACTTTTCTCTCGGAGATAATGAGAGAAAAAATTCTGTGTTCTATCTCGTCCAATTTGTTAAAGAGCAAATCTGACCCAGTGATCAGAAAGAAGGGCTTCGAACTTGTTCATCAAGTTGAAACACTTGTTTCTGCACACTGCTAACCGAAGTTAGTCAGTTCAAAGCATCGATCGTTCAGGCTTTTGGTGGAGCCAGGCGGGATCGAACCGCCGACCTCCTGCGTGCAAGGCAGGCGCTCTCCCAGCTGAGCTATGGCCCCTCGATCTTCCACACAAGCCAGGCCGATTTAACCTTAGCTATAGAATTGTGTGGATCTAGGCGTGTTCGGGCGCCGCATAGCCTGCTATGCAAGCCCGGACACAACGACGAGCCACGCAATTCTGGTGGGTCTGGGTGGACTTGAACCACCGACCTCACCCTTATCAGGGGTGCGCTCTAACCACCTGAGCTACAGACCCAAAAACACGGGCCTGCAACGACCCATCTGCTCTCTTTATTCAGCCAACCAAGTAATTCGTGTGGACTCTGACCGAAGCGTTCGGCTTCGTTTAAGGAGGTGATCCAGCCGCAGGTTCCCCTACGGCTACCTTGTTACGACTTCACCCCAGTCATGAACCACACCGTGGTGATCGTCCTCCCGAAGGTTAGACTAACCACTTCTGGTGCAATCCACTCCCATGGTGTGACGGGCGGTGTGTACAAGGCCCGGGAACGTATTCACCGTGACATTCTGATTCACGATTACTAGCGATTCCGACTTCACGCAGTCGAGTTGCAGACTGCGATCCGGACTACGACGCGTTTTGTGAGATTGGCTCCCCCTCGCGGGTTTGCAGCCCTCTGTGCGCGCCATTGTAGCACGTGTGTAGCCCTGGCCGTAAGGGCCATGATGACCTGACGTCATCCCCACCTTCCTCCGGTTTGTCACCGGCAGTCTCCCTAGAGTTCTCAGCCGAACTGCTAGCAACTAGGGATAGGGGTTGCGCTCGTTACGGGACTTAACCCAACATCTCACGACACGAGCTGACGACGGCCATGCAGCACCTGTGTCAGAGTTCCCGAAGGCACCAATCCATCTCTGGAAAGTTCTCTGCATGTCAAGGCCAGGTAAGGTTCTTCGCGTTGCGTCGAATTAAACCACATGCTCCACCGCTTGTGCGGGCCCCCGTCAATTCATTTGAGTTTTAACCTTGCGGCCGTACTCCCCAGGCGGTCTACTTAGTGCGTTAGCTGCGCCACTAAGACTTCAAGAGTCCCAACGGCTAGTAGACATCGTTTACGGCGTGGACTACCAGGGTATCTAATCCTGTTTGCTCCCCACGCTTTCGCACCTCAGTGTCAGTATTGGTCCAGAGTGCCGCCTTCGCCACTGGTGTTCCTTCCTATATCTACGCATTTCACCGCTACACAGGAAATTCCACACTCCTCTACCATACTCTAGCCTGACAGTTCGAAATGCCGTTCCCAGGTTAAGCCCGGGGCTTTCACATCTCGCTTATCAAACCACCTACGCGCGCTTTACGCCCAGTAATTCCGATTAACGCTTGCACCCTCCGTATTACCGCGGCTGCTGGCACGGAGTTAGCCGGTGCTTCTTCTGTGAGTAACGTCAAGGCTGGCCGGTATTAACGACCAACTTTTCCTCCTCACTGAAAGTGCTTTACAACCCGAAAGCCTTCTTCACACACGCGGCATGGCTGGATCAGGGTTGCCCCCATTGTCCAATATTCCCCACTGCTGCCTCCCGTAGGAGTTCGGGCCGTGTCTCAGTCCCGATGTGGCTGATCATCCTCTCAGACCAGCTACGGATCGTCGCCTTGGTAGGCCTTTACCCCACCAACTAGCTAATCCGACATAGGCACATCCAATAGCGCAAGGTCCGAAGATCCCCTGCTTTCCCCCGAAGGGCGTACGCGGTATTAATCCGGGTTTCCCCGGGCTATCCCCCACTACTGGGCAGTTTCCTATGCATTACTCACCCGTCCGCCGCTCGTCAGCGGGGTGCAAGCACCCCCTGTTACCGCTCGACTTGCATGTGTTAAGCCTGCCGCCAGCGTTCAATCTGAGCCATGATCAAACTCTTCAGTTTAAATCATATAGCAATCCGAAGATCGCAATTCTTGCTCAAGACAAAACTCAATTTCGACGAGTCACTGTCCTGATATTTCATATCCGAAATACCTCGGCCAGCGCCCACACGAATTACTTGGTCAACTTTTTAAAGAGCGCTTGAGCTGTTGCTCAATCAAGGCCGCGTATTCTACATCGTTCCGCTGCCTTGTCAACCGTTTATTTGAAGAATTTCAAAACTCGTTTTCTTCAATACTTTCAAACAGTTGCCTTTCGAATCCGGAGCCGCCTAAGTGGCTTGCCCCTCGAAAGAGATGCGCATTCTACAGACCTCTCAGGAGGTGTCAACGCTTGCTTCGAATTTTTTTCGAAAAACCTCACCAAGCCGATTTTTGACACCCAATTCCAAGAAAGATTCATAATTCAACGATAACCGATTGCGCAGCATCGCGCGCCTTTTTCCGCGCCTCTTCTATTGAGGCACCCTTCGCAAGCGCAACCCCCATTCGACGACGCCCTTTTAGCTCTGGCTTTCCGAACAGGCGCAACTGGGTATCCGGCTCCGATAGCGCGGACTCCAACCCTGTATAAGAGACTTCTGCTGAATCCCCCTCGGGGAGAATCACCGCCGAAGCTGACGGGCCGGCCTGACGTATCGAGGGGATCGGCAGACCCAGGATCGCCCGCGCGTGTAGTGCAAACTCGGAAAGGTCCTGGGAAACAAGGGTTACCAACCCGGTATCATGAGGGCGTGGCGATACCTCAGAGAACCAGACGTTATCCTCTTTAACGAATAGCTCGACGCCATAGATGCCATATCCGCCGAGATTTTCCACCACAGCACGGGCAACTTCAGCCGAGCGCTCATAGGCCAGCGGCGCCATCGGCTGCGGTTGCCACGACTCACGGTAGTCTCCGTCTTCCTGACGATGCCCTATGGGCTCACAAAACGAAACTCCATCGCGGTGCTTTACGGTCAGAAGAGTTATCTCATAATCAAAGTCCACGAAACCCTCAACGATCACCCTTCCCTTGCCGGCTCGCCCGCCAGATTGCGCATATTCCCACGCGGCCTCAATATCATCTTCGATCTTGACCGTACTTTGCCCTTTTCCCGAGGAGCTCATCACCGGCTTAACGACCAGTGGCAGGCCGATTTCCTGAACGGCAGCAAGATACTCCTCCCGGGAACCTGCAAAGCGGTATGGCGAGGTTGGCAATCCGAGCTCTTCGGCCGCAAGGCGACGAATTCCCTCACGATTCATTGTGAGGTTCACCGCTCTGGCGGTTGGGATAACGTGGTACCCCTCCTCTTCCAACTTAACCAGTTCCGGCGTTGCTATGGCTTCAATCTCAGGAACAATCAGATTTGGCTTTTCCTGCTCGATGACGCGGCGCAGGCTGGCGCCATCCAACATATCGATGACGTGACTTCGATGGGCCACCTGCATGGCAGGCGCATCGGCATAACGGTCGACCGCGATCACTTCAACGCCATAGCGCTGCAACTCGAGAACAACTTCTTTTCCGAGCTCACCGGATCCACAAAACAGAACCCTGAAAGCATTACCTTTAAGTGGTGTACCAATTCGAACTGAGTCAGTCATGATCTGCCAGCACCTCTATTAGCCGTGAATCAGGGATCTCTTTTCTCGCTCCGACACCTTTCGTAGCACCTCGCGACGTTCTTCGTTATCCATTCGGGTCCAGCGGGTGATTTCGTCCCCGCTCCGATGACACCCGACACAGACATCATTCTCATCCAGTGCACAGATGCTCACGCAGGGTGAACGCACTTTATCAGCGACACTCATTTCTTCGGCTCGCAGGGCTTGAGTTCATCGACATAGCGGGCCGCGTTCTGCACGTAGTGTTGCGCGCTCATTTCCAGCATCTTTTTCTGGTTGTCGTTCAGCTCCCGCTTGATCTTGCCGGGAGAGCCAACAACCATGGAGCCATCCGGTACCTCCATTCCCTCTGGAATGAGGGCGTTGGCACCAATCAGGCAATGCTTGCCGATCTTCGCTCCATTAAGTACAACCGCGTTGATGCCAATCAACGAATAGTCTCCGATCTCACAGCCGTGAAGCATGACCTTGTGGCCGACCGTTACGCCCCTTCCAAGCGTAAGCGGCATACCCGGGTCGGTGTGCAGAACTGAGCCATCCTGGATATTCGTTTCCGGCCCAATGGTAATCAACTCATTGTCCCCGCGGATAACGGCGTTAAACCAGACGCTGGCATTATCCATGAGCCTCACATTGCCTATCACCGACGCATTGTCAGCCACGAAGTGCCCCTCACCCGACAATTCCGGCGTTCGGTCATTCAACTGGTAAAACATGTCAGCCTCCTTCAGGCGGTTCAAGCAAGTCAATTCCGGCATCGTACACAGCGTTCAGGAAATCAACCAGAACCACGGCCGACAGCCCCCAGATTTCATAACGCTCCCACCGATAGCACGGAACGTAAAAGGTATGGTTGAGAAAGTTCAGAGCATCCGTACGCTCTCGCCGGTCCTCCAGAAAAAAGGAGAGAGGCACTCGAAATACACTTTCGATCTCGTGAGGATTCGGCTCCAGAGGATGATCCCCGGGAATGACACCGACGTACGGAGTAACCAGAATTCCATAGCGGGACATCACCTGGCTGAGCGGCGCAATAATCTGGACCTGCTCCGGCGGCAGCCCAATTTCCTCGTGGGTTTCACGCAACGCAGTTGCTGCAAGAGATGGGTCCCCGGGATCCCGCTTACCGCCAGGGTAAGCTACCTGTCCGCGATGGGTGGACAGATTTTCAGACCTGAGCGTAAAGATCATTTCAGGGTTTCGGTGATCATCGGTCACCGGAACCAGTATCCCGGCCTCGGGATAATCCAGCGCCAGCTGCCGTGGCGCATAGCCGGCGAGTCGCTCGGCAAGTAAATCACGCAATGTTCGTCTCCACGTTACATCCGGAGGTTGGATGAGACAGAGGCAGCCGGGATCGTTAAACTGACTACCAAACCAATTCAGTATACGGGGAAAATCATGAAGTACTGCAGCACATGCGGCCAGCCGGTTGAACAACGCATCCCCGAGGGCGATAACCGGCACCGCTATGTCTGTGTAAGCTGCGATACCATACATTACCAGAACCCGCGCATTGTCGCCGGAACCGTTCCCGTATGGGAGGGGCAGATACTGCTGTGCCGAAGAGCGATCGAACCGCGCTATGGCTACTGGACGCTGCCCGCTGGATTCATGGAGAACGCAGAAACCACCATTGAAGCCGCCGAACGTGAAACCATGGAGGAGGCTCTCGCTGAAGTAAACATTGAGGGGCTCTATTCGATTATCGATGTGCCACACATCAATCAGGTTCATATGTTCTACCGAGCCACCCTGAAGAACGGGCAATTCGGCGCCGGTGAAGAGTCCCTGGAATCCAGGCTTTTCGGCCTCGACGAGATTCCCTGGGAGGAGATCTCATTTCCAACCGTGAAGCGAACCCTCGAGCTGTTCCTGGCCGACTACAGGCGCGAATCTTTCGACGTCCATGTGAGCGACATACGCCACCCCATGGCAAAAGACCGCAAATAAAGCCGCAAACTATAACTCCGCCATCCGATAAACCTCGTAAGCGGGCTCCTCGTAGGGATGAGCCCGTTTGAGCGCTGCGAGGGCCTCCCGAATCAGCTCGTCGGCACAGACCAGCTCAACCTTGTACTCGTCTACCGCTTCAATCGCACCGGCTTTGCCAAGAAACGGGTCGCTTCCCTCAAGCGGACGAAACTGGCCCTGTCCTAGACATTGCCAGGCACAACAATCGTAATCGCCGATACGGCCAGCTCCAGCATCAAACAAGGCCTGCTTGGTTTGCTCTACGTGGGTTTCCGGAACGAAATAACACAGCTTGTACATAGCAAACCCTCCTCCGGATCGGATATTTTTTGTACAGATTAATGGCTTAGACACTTACCCACAGATTCTGTGGATAACTCTGGGGAAAGTTTTTGGGAACACGGCCCCAAACCCCGTAATCACTGCACTTTCGTTAAATTGGCGACAAAATCACCCGATTCATTTAATCTTTACTTTTCAATAGGTTATGAATTTTGCGCAAAAGTTGAACCGATTTCCCGGTCTTTGTGCACAGAACAAACAAGAAGGCACCAGCAATGTGCATAAAAATACTGAGTCAAGGGGATTTTTGCCAATTTCGCCAATTTTTTCCCTTGAAAAACGCCCGGAAACGGGGCAGCCAATAAAAAAGCCGGCTTTGGAGTGAACGCTCATGTTGAACGCATCCAAAACCGGCTCTTCCTGACGCTGAGGATTAACCGAACCAGCGTCTCGCATTTCGGAACATGCGAATCCAGGAACCGTCCTCCTGCCATTCTGACGGCCGCCAGGAATGCTGAACAGCGCGGAACACCCGCTCGGGATGCGGCATCATGATGGTAACCCTGCCATCGCGAGTGGTAACACCGGTAATTCCGGCTTCCGACCCGTTCGGGTTATAGGGGTAACGAACCGTTGCCTGCCCCCGATTATCCACGTAGCGCAGCGCCACGAGCTCGTTCTCGGAGAGCGCCTCTGCGGACGTGCCGCTGGCAAATTCAACCCTGCCTTCGCCATGGGCTACCGCAATCGGCATACGGGACCCAGCCATGCCATCCATGAACGCAGAAGGCGACGGCATCACCTCAGCCATGACCAGCCTTGCTTCGAACTGTTCCGATTGGTTGCGGACAAAACGGGGCCAGCCTTCGCTGCCAGGAATCAGTTCGTGCAGATTGGACAGCATCTGACAGCCATTGCACACGCCCAGCGCCAAAGTGTCCTGGCGATTGAAGAATGCCGCGAACTGGTCCCTGACACGATCACTGAACAGAATCGATTTGGCCCAACCTTCACCAGCGCCCAAAACGTCGCCGTATGAGAAGCCGCCACAGGCAACCAGGCTATTGAAACCATCCAGCGTAACCCGACCGGAAAGCAAATCGCTCATATGCACGTCGACAGAATCGAAACCGGCGCGATCAAAGGCAGCCGCCATTTCGACCTGGCCATTCACACCCTGCTCTCGCAGAACCGCAACCTTCGGTCGAATGCCTTTATTGATATAGGGGGCCGCCACATCTTCGTTGATGTCGTAGGTAAGCTCGGCATGAAGGCCGGGATCTTCTACATCCAACAGATTATCGAATTCTTCACGGGCACAATCGGCGTTATCCCGCAGAGACTGAACTCGGTAACTGGTTTCTGCCCAAAGACGCTGAAGCTCTACACGAGGTTCATCCACAACGATGCCACCCTCAAAAGTGAGGCGAAGACTGTCGGTGTCGTTCGGGCTGCCAATCACGCTGATGTAATCACCCAGACCCGCGGCAGAGAACTGCTGCAGAACAAAGCCCGTGTCTTCCCTGCGCACCTGGATGACTGCACCCAGCTCTTCGTTAAACAGTTCCCTGGCAAACTGACTGCGATCCTCAGCCAAGCCGTCCAGCTTGATATCAACGCCACAGTGGCCGGCAAAGCACATTTCGGCCAATGTGACGAACAGGCCACCATCGGAGCGGTCATGATAAGCCAACAGCTTATCGTCTGAGTTAAGACCCTGGATCACCGCAAAGAAAGCCTTGATGTCCTCTGGATCATCCAGGTCCGGTGCCACGGCGCCGACCTGACGGTAAACCTGAGCCAGAGCCGAACCACCCAGGCGGTTCTGGCCCGCGGCAAGATCCACCAGGATCAAATCGGTCTCACCAGCATCCTTAACCAATTGGGGTGTCAGCGTTCTGGCAACATCGGTTACCGGGGCAAAGCCACTAACGATCAGTGAAAGCGGTGCGGTTACGCTCTTCTGCTCGCCGTTGTCTTCTTCCCACATGGTCTTCATGGACATGGAGTCCTTGCCCACCGGAATCGTGATTCCAAGTTCCGGGCACAGCTCCATTCCTACCGCGCGAACCGTCTCATAGAGATTTTCATCTTCGCCCGGGTGTCCGGCAGCTGCCATCCAGTTCGCCGACAACCGTATATCCGACAATTTACCGATCGGCGCGGCGGCCATATTGGTAATGACTTCACCAACAGCCATGCGGCCGGACGCCGGGGCATCAATCGTTGCAACCGGCGTTCGCTCGCCCATGGCCATAGCCTCTCCCGTCCGGACATCGAAGGACGTAGCGGTAACGGCGACATCGGCAACCGGGACCTGCCAGGGCCCAACCATCTGATCCCGTGCTACCAGGCCGGTAATGGTCCGGTCACCGATAGTGATCAAAAAGCTCTTGGAACCAACCGATGGTAGACGCAGAACACGGCGAATGGCGTCGTCCAGGTCGATTTTGGTGGAGTCGAAGATTGGCTTAGTGAAGGAAGCTCGACTGACGCTTCGGTGCATGCGCGGCGGCTTGCCAAACAGCACTTCCATCGGAAGGTCCACCGGCTTGTCGTCGAAGTAGGAATCGCCCAACTCCAGGTGGTGGGCCTCTGTCGCTTCACCAATCACGGCATAGGGGCAACGTTCCCGACGGCAAAGGGCGTCAAACCGCTCCAGATTTTCCGGAGCCACGGCCATCACATACCGTTCCTGGGATTCGTTACACCAGATCTCCAGCGGTGACATGCCCGGCTCGTCACTGGGAATGTCGCGAAGCTCGAATTTGCCGCCGCGGCCGCCATCTTTCACCAGTTCCGGCATGGCATTGGAAAGACCGCCGGCACCAACATCGTGAATAAACGCGATCGGGTTTTGGTCCCCCATCTGCCAGCAACGGTCGATGACTTCCTGGCAGCGACGCTCCATCTCCGGGTTATCCCGCTGAACCGACGCGAAGTCCAGGTTTTCGTTACTGGATCCGGAATCCATGGACGAGGCCGCCCCGCCACCGAGGCCAATCAGCATCGAGGGGCCACCCAGCACGATGAGCTTGGCACCCACCGGGATATTGCCCTTCTCCACGTGCTCTTCACGAATATTGCCGAGACCGCCGGCAATCATGATCGGCTTGTGGTAACCGCGGACTTCCTCGCCAGCGGCACCCGGCACTTTCTCTTCAAAGGTGCGGAAATAACCGGCCAGATTGGGACGACCGAACTCGTTGTTGAACGCCGCGCCGCCAATCGGGCCTTCGATCATGATATCCAGAGCTGAAGCAATCCGCTCCGGTTTGCCATAATTGATTTCCCATGGCTGGGGGTCGTCCGGCAGGTTCAGGTTGGAAACTGTGAAGCCGGTCAGGCCGGCCTTGGGCTTGGAGCCCCGCCCGGTTGCGCCCTCGTCGCGAATTTCGCCGCCGGAACCCGTTGCCGCACCGGCCGCCGGGGCAATCGCCGTGGGGTGGTTGTGGGTCTCTACCTTCATGAGGATATGAATATCTTCCTCGTTGTACCCGTAGACCCCGGTCTCCGGATCCGGGAAGAAGCGGCCACCCCGGCTGCCCCGGATAACAGAGGCGTTATCCTTGTACGCCGAGAGAACGCCTTCACTGTTCATTTCGAAGGTATTGCGGATCATGGCGAACAAAGATTTTTCCTGGCCTTCGCCGTCAATATCCCAGGACGCATTGAATATCTTGTGACGACAGTGCTCGGAGTTCGCCTGTGCAAACATCATGAGCTCAACATCGGTCGGATCCCTTTCAAGATCCGTGAAAGACTTCACCAGGTAGTCGATTTCATCTTCGGCGAGCGCCAACCCCAGGCGTGAGTTCGCCTCAACCAGCGCATCGCGGCCACCCGCCAGAACAGGAACCCGACCAAGAAGGCGCGGTTCTTCATGACTGAACAACAACTCCGCACCGCCCATTTCATGGAAGACCTTCTGGGTCATGCGGTCATGCAGCAGTGCTGCGATCTTCTCACGCTGTTCAAGCCCCAGCTTCCGACCGGAACGAATGTAATAAGCCGTGCCCCGCTCGATTCGGTGTATCTGACGAAGGCCGCAATTTCGGGCAATGTCCGTTGCCTTGCTTGACCAGGGTGACAGGGTTCCCGGGCGCGGAACCACCAGAAAGAGCACCCCGTCCGGCTCTTCCACCGGCACACTCGGGCCATAGGTCAGTAGCCGGTCCAGAATAGCCTGCTCTCCGTCGGAGAGGTGCGCCTCCAGATCGACAAAGTGCATGAACTCTGCATAAACGTGTTCGACTTCAGGCACGATATCCTGAATCCGGGAATGCAGTTTGCGGGAACGGAATGGCGAGAGCGCGGGTGCGCCGCGAAGTTCAAGCATGATATCAACCTGTATCGCGCGAAACGGGGAAGTCTGGGTGCAATTTGAAAGGCCGCCATGATACTCGAAAGCGGGTTCGGGATACAGCGCTTGAAGCGTTAATCCCCGACCGCACAATTGACATTGTTTTGCATATTAATTAACCAGATTTATTGACCGAACATCCACCACCAAGGATCATTGGCAATGTGGAACGGATTTCCACACTCAGGATAGCGAGGGTTGCCAAGCCGCCATCGGTAAAGCAACCAGATGATCCAGCCGTGACGGAGACTCGGGACTTGCCCAGAATTTTTGCTGCATTTACAGGCGCATCCGCCAAGATAGCTTGCCTCCTTGGCGCGGCCCTGACATTGACCGGATGTTCACAGCCCAGCACTCTCCAGGAAATTCGGGAGGAGGGTGTGCTGCATGTTATTACCCGCACAGCGCCTTCTATCTATGTGGAAAGTGAGGACGGCCCAACCGGTTACGACTATGAACTGGCCAAACTGTTCGCCAACGAGCTGGGCGTGAAACTCCGGATCCGGGTCGCCGAGGACAATACCGAAATTCTGTCAGTGCTGGAGAAGAACTACGCCCACCTGGGCATGCTTGGACTGTCCAGCCAGCCGGGACCGGTCGATCAGCACCATACCGTGGCTACAGGCATCAACGCACAATCGATACTGGTTTATAACCGGGACGTGGAACGCCCTGAATCACTGGCAGATCTGACCGGGAAACCCCTTCATGTGGTGGCTGACAGCAACCATGAATATCGCCTGAACCAGGCCCGGGAAGAAATCTCGGAGCTTCAGTGGCAAGTGCACCCCGGGCTGGACGCTGCTGGGGTTCTGTCCCGGGTCGAGAGCGGCGAATTTCCATATGCGATGGTTTCCTCCAACGAACTTGATCTGAACCACGTGTTTTATCCAATGGTCAAGGAGGCATTTGCGGTGGGCGAACCTGGCGAACTGGCCTGGTTTTTCCCGTCGGCGCAAGATGACTCCCTGGCAAAAGCCGCCCGGCAATTCATCGAAACCCTGGAGGCCGACGGCACCCTGGCCCAGATTGCCGAACGCTTCTATGGGCACCTGGACCGACTCAATTATGTCGGCGCCCGCACCTTCATGCACCACGTCGAAAACCGCTTGCCCAAGTACGAATCGCTGTTTCGGGACTATGCCAGGGAATTCGATATGGACTGGAGGCTTCTTGCGGCCATCGGTTACCAGGAATCCCACTGGCGTCCCAACGCGGTATCCCCCACCGGCGTCCGCGGTCTGATGATGCTGACGCGGAACACAGCCAGCCACATCGGGATCAACAACCGGTTGGATGCAGAGGAAAGCATCCAGGGCGGTGCCAAGTATTTCCGGATCGTGCATGAGAAGATTCCCGAACGTATCCCCGAACCAGACCGTACCTGGTTCGCCCTCGCCTCTTACAACGTGGGATTTGGCCACCTTGAGGACGCCCGTCGCCTGACGGAAGGTGCAGGAAAAGACCCGGATCGGTGGATGGATGTGAAGGAATTCCTGCCACTGCTGGCTGAGAAGGAGTGGTATACCAAGACCCGCTTTGGCTATGCCCGGGGCCACGAGCCAGTCATCTACGTTCAGAATATCCGGCGTTATTATGATGTCCTGGCCCGACTCAACGAACCTGCGACGCCCGCGCCAGACCGGGAAGCGCAAATCGTAAAGATGGAGGAGAGCCAGAAAGCCGGAGTTCTTTCAGACAGACTGCAGCCGGACGAAAAACTCCGGGCTGGCCTGCCGGCAGAGCTGGGCATGATCCCCCCGACCCTTTGAAGCGTCTCCCCGAAGTGGTCTAGTCGGCACGGGCTTCCAGTGCCCTTTCAACCTGGCTAGCGGAATAACCCCGACGATTCAGAAAACGCGCCTGACGCACTTTTTCATCCCAGTCTTCACTGAGATCCGCCAGCCCAAACCGTTTGTCCCGGATGGCAACAGCCCGTTCACACCAATCTTCCTCAGTCATTTCATCAACACACTCCGGGGTCCGATGCACCCCTCGTTGCTGAAGTTCCCCCAGAATCCTGAGCGGTCCATAACCAAGATCCATCCTCTGGCGGGCATAAACGTCGGCAAACCGGTCATCATCGAGCCAGCCTTCTTTCTCATAGTCATCCAGAACAGCGTCAATAATGTCGCCCGACACCTTTCTCTGACGCAGTTTCAGACTCAGCTCAAAGCGGCTATGTTCCCTTCTGGCAAGCAATCTTAGCGCTGTTGCCCGGGCCTTATATTCCTGATCGTCCTGATTTTCCTGTTTTGCCATACAGACCCTTTCCGCATACGCACACAAAACGCTAGACTAGCCGCGAAAATTTCCGACTGATCAGCCTCCCAGGCTGACCAGTCAAACTACCCGGCCTTCCGAACCGGAGGCCGATGGCCGGTGGCGGTCCAACTTTGCCCGACACCGTGAACTGGTTTCAACACCCAAGGATACTTTTATGGCTGCGTTCATCCAGAAACTGTTCAGATCCCGCAAGACACCCGAGGCAGCGCCTAAGCAACGAAAAGCTGTACAGCCCGAGCCTGTCGAACAGGAGAATACCCGGGCCAGCCAGAGAGAAGAACAGCTTAAAGCCCTTGAGGGCTCTCCGTCGCAAAGTATTCTGGCCAAACTCGCGATGGGAGGTGTCACAGCGGATATCCGACAGACCGCAGCCGGCAGACTGACCGATGAAGCCAGTCTCCAGGCAGTACAGAAACAGGCCAAAGGCCGGGATAAAGGGGTCTACCAAACCGTTAAATCGGCCCTTCAGCAACGCCGTGAAGAACAGGCTCGACTGGACAGCATTAGCCAGACCATTGCCACCTTGACCCGTCACGCGCGGGACCAGGCGAAAAGCGACGACACCAAACTTTACGAGGCCCGGCTTGATGCCCTGCTGAAACAATGGACAGAGGTGGAAGAGCACGCAACTCCGGAGCAGGCGCAAGCATTCCTGGAAGCAGTGCACCAGTGCAAAGAACGCATTGCGACCCTGCAATCTGCAGCGGAGGGTGAAAAGCGCCAGCGAGATCAGCAGCTACAGCGCCAGGAAACTCTCGATCTGCTCACCCGCACAATGGATGAGCTCAAGGCCCAACCGCCAGAGACCCTGCCCTCACTCGCCTCTCTGGATGCATTGCAGAAAACCCAGGAAAACCGCTGGCTGGAAGCGACCCGGGATACTGCCGTGGACAAGCAGGAACAGAAGTCCTACGAAACAGCCATGCTGGCGCTGCGCAATTACCTCGGTTCGATCCGTCGGATCACTCAGGACCGGGACACCATTGTCGAACTCGGCACTTTGGTAGAGGGGGAAGACGACGCTACTGAAGAACAGCGCGCGCAGGCAAAAACCCTGATCGCGGAAATCAACTGGCCGGAAGGCTACCCCATTCCCACACTGCTTGAGCCCTTGCGAAAGCTGGCCGGTAAGCGCAGGTCAAAGCCCCAGCCCCGTGTTGACCAGGAGCAGCAGAGGGCCCTGGCGAAGCGCCTTGAGAACGATCTCGAAAAGCTCGAAGCGGCACTTGAGGCCAAGCAACTCAAGGAATCGAAGCAGCTGTTCAAAACCGCCCAGCAACATTTACGTGATTTGGACCAGCGCCACGCCAAACCCTATCAGGCCCGGGTACAACTCCTTAACGGACAATTGAGAGAACTCTCGGACTGGCAGGGCTTTGCCACCCAGCCAAAGCAGATTGCCCTATGCGAGCAAATGGAATACCTGGCAGAACAACCCATGGATCCAGAAGCCAAGGCGGAGCGAATCAAGGAACTGCAGAATGAGTGGCGCGATCTGGGCGGCTCTTCAGACCGCAACCTCTGGTCCCGGTTCAAAGCTGCCTCCGACAAGGCCTATGAGCCTTGCAAAGCCTACTTTTCTGCGAAGTCCGGCCTTAAACAGGCCAATCTGGAGAAGCGATCCGCCATTTGCGAGCAACTTGAGAGTTTCCTCAACAATGCCGACTGGTCATCGATCGACTGGAAAGCCGCAGAGCGAATCCACCAGACAGCGCGCCAGGAGTGGAAGGAAGCGTGGCCCGTGGAATTCCGGGACAATCGTGCCGTCCAGAAACGCTTCGATGAACTGCTCAGGAAGCTTGAGGCGCCACTCGATGAGGAGCGCCGGAAAAACGAAGCACTGAAACAGGCGATTGTCGAAAAGGCCGAGGCACTGGTTGACCACGAACCGCTCCAGGAGGCCATGAATCAGGCCAAGGCCCTGCAGGGGGACTGGCAGGCGATCGGCATTACCCGTCACCGGGAAGACCGCAAACTATGGCAGGCTTTCCGCAAGGCCTGCGACCAGATCTTTGCCCGCCGCGATGCCGAGCGCACAGAACAGCAGCAGGCATCGCGGGCCGCCGACGAGTCAGCGCAGGTGGCTCTGGAGCAGGTTGCCGAGGCATCTTCAGACAGTAATGAGGAGTCAGTAACGGCGGCCCTGGCGACGCTTCGTGGAATCGACGAGTCAAACCTGTCCAAGGGCGTCAGAGAGCAGGTTCAGCAGGAAAAGCAGCGGCTGAATAAGGCGCTTTCCGAGCTGAAGCTTCGGGCAAAAATGGCATCGTGGCAGTCTCTTGTAATGGCTGCCCCAACGGGTGAAACCGCCAATGATTCCGTGCCCAAACACTGGGCCGCGCTGGCGGATGCCTCAGACGCCAGTGATCCGGCCGAGCTGGTGATACGGGCGGAAATTCTGTGCGGTGTCCCCTCACCCGAAACCGACCAGCAGCGCCGCATGGAAATACAGGTACGGCGCCTGGCTGATGGCATGGGATCCGCCGACAACGGCAATGATCAAATGCAGGACGTGGAAAAGCTGCTCGCGAGCTGGTGCCTGGCCGGAATCGGCAAAGACGCAAACACAGAGCTGGCCGAGCGCCTGAACAAGGCCCTTGCCAACCTGAACCAGGCCTGAAGCACCCTGAGGTTTATTCCCGCTGGTGCTCTTTAACAAACTCCCTGGCCTCCTTAACGGCGGCCAGGGATTTCTGTTTCATCCCCTTGAGTTCTTCGTCGGCCAGGTAGAACATCATGTCGATTGAATGGCGATAATACCGCGTTGGAAGGCGGTTCAGGGCCACGCACATCACATCGGTAAGATAATCCGCCGTGTCGGACTCCTCCCGCGTTGCCTCAATGGCATCCACCACCAGTCGTTCGTAAAAGTTGTCGATCGCATCTCGCAGAGACATGGCTTTCGCCTCCTGAATTCGTCTGCGGTTTCTAACACCATAGAAGCCACCTCCCGCCTTGTCATGGTTCCTGAGCAATTTCGCCAATGCGATTGGCAGCCCGCGTCATTACACCCCCTGGTCGCATCGGGCTATGGTTGTGTCATCGGTAAATCAATTCCGAAAACAATATGACCAGAGGACAAGCAATGACCACCGAGGCGTATATCTTCGATGCAGTCCGCACCCCCAGAGGGCGCGGAAAAAAAGACGGATCACTTCACAGCGTCAAACCCATCACGCTGTTGACCACAGTGCTCCACGCGCTGCAGGAGAGGAACAGCCTGGACACCGCCCAGGTGGATGACATCGTAATGGGCTGCGTGACCGCCGTTGGCGACCAGGGTGCGGACATCGCCAAGACAGCCGCTCTGGCGGCCGACTGGGATGAAAAAGTGGCCGGCGTTACCCTCAATCGTTTCTGCGCGTCCGGACTTGAAGCCGTTAACCTGGCCGCCATGAAAGTACGCTCCGGTTGGGAGGACATGGTGGTTGCCGGTGGCGTGGAGGCCATGTCGCGGGTACCCATGGGCTCTGACGGCGGAGCCTGGGCCACGGACCCGGAAACCAACCTGCATACCGGTTTCATGCCCCAGGGTATCGGCGCAGACCTGATAGCCACGCTTGAAGGCTTCAGCCGTGAAGATGTCGATGGCTTTGCGGTGAAATCCCAGCAGAAAGCCGCCAATGCATGGCAGAACGGCTACTTTGCAAAATCCATTATTCCCGTCACGGATCAGAACGGTGTCGTGATCCTCGACCGTGACGAGCATGTGCGCGGCAACACGACGCTGGAGAGCCTGGGTGGCCTCAAACCCTCCTTTCAGATGATGGGTGAAATGGGCTTCGACGGTGTCGCACGGGAGAAGTACCACTACGTTGAGAAGATCAACCACGTGCATCACGCCGGTAACTCCTCCGGTATTGTCGACGGCGCCACCGCCATGCTGATCGGCAGCGAAGCCAAGGGCAAGGCCATGGGCCTGACACCACGCGCCCGCATCGTTGCCACAGCCGTCACCAGCACCGATCCAACCATCATGCTCACCGGTCCTGCGCCGGCGGCGCGCAAAGCGTTGGAAAAAGCGGGCATGACCGCCGACCAGATTGACCTGTTTGAAGTGAACGAGGCCTTCGCGTCCGTGGTGATGCGCTTCCAGCGGGAACTCTCGGTTCCCGACGAAAAAGTGAACGTGAACGGCGGCGCCATCGCCATGGGCCACCCGCTTGGTGCCACCGGCGCCATGATTCTTGGCACCTTGCTGGATGAGCTGGAGCGGCGTGAACTGCGCTACGGCCTGGCTACCCTCTGCGTTGGGGGCGGCATGGGCATTGCCACCATCATCGAGCGCGTCTGAACCCGTCCACTTTTCAAGGAGAACCGATTATGAGTGCCATCCGTTACGAACTGGGTTCAGATCAGATCCTGACCCTCACCATCGACATGCCGGGCCAGTCCGCCAACACCATGAATGCCACTTTCCGGGACGCCCTCTCGGAGACGGCAGCGAAAGTGAAAGATGACCTGAACAACATCCGCGGCGTGATCATTACCTCAGCCAAAAAAACCTTCTTTGCCGGCGGCGATCTGACAGAGCTGCACAAGGTCACACAGGCCGACGCCAAAACCTTTGAGGACATGGTCAACGGCCTGAAAGCCCACATGCGCTTCCTCGAAACCACCGGCAAACCCGTGGTGGCCGCTATCAACGGCTCTGCCCTGGGCGGTGGTCTGGAGATCGCCCTGGCCTGCCACCATCGCGTGGCGATTGACGACGACAGCATTCAACTGGGCTTGCCGGAGGTGACGCTGGGCCTGCTTCCCGGCGGTGGCGGAACCCAGCGACTGCCCCGGATGATTGGTCTTGAGGCAGCCTTCCCGTTTCTGATGGAAGGCAAAAAGGTGAACCCCAAAGCCGCACTTAAGGCTGGCATTGTCGACGAACTGGCCGATTCTGCCGACGACATGATCACCAAGGCCCGGGCATTCATCGATGCCAATCCCAAGTGTCATCAGCCGTGGGACCAGAAAGGCTTCAAGTTTCCTGGCGGGGCGCCTCACCATCCCGCCATGGCCCAGAAACTGGCCATCGCACCGGCCATGCTGAAGCAGAAAACCAAAGGCTGCTATCCGGCGCCGGAACGCATTCTCTCCGCGGCCGTCGAGGGAGCCCAGGTGGATTTCGACAACGGTAGCCTGATCGAGACCCGGTATTTTGCCGAGCTGGTGATCGGCCAGGTCGCCAAGAACATGACCGGCACCTTCTGGTTCCAGCTGAACGCCATCAAGGCGGGCGGCAGCCGGCCCGATGGCGTCGAGAAAGAAACCTTCCGCAAGGTTGGCGTGCTTGGCGCCGGCATGATGGGCGCAGGTATAGCCTATTCCACAGCCACACGGGGAATCGACGTGGTGTTGAAAGATGTCTCTGTGGAGAACGCCGAAAAAGGCAAGAGCTACTCCGAGAAATTGCTGGCCAAGAAAGTCAGCCGTGGCCGGATGAGCGAAGCGCAGAAGGCAGAGATCCTCGGGCGCATCAAAGCCACGGATTCTGCGGATGATCTGGAGGGCTGCGACCTGGTGATCGAAGCCGTGTTTGAAGACAGCGGCCTGAAAGCCAAAGTAACCCAGGAGGCGGAACCGAAGCTGGTAAACAACGGCATATTTGCCTCCAATACGTCCACTATCCCCATCACCCAACTCGCCGAGGCCTCCGCGAACGCCGAGAATTTTATTGGCCTGCATTTCTTCTCACCGGTAGACAAGATGCAACTGGTGGAAATCATCGTCGGCGAGAAAACCTCTGATGAAACGCTGGCACGCTCGTTCGACTACGTTCAGCAGATCGGCAAGATCCCGGTGGTGGTGAATGACAGCCGGGGATTCTTCACTTCCCGGGTTTTTGGCACCTTTGTCAATGAAGGCATCTGCATGCTGGGCGAAGGCATCCACCCATCCAGCATTGAGAATGCAGGACTGCTGGCCGGCATGCCGGTGGGACCTCTGGCGATCTCGGACGAAGTCAGCATGACCCTTATGCAGCACATCCGGGACCAGAGCAAGAAAGACACCGAGGCGGCAGGCGGCACCTGGAACCCCCACCCGGCTGAGGCGGTGATTGATGCCATGGTCAACGAGCACGGGCGCAAAGGCAAAGCCTCGGGCGCCGGGTTCTACGAGTACCCCGCCAGTGGCAAAAAACACCTTTGGCCGGAACTGGAAAACCTGTTCGTGGATAGCGGCAAGGCTCGGGCAGTCGAACTGCAGGAGCTGAAGGACCGGATACTGTTCATTCAGGCCATTGAAACGGTGCGCTGCCTCGAGGAAGGCGTATTGCGCACGGTGGAAGACGCCAACATCGGCAGCATCTTCGGCATTGGCTATGCGCCCTGGACCGGTGGCGCCATCCAGTTCATCAATCAATTCGGAGTGAAAGCGTTCACGGAACGGGCATCAGAGCTCGCCAAAACCTATGGTGAGCGCTTTGCACCGCCCAGACTGCTGCAGGAAAAGGCGGAAACCAACACAACGTTCGCCTGATCAAACCCTGCTGACTCATTGCCGGGCGGGATGCGCTTCCGCCCGGCACCCCTACCAATCAAAGACCTACGCAATCGACCATCATCCGGTTACCAACCTGGCGCCTTCATGGACAGATTGTCACGAACCGATACGCCCTGCCTATGGCATCGGGTGTAGTGCTTGCCTACAATAAATTTATAAGTCACGGGTAGACACTCCCTCCGAAAGCCGAGGGGCTCCCCACACCGTCAGGTACGCATTTATGACCATCGCGGAAAGAATTATGGCTCGTCGCACCCTGGCCGGAACTGGTCGATCCGGGGTGTGCAAGGCAATGGCTGTAGCCTTGCTACTGTCGACGCCACTGGGACTGCATGCCAAGGTTGAAACCCCAGCTGTCTACGAGCCGGTTGCGCCGACGATCGATCAGGCGCGCGCTAACATTCTGATTGCCCGTCAGCTGCAATTTACGCATTTCCGCGACCTTGGAATCAGCGACGAATTGTCTGGCGACGTGTTTGATGCCTACCTGGACTATCTGGACGGCCAGCGAATCTACCTGTCACAAGACGACATTGCGAAATTCGACAAAATCCGGACCCAGTTGGGCTCTGCCCTGAAAACCGGCCAGCTCCAGCCGGGCTTTGATATCTACAACCTTGTTCAGCAACGGATTATCGAGCGTCTGCAGTTTGCACTGGCAATCATCGACAACGGCATAGACTCGCTGGACTTCTCGGCCAACGAGAGCATTCTGGTGGACCGCTCGGAAGCGGACTGGGAGGCGGATGCCAAGGCGCTGGACGAACTGTGGGTAAAACGCATCAAAAACGCAGTATTGGCACAGCGACTGAACGGCGCCGACGATGAGGCCATCGTTGAAACTCTGCGCCGGCGCTACGAAGGTCAGCTCAAGCGCGCGTACCAGGCCAGAAGCGAAGATGCTTTCCAGGCCTACATGAATGCGTTTACCGGAATGTGGGATCCGCACACATCCTACTTTTCACCGCGCACCTCCGAGAACTTCAACATCAACATGAGCCTTTCCCTGGAAGGCATTGGAGCGGTCCTTCAGTCAGATAACGAATACACCAAGGTAGTGAGACTGGTGCCCGGCGGACCGGCGTCCAAACAGGGTCAGCTTGAACCGGCAGACCGCATAGTCTCGGTGGCACAGGAAGGTGAAAAACCGGTGAATGTGATTGGTTGGCGGCTGGACGAAGTTGTAGATCTGATTCGCGGGCCAAGGAACTCGACCGTCACCCTGGAAGTCATTCCGGCTAACGCGTCTGACGAGACCATCACCGAAACCATCGCGATCAAGCGCGATGAGGTGAAACTGGAAGAACAGAGCGCCAGCAAGGACACCATCCGGATTGAGCGCGGTGGCAAGGAATACACGATTGGCGTAATCACCATCCCCACGTTCTATGCCGATTTCCAGGCCATGCAGGCCGGAGACCCGAATTACAAGAGTACAACCCGGGACGTTCGTAACCTCATCGCGGAACTCGAAGCCGAGGGCGTTGATGGACTGGTCATGGATTTGCGCAACAATGGTGGTGGCGCCCTGCACGAGGCCAACGATCTGGTAGGGCTGTTTATCGATAAAGGCCCCACTGTTCAGATCCGCAATGCCAATAACGATGTGCAGGTATTGAACGATGAGGACCCTTCGGTCGCCTATGATGGCCCGCTGGTGGTACTCACCAACCGTATGAGCGCGTCAGCGTCCGAAATTTTCGCCGGCGCCATCCAGGACTATGGCAGGGGGCTGGTCGTTGGTTCCCAGACCTTCGGCAAAGGTACCGTTCAGGCGGTGCGTCCGCTGAACCATGGCCAACTCAAGATCACCCAGTCGAAGTTCTATCGGGTATCAGGCGGCTCCACCCAGCACAAAGGGGTCATTCCGGATATCGAGATTCCATCCCGCATCGACAAGACCCGCATCGGTGAGGACGCCCTCGACCATGCCCTGCCCTGGGACCAGATCGAAGCCGTGCCGCACACGCGTTACTTTGATTTCAGCGGTATTATTGATGAGCTTCGCAAGCGACACGAAGAGCGGTTCTCAACCAACCCTGAATTCAGTCTGTTGCAGCAGGAAATCGACTTCCTCACCAAGCAGCGCGCCACGGACAGCGTCAGCCTTAATCTGGAAGAGCGTCGTGCCGAACACGAACAAATTGAGCGCACGCGTCTGACAATTGCGAATGCCAGGCGGGAACTGAAAGGGCAGCCACCATTCGATTCCCTTGAAGCCCTCGAAGACTGGCAGGACCAACAGGCAGCTGACCTGGATTCCACCGACGAAGAACTGGATTTCGTGATCCGTGAAGGTGGCCATATCATGGCTGACATGCTGGACCTGGATAACCGCATGGCGTCCATCCTGGACCCGCAACAGTTCGCCGCACAGGCTCCGGCCTCCGCGGTAACCCGGTAAGCGGATGCCTCCAGGCCCATGACTGAAAAGGACACCAGCGGGCAGGATAGCCGCCAGAAAGCGCGAATGCTCCAGGACATGCTTCTGGATGCGCTGCATGCCATGCGCTCGCTGGAGCAGGTGGAAGGGCTGGAAAAACCGGTAACCCAGGAACGGACGCCGGAAGGTCTTATCGACCGCCTGGCCAGCCTCACCGGGTCAGCGCTCCGGTTCGGGGTGAAGGCCACAGATACGTCTCTTCGGGTTGGTCGGGCCCTGATGAATTCCCAGGATCAGTTGCGGGCGATGCTCACGGCGGGTCAGTCCCTGAAGGACATCCGGGAAGTGGCCGGTCTAACCTTGTCGGAAATGAGCGAGGCCCTGAACCTGCGGGACAAGTCGGTTCTCGAGGCCATTGAGAATGGCACCTCCACTCTCTCCTTCGAGCTGATTCTGCGTCTCGCGGCTCTCATTGCCCGGAATGATCCAATCCCTTTTATCATGCGCACCACGCGCAACTACAACCCGGAAGTCTGGCAGATTCTGAATGACTGGGGTGTGGCGAAACTCCCCCTGCAGTTCGAGCGGGAACGCGAATTCATCAACATCTTCCGCCGGCATGACGACGCACGGACGCTCTCGGATGAGGGCTTCCAGAAAGTGCTGGAGTTCACCCGCCAGAGCTTTGAGATGTCCCTGCACTTTATCGAAGAACAGGAACGGGAGGTGGCCGAACTTCAGGCTGCCTACGAGGACAAACACCCCGAAGGGCCATCCAGACCCGAGAAATCCCCCGTCCGAAAGAAGCGGCAGGCGGGCGGCCCGTCTTCAACCAAATAGTGCTCTCATACCGGTAATATTCGGGTTATGCACGACGCCCTTTTCAGTAACGATGGCGTCGATAAGGTTGGCCGGTGTCACATCAAAAACCGGGTTGAACACATTGACGCCTTCCGGCGCCAGAGGAATACCCCGGATTTCCCGCACCTCAATCCCGTCCCGTTCTTCTATGGGAACATCCGCGCCTGACTCCAGAGCCATATCCACGGTGCTCGACGGTGCCACCACCATGAAGCCCACTTTATGATGCCTGGCCAGCACCGCAAGACTGTAGGTGCCAATCTTGTTAACCACATCGCCATTGGCGGTGATGCGGTCGGCGCCGACAATGACCCAACGGACATCGTTACGAGCCAATATTGCTGCCGCAGCGCCATCAGCGTTCAAAGTGACAGGAATGCCGTCCCGAGAGAGTTCCCAGGCCGTTAGCCGGCCACCCTGAAGCCAGGGTCGGGTTTCATCGGCATAGACGTCTTTCAACAGTTTTTCCTCGTGCAGCCGTCGAACAACGCCCAGAGCCGTGCCGTAGCCACCGGTGGCAAGTGCACCGGTGTTGCAGTGGGTCAACACCGAAAGCGGTTTCTCTGCACCGATGAATTCCAGGGCATGGTCCGCCATGGCAAAATTGGCAGCCAGATCTTCTTCATGGATTGCCTCGGCCTCATTGGCCAAACGTTTCTCCGCTACGTCGAGAGAGTGACAGGCGTGGAAGACCCGTTCCATCCGTTGCAACGCCCAGAACAGGTTCACCGCCGTGGGCCGTGATGCCGCCAGCTCACGAATGGATTGTTTGATTTCAGCTTTCCAATCGCCACCGCCGGCATGCCTGGCTGCCAGGGCCACCCCGTAGGCTGCGCTGATCCCGATCGCCGGAGCGCCACGAACCACCATGTCCCGGATGCTTTGTGCCACACCCGCAGCGCCCTCCAGGGTGATCCAGTGTTCCTCCCCGGGCAGCAGGCGTTGGTCCAGCAATTCGAGACTGCTGCCATGCCACCGTATTGCAACGGTACCAATGCCGCGTTCAGAAGAGGGTTTCGGGGTGGTTGCCATAGAAAACTGCTCCGGTTTTTCAGCGCTGAAAACTGCCAGTATAACGGTTATACTTCCGGGCTACATTTTCAAGGTGCGGCAGGGTCGCACCAAGCGCTGTAAGGCAGGAATGAATGACGGCAGATACCATCAACGCAGCCGATATCCGCATCAACGCGCGCTGGCTGATTCCAATTGAGCCAGCAGGCACAGTGCTTGAGAATCACGCCGTCATAATTCAGGGGAGCCGCCTGGTCGCCGTAATCCCCCAGGAGCAGGCGGACCAGACCTTCCGAACCCGTGAAACCGTCGATCTTCCCCACCATGTTGTCATGCCCGGCTTGATCAATATGCACGGCCACGCAGCCATGACACTGTTTCGCGGGATGGCGGATGATCTGCCGCTCATGACCTGGTTGAATGATCACATCTGGCCGGCCGAAGGTCGCTTTATCAGCGAACAGTTCATTGCCGATGGCACACAACTGGCCATGGCAGAAATGCTGCGCACCGGAACCACCACATTCTCGGACATGTATTTCTTTCCGGAGATCGCTGCACAGGTCGCCCATGATGCGGGCATGCGCGCCCAGATCTGTTTTCCGCTGCTGGATTTCCCGACACCCTGGGGTGCCGGTCCGGACGAGTATCTGAGCAAAGGTGCCGACTTTATAGACACCTGGAAGACCGACGGCTACATCATGCCGGCCATTGGCCCCCATGCCCCCTACACGGTTTCCGACGGGCCGATGACTGAAGCGGTACGGCTATCGGAAAAAACCGGTGCCGTTATCCAGGTACATCTGCACGAAACTGCCTTTGAAGTAACCGAGGCCACTGAAAAAGGTGGCCAGCGCCCGACGGCCAGACTGGCAGACCTCGGCGTACTTCGCCCGGAGACCCAGTGCGTGCACATGACGCAGATCGATGAAAGCGATGTGAGCCTGCTGAAACAATCGGGAGCCCATGTCATTCACTGTCCGGAATCGAACCTGAAATTGGCCAGCGGCCTTTGCCCGGTGCAGGACCTTCTGGACAACGGGATTAATGTTGCGATTGGCACTGACGGCGCCGCCAGCAACAACGACCTGGATCTGTTCGGAGAACTTCGCACCGCTGCCATGGTGGCCAAAGTAGTAGCCGGTGATGCCTCGGCGTTGTCTGCCCACAAGGCTCTGGAAATGGCAACCATCAACGGAGCCCGGGCCCTGGGGCGGGACCACGAACTCGGATCACTGGTTGAGGGCAAGCTGGCAGACATCATTGCCATTGACCTGAGTGACCCGTTTTTGCAGCCGGTTTACGATCCGGCTTCGCACCTCGTCTACAGCAACCATGGTCGATCAGTAAGCCACAGCTGGATTAACGGCGTACCACAATTACAGGACGGCCGGCTAACCCGCATTGACGTCGCCGATCTCATGCTCCGGGTTGAAGATTGGGCCGGGCGTATCCGTACAAAGGCAAACTAACCGATTTCTTATTGATCCATCAGGCAGAACCAACCATGACAAACCAGAATGTAGACCGGAACGAAATCGCCAAGTTCGAGGCCCTGGCCAGTCGCTGGTGGGACCCCACGAGCGAATTCAAACCGCTACACGACATCAATCCGCTACGCCTGAATTACATTGATGAGCGCGTATCCCTGGCTGGCAAGCGCGCCCTGGATGTCGGCTGCGGTGGCGGCCTTTTGTCTGAGGGCATGGCCCAGCGCGGCGCCCATGTTACCGGTATCGATATGGGCGAGGCGCCCCTTGCGGTCGCTCGACTCCATGGCATGGAGAGCGGTGTGAACGTGGATTACCAGCAAATCACCGTCGAAGAACTGGCGCAGGACAGCGAACATGCTGGCCAGTACGATGTCGTGACCTGTCTGGAAATGCTGGAGCATGTCCCGGATCCGGCATCGGTCATCAAGGCGTGTGCCGCCATGCTCAAACCCGGCGGACACCTGTTTGTCTCAACCATCAACCGGAACCCCAAGTCGTTCCTGTTTGCCATTGTCGGCGCCGAATACGTGCTTCGTTTGCTGCCAAAGGGCACTCACGAATGGAAGAAGTTTATCCGGCCCTCTGAAATGTCCGATCATCTGCGCAACGCAGGCCTGGATGTCCGGGAACTGACGGGTATGACCTATAACCCGATTACCAAGATCTACAAACTCGGTAGGGACGTGGACGTTAACTACCTGATGCACGCCAGGGATATCCGTGAAGCCTGAAAACACGCATCAAGCCTCGGCAGTCCTGTTCGACCTGGATGGTACTCTGATTGACACGGCACCGGATTTCATACGCTGCCTCAATCAGTTGCGGGAACAATACGGCATGCCCGCCCTGCCCCCGGAGCATATTCGACGCTCCGTCTCAAACGGCGCTCGGGCCATGATCCGGGTCGGCTTCGGCCTGGAACCGGAGCACCCGGAGTACCTGGAAAAACACACAGCCTTCCTCGACCTCTACGAGGCCGGAGTCGCTGTAGAAACCCGCCTGTTCGAAGGCATGGATGAATTACTCCAGGCTCTTGAGGAACAGGGGATCCCCTGGGGCATTGTCACCAACAAGCCTGCCCGTTTTGCGGTTCCGCTAATCGAAGCCTTAAATCTTGCGAACCGATGCGCAGTCCTGGTGTGCCCCGATCATGTTGCCCAGCGCAAACCTCATCCGGAGGCCCTGTTTCTCGCCTGCCAGCAAATGGGAACCGAGCCTGGTTCAGGGATTTATGTAGGCGATCACGAACGGGACATCGAAGCAGGTCGCAATGCCGGAATGAAGACTATCGCGGTCCGCTACGGTTATATCGAAGAGCCGGAAACCATTGACCTGTGGCAAGCGGATCTTATTGCCGACACCGTCACTGACCTGGCAAAGCTGTTACAATAGTCGATCAATTTTAGGATCCGGTGTTTAACCGGTAACAGCCTGACACGGAGACAGGTTATGCATGATTACCAAGCACCCGCCGATCTTCTGAAAGACCGTATCGTTATGGTGACGGGTGCCGGCAGCGGCATTGGCCGGGCTGCGGCAAAGGCCTTTGCCGCCCATGGTGCGACCGTCGTACTTGTTGGCCGAACTGTAGGAAAGCTGGAAACGGTCTACGACGAAATCGAGGCCGCCGGGCACCCCAAGCCCGCCATCGTGCCCATGAACTTTGAGGGCGCTGCAGTGAAGGACTATGAAGAACTGGCCATGACGCTGGAAGACAACTTCGGCCAACTGGACGGTTTACTGCACAACGCGGCCATCCTGGGCGATCGCAGCCCGGTTGAACTGTATGACCCGGAAACCTGGAACAAGGTCATGCACGTCAATGCAACAGCCCCGTTTCTGCTCAGCCGGGCCATGATCCCCCTGCTGCGCAAATCCGACGATGCTTCGGTGATTTTCACGTCTTCCGGTGTCGGTCGCAAAGCCAAAGCCTACTGGGGCGCTTACGCAGTCTCCAAGTTTGCGGTTGAAGGCCTCAGTCAACTTCTGTCCGAAGAACTGGATGACGAACGCCACAATGTCCGGGTGAACAGTCTGAACCCGGGCGCGACCCGTACCAATATGAGAGCCCACGCCTACCCGGCGGAGAACCCACAGCAAAATCCGGCACCGGAAGACCTGATGCCGATTTACCTGTATCTCATGGGCAAGGACAGCCAGGGCGTCAACGGCCAGAAACTGGACGCACAGCCGAAATAATGGAACTGCTTTTCTACACGACATCCCAGTGCCATTTGTGCGAGCTGGCTGAAGCCCTGCTTGTCAGTACGCCCATGCCGGAACCCATACCGGTAGACGTGGTGGATATTGCCCGGTCCGAAAAGCTGGTGGAGCGGTACGGCACCCGGATTCCAGTGCTGCGACGCAACGACACCGGTGCGGAACTGGACTGGCCGTTTACCAGGGATGAATTACTCACATTCCTGCAATGAGGATTGCCTGACATGTTGATGGTTATTTCCCCTGCAAAAACGCTGGACTACGAAAGCCCGCTGGCAACTGACACCTATACCCAGCCGGAATTTCTCGACGACGCCTGTGAGCTGGTTGACCAACTGAAGGAACTGGAGCCGCATCAGATAAGCAACCTGATGAGCATCAGCGACAAGCTGGGCCAGCTGAACGCGGAGCGCTTCCAGAACTGGCACACGCCGTTCACCCCCGAGAATGCCCGCCAGGCGGTACTGGCCTTCAAGGGTGATGTTTATACCGGCCTGGACGCAGAGAGCTTCAGCGAGGAGGACTTCGAGTTTGCCCAACAGCATCTGCGCATGCTCTCCGGCCTGTATGGGGTCCTGAAACCGCTGGACCTGATGCAACCCTATCGCCTGGAGATGGGTACCCGGTTCGAGAATAACCGTGGCAAGGACCTGTATGCCTTCTGGGGGAGCAAGATTACTGACGAGATCAACCGGCTGCTGGCAGACGACGACGGCGTGCTGGTAAACCTGGCCTCCAATGAGTATTTCAAAAGTGTAAAGAAGAAAGACCTTGAAGGTAGGCTGATTACCCCCCAATTCAAAGACTGGAAGAATGGTCAGTACAAGATGATCAGCTTCTACGCCAAGAAAGCCCGCGGCCTGATGTGCCGATTTGCCATCCAGAACCGCATTACCCAGGCCGACGACCTCAAAGGTTTTAACCTCGAAGGCTATTACTTCAGCGAAGACCAATCCGATAAGAACAACTGGGTTTTCCTGCGGGATGAACAGTAATCCACGTTGACATCGGAGTAAGCAATGAACGAAGCAGTGTTTTCCCAGATCGCCATGCTGGTGTTTCTGACCGGCCTGATTGTCTGGATGGGTATCATCGTCTGGGACCTGGCCAAGAAATCCCAGGCCGGAAGATTCGGCACCATCGCCCTGTTTACGGTGCTGGGCGCTGGCGTTGTGGGCTTTATTATCAAGACCGTACTCGTAGAGATCATGCAAATATGAACGACAAGGACCAGCCCTGATGTGGTTTCGCAACGCCCGCGTATTCCGTTTTACCAAACCGTTTGATATCTCCGCCGAAGAGCTGGAAGAAAAACTGCAGGCCGACGCCTTCAAACCCTGCGGCCCCCAGGAAACCAGCCGCCAGGGCTGGGTTCCACCCCTGGGCAAGCATGGCGAACAGCTGGTTCACAGTGCTAACGGCTATCACCTGATTGCCCTGCGCAAAGAAGAGAAAATCCTTCCTGGCCCGGTGGTGAAGGAAGCCGTGGAAGAGAAAGCGGAGGCTATCGAGTTCGAGCAGGGCCGCAAGGTCCGCCGCAAAGAAAAGGATGAAATCAAGGAACAGGTGATGCTGGAGATGCTGCCCCAGGCCTTCTCCAAAAATCGCCGCTGCTTCGCCTACCTCGCGCCCCTGGACGGTGTCCTGGTAGTGGATGCCGGCTCCGCCAAACAGGCGGAAGATCTGGCCTCCACCTTGCGCAAGAGCCTTGGCTCGCTGCCGGTTCGTCCGCCCGCCGTGGAGCAGGCGCCTGCCTTTACCTTCACCGGCTGGCTGAACGAATCCGTCGATCTGCCTGGCAAGGTGGTTCTGGGCAGTGAATGCGAGCTGAAAGATCCGTCTGAAGATGGTGGTGTGGTGCGCTGCAAAGGCCTGGACCTGAAAGCCGATGAAATCCGCAACCATCTGGATGCGGGCATGCAGGTGACCAAGCTGTCACTGACCTGGGACGACAACGTCTCCTTCGTGCTGGATGAAGAGCTGGGCATCCGTCGCCTGAAATTCGGCGAAACACTCCAGGACCAACTGGACGACGTCGATGTGGATGATGCCGTTGCCAAGTTTGATGCAGCCTTCACGCTGATGACCCTGGAGCTGTCCCGCTTGATCCCGGGGCTTCTCGAAGCTTTGGGTGGTGAAGACCGTTCAGCGATTGTCGAAGAATAAAGCTGATACCCCGGGGTCAGGTGCATAATCAATCTGACCCCGTCTTTCCCCTTACCGCTCAATGGGCGCTCTTGCCCAGGCGCTCTCTCTGCCAGTCCTTTTCCGGTTCGTTCAGAACCAGCCGCAGGTCCATCACCTCCTCTTCGATATTGAACTTGATCTCGAAGCCCAGGTGTTCCGCAAGCTGCAACATGGGGCGATTGTCCGGCAACACGTTGCCAACCATTTCCATGGTGCCCCGGGAACGGCAGTAATCGATCATCTTCTGCATCAGGGCGACGCCCAGGCCCTCTCCCTTCATTTTATCGTGCACCATGACCGCGAACTCGCATTGCAGGTTGTCTGCGTCAGTCCAGGTGCGCACGGTGCCCAGGGTTTCCTCACCTTCTCCGTCTTCCCTCGGCGCGTTGGCAATAAAGACCATTTCCCGGTCGTAGTCGATTTGCACCATCTGGGCAACGTCCTCCCGGGAGAAATGCTTCCGGTACTGGAAGAACCGGTAGCGGATGGATTCTGGCGACTGTAGCTCATGAAACGCCCGGTGCGCGGGCTCATCTTCGGCCAGTACCGGCCGGATGATGACCCGCCGCCCGGACTTCGGCAGTACAATCCACTCCTCGAGTTCGCGCGGGTATGGCTGGATAATCGGCCGGCCTGGCTTGTCGGCCAGATTGATGGCGATATTCACAGCCACGGCCCCCTGCTCGTTGAACAGCAGCGGCGAAATCTCCAGACCCTGTATTTCGGGAATGTCGATGACGATCTGGGAGAGGGTGACCAGCGTCTCGGACACCGCCCGGATATCCTCTTCCGGCTTCAGGCTGTGTTCTTTCAACAGCTTGTACATATAAGTCCGGCGCAGAAGCTCCCGGGCCAGCACCATGTTCAATGGCGGCAGTGCAATCTGCCGGTCGGTCATCACATTGATCTGGGCGCCCGCTGCGCCACATACCACCAGGGGGCCAAATAACGGATCCCGGGTAATACCAACACTGAACTCAATCCCGCCCACGTGCTGATAGGAACGCTGAACAGCGAAGCCGAGGAAGCCACTGCCCGGAAAGTGGCTCTGGTATTCCTCCATCAGGTAGCGGCAGGAGTCCATGATGGCCGCTTCGCTGTTGAGCTTCTGAACCGTGCCCTTGTATCGGCGCTGGGTAGGACTCAGGTCGAGGAAAGGATGGCAGGCCTGCTCATGGATGATGGTGATATCGATGGGGCGCCGCTCAACTGCGAAAACCTCGAGGACCTCTTCCATATCGTCGCAGTACATGGTGTCGATGGTGCTAATGCCATAGTCACTCACCAGATCCCGGGCTTCCCGGTTCGACAGATGATACCGGCCCGAGCGCAATGCCCGGCTGACCACATGACGGGTGTGGGTTCGGTCTGCAAAGTGATCGGTAAAGGACTCGGGTGTTTCCGTGAGCAGCCGCTGAACACGCTGATGACGCACGTGCTGCATGAACGCCATGACGGCTTTTTCGGGATTGAAGAACGACGGCAGCCCGGCCCGGTAAAACTCTTCCCGCGCATCCATGACCGTACTCTGGCCCAGCCAGCAGGTGAACACGTTCAGACGGGTGCCCTTGGAAGCCTGCACCACAGCGTCAGCAATCTGGAGGCTGTCCTCTGTCAGACTTGGCGCATACATCACCAGAACGTTTGCCACTTCCGGATCCTTGGCAAGAATCTTGATCGCCTGCCCATACAACTCCGGTGAAGCATCGTAGTTGAGATCGATCGGGTTCTTGCGGGTCCAGTAAGGTGGCAGCAGCTCGGCCAGGGCCTCGATACTGGCATCCGACAACTCCGCCAGCTCGCCGCCCAGGTCCGCCAGGCGGTCCACAGCCAACACCCCCGGGCCAACCCCGTTGGCCATGATCGCCAGGCTTTCCCGGCGCAATGGCCGCATCCGGGTTAACGTCTCGAGCGCATCGAACATCTGGCCAAGACCGTCCACCCGAAGCACACCGGCCCGCTGGAGCATGGCATCGTATATCGGATCGCTGCGTTTCAAACCGGCCGGCAGATCGTGGGGAAACCACTCCGATTCCGGTACCCGCCCGGATTTTACTGCGATCACTGGCTTGGTGCGGGAGGCTACCCGCACCGCAGACATAAACCGCCGGGCATTCGGGATGTTCTCGATGTGCAGAAGAATCGCGCGGGTCTGGGTGTCCTGCGCCAGATAGTCGATCAGATCGTCGTGATCGATATCCATGCCATCGCCGAGGGTCAGGAAGTAGGAAAACCCCACCCCCCGGGCAAAGGCCCAGTCTATAACCGAACTGGCAATGGTGCCGGACTGGCCTACGAAAGCAACCCGTCCCGGGATCGCGCCCATGTGGGCATAGGTGGCGTTCAGGCTACGTGCCGGAACCATCAAACCAATCGTGTTGGGGCCGAGCACCCGGATCCCGGTTTCCCTGGCGGCCTCGCGTACGGAATACATCAAAGGCTGACCGGTTTTACTGTGAGTACGGGACATGCCACCGGTCATGACAATGGCGGTGCGCACCCCGGCTTCCCCGAGCCGCTTGATGGTCTTGGCCACGGTATCCGGCGGCGTGCAGATGATGGCCAGATCCGGGGAAAAGTCCATTTTGGAGACTTTCTTGACGCAGGGTACACCGTGCACGTTGTCGTAATCGTTCTGGTTGACCACCAGCAGGCGCCCCGGATAACCGCCCCCCATCAGGTTCCGCAATACCATGCCGCCAAGATTGTCTGCCCGCTCCGACGCACCGATCACCGCAATGGACGCGGGATTGAAAAGGCTCTCCAGATACCGGGTGCTCAAGCTGACTCTCCTATGTGAGTGGCCGGCAGGCCGTTGGCGAATAAATGTAATAAAACAGGTTACTTATGAGTGTAACCCTTATCTTAGGCCCTGATTCCCCGATGTGAAATGGCTATCGTCCCTATAAGACCAAAGAAACACGGCATCAGGCGGTTTTCCCTGATAAGCTTGAAGAAAATATAAGCACATCGAAGGCAGTTCGAGACGTATGACCACGGCATTCTTTTCCCACGATGACTTCATGAAACACAACATGGGGCCGGAACATCCGGAAAGCCCTGAGCGTCTGGCGGCGATCATCAGCTACCTGGCTGATACCGGTCTTGATCAGAAGCTCGACTGGGTGAGGCCGGAAGAGATCACCCGGGACCAGTTATTGACGGTGCATCCCGAAAAGTACCTGCATCAACTCGACCTGATGCAACCCACAAGGGGCCGCGTGTTTACCGATCCGGATACGGCCATGATGCCGGACACTTTGCGGGCAGCCCGCCTTGCCGCTGGCGCCAACATCCAGGCCGTGGATATGGTTATGAGTAGCCAGGTAACCAACGCCTTTGTTTGCGCGCGCCCGCCCGGCCATCATGCCGAGCGAGCGAAATCCATGGGCTTCTGCTTCTACAATAACGTCGCCCTGGCCGCCATGCGCGCTCTCACCTTCCATCACCTTGAACGGGTCGCGATCATTGATTTCGATGTGCACCAGGGCAACGGAACCGTGGACATTGTCGGTGGTGACGAGCGAATCCTGATGTGCTCCAGCTTCCAGCACCCGTTCTACCCGCACTCCCATGTGCACCGCCAGGCCGACAACATCGTCAACATTCCGATTGCAGCGAACTGTTCGTCTGAGGAGTATCGGAAACAGGTGGAGGCAGGTTGGCTGAAGCGGCTGAACGACTTCAAACCGCAACTCATTCTGATTTCCGCGGGTTTTGATGCCCATAGACTTGACCCGATGGCGGAACTGAATCTGGATACCGACGACTACCGCTGGTTGACGGAAATGATCGTGTCTGTTGCACGTGAGCACAGCAACGACCGCATCATTTCAACGCTGGAGGGCGGATACCACCTGAGGGCCCTGGCAGAAAGCGTAAACGCCCATCTGGAAGTATTGAACTCGGTTTACTGAAAGCGATTATCCCCGGGGCTCACCGCCATACCCGTTGGCCTGCTGAAGCTCCGGGCGATCGCCTGCCCTCTGCAAGCGGATATTGGTGCGGCGGTTATCCGCCGGCCGGTTGGATACCGGGTATTGGTCACCGTGTGCCCGAATGGTAATCATGTTTTCATCAATACCGCTCGCCTTGAGGTAGTCGGCCACCACGTTGGCACGATCTTCGGAAAGCGCGCGGTTGTCGATACGACTGCCAATACTGTCACTGTGACCATCCACGAAAATTCTCTCAACCGTGGTGTCGGCATTCACGTAACGCACGATGTTGTCCAGCAACTGCCTGTCGGCGTCAGACAGTTGAGTGCTGCCACTGGCAAAGGGCACCCTTGAACGCTGAATCTGATCGAAGTTCACCGGCAAGAGATTCGACGTGCAGCGCTGATAGCGCTGGTATTCTGTAGTAGCCCCCAATTAAACCGGACACCTTGGTAGAAGCAAAGGCCTAGGCATAGACCTAGTGCAAAGGAGTGTCCAAGGTGGAGAGAATCGAAGTCATAACCGGAGTGCAGCGCCGTCGCCGGTATTCCGCGCAGGAGAAAGCATTCA
Source organism: Marinobacter sp. MMG032 (assembly GCF_040112695.1). Taxonomy (NCBI): domain Bacteria; kingdom Pseudomonadati; phylum Pseudomonadota; class Gammaproteobacteria; order Pseudomonadales; family Marinobacteraceae; genus Marinobacter; species Marinobacter sp. MMG032. Next base: position 738,549 of record NZ_CP157802.1, read on the forward strand.
TGGTTGCAGAGTGTGAGCAGCCAGGCATGTCGGTATCGCTTGTAGCCCGGCGTCATGGTATATCAGCAAGTCTGTTGTTCCGTTGGAAGAAGCTGATGAAAGACGGTGGCATGTCCGCGATTGAATCCGGTGATGAGGTTGTAAGCGCATCCGAGGTCAAAGCCCTGAAAAAGAAGGTTCGGGAGCTGGAGCGGATGTTGGGCCGCAAGACGATGGAAGCTGAAATACTCCGGGAAGCCCTGGAGGTGGCTCAGTCAAAAAAGTTGATCTCGCGCATGCCGTTGCTGCCACCGGACGATACCCTCTGAAGCGGGTTGCGGAAGTGCTGAAGGTATCGCGCTCCAATCTTCTGGATCGCCTTCATGGTCGCCAGAAAGGCCGAAGCCCGAGATACAGCAAACAAGACGATGACCGGCATTTGCCGTTTATCCGTGAGCTGTGCGAGGCCCGTGCTGCCAATGGCTATCGAAGGATCACGGCTCGACTGAATCGGTTGCTCGCAGCCAACGATGAGCGAGTAAACCACAAGCGCGTGTACCGACTGATGAAGCAGGATGGGCTGCTGTTACCCCGGTATACAGGGCGACCTCAAGAGCGCTGCCACAATGGCCAGGTTATTACGTTGAAGCCGGACCTTCGTTGGTGCTCAGATGGCTTTGAGATCCGCTGCTGGAACAAGGAGGTTGTCCGCGTAGCCTTCAGCCTGGACTGCTGTGATCGCGAGCTGATGCGCTATGTAGCGACTACTGGTGGCATCACCGGTGAGATGGTTCAAGACCTGCTGCTGGAAAGCTTGGAATACCGGTTCGGCCAGTCAGAGCGAGTGCCTCATCCGCTGGAATGGCTGACGGACAATGGCAGTTGCTACATTGCCAAAGAAACGCGAGCCTTCGCGTCCTCTCTGGGCTTTGTCGTGTGTACCACACCGGTGAGAAGCCCTCAGAGCAACGGCATGGCTGAGGCCTTCGTGAAGACGTTTAAGCGCGACTATGTGTACTTGAACGATCTCCCTGATGCCGCCACGGTGATGGCCAGGTTGCCGGAATGGGTCGAAGACTATAACCGCAGCCACCCGCACAAGGGGCTGAAAATGAAATCGCCCTGGGAGTACCGGGCGGAACTGGCATCAAACGAATGAGGTGGTGTCCGGTTTAGCGGGGGCAACTACATATTCACCAGCAAAATTGATATTGGACACCTGCACCCGCACCGGACGACCATCAAACCAGGATTCCCGGGTAACCGTGGGGCGCATACCCTCCAGCAGGCCGTGGGCAACAACAAAGGCCTGGCGTGTATCCAGGGAGACCTGGCGGCGATCATCCGACACATTGACCGTGCCCAGGGGCTTCGGCGCCACACCCGGACGCCAGGCCGGTGCCTCCACCACGAGACTCCCCCGCCCTGGTCGCATTGGTGTCGAATCAGACTCCAGGAAAAAGCTCAGACTTTCACCCGCGCGATGATTGAACACGGCCCGACCGTAACCGGGAACCTCGTGCACCAGGCGACACTCGAATACCGATTCGGCAAGATACCACTGGCTATTCTCGATACCGGCACCATAGCTGGCAGCCTGCCCGGCAGCCGGCAAAAGCAGCACAGGAAGACTGCAAGCCAGCAGTGTATTGAGACGTTTTCCGAGGCGGAATCCCATAGTACGTGCCATCAGTGTCCGGTAGTTAACAGATTCTGATTGCTTAACGGCCCGCGTCTGCCTTTCTTTAGCTCCGGGCGGAAAACAATCACCCGCGCCTTCTGGTATAATTCGCCAAATTTTTCGGGGCTCTATCCTCCAGGGCCCCACAGCACGCCTCGCATAAGGTATTGCGGACAACTGCCATGACAGAAAAGCTTACTCTTACCCGGCCCGACGACTGGCACCTTCACGTTCGGGATGGTGACATTCTTAGCGACGTGGTACCGGCCACAGCGGCCTGCTTCGGCCGCGCCATCATCATGCCTAACCTGGTGCCACCGGTCACAACCGCCGCTGATGCCGCAGCCTATCGGGAGCGGATTCTCGCGGCTGCCAAAGGCACCGCCTTCGAGCCGTTGATGACCCTGTACCTGACCGAGAGCATGACACCGGAAACCATCCGCGAGGCCAAAGCCGCCGGTGTTGTGGCCGCCAAGCTTTACCCGGCGGGCGCGACAACGAACTCCGACTCCGGAGTGAAGGATATACGGAACATCTATCCCGTGCTGGAAGCAATGGCAGACTGCGGCATGCTTCTTCTGGTTCATGGTGAAGTAACCGACGCCGATATCGATATCTTTGACCGTGAAAAGGTGTTTCTCGAGCGGGTCCTGGCCCCCACCCTGGAGGCTTTCCCGAATCTCAAGGTTGTGCTGGAACATATTACGACGGCCGATTCCGCCGAGTTTGTCCAGCAGCATACCGGCGACAACCTTGCCGCGACGCTGACGCCCCAGCATTTGATGTATAACCGCAACCATATGCTGGTCGGCGGCATTCGACCGCACCTTTATTGCCTGCCAATTCTGAAGCGCAACCGCCATCAGAAGGCGTTGCGGGACGCAGTAGCCAGCGGCGACAAACGCTTTTTCCTGGGCACGGATTCTGCTCCTCATGCCAAGGATCGCAAGGAGGCTGCCTGCGGCTGTGCCGGCTGTTACTCAGCCTATGGCGCCATCGGCCTGTATGCGGATATTTTTGAAGAGCTTGGCATTCTGGACAAGCTTGAGGCATTCGCCAGCTTCAACGGCCCTGACTTCTACGGCCTGCCGCGCAACACCGATACCATTACCCTGGTTCGCAAACCCTGGACCATGCCGGCGGAGCTGCCATTGGCTGACGGAACCATCGTGCCCCTGAAGGCCGGTGAAACCGTTCACTGGCGACTGGCGTAAACCTGATCTATTCCTTCTCACACACGGCCAAGACCGGAGCTTGAGTGACTGACGAAAACAAACCACCGCATCCCATGTCCCTCCGCTTCCGCGGATTTCTACCCGTTGTCGTCGACGTGGAAACCGCAGGATTCAATCCCGAGCGGGATGCCCTGCTGGAGGTGGCGGCGGTAATACTGACCATGGACGACGACGGCTGGGTGCGGCGAGCGGAGACCCACGTACAACAGATTGATCCCTTTGAAGGCGCCAATCTGGAGCAATCCGCCCTGGATTTCACCGGCATCGATCCGTGGAATCCAGAGCGTGAAGCGGTTCCCGAGCGGGAAGGTCTCAGTGAAATCTTCAGCCCGATTCGCAAGGCAGTGAAAAACCACGACTGCAAGCGGGCCGTTCTGGTGGGACATAACGCCACTTTTGACCACAATTTCATCTTTGCGGCCGCACTGCGAGCAGATATCCGGCGCAATCCATTTCATCCCTTTTCCACTTTCGATACCGCCACTCTGGCCGGCCTGGCGTACGGCCATACGGTTCTGGCCCAGGCTTGTAAGATCGCGGGCATTCCGTTCAGCAATAAGGAAGCCCACTCCGCAGCCTATGATGCGGAAAAGACTGCGGACCTGTTCTGCGGCATTGTGAATCGATGGAAAGAGCTGGGCGGCTTTCCACCTCCTGTGATCCCCGAAGAGACCGAGTAACCGCCATTAAAAAAACCCGCCGTAGCGGGTTTTTATTTGTGTGCCGAGCATGGCCTAAGATTTCAACGCCTTCTGGTACTCAGCTGACTTTAAACCGGGACAGCGAATCCTTGAGCTGATGAGACAACTCGGCCAGGTCACCACTGGCTTCTGATATCTGGGCCATGGCCTGTTTGGTCTCAACGGACTTTTCTGCAATTGTAGATACGTTGCGCGTTACTTCTTCGGCTGTGGCTGATTGCTCTTCGGATGCAGTCGCAATCTGCTCCGCCATACCGGACATCCGGGTGACCTCCTCCACTGCCTCGCGAAGCTGTAATACAACGGCTCCTGTCCGCTCGGAAATACCGCTGGCCTGGACGCTGCAGCGGGTAACCACCTGTGAAGCACGCTCCGACGAATTCACCAGAGTTTCGATGGAACTACTGATCTCCTCGGTCGCCTTCTGGCTATTCTGGGCCAGGCTGCGCACCTCATCCGCAACCACCGCGAAGCCCCGGCCCTGTTCACCGGCCCGGGCCGCTTCAATAGCGGCATTCAGAGCCAACAAATTGGTCTGGTCGGCGATGGACTTTATCGAATCCAGAACCCTGGTGATGGATTCCATATTCTTTCGCAAGTCCTCTATGCCGGCCTCAGCTTCCTCCAGTTCCCTGGCCATAGCACGGGTGTCCTCAGCGGAGGATTCCACCTCGGCTGCGCTGCGGCTGACCGCCTCATGAGTGCGCTTGGCGCTGGCTGACGATTCCGCGGTGTTCTGGGACACTTCGTTGATGGCGGAGGACATTTCCTCAATGGCCGACGCCACCTGCTCAGTCTGCTCTGCCTGCTGATTCACACTCTCCAGAGTATGTGAGGAAGTACCCGACAATTGTTCAGATGCACTGGCCTGGCGCTGGGAAGCCTCCTCGACCCTGAAGATCACTTCTTTCAGGTCCGACACCATTTTGAGCATGGAGCCGTAAACACCCGTTGCCCTGTCACTTTCGGACGAATCGATGACCAGATTACCCGCAGCCACCTGCTCCGCCAGTGCCTGCAATTCGGCCGGGTCTCTGCCGAGGGGTTTCATGATCCGCACTGCGGTCCAGACCGCCACGGCCACTACAGCCAGGATCACAATAGCAATGGCTATCGCGGCCAGCGTCCACATTTCACGCACGGGCGCCAAGGCCTCGTCTTCGCTGATCTCCGCCACCAGCGCCCAGTTCAACCCGCCTACAGCAACTGGCCTGTGGGCGGAAAACACTGGTTCGCCCCGGTAGGACGTAACCACGCCTTCACCGGAATTCCCAGCCAGAGCTTCATCCACCGATGTCGAACTTATGCGCCCATTCTCCGCGTCGGCAAAGGAAGCGACAACGCTGCGGTTTTCCGGATCCAGGTATGAGTCTGACCGCATCAGGTTATCCGGGCCCACCAGATAGGCATCCCCGGTTTCGCCCATGCCATCTCGCTCCATCATGATGTTGTTCAGGCTGTCGATGGGGAACTGGAAGGCCAGCACGGCCAGCCGCTCATCCTTTTCGGAATATATGGGGGTTGCCACAAATCCGGCGGGCGCACCGTAGGACGGTACATACCGAGTAAAATCAACAAAAGTCGGAGCAGTATACTGTCCGTCAGACAGCGCCTGACGATAAGCTGCCGCAAGGCCGGAATCCGCGTAGGGACCGTCTTTCAGGGAGGTAGCAAAATCAACCTCTTTGGCTACGGAATAGATAACATGGCCTGTATCGGCATCAATGAGATAAATATCGTAGTAGCCGAACGCCTCCTGAAACTCCTTGAAGGAGGTGTGCCACTGTTTGTGAAGGGTGTTATAAAACTGCGCGATATGGACGTCGGCCGATACCAATTCGTCTTTCTGCCCCACAGGATTCGGGTTGTCCACGATGTAACCCATCTGCAGAGCCAGGCTGTTTTTGCTGAGGGATGCAACGAAATCCGAGGCTGAACGTCCCTTAGCACCACCATTTTGCTGTAAGGGTGGCAAGAAATTCTGCTGATAATAAGCCTCGACGTTTTCCCGTAAGGTCGACTGCTCCTCTTGTACCAGTTTTTCGTAATTCTGAAATGCCAAACCAAACCCCTGGGCCGCCGTTCGGGTCCCGCGATTATTGGCCATGGCTTTCAACTGCCGGGCAATAGTGCTGAGATAATCTTCAACACTATGCTGCTTGTTGGTAGCCGCAATAGAGAGTTGTTGCAACGCCTGTTCCGTCAGGCTCTGTCGGGCAATTTCGGCGTTAAAAAACGAGATGGCAATGACGGGAAGCAGGCCAACCAGCAGCAAGGTCAGCAAAAGACGTTTCTTGAGAGTCATCAATAGCCCTTCTTTTATATTGTTCTTATGTTAACCATCGGCTATCGGCAGGTTTTCTTTAGCCCAGAACAACTCAAAAAAGAGGCGAATCTTGTTTAACCAATTGAAATGGGAGGGGAAGTAACTCCCCTCCCACTCGATTCAGGCGCTACCACGTTACCAGTAGATGCCCCGCATGATGGCGGCGAAAGCCACCTGCTCTGTGGACACCTTCGGCTTCTCGCCGGATCGACTGCCGGCGGCGGCAGGTGAATCCGGGAACATCCGGTAACCGGTGTTCATGACAATCTCGCCCATCTTGGGTGCCAGGGCATGCAGCACCTGGGCAAAAATCCCGAGACGAGTCGCGATGCGTTTCGGTCGATAAACAATCGCGTCAGCGACCATGCCTGCGGCCTCGTCCGGCGTCAGGGTAGGCACCGAATCGTAGATTTTGGTCGGCGCAATCATCGGGGTCTTCACCAACGGCATGTTGATGGTGGTGAAGGTCACGTTGCGATCTGACCACTCCGCAGCAGCACAACGGCTGAATGCATCCAGGGCAGACTTGGACGCCACATAGGCCGAGAATCGGGGCGCGTTGGTCAACACCCCGATAGACGAGATGTTCACTACGTGCCCTCGGCGGTTCTCCAGCATCTTCGGCGCAAAGCCCATGATCAGGCGCACGGAACCGAAGTAGTTCAGCTGCATGGTGCGCTCGAAATCGTGGAATCGATCGAACGACAGGTCCAGTGACCGGCGAATGGAACGCCCGGCATTGTTGACCAGCACATCCACGTGGCCGTGGTTATCCAGAACGGTCTTCACAAACTCATCGCACGCGTCCATGTCGGAGAAATCGCACGGATAGGCGTGCACGCTCGCTCCGCGAGACTCCAGCTCCGCGGTCACTTCCTTCAGACGCTCCAGTTTCCGGGCGCCGATCACCAGGATGGCGCCAGCGTCTGCCAGTTTTTGCGCCGTGGCCAGACCGATACCGGACGTTGCACCTGTCACTACGCACACGCGACCTTCAACCGTGCCCTTGAGCGTGCGGTCCTTGAACAGGTCCGGGTCCAGATTGCGCTCCCAGTAGTCCCAGATCACCGGCGCGTAGTCCGGCAGCCGGGGCACTTCAATACCGGTGCCTTTCAAAACGCGCTCGGTTTCACGGGCGTCGAACCGGGTCGGGTAATTGATGAATGACATCACGGAGGGCGGAATGCCCATGTCGTCGAGGATTGCCGAGGTCAGCCGCTTCACGGGCGGAAGATTCTTCAGACTCTGGCGAATGAACGGCGGAATAAAGCCGAACATTCTGGAATCAATCCGCATCCCCATCTTGGGTGCGTGCCCTGCCTCACTAAAGATATTGAGGATTTCGCCAACCTTGTACGGATCACTGTCCACCAGGTGGAAGCACTTGCCGTCTTCACCCTCAAGGTGGGCAATGTGGTCCATGGCGTTAACTACGAAATCCACCGGCACAATGTTCAGACGCCCGCCTTCGACACCAATGGTCGGCACCCACTGGGGTAGCGCATGGCGAATTTTCTGAATCATCTTGAAGAAGTAGTAGGGGCCATCCACCTTGTCCATTTCGCCGGTGGAAGAATGACCAATTACCATGCCCGGGCGGTAAATGCGGAAGGGAACCTTACATTCCTCCCGAACCACCTTTTCAGATTCGTGCTTGGTGCGCAGGTAAGGATGGTCCAGCTTCTCGGCTTCCTCGAACATGTCTTCGCGGAAAATCCCCTTGAACAGCCCGGCAGCCGCGATGGAAGACACGTGATGGAAGTGTTTGGCGCCCATTGCCTCGGCAGCACTCACCGCAGCCCGAGTGCCCTCGATGTTGGTCGCCTGCTGAGCTTCTTCGTCGGCCCCCATGTCGTACACGGCGGCGAGGTGAAAGAAGTGGTCGATTTTCCCTTTCAGGGCTTTCAGTGTCTTGGCGTCAATACCCAGATTTTTGCTGGTCAGGTCGCCTATGACAGCCTTCACCTGGGTTTCATCCGCACCCCACCGCTCGCGCAATTTGTCCAACTTGTCCTGGGATTGTTCACGCACCAGAACGTGGACAGTACCCCCACGTGCCAGAAGCTTCTCCACGAGGAAACGGCCAATAAATCCGGTGCCACCCGTCAGGAAATAATTCATCGATCTTCCACCCTGCCTGTTGCTCTGTTGTTGTCTATCCATGCCGGCGCTCATACGACTAAAGTCTTAGAGTTTTCCGGAAACGCCGGCATTGTACTTAATTGCAACCTTCATGTATCGAACTTTTTTAGAGTTTTTACTCTGTAAGCCTTTGTTTTGCATAGAGCTATTACTCTAAAAATTTTCTCCCGCACGCTCAACGGGCCTGTCCGGTTCGCCGACACAATGCTTTTGAGACTAGCACAGGAATTGGCCCATGCATGCCCAATTTCCGGATTACCGCAAAGCAATGAAAGCGCCCGCCAGCAATGACATAATCGGGAACTTATCGCGCCTTCTGGCATCTCTTCTTTTCACAGGAAAACCGATCTTCGGAACCACCAATCATGCAGAAAGACAATCCCAACGCAGAACGATACATTTCCATTGCCCGAGCCTGTTTGAGGGCCATAAACGACACCGCCGAAAACGCAGGTTCCCGCGAGGAGAAAATCCAGGCGGTCTACGAGGCCATTGATCATGCCTTCCAGGCCGAGTTTGCCGATTACCGACAGTCCGTCGCCATCATGGCTACGGTTCTGGAGCGTATCGCCTCTGGCCAGCTGGACGGTGAGAAAGCCGCGGATCTCGCTCGTAAAACATTGGACCAGCAACCAGAGAGCACACGCAGCGCGCCGATGCACTGATACACGAAACTCTTCTCCGAATCACAGAGAACCTATGAACACACGCACCGTCAGGAAGAACTCAATGCAGAACCCGATATCACGCCTGTTTTCCCTGCTGACACTTGTGCTGTTCAGCACCCTTGCTTTTGCAGCCCAGATTCCGGAGAAGAGCCCCAATGACGATAACCAGTACCGGTTCATCGAACTGGATAATGCCCTGAAGGTGATTCTGGTTTCGGATCAGGATGCCGACAAAGCGGCTGCCTCGATGAACGTTGCCGTCGGTAGTGGCGATGATCCGGCGGATCGGGAAGGACTCTCCCACTTCCTGGAGCACATGCTGTTCCTTGGAACCGAGAAATATCCGGATCCAGGGGAATACCAGCAGTTCATCAAGAGCCATGGCGGCCAGCACAATGCCTTCACTGCATTCCAGGACACGAATTATTTCTTCGATGTTCAGGCCGAATTTCTGGAACCGGCCCTGGACCGATTCGCGCAGCAGTTTTCCGCACCCCTGTTTACCGCCGAACTGGTGGACCGTGAACGCAACGCCGTGCACTCGGAATTCAGCGCCAAACAAAAAGACGATGGGCGCCGATTCTATTCCGTAAAAAAAGCCGCCAGTAATCCCGACCACGCCTTCAGCCAGTTTGCGGTGGGCAACCTCAGCACCCTGGAGAACACCGAAGACAACCCGCTCCGGCCTGACCTGATCGAGTTCTGGAAGCAGCACTACTCCTCGAACATCATGAGCCTGGCGGTTTACGGGCCGCAAACCCTGGACGAACTGGAATCCATGGTGCGAGGCCGGTTCGATGCCATCGAAAACCGAAACCTCGAAACCAAACGCCATGTGGCCAGCCTTTACCGGGCGGAGGACCTCCCGGCCAAGGTAACAGCAGAAGCGCTCAAGGATGTTCGCAGCCTGTCGCTTACCTTCCCGATTCCATCCCAGGAAGAAAACTACCGCACTAAGCCCGTCAGCTACGTGGCCAACCTGCTTGGCCATGAGGGCCCAGGCAGTCTTTTCGATGCGCTTAAAAAGGCCGGTCTGGCCGAGAGCCTCTCCGCAGGTCTGGGCATGGATACCGGTGAAAACGCCACCCTCGAGATCAGCATCTCCCTGACACCCGAGGGGCTAGCTCGCCATGAGGACATTTTGCCGTTGGTGTTCGAGTACATTGAAAAGGTTCGCCAGAAAGGAATCAGCGAGCAGCGCTTCCTCGAGATGCAGAACCTGGCACGAATAGACTTCCAGTTCCGCGAGCAGGGTAACCCCCTGCATGAGGCGATGCGTCTCTCTCGCTACCTGCAGGACTATCCGCCGGAAGACGTACTGCGGGCTCCCTGGCTGGTTGAGCGCTTTGCACCGGAGCAGTATCGCGACATTCTGGACAGACTGACACCGGAAAACCTGCTTGCCTTCGTTCTGGCACCAGAACCTGAACTGGAGAATCCGAATCGCACCGACTGGTACAACGCTGCCTGGACTCGGGAAGCCCTGAACCCGGAAACGCTCACGGCTCGGAGCCTCCCAGAGCTCTCGGCCCAGCTGCGTTTACCCCCTGAAAACCCCTTCGTACCGGAAGATCTGGCGATGGTATCGGGAAGCACGATGGACCAGCCGACAAGACTCGGCGCACTTGAAGGAATGGATGTCTGGTTTGCCCGGGACACCCGGTTTGATACCCCGAAAGCCAATGTGTTCGTGGGTCTGCGAACGCCAGCCACCCGGGCTTCGGCCCGCAGCTACGTTCTGACCCAGCTGCTGGTAGACACCATCAATACTAATCTGAATGCCTGGGCTTACTCTGCCAGCCTCGCGGGCCTGGATTACAGCGTTTACCCTCATCTGAGGGGTATCACGGTTCGTGTCGGCGGTTACAACGATAAACTCCATACCCTGATGAACCGGATACTGCTTCAGGTGGCTGCACCAGAGCTAACGGAGCAGCGTTTTGAAATCGCCCGGCAACAGCTGATTGACGGCCTTCAGAACAAGGCCAAGGACCGCCCGGTGGAACAGACCTCGGAGTTCGTACAGACGTCCCTTATCGAGGGTGCCTGGCCGACTGACGCCAAGCTCAAGGCTGCCCGGGAAGTGAGCTTCGATGAACTGAATTCCTTCTCGGAGGCCCTGCTCTCACAGGTGGACCCGGTCATGCTGGCCCATGGAAACCTCACGGAAGCCTCGGCCCTGAACCTGGCGCGGCAGATCGACGCGATTGTTCTTGGCAACAGTGAATTGACCGAGGTAGACCGCAGTCAGGTACGTCATTTGCCAGACACTGAAACGATGGTTTCCATTGAGGTAGACCACCCGGACACCGGCTATACACTCTACATGCAGGGCGACAACACCAGCTTCGAGGAACGGGCCCGATTCCGCCTGCTGGCCCAGATCATCAGCAGCCCGTTCTATGAGGAAATAAGAACCAACCGCCAGTTGGGCTATATCGTATACGCGACGCCTTTCGAAATGCTGGAGACGCCTGCCCTCGGGTTTGTAGTGCAATCGCCGTCGGCAACGCGCGCAGAGATCGACCAGGCCGTTCAGGAGTTTTCCAACAGCTTCGAGGAGACCTTGTCAGCATTGACAGCGGAGCGTCTGGAACGCGAAAAGCAGGCCGTCATCAGCAAACTGCTGGAGAAAGACCGGCAACTTGGCGAGATCTCCAGCCGCTACTGGCGCGAGATTGATCGAGACATGGAAAGCTTTGATTCCCGTGAGCAACTGGCCGACGCGGTGCGAGGCGTGAGTAAAGCGGCACTGCTTGAAACGTTCCGGAAGTCGGTTCTGGAGCGAGACCAGAGCCTGCAGGTTGTGACCGGCGGAGACGGCCTTGAGGCGAGTCGGGCTTTGGGCAGGCTAACGGAACTGCCACCGGTACCCGCCAGCTGAAAACATTAGCAGGTACGCAGAAAACGAGCCCAGTCCTCGGGCTCGTCAACATCCCAGCGGGGCTCGAGCAAACAATAGCTGAGCCCCGACTCTTCCAGTCGATCACAGGTTTGAGTCAGAACTTCGGGCGTCCCCCAGGCAATGTCGTCGAGCATTCCCTCCGCCACTCTGGAGGCCCCAATCAGCACATAGCCGCCATCGTCTGACGGTCCGAGCACAACGTCATAATCCGCCAAACAGGCAACCGCCTTTCGGGCATAATCCGGGTCCACCGACGGGCAATCACTGCCAACAATCAGGGCCCGCTCGTAATCCCCAAGTGACTGACTGAGGGCGCGGTGCATACGCTCCCCGAGCGTCCTGCCCTGCTGGACGCCCTGATGCAGACCTGCACCTTCCAGTTCTTCAACAATCGATTCGGCCTCGCCGGGCCGATCATCAGCCGGTCGGTCCCACCAGAACTCTACCGGGTAGCCGGTCGCACACAGGTTATCCAGCACCGCCAGCGTAAGTCGGATGTGGGCATCAAGTGCGCCCACAGCGCCTAACTCCGGCATCAAACGGGTTTTTACCCGGCCAGCCTCCGGCCATTTGGCAAACTGCAGAAAGACCGCCGACGGAAAGTTACTTTGGGGCATTGCGCACATCCGATCGATAGATTTGGGCCAGAGACTCTGGCGATTCACCACGCCAGTAACGCCAGCGCAGTTGCCACATAAGAAGAATCGTTCGCCAGGCACCGTGTTTCTGCCAACGGCGGCTATCGGTAACGACAGGTTCGTTTATACAGAAGGGACGGGACACCAGGCAAAGACGACGGGAAAATTCCACATCTTCCATCAGCGGCATAGGCTGAAAACCGTCCAGCGCCTCGAAAGTATCCCCTCGTACAAACATGGCCTGATCGCCCGTGCAGATGCCCGTCAGGCGGGAGCGCTGATTCATGAACCAGGCAATAACCCGGAACAGCGGCCGCTCACCGCTTAGCCGCACATCGAACCGTCCCCAGGCGCGGCGCGACTGGACGAAACGTGCTAGGTGCTCAAGAGTGTTGTTCGGCAGGCGCGTATCCGCGTGCAGAAACAACAGAAGATCGCCTTTTGCCGCCGCTGCCCCGGCGTTCATCTGAAGCGCCCGTCCCTTCTTTGCGGCAACCACCCTGTCGCAAAGCGGCCGGGCCAGCTCAACGGTTCGATCGGTGCTGCCACCATCAACGACAACCACCTCATGCCCCCGTGCACGAATCGTTTGCAGGGCGCGCAGTGTTTCCGTAACACCCGCCGCCTCCATCCATACAGGAACAATCACACTTAACGAGAAAGGGTCTGGCAAAACAAACTCCGTGACAATCACCGAAACCGGGTCGCACCTTGAGCCTCTTGGCTTAGCCCGCTATCATAGCGCCCTTCTCGCGATAATGCCCCCGTAGCTCATCTGGATAGAGCGTCCCCCTCCTAAGGGGAAGGTAGCAGGTTCGAGTCCTGCCGGGGGTACCACTTCACCTGAATCAGAACCTGCCATCCCGTCCTGTTGAATCGAAAACCAAATAACTCACTACCAGAAAGACGGATCGTTCAACGCCGCCACGCAAATTGATGTCCCGCTCAGTGCTGCCAGGGGCTCTTTTGTGAGCGACTGCCCGATCCAACCCTCGGGCTGACTCAATGGCAGAGGTGGCCGGGCGATTGATTGGGAGAGAGGTTTGAATCCGACCTTGCCGTAAAACGCCGGATCGCCGTAGGTGATCGCCACATCAACGCCCTCTTCACGGAGTGAATCCAGGGCATGGGTCAATAGGCGCTGACCGACAGCCTTGCCTTGCCACCGGGTGGCCACCGCCATCGGCGATAGCAAAAAGACCACTCTGTGATCATCTGGATAAGTCAGCCGGGTAAAAACAGCCGCCCCAACCAGCTCATCCCCTGCTCTGGCAAGAAAAACCTGGATGTCATCAGGTGCTGTATCGCTGAGCAGGTTAAGGACGAGTTCACCGATAAGCTCTCCTTCGTCAGAGCCTTCCGAGTCAGTGAAGCTTGATATGACGAGGTCCTTGATGTCCTGTTCGAGGCCTTTGAAGTGACTGGAAAACTCCATGCGTGATGCCCTTCTCAGAGACTTTCATTTGTTAGTTTTTCAAATATAGAGGTAAAGACAAGCCAGACGAAAGGCTTGTTTCCGATTTCGAACCCAGCCCATTGTATTCACCGGATATGAAGCGGGTTACACTGCCCGCCAATATTTCACCCCGGTACCGCAAATGGCACGCTTCACCGAAATCGGCACTGCGACCATCCCAGGCAAAGGGACGCAATTGCGTCTGTTGCAGCGTAATGAAGAATTCTCTATCAAGATCGCTGGCAACACAGGCGAATTGATGAACAGCCGCATCCACGGCTCGGAGGATGCCCTGGCCACCCTGGCGTGCGAACGCATTGCCGATCAACCTGCTCCGCGAGTGCTGATTGGCGGCCTGGGCATGGGGTTCACGCTGGCCGCAGCATTGTCCGCCCTTGGAAACAATGCGCAGGTAACGGTTGCCGAGCTGGTTCCCGAAGTAGAAGCCTGGAATCGAGGGCCGCTAGGCTCTGCAGCGGGCAACCCGCTGAATGATCCGAGAGCCCCGGTACACATCGGCGATGTGGCGGAATTACTGAGAAATTCAGACAGCGAGTGGGACGCCATCCTCCTCGATGTCGACAACGGTCCGGAAGGACTGACCCGCAAAGAAAACGACTGGATCTACTCACCGGAAGGCATTGCGGCCGCCCAGAAAGCCCTGCGTCATGACGGCATACTCGCCTACTGGTCAGCCGGCCAGGAGCATGCCTTCACCGAGAGGCTACGCCGGGCCGGATTTTCTGTTGAAGCGGTCACAGTGAGGGCTCTGCGGCCGGGCAAGGGTGCCCGCCACGTTATCTGGCTGGCGTGGTAAGCTATTCGAAGAAGCTATCCCCCTGTTTTAGAGAAAACCTATGTCACTGAAGTACAGAATCATCCCGGTTACACCTTTCCAACAGAACTGCTCATTGATCTGGTGCGAGAAGACGCGCCGGGCGGCCGTCGTGGACCCGGGTGGAGATCTCGAAAAGATCCGCGCCGCCGTGGATGAGGAAGGTGTGAAGGTCGAGAAAATTCTGCTAACACATGCCCATATTGACCATGCCGGCGGAACCGCGGAGCTGTCGAAAACGCTGGGTATTCCCATTGAGGGGCCGCAGAAGGAAGACAATTTCTGGATTGTCGGCCTGCCTCAGCAGGCACAGATGTTCGGGTTTCCGGCACCGGAAGTATTCACCCCGGATCGCTGGCTTGAAGATGGGGAGCAGGTGACTGTGGGCGATCAGACTCTGGAGGTGCTTCATTGCCCGGGCCACACGCCTGGCCATGTGGTTTTCTACCACAGGGGCTCAGGTCTGGCGCTGGTCGGTGACGTGCTGTTCCATGGCTCCGTCGGGCGCACGGATTTTCCCAAGGGGGACCACGCAACACTGATCCGCTCAATCAAAGAACAACTGTTCCCGCTCGGAGATGAGGTTGCGTTCATTCCCGGACACGGTCCGATGTCCACATTTGGCCAGGAACGAGCCACCAACCCTTTCGTCTCCGACCATCGGGGCTGAGCCTTTCTTCAGCCCCGGGTCGCTTTTTTATTTACGGCCCTCCTGATTCAGCCGGAACTGTTCGATGGTCTTCCTCAAATTCTCCGCCATGGCCAGCAGGTCACCGGCGATCCTCGCCGTCTCCTTGGCATCCCCGGAGGTCTGCTCTGCTGAGCGGCTGATTTCAATCACGTTGTGATTGATGGACTCGGAGACATCGCTCTGCTCGTTGGCGGCGCTCTCCATTTCCTGATTGAGATCGGTAATCTCGCGCACGGCAGCGGCAATCGTCTGTAACTCCGACTCCACGGTCAGAATCGCTGAAACCTGCAGCTCTGCCATTTCCGAGGCATGGCGCATGGTGGCCACACAATCGACGACCTCGCCCTTGAGTCCATTGATGGTGTTTCGGATTTCCTCCGTTGAATCCTGGGTTCTTGAGGCCAGCGCCCGTACCTCATCGGCCACCACCGAAAAACCTCGCCCCTGCTCGCCGGCCCGCGCCGCCTCAATGGCGGCATTGAGCGCCAGCAGGTTGGTTTGGTCGGCAATATTGGAAATCACCTCCAGCATATCTGACATCTGGCTTGTCCGTTGATCCAGTTGCTCAATGCGCTGCGCGCCACTCTGGACCTCGCTGTTCAATGCCTCAATTCCTTCAACCGCATTGCGGGCAAGGCTTTCCCCCTTGCTGGCGGATTCCGCGGTATCTGCGGATTTGCGAGTCGTGTGGATGGCGTTTTCCCGGACCTGAACCGCTGACGCGGCCATCTCTGTCGTGGCGCTGGCCACCTGATCGGTGTTGTCACGTTGGGCGAGCACTTCCCGCTCAGTGGTGTCCGCCTTGCCAGCAATACTTCTGGCCGCCTGCTCAACCTGTTCGGCGTTGTCCATTACTGTATTCATGCTCTCGCGGATCTTGGCCATCATCCGGTTAAAGGCGCGGGAAACGGAACCGATTTCGTCGTTGCGGGTAACCTCAAGCTCAATGGTCAGATCCGAATTGCTGGAAATCTCATCCATACGGTCGTGGAGTCGCCGAAGGCGGGAAAACACCAGTCGGCTCAAGGCGGCTGCGGTCATGAAGAACACTGCAGCAAAAATGGCCACCTGGATGCCGCCACTGGTCAGAAGTTGTTGCTGCAACCGGGCGTCGCTGTCCGCCAGGGAATAATCCACCCGAATGGCACCGAGAACATCACCCTCCTTGGCCTGGTGACAGCCCAGGCAGTTCACACCCTGGTAGTTTTCCATAGCGATCACCGGCTCGATCAGCGTGTAGACGCGACCCTCCTCATTGCTGGAATAGGCTTCCACCCTCTCGCCCGCCAGCGCTTTCTCATCCAGAGGCTCTCTTATCTGCTCCGATGCATTGCCAGCCCCGAAGGTGCGGTTCAAATGATCACTGCGAATCACGCGCACATCCAGCACATCTTCGGATGCCATCACCTTTTGCCGTAGCACATCCCGATTACCGATGGTGCCGGTGACCATCATGGTGTTCAGCCCATCGAAGTAAGATTTCGCCAGCCCATCCACATATTTGTGGCTGAACTCTTCGAGATGATCACGCTGGGAGTCGGCGCTGTAGAGCACGGTAAACACGAGAATCAGCGAGAAGGCAGCCGCCAGGGCCGCAAGTAGCAGGAAGCGGATGGAGTAATGTTTTTTCATGATAATCCGACACCAAGGCCGCGCGGCCTGAGAGTTGTTTTGACGTTTTATGGCGACAACTAACTGTCGCCAAACTTTATAGATATGCGTCAATTATTTCCTGACCCAGATCAGATCCGGGAAAGGTCATTTGCATAACAAGAGAGGGGAGCCCTCAGGCAGGGACTTGATGGAGTTGGCCTGAAAGCTGCAGAGCTAGATAACGAGTATCCGTTATGTCCAACGCAGACTGTTCGGAAACCGCATTACGGTTCACCGAAGGAGGAATCCCATCCATGTCCCTACTGACCTCTCTGATCCGGGCAAGCACCCAGTTCCAGCAGGCCATGGAAAAGCGCCAGACGCCCTCAACAGCTCCGGAAGCCGCGACTGGCAAGGCCCAGCCCAAAGCTGTAGAAGCCGAACCGACATCTGGCGATGACCGTTTCACGCCCTCTGACAGCAGCGAGGCTGATCTCTCACGTCTGAAAGCGCGGCGGCTGGCAATGGCAAACTACAAGCAAACGGTGGGGCAGGATCTTGCCTTCATTCGCGAGACACTGCGGCACAAACTTGCCGAATACAATTTACACCCCGCAACTGCATTGAACGTGAGCAAAAACGAAAACGGCAGCGTTGTGGTAGAGGGAAAAATTGCGGACAACACCCGTGCCCAGATTGAAAAAGACCTGAACGTGAACAAGAACTTCAAGGAAGCGTTCAATCGCCTGAGCGTCACCGAGCCGACCCTGCATTTCATGGATAATGCGCTCAAGTTGAACCAGGCCTACGGCGTGAACAACCCGTTACTGGACACATTGATCAGCGAGAACCAGCAGTTCAATGGCCTGCAGGATCTGGTACACCGTTACGACACCATGCGGCGCTCGGTGAGTGCTGAGCAAATGGAAGCTGCGGGAAATAGCCGGGCGTACGCCTTTAATTTGAACGCCCGGGCATAATCTAGAAGGGAGATCAGACCTCAAACGGCGCTGGATCTCCCTTGCCAACTCGGGTAACCACCGGAGCCTCGCCAGTAAAGTCCACCACCGTAGTCGCTTCCAAACCGCAAAAACCACCGTCGATAATCAGATCCAGCTCATGCTCCAGGGTTTCCCGGATGTCATAGGGGTCTGTCATCGGATCGGTTTCTCCGGGCAGGATCAGGGTGCTGCTCATGATTGGCTCACCAAGTTCACCCAGCAGCTCCTGAACAATCGCATTATCCGGCACCCTTACGCCCACCGAGCGGCGTTTCGGATGCAGCAGCCGCCGGGGCACTTCACTGGTGGCATCCAGAATGAACGTGTAGGGGCCGGGCGTGAAATTCTTCAGCAACCGGTACTGGGTATTATCCACCTTCGCGTACACCCCGATGTCCGACAGATCCCGGCATACCAGGGTGAAGTTATGCTTGTCGTCCAGCCTGCGAATCCGCTTGATCCGATCCGCTGCCTGCTTATCGCCCAGGTGGCAGCCGATGGCATAGGCGGAATCCGTGGGATACACAATCACCCCGCCACGACGCAGAATATCCACCGCCTGATTGATCAGACGCTTCTGCGGCGTCTCCGGATGAATCTGGAAAAACTGACTCATGAACCCTCTCCCTGAGCGGTCCGCGCCGCCATCACCGGATCCTTCTTGGACCCACCCATACAATTCGGAGACTCCGGCGCAGTGTGACCGGTCGCCTCCCACTCTTCCGGTGAGTATAGATGCAACGCCAACGCATGAACCGGACCCGCCAACTCTTCGGCGAGCACCTTGTAAATCGCCTGATGCCGCCGCACCTTCATCTGCCCCTCAAACTCCGGCGACACCAGGGTCACCTTGAAATGGGTTTCAGAATTCGGCGGCACACTGTGCTTGTGGCTCTCGTTCTCCACCTGAAGCACACGGGCCTCGAAGGCCTCGTTCAGCTTGGTTTCAATTGCGTTCTGGATCTTCATGTTTCAATACTCCTGCCTCCGCATTGGAACTAGAGAGGCGAATGGCACGTTGTCAGAAGCGGGTGTGGCGATGGCTTTCCCAAAAGTGTGCGTTGCCATGGATGGCAACGCCAAGCCCCCAGGGATGGGTTCACGGCGTCTTTTGGGAAAGCCATCGCCACAGCCGCCTCCCCTACACCAACCAGTCTACTACACATACAGCACACACCCGAGAGCCTTGACACTACAGAGCCAAAGCGCCACATTCCCATCCCGATTCCAAAACACCCAAACCCCATGCACCTCTACATCGCCGAAAAACCAAGCCTGGGCCGCGCCATCGCCGCCGCCCTCCCCGGCCCTCACCAGAAAGGCCAGGGCTGGATACGTTGTGGCAACGGCGAAAATGCTGCCACGGTAAGCTGGTGCATTGGCCACCTCCTGGAACCGGCGGAGCCTGCGCGCTACAACCCGGCGTGGAAAAAATGGCGCCAGGAAGACCTGCCCATGTTTCCCGACAAATGGGAAGTCATGCCCAAGGACAGCGTGCGCCAGCAACTCAAGGTTTTGGAATCCCTGATTAGACAGGCCCAGATCATTATTCATGCCGGCGACCCGGACCGTGAGGGCCAACTGCTGGTAGACGAGGTTATCCGCTATTTCGGCACCAGAGCACCGGTGCAGCGCATTCTAATCAACGATCTGACCCCAGCGGCCGTATCTCGCGCTATACAGAGCCCCAAAGACAACCGCGATTTCCGTCGACTGTCCCATTCAGCGCTCGCCCGGCAACGGGCAGACTGGTTGTATGGTATCAACCTGACCCGCTTCTACACGCTCAGTTACCAGCAACAAGGGGAGCAAGGCGTCTATTCCGTTGGCCGGGTCCAAACCCCGGTACTTGGCCTTGTGGTTGAGCGTGACAACACCATCGAAAACTTCCAGCCTAAGCCCTATTACCGGATTGAAGCCCGATTCAAGGCTCAGGAAGAGGAAGCCGACCAGCGAAGCTTCACCGCCCGTTGGTTGCCCAACGAACAGTTCCAGGATTATCTGGATGAAGAAAATCGCCTGCTGAATCGGGAAATTGCTGAACAGATTGCCGACAGTGTCCGAAGCCGCCCCGGCACAATCACCGAATCCCGCTTTCGGGATCGGTCCGAAGCGCCACCTTTGCCGTTTTCCCTATCGGCCCTGCAAATCGAAGCAGGCCGACTGTTCCGGATGGGCGCCAAAGAGGTCTTGGATACCGCCCAGAACCTGTACGAGCGCCACCAGCTCATCACCTACCCTCGATCTGATTGCCGGTATCTACCGGAGGGCCATTACGGCCAGCGGGAACAGGTGGTAAGGGCCATTGCCCGGGTCGCACCCGATCTTCAGGAGGCCTGTAGCGGCGCAGATCTCGATCGCCGGACGGCTGCGTGGGACGATAAACAGGTCGACGCCCACCATGCCATTATTCCAACCAGCCGCCCCACGCCCAACGGCAAACTCACTGCAGCAGAAGAAAAAATCTACGGCCTGATCAGCCGGCATTACCTGATGCAATTCGCGCCTGATGCCGTGCACCGGGAAGGCAAACTGACGGTTCGAGTGTCAGAGCACGAATTCCGCGCCACGGAAACCGCCATCCTGGAGCCCGGCTGGAAAGCGCTGGAACTGAAACTCCGGGAAGGGCGCAACGAGCCGGACAAGACGCCCTTGCCGAGGCTGGAAAAAGGCGAGCCGGTATTCTGTGAAGATAGCAGCCTCACCGAACGGAAGACCCAGCCGCCGCAGCATTTTACCGATGCGACCCTGCTATCGGCGATGACCAACATCGCCCGGTTTGTCACCGATACCGAACTCAGAAAAACCCTGCGGGAAACCGATGGCCTGGGTACCGAGGCAACCCGGGCTTCCATCATCGAAACCCTCTTCAAGCGGGATTACCTATACCGTGACAGTCGACACATCCGGGCTACGGACAAAGCCAAAGCATTGATCGGCGCCCTGCCCAAATCGGTCAGCAAACCGGATCGCACAGCAGTATGGGAAGCCAATCTGGAAAGCATTCGCCGCGGAGAGGGTGACCCGAGGCAGTTCCTGGAAACCCTGAAAGATGAAATACGCGCCTTTCTGGACAAACCCCAAGGCCAGCCCGCCCAGGACTGCGAGCATGCCGGGACAGAATCAGCCGAGGCCCGGCCCCATTGCCCCAAATGCCGTGCCCCAATGACGGAGCGGGACGGCAAGTTCGGCCGATTCTACGCCTGCACCCGCTACCCCGATTGCCGGGGTACCCGACCACTGGAAGAAGACGCACCCCAGGATGGTACTGGCCAAAAACCCATTCCCTGCCCCCATTGTTTCTCGCCCCTGGTGCGGCGAAAAGGCAAAAAAGGCTGGTTCTGGGGCTGCAGTAATTTCCCGGGCTGCCGACAAACACTGGACGACGACAACGGAAAGCCTGCAGTCCGTTTACGCAAGTCTACATAACGATACTGAAGGCAGATCCACATTTTGTGATAATTGGTTGATATAGCAGAGTAGTCCGTCAAGCGCTCTGCTCCATAACAGGCAAGAGAGCAACACTCCGGGAGAGGCTTAATGCGTATTGCTTTGCTTGAAGATGAAACCGAACAGGCACAGCACATCCAGTCAATTCTGTCTGAGCGCGGGCATCACTGCGATAGCTTCCCTACCGGCCAAAATTTCCTGAGCGCAGTTCTGCATCGGAGCTACGACCTGCTTGTTCTGGACTGGCAGATTCCGGATATGACTGGTATCGACGTTCTAGAGAGCGTCCGGGCCCAGCTCAACTGGCCAATTCCCGTGGTCTTCCTCACCCAACGGGACAGCGAGGCAGACATCGTTCGCGCCCTCGATGCCGGCGCCGACGATTACCTGGCAAAACCCGCCCGGGCTGCGGAACTGGTCGCGCGCATCAACGCCCTGGCGAGACGGTCCAATCCTGACAGCGAGAAGGAGGTGCTTCGCTACGGCCCGTTCGAAATCAATACGCAGCAGCGAGTCATTGCGCTTCATGGTGAAGAGCTCACGCTGACCGACAAGGATTTCGACCTGACCTTGTTCCTGTTCCAGAACCAGGGGCGTCTGCTAACCCGGGAAATGCTGCTCGAGCGTGTCTGGGGGCTGGCCAGGGACATCAATACCCGCACTGTGGATACACACATGAGCCGCCTTCGCCGTCGCCTGGGGCTCAATCCCGAAAATGGTTTCCGCATCAAGACGATTTACCAGCGCGGTTACCGCCTGGAGGCCATGAAGGCACAGGATCAGGCGTTTGATGATCAAGAACCCGCCAGGGCCGCCAATGACTGAAAGCCCGGCTCCGCGATTGCCCGTACTGCTGCTGATACTCGCTCTGCTCGCTTGCGCCGCTCCCACGGCTGCGGAGCTGTCGGTGACTCGCGGTTCTGCCGGCCATTCCGACGCATCTCCCGCCAACACAGTGCCTGAGTGGATCTACACGTTACGGCCTGGCGAGAGTTTTTCGGAAGTGGCCAGCGACCTTCTAGCGCCGAACTTTCCAGCAAGTCGCCTTTTGCAGTACAACAAGATTGAAAACGGTGCCACGCTCGGTGCCGGCGACAGTGTTCGCATTCCTCTTGCCTGGTTGAAACGCCAACCACAACCTGCACGGGCAACCTCGGTCACCGGAACTGTACAACTGATTTCCGGAAACTCGGGTCGAAAAACGCCGCTCAGTGAAGATGCCCTGATCCGCGTCGGTGACGAAATTCTATCAGCGTCCGGAACCGCCACTATTGAACTGGCAGACGGCTCGGAAGTCCGGATTTCTCCGAATTCACGGCTGATCTTCAATCGCCTGACCCAATATGGCAAAGCCGGCATGGTGGATACCCGGCTGCGACTGGACAGGGGCGAGATCCACACCCGCGTAAAACCAGTGATGGAGGGCGGCGCCCGATTCGAGATTGAAACGCCATCCGCCGTCGCCGCTGTGCGCGGGACCGCATTTGCACTTCAGACATCCGCAGAGGGTACTCGCCTGCAGGTAACCGAGGGAAATGTTGACTTCGGAGCACCCGGCAAGACCCGCCGCATTCCTGCGGGCTTCGGTGCCAGCCTGTCCACCGCGGGCAATGATGGCCTCAGCATTCGACGCCTGCCACCAGCGCCTGCCCTTGACCCACTTCCACCAAAATTGACCCAACTGCCGGCTACGATGACCTGGCAGGAAAGCCGTGCCCCCATGCATCGCGTGGATATTTTCGAAAGTGACACCGGCCGCTGGGTGGAAAGCCGCAAACTCACTGGCAGCAGCTTTGATATCGGCCGGCTGGATAACGGCAGCTATGAAGTGCACCTGGCGGCCCTGGATGCTCGCGGAACCGCCGGCATGCCTCGTGTAATTCCGGTGGAGGTCGATCTTCAGGCAAGAACCGCCAGCCTTTTGTCTCCCGCCGATGGAGACACGGTAAACGATGATATGCCCGAGTTTCGCTGGCAGTTGAACGGCGACAATGAAGTGGCTCGAGTGGAAGTTGCCGAGGACCGGGATTTCCGGAACGTTACCGCCACCAGCGAATGGGCGCCGGAAACTGCAGCGCTGCCTTCACGCCCGCTGGGGCCCGGCAAATACTACTGGCGGGTGGTTACCGAGGCAGGCGGCAACTCCGTCGCTACCACCGAGCCGCGAGAGCTTGTGGTCAATGGCAGCCTGCCCCCAGTGCGAATCATCAGTGTGAACTACATCGACAGCCAGGTCAGGGTCTTCTGGGAGAAGGTGGACACAGCCACTGACTATCGCCTACAGCTGTCGGAAGAGCCCGGTTTCAACAACATCATCAAGGAAGCAACGCTGTCTGACACCACCGCAGCCTTGCGTCTTATTCCCGGAAGGCGGTATTTTGTGCGCCTGAAAGCTCTTTCTGATGGTCCTTTGCAAAGCCGCTGGGGACCTGGGAGGGAATTGTACCTGGAATAATCCGTTGATCGAACGAAACACACAGCAGGGCTCATGAACCGGGATTGGCTGCCAATTAAAACGACCCCCTGGACTCTGGGCCTGATACTGCTGGCGCTCCTTCTGCTCATCCAGACCACGGATTTGCCCCAGCGCCTTGATTTCTGGCTCTACGATCAGGCCATTACTTCAAATCCTGTAAATGCCTCGGACGAGGTAGTACTGGTAACCATTGATGAGCTGAGTCTGAACCGCCTCGGGCGCTGGCCATGGCCTCGCACACTGCACGCAGAGCTTATTGCCAAGCTTGAGCAGGCAGGCGCCAAAACCATTGTCTTCGATATTCTGTTTGCAGAACCGTCACCCGATGACCAGCAACTGGCAGAACAGATGCGCAGCCATGGCAACGTCATCCTGCCGGTCTATCTGTCTCCCCCCACATCCCAGTATCTGTTGAGCGAACAATTGCCGGTTGGACAACTGGCTTCAGCGGCCAACGGTCTCGGGCACGCTCACGTGGAACTGGACAGCGACGGCGTTGCGCGTGGTCTCTACCTGTTTAATGGTCTGGGTCGTCAGCTCTGGCCGAGCCTAGCGCTGGCCGCTAGCGGGATAGGGCCACAAAATTCGGGGACGGAAGAGGCCCTTCCCTATGTCAATGTTCGCGATCAGTATCGGGCCATCCCCTTGATCGGTGGTGCCGGCTCCCTGCAGTCGTACTCCTTTGCAGAGGTTATTACACAACCGCCAGCCCCTGAACGTTTCAGAGGCAAAACCGTCTTTGTCGGCGCCACAGCCGCAGGTTTCGGAGACATACTGCCAACACCTTTCTCAGGCCTGAGTCGACCTATGGCCGGTGTTGAATTTCACGCCAACGTGTTCTCCGCCAGAACCCAGGGGCTGTTGATTCGCCCGGCACCGGAATGGGCTTCGGCCCTTCTGTCTTTAACAACCATTCTGATCCTCGCGCTCGCCCTGCCTCCGATGCGCCCGGCACGCACTCTGCTCGCCTGCGCAGCGGCTCTGGTCGGACTGGTCGGTCTCTATCTGTTCATGCTTCTGGCGCTGAAATGGTGGATTCCCCTGGCGAACGCTTTGCTGGTGCCGCTCCTGGCCTTTCCAGTCTCAAGCGGCCTCAGGCTCGCCATGACCAATCGTTTTCTTAACCGGCAATTGGACGACCTTGCCAGAAGCCCGCAAGTTGCCCTGCCCGCACCCTCGGGAAGAAACCCAACGCAACTTCTGGAGCACTTTCAAGCCCTCTTCCGGCCCACTGGCTGGCTTTTACTCAAGGAGAACGAGGTTCTTTCCGCCCGCGGATTGTCCCTGGCCGATGTTCCCTCTGATCTGACCCCCGGCCACTGGTTCCACGACAGCAACCGCAGCTGGATTCAGCTATTGCGCGCCGGTACCCGCTATCACCTGGGCCTGATGCTGCCCAATGATCTCGGCCGCGAAGCTGTCCAGCGCTACTTGCGCAGACTTCATCTGGAGCAGCCTGCACTGGCGGATTCAACCGCAAGACCCAGCGAAAATATCTCAGCGCGAATTGAGCGGGTGCGTATCGCCACGGATCGGCTGAATCACATGCAACAATTTATTCGCAGAAGCTTCGAGCGCATGCCCGACGGTATCATTGTTACCGACGAACTGGGCGTTATCCGCTTTGCCAACGGCCATATTGAAGAGTGGTTCCGCGAACCCATGCCGAGCCTTGCAGGCCTGCCCCTGGTCAGGTTGCTCGAAGGACATGACCCTCGGGAAACGCCGCCTTGGCACGAAACGGTTTCCGATACCCTGACACTGCAACAGAGCCGAACCGTGGATCTGAGAATTCGCGACAAGGATTTTCTGATTCATTTCGCGCCGTTTTCACTGCCCGACACTGACCAACAAGGCATCATTGCCAACATTTCGGACATTTCGGAACTACGGGAACAGCAGCGCCAGCACCGCGAAGCCATCGACTTTATTTCCCACGACGTACGTTCGCCACTGGTTTCACAGCTTGCCCTGATCGAACAGTTGAAACGAGACCCTAGCCACATTGAACAGGAACAACTGGACCAGCTGGGACGGCTGGCCCGACGAAGCTATCACCTGGCGGAGGAGTTCGTACAACTGGCACGAGCCGAACAGCTGACAGAAACCCGGTTCTACGAATGCGAGTTTCTGGCCATCGTGGAGAATGCCCGTGATAGCGTCAGCGAACAGGCCATCGAGAAGCAGATACAGCTCCAGCTTCAGGGCACCGAAGATCTTTGGCTGAAAGGCAACGCGGAGCTTCTGGAGCGGGCCGTTATCAACCTGCTCACCAATGCGGTTCAATACAGCCCGAGTGGATCCGACGTCAGCATTCAGGTCTTCCGCGCCGGTCACCAGGCCTGTTTGACGATCGCGGACGAAGGCACAGGCATCGATCCGGAAGAACTGCCGCACCTGTTTGACCGCTACCGTCGGCAGAAGAGCTCGGAATTGGCCGGAGTACACGGTACCGGGCTGGGGCTTTCGTTCGTAAAGACCGTCGTGGAAAAACACAGGGGAGAGATATCGGTGTCATCGACACCGGGTGAAGGTTCTGCCTTCACCTTGAAACTTCCAATTGCAGATCCGCTGGCCTGAGACTTCAAACTTCAGGCCGGGAATTCCCGCCTCAGGACCGGATAGACTTGCTTACAACATCGGAGGGCTCACTGATCAGCCCGTTGGTATCCTGAACCTGAATGGTGAAATACCAGGTACCCACGTCCAGCCCGCTTACTTCGTAGGACATTTCCGCCTCGGCCTGAGCATTGATAACGACAACCTCTTCGCTCAGCTCTTCGGCATCCTGCCCGTAACGAATCACATATTTGTCGAGCTCGCCCATCGGAATGCTCTCGCCATTCACGCGAGTAAGCGGCGCGCTCCAGCTCAGCACTGCGGAACGCTCAGGAGATGGATCCTGACCACCAACGTTGCCGCCATCAGTCGGATTACCTGAACCAACCGAACCGCCGGAATCGCCCGGTGATGCAGTGCCAGCACTACCCGATGAACCACCCCCACAGCCTGTGAGAAGTGCTCCCAGAATAAACGCGGCAATCCATGCCTGTGACACTTTGATGACGCGTTTCATATGCAATTAACACCAATATATCGTCGACTTTGTAAAATTGTATAAAACGTGGACGATTATCGATGTGATGACGGTCATTTTCCTAATTACGAAAATGTCAATTTCCCGTCAGGGAATGGTAATAAAGAGGGGAAATCACTGACTAGCAAGGCAAAAATTTGCCCGGAAAGGGCGATAGCGGCGTGAGCTACTGGAAAAAAGTCTAAGCAGGGAAAGAAATGAAGGAAGGTATATAGCATACCTCGAAATGACTGGAGACCATACTCAACTGCGAGAGCGTGCCTCTATGTAAATCAGGTGCTACCTACAACAACGCCAGCACCAACCCCTCTTCCCAACTGATCAACACCAGCGTCAGAATAGTTGCCAGAAGGAACGGAAGCAAAGCCCGGAAAATAGCCATCGGCGATGCGCCGGTCATGGCGGAACAAATATAAAGGCCCGCACCAACCGGTGGCGTAAGCAAGCCAAGAACCAAAGTCAGGCACACCACCACGCCGAACTGGTAAGCGCTGATGCCGAACTGAGCTTCCGCTATGGGCATTAGGATCGGCACGACCAATATCAGTGCGGCAATGCCATCGATCACCATGCCCACCAGCAGCAGGATACCCACGACCAGCATCAGAAACATGAAAGGGTCTGTGGTTTGTGCGGCGATCCAGCTGGCCGCGCTTTGCGGGATCTTTTCGAAGATGATCACCCAGCCGAATACGCCGGCCGCGGCAATCAGCATGATGACCATGCCGGAATTGAAGGCGGTCCGCCTCAGAACTCCGAAAAGGTTTTTGTATTTGAGGTCTCTATAAACATATTTGCCAATCACCAGCGCACCCATTGAAGCCAGCGCGGCTGATTCTGTGGGCGTGGCCAGCCCGGTGAGGATGCCGCCGATGATGATCAGCGGGATAAGCGCCGCCGGGATGCCCATCAGGAAATACTGTTTAGCCTGCTGGCGCGTTGGCCAGCTCCCTTTCGGATACTGGTATTTCAGGCCGAGCAGGCTGATAGCGATAAAAAACAGGAAGGACATCACCAGCCCTGGAATAATGCCCGCAATAAACATATCCGCAATCGGTACCTGGGCCAGAACGCCAAACAGCACGAACAGCATGGACGGCGGGATAATGGGCGAGAGCAATCCCCCGGCAGCGGTTATGGCGGCGGCATAAGGCTTTTCGTAACCGTCTTTCTCCATGGCAGGCACCATGGCGCGAGACATCATGGCGATCTGTGAGGCAGCAGAGCCCATAATGGCCGCCATCATCATGTTGGCCACCAGGTTGATATAAGCCATGCCTCCGCGGAACCCACCGACCAGGATGCGCGCCAGGTTCACCAGCCTGCTGGTAAGGCCACCCTCATTCATCAATTCGCCGGCGAGCATGAACAGGGGTATCGCCAGCAGTCCATAGCTCTGGATAGCGCCGAATAGCTGTTGCAAGTAGGAATCCAGCAGCACGGTGTTACCCGAATCGTAGATATACCAGAGCGCCGTCAGTGCCAATACCAGGGAGATCGGCACTGCCAAAAACAACAGAACGGCGAAGACAACCGCGGTCATGTCGTACCCCCGCTCTGTTCGGGGGCGGCCTCGAAACAAAGAAGATTAGCTAAACCATGAATGGTCAACGTAATCGACAGAATCGGCAGCACCATCCACACCCAGAACTTTTTAATGCCCAGGGTGCTGGTGTTCTCCGCGTACATGAAGTTGAAGGTTTCTGCCTGAAAGCTTTCCAGGTCAAACCCCACCTGATATAGCGTGACCGGGTCATACCAGCGCCAGCTGAGCCAGGCCAGAATGCCGCCAAACAGAAGCACCATCAGGTCGCTAATTTTCGCCAGTACGGTTCGGGTTCCACCTTTTACATACTCGGTCAGCAGACCCACGGCAACGCTTTCCCGCCGTTTGAGCAGCACGGATGTCGCGAAGAAAGTCATCCAGATCATGCAGTAGATCGCCAGCTCATCCACCCAGTAGATGGCGTAACCGGCAAAACGAGTGACGATGTTAAGAAGTATCAGCAGGGTCACCGCACCGGCAAGCGATGCGGCGATGACAGCTTCAATGCGTGCGACAAAATCCGAAACAGCTTTAAGCATGGTGCATCGCCCGGATTATTGGGCTTTGATGTCCTCAGCGACGTTGCGCAGGATACCAAGAGACGGGGCTTTCTCAGCCCAGATGTCTTCCCAGGCGGAAATGGCGTCAGCGAATTCACTGCGGTTTGCCTTCCTCACGGTGATATCCAGCTCTCTGAGCTGCTGTTCCTGGTCCTTCTCCTGGGCCACAAACTTGTCCATCACGGCATTCAGGTGAGCTTTCATGGTTTCCTGGATGAGCTGTCTGTCTTCGTTGCCCAGGTCACGCCAGACCTTGCCAGATACCACGCCCACCATGGGGAACATCATGTGGTTGGAAATCAGCAGGTGGTCGGCGCGCTCGTAAAACTTGAGCACCAGGATGGAGTCGAAATCCATGTCGATGGCGTCAACCTGGCCATTCGCCAGCGCGTCATAGACCGCAGGAAGTGGCAACGGCGTGGGTGCCGCGCCGACGGCGTTGTAGAAATCCCGAATGGGCTCGAACGGGGTAATGCGTAGCTTCTTGCCCTCAAGATCGGCAGGACCGGAAACCTCATCCCGGCTGAGCACCTGGCGCATTCCAGCCATGGCATAACCTACACCTACCAGGCCAACGTTGGCCGGCAGTTGGTCCAGAAGTTTGTTCGCTTCGTCGGAGCGTAACAATTCTGCGGCCTGGTCAATGTTGTCGACCAGATAAGGCGCATATAGCGCGCCGAAATCCGGCACCCGGTTGGACACTTCAGCAATGGTTAGGAACGCCATATCCAGTGCGCCCGTTTGCAGCTGCTGAACCATCTGCGCCTCGTTACCCAGCTGCCTGGCCGGGAAAACCGCTACCGAATGCTCTCCTCCGGACTTCTCGTTCAGATCCTGCCCGAACTCGTTGGCTGCCTTGGTCCAGATGTGGGGCGGAGGCGTGATCAAGCCGAGGCGAAAATCGCGGGCCTCAACGGCGGCACTGGACATAACTGCAAAGGATGCAAACGCGGCAAGCAGGCGCTTCATTGAACTCATCGGAGGCTCCATTTATGTTGTTTTATTCATCAAACGATGGTTTCGGAAACTCAGTCCCGAAGCATACCCCAGAACGACGGAGTTTTGGACGGGCGATTTCGCTAACAAGTTTTTAATATCGCAACAAAAAAGGCAGACCAGTGACTAACTGATCTGCCTTTTTTGAATTTGGTAGCGGGGGCTGGATTCGAAGGTTATGAGACTGACAATTATAACCCACTTTTTTTGTGCCCAATCTTAATAAATTGCCTTAAATTGATGTATGAATTAGAGTTTCAAGGGTGGCAGGCTCTGGAGACTAGGTGCATTAATGGCGAAAGACGACTACCAAAATCGGCACAGGATTGAAGAATCAGACGATAGCAATTTGACCGTAAGGCTTGCTGGACCTCATTTTCAGACTATCGAATCCTGGGCGGAGCAGCAAGGCGTATCCGAAATCTTCCAAGCCATTGCTCTCACTTTTGGCTTCACCGAAAATTTCACCATTATCGGCAACCTATCCCGCGAACTCTCCGATTCCGATTCCGTCGACCTATTAACCCAATGGGCTGACAATCCATACGTCTATCAACTGAATCGACTGATCACAGCCTACAATACATGCACCGAAATCTCTTCAGCGTACGTTGGCATTCACCAGGGCGTATCAAGAAACAATACCAAACAAACACTCCGTGCCGCCGGAGCCGACATCAAGCACGAGCATTTTCTGCTCGAAATGATCGTACAACCCTCAGCACTATCGGGTCGTGATCCACTGGATCACCTCCGCCGGACCCTCAGGCTTTGGCTCATCGTGCAAGCTATTCAGCGGACAGTGGAACATTCCTGTCGCCACGACAGCCAAATACAACAGGTAGCGAGCGCTCTCAGCTTATCCGGTGACGACGATAAGTGGACCGCAATAGACGCAGTTCTTGAGAAGTCTATGCAGGCCTGTCCTTCAGATCGCCACTCCTACAAACAGTTCACTCTTGCGATCCGACACGCTGCCACACAATCGTTGGGTTATTTTTCGAAACCCGGCAATCGCAAACAACTTTTATTGCTCAAAGCGATCCAACGGGTAGCAGAAGGCCAACGAAATCCAATCGCCATTCGAAAAACGGCCCACCTCTTCAGGCCCTCATTCATCAGACTAGTCACGAACACCGACCACCCGCTGACCCTTGACAATAAAATCGGCACGCCAAAGATTCTAAGCTACTCCTACAACGAGAGTACCTCGGCTGATGAAGAGGCGCTCGAACAGCTGCTCCTGTTCGACGTGAATCCGAAAGAGACTCCGGAACAGCAGCAGCTATCAGGCCGAAGTGTTCTGATGCAAACGGCGGAGCTTTCTCACTATCTGCCATGGTCATGGGATAAGCCACTTCCCCCGGAAACCGACCTTCTGGAGCGATGGCTAGCGAGCACCCTCGTTCATGATGAACTTCAAGAGCGACTGGGTGCAGGCCTGGTCTGGCTGGCGCTTCATTTTGGACGATCCCTGGATTTTATATTGGAGTTAGAGATCACCGATAAGGTCCAGCCCGAGTGGAGCCTCTCAAGCGATTTTTTAACGTTACTTCGCCAGACACCCCGTCGTCACAGTTCGTGGTATCCCGACAAGAAAGACGAGCCTTTGATCGAGCGTTTTGCAGAAACTCTCCATGTCACCCTGCCGAAACAGATCCACGAAATATTTCGACAAGCCAGTCAGTCATATCATGAGAAATCATCGCTGAGACGGTTGTGGACGATAGCTTGTCCCCATGACCTGAAAACCTGGTTCCGAGAACACGCACGCCAACACTTTCCCAGACTCTCCAGCGCGAAACTCGCGAACGCCCTACCCCAGCGAGTGTTTAATGAGCAAGGCGATCACTCTCTCGCGCGTCTGATATCAGCCCATCCCCGCACTGCCCTTCCCGCAGCGTGTGGCTATGCCAATTGGGATATCCGACAAGTCCAGAACGGCTTCGCATTGCCCGTAAAACACACATCCGGGAGTAGTGAACGGGTTAACCTAATGGGCAGTCTCTTAGCACCGCTAGAATCAATACTGATTGAAGGGGTCCACAAAAGCACTGAAAAACTTCTGGCAAGTGCCAATGGCGATCCCGTCACTTTCCACAACAATCTGGTCCAATATACGGTCACCGCTCTCTACGCCGCCACGGGGTGCCGTCATCTTTCCGAACCCTTTGAGTCTCTGAGCCATTTTTGCAACAGGCCTTCTTCGGTCTTTATCAATGATAAAACAGACGACGGTCTTCACTGCGGCCGAATGGTGCCTTTGGCTGATGGAGCAAGGGCACTGGTTAATGCATATTGTGAGCATCTTCGTAAACTTCAAGATGTTCTGGCAGATCACGACAATGGATTTGCCGAGCGTATCGAACGGGTACTGCAAGGAACGTCCGACTCTCTGCCGCTGTTTTTCTTTCTCGATCCTTGCGGATCCTGGCACCCACTAAACGACACAAACGTACCGGGAGCCGAACTATTCGAATGGTCTCTTCCGAACAATCTGTTCCGGCATAGATTTTCCCAGCAGTTATTACGATGTAACGTAAATCCTGAAGTCGTCGATGGCTGGATGGGGCACGGTGAACGAGGGGTTACAACCTACAGCGATCACTCACCAAGATGCTGGAAAGATGACGCTGAGCGATATCACCAAGCGATTAATGACTGCTTTGACCGACTTGGTTTTACGGCTGCCCCGCCCACCACACCCCAAGTTGAGATTCAGCTTCAACGCCAGCCCAACACAGCCAACTACAACGGGCCAAAGCATTTCGGTCAGGCGAAACGCCATCAGGACCGATTGCAGGCTCGCGATCAAGCTCGCTCATTAGCTCGAAAGGATCTGGATTTAGCTCTGGAAGCCAATGCTCTCTCAGAGCATGAACAGCTGACCCAGGCATATGTTGACAGTCTGGTTAAATGGATGCTCTCGCGCGAGAACGGTCTGCCCCATCCCCGCGCAGCCATCCGAATGGAGGTCTTGATCCAGTGGCTTGAGACTTCAGGGCCACAAGCACGGCAGTTTATCCGCCATCGACTGACTCACCTCGGCACTGAGCGCTCATTGTTCCGGAGCTCCTGTCCCCGGGCACTTCAACTTATGCCGGACCTTCAGCGCTGGGCGAGCGAAACTAGGCAAGCCATCCGACAGACACGACTATCAAAATCCGAGGGATTGGTCCTCGCTGTCACCTTCCTCGCCATCGAAAAGCGAATCTCCTACCCTAAGCTGTTGGGGGATCTGGTTCGGGGCGAGAATTACCGTGTGATCCAGCACAAACAGCGCGTGTACCTTGAATACAACGAAGCGCTGGAGCCTGATAACTTTGATCAGCCGGTTCAACGACACGTAATCGATCACACCACTGGACGTTTGCTGGCGAAAGGCCTCGGGATAAAAGACACAAAGGACCTCACGCGAACGCCTTGCCCGAAGTCCCTAAAGTCACTGTTGCAAATCCTGAAGTCTACAAGGCCTGAGGGTATAGCTGGGCAAACAGACCTGACTCTGGGCAAAGTGCTTGAATCTTTACATCGAGTTGTCGAGCAGGCCAACCTCATCGACTTGCCCGGAATGGTCGCTGGTGCCCTGAGCGAAAGGAG
Organism: Marinobacter sp. MMG032; assembly: GCF_040112695.1. Classification (NCBI taxonomy): domain Bacteria; kingdom Pseudomonadati; phylum Pseudomonadota; class Gammaproteobacteria; order Pseudomonadales; family Marinobacteraceae; genus Marinobacter; species Marinobacter sp. MMG032. Next base: position 772,125 of record NZ_CP157802.1, read on the forward strand.
CCCCCCAACAAGCGTGTGTTTTTATGATCACCTGAGGCTTACCGAAGGGCTCCGCTATAAAGTCCCGGGAGGCAGCACAGAAGACCAACTACCGGAGCCGGAAATTTTACCAAACATCCCGGCTATGACCTCTGCGGACTATCCCGAGGCATTTTACGATGCATCCAAGGCTTTCCTCCGAGCGCTGCATGACTTTCTGAATCAGTACACCAAGAGCACTTCACTGAAGATTGCCAAGGACATAGAGCGGCACTGTAGATCCAATGCTTACCGAGTCAGCAGCGCCATTTTAATGCTTGGTTACTGGGTCGCCTATCGCATCCGCAGGGGCAAAGGCGGGCACAATCGAGCTCACAAACCTTATGCAGCCACCTCTGTCAAACGCTACCTGGGCACACTGTCCCCCGCATTCCGTGGTTTAGCATCAAATGCTGACTTGATGGTCATGACCGAAGAAGACGTCACCGAATTGTGCGCGAGAATGCTGTCCCGGCATGCGGAGAAACAACGGGACTTGCAGTATTTTTCGGCTCGACTCATCGATTTTTTTGACTGGGCTTGCGAACGCGGCGTATCTGCACCCGACTGGGATGAGCTGGACTTGGGCAGCTCAAGACGATCGGTGCGCCCCAGACTGTTTTCAGAAGAAGAATACTTTCAGACCCTGCGGATACTGCTGCGCCCGGACTCAGACGAAGAGGACCGTGGCAAGCAAGCTGCCTTTGTCCTTTTACTTGCCTTCCGGTTTGGCCTCCGGGCCCAAGAAGCCCTGGGCTTACTGCGCTCTGATTGGTGCCAATCAGGGGAACTTACATGGGTTCTCGTTCAAAGCAACGCCATTCGATCCCTGAAAAACAGCGCTAGCAGTCGGCGCGCCGTACCCTTGATGTTCCCACTGGCGGAGATCGAACGGACACTGATTGAAACAACCCTTACCCGGTATACAATCCGTTCAGTGGGCTCGAACAATAAGCCGATCTTTGGGGATAACGACGGAGCGCTCACGCCCTTTGCGCGATCAATTCCCTCCGACATTGCCAAAGCGCTTAAACTTGTCACAGGCAACTCAAGAATGAGCCTCCATCAGGCAAGACATGGCTTCTGCAATATATTGTCTACTGCGCTGTTTGAGATTCAAACACCGCTGGCCGCCAATTTGTGCACGTCTGCAGATGTAGAAGCTATCAGGCAAATTATGCTGGGACAGCATGAACTGCCATCGAGACGCGGTGCAACGGCGATCGGCCGCGCGCTGGGCCACCAGACCCCCCACACACAGATGCGCTCATACAACCACCTACTCATAGAATGGGCAGACATGCTCACTCCTGTCAGGTCCCACTACGCCAGCAACATTCCAAACGCGATTCACACCGACAAATGGGCCATTGAAACGGTATCTGAACAGGACTCTCTGCCCACGATCTTCTCCAAACAAGCAGAACTGACGCCTTCTATCGTGATCGAGGCTTTGCGACTCCTGGCACTTGGATACCATACAAACCGTATTGAACACTTGTTGCGTCTTGAGCCCGGGGAGCTGGCCGACGCTGAAACCTTGGTTGATCGAATCAACGCGGGTATTCGCTTCAAGGTGTTTGATCCTGAGAAAGGGAAAAAGGCATACGTTTACGGAGCGGCCTTACCAAGACACCTGCTTAAATCACGCCCTTTTAGCGTCTGGCCGCGCATGTTGAAACTCACCGAGAAGCTGCCACCGAAGAATCAACTGACCAACGTTGGACCTCTACCTCTGTTGGATCAGGCTTCCAACTTGGTGGGCAGAAACGGCCACCTACTTATGAACCTACCGGAGGATTCAAACCTCCTGCGCCTGGTTATCGACTGTTTTGAGTTGCCGGAGACTTCCTATATGGCCATCATCAAAAGCAGGCCTCACGATATGTCACGCGCTCAAAGTTTACTGCAAGCCGGCCAGTTCGATGAGGCTGCAGACGCTTCGATCCAGCTAGATACGTTCAATGAAGATTACGGGCGAACCTTCGGGCGGGCGAGGTCTTACGCCGGGTTGGTTCTCGCAAAACCCGCTTTAGGTCCGCTCCATGACGGTCTTGAGCTAGTACTGGCGTACATCTCTATTGCAGCAGCTTACTGCCCAAGGACAGGGCCGCTCTCGGGATCAGAGCCCCAGTACATTTATTCGAGCTCAAAATGATCCAGTTCATTTGCCGCAACCGGACTCAATGCCTGCAAGGTGAAGACGCTTTTCCTTTTTTTTCTGACTCCGGGCTGAGTGGTAGCCTTGAACTCTACCTGGCCACCGTTTGCATACACTTGAGCAACGATGCGGAGAAATCCCAGGTCGTGGCACAACATCTCGATTCTACCGTCGCAATGCGATTCGTCGTCGTTGGCAGACTTTTTCACCATGAGGATCACGATGCTTTTTTCTTCGTCGAATCCCATCGGCCTGGCAATACCCTCGATAGTTCCGAGTGAGCCCTGCTCTACGGCGAGAGCTGGCATCACTCCCCGCATTGTTATGCCTTGAGGATCCGCGCTTCCAAACTTTATCATGATGCCCTGCTTGATCGATTTGTTCGCAAACCGCGCAGCGACATCCTCGCCCAATGATTGCAGAACATCCTGATCCTGCATCCCTAGCAAGCTCTCTACCTCTGGCTCTCCGAGCGTTCGCTGTGGAATCAATTTGGCAAGGATCAGCCGAGCAGCAGCTGAGAACGCTTCAACGTCGACGGACGTTACGCCAGAACCGACAAGCTTAATAACATACGTTGCAGGGAACTCAACATCGCTCCTCGAATCGACCCTCAGCCGCGATTCGACAACGACGGATTCAGTTTTTTGAGACTTGGCGTATTCATTAAGCGCGCGAATCAGCGCGTCTTTCAACTGCTTTTGCGCCGGCAATACCAGCGCACCTTCTTCCTCAAACTCCAACGCACCATCAGTGTTCACAACATGGGGTGCGCTGGATGGGTGCAGAACCAAGATTGTAGTATCAAGTGTCGCGCATGATTTTTGAGTAGTCATAAACTTCAGTCCCAAAGATTCTCGAGTACCGGCCTATCCACCCAGTGATTGCTGTCGATCACAATCCGTCCAGGCTGCAACAAACGGTTACTCTTAACTTTTACCACACGTCAGACTCGCATTCGGCGAGACGCTCTGAACGACGTTACAGTCGATTCGTTCAGGCAACCTCTCAGATCAGTTTGATCACTGACAGTGGCACGCTTCAGGCTTAATTATTTCAAGGATCAAGGGACTGTTTTTGCAGTAAAAGCGTATTTTTTGCGCACTTTTTGGCGAGGTAAGTTCTGAAAAAAACGGATTGGCCAAGCAAGCCATGCGGTTGAATCGCGCAGATAACGCTGATGCAGCTTTAAGTGAGGCCAAAAACGATTCTTTCTTTGGCAGAAATGTCATATGGGATGAGATTCGGCAGCAGTGCGATTTTTCGGTACTAAATGAGACTCTAACCATTATCCTTTTCGAAACGATAAGCTAGCTAAAATCGCCTCCTTCGATTTTGCGAAGCACCTCCATCAGCCAGCACCGGCCTTCGTGGGTATCCATTAAACTGAGCGGAGTCTCTTCACCCAGAGCAGGAACATGGCATCCCAACCAAGCTTTTCCTAGCGCTTGCGACTCCCAGACCGAAAAACACACCGACAGCACCCTGGCAATCTCAAGCACCGCTTCCGAGGTTCTCGTATCCAGAGTAACCATCTGACAGGCTGCCTCGAAGCGTTGTTCCGACATGCCAAGTGTCTTCCCAATCTCCTTACCAATTCCGGATAACAGTGCGACTCGAGCTAACCATAGGCCCGGAATACCAGCACGCACTGTATCGATGTAAAGCGCAGAATCAAGGAAAAGTCGCGAGGGGATACACCCGAAAACAACCTCACTACCTTGCTCTGAATTCTTCTGATTCATAAAGCTGACCTGAATGGTTGATAGGATCAAAGTTCATTTAACATCTCACAACAAATTAGCCAATCAGCTAAAATCTTACAGTAAATACTCCAGAGACTCAGGAGACAACGATGGAGCTTGAAACAGGTGTTTTGACGGCCATGGCGATTGGTATTGTGGGTTCTGGCGCACTGACTGGTTGGTCCCTCTGGTCTCGATACGAAGAACGAAAGAATCCTAAAAACCGCTAAATAGTGTAGTTATCCCTCAACCCGCGGAGAGATTCAAAATTTTTAGGTAACAATTCCAAACGGTGCCTAGCTGTATTTGGCAATCGACCGGACACTCGCATCTATTGCTGCGAGAATCCCGAATTCGTTGCCGCCGCCCTCAGGCCACGAAATAGGAACCAAGGCTTCTTTTCTGCGGTCAACAACCTGCTCGGCAACGGTTCGGCACTGGCCGGCTAACTCATTCAAGTAGTGGTTGGGTATTTGCTGATTGGTTTGGGACGTGCGGCTTCTGTAAAGCTCTATCAGGTTCTGAAGTTGGGCCATTTCGATAAGGGCTGCCCGCATTCCAGCGCCGTCGATCAGAAGGCCTGCAAGACGGCCAAAGTCAGCTGCGGTATAGGCAGCCGCCAGGTTTTCCCGGAGGCGGGCGGCACTAGGGCCAGTCTTACTAGGGTCGAGCACGTTTGCTGCATCGTTCAGTAAGTTTGCACAGGCTCGCCGAACATTATCACTGGCTCTTTCAGGCATCACGAAAAGGCCGGCAAAGATTCCAAAGGTTGCGCCAGCCAGAACTTCGATGAACCTGAGCCCAAGCAACATTCCGATGTCACTTCCCCCGAGAGAAAGTGCCTGTCCAATGAGAGCCGTTACTGCCGCCATTCCGGCAGCGTAGTTAACGGGTATAAAGTAGAAGGCCAGAAAAGTCAGGCCCATAATTGTGGCCCACTCCAACCAGGGAATGGGTGGCAAAATACTGCTTAAAACGATTGCCAGAGCGAATCCCACAACGACGCCAATAACGTTTTGCACGCCCTTGCTTAACAATCGTCCCGAGCTTTCTGTTCCAAAAAACATGAACATGGCTACCAACACCGCCCATGGCCATCTTTCCGGTGAAATAAGAAATCCCGCCAGGGCTGCCGGCATTACCGCTGCCGTCACCTGTATCGCCCGCCGATGAGAGGAATGCATCCATTTTTCCGAGAAACTAGCCGCATTTTCCGCCACGTCAGTTCTCCGAAACTCAGCAACATCCTTCTGCACAGCTTCCCGGGTAACCCAATCGGCTCTCGTGACTTCTGGTTTTTCAGTGAGGATCCGGGAGATTTCTGCTTCGCTCGCTGGCGCGCCGAGAAGTTCTATTTCAAAAGCGGTTCGCTGATCGAGTAACGCGGCCCGGCTGGAATCATCCAGTTTTGGATGCGTTGCTAATGACTGAATAACCGGCACCATCGCCTTGTGAAACCAACCAAGCAAATCCGCTCTGGTATCTGATCTGGCGGCCAAATGGGCGGCGCGCATCAGGATCAATTGATGACTGCGCAAAACAAGGCTCAAGCGGAGCGGCTTATCGTCAGCCCAGATCAAAAAGCGCACCGCCATCATTATCAAGATCGAAACGCTGACCGCTGCCAAGTGCCAGGTCAACAACCCATCCTGAGCCCCGAAATAGATCGTAAACATGAAGATCCACGCAGCGGCCATTATCATGGTTGCCAGCTTGGAGCGACCGCTCTGTAACCAGAAGCCAAGCCCGACCATTAGAGGCAGAATGATGATCTGCAGCGCTGGCTGGTCAGCGACAACGTGAACGATCATAAGCCCAAGCCCATAGCCCGGAATCATTAGAAAGGACGTGGTAATTCTTGTAACGCGCCTCGGCTCACGAGCCAGAAGCAGAGTGAACTGTGCCGCCGCCACACCGAGCAAGACCCCCGGAAGGTCTTGCTCGGTTTCTCTGGCAAGTAACCAGCCAATAATTGCGACCGCTGCCAAGCCCAACACAGCTCGGCTGGCGAAGATCAATCGTGCGAAGCCGGGATCGTAAAGCAACAACGTGTCCCGTACCCCGGTCAACATGACTCAAACGGGGCCGCGATCAATAGCGGACAACGGCTCGTTAACGCGGAACACTTTACCATTCACCTTCGGCACACCGAACTCCTTCAGTCGGGCCGTATGCTTGTCCAGATAGGCCCTTGCGCTACCTTCATCCTCGAACAAGTAAATGCCGCCTGCCTCGCGGGTGTCGCTGTTCTCTGTCCATATTTTCCAAAGAAACCCCGGCTCCCTGGCAATAGACTCAGCAAGCTCGGCCATCGCGCTCGCCATCTCATCGCCAAAAGGGCCCTCATAAGGAAAGTCCACTTGGAGTATGGTTCTCATTGTTCCTCTCCTCCTGAGTTCACCAAAGCATCATCATTCCCGTCGCCCACATTTAATACAAGTGCGTGTCCTTTTCCGGCTCGAAGACTAATTCCTGGATCTTCGATTCGGTCAGGTTCACTCCGTCTGAATTCAACATCGGACCGACAACTACGTGCTGGCTGTCCATCGTAAGGTAAAAGGCAACCGGCCAGCCCTCCATACTTCCAACATAGCCGGTCATGCCACCCGGCGCGTCGAAGGTTCCGCTGATGGTTACGCCGCGATCAATCAGGCTCTGCACCGCAGCCGGGTACTCACTGGCTATTGCAGTCACGCTTTGGCCGATTAGAGCCGCAGTGACAAACACATACCTTATAGACGACTTAATCCTTTCCATAAAATTCTCCAACCCGGACAGGGTGCTTTTTCAAATTCGTAAGTCGGTTCATTGCGCTCTGCTTCTGTTCGCCAAAGCAGTCTCTGAGACCAAACCGCCACCTAACGATCGGAACAACTCAATCTCAGCGGATACCTGGTTGAAGCGGTCAGACAGAAGTTGCTGACGTGCAGAAAAGTGCTCGCGCTGGGCATCAAGAACGGCAAGGTAACTGGTTATCCCTGCGTCATAGCGGTTCCTGGCCAGTTGATTGTACTCATCCAAAGTGTTCACCAACGCCTGTTGCGCGTTCAATTGATCCCGAAGGGTGTCGCGGGCGGCCAGGCTGTCGGCCACCTCACGAAACGCCTGCTGAATAGCGCGACTGTACTCGGCGAGGCGAATCTTTTTGGTCGTCTCGGAAACCTCCAGGTTGGCCCTGTTTCGACCGCCCGTAAAAATTGGCAGATTGATTCGCGGCTCAAACAACCAGCTCCCACTGCCTCCTTCGAACAGCCCATTGAGCTCGCTACTGGCGGTGCCGGCACTCGCCGTCAGAGTAATGCTAGGAAAAAACGCGGCCCGGGCGGCTCCGATGTCTGCATAGGCGGCTTTTAACCTATGCTCCGCTTCCAGAATATCTGGTCGTTGTTTCAGTAAATCGGACGACAATCCCGCACCCAATGGCGCACTGTTCAACGGAAGGGATTCCGACAATGAACTCGTCATACCGTCCGGCAAGTTGTGGCCTGAGAAAAAGGCCAGCGCGTTAACCGCCTGCCGGGCAAGTCTGTCGAACTGCGCAACCTGGGTTCGTGCCTGGTGCACGAGCGTCTCTGCCTGAGTAAGTTCCAGGGCGGATGCCACATCACTGTCATATCGGCGTTGAATCAAGGCCAGGTTCTGTTCAAAGCTTTGCTGTGTCGCCCGGGCAAGTGCCAACTGTTTGCGGTTGGTGCGCCAGGAGAAATAGGTCTTAGCAACCTCGCTAATCAACGATGTCTGAAAGCTGCGTTTCGCCTGTGCAGTGGCCAGGTAATTCTCAAGCGCCGCCGCCGAGAGATTACGGGTCTTTGCAAAAAAGTCGATCTCATAACTGGTCAGACCTACGCTGGCGTCATAGCGTTCTGCAATTGCATCGGAACCTGAAGCAGAGAGATCGCCGGGAACCCGCTGCCGGGCGCCTCCAGCCCCGATCGACAAACCTGGATAGAGCGCGGAACGCTCGATCTGATACCTCGCTCTCAGAACCTCCACATTCAGAGCCGCAATCCGCATATCCTGATTGTTCTCCAACGAGGCCGAAATCAGCGCCTGCAATGTCGGATCCGGGAAAAATGCCTGCCAACTGAGGTCCAGGTTATGCAGCTCACCATTCAAGTCTCGCTCGCTAACATCCCAATGCGCCGGAACCGGTGGCTCCGGCTGCTGGTATTGAGGCGTCAGCGAACACCCTGCAAGCAGGACAGAACCCACAAACGCCAGCACGAGTCGGGTGGTGACAGTCATTATACTGCCCCCTTGATTGATTCCGCCTTTTTCCATCGTGCAGCAAGACCGGCAACCACAACGTAAAATACCGGGACGAAAAAGATGGCGAGGAACGTCGCGGCCAGGGTGCCACCCACCACGGCGGTGCCAATGGCGTGCTGGCTGGCGCTGGAAGCGCCGCTGGCGATGGCCATGGGCAGTACCCCGAAGATAAACGCCAGTGAGGTCATGATGATAGGCCGCAGGCGCAGTCGGGCCGCTTCAGCAGTAGCCTGCAAGAGCGGTTTGCCTTCCTGCTCGTATAACTGGCGGGCGAACTCCACGATCAGGATGGCGTTCTTGGCCGCCAGCCCCATGGTGGTCAGCATTCCCACCTGGAAGAACACGTCGTTGGACAGGCCCCGTGCCATAGTGGCGACCACCGCCCCGAGCACGCCCAGTGGCACCAGCATGATCACCGCGAATGGGATCGACCAGCTTTCATACAGCGCTGCCAGGCAGAGGAACACCACCAGGATCGACAGCGCGTACAGTACCATGGCCTGACTGCCCGCCTGTTTTTCTTCATAGGACAGACCGGTGTACTCCAGGCCAATGCCCTGGGGCAGGTTCGCAGCTATGTTTTCCAGCGCGGTCATTGCATCACCGGTACTGTAGCCGCGGGCGGGGGCGCCCTGAACCTGAACCGCGGGCAACCCCTGATAGCGCTGCAGACGGGGTGAACCATACACCCACTCACCGGTAGCGAAAGCCGCAAAAGGCACCATTTCGCCCTGGGTGTTACGCACAAACCATTTGTCGAAGTCCTCCGGCGCCAAGCGGGAATCCGACTGGCCCTGAACATAGACTTTCTTCACCCTGCCATTGTGCAGGAAGTCGTTGACGTAGCTGGAACCCCAGGCCGCGGACATGGTGGCGTTGATGTCGGCAATGGACACCTGCAATAGCCTGGCTTTCTCATCATCGATGATCACCTGATACTGGGGCTCGTCCGGCAAACCGTTGTGGCGCACCATATTTAACGCCGGCTCAGCATTGGCCTTGCTTACAAACTCGCCCATGGCGGCCATCAGGCCTTGATGGCCGATAGCCCCGTTATCCTTCAGGTAAAGATCAAAACCGGTGGCGTTACCCAGTTCCAGAATGGCCGGCGGCACAATCGGGAACACGATGGCGTCCTTGATCCGGGCAAATCGACCGCCAGCCCGATCCGCCAGCGCGAACACGCTCTGGGCGAAGGCTTCCCGGTCGCCAAAGGGCTTGAGATCAACGAACAAAATGCCAGAGTTCTGACCCCGTCCGGCAAAGTTGAAGCCCCGGACAGACATCACACTCTTGACCACCTCGGACTCTTCTTCCAACAGATAATTCCCGGCTTCTGCGAGCACGGCTTCGGTTCGCTCTGCGGTGGCGTTGGTGGGCAACTGCACCATCACAATCATCACGCCCTGGTCTTCGTCCGGAAGGAAAGCGGTAGGCAGCCCTTTGAACAGGAACCCGACGCCCAGAACCAGCAGCAGGTACACACCCATGAACCGGCCTTTGCGTTTAACAAGATAACTGACGCCGGACTTGTAACGGTCTGCGTTGCGGTCAAAGGTGCGGTTGAACCAGCCGAAAAAACCTTTTTTGGCATGATGGTCGCCAGGCTTGAGCAGGGTGGCACACAGGGCCGGGGTGAAGATAAACGCCACCAGCACCGAGAACGACATGGCAGAAATGATAGTGACGGAGAACTGCCGGTAGATGACCCCGGTAGACCCCCCGAAGAAGGCCATTGGAAGGAACACCGCTGAAATCACCAGGCCGATACCCAGCAGCGCACCGGCAATCTGATCCATGGATTTCTTGGCCGCCTCTTTGGGCGACAACCCTTCTTCCTCCATCAATCGCTCGACGTTTTCCACGACCACAATGGCGTCGTCCACCAGCAGGCCGATGGCCAGAACCATAGCGAACATTGTCATCACGTTGATGGTGAAACCGAACGCGTGGAGCACCCCGAAAGTGGCCAGCAATACCACCGGCACGGCCAGTGTCGGAATAATGGTGGCCCGCCAGCTCTGCAGGAACAGGAACATCACCAGGAACACCAAAACCACGGCTTCAACCAGGGTCATGGCTACCGTTTCAATGGAGGCGGATACCACCGGCGTGGTGTCGTACGGCAGAACAATTTCAACACCTTCCGGCAGGAAACGCTCCAGCTCGGCCAGGGTTTCTTTCACCCGGGTAGCGGTTTCCAGCTGATTGGCGCCGGTCGCCAGACGCAGGGCCATACCCGCTGCCGGCGCGCCGTTGTATTTGCCGGTGATGGCGTAATTTTCATTACCCAGGTTGATTTCAGCCACATCGGCCAGGCGCACCTGGGAACCATCGGGGCTCACTTTCAGCAGGATGTTCTCGAATTCTTTGGCGGTTTTCATGCGCTGCTTGCCAATGACGGTGGCCTGCAGCTGCACGCCCTCTGCGGCGGGCAATCCACCCAGTTGGCCAGCAGACACCTGCACGTTCTGGGCGCGCACCGAATTGATCACATCCTGTGGGGTCAGCTGGAAGCTGTTGAGCTTTTCCGGGTCCAGCCAGATGCGCATGGCGTACTGGGAGCCGAAAAGCAGAAAGTCGCCCACACCCTGGGTACGGGCAATCGGGTCCTGGATGTTGGACACAATGTAATCAGCCAGGTCGCCCTGAGTGTACTTGCCGTCCGGGCTGGTCAGTGCAAACACCGTGAAGAAGTTCACCTTGAACTTGGAAACCCGGATCCCCTGACGTTGCACTTCTTCCGGCAACAGCGGGTTGGCCAGTTGCAATTTGTTCTGCACCTGTACCTGGGCGATGTCTGGGTCGGTGCCCTGTTCGAAGGTGGCGATGATCTGCATGCTGCCATCCGAGTTACTCTCGGAGGAAATGTAGCGCAAGCCATCCAGGCCGTTGAGCTGCTGCTCGATGACCTGAACTACGGTGTCCTGAACGGTCTGAGCCGAGGCCCCGGGGTAAGTCACCGAGAGCGCGATGGCCGGCGGTGCAACATCCGGAAACTGGTTCACGGGTAATGTTTTCACCGCCAGGCCGCCACCAAGCATCAGCAGAATTGCAATAACCCAGGCGAAGATCGGGCGGTCTATGAAAAATCGAGGCATTGGACTGGCTCCTTACTTCGCCTGAGAGTCAAGATCGAGGCGCACCTCGACATTACTGGCCGGCGATACCCGCACGGGCACACCCGGTGCCAACCGCTGCACACCCTCCGTCACTAGCCGGTCTCCGGCTTCCAGACCCTCAGTGACCAGCCAGGTATTGCCAACCGTACGGCTGGTTTTGATTTCCCGGCGTTGCACCGTGTTTTCCTCTGTCACCAGCCACACCCCCGGAGCACCCCGCGTATCCCTGGACACCGCCTGCTGGGGAACCAGAATCGCATTCGGGCGCACACCCTCGTCCACCACGGCTCGAACAAACATGCCGGGAAGCAGTTTGCCGTCCGGATTGGAAAACTCTGCGCGCAGGGTGACCGAGCCAGTCCCCTCGTCCACCACAACTTCAGAGAACTTAAGAACCCCTTTGTGTCCGTACGCTTCGCCGTTCTCCAGAATCAGGGAAACTTCAACATCATCGTTGCCATTGGCTTCGATCAGCCCGGTTTCAACGGCCTTCTGAAGGTCCAGCAACTTGGTCACCGGCTGCACAATATCCACGTAGATCGGATCGAGTTGCGTAATCGTGGCCATCTCCTGCTGCTGGCCACTGGTCACCAACGCACCTTCACTGACCCGGGAGCGGCTGATCTTGCCTGGGATGGGCGCCTTGACCGAGGTATAGGCAAGGTTGATCTCTGCCGCCTGGTATTCAGCCCTCGCACTTCGCAGGGCTGCGAGGGCATCGTCATACTGCTGGCGACTGATGGAACGGCTGCCCACAAGGCTTTCGTAACGTTCGGCCAGATTGCGGGCATTGACCAGGTTGGCCTCGGCCCGGGCCAGGTCGGCCTGATAAGGCGCATCGTCAATGCGATAGAGCAGTTCATCCTTTCCAACCAACGTGCCTTCCACGAATAGGCGCTGCTCGATGATGCCATTGACCTGCGGACGCACCTCGGCAGTTCGCCAGGCCCGAGTTCTGCCCGGCAACTTTGATGTCAGCTGCAAGGGCTTTTCAGCAACCTCGTACACACCGACTTCAGGGGGCGGGCGCTGACCTTGGGCAACTGGATCCGGCTTGCTACACCCGGCCAGGAAGCCGATGGCGGCCAACAACAGCAAGAACAGCCAGGCGCGGCGGCAATGGAAAGGGGAGTCTGTCATCTTGTATCTCCGTAGTTATCAGACGCTGTACCGTATTGCGGTATAATACCCGCATTGCGATACAGTGATAATTTCGGAAAGTACTGCGCATCGGAATGCTCTGGTTCGGTTGACATGCTCTGGGCGGAGGGACTTAATGTCGTCAAACCAACGACTCGAGGGAACACATCTTGATGAGCAGAGCTTCGGAGCAAACGTCCTTTCCAGAACAACGATCCGGAATACAGGTCATTGCACGGGCAGCGGAAATCATGCGGGTTTTGGGTAACCACCCCGAGGGACTGAGCCTGGGTGAACTGGCTAATGCGGTAGAGCTGCCGCGATCAACCGTGCAGCGTATCGTAGGCGCACTGGAAACGGAGGGGTTTGCAGAGCATGGCGTTTCAGGAACCGGTTATCGGCTGGGCCCCGAACTGGGTCGCCTGCTCTACCACACGCGCATCGATGTGCTTTCGGTCGCTCGCCCTTTCCTCGAGGAACTCTCATCAAGTCTCCAGGAAACCGTGGTGTTCTGCGTGGGGGAACGAGACAGTGTTCTGGTTATTGATCGTATTGTTGCCGAACGGGAGCTGAGGGTTGTACCACAGATGGGGACCATCCGGGTCCCATTCCATTCAACCGCTCCTGGCAAGGCCTTGCTCGCCAACATGGAGGAAAAAGCGGTGGTCCGCTTGCTCGATCTGGCCGAGCAGCAAGGCACCCTATCGCCCTCGGCCCGAAAACAGCTGCTGGAAGAACTCGAGCAGGTCCGTGTGACCGGGATTGCCGAAGATCTGGAAACCTACCGGGAAGATGTCGCCGCGTACGCCACCGAGCTGGATACCTACCTCGGCCACTTCGCGATCACCGTTGTTGTTCCGGCCTCCAGGGCTCACAAGCACAGGAAGGATTACATGCGAGCGCTCGTGGACGCCAAGGCAGCAGTGGAGTCAAAGCTGGGTTTCACCGGCTGAGCGCATCAACGGTTGCAGGAGAGCCTAATAAACCCAGGTCAGAGACAGGGTTCCGAAGCTGAAACTGTCCTTGTTAGTCTCTTGCTCGCCGGTGGTCGCCCGGAATGTCAGGGCAGCCTGCACTGACTGCCATTGCCAGGTTGCACCGATACCAACCTGAGCCAGCAAAAGACTCTCTTCAAATTGGTATGGATCAGCGTTGTCTTCAAGGTAAGAATAAGGAACATATTCCAGGCCCATACCTATGAATACAGACCATCCCTGCCCTGAGCCATTTAACGCGGACGGCAGTCCAACGGTGCTGGAGGTTCCCGCGTAGTCGGGTACGAAGTTACCTGGCAGATATTGACCCGTTCGCCACACTCCGCCCACTCTTGCGTGAGAACGGAAACTGGATACCATGCCCGAACCAACCCAAGCCATCTCATGCTCCAAATCCCCTTTATTGCCACTTCGCCACAACTTCCGGGCATGGGTGGCTTGCAAGCCACCAACGACATCCGACCCTAACTGGTAATCCCAACCCCTGGGTTCTTCACTGCCTGTCAGTCTGTGCACCCATTTTTGCGAAGCTTCAGCTCCGCTTTCGGGACCAACCACACCGAGATGAGCGCCATAGCCAGTAATCGTGTCCGCATCCCAACTCCAGATAGTGCTGCTCAGAAAAAGGTAACCTGCGTAAGGGAGGTCATTTCGACTGGGTTTCTCGAGCGAAATGTCCGCTGGGGTGACCATGAATTGGCGAAGGCTGAAAGACACCGCCTGTTTCTGGTTTCCCGGATCGATCCCCGGTAACGCTTCGAAAAAACCTCCCGCAGCACGTGAAATATTTGCTGAGACCGCCTTTGTATCTTCCGATGGTGACGTTAAATACGCCAGGCGCACACCGTTGGTATACCCCTGATCCAATCCCAGAAGCAGGTCATTGTCCCAGGAAATATTGAAGGTATCTGCTTGGGCGTAACCAGTTTGTGCCGTATTCAAAAGCAATGCAGTCGCACAGGTCCATAAACGAACAAAATGAGCAGACATCAGATCTTCCGCCGTCAACATAATTTACAAGCTTCCTATCCTCTTTTCTTCCACAGCGAAAAGAAAGCCGTGATTTTCGTCGGAGACATTCAGAGGTCTTGAACGGCGGCTATCATTCCCAGCGGGTCTGCGAATAATTGAAAACCGGCAGCGACACCCGCCAACGAATGGCAACCATGCGAAGCAGTAAACCCACGCTGAACGCAGCAAGCAGCGTAATATTTTCGCTCAATCCCTGACCGAGTAACGCCAGGTAGAGCAAGGCCACAACCAGCGAAACGCTGGCGTACAATTCATGGCGCAATACCTGTGGAGTGCGGTTGCAGAGAATGTCTCGAATAATACCGCCGAAGATGCCAGTGGTGTTGCCGGACATCACCACCACGACCGTGTCGTATCCGAGGCTGAGCGCGACATTGCACCCGATAACGGTAAAGGCCACCAGGCCAATGGCATCCAGCACGAGAAATAGCTGATGAAGGTGTCGCATGAAGCGGGCGATCACGATAGTTATCAGCCCACCCGTAATAGTCATGTAGATATAGCGGGGGTGCTGGGTCCAGGTTACCGGAAAGTTGCCCAGAAGAATGTCCCTGACGGTTCCGCCACCGAGGGCAGTGAAAAAAGCGATTACAGCCACCCCGAACAGATCCATGTTCCTTCTCCCGGCGGTGAGGGCTCCGGACATGGCTTCAGCGGTAATGGCAATCATATAGATAGAGATCAGCACACAGGACTCCTGAGTTTCTGTGGCCTCTCCCCCTGTCCCTGATACCTGAGAGTTTACAGAGCCTAGCTCTGCTTGCCCCTTCGGTGGACCGCGGTGGCAGTCGCTCTCCAGACGGCGTTAGATGATGCTCGCAGTACCTGTGCCTGAGCGTTTATGGGAGTTTGCGCCTTCGGCGGGGCCAGCGGCCCACTCTCCTGCGAGGTCGCCATTATAAAGAGATAGGAAGCTAACGTCGAGCGGGACAGCCGTTCGCTGTCGTTCCCACGCGGGGTTCAGAACCCCGCTACAACATTCTGGTAAGCGTGTCGTCACGCTTGATGAAATGATGAATCAGGGCCATTCCGATGTGGCCGATGATCAGTACGGTCAATGCCCAGGCCAGTGGGCTATGGACGCTTCCCAGGGCTGAGGCCAAGACTATCTCCTCACCCTCCGACACCAGCTGCAACCCGAAAGCGTTAATGCCATGACCGCCACCCAGCATGACCATCATTCCGCTGAGGGGCATCAGCAGCATGCCCGCGTAAAGCAATCCATGCCCTGCTTTGACCAGCACTGCAATCTCGGGATCCTGTTCCGGGCGATGTTGGCGTTGGCTAACTGCCCAGAGCAGTCGTGCGGCGATAAACACGAGCAACAATGAACCGATGGAGATGTGCCAGGGGACCAGCGTCTGGCCAACCCAATGCTCGCCGTCCGCAATACGATCACCAAACTTCAACAACTGCCAGCCAATCAGCACCGCCATCAGCCAATGCAACGTTTTACTCAAGGCACCGTAACGGTCCTTCGAATCTCCAAGCATAGGGATCTCCTTTCGTTCGCAGATGTTTGACCAGTTTAGCAGGTGGCCCTGACATGCCCGAGTCAACCCTTCTCGGCTCTCCGCCTGATAATGCTCAATCAGGCGATGCTCTCGACAATGCCGCCCTCTACCCTCAGAGCCGAGCCGGTCGTGGCGCTGGCCTGGGGCGATGCTGCGTAGACACACAGGCTTGCCACCTCTTCAGGATCAGCGAACCGCTTGATAAGCGATGAGGGACGATTTTCATCGAGAAACAGTCGTTCCATCTGCTCGACCGTAACCCCACGTTCCGCTGCCAGATTCGCCATCATTTTTAGAGCGCCTTCGGTACGTGTCGGGCCAGGCAGGATTGTGTTCACCGTCACGCCACTGCCAGCCAGAACTTTGGCCAGGCCTCGCGGAACACCCTGCATGTCCGCCAGCTTTGTCTGGCCTAACTAATTGGAGGCCCTAATGAAAAGTCCGCATTGCAGCCCTATTTTTCCCAGACCGTTTCGCGAGGTACATGGTTTCGTCAGCTACCACCAGGGCTTTATCAACTCGACCGGGTGTTTCATTGAAGGACACCACGCCAAGTGAAAACGTCACCGGCCAGTCATTCTTCT
The DNA here is from genome assembly GCF_040112695.1 of Marinobacter sp. MMG032. Lineage (NCBI taxonomy): Bacteria > Pseudomonadati > Pseudomonadota > Gammaproteobacteria > Pseudomonadales > Marinobacteraceae > Marinobacter > Marinobacter sp. MMG032. The sequence goes on from NZ_CP157802.1 coordinate 788,705, forward strand.
TCATCTTAGTCTCCAGGGTCTCGACCAGGCGCGTGTAGTGGTCAACTAATTCCGGACAGTATTTTAAGGTTTTCCTCAGCAGCAACGGGCGAAATGCCGTCGTTAAATGTGTGAGGTCGCTGTCGGTTGTAGTAATCCATCAGATAGCCGCCAACATCTTTCTTTGCCTCAGGTAGATTTCGATATCCCAAGGCTGGTACCCACTCAGTTTTCAGACTTCGGAACAGCCTCTCCATTGGTGCGTTATCCCAACAGTTGCCGCGACGGCTCATGCTTTGAGTCATCCGGTAGCGCCAGAGTCTCTGACGGAACTTACGGCTGGCATACTGGCTTCCTTGGTCTGAATGGAACATGACTTTTTCGGGTTGACCACGCTGTTCCCAGGCATGGTCCAGAGCTTTTACAACCAGGTCCGCATCCGGGCTAGATGACATCGCCCAACCAACAACGCGGCGGGCGAACAGATCCAGTGCGACCGCCAGATAACTCCACCGCTGGCCGCTCCAGATGTAAGTGATGTCACCACACCAGACCTGATCGGGCCGGTCTACCGCAAATTCACGAGCCAGGTGGTTCGGGATATCGGGGCGCTCAACGGTGGCCTGCTTGTAAGCGTGAGGGCCGGGTTGTTTGCAGATCAGTCCCAGTTCGGCCATCAGGCGTCGAACCTTGAAGCGACCAACGACGACACCCTCTTCGCTGAGCAAGCCTTTAATTGTCCGGCTGCCGGCCGAACTTCGGCTCTTGGTAAACAGGCGGTTTACCTGAGCCTTCAGGGCCAGACGCTCGACATCCACGTGGTTCCGCCGTTGGCGGTATTCGTAGTAACTGGAACGACTGATATCGAGCGCATTACAGACCATTTCAACAGGCATTCGCTCACTCAACTGGTCTATCAGCGCGTACGATTCATGTCGTCCGACATCAAGAGAGCGGTAGCCTTTTTTAGTATGTCTTTCTCCTGCTCAAGGCGTTTACAGCGGGCTTCCAGCTCCTGAATCCGGCGCTGTTCCGGGGTTAAGGCCTTACCCTTCGGGGTAACGCCCTCACGCTCATCCGTCAGCTGTTGAACCCAGCGCCTCAGAGCGCTTTCTACCACACCCAGCGACATACTTGCCTGGGCGATGGTGTAACCTTGATCCAGCACCAGGCTGGCTGCTTCCTGCTTGAACTCAGGAGTAAAGGAACGTCGTTTTCTGGTCATCAGACACCTCGTTTATGGTGGCAACCTTACCACCTACGTTGGTGTCCGGAATCATTGAACCACTACAACCGCCTGCATGACGATCTATGAGCAGGAAATCTTCGGGCCGGTGCTATGCGTCATGGAAGCCGCGTCCATGGATGAAGCCATTGACATTATCAATGCCAATCCGCATGGAAACGGCACCGCAATCTTCACGCGTTCAGGTGCAGCAGCCCAGCGCTTCCAGGAAGACATCGACGTGGGACAGGTCGGTATTAACGTACCCATTCCGGTTCCTGTTCCTCTGTTCTCATTCAGCGGCTCGCGCGGCTCCAAGCTGGGTGACCTGGGTCCCTACGGCAAGCAGGTCATAACGTTCTACACCCAAACCAAAACAGTCACGTCCCGATGGTTTGAGGAAGACGTCGAGGCTGACGCTGTCAACACGACGATCACCCTGAAATAGAAGATCCTGTTTCGGGAGTTGGGTCTTACCCTTACCTTGGGATAAGGCCCTTTTTTATAGCAATGCTTCCTTTTTGTCCGTTAATTGACCGTTTCGGGCTGTTCAGACCTTTACAGACCAGGCATTGACAGAGGCTCAGATCGGATGGGCTTTTGGTGGCAATTCCTTGAGGTCGTAATACCAGTGCGGCCCCAGTGCAATGGCGTCGCCGATGAAAGCGCCCATTATTGAACCTACGGCGCGATCTTTGATTTCCGCAGGACTGATCATGATTCCTCCTTCGACTGCAGCTTTGGTTTATCAAAACCACCCTTTCTCACAAGATCCACGGATATTTTGCCGATATCAGGCGGTTTTACGTGCCTTAAACACGAAACGTCCACGCCTGGTGCTTTAACCGAGCCTCTCTATTCGCCAATAAAACATCCCTGATTTCTTACCGAGAATAGTTGCCGAGATATGAGCGTCGCTCGCCTTATTCGCTAGGCCATAGCAGACATGCAAAGGCAGAAGGTGCTCTTCCCGGGGATGGCAGAACCGGGCATGGGGGGCAAGGTCCCAATGAGCCAGGCGCTCTGCCCGCTCCGATTCCGGCATTGAGTTATCGGCACACGTCTCCTCCAGCCAGTCCTCAAACGCCTGGTTGCGAGCCTGAACCTCCGACGTATTGGCGGAGAAAAACGCCCGCATGTTATGGAATGAGAAGCCCGAGCCAATCACCAGCAGGTTGTCGTAGTCCACTGCCTGCAGTGCCTTGCCAATAGCCAGGTGAGTACTGGCATCCAGACTGTTTACCAGGGACAACTGAATGCATGGAATATCCGCCGCCGGATACATCAGCTTGAGCGGCACGAACAGGCCATGATCAAACCCCCTTTGGTCGTCAAGGCGCGCCCGGATCCCCGCCTGATCCAGCGCCTGGTATATCTGACACGCCAGTTTCGGTTCCCCGGGACAGGGATACTGGATATTGTAGGCCTCCGGTGGGAAGCCAGAGTAATCATAGATGAGCGGAGGTCTGGCGCTGGAGGTGATCGTCGGCACCGACGCCTCCCAGTGCGCGCTAACAACAAGTATCGCGGAGGGTTTGCGAAGCTTACCGGCAACCTCCGTTAACCGCGCCACCATTTCTCGGTGTCCCGGATCCCCCAGGAGTGGCATTGGCCCGCCCCCATGGGAGATAAACAGCACATCGGTTTCAGTGTTCATGGCGATCACTCCTGTGCTCAGAGTTCTCCCGGCCCTGCCGGAACAATGCCACTTGGGTTCAAAGCCTTGATGGAATAGTAGCCGGCCTTGATATGTTCAAGGTTTACTGTATTTGCAATGCCGTCGAGCGCCAATATGCGGTGCATGTAGTCGTGCAGACGCGGCATGGCTCTCAGGGTATTCCGGTTGCACTTGAACAGGCTGTGATAGGCCGCATCAAAGCGCACCAGGGTCACGAACAAGCGTATATCGGTTTCGGTCAGCTGGTCACCAAACAGATAAACGCGCCCGTCGGCCAGCCGCGAATCCACTTCGTCCAGAGCAGCAAACACCTTGTTGTAGGCTTCGTCGTAAGCCGCCTGGCTGGACGCAAAGCCGGCCTGATACACCCCGTTGTTCAGGTCTGTGTACAAATACTCGTTGAGACTGTCGATTTCGCCTGACAGCGATTCCGGGTACAAATTCGGCCCTTCATTAACAATCCCTGCGAAGGCACTGTTCAGCATCCGCAGAATATCCGCGGACTCGTTATTGACGATAGTGCCTGTGTGTTTGTCCCAGAGGACCGGCACAGTAGCACGACCCGAAATTTGAGGATCCGCCCGGGTGTATAGCTCATGCATATAGCGAGCACCGTTAAGCGCGTCCTCATCCGCACCCGGATAGCCGCCGAACTGCCAGCCCTGATCAGTCAGCCGGGGATCGACAACAGTCACGCCAATCACGTCTTTCAGCCCTTTCAGCTCGCGAGCCATCAATGCTCGCGAAGCCCAGGGGCAAATATAGGCCACATACAGGTGATAACGTCCTTGTTCCGCCTTGAAGCCTCCTACCCCGGTCGGTCCCGGGGCGCCATCCGGCGTGATCCAGTTGCGAAAGGGCGAGGTCTGGCGGATAAAGCGCCCTTCCTCATCTTTGGCCTGGACAGGCTGCCAGTTTTCTTTCCAGACTCCGTTTACCAGCATGGTTCAGCCCTCTCTCTGAAACAGGTTATCCAGCGCAAACCGGCCACCGCCCTGAATCACCAGCGCCAGAGTGACGACAAACAGGGTAAGGGCATACTCGTAACCGTTATTGGACATGAACAGGCCGTTTCCGATGTGGACAGCAAATATGGCCACCAGCATGGTGAAGGCCGCGATCACAGCCGCAGGGCGTGTCAGCAGACCAAGCACCAGCGCTAGGCCGCCAAAGAACTCGGCACTGCCGGCCAGTAACGCCATCAGGTAACCCGGCTCCAGTCCAATACTTGCCAGCCATTGCCCGGTGCCTTCCAGTCCATAACCGCCAAACCAGCCAAAGAGCTTCTGAGCGCCGTGGGCGGCGAGGATCAGGCCAACCGGCACCCGTAGAACCAGTGCGGCAAACCCGCCGTTGGATTGAAATAATGCCTGTACAAATTGATTGTTCATGATCGCCACCTCGAATCTTTCTCTCGTTAGTTGAGCCCGAAGCTTATGCTTCAAGTGATGTGACCACTTTACTATCACCAAATCGAAAGACTAAGATGGCTATTGTTGCTTTATTATCAACAAAACGTTGTTAAAAAAGGATGTACTCCGCAGGATAAGCCAATGGATCGAATTGAAGCCATGCGTGCCTTTGTGACCGTGGTCAGTGAAGGCACCTTCACCCGCGCCGCGGAACGGCTGAAGATATCGCCACAGCTGGTCAGCAAGTACGTTTCGCAGCTTGAAACACACTTAGGGGTGCGGCTGCTTAATCGCACCACTCGGAGAATTCACCTGACGGAAGCCGGCACTCATTATCATCAACGCGCCCAACAGGTACTCAACGACATTGATGACATGGAGAATCAGCTCGGTAATCTGCAAGCCGAGGCTCAGGGCCTGTTACGCATAAGTGCACCGGTCTCGTTTGCCATTCGCCATATGGCCCCTCTGCTGAGTGAATTCCAAAAAAAGCACCCCGCCGTCGGCATTGATCTGCAACTGAACGACCGGAAAGTCGACATTCTGGAAGAAGGTTTCGATATTGCGCTGAGAATTGGCCACCTCAAGAGCTCCTCACTGATTGCGAAACGACTGGCTCCGGTACGACTGGTTCTTTGCGCGTCTCCTGCCTACCTTGAGCAATACGGCACCCCCCGGCGACCGGAAGATCTGAGAGAGCACAAGTATCTGCGTTACAGTTATATGAACATGGATCCCGGCCATTCGCTGCAGAAATGGCTTCAGGATAGTAGTCGCGAAAACACAAGAGGGATGATCAGCAACAACGGCGATGTGCTTATAGAAGCGGCTATTGCCGGGACCGGAATTGCCTTACAACCCACCTTCATTGCCGGCTCTGCAGTAAAGGAAGGCAAGTTGAAGGTCATTCTGCCCGAACATGAGCCGGAGCCTATGGCGCTCTACGCGGTGTACGCACATCGCCAATTGTTGGCGAGCAAGGTTCGGAGCTTTATTGACTTTATCGATGGCTTTTTTGGCGAGCCGCCCTACTGGGACAGGTTTGAATAGCTGCATCATCGATAGGCCAAGTCAGCCCAACAAATGGATAGCCCCGGTCTCTATTGCTCTGGCTTACGAGTCACCGAGGCCAGGCAGCTAATAAGGCGAGGCGCCAAATCATCAGAAAACGACAGCTTGTATTACGATGCTGTCGTTCCCGAATAGAGTCAGAAAGGGGTGAGGCAAGTAATGACTCAACCCTTTCGATTTCATTCTTATCGCCACCCTGCATCAAACGATGGTATCCAGTAGACATTCTGCCCCAGACGACCGAATCCCTGAGCCTCTCGACGCCGAAACGCCTGGTACTGGTTGTTCACCATGGCACTCTGTCCGTCGGCATCCCGAACATAGCGAGCGAGGGTCATTGCGGCAGGCACTCCGTAACGAGCTCCCGGAGAAGCGCAGGTCCAAATATGGCGCAAGGCTAATGCAGCATCCGGATCAACTTTGTCCAGATACGCCAGCCCGGGCGCGCAGGCCTCCAGGGTCAGATCACCGTGACCACAAAGGCGAGCAGCAGCAGTAGACCGACCATTGAGATCAAAGGTGTAGGTTTTGCCAATATCATGGAGGAGTCCGGCCACAAAACCGATTTCCTGCATGCCTCTCGCCATCTGCGGTTCATTCATATGCACCATGTTGAGAACGCCTTTGGCGACTTCCAGCGAATGCACCAGTAGTCCACCGGGATAGTTATGGTGGTAGTTCTTGCTGGCCGGGGCTTTTAGGAAGATTTCTAGGCGGTCCCGACGCTCCAGCACACGCTTGACAAACATCTGCAGCGACTCGCACCGCAGGGAGCGCACTGCATCAATCAGTTGGTCGAGCGAGTCCGGCTTTGGACAAAACAGCCGCGGCAACGTTTGCAGCGCCGGCAGACGAGCCACATCGGTCGGAAGCGGCCGACGGATGTCCGTCAACAGGATGGCGCCCTCCTCCTGACCAACGCAACCCTGCCCTTTGACCACGACCAGTTCCATATGACCCAAGCGCTCTGGGATGGGAATGGAGTCGATCACTGCCAGCACCACACAATCATGAACACAGCTGCTCAGGCGCAATTTCAGATAGGGAATGCCCTCATCGTCAAAACACGCTACCCGTCCAGTCAGCCGGTAAGCGCCGCTGAAGGTTTCCTTCAGAATTGGGCGAAGCTCATTCAGTTTCATTGTCCACCTCCTGGTTGGCGGTTACACGGCTTTGGATCAAACGCTCAAAGGCGCTGCCATCCATACGGGTCACATTCGGAATAAAGCGGGAGTACACTTTGAAAAGCATCTCGGTGGAGGAGTGGCCCAACACCCGAGCTACCCATTCTGGGTTTTCTCCAGATGCCAACAGCAACGTGGCTGCGGTATGCCGTGTCTGATAAGGCCGCCGCTTTTTCAAGTTCAGAGCTTGAAGCAAGGGGTACCAGACGCGCTTGGTCACGTTGTTGTGATCAAGCGGCTCACCGAGACGATTGCAAAATACGAACTTGCTCAGTTTGCCGGTTGCCGCGTGCTGTGCCTTGAGTGCGTCATAAACCGGGCCAAACATAGGGATTTCCCGCTGGGAGCCATCGGTTTTGGTGTATTCGGTCTTACCATTGATCAGCGTCTCGCGAACAAGAATCTCGCGCTTCTCAAAATCCACGTGCTCCCACTTCAAGCCATCGATTTCGCCGGTGCGCATGCCCGTGAAGAAGCGGACTTGATAGTAGTTGCGGTAGTCCTCCCGCACGTACTTGGTGATTTTATCTACCTCATCCATCGAGAAGGGTTCGATCTGGACCTTTTTCAGCTTCAGCGGCTTGATGTTGCGATAGGGATTGGCAAAGTCGTAGCGCTCGGCCCCCTCTGTCAGAATCATACGTAGGATCGCCATGTGGCTATTAATGCTTTTGGGGGCCATTTGGGCATTGCCTCCCCTGCCCTTACGGGCCCCCAGCTTGTTGCGCGCGGCCAGGATGTGCGATTTGGTGATCTCGGTCAGGCGCTTGTTTTTGAACGCCGGCTTAAGGGAGCTTTCAAGAATGGACTCAACATTGCGCAGATGAGAAGCGCGCCATTGGATCTTGTTCTCTTGGAGCCACAGATCGGCGAAATCAGGGAACAGCGGCGACTGATCGGTTTCCTGATCCGGATCAGCCATTACATTTGAAGCCCGGCTGCTTCCAGAAAGCGCCCCTGCCTTGGCCAGTTTTTTCAGGTTCTTGCTGCCCGGGAAGAATTCAGCGTAATCGAATTCACCCAGGAGAATTTTGGCCTCAACTTTCTGAAGAAGTGCTTCGCACTTTTTACGGTTGGCCGGCGTATCCGGCAGCGCGGTCTGTTCCCTGCACCGCAGCCCCTCGAACATAAAATCCAGATAAAGCTTGCCGGTCTCCTTACGCTCTCTCACCTTACCCATGACATACCGCTCCGCTTGCCATGGGAATTGACAGGTGTTCGTGCTCACGAGCACTGACCAGCATTTCCTTTTCAACTTCTTCCCAGAGAAAGAGAATTTTCCGTCGGCCAAAAGGCTTGATGTAATGCTTGCCCTCCAGCAGTACCGTGTCTTTAAGACATTGACGAATTGTGCGGCAGTCATATTTGATGCGGCCAGCCAGCTCTTCAGTGGTCAGGTAGGTGTAGGAATTTTCCATCGAAATTTTCCTTCTGTTGCGCTACGCTAAATCAACAAAAGACATTCTCCATATCAGAATGCCATCCTAAATGACATTTTAAGCAACAAAAGTACATTTGCAAGCATTTTTTGCCATTCTGGATGACATTTTTTAATTAAGGATGATCAGAAATGGTTCGATGCCATCTCGCTCGGCTGATGGGCGAGCGAAAAATGAAGATCGTGGACGTAGCCAGAGAGACGGGTCTTAACAGGAATACCGTAACCCTGCTCTACAAAGAAACAGCGCAAAGGATAGACCTGGAAGCCATTGAGAAACTCTGCCGATTATTTGAATGTGAGGTGGGAGACCTGCTCGAGTTGCAAGAAGATCATTGAGCAGATGGGATGGTTAAAGGACCACTCTCATTAAGTCATCATATTTTGCCGCAGTTTTGCTCCATCGCTTGACCCGTCGCGGACCACCTGTAAACATCCCTGTTTCAGTTGCACCGCTGATTAGAGTTTTCCACCCGTTGGTGCTCCATCTTCAACAGTAGAAAAAATCGATAGCGTCAAAATCCAGCATTCGTTCCATTGCCCATAACGAATCGCAGGTCCGGACCAGACGCCGTCGAGTGAGCCAATTCTCTGCAGCGCCTACCCCTCAACAGCAGCAAGCACTTCATTAACCTGCAGCCGAATGCTCTGCAGGCCACCGCCGGAAAGATACCAAAGCCCAGGATTCAGAATGACAACCCGAGTAGTCGCACCACTCTGTTTTAGCTGTTCCTGAAGCCTCGCCTGGTCCAGGGGGGCGGCGCCAATGGCGGCGCTCCGATCCACCACCAGCAGAGTCCGGGGATCCATGTGGGCTAGGGTCTCTGGCGTCACCGGATAGAAGGTGCGGGTGCCCCGACTGACCGGTTTGACGGTGTCCGGGACTTTCGCTGGTGTCAGTTCCAGTAACTCGTAAACCACCGGCTCATCCCGCAATGAAAATTTGCCCTCGTTGTGGGTTACTACCGTCACTCTGCCGGCACCGGCCACTTCGGCTCTTCGGTCATTAACATAGTCCCAGAGTGCGTCGAGTTTTTCCTCGGCACGACCATCGAGGCCATAGAGTCGGGAAAGTTCCAGCACCCGAGCCGTCACGGCCTCCTGATAGGTACCCTGCGGCAACGTGACGTCCTTCACCCGCGTGAGTTCCGCCACCTCCTCGACAGCCTCGCTCTGACGGCCAGTCATCAACACCAGGTCTGGTTGCAGGGTTTCGATCGCAGCCAATTCCGGCACTTTCAAGCTACCGGCATCCGGCAGCTGGTGCCCGAGCTCCGACAGATAATCGGGCAGGCCCTGATGGGGAATAGCCAGCACCTTCTCTCCCACACCCAGCTCCATCAGCGTGTCCAGAGCACCATGATCATAGCTGATCACCGTTGGCCCCCGGACATCCGAAATGGCGGCGCAACCAGCCAGGACTGAGCCTGCCAGCGCCACTGCGACAGCGTCTTTAATCATTGTCATTCGATGCATCCTTCTTAGAAGTCGACCGCGAGGCCAAGATTGAGGCGGCGGCCATCCAGAACCACGCCGTAGGTTTCGGTTGTCACTTCCTTGTCACCGACGTTGTAGAGACCGGCCTTGATCCGCGCATTGTCGGTGAGCTGATAGACCATTCCCACGTCCACGAAGCCGTAGCCGGGTGTACCGTCTTCCATGCTGGTGCGGTCGAGGAAGTCGCTGGTTTCCCCACGGACATTGCCGTCAAGCCACAGGTTCAGCATCGCCGTTGCCTGCCAGTCCAATCCCAGGTTAGCCATGTGCCGGGGGATCTTGTTCAGGGGTTCGCCCTGGAAATCGCCGGTTTTCTGTTCCGATTCGGTGTAGGTGTAGCTGGTGCTCAGGGTTAATGATGGCGTAATGCCATAGTCCAGGGAGAGTTCCAGGCCCTGCATCACAGCTTCGTCGATGTTTTCCCGAGTACTCAGGAAATAGTAGTTATTGCCTTGGTAGGGGCAGGTCCAGGTGGTGGGATCTTCGGAATCACCGACCGGGCCGCAGAAGCGGAATTCGGAGATCTTGTCATCGAACTCGGTGCGGAACAGCATCGCGCTGGCATCCAGGTCATGATCGAAGCTGTTGAACACGAAGCCAGCTTCAAAGCTGGTGCTCTTCTCCGGCTCCAGATCCTCATTACCGATGATCAGCGCCCGGGAATGGGGTGCGGGCGAGTTGGGTCCGCCTGTGGGCCGGCCGAATCCCTCGGTGGCATCTGGGAGGCTCGGCTGCCGGTAGCCGGTAGATACACCGCCCTTGAGGGTCCATTCCGGAGTCAGCCGATAGTTGGCGTAGATCCGTGGAGTGACGTGGCCGCCGAACAGTTCGTCGTCGTTGTAACGTACCCCGGTGGTCACATTGAGATCCTCCAGCACCGACCATTCCACTTCCGCGAACAGGGCGCCGATCCAGCGGTCCACGTTGCTGGTGGCGGTCGGTACCAGGCCCAGCAGGCCATTGGTCTCGTCGGTGAGGTCCTCATAACGGTACTGGCCACCGAAGGTCACAATGTGCTGCCCCAGCAGATAGGTGCCCTGGGTATTGAAGGTGGACACTTCTTCCCGTTTTTTCTCAAGCTGGCGCTCCCGTTCGGACACATCGTGCTGAACATAGGTATCCAGGGTCAGATTGCCGTAGGTGCCCTTGTGGCCAAGCTGGTAAACGTCCTTGTGGAATGTGTAACTTGTGGCTTCATTCGGGCCCCTCCGCCCCATCAGCGGTATGCTGACACCCGGATTGTGGATGTACTCCAGTTCTGCTGCGGTGTAACCCAGCTCGAATTCGTTCTGGGCATCCGGCGTCAGGATCAGTTTCGCTCCACCCTGTTTGCGGGTGCTGTCCGGCGTGCTTTCGGCATTGTCGTCGCCTCCGATGAACTGGCTTTCCTCGGTGTCGGCAACAGATCCATTGACCTGCAGACCCAACAAGCCCGGCACCAGCGCGCCGCCGGCAAACAGCGTGGTCTGGCGGGAATCTTCATTCAGATCAGAGAAGGACCGGGTGTATTCGGTCGACACCGAACCGGACCACTCGCCCGTGGCCTTCTTGGTGATGATATTGATCACGCCACCCATGGCCTCGGAGCCATAAAGGGAGGACATGGGCCCGCGAATCACTTCGATCCGCTCGATCATGGAAGCGGGCGGCAAGGCGATCTGCTTACCCCCGTCCTGCCCGTTGGTATTGATGTTCCGACCTGCCGAAACCGGTCGGCCATCCACCAGGTAGAGCGTGTACTGTTCGGTCATACCCCGGATGGTAATGTCCTGGGAGTTACCACCGCCATTTACGAAAACCCCAGGGATATTTTTCACGGCGTCGGTGATGTCAGTGTAACTGCGCTTGTTCAATTCCTCGCCGGGAATGACGGAAACACTGGCTGGCGCATCCGAGATATTCTGCTCAAATCCCGAGGCAGTAACGACAATCTCCCCTAACTCAAACGGCTCGGACTGGGCCAGGACAACAGAACTGGCACCAGCCAGCGCAATGGCCGAGGCGAGCGCGGGATAACGACGACGCATGATGAACTCCTTATTTTTGCAATGTTCGGTTCGCATTTCGCCAGCGTCTCGCGATTAATCGACAGGGGCTACCAAATGCGAACAATTATCAATGGCGCGAACATTACCACAAGGTAAGTCATCAATGGGTGGGATGGTGTGTTCCGGAATTCGGGACAGCACGTGATCGCTGAGCGGCGTCAGGCGCCCACCATTCCGGCGGCACGACATTCCTGACATGGTGGATAAACGCGCGTAGGCGTCTAGGCAGGATGCCATGAGGATAGACCAGGGAGACCGGCAATACCGGCCCCTGCCATTCGGTCAAACATGGCACGAATGTTCCCGGGTGAGCCTCGAGCCGTCGCTCGACAAGCCAGTGCGGCATCAGACCCAACCCCCGACCTTTGGCGATGGCATCGCCCTGCACGACGAACTGGTCCACGGTGAAAGCGGTTTCCGGAAGGCTCAACGGATAAGATCCCTGTCGGGGATGCTGAAGGACCGCCCCGGTGTCGCCACTGCCGATCATGTCTACCCACGCATGGCGGGCCAGATCACCAGGGGTTTCAGGAACGCCATAACGGGCAAAGTATCCGGGACTGCCATAGATACCCTGTGACAACTGACCCAATGGTTCCAGCCGCAGGGTAGTTTCGCCGCAACCGCCCAGCCACACGCACGCTCCGTCGTCCACCGTCTCGGGAAAAACGCTCTGGGTCTGAATCGACACCCTGATATCCTTGTGCCGCGTCATAAAGGATTCCACCAGTTCCGAGAACCAGCCCCGTACCAGAGCCTCATGGCAGCACAAAATCAGTTTACCGCTGACCTCCTCCTTGAGTTCATCCAGTGCCGATCGCCCCTGAAGTGCCAGCTCCAAGATCTCATTGCTGTAACGGTAGAACACCCTCCCGGCCTCATTGGGGGTTATGCGTCGTGACTCACGACGTAGCAATGGCTGCCCCACATTATCTTCGAGGCCCCGGATTCTCCGGCTTAGGGTGGATTTGGGCAGGTTCAGCTCCCGCGTGCTGACCGTGAGACTCCCGGTTTTTACCACAGAAACAAATGCTTCCAGCTCTTTGAGATCGTACATCGACTGTTCCGTTCCAGATTCTGCAACTGTCTGTGCCAAATTAGCACCTTACAAAATGTAATGCGAACAATTATCATTAATTAGATCGCTAGCTTATTAACACTTGGCCATCTGATAGCCGACTCATTCTGGAGTTTTTCCATGCCTACGTACCGTACTTTGCGACTGGCCGGACAGTTGCTCGCGAGCCTTGCTCTGGTGGGCGTTTCAAGCCTTCCGGTCCTGGCCGATTCCCGCCATGTCGATACCACCTTCGGCACTGTAGCCATCGAAGGCAAACCGGAACGGGTGGTGACCCTGTATGAGGGGGCTCTCGATACCGCCCTTGCTGTCAACGCCAATGCGGTGGGAGCCGTGATTACCCGGGGCGACAGCGATGTGGCTGACTACATCAAGCCCCAGGCGGGCGAGATTGCCATCGTCGGGGCACCCGCGGAGACCAACATCGAAGCCGTGATCGCCGCCCGACCAGACCTGATCCTGGCGGCACCTCAGACCAACGAACAGCAATATCAGCTACTGTCACGCATCGCGCCGGTCGTGGTTTCCAACGTGCCCCTGTTTCAGGCAGATAGCTGGGAGCGGGAAACCCGACTGTTCGCAAAGGCCCTTGGCCGGGAAGCGGCTGGCGAACGCATCATCGCCAGGGTTAGAGATCGGATTAACGAGGTCTCGCAGCTGCTGGCAGCCACCATTCCCGCCGACCAACGCGACGCCACCCTGGTGCGCTGGATGCCGCAAGGTCCCCTAGTGATGGCCGAAGGACTGTTCTCCGCTTCCCTGCTTCAGGCGGTCGGCTTCGAAGTCACCGACAACGATCTGGTCAAGTCGGGGCGTCCACACAGTGAACCGCTGAGCCTTGAAAACCTGTCGCGCATGGATCAGACCTGGGTGTTTCTGGCCACCCTGAACGACGATGGCAACAAAGCCCTCGAAGCCGCCCGTCAGTCACCGGCCTTTGCCCGCCTCAACGCGGTGCAGGAAGAACGTGTGGTGACGGTCAGCGGCCAGCTGTGGACCAGCGCCACCGGGCCACTGGCAGCTCTGGCGATTCTCGATGACATTGAAGCGGCAATGAGCACTAGCCACCGTTGAAACCCGTTACCTTGAACTATTCCGTTTCTCACAGCGTTGTTGCGTCCCGCGCTCTTTTCCTGAAGTTGTCCACGACAGGTTTTTTGCTGCTGGTGGTGGCCTTCGCCAGCCTGATTTATGGTGCCGGCCCGGTTTCGGTGACCGATGCCCTGGCCGTGATCAGCGGCAAGGGCAGCGCCGAGGCCCGTTTTGTGGTTGCGGAGCTGAGGGCACCTAGGACCGTGATCGGAATGGTGACGGGACTCTCCCTGGGTCTGGCTGGCGCACTGCTGCAGGCCATGACCCGAAATCCACTGGCAGAACCGGGGCTGCTGGGCGTCAGTGCCGGCAGCGGTTTTGCCGTTGCCGTGGCCATTCTGTTTGGTGCCACCACCGCCACCCTGACCACGCTGGTTGCCCAATTGGGTGCTCTGGCCGGTTGCGCACTGGTGATTGCGGCCACCCGCGTGCAGGGACTCGGTAACGACCCGGTCCGGCTGGTTCTGGCCGGGGCGACCCTGACCGGACTGTTGCTGGCGCTGACTTCCATGTTGTTGTTGATGGACCAACGGGCTGCAGACGAGATCCGCTTCTGGATCACCGGCAGTATTGCCGGCAAATCCCTGAACCTGCTGGAGGCGACTCTGCCGGCCATCGGGGTGGCACTGCTGCTGACGGTAGTGGTGGCCAGACCCCTCGCCGCCATGGCTCTAGGTGAGAAAGCAGCCGTGGGTCTTGGCCACCACCCGGGCCGGGTCCGATTTCTGATTACTGTTACCGTCGCCCTGCTCGTGGGCTCGGCCACCGCTCTGGCCGGTCCGTTGATTTTTGTGGGGCTGGTCGTGCCCTTCATCGCCCGGGCGTTCTCCGGCCCGGACATCCGCAAGACCCTGTGGCTGTGCGTACCCATCGGACCGGCCGTGGTCCTCGGGGCAGATGTTGTCTCCCGGCTCATTGCCGCGCCCTCAGAACTGCCCCTGGGGGTCGTCACTGCACTGATCGGGGCGCCGGTTCTGCTGGCGATTGTCCGCGCCGGGCGTATGCCGGCCCTGTGACACGAAAATGACCATGAACCTACCGGATAAACGCGCCGCCCTGACCAACTGTTGCCTGCTGGCGCTCATGCTACTCGCAGTCATCACCTCACTCTCCCTCGGCACTATTGCGCTTGCGCCTTTGAACGTACTGCAGGCCCTCGCCGGAAACGCTGACACCATGACCACATTCATCGTCCACGAGTTGCGTCTGAGTCGGGTGGCGGCGGGGTTGTTGAGTGGTGGTGCATTGGCCATGGCCGGCTGCTTGATGCAGACACTGGCACGGAACCGTCTCGCCACGCCCGGCATCATCGGTATTGATAACGCCGCCACGGCCTTTGCCGTCGCCTCGGTGGTGGGCACGGGCATCGCCCTGGCTCCCTCTACCATGGCCCTGACCGGCGCCGCCGCGGCAACGGCGATTGCCTTCGGCCTCGCCGGCGCCAATGGCACACGGGGTTATCGGTTTATTGTGGCGGGCATCGGCATAGGTGCCATCGCCGGGGCCGTCACCCAGGTGATGCTCAGCCGGGTCGCCATCGATACGGCCAACGCCGCCTACCCGTGGACGGTGGGTAGCCTCAACGCCCGCTCAGGCCAGAGTGTTCAGGTTCTGGCCATTGGGCTGGTCGCCGGATATCTGATTTTGCTGGGTATCAGCCGTGCACTGAACACTCTACAGTTTTCCGATGCCGTGGCGATCAATCTGGGCACCCGGCTCAGGATTACCCGCCTCCTGGGCCTGGGCTTTGCCGTAATACTTACTGGCCTGGCGGTGTCTGTCTGCGGCCCGGTAGGGCTCATCGCCCTGCTCGCCCCGGAACTGGCGCGCACCCTTTGCCGCCCGGGCAAGATACCGTTACTCGCCTCGGCCCTGACTGGGGCCACCTTCATGGTGGTGGCGGACGTGGTTGGCCGCACGCTGTTTTCGCCACTGGAAATCCCGGTCGGCATCGTCACAGCCATCATCGGCAGTCCCTATCTGTTGTGGATTCTGCTGAGGCCTTCCCCAAGGAGCCTGACATGACCCCGAACGATTCAGCGACCCTGGCCGCCGAGGGCATTACCCTGGCACATCGCCATTTCACTGTTGCGAAAGATCTGAGTCTTCGGCTCCCCCCCGGCAAGGTCACAGCCATTGTCGGACCCAACGGTTGTGGCAAGTCGACTCTACTTAATGGCCTGGCCCGGATTCATAATCCCAGTACTGGTCTCGTTCTGCTGGATGGTAAGGACATCCACCGGCTGCCCTCCCGGGACGTGGCGCGGAAACTGGCACTGCTGCCACAGGACAACACCGCGCCTGAAGGCCTGACTGTGGGTGATCTGGTCCGCTTTGGCCGGCAGCCCCATCAGGGCTGGATGAAAGCCTGGTCCTCCCGCGACCAGAGCGCCTTTGACACAGCAATCCAGGCCGCCGATGTGACGGAACTGACAGACCGCGCCCTGGATACCCTGTCCGGAGGCCAGAAGCAACGCGCCTGGATCGCCATGACCATTGCCCAGGAAACACCGCTGCTGTTATTGGATGAACCCACGTCCGCACTGGATCTGGGCCATCAGATCGAGGTGTTCGAGCTGATTCGCGCGCTGGCCCGCCAGGGCAAGACCATTGCCATGGTTATCCACGATCTGGCCAGTGCCTGTCGATATGCGGATCACCTCGTGGCAATGAAGGAAGGTCGTATTGTGGCTGAGGGAAACCCGGGCGAAGTGGTGACAGCCGATCTGATCGAGGCAGTCTACGGCGTCCGCTGCGATCTCCTTCCGGACCCGGTGACGGGCACTCCGATTCTGGTCAATCCAAGACCTGGCTTGCGAGCATGATCGCTCCGAGAACTCTAATCGGTAATACCCCAAAGCTGTCCAATTCGGGACAGGCCCAACCGGACAAATCTGAGGACGTTGTTCAGGGGAACCAAGGCGAGTAGATTACGGAACTGAGGGCAAAAGGGCAGCGGTCATTTTGGCACTTTCGGAAAGAAATTGGGGCGATCGCTATTTGACCTTTGCACTGCATGAGACCAAAGCACCTCCGGCAAAGAAGATTCATTGAGGTCACTACGGTCGCAAAGCGAACATTCGAATTGAGCAGTCAATGTTCGAAAATCGCCTCCCTTTGAGGCTGGGGTATGTCACGCGTATCGCGTAAGTCCATATCCTCTCGAACTGAGTCCATCGAATCGACGCACACCCCCACCCACCCAAATCTAGCACCGTTAGGTTGTCCTCATTGGCTCAATGCCTCGTATCAATTAGCCCTTAAAATCTTTCAGATATATCGTTATAACCAAATCAAAGGCGCTTTTTCAGCGTTGAGGAGGACGCAATTATGAGGACTTTCCAACAATCACCCGCAAAACACCCGGGCACTCCCGATGTCGCGGGTTTTTTCGATCCCCGCACATTCAGTGTTCAGTACGTGGTCAGCGATCCGGAGACGAAGCAGTGTGCCATTATTGATCCGGTGCTAGATTACGATGAAAAGTCCGGCGCAACGGCCACGCACCACGCCGATGAATTGCTGGCTTATGTGCAGGAGCAGGGTTTTGAGGTGCAGTGGATTCTGGACACGCATCCGCACGCCGACCACTTCTCGGCAGCCCAGTACCTGAAAGAAAAGACCGGCGCTCCGACCGGGATCGGTGGCTATGTGACTGGCGTTCAGGAACTGTGGAAAGGCATCTATAACTGGCCCGATTTCCCGGCCGACGGCTCACAGTGGGACCAACTGTTCCGTGCTGGCGACGAGTTCCGGATTGGCAATCTTGATGGGCGTGTGATGTTTTCGCCGGGCCACACGCTCGCCTCTGTCACCTATATGATCGGTGATGCGGCCTTTGTCCACGACACCATTTTCCAGCCGGACTTCGGCACCGCCCGTGCGGACTTCCCCGGGGGCGATGCCCATCAACTCTGGGACTCCATCCAGGCCATTCTGGCCCTGCCTGATGAGACTCGGCTGTTCACAGGTCACGACTACATACCCGGCGGCCGTGAACCCGAATGGGAAAGCACCGTTGGAGAGCAGAAGCAGGCCAACAAGCATCTGGCTGAGACTTCAGAAGCCGAGTATGTAGAGCTTCGAAACACCCGTGACAGCGAGCTACCGATGCCAAAACTGATTCTTCATGCGCTGCAGGTCAACACCCGGGGTGGACGGCTCCCGGAGCCCGAAGCCAACGGCAAACGATACTTGAAGATTCCGTTGGATGCACTTGAGGGTGCCGCCTGGGAATGAACCCGGAGATTGAGCACACAACCCCTTTGCCGGGCTGAAAACGCCCGGCTTTTTTTGAACTGAAGATTCATCGACCAGCTTAAGTGACTTTGTCACTGACGGTTAAATCCTGTCTAGATACCTTCGCGTTGAAGCCTTTTGATCCATCAAAGAGGAGCTCCCCATGATCAAATTATTCAAAGCCCTTGCCGCCGCTGCCCTGTTAGCAGTCGCGCCGTTCAGCATTCATGCCGACAGCCACAAAGGCGCTGTTGAGGAAGTGCTTGTAATCTTGTCCAGCGATTCCCTACAGACCCAGGGTATGGCGATGGTCCTGTCTAACACCATGGCCAAGCAAGGGGCAAAAGTTAATGTACTGCTATGCGATCAGGCCGGTGACCTGGCGCTGAAGACTTATGAAGCTCCCGCCCTCAAACCGAAAGGTGTCACTCCGGGGCAGATGCTGCGAGGCCTGCTCAAACAGGGTGGCAAGGCGAAGGTCTGTGCGCTGTATCTTCCGAACAGCGATTACGGCAAGGACGATCTGATTGACGGCGTCGGCGTTGCAATGCCGTCGGAAATGGCCGGCCAGATGCTGAACCCGAAGATGCGCACGTTCACGTTCTGAGCCTTGAGGTTCGGGTTGCCCCGGGTGTACGGGGCAACCTTGGTTGAGTCTTCAGAAAAGGAGGTGGACGGATGACGGAAGTTCGGCCTTCCCGATTGCAAAATTTTCCGATTTCATGGTTCGCCGTTGTGATGGGAATGACCGGATTTACCATCGCCTGGCATCGCGCGGAAGGCTTGCTTGGAATCTCTTGGAAGCCAAGCCCTATATTGCTCGGGCTAACCATCATCGGGTTTGTTGCTCTGCTAATGCTTTATCTGGCCAAGGTCATGAAATACCCCGGCGCAGTAAAAGCGGAGTTTGCCCATCCGGTCAAACTGAACTTCTTCCCGACCATATCGATTGGTCTGATTCTATTGAGTATCGCGCTGTTACCCTACAATGGCGCTGTGTCACTCATTCTTTGGAGCATTGGCGCGGCCCTTCACCTTGGCTTCACGCTCTATGTTTTGTCAGCCTGGTTGCACCAGACCCACTTTGAAGTTGCCCACATCAACCCGGCCTGGTTTATCCCCATCGTAGGTAACATACTCGTACCCATTGCAGGCGTGCAGCATGCATCTGTGGAAATCTCGTGGTTCTTCTTCAGCATTGGCCTGGTTTTCTGGTTGGTTTTGTTAACCATCATTTTCTACCGGATGTTTTTCCATCAGCCGCTTCCGGCTAAACTCCTGCCCACTTTGTTCATTTTGATCGCCCCGCCTGCCGTGGGTTTCATTTCCTGGTTCCAGCTGGTTGGCGAAGTGAACGCATTTGGACGGGTGCTTTACTACGATGCGATCTTTCTGACCCTGATGCTGATGACCCAAGCCTCCAGGTTCCTCCGACTAGAATTCTTTCTTTCCTGGTGGGCGTACTCGTTCCCAATGGCAGCCATGACGATCGCCACTTTCGTAATGTACGAGGAGCTTCAACTCGTGTTCTTCAAAGGGCTTGGTGTTTTACTTCTTGGCCTGCTTACGTTGCTTATCGCAGTTCTTATCGGCAAGACCGCCCTGGCGGTTCAGCGCCGGGCGATTTGCATCGAAGATTAGCGAATGCCTCTTCAATGGTGCTCCTCGAGGTCCTCGTAGCCGGTAATCATGGGTTTGATCAGGCTAGTGAGCCTGGGGCCCATGGTTGCCATGTACACATGGGCAATGATGAAGACCAGCATGGCAAAGGCCGCTGCGGTATGAACCAGTGCCACCGTTTCCAGTTCCAGGGCATTGGATAGCGTTGCGGGCCAGTCGTTGTAGAAAAGATAGAGCAGGCCACTGAGCCAGATGACCGGTGTAATCATCAGCTTGAAAAACAGATAGGCCAAACGCTGGAGCAGATTGTGTTTGGCCCGGGTGGTTTTCCGGTACGGATGCGGCTCACCAGTAAAAGTCCCGATCAGGTAGTAGCGTATCACCGCGAACAGTTTGTTCCGGGTTGGAATGTATTGCCGCCATTCACCCGTGGTGACATGCCAGAAAATGGCGAACAGCCACAGGATGATCAATGACCAGGCGGCCAGGGTATGCAGCCGCGCCGCCTCGCTGAAACCAATCACGGAATAGCTACCGTGAATCTCGAATCAGGTAAACAGCAGCGTGAAGATCAGCAGGGCCTGGAATCAGTGCCAGAACCGTTCGAAACGCTTGTAGATCATTACCCGGCTCATGGCTGTTTCCTCCCCTTCAGAAGAATTCTTGCCAGACCATGCAGCACAACGCCGATCAAGGTCAGGGCTACCAACAACCAGCCAATACGATCCAGCCAGATGTTGCCGCTGTACCCTGGCATATAGATGCGGGGAAGACCTGCTAGACGGCTGTTTTCAGCATGGCAGGAAGCGCAATCCAGGGCCATTTCAGACGGTGGCACCATGTGGGTTATGGGCCAGTGCATGGTGGTTTCGATAAAGTCGTAGCTGCCGCTGAAGGGCATTCCGGACATCTCGCTGCCGGCCTTGAGCGCCCTGGGCCAGCTGAAAATGCTCCACAAAGAACTGTCATCGGCACCAAACACGTGGGTGGCCAGCAGGGTTTTCCGTTCGGTGTCGTAAGGCTGCTTGCCCTGCATGACTTTGAACGGCCAGATGCGGGAGCTCGGATCCTCCGGACTGCCCTCAATGCGGTTGATTTCAACCGGAGGATGAGCCACGTCGAGTTCTTCATCCACCAGGGTGTATTTCACCGTGCCGTCAAACCAGGCGTAGGTTGGCACGACATTTTCGCCGTGGCGGAAGTCCCCTTTCTCGCTCAGATAGCTGGGATGACCATGCTCGTCGTATTCTGTGATTGGCTGACCGTCATCATCCAGCCGGCCGGCAGTGGACCAGTCCCGGCCAGCACCACCTGTACCGGAACAGCGCCCGTCAAGGCGCTACGCGCCATGCCTGGCGCACAAATACAAAACGCCCGACGCGATGCACCGGGCGTTTAGATAGAAATAAGTGTAAACCTCTTTCAGGACTAGACAGAATATAGCTCAATTCACCACGTTTAAAATGCGTACTTAGCCATCACTTCGACCTGCTGCCCTTCTGGAGCTAGCGGCCCAAAAGCCAAGTTATACTTACGCCACTCAACCCCAACCTCCAACTCTGGTAAAATGTTATGAATTAGGTTCATCCGCGAACTCTCGTAATTGGTCTCTGCCTGATCGTCTACCTCCACCATAGTATAAGATACATTGGCTCGCCACTGGTTGTTGAAGACATAACGAAAGCCGGCATTTAGGCCAGTTTGGCTCACGGCTTCACCATTTTCCAATTCGTCCGAAAGAGATCCGTTCACACCGACACCAGTAAACGCACCCAGACCTTCTCCATAGTGGGCATTTAGGTTGAGGCTGTGAACGCCCAGCATAACTTTGGTACCGATTGCACCACCGGCGACGAAGTCTCCATTGTCCACTTCTCGGCCACTTGCGGTCAGGATGACCCTGTGACCGCCATCCAGGTTCAGATCGTAATTGATAGCGAGATCAGGAGTATCGGCGTCAGCGTAAACCGGATCTTGGGCAGTTACTCGAAGCCCCTGAAACTGGTAGCTGGCTAGAGTGGTGCGGAAGTTATTACCCGCTAGTGTACCACGCGGACCTCCGAAAAAATCTAAATAATCTGTAAAGGCCACGGCCCAAAACTGGCCGGTCCAAGTCTGACCAATAGTCGTATTGTCTATTTTAATAAAAGCGTGTCGCAGACGCCAGTCATTATTCTCGCCCGGGTATACGCCACCGTAAAAGTCCCCTTCTATGAAGCCTACCACTGTGTGCCCCTGTTTTTGGGTGACCGTTTTAAGGTTGAAACGGCTTTGGTTCGCGCGGCCAAAAATTCGGCTGTCCCCATTTTCGGGATTTTCGAAGATGCCCTCAGCCTTGAGAAACCCTCCTATACTGAAAGATGTATCGTTGAAGTTACCAAGATCAATCGCATGCGTTACGGGCGCGATGCCAAAACAGAATGCGGCTACCAACATGATTAGAGACTTGCGATATTTCATTATTTTACTTCCTCTTTTTGTTTTACCAATGTACACCAAGAACATTCATCCATATTTATTATCTGATTCCTGAACTATACGCTTAGCGCGCTTTCAACCCTTTCCAAGTTCCGGTCAATTTCCTCTGAACTTCCGTCAAAGTGCACCTTGCCTTTGACCAACACCACGTGCCGGTCACACAATTTCTTGAGAGCCTTGATGTTCTTGTCCACCACTAGGGTGGAAATACCGGACTCCCGGATAGTGGCAATCACGTTCCAGATGTCCTGGCGAATCAGGGGTGCCAGACCTTCGGTGGCCTCGTCCAGGATCATCAGGCGCGGGTTGGTGACCAAGGCACGGCCGATGGCCAGCATTTGCTGCTCGCCACCGGACAGTTCTGTGCCCATGTTGGACAGCCGTTCCTGCAGTCGCGGGAAGGTTTCCATTATACGGTCGTAGTCCCAGCCGATCTGGCCGTCGCTGCCCGGGCGGGCGGCCATCTGCAGGTGCTCCTTCACGGTCAGGTTATGGAACATCCCCCGACCCTCGGGTACATAGGCTATGTCTCGGCGCATGCGCTTCCAGGTAGGTAACCTGCCGATGTCCTCGCCGTCAAAATACACGTGGCCGCTGCGAGGCGGAACGATGCCGAGAATGGACTTCAAGGTGGTGGTCTTGCCCATACCGTTACGGCCCATCAGGCTCATGGACTGCCCCTTTTCGAGCCGGAAGGACAGGTCGTGCAGGATGTGGCTGCGTCCGTACAGGGTGTTGATGTTTTTGAGTGCCAGTAGTGCCGTGCTCATGCCGCTTGCTCCTCGTCCACGCCCAGATAGGCCTCTTTCACTCGTGGGTCGGCCCGTACCTCATCCACTGTGCCCGTAATCAGGTGGCTGCCGTTATCCAGTACCGTGAGTTGGTCCGACAGCTCGAAAATGGCATCCATGTCGTGCTCCACCAGTACGATGCAGTAGGTTTTCTTTAGCTCCTTGAGCAACTTGATGATGCGCTGGGACTCCTCGTGACCCATGCCGGCCATGGGTTCGTCCAGCAACAGGATGCAGGGGCTGGTGGCCAGCACCATGGCGATTTCCAGCTGCCGCTGCTCGCCGTATGAAATCTCGACCCCAAGGGTGTAGGTCCGGTCCTCGAGGCCTACCTGCGCGAGGGCCTGTTCAGCAGCCTTGCGCACTAGCTTGTTGCTATGGCGGGACGCGATCAGGTTGAAGTTGCCACCAAAACGACGCTGGGCCGAGATCGCGCAGTTCTCCAGGCAGGTCACTTCTGGATAGATGTTGGTCTTCTGAAAGCTGCGGCCAATGCCGCGCCGGACAAACCTCCAGGGCTTAAGAGTGTCGATCCGCTGGCCCTTGTGGAAGATACAGCCGGAGGTGGGCTTAAGGGTGCCGCAGAGCATATTCAGCAGCGTGCTTTTGCCAGCGCCGTTGGGGCCCACCACGCCGTGCAGCTGCCGGTCCCGGAACTGCAGGCTGATGTCGTTGAGGGCCTTGATGCCGCCCCAGTACTTGCTCAGGGCTTCTGTTTCCAGAACGATGTCATTAACCATGGTTATTTCTCCAGAAGCTTTTCCAGATAGCCGGCAATACCTTTGCGCAGCAGGATGACCATCAGGATGATGGCCGAGCCCATGAATAGCAGCCATTCCTCGGTCAGGTGCTCAAAGAAGTACTGCAGGCCCTCATAGGTGAAGGTGCCAAGGATGGCGCCATAGATGGTGCCCAGTCCGCCGAGGATGGACATGACCAGCGCTGTGCCGGACATTTCCCAGGCCAGGAAGGACGGATTCACGAAGCCATATTGCAGGGCGAACAGGAAGCCGGCATAGGCGCCCAGAGTGCTTCCGATCACATAGCAGGTAAGGCGGAAAGCAAAGATATTGTAGCCCAGGGCCTCGGTACGATCCGGGTTCTGCTTGGTGGCCTCGACAATGCGGCCAAAGCGGGAGCGCAGCACCACCTTGAAGAACACCAGGGTGTTGAACAGGGAGAACAGCGCCAGATAGTAAAAGTGCTGCGGGTCATCCAGATTCAGGAAGCTCAAGCCGAAGATACTCGTCTCAGGCGTCATGTAAATATAGAGACCATCGTCGCCGCCATATTTGAGCGAATCAAAGAAATAGTAGAACGCCATCTGGGAGATCGCGAGAGTGATCATGATGAAGTAAATGCCGGTAGTACGGAGTACCACCACACCTATCACCAATGCGATCAGGGCCGAAATAATGCATATATAGAAAGTGTAGACCCAAAAGTTTACGACTTCGTATTCCGGCGACAAAATCACGAAAAGGTACCCTCCGAGACCGTAAAAAAGCGCGTGTCCCAAGGTGATCAAGCCAACGCGCCCAACCAGAAAATCTAGGGACATAACAAAAATGGACATGATGATGATGGTCGATACTTTATTAACAAAAAAAGAATTGGCGTCCAAAAACAGTGGCACAAATAGAGCCAATATAAAAAATATCGGAACGATGATACGCTCGGTTCGTTTCTCGAAAATCATGATCGGCTCCCGCTTACTTGGCGAACAGGCCCTGAGGCTTAATTAACAACACCAGGATCATAAAAATATAGATAATCATATTTGCCATGCTGGGCATGAGTATCGAGAAGAAGGTGCTTATCAGTCCCACTAATAGGGCAGCAATAAAAGCTCCTTTAATTGAACCCATTCCGCCAATCACTACGACCACAAAACAGGTAATCAGAACGCTCTCGCCCATACCAGGCACAATAGAGCTGATGGGTGAGGCGATTATGCCGGCGATAGCGGCGAGCATGACTCCAAATGCAAACACAATGGTGTAGAGACTTTTGATGTTAACGCCTAAAGCTTCTACCATCTCGCGATTTGATTTTCCGGCGCGGATCATCATGCCTAAACGGGTACGCCCGATCACAAAATAAAGGAGCCCGGCAATACCGACGCAGATTACTGCTACAAAAATGCGGTAAACAGCATAGGTGGAGTTATTCGTTAAGGGAATGCCACCGTCCAGGGCATCAGGCACCGGAACACCGTAAGGATCGTTACCGAACAGGATACTTTGAAGTGAATTGAAAACAAAAATCATCCCAATAGTGACCAGTACTTGGTCAAGATGGTTACGATTATAAAATCGCTGTATCAGAACACGTTCGATAAGGATGCCAAGAGAAAGGGCAATGGTAGCCGAAAGCGCCGCCGAAACGGTGAAACTGCCGGTAACCGTCACGAAGTACCACATCAAGTAGGCACCCACCATATACATTGAACCATGGGCTAAATTAAGGATTCCCATGACGCCAAGTACCAGTGTCAGCCCCGAGGCAATCAGAAACAGTAACAAGCCATACTGGATGCCGTTAAGAACTTGTACAATAATGAGTTCTGCTGTCATAAAATACCCCAATGACACTTCACCACAATAAAGAATGAAAAGGCTAAGAAGCCCCCCCTGGCCGCCTGCGAATAGCACAGAGGAGGGAGAGAGTTGTGATAGGGAGCAATATTATAATTTGCAGCCTCGGGCCGGATCCTCCAGAGCCTCAGCGGCCAGGCCCGTCACTACATTGGCACCATCTATTACTTCCCGCAGATAAATATTCTGTATCGGGTTGTGACCCCGAGAGAAGGTGAAAGCTCCACGGGGACTGTCAATGGTCAACTTTTCCATGACATCAATCACCGCCCTTTTGTCACTTACATCTCCATTAAGCTCATTGAGGGTCATGTTAATAGCTTGACCGGCGTCATATCCTTGAACTGCGTAGATGTCCGGGTAGTGACCATACTCATTGTGGAAGGCTTCTCGGAATTCAAGGTTTTTTTGCAACTCCAACTGCTCTGCATAGTGCAGGGTTGTAATCACACCTTCGGCAGCTTCACCCTGAGCTTCCAGAGTGCCCTCGGTGAGAAACCCGGAACCTAACAGTGGAATATTGCCGCGCAAACCCGAGGCGTCGTAGTCCTTAACAAACTTGGCGGCCCCCCCTCCAGCGAAGAAAACGAACACAGCGTCCGGATCCTGGGCGGCGATGTCACTGATATGCGGCTGAAAATTGGCGGATGGGAACGGCAACAGTACCTTATTCACGACATTACCGCCCCCAGCTTTAAAGGATTCCTCGAAAGCTTCGAGACTTTCCCGGCCCATGCCGTAGTTCCAACTAATCAGGTAGACATCCCTATAGCCCTTCTCCAGAGCGACTTTGCCCATGGGGTAGGAGGGCTGCCAGGATGAGAAAGAAGTGCGAAAAATGTTAGGAGAACACAGCGGGCCGGTTGCCGCTGCAGCGCCGGCGTTCGGAATTATCATCACGGTGTCCTTTTCACGCAGCACCTTGATCATCCCCATTGCTACACCCGAGTGAGCTGGCCCAACAACAAAATCTACCTTGTGCTGCTCGAGTAAGGAGGTTGCTAATTCGGGTGCTCGTGCAGGCTTAGCTTCCGTATCGAGTATGATTAAATCGATTTCATTTTGATGAGCATTGGTTTCATATTCTTTCAGCGCGAGCAATAATCCGTTAAGTCCAGACTGCCCCGGCCCTGCATATACGCCAGATAATGGTTGCATTACTCCAATTTTTATAACTGAAGATGCGAATGCAATACTAGAGGAAAAGCTCAGAGAAAATCCTAAGGCTAATGCCGCGAAATAGGTTACACACTTACTCATTATTTTTAGCTCCAATTTTTATTTTTCGGAGTTTTCATTTAAAAGCTTTTTGTCAGATGTTGATATCCTTTTTATGCAGTTAGTATCCGCATATTGCAGTTCAATAAAATGAAACGGAAAAAACCCTCATGATCACACGGGATAACCGTCAGGCAACCACTGCTATTTTTCCGTCCGGGTAATTCTTTAGCATAAATGTGCTATAATTCGGGTCGTTTTTCACCGGCTTGGAGATCCTGTTGTGGCGCGGAAACCAGCACCCTTTAATCTTACCGTGAATGATCAGTTGGAGCTGGAAGGCTGGTTACGGACAAGCAAATTAAGTCAGAATCTTGTTCAACGCGCTCGGATCGTTCTGGCTCTGAATGCTGGCGAATCACCGAAAGCGGTGGCCGAGCGACTGGAGACCAGTACGCCTACCGTTTTCAAGTAGCGTAACCGTTATATCAAGCAGGGTCTGAGTGGCCTGCAAGATGCTCCAAGGCCCGGACAGCCCAGGAAGCTGGACCGGAAAAAGGTCAAGTCGATTCTTGATGACACGGTCAAAAAGCTGCCGAAGGAATCTACCCACTGGAGCGTCCGGTTGATGGCCGAATATGCCGGTGTCAGTCGTTGGCAAGTGCATCAGATCTGGAAAGCCGCTGACCTGAAACCGCACCGGCTGAAAACCTTCAAAATAAGCAATGATCCGGACTTTGCTGAGAAGGTTTTCGACGTCGTTGGCCTGTACCTGAATCCGCCGGATAACGCGCTGGTGCTATCGGTTGACGAAAAAACGCAGATCCAGGCACTGGATCGCACTCAACCAAAGCTGCAACTGAAACCCGGCCAGATCGAGCGCCGTACCCACGATTACAAGAGGCACGGGACGACCAGCTTATATGCGGCCCTGAATATCCTGAACGGCGAAGTGATTGGGCGCATTACACAACGTCACCGCGCCAAAGAGTTTCTCGATTTTCTGCGACAAATTGATCGAGAAACACCGAAAGAGCAGGACCTTCATCTGATTCTGGACAACAGCTCGACTCACAAAACACCAGAAGTGAAAGCCTGGCTGGAAAAGCATCCCCGGTTCAAGCTTCACTTCACACCAACCAGCGCCTCTTGGCTGAATGCCGTGGAGGGCTGGTTTGGTCAACTGGAACGCCGCGCTTTGTACCGTGGCATTTTTACCAGTGTCGGCGAACTGAAGAAGGCGATTCGTCGCTTTATCCAAACTCATAATGAGAAACTGGCAAAGCCGTTCCGCTGGCACAAGAGTGCAGAATCGATTATGACTTCAGTGGCGCGAGCAAAGCTGAGTATTATTGATAATAAATAAACGGATTACCCAGACGGGATACTAGTGTCCTTTAACAAAGGTTCGTCTTATTATTCAGCTTATCGGAAAGACGAGCGATTGATGCAATGATTTGATCCGCTGTTTTGCGCCAGATAAAAGGTTTGGGATCGTCGTTGTATCTTGCCAGGTAGTCTTTAATGGAAGCCTCCAGTTCACGAGTGCTTCGGTGCGAGTTGCGCTTGATCCAACGTTCCGAGATCAGGCCAAAAAATCGTTCCACCAAGTTGACCCACGATGCTGATGTTGGCGTGAAATGAACGTGATAGCGGGGCCTTGCGGCGAACCAGGCTCGTACCTTTTCTGTCTTGTGAGTCCCGTAGTTGTCCATGACCAGGTGAACATCCAGATCTTCCGGGACCTCCCGGTCAATCTCATTTAAAAACGCCAGGAACTCTTTGGCACGGTGTCGCCTGTGCAGGCGTCCGATGACCTCGCCAGTGGCAACGTCCAGGGCTGCAAACAGAGTGGTAGTGCCATGGCGAACATAATCGTGCGTTCGCGTTTCGGAGTAACCAAACGACAACGGAAGCGCCGGCTGAGTGCGGTTCAGCGCCTGTATCTGGCTTTTCTCGTCCACACACAGGACCATCGCCCGGTCAGGCGGGTTCATATACAACCCGACAATGTCGTGAACCTTGGCCACAAAATGGGGGTCAGTCGAGAGCTTAAAGGTCTCCAGACGATGAGGCTTTAACCCAAACGCCCGCCAGATCCGGCTGATGGCCATGGCATTGAGCCCGGTTTCCCTGGCCATCAGCGTGGTAGACCAGTGGGTCGCATCCTTGGGCTTGGATTGAAGCGTTTTGTTGATAACGTCTGTTACCTTGTCGTCATTAATACTGCGTGGCCGGCCACTTCTCGGGGCGTCTGTCAGTCCCGCCACACGAAACTGCTCGAACCGCTTACGCCACTTACTGACGGTCTCTGCCGTTACACCCACTCGCTCGGCAATCACTCGTCCGGGCAAGCCCTCAGTGCTCAACAGGATCATTCGTGCGCGTTGCTGCTCGGCTGCCGGCATCTGTCGCCGCCGAACCCACGACTGAAGCTCATCGCGTTCTTCATTTGTAATGATCAAAGGAACAACGGGTCGGCCCATTGCAGTAGCTCCGTCAATGCTTTCTGCAATTATAACCTTAAACTACAATTTATTCGACGAACTTTCGTTAAAGGACACTAGTTTGCCATCATTACCCTTCGCAGGCTGTCACGCTCGAGTAGCCAGGACGCTATCAAGGCGAACACGAGACCCCAAAACGGAGCGCCAATATTCAGGATAGGGACACCGGCCACCGACACTACAAAGGCGACCAGAGCACCAAGTGGACACTCGCCACAAAAGGCGCCTTGGAAAGCGCCCTGCAGCGCCCGGATCATGGCAAGTCCGCCGATTAGCCCAACCAAGGCAAGCGGTAGCGCCAACGCAACGGCAGTTGCAACCGGTGCAAACAGGCCAAAAATAATCATTAGGATCGCGAAGACCATGCCGCCGACCCATTGCCGATGCTGCGCACCGCTGGACACGAGTATCGCGTTGGTCGGCCCGGTAAGACAGGCGGGCACCGAACCGACCAGCGCGAACAGCATTGAGCCCAGCCCGGATCCCACCGTAACAGCCTTCATGGGCGGTGGATGATCGACCTGCTGCAATACCGCAAAGCCCTGTGCATTCTGAATACCCAGAACAGTGATCATGAGCGGGATGACCAACTCTACTAGGGCCTGCAGCGAGAACTCCGGCATGTACACAATAGGACGCGCCATCAGCGTCGGCACCACTCCCAATGGCGCGATGCCGCCCGTAGTCCATGCTACCGTGCCACCTGCGAGCAACGCGGCCAGCACTGGAGGCAGTCGCCTCCCTAGCGCTGGCAAGGCAGTAAAGAGCAGAAAGACCCCGAGGCTTACGGTGGCGAGCAGTGCATTACCGGTAAACGCGGTGACCACTTTGACTCCCAGCGGCAGGAAAACCCCGGCGACCATCCCCATGACGATGGACATGGGAATGCCGCGCATCAACCAGTTAATGAGTCCGCTCCAGCCAAGCAAGGTGATGAGTATAGCAGTTACCCAATAGGCCCCGATGACTTCCGCAAAGCTCATGTGGTCGAGGGCCGATGGCAGGAGCAACGCGCCCGGAATCGTCCAAGCCATCCCAAGCGGCTGCCGGTATCGCCAGCAAAAGTACAGAGTCAGCACCCCACTGAGACCGTAGGCACCGAAGATCCAGGAGGCAAGATCCAAATCACTCAGGCCGCCATCACGACCCACCGTGATGAGGATAGCCAAGGGCCCCGTCACTCCGAAAAGAAAGGCAGTTATGCCGTTGCTAAGCAAGTGACTATCGAGGTGCTTTGACATTTTTCTTCTCCATTAAAGCCGGATATTCATGAGGGTTGCTGAAAGCGAAGATAGAAAATGGTAATTTCTAAGGAAATCAAACGGTTCTAGAAGCCTGTCGGATTTGCACCTGACAGGCGTTATTTAAAGTTGTCTCGTTCGCTTGGCTTCCCAAGTTTGCCTGTTAGTGGTCATCAGAGAGTCCAAGTTGACCTCTATGTAACCTTGAGGAACACCAGATCGGCCTTTGAGAGGGGGAAAGGCTCTCACTGCGCCCATTTTCAACACGTTTATCCGCTTCACATTCCACGCCAGCGTGGCTAACGTCCACTCGCCCACCACCTTGTCCAGTCCCCTCATCGAGAACTGTCTCAAGCCCATCACCTGTTTGATAATTCCTAACACGGGCTCCACCATCTGTTTCTTCAGTGCATACAGTGCTCGGCCAGTTTGGGTTGCTAACTAGTATTTCATTTGTATCATCGGATGCGAACCAATCAAACACGGATAAGGGGTGTCAATCACGCGCCACCACCAGTGACGGCTGGGTGTTCTTCTCCCTGCCCGCCTGGACATTGGCTTTGCTGAAATACTCTGTATCGGCCAGTTGATTAGTAACGGGGCCGAGGTTCAATGCCACATCGTTCACAACAACGCCCTTCGGTACCAGACGGCGCAGACTGAATTGGGCTTTGGCGCCGCCCAATGCTTTCGTCTCACACGACAGATATAGTACTGGCAATCTGTTCACAATATACCCCGGCAATCCACATTGACCTGGAGACCTGTCTAGGGCCTGACTTTACTGGCAGGTTTACCGGCTATTCCGAAATGGTTTTTTGGCATTTCGGTGATGATGACCCGCACACGCTGAATCGGTGAATCGATGGTGCGGGACATGGCTTCCGATACCTCCCGGATAAGGTTCTCCTTCTGTTCATCGGTGCGCCCTTCAAGAATGTACAGCTGTGCTATTGGCATGGTGTTTCCTCAAGTAAGATCAAACAGAAAGTTCCTCACCCGTTCCGGGCTCGCAGGCACAAACGCGGGGTGAGCGGCCATGCGCCCAAGCCATTGAAGAATACCAGGAAACTCTTCGGGAACCGCAAAATCACTGGCTAACGCCAGCGCAAACCTCGGAAACAGGCACACTCAGCCAGAGTTGGCTGGTTGCCGGCCAGGAAGTGCTCCGCGCCGAGAGCTGTTTCCAGGGGCGGCAGCCCTTCCATGAATCCGCGACCCCCCTGCACGAATTCTGCTCTGGTCCCACTCATTCTCAGGTTTATCGCGCTTCTCGAACACCTCTTCCCGGATACTGCGCCCCAGAACACTATCGCCATATACCATCCAGCATCGCGCCTCCGCCCGCTGGCTGGGGGAATCAGGCAGCAGCTCCGGGCCCGTTTCTGCCAGATACTCCAGCAAGGGCCTGGAGTCCGTCAGCACCAAATCCTCGTCTATCAACACCGGCACAGTGCGATTGGGTACCAGCCTCTGCCATCGGGCAAGTACATCCAGATCTGACCGGTCCAGGCTGTCTGCAGCTCTTTCCTGAAGGTACTCCGCCACGAAGTCCAGTCTGTCATGACCCCAGAAAATCTGATCGCCGATGACAAAGGTGTGGCCCCCTACAAAGCCCTTTTCCTTTGCTTCCTGCCAGTTCCGGTCAAGCCGGGCATGGTTTTCAGGATCATCAATTGCCCTGCAAAGGCTTTCCATCCAGTCCGATGCTTTCAGCAACCGAGAGCAGCACATCGGTATCGCCTATATCCGGCCCTCTGACCATTCCGCTCGAATCATCGTCACCAGGGCCTGAACAAACCTCCGTTTTCCGCCAGCGGGGGCCTGCACCCACCCGTGTCGGCTCCGTGGTTTTTGGAGGAGGAGTTAGCGACAAAACGAACCAGCGCGCCCAGTAGCCGCCATATAATATTGAGATGATGTTGGTCGAACACCTCGAACATGCGACTGCAGGCCAGGTAGAAGTATGAGCTACGAAAGTTGAAATACAGATACAGGCCAATAGCCTTTATCATAGGTTTTGTGCTCCAGCGGCAGTATTTGCTGAAGTTCTAGATGAACCTCCCGGACACGGTTCCCAGTCCCTGGTAGCGCACGGTGATGTTGTCACCGGGCTCAACAGTAATCGCGGCGGTAATGCCACCGGTCATGATGAAGGTACCAGTCGGAATGTGTTCGCCACGCTCGGCCAACAGATTGGCTAGCATGGCAACGCTGGAGGCCGGATGGCCCAGTACCGCAGCACCCGCACCTACGTCCACCACTTCACCGTTCTTCTCGACCACCACGCCCAGGGTTTTGAGATCGACGTCCGCAACATCGGCCATCTGACCACCGGTGATAAAGCGCGTGGACGAAGCGTTGTCTGCCACCACACTCACCAGGTCAAACTTGAAGTTCTCATAACGAGAGTCGATTACCTCCACCGCGGGAATCACAAAATCTGTTGCTGCAAGTACCTGACCAATGTGACAACCCGGTCCTTTTAGCGGCTCCTTGGTGACAAAGGCAATCTCTGCCTCGATTTTCGGGTGGATCAGTTCCTTGGTGTTGACCACACCACCGTCAGGGACGCTGAAGTAATCGGCCAGGAAGCCATAGATCGGCGTTTCCACTCCCATCTGCGCCATTTTGGCCCAAGAGGTGAGTCCCATTTTCATACCAACTACCTTATTGCCACGGGCTTCCTTCCTACGGCGGATCTCCCACTGCACATCGTAGGCATCCTCGAAGGTCATATCCGGAAAGTCGTTGGTCACCTTGGTGATGTCATGGGCCTGAAGTTCGGCGTTTTCCACGTGTTCCGCCAGGGCCAGGACCTGTTCACGGCTCAATGTCTTGCTCAAGCGTTCCGCTCCTTCTGTGCCGCCAGCAGATCCAGCGCCACATCCACGATCATGTCTTCCTGGCCACCCACCATGCGGCGTTTGCCCAGTTCAACGAGAATATCCACAGTCTTCAGGCCGTACTTCTGCGCCGCCACTTCGGAATGGCGCAGGAAGCTGGAGTAGACACCGGCGTAGCCCAAGGCCAGGGTTTCACGGTCTACTCTTACCGGGCGGTCCTGCAGCGGGCGCACGATATCGTCGGCCGCATCCATCAGGGCGTAGACGTCGGTACCGTGCTCCCAGCCCATCTTGTCGAAGGCGGCAATACACACTTCCAGCGGCGCGTTACCGGCGCCCGCGCCCATGCCGGACAGGGAGGCATCGACACGGTCACAGCCTTCCTCGACCGCCACGATGGAGTTGGCCACACCCAGGGCCAGGTTGTGGTGGGCG
Source organism: Marinobacter sp. MMG032 (assembly GCF_040112695.1). NCBI lineage: Bacteria > Pseudomonadati > Pseudomonadota > Gammaproteobacteria > Pseudomonadales > Marinobacteraceae > Marinobacter > Marinobacter sp. MMG032. The sequence continues at coordinate 822,379 of NZ_CP157802.1, forward strand.
TGGATGCCGGTTTCGGTTTCAGGTTTCAGAACGTCTTTCAGCGCCCGGAAGCGGTCGCGGATGTCGTTCATGTTCATGGCACCGCCGGAGTCGACGACATAGAGGCAGGTCGCACCGTAGTCTTCCATCAGCTTGGCCTGTTCCGCCAACCCTTGGGGGGTCTGCATGTGGCTCATCATCAGGAAGCCGACGGTGTCCATGCCGAGTTTTCTGGCGTGCTCAATGTGCTGCTTCGACACATCCGCTTCGGTGCAGTGGGTGGCCACCCGCACGATTCTGGCGCCGGCGCTGTAGGCGTTGTCCAGGTCGTGGACGGTGCCGATGCCCGGCAGCAGCAGGGTGGCGATCTTGGCGTGTTCGGTGACTTCGGCCACCGCTTCGATCCACTCCAGGTCGGTGTGGGCACCGAAGCCATAGTTGAAGCTGGAGCCCTGCAGGCCGTCGCCATGGGCCACTTCAATACTGTCGACTTTGGCTTTATCCAGGGCCCGTGCAATGTCCTGCACGTTCTTGATGGAGTACTGGTGACGGATGGCGTGGCTGCCGTCCCGCAGGGTCACGTCGGAGATATAGAGTTTCTTGCCGGGATTGAATGTCATGGGGATATCCTCCTCAGTTGACCAGCGATTCGGCAATGCGCTCGGCGGTGCCCAGCGCAGCAGAGGTCATGATGTCCAGGTTGCCCGCGTAGGCCGGCAGGTAATGGGCGGCACCTTCCACTTCCAGGAAGATGGAGGTCTTCAGGCCGCTGAAGCGGCCCAGGCCCGGGACGTTCATGGGCTGGTCTTCGGGAATCACATCAAACTGCACTTTCTGCTTGAGGCGATAGCCGGATACGTAGCTGTTCACCGCCTTTACCATTTCCTCGACGGAGGCTTCTACTTCCGCCTGATCGGTGGCATCGGAGAGCACATACACCGTGTCCCGCATCAGCAGGGGTGGTTCAGCCGGATTGAGGATGATGATGGCCTTGCCTTTCTGGGCGCCGCCCACCACTTCGATGGCCTTGGAGGTGGTTTCGGTGAATTCGTCGATGTTGGCGCGGGTACCGGGACCGGCGGATTTACTGGAAATGGATGCGACGATTTCCGCGTAATGCGCCTTGGCGACGCGGGAGACCGCTGCGACCATCGGAATGGTGGCCTGGCCACCGCAAGTGACCATGTTCACGTTGCCTTCCTTCAGGTTCTGCTCCAGATTCACCACTGGCACACAGTAGGGGCCTATCGCAGCGGGGGTCAGATCGACAATCTTGATGTTTTCCTTATGGCCCCGCAGGAACACCTCGTTGTGCATGTGAGCCTTGGCGGAGGTGGCATCAAAAACGATGTCGATGTCGGCGAATTCCGGCATCTTCACCAAGCCATCCACGCCTTCGTGGGTGGTCGCCACGCCCATTCGCTGGGCGCGGGCCAGACCGTCCGACTCCGGATCAATACCGACCATCACACCCATTTCGATGTGCTTGCCGTTGCGCAGGATCTTGATCATCAGGTCGGTGCCGATGTTACCCGAGCCGATGATCGCTGCTTTGATTTTCTTGCTCATAGCCTGTTCCTCATTGTTCTTGTCGGTCATGCGAAGCGAACAGATGCGCTTCCAATGCCACCTATGTCTACGCGCATATAGTCACCGGCCTTGACCGGCTCAAGGGGTACCAACGAGCCGGACAGAATGACTTCTCCGGCCTTAAGGGAAATACCGAACTCACCCAGCGTATTCGCAAGCCAGGTAACACAATTCACCGGCGAACCCAGTGCCGCTGCACCAGCACCGGCGCTGATCACACTGCCGTTCTTCTCGACCACCATCCCGCAGGTAACCAGATCCACCTTGCGAGGAGACACCGCTTGGTCCCCTAGGACGAACAGTCCGCAGGAGGCGTTGTCGGCAACGGTGTCCTGAATGGATATCTTCCAGTCCTGGATGCGGGAATCGACGATTTCGAAGCACGGCATGACGCACTCAGTCGCGGCCAGAACATCCGCATTGGTGATACCGGGCCCCGTCAGATCTTTCTTAAGGATGAAGGCGATTTCGCCCTCAGCTCGGGGGGCAATCAGCCGATCACTGATGGGCATCACCTCGCCACTGTTGAACACCATGTCGTCGGTGAGATAGCCAAAATCTGGCTGATGAACATTGAGCATGTTCTGTACGGCTTTGCTGGTAACGCCAATCTTCTTGCCGATGATCGAGGCGCCATCCGCTAAACGACGTTCCAGCATGCGCAGAGAAATGTGGTAGGCGTCGTCAATACTGATCTCCTCGCCACGGCTGGTCAGCGGTGTGACCGCTTCGAGGCTCAGCATGGCCTGGTATAACTCGTCGCCAAGTGCCTGAATTGTAGACTGTTCCATTAGTTACCTCGGGCAGCGACCTGGTCGGCTTCGCTCAAAAAATCGTTGACCAGCCGGGCAAAACGACTGGCATGTTCAATCTGCGTCCAGTGGCCACAGCGACCGAACACATGCAGCTGAGCCCGGTCAATCAGTTCAGCCAGTCGGTAGGAGGCTTCAAGAGGAATCACTTCATCTTCCCGGCCATGGATAATCAGGATTTCGTGCGGCAGTGCCCGGATGTCTTCTTCCGGGCTGGCCAGGTTGTCAACCCAGCGCTGACGCGGAGCCGGGAACATGGCCGCGAACGACTCCTGGAAACCGGGGCGGATGCTGGCCTGATAGCGCATTCCCGCCAGTTCTTCGGTGAGCAGGTTTTTATTGAACGCGAACACATCCATCAGGCGGTGCATGTTTTCAAGGGAAGGCTCGTAGCCCCAGACTTCATCCAGCCCCTGGGTGATCGGGAACCTGACGCCAGCCGAGCCCATCAGCACCAGACGACGAATGCGCTCCGGGTACGCGATCGCCAGAGCGAGAGCCAGGCCCCCACCGAAGGAGTTGCCTACCAGATCCACTTTCTCCAGATCCAGGGCGTCCATAACACCGATGGCATGGGCCACCCAGCGTTCCCGGTTATAGGTGTTGTCCTCCGGGCGTTCGGTGTAACCGAAGCCAAGCATGTCCGGCGCCACCACACGGCGATGCTTCGCCAGCTCCGGAATCACCAGGCGCCAGTTGGCCCAGGCGGTGACACCGGGGCCGGAACCGTGGATCATCATGACCGGAACATCACTCTTAGCATTATCGGCACCATGGTCATGCACGTTGGTGCGGTAGCCGGCGGCGGTTATCTCACGCCCGATTTCGGGACTATTTTCAGGTGCAGTCATGATCAGCTCACAATTTCACGCAGATGTTCTTCATTTCGGTGTAGAACTCCAGGGAGTGCACACCACCCTCGCGGCAAATACCGGACTGCTTGCTACCACCGAACGGTGTGCGCAGATCACGGAGGAACCAGCTGTTGACCCAGATAATGCCCGCCTCAATCTGGCCCGCTACCCGGTGGGCGCGGGTAATATTCTCGCTCCAGATTGCCGAGGCGAGCCCATAAGGCAGGCTGTTGGCCAGCTCAATAGCCTCCTCCTCGGTGTCGAACGGACACAGGTGGACACAGGGGCCAAAAATCTCATCATTAATCACCGCCGAATCTTCCGGCAAACCGGTCCAGATCGTGGGCTCCACCCAGGCACCCCCAGCAAGCTCTGCCGGCATATCGGGAACACCGCCACCGGTAACCACGGTGGCGCCGTCATCAACAGCTTTCTGGTAATAGGAAAGAACTTTCTCGCGGTGTTTGAGGCTGACCAGCGGGCCCATGTTGGCCTCTTTGTCATTTGGCGGGCCGATCTTCAGGCTTTCCGCGGCTTCTTTCATCCGGCCCACAAACTCGTCGAAGATGGAACGTTCGACATAAACCCGCTCGGTGCCCAGGCATACCTGGCCACAGTTGGCAAAGGCCGAGCGCATGGTGCCCTCGATCGCCTTGTCCATGTCACAGTCGGCAAACACCAGGCCGGCATTCTTGCCACCCAGCTCCAGGGAGATGTCCCGGATACCTTTGGCGGCGGCCTTCATGATCACTTCGCCCGTGCCGGTCTCTCCGGTGAAGGTAAAGCCGTCTACCTGTGGATGCTCGGTCAGATAGGCACCGGCGGAATCACAGCCAAAGCCATGCACCACGTTGTAGACGCCATCCGGCACACCTGCTTCTTTCATGACCTCGCCCAGTAACGCAGTGGTGGTCGGCGTCTCTTCCGACGGCTTGACCACCACGGTATTGCCACAGGCCAGGGCCGGCCCGACCTTCCAGGTCATCAGCAGCAAAGGCAGGTTCCAAGGGCTGATCACGCCAATAACGCCTTTGGGACGACGAACCGCGTAGTTCAGGGCCCCGGTACCATCCGGAGTGGGCATCTCAAAGGATTCGGTGGGCACGTTCTTGATCATGTCCGCGAACACTTTGAAGTTGGCGGCGCCCCGGGGGATGTCGATGTGGCTGGCCAGGGATTTTGGCTTGCCGGTATCAAGGCACTCTGCCTCCAGGAACTCATCAAAACGGGCATTGATACCATCTGCCACCTTGTGCAGGATACTGGCACGTTCCTCCAGTGTCATTTTGCCCCAGGGGCCGCGCAGGGCCGCTTTCGCGGCCTTCACTGCGGCATCCACTTCGTCCCGGCCAGCCTCGTGAACCTTGCTGATCACCTTGCCGTTGGTCGGGTTGACGTTGTCGAACAGCTTGGCGCTGGCCGAGCTAACGTACTGCCCGCTGATGTAGTGCTTAATGTCTTTCATTGCAACTTCGTCCTGTTTCATCCCTTCGGAATCACGTAAGAACGGTCATAAAGCGTTCGTTCAATGTCCGATCATGGTAAAAAATCGCTTTACCGAGCTCCTCGGTCTTCCAGGTGACCGGTTTATGATCCGGGTAGAAATAATCACCACCGCAGAACACCTCGTTACGGTTTCCAGATGGATCAAAGAAATAGATGGTTTTGCCATGGGTCAGACCGTGACGAGTCGGCCCGATATCGATGGACGTATCGGTCATGGTAATCAGGTCCGCCGCCCTAAGAACGTCTTCCCAGGTTTCCAGGTGGAAAGAGGCGTGATGGAACTTACCTTTTTCTTCGTGGTGGATGAAGGCGATGTCATGCTCTTTCATAGACACAGTCAGGAACTGCGCCACCCGAGTGCCTTCCGGGTCCAATACTTGCTCGGCCAGATCAAAGCCGAGAACTCTAACAAAAATGTCGTACGTCGCAGCCAACTCCGGACCGTAAAACAGGCAATGGTCAAAGCGCACGGCCTTCATTCCCTGAAGACCACGAGGCCAAGCCTCCGGATTAACGCTGGAAAGGCCCCATTTGCCAGTATAGAGCTTTTCGGCATAGAGTTCGAAGGCGTGGCCAGAAGGCACTGTGAAGCGAACACGACGACCGCAATCCTTCAACTCCTCTGCAGGAACCTGCTCAACTTCAACGCCGTAATCCACCAAGTCTTTTTCAAGCTGAACCAGGACCTCTTCGTTCAGCACCTTGAAGCCCATGAAATCGCAGCCGGGTTCGTCGGCTTCCACCAGCACCACAGAAAATTTGTCGACTTCCGTCCAGGCTTTCAGGTAAACACGACCCTGTTCATCACGGTCGGTTTCAATCAGGCCCATCAAGTCTGTGTAGTGTTTGACGGCTTCCTCAATGTCCAGAACGCGGATCTGAACGTGGCCGGGACGCATAACACCTTTTTTCATGACGATTACCTCTACGGTTTTGTTTTTGTCTGTTCGGCGAGTGGCGCTGCAGGTTGCGGCATACACTCGATCATCAAGTCGGTTCTCGGGTAGATCCGGCAGGCCAGAACTTCGCCTTTTTCAACGGCTTCCGGCGGGGCATACCGCTTACTCATCTTGCCGCACTCGAAATGTCCTTCCAGAACCCGGATCTTACAAAATCCGCAGCCTCCACCCCGGCAACCAACGGGCACACACTTCAGCCCCCGCTGCTCTATGGCCTTGAGTACACTCTGGCCCTCCTGGCAGGCAAAACAATCTCCCGTTGTGCGGTTGAAAACTTGGAACCCGGACATACCCTCCTCTCCCAGTCAGATTTACTTGAGGAACCCAAACTCGCGTTTAAAGCGCGCCTTCGGCCCGCTCCCGAGTATTGCTCCATTATTAGTCGAAAACTGCATTACTTAACTTCAGGAGAACACGAACAACCAACGTGCTCGGGGGGGCGTAATTAGTGCGAACCTATTAACTTTTAATTGGAGCAAAAAGGTCACCCCTGATAGCCACCACCAACAGGCAACACCGTACCCGTGATATAGGAAGCCTCGTCAGACGCCAAGAAAAGTATGGCATTAGCCTGTTCTTCCGGTACGCTATAACGCTTCATAAAGCTCATTTCAGTAGCCTCATCGACGATAGCCTGATACCATCCTTCTTCTAATTGGTTTAAAGCTTTGCTATTACGCGGAATTCTTCGCTCGCCAACATCAGTACCACCGGGCGCAACTGCATTGACACGGATTCCATATTTGGCATTTTCAAATGCCAGACACACCGTCAAAGCGTTTACGCCACCCTTTGCGGCTGCGTAAGGCACTCGGTTAGTGCTTCGGGTTGCAAGGGATGATACATTCACGATCACTCCACTTTGCTGTTTTTGCATCTGTGCCAGGACAGCATGGGAACACCAAAGGGTCGGAAACAATGAGCGCCGAATCTCAGCTTCGATCTGCACTTCCTCGTAAACTTCGTAGGGCTGGACCCAGATCGTACCGCCAACATTATTGACCAAAATGTCGATGCGACCAAAATAGCTTACTGTCGACTGGACTGCCTTGCAGGCACCTCCGTATTGTTCCAGGTCGACTACGCTGACCCGGACGTCTGCCGCACCGGCAGCCGATGCCTCCTCGGCCACTTCTTTGACGATCTCGGAGCGATCCACCAGCATCAGGTTGGCTTTTTCCGCCGCCATCTGGAGAGCAACCGCTCTACCTATGCCCTGAGCCGCGCCGGTCACAATGACGACTTGGTTTTCAAAACGTTCAACTCGCATTTAATTCTCCTCATTTACTTGCCGCAAACTTTTCATAATGGAAGCTAGCTGGCCGAATGCCTTTTTCCTGTATATAGTCGTTGACCGCTTCAACCATCGGAGGGGGACCACAAAGGTAGATGTCAACATCGCCATCTTGCAGGTGACCGGGTTCTATGTAATTGATGACGTAGCCCTTATGGGGCCAATTACTCTTTTCTGACAATACACAGGCATCGAACGTAAAGTTTTCGATAGCGTTGGCGAACAACTCCAGCTTGTCCAAGTGAACTAAGTCAGCATCGTGAGAGACGCCGTAAATCAGGTGGATAGGGTGTTCACTGTAGCCTTGTTGTATCTTTTCGAGCATCGCTAGAAATGGTGCCAGGCCGGTGCCGCCAGCTAGCATCAACACCGGGCGATGGATTTCACGCAGGTAGAAACTGCCGAACGGAGCGCGCAGAGTAATGCTCTCACCGACTCTGGCCTTCTCTACCATATAGGTGCTCATCAAGCCTTCAGGTACTATACGAATCAGGAAGGATACCGACTCATCGGCTTGGCTCACCATGGAACTGAAGGAGTACGCACGCCATTGGTCAGTCCCTGGCACCAGAACGTTAGCATACTGCCCCGGCAGAAAATGCATAGCACGTACTTGATCACCGGCAACGGTGAATGACAAAGTCGATTCTGACAAGCGATTGATCTTGACCAACCTGGCTTGTATGTCAGCTTGCTGGCTGCGTATACAGACCTCAGAAGAAGCCGGTACCGTCACAACGCAATCCGACTCCGGAATCATCTGGCAGGTTAAAACGTACCCGCGTCTGGCCTCCTGTTCAGTGAGTGCATCCTCGATATAACCGTCCATCTCAAAAATGCCGGATTCACAGTGGCACATACATGTTCCACAAGCTCCATCACGACAATCGAGCGGAATATTGATTCCAGATCGGTATGCAGCGTCCGCCACCGTCTCCATTGGCAAGGTTGTAATAAATCGAGTGACGCCGTCCTCAAAATTTAGCGCTACCTTGTACATTATATATTGCCTTTACATCAAATGGTTAACCCTAATAGGCGAGTGCGAAAAGCTCAGACCATAACTTTTTAAAGACATTAAATATGATAGATATCAACCACATGATGTATATAGTCATTTTTTAATACGACTTTCTTTCTCGAAATTAAAAAACCCCCACCTTCATCAATGATTAAATCTACGAAAGTAACACCAAAATATGTATCCACTACGTTATATCTAAAACTCTTTGTTGTCCAGTTAAACCGAACATTACATACTTGATTAGAACAGTCTACTACTTCAATATTGCTTATAGAATGAAGCGTCCTCGGAGCAGGCTCACTGCTTGCGCCCGATCGATCAGTTTGGATACGAAAGACTCGATCTTCAAGACCGTCACGATTTTCATAATATATTAGTGAAATTTCGTTCCTTGGGTTACTTGTAATCTCCCCATCATCATCCCAAGATGGCATCCAGAATTCGACATTTTTATCATAGTGACAAAGCCAGCGCTCAAAATCTTGATCGTCTAAACAGCGAGCCTCGGAATACAAAAACTTGCAGATATCTTCATAATCAAAATTCATGTCATCTCTCCAAAGAGGTTCATTTTTTGTAAATAATTTGTCCTTCTTCATCAGGTATATTTTTTAAGATATTAGCCCAATGCTTGTGTTGAACTACGAACAGTCCTTCATCCTCACTTTTCGCACCGCTTAGTAGAGGAAATAAATCTATATCCTTAGCTGCTTCATCCTGCCCCTCAATCCAATGCTTAGCCCCTCGACTAAGATCATTCCAAGGTGCTTTGGAAGCTAAAAAACCCTCCTGACACGAGCGAAATTGTTCTAAATCATCTGGTGTTGCCATACCAGAAGCATTAAAGAAGTCTTCATATTGTCGAATGCGTCTATTACGTGAATTATCACTTTCATTTTTTGGAGCGAAACAATATATCGTTACTTCAGTTTTATTCGGAGAGATTGGGCGGAAGTGACGGATCTGGGTGCTCGTTTGATCCATCAAAAAAACATTTGGGTATATCCCCAAGTTCCTTATATTCGAAATCATCCAATCGGCTCTGTTTTCACCGTACTTTCTGGACAATTCTTCTCGCTTTTCAGCCAATGGTCTATCCTCAGGATTTGGTACTTGCATCCATAATAGAATGTGCCCATTCTCGAAAGCATAAAATCCTCCTTTTTGCTTATTCCAAGTGCTAAGATCCAAACTTTTTGCATTATCAGTAGATAGACCCTGCTTCCTTCTTGCAACTGCGGCAACATAATTCCAGTGTACAGCTGAAACATGGTATCCATCTGCACCATTTTCTGCTTGCATCTTCCAGTTACCATCGAACGTATAGGTGGAAGCACCTCTTAGAACCTCAATACCATCTTCCGACTGGTTGACTATCATATCGATTATTTTTGTGGATTCACCCAAATAATCACCTAACTCTTGCACATCAGGATTCAGGCTTCCAAAAAGGAATCCACGATAAGAATCAAATCTTGCAACCTTTTTGAGATTCAGCTCTCCTTCACAGTTGAATGAATCTGGATAGCCTGAATCTTTTTCATCCTTTACTTTTATCAGTTTCCCAGAATTATTAAAAGTCCAGCCATGGAAAGGGCATGTCATGACCGATTTATTACCTTTCTTTGTCCGACAGAGCATCGCTCCTCTGTGGGTACAGACATTGAGGAAGGCATTTAGAACACCGGCTTTATCTCTCGTTATAATTACTGGCTGTCGCCCAATGTATGTCGTAAAGAAATCGTTATTATTTGGAATTTGGCTTTCGTGTGCAAGATATACCCAGTTCCCCTCGAAAATATATTTCATTTCTAGTTCGAAAATTTCTTCATCAGTAAAGGCATCCCTCCTTAACTTATAGATACCTTTTTCCTGATCCGCAACAAGCATTGATTCGATTTTTTCTTTTATACGATGTGACATATAAGACCTCACCACTTCTCAATTGATAGAGAATACACCATCTTTTATTTGACAACGTGCCAGACTGCCAAGTCGATGTAAATATAAAAAGTCCCTTGCCTGCCAAGCGAAGGGACGAATAGACTACATCGAGACCAACAACAATGGTTCACTTAGATAATCTCTGAATTAGTCTGGGATCGAAATCCGCAGACTGCAATTATTATCCCGTTTCTGCACCTGAAACAATCATCAGCAGCCTGCATGAGATCTTGGGTCCGGGTCCATTTTGAACCTGACCTGAATCAGTGGGATGGACTCCTCCCCCTCTGTCAGCTTAGTGTCCCGTCTGGGTAATCCGTTTATTTATTATCAATAATACTCAGCTTTGCTCGCGCCACTGAAGTCATAATCGATTCTGCACTCTTGTGCCAGCGGAACGGCTTTGCCAGTTTCTCATTATGAGTTTGGATAAAGCGACGAATCGCCTTCTTCAGTTCGCCGACACTGGTAAAAATGCCACGGTACAAAGCGCGGCGTTCCAGTTGACCAAACCAGCCCTCCACGGCATTCAGCCAAGAGGCGCTGGTTGGTGTGAAGTGAAGCTTGAACCGGGGATGCTTTTCCAGCCAGGCTTTCACTTCTGGTGTTTTGTGAGTCGAGCTGTTGTCCAGAATCAGATGAAGGTCCTGCTCTTTCGGTGTTTCTCGATCAATTTGTCGCAGAAAATCGAGAAACTCTTTGGCGCGGTGACGTTGTGTAATGCGCCCAATCACTTCGCCGTTCAGGATATTCAGGGCCGCATATAAGCTGGTCGTCCCGTGCCTCTTGTAATCGTGGGTACGGCGCTCGATCTGGCCGGGTTTCAGTTGCAGCTTTGGTTGAGTGCGATCCAGTGCCTGGATCTGCGTTTTTTCGTCAACCGATAGCACCAGCGCGTTATCCGGCGGATTCAGGTACAGGCCAACGACGTCGAAAACCTTCTCAGCAAAGTTCGGATCATTGCTTACTGTCTGGCGTCAACTATCTTGTCCGGGTGTATCAGCCGGTCAACGGCTGCTACTGTCATCATGCTGTCCGGGAATATTTGATCCCACTCGCTGAATGGCTGGTTGGCCGTGACGATCAAGCTGCCACTCTCATAGCGGTGGGCGATGAACTCGAACAGCACCTGGGTTTCGGCATCCGTCTTTTTCACATAGCCGATGTCGTCGATGATGATGACCCGGTATTTATCCAGCCGTGTCATGGCGGTCATCAAGTCGAGGTCGCGTTTGGCTTGTTGTAAGTGCTGAACCAGCGCTATGGCAGGGAACAGTTTACAGCGCACGCCCTGTTCGGTTAGTTGATGGCCCAGTGCATTGGCAATATGGGTTTTGCCAGTGCCGCTGGGGCCTATCAAGAGCACATTGTCGGCATGGTGTGCCCAGTCACTGTCTTGTTGCAGCTTGACCAGTGCGGCGTTGCAGGGGCGGCTAAAGCCGCTTTGATCCAGCGCCTAGCAGCCTGTCGGACTTAATGGGCCAGTATGAGATAATGCTGACCTTAAATAAATCACGAATCAGCCATGAGTAACTTTCGTTCTTTCGACCGTCACACGGCCTATTTGCTTCCGCCATCCGTTGACGATTGGTTACCCCAAGACCATTTGGCGCGCTTCATTGTTGAGGTTGTCGACGGCCTTGATCTGCGCTCAATGGTGAACGCCTATGGTGGGCGCGGCAGCGCGGCCTATCATCCATCGCTGCTGTTGTCTCTGCTCATATACGGCTATGCCACCGGCGTGTTTTCCAGCCGCAGGATCGAGCGGGCGACCTACGACTCTGTGGCCTTCCGCTTTATTTCGGCTGGTGCGCATCCAGACCACTACACCCTGGCGACCTTTCGTCGACGTTTTCTCGGTGAACTGGCCGACTTGTTCGTTCAGGTTCTCGAAGTCGCACAGGAAATGAAACTGGTAAAGCTGGGCACCATCAGCCTGGACGGGACCAAGGTCCAGGCCAATGCGTCGCGCCACAGCGCCCTGTCCCATGGCCACATCGAGAAGATGGAAGCTCAGCTCCAGGGCGAAGTGCAGGAACTGCTGGCGTTAGCTGAGCAGGCCGACCAGTCCAATGTCCCAGATGGAATCAGCCTGCCGGAAGAAATACAGCGCCGGGAAGATCGGCTTAAGGCGATGGCGGAAGCCAAAACGAAGATCGAAGCCCGGGCCAAAGCGCGTTTCGAGCGCGAGCAAGCCCAGTACCAGGCCAAACTTGCCGCGCGAGAAGAAAAGCAGAAGAAGAACGGCAGAAAACCAGGCGGTCGTCCACCCAAGCCGCCCACGGCTGGCCCCAAGGCAAAAGATCAGCTCAATCTCACCGATGAAGAATCGCGCATCATGCCAGTGGCCGGTGGCGGCTTCGAGCAGAGCTACAATGCCCAGGCAGCTGTCGATGCAGACAGCATGCTGGTGATGGCACCAGCGGTTACCCAGGCCTGTAACGACAAGGAACAAGTCGAGCCGATGCTCGCGCAACTGGCCGCATTACCGGAGTCGTTGGGCAAAGCTGACACACTGCTTGCCGATACCGGGTATTTCAGCGCCAAAAATGTCGCCGCCTGCGAAAAGGCCGGCATCGATCCGCACATCGCCGTCAAACGGGAAAACCACCACCAGCCGCCGTTGGCGCGATTCGCTGAACCGATGCCAATAACCGAAGGCAGTACGCCGGTCGAGCGCATGGTGCACAAGCTACAAACCCAAGCCGGACGCACGGCCTATGCCTTGTGTAAGCAAACCGTCGAGCCGGTATTCGGCATCATCAAGTCGGTGCTCGGATTTCGTCAGTTCTCGTTACGCGGACTGGACAAAGTGAGCGGCGAATGGGCACTGGTTTGTCTGGCCTGGAATCTGAAACGCATGGCCGTACTGCGTCCGAAATCCGCCCAATGGGCCTGAAATGGGGGCAATTCTGCTCGTTTTGGGATTATTGGGCGCTGTAGGTCACAATTACGCACCAAGATAGTGCGAAACCTGTTTGGATAAGCAGGGGCAAAAATATGCCAATGCTAAGTCCGACAGGCTGCTAGAAGGTTTTGTTCGCGGCAAGCTTTGCCTCCCGTAGCCACTTCTGGGTACGGCGCTGGTAGCGGTCAGAGAGTTCGTGCTCACACAGGGCCGCCAGATAATCGGTGTGCGACCAGTGCTTTTCAACGGCCGTTTCCCAGAGCGATTGATAGTGACGATGGGAGGCCGGCAGACGGAGTTCTTTAAGCAGTAAGGCGACGGAGTCGGTCATATCGACGCCTCCTGGCTGCGGATCGAAGACAGCAAATCGTCATAACTGACCAGAGTGTGTTGACTTGAAGCTGAGAATTCGAGGTCGGGATTGCCGCGAAGGTAGCGTGACTGGATCTCGGTAATTGACGCGAACCGGCCGGCCCGGGCTTCTATCAACAGGTCTTCCCCCAGCGATTGCTCGTCATCGTATTCGAAGGCCAGCCGCAGTGTTGTCACGATCCACTTGCAGGCTTCACGGGGTTCAAGATGCGTATCGGCGAGTTGCCAGAGTTCGCGGTAGTTGTCGTCCGGCAGCAGATCATCACGTAACTGAGAGTAACGGAAGGCCGTAAGCGTTCATTCCAAGACGTAGTTGACCTACTTCACGTCACGGAGAGGCCTCAATAACTCCGGCGAGACCTTGTACTGTTTGGTGCCGTCCTCGGCCAACACGATCACACTCTTGCGGTTGATCTTGGTGACGATCCCCAGCACCGGTCCTTCCCGGCCCTCGAAGGTCACTTTCAGGCCCACCCGCAACTGGCTCAGCGCCTGTAGATTTTCCTGATCCCTCAGTTCGTCGATGCGCCGGCAGATGGTTTGATTCAGTTCCAGCAACTGGTCGATGCTCATGTCTTCAATGCGCATGAACGGCCTCCGGCTGTTTGTTCTGTCGGTCAGGGTGGCGTGGGTCGATCAGGGCCCGTAACGGGTTCTCCGCGAACCGGGTTTTCCAGAGGCGCGGGGTCAGGTCGCTGACTTCACGGGCCGGGTGCTGGCTGATGCGTTGCAACACGTCCACCAGGTAAGTGTAGGGGTTAATATCGTGCAGCTTGCAGGTACTGATCAGGCTCTGGATGATGCCCAGGTGTTCCGCGCCCAGTTCGGTCCAGCAGAACATCCAGTTTTTCTTGCCCATGGGGATGGGGCGTAGCGCCCGTTCCAGGTGGTTGATGTCTGGCTGCACGTCCGGGTCTTCCAGGAACACGGTCAGGCTGGCTTCGCGGCTGAGCACGTAGTTCAGGGCTTTGGTCAGAGGATCGCTGGGCAACAGCCCGCCTTGCTCCAACTGATCCCGGCACCACTGGAAGAAGTCGCTGACCACCGGCTTGGAGTGCGCCAGGCGGTACTGGCGTTTCTTCTCGCCAGTCAGCCCTTGAGCGTTGATGGCCTCTTCATTCCGGTACAGCGTCGCGATCCGTTGCAGGGCCTCGGTGACAGTTTCCGGGTGAGCCTTCTGCGCGTCGATAAAGTAACGGCGACTGTGCATCCAGCATTGGGCATGGGTGACGTTTTCCTGGGCGGCGGCATAACGGGCATAGGCCGCGTAGCCGTCACTGATCAGCGTGCCACTGAACGACTCGCTGAGTACCTGTTCGATGTGGGCGCGCCCACGGCTGTTCGAGTAGGTGAACACCACCTCGTCGGCATCGCCGTACAGCGGCCAGAACCAGCCGGATTTCATCTTGCCTTTTTGCGGGCCGGCGCGACCCTGGTGGCCGGCCTTGACGGGTGTTTCATCCATGGCCATCACCCGGCTGCGCAATACGTTGTCGGTCTGGGCATCTACGATGGGGCGAAGCAGGTCGATGGCACGCTTCACCAGGTTGGTCAGGGTGCTGCGGCTGACGGTGATGCCGGCCTGCTGGATGCGTTGGTGTTGACGATACAGCGGCAGGTGGAACTGGAACTTGTCCACCAGCAACCCGGCCAACAGGCTGACATCGGCCAGGCTGTTATCCAGCACGTTGAACGGAGCCGGGGTGGTGATGGGCTTCTCACTGCCCTTGCGTCGGAACACCGGCCGCTCCACCTTCAGCACCACATAACTGGAGGCGCGCTGGGCCAGGCGGTAGGTGGTCTTGCTGCCGATCACTTCGTACTGATCGGCCTCTGGGCCGGTCAGCTCCGGTGGCAGGTGTTCAATGACTTCCACCGGGACATCGGCGGTAAAGCGCAGTCCGGTGTCGTTCAGGCAGTCGTCGTCCCGCTGCTTTTTGCCGGTGCCGCGCTGATAGGCCTTAATGGTGCGTTTTTCTGCATCATCAGGCTGCTCCGGCAGCGGTGCTTCATCGGGCTGGAACAGGCTGTCCTGTCCTGGCAGGTCATACACTTGCTTCTCGGATTTGGGACCGAACAGCTGTTTCTTGAACCAGTCCAACTGATGGGTCAGCTGGCGAATGGCCTCCGCCTGAGCGCCCAACTGCTCCCGCAACACGGCATTCTCCTCGGCCAGGGCCGAGTAAGAAGGTGCGTTGGAAGAAGGAGTGGAAGCCGTTGAATTCATGGCCGTTATTATACCGGAAGTCCACTCTCTATACCCCTCGAAAACGCTTGAACTGCCGGTATTTTTGCACTTCGATACCATCGATCAGCAGTTGCAGATCCGTCAGGGTCAGGGCCCGCTGACCAGAGGCAGATAACGGCACCCGGAACTGTCCCTGCTCCAGGCGCTTGGCCCACAAGCAATAACCGGTGGCGGTAAAGTACAGCATCTTCATCTGAGTCTTTCGACGGTTGACGAAGACAAAATACTGGCCGCTGAGTGGGTCGTGCTTCAACTGATTCCGGACCAGGGCGCTCAAGCCCCGGAACGATTTGCGCATGTCGGTGGGCTCGGTGCACAGCCAGATGCGCGCCTGGCTATCGAGCCCGATCATCCGTTCTGGCTCAGCCGCAGTTCGACGCCGTTGCCCAGGCTGAGCACAATGTTCCAGCCTGGGCCGGAGGATGGAGAGTTGCCCATCAACGATGAGAGATCCAGAAAACCGGCTTCACCGCTTACTGCCGTCTCATCAGTCGACGGATCGGACAGGCGCTTGCGCCAGTTGCAGAAACTGGCGTAACCGATATTCTCCTGCTTACAGAACTGCGGCGCTGACAGGCCACTGTCACGCTGCTGATCAACCAGGGCCTGCCACTGTTTGGGTGTGCGGTGCTTTTTCATGGGGGTAACCTCGTGTTGGAAATTGCGAGGCTACTGTAGGGTGGAATTCAGTGAGTCGGCAGGACGTCTCGGAATGAACGCTTACGACGCCACGCGGTATCCGGCGACGGCCCGGATGGCGGAGAAGCTTGCCACCGCCGAGGGGCGAGCAGTTTATGCTCAGCGCAAACACCTGGTCGAGGCGGTGAATGGTTGGATCAAGAATATTCTGGGCTTTCGCCAGTTCAGCTTGCGAGGCCTTCAATCGGTACAGGGTGAATGGGATCTGGTCTGCCTGTCTCTCAACCTCCGGCGCATGAGTTCACTGATGAGGCTGGCATAAGTCCTTGAGGCAGCCTTTGGCTCACGGTAGGTACAGTTGGGGCTCTTTGATGCCCCCCTTTTAACCGGCTGGACCGAAAGCGATGATTTAGCCAATCCGATATCGCGGACACTCGGTCCAGCCAAACAGTGGCCCGGTCTGGCGGAAACAAGCGCTCAAAAAGTATCTGCCGCGCAGACTCCTAGCCCTCGATTATCGCCGATTTTGAGACTTATTCAGAGTCTCCAGAGAAAATCCCGCTTTTCGGGTTTCAGAAGGGAGCTCACCAAATACCTTTTTATAATCACACGATAGTCGCCCCAAGTGCATAAATCCGTAATCGAACGCAATCTCCGTGATATTTTTCGCACGACCGCTTAACAATTCCTCTCTAACTTTATTAAGTTTTTTGTTCTTTATATAGTTTCTAGGAGTTGTTGAAAATGAGCTGGCGAACATATTATAAATTGAGCGTACGCTAACCATTGACACGTCAGATAACTCTTCTAAAGTAATATCATTTTTGAGATTCTCATCAATGTACTGGATAATATTTTTCATGCAAGGATGAATATCCTGAATATCATCATCTATATTAAAATTGCCTCTAAATACACTTAGTAGTTTTTTTGCAAAGATTTCTTTGTATAGGCTAGAAGTACAAAAAAGGCTTGAGTCTAAATTTTCAGACTCCAGGAGTATAGCTTCGAAAAGTTTTACTAATGATGGGAAAGAAAAAAGGTTTACCGGAGTTCGGTGGAAGCGAATACCTGATTTTGGAATATGTCCAAGATCAGAAACGACAGTACACTGAAATTCGCTTTCGGGCACATTGAAGATCAACTTTTCACAGTCATGAGAATAATCAAGTATTATCAATTCATGGGGATTCAACATCATTGCGTCACCCTGACCTAAAAAAACGGGTCTCTTCCGTTTTGTGTGGAACATTAGCTTGCAACCATTCTCTGTAATGGCGTCTGGAACGGGTTTGCTGGCAGATGCTTGAGCTTGCCGGCAATCAGAAAGCAGATGGCAATGAAGTGGCTCGCCGTGCCGTAGCCGCGCGCACGGGCCTTGGCCGCCTGGATCAGGCTGTTCATGGCTTCGACATAACCATTGCTCAAGCCGCTTTCAAAGCCCTGTAGGACTCCGGCCCAGTGTCGCTTGAGGGTGGCAGCTAGTTGTTTCATCGGTTCCAACCGACAGCGTCTGGCCCAGGAGTGCCATCGCTTCAGTAACCCTTCCGCTTGTTCACGACCAGGCTTGGCCTGGAAGATGTCACGCAAGGCCTCTTTGATGCGCCAGGCACGAGCGGTCTTCAGGTTGGAGCGGGTCAGGTCGTAGACGGCCTCATCCTGCTTTTTGCTCCAGCGGGCCATGTCCGTGAGCCAGGCCCATTTGGTTCGCTTCAGGCGGGCGTCGTGGCGTACTTCAGACTTGCGCACGGCATCCACAGCCTGATTTGCCAGCTGAATGATATGGAACCGGTCAAAGGTGATTTCGGCGTTGGGCAGGTGCTGCCCCAGGCCGCTGATGTAGGCTTTAGACATATCGATGCTGGCGTGCCGGATCTGATCAGCCTTGCCCTGATGGCTTGCAAGATCCTCAGAGAATCCTTTCAGAGTCTGGGCGTCACGACCGGGCGTTGCAAAGATGAGTCGGCGCTCGGCCAGGTCATGCACCAGCGTGATGTAGTGATGGCCACGCCGACAGGCGGTCTCATCGACCCCGATGGTGGTCACGGTGCTGTAGTCTTCACGAGCTTGTGCCTGGGTGACATGGTGGTCCAGTACCCGCCAAAGGGCCCTGTCATCAGTCCTCAGCTGCCTTGCCGTGGTCGATACCGGCATGGCCTTGGCCAACGTGAGCGCAAAGGCTTCGAATAGCAGGGTGAAACGGCTGCCCGGGCGAGCCCAGGGTACTTCCACCTGAGTGGTCTTCTTGCAGCCGCCGCAGCGCACCCGGGGCACCTCGGCATGGACATAGGCGGCAAACTGGAAGAAGTCCAAATGCCGCCAAGTTCGCGGTTTCCGGTCGTGAATAGGCTGATCAGCTCGCCCACAACCAGGACACGGTAATTGCTTCGCCTCACAGGAGACCCGGAAATCGATACGCTGGGCCTTTGGGTCAAAATCGATGTCATCGACAGCCCATGGTGACGTCAGACCCAAGGCTTGTGTGAACAAGAGTTCCGGATTCATAGAGATGTTCGCTGGAGGTCAGAAGATATCAGGGAGTATGGCTCAAAAAGGCGTTAGCTGGCGACCGATTCCACACGAAATGGAAGAGAGCCAAAAAAACTTCTCCGTCCTTGAAAGTTATATTACAGAAGCCTTTCGTGATTATTTGTAAATGAAATGTATTCTCTAACTCAGGACTTTTGATCCGAACCTCGCTGCCATAGGAAAGAGAGGATAATCCAAGCCCAGAAAATTCTGTAAAACTCAAGCGTGACAGAGCTTTTGGCTTACTCATTAGTTCAATAGTGTGACGGCCAATCTTTTTATTTACAAAATCTGAGACCACTTCTGGGTGAGTGCACTCAAAAACTACTGCCTGACTTAAAGCGTTATCTAGAATGCTATTCATTTTATTATTTCCATCTTTGATTTTTATCATTGTACTTAAAGATAATTTTATTCTAAGCAATTTCGAGATTCGTTTCAACAGACGATGATGGGCACGATTCCGCGGCGATTTGCACACGTTCATTCCACGACGTTCTGCCACCCCGATAAGTTTCTTCCTACAGTAACCGATCATTCACCAATAGGAGGTTGCTTTCATGAGACCATATCGCACCGAAGAACAGTGACGAGCCCTGGTTGACCAGAAGCGCAACAGTGGTCTGTCAGCCCCAAAGTTCTGCAAGCAGGAGAACATCGGCTATGCCAGTTTCTGCAACAGGCGTAAGCGTCTGTTCCCTCAGCCGAAGATTCGACTGGGGCCGGTGAAGCCAGTTTTCTGGATCTCTCGTCGTTGATGGGTAAGCAATGGGATGGACTCCTCCTCACCTAACCGGCATCTACGTGCCAAAATGGTGAGTGAACAGTCAACCATCGAAAAGATGAGGAGAAGTCCACATGAATATTATCCGCGTCGGTGTTGATATTGCCAAGTCAGTGTTCCCCGTGCACGGCGCAAACCGCCACGGCCACACTCAATGGCAAGGTAAGTATTCTCGTAGCAAGTGGCTTGATGCTCTCAGCCGGAAAGTACCAGCCCGCGCCGAGATTGGCATGGAAGCGTGTGCTTCAGCCCATCACTGGGCGCGGGAGCTCCAGAGACGAGGGTATCGCGTCCGGCTGGTCGCAGCTCAATTGGGTGGTAATTCTCAATCTCGCCTTTGATCGCTTCTAGTGTCCTTTAACAAAGGTTCGTCTTATTATTCAGCTTATCGGAAAGACGAGCGATTGATGCAATGATTTGATCCGCTGTTTTGCGCCAGATAAAAGGTTTGGGATCGTCGTTGTATCTTGCCAGGTAGTCTTTAATGGAAGCCTCCAGTTCACGAGTGCTTCGGTGCGAGTTGCGCTTGATCCAACGTTCCGAGATCAGGCCAAAAAATCGTTCCACCAAGTTGACCCACGATGCTGATGTTGGCGTGAAATGAACGTGATAGCGGGGCCTTGCGGCGAACCAGGCTCGTACCTTTTCTGTCTTGTGAGTCCCGTAGTTGTCCATGACCAGGTGAACATCCAGATCTTCCGGGACCTCCCGGTCAATCTCATTTAAAAACGCCAGGAACTCTTTGGCACGGTGTCGCCTGTGCAGGCGTCCGATGACCTCGCCAGTGGCAACGTCCAGGGCTGCAAACAGAGTGGTAGTGCCATGGCGAACATAATCGTGCGTTCGCGTTTCGGAGTAACCAAACGACAACGGAAGCGCCGGCTGAGTGCGGTTCAGCGCCTGTATCTGGCTTTTCTCGTCCACACACAGGACCATCGCCCGGTCAGGCGGGTTCATATACAACCCGACAATGTCGTGAACCTTGGCCACAAAATGGGGGTCAGTCGAGAGCTTAAAGGTCTCCAGACGATGAGGCTTTAACCCAAACGCCCGCCAGATCCGGCTGATGGCCATGGCATTGAGCCCGGTTTCCCTGGCCATCAGCGTGGTAGACCAGTGGGTCGCATCCTTGGGCTTGGATTGAAGCGTTTTGTTGATAACGTCTGTTACCTTGTCGTCATTAATACTGCGTGGCCGGCCACTTCTCGGGGCGTCTGTCAGTCCCGCCACACGAAACTGCTCGAACCGCTTACGCCACTTACTGACGGTCTCTGCCGTTACACCCACTCGCTCGGCAATCACTCGTCCGGGCAAGCCCTCAGTGCTCAACAGGATCATTCGTGCGCGTTGCTGCTCGGCTGCCGGCATCTGTCGCCGCCGAACCCACGACTGAAGCTCATCGCGTTCTTCATTTGTAATGATCAAAGGAACAACGGGTCGGCCCATTGCAGTAGCTCCGTCAATGCTTTCTGCAATTATAACCTTAAACTACAATTTATTCGACGAACTTTCGTTAAAGGACACTAGACTTTCCATAGCAACAAGCTCTCCTAAAAATTAACACCTAAGCATTTAATGGTCGTGCGCAGCATGACCTTTAAATGTTTGTTGGACTAAGCCGCCGGCGCTGAAGCTGTCTGGCGACGGATAAGGGTAAAGTAATCAGGAGGCAAGGCTCGGAACGGTGAGGCTGGCTGCCGACAGACCTCAGCACCAGTGAACATTTGCCGGGTTATATCCATCATTGGCCGATTCCTTATTGTGATGTAGCTCAGACTAACCCGCAGATGCTGGTTTTTCCAGTCTCGGGCCGCACACCGGCCCAGCTCACCTGGAACTGTAAGCGATCACCCGCCAGATCAGGCGCAGCTTAATGGCTAGCCGGTTGGCACTGCCACTATTCTAAAGCACGGCATTTGACGAACCATGTGAACCAGACCATCATTGCAGCGCGGGCAAGGCCAACAACGAGTCGGTTCCTGGTTCACTCGGTGTGGTTCTGGTTGGGGTGACTGCAACATGCACTGCCGGATGACAGCCAGTTTTCGTCGTCGCGTCCGGTTGCTCAGGTAACCAAAGTGGCGGATACGCATGAACCCTTTGGGCAAAATATGCATCAGGAATCGCCTGACGAACTCCTGCCCTTCCAGCCACTGGGTCTTAATCCACCCATTGTCCCGATAATCTTTATATCGGAACGAGACCCGGTCACCCTCCATCGACAACAACCGCCCGTTACTGATGGCAATCCGGTGAGTGTAGCGAGCGAGATAATCGACAACCGTATCGGCCTGGTTCAGGCAGTGCCGAGTGTAGACAACCCATTCCTGTTGTAAGCGTTCATTCCAAGACGTAGTTGACCTACTTCACGTCACGGAGAGGCCTCAATAACTCCGGCGAGACCTTGTACTGTTTGGTGCCGTCCTCGGCCAACACGATCACACTCTTGCGGTTGATCTTGGTGACGATCCCCAGCACCGGTCCTTCCCGGCCCTCGAAGGTCACTTTCAGGCCCACCCGCAACTGGCTCAGCGCCTGTAGATTTTCCTGATCCCTCAGTTCGTCGATGCGCCGGCAGATGGTTTGATTCAGTTCCAGCAACTGGTCGATGCTCATGTCTTCAATGCGCATGAACGGCCTCCGGCTGTTTGTTCTGTCGGTCAGGGTGGCGTGGGTCGATCAGGGCCCGTAACGGGTTCTCCGCGAACCGGGTTTTCCAGAGGCGCGGGGTCAGGTCGCTGACTTCACGGGCCGGGTGCTGGCTGATGCGTTGCAACACGTCCACCAGGTAAGTGTAGGGGTTAATATCGTGCAGCTTGCAGGTACTGATCAGGCTCTGGATGATGCCCAGGTGTTCCGCGCCCAGTTCGGTCCAGCAGAACATCCAGTTTTTCTTGCCCATGGGGATGGGGCGTAGCGCCCGTTCCAGGTGGTTGATGTCTGGCTGCACGTCCGGGTCTTCCAGGAACACGGTCAGGCTGGCTTCGCGGCTGAGCACGTAGTTCAGGGCTTTGGTCAGAGGATCGCTGGGCAACAGCCCGCCTTGCTCCAACTGATCCCGGCACCACTGGAAGAAGTCGCTGACCACCGGCTTGGAGTGCGCCAGGCGGTACTGGCGTTTCTTCTCGCCAGTCAGCCCTTGAGCGTTGATGGCCTCTTCATTCCGGTACAGCGTCGCGATCCGTTGCAGGGCCTCGGTGACAGTTTCCGGGTGAGCCTTCTGCGCGTCGATAAAGTAACGGCGACTGTGCATCCAGCATTGGGCATGGGTGACGTTTTCCTGGGCGGCGGCATAACGGGCATAGGCCGCGTAGCCGTCACTGATCAGCGTGCCACTGAACGACTCGCTGAGTACCTGTTCGATGTGGGCGCGCCCACGGCTGTTCGAGTAGGTGAACACCACCTCGTCGGCATCGCCGTACAGCGGCCAGAACCAGCCGGATTTCATCTTGCCTTTTTGCGGGCCGGCGCGACCCTGGTGGCCGGCCTTGACGGGTGTTTCATCCATGGCCATCACCCGGCTGCGCAATACGTTGTCGGTCTGGGCATCTACGATGGGGCGAAGCAGGTCGATGGCACGCTTCACCAGGTTGGTCAGGGTGCTGCGGCTGACGGTGATGCCGGCCTGCTGGATGCGTTGGTGTTGACGATACAGCGGCAGGTGGAACTGGAACTTGTCCACCAGCAACCCGGCCAACAGGCTGACATCGGCCAGGCTGTTATCCAGCACGTTGAACGGAGCCGGGGTGGTGATGGGCTTCTCACTGCCCTTGCGTCGGAACACCGGCCGCTCCACCTTCAGCACCACATAACTGGAGGCGCGCTGGGCCAGGCGGTAGGTGGTCTTGCTGCCGATCACTTCGTACTGATCGGCCTCTGGGCCGGTCAGCTCCGGTGGCAGGTGTTCAATGACTTCCACCGGGACATCGGCGGTAAAGCGCAGTCCGGTGTCGTTCAGGCAGTCGTCGTCCCGCTGCTTTTTGCCGGTGCCGCGCTGATAGGCCTTAATGGTGCGTTTTTCTGCATCATCAGGCTGCTCCGGCAGCGGTGCTTCATCGGGCTGGAACAGGCTGTCCTGTCCTGGCAGGTCATACACTTGCTTCTCGGATTTGGGACCGAACAGCTGTTTCTTGAACCAGTCCAACTGATGGGTCAGCTGGCGAATGGCCTCCGCCTGAGCGCCCAACTGCTCCCGCAACACGGCATTCTCCTCGGCCAGGGCCGAGTAAGAAGGTGCGTTGGAAGAAGGAGTGGAAGCCGTTGAATTCATGGCCGTTATTATACCGGAAGTCCACTCTCTATACCCCTCGAAAACGCTTGAACTGCCGGTATTTTTGCACTTCGATACCATCGATCAGCAGTTGCAGATCCGTCAGGGTCAGGGCCCGCTGACCAGAGGCAGATAACGGCACCCGGAACTGTCCCTGCTCCAGGCGCTTGGCCCACAAGCAATAACCGGTGGCGGTAAAGTACAGCATCTTCATCTGAGTCTTTCGACGGTTGACGAAGACAAAATACTGGCCGCTGAGTGGGTCGTGCTTCAACTGATTCCGGACCAGGGCGCTCAAGCCCCGGAACGATTTGCGCATGTCGGTGGGCTCGGTGCACAGCCAGATGCGCGCCTGGCTATCGAGCCCGATCATCCGTTCTGGCTCAGCCGCAGTTCGACGCCGCCCAGGCTGAGCACAATGTTCCAGCCTGGGCCGGAGGATGGAGAGTTGCCCATCAACGATGAGAGATCCAGAAAACCGGCTTCACCGCTTACTGCCGTCTCATCAGTCGACGGATCGGACAGGCGCTTGCGCCAGTTGCAGAAACTGGCGTAACCGATATTCTCCTGCTTACAGAACTGCGGCGCTGACAGGCCACTGTCACGCTGCTGATCAACCAGGGCCTGCCACTGTTTGGGTGTGCGGTGCTTTTTCATGGGGGTAACCTCGTGTTGGAAATTGCGAGGTTACTGTAGGGCGAATTTCAAAGGGGTGGCAGGGCGTCTTGGAATGAACGCTTACTTCCTGTTGCATCAGGCCGTTGAGTACACCATCAGTCTCACCACTGCTAGTCACCCGATTCAGCTCACCGGCGTTCGCCGACACCCTCAGCAACGACACCATTCGCCCCCGAAAACGCCTTGATAATGCCCGTACCGGGAACAGGTAATCGCTTTTTGCCTTGCGCCATTGGCCACTGTCTGTCAGTACACCTCCCGGGATCAGGCAATGCACGTGAACATGGCGGCTCAGGTTCTGCCCCCAGGTATGCAGCACCGCGGTCATGCCCAGTTCGCCCCGCAGATGCCGCGTATTGCGACCGAACTGATTAAGCGTGTTCCAGACGGCCTGGAAGAGGCAGCGGTAGAGCACTTCCGGATGCAGCTGAACCCATCCATTCAGGGTGTGGGGCAGCGTAAACACCACATGAAAGTACGGGACCGGCAGCAACAACGCCCGTTGGCGGTCACTCCATCGCTGGCTGGCGCGACCCTGGCATTGCGGACAGTGCCGATCCCGGCAGCCGTAATAACAGACGGAGCGGGTCTTGCAGTGATCACAACGCATCTCCATACCGCCCATGCGGGCCGTCCGGCACCCGGTCAACCGGGCACAGACCTTGAGGCGATGGCCATCCAATGACTTTTCGGGGAGGAACTGATCCAGAATCGTCTGAACGGTGAGTGCGCTGGCCATCATCCACCTCCCAGACCTGCAATCAGGTCGACAGGTCCACGGTTCTGGGGTGTCACCCCAGGCAGCCAGTGCAAGTACCGCTGCGTGCTGCGCAGATCGCTATGCCCCAGCAGTTGTTGCAACTCATGAAGGGGAACGCCCTGAGCTAACTGGTGGGTAGCGTAGGCATGGCGCAGGGCATGAATGCCTCCGCTTTTCTGAATGCCACTGGCACTTTTGGCCTGATGGTACACCTTCTGGGGAGTGCTGATCTGAAGGTGCCGATCCGGCAGCAAATCACTGGGAAATAACCACGGCATGGGCCGCCGAACCCGCCAATACTGACGAAGCACCTGGAGCAGTCCCGGTGCCAGAGGCACCATCCGGTCCTTGGCTCCCTTACCCTGATCAATTCGAAGCAGGTGACGTTCACCATCAACATCCTTCACCCGCAACGCCACGGCTTCACTGACTCGCAGGCCACAGCCATAGATGATAGACAACAACGCCTGATGCGTGGGGTTGGAGACTGCCGACAGCAGGCGAGTGACCTCCTGACGGGTCAGCAATTCCGGAAT
Source organism: Marinobacter sp. MMG032 (assembly GCF_040112695.1). NCBI lineage: Bacteria > Pseudomonadati > Pseudomonadota > Gammaproteobacteria > Pseudomonadales > Marinobacteraceae > Marinobacter > Marinobacter sp. MMG032. Next base: position 848,065 of record NZ_CP157802.1, read on the forward strand.
GCGCTGGGGGCGCTTGGGTAATACCAACGTCACATCAAAATGCGCCCAGTGAAGCACTTGCAGATACAGAAACCGGATACCATGGAGGTAGAGGCGGCAACTGGCCGGTAATACCGAGCCAGCTCGGTTACCGCGTAGAGATAGCTTTGCTGGGTTCGGGGGGAAAAGCCATGTTGGCACATGGCCTGGATCATGGTCTGACGTAACGGTGTCATGACGGATTCTCCTCTTCTGAAACGCCCACTCGGGCTCATCAAAAGTATCCGTCAGTTCACCTGAACTTGCGGGGAATTCCCCGGCCCACTCGCTACCGCGAAGCGGTTTAGTTCAACAGCTTATTAATCTGAATTCGCATTAAGCCGCAATTGTAGAATCTTATCCAAAACCCGAGTTACGGCTCTAATTTTCAATTTAATTCATAGATATAGAGACACTCTAGCACGAATTTTGAAACTCGCCGTCCAGCTGAAATTGGACAGCTGTGCTAGCAGCCTGTCGGACTTAGCATTGGCATATTTTTGCCCCTGCTTATCCAAACAGGTTTCGCACTATCTTGGTGCGTAATTGTGACCTACAGCGCCCAATAATCCCAAAACGAGCAGAATTGCCCCCATTTCAGGCCCATTGGGCGGATTTCGGACGCAGTACGGCCATGCGTTTCAGATTCCAGGCCAGACAAACCAGTGCCCATTCGCCGCTCACTTTGTCCAGTCCGCGTAACGAGAACTGACGAAATCCGAGCACCGACTTGATGATGCCGAATACCGGCTCGACGGTTTGCTTACACAAGGCATAGGCCGTGCGTCCGGCTTGGGTTTGTAGCTTGTGCACCATGCGCTCGACCGGCGTACTGCCTTCGGTTATTGGCATCGGTTCAGCGAATCGCGCCAACGGCGGCTGGTGGTGGTTTTCCCGTTTGACGGCGATGTGCGGATCGATGCCGGCCTTTTCGCAGGCGGCGACATTTTTGGCGCTGAAATACCCGGTATCGGCAAGCAGTGTGTCAGCTTTGCCCAACGACTCCGGTAATGCGGCCAGTTGCGCGAGCATCGGCTCGACTTGTTCCTTGTCGTTACAGGCCTGGGTAACCGCTGGTGCCATCACCAGCATGCTGTCTGCATCGACAGCTGCCTGGGCATTGTAGCTCTGCTCGAAGCCGCCACCGGCCACTGGCATGATGCGCGATTCTTCATCGGTGAGATTGAGCTGATCTTTTGCCTTGGGGCCAGCCGTGGGCGGCTTGGGTGGACGACCGCCTGGTTTTCTGCCGTTCTTCTTCTGCTTTTCTTCTCGCGCGGCAAGTTTGGCCTGGTACTGGGCTTGCTCGCGCTCGAAACGCGCTTTGGCCCGGGCTTCGATCTTCGTTTTGGCTTCCGCCATCGCCTTAAGCCGATCTTCCCGGCGCTGTATTTCTTCCGGCAGGCTGATTCCATCTGGGACATTGGACTGGTCGGCCTGCTCAGCTAACGCCAGCAGTTCCTGCACTTCGCCCTGGAGCTGAGCTTCCATCTTCTCGATGTGGCCATGGGACAGGGCGCTGTGGCGCGACGCATTGGCCTGGACCTTGGTCCCGTCCAGGCTGATGGTGCCCAGCTTTACCAGTTTCATTTCCTGTGCGACTTCGAGAACCTGAACGAACAAGTCGGCCAGTTCACCGAGAAAACGTCGACGAAAGGTCGCCAGGGTGTAGTGGTCTGGATGCGCACCAGCCGAAATAAAGCGGAAGGCCACAGAGTCGTAGGTCGCCCGCTCGATCCTGCGGCTGGAAAACACGCCGGTGGCATAGCCGTATATGAGCAGAGACAACAGCAGCGATGGATGATAGGCCGCGCTGCCGCGCCCACCATAGGCGTTCACCATTGAGCGCAGATCAAGGCCGTCGACAACCTCAACAATGAAGCGCGCCAAATGGTCTTGGGGTAACCAATCGTCAACGGATGGCGGAAGCAAATAGGCCGTGTGACGGTCGAAAGAACGAAAGTTACTCATGGCTGATTCGTGATTTATTTAAGGTCAGCATTATCTCATACTGGCCCATTAAGTCCGACAGGCTGCTAGGCGTGTCGGAAAGGCGCTAGAATGTTCGCTTTTGTTTAAAAGCTTGGATTTATGCTGGTGCCCTTGCCACTCCTAGCCTATGAGTGGACTTACCTCGGTTCAGCCTCTCTTCACTAACTCACCTCATCGCGGTAAAAGGTCCGCTTTCCAATGAGAAAGCGTGGCCAGAACCCCGAAGTATGTCGCCATAATAATGTGGCAGCTTGGGCTAGACTGGAACGTCAAGAACACACTCAGACTTGCAGCGTAGAGGACTATTGTCACAGGAGGAACAAAAACTGACTGACGGTCATTTTCCACCTGGCCGCAGATCGAACCGTCACAAGCCTTGGCACATATTTGTCACATATACGTCACAGGGGATTTTTGCCGGCCCAAACGCAAAAAAGGCAGACCAGTAAGTAACTGATCTGCCCTTCTTAAATATGGTAGCGGGGGCTGGATTCGAACCAACGACCTTCGGGTTATGAGCCCGACGAGCTACCAGACTGCTCCACCCCGCATCAAAACTGGTTGTTGATGGGTTTGCCCCGATCAACGTGCGCGTATATTAAGGATTGGATGCACCACTGTCAATCAATATCTTCGAAAAGATCGGTTCGATATTGCAGTTGCTCTGGCTCTGGCTTTGGCTCTGGCGCCACTTTCTCGCGATAGAAGCCCACCTGCTCGATCACTTCCTGTACCGGGCGAAACGAGCGGCGGTGCTCGGAAGTCGCACCGAGACGGCGCAGGGCTTCCAGATGGATCGGTGTTGGGTAGCCCTTGTGCTGTGCCAGGCCGAAACCAGGGAAACGCGTCTCCAGCGCTTCCATTTCCCGGTCACGGGTTACCTTGGCAATGATGGAGGCGGCGCTGATGGCTTCGACCCTGCTATCACCCTTCACAACAGGCTCCGATGGCCAGTGCCACTTCGGACAGCGGTTACCGTCCACCAGAACGTATTCGGGGGCGATCGCCAAACCTGAAACCGCACGCTCCATGGCCAGCATCGTGGCCTGATAGATGTTCAGCTCATCAATCTCATGGGCCTCGCACCGGCCTATGCTCCAGGCTTTGGCATGCTCCAGGATCTCCCCATAGAGCGCGCTGCGGCGTTTGTCAGTAAGCTTCTTTGAGTCCGCCAGGCCGGCAATCGGCCGGTCCGGGTCCAGAATCACCGCCGCCGTTACGACAGCCCCAATCAGCGGACCCCGACCGACCTCGTCGACACCAGCCAGGAGAGAGCCCGTATAGCGGCATTCGAACGGCGGCAATGGCTTTTTCGGCATCAGCGGGCACCCTGCTCTAACAGGTCAGAGATCGCCTGGGCGGCTTTTTCATCGGCACCCTGCCTCAAGGTGTGGTGCAAGTCAGTAAAGGCTTCTTTGAGCCGAACCCGCTCTTTAGTGTTTTCCAGGCGCTCGAGCACTGCGGCGCCCAGACTCTCCGCCGTGGCGTCATCCTGAAGCAGTTCCGGAACCAGCTGGCGCTTGGCAAGCAAATTGGGCAACGCGACGTGAGGTACCTTGACCAATTTCGACAACAGGGCATAGCTGAATCCGCTCAAGCGATAGCCCACGACCATCGGCTTTTTCAACAGCATCGCTTCCAGCGTTGCAGTTCCCGAAGCAAGCAGCACAACATCGGAGGCGGCCATCACGTCTCGGGACCTGCCTCGCACAATCGTGACTGACAGTTTCACCTCGAGCGCATCAACCAGATCCCGCACCTGTTTTTCGCGATCCCTGTTGACACAGGGAATCACCAGTTGAAGATCCGGGCGTCGCTCCTGGATCCAGCGAGACGCTTCCAAAAACAGGGTGCCGAGTCTTTCCACCTCCCCTGCCCGGCTGCCCGGCAGGACGGCAAGTACCGACGCTTCGAGGTCTATACCCAGCGACTCCCGCATCTTGAGGGTATCCGGTTCCACGGGAATGCGATCGGCCAAGGGGTGACCCACGAACGCCACGGGCACGTGGTGTTCCTCATAGAAACGAGCCTCAAACGGGAACAGGGTCAGCATAAGGTTGACGGACTTGGCGATTTTAAAAATCCGCTTTTGCCGCCAGGCCCACACGGATGGGCTGACATAATGGACAGAGAGGATACCGGCCTCGCGACAGCGTCGCTCGATAGCCAGCGTAAAATCCGGGGAATCAATACCAATGACCACGTCCGGCGGAGTCGTGAAGAAATAGTCCAGCACTCGGGCCCGGATGCTGAATAGTTCGCGAATCCGACCCAGGACCTCAACCAGGCCCATGACCGAAAGGCGCTCCATCGGCAACAGCGAGTGAAAACCTTCAGCAACCATCTCCTCTCCGCCAATTCCGACGAAACGGGCACGGGGATAACGCTGCCGGAGGGAACGAATCAGCCCGGCACCGAGGATATCCCCCGATGCCTCGCCGGCAATGATACCGAATGTGATTTTGCGTTCGCTGATGATCGCGTGAGAAAGATCTGTCACCGACAGGCTCCTGCCGGGTTAGCGGATGATGCCGCGGTGTGCTCCACGCAGGGAGTCAATGAGCGGGCGAATCTCCGCGACATCGGAATAGGATTTCTCGAGTTCTTCAACGGCCTGTTCGGTCGTGAGCCCCTGGCGGTAGATGACCTTGTAGGCACGGCGTAAGGCCAGCAAAACATCTTTACTGAAACCGCGGCGCTTGAGGCCTTCGACGTTCATGCCATGAGGCTCCGCTGACTGACCACTGGCCATAACGTAGGCGGGAATATCCTTGAGTACGATGCTGCCACCGGCCGCCATGCTGTGGGGGCCAATATGGCAAAACTGGTGAACCATGGTGCCACCACCGAGGATCGCAAAATCACCGACCGAGACATGGCCCGCAAGGGTCGCGCAATTGGCCAGGATGGTGTTATCCCCCACAATGCAGTCGTGGGCGACATGCACATAAGCCATGAGAAGGTTACCGCTGCCAATGCGGGTTTCGCCACGATCCTGGACCGTGCCGCGGTGGATGGTGCAATTCTCGCGAATCACATTGTTGTCACCAATCACCAACGTGGTCGGCTCGCCGGCGTATTTCTTGTCCTGACACTCTTCACCGATACTGGAGAACTGGAAGATGCGATTGTTCCGGCCAATGACCGTAGGCCCTTTAACAACAACGTGCGACAGGATCTCTGTGCCATCGCCGATTTCCACATCCGGACCAATGTAACTCCACGGCCCGACGGTGACGTTGTCCCCGAGCCTGGCTGACGGGTCTACAATTGCCTGAGGATGGACTCCCGACCAGTCATTTGTCGCCATCAAACTTCTCTCTCAGCGGTCAGAATCTCTGCCACGCAAACGACTTCTCCGTCGACCAGAGCGCGACACTCGAATTTGTATATACCCCGTTTACCGGAAATAAATTCCGACTCCATGCACAGTTGATCCCCTGGCAATACCGGGCGTTTGAACCGGGCCTTGCTCGAACCGGCCAAGTATTGTACCACGCCGTCAGAAGGTTTCCGGCCCACAGTCACAAAACCGAGAATGCCGGATAACTGCGCCATCGCCTCAATGATCAAGACGCCCGGCATGATGGGATTATTCGGGAAGTGGCCCTGGAAGAACGGCTCGTTAAACGAAATATTCTTGTAGCCCTTGATCGATTTTCCCTTTTCGACCTCAGTTACCCGATCCACCAGCAAAAACGGGTATCGGTGTGGAAGGTACTCCAGAATTTCGTCGATGTTCATCATGTTGATCGGCCTCAGCCCTCTAATTTCTTTTCGAGTTCTTTTACCCGTCGCGCCAGAACATCCAACTGCCGGAAGCGCACTGCATTCTTGCGCCACTGACGGTTGGTATCGGCACTCGTGCCTGATGAATAGACACCGGGCTCCCGGATGTCACCGGTTACCAGCGTCATACCGGTCAGATGAACCTGATCGGCGATCTCAAGATGGCCAGCAACGCCGGATGCGCCACCGAAAACACAGTGCCTGCCAATGCGGGTGCTGCCGGCAATGCCAACCATAGCCGCCATGGCACTGTGCTCGCCTATGCATACGTTATGGGCAATCTGGATCAGGTTATCGAGCTTCACACCGTCGCCAATCACGGTGTCATCCAAAGCCCCGCGATCGATAGTGGTGTTGGCGCCCACTTCCACATCATTCCCGAGAACAACGCGCCCGAGCTGTGCAATACGGTGCCAAACGCCCTTCTCGTTAGCGAAACCGAAACCGTCGGAGCCTATCACAGCACCGCTGAGTATGCGGCAACGTTCGCCAATAACCACGTCGTGAGCCAGAGTCACCCGGGGCCGAATCAGAGTCCGGGCTCCGATTCTGGCGCGGGCTCCAACAATCGAGCCGGCTCCAACAACAACCCTCTCACCAATGTCTGCCCCGGCTTCCACGACCGCATTCGGGCCTATGCTGGCATCTTCAGCAATAATCGCTGACGGGTCTACTACTGCGGATGGGTGAATGCCGGGCGAAGCAACAGGGGCGGGGTCAAACCAGTGGCTCAACCGAGCATATCCGAGATAGGGGTTGTCCAGTAACAGGACGTTGGTCGGAGCCTCTTTCGCCGAGGCAGGTGCAACAATAACGGCCGAAGCACGCGTTTCTGGCAGATATTTACCATAGGAAGGATTCGCCAGGAAGCTGATCTGACCGGGACCAGCCGCCTGCAACGTCGCCAGACCCGAAACCTTTACATCAGGGTCACCCCGTAGCTCCGCACCAAGGGCATTGGCAATTTCCCCAAGGCGATAGGACCTTTCTGTCATTGCGAACTCCCAAGCAACGATCAGGGCACCGGGGTGCCCGTCACAGATTAACGGTTCAGTTTTTCAAGAAGCTGAGAGGTCAGATTCATTTCAGGCTTTACATAGACAACCGCTTCGCTTGGCAGGATAAGGTCGAGGTTGTTCTCCTCAAGAAGCTCCTTGACCGCTGCGTCCACCTCGGGACGAGCCTGCTCCAGAAACGCCTGCTTGCGCTGGTTCACCGTTGAATCCAGCCGCTGCTTGAGAAAGTTGAATTCCTTTACCTTCTCCTGGAACTCTCCCGCCAGCTTGTTACGCTCGCTCTCGTTCATCATGGCTCCATCCTTCTCAAGGCGTTCCTGGAGCTTGCGAGCTGCTTCCTGGGCTTCACGGACGCGGGCTTCGTCCCCGGCAAAATCCTTCTGAAGCGATTCGCTGAATGTCTTGGCATCGTCAGACGAGAACAGTGCCTGACGCAGATCGACTACACCAATCCGGGTTTCGGCCATCGCCGGGAATGAAAACGCCATAATCACAGCAGCGAACATCAAAACAAATCGGGACATTGGTTTTCTCCTGATTTTCATCCGTCGATTATTATTATCCATGCTTTAGAAGGTCTGGCCCAGCGAGAACTGGAACACCTGTGTGTCGTCGCCAGCTTTGTCGTTCAGAGGGTAAGCGAGACTGAATGCCAATGGGCCAACAGCCGTTATCCACTGGAAGCCGACACCGGCTGCCATCCTGATTTCGCTCAGTTCCGGATCGAACCCCCTGGCTGTATCAAACACCTGGCCGGCATCCAGGAAGAATGCCGTTCTCATTGAGCGGGTATCGCCAGCAAACGGCGTCGGGAAGATCAGTTCCAGACCACCCTCGGTCAAAAGGTTGCCGCCAAACGGATCCGGATCCGAAAGGTCGTTTACGTTATTCGTTGCCCTGAGCCCCAGCGAGTTGGCTTCGTATCCACGAACCGAACCATAACCACCGGTGTAGAAGTGCTCGTAGAACGGCATCTGGCTGCGATCACCATAGCCATCGCCGTAGCCGATCTCTGACCGTGCCCGGAAGACCCAGCGATTATTATCGGTCACAGGGTAGTAGAAATCCGTTTTGTGGGTGGCTTTGTAGAAGGTCAGATCACTACCCGGCACCGCCACATCCAGGGACAGTGAGTGGCTGTAACCATCAGTCGGCAACACTCCACGGTTCAGAGTACTGCGACGCCAGCTTCCGAACAGGAAAAAGTTGGTGAACGAGTCGCCTTCCTCATCAATGAATTCACTCACCTCCTGTGACGTAAAGAGGCCTTCCTTCAGATTCGACTGAGTGACACCGGCACCAAAATTCAGGCGGGTAATACTGTCCGTGGGGTAGCCGAAGGTAACGCGGCCACCGTACTCATCCAGCAGGAACGATGAAATATCTTCCTCTTCGTAGTCAGTCTCCCGGGCGAATACACTGAACCCGCGGCTCACGCCATCAACGGTGTAGTAAGGGTCCAGATAGGAGATGTTTGCGCTCTTGATGGAGTCACTGACATTCACGCCGAAAGATACCCGCTTACCGGTACCAAAGAAGTTATTCTCAGAGACATTGGCACCGAGAATCACACCCGAATCCTGGGAAAAGCCAATGGAGGCCGAAAGGCTGCCTGTTGGCTGCTCCTCAACGGAGTAATTGACGTCCACCAGGTCGTCGGTGCCAGGTACCGGGACGGTGTCCACGTTAACAGTCTGGAAGAAGCCAAGACGTTCCAACTTGGTCTTGGAGAACTCGATTCGGTCGGAAGACGCGACACCGCCCTCCATTTGCGTCATTTCCTGGCGCAGGACATCATCGCGTGTAGACACGTTGCCATCGAAATTGATTCTTCGCACGTAGGCCCGTTTGCCAGGCTCCACAAAAAACGTGACTGCGGCTGTGTTATTTTCGCCCGGCTCCGGAACGGCATTGACGTTGGCAAAGGCATAGCCCTCCCGGCCAAGCCGGAATGCCAGGGATTCGGAAATTGCTGTCATGCGGGACCGGGAGAATACATCACCTTCCTCGACCGGAATCAGCGAGCGCAATTCCTCCTCACCCACGATCAGCTCACCGCGAAGGTTAATTTCGGAAATGGTGTACTGGGGACCTTCATTTACAGCGATCGCAATGAAGACTTTTTGCTTGTCCGGAGAGATGGACACCTGGCTGGACTCGACGTTGAAATCGAGATAGCCCCGATCAAGATAGAATGACCGAAGCGACTCCAGATCGCCGCTCAGACGTTCTCTGGCGTATTTATCCGCGTTGGTTATCGAGTTCCACCAGCTCGTGCTCTGCAGCTCGAACAGATCCTGCAGCTCCTCGTCGGTGAAATCCCGGTTGCCAATGAGATTGATGTGGTGAATCGCGGCAACAGAACCTTCATTGATATCCAGACGAATCGAAACCCGGTTTCTCGGAAGCTCTTCCGCTGTTGCCTTTACCCGGGCATTGTAGCGGCCCTGAGCAATGTATGAGCGCAGTATTTCAAGCTCCAGACGCTCGAGGGTCGCACGCCGGAACACCTGGCCTTCCTGAAGCCCGGCCCCTGCCAGCGCGTCCATCAACATCTCGGTCTCAATGTTCTTATTGCCCTCGATCTCGATATCACTGATGGAGGGACGCTCTCGAACCGTCAGAATGAGTACACCAGCTTCCCGGCTGGCCTCAATGTCGGTAAAAAGCCCGGTCCGGAACAGCGATTTGATCGCATCAGCCAGCTCGGTCTCGTCCACCTGTTCACCAATATTGACAGGGAACGCAGAAAAAACAGTACCCGCAGATACCCTCTGCAGGCCTTCAACCTCAATATCCGCAACAGTGAACTGATCAGCAAGTGCTGGCTTCAGGCCGGACACGGCCACAGCGAGGCCAACGGCTACACTTAGAAGAGAACGTCTCATTCAAATATTTCGCCTGGTTAATGCGCGTAAAGAGCTCGCAATTCTCACAACCGCATCAGGTCGTTGTAAAGAGCAAACACCATTAATGTGAGGATCATTGCCATACCAATTCGTAATCCAAACGCCTGAGCCTGCTCGGAAAGCGGCTTTCCCCGGAGGGCTTCGATGGTGTAGTAAACGATATGACCACCATCCAGTACCGGTACAGGCAGAAGGTTCAAAATGCCCAGACTTACGCTCAGATAAGCAAGAAAACGCACGAAATCTTCGAATCCGGAGCTGACGCTGGCCTCTGCAACCCGGGCAATGGTTATCGGACCACTGAGGTTTGTGGGTGACAACAGTCCGGTGACCATTTTCTTGATGGCCACGAGCGTAAGACGGGTGTCCGCCCAGGTTTCGCTGAGGGCTACCGGGATGGCAGCGAACGGACCGTAGCTGACATCCCGCAGAACTTCCTCCGGCCACGAGATCGCCTCTACGCCTGCCCCGACGAAACCGATCGACTCGCCACTTTCCTCGGTCCTTGCTTCCGGAGTCACGCTCAGGGATTGTTCCGAGCCGTTGCGCTCCACAGTGACCTGAAGTGTCTGCTCCGGAGCGTTGCGAATGAACTCTACCAGCTCAAACCAGCTGCCGATCGCCTCGCCATTCACGGCAACGATGCGATCTCCGGGCTGCAACCCGGCTGCCTCTGCACGCCCACCCTCGGAAATCTGACCCAATACAGGCGGCACTGCGGGCCGCCATGGCGTGATGCCAAACTCAGCCAGCGGGTTGGGCGTGTCATCACTCAGGCCCCATCCGGAAAGCTCACCACTGACGGTTCCCCGGGCGCCATCCGCGGACACCTCCATGGAGATCGAACCGTGCTCGCCGGTCCTCTCGAGAATCCGCATGTTTACATCACGCCATGAACTGACCCGATGGCCATCCACGGCGTGAATCTCCATGCCTTCCTGCAGCCCCACCCGCTCGGCCACACTCTCGTCAGCAATTTGCCCGACAATAGGGGCAACGTGGGTAACGCCGACCACACTCAGCAACCAGTAAGCAAAAATGGCAAACATAAAATTGGCGAGTGGGCCAGCCGCGGCAATGGCAATACGTTGGCCGGGCGGCTTGGACGTGAAGGCCTGGTCTCGGAGTTCCTCGGGTACCGGCCCCTCGCGCTCATCAAGCATCTTGACGTAGCCGCCCAGTGGAATGGCCGCAACCGCGAACTCGGTTCCATGCTTGTCATACCAGGAAAACATGGGTTTCCCGAAACCCACCGAGAATCGGAGCACTTTTACCCCGCACCGCCGGGCGACCCAGAAATGACCGTATTCGTGCAAGGTCACGAGGATGCCGAGGGTAAGCGCGAGTGCGAGGACGGTTTCAATAATCTGCATAGCGTTCCTGATTGAATGGCTTCAGCCGGGCAGCCTACGGCTGCGACTATCAGACAGTTAACAGACCTATCTGTTCCCGCGCACGACCCCGTGCCTCTTTATCCTTGGCAAAAATGATGTCAAAGCTGTCTGCTGGCTCAACGGCGGTCGCAGCGAGCGTTCGCTCTATGATAACGGGGATATCCGAAAAACACAGGGTGCCGTCGAGAAAAGCGGCAACCGCCACTTCATTGGCCGCATTCAGAACCGCCGGTGCAGTGCCGCCGGCCTCGAAAGCTTCCGCAGCCAGGCGCAGGCAAGGGAAACGCCCCAGATCCGGGCGTTCGAAGTGAAAGCGCCCGATAGCGAACAGATCCAGGGGGGGAACTCCGGCATCAATGCGCTCTGGCCACGCCAGGCCGTTGGCAATCGGCGTTCTCATATCCGGACTGCCAAGCTGGGCCAGCACGGATCCATCGGCATATTCAACCATCGAGTGGATGATACTCTCTGGATGCACGTGCACCTCGACTTTCTGAGGTGTTGTGTTGAAAAGCCAGCAGGCTTCAATCAGTTCCAGGCCCTTATTCATCAAGGTGGCGGAGTCTACGGAAATCTTTTGCCCCATGGACCAGTTAGGGTGGGCACACGCCTGGGCCGGCGTTACCGACCGGAGATCTTCAGCGGAGTGCTCGCGGAAGGGGCCACCAGAGGCTGTCAGCAAGATCCTCGTGATACCCGCACCGGCAGGATCCCGTATCTTGTCCGCCGGCATGCACTGGAAAATCGCATTGTGCTCGGAATCGATCGGCAGCAGTTCGGCACCGGCCTCGGCCACGGCGTCCATGAACAATTTCCCGGACATCACCAGGGCTTCTTTATTGGCAAGCAGCACCCGCTTCCCTGCCCTTACCGCTGAAAGCGTAGGCGATAATCCCGCCGCGCCAACAATGGCTGCCATCACGGTATCAACGTCAGGCGCCGAGGCTGCCTGGCATAACCCATCCAGGCCGGCGAGCACCTCGGTGTCCGGCAAGTCTGCCAGCAGCTCGGAGAGCATATTGGCAGCCTCTGGATCGGCCATGACGGCGACCTTGGGACGGAATTCCCGGCACAACACAGCCAGTTCCTCCGCGCGGGTGCTGGCGGTTAATGCATAAACCGAGAAACGTTCCGGGTGCCGTCGAACAACATCCAGGGTGCTGAGGCCAATGGAGCCTGTGGCTCCGAGAATACTGATAGAGCGGGTTGCCATAGTCACCAGTGCCCGGTTGTGAGCCAACCAAGTTGGGTAATGATGAGAGCAAAAACCGGAATCGCCGCTGTCAGACTATCGATCCGATCCATAATCCCGCCATGGCCGGGTAGCAACTGGCTGCTGTCTTTGATGCCACGGTGCCGCTTGAGCATGCTTTCCAGCAAATCACCCAACACGGAAACCAGGCCGGTGGCGAGACTGGCAACAATCAGGAGCAGTGTCTGTCCTACCCCTGCCGAAGCCAGAAAACTCACCACAAGAGCAAAGGCTCCCACGGCCACCAGACCACCCCAGACACCCGCCCAGGACTTACCGGGGCTGACCCGGGGCGCCAACTTCGCTTTTCCAAACGCCCGACCGGCAAAGTAAGCACCGATATCAGCAACCCAGACCACGCAGAACACGTAAAGAATGAGCAGCAGGTTGTTGGAGCTGTCACCAAACTGAAAGCCACCGGTGCGCAAGTGATTCAGGCCAACCCAGGCGGGCACCAGCACGAACAGCCCCATTACGGCTCTGACCGGCAGACTGCCCCACTTTTCAGACCCTGCGGGGTAACTGCGAACCAGAAGAAAACAGATTCCCCACCAGAACAACGCCAGCCAGAGCACCGCCACAAACGGCACGTTGAGAAGCCCGTATAGAATCAGGGCGGTTAGCAGCGCATAACCGATCCGACCAGCAGGATGCCCAATGCCAGACATATTGGCCCACTCCCAGGCACCTATAGAGATGATGGCACCTGTGAAGAGAGCAAACCCCAGCGGAGGGAGAAAGAAGATCCCGCCGATGGCGATCGGGGCGAGAATCAGTGCGGTGATAATTCGGGTTTTTAACACGGTTGACGTCGCTATCGTTCGTTATTGTTGTAGAGCCTTGGCCGCTATCTGATCATCTGTCTGGCCAAAACGACGCTGTCGACCGGCATATGCCTGCAGGGCCTTGAGCATCTCTTCCTGCTGAAAATCAGGCCAATACACCGGAGAAAAGTAAAGCTCTGTGTAAGCCAGGTGCCACAGCATGAAGTTGCTGATTCTCTGCTCACCGGCCGTGCGAATCATCAGATCAGGCATTGGCAGGTCACCAATACTGAGGTGCTGCTGGATCAGGTCATCGGTAATATCGGATGGCGCCAAATGCCCGACACGCACCTGTTCCGCCACCTTGCGCGTGGCCTGAGTGATATCCCAGTGTCCGCCGTAGTTCGCTGCAATCACGAGCGTCATCCGGGTGTTGTTGCGGGTCAGCTCCTCCGCCGCTTCCATATGTTCGCGAAGCGCAGAACTGAAGGCGGACCGGTCACCAATTATGCGCAACCGGATGTCGTTACGATGAAGCTTCCGCACTTCGCGCTCGAGCGCGAACAGGAACAGCTTCATCAGGGCCGACACTTCGTCCTTGGGGCGCCGCCAGTTTTCACTGGAAAAGGCAAACAGAGTGAGAACTTCCACACCTTCGCGGGCGCAGGTTTCTACCACTGCCCTGACCGCATCCACTCCGGCCTTGTGGCCAGCCACTCCCTTGAGACGACGGGCCTTGGCCCATCGATTATTCCCGTCCATGATGATGGCCACATGCCGGGGTCGGCTGTCTGCCGACACCGGAATCTCTGCGGATACAGTTCCCGTCATGAAATCCCCTGTGCGGCCGAAGCGCTTGATTGCCGCGGCCTTTCAATTCGCTTGCAAGTGAACCCGAACGGTTAAACCGCCATCAGGTCCTCTTCTTTGGCCTTGAGCATCTTCTCGACTTCCGCAATGTAGCGGTCGGTCAACTTCTGGATCTCATCCTCGCCCTTGCGCTCGTCGTCTTCGGTAATTTCCTTTTCCTTCAGCAGATCCTTGATCATGCTGTTGGCATCCCGACGTGCGTTGCGGATTGAAACACGACCGTGCTCGGCGTCCGCTTTTGCCTGCTTGACCATTTCCTTACGGGTTTCTTCAGTCAGCATCGGCATTGGAATCCGAATGATATCGCCACTGGTAGCCGGGTTCAGACCGAGGTCTGACGCCATGATCGCCTTCTCGATGGTCGGCATCAGGTTCTTCTCCCAGGGAGAGACCGTCAGAGTCCGGTTATCCTCGACGTTGACACTTGCCACCTGTTTCAGCGGCGTCTCCTGGCCGTAATAGTTCACGGTGACGCTATCCAGGATAGAAGGATGGGCCCGACCAGTGCGAATCTTGTTAAACGCATTGTTCAGGGACTCCAGGCTCTTCTTCATCTTCTTTTCGGCTTCTGCTTTGATGTCGTTAATCACTTCAGCATCCTCAATTCGTTCGTCATGTCTTTTTGCACTATGGCCCCAAACTCCCATGGGACCTGGACAGCGTTTTATTCGATCAGTGTACCTTCTTTCTCGCCGGTTACGATGCGAGTCAGCGCGCCTGCACGGTTCATATCGAACACCCGCAGCGGCATGCCGTGATCACGGGCGAGACAGATGGCTGTCAGATCCATCACGCCCAACTTCTTGTCCAGAACCTCATCATAGGTGAGGTAGTCGTATTTCTCTGCACTGCTGTCCAGGTGCGGATCCGCTGAGTATACGCCATCCACCTTGGTGGCTTTGAGCACGGCATCCGCCTCGATTTCAATACCACGCAGACAAGCAGCGGAGTCTGTCGTGAAGAAGGGGTTGCCGGTACCGGCACAGAAAATCACGACATCGCCGTCCTTGAGATCCCTGACTGCTCGGCGTCTGTCGTAGTGCTCGACGATCCCACTCATCGGGATTGCCGACATTACGCGGGTACGGATGTTGGAGCGCTCCAGAGCGTCACGCATCGCCAGACCGTTCATGACCGTGGCCAGCATACCCATATGGTCGCCGGTCACCCGGTCCATGCCCGCAGCATTCAGGGCTGCTCCACGGAACAGGTTACCGCCACCAATCACCAGACCAACCTGTACGCCGATACCAATCAGCGCACCGATTTCCAGTGCCATGCGGTCAAGAACTTTGGGATCAATACCGAAATCGTGCTCACCCATCAGGGCTTCGCCACTGAGCTTGAGCAGAACACGCTTGTATCTGGGCTGGGTTTTCGATGATGTCGGCATGATGATCCCCTTGTCGTCTGTTGGCTGCTATCCGGCGTGATACCCGTTGCAGGCTTGTATCTGACATACTCCTCAAAAAAGGGGTATCTCAGATACAAGCCCGCCACGAGAGCCGGAAGTTTCCGGCTAACGTGGCAGACTCAGGTGATGCAGAGGCAGAGCGCCCGCTGCATCAAACGAAGGATCAGGCCTTGCCTGTGCCGGCTGCAGCAGCAACCTCGGCAGCAAAGTCCACTTCTTCCTTCTCAATGCCTTCACCCACTTCCAGGCGCACGAAGCCAACAAGCTCGCCACCGTTGGACTTGATCAGCTCGCCCACGGTCTGATCCGGGTTCTTGACGAAAGGCTGCTCAACAAGGCTGTTTTCCTTGAGGAACTTCTTGATGCGGCCGCCCATCATCTTCTCGACGATCTCGGCAGGCTTGCCTTCCATATCCGGCTGGGCCTTGATTACTTCCTTCTCTTTTTCAAGCTCTTCTGCCGGCATGTCTTCCGGCTTGCCAACACGGGGGTTAACCGCAGCTGCGTGCATGGCAATATCACGGGCAACTTCAGGGTCGCCGGCAGTCAGGGCAACAACAGAAGCAATCTTGTTGTTGCTGTGGACATAGCCACCAACAACCGGGCCTTCAACTTTCACGATGCGACGAACAGTGATGTTTTCGCCGATCTTCTGAACCAGCGCTTCACGCTTGGCTTCCAGATCGCCTTCCATCAGTTTGGCTACGTCAGTTTCGCCTTTTTCGAAGGCAACGTTCAGGACATCGTTGGCAAAGTTCAGGAAGTTGTCGTCGCGAGCCACGAAGTCTGTCTCGGAGTTCACTTCCAGAATGTACGCAACGGTGTTGTCGTCAGAAATCTTGATCAGTGAAGCGCCTTCAGCGGCGGTACGGCCGGCTTTCTTGGCAGCCTTCAGACCGGAAGACTTGCGCAGTTCCTCGATTGCGGCGTCTACACTGCCTTCTGCTTCAACGAGCGCCTTCTTGCACTCCATCATGCCAAGGCCGGTACGCTCACGCAGCTCTTTGACCATTGCAGCGGTAATTGCAGCCATGTTCAATCCTCTCAACTGTTCCGAATTCGGTGGGGAGGTGTGCCCGAGGCAACCCGGGGCACACCTTACATCTCAAACGTGAAGGTAAAGCCTTACTCAGCGGCTGGAGCAGCGCCTTCGGCGTCTTCGCTGACTTCAACAAACTCGTCAGCGCCGGCACCGGCAGACTGGGCCGCTTCGATGCAGGTATCAGCAACGGCTTTCACGTAAATCTGGATCGCGCGAATGGCGTCATCGTTGCCCGGAATCACGTAATCAACACCGTCCGGATCACTGTTGGTATCCACAACGCCGATAACAGGAATGCCCAGTTTGTTGGCTTCCTTGATAGCGATACGCTCATGGTCAACGTCGATCACGAACATCGCATCCGGCAGACCACCCATGTCCTTGATACCGCCAATGGAACGCTCAAGGCGGTCCATTTCACGGGTGCGATCCAGCGCTTCTTTCTTGGTCAGCTTGTCGAAAGTACCGTCCTGGCTCTGGGTTTCCAGGTCACGGTAGCGACGGATAGACTGACGGATGGTCTTGTAGTTGGTCAGCATGCCACCAAGCCAGCGATGGTTAACGAACGGCTGACCGGCACGCTCGGCTTCTTCCTTGATGATCTTGGCCGCGGCACGCTTGGTACCAACGAACAGGATCTTGTTCTTGTTCTCTGCCAGCTGCTGAACGAACTTCAGCGCATCGTTCATGGCAGGAACAGTCTGCTCAAGGTTGATGATATGAATCTTGTTACGGGCGCCGAAGATGAACTTCGACATTTTCGGGTTCCAGTAGCGGGTCTGGTGACCGAAGTGAGCACCTGCTTTCAACAGGTCACGCATATTTACCTGAGCCATGATAGTTACCTTTTTAGCTTCGGGTTAGTCCTCCACGTGTCCGATTATCCCAACCTGGCTCCTTGAAAAGCAGGAGCAGGCACCCTGGGATAACGTGCCGACACGTGTGTGAATTTGCCGGATTCGTTTCCAGCGGGCGCGTTTATACCATATTCGAGCCGGTAAACGCCATTATTTTTGACGACCGGCTTCCTTGTACCCGGACGGCAGGGCCCTTAAAATGCCGGTTTGATACAAATCAACGGGAAACCCAATGCAGGTATCGATCAAGACTCCGGAAGAAATCGAAAAGATGCGCGTCGCTGGCCGTTTGGCGGCCGAAGTGCTCGAGATGATTGGCGATTACGTCAAACCGGGCGTTTCCACTGAAGAACTCGACCGGATCTGCCACGACTATATTGTTAATGAGCAAAAGTGCATTCCGGCGCCGCTCAACTATAAAGGATTTCCGAAGTCCATCTGTACCTCGGTTAACCACGTGATCTGCCACGGCATCCCGTCAGAGAAGAAAATACTCAAGGACGGAGACATCCTTAATATTGATGTCACCGTAATAAAGGATGGCTACCACGGTGACACGAGCAAGATGTGGATCGTCGGCAAGCCCAAACCGGGCACAGAGCGCCTGATCCAGATCACTCAGGAGTGCCTCTATAAAGGTATCGAGCTGGTGAAGCCGGGAACCCGCCTGGGAGATATTGGCCACGTCATTCAGCAACACGCCGAAAAACACCGCTACTCTGTGGTTCGCGATTATTGCGGCCATGGCATCGGCGCGGTGTTTCATGAAGAGCCGCAGGTTATGCATTACGGCAAACCCGGCACCGGCCTGGAGCTTCAAGAGGGCATGACCTTCACCATTGAGCCGATGATCAATCAGGGCAAATACCAGACCAAACTGCTGCCGGACGGCTGGACCGTGGTTACCAAGGACCACAAGCTATCTGCACAATGGGAGCACACCATCCTTGTGACTGCTGACGGCCATGAGGTTTTGACCAAGCGAAAGGAAGAGTCCTTCTAAGTGGACCAAAGCGAGCTGGAATCCCGCATCAGTAACGACCCCTCTCCCGTCAAGGCGGCCCGGGAACTGTTAGAGGGAAGGTATAACGCAGATGCCGAGGCCTTCCGGCAGGGGGCCGATGTCCGCGCCCTTGTCCACTCCCGGGCCGACACCGTCGATACCGTTCTGAAGCTAATCTGGAATCGTTATCCTTTTTCCGGCTCGCCGGACATTGCCCTGGTGGCTGTCGGCGGCTACGGGCGCGGTGAGCTTCACCCCCACTCAGACATTGATTTGCTCATACTGACTCGCAATGGTATCGAGGACAGCTGGCACGAAGATCTGGGGGCCTTTGTTACTCTCCTCTGGGATTTGCGACTGGATATCGGTCATAGCGTTCGCAGCATTGAGGAAAGCAAAACGGCCGCCCGTGAAGACATCACCATACTCACCAACCTGCTCGAAACCCGCACCATCGCCGGCCCGGATGAGCTTCGGTCGGACCTCAGCGAGCAGGTGTACTCCGACGATGTCAGCACCGACCGCAACTACTTCATCGCAAAGCGCGAAGAGCAGCAGCAACGGCACCAGAAATACGGCGATACCGAATACAACCTTGAGCCCAACGTCAAAGGCTCCCCGGGCGCCCTGCGGGACATACAGACCATTGGCTGGATTACCAAACGCCACTTTGGACTGCAGAACATTGCAGACCTGACCCGATTCAGCATTCTCACCGAGGAAGAGCATCAGATACTCTTCCAGGGTGAAACCTTCCTCTGGCAACTGCGCTATGGCTTGCAACTACTGGCCGACCGGAATGAAAACCGCCTGTTGTTCGACCATCAGCGAGCCCTTGCCCAGATGCTCGGCTACAAGGACGAAGGCAAGCGGCTTGGCGTTGAACTGATGATGCAGTCCTACTATCGAACGGTACTGGCGCTCGCCGAGCTGACCGACGTGATTCTGCAATATTATGACGAGGCCATTCTCGGCAGCGCGTCCGAAGACGCCATCCAGCCAATAAACAAACGCTTCCAGATTCGCAACTATTATATCGAAGCGGTTAACAACCAGGTTTTTGCCTACGCGCCTTACGCCATCATGGAAATTTTCGTGCTGATGGCCCAGCATCCGGAGATCAAGGGCATTCGCGCGACCACCATCCGCTCTCTGCGGGCGCACCGCCACCTGATTGACGATGCGTTCCGTTCCGATCTGGCTGTGACCACTTTGTTCATGGAGCTGCTCAGAACGCCCCATGCGCTGGATCAGACCCTGTCCGCCATGAAGAAGTACAACGTGCTAGGCCGGTACCTCCCGGAATTCGGCCAGATTATCGGCCAGATGCAGCACGACCTTTTTCACATTTACACCGTGGACGCCCACACCATGCGCGTCATCCGCAACATGGTTCGGCTGAGCGGCACCGAGGCGCGGGACGAATACCCCCTGGCCTCTCGCCTGATCCATCGGTTACCAAAGCTGGAAACCCTTTATATAGCGGGCATATACCATGATGTTGCCAAAGGACGGGGCGGTGACCATTCGGAAATGGGCGCCATGGATGCCGAGGCTTTCTGCCACAGGCATCATCTGAGCGAGCGGGACACACAGCTGATCTCGTGGCTCGTGGAAAACCACCTGCTGATGTCCATGACCGCGCAGCGCAAAGACATATCTGACCCGGACATCATTCATGCCTTTGCCAGAGCAGTACCGAGCCAGGCGCACCTCGATTATCTCTATGTGCTGACCGTATGCGATATCAGCGCAACCAACCCAAAACTCTGGAACACCTGGCGCGCCTCTCTGTTACGCCAACTGTATATCGAGGCCAAACGGGCCCTGCGCCGGGGCACGGAAAACCCCATCGACCGGCAAGAATGGGTGCGCGCCACCCAATCTGAAGCGCGCGAGATCCTGCACGCCCAGAACATGACGGATGAGCAGATCGACGTTATCTGGGACACCGTGGATGAGGATTATTTTCTCCAGGACTCAACCGTTGATATTGCCTGGCAGACAGCCGCCATTGTCCGTCACGGCAACAACCCCGACCCACTGGTGCTTATTCGCGACACTCGGGGCGGACCCACGGATGGCTATTCCCAGATCATTATTTACATGAAGGACCGGGTTGCCCTGTTTGCGGCAACCACTGCGGTGCTTGAGCAGCTGAACCTGAACATCGTGGACGCCCGTATCAGCTCCAGTGAGGGTCCCTACTCGATCAGCTCCTACGTGGTGCTGGATGAAAAGGGCCAGCCTCTTGGAATCGATCCCGCGCGCAAGGAACGGGTGCGTTTACGCCTGATTGAAGAGCTGGATGACCCGGAAGACTACCCGGATATCATCCACCGGCGCACACCAAGGCAACTGAAACATTTCGCCTTCCCGACGGAGGTGACGTTCTCTAACGACACCATCAACCAGCGCACCGTAATGGAAGTGATCACCCCTGACCGGCCCGGCCTGCTGGCGCGAGTCGGCCAGGTGTTGCTGGAGCATCGGGTGCGACTGACCAACGCCAAGATTGCCACCCTGGGCGAGCGCGTAGAGGACGTTTTCTTCGTCACCGACGAACACGGCGAACCCATCCGGGACCCGGCCGTGTGCCAGGCCCTGCAGCAAGATCTCTGCAAAATGCTGGACGACATTCAATGAATCCCAATCTGGACAGACTCCATCCCTACCCGTTTGAAAAACTGGCCAAACTGAAGGCCGGCATTAGCGTGCCTGATCATCTCCACCCCATCTCTCTCGGGATCGGCGAGCCGAAGCACCCCTCCCCTGAATTCGTCAAAGAGGTAATTGCGAACAACCTGGACAAGCTTGCCAATTACCCGACCACCCGGGGTACGGATGAACTTCGCGAGGCCATCAGTCACTGGGCAACCCAACGATTCCAACTGAAAGCCGACAGCCTGAGCCCGGCGAAAAACATCGTACCGGTGAACGGTACGCGCGAAGCCATCTTTTCCCTGGTCCAGGCTGTGGTGGATGCCAGCAAACCTGCCACCGTGGTCAGCCCCAACCCGTTTTATCAGGTCTATGAGGGTGCTGCATTCCTGGCCGGCGCCACGCCCGTATACCTTCCCTGCGACGGCTCCAACGGCTTTATTCCGGACTTTGAGGCAGTGCCGGAATCCGTCTGGCGGGATTGTCAGGTATTGTTCCTGTGTTCACCGGGCAACCCAAGTGGCGCGGTGATTCCACGGGAAACACTGGCCAGGGTTATTGCCCTCGCCGACAAACACGACTTCATCGTCGCCTCCGACGAATGCTATTCCGAGCTGTACCCCGACGAGAGCAAACCGCCGGAAGGCCTGCTGCAAACCTGCGCCGCCATTGGTCGTGATGACTACCGCCGCTGCGTGGTATTTCACAGCCTCTCCAAGCGCAGCAACCTGCCCGGCCTTCGGTCCGGTTTCGTCGCCGGTGACACTCGCATTCTCGAGGGCTATCTGAAGTATCGCACCTACCATGGCTGCGCCATGCCCATCCATAACCAGTTGGCCAGCATCGCCGCCTGGAGCGACGAAGACCATGTTCGGGAGAACCGTGCAGCCTACCGCGCCAAGTTCGAGGCCGTAGTGCCCATTCTCAGAGAAGTCATGGAAGTGGATTTCCCGGACGCCGGCTTTTACCTGTGGCCGGAAACACCGATGGACGATGAAACCTTTGCCAGGGAACTCTCCGCCCAGCAGAACGTCCACGTCCTTCCCGGGCGCTACCTCTCTCGCACGGTGGATGGCCACAACCCCGGAGAAAACCGGGTCCGGATGGCCCTGGTTGCGCCGGTGGAAGAATGCGTCGAGGCGGCACACCGGATTGTTGAATTTGTTAAGGCGAACCAGACATGAAACTGTATGGCATAAAAAATTGTGACACGGTGAAGAAAGCCCGCAAGTGGCTGGATGAGCAAGGCGTTGACTACCAGTTCCACGACTTCAAGAAAGACGGTCTGGACGACGATCTGCTGTCCAAATGGGAGAGCGCCGTTGGCTGGGAAAGCCTGTTGAACCGCCGTGGCACCACGTGGCGCAAACTTCCCGAGGAGGTTCGTGATACCATTAGCGCCCAAAGTGCTCACGCGATCATGCTGGAAAATCCGTCCATCATTAAGCGCCCTGTCGTGGAAAACGGCAATGAGGTGCGCGTGGGTTTCAATGCAGACGAATGGGCTGCATGGCTGGCCTGAATCTCAGGGCAACAGATCCAAATTTTAACTCCGGAGTCGGAAGGCGCGAACTTCTTACCCCAACATTCAGAACAGGAGCAACCATCAGATGAGCTTTGCATTCGGTATCGGTATCGGCACCCAGAACAACCAGGGCGAGTGGCTGGAAGTCTTTTACCAGCAGCCGGTCATGACACCCGATAACACCCTGATGGACGTCATCTCCAATGTCCTGGAATACAAGGGCGGCAACCAGGCGATCAGCGCGACCGCCGAACAGCTCAGCCAGCTCGCCAATGCCTTGCGACAGATTGGCCAGACCGACCAGGCAACCCTGGCGGACAAAGCGGCCAACAGCAAACGCCCGGTCGTTGTTACGGTCCTGGAAACCGATGACACAGCTTCCAGCACGCCCGAGGTTTACCTCAAGCTTCACCTGATTTCCCACCGCATGGCGAAACCCCATGGTCTGAAGCTCGATGGCATCTTTGGCCTGCTGCCCAACCTGGCCTGGACCAACGAGGGCGCAATCGACCTGAACGAGCTCTCCGATCGTCAGTTACAGGCCCGCCTCGAAGGCCGCACATTGGAAGTCAAGTCCGTCGATAAATTCCCGCAGATGACAGATTATGTGGTACCGAAGGGTGTTCGCATTGCCGACACTGCTCGGGTCCGTCTTGGCGCCTATGTTGGTGAAGGTACCACCGTCATGCACGAAGGCTTCATCAACTTCAACGCCGGCACCGAAGGCACCAGCATGATCGAGGGCCGCATCTCCGCCGGCGTTATGGTTGGCAAGGGCTCCGACCTGGGCGGTGGCTGCTCCACCATGGGCACCCTGTCCGGTGGTGGCAACATCATCATTGCGGTTGGCGAGAACTGCCTGATCGGTGCCAACGCCGGCATCGGTATCCCGCTGGGCGACCGCTGCAAAGTGGAAGCCGGATTGTACATCACCGCCGGAACCAAGGTTGCCCTGCTCGACGACAACAACGAGCTGGTTGAGGTTATCAAGGCTCGCGATCTGGCCAACCAGCCGGATCTTCTGTTCCGCCGCAACAGTCAGACCGGCGCGGTCGAGTGCAAAACCAACAAGTCTGCCATCGAGCTGAATGAAGAGCTGCATGCAAACAACTGATTCCCCGACCCTAGAACTTGCCATCGACCTGATCCGCCGGCAGTCCGTCACTCCCGAAGATGCCGGCTGCCAGGAACTGATGATGTCGCGGCTGGCACCTCTGGGCTTCACTGGCGAAAACCTGAGATTTGGCGATACCGATAACCTCTGGGCCCGCAAGGGCTCAGAGGGGCCGGTGCTGGCCTTTGCCGGCCATACCGATGTGGTGCCGACTGGTCCGGAGAAGAACTGGGCACACCCGCCGTTTGATCCGGTAATCAAGGACGGCTATTTGCTGGGCCGTGGCGCGGCGGACATGAAGGGCAGCCTTGCGGCCTTCGTAACCGCCTGTGAGCGATTCGTTGGAAAACACCCCGATCACCGTGGCTCCATTGCCCTGCTGATCACCAGCGATGAGGAGGGCCCGGCCCAACACGGCACCGTGAAAGTGGTGGAAGCCCTCGAAGCCAGGAACGAAAAGATTGACTGGTGCCTGATCGGCGAACCCTCCAGCACCCATGAAGTGGGAGACGTGATCAAGAACGGCCGCCGGGGTTCCTTACATGGTTATCTGACAGTGCATGGCGTTCAGGGCCACGTTGCCTACCCGCATCTTGCCGAGAACCCGGTTCATTCCGTGGCCCCGGCACTGGATGCGTTGGCGAAGGAGTTCTGGGATAACGGCAACGACTTCTTCCCGCCAACCACATTCCAGATCACCAGAATGGAAGCGGGCACCGGAAGCAACATTATTCCCGGTGAGTGCCTGGTGCACTTCAACTTCCGCTACTGCACGGAAAACACGGCAGAAAGCCTCGAGGAACGGGTGGTAGCCATACTGGATCGCCACAACCTGAAATACGACCTGCAGTGGCACCTGAGTGGCCGTCCGTTCCTCACGGACAAGGGAGCGCTCGTATCCGCCAGCCAGAGCGCCATTCGCACAGTGACCGGCCGGGAAACCGAGCTTTCAACCTCCGGCGGCACTTCCGATGGCCGTTTCATCGCGCCAACCGGCGCACAGGTGGTGGAACTTGGCCCTATCAATGCAACCATTCACAAGGTGGATGAATGCGTGAAGGCCGAGGATCTGAATACCCTTTCGGATATCTACGAGCAGATTCTGATCGAACTCCTGGCATAAAGGTCAAAATCGGAATCCCACAAAAAAGGGTCAGGTGAAGATTCCACCTGACCCTTTTTATTGCGCCATCTTCAGTAATGAGGAGGAGGTGTTTCGTCCTGCTCCGACTTGATATTGGACGGCGAAACATCCTTCAGCTGCTTGTGCAGCAACCGCTTGGCTTCCCACAGTTCACGGATATCCATTTCCTGCTTGGCCACCTGCTCGCTCAGGGTATTGATAACGTCATCCTGGAAGGCCAGCCGGGTTTCCAGCTCATCCAGTCGGGTTTCCAGATCGTTCTGGCTCATCAGCTATTGGGACTCCCCTGGGTAAATCTCTCTAGAATGTGATCGATGACACTGCGTATCCCGCTGCTTGGTCAGTGCTCGGGATAATCTGGTATCATTCCGCTTTTGCCCGCCAGCGCGCCCGTTTTTCGGGGTACTGTCGGTTTTCACCGGCCGGATGTGCGATTTTACCCGATATCCGGTTTTTATCGTTAGCGTTACAAGAATGGAGAAATTTCAGTCAATGCGTAATCCATCCAAAGCGATCCTTTTTTCTCTCCTGATCGCCATTCCCGCACCGCTGGTGCTTGCCATTTTGCTGTCTTTCACACCAGAGCCTCTTCGCCTGATCGCTGCGGGCCAACTTGTGGAAGCCCTGGGTAGCAACCGTGGTATCGCAGCCTACATTATCTCGCTGATCGTTTTCGGCATTGCGGGCTTCCTGGCCATTGCGTTGTCAGTCAAGAAACCGGCCGAAAAGCAACAAACATCCCGGTCGAGCAACCGTGCACCCAGCCAGAGCCGCGATGACGATGATGACGGCTATGACGAAAGCAGCCCTGAGGGGAACGAGGAAGGCACCGTAAAGTGGTTCAACGTCAAGAAAGGCTTCGGCTTCATCGTGCGCGACAGTGGTGATGAAGTATTCGTTCACTTCCGTGCCATTCGTGGCCGCGGGCGCCGGGTTCTGCGCCAGGGTCAACTGGTACGCTTTAACGTTGTGGAAGCAGACAAAGGCCTCCAGGCCGACAACGTGTCCATCCTGAGCGACTGAATCGCCCGCTAAAAAGAGAGGCAGCCCACGGGCTGCCTCTTTCAGTTCCAGACGACCTGTTGCTCGCCCCGGTGGTCCAATCGCCACCATTTCTCATCCTCTACAGGCTCCCCTTCTGTCCAGTCTCCCGGGCTGCAACGAATCTCGGTATCCATTGCACGCCAGGCACTGCGCGCGCAGTCCAGATCACTGTTCCAGGGCACTCTGGGGCCTTCAATAACCAGTGACGTAAATCGTTTTCCGAAAGCTCCGGGATAAAGCGATATCCGAAGTCTTTCGCCCTCGTAGCGGCCAACGCCCTTGATCACGCGCGTCACCTCACCATCATCGAGTTCCAGTTCGTCCAGGTGATTCTCTAGCCACCCTGACACCGCACCCGGTTCCAGATCACGAATGTAAATTTCCAGATCCTGCACCCGCTGAATCTCCATCCTGCTGATTACAATGCAGCACATAGTGAACCGGCCCGGGTCGAGCTGCAACCCAGCGCTCCAGTTCCTGGCGTAAATCTTCAGCAGAAAGCTGACGCAAGGTGCCGGCCGCCTTACGCTCATGCCAGGCCACCTCTGCCGCCACCCGATGAAGCTGTATCTCTCCCAGCGATGCTTCGATATCGTCAAGAGGCTCCTTGCGGGCCAGGGCCACCAGCGACTGACGTCGCAGAGTGTCTTCCTGCCCGGACAGGGCCACCGCCTCGGCCGGGCCCCTTCGAGCAAAGAGATTGAGCCTGGCAGCCGAGCGCTCCAGCCATTGGAGCATTCCTCCGGGAGTGCTCACACAACGGCTTCGGCGAGAGGCCGCAAACCGGATCACGGAGCGAGGAATCTGGATATTCCATTGCTTCTCTAAGGCGGCCTGATGTGCCGTCA
This sequence comes from Marinobacter sp. MMG032, assembly GCF_040112695.1. Lineage (NCBI taxonomy): Bacteria > Pseudomonadati > Pseudomonadota > Gammaproteobacteria > Pseudomonadales > Marinobacteraceae > Marinobacter > Marinobacter sp. MMG032. The sequence continues at coordinate 874,721 of NZ_CP157802.1, forward strand.
GAATAGCCTGCCGTTGGACAACGCTGGAAGCCGGCATGGCAAAGATGTCGAGGGTACGGCCCAGGCGATGCTGGAGTGTGGCGGCCGAACTGCTGTCGGCGGCCTCGCCGGGACCCAGCAGTAGAATCGGCCCGGCCCATTGCAGCAACAACTCAGAGGCCAGACCATCGGGCAGATTCATCAGCGCAATGAGATCTGCGGGTGAGATATTGTCCAGCACAAGGACCGGCCAGCGTGATCCACTCTCACCAGGCTCGCCCTGCACCCGGCGCTCTGGAAGAACCGGAAGATCACTGGCCATGATTTCCGCTTCACGGCGGAGGTCCAGCTCAACATAATCGAGTTCCAGTGTTGGTAGCAGTGATTGCAGCCACGCTGTTTTACCCGAACCCCGATCACCCCGGACCCAGAGCATGGCTGACGGGGACGCCGCCAGACTGATCGCAACGTCCTCCGCCAGCTCAACCCACGCGGAATCAGTCACAACCACAGGAGCTCTCTGGAATTCATCGATCGGAGCCGGCTCCCGCTCTTCCGAAGGATCGGGCCAGCGAGGGACCAGCTCGAAAACCGCCACATAGGCTTTTTCCTGCAGCCGCTCCGCATGGCGAACCAATGTCGCAAGCAGCTGCGACCACCCTAGCCATGGGGAATTGCTGGTTTCCCTGGCCGATGCGAACCAATACATCAACTGGGATGACAACTGTCCTTCACCACCAACTTCCGTCACTATCGGTTGTTCGCACTGAATGGTGCGGATGAGTTCATCCATATCCACGCCGCAGCCCCGCAAAAAGCGGACAATATTGAGTACAGAGTCCAGCAGGGCAAGCAGGTAGTCTTCAGCGGTAATCACCGAGCCGCCACGGCGTTCAACGCTTTCCCGGGCTCGTAGTAAAGCGGTCTGGCACTGGGGATCCAGGCATCCTTGCCAATCGTCCATCGAACGTCTCCATGTTCTTGATGCATCATCCTGATACGAAAGCTTTGTTGCGGATTGTTATTGTATCACGCTCTGGCCCCACGCGGCGGCCCGCCTGCAGGGCTCACCAGGTACCAGTGTTTTCCATGCTGGCCCAGGGTTCTTTCGGTGGAAGCGCCTCACCTTTCTGCAAAAGCTCGATAGAGATGTTATCCGGGGTACGGATAAAAGCCATATGCCCATCACGGGGCGGGCGATTAATGATTACGCCATTGGATTTGAGGTGCTCGCAAAGCGCATAAATGTCGTCCACCCGGTAAGCAAGGTGGCCAAAATTGCGCCCGCCAGTGTACTCTTCAGGATCCCAGTTATAGGTGAGCTCGATCATCGGCGCCCGGTCTTCTCGGGCACGCGCCTCGTCTTCCGGCGCAGCCAGGAAAACCAGGGTAAACCGGCCTTTGTCGCTACTCTTGCGACTGATTTCAATCATTCCCAGCAAATCGCAAAAGAAATGCAGCGTCTCTTCCAGATTACTCACCCGGATCATGGTGTGAAGATATTGCATGTAGCCTCCTTCAGAAGTGAAGTGAACTGATCATCGTGCCTTGCGGACAGTTTACGGTATTCTGGCCATATGGATGCAAAAACAGCCCCCTACTCTGCTTCTGAGCTGACCACCCCCGAGGTCCGACACCTTGCCTGGGTATGCCAGGCACCTCAGCTGTTGCAGTCACCGCTGACGTTTGAGCCAGGTCGCTTTCTGCCTGATGATGTAACGGAAAAAATTAAAGCCTGGGATCACAACCCGCAAACAGCACCGCCTCTGCTGAGAGAACCGCCCCAGAAACGGCTCGGGTTCTACTTCGAACGGCTTTACCGGGTATTGCTGGAAGATCTGCTGGGCTGGGAAGTTCTGCTTCAAAACCAACAGATACAGTCCAACGGGCGAACCATCGGCGAACTGGATTTTGTCGTGCACAATCGCAATGAAGATCGAATTGAGCACCACGAAATTGCCATCAAATATTACCTGGGGGTTCCGGAGCACAGTGGGAGAACCCTGTGGTATGGACCGAACGCCCGGGATCGGCTGGACCTGAAAGCAGACCGGATGTTGCGCTTGCAAAGCCAGCGAACCACGCTGCCCGAAGCCAGGGCGCTGCTGGCAGACATGGGTATCAAAGAACCTGTCATGCCCCGCATTTTCATGCCCGGATACCTTTTTTACCCGACCGGAACACAGGTGAGCGCCCCACAGTCCGTGCCTGCAAATCACCTTCGAGGCCAGTGGTGCTACCTCTCACAGGTTGAATCATCGGACCTTCCCGGTTGGGTGCTCCTGAACAAACCCCACTGGATCGGCCCGTGGCGTCAATACGAATCCCCCGCTCCTGATGCAGTGAATGCCGCACTGGCCACCATCGAACGCGCCGAGATCCCGCTCTTGTTCGCGAAGCTGAAGCAGAATTCCGTCACCGGCCTCTGGCAGGAAACCAATCGCTTATTCGTAGTGCCGGACAGCTGGCCAGGGTGAATGATCAGCGATCAATCAGATCACTTGCCCACTGCGGCAAATTATCCTGCAAGGCACACCACTGCCCATTTTCGCAGACCGCGACGCGTACGTAAGGCTGATCAAGGCGCGAGTTATCGACCAGGTGCAATTCGTCCGCCAGACCAATGCATTGGCGCAGATTCGCCAGCGTTCGTGGAATCCTTGACTCGATCTTGGCTTCTGGGACGTTGTGGCCGCCGGCTGTTACCCGGGAAGCGACCCGCGCCTTGTTCAGGGAGGGCAATTCCAGATGGAAGTAAAACATCCGAACCCGAAATCCGGCGGCTTTGGCTGTCCCGACAAAATCCACTTTCGAGGGGTGGGAGAAGACGGTTTCGAAGCAGAAGGTCTGCCTCTCCTCAATCAGCCTGAGCCGTTCCCTTTCCGCAATCAGTGCTGCCTCGTAACTGTGCTTTTCGGGCGCGTCCGGCCACATGCTGCGGGCAATATTATCGGCGTTTACCAGCGGAATCTTCCGGCGGGCCAGGAACCGCTCATAAAATGTGGTTTTGCCCGCACCGTTACCGCCAACCAGCAGCCAGAGCTCAGGCTGCGTTGTCACGGTCACTCAGTGCCTCAAAGCGTCCATTGCGAAACTGACCGATTTCCCGGGAGCCATCCGGATATATGGCTTCCAGATAGCCCGGTTTCTCTCCAGACGCCTGATACACCGTACGCCCGCGGCTGATAGAGCGCTCCAGTTCGCCACTTGCCCGGGCCTGATCCACCTCAGCCCAGAGGTCATCGCTGGAAACCTGCTCGGCCACCACCGGCTCAACCCTCACCCGGCGAATACCCTGGAGAATGGCGATCAGATCTTCGGCGCTCACGTCGCCGGCGACGGCACGCCCTATCTCGGCCCAGTACTCGATCTGCTTGGGTGTCGAGCGCCGATGGACTGCACCCTCCGCCGCAGCATGGCGGACCAATGTGTCGTCAAGACGAACAGCGGTTGTCATGGTGACCTCCAGATACGATACCTGTTCATACGCCACAAATTATTGCATTTGTTGCATTTCGCTACAACTGATGCAAAACATTTCAACCACATCAACTTGGCCAGAAGGTTGACCGACACCGGAATCTGCTGCACCCTAATCTGGTTTCATTATGCAACCGGAGAGAACAAGTGAGCGAATACAGGAACCGAGCCGTTGTACTCAAACAGCGCCCCCAGGGTGAAATTCAACAAGGCGATCTGGTGTTGGAAGAGCGCCCCGTTCGCTCCCCCAATGAGGGTGAGGTGGTCGCACAGGTGCTCTGGCTGTCGCTGGATCCTTACATGCGCCCTCGTATGAACGATGCCAAAGGTTACATGGAGCCTATCGGCATCGACGAGCCCATTGTCGGCGAGAGCGTTGCCCGGGTGGTGGAATCCCGCTCGGACGCCCTGAAGGTCGGTGATCTGGTCACTTGTTATTCCGGTTGGCAGGAATACGTTACCTTCCCGGGCGATGCGCCGATGGTGTACAAGATTCAGCAGCGAGACAACGTACCCCTGCAAGCCTATCTCGGCGTTGCCGGTATGCCTGGGCGCACGGGGTACTGCGGCCTGATGTACGTGGGTAAGCCGAAAGCCGGCGAAACCGTGGTTGTCTCTGCCGCTTCCGGGCCTGTAGGCACCGTCGTTGGCCAGACTGCCAAATCAGAGGGCTGCCGGGTTGTTGGCGTTGCCGGCGGCCCCGAAAAGTGCAATTACGTGGTCAATGAACTGGGTTTCGACGCCTGTGTGGATTACAAGGCCGGCAATCTGGAAGCAGACCTGAAAGCGGCCTGCCCTGACGGCATCGATATCTACTTTGAAAACGTGGGTGGTGCCGTGACGCGCGCCGTGGCACCGCTGTTGAACACGGGCGCCCGGGTGCCCATATGCGGTTTCGTATCCGCCTACAATGCAACCGATATGGCCAGCGTGGAAACCCCGTTTCACGTCCTCAAGGCACTGGACCCAGTACCCGAACACCGGTTTTTCCTGGTGACCGAATGGCAGGACCAGCACCAGGAGATCACCGACATTCTGGCCTCACGGGTCGCTTCCGGTGAACTGAAATACCGGGAAACTGTTGCCGAAGGCCTGGAAAATGCCGTTGACGCCTTCAAGGGCATGCTCAAGGGCCAGAACTTCGGCAAGCAGCTGGTTCATATCGCAGACTAACGAATCCAGGAAGGCGCGACAGGCTGCCTGCTCAGTCGGCAATCTTCAGGAGCACCTTGCCGGTGTTCCTGTTCTCGGCCACATAGGCCATCGCGTCTTCCAACTGTTCGATCGGCCAGGTGCTATCGATCAATGGCTCAATCTGGCCGGCGGCCAGCAGCGGCCAGACATGCCGGTAGAGCGCCTGCATGACCTCACCCTTATCCTCGACCGTTCGGGAGCGGAGTGTGGAACCGATAATACGCTGGCGTTTGACCAGCATGATGCCCAGATCCACCTCGGCCATCCGGCCGCCCATCAGCCCGATCAGTACAATCCGGCCATCGACATTCAGAACCCGCTGGTCTTCGGCAATGTAGCTGCCACCAACCGGGTCCAGAACCATATCGACTCCGCCCCAGGCTGTAACGGCCTCCACAAAGGAACCGTCATTCCGGTTCCAGACACCGCTGGCCCCCAGCTTTCGACAAACCTCCAGCTTGACTTTGTCACCGGCAGTGGCGAAAACCGGGTTACCGAAGGCCGTTGCCAATTGAATGACAGCGGTGCCGAGACCGCTTCCGCCTGCGTGCAGAAGCACCCGTTCGCCCGGTTTCAGTGCCGCTTCGTGGTAAAGGTTCAGCCAGGCCGTGGCGAGCACCTCGGGAATGGCCGCTGCTTTCTCGAGTGACAAACCCTTGGGGATAGGCAAAACCTGAACTTCGGGCACGACAACATGGGTCGCGTAACCGCCGCCCGTAAGCAAGGCGCAGACCTCGTCACCAGGTTTGAAACGGGTTACCCCTGATCCCACCGAGGCAATCCGCCCGCTGACTTCCAGCCCCAGAATGTCGGACGCGCCCGGCGGCGGTGGGTAGACACCCGCCCGCTGCATCAGGTCGGCACGGTTGATGGCTGTCCAGACAACCTCAATTTCAACGTGGTCCTCGGGCGGCTCCCCCGGCCCTTCCCAGGATTCCCAGCTGAGGTTGCCCCCGGTTACCTTGATTGCTTTGATCATGTATCACGTCTCGGCCTTGCTCATATGGGCACAGGATACCCTATGTTTTTCGAGCATTGCACAAATGACGTTGTCAGATGATCAGACGGTAACTTCCAGGTTGGACAACCACACGCTCTGGTATGGCTTCAGGGTGATAGAGCCGGAAAGATCATCAATGGTCATCCCGGAAATCAGGTCCTGCCAATGATCGGTACCAATCAGATTGATGTCGCTCAGGGCCACCTGCTGCACCTCGTTGCTGATATTGTGAATGCAGAAGATGGACTGATCCCGGCGCATACTTTGACGCCAGAAACCGAACAGCTGAAGCCCGAGATGCAGGGTGAACTGGGTGGCATTCGGATGAAATGCCGGCTGTTTGCGCCGAATGGCGATCAAACGCTTCAGCTCCTGGAACGCTTTGCTGTGATGGCTCAGGGGGTCCGCGAGCTTCTGCTCCAGGTCGTCCAGTTGCCACTGACTGCGGTTGATGGACCGCAGCCGACCGGTATGCTCCACTCGCTCCAGATCGTTTTCCGTCGCCAGCAGACTGTGGATGTAGAACGCCGGAATGCCCTCCAGGGCCAGCATCACGGTGTGCGCGCAGATAAAACGCTGCAGTTGCCAGTGATCCCGCCCCGACTCCGCCGTGCCCTGAAGTGCGTCGTACAGGGCAATATTGATTTCGTAGGGCTGATCCCGACCATCCGGCGTTCGCCGGAAAGAAACCTTGCCACCAAAAGAATCCATGGTGTTGATCAGCCGCTGCTTTTCCTCTTCCGTCAGCAGACCATCCGTCGGCCGCATGCCAACACCATCATGGGAGGCAATAAAGTTCAGATAGGTGGTGCCCATCTGGGCCGGCGGCATGCTCATCAGCCAGGTTTTCAGGTGCTTGCAGTCACCGGTCACCAGGGTATTGATCAGCAGGGGTGGCAACGAGAAGTTGTAGATAACATGGGCTTCGTTGGCGTTGCCGAAATAGGTCAGGTTTTCCCGGTTGGGTACGTTGGTCTCGGTAATCACCACGGCATCAGGGCTGTGATGCTCGATCAGCAGCCGGAGGATCTTGATCAGCTCATGGGTTTGCTGCAGATGAATGCAGGGCGTACCCGGTTCCTTCCAGAGAAAGGCGACGGCATCAAGCCGGAAAATGATAATGCCTCGTTCCAGATAGCGCCGGATGATTGCAGCGAACTCGATCAGCACCTTCGGATTGGCAAAATTCAGATCGACCTGATCCTCGCTGAAGGTACACCAGACATACCGCTCGCCATCGTCGGTCTGGACCGGGTTCAGGAGCGGTGAGGTACGGGGACGCACCACGGCACTCAGGTCGTCTCTGGGATTACCCTCGAAGAAATAATCCTTGCCCGGATCCACCCGTTTGCGGAAGTTCTCGAACCAGCGGCTGCGTGCGGACATATGGTTGATGACCAGATCCGCCATCAGCTTATAGTCCCTGGCGATACTCTCGATATCCTCCCAATTTCCATGGGACTCGTTCACCGCCAGATAGTCCATGACCGAGAAGCCATCATCGGAGCTATAAGGGAAGAACGGCAGTATGTGCACCGACGAAATGGAATCCGACAGACAATCGCCGAGAAACCGGTGCAGAGTCTGCAGAGGCTTTTCGTCCGCCCGCTGCACCGTGTCGGCGTAGGTGATCAACACCACATCCGATTCGTCCCAGTTATTCTGATGCGCAGGCGGCGGTTCCTGGTTGGGCGCCAGCCCCATGGTGGTCAATAACTGCCCGGCCAGAAAGTCACAGTCCAGCTCCGGGTAAACCACCTCCAGCATGGACACCAGCTTCGCTTTCAGAGGCTGGGTCATGGCTTGAATTCCTCGTTATCCAGTTCGACCGCCTCCAGCAACTGCTCCTTGATGTCAGGAATGGCGCTTGTGACCCGGTTCCAGCTGGGAATAAAGGGTGTATCCATCGGATTATCGAGGAAATAGGCGCCGGCCCGCATCACGTTCTGGGCAAACAGCTCCACGGCTTTCTCCTCCTTGTGCCGATCAAACGTCAATCCGTTAATAATGGCGTCATTCTGGTAGGTCTCCACGAAATCCAGGGCAATGCGGAAATACGTGGCTTTGATGGTCCGGAATTTTTCATTGGAGAAAATCTCGCCGTTGGTCGCCAGCTTCCGGAACAGGGCCTTGGCGATATCCATGCTCATTTTGGACAGCCCTTTGCTGACATCCTCCGCCGAGAGTTCCTGGTGCTTGTGATCATAGACATCGGCAATGTCCACCTGGCAAAGGCGGTTGGTGGCGTAGTTGCGCTTCATCTCCGAAAGCACACCGATCTCCAGACCCCAGTCACTGGGAATGCGCAGATCATTGATCACGTCGGTGCGGAATGAGAATTCCCCGGCCAGGGGGTAGCGGTAACTGTCGAGGTAGTCGAGGAAATCGTTGGGACCACAGACTTTCTTCAGTGCGCGGATCAGCGGCGTCACCAGTAGCCGGCTCACCCGTCCGTTCATTTTCCCGTCGGCGACACGGGCGTAATAGCCTTTGCAGAACATGTAGTTGAAGCCGGGATTGGCCACAGGGTAGATCAGGCGGGCCACTAGATCCCGGGAATAGGTAAGGATGTCGCAGTCGTGCAAGGCAACGGATTTGCTGACACCGGAGGCCAGTACATAGCCAAAGCAGTACCAGACGTTTCGGCCCTTGCCCATCTCCGTCGGCGCCAGGTTCTGCTCCCTGAGCTTCAGGTCAATACTCCTGAGGCGGGGCCCATCGTTCCAGAGCACCTTGAAGTTCTGAGGCAGCTCCGAGAAATATTCCAGAGCGTGGCGGTATTGCTCCTCATTGGCACGGTCGAGGCCAATGACCACCTGATCCAGATAAGGCACCTTGCCCAGCTCGTGCACAATATTTTTCAGGGCCGGCCCCTCCAGCTCCGAATACAGCGACGGCAACACCAGTGACATTGGCCGGGCCTTGCGAAAGCTCATCAGCTCCGCTTCCAGGTCCTCCACGGGACGCCGAACAAGGTTATGAAGGGTTGTGATAATGCCATTCTGGTAAAAGTCGCCCATGGCGGCTCTCCTTGTTTATACCCGCATTCAAACGGGTCAGTACCCGTACTCAAACAGGAGATTGAGTACGCACTCATTCCAGCCTTCAGGGCCGGGCTTGAGGGAGCGCATGGCGTGCTTTGCCGAAGGCAGCCGCACTTCATCGCTTTTGACACCCCGGATTACCACCGGTATATCGGCCGATTCCAGCATCTGCTGATCGTTGGGACTGTCGCCCAGGGCAATGGCCAACACGGGCGCATCGCCATACTGCTCCCGGTATTGCTCTCTGTATTTGTTTAGCAAGAACCGGGCCCCATCGGCTTTATCGAATATCCCCATGGCATGAAGAAAACGTCCTCCGGCTACCAGTCGAAGGCCCTCCGAGCCCAGAGCCGCCTCAAATTCCGCCAGCTCCTCTTCCGATCCCTGCCAGAGCAATGGTTCGGTCCCAAGCCGTTCTTTGGCCCTCCCGGCTGCCGCCGGATCCAGGCCCGTCTCTGCCGCCAGCTCGTTTGCGGACATGTCGGCAAAGCTCGTGAATCGAGCTCCCCTCTTACGTTGAGCGCCAAGCACCTCAAGAACCCGATCCCGGGTTGCACCAAAATTCACCACTTCTTCTTCGGCATTACCCAGTGCATGGGGCGGAATAACCACGGCTGCACCGTTTTCGACTATGAACGGATCGTTATTTCCAAGCTCTTCCCTCAACGCCCGGATCTCCGGCATGGTTTTGCTGGAGTTAAGCACCAGGGGTATCTGGGCTGCCTTCAGCCTGTCGAGGGCTGGACCGGCGGCCTGCCAACGGTAATCATCGTGATCAAGCAGGGTGCCATCGAGGTCGGAAAAGATAATCAAATGAGGTCGGGCCATGGCCGTTCTCCGTCAAGACTCACGGAACTGCGGAAGACCGAGGGAGTGGTCCTCGGCCACGTTGATAAGAACATCAGCCCTGCCCGGCATTTCAGCGAGACAGGATCGGGTAACGCGTTCATAGTGCATGACGAAGCGACCGATTTCTTCGTCGTTCATGATGCGCAGATCCTGTGCACCACCATGGAGCTCGCCCTTTTCTGGTGCATTACCGATTTTCGTCGCCAGCTTTTGCTCCTGGAGTCGACGCCACTCAAGCACACACTCCATGGAGGGAGCCTTCAACATAACCAGACAATCGATTTGACCAAAAAACGCCTGGTATTCCCCTTTCAACTGCTCATTAACATACCTGCGCCAGACGCAGTCAGGATCCTCGTTCGCCTCCAGGGGATTCATCGGCTCTCTTAGCGCACTGTCTATCTCCGGTCGCGCGCCCAGGCACCAGCCTTCCAGAAGAATGATCTCTGCCCTTTCTCCGAAAACAGGCCAATGCTCACGTGGAACCCTGTCGTCCCTTGATTTGTCGAAGGCTGGAATGGGCGTGGCATCTCCGGGCCCCGCACTGCGCAGACGGTGCAAAATCTGTTGGCCCAACGCTACGTCGTGGGTTCCTGGCACACCCCGGGTCTTAAATAACGGATGTACCCGCCGGGCAAGGGCCTCACGCTCGGCTCTGGTAAGGTAAATATCATCGAGGGAGAAATTGGCAGTGGGGCGATTGCGGTGCCGGAGCAGAATTTCCCGTAAAAAAAGGGTCAACGTGGACTTGCCTGTGCCCTGGGCTCCGTGAATACCAACCACAATGGGCCGCTTTTCCGTATCATGGAGCGCACAGATTCGGTCTGCCAGCGGCAGAATGGTTTTTTCCACCGTTTCGGCGTAGGCGTCGGGCAGGCCCTCCTGTTGAATCAGGGCACTGACGGTTTGTTTTAGTGAGCGATCAGACACGTTGGGTTTCCAGTTTAATGGGTGACTTAAGCGAGACGGCAGCAGAATTCATACCAATGGGAGTATAGGCGTTTTATGAGTGGCAACGATTTTCGAATAGAGCATCGCTACCTGGAGCTCCCGGACAGTTTTTATACGCGGGTTCAGCCCTCACCCCTGAAAGACGCGAAGATGGTGTGTTTCAACCACAAACTCGCAGCCCAGATGGGATTTCGGGCCGATTCCGAATCCGACTGGACCGGAGTGGGCGCAGGATCGGAATTACTCGAGGGCATGGACCCGGTGGCCATGAAATACACCGGCCACCAGTTCGGGGTCTACAACCCGGAACTCGGCGACGGCCGTGGCCTGCTCCTCTGGGAAACCATTGGTCCTGATGGACGACGCTGGGACTGGCACCTCAAAGGCGCCGGTATGACCCCTTACTCCCGCTTTGGCGATGGCCGCGCCGTGCTTCGCTCCACCATTCGCGAGTATCTATGCAGCGAGGCCATGTATGGCCTTGGCATCCCGACCACCCGGGCCCTTTTCATGGTCAGCGCCAGAGACCCGGTGCGCCGGGAGTCCATCGAAACAGCAGCGGCACTTGTGCGAGTAGCCGAAACGCACATTCGCTTCGGGCACTTCGAGTTCGCCGCCCACCACGAGGGGCCTGAAACCGTCAAGACGCTACTCGAACACGTGATCTCGCTGCACTTCCCCCACTTGATCAATCTGCCCGATGACGAACGGTACAGCCGGTGGTTCGAGGAAGTGGTCGAGCGGACGGCGCGAACGATTGCGGACTGGCAGGCGGTGGGCTTCTGCCACGGCGTGATGAACAGTGACAACATGTCGATCATCGGCGACACCTTTGACTACGGCCCCTACGCATTTCTCGATGATTTCGATGCCGGCTATATAAGCAACCATACCGACCAGGGCGGGCGCTACGCCTACAATCGTCAGCCGCAAGTCGGGTTTGAGAATTGCCGTTATCTGGCCACAGCCCTGCTGCCCGTGATGGAGGAAGACGACGTGCGCCGGGGGCTTCGCCGGTATGAAGTGGCCTACAACGAGCGCTTCCTCCAGAACATGCGGGACAAGCTGGGCCTTGCCATTGAGGATGAAGCAGACCTGAGCCTGATCATGGATACCTTCAGCATGATGCACGAGCATCATGTGGACTACACCCGTTTCTTCCGGGCGCTTTCCAACCTGCATAGCCACGGCCATGGGCCGGTGCGTGATCTGTTTGTCGATCGAAGCGTGGCGGACCAGTGGCTGGAGCGCTACGAGGAACGACTACTGAACGAAACCCGCGCTCACGATGAACGGGAATACGCCATGCGCCGCGTGAATCCGAAGTATGTGCTGAGGAATTACCTGGCCCAGCAGGTCATTCAGGAAGCCCAGAACGGGGATTACGAACCCATGAAAGCACTACTGAAGGTGCTTGAGCGGCCCTATGACGAACAACCGGAGAACGACGCTTATGCGGCATTGCCGCCGGATTGGGGCAAACACCTGAATATCAGCTGTTCAAGCTGATAAATCTGGACCAACAGAACGAAAAAGGGCCGGACGATCATTCGTCCGGCCCTTTTCTTTTTTCAGCGACTTCCGGAGATCAGACCGCCTTGGCAGCAATGATCTTCTCGTGCCATTCCGCAGGACCTGTCTGATGCACAGACGAGCCGCGGGAATCGACGGCGACAGTGACCGGCATGTCCTCCACCTCGAACTCGTAAATGGCTTCCATACCCAGTTCCGGGAAGGCAACCACTTCAGCGTTCTTGATGGCCTTGGAGACCAGGTAAGCGGAACCACCCACGGCCATCAAGTAAACCGCGCCGAATTCCTTGATGGCATCGATGGCCACCTGACCGCGCTCGGCTTTACCGATCATGCCGGTGAGGCCGGTCTTCTCCAGCATGGTGTGGGTAAACTTGTCCATACGTGTGGCAGTGGTCGGGCCTGCGGGACCAACAACCTCTTCGCGTACCGGATCAACCGGCCCCACGTAGTAGATGAACCGACCCTTCAGATCAACCGGCAACTCCTCGCCTTTCTCGATCATGTCCACCATCTTCTTGTGGGCAGCGTCGCGTCCGGTCAGCATCTTGCCGGAGAGCAGAACGGTTTCACCCGGCTGCCAGTCCTTCACATCTTCCGGAGTGACGGTATCCAGATTCACGCGACGGACGTTCTCACCCACTTCCCAGGTAATTTCCGGCCAATCGTCCAGGCTTGGCGGGGTCTGCAGGGAAGGCCCGGTACCATCCAGGGTAAAGTGAGCGTGACGGGTGGCTGCACAGTTCGGAATAATCGCCACCGGCTTGTTGGCCGCGTGGGTCGGGTAGTCTTTCACCTTCACATCCAGAACCGTAGTGAGACCGCCGAGGCCCTGAGCGCCGATCCCCAGTTCGTTTACCTTGTCGAACAGCTCCAGACGAAGCTCTTCGGCACGATTGGACGCGCCACGAGCTTTCAGATCGTGGATGTCGATCGGGTCCAGCAAGGATTCCTTGGCCAGTTCCATCGCCTTTTCAGCGGTACCGCCGATACCAATACCCAGCATGCCCGGCGGACACCAGCCGGCCCCCATCTGCGGGACCATCTTCAGCACCCAGTCCACGACTGAGTCAGAGGGGTTCAGCATCGCGAACTTGGACTTGGCTTCAGAACCGCCACCCTTGGCAGCCACGTGCACTTCCACGGTATCACCCGGAACCATCTTGTAATGGATGATGGCCGGGGTGTTGTCCTTGGTGTTCTGGCGCTTGCCGTCCGGATCGGCCAGCACCGAGGCGCGCAGCACGTTGTCCGGATGCGTGTAGGCACGACGGACGCCTTCATTGATCACGTCGTCCAGTGGCATATCGCAATCCCACTGGACGTTCATGCCGACATTCACGAATACCGTCACAATGCCTGTATCCTGACAGATCGGGCGGTGCCCCTGGGCACACATGCGCGAGTTAATCAGGATCTGGGCCATGGCATCTTTGGCCGCCTGGGATTCTTCCTTCTGGTAGGCCTCATAGACGCCTTGGATGAAATCCTTCGGGTGGTAGTAGGAAATGAACTGCAGCGCGTCCGCTACGCTTTCAATCAGGTCGTCCTGGCGGATTACGGTGGTCATAGGCGCCTCATCAGCTTGATATCGTTATGTCGTGTCATCAGAAATCGGGAGGCGAGAGTTTACCAGAAAATCGGTTTGGCGAGTGATTCGACGGATGGCGAAACAAGGATTAAAACCCGTGAAAAACGCCAACAGAAAAAGGTATCATCCTAACCAAACGATAATAACACCCCAGGAGACGCCGTGACTGACCTCGTCCTCACCGAAACCAAAGACCGGACCCTCATCGTCCGACTGAACCGGCCAGAACGCAAGAACGCCCTCACCCACGCCATGTATACCGCCATGGGCGACGCGCTGGAACGGGCCCGGGATGACACCAACATCCGGTGCGTGCTGTTCACCGGCACCAGCGAGTGCTTCACCGCAGGCAACGACCTGGGCGAATTTGCCGCAGGTCTGCCAGGTGATTTCGAGCAGACGCCCGTTGGCCGTTTTCTTTTACTACTGGCCAGCGCCACTAAACCGGTGGTGGCATCGGTCAATGGCGCGGCCGTCGGCATCGGCACAACCATGTTGCTGCACTGTGATCTGGTGTTCGCCGGCGACAACACGGCATTCCAGATGCCCTTTGCCAGCCTCGGCCTGTGCCCCGAAGGTGGCTCAAGCCTGTTGCTACCTTCCTGGATCGGCCGGGTACGCACCGCCGAACTTCTGATGCTTGGTGGTGCCTTCTCCGCGGAAGAAGGTCTTCGGCTTGGCCTGATCAACCGGGTTTGTGAGCCTGGGCAAACGGAAGCCAATGCCTTCGAAGCCTGCCAGAGGCTCACTGAAAAAGCCCCGGCAGCGATTCGGGCCACCAAGGCGCTCCTCAACAAGCCAACCATGGAAGCACTCCGGGAAGCCATGCTGGAGGAGGGTCAGCTGTTTGCAGAACGGCTGAAATCCCCCGAAGCCGCCGAAGCTTTCCGGGCCTTCATGGAAAAACGCCAACCAGATTTCTCGCGCTTCGAATAAACGTCGACCAGGCCCCAATTTCCCTGTTGCCGGACCTCGACAAACCGTTATCCGGCAACTATTTTTCTCAAAGGCCGAACTCCAATCGTGCGGGGAGGATTCAAACACCAGAATCACACTTTTGGCTGATCAACACTTGCCATACTGTCGCTATAGTCAAAGATACAGAAATTGGCTTACAGCGCTGGCTACAATTTCAGACAACAGTTTAAGCAGAACAGGCCACTGACAACGGGCTTACCGGATCAGACCGGCCCCGTCAGCTGCCGAACATAACGACACAACAACAGGAAAAGGTTCCACCCATGTTCAAGAAAACTCTAATAAGTCTTGCCGTGGCGTCTTCCGTTGGACTTACAGGCTGCTTTGATAGCGGCGAGACGGGGGCGAATGCCAATCCGGACTACCAGATTGAAGATACGACGATTGACAGGTCGATTGTTCGTCCGATCTACAACCCTAACCCGATTGCGGAAGAGCCTGCGTTCCCGATCAATGCCGACCTGATCCTGCTGTTGGGCGCAACCCAGAGCGCCAACTATGACTTTACAGGGCTTTCGACTGGTAACACCCCGGCAGATGACGCTGTTAACGATCTCTCGGGTTTTTCCACTTCAGGCGCCTTTACCCTGAAGTTTGACGGTGAGCTGAATCCAGCGACCGTCATGGCAAACGCGACAGTATTTTTGCTCCCACTTAACGTTGGCCCTGCAATTGATTCGGCTCCTGAAGCTCTTCCGAACACCAACCCGACCAGCATCGTTGCAAGTAATCCCTTTGGTCAGGGCTTGGGACTTGAGCAGCCTAATTTCCGCGCGGACCCTGTAAGTGTTGATGGCGGCACAAACAACGCTATCCGTGTTGTTCCGCTTGAACCTTTGACTGAAGGTCAGAAATACCTGGTTGTTGTCACTGACGACGTCCAGGGTGCAAACGGTAAGCCAATTGAGCGTTCCGTTCAGGATGTCGCTCTAGCAGATGGCGTGCTGGGCAACCCCGCACTAGGCAACGTGAAAACCATTCTGCAGACTGCTGACCAGCTGGCGAACGGATTCCTTGCTCAGATGCAGACAGGCTCTGAATCTGCGCTGGCTTACACATTCACAACCAACTCTGACACTGACGTTCTTCGGGCGATGATGGCGCCGGCGGCATATGCGTCGGGACTGGGGCAAAAGATTGGCTTCACTGCCCAATTGAAAGCAATCAGAGACAACTACCCCACTCTCAACTTCTCCCAACTTACAACAAAGCTTGGTGAAATCACCGAGATTGCCGGTCAACTCGGCGCTGGCCAACTTGACGCTTCAACTCTGAGTGCGCAAGAAATCGCCGCCGTTACGGCATTGTCTAACGTGCAAGATGTGTTGACGGCTGACGGAACACAGACTCCGCAGACGACGCTTACGCAGGCCATTGTTCCGGAAATCGGGGACACGATTCACTTGCCAGTACCACGCCCTTCGTTCTTCTATCCGAAAACTGAGGCGGCAGATCTGGCAACCATTCAGGGTCTGGCAGCACAAGATCCTACAAACCCAATTGCACAGGCGGCAGCCCAGGTTCAAGTACATCAGGGCGCGATCACCCTGCCCTACTACCAGAGTCTTCCTGGCGAAACCGGAGCCGGAATTGTCACAGGCAGCTGGACAGGCAACACAAGCATGGAAGCTGGCCTGAATGAGAATCTGACTCCGGGAGACACAATTTTCTCCTTCCTTCGTGATATCGACGGCACACTGAACGTGAATGGCTACTTCCCATTCCCGCAGAAAAAAGCCGATACTACTGTACCAGTCGTGGTGTTTAATCCTTCAACGGATTCGCGCCCAGCGTCTTGCGTTGATCAAGACCCAACGGGAGGATTTAAGCCCAACGGCGTAACTATTTTCCAGCATGGCATTACCGTAGATCGGAGTGTCTCAATGCTGCCCGCCATTCTGTTGGCACAAAGTGCCTGCCAAACGGTTGTAGCAATCGATCAGCCTCTGCACGGGCTTGCTGGAGCGAGCGTAGGCAGGGTTGCTGGCCTATCAGAGCTCGACGAAGAGACTTTGACAACCACCGTACAGGCTACGATTCAGGGACTTGAGGCGCAGAACAATCCAGCCCTCGCACCCGTCATCGCACAACTCAATGCGCTGATTTCTGCTGACTACATCGGCGAGCGACACTTTGGGTATACCGCAAATGCATCTCTGCAGCCGGTACCAGCCCCTCTGGCAGACATCTCATCAGGTAGCCTGTTTATCAATCCTCTCAATATGATGAACAGCCGCGATAACCTGCGTCAGGGCGTCGTTGATCTCCTTAACGTGGCAGCGTCAATCCAAACCTTTGACATTAATGGCGACTATCAACCCTTTGATCTCGTTGGTCCGGGAATCAATGTGAACTTCATTGGTCACTCCCTCGGCGGTATTTCTGGAACCGTTTTCTCAGCGTTGGCTAACAGCAGCCTGAACGGGGTGCTGAATCAGACCTATCAGGATGCCGGGGCTCCCCTTAATAACTTTACGTTCCCGACCCTTGGCTCGGTTGTTCTGCACAACACGAGCGGCCAAGTAACTCGCCTGATTGAGAACTCACCGGCCTTCTCCGGCCAAGTTCTTGGTGGACTGGCTAATGCAGGTGTAACCCAGGGAACCTCTGCTTTCGAGAGCTTCTTCTACGTGTTCCAGTCAATCTCTGATGCTGGTGATCCAGTGAACTTTGCCAAGTCTCTTGGCGCCTCCACTGGAAACCTGCTTGTCACTGAGGTGGTTGGAGACAGCACCGTACCGAACGAAGCTAACGTTAATCCACTCAGCCCCGCATTCTCCGCACCGCTGACTGGCACGGAGCCTCTGATGGCACTGCTGGATCTGGGAGCAGGCGGAACCAATCTTGCCGATGGAGCTGACCTGAACCTCCTTCAGAGCGAAGACGTCTCTGGCGCTTCAGCCACTCCGGTCGCAGTATTCTTTGACGGCAGCAACCCATGCTCTACCGCCAATCACGGTACTTTTGTAGCGCCTCAAGCGCCAAATGATGCTTGCCCGGGTGGGTTTGCCGTTACCAGTGACGCCTTTACGGTAATGGTCACGCAAACAGCGCAAGCTCTGAGCGGCGGCAACGTGCCAGCTTCCCCCAACAACATCGATGCACTGGGAACCAGTCCGACTCTGGCCAACGCACTCGATCAGGACGAGCAGGCTGCTCCGTAAGGACTGGCTTCTGTCTACCAAGCCCCGGCATCGCCGGGGCTTTTTTTTTGGACGATGCCCGACATGGATCAGACACGAACAATCAATATTCCGAACAGCCCACACGTCCCACAACTCATGCGTCGATTTCAGCGGCTCACGTTTTCTAGAGAAGTTCTTATCATGAGGCTTGTTAACGGCCCTCAGCTGACCAGCGAAGGGGGTGGTGTCGGGCAGGATAGGCAGTAAAGGCGTGGAGATTTCAGGCGTTGCGAGAGCTTAGATGGCACTGCCATTTGTTCTCAACGACATGACCAATAGCAACGAAAAACGCCGCACTTGTTAGGGTGCGGCGTTTTCATAGTGGACTGTTTCTCAATCCGAAGAAATAACAGTCTGACCTTGTGGCAACAGATTCGCCTGAATGTCCTCTTCCGTGAAGAACAGTTGGCGGAACTCCTTGTTGGAATACTGTTCACTTTGATCACTGAAGAAAGGTGACATGGAGTCTGTGGACTGCGAATAACTCACAAGGCCATAAGCCTCCGGACCGTTGTCCGTGAACTCCAGACCAAAATGCCAACTAGTACCTCTGGCCATCAACCAGCCATCAATGCCATCCGTTCCGTCAGACAATCCGGCAGTATTGTCGATCGTTGACGGTGCAATCCGCGGGAAACGCGTGTCTTCCAGGAACGGATCCGTCACCACACCGATCGCGTTGAACGCTCCATCTATGTTGCCGTCACCACCGTGCCAGGGAATTGGCTGAGTCTGGAACACTGGTGTCGCGCCGGAGCCTGGGGCCACGCCACCGGAAGCGCGGTAATACTGAAGGCTTCCAAGGGCATCAGTCGGCAAAATTCCCTGAGATTGCAGAGCAGCCACACCATCGGCAAGCGCCAAGAGCATGGTGTCGCTTGCGGTCCCGGCATTCTCTTCAGATGGATCAGCCGGTGTCCCCACGGGATCAGCCGGGCTGAAAGGCGTCGTCAGATCTGAGTCCAGATCGTTGCGATAATTAGCCATGAAAACACGGAAGATATGAGCACCGACGCTATCCCGGTTGTATAGCCCATCCCAGTTGCTCAGAGACTGACACCAGGACGACAAATCGACACCGTTCACCGCGGTGGTGCCGATGGCATCACAGCGCTGCAGAAGCTCCGGGAGGAACTGTTCTGCATACCATGCCCGGTTGTTCCAGATCACACCAATAAGTTCTTCCGCGCTGAACTTGCCATCCTGCCCTGCTGGTAGCGGCGCGTCCGGGAAGCCAGGATCCATCAGATTCTGCAGCATCTTGATGCCCAGGCGCGTACGGGGATTGATAGGCGCCTTTTCATCACCAAACAGAGGTGAAAAGCCTGTCAGGAACTCGTCCGGATTGGTTGACCAGTAACTGCTGTTGGAGTTCTGCACCCAGTCCGATCTTACCAGCTTCGGTTTCTGGTCATAGGGAACCAGAGGACCACATGCTGTCTCAACCCAGTCCTCCTGGGAAAGCCTGCCATCCAGTAGTGTCACGCCTTGATCAAATAGACCGGCATAAGCGTCGCTACTCGCTCTTCTCAAATTAACGAGGGCGATAGCTTTTTCGGAGAGATTTGGTACCGAACTGCTGTCAATGTAGAACGCATTACCCTGGTCATCAGCGTAGGTAGTATTGGTCCAGAGGGTCGACCCACAGTTCTGGAAGACACTCTGGAACTCTTCAAGGTTGCTGGCTCGACTCATGCCCAACCAGGTGTCCAGAAGGCCGCCGGTATTGGCATTGGCATCACGATAGGTGTGAGCAACCATTGAAGACGCGTTCAGGGCACCGTTGTCGCCCCAGGCTGGCAGCTGACTGCTGACAGCATTGGCTGCGATCATGGGACCATACTCGGAGAAATAGAAGGTTCTCTCCAGCACAACAGGTTGCGGCATCCCCATGTCGACCTCGATTTGATAGGTCTCAGTGGTGATCGGCTTTTCAACCCCGTCCTTCACGTATGTCAGGAATTCTCCATCATCCTTCAGCACCAGCTCATACCAGGTAAAGCGGCGACTGGTCGTAACCGTGTGAGACCAGGCAAGATTCTCGTTGAAATTGATCAGCGGAATTGCCGTACCCAGCAGTCCAGCGCCATGAACATTCAGATAACCCGGCACGGTCATCTGAACCTCGTAGAGGCGCCGATGTCCTGTGTACGGGAAGTGCGGGTTCGCCAACAGAGCGCCCCGTCCCTGCTCGGTCAACTCGCTACCAATACCCCACGCGTTGCTGGCAAGGCCCATATCCGCGAAATTGGTCTGTGATCTCGCGCCGGCCTCTGCGGTAGCCACAACGCTTTTGAGTAGGTTGTTTACTTCCTCAGCATTGGTCACCGAGCTTACCGGTGTCGGTGCAGGACTCGCTGTTGGTGGGACTGCGAGGAACACGGCCCCCGTCGCGAATAACGCACCGCTCGCGTACTGGCCGACAATGCGATAATGGGCCAGGAGATCCACCGGAGTTATCGGCTGCACCCATTCCTGATCCGCACACTCTGCCGGGAACTGGGAGGCATCGGTTTCGTTAACGTAGCGGTTATACCCCTCCGTAAAGCCCTCAATAAGCGCACGGCTCTCCGGGCTTAACGTGGGGAACTCGGCCTCAGCGCCTGCGTATATCTGTTGGGCCTTGAAGCTGAAGTCATTGACGACATTGATACCGACGCCAAATCCTGCATCCGGCCCCGGCCCAAAATACTTCGCCCTTTCGCTTCGGGCCTTGACGACGGCCTCCGCCAGCATACAGACGTTGTCCTGAGCCTGAGCATATCCGTGCCCGAACGCGGCAGATTTCAGGTCATCAGCAACAATGTGAGGAACGCCACCCGTTGTTCGACGAATGGTTGCCTCAAGCTGACCATCCGAAGGAAAGAGATTGGGATCCACCTCAGCCTGTGAGGGTCCAGAAGAGTCATTGTCGCTGTCAAAACAACCCGCCAGCAAGGTACTGCCAAGCAGGGCGACAGTGAGACTGAGGGCATGTTTGCCACTCGGTGTTTTCCTGAGCTTCATAGTGTTTTCCTTGTATTTGTTCACTACGTTTTCACCATGTCCGGTGACATCTATAAAATTAGCAGAGCCCTCCTTTTCAGCCAGACAAAACTGAACACTTATTCACGTTATTTTCTTCTAAAGAAACTGATCATTATCAGCCCCAAGCATTTTTCCGATCCGGGACGTTTGCGATGGCGTTTTTTCAAACTTTATCGGGAATCCGATCTGCGGCTGCTGAGTGCCGTCTCCCCGGTCAACTCCAATCACCATATCCCGCGCTTTAAGTTGTGGATGCTTGGCGGCCTCCGAGATCGTCAAAACCGGCTCCACGCAGGCGTCCTGGTTGGCAAAGATCTCCTGCCACTCGGCCAGGGGTTTCGCAGCAATATTTGCCTTGATGGCGGCTTTAAGTTGCTGCTGATGCTCGGGCTTCTGGCTCATGGCCAGGCTTTTCATATCGGAAATACCGAGGGTGTCGCACAGGCGGGCGGAGAATTGGGGTTCGAGGCTGCCTACCGAGAGCCAGCGACCGTCGCTGGTCTGGTAGTAGTCGTAGAATGAGCCGCCGTTGAGCAATGCGCTCTCCGGCTTCTGCTCCTGGCCACCAGCCAGGCAGGCGGCCCCGGCCATGGCGTTCAGCGCAAAGGCCGCGTCGGTCATGCTGATATCAACAAACTGCCCTTCTCCGGTCTGCTGTCGATGGATAACAGCGGCCAGAATGCCCATGACGGCGTGGTGTGAACCGCCGGCCACATCCGCAATCTGGATACCCATCGGCGGCGGCCCGCTGTCAGCCCGGCCGCAGTGACTGCTTACTCCAGCCAGGGAGAGATAGTTGATGTCGTGGCCCGCTCGATCCTTGTAGGGGCCGGTCTGGCCATAGCCGGTGATGGAGCAATAGATCAGGCGAGGGTTTACCGACTTGAGGGCTTCATAGCCGATACCAAGCCGATCCATCACTCCCGGCCGGAATTGCTCAACGACAACGTCATAGTCCTTGACCAATTCCAGAACCTTCTCCCGGCTGCCCTCCTCTTTAAGGTTAAGCCCGAGCGACTTCTTGCCACGGTTCAGAAACCCGTGGGCCGTGCTCACGCCGGCATCGTGGGGTGGCATTACCCGGGTCAGATCCACTCGGTCCGGTGCCTCCACACGCAATACATCTGCCCCCATGTCCGCCAACAGCATGGTGGCGTAGGGGCCGGGCAACAAGGTGCTGAAATCCAGAACTTTCAGCGAAGTCAGAGGACCCGCCATGATAATCTCCTTTTTATTCTCAGGTTTCTGCAAATAGCATTCGTTTCCTTCATGCTGCCCGGTTTTGCCAAGCGGGCCAACTGCCGGTTCCTTCATTCCGATTGGCCGTTTCTACCAGTGTGGCCAAACGGCTTCGGTTGCATTGTTCTGCCGGGGTTTTATGATGGGTTTCGTTTTCATGGAACGGCGAGCGTAATGTCCGATCTGACGGTTTCGAAGCACTTTGTACAGGCGGCCCTTGTGGGCGCCGAGCGACTTGGTTTTGATACCCGTGAAATGCTCCGGGAAGCCGGAATCTCTCCCGATCTGCTGCGCATCGAGATGGCGAGGGTCAGCAGTGATCAGTTCAGCCATTTGATGCAGGTGCTCTGGAACCGCATGGGAGATGAGTTCATGGGGCTGGGGCCCAGACGGGCCCGAACAGGAACCTTTGCCACCATGTGTGCTTTGGTGATTGACTGCCCCAATCTGGAATCTGTGTACCGGCAGGCCTTCCAGTTTTCCCGCCTGTTTGAACCCATGGTGTCCATGGAACTGGAGGTTGCCAGGGACAAGGCTCAGCTCGTAACCCGGATAGAGGGCGAGATCAACGATCCGAGCTTTTTCCTGCGGGAGAGTATTCTGGTGATCTGGCACCGACTGGGCAGTTGGCTCATCGGCCAACCCATCGAGCTGGAGAAGGCCGAGTTCGATTACCCACGGCCGGCCCATGGCGACGAATACCGGCACATTTTCCACTGCCCTCTGGCATTCGAGTCTGACAGAATTGCCCTCACCTTCGACAAGCGCTTCCTGTCTGCGCCTGTCATCCGCGACAAGCCGGAGATGCGGCAGTTCCTGAAGACCTCGCCGGCAGACCTGCTATCCCGTCCGGACGAGAGTAACACCTTTACGGGACGCATTCGGGCGTTAATCGGCAGGGATCTTTCGAAGCCTTTGCCGGATTTTGAATGGATTGCAGCGGGCCTGCATACCAGCCCGCAGACACTGCGACGCAGACTGAAGCAGGAGAATACCTCGTTCCAGGAGATCAAGGATCTGTTACGCCGGGATATGGCTATTTACTATCTGAGCCGGCAGGAACTTCCGATTAACGACATCGCCGCCAAAGTCGGTTTCACCGAACCCTCAACCTTCCATCGGGCCTTCAAGAAGTGGACCGGGGTGACGCCAGGCGCCTATCGGGAAGGCGAGCGCGGTGATCTCTCCGATTGACTCAGGACCCCGAGGGCGCCTGAAGCGAACGGATCAGCTGCCCGAGCGTTTCGGCGATTTCCTGGGCCCTTTCCCGGTTTTCGGCCAGTTGAAGCAGTCGGGAACCGTCCCTCGGATCATAGACCCAGCAAGTTGAAACAGTCGCCTCACAACGCCATTCCACCCTGGGGTTGATGCCAAACACCGACATCGTCTCTGTGCTTCGCAGTATCCGGCCATCCTCGGCGCGCTTCAGTTCCTGAATCTGGATTTCCTCTCCCTGGGTGCCAAGACGATATTCAACGTCGGCTGGCCGATCGAGCCGCACGACCGCCTGATCACGGCGCCAGCCAGCCAATTCGAGCAGGCTGTTGATATGAAGCGTCAGCGCCTCGCGGTCTGAATCTGCCAGATACAGCTTGCGCAAAGACTCAATACGGCCCTCACCCGCCGGCTCAATAACCGCAACCTGTTCACTCTCACCGGTTGCCTGTGGGGCCAGGGCATTCTGCTTTCGGGTCTTTTCAATGGAAGTGATCAACTGCAGGGATTCCTGGTAGTGGGCACCCTCAGCGCCGGCGCGGCTCACATAGGTCTCAAGAGCAGACTGGGCTTCGTTCAGGTGGGAAGACTGCAGCATCACCCGCCCCCGATAAAAATAGTAATCGGCCGGCTTTTCACCCTCCAGTTGCTGCAAGCGGTTCAGATACTCGGCGGCCTCGCCCCAGTTTTCCGCAACCACTGCCCCTTCGGTAGCGAGCATCAATCTGCGAGTCTCGTGCTCGGGCGCCAGCGCCAGCGCGGGCCCGGACAGGAGCGCGGAAGCCAATACAGCCCCCAGGGCAAAACAGCGACCTGTTCCAAATAATACTGCCATGGCATCTACTCCTGCTCGTTATCTGCACCAATCGCCTGCTTCTCTGAATCAGGCAGGTCGTTGTCCCCGGAATGACGGAACTCTTCACCCTCGTCTACTTCGGCCTGGTCCATTATCCCCTTCGGCAATTCCTTTTTCACCCGAACACCCAGTTCTACAAAGCGGTTCGCCTGGGAGATCAGGTTGCCGCGCCCACGGGTCAGGGTGTTCATGGCCGAATCATAGGTTCCCTGGGCAGTATGCAACTGTGTGCCCAGGCGCTCCATCGCCTCAACAAACACCCTGAGTTTGTCATAAACAGCGCCAGCCCGCTCAGCGATTTGCCGGGCATTCTGGCTCTGGCGTTCGTACCGCCAGATATTCTCAATGGTTCGCAGTGTTGCCAGCAGCGTGGTTGGCGTTACCACAATAATCTTTCGCTCAAAGGCTTCTGCGAAAAGGTTCTCGTCCTGCTGAAATGCTGCCACAAAAGCGGGCTCTATCGGCATGAACAGCAACACAAAGTCCGGGGAATGGAGGCCGTGGAGCTGGCTGTAGTCTTTTTCGCTAAGGGTACGAATGTGATTCCTCACGGCCTCGACGTGTTGCTTGAGCGCCTCCTCCTTGACCCCGGAATCCTCTTCCTCCGTCACCCACTGCTGGTAGGCCACCAGTGAGACCTTGGAATCAATGATCAGGTTGCGGCTATCCGGCAGATGAACAATGACGTCCGGCCGGTAGAGCTGATTGTCGCCGTCGCGATAGCTTCCCTGGGTATCATACTCCACGCCCTTGCGCAGACCGGATTTCTCCAGTACCCGTTCAAGGATCAACTCACCCCAGTTACCCTGAATCTTCTTGTCGCCTTTGAGGGCGCGGGTCAGATTGGATGCTTCCTCGGTTATCTGGCGATTCAGTTCCTGCAGTGACTTGATCTCACTACGGAGGGCCTGACGATCACGGGTTTCGGTGGTGTACACGTCTTCAACCCGCTTGCGGAAGTCCTGCAACTGGTCCCTGAAAGGATTCAGCAGAGTATCAAGGCTGGTGCGGGTCTGCTGGCTGAAACGCTCGCTCTTCTGCTCAAAAATCTTGTTGGCCAGATTCTCGAACTCCGTCTTCAAGGCATCACGGTTACGCTCAAGCAACTCCAGTTTTTCATGGGCGGATCGGCGCTCCTTCTCAATGGTCACTTCCTTCTCGCGGAGCGCGACGCGGGCCTCGCCCAGCTCGCGGGAAAGCTCGTCCGACTTCGCCTGCAGGCTCTGACGCTCGCTCTCCAGCTGTGCCACGCGCTGCTTGCCATTTTCCAGATCCGACTCCAGACCGGCCACCCGATTTTCGAGGGCGGTTGCATGCTGTCGCCACTGTTCAACGTCCTGCCCAAGTCGACCATTCCTGCCCCAGAGCCCTTTCAGAACGATCAAAAGGATTAACACAACCATCAATCCCGCCATCAGATCGGGCCGGGACAAGATCAGTTCCGTGAGGGCTTCAGACACCTGGTACTACTCCTGTTACGGTTCTGTGTTTGATTGAGGAACCGGTGTTTCCCGGCCCCACAACAGTCTACCCCACGAAGGGAACCTTTTGCCCGGCACGCCGTCAATCAGAATGGCGAGGCACTAAGGACCACGACTGTTTGGCATTATTTTAAAGCTCGGGCATCTGCCTCTGGACGGCCAACGTAATATCGTCTAAAAGGGTAAAATGTTCACTCGCCAAGTGGTTATAACCTTTTTTAACCGCACGGCGGGCCCGAACCAGATCAGAAACGGATAACAGATCATGCTGAAAGAACTGTGGCGAAAACTGGAGGCGGAGTTTCTGCACAATGACTGCTCCGGCCAGGACAGCCAGGCAGGCTTATTCGGCACCCGTCCGAACGGCAACAAGGACGGCTTCAGAATCCTTCCGCACATTACCCACACGGGCGAGTTTCATCTCGAGCGTCTTACCAACCTGCTGAAGGCGCGGTATGGCAAGAGTTTCGGCATGCCCTCCAGCAAGTCTGAGAGTGACCAGGAAATCCGGGAGCTGATCAGCTTCGCAGCCAGAATCCAGGATCAGGATGTGCAGCGCGAACTATTGCTTTTCTACCTTAACTGCTCCCCGGTAATCCAGGAATACCTGCGCGCTGAGACTGTTCTCGGAGAGGGGAATTTCCTGTCACGGTAAACACTACTGCCCCTTAACCATCTGTAAATCAACCACACAGATTGGATGTTGTATACTTCCCTTCCTATTTATCCGGTTTCACACGCATAGACCGTCACAATAGCTCGGTATCGAGCGTGACAGACTGCCAGCTCAGGGGTTCTTAATGGGTTTCAAATGGTATCGGGCTGGACTGCCTAAGCTTTCCGTCACCACACTTGCAGGCATTCTTCTGCTGACGGGATGCTCGGCAGACCGCTATTTCATGGTTCCCAAAACGGATATGAATGAACTCCAGGGATCCATCAAGAGTCAGCGGGCAACTCTCGTTACCATGGAAGAAAACTCAGCGGTCAGGCACGAGCAAGCCATTGCCCAAACCCGCTCTTCGACTCAGACCATACTCGACGCAATTGCCACCCAGGTGGAAAAACCTGAATGTCCGCCAGTGCGGGCCCAGACACAATGCCCCGCAACAGATAGTTCGAAAGGGCGTGCAGACCGCCTGAAGGGCAAGGTGATTGTCGGCGAGGTTGAAAACTTCTACCTTGCGGGCCCCGGCCTGATCTACAAGGCTCGCATTGACAGCGGTGCCGAAACTTCTTCGATAGACGCACGCAACATCACCCGGTTCGAGCGGGACGGCAACAATTGGGTGCGCTTTGATGTGCCTGTTCCCGGTGCAGACAAGTTTGTAACCCTGGAAAAAGAGATCTCTCGCCGGGTTCGCGTAATCCAGGCCAGCGCCGATGAAGCGGAGCGTCGGGTCGTCGTCGAGCTTCAGTTTTTTATTGGCGATCACCAACAGGTTGCGGAGTTTACACTTGCCGACAGAACCAACCTCACCTACGAGGTTCTGATCGGCCGCAATATTCTGCGTGACGTCATGCTGATCGATGTCGGCAAGGAATATGCAACCGAGCTGCCTGAATCCATCCGCAACAGCAACGGGAACGAATCGTGACCACCCGCTCGCGCCTGCCTTTTTATATCGCTGTTTTCCTGCTCATTTCTGCAGGTATTTCCCTCGCCGTCTGGAGACACGTTGAGCTTGGCATCCCCTGGCTGACAGGTGAGCAACGCCCAGTGTGGATGGTTGAGGCCCGCATCGATTTTGACGCAGTGGACGGCTCGGTCCTTGCCAGTCTCAATATTCCCGAGCAACCACCGGGCTTCCGCATCCTGACCGAGCAAGCCGCTTCGCCCGGCTACGGCTTTTCCATCATCGATAGCGCCGGCAGCCGCCGTGCGGAGTGGAGCAAACGTGAAGTCTCGGGGCCACAGACCCTGTATTTCAAAGCCCAGTTTATTCCGGATCCAGATGCTAGGCCCGAAATCCCGGCGCGCGAACCGAAAACACCGAGGACCTTCTGGGAAGAGCCCGAGGCAACAGCGGTACAGGAAATTCTTAGCCAGGCAGAAGCCCGCTCGAGCACACCGGAAAGCATGACCCGCGAGCTTATCCGGCTGATGCAGCCAGACAGCCGGACACAGAACACAACCCTGCTGGTTTCAGAAGAGAATTACCTGGATCTTCTGGTCGACATGCTCAACCACAGTGGTATTGCCGCCAGAACAGCGGACGGACTGAGACTCGAAGATGCCCGGCGGCGGCAACAGCTGATGCCCTACCTGCAAATCTACAACGGCAAGCGTTGGCTCACCTTCAACCCCAAGACTGCCGAACAGGGCGTGCCTGAAGACCTCCTGCTTTGGCGCCAGGGGGCAGCCTCATTGCTTGATGTGGTAGGTGGCGAGAACTCGGAAGTAAGCTTCTCGATGCTCAGGCAAACGGTTCCTGCCCTTCAACTTGCAACCATGGAATCCGCAGCCAATGGTCTCGGCTTCCTGAGCTTTTACGAGCTGCCCATTGAAGAGCAAAGCATGTTCCGAATGCTGCTGTTGCTGCCACTGGGGGCACTGATGGTCGCTTTCATGCGGATTGTTATCGGCATTCGCACCTCTGGCACCTTCATGCCCGTGTTGATCGCAGTGGCCTTCGTGCAGACAACTCTGGTGCCGGGCTTGATCGCGTTCCTGTCGGTGGTATCTATTGGCTTGCTGATGCGCGGCTACCTGTCCAGCCTTAACCTGCTGCTGGTATCCCGCATATCCGCCCTGATCATCCTGGTTATCTTTATTACCGCAGGCCTGAGCATCATCGGCTATCAGATGGGATTCAATACCGGCATGACGGTCACCTTCTTCCCGATGGTGATCATCGCCTGGACCATCGAGCGGATGTCCATCCTCTGGGAAGAAGAAGGGGCGCATGAGGTCATGGTTCAGGGCGCAGGCAGTCTGTTTGTGGCCATCTGCGCCTATTTGCTGATGAGCGCACCCTTGGCCGGCCACCTCACCTTCAACTTCCCGGAGCTGCACCTTGTTATTCTCGGTCTGATCCTGTTGATGGGTCAGTACACCGGCTACAAGCTCAGCGAGCTAAGGCGCTTTACGCCAATGAAGGCGTACGACTGACATGGACTGGATATCGCCGAGATCGCTCAAGAGGCTGGGGATGCTGAACATGAACCGGCGCAATGTGGATTACATTGCCCGGTACAATGAGCGGTCATCCTATCCGTTGGTAGACAACAAACTGAAAACAAAACTGGTGGTTGCCGAATACGGCGTAAAAACCCCGAAACTGCTTCAGGTTGTCCACCAACAGCATGAGATATCACACTTCCGGGAAATGGCGGAGGATCTGGCCGGATTTGCCATCAAACCGGCGAAAGGGTCTGGCGGCAAGGGAATTACCGTCATAACCGGTCGGGATGGCGACGAGTACATCAAGGCATCCGGCTCGCGGGTAGATTCTCGGTTCCTGGAGCGTCATTTGACCAACATTCTGGCCGGGCTCTACTCGCTCGCGGGTACTCCGGACGTGGCTATCGTCGAAAACCTGGTGGAGTCCGCCCCGTCATTGGCGAAGTATTCTCATCAGGGTGTGCCCGATATCCGGATTATCGTTTTCCAGGGTTACCCGGTAATGGCGATGCTGAGGCTGGCCACAACCGCGTCTGACGGTAAGGCAAACCTGCATCAGGGCGCCGTTGGGGTTGGCCTGGATATCGGCTCTGGCCAGGGACTGAATGCGGTTCAGTTCAACCGCCCCATAACCCTCCATCCGGACACCGGTCTTGCACTGGAGAATATCCAGATAGAAGCCTGGGATGAGATGCTGGAAATGGCCTCCCGCTGCTACGAAGCAACCGGGCTGGGCTACATGGGGGTTGATCTGGTGGTAGATGCGAACGAGGGGCCACTGCTACTGGAATTGAACGCCCGGCCCGGACTGGCAATCCAGATGGCAAATGGCCGCGGACTGCTTCCCCGACTCCGCGCGATTGAAGCGCTCAAACGGCCACACTTCACGCCTCTGGAGCGCTCACGTTTCGCCATGGAAACGTTTGCCAGTAACTGAGTTAATAGCAAACATAAAAAAACCGGGGCCAAAGCCCCGGTTTTTTTATTTCCACGCCCCCTCAGGACAGTTCGCCCCGGGCGATCAAAAGTTGCCGCTCGTGACTGAGGCCCTTCAGAAGCCCCCAGGCCATGATCAGGAGAACCACCGTAAATGGCAGCCCCGCACTGATAGCGGTTGCCTGGATCGCGCCCAGTGCATCTTCACCGCCGCCAAAGATCAGAGCTGCAGCAATCGCACCCTCGGCAACTACCCAGAACACACGCTGGGCGGTCGGTGCATCAGTCTTGCCACCAGCCGTAATACTGTCGATGACCAGCGAGCCAGAGTCCGAAGATGTTACGAAGAACACCAGAACCAGAACGATACCGACAAATGACAGGATTCCAGTCAGCGGGAGGTTCGCGAACATCTGGAACGTAGCCAGCGAAACCTCGGTCAGGCCGTTCTCAGCCAGTTCACCAATGCCCTGCTGAATCTGTTCAATGGCGGCACCACCAAAGGCGCTCATCCATACAACAGTGATAACAGTCGGGACGATCAACACGGCAGTGACAAATTCACGAACGGTACGGCCCTTGGACACGCGCGCAATGAACATACCTACGAACGGTGACCAGGAAATCCACCAGGCCCAGTAGAATACAGTCCAGCCCTGGAACCAGGCTTCGTCCTCGCGGCCAAACGGATTGCTCAGTTGCAATGCGTTGCCCACGTAATTGGAGGAAGTCACCCAGAGAGTTTCCAGAACCGTCATCGTCGGACCGGCAAATACCACGAACAACAGCAGAATGCCCGCAACGGCCATGTTGATGTTACTCAGGATCTTTACGCCACCGTCGAGCCCCCTGAGCACCGAGATCAATGCGAGGGCTGTGACGCCGACAATGATCGCCATCTGGATATTCGTGTCTGCACCCGTACCGAACAGGTAGTTCAGACCGGAAGCCGCCTGCTGGGCACCGAAACCGAGTGACGTTGCCAGACCAAAGATCGTCGCGACAACAGCCAGCACATCGATAATGTGTCCAGGCCAGCCCCACACCTTGTCTTTCAGCAGCGGGAAAAAGGCCGAGCGAATGGTCAAAGGCATGTTTTTGTTAAAGGCGAAAAACGCCAGGGAAAGAGCAACGACTGCATAGATGCCCCAGGGATGCAGACCCCAATGGTACATGGTCGCGCCCATCGCAAGATTACGGGCGTCATCTGTGTTTGCCTCTACATTGAACGGCGTCTTGTACCATCCCGTGTAGTAAGCCACCGGCTCGGCCACGGCCCAGAACATAAGACCAATGCCCATACCGGCGGCGAAAAGCATGCAGAACCAGGAAAGCGTTGAGAATTCAGGTTTGCAGTCCTGCCCCCCGATGCGGATTTTACCCATCGGCAGGAAGATCAGAGCCAGGCACACCACCACGAAGATGTTGGCACTGATCAGGAAAAACCAGTCAAACGTCGCAATAATGTCCCATTTTGCCCCGTCGAGCAGCTCTTTCGCTGGCCCGGGGAACATCAGGGTGCCTATCACAAACGCAACAACCAGTATCGCCGTAATCGGAAATACCGGTGCATGGAGATCTAGCCCGAACGGAGTGATATTGTCCTGGCCAGCCACGTAATCCGTGGAATATTCGTCTTTAACTACCTCG
Organism: Marinobacter sp. MMG032; assembly: GCF_040112695.1. Taxonomy (NCBI): domain Bacteria; kingdom Pseudomonadati; phylum Pseudomonadota; class Gammaproteobacteria; order Pseudomonadales; family Marinobacteraceae; genus Marinobacter; species Marinobacter sp. MMG032. The sequence continues at coordinate 906,033 of NZ_CP157802.1, forward strand.
CCCACGTTATGGAGCCTCCTGAGTTGGTAAATCGTTTATTCAGAATCGGTATTCAGACATTACAAGCGCGTTATCATAATGTTTTGAGCTCAAAACATCAAAACCACGATTATTTTGCCGCCTTGATATTAATCATAGACCATGATCGAAAACGGACCAGCCAGATTCGGGACCAATCGCGACAGGATCCCGCATCGTACGACTAAACTCTTCATCAGCTGCCGCTCTGTTCGAGCCGGCTTTTCCGAGCCAATCAGAGGATCCCATGGAAAAAACAAAGACCTTTCCGCTTCGCTATACCGCCTATGCACTCAGCATTGCCGGATTTTTTGTCTCGCTCGGGCTTGCCCTGGTCTTGGAGGAAGGTTATGTATTTCCGGTAATATTTGGCGCGTTCGCGGCCCTGGGTACCTACGACCTGATGCAACGAAAACACACGGTCAGCCGGAACTATCCGATCATGGCAAACTTTCGTTATCTGCTTGAATCCGTGGGCCCTGAAATCCGGCAGTATTTCATCCAGTCAGACACGGAAGAGCGTCCCTTTTCACGGGAACAACGCACCATCGTCTATCAGCGCGCGAAGAATGTTCTGGACAAGCGCCCTTTCGGCTCACAGCTCGGGATGTACGATGAGGGTTTCGAGTGGATGAATCATTCCCTTGCACCCACCCGCCTCAGTAGTAGCGATTTCCGTATCCTGATCGGAAAAACCTGCGACAAGCCCTACAACGCAAGCGTGTTCAACATCTCTGCCATGAGCTTTGGCTCGCTGTCAGCCAACGCCATCCTCAGTCTCAATGCCGGCGCCAGGATGGGAGGCTTCTATCACGATACCGGAGAGGGCTCCATTTCCCGCTACCACAAACAGCCCGGCGGTGACCTGGTCTGGGAGATCGGTTCGGGATACTTCGGCTGCCGTCACAAAGATGGTTCGTTCAACGAAGACATGTTTCACGAGAATGCCTCATTTGATCAGGTCAAAATGATAGAGCTCAAACTATCTCAGGGCGCAAAGCCCGGTCATGGCGGAATTCTGCCCGGCGCCAAGGTAACGCCGGAGATCGCCGAAGCACGAGGCGTTTCTGTTGGCGAGGACTGCGTCTCCCCTGCCAGCCATTCGGCGTTCTCAACACCAACAGAAATGCTGGAATTCATTGACCGGCTGCGGGAGCTGTCCGGAGGCAAGCCCGTTGGCTTCAAGCTCGCTATCGGCCACCCATGGGAATGGTTTGCCATCGTTAAAGCCATGCTGGAGACCGGGCGAAAACCGGATTTTATCGTGGTCGACGGCGGAGAAGGCGGCACCGGTGCGGCTCCCCTCGAGTTTATTAATCGGTTGGGAATGCCAATGACCGAAGCGCTCCTGCTGGTTCACAACACTCTGGTGGGTACCAATCTTCGGGAGGACATTGCCATTGGCGCCGCCGGCAAGATCACCTCGGCCTTCAACATTGCGCGAACCCTGGCGCTGGGGGCTGACTGGTGCAACGCGGCCAGGGGCTATATGTTTGCGCTGGGCTGCATACAGGCGCTCAATTGCCACACCGGGCGCTGCCCGAGCGGCGTAGCCACCCAGGATCCCCGCCGCGGTAACAAGCTCGACGTAGAGCACAAGAGCCAGAGGGTATACAACTACCACAAGAATACGCTCGACGCGCTGCAGAACCTGCTGGAAGCCTCGGGGCTCAGGCACCCTTCCGAACTCGGCCCGGAGCACATCGTTCGGCGGGTATCCAAAACAGAGGTGCACTCTTACATGGACCTGTTCCCATTTCTGGAACCGGGCACCTTGCTGGAGGGAAAAACCGGGCTGACGGTGTTCGACAAATACTGGGAATTTGCCCGGCCAGACACTTTTGAACCACCCGAATTTATCCTGAAACTCCGGGAAACCAAGCTGCGCTAAAAAACGGGCATCAAAATCGCCATCGGATGTTTATTTTTTCCATGGGCTCGTGTAGACTTCGCTCCCGCTAAGCCACTGAGAATACTCTCAAGTTTTTCCAGTTGGCAAAGAGCGAATCGGGGCGTAGCGCAGCTTGGTAGCGCACTTGCATGGGGTGCAAGGGGTCGTAGGTTCAAATCCTACCGTCCCGACCAGATTCCAATAAAAAGCCCGGGCCGAAAGGTCCGGGCTTTTTGCTTCAGGGCTTACCGGGAAACGAACTGGTGAACTCGATCTTTCCTCGGGCAAGCCGCAGCATGCCCTTGCGTTCAAACTCTTTCAGCAGTCGGCTAACCACTTCCCTGGCGGTTCCCAACTCCACTGCAAGTTCCTGATGGGTGATAGTCATGATTCCCTGTCCGACCCTGGCCTCAAGCCACTGAAACAGACGCTCATCCATACGCCTGAACGCGACCTCTTCCACCAGTAACATCAGGTCATTCAAACGGCGTCCGTAGGATTCCATAATGCCAAGCCTGAAATCAGCAGACTGGTCCATCAGCCGGTCAAACAGCCCCCTGGGCACCATAAACACTTCGGCATCCTCTTCAACCACTGCCTCTGCACGAAAGCCATCGCCTGTCATCAGACAACCGATAGACAGTGTGCAAATGTCATCAGCCCCCATCCGATAAAGCACGATGCTGTGACCGGACAGGCCGGTCATCTGGACCTTCACGGTTCCATTCAGTACCAGAGGAAGTCCCTGACAGGGATCCCCAGCCCGGAACAGAATCCTTCCATGCTCAAAGTGAAGAGACTGCAGGCTGCCAAGGACTTCTTTGCGAAGAGGCCCGGACAAGGTTTCAAGAATGCTGTGTCGCACCATCGACTTTTCCATAGATCATCAGATTAGCTCAGCTCAGCGGCCGGCCTTGTGTGACTTTATCACTGAACCGCCAGCGAGCAGGCGCTAAAGTCCGTTCTGTCATCGCATATCAAGCAAGGAGAAAGGATCATGAGCATCAATATGGGATCTGCGGACCGTATCATTCGCGCCATCGTCGGCATTGTACTGCTGGCTCTCGTGTTTGTGGGCCCGCAAACACCCTGGGGCTGGATTGGCATTGTGCCCTTGGCAACCGCTTTGGTGGGCAACTGCCCTGCCTATTCGTTGCTGGGCATCAAAACCTGCAAGAAGCAGTAACCATGCGGGCATAAAAAAACCGGGGCAGCCATGCTGTCCCGGTTTTTCTTCAGAGCCTGGTGAACTCTATTTGACGGGCGCGTTCAGCACCTCGAGTACTTCCTCCAGCTCGGTAATCATTTGCCGGATCAGTTGCTTGTACTGGGACGTGTCGTCCTTTACCTCGTGGCTACTGAGTTTCTGCTTGGCGCCACCGATGGTGTAGCCCTGGTCGTAGAGCAGGCTCCGAATCTGGCGAATGGTAATAACATCCGCCCGCTGATAATACCGGCGGTTGCCCCGGCGCTTTACCGGCGACAGCTGGGGAAACTCCTGTTCCCAATAGCGAAGTACGTGCGCTTTTACCGCGCACAGCTCCGCCACCTCACCGATGGTGAAATAGCGCTTCCCCGGAATCGTGGGAAGTTCGTTGTTATGACTGGGTTCCAGCATACGCTTCTACTTTTTGCTTTAGTTTTTGTCCCGGGCGAAACGTAACTACACGCCGTGCACTGATGGGAATCTCTTCACCGGTTTTCGGGTTCCGTCCCGGCCGCTGCTTCTTGTCCCGAAGGTCGAAGTTACCGAAACCCGACAGCTTCACCTGTTCGTTATGGCTGAGAGCGCCTCTGATCTCATCGAAAAAAGCTTCTACCATTTCCTTGGCTTCGCGCTTGTTCAGGCCCAATTCCTCGTACAACCGCTCTGCCATTTCCGCTTTCGTCAAAGCCGCCATTTCTCAACTCCTCAGTGTTGCCCCCAGCTCTTCTTTCAATGCGTCGATCACACCGTTGAAGAGCGAATGCACTTCATCCTCGTTCAATGTACGTTCGGGATGCTGCCAGAACAGGCTCAGGGCCAGGCTCCGGTTACCTTCACCCAGGCTCTCGCCCTCATAGACATCAAACGCACGCAACGCTGTCAGCTGCTCACCGGCATGCTTTCTGGCCACACGCTCTACATCGGCGAACGCTACCTCGCTCCCGATAATAATAGCCAAATCCCGACGAACTTCCGGGAATTTTGAAATTTCTTTGAAATTAGGCACATATCCGGTAACGATTGAATTCAAGAATAGCTCAAACATCAGGATCGTGCCATTAAGTTCAAGATTTTTCTGAACTTGTGGATGCAGAGTACCCAGCCAGCCCACGTGCTCGCCGTCGCGCATCAGTTCGGCGGTCTGTCCCGGATGCAACGCAGGGTGTTTGCTGCCGATAAACTGAATCTCTATACCGAGCAACCTGAACAGACTCTCCAGATCCCCTTTTACATCAAAGAAATCCGCTGTTCTGCGACCGTTTGCCCAGTTTTCAGGATACTGGCTACCAACCACGACACCGGCCAGCATCGGCTGCTGATCAATCCGCTCGCCCTCCCGCAGAAAGCGCAGACCGGTTTCGAACAGCCGGATCCGCGGCTGCTGACGGTTCTGGTTGTGGGCGACGGTTTTCAGCAGACCACTCCATAGGGTGGTTCGCATCACCGACAGATCCGAGGAAATCGGATTGGCCAGCGCAATGCCCTGACGATCAGGATCCACCAGCTGCTGAACTTTCGGATCGACAAAGCTGTAGGTCACCGCCTCCTGATACCCATGATCCACAAAGAAGTTGCGGATAGCAGATACCGGTCGAACAGCTTCCTGCTCGGGACGCAGACCGAGCGAGCCAGTTGGCTCGGTTACGGGCAGATTGTTATAGCCATAGATCCGCCCCACTTCTTCAATCAGATCTTCCTCAATGGAGATATCCGGGCGGAAGCTGGGCACACTCACCCGCCAGCCATCTTTCAGGAGCTTTTCCACCCGAAGGCCCAGCCGGGTAAGAATTTCCTCAACGGTAGTACGGTCGATTTCCATACCCAGAACGTCATTCAGCCGGCGAGCACGCAAGTCGACAAACCGATCCCCTGGAATATCCTCATCGCTGGCAACTTCAACAATTTCTCCAGGCTCACCACCCACGATATCCATCAGCAAACGAGTTGCGCGTTCCATGGCGTCCCGCGCCAACTTGTAATCGACGCCCCGCTCAAACCGGTGCGATGCGTCTGTGTGCAGGCCATAGTGACGGGCCTTGCCTGCCAGCGTAATCGGATCGAAATAGGCGGCCTCCAGCACCAGATCCCGGGTTTTGGAACTGACACCGGAATGTTCTCCACCCATGACACCGGCAATGGCGATCGGTTTTTCGTGATCTGCAATTACCAGAGTGCCCTGGGTCAGTTCGACTTCCTGGCCATCCAGCAGAACCAGCTTTTCACCAATTCGCGCCATCCGGACAACGATCCCGCCCTGGATTTCATCACGATCAAAGGCGTGCATGGGCTGGCCAAGTTCCAGCATCACGTAATTGGTGACATCCACGGCAGCGTCAATTGAGCGAATCCCGGAACGGCGGAGCTTTTCCTGCATCCACAGGGGCGATTCCGCCTGCAGGTTCACGTTACGAAGAATCCGACCCAGATACCGTGGACAACCTGCTGGCGCTTCCACGCGGATATCAGGCACTTCAGAGTGCACCGATTCCACCGGCTCGATTTCGGGGCTGTCGACCAGCATGCTGTTCAGAACACCCACTTCCCGGGCGATGCCCTTGATAGACAGGCAGTCGGCTCGGTTGGGCGTCAGGTCCACGTCAATGGTGACGTCGTTCAGCTTCAGGTAGTCCGCTACGTCCTGACCGACCGGTGCGTCCGCGGGGAGCTCCATCAGGCCATCGTGATTGTCGGACAGCCCCAGCTCCGACTCGGAACAGAGCATGCCCTCGGAGGGCTGGCCGCGAAGCTTGGCCCTCTTGATTTTGAAATCACCGGGCAGGACCGCACCAACCACTGCAAAAGGCACCTTCATTCCTTCACGGACATTGGGAGCGCCACAAACCACCTGCACTTCAGAGGCGCCATCACTGACCTGGCAAACCCGCAGTTTATCTGCGTCAGGATGTGGACCTACCGATTTGACCTCTCCAACGACTACGCCGTTGAATTGACCGGCCACCGGCTCGAAACCGTCCACCTCCAGACCGGCCATGGTGATCTGGTCCATTAATTCCTGGGTATCGATTTGCGGATTGACCCACTCGCGCAGCCACTGTTCACTGAATTTCATGGTTATTGCCTTGTCCTGATGCGGTTATGCCTGTTTGGTTGATGCTCTGATCTTGCCTGTTAACGGAACTGGCGCAGGAAGCGCAGATCGTTCTCGAAAAACATGCGCAGATCGTTGACGCCGTAACGAAGCATGGCCAGGCGCTCTACGCCCAGGCCAAATGCGAAGCCACGGTACTCCTCGGCATCGATTCCGCAATACTCAAACACCTTGGGGTGCACCATTCCGCAACCCATGACCTCAAGCCACTTGATACTGCCGTCGGCTTCCCGCCCCCACTCGATGTCCACTTCTGCAGAAGGCTCCGTAAAGGGGAAATACGAGGGACGGAAGCGGACCTGAAGATCCCGCTCAAAGAACACTCGCAGGAACTCTTCGACTGTACTTTTAAGATCCGCAAAGCTGACGTTTTTCTCGACCAGCAAACCCTCCACCTGGTGAAACATGGGGGTGTGCGTCATATCCGAATCACAACGGTAAACCCGCCCGGGGCATATCATCCGGAACGGCGGCTTGCCCGCTTCCATGGTGCGAATCTGTACCGGCGAGGTGTGGGTTCTCAGCAGGGTGCCCGGGTTGAAATAGAATGTATCGTGCATGGCACGGGCCGGGTGATGCCCCGGAATATTGAGCGCTTCGAAGTTATGGTAATCGTCTTCAATCTCGGGCCCCTGCTCGACGGTATAGCCGGCGCGGGCGAAGAAATGCTCAATCCTTTGCAGGGTGCGGGTAACCGGGTGCAAGCCGCCCAGGTCCTGGCCACGGCCGGGCAAAGTCACATCGATGGATTCGCTGGCGAGCTTCTGCTCGATGGCAGCACGCTCAAGGTCTGTTCGCCGGGCGTTGATGGCCTCTTCAACCTGCCCCTTGGCTTCATTGATTTTCTGGCCGGCGGCAGGGCGCTCCTCGGCCGAGAGCTTGCCAAGAGTTTTCGCCTGCTGGGTAATCACGCCCTTCTTGCCAAGATACTCAACACGAATTTGATCAAGTGCCTGCAGGCTGTCGGCGCTATCAACTGCTGCCAGACCGTCCTGAACCAGTTGCTCCAGGTTTTCCATTGACCCTGCTCCAAACCAGAAATGGAAGTGCTTAAAAACGTAACTTCAAAAACAAAAATAGGGGAAGAGCGTGCCCTTCCCCTATCAGGAGGCGCCGTCATGAAATCATGGGGCGCCCATATCGATCAGCAATCGATGAAAGAGCTAAGCGATCACAGGGACGCTTTGGCCTTCTCAACAACAGCGGCAAACGCCTGCTGCTCGTTCATGGCCAGATCGGCCAGAACCTTACGATCGATTTCAACGTTAGCCTTTTTCAGGCCAGCGATCAGACGGCTGTAAGACAGACCGTTAGCGCGGGCACCAGCATTGATACGGGCAATCCACAGAGCGCGGAAAGCACGCTTGCGGTTACGACGGTCACGGTACGCGTACTGACCGGCCTTGATAACCGCCTGCTTGGCTACACGGAATACCCGGCTACGAGCGCCGTAGTAACCTTTGGCCTGATTGAGAATCTTTTTGTGACGACGGCGTGCGACCACACCACGTTTTACACGAGCCATACTTTAATCCTTCTACCTGTACTTTCTAAGGAATGATTCTCGCGGCTGGATCAGCACGCGGTCATACGCTTGATAGATGCAACATCCGACTTGGCGATGAGCTTGGTGCCGCGCAGCTGACGCTTACGCTTCGGGCTCTTCTTGGTCAGGATGTGGCTGGTGAAGGACTGCTTGTGCTTGAAGCCGGTGGCGGTTTTCTTGAACCGCTTGGTGGCTCCGCTTTTGGTTTTCATCTTGGGCATTTTTTAAAACTCCGCATTCTATTTTTAAATAAACAATGATGTGCCCCTGAACGACAAATCCCCCGCATGCGCGGGGGACAAGCACCCGATCAGGTTCACTTCTTCTTGCGGGGCGCCACTACCATGGTCATCTGCCGGCCTTCCATTTTCGGCCGCATCTCTACCTGGGCAAGCTCTTCCACGTCGGATTCGATGCGCTGCATGAGCTGCATACCAATTTCCTGGTGTGCCATCTCACGGCCTCGGAAACGGATCGTGATTTTGCCGCGGTCCCCGTTTTCAAGGAAACGTATCAGGTTGCGTAGTTTGACCTGATAATCCCCTTCTTCAGTTCCGGGACGGAACTTAAGCTCTTTGACCTGCGTCTGCTTCTGTTTCTTCTTGGCAGCCGCCTTGGCTTTCTTCTCTTCGAAGATCTTCTTGCCGTAGTCCATTATCTTACAGACGATCGGATCGGAATCCGTAACCTGCACCAGATCAAGGGTAGCCTCTTCGGCCTGCTTTAGAGCTTCCTCAATTGGCACAATTCCGACCTGGTTGCCTTCGGCATCGATCAGGCGGACTTCAGTTGCGTCAATATTCTCATTGATAGGCGCTTTCGGAGTACGCCCACCCCGATTCGTTCGCTGTTTAATAATCAGATCTCCGTCTTGGTTCTGCCTTTGCGTTGAATTTCATCAGCCAACAGCTGTTCGAACGCTTCAAGCGATAAAGTTCCCAGATCTTCGCCCTTGCGGGTACGTACGGCAACCGCGTTATTCTCGATTTCCTTGTCACCTACGACGACAAGATAGGGAACCTTGTTAAGAGTATGCTCGCGGATTTTAAAGCCGATCTTCTCGTTTCTCAAGTCAGCATTAACCCTATACCCCAAAGAATCCCACTTTTTCGCCAGATTCTGACAATAATCACGCTGATTATCGGTAATATTGAGGATTGCCACCTGTGTCGGCGCGAGCCAGGTCGGGAATGCTCCTTCGTATTCCTCGATCAGGATCCCGATGAAACGCTCGAAGGAACCCAACACCGCGCGGTGCAGCATTACCGGAGTTTTCCGCTCCGAATTGTCGGCAACATACTGCGCTCCCAGACGACCCGGCATTGAGAAGTCTACCTGGATGGTGCCACACTGCCACACCCGTCCGATACAGTCTTTCAGGGAGAACTCGATCTTGGGCCCGTAAAAGGCCCCTTCGCCCGGCAGCAGTTCCCAGTCTACGCCCTCACGATTCAGCGCCTCTTCCAGGGCGGCTTCCGCCTTGTCCCAGACTTCATCGGAGCCAACCCGCTTTTCCGGACGGGTTGAGAGCTTGTAAAGGATTTCAGTGAACCCGAAGTCCGTGTAGATTTCGTGCAGCATTTCGATAAAGGCCGACACTTCCTGCTGGATAGCGTCTTCTTCACAGAAGATATGGGCGTCGTCCTGGGTAAAGCCCCGAACCCGCATGAGTCCATGCAACGCTCCGGAAGCCTCGTTCCGATGGCAGGAACCGAATTCTGCCAGCCTCAGCGGAAGGTCCTTGTAGCTTTTCAGCCCCTGGTTGAAGACCTGAACGTGGCACGGACAGTTCATGGGCTTGATGGCGTAGTCGTGTTTTTCCGACTCGGTGGTGAACATGTCGTCCTTGAACTTGTCCCAGTGCCCTGACTTCTCCCACAGGGTTCGCGACACCACCTGTGGCGTCTTGATTTCCTTGTAGCCATGCTCCTGCTGCTTGCGGCGCATGTATTGTTCGACTTCCTGGTATAGCGACCAGCCATCGGGATGCCAGAACACCATGCCCGGCGCCTCTTCCTGCATATGGAACAGGCCAAGCTTCTTGCCAACCTTGCGGTGATCTCGCTTCTCTGCTTCTTCCAGACGGTGCAGGTAGGCCTTCAGATCTTTCTTGTTGCCCCAGGCGGTTCCGTAAACGCGCTGAAGCTGCTCATTACTGGTGTCGCCCCGCCAGTAGGCGCCGGCCACCTTGGTCAGTTTGAAGGCTTTCAGTTTGCCGGTGCTTGGCACGTGGGGACCGCGGCACAGGTCGATAAAGTCGCCCTGACTGTAGAAAGAAAGGTCTTCGTCGCCCGGAATGTCCTGGATGATACGGACCTTGTACTCTTCGCCCATATCTTCAAAGAGCTTGATCGCCTCATCACGGGACATGATGGAGCGCGAAACCGGAAGGTCCTGCTTGGCGAGCTCTTCCATACGCTTCTCGATCCGCGCCAGGTCCTCATTGGTGAACGGGCGGTCGTACTTGAAGTCGTAGTAGAAGCCGTTGTCGATCACCGGGCCGATGGTAACCTGGGCTCCTGGAAACAGTTCCTGGACAGCCATGGCCATCAAGTGCGCCGTGGAATGGCGAATGATATCAACGCCCTCCTCGTCACGTTCTGTGACAATGGCGAGGTCGGCATCATTCTCGATGCGATAGCTGGTGTCCACGAGCTGACCATCCACCTTTCCGGCAAGGGCGGCTTTGGCAAGGCCAGCGCCAATATCGGCGGCAACGTCATGAACGGTTACGGGTTCGGCAAAACTGCGATGGCTGCCATCGGGCAGGGTTACGACGGGCATGAAAAGCTCCTGTTGGTTACTCAGCGGTGATCTATACCAGAGACCACATGGTGACGGCGCGACGCGATACAAACCGCGGGCCGATTCGAGGCGAAGTCTAACAGAAAAAAACCCGGCAGGTTAATGCCGGGTTTCTCGCATCCAGGGCTCTGTCAGGCCGCCTGGCCGGCTGCCTCTTCGCGGGCCCGTCGCCGGAGCTGGCCATAGGCCAGAAGACCCAGAAGCGCCAGGGCCGGAATGAACATCAGCTCCTTCGGCGGTCGCGAAAGCTGAACCTGCACGGCATCGATGGTCCAGCCAAACTGGATACCGACCTCTTCCGCCGGGCTGCCAAACCCGACAAAGTCCACCGCCATTTTGTCGCCGTCAGGGCTCAGCTCCAGGCCTGCCTCCATCAGTCTCTGCTCAGGTGTCTCGCCTGCGGGAATCGGCAGCCGCACATAGGTGCTCACCTCATCGCCATCGATATTCATGCCAGATGCCTTGAGGATGATCGGCTGGCCCGCCGGAACCTCTTCGACATACTCCATGACCTGTGCACCCGGCTGGTCTTCAGTCGGCGGGTAAACCATGTCCCACCAGAAACCTGGACGGAACATGGTGAAGGTGATGAGCAGCAGCAACACTGTTTCCCATTTATAGCTCTTGGTAAACCAGTAGCCCTGGGTAGCGGCCGAGAATACCAGCATGGCCGTGACCGCACTGAAGATGGTCACCAGCAGGTCAAACCACCCCGTCAGGCCGATCAGCAACAACTGGGTGTTGAAGATAAACATGAACGGCAGGATTGCGGTTCGAATATCGTAGGTAAAACCCTGCACACCGGTCCGTATCGGGTCGGCACCCGAAATGGCCGCCGCCGCGTAGGCGGCAAGACCCACCGGTGGCGTATCATCCGCGAGGATGCCGAAGTAGAACACGAACAGGTGCACCGCAATCAGCGGTACGATCAGTCCGTTCTGGGCACCAAGGGTGACAATCACCGGCGCCATCAAAGTGGAGACAACAATGTAGTTCGCGGTAGTTGGCAGCCCCATACCGAGAATCAGACTGATAATGGCGGTGAAAATGAGCATGAGCAGCAGATTGCCGCCAGACAGGAACTCCACGAAGGCCGTCATTACGAGGCCAATACCCGTCAGGGTGACGGTGCCCACCACAATCCCTGCGGTGGCGGTCGCCACGCCAATACCGACCATGTTGCGAGCGCCGGTGGCCAGCGAATGGGCCAGATCGAAAAAGCCGTCTTTGGTCAGGCGGGCGAAGTCGCCACGCTTGCGGAAAAAGGCTTTCAGCGGCCGCTGGGTGATCACAATGAAGATCATGAACACGGTAGCCCAGAACGCGGAAAGCTGGGGTGAAAAGCGCTCAACAGTCAGGCACCACACCAGGACCACCACCGGCAGCAGGAAATACAGGCCGGTTTTCACGGTTGGCCCGACCGGAGGCAGCTCGCCCATGTCCTTGTTCGGGTCGTCCTCTTCCAGCTCAGGGAAACGCGTCGCGTAACCTACCAGGGCGACATAGACGGCTACCAACAGCGGCGCCAGCACCCAGATGGCTGCCTCGCCGAGCAATGTCTTCATCCAGCCTATGCCGTAGTACACCACCAGAGTGAGTATGATCAGGCCCAGCAGCATCACCACCCAGTTCAGCATCCGCTGCGCCATGGTGGGCTTGTTCAACCGCTCGATGCCCTGCATGTTCAGCTTGCAAGCTTCGAGGTGCACGATGTAGATGAGGGCGACGTAGGAAATCATCGCCGGCAGGATCGCGTGCTTGATGACCTCAAGGTAAGAGATACCCACATACTCAACCATCAGGAACGCGGCTGCGCCCATGATGGGCGGCGTCAGCTGACCGTTCGTTGAAGCAGCCACTTCGACGGCGCCAGCCTTGGTGGCTGGAAAACCCACCCGCTTCATCAACGGAATGGTGAAGGTCCCGGTAGTCACCACATTGGCGATGGAGGAACCAGAGATCACACCACTCAGGCCACTGGACACAACCGCAGCCTTGGCCGGGCCGCCCCGCATGTGACCAAGCATGGCGTAGGCCACCTTGATGAAATAGTTGCCGGCACCGGCCCTCTCCAGCAGTGCGCCGAACAGAACAAACAGAAAGACAAAACTGGTGGACACCCCGAGCGCCACACCAAACACGCCTTCCGTACCCAGCCATTGATGGGAAGCCAGCTTGCTAAGACTGACGCCCTTGTGGGCAATCACATCCGGCATGTAGGGGCCGGCAATAGAGTAGGTTATGAATACCGCGGCCACGATGGTCAATGGCAGACCAAGTGAACGCCGGGTAGCTTCCAGCAGCAGCACCAGACCGATCAGCGCAACCCAAAGATCCTGGGTGATCGGCGCACCGGGACGCGTCGAAAGCTCTTCATAAAAAACGTATAGATAAGAGGCACAAAACGCCGCCACAACGGCGAGGATCCAGTCGTAAATCGGGACCGCGTTAACATGACGACCACGGATCATCGGAAAAGACGCGAAGGCCAGGAAAACGGCGAACGCCAGGTGAATCGAACGGGCTTCCGTCGAATTGAAAATGCCGAAATCCAGAATAAACGGGAGCGGTGACGCAATCCAGAGCTGGAACAGCGACCACACAAGGGGAACGATGAACAGAATAACGGCCGCGTAACCGGTCGCCGCCCTGCCCCCGGTTTCGGTCTGCAGGATTTCTTCTACATTGCCGCCGCCAGCGCTACCTCCGTTCGACGGATCGCTCGTTGCCATAAGTTCTTCCTGTAGCGTGAAAGGTTGTTCTCTGAAGGGAAACCCGGCGGGCCTGGGCCCGCCGGTCCGGTTTCAGGTCAGATCAGTCGATCAGACCGGCTTCCTTGTAGTACTTGGCAGCACCCGGGTGCAGCGGCGCACTCAGGGCATCAGAGACCATCTCTTCCTTGTTCAGATTGGCGAAGGCAGGGTGCAGACGCTTGAAGCTGTCGAAGTTTTCGAACACCGCCTTGACCACGGCATAAACCACATCTTCCGGTACATCGGTGGAAGAAACAAAGGTTGCCGCCACACCGAAGGTAGTGGTGTCTTCGTCAGAGCCACGGTACATACCACCCGGGATGACCGCTTTGCGGTAATACGGATTCTCTTCGATCAGTGTCTGGGTCGCCTCGTTATCAACGTTGACAATCACGCTGTCACAGGAAGTAGTGGCTTCCTTGATGGCGCCTGAGGGGTGCCCGACGGTGTAGAAGAAAGCGTCGATGTTGCCGTCGCACAGGGCCTGTGACTGCTCGGCGGCCTTGATCTCAGCGGCGAGGGCAAACTTGTCCATGCCCCAACCCATTTCTTCCATCAGAACCTCGGCAGTGGCCCGCTGGCCAGAACCCGGGTTACCAACGGAAACCCGCTTGCCTTCCAGGTCTTCAAAGGTCTTGATGCCTGAACCCTTGCTGGCAACAACGGTGAACGGCTCTGGATGCAGGGAAAATACCGCGCGAAGGTCCTTGTTGGCGCCATCGTCCTTGAATTGGCTGGTGCCGTTGTAGGCATGATATTGCCAGTCGGACTGGGCCACGGCCAGATCGAGCTCGCCCTGGCGGATAGCGTTCAGGTTGTAGACGGAGCCACCGGTGCTCTCAACGGAGCAGCGGATACCATGTTCTTTACGGTCCATGTTCACCAGACGACAGATCGCACCGCCGGCCGGATAATAAACACCGGTTACACCACCGGTGCCGATAGTCACAAAGCGCTGCTCCTGCGCGGAAACGGAGGTGGAAGCAGCACCCAGGCTGACTGCGGCAGCGACAGCAAATGCGGAGGCTTTCAGTTTCAGTGTCATGTGAGTTCTTCCTTTTTTCTGTTCATTGTAATGAAGCGCCCGCCTCGTGGGCGGGCAAATGGTACGAACACCGTAAAACATAGACCACTTCACACCATAAATAAAGCATGGATTAGCTCGCTAAACGGTTGAGCAGACAACAAAAAAGCCCGCGATGCGGGCTTTTTTGCAGATAATTGCGAATGTTATTTCGCAGCTCGGGCCTTGGCGAGCATCTGGTCCGGCCGCAGCAGGAACCGGGCCAGAGCCGGCAACAGCCAGATGGCTCCCACCATATTCCACAGGAACATGAAGAACAGCAGGAAGCCCATGTCGGCCTGGAACTTGATCGGCGAGAAGATCCAGGTGACAACACCCAGGCCCAGCGTCACGCCGGTAAACATCACCGCCTTACCAGTGGAGCGCAGCGTCTCGTAGTAGGCCTCCTGGAGTGTTTTGCCCTCAAGCAGGTATTTCTCCAGCTTGCTGTAGATGTAGATGCCGTAGTCGACACCTATACCAACACCCAGGGCAATAACCGGCAGGGTTGCCACTTTGATACCAATGCCGGACACCGCCATGATCGCCTCGCAGAGGATCGACGTCAGTCCCAGAGGTATCACGATACACAGTACCGCGCGGACCGAGCGGAAGGTCACGAAGCACAGCAAACTCACCACGCTGTAGACGAGAATCAGCATCTTGTCCTTGGCGCCGGAGATAACCTCATTGGTCGCAGCCTCGACACCGGCATTACCGGCCGCCAGCAGGAACCGGTGCTCCTCGTTGCTGTTCTTCTCGGCAAACTGTTCGACGCGCTCAACAACGGTTTCCAGGGTCTCTGCCTTGTGATCCTCAAGGAATACCAGAACCGGGGTCAGGCTACAGTCGGTATTGATCAGACCGGCAGGCGCTTCGCGAATGGAGGCATTGATGATGGTCTGGTTGCGGGAGATCTCGTACCACTTCCAGTTACCTTCGTTCAGAGCCTTGGTGACCATCTTGGAGACATCTGCAAGGGATGCCGAGGACTGCACGCCCGGCGTGTTCTGAAGCTCCCATTGCAGGGTGTCCATGGCCCGCAGCACATTATACTGGGTGCACTGCTCTTCCGGCGTTTTAACCATCACAACCAAGACATCCGCACTGGTGGAATAGTTATCGATGATGTAGGCGTTATCCTTGTTGTACCGGGAATCCGCGCGGAGCTCCGGCGCGCCCTGGTCAAGGTCACCGATTTTGAGATCCTGCTTGTAGTAGAGACCCAGGCCAAGACCAATGACAGCAATCAGCAGGGAGATGGGCGCCACGCCCGGATGCGAGAAGTAAGACATCGCGCGCCACTTTCGATCCTGCTTTTCACCGTGGTTCTGTACGTGGCGGATACCGCCCTTGGAGATACCAACGTAGGACATGATCAACACATGCAGAACCAGGTTGGTGAGGATGACATACGCCACACCAATACCCGCGGCAATCGCAAGGTCCCGGATAACGTCGATCTCAATAAAGAACAGGGTCAGGAAGCCAAAGGCGTCTGAGATCAGTGCCAACATGCCAGGTATGTAAAGGGCCCGGAAAGCAAGACGCGCGGCAGTCACCGCATCGAAGCCCTTGGCAGCTTCAACGGCCATGGCGTTGACAATCTGAACACCGTGACTGATACCGATCGCGAACACGAGGAAGGGCACCAGAACGGAGTAAGGGTCAAGACCATACCCCAGCAACCGAAGGGTCCCCAACTGCAGGAAAACGGCAATAATCGAGGTAAAGACCGGAACCAGGGTCCCGGCAATGGCCCGGGAGTACCAGAACAACAAAAGCGTGGTCAGCAGGATGGTAATGCCGGCGAACCATGCAATGGATCCGATGCCTTCAATCAGATCACCAACCTTCTTGGCGAAACCGACAATGTGAATCTGGATGTTCGGGTTCTGCTCTTCGTACTTTTCCCGGATTTTTTCCTCGAGCTGACGGGAAAATTCGCCGTAATCCAGGGCCTCACCGGTTTCCGGATTTTTCTCGTACAGTGGCGCGTAAACGATCGTTGACTTGAAGTTGTCGGAAATCAGGCGACCAACTTCGTTTGAACGCAGAACATTCTGACGGAGCTGCTCAAGGCTGTCCCGGGAGCCGTCGTAACCGTCCGGTATAACCGTACCGCCCTGGAAACCCTGTTCAGTAACCTCCACCCAGCGCACGTTCGACGTCCACAGGGATTTGAGACCGGAACGATCCACACCATTGAGGTAGAAGACCTCGTCAGTAATCTGCTTCAGGGTCTCCATGTACTCCTGGGTGAAAATATCGCCCTCTTTTGCCTCGACGGCGATACGGACAAAGTTACCCAGGTTTTCCAGGTCATCCCGGTGCTCGAGCATGTTCACGATATAGGGATGCTCAAGAGGAATCATCCTCTCGAAACTGGCATCAGGCTGGATCTTGACGGCGTTGTAACCAAGAAACAGCGTCAATACGGCAAAAAAGATAAGAATGATCGGCCGGTTATTGAAGAGCAGCCTTTCGAGAAAGGGTTCCGCCTTGGGCGTGGTCAGGTAGTGCTCGCCCTTGTCATGCTTAGGGTTGGACATTCAAAAGCCCCTCTATTGTTCGTTCGGTTGTTGCCACATCAGGGCGTTATTGAAGGTTTCTTCCACGGGCGTCTGTAATTTTCGCGCCACCTTCGCCGACAATCAGCAGGTCTGTTCCTGAAATAGGCACGGCACTCATGACGCCCTCCCGATCACTGCGGAAATGCTCTCGAAAGGTTTCTGCGCCATTGGTACTCATCAGCACCGCGCCACCGTTACCCACGAGGGTAATGCGGCCATCTTCAGCAACGACGCCGCTGTTGAGGGTCGCCCCGGCAGAATTCGGGACCATCCGCCAGCTCTTGCCCAGATCGGAAGAGAACAGCATGTTGCCCCGGAGGCCAAACGCGAGAATCTCGTTCACCTGACCTGTGCCAATAACACCGAACAGGGAGCCTTCATAGGGTGCCTCGCGGCGCTCAAAGGTCTCACCACCGTCCACAGAGACGTGTATCTGACCGGCCTCACCCACAACCACAAGGGCTCCACCCGTAATCCGGGTAATGCCATTCAGGTGGAAGTTCTGCCGGTTATCAATTCTTGGCGCCCAGTCTTTCCAGGTTTCACCGCCGTCCATCGTACGCAGGAACATGCCGTAGGCTCCCACCACAAAACCGCGGTTCTCGTTTTCGAACCAGACGTCCAGCAGCGGGTTGACCGGACCGATATCCATGTCCGCCTGAATGTTCTCAAGGGCAAAGTAAAGATCGTCCAGTGCCCACTCGAGGTCTTCTTTTTCTTCCTCAGGCGCTTCTTCGATGCGCTCCTGCATGGCAACAATCTGTTCTTCGCGGCTCTCGATGGCCAGCTCCATGGCCCGGATCCCGTCGATCTGAAGGCTCCAGGTGGCTCCGGCGTCAGTGGTTTTGAGAACCACGCCACTGTGCCCCACTGCCCAGCCATGGGTGTCGGTACCGAAATCAATCGCTGTAAGGGTCACAGAAACAGGAACTTCACCCTGAACCCAGGTTTTCCCCTCGTCATCCGAGTAGATGATATGCCCGCGTTCTCCGACGGCCACAATACGATCACCAACCCGGGTCGCATCGGTTAGAAGATTCTCCGGGGCCAGATCCGTTAGCCGGGCCGGGGTTTCGATGATATCTGCAAGCGCAAACGCTGCAGGGGCAGACCAGACCATGGAAAGTCCAAGGCAGGCAGCGCCCAGAGTCTTGCACATCAACCTTTTAGCCATTCAGATTGCCTATTATGTTGTATTGAACTGTGTCTCTGACCGGCAAAGCCGGGAATAACTGTAAACATACCGGCAACCCTGCGGTTGCCGGTATGTCGGGTCGCCACTTCCTGTGGGCGGGGACGCATCCCTCGACCAACAGTGCGCTAGCGAACACTCCTGCGGCGCAGTGACGCCGGCGAGAAGTAGCGCGTATTGGGGACCTCGTCGGTGAACACGCGGGTGTTAGCCTCTTCTGTGTCCAGACCGAGCACATGATAACGACGGGCCTGAAGGTCATGATAGACGTCAAGAACCGTCCACACACCCGGAAGTTCATAATAATTTTTAGGCAGCCCCATGGTTACACGCCAGAGTTCGCCACGGCCGTCGTACTGGTCAAGCAGAACCGTATTCCAGCTGTCCTCGTCAATGTAGAACCGGCGCTTGCCGTAAATATGGCGTTCACCATCTTTCAGCGTGGCTTCAACCACGTGAACGCGATGGAGTTCCCAGCGGGTGAGGTCCGGATTCAAGTGGGAGATTCCCAGAATTTCCTCGTACGGAAGACCTTTTTCACCGATGCGGTAATTGTTGTAGGGGATGTAGATTTCCCGCTTGCCTTCGTAATTCCAGTTGTAGCGGTCCAGAGCCCCGTTAAAGATATCGGTGTCGTCTGCCGTACGCAGGTTATCGGCCGCTGCAATCGGGGAATCGTAACCCAGGTTCGGTGCCCTGCGCACTCGACGCTGGCCGGCGTTGTAACCCCAGCCGTTCCGGGGATTGATAATCTGGTTCAGGGTCTCGTGAATCAGAATCGCACCACCGGCCAGTCGGGGTGGTGACTGGGTAAACGACAGGTAGTAGAAGATCACGTTGTCCAGATCTTCTTCACCGCCTTCCGGATTGTAGTAGTTGAAGAAGGCTTCCTGCTGAGAGGTCACCAGCGAGTAGTCGCCGTTGGTCTGAACCGCCACCTCACTGGAACGACGGGTTACATTAACCCCGCGCCAGCGGGTCAGATGGTTCCAGACCGCCTGCCAGGCCTTCTGCTCGTCATTTCCGTGCAGGATTGGGAAAGGGTAGCCCCCAAATGCGCCATCCAGGCCTTCGCCCTGACCCACAATCTCTGCGTTTACCGCGTTTTCACGGGTATTCTCAGCCACCCAGTCGGGAACGGCATGGGTACGACGAGTCTGATAAACGGGTACCCGGAATGTGGTGGGGTAGGTTTCCAGCATCGCCTTCACACCGTCAGTAAGGTATTCCTCATACTGATCCATGTTGGCGGGCGTGATGGTAAACAGGACTTCATCATCCGGGAACGGATTGATGTGGTGCTGTCCGCTGCCCTCATAGCCGGGAGGCGGTTCTGTCAGCCCACCGGTCCAGGCCGGGATAGTACCGGCACTGTTGCCGGCCTTGGGTGAGCCAAAGGGTGTCAACTCCTGGCCCAGACGGGCCGCTTCACTGGCGGAAACCGCCGCCCACGCAGGCGCTGATGCCACGGAGAGAGCCAGCAGGCTGCCGAGAATCGCATTTTTGTTATACATCATTGTGAAACCTTAAGTGCGTCTGGAAGCCTCTGCGGAGGCTTTTTTATTGTCGTCTGATGGAATTACAGACCTTACTCCAGATTACCCGATCCCAGACTAAAGTCTATCGACCGAAAGTGCGATTTTGTATCTGACTTCAATCGGCAAGGCTCTTGTGCACCACCTCATAGACATCCCTGGACAATCCCGACTTGTCACGAATCCGCTCAAGGGCGGACTTCATCCGGGCACTGTACGACGGCGCAAACTTTCTCCACCGGGTCAGCGGCGTCACCAGACGCGCGGCAATCTGGGGGTTACTGTCGTCCAGGCGACAGACCTGATCCGCCAGGAACTCGTAACCAGAACCGTCAGGATTGTGGAAAGCAGCCAGGTTCTGACCGGCAAACGCGCCCACCACAGAGCGAATCTTGTTGGGATTTTTCCAGTCGAAGGCCGGGTGCTCCAGAAGTCTCTGGATGTCCGGAAGCTGACCGGCCTGGTCGCTGGCCGCCTGCACAGAGAACCACTGTTCAACAACCTGGGGATCATCCTTGAAGCGATCGTAGAATTCATCCAGCGCCTGCTGGCGGTCAGACTCGAAGCCTGAATTCACAAGCGCCCGCAAAGCGCCCATCCGATCGGTCATATTGTCGGCGGCGTTCAACTGACTCACCGCCAGCTCCCGGCCCTCCTGGTCGTCAATCATCAGCAACCAGGCCAGCGCAGTGTTGCGCAGGCTACGACGGGCAATGGCTTCCGGTGTCACCTCGTAAGGACCGCCGTCCTGATGGCGCTGGTAGCACGCGATGAGTTCGGCTTTCAGGGCGCCCGCCAGATGGCGAAGTACCGCGTCGCGGGCGCGGTGAATGGCTGGCACGTCGGCGTTATCGGCCAGTTCAATCAGGTAGGCCTCGGAGGGAAGTTGCAGCATCTTGGCCACCAGGGCCTGATCCAACTCAGTGTCGGAAATCAGCTTGCGATAGGCTTCGACCAGTCTGGGTTCAATTTCCGCATCGTCAGGCGCGCCAACCAGCGACTGGATGACATCCACAGCCAGTCTCTGGCCCGCATCCCAGCGATTGAATCCATCCGGATCGTAGCTCATCAGGAAGAGCAACTGTTCGCGACTCCAGGAATAGCGAACCCGAACCGGTGCGGAGAAATGCCGCAACAGTGACGGGACAGGCCTGGATTCGATGCCATGAAATTCAAACGAATGGGTCGCTTCGGTCAACTCGAGTACCCGCTCCGTCGGGGCATCTCCCTCATCCGCCTCAAGCTGTGACGGCAGAGGCTGTCCGTCCTGCCCCAGCAGGCCCAACGCAAACGGTATGTGTTGCGGCTTTTTGTTGGTCTGTCCCGGAGTATCCGGAATACTCTGTTCGATGTTAAGGCGATACACCCCTTTATCGGCGTCATAGTCGTCCGAGACATTCAGAACCGGCGTGCCGGCCTGCTCGTACCAGAGCCGGAACTGGCGCAGATCACGACCCGAGGCGTCCTCCATCGCTTTGACAAAATCATCGGTAGTGACCGCCTGGCCGTCATGGCGCTCAAAATACAGATCGCTGCCCTTGCGGAACAGGTCCGGCCCCAGAAGGGTGTGAATCATGCGCACCACTTCTGCACCTTTCTCATAAATGGTCAGGGTGTAGAAGTTGGAGATTTCCATATAAGACGCAGGCCGCACCGGGTGCGCCATGGGGCCACCGTCTTCCGCAAACTGGGCCGTACGCAGCAGGGTCACATCTTCAATCCGCTTCACGGTTGGGGAACCCATATCCGCCGAGAACTGGGAGTCCCGGAATACCGTGAAACCTTCTTTCAGGCTGAGCTGGAACCAATCGCGGCAGGTAACGCGGTTCCCCGACCAGTTGTGGAAATACTCGTGGGCAACGATCGCCTCAATACGCTGGAACGCCAGGTCCGTGGCGGTTTCCTGGCTGGCCAGCACGCAGGAGGAGTTGAAGATGTTGAGCCCCTTGTTCTCCATGGCGCCCATGTTGAAGTCGTCCACCGCCACGATCATGAAGATATCGAGGTCGTACTCGCGGCCATAGACTTCTTCATCCCAGCGCATGGAACGCTTCAGGGAATCCATGGCGTGATCGCACTTCTCGGCGTTGCGAGGCTCCACGTACATGCGCAGGTCAATGCCACGACCTGAACACGTCGTGAAGGTATCCTGCTTCTCGACCAGGTCTCCGGCCACCAGGGCAAAGAGATAGCAAGGTTTCGGGAACGGGTCTTCCCAGGTGACATAATGCCGGCCGTTTTCCAGCTCGCCTCTTTCCACATCGTTGCCATTGGAGAGGAGCACCGGGTAGGCGTCCTTGTTGGCTTCGATGCGGGTACGGAAACGTGCCATCACGTCCGGACGGTCCGGGAAAAACGTAATGCAGCGAAATCCTTCAGCCTCGCACTGGGTGCAGAACATACCCGATGATTTATACAGGCCTTCCAGACGAGTGTTGTTCTGGGGCTCTATCCAGGTCACCACAGTCAGCGTGAACTGTTCCGGTACCGAACGAACCACAAGCTGATCTCCGCGGTCTTCATAATCACCCGCTGCGAGCTGGGCACCATCCAGGGCGACGGATTCCAGCGTCAGGCTGTCGCCATCAAGCTCCAGGGGTGCCGACACCTCATCAGAATCAGGGTTACGGCGAAGCTCAAGCGTACTGTGCACTCGCGCCCCGTCCTCAAACAGCTCGAACCTCAGGTCGACAGTGTCGACCAGATACGCAGGTACCTTGTAATCGCTCAAATAAATGGTCTGTGGCTGGCTGGTACGCATTGCATTTCTCCAGAGTTCGCGGCCTGCGGACGCAGCATTCATAGCCCACAGACGTGAAAAGATTGGCCGGGCGAGGCGCTGTCAGCGTTCCAAAACCCGGAACCGGACTTCATAACCGGTGAATTTTCGAATGTTAATCACACCGGTATCCAGAATAAGGTACTGCCCTTTGATGCCCTCAAGAACGCCCTCTACCTCCGGCGTTTTGTCGAGGTTATGGGTTTTGATCTTTTCTGGCCAGATCTGGACGGGATAGCTCAGACCAAGGCCCTCTTCGTCTACTTCCCGGATAGAATCCTCACCGTGGGTCTGCCGGAGCGCATCAAGATCGGCGGCGATCAGTCCAAGCATTCGTTGGCGCTCCTGCGCCAGATCCAGCTCGGGAACATCGCCCTTGAGCATGGCCCGCCAGTTCGTCCGGTCGGCCACGTGTGCTTTGCAGGCAACCTCGACCAGACCGGCAATGTACCGCGATGCAACACGAACCATCGGTATGGCGTCCACCGCGCCCTGATCAATCCATCGGGTTGGCACCTGGGACGCCCGGGTAATGCCTACCTTCAGGCCGGACGAATTGGCCAGATACACCACATGCTCCACCATGCAGTGGGTTTCGCCCCACTCCGGCTCTCGGCAGGTGCCAAGGTGATAGTGGCACTTCTCCGGACTCATGATGCAACTGTCACAAGCCGCCAGTTTGCGGAAGCAGGGGTAACAAAAGCCCTGATTGAAGCTTTTGTTGGTCTTCCGGTCGCAGTGAATGCACCGGATCACGCCATCGAAATCCAGGCGCAACGGCCGCCCGATCAGATCATTCAGGGGAATGCGAGTGTCGCCCACGGCAATGGAGTACGCCACTGGTTCCCCCGCCTCCACCGGCATTTTGCGCAGCCGGCCCGTAACATCAATCAGCTCGCTCAAGACTTGACCTCAACAAACTGGTCGGGATCAACGTCGCCGTTGCCCTGGGTCCGCCGAACCGATGGATCACAGGCAGTTCCCGCCTTGCTGCCCCGGTCGAGATAGCCGGTGCGTTCCTCTTCCGGGATGTTGTGCAGATTCTCGTAGTAAATCACTGCTTCCAGGCTGATTTCACGCTGCTCGGGCGTCAGCTTGCGGCCATCGGGCCATTTTCCGAGCTCAATGGACTGCCGGAGACTCCGGTAAACATTCGGATCCAGTCGCTCGATCAGTTCTTCGTAAGTCATCCCGCTCTCCTGAAAAAACGTTCATTAAAAATGTGGCGGAATCGTTTGACAGAATCAAACGATAACGATTATCATTTCCTCACCAAATGACGACGGTCGTATCATTTGGTCTCTCTCATCAGGAGCTAAAAGCTCTTTTAACGCCCCGCCTCTGGCGGGGCTTTTTTATGCGCCCCTTCTGCTTCTTACGGGCAAAACCACCGCAAGGGCCAGTCCGGCAATAAATCCCCCCAGGTGCGCTTCATTTGCCATACGCCCGAGCCCGATGATTTCCGGGAGCGGCGTAAACCCGATCACCATCCATGCAACCGCAAAGGTAACCAGCGCCGGCGGAAACTGGAACCGCGGTGCCGTTCGCTGGCTGAGCCAGCAGTAGCCCAGAATCCCATAAACAACCCCCGATAGCCCACCGAAAAGAGGTCCGGACACGAAATACTGCAAGCCGTTGGAGATCAGGCTCGTGATCACAAACAGGGTGATCAATCTGGCCCGACCGTCGAACCATTCAATCTGGCTGCCAAGAAACCAGAGCATCACGGAGTTGAAAATGATATGGGTCCAACTAAAGTGCAGAAAATCCGGCGTGAGCAGTCGCCAGATCTGGCCACTGGCCAGGGTCGCGGTTAACGCGTCGATGCGACCGGCCAACGTACTCCAATCATAATCCCGGGGGTCAATCATCATCAGGCTGGCCGCCAGTTCATTCTGACCCATGGCAGTGAGCCAGACCATGGCCACGGCAAAGACAATGATCCCGAGGACCAGCGGCGCGTGCCTCGGTGAAGGCTGCCAGCGCCCGCCAACAAACACCGGCGACCGATTCTGGCGGTCCACAGCTTGCCTGATTTCGGGCTCCGCCATGAAGCGGTCCAGGGCGGAAAGCACGGGTTCAGCGTGGGCAGGGTCTTCCAGCCAGAGCACCTGGAATCCTCCCTCTTCCGTGATCCGGTGCGCCACACCCTGGCCGCTCAGCCAACGACTGAAGCCAGCCAGGTTCACCGTGGTATCCAACTGCTTGACTCGGTACACCGCTTACTCCGCCTCCGGGATTGGTTCAGCCGAAACGCATGGTTTAGCGCGCGACACTGTCTTCGCTGGTGGGATAGTCCGGTTGTTCCGGCCTTTCCACATCTACCCAGACAAACTTGTCACGGGAAAGTGCCCGCTCGCCATCCATCCGGTAGGCCACCAGCCGGCCATACTTCACGGCACTGTAGTCAATGCAGGCAACGTTGGGCTTGAGCGGCGCCGGCTCACCTTCCATCCAGTAGTGACCAACAAACACCGGCGGCGCATCCAGGGGATAACTGATCAGCTGCCTACGCTCCGCATCGGTCAATACCCGGCTTGCCACTTCCGGAGGCAGCGGGTCTGGCTGAAAGACAACATCGGAATAGGTGTGTGGATCGTCAGCCCAGAACTTGGTTCGGAAAAACTCACGCACATAGCCGTCCCGACCGGTGATGGCCATACCCTCGGGGAGCCTGAGATCCGTTCCGCGCAGAAGGGTATCCATAACCTGCCCGGCAAAGGACTCAATAGCAGCAGAAGCGTGCAGGAAATCCTCATCAATGCAGGCACCACCCTGCACCTGTTTGAATTTTTCGATCAGATCGCCGTCCCAGCAGGCGTGTACAACACGGAAATCCTCATCGTCGATGAACAGTGGTATGGTGTAGAACCACTCGAGAAACTCATTCCACTCGTATGGATGGGCCTCGAACTGTTCCAGAGTTTCCCGGATCAGACGGTTATGTCGGGCGTTGTGCTCACGCAGGAAGGTTTTGCCGCTGCCCGGCCGCGCCCGCGTGCAGTAGCCCAAGGCATTGTACTCATGATTGCCCATGACAATGCGCGCCGAACCATGCTCCACCATGTCCCGCACAAGGTGCAGCGCCTCGCGGATCCGCGGGCCACGGTCAATGATGTCGCCGATAAAGATGGCCTGACGACGCGGGTGCTGATAAACCCCGTTAACTTTGCGGTAGCCCATCTGGTCCAGCAATCTGGCCAGGGTATGGGCGCAGCCGTGAATATCACCAATGATGTCGTAACCGCGACTTGCGGTCGATTTTGTTGCAGCCATGATCAACTCGCTGATATCTCACTAGCCCAGCCAAGCTTGTCACGGCAGGTGGCGTAGAAATTGTGGTCAGTGGGGTGAATCAACCGGATCTTGAACGGCTTTTTGGTGATGCGAATGATATCGCCCGGCGCACAGGCAATGTTCATCTGGCCGTCAAAGCTGATTTGCGGATAGGTTTCATTGGTCTCCCCGATCACCAGTTTGATCTCACTCTTGCCATCGACAACGATCGGCCGGCTACTGAGAGTGTGGGGAAACATGGGCACCAGGACAATGGCATCGAGCTTGGGATGCATGATAGGGCCGCCAGCGGAGAGCGAGTAGGCGGTAGACCCGGTCGGCGTGGACACGATCAGGCCATCCGAACGCTGGCTGTAAACAAAATGACCGTCAATAAACAGATCGAAGCCAATCATCCGGGTGGATTTACCCGGATGCAGCACCACATCATTCAGGGCGGTACCGAACCCCAGAGGCTGGCCATTACGCTCGACGTTGCCATCCAGCAGGAACCGGGTCTCCTCCATGTACTCGCCTTCCAGAACCTTACCGAGGCGCTCCTCAAGATCGGAGGGCGATATGTCAGTCAGAAAGCCCAGACGGCCACGATTGACCCCAAGCAGGGGAATCTTGGACTTGGCCAGCTCACGGGCGGCGCCCAGAAGACTGCCATCACCGCCGACCACGATCACCAGATCACAGATCTCGCCCAGCAGTTTTTTGCTCGCCACCTGCAGGCCATGCCCGGGCAACATGCTGGCGGTGTCTTCCTCAAGAATGACGTGGTAGTTGTTGGTAATCAGGTACTGTTTGAGCTGGCGCAGTGACTCGACCACTTTCACGCTGCCCATACGACCAATCACACCAATGTTCCTGAACTGATCCATGAAGTTTCCTGTGGTGTCGGAATGCGGTGGGGACGAACGAAACCGTTACCCCGGGGACAATCTGGCGTACAGTTTAACGAAAGTCACCCCGATACTGAAAAAGTTCCGGCCTCAGGCCTGGTGTTTCTCGCACCGGTCATCAATACCCGGACGGAACTCCGACGGCTGGCTGATTCGAAGAATGGGCTCGCCACACGGCTTGCCGTCCTCGTTTTCATGGCCACAGACGGGGTTCTCGTAATGCTCGAGCCACTCCCGATAGGCAGGTTCGTTCATACCGCAGCGTTCCGCTGCGTAAGCGGTAGGATTGCTGAAGTAGGTATCAATATCTTTGAAAGGCAGCGTCACATGGCCGACGCCGGGCTGGTAGGCCACCAGAAACACGGACTGGCGTTTGAGGTGGTCCATGATGGAGTCTTCCGGCGGCTCCCGATTGCGCAGCTCGTGGTTCTCCTCCTCGAGGGCAACGATTTTCTCGTCCCTCAGTTCCAGCTCCCGCTGGCGCCGCTCCAGCTGTTCCCGGAGCAGCAGGAGTTCTGCGCTCGCGTTTGAATCCTCGCGCTGTTTTTCCTCACCAACGGCAGCCATCTGCTCCTGCATGGCGAGGTACTGTTCGTTTCGCTCCGACAAGCGCTTTTTGAGCTGCTCGTTGCTCAGGCGCTGACGCTCGTACTTCTGCTCGAGATCGGCAATATCACTGCGTAAACCCTGGATTTCCAGCCGATGTTCGCGCTGGATGTCCGAGAGGGCATCGCGGTGAACACTCTGCAGGGTCTTGATCCGTAGACGCTGTTCCCGGATGAGTTGCGCCAGACGGGAGCGATCCGCCGCCGCAGCCGACTCCTCCCGCTCAGAGGAATCTTCCGCCTGTTCGCTCAGAACCGGAATATTCTCTTCCTGAACAGGCTCCACTTTCCGGAATTTCAGGCTGTTGGCTTCAACCGCTTTACGGATCGCCTGGAAATGGTTGTTCCCGGGCGTCATGTCCGGGTCCCAGAGATCCTCCTTGAACTTGGGGTCAGGGCATTGGCTCCGGCAAACCAGCCGGATTGCACCGCCACCCATGTCAGGCCCTTTGGCGCCTGTTCTGGCCAACTCTTCGATAGGCAGGTTCCAGTGACTGTCTGCCCGACCTTCCTCATCAAACCAGATTTTGAAGAAAACCAGGGCCTGCACCTTTAGGTCAGGACTCAGCTCAACCAATACAGCCCTGACCTCGGTTTCGGCGAGATCGGACAGCCCTACATAGCCATCCAGGAAGGCCCCGAATTCGGTAGCCCGCATCTCGCGGGCCACCTGGTTCCCTTCCACAAAAAATACCGCCGAATACCCATCGGTTGCCTGGTCGGCAGACACCATTGCACGCTCTCCACAAATCGTCGATTCGACACCACACGACAGAACCCCGAAGGGTGTTCCATCTTGTCGTGATGCCGCCCCTGCTATGCCGACAATCCTGAGGCAGCATAGAAGGGACAAGCAGTCAGACCCAAAGCTATTAGTCTAGCCAGACAATCGTGTCTGCACAGGGAAAAACTGCAACGATTTGTGATCGTGTTTACGCTCAGAGCTCTGCAGCCAGACGACTACCCTGATTGATCGCCCGCTTGGCATCCAGTTCTGCAGCCACATCCGAACCACCAATCAGGTGTACCGGCAGGCCAGCAGCCTCCAGATCGCTCTGCAGCTCACGCAGCGGCTCCTGACCCGCGCACACGATGATGGTGTCCACAGGCAGCACACGGTCTTCGCCCTGCTCTGCGCCTTTCGGCGTGACCGTTATGTGCAATCCCTCATCGTCTATCTTGCGGTAGGTCACACCCGGCACCATCTGTACCTGGCGGTTTTTCAGGGAGGTACGGTGAATCCATCCGGTGGTCTTGCCCAGATTCTTGCCCACCTTCGATGCTTTACGCTGCAGCAGGTAGACCTCACGGGCAGGCTCCGGCACCTCGGGCTCAACACCCTGAATACCGCCCCGGTGCTCCACACTCAGATCCACGCCCCACTCACGCATGAAGTGATCAGTGTCGACAGCGGCCGATGTACCCTTGTGGACGATAAACTCGGAGACGTCGAAGCCGATACCACCGGCACCAATCACCGCCACTTTCTGCCCAACCGGCTTGCGCTCCAGCAGCGCATCCAGATAACCGATCACTTTCGGATGATCGATGCCTTCAATTTCAGGAGTACGCGGCTTGACGCCGGTCGCCAGGATCACCTCATCAAAGCCGCCGGCCTTGAGATCCTCGGCGCTGACACGGGTGTTCAGCCGGACATCCACCTGGTGCTTGTCGAGCATCACCCGGAAATAACGCAAGGTCTCGTAAAACTCTTCTTTGCCGGGTATCAGCTTGGCAACATTGAACTGGCCGCCAATCTCACTGCCGGCATCGAACAGTGTCACCTTATGGCCGCGTTCTGCAGCCACCGTGGCAAACGCCAACCCGGCAGGGCCGGCACCCACGACCGCGATAGACTTGGGCGCAGCGGTCTTCACATAGGTCAGTTCGGTTTCGTGACAGGCGCGGGGATTGACCAGACACGATGTCAGCTTGCCGCTGAAGGTGTGATCAAGACAGGCCTGGTTGCAGCCGATACAGGTGTTGATCTCATCAGCGCGGTCCTCGGCTGCCTTCAGAACCAGGTCGGCATCTGCGAGGAACGGCCGGGCCATGGACACCATATCGGCATCACCCTCGGCCAGAATCTTTTCGGCCACGTCCGGCATGTTGATCCGGTTGGTGGTGACCAATGGAATGCTCACCTCCCCTTTCAGGCGCGCCGTCACCTTGGTAAAGGCCCCGCGGGGAACCGACGTGGCAATGGTGGGCACCCGGGCCTCGTGCCAGCCGATGCCGGTGTTGATAATGGTCGCACCCGCCTTCTCGATTTCCTTGGCCAGGTGCACAACCTCTTCCCAGGTGCTGCCGTCCTCAATCAGATCCAGCATGGACAGACGGTAGATCAGGATGAAGTTCTCTCCCACCCTTTCACGAACCCGACGGACGATTTCGATCGGCAGGCGAATCCGGTTTTCGTAGCTGCCACCCCAACGGTCGGTGCGGTGGTTGGTGTGGGAAACAATGAACTGGTTGATGAAATAGCCTTCCGAACCCATGACCTCAACGCCATCATAACCGGCTCGCTGCGCCAGTGCGGCGCAATCCGCGTAGTCCTGGATCTGCTTTTCAATACCTGCTTCATCCAGCTCCCTGGGCTTGAATGGGTTGATCGGTGCCTGGATGGCGGAAGGCGCTACCAGCTCCGGAGAGTAGGCATAACGGCCAGCATGGAGAATCTGCATGCAGATCTTGCCATCGGCTGCATGGACGGCGTCGGTGATAATCCGGTGCTTGTCGGACTCCTCTTCGGTGGTCATCTTGGCGGCGTGCTGGAACACCCCTCCTTCCACATTCGGGGCAATACCGCCAGTCACGATCAGACCAGCGCCACCGCGGGCACGCTCGGCATAGAATGCAGCAAGACGTTCGAAGCCATTTTTGGCCTCCTCCAGCCCCGTATGCATGGATCCCATCAGGGTGCGATTGCGCAGCTTGGTAAAACCAAGATCCAGCGGCTCGAGCAGGTTCGGGTATTTGGCAACGCCTGGCGTCGTGGTCGCGGTCATAGTCGGTCTCCTCATCGTGATCTTTGTCGGGGCTCCCCCAAAGCCAGGGCCCCGTTCATTGTTGAGCCTTAAACTACTCGCGCTCCTTGCCATCGACAATATCCCAGGATAACATTTTATTATCCTTGCACAACATGTCTGACAAAGACTTTAATGAGCAACTCCACGCACGCCCCACCCAAACGCCGTAACTCACTGGGAGACATCAGTGTCCTCTATGTATCTGCGCTGATGAGGGCAGCCGAGGCAGAAGGCGCCAACAGTACCGAACTGGCATCCCGTTTCCAGCTTGACCAACAGACACTGACATCGCCTGAAGCACGGATCAGCATTCCAAGATTCATGCGCCTGGGGCACGCTGCCATCCATGAGACTGGCAACCCGGCCCTGGGGTTGAGAATGGGTGCATTATCCCGCCCCGTCGACGCCGGCATTGCCGGGCTCGCCGGAGAAACCGCTAGCACTGCCGGGGCAGCGATCAGCACGTTGATTCGCTACGCCCTACTGACCAGCCGCAACAGCCGCGGCGTGCCAACGGTTCGACCAGACCTTCGGCAGGCGCAGTTTTATTCGATTCGCCCGTACAATGGCTTTAACTATTTCGTAGTGGATTCCGTTCTCGCCGCCTGGACCCAGTTCCTGCGAACCGTGACCGGCCGCTACGATGTTCTGGAGAGAGTTACCATCGAATACCGGTCCATCGGGCAGGATGACCTGTTCGAAGGCTGGTTCCGCTGCCCGGTGCAATTCGGAGCAACAAAGAACAGCCTCACCGTGCGGCAGGACATCTGGGAAAGCGCGAGCCAACAGGCTCAACCGGCCATGCATGAAAAGCTCACAGAGCTGTGCGCACGGGAACTGCAGCAGATCCAACGGGGGTGGACGACGGGAGACCGGGTGAAAAACCTTCTCACACCGCTGTTCCGGGGCGAGACGCCCAGCCTGGAAACCATCGCCATGAAACTTGGGGTGGCACCCTGGACACTTCAGAGACAACTGGCTGCCGAGGGAACCGGCTTCCGGGAACTTATGGATGAAACGCGGAAACAGCTGGCGCGGGACTATATTCGGGAAACAGAGACATCACTGGCGGAAATTGCCTGGCTTCTTGGTTTTGCCAATCCTGCAGCCTTTCACAAGGCTTATCGGCGATGGTTCAACCTGAGCCCGGGAGAACACCGAAAGCGAATCCGGCATTCCTGAAATCAGAGCTCCATGGCGTCATCCCAGCCGTCATCGTCCTCATATTCCTCAAACTGGCTTTCAATCAATTCTTCTTCGTAATCCAGCATAGCGGTCGACCTGTTCTTGAACTTTCAAGGACAGGATAGATTGCCTGAATGACAGCAGGATGACACAGACGTGTTTTGGAAAACAAAGAGTGACTCGGCAAGCGTGAGAGCGCAGGGAAATGCAAAAGAAGGGTAAAAATGGCGGAGCGGACGGGACTCGAACCCGCGACCCCCGGCGTGACAGGCCGGTATTCTAACCAACTGAACTACCGCTCCGTGCGGCTTGTCACGACTGACCTCTTGGAGGCCCTGCAATCACTGGTGTGGATGCTCTGTGACAACGAGGGCGCATTATAAAGAGGCGCCCTGTTATGTCAACGCTTTTTCTGAAAAATATTCTGAAAAAGCGTTCCGTTACATTGCGTCGACCATGGCGTCCTTGCCTTGGGCGGTTTTGCGGTATTCAATCGGCGTCATGCCCGACCAACGTTTGAAGGCCCGATAGAAGGTGCTGGGCTCGGAAAAGCCGGTAAGGTAAACAATCTCATCAATGGATTCATCGGTCGTTGCCAGAAGCTGACGGGCCAGACGATAGCGGAAATCCGCGAGTACCTGATTGAAGCTGGTCTCAGCCTCTGTCAGGCGCGTGCGCAGGGTTCTCGGCTTGATGCCAAGACGTTCTGCCACGGCGTCCAGGGTGACTTCTCCACTATCCAGAAGCTCGGCCACGATCCTCTCCACCTGGCCAACGATATCCTTTTTCTCAAGCCGGGCCACCTGTTCGCTGGCAAACCGCTCGTGCAGATCCAGCAGCTCCGGCTCAGCATGAGGTGAGGCGTGGGACAGCAGTTTTGCAGGCAAGTACAGCCGGTTCTGCGGCGCACCAAAGGTGACGTCACATCCAAGCACCTCGCGCACATGGTCCTGACCCTCGGCCCGTTCATGCTCGAACTCAATGCGCGAAGGGTAGAAGTTGCCATCGGTGATCGAACGGAAAAAGGTAATCAACCCCAGCACGAAACATTCATTGAAATGTCGCAAGCGGCGAACGTCATCAGACGCCGCATCCAGCACCATGCAGGCATCATCACCCTCAATGAAGAAATCGGTGTTGGCGGCGTCACTCAGCAGACGCTGATAGTTCTGGGCCCGACGCAGGCCCTCGCCAAAGGTTGGGCTGCTCAGAAAAAGATACTCCAGCACCTGCCCCTTGTATGCTGGCAGCAGTTGCCCAAGGTGCAGGCCAACATCAGGATCGCCGGAAACGTCCTCAACAGCCTGCCAGAAGTACATCTGGGCGCTGTGGGGGGTTCGAAGCTGCTCGGTATAAACGTAATTCTCATCCACACCCAGGCGAGTGAAGATGGCATCGGTATCGATTCCTTTCTTTTTCATCGCCTCATAAATCAGGCGCAACATCACTCCCGCGTCACGAAGTTCCTGCATAAGATTCCGCTTTTTATTGGTTTACTACTGTGACCCTCCCGACAGACGCCGGGGCACGCCGGGTCAATGCCTGATCTGGCGAGGTTTGCCAGACTCCAGAGGTTTGTCAGACTCAAGGGGCCTATGAACCACTCCCTGTTAGACAATCGTCTTATATTAGAGCATATCAGGCCACAGACGCCGAGTTGTACCAAAATGTAAAAAAAAGCATACCCTTTGCTACAAAGAGCTCTGATCAGGCAATGCCGGGATCCATGGTCCTGACTGTAAAGGAGAATACCAATGCCGGAGACCCTCGTTTATCACAACAAACCGCCCGCCTTGTTACCGATGTATGGCCGAACACTGCTCCCACGGCAGAAGCAAACGGATGGGGATATAAGTATCCCGGATCTCTCGGCAAGCCTCCTGGGTATCAGTACCGCCGGAAACAACCTGAAGCGCTACCAGCGGGTGTGCGGTTTCGAGGCTCGCAGTCACTTGCCGGTTACCTGGCCGCACGTGCTGGCTTTTCCCCTGCACCTGAAGTTGCTGACAGAGAAAAACTTTCCCCTCCCGCTGCTTGGCCTGGTACACCTGCGCAATACCATCACCCAGCACCGACCGATCGGCACCGGAGAAAACCTGGATCTCAAGGTGAGCCTCGGCAATACCGTAAAAAGTAACCGGGGAGTGGAGTTCGATCTGATTACCGAGGCACGCTCGGCGGGCAGACTGGTGTGGGAGGAAGCTAGTACGACGCTATTCCGGCAACCGGATAGTGAGAGTAAACCTTCCGGGAAAAAGGCGCCGCCGCAACTCGAGCGTTATCCGAACACAGAGAACCTGAAGGCCCCGGAGTCCATTGGCCGGCAATACGCCCGTGTATCCGGTGACACCAATCCGATCCATATGCACGCCCTGAGTGCCAGGGCATTCGGTTTTCCGAGGGCAATCGCCCATGGGATGTGGACCAAGGCCCACGCACTGGCACTACTGGAACGACAGGAAGGCTGGAAAGGTGGCGCTCTGAGCGTCAGTTGTCAGTTCAAGAAACCCCTGCTTCTGCCAGGCACGGCCCAACTGAACTGGCAAACTGGAGAAAAAGGCTGGGACTATCAAGTATTGAACGCCAAAGGCGATGCGCCCCATTTGACCGGGCGCATCGACTGGCTCTAGGCGTGGGAGGAATCAGTTTCCGGTGCGCAGGGAGAACCCTGGGCGCCGGCAACGGGCAGCGTAAAGTAGAAGCAGGCGCCGCCATCTTCTGGTCGCTCAAAACCGATGTCGCCACCCTGGGCCTGTATGAGGGAGCGGCACGTTGACAGGCCAATCCCCATCCCCTCGTCCTTGGTGGTAAAGAACGGCAGGAACAACTTCTCTTCCGCATCTTCCGAAAGACCAATGCCATGGTCGCGCACCTGGATCCGCACACAGGTATCACCCTTCACACTCGCGCTCACCTCGACCGGCGCGCTGGAGTCAATACTGCTGGTGGCCTCCAGGGCATTGCGGATCAGGTTGAGCGCCACCTGCTGCACCTGGACCGGGTCGGCCAGGACATCTGGCATGTCCTCAGGCACCGAAAGCTCAATAGCGCCCTTGTTGTTGCGCATATCCACTTCGGCAAACTGCCGGGTATCTTCCAGCAACGCAGGCACGGACAGCACTTCCTTGCCCGTGGCCGGCTTTTTCATGAATCGACGGATGCGACGAATGATTTCACTGGCCCGGTGGGATTGTGCCTCGATCTTGTCCAGGGTCTCCTGAAGCAGACTCATGTCTGCATTGTCCTTTGCCATCATCCGTTTGGCGACGCGTGCATAGTTGGTAATGGCGGTCAGCGGCTGGTTTACCTCATGGGCCACGCCGGCAGCCATTTCACCCATGGTGGTCAAACGCGAGGTATGGGCCAACTGATCACGCTGTTCCTGGACCAGTTGCCGGGCCTCTTCCAGCGCCTTTTCGTTGTCCAACTCGGCGCTGATATCCCGGAACACCACAACGGCGCCATGGAGCTCGTCAGAGTCCAGCTTGGGGGTCGAACGGTATTCTGCCGGAAAGCCGGTTCCATCGGCCCGCAGCATCCGGATATCCCTCTGGCTCTCGGCGACGCCCTGCTGACAGGTGGCCTTTACCGGGAGACTGTCCGGGTTGTCGCCGGCTGTTGCAAAGTGGGTTTCAAAAAAATTACGGCCTATCAGCTCCTCCACCGGACAGCCGACAATGGACGCCGCCGCAGGATTGGCAAATTCGATAATACCGTTCTCATCAAGTCCATAGATGCCTTCGCTGATGGAATTGAGAATCCGGGCCTGATCACTCTGTAGCTCGCGATTGCGGGCCTGCAGTTCTCTCTCGAGGCGAATCACGCTGGCGTGGGTTTTCACCCGGGCGATCACTTCCTGGGACTGGAAGGGCTTGGAGATGTAGTCGGCGCCTCCCAGGGAGAAGCCTTTCACCTTCGCCTGAAGATCATCCAGCGCGGACAGGAAAACAACGGCGCAGTCCGCCGTCTGGGGATCCGCCTTGAGGCGCTCGCAGACTTCATAGCCGTCCATCTCCGGCATCATGATATCAAGGAGAATCACTTCGGGCTGATGGCGGTGGGCAAGGTCGAGGGCCTTTTCGCCTTCGTTGGCAATGAGCAGCCGGTAACCTTTGTCTTTCAGGGTCTCATAGAGGACTTTGAGGTTCTGCGGGTTATCGTCCACAAGCAGAACCGTCACCTCCGAGTTCTCGCTGACAGCTTCAGTCATAAATGTCGGACCGGTTAAAATAGTAACCGTATGATGCCGCCGGGATCACCCTGCGTCGATAAGGTCCTTTACGGACAGGACCATACGAACGAGATGTGCGAGGGAGTGGGTACCCATCTTGTGCATGACGCGAGAACGGTGAATCTCAACCGTGCGCTGGCTTATCTCCAGTTCAATGGCGATGACCTTGTTGGCCTGCCCGGCAATCATCCGGTCCATGATTTCGTGTTCGCGGGGGGTCAGGCTTTTAACACGACGGATGATCTCCTGCTTCTCATCCAGAGACTTGCGCTGCTCCAGATCCTGCTTGAGTGCCGCTTCGATTTTCTCCAGCAGCGCCTCCTCACGGTATGGCTTCTGGATAAAGTCAACAGCGCCCTCTTTCATGGCGTCCACGGCCATGGGCACGTCACCGTGCCCGGTTACAAAAATGATCGGCAGGATGGAGTGTTTTTCATTCAGTTTTTTCTGGAGTTCCATACCGTCCATGCCGGGCATGCGAATATCCAGCACGATGCAACCTGCCATCTTGTCGGAATAGTCCTTCAGGAAAGCGGTTGCACTCTCATAGGTCTTGACCGGCTTGCCGTCGGATTTCAGCAGCAGCTCCAGGGAATCGCGGACTGCTTCATCGTCCTCTACAACGTACACGGTTTGCTGGATATCAGTCATGGGTGTGTTCTCTCCTGTCCGTTTTCTTATCATCGCCGGTCAGTGAATTGACGGGTCTTTATGGTCGTCACGAGCATGTTCCTGGCGCTCGTGTTCCCGCATTTTCTCAAGTCGTTGCTGGATAATGCCAAAAACGCTCTGCTTCGGGTACCTGCCTTTTTCATCGGCCTTGCCGGCAGGCTTGCCGAGCAGCAGGGTTATCGCTTCCTCGACACGGGCAACCGCGTATACAGCAAACTGGCCTCCGCGCACTGCCTTTACCACCTCGCTGTCCAGCATCAGATTCTGCACATTGGTGGTTGGTACAATGACACCCTGGGTGCCAGACAGCCCGCCCTTAAGCTGGCAGGTTGTGAAAAAGCCTTCAACCTTCTCATTCACGCCGCCGATAGGCTGAACTTCGCCAAACTGGTTGACCGACCCGGTGATTGCCAGATCCTGTCGCACCGGAATACCGGAGAGGGACGAGATCAGCGCGCACAGCTCCGCCAACGATGCACTGTCACCATCCACTTCACCGTAATTCTGCTCAAAGGTCAGGCTTGCCGAAAGGTGCATCGGGTCGTTGACCGCAAAATGGGAGGCAAGCCAGGAACTCAGGATCATCACGCCCTTGGAATGAAGATTGCCACCGAGCTTTACATCACGCTCTATATCCATCACCGCGCCATCTCCATAATAGCAGGTAGCCGTGACACGGTTGGAAAGGCCGAATTCAAATCCGCCCGTGGACAGCACCGACAGCGCATTGACCTGGCCAACACACTTGCCACTGGTAGTTACGAGCGTCGTGCCATCACGGATGGAATCGTAGAACTGATCCCGGATACGGCTGCTCCGATATTTCGCACTTTCCAGCGCGCGCTCAACATGCAGATCCTGGATCAGCCTCGCACCGGCCTGCCTGGCCCAGAAATCCGATTCCCGCAGCAGGTTGGCAATATCCGCGGCGTGCAGGGAGAGTCGATCCTGATGTTCTGCCATCCG
The DNA here is from genome assembly GCF_040112695.1 of Marinobacter sp. MMG032. Lineage (NCBI taxonomy): Bacteria > Pseudomonadati > Pseudomonadota > Gammaproteobacteria > Pseudomonadales > Marinobacteraceae > Marinobacter > Marinobacter sp. MMG032. The sequence continues at coordinate 943,376 of NZ_CP157802.1, forward strand.
GGCACTATGCTCGATTACCCGCGCAACGGCCTTGTTAGAACAATGCAGAAGCTTTTTCTCACTCACCAGACTGGCGATGAACTTGGCATAGAGCAACTGGCTGTCATCGGTGCGGTACATCTCGTTCTCGAAATCCGCCGTGACCCTGAACAGTTCGGCAAACTCGGAATCGTATTCCTGCAGCAACATCCAGGTTTCACGATCACCAAACAGAACGATCTTCACGTCCAGGGGGACCGATTCCGGTTCAATAGAGATGGTTCCGGATAAAGTCAGTTCCCGCTCCAGGGAATTTATCTGTATGGACTTCGAACGCAGGGCGCGCTTGAGGCCGTCCCACACGAAGGACTGTTCCAGAACCTTGATGGCATCCATCAGCAAATAGCCGCCGTTGGCCCGGTGCAGGCTGCCGGGGCGAATCAGGGAGAAATCCGTGAACACCGTGCCCTTGTAGGTAACATTTTCGACGTAGCCGAACAGGTTGTGGTAGGTGGGGTTATCTTCCACCACCACGGGCACCTCGTTCGTCTTCTGGTGCACAAGTACGTTAACCAGATAACGGCGCGGCATTTTTTTGTCGAGTGAGGCGTAAGCAATGGCAGCCTGTTCTTCATTGTCGTCGAGGAATATCTCCAGGTTCTCCACCAGGTCGGCGCGAACCGCCTCAAAGTAGGCGACCACATCCGGCAGATCCTTGTACTTTTCGTTCAACTCATCAATCTGGTGGCCCGAGATACTTTCCAGAGTTTCCTGGTTCAGCGCCTGTTGCTTATCGGCGTACTCTTGCTCCCAGTCCGCCAGTTTGCGCAGGGCCTGGCGAAGCTTTTTCTCAAGCTTGTTTATCGCGTCTTCAAACTTGTCCCGTTGCTCCTCGGTAAGAGCCTGAAACGATTCTGCGGTATGGGGTTCGTCACCGTTCATGGCCACCAGCCGGTAACCACCTGGCGTGGTGACCGTCAGGCTGACCTTTTTGCGTCGCGCCTGGGCCGCCACCTTCTCCAGCTCGTCTTCCTGCTTTTTGCCGTATTCGTTCTTTAGCTGCTCCGAGCGTTCCAGAAAACTGTCACTGTCAAACGTCTGGGGAATCACCTTCACCAGGCGACTCATCAGCTTTTCCATGTCCTGCTTGAGCTGGGTGCCTTTTCCTGCAGGTAACTGCAACAGCTTCGGAATACGCGGCTCCTCGAAGTTGGCCACATAGCACCAGTCATGGCTCTGCTGATCCGTATCCACATGGTGCTCAAGGTAACGCAACATCATGGTGCGCTTACCCAGGCCATTTCGGCCAACGGCATAGACGTTGTAGCCGCCATGAGGCATCGCCAGGGCAAAACGCACAGCTTCCTGGGCGCGGTTCTGGCCGACGATTTCAGCCAGAGGCTCAAGTTGCTTGGTGGTTTTGAACGGCAGATCTTTCAGAACACAGGCTTTGTAAAGCTGGTGCAGAGACAGTGACTTCAAGGTTTGGTCCTGTAACGGTTAACACATTGGCCGGTCATTGTAGATTCTGCGGTCGGCTCTGTCGCGTTCGGCACGAAGATTTCTGGAGTTGCGCACAGCGCGCAGGAATTTGTTAGGCAGTTCACAAATCCGTAGCCGTTCATTTTTCAACCAGCCGTTCCGGAACTACACTTCATCTCCCAACCATAAATACAATGCACGCAACGGACGCCAGCGTATGACCAGTGATTCCGCCGAACGCAGAATCAAGGATCGTTACCCCGCCTCCTGCCTGAAGGTTCAGCTCCGGGAGCGTGGCTTCTTTGGTCGGGGCAAGCAACCAACGCCGGTTACCTGCCTGGACCTGAACCGCTACGGTATGGCCGTTCTCTGCCCCAGGCCGGTGGAACCCGGGGCCCGCCTGTTCATGGATTTCGACGGCAAATACATCAGCGAATCGCGGGTTTGCGCCCGGGTGGTGGAGTGTCAACCTTACCAGGCGGGTTATCGCGTCAGCGTCCAGTTCAGCTATTGCCTGGACAAAAAAGGCTATTCGCGCACCGTCGACAATGCTCTCTCCCGCATCGAAGGCTTCTACAACCGGTTTGCCAGCTGATCCGGTTGCGGGCTCACACCAGCCCCGCGTCAAGGCTGGCAGCGACGTACATCCCTAACTCGCGACACTGATCTTCAAACTCATCGCGGTACTCCCCCCTGCAGATCAGAGGCTCCTGTATCAGCTTCCAGCGCAGACCCGTCGTAATGCTTTCAATTGCCCGATTGGTGCCCGTTCCGTCATGGCCCGCCCGAATGTAATAGGCAAAGGGCAACCCCTGGGTTTTCTCGAGGCAGGGATAGTAGCTGCGGTCGAAGAAGTCCTTCAGGGCCCCACTCATATACCCGAGATTCTCAGTGGTGCCCAGAATGATAGCGTCGCAGGCCAGAATGTCTTCAGGCCCCGCATCCAGAGGTGCCATTACCTTGACTTCGACGCTTTCGATGTCTTCATGGCGTGCGCCCTGCTCAGCCGCCTCCCTGAGCTTGAGAGTATTCGGGGAAGGCGCATGAGCGACGATCAATAATCTCTTTTTTGCTTCCATACCGACTCTGATCTGTATCTGAAGAGCAAAGAAACCCAATACTCACCGAGTATGAATTCATTGTGATACCAGCTCAAACCAGAGGAACGGACAGCAAGCACAGATGATCATTATTTGAGCAGCACAGAGACGAAATTAAGAGATCTGTTACGAGAACATTTAAACCATCTGAACGGATACCCTGCAAAGACTCCTGCTTACTATGGACTGAACAGTCAAAGGAGGAAAAATCAATGCATTTTCCCAACAGCAAAAAACTGCAGACTCTCTATCGTCAAATGAAATACAGAAGGTGGATCAGAATCCAGCTGCAACAGGCTGGAGGGGCAGATTACCTCAGGCGCCTGGAAGTCGACATCGGTGCTGAACCGGGTCACTTCAGGAGAGAGCTGGAAAGAAGACTGATACCTGAAAGGAAAGCCGAAGGTAACGGTGGTGCGGCAGGTCTGGATCTACACCTGCCGCCCCTGACATCGCTGAGGAAGGTTTAGAGAAGCTCGCCGTTCGCTTCTGCGGGCGCCTCTTCAGCGTCTTTCTTCGAGACCGGCTTGGGCATCAGCTTGTCACGAACCTTGGCTTCAATCTCGTTAGCAATGTCCATGTTTTCCTCCAGGAACTTGCAGGCATTCGCCTTGCCCTGGCCGATCTTGTCGCCGTTGTAGGCGTACCAGGCGCCGGATTTATCCACAAAGCCTTCCTTGACCCCCATATCCAGGACTTCCGCCATGTGGTAAATGCCCTTGCCGTACATGATCTGGAACTCGGCCTGTTTGAACGGCGGGGACACCTTGTTCTTGACCACTTTCACGCGGGTCTCGTTACCCACCACCTCGTCGCCGTCTTTAACGGAACCGATACGGCGGATATCCAGGCGCACAGAGGAATAGAATTTCAGGGCGTTACCACCGGTGGTGGTTTCCGGGCTGCCGAACATGACGCCGATTTTCATACGGATCTGGTTGATGAAGATCATCAGGCAGTTGGCATGCTTGACGTTACCCGTCAGTTTCCGCAGCGCCTGGGACATCAGTCGCGCCTGCAGGCCAACGTGGCTGTCGCCCATCTCGCCCTCAATTTCCGCTTTTGGCGTCAGGGCGGCGACCGAGTCAACGATGATCACGTCAACCGCATTGGAACGCACCAGCATGTCGGCGATTTCCAGGGCCTGCTCACCGGTATCCGGCTGGGACACCAGAAGATCGTCCACATTCACGCCCAGCTTCTCGGCGTAGACCGGGTCGAGGGCGTGTTCGGCGTCGACAAACGCACAGGTTTTACCCGCCTTCTGTGCCTCGGCAATCACCTGCAGGGTAAGCGTGGTTTTACCGGAACTCTCAGGGCCGTAGATTTCACAGATTCGACCGTAAGGCAGACCGCCAATACCCAGGGCAACGTCCAGGCCCAGAGAACCGGTGGAGACCGCAGGAATGGCTTCGCGGGGCTGGTCACCCATTTTCATCACGGCGCCCTTGCCGAACTGGCGCTCAATCTGCCCAAGTGCTGCGCTCAATGCTTTCTTGCGGTTGTCTTCCATCAGTGCAAACCCTCTGTCGCCGGGGCCGCCGGGCCCCAATCAAGGCCGGCAGCGAAATAGTGGATCGGGAATCTCTACAGCTTGACCAGTCAATTCCCTGTATATTTGAACAGTATTAAAACATAACCCGGAGAGGAGACCAACCCCTGCGGATGTGAAAGCCGTCAGAGTTCGCCCACAAAATCGCTAACCCCTTGAAGAGCAAACAGAACGGCCTGGCGGCGGACCTGATCACGGTCGCCCTCGAAGTGCTTTACCAGCGCCACGGTGGTGGCCGGACTGCTGCCCCAGGCGAACCAGACGGTACCGACAGGCTTATCCTCGCTGCCACCGCCAGGCCCGGCAACGCCACTGATGGCCACGGCAACGTCGGCATCTGTTGCCACCAGGGCGCCGACCACCATTTCCCGCACCACCGGCTCGCTGACCGCACCATGCTCATCCAGCGACTTCCGGGTCACGCCCAGGAGCCCCTGCTTGGCCTCATTGCTGTAGGTTACCAGACCGCCGAGCACATAGGCCGAAGACCCCGCCCGGTCGGTCAGCACCTTGGCAACCCAGCCGCCGGTACAACTTTCTGCCGTAGCCACTGTACGGCCGGTGCGCAGCAACCGCTCACCGAGGCGATTGCCTGCGTCCTCCAATTCCTGATCGCTGGCCAGCATAATGACCTCCTTCATTTCATCGCGGCGGTTATTTTCTTACAATTCACGCCTTCATCCAAAGCAAGGCTAACGGACCCGTTCATGTCAGCAGCTCAGACCGATCTTTCCAAGCACACCCCAATGATGCGGGGACTTAAGTAAAAAAGGAGCCAACCACATTGTTTTAATTGATGTTTTAAAGAATTCCGCGAAACGCCGGAACACTCAAAACACGGTAAAACACGGATAAACACGCCCCCTTTTGCCCCAAATTTGTCCCAAGTGTGTGGTCCAAGCTTCAAAATTTTCAAATTATGAGAAGCCACCACTGAGGTCAAACAAGGACCTTGCGTCGTCCAGCTTTATACCGGCTGCAAGAAATTATTCCCTGCAACTCTTCCAACTGATACTAAAGCTGGCAGTGTCCCCGAAGACCTGAGACAGCGCTGAAGCTTATTTAATACCAAGACTGTTACGGCTTGCATCTCGATCTATCCAGGAACAGCATTTACCCGGCTCAGGGATCACGGCTGGCACCGGAATTTCGTGGAAAAGCAACTGGCACACGTTGAAGGCGGGACCGCCGGGGTGTACAACAAAGCGGAGTATCTACGTCAGCGTCGGCAGATGATGCAGTGGCATGCCGATTACCTGGACGCCCTCAAGGACGGAACCGCAAGCCGGCGCCAGCCGGAGTTTAAAGCTTCGGTGCTGACTTGACCCCGGGAGTCGTTGACCACTTCAAGTCTCGACATCGCAAGCTAACCTTTTTCGTTGTTTCACAATTGCAGGTGGATAATTCCAGCGAGGACTGCCAACCTCCTAATTGCTAGAGCTTTTAGGGATTGACGGAGGTCTGAAAAGCCCCCGGAGGAGACCTGGGGGCTTTTTACTAACGAGGGGAATAACGTGCGTCTTTTTGTTGTATGCGTTGTGTCTGTCTTTTTGACAGGCTGTAGTTCCGATAAGTTTTATTGGGGGCCACCCAAAAATCCGCAGACGGGTTCTTACCAGATCCCGCAATCAAACGCCCATCAATACATTATTACCCCACAACAGCTTTACCAAACTCCAAACACACAACAAACACCTACTTGGGGCAACCAGCCCAAACGAAACATCAAATGTCACCGAGCCACTGACGGTATTCTCAGATGCTGGGAGTGAGTAGAAAAAAGCCCCGTTTGACCGGGGCTAGGTGAATTCACACTCAAGGACCGAGAGAACGATGCCCATCACACCCCTGCACTTCGGCGCACTGGCCCCGGTGAACCATTGGTTCCCGGGGAAAGTGTCGCTGGTGTCGTTTACATTGGCCAATCTGGCAATGGACTGGAATGCGATCCAGTATTACCTATTTGGCCTGGAGCCACCTCTGGAGCTACACAGTCCATTCACGCACAGCCTGTTGGCTGCCGTCATCTTCGCCACGATTCTTTCAGTACTGCCTTTGAAGTGGATTGGTAAATGGGTGTGCGGGGCGTTTCTGGGCACGGTGTCGCATGTGGTGCTGGATGCACTGGTTCACAGTGAGATGCAGCCGTTCTACCCGATCCACTGGAATCCACTGTACGCGGGGCTCATGGAGCCCCTGACGTGGATCCTGCTGCCGTTGATGATCTGGTTTATCGTTCAGACCGTGTCATCGTGCAGTGATTGGGTCCGCAAGCGCCAGGAGGCGAGGCAGGCCCCTTTAGAATCTTGACGACTCGGGATTCTTGAACTGTGATCTATCCAAGCTCTTTTCCACTTTCAACGTGTTGAGACGGTAGCGCTTAAACCAATCTCAGGTAGGACACTTGATGAAACCGCAACGAATTATCAGTTTGATATTTTTAACGCTCGGACTGAGCGCCTGTGGTGGGGGATCTGGTGGAGGTGATGGAACAGAATCAGCAGGAGAAACCACTTCACTATTGAGTAAGACCTTGGTCATCGAAGATCCAGCCAGCTCTTACAACCTTCCATGCGAAACGCCTGCGATCCAGTTTGTAATTCCGACACAGATTAATGGCGACAACCAAGAGGATTTCATCGTCCATTACTGGTGCGAAGCAGAGGAATTCGGTGTTGTGCGTGCAGACCCAACACCCGATGCACTAGTCGCGCTTGTAAGCCAACCGGATAGCTCCTATGAACCGGACAATTTGGCCGTGTTCGGCGAGGACTACCCGCAGCTCGGTGGCGCCAGCCGGAAATACGTGAGAGGCGACTTAAACGGTGACGGCAAAGACGATTTTGCGTTTGCCATGAACTGGGAGGATGGCCGAAGCGGCCAGGATCCCACCACCAATGCCACCAGGCCCTCGGTCATTCTCTCAGAGCCCAACGGTCGCTTCAGCGTGAAGCGTCTCGGGGTAGCAGATTGGGGCCACGCCGTTGAGATGGTCGATAATTCGCTCGGCGGTAAAGATGTGGTGTTTGAGGGCTTTGTCTACGGCATCGGCTCACAGGCCTACCGAAACGTAGATGGCCAATGGATCGATGCTAGCGACGAATATCAGGACAACTCACCGAACAATTCCTGGGCAACGTCATTCCGGTCATTACCCGGCGATTCCGGTCAAGAGTCGAAGACCATTGTCGCCGCCGCCAGTAAAACAGATGGTTCTGGTCTTGAAGCGTTCACCCGATCAACGGACGGATTGTGGGAGGTAACCGGAGACTGGTTCATCGATGTAGAGTTCACCGTCAACTGGATCACTTGGCAGAGAACAGAGGGTACAACGCAAGTAATACGCTTGAACGGCCAGCAATACTTCTCGGGTGCTGTTGATGATATCTGCCTCATGCAACCTTTGGATGGTGGTGATGGAACTCCCCTAGTGGTCGCAAAAATCAGTGCCGCAGAATACACCGACGGCAATGTTATTTATGAGGATGTTGTATACGAGGAATCTGTGAACACTCGCACAGTCAACGTCATGGCTTTCTTTGAATTGGATCAGGGCAAACTCACGGAGATCCCATCTCCGATCATAGGAGAAGAGCCTAATAATAACTTCAACTTCTTTGACTGTCGGGACATCAATAATGATGGGCATGCAGACCTCACCGTGTTTCCGTTCACCCAATCATGGAATGATTTGCGAATGGAGGAAGCTGGGAAACCGATCTTTTACATCAACAATCAACAAGGCAACTTAGTAAACCTCGACGTATCCACGCTGCCAGGACATTCATCCGGCGGACAAGGTGGCCTGCAGAGCACGATAAGTGATGTAAACCAAGATGGTCATATCGATGTAATTCTCTTTGGGCTCACAGCAGCGGACAATACTGACGATATCGAAATCCTGTTATTGCAAGACGACCTGCAGCTGAAAACTGAATAGATCGTTCACACTGGGCGCTGGATAACTCGAAAATGGCAGGTATGGGTCCTCACAAGCTCGCCTGCCAACACTCGGTGCCAGGTTTTCCGCAACGAATCGCTCAGACGGCGTTGCGCCGACTGTTTAGCCAGCGTTTAACTGCCTAATACCGACTGACATGCGCATCAGCAGTAATTCTCAAGCTGTCTTTCGAAATGGGACCGCCGCCTGTTGTGTGCGTCTAGGCCATAGATCTTCACGATCCGGATGAACCTACTAATATACTGGCATCGCCCCGTTGGCGGCAGCCACTCTTCGGGTCCTCTGGCGCCTTTCTGACTGTTGAGAGACAGCTCCACACTCCAAAGATTCACAGGGTCGTTGGCGAACGCCTCCCGCTTTCCCTGGGGCCAGGAACTGGCGCCATGATCCCATGCCCACTTCAACGGAACCACATGGTCAATGTCGATGTCCGAGGCGTTCTGGATAACCTTGCCCGTGAACGGACTGACCCAGCGGCCTGAGACCACCCTACAGCGGCTCTTATCGGCAAACCGGACTTTGGTAGTGGATTGGGCAATCAATGCCTCAGCACGGCTGTCCTGGCAATCTCCATCGGCATCATCCCAGCCATGGCCAAAAGCTGAGCGATCGTAGCCCGATTGCTCACCTGATGACTTCTGAGGATTATTCAGCAAACTCAGTGATATCCCGGCTGGTAGCTGTAGTAGCTCACCTCCGGAGCCCAGACACGCCTCGAGCGTTGAAAACGGCAGGTAGGTCTTCGTTCGTTCATACCACCGACTCTCCGGCGGATGACATAAACCACTGTTGGCCTTCTTCACTACATCTGCAGCCGCTGCACTACTGATTAGTCCGAACCAGAGGATGACAACACAGTGCAGAAGGTACGGGATCCGAGTCATTCAGGTCATTCACTCACTTGAAGCAGGTTTCAGTCACGAGAAGGTTTCAGATGGTTCAACGCTGGTTAAGGCTTTCGGCCCAGGACATCCGGCTTAGACGACAACACCCGGATCATCGGCTTCCGGCCTTCCATCACTCCAACAACACCGACATCCCCGACGGACGCCCCTACCATGTAGACACAGGGACCAAGGCGTTTGTAGGGTTCGAGCATCATGGTTCGCCAAGCCTCGATGTCAAGCAGAACTGACTTCAACTCCGGCACCATGCTGAGAATTCGACGATCTGCCACACCGAGCCAACGAGAACGCACAATACCATCTGCAGTGACGATCCCCACTGGCTCCATAGAGGCAAAGGCCTGAAGTGTTGCGTAGGCCATGTTTTGACGACGCCGAAACTCCACTATCAGCAGGCCCGATCTGTATAGTGGCGCATCAACGGAATGCCGTATGGAACGGATTGAAACGCTCTACTTGTGAAAAACCGCATGAACACGCTGCCCAATCTAAAATACTGTATATATAACCAGCATTTTGTTGAGCAAGAAGGGGGAAGTCAACGCTCGGTTGATTCAGTTCGTTTAACTACCAGAATGAATATGGTGCCAGACCTCTCCCTGACAAGTCACACCACTGGGCAGGTGTCGCGTTCGCCTGGCATCCATGCCGGCTCTTAGGCGCTGATCTTCCTGACCAGCTGGCTCAACTATTAGTCTACGCAGTAAATACGCTGTGAATGTGAGACATCTCTCAACCGTCTGTGCGTAATGCAAACGTTAAGGCGCCCTCCTACGCTGTAGTTTTGGATATCACTCTGATCTTCAGATGCATCCGACTCCAAGTATTTAGGCATGTACTGCGAAATTCCAAACCGCTACACGCTGTTTTCTCTTATAGACAATCTCCTCCAGGCATGCTGGAGAAAAGAGACCACCACTAAGGAAACTAAGGTAGACCACGAAACACCCCCACGTTTGTGAGGAACACCATTGGTTTCCTGACCGATGGCAAGACTGTAAAAGAAACACCTCCACTTACATGGAGAATATATGACCAAATAGTCGTTACCAATTTTGGTGTCGGAAACACCCCCACGCACGTGGGGAGGAACACGGCAAGGAAAAGCCGGCGCCCGCCCTGCTGGAAGCACCCCCATAGGCATGGGGAATACTCGGACCCCATCCACTCCTCAGAGTCGTGGACGGAAACACCCCCACGCATGTGGGGAAGACTGGAAAAAGCAGCCGTGTTCGATTCTGTAGGTGGAAACACCCCCACTCACGTGGGGAAGACCGAGGGCAAGGCGGATTCGGATTGTGCTGGGTGGAAACACCCCCGCTCACGTGGGGAAGACGGGAACACCCCTTCAAGTTCCATACCCTCGATAGAAACACCCCCACTCACGTGGGGAAGACTCGAGAGAATGCCTTGGAGTCAGATCGCCCAAAAGAAACACCCCCACTCCCGTGGGGAAGACCCGATCCATGAACACGCGGTATAAGCGTCTTTGGAAACACCCCCACGTGTGTCGGGAAGACCCGCTGCCCAAGAACAAGGCCGACACGGTGAAAGAAACACCCCCACGTGCATGGGGAAGACCAGTAGATGCGTTCCGCGTTGCACACTTTCACGGAAGCACCCCCACAGGCGTGGGGAAGACCAGTCCGCGACTTTTCCCGCTCCCGTTCCGTTAGAAACACCTCCACCTAGTTGGAGAACATGGAACAAACTTCAGCATAGGCCCGTATGCCTGAGAAACACCCCCACCTGCGTGGGGAAGACAGATTCAGCGTTGCTCGCCCCCCTGGCGTGACGGAAACACCCCCACGTATGTGAGGAATAAGTTGATATCAATCTGCTGGGCAAGGCAATGCATGAAACACCCCCACACACGTGGGGAAGACGCCGAGTCCATGGGTGTGGATGACTGGGAGGAGGAAACACCCCCACCTTGATGGGGAAACAGTGATCGGATCGTAAGTCAGGCCCAGCGGGCAAGAAACACCCCCACGTGTGTGGGGAAACCTACCCCTTCTTGCGGACTAGCGCCCTCCACTTAGAAACACCCCCACTTGCGTAGGGAAGACGCCTTCGGTGCCGGCTGGGTGGTCAAAGGCAAGGAAACACCCCCACTCACGTGGGGAAGACTTCTGTCTCAACCACCAAAGCACCGATGCAGTGGGAAACACCCCCAATGAATGGGGATAGTAGGGAGGTATTTTAAAGAGCGTGACACAACAGACTTACGAGCTCAGAACTGGATGTTTTCCTGCCGGAAAACACGCAGAACTAAAGCCAGCAACATGAAGCTATTAATAACGCTCTACCGAGAAATCGACTGGACCGTAATCTGACGATCCCGATATTTTTTCCTTTGCCCGAACGTCACCGGGATATCATTGATGGTCAGAACTTCCCCATCGGCCTCACCCTGAACCACCTGAAAGGCGGCACTCCGACTTTTCTGTTCTGCCAATACTTCTCCTGCTTGCAAAGCCGCCTCAGCGCCAGGAAAAGTGCCTTGGTAGATGAACTCCGTCGGTACGCAGTTCTTTCTTCCCAGGTACACATCCCACACTGGATTGATCAAGGCTTGGACTGCGTCTTCGATCAGTGACTCCGGCCCCTGTAACGCCACGGCATACGCCATGTCCTGCAGGTAGTAGCGATACGTCATTTTCGTCCCACCACCAACAGCTTTTTTCCCTTCACCGGTCTTCGGGATCATGAGACTGCCCCAAGGATCTTTGTCGTCATAGCCACTCCCAACCATGTGGAAATCCATCAGAAGTGGCTGCCGAGTCATGGCTCGCCCTTGGCGGTCCTGTGGGACATAAGCGACCACTTGCATATCGAGGTCGGCCCAAGCTTTCAGCCACTCGGATTCCTCTCCGCCGGCTCCCCGAGCACTACAGATAAGCCCCAGGACGCCAGATTTAGTCGGAAAATCCAGACTGTCACGACGACCGAACTTGGAGTCATGCCCCCAGGATTGCAGTGGCGCTTCCAACCACAACAGTAGATAAGGATCGCTCATGGACACCTCAGTAGGCATAGCTTTTTAGCGCAGACACCAGGTCGTCGACCGAGAAGTTCTCGTCTTCACCCCAGTCATAGCTGGCCTGCTTACCAAACAATGAACCAGACAACTTCTCTTTTTTATCAAGGTAGGTTTTTAACGCATCAACACTGGGTTGCAGGTAACCACCTTCTTTGGACTTTACGGCTGTTTCAAAGGGCACCTGCAACCGCTGCCCCTTGCGAACCATGACCCGAGCAAACTCCCAGGGACTTGCGCCAGATTGAGTGCTCTGACGAGCGTTAGGCACTGCGACAAACAGGGCTTGTGTGAAGGCTTCGATCGCCTTTTCCAATGCTTCATCGTCCAAGACCTGAGACAACTGGCCCAGATCGAGGCTGACATACCGATAATAAGTGGCGGAGTTAAACTCCAGGCTTCCCATGTGCGCCGACCCCTGATCGGTTCTGAGGTCGTCCAGTGCCGTAAAGAACTCAACCTCATTACTGACTTTGTGGGTCGAGATCGCGTGTGCAAACGAAGCAGCCGCCTCAACGTTCATGTCTGGGGCTTTTGCGACCATCCGACCGAACAAAGCAATGTCGAAGGCATCAACTGCCGGGTTAAGCGCCTTTTTAGCAATCTTCGTGAGCTCTTTGTCCTTGAAGCCAGCTGGGTCAAACCCTTTTTCCTTGGCGTACTCCGCAAAGGCGGCTGCTTCACTGTCACTCACGAACAGCAACGTATCATCAATCAATAAGTCCGCGAGTTTCTTACCGCAGGCTTGCGCGGCCTCTTCATCGGCACCGGCTGCGACGCAGGCTTGTGTAAACATCGTTTCTGACTGTTTAGTCCGGGTAGCCAACTTTACGCCGAAGTCATGAAGAGCCAGGCGCACCTGACGCTTCCAGCATTGGGAACTGACCCTGGCTCGCGTAGTGCCGCCGACGATAGCCGTCTTGGGCGCACCGACATCGTCACGGTTCAGACATGTAACAGGAAATGACTGAAGGATATGGTACTCAATGCGGGTATTGGTCTTTGTGTTGGTCATTCTGGAGATCCTTTCAAGAATACAATGTGTCGGTGATCGGAACGATTTGCAGTAGGCCGCACCCGAAGGCACGGGCACGCCCTATTCCAAGCCTGAAGCTGGTCTTGAATTGTTCTGGGTCGATAACCTGAAGTTCACCCTGAAGGCTTGCCTGGGCAATAGTGACAGGGTTTTTGGCTTTGTCCTTGAAGCGCTGAATGTTCACTTGATCAACTTGGAGATGATCTGGGCTCACTTGGAAGCCCCAGCTTTTCTCGGCTCGCTCACAGAACCAGGCCTTGATGGCGTCCCGACCTTTCACCGGAAGGAGTTTTCGGGTGGCGCTATCACGTCGGGTCGGATTGACAACGACCTGGAACCGGTAGCGCTCATAATCCAGAAAGTCGTCAGGAACGGCTTTACTCTGGACTTCACCATAGCCGCCCTCTAGACAGTTGGCGGGTGGACGATCTGCAAGCAGTAGCACCTTCCGGTTCAGAACGTCACCGCCTTGGTCAGCAAACAGGATGCCGCTGGCTGTGCTGCCTTGCTTTTCTTTATCAGAACGGACGTCGTCATAAAGGCTGTAAACCACCCGATGCAACGAGTAAGGGTCCGTGATTCTGAGTTCCTTTACCGCTTTGCGATCCAGGTGAAGCACACTGGCGATCATTGTCATGACGGTGCCTCCTCTGAGTCTGCGTGGGCTGAATGCGAATAAAAGTCCTGAGCCCACTGCGCTTTTACCCGTTTATCATCAAACGGGAACAGCCGTAGCTCTTTGAGAAGGCGAGTAAAGTTTAATGGCCGGGCCACTTTGCTATCGATTAAAGACAGTGTTGAACGGAGTATTCGGCACACTTCAGGCAGATCATTACAGGCCAGCAGCCTTCGGAGTCGTGCTTTTGCCTGATTACTTTCCTTACCGTCTTCGTAGCACCGGGCAATGGCCTGTCCCAGCGTCAACTTCCCATCCCGTTCTGCCTTGGATTTAGCAATGGCACTGGCCACAGTGACAAACGGCAGGCGTTGGTTCTCCCACTCAAGATCAACACCAAACGACGCAAGCAGTTCCCAACTCTGGTATTCCATGGCTGGGTTGTCTGCGCGCCTGAGCTTGGCTGCCAGCCCTTTATCTTGTCCGCACCTTCTAATGACCCCTTCAACAAACCGATGCTCCCAGCTGCTTGGACTGGAATCGGCCGTTGGGGGCGCTGTACCGTTAGCTTCCATGGTTCACGGTCTCCTGTTGAAGAAATTGTCTGGTATTGGGTCGGCACTTTGCCCAAGCATCAAGTTGACGTGCAGTTTCTCGCGGACAGATCTGGTCGTAGGCCTGGTGCACATAGCCTGCAAATTGCCGACGCAGTTGGGTTCGCCGATCCTGGCTTTCTGGGTCGGTACCGCAAGAATCGACGAGGTCTTGAAAACGACGCTCACACAATTGCCAAAAGAGATGAGAAGCCTGTGCGGCCAACTTTGAGCCATCCATCTTCTGCTCTTTGAAGAACATGGACACTCGCCCGTACAGTCCTTTTGCCAAAGTATCGAGGGCATCCATCTCGGCCTTGAGGTTTGAAAACCAAATGGCGCCCAGCAGGTCGCTGTCCAACCAGACAATGGACTCCACGAAGTCATCGCTCCCTGAGACGTACTGCTCCCCAGCGTTACTGCTTACCCTTAAACCACCGGACCAAATAGCGAACGAGTCCATCACATCACGGACTCGCCCCAAGCCAAGAGCAATCTGATGACTGTGGAATCCTTGGGATTTTTCTTGGCCGATGAAGCTCAACAGAGAGGTCAGCTCCCGCCAGGGTCTTTTTTCCGGGTTTACCCAAAGCGCCTTGGGCTCTTTGCCGGAATAATTGATGGCAACAGTAGGGTCCACAACACCCTCCTTGTAACCAGGATGTGGAACCCCTTCTGAGTAGTGAAGTCCTGAGTCCGTCAACAAGCAAAACCTGCATAAGGGAACCAGGCGCCCCTGCAATGATTGGGCTAAGGCTCGGGCAGTTGCGCAATCTTCTCCCTCTGGCATAGCTTCCCAAGGAGCAGTTCCGACGCCTTCGGGAAACATATTGGTCTGTTGAACTTGGGCATGGGTCAGCATATTCAGCCAGAGCGTTTCGTGTAGCGTGGAGCCCAAGAGCAGACTATGCAGGAACCCCATGAAGCCCAGAGAGGGGCCTGGTTTACTGGACGACGGTTTATTGTTGTTATTCAGCTTGCCTCGGTAACCCGGCGTCAGGGTTACTTTGTTGTCCGTCTTTTTGCCAGCCAAAGCAAACCCCATGAGAGAAACGATCAATACCGCCTTCTCCGAATCCGTGAGCTCACGATCGACCTGGGATTGGCTAAGAACGGTAGTATTGCCCGTAGAGATCTCCGGGAGTGTCGCCCCAAAGCTCTGCACGGCGGCTCGGGAAACCTCAGGCATTTGCAGGAACGGTTGATCACCGTACAAATAGAATCGGTCATACCAACGATCAAGGTAGTCACAACATCGCTTTGCAAGTCCATCTGAACCCAGGGAACGCCAACCGTCCTCATTATCAGGCGTAGCTGCGGCTTGGGCGATGGCGAGCAGGAGTTTGGTCACCGCTACCTTTTGCACCGGTGTTCCACCCAGCATACGCAGCTTTGTGTTCTCAAAGACCTGACGCAGGCTGACATTACCCACATCGGCAACAGGTATCCATGGTTCATCTACCAGATTGAACCGATTCTCCATGTCTAGATTTCCTATTGTTTGATTAACCGGTAGCCCAAATCTTTACGGTAGTTCAACGCGTGTTTGTCGTGCGCGGGAAGGCCTCCGACATCAGTCACACGCCCATTTTCATCAACAATACCGATACGCAACAGGGCTTCATCATGATCTGGGTTACCAAGGTAGAAACAGTTCTGTAGGCCGAACCGCTCAAGCACTGTGAGTGGCAAGGCGCTGGGAGCATCCTGAATACGAACTGAGACGACCTGCTTCATTAGTGTTGCACTGAGGGTGCGCCAAGAACGCTTGGTCAGGCTGTTGCGCCTCCAAGGCAGGTGAACCAACTGTCCGTCCAATAGAGTGACCTTACTTTTCTGGCTGTCAGAGCTTATCTCCAGCCCACGCAGGAGAAGAACGTCACAGCTCTCCGCGTCACTGTACCGTGTCTGAGCTTTTTGCTCAGGGAGCGTGTTCCCCGCGTCGGATAACGTGACTCTGGCTAACTGACCAAGTGCCTTACGCCCTTTGCGCCATCGGGTACCGTGGTCCAGCTCATGAAGCCACGTTGCCATATGTCCACTCTCTGCCCGTTCGATATACGTTTGTCCAATTAATGTACGGATATCGTCGGGAAGCAAAACCGAGGAGCGTTCTTGCCATACCTCCAGGCTCCGACACAGGACGTAAGGACTGTAAACAAAGGCTGTACCGCCAAAGCTTTTCGAAGGGTCTGCGACTGCCTCGTCTACTCCAGGAGCCAGCATCCAAGCCTCACAAACGGCAGTGTCCGGTCTCGGCGTATCGGGATGTCGCCACAATCGGCCGAGTCGTTGGAGCAACATGTCCGTCGGCGCAAACCGGCTCAACATAAAGTCGGCGTCAATATCCAGTGATTGCTCTAACACTTGGGTACCGATAAGAATCCGGCCCGTATTACGGCGATCAGGCCAGCCATCGCGACCGAACAGGCTCACCCAATGATCCTCGATTTCCTGACGGTGATCCGGCGTAAAACGAGAATGTAGCAGCCCGCAGTGAATACCGAGTTCGGTCGCACGAGCCGCAACGTCCAGAAAACGTTGTTGGGCTTCGTTGACTGTATTCTCAATCCAAAGGACCTGCTGCCCCTGCATTGCCCGCCGCAATGCCTCTTCTACGGCAACCTGTCCATCTTCAACAACTTGAATGGCAACGGGTTGGCCTGTAGGACTGGACACAGGCACTTCGGTGAAGGATTGATCCTGAGGAACCGCTGTTACAAGCGGGTAGTCATCGCGTTGGGGAAAGCAAGCCAGAAGCACCTGTCGACGCTCCCGACTCAGGGTCGCAGTGAGAATAATGACCGTACAGTGCAGTGAGCGTAACAAATCAACCAAGGCATCAAGCAGAGTTCCCGTGTAGGCATCGTAAGTGTGCACTTCATCCAAGATCACCACTTTACCCGCCAAACCAAAAGCACGAACAAAACCGTGCTTCACGTTCATGGCCGCCATCAAGGCTTGGTCGACGGTGCCCACGGCGAATGGTGCCAGCAGGCCACGCTTTGCATGATTGAACCAAGCACCTCCTGGCTGCCCTTCCTCGCCCATTTCCGTCTCCAGAAGCCAGGCCTGTCCATGCAGTAGCAGGGAGCGGTGGGGACAGTTCTCCGCGAGGATGCCTTCAAGAAATCTGTTGAAGCGTTCGTATATCTTGTTGGAGGTCAACTGGGTTGGAAGTGCGAAGTAAATACCCGTTGCTCTCCCCTGATCGAGCATGCGGTAGGCGGCATACAGCGCCGCCTCTGTCTTGCCCAAGCCCATTGGGGCCTCCAGCAGATAAACGCCCGGTGACTGAACCTGGTCAATAAACGCTTGTTGGGCAGGACGGGGAGCAAAGCCAAACACATCCTGAAAAGACAGATCAGAACGATAACTGGGCTTGGTAAAGCCGGCAGAGTCCAACGCAGGACTGATGTTTTCTTCCCAGGGGCGGTTTGGGTCTTCGAAGAATTCACCAGACCCAACCCAGTCGGCAACCGACGTTAAACCTGCCAAAACCCTGGCTTGGGGAACCGAATCAACTGGCGGCCATTCCACACTGAAGTGCTGTTTCAGTGCTGAAACCAGTGCCTCACGCTCTTGATGCCAGAGAGCGCCGCCAAAGATCTCATCGTCGAAGCGGAGTCCTCCCAGAGCCGGAGAGAAACCATGGTGCTGTCCTAAAATCTCAGGGACGTACAGGGGTGCATTGAGCTTGTTCGCCGTTATTTGGCTAACACCTGCATGTCCACCCCACTGTTTTTCCGTGACCGGATCAATGGACTCATTGGGTGGGATTCCGTCTATTCCGTTTGTGCAGTTACGCCGGATCTTTTCGACAAAGTAGGGGCTGACCTTGCCAATATCGTGTGAAGCGGCAATCAGCTCCGAACCTTTCGGAAACAGAGCACATCGGATTGCTGAAGGCATCCGGGCGATCAGCTCTTTGGCGGTCTCACCAACAATCTGGCAATGGTTGAAAACGGAGCGTCCAGCAGTGACATGGCCGGAATCCTGGATGAAGGTCTTGGCCGGACAACGTTGATAGGGCAGTGACGCTAGGTCACCAGAATTACCTTGACCTGCTCCCCTCTAGCTTAACCGTTTTCAGCTTAGTAATGTTCATCACAGCAGAGGACGATGGACATGAAAAAGCGATTTTCAGACGAGCAGATCATCAATATTTTGAAGGAAGCCGAGGCAGGTCTGGCAGTGAAGGAGCTGTGCCGCAAGTACAATATTTCTGACGCCACCTTCTACACCTGGCGCAAGAAGTTCGGTGGCATGGAGGTGTCAGAAGCCCGCCGGTTGAAGGCTGTCGAGGATGAGAACGCCAAGCTCAAGAAACTGCTGGCTGAGTCTCTTCTGGACAATGAAGCGCTGAAGGCCGCTCTCAACCGAAAGTACTGACCGTCGAGAACAAGCGCGAGGCTGTGCGGGCGATGCAAGAGCAAACGCCGATTTCACAACGCAGGGCCTGTTTTCTCGTCGGGTTATCTCGCGCTTCGTTTCATTATCGATCTACCGTTGCAGCTGGCGACAGTGCGCTCAGCGAGCGCATTACGGAACTGGCTCATGAACGCCGTCGGTTTGGTTATCGACGGGTTCACCAACTGTTGCGACGGGAAGGAATCGACGTGAATCATAAAAAGGTTTACCGGCTGTATCGGGAAGCCGGTCTGGCCGTCCCGAAACGCAAGCGCCGCAAAGGTATCGCCATGGAGCGTCACCCCCTGGTGTTGCCGGAAGCTCCGAACCAGACGTGGTCCATGGATTTCGTCATGGACTCATTGGCGTGTGGCCGTCGAATAAAGTGCCTGACTATTGTCGATGACTTCACCAAGGAGTGTCTCGACATTCCGGTAGCCAACGGCATCTCTGGTAACCAGGTCGCCCGAACCCTGGATACCATAGCGGCCTTCAGAGGCTATCCTCAGGCTGTCAGGACAGACCAGGGGCCGGAATTCACCAGCAAGGCTCTGGATCAGTGGGCCTATGACAACGGGGTGGAGCTGAAGCTGATACAGCCTGGCAAACCGACCCAGAACGGCTTTATCGAAAGCTTCAATGGGCGGTTCCGAGACGAGTGCTTGAATG
The DNA here is from genome assembly GCF_040112695.1 of Marinobacter sp. MMG032. Classification (NCBI taxonomy): domain Bacteria; kingdom Pseudomonadati; phylum Pseudomonadota; class Gammaproteobacteria; order Pseudomonadales; family Marinobacteraceae; genus Marinobacter; species Marinobacter sp. MMG032. The sequence continues at coordinate 962,719 of NZ_CP157802.1, forward strand.
AACACTGGTTTCGAGATCTGGCCCATGCCAGAGAAATAATCGGGAACTGGCGGCGAGACTATAACGAAAACCGACCTCATTCCGCCTTGCGCTACCAAACACCATTGGAGTTTGCAGCTGGCTACCGGACTACGGAAAAAGGTTCAAAATTAACCGACGTTACTAAGCGGTGAGTGGTTTAGTGATTGGGGGCAGGTCAACCTTTGACTCGTTGGGAAAATCTCGCCACGAACGTACTTCCATGTATTTCAGGTTTAGCTCGCCAAATGTCAACTAACCCCGAGAAGAGTCCGTACCGAGCTACCGAATAGCGTAGGCGGCAACCTGGTTTACGGCAAGAAAATGAGAGGTTTGCAACCTTTCCTTTTGCTAACCATTTAAGTCATTTACAGGCTTCGCCTGTTTTCTTGGATCTCCTCGGATACGGAGCTGGCTGAGGCCAATATGACTTACCCACAATCACTGAACCACTCATTTATATCAATATATTTCGAACCTTTTGTAGGAGTACGGTAGCGTGTGGAGACACTCGTATCTCTGAATCTAACAAGTCTTGGTCTTGCGCAGGGACTTTTGCCCAAAATTCATTGGCTCGGGCTCTGACCAAATGTGTCGAGTTTTTTAACAGATGTTGAGTAAGGCTGTAACTAAAGCTCAGACTTTTCTTTATCGTTCAGAAAGCTAACGATTCCGGAACATATTTTGCTAAATCAGATGGGTAATCAACAACCAAAAGTTCTGAGGAGAGCTCTTGTGAAAAGGATGGTTGCACTTCTGTTCGCTCTGGCCTTGGGAGGCGGGGCTCAGGCGAGTTTGATCAGTTACAACGGGTACATTCATGAAACCGGTACGGAAATCGTGACCGGTGGTGGGCTTGAGTGGTTAAGGTGGGATGCCACGAGAAATTCATACCTGGGTTCTCTAAGCACCCCCTTAGACTTATTTCGAGATGATAACTGGAGACTGGCCTCTGTTTCCGAAATGTCAATGCTTATGACAGATTGGGGGCTGCTGGAGGAAAACTTAGTCGACACGGGCGGCTCAGTTAATTTGGGTTATGAGGATCCAGGTGAACTAGAGTCCACGTCCGCCTTTCTCAACTTTTTTGGTTCCACGGGCAGCTTGTCTGGGGGATCAAATAACGATGTCAGGTACTACTCTAGCGCGTTATTCGGAGAATTTACTTCTAGCGACGGTGTCTCATTCGACTTGCTTTCAGCGACTATTATTGGCGATTCTCCAGTTCAGGGGTCTACTGCGACCGGTTTTGTTGAGTGGTCATCGCAGTTGTTTTTCCCTAACTCTTTTATTGGTTCTAGTTACGGACTAGCTCTTGTTCGCGATGCGCCCGTTGTGGAGGTTCCTGAGCCCTCGACATTGGCTCTCCTCGGTATAGGCCTGATTGGTTTGACCACCAGGCGCCGAAAAGCGAATTGATTTGAAATAAAACCCGCCAATTGGTGGGTTTTATTTTTATCGGACACTCGATACGTATTCAACCCATTACCTCGCACCAGATTGAAATAGGTCGGAGATGACCTACCCCTAATCTCTTTCGCCAGCAACATTCGGGTCTGGCGCTCTCATCTTCACCAACCTTCAACCGGTGGGCTTCACCCAAACTCAGCGAGCGTTTTTGGACCAATGTGTAAAGGAGGTTGGTTCATGCTGAACTCTAATGTATATCAATTAAGCGCCCAAGCTGGCTATCGGGCGGCCTTGTGGCGGACGAGGGCGCAAGTTATCAGGTAATTTATTAACTGCCGAAGCTCGTGTTAATGAATTGCTTCGCTTCTTCCGGAGAGACGACCTCATAGTCCCAGGAGGGGTGTCGATAGAGAAACGGGACACCACCCTCTCGGTCGGTCACCTTACATTTTACTTTGAAGAAGGTACCCACGGGATGGGAAAGCCGCATGCCTTCAGAGCACGAAACCTTTCTGTCTGTCGCGACTCCTTGACCATCAACAGCTTTCGCCCTGACTGGTTTGTTCGAAGCCTCTCCACGGTTCTCATAAGTTTGGATTATGAAGTATTTGTAGTTCGACATAATCTTGTCCTTCCTGACGAAACTTAATGGACGGTCCGCAAACTAGCACTGAATTCCGTACCTCTTCAAAGTCTCATCTCATCAAGTTGGATGACACGGACCTTGCGACCAGTCATAGACTCGAGCTCTGCGTGCATGGCGATTTGGTTATCAGTCAACCTATCCTTCGCGCCTTTTACCTCACAAAAGAACCAGTCTCCAGTTTGATTATGAAACGAAAACAGGTCCGGATGACCGGAGGGTGCCCCCATAAGGAAATCAAACACTTCTTGGGGAACCAGCTTTGAGAAAAGACTGATCTTCCGTGGGTGACTTTTGGCGCAATACTTCTCGATCAAACTGAAGTAACCCGTCGATTCGTAGAGCAGGACCGAACTCAACCGTTCAAAAAAATGGTAATTCCGCTGGTGGTCTGTTGTGAGAATTCTGACATCATCAGAGTCAAACAGATCTGGATAACGCTTTACCCACTTTTCACTCAGCTCTTGCATATTCCGGCCCATCGTGACCGGCCATTCCGTTTGAACGTGACCGCCTGTTCCGGGTGATCGTGACCGCTCATTCCGTTTTATCGTGACCGATTTTGGACATTTTTCCGGAATCGCCGGTCACGATGCCGGAATCATCGGTCACGTTCCTCCGGAATCACTGCCAACACGCTGGAATTCTTCCACTTTATCCGGCATACCCCTTCCTTTTTCTATCACGAGGAAGGGTGGATGCCGGCAGCGAGGATTTCCATGCGACAAATCATCGAGGTCTTGCGCCTCAAGTACGAAGCGGGCCTGAGCCATGAGCGCATTGCACGCGCCTGTGGCCTTTCCAAGGGTGTGGTCGGTAAATACGTCAGCCTGGCCACCGCTCAGGGCATCACCTGGCCGTTGCCGGAAGGCACGGACGAAGCACGGCTGGAAGCCCTGCTGTTCCCGGCCAAGACGCCGCCTGCACGCTTTGCCGAGCCCGACTACTTCCAGGTCCATCAGGAGCTGAAGACCAAGGGCGTCACCCTGCAACTGTTGTGGGCCGAGTACGTGGAGCGCCACGGCGACAAGGCCCGCCGGTACAGTCAGTTCTGCCATCACTACCGGCTCTGGCGCGGCCGGCAGAGGCGCAGCATGCGTCAGGTTCATCGGGCCGGGGAAAAGATTTTTATCGACTACTGCGGCCCCACCGTGCCGGTGGTGGACCGCAGCACCGGTGAGATGCGTAAAGCCCAGGTCTTTGTGGCCGTGCTGGGCGCGTCCAGCTACACCTTCGCCGAGGCCACCTGGAGCCAAAGCCTGCCGGACTGGATCGCCTCCCACCAGCGGATGCTGGCGTTCTACGGTGGGGTGCCGGAACTGCTGGTTCCGGACAATCTCAAGGCAGCGGTCACCAGGACAGACCGATACACGCCCCAGATCAACGAGACCTACGCGGAACTGGCGGCCCATTACCAGACGGCGGTGTTGCCGGCACGTCCCTACAAGCCCAAGGACAAGGCAAAGGCTGAAGCCGCTGTGCTGCTGGTTGAACGCTGGATCCTGGCGCGGTTGCGGCACCGAACGTTCTTCTCATTGGCCGAACTGAACTCGGCGATTGCAGACCTGCTACCGGCACTGAACCAGCGCCCGTTCCAGGGACGCTCCGAGAGCCGCCAGAGCCTGTTCGAAGCGCTGGACCGACACGCGCTGAAGCCACTGCCGGCAACGCCCTACGTCTATGCCGAGTGGCGTAAGGCACGGCCGGGCATCGACTACCACATCGAGATCGACAAACGGCTGTACAGCGTGCCTCACGCTCTCGTGGGCGTGAAGCTGGAAGTACGGGTGACCGACACCGCCGTGGAAGTCATGCACAAGGGCCAGCGGGTGGCGTTGCATCCCCGCCACGGCAAGAACCGCTTCGTCACCCTGACCGAGCACATGCCCAAATCCCACCAGGCCCATCAAAACTGGTCACCGGGCCGGTTCCTGAACTGGGCCGCGGACATCGGCCCCGCCACGCTCGATGTGGTGCAGCAACAGCTTAAGGATCGCCCCCATCCCGAACATGGCTACCGGGCCTGCCTGGGGCTGTTGAACCTGAGTCGACGGTACAGCCGTGACCGGCTGGAGCAAGCCTGTGCCCGGGCGCTGTCCATCAACTCGGCCAGCTACCAGAGCATCACCTCGATCCTGAAGCAGGGCCTGGATCAGCTTCCCCTACCACTGACCGAGGAAGAACCGGAACTGGCCGATCTGCCCGTTCACACCAACGTTCGCGGCCCCCGCTACTACCACTGATCCCGGAGAAACTGATGTTGACTCAAAACACCCTCGATACCCTGCGCCAGCTCAAGTTGACCGGCATGTGCGATGCCCTGGAACAACAACGGGCACAGCCCGACACCCACGACCTGGCGTTTGAGGAACGCCTGGCCTTGCTCATCGACCGGGAGGTGCTGCATCGGGAAAATCGCCGATTAGAGCGGCTGCTGAAGGCGGCCCGGCTGCGGGTGCCGGCCTGCGTGGAAGACATCGATTACCGACATCCACGGGGGCTGGAACGCTCCCGCATGGCGGGCCTGGCCAGCTGTGACTGGATCCGCCAATCCCTGAACCTGTGCATCACCGGCCCGACCGGTTGCGGCAAGACCTGGCTGGCGTGCGCCCTGGGCAACCAGGCCTGCCGGCAGGGGCTCTCGGTTCGCTACCTGCGAGTACCGCGCCTGTTCGAACAACTGCGCATCGCCCACGGCGATGGCAGCTACGCACGGCTGATGAACCAGTTGCTGAAGACCGACCTGCTGATCCTGGACGACTGGGGTATGCAGAAGGTCACGGCGCAACAACGGCAAGACCTGATGGAGGTGATCGAAGACCGGCACGGGCGAGGCTCAACGCTCATCGCCAGCCAGTTACCAACCGAACACTGGCACGACTACATCGGCTCCGCCACGCTCGCCGACGCCATCCTGGATCGGCTCCTGCACGGCGCTCATCGACTCAATCTGAAGGGGGAATCACTGCGAAAAGCGAAAACACAAAAGACGGAACCGGTTGACCCATCGTGACCGCTCAGAGTACAAAATCGACTCCAGCGTGATGGCCGTGTGCAAATCGGTCACGATCCCCGGAATGACCGGTCACGTTCGCCGGAATACGCAGCTCTCCCGCCCTGAACTGTTCCCGCCTTTCTGGATGGAATATAAAGACGAAATCTGGATTCCTGTTCATCAGCTCATTTTCACAAAGTGCTCGGATTTATAAATGGCAAAAGCGTAGCTCATTCCACCAAGTGTGACCACGCAATGGCGTTTCCCCTTGCTGGCTCAGTTACCTGACCTCTGCCCAACCAAAAGACGTTCCAGATTTCCTTCCAAGTCCGCGCTTCAACAGTGAGAACGAAACCAGTGAGACTGGGGTAGGCGATTAACGTTCTGTTTAGGAGGATTCTGCTCGGAAAATGTATATACCTATGATTTCACCAGTAACGGCTTCGCGCTGTCCGCTACCTAATGCTTTCTCCCGGGATTCGCTGCCAGTTACTCGGTAGACATATCCAGCATGGTCGAGTCGCCACCCTTCCTGCTCAATCGCCTCAATCGTTGCGGCATAATCATTGGTTTTTGAGCTTTGCCCATAAGCATCCCCCAATGGAATTACCGTTGCTGCGGTTTTACTGAGTGGTAAGTCAATCTGAAAAATAGACGCACCCGATGCTTTGGCAGCACGAGCCTTACCGGCGGGTGACTCAGCAAAGGCTTTTTCTTCACGCTTCCGTAAATATTCAGCTTTTTTGCGTTCTTCCTCGGCTTTTCTTTCACTCCGCTCTTTTTCAAGTGCGGCCTTTTGTTCTGGTGATTTTTTAAACAAACCCATTGATCCTATACACCCGTATGGCGTGTCTGGCAGAGACCACAATCTGACTCTGCACGTAGCTGAAACTACCCCCAGTAAAACATCTTGGTTTGTTTATTACTGGAGCTGAGTCCTGAAGTTGGCAGTATCCTAGACCATTTCATCCACAGCAACCACGTGGCCCATCGCCTTATCCAGTTGGCAACTTCCTGACCTCAACCGTCTACCTTGGCAGAAGATATAGTTAGCTCGTGGCGTGTTCATAAACTTACTTACTCTCTGTAGTAGCCCCCAATTAAACCGGACACCTTGGTAGAAGCAAAGGCCTAGGCATAGACCTAGTGCAAAGGAGTGTCCAAGGTGGAGAGAATCGAAGTCATAACCGGAGTGCAGCGCCGTCGCCGGTATTCCGCGCAGGAGAAAGCATTCATGGTTGCAGAGTGTGAGCAGCCAGGCATGTCGGTATCGCTTGTAGCCCGGCGTCATGGTATATCAGCAAGTCTGTTGTTCCGTTGGAAGAAGCTGATGAAAGACGGTGGCATGTCCGCGATTGAATCCGGTGATGAGGTTGTAAGCGCATCCGAGGTCAAAGCCCTGAAAAAGAAGGTTCGGGAGCTGGAGCGGATGTTGGGCCGCAAGACGATGGAAGCTGAAATACTCCGGGAAGCCCTGGAGGTGGCTCAGTCAAAAAAGTTGATCTCGCGCATGCCGTTGCTGCCACCGGACGATACCCTCTGAAGCGGGTTGCGGAAGTGCTGAAGGTATCGCGCTCCAATCTTCTGGATCGCCTTCATGGTCGCCAGAAAGGCCGAAGCCCGAGATACAGCAAACAAGACGATGACCGGCATTTGCCGTTTATCCGTGAGCTGTGCGAGGCCCGTGCTGCCAATGGCTATCGAAGGATCACGGCTCGACTGAATCGGTTGCTCGCAGCCAACGATGAGCGAGTAAACCACAAGCGCGTGTACCGACTGATGAAGCAGGATGGGCTGCTGTTACCCCGGTATACAGGGCGACCTCAAGAGCGCTGCCACAATGGCCAGGTTATTACGTTGAAGCCGGACCTTCGTTGGTGCTCAGATGGCTTTGAGATCCGCTGCTGGAACAAGGAGGTTGTCCGCGTAGCCTTCAGCCTGGACTGCTGTGATCGCGAGCTGATGCGCTATGTAGCGACTACTGGTGGCATCACCGGTGAGATGGTTCAAGACCTGCTGCTGGAAAGCTTGGAATACCGGTTCGGCCAGTCAGAGCGAGTGCCTCATCCGCTGGAATGGCTGACGGACAATGGCAGTTGCTACATTGCCAAAGAAACGCGAGCCTTCGCGTCCTCTCTGGGCTTTGTCGTGTGTACCACACCGGTGAGAAGCCCTCAGAGCAACGGCATGGCTGAGGCCTTCGTGAAGACGTTTAAGCGCGACTATGTGTACTTGAACGATCTCCCTGATGCCGCCACGGTGATGGCCAGGTTGCCGGAATGGGTCGAAGACTATAACCGCAGCCACCCGCACAAGGGGCTGAAAATGAAATCGCCCTGGGAGTACCGGGCGGAACTGGCATCAAACGAATGAGGTGGTGTCCGGTTTAGCGGGGGCAACTACACTCTCCTTCAAGAGCGGGCACCCAGAACACTATCTGGGCGAGTTCCAAGAGTTGCGTGGCATCGACTTTGTCTACCAATCGATCCTGCCATTTCCAAAAGTCCCTGACCGATACGCTACCCACTACCACTACAAAACCGATACACACCCGATAGACTAACTGCGACAACATACAAAGTGACAGGCCCGTCATGGATGATGTCTAGAGGAAGCCAAGAAGTTCCACAGACGTCTACGCCCGGCATACTAACTGGGCTGACAGCCCGGATGGTGACCATACACAACCGATACACCATCTCGGGTATCATTCGTGGCAGAAACCAGGTTTGAGCAACCTTATTTACTTAATTTATAAGTGGCTTGCGTGATCAGAGTGAACGAAGCTTACTAGTAGAACTGTAGATGGCCTCCGGCCATTCGGTGAAGGTCGAAAAGGGTATTGAGGGTAAGCATTGTCCTTTGTAGACGTGTCTAGAACCAGATGAACTGACCAGCCTTTGAACGCCTTTAAATATAGTTGGCCAAAAAAATGCTATTAATCAGACATTTAAATACCTTAAATTCACGTATTTTTGGATATCTAGCTCCAAATAACCAACACTTTTTAGTTATTAGAGAATCACCCAACCTATGTCCGGAAAAAAACGAAACAGCCAAACCATTGAAATTGTGGGAGCTCCAGCCGGTATGGAGTTCCGCCCCTATTACCCCAGACGACAGGGGCGATATACGAGCATCTCGCTCATCCGTATCCGAAACAGCAGAGACCCTGATCCCGACCTGCTGGACCTGCTGGGAGGTCTTTCCAAGGGCGCCAGAGATCTGTTCCTCGAGATCAAACTCAACATGGATTACCGGACCTACACGGCAACTCTGCCGAACAAGAACTTGCCCCGGAGCGAGATCAACAGACGCAGCAGGGCAATCGACGAACTGCGCCGGGCCGGCAACGGGCTAGCGTGTAGGGTTCCAACCAAGGGTGTAACCAGCGTTGCAGGAGTGGAGCAAGGATTCCGCCCAGGCACATTCATGCTGTCGCCCTATTACATTTACCCAAACCATCTTTATGAAAAGGAGATCCAGAACGTTTGGAACCAGTCCATTGCACACAACTGGAACCAAAGTAGAAAAGTGAGAACACCCTCAGTCTCGGCTGAACCGGACGTAGCTGAGGCAACTCCTGAAGAGGAGAAGCCAATGGAACTATTGCTCAAGCAGCCTTCCAGATCCCCTGTCGCATACGATGAAAATACCTGAAATGCCTACGGTCACAGTAAAGACTGACTGAACAGAAAAAACCAAAGTACCCCCCCCCCGGTATGGCCTTACAGCCTTTCGGGGGAACTACCCCCACCCTCGTTTTACTTCGCTCAGACCCATGGCTTCAGCAGCCTTTACTCAACCTACACAGACCTACACACCTACACACCTGGCCAGTCAGTCTACTGACCGGCTTGCCCACTGAGTTCGGTTCCGCAAAAGAGACTCGAACTGGCACATGTCTGCACGCATGCATTGCGAATAGCCACAAACCGTCACCACTCATCCTGAATGGTTTTCCCACCCTCCCCACCTTTGCCGCCTCCGTGCCCTGACGCCACTACGCTCCGCTGCGTGACTTGGGCACTCAGCGGCAAAGGTGGATAGTTCAAACCACGGAAGAGAGCCATCTCAGTCGATCCTGAGACTTGGACGGCGTCCTCCGGACGCTCCATGAAACAGTCACAGAAAGGCTGTTAAGAGAACGTTTTAGACGCCCTCCGGGCGTTCAGTGCACCACCAAAAGGTGTTCGAGAAGAAAGAAGAAAGTAGAGAAAGAGAACAACGGGGGAATTTCTCCCAGGTCTGACAGACCGGAAGACCTGGGGGAAATTTCCCCCTATATATAAGAGTCGTTTTATAGGAGAACCAATTGGACATCAGACCCATTGAAGAAATGACACACCTGGCAGCGAGGCTAGGTCAGTCAGGAATGGACCGAATTCGTTATGCAGGTAAAGCCAATCCAACGAAACAACCTCGCTCAACCAACATAGAGAACATCGTTCTTATACAGATGCAGACGGTAAGACCAAATACACCCGGTTGTAGGGTGAATGAACTCATTGAAGGAGCTGCAATCCTGGATACCAACCAATCAAAGCCACTGAACATCAATCGGATCTTCAACATCCTGCAATGTATGCAGGTTATCAACACTCGAGAGATCAAAACAATGACTGGACTTAATAAACGGCAGGCTCAGAAGTATATGAGAGCAGTCAAGTTCATCCTTCCGTATCTGGAAGCACACTTTAACTCCATAGAGGAGTCCGACCACTTCATTCAACCCATAAAACACTGATCACTATTACACCGAACTTTCCAACAACCAGATAAACAAGCCTCAGAACTCCACTCATGAGGTCCAGTGGTACACATAAACAACCCTTTTATCGAAGAAGCACCCCCTGGAATTCACTTCTACACAACTGGACTTACTAAAACCTCCAATCAACTAACTACCAAGGACATTTGATGGCATACATACAAGGATCACCACCGATTAAATACAACAAAACCAACACACAGAGCACCTCTCAGGTGCTGCTACCCAAGTCACTCCCATTAAACCCCGAAATGAAAGGAGGAAAGCACATGTATAAGGCACGCTTTGATCCCAACTACGTTCAGGTCGCCAAACATGAAGCCGCAGAAATTCTGGGCATCACTACTGAAGAGCTGGATCACCGAAGAGCACGCGACAAGCATTGCCCAAAAGGATTCAGAGACTGGGAACGCTTTCCGCCAACCACCCGCTTCCGACTCTCTGACATCTACGAGTACAGTGAAAACATAATGAACAGAGCACAAGAAGCCCCCACAGACCCCATTGTCGATTAGAACAAGCGTTCAATGATAAAGGAGCAGTCATGCACCAACTAGACTACAAACATATAAACCCATATCACGTTCAAATCCCCAAGAAGCAGGCCGCAATCATACTTGGGATTAGCGTTTCCGAGTTAGATAGGCTCAGAAAGTCAGATCCCCGGTGTCCCAAAGGGCACAAAAGAGATCCTGAAAGGTTGGCTCGAGTGTATTTTCGCTTGTCTGACATTTATGCCTATAGCGAGGCTCTGATAGCAGACTCGATGCCGACTGAAAGCTACCAAGACGCCGGAAATGAGTCTTAAATCACTAAGAGCCCTCCAAAGAGCTCCAAATACCTGAAAACCTCATACATATATGGACTTGCGCAAGCACTCAGGCTATATCAATGGCTCGCTGGGGAACTTTTGAGACTGACTCAAGTTGATGAAAGCCTTCATGCTTCCCGCAATGTCAGCATAGCGGGAAGCACTTGAGGGAAGACTGGCGTAATGGCCTGTCGTCAGACGAAAACCCCTACCCGAAAGGATCCTCCGAGCACCAGGACTACGCCTGGGAGCATCACCGGCTCATGCACGAAGAGTTTGTTCGGGACTGTCTGGCACCTTCATATCCAAAGAACCAAGGACGTACCCATGAAAAAGTTGTTGTCTGCCATGCTGGCACTGACCATTTGCTCGCCCGTACTGGCTGAAACCAGTTCAGAAAAGCTACAGGCCTGCCTCAAGGATGCCGACATTGCCGAAGTCATTTCTATGAAGCGACAGGAAGGCACGCCCCGTCAGGTCATCACGGATATGGTGTTGTCATCAACTCCAGAACTTGCTCATGCCTATTTTCTGGCAATGGTGAATATGGCCTACGCGGAGCCCATTCAGGTCAGTGAACAGGCAAAGAACAACATCAACACAGATATACGTAATCGCATTATGAGTATCTGTTTGGAAAACTGAACACTGCTGCCCCTTGGTTTCAGGGGGCATCGGAGAGGGGTTGGATATAGTTGATTATATCTGGCCCCAACCAAGAAACAGAAGCCGACCTTTGGCAGCAACTCTTATCTTCTGACTTTAGCGGGACGTTCATTTAACCCCCAAACGCTCGATCCACAAGGATCACAACTGGAGCTCAGCCTCCAACACCATGAAACAGCCCGCCCTGAGCTAATTTGACCGCAAGTAATAAGCGATTCCTCGCGTATCCGGAGCTCTTTATTGAGATCAGCAGAGCCCAGCTCACTCGCTGATGAACTTAGTCCAGCAATTCCAAGCATTACCTCTAATCAACCGCTTTAACCGCACGAGCAACTTCGTTGCTGACGTGTTGAAGCTCAATCAACCAAACCACTGAACTTATGAACAAACAAAACACACCGCAATACTTTGCCACCAGCAGACTTTACAGCCCCAACAACCCAAACCAATACGCCAACGCGGGGGATAGATGATGAATCAACCCCGCTGGGTACTTGAACGAAGACTAACCGAACTCACTGGCCTCACCAAAGAACAGGTAAGACTCCGAAGATCCCAATGGATTGAGAGTCGACAGTGGAAAGTCGGGCCAGACAAATCCTTTTGGTACAACCTTGAAGAGATAGACAAATGGGTAGAACTAGGAAGGGCAGCTTAAGCCCTGAGGAGGAACGCAAAGCGATTGAACAGTTGGTTCAACAGTCACCAGGCATTGAACTGCGGGGTGAAGCGCTCCGAATTGATTTCATGTATGAAGGCAAACGATGCCGGGAAACACTGAAGATACCGTTAACCTTTTCCAATGTTGAATATGCGGTCAACAAACGAAAGAGCATTCAGTTGGAGATCCGCCAAGGCACATTCGATTACGCAGTGCATTTCCCTGAATCGGCAAAGTCTCGGAACACTCCGGCAAGTCGAAAGATCACACTGAAGGAGTTGTATGACCGGTATTTGTTGGTTAAGACCACGGATATCACCGAAGAAACCGAACGGAGATACAAGGTAGCTCTCAAAGTCTGTGGCGAGATCGTTGGCTGGTCTGTGCCGGTCAACACGTTGATGCCCGAGGATGTTGACCAACTCAGAACTCGCCTGATCGCGAGCCGAAAACCCACCACAGTGAACCATTACCTAGCCACATGGAACGGAATGGTGGAATGGGGACGGTCTAACGAGTACGTCACCAGGTCACTGGAAGCAGTCTTCTTCAAAAATCGGGCAGAAGATCCGGACCCGCTCTCCCTGGATGAATACAAGCAGATCATCGAGAAAGGCTGCCTGCACGCCCAGGATAAAGCCCTGGTGACGTTAGCGGTCTACGCAGGCCTACGTCCCGGGGAGCTCTGTGCGTTGGCTAGAGAGGACGTGAAGGGCAACCTGCTGCACGTTCGCCGGTCAGTGACTGCTTCCAAGGTTCTTAAAGTCCCGAAAACTGGCATGGCTCGGAAAATCTGGTTGGTTCCTCCCGCCATGGAGGCCGTAAACGCTTTGCTGAAAATGACCGAGAATGCAAAACCAAAACAGGAGACCGTTGAGATCAGCCGCCACCAGACGCGCCAGGAAACGCTCACACCACTGGTCACACCATTGCAGGCCCGAAATAAATCTGTCGTCACTCCTCGGATGCAAGTTGGATCATGGGCCAGAAAATGGGCGAAGCTGTTGTCAAGGGCGGGTGTCCGACGTCGGGTGGCCTATCAAACCAGACACACTTACGCCTGCTGGTCTCTGACTGCCCATGGTAACATTGCGTTCATTGCAAAGCAGATGGGCCACAAGGACTATTCCATGTTGGTGAAAGTCTACGGCCGCTGGATGGATTCAGAGTCTGAAAACGAGGCGGAGTTCATCTGGCAAGAGCTCCAGAAAAGCGGTGCGTTTTGCCCCACGATTGCCCCAAGCGAATGAGGAAGTATGCCGAAAGTCAGTAACGAAGCGCCCTCCAGCGAGTTATCCAAGCACACCCCAATGATGCAGCAATACCTGAAGATCAAGGGCCAACACCCCAATGAACTGGTGTTCTACCGCATGGGGGATTTCTACGAGCTGTTTTACGAAGACGCCAAGAAAGCGGCCGAGCTAATGGACATCACCCTCACGGCCAGGGGCCAGTCCGGGGGCAACCCGATCCCCATGGCCGGCATCCCCTATCACTCTTCTGAGGGTTACATTGCCCGCCTGGTTCGGGCAGGTCAATCCATCGCCATCTGCGAGCAGATCGGTGACCCTGCCACCAGCAAGGGACCGGTTGAGCGCCAGGTGGTTCGGATCGTCACACCGGGGACCCTGAGTGACGACGCCTATCTTGAGGATCGCCGTGACAACCTTCTGGTCGCCATATATAACCACCGGGAACAGTTCGGTTTTGCCTCGCTCGACATCTCCAGCGGCCGCTTTGCGGTATCAGAGCTGGAGAACCTGGAAGCCCTGCAGGGCGAACTCCAGCGCCTGCGTCCGGCGGAAATTCTGATCAGCGAGGATTTTCCCTACGAGGAAATACTGGAGGGCTTCACCGGTATCCGCCGTCAGGGCCCCTGGCTGTTCGAATCCGACACGGCCCGCCGGGTGATTACCCAGCAACTGCAGGTGAGAGATCTGACCGGTTTTGGCTGTGAGGACCTCAATCTGGCCGTCTGTGCCGCCGGTTGTCTGCTGCAGTACGCCAGGGAAACCCAGCGAACCGCCCTGCCCCATATCCGCAAGCTGACCCGCGAACGCAGGGATGAAGCAGTGATTCTGGATGCCGCCAGCCGTCGCAATCTGGAAATCGACACTAACCTGATGGGCGGCCATCAATACACCCTGGCCTGGGTGATGGACCGCACAGCCACGGCCATGGGTGGCCGGGAGCTTCGCCGCTGGCTGAACCGCCCGTTGCGGGACGTGGAGACTGTCCGTCAGCGCCAACAGGCGGTTTCGGCACTGCTGGACGGGTTTCATTACGAACCGGTACACGACCTGCTGAAAGCCGTGGGCGACATTGAGCGGGTATTGGCGCGAGTTGCCCTGCGCTCAGCGCGACCTCGGGACCTCGCACGACTCCGGGATGCCTTCCAGGCCCTGCCGGACCTGCAGGAAACACTGAAACCGGTGAATTCCCACCATGTCGTCAAGCTGGCGACCACCATTGGTGAATACCCGGAACTGGCGGACCTTCTGGAACGCTCCATCATCGACAACCCTCCGGTCGTGATTCGCGATGGTGGGGTCATCCGGGAAGGCTTTGACGAAGAGCTGGACGAGTTGCGCAACATCAGCGAGAACGCCGGCCAGTACCTACTCGACGTGGAAACACGTGAACGGGACCGCACCGGCATCAGCACCCTCAAGGTCGGCTACAACCGGGTGCACGGTTACTACATAGAAATCAGCCGCGCCCAGTCCGACCAGGCGCCGGTGGACTACATTCGCCGCCAGACCCTGAAAAACGCCGAGCGCTTTATCACCCCAGAACTCAAGGAATTCGAGGATAAGGCCCTCAGTGCCAAGAGCCGGGCTCTGGCCCGGGAAAAAGGCCTGTATGACGAAGTGCTGGAAACCGTGGCCGGACAGTTGGCGCCCCTGCAAGATGCCGCCCAGGCACTGGCCGAGCTGGACGTGCTCAGCAACTTTGCAGAGCGGGCCACTTCTCTACGCTTTTCCGCGCCGGAATTCAGCGAATCTCCCGGGTTCGACATTGAGGAAGGCCGCCATCCGGTGGTTGAACAGTTGCTGGATGAGCCTTTCGTACCCAATGATCTGTTGATGGATACCCAACGCCGCATGCTGGTGATCACCGGCCCGAACATGGGCGGTAAATCCACTTACATGCGCCAGGCAGCGCTGATTGCCCTGCTGGCCTACACCGGCAGCTTTGTGCCCGCCAACCGGGCAGTCATCGGCCCCGTCGACCGCATTTTCACCCGCATGGGCTCCTCGGACGACATCGCCGGCGGCCGATCCACCTTCATGGTGGAAATGACCGAAACCGCCAACATCCTGCACAACGCCACCGAACACAGCCTGGTATTGATGGATGAGGTCGGTCGCGGCACCAGCACCTTTGATGGCCTGTCACTGGCCTGGGCCACCGCCGAGCACCTGGCCCGTGAGATCCGCTGCTACACCCTGTTTGCCACCCACTATTTTGAGCTCACCCAACTGGCCGATGAGCTGCAGCATGCCGTTAACGTGCATCTGACCGCCACCGAGCACGACGACAGCATTGTGTTCCTGCACAATGTCCACGATGGCCCGGCGAGCCAGAGCTACGGGCTTCAGGTGGCCAAGCTGGCAGGCGTACCCCAGGATGTGATCCGCAACGCCAAGACCCAGCTTTCCCATCTGGAAGGCAGTGCCTCACCGGCCGCGCCGGCGGCTTCGGCTGGTGAGCAGAAGGAAGACACGGTCCGGACCAAACCTGCGCCCCAGGTTAATGAATCCGTCTACCAGGGTGACATGTTCGCGAGCCTGGAACCCAGCGCGGTGGAAGAGGCCCTTAAAGAGATGGACCTGGATGGACTCTCCCCACGGGATGCCATGAATCAGCTTTATGAACTGAAAGCGCTGATGAAGAAATAGCGGAAAATTGATCTGTGTAATAAGGTTATAGCAGTCGAACGCTTGCGGCTGTGCGGGTCGCTCCCTACAATATCGCGCACTAAAATATAACGGCGGCGCCCGAAGGCGCTCCTGATGAGACTGACCGACCACTGGACCAGGGATCTGACTATGGCGTTTATCGTTACTGATAACTGCATCAAGTGCAAATACACAGACTGCGTGGAAGTCTGCCCGGTAGACTGCTTCTACGAGGGACCGAACTTCCTGGTAATCGACCCGGACGAATGTATCGACTGCGCCCTGTGCGAGCCCGAGTGCCCGGCCGAAGCCATCTTTTCTGAAGACGAACTGCCGGCCGATCAGGTCCAGTTTGTGGAGCTGAACGCCGACCTGGCCGCGAAATGGCCAAACATCCCCGAAAAGAAAGATCCGCTGCCGGACGCCGAAGAGTGGGATGGCAAGCCGAACAAGCTGCAGTATCTGGAAAAGTAAGCCTCCAGAGCTGGGGATCAAAAAAGGGAAGCCGCGGCTTCCCTTTTTCTTTGTCTGAAGGTAATCGGGTGGCCTCAGGTACTGGCCAGCTTGGCGCCCATGGCCACGAAAAAGCCGCCCGTCAGACCGTTCAGCATCCGTTTCATCTTCACATTCACGCCAAGGCTGCGGAAGGTGACCACCACCCAGGCCAGACCACACTGCCAGAGCATGGCCAGCAGAAAATGCACGCCCGCCAACATCAGAGACTGCTGGAAAGCGTTACCGGCGGGGTCCACAAACTGTGGCAGCAGGGCCATGTAGAAGAGCGCGGTTTTCGGATTCAGAACATTGGACAGGAGTCCTTCGCGGAATGAGGCCACCATGGCAACCTTCCGGCGAACGGCCTCTTCTTTTTTTACCTCGGGCGCGTCTCCCCGGCGAAGGGCCTGGCGCAACGAACCGATGCCCAGCCATACCAGGTAGCAGGCACCCGCCCACTTCAGGGCGGAAAACGCCCAGGCGGTTTCCACCAACAGAAGTGAAATACCCAAAGCCGAGAGCGTGGCGTGAATGAACAGTCCGCTGCAAATGCCAACACTGGTGACACAGCCATCCCGCAAACCACCCCGGCCGGTGTTCCTCATCACCAGCAGGGTATCAACACCCGGTGTGATGGTGAGCAGGGTAATGGCAACGAGATAGGCCCAGAACAAATCCGATATCAAAACCGTCCCCTATCAAACTCTTGTACAGAACGCTTCAGGGGCCGGACCCGCAACCGGTAAGTCAGGCCTCCTGGTGGAGAATCTTACGCGCCGTGGCGGACTTATAAAACGGTGCAAGCCGCCGGCGAACCAGGGCCTCAACATAGCCCTCTTCACGCAATACGTCTATAACCGGAATTGCGTAGGCATCGATCTCTGCCATGACCACCTCACGGCTGACACCCAAATCGCCCAGCAGTTCTGTGAGCGGTCTTTCGCCATATTTTACTAACAGGTGAGAAACCACCGCACGGGCACAGTTCTCGAAGTAGCCGGTCTTGCGAAACTGCAGCCAGAACTCATAGCCCAGCACGACAAACTCTTGCAGTTCGACGTCTCCCAGGCCCTCGTGCAGCTCGGCAATGGTGCGATCTTCCAGTGACACCCAGGCCGCCATCACGCTGTCCCGCAGTTCGTCGTCAGACAGAGCCCTGTGCAGAAACTGCTCGCTCCGGCTAATCAGACCGGGCAGGCTGTCAGACAGCCAGGCCTTGAGGCGCCGCTCAAAGGTTTCATCCAGCCCAGGCACCGCCCTGTTGGCCATGCGCTTGCCAAACTTCATCATTGAACCGACGCCCGGCACGGACTTGGTGATCAGATTGTCCTCGTAGAGGTAGTTCACCAGACCGTGGTAAACCACGTTGGAGACCAACTCTTGATAGACCGGGTGAGCCATGATTTCACTGATCACCCGCTCCCGCTGCTGCCGCAATTCCAGAGCCTCCTCAAGAAAACCGGTAGCCTGTTCGCGGGTGATGATCTCGCCCAATGTGGTTTGCGATTGCACGTCGGCATTGAGCACTTCGGTTGCCATTTCGGCGGCCAGTTCAGGGATACCTGCATCCAGCTCCATATCCATAACGATACGCTGAATAACGCCCATCACCTGGTCTTCCGACGTAATCCGGTTCAGGGTTATCTCATTGGCATAGCCCCAAAGCTCATCCAGCTCCTGCTCCAGAAATTTACGCAGCTTCGTGCCCTTGAGCGAGGCCAGTTCATGCTTTACGTGCTGTTCCAGCAGCTGGTTGGCGAGATCCGTTTTGCCTTTGGTCATGGCGCAATTCTTCCTGTCGTTAAAATGAAAGACACTGACCAGAGGCTAACATGAAGTTCAGGTTGGCAGGTTTGCCAAAACTACAGGTGGGAGGGTGCGGCCCGGCCAGTCCCGCACACCCGCGGACTGCGTGGCCGATTCACTGAAAATCGTTGAACGTGTGGGGCTCTGCCGCCAGGGCCAGGCAAAGACTGCCGGGGCCGACATAGATGCTGCTGGTGATGCCCATTTGGGATAGTAGAAGTTCCACACCGTTACGCTCACAGGCATCCCGCAGGCGGTTAAGCCCGGGCAAATCCTCGATTTCAGTCCAGGTCAGGCCACAGGAAAGACTCACGTACGGGGTCAGGAGACCGGCTTCCACCCGTGCTGCGGCATAGTTCATCACCTTCTCCACCGCCACATCGAAACTGCGGGTTTTGGCCACCGGCTGGCCTTCGGCCCCCTGCCCGAAGATAACCGGAGTAATGTTCAGTGCCTTACCAAGAAAGGCCACCAACGCCGACACACTCTTGTCACCACGACGCCTTGCCCGCTCACGGATGTAATGCAGGTCCCGGGGAATCACACAGGTGTAGATCTTGTCGCTGAAGGATTCAACCTCATGCCGCAGGGCATTCTTGGAAACCTTCTGGTCGATCAGCTTGAGGGTATGTGCCGCGAGCAGGCCCTGACCGGCGAAGATCTGCTTGCTGTCGATCACCCGCATAAAGAAGCGGCCATCGCGACCGGCTGCCTGCCGCGCCCCTTCATAATTGGCCAGAACACTGTTCATGGCTTCGGTGGCGTTCTGGAAAATCAGGCTTCGGGTTTTGGTCACCGTCTCGCAGATAGCGACATCAAACTGGGTAACGATCTTTTCCATGAACAGATCGTGGATCTGTTCGGCGGTGAAGGCGCGGGTTTCCGCCTGATGCCCCTTCTGTAGCAGACCACTCTGGTAGAACTCCTGGGTCCGCACAGGATCGTGCTCGTCTATGTAGGTCTGGCCGTCAATTACAGCGGTTACCGGAAGGATGAACAGGTCGTGCTTGCGGCTGAATTCATAAGGTAAGTCGCACGCAGAATCGACGATCAAACCAACTCGCATGGTGGGCCTCCAGCTCCGGGAAGCTTCTTGACCGGAAGCCCCCTTTTTTGTCGTTATTTTTTATGCCGCACAGTTTTACACACCCCGATCAGAATTTCAGCAACCCTGGTCTAACCCGCACTGGATGTCATGTCCAGCTCCCGAAGATTCCGTTCGAGCAGTTCCCGGTTATCCTGCTGCCAGGGATGAAATCCCTTGCGGAAATAGGCCAGGAATTCCGGCAGGCACTTGCGAAGCACGCCGGGCTTTCCCCACAGGAAATTCACGCCACCAAGCCAGGTGCGAAGGCTCCAGAGCTTGCCATCGGCCTTCAGCAGGCTGCAGGTATTGAGAAAGGTGTACTTGAAGAAATTCCAGGTCACGAACAGGAAGACAATCCGGCGGAGCCGCTCGTTGCCGACACATTCCCGGTAGACATCAAAGGCCACGGATTTGTGTTCGGTTTCCTCGATTGCATGCCAGCGCCAGAGTTTCGCCATGGCCGGCGTAGCGCCCTCCATCCATTCCGGGTGGCTCAAAATGGCATTGGCCAGAACCGCGGTGTAATGCTCGGCGCCACAGGTGCCTGCCAGTTGGCGGCTTGGCGGTAACTTGCCCACCCATGCCATGTGTTTCTGGAACCGCCGGTCCAGGGCATCAATGTCATAACCCCTGGCCTTCAAGGCTTCGTTGTAGTCCTTGGGCTCACGGCTGTGCAGGGCTTCCTGACCAATAAAGCCGCGAATCTCTGCTTTCAGCTTGGGATCCTCAATTTTGTCCCGATAGAGTCGAACAGCATTTATGAACTGCTGTTCTCCATCAGGGAATTGCAGGGAAAGCGCGTTAAAGAATGCCGTCCGGAAAGCGTCGTTACCGTGCCAGAGCGTTTTGAGGTCTTCGCTGACATCGAACCGTAGATGCCTCGGCTCAACGGACACGCCCTCGGGCGTGGAGCTGATGGTCATGACTGCCTCCTGTTTTTGTAGTGTTGTTATCAGTAATGAACAGCGGACAAAAATTCATCAGTCAAAGCAGTTTAAACCCGAAAACCACACGGAAGGAATACTTCAAGAGGGAAATTTGGACAAATTGTCACGAAATGACATTCTGTCAACGATCGAGTATCAAGAGAAAAGGCAGACACAAAAAAAGGGAGGCACGAAGCCTCCCAAGGACACACAGGGGGTCAGCACTTTCCGGTGCAGAGCCGGAAAGCGCAGGTTTAGTGCTCTTCTGCGGCTCTCACGCCCGGCGCTTCCGGGTCGGCGGTAAAGCCAAGCAATTTGGTACGTTCAATCAGGAAATAGAGGATGGCGCCGGTTGCCAGGCCCCAGCCCGCTCCGTAGACAGCCAGGACCACACCCATGGTGCCGGCGATGCCACGCTCGGTGTTATTCTCCAGCTGCTCCAGCCCTACCATCAGGCAGATATAGCCGGTCAGAAGCAGGGTCAGTGACAGGGCAATCGGCAGCACTGGCTGGAAGAAACTGACCAGGGGCAGCACGAACAGGGCAATAAAGCCGGTAATCCAGAACGTACCGCCACCACTGTAGATGGAGTCCATGGCATTACGGCCATACTTGTAACGCTCGGCCATGGTGGCTGTGACGGCCGTCCAGATCGGCCCGGCCAGGCCCGGGTATGGCGCAAAGAAAGCGTGGCCACCATTGCGGATCGCGGTTACCAGGTGCACCCGGTCGATGCTGTTGTCGATGTCTTCATCTTTACGCAGGTGGTCAACCCGGTTCATCAGAGACTGGCCCACCACGATGTCGCCGAAGGCAATCACGTAGGCGATCACCGCCGTGGGAATGGCATACAGGAAGACGTTAGCGTCCGGGAAACCGACAGCGAACGGCAGGTAGTTCCAGAGCTCGTCGAACGCTGGCTTGGTAATGCCCCACTCGACATTGGGCACCTCGTATTCGCCAGTGGCAAAGCCGACCAGAATCGCGACGACCATACCCGGCACCATGCCGTAGTTGGCAATCTTGCGGGCGATGGAGCTGCTTTCCACAAAGCCTTTGAACGATACGGAGAACATCAGGTACAGGCACACCAGGCCACCGATGATCAGGGAAATCGGCGTATTGGCCAGGCGGCCGCCCGCTTCGATTTCCCCCATCAGGGCCGCGATGCCGGCGCCAATGATAATTCCGCCTTTCATGGAACGGGGAATCAGCTCCACCAGCTTGCTGCCCAGGCGGGTAATACCCAGAACCAGGAAAATAATGAACACCAGGAACTGCAGGGCGAACAGAGCCTGGATGGCTTCGGGGCCTGGCTCGTAGTCACTCAGGAACAACAGGACAACCGGAATACCCGGGGTAATCCAGCCAGGCACCAGAGGCACACCCAGCAGGGCCGGCAGCATGAAGCCGATACCGCAGATCACCACGTATGCCAGAGCCACGTCGTAAGGCACTCCCAGGTATTTCTCAAGAAGGGGGATCATGGCCAGGCTGACCACGAACATAATCAGGGCCTGCACCATCTCCGCGAATTCCCAGCGGTAATGAACAAACGGCAGACGAACCTTGAAGGGACCAGCCGGCCAGTATGGCTGCTCTTCCCCGTTCTTTCGGTGAAACATTTGCATAAAAAGGTCTCCGGGCTCACGCGGTGCGTGTGCCTGACAGCGTTGTTTTTCTGGTTAAAGTCGGCTGCGCCAGGGCGGCGCAGCCGATCACAGGGTCAGTTCAGATCTTTGGCCTGATCTCTCAGCACGAACTTCTGGATCTTGCCCGTGGAGGTTTTGGGCAGCTCCGAGAATACAATTGTCTTGGGCACTTTAAACCGGGCCAGGTGCTCACGGCAGAAATTGATGATGTCTTCCTCGCTGACCTGCCCCGCCTCCGGCTTGAGGGTAACGAAGGCGCAGGGAGTCTCACCCCACTTCTCGTCAGGCCTTGCTACCACAGCCGCCTCAAGGACAGCGGGATGACGGTACAGGGTATCCTCAACCTCAATGGTAGAGATATTCTCACCACCGGAGATAATGATGTCTTTCAGCCGGTCCTTGATCTCCATGTAGCCGTCTTCGTGCCAAACGGCCAGGTCGCCAGTGTGGAACCAGCCGCCCCGGAAAGCCTCTTCGGTAGCCTTGGGGTTCTTCAGGTAGCCCTTCATCACGGTATTACCGCGCAGAAAAATTTCACCGATGGTCTTGCCGTCTTTGGGCACCGGCTCCATGGTGTTCGGGTCGCCAACCATGGTGCCAGCCAGGGTGTGATAGCGAACGCCCTGGCGAGCCTTCTTGCGGGCCCGGTCGTGCAGCGGCAGCGCATCCCACTCGGACTTCCACGCGCAAACCGTCACCGGCCCATACACTTCGGTCAGGCCATAAACGTGGGTTACCTGGATACCCATCTCTTCGATGGCACCAATCACCTGGGCGGGGGGCGCCGCACCGGCTGTCATGGACTTCACTTCGTGGTCGATACCCGCTTTGGCGGATTCCGGCACGTTCAGCAGTGCGTTAAGAACAATCGGCGCACCGCACATGTGGGTCACCTGATGGTCACGGATCAGCTGCAGGATCTTCTCCGGGTCAACCCGACGCAGGCAGACGTGGGTTCCAGCCATGGCGGTGATGGTCCAGGGGAAACACCAGCCGTTACAGTGGAACATCGGCAAGGTCCACAGGTACACCGGGTGCATGTCCATGGACCAGACCGCCTGGTTGCCGATAGCATTGATGTAGGCGCCACGGTGGTGATAGACCACACCCTTGGGATTACCGGTAGTGCCGGATGTGTAGTTCAGGGAGATGGCGTCCCACTCGTTGTCCGGGAAGCTCCACTGGAACGCCGGATCGCCTTCCTGCAGGAATGCCTCGTAGTCCAGATCGCTGACCTGAACGCCCTCACCGTACTCGGGATCGTCCACATCAATTACCAGCGGCTTGGTGTCCAGGCGGCTGACGGCGTCCTTGATCACTTCCCCGAATTCACGGTCGGCAATCACAACCTTGGCCTCACCATGCTCCAGCATGAAAGCAATGGCTTCGGCATCCAGGCGAACATTCAGGGTGTTCAACACCGCACCAATCATGGGCACGCCGAAATGGGACTCCACCATGGCCGGAATGTTCGGCAGCATGACGGCAACGGTGTCACCTCGTCCGATGCCGCGCCCTTTCAAGGCCGAGGCCAGACGGCGACAGCGCTCATAGGTCTGCGCCCAGGTGTAACGGATCGCACCATGGATTACCGCGGGGTACTCCGGGTAAACGGTGGCGGTGCGTTCAATAAAATCGACGGGAGATTGGACGGCGTAATTGGCGTCAACGGGCGCCAGGCCCTGGTCAAATATCGAGGTCATTGCGTGGTCCTCTTGAGTGCTGTTGTTCTTATGGCGTATTCAGGAATATCGCTAAACTAGCTATACTTCGGGCTGGCCAAAATAGTATTGAATAGAATAAATACTAGAAATTATACCAACGTATTATAGTTTAGTTACTATATCGAAGAGCCATGAACGATAACTCCCCTTCAAGTGTATTTAGTTTGCACGACGCCGACCCGCAACCCGGATTAATCCTGGATGGCGCGGGCGCTGTCCTGGGGGAGAACCGTGCAGCCAGGGAACTGCGTCAAACAGCCGGCCTGGCCTCGCCCGAGGACCTTCTGCCAATCAACGCCCGGGCATTGGTGAAATCATCCCTGGAACAAATCCGGGCCATTGAAAACGTCGAATCCCGGACGCAACCGGGCCAAACCGGGACGATCTTGATGTGGACGTTCATCCCGGACGTCAAGACGGCCCAGGTTCTGGCACGGGCAAGGAACGCCACGCAAGACGTCCGGACCCAGGAAGAGGCCACCCGCTCCAACCGCCTGTACCGGTTGATCACCGAAAACACCACCGACCTGATCTCCCGACACGCTCCGGATGGGCGTTTTATTGATGCCACTCCCGCATCATGGCGACTGTTGGGCTACTGGCCGGAGGAATTGCGTGGCAAACCCCTCGAAGAGGTCTTTCGCGGAAACCATGTGACCCAGAAACTGGCGGAGACCCGTAACCTGCTCAGGGATGACGGCTACGCCACCATGACCCTGGAGATCATCCACCGAGACGGCTCCCGTCGCTGGTTCGAGATTGCCAGCCGGGCCATCCGGGAAACCTATACCGGCGCCGTGATTGAGGTCATCAGCGTGTCCCGGGATATCACCGCCCGGGTGGAATCCGAGGAGAACAACCGCAGGCTGGCCGACGAACTGGCCCATACCGCCAGGCTCGCGACTCTCGGGGAGCTTGCCTCCAGCATTGCCCACGAAATGAACCAACCGCTGGCCACCATTGTGAACTTCGCCAGCGCCAGCCAGCGCTATCTGAAAAGTGCCCGAACCCACCCTGAATGCCTGGATCGCGTGGATGATGGCCTGCAGAAAATCGTTCACCACGCCAACCGCGCATCGGAAGTGATCAAACGCCTCCGGGCTTTCTTACGCAAAGGGCAGAAGCGGACCGCGCCAATCGCCCTGAACGACGTCGTGAGCAACGTCGCCCGCCTGTGTCAGTGGGAAGCGGAAAAAAACAATGTGCAGATTCTTGAGAGACTGGCGTGCTGCGCGCCGGTCATCACTGCCGACCCGGTGCTGCTGGAACAGGTGTTGATCAACCTGATCCGCAACGGCATTGAAGCCACGATCGATGCCCGTGGCCAAGAAACTCAGGACGCACCCGCGCAGATCGTCGTAACCACCTGCATCAACGATCAGAACGAAACCCTGATTGAAGTCACCGATGAAGGCCCAGGCCTGGATGAACAGGGCATCCGCCAGATGTTCCAGCCGTTCTACACCAGTAAGCCCCAGGGCCTTGGCCTGGGGCTGTCCATGAGCCGTTCCATTATCGAGGGTTTCGGTGGCTTCCTCGACGCCCGCCCCGCCGCCACCGGTGGCCTGTCGCTAATCTGTCGATTCCCAGCCAGCCAGAACCAGAAGCACAAAACCGCAATCACGGAGAACCAGCCTGATGACTGACCATTCTGCCCCGGAAGCCACCACCGTCTACGTTGTTGACGACGACGCCGGCATGCTGGAGTCCACCCAATGGTTGCTGGAATCGGTGGGCCTGAACGTGGAAGCCTACAGCGACGGCCGGAAATTTCTGGACGCGGTAGGCAACAAGAAAGCCGGCTGCGTGGTTCTGGATGTGAGAATGCCGGGGCTCGGCGGCCTGAACGTTCAGGAGGAGCTTCAGAAGCGCGGGCTGGACCTGCCCATCATCTTTGTCTCTGGCCATGCGGATGTGCCCATTGTGGTCAGGGCGTTCAAATCCGGCGCTTTCGATTTCATCGAAAAGCCGTTCAACGAACAGCTCCTGCTGGACAGCGTTCAGCAGGCCCTGCAGGAACATCAACACTCGGCCCCACAGCTACAGGGCGATGAGTCAACCGAAGCCCTGCTGACCACCCTCACCCGGCGCGAACGGGATGTGTTTCTGCCATTGGCCCAGGGCTACACCAGCCGGGAAATCGCCGAGCAGTTGGATGTCAGTGTTAAAACGATCGATCTGTACCGGGCCCGGGTGATGAAACGCCTGGGCGCCGATCGCCTGCCAGATGTCACCGGCAAAGCCATCGCCGCCGGTCTGCTTGACCCGCTGGACCTGCGTAGCGAAAAAAGCTGAGCAGCTCCTACCCCGAGGCCGCCTGCACCTCGTGAGCCAGCACTCCCAGCCTGGCCACGGCCTGCTCTATACGTTCACTCCAGGGGTTAGCGCTGTTCAGCCTCAGGCAATTTTCGTATTTGTCCGCGGTGGAGAACATCAACCCCGGCGCCACGTTAATATCCTCAGCCCTGGCCCTGTGATACACCTCGGTGCCGGAAACGCCATCCGGCAACTGCACCCAGAGTACAAACCCTCCCTGAGGCCGACTCACAGCCGTGCCCTCCGGAAATGCCCGGGCCACGGCTGTGCGCATACGCTCAGTGGATTCACGATAGTGCTGACGCGCTGAGCGCAGATAGCGATCGTAACCGCCCTGCTCCAGAAAATGCGCCACCGCCATCTGGGGAATCGATGAGGTTGCCAGGTTGACAAAGTACTTGTGCTGCCGGGCGCTGGCCATATGCCGCCCCGGTACCATCCAGCCAAGCCGCAGGCCCGGCGAGATAGTCTTGGAGAACGAACTGCAGTAAATCACATTATCCGCACGATCGAAGGCCTTGGCCGGTTTTGGCCGGTCCCCGGAGTGATGGAGATCGCCATAGATATCGTCCTCGATAAGCGGTACGGCAGCGGCCGCCAGCATGGAGACCAGCTGTTTCTTACGATCGTCTGACATTTGCGCACCCATGGGATTGCTGTGATTGGTCACCACCACACAGGCTTTCAGGGGCCACTGCTCAAGCGCCAGCTGCAAGCCCTCCAGGCTCAACCCCTCAGAAGGATGGGTAGGAATTTCAATGACCTTTAGCCCCACCACCTCCAGCGCCTGGAGAATTCCCGGGAAGGACGGGGATTCCACGGCCACAATATCACCAGGCTGGGTCACGGCACGAAGCGCCAGGATGATCGCTTCCTGGGCACCGTTGGTGGCGAGTACATCATCCGGCGTTACCGGTACTCCGAGTGTCGCCATCCGCTGGGCAATCTGCCGCCGAAACGATTCCTTGCCGGGAAACGCGTAGTCCAGGGTTTCCAGGCCGCGGCGTGCAGCCCAGAGCGTACTGTGCTGTATCTGCCGGAGCGGCAGGTAATCAGGATGGGGAATCGCTGTCGCCAGAGGCACCATCCGCTTTTGCTCGTCGGCACAAAGGTCCAGGGTCATTTCCCGGGCGCTGACTGGCACCGGACGGCTGCGGTGCCTTCGCATCACAGGCTCGGGTGCATCCACCGTCGGCAGCCTTACGAAGTAGCCACTGCGCTCCCTGGCCTGCAGAAAGCCTCGTGCTTCCAGGGTCTGGTGCGCCTGCAGGATAGTCGAAATACTTACGCCATACTGCCGGCTCAGCATTCGCACGCCCGGCAATCGATCACCGTCACGGTAGACACCGTCCCTGATCAACTCCTGAAGCTGATCCGCCACCTGATTGTAAAGAATGCCCATCCTACGCCCCTCGTCTGACTGTCTTTCGGGAGTTGCCACTCCATTGCACCAGAAGCAGCACCTCTTCATGCAGTACAGATACTGTCGAATATGACCGGCACAGATTCCGAAAACCACACTCTGTACCGGTTCAAAATGAGATTATCTGAATCTGTTATGTCAGTCAGTTCATTTCCTACAATAAGCTCAACATCCAAGGTGCTTCCAGGTGAGGCCAAACAACCCAAGGAGATGAGACCATGACACACCCCCTCTATCAGGTGGATGCCTTTACCAGCAAGGTATTCGGTGGCAACCCGGCCGCGGTCATGCCCCTGGAGCAATGGCTGCCGGACAATGTCATGCTCTCGCTCGCCATGGAGAACAATCTCTCCGAGACGGCTTTTTTCGTGCGGCTTCCCGAGGACGAAGAAGCCGATTTCCATATCCGCTGGTTTACGCCGGGCACAGAGGTGCCGCTGTGTGGCCACGCCACTCTGGCCAGCGCCTGGGTGATCTTCAACAAGCTTGGCTGGGATGAAGAGCGAATCCGCTTTGACTCCAAAAGCGGCCGGCTGTCCGTCAGGCAGTCCGATGACGGCTGGCTGGTCCTGGATTTCCCGAATCTGGCCTTCGAGGAGCAAACCACGCCAACGCTGATTCGGGAAGCTCTGGAAGGAGCACCTGATACCGCTTTTTTTGTTCCCAACGACACCAACTACATGGTGGTTCTGAAGGACGAAGCGGCCGTGCGTGCTGCCCAGCCCGACATGCGCAAATTAAAGCAACTGGGCAACCAGGGGCTGATCATTACCGCACCGGGCACCGACTGCGATTTTGTCAGCCGATATTTCGCTCCGGGCGCCGGCATTGATGAGGACCCGGTGACCGGTTCCATTCACAGCATACTGGTACCCTACTGGGCTGAGAAACTGGGCAAAACAAGGCTGGACGCCCGTCAGATTTCGGCCCGTGGCGGTGTGCTACGCTGCGAACTGAAAGGCGACCGGGTCGATATCGCCGGGCAGGCTGCCTTCTACATGGAAGGCTCCGTCTACCTGCCCTGAGACTGGTATACTGCCCGCCGTTTTCTTTGTAGTGGCGGGCAACATGGCGGCAGATTCAGCTTCACAGTACGACGTAATCATTATCGGCGCCGGCGCGGCGGGCCTGATGTGTGCGGCAACCGCCGGCTATCGCGGCCGGAAAGTGCTGGTATTGGACCACGCCAACAAGCCGGGCAAGAAAATCCTCATGTCCGGAGGCGGGCGCTGCAACTTCACCAACCTGAACAGCACACCCTCCAACTTCCTGTCGGATAACCCGCACTACTGCATCTCCGCGCTCAAGCGCTACACACCTCAGGACTTCCTGGAACTGGTGGATCGACACGGCATTGAGCACGAGGAAAAAGCCCCAGGCCAGCTGTTCTGCAAAAACAGCGCCAAGGACATCCTCAACATGCTGCTGACCGAATGTGAGTGGGCCGGCGCGGAAGTGAGGATGAAGACTGCGGTCGACCGCATAGCGGAAACCGACAATGGCTATCGCCTGCGCGTCGGCTCCGGCGATCTCACCTGCGAATCCCTGGTGATAGCCACCGGCGGCCTGTCCATTCCCACCATGGGCGCCACGGCATTTGGTTACCGGGTGGCCGAGCAGTTTGGCCTGAAGGTACTGCCCACCCGGGCAGGCCTGGTGCCCTTTACCCTGCAGCCGGAGTTGAAAGAACAGCTTGCCCCTTTGTCTGGTGTCAGTTGCCCGGTGGACGTGCAATGCCATGACCAGCACTTCCGGGAACCCATGCTGGTTACTCATCGGGGGCTCAGTGGCCCGGCGATACTCCAGATCTCAAGTTTCTGGGAACCGGGGGACAGCCTGGCTATCAACCTGCTGCCAGCCTGCAACATCAGGGACGACCTTCTGGGCCTGCGGAAAACCCGCCCGCAATCGACCATTGCAAACTACCTGACCCAGCACCTGCCAAAACGGTTTGCCCAGGCCTTCAACGAACTGCAGGGCTGGACCGGCCCTTTGCAGGGCTACAAGAACAGCGATATCGAACAGGTTGCCGATACTCTGGGCCAATGGTCGATCAAGCCAGCTGGCACCGAGGGCTACCGAACCGCAGAAGTCACCCTGGGGGGCGTTGATACCCGCCAGCTCTCCTCCAAGACCATGGCAGTAATGGAACGGCCAAACCTGTATTTCATTGGCGAGGTCGTGGATGTGACAGGCCACCTCGGCGGCCATAACTTCCAATGGGCCTGGGCCTCGGGTGTGGCAGCCGGTAACAGCGCCTGAACGGACATCCGATTGCCCAAAGCTGGCGTAGAACTTGTAACCTGAGTCCATGTATTGGCATGACCAGACACTACGACCGATAGGGGGAAAGGATGCTCCACAGCCACGATGACACCGCAACCAGCAATGCCCTTGTGGTGGAGGGTGGCGCCATGCGCGGCATCTTCGCAGCCGGGGTGCTTGATGCGTTTCTGGAGCAGCGCTATCAGCCGTTCACCGAAGCCTGGGGTGTCTCCGCCGGTTCAACCAACCTTATCGGCTACCTCTGCGGCCATCACGGCCGCAACCATCAGGTGATTACCGACCACGCGTGCCGCCCGGAGTTCATCAACTGGGGCCGTTTCTTTCAGGGCGGGCATCTCTGCGATGTTCACTGGCTCTGGCACCGCTCCTACGAGGACGTGCCACTCGACCTGGAACGCTACCTGTCTGGCACCACCAGGCTCTGGGTAGCAACCACATCAGTGGTAACCGGTGAAGCCCGGTATTTCTCCGTCGACGATCAGAACATCCACGATGTGCTCACAGCCTCCTGCTCGATTCCCCTGGCCTACCGTGATTACCCGATCGTGGAGAATGAGCCCATGAGTGATGGCGGCATTGCCGATTCCATTCCGGTTGCCGAGGCCTATCGGCGGGGCGCACGGGATATTACCGTCGTTCTTTCCCGACCTCTGGGCTACCAGAAAAAACCTCTGGCCTTTCCGGCACTCACCAAACGGATGTTCCGGGAGCAACCTGGACTGGCCAAGGCCCTGATCCGGCGCGGCGAACGATATAACGAGACATTGGAGTTCATTCAAAATCCGCCGGACGACTGCCATCTACGGATTATCGCACCGCCAGAGGATTTTCCGGTGAGTCGACTAACCACAGACCTTAACAAGCTGGATCTGGGCTATCAGCAAGGCCACCGCGCAGCGATGGCCTATCTGGCCGACATAGCCCGGGAAGTCGCCTAGCGAAGCACTACCAGCGGCTTTCTGGCAGTTTCGAGCATCCGGGTGGTGGTACTGCCCACCAGGAATTGACGGATGCGGGAGTGGCCATAGGCGCCCATCACCAGGATGTCGATATCCTGCTCTTCCTGATAGGCGTGCAATGCCGGTTCTACGTCTCCAGCCCGGATGGCCAACGTAATTTCGGATTCCAGCCCTGCCAGCATTTTCTCGGCTTTCCTGAGCTGCTCCCAGCGGTCGTTGGTATCCGGACCCACCATCACAAGGTGCAGCGGCATGCCCTTCAGGACCGGGCTGCCAGCCAGCAATTCCACGCCCTTGAACGCCGTGGCGCTGCCATCAAAGGCAAGCATGGCGCTTCGGGGCTCGGTGTACTCGTCGGGCACCAGAAGAATCGGGCGATGCATACTACGAATCACCGTCTCCAGTTGGCTGCCAACGTGGGTGTCACGGTCGGAGCTGCTCTCGCCGTGCAGCCCCATCACCAGCAGGCGAGTCTGGTTCTCCAGCGCCAGCAGGGATTCAGTAAGATCACCGTGGCGCTGGCGCTGGATCACCTCACCGATGCCGGCTTCGGTGACGCGCTTTTGCGCCTCATCCAGCATGTGATGGCCATGTTCCAGGGCCAGCTTGGCGCGTTTGCGGTCCAGCTCTGCCAGATCCTCGAGGAGCTGTTCACGACTGCCCAGACCAATATTGCCTGCCAGATCCGGCTCTGCCGGGTAACGCTCTTCATCAAGGACGTGCAGCAACATCATGGGGGTTTCCATGTGCTTGCTGGCCCAGGCAGCGTAATCGCAAACTGCGGGGGCAGCCTGGGAGCCATCGATACAGGCAACTACTCGTAGCATCTCAACCTCGCCTTCTTGGTCCTTGTGATTTTTATTCTGGCCGGAATCGGTGTTGGATTCCCTGGTCTGTGTCATATCAGTGCCCCATCAACTGGTCGACGGCGTCCGGCTTGTCGTGCACGCCAAAGCGGTCAACTATCGTTGCGCTGGCTTCATTCAGCCCGATGACTTCAACCTCCGAACCTTCCCGGCGGAACTTGATAACGGCCTTATCCAGGGCACCCACGGCGGTGATATCCCAGAAATGCGCGCGACTCAGGTCGATCACCACATTATCGACTGCTTCCTTGAAATCAAAGGATTCCATGAACTTTTCCGAGGAGCTGAAGAACACCTGGCCCACAACCCGGTAAGTACGGGTATCGGTGCTTTCATCCAGCTCGGAGGTCACCAGCATGTAATGACCCACTTTGTTGGCAAAGAACAAGGCCGCCAGCAGAACGCCGGCCAACACCCCAAAGGCCAGATTATGGGTGGCAACCACGACAACAACCGTCACCAGCATAACGATGTTGGTGGAGAGAGGATGTTTGCGAAGGTTGCGGATGGAATCCCAGGAGAAAGTACCAATCGAGACCATGATCATGACCGCCACCAGAGCCGCCATGGGGATCTGGACCAGTACATTGTCGAGCAGCAGCACCATGATGAGCAGGAAGACACCAGCGGTGAGTGTGGAAAGCCGGGTCCGGCCACCGGACTTCACGTTGATGATGGACTGGCCGATCATGGCACAACCGGCCATACCACCGATCAGGCCAGAGCCGATGTTGGCGATGCCCTGACCCTTGCACTCCCGGTTGCGGTCACTGGTGGTGTCTGTCAGATCGTCCACAATGGTCGCTGTCATCATGGATTCCAGCAGCCCTACGATGGCCAACGGAATCGAATACGGCAGGATAATCATCAGGGTTTCCAGATTCAGCGGCACATCCGGCCACAGGAAAACGGGGAGCGTATCCGGCAGATCACCCATATCGCCAACGGTCCGAATATCCAGACCGGTCACCACGGCCACCGCGGTGAGCACCACGATGCACACCAGCGGGGAAGGAAGGACCTTGCCAACCACAGGCACCAGTGGGAACAGGTAGATGATACCCAGGCCGGCAGCGGTCATTGCGTAAACGTGCCAGGTTACGTTCGTCAGCTCAGGCAACTGGGCCATGAAGATCAGGATGGCAAGAGCGTTCACGAAACCGGTGACCACCGAGCGTGACACGAAGCGCATCAGACTGCCGAGCTTCAGATAACCTGCAATCACCTGCAACACACCGGTAAGCAGGGTAGCGGCCAGCAGATACTGCAAACCGTGCTCTTTGACCAGCGTTACCATCAGAACCGCCATGGCTGCCGTGGCGGCGGAAATCATGCCAGGGCGCCCGCCAACGAAAGCAATGATCACTGCAATACAGAAGGAGGCGTACAGTCCGACCTTCGGATCGACACCAGCGATGATCGAGAAAGCAATGGCTTCCGGTATCAACGCAAGAGCCACAACGATACCGGCGAGTACATCGCCACGAATGTTCGAAAGCCAGTTGGCTTTAAGGGAATTCACCATGATTTCGGATTTCCAGCTTGCTAGGAATTCAAAGGTCGCGAAGCTTATCAGCCCCCTTACCGGAAAGTAAGGTCGCTAGCGGTATCTTCTTAGAGGTCTAACGACCGACCCTCTGTACTGCTATCATCAGAACATTCATTGATTAACAAGAGTTTGCACCAACCCATGGACGACGTTGCCTCCCAATTTCTGGCCGGAAACCAGACCACGCTGAATCTCGCTGTTGCGCTTTTGCTCGGTGCCATCATCGGGCTGGAGCGAGGATGGGATGCCCGGGAACAGAAATCGGGCGAACGCATTGCCGGTATCCGCACCTTCGCCATGGTCGGTCTGCTTGGTGGCATCTCGGCCGTGTTGGCCGAAGAAATTACCGAGTGGGCGTTTCCGGTGCTATTGGTCAGCGTTGTGGCCATGGCCATTGTGGCCTACAGCGAGCGGCTTGAGCACATCCGCAACTTCAGCATCACTGGCATGGTCGGTATGGTGCTGACGTTTTGCTTCGGTGCGGTTGCAGTAGCAGTGGACCCGGTGATCGCCACTGCCGCAGCGGTCGTGACTGCAATCATTCTGGATAACAAGGAAGAAATTCACGGCTGGGTGAACAAGCTGAAGGAACACGAACTGGATGCCGCACTGAAACTGCTGCTGATTTCCGTGGTCATGCTGCCGTTGCTGCCGAATGAAAAGATGGGGCCCGGCGGAGTACTGAACCCTCGGGAAATCTGGTGGATGGTGGTGATGATCGCTTCCATTTCCTTTGTGGGCTATTTCGCCATGCGGGTGGCGGGCACGCGCAAGGGAATCCTGTTTACCAGCCTGTTCGCAGGACTGAGCTCGTCCACCGCCCTCACCCTGCACTTTGCCCGCCAGGCCTCGAAAAATCCGCAGCTCAATGCCCAGTTCGCCACCGGCATACTCATCGCCTGCGGCACCATGTTCCCGCGCATTCTTGTGTATTGCCTGGTGATCAATCCGGATCTACTACCCAGCCTTGTCTGGCCGGTCGTTATGATGACCGCCCTGTTGTACGGCCCAGCGTTCTTCATCTGGCGAAAAAACGAACGACAGCTTCGTGTCAGCCAGCCGGCACTCAACCAGAACCCGCTGGACCTGACTTCGGCTCTGGTTTTTGGTGGGTTACTGACGGGCATCCTCCTGCTGGGCGAGTATCTGGGCACCTGGCTGGGTGATGCCGGCATCTATTTTCTCGCGGCCACCTCCGGTATTGCCGACGTCGATGCCATCACCCTCTCCCTGACCCGCATGTCCAATAACAGTCTGGCAGCAGGCACAGCCGTAATCGGTATTGTGATCGCCGCAGCCACCAACAACCTGGTGAAGTCGGGGCTGGCTGGGTTTGTCGGCAACCGTCAGACAGGTTTCCTGGTCGGCATCCCCATGGTGTTCTCGCTGGCAGCCGGACTGCTGGTCGCCTGGCTGCAATAATTTTTTTACCTGGCCCGCCGGAACGTGAGGTTGTAACGGTAACCGCCTGTCAGCGGATGCTCTCCGGCCTTGAGTGTCAGCACACCGTGATAGCGCATCCGGGCAGGGCCACCCCAGACCACGACATCACCGTGACCAAGGGGCACCCGCATCGGGCGTTCGCTGCGCTTCAGACCGCCGAACTGGAAAACAATGGGCAAACCCAGGGAAACCGACACAATCGGCTGGCTGAAATCCTCTTCATCCTTGTCCTGGTGCAGCCCCATTTTTGCCCCGGGCTGATATCGGTTAATCAGGCAGGCATCCGGCTCAAACCCCTCGAAACCGGCGGTGTCTGCAGCGCTTCTGGCAAGTTCTCGAAAAACAGCCGGCATGGCAGGCCATGGTCTGCCGGATTCGGGATCTTCGGACTGATACCGGTAACCTTGGCGATCGGTGACCCAGCCAAGATTCCCGCAGCAGCTCATGGCCGCAGACATCGAATGGCCGCCCGGGGTTTTCATGTGCCTGAGTGGCGCTTCTGAGGTGACCTTTTCAATACCTTCCAGGAGCCTTTCAGCGTCTGTCAGCGCAAATTGGCGCAGCACCACCGCCCCCTCCATCAGAGGCTCAACGGTCTGTTCCGGAGGCTGTTCGCCAAACAGGTCCTGAGTCATAACTACTTATCCCACCTAAAAAAACGGAAAAAACGCCTGCCAGCGTCTAGGCTGTCAGTAAGACGAGCCATCTCTGGCACTTTACGCCAATCTACACCGGTAAGGATCATCCATGCATCGAAAACGCCAGTCGGCCCAGGTTTCGCTGGCCCTTCTGATTGCATCGGCCATTACCCTGGGCATGCTGGTCCTCACGATTGTTCTTATTGGCCAGAGTTTCCGGGGCATGGAATCGGCCAAAGTGTCTGCCGCCGGCGCCACCGCCCGGCAACTGGCTGTCAGCGTTGACGACCGTATCCAGGCCATCACCGCACCGCCGTCGACCGCCCTTGCCGTGCTCAGCCACGACAGCCTCGCAGGTGCACAGACCTTGTCGCAACGTCTCGACCGGCTTCCGGTAATGGCTGACATACTCACCAGTAGTGACATTGTCAGCGCCGTCTATGCCGGTTACCAGAACGGAGACTTTATTCTCCTGCGCAAGGTTCGAAGTTCCGGAACACTCCAGTTTCCCGATGCGCCGAACGAAACCCGTTTTCTACTCCAGACGATCACCCACGGAGGTGACGGAACACCGGGCCAATGGCGTTTCTTCAATACCAACATGCAACTGATTGAACAGAGACCAGTCCCCGAATACAACTACGATCCACGTACGCGCCCCTGGTTCGATGCCGCCAAGGCATCGGATTCCACGGAGCTATCCGCTCCCTACGCGTTCTTTACCACCCAGGAAACCGGGATCACCCTCTCGCGCCGGGCATCCGCGGAAACCGGCGGCCCGGATACCATTTTCGGCATCGATGTCACCGTGACCGATCTGAGCAACCAACTGGCAGAGCTTCGCCAGACAGCGAACACCCGGATCGCCATCGTGAACCAGGATAGGGAAGTTCTGGCGGATTCCGGGAACGCGAGAGAGCCCGGGCCGGCGATTTCAGGGGCCCTGGACCGGCGAGGAGAGCTCATGGCGGACAGTTTTGTTACCCGGTTCAGTGCTGAAGGCAAAGACTGGTATGGAATGACCGAGCCTCTCAGTGCCCTGAAACAGGAAGGGCTGAGCATTGCCGTGGCGATTCCATCAGACGAGCTGCTGGCTGACGTCTGGGCAGCCCTTGCCCGGCAAACCATGATCGCGGGGCTCATTGCTCTGCTGCTTCTGGTCATCGGTTGGTTTCTGGGTCGTCGGGTCGGCCGTCCCCTGGAGCACCTGACCGACCAGGTTAGCCGGCTGTCACGGTTCCGTTTCGATACTGCGGTCCGGTCCGACTCCCACATCCGCGAGGCACGCCAACTGAGTGTGGCCCTGGACGACATGGCACAAACCATCCGAAGCTTCCAGAGCATCGCCACCGTGCTGAACCGGGGCCAGGACCTGAATCATCTGCTCCGGGACATTCTTGAGCAGATTATCCATATTGTTGGCCAGAAGCGCGGCGGCATCTACCTGTTTGCGCGCCAGAGGAACCAACTCTCACTGGCGGTCAACCAGGACCTTCAGCTGCCGGACACCATCGTGGATGTGCGAGCGGAACTCGACGATAACGAGATTATCCGTCTGCTGCGACAGCAGATCTCCGGGCATCCTGTGTTTGCAGTTCTCAGAAACCGTCGCAA
Source organism: Marinobacter sp. MMG032 (assembly GCF_040112695.1). Classification (NCBI taxonomy): domain Bacteria; kingdom Pseudomonadati; phylum Pseudomonadota; class Gammaproteobacteria; order Pseudomonadales; family Marinobacteraceae; genus Marinobacter; species Marinobacter sp. MMG032. The sequence continues at coordinate 999,380 of NZ_CP157802.1, forward strand.
GCAGCTGATCGGTGTCCTGGCGATCGAAATGGAGCTGGGCGACCACACCCAACTGAGCGACGACCTGATCGTCTTCGTGGACGAAATTGCCGGCTCTGCCGCCGTTGCCATCGAAACCCGGGAACTCATAGAAAGCCAGCAGGCGCTGCTTGAGGGCATCATCCGGCTCGTGGCCAATGCCATTGACGCCAAATCACCCTACACCGGCGGCCACTGTGAGCGGGTGCCCAAGCTCGCCCAGATGCTGGTTGATGAAGCGATCGCCAGCAACGAGCAGGCCTTTGACTCGTTCACCATGACCGACGAGCAACTCCAGGAATTCCAACTGGCCGCCTGGCTCCACGACTGCGGCAAGATCACCAGCCCCGAGTATGTGGTCGACAAGGCGGTCAAGCTGGAGACCATCCACAATCGCATCCACGAGATCCGTACTCGGTTCGAAGTACTGCACCGTGATGCCGAGATCCGTTACCTCAACCGCGTGCTGTCCGGTGATGAGGAGAAAGACGCCGACCGGGAACGCCAGGCTACCCGGGCCAGACTGCAGGAAGAGTTCCGTCTGGTTGCAGCAGTCAATCAGGGCGGTGAGTTCATGGCCGAAGAGGACATCCAAAAAATCCGCAGCATTGGAGAACAAACCTGGATGCGTCATTTCAGTGACCGCCTCGGCCTGTCTCCCGACGAGAGGAATGCCCTGGAGGACCGTCCGGAACCACCACTGCCCTGCCCGGAAAAGCTGTTAGCCGACAAACCGGAACATCTCCGGCCCTGGGGCGACCAGATTCCTCCGGTCCAAAAAGACGACCCGAGAAACCGTTGGGGTTTCGATATGGAACTGCCCGCGTACGCCTACAACCGCGGGGAGCTGCACAACCTGACGGTGGTCAAGGGCACGCTGACAGACGAAGAGCGCTTCAAGATCAACGAACACATTGTGCAGACCATTTGTATGCTGGACGCACTGCCACTGCCCGACCGCCTTGCCAATGTCCCCCGGCTGGCGGGAACCCACCACGAACGCATGGATGGCCGGGGCTATCCCTGCGGCCTGACAGCGGCGGAGATGGGCATACCCGAACGGATCATGGCGGTCGCCGATGTGTTCGAAGCACTGACCGCCGTAGACCGCCCCTACAAAGACGGCAAAACCCTGACAGAATCCCTTACCATTATGGCCCGTATGGTTGAAGACGGACACATCGACCGGGCAGTATTCCAGCTCTTTATTCGTTCAGGCGCCTACAAGCGTTACGCCAACCAGCACCTGAAACCGGCGCAGATCGATGAAGTCGATGAAAGCCTGTTCATGAAGCCGGCCTGAAAAACACGTATATTCTATGGGCTGATTCATCCCTGTTAAGGACATCTTAATGCTGTTTGCAATCATAATTGGCGGCCTGATTGGCTACGCCTTCGGCAAATTCCCCGGTTTTCTGATCGGTGCGGCGATTGGCGCCTTTCTCTTGAACCTTCTCAAACGCCGGCTGATTGGCAAGCTCCAGAGCATCCAGTCCGGCTTTATTGAATCCGTCTTCGCGGTAATGGGCGCCCTGTGCAAGGCGGACGGCGTAATATCCAGGGATGAAATCCAGATGGCCGAAGCCATGTTCGTGCGCTTCCGCCTGAATGAAGACCAGAAGGAAAAGGCCAAAGCCGCCTTCAACCGGGGCAAGGAGCCGGACTTTGATCTGGATGCCGAGCTGAACCGCTTTCTCCAGGCCAGCGGGCGGCAGCCGGCCTTCCTGCAGATGTTTCTGCAGGTTCAGGTATCGGCGGTGGCTGCGGATGGCAAGATACATCCGGCCGAACACGAAATGCTGGTGCGGATAGCCCGTGGGCTGGGATTGCCAGAGAGCCAGGTGGATCAACTTGAAGCCATGCTTCGGGGCGCCCACACCCACCGGGCCGGCGCCGGCCAGCCTTCGTCAGCGGATCAGATCAGCGATGCTTACAAGGTTCTGGGGGTGTCCTCGTCGGCCAGTGATGAAGAACTCAAGAAGGCCTACCGGAAGCTGATGAGCGAGAACCACCCGGATAAACTCGCGGGCCGGGGATTGCCGGAAAGCATGCGGGAGATGGCGGAGGAACGCACCCGCGAAATCAGTCATGCCTACGATGTGATCAAGGAAGCGCGGAAAAAATCCGCGTAGTGCCATTTCCGGTTATCGGGTCAGAACCAACGAGGTACGCGCACCCGGTAACGCTCGTAATCTTCGCCGAACTTGTCCGCCAGCGCCTTCTCCTCCTCGCGGGCCTGGCGGGTAATCACCAGCACACCGGCCACCAGGCACACCAGGGAAAACACACTGGGCAGCGCCAGGAAAAAACCGAGCTGTCCCGCCATCACAGCCATAAACAGAGGGTTCCGCGAGCGACCAAACGGACCGCCTGTCAGCAGTTTGCGCTGATCCTTGCGCGGATCAATCCCAGAGCGCCAGTCTTCGTGCATGTAGGCCTGCAGATAGTTTACGGCCGTATATGAGCCGATCAACAGCAGCATGCCGGCCAGCAAAACGGGCGAGCCGTAGAGCGGGCCGAAAACGCCCAGCCAGCCGTCAACATCGACAAAAATGCGCACCACGCAAACACCCAGAATGAGCGCACGAAAGACATTGAAAATCTGTCGATGCCACCAGGGCGCAGTCCCTCGCTCACCATAGTTAATGTGCGAAAAGTGCATACGCTGATACAAGCCGAGGCTCCGGCCAGCAAACTGCAGACCGATCATCAGAAAGAAAATGCCAAGAAAGTGGCGTACGAGGGGTTCAATAACTTCCATCAGGATCGCTTACAACGGGTTGAGGCCGACAGCTTATTATCTGTAGGCGTCTGTGAAAAGGGTTTGGGGTGGGAGTCAGGTCACTCTGGGGCCAACCCTTCCTAAAATGACATGTCATCACGTTTTTAAATGCATTAGAGTGGATCAGTCATTTGCCGGAGAATTCTGTTATGCGTGCCCCCGAAATCCCTGAGTCTTGCCATGCATTCTGCAACGACGTGATGGGGCGCGATGACGCAACAGCCCTGGCAGAGAGAATCCGCAACCGGGAGATTTCGGTCACAGAACTCACCCGCGCTGCCATCGCCCGGGCCCAGGCAGCCGACCCGCTGATCCATGGCGTGGCTTTGGCGAACTACGACGAGGCACTCCAAACCGCCTCAAGATGCGACGCAGAGGGCAAGGCGGGTGCCCAGAGCTTGTTCCGGGGCGTTCCGACCTTTATCAAAGACAACACCAACGTGACAGGACTGGCCACACGCCAGGGCTCTCTGGCCGTGCCTGGAACACCGGTTTCCGATACCAGCCCATTTGCCCGACAACTGCTTGGCCAGGGTTTCCTGTGCCTTGGCAAAAGCACGCTGCCTGAATTCGGCTTCAACGCCTCCACCGAGCCTGCCCATGGACCGGCCACAAGAAACCCCTGGAATCTCGCCTATTCATCTGGCGCGTCATCCGGCGGTTCAGCAGCCCTGGTGGCCGCCGGCGTGGTGCCCGTTGCCCATGCCAATGACGGCGGAGGCTCCATCCGCATTCCGGCCGCTTGCTGCGGCCTGGTCGGCCTCAAACCCACACGAGGACGATTGATCGATAACGAGGCGGCCGCTTCCCTGCCCATCAACATAATCAGCGAAGGCGTGGTGACCCGTTCGGTGCGGGATACGGCCAATTTTCTCGACCAGGCACAAAGCTATTACCGGAACCCGAAGCTGCCAGCAGTGGGTAACATTCAAGGGCCTTCAGGTCGGCCCCTGAGGATAGGCCTGGTGCTGGACTCCATCAATGGCCATAAAACCGACAACATCACTCGCCAGACCGTCGAAGAAACCGCTCTCAGACTGGAAAGGCTCGGGCACCGGATTGAACCTGTCCCCGTACCCGTGCACAGCGCCTTTCCTGAAGATTTTGCTCTCTACTGGGCCCTGCTTGCTTTCGGTGTGAGGACCAACGGCCGGAAAATACTTCACCCGGACTTCGACAAACGCAGAACGGATGGGCTAACCAACGGGCTGGACAGAATGTTCAGACGACAGTTCTGGCGCCTCCCCGCCGCACTCTGGCGGCTCAGGCGCTCCTGGCACGACTACGCCCATGCCATGGCAGGTTTCGATGCCGTGCTCACGCCGGTGCTCGGCCACACAACGCCCACCCTTGGTCACCTGAGCCCCGACGTACCTTTCGATACCCTGTTCGAGCGGCTGCGCCAGTTTGTCAGCTTCACCCCACTGGCCAACGCCACGGGCGCACCGGCAATCTCCATACCCGCGGGGCGAACCCCCGATCATCTGCCGGTATCCGTTCAATTTATGGGCCGTCATGGGGGCGAATCTACGCTTCTTGATATCGCCTACACGCTGGAGGCTAACCATCCTTGGCCACAGCTCTACGAGCTCAAACAGCAAGATTTAACCAACGAAGACCGTAACGCCAGGGACTCTCTGGCCGATACCCTGTAAAAGTGGACACCCATAACAACAGCTGCCATATTCTTTAGGAAGCTCAGAAACAACCTGACCTCTGGGCCGAACCGACACCGAGGACCGTTCGTATTTCCAGTAAAGGCACACCATATTGAGCCCTGCCATGCGTGACAGTGAAGTCCTGGTGACCCATCACAGGTCACTGATGGAACTGAGCCATAACATCAGGTTTATCGAAATGCCCCGGCCCCGGAAGCTGGCAGCCCTCATGGAGCTGTGCACCCGCTTGCTGGGTGTAAAACGGGCAAGTGTATGGCTGTTTCCGCCGGAGCGGGACCGTATCACCTGCGAGTGGCTTCATGACAAAGAGCTGCCCGGCCGCAATAGCTGCACCGCGCAGAATGGCTCGGAGTTCAACCTGTTTCGCTCAGACCACCCGGAATACTTCCGCGCCATCACCGAAGAACGGGTCATTGCCGTGGAGGATGCCCGCAATGACATCCGCACTCGGTCATTCGACCAGGATTATCTGTCAATCCAGAACATCCAATCCATGCTGGATGCACCCATATTCGACGGCGAGCACCTCAGCGGGGTGATCTGCCTTGAGTCAAGTGAACGACGTGACTGGTCGGTCCCTGACATCTCTTTGTCAGCGGCCATTGCTGACACCATAAGCCTCATGAACACCCACGAAGCGTGGCTTAGGTCCAAGCGTGCCCTCGATTACGTCAGCCGTTACGATTCTCTCACCGGCCTCGCCAACATAGATTCGCTGCGCGACCGGTTGAGCCACCTGGTGCGCAAGATCAAACGTCGAGGTACCGGCAGCCTGGCGCTGCTCTGGATCGATGTTGACCGCCTCAAGACCATCAACGATGGACTGGGCCCCCAGGCGGGCGATCAGGTGATCGCCGACATCGGTATGCGCCTTAAAGACATCCAGTTGGCAGGCAAGGACTTCCTGGCCCGAATTGGCGGGGACGAGTTTGCCCTCGTCATCCGCAACTACACCCTGCCCGGGTTTCTTGATGAAGTCACCCAAGAGATCCAGACCCGGATCCGCCAGCCAATCCGGGTGTCCGACCAGGACCTGAACGTGAGTGCCAGCGTGGGTATCTGTCATTTCCCGGGCGACTGTCGTGAACCCGAGGAGCTTCTCCGCGGCGCCGAAGCGGCCATGTATCATGCCAAAAGGCAGGGCCGGGACCGATCCACGCTGTTCGACTCGGAAATCCAGATGACAGCACGCTCCCGATTTGCGCTGGAAAGCGAATTGCGGGAAACGCTCAAAACCAACGGCCTCGATGTATTCTACCAGCCAATCATGGACCGCACGGGAACACAGCTGGAAAGTGCCGAGGCGCTGGTTCGCTGGAAGCATCCACAGCGGGGCTGGCTGTCACCGATCGAGTTTCTCGACGTAGCGCGCAGTGCCGGGCTGATGTACGAACTCGGCGCCTGTGTACTCAAGAACGTCTGCGCCCACTGGCGTCAGGCGAAAGAACAGAACACTCCCTTACCCACCATATCCGTCAATCTCTCCGCCGAGCAGGTACTGGTGCCGGAATTACCGGATTTGGTGAGGGAAATCTGCAAGAACCAGGATATGCCAGTCAGTGCCCTTCAGTTTGAAGTGACCGAGGATTCGATCCAGGGCGATTTCGGTGGGATAGGTCGTATTCTGGAGCAGCTGGTAGAGGCGGGTGCGGAGCTTGCCATTGATGATTTCGGCACCGGTTATTCATCGCTGTCACGGTTAAAAACCCTGCCCTTCTCCCGCATCAAGATCGACCGATCGTTTATCAACAACCTCCCTGATGACGACAACGATTGCGCAATCACCCTGTCGATCATCGGGTTGGCCAGGGGGCTCGGGCTTTCGGTGGTCGCCGAAGGGGTAGAAAGCGAAGCTCATGAAGCCTGGTTGTTCGAGAAAGGCTGCGACTACCTCCAGGGCTACCGTTACAGCAAACCGCTTCCCTATTCCGACTTCATCAGTCGTTATTGTTCCAGGTGATTGCGCGCATCAAACCCGGGAAATATTGATAACACCTCAAGGAAGCTTGCCTCGGGCGCGGCACTAACCGTCAGGGGTTCACCATAAACAGGATGGCGAAAGGCCATCATCGTCGCCGCCAGCATCAGACGCCCCTCACCGAAACGCTCGGCAAAATAACGGTTGTGTCGGCCCCGGCCGTGATTTGCGTCGCCAATCATCGGGTGATTGATATGCTTCATGTGCCTTCGCAACTGATGCTTCCGGCCTGTTTTTGGGCACAGTTCTACCACCGCGTAACGACTGGTCGGGTATTTCTCGATTTCCACCGGTATCTCGGTGGTCGCCAACGTGCGGTAATGGGTAAGCGCATTCCGGACCGGCTGCTCCATCCCTTTCAGGCGCCGGTCTTCTGGCTCTTCCCTCAGGGGATAATCGATCTCTCCATGCTCCGGAGGCCAGCCACGCACCATGGCCAGATAGGTTTTCGCCACGTCCCCGGCCATCATTGCCATACCGAGCGTGCGAGCGGTATCGCTGTCCCTGGCAAACACCAGGATGCCCGAGGTGGGCCGGTCCAGTCGATGTACCGGGTAGACATGCTCGCCATCATTCAGCGCCCTGGCATATTGCAGGGCAAACTCGGTTTCGTGTCTGTCGATGGGGCTTCGATGCACCAGCAAGCCAGCTGGCTTGTGGACAATCAGAAGATACTCATCCCGATAAAGAACACTCAGCGGATTCTGCATGGGCATCAAACGCTTCTGTACCGGCTGGTGAGACTACCAAAGGCCTGGCCAGCCCGGTTGCCCAATACCAGCAACGACGGCGTGAGCAACAGCGTCAGCACCGTTGCAAATGCCAGTCCGCCGGCGATGGCACTGGAAAGCTGGGTCCACCACTGGGTAGAAGGCGCGCCCAGACCGAGGGACGGCGTAATCAAATCCACGTTGACGCCCAGAACCATGGGCATGAGCCCCAGCACGGTGGTGATCGCGGTAAGCAGAACCGGCCGCAGACGCAGGCAACCGGTTTCCAGGGCGGCCTCATAGGCCTCCATGCCGTCCTTGCGCATCTGGTTATAGGTATCGATCAGAATGATGTTGTTGTTTACTACGATGCCCGCCAGTGCAATCGTGCCCATTCCCACCATCACAATGCCAAACGACTGGCCCGTGAACAGCAGGCCCAACAGCACGCCCGCCGTCGACAGTACGATCGCCGACAGAATCAGGAAGGTCTGGTACATCGAATTGAACTGTGTCACCAGTATCAACAGCATCAACCCGATAGCCACCAGGAAGGCCGTCGCCAGGAAGTTGGAGGCCTGTTGCTGATCCTCGTTCTCGCCGGCAAACTTCACCGAAACACCCTCGGGTGGTTCTGGCATCTCCGCCTGCAGGGCCCGCAGCAGCTCGTCCACACGACGGCCCGGTGCCAGATCAGATTTGATCGTCACGGTCCGCTGGCCATCCACCCGGACAATACTGTTGGTCTTGTCACCCGGGCGAAGATCCACGAATTCTGAAAGCGGCACCTGGCCCCGTGAGGTATGGATGGTCTGGCGTTGCAGGTGGTCCAGTTCCCGCCAGTTGTTGGGCACGCGCACCACAATGTCCACTTCGTCCCGCACGTCTTCCGGGCGATAGGTCGCCAGTTTCAATCCGTTGGTAACCAGGCGCACGGCACTTCCGATACCCAGGACATCGGTGCCAAACCGAGCAGCGGCTTCCCGGTCTACCTGCAGTCGCCACTCGATACCGGGCAGGCTCCGGTCGTCTTCAATATCCACGAAGCCACCGAGTTCGCGCATTCGATCTTTGATTTCGTCCACGTAGCCATTGAGGCTGTTCGCCTCCCGGCTGCTCACCTGAAGCTCTATCGGCTTGCCTTCTGCAGGACCACCCTCCTGCTTGCGGAATTCCAGTTCAATGCCAGGAATATCGGAGGTCAATTCCCGGAAGTCCTCGAGAATCTCACTGGCCGGTCGCCGGGTGAACCAGTCAGTAAACTGGAACTGCAGAACGCCGATAACATCCGGCGCCAACTGTGAGCTGGTCTGGACCATCGAGCGGGCGTAAAGGGCCTTTACCTCAGGCATACCCCGCAGCCGCTGCTCCACTTCCCGCACAATGGCATCCCGCTCCCACACCGAGAGATCGCCTCGCGCCCTCACCTGCACCTGGGCGGAATCCGGCTCCACACTGGGGAAGAACTCCACCCCGTGGTTGAAGCGGGCATAGGCCGCATAGATCACGGCGATCACACAAAGCACGCCTATCAGCGTCAGCCCTGGTGACTTGAGCAGCAGTGCCAGCAGCTGCCGGTAGCCCTGCATCAGGCGCCCCTGCAAGTTTCCCTGGCGCGCGCGCCGGCCTCCACTGGTGCTACCCAGCACGGGCAGGAACACCAGCGCCATGGCCAGGGAAGCGATCAGGCAGATGATCACCGTCAGCGGCAGGAATTTCATGAATTCTCCCACCACGCCCGGCCAAAATAGCAGCGGTACAAACACGGCCAAGGTGGTTGCGGTCGACGCAATAATGGGCCAGGCCATGCGGCTCGCCGCCTCGGCCCAGGCGTGCTTGACCGTCTGCCCTTCCGACAGGTTCCGATCCGCCAGCTCGGACACCACGATGGCGCCATCCACCAGCATGCCCGCCACCAGGATCAGACTGAACAGCACCACGATATTGAGTGTGAGCCCCATACTCCAGATCACCAGGATACCCGTGAGGAACGCGCCCGGGATGGTCAGTCCCACCATCACCGCTGAACGGGGCCCCATGGCGGCGATAACCACGATCAGGACCAGCACGATGGCCGTGAGCACGTTATTCAGCAGGTCACTGAGGATATCCCGCACTTCTTCGGACTGATCCATGATGTAGCGAATTTCCAGGGAATCCGGCAACTGCGGTTTGGCTTCTTCGATCAACTGACGGACCTGGGCAATGGTCTCGATGATGTTGGCACCGGAGCGTTTGGACACTTCCAGCACCAGCGCCGGCTCGCCGTTGATACGGGCAAAGCCGGTGGGGTCCTTGAAGGTGCGCTGGAGCATGGCGACATCGCCAAAGGTGACTACCGTATCGCCGTCCACCTTGACCGGCATGGACATCACATCCTCAATGGTCTCGATCACTCCGGGCACCTTCAGCGCCATGCGGCCATTTCCGGTATCCAGAGAGCCTGCAGCGACCAGCTGGTTGTTGCGCGTTACCAGGGAAGCCAGTTGATCGAAGTCGATTCCGTAGCTCTCCAGCACCTGGGGATCGACCACAATTTCCAACAGGTCCTCGCGATCGCCACCAATCTCCACTTCCAGCACTTCCGGAATGGACTCGATGGCATCCTGGAACCGGCGGGCAATGGTGATCAGCTCGCGCTCCGACAATGGGCCGGAGAGACCCACGGACAGGACCGGAAACAGGGACACGTTGATCTCGTTCACCCTGGGCTCATCCGCTTCCTGGGGCAGTTTGGTACGGGCGGTATCCACCTTCTCCCGCACATCCTGCAACGCCTTGTCCGGATCAAACCCGGCATCGAACTCCAGCATGACCGACGCATGGCCCTCCGAGGCCGTTCCCCGCATTTCCTTGATACCTTCCAGCGAACGCAGCTCCTGCTCCATCGGGCGCACCAACAGACGCTCAGCGTCCTCCGGGCTGATACCGTCCAGGGTCATGGACACATAGATCATCGGAATGGTGACGTCGGGGTTGGCTTCCTTGGGAATGGTCTGGAACGCGGCGATACCGCCCAGAATCAGGAACAGCAGCGTGAGCAGGGTGGTCCGGCTGCGGTCAATGGCGGCGAAGATCAGGCTGCGCATCTGCCCTACCCCCTGTTTTCGGCGGCATCAACGGGCACCACCTGCTCGCCGATGCTGACAAATCCGCCACCGCGGGTAATCAGCCGGATCTCATCCGGCAAACCGGTAACCCAGGCGCCTTCGGTGGACACGCTCAACAGCTTCACTTCACCGAACTCCACGCGATTCTCGCCGTTCACGTACTTCACACCGGGGCGACCATCGTCACCGAGGGACAGGTAAGCAGGCGAGATAAACATGGCCTTCACCTCCGGCAACGCCACCCGCAGGCTGGCACTGCCACCCGCAACCCGCTTGCGATCCGGATTCTCAACGGCGATTTCAACAGCAAAACTCCGGGTTTCCGGGGAGGCGGCGCTGGCGACAAAGGTCACCACGCCAGAAAGACGACTGCCATCCAGCAAATCCACACGAACCGCCTGGCCGGGCGCCACATCACCCACAGACTGCTGGGGGATCCGCGCGGTGGCCTTCAGTCGATCCACGCGCACCAGCTCAAACAGCGGAGACCCCACCTGCACCAGATCGCCTATATCCACCGATTTGCTGTTGATCGTGCCGTCAAATGGTGCCTTGGGGGTGAGGTGACTGACCGCCTGACGGGCACTGGTCAGTTCCGCTTCCGCCCCCGCAAGCTCACTTTCCAGACTCAGGATCTGCGACTCCGAAGCAAGGTTGTTGGCACGCAGCCGACGGGCGGCCAGAAGGTCCGCTTCAAGCTCCCGAACCCGCGACTGCCAGCGCGAAACTGCAGCACTTCGCCCTTCATCCGATATCGTCAGCAGCGTCTGCCCCTGCCGAATCTGCTCACCGAGACCCACCGCCAGGGATTCCACCCGGCCTGGCACCTGGGCACTCAGTGTGACCGAATTCCAGGGCTCCAACTGGCCCTGCAGCATCAGTCCCGGCTCATGAAGCCGCGCCGCCAGGGTTTCCACCTGAACCGTCGTGAGCTGACCATCGCCGCCATCCTGACGTTCCGGAGCCTCGTCACTGGCGACCTTCACCTCACCGGTCGCCATCCAGACCACCAACGCGATTACGATCAGAAGTGACAGTCCGAGAGAACCCCATTTTGCTTTCGTCATTGAATGCTCACTGTTCCTGATTCGAAGGGTGACAGAAAAAAACCGGCAATTAACGGTTGCATCCGTCTAAAAACGTGGGGTAGATTCTACACAGAATCTTTTTATGAATTCAGAGCAGACTGTCGATTTTATGAATCTCAACGCAGTGATTGTCCTTGTGAAGCTTGTCCTGGTGGTCGTGGTACCGTCCGGGGGCTTCTGCGTGGACAAGCGGGTGAGATAGCGACAAACCTGACAAAACACCAGAAACCCCCGGCACCGAAAGGTCCCGGGGGTTTCTTTTTTTACGGCAAAAGAAAAGGGAAAAACGACCATGAACGGCGCACAGCACATTCTTGAAGCGTTCCACCGCCACAACATCAGCACGGTATTTGGCTATCCGGGCGGCTGCATCATGCCGCTATACGACGCGCTGGTGGACGATGTGGGCGTGGAACACGTGCTGTGCCGCCACGAACAGGGCTGTGCCCTGGCGGCCGATGGCTACGCCCGGGCCAGCGGCAAGCTGGGCGTCTGCATTGCCACCTCTGGCCCCGGTGCCACCAACCTGATCACCGGCGTTGCCAACGCCCACCGGGATTCCATTCCCATGCTGGTCATCACCGGCCAGGTGCCGTCCGGCCTGATCGGCACCGACGCCTTCCAGGAAACCGACGTACTGGGCATGACCCTGGGCATCGTTAAACACAGCTACCTGATCGACGATGCCGACAGCCTGCCCGCCATCATGGAAGAGGCGATCGAGCTGGCCCAGAGCGGCCGCCCCGGACCGGTCTGGATTGATATCCCCAAGGACCTGTTGCTGAGCAACGTTGCCGATGCCCCCTTCCCCCAGGCCCAGTCCTGTGAGCCAACTTCGCCAGACCTGAAGGAAGCCCTGGCGATGTTGCGGGCCGCTCATAAGCCCCTGCTCTACAGTGGTGGCGGTATCAGCCTGGCCCATGCCGAGGAGACCTTCCGGGCCTTTGCCGAATCCTCAGCCCTGCCGGCGGTTGTCACGCTGAAGGGCATTGGCAACCCCGGCAAACACAACCCCTACAACCTCGGCATGCTGGGCATGCACGGCTCCCGGGCCGCCAACAAGGCCGTCGACGAGTGCGACCTGCTGCTGGTCATCGGTGCCCGCCTGGACGACCGCGCCACCGGCAAACTCGACGGCTTTGCCCCCAACGCCAAATTGATCCACATCGACGCCGACGCCGCCGAGATCAACAAACTTCGCGACGCCGATCTGGCCATCCGGGGCGACCTGAACGAAATCCTGACGTCACTGACTGAGGCATTGCAAGCAGAGCCACTGGCCATCAAGGAGTGGCGAAAACAGTGCCGCACCTGGTACACCACCGGTGGCTTCCACGCCGCCGACAACGAAGAGCCCCTGGCCCCGATCACCGGCCCGGCCTTCATTCGCCAGCTCTCCCGGATCGCTCCAGACGACACCATAATTGCCTGCGACGTTGGCCAACACCAGATGTGGGTGGCCCAGCACTACGATTTCGATCACCCACGCCACCACCTCACCAGCGGCGGCCTGGGCACCATGGGCTTCGGCCTGCCCGCAGCCATCGGCGCGCAGTTTGCGGATCGGAATAGCACCGTCATCAACGTCACAGGCGACGGCTCGTTCATGATGAACGCCCAGGAGCTCGCCACCATCCGCCGCTACAACCTGCCGGTAAAACTGATCGTGATGGACAACCAGTGCCTTGGCATGGTCCGCCAGCAGCAGGAGCTGTTCTACAACAACCGGGAAAGCCAGATAAACCTGGACGACAATCCTGACTTCGTTGCCATGGCCCGCGCCTTCGACATCCCGGCCCTGCACATCGAACGCACGGACCAGATCCGCCGTGGCATCGAAACCATCCTGGCCTACAACGGCCCGATGCTGCTGCACGTAGCCATCAGCCGGGAAGAAAACGTCTGGCCCATCGTCAAACCCGGCGCCAGCAACACCGACATGATCGACGAAACCGCCCGAACCGACAAAGCCAGCAAGGAGCAAGTTGCATGAACCCGCAAAGCAAGCCATCTACGCCCAGCTACACCATCAACTGCCGAATGACCCACGAAGCCGCCGCCCTGGAGCGGCTCTGCCAGGTGGTCCGCATCCGCGGGTTCCGGATCGCCACCATGGCCGTAGAAACCGCCGGCGAGCATCTGGATATCGCGTTGACGTTGGAGGGCACGCGGCCGATTGCCATGTTGCAGTCGCAACTGGAGAAACTGCATACGGTTGCAGAGGTTGCCCTGGCGGCTGGGTCTTTGGCCCGGTCTCGATCGGCCTAAGGCTCTGGGGGCATATTCTTTTCGTAACCTGAGGTCTGGCGGGCAGGTACGGGGGTGGGGGTATCTTTTCTTCGGGGAAAAGCAACTCGCTGCGCTCAGACATCTTTTCCCTGTCAGAAAAGATACCCCCACCCCCTACCGACGGGCAGCAACGATATTTCTGGAGAAAGAAGAAAGCACAACGTCTTTAAGCCGGTGAACCCGTGTTGCACGTCGGCGCGGTGTGACAGGTGGATTTTTCGCCGGAAAAAGATGTCTGAGCGAAGCGAGTTGCTTTTTCCAAGAGAAATCCACCTGCCACCCCGCAAGCCCGCCCCTCAACCAACAGGCTACAAAGGCGGGCCCACTCCGAAGCTTCCGTTCGAACGTTTACCAGGCCTTATAAGGCAGGAACTTCCCGTTCATAGTCACGACAACACGGTCGCCCTTCGGATTCTCCTCCTTCTCGATGTCCATGGTGAAATCGATGGCACTCATGATACCGTCACCGAACTTCTCGTGAATGAGTTCCTTCATGGTGTCGCCGTAAACGCCCACCACTTCATACAGACGGTAGATCAGCGGATCCTGGGGCACGGCACCATCCCAGGCTTTTTTCGGGCACACCTGCAGAGCTTCGGCCACCGGCTTTTCCAGGCCCAGGGTTTCGCACAGGGCAAAAGCCTTGTCTTCGCTGAGGCTGTTCATGCCCAGGGCGGCCGAGGTGGTGAACACCGGGGACATGCCGATGGCTTCGGCGATGGCTTCCCAGGTCATGCCCTTGGACACTTTGGCTTCCAGGATTTTTGCGGTCATCAGTTCTTTGTTCATCATGGCTGTTTTCCTCTCTTGGGTTGTAACGTCAGGCATTTACCGCGCGGGCGGTGGTTTCGGATTCGGTTTTGGACACCTCGGGCGTTGATTGACTGACGCCCTTGGCAGGCTCGGCAACTTTCGGGCTGCCGTCTTTTTCCGGCAGGGCCGAGCCGCTGCGGTTGACCAGGAAGTCCACCAGGTAATCCCGGGTCTTGTGGTAGGCCGGGTTCTGGAAGATGGTGGCCCGGGCCCGTGGGTGTGGGATGTCCACTTTCACGCTTTCGGCGATGCAGGCGTTGGGGCCGTTGGACATCAGGAAGATGCGGTCGGAAAGCAGAATGGCTTCGTCCACGTCGTGGGTGATCATGAACACGGTCTGGCGGGTTTCTTCCCAGATTTTCACCAGTTCGTCCTGGATCACAGCACGAGTGAGCGCATCCAGCGCGCCGAAAGGCTCGTCCAGCAGCAGGAGTTCCGGCTGGGTGGCGAAGGCCCGGGCGATACTCACCCGCTGACGCATGCCGCCAGATAGCTGGGACGGCTTGCGGTTCAGGGCGTGGTCCAGGCCCACCATTTTCAGGTAGCGCTCGCTGTGTTCCTTCACTTTCTCTTTTGACCACTCAGGCCAGCGGGCTTTCACTGCGAACACGATGTTGTTCAGAGTGGTTTTCCAGGGCAGCAGACTGTAGTTCTGGAACACCACGCCGCGTTCAAGACCGGGGCCTTTGATTTCCTTGCCGCTCATTACCACGTTGCCGGCACTGGCTTCGTCCAGGCCTGCCAGCACGTTCAGGATGGTGGATTTGCCGCAGCCGGAGTGGCCGATGATGCAAACAAACTCACCTTTCTCCAGGGCGAAGCGGATATCCTCGAAGACGGTCAACTCACCGCCCTGGCCGTCCGGATACACCTTGGACAGGCCATCTACTTCCAGGAATGATTTACTCATAACAGGTCTCCATTCGGAGGGTTGAGGCCGACACCGGTAACCGGTGCCGGACCGCTCATTCTTTGTATTCCACCAGTTTCTGGGCCTTGCCCAGGGCCAGGTCCAGCAGCATGCCCACCACCCCGATCATCAGGATGGAGAAGATCACACTGGCCAGATCCAGGTTGTTCCATTCGTTCCACACGTAGTAACCAATGCCAGTACCACCCACGAGCATTTCAGCGGCGACAATGACCAGCCAGGCGATGCCGATGGAGATGCGCATGCCGGTCAGGATCGTGGGAGCGGCGGCCGGCAGAATGACCGTAAGTGCCGTCTTGATCGGGCTGAGCTCGTGGGTACGGGCCACGTTCACCCAGTCCTGCCGTACGTTGGCCACACCGAAGGCCGTGTTCAGCAGCATCGGCCAGATCGAGCAGATAAAGATCACAAAGATCGCCGAGGCGTCGGAGTCCTGGATGATGAACAGAGCCAACGGCATCCAGGCCAGAGGAGAGATCGGTCGCAGCACCTGAATGTAGGGGTTCAGTGCCTTGTACATCAGCGGCGACATACCGATCAGGAAGCCGATAGGCAGTGCGATGGCCATGGCCGCCAGATACCCGGTCAGTACCCGGTATACCGAGTAGGCCAACTGAATACCGATACCCTTGTCGTTGGCGCCGGCGTCATAGAACGGGTTGGACAGCTCCGCCCAGGCCAGCTTGATCACCGCCGAGGGTGGCGGCACGCGGGATTCCTGCTCCACACCACCCATCAGCATTTCGTACTCGGTCAGTCCTGTCTGGGCCTCCGGGGGCTGGGTTGCCATTTCCCAGAGCCCCAGGGCCAGAATCAGGAACGAAACCGACAGCAGTGCTGCCCGGACGTTCAGAGAAGCCATGATTACACCCTCCCGATTGCGAAGCTGCGGGTATACTCTTCGGCGCTATCCGGATCGAACGTCTTGCCCATGATGGTGTGGGTCTTGTAGGTTTTATCCGGTGCGGAGTAACCCATTTCTTCCATCAGTTTTCCGGTCTCGCTGGCCAGGTACACCTGTTCGGCGATGGCCTTGTAGTCCACATCACCTTCGATATACCCCCAGCGCTTCATCTGGGTGAGAATCCAGACGCCCATGGAGTGCCAGGGGAACGGATCGAAATCAATGCGGTCCGGAACGTCTTTCACCTCGCCAAGGCCATCGGCGTAGTAGCCGGTCAGCACCTGCTGAATCACCGGCACCGGCTGGTTCAGGTAGTTCTTGGGCGCAATGGCTTCGGAGATTTCCTTACGGTTATCCGGATTGTTGGAGTACTGGGTGGCATCGATAATTGCCCGCAACAGGGCGCCGTAGGTGTTCGGGTTCTGGGTGGCGAACTGCTGGCTGCAGGCGAAGGCACAGCACGGGTGACCTTCCCAGATGTCTTTGGTCAGCATGTGGATAAAGCCGACCTTCTCCCAAACGGCACGCTGGTTGAACGGGTCCGGGGAGAGGTAACCATCGAGGTTACCGGCGCGCAGGTTAGCAACCATCTCAGGTGGCGGTACCACACGGATTTGCACGTCTTTGTCCGGGTCGACGCCATTCTCGGCCAGGTAGTAGCGCAACAGGAAGTTGTGCATGGAGTACTCGAACGGCACCCCGAACTTAAAGCCCTTCCACTGCTTGGGATCGCGCTTGTCCTTGTGGTCCACGTGCAGGACGATCGCCTGGCCGTTGATGTTTTCAACCGCGGGCATGATATATGGCTCCGGTGTGGAGCCGGCGCCCATGGTCATCGCCAGGGGCATGGGAGTCAGCATGTGGGAAGCGTCGTATTCGCCCGCCAGTGACTTGTCGCGAGCCACGGCCCAGCCGGCGGTTTTGGTCACGGTGACATCCAGGCCGTAACGCTCATAGAAACCCATGGGGTGAGCCATAATGATTGGCGTGGCGCAGGTAATGGGTACAAAGCCGACATTCAGCTTGGTTTTCTCAAGCTTGCCGAGAGACTCCTTCACCGCGGCCTTGGCCTTTTCCATAGGGAACACACTGCCCAGAACGGCCGCTGCGGTGCCCGCTCCCATCATCTTCATGAAGCTGCGCCGGCTGTGTTCGTTGTGACCAAACACTGAGCGCACGACGGCGCCCTCAATGGCACGGTCCATCATCGCTTCTGAGTCCAGACGCTCGTCCGCCACTGCCTGCTGGCCGGCAGAAGGCTTGAGATCAAGGGAAATAGACGTGGCGCTGTCACCCGGCTTGCACTCAGGGCAGCCGCAAGTCTTTGCGTGAATCAGGGATTTGTCACCATCAAAAGGATTTCCGAGGCTTTTCGTGGTCATGGGGCACTCTCCTGCGTTTAGCGTGATTTACTGGTTATTTCTGCACTCTTGTGGTGCAACAAAGATGCGACTCGGGCCCGACGGTCGAAACAGGGGCAGGCCGGCTGCGCGTTCTGAAGGAGGTATCGCAGGGTTTGTGCCAAGTGCAGAAATTTTTTTAACCCTTTGTTTTTAAATGCCCAATATTCAGAAGCCAGCAAACAATCGAGCTACGATATTTCGTAATTAACGACTTTTCGTAGCGTCGACTGCGAATATTCGTAGTTGGCACGGGGATTGATTCTTCTCCGACAGACTGACTCGGGAAGCCGCCATGAATAACGAAGCAATCATCAGCTCTGAAATAACCTGCAACTGGATCGATCATCTCCCGGAAGCGGCCCTGCTGGTGGACGCTGCGCGGGATCTGATTCTGTCTGCCAACAGCGCCATGGGCCGGATGATCGGCACGGACCGTCAATCGCTGACGGGGACACCCTGCACCCATCTGTTCACAGACCAGCGCCCACAACTGATCGCCTTTACCGAAGAGACTCTGTTTCGCAGTCATGGCTGGAGCCGCGATTTCTTCCTGCAGCATCGGGACGGCCACACTGTGGAACTCGAAATCTCCTCGTCCCGGGTCGGCGAGGCGGAATCCCAGAACATACTTCTTTTACTTCGAGACCGGCGCCAATTACGCACCCTCCGGGAACGCCACGATGCCAACCACTACCACCGGGGCGGCCTGCTCGAGTGGCGACGGGTGGAGGAGCTGTTCAAGGACATGGAGAGAGAAAACCAGTTGATCCTGCATGCCGTCGGGGAAGGCATCTACGGGGTGGATGCCGAGGGTCGAGGCACCTTCGCGAACCCCGCAGCAGAGCGCATGCTGGGTTGGCGAATTGACGAACTGATGGGTCGGGTCCTGCACCGCGTGGTGCATCATTCCCACGCGGACGGCAGCCTGTACCCACTGAAGGACTGCCCGATATACGCGGCCTTCCGCGATGCCAGCGTGAAGCGCGTTGGCGAGGACTGGTTCTGGCGTAAGGATGGCAGTGGCTTTCCGGTGGAATACACCAGCACACCCATTCTCGACAACGGCCATCCGGTGGGTGCTGTGGTGGTGTTCCGGGATATCTCCGCCCGCCAGGAAGCCCAGAACGAATTGCACAAGGCACTGGAAGAGGTGGAGACCCTCAAGCGCCGCCTGGAAATGGAAAACGCCTATTTGCAGGAAGAATTAAGCGCCGAGTACCACTTCCACGAGATCTTCGGCCAAAGCGATGCCATCAAGGCCATCGTACGCCGGATTGGCATGGTGGCGCCCACCGATGCCAACGTGCTGATCACCGGTGAATCCGGCACGGGCAAAGAACTGATCGCACGGGCCATTCACCAATCCAGCAGCCGGCGGGATCGCCCCCTGATCCGGGTGAACTGTGCAGCCATCCCCAAGGATCTGTTCGAGAGCGAGTTTTTCGGCCACATCAAAGGAGCCTTCACCGGCGCTGTGAGTGATCGCGTCGGCCGATTTGAACTGGCCGACGGCGGCACCCTGTTCCTGGATGAAGTCGGCGAAATCCCTTTGGAGCTGCAGGGCAAACTACTTCGGGTGCTCCAGGATCAGCAATTCGAGCGGGTGGGGGAAAACCGCACCCGGGCCGTGGACGTGCGCGTTATCGCCGCCACCAACCGCGACCTGAAAGCCGAAGTGCAGCAGAAAACCTTCCGGGAGGACCTGTATTTCCGTCTGAACGTGTTTCCCATCGAGTCCGTTCCCTTGCGCCGGCGTCTGGAAGACATCCCCATCCTGGCCCAGGAGTTTCTGAACCGGGCCTGCCAGAAGTTCAACCGCCCCACTCTGGCGCTGCGAGAGAGGGATGTGGAAACCCTGAAGGCCTATCATTGGCCGGGCAATGTGCGGGAGCTGGAGAACGTGATCGAGCGCCAGGTGATCACCGCCGACGGCCGGCTGGACCTTGACCTGCCCGGGCCGGATTCCACCGCCCGTATAAACCCAACAACGCCCCCCGCGAGACATTACAGCGGCGAATTGATGACTGAACAGGAGTTACGGGAGTTGGAGAAGCAGAACCTGACCCGGGCCCTCACCATGAGCAGTGGCCGGGTCTTCGGCGAAGATGGCGCAGCGGCCATGCTGGGCATAAAACCCACCACCCTGACCTCGCGCCTTAAAAAACTGAAGATCGAACCCCGCGAATTTCAGGTCAGGCCTGAGTAATGCCCATCTGGTTCAAAGCGTAAGTCACCGCGATCCATAGCACCATTACCAGCGGCAGATAGCGGCCAACCAGGTACATCCGCCATTCCCACCAACGGCTTTCCGTACCCAGCACAGTCCGGATCTTCTCCGGTGGTATAAACCAGCAGAACATGGCCGCGCCCAGGACACCGGAGAAGATAATCACATTGCCGCCGGCCACCCGGTCGATCACATCCAGGACCGGCTCCCCGGAAATGTTCCACTCCAGTGGTGTGAAACTCAGCGCCGATGCTGTACCCAGCACCAGCATGACCAGGGTAACCAAACTGACCGCCCGGCCATTGCTCAGCCGGAACTCTTCCGCCACCGCAGCAATCATCACCTTCAAACCGGCCAGACTGGAGCTGAACGCCGCCATGAAGAACAGGCTGAAAAACAGCGTGCCCACACAGTAGCCACCAACCATGTCCTCGAACACCCGGGGCATGGTCACGAACGCAAGTTGGCTGCCTTCCGTGGGCTCCATGCCAAGGCTGAACACAAACGGAAAGATCATCCAGCCTGCCAACAACGCCACGCTGGTCTCCGTACCTGCGACAATCAGACAGGCCCTGGGAACGTGGGTCTGTCGGGGGATGAAACTCCCGTAGGTCACCAGGTAACCCTGGCCAATCGCCAACGTGTAGAACGCCTGACCGAAGGCGAATGCCCAAAGCTTCCCATCCGCCAGACGGCTCCAGTCCACCTGAAAAAAGAAATCCTTGGTCTGCTCCCAGCCAGGCGTTCGGCTGGCGAAGACCACCAGCCCAATCATCACAATGATCAATACCGGCATCAGGATCTTCGACATCAGCTCAATGGCTGTCACATCCTTGGCCAGGATGATGGCGCCCAGCACGGTCACGGCGAAGAAGTACCAGAGCGAGTTATACCCGGCGGTAAAATCCCCGAACACCCGGAGATCGTCCGTTGCGGCATCCACTGCATAGCCCAGGGTCCAGCCGGTAATCACCAGATAGTAACTGGTAATGGCCATGGTGATCAGAACCACAAACCAGCCATAGACCACGCCAAAGCGGTTCACCTGCCGGTAGGTCTGAA
This sequence comes from Marinobacter sp. MMG032, assembly GCF_040112695.1. Taxonomy (NCBI): domain Bacteria; kingdom Pseudomonadati; phylum Pseudomonadota; class Gammaproteobacteria; order Pseudomonadales; family Marinobacteraceae; genus Marinobacter; species Marinobacter sp. MMG032. The sequence continues at coordinate 1,020,374 of NZ_CP157802.1, forward strand.
CGGTACTGCCCTTGGAGAGCCGCCCGGCGGACACTTCCAGAATCATGATGGGCAGAACCACCACAATCAGCGCCAGCAGGTAAGCCACCACAAAAGCGCCACCACCGTTCTCCCCCACCATATAAGGGAACCGCCACAGGTTCCCCAGCCCCACGGCAGCGGCCGCCATGGAAGCCACAAACGCGGGCTCGGAACTCCACTGTTTGCGGGATTCCTCGATAAACTCGTGGCGCTTTCGCACGGGGTTTCCTTCTCCAATGCCGGGGAATTTCAATGCATTGAAGGCTAGCAAATCATTGAATTGGCCGCATGACTGATATCAAGTCAGGCTTTCTGGGATGGTGAGACTTCTGCCTTGGGGGATGGCCGGCAGTGGGGGTGGCTGGTGGATTTTTCGCCGGCAAAAGGTGTCTGAGCGAAGCGAGTTCTTTTTCCAAGAAAAATTCACCGGCCACCCCGCAGCCCGCCCCTAAACAGGCAGGCTACAACGAGGACAACTCCACCAAATCAGATCAACTCGATAGCAACCGCAGTGCCCTCGCCACCACCAATACACAGCGAAGCCACACCACGCTTCAGCCCACGCTGCTTCAGAGCATTGATCAGTGTAACGATGATCCGCGAACCGGAAGAGCCAATCGGGTGCCCCAGGGCACAGGCGCCACCGTGGACGTTGACCTTTTCAGCCGGGAGTTTCAGCTCGTTCATGGCCGCCAGGGTAACCACCGCGAAAGCTTCGTTGATTTCGAACAGGTCCACGTCGTCGACGCTCCAGCCGGCTTTCTTCAGCACCTTCTCGATGGAACCGATGGGCGCCAGGGTGAACTCGGCTGGCAGGCGGGCGTGGGTGGCGTGAGCCACGATTCGGGCCTGGGGAACGAGGCCGCGGGCGTCAGCTTCGGCGGCGGAGGCCAGTACCAGGGCGGAGGCACCGTCGCTGATGGAGCTGGAGTTGGCCGCAGTCACGGAGCCGTCTTTGGCGAAGGCCGGCTTCAGGTGGGGAATTTTCTCGGGCTTGGCGTTGCCCGGTTGCTCGTCGGTGTCGACTTCGGTGTCACCGCCACGGCCGGATACGGTTACCGGAACAATCTCGTCACGGAACCAGCCGTTTTCGATGGCGGCCAGGGATTTCTGCAGGGAGCCGATGGCAAACTCGTCCATGGCCTGGCGGCTGATGTCGTACTTGTCCGCAGTGCGCTGGGCGAAGACGCCCATCAGGCCGCCTTCGTAGGCATCTTCAAGTCCGTCCAGGAACATGCTGTCCATCACCTGGCCGTGGCCCATGCGCATACCACCACGGGCCTTGGGCAGCAGGTACGGTGCCTGGCTCATGTTTTCCATGCCGCCGGCGATCATGATGTTGTTGGTACCGGCTTTGATCTGGTCGTGAGCCATGATCACGGCCTGCATGCCGGAGCCGCACATCTTGTTGATGGTGGTGCAGCCGGAGCTGTCGGGAATGCCGGAGGCGCGTGAGGCCTGGCGGGCCGGGGCCTGGCCGAGGCCTGCGGGCAGTACGCAACCCATGATCACTTCCTGCACATCTGCAGGCTGTAGGCCGGAGCGCTCGATGGCGGCCTTGATGGAGATGGCGCCCAGGTCTGGAGAGCGCACGGAGCTGAGGGAGCCCATCATGCCGCCCATCGGGGTTCTTGCTGAGCCTGCGATTACTACGTCGTTACCATTCATGTTAAATGCCCTCTAATTTGCTGCTGGGCCAAGTGCCAGACGCCTTTCAGGGACACGCTGTGAATACGTCCATGTACGCTTGACTGCAGCATCCATGCTGCAGACAGTCCCTGAAAGGCATCTGGCACCCGGCCTTCAGATTGTGAGTTCGTCTGCCTTTATCAGGCTTTACCCAGTACCGACCGGGCAATAATTTCTTTCATGACTTCCGAGGTGCCGCCATAAATCCGCTGCACCCGCGCGTCGATAAAGGCCCGGGAAATCGGGTATTCGGTGGTGTAACCGTAACCGCCAAACAGCTGCAGGCAGCCATCGGCCACGCGGCACTGCATTTCAGTGGCGCTGTACTTGGCCATGGAGGCGGTAGGCGCGTCCAGTTCGCCCAGGTCGTACTGGTCGATGCACTGGTCCACGAAGGCCTTGTTGACCCGGTAGTCGGTTTCCATGCGAGCGATTTCAAAGCGGGTGTTTTGCAGTTGGGCCAGTTTCTGGCCGAACAGTTCCCGCTCCTGGGCGTAGGCGATGGTAAGGTCCAGGGAACCACGGGCGGCGGCTACGCCGAGAGCACCGATCACCAGGCGTTCCCGGGGCAGTTCCTTCATCAGATACACAAAGCCCTGCCCTTCTTCACCGAGAAGAGCGGAGGCCGGGATGCGCATATCGGAGAAGAACAGCTCGGAGGTATCCCCGGAGTGCTGGCCGATCTTGTCGAGGTTGCGGCCTTTGCTGAAGCCCGGCAAAGAAGTGTCTACCAGAAACAGGCTGATGCCGCGGGCGCCGGCCTTCGGGTCGGTTTTCGCGGCAACGATCACCATATCGGCGTGCTGGCCGTTAGTGATGAAGGTCTTGGAGCCGTTCAGAATGTACTCGTCGCCATCTTTCACGGCGCTGGTGCGAATCGCTTGCAGGTCGCTGCCGGCACCGGGTTCGGTCATGGCGATGGCACCCACGGCTTCGCCGGAGACCAGTTTTGGCAGCCATTGCTGACGCTGTTCTTCATTGCCCATGTGGCTCAGGTAAGGCGCCACTATGTCGGAATGCACCATCACGTTGGTGGACAGTGCGCCGAATCCCATGCGGGCCAGTTCTTCGCCCACAACGACGGAGAACTGGAAGGGGGCACCAATGCCGCCCCACTCTTCAGGCACATCCACACAAAGCATGCCGGCGTTGCCCAGGGTGTTCCAGAGTTCGCGGGGCACCAGACCGGATTTTTCCCAGGCTTCGTAGTGCGGCGTCACTTCTTTTTCCAGGACCTTGATTACGGAATCCCGGAACATCGCCAGTTCTTCTTTATCAACAGACACGGTCATGTATGTCTCCTGCAATTGAATGCTTCACTTGGGCGCCATGCGGAGCGCGCAGTCCAGGCGAATCACTTCGCCGTTGAGAATCGGGTTGCGCACCATCTGGTCAACCATCATGCCGAACTCTTCCGGCTTGCCGAGACGCTTCGGGAACGGCAGCGTGGCTGCCAGGCTTTCCTGAACTTCCTCAGGCATACCCGCCATCATGGGTGTCATGAACAGGCCAGGTGCAATCGTATTTACACGGATGCCCTCGCGAGCCAGCTCACGGGCTGACTGAAGCGTAAGCGATACCACACCGCCCTTCGAGGCACTGTAGGCCGCCTGGCCAATCTGACCTTCATAAGCCGCCACGGAAGCCGTGTTGATGATTACGCCACGCTCACCATCGGCATTGGGTTCACGCTGGGCCATATCCGCCGCGGCCAGACGCAGAATGTTAAAGGTACCAATCAGGTTGACCTGAATAACCTTGCTGAAGTTCTCCAGCGGCATCACACCTTCGCGGCCCAGAATCTTGGAAGCCGTGGCAATACCGGCACAATTCACGGCAATGCCGCAGGGACCATGGGCCTCGCGGGCAGCACTGATGGCAGCTTCCGCGCTATCGGGGGAGCTCACATCACACTCGAGGAAAATCCCGCCGATGTCCTCGGCCACTTTGCGGCCCTGCTCTTTCTGCAGATCCAGGATTGCCACCTTGCATCCGGAAGCTGCCAGCGCGCGGGCTGCACCCTCGCCCAGCCCGGAAGCGCCGCCTGTTACAATGGCCGGTACATTTTTGAAATCCATCGTTCACTCCCCTTTTCGGAATTCTGTTTGTTTAAAATCGGACCAGAAAACTGCTTTACGTTTACGTAAACTTTATCTAACCTAAGTCGAAAAAGGAAATCGCAATGGTCGAAAAAAGAACGTTCAGCATCAGCGAGCTCTCACAGGAGTTCGATGTCACAACGCGAAGCATCCGCTTCTATGAGGATCAGGGGCTGCTGAAGCCGCGCCGACGCGGACAGACCCGTATTTTCAGCACCAAGGATCGGGTGCGTCTGAAACTGATCCTTCGCGGCAAGCGCATGGGCTTCACCCTGGCGGAAACCCGGGAGCTGTTTGACTTGTGGGATGAAACCCTCACCGGTAACGAAAAACAGCTCTTGAAAATGCTGGAGATCCTGGACGGTCGCAAAGCCATGCTGGAACAGCAGAAGAACGACATTGCCCAGGCAGAGATGGAAATAGACACAGCGGAAGCCCGGTGCCGAGAAGCCCTGGCGGAGCTACAAAAGAAAAAGAAACAGCAGGCGCCGGCCAACGACGAGGCCAGGCAGACCGCTGAAAACTAATGATCGACAGAAATCAAAGGTAGCCAACGATGAAATCACAGTACTCAGAGCTCAACTTCGGCCTCGGCGAAACCCTCGATATGCTCCGCGAGCAGGTCAACGGCTTTGCCGCTGCAGAAATCGCGCCACGCGCCGAGGAAATCGATCGTAACAACGAATTCCCCATGGACCTGTGGCGGAAAATGGGCGACATGGGCCTGCTGGGTATCACCGTGAAAGAAGAGTACGGCGGCTCCGACATGGGCTACCTGGCCCACGTGATCGCCATGGAAGAAATCAGCCGTGCTTCCGCCTCCGTTGGCCTCTCCTACGGTGCCCACTCCAACCTGTGTGTGAACCAGATTCACCGCAACGGCACCGAAGAACAGAAACAGAAATACCTGCCAAAACTGGTGAGCGGCGAGCACATCGGCGCCCTGGCCATGTCTGAGCCCAACGCCGGCTCCGACGTTATCTCCATGAAACTGAGCGCCAAAGACGCCGGTGACCACTACGTTCTCAACGGCAACAAAATGTGGATCACCAACGGTCCGGACGCCCACACCTACGTAATCTACGCCAAGACCGACACTCAGGCCGGCTCACGCGGCGTGACCGCCTTCATCGTAGAGCGAGACTACCCGGGCTTCAGCCGCCACCAGAAACTCGACAAGCTCGGCATGCGTGGCTCCAACACCTGCGAACTGGTGTTCGAAGACTGCAAAGTACCCAAGGAAAACGTACTGGGCGGCGAAGGCAACGGCGCACGGGTTCTGATGAGTGGCCTCGACTACGAGCGTCTCGTTCTTTCCGGCGGCCCGCTGGGCATCATGCAGGCGGCTATGGACGTTGTCGTCCCCTACATCCGCGAGCGCAAACAGTTCGGCCAGGCCATCGGCGAATTCGAACTGGTACAGGGCAAAGTTGCCGACATGTACACCTGGATGAACACCGCCAAATCCTACGTCTATATGGTTGCCATGTCCGCCGACCGCGGCGCTGAAACCACCCGGAAAGACGCCGCCGGCGCGATCCTCTACTCCGCCGAAATGGCCACCAAAATCGCCCTGGATGCCATCCAGCTGCTCGGCGGTAACGGCTACATCAACGAATACCCGACAGGCCGCCTGCTGCGCGACGCCAAACTGTATGAGATCGGTGCCGGTACGTCCGAGATTCGTCGGATGCTGATCGGTCGTGAGCTGTACCTGAACAAGTAAACAGCCGCTGATCACATCGATTTACGGAAGATAACTCCCTCGGTACGCCGAGGGTGTGGTGGGTGTTCCTCCCGGGAATGTCTGCGGCCAAGGATGGCCGCAGTCAAGCGCATATGGATGTGCTCGTAGCGGTTCCCGGGAGGAACACCCGCCACACCCGGATGCCCCCGAATAAGAAGGCAGGGAAAATGACCATACTCCAAAGCAAGATCAATCCGCGGTCCGAAGAGTTCCAGGCCAACCAGGAATCCATGGCCAAGGCCGTCGCCGACCTGCGCGACAAAGTCGCCACCATCCAGCAAGGCGGCGGCCCCTCCTACCAGGAGCGCCACATCGCCCGTGGCAAACTACTCCCAAGAGAGCGCATCAACCGCCTCCTGGACGACGGCTCCCCGTTCCTGGAAATCGGCCAGTTCGCCGCTTACAACGTCTACGATGAAGAAGTCCCCGCAGCAGGCGTCATCGCCGGCGTGGGCCGCGTCTCCGGCACCGAATGCATGATTATCGCCAACGACGCCACCGTAAAAGGCGGAAGCTACTACCCGCTGACGGTCAAGAAACACCTGCGCGCCCAGGAAATTGCCCTGCAGAACCGCCTGCCGTGCATCTACCTGGTCGACTCCGGCGGTGCAAACTTGCCCCGCCAGGACGAAGTTTTCCCGGATCGCGACCACTTCGGCCGCATCTTCTACAACCAGGCCCGCATGTCCGCCGACGACATCCCACAGATCGCCGTCGTCATGGGCCTGTGCACCGCCGGTGGCGCCTACGTGCCCGCCATGGCCGACGAATCCATTATCGTCCGCAACCAAGGCACCATCTTCCTGGCCGGGCCGCCGCTGGTAAAAGCGGCCACCGGCGAAGTGGTCAGCGCCGAAGACCTCGGTGGCGCCGACGTCCACTGTAAAATCTCCGGTGTGGCAGACCACTACGCGGAGAACGACGCCCACGCCCTGGAAATCGCCCGGCGCAGCGTCTCCAACCTGAACCGTCGCAAGCCAACGGATGTGGAAATCCGCAAGCCGAAGGCGCCGCTGTATGACGCTGAAGAAATCTACGGCATTGTCGGCACCGACCTGCGCAAACAGTTCGACGTGCGCGACGTGATCGCCCGCACCGTAGACGGTTCCGAGTTTGACGAATTCAAACGCTACTACGGTCAGACCCTGGTCACCGGCTTCGCCCACATTCACGGCTATCCCGTGGGCATCATCGCCAACAACGGCATCCTGTTCAGCGAAGCGGCTCAGAAAGGCGCCCATTTCGTTGAATTGTGCTGTCAGCGCAACATCCCGCTGCTGTTCCTGCAGAACATTACCGGCTTCATGGTCGGCCAGAAATACGAATCCGAAGGCATCGCCAAACACGGCGCCAAGATGGTGATGGCCGTGGCTTGTGCCAACGTACCCAAGATTACCGTGCTGATCGGCGGTTCCTTTGGTGCGGGCAACTACGGCATGTGTGGCCGTGCCTACAGCCCGGATTTCCTCTGGATGTGGCCGAACGCCCGAATCTCGGTCATGGGCGGCGAGCAGGCTGCCGGCGTACTGGCCCAGGTAAAGCGCGAAGGCATGGAGCGCAAAGGCCAGGAATGGAGCGCCGAGGAAGAAGCCCAGTTCAAGAAACCGGTCATCGACAAATACGAAGAGCAGGGCCACCCCTACTACGCCAGTGCCCGCCTGTGGGACGACGGCGTGATCGACCCGGCCCAGACCCGGGAAGTGGTTGCCCTGAGCCTGTCTGCCACCCTTAACCGACCCGCCAAGCCGACACGCTTTGGCGTGTTCCGGATGTAATCGGGGAGACTGACATGACAGACAACGAATCTGCAGTTCTGCTCAAACGTCGCGACGAAGGCATTGCCGAGGTGGTTCTCAACCGCCCTGACAAGCGCAACGCCTTTGACGATGTGATCATTCAGCAGTTGATCAGCACCCTCACCGAGGTGAACGCCGACGAAAGCGTGAAAGTGGTCATCCTGCGCTCCGAAGGCAAACACTTCTCCGCCGGCGCCGACCTGGGCTGGATGCGCCGTATGGCCGAGAACACCCGCCAGGAAAACCTGGACGATTCGCGGGAACTGGCGCGGCTGATGAACGTACTCAACCACCTGTCCAAGCCGGTTATTGGCCTGGTACAGGGTGCGGCCTTCGGTGGCGCGGTGGGCCTTGCCGCCTGCTGCGATATCGTGATCGCTACCGAGAAATCCAGCTTCTGTCTCAGCGAAGTGAAGCTTGGCCTGATTCCGGCGGTGATCAGCCCCTACGTGGTGCGCGCCATCGGCGAGCGCCAGGCCCGGCGGTATTTCATCTCTGCCGAAGTGTTTACCGCAAAGCAGGCTCAGGAATACGGCCTTGTCCACATCGTCTGTGACGATGTCGAAGCCATGGAAGCCCGCTGCAACGAGATGCTCCAGCAACTGGCCATGAACGGGCCCGAAGCGATGAAAGCCGCCAAGGACCTGGTATTCGCCGTCAGCCACAAACCGATCAAAGACGAAGTGATTGATGACACCGCACACCGCATCGCGGATATCCGGGTGGGTGAAGAAGGGCAGGAAGGGCTCAGCGCCTTCCTGAACAAGCGAAAGGCCAACTGGGTTCCGGAGGAAGAATAACAATGTTCAGCAAGATTCTGATCGCCAACCGGGGCGAAATCGCCTGCCGGATCATACAAACCGCCCACCGCATGGGCATTCGGGTCGTCGCCGTCTATTCCGACGCCGACGCCAATGCCCGGCACGTGGCCATGGCCGACGAAGCCTTCCACATCGGGCCCGCACCCAGCTCCGAGAGCTACCTGCGCGCCGAAAAGATCATCGAGATTGCAAAGAAGAGTGGTGCCCAGGCCGTTCACCCGGGCTACGGTTTCCTCTCGGAAAACACCGCGTTCGCCGAAGCCTGCGAAGCCAACAACATTGTCTTCATCGGCCCGCCCTCTTCAGCCATTGCCGCCATGGGCTCCAAGTCTGCAGCCAAGGCCATCATGGAAGAAGCCGGTGTTCCCCTGGTGCCCGGTTACCATGGCGACGACCAGTCGGTGGAAACCCTGCGGGCCGAAGCCGAGAAATGCGGCTTCCCGCTGCTGCTCAAGGCCGTTGCCGGCGGCGGTGGTAAAGGCATGCGCGTAGTCAACAGCATGGCCGAATTCGACGATGCCCTGGCTGCCGCCAAGCGGGAAGCACAGAACGCCTTCGGCAACCCGGACATGCTGATCGAACGCTACCTGACCCAGCCCCGGCATGTGGAGATTCAGGTTTTCTGCGATAAGGATGGCAAGGGCGTGTATCTGGCCGAGCGTGACTGCTCCGTGCAGCGCCGCCACCAGAAAGTCCTGGAAGAAGCTCCGGCTCCCGGCCTGAGCGAAGACACCCGCAAGGCCATGGGTGAAGCGGCCGTGCGCGCTGCCCAGGCCATCAACTATGTGGGTGCCGGCACCGTCGAGTTCCTGTACGACGTCGACGGTTCCTTCTTCTTCATGGAAATGAACACCCGCCTGCAGGTCGAGCACCCGGTTACCGAAATGGTCACCGGCCAGGATCTGGTGGAATGGCAGCTGAAAGTGGCCTGGGGCGAGCCCCTGCCGCTGGAGCAGTCCCAGGTGAAAACCCGTGGTCATGCCCTGGAAGCACGGATCTACGCCGAAGACCCGGACCAGGATTTCCTGCCGGCCACCGGCAACCTGCGCTACCTGAGCACCCCGGACGAAAGCGCCCATGTGCGGGTGGATACCGGTGTGACCGAAGGCGACGACATCAGCATCCACTACGACCCCATGATCGCCAAACTGATCGTGTGGGACGAAACCCGCGACCAGGCAATCAACCGCATGGTCCAGGCCCTGGAGCACTACCGCATCGCCGGCGTGAAGACCAATATCCGGTTCCTGCACGCCCTGGCCGACGCCCAGCCGTTCCGGGAAGCCGACCTGACCACCGGCTTCATTGAGGATCACCGGGAACTGCTGTTCCCGAAATCCAAGCTGGATACCCACAAGGCCCTGGTACTGGCCGCCGGTTTTGTTCTGGAACAGCGCAAATCCCGGGAAGTGGTCAGCACCGACCCCTGGTCGCCGTTCGGCCGCCAGAACAGCTGGCGCATGAACTCCGAGTTCGCCCAGCCATTGCAGCTGCAGGTGGGTGAAGAGATTCACGACCTGAAGGTCCTGGAACGCGACGACCGCTATCAGGTGTTCGTGGGCGACAGCGTATACAACCTTACTGCCCGACTGGACGATGACTACCTGCAGGCCGTCATCAACGGCCACCGCATCAGCATCCACGGCAACCTGCACAACGACCAGCTGGTGCTGTTCTACGAAGGCGACACCTTCAACTGCACCGTGTACAAGGAAAGCTACGGCTTCGAGGAAATGGCCGGCGAAGGCAGCCTGGCCGCACCCATGAACGGCGCCATCGTGGCCGTGCAGGCCAAGGTGGGTGACAAGGTCACCGCCGGTCAGAGCCTGGTGATCATGGAAGCCATGAAGATGGAACACGCCATCAAGGCCCCGGCCGACGGCGTGGTTACCGACATCTTCTTCGCCGAAGGCGACCAGGTGTCCGAAGGTGCCGAACTGATTGCCATTGAAGTAGATGAAGAGGAGGCAGGCTGATGGCCTTTCCCAAACAGGTTCGCCTGGTTGAGATGAGCCCCCGGGACGGACTCCAGAACGAGCCCGGCCCGGTGATCGCCACAGCCATCAAAACCGGGCTGATCGACCGCCTGGCAGACAGCGGCCTGAGCCACATCGAGGCCGCCAGCTTCGTGTCCCCGAAATGGGTGCCACAGATGGGCGATGCCGCCGAAGTAATGGCCAGCATCAACCGCAAGGCCGGCGTTCGCTACTCTGCCCTGACCCCGAACCTGAAAGGGTTCGAAGGCGCACTGGCGGCGAAGGCTGACGAGGTCGCCGTCTTCGGCGCCGCGTCCGAATCCTTCACCAAAAAGAACATTAACTGCACCATCGCCGAAAGCCTTGAGCGCTTCGCCCCGGTGCTGGAAGAAGCCCGCAAACACGGCATCCCCGTGCGCGGTTACGTTTCCACCGTGATGGGTTGCCCGTACGAAGGCGACATCGCACCCGAACAGGTGGCCACCGTGGCCAAAGCCCTTTACGACATGGGCTGCCACGAAATCTCCCTGGGCGACACCATCGGCGTCGGCACGCCGCTGAAAGCCAAGCGCATGCTCGAAGCCGTCGCCGCCCACGTACCCATGGAAAAACTGGCCGCCCACTTCCACGACACCTACGGCCAAGCGCTGGCCAACCTCTACGCGGTGCTCGAAGAAGGTGTATCAGTGATCGATGCCTCCGTCGCTGGCCTCGGCGGCTGCCCCTATGCCAAAGGCGCATCGGGCAACGTCGCTACCGAAGACGTGCTATACCTGCTGAACGGTCTGGGCATCGAAACGGGTGTCGATCTGGACAAACTGGTCGCCACCGGCGACTGGATCTGCGGCCAACTGAACCGCCACAACGGTTCCAAGGTCGGCCAGGCACTGGGCGGTAACTGTTAAAACCAGGAGTAGTCATGAGCAACAAGAATGTGGTCGCACTGGATCTGCCGATTCCCGAGATCAGCGACATGCCGGAAGACACCCAGAAGTACTTCCAGATCTGCCAAGAAAAGCTGGGCATGATCCCGAACGTACTCACCGCCTACAGCCAGAACCTCAAACAGCTTGAGGGCTTCACCCGCCTGTACAACGAGCTTATGCTCGGCGAAGGCGAGCTCTCCAAGCTGGAACGGGAGATGGTCGCGGTCGTGGTCTCTTCCGAGAACAAATGCTTCTACTGCCTGGTAGCTCACGGCGCCGCTGTGCGCGTCCTGAGCGGTGATCCACAGTTGGGCGAGCACATGGTGATGAACTACCGCAGCGCCAAACTCGACAAGCGCCAGCGGGCCATGCTGGATTTTGCGTCCCACCTGACCCGCTCGCCGGCCACTGTTAGCGAGGACGACATCCAGGCCCTGCGGGATGCCGGTCTAAGCGACCGCGGCATCTGGGATCTCAGTAACCTGATCGGTTTCTACAACATGTCGAACCGCGTGGCGATTGCCAGCGATATGCAACCTAACCCCGAATATCACAGTCAGAGTCGCTAGCAGGTACGCCACCCTGCTCGCCCTCGAATACAAAAACAATGGAGGCAGAGATATGAGCAAGACTCTACCAAGCTATACCAGCGGAACCGCGGAAGTGCCCCTGCTGGGCATGACCATCGGTGAAATGCTCGACCGCACCGCCGAAAAGTACCCGGACAACGAAGCCCTGGTGTGCCTGCACCAGAACATTCGCTGGACCTACAAAGAGTTTGTTGAAAAGGTCGACGAAGCCGCCCGCGCCTTCATGGCCATTGGCGTAAAACGCGGCGACCGAGTGGGCATCTGGTCCCCCAACCGCTACGAGTGGACCGTTACCCAGTTCGCTACTGCCAAAGTCGGCGCCATCCTGGTAAACATCAACCCGGCTTACGGCGTGCACGAACTGCAATACGCCCTGAACCTGGCCGGAATCACCGTGCTGGTCACCGCTGACAGCTTCAAGGCCTCCAACTACCGTGAAATGATCTACGAGCTGGCCCCGGAACTGAAGCGTAGCGCCCCGGGCAAACTCAAAGCCGACCACGTTCCGGAACTGCGTGCCGTGATCAACGTTCACGAAGACAAACACGATGGCATGTGGACCTGGAAAGAATTCCTCGGCTTCGCAAGCGAAGTCTCCCAGGAAGATCTGGTGAAGCGCCAGGGCGAACTGCAATTCGATGATCCCATCAATATCCAGTTCACCTCCGGCACCACCGGTAACCCGAAAGGCGCCACCCTCACCCATCACAACATCCTGAACAACGGGTATTTCGTGGCCGAAAGCCAGCTGTTCACCGAGAAAGATCGCCTGGTGATTCCGGTGCCCCTGTACCACTGCTTCGGTATGGTCATGGGCAACCTGGGCTGCATCACCCACGGCTCCACCATGATCTATCCGGGCGAAGGCTTCGAGCCCAAGTCCGTGCTGCAGGCCGTGCACCGGGAAAAGGCTACCGCGCTGTACGGTGTACCCACCATGTTCATCGCCGAACTGGCCGAGCCCGAGTTCGAGACCTACGATCTCTCCACCCTGCGCACCGGCATCATGGCCGGCTCCATCTGCCCGGCCGAGGTGATGAAGAAGGTCAACGGCAAGATGAACATGAAAGAGGTTCAGATTGCCTACGGCATGACCGAAACCAGCCCGGTTTCCACCCAGACCAGCTCCCTCGACCCGTTCGAGAAGCAGGTCACCACCGTGGGCCGCACCCAGCCGCACCTGGAAACCAAGATTGTGGATCCGGGCACCGGCAACGTGGTCCCGCGCGGTGAGATCGGTGAGCTGTGCACCCGTGGCTACAGCGTGATGCTGAAGTACTGGAACAACGAAGAGAAAACCCGCGAAGCCATCGACGATGCCGGCTGGATGCACACCGGCGACCTGGCCACCATGGACGAAGAGGGCTACATCCAGATCGTTGGCCGCATCAAGGACATGGTCATCCGCGGTGGTGAGAACATCTACCCGAAAGAAATCGAAGAGTTCCTCTACACCCATCCGGCCATCGAAGAAGTGCAGGTAACCGGCATTCCCGATGACAAATACGGCGAAGAGCTGATTGCCTGGGTGAAGCTGGCACCGGAAGCGGCGCCCGTCACCGCAGAGGACCTGCAGGCCTTCTGCAAAGGCAAGATTGCCCACTTCAAGATCCCCAAGAACTACAAGTTCGTGGACGAATTCCCGATGACCGTCACCGGGAAGATCCAGAAGTTCAAGATGCGCGAGATCTCGATCGAGGAAATGGGACTGAAGAAATAATCAGCCTTTCTTCCTGGTTGAATTCACAGACCCCGGCTCCGCGCCGGGGTTTGTTGTTAACAGCACCAGCAAAAGCGGGCCGAATCCGTGCTTGTCAGCGCTCCATCGCCATGCTTCACTTCTCTGATTAGCATGCAACCGGAGACGCCTCTATGCCCAGACCCGCTACCGACTTCCCGAAGACACAAACCAGCATCCAGCGTTTCTGGTTGTTATTGTTTGCCACTGTGCTGCTGGGCGGGTGTTCCACGGTGTACTACAAAACCATGGAAAAATTCGGGTATGAAAAGCGGGACATACTGGTAGATCGGGTCGAAGATGCCCGGGACAGCCAGAACGACGCCCAGGAAACCTTCCGTTCTTCGCTTGAGCGTTTCCAGAGTGTGGTGGACACGCCTGACACCGAGCTCAAGGAACAATATGCCGAAATCAGCGATGCCTACGAAGACAGCCTGGCGAGTGCCGAAGAGGTTAGAGACCGGATCGACAAGGTGGAAGAAGTCGCCGAGGACCTGTTTGATGAGTGGGAAGACGAGCTCAGCCTCTACGAGAGCGCCTCACTGCGCCGCAGCAGTGAGCAACAACTGAAGGATACCCGTGTTCAGTACAGCCAGCTGATCAGCCGAATGCACGATGCCGAGGATCGTATGGAGCCGGTGTTACAGGCATTTGAAGACCAGGTGCTGTATCTTAAACACAACCTGAACGCCCAGGCGATCGGCTCACTGGAAAACGAACTGGTGAGTATCCGGCAGGATGTGGATTCCCTGATTCGCAATATGGAACAGTCAATCGCGGAGTCTGAAGCCTTTATCCAACGCTTTCGTCAGGGCGGATAAAACCGCAAGGGAGCCAACGCTATGGAGCGCCAAGACCCAGATCCTGCGCTCAAGCCGGCACTGATGCAGTTTGATATGGCGCTGGCAGAGTTTGCCCGCGCCCGCCGCGCCGATCCGAAGGCGTCCAGTCTTGGCGTACTGGAGCGTTCCAGACTGCTGATGACCCTGCCCGGCGGGTTCGACGCCCTGTACCGCAGGGTTCGCTCACTGGAATCGGCCGGTATTTTCGGAACCAGTGACTGGGCCCGGCCAGCCCTGTTGCAACCCGCCCTGGCAAAACATTCGCTTCGGGCGGCCGGTGCGGTCACCACCATCGTGGAGGCGCTCAGCGAGCTGCGCATGCTGGCCGTTACCCGGGGCGACTATTTCCATCCCGGCATCTCTGCGGAGCAGGCGAGGCACTTCCTCACCCAGGTGATGGCCCTGAACCTGGATCTGCTGTCTGGCCAACTCACCGAAGCCGATCGGGAACGTCCGAAGCAACTCGGCACCATCGTCCTCGAACTCTATCGCTATCTGGTCTCTCACCTCGGCTACGAAAGCCTTCTGGACAGCCTGGTGGATGAAGTGTGGCGCTTGCTGGACCAGGGGCCAGTGCAAGTGGACAGCATCTGCGAGATGATCGGGCAGATTGCCAAGTGCCTGTATGACCCCGAGATGAAAACCCGGGGAAATTCCGACGCCACCCGGCTGGTGAAAGCACTGTTTGCCCCTACCCCCGCCAGTGCGGAGGACCCGGGCCTTGCGGTTTACGAGCAACGCCTGAAAGATATGGATGACCTGGCGCTGTCCTCCGAAGCCAGCAGTTTTGCCCGCAGCATGTTCGATACAGGCCTGGCCTCCCCCTACCATGCGGTGATGCTCAGGTTTCTCCGCGATACCGGCCAGGACGAACTGATCCCCAACACCCTGGGCCTGACCATGACCGGCCTGGACGATCTCTACTGCTACACCGAACTGGTCCATGCACTGATTGACGAGGCCATTTACCCCGAAACCTGCCAGGCCGTGTATGGCCTGACCATGATGCTGGAGCGCGGGTCGCTGTTTACCCCCTCCGTGGCCCAGGCGTTATGGCGGCAAATCAAGCTCCAGCCGTCTGCCGAAACCAACCAGGCCCTGGCAGAGACATTCGGCGATGCGCGGCCGCCGCGGGTTTTCCTGCTCGCCGGTGTTATCAATCTTCTGGGACAGCCACTGGGTGTTGGCCAGGGCAACAACCCCACCTGCCAGTCTGCCATTGGCCTTTCCATGTGGGCATCGAACGAGGCGGATTACCTGCTGCAGGTTCTGGCCTGGGCGGCGCGGGACAATGAGGTACTCAGTCGATTCGAGGGCCAGGAGGTATCATCCCGGGATCTGGAGCCGGGGCTTGTCAAAGGAACGCCCGTGGATGTCGACCCGGTTTCGCTGGTTCTCATCCCCCATCTGGACCGCCTTTACGGCGAAATGTGGCGCCGCTGTGAGAACCGGGATAAGGATGCCCACCGCTGGATCAACCCGGAATTCTACGGCTGGTGGGTGAGCCATGGTTTCCGCGCGGTCACCGATGTAAAAACCGGTGAGGTGCACGACTATGAAGGTTTTATCCGGCATTTTTACGCCAGTTATCACCCTTTCTACAACGGCAACATCCCGGTGATTCACGCCCAGCCCGCCGGCATTGCTGTTACCGACAGCGCCGCCCGATTCGTCGGCCGCCACGCCATTAACATACTGCGGGTTGCCCTGAGCCCAAAAAACGAAATGCGGGTCTATTTCTTCAACCCAAACAACGACAGCGGCCAGAACTGGGGCCAGGGCATTACCTGCTCAACCCACGGCAACGGCGAATTTCGAGGCGAAGCGTCCCTGCCTATTGCAGAGTTCACTTCCCGCCTCTATGCCTTCCACTTCGACCCACTGGAGCTTGGCGACCTTTCGGCCATACCGGATGAGGAAGTCGCCCGCGTTATGGACCTTGGCTATACCAGCTGGGCAGCGCCCAGCGACGGATCACCGGACTAGACCCTGAAGCGGCGCAGTCTAGTAGCTCTCAGTCTTTCCGCTAACCGGCGAGTAGGGTTCTCCCTCCTCGTCCTGAAGCTGGTAGTCATAGGCGGCCTGCAGACCGGTATCCTCTTCAGTCTCCTCCTCCGGCTCATACTCGAGATACCGCGGATAGAAGGGAGACAGCATGGCCACAACGATGCCGATAGAGCAGAACATGGCAAAGGCATCGGCGTAACCCACGCTGCCGACCAGAAGACCAACCACTGGCGAGCCAGCCGCCTGGCCCAGGGATACGGCGATAAATGGCAGCACCGGCCCCATGGACAGCCGCCCCGGCAACAGGCGAATGCCGGTCATCAGATACAGGCCGGTCAGACTCATATAGGCCAGGCCAAAAACCAGAGCAGAAAACGCCGAAATCACCAGGTTGTCCGGGCTGGCTGCCAGCAACGCCAGGCTTGCAGCCAATGTCATCAACATCAGGGCCTGGGTAACCGGCGGATTGTTCCGGTCTGCCAGATCGGCCACCACCGCACCGCCCAGACCTGCGAAGCCAACACCCAACCACAGCCAGCCGGTGGCATCGGAGGGCATGGACCCAAGATTAACCACAAGATCGGGGGCGAAAATCCAGAAGGCGGCAGACACAAACCCCATCATGAAGGCGAACAAAGACAGCCGGAGCAGTCGCCACCACTGATCCGCACTGATTGGCTGCACGGGCGCCGCATTGGCGGGAACCACACGTGAAACCGAGGGGATGAAGAACCAGGTGGCAATCACGCCAATAACCGCCAGCACCGCAAAGAACGCGTAGGCATAGCGCCAGGCACCGGCGAGGAAAAGAATGGTTGGTACAGCGACCATGACACCCACACTCGTGCCCGCGTTCATCACCGAGCTGACCCGGCCGTGGAGGGAGCGTCTGACCAGCGCCTGCATGGCGGCCGTGAGCGCTGGCATCATCAGGCCCGTACAGATACCACACAGGACAACGCCAATGCCGAGGGACAGTGCGCCCGCGGCCTGGCTGATCAGGGCCAGGCCAACAACACCAAAAATACCGGAGGCCATGGCGGTATTGCGGGCGCCAAGCCGATTCGCGGAGAGCGGCGCAACCATGGTCGCGAAAACGAAACTGATCAGCGGCAGCGCACCGATGATACCTATCACATCCGGTGCCAGATCGAGATCGTCCCGAATCGGGGGCACAAACAAACCAAACGCGAAACGCGCAAGCCCGTAACTGATCGCGATCAGTGCTGCGCCGAGGAGTGCAAATGATGTGCTCGAGGGAAACTTCATTCCGCTGTGCTCCTTGCGCTGTGCCTCTCCGTCAGCCTAGACATCCACGCAAGGTTTTTAAAGCGGTGAGCGTATAGTGCGAACGGTTTCAGCCTGCAGCCTGGGGCAGAAATCGGCGATCCCAGACCCGCTCCACCGCCTCAAACAGGCTATCCACGGTTAGCGCCAGGAGCCCAATCAGAATCGCACCCTGCAGCACGTAGGCCGTGTTGCCATTCACCAGACCGGCAATCACCGGATCACCAAGGGTTCGGGCCCCAATGGTTGAGCCAATGGCCGCGGTGGCAATGTTGATCGTCACCGAAGTGCGAATGCCGGCCAGAATCACCCTGCCCGCCAGCGGCAGTTCCACCTGCAGAAGCACCTGCAGCGGCGACATGCCCATGCCCGGGGCTGCCTGCCTGACGGTGGTATCAACCCCCTCAAGGCCCGCCAGGGTGTTGCGCAAAATGGGCAATAGGCCATACAGAATCAATGCGACTAGAATCGGCGCCTCGCCGAAGCCAAGAACCGGCACCGCCAGGGCCAGAACCGCCACCGGCGGGAAGGTCTGGCCAATGGACGCAATCTGGCTCACCAGTGGCAGAAAATCCCGGCCGAAAGGCCGGGTGGCGAAGATTCCGCCCGCTACCGCAGCAACCGTGCCCACAAGCGCGGAAATCACCACCAGCGTCAGATGATTCTGCAGCAGAAACAGGAAGCTCTCCCGCTCATAGATGACGTTCTGTTTGTCCGGCTGCACCCATTCGAATAGTGGCTCCAGAGCCGGCATGCCCGCACTCAGGGCGCACAGCAGCGCGGTCAGCAATACCGGTGGCACCCAGATCCGCATCAGGCACCTTCCTGGATAATGCGTTCGCGCGTGATGGTTCCGGTTTCCTGGCCCTCGGCATTGAACACGGGCACATGGTTCCAGTTCTGCCAGAGCATGATCGACAGCGCCACCCGCAGACTGTCGTCTTCCTTGAGACCATCGGCTCCGGGTTCCGGTTGCCTCGGCTGTGGGTATGCTTGCATCAGGTCACGCACGCTGCGCAGGCTCATCAGTTTTAGTCCCCGGTCCTGCTTGCCCACCAGATTCTCGACAAACTCGGAGGCCGGCCGGCGGAGGATGTTCTCTGGCGTGTCGTGCTGAATGATACGGCCCCGGTCCATAACGGCGATGCGAGACGCCAGTCTCAGGGCCTCGTCGATATCGTGGGTCACGAACACCGTGGTTTTTTTCAACTGTCTCTGGATGCGCAGCATTTCCAGCTGCAGATTTTCGCGCGTGATGGCATCCAGCGCACCGAAGGGTTCGTCCATCAGCAGAATATTAGGATTGGCCGCCAGTGCCCTGGCAACCCCCACCCGTTGGGCCTGGCCGCCGGACAGTTGCTGGGGATACTTGTTGGCATGGACGGCCGGGTCAAGGTCCAGCAGCGTCAGCAGCTCATGAACACGTTCGTCGATCTGCTCCCGTGGCCATTTCAGAAGCTGGGGCACCATGGCTATGTTGCGGGCCACCGTCCAGTGCGGAAACAGCCCGGTGCCCTGGATGACATACCCCATGTTCAACCGCAGCTGCTCCGGGTTCATGGCGGTCACATCCTTGCCGTCCACCAGAATCTCGCCCTCGCTGTGGGGCAGCAACTGGTTGATCATCCGCAAGGTGGTGGACTTGCCGCAGCCCGAGCTGCCCACCAGCACGCAAACCTCTCCGGTTTCGACCGTTAGATTGATGCTGTCCACGGCGACGGCGTCACCGAAGCGGCGGGTTACGTTTTTTAGTTCGATCATCCGGGCTTATCCTTTTCCTGTCAGGCCGTCGCCGGTGTCGGTTTGAGACTCGCCGCCAGCATGGTAAGCAAAGCATCCGCCAGCAGCGCGAGTGCAATCGTTGGCAAGGCGCCCAGCAATACCAGGTCCATCGCCGCTTGCCCCAGACCCTGAAAGATAAAGCTGCCAAAACCGCCGGCACCGATCAGTGCGGCAACCGCCGTCAGGCCAATGGCCTGAATCGTGGTAATGCGAACGCCCTCCACAATCACCGGCATTGCCAGCGGCAGCTTGAGTTTGAAAAACAGCTGCCGTTCATTCATTCCCATTCCTCGCCCAGCATCGGAGAGGCTTTCGGACACTTCAGTGAGCGCCACAAAGGTATTGCGCACCATCGGCAGAAGACTGTAAGCCACCAGCGCCAACAAAGCCGGCGCCCAGCCAATTCCGCGGATTCCCATCGCCTGAAGTGCCGGAAAGGCAGCCGCCAGAGCGCTGAGCGGCGCGATCAGCAAACCAAACACAGCCAGGCTGGGAATGGTCTGCAGAAAGCTGACAGCACCAAGGATGGGCCGGCGCCAGGCAACGCTGCGAATCATTTTCAGGGCAAGGAAAAACGCCAGGCACGCACTGATGCTGACTGCCCCGAATGCCAAAGCCAGGTGTGTCCATAATGCTTGCTCAAACTTGTCTGGCCGGGCGTTGAACTCCCGAACCAGGGACAGACTCTCAAGGCCATCGCCCCGCAGGAACCACAACCAGCTTCCGCTGATAAAGGCCAGAATCAGCAGCTGCAGCCCTCGCCCGCCTCCAAGACGCCCGAGAATTTCGATCAGCATCAGGGACAGCAGAAACAGCAGACACCAGAAACCGGCACCGATGGAGGATCGTGCATACGGCGCGTTCTCTGGCAGATGCCGGCTTGCAAAGACCTCAAGCAGCAGTGGCAACAGCGCCAGTGAAAGCCCTACCAGAGCCAGCAGCGGCAGGTAACGGCGGCGCAGCGGCAGAAGAGACAGCAAGACGCAACCGGCCAGGATCAGCGAGACCAGGCCGGCCCCGGCTCCGCCGAGAGCCGACAAAAGGCCGTGCCCGGTACCCGGGACAATCCGGTTGGGTTGAATCACGCCCAAGTCCAGCAACCAGACCAGCGCCAGGGCAAGACACCCCAGCACGGGCAGGACATGGTTCGGCATGGAATTCGGAGTAACGGAGCTGAAAATCGACAAACCTCAGTCCTGGGCGAGGGAATCCAGGTAATCCCGCGCGACAGTACCCGCCGGCACCCCGTTTACCGCCACCTGGCCATTCAGGCGCTGCAGGGTTTCAAGATCCAGCGACTCGAAGATCGGAGTAAGCACCTCCCGGATCTGCGGGTAGGTTGCCAGCACCTCGCCACGCACGATGGGCGCAGGCTGGTACACCGGCTGAACGCCCGCGGTATCTTCCATCACCTTCAGATCCAGCGCATCCAGGCCGCCATCGGTACCGTACGTCATCGCCCCGTTCACGTCGTTGTTGTTCAACGCCGCCGCACGGAGAGTGGCCGCCGTATTACCACCTGAAAGAATCAAAAGCTGATCGGATTCAAGCTTGAAACCATAGGCCTCCTGGAACGCCGGCAGGGCACTGGCGGATTCCACAAACTCGGCGCTGGCTGCAAACTTGAATGCACCGCCTTCATTGATATAGCGCGCCAGATCCTCCAGCGTAGCCAGGTTGTTCTCACGGGCCAGATCTCCACGTACGCTCATGGCCCAGGTGTTGTTGGCCTCTGCCGGTTCCAGCCAGACAATGTTGTGCGCCTCTTTATCCAGGCGGGCGGCTTCCTGATAGGCTTTTCCGGCATCCTTCCAGATATCCCGCTCGGCCTGATCGTGGAAGAAGGCAGCGTTGCCGGTGTACTCCGGGTAAATATCTATTTCCCCGGCCTTGATGGCATTGCGGACAATGCTCGTACCGCCCAGCTGAAGCCTGTTTTCAACCGGAATACCGGCTCCTTCGAGGGACTGCAATACCATCTGGCCCAATACCGAGCCTTCGGTATCAATCTTCGAAGACACCACCACCGGGTCGGCAGCCAACAAAGATCCGGACATCACGAAAGCGAACAATGCCAGTGTGCGGCGAAAAAGGGTTTTGGGGGTCACGGCCATTCCTCTGGTTTTGGTTACCTATAACAGTCTAGAGGCCGCATCTACGAAGGCAAACGCGAATTGGTCTTGCCGGGTGGAAGCGCGCCCCGTCCAGTTGAAGACATGTACAGAGATTATTCAGGTTTGAATTCCCAAAACCCGCTGGGTTAGGCTGTCTGAAAAGCGAGCAGCATGGTAGTGACGGCTATGGCACAGACCCAGGAAATACCCCGCGAACCCACCTCCACCGTAGCGGCCCTGAACCCGGAGAACGTGACTCTGCTTGAACAGCACGGTTTGTCGCTTAAGCCACTGGATCCCATCGGCGTTGAAATCTACGGCGCCGACGTGCGCAACCAACTGCCAGAGCCCGCCATCAAGGCCCTTGAAGAGGAAATGGCCAATCGCGGATTCATCGTTTTCAAACACCAGGCCGGTCTATCGCCCGAAGAACTGATTGATGCCTGCAAGTGGTGGGGCGGCCGTGAAATCCACTCCACCCACGGTGTTCATCCGGCAACGCCCGGCCGGAACCGGCACATCTTCCGCTGCTCGAACGATGGCCGCCAGGGCATCCTCGGCGTCGGTCCCCAATGGCACAACGACGGCAGTTTCGAAGCCGCTACCTTTTCCCACAGCGCCTACTACATGGCTCGCGCGCCGGAAAACGGCGGCGGCACCCATTTCGCTCACCAGGGCGCCGCGTTTGATTCACTGCCGCCGGAGAAGCAGGACTTCTGGGAACGCCTTGTCTCGGTTAACTCCGCGTCCAGCGTCACACACCCCGTGGTTCATACGCATCCAATTTCCGGCCGCAAAAGCGTGTGGCTGCACCTGGGCATGACCGGCGCCGTCATCGAACGCCTGCCGGACGACGGACTGACAATCGACCAACTCAAAACGCTCCCCGCACATGCAGACAGTTTCCGCCTGCTGGACGAAGCGGCCATGAAAGAACTGTTCAACGACTACAACGATTTGCTGAACGATTCCTTCGAGGATGGCTACGGCATTCGCTACGAGTACGACACCGGCGACCTGCTGTTTATCGACAACTGGGCGGTGGCCCATCGGGCCTCACCGGAGGCCCACCTGCCGGCAGAGCAACAGGGTCTGCGCATCATGGATCGCGTTACCATCAAAGCTCCGCGAAACCTGGCGCCTCACTTTGGCCTGCCGCAGTACATCAATATGGCCGGTCCCCATCCGTTCAACAAAGACGGCGTGTGGCAAGCCGGTGGTGTTGGCTTTCGCTGGAAGGATGATATTCGCCTGCAGAACTGACTCGTCAGTTCTGCAGGCGCCTGAATTCCGGGAAGAATGGAAAAAAATCACCCGCGAACTAAGCTAAGCGGGTTCCCTCAAACATTTTGAGTATGCTCATGAAAGCTTGTATTCAGGTCGTTCTCGCTTTTGCTCTGTTGGCGGGTCTTACCCTGAGTGCAAGCCGTCCGGCGGCGGCAGATACCGTGCTGCATGTTGCCTATGAAGATAAGACCCAGTTCCCATACTACATGGGTGACACCCAACGGGTTCTGGACAAGCCCGGCGCCGCGGTTGAACTGGTCAAAATGCTTGAGGAACGGATACCTGGCCTGCAGATCAGATTCAGCCGCTATCCCTGGAAGCGTTGCCTCACGATGCTCAAAACCGGCCAGGTAGACGGGATATTCAACGCCTCTTTCAACACCTCGCGTACCCGCATTGGCGAATACCCCTGGGAGGATGGCCAGGTTGATCCCTCACGCCGCCTGACCACCATTAGCTACTATCTCTATACCCTGCCCAACACTGAAATCGGCTGGAACGGCGAAGCGTTCGAAGATCCGGACATCAGCATTGGCGCCCCACTCGGTTACTCAATCGTGAACGATCTTGAGAATCTTGGCGTCTCCGTGATCAAAGTCCGCAGCTCGATGCAAAGTCTGCAGTTACTCAAGGCGAAGCGTGTAAAAGCCGTGGCGCTGCAATCGGTGACCGCCGATTATCTGTTGGCCAACAATCCCGACCAGTTGGAGGGTATTGTCCGGATCGCCCCGCCCCTCAAGACCAAACCCTACTACCTGATGCTTTCGCGCCAATTCAAAGCAGCCCACCCAGAGCTCTCCGAGCAGATCTGGGATGCCATCGGCGAACTCAGAGAAGAAAAACTTGAGGCGCTGGCAAAGCCCTATTTATCAGAACCGGGCTAGTCGTCGTATTTGCGAACCTGGTTGAGCCGGGTCATTACAAACGCTGCAATGGCAAGAATCAGAATCGCGATGGCTTCGTAGAGAATGTTCTCGGGTGCCATATCCTTGCCTTGAAGAATGATCAGTCGGGCCAATGCCGTGATGGCAATGAAGATCGGGAAGACAGAAGCTGATCGCCGGTCCGAGTAAAACACGGCCACCATGCCGATGACCTCCAGGTACAGAAACATCAGCAGAATGTCTGCGAGATTGATGCTTTGGGCGACGTACAGCGAATGAAGCTCGAAGGCCACCCCACCAAGCGTCATCAATACAACCAGGAACAGCAGAATACGCTCGATTATCTGAAAAAGTCCGAGCGCCAGCTTCTTTTCAGAAGAATCCATGAAGTTCGCCTTGTTTTTGGGGTCAGCTTTTCAGGAAGTCTAGTTAACTTATTCTTCCATGCCGACTCAGTACATCATTTGGCGGTGTCTGAATGGGCCAGCCCGTAATCGATGGCCGCACAAACCGCAGTAGCCTGCGCGGCATTGCATTGCTCGGGGGTAACTCGCGGGCTATCCGGATAAACCTCGGTAGTGGTTCGGTAGGGCGCCCGAGTCATGCCGGCGCACAGGCCCCACTGGGTAAGTGGGTACTCAATCACGCCCCGCGCAACGACCTTGGAGCCGAAGATCTCGCCATTCTCATCCGCTGGCGCAATGTGCGTCACCTGCTCCACCGCCTTGATCACCGCCTGCTGAAAATCGGGTTTCGGGTTCTCACTGTCATCAACCACATAAAAGCCATCGGGAATTCCTGCCGGCTCGAACGGCTTGCCGTCGCGGGCTGCCAGGGCCGGCCGAAATTCTGATTCGTCGGTATCAGTGGTTTCATGAAGATCGATATGAATCAGAGCACTGTCACGGATAGGCGCGACCAATCGCATGAGTGCAGCTGACTCCTCCGCCCGACTACCTTCGTGGAAGGAACGGTTGGGGTCGATGGCATTACGGTTCCAGCGATGAATACGCTCATACGCCCAGGGACTCACGCAGGGCGCAACCAGCAGGTTCACGCGGCCCGCATACTCCGCCGCATGTTTATCAAGGAACTGCAGCGCCCCATGCACCCCGCTGGTTTCATACCCGTGAACCCCGCCCGTGATCAGTACCACCGGCAAATCCTCGTTCCAGTCACGGCTGCGAATCGCCATCAGCCGGTAATAATCCGGGCCGTAATCCAGAGCGCCGTACTCTTCCACATCGAAGCGCGAGCGAAGGCGCTCGATCACACTCAACACCTCCGCCTCGTAACTGCGCTGACGGGTCTGCCGTGACAACCACTCGGCGCGTTCCGCCTCCCCCCATGGGGTGCCAGGAGTGCCGATTGGGTATGGTGTTGGCGCTGTATTCATATCGTTTGAATTCTCCGATGTTGGTCAATGCGTGGGTTTCAGACTGTGAGATGGTACATCCTTCAGTAATGTTCATCCTTGGTTTCGCGATTTCCTTCCTCGCGTATTTGATCCTAGTCGAAATCCCTGGACAGAAACCAGGACTGCAGAAACTCGATGCAGCTGAGCAGTTTCGGCTGCGTAAACTGCCGGTTGGGATAGAGCGCGTACAGCGTAAGGTCCGGTCGGCTAACCTCCGGCAGCACTTCCACCAACTTGCCCTGATCTATACCTTCTCTGGCCACAAAGCTGGGAAGAAAACCGATCCCCAGCCCGTCCTCAATCACCTGTTTCATGAACAATGTGCTGTTCACCTTGAGGGAACCACCGACGGTAATACCCTGCGCCAGCGGCCAGAAATTTCCTGATTTGAAATAGCTGTACACAAAACAGTTATGGGCGGCCAGATCGTCGACATCACGAATCGGCGTATGGCTCTCCAGGTACCCGGGTGACGCGCACACTTTGTAGGTAAAACGGACCAGCGGTTTGTCAACATAGTTGGAGTCCAGCATCTGGCTGGACGCCCGAAACCCCAGATCGAACCCATGCTCGATCAAATCCAGGCTTTCGTCTCCCAGCTGTATATCCAGCTCCACATCCGGGTATTGCTTCATGTAGGCGGAGAACAGTTGCGACAGATCGGTAATGCCCAACGCCATAGGGGCGTTGATGCGTAACTTGCCGCGCGGGTTGTCCTGCATGTGCTGCACATAGGCGTCCGCATCGTCTACCTGAACCAGCAATTCCCGGCACCGCTCCAGGTATCCCTCACCAATGGACGTCAATTGCTGCCCGCGCGTCGAGCGGTGCAAGAGCCTCACGCCCAAGTCCTCCTCCAGCCGCCCTATCTCCTTGCTGATCATAGAGGTGGTCACGTTCAGCTCATTGGCCACACTGGTAAAGCTACCGGCATCCACCACCCGCACAAACATCCGCATTGCCCGCAATTTGTCCATACTGCCCGGCCTTACTGTTTCCAAATTGTTGATACTGATAAAACATTATTGCCATTTAAGAACACGAAGGGAAGCGCCAAACTTCACTTGCAGTCACGCAATAACCCAACAAACGAGGTTTTATATGTACACCCTGTACTTCATTCCCGGCGCCTGTTCACTGGCCACGCAGGCGATTCTCAACGAGCTCAACCAGGAAAGCACCCTGGTTCACAAGCTGGAAGCCGACCACTTTGAAACCCTGAACCCCGCCGGAACCGTGCCAGTACTGGTCGACGGCGACATGGTGCTGAACGAGGGCGTGGCGATCATCCTCCATCTGCTCAACAAGCATAAGAACAACCTGATCGCTGAAAGCGGGGACGCGCGGCATCAGGCCATCGAAAATATGCTATTCGCAAACGCCACCATGCATCCTGCCTACGGCCGCCTGTTCTTTGCCCAGGCCAACGTGAACGATGCAGCAGCCAGACAGCAGGTTTTCGATTCTGCGGCGGTGGCCATCAACAAACTGTGGCAGGTGGTGGAAGCGAAGCTGGAGCACATGCCGTACCTCGGGGGGCATGACATCTCCGCCGCCGACATTCTGCTGGCCGTGTACTCCCGTTGGGGCGACTTCTTCCCCGTGGATATCGTACTCGGCCCGCGCAGCCGGCAGATGGTGGATGCCGTATTGAAGCGAGACAGCATGCAACTTGCCCTGCAGCGGGAAGAGGCATACAGCGCGGGAGCCGCGGCATAAATGGACACCGAAAAACGCCAGTTGGAAACCATGGTGAATGAGTATTTTCAGGGCCTGCACACGGGGAGTGCCGAACGACTGGCGCCGTTGTTCCACAGGGACTGTGTACTCAAGGCACCCGGCCTGCGGCGCACACTGGACGAATGGCTGGCCGATGTCGCAACGCGACCAATACCCGCGAACATCGGACACCCGGAGGACTATCGCATCCTCCAGGTGGAACTGGCCGGAAACCAGGCCATGGTGAAAGTGGCGTGCCCCCTGCCCCACGGCAACTTTACCGACTACCTGGGCTTCCTTAGAGAAGACGGTGTCTGGAAGATCGTGAACAAAATGTACGCGCCAGCAACCGACTGACCGAAAACCCGAAACCATTTATCGAGAGGAATTTCGAATGCCTTATGTCAATATCAAAGTCACCGACGACAACGTAACCGTCGAACAGAAACGCCAATTAATTAAGGGAACAACGCAGCTACTGGTCGATGTCCTGAACAAGAATCCTGACGCCACCCACGTGGTTATCGACGAAGTGTCGACCGACAACTGGGGCGTGAAAGGAGAAACCGTCACCAACCTGCGAAAGCGATAACCAGACCATCAGGGGAGCAACACATACCATGACCACCCTCCGGGAACTTCTGAACGTGGACTACCCAGTGATTCAGGCCCCAATGGCCGGCGTGCAGGACAGCGCGTTGACCATCGCGGTTTCCAAAGCGGGAGGGCTGGGTTCGCTCCCCTGCGCCATGCTCACAGGCGACAAAATACGCGAAGAAGTCACCAGGATAAGGGCCGCGACCGACCGGTCCTTCAACCTGAATTTCTTCTGCCACTCCCAGCCACCGGAAGCCCCGGAGAAAGAAGCCGCCTGGCGGCAAAGCCTGCAACCTTACTACGAAGAGCTGGGGCTAGACGTGAACGATGACGCCGGCGGCGCAAGCCGTCGACCCTTCGATGAACAAACTGCCGATCTGGTGGCTGAATTGAAGCCTGCGGTTGTGAGCTTTCACTTCGGCTTACCGGCCCCCGAATTGCTGGCCTACATCAAATCCAACGGCGTGAAGGTACTGGCCAGTGCCACCACGGTGGCCGAAGCCTTGTGGCTGGAGAAGCGAGGCGCAGACGCCATCATTGCACAAGGGCTCGAGGCCGGTGGCCATCGCGGCCACTTTCTGTCTGGCGACCTTGGTCTGCACATGGGTACCTTTGCGTTGCTCCCCCAAATCGTATCCAGAGTCAAAATTCCTGTTATTGCGGCAGGGGGTATTGCCTCCGCGGAAGGCGTCGAAGCAGCCACAAAACTGGGTGGGGTCGCCGCCCAGGTCGGCACTGCTTACCTTCTCTGCACCGAAACAAAAACCAGCGCCATCCACCGTGCCGCGCTCCAGTCCGAGCAGGCGTCCCACACCGAAATCACCAACGTATTTTCCGGTCGCCCGGCGCGCGGCATCCTCAACCGGCTTATCAGAGAGCAAGGCCCTCTCAGTACGCGCGTGCCGGACTTTCCCAATGCCGCAGCTGCGCTGGCGCCCTTGAGATCGGAGGCTGAAAAGCGCGGAAAGGGGGACTTTTCGCCACTGTGGGCGGGGCAGAACACTACGGGGTGCGAAGAAATCTCAGCCGGGGAAATGACGTTGAAATTGGCTGGAGCATGACTGGCTAGCTGATATCGTATTTCTCAGACCATACCCTCAGGTCATCAAGAATCTTCAGTGCGCTGCGGCCAAAATCGGTCAACTCGTAGGTAACCGCGACTGGTCGGTCATTGATGACCTTTCGCACCACCATCTCCCGTGACTCCAGCTCCTTGAGGCGCTGATCGATCATCTTCTTGCTGGCACCACCGAGCATACGGGCCAGGTCGTTAAAGCGCACCGGGCCGTCTTTCAGGTGGTAAATGATGGAGCCGGTCCATTTTCCGCCAATGATGCGCATACCCCTTTCAATGGCGCAGGGTTCCATGCAGGCGTTAAAAACTTTTTTCCGACCGTAATCGTCTGTTTCTACGCGACTTTCCATCCGTTCTCCAGCATTTGGAATAAGGTTACCAAAAGTATACTAATTGATCACCGTTTACAGGTAACCATAATATACCAGCACTACATTCGTTACCACCGATGGAGGTTCCGATGAGCAATATCCTCATCATCAATGCGCACCATTACTATCCCTTCGCAGAAGGCAAACTCAACGGAACTCTGGTTCAGATGGCCGACGAGTTGCTTACTGCCGACGGGCATCAGACAAAAATCGTGGAAGTCGATAAAGGCTGGGACGTGGACCAGGAGCTGGAAAACCACCAGTGGGCAGACATCATCCTGCTGCAAACCCCGGTTAACTGGATGGGCGTGCCCTGGAGCTTCAAGAAATACATGGACGAAGTCTACACAGCCGGAATGGGCGGCGCGTTGTGCAACGGCGATGGCCGCACCGAAGAAGCACCCAAGGCGAATTATGGCAATGGCGGCACACGGCAGGGCAAAAAATACCTGCTCTCGCTCACCTTCAATGCCCCAGAGGAAGCCTTCAATAACCCGGATGAGTATCTCTTCCGCGGCGGAAGCGTGGACGACCTGCTATTCCCCATGCACATGAACTTCCGCTTCTTCGGCATGGAAGCGTTGAACACCTTCGCCTGCTACGACGTGATGAAAAATCCGCAGGTGGAGCAAGATTTTCAGCGTTTTCGGGCCCACCTCGCTGAACAGATTCCGGGCCAGCGGAATGCATCATGACTGAAACACATCAAGTACATTGCGACTGCGGCACCGTGGAAGTCACCATGACCGGTGCACCAAAAGTCCACGCCTTTTGCCATTGTGAAGATTGCCGGGACCTGCTTCAGGTCCCCTATCACTCAGTGCTGGCCTGGGAAGCAGAGCAGGTTTCGGTGACAAAGGGCGAGCCGAGTGTGAAAACATTCCAGCACCCTTCCAAACGCATGACACGCGTGTTCTGTGCTGACTGTGGCGAGGTGCTTTACAACACCAACGCCATGGGCTGGAAGCTGGTTTCACAGATCCTGGTGCTCAAGACCAACGGATACACACTTCCGGAGTCTTATCAGCCCAACGGGCATTTCTTCTATGACCGTAGAATCGTCGACATTGATGATGCGCTGCCCAAGCGATAGCGCCTGCTAGGTTAGAGGGACTAAATGACGACAGGCGGGAATTATTGAGCCGTAGCTGGCAGTCCCTCGAACTCTGGCACTCCCGCTGACGCCTCTTCCCAGGCGGCTTTGCTGGATGAAAAGATATGTGCCGTTGGCGACAAAGAGACCTCCGTGTCCAAGCTCCCTGCCGGAACAACGAGCAAACCGGCTATCTGGTTGCTTGGTAATGCTGAACCACACAGCTTACAAAAGCTCCTGTTATGACGAGTGCCCGGAAGCATAAAGGAGGTTACAGCATCGGCACCGGCCAACCAGGTTAATTCTGCGGACTGTGAAAACAGGTTTGCCGCGTGAGCAGATCCCGTATCTTTTTGGCAGTGCCGGCAGTGACAGAGGTAGAAGCTCTCGAAGTCGCCCTCTATCTCATATTTCACGGTGCCACACAGGCAAGAGCCAGAATGCGTCGTCATCTTAATCCCTTATTGAGCAGTTAGATGGCAACATCACTGCGCACACGAGTGGCGCGACGTGC
Organism: Marinobacter sp. MMG032; assembly: GCF_040112695.1. NCBI lineage: Bacteria > Pseudomonadati > Pseudomonadota > Gammaproteobacteria > Pseudomonadales > Marinobacteraceae > Marinobacter > Marinobacter sp. MMG032. The sequence continues at coordinate 1,050,766 of NZ_CP157802.1, forward strand.
CAAATTCCAGGCCGGTTTAAAGCCATTTCCTAGCTTCCGCAATTATAGTCCGCATTCTCGCCGCAAGTGCCCGGTGCCGTGGAACACACAGATACAGCGTTTCACTCACCGGGTTAGCAAGACGATGAGCTCTGATGTGCTCACGCTTCTCAAAAGCTTCAACGGCATGCGCAGGCAGCACGGTAAATCCCAACCCCATACATACCGGCTCCAGAATCAAACCAATCTGGTTTGAGAAGCCTTTCTTCGGGAACAGGTTGCTGTGCTGAAACTCGGAGTAATTGGCACCAAGAAGCAAACTGGCGTGATGACTGCCATCAGGATGGTCGATAAAGCCGAGGTTCATCAGCGTGTCCCAATCCGGCTCCTTCACGGTGGCCGGCGTTACCAACAGCAGCGATTCCTGGGCGACGGGCGTGCAGCTTACGTCGGCCAGCGTCGATCTCGACGTCATGAATCCGAGGTCAACAGCAGACCCGGCAATGGCAGTTTCCACATCGGGGTTCGGCGCAAACCGGTAATCGATAACCAGCTTCGGGTGTTTGCTCTGAAGAGCCAACAGGTGTGGATAGAGCTTCAGCCCGACACTGCCCGGGGACATGATTCGCACACTTCCTTCAAAGGGCGGGTCCTCTCCCACTGTCTGCTCAAGATTCGACAATGCGAAGAGGATGCTCTGCGCCTCGGTGTACAGCCTCTCTCCTGCACCGGATAGAGAAAACTGCTTGCCCTGCCTCACCAGCAATTCAGCACCCAGTTGCTCCTCGAGTTTACGCACATGCTGACTCACGCCCGACTGTGTCATGTGAAGGCGTTCAGCTGTACGGGTGAAATGACTAACTTCCACCAGTGTGCAAAAGGTGCGCAACCAGGTCGTATTTATCATTACACTACATAATGTTTACGAGAATAATTGATAATTTTAAATGATTAATCAGCGGATGTAACCTGCTCTCAGTCTCAACAGAGGAGGACAGGACATGAACAACGTTTACCCAAGAAATTTCTCACACATCGGCATATCTGTGCCCGACCTTGAGCAAGCCGTAAAGTTTTACACAGAGGTGATGGGTTGGTACCTGATTATGGAACCAACCGAGATCGAAGAGGACGACAGCGCCATCGGAGACATGTGCACCGATGTATTCGGCGCAGGCTGGGGCAGCTTCCGTATCGCTCACCTATCAACAGGCGATCGCATCGGCGTGGAGCTTTTTCAGTTCAAGAACCAGACCAACCCGGAAGACAATTTCGAGTACTGGAAAACCGGGGTTTTTCACTTCTGTGTGCAAGACCCGAACGTAGAGGAACTGGCAGAGCGGATTGTGGCTGCGGGCGGTAAAAAGCGCATGGAGAAACCGCGCTACTATTATCCCGGCGAAAAGCCCTACCGCATGATTTACATGGAAGACCCGTTTGGCAACATCCTGGAAATTTACAGCCACAGCTATGAGTTGATTTACAGTGCGGGCGCATACCAATAAGTGCCCAGGTGTTTTAGGGAGACTTTCCGCAGCGGAAAGTCTCCTTGATTCAACACGAGCCAGCATGCGCGGCTACAGGGTCTACTGCTCTCCGACCCATTTCCCATCAACATTAATGATCTTGCACGGGTATTCAGCTTCATGTCTTTTGTTGTTTCTTTGGCAATCTTTCAAAGAGTTCTCTATCGCGTACCTGACTGAGGTTCTGTTTGATTTCCAGGACCAGGCACCCACATCAGATTGCGCAAAAGCTTTGTGTTCGGTTGCATGAACATACCCTTCTCGGTAAGACTTTAAGGCTTGATTCGTCATGAGCGAGTTCTCTCCAACAGCCTTTTGGTCGAAAGAGGATTCGACGATTTCGCCTGTACTTGTTGCTGTAGAAATGGGTTGCTCATGGGTTGCACATCCAACCAGCAAAGCACTGACTACAATGAAGATTCCTGACCTCAAATCTGACTCCTTGATTTATGGCATGGTTCACTATCACCGGTGACAAAACCGGCGCGAAGCAGAGGTTCTGGTCTCCGGTGCATAGTCTGTTTATTCACTTTCACGGATAGCACAGACATCCTCGATATCGACAGGGCGTGAGAGCACGGTCTTATACTGGACCAAGTCGTCTTTCAACATAAGAGGAAGCTCAAGGCCCAACAAAGACACCGTCGCATATCGAGAAAAATCTATGCTAAGCGGAACCCAGGTTTGCCTGTTTGCATCAAAAATTCGCGGACCATCAGAGCTGCCTACCTCCACTTTGACACCTTCATACTTGAACTGGACGTAGGTTAGATCCCAGCCTTCCTCCTGGCGGTGGGCGGCAGCTTTGGATACAAATTTCTGGCCAGCCTCAACCACTGACCAAAAGCATTCACCGGGCACGAAAAGATCGATGTCATTCAGATCGCGCTCAGAGCCATATCCCTTCGCTGCGAGCCCGCCACAGATCAAAAAGGGAATATTCCTATCCCTCAGTAATCCCACAATCCATTTAGCCGCCAGATGATGCACGCTTTCTCCTTTTGCTCGTAACGCCGAAGAACAGCGGCGACCTTGGAGTGGCTGTGAAGAAGCCATGTAAAGGGCGTCCGGTGGCCATCGGCCGCGTACTGCTGCGACTTGTATGGATAATTCCCACCGAGAAATTGGGTAAAGTGAGGCCCAGGCGCTAGCTGCAACTAGCGCTTCCTGGTCAGTAGTTCGCTGCAGCGCAGGTTCCTCTGTCGAGAGACCGTTAACAAGTGAGAACGCTGGCCAGGTCTCCAAGCTTTTCAACTCGGATAGTCAACTGGGCCTCGAGCCCGTATTAGCAAGGCAGAGTCAGCTTATTATGGATAATCAGCACACGCAAAAAGAGATCAACGTCGGTGTGGACACCGGCAAGTTTCAGCTCGATTTTTACGTTCGCCCACTAGGCATTGCGTTCACTGTTCCCAACAACGAAGCGGGCATTAAAGAAGCGGTGGCGACACTCAAAAAGCATAGTCCAACCCGCATCATTATCGAAGCCACAGGGCGTCTAGAGCATGCATTCGTTTGCGCCTGCGCAAAGGCCAATCTTCCTTTCGTCATCTCCAACCCCATTCACATCAAGGGATTCGGTAAAGCTATTGGCCGTCTTGCCAAAACCGACCGTCTGGATGCCAGCCTCATCGCTCACTATGGCGAAGCGGTTCAACCACGCCTCTCCAAGCTGCGGCCTGACGTCCTGCAGCAACTGAGCGATTTACTGTCTCGACGTCGCCAGTTACTAGCCATGCAAACGATGGAAAAGAATCGATGTCAGATCATGCCCAAGGCGTTGGCCAGCACAATCAAACCCATCCTGACCGCTTTGGCCAACCAAATTGCGAAGGTCGACCAGAAACTCCAGTGCCTCATCGAAAGCTGTGACGATTACAGGGCTAAGAATGACATCATTCAAAGCATGCCGGGCATCGGCAAGGTCGTTGCTCTCAGCTTAATCAGCAACATGCCGGAACTCGGTTATATCTCCAACAAGGAGGCAGCCGCTCTAATCGGCGTGGCCCCTATGAATAAGGAGAGTGGCAAATATCAGGGGCAACGAAAGATCCGTGGCGGGCGCGCCCAGATACGCACCGTTATGTACATGGCGATGATGTCCGCCATCCAGTGTAATCCTGTATTCAAAACCACCTACAACAAGTTACTCGCCGCTGGGAAGACCAAGAAATCGGCCATCATCGCCTGTGTCAGAAAGATGATTATCATCCTCAATTCGATGGTGCGAGACGGAGCATTGTGGGATCCGAAAATGGGTTAGAAATTGGGGGTTGAAACCATAGTCACTTGTTATGGGCCAGGAGCACAACACCCTGACCCTTTTTGAATGGGTGGGCACGGCACTGTGCCGAATGAACAAAAGACACAACAGTCGCCATGCCTGGGCTTCAGTAATACATGACAAGACTCACACTCGTAAAAATACTGGCATGAGTCGGTAGGCATGGTTACCGTTTTCTGATGGCCACAGTTTGGACATTTGATCGTTGATTCCAAAATCACATCTACCATAGCCACACCCTACCGAAAGGTATGAATTAGCCCAACCTATATTAGGCCAGTGGACTTCACCCAATGGTTATGGCTTGTTCTCAGCTCTCAATGATTCTTCCCACTTACATACCCCACCTTCCTTGTGTGCTTGCAGTCTGTCTTCAACATGATCCTTCCGCCAAACTGCGGCGCACTCCAGACCAACACACGCCTCCCTCGTAGAGGGTATATGGTTGGTACAGTCTGAGTAGTGATAAAACTTCTTCGAGACAATATCGTATCGGTAAAACATGGCCTCCGATATTGATAGTTCTTTGAACGGCACATCTCCGATAACAGGCCAACCATTCTTGCCAATCGCTGAATTCATTACCCAAAGCTGAAAAGCTACCTTGCCGAATAATTCTGTCGTTATTTCAGGACGTTCCGTAAATGTAGCCTCTGAAAATGCAACGAGAGGTTCCTCAATAACTACACCATATGAAAATGAACCGTCATCAAGCTCAACTTCAACAACATTCCCCTGTTCCCATTTTTTTCTACGAGGCATAGTCTTCCTTAGGCATAACGCCCGGCGGCCAAACAAGGCCGTCCGAGTGACGCGGCTTGTTACATGCTGATGCCATAGTGGCTACTCAGCCGGTTTATTTGGTCTTGGTGTTGGTTTAGGAAAGGGCTTATCAACATAGCTTCTGCGCCACCATTCCTGAGAGTTCCCACGACTTCAGCTGGATCGCTATACTTGCGCAGAAACGGAAGACCACGCTCGTTAAAGTGTTCATAAAGTTCGAACGCCGATGATTTGGCCGCCTCTCTATTCGATACGGGAAATCGAAGCTGTCCCCTGCCTTCAATATTTCCCAGCTCTGCACCAACAATACAAAGTCGCTCCTTACCCGCTTTGAACTCTACGGCAACGTCGGCCACCGCATCGAAATCTTCCAAGTGATTGATGCAACCTATGTGGAGATACCAGACGAGGCCTTCCTCTGATCTCTGGAACTCTCTTTTACTCTTGATGAACTTCCAATCAGGCAATAGGAACTTCAATTCTTCGAGCAAGATACTCTGCAACTCAGATACTTTCATGGCATGTAACGCTGAAATAAGCGGCGGCCCGACAGGGACGTCCGGTGGAGGCCGAAGGCCGGAACGAACTTAATTGACTGGTTAAAACCTACCATCAGGAACCACCTGGCTTAGCCAGCCGCACCGCAACATTGCTGTACTGCGACCCGGTTCCGTTGTCATGCCGCAACTCGAAAAGGCTGACCCATTGCCCCTGAACGAGCAGCATCTCGCCGTTGCCTGCACTGCTCCCATTACTCGTTGTGTAGCTTCCAGAATAGTTGAACTGAAATTGGCCGGGCGAGCCTGCGACTGGCTTGAGTTCATAACCGATGGACAAATCACCCGAAGAAGCAAAGCCTTTATCCTCGCTCGACACACTGACCCTTAAGAGACTGGACTCATTGAGGAAACTTGGCAGCAGGTCGGAGAGTGCGCCATCGGTTTTAGTGGCCAGGCACTCACAGTACCGAACCTCCAATACCAGCGGTTTATTAGCGAGATAGTCCTCAGTAGCCGAGTTTTCGGCAAGAGCAATACTGGGGATCAAAGATAGAAAAAGCAGGGTAATTTTCGATGCGATCCGTTGCACGTGACCTCCTGTGTTTTCGTTTTAACGCTTGCAGGTGCGGCGGGTACGGAGCGTAGCGTAGTACACGTCCGACAACCCGCACTTGTTAGATGACTTACTTGCATGGCGCATAATTGATTATTTTTTGAACACAACCATCGTCTTTTTCAGACCAGATCAAGTACTTTTTATCTCTATATTTAACAAGCTCATAATTGATACTCTCAGCATCTAGTTGTTCGAGCATCCAGTCAGATTGATCTAATTTATATTTTTTGTCACCAACGACGTTCCAAGATTCAATTGGCCAGCCCACATGATATTTTTCTGGAATAGTTACTCCATTATTATCAGGGTATAGGTAGCCATCAGGAGCTTTTTGTTCTTGCCCGCATGCAACGATCAATGTGGCTAGCAGTATTAAAGCAATATATCTCATAGTCATTTAACGCTGAACGAAGCGGCGCGTCTCACGCGTCCGCCTTCCGTGACTTGTTAACTTTGGTTCCCGCTAAGTATTGCGACGAAACCACCTCCACACAGATACAAAGCCCACAGTGCCAAGAGCACAGGAAAGGCAATATCAAGAATCCATAGGCTGAACAAGCGTGCACGGAACCTCGCTGAAAGCCTCTCCATGCTCCGAACTGTTGTTTCCCATTTCCTGATGAGAGGCCTCACCTCTTGAACAAAACCATTGAGCTCAACATTGATGTGCTTCAGAGATTCAGTCCCTTTTGAGATTGCGGTCATGTTGTGAACTCGGTCTTGAGTTCTCTGGTCTTCCGATAGAGAGTTGAGATCAGATCGAGCGCCCTCGATATGCAACCCCGTAGTATGAATACGGTCATCAATTCGAAGGAGTAGTTCAAGATAGGGACGGGTTAACTGTCTCTCTTGCTTAAAATGCCATGCTTGCAAATCGATGTAGGCCGCTAGCACGAAAGCAATCAGAAAATACGAAATCAACAGAAACGCTAAACCCGCCGCTACCTCGTTTCCCAGCCCTCCTTCTTCTGTTGTAAGGCCTAGGAAACCACTTACCCGCAAGTGAAGCATTGCAATCAGGAGCCCGACGAATGCTGAGCCCATCAGATTTCGTTTTGATTTCCGTGTTTCCTCACCAAAAGGATCGGTGAAAATAACGGAATTCATGTCGTTGTTCTGGATGGCTTGATGTAATTCGGGTCCAAGATGCGACATGAGAAATTTATCCTAGTTAACGCCTTGAATAAGCCGCCGTTTGGAGCGGTAGCGCAAAACGGTCGGCTTGATTCACTGGTTATTTCTTTTTCGGGCAGTCCTCTTGGCGATTTTGGGCACCGACTCAGATGGCGAAACAACGGTGCTTCCCTGCACACTTTCGCCAAGATATTTTTGTACAAGCGATGCCATTGGCTTGCCGGTTTTTCTACTTTCCTCCGCCATAGCAGCAATAGCATCGCCACTTATTGGCTCCTTGTCCGCCTTTATCATTGTTTGTATATGGTAAGTCGCCTCAGCTTCATCCTCGCATAAAGTAGTATTCTCAACGATATCTTGAGGCTCAATTTCTACTGCTTCCTGCATGCCAGAACCACCCGGGCCAAAATCGTGATGGACTATATCTGGTTTCTCTCTCACGAGGTCTAGGTTGAACAAATCTCTTTCAGAAAAAGGGATGTGGTGGGAGTTGAATTTTAGGAACGGACGTTCTTCGATTCTCATCTGGAAATGAAAATGCGGAAAATCCGATTTGGTTCCCTCATGCCCCTGATAGTCGCTCTCTGAGCATTCGAATGTCCACTTGATGTTTTTCCATTGAATTGTTGTTTGAAAGACCTTTTTCTCTGACCTCTCATCTTTCAGGTCATTGATATTTCCCTGAAAACGCTCTTCGTTCGCGATCCATCGTAGGTATGATTCCATCTGATGGTAATCAAACTCTCGGTATAACTTAGGGAAATCCTTCGCTTTAAATTTGCATCGCCGCAGTAACCAGTGAAGACATGGCTTCTCTTTACTTATTGTTTTAAACGGTTTTCCACAAAGATAACACTCACCTCTTGAATACGAATCCTTAAAACGCTCGTACTCTTGGACGTTAAGTTCATGCTGAATTTGGTTGCGGCGATCAATCTCTTCGGGCCCCAAGCTCTCAAGCATTTTCTCAAAAGCCTCGGGATCCATTCGTCTTGGTCGATTCATAGGTCACGCTCGTAGAAATAACGCCAGCCAGCATGCGCGGCTGAGGAATGGAGGCGAAGCCGCAATGTAGTAGGCGTCGCCGTGCCTGGCCTTGTTAAATCATGACTATTCGAGAGTCTCAAGAAAGACCCTTTTGAGTTCACTTTCAAGTTCTTCAATTGACTTGGAAACTCTAGACATTGTTTCCATTCACTCTTTGTAGCCATTTGGGTCTGACCTGCCAATTTTCACTTCCTGACCACACTTCACACCCAGAATTCGAAGCTTCTCTAGGTCCCGAATTATCTCATGCCCACGAGCATAAAAATCAGAAGGAAGACTGGCACGTTGAACCCCAGTAAGATCCGATTTAGCGAGCTCCAAGACAAGGTTGGGGTAATCCACCATGAATCTCTCATGCTCGAAATCACCTTGTATTGCCGCCATCACTAGTGAAGATGCAGCGTATTCTGCGGTACGCATAGGGCTAATCCACTCCAGCGCCGCCGCTATCGCGTCTCTGCGCAATTCATCAAGCTTGTTTCGACGCTCCCGTTTCCATTTCTGCCTTTCAATAACGAAGGTCGTAATGGAGGTTAGAAGCCCGCCAACGATTACCGCGAGTAGCGTTCCAAAGATCTGAATTAATTGCTCCTCACTCGGTAGACTCATAATTCATTCCTTAGATCTAACAGTAATTAGGCATTGTCAGATTCCTCGCCTAAAAGCAGCTGCTCATCTATAACTTTTGGCGCTCTGTACTTCTCATGCTTCAATACAACACGTAAAGTCATCCTTAAATAGTCGACGACCAAATCGTGAGCAGTAGTGCTCTTTTCTTCTGTAATCTTTATGATTCGCTTCTTATCCAGATCCCTGCTTCCGTGCGCAATAGCTGAGCGATAACCATATATTTTCTTAACATCTTTAAAAGCTTGGCTTGGATTTTTCTGACTCCGATCGTCAAGCTTTGATAACGCCCCCACTCTCAGCGCAAGTTTGTGGGTCATTTCTTGGTTTCCATCTGACAAAAGTGCTTCAAGCGCAATTGTCGCATCCAAAACAGCATCTTCTTCATCGTCTCGAATGACGCACCTATTAAGTCGTCTCAATGCCAAGCTAATCGAATTTTCTTTAGCTGACTGAACTTTGTTAAATATAATCTTGGCTTCGTCCATTTCCTCATCAGAAAGAGCCGGAACGTTTTCTATATTCCAGTAATAGTCTTCAAACCAACTTGGGTAAGATCTGAGCGTAGCACCCTTTAGGTAAGGAAGATCTGCCGTGCAGTGAGCCTCCCATTCCTTAGCTACTGCATACACTTGGGCGTAACCGGTTTCTACCTGAGTTATCACTCTCAACGCTCCGAAAAACTCATCGATTAATTCAATTGGATACGCTCTAGTTTTTGATAAAATATCAAAATCCCACATACGCTCTGTGTTAGGGACATACCATCCCTTAAGCACAAGCGCATGAGTCGCCGAACTTACTACATTCTGATGAGTACTCGTATTATATGACTTAACCTTGTACCTAGCCCTATGATGCGATTTCGAAATCCTTTCTATGCTTATACCATCCGCTATTTGGAAGCTATCGAAATTAAATCCTAGAAAAAGTATCGGAACTGATATTTCAATATCTAACTTTTGATTAAAAATATACGAAACCGTTGGCTCTACCGCAGACACTGCTTTCTCTTGATCATACTCAAAATCACCGAATCTGTGTATATACCGCTCTATGCAATCTTTCACTCCGGATAGAATCAATATCTTATCAAATTCTATTTTCAACTCTTTATCTGGATTAGGACTTCCTTGGACGGTGAAGCGCCGATGTAACTGATCGTGGGTCCTGACAAATTCAACCAAATCGCTAAAGCTTTTGAGGGTCTCTTCCGTTTTGTGTGGAACATTAGCTTGCAACCATTCTCTGTAATGGCGTCTGGAACGGGTTTGCTGGCAGATGCTTGAGCTTGCCGGCAATCAGAAAGCAGATGGCAATGAAGTGGCTCGCCGTGCCGTAGCCGCGCGCACGGGCCTTGGCCGCCTGGATCAGGCTGTTCATGGCTTCGACATAACCATTGCTCAAGCCGCTTTCAAAGCCCTGTAGGACTCCGGCCCAGTGTCGCTTGAGGGTGGCAGCTAGTTGTTTCATCGGTTCCAACCGACAGCGTCTGGCCCAGGAGTGCCATCGCTTCAGTAACCCTTCCGCTTGTTCACGACCAGGCTTGGCCTGGAAGATGTCACGCAAGGCCTCTTTGATGCGCCAGGCACGAGCGGTCTTCAGGTTGGAGCGGGTCAGGTCGTAGACGGCCTCATCCTGCTTTTTGCTCCAGCGGGCCATGTCCGTGAGCCAGGCCCATTTGGTTCGCTTCAGGCGGGCGTCGTGGCGTACTTCAGACTTGCGCACGGCATCCACAGCCTGATTTGCCAGCTGAATGATATGGAACCGGTCAAAGGTGATTTCGGCGTTGGGCAGGTGCTGCCCCAGGCCGCTGATGTAGGCTTTAGACATATCGATGCTGGCGTGCCGGATCTGATCAGCCTTGCCCTGATGGCTTGCAAGATCCTCAGAGAATCCTTTCAGAGTCTGGGCGTCACGACCGGGCGTTGCAAAGATGAGTCGGCGCTCGGCCAGGTCATGCACCAGCGTGATGTAGTGATGGCCACGCCGACAGGCGGTCTCATCGACCCCGATGGTGGTCACGGTGCTGTAGTCTTCACGAGCTTGTGCCTGGGTGACATGGTGGTCCAGTACCCGCCAAAGGGCCCTGTCATCAGTCCTCAGCTGCCTTGCCGTGGTCGATACCGGCATGGCCTTGGCCAACGTGAGCGCAAAGGCTTCGAATAGCAGGGTGAAACGGCTGCCCGGGCGAGCCCAGGGTACTTCCACCTGAGTGGTCTTCTTGCAGCCGCCGCAGCGCACCCGGGGCACCTCGGCATGGACATAGGCGGCAAACTGGAAGAAGTCCAAATGCCGCCAAGTTCGCGGTTTCCGGTCGTGAATAGGCTGATCAGCTCGCCCACAACCAGGACACGGTAATTGCTTCGCCTCACAGGAGACCCGGAAATCGATACGCTGGGCCTTTGGGTCAAAATCGATGTCATCGACAGCCCATGGTGACGTCAGACCCAAGGCTTGTGTGAACAAGAGTTCCGGATTCATAGAGATGTTCGCTGGAGGTCAGAAGATATCAGGGAGTATGGCTCAAAAAGGCGTTAGCTGGCGACCGATTCCACACGAAATGGAAGAGAGCCGCTTTTGATTTCATCTTCATTAATATGAGGCGGCCCACCCCAGGAGGCGAAACAGTCCCGGTAGTCAGTTGGGCCATTACCGAATGTTGTAGAGAAACTCGGGAGCCCATTTCGATTAAAAGACAAAGACGGAAAGTCGTGATATTTTCCAATATACGCACCAGACTTTTCCACCTCGCTAACCGCTGACAATCCATCTTTCAGGGCCCTAAGCAAAAGTTCTACATAGTCGCCCCTTAATTTTTCAATTGATTCGAAAATGTCCGGTTTATCTGAACCCACGCGTATCAGCCTTTTTTAGTCCTGATGAGGGAACTGGTTGCATTGCCTAACGCCGAGCACACCGGCGGCCCGAAGGGGCCATCCGGTGCTGTGCATTGTTAGCGCGGTAAAAAGTCTCCGACCCTGAACGAGGTTTCGGAAACCAGAAAATGGTCAAGATCATTGATGCTCTCAAAATTCCGAGTAATTTCCTGTTCACCGCAAAGGGAAAGAGTAAAGCCAGCGCCTTTGGCAAAAGTTATTTCCGCGTCCTGTCTGCCATGCTCCGTGACGCTGGTGGATTTCAGAATATGGCCGGCCCGCAGTTGCTGTTCAGCTTTACCCACTCCCTGAGAGTGGCGTGATTGCGCCGATGCCTGTTCCGCTTTTTTTACTGCGTCAGGGAAAAACCAGCTAAAAATTGTGGCGAGCCACTCCATAGTCTTTACCCGCTAACGCTGAGCACAGCGGCGGCTGAAAGCCGTCCGGCGGCCATCGGCCGCGTACTGATGCGCCTTGTTAAATGGCCCTGGGCACACGGTCCGCTTGAGCCACAGTTTGATTAAGTTGCCGGAGTTTGTTTAGAGAGACTTGAAACTGGCCATTACTCGGTAGCCGTTTACCTGTGAACTGCTCCCAAACAAGGGCTCCTGGCCCGTTATAAATTTCTTCGAACGTTCCGTCCCGCAGGATTTTGATGATGATCGTATGCTGCGGCTGACTCCGGAACGCAACAGAGTTTGATTGCGTAGCCTTGATCTCAACTTCCAAGCCGGTTGCGGTGACAGCGTCATAGCCTTTGTTGGACGCTGTCTTCAGCTCCAAATTGTAGGCGTCGGCCACGAGACATTCACCTAAACTGCCAACCATATGACCGTCCGGGGTAAAGTGCCTGCCCGGAAACATAGCCTCCAACTCATTGACCGTGGCATAGAGCTGAGTGACCAAAGCCCGGAATTTATCGTGATCGATCATAGACATTTAACGCTGAGGTAACCGGCGCCGGAGCGCCAGCGGAGGGAACCAAAAGCGCCACGCTTTTGGCGTCCGGTTGACCGCCTGGTTATGGCCTCGCATGCTTGGTCACCGTATGAATTACAAATTTTCCGCAAACCAAGCAAATGACGAGAATTAGTAATATTTGGATAGCGAAGTTCGCACCGAAATACCACCAGTACTCGTCAGATACCTCTTTCTTAGCTGCGACCAAGCGGTCACCAAATTCCGGATCGCGCATCAACGCATTGGCTTCCTCTCGGGAAAGATCTGATATTGACCTGCCATCCAACGCCAATTCAGCAGTCTCTTTGTTTACGTGCTCCACCAGTACCTCGCCAAAAACTCCGCCTATTGAGCTGACGCATACTGCCAAAATCAGGCTAGCAAAAATGGATAGATAAACCTTCTTCTTCACTCGACTTCCTTGTAGCCATAACGCTTGCAGCATGCGCGCACATGGAATGGAGCCAAAGGCGCAATGTAATGGGCGTCGCCGTGCCTGCACTGGTTAGGCACTGGCCGCACGCTGTTCAATAATCGCTAGGAATTTTTCAACGTCGCCAGAGTAGGTTGATAGATTGCAGACTGGTATCCCGTCGATGCCGATCAGGCGATTAAGTTTTCGTACTTTTCTGTTCGTGTACTTGCTATCACATTTCGTTTTTAACACTAGCCACAGGCATGCGCCACCCCGTGGTAAAAGTTGCCGCCTCGTGGAGACTCGTTCGATCACATCCCACGGAAACTCAACCGTCGAAAAATCCTCCACCAAAAGGCCGGAATCTGTGACTGCCAACCTATTTCCCAACGACCGTTGAATTGACAGAGCAAATAGTAAGAAAAGCACGGAGAACGGCAAAATATAGAGATGTAATTGAAACCCAGCCTCAGTGAAGCCGCCTTTCCATGCCGAATAGCCATGAGCGTAGATCGGTAAAACAACACAGATAGTCATCAAGACTTTTAGCCCACCTTTTTCCTTGGTGAGGACCATACCGAGTTCCTTAGTAATGCCTAACGCCAGCGCACAACGGCGCCCTTGTAATGGAGGCGCAGCCGCAATGTAAAGGGCGTCCGGCGGCCACCGGCCGCGTATTGATGCGCCTTGTTAAAGGTTTTTGAGGGCTGTTTTTGCCCTGTATGCTTGCACGAACTGAAAGAGGCCCAAACCAATGAACGACGCAACCACTGCATTTGAGATGTCAGCATCTCCATGCAACACGCCAGCAGTCGCCACACAAAAAAGCCCGCCAAAAATGTACTCGTTAGGCTCATAGCGATATTTAAACTTCAGGGACTGACCATAAAGGTCTGGGTCAAAATCGACCGGAACCTTCAGCTCTTCCGCTTGTTTAATAGCGAACCGGTTTACTTTTCCACGCCAGAACGACCAGTAAACAATTTCTTCACCTGGTAACGCAATCACTCGAAAACCTCTGCCTGTTCCAGTTGCGACCTGTGTTATGCGCAAACCAGTTATTTTCGAAATATCACCAAGCCTTATTGTTCCGTCTAGGAATTGCTTCCGTGCCATGATTCGCTACTTACCTTTAACAGCTATTTATACGAACGCGTTCGTATATCACCCGTTCGTAAAATTCCATTCAAACGCGCTCAAGAAAAAGCGGATTTCTCTCGTAAAAACAGCGTCTTGAGCGCCAATTGCCACGACTACCGCCGGAGTTATACGCCCTCTTTCGAGCCACTCCTGCTCCCACCGTGGGCGCATAACTCCGCCGTTCACGTTCTATCTTTCCAACCCTATCAGATAGTTACCGACATTTCTCACGCGATCTCCGGAGTTTTGCGAACGCGTTCGTATAACTCCGGCACCCTCGGTCGTTGCACTACCCTCCCACTCACATACCTGAGATACTCATCTATACCCACCAAACAGGATGTACCGGCCGTTTCTATTCGCCGGAGCGTGGGCAAAGTTGCTCCCTGGTTTACCGGCGGAGCAACGGGGAACAATAACGACAGGAGGTCACTCCCATGAAACGCATCGCTGTCTGCTTTGATGGCACCTGGAACCGCCCGGAGGAAATCCTGGGTGAGGACTATCCCACAAACGTTCTGCAATTTGCCCGGGCCATCCGACCTACCGACGGTAACGGCGTGGAGCAGGTGGTGTTTTACGACTGGGGCATTGGCTCCTACCACGATTCACTCCGCGCCGGCGCCACCGGGTACGGGCTGGAGAAGAACGTGATGGACGGTTACCGGTTTCTGGTGCACAACTACGAGCCGGGCGACGAGATTTTCCTGTTCGGTTTCAGCCGCGGTGCTTACACCGCCCGCAGCCTCTGCGGGATGATCAATAACTGCAGCATTCTGCGAAAGGAACATGGCAGCCGGATCGAGGAGGCCTTCAAGCTCTACAAAACCAAGAAGCACAAGGCCAACGGCGACCACTCCATGGCCTGGAAGGCGAAGTATTCCCTGGAGCAGCGCACGCCAATCCGGTTTGTCGGAGTGTGGGATACTGTGGGTGCCCTGGGCCTGCCCTTCACGTTCTTCGGGCTGATCAAGGACCAGGACCTGTTCTACGATCGCAAGATCGGCAGCAACATTCGCGTCGCCCGCCACGCGCTCTCGCTGGACGAGCAGCGGGAGGATTTCGAGCCCACGCTCTGGGAGCCGCGAGACGGCACGGATCTGGAGCAGGTGTGGTTTGCTGGCGTGCACTCGGACGTCGGCGGTGGTTATGGGCCAGACAAGCAGGGTCGCACCCTGGCCGATATTCCCCTGCTGTGGCTGAAGGCGGAAGCTCAAAAGCAGTCCCTGGTGTTCAACGATTCCCTGCCCTCCGTAACCCACACCAACGCAAAACAGCACAACGAATACAAGGGCAAGTACAAGCTGCTGGGCAAGCTGGTGCGCGAGATACCCTCGCCCGAGACCAACCGCACCTGGGTACATCCAAGCGTGAAAGAACGCTACGCCAGTGGTTACCGCAGCGAGCCGATCGAACAATTCGAGAAGACACACGGTAAATGGCCACCGCTCTGGCCGGGCTAAGCCCGCGCGCGTTCAGCCTGGTTTTTGATAGACTCCACCGCCCAAAGAGTACCCCTGTAATCGCAGGGCGGTTTTAACCAGCAGGAGTGTGTCAGTTGTGAAGAGCTGGATTTTTCTGGGCGTTGCCATCGTAGCGGAAGTAATTGCCACCACCGGCCTGAAAGCCAGCGAAGGCTTCACCAAACTCTGGCCCAGCCTGTTAGTGATTGTCGGATATACGATTGCCTTTTACTTCCTGTCGCTGACCCTGAAGGAAATTCCTGTAGGCGTGGCCTATGCCATCTGGGCGGGGATGGGCGTTGTGCTGGTGGCGCTAATCGGCTGGCTGATTTACGGGCAGGCTCTGGATGCCGCCACTGTGATTGGTATGGCGCTGATCATCACCGGTGTTGCGGTAATCAATCTGTTTTCAAAGTCAGTCGCTCACTAGCCTGCCGGTAAATCAGGAGACTTCCAATGCACCTTCCATTCTGGCTGACAACCGCCCTGCTCTTTCCGGTACTGCTCTACCAGGGCAAGAAGGCCCGCCGCACAACGCCCAGGTTGCCGGAAGCCGGTGGCTCTCCTTCCGGTCAATACGGTGAAGGCGCTCCGGCGAAGCGAATCCTGGTGATTGGCGAATCCACAGCGGCCGGGGTTGGCGTGGAGACCCACGATCAGGGCCTGGCCAGCCAGCTGGCGAAGCAGATTCACGAGCGCACCGGCCAGACCACTGCCTGGCACACCTTCGGGGTAAACGGTATTCGCCTGGGTGCGTTGCTGAGTGAGCTGGAAACCGCCGAACTGCCAGAGGCGGATGTGGTGCTGCTGAGTATGGGCGTGAACGACACCACGGGGTTCACGCCCCGCTTTCGTTTCCGCCAGCAGCTGCGGGCATTCCGTCGATTGCTTGCACCACGGTATTCAGGGCCCATTCTGCTCCTGAGCGTGCCACCCATGCACCTATTCACCGCGCTACCCTCGCCGCTTCGGTATGTGATGGGGTGGCGGGCCCGGCAGCTGGATAACCTCTACATCCAACTGGCGCAACAATTTCCGGAAGACTTCACCTACCTGGACTATCCAGTGGTGACCGACCCGGCGCTTCTAGCCGCTGATGGCTATCACCCCGGCCAGAGGGGCTACCGGTACATTGCCGAGGCGCTGGCAGATAGAGTGAGCCCGGCCAAGCGACCGGGCTGAACGGTTCTTCCCTCGTCAGGGGGCGAGCTTGCGCTTCAATGCCTTGGAAACCGACAGCGGCAGGCTGGGCAGTGAGCGCAGCATCCAGGGCAGTATCCGGCGTTTTACCCCGCTCAGTGATTCCGGGATCACGGCTTCAATAAGGTGTGGTCCCGGCATTCTCTGGGCGTATTCCAGGGCTTTTGCCATTTCCTCGGCGGTGTGCACGCGTACACCGTGAACGCCCATGCCGTTGGCCATTTCCGCGAAGTTGATCACCGGGCCGCGCAGGTCCAGCTGGGATTTTGCCTTCTCTCCAGCCTCTTCGGCGCCTACCCGCTCCAGTTCAATGTTCAGCACGGAGTAGGAGGCGTTGTTGAAGATTATGGAGGTTACGTTCAGCTGTTCCCGGGCCATGGTCCACAGGGCCTGGATGGTGTACATGGCGGTGCCGTCGCCAATCAGAGCAATCACCGGGCGATCCGGACAGGCCACGGCGGCACCTACGGCATTCGGCAGGCCCTGGCCGATGGCGCCACCGGTGAGGGTCAGCATGTCGTGCCGCGGCGCGCCGGCGGTCATCACCGAGAGCATCAGGCTGGAGGTAATGCCCTCGTCCACAATGATCGCGTTCTCGGGCATCAGCTGGCCCACCGCTTTGCAGACTTTCTCGGCAGTGAGCTTGCCCCGTGGCCGGCCTGGGCGTTTCGCCGGCTGCAGCTTCGGCTCGGCCTCGCTGGCGCCAACGGCGTCATTGAGCTTGTTCAGGCTGGCCAGGATGTCCTGATCGGGAGCCACCAGGGTATGAACCTCACAGGTGTCCGGCACCAGGTAGCTCTTCTTGCCGGGGTAGGCGAAGAAGGACACCGGCGCTTTTGAATCCACCAGGATCAGTTGTTCGATGTCGGTAAGCTGCACCGTGGCCAGTTCGGCCAGGTAGGCGATCCGTTCGATGTAGGGCAGGCCGGCACCCCGCTCCATGCGGGTGGGGAAGGTTTCCGCCAGTAGGGTAACGCCGCTGTGGACGGCCAGTTTGGCGGCCGCCAGCATGCTGGGTTCACGCAGGGAATGGCCGCCCATCAACAAAGCAGTCTTCTTGCCGGATCGGATGGCCTTGGCAATGGCTTCCACCGTGGCATCGTCTGCCGGTTCCGGTGTCGGCGGCGCCATGGGTGCGCTGGGCACACCGCCCTCGCCCCAGGACACATCCGCAGGCAGTATCAGTGTGGCAACTTGCCCGGGCGCGGTCTGGGCAGCGGCAATGGCTTCGGCGGCATCCTGGCACAGGATTTCCGTGCTCTTGGCGGTGCGTACAAACCCCGGGGACACGTTGCGGGCAACGGTCTCGATATCAGACTGCAGCTGGGCATCGTATTTCACGTGGTAGGTGGCGTGGTCGCCCACAATGTTCAGCACCGGCACCTTGCCCTTGCGGGCGTTGTGCAGGTTGGCCAGGCCGTTGCCCAGCCCGCAGCCCAGGTGCAACAGGGTGGCGGCAGGCTTGTCGGCCATGCGCGCGTAGCCGTCGGCGGCGCCGGTGGCGACACCCTCGAACAGGGCAAGCACCGCCCGCATTTTGGGCTCGTCGTCCAGGGCCGCCACAAAGTGCATTTCACTGGTGCCGGGGTTGCTGAAGCAAACCTCAACACCGGCGTCCACCAGGGTTTTCATCAGGGCTTGAGCGCCGTTTGTCATTGTTGTTCTCCAAGCTTTCCGGGTTCAGGGTTTCGGTTGAATGATTTGCCCACGGGGTTCAGCCTCCGGCCACAATAGAGCGCACCGCTGCGCGGGCGGTCATGATGCAACCAGGCAGGAAGGTGCCTTCCAGGGATCGTTTGCCATTAGCACCACCGCCACCGAAGCCGGCTGCCTCGCCAACACAGTAGAGGCCGCCCACCGGCTGCCCATGGCCATTGAGAACGCGGCTTTGCAGGTCGGTTTTCAGGCCACCCAGGCTCTTGCGGGTAATCAGCTGCATACGGATGGCGATGTAGGGGCCGGCGCCCGGTTTCTGCAGCGGGGCCGGCTTGCAGGTGCGCAGGCGGTCCGGCTTCCATTCCCTGGCATGCTGGATCATGCGGATTTGGGGATCGTCGTGGAGGCTGGTGCCTGCGGTGAAATTGGCATCAAAAGCATCGGCGGTGGCCTTGAGTGTGGCCGGGTTGATGTCGTTGGAACAGGTGAGCGCGTTCATCTTGCCGGCCAGTTCCGTCAGGCTGTCCGCCACCAGGAAATCCCGGCTTTCGTGCTGCATTTGTCGTATCAGGGCGTGATTGCCCAGCAGCAACTCTTTTACGAACAGTGGGAACTGTTTATCGCGGATGCGGGCATTGTGCTCGGCGCCGGAGATGGCGAATTCCTTGGCGGCAATACGCCAGTTCAACAGGTGCCAGGTCCAGGGCTTTTCCTGTTCCGCCACCCGCTGGCATAGCCAGTGGGTGTCAAAGCCGGTTACAAGGGGCTCCGGGCCAATCCGCTCACCCCGGTGGTTCAGCCACAGCGCGGATTTGCAGGGTATGGTGGACAGGCCGTGGCCGGGGAAATGGGGGTACGGATGCGGGAAGCCGGCGGCGTAATTCCACATTTCGCCGGCGTGGGTAATCTGCCCCCCGAGGGCATCGGCCACCCAGTGATGCATGCGGCCATCGGCATAGGGATGGGCACCGTTCAGCATGCGGGTGGGTTGCGGGCGATCCACCGGCCAGTTGGCGCGGCACTCTTTGTGGCTACCGTTGATGCCGCCGGTGGCCAGCACCACCGCCGAAGCCGCGAAGCGGACTTCTTCACCCGTGGCTTCGTTAATGGCCAGAGCGCCGCTGACGTTTCCTGCCTCTTGATCCAGTTCCGTGATGCGATGCTGGTGCAGCAGTGTGAGCTTGCCGCTGGTGTTCTCCCGATGTAGCGCCGTCAACAGGCAACGCACCAATTCCCGGGCGGTGCCCCAGACCACATGGTAACGGGGCAAGCGGTTGCCATCGCCGAAACGGCCGCGCTCAACCCAGTTCACGGCGGGCAGGAACTTGATGCCTTCGTTGCTGAGCCAGTCGTAGACCTCGGAACGTGAGTGTTCCACATAATATTTGGCCCATTGCAGGGGCAAGTCATCCTTGGGTGCCAGCTCGCCAAAGCTGAGCCAGTCTTCCAGGGCGATTTCCGGTGTGTCTGCAATCTTCATGCGTTTCTGCAGCGGCGTGCCCACCAGCATCATGCCGCCAAAGGCCCACAGTGCGAGGCCACCCATCCGCTCTTCGGTGTCCCGGTCTGCCAGGGTGACAGTCTTGCCCGCGCGCAAGCCTTCAAGCGCGGCGACAATGCCGGCCAGCCCGCCGCCGACCACCAGAATATCCGAGGTAATTACCTTGGCCATATCGCATCCGACTCGATTGCAATGAGTTGTCAGGTTTAAAGATATACCGGTACCATGGCATTAAAATTGACCTCAGAGGCCAGCAAAATTGACTTTAGAGGCCACCGTTTCCATTGGCTGGGTCAACACGGTGATCGGTGCTGCCGAGAGGCTATCTGTTGCGGCGGACCAGCTGTTGGCCGCCGCAGGTATTCCGCACTCCGCCTGCGAACTGGAACGCTGGCCGATCGACGATATTACCCGGCTCTGGCACGCTGCCGAGCGGTGCACTGGCGACCCGGGCTTCGGCCTGAAAGTGGGCGCGGAGTTCTCGCCGATGAGCATCAGTGGTGTCGGGTTCGCGCTGCAGTCCGCCGCCACCCTTCGGGAGGCCATTGTGATGGTTCAGCGTTTCCAGCGGCTGATCTCCGATGGCGGACGCTTTCAGGTTGTCGCTGGCAATGCTGCCACCTGGCTGGTTTACCATCCCAGGCAGGGCCGACTGGCCTTCAGTCCCCACCAGATTGAGGCGGTGCTGGCGTCGGTGGTGGGCTTCGGGAGTTGGGTCACGGGAACCAGGATGCAACCGGCCCGGGTGCAATTCAGCCAGCCCCGGCTGGGGCCGCTGGCCGGGTACCAGACCGTGTTCAATTGCCCGGTGGAGTTCGAGCAGGCGTTCAGCGGGGTACTGATCGATAACAGCGTTCTGGACCAGCCCCTACCCCAGGCCGACCCTCAGCTTGCGCAAGTGCACGAGCGCTACACAACCGCTCGCCTCGCCGCCCTCTCCATCAACAGTGCGTCGGCGCCGGAGATACGAAGGTGGCTAACCACACGCATTGGGCCGGTGCCGCCCCGCCGTGCAGACGCCGCGGAAGCCTTGGGCATCAGCGAACGCAGCCTGGCCCGGCGGCTTCGGGAACAAGGCCAGACCTTCGATGGGCTTGTTGACAACGTTCGCCGCGAAAAGGCTCTGCAGGCGGTGGCCGATTCCAGCTCTTCCCTACCCGAAATCGCCGAGGCGCTGGGCTTTGCCGAGGTAAGCACGTTTTACCGCGCGTTCCGGCGCTGGACAGGCATGCCGCCAGTGCGGTGGCGCAAGCAGAAGCATCTGGGCTAACGAGAGCTTTACCTCTCAGGATGGGTTGCCGCCCAAGGGCAAATTCCTGTTGAGCAGCAGCGAACCAGCAAGTACCCTGCTGGACAGGCACCACAGCCCGAGGCCTCATGAAGCCCGACTCCCATCAGCTCCCAGGCAATGCCATCGACGCACAGAGTTCGCAGTCGCCCGAGCGCGTCGCTGAGCTGATTCACCATGTGGCTCAGAAAGACCGCCAGGCTTTCGCCCTCCTCTACCAGGCAACGGCCCCGAAACTTCTGGGCACCGTGTTGCGTATCCTCAGAGACAGGGCATGGGCAGACGATGTTATCCAGGACACGTACCTCAAGATCTGGCAAAGGGCCGAGCAGTTTCAGGACGGTAAATCCTCGCCCATCACCTGGCTGGTTTCGATCGCCCGTAACAGCGCAATTGATGAGCTGCGCAAACACCCTGCCGGTCGTACCACGAACAGCGATGAGTTGGACGAGATGCCGGGAAGACAGTCAACGGCCCAGGAACAGTTGGAAGACCAGCGGGCGGCAAATAAACTGAATCACTGCATCGACCAACTGGAGAAAGACCGACAGGACATGGTACGCCTGGCCTACCTCAACGGCTGGTCCCGGGAAGAACTGGCAAGCCAGTTCGAGCAGCCAGTAAATACCATAAAGACCTGGCTGCACCGCGCCCTGAAACAGATCAAAAGGTGCCTGGAATCATGACGGAACGCGACGACCTGGACATGCTGGTTGCAGAGTACGTTCTGGGCACTTTGCCGGCCCCGGAGCGGGAGTATGTTGAAACCCGACGCCGCGAGGATCCCAAGGTAGAAACTCTAATCCTGCAGTGGGAAGAGCGACTGGGCAGGCTGGCAGATGAAGCCGAGCCCGTTCAGCCCTCGCCTGCGCTGTTTGCAAAAATCGAGAAGGCGCTGGACCGCATCGAATCGACACCCCGGCAGCCTTCCGAAACCCTCAAAGTGGTTGCTTTGCGCAGCCAGCTGAACCGCTGGCGCTGGAGTACGGCGATTGCTTCGGCGGCGGCCCTGGTGTTGGTGGCCATTCTGTTATTCCAGCCACAACCCACGCCACAAGCTCAGTCGTTCGTGGCGGTGTTCCAGCATAATGATGAACAGCCGGCCTTCCTGCTTACAGTGGACCTGGAGGCGCAACGGCTCAATATCAGACCGGTAACCGCCGAGCCAAGGCCCGGAAAATCCTATCAGTTGTGGATCAAGGCGGACGAGCTGGGACCAAACCCGCGTTCAGTGGGCGTTCTGGGCAACGATTTCAGGCTTGATGAGGGAGCATTGAGCGGTTACGAACCGGCCCTTCTCAAGGAAGCCACGTTTGGCATAAGTGTCGAGCCCGAGGGCGGCTCACCGACAGGTCAACCCACCGGGCCGGCGATTCATGGCTACCTCTACCCCACCGATGGGAACAATCCTTAGTCAGCATCACAAAAAAATCACCGGTGCCTGAAACTTTGCGCATCCGCTCCCGTAGCTGCAGTTAACCCGCCCAACAACAACCCAACGGGCGGGAAATACTGAGACTAAGGAGAACGCAATGACCAAGCACGCAAAAACATCCACACTTCTGGCCGCCCTGGTTTCCGGCGCATTCGCAACCGGCTCGGCACTGGCCGCTGAGCACAAGGCCGGTGTCTGGACCAACGATCAGTCCGTCGCAAATGGCGTTGTATCCGCCAGGAAAGTTGTTGCCGAACAGAATGGCTGGCTGGTGGTTCACCGCACCGACGAATCCACGAAGCCCGGCCCTGTTGTCGCCCACGCGCCACTGCGCAAAGGCATGAACATGGATGTCGCGGCGATCCTAACCGAGGAAGTGCAATCCGGTGACATGCTGATGCTGATGGTTCACAGCGAAGACGGCGGCATGAAAACCGGAATTTTCGAGTACACCCTGGGTGCCAAGGAAGACGGCCCGATCAAGCGGGACGGAAAGCTGGTGATGTCGACCATTACCGCGAAATAATCGCTGCGGAATTGCCGGCTGCTAGGCCGACTGGCGAAAGCGGCCGGCAACACAAAGCGCGAACAAACCTACCTGCCATCTCCCTTCACGCCCAACCTGTCCATATACAGGTGAAGCTCCGCCTCGCTCATATCCACGTATTCGAGCACCCGGCCATACAGCATGGCAGTCGGCACGTTGCGGCCTTCCAGCTCGCGCTGTGTTTCCTGCAGAACGTAAAGAATGATTCGCTCGGTACGCGTCAGGCCATCGCGCACATCGGGGATGACTTCAAGGAGGGCTTGATGATCGTCTGAAAATTCCATCATGTACTCGGAGTGGGGCCTCGTTCCAGTACATGGTAGCAGGCCGGCAGCGAAGCCCACAGAGGACAGCGCTGCCTTTTCGTGCCTTATCAGATCTGTTTGTAGACCACCTCAGACAGCCGGCTGCGGTTGCCATCGGTATCCAGGGTGCGGATAGCGAAGTACCAGGTACCCTCAGTCAGCTCGTCTACCAGCAACTCATCCACCGAGGCATCACCAATGGCCAGGCTCTGGTCCAGGTTTTCAGCGCTGGTGCCGTAAACCACCTCGAAGCCTGCGATTTCGCCCATGGCCAGGCTCTCGCCATTCTCGCGGGTCAGCGGCGCGGTCCAGCTCAGCAGTGCTGTATTTGCCGGGACAGTTTCCTCGGGCGTAGTTTCAGTGACTGGCTCACTGGGTTCAGTGTCTGTCCCGGTATCTGCGACGGTTTCATCAGTCGTGGTATCAGTGGTTGTATCACCGCCTGAGGTGACATCGCCTGACGTATCCGGCTCGGTTGTTCCGGCAACCTGCTCGTCTGTTGAACCAGTCGAGGTATCGGTAGAGGTATCCGTACTGGTATCCGTTGAGGTGTCGGTGGTGGTCTCGCCCGAGTCGGCAACACCGGTGTCAGTCTCTTCGTTTACATCGGCAATGGTCTTAAAGCGCTGCACGTTGCGGTACTCGACAACCACCAGTTTCTGGCTGATGACGCTCGAATCAACCGCATTCTGAAGCTCAGAAGACTGCAGGGCAGCGGCACTGATAAGGTCCGCCAGCGCCACATTGGTGCCATCACCCATCACGCTGATCTGGCCGGTGGCACTGACCTGTGAGGTAACATCCGCCAGCACATCAGAAATCGAATCCCACTGGGTGTTGTCGTTAACCAGAGCCAGAAAAGCCGCGTTGGCAATCGCCACCTGAATGGCGTCAGCGGATACACTGGTCATTTCATCCAGGCTGGTCAGGTCCGGCGGGGTCAGGCGAAGAGCGCCGGCCGGGAGCCCGAACCAGTTTTCGACCGTAGAATAGGCATTGGAAATGGCAACCGGTGAAAGGCCATCGCTGCTCCGCTCGGCCAATTTCACGGCCAGGTGGGTCAGCGGAGTGAGGTTGACGGTTTCCATCCGCAGATCGCCGGCACCAAGGAGGCTGAAACTGCTATCCAGCGGCATGGGCTGACCAAATGCCACCGGCGCACTACCCGCCTGATCACACTGGGGCACCACATCGCAGATCATGCGGGTGCCGCCATCAGCCGTCAGTTCAACCAGGGCCCAGCCTTCGGCCTTACCGCGAAGCTGCCACTCGTAACTGCCGTCGTCTGCCGTCAACACCGGTTTTGCTGCCTGGCGCTGGGGGGCGTAATAGCCATCTTTGTCCGCAATCAGACGGTTGGCAACAACCAGCCCCTGCTGGATGACACCTTTCATCGCTGCGCCAGCAATCTGGACCGTTGGCTCGGCCGCGACCGAAGACTGTGTCGAGGCATTGTCGTCTTCACTGGAAATGTCCAGACCGCAGCCCGATAGCAGAACAGCCGCAGGAAACATCAGCAGTCCTTGCTTCGTTAGTTTTTTGCCGCAATATGACATCGTTTCACACCAATTATTTGACGAATTTGAGCAAATCTTACAGCGGCAGTTTTCGGTTATATGCGGCGCAGTTCCGGATTTACCGGGGCAAGTCCGTCAGGAATTTGGCGGTTACGGAGGGATACACGTTGTGATGGAAGGTTACAGCCTGATGCCCGAATCAGGATGCATAAGATATTGTTTTGTTGTGATTTTGTGTGCGACGCTCTTTTTCAGGCTTTGAGCTTATAAGGATCGGCGGACTCCCCGATTACAAATTTAAACGTTGACAGAACGAGAGCGATTTCACAGTTTTCCGGAGAATCAAACGCCCAACCTGTCGCGCAACGCGTAATACCAGGCGCCCATTGCCGTCAAAGGCACCCGGAAGGCCCTTCCACCCGGGAACGGGTAATGGGGCAGGCTGGCGAAGGCATCAAACCTTTCCGCCTGACCCTGAATTGCCAGTGCCAATGCCTTACCGGCTACATGGGTAAAGGTGACTCCGTGCCCGGAGCAGCCCTGCGAGTAGAACACGTTCTCGTGCAGGTGCCCCAGCTGAGGCAGGCGCGACAGCGTGAGCAGGAAATTACCGGTCCAGGCGTAGTCGATCTTCACGTTCGCCAGTTGTGGGAAGGTTTTGAGCATATTCGGACGAATCAGCCTTTCGATGTTAGCCGGGTCGCGGGCACCGTAGACCACACCACCGCCGTAGATCAGGCGTTTGTCGCCAGACAACCGGAAGTAGTCCAGCAGGTAGTTGCAGTCTTCGACACAGTTGTCGCTGGGCAGCAGCTCTCTGGCAACGGCTTCGTCCAACGGCTCGGTGGCAATGATCTGCGAGCCGCATGGCATGGATTTGGCGCCGAGTTCCGGTATCAGACCGCCAAGATAGGCGTTGCCCGCCAGAACAACCGTTTGCGCCCTCACCTCACCCATCCCGGTTTTAACGGTTACGGTTTTACCGGGGACGATGCTCGTTACCCTTGAATGCTCGTGAATCACGCCGCCGCGAGACTCCAGCGCAGCGGCCTCGCCCAGAGCCAGATTCAGGGGATGAATGTGGCCGCCGGTGTGATCGATGGCGCCGCCGACATACCGTTCTGTACCAACCCGGGCACGGATAGCGTTTCGATCCAGCAATTCCAGCTGGTCATACCCGTACCGGCGCCACAGCGCCTGCTGGGATTCCAGGTGCTTGAACTGCTTTGAATTGAGCGCGGCAAAGATACCGCCCTCTTTCAGGTCGCAGTGAATGCCGTAACTCTTCACCCGCTGGCGAATAATCTGGCTGCCCTCGAAGGCCATTTCAGCCAGCAACCCCAGATGCTCTTTTGAGGTCTGCCGCTCGATGCTGTCCAGGTCACGGCTGAAGCTGTTGACGATCTGCCCGCCATTGCGACCCGATGCACCCCAGCCAACGGTTGCGGCCTCCAGAACCACCACCCTGAACCCGGCCTCTGCCAGGAACAGCGCCGTGGACAGGCCGGTATAACCGGCACCCACGACACACACATCTGCCTCGCAGGACCCGCGCAGAGCCGGACGCACAGGGGCCGGGTTGGCGGAAGCTGCGTAATACGAGGGAACCGGGGGATACTCGATCATTATGTGACGCCAGAGAGGGTGAAAGAGACGTTCAGAAGCCGGCCGCGATGCTGCGCGCCGCAGAAAGTCTATGCCAGCGCAGGGCGTTCGGAAAGACACGTTCTTATACCTATATCGAGGGCGGCGCCCGGGCATGAAAGTGCTGCTATGATTTCTCAACTCTACAGCCTGCGAGGCGCCCATGAATCAATCCGTCAGCTCTTCTACTCCTACCAGCCAGGCCGAATGGCAAGCACTGGCAGACAACCTCACAATCGAGGGCCGCGCTTACCTGAACGGCGCCTATCAATGGGCCGTTGCTGGTGGGACGTTTGCTTCAATCAGCCCGATCGACGGCCGGGAACTGGCTGTCGTTGCCAGCTGTGACCAGAGCGATGCGGACCAGGCCGTTGTAGCTGCCAGGAACGCCTTCGAGACAGGCATCTGGAGCCAACTGGCCCCTACCAAACGCAAGGCGGTGCTGCTCCGTTTTGCTGACCTTATCGAAGCCCACGGCGACGAGCTTGCCCTGCTGGAAACGCTGGACATGGGCAAACCCATCAGCCACGCCAGGACCGTGGACGTATCGGCCACGGCCCGGGCAATCCGCTGGACCGCCGAGGCCATCGACAAGGTTTACGGTGAGCTTGCACCTACCCCCCACAACCAGATCGGCATGGTTTCCCGGGAGCCCATGGGTGTGGTGGCGGCCATCGTACCCTGGAACTTTCCGATGATCATGGCGGCCTGGAAAATCGCCCCGGCCCTGGCCACAGGCAATTCGGTAATACTCAAACCCTCCGAGAAATCGCCCCTGAGCGCCATTCGCCTGGCCGCCCTGGCCGAGGAAGCGGGCGTTCCCGCGGGCGTTTTCAATGTGCTTCCAGGCTATGGCCACACCGTGGGCAAGGCCCTGGCGCTGCACATGGACGTGGATTGCCTGGTGTTTACCGGTTCCACAAATGTGGCCAAACAGCTGATGGTTTACGCCGGCCAGTCCAACATGAAACGGGTGTGGCTGGAAGCCGGTGGCAAGAGCCCCAACATTGTCTTCGCTGATGCGCCAGACCTGAAAAAGGCCGCTGCCGAGGCAGCCAGTGCCATTGCCTTCAACCAAGGCGAGGTGTGCACCGCCGGCAGTCGCCTTCTGGTCGAAAACAGCATTCGTGGCGAGTTTGTCGGGCTGATTCGCGATGCCCTGAAAACGTGGCGCCCTGGCCACCCACTGGACCCGGCCACCACCTGCGGCGCCATCGTGGATCAGGGACAGCTGGATCGTATTATCGACTACATTGGCATCGGCCAGTCTGAGGGCGCACGCCTGGTGGAAGGTGGCAAGCGGATCATGGAAGAAACCGGCGGACTGTTCGTTCAGCCCACGGTGTTTGACGGGGTGAACAACCAGATGCGCATTGCCTCGGAAGAAATCTTCGGGCCGGTGCTCTCTGTGATCGGATTCGACACCCCAGACGAAGCTGTCGCGATTGCAAACGATACCATCTACGGCCTGGCCGCTGCGGTTTGGACCTCTAATATCAATACCGCCCACAAAGTGGCCAAGGCGCTGCGAGCCGGCAGCGTGTGGATCAATCACTATGACGGCGGTGATATGACAGCGCCCTTCGGTGGCTTCAAGCAGTCCGGCAACGGTCGCGACAAGTCGGTCCATGCCTTCGACAAGTACACCGAGCTGAAGGCCACCTGGCTGGTTCTGGAATAAACAGGAAACGTCGCCTCACAAGCGAGAACGGCGCCTTGAAGGCGCCGTTTTTCATTATCCCGCAACCACTAGACCGTGTGCAGGTACCACAGATACTCAAGATCCGAGATGGTCATCTCGAATTCATTCAGCTCATGCTCCTTGCAGGCCACGAACACGTCCAGAAACTCCCGACCGAGATAGTCAGCCATGACTCTGGATTGGCCCAGCTCCCGCAAGGCATCCCGCAGATTATTCACCAATGAGGCCTCGTGCTGTTCATGGGCATTACCCACGGTGACCGGCGGTGGTTCGATCCGGTTGGAGATACCGTAATGCATGCCCGCCAGCACGGCTGCCATCAGCAGGTACGGGTTGGCATCGGCGCCGGCCACACGGTGTTCAATTCGAAGAGCTTCAGGATCACCGCCCGGCAAACGCAGTGACGCAGTCCGATTATCCACGCCCCAGGTAGCCGCACTGGGCACATAGTACTCCGGGCTGAACCGTCGGTAGGAATTGATGTTCGGGCAGAACAACGCCATGGCATCGTTCATGGTGGCCACCAACCCGCCCACGGCCCAGCGCAGCATGTCGTTTGGCTGCTCGGCGTCGCCGGCGAATACGTTGCGGCCCTCACTATCCACCAGGCTCACGTGCAGGTGCATGCCACTGCCGGCCTGGTTGTGGTAGGGCTTGGCCATGAAGGTGGTGTCCATTTCATGGTCGTAGGCCATGTTCTTGATCAGGCGCTTGAGCAGGGTGGCGTGGTCGCAGGCTTGCACTGCGTCATCCACGTAATGCAGGTTGACTTCAAACTGGCCGGGCGCCGATTCGGCCACCAGCGCATCCGCCGGCAGCTCCTGCTCGTGGGCGGCATCCAGCACGTCCGCCAGGAATTCCGCGTACTCGTCCAGATCATCAATGGAGTAGGCCTGGGTGCCCGCCGGGCGTTTACCCGAAAGCGGCGATTTCGGCGGCTGCGGGCGACCGGAGAGGTTCTCCTGGTCGATCAGGTAAAACTCCAGCTCGAAGGCCGCCACCGGGGTCAGGCCCAGTTCCTCAAAGCGCTTGACGATGTTCTGCAAGACCACTCGGGGGTCTGCGAAAAACGGCGTCTCGCGGTCCAGCTCATACATGGTCAGCAGCAGTTGCGCTGTTGGGCGCTTCTGCCAGGGTTCCATGGTGAGGGTGTTCTCGATGGGCAGGCAGACGCGATCAGCCTCGCCGATGTCGAGCCCCAGACCGGTTTCTTCCACCGTGGTGCCCTGAATGTTCAGGGCAAAGATGGAAGCCGGCATGGCTACGCCACGCTCAAACACTTTCGCCAGCGCTGACGGATCCACCCGCTTGCCGCGAACAATGCCATTGATATCCGGGATCAGCAGATCAACAAACTGAAGTTCGGGGTGTGCCTGAAGGAACGAGTCGGCACTCGTAGAACCAGAAGCCATAGGGAACGCCTTCCACAACGCAAACAGGCCTGGTGCCGAGGAGCCGGCGCAGGAGTTTCAACACTCCTTTATCCCGGTTTCCGGGGTGTTTGGCAAGATAGGGACATACCACAAATCCCGGAGTTAAATTTTTATAGCGCAACCCGGAATCTCATGATACATATCGCGAGAATTCGGCGGATTCCCAACTGCCGTTTCCAGGACAAGCCTTAAAGGAGTCAAAAGGCGGCGACGGGTTCCGTCCGGGACAACAGCCAACTGCGGCCACCCTCAGCAGACCTGCACAACACTGCGTGCGTCCTGCACGTTTTGTATTAATCCCTTTTGAGTGAGGGAAACCATCCAATGTTGAAGTTGTGTAAGCCACAGGCGCTGGCCGCCTCTGTTGCGTTGTCTCTGTGTGCCTCCTCCGCTTTTGCAGCAGAGGAAGTGCGCGTCTACAACTGGTCCGACTACATCGCTGAGGACACCCTGGCGAAGTTCACGGAAGAAACCGGCATCAAGGTCATCTATGACGTCTACGACAGTAACGAGATCCTCGAAGCCGCCCTGCTTTCCGGCCGTTCCGGCTACGATCTTGTTGTGCCCTCCAACCACTACGTGGCCAAGCAAATTTCTGCCAACGCCTTCGTAGCGCTGGACCACAGCAAGCTGCCGAACATGAGCAACCTGAACCCGGATTTGATGGACGATCTGGAAAAGGTCGACCCGGGCAGCCAGTTTGCCCTGCCCTACCTCTGGGGCACCAACGGCTATGGCTATAACGAAGGCCGCATTCAGGAAATCCTGGGCCATAGCGCTCCTACTGATTCCTGGGCGCTGGTATTTGATCCGGAGGTCACCGGCAAGCTCGCCGCCGGCGGCTGCGGCATTGCCATGCTGGATTCCGGCGAAGAGATGGTGCGTGCGGCCATGGCCTACATCGGCTTGGACCCGAACAGCAACAACGCCGACGACATCAAGAAAGGCGGTGAGGTGATCAAGGCCATTCGTCCGAACATCACCTACTTCCATTCGTCCCGTTACATTGGCGACCTGGCCAACGGTGACCTGTGCGTGGCTGCCGGTTACTCCGGCGACATCCTGCAGGCCGCTGCCCGCGCCGAGGAAGCCGAAAATGGCAACGTGATCCGCTACACCATTCCCAAAGAAGGCGCGGTGCTGTGGTTCGACATGATGACCATTCCGGCCGGTGCGCCGAACGTGGAGAACGCCCACAAGCTGATGAACTTCCTGATGCGCCCGGAAATCATCGCCGATGTGACTAACTACGTGTGGTACGCCAACCCGAACAAGCCGGCCAACGAGTTTGTTGATCCGGAGATTCTGAGCGATACCAGCATCTACCCCACCGACGAAGTGATGAAGAAGCTGTACATCATGGAAGGCCGGCCTCAGGACGCCCAGCGTCTGATGACCCGCACTTGGACCAACGTGAAGTCTGGTCGTTAAGCGGTGGAAAACCGCAACAACACCTCCGCGCAAGCGGAGGTGTTACTCAGCATTCGGGGCATTTCCAAAAGCTTTGATGGCACGCTGGCCGTAGACAACGTCAATCTGGACATCCACAAGGGCGAGATCTTTGCCCTTCTGGGTGGCTCGGGTTCCGGCAAGTCCACGCTGCTGCGCATGCTCGCAGGTTTTGAAACGCCCAACGCCGGCACCATCATGCTCGACGGCCAGGACGTTACGGCTCTGCCACCGTTCCTGCGCCCGACTAACATGATGTTCCAGTCCTATGCCCTGTTCCCCCACATGACGGTGGAGCAGAACATTGCCATGGGCCTGAAACAGGACAAGCTGCCCAAGGGCGAAATTCGCGACCGTGTGGACGCCATGCTGAAGCTGGTCAAGATGGAACCCTATGCCCGGCGCAAACCCCAGCAGCTTTCCGGTGGTCAGCAGCAACGGGTTGCCCTGGCCCGCTCATTGGCCAAACGTCCCAAGCTGCTGTTGCTGGACGAGCCCATGGGTGCCCTGGACAAGAAGCTGCGTACCGAAATGCAGCTGGAACTCGTGGAAATTCTGGAAAATGTTGGCGCCACCTGCCTGATGGTGACCCACGACCAGGAAGAAGCCATGACCATGGCCAGCCGTATTGCGATCATGGCCCAGGGCCGGATTGCCCAGATCGGCTCGCCCATCGATATCTACGAGAGCCCGAACAGCCGCATGACGGCAGAGTTCATCGGCTCGGTGAACATTTTCGAGGCGCACATCCGCGAAGACGAGGCCGACAGCATCACGCTGACCAGCACCCTGCTGGATGCGCCGGTGTTCATCGACCGTGGCGTAACCACGCCTGCGGAAACCACCGAAACCCTGATCGCCCTGCGTCCGGAGAAGATCTATCTGACCGCCGACAAACCGGACGGCGAGCACAACTGGAGCTGCGGTACGGTGGACAACATTGCCTACCTGGGCGACATCACGTCCTACTACGTGAAGCTGGCCAGCGGCAAACGGGTGCAGGCGACCATGGCGAACGTCGAACGTCGTGGTGAGCGGCCAACCTGGGGCGACAGGGTATTCGTATCCTGGGAAGCCTCCAGCCCCATCCTGCTCTGGAACTGAGCCGATGAGACGCAAACTTTTACCCGCCCCTCTGACCGAGCGGGTGCGTGCAGTCCTTTTCAATCGGCGGGTAGTTTTCGGTATCCCCTTCCTGTGGCTGCTGCTGTTCTTCCTCCTGCCGTTTGCGCTGGTGCTGAAGATCAGCCTGACCTCGGCGGTGATGGCCATTCCCCCTTACGAGCCCGTATTCCGGTGGGTGGACAACACCTTCTCGGTGGTGGTGAATATCGGGAACTACCTGTTCCTGCTGTCCGACAGCCTGTATTTCGCGGCCTACTGGGGATCGGTGAAAACCGCCTTCCTGGCCACCGTCGTGTGCCTGCTGATTGGCTACCCGATGGCGTACGCCATGGCGAGGGCGCCCAAGCACTGGCAACTGGTGTTGCTGTTGATGGTGATGCTGCCCTCCTGGACCTCGTTCCTGATCCGGGTCTATGCCTGGATGGGCATCCTCGGCAATCAGGGGCTGCTGAACAGTTTCCTGATGTGGCTGGGTTTGATTGAGCAGCCCCTTAAGATGCTGAACACCAACTTCGCAGTGGTGCTGGGCATCGTCTACGCCTACCTGCCGTTCATGGTGCTGCCCATCTACACCAATCTGGTGAAGCTGGATGTGCGCCTGCTGGAGGCAGCGTCAGACCTGGGTTGCCGAAGCCTGACCACCTTCTGGGCCATCACCCTGCCGCTCTCAAAGGCCGGCATCCTCGCCGGCTCGATGCTGGTGTTTATTCCCGCGGTGGGCGAGTTCGTGATTCCGGAGCTGCTCGGCGGGCCGGACACGCTGATGATCGGCAAGGTGTTGTGGGAGGAGTTCTTCAACAACCGCGACTGGCCGGTGGCGTCTGCCCTCGCGATCGTGATGCTGTTGTTACTGCTGGTGCCGATTGTGCTGTTCCATCGGTTCCAGGCCCGGGAGATGGAAAAGCATGGTTAAGTCACGCTCGTTCAGTTTCTCAAAGGTCATGCTGATTCTGGGCCTGCTGTTCCTGTACCTGCCGATGTTCGTGCTGATCGTGTATTCGTTCAATGCGTCCCGGCTGGTATCGGTTTGGGCCGGATTTTCCACCCATTGGTACGGCGAGCTGTTCCGGGATGAGCAGATTCTGTCGGCGGTTTGGATGAGCCTGCGGATTGCCTTCTACTCCGCCAGCATGGCGGTGTGCCTGGGCACGCTGTGTGCGTTTGTGATTACCCGGTTCAAGAAGATGCGCGGGCGCACGCTGCTGTCCAGCATGATTACCGCGCCGCTGGTTATGCCCGAGGTCATAACCGGCCTGTCGCTGTTGCTGCTGTTCGTGCAGATGGCCCAGACCATTGGCTGGCCGGTTGACCGTGGCATGGCAACCATCTGGATTGCCCACACCACCTTCTGCAGTGCCTATGTGGCAGTGGTGGTGTCGGCCCGGTTGCAGGAGGTGGATCGCTCCATCGAGGAGGCGGCCATGGACCTGGGTTGTACGCCCCTGAAGACCTTCTTCGTGATCACCCTGCCGGTGATTGCTCCGGCGCTGGTGTCCGGCTGGCTGCTGGCATTCACACTGTCCCTGGACGACCTGGTGATTGCCAGCTTCGTGTCCGGGCCAGGGGCGACCACGCTGCCGATGGTGGTGTTTTCCTCCGTGCGGATGGGGGTTTCGCCGAAGATCAACGCGCTGGCCACGCTGATCATTCTGGCAGTCTCGCTGATTGCGTTCATTGCCTGGTACCTGATGCGTCGGGCGGAACGGAAGCGGTTGCAGACTCCGGACGCCTAGCCCACCGCTTTAGAGCGCATCGGGAAAGGCAGAGACAAGGTAATCCACCAGCGCCCGGACTTTGGGCGTCACGAACTTGCGGGTGGGATAGACGGCGTAAACGCCAAGTTCGGTGGAGCGATAGTCAGGCATCAGCTCCACCAGCCGCCCGGCTTCCAGGTCTTTGTGCACCAGAAAACCGGGCTGCAGCACGATGCCCTGCCCGGCCACGGCAGCGGCACAGCAGGTTTCACCGTTGTTGGCATACATCCATGGCCGGACCCGCACACTGGTCTTGCCATCCGGGCCCTCAAAGGGCCAGTCGTTGCCGGTGGTGAAGTTGCTGTAGCCGATGATCCGGTGGCTGGCCAGATCTTCCGGTTTGACGGGGGCGCCGTGGGTGGCGATGTAATCCGACGAGGCGCAGGCAATGAGCCGGGTGGAGGTGATACGTCGGCTTACCAGCGTGGAGCTTTGCAGCGTGGCAATCCGGATGGCCAGATCAAAACCCTCCTCGACGATATCCACCAGCCGGTCAGAGAGATCGATCGACAACTCCACATCCGGATAGCGGGCGTGAAATTCTCCCCACAAAGGCGCCAGGTGGCTTATTCCGAAGCTGACCGGCGCATTCACCCTCAACGTGCCCCTTGCGACATCATTGCGGGCGGTTATTTCTGCTTCGGCCTCCTCAACCCCGGCCAATAGTTCCCGGCACCGGACATAGAACACCTCGCCCTCCCCGGTCAGCGACAGGCGGCGGGTGGTCCGCTGCAGCAGCCGGACCCCGAGACGACTTTCCAGTTCGCTGACATAGCGTGAGACAGCGGCCTTGGACATTCCCAGATTCTCTGATGCAGCGACGAAGCTGCCGGCTTCAACCACGTTGCAGAACGTCTGCATCTCCAACAATCGATCCATTGTTTCGATTTCCGGAACAGTTAATTTAATAAAGGTACGTTTATCCCGTTTATTGATATTTGTAAAGTACTCCCATGTTCGAAACACACCCAAGGAGATTCATCATGAACAACGCATTCCTGAACAAACTGATCAGCATTGACGCAGGCTGGGGCGCATTGGCCCTCCGGATTCCCGTCGGTATCATATTCGCTGCTCACGGCGCGCAGAAACTGTTTGGCTGGTTCGGCGGCTACGGCCTGGAAGGAACTGGGCAATGGATGGACTCCATCGGGTTGAGCCCGGGCTACCTGATGGCACTGCTGGCCGGTGGCGCGGAATTCTTCGGCGGCCTGGCACTGATCATCGGCCTGCTGGTTCGCCCTGCCAGCGCGGTACTGGCATTTGCCATGCTAGTCGCCATTTTCAGTGTTCATATCGGCAACGGCCTGTTCATGAGTAACAATGGCTATGAGTTTGGCCTGGCCTTGCTGGCCGTGTCGGTGTCCCTGGTATTCAGCGGCGCAGGCCGCGCGTCCATTGATCGCGCGATTGCAGCCCGATAACCACCGCAACCCGGAGGAGCCATCATGAGTCTGTTTGTTTCCCACGGCGCTCCCACCTTCGCACTGGAGCCGGGCCTCGCTGGCCCGGCCCTGACGGAGCTGGGCAAACGCCTTAGCAGGCCCGAAGCTGTACTGGTGGTGTCACCCCACTGGATGACGCCGGAAGTCCGGGTGGGCGTTTCCGGAACGCCCGAGACCATTCACGATTTTCGCGGCTTCCCATCCGAACTGTATGAACTTGAATATCCGGCATCCGGGCATCCGGAACTGGCCCATACCACCCTCGCCTTGCTTGAGGCAGGAGGCTGGAAGGCACGAGCTGACGAAAAGCGGGGCCTGGATCACGGGGCCTGGGTTCCCCTGATGCACCTTTTCCCCGATCACTCGGTTCCGGTGTTTCAGGTTTCAATGCCTGCCAATCTTGACCCTGCTTCGGCCTGGCAGCTGGGCCAGACCCTGCAGCCACTCGAGCATGAGGGTGTGCTTGTTGTCGGGTCGGGTAGCCTTACCCACAACCTTTACGAGGTTCGCTGGGGGGACGAGAACGCCTCTGGCTATGCTCGGGAGTTCACGGATTGGGTTCGCGCAAAGGTCACTGCAGGCGACCACCAACAATTGATTGCGACGCTGGAGAAAGCGCCCCATGCACAACGTGCGCACCCCACCACAGAGCACTTCCTGCCTCTGTTGGTGGCGGCCGGTGCGGCCGGGGAACAGCAACCCGGCGTGCTGATTGATGGCGGGATCGAACACGGTGTTCTGGCCATGGATGCCTTTGTTTTCAGGCATCCGGCCTGAAGCCGGGGCAATCATCCAACCCCGGGCAATGCAAAAGGGCCACCCCGAGAGGTGGCCCTTTTGGTTTTCAGGGAAAAAAGTGCGTCAGCCCAGATTCTTTTTCACGAACTTCTGGATCTCACCCACGATACCGCTTCGGAAAGCCAGAACCGTGATCACGAAGATGCCTCCAAGAATCGGATCTACCCAATCCCGTAAGGGACCTTGGGAAAGGTTGTACTCGATATTCACCACGAAGGTGGCACCCACCACCGGGCCAAGCAGGGTTCCCATACCACCGACCAGAGTCATCAGGATAACCTCGCCCGACATGTGCCAGTGCGCATCGTTCAGGGAAGCGAGCTGGAACACGACGGATTTCATGGAACCTGCAAGACCGGCCAGCGCTGCGGAAATCACGAATGCCAGCACCTTGTAACGATCCACGTTATAGCCAAGCGATACAGCACGGGGCTCGTTCTGTTTGATGGCCTTCAATACCTGACCGTACGGACTACTGACAATGCGCTGCACCAGCAGATAGCAGGCGATAAACACCGCCAGCACGAAATAGTACATGTTCAGGTTATCTTCGAGATTGATGAATCCCAGCAGCTCACCCCGGGGGATACCATGCATACCATCTTCGCCGCCCGTGAACTCGGACTGGACGAAGAAGAAGAAAACCAGCTGCGCCAGGGCCAGGGTAACCATGGCGAAATAGATGCCCTGCCGACGAATCGACAACAAGGCAAAGCCAGTGCCCAGAGCCGTGGCCGCCAGGGTGCCGGCGATGATCCCCATCTCCGTGGTAAGCCCGGAGTAGTTACTGAGCAGGTAACCGGTGGTGTAGCCACCTGTGGCCAGGAAGGCCGCATGACCGAATGACAGCAGGCCGGTGAACCCAAACAGGAGGTTGAAGGCCACCGCAAACAGTGCGAAGCACAGGATTTTCATCAGGAAGACCGGGTAAATCACAAACGGCGCAGCGAGCAGGATAAGCAACAGCACGCCGTTGAGCATCATTTTCTTGCGATCCTGGTTGGCCTGTTCCTGAACGATAGACTTGTGAATATCGGCGGAATTGACTGGCTGATTCATGTTTATGCCTCCTTACCGAACAAGCCACTGGGACGGAACATCAGAACCAGAACCATGACCAGGAAGATGACCGCCGAGGAAGCCGGCGGGTAGAAGGTTTTGGTGAGGCCTTCAATAACACCCATGAGAATACCGGTGATGATAGCGCCGCCAATGGAACCCATACCCCCGATAACCACAACCGCAAAGACCGTAATCAGGGTGGCAGACCCCATGACCGGGGTCACCGAGTAAATCGGCGCGGCCAGGACGCCGGCAAACGCTGCCAGCGCCACACCAAAGCCGTAAGTCAGGCTGATCAGGAGGGGCACGTTGATACCAAAACCCTGCATAAGCTGGGAATCCTCGGTACCGGCCCGCAGGTAGGCACCCAGCTTGGTTTTTTCAATCACAAACCAGGTTCCGAAGCACACGACCAGTGCCGCAACGATAACCCAGGCCCGGTAATACGGCATGAACATAAAGCCGAGATTCACACCGCCTTTGAACATGTCGGGCATGGTGTAGCGAAGGCCAGACACACCAAACCAGTTCACGAGCACGCCGGTGATGATCAGCGCCACACCGAAAGTCAGGAGCAGGCTGTAAATATGATCTTGCCCCGCGATGCGGCGCAGCAGGAAATACTCTATGACGACGCCGAAAGCGCCGACCAGCAGGGGGGCCAGCAGGAGCGCGACCCAGTAATTAACGCCCAGATAGTCAAACATCAGGACGGTGGTCATGGCGCCGAGCATGTACATGGCACCATGGGCGAAGTTGATGATCTTCAGCAAACCGAAGATGACCGCGAGCCCAAGGCTCAGAAGGGCGTAAAAGGCGCCATTGATGATTCCGATCAGGAGCTGGCCGGAGAGCACAGCTACAGGGACGCCGAAAATCATGGACATTGGGCTAACTCCAGAAGCAGCACAGGGGTTGGTTGTTGTTCTTACTCAATTCTCTGAGTTGCGGGCTCACCCTGCCCTGTTGCCGGGTGAGCCCTGATGCCGGTCTTAGTTGTTAACCAGCTTGCACTTGCTCTCGGAGAGCGGACGGTAAGATTCTTCCGCCGGAATAGTCCGCAGGATCTTGTACAGATCCCACTCATTCGTGGACTCAGCCGGGGTTTTCACTTCCGCCAGGTACATATCGTGCACCATGCGGCCGTCAACACGGATCTTGCCGTTCTTGGCAAACATGTCGTTGATGGGCGTATCCATCATCTGTTTGCGCACTGTCTGGGCATCATCAGACCCGGTCGCCTTGACTGCGTTCAGGTACTGCATGGTGCTGGAGTAGATACCGGCGTGAACCATGGTCGGACGAACACCGGTCTCTTCCATGAAGCGATCAGACCATTCACGGGTCTCGTCGTTCATGTCCCAGTACCAGCCGGTGGTCAACTGGATGCCCTGAGCGGTTTCCGCACCCAGTGCGTGCACGTCAGTCAGGAACAGCAGCAGAGCCGCGAGCGTCTGGCCAGACTGGGTGACACCGAACTCACTGGCTGTTGTGATGGCGTTGGTGGTGTCAGCACCGGCGTTTGCCAGGCCGATTACATCAGCGCCGGACGCCTGGGCCTGCAGGATGAAGGAGGAGAAATCCTGGGTCGGGAACGGATGGCGCACGGTGCCGATCACTTCACCGCCGTTAGCCTCAACAACGCGGGTAACGTCGCCTTCCAGAGCGTGGCCGAACGCGTAATCCGCAGTCAGCATGTACCAGGTTTTGCCGCCCTCTTTAACCACCGCACTGGCGGTACCGTTGGCCAGCGGATAAGTGTCGTAAACGTAGTGGATGTGGTTCGGGGTGCAGTGCTCGTTGGTGATACTGGAAGCGGCTGAACCGGAGATGATACCCAGGCGATCGTTCTCTTCCAGAATCTTGCTCACGGCAATGGAAACGGAAGAAGCCACCATACCGGCCACCAGATCAACATCCTCGTTCTCAACCCAGCGACGAACGGTGCTGGAGGAAGTATCGGGGCTGTTACGGTCATCAGCACTGACCACTTCGATCTTGGCGCCATTTACCTGACCACCAAAGTCAGCGATCGCCATTTCCAGGGCCTTAAGCCCGTTGGGGCCTGCCAGGTCACGGTAGGTGCCGGACATATCTGCCAGGTAACCGATCTTGACCGTGTCGTTGGAAATAGCCGCTTGGGCTCCGCTTGCCATCATGGCTGATGCAACGGCTGATGTCAGAAGCTTTTTCATCATTGTCATTGTTGTATCTCCGCTACTGTCTTGCGTTGGTTCGGGTTGTTGTTGCTTTTCTTGCTCTCGTCCTATCCGGGATCAGACCCCCAAATAGCGATCCAGCACCGACTGCTTGGAACTCAGTTCGTTGGCGCTGATTTCTTCCACAATCTGACCGTGCTCAACAACGTAATGACGGTCGGCTAACGGTGCTGCGAAGTGGAAATTCTGCTCAACCAGGACAATGGTCAGACCCTTGTTTTTCAGGGCAATCAGGACCTCACCCAGCTTTTCTACAATAACCGGGGCCAGACCCTCGGTGATTTCGTCCAGCAGCAGCATGTTGGCGCCTGTGCGCAGAATGCGCGCCATAGCCAGCATCTGCTGCTCGCCACCGGACAGCTTGGTGCCCTGGCTGAAACGTCTTTCATACAGGTTGGGGAACATGTTGTAGATTTCTTCCAGGCTCATGCCGCCACTGCGCACCACTGGCGGCAGCGTCAGGTTCTCCTGGACACTGAGCGAGGAAAAAATGCCCCGATGTTCGGGGCAATACCCGACACCCAACCTGGCAATGTGGTGAGGCGCACAAGACATGGTTTCCTCACCGTTAATCATGATTGAGCCGGTGCGCCGGCCAACCATATTCATAATGGCTTTGAGGGTTGTACTCCGACCTGCACCATTGCGGCCCAGCAAGGTCACCAGCTCACCACGGTGCACCACCATGTCGATGCCATGGAGGATATGGGATTCGCCGTAAAAGGCGTGTAATCCCGAGAGTCGGAGCTGCTCGTATTCGCGATCTGATTTACTGGTCATTGCGCCGCCTCCGACTGCTCGCTGTCAGCGGTAGTACCCCGCTCTCCACTACCATCACTACCCATGTATACCTCGCGCACCCTTGGATCTGCAGAGACCGAGGCGTAATCACCCTCGGTCAGGACAGCGCCCTGAGCCAGCACGGTGATGCGATCGCACAATTTGCTGACCACGCTGAGGTTGTGCTCAACCATCAGAACGGTTCGTCCCGCTGCCGCCTTGCGTACGAGCTCTACCACACGATCCACGTCTTCCGAACCCATGCCCTGGGTTGGCTCGTCAAGCAACAGGATTTCCGGCTCCATGGCCAGCGTGGTTGCCAATTCCAGTGCACGCTTGCGCCCGTAGGCCAACTCAACGGTGGTGGTGTTGGCAAACTCTGCAAGGCCAACGGCATCCAGAAGCTCCATGCAGCGCTGATTCAGCTTGTGCAGGGAATTGCCGGATTTCCAGAAACTGAAGGAGGTACCCTCGAAGGTCTGCAGGGCTACGCGGATGTTCTCCAGCGCTGTCATGTGAGGGAATACGGCAGAGATCTGAAACGAGCGGACAATGCCCTGGCGGGCGATGGCGGCGGACTTCATGGTGGTTATGTCCTGATCCTTGAACAGGATCTGACCACGAGTCGGGATCAGGAATTTGGTGAGCAGATTGAAGACCGTGGTCTTGCCAGCACCGTTAGGGCCGATCAGGGCGTGAATATGGCCTTTCTGGACCTTCAGGTTCACGTCGTCGACCGCAACAAAGCCCTTGAATTCTTTGACAAGGTTACGGGTCTCCAGAACGTACTGTTCACTCATGAGCCAATCTACCTTTGTTATTGTTGTGCGTTTTATCTGTTTACCAGATTAGATTGACGTATACGTAAACGTCAACACTTAATTGCAGTTTTTAAGTACACTCTCGCTACGCAAAAAGTCGTATAGAAGGTCTACTACCTGGTCCTGCTTCTCCAGGTGCGGAGAATGCCCAGCATCCTCCAGAATCACGCCGTGAGCGCCCTCCCCGATGCCAGCAACGATGTCTGTAACCTGCTCAGGCACGCCGTATTCGTCGTTCTCCCCTTGAATGATCATAGCCGGACATTCGATCGCTGCCAGCCAGCGACGGAAATCCATCGCTGACTGAAAGCCCTCATCGCGCCAGACTGTCTGCCAGGCGTTGAAAAGGTCGTCGGTCCGGTCGCCATGATAGCGTGCCAAACGCTCCCGGATATCGGTCTCCCGATAACGAACAGCCATCTCCTCGATGCCGGCAAGGGTAAGGTGATCCGCATAGATATGCGCAGCCATGGTTATCAGAGCCTTCACGCGGTCACCCATGGTACCGGCCGTCACGAGAGCAATGGATCCACCATCACTGTGCCCTACCAGCACGATATCCTGAATTGCGAGCTTGTCCAGCAACCTGGGCAACCACCGATGACCGGCAACTTCCAGGTAATCATACGGGCGAGGTAGCTCTTCGTCAGAAGAGTGGCCATAACCCTGACGATTGTAAATCAGTGCGTCGCAGCCGGTGGCTTTGGCCAGTTTTTCCGGGAACTTCCGCCACAGGGCAATGCTACCGAGGGATTCATGCAGAAAAACCAGCACTGGCCCTTTCGACTCCTCATGCTGGATTCGCCTGACCTCCAGCTCCACACCCTCACCGACCGGCACCATCGTATCTCGAATCTGCATGGCGTTACCGGTTTGGAGGAATTGAGTAAGTCATGGTGGAGTGTGCAACCGGCTCTTCGGCGCCTTCGGAGTAGACGAACACTTCGCCCACACCCATGGTGCGACCGACTTTCAGCATGGTGGCCCGAGCCCAGATGGGCTGATGGGCCACCGGCTTGCGGAGAAAGTTGATGTTCAGGTTGGTGGTTACCGCCAGGGGAACCAGGCCAATCTTGCTCAACAGCGCCGCATAAAGGGTGACGTCCGCCAGCCCCATCATGGCCGGCCCGGAGACGGTTCCCCCGGGCCTGAGGTGCTCCTCATCCACTTCCAGCTTCATCTCTGCCCAGCCATCCCCGAGCTTCTGCAGGGTGCCGTAGGCGGCCCCCTGCGGAAACTGCTCGTCGAGGAAGGCCTGCAGTTCTTCAAACGTAATGATCATGCGCCGATTTCTTCCTTGGCCTGATTACGCAGAACGAACCGCTGGATTTTGCCACTGGGCGTCTTGGGCAGCTCATCAACAAACTCGATTTCCCGGGGGAAGGCGTGGGTGGAGAGTCTGCGACGCACCAGTTCCTGAAGCTCATCTTTCAGGGCCTGTTCATCTCCGACGGCATAATCGCCCTTGATCACCACATAGGCCTTGATAATGGAGCCGCGCTTCTCATCGGGCTTGCCGACAACACCTGACTCCGCCACAGCGGCGTGCTCCAGCAAGGTGCTTTCCACGTCGGCGGGGCCCACGCGGTAGCCGGCGGTGGTGATGATGTCATCGTCCCGGCCGCTGAAGGAGAAGTTGCCGTTGCCGTGATTGATGACCATGTCGCCGGTGAGGTAGTAACCGTTCACAAACGGATCTTTCTCACCCCAGGTGTAACCGTCGAAATGGAAGAGCGGGGAGGCCTTCACGTCGACAGCCAGCTGCCCGACTTCGCCCTCGCCCACAACTTCGTTCTTCTCATTCAGCGCAACTACCTTGTGACCCGGAGAGGCATAGCCCATGGAACCTTCGCGGACCGGATGCGCAAGGCCGTGGAAGTTGCAACAGGTCATGCCGGTTTCGGTCTGGCCGTAGTGGTCTTTCACGGGGCAGAAGTGGCGGTTGCGAATCCAGTTCACCACTTCCGGGTTAAGAGGTTCACCGGCACTGCTGGCAACACGCAAACCCAGGTTTTCGCCTTCCGGCAGAACGTGATCGTTGGCCTTGAGCAGGCGGTAAGCCGTAGGCGCCGCTGCCAGGTTGGTGATCTTGTATTTGCGGATCATGTCGTAGGTGGATTCCGGAGTGAAACCGCCCGGGTTGAAATGGGTCGCGTGGCCCATCAGCAGGGGTCCTACCACCGCGTAGTAAAGACCGTAGGCCCAGCCAGGATCGGCCACGTTCCAGAACTTGTCGCCGTCCTGCAGATCAATGGCGTACTTCATGTAAACATAGAACGCCAACAATGCCTTGGCGGGGACCGCAACGCCTTTGGATTTACCGACAGTTCCGGAGGTGAACATCTGAAGGAACGGATCGTCACCCTTGATCATGACAGGCTCAAATTCGCTGGACTGCGCGGCCAGGGTTTCATCGAAATCGGGAATGTCCGCACCAATCTCACTGGCGTTGACGCCGACAACTGGCGGACACACCTTGACGTCGTTCAGCTTGGGGTAGTTTTCCGGGTTGGTCACCACCAGCTTGGTACTGGCTCGTTCAAAACGGTATTCGATAGCCCCGGAACCGAAGGCAGTGAACAGCGGCTGATACACGGCACCGGCACGCAGGGTTCCGGCAATAACGATCAGCAGCTCAGGCGTGCGCGGCAGGAGTGCAGCCACCCGGTCGCCCTTTCCGATGCCTTTGGATTTCAGATAATTGGCAAAACGCGCGGAGGCCTCTTTCAGTTCGGCGAAAGTCAGGGAGCCGTCACCGCCATCCTCGGTTTCGTAGTAAAGGGCAACGCGACTGGGATCATCCGCCCACTTGTCGCAGATTTCGTGACATACGTTGAGCCCGCTATCCAGACGTCCATCCAGGATGTCCGCTTCCAGAGCAGCAGGATCGAAGTTGTTGTAAACGTCGGTATATTCCGGAAGGCTCATTCTCAACTCCTGTTGTTTTTATCATTGAAAGCACGGGTCAAGGTTTAGCACAGGCTTCACTTTACGTAAAGGTAAACTTTAGACCAAAAAGGAAGAAATCTGCGTGGTTTTATGAGGTGGAAAACCGGGCGCAGCGCGCACGCCGCGCCAGGGAAAGAGCTCCCGAACGGACCTCAGGATTGAGGGGGAATTTTTCCGGAATGGCGGCTAGACAGGATATGGTGGAGGGGTCCGCACTCAACCATTGGGTCGTCACAGTTCACCACAATGTCGGAGCGGGCAATGACATAACCCTTGCCGGTGATGCTGTTCTTGATTACCTGGTATTCACCCTCTTCTTCAACGGCGGTAAAT
Organism: Marinobacter sp. MMG032; assembly: GCF_040112695.1. Lineage (NCBI taxonomy): Bacteria > Pseudomonadati > Pseudomonadota > Gammaproteobacteria > Pseudomonadales > Marinobacteraceae > Marinobacter > Marinobacter sp. MMG032. The sequence continues at coordinate 1,095,082 of NZ_CP157802.1, forward strand.
TCACCGATAAAACCGGTCTCTCTCAGGGAAACGGTTTCGAGCTTGTCGCCCGGCTTAATGTTGCCTTCGTAGTTCATCAAAGCCAGGCGGGCAGAGGTGCCAGTGCCGGTGGTGCTCCGGCAAATCACACCGGGATGCACATAGGTCGCAGACCGGGAGCGATAATAGCCTTCGGCCACATGCTCTACGGGCCCCATGAAGTGAAGGAACGGCAGTGGCCCCACGTCCCCAAGGGTGTAATGAGAAAAGCCCCGTTCGGCCTGGATGGCCTCAACAATGGCATGGGCGGTTTCCGACAGCTTGCGCTCTTCGTCCAGGGTCAGATCAAAGCCCAGACTGGACGCATCCACCAGCGCATAAAAGCCACCGCTGTAGGCCACACTGTAGGTAATCTCACCCAACGAGGGCACGTCGATGCTGGCCTTGTAGGTATGAATATAACTGGGCAACCCTTCACAGGTGATGGCTTCCACCACGCCGTCCTGAACGGTCGCCTCGATCTGAACCAGGCCAGCAGGAGATTCCAGGAGAAAGTTCTGTTTGCCTTCCTGCTTCGGCACGATACCTAATTCCAGCACCGCGGTGGCCGTGCAAATGGTGTTGGAGCCGGAGTAAATCGGGTAACCCATGACTTCCATGATGATGTAACCGGCTGCCGCTCGGGGATCCGTCGGCGGCACCAGCAAATCCACGGACATTTCGGGCACGCCATATGGCTCTTCCAACAAAAGCCGACGCAGGCCATCGGCATCCTCGCGCAGGTATTCCATCTGCGCACGAACCGTATCGCCGGGTAATTGATCAATGCCACCGGTCACGATCCGGCTGACATCACCGCCGGCATGGGTATCCATCAACTGAATGGTTAGCTCGGGTTTCATCAGGCACTCTCCAGTGACCAGGGTTGGCCGTGTTCTTCCCATTGTGAGTCGGGAACGATCACGATCTTGCCGAGATAATTGCTACCCCGGTTCACAAAGTATTCTTCTGCCCGATGCAGATCAGAGAGCCTGAAGGCACCGTGCAAAACCGGTTTCAGTTGCCCTTCCCGGATCCAGGCCATCAACTGTTCGGCCTCCTCCCGGGTGCCGTGGGATACCCCGAAGATCTGTACCTGGTAGAGGTAGATCCGGGTCCACAGAATTTCGCTGATATTGCCGCCGCTGGCGCCAGCAATACTGAGTCGCGGATAGGTGCTGCGGGCGTTCATATCAAAGATCATGGTGTCGATGAAGACATCGGTCATCTCACCGCCGACCAGATCCATCACCGCATCAATGGGTTTGCCGTCGGTTTCCGCTTTCACCCGATCCACGAAGCTGTCCATATCCGAGCGATCCAGCACCGCCTCGGCACCCAGTTCCAGCAGCGCTGCCGCCTTGTCCTGTTTACTGAGGGCATAGGGAATAGCCCCCATAATTCGGCAAAGCTGGATCAGCGCGGTGCCAACGCCACCGCTGGCCCCCGTAACCAGAACCCGCTCCCCGGCCTTGATGTTGGCCGAGGTAAGCATGTGCATGGCAGTCTGATAGGAACACATGCCCATGGATGCCACTTCAGCATCTGTGAGTTCGGCATTGGGTATGTGATGAAACTGGTCCGACGGGAGCGCTACGTATTCCGCATAGCCGCCGTCGGCGCCGTGACCAAAGTAATCAGGCGTGAGGTTGATGTCCCGCCGATCATTGGCGTAGATGTTGAAATCCAGCAGGCCCCGTTCACCGATTCGGGACTCATCCACCCCTTCACCAACGGCGGCGACACGCCCGGCGATATCCGCCCCCTGAATTCGGGGAAACGTCAGCGTGGGCTTACCGCCCATCTGAAAGGATGTCATTTCGCCTTTTTTGGTGGGATAAAGCCCTTCCCGCGCCTTGCGATCGGTGTTGTTCTTCGCCGTGGCTGTGACCCGGACAAGCACCTCTCCCGGCCCGGGAGCAGGAACAGACACGTCCTGATACTCCAGTTTATCCACATCACCGTGACCGGTAAGAACCATGGCTTTCATGGTGTTCGGGATCATGGGCTGACGATCCTCCCTGTTTGCTGAATTTCGGGTATTCAAAGAGGATAGGTGAGTTTACCGGGCGTGTCAGTGCGTGTTGCGGGTATCCATTACCAGACTACCTCGCAATCACTTTATAGACTGGCCTCAGCTTGGGAATCTGCTTCAGAACCACCTGAATCACGGTCATCAAAGGCACTGCCAGAAGCACACCCACCGGCCCCCAGAGCCAGCCCCAGAAGAAGATCGAGACGAAGATGATCACCGGATTGATCGCCATCCGAAAACCATGAATCCACGGTTCGATAAAGAACCCGACCAGCGTGGTCAGGCCGAGGAACCCCAGCGGCGCAATGGCCATCATCCAGAATTCATCAAGGCTGATGGCAGAGACAATCGTCAACATAGAGATAGAGAGAATAACCCCCAGATAGGGAATAAACCGGGCAAGCCCGGCGACCAACCCCCACACAGCTGGATCCGGCAGCCCGACGGCCCAGCAGATCAGGCCCGTTGTGGTGCCGACGGCCAGATTACTCAGGCCGAGAACGCCCAGGTACTGGGCAATCTGATGCTGGGAATCGTGAGTAATCCGAAGTACGGTTTTTCGCTGATCAATCGGGAGCTGCCGGACAAAGTTCTTGATCAGACGATCTCCACTGACCAACAGGAAATAGGTCAATGCCAGTGCCAATGCCAGGCCGGCAATGCCGTTTCGAGCCTTGGTCATCAACTGGCTGCGCCAGGAGTCCGTTTGCAGAACCACCGCCGTTGGCTGTTGCTGTTCTGACTCTGAGAGTTCCTCCACCGACTTTTCAACTTGCTCAGCAGATTCGGTAACCCGGGCGATCTGGCGACTGATTTCACTTTCACCGACCAGCAAGCGCGAGATGCCCTGCGGGACCTCTTCCGCCCACTTCAGCGCAGGCGTTGCCACAGCCAAAGTTATGCCGACGATTCCGGCCAGTACCAACAGGACCAGAACCAGGGAACTGATCATCCGGGGAATCCGCCACTTAACGTAAGCCTTCTTGACCAGAGGCGAGAGTAGCAGGCTTGTCATCACCGCGAGAATGATGGGCAGGACGATCTGGTGAGCGACGTACAGGGTGTACAGGATGCCCAGGCCGAATAGCCCGTAGATCGGCGTGGCGAGATCTGATGAAATCAGCGGGCGCTTATTCTCGCCAACCGGTTCCCTATCTGTGGATTGGTCGTCCATGGTGAAGCCTGTATACCGTGGAAAAAGGCTGGCCTGGTAAATCCAGGCCAGCGTTAAAGACGGTCAGTCTACATTCACCATTGACCGGGCGCACCCAAGAGAGAGTTACGTGAGGTTCACATGAGTCGTATTTCAGCGCGATTAGCTCGCCATCTTTGGCAAAAAGGAGGTATCCACCCAGTACCGCTTGGGGTTCGTGGGGTTGATGTAAACGGGAATGGACTCGCTCTGGATATGGTCAGAGGGATCGAACCAGAGGTTGCCACTCCTGAAGACATGGACATCGGAAGTGACCGGATTTTGCCACTGGCAGACGATCTGATAGGGGCTCTTGCCGTTCATGACGATCATCTGGTTCTTTTCGACACCCTGAAACATACCCTGAACCCGTTGCCCGGTTTTGCGAAGTTTGGCAGCCCCACTGTTCCTGACAGCCGGCACAACAAACATACCGGCTCCAACCATAAAGAAAACGCCGCCCAAACCACCGACGATCAGGGTTACTCCCCACAGCGAAAAGAATCCATCGATTCTTGCAGACTCAGCATTGCCGGGCATGAACAACACACGAACCGTCTCTCCGCGACTATAACTCGGAGGGTTGCTCCCGCTGGATGAGAGGAACTCTGTGAGCCTGCCTTTTTCGTCTTCAAAACGGACGAGAGGATAGTAGGCATTGGAATCGCTGGATCGTGATCGAATCAGGTCGGTTACAACACCCCGCTTGGCTGTTGCGGTTTCAAGAAAGGTTGAAGTGCTCTGGAAAGAGAAAAAGGCGCCGACAAGCATGCCGACACCCACGAGTGCAAAAATCACCCGCAGCGTATTGAAGGTTTTCATATCAGTTCCTTTGAAGTTTGCTTCCTTATTTCGAAAACACCCTGTTTTCGAGCGTCGAAATTATACTTGATTCAACAGGGCTTGGAAGTCATGAGATGAGACGCGGTTCCGCCAATGGGCACAAACTGTCTCTCTGGTAATTCTGTTGCTTCAAGCAAGTTGATAGAATGCTGCTAACACATGGAGTGTTAACCCCATTGCACGGAGCAAGCATGCATTACCTCGTTTTTTCTTTACTTGTTGTCACCTCTGCCCTTTCCGGATGCAGCCTCTATTACGAATCCCAGGCAAAAGACATGGTTCAGCGCCAGATGGACGCCATGGTTTTTGTCGAAGGTGGGGAGTTTATGATGGGGAATCCTGGGGGATGGGACGGAAGCAAAGACAGCTGGCCGCCGCATAAAGTAGTGCTGGACGATTTCTATATTCAAAAGTATGAGGTTACTCAGGGGGACTTTGAGCTGTTTATGGCGGTGACGGGGTATGAACACTCGAACAGTTCCTATGAAAGCCTTAAAGATCATTCTCCAGATCGCTTTCAATCAAGCTTCCCGGCAGTAGTTTCATGGAAAGATGCGTCGAATTTTTGCGAATGGCTTGGATCTCAGACTGGTAGAGCCGTTGAACTTCCGACAGAGGCACAGTGGGAATATGCAGCCCGAAGCGGTGGCAAACCGTTTCGCTATGCTACTGAGAACGGAGACGCGAAAGAAGGTGTAACAATGGCAGCACGCCCATCACAGTACAGACGACAGAAAAAATCACTTCCGCAGCCGCCAGGGAGCTACCCTCCAAACCTGCTTGGCCTGTACGACATGTCAGGGAATGCTGCGGAATGGGTGAGAGATTATTATCACGCCGATTATTATAAGCGTTCCCCCGTAAATAACCCTAAAGGACCCGAGAGCCCAATGATAGAAAGCTGGAGCAACGAGCCCTTCAGGGTTCTTCGAGGTGGTGACTTCAAAGATTTTTCTGGAAACACAACAGTTACAAGGCGCAAAGCTATACAACGAGTAACCAATGAAACCACCGGTTTTCGTTGTTCCCTCGCCGATAATTAAACTATCGAATCAAGCCAATTCTCTGCTCTTTGCGCTTGAGACGATTGGAACAATCGTCGCGGGAACAATTTGTAATAGTTGCTCATTAAGTCTTGAAGCGATCCCTTTCCTGATTCATTCCCGATTCTTTTTAGGACTTCGATAAACTCTCGATGACTATGAATGGTTTCAAAGATCTCGATCATAGCTTGATTAGCGATTCTTTGATGGGGATCGTCGCCGCCCAATACGGGCCTGCTATCTTGATTCAACACCGTCAGTAACTGTGCTTTAGCAGAGGGCGTCAGTACCTCCAGACGATTATTTTTGAGCACACCCTCAGCAATCTTTCGAACCTCTCCATCTGCTTGATAAAGCGACCGCCAGATTTCCGATAAGGTATCTGTCCCCTTGGCAACTATCGACGCAAAAGCTTCCTCACTGAAGGCAAACATGCTCAATAGGCGAGATAAACTTTCGAAAGCTTCCTCCGAAATCCAGTCCAAAAAACGAAAATCACTCACTTCTAAGGACCACCTAACGAACTTAACTAACTCCCAAATTTGTTCGCCATTCAGTTCTGCAGCAATACCGCCGCCCCCGCCAGGCCCTAAGACCAGCCTCCCCTTTACTGTCATGTACAACTGGCGATCCGCCAAGAACACTTTAAAGTCAAACCCCGCACCGATCCCAGTTGATATCGCGAATTCGGGTTTAACCTCTAACAAGGATCGATAACTTTGGTCGACGTCACGCTGACTTGGGCTCAATTCAGTGACTGGAATCTCCATTTCCTGATACGCAGCCTTCCACTTGACCCCAAAGCTGGCCTCATTGCTCAAGGTCGCTCCAGCAAAAGCTTCACCATTGGTCTCTCCAGAGATACTAACGTCCCCAGGTGCGCTCGATAACTTCGCGTTTGCTGCGAGAGACAGACAGGCACCCGCGAACCCCTGAATCCGATATTCCGCGTCTGCCCTGAAGTATCCACAATGGAGCTTTATCGAATTTCCCTGATGATTTTCGTACTCGAGGAGCACCTTTGCTCCGGTCTCATCCGGCAGCCTGGCGGCAAAGGTCGCCTCACCCTGCAGGAGACTGTACGCTCCTTGCATTTGGGTACCAATATAGGCATGGCCCTTCTCGGGCTCGTAGTTGGCTTCCAGGCTGCACTGCGCGGCAAACCGGAACATCTGGGCTTCGGCACTTGCGGCGAAACGACCATCTTCGGTTGAAGCTTCTTTTTTAAGTAATTCAATTTCCAACTGGTTAAAGAAGTTGTCCTCTTTGCTCTTCCACTCTGCAAACTTCACCTTGAGCGACCGGTCGTTCTTAAGGCCGTTTTTCGCCTCGTCCCAGGCTCGTTCAAAGTCGGAAGCACTCATCACTGCACGAACATCCGAAGTCTTGAGCGCCTTCCAGTTACCGCGCAATTGATTCAGAACCTCCTGGCGGGCGTAGCGATAACCCGCGCCACCGGTATGCTTAAGTTCAACCAGTGGGCGAGACTTCATCGAGCCGGTGTTCGGCTTGGCGAGAACATCGACGGCCGAAGGCGGACTGGTTTCCACCAAACGCCTAAGGGTTTTCTCTATATCTACGATAAGATCCCGTCGTTCCTGCTGTTCGTTACGGTGCTTTTCGACTTCTTCATGGTGGATTACGTTCCAAAGCCGGACGACCCAGGACACTCTCGCTGCATATTCGTTGACGTAATCCATGTAGGGAATCAGCTCATCATCGAGCTCGTTCAGTCGCTTCTTTTTGTCTACCAAAGACTGAAGATCAGCCTCAGCAATGAAATCCGGCCAACGCGTGTATTTCTTCAGCTCCTGGGTTTCATGTTTGAGCCTTTGCACTTGATGGCTATCTGCGTCCTGATCGTTCTGAACCATCCGATACTGAAGCTCAGCCTCCAAAGCCGCCCTGAGGAACCTGAGCCTCTCGTCCATTTCATCCAGATCTTGCTTACTGGCTTCAGTTATTAGCTCGTGGGCCTCAACCTTTGCCTTCACGCCGGGCAGTGTCGCTTCCAGTTCGGCACAAAGCGTTGTGAAAACTCTTACTGAGAGCAGATCTTTCCTTTCAGTTAGGTTGGCTTGGCTCGCGGGCAACAGAATCTGGCTTCGGATCTGGTTGATCTCATATTCAATCCGTTTTTCTCTACGGCGCTGATGCTCGAGTCGTTGTCGCTCTCGTTTCCAGCGGGCCTCGTAGTCATTGAGCAGCTCCTTTGCTGTAGAACTTTGCTCAGTTTCGGGGAGTGCCCCCAACTTTCGAAGGCTGCCCCAAGCCTTTTCGCGCGCAGCAGGTATATCCTCTTCAGGCCCCGCCTCGGCCCTTTTCAACTCAGCCAAAGGCTTGTTGAGAGTCTCAATCTCCCTATACAGATCCTGCAACTGAGTGCGGCTAAGCGCATAAACCGTGTCCTCCTCACCAGTGACATGAACAAGCGCTTCGCACTCGATCGAGCACTGAGAGCACTCGAGATCATCTTTTGTATCATCGTTAGCCGACTGCGCTGCCGGAAGTACACCCCGATCAGCGGAGTTTTCAGGGACAGTTAGATTCCAGCCAGCCTCTATGTGGTTCACATCCTTGATAATCGGGTTCTCACTTTTGATCGCATCTAACGAGACTTGATATTTCGAAGCAATAGCTGAGAGTGTCTCTCCTGACTGAACTTCATGCTGTGGCATCCTTGCCCTCCAATATGCTCTCCATCGCATTCAAACGGTCCGCCGGCGTCATCTCCGACCTTCTAATCACTTCCTGAACATCCGCCCTACCAATCGGATCAGAGCCAATGCGGATGCAAAGTCGTAACCAACGCTCTTGTAAAGAAACAGTTCCAAAACCAAGTTTCGAGGCTGTCTGAAGCTGTTCCAAAACCCAGACTCTTCGGTCTCCGGCTTCAGGCAAATAATCCCGATAGACTTGCTCATAGACCATTGCACGATCAGCCGATCTGAAGGCCGGCAACTCGGAGAGTTCAGCCTGAACCAACGAAGGTTGTTCAGGGAGTTCTTCCTTTATGGCGTTGTCAGGCGACCGGTATCCATGCCAACCAGACCCGTTATGCCAGTAGATCGTCACACCGGAACTAATGATCTGTTTTTCTCGCGCTGCAAAAGCCGCCAGCAATGGACGAAAAGATCTTGGATCGTAAAATCGGAAAAGGCGCTCATCTGACTTTCCAAGGGATAGCAACCATCCCTGAGCCCAATTGAAGACACATGTCGAGCTTTCCGGCGAGTCAATGACGATTCCCAGCGGCATAAAGCGCAATTTCTCTTTAAGCTTTTTAAGAAATTGGGTGTCTCCATTGAACGCCAAGAGTATGGGTCCCTGATTCCATGAGGCCTGCCATCGGGTATTCTCCAGAAGGCTCCACCACTGAACCGAGCCGTGCTGATCAGCTTCGTAAAGAAACCTGAGGAAGCGATCGTCGACCGCAAGGTCAATGATGGCAAAGTCCGCGCTGGAGGGTTCCTGGGCCAGCAAATCCAGACTATCAAGCGTGCTGATGTAGTTTGCAGCGTCCATTCTCGTCAAACTCACAATCGGAAACGACTGGCGCTCCCTGGTTGGCTGATTCCTTCAGCAGTGTTGAGTGATCTGCCAGAACCTGCGGAGCACTCTTTCCTGTATCACGTTGGTCGGTTTCCTCTAGCTGCGCAGCGCCCGAACTTCCGTCTTGGCCAACAATGCCGGCAGGCAGTGCAGGGGCTTTATCTGCCACCCCACTCCCACTCCCTGGCCCACCACCGGAATTCATACGCACCGAAGGCCCGGAAACAGTGACACCGCTCGGATCCAGCTTCAGAAAGCTGCCACCGGCTTTGAGCGTGAGTTCGGCGCCTGCTTCAATCACTACTTTCATGCCCGCCTTGTGGTGAATCTCGGTGCCGGCTTCAACGAGCTGATTTTTGCCCTGCTTGCTGTGAAGACTGCCACCGACCGATAGGCTGTAATCGCTTCCGACCGATTCTCGCTGTTCGCCATCGACCGCTCGGTGCGCATTGCCTTTTACATGGCAAAAATCATGATTCTCCACGGTTCGGTGACTGTCATTCCTGATCACCTCGGTTCGGTTGTTTTCCGTCAGCAGGTCCAGGTCTTTCTGGGCGTGAACGTAGATCTGTTCCTGGCCCGCCTCATCCTCAAACCGCAGTTCGTTGCTGCCCTCGCCTTTGTGGGTTTTGGTTTTAAGGGTGGTGCGGGTTTTGTGCTCCGGCAGCCCATAGGGTGGCGTGTTGGAGATGTGATGGGTTCGCCCGGTGATGATGGGCTGGTCCGGGTCGCCATCCAGGAAGGAGACAATCACTTCGTGGCCGATTCGTGGCAAGGCCATGAAGCCATACTGCCCGCCGGCCCAGCCCTGACTGACTCGGAGCCAGGCGCTGCTGTGCTCATCATTCTTTGAATATCGATCCCAGGGAAAGCGCACTTTCACCCGACCATATTCGTCGCAGTGGATCTCCTCGCCTTCCGGGCCGGTAACAATCGCGATTTGCGGGCCGTCCATAAGAGGAGGGTGGGTCCTCTGCGGTATCCAGGTCAGATCGGCCGGTACTGCATTGAACTGGTTGTGGTAAGTGGTGGGTTCGCTGCCTCCCTCTTCTTCCAACGCCTGGGGCTGAGAACCAGTATGAGTAACTTCGGTTAGCAGCCATTCCCGGTTCAAGCCGGCGCTGTCATGTTCTTTCAGTTCAACCTTGGCGCCGACGCTGAAGTCCGGGCGATTGCTCTCACCGGATGCGGTACTTGCATCATTACGCAGAGACTGAAGTCTGGCTTCGGTAAACGGCTGGCCACTGGCATCGGCCTTGAAGCGGCCGGGGTAATCGTAGTGCTGGTAGTCTTCCCGGTGCTTCAGGTCGCCGGAAGCATGCTGATGCATCAGACCATAGGCGGGATTCTTAAAGGTATAATCCTTCATGGCCACAGAGGCCACCCGCACCCGCTCTTCATATCGAAATCGGTACACGACCGGGCGCCTGCTGCTGCCGCCGGCTTTGGCGTTATATTCTGCCGGCTCAAGCTTCGGTGCATCGCCATGATGGTCGGCGATTATAAGCGCCGGCTGTGTTTCTGCGTCCACGCTCCCGTGTTCATACCTGTAATGCCAACCCTCTTCAGCCGCAAGGCGTTCGAGGAAGGCCAGGTCGCTTTCTCGATGCTGAACACAATACTCCCGCTGCTCTGGAGTGCGTTTCAGATCGAAAACCGAGTCGATAATGCCGCGCTCTTCCAGCAAAGTTCGCGCGATGGCCTCGGTACTTTGGGTCTGAAAGATCCGGCTATTGTGCATCAGGCCCAGGCGCCAGAGCGGCGGCTGGATGATTAGTTCATAGCGGGTTCGCCGATGACCGGCATCGCCCCGAACGAATTCGTTGACCACACCGGTGAAGCGCCTGAGCGGCTCGCCATCCTGCCAGACCACAAGATCCACCGGTTGTTCAAGAATTTCCGCGGCCTGAATTGACGGATCGGTGCTGGCCAGCTCAAGCCGACCGTAAAAAACCTCGGACAGGCGTTCGGTCAGGGTAAAGCCAACAAGTGAAAAAATATCAGAGGGGAGACCGCCAACACGGACGGTGAACTGCAATCCATTTGCCTGGGGCATGTCTTCAATCCTTTGAAGTCATCAATCCGGATGATTCTGCTACAGAAACTGCACTATCCCTGGCAGCTCTTCCATCGTAGCGGGTGAAACATTAACAGCGTCGTCGTGGTTATTCAACGAAAAGACCGAAGGTTAATCCCTTGCCTATGGAAGACCGGGATTCGAACAACGCCACAGGCGCCCCTTAACTACAAGGTAGCGCCCGTCCGGCGTTTTGATCGTGTCCTTACCCAATCTTTATTCAGGCTTGTAAAGCCGCTGGATGCTGGAGAAATCCAGGCTGCCATTACCCTGCCCGGCGTGCAGCTGGAACAGGTTACGGGCCAGAGAGCCCATGGGAATAGAGGCCTGGTTCTTCACAGCGTTGTCGAAGGCCAAACCCAGATCCTTGGTCATCAGGTTCACCAGGAAACCGCCTTCGTAGTTACGGGACGCGGGTACACCTTCCATCACTCCCGGCCAGGGGTTATAGACGTTCAACGCCCAGTTGCCACCGGAGCTCTGCTTCATGATTTCCGACAGCACCGCCGGATCCAGACCGTTCTTCACGCCGAGCGCCAACGCCTCGCTGGTGCCAGACATCAGGATGGCCAACAGCATGTTGTTGCAAATCTTGGCCACCTGGCCAGAACCGTGATCACCGGCGTGGAAAATGTTCTTGCCCATGGCATCGAGAATCGGCTTGGCCTTGTTGAAGGCCTCTTCCGAACCGCCACAAATGAACGTCAGGGTACCGGCCTTGGCACCGCCAACGCCGCCAGAGACTGGCGCATCGAGGAATGGAATGTCCTTGGCACGTGCCACTTCGGCAACGCCCCGGGCTGTTTCCGGTGCGATGGTGGAAGAATCAATCACCAGGGTGCCGGCCGGCAGTTTTGCAAGCAGACCATCGTCCCCCAGGTATACCGCTTCCACATGCTGGCCGGCCGGCAGCATGGTGATGACGCACTCTGCGCCGTTGGCTGCTTCGTGGGCGGTGTCTGCCGTTTTCGCGCCCTCGGACACCAGGGCGGCAACAGCGTCTTTGGACAGATCGAATACGGTGACCTCGTGGCCCGCTTTCACGAGGTTGCTGGCCATGGGGCCGCCCATATTACCGAGGCCGATGAAGGTAATTTTTGCCATGTCTTTTCTCCTTGTTCTTGTAATAGATCAGCTAAAAAAGTCGTCGATCCACGCACTATCCATTTCCGCAAGAGACGCATAGCGCCAGCGGGGCTGCTGATCCTTGTCGATCAGAAGCGCGCGGATACCTTCGGCGAATTCGCCCTTGGTGAGGCACTTGGTGGAAAGTACCAGTTCCTTATCGAGCACCTCTTTCAGGCTGTTGTGTTTGCAACCGTGCAGGTGCCGCCAGACCAGAGCCAGAGATGTGGGTGACGCACTCGCCAGGGAGCGGGTTGCTTTTGCCACCCATCCGTCGCCTCCGGACAGTTCTTTCAACTGGCTAACCGTTGCTTCCAGGGAGTCCGCATCGGTTACCCGGTTGATCTCATCGAAATGCGTACGAACCGGTGATTCCGGCATGGCATCGATGCTCTCACGCTCGAATTGGCGGAGCACGCTGCCAACCACGGCGTGAGGATCCTCGCCCTGCCAGTCACGCTTGCAGAGTGCAGCAACAACATCGGCCTTCAGATCATGCCGGATGAAGCGATCTGCCAGCCCCGTGAAAACTGCATCGGCACCGTTGAGGCGGGCGCCGGTCAGCCCCAGAAACAGGCCTGTGCGGCCGGGGGTCCGGTTAAGGAACCAGCCGGCGGCGACATCGGGGTACAGGCCGATAGTGATCTCGGGCATGGCGAGTTTCGAGCCTTCGGTCACCACCCGGTGGGAAGCGCCCTCCATAATGCCCATGCCGCCACCCATCACGATGCCATGTCCCCAGCATACGATCGGTTTCTGGAAAGTATGGATCAGGTAATCCAGCTCATATTCCTCGTTGAAGAACGCCTCGCCCTCGCTTGCACCCTGCGGTTCAGTCATGCTGCGATACAGCGCGACGATGTCTCCACCGGCGCAGAACGCCTTGTCGCCTTCGGATTCCAACCAGACAGCCTGGATTGCGGGATCTTCCGCCCAGCGCTTCAGTTGTGGCGTCAGTAACCGGATCATCTCCAGAGAAAGCGAGTTCAGCGCCTTCGGCGTATTCAATCGGGCCACGGCGATCAGCGTGCCGTCGCCCGTTTTCCATTCTTCAAAGACAATGGGTTGATCACTCATAACAGGTCCTTGAGCCAGCCTTTTCCAGCCGGCTTCAGCGGTTTTTCCATTCCGGTTTGCGCTTGTCGAGAAATGCGTTTACGCCTTCTTTCTGGTCTTCGGTGGAGAACAGCTCGACAAACAGTTCCCGCTCCATGCGCCAGCCGTCGTCGTGGCTGCGGCCATCACGGGCGCTCATTACCAGGGTCTTGCACCGGGCGGTAGACGACGGGCTCTGCTGGCACGCCATTTCCGCCAGCTCCAGCGCCTTATCAAGGCTCTGTCCGCTCGGCACCACTTCCTCAACCAGGCCGATCCGCAGTGCGGTATCAGCTTTTACCCGCTCACCGCACAGAATCATCCGCTTGGCCCAGCCCTCACCTACCAACCAGGGCAGGTTCTGGGTACCACCGGCGCAGGGTAGCAAGCCAACGCCGGCCTCGGGCAGCGCCATCTGGGCGTGCTCTTCGGCAATGCGGATGTCGCAAGCCATGGCGCATTCCAGGCCACCACCCATCGCATACCCGTTCACTGCAGCGATGGAGACACCCCGGAAGCGGCCCAGCGTGGAAAACGCCTCGCCGAACAACTGAGCCATCTCATTGGCCCGTGCCTTGTCGCCATCGGCGAAGGTTTTCAGATCGGCGCCGGCGGAATAGAACTTCTCGCCTTGCCCGGTCATCACCAGAGCAAAGATGTCCCGGTCTTCGTTCAGTTCATTGACGATTTTCGTCAGGGCAATCAGGGAATCCTTTGTCCAGGTGTTAGCCGGTGGATTATTGATAGTCAGTACCGCGATGTGTCCGCGTTTTTCGAGCTGAATCAGGTCACTCATTTCTTATTCCTCATCCTGAAAATGGGGCCAGACGAAATCGTCATCTGGCCCCATTTCTATGATTATTGAATTGCCTCAGCCACGCCGTCATCGAGTAGGCGACGGGCAACAATCAGACGCATGATTTCGTTGGTGCCTTCCAGAATCTGGTGCACTCGCAGGTCGCGCAGGTAACGCTCAAGCGGATATTCGCGAATGTAGCCATAGCCGCCGTGAAGCTGCAGCGCTTCGTTGACTACCTCGAAACAGGCATCGGTGGCGAAACGCTTGGCCATGGCACAGTGCAGTGTCGCTTCCGGATCGGCGTTGTCGAGCTTGAACGCGCCAAGGCGAACCATCTGCCGCGCGGCAACCAGATTGGTGGCCATGTCGGCCAGCTTGAACTGCAAGGCCTGAAAAGCCGCCAGCGGTTTGCCGAACTGTTCGCGCTCATGCATGTAGTTTCGGGCGCGGAGAAGAGCCGCCTGAGCACCGCCTAGGGAGCAGGTAGCAATGTTCAGCCGGCCGCCATCGAGGCCTTTCATGGCGATGGCAAACCCATCACCTTCGTCACCCACCCGGTTGCTGGCCGGAATGCGGACATTCTCGAGGCTGATCATCCGGGTCGGTTGACTGTGCCAGCCCATTTTTTCTTCGTTCTTGCCGTAGGAAATGCCATCGGCATCTGCGGGAATCACAAAGGTGGAAATGCCTTTATAACCAGAATCCGGCGCTCCGGTCCGCGCCATCAATACCAGAATATCAGTGGCACCGGCGCCGGAAATAAATACCTTGCTGCCGGTGATCACATAGCTGTCGCCATCCCGCACGGCCTTGGTGCGAAGGCTGGCCGCGTCTGAACCGGCACCCGGCTCGGTCAGGCAGTAGGAGGCGAGCCATTCGCCACTGGCGAGCTTAGGCACGATTTCCTGCTTGAGATCATCAGACGCAAAGCTGGCGACCATCCAGGTAGCCATATTGTGGATGGTGATAAACGCAGCGGTTGAAGGACACGCAGCGGCGAGTTCCTCCACGATAACCGACGTATCCAGACGGGAAAGGCCCATGCCGCCGAGTGCTTCGGGCGTGTACATACCCATGAAACCCATCTCTCCGGCTTCCTTCATCACATCGACCGGAAAGATATGCTCGTCATCCCACTTCGCCGCATGGGGAGCCATGGATTTTTCAGCGAACGCCCGAGCCGCTTCGCGAAACGCCAGCTGATCTTCGGTGAGGTTAAAGTCCATCGTTACGCTCCAGATAGAGAAGGCTTGGCATTGGGCAGGGAAAACAAGGGGCCGGAAACAGGTTCCGGCCCAAATACCCCACCTTCAACGCAATTAACGCAACTGGATAGAGAAGTTAGCTTCGGTGCTGGTTGCTTCACTGGAGAACCAGCGGGAGGTAACCGTCTTGGTCTCAGTGTAGAAGCGAACCGCCTGCTTGCCGTAGGCATGCTGGTCACCGTAGAAGGAACCTTTCCAGCCGGTGAACGAGAAGAACGGCAGGGGCACCGGAATGGGGATATTCACGCCCACCTGTCCTACATCGATTTCATGCTGGAAGCGACGTGCGGCACCGCCGGAGCTGGTAAAGATGGACACACCGTTGCCGTACGGGCTCTTGTTGACCAGTTCGATGGCATCACCGAGGGTGTCGGTTTCGACGCAGGACAGCACGGGGCCGAAGATCTCTTCGTTGTAGATGTCCATGTCGGTGGTTACACCGGAGAACAGCGTCGGACCAACCCAGTTGCCGTCCGGCAAACCATCTACTGTGCAACCACGGCCGTCCAGCAGGAGCTTGGCGCCCTGGGCTTCGCCAGTCGCAATAAGAGATTCAATGCGGTCTTTCGCCTTGGCGGAGATGATCGGGCCATAGCTGGCACCGGAGTCGTTCCACGCGCCGGGACGCACTTTAGCCATGGCTTCTTTCAGCTCGGGGATCCACTGCTGGGCTTCGCCCACAAAAACGGCGACGGAAATTGCCATGCAGCGCTGGCCGGCAGCACCTACTGAAGCACCAACCAGGGCATTGATCACCTGCTGCTTGTCAGCGTCCGGCAGGATCACCATATGGTTCTTGGCGCCGGCAAAGCTCTGTACACGCTTCATGTTGCGGGTGCCGGTTTCGTAGATGTAACGGCCAACTGGCACAGAACCTACAAAAGAAACGGCCTTGATGGCGGGATCAGTCAGCAGTACGTCAACCTGCTCCTTGCCACCGTGAACCACCTGCAGGACGCCCTTGGGCGCACCGGCTTCCTCGAACAGCTCTGCGAGGCGCATAGGCGTCAGCGGATCCTGTTCGGACGGCTTCAGGATAAAGGTGTTGCCGCAGGCAATGGCCATCGGGAACATCCACAGCGGAATCATGGCCGGGAAGTTGAACGGGGTGATACCCGCGCAGACGCCCAGCGGCTGGATCCAGGAATGGGTATCCACTTCGCGGGCCACGTTTTCAACGGTTTCGCCCATCATCATTGAAGCGACGTTGGCAGCGTGCTCGACCACTTCAATGCCACGCCAGACATCACCTTTGGCATCATCAAAGGTCTTGCCGGTTTCCTGCGCCAGGATTTCGGCGATCTCATCATGATGCTCTTTCAGCAGAGCCTGGTAACGGAGCATAACCCGGGCGCGCTCTGAGACAGGCACTTCCTTCCAGGTCTTGAACATTTCGCCAGCGCTTTCGATGGCCTTACGCATTTCCGCATCGGTGGTGCACGGCGCCTTGGCAATCACTTCGTTGGTGGCGGGGTTGGTAACGTCGATCCATTCACTGGTTTGGCTATCGACGAACTCACCTGCGAGATACAGCGGTACATTTTTCATGTTGATGTCCCTGTTTGTTGTTGTGCGGGAAGCCGGCCAGAACCAAAGGGTTGCGGCCACGTTTAACCAAAGGCTAGCACGGGATCGACCAAGGGGTGATTGACTAAATTTCGCCCGTAATGGACTATCTTTCGATTAAGCCTAAAAACAAAAGACCTGAAATGACCCAAACCTCACAGTGGCCGGTGCCCAAAGACAGCATTCGCTACGTCGTGCCTGAACCAATCATCCGACTGCTGGCGAGCCATCCGCTCACCCGGGATCTTTACCCGCTGGCGTTCGGCCACTATCGGCGCGCCGTGGGCCATCACATGCACCGGGAGCACCATCACGACAATCTTTTGATCTACTGTACCGAGGGCCGGGCGTTCCTGAACGTCGGCGGTGAGCCCTACACGGTGGAGGCTGGCGACCTGCTGCTTTTGCCGGCCGGCGCCAACCACCGCTATACCGCCGATCCGGACAATCCATGGACCATTCACTGGGTGCACTACACCGGACCATTGGCTGAGGATTTCCGACACTATATGGGTTTTGACGGCCCGACCCGCATTCGCCACATGGGCCGCCAACCCCGGCTTCTGGTTGACTTCAATGGTCTGCTGTCGGTGCGGCAGACCGGTTTCCGGGCCCGCGGCCTTATCCACGCGGCCAACCGGCTACGGCAACTGTTAGCGGCGGTTCCGATCAACGCCGACGAGACCGGGCATGAACGGCAGGCCGAGCTGGAAACCATCCACAACTATATGCGGGAGCACCTGGATGAGCGTATCAGCCTGGAGCAATTGGCTGACCTTGCCGGCCTGTCCCCCGCACATTTCGCCACCCGCTATCGGGAGCAGACCGGAACCTCCCCGATCCAGCACTTCCTGCACCTCAAGGTAGAGCGGGCGTGCCAGATGCTGGATAACAGCAGCCTGAGTTTTGCCGACATCAGCCGACGGCTGGGCTACGACGACGCCTACTATTTTTCGCGGCTTTTCAAAAAGGTAATGGGCCAGTCGCCCCGGGACTACCGGCATACTGCGCGGCACTGAACGGTCAGTCCGGGCCAGATTGAAACCTGCCGCTTTCTACGACTTTTGTTGTAGGAGCCAAGGGTTTAGGCTTGGTGTATCGAACGACAAAAAGAGTGAGCTGATGGCCATGTACACCATAGAAATTGATGAAACCTTCGATGTACCGCGACGAAGGGTCTTTGCACTGTTCGCCGACCACCACCGTTTCGGAAAACTGCTGGGTGCGCCCGTAAAACGCATCAAGGACAGCGACCAGGCCGATCCCAATGGCATTGGTTCCGTCCGCAAGATCGGCATCGGGCCGGTGGGGCTGGAAGAAACCGTGACCAACTTCGAGCCGGATTCACTGATCGAGTACACCATCACCAGCATGAGTCCGATCCGCAATCACCTTGGCCGTATCCGGTTCGAGGACACGCCTGAAGGTCATACCCGGGTGAACTACACCATCACCTTTGAAGACATCGTGCCGTTTACCGGCAAGGTGGTCAGCAGCGCCCTGGAACAGGGCATTCGCCGCGGGATCAAACGGGTGCCCCGGCTGGCCTGATGGTCGGCAACAACAAATCGTTACTTGAGGAATATCAGAGAATTGACCTGAGGCAATAGTTGGCTTTTGTCAATTTTGTAATCTCCGCGCAGCTTGCAATATCCGGCCATTCCGGCCGGACCACACTGTATTCAGCGGGAGACCGAAATGGCAGCCGAGCCGATTGTCCTGTTCGATAATGGACACCACAAATGCCTGATGTTCGATTCCCTGGTGACCGGCGAGGGCGTCCAGTCCAACCAGTTCCTGATTGTCGACGGAAAACACGAAGCGCTCATCGATCCGGGCGGTGACCTTACCTACACTCCCCTGTCGGTGGCCGCGTCTCGCTATATGAACATTCGCGATATGGACTACGTGTTCGCTTCTCACCAGGACCCGGACATCATTGGCGCCATCGACCGCTGGATTGTTCATACCCGCGCGAAAATCGTCACCTCGAAACTCTGGGCGCGGTTCCTTCCCCACCTGGTTTCCAGCTACGTGACCAATCAGCTCAGCGGCAGCGTGTACGACCGCATCGTCAGCATTCCGGATGCCGGTGCCAATGTGAAGTTTGGCGAGTCCTATTTGCAGTGCCTGCCAGCCCACTTCATGCATTCGGTAGGCAATCTCCAGTTTTACGACCCGGTCTCCAAGATCCTCTTCTCCGGCGACCTGGGAGCTTCGCTGGGCGGTGAGGACGATCATCTGCCAGTGAAAGACTTCGACAAGCACATACCGAGCATGATTGGCTTCCATCGGCGCTACATCGCCTCCCAGAAAGTCTGCAGACTGTGGGCCAACATGGTCCGCGACATGGACGTTTCGATGATCGTGCCCCAGCATGGCAAACGCTTTGAAGGGCCAGTTATGGTTGATCGCTTCCTGAACTGGGTCAGCGACATTGAGTGCGGTATCGACCTGATGACACAGGATAATTATCGCCGGCCGGTTGATTACGTTTAACTGTCGGAAGAGGAGCACCGAGACCGGGGCAATTTACTCTCGGGTCCGGTGCTCGGCTGCAGCGCTAACAGGAACTGCTGCGCCGTGGGCTGACCACCATCAACTGCCGCCTGCTGGATCAGACACAAGCCTTCAGCCCTACTGCCTTTGTCATAAAGCCTTTTGCCCAACCGCCAGCGGGCGTCACTGTTTCCGGCTTCCGCAGCGCGCCGGTACCAGCTGAGGGCTTCATTTTTATCCAGGACGGTCCCTCTACCCTCTTCATACGCCATGGCCACTTCGACCATGCTGATGGAATCGCCGCTCTCGGCCGCCCGCAGGTACCACTGAAAGGCTTTCTTCTGGCTTTGTTCAACGCCCTGCCCCTGGGCATACATGTTGGCCACGTTCAGCATGCCCTGGCGGCTGCCTTCTTCCGCCAGCTCCAGGTACTGCTCAAAGGCCGATTCGTATTGCCCCATCTTGTAGACGACATAGGCGTTGAGAACCCGGATCATGTCCCGTGCAACCTGATCCTGATCGCCGTTCTCGTTAACCCCGGCACTCGCGTACGAGCATGAAAAGATCAGATACAGAACCAGCATCCGGACCGTTGTCTGCGTTGTGATATGTCTTTGCATTCTGCTCCCCGACGCATGCCAGTTATCCTCTTACGCTAGCAGTGTCCTGCCGATAGATCTGTGCACCAAAAGTGCTGTCCTGCTGGCACCTTGGTGTTGGTGGATCGTGAAAACCATCCCGGAACGGGGGGCAAATAAGCCTGTCCCAAACCGGCAATGTTGAGTAAAATCCGGCCTTTTCCAGAGAACCAAGAGGCAGCGCAGATGGGCAGAGCCTACCAGAACCGCAAAGAATCCATGGCCAAGACGGCTGCGGCGAAAACCAAGGTCTACAGCAAGTACGGCCGCGAAATTTACATGAGCGCCAAGTCCGGAGGCCCCGACCCCCAGGCCAACCTGTCCCTGCGCGGGTTGATCGAGCGGGCCAAGAAAGACCAGGTGCCCTCCCACGTCATCGAGAAAGCGATCGACAAAGCCAAGGGTGGCGCTGGCGAAGACTATTCCCCCGCTCGCTACGAAGGCTACGGACCGGGCAACTGCATGGTAATTGTCGACTGCCTGACCGATAACCCGAACCGCACCTTTGGCGATGTGCGTCTGGCCTTCACCAAAACCAAGTGCAAGATCGGAACGCCCGGTGCGGTGTCTCACATGTTCGACCACAGCGCTATCTTTGCGTTCAAGGGCGAGGATGAAGAGGCCGTTCTCGAGGCGCTGATGGAAGCGGATGTGGATGTCACCGACATCGAAAACGAAGACGGCCTGATCACCGTGTTTACGCCGAACACCGAATACGCCAAAGCCCGTCAGGCGCTGGTGGACGCCATTGACGACATCGATTTTGAAGTGGATGAAATCCAGTTCCTGCCCAAAACCACCACGTTGGTGGAAGGTGATGACATCCCCCTGTTCGAGAAATTCCTGGACATGCTGAACGAGCTGGACGACGTACAGAACGTGTTCCACAATGCCGAGCTGCCAGACCAGTAAACAGCCCGGCCTCCGGTCATTCAGGAATGATAACACCATGCAGAAGAACGCTCCCGCAATCCGCAAAGCGCGTGTAGTGGTCCTGAAAACAGGGACCACCTACCCGGACATTCGGGCAGAGTTTGGCGATTTTGACGAATGGTTCCTGCGGGGGCTTTCAAAGGAGCTGGAGATCACTGTAGCCAACGCCGAAGCCGGCGAACTGCCGGGCGACCCGGAGGACTGGGACGGCATTGTGGTGACAGGCTCGCCTGCCATGGTCAGCGACCGGGCCGAATGGAGCGAAAACGCGGGTCGTTGGCTCGCAAAGGCTGTGAAAAGTGAAGTGCCCGTTCTCGGTGTCTGCTACGGCCACCAGTTACTGGCCCACGCGCTGGGCGGAGAAGCGGGCTACCATCCGAATGGCCGGGAAACCGGCACCCACGAGGTTGAACTTCTCCCCGAAGCCGCCTCCGATGTCTTGTTCCGCGACCTGCCGAAGGCATTTCCGGCACAGCTGACGCATCGGCAATCCGTACTGCGCCTGCCCGAAGGCGCGGTGCTGCTGGGGCGCAACCGATTCGAGCCCCATCAGGCCTTCAGAGTTGGGCCCTGCGCCTGGGGTGTGCAATTCCATCCAGAGTTCACGGACGCCATTATGAGCGCCTACCTGAAAGTACAGGCGCCCGACCTGACCCGGGAGGGGCTGGATGCCGAAGCCCTGATCTCCGGCGTGAAGCCAGCGCCAGACGCGTCCTCGCTACTGTCCCGTTTCAGCCAATTTGTTCAGGACCGGATCCGTTAAAACCGGCACCATTGGTTTCTGTCAGTCGAGGATGTAAGCGGTTTTTTCCAGCGCCTGCTCTTCTTCGTCGATAAAGCGAAACTCGTTCCAGCCAATGCGCACCATGTCGTTGCTGTTGAGGCGCTGCCGGTCAGCAACCCGTAGCTCGTTCACGAAGGTGCCATTGGTGCTGTTACTGTCGGTGATGTAGTAATCCACTGTTCCTTCAAGATAGGCGTTGGGTACCGCTTCTATCAGGGCGTGCTGACCGCTCACGGAAATCTCATCGATCTGGATATCGTTATCCGGGCGCCGACCGATGCGGGTTTCCGGTTGCCCGAGTTCAAAGGTGGTAACAACCACGTTATCCACCAGTTGCGAAAGCGAAGCCATGTCAGTTTCCTCAATACTCCAACGTCAGTAATACCACAGACACATTGTCGCCAGCCTCGTTTGCCAGGCCGGCATCAATCAGCGCCTGAACCGTGCGCTCCATGCCGTCACTTTCCTTTTGGATCTCAAGCCACCGGTATTCCGGGACCGAATCGGTTAACCCATCGGAACACAGCAGGAGCACGTCCCCCTCTTCAAGGGTCTCACGCCGATAACTCGGATCCGCCTTCTCCACTGCTCCCACTGCCCTGGTCAGAACATTCCGAAATGGCACATTGGGCACATCCGCCGCGGTAATGCTGCCGTCTTCCAGCATGTTCTGGACCACGGTATCGTCCCGCGTCAGACACACCGCCTGACTGCTACGCAGGCTGTAACACCGGGAATCTCCAACATGGGCAATGTGCGCCTGATCATCAATCACCCAGGCCACCACCAGTGTGGTGCCCATCTTTTCAAGTTTCGGGTCCCCGGAACGCCGGTTCACTATCCGCTCATTGGCCAGCGAGAAGGCCCGCCCCAGATGTTCCCGGATGGCACCATCGGTGCCGTCGAACGCGGCACCAGCAATGGCCGGTTCCAGGGATTCGATAACGGCATCAACTGCCAGACGGCTGGCGACCTCCCCCCCCTGATGCCCACCCATGCCGTCGGCAACCACCAGTAACGCCTGATCACCGGCATCATTGATCCGCCAGTCGACAACGTCCTGGTTCGACTCCCGCACGGCTCCCCGGTGACTCTGACCAGCAACGTGATAGCGCATCAGGACACCTCCTGGCCAGCTTCGCGAACGGCCAGACGACGCACAGCCTCTGCCATGGTTGCTGCACTGGCAAAGCGCTTGTCCGGCTCTCGCTGGATGGCCTTGTTGATCAGACGGACCACCCCGTTTGGCAGATCCGGGTTGAACTCGCGGACGCTGCGCGGGCGCTTGTTGAGAATCTGGTAGGTCAGGTTGGCCAGGGTGTCGCCCTGATAGGGCGTTTCGCCGCTCACCAGCTTGTAAAGCGTTACGCCCAGGCTATAGATATCGGAGGCTCCGGTGACCTTCTGGCCCTTCAACTGTTCCGGTGACATATACAGCGGGCTGCCCATCACCGCCCCGGTGCGCGTTCGGGAGTCATCGGAAATCTTGGCAATGCCGAAATCGGTGATCTTTATATCGCCATTGTCGGGATTGAAGATAATATTTCCGGGCTTGATGTCGCGGTGGACGATTTTCTGGCTGTGGGCGTAGGCCAGTGCGTCTGCCACTCGGGCAACGATATCCAGTACCCTGGGCAGGGGCAGTAACCGGCCGGTTCTGCAAAATTCACTGAGCGGACGCCCTTTCGCATAGTCCATGGCAATGTAGGCGAGGTCGGCCTCCTCGCCCACGTCATACACGGTAACGATAGCCGGGTGACTCAGACGCCCGGCGGCTTCCGCTTCCCGGAAGAATCGTTCCTTGAGATCCTGCAGCTGGCCATCATCAAAGGCCTGGTAGCTGAGGGTCTTGATTGCAACGGTTCGGGCAATCTTCGGATCCTTGCCCAGATAGACCACACCCATGGCACCACGACCAATCTCCCGCTCGATTTCATAGCGCCCCAGGGTCGGGCGACTCACTGACGGTTCCGGCATCAGCAAGGTGCGGGTATTATCGAAACTCCCTCCCTGCACCAACGAGTTATCCGGTGCGAGCTTCTCCAGTGCCGACAGCCTCGCGGCGGTGTCCCGAAAACCTTTTTTTCGTTCCTGAATACTGCGGTAGGTGCTGACCGCCTTGTCGTACTGGCGTTTGCGCTCTTGCTGGATGGCGACATCGTAGCGCAGCTCGATCTCGCTCTCACAGTCGGGGCAGCGATCCAGCGCTTCAAGGGCCTCGTCTGTATGGCCTTGCTGCAGAAACACCTTGGCCAGCTTCAGCCGCGCATCGCGCACATTGTCTGTCAGTGCACGGATGTGTTTCCGTGGCTGCAGCCAGAACAGCATCACCACATAACCAACCACCAGCAAAGTGAGCACAACGCCAAACGGAACCCAGGCGTTGTGGTAGAACATCAACGCGGCCTGGATCACCACGAGCGAGCCGCCAAGCAAAAGCGTGACAGGCAGGGAAACGGCTGCGCCCATCGCCGGGATAGCAAGCACCAGATACAGGGCCGCAATCGCCAGCCCTGCGGTCACTGCCATGTCGGACCAGAGTGGTTCCGAAAGGCCCCGATCAGCCATAGCCGGCCCGAATGCCTCCTGCGGGACAATCGTGGACGGGTCAGAGCCGTCTGGCACGCCGAAAATGCTGAACAGTGCGCGGTCGGCCCAGCCAACGAGAGCAAGCTGGTCACCCATCAGGGCAAACACAACAGCCAGAACGAGAATAACGGCCCGCAAACTGAACAGGCGCGGAATGAAAGAGAGTATGGCGTTCACAGGCAACTTTGTTATAAATGGTTGATCTGACTAGTTTAGGAAGCGTGGCGGAACTTCGATACAACGGCCGGGGTGTTTTTTGTAAGTGTTTGTTTACCTGAGAGAGAGGTCACGTATAGTTATGTCGTCGTTTACCTCAGGGATGATGGAAATACACACATGACACTGAAGTTACTGACTCTCCTGCTGTTGCTCACCCTGGCCGGCATCGGCCTGTACCACACTCAAAAGCCACTGCCACCGGGCATCAGCTACCGTGGAACCGCGGTGCCATTGGAGGAACCCGTGCTGCTGACAGACGTCACCCGTCACTACCAGGACGGCCGGGAAGAGCGCGACCATGAAATTTTCGACGAGGTGTTCCGGCTTGTGGGACAGGCCAACGAGTTCATTCTCGTCGACATGTTTCTATTTAACAGCACCGCACCGGAGAATGTCGCCCACCGCCCTCTGGCACAACAACTGACCGAGGCACTGCTGGCCAGGAAAGCTGAGAAACCGGAGCTTTCCATCACAGTGATCTCCGATCCTCTGAACACCATGTACGGCGGCACTATCTCACCCTGGTTCGAGGCCCTGCGTAATGGTGGCATTCCAGTTGTGGAGACCGCGCTTCGTCCACTCAGAGACAGCAACTCGACCTGGTCTGCGATCTGGCGCCTGTGTTGCCAGTGGTTCGGAAACAACCCACGGGACGGCTGGCTGGACAACGCCCTGGGCACCAGGCCCGTTACCCTTCGAAGCTACCTCGCGCTGCTGAACTTCAAGGCCAATCATCGCAAGGTTGTAGTTGCGGATGAGGCCGGTTCCTTGAGAGCCATTGTTACCTCGGCCAACCCCCACGACGGCAGCAGCCGGCACAGCAACCTGGGGCTGAGTTTCAAGGGCCCGGCGGTGATTGATCTGCTGAAAAGCGAGCGTGCCGTGCTCGCCATGTCCGGCGCCAACACCCAACCGATCGATGAGCAAATCAGTCAGGTTTCCGAAGCGACTGCGCCACCCGATGACACTGCAATGCCCCGGGTGGCAGTGCTGACAGAATCAGCCATCCTGGATGAGGCCCTGGCGATGATTCGAAAGGCCTCAGCAGGCGACCAACTGGATATGGCCATGTTCTATCTTTCCCACCGCGATATCGTCGAAGCCCTGATAGATGCGGCAAAACGGAACGTGGCGCTGCGGGTCTTGCTTGATGCCAACAACGAGGCCTTCGGCCACCAGAAGAGTGGCATTCCCAATCGACAGGTAGCCATGGAACTGGTTCGGGCAGGCGTTCCCGTCCGTTGGTGTAATACCCTGGGCGAGCAATGTCACAGTAAGCTTCTGATGCTGGACAAACACGACGGCGCAACAGAGATGTTGCTGGGATCGGCGAATTTTACCCGGCGCAATCTTGACGACCTGAATCTCGAAGCCGATGTCTGGGTATCGGTGGCCGACCAGTCGCAGGTTGCCACCCGGGCCAGAGACTTTTTTGACCAACAATGGCAACAAGGGCCCGGGGACGATCCGGTAATGAGCCTGCCCTACGAGGACTGGGCCGATGAATCCAGGCTTCGCTACTGGCGCTATCGGATAATGGAGGCCACCGGCCTGTCGACCTTCTGAACATCACAGGACACAGCCATGACAACACCGGTACATGCACGCCCCATTTCGGAACGCATCGACTGGCTGATGGAACTCAGCCGGGCCCACTCGGCCAGCTTCTGCAGCCCGGAAAACCATCTGGCCAGGCAGCGTTACCTGGCGGAGCACAACACCCAGATCATTGCCATGAAGTGCATGGACGGCCGCATTCACCTGCCCTACGTGACCCAGACGCCCCTTGGGGTCATACACCCCTTCAGGAATCTCGGCGGCATCTTTGAGCTGGGCTGGCCCTATCTGGGCGACATGCTTGCGGACACGGTACAGCAGGCAGTCAGTCAGGGGCGCCGGGTGCTGATCATCATTACCTATCACTACTCAAAAGGTTTACGGGAACGGGGCTGCGCCGGCTTTGACTGCGACCGTGAGGCCGCCATGCGCCATGCGTTCCAGATCCGCAGCCAGGTGGAAAAACTGTTCGGGAACGGCCACCGCACGGTCTATCCCCTGGTATGTGGTTTCGAGAGTGACGAGGATGCGCTGGTTCTGCACGGTAGCCAGGAGCGAACGCTGGATCTGTCCACCATTCCCGTGTCGAGACTTGACGACATGGCCTCCGAAATCGCATCCCTTTGTCCGGATATGCCCGAACCGGTGCAACGCGATCTGCTGCCCCTGGTTGAGGGCAATATTCGACACGTCAACGAGATCCGCCAGTTTG
Organism: Marinobacter sp. MMG032; assembly: GCF_040112695.1. Taxonomy (NCBI): domain Bacteria; kingdom Pseudomonadati; phylum Pseudomonadota; class Gammaproteobacteria; order Pseudomonadales; family Marinobacteraceae; genus Marinobacter; species Marinobacter sp. MMG032. The sequence continues at coordinate 1,121,623 of NZ_CP157802.1, forward strand.
ACCGGGAGCTGAACATCGAGCACCGGGAATGGGTAATCTGCCTCGGCCGGGGATTCGATTTCCTGCACGCGCCGAACGTGGCCCTGATCATTGGCCCCTACAGTCCGGATCTATCTCACCCCATCCGCCAGGCGGCAGGGATTATCAAAAGCAATATGGACAGCGGCCGGATTCCCGACGATGGTTTCCTGCTGCTTTGCTCTGCGCCCTATCAGGAGCCGGGCACGCAGAAAGCCCGGGCGGAACTGAAATCGGCATTCCTGGCAGACTTCGGGGCCGAGGTTATCCGCCAGGCTTATCCTGAGCTGGCCACCAGGATGGTTACTCGCTCAGCGATCCTCCATTGGCCGGAGCGCAAGCTTGAAGTCCGGGGATCATGAACATTTTGTAGGTTGAGGGAACGCAACAGACTGATCTATCGTGAAAGTAGTGCAACATGACCCAACACATCAGCTACAGCGGAAGTAGCCAATAACAGGAGTGAATCATGTCAGGCATTCGCAAACACCTGAGGTACGTTTCCTTTTTCATGGCGATGATGATGGCGCTGGGCTCTGTCTGGTCGGCTACCGCTACTGCCGGCATGGTTGGAACCGGCGAGATGATCGGCCAACAACAGGTTCAACTGGATCGGCAAGAGCTTATCAGCATGCTCGACAGACAGGACGTTCAGGCCAAGCTGGCAGATCTCGGGGTCAGCCAGGACCAGGTCAAGGAACGCATCCAGAACCTCACGCCCGCGGAACTGGCGGATTTCGAGCGTCAGCTTGCCGAAGCACCTGCAGGGCAGGATGTTGTCGGCATTATTGTGCTGTTCCTGCTGGTGTTCATCATCACCGATATGCTCTGCGCCACGAACATCTTCCCGTTCGTGAACTGCATCCGCTAGCAGCGGGCAGTGACAGTCCTGTTCTCCAGACTGAAAGCCATTTCCGGCGGGCTGACCGTGTTTTTGACGGTCAGCCTGCTGGCTGGCTGTGCGAGCACGCCAGAATGGCCGTCACCTAAAGACGACCAGCTCTCAAGGCCCGATCGGGTTACTCTGGACGATGTGCCTTTCTACCCGCAGGAGAAGTATCAGTGCGGGCCGGCGTCCCTGGCAATGATGCTCAATAGCCATGGACTTCACACCGACCCCGACATCCTTAAAGAACTCGTCTACATCCCCGGTCGCGAAGGGTCCCTTCAGGTCGAGATGGTGGCCGCCGCGCGGGCGCACGGCATGCTGGTTTACCCGCTGGATGGAGAGCTTGAGAGCCTGCTGGTCGAAATCGACTCGGGCAACCCGGTGCTGGTGATGCAGAATCTGAGATTCGACTGGTGGCCCCAATGGCACTTTGCAGTTGTCATGGGCTACGACTCGGAGGAGCGAGACCTGATCCTCCATACCGATACCCGCAAGCGGGAGGCCATAGATCTGGAGGTTTTCAGCCACACCTGGGGGCGGGCGGACAACTGGGCCGTGACCATTCTGCCGCCGGACCGAGTGCCTGCGACCGCAAAACCACTTCGTTTTCTGCAATCCGCCCATGACCTTGAAACAACCGGGCGAACCACCGCCGCTGGCATCGCCTATGAGACGGCCGAAATCACCTGGCCAGACCAACCGACGGCCACCATGGCCAGAGGCAACCTGGCCTGGAAACTGGGCCGCCGGGATGAGGCAAGGGGCCATTTCCTGCGCGCGGCAACACGTTTTCCGGAGTTCGCCGAGGGCTGGAACAACCTTGCTTTCGCATTGCAGGAAAGCGGCTGTTCGGGGACAGCAAAGCAGGCTGCGCGGTGTGCTGCGTCTCTGGCACCGGATCGTTTTGGTCAGTCGGAATTGCTGAGCCATGACGATGCCAAATCCGCAGAACACTGTCCTGCACTACCGGAGTGCTCGCAAAAAAGGCCCTAGGCTGGCTTCCGGAACAGCGCCACATCCTTTCTCGGTATCTCCAGATGCCAACCAAACCGGTTGGCCAGCAGCTTGAAGGTGAATTCCCGGTAGAAAACCACATGGGTCGGGTCGCGGCGATAGTGCCAGTTGTCGAACCGGTCATCGTCGGTCTGGAAGCAGGTCATCACGCCCAGCCAGCCACCAGGCCTGAGCATCCGGTCCAGATCCCTGAAGACGGCAGCCGGCGCATAGAGATGTTCGACCACCTCGGTGCAGGTGATGAAATCGTAGGTTTGATCAAGGACGGACGTCGATGAATAAAAGTAGGGATCGTAGAGACTGACGTCCATACCTTCCGCCTCAAGCATCTGCGCCAGAGCCGGGCCTGGACCACAGCCGAAATCCAGGCCGCTGGCGCCCGGTGGCAGTCGCTCAAGAAGAGGTTCCGTCAGTTTTGAGAGAAATTTCCGGTAACCCGCATCAGACGGGTCATTGTCATGGAGCTGATAGATGTCCCGTTCCTGCTCGGGCGATAGCCGGCAGGACGCATCCATCACCGTGGCCTGGCAGACATTGCATCGAAGGTAACGCTGGGTATTTACCACCCGGAACTTCAAGAGACTGCCCCGCTCACATACCGGACAAAGGCTCACTCGTTCACCTCGGATCCAGACCTGCGGCCGCCCGCATGCGGGCATCAAGTTCCCGGGCATCAATCTGATCAGACGCGATTATTTCCGCCCGGCTATAGGCCTGCGGTTCACCCTGAATAACGGTCAGAGCACCATCCACAACATTGATAGCCCGCCAGCCATCGACTGTGTGAACGACCGCCTTGAAGCGCACAAACGCCGAGTCCATGGCCATCACCAGCAATGCGTTCTCGTCCAGGATCAGTTTCGGATGAATCCGCCAGCCAACACTGAAGTGCCCCTGCCCCTGATTGGTGATCTGCTGCCAGGGTTCGTCATCAATAGCGGGGGCCGGCGCTGAGTTCTTGTGATGGTGGTGATGGTGAGCGTCCGGATTGGTCACTGGCAGGGCATCGGACTGGCCGTCCAGCCATCCCGGCGCAAGCTGTCCGAACCGTGTGTGGTGAATCGCCCGCTTGGCCGGCTCCAGCTGAGCCGCCCAGTTATCGAAATGGGCCAGTTGTTCGGGAGTGCAAAGATCAGTCTTGTTGGCGACAAGAATATCTGCCGCAGCCACCTGATCCCGGAACTGGACATTGCCCAGCACTTTCGGCTCCTCGAGCCTGCGAGGGTCCACAAAGCAGATCACCGGCCCCATCGACAGCACATCCTGGTAGTGTTCGCTGGTCAGGGTATCCAGAATCTGGGAGGGGTGCCCTAATCCGGTGGGCTCGATCAGCAGCCGATCCGGCTTGGCCTTGTGGATCAGCTGGTTGAGCCCGATCTGCATCGGCAGGCCGGCCACGCAGCACATGCAGCCACCGGGTATTTCCTTGATGAAGGCGCCCTCGGTTTGCAGCATGGCGCCATCAATGCCCACCTCGCCGAATTCGTTGACCAGAACGGCCCAGACCTCGTTTTCCGGTTTGTTTTTCAGCAAATCCAGAATGGCGGTGGTTTTACCGACACCGAGTAAACCAAGTATCAGACTGGTGGGAATAGGTTGAGCCATGGCGTCGGAGGCACTCCTTGAAGAATCGAAACGTTATATTGTAACACCTTATCCCCCAGGACGATCCTTCTTCAGGAACATCCCGACGGCCTTATCCGATAGCAGCGCATGCGCGAGAGCCGGATAGGGCAAATAGTGAACAAACAGGGTGGCAAGGGTGACCGCATCCATCCCGGCATCCAGGAACATCCAGGCGCCGAAAGCGACGAACAGGGCTCCGAGAAAACCGCCATAAATCCATAGCGCCCGTGAGCGCTCCTCCGGCATTGGCAAACGCTCGAGGGTCCGGGCCACCGAGAAGCTCATGTAGACGGCAATCAGGGCCGCAATGACCAATGAAGCCAACAACCCGGTAAATCCGATCAGATACCGGAACAGGTAGTTGGTCAGGAAGAACAGGGCAATACAGGTAACGGCAACAATAGTGATGCGTGTCTTTTCCATGATGGTCTTTTTTGTTTGATTGGTTGAGGGCGCCGCCAAGAATGGCAGAGACGGTTAGAAAGAACCAGCCCTGCTGCGACCGGTGTTCCAGACTGATATGATGCCCGACATTCTCACTGGCAACCGGACTCCCGATGACCTCTGGCAATTCCACCCGGCTCAACAAATACATCAGCGAAAGCGGTATGTGCTCCCGCCGGGAGGCTGACCGATACATCGAGCAAGGCAATGTTTACATCAACGGCAAACGGGCGACCGTCGGCGACCAGGTGCTTCCGGGTGACACGGTCAAGGTGAACGGCCAGGTGATCGAGCCACGGGCTGAAGAAGATCTCGTGTTCATTGCACTGAACAAACCGGTAGGGATTGTCAGTACCACGGACAGCGCGGAGAAACACAATATCCAGCGCTTTGTGGGTCACAGCGAACGCATCTTCCCGATCGGACGCCTGGACAAGGACTCCCAGGGCCTGATCTTCATGACCAGCAACGGCGACCTGGTCAACAAGATCCTGCGGGCGGGCAACAACCACGAAAAGGAATACCTGGTTACCGTCGACAAGCCCGTCACCCGGGAATTCGTGGAGGGTATGGCCAATGGTGTGCCGATCCTCGGAACCATGACGAAAAAGTGCAAGGTGTCGCGGGAGTCACGATTTGTCTTCCGGATCATCCTGGTTCAGGGCCTTAACCGCCAGATTCGCCGGATGTGTGAGTATTTTGGTTACGAGGTTACCAAACTCGAACGTATCCGGATCATGAACGTCAGTCTGAAAGGGCTCGCGGTGGGCCAATGGCGGGACCTGACCGAGAAAGAACTGGCCGGGCTGTTCGATGCCATACGGGATTCGTCGTCAGAGGCGCCGCCCAACTCTGGCAAGCCTGCAAAAAAGAAGCCCGGGGCGAAGACCAAACCACAGACCAATCGAAAGCCTGGATCTTCATCAGCACCGGGCAAGCCCGGCGGCGCTCGGCGACCAGGCCCGAAAGGAAAACCCACGCCTGGCAAAAGACCCACCTCCGGTAAACGGCCCAAAGGCGGCAAACCAAGGCAGAAGAGCGTTAAACGGTAACCAGGGCTTGTACCTGGCCATGTCGGGCTACTTTTTCACCCACTTGCCGCCCATTTGCACGTACTGTCCGGCCGGTGTTTTCTCGATGGCCTTCTTACCGGCAACGGTCTCCACCTGGGTGACGGGAATGTTGTGTTTCTCAGCGATCCGCTTGTACTCATCCCGGCGGGCGCTATTGATGGCTTCCACCACTTCGCTGGCCTGCCCTTCGGCGCGCACCACCTCCAGATAACCCGTTGGCGTTTCTCCAACCAGCCCCTGTTGCTTGACCGATTCCAGTTTCTGCTTGGCTTCGTCCAGCCCCATGGCAAGAACGGAGGCGCTGATACCGAACGCCAGAACCAGCGCAAACATCTGCATCAATCGTTTCATCGTTAACCCCTCAAACTTTCCGCGTACAGTCAGAACAGACCCTGTTCGCTGAACAGGTCATCCACTTCCTTATCCACTTTCACGTAGATTTCGTGCTGGATTTTCACGTTCAGGTTGACCGTAATCGGCTCTTTGGGTGCCGCCATCTGCACTGTGGGTGTGCAGGCCGCCATGGCCATTGGCAGCATCGCTGTCATCAGTATTCTCGCAAATGGCGGCCTTTCCGGCCGCAAGGGCTTTCTCATGGTGCTGTCTCCTCACCGGATTCCTGCAGCAACTCCCGGACACGTCTGGTAACGGCTTCATTCACCCGGCCACTCAACTGAAGACTGGTCAGCAGCGCCGGAATGTCTTCCTCAAGATTGACATTGAGCACGACTGGCTGCCCGCCCCTGAGCTCCGGGTTTTTACCTTCAAGTCGTAGGCCCAGCGTCAACTTACCCTGTTCATCGTAGTCTATCGTGCTGTTAAGCACTGAATAGTGAAAGTTTTGCAACGCCTGAACCACAACATCCATGGCCTGATTGCCACCCAGCATTGCCTGAAGCTTGTCCGCCGGCAGCTGCAAACGGCCACCCGGGTCTATGGCTGACACTGTTCCTGCACTCACCTGCACCCCGTCGCCACTGATACCCAGAGGGATTCTTCCACGAAGCTGCCCGCTTCCGGACAACCCCTCCGCTGGATACACCGCCATCAGACGGCTCAGGGAGATATCCTCAACCTCAACGGGGATACGGCCAGAGCCACCTGCCAACTCGTACACCGCAGGAGGAACTCTGAGCGTACCTTCAAGGAACCGGGCTCTGGCCTGCTGAACCTCCAGAGTTCCGGCCAGCAGTTCCGTCATCGGGGCGTTGTAGTTCGCCGAGAACCGAACCGAGCTGACGGGGATGCCGGCATTGATCTCACCAACGGCCAGGTCCCTGAAACTGCCCGCCACCTGCGAATTCTCAAGAGATACCCGCACCCGGCCTGAGAGTCCGGACACGGCCGTGCGGTTATACACACCCCCGACATCCTGCAAATCCGCGATCCCACTGGCTTCAAGCTCACCGCCCCTGCCGGTGGAAACTGCCATCCGAAGGCGGGCATTGCCGGAATCGACGGTCAGAAGATCCGGCCAGCCAGACAGAGTGCCTGCCAGGGCCCGAACGCCCTGTTTACCGTCGATAACAGACTCGATAGCAACCGAAACGCCGCCATCGGGGTCAAGCTGAACGTCGAGATCGGCGGAGAAACCAGAGTCAGAAACCAAGGTTCCCTGGACGCGGAGTTCGGAAAGGCGACCTTCTGCCCTTCCCTCGAAGTTCCATGCCTGCGGCAACAGGATCGGATGCTCAACACGGGTGGCAGAAACGGCGATATCGCCATCAATCGCAATGCGGTCTGCCCAGGACCCTGACGCGCCATAGTCCAAGGTAACGGTGGAATTGCTGAGGTCTGTGCGCAGAGTGTTGAACTTCAACGGCTGCTCCGCCCCTGTATAGGCGAGATATTCCGTGATAATCAGCGAGGAAGGAGCAAATTCGATAATCGCAGAATCACTATCGGCCGTTACAGAGGGTCTGATATCCGCCTGGCTTCCGGTGACTTCCCAACCACCAGACCGGATATCCGGCAACGCCATGCCTATCGAGCCCTGATCAATGGCAAAAGACCAGCCTGCGACTGCCAGGGGCCAGGCGAGCAGTGCCGGGCCACCGATCCAGAAAAGCCGACGTCCGATGCGTCTGGACTGTACGGACCCTTTATCGGGCAAAACGACACTCCTGTCGATCCGGTTCACTCACCGCGCCAGGTCACGCTGTAAAGATCGTGCCGGCGGTCCTGAAGGTTTTTCACGGTACCACTGTTGCGGGCGGTGATCAGCACTTCCGGGCGCAGATCGGCAAAAGCGACGGTTTCCACGTTGGGTTCGGTGTCAGCGGCAATGCCATCCCGGGCAAACGGAAAGTCGCAGGGTGTCAGGATGCAACTCTGGCCGTACTGGATTTCCATGTTCGGCACGTTCGGCAGGTTGCCCACGTTGCCGGACAACACCACGTAAACCTGGTTTTCAACGGCCCTGGCCTGACAGCAGTAGCGCACCCGCAAATAGCTTTGCCGTTCGTCGGTACAGAAGGGCACAAAGATAATATGCACGCCCTGATCCACCAGATGCCGGGTCAACTCCGGAAACTCCGCGTCATAGCAAATCAGCACGCCAATGGTGCCACAGTCGGTCTCGATGGCGCTGACCCGGTTACCGCCCTGCACGTTCCACCAAAAGGCCTCGTTGGGCGTCGGATGGATCTTGGGCTGGCTGAACACCTGGCCATCCCTGAGAAACACGTACGCCATGTTCCGGATGGTGCCGTCTTCCTCACGGACCGGGGTGGAGCCGGCCACAATATTGATGTTGTAGCGCAACGCCAGATCGCGCATCAGTTCGCGGTAGCGCTCGGCGTAATGAGTAACGGCGGCAAAGGTCTCGGCGGGGCTGCCCTTGCGGGCCTCAATGGACAGAAGCTGCAGGGTGAACAGCTCCGGAAACACGACAAAGTCGCCTTTGTAGGTGGAAACAACGTCCACGAAATACCGGACAATCTCACTGAATTCATCGAACGACGCTACCGGGCGTTGCTGGTACTGAACCGTGCCGATTCGCACGGTATCGCGCATGCGCTGACCATAGCGTTTCCTGCGCCCGTTTTTCTCGGATTGGGGTACTTTTGGATTGCGCCAGACCAGGTGAATGCCATAGCCCATGGAGTCGTGATCGGCGTCCAGGTAATGCGGAATGATGCCGTGCACCTCGAACCCCTGATGAAGCTGGAAGGACAGCACCGGATCCTTCTGTTCCTTTCTCCGAATCGCTTCGACGTACTCTTCGACACTGGTGAACTTCTTGAGGCGCTGGCGCAGACTCGGCAATCTCCCGGCGAAGACCACACCCTGCAACCCCAGCGTCTGGCATAACTGCTTGCGCTCGTTGTAGAGCCGCTCACCGATGCGGTAGCCACGGCATTCCGGATCAACACAGACTTCCATTCCGTAGAGCCAGTCGCCTTCCGGATCATGCCTTGAGGCATAGCCATTGCCGGTTATGGACGTCCAGTCGTGAGCGGCCAGGGCGATCTCCTCGGCGATCCGGAACGTGGCACAGTAGCCGACTACAGTATCCCCAAGCATGGCGACAAACTGCCCGTCAGGAAAGGTATTGATCTGCCCGGTCAGCGGCCCCTTGGTGTAGCCGTACATGCCTGTGCCTTCATAAACCCGACGGCTGAGCTGGATGATGCCGGGAATATCCGCCAGCGTGGCATTGCGGACATACAGGCGCTGATCAGGATCGGAAAACGGGGGACACATAGACACCTCAGCAAAGGCGTTGATTTGCCCTCATCTTTGGTGGAGCAACGGCTTTTCGTCAAGCTAAATCCGTTACCCGGGCCCACTCAGCGGGAAGCGTTCGATGACACGATACTCAGACCCTGCCGGGCCCGGTTTGCTATCGAACAGGGCGAACTCGGTTACCGCAAATTGCCCGAACACGGATGCACCCTGTTCGGCCAGCAGGCGCTCAACAGAGCCCGGCTGTCGCTTGAATCTGGCCAGGGTAATATGCGGAAGAAAGGACCGGCGCTCCGCCTCAAACCCGAGCTTCTCCATTCGCTGCCCAAGCGCCTCGTGGATGTCGGCCACCGGCGCTTCCGGCTGAACGCCGGCCCACAGGTTCCGCGGCCTCCGCGACTGGCCGAAACAGCCCAGGCCTGAGACTTCCAGCTCGAAAGGGGTTGGTCGAATTGCACGGGCAGAATCAACCACGGCTTCCAGACGGCTCTCTTCCACCCCACCCAGGAACAGCAGTGTGATATGCAATTGTTCGGCACTCTGCCATTTGGCGCCCGGCACCGAGACCCTGACGTTCAGCAACCGCTCCTTGATTTCGGAGGGGAGCTCCAGGCCGAAGAAGATCCGTGGCAATTCCTTATTCCTCGTAGATCATCTTGCGTACCATGCCGCCATCTGCCACGAAGTTCTGACCGGTGATAAACGAAGCTTCGGGCGATATCAGGTAAGCCGCCAATGAGGCGATATCACCGGGCTGCCCTACTCTGCCCGCCGGATGTTGCAAGTGATCGGTTTCGGAGAGCGGTTCAACCTCTTCTGAGTCCCCCTGCCAGGCCCGGGTATCGATCCAGCCCGGACTGATACAGTTAACCCGGACATCCGGCCCCAGGCTCACGGCTAGGGCATGGGTCAGCGCCACAATGCCTCCCTTGGTGGCAGCGTACGCCTCGGTGTCTGGCTCGGATTGAAGCGCCCTTGTCGAGGCCATGTTTACGATAGCGCCTTTCGTTTTTCGAAGGTGCGGTACCGAGTGTTTGGTGACCAGGAACGGCCCGGTCAGGTTCACATCCAGACGACGCTGCCACTGTTCAAGGCTCAGCTCCTCCACCGGTCCGGTCTCCGGATTGGCGATTCCGGCGTTGTTGATAACGGCGTCCAGGCGGCCGCCCCAGCGAAGGGTTTCGGCAAGGATGTGCTTCACATCGGTTTCCGAGGCCACATCGCCTGGCAGAAAGCGCAGTTGGTGCTCGGCACTGGCGGCCAATCGCTCACCCACGGCCTTGTCGGTATCACAGAACGCCACTTTCCAACCGGCACCGGCCAGGTGAAGCACGATGCCCCGGCCGATGCCCCGAGCGCCGCCCGTTACCAATGCGACGCGATCTGTTTGGCTCAAAACAACCTCCTTTTTGGCTGATCCGCCGACTTACTCAACCTTCGGCGTGGGCCGGACAAGAATTTCGTTGACATCCACATGTGCCGGTTGCGCCACGGCATACATGACCGCATTGGCAATGTCTTCCGGCTTCAGTGCGTGGCCAGGACGTTCATCGAAGAAAGGCGTGTCTACCATGCCTGGCTCAATCAGGGTAACGCGGATACCGGAGCCACGAAGCTCCTCACGAACACCATATCCAATGGCGGAAACCGCCCATTTGGTCGCACTGTACATGGAACCGGGGATGGTGGTTCGGCCTGCCGCAGAGCCGGTAAGCAGCAAGTGGCCCTTGCTCTCCCTGAGTGCTGGCATGCAGTGCTGAAGCGTGAGCCCGACACCGTAGATATTGGTGAGGATCATGTCCTTCCAGACCTCAGGATCAGCGCCACTGAATCCGCCCGGCTCACCGCCCCGGCCGGCATTGGCGAACACCGCATCAATACGGCCAAAGGTTTTCAGGGCCTGGTCGACCATGTTTTTCTGGTCATCACCGCTCTGGACGTCGCATTGGACCGTCAACACCTTTTCCTCGCCACCCAGCTCCTGCTGCAGGCCTTTCAGTTTGTCTTCAGAGCGCGCGGCCAGAACCAGCCGATAGCCCTGTTTCGCGGCCGCTCGCGCTGTTTCCGCGCCGATGCCTGACGACGCGCCGGTAATCAGCATTACAGGTTGATCTGCCATAAGCTTTTTCTCCTGTTGCTTGGGAAGTGTGGGTAGGGCTACGCCCGGTGACCCCAGACCGATCAGTCAGTAGATCTGCAGCAGGATGAGAGCGATGATGGCCAGGGCCAACAGAAACCAGCGGGCGTAGTGGTCGGGGCGATCCTCATCGTCGCTGACCGCGCGGCTGACACTGCCACCGGAAGTCTGTTCATACTCTGACACCAGTTGTCGTGCCCGGTAGAGATCCTCGTCATCGACATGGACATTACTGAAACCTGCGGCACCGATCTCGCCCATTGCCCCCTGGAGATAGTGGCCGCCCACATAAGCCTCAATACCGTTGGCTTCCAACAGACCTGCCACGATGTGGGCTTCGGTTATGTCTTTGGCCCGATAGGCAATTTGCAACACGCGACTCCTTCTGTGACCGTTCCGGGCAGAACCGGGACAAATCTGCGAGTATTATCTAAAGGATAGTTCGCCCCGCAATGAGGGGCCAATAACGTACGGATCGAACATGCTCTGGATTATTCTTGCCGTCATCGTATTCATTGTTGCCGCAACGTTTCTGCTGTTCCGGCTTGAGGATCTGTCGCATCTGGACGGAGACAATCCTCCAGTTCGGGAGGGCAAACCAAGCCCGGCAAATCGCGAGGTACTGGGGCGCATCCGGGAGATGGGCGAGTCCTCCCGGGGACTTCGGGGCAAGGCAAGACTGATGGCGCTCCGCAAGCACATGGATGGCCTGAGTGAAGGGCTGGAACTGGCTTCCGAGTTTCGTTTCAACGCATCGCCCAGGGGAGAGTGGGTCCTGGCCCCGGGTTGCGATACGCGGCGGCGAGTTCTGTACATCCATGGGGGTGCCTGGGCTGCCGGCAGCCCCAGAAGCCATCGGGCGATTACGGACAGGCTGTCGGCGATCACTGGTGCCGCTGTTTTTGCCGTGGATTATCGGCTGATGCCTGAGAACCGTTTCATGGACGGTGTCCGGGATTGCCGGGATGCCTACTCCTGGCTGCTGAAGCACGGGCCGGACGGTGACGAGCCTTCAGACTTCATGTTGATCGCCGGGGATTCGGCCGGCGGCAGTCATACCCTGGGGCTCATTGCGTGGATTCGTGACAATGGCCTGCGACAGGCCGACGCCGCAATCGCTTTTTCGCCTTCCACCGATCTGACCCTGACGGCGCCGAGCAACCGCAACAACATTGGTACCGATCCCCTGCTCGGGCCTGTGTTCGGCGGCTTGTCGAAAATCCCCCTGCCAGTGATCTGGTGGGCCACCTTGGCGGCATTCCGGGTCTCACCGACAAGCCCTGTTGCCTCGCCACTGCGCGGGGACCTGAGGGACCTGCCACCAACACTGATACAGGCCAGCGACACCGAGATGTTGCTGGACAATGCCCGTCGCTATGCCGCCAGGGCAAAGGCTGCCGGCTCTCCGGTCGCGCTCCACACCTGGCCGGGCATGGTGCATGTGTGGCAGATCTTCGTGCCACTGCTTCCGGAAGCCGAAGAGGCCTTCGAGGATATCCGGGCCTTTCTGGCAGAGGTTGAGTCTGGCGACCTGAGCCAGGCTTCGGCCTGACTTTGAACAGTCGGTCGGGAACTGGCTAGACCGACACCTTGCCCCGCAGGGCCTTGGTTTTACCTCGCTGGGTTTTACGATCCACCCGCTTGCGCTGGGCAGCGCGGGTCGGTTTGGTGGGTCGGCGAGCCTTGCGGGGCTTTACCGCCTCAAGAATCAGCTCTTTGAGCCGCTCCAGTGCATCTTCCTTGTTCAGTTCCAGGGTCCGGAAGGATTGCGCCTTGATGATCAGCACACCCTCTTTGCTGATTCGCTGATCATTGAGCGACATCAGCCGCTCCTTATAGAAAGGCGGCAAGGAAGAGTGTGGGATATCAAAGCGCAAGTGCACGGCGGAGGCCACTTTGTTCACGTTCTGGCCACCGGCACCCTGGGCGCGGATCTGGGTGATTTCGATCTCCCAGTCGCCAATTTCAACAGCGTTGGATAGTTTTAGCATCTGCTAAGGTTAACAAAATACGAACCAGCGGGCTCCCATGAGGACCGCTCCCCATTAAACCCGGGACAGGAAGCAGCCGACACCATGTGCGGACGATTCACGTTTTATACACCTCCGGATACGCTGATCCTCGAGTTTTTTCCCGAAGGTATGGAAGTGGACGGGCGCTTTAATCCCAGCTACAACATTCCGCCCGGTACTGGCATTCCCATGATCCGCATGAGCATGAACGGTAGCCTGATCATGGCGCACTCCCATTGGGGCTTTCGCCCGTCCTGGGCAGATGAAAAGGCACCCGCCCCGATCAATGCCCGGGCAGAAACAGCGGCTACCTCGAAGTACTTCCGGGACGCCTTTGCCCACCACCGCTGCCTGATTCCTGCCAATGGCTGGTACGAATGGCAGCAGAGTGAACAGGGCAAGACGCCTTACTACATCACGCCATCGGACACCGGGGAGAATCCGGCCATTTTCTTTGCCGGTCTCTGGACACCGAGGGAGGGCGACGAAACCACCGCCTGCGCCATTATTACCGAGCCCGCCAGCGAGAGCCTGAAACACATTCATGATCGCCAACCAGTGGTACTCCACCCCGGCTGTCTGAGGGACTGGCTGAACCCGGAAATCAGTGATCGCACCCGGATACGGTCAGTAACCCACCGCCTGGACCCGGAGCACCTGAAAGCCGTTCCCGTGTCCCAGGAGGTCAATAACCCGAGGCATGACAGGCCGGACCTGATCCGGGAAAGCTGATTGTCCGGAGGTTCGTGATCCGGCTTCGCGGCCTCCCGAATCAACCAGGAGACCAACAAAATCTCACGAACCGTAACCTGACATCAGGCGGCCCGAGGCTTAGAGTGTAGGCTGCGGACACCGATACAGGATTGAGCATGCGCAATTCCCTGCAAAACCTTTTCGCTCTGGCAGTCATGGCGCTTGTACTTGGCGGCTGCGCCAGCAGCGGAAATATCAAGCCGTCCTCATCTACGCCGGCACAGCCGTTGCCTGTTGAGGCGTCCGGTTCCGACAAGGCACAAAAGCTCTGGCAGGTGTTCGAGCGCTACAGGGGAACCCCCTACGAATACGGCGGCACCTCTTCTAATGGCTTCGATTGCTCTGGATTTATTCTTACCGCCTATCAGGAAGGCCTCGGCAAACAGTTGCCCAGGACAACCGGCCAAATGCTGGCCAGTGGCGATGTAGTTCATCCTGGAGAGATCCAGCCGGGCGACGTGGTGTTCTTCCAGATTGGCGGCAAGGAGCAGCACGCAGGCATCTACATGGGCGGAGACCGGTTTATCCACGCCTCCACGTCTGCCGGCGTCATCCAGTCTTCAATCAGCGGTTATTACTGGAAAGGTCGCCTGACCGAGGCGCGGCGCTTCGACTGAGCCGGGCTGACCAGCCCGCTTCAACGATTTTTGCGACGCACGTAGAGTACTTTGTGCACGCGCGCGACCAGCTCACCGGATTCATCAACAATATCCACGTCCCACTCGGGCAGCATTTTGTCTCCGTTTGCCGTTGCGGCCCGGATCTCGTCAACACGCTCATCGGTCAGCTCAAACCGGGCCATCACCGTGCCTTTACCGGGGCGAATAAAATCGATGCTCGCGGATTTGTCCCACACGATGTAGTCGTTCCCCAGCCTACGCATCAGTAGCAGCATGTACATGGGATCAACCATGCTGTAGAGAGAGCCGCCGAAGTGGGTGCCGACGTAGTTGGTGTTGTACCAGTGCTGACCCATCTCCACCGTTGCCGAGCTGAAGTCATCGGCAATATCGGTAACGCGAATGCCTGCTCCGAGATAGGGAGCAAACGTGGACAGCATGCGGCGCATGGCCCCTGCACTGGCAAGCCAGCGACGTAAGGTGGAGTTCATCACATATCCTCGGTGGTAAAAATGACTGCAAACTCAGTAGCACGCTATCTTCCGCTGTGTCGTGCGCTGATGCAAGAAATTCATACGACCGTTTGAATATTAAAGACCACCGATATTAAAGACCACTGAACGTGAGGTGCAGGGCGATAGCAGCCATCATAACGCCGATGACACCGTCAATAATGCGCCAGGCCAGCGGACGCGCGAGAATCGGGGCCAGCGCCGAGCCACCCCAGGCCAGCAGGCCGAACCAGAGAATCGAGGCGCTACTCGCACCAGCCACGAAGGTAGTCGCGTCTTCCTGCTGGGCGCCGACAGCCGGAATCAGAAGCAGCGTATCCAGGTAAACCTGAGGGTTGAGCAGTGTGACCGCCAGGGTCGTGAACACGACGGCCTTCAGGCTTCGCTTGGTCACCTCACCCGCTTCCAGGGCTGCCCTGCCGCGGCTGGCGCGAACAAATGACTGGATTGCAAGCCAGCCAAGGAACGCCACCCCCAGCCAGCGGAGAATCTCAAGGGCCTCCGGCATGGCCATCAGGGCAGCACTGATGCCGAACATACCCAGCGTGAAAAGCGTGACATCCGCCACCATGCACAAGCCGGCTGACCACCAGTGGTGTTCCCGGCGAATTGCCTGGCTCAGCAAATAGGCGTTCTGCGCGCCAATCGCCACGATAATGCCGCCACACACGATCAATCCGGTCAGGTAACTCTCAAGCACGTTGGTTTCTCCTCACTCAATGGCGCAAGGTTACCGGTTTACATCTATACTGGAAATTCATACTCATTATGCTGCATCAGTTTTCCTTATGATTGACTACAAACTGCTGGAAGCGCTGGCGACGGTTGTTGAGTGCGGGGGGTTCGAGCGCGCCGGTCTGGCGCTTGGGCTGAGCCAGTCGGCCGTTTCCCAACGCATTCGGACACTTGAAATCCGGCTGGGGCAACCGGTTCTGGTCCGTAGTCCGGTACTCAAAGCGACACCGGCCGGGCAGCGCCTGCTCAATCACGTTCAGCAGGTGCAACTGCTGGAAAGAGACCTGACCAAATCCATTCCGGCGCTCTCGGAACCCACCGCCAGACTCCGCATTGCACTGAATGCCGACAGCCTGGCCACCTGGTGGGCGGCCGCCGTAGGCAGTTTCTGCGCGGACGAAACCCTGCTACTGGATCTCGTGGTAGAGGACCAGGACATCGGCCTTCGCCGAATGCGCGAGGGGGATGTGGCGGCCTGCCTGTGCAGCAGCCCCCAGCCAGTTGCCGGTGCGCGATGCGTGCCAATTGGCACCATGATCTACATGCCCCTGGCAACGCCGGAGTATGTTGACCGATATTTCGGGAACGGACTCAGTGAGGCCAGCCTGCAGAATGCCCCGGCCATCGTTTTTGGGCCAAATGACCAGCTGCAACACAGGTTTCTGGCCCAGTGCGGCTATCACGGCACCTTCCCCCACCACCTCTGTCCTTCCTCGGAAGGTTTTGTGAACCTTGCGCTGGCCGGCATGGGCTACGGCATGATTCCGGAAATGCAGGCTCGCCCGGAAATTGCTGCGGGACGGCTGGTAAGCATTGCGCCTGAACAAACCCTGGAAGTACGGCTATACTGGCACTTCTGGCGCCACGGTGGCGGCGTGATGGACCGACTGACTTCTGCCCTGCGCTCTGCTGCCATACTCAATTCAAGTGCATGAACAAAGGAGGAGCACCAATCAGATTCAAGCACCGTGTAGCGGTTTACGGCACATTGAAGCGAGGCCGAAACAACAGCCATATTCTGCGAGGCGAGCGGTTTGTTGGAACCGACTGGATGCCGAAGCTGAGCCTGTATCATCTGGGCCCCTACCCAGGCGCTGTAGAGGAACCTTCCACGGGCGTTCGCGTGGAAATCTATGAAGTGAACGATTCCACGCTGAAGATTTTGGACGAGTTGGAAGACTTCTTTCCTGAACGCCCGCAGAGCAGTCTGTATATCCGTCGGACCATGGACACCCGCCACGGGCCGGCCTGGGTGTATCTTTACAACCGGCCGGTCAAAACAATCCAACGGCTGAACTCCGGAAGCTGGTAGACCAGCTCACACCCCGCCACAGAAAAGGACACGAGATTGGATCTGACAACACCTGCCCTGCTCTTCCCTGCCATTTCGTTGCTATTGCTCGCTTACACCAACCGTTTTCTGGTGCTCGCGCAGCTCATACGCCAGCTCAAGCAGATGGACACCGAGGAAGATCACGCGCTCATCGCCAGGCAGATCAGCATGCTGCGCAAACGGATTGTGCTGACCAAACGCATGCAGGCATTCGGGGTCCTCAGTTTCTTCCTGTGTACCGTCTCCATGTTCCTGCTGTTCCTGGGCGCGGAACTGCCGGGCGTAGTGGCGTTTGGCGCCAGCCTCGTACTGCTGTCTCTCTCGCTGTTGTACTCACTGTATGAAATCCAGATCTCAACCAATGCGATCAACGTTGAGCTGTCCAACTTTGAGGCGCGCAAGAGTGCCGGTCGGGAAGATGTCGACTATTCATGAGGCCGGTTTGCGGCGGGCTCGACAATCTTTTACACCAAACCAGCGCGGAAACCGGAGCAGACAATAGAGCGCGATCATGTCGTAAACGGCATGCCAGATCATAACCAGCGCCAGGCTCTCTGATAGCTCATAGGCCGCGCCCAGTATCAAACCGAGCCCGGTTGCTACCAGAAAGTAGGTGAACGATACGTAGTGCACCAGCCCGAACAGCACAGACGCCGCCAACACCGCAGTCACCGGATCCGTATGCGCCATCAGCCAGCCCTGGATTGCGCCGCGAAACAACAGCTCTTCACCAACGCCGGCCAATAGGGACAGCAAGACCAACACCAACGGAGAATAACTGGAGGCAAAGTCATACAGCCCCTGCATCTGGCGTTCAAGATTCTCCGGAAACAGGCGTGGCACGCGCGTCAGCAGAAGCAGCAAGCCGTAAGTCGCAACGGCACCCAATGTGCCGTAAATCAGGCTTGGCCAGAACCCCGGGCCGATAAGCAGCACCGGAATCCCGAATACCAGAATGGCCACCAACCCTACGACCCCAATGCCGCCCTGGAACAGCAGCGCAGCATTGGGGGAAATACCGGATTTTCGCCCTTTACCAAGCGCCATTTACTGATCGAACAGCGGCTTCACCGGAAACAGCGCATCGTACTGGGGCGCCTGCTTCTGGGCTTTCGCCTGGAAGGATTTCATCATGTCCGTCGGACGGAACATGCCCGCCTGCCAGGTGGCCATGTACTTCAGGCTGTCTTCCACACTGTGATCGCGGCTGTAATTAAGCATTTCCTTGCAACCAGTCACCGCCAGTGGTGAGTTCGCGGCAATCTGACCGGCAATGCCCATGACCGCTTCCAGCATGGTTTCCTGATCAGGGTATAAGGCGTTTACAAAGCCGAGATTCCGGGCTTCAGCAGCGGAGAATTTGCGCCCGGTGTACGCCAGTTCCCGGACTACACCCTCGGGCATCAGTTTGGGCAGGCGCTGAAGCGTGCCAACGTCGGCGGTCATGCCCAGCTCGGTTTCCTTGATTGTGAAGTAGGCATCTTCCGTGCAATAACGGCTGTCCGCCGCACAAACCAGATCAAGAGCTCCGCCAATGCAACCACCATGGATGGCCGCCAGTACCGGCAGGCGGATTTTTTCCAGGGAGGTCAGCGTATCCTGCAACTGCAGTACGACCCTGCGCAGGTTTTCCGCCATACGGCCAGGGTCCCCATTCATGGGCACCGCCTTGGGATCGCTGAACACACCCAGGTCCATGCCGGCCGAAAAGTGTTTGCCGGTGGAAGAGATGACAATCACGCGAGCGTCGGTGTTGGCTTCAATATCCTGCATGCAACGGGGCAACTCGAGCCAGAACGCCTTGTTCATGGTGTTCAGCGCCTCAGGGCGGTTGAACTGGACATGGGCGATATGGTCTTTGACCTCAATCGAAAAACTCTCGTAACTGGACAACTCAGACAAGACAGCACTCCTTATTATGTATTCCGAAAACCGGCTCTTAAGCGATCACCGCGAATAATGGTTTCTCTATTCTGCTACCTTCGTATTATGGCGGACAGAGAGACGACACGTTAACCCGAAAAGGCCTGGTATGGAATTCACCTTCCTCGGCACGTCAGCCGGAACACCCACGAAAGCTCGCAATGTAACCGGCCTGGCATTGAGTCATGGAGGCCCCAAACACTGGTACCTGATTGACTGCGGGGAAGGCACCCAGCACCAGTTGTTGCGAACGCATCATTCGGTGATGCAACTGCAGGCCATATTTATCACCCACATTCACGGCGACCACACATTCGGGCTGCCGGGGCTGCTCACAAGCGCCTCCATGCTGGGCCGAACCGCCCCGCTCTACCTGATCGCGCCCCGTCCGGTAAAAACCTTCGTTGAGGCAGCGCTGGGCAACAGTGACTCCAGCCTCAGTTTTGAAATACGATTTGTTGATTCCGAGGCAGAAAGCTTCCACTGGGAAGACGAAGCGTTGTCGGTTACGGCAGTTCCCCTCTCCCATCGCGTATCCTGCCGGGCGTTTGTGTTCACTGAAAAGAACCTCGAACGCCAGCTGCTGCGTGACAAGCTTGAAGCTGACGGTATTGAGGCCGGCCCGGCCTGGGGCCGACTGCAACAGGGCCACGATGTGGTTCTGGAAGATGGCCGCCTGGCCCATTGCGACGACTACACCCAAATTGCCAGAAAACCACGTAAAGTGATTGTTGCCGGTGACAATGACCAACCTGACCTGCTTCTCGAAGCAAGCACGAATGTCCAGGTTGTGATTCACGAGGCAACTTACACGCAGGAGGTCTCGGACCGGGTCGGCCCCTGGCCACAACACAGCTCCGCGGCCCAGGTAGCCCGTTTCGCTGAGGCCGCCGGTGTTCCGCATCTTGTGTTGACCCATTTCAGCTCCCGCTACCAGCTCAACCCGAACGCCTATCCACACATTGGTGAGATCGAATCCGAAGCCAGGGGCATCTATAGAGGGAACCTGTATCTGGCAAACGACTTTGCCTGCTATGAGCTTAGCAGGGATCTGATACTGAGACCTTCCGAGCGTCTATAATGAGGGCGTGGCTCCTGGGCCGTCAGCAAATTGATGTGTCGCTTTTGTAGATTCACCTTTGCGTTCGGCGAAGTTCAAATTACACTGCAATCGGGGATAATCTGAACAACAATTCACTTTTCACTGCTCAGGAAGGCGGTCAATGGCCCGGTTTAACGCAAAACAGTCCAGTCTCAGCAAGGATGCGGTCGTCGTCACTCCCGGCCTCATTCCTTGTGGCTGTATCATCGACAGCGTGACTCTGGACAGCAAAGAACTCCGCCTCGGCCTGAAGCATTTCTCCTCACCCGCTGTGCTTGATCAACTGTCATCGTCTGCCTCCGCCCAGGCGGATCTGCACGTTTTCCTCGATCATGATCATGACAAGCAACATCTCCATTTTCGGGGAGCGGTTCGCAGCGGCCGGGGCGATAGTATTTCGCTCGAACTCCAGGGCATCACCCCGGACCTCGAACGCGAAGTTGATCTTCTGGTGCAGCACACGGGCAAGAGCAAACTGGCGGACCCCGCGCCGGCGCCCGCGCTGAAACAACTTTATCACCAGCATTGCCGGCGACTTCTGGAACAGTTGCTTCCGGAATTCATGGAGGGCACGTTCGAAGGCATTGAAGCCGATCTGGAACAAGCGGCCGAGCTTCGTGAAATCACCCGACTCAAGGATATGCGCTTCATCTTCCAGAGCCGACAGCAGCGGATGCTCCAGGATTTTCAGGCGCAGTTTCAGGCCAACCAGACAACCCTTGAACCAGCTCCCGAATTCGGCAACAACGCCAAAGAATTGCATCTGCTGCAACAGCACGAGTTCGAAGACTGGCTGGATTTGCAGGCCATCGCCACGGGCATAAGTAAGGCAAACTCCGGCGCGACCTTTTTGCTCAACCAGTTCCTCAACCAGATCTTCCGTCAGGACGTCAACGACGACAACAACCCGCTAACGCCTCGCGCACTGTGCGTGTGCCTGCAATACATGGTCGACCACCTGGGTATTGCGCGGGAGCACCGCCTGACCATCTACCGGGCCTGGGAGAGCGCTCTGGGCAGGGTGTGGCCCGCAGCCATCCGCTCCCTGATCAATGATTGCCGCCGGGCAGGACTGGAAGCCCTGGACATCACCGAGTTGCCGGCGAACTGGTCGCTCAGGGAATACGCCCAGGAGGACACAGGTTCTCCGGGTGAAACAACGGACAAGGGCACATCGGACAAGCCGGCGGAAGCCGGCGCCACCGGGCACTCAATGTCAGGGATGCCATCGGCTGGCCGTTCCCTGTTCCAGTTGATGGCGCTTGAAGCAAGCCCCTCTTCTGAACCCGCAGACTGGGAGGAACCCAATCCGAAGCTCTCGGAAAACCTGCGTTCCAGGCGCCGCGAACTCCTGAACCGGTTGCACGAAGATGAACCGAATATGGCAGGTTTGCTGCGCGAACTGGCCGACTCGGACGCCGAACTGGCCAGCGCTCTCGACCGGACAGCCGTGGAAAAGGCCAACCTGGTGGACCGGTTGTTTGCACCGCTGGAAACAAACGAAGGACTCTCGGGTTCGCTTCGCCACCAACTGCAGAAACTTCGGCTGCCGGTGTTTGAAACGCTGGTCGAAACACCGGACTTTCTGAATACCGACGATCACCCCGCCCGGGACATAATCAATAACCTGATGCACATCTGCCTTGCGGAGAGGGCATCGAGCAAAAAACTGGAAGCGACGGTTGCCGACATTGTCGAGGAGCTGACGGAAATCGAGGTATCGGATCCAGACCTGCTGGAAAGTCTGGGCCAACGCCTGAAACAGCTGGTTGAGCGACAGGACCAGTCATTTATCCGAAACTCGGAACGGCTGGCCAAAACCCTGGAGGGCAAAGAGCGCCTGCGCAAAACTCGCAAGGAAGCCCGGCAACGACTGAATGAACTCCTCGGCGGCAGGCAGGTTCCAAAAACGCTGATTCGACTGCTTCAGGCGGGCTGGGAGCAACTGATCGTCCTGACAATGTTGCGGGAAGGCCCGGAGAGCCGACACTGTGAGGAACTTGTTGATGTCGTAGCCCAGCTCCAGGCCTGGCTGTCTCCAGCCGGCACCTCTGGTGAGCTGGCATTTGAACGGGAACTTGAAAGCAGTGTCATGCTGCAATTCATTGAGCGGGAACTCAAAACCACCGGTGACATCTCCCGAACCCGGCCCGCCATAGACGAGCTATCCGAAATCCTGCAGGGCACTATGGAAGCAGAGACCACCTGGGTGGAGGAATACGGCGACGCCGATGAGGCACCATTGACGCTGCCCCCGGAGCTCGAAGACAGCCGTTGGGTTTCCAGGGCAAAGGACATTGCCGTCGGCGATTGGGTTGAAGCCTGGTTTGAAAACGGGGAGACCCGCCGCATGCGCCTGGTCTGGGGTGGCGAGGATTCACTCCGGTTCGTTTTTCTCTCGCCCAAAGGTATGAGTGAAGTCAGTTATGGATTCCCGGAGTTTGTCCAGAAACTCGCCGAGGGCGAAGCCTGGCTGGTTGAAGATGGCGACATCCCGTTCCTTGACCAAAGCCTGTTCAGCATTGTTGAGGACGTGTACCGGAAGCTGAATTTTCAGGCCACCCACGATGCCCTGACAGGCTGCATGCACCGCCACGACTTCGAAAAACAGGTATCAAGGCTGATCAGCGCGGCACCCTCGTCGCCGGACGAGAGTGATTCCGCTCTTATGATCCTGGATATAGACGAGTTCAGCGTCATCAACGCCTCCTATGGTGCGGAAGCCGGCGATGCCCTGTTGCGAGATGTCGCCGAACTGCTACGAAGAGCGTGCGGTGCCAAGTTCCCGGAATCCTACGTTGGCCGAATCAGCGGTAATGAGTTTGCCGTGCTCATCAATAACATCAGCACGGAGGACTGCCTGGATTTCGCAGAATCCCTGCGGCGAAACTTCGAGCAGCAGGTTTTCCAGCATGGGCCGGCGGAATACAAGGCAACGGTCAGTATCAGTATTCGACCGGTTACTGGTGCCGCTCACTCCCCCGGCGATCTTCTCAACCAGGCGAGCCTATCGCTCAAGGCGGCCAAGAAACTGGGAGGAAACCGGATTGAACTGGCGAAAGGACAGAGGGACCCCTCAAAGCTTGGCACGCCTCAGTGGGTTACGGAAATCGACCGGACCATCCGCGACGGCAGCCTCTACCTCCGGGCACAGCCTATCGTTGCACTCGCCCCTGAAACCGGCGAAGGCAAAATGTATGAACTCCTGCTGGGCCTGAAAGACAGCTCGGGCAATGAGATTTCGCCCCAGGGTTACATTGAGGCGGCCGAACAATTCAAGCGCAGTACCCGGGTTGATCTGTGGGTCATTTCCGAAGTGTTGGCGTGGATGCGTAACAACCCCGAGTCGCTCGACAGGATTGCCACCCTGAACGTCAACCTGTCAGGCTCCTCACTGAGCGATGACAGCTTCATGCTCGGGCTGGAGTCAAACCTCCGGGCCCACCAGGAACTGGCGCACAAGCTGTGCTTCGAAGTGACCGAGACCTCGGCCGTCGCCAACCTCCACTTTGCCTCGGATTTCATGCGTGAAATGAAGCGCCTGAACTGTCGGTTCGCGCTGGACGACTTTGGCACCGGGCTATCTTCCTACGCCTACCTTCAGAAACTGCCTGTGGACTTCGTGAAAATCGACGGCATTTTCGTGCGGGACATGGCCACCAACCTGACCAACTACGCCATGGTGAGGTCGATCAATGAGCTGTGCCATTTCCTCGATCTCCAGACCATTGCAGAATATGTGGAAGACATGGAAATCATGGACACCCTCAAGGAGATCCAGGTGGACTACGCCCAGGGCTTTGCCATTGCCAAACCGCGCAGGCTGGACAGCCTTGGTACCGGGACTTCTACTAACCCGGTTTATGCCTACAAGAAATAGCTTTGCTTTTCACATTGGCAGGAGTACAGTGGGGCTCGTTGGAAAGATTGAGCAAAGCATTTCATCAATAAGACCGCTCAGCTGTAATAAGTAGCTTGTCCTGTTTTTGATCCCGCCAGTTTTTTGTTTCCCGCATACCGCCGAGCAATCATCAAAAATGATGATCTGACGGCACACTAAATGATTGAAATCAGGAAAGAATACTATGTCTACAGTTACCGGCAACGTTAAGTTTTTCAACGAAGCAAAAGGTTTTGGTTTTATTACTCGCGAAGGCGGCCCGGACGTTTTCGTTCACTACAGCGCCATTCAGGGCGGCGGTTTCAAGACTCTGGCTGAAGGCCAGCAGGTCGAGTTCACCGTTACCCAGGGCCAAAAAGGTCCCCAGGCGGAAAACGTAGTCGCTCTTTAATCTATAAAGAGATGCTCTGCAAATAGCAGACGACACGTTAAAAAAAAGGCAGCCGAGGCTGCCTTTTTTCGTTATTGCTCCCAACCAAACCTACTGCATCCCTTCCACCGGTATCGTTTCGGTGTTCTTTATCTCCCGCAAGGCAAAGTTTGAATTCACCTGGGCAATGCCCTGCAGGGTGAAGATCTTTTCGTTCAGGAACCGATCATAACTGGCCATGTCCGGCACGATGACCCTGAGTACAAAGTCGGCATTCCCGGTCACCGCAAAACACTGAAGCACCTCCGGGTAACTGCTCACCTGCTGCTCGATCTCCGCGGTGCTATCGATGTTATGCCGCTGCAGTGACAAATTGACCAGTACGCACAGGCCCTGACCAATACGCTCCGGATCCACTCTGGCGCTGTACCCCTGAATCACGCCGCTTTCCTCAAGTGTCCGCACGCGGCGCCAGCAAGCGGCCGGTGACAACCCCACCTGCTCTGCCAGCAACTGGTTACTGATGCGCCCATCCTGCTGCAGTGCCGAGAGGATTTTCCGGTCCAACTTGTCCAATTCCACCTGTTTCATTTGGTAACACCTGATTTTAATCAAAGGTTCTTTCTCTTTATTGTCATTTATCAAAGAACCTTTCGCAAACTCTCAAAACCCTCACCCAATAAGCAAGCACCTTTTGCGGACTTCCCTCTAGAATTTTGGTCATAAAACGCACAAAAAGGAGGGCGCCATGTCCGCCGATACCCCCCAACTCGACAATTACAAACTCGAAGACCGTTACTTGCGGGAATCCGGCCGGGTTTTCCTGACCGGCACGCAGGCCCTGGTTCGAATTCCCCTGATGCAGGCCGCCCTGGATCGAAAACAGGGATTGAACACCGCAGGCATGGTCAGTGGCTACCGGGGCTCCCCCCTCGGTGCCGTCGATCAGGCGCTCTGGCAGGCCAAGGGCCTGCTGGACGAGAACAGGATCGATTTTGTTCCCGCCATCAACGAGGATCTCGCCGCTACGATCATGCTGGGGACCCAGCAGGTGGAGACCGATGAAGACCGGCAGGTGGATGGGGTTTTCGGCCTCTGGTATGGCAAGGGCCCGGGCGTCGATCGGGCCGGCGATGCCCTGAAACACGGCACCACCTATGGTTCTTCGCCTCATGGCGGTGTGCTGGTCGTGGCGGGTGACGACCACGGGTGCGTGTCGTCGTCCATGCCCCATCAGTCCGATGTGGCGTTCATGAGCTTCTTCATGCCAACCATCAACCCCGCCAACATCGCCGAGTACCTGGAGTTTGGCCTCTGGGGTTATGCCCTGTCCCGATACAGCGGCTGCTGGGTCGGCTTCAAGGCGATCTCGGAAACCGTGGAAAGCGCGGCGTCTGTGGAAATCCCGCCGGAACCGGATTTCATCACGCCGGATGACTTCACCGCCCCGGAAAGCGGTTTGCATTACCGTTGGCCGGATCTGCCCGGCCCCCAGCTGGAAACCCGGATCGAGCATAAGCTTGCGGCCGTTCAGGCCTTTGCCCGGGCTAACCGCATCGACCGTTGCCTGTTCAATAACAAACAAGCCCGCTTCGGCATTGTCACTACCGGCAAGAGCCATCTGGACCTGCTTGAAGCCCTGGATCTGCTGGGCATTGATGAAGACAAGGCCCGGGACATGGGGCTGGATATCTACAAGGTTGGCATGGTCTGGCCCCTCGAGCGTCGCGGCATCCTGGATTTCGTTCACGGCAAAGAAGAAGTCCTGGTGATCGAGGAAAAGCGCGGCATTATTGAGAGCCAGATCAAGGAATACATGTCCGAGCCGGACCGCCCCGGCGAGGTTCTGATCACCGGCAAGCAGGACGAACTGGGCAGACCGCTGATCCCGTACGTTGGCGAGCTGAGCCCAAAACTGGTTGCCAGCTTCCTGGCCGCCCGACTCGGTCGCTTTTTCTCGGTGGACGTCAGTGAACAGATGGCTGAAATCAGTGCCATGACCAACGCCCAGGATCCGGGCGGCGTCAAGCGTATGCCCTATTTCTGCTCCGGCTGCCCCCACAATACATCCACAAAGGTGCCGGAGGGGAGCAAGGCCCTGGCCGGCATCGGCTGCCACTTCATGGCATCCTGGATGGGCAGAAACACCGAATCCCTCATCCAGATGGGTGGCGAAGGCGTCAACTGGATTGGCAAGAGCCGCTATACCGGCAACCCCCACGTTTTCCAGAACCTGGGTGAAGGCACCTACTTCCACTCCGGTTCCATGGCGATTCGCCAGGCGGTGGCCGCCGGCATCAACATTACCTACAAGATCCTGTTCAACGACGCCGTGGCCATGACCGGCGGTCAGCCCGTGGACGGGCAGATCACCGTCGACAGGATTGCCCAGCAAATGGCAGCAGAAGGGGTAAAGCGGGTTGTCGTGCTTAGCGATGAGCCGGAGAAGTACGATGACCATCATGATCTGTTCCCCAAGGATGTCACCTTCCACGATCGATCCGAGCTCGACCAGGTGCAGCGTGAATTGCGCGACATCCCTGGTTGCACCGTGCTGATCTACGACCAGACCTGTGCTGCCGAGAAGCGCCGCCGGCGCAAGCGCAACCAGTTCCCGGATCCGGCCAAGCGGGCCTTTATCAACCACCATGTGTGCGAAGGCTGTGGCGACTGCTCGGTACAGTCCAACTGCCTATCGGTTGTACCCCGCAAGACGGAACTGGGGCGCAAGCGGAAGATCGACCAGTCCTCGTGCAACAAGGACTTCTCCTGCGTCAACGGCTTCTGCCCCAGCTTCGTTACCATTGAAGGCGGGCAGCTACGCAAATCCCGGGGTGTGGATACCGGCTCCGTGCTCACCCGCAAGTTGGCTGACATTCCAGCTCCAAAATTACCGGAGATGAGCGGCTCCTACGATCTGCTCGTGGGCGGTGTCGGCGGCACGGGCGTGGTAACCGTGGGACAGCTGATCACCATGGCCGCCCATTTGGAATCCCGCGGTGCCTCGGTACTGGATTTCATGGGCTTCGCCCAGAAAGGCGGGACGGTACTGAGCTACGTGCGCATGGCACCTTCCCCGGACAAGCTCCATCAGGTGCGGATCAGCAATGGCCAGGCCGATGCGGTCATCGCCTGCGATCTGGTCGTAGCGTCTTCCCAGAAGGCCCTGAGCGTGCTCCGGCCAAACCACACACGGATTGTCGCGAACGAGGCGGAACTGCCGACTGCCGACTACGTGCTCTTCCGCGACGCCGATATGAAGGCCGACAAGCGCCTTGGGCTACTGAAGAACGCCGTGGGCGAGGATCACTTCGACCAGCTGGACGCCAACGGTATCGCTGAAAAACTGATGGGCGACACCGTGTTCTCCAACGTGATGATGCTCGGTTTTGCCTGGCAGAAAGGCCTGCTGCCCCTGTCAGAGGCGGCTCTGATGAAAGCCATCGAACTCAATGGCGTCGCCATCGACAGGAACAAGGAAGCCTTCGGCTGGGGCCGTCTGGCAGCCGTGGATCCGAGCGCTGTCACCGATCTGCTGGACGACAACAACGCCCAGGTGGTCGAGGTTAAGCCCGAACCAACCCTGGACGAGCTGATCAACACCCGTCACAAGCATCTGATCAACTACCAGAACCAGCGCTGGGCCGACCAATACCGGGACGCCGTTGCCGGAGTCCGCAAGGCCGAGGAAGCCCTCGGTGAAACCAATCTTCTGCTGACCCGCGCAGTGGCCCAACAGCTGTATCGGTTCATGGCCTACAAGGATGAGTACGAAGTGGCCCGACTGTTTGCCGAAACCGACTTCATGAAAGAGGTCAAGGAAACCTTCGAAGGGGATTACAAGGTTCATTTCCACCTCGCCCCGCCACTGCTCAGCGGTGAAACCGATGCCCAGGGTCGCCCGAAAAAGCGCCGTTTCGGCCCCTGGATGTTCCGGGCTTTCCGACTTCTGGCCAAACTTCGCGGCCTGCGAGGAACCGCAGTGGACCCGTTCAGCTACTCCGCAGACCGCAAGCTTGATCGCGCCATGCTGAAGGACTACCAGAACCTGGTTGCGCGAATTTGCCGTGAACTCAATGCCAGCAACTACGAAACCTTCCTGCAACTGGCAGAACTGCCCGCTGATGTCCGGGGCTACGGTCCTGTCAGGGAACAAGCTGCAGAGAGCATCCGTGAAAAACAGACACAGCTGATCAAGGCTCTCGACACCGGTCGCCCGACGCTGATCCGCACGCAACAGGCCGACAAGGAGGCAAACCATGTTTGAAGCGCTCCAGCCCCTGCCCCAGGATCCGATCCTGAAACTGATGCAGACCTTCCGCGAGGACACCCGGCCGGACAAGGTAGATCTGGGCATCGGAGTCTACAAGGATGATGCCGGCAATACGCCCATCATGGCCGCCGTGCATGAAGCAGAACGTCGCCTGCTTGAGGGAGAAACCACCAAGAGCTACGTGGGGCCTGCCGGTTCTGCCGGCTTTAACAGTGCCATGGCGGAGTTGATTCTGGGCAGCGACAGCCCGCTGATCCGGGACGGCCGTGTATCGGTAATACAGACGCCGGGTGGCTGCGGCGCATTGCGCATGGCCGCCGAATTCCTTCGCCTGTGCAAGGCGGATACAAAAGTCTGGGTCAGCACGCCCACCTGGGCCAACCACCTCCCCCTGCTGGGTGGCGCTGGCATGACCATTCGCGAATATCCCTACCTCAATCCACAGACGCTGCAGGTAGACTTCGGCGCCATGCTGGAAACCCTGGAAGAGGCCGACGCGGGCGATGTGGTGCTGCTACACGGTTGCTGCCACAACCCGTCTGGCGCCGACCTGAGCTTGGCCCAGTGGCAGGAAGTGACCAGCCTGATCCAGCGTAAGGGCCTGTTGCCCTTTGTGGATATGGCCTATCAGGGCCTTGGCGAGGGCCTGGATGCAGATGCGGCGGGCCTGCGGCATCTGGCCAGTGCGGTACCGGAAATGCTGGTAGCAGCGTCGTGCTCCAAAAACTTTGGACTTTATCGGGAGCGCACCGGCGCTCTCGCATTGATTTCGGGAACAGCATCGGTGAACGCAGCTGCCACCAGTCAACTGCTCAGCGTTATCCGGTCCCACTATTCGATGCCGCCCGCCCATGGTGCCGCGATTGTGGAGACCATCCTCGGCGATGACGGCCTGCGATCCCGGTGGCAGCAGGAGCTTGACGGCATGTGCGAGCGCATCCTGCACCTGCGCCACGCCTTTGCTGACGCATTCGCGCCGGTGGGAGACTTCAGTTTCATCGCCCGTCAGCGGGGCATGTTCTCGTTCCTCGGTATCAGCCCCGAGCAGGTTAGCGAATTACGCAAGGAGCATGGCATCTACATGCTCGACAGCAGCCGCGTGAATGTCGCCGGCCTGAATGGCCGCGTTTTGCCACAAGTCGCTTCAGCACTGAGCGAGGTGCTCGGCAAGTAATTACTGTTGAGACAATAACCATCAATCCGACAAAAACAATTAGCCGGAGAAAAGAATGAGTGAGAGTACCCAACCACACCAGCAGGCCAACAACCTCTGGTCTTCACGGATGGCTTTTATCCTGGCCGCTGCCGGCTCGGCGGTAGGCCTCGGGAACATCTGGAAGTTTCCATACATTACCGGAGAGAACGGCGGCGGCGCCTTCGTTCTGATCTACCTGGCCTGCATCTTCCTGATCGGCGTGCCGGTTCTGATTGCCGAGACCATGATTGGCCGCCGGGGCGGACAGAGCCCTGTAGCGACCATGCGCACCCTGACCAAAACCGAAGGCACCGCCAGAGGCTGGAGGGCGATCGGCTGGAATGGCGTTATTGCCTCGTTCCTGGTGCTGTCTTTTTACGCCGTAATTGGCGGCTGGGCGCTGGTCTATATCGGCAAGGCTGCAACCGGACTGTTCACCGGTGCCGATGCCGAGGCCATTGGCGGCCAGTTCGGCGGGTTGCTGGCCAATCCCTGGGAACTGCTGATGTGGCATTCCGTGTTCATGGCCATCGTCGTGTTTATCGTCGGTCGGGGCATTCGCTCCGGGCTTGAGAAAGCCGTGAACATGCTTATGCCATTGCTGTTCGTGCTGCTGATTGCGATGGTGATCTACGCCATGAACAGCGGCAGCTTTGGCCGGGCCGTGAGTTTCATGTTCTCGCCGGACTTCAGCAAGCTCACCACCGCTGGTGTTCTGACCGCCCTGGGTCACGCAGCATTCACCCTGAGCATCGGCATTGGTGTTCTGATGGCCTACGGCTCTTACCTGCCAAAGACGGTGAATATTGCCAGAACCGCCATGACCATTGCCGTTCTGGACACCAGCGTCGCCCTTCTTGCGGGACTCGCCATCTTCCCGCTGGTGTTTGCCAATGGCCTGGAACCTGGCGCCGGCCCCGGCCTGATTTTTGTAACCCTGCCATTGGCGTTTGGCCAGATGAGTGGCGGTGCCCTGTTCGGCACCATTTTCTTCGCACTGCTACTGGTAGCAGCCATCACGTCGGCCATTTCCATGTTGGAGCCGGTGGTGGAGTGGCTGGAGGAACACAAAGGCGTCAGCCGGGCGAAAAGCGCGCTTGGTGGTGGCCTCGCGATCTGGTTTATCGGTATCGGTACCGTGCTGTCGTTCAACGTCTGGGATAGCGTGCATCCGCTCGGCTTCATCCCGTTCTTCGAGGGCAAGACGGTGTTCGACCTGCTCGATTTCCTGGTCTCCAACCTGATGATGCCACTCGGCGGGCTGGCCATTGCCCTGTTTGCCGGATGGGCAATGAAACGTGAAGGCCTGCCGGCCGATATTGGTCTGCAGGGAAGCAGCTACAGGGCATTCATGTTCATTCTTCGATACCTGACGCCTGCGGGTATCGCCGTGGTGTTTCTTTACAACCTGGTGTAACGGTAACCAGGCACCTTAGACCGCAAAAGCCCGGTGAACTTCACCGGGCTTTTTTTGACATACCTGAAAGGGTACTGCCAATCTGGGTTCAGGACAGAAGACCAAGGTTCTGCATCTCAGGCGGAAAAGGAGAACTCGTATGTACAGCAAGATACTCGTTCCGGTCGACCTCGCCCATACCGATAAAATGGTCAAGGCGCTCAATACCTCCATTGATATTGCCAAACACTACAACGCCACCCTGTGCTACGTAAGCGTGACAAACAGCACCCCGGGAGCGGCTGCCCATAACCCGAAAGAGCTTGCCGAGAAGCTGAGTGTGTTCGCGGAAGAGCAGGGGAAATCCCATGGGATCGACACCGACAGCATGGTGATTGAATCTGCTGATACGGCCGTAGAGCTTGATGACAAGTTGCTTGAGGCGATCAAAACAACCGGCACTGACCTGGTGGTGATGGCCTCACATCCTCCGGGAATTGGCGACCGGCTACACATTCTCCACTCGAACGGCGCCAATATCGTCAAACACAGTGATATTTCGGTATTTGTTGTTCGTTAAAGATAGCGGGGCATCCGGGGCCCTATTCCGGGTGCCCGATTGCGTCATGCTTCGGAAATTCGATGTCCGCTACGCTTGCAATGAAGAAAGGAAAATAATTTTCCGTGGCGAAGAAGTTCCCGGCTTCCACCCGGGTCGGTAAATGAAACCCGTCAAACTCCCGAAACTCTGACAGGTAGCCGCCAAAGGGCTGCAAGCGATGGACTTTTTCCGAATTCGCGTTGGTCCACCTGTCAAAATTCACCTGGAGCGGCCGGCCGTCCTCGGCCACCACAACATCCACGGCCTGCTCCATACCGTTATGACGGACAATCACGCGCGCCGTATTGACATCAACAAGCTCCCACTTGACCCCCTGGCCCGGCAGCAGGGCTGCGGGTGTCCAGAATACCGACTCTGCCACATAGCGACCGAAAGCCGAACGGGTGTGATCCGCATCACCGCCCATCCTGGCCACTGGCAACAAACCCATCAGCCAGAACCGCGTCCACTTTTCGGTGTCTGAGCCAGAAACCCTCAGGGCGCCACGGCTGGCACCCATCTTCCACACAAAGCCTTCGGGCATGGCCAGAACCTGTGAGGCCTGCATATCCATGTAGTCGGGCGACTCCCGATTGCCCATGCCAAACTTCCCGGTCATCGATATCCGCGCCACGGTATACAGAGGTGTACCAGGCTGAATGGTGTACCGGAAATAGCGCTGGGCAGGCTCCGGCAGTCCCTCCAGAAGAGAAACATCAAAGCGCTCTGGTGCAGTTGGTTGCAGAGCCGCCAACCTGGCCATGGCGGCATGATCCGAAGCGTGGTCGGTCTGGCGCCAGAACCAGAGGGCCAAGGCAGTCGCGACCAGCACAATCAACAGGATCAGGAAAAAGATTTTCATGTAAGCTATGCTCCGTAGCAGTCATTGTCCCTGCCCTGCCCAGATCCAGCCTTGTTCCAGATCAATCAACGCGGCTGGCCGACTCACTTTCCGCCTGAAAGGTTTTATGAAAGTGCCGAAGAGATTACAACCGCTTGTGGATGACGGCATGGTGGATGAGGTGCTCTACCAGCTGATGAGCGGTAAGGAAGCGCAGGTTTATGTGGTGCGCTGTGGCAATCAGACCCGCTGCGCCAAGGTTTTCAAGGAAGCCGCCAAGCGAAGCTTCAAGCAGGCGGTGGAGTACCAGGAAGGTCGAAAGGTCCGGAACAGCCGACGGGCCCGTGCCATGAGTAAGAAAACCAGGTACGGCCAGAAGGAGCAGGAAGGTGCCTGGCTTAACGCCGAGGTAGACGCCCTCTACCAGCTAGCCGCGGCCGGCGTCCGGGTTCCCGAGCCACTGGGCTTCGTGGACGGTGTACTGCTGATGGAGCTGGTGACGGATGAAGATGGCCGGGCCGCGCCCAGGCTGGATGATGTTACGCTCTCCCCGGAACAGGCCCGCGACTTCCACGGCCAGATTATCCGCGAGGTCGTCCGCATGTTGAGTGCCGGTCTTATCCATGGGGATCTCTCGGAATTCAACGTTCTGATCGATGCCAACGGACCAGTCATCATTGATCTCCCCCAGGCAGTCAATGCAGCCGGGAATAATAACGCGGAGCGCATGCTGGAGCGCGATGTGGAGAATATGCGCCGGTATTTTGGCCGATTCGCGCCGGAACTTTTGAATACCGATTACGGCAAGGAGATCTGGGCGCTCTACGAGTCAGGCGACCTGCACCCGGACAGCAAGCTCACCGGCTGCTTCCAGCACGATGATACCGCTGCCAACGTTGACGAACTGATGGAAATCATCGATGCGGCAAAAGAGGAAGAATGGGAGCGACAGGAACGCATGAGGGACGCCGAGGAGGACTGAGGCCTCGGCCGGCGCTGGTCAGCCAGCAGAGGCGGTTTTCTCTTCGCTGATCATTGCTGACATCACCTGCTGTTCCCTGGGCCCCGGAAGAACACCCGTCAACCAGGCTTCGATGACCGGCTCTCCGTGTTGATTCGAGAGAATCGCTTCGGCCCGGGCCCGATTACGCTCATCCACCTCGGTGATGGTGAACACACAGGTGATGGTATCGCCAAAATACACCGGCCGGCGGAAGCGAAAATTCATGCCGGACGCCAGCCAGCCGATCTGCCCGCCCACTTCCGTGATCATTCCTCCAACCAGCAGGCCATGGCAGATTTTTCCCTGCAGATTCTTCGCTTGCGCGAATTCATCGCTGTAATGGACCGGATTCTGATCGCGACTGATCTCGCCGAAGTAAAGAGTCTCTTCTTCAGTGAAGGTGCGCACCAGAGTGAACGAATCCCCGGTTTTCAGGCCGGCAATGGCTCTCTTTCGAATATCAGACATGATATCGGCCCCTCATCGC
Source organism: Marinobacter sp. MMG032 (assembly GCF_040112695.1). Taxonomy (NCBI): domain Bacteria; kingdom Pseudomonadati; phylum Pseudomonadota; class Gammaproteobacteria; order Pseudomonadales; family Marinobacteraceae; genus Marinobacter; species Marinobacter sp. MMG032. The sequence continues at coordinate 1,155,568 of NZ_CP157802.1, forward strand.
CCAGCCGGTCACAGGTACCGACCGCCAGACCCTATCGCGACCACAATCAGGCCGAGGATCAGATTGATGCCGACCAGCCGACGGATTTTTCGCACCTGAACACCACCAGCCTGGGGATCCTTGTTTGCCACCGCCTGCTTGAGCCGCCGGAAAGGCGCAAAATACACGTGGAAGTAGATCAGCATCATCACGAGGCCGAGCGTCTGCATGGCGTGGATGTGCCAGCCAGCACCAGCCATACCGCCAAACACACTGAAAATCATCCAGTAACCGGTGACCAGGAGCAAAACAACCGAGAGCCACACCCAGCGAAAGAATCGCTCAAGAGTTTTCGACCACAAAAGACCACGCTGGGAGGCTTCTACAACCTCAACAACGGCCGGGCGCATCGCCATGTAGGCGTAGAACATGCCGCCAACCCAGATCACTGCGGAAAGAACGTGCAGTGCAATTGCCAGACTCATCTGAATAATCCTTCCAATTAAAGTAAGCCGCTAATCTACCACGGCAGTTCTTCGCCATTGCTATGCCAGAATGACCCCGTGTTATCGAGGGTCAGGCCATCAATGCGTTCTGCCAGGCCCTTTGCCGATTCCTCGGGAGTGATCAACCCGCCAAAATTCACCATGCGGGTTTTAACGTAGCCCGGATGCAATTGTGCCACGGCGATACCCCGGGGCTTCAGATCCATCGCCAGGGACTTGCCGAAGGCATTGAGCGCTGCCTTGGAGGCGCGGTACCCGTAGCGGCCGCCGGAGTCATTGTCTGCGATAGAGCCCATGCGGCTGGTAATGTTGGCGATTTTGCCTCCCGAGGGAATCTGGTCAACCAGCGCTTCAGCCACCCTAAGCGGGGCATAGGCGTTTATTTCCATCTGCGTTCGAATGGAATCAAAGTCGATGCTGCCCAGCTTCTCATCCTGAAGCAGACCGGCATTATTGATCAGCAGGTCGATGTGCTCGCCTTCCAGTCCAGCCACGAGTCTTGCCACGCCCTCATCAGTCGTCACATCAACTCTGTCAATGATCCGCGCCGCGACCTCTTTCAGCTCCGGCGAAGCTTCCCGACACACGCCGATCACCGAACAGCCGCGGCTTGCGTACAGCCGGGCAAGCTCCAGACCAATGCCCCGGTTTGCTCCGGTGATCACAACAATGGAATTATCCGACATATCAACCTCCTTGACGATGAGTGCAGCCCAATCAGCTTTACATCCCCTGCGTTCGAGAACAACCAGCAATACGCAACCTCGCCCCTTGCAGATGGGGTTTTTCTGTAAGATAGGGCTAACCCATTAACGCTCGCCGGGAGCGCCATGTCAGCAGCACTTGTTTTCGCAGTCTTTGCAGTGACCCTGATCGCGGCCACCACTTTTTACCTCTTTTTTTACCGTACCTGGCGGAGAGAGAGGGAACTGAGAGCCCCCTTTCCAGCCCCGTGGCGCCATCATCTTGAGGAGAGCGTGCCGCTTTACCGGCAGCTTCCTGAAACCCTGAAGCAGACGTTGGAGCAGCGGGTACAGCTTTTTCTCGCCGAAAAAGAATTCTATGGCTGTGACGGCTTTGAAGTGGACGACAGGGTTAGAGTGACCATTGCTGGCCACGCCTGCCTGCTCATTCTTGCCCGCCCATACTCGGACTTTGACGAGGTAAGCAGCATTCTGGTCTATCCCGACGCCTATCATGTCAGAGACATTGAAAGCGACGGACTGGTTGTCAGCGAAAGCCACGAAATACGTGCCGGCGAGGCTTCAAGCCGGGGTCAGGTGGTTCTGGCCTGGAAAGAGTGTGAGGAAGCCGCCAGGAATCGGCACAGCAGCCACAACGTGATACTCCATGAATTCGCCCACCAGCTGGATTATCTCGACGGCACCGCGGACGGTGCGCCACCCCTCAGCGGTGAACAGGCCAGGCACTGGCAAACGTCGATGACCCACGCCTACGAACATCTCAGGCACACCCTGCATCACCACCAGAAGCCATGGCTTGACCCCTACGGTGCCACTGAACCGGCCGAATTCTTTGCAGTACTGACTGAGGCGTTTTTCCAGCAACCGAGTCATCTCAAACACGAGCAGCCCGAGGTTTATGCGGCACTGCAAGGGTACTACCGGCTGGACCCGACAACCCTCTGGCAAGATGCCTGACGGTTGTGACAGATGAACGCGTGGTCCACTATGTAGTAAACGGGATCAATTGAGGGAGGTAGACATGCCAGCCATAGGATGGGTCTTCATAATTCTCGCCCTGGCCTTGATCGTCGGCAGCCTGCTGATACTGCGTGACAGTGCACACAGCATGAAAATCTCCGATGAAAAAATGAAGAAGATTCAAGCCAGGAAGGCCGAGATCGAAGCTGAGGAAAGCGCCGAAGACAAGGAGTGGTAGCCCGGTCAGTAGTCTTCAGAACCAAGCCGGGCAGATACGTCAGTGCCCGCTGTGGTCCATTTCCTTGCCGGAGTGGTCCATACTCTGTTTCTTCATCACCTCGCCATCCAGCGGTTCAACATTGAGCTCAACCTGCATTTCTTGCGCACCCTCAAAACGCAGGGTCAGCGGAATGCTCTCTCCCTCGCGCAACGGGCTTTCCAGTTTTTCCAGCATCAGGTGAAAACTGTGGGGCTTCAACTCAACCGTAGTGCCCGCAGGTATGGGTAGCCCATCTTTTACCGGCGCCATACGCATCACACCATCGTGCATGCTGGTTTCATGAATCGAGACGTTGCCTGCCCGCGGGGTCGCAGCACCTACCAGGGAGATATCACTGCTGCCATTATTGGAGATACTCATATATCCGACTCCCATCGGGGTACCGGGCGGTGTGGGCCGGCTCCAGGGATGATCGACCGTCACAGGACCCTGGCTGTAATCATGGGCCATGGCTGCAGGCGCCACCAGAGCCAATGCCAGCAAAAACACACTCAGGCAGTACTTCATTTCCGGTATTCCTTGTCGATGATGTCGGGGTACAGAATAGAAAGTCAGTCCCATGCATCCAAGTTTTTCAGTGCGACAAATAGCCGCAGATAATCCGGAGAATCACCAACGGAGACAAAGACAGAACCCGGACGCAACGCTGGGAATCAGGCCTTCTTGACGAATTCCGACTTCAGTTTCATGGCACCAATCCCGTCGATCTTGCAGTCGATATCATGATCGCCGTCCACCAGGCGGATATTCTTTACCTTGGTGCCGACTTTAACCACGGAACTGGAGCCCTTTACCTTAAGATCCTTAATGACCGTAACCGTATCACCATCCTGAAGCTCATTGCCGTTGGCGTCGCGAATCATCTTCGCGGCGTCTGCCGCCGCAGCCTCCGCCTCAGACCACTCATGCCCACACTCGGGACAAACCAGTTGAACGCCGTCCTCATAGGTGTACTCGGAACTGCACTGCGGGCATGGGGGAAGCTGCGACATTATCATTTCCTGTTAATTAAATGAGCGCAGCATTATACCATCAACGCCCGGGCGAGACGCGCGCCAGCACCGTAGGATCTTCCGACAAAGGCAAGGCGATAATAGCCCCCTCGTTCGACGACGGGAAAATCCCGGTCAGGCCCGTGATGTTCACCTGATGGGACACAAGAATAACCGGCGCGCCTTCTTCGAGCTGGTTCACCAGAGTAATCGTCTGCCGCGTCTGAGTCGGCCCGTCACCACGATTCCGGAAAAACGAATTCAACGACGGCCACTCCGTCACCTCACCCATGTTCATTCCGGTAGCGGTATCCATACAGCGACACCACTGACTGCTGAAGACCCGCGCTTCGGTAATCCCATGGTCCGCCAGAAACGGCTTCCACGCCCGGGCCTGTTCCCGACCGGTATCGTTCAGATTCCGCTGGGTGCTGCAATCGTTGATATCAAAGTTGCCCGGATCACCGGTTCCAGGCGCCAAGGCATGGCGGAGCATCAGAACCGCTCGTCCCTCTCGCAGGGCATCCCAGGCTTCTTCGTTGTTATCGGCAGCGGAAACGCTGAAACACAGGGCCCCAGCCAGAAAGACAGTTATTAGAAATCGAACACACATAGTTGCTACCTCCCCAAAAGATCCAAACGTGCTGTAGGAGTCGCGGATGAACTGAAGATGCCCGATAGAGGCATTGGGAGCCCCCTTCCAAAAATGTTGAAGGCCAAGGATGGCCTGAAACAAGCGCACATGGACGTGCTCGTAGCGGTTTTTGGAAGGGGGCTCCCAATGCCTCCAGCACCAATGTCCGCAGCCCTATGAGAGATACGCGGGCAATATCTATCAGGCTCATATCAACAACAGGTAAACTCTGCACAGAACCACGCAAACAGAAGGAACCACCATGCCAATCTGGGTCGACGCCGACGCCTGCCCCGTCCCAATCCGGGAAATCCTCTGCCGCGCCGCCACCCGCTGGCAAATCGACACCACCTTCATCGCCAACCACGCCATCAACCTTCCCCCAAGCCCCTACATCAAGCGACGCCAGGTCCCCCATGGCTTCGATGTCGCCGACAACGAAATCATGGACCAGATTCAGGAGGGCGACCTGGTGATCACCCAGGACATACCACTGGCCGCAGAGGCCATCGAAAAAGGCGCCGACGTGTTCAACCCCCGCGGCCAGGCCTTCACCAAAGAGAACATCCGCCAGCGCCTGGCCATGCGAAACTTCATGGAAGAAATGCGCAACGCCGGTCAGGTCACCGGCGGGCCAGCCCCGTTCAGCCAGACCGACCGCAAGGAATTTGCTGACAAACTCGACCGCTGGCTCCAAAGAAACGCCCGCAGGTGATAATGATTCTATTTTAAAACCAAGACAGATCCGCTACCCTTCCCGCCTTACTATTTGCAGGCTTACCTCTGGCCTGCCTGATACACGGGAGAGAAGCGGAGTATGTCCTCACACAGCCACAAAACCACCAGCAGTTTTGCTGCCCTGGCTCGCCTACTCAGATACGCCCGGGGATATCGCCGGCAGATCATCGCCGCTACAACCTGCTCGATCATCAACAAACTGTTCGATATTGCCCCTGAAATCCTGATCGGCGTCGCCATTGATGTGGTCGTCAACCAGGAAGAAAGCTTTGTGGCAGGCCTGGGCTTTGAAACCGCTCAGGAACAGATCACCATTCTGGCGGTACTCACCTTCTTTATCTGGGCCGGTGAATCCCTGTTCGAATACCTGTTCCAGATCCTCTGGCGCAATCTGGCCCAACGACTGCAATCGGATCTGCGTCAGGACGCCTACGAGCATGCCCAGCGCCTCGACATGAGCTTCTTCGAGGCCCGCAGCTCTGGTCAGCTGGTGGCCACCATGAACGACGACGTCAACCAGCTAGAGCGCTTCCTTGATGGTGGCGCCAACGCGATGATTCAGGTTCTGGTGACCGTCGTTGCCGTGGGCGCCGTCTTCTTCGTACTCTCACCGCTTATTGCACTGCTGGCCTTCACACCCATTCCCCTGATTATCTGGGGCGCCTTCTATTTCCAGCGCAAAGCCGGGCCGCTTTATGCCGACGTTCGGGAAAAAGTGGGCGACCTGTCCAGCCGTCTGGCGAACAACCTGGGCGGCATTGCCACCATCAAGAGCTTTACCGCCGAACAGCGGGAAGCCAAACGACTCAAGGAGAGCAGCGAAGCCTACGTAGAGGCCAATCGCCGAGCCATCCGTATCAGTTCCGCGTTTATTCCTGTCATCCGGATGGCTATCCTCGCCGGCTTCCTGGCCACCTTTACGGTGGGCGGCATGATGGCCCTCGAGGGCAGCCTGAACGTGGGTGCCTATGGCGTGCTGGTATTCCTGACCCAGCGCCTGCTCTGGCCGCTGACAGGCCTTGCCGAGGTGATTGACCTGTTCGAGCGTGCCATGGCAAGCACACGCCGGATTCTGGACCTTCTGGCCGAACCCGTGCACGTTCGTGATGAGGGCGGGAAGGCCCTCGAGGCACCGGTAAAAGGCAACGTTGAGCTGGACAAAGTAAGCTTTCACTATCCCTCCAGCGGCGCCGGTATCCGGGATATCAGCCTGACCGTGCCAGCGGGCAACACCCTTGCGCTGGTGGGCGCTACCGGCTCCGGCAAATCCACCCTGATCAAGTTGCTGCTCCGGTTCTACGACCCGAGCAACGGCGAAATCCGCATCGATGGCCAACCCATTCGGGACCTCAGCCTGAATTCCCTGCGCGGCTCGATCGGGCTGGTGAGCCAGGATGTCTATCTATTCGAGGGCACGATCCGGGAAAACCTGGCTTACGGGAATCCGGCTGCCACCGATGCCGACATCATCGATGCCGCAAAAACCGCGGAAGCCTGGTCCTTCATCGAAGCCCTGCCGGAGGGTCTGGATACACCGGTAGGTGAACGCGGTGTTCGTCTGTCGGGAGGACAGCGGCAACGCCTCTCGCTGGCGCGGGCATTGCTGAAGGACCCGCCCATTCTGGTACTCGATGAAGCCACCAGCGCCGTGGACAACGAAACAGAGGCCGCCATCCAGCGATCCCTGAAGCGCATTGGCCATAACCGGACCGTGATCATGATCGCACATCGGCTCTCCACGATCGTTGACGCCGACTCCATTGCGGTCATTGAAGGCGGCAAAGTGCTTGAACAGGGAACTCACCGGGAGCTGCTGGAACAGGATGGCGCCTACGCCAACCAATGGCGAGTGCAGACCGGTCAGATCCAGGCTGCCGTTTAACGATATAAATATTGATAGTGATTCGCATTTAAATTATCCTGCAGGCCCTCAGAATTCCGGGAGCCTGCATGCCTGTTTTTTTTGACGTTTCCAATCTCGGTGTTCGTATTGGCGACACCACCATACTGCAAAACCTCAACCTCGGTTTCGTTGAGGGTGAGGTGACAGCCCTGCTCGGGCACAACGGCTCCGGCAAGTCTACACTGCTCAAGGTGCTTGCCCGCCAGCTTGCGCCGGCCTCAGGTGAAGTACAGCTGCTGGGAAAATCTTTCCGGAACACAGGGGCCCGGGAGTTTGCCCGCAATGTAGGCTACCTGCCCCAGCATCCCCCGGGCACTGATGGTTTGACAGTTCGCGAGCTGGTTGCCCTGGGCCGTTACCCCTGGCGCGGGCCCCTGGGCCGCTATAACGACGAAGACCACCAACTGATTACCGGGGCTATCGACGACACCGGGCTCGGAGCCTTCCAGCATCGCTCCGTGGACACACTCTCTGGTGGTGAACGCCAGCGCGCCTGGATTGCCATGCTGCTGGCCCAGCAAACCCGATGCCTGCTTCTTGATGAACCCATATCGGCCCTGGATGTAAAACATCAGGTTGAAACCCTGCGCCTGGTACATCGTCTTGCCGAACAAAGGGACCTCACGGTTGTCGTTGTGTTGCACGATGTGGATCTTGCGGCACGATTCTGCGACCGCCTGGTGGCCCTGAAATCCGGGCAGCTTGTGGCCGATGGCAGCCCCCGTGAAATCATGGATTCCGGCATCCTGGAATCCATTTATGGCGTACCCATGGGGGTGATGGAGCGGGCGCCCGGCCAGTGGGTGTCCTATGTTCACTAGGCCTGTCTCGGGGGTTCGATTCTGCTTCATACTTCTTGTGGGTATGCTGCCAGTGTTTGCCAGCGCGGAGACATGGCAGCATGAGCAAGGCACGCTCAGCCTGGATAAAACCCCGCAACGTGTTATTGCCCTGAACTGGGCAGCGACAGAGGCGCTTTTGTTACTCGGGGTGACTCCAGTTGGCGTTGCCGATCGCGACGGCTACAGTGTCTGGGTCAAGGAACCGGAACTTCCCGAGGGCGTGGCCAACATCGGTACCCGGGTGGCGCCGAGCCTGGAAGCCATCGCCGAACTCAAGCCAGACCTGATCGTCACCAGCTCCGAAATGGCACCCGCCGCTAACCTCCTTGAACGCATTGCGCCGACCTACGTTGTCAGTGTTTACAAAAAAGGCTCCAACCCCTACGAAAAAGCCAGCGATATGCTCACCACTCTGGGCGACATGCTGGACCGAGAGGAACGCGCCGCAGCTGTTCTCAACGACATAAACCGGACTCTGCAGACTCAGCGCCGTCGTCTTGAGAATGCCAACCTCACCGAGCGGCCGGTGGCGCTGGTGAATTTCCTGGACGACCGCCATGTTCGCGTTTATGCGCCAAACGGTCTTTATCAGAGTGCCCTCGAGGCCCTTGGTCTTGAAAACGCCTGGTCCCAGCCCGGTAATTATTGGGGTTTCTCGGTCGCTGGGCTTGAGGCGCTCGCGCCCTATCAGGACACCCGGATTGTTGTCATTGCTCCGACCCTGCCCGGGTTGTCCGACACCCTGGCAGACAGCCCTTTCTGGACCTATCTGCCGCCTGTTCAACGCGATCAGGTGTACCAGATCGATCCGGTCTGGCCGTTCGGAGGCGTCTTCCCCGTCAAGCGGCTGGCGACGTTACTGGCTGATAGCCTGATAGCAGGAGGTTCAGACAATGTACGCTGAATCCGCAAACAGCCCTGTCGGTCGCCCCTCCCTGCCAGCAAGGTTGCCGGTGGCTGCGGCGCTGATCTGGTTTTGCGCCTTTCTCGCAAGCGCTGCACCCTGGTTTGACCAGCTCAATGCCGCCGATCTGATCGCCGCCTTCTGGACGTTCGAAGCCAATGATTACGCGTCGGTACTCGCCCACTTCAGCTGGGCACCGCGGGTCGCCATGGCCGTCCTGATTGGTTGTGGCCTTGGCCTTGCGGGCGCGGTTACCCAGCAGATCCTGGGCAACCCCCTGGCCTCACCCACAACGCTGGGTGTTGAAGCCGGTGGTCAGTTCGGCATAACGGTCGCGACCCTGTTCTTCCCCGGCTTGCTGGCTCTTAGCCCGGATCTGGCGGCAGTCTCCGGTGGCTTTCTGGCCATCGGGCTGGTTATCGCACTCACCTGGCGCCTGGGCTTTTCACCAGTCACCGTGATCCTGGCCGGTCTTGTTGTCACCTTTTTCCTGGGCGCAGTAAACATGGCGTTCCTGCTGCTCAAGGGAGAGTGGCTAGGAAACCTGTTTATCTGGGGCGCCGGTTCCCTGGTCCAGAACAACTGGCAACCGTTCACGGATCTCTGGCCCCGGGTGCTGGTGCTGGGAGTATTCATGATTCTGTTGATGCGCCCGCTTCAGGTTATGCAACTGGGGCAAACCTCCGCCCGCTCCCTTGGCGCCAAGGTTGGCCTGATCCGCGTCCTGGCCCTGTTTCTGGTTGTAATGATGAGTGCCACTGTGGTGAGCCGGGTCGGCGTCGTGGCGTTTATCGGTCTTGCGGCACCGGTACTGGCGAGACTGCTGGGGGCCCGCACCCTGTCTGAACGGCTGATCTGGAGCAGTGTTCTGGGCGCTGGCCTGCTGTTACTGGCGGATACGCTTGCCCATTGGGCATCCACGTGGGGTGACGGGTCTCTGGTGCCAACCGGCACCACCACCGCCCTGATCGGCGGGCCGATCATTCTGCTGGCTCTGCAAGGCTTGAAGAATACCCATCATATGCCCGGGCAGGACGACAGCCCCGCCGGCTTCCTGCCGAAGCGACGTTCCAGCCTTGTGATCGGTGGGGCCCTAGCCATGCTCCTTCTGATCACCATCTGCATCTCTATGGCCTGGTCCCCCGGGCTGACCGAGTGGAGCTGGACTCCGATCACCCAGTGGCACGAGGCCTGGGTCTGGCGTGGCCCCAGGCTCATGGCTGCAATTCTTGCTGGCGTGGCCCTGGGCCTTGCTGGAACATTGATCCAGCGCATGACAGGCAACCCCATGGCCAGCCCGGAACTGCTAGGCATCAGCGGCGGCGCGGCGGTGGTCATGGTCATGATTGTCCTGTTCGGCGCCGACGTCGGCCGGGGCGGACAGCTGGGTGCAGCCACCCTCGGCGCTGGAGCGGCTCTGGGTTTATTGATCTTGCTGGCTCGCAAGCACCGATTTGCCGGTAACCAGCTGTTACTTGGCGGGCTCGCTCTGTATGTTTTTATGGACGCTGGCCTTCGCCTGGTGATGGCTTCCGGTGGCACGGTGGCCTCGCAGCTTCTCAACTGGATGTACGGTTCCACCTGGCTGGTCTCGGAAGCCGAGGCTCTCGGCCTGTTGGCGCTCATCGTGTTGATCTCGGCCAGCCTGCTGGTGATTATCCGGCCCCTGAGCATTCTTCCCCTGGGAGAGACATCGGCCAGCTCACTGGGTTTGCCGGTGACAAAAGTGCGTCTGCTTTTACTTCTGTTGGCCGCATTACTGACTGCGTCGGCAACGGTCGTGATCGGCCCGCTGAGTTTCGTGGGCCTCATAGCTCCTCACCTCGCCCGGGTACTGGGCCAGCAGACCGTTGGACGGCAGCTCGTTGTCGCAGCCCTTGCCGGTGGCCTGTTGCTGGGAGTAGCCGACTACCTGTCACGAATTGTGGTTTACCCAAACCAGCTTCCGGCGGGGCTTCTGGCAGCCCTGGTCGGCGGCCTGTACTTCCTCTGGGGGTTGAGTCGCCATGGCAGAGCCTGACCACAACTCCGGGATCGGCCCATGGGCCCGGCTTTACAACCACCTTCTGAGCCAGTCAGAACTGAACAGGGAATTGGTCCTGAATGAGGCGCTGAGACCTGCCGAAGACGAGCGCAGCAGCGTATTGTCTTTGGCCCAGTGCCTGGAGCAACCGTCGCTACTACTTGACCAGGTTGGCACCGACTATCCGGACAACACCGGCACCCGGGCCGCACGTGCGTTGGTTTCTGTGCTGCAGCAGGATCTGGCGCTCAGCGTAATTGCGCCGCTGACCCTCAGACTGTTCCGCGATGGCCAGACGCCTTTGCCGGACGCCAAACGAATCTTCCTGGCCCCCATGGACCAACAGTCGCAAACAACGTCCCGTTGGTTTCAGATGCCAGGCGGGGAAATGGCTGGTGAGAGGACTTTCGTCCAGTCGGTAGGAGAAATAACCGCACAATGGTACCCGGTTTTCAGACGCCAGCTGGGCGTCAGCCCTGGCGCTTACTGGAGCAGCATCGGATTGGGATTGGGAGCACCTTTTTCAGCCGTGTGGAACCTGGCAGAGCCCCATGCGCTGTGCCAATTGGCGCAGGGCTGGCTGGAGCAGTTTCAGAACGATGCGAACCGGTTTATCGACTGGATTCCGGCCGTGTTCGGTGAGCAGGCCACGGCAATCCCCCAGCGCAGAGGGTGTTGCCTGAAATATCTCTTGCCGGAAGGCGGTTATTGCGGCACCTGCGGCGTGCATCGTAAGGAACGACTGGCCACACTCATGCCCCAAGAGCGGTCGACAAAGCCAGCCCAATGGCCGCAAGGCCAATAAGCACACCTGCGCCTGCCGCCAACTTCAAACCCTCAATCATTTCCTGTTCGGGTGCCATTCCCTTTTCTCCCGCTCTGAACTGAACCAACTCTATGCAACTTTAATGCGAATAATTGTTATTTGCAATAATGGGTCAATGATCCGTAATTGACCCGGCGCCCTATACATTCTCTGTCTGGGGTATGCCTCGGCGACGCCGGCTTCAACTGCTACTCTGAATGTTCTGATGACACCGTTAAAAACGGAGGCTCCAATGGGTATTCTCAAGCACCTTCTCCTGACCGGCACCCTGTTACTGGTCGCTGTCTCGAGCCAGGCAAATCAGACCTTCTCCTCAGATAGAGCGGATTTTCGCCTCGAAACCGTGGCACAGAACCTGGAACACCCCTGGAGCCTGGCATTTTTACCGGATGGCGCCATGCTGGTCACAGAACGGGAAGGTCGGCTGCGGATGATCCGGAACGGTTCGTTGCTGGAGGCGCCCATCAGTGGCGTACCGGAGCTCGTTGTATCCGGGCAGGGAGGATTGCTGGACATTATTCTGCATCCGGACTTCAAGCAGAATCAGGTGCTGTTCCTGAGCTACGCCCACAGAAACCGGGAGGGTATGACTACCCGGGTAGCTCGCGCGCGTTTAAGTGGTGATCGCCTCAGCGACGTCGAAGTGATTTTTGAAGCCCTGCCTCGCTCCAACGGCGGCCGCCACTTCGCCGGCCGGATGGAGTTCGACCGGGAGGGTAACCTGTACGTGGCGGTTGGCGACCGTGGCGACATGGATCGCGCCCAGGACAACGCAGACGATGCCGGAGGCGTTCACCGGATTACGACCGAAGGCTCTCCTGCTCCCGGCAATCCGTTCCTCGGCACCGCCGGCGTCAACGACACCTTTTACACAACCGGCAACCGAAATATCCAGGGCATGACTATCCATCCGGAAACGGGCGAGATCTGGAGCCACGAGCATGGTCCCAGGGGTGGTGACGAAATCAATATTATCCGTGCCGGAACGGACTATGGCTGGCCAACAATCACCTACGGCATCGACTACTCTGGCCTGCCCATCACCAGTAAAACCAGCCAGGAAGGCATGGCCCAGCCACTGCATTACTGGGACCCATCCATCGCGCCCTCAGGCATGGCGTTCTATACCGCGAATCTGTTCCCGGAATGGCAGGGGGATCTGTTCGTCGGGGCGCTAAAAATGCGCAAGCTGGTTCGCCTGCGCATTCAGGACGGCAAAGTGACCGAAGAGGAAGATCTTTTGACCGATCTCGGCGAACGGATCCGCGATGTGCGCATGGGCCCGGGCGGCGCCCTCTGGCTACTCACGGATTCACCAAGAGGAAAGGTTTACCGGATGGTTCCAGTTCAGTGAGGGTCGTTGGTTCTTTCAGTCTTTTCGAACTGCGGGAGTTGGTCGGTTATCTCGAACCAGTCCGACTTTGAGCCAACAAAAACATGCTGGGAAGGCCCTTTTTCCAAAGGCTCGTTGATGCAACCGACTCTCAGCCTGAGGATCCCGGGAATCGCATCAACACGGCTATAGAGCTGGCTGCCACAGCGACTGCAGAATCCCCGGTACTTGCCCGGGCGTGATTCGAACTCGGTAATTCTGTCTTCCCCGGACACGAATCGGAACCGCACCTTTTGTACCGGTGCGCTGGCTGAAAACGCGCTGCCATGGGCACGCCGGCACTGGCTGCAATGGCACAGGGCAACCGGGCCGAGCGGGCCATCATACTGAAAACTAATATCGCCACACAGGCAACGACCGGTGTACATCGTCCGGGCCTCAATGCTTCGGTTCACGGGTTAATTCACGGGCGATGATACCCGCGAGCCACTTGAAGAACCAGTGTGCCGGCACCACTTTAGAAACACACGATTCGCTAAGGAGGACACTATGTCATTCAGCGCACTTCCGAAAATCGGCATGGGAACGTTCCGTCTAAAAGGCAATGATGCCCGAGAGGCCGTCAAGAGTGCCCTGTCTCTGGGCTACCGTCATATCGATACCGCCCAGATGTACGAGAACGAAGCGGAAGTTGGCGATGGCATCACCTCCAGCGGCATTCCGCGCCGGGAAATTTTCCTGACCACCAAGATCTGGCATGACCAGCTGCACGCCAGCGACCTGATCAACAGCCTCCACGACAGTCTCGCAAGGCTGAAAACCGACCATGTAGATCTGGCGTTGATTCACTGGCCATCACCCGGCGACGAAGTACCGATGGAAGAATATCTCGGTGCCCTGAGAGACGCCCAACGCGAGGGTCTTGCAGAGCACATCGGCATTTCCAACTTTACCTGTGCCCAGATGGATGAGGCGAAAAAGATTCTGGGCGACACGCCCATTTTCACCAATCAGGTTGAAGTGCACCCCTTCCTGGCCAACCGCACGGTTGTGGAGCATGCGCAGAAGCTTGGTATCACCGTGACCGGCTACATGCCCCTGGCCGTTGGTAAAGTGATGGAAGATGAAACCCTGCAGCGAATCGCCCGTGAAAGAAATCTTACCCCTGCCCAAGTGGCCATCGCCTGGGTGGCCTCCAGGGGCGTTGTACCCATCCCCTCCTCCACACGTCCGGCTCACCAAAAGGCCAATCTGGAGGCTCTGGACGTTCAGTTAAGCGAGGAAGAGATCCGAGCCATTGATGCGCTCGATCACAACGAGCGAATTGCTAATCCTGACTTCGCGCCGGCCTGGGACTGAGCCAGAAGCCGGCTCCAACCAGCAGCAGCGTAGCCAGCGGGGCGATCAGCAACCACCAGGTTTGCAGCACCCATAACATGGCTGCGCTGAACAGACTCCACAGCACCAGCAGCAGCGGGTAAAGCCAACGCCAGGGACCTGTTACCAGCGCAACGACCAAAGCTCCTGCCGCAGCGGTGGTGCCGGGAGCGATGCCGAACAGCGCGACCGACTGCCACTGACCGGACTCCGCCACCGCGAGGAAGGGCAATCCACAAACGGCAACCAGCCAGAGTACGAAAATTTTCCCGACCGGAAGCCGGCGCTTATGGACACCGCCGCAAAACAGGGCGGCCCCGAGCAATGCGCCCTGAGCGACAAAAGCCCAACCAAACCACGTCGCCGGCCAGTTGATAGGGCCGAAATAGCCCACCAGAAACCCGTAACCACTGGTTGCCCAGGCAATTGCCATCAGCCCAACGGCGAAACGCCTTGCCGCGTCCCCCTGCCGCAGAAGCAGCGCAGGAATACCGATAGCAGCAACCACCGCCAGCAACTGCCAGGGCCAGAGATCTTGGTTGATCCGGACAAACAACCGCAGAAACACCTGCGGTCCGAACATCACGAAATCCTGCAGCGAGTAGCTCAGCCAGTCCGCGCCACTCACAGAGACCTCACGTAAGACGCCATACGTTCACGCTGGTCGGCATTCGGCAAAGATCCGTAGAGCGCCCCCATGTTTTCCTTCATGTGCTCAACCTTGCTTGTCGCCGGAATGGCACAGGTCACCGCCGGATGGGAAATGATGTACTTGAGGAAAAACTCCGCCCAGTTACTGACGCCGACATCCCCGGCCCAATCCGGCAGCTGCTCAGACTGGAACCTGCGGAACAGCGAGCCCCCCTGGAACGGCCGGTTAACGATCACCCCGATTCCCCGCTCCCGGGCCAGCGGCAGCAACCGATCTTCAACCTCCCGATCCAGAACGTTGTAGGTCAACTGCACAAAATCCAGCGGCTCCCGCTCCATGATCTGCGCGAACTCCCGATGCCGGCGACCATGGGACGTAGTGATACCGATATACCGGACCTCACCGTTGGCTTTCATTTCCTTGAGGGTTTCAAGATGCCCCTGCCAGCCCAACAGATTGTGGACCTGCAACAGATCGAACTGATCAACACCCCAGCGCCTGCTCGAACGGGCTGCCTCCGACCGGGTTTCTGATTCGTCGCCGGTCCAGATCTTGGTGGCCGCAAAAATCCGGTCGTGGGCGTCCAGAGAATCCAGCACCTCACCCATAACATCCGCGGCACTGCCATACATTGGAGAACCATCAACAACGGTTCCGCCCAGATCGACGAAGGTCTTCAAAACCCTGGTGCGCTGCTGAACCAGTTGCGCGTCGCCACCCACGTTGAAAGTAATCCAGGTGCCCATGCCGATTACAGGGATGGATTCGTCCGTGCCGGGAATCCGGCGCATGATGGGAGATGACGAGGATGCTCCCTGCGTGCTTGCAAAAAGCATCGGGGATTTGAGAGCAATTCCGGCCAGGCCGGAACTGATAAGAAACTTCCTTCGAGTAATCCAATTCGCCATATCAGCTCCCCCACTGACATAAATTTCAGTGCGAATAGCACAAAGCGCAAGCAGCGCGGGTGGGTCATCCCTTCTCCAGACCGTGGAGGGCCATGGATGGCCCGACCGAGCCTACATGGAAGTATTTACGGCGTGTCTGGAGAAGGGATGACCCACCCGGGCGGCAGCTACATGGCTGACAGTCTTACAAACAAGTCAGTTCCCGTACTCACGATCCAGATACTTAAGAATCCGGGCAGATTCGAATAAGCCTTCGCCAGTATTGGGGTCTTCAAGATAGGGCACCTGAACCCGCTTGTGCACCTGGAAAAACGCATCCCGCTTGCCACCGGGAATCGGCGTATAGGGCCCTGGCTTGATACGCTGTTTCGCCGGCCCAATTTCCGTCCAGTGCTCCTTCCCCAGGTTGTGCAAGGTATAGGGAATTTCCAGCTCACAAAGCCGTTCCCGCACCAAACGCGAGAACGGACTGCCCTCGAAACTCCACAGGTGTAATGGCTGCTCCGGACGCTTGCCGGGGCTCACCCGCAGCCCCCGCATGGCGCTGGTCACCGAAGCCACAGAACCCAGAACCGGCTGCCACACCCGGCCGCGATAGTAGGATGGCACCGGCCGGTCCGCGTATTGCCTGAACAGGTACTCGATGATTTCCTCGGATTCGTACATGACCGTGCCGGTGTTCTGGTCCGCCAGTAATGGGAACTGTTGCTTGCCTCCCAATGCCTCCGCCTGGGCCCGGAAAACCGAACCACCCTGCGGACATGGCCGGATTTCCACATCGAGATTCAGGGCCGTCAGGGCCTCACGAACCCGCCGGCAGTAGGGACAGCCCTCCTTGTCGTAGAGCACAATGGGCTTTTCCGGCTGCGGGACGTTTTTAACCACCAGGCAACCGCGCCAGGCAGTGAGGGACGACGTGGCGACCGAACCCAGTATGTGGACGTTATGAGACAGCATATTCGACATAAACAAACCTTCTGTTGGAGACCGCGCCATTATCACGCAATCTGACGATTTTCCATTGGCTCCCGGGTACCCATGATGTGATCAAACCAGGGTTTGGTCACACACCAGTTGGCATTGGGGTTCGGCCCCATATGGTGATCATAGTGCCAGGGCAGATTCTCCCGCGCCCAATCCGGATCCAGATGTGAGCGCTTATGTACCCGGTAGTAATTCCAGGCGCTGTAGTAGAGCGTGCCAACAAAGAATGGAGCTAAAGGCAGTAGCGGAGTGACTGCTGCTGCCCCGGCAACCAGGGCAGCCACTTCCTTGGTCTGAGCGTTCCAGGTCAAGGGCAGATGACGGTAATCGTGATCAAGAAAGCCGTTCCGGCGCACATTGCGGTGATGATCGTGCCAATGAAACGACCAGAAACTCTCCCGGTTTCGACCCAGTTCATGAAGAACGTGTTTATGGAATACCCATTCCACGGCATTGGCGGTCAAAAGACCCAATGGAATACCAATCATGGTGCCCTCCTTTTGTTGTTTTCGGAACACTTGGTTACACACTCCCTAGGAAACGCCCTTTTGGATGCGGATTCCATGACTGAACTGCCGGGAAAAGCACCCATAAATCTGAACGCAAGGTCATTGACAACCCGGGGGCTAATTTTTGTCCACCTAACCCCATGATTCGCAAGGGCACTTACATCGCGTCACAAAACTTCAATACAAACAACGACACTACTGCCATTTTTTAACGTCATGTAGAGGTTTTCTGCATAGTACAAACCGCCAGGATGGGCTATTGTGGAGATATAAGAACTCATTGGATGGTGACCATGGTAATCCCGGGAATGCGACGCTCTGGCTCTTCGAGAGCCGAAAAACTGTGTCCTCGATTCAGACGCCCCATGCTGGCACCCCTTGTGGCTCTCTCTGTGATCGCGGCTGCTCCTCTTGCCTTTGCCGAGAGCGACGCCACCGGTTTCTCCGGGAATCGCCTCTGGACCAATGAGCTGAAAGATTACGCGGCTCAGTCCCTGCAGAATGAAGATGCCATGAGCATGGCGGCCATTCCGCTGAATGGTCCCGGCATCAACCAGTACATCAATGCTGATGCCCTGATGAGCCCCGGCTCCATCATGAAGCTGGTAACCACCTTTGCGGCACTGGAGGTACTCGGGCCCAATCACCACTGGGATACCGATTTCCTGACCGATGGAGTGATGGCGGGCGACACCCTTGAAGGTAATCTCTACGTCCGCTTTGGCGGCGACCCCAAGCTCACCATCGAACGGCTCTGGACAACGCTGAGGGAGCTGCGCAGCATGGGGATTAACAGAATCGAGGGCGACCTGGTTCTTGATGGCAGTTACTTTGAAGTCGATGGTGGTTTTCCCGCGTTTGAAGACAACGGCGACAACCCCCACGCGCCATTTCTGGTAGAACCTTCTGCTTACCTGACAAACCTGAACCTGATGCACTTCCAGGTGCGCGCCGATGAGCGCGGCACCCAGGCATGGAGCACGCCGTCTCTGGGCGAGGTCGTCATCGATAATCGCGTAGTGGCCACTGCCGAAGGACCCTGCCCGTCCCGAAGAAACTTCGAATGGGAACCCATTATTCATGAAGACCATCGGGTGACTGTTCGGGTTACCGGTGAACTTCCTCAAGGCTGCCGGAGCACCACCTACCTGTCGCTGCTGCCCCATGAGCAGTACAGCGCCTCGTTGATCCGTTCTTTGCTGGCCGACCTGGGAGTGGTTATTTCGGGCGGAGACATCAATGGCGTCACTCCAGAAGACGCACGGCTGGTCATGAAAACCACCTCGCCGGATCTGGTCACCATGGTGAGGGATATCAACAAGTGGAGCAGTAACGTGATGGCGCGCCAGCTGCTGCTTACCATTGGCGCCGAGAACCGCCTGGAAGACGAGAACGACGACCGGGTTGCCGGCATTCGGGTGATCTATGAGTGGCTCGAAGACAAAGGCATCAACACCGCAGGTATGGTCATCGACAACGGTGCCGGCCTCACCCGGCACGGCCGCATTACCGCCCGCCAGGGCGCACAGATTCTCCAGCACGCCTGGAATAGCGCTTACTCGGCAGACCTGATGGCCTCCATGCCCATAATCGCGATGGATGGAACCATGGCACGCCGCCTGCGCAATACCGGCATGGATGGCGAGGGCCGTATCAAGACCGGCTACCTGGAAAACGTGAGATCAATCGCAGGCTTCACGCGGGATGCCAATGACACCACCTGGGCCGTGGTGGGAATGGTGAATAACGATCCGGCCTGGAATGGTCAGGCGGTGCTGGACCGGATTCTGTATTCGCTGCATTTCCGGCCGCCAACGGGGACTGCGATTTCCCATGCCGATTCCGGCACATCTGAAACCAGTATTCAATAAAAAGCCCCGGCCGTGGCCGGGGCTTTGATACGCTTAAACATACCGATCAAGTCGGCGGCATCACGAAATCGTCCAGTAGAATAAGATCTGCACCGTCAAAGGCGTCATTATCTCTGGCGATAGCAGTGTAAATGCCACTTGCTTCGAGATTTATTTCCGCAGGCCCTATCGCGACGTTCCCATCAGGATCTGTTACGACAAGATTGTAGGTCCCGGGCGCAACAGCCAAATAGCCCGATTCTTCGCCAAACTGTACGCCGCTCAAAGCAGGCGAAGCATTACCCACTTCGGTTTGCCCATCGGGCAGAAGATAAACATTAACCGGACCGGCCAGTGTCGACCCATGTACTACACGAACCGACGCCTGAGTTGCGATGTCGCGAACAGTATCAGTTAACACCAGCGCCTCGATGTCCGCCAACAAACCGTTTGCGATCACCGTATACCCAGTACCAGCAGAGAATGCCAAATCGGCCTCAATCACAACGGTGGCATTGTCGTTGAATGGCGTAACCTTAACGTTCTGGGTCCCAACCGGAACCTGTGCGTAGTTATCCAGCATAGCGCCGGGAGCAGCCTCTGGGTAAGCCAAGTCGTTCACCGACACAACGTCATTCAAAAGCACATCTACGTCAGGAGCATCATAGGAGTTGTGAACAACACGAACTCCAGACTGCTGGCCCGCGTCAAAAATTTCGGCAACATTACTGCCGTTCAACACGACCAAGCTGATAGGGCTTGCATCGCCATTGGCGCCAGTATTGTCAACGGCGCCGACCAGAAGGTCAGAACCTGCTGGCAAGCCGATTTGGCCACTATCAAAGACAACAGTATCGGAGCCTGCAGGGGTAACCCGAATCTGATAGTCGTTTGAGGCAGGAAGCTCCAACGGGCCTACACTCTCCTTGAAGGAGAAGCTGAAGGTAGCTTCGGCGGGAAGCGGGTCGCCTGAAGCCGTGACATAAACATCGACAGGACCAGCGGCGGCGGTCTGGGCCTCAGGCGACAGATGGACAACTCGCAAACGCGCACTATCAGCATCTTCACGGGCGCCATCATCGGTCAGAATCAGCGGCTCAATGGTCTCGTCACCTACTTTTCCGACTGCAATTACGTCATAGCTGGTATCGGAACGCAGCGAAACCCCATCGGCAGAAATCACTGTCACCGTTTCACCGCCCGGCAGCAATCCATCGACAGCGATATCAGCGAGACCGGCACTCGGCGCCAGAACCGCGGCCTGCTTGTAATCCGCTCCCGGAACGACGACATCACCATTCACAAGAACATTAACCGCAGGTGCATCCGAAGACGCATGCAGGATTCGGACACTGGTGGTTGCCGGATCATCGTCGTCATCCAGCCAACACCCGGACAGCGCGACACTGCCCGCCAAAACCATCGGTAAAGCGTATTTTGTCTTCATTTTTCACACTCCCCACTTTTGAGGTTGTTTACCAGGATTTGAGTGGTTCGAACCTGCACAATTTCCGTCCATGAATCGTGCGCCACTGCATTTACGGGGAGTCAGAAAGAACGGATTTGCAACTTTTAACATTTAAGCTTACAGATGTACGCAATTAATCGAACCTGCGCATGGTGAACTCAGTCATCTTCCCGGCAAGCGGCGCGATGAAAGTCACGAGCGGAAAAGCAACGGCCCAGGCAACGAGAAAAGCGGGCCCCCACCGGTAGTGGAATTCACCGTCGATGCCCGTGTTGATGAAGGTGATCACCCCGGACATCAGCAGCGACATAATTCCGGACATGTAAAAACCAAAAATCAGCTGGCGTAGACGTGAAAGTCTCATTTTGCTCATGACTTCTCCTGAACAATGCTCCAGGGATCCCCGGAACAGCATCTGAAAGGGGTGATATGACGTACACTGTTGTCAGTAAAACCTGAAATGATAGTGAGCTTGCAATCTTTTTTCGATAAGCCTTTTTACCAAGACAGGTGGGCCATGGATACTGCCAAACACGGGGCACCCGGTTTTTCCAAACCGTTTGTCCTAATTCTGGTACTGGCGTTTGCTCTGGTTGGCTGCAGTTCAACCAAGCTCGCTTATCGATACGCGGACTGGGGCATCGTGTGGTGGGTAGAAGACTACGTGACACTGACGGCCGACCAGAAACAGCAGCTAAACAACGATATTGAGCAACTCCGGCAGTGGCATTGCAGTGCCGAGTTGCCCCGCTATCAGGCCTGGCTGGATGAGCTTGAATCTGACGTAGCCAGTAGCCCGCCAGATCAGCCCACTGTCGAATACCACCAGCAACGGCTTTTCGGTTTCTTCCCAAGTCTTTTGGAGCGGGCAACACCGGTGGCGGCAAGTCTGCTTTCAAGTCTGAGCGACGAGCAGGTCAACGAGTTAGCGGAAAACATGGCTCAGAGCCAGCGGGAAATGGAAGAGGAGTTCCTGGCCGATTCCCCGGAAGCGACTGCCGAGGCCCGGGCCGAAAGGACAGCGGAGCGGGTTGAGCGCTGGCTGGGGGAACTGAATAGCGAGCAGCGCGACATCGTGCGTCAATGGTCTGTCAACCGGGGCGCCCAGACTGAAATCTGGCTGAAAGGCCGCAGGAACTGGCAACTGGCCTTACTTGAGGCACTTGAAATAAGAAACGAGCCGACGTTTGAGGCGGAACTGGAATACCTGATTCTCAATTCCGAGGAAGTACGGGGCGAGGATTACAAAGCCATGATGGCAGAGAGTCGGGTGGCCATGGCCTCGCTGATGCATGACCTGATAACGGCAGGTGACGCTGCAACGCTTGCCCACCTGCAGAACCGGGCGGTAGAGCTCAACAGTGACTTTGCAGCGCTTACCTGCTCGCCAGCCTGAACGTTCAGGTTGATCGAAACGAGGTCAGATGAAAGCAATCATCCGACCCCGCCTCAACTTCAGATAAGCTTCAGACTGTCAGGTAACCACCATCCGCATTAATGCAGGCGCCAGTGGTATAGCTCGAGGCATCAGACACCAGATAAAGCACGGTACCGGCCATCTCGCTTGGGTCTGCCACACGCTTCATGGGAATATGGGCCATGGCCTGCTTCTTGATCGCCTCATTGGTAGTGAGGGCGCTGGCGAACTTGGTATCGGTCAGCCCCGGCAGCAGTGCATTAACCCGGATCTTCTGCTGCCCCAGCTCCATGGCAAAGGATTTGGTCATGGAGATCACGGCGGCCTTGGTGACCGAGTAAATTCCCTGGTAGTGCCCCGGATTAACCCCGTTCACGGATGCAACATTCACGATGGAACCGCCACCGGCTTTCTTCATCATCTGGGCGCCCCGGGCACACATGAAGAAATAGCCCCGTATATTCACATCCACGGTTTTGTTGAAGGCACCCAGATCGGTATCTTCAACCGGCCCGAAGTAGGGATTGGCGGCAGCGTTGTTTACCAGAATGTCCAGTTTGCCATGGCTCCGCTCAATGTGGGCCCAGATGCTGTCGATCTGATCCATCTCACCAATGTGGCAGGCGTAAGCTTCGGCGCTGCCGCCGGCATCCCGGATGCTGCTGGCCACGGCCTCGCAGCCATCGATCTTGCGGCTGCTGACGATGACGTGCGCGCCATACTCGGCCAGGGTCCGGGCAATGCTTTCGCCGATGCCGCGGCTGGCGCCGGTAATCAGGGCAACCTTGCCGGTCAGATCAAACAGGTTCTTGCTGCTCATTCGTTCACCTCGATTCACTATCGGAATGTCACCAGGGCGGGGTCATCCGCTTCCAGGTGGCTGTAGTTGTTAAAAACGGCCAGGCTGCGCCGGGGGCCTGAATACAGGACCCGCGAAACGCTGGTATTCGCGATCACCTCATTCAGGGCGAGTGCCCGGGCATCGTCCAGCCCAAGCAGATACTGGGCAATCACGGAAATCGGTCCGCCAGAGGTGGCCACCAGTACGTCACCGCCATCGGCGTACTCAATCATATCCTCGAACGCCGCCAGAACCCGGGCCTTGAAGTCGGGCCAGCTTTCCTCGTATTCGTGATCAAATTCACCCGAGGCCCATCGACGCACTGCATGTACGAAGGCCTCCTGAAACGCCTTGGCCGGCTTGGGGAATGCCTTGAGATCCCGCGCCATGACCGCACGGTCACTCCACTCCGGGCGGTATCGGGCCACCACTGTGGTATGGTCGAACTCGTTGAAACCCGGAGCTACCTGCATATCCGGCAGTGCACTGCCGTAGCCGGTGGCGATGGCCTCCACCGTTTCCCGGTGGCGCTCCAGATCGCCCCCGAAAATCGCGGCCGGGTCCACTTTGCCAGCCATCCAGCGGCCAAGCACCCTGCCCTGCTCCCAGCCGGTGGGAGACAGCTGGTCGTAGTTCTCCTTGCCAAAACTGGCCTGGCCGTGGCGAACCAGATAAATCGTCGCCATTACAGGGTGCTCTCCGCAATCAGTCGCTGGCAGCGCTTCTCAAGATAATTGGCTGCATGGCCAAAGGCAGCGAACCGCTTGTCTTTGGTCTGGCCATGATAGAACCGGTAATAGATCTGCTGGATAATCACCGCAAGCCGGAACAAGCCGTAGATCTCATAGAAGTCGAAGTTGTCGACCTTGAAGCCGGATTTCTCCATGTAATACTCCACCACTTCCTTGCGGGTGAGCATGCCCGGGCGATGGGTCGGCTGCCGGCGCAGCATCTGGAACGGGCCTTCATCATCGGCTTCGATCCAGTAGGCGAGACTGTTACCCAGATCCATCAGCGGATCGCCGATAGTGGCCATCTCCCAGTCCAGCACGCCGATCACCTCGAAGGGGTTGTCCGGATTCAGCACCACGTTGTCGAAGCGGAAATCGTTGTGGATCACCACCTGGGCAATGTCTTCGGGCATCTTGTCGTTGAGCCAGCCCATGACCTGCTCAAAGTCGCCCACATCGTCGGTGCGGGCCTTGCGGAAGCGGTCACTCCAGCCGCCAATCTGGCGTTGCACATAACCCTCGCCTTTGCCCAGCTTGTCCAGGCCTGCGGCTTTGGCATCAACCCGGTGAAGATCCACCAGCTTGTCGATCACATTCAGGCAAAGCTTGCGGGTATCGGCTTCACTGAGCTCGAAATCCTTCGGAAAGTCCTGGCGCAGGATAATGCCCTTCAACCGCTCCATCACGTAGAAATCGCAACCCAGCACGTCGTGATCATCGCAGATGGCAATGATATTGGGCACATAGGGATAGACCGGCTTGAGCGCCCGCATAACCTTCGCCTCACGCAGCATGTCGTGGGCGGACTTGGCGATCTTGCCGAACGGGGGCCGGCGCAGAACATAGGAGCGATCACCGTAATCCACCTGGTAGGTCAGATTGGAGGCGCCACCCGGGTATTGACGAATCTCCGGCTCGCCTTGCAGGTCCGGAATCGCCGCTTTCATGAACCGGTCTACCGCGCCGGCGTCCAGTTCTTCACCTTCCCGGATGTCCACGGCCTGGTCGATCTGGGTCATTCAGGACTCTCCTTTTGAATCTTCACTTTGAGACAGTTAAAAACGGCGCCATCAGGCCTTGCTACCACCCATCTTGCTCATCCAGCGCTTGCTTTCCTGGTGCATCAGCCAGTCAAACGCCTTGGGGGCATGGCGCTTGAGCATCCACATGCGACGCTCCTTGGCGTGGGGCAGCACCCAGAAGCTCTTGTTGTTCACCGAACGGAAAATATCCTCGGCCACATCCTCGGCGGTTACCGTGGAGCGCTTCATCAGCTTGTTCACGTTCTGCTGAATGCCGGGAATATCTGAACGCATGCTGCTGGTCAGATTGGTCTGGAAAAACGCCGGGCACACGCAGCTCACATGAATACCGGCATCCCGAAGCTCCTGGCTGAGTGTCTCGGACAGGGCGATCACGCCAGCCTTGGTCACATTGTAGCTATCCATCAATGGCGCCAGCATCAACCCTGCCATCGAAGCCACATTTACAAAGGCCCCGGAGCCCTGCTGCTTGAACTGCGGTGTAAACGCCTTACAGCCGCGAACGACGCCGAGCACGTTGATATCGAGAATCCACTCCCAGTCCGCCATGGTGGTGTCCTCGATGGAACCGGCCGAGGCCACGCCGGCGTTGTTCACAACCACATCGACGCCACCCCATTTCTTCACCAGATCATCCCGAACCTTCTCAAAGTCCGTCAGCCGTCGAACATCACACTCAACGAAGTAGCCCTCGCCCCCGGCGGCGTTGATCTCTTTCTCAACACCAACGCCCTGCTCCGGATTGATGTCGCCAATACAAACTTTCGCGCCTTCTTTGGCATAACGCAGCGCGATGGCGCGGCCAAGTCCGCTCGCGCCGCCCGTGATGAATACTCTTTGTGTCATCAATGCTTCCCCGCTGTTATCTTGCTAAAAACTGAAACCAACTCCGAAGTACGACGGATTTGGCGGAAGGGTGTTTCTGAAACTGTGCGGAGCCATGGATGGCGGAGCCCAAGCGTCACAGGGACGTGCCGCAAGGAGCGTGTTTCAGAAACACCCTTCCGCCAAATCCAGCCTCCTGATTCAGATTCTCAATTTTTATATTTACGGAGCTCCAGACGGGCCACCATAGCCCGATGCACCTCGTCGGGCCCATCGGCCAGCCGCAGAACTCGAGCATAGGCGAACAATTGCGTCAGCGGGAAGTCGTCATCACTGACCCCGGCACCACCGTGAATCTGAATGGCCTGATCCACAATGGTCTGCAGCATGGACGGAATTACGGCCTTGATCATGGAGACTTCTTGAAGCGCCCCCATGATGCCCTTGGTATCCAGTGCCCAGGCACATTTCAGTGTCAGCAGGCGGGCCTGCTCAATGGCCATCCGCGCGTTGGCGATGATGTCCGGATTGCCGCCCAGCTTGGCGATGGGCTTGCCGAAAGCCTCACGGGTGGTTGCACGCTTGATCAGAATCTCCAGCGTGCGCTCCGCTGCCCCGATGGCCCGCATGCAATGGTGAACTCGTCCCGGCCCAAGGCGACCCTGGGCGATCTCGAACCCGCGGCCCGGACCGGCAATGAAAGCGCTCTCGGGCAACCGGACGTTGTCGAACAGCACCTCGCCATGGCCATAGGGCTCATCGTATTCACCGAATACCGGCAGCATGCGCTCGATCTTGACGCCCGGGGTGTCCAGCGGCACCAGCACCATCGAGTGGCGACGGTGCTTGTGGGCATCGGGATCCGTCAGCCCCATGAAGATGGCAACCTTGCAATCAGGGTGTCCGATGCCGGTACTCCACCATTTGCGACCGTTCAAAACAACTTCGTCGCCTTCAATAACGGCGGTGGCTTCCATATTGGTGGCATCGGAGGAGGCTACCGCCGGCTCGGTCATGCAGAAGGCGGAGCGAATCTCACCACTTAGCAAACGCGGCAACCACTCGGCTTTCTGCTCTTCAGAGCCGTAGTGGATCAGTACTTCCATATTGCCCGTATCCGGCGCGTTGCAGTTGAAGATCTCCGGCGCAATAAAGCTGCGCCCGGTCTCCTCGGCAATCAGGGCATAGTCGGAGTTCAGCAGGCCGCAGCCGTATTTGTCGTCCGGAAAGAACATGTTCCAGAGGCCCTGGGCTTTGGCCTTTTCCTTCAGCTCCCGGATGATCGGAAGCACCACCCAGCGGTTATCCAGGGAGGCAAGGTCCTTGTGGTACTGCTCTTCAATGGGAAAAATCTCATCCTTCATGAACTGCTTCACGCGGTTGAGATAATCCTGGCCTCTCTCGGAAATATTGAAATCCATCGCCGTATCCTCGCTGACTGTTGCGCCGTGGTATGCACGGAAAATCACATTAGGGCCAGTCTAGGGATGACCAAACTATTACGCGACTGAATTTTCCTTATCGTTTATTATTAACCACGCTTATTCAAAACGAATCGTAAACGGACTCCACCCATGGCCCTCAATCGCCTTGATCTGAACCTGTTGCACGTGTTCGATACCATTTACCGGGAAGGCAGCCTGACCCGCGCGGCCAGAGCGCTGCATCTGACCCAGCCGGCCGTCAGCCATTCACTCTCCCGGCTTCGGGACCATTTTGATGATCCATTGTTTACCCGCCAGGGCAATCAGATGGTGCCAACCCCCCTGGCACGCCGGTTCCTCGAATCCATGCGGCCAGGGCTTACTCAGATACAGGGCGCGGTAAACCAGTTTCATGCCTTTGATCCGGCCACCCAGCGCAAAACCTATTCGCTCGGATTGCGGGACATTCTGGAATCCACCTTCCTCCCGCGCCTTATGGCTTGCCTCGATGCCTACCCGGAACTGGAGATTGTCAGCCAGCGGATCGCGCGGCGCGACATGGAGACGCAACTGGCTGCAGGCAAACTGGACTTTGCCGTGGATGTGCTGCTGCCGGTAAGCAATCAGACATCTCACGAACTGTTGCGGCGCGACCGCCTGGTAGTGCTGGCCCGGGAGGGGCATCCACTGGCAGACGGCACTCTGGATATGGAAGGGTACCTGTCCGCAAAACACGTACTGGTGTCATCACGGACAGAGGGCCCCGGAATTGAGGATTTCGAGCTATCGAGGCTTGGGGTACAGCGCAGTATCCGACTCCGGTGCCAACATTATTACGCCGCCTGCAGAGTGGTAGAGAATACCGATCTGCTGCTGACCATGCCGGAAGCCTATGCCCGCATCATTGCCGAGCGAGCCAACATCCGGATCATGGATCCGCCAGCAGACCTGCCGTCCATCGACGTTCACCTCTATTGGCACAAGGCTTACGAGAGGGAACCGGCGCTGATTTGGTTCCGGGAACAATTAAAGGCCATCAGTTGATGATCAGTAAGCCCCGACAAGCATGAGGAAACCGAAAAATCCGATAGCTGTAATGCCCAGGGAGGCCACGACAATAGCAAGCCCCCACCAGATGGCGGCGCCGTCGGATATTGCCACATCATGGCCTCTGAGGGTTCGGTAGAAAGCCCAGGGGCCCAGAACAAACGCGCCAACCACCGCGAAAACCAGCCCCACGCTGATACCGGCGAAGGTCCAGGTAGCCAGAACCATGGCCCGGTCTTTTACCTGGTCAGTAACACCATGATGCTCGAGAAATTTCTTGCAGAAAAACCAGATAAGGGCGAACAGGATGATGACGAAAACCAGTCCGCCCACCACGGTAATCATTCTGTATAGCAAGATATCCTTCCTGTCAGTTCAAAGGCGGTTTATGTGGGAAAGTCGGGCTCCGGAAGGCACTCGAAACCCGGCTTGGCAAACAGGTAGCCCTGGTAGAGATTGATGCCCTGGGATCGAAGCCAGAAATACTCTTCCTTCGTCTCGACGCCCTCGGCAATAATCTCACCGCCCAGCTGTTTCATCATTGTGATGATCCCGGCCACCACCGCCTGTTTGTTGGGTTCGGTATGGATATTACGAACCAGCGCCATATCCAGTTTAAGGAGATTGGGCGGGCTCGCCATCATAATGTTGTAGCGCGAAAAGCCGGCGCCAAAGTCATCAATGGCGGTACTGAACCCCATTTCCTGGTAAGCCTCGATGATAGACACAAGGTGTTCTACCGAGGTTGAGTTAAGCGCCTCGTCCTCGGTCAGCTCGAAAATGATTTTACGAGTATCGAAATCGTAGGTCTTGGCCGCTGCCAGGGTTGTACGAATACAATATTCGGCCCGGTAGACGGCATTCGGCATAAAATTGATGCTGAGCATCGTGTCCATGCCCAGCCTGGCGGCCAGCTTAACCGCTTTCACGCGGCATACCTGATCAAACGCATAGCGATTGTGCTCATTTACCTTGGAGAGAACGCTCATTGCGCCCTCGCCTTCCGTGCCCCTCACCAGGGCTTCATAGGCAAAAACCGATTTGTTGATAACATCCACTATGGGCTGGAACGCGAAGCTGAAGGAAAAATCCAATCCCGCTCCACAGGCGCATTGCTCACAATGAGACTCATCAAAAAGTACGGCGGGCTGGTTCACTTCAACTCCTGACTGCAGTTCTGGCGGTTTTACTGTGTTTATTAGACATGTTTTTGACCAATATAGCTGCGAACCCCTCCCTGGTAAAACCACTTTGTGGTTAAAGCATGTCAAACGGTGGAATCCCCGGATTACATGACTAAACTGGGGTTTGTTTATACGTATCTGTCCCCAAAAGGAGTTTCCCGAATGGCCCAATCTACCCGTATCGCTGTAACCCCGGGCGACGGCATAGGCCCCGAAGTGGTGGCCGAGGCTGTGCGCTGCCTGGAAACCCTGCGTGCAAAACACGGCCTGGACCTTGAGTGGACGCGATTCCCCTGGCCCTCCCACGCCTGGCACGAAGAACATGGTGAATCCATGCCGGCGGATGCCCTGGCCCAGCTTCAGAAATACGACGCCATTCTTTTGGGCGCCCTTGGCGATCCGGGCCCTATGGACGATCCGGACCGCTACCTGTTGCCAGACAGCATATCCCTCGCCCCGCTGCTGGACATGCGCAAGGGGTTCGACCAGTGGGTCTGCGAGCGTCCGGCCCGGCTTTTGCCGGGCGCCCGGCAGTATTTGGCGGACGAACGCGCCAAAGACATCGACATGCTTGTGATTCGGGAAAACTCCGAGGGTGAATATGTCAGCCAGGGCGGGCGGTTGCGCAAAGGCACGCCGGACGAAGTGGCCACGCAGATGGAGATATTTACACGCAAAGCAACCGACCGGATCATCCGCTATGGGTTCGAACAGGCGCGAAACCGTGCTGCTGATCGGGTCAAGGAAGGCCGGACGCGGACCTTCCGGACACTGGATGGCCGCACCTGCGAAAGCCAGGTCTGCCTGATCACCAAGCGTAATGCCCTGCGCTACTGGGGTGATATGTACACCGAGGCCTTTGACGAAATCAGCAAAGAATACCCGGATGTGGCCACCCACCATGAGTTGGTGGACGCGGCCTGCATGAAGTTCGTGCAGAGCCCCTGGGCCTTTGATGTGGTGGTAGCCAGCAACCTGCAGGGCGACATCCTAACGGACCTGGCCGCCGTGCTGTCAGGGGGCATGGGGGTTGCGCCCTCCTGCAACCTGAACCCCACCGACCCGGACATGCCGTCCATGTTCGAACCCACCCACGGCAGCGCTCCGGATATTGCCGGACAGGGCCTGGCGGACCCCACCGCCATGCTTTTCACTGCCGCCCGCATGCTCGAATGGCTGGGGCGCAAGGATCCTGCCATTGCCGCCGCAGGGAAGGAACTGTTCGATGCCGTAGCTGCAGACCTGGCCGAAAACTCAGGTCGTCGGCGTGGCACCCACGAAATCGGTTCTGCAATCTGCGAGAGACTGTCTCAGTAAACCAGGGCTACTGGTCGGCCATCACGAATTCCAGCCGGCCAGGCGCCACGCGCACATCTACTGGCATCATACCGAACATACGCTGGGCGAAATCGGTTTCGTCCAGCCGGTATACCGGCATGGTCTCCAGCATCTGGGCCACCAGCCGCATGACCGTATCGGTTACCGGCTTCAGATCCCCCTTGAAGAACGGAGAGTCGATACTGCTTTCAAGAAGTTGCAATCGCCGTATGAAGATGGCTTTCTCCGAGCTGTCGTAAACCGGCGCCCCCTCAACCTTCAGGGCAATATCCACCGGTAGCTTCGCCATCAACGCATTCAGGGCAACCTGCCCCCTCACATCGATTACTGCCACGTCCCGGCCATCGGGCCCCAGGGTGATGTTGGCGTCATCGAGACTCAGGCTCAGCGGGGAGCCGCTGTTCAACTGGTTTCGATCAAATTCGCTCACAACATCCTGGAGATGCCTCTCCAGCTCGCCTTCAGAAATCGAATAAGGCGACAGACTGGCGCAGCCGCTGGCGAGCACCACCATCACGACCAGAAGAGTGCGGCAAACACACAGCGACGTTCTATTCATTCTCAGCCCGGGCCTCTACATGAGGTGTCAGATTGTCGTCAAAAACCACGCGCAACAGTATGGGCCTGCAGCAGACCTGGCAATCCTCGACATACTCCTGTTCCGGCACTGACGGGTCGACGCTGATATCCAGCGTCTCCCAGCAGTACGGGCACTGAATCAATACCGAGTCCAGGGCTGACATGGCATCACCTCAGAACTGTTGTTTGGCCATCCACGGGATGACGCGATCAAACGCCTCTTCCAATTTCTCGCAGGTTGTGGAGAAACTGATCCTGACGGCGTTGGTACACCCTTCACCGAAGGCATCACCGGGCACCATGCAGACACCGGTTTCCTTCAGCATCCGCAGGGCCAGATCCGAACCATCCACATGGGGTGGAAGGTCAGGAAACGCAAAAAACGCACCGCCCGGCTTGTACCCGGTCATGTAGGGGGTCTGATCAACCAGTTCAACCACCTTGTCCCGACGTTCCCGGTAAATGTCGACCATATCGCGAACGCACTGCTGGTCCCCCGTGAGCGCTGCCACACCGGCAAACTGGGAGGGGGTATTGGCCACCGACGTGGTGAACATATGGTAGCGCCGCAGCGATTTTATGGCGGCCTGGCTGGAAATCACCCAGCCAACACGCAGCCCCGCCATACTGTAGGTTTTGGAGAAGCTGCTGATGCACATGATGTTGTCCAGATCCATCGAGCAGTTCAGCACACTGGCGAAGTCGTCATCATCAAAGATCAGATGGTCGTAGACTTCGTCCGCATAAACCTGGATACCCCGGTAGGCACACTCCTCAAGGATGGTTTCAACAGTGCTGCGCGGATAAACCGCCCCGGTCGGGTTGTTGGGGTTGTTCAGGATCAGCGCGAAGGTGCGGGGCCCCATCGCCCGGATTACCTCATCCGGATCCAGCTGGTGGTTGTTCTCCGCCCGGGTCTGGACGAATTTCACCTCGCCACCATTCATCCGGATCAGGGGCGCATACAGCAGGAAGGACGGGTCCGTTACGATAAACTGCCGGCCTGGCGCAGAGGTGGCGGAAATGGCCAGGTACATGGCCTCTGTGGCGCCGCTGGTAATCAGGATGTTGTCCCGGGTCAGCTTGCGGTTGTAACGCTTGCCGTAGTAATCACGCAGTGCCACCAGCAGTTCCGGCAGTCCGGCATCCATGGTGTAGCCGGTCTGCCCCGCATTGAGTGCATCGACATAGGCATCAATTACGTGCTTGGGGGTCGGCAGGTCCGGCTGACCGATGGAAAGATGAATGACATCCTTCATGGTGGCCGCCATGTTCACCATGCGCCGGATGCCGGGCACCGGAATCGCCTGCATGGCAGGGTTCCAACTGGCCTTGTTCTTCCGGTACTTCACTCGACGCGGTTTGGTCTGGCCGGTTTCTTTGTTGGCGGCTTCTGCCATAAACACCTCCTGCAAACGGGGCAAATAGAATCCACTCCTGCAGGTTAGTCAGTATGGCAAGCCTCTACAAGACAAAAAATCATATAGATGATGTACGTGAAAGTACCGCCATCACCGCGATCAGAGCAAAATCTGTTGCCCCGCAAGTTGACCCGACAGTACCTGCCGACCAGACTGTAAATTGGCCATGGACGAACACCAGGCACAGACAGTCACTCATCATCATAGGCGGAGGCTCAATGACTCAGCACAGCAAACCTGTTGTTACCGTTCTCACCGCACCCGGGGAACAGGAACCGCCAGGAATGGACGCCGTCAGGGCCCGCGCAGATGTGCGCTTTGCCTGTGACGAGCCTACCCTTCGCGACACCTTGCCCGGCACCGACATCATGATGGTGACCGACTTTCGCACAGAGGCCCTGGCGGCCGCCTGGCACACGGCAGACAAGCTGAAATGGATCCACGCCACCAGTGCCGGCGTGGATGCGCTGATGTTCCCTGATCTGATCAAGGGCGATGTCACCGTGACCAACGCCCGCGGCATTTTCGACCGCACCATTGCCGAGTACGTGCTCTGCACTATCCTGATGTTCGCCAAGGATTTTCCGAATTCCATCCGGCTGCAGATGAAGCACCAGTGGAAGCACCGGGACACCGAGCGCGCAGAAGGCAAGCAGGTTCTGGTTGTTGGAGCGGGCTCTATCGGCCGCCAGATCGGCCGGCTGGTTGGCGCTGCCGGATTGAAGGCCCACGGCATTGCCCGCAAACCGAGAAAAGAGGACCCGGATTTTGTCGCGGTACACGGCAACGACGACCTTTACGAGCAGCTGGGGCATGCCGACTTCGTGGTAATTGCAGCACCCCTGACGCCCCAGACCGAGGGTCTGTTTGACGAGAAAGCCTTCAAGGCCATGAAACAGTCCGCCCGACTGATCAACATCGGCCGCGGTCCGATCGTCAAAACCGATGATCTGATAACAGCCCTGAAAAGTGGCGAAATCGCCGGCGCCGGCCTGGACGTCTTCGAGGAAGAGCCGCTACCTGAAGATCACCCGCTCTGGGACATGGAGAACGTCACCATGACAGCCCATATGGCCGGCGACTTCATCGGCTGGAAGCGGGCCCTGACCGACCAGTTTCTGGAGAACTTCGACCGCTGGCACAAAGGCGAGGAGTTGTTCAACCTGGTGGATAAGGAACTGGGGTACGCCGGTAGCAAGTAAGAGTGCTCATTCGAGCCTCGGAGCGAGCGTCGGGACGGGTTTCCAAAACACGCTGTGGATACCTCCCTGTACGCTCGGCTCCGCCATCCATGGCTCCGCACGGTTTTGGAAACCCGTCCCGCCCCTCACTCCTCAGAGTTAACCGAAACCTAAGCGCGTAGGTCGGATTAGCCATAGGCGTAATCCGACAATACTCGCCTACACACGATTACTTGCGGAAAACCTCTGCTGCAAAGGCAACAAATCAAACACCCTCTCCGGATTATTCGGATCCACCAGCTCCGTCGGTGACTTGTAAACCCGGGGCGTGCTGTACAGCAGCTTCGGCGCCGTACTGTGCGGCATGGCCACATACCGCCCACCATGATTCTCCTCCAGCCAGCGGCGCACACGGGGCGCCATGTTGTGGCCCATTTTCGGGAAGAAATGGTGCTCCACGTGATGACTGAACCGGAAATGCAGCCGATCCAGCAGCGGGTGGCTGCGCAGGCTCATGGAGTTGTCGAGCGGGTTATTGGTCGCCGTTTGCGGTCGCAGGAAATGGTTGGTGAGAATATACCCCTGCCCCAGCGCATTGGCCGCCATGAACGGAACCAGCACGGTAAACACAGCCAGGGGCCCTGACAAAATTGCCAGCACGGCCCAGGCCGCCACACAGGCAAACGACTGCTGGATGGCCTTGCGGCGGTCAAACCCTTTGAACTGCTTCCGCCGCTTCGCCTGAAACCAGAGCACCAGCTGGGCGTGGAAGGTAAAGGAATAAGTCAGGAACAGATAGCTGTACCACGTCCCTGAACCGGGAGCCAGTTTGGTGAACTTCTTCTGCTTCGGGTCCGTCTTGTAACGCCGCAACGTCCCGAAACTGTCCGGGTCCGTATCGCCGGCGTTGGTATTACCGTGATGCACCACGTTGTGCCAACGACGCCAGAACTCCGGCGGCACAATCAACGGCCCGAACCCGAGCCAGCCAAAAAAATTTTGCCAGCGCCGGCTCATCCCCAGCGCCCCGTGCAATACCTCATGGGCAAGCAACGCCTGGCAACCGATGGTATGCCCCACCAGCAACCCAAGCCCCAGATTCGCATACCAGGGCAACCCCGCCAGC
The DNA here is from genome assembly GCF_040112695.1 of Marinobacter sp. MMG032. Classification (NCBI taxonomy): domain Bacteria; kingdom Pseudomonadati; phylum Pseudomonadota; class Gammaproteobacteria; order Pseudomonadales; family Marinobacteraceae; genus Marinobacter; species Marinobacter sp. MMG032. The sequence goes on from NZ_CP157802.1 coordinate 1,190,097, forward strand.
AGAATGGTGGCAATGCCACCCCAGATCATCAACTGCAACGGCAGAAACCAGACCACCCGCCAGGTTTGCGGCCTGAACGTATCCGCCGGCAGCTCCTTCTTCATCCTGTCCCTGAGTTCCCGCTCATCAGGCTTACCAAAAACGGCATGACCGAGAGATTCGGGTTGTACGGCAGCGTTCATTTGTCACCTTTGGTTAGTCGATTAAATCCAGTCACAGAATTTCATTTCAGAGTACAACTGTGCGCTGAATTTAACGAACAAAAAGCTCTATAGCAACATATAATCCCCGAAACTGAGAACAAAAATACTGAAACAGGAACGGTCGTACCTATTTAATCAAATTCGAAAGTCGTTCACGGAGTTGAAGTGCAGGGTGCGGAAGAGACCGCGCAGGATGTCTTTGGCCATGGATGGCCAAAGCCAAGCGCACAGGGATGTGCTCGTAGCGTTCCTGCGGGGTCTCTTCCGCACCCTGCACCTCCCGCACCACAACGGACCGAAACAGAAGCAAAAAAAACGGGAGCCCAAAGGCTCCCGCTCATCATCCATTTAACTCAGTAAAACCAGGTCAACTACCAGACAACGACTGATCCGAAGGATCGATCTCCATCTGCTGAATCGCAATCACAGCCTGGGTCCGATTCCGAACCCCAAGCTTCCGGAACACCGCCGTGATATGCGCCTTGATGGTTGCTTCGGAAACATCCAAATCATAGGCAATCTGCTTGTTCAGAAGCCCCTCGGCCAGCATACCCAGCACCCGGAACTGCTGTGGCGTAAGCGACGCCAACTTCTCGGAAAAGTCCGTGGCGTCCGAATGCATCCGCTCGATCTTCTCAGCCACTCCCGCCGGCAACCAGACATCCCCTTCCAGGACCGCCTGAATCGCCTCCGTGATGGTGGGCAACGGCGCCGACTTCGGAATGAAGCCAGAAGCGCCGTAGTCAATCGAGCGGCGCATCACCTGCAACTCCTCCGATCCTGACACAACCACCACCGGCAGCCCCGGGTATTGCCCGCGCATGAACACGAGCCCGGAGAAGCCGTGGGCACCCGGCATATTGAGATCCAGCAGAACCAGATCCGCATCCGGATGCGACTCTACCGCCGCCTGCAGTGCCTTGATGCTGTCGACTTCCACCGTCTCGGCATCGGGCACCGCCTGACTGACCGCCTGCTTCAATGCTGCGCGAAACAGCGGGTGATCATCAGCGACGATAATTGTTTGTGCCATTCAACAAATTCCTTACAGGTACGTGGCCTGGTAACACACAGGCGTTACTGGTTCGCACGACCGCTGATCAGGTCATCGACTACACCCGGATCTGCCAGCGTCGACGTATCACCCAACTGGTCGTGCTCGTTAGAGGCAATCTTACGCAAAATCCGGCGCATAATCTTGCCAGAACGGGTTTTCGGCAGTCCAGGCGCCCACTGGATCACATCCGGCGAGGCAATCGGGCCGATCTCCTTGCGGACCCACTGCACCAGCTCTTTCTTCAGCTCATCAGAAGGCTCTTCGCCATGAACCAGGGTTACGTAGACGTAGATGCCCTGCCCCTTGATTTCATGGGGATAGCCAACGACGGCCGCTTCGGCGACTTTATCATGGGCAACCAGCGCGCTCTCTACTTCCGCTGTACCCAAGCGGTGACCGGACACGTTCAGAACGTCGTCCACTCGGCCGGTGATCCAGTAGTAGCCGTCCTCATCGCGACGGGCGCCATCACCGGTAAAGTACATGCCCTTGTAGGTGCTGAAATAGGTCTGGGCGAAACGTTCATGATCGCCATAGATTGTGCGCATCTGGCCAGGCCAGCTGTCCAGGATAACCAGGTTACCCTCGGTCTTGCCCTCAAGAATATTGCCGTCGTTATCCACCAGTGCCGGCTGGACACCGAAGAACGGAACCGTTGCGGAGCCGGGCTTCAGATCAATGGCGCCGGGCAGCGGCGAAATCAGGATGCCGCCGGTCTCGGTCTGCCACCAGGTATCCACGATCGGACACTTGCTGTTGCCGATAACCCGGTGGTACCACTCCCAGGCTTCAGGGTTGATGGGTTCACCCACGGAGCCCAGCAATTTCAGGCTTTCACGGGTCGTGCCGTTCATGCAGGACTCGCCTTCAGCCATCAGGGCACGGATCGCGGTCGGTGCGGTGTAGAGAATATTCACTTTGTGTTTGTCGACCACCTGCCCCATGCGCGAGCTGTCCGGGTAGTTAGGCACACCTTCGAACAGAACGGTGATGGCACCGTTGGCCAACGGGCCATACAGGATGTAGCTGTGGCCGGTCACCCAGCCAAAATCGGCCGTACACCAGTACACGTCACCCGGGTGATAATCGAACACATACTCGTGGGTCATGGAGGCATAGACCATGTACCCGCCGGTGGTGTGGAGCACACCCTTCGGTGCGCCAGTGGAGCCGGAAGTGTAAAGCATGAACAACGGGTCTTCGGCGTTCATGGGCTCTGGCGGGCAGTCTGCAGAGGCAGACTTCATCAGATCTTCGTAACGCTCGTCGCGGGCGTTATTCCAGGGCACTTCGGAATTACCGGTGCGGGTGACAACCACGACTTTTTCTACATTGGCGGTGTCTTCGTTCTTGAGGGCCGCATCCACGTTCTTCTTCAAGGGAATCTTGCGGCCGCCGCGAACACCCTCATCGGCAGTCACCACGAAACGGGATTTGCCGTTTACAATGCGCGCACCCAGAGCTTCCGGAGAGAAACCACCAAAAACCACAGAGTGGATTGCGCCGATCCGGGCGCAGGCCAGCATGGCGACGGCTGTCTCGACAATCATTGGCATGTAGATGGTAACTACATCACCCTTTTTCACGCCCAGCCCTTTCAGGACGTTGGCGAATTTGCTGGTCTCTTCGTGCAGTTCGCGATAGGTCACGTGACGCGAATCGGCAGGATCATCACCTTCAAAGATAATGGCGGTCTGGTCGCCACGCTTCTCGAGGTGACGGTCCAGGCAGTTGGCAGAGGCATTCAGCTGGCCATCTTCGAACCATTTGATGGACAGATTGTTGTAGTCGTAGGTCGTGTTTTTCACCTTGGTGTAGGGCTTGATCCACTCAAGGCGCTTGCCGTGCTCACCCCAGAAGGTATCCGGGTCATCGACTGACTGGCGATACATTTTTTCGTACTGTTCCCGGTTCAGAAGCGCCTGCTTGGCAACTTCCGGACTTACCGGATATACCTGTTTATCAGTCATTGTGCTCCCCCTTTAGTCAGAGTCTGTTGTCATTGTCGGTTTTGGAATTCAGACGTTGCGGCCTCTCCGGCCCTTTAGACGGATAGTGGTAGTTCACCATGCTAGCCACTACACAATGAATTAGACTAACGTCCTAATCCGCCTGAACTTTTAGCCCAAAAAAGTCGATATCCCGCAAGAAAACAACGGTAAATTGCGCCGAACGAGAAGCTTTCTAAAGGATAGTTCGGTTGGAGCCGATGGCAAACCGGGAAGGGAGGAGGCCGGGTAGAAAAGCCCGGTCTGCGGGACCGGGCTTCGGATTCATGCTGCCTTTTTACGGGCCTTGGCTGAGCGCAGGCTGTATACCTTGCGCTCCTTGAGGGCATAGCGGTTGAGACCTGCAAGGTGAATCTTGCGCAGGTATACCGCCCAGTCAATCTGTCGTGCGTCTACCGGAAACAACACCTTGTCCAGCTCCCCCATCCTGGCGGCCAGGGCCAGCAGGTCGTCATTGCGGAAGATATAGTCCGGCGCGGTATAGAAACCAAAGATGGTTGCCAGGGAGCGGGTGGTATCCAGGTTGCGAAGCACTTTCAGCTCGCGGTTCTGGCCCAGCATACGCAAGACTTTCCCGGTAATGCTCAGGGGAATGCGCACCCCGCCAACAACGGCGTCGAACAACCGGCGGTTCACCGCGATAAAGGGCTTGGTCGGCTGGCGATAGAACAGCTGATCGTATTCTGCGAAGTTGGTTTTGGATTCCGCCATCAGGTGATCAATGAATTGCCCCAGGGAAACCGGGTTAGAGCTGCCACTGCAACATTGGTATATCCGGTGACGGGGAGTATCAGCAATGGCTTCGGCAGCGGCCTGGATGATTGCATTGGCCACCAGATCCACGGGGATCACATCGATAATGCCGGACCGCTTGCCCGGGAATAGCGTAACCTTCTCTCGAGCGTAGGCAAGGATGATCGCGTCGGCCACCTTCACGCCCTCAATCCAGCCCGGCGCGGGCTCCTCGAGTGCGCTCTCGATAATCGATGGACGGACAATGGTCAGGGCACGCCCTGCCAGGGCCTTGAGCAAAAGCTGCTCACCCAACCACTTGGTAAAGGTGTAGGTATCGCTCCAGCCGTAATGGTTGGCTTCACGGATGCCAAGGTCCACCAGCTTCTTTTCAAGCATTTTTCCCGAATAGCGAGAACGAACGTCCGCAATCTTGTCTTCCAGCAGCCGAACCAGTTCCTCGATCTCGTAATAGCCTTCCGTACTCCGGGGGATAGGCTCACCGGCCGGCTTGATTACCGTCTCAGTGATCTGCCCCGAATTCATGCCGTTCACATAACAGGTGGAAACCTGAAGAACCGCCAGGGACTTGTTCTGTCGGGCAAGTTCGGCGACGTTTTCAAGGCACTGCGTATTGATCGCAAGCGCCTTGTCGAGCTCTTCACGGAAATTCACACTGGCGGCGGTATTGATGACCACATCAATACCTCCGGCCAGTTTGCGGAAACGGTCTGCGGACAGGCCAAACAATGGCTCGGTCACTTCCCCGGTCACGCAGTGCACGCGCTCATCGATAAAGGTTTCGAACGCTTCGTTGTCATCCTGGCGCAGCCGATCAAAGACTGACGAGGTCGCGATCTCGTCAAAAAACCGCTCCCGGGCATTGGGATGGCGCTTGTTACCACGGATCAGCAGGTGAATGCCGCCGATGTCAGGGACGGCGCGAATCAGCTTTTCCAGTACCACCTTGCCGAGAAAACCGGTGGTGCCGGTAATCAGAACATGCTTGCCCCTTAGCCGCTCAAGTACTTTGGACGACGCTTCGGGATTCAACTGCTGTGTTGCCATGGGAGAACTCCTTCTCATTTCGATTCGTTGTCGGCGCACACCTGCCAACCAAAGAAAAGTTTGTGAATCAGGTACGGAAGACTCAGTGCATATTGCGGGCCACGATTCAGATTTATGCTCAATCCTTGCACAACTTTATTTACAGAGCGGTGACACACAGCAAAGTTACGCTACAAAAAGTGCTAATAAAATGACGGAAAAGGAGGCAGGTATTTTTACCGGTCAGGAGCGTCCCTGATCATTACCTGAAAGAGACCGCAGGAGCTGATCCAGGGAGATATCCGCCGGCTGCTCCTTCAGCACCCGCACCAGGCGATCCTGCTCGCCAAAGCTGATTCGGTCGTAGAAAGGCTCGCGCAGTACCGGGTGGATCAACTCACGGCTTTGCGGTTCCTGTGCGGGGGGCGAAATCTGGTCCGCCAGGTCACGGAGGTGGATCGCCAGATGACTCTTGCGCTCGGGGCTGAGATTCTCCCACTGGAACGCTCCCAGTCCGGTCTGGATAATCTCGATGACATCACTATCCAGCGTGCTCCCAAGCAGTGCAAAAAGCCGAGTGAATGCTTCATAACGCAGCAGTGGGTCGATCGGTGCTTCACTGAACACCGCCTCAATCTCATCCACGGCCTTCAGGCACCGATGCTTCAGCGATGGCGTCTCGTTCCCGGTTTGAGGTTCGGGCTTGCCCAACGCTTTCGGATTTGCCGATTCCCTTTTTGACACCTTATGCCAGTAAGCCGCAATGCCTGCCTTTCGCCTGGGCAGCTGGGAAAGCCTCACGTCCAGCATGTCGGCAAGGGTGTGGAACTGTCGGCATGAGGGGTCCGACACAGGCAGAAGCGCGACAGGCTTCTGGTTGAGAACCGACTGGCGAAGGGTCTCGTCGCGCCAGATGCCACCCATGTAGTGGAGCGAGATCCCCAGGTGGCGCTGGGCAGCGGCATCCAGACGCTGGAAGACGGACCTGGCCTGGCTGGCCCCCTGGGCCATATTCACAAGAATGCTAGGTATCCGATTGTAGCCCCTGCGCCTGAGCACCTTGATCAGCGAGAAGGCGTCCGTCAGGGACGCGGGATCCGGGGTCACCACCATACAAGCTAGTTCTGTTGCGGCAATCATATGGAGCCCGGCAGCCTGCAGGCCGGCAGCGGTATCGGTAATGACGTAATCGTAACGATTTTCCAGGTTATAGAGTGCCCGCAGGATTCGAAGGCTCTCGGTCGGCCCCATGTCCATGCACTCCTGGACACCGGAGGCCCCTGGTACAATGTGCAGCCCGTAATCGGTCTCAAGGATGACGTCCTCCAGACGACACTCTCCGGCCATCACATTGGCAAGGGTTTTTCTCGGGTACAGGCCAACCATGATGCTGACATTGGCAAGGTCGGTGTCGCCATCCAGCAACAAAACCCGGTTATCCTGCCTTGCCAGGGTGAGCGCAAGATTCAGGGCGACCGAGGTCTTACCCACCCCACCTTTACCGCCAGCAATTGCGATGGTGCGGGGTTGGTTCGAATTGTGCTTGACAGGTTCTCTGGCGTTCATCACCGGTAATCTAGGTCCCTGATTTTTCGGTTTTCAGTATTTTAACCTGTAAAAATTCTACACATATCACGAATCAGATAATATATTGCTTAAAAAAAGAGCAATAAGTATTTAATAACGACGGATTATTGTCTAAGCTCTTTTCGGACAATAAGAATGAACGCTCCGTCAGATACTGACTTTTTCGTCGCACGGCAGGTAAGCCTATGCACATCGCGCCTGATCTACAGCTACCGAGTCTACCGGAGGTGACCCTGCGGGCGCTCGATGCATGCCATCAGGACGACAGCTACCGAAAAATCAGCGAAATTGTCTCTGCCGATACGGCGCTGGTGGCTCGCATACTGGCACTGGCCAATTCCGCCCTTTACGGCCCCTCTACCCCCATTCGATCGGTTGACCAGGCACTCCTCAGACTCGGCACCCGCCGTTTTCACACCCTGGTTCTGACCGCAGCCCTGAGACAGCTGCTGTTCGAGCTGGGCGGCGAGGAATGGCAGCAACTCAGAGACTTCTGGCGCCACTCGCTGACTACCGCACTAACCGCACGGGCGCTGGCAACGCTTACCCGGTATCCGGAGCCAGACGAAGCCTTCATGCTGGGCATGCTGCACAACATCGGCGAACTGATCGCTATTAAAACGCCAGCCACCGAGGCGAAGCAACACTATCTTGATCACCAGTCAGACATTGCCGCCGAACTCGTGGCCTCCTGGGGCCTGGGCCCCATGGCAGCCGATGCCATGCGTTATCAGCAGGCGCTGCCCTCGGAACTCAGGGATGCCGGCCACCTGGTGAAGCTGATCAGTCTCGCAACCCGCCTGGCTCTGTCCGATGCCGCCGGCATTGCAGCGGCAGGCACGGTATTCGGGCTCAACGAAGAACTGACCCGTGAAATCAACCGCCGCATCGGTCATGAAGTCTCCGGCATGGCGGCCTCCATGGGAATCCCGCTGGACGAGGATTACTGTGGCGAAAGTGCCTCTAGGCAGCTGAAACAGACCATTCTTCGTCAAGCCATGGCGAACCAGGCCATCAACCTGGCCGACCTGACCGGTGAAACCGAAAGTATTCTCGCCGAAACCGTCAACAGCCTTACCCTGATCACAGGCCTTCCGGCACTGTGCTTTGGGCACACGGGAGACAATCTCGTGCTCCTGTCCGGCACCATTGGCGACATCCCCGAACTTGCGGTAACTGCCAAGCCAGGCGGGAGTGTTCTCACGGAAGCTTTTATTTCCGGGCTGCCAGTCAGCCTTGGGGAACGTTCACCCACGGTACTGGACCGTCAGTTACTCTCGCTATTACACACACCGTCACTGCTGGCCGTGCCGGTGAAGGGCGGCGACGATTGCCCGGGCGTCTTCGCCCTGGGAACCGACAACGACCATCTACCGACGACTCTGGAACTGGCTGATATCTTTACCCGCCAGCTGTCCTCCGTGCTGGCAAACCGAAATCTTGCGACCGCCAGCGCAGAGGCCGGATCAGAAGGGCTGGATCAGGAAATAGCCCGCGAACGGCTGCGCAAACAGGTGCACGAGGTCAGCAACCCGCTTACCATCATCAGACAATACATTTATCAGCTCCGTGGCAGGCTCGAGGATGCCGGTGTCCAGCAGGAACTGGACGTCATTCGGGATGAGCTGGACCGGGCCGGTAACCTTTTGCTGCAAATGAGTCATACTGACGCCGTGGGATCGGGTGATGAAGGAGTTGAGCTCAATACTGAGCTGGAAAGTCTCGCACGTATTCTTGAAGATAGCCTGTTCAGCTCCGGGAACCGAAATCTGAAGCTATCACTGTGCAGCGAACCAACACGGGTTGCGGCCAGCACCACCCGGATTCGCCAGGTAGTGATCAACCTGGTTCGTAACGCTGCGGAAAGCCTACCCGAGGATAGTGGCACTGTTGAAATTCATACCGCTTCTCCAGTGTGGCAGAATCATCGCACCTGGGTTGAGCTGGAAATCAAAGATACAGGCAGAGGAATACCCGGTGAAATACGGGACACCCTGTTCTCACCGGTAAAAACCACAAAGGGAGAAGGCCACAGCGGTTTGGGCCTGAGTATTGTAAAGCAGCTAGTCGATGACATGGAGGGCATCATAGCTTGTCGGACGGGGCAGGAGGGCACCACCTTCAGGATTTTGCTCCCGGCGGCCAGCCATAAAAAGAACGAGACCGACTGACGCAGAAACAACGGACACAGACCGATGGCACCTGAACAAACTGATCAGCCTTTCAGTCACGGGTTAACGGCACGGATACTGGTAGCGGACGACGAACTCCGTTTGCTGAACACGCTCGCTTCGCTGTTGCGCAGCCGGGGTTACCAAGTGGCGGAAGCCCACGGTGGTCAAAAAGCCTGTGACCTGATTGACGAGGAGACGTTCGATCTAGCGCTGCTGGATCTCAGGATGCCGGAAGTCAGCGGCTTCGACGTCATGGCCCATCTTGCCAATAGCCAACCGGATTGCGGAGTGATTGTCGTCAGCGGCGAGAGCTCCTTCAGTGCCGTGAGCCGAGCCTTGCGGCGGGGTGCCTTGGACTACATTCGCAAACCCTTTGACCCTGAAGAGCTTCTGGCCACCGTTGAGAGTGTTATTGGAAAGAAGTCTCTGCTCGAGGCCCACGAGCATATTCAGATGCGGCTAGAGAAATCCGAGGCCCTGCATCGCTACATCGTTAACAGTTCCCCGGATATCGTGTTTATGCTCGATCACGATGGCCACTTCTGCTTTGTAAACAGCAAGGTCGAGAGCCTGCTCGGATACCAGCCTGCGGAACTCTGTGGCCAGCACTTCCGACACATCCTGGATGACCGTGACGTGACCCGGGGAACCCTGGCCCTGAAGGGCCCCAACATCACCGCGGACAACCCCAGGACCCTGGAAGTTCGCCTGAAAACCCGGGGCAGCCGCCGGGCAACCCGACACTTCGAGATCACTGCCTTTCCAATCGATCCGCAGACCTGGCCCCATTCCGGAACCACCCAGGGCGGCGGAAATGGCAATGGCGCTCGCTACTACGGCACCGCCCGGGATGTCACCGAGCGAAAGGAAGCCGAAGCATTCATCAATTTCCAGGCCTATCACGACCTGCTGACCCGCCTGCCAAACCGGGCTCTTTTCAAGGACCGTCTTGAGCTTGCGATCACCCACGCCAAACGTGGCGGTCAGAAACTCGCCGTTATGTTCCTGGATCTGGACCGTTTCAAGGTCATCAACGATACCCTCGGCCACGCCATGGGTGATCGATTGCTGCAAGCCGTGACCCACCGTCTTGAAAAATGTCTGCGCAAGGGCGATACCCTGTCCCGCTTCGGTGGCGACGAATTCACCCTGCTACTGCCCTCGATCCACAATCACGAAGATGCCAGACAGATCGCCAAGAAGCTGATCGATGCCCTCAGGGCGCCTTTTCAACTGGGTGATCACGAGGTGTTCGTGGGTGTGAGTATCGGTATCGCCATCTTCCCGGAAGCCGGCGAATCCATGGATCAGCTCATCCAGAACGCCGACATTGCCATGTATCACGTTAAAGGCAAGGGCAAGGACGGTTACCGCTTTTATTCCGACAGTATGAGTATCGATACAGCCAACCGTCTTAACCTGGAGCGGGATTTGCGCCTGGCTCTGGAGCGGGACGAGTTGAGGGTGTTTTACCAACCCCAGGTGTGCTCCACAACCAATCGGGTAGTCGGCCTCGAGGCCCTGGTAAGGTGGCAGCACCCCGAACGCGGACTTCTCTACCCCAGAGACTTTCTGCCCCTGGCAGAAGAAACCAAGCTGATCGGCCAGCTCAGCGAACGGGTTCTCAATCAGGCCTGCGAGGATGTTGGCCAATGGATCCGGGCCGGCCATGCCGACCTCCGGCTGGCAGTCAACCTGTCACCCATCCAGGTCGAGCACCCGCGGTTCGTGGAAACCCTCATGCAGCAGGTAAAGGCCCACAACTTCCCGGCCGGCAACCTGGAAATCGAAATCACTGAAAACGTGATCATGAACGATCTTGAGCAGATCTCCCAGAAACTCCGTGAACTGGCAGCTCTGGGTGTCCGGATAGCGATAGACGATTTTGGCACCGGTTATTCCTCCCTGAATTACCTGCACCGACTGCCCATCCATACCCTCAAGGTTGACCAGTCTTTCGTGAAAGCCATCCGCAGCGGCGAAGACGGCGCGTGTATCGTGAATGCCATCGTCGCCATGGCTCACGGGCTGAAGCTGGAGATTGTTGCCGAAGGCGTGGAAACCGACGAGCAACTGGAATACCTTCGAGGCCTGGGCTGCCATCAGGTCCAGGGCTTTTTCTATGGCCCTGCCAGGCCTGCCGTCGAAATTTCCAGAACCCTGGGCACCACGAGAGCCAAAGCCGCATCATTCTGATAGACGATTATTTATTGTCTGACACTCCGATATAAAACCGCGATCTGGTTTGCAAAGTATTGCGATACGTTACTTTATGTATCCGGAAATGCGCATTACTGCACATATTTCTCCCACCCTGTTCTCTAAGCTCGAATCCATAGGCGCTAATCACCGGAATGTCCGACATTCTCGGACCAATAACGATAAAAACGGTGACGGCATCCAAGGAACAAGAACAGGCAGCAGTCATCATGCGCGACAAGTACAAGTATATTGGTCCCGTCTACGATTTCCTGAGCAACCTTTACAGCGGAAAAAACATTCACCGCTGCAAGACAGCGATGCTGGACGTTGAAACCGTGCAGCCAGGGGACAAAATACTGTTTGCCGGGGTCGGCCACGGCCGGGATGCCATTCGGGCTGCGGAACTTGGCGCCGATGTGACTGTAGTCGACCTGTCCGAAACCATGTTGCGAAAGTTTGCCGAGGCCCAGGAAAAAGAAGCGCCACACCTGACCATCCGCCGTATCCACAGCGACATCATGAAGGTGGATGAGTTCGAGCAGTACGATATGGTCGTAGCCAATTTCTTCCTCAATGTATTTGATGAAGACATGATGGTCCGGGTCCTTGAGCACCTGATACGTCTGGGCAAAGCAGACGCCCGCGTGGTTGTTGGCGACTTTTCCTACCCCACGGGCAACCTGCTTTCCCGAATGTTCAAAAAGCTCTACTGGTACATGGCAGTCTTCATCTTCTGGCTGTTCGCCAACAACGCCTTCCACAAAATCTATAACTATCCCGAGCACATGCAGCGCCTGGGCCTTCAGGTCACCGATAAGAAGCACTTCAAGCTTCTGAACATGAACTGCTACTGGTCCATCCTCGGACGCAAGCAGGCCTGAACACCTTCGCTAAAGAGTCACCCAACAAAAACAAACAGGGAGCAGCAGCATGTCGGATCAGATCCTCGCACTGGACAGGGTTGGCACACTGGAAAGTGGCTCATTCACGTTTACCGAGCGGGTCGGATTCCTGAAGAAGTATGGAACCCACTCCCAGTCGTTCTCGACGCTGCAACCGGGCATGCAGTATTTCGATGTACCGGGCATGGGCTACATCGCCTACATGCGCAAATGGGGTGCGACCTTCGTGCTCTCTGATCCGGTCTGTGCCCCCGAAGACTTTGGCAGCCTGCTGGAGAGCTTTCACCAGAAATTTCCCAATGCCAGCTACATACAGGTATCCAAGTCTGTGGTCGATTTTCTCCATCTGCGCTTCGGCCTTTACGGCACACAGTTCGGCAGCGAGTCCCGCATTGATTTGAGCAAGTGGTCCCTGAGCGGAAAGAAGAAACAGATTCTCCGGACCGCACTGAACCAGGCTGAGAAAAACGGCATTACCGTCAAGGAACGGTTCAGCGACGACCACACCCGTGAGATCTCCGAAGCCTGGATTCGAACCCGGAAATGCAAAAGCAATGAAATCCGTTTTCTGATCCGTCCCATGGAAATGGACTATCGGGAAAACGAACGGCATTTCTACGCCTACCAGGACGGCAAAGCCGTCGGGTTCATATATTTCGACCCGATCTATCGGAATAACGAGATCATCAGCTATGTGCCCAATATCTCCCGGGCCAATGCCGATTTCCGACAGGGCATTTTCTATACCCTTATGGCTCATGCGATGGAAGTGTTCAGGGCCGAGGGCGTACCCTATCTGGATCTGGGTCTGATTCCCCTGTCACTGGATTCGGCTACGGAACATCAGGAGAGCCGGCTGCTGAAGCGCCTTCTCCACGGGGTCTATGAGAAGGGTAATTTCCTTTACAACTTCAAGGGCCTGGAGTTCACCAAGTCGCGTTTCCGGGGCGAGAATTTCAAAACCTACTGTTGTCACAAACGATCGATCCCGGCGCTGGAATTCTTCGCTATGTTCAAGCTGACCCGGTTGCTGTAGCCCCCGACGCTCCGCTGGGCCAGCCTTCATTGAGCTCTTTGGGCGCCAGTCCAAGTCCCGTCATGAAGGCTGTGATTCCGTCAGGCGCCAACCCTGAAAACAAAGCTGCGATCACGGGGCACTCCCCTTCCCTGCACATCTGGACTTCTACCAACGCACGTTGCCCCGCCTGATCCAGCAGCCAGGCCACCCGCCGTGCAATAGCCTCTCCCGAGTCCACCCAGAAACGAACCGACGGCAAACTCTGCTTCAGGCTCTCCAGCAATAGTGGATAATGAGTGCAGCCGAGAACCACCGTGTCCACATCCGCTTCCCGGAAAGGCTTCATTGCCTCTTCTAGCTCCTCAAGAGGGACCTCGATACCAGAAACCAGGTCTTCCGCCCAGCGCACCAACCCCGGATGGCCAATACGTTCTACCCGGCAATCGCCGGCAAATTCCTCGACCAGCCTGTCGAGGTACGGTCTGCGAACTGTTGCCGGTGTTGCCAACAACCCCAGCCGCCGGTTAATCGTCTTTGCCGCCGCCGGCTTGATGGCGGGCACTACACCCACAACCGGCACCTTTGTCATGGCCCTTAAATGGGGTAAAACCACCGTGCTGGCCGTGTTACAGGCCACCACGATAACGTCCGACGGGTAAAGCGCCAGGGCTGAATTAATCAGTGCGCAACAGCGATCAATCACGACTGTTTCGGATTTGTCGCCGTAGGGGAAACCTGCGTTATCCGCCAGGTAGACGAGCTCCAGCCCGGGCAAATGCCGGTGAATACAGGCTGCGACGCTCAGCCCACCCACGCCGGAGTCGAACACCAATACCCTTGGAGGCCCCTGCTCGTTCAAACCGGAATGCCTCCCCGGGAAATCTCATTTTCCATGGCCCGGATAAGGCGGCCAGAAATCGTGGTTTCCGGCGGCACCGGTGGCGTATCACCGGGCAGGAACCAGTCAGCATCGGCAAGTTCGTCTTCCTGGAGTACCAGTTCCCCTCCCGCGTAGTCGGCAAAGAAGCCGACCATCAGCTGATGGGGGAATGGCCAGGGTTGCGAGGCGTGATAGCGGATGTTGGTGACATCCAGTCCGGTCTCCTCTTTCACTTCACGGTGCACGGCGCCCTCAAGACTTTCCCCCGGCTCGACAAATCCGGCAATGAGGCTGTAAAAGTGCCGCTTGACCCTTGAGGACCTGGCGAGCAAAAACCGATCCTCCCTGCGTATGACCACGATCACGCAGGGCGCCAACCTCGGATACCAGGGAATGCCGCAAGGGTCGCACCATTTGGCCCGTTCCCGGGGATGAAAACCGGTTTCCTGTCCACAGCGGCCGCAATACCGGTGGTCTCGCCACCACTGCCAGACCTGGAACCCGGTACTGAGCATATCCGCAGGCGCGTCGCTCAGCATCAGCAAAGCATCCCGAAGCGGAATCACCTCCTGGTCACCAAGGCCAGACTCCGGTAATTCGGTAACAAACAGGTCCCGGCCGTCGTAGCTGCCCAGTGACACTGACTCGGGCAACCCGCCCTCGAAAAGATCGCTGTCGCCGGAATGCAGCCAGCCGTTTTCAGCCTTGACCACTCCAGACCCCGACAAGGCGAGGATCAGATCGCTTTTTTCTGGCCGCCGGGTTGTCCAGCCGGGTATCCACTGAGTCATTGCGACCACCATTCGATGAATCAACTGGGTGATAAAAAGATGAGTCCGAAATGTACCACATTGCTGCACCGGCCAAGAATGAAAGCTCGACTTTCCGCCCTGTACTCAACCAAGTAAACTTGGCACCTGTTTATTCAACGGAGTTGCACTTTATGCGTCTTTACCAGGGCATTCGCAGCCTGATCCTGACCCTTTTCCGCAAGATACTGTTCATCTGGGTCCGGACCGATGTCAGCGGCAACAGCGTTGACGCCCTCGCCCTGGATCCCGACAAACCGGTCTGCTACGTGCTGCAATACAGCTCCCTTTCCAGCCGTCTGGTTCTCGAGCAGGAAGTCATCCGGGCGGGACTGCCGGGCGCCTCCGAAGCACTCCCCGTGAAAAATGGCCCATCCCACTCCTTCTTTTTTCTCTATCGCCGGATTGGTGGTTTTTTCCGAGGTCGCCAGGCTCCGGCACCTACGAACGAATTCCAGGCACTGGTGCGCTATGGTCTGGAACACCCGGACCAGGATGTCCAGATTGTGCCTGTTTCCCTGTTCTGGGGCCGCTCCCCTGACAAGGAGAAATCCCTGGTCAAACTGCTGCTGTCTGATACCTGGTCCATTGCCGGCCGGCTTCAGAAGTTCCTGATCATCATGGTTCACGGCCGCAATACCTACGTGCAGTTCAACCAGCCGCTTTCGCTAAAGCAGGTTATCGATGAATACCGACACAGCGAGGAGCGCGCCAACCGCAAGCTGGCACGGATTCTGAGAACCCACTTCCGCCGCGTTCGCCAGGCCGTTCTGGGCCCAGACCTCTCCCATCGTCGTACTCTGGTGGCAGGGCTGGTGCGCACTCAGGCAGTCAAGGAGGCCATCAGGGAGACCGCAGCCAAAGACGACATCCCGCCGGAAAAAGTACGTGCCAAGGCTTACAAATACGCGGACGAAATCGCCGCCAGCATGTCCATCGTCACCATCCGCTTCCTTGAGGTGGTGCTGTCATGGCTGTGGAACCGGATCTACAACGGTATTGCCATCAACAATATCCGGGTGGTGAAAGAAGTCGCCCAGGACAACGCGGTGGTATACGTGCCTTGCCACCGGTCACACATCGACTACCTGCTGCTGTCCTACGTGCTTTACAAGAATGGCCTGATGCCGCCGCACATCGCGGCAGGTATCAATCTCAACATGCCCATTGTCGGACCGATCCTGCGCCGTGGCGGGGCCTTCTTCATGCGCCGCAGCTTCAAGGACAATCCCCTGTACGCTACCGTTTTCAATGAATACATGCATGTGATGTTCTCCCGCGGCTATTCCGTGGAGTATTTTGTCGAGGGTGGTCGCAGCCGCACGGGTCGGATGCTTCAGCCCCGGCCAGGCATGCTGGCAATGACCGTTCGCAGCTTCCTGCGCGACCATCGCAAACCCATTGTGTTCGTGCCCGTTTACATTGGCTATGAAAAGGTTATGGAAGGGCGCTCCTACCTGGGCGAACTTCGCGGCAAGAAAAAAGAGAAAGAGAGCGTCTTCGGCCTGGCCAAGACCGTCCGCAAACTCAGCAACTCCTTTGGTCGCGTCGCGGTAAACTTCGGCGAGGCCATCCATCTGTCCGAGGTTCTCGACGACGTAAACAGCAGCTGGCGAGACGAGGCCTACGACGCCGAGTATCGTCCCAAGTGGCTCAACAGCGCGGTTTCAGAACTGTCGTTCCGGGTGGCGTCCAGCATTAACGCCTCTGTTGCCGTCAACCCGATCGGCATGACCGCAACGGTGCTGCTGGGTACCGAACGACTGGCGATGGATGAGGGCCAGTTGATCCGCCTGATGGATCAATACGCAGCCCTGCTCAAGGCCTTCCCCTACGCGGAAACGGTGACCCTGCCCGAGGGCTCGGGCAAAGACTGGGTCGCTTACTGCGAGGGTATGGGTCTGATCAGCCGGCAGCCGCAAAAGCTCGGCGATATCATTGCCCTGGAGGGCAGCAACGCGATCCTGATGACCTACTACAGGAACAACATCCAGCACCTGTTCGCACTGCCCTCACTGATTGCCAGCCTGTTTGAAAACAAGGATTCACTGGGGCGCGACAAGATCGTCTTCCTTGCCAGCGTGGCCTACCCCTACCTTCAATCCGAGCTTTTCCTGAAGTACCAGCCGGATGAAGCCAGAAACGTGATCAATCAGTGGA
Source organism: Marinobacter sp. MMG032 (assembly GCF_040112695.1). NCBI lineage: Bacteria > Pseudomonadati > Pseudomonadota > Gammaproteobacteria > Pseudomonadales > Marinobacteraceae > Marinobacter > Marinobacter sp. MMG032. The sequence goes on from NZ_CP157802.1 coordinate 1,206,877, forward strand.
TTGATGTTCTTATTGAACAGGGCCTGCTAAAGCCCCTGGACGATGACCGGATCGGACGACCAGAGGAAGGCACCGAAGCCATGCTCAGGCTCAGGGTGCTGTCCCGCTTTATCATCCAGACGGTCGAGCGCTACCACATTGCCCTGGGCATTCTGCGCAAGTACGGTTCGGGCAAGATCAGCGCCGCCGAACTGGAAGAGCAGAGCGCCCTGCTCGCCGAACGCATGTCCATCCTGTTCGGTCTCAATGCACCGGAATTCTTTGACAAGAGCCTGTTCCGGAACTTCATTGCCAATATGCAGAACAATGGTGTGATCACCACCGACGATAATGGCTTGCTGTGCTACGGGGAAGGGCTGGATGAGGTGGCTGATGATGCCCGTCTGGTGCTGAGCGTCGAGAAGCGACAGGCTATCCAGCAGGTTACCATGATGGGCGCCTGACGGCGCTCACCGGGACGGCAGCGCCCGAATCGAATACACGTCATAGCGGCTACTTTTGCCTTCCACGCGGGTGGTCGGCTCCGGTCCTTCAATCGCCGGCGCCTTACGGGGCCGCTTCACCACCACCCGGTAACGAGCATGCTCGAGCGCGCTCGCCAGCAATTGTCCGGAATCTTCGTCGTCACCCACGATGGTGCGAAACACCTGCATTTCTTTTTTTACCAGGGCCGACTTGTCTCGATGTGGGAACATCGGATCCAGATAGACAACGTCCGCGGCTTCGATTTCACTTTGTGCCAGCCACTCAATACTGCTGCCTTCCAGCAGCCGCATGCGCTCGACAATGGCGGCGCAATCCACGTTCATCGCTGCCCGCGCCAAACCGTCGGCCAACAGCGCATGAATAACCGGATTGCGTTCGAACAATGTGACCCTGCAGCCAAGGCTGGCGAGAACAAAGGCATCCTGGCCCAGTCCCGCCGTTGCATCAACCACATCCAGGGTGGCTCGGGTTTTCTGCAGGCCAACCGCCTTGGCCACCAGTTGGCCCGCGCCACCACCATGCTCACGCCGGTACCCCATTTTTCCGGTAACGAACTCTGCACGAACTGGCCCTGGCGCACCTTTGCCGGTGACCTGCAGGCCAAGGCCCAGCTCATCAAGAAATAGTAAAACCGGGAAGTCCGTGACATCTCTTGGGCGAACAACACCCAGGTTAGTCAGCCCAAGCGATTGGGCCAGACTTTCGGCCTGGACTCGGTCGCCAAGTGCACTGTGGGCAACAGCGATGGTGCTGCAAAGGGCAGAGGGTTCGGGCGAGGAGGAGTCAGGCATCAGACCAGAATATCAATCCCGGCCAGGCTACCATCGCCGCCTGCTTCCTGACCGGCAGCGGCTACAGAGGCAAATGTGGAGAGAGCCCTAGCGGCTGGCAGCGAGACCTCGTCGGCACGGAAACGCTCCAGACGGGCGTCTTCGGCGGCACGACGGGCCTCAACACGGCGCTCGAGGCTTTCGGTCGCATTGCGTTCGCTGACAATGCCCTGGCGACCATCGGCGAGGTCACGGCGAGCCGCATCGGGTGTTTTCTCCGGCGTTGATGCAGGCGCCCGGGCCGTATCACTGCGCTCCCGGACAGGGCTGTTGTTGCCGGTCTGGAAATTGAAATTGTTACCCGGATTAATACCGCCAATCATGTTCAGATACCGCTGGCCGGATGACAGGAAAACGTGAACCGAAAGTATGAAAGATTATCTTGAGGAAGAAAAGGTGGATGATCACTTTTTACCCAGCCTGGCGTTCCGGGATTCGCGAAGACAGCCGGTGAGACTATCGGCCAGGCAGTTTTTTCCAGGCCACTTCATCCCTGATGTACACCGGTTGAGCCTGCTCCGCTGACACCGTCTTCCCCTGCTCGTATGCATTCGCCGCAAGACGCGCTACCCAGGCAGCACGAAGTACCAGAGTCTCATCTACGTTATCAACACTCTCAGATACCTCCACCGGCATTGCGGAGCGATACTGCCAGCCCGGACCAGCTCCGCACCAGCCTTCAGTGGCGGCGGGCAGGCTAACTGCCTCCGGCGGACAGACCTGTTCCGGAGCCAGAGCCACCGGCAGTCCTGAACGGGCAGCAAAACACCCCCAATAAAGCTCTCCCATACGCGCGTCGAATGCCACCGCAATGCCGCCGTTCTCGGGAATATCCATGCTATCAATGGCGCCCAATGCAACCGCCTCCAGTGACGACACGGGCACCACCGGGATATCCAGCCCCCAGGCAAGCCCCTGCACGACACCGGTTGCGATTCTCACGCCAGTGAAAGATCCGGGGCCGCGGGCGAACGCCAGGGCATCCAGCTCGGCCGGGGCCAGATTTTTCTCTGCCAGCAGTTCCCGCACCATTGGCATCAGCAGCCGGGTGTGGCCTCTGGGGGCAAGCTCGAAGCGTTCGGAGATCTCGCCATCAACAAGAAGGGCTGCCGAGCAGCCCTCTGATGACGTATCCAATGCCAACAGTTTCACCGGTGTGAAAACCTCAGGTCAGGATGCCAATAATTTACTTGAGTTCTGAAAGGATCTGGTCGCGAATGCTGTCAAGGCTGCCAACGCCTTCCACGCGAACATATTTCGGCGCGGCTGCAGGGTCTTTCGAAGCCCAGTCCTGGTAGTAGCCGACCAGCGGTGCGGTCTGGTCGTGATAGATCTTCAGACGCTTGCGAACCGTCTCTTCCTTGTCGTCCTCGCGCTGAACCAGAGGTTCACCGGTTTCATCATCCTTGCCCTCAACTTTGGGCGGATCGTATTTCACGTGGTAGATGCGACCGCTGCCTTCATGTACTCGGCGACCGGACAGACGACTGACGATTTCCTCGTCATCGACGGCAATTTCAACCACATAATCAATGGCAATCCCCTGCTCTTTCAAAGCCTCGGCCTGGGGAATCGTGCGGGGAAAACCATCCAGCAGGAAACCGTTCTTGCAGTCCGGCTGCTGGATGCGCTCCTCGATCAGCGCAATGATGATGTCGTCCGACACCAGCCCGCCCGTTGCCATGACTTCCTTGACCTGCTTGCCCAGCTCGGACTCCGCCTTTACCGCCGCGCGCAGCATGTCACCGGTGGAGATCTGGGGAATATCAAACCGTTCCGTAATGAACTGGGCCTGAGTCCCCTTGCCTGCGCCCGGTGCGCCTAACATGATGATTCGCATAACGCTGTGCTCCCGTTTTAGTCATTATCATTTGAAAAGCTGTGGCAAAAACCTCTGCCTTTGCGACAGCCTCTCCTGCACGGAACAGGTGTCAGCCGGAAACGGCGAAGGCGCATTATACGAAGTCAGCCACGTCAGAGAAAGTCGACCTCCGTATCATGCACCGGAAGTGCGCATTTCCCAGCGAATACAGACAGGGTGTCAGGATGACAGGGAATTGGCCAGTGCGTCCAGATCGGGAGCAACACGCTCCAGTTCGGCGTTCAGTTCTTCCACAACGTCCGGCTGCAGCCCCAGGCCTTCCAGCAGAGAGGGCACATCATCGGGGTTAAACTCATCGCCAATACCGCGATCCTTCAGAAGGGCATTCGCCAACTGAACCATGAGGACGTAGTTCTCATGCTCACCATGGTAACCTGACTGCTGATGAACACCGGCCGCCTTGACCACCGGATCCGGCAGTTGCCACAAACGGTGGAGTATTCCGCCAATGGCACCATGGCCAACCGACAGGATTTCCTGCCCATTGCCCTGTCCGAAGACCTGTTGTTCGAGAGAGTGCATGCTGGCTTCGGGATTGGCCTCGCGAAGCTCATTGAGTTCATCGAATTCGGCCGGGAAAAGATGCCCCACCAGCAACAGGCCGAAGTTGTGCAACAGACCGCACAGATAACCCAGTCCTTTCTCGGCGCCGCATCGCGGAGCAATGATCTGGCACAGGAACGCGCAATACAGCGAGTGGCGCCAGAAATTGTCCATACCCAGCATCCCCTGGCGAGGCACCTCAAAGGCGCGAACGGAGGCAATGCCCAGGGCGATATGTGCCACGCGATCAAAGCCCAGAACACGGGTAACCGCTTCCTGGACCGAGTTGATCTGGCCGGGATAATTGAACAGTGCAGACCGGGCATAGCGCATGATCTGGGCGGTCAGGCTCGGGTCAAACTCGATCAGCTCGGCAAGCTCCCGGGCGGTGGCATCGGTATTGGCGGTCAACCGCAGAATGCGCAGGGCGAGAGCCGGCATTGGTGGCAACCGGTAGAGTTTCTGAAGCTTGTCGGCCACTTCCTCGAGCGTCAGGGCCTCGCGGTTACCATTGCCCGGCCCCCGGATAACCAGGTGGCCTTCCCTGGCGCCTGCCAGCGCCAACCGGAGTGAGCGACCATCCATCTGTATCAGCGAATGATCGGTACCACTGGAGAACACGACCTGATCCGCGAGTATCACATCCTCATCCACGATCACGGGCAGTTCATAGGCCTGCCCGATGGGCGGCGTGAAGCCGGGGTCGCAATCCCCGAACAGCCGCATGGTCTGCCGTGCGGTAAGTGGCTGGAGGCGCCGGCCGGTCAACTGGTGAACGGCATCCGGATCAAGGGAACTATCGAACTTGTGCACTGCCATCACGACACCGGTAATGTCGATCAGGAGAGTGGCTTGAATGAAGGCATCCTGCGACAGTCCCGAGGCCATAACTGCCGCATCGAGGCTGGTCACCTGGTCAATCGGCAACTCCCGATAGCTGATGCCCTTGCGGGCAAGAAAACGTTCCAATCGTGCAGCCAGAGCCACAGCTTACTCCCTTCGTTCGTTGTCAGCGGCCAGGCTACCCGGCCTTTGCCAGCACTATTTTCGACACCTGTATTGATCAGCCGGTGTTGCGCATACCTGCTGCGATACCCGCCATGGTGACTTTGAGGGCGCGCTCCACCAGTTCGGGAACCTCGCCCTTGCCCTCACTTTCCCGATCTCGTCGCAGCAGCTCGGCCTGCAGGTAGTGCAATGGATCGGTGTAGGGGTTGCGGACTCGCATAGAGTGCGCGAACACGGGCTCCGCCTCAAGCAGATCCGTTTGCTCCTTGAGTTCCAGAAGCCGCTCGATGCACCCCTGGAGCCGGGTTCGAAGGCTTTCACCCAGGGCTTTCAGTTGGTCATCATCAAGCAGGGTCTGTTCATAATAACTCGCGATCCGCAGATCCGCCTTGGCCAGTACCATTTCCAGCATGTCGACGTAGGTGCGGAAAAACGGCCAGCCCTGCATCATCTCCCTCAGTACCGGCAACCGGTTATCGCGGGCCGCTTCCTCAAGCGCCACGTCGCTGCCAAGCCAGCTGGGCAGCATCAGCCGCATCTGGGTCCAGGCGAAGATCCAGGGTATTGCCCGCAGGCTTTCCACGCCGCCGGTGGCCTTGCGCCGCGCCGGTCGGCTGCCCAGCGCCAGCTTGCCCAGGGCCTGCTCGGGTGTAACCTGACGGAAATAAGGCACGAAATCCGGATTCTCACGAACCACATCGCGGTAGGCTTTCAGGGAGCGTTCGGTGAGCCAGTCCATGGTCTCACGCCAGCTGTCCTCCGGTTTGGGTGGCGGAGCCAGTGTGGCTTCAATGACGGCGGTGGTGTAGAGCGTCAGACTTTGAACAGCCAGCCGGGGCAAACCGAACTTGAAACGAATCATCTCCCCCTGCTCGGTGATCCGGAAACTGCCGTTAACCGAGCCCGGCGGCTGGGACAGAATTGCCCGGTTGGCAGGCCCACCGCCTCGGCCAACGGTGCCGCCCCGACCGTGGAACAGGGTCAGATGGACCCCATACTGGCGGGCGACCTGGGTAAGTTTCTCTTGGGCCTGATACTGGGCCCACGCCGCCATCAGCTGACCCGCATCCTTGGAGGAATCCGAGTAGCCGATCATCACTTCCTGACGGCCCTGGCAATACTCCCGGTACCATTCAACCTCGTACAGAGCCGACATGCTGTCCGGCGCGCCACGCAGGTCGTCCAGGGTTTCAAACAGAGGGACGACCCGCATCGGAAACTTCATCCCCGATTCCCGCAGCAGCAGAATCACGCTCAACACGTCGGAGGGCTTGCTGGCCATGCTAATCACGTAGGAGCCGAGAGCTTCCGGGGTTTGTTGCGCCACTACCTCGCAGGTCGCCAGCACCTCCGCAACGGATTCAGAGGGCTCCCAATTGCGTGGGACCAGCGGACGTCGGCCCTGTAGCTCCTGCACGAGGAACGCCTGACGCTCCTGTTCGGACCAGGACAGGTAATCCCCCAGGCCGAGGTAGTCGACCATCTCGGCGACGGCCTCGGCGTGGCGGCTCGCTTCCTGGCGAATGTCCAGTCGGATCAACGGCAGGCCGAAGGTATGTGCCCGCCGGATGGTATCCAGCAGAGGGCCGTTGGCAATATCTTCCAGCCCACACTCAACCAGGGATCGATAGCAGAGCTCCAGGGGGCCGGTGAAATCCTCATTCTCAAACAGGATCCCGCTGGCGTCCGCGGTTTCGCCATTGACGCTCGCCTCGGCCCAGTCCCGGGTTTTGATCAGCCGTTCGCGAAGTTCGGCGAGCACATGGCGATAGGGTTCCCGGGAATCACCGACAACTGCCTTGAGTTCGTCGCTTGCCTGCCACATGGACAGTTCCGCCCGCAGCGCCTGAATATCACGAAGGTAGAGATCCGCTGCCATCCAGCGGCCAAGCAGGAAGACCCGGCGGGTGACCTTATGGGTAACGTTCGGATTACCATCGCGATCACCGCCCATCCAGGATGCAATCCGGATGGGGGATGCCTGCAGGGGCAGGCCCTTCCCGGTGGCGTCCTGCAAGGAAGTATCCAGGCTTCTCAGAAATTGGGGCAGTGCCTGCCACAGACTGTTTTCTATAACCGCAAAGCCCCACTTGGCCTCATCCACTGCGGTTGGTCGCTCATGGCGAATTTCGTCGGTGTGCCACGCTTCCGTAACCAACTGGGACAGGCGGGTAACGATCTCCTCCCGCTCGGCCGGCATCAGGTCGTCATGGTCCAGCCGTGCCAGGCAGTCCGACATTTCGTCGTATTTCATGATCAGGGTGCGCCGGGCCACTTCAGTAGGGTGGGCCGTAAGGACGAACTCGATGCGCAGGTCCGCGACCCTCTGATGAAGTTCTTCCGGCGTCACATCGCCCTGCTTCAACCGCTCAAACACTTCACCGAGAGATTCCACCATCAGGTCTGACTGATGGCCGCGCTTGCGACGGATGCCATGGTATTGCTCGGCCAGGTTGGCCAGGTTCAGAAACTGGTTGAACGCCCGGGTAACCGGAAGCAGTTCATCATCGCTCAACTTGCCCAGCAGGTTTACAAGCCGCTGCCCGGATCCGCTTTCCTGGCGGCGATCTGCCTTGGCCGCCGCACGGATTTCCTCGATCAGTTCATAGCAATCCTGTCCTGGATACCGCCGTATGCTCTGGCCAAGCAGTTCGCCCAGCATTCGTACGTTTTCTCGGAGTTCGGGATGAAGCTCAGTCACATTGACGTCCTTTTGAATTGACGGAGGCGAAGTAAACTTACGATACTAAGGAACAGTCGAGAAAGTCTATTGGCGATTCAAGCCTGTAGCTGCAAGGAGTCATCATGAAGGTCACTGATTTGCCCAAACACTGGGAGAAGCAAAAAGAGCCCGTGGAGCGCACGCACGATTACAATCTGCGCCTGCCGCTGGAAGATGCCGCACGCGTGGCCGCACTGGCGGAGCTTTACCCGGATCGCAGCGAGAGCGACATTCTGAACGATATGATTGGCGCAGCGCTGGACGATCTCGTTCGCCAGAGCCCGCTGAAGGACAAGCTGGAAGGGAAAGACAAGTAAGAAACGAGGGGCAGCGTTAGCTGCCCTTTCGTCAGGCCACTGACTCGAGCTGGCGAGCCTTGAGGCGCTGGATGTGCTTCTGGCTCAGGCTGACGAATTTCGGGGTGAGACCCTGGTCCTCATAGATCTCGAAGCCGTCCTCGTCATACGCCACCACCTTGGTGCCCTGGACATACGGAAAGCTGGTCTCCATTTCATCCAGTGCTGCAGAAATCAGATCCCGCATCAGATCCTGAGGTGACTTCATCGGATAAAGCGCTGCGAGCTTTTCGAGGCGCTTGTGATGCTGGTCAGACAACGCCATGAAATAGGCGTCTCGGGTAAGCCGACCACGTGCATGCTTGTCCCAGTAATTGACCAGATCTTTGATTTTCATGGTGCCTTCACTCCTGCATCTTATTGATGGCGCACGGCGCACGAAAACTGTGCGTCCGTTTCCGGAAGTGTAGACGAAGCCGTCGGTCCGGGGGCGAGAAAATTGGTAACGGATTGTACTTACCGATCCGCCCTGTTCAGCCCTCTCTTCCTCCCCGCTCCACGCCTTTGACCGCCTGCCAGACGGCATCCAGCGCCTCCAGTGATTCTTCGTCCATGTCGCGGCCCTCACGCTCAAGCACTTTTTCAATGGCCCGGAACCGGGCATCGAACTTGTGATTGGTCCGATTGAGAGCCTGCTCGGGATTAACCTTCATGAACCGTGCCAGGTTCACACAGACAAACAGGAGATCGCCCAGCTCATCCTCAACGGCGTCCGGATCACCAGCGCCGGTTTGCGCCGCTTCCCAGGCCTCCTTGAGCTCGTCAATTTCCTCATGGAGCTTGTCGAACACGGGGGCGATATCCGGCCAGTCAAAGCCGTGGCGCGCCGCCCGTTTCTGGAGCTTTTCGGCCCGTGCCATGGCCGGCAGGGTGCGGGCAATGCCGTCAAGCCGGCTTTCCGGTGCGCCGGCATCCGGTGCCGGCTTCAGTGTCCGCTCCTCGGCCTTGATACGTTCCCAACTTTCCTTGATCCACGCCTCATCCGGCCGGTTATCCGGATCGATTCGACTGTCCAGGGTTCCTTCCGGAAAAACATGTGGATGCCGGCGCACCAGTTTGCGCACCAGATGATCGACAACGCCGTCGAAGTCGAAATGCCCGTCTTCCCGTCCGATCTGAGCATAGAAAATCACCTGGAACAGCAGATCTCCCAGCTCGTCTTTCAGATGCGGGTAATCCTCACGTTCGATGGCATCGGCAACTTCGTAGGCTTCCTCCAGCGTGTGAGGCACGATGGACTTGTAAGATTGCTTCGTATCCCATGGACAGCCGGTATCCGGATCCCGTAGCCGGGCCATCAGATATTTCAGATCCTCGATGGTATAGCTCATCCGCGTTTACGCCTTACATCAATGATATTGGGCAGGTTGCGAATCTGTGCCAGCAATCGGGCCAGCTGCTCCAGACTGGAGATCTCCACGGTCACCGTCATGGTAGCCGTGTTCTCATCCTTGTTACTCAGGGTATTGAGCGACAGTACATCACTCTTCGAAGCCGACAGCACCTGGGTTATATCCCGCAGCAACCCGGACCGGTCATAGGCCTCGATTTCGATATCAACCGGATAAACCGCTGCCTGCCGGCCACCCCAACTCACCTCAATGATCCGATTGGGCTCAAACTCTCGCAGATTCAGAAATGTGAGGCAGTCCTGACGATGCACCGTCACGCCCCGACCGACCGTGATGTAGCCACCAATCGCATCTCCCGGCAGGGGTTTGCAGCATTTCGCCACCTGGGTCTTGAGCTTGCCGACGCCCAGGATCTGGATATCCGATTCCGTATCGTAAGGTTTGCGGCGCTGGGTGCCGAGCTTCAGATCCAGCTGTTCAGATTTGGGCTCCAGCATCTGCTGGGCCACATTGGCAACATGAGTCGGACGAAGATCGCCAGCACCTGTCGCAGCAAACATGTCCTCGGCACTGTGATAATTGACCTTCTTCGCGAGCTCGCCAAGATCCACGTCGTACAGGGACAGCCGCTTGAATTCGTCCTCGAGAATGGCACGGCCATCAACGATATTGCGGCCCCGATCCTGCTGCTTGAACCAGTGGGTAACCTTGGCTCTTGCCCGGGAGGTCTGGATGTAACCCAGGCTCGGATTCAGCCAGTCGCGGCTGGGAGCTGGGTTGTTGGAGGTCAGGATGAACACCTGGTCGCCGGTTTTCAGTGGATAGGTCAGCGGCACGATCCGGCTGTTCACCCTGGCGCCACGGCAGGCATGACCAATCTCGGTATGCACCCGATAAGCAAAGTCCACCGGCGTTGCCCCCTGGGGCAGATCCACCACATGGCCCTCGGGCGTGAAAACATACACCCTGTCTGAGGCCACATCGGATTTCAGGTGGTCGGCCAGCCCGGACAGGTCGCCCAGCTCTTCCTGCCACTCCAGCACCTGGCGCAGCCAGTTGATCTTGGCATCGTAACCGGTGGACTTGTTGCTCTTGTCCATCCCCTTGTACAACCAGTGCGCACAGACGCCCAGTTCCGCCTCCTCATGCATCTTGTGGGTACGAATCTGCACTTCCATAACCTTGCCCTCCGGCCCGATCACCGCTGTGTGCAAGGACTGGTAACCGTTTTCCTTGGGGTTGGCTATGTAATCATCGAATTCGTTCGGAATATGGCGCCACAGAGTGTGGACAATACCCAGGGCGGCGTAACAGTCGCGCACTTCCGGAACAAGAATACGCACGGCGCGAACATCGTAGACCTGGGAGAAATCGATGCCCTTGCGCCGCATTTTCCGCCAGATGCTGTAGATGTGCTTGGCGCGGCCGGACAGCTCACCCTCAATGCCATAGGCTTTCAGTTCGGTCTGCAGAGTCGCAATGACGCGCTTGATGTAGCTATCACGGTCCAGGCGCTTCTCGTCGAGCAGCTTGGCGATCTTTTTGTAGGCGGACTCATGCAGGTAGCGGAAGGACAGGTCCTCCAACTCCCATTTTATATGACCGATACCAAGACGATGGGCCAGCGGCGCATAGATATCGAACACTTCCCGGGCCACACGCATGCGCTTTTCTTCCGGAGCGTCCTTAACGGCCCGAATGGCGCAGGTCCGCTCGGCCAGTTTGATCAGGGCAACCCGGACGTCGTCAATCATGGTGACGAGCATCTTGCGGACGTTGTCCAACTGCCCCTCACTCTGCCCGAGGACGTTCCCTTTCAGCGGGTGATGGATGGATGAAATCGCCGCCATCTGCTGCACGCCGTTGATCAGGCCCGCCACCTCGTCGCCAAATTCCTTGCGGATGGTTTCCAGTGGAACACGCTCTTCGCGTACCGCCCGGTAAAGAATCGCTGCTACCAGGCTGGCCTGGTCCAGGTGCAGCTCTGCCAGCACCTGGGCCATTTCAATGCCGATCCGGAAGCTACTGGAACCGGGGGCCCACTGACGGTCCTGCCGGAAGGCCTGAAGGTCAATCTCGGCCGCTTTTTCGCAGGCCTGCCGGAACTGATCGGGGTCTTCCAGGTGTGTCTGCGAGGCGATCTGCTGTACCCAGCCCTCGATGTCCACCTGGCCATCGCCCGTCATTGCGTAGTCTTCGCGAACTTTTACCATATCAGTCTTGTTGTTCCTGATGGTTTACGCAGCCATCCCTGGCTGCCCACAACATTGTCAGCCGGAATCCCGCTCAAACAACGCGATGGATTCCACGTGGGTGGTGTGGGGAAACATGTCCATCACACCCGCGCGCACCAGACGGTAGCCGTTGCGCACCATAACGCCTGCATCCCGCGCGAGGGTCGCCGGGTTACAGGAGACGTAGACGATCCGTCGCGCCCCGAAGGCGGTGAGGTACTTGCAGATTTCCTCGGCACCGGAGCGGGGGGGGTCAATCAGAATCTTGTCGAACCCTTCCTTCGCCCAACTCTGGCCGGTGAAATCCCCGTGCAGATCCGCACCGTGGAAATCGACATTGTCCAGACCATTCAGTTCCGCATTCTCCCGGCCGCGCACGACCATGGTCTCGTCGCCTTCCACGCCAACGACCTGCCCTCCTCTTCGGGCCAGAGGCAACGTGAAGTTGCCCAGACCACAGAAGAGATCCAGCACACGATCTCCCGGCTGGACATCCAGCCACTCCACGGCCCTGTGTACCATCGCGCGGTTAATGCCTGCATTGACCTGGGTAAAGTCCATGGGATGAAATTTCATGGTCAGGTCGAATTCATCCAGCCGGTAACTCAACCGTTCGTCATCCGGACCCGAGGATTCGGGCCAGATCCGATGCACGGTGTCAGGCCCCTTGGGCTGCAGGTAGATATGCAAGTCGTGGGCCTGACCAAAGGCGATAAGCTTTTCCCGGTCACCGTCCGACAGATCATCCATGTTCCGGAACACCATCACGGCCACATCGTCACCACAGGCAACTTCTACCTGGGCAATCCGGCTATACGCGTCCAGATCATGCAGCATGTTGCGCAGGGGCAATATGCGCTCACCAATTCTGGGGTCCAGCACCGCGCAACGATCAATGTCGGTCAGGAAACTGTTGCGCTTTTCCCGGAAGCCGACCAGAACCGACTCCCTGGCCTTGACGTAACGAACGCCCAAACGAGCCTTGCGACGATAGCCAAGACTCTCCTCGGAACGCAGCGGCTCAATCCACTCCTCGGGCTCAATGCCCCCAAAATGGGCAAAATGCTCCCGCAGGGTGTTCTCCTTGAACGCGATCTGGGCATCGCCACTCATATGCTGGAGGCTGCAGCCACCGCACAGGTCGGCAAACTCGCAGGGTGGCGTCTGGCGGTCCGGCGCGGCTTCCAGAACCTCTTCAGTGCGCAACTCGTCGAACTTGCTACGGCTGGACACCACTTTCGCCATGACCGTTTCGCCCGGCAGGGCTCCATCCACAAACTGCGTTTTGCCGTCCTGACGGGCAATACCCCGGCCGTCGTGGCTCAGGGTTTCAATCTCACAGCGCACGGGCTCTTTCGGAAGAACCTTCCTGCGTCGTCTGCTCATACTCGGGTCTCTTGGTAAAGTCGTGTTCAGGCGCCGGGGAACACACCGGTGGAAAGATAGCGGTCGCCGCGGTCACAGATAATGGCCACGATGATGGCGTTTTCAACCTGCTCAGAGAGTTTGAGAGCCGCCGCGATCGAACCACCGGAAGAAACACCACAGAAGATGCCTTCCTCGGAAGCCAGGGCTCGCATGGTGTTCTCGGCTTCTTCCTGGCCAATATCAAGAACCTCGTCCACCCGTGCGGCATCATAGATTTTGGGCAGGTAGGCCTCTGGCCAGCGCCGGATCCCGGGTATGGCCGCGCCTTCTTTGGGCTGAAGCCCGATAATCTGGATATCCGGGTTGCGCTCCTTCAGGTAACGGGACACGCCCATGATGGTGCCGGTGGTTCCCATGGAGCTGACAAAATGGGTGACACGGCCACCGGTCTGTTCCCAAATCTCGGGACCGGTGGTGCGGTAGTGCGCCAGCGGGTTGTCCTGGTTGCTGAACTGATCCAGCACCCTGCCCTTGCCCTCTGCCTGCATCTTGAGCGCCAGGTCACGGGCCGTCTCCATCCCCTCTTCCTTGGTGACCGTGACAATCTCCGCACCATAGGCGCGCATGGACGCCCGGCGCTCCTCACTCATGTTCGCGGGCATAATCAGTACCATGCGGTAACCCTTGATCGCAGCCGCCATGGCAAGGGCAATGCCGGTGTTACCGCTGGTTGCCTCGATCAGGGTGTCACCCGGTTTTATGTCGCCCCGGCGCTCAGCCTCCTGGATCATGCTGATGGCCGGACGATCCTTCACCGAGCCGGCCGGATTGTTACCCTCCAGCTTGGCCAGAATCACGTTACTGGTCTCACCGGGGAGACGCTGCAGGCGAACCAGAGGGGTGTGCCCGACATAATCTTCAATGGTGGGAAAATGCATATGATAACCCTGTGGTACACTTTTGGCTTCGCATGATACGCGTTATCGCCCCGGTCTCCCAATACAGCTTCTCGCTATATCCATGACCGGCGGCTATATCCGATGCGGGATTTTCCGGTACCGCCGGGACTGATACCACAGTTATCCCGTTCCGGATCAGCTATTCTTAACACGGACGTTTTCCGCCCTGCGGTGCGGACAAAAGCAATAATTCAGGAACACGGTATGCGACGTTGGGGCATTCGCAAGAAAGTTTTGGTGGTCACGCTGGTTCCCACCCTGCTGACCACCCTGATGCTGGGGCTTTTCTTCACCTACAGCTGGGTCAACAATATCGAGAGCCTTCTGAAGGACCGGGGCGAATCTCTCTCCCGCCAGCTCGCCGCTGGTTCCGAATATGGCCTGTTTACCGCAAACCGTAGCCTCCTGAGCAGCCTCTCCAATGCGCTCCTGGAAGAGCAGGACGTGCGCTCCATTACCTTCTTCGGTAGCGACGGCTCGCGCCTGCTTCACACCGGGCCGGGAAGCTCGGAGACTGTCAGGTCGGAGGAACTTACCGCCGAGCACGCAACCCGGATTTCCCGGGAAAACAGCACCCGGTTTATCACCCCCGTCTTTCTTCAGGATCTGATGATCGAGAGCATGCTCGACCCGGATGCCCGCCAGTCCATGTCGAATCTGCGGGAGCCTCTGGGCTGGGTGGTTGTGGAAATGTCACACATCCGCACCGAAAAAGAGACCTACAAGGCCCTGCTGATCTCCCTGCTGCTCATTATCGGCGGCGTTATTCTCAGCATGGCCATTGCACTGCGCCTGAGCCGCGCGTTCACCAACCCGGTATTTGAACTGAACGAGGCGGTGGCCAAACTCAAGGAAGGCAAGCTGGATACCCGCGTATACACCGGCGCCGGCCCCGAGTTTGAACAACTGGAGTCCGGCCTCAATGCCATGGCTGAAGAGCTGAGCAAGGCCCAGGCAGAAATGCAGCAGAACATCGACCAGGCCACCGAAGACCTGCGGGAAACCCTGGAAACCATCGAGATCCAGAACATTGAGCTGGATTTCGCCAGGAAAGAGGCGCTCGAGGCCAGCCGGATAAAATCAGAGTTCCTGGCCAACATGTCCCACGAGATCCGAACCCCGCTGAATGGCATCATCGGTTTCACCGAACTGCTCCTGAAGAGCCCCCTGCCAAGGCAGCAACGGGACCATCTGAGCACCATCAGGAAGTCCTCAGAGATTCTTCTGACCATCATTAACGACATTCTGGATTTCTCGAAGATCGAGGCCGGCAAGCTGATCCTGGACCGGGTGCCTTTCCAGTTGCGGGATATTGTCGAGGAAGTCATGGTCATGCTGGCGCCGGCCGCCCATGCCAAGAATCTGGATCTGGTGCCGCTGGTCTACAACGATGTGCCGGACAACATCATGGGTGACCCTTTGCGCGTCAAACAGGTGATCACCAACCTGGTCAACAACGCCATCAAGTTTACCCAGACCGGCGAGGTGGTCCTGCGGGCAAGCCTGGAAGAGGAAGAAGCGGATACCAACCGTGTAACCCTGCGCCTGAGCATCACGGATTCCGGCGTGGGCCTCTCCCGCGCCCAGCAGCAGTCCCTGTTCAACGCCTTCAGTCAGGCCGATGCTTCCACCGCCAGACAATACGGTGGCACCGGCCTGGGACTGGCCATTTCCAAACGCCTGGTCGAAGAAATGGGAGGCAAGATAGGACTTGAGAGCGAGCTAGGCAAAGGCTCGACCTTCTGGTTCACCCTGACCTCGGAGCTTACCACCAGCGGAGAGGCCATTGCCCCGCGGGATGGTCTGCGTGGGGAACGGGTGATCTACCTGGAACAACAGAAAACCACCGGGCTGGCGGTGGAACACCTGCTGCGGGATTGGGGCATGGTGGTGGACCGGGTGGCCTCACCCGGAGCACTGCAGGAACAGATCGAAGAGGCCCAGAAAAGCCAGGCCGGTTATGCCGTGGCCATTGTCGGCATCACCCGCCACCTGCTCAATTCCAGCCAGTATTGTGGCCTTGTCCGTACCCTGGAGATTGAACGGGATTGCCGGACCCTGTTGCTGACGCCCACGCTGGAAACCCACGACACACCCCTATCGGGGCTTGCCAGCGGCCATCTCACCAAACCGGTGTGCAGGGACTCGCTTTACGATGAGCTTCTGCTACTGGTGCACGGCATCCATTCCGGCGGTCGGGCCCCTGAGTACGAGACTTCCGCCAACCGTGTGACCACTGCCAATGTTCCCAGGGTGCTGGCGGTGGATGACAACGACGCCAACCTGAAACTGGTGATGACCCTGTTGGAAGACTGCCAACTGGAGGCCGAAAGCGCCTCCAGTGGTTTTGAGGCCCTGAGCAAGGCCAGACAGAAGCCCTTCGACCTGGTGTTCATGGATCTGCAGATGCCCGGCATGGACGGAGTGGAAACCACGGCCAGGCTGAGGGAGATGGATACCGGCAATCACCGGACGCCGATCATTGCCCTAACTGCCCATGCCCTGGCCGACGAGCAGGAACGGCTGACCAAGCAAGGTTTCGATGGCTACATGCCAAAACCGATCAGCAGCGGACAGCTGACCGAAATCATCCATGAGTACACTGGTTATATCTGCCCCAAGAACAGTGGCAACGGTCGGCTCCCGGTGCCGGAAGTCCGCGACACGCGCCGGGCCCTGCGGCCGTCAACCCGAAAAATGCAACAGGACTGCGTCAGTGTCGAGGAGAGTATTCAGCTCGCCGCCGGAAAGGCCGACCTCGCCGAAGAACTGTTCAGTATGCTGCTGGAACAGGTCCATGTGGATCGGGCGCGAATACCGGAGCTCTGGACCGGCGAGCATATGGATGAGTTGCTCGAGTGCGTCCACAAACTCCACGGCGCGACCCGCTACTGCGGCGTACCCGAACTGCGGGCCGCGGCCAATCACCTGGAAACGGCGATCAAATGCGCCGCACCGGATCTGGAACACCAGAAAGACCAGTTGCTGTCCGCGATGGAGCGGCTTGAGATCTGGAGTGACCAGACCGACTGGCAACAGCTGTTCCGCGAACGCCGCGAGGCCGCGGAAACCACCTGACAAAACGCCGAATCAGGCCCGGCTCCGGGCCTGATCGATAATGGCCTTCATATCCCGAACCGCCTCTTTCAGACCGGTAAACACCGCGCGGGCGATAATGGCATGGCCAATATTCAATTCGTTGATACCGTGAATCGCCGCCACCCGCTCGGTGTTGTGATAATGCAGACCGTGGCCGGCATTGACGATCAGCCCTTTCTTGCGGGCATAGGCCACCGCATCGGCAATCGTCTTGAACGCAGCGTTCTCAGCCTCTGGCGTCTCCGCTTCGGCATACTCACCGGTGTGCAGCTCCACCACCGGCGCCCCGCAACGCACTGCGGCATCTATCTGGGCCGGGTCCGGGTCAATAAACAATGACACTTCGGAGCCAATGCGGGCCAGACGCTCACAGGCTTTGGCCACGCGGGATTCCTGACCCTCGACATCCAGACCGCCTTCGGTGGTCAATTCCTCACGCTTTTCCGGCACCAGGCAGACACATTCCGGCCGCACCTGCTCGGCGAACGCCAGCATGGCATCGGTAACGGCCATTTCCAGGTTCATCTTGGTCTGGAGCACTTCCTTGAGTAACAGCACATCCCGATCCTGGATATGACGCCGGTCTTCCCTGGGATGGATCGTGATGCCGTCCGCCCCGGCTTCCTCGGCCATCAGTGCTGCCTGCACCGGGTCGGGATACCGGGTTCCCCTCGCCTGGCGGAGGGTGGCTACGTGATCAATGTTGACGCCAAGCAGTACTCTAGGATTCATGGGATTCTCCCCGAAGGTGAGTGAAAAGGCTGCGACTGTTCAGGGGGCGACCCTGCAGAAGATAGTCAATCAGTACCCGCATGACCCGTTTCGCCAACCGCCGGGCGCTGTCCGATTGCAGATCATCGCGGGCCAGATCCAGTAAAACATCACCCGGGAGATTCCGCAGGCGCACACCCGGTGACAGCCCGAAAACAATGCCCTGCTCCGGATCATAACAATACTCCCGGCCGGGCTCGACGGATTGCCCGCTATCAGTGGCGAGGTCCCAGGCGAAGTCGAAGCCCAGGGCGGCGGCAAAGGCCCGTTCGAACCTCCGCAGCACCGGCTCAACATCCGTGGTGTCGGACAGCTGCCGGATGGCATCTATATAGGCTGCAAAGAGGGTCGGATGGGGGTCAGCGGCGGGCAGAACCCGTTGCAACAGTTCATTCAGGTAAAGGCCGCTGTAGAGTGACACTGTCCGACTCAGGGTCGGGCCGGTTCGGACATCTACCTGGGTAAGGGTTTTCAGGTCGCCCCGGCCGGCCCAGTCCACGATCAGGGGCTGAAAAGGTTGTAGCTGGGCTTTCAGGGGGCTTTTGGCGCTGTTCGCGCCCCGGGCGATGACGGTCATCCGGCCATGGTTCAGGGAAAACAGATCCACCATAAGGCTGGTTTCCCGCCAGGGGCGGCGATGAAGGACATAAGCGGGCTCCTGCAGCTCAGGCCCTTTCATAACCGCCTCAGAGGTCGTTCATGCCCAGGCTCTTCAGGGCCCGGTCGCTGTCTGCCCAGCCGCGCTTCACCTTGACCCAGAGTCTGAGCATGATCTTGCTGTCGAACAGTCGCTCCATGTCCGTGCGAGCCTCCTGACCAATCCGACGCATCTGCTCGCCTTTCTCGCCGATGATAATCTTCTTCTGGCCTTCACGCTCAACCAGTATCAGGGCGGAAATGTGCAGGGTCTTGCCCTCCCGCTTGAACTCCTCGATCTCCACGGCAACCGAGTACGGCAACTCAGCTCCCAACTGGCGGGTAATCTTTTCCCGGACAATCTCCGATGCCAGGAAACGTTCACTGCGATCGGTGATCTGATCGTCCGGGTAGAAGTGGATACTCTCAGGCAGGTAGCGCCCGACCGCCTCTTCCAAAGGCTCGAGATTGGTCTCTTTCAGTGCCGAAAGCGGAATGATCTCGGCAAATTCACGCTTTTTCGAGAGCATATCCAGATGCGGTAGCAGGCTTTCCCGCTTTTCGATCTTATCGACCTTGTTTACCGCCAGAATCACCGGGCATTTCAGCCGGCTGAGCTTCTCCAGCACCATCTCATCCGCGGTGGTCCAGGCCAGCTGGTCCACCACGAAAACCACCACATCGACATCAATGAGCGCAGAGGTGGCGGCCTTGTTCATATAACGGTTGATGGCCCGTGGCTCTTCCTCGTGCATGCCCGGTGTGTCCACATAGATCGCCTGGACCGGACCGACGGTCTTGATACCAAGCACCTGATGACGGGTGGTCTGGGGCTTGCGGGAGGTAATGCTCAGTTTCTGCCCGAGGATGTGATTGAGCAGAGTGGACTTCCCGACGTTCGGACGACCGACGATGGCCACGAAACCGCAGCGACTGTCCGGGTTTTCCGGACGGGTGATATCGTTCATTACTGATTCTCCACGCCCAGTTCTTTCAGGGCGTTACGGGCTGCCTGCTGCTCGGCCACCCGGCGGCTGCTACCAGTCCCGGTGGTCTTTCGGTCCAGCGAAGGCAGCGCACAGGATACGTGAAATGTCTGGTTGTGAGCCTCGCCGTCTACGGAAATGACGTCATAGCGTGGCAATGGAAACTGGCGGGACTGGAGATATTCCTGCAAACGGGTCTTGGGATCTTTCTGGGTATCCTGGAGATCAAGCTTCTCCAACCGGTGTTCAAACCAACGCAGGACCTGCTCCCGGCAGGTGTGAAAATCGCTGTCCAGATAGATGGCGCCGATAATCGATTCCACGGCATCGGCCAGGATGGATTCCCGACGGTAGCCTCCGCTTTTCAACTCTCCGGAGCCCAGCCGGAGGTAACCTCCAAGCTGGAATTCCCGGCCAATCTCAGCCAGGGTAACGCCCTTTACCATGCGGGCCCGCAGGCGGCTCAGCTGGCCTTCTCGGGCTTTTTCGAAGTGCAGAAACAGATACTCGGCAATCACCATGTTCACGATGGAGTCGCCGAGAAATTCCAGACGCTCGTTATTCTGGTTTCCGTAGCTCCGGTGAGTAAGTGCCAGCAGAAGTCGCTCCGGCGATCTGAACTGATAGCCGATGCGTCGCTGTAACTGATCCAGGTCCAGTTGTGAACTCACTTGCCCTTCATCTCATAGGTGTGTTTGAAGTGAACCACCGTATCCACATTGCTGAACAGGTTGTTACGCACTTCGTAATCAACGTTGATGACGACCAGGTCGCCATCCTTATCGACTAAAATGTTCTTGGCATCAAAGCCCCGGACATTGTTCACACTGAGCCGCTTGTTAATCAGTGTGCGAACCTGGGCTGGCCCCATCTGAGAGAGGCCTTCTGTGCCATCCAGGCTTTCCAGCGCTTCCTGAATGGTGATGTCATCAAGGTAGGCGGGACCCAGCTTGATCACCAGCGTCAGCAAGCCACCAAAAAACAGCACCATAACCATCATGGTCAATGCCGAGGCTCCCCGCTGACGGCCCATGCCGGAAAGATTGTTTTTCTGCATTATGACTGCGCTCCAGATAGTCCGAATTACTCGATTCCGCCTACACGATCAAAGGATGGCAGACTGGTTAGGGATTTCCAGTGCATCCAGATAGCGAAGGCCTTGCCCACCACCAGCTCGTCCGGGACCGTGCCCCAGTAGCGGCTGTCATTACTGTTGTCGCGATTGTCACCCATGACAAAGTAATGGCCTTCGGGCACCACCCACTCGCCCTCACCACTGCCACCGGGCCGGCCCATGGTCAGGAAAATGTCGTGTTCGACTTCACCCAGGTCCTCACGACGCAGCTCCATCGGCGGGAGTCTGGCGATAAATCGGGTTTCGACCTTCTCCCCGTTGATGTACAGCTGCTTGTCACGATAGCGAACATGATCGCCGGGCAGGCCAATCACTCGTTTGATGTAGTTGGTCTGGCCATCTTCCGGATAGCGGAACACCATGACATCGCCGCGTTGGGGATCGCCGACGGGAACCACTTTGGTTCCGGCAACAGGCAGCCTTAAGCCGTAGGCGTATTTGTTCACCAGAATGAAGTCGCCCACCTCAAGGGTTGGCAGCATGGATCCCGATGGAATCTGGAAGGGCTCCACCAGGAAGGAGCGCAGCACCAAGACAATCGCCAGTACCGGAAAAAACGATCGGCTCAGGTCGACCAGGTAGGGCTCTTTCGGCTCCTCCGATTCCTCCGATGAGCCCTCACCGACCTCTCCGGAAGCACCACTGGCACGGTAGGCAGCAAGCCGGCGCTCACGAAGAAACAGCTTGTCCGCCAGCCAGATCAGACCTGTCGCAAAGGTCAGCACCACCAGTACCAGGGGAAAATCAATATCCATCCGGGAAGCCTTTTATTTATCTACTTTCAATACGGCAAGAAACGCTTCCTGAGGCACCTCGACATTACCCAGCTGCTTCATACGCTTTTTACCTTCTTTCTGCTTCTGCAGCAGTTTCTTCTTCCGGCTGACGTCACCACCGTAACACTTGGCGGTTACGTTCTTGCGCAGCGCCTTGACCGTGACCCGCGACACCACCTGGTTGCCGATGGCGGCCTGAATGGCAATATCGAACATCTGCCGAGGAATCAGTTCCTTCATCTTTTCGATCAGCTGCCGACCTTTGTGATGAGCCTGTTCTTTGTGCACGATCAGGGCAAGGGCATCAACTCGTTCGCCATTGATCAGTACATCCAGCCGCACCAGGTTGGCGGTCTGGAATCGGGTAAAGTGATAGTCCAGTGATGCAAAGCCGCGGCTGGCCGACTTGATCCGGTCGAAGAAGTCCATCACCACCTCGGCCATGGGCAGCTCATAGGTAAGCTGAACCTGGGTGGTCATGAAGTGCATGTTCTTCTGAACGCCACGCTTTTCCTCGCACAGGGCGATGACGTTGCCGATATGTTCCTGGGGCACCAGGATATTCGCTTCCACAATCGGCTCACGCATTTCCTCAATGGAACCAATATCCGGAAGCCGCGACGGGTTGTCTACCGACAGAGTCTCACCCTGCTTGGTAACCACCTCATAGATCACCGTTGGTGCGGTGGTAATCAGGTCGATGTCGTATTCCCGCTCCAGCCGCTCCTGGATAATCTCCATGTGCAGCATGCCCAGGAAACCACAGCGGAAACCGAAACCGAGGGCATCGGAGTTTTCCGGCTCGAAAAACAGGGAGGCATCGTTCAGGGTGAGCTTTTCCAGGGCATCCCGGAAATCGTTGTAGTCGTCGGCACTGACCGGGAACAGCCCGGCATAAACCTGGGGTTTGACCTTCTTGAACCCGGGAAGCATGGGGGTCTGTTCGGCAAACTTCTGATGCACGATGGTGTCACCCACCGGCGCACCGTGGATATCCTTGATACCGGCCACGACAAAGCCAACGTCACCGGATTCAAGTACGTCAGTGTCTTTCGGCTTGGGATTGAATATACCGACCTTGTCGGCGTTCCAGGCCTTGCCGGTAGACTTGATAACGATCTTGTCACCCTTTTTCAGGGTACCCTCGGTCACCCGCACCAGAGATACCACACCGAGATAGTTGTCGAACCAGGAATCGATGATCAGAGCCTGCAGCGGCGCATCGCGGTCACCCTTGGGCGGCGGGATCTTCTTGATCAAATCCTCAAGCACGTCTTCAACACCCATGCCGCTCTTGGCGCTGCAGCGGACCGCATCAGAGGCTTCGATACCGATGATATCCTCGATTTCCGCCGCTACCCGCTCCGGCTCGGCCTGGGGCAGATCCATCTTGTTCAGAACCGGCACCACTTCCAGCCCCTGCTCAATGGCGGTATAGCAGTTGGCCACGGACTGGGCCTCGACGCCTTGCCCGGCATCCACCACCAGCAGGGCCCCTTCGCAGGCATAGAGCGAGCGTGATACCTCGTAGGAAAAATCCACATGGCCCGGGGTGTCGATGAAGTTCAGTTTGTATTCCTGACCGTCACGGGCTTTGTAATTCAGAGTGACACTCTGGGCCTTGATGGTAATCCCCCGCTCCCGCTCAAGATCCATGGAATCCAGGACCTGCTCGGCCATTTCACGGTCGGTCAGGCCGCCGCAAACCTGGATAAAGCGGTCTGCCAGCGTGGATTTGCCATGGTCGATGTGGGCGATGATGGAAAAGTTACGGATTCGGCTCAGTTCAGTCACAGACAATGAATACTCAGTTAAGACGAAGGATTGAGCCCGGAGAGGCCGCTACCGGGGTCCGGGAACGGCGTGATTTTACCGGTTACCGGCCGCCATTGCCATGATCAGGAAATCAGCGGCCTTTCGTACTGCCGGATCAGGAAACCAATGAGGGCATCCTCGTCCAGCGGATAGCTGAACAGGTTCCCCTGGCACTGGGCGCAGCCATGGGTTTTGAGGAAGCTCAGCTGCTGCGGGGTTTCCACACCCTCTGCGACCACCGTGAGATGGAGCTTGCGGGCCAGGGCAATGACCGCCGATGCGACGTCCGTAGCACTGACATTGTAAGGAATATCCCGAATGAACCGGTGATCGATCTTGATCACATCCAGCGGCAACTGTTGCAGCGAGACCAGTGAACAGGAACCGGTTCCAAAATCGTCGAGAATCAGGCAGACCCCAAGATCATGGAGCGATACCAGCAACTCCCGGAGCATTCGCGGATCTTCATTGAGCAGTTCCGCCGGCATTTCGAGCTCCAGGCGCTCGGGTGACACACCGGTTTCCGTGATAACCTGCCGGATCATGTCCAGAAAGCCCGAATCGGTCAGCTGTCGAACCGACAGATTCACCGCCATTTTCAGGGATTCAAAACCGGCCCGCTCAAGAGCCTGCACCTGAATACAGGCCTGCCGCAGAGCCCACTCGCCCAGGCGCACAATCAGGCCCGTCTCCTCGGCCAGACCGATGAATTGCTGGGCGGACACCAGCCCTTTCTCCGGATGATGCCAGCGCAGGAACGCTTCGACGCCGATGACCCGTTCACTGGCCAGATCAATCTTCGGCTGGTAATGCAGAACGAAGCGGTCGCCGCCCAGGGCCGTCGCCAACTCCTCCTGCTGCAGAAGACGGCGGGCCGCCTTGATATTCATGGCCGGCGTGAAGAACTGGAAAGTATTCCGCCCGAGCTCCTTGGCGCGATACATGGCCAGGTCAGCATATTTCATCAGGGTCCCGGCATCCTCGCTGTCGTGCGGGATCATGGTAATGCCAATACTGACCGTGATCCCGACTTCGTGATCGTTCAGCCGGATCCGCTGGCACAAACTGCGCAGGATCGTCTCTGCCACCTTGCTGGCGGCGTCCGAATCGCTGATGCGGGACAATAACACCACAAACTCGTCGCCGCCGAGCCGGGCAACCGAGTCCTCCTCACGAACACACCCCACCAGCCATTGGGCCACCTGGCGCAGGAGCTCGTCACCGGAATCATGTCCCAGGGTATCGTTGATACGCTTGAACCCGTCCAGGTCCAGGAACATGAGTGCGGCCGGCTCACCGCTTCGGCGGCTGCGGCTGACCACATGGTTGAGTCGGTCACGGAACAGTTGCCGGTTCGCCAGGCCAGTGAGCGGATCGTAGAAGGCCAGCCGGTGCAGTTCCGATTGTGCGGCCTTGAGCTGGGTCAGATCGCGCAGACTGAGCACGACGCCATTAACACCGGGCACCGACAACATGGCGGTGAAGGTGCCTTCCATATCCCGCCACTGCCCCTCGGCATCGCGAATACGAACCCGAATCACCGGCATCTGTTTGCCCGGCGACTGCACGGAATCGTCAAAGCCTTTCTTCAGCTGAGGCCAGTCATCACCGTGGACCAGCTCTTCAAAGTCCAGCGACTGAACCTGGTCTGGCTCAAAGCCAAGAATATCGAGGCTGGACGGGCTCGCATACAGAGCTTTGCCCGCGCGATCCATCACCAGAGTGACATTGGCGGCACCCTCGGTAATCGCCCGATACCGACCGGCACTGATCTGCGCCATCAGGCGTGACCGGATCAGCGCCAGCACAAAGAGGAACAGCAAGGCACTGATCACCAGGCCGCTGCCCAGAACGATTGGGGGGCGTGGGTCCGAAGCCAGAAAATCAAAGGCGGGGGTGGAGCGGGTCTGCAACAGCCAATCGCGACCACCGTGGCTGATTGTCTGGCTCATCTGGAAACTGAATTCGTTATCGAGGGAGCCCAGATTGGAGCCATACATCAGGTTCTGCCGGTCCACCACTCCGGCATCGTAGATGCGGACATCCAGAAATGGCGAAATGAGGCCGACGATTCCGTCGATCAGGTTGTTCATCCTGAAGGCACTGAACACGTAACCGGCCAGCATCATGCGACGCTCGGCCCGGATCTCGGGCACGGTCCCGCCCTGGTACACCGGGTAATACATCAGGAAACTTGCCTGATCTTCGCCGAGCTCCTCCTGAACCAAAACCACCTTGGCAGTCACGGTGGGGACGGCCTCATCACGCGCCTGTTCCATGGCCCGACGATGGATGGGATCGCTGAAGGCATCGTAGCCAAGGGCCCGGCGATTGCGTTCAGTGCCCGGCTCCAGGTAAACCATGGGATAGTAATAAGGGCCACTGCCCAGCGGATTCACAAGGTAATTGTGTACCCCCTCCGCCCGGACAGACGCAATGTGATCGGCCATCTGGCGGACACCGATACGGCGAACATAGCCAATACCCTGAATGCCGGGGTAGTAACGGTTAATATCCACCTTGTCGACATATTCGCGCCACTGATCGCGGGAAACATCACCGGTCACTGCAAACAGACCGGCACTACCGGCCAGCACCTGTTCGTAGTTCAGCAGGCGTTCTTCGATGGCGGATTTCAGTTGCAGGGACTGGGTGCGAAAGCGGGCTTCCGTGCGGTCTTCGACCAGCCTGATGGAAACCTGCCAGAGCAGTACGGTGACGGCAATGGCAACTGCAAAGATCAGCCAGGCAACCCAGGCATTGCGAAATTCCAGTAACTTGCGAAGAGAGAGTTCCTGTCTGTTCATCATGGGGCTGGTCCGTTCCATGGCCACTCGTTTTTATTGGTCGACCAAGTATAACAAAAGCCCCCGCAGGTGTCGTTTCCGACACCTGCGGGGGCTTTTGGATTAGCCAGACCGGTTCAGCTAGGCAATATCAGGGCTTCATCACCAGGTACAGAGCACGCCCCTGACGCACCACCCGTACCGATACCGCCTTGCCCTCGGGCAGTGACCGCACAGCTTCGCGGAACTCCTCGGCGGATCTCACTTTCTGGCGGTTAATTTCAGTGATCACATCGCCCGCCCGAATGCCGGCATCAGCCGCAGCACCCCGGGCAACATTATTGACCACAACGCCGCCTTCAACACCCATGGAGTCGGCCATATCCGCAGGAAGCGGCTCAACCATCATGCCCAGAGGCGCCGACGCGGGACCACTGCTGTCGCTGGACGGCGCTGAAGCCTGCTGACTTCCCTCCTCGGGGAGTCGACCAATTTCAACCTGAAGCTCGATCTCTTCGCCACCACGGAGGACTTGCAGCTCGGCCGTTTCACCAACTGGAGTGCGGCCCACCATAGGTGGCAAATCAGAAGAAAGCTGAACCTCATCGCCATCATAGCTGAGAACAATATCCCCAGCCTGAAGACCGGCTTTCTGAGCTGGTGAGTCCGCCATGACTTCGGCAATCAGCGCGCCGCGGGGACGTTTCAGACCAAAGGACTCGGCCAGATCACGGTTGACCTCCTGAATCAACACCCCGAGCCAGCCGCGGGACACCGAACCCTTGTCGCGCAGTTGGCGGAACACATTCATTGCATCGTCAATGGGGATGGCAAACGAGACGCCCATGAAGCCGCCGGATCGGGTATAGATCTGGGAGTTGATACCCACAACTTCGCCATCCAGATTAAACAGAGGGCCGCCTGAATTGCCGGGATTAATGGCCACATCAGTCTGGATGAACGGCACGTAGTTTTCCGACGGGAGTGAGCGACCCAGGGCGCTGACGATTCCGGCAGTCACCGTATAGTCGAACCCGAACGGCGAACCAATCGCAAAGACCCATTCACCAACTTTCAGATCCCGGGACTGGCCTACTTTCACGACTGGCAGGTCATCGCCGTTTTCAATCTTGAGCACAGCCATATCGGAACGGGGATCGGTTCCAACCAGGGTTGCAGGCAGTTCGCGGCGGTCGTTCAGGCGAACGATGATCTCATCAGCCCCTTCAACCACATGGTTGTTGGTCAGTACGTAGCCGTCAGAGGATACGATAAACCCGGAGCCCATGGAGCGGCGCGGCTGCGAACTACCGGGCCCGCCACCAAATGGAGACTGGGGGCCGCGAAAGAAATCCTGGAAAAATTCGGGAAGCTGTTCGAGCTGGCGTTCATCGAACGGCATGCCAGGAGAGCGGGAATTGCCGCGTCGGGGTTCGGTGGTTGTACTGATGTTCACCACCGCGCCGGCATTGTCTTCAACCAGCTCGGTAAAATCGGGCAAACTTCGGGCTACACTGGCCTGGCTCCAGACCACCAGAAGCACCGTGGACAGTAAGAGAAACACAATGGCCGGCATCCTTGTGGATATAACATTCCGTAGCGGTTGGGCAACTGCTGTTGCACTCGACATGTAGTACCCCCTGTTGTTCTCACATCTAGCCGTAAATTTGGGGCTCACCCCATCGATTTTCAACTTACAAAACCGTAGGGTTTACGGACAGTTTTCAGAGGTAATCCGGTTTACCCGGACCAGATGGGGCTCATAATCCCGGTTACCGGCCCGCTGCCATTTTCGCCCTGCGAAAAAGCCCACGGCCAACCCAGCGACTGCAGCGAGCATCGCCGCGCCATCGTGCCCACCGGACAGCTGGTGACCAAGGACACTGGCAACCACCATCAGGATCAGCGGTAGGGCATAGACCAGAAGAGAAGCGCCCAGCAGGGCTTGCTCGTCAATACCGATGGTGACTTCATCCCCTACCCTGGCATTGACCGAGTTCATTACCAGGATCTGGTTGGCGCGCCCGCCCGATGCCGCGGCCAGCACTTTCTGACCACAGCCACTGCGAGCTGCACAACTCTGACAGGCACTGGTTCGAATCGTCTGGACCCAGACCCGGTCGCCCTTGAGCGCAACAACCTTGCCGGTTTCGGTAATCACGATTCAGCCGCACCCAGGGCCAATGAATCTTCGATGCGCACCGACTCGGCAACCTGACGGGCTGTTTGCGGCGGCAGTTCGCCCACGACGGTGACCAGGAAGGCGCTTTCACCTTCCTTTACCTCATGCATGTAAACCGTCGTGGCGCCAATTTTGGAGGCGCCAGTGGGCATGGTTACCGGCCCGGCCGGCTCAACAAACACCGAGAAAGCTGCCAGGCCATCGGAGAAGGCAACGGCCTGGCCCTTGCCGGAACGGGGTGCGGCGGCGGGCACAAAACCGTCGGGACGCCAGCCCAGCCGCCAGCCGTTCATACGTTGCCCCACGGCTGCCGGGGAAGCGGGCTCATCCAGCGTTCTGGAAATTTCCCGACCTTCGGTACGGATTTCGAATTCGGTGTCGGGGATGTCCTCGCCAATGTGCAGGCTGGTGAACTGGAACTGCTCAAGCACCTCGCCCTCAGCATTCCTGACATGACTCTTCACCAACAGCCCGGTGGATTTCTCCAGCCAGAGCCTGTGACTATAGCGGTAAGAATCTCTGGCGCTCAGCGCCACCGAAACCACTTCATAGCCGGCGACCCGGTCCTCGCCTTTCATTTCTGCACGATACCAGCGGCTCACCGGTACCAGTTGGCTGGTGAATGCTTCGGCAAACGGGCCTGATGGAATCACCTGATCAAGCTTCACACGGCCGGTTTCGGGGAGCACGCAAACCACGTTCATGCCTTTGCGAACGATTTCGCCGCTGCCACCATCCTGCAGAACCAGTCGCTCCTCGACAACACCATCGCGGTAGCGATGGGCAATCTGCATGGAGTGAACACTCTCGCCGCGGGCGTACACAAACACGCCACGATAGGAGGTCATGTTCAATGCCGGCCCCAGCTTTTCAAGCCAGGCGGATGCCTCTTCTTCGTCTGCCGCAGCCGGAAGCGGCGCGGCAAGCACAAGCAGAAGGCCCAAAAGCACTGACAGCGCCTGGCATCGGGACAACTTGATAAAGGTATGGGGCATAACGACACTTGCTCCGGGGTTCAGTAGCCGGCGCCATTGGCGCTGACCAGGCGGGCATAGCCGACGGCACCACGCCCGGCACCTACGCTGTTATGCTGCGCATGCTCGAGCAGGTAACGGCTCATGTATTCCCACTGTTCCTCATCCAGACCCTGCAGGGCAATCTCCCTGACCGGTGGTTCCTGCACAGACGTTTCCGGTGCGGCCGCAGTCACGGACTGAACCGGACCGGCACCGGGCGAGTCCCAACCTGCACCAGCGCCAAACCCGACCAGCAGAGCCATCGCAACCATAGCCGCCGCCGGCCAGTGCCATCGACCCGCTCTGCTGTCCTGAACAACCGGCTCTGACCGGGCTGTCGCGGGACCGCGGCCATCAAGCAATTCACGGACAGCAACACTGACGTCCATTCCATGGGCCGGGGAGTGGCCATCATGCATGAGATCCCGCACGTCCTGCCAACGCTGCCACTGTGCCCGTACGTCATCCTGGCTATCGTGTGACAGCAGGCGACGTACCGACAGTTCGTCAGCTTCGTCGTCCATCATGGCGGACAATGTTTCTCTGAGACGATCATCCATGGGATGCAACCTCGATTACGTCACGGAGTGATTGAGTAAAGGTCCAAGATGCCTATCAACCGCATCCCGGGCCCTGAATATTCGTGAGCGGACAGTGCCGATCGGACACTCCAGGATGCCTGCGATATCCTCATAACTCAGGCCATCGTATTCCCGGAGCAAAAAGGCAGAGCGCAGCTCCTCGGGAAGCTGGGCGATAGCCCTGTTCAGTTCTTTCTGGAGCTGTTCCCGTTGCAAAAGCCTTTCTGGTGATGCAGTGTCCCGGAGTCGTGAGCCATCATCGAAATTCTCCGCCTCGGCCGAGTCGGCACTACCCTGCGGGCGCCGCCCCCGGGACTCCAGATAATTCTTCGCAGTGTTCACGGCTATCCGGTAGAGCCACGTATAAAAGGCGCTGTCGCCCCGGAAACGCTCAATTGCCCTGAACGCTTTGACGAAGGTCTCCTGGGTCAGATCCATGACTTCCTGGCTGTCGTAGACGTACCGGCTGATGATTGAGGCGACCCTGGACTGGTATTTGACCACCAGAAGATCGAAGGCGGCGCGATCACCATTACGCACCTTGCGTACCAGTTGCAGGTCCGTCTGGCTGTCTGGGTGATCGCCCTGTCGTTTCTCTGTATCCGGAGTCATGACCTGGTTGCCGGGGTTCCCTGATTTGATGGCCAGCTGTCCGGCCTGTACCAAGTTGCGCTGCGTCATTGATGCTATCCGGCGTCCGTTAATGGAACAGGCTGAAGCCTCCTGGCAGGCGGCTCACCCTGTCAGGCCAAATAGACAGCAAGCGTAAAGTTTAGTTCAATACACGTCCACATTATGGCCTGCGATAACGACCCGATGCCACAGTCCTTCGAATACGATGTTCTCATTATCGGCAGCGGCGCTGCCGGCCTCACCGTCGCCCTCAATCTGCCAGAGCATCTGAAAGTCTGCGTGGTGAGCAAGGCGCAGATCAGCAGTGGAGCAACCCTCTGGGCGCAAGGCGGAATCGCTGCGGTCCTGGATGATCAGGATTCCACTGAAAACCACATTACTGACACCCTGAATGCTGGCGCTGGCCTTTGCCACGAAGACGCCGTACGTTTCACTGTGGAGCACGGCAAGGAGAGCATCGATTGGCTGATCGATTCCGGCGTTGATTTTACCCGGGACCGCGATGAGCATTACCACCTTACGCGGGAAGGTGGGCACAGCCACCGGCGCATCATTCACGCAGCAGATGCCACCGGCCATGCGGTTTCAACGACTTTGACGTCCCAGGCAGAGGCGCGTCCGAACATCGAGCTCATGTCGGGAAGGGTGGCAGTCGACCTGATCACCAATCGCAAACTGTCGCTGCCGGGAAACCGATGTGTCGGTGCCTATATCCTGAATCTTGAAGACAACCATGTGGAGCTGTTCCGGGCACGATTCACGGTGATTGCTACCGGTGGTGCCTCCAAGGCCTATCGCTATACAACCAATCCGGACGGTGCCTCCGGAGACGGGATTGCCATGGCGTGGCGGGCAGGATGCCGTGTCGCGAACATGGAATTCAATCAATTCCACCCAACATGCCTGTATCACCCCCACGCCAAATCCTTTTTGATCACGGAAGCGGTCAGGGGCGAGGGTGGCCTGCTGAAACTGCCAGACGGGTCGCGGTTCATGGATCGCTTTGACGAGCGTGGAGAGCTGGCACCAAGGGATATCGTTGCCCGGGCCATTGACCATGAGATGAAGCGACTGGGTGCTGATCATCTGTACCTGGACATCAGCCACAAACCCGCCGACTTCATCAAACACCACTTCCCCACCATTTACGAGAAGTGCCTGGGCTTTGGCATTGATATCACACGCGAGCCCATTCCCGTGGTTCCGGCAGCCCACTATACCTGTGGCGGCGTCATGAGTGACGAGCGGGCCAGAACGGACGTCAATCAGCTCTATGTGGTGGGCGAGGCCGCATTCACCGGACTCCATGGTGCCAACCGCATGGCCAGTAACTCTCTGCTTGAGTGCCTGGTGTATGGACGCGCCGCCGCTGCGGATATTACGCGCCGGGAAGCCGACATTCCGCCACCACCAGAAGCCCCGGACTGGGACGAAAGCCAGGTCAGAGACTCTGATGAAGACGTTGTTATCTCCCATAACTGGGACGAGCTGCGGCATTTCATGTGGGACTACGTGGGCATTGTGCGGACCACCAAGCGGCTCCAGAGGGCCAAGCACAGGGTGGACCTGCTGTCCGCAGAGATCGGAGAGTTTTACAGCAACTACCGTGTGACCAACGACCTGCTGGAACTTCGGAACCTGGTCACCGTCTCCGACCTGATCATCTGTTCGGCACTGCAGCGCAGGGAAAGTCGGGGGTTGCACTACACACTGGATTATCCGGGACTACTCAACGAGGTCCGTGATACCGTACTGGTTCCCACGACCTACCGAACGCTCGCGCCCTGAACCAACGCCGACTGTTACAATCGATTCAATGGTAAACACTATGTCAGAGACACCTGCATCGTCCGAAAAAGCAGAATTCAACCGCCTGTGGTGGCATAGCCGTCGCGGGATGCTGGAGCTGGACAACCTCCTGATTCCATTCATGGAGGAAGCCTTTCGCGATCTGGACGCCGAAGATCAGGCCCGCTACAAGAAACTGCTCGCCTGTGAGGACAGCGACATGTTCGAGTGGTTCATGCAGCGCAGCCGCCCGGCAGATCCGGACCTCCAACGCATGGTCGACATCATCCTCAAGCGTGTCCAGCCGGATTGAGCTGACGCTCACCCCCTCCCTGCTGGTTGGCGCTCTGGCAGTGCTGCCCTGGCTGTTGCTGCTGGCGTTCCTTTTCATTGCGGCGCTGGCCGGCAAGTTATGGCTACTCACTGCAGCGCCCATTGCGCTCGGCCTAGCCGCGCTGCAGTATCGGTCCAACGGTTTGCTCCGCGGAGGCGGATCCGTCAATGGGCTTGTCGTCGAGGATGGCGAGTTGTACGTCAAGACCGGAGACAACCGGCAGGTTCAGGTCCGTCCATCGGCTTCCAGTCGTGTCTGGGCCGGACTGGCACTCTTGAAACTGCGTCCGACTGGCACCAGATTCCGGTCGTACAATACGATACTGCTGGCACCGTCATCCGGTAGACCGGGTAACGTTTCGAAAGACGATTTTCGTCGCCTGCGGGTATGGCTCAGACTGGGCCAATCCGGGCAACCATCCATCTGATCCACCAATCTGGAGCACGCCATGACCGACACAGACTCTCCTGTATCAGCCGTTGCAGACTTCCCCCTACCCAATAGCGGCTGGGCGGTTCTCGACGACCGGGTGGTTGTGCGGATCAGCGGCCCGGGCACCGACAAGTTTCTCCAGGGCCAGTTCAGCCAGAACCTGGACGAGGTAACCCCGGATCGCTCCCCGCGAGCGGCAGCGGCGACGCCCAAGGGCCGCGCCTACTGCCTCACCCGCATGGTCCGGGCCGGTGACGACATCCTGATGGACTTTCCCTCCGAGCTCGCTGACGACATCATCAGCCATTTGGGCAAGTACCTGATGCTCTTTCGCGGAACCACCATGGAGCTGGTCCAGGAAACCAGCATCGTAGGGATTCTGGGCAATGAGCTGGCCGAAAAGCTCGCCGAAACTGCAATGGGCAGCCTGAGGGAACCGGGTGACTCTTGCGTACTTCGTGACGGCATCCTTGTGAAGACCCAATCAACAGCTGAAGGCACGGCCCGCTTCGAGTTCTGGCATACCCGGGGTGGCGAAATAACACTACCCGCCAGCGACCGGATGTCGGTGGCAGACTGGCAGGCATCCGAGATTGCGTCGGGTGTCGCCTCCCTCACGGCCGCCACCCAGGAATCCTTCGTGCCACAGATGCTGAACTGGCAACATGTAGGCGGGGTTCATTTCAAAAAGGGCTGCTACACGGGTCAGGAAGTGATTGCCCGCATGCATTTCCTGGGGCAATTGAAAAAAAGCCTGTTCCGGTTCCGTGCGGAAGAGGCGAAAGAGTTGCCCGCCCCCGGAAGCGCTCTGTTTGCTGGCGAACGATCCGCGGGAGAAGTCGTCAACTCGATCAGATTCCGTGACGGCAGCATGGAACTGCTTGCCGTTGTGCGCCACGATGCCTCCGACACCCCCCTTCATCCGGAGGGCCTGCCGGAGGTAGTTCTGGAGCCTCTGCCGCTGCCCTACTCGGTGCCTGAAAGGGAAAAAAGCGCACAATCAGATACATAAGTTGACAGGCAAACGCGCCAGAATTTGCTATTTTGCTATGCAGTAGCTCACATATTTGATTGTTCGGACCGTGGCTCGGACATTCCGACCACTCGTCGAACTCCTTAAGCGGACCTTTACTGACCATGTCGAATATTGTTGAAACCATCAAAGCCGATCTCAACGCAGCTATCGAAAATGACAAGCTGGTGCTGCCCACCCTTCCCGAAGTAGCTCTTCAGGTCAGAGACATTGCGCAATCCGAGGATTCTTCAATAGCGGACCTGGTGAAGGTCATCAGCAATGACACGGCCCTGTCCGCCCGCATTATCCGGGTGACCAATAGCCCGCTGTTCCGCGGCAGCCGCGCCATCGAGAATCTGAACATGGCGGTAAGCCGCCTCGGCATGGCCTATACCAGTAACCTGGCCATGGGTCTGGCAATGGAGCAGATGTTCCAGGCCACCTCCGACATGATCGACAAGCGCATGCGGGCCACCTGGCAGACCAGCACCGAAGTGGCCGGTGTCTGCCATGTTCTGGCGCAACACTACACCAAGCTCAAGCCGGACCAGGCCACCCTTGCAGGCCTGGTGCATCTGATCGGCGTGCTGCCGATTCTTCGCTATGTGGAAGACCAGGATATCCAGATCAGCAGCATCATGCTGGACAATGTGGTTGATGAACTGCACCCGAAGATCGGGGCGACCATCCTCAAGAAGTGGGATTTCCCGAAGGAGCTTCAGAACGTTCCGCTGGAATACGCCAACTTCAGCCGCCAGGTTCCCGCTGCGGACTATGCGGATCTGGTGATGGTGGCTAATCTGCAGCTGGTTGCAGGTTCAGAGCATCCCTGGAACGAAATGGACTGGACGAAGATTTCGGCGTTTGATCGTCTTGGGTTGGATCCGAATATCGACATGAGCGAGGAAGAGGATCTGAACGCCCAGATGGAAGCGGCCATGGCGCTGCTTCAGTAATTTGTGCTGGGAGTTTGACCGCCCGTCTTCAAGATGGGGTCAGGCTCCCAAAACACGCTGTAAATACATCCCTGTACGCTCGGCTCCGCCATCCATGGCTCCGCACGGTTCTGGGAGCCTGACCCCATCCCGAAGACTACTTTCGGGCAGACCTTCAGCTCTTCTTGTATCTCTCGATCAACTCAGCTTTGCTGGGCAACGCCCAGTTAACGGTGGGCTTTCCCTGCCGTTGCAACCAGTCGTTCGCCTTTGAGAAGTGTTTGCAACCGAAGAAGCCCCGGTAAGCGCTCAGTGGCGAGGGATGGGGGCCATCGAGGACGAGGTGCTTGGTGCGGTCGATGTGCTGGCCTTTCTTTTTGGCGTAGCTACCCCATAGCAGGAATACCACGCCTTCCCGTTCGCGGTTAATGGTTTCGATGACTTTGTCGGTGAACGTTTCCCAGCCTTTGCCCTGGTGGGCGCCGGCCTGGCCCTGGACGACGGTGAGGACGCTGTTGAGTAGCAATACGCCCTGTTCTGCCCAGGGTTGAAGGCAGCCGTGATCGGGCGGAGCAATGCCCAGGTCGTCCTGAATTTCCTTGAAGATGTTGACCAGCGAGGGCGGGATGGCCACGTTCGGGCGCACGGAGAAGCACAGGCCGTGGGCCTGGCCGGGGCCGTGGTAGGGGTCTTGCCCGAGAATCACCACCCTTACGTTTTCCAGCGGCGTGCTGTTCAGTGCGTTGAAGCAGTGTTGGCTGGCGGGGAACAGGACTTTGCCGGCTTGCTCCTCGGCAGCCAGGAATTCCGCCAGGCCCTGCATGTAGGGCTGGCGGAATTCTTCGGAGAGATGTTCTTTCCAGCCCCGGTCGGGCCTGAGCTGACTGGCCAGTACCTCAACCGGGCTCATGGATCACTCCTCGTCTTTGCGGCTTTCAGGCTTGTGTTCTGGGCGCATGGCCGGGAACAGGATGACGTCGCGGATGGAAGCCGAGTTGGTCAGCAACATGGCCAGGCGGTCGATACCGATGCCCTCGCCGGCGGTGGGCGGCAGGCCATATTCCAGGGCCATGACGTAGTCCTCGTCGTAGAACATGGCCTCGTCGTCACCGGCATCCTTCTCGGCCACCTGGGCCTGGAAGCGCTCGGCCTGGTCTTCGGCGTCGTTCAGCTCGGAGAAACCGTTGGCAATCTCGCGGCCGCCCACGAAGAACTCGAAGCGTTCGGTGACGAACGGGTTACTGTCTTTGCAGCGGGCCAGGGGCGACACTTCTTTCGGGTACTCGGTGATAAAGGTCGGTTGCATCAGGCGATGCTCCGCCGTTGCCTCGAAGATCTCGATCTGCACCTTGCCCAGACCCCAGCCTTCCTTGAGGTGAATACCCAGATCTTTGGCGACCTGGCGGGCGCTGGCCTCATCTGCCAGCTGCTCGGGCTTGATGTCCGGGTTATAGCGGAGGATGGCATCAACAACGGTGAGGCGCTCGAAGGTCTTGCCGAAGTCGTACTCGATGGTCTCTTCGCTGCCATCCGCCAGGGTGCGGGTGTTCACCACCGTGGTGGTGCCCAGCACTTTCTCGGTGATGGTGCGCAGCATGTCCTCGGTCAGATCCATCAGGTCGTTGTAGTCTGCGTAGGCCTGGTAGAACTCAACCATGGTGAATTCCGGATTATGACGGGTGGAAAGCCCCTCGTTCCGGAAGTTCCGGTTGATCTCGAACACCCGCTCAAAGCCGCCGACGACCAGGCGCTTCAGGAACAATTCCGGGGCAATACGCAGGTACATGTCGATGCCCAGGGCGTTATGATGGGTCACGAAGGGCCGCGCGGTGGCACCACCGGGGATCACCTGAAGCATCGGAGTTTCCACTTCCATGAACTCCCGGTCGGTGAAGTACTGGCGCATGGCGCTGATGATCTTCGAACGCGCATGGAACACCCGGCGACTGTCCTCGTTGACCATCAAATCGACGTAGCGGTGACGGTAGCGGGCTTCCGTGTCCGTCAGGCCCTTGTGCTTCTCAGGCAACGGACGCAGGGACTTGGTGAGCAGCACGTACTCATCCATGGTTACGTACAGGTCGCCCTTGCCTGACTTGGAAAGGGTCCCACGGACGCCCACGATGTCCCCCAGATCCCAGTGCTTGGTGTCTTTCTGGACATCCTTGGAAGCATAGATCTGGATCCGGCCAGTCATGTCCTGAACCACCTTGAATGCCTTGCGATCCAGCATCATGCGGCCGGCAATGGCCACCTTGATACCCAGGGACTCCAGCTCTTCCTTGGTTTTCTCGCCGTATTTTGCCTGCAGTTCGGCGGCGGTGGCGTCACGACGGAAGTCGTTCGGGAAGGCGTTGCCCTGGTCGCGCATCTCTGACAGTTTGGCGCGGCGCTCGGCAATCAGCTTGTTGTCCTCATGCTGTGCGGCATTCTGAGTTTGATCAGTCATTTTGGCTCACTAGGAATCGGGTTGTCCGGGTTAGCGTGGCAACGGCGCTGGTTACAGCGCCATCTTCAGGCTGGCTTCGATGAACTTGTCAATGTCACCGTCCAGCACCGACTGGGTATTACTGGTTTCAACCTTGGTACGCAGGTCCTTGATACGGCTGTCATCCAGAACGTAGGAACGGATCTGGCTGCCCCAACCGATATCGGCCTTGGCGTCCTCGGCCTTCTGCTTCTCGGCGTTACGCTCCTGCATCTCGCGCTCAAACAGCTTGGCCTTCAGCTGCTTCATGGCCTGGTCCTTGTTCTGGTGCTGGCTTCGGCCAGCCTGGCAGGCCACGACAATACCGGTGGGATTGTGGGTCAGACGCACCGCCGACTCGGTCCGGTTAACGTGCTGACCACCGGCGCCGGAGGCACGATAGACATCCACCCGCAAATCCGCCGGATTGATCTCGATCTCGAAGCTGTCATCTACTTCCGGCGATACAAACACGGAAGAGAACGAAGTATGCCTACGGTTGCCGGAATCAAACGGTGATTTACGCACCAGCCGGTGTACGCCGGTTTCGGTACGCAGCCAGCCATAGGCATAGTCGCCCTGGATGTGAATGGTGGCGCTCTTGATGCCCGCCACTTCACCTTCCATCAGCTCGACAATCTCGGCCTTGAAGCCACGGCGCTCAGCCCAGCGCAGGTACATACGCAACAGCATATTGGCCCAGTCCTGGGCTTCGGTGCCGCCGGAACCAGCCTGGATATCGAGGTAGGCGTTGTTGGCATCCATTTCGCCGGAGAACATGCGGCGGAATTCGAGCTTTTCGAGCTCTTTATCAAGGCCCTCAAGATCGGACTCGATCTCGGCAACGGTGCCTTCGTCCTCTTCTTCTGCGGCAATATCCAGCAGGCCTTCGGCGTCTTCCAGGCCGGAGGTGAGGTTATCGATGGTCTTGACGATCAGCTCAAGATCCGCACGCTCTTTGCCCAGCGCCTGCGCCCGCTCGGGGTCGTCCCAGACGCTTGGCTGCTCCAGTTCGCGCTCAACTTCGATCAGTCGCTCACTACGCTGATCGTAGTCAAAGATACCCCCTGAGCGCTTCAGTGCGCTCACGAAGCTCTTTAATCTTCGTCACAATGGGATTAATTTCCATGAAACCCTTACTCGCTCTTGAAAATGGAGAGTAAAAACAGAGGGCGGAGTTTACCGGAAATCAGTTCGTAAATCAGCCGTGGTTGACCGCTACTTCAGAGTAAGCGGGAGGCAGGCAGGATCAGGATAGCGGCTCGAGATAATCGACCAAAAGCTGAAGATTGGTCCGCCCCCGAAAGGTATTGGCATCCGGCTTATACACCACCCGGGCACCGGTTCGGGTGTAATCCGGCACTTCCGGCCCGGTATTGAAGGCAATGCCGTCAATGATCCCGCCGCCCTCAACCGGTTGCAGAACCAGCTTCAGATGGTTTTCACCGACGATTCTCTGGCTCACCACCCGAAACTCGCCGTCGAACAACGGCTCCGGGAAATGCTGCCCCCAGGGGCCGGCCCGCTTGAGCAGTGCGGCGGTGTCCAGGGATAGCTCTTCCAAGGCCAGGGGGCCATCGGTTGTGATGGCAGCCTCCAGGTCTTCGGCGGAGGCGCTGTCTCGCACGGCCCGATCGAAGGCTTCCGAGAAGGCATCCAGATCCGCTTTGGCCAGGGTCATGCCGGCGGCCATGGCGTGGCCGCCAAACTTCTTCAGCATACCGGGATGGCGGGAGTCGACCACGGCGAGCACATCACGGATATGCAGCCCGGGAATCGACCGGGCGGAGCCCTTGATATCCTCGCCATTGTCATCCGGCGCGAAGGCAATGGTGGGCCTGTGGGTCTGTTCTCGAATCCGTGCCGCGAGGATGCCGATGACACCCTGGTGCCAGTCGGGATCGAACAGGGCCAGGCCCCACGGCAGACCTTCAAGATCCAGGGACATGGAAGCAAGCAGATCCTGAGCCTGGGCTTTCATGTCCTTCTCGATGGTGCGGCGTTCCCTGTTGAAGGTATCCAGCTCCCGGGCCAGGCGCCTCGCTTCGTCCTGGCTGTCGGCGAGAAGGCAGGCAATGCCGATGCTCATATCATCCAGACGCCCGGCGGCATTCAATCGGGGGCCGACCACAAACCCAAGATCGGTTGAACTGATTGCAGTATGATCGCGGCCAGCGACTTCAAGGAGCGCAAGGATACCGGGCCGGGCCTCGCCCTGCCTTATCCGGCGCAAGCCCTGCTCTACGAAAATCCGGTTGTTATGATCCAGGGCTACGACATCGGCGACTGTACCCAGCGCCACCAGGTCCAGGAGGCTCCCCAGATTGGGTTCAGGATCCGGGAGTTGACTGCTTTCCCGAAGCCGCTTGCGCAGTGCCGTGAGCACGTAAAACATGACACCAACACCGGCGGCGTTCTTGCTCAGGAAGGGACAACCTGGCTGATTGGGATTTACGATGGCGTCGGCGTCCGGAAGCTCATCGCCGGCCAGATGGTGATCCGTCACCACGACTTTCACACCAAGTTCTTTGGCCGCTCTGACACCTTCAACGGCGGATATACCGTTATCAACGGTGACCATCAGGTCGGGAAGCTCACCCTCATCGCGCAGCCGCTCAATAATGCCTGGCGTCAGGCCATAGCCGTCGGCAAAACGGCTGGGCACCCGAAAATCAATGCTCTGCAAACCGAGCATTGAAAGGCCAAGCATGGCTACGGCGGTGCTAGTGGCGCCATCGGCATCGAAATCGCCAAGCACCAGAACCCGCTGTTGCTGCTGGATCGCTTCCGACAGCAGCTCAACTGCCCGGTCGATACCTCTCAGTGACAGGGGAGATGCAAGATGTCTGAGGGTGTAACTCAGCTGCTCATCAGAGGTTACGCCACGGGCGGCGTAGAGACGGCGAAGCAACGGAGGCAGGTTTTGCCCCCAGTCCGGGACTATCTCCGGCTGGGGGCGACGCAGGATCTTTTTTGGTGTCATACCCGATCAGGCGTTTTTCCAGTGCTTGGCAATAAACTCCTGAACCCCGGAGATGTCGTTATCCAGCACCGTGTAGCGCTCTTCCCGTTCGAACAGGTCAGCCATGTGAGCTGGCAGAGGCGGCTCCACAGTCAAGCCGGACTCGGCTACTGCATCCGGGAACTTGGCCGGGTGCGCAGTACCCAGGGTGATCATCGGTACCGCCGGATCTCGGCGGCAATTGCGCGCAGCGCGCACCCCGATGGCGGTGTGGGGATCCAGCAGATACTCGTTCTGCTCGTAGATCTCGCGGATGGTGTCACAGGTGGTCTTGTCGTCCACCGCGTCGCTGTCGAACAGCTTCCGGGCGTGTTTCCAGCGGTAATCTTCAATGCTGACCGGGCCTTTGGCTGCATTTTCCAGCAGGGTCTTCACAGCCAGCCCATCGCGACCATGCAGATCAAACAGCAGGCGCTCGAAGTTGCTGGACACCATGATATCCATGCTGGGTGACAACGTGTGCTCGAGCTGATGCTGCTCGTATTTGTTGCCGCTCATGAAGCGGTGCAGGATATCGTTGCGATTGGTGGCAATCACCAGCTGTGAGATCGGCAGCCCCATCTTCTTCGCCAGATAGCCGGCAAAGATGTCCCCGAAGTTTCCAGTTGGAACGGAGAACGCCATGCTGCGATCCGGCCCACCCAGGGCGAGGGACGCATGGAAGTAGTAAACAATCTGGGCCATGATCCGGGCCCAGTTGATGGAGTTCACGGCGGCCAGCTGGGTTTTTCCGCCCAGGAACGACTGGTTGCCGAAACTTTCTTTTACCATGCGCTGGCAGTCATCGAAGTTGCCACGCACCGCAATGTTGTGGATGTTGTCACCCTGAACGGTGGTCATCTGGCGGCGTTGGACTTCAGAGACGCGCTGGTGCGGATGCAGGATGAAAATATCCACATGCTCGCACCGGCGGCAACCTTCGATTGCAGCGGAGCCGGTGTCACCGGAAGTCGCCCCCATGATCACCACGTGCTGCTTGCGTTTTTCCAACACGTAGTCCAGCAGGCGGCCGAGCAGCTGCAGTGCAAAGTCCTTGAACGCCAGGGTCGGGCCGCGGAAAAGCTCCATCACCCACTCGTTGGTATCCAGCTGAACCAGCGGAGCGACTGCCTTATGGGCAAAGACCGAATAGGTCTCATCCAGCATCTTGCGGAAGTCGTCTGCCGGGATGGCGTCGTCCACGAACGGATGCATGACCTTGAAGGCCAGCTCACTGTATGGGAGCCCACGCCAGCTACGGATTTCCTCCAGACTGAAATGCGGCAGGGATTCGGGAACGTAAAGCCCGCCATCGGTGGCAAGGCCCGTCAGCAATACGTCTTCAAAACCCAGTGCGGGCGCTTCACCCCGCGTACTGATGTATCTCACGTTCGTACCTGTCAGTTGAAGTTTTCGGCGCGGATGCGGACAACCTGGCCATCGGTATCGGACAGGGCTTCCAGCTCTTCAATCGCACGGTTGATCTGCCGTTCCTGAACGGTGTGAGTCAGGATGATCACCGGAATCCGACCGTCTTTCAGTTCGGATTCCTTCTGCATGATCGACTCGATATTGATGCCGTGTTCACTCAGGATGGAGGCAATCTTGGCCAGCACACCCGGACGATCAAGAGCGGTAATTCGCAAGTAGTACGCCGACTGGATGTCTTCCATGGAGAGCACGTCCAGCTCTTCCATGGCCTCCGGTGAGAACCCAAGGTATGGCACCCGCAGGTTGCTTTCTGTTGCTACGGCACGGGCGACATCAACGATATCTGCGATAACCGCTGAGGCAGTGGCCTCATCACCGGCGCCAGGGCCGTAATACATGGTCTGGCCAACGGCATCGCCGTCTACCAGGACTGCATTCAGCACGCCGTCAACCTGGGCGATCAGGTGGCTCTGGGGCACCAGGGTCGGATGAACCCGAAGTTCAATACCATCATCCCGACGGCGGGCAATACCGAGGTGCTTGATGCGGTAACCCAATAACTCGGCATGGGCAATATCGTAAGGGGTAATCTTGGAGATCCCCTCGGTAAAGCCCTTCTCGAATTGCAGGGGCACACCGAAACCGGCGGATGCCAGAATGGTCAGTTTGTGGGCGGCGTCGATCCCCTCAACATCAAAGGTCGGATCCGCTTCCGCATAACCCAGGTCCTGGGCTTCCTTGAGAACCTCGGAAAATTCCCGACCGGCACGCATTTCCGTCAGAATGTAGTTACCGGTACCGTTGATAATGCCGGCAATCCAGTCAATGCGGTTCGCCGCCATGC
Organism: Marinobacter sp. MMG032; assembly: GCF_040112695.1. Classification (NCBI taxonomy): domain Bacteria; kingdom Pseudomonadati; phylum Pseudomonadota; class Gammaproteobacteria; order Pseudomonadales; family Marinobacteraceae; genus Marinobacter; species Marinobacter sp. MMG032. The sequence continues at coordinate 1,249,280 of NZ_CP157802.1, forward strand.
CTTCACGTACGGCCTTGATGACCGGAATGCCACCGGCAACACCTGCCTCGTAGGCCACCACAACGCCAGCTTTCTCGGCCGCTTCAAAGATTTCATTGCCGTGGACGGCGATCAGGGCCTTGTTGGCAGTCACCACGTGCTTGCCATTGCGGATGGCCGCGAGTACCAGCTCCCGCGCGGCGTCATAGCCACCGATCAGCTCGACCACGATATCGACACCGGGATCGTTCACCACGTCATAAATGTCGGTGCTGAAAGGCACGTCCCCGAGGTCCATATCCTCGCGGGCCCGTCGACTGGCAATCCGGGTGATCCGGATATTGCACCCGGCCCGGCCGGCAATCAGCCTGGCGTTGCGGGTCAAGACATTAAAGGTACCGCCGCCGACGGTTCCCAATCCGCAGATTCCGACACTGACGTCTTTCAAACTCTCACCTCTGATCCCGAAGGGGTGCTGATGAATTATATTAGGCGGGCATAGTATACCGATTCAGGCCCCACTGAATAAGCCCCGAATCGGATCCAGAGAAAATACCCTGTGACGCAGCCCGGACAATGGATCCGGAAGGTTGTCAGAGCAAGCCCAGTCCTTCAGCCAATCGCTGCGCCGGAACATAGCCCCGCACCATGTTGCCGTCTTCCAGTACAATGGCAGGCGTACCGGTTACGCCAACTCGACCACCCAGCTCAAACTGCTCACGAACGGGGTTTTCACAGCTTGCATCGGCCACCTGTTGACCAGCCTTGGCCGCGTTCATGGCAGCCTGCTGATCATCAGCACACCAGACCGACTCGTACTTCCTGAAAGACGCAGTGTTGGGACCGGACCGGGGAAACCCATAGTAATTGACGGTAATGCCGTAATCGTTCAGCTGAGGCACCTCGTCATGCAGCTTCCTGCAGTATGGGCAGTCGATGTCGGTGAACACACTCACGACGGCTTTTTCGTTCTTGGCGGGGAAGCTGATGACTCCCTTATCACCAAAGTCCGCCATCATTTCGCGACGGGCCTCAGTGCGAGCTGCCTCGGTGACATTGGCAATGCCCTGCTCGGTGATCTTCAGAAGATCCCCCGTCATCAGATACTGGCCATCCTCGGTCGCGTATATCGTGTCGCCATTGTTGCTCTGAACCTCATAGAGCCCCTTTGCCTCGGACTCTTTCACCGACATCACCTGAAGGCCCGGGACGGCCTGGGTCAGGCGCTCGGAAATCCGGTCTTCGACTTCACCGGCACTGACATTCGCCATACCAAGTGAGCCGAAACTGAAGGTAAGCGCCACGACCGCATGTTTAATATTCATTCTGACAAACAACCTTTTTCAGAGATCAGTTAAAGAACCCGGGCAGTATTGGCACAGGCCGGGAATCAATTCAATGCGACAAGCTCATAAAAGGAAAGTTCACCTCCGGCAGGGCAACCAGTCGGCCTGTCACCCCCTGGGATGATGAGCCTGATGCAGCGACTGAAGCCGCTGACGAGCCACATGGGTATAGATCTGGGTCGTTGACAGGTCCGAGTGCCCAAGAAGCATCTGGACAACCCGCAGATCCGCGCCATGATTGAGCAGATGCGTGGCAAAGGCATGCCTGAGCGTGTGGGGGGACAGATGCTTGCGAATACCAACCCGCACGGCGTAATGCTTGATGCGGTGCCAGAATGTCTGGCGGGTCATCGCCGCCGCCCGATTGCCGGGAAACAGCGCATCACAGGAGCGGCCTTTCAGAAGCTCCGGGCGGGCACTCTTCATGTACTTTAGCAGCCAGTCCACCGCCTCCTCTCCCAGGGGCACAAGTCGCTCCTTGTCACCCTTGCCGGTGATCCGAATGACGCCCTGGCGCAGGTTTACCTGATCAACCCGCAACTCTGTCAGCTCGGAGACCCTCAGACCACAACCATAAAGTATCTCGAGCATGGCTTTGTCCCGAAGTTCGATGGCAATATTCGGGTCCGGTTCGGAAAGCAGTGCATCCACCTCTTCCTCGGTCAGAGAATCCGGAAGACGTCGGGGTAACCTCGGGCTGTCGATCCTGAGGGTCGGATCTTCAGCGATCAGCCCTTCGCGCAGCAGAAAGCGGTAAAAGCGCCGCAGCCCGGACAGCCGCCGGGCTGCTGTGGAGCTCTTGACTCCTTCGGCCAACCCCCGCGACATCCAGGCCAGAAGGTCGGTTCGGCGAACATCCGCCAGCGAGGGCTTACCGGGCTGGCTTTCCAGCCATTCCGCCAATCGCGACAAATCACTCCGGTAGGCCTGCCGCGTCTTTTCGCCAAGCCCGTCCTCCAGCCAGATGGCATCAACGAACCGCACAATCAGTGATTCATCTTCCGCTTTCATGGCAAGTTCCCAGACTTCGAACGGTCTATGGCAAGGATAGCGGAACCCCAGACACAAAAAAGGCAGCCCTTGGCTGCCTTTTTCTGCCTGCGATTCAGCGCCTTGCTGATCAGCCCAGCTTTTCCTTGATGCGAGCCGCCTTACCGGACAGGTCGCGCAGGTAGTAGAGCTTGGCCTGGCGAACATCGCCACGACGCTTCACGCTGATGCTGTCGATCAGCTTGGAGAAGCTCTGGAAGGTACGCTCAACACCAACACCGTAAGAGATCTTACGAACGGTGAAGGAGGAATTCATGCCGCGGTTACGCTTGCCGATGACAACACCCTCGAACGCCTGCAGACGCTCACGGTTACCCTCGGTTACGCGAACCTGAACGACCACGGTGTCGCCCGGCGCAAACGCAGGGATTTCCTTGGTCATCTGTTCTGCTTCAAGTTGACTGATGATGTTGTTCTTGCCGCTCATCGTAATGCTCCTGATACCCAATCTGTTAATGCCCTGATCATTCAGAGGCACCCGGTTCGTTCAAAATCTCTTCCAGCAGCTCACGCTCTTCGTCCGTAAACACCCGCCTTTCCAGCAGGTCGGGGCGTCGCTCCCGGGTTCGCCTCAGCGACTGTTTCAGCCGCCAACGCCGGATCTGATCATGGTGACCGCCCAATAAAACATCCGGCACCGCCTGACCTTCGTAAACTTCGGGCCGGGTGTAGTGCGGACAATCCAGCAAACCGTCGGCGAAAGAATCCTGCTCTGCCGACTGCGCATGACCCAGCGCTCCGGGGATGAGGCGTGTAACCGCATCAATGACAGCCATGGCTGCCAATTCGCCACCGGAAAGCACAAAATCACCCAGTGACACTTCCCGATCGACTTCCGTCGCTATCAGGCGCTCATCAACACCCTCGTACCGGCCCGCCACCAGAATCAGTTGCTGCTCAGCAGCCAGCGACTCGACAACAGACTGATCCAGAGTCTCGCCCTGGGGCGAGAGATAAACCACACAGGGTTTGCCGGGTGCTGCTTCCCGCGCCGCACGGATCGCGTCCCGGAGCGGCTGAATTTTCATCAGCATGCCAGGGCCGCCCCCATAGGGCCTGTCGTCTACCGTGCGATGCCGATCATGGGTGAATTCACGGGGATTCCAGCTTTGGAAGGTCAGAAGACCATCCCGGACTGCCCTTCCCGTGATCCCGTAATCCGTTACCGCACCGAACATTTCCGGGAACAGACTGACTGCGCCAATCCACACCCGTCAGAACTCCGGATCCCAGTCCACCACCATGCGCTTTGAATCCAGATCAACATTCTGGACAACTTCGCCCGGCAGATACGGAATCAGACGCTCACGTTGATCGATGGAACCTGCCGTAGCTTGTCCCACCAGAACATCGTTGGACCCGGTTTCCATGAGATGGTGCACTTTACCAAGGCACTCATCATCGACCGTATACACATCAAGGCCCTCCAACTGAAACCAGTAAAACTCGCCTTCAGGGAGTTCCGGCAACTCAGCTGTCGAGACCCTGACCTCGGCACCGCAGTATGTGCGAGCCAGATCACGGTCATTGATACCTTTAAGCCTGACGACGATCCCCTGCCCTTGGCGGCGACCCTCCTCAAGCTTGGCCGGAATACGTTTGCCATCCAGATCGAGCGTCCACTCGGGATAGTTCAGTATTCCTTCCCTGGGGTCAGTGTAAGAGAAGACTTTAAGCCACCCCTTGACCCCAAACACCGAGGTAATCCGGCCGATCACAGTTTCCTGCGAATTCTGTGTCATGCCATAAACCCCGGCGTCAGTGCTGTCTTACTCAGCAGCCTTCAACAGCTGTGCAACGCGCTCACTGGTCTGTGCGCCCTGACCGAGCCAGAATTCAACACGGTCACGATCAACACGCAGGCGCTCTTCCTGGCCGCGGGCGACCGGGTTAAAGAAGCCAACGCGCTCAATGAAACGACCGTCGCGGGACTTGCGGCTGTCGGTGACTGTCAGATGGTAGAACGGGCGCTTCTTGGAGCCACCACGAGCCAAACGGATTGTTACCATTTAACCAATATCCTGTTCTGTTGTACGAACTTTGTACGATTCACGCCTGCTGAAGACCAGCTGACGCGAAGACCCATACTCGAAAGGGGCGCTATTCTATGCTAAAAAAGCGCCAAAGAAAACAGCAAAACCGGTTGTTTCCCCGTTTTCCATGTAAGGCTTTTTACATACGGCCAAACGGAGGCATACCGCCGCCTCCACCGCCGCCCGGGGGCATCATGCCACCCATGCCGCGCATCATATTCGCCATACCGCCCTTCTTGCCAAACTTTTTCATCATCTTCTGCATTTGCTTATGCTGTTTAAGAAGACGATTCACATCCTGGATCTGGGTTCCGGACCCGGTGGCTATCCGACGCTTGCGGGAATTGTTGATCACATCCGGATAACGGCGCTCTTTAGGTGTCATCGAACAGATGATGGCTTCCATCTGCCCCATGGACTTGTCATTCACCTGTTGTTGCGCCATCTGAGCCATCTGCCCCATGCCCGGCAGCTTGTCGAGCAAACCACCGATGCCACCCATATTCTTCATCTGCTGCAGCTGATCGCGAAAATCCTCCAGGTCAAAACTCTTGCCCTTCTTGATTTTCTTGGTGAGCTTCTGGGCCTTTTTCTGGTCGAGCTTGCGCTCCGCCTCTTCGATCAGCGAAAGCACGTCCCCCATACCAAGGATCCGGGACGCGACACGATCCGGGTAGAACGGCTCAAGGGCGTCGGACTTTTCACCGACACCCAGGAACTTGATTGGCTTTCCGGTGATGTGGCGAACAGACAGGGCGGCGCCGCCACGGGCATCGCCATCGGTTTTGGTCAGCACCACACCCGTCAGCGGCAGAGCATCATTAAATGCCTTGGCGGTGTTGGCCGCATCCTGGCCGGTCATGGCGTCAACCACAAACAGGGTCTCAACCGGGTTGACTGCCTTATGCAACCGGCCGATTTCGCCCATCATCTGTTCATCGACATGCAGCCGACCGGCGGTATCAAGAATCACCACATCAATGTGCTTCTTCCTGGCCGCTGCGATGGCGCCCTCGGCAATATCCACGGGGTCCTGATCCGCACTGCTCGGGAAGAACTCTACACCAACATCGCCAGCAAGAGTTTCAAGCTGGCGGATCGCGGCAGGACGATATACGTCTGCACTGACCACAAGCACGGATTTTTTCTGTCGCTCCTTAAGGAAACGGGACAGCTTGGCGACGGTCGTGGTTTTACCTGCACCCTGGAGACCGGCCATCATGACCACCGCCGGCGGCTGGACATTCAGGTTGAGGGACTCGTTGCCCTCGCCCATTACTCGCTCCAGCTCCTGCTGGACAACTTTCACAAAGACCTGGCCTGGCGTCAGACTGCGCTGAACCTCCTGACCAATAGCACGCTTGCGGACGCCCTCGACAAAGTCCTTCACAACTGGCAGGGCGACGTCCGCCTCCAGCAGCGCCATCCGCACTTCCCGAAGGGTGTCCTTTATATTGTCATCAGTGAGGCGCGCCTGGCCGGAAATCTTGCGCAGACTGCCGGAAAGTCGGTCTTGGAGGTTCTCAAACATGTTGCTCTTCCGTACCTCGGATAAATTGAGTGCGTGAATCGGCAGAGCCGGCGACGACTCCTTGATTCCAGTTGCATAATCGCGACATTATAACCAGACTATCGCCCTGAAACGACCAGCCCGGTCAAATCGGCCGAAACCTGCGCCGATCCCCAGTCAGAACAGTGGTTAATAAGGAAGTCATGGGAACGCTGATTCTCGCGGTCACCTCTCTTTTTCTTTACAGCGTCGGTACCGCGCTGCAGGCCCTGCATTTCAGGGGCCGGGTCCAGAGCAATATCGCCATTACCACCCTGATCGGCGTTCTCGCACTTACCAGCCATGGACTTCTGATTGGTCAGACGGTCCACCACGACGGAGGTTTCGACTTCAGCTTTTTTAAAAGCTCGGTCCTGATTTCCTGGCTGATCGTGTTTCTGTTGCTTGGCCTCAACCTTAAAAAGCCAGTGCAGAGCCTGTTCCTGGGTGTCTACCCCCTGGCAGGCCTCACCATCATTCTTGCTCTTGTTACGCACGGTCCCTCGAGACTGGTGTCGGAACAAAGCTATGGCATGCTCTCCCACATCGCACTTTCTGTAACAGCCTACAGCCTCTTCACCCTGGCGGCCATCCAAGCAGTCCTTCTTTATTTCCAGAATCGCCAACTAAAGCACAACTACAACAGCCTGCTGGTTCGTAACCTGCCACCTTTGCAGACCATGGAGTCCCTGCTGTTTGAAATGGTCTGGGCAGGCGTTGTCATGCTGATCCTGGCAATAGTGACCGGCGCCCTCTTTATAGAAGATCTTTTTGCCCAGAACCTCGCTCACAAGACCCTGTTCTCGATTCTCTCCCTTCTGGTTTTCGTGGCGCTACTAGTCGGCCGTTACACAAAAGGCTGGCGCGGCATTACTGCGAGCCGATGGACACTCGCAGGCTGCGCACTGCTGATGCTGGCCTTTTACGGCAGCAAGTTTGTGCTGGAGCTGATCTTCCAGCGCGGCGGCTGACCACCTGGAGCCCCCGGTATTCTCTTGACACAACACTCGCCAAAACCCTATTTTCGCTACTTGTCAGCAATATAAGGACACCTCTTTTGAACGAAACATCGCTTACCGCGCTGTTTATCCTCCTGGTCGGACTGATCCTGCTCTCCGGTTTCTTCTCAAGCTCTGAAACCGGGATGATGTCCCTGAACCGATACCGCCTGAAACACATGGCCAAAACGGGCCACAAAGGTGCCAAGCGCGCCCAGGGTTTGCTGCAACGCACTGACCAGTTGATCGGCGTAATTCTGATTGGCAACAATTTCGTCAACATCTTTGCATCGTCGATCGCAACCGTTATTGCCATTCGCGTCTGGGGCGATGCCGGCATCGCCATCGCCACCATACTGCTGACAATCGTGATTCTGATCTTCGCGGAAGTCACCCCGAAAACCCTGGCGGCGCTGTTTCCCGAGAAAATCGCCTTTCCAGCCAGCTACATACTTGGGCCACTGCTCAAAATCCTCTATCCCATCGTCTGGGCCGTAAATCTGTTTACCGGCGGCATACTGAAACTTTTGGGGGTTTCCGCCGCCGACGCCGCCAACGACCACCTTAGCCGGGAAGAACTCCGAACCCTGGTGAACGAGGCCGGAGCCCTGATACCAGCCAAACATAAGGACATGCTTGTCAGCATTCTGGATCTGGAGAAAGTGACCGTAAATGACATCATGGTGCCGCGCAATGAGGTGGTCGGTATCGACCTGGAAGATGACACCGACACGATCCTGCGACAGTTGCGCAGCAGCCAACACACGCGGCTTCCGGTTTACAAGGGCGACATCAATAACATTCAGGGCATACTGCACCTGCGCAGCGCTTCGAAGCTGCTTCAGCAGGACGAGATCAACAAGGCCATGATCATGCAGCTTTGCCAGGAGCCCTATTTCATTCCGGAAAGCACGCCCCTGAACACCCAGTTGATCAACTTCCAGAAGGGTCGGCGCAGGTTTGGCGTTGTCGTAGACGAGTACGGCGACGTGCTGGGTCTGGCAACCCTTGAGGACATACTTGAAGAAATCGTCGGCGACTTCACGACGGACTACGCTGCCACCAGCCCGGACATTATCCCGCAGGACAACGGAACCTTTATTATCGATGGCACCTCTGCGGTGCGCACGATCAACAAGACACTGGGCTGGAAACTCCCCACGGACGGGCCGAAAACGCTCAATGGCCTGATCACAGAAACCCTTGAGAACATCCCCGACACCAACGTTTGCCTGAAAGTGGACGGCCACCGGGTGGAGGTTCTTCAAATCAAGGACAACGTCGTGAAAGCAGCCATTGTGCACCCGAAAAAACGCAAAAAGCGCTCACTGTCACTGAAACAGTAACCCCCTGAAACCTCCCTCCGGATGGCGCTATAGACTCTTCGGTTATAGCGCCCCACATTCTAGAAAGATCAAAATTTAACCGCCAGCTTGACCCCCGTTGTTCCCCCACCAACACTGAAGGAGCGTGCGAAACAAAAACAATCACAAGGAATACGTCCATGAGTCTGACACACACGTTTGGCCTGCTCGCCCATCCTGACCAGGAGTGGGAAGCGATCCGCAATGAATCCGAGTCCGTCACAAAGCTATACGCCGGTCATATTCTGTTATTAGCACTGATTCCAGCGGTTGCCGGTTTCATAGGAACAACCCAGGTAGGCTGGCAGATTGGTGACGGCCAGATTACGAAGTTGTCGGTGACGAGTGCGCTACAGCTATCGATGCTTTTTTATGGGGCCATGCTTGCCGGCATCTTTGTGCTGGGCAAATTCATTGATTTCTTTGCAGCCACTTATGACGCATCGGAGCGAACGCCCAGAGGCGTGACCCTGGCCGCCTACACAGCGACCCCCATTTTCCTGATCGGAGTCATTGCCGCTTATCCGAACATCTGGGTGAACATGCTGGCAGGCTTGGTAGCTGTTGCCTACGCAGTCTACCTGCTTTACGAAGGCTTACCTATCCTGATGAAAATACCCGCGGAAAAGGGCTTCATGTTTGCCTCATCAGTCCTGACTGTGGGTCTGGTAATGTTTGTCGCTCTGCTTGCCATCAGCGTCGTCATCTGGAGCATGGGTATCGGCCCGGTCTATGTGAGTTGAACGCAAACTCATTGGCAAGTCAGTAAGCTGCATGAGGGTGCCTTTCCGGCACCCCATGTTTTTTTTGAATTTGCTCTCACGTTAGCGTTTGGTCATGTTAACTTTGGATAAAATGCGGTAAATTTAACCAATAACGAGAATTCAAGGATTACCCGCTCGGTCATGTATCCGGTTGAGGCGTAAACAGGAGTCTGCCATGAACAAGCAGTCCGGCATACATTACCTCCGCGAGCACAGGGAAGCCGGAAGTAACAGACCGGTTCCTGCGGAGGTCACCCGCATCCGGGACACCGTTGTCGCCGGACTCGGTGATTTGCTGCAGGGCGCCTTCGACGCCGTCGACGATTCGCTGTTCGAGTTGGCCAACAATGCCCGCAGCAATAATGAACAAAACCGGTATTTCGAAGCGATGCGTGAAATACGCATCAAACGGAAGGGTGTAGAGCGGCACTTTCAGAACACGGTAGCCCAGTACTTCGCCAATCCCCCTCATACCGGCCCGCTTCAAGAGGAAAACCTGAGCAAGCAGGCCAACGCAGATACTCTCTCCCTGGTTGGCAATGACGACCTGGAAGAGCAGGTTGCGCTCAACGCCATGATCACCAAGGCGAAAGCGCACTTTCAGGGCCCCTTGCTTCAACTCCAGACCCGCTTCAGCCAGGTGTACCCGGAAGCCACCGACGAATCACCGGTGAATCCCATGGCACCTGAACATCTTTGCAGCGCCTTTACTGAGGCCATACAGGCTCTGGAAATCCAGATTCGCGAACGCCTGATTCTGCTGAAGCAGTTTGACCGCTACGTGGTCTCCAACCTGGGTATGCTTCTGGACGAAGCCAATCGCATACTGATTCAGGCCGGCATCATTCCGAATTTCAGGTATCACGGAAAAGCCGGTAAGCAGCACGAGGCCGCCCGATCTGAGGCTGCCAGCAGCGATAAGGAGGAAGGACCATCCCCTGATGCCAGCGCAACGCAGAGGGCTGCGGAAACAGGCAGTGGTGCTGTTTTTGAGCAGATCAGGCAGATGCTGGCGCGTCAGCGCGCCAATGCAGGCATACCGCCCCGAGCCTCGGATCCAAATTTCCGGGTTATTGGCGACGCGGAGCTGGCAAGCCTTCTCAATTCGTTACCGCTCTCTGGTGCCCGGCAGGACCAGAACAACCTGAGTGCGGGCGAACCGGTCAGCGTTGATCTTCATCAACTGGTACAACAACTACTTTCCCAGTCCGATACCGGAGACGGCCGAAAACCGGCGCTGAACGAGGTTGATGAAGATCTCATCAACCTCGTTTCCATGTTGTTCGAGTTTATTCTTGACGACTACAACCTCTCGGCTCCGGTTCAGGTATTGATAAGCCGGCTTCAGATTCCGATCCTGAAAGTGGTCATCAGGGACAAGAGCTTCTTCAGCCAGGCTACACACCCAGCCAGACGACTTCTAAATTCCCTGGCAAGAGCAGGCATTGGCTGGAGTAGCAGCGACGAAAAAGCCAAGGACAAACTCTACGGACAGATTCACAACATTGTGCAAAGGATTCTCAACGAATTTGACGGTGACGTTACCTTATTCGAAACCCTCAACCAGGAATTCGAACAGTTTCTCGAACGGGAGAACCGCAAGGCGTCCCTGGTGGAGCAGAGAACCCGAGAGTCAGAGCGGGGCCGAATCAAATCCCAGACCGCTCAACAGACCGTCGACAACCTGTTAAAGCAAAAAGTCTCGCGGTACAAGCTTCCCGAATCGATCCACGACATTCTGATGAATGGCTGGAGTCGTGTGATGTTTCTCGCCTATCTCCGTGACGATGTGGAGCACCGATGGAACGCGACCGTCAAGGTTGTCGACGATCTTATCTGGTGCCTCCACCCTCACCAGGAAGATGACGAAAGAGACCAGTGGGTGCGCGTTGTTCCAGGCCTGCTGAAGTCACTACGATCAGGGTTGGAGGAAGTGTCCTATAACTCATCCAGGCTGGATGAGATGATGGGCCAACTCAAACACCAGCTGGCCGAAGCATTCCGCACAAACGCTGCAATCGAAGCGCTTCAGGATTCGCCTGAGGAGCCAGAGGAAGAAATTGCCACCGTTCACCAGACAGCGGTTGAACGCCAGCAGGAGCTGGAAGACGCTGCGATCGCCGAATATGTTGCTCAGATTGACGGCATTGAAATCGGCAACTGGGTGGAGTTCCGTCTCGTGAATGGCGCCAATTTCCGGTGCAAGCTATCCGCCATCATTGACGAAGCAGACTGCTTTGTCTTTGTGAACCGGATGGGGCTGAAGGTTATTGAGAAAACCCGAATTGAACTGGCTCATGAAATGCGGCGCGGCCGGCTGACCCTGCTTGAGCAGGGGGCGCTGATTGACCGGGCCCTTGATGCGGTCGTCGGCACCCTGCGGAGCAAGACTGCCTGACGCCAATGCCTGAAAAAAGCAGTCCACATGTCCTGCCGGCTCCTTACCGTCTGGGGTTGGCAGTATCTCTGGCACTATTCCTCCACACATTGCTGCTGTCAGGTATCCCGGCCCCCGTGGAAGAACAGGCGGTCACCCATAAGGACAGTGTCCGTTTCGAGCTGGTACCTCGGGGCGCTCGTGAAACCACAGCGAATACGCCTGAGAACTCCAGCCCGAGCCCGACCACATCAAGGATTCCACCTTTCGAGATTGATCCTCCGCGCCCCGAATCCGCTCCGAAGCCGGAGATTGTCACTACAAATCAACCGCAAACCACAACACCGAGTGAGCAGACTAATACCCGTTCTCCCGAAAGCCCGGCGGCCGAAAAAAGCATCAGCGCCAATGCCGGTGCAGAGCCAGAGCCGACTCCGGAAAATCCAGACGAGAAGGTAACACGGATCACTGAGTCGCCGGCCGAACTGGACCCTTACGTGGTCAAGTTGGCCATCCACCTGGCACGGGAGCTGGAAAAACTGAGATTACCGGCTTTAAGGGATTTGACCGAGACAGTGGCCATGGAAGTGGAACTGCAACTGCTGGCAAATGGTGCCCTGACCCGGGCAAAGGTGCTGAGTTCTACAGGTATCAGGACTATCGACGAAGCTGGATATCGGGCGGCTCTGGCAGCGAGCCCCTACCCCCAGCCACCGAAAGATGGCGAAAACCGAAACCGCTTCGAGGTCGAACTGTTATTTACCCCGAAACGGCTCTGATCAGCAACGATATCAGGCTTCTGCCTGCTTCGCGGCCTCTTTTACAAGCTTGGCCAGTTCACCGCTCTCGGACATTTCCAGAACGATGTCACAACCACCAACCAGCTCACCGTTGATATAGAGCTGGGGATAGGTCGGCCAGCTGGAGTAAACCTTGAGGGCCTCACGAAGCTCCTGGTTATCCAGGATATTCACAAAAGCAAAGCGCTCGCCGCAAGCCATCACTGCCTGTACCGTCTTGGCAGAGAATCCACACTGTGGCGCCTGAGGGCTACCCTTCATGTAAAGGATGATCGGATTCTCTTCGAGCTGGCTTTTGATAGTTTCATTGATATCCATGAACATTTACCTCTGTTGGAACAGTCTTGCCACACGGCTATTTTCCTGGAGATATTGTACACGGGTGCCGAACCCCTCACCAAACACCTTGATTTGACCTCGCGCAACGCCTGCAGTTCCAGCCCTGTTACAGCGTTGTCATACCTGCTTCGAAGGGCTAGACTTGATGCCCCATTTTTTCAGCCAACGTTCAGGCAATCCCGCCAGCTGCGGGGTTCGTTGAGATAAGGGCCATCCCATGGCGGCAAGACATTTTCTGACATTGAATGACATGACAACCACCGAGCTGGAAAGCCTGGTTGATCATGCCTCGGCATTGCGCAACGAGTGGCGGCAAGGCAAGGTTCGGGACTCCCTGAAAAACCGGGTGCTGGCGATGATCTTCGAGAAATCGTCTACCCGAACCAGAGTGTCCTTTGAAGCCGGCATGGCCCAGCTTGGTGGCTCCGCAATGTTCCTGTCGCCCAGGGATACGCAGCTTGGCCGCGGTGAACCTATTGAAGACTCCGCTATCGTTATATCCAGCATGGTGGATGCGGTGATGATCCGCACCTTTGCCCATGAAACCGTGGAGCGGTTCGCAGCAGCATCCCGGGTCCCGGTAATTAATGCCCTGACCGACGATTTCCACCCCTGCCAGCTGCTGGCTGACATGCAGACTTATCGTGAGCACCGTGGCAGCATCCGTGGTGCCACGGTGGCCTGGATCGGCGACGGAAATAACATGTGCCACTCATACATCAACGCTGCCGCCCAGTTTGATTTCAACCTGAACATTGCCTGCCCCGAAGGTTACGAACCGGCCGAGGCACTGCTAAAGGACCACGGAGACCGGGTCAAGGTCGTTCGGGATCCCGCAGAGGCAGCCCGCAACGCCCAGCTTCTGGTAACCGATGTCTGGGCCTCCATGGGCCAGGAAGACGAGCAGAAGGCTCGCGAAAAAGCATTCAGTGGCTATCAGATCAACCCGGAACTGCTTGCTCTGGCCGATAAGGATGCGCTCTTCATGCATTGTCTGCCTGCCCATCGTGGCGAGGAAATCTCCGCCGATATGATGGAACACCCCGCGTCCATGGTCTGGGACGAGGCCGAAAACCGTCTGCATGCACAGAAAGCCCTGCTTGAATTTCTCATCCTGAATCGTCTGGACTAATTCATGAGCATAACCGCGCAATCTCCGGCAGACTGGCTGCTTGAGGTCAATAACCTGTCCTGTGGTTACGGCGGGGATTCCGTGGTCAAGGACGTCAGCTTTGCCCTGAGTCATGGCGACATCGGCTGCCTTCTCGGCCCCAGCGGCTGCGGCAAAAGCACCATACTGCGCGCCCTCGCTGGTTTTCTCCCGCTCAGCGGTGGCGAAATCTGCCTGCAATCACAGACCATCAGCCTGCCTGGGCGCACGTTACCGCCGGAAAAACGGCGAATCGGCATGGTGTTTCAGGATTACGCGCTGTTTCCACACCTGACCATTGCTGACAACGTGGGGTTTGGCCTGCGCAACCTGAAAAAGGCAGAAAAGCGCCAAAAGGTCATGGAGCTGCTTAATGTTGTGCACCTGCAGGACCTGGCCGACAACTACCCCCACGAACTATCCGGCGGCCAACAGCAACGGGTTGCTCTGGCACGCGCCCTGGCACCCGAACCGACCCTGATCCTGCTGGATGAGCCTTTTTCCAACCTGGACGCGGATCTGCGCCGGCGCCTGAGCCTGGATGTACGGGAAATTCTCAAGACTCTGGGCATCAGTGCCATCTTGGTCACCCACGACCAGCAGGAAGCCTTCGCGATGTGCGATCAGGTCGCGGTGTTGCGGAACGGCAGGATCCAGCAGTGGGATGTCCCCTACAACCTCTACCATGAACCGGCGAATCGTTTCGTGGCCAGTTTCGTCGGCCAGGGCGGCTTTATCCCGGGCACCGCCCTCGGGCCGGACACTATCGAATCCGAACTGGGCGTGATCCATGGTAACCGGGCCTACCGATGGGAGCCCGGCACCCTGGTGGACGTGCTGATCCGCCCTGATGACATTGTCCACGACCCTGATTCGGATCTGCAGCCAAAGGTCGTTGAAAAAACCTTTGCCGGCACTTCAACCCTGTACCGTTTCCGGTGCTCCGAAGACACGGAATTCGAGGCCCTGTTCCGCAGCCACCTGGATTTCAATCTGGGCGAGCATGTTCCGGTGCGAGTCGAGGCTGATCACCTGATCGCCTTCGAACGCACCTCCTGAGGCCACCAACTAGTTGTTGCAGACCCGCTCAACGGCATCCAGCCAGCCAGCATAAAGCGATTCTCTCAGAGCCGGGCGCATTTCGGGGTGGAACTGCCGCTCGCATTCCCACAGCCCGGAAATCTGTTCAAGACTATCGAAAACACCGGTCTGCAGCCCCGCAAGGTAGGCCGCGCCAAGAGCGGTCGTTTCTGTTACCCGGGGCCGATCAACGGTGACATTCAGTATGTCGGCCAGAAACTGCATCACCCAGTCGTTCACCACCATACCGCCATCCACGCGCAGCGATTCAAGTCGGGCACCATCGTTCTGAATCGCACGCACCAGATCCTTCGTCTGATAACAGACCGACTGAAGGCCTGCGGTAACAATCTCGCCAATTCCAGTATCCCGGGTCAGGCCCATAATGGCGCCGCGTGCGTGCGGGTCCCAATGAGGTGCCCCCAGACCGGTAAACGCCGGGACCAGGTACACCGGATTGTCGACTCCGACTGCCTCCGCGTGGGCCGAGGATTCATTGGCGTGAGAGATCAACTTGAGCCCGTCCCGCAGCCATTGCATGGCAGCACCGGCGACAAAAATGCTGCCCTCCACCGCGTAACAGGGCTTGCCGTTCAGGCGATAGGCCATGGTCGTCAGCAGCCGGTTCTCGGACCGAACGGCGTCATCGCCGGTGTTGAGCATAAGGAAGCAACCGGTACCATAGGTGCTTTTGGCCATGCCAGGACTAAAGCACGCCTGCCCTACCAGGGCCGCGTGCTGATCTCCAGCAATACCGGCAATCATCACCGGAGCACCTAACCACCGCGTTTCAGCAGTGCCATAATCTGCTGAGCTGTCCAAAACCTCTGGCAAAAGGGGGCGGGGCACACGGAAAAGGGTCAGAAGGTCGTCATCCCAGTCTTGCTCGTGAATATTGAAGAGGGCGGTTCTGGACGCATTGGTGGCATCGGTACAGTGGGATTTGCCATCGGTCAGGTTCCAGAGCAGCCAGCTGTCGACGGTCCCGAAAGCCAGGTCACCGGATTCAGCCCGACGCCGCGCGCCTTCCACGTTATCCAGGATCCAGGCTATCTTGGTGGCCGAGAAGTAAGGATCAATCAACAGCCCGGTACGGTCGACAACCATGTCCTCATGGCCGTCAGATTTCAGCTTGGTGCACCAGGACGCCGTTCGTCGATCCTGCCACACAATGGCGTGGTAGATCGGCTCGCCAGTTGCCCTGTCCCAGATTACCGTTGTTTCTCGCTGGTTGGTGATGCCAATGCCCGCCAGTTCTGAGGCTTCGATGCCTGCTTTTTCGAGTGCTCCACGACACACCGCCAGGGTGCTGTCCCAGATCTCTCGAGCATCGTGTTCTACCCAGCCGTCTCTGGGGAAATACTGGTGAAATTCCTGCTGATCGCTGGCAACGCTGTTTCCCGTTTGGTCGAAGACAATGGCTCGGGAACTGGTTGTCCCCTGATCGATGGCAAGCAGATAACGGGTCATGAATGGCCTCCTGTTGTTTTCGAGGATTCTAACAGCAGAGCAGCCGGTAAAGGTTGACCGATACGGAATTTGGGAACAGCCATAAAAAAAGGGCCGGAAAAACCGGCCCTCAAATGACGAATGAAACAAGGAAAGTTCGTAAGAACTACAACCTCAAAAGTCATCCCTTACGCTTTCGATTATTCATCAGGCAGCGGAAAACTTCCGTAGTGCTTGTGTAGTCGCATTGTTACATCAGGTGAGGCAATGAGCCCTGCATCACACAATTGAGTCCACAGGTTTTTTTCTTGGCCAGACCAGGCTGAATTTTGCGCCCCCAAGCGTGTCGCTTCTACTGACAAAAGCGTGGCCCCCATGCCAGTAGAGGATGCGGCGTACAATAGACAAACCAAGGCCGTAACCTCCGGAAGTACGGGTGCGACTGTCATCCAGACGGGCAAACGCGGTGAAGACTTTCTCCCAGTCTTCCTCGGGAATGCCGGGCCCATCGTCCTCAACGTCGATGCGGCAGTTGTCCTCATCAAAGTGGCAACTTACCAATACCTTGCCCGCAGCATAGCGGCCGGCATTGCCCACCAGATTCTGGATCGCCCGATGCAGGTACCGAGGCTCGATATCCGACAACGCCCAACGCTCGGAGATCTCATCGATGTTCCCCTCAATATCCAACTCGGGCCGAACCATCTGCTGTTCAGAAACCACCTGACGGACAATATCGGTGACCGAATTTTCCTGAAGCGAAAATACCGGACCACCCTGCTCCAGTCGGGCGTAGGTCAGGATCTCGTCGATCAGCTCGTCCAGCTCCTGGATATCGCCATCAATGCCATCCAGCTGCTTCTGAAGCGCAGCCTGGTCCTGGCAGTCTTCAATCATCTGGACGCCAAAGCGAATCCTGGCCACCGGGGTACGTAATTCGTGAGATACGGCATGGATCATTTCCCGCTGCACCTGTACCAGGCGCTGTATGTGCTCGGCCATCCCGTCGAATGACGAGGCCAGACGCGTCACCAGCGTCCCTTCGCCGGTCTGGACCCGGGCACCCATTTCGCCACGGGCGATTCGCACCGCCACAGACTCGACAGTTCTGAGATTGCTATCAACCTCCCGGAGTGCGAGGAACAGGGCGACAGCCAGCACCCCACCCAGCACCAGCACCAGCAGCAGGACAACCGGCCATGCCCAGGCATTGAACGCAGGGGGCATATCGATCCGGTACAGCTCGCCATCGGCAAGCTGAACAATCACCCGGCCACAACCGTCCGAATCGTCGGTATAGAAGGCAAGACCACGTTCGGCAACCTGATCCAGAACGTCCGGGTCCGGTAACAGGTCGGCATCGTCCAGAGGGTAGACTTCCACGTTGAGAGACCGGGCCATCTGAGCGGCAACATTCAGACGATCGTCCACCGAGGCTGAATCGAGATGCCATCGGAAGATCAGTCCTATGGTCTCTGATACGTCCCTGTATGGCTCGCTCAGACGAAGTTGCAAAACCTCCCCGGCAAGCCCGGTAACCAGTACCCGGTATCCCACGTCACTCTCGATACCAACCACCTGGCCGTAACCAAGCCGCTCCAGGGCCACCGGGGACAGGTTGAACCGGGAAGGGGCGCCGACGCGAAGATCTACCGTCGATGTAAGCCAATGATACTGTTGAACGGGTGCCGGAGCAGTCGCCAACCAGCGCATCAGGGGCTCAGGAAATCGTTCGTGCCAGAACTGCGAGCGTACCGTATTGATACCGGTGAACAGCAGGACACATAACAGGACCACCAACGCAGTCAGGCCGGCAAGGCGGGCGTAGAGCTTGAGAAAGAACTTCAGGGGCATGATACCAACCCTGGCACGGAACACCGGCGTGCGGGCGAGGGGCACACCGGCTCCAGAGACTGAATCGTCAGGCTTCCTTTACGAACAGATAGCCTTTGCTGCGAACGGTCTTGATGCGCCGCGGATGGATGGGGTCATCGCCGATTTTGGGACGAATCCGGGACACGCGAACATCAATGGAACGGTCCTGACCATCGTACTCAATGCCGCGCAACGCGGTGAAGATCTCTTCCCGGCTGAGTACGCGACCGGCGTTGCTCGCCAGTAACCAGAGCAGATCAAATTCGGCACTGGTCAGATCGATGCTTTCATCATTCAGCCAGGCTTCGCGCATGGAGCGGTCTACGACCAGATCGTTGAACTGGAGACGCACCGGCTCTTCGCCGCCTGCCTCGTCACCCGCACCCTGCCCGGTCTCGGTAACCCGACGCAGCATGGCACGTATGCGTGCCAGCAGAACCCGGGGCTTGACTGGTTTGCCGATGTAATCATCCGCCCCCATTTCCAGACCAAGCACCTGATCCAGATCATCAGTGCGGGCAGTCAGCATAATGATTGGGCCGGAATAGAAGGGGCGCACCCTACGGCAAATAGACAGCCCGTCTTCACCCGGCAACATCAGATCCAGCACCACCAGATCAGGCTGTTCGTTACGGATCCGCTCTACTGCGGGGCCGCCGTGAGTTTCCAGGGAGACAGTCAACCCGTTGCTTTCAAGGTATTCGCGGGTTAATTCCGCCAACCGCTCGTCGTCTTCGACAATCAGAATTCGCCAACTTTCGTTTGTCTGTTCCACGCCATCCATCTCTGGTTTTGTTATTCCGGTTTCAGGTCATTCTGTGTACCTGACAATACAGGCAACCTGCTGTAACAGCAATTATACATGCTATTCAGAAATATACATGGAACCGGTGCTTCGTTACACCCTGTGACACAGCTCTCGCAAACGCCCATTCACCCCCTGGTGTCACAGACACGTCACGTCGTGGTCACCGATGTGTCATACCGGCTTCATAGGCTTGTCGGGAAATGGAAACAAAAGAGACGAAGCCATGACCACACAAACCGCGAAAGCCCGCCGCAGCGCCCGTCGCCTGAAAACCGACATGACCCGATGCCCGAAACAGGTTGAGGCCGCCCAGCGGCTGCGTTACCGGGTCTTCTCGGAAGAGTATGGCAGCGATCTGGGCGCACAGACGCCAGGAATCGACGCCGACGAGTTCGACACCGTCTGTGATCACCTGATCGTAACCGACCTGGATTCCGGCGATCTGGTCGCAACCACCCGAATCCTGCATCAGGCAGACGCGCAAGCCGTTGGCGGGTTTTACTCCGCCGGCGAGTTCGACCTGAGCGCCCTGTACAAACTCCCTGGAACCATCGCCGAACTGGGTCGCACCTGCGTTCACCCGGACTACCGCAACGGTGCAACCATCAGCCTGCTCTGGTCGGCAGTCGCCGAATATCTGGTTGAACGCGGTGTTGACTACATGATCGGCTGCGCGAGTATCGGTATGTCCGACGGAGGGCTGAAGGCCTGGCGCATCGCCCGCCATCTCCAGAACGAATACCTGGCCGACCCGGCCTTTCTGGTCAAACCGCTCCGGGCAATGCCGCACCTGACCCACACCCGGGACAACGATCGCCCGGTGGACGTCCCCGCCCTGATCCGAGCCTACATGCGCCTCGGCGCCCGGGTCTGCGGTGAACCCTGCTGGGATCCGGATTTTCGTTGTGCCGATTTGCTGGTCTTGCTGGAAGTCAGCAAACTGGCCGGCCGTTACAGCCGGCACTTCATGCGCGCGGCGTCCTGAATCCTGGGGGTTGATCAATGAACTGGCTGAGACTCTGCGTTCGCGTGACGGCCTTTGTGGCCTTTCTCGCGGCCACCACCCTATTGGCCGCCGGTTTGCGGATCACTGAAATGGTTACCCGCAAAACCATTGATCGTACCCCCTGGGCAAGATTCTGCTTCCGATGGGCCTGCCGATGTCTGGGACTGAACATTCATCAACACGGTTCGCCATCGAACGATACCGTACTCTTCGTCAGCAACCACATCAGCTGGTCGGATATTCCGATTCTGGGGAGCCTCGCGCCGATTCGCTTCCTGTCGAAAGCGGAGGTCGGCCAGTGGCCGCTCATTGGCTGGCTGGCTCGACAGGCCGGCACGCTCTTCATTCATCGCGGGGGTGGCCAGGCTCGACGCGTTCGGGGACAGATCATCGAGAATTTGCAGGCCGGAGAGAATGTCCTGGTATACCCGGAAGGAACCACCAGCGCAGGCCTGACCGTATTGCCTTTCCATGGCCTCTTGCTCAGGGCCGCCCCGGAAAGCAAAACACCAATCCAGCCAGTGACCATTGCCTATCGCAGAGACGACCGACCTGACCATCTGGCTCCCTTTATCGGAGAGGATGAGTTCCACAGCCACCTGCTGCGAATGCTCAGACAGCCCTCTGCACGGGTCGACGTTGTTTTCCACGAACCGGTGCAATCGCCAGAGGAAGTGCCGACCGCGGAGCTGGCCGCCAGCCTGCGACAAACAGTGCTCGACGGCCTAACGAGGGTTTACAGTGGCAAGTTCGACCAGCAGGAAACAAATCTGCTCAGAACAGAGGACGTCCCTGGGCTACCTCATCTTCCGTCGCTTCACGGCGGCCGACGATCTCCAGATCGAAGTACAGGGTGAATCCCGCCAGTGGGTGATTGGCATCCACCTTTACCAGGTTGCCGTCGATCCCGACAACCTGCACGATCTGCGCTTCATCGCCGGTATTGGTCTGGAACTTCATACCAATCTGCAGGTTCTCAATGCCCTCGAACAATGAGCGCGGCACCTTGCGCACCAGTTCCGGCTTGTGTTCGCCATACGCCATGGCGGGTGGCACCGTTACTTCCAGGCAATCCCCAACATTGCGGTCTTTCACCGCCTGCTGGATTCCCTCAATAATCTCAGGGCTGCCGTAGACAAAGTGCAGAGGCTCACTGCCCTCGGAAGTATCAACCAGCTCGCCGATCTTGTTTTTCAGTACGTAGTGAACGGTAAAAACGTCGGGTCTTGCTTGTGAAGCTGTCATCAGGTTTTCGAGTTTCCTGTATCCGGTGGTGTTTCGAGCTGCTGCAGGCCATGAATAACCAGTCGCTGATCCAGCTTGTCCCGCAATCCTGAAGGGTCGCTCAGCCCCATGCGTTCAAGCAGGGCTCCATAACGGCCTTCGTCATCCCGGGCCCGGAGGGCCTGTAACAGTGTTGATATTTTACCACGACGAGTGGCCGTTGCGGCCTTGAGCCCCTTAAGGGCTTTCCCCAACGTCAGCTCTTCGTCGGTAAAGTCCCTGCCAAACGGGAACGGCGGGAACAGGCTGGCATCCCCCGCAGCCGCAACAGCGCGCCGAATTGCTTGCGGCGTGTTGTTACACCAGTCGGCAGGCAGCTTGAACCCGGGATCCACCTTCCCTGCCTTCTGGGCTTTTTTCAGGAGTTCCTGCTGGAACCGGGAGTCGGCAATGCGGATCAGCCGAAGGAAAACCTGCTCGTCGGACTGCCCCCTCAGGTCAGCAATTCCGTACTCGGTGATCACAATATCCCGCAGGTGCCGGGGAATGGTGCAATGACCATAATTGAAGACAATATTGGAAAGCACCTTGCCGTGGGATGAGCGAGTGCTACGCAGCGACAGGATCGAACGGGCGCCCGGCAACTCGTGGGCCATGGCAACGAAGTTGTACTGACCGCCAACACCGCTGACCACACGGCCATCCTCAAGGCCATCCGATACTCCGGCGCCGTTGAGGGTGTACATCATGGCCGAATTGATAAAGCGGCCATGAACGCGCTGCGCGCCTTTCAGCTTCTGGTCACCAAACGGGTGATCGTACAGGTGGTTGATGAAATTCACGCTGGTCATGCAAATTTTTGCACGCTGCTCGTCGTTCATCTCGCGGAGGTACTGGTAAAACTGCTCGGGACCAACGTAAAAACCGCCGTGCATGGCGATACCACCCGTCAGCCGCTCACCAAGAATCAGCGTTTCGATGGCCTCTCGGGCTTCCGGGTTATCCAGGTCACCCTCCACCGACTGGTCTCCAACCCGTAGCCGGCCGCCCTTGAATTCGACGGAATCCCGGAAAATTCCATGTCGGGCCAGCCAATGGACATCCTTTGCCCGAAGTGGGCTATCGATCAGCTTCTCCCGCCGGAGGACATCCAGCGTCGCAAGCGAAACCTTCTCGCTGATGTCACCACGATTGAGCAACGCCTGAAGACCAGCATGATCGTACACTTCACGGCTGAGTATGCCTTCCTGCATCAGGTACAGAAAACCATCCACCATCATTTCGCTGCAACCATATAGCCCCTTTTCGAAGGGCCCTGTGCCACCATCTTCCCTGACCACCGGAAACTTCTGGTCAACGTTCAGATGATCAAACACTTTCCGCCAGGCATCGTTGTGACTGTGCCGGAGGATCGCGCTGTGGACCAGAGCAGCGCCCAGTGAGCCGATACCAACCTGAAGGGTGCCTCCATCCTTTAACAGGGTACTGGCATAAAACCCGATCATGTGGTCTTCCGGGCTGACCGACATCTGGGGGGCCGAGAACAGCGGGTAATCGCTGGAGGGTTGATCCAGCAGCACATCGAAACGGTCTGCCTCGATGGCCGCATGGTGTCCTAACCAGGGAAGGTTTTTGTTCATCTCGGCCACCAGAGCAACCGGCGAGCCGGCTGCTTCCCGCTCCCGCAGCAGCGGAATCAGGTCCAGGGTCAGGTCGGGGTTGCAACTCAGGCTGACTAGCCCGGGCTGTCCGTGCGCTTCGCCTGGCGCCACCATCTGGGCGACCACGTTGACCCCAACAGCCATCAGATCGCGAACTGCGTGGGTGTAGTTGGTACAAACATAATGCCGTTGCTGGGAACGATTGTTCAGGTAACTACCGGCCTTGAAGAAGAATTCCGAGACCTGGACATTTTGGGGAAGGCGATTGGCGGAGACATCACGGGCATAGGCCAGTTCCGGGATTCGACCATAGAGGCGCTCTACAAATGGCCCCATGAAGCGCTTCTCCAGTGAGGAACCACCCTTTGGCGCCAACAGCGACAGCGCCGTCACAATACGCAGACGAATTTCCGGATCGTCCTTGGCCCGTTGGTACAGCGCGTTCACGAAGCGGACCGGCTTCCCGAGCCCGAGCGGCAACCCCAGTGTGATTTCCTTGCCAACCCGGCGAATCACCTCATCAACGCAGGCATTCACATCATTCGATAACTGCCCTCTATCACCCGCCATTACCAAGCTCCTTATCGGCTAATCAGCATGCTAACGGCGATGATCACACGTCGATCGGACACAGACAATGCGCCAGATCATGATTCTGCGGTTTGTCCGATTTGGGGGAGTCAGGGGCTGAAGAACAGGGGTTTGAGTTTCAGAAGTTCCACTTCAGATTCAGGCAGGCGCCCTCATTCAGAAGTGCAATGCCATGGTCAGCCTGTGCCGGATCAGATGCGTAGTGTTTGCCGGAGTGCTTGGAACGGGTAAGCGTCAGGCTCAGCAAGCGGGAACCGATTTCAGTAAAGGCGTCAGAACTGTCCTCTTCGAAATCGCCGGATACCCGTTCCTGCACTTCGAAGATCTGCTCGCTGGTTGTCGTGCTCTCGACCTGCTCGAATACGCGCTCGGACGCTTCGGCGCGAACGACGAAAGCAACGAGATTGAGAGCGAGTAATGCGACAAAGATGCGAATAATCATGACACTGCCTGAGACCTTTTTTCCGACAGGGGAGTCTACGGATACCTTAGGCTTAAGTCTAATGATTACAGGCCGGAAAGATGTGAATCTGCACACAAAGACGCCGACTTTTTGTCACGAGATCAGCATGTTTTTGTCAATTTATGATCCCCGATATTTCAGAGTGTAACAGCGCCTCCGGCCAGCGCCTGATGACCGGAGGTAAAAGCCGAAAACCAGCGAACTCAGGGACAGGGATAAGTGAACTCCTGATGGATAGACTCAATGGCTTCGAGTACTGATGGGCCAAGAGAGATCTGCGCCGACCCGATGTTCTCCCGAAACTGCTCCATGGTCGTGGCACCGATGATATTGCTGGTTACGAAACTGCGGCTGTTAACGTACGCCAGCGCCATCTGAACAGGGGACAAGCCGTTTTCACGGGCCAGCTCGACGTAAGCCCGGGTGGCATCCATACCACGACCACTCGTATAGCGGCTGAAACGTTCGTAGAGGGTCATGCGGGCTTTTTCCGGCCACTTCCCGCCGAGGTATTTGCCAGACAACATGCCAAAGGCCAGGGGCGAGTAAGCCAGCAAGCCGGTCTGCTCCCGGTGGGCGATTTCCGCCATCCCCACCTCGAATGAACGATTCAGGAGATTATAAGGATTCTGGATACTGGCCACCCTCGGCCAGCCCTTCTGGCCAGCCAGGCGGAGGTACTCCATAGTGCCCCAGGGTGTCTCATTGGACAGCCCGATGTGCCGCACCTTGCCAGAGCGCACCAGTTCATCCAGTGCCTCAAGGGTTTCCTCGATGGGCGTGAAGGACTCCTCGGGGTTGTGTTCATAGCCAAGCTTGCCGAAAAAATTCGTGCTGCGATCCGGCCAGTGCACCTGGTAAAGGTCGATGTAATCTGTCTGCAAGCGTTTGAGGCTGGCGTCGCAGGCTTCATGAATGTGATCGCGGGTAAGGCGGGGGCCATTACGCAGGTACTTCAGGCCATTGCCCGGCCCCGCTACTTTGGAGGCAATCACCAGGTCGTTGCGTTTGCCTCTACTGGCAAGCCAGTTTCCCAGATAGGTCTCGGTCAACCCCTGGGTTTCCGCCCGGGGCGGAACGGGGTACATCTCTGCGGCATCAATAAAGTTGATGCCCTCGTTTACCGCGTAATCCAGTTGCTCAAACGCCTCCTTTTCGGTGTTCTGTTCACCCCATGTCATGGTACCCAGGCAAATCAGGGTAACGTCGAGATCCGTCTTGCCAAGCTTTCTCGTTTGCATATCGTCTCCGATTCGGTTCGGTTAACGGGTAAAGGGAATGTCACGGGAGTGTCGCATAACTGTCATGCCAGCTTTTCATAGTAGGGGCATGTCAAAGGAAGCACAGGAAACACCGTGACCGAGACCATGCAGGCCACCCGGCGCCAACAACACATTACCATTGTTTCGGAGACTTTTCCGCCGGAAATCAATGGTGTGGCAAATACGCTCAGGCATCTTTGCCAGGGGCTGATGCAGCGTGGGCATCGGGTGACGGTTATACGGCCACGGCAGCAGCATGAGCGCAAAGGCAACTTTGCCAGCGCCGGCGAGGCCCTGTTCACCCGTGAGCATGTGGTGACCGGATTGCCTCTGCCTGGCTATGCGGACCTGCGTTTTGGCCTCGCCCGGACCAGCCACCTGAAAAAACTCCTGGCCGGCGATCGCCCGGACGCAGTCTATGTTGCCACCCAGGGACCACTGGGTGTCGCTGCCACATCAGCTGCGCGCCAGACGGGCATTCCGGTCAGCTCCGGCTTCCACACCAACTTCCACAGCTACAGCCGCTACTACGGCGTTGGCATGCTTGAGCGTTTACTGTGTCTCTACGGCCGCTGGTTCCACAATCGCACCGCCATCACCCTGGTGCCCACCCGAAAAATGCAGCAGACGACAAAAGCCATGGGCATCCCGGCAACCGGTCTCTGGAGTCGAGGCGTCGACTGTCACCGCTTCACGCCCCATAAGCGTGACAGCGCACTACGAGAATCCTGGGGATTGCAGGCCAATGACCGCGCCATCCTTTATGTGGGTCGGCTCGCGCCGGAGAAAAACCTGCGCATGGCGGTCGCTTGCTTTGAACGCATCCGCGGCCTTCATCCCCAGGCCAGGTTCATCCTTGTTGGCGACGGCCCGCTTCGTCGTCAACTGGCCGAGCGCCACCCCGATTACGTGTTCTGCGGCACCCGGCGGGGAGACGACCTGGCCCGACATTATGCCTCGGGCGATCTGTTCCTGTTTCCGAGCAAGACCGACACCTTTGGCAACGTGGTACTGGAGGCCATGGCCAGCGGCCTGGGTGTGGTCAGCTTTGACGACGCGGCAGCAGCCGAACACATCCGCCACGAGGAAAACGGCATGAAGGTGCCGCTGGATCAGGACGAGGCTTACGTGGACAGTGCACTCCGACTGGCCGATCAGCCGACCTTGCTGAACCGTATCAGGGCCCAGGCAAGGCTGGACGCCCTGGAACAGAGCTGGAATTCCCAGATCGAACAGTTTGAACAACTGGTTTTCAATCAACCCGCAAAGGCCGGATACCATGCCATCAACAAGCAAAGCGTCTCGCTTCTTTGAACTGGCAGACCAGCGGGAAGTCGCTTTCTGCCAGTCTATCAACCGCGCTGTTCGTTTCCGGCCAGCCCTTGGTTATTTCCGGCTGGTAAGCCGACTGGGTGACGGCTGGTTCTGGTATGCCCTGATCCTGTCGATCCCTTTTCTTTATCCGGAGTCGGGGCCTGGGCTAGCGCTGCTCATGGCGCTGACCGGCCTTGCCTGTACCGTCAGCTACAAGCTTCTGAAGCGCTGGCTAATCCGGGAACGCCCTTTCATATCCTTTCCTGCCATCGACTGCGGCACACCACCCCTGGACCGCTACAGCTTTCCCTCCGGCCATACCCTTCACGCTGCCTGCTTCCAGGTTATGCTGACCGTGGCCGAACCGGCGCTGGCAATGATGGTGCTGCCATTTACCCTCAGTGTCGCCGCATCACGGGTAGTCCTGGGGCTGCACTACCCCAGCGACGTCGCCGCGGGCGCTCTGATCGGCGGGCTGATGGGTTACATGGCCATGAACTGGCTGCACTTCTAATCAAACAAACGCAACTGGGTGACCGGAGCGTCATCATTGCGGAAACGCACACCGAGACCCAACAGCCGAACCGGTCGCTCCCGGTTGGTCACCAGTTCCGCCAGCAGCGGCAGATAATCTTCCAGGGTGGGCTCTTTGATCTGTTCCCGGACCCGCTCCAGGGTATGGGTTGAAAAATCACTGTAGCGGATCTTGATAAAGAGTTTATGGATCGGCTTCCTGCGCGCCTTGCGCGACAGACGAAGGTTGAGGTCGGCTACCAGGGAGGCCATAACGGTTTCGCAGGCGGCCATGTCCGGCAAATCCTGGGAAAAGGTCCGCTCGACGCTGACCGACTTGGCGATCCGCGACACCACGACGGCCCGATCATCCCGGCCGTGGGCCATCTCGTGGAGGCGGTAGCCCTGCTTTCCGAAGCGCTCGATTAACACATCAGCCCCAAGCGCCTGCATGTCCCCGCAGGTCTTGACCCCCAGTGCGTGGAGTTTCGAGGCCGTCACCTGCCCTACCCCGAACAGCTTTTCCACCGGCAATCCCTGCACGAAACCTTCAACGTCCTCCGGGCGGATCACAAAGAGCCCGTCCGGCTTTTCCCAGTCGCTGGCGATCTTGGCGAGAAATTTATTGGGCGCCACGCCGGCGGAAATGGTAATACCCACTTCCCTGCGTACCCGCTCCCGTAGGTGTCGGGCCATTAGCGTAGCGCTGCCCTTGTGATCGGTCACATCGGAAACGTCCAGAAAAGCTTCATCCAGAGAGAGCGGTTCCACCAGATCCGTCATTTCCCGCAGGATCGCCATCACCTGCTGTGAGACCGCCCGGTAGCGTCCCATATCCGTCGGGACGGTCACCAGGCCCGGGCAAAGGCGACGTGCCTCGCTGCCGGGCATCGCCGAACGCACACCGTAAGCTCGGGCCTTGTAATTGCAGGTAGTTACCACGCCCCGTCCACCATCACCGCCCACTGCCAGCGGCACCTCCCGGAGGCTGGGATCGTCCCGCATCTCCACGGCCGCATAGAAGCAGTCACAATCCACATGGATGATCTTGCGTTGTGGCATAATCAGGGGGCTCGCGTCGATTCTCTGTACATTTATACAGCCTTGTATCTTAAGCTAACATGCAGAGAATGTCAGGATTCCTGATAAACGGCGCATCAACCATTGCGAGGCCAATATGAGCAATCCGATTCCTGAAGCAGAACGCACTGAAATTGAAGCCGCAGCCTTCCGTCGCCTGGTCAAGCACCTGCGAGAGAACACGGAGGTGCAAAACATTGACCTGATGAACCTGGCGGGTTTCTGCCGTAACTGTCTATCGAAATGGTATCGGGCAGAAGCGGATGAGCGGGGTTTCGAGATCTCTGATCCCCAGGCCCGCGAAGAAATCTACGGCATGCCCTACGAGGAGTGGAAGGCGCTCTATCAGACAGGCCCCAAGCAGGAACACAAATAATGAGCGTTAACGATGCCGTGAGGATTCACCTGGCATCCCTGGACGCTGGTCATGCCAGCTTCAAAGACTCCCTGGCCCTGATCGAACAGCACTTCGAGTATCAGCCCTGTGGTTTCCGGAACGGCCCGCTGGTAAACGCCGAAGGCGAGAATGCCGGGTCCTGCCGGATCTTTGGTCTGGGCCAGTACTGCAATTTGAGTGAAGTCGACACACTGAAACTGTTTGCCGAGCACTATCAGCAGGTTCTGGACGACCCGACCGGTGAGAGCCACGGCAACATCCGACAGTTCATCAGCACCGGATGGTCAGGCATCCGATTTGAAGGCGTGCCGCTCCGGCAACGCCCGAACCCAACCGACAACATCACCAGGGAAGAGACTCCTTCATGAGCGATACCGCCACCTCCGGGGTAAAACAGGGTTTTCAGCTAAAAAGCGCCAGCGTGTCCATGACAGCCCTGGAGCTCTACTACTTTGACGACGGCGAGTTCGAAGACGTACTGCGAGACAAGATCAGCCAGGCACCGGGGTTCTTCAAGGACATTCCGCTCATCATCAGTCTGGAGAAATACCAGGGGCTGGACAGTGAACTGGATTTCTTCAAGATCATCGGTACCTGTCGGCGCAATAACATCCACGTCATTGGTGTTCGCGGTGGTACCGACGACCAGCGTCGGCTCGCCCGGGGCGCCGCACTGGCACTGCTGCCGGGGAACGGCCAGCGGGACCGCACCCATGAAGCCGAACAGGCGGACGAAGCGGAAGCGGCAGTTGTTGCGGCCCCGACAAACGCTGCCGGTGACCCACCTCCGGCCAAAATCATCTCCCAGCCTGTGCGCTCAGGCCAACAGATCCACGCACCGGAAGGCGACCTGGTTATTCTGGCGCCGGTACAGGCAGGCGCCGAAGTGCTGGCGGCAGGCAACATCCATGTTTACGGTCCGCTCCGGGGCCGGGCGCTGGCCGGCATCCATGGGGCAGAATCCGCACGAATTTTCTGCCAATCCCTTGAGGCGGAGCTTGTGTCCATCGCGGGACACTATAAAATCTCCGAAGATCTTCAGGACAATGGCTGGAAAAGCGCTGTGCAAATCCAGCTCAGGGACGACCTGCTGGTGGTAACGCCACTGGACAAGGCCTGATATTGAAGCTGAATACAATAACTTGACCGGACAATTCGGCAGACACGACGAATCCACCGAGAAACAGGAACAGAACCTTGGCTAGAATTATTGTCGTTACCTCAGGAAAGGGCGGCGTTGGCAAAACCACCACCAGCGCCTCGATCAGCACCGGCCTTGCCAAACGGGGCCACAAGACAGTGGTCATCGATTTTGACGTGGGCCTGCGCAATCTGGACCTGATCATGAATTGCGAGCGTCGCGTGGTGTACGACTTCGTCAACGTGATCCAGGGCGAGGCAACCCTGAACCAGGCCCTGATCCGCGACAAGCGGGTCGATACCCTCTACATTCTCCCCGCCTCCCAGACCCGGGAAAAGGAAGCGCTGACCAAAGAAGGCGTCGAGAAGGTGATCAACGAGCTTTCCGAGACCTTCGATTACATCGTCTGCGACTCCCCCGCCGGCATTGAGCATGGTGCTCTGATGGCGCTGTATTACGCCGATGAAGCGATTGTGGTTACCAACCCCGAAGTGTCCTCGGTCCGGGATTCCGACCGAATTCTGGGCATTCTGCAGAGCAAGTCCCGCCGCGCCGAAATGGGCCAGGATCCGGTCAAGGAACACCTGCTTCTGACCCGCTACAACCCGGCCCGTGTTGAAAAGGGCGAGATGCTGTCTGTAGCGGATGTTGAAGAGATCCTCGCAATTCCGCTGCTGGGTGTCATTCCCGAAAGCCAGGTTGTACTGAATGCGTCAAACCAGGGTTTGCCCGTCATCCTCGAAGAGGACAGCGATGCTGGCCAGGCCTATGAAGACGCCGTCGCGCGCCTGCTGGGTGAGGAGCGGGAACACCGTTTCATGACGTCCCAGAAGAAGGGTTTCTTCTCACGGATGTTCAAGGGGGGCTAAAGGATGAGTTTCCTCGATTATTTCAAGGGCAAGAAAAACAAATCCGCAAGCGTTGCCAAAGAGCGCCTGCAGATTATCGTGGCCCACGAGCGGGGCCAGCGCGAACAACCGGATTACCTGCCACAGCTTCAGCAGGAGCTGCTTGAGGTTATCCGCAAGTACGTCCAGATCAGTGACGACATGGTTCAGGTTGAAGTGGACCGTAACGAAAGTTGCTCGGTACTGGAGCTGAACGTCACGCTACCAGAACGATAAACGGTGTGATCTGGCCTGTCCCGGATAGAATGGGGCGGGCCAGGCAATCTCTCACCACCTTGCGAAGTGATCTTCCATCAGTCCTCGCAGGCCTTTAACCTCGATTTTCCCGCCAGCCTCATCCGTCACCGTTCCATTGAAGGTGCCCACATACTGCCGGAAGTTGGATGCCAGCACCCAGGCGTTCAGTTTTTCCTTGCGGACACCGGCCGGAACAAAATGCAGATCAATCCGGCCATCCTCCGTGGTCACATGCCAATCCCTGCCCGGCTGATAGCGATCAAAACGGAACCTTGCCGCGCCCAGTTTGTGGCACACACCATCCAGCCAGAGCGCATTTTCCGTCATCCCCGTTTCGTTAACTCCAGCGGCCAGGTTCAGACCCACGGACCGGCCATCCGGAAGCTGACCCGCCAGGCAGGCCCAGTTCCAGGCGGTTTCCCGGCGCATGAAGCCGCAGCTCCAGTCAATAGTGCCCCGGGTCTCCTCGTCGCAGCGCCAGATGCGGTGATCCCAACGCACTTCCCCTTCCACCGGCAAGCCAGCTGACTTGCGGGTAAACACCCAGCCATTGTAACCGGCCGGACACACCAGGCGGAGTGGGTCCCGATCCTCTTTCAAAGTAAGCTCGATACGGATATCACCCGGGGCGGACACCGCAATCGTCCGGCCATCAGCTGTTGGCGCGATTCGCACGTCGACCTCGCCTTTGCTGAATGTTGCCACGCCCTCCTCTGGCAGCGGTTCAATGCGGGTCTGCCTGGCCAATGGCTGAAGGAACGATTGTTCCATCATCTGGCCGGTCTCGAAATCGTAAAGGTAGAAGAACCCGTTTCCCAGCAGTTTAAGATCCACCACCGCCAGGCCAAACACCCATCCCGGACCCATGGCGCTGACGAACTGGAACTGGTTGAAGCGCCACCGCCTGGCCAGCCGTGAACGGGGGCGGTCCATTACCGTACGCAGGTCATAGTCCAGGTAGTTAATCTCTTTGACCGGTTCATCGAGCACCCCGGGAACCATCTGTCCTTTGCCGTTGATCAGCTTTTCCATGGTCATAGTCGTCGTCAGATCAGGCCAATTCGGTGAATCGTATCAGCGGGTCGCTACCTGGTTCACAATCCACTGTTTCTGTGGCCATGCCAGTAAAAGCCTCATGCTAGACTCGGCCCACCATCTGCAAGGAAGTGTACCCTATGAGAAAGAGCATAGCCCATGGCATTACGGGTTGGGCCTCGGTCATCAGCGGGCTTGTCTGTGCACTGCTGGTATTTGCCGTTGCCGCCAGTGCCCGGGCTGAACTGCCCACTGAAACCGACGAGCAATGGACACTGCGAAAGGAAGCCGATCATATCCGGGTGTATACCATCGAGCAGCCTGACTCCAGCTTCAAGGCCTTCAAGGCCGTGGCGGTTCTCGATGCACCCATCGAAAACCTGATGGCCGTCATGGCCAATCCCGGCTCCTGTGTTGAGTGGGTGCACAACTGTTCTGAATCCTATGCCTTCGGCGATGGCGAGTTCCATGATCGCTTTGCCTATTCGGTGAATGACATGCCATGGCCGGTGACCGACCGGGACTATGTGCTGCGCATCCGGACGCGGGGCGACCGGGCTTCTGGTGAGATTGTCATGGATCTCAACGCTATGCCCGATCAGCGGGCAGAGAGCAGCAGCCGGGTCAGGGTCGACCGGTCCGACACCCTGTACCGTTTCACCCCGGAAGGAGACAAAACCAGGATGGTCTGGGTTCAGCACACGGATCCCAATGGCTCACTTCCGGGATGGCTGGTGAACTCGCTGCTGGTGGATATTCCGGTGCGCTCCATGGAAGAGCTGGAACGCGTTGCCAACCGGGACAAGTATCGCGGCTATCAACTGGTCTACGATGAGGATGGCCAACTCATTGGCATCAGTCCGCCCGGTTCCTGACCCGTCAGACCTGTGAAGGGATGACGCGCAAGGGATCACGCGCTAAGCTTTCGGAAAGGACTTCATAAGGCAGCCCAGATCAATGACCGTTCTCGCCTACGAGATCATGACACCCAGTATAAAGGCCGTTCCCCAATCCTGGACCATGGACCGCCTGGCACGCTTTCTCACCGACAACGAAATAACCGGCAGCCCTGTCACCGACGACGATGGCGAGATTGTCGGTATTGCCACTCTGAAAGACATCACCGAATTCCGCTGGAACGCCACTCGCTCCGATGCCGACAGGCATCTGACACCAGAGGAACGCGAGGAAGCCCGTCGTCTGCGGATGGTAATCTTTGAAGAAATGGGAAAGGTGCCGGTAGAAGTTCGTGACATCATGACCCCGATCGTTTTATCTGTTGACGAGAAGACGCCGGTGCGCGACATTGCCAATATCATGATGCGCGAGCACCTGCACCGGATCTTTGTCACCAATGATTCAAAAATTACCGGCATCATAACGACTTACGATATGCTGAAAGTGATCTCGGATGAGGAACTCACGCAACGCTGCGCCGATAACGACTGAGCCACCAGAGAGGTAGCGCCACCTATGCCCAGAGCACCGCAAGCTCGCCGAAAGATGTACGTCCTCGACACCAACGTCCTGATCCACGACCCGAACGCCCTCCTCAACTTTGAAGAACATGATGTCATCATCCCGATGACGGTCCTCGAAGAACTCGACAGCCTCAAATCCGGCAAACAAGCCGTGGCCGCTGACTGCCGGCAGGCGATTCGCAACATCGACAAGTTGCTGGGCGATGCCAGCCCGAAAGTCATCGAAAAGGGTGTACCCATTGTACGTGGCAAGAAGGCCGAGCCCCTGGGCAGTCTTTCGATCCTGATGAGCACCGGTGACAGCGGCAACCACTCGCTGCCCGAGCACCTGAACGACAACAAGATCATCAATACCCTGGCCGCGCTCCAGAACCGCCACAAGTCCCGGGATATTATCCTGGTGTCCAAGGACATCAATATGCGCCTGAAGGCGCGAGGCTTTGGCGTGGAGGCGCAGGACTACCACAACGACCAGTTGCTTGATGACATTGATCTTCTGCCCAAGGGCTATCGGGAATTTCCAAACTCTTTCTGGGACACCATCGAGAAAGTAGAGACCGTTCAGCGGGAAGGCACCACCGAGCACATCCTCAAGCGCGAGGGAGAACTGGCAAAGCTCAACATCAATGAGTTTGTGATCGATGAAATGGGCTTTGTCGGCAAGGTGGTAGACCTTTCAGACACCCAGGTGATTATCAAGGATCTGCATCAGCACGACCTGATGAACGAGGAAGTCTGGGGGCTGGTACCCCGGGACATCTATCAGGCCATGGCGCTGAACCTGCTTCTGGACCCGGATATCCATCTGGTCAACCTCACCGGTTCTGCCGGTTCCGGTAAAACCATCCTGGCCCTGGCCGCCTGTATCGAGATGACCGTGGCCAGCAAGCTTTACAAGCGCATTATCGCCACCCGTTCCACCCAGGGGCTGGATGAGGACATCGGGTTCCTGCCCGGCACCGAGGCTGAAAAAATGGAGCCCTGGCTGGGCGCCATCGTCGACAACCTGGAAGCGCTCCACGAAGACGACGAGAACATGACCGCCAGCGTCGACTACATCCTCAGCAAGGTACCCCTGCACTTCAAGTCCATGAATTACATCCGGGGCCGCAGTTTCCAGCACAGCCTGATCATCATAGACGAGTCCCAGAACCTGACGCCGCACCAGATCAAGACCATTATTACCCGGGCAGGTAATGGCTCGAAGGTAATCTGTCTGGGCAACCTTGCGCAGATCGATACACCCTATCTGAGCGCCCTGAGTTCTGGCCTCACCTATATGACCGAGCGCTTCAAGGGCTTCCGCCATGGCGCCCACATCCACCTGCAGGGTGTACCCCGCTCGGTCCTGGCGGAGTTTGCCGAAGCCAATCTCTGACAGTCCAGGACGGGACACAGATACAAAAAAGGGCAGAACGCGCGTTCTGCCCTTTCCCCCGAGATTACCGGCTGGAATCAGACCCGGTAGCGACTAACCTCATCCGACATCTCCGACGCCAGATTCTTCAGGCGCTGAGTTGCGTCACCGGCTCGGCGAGTGCCTTGGGCCGTCTGTTCGGTAATGGCAACAATCTCGTGCACATTCTGGTTAATGGTTTCAGAAACACTGGTCTGCTCTTCCGCAGCGCTGGCAATCTGGGTGTTCATATCCGTGATCGTTGCCACCGCCTGACCAATGCGCTGCAGCGCCTCGTTCACTTGGCGGGTTTCTTCAACGGTTGCTTCACTGCGCTCACTGATTGAGCCGATCAGTTTGACCGCATTGCCTGCACCGGACTGCAACCGTTCAATCATGTCCTGGATTTCCTGGGTACTATGCTGGGTCCGGCGAGCCAGCGTGCGCACCTCATCGGCAACCACGGCAAAACCTCGCCCGGCCTCACCGGCTCGTGCTGCTTCGATCGCCGCGTTGAGTGCCAGCAGGTTGGTCTGATCGGCAATTTCACGAATGACCTCAAGCACACTGTCAATGCGACGGGAGTCAGCGCCCAGCTGTTCAATAACGCGAACCCCCTCACTGACCTGCTCTGAAAGCCCACCAATGACCTCGGTAGCCTGGTGCACCAGACCCTGGGCGTCACAGACCTGCCCATTGGCATGGTCGGCTGCCGTGGAGGCTTCACTGGCGTTGCTGGCAACCTCCTGGGCAGCA
Source organism: Marinobacter sp. MMG032 (assembly GCF_040112695.1). Lineage (NCBI taxonomy): Bacteria > Pseudomonadati > Pseudomonadota > Gammaproteobacteria > Pseudomonadales > Marinobacteraceae > Marinobacter > Marinobacter sp. MMG032. The sequence goes on from NZ_CP157802.1 coordinate 1,284,706, forward strand.
GCCGTCATCTCATTCATGGCCGTGGCAACCTGATCACTCTCGGACTTCTGCCGCTCAACACCTTGCTCGGCTTCCGACATGACCTGATTAAGGTCTGCCGTGGCCTCGTTCAGTGTCCGGGTGGATGACAGTACCCGCTCAACCAGACCATGGACCTGGTCGGCAAAACTGTTAAAAGCGGTTGCCAACTGTCCAAGCTCATCTTTGCCGGAAACGTCCAGGCGCCGGGTCAGATCGCCATCACCACTGGCAATATCGTTCATCGCTGAAACCGCAGATTTCAGGGGACGAATGATGCTGCGAACCACAACCAGTGCAAGCAGGACGATCAGCGCCAGTGCAATCAGTGAAGTGGTGACTGACCCGATGATCGCATCGCGCAAGGAATCGCCGACATGGTTTTCCATCTCGGTGACCTGCGTTTCCAGGCCATCAACCCAGAATCCGGTCCCGATCATAATGCCCCACTTCGGCAGCATTTCTGCGTAACCCAGTTTGGGGGCTACTTCCCCGGTATCGCTGTTCTTCCAGCCATAGGGAACGTAGCCGCCGCCACCACGCGCCGCCTTCACCAACTCACGGATGAGATAGGTCCCATTCGGGTCCTGGAAATCCCAGAGATTCCTGCCCTCGAGCGACTGGTTAACACCGTGCATTACGTTGACGCCTTTGGTGTCATAGGCAAAGAAATAACCAGTACTTCCCGAATCGTTGAAGCGAAGCTGTCGGAGTATCTCCCAGGCTTTTTCGCGAACCTCCAGATCGTCCGCGGAGCCCGGTTGATTGTAGAGATGCGCGATAGAGGACTTGGCGACGGCCAGATAATTTTGCAGCTCCTGCCGCTTGCTCTCCTCCATATCGGAGGAGAAGCCGGCAACGGCCTCCTCGCCAATAAATCTGGCCTGATTCAGGTTGTAGCTTGTCAGGAATGCGGTAAGGACAATCACCGGCACCAGGGCCAGCAATAGCACCCGTGTCTGGATGGTCAGGTTTTTCATGGCTGGTCGTCTTTCAGGTTGAACAATCAGGGAGCCGGGTGGCCCGGCACGGAAAAACCCGCAAGACTACGAAAAACCCGCCGGAATTATTATTGATGATAATGCGTAGTTTGTTTCTGCCCGGTAACCGAGACGGTAAAATTTTGTAGCTCAGTCCTTGAACTGGGCTTTATCCAGCCCGTGCTTGCGCATCTTGTCGTACAGGGTTTTACGGGCAATACCGAGCTGCACCATGGTGTCCTTGATGCTGCCGTGGCTGGCGTTGAGGGCGCTGACAATAGCAGAGCGTTCGAAACCATCCATCATTTCAGCCAGCGTCTGGCGGCCCGCTACGTTGCCGGCATCCGACGGCTCATTCTCGTCCAGTGCTGCAGGCCCCAATAACACATAGCGCTCCGCCAGGTTCCTGAGTTCACGAACATTGCCGGGCCAGGAATGCTGCATCAGCCGGGCCGCCTGGCCGGCATCCAGGGGAATGCTTTCACGATCGTAGCGAGCGGCCGCAATGAGTACGAAGTGGTGGAAAAGCATCGGCACGTCTTCCTTGCGCTCTCGCAACGGCGGAATATCCACTTTCACAACGTTTAGACGGTAGTAGAGATCAGACCGGAACTCGCCCTCGTCACTGAGTTTTTTCAGGTCGGCCTTGGTGGCAGCAATGATGCGCACGTCCACTTCCTGCACCTGATTGCTACCCAGGCGCTCTACCCGTTGTTCCTCCAGCACCCGTAACAGCTTAACCTGCAACGGCATGGGCATGCTTTCCACTTCATCGAGGAACAGGGTGCCCTTGTGGGCATGCTCGATCTTGCCGATACGGCGTTTCTCCGCTCCGGTGAAGGCACCGGCTTCGTGGCCAAACAGTTCGCTCTCGATCAGGTTCTCGGGGACTGCCCCACAGTTGATTGCAACAAAATTATGGGCACTGCGGCCACTGTTCTCATGGATATACCGGGCCAGCGCGTCCTTGCCCGACCCGGTCTCTCCATGCAGCAGAATATTGGCGGAGATATCAAGAATCGGATCAATAGTGGCCATGACTTTCCGCATGGACGGCGAATCGCCAAGCATCCGGGGGCCCGGCCTGGCCAGGTGACGCAACTGGGCCTTGAGACGGCGGTTTTCGAGGGCAAGGTGTCGTTTCTCAAGGGCGTGGCGAAGCAGCTCAATCAGCTCGTCATGATCAAAGGGCTTTTCAATGAAATCGTACGCCCCTTGCTGCATTGCCGTAACGGCGGTGCTTATGTCCCCCTGGCCGGTAAGGATGATAACCGGAATGGTGTCATCAATCGTTCGGATCCGGTCCAGCATCTCCAGGCCGTTCATATCCGGCATGTTGTAATCACACAGAACCACACCGTCATACTCGGCATTGATGTGCTTGAGTGCCGACGGCGCCCCCTCGAAACAGCTGACCGGAAGGTCCTCCAGGGTCAGCGTCTGGGCAATGGCCTGGCGGATGTGTGGATCATCGTCCACAAAGATTACCGAAGATTCTGTCATTCCGTGGCCTCCCGCTTCTTGAGGGTTACAACGAATTCAGCGCCGGGGCCGTCCTTGCGATTGCGACCGATCAGGCTGCCACCCAGCGCATCCACGATCTGGCGCGATATGGAAAGCCCCAGGCCCAGGCCCTGTTTGACCGACTTGGTGGTAAAAAAGGGCTCGAAGATCTGTTCGGTGTCGCCCTGCAACCCGGGCCCATTGTCACGGACCAGACATTTCCAGCAATGTTCGGTTTCTTCTATATCGATCCGGATTTCCGGTCGCTCGCCACCCTCGACCGCCTGAACCGCATTGGCCATCAGGTTGACCATGACCTGCTCTATCCGGATCAAGTCGCCGTGGCACATCACCGGCGCCTCCGGGCGGCGCCACTGGATGTCGATTTCTGAGCTCGATTGCTGGGCGACGATGATTTTCAGCGAAGCATCAATCGGTTGCCGGAGATCAACCACCGCAGGCGGGCCCTCGGATTTGCGCGCGAACACCTTGAACTGCCTGGTCAGCTCCGCCATCTTGTCACACAGGACGATGATCTCTGAAAGGTTAGCATCGACCATCTCGCTTGCGCCTTTCTCAAGGAAGCGCCGGCTGTTTCGTGCGTAGGTCTGGATGGCCGTCAGAGGCTGGTTCATTTCATGGTTGAGCCCTGCCGACATCTGTCCGAGCACCGCCAGTTTTGCCGCCTGAATCAACTCCTGCTGGGTTTCCCGAAGTTCGTTCTGGGTGCGTTCACGTTCCCGAATTTCTTCCACCAGCTTGCGGTTGGAGTTCTCCAGGTCTGCGGTCCTCTCGGCCACGCTGCGCTCCAGTTGCTCGCCTCGCAGGGCAAGTTCAGCTTCGCGCCGGTAGCGTTCGCGCAGATAAAGCCAGGTCAGAAGACCACCAAAAAACAGCGCGGTGCCACCAACCAGAAATCCAAGCCGGGTCCAGACCACAGAGCGCGTGCTCACCATTACCTGCAGATTCCAGTCCAGTTTCGGCAGCGGCGTTCGAACGCTGAGATACTCTCTGACCTCGCCGTTTTCAAGAATATTGATGGCAGTGGAATTCTCCGACAAGCCCCAGGGCTTACCCAGGTTATCGAATTCGATGGGGTTCAGGTCGGGGTCCGGATAACGCTGACGGGAAGCCGCGTCCGGGGCCACCCCCGCATTTGAAAAGTTCCGATACAACCAATTGGGTTTGCTTGCCAGAAAACTGATACCAGCGTCATCCAGCACGACCATTTCAGCTTCCCTGAGGGAAGCAGGCCGATCCCACTGGGATTCCAGCTCATGAACAAGAACCTTCACGGCCACCACTCCGAGAAGACGGCCCGAGTCGTCGATGACAGGATGTGAAAAGTACAGGCCGCGGACTCCCGACATAAGCCCCAAAGCAAAATAGATGGCCGAATCCCGATTAGACACTGCTTCTGAAAAATAGGGCCGGAAAGCGTAGTTGCTGCCGACAAAGCTGTCGGCTTGCTGATAGTTGTTTGCGGCGATGGTTAGGCCGTTTACATCCATCAGGTAAACGTCGGAGCTACCCACAATGGTGGCCATACGCTGCATCTGCTCGTTGGCCTCGAGAATAACGTCCGGATTACCTGGGTCAGTCAGTGCCCGTTCAAGCAGCGGGTGCTCTGCCATCAACTCGGGGACCGGCAGATACCGGTTCAACTCATTGGCAACCAGCTGCCGGTAACGGAACGACTCTTCCAGGCTCTCCTGCTCCACCTGCCGGTATCCGACCCAGCCTCCAAGCAGCCAGGACACAACCAGTGTGGCAACGAAAACAAGAACAGCACCGATCCGGTAGGACATAGCATCCGGTTCCTGAACAACCGCGGAAAGCCGCTAGAGTATAGGCAGGCTGAAGCCAGAACAACCGTACCCTGGCTAACAGGGTACGGTTGTTCTGTCGCAGATCCTCGCAGCCATGCCTCTTTACACGACACCTGCCGTGGCAAGGCGAGCTTTCCGCTGTTTCTGGATGACGAAGGCCAGAACCGCCAGGGCAATACCGGTAAGGTCTGTCCAGAGCCCGCCCTCGATCATCAGTAGCGCGGCGGCAATCAGGAGGACTCGGGTTACCCAGGAAGCAGAAACCCTCGCAAACCAGCCAAGCACACCGCCAGACAGCATGTAGACACCAAACGTTGCGGTTACCAGCGCCCTTGCGATCTCGAACCACCCCGCTTCCATCAACAGAGCACTGTTGTAGAAGAACATGAAGGGCACGATGAAGGCTGCAATGCCAATCCGGAACGAGGCCACGGAGGTTTCCATCGCGTTGGCGCCGGAAATCCCTGCCGCAGCATAGGACGCAAGCGCAACCGGTGGCGTGATCGCCGACACCACAGCGAAGTAGAACACAAAGAAGTGAGCGGTCAGCGGCTCAATCCCCAACTGTACCAGGCCCGGAGCTACCACCGAGGCAGCAACCGCATAAGCCGCCGTGGTGGGCATTCCCATACCCAGCAGAATGGAGATGAACATGGCGAAAATCAGAGCCAGCAGCTGGCTGGTGGCAGCAACATCCAACAACAACACAGAGAAGCGTGCACCAACTCCGGTCAGGGAGATTACGCCCACGATAACCCCGGCCGCGGCGCACACCACTATAATCTGGATTGCCATGTAGGACGCGATTTCCAGCGCCTGAAGGATTTGCCGCAGGCCCATCTTGTTGGGAGACAACCAGCTCACCACAGCGGCAGAAACAGTCGCGAGGGTACCTGCCCGGATCACCGAGTAACCCATGAACAGCGCCACGATCAATATGATGATCGGCACGAACAGGTAGCACTGCTTCATCATGGTTTTGAGCTTCGGCAGCTCATCTTCACGCATGCCGCGCATACCTGTCTTGGCGGCCTCAAAATCCACCATGAAGTAGACCGAGGCGAAATACAGGATCGCCGGGATAATCGCCGCAATAGCAATCTCGGTGTAGGGAATGCCGGTAATCTCAGCCATGATAAAGGCACCGGCGCCCATGATCGGTGGCATGATCTGCCCGCCAGTAGACGCAGCCGCCTCGACAGCGCCGGCAGACTGTTTGCTATAGCCCACCTTTTTCATCAACGGAATCGTCAGTGAACCCGTGGAGACCACGTTGCCGGCACTGGTGCCGTTGATCATACCCATCAAACCGGACGCGAAGATCGAGACCTTGGCCGGGCCACCCCGGGAACGGCCAGCCGCAGCAAATGCAAAATTCACGAAGTAGTCGCCCACCTTCGAGGACTGCAGGAAGGCGGCAAAAATAATGAAGAGAATGATGTAGGTCGAGGACACTGCGGTGGTTGGCCCGAGAATCCCGGCGTCCGTGTAGACCTGGCTGAAGAACCGCTGTACGGAAAGACCGGGGTAGCCAAGAAAACCCGGCAGGTAAGGGCCGGCGAACACATAAGCCAGGAAAACCAGGCCGATGATCACCAGCGCCATGCCAGCAACACGCCGGGTCAGCTCCATGATCAAGGCGGTACCCGCAATAGCGGCAAAGGAAATACCTACCGGCGCGAAGGACGTACCGGTCGACATACGCATAGACGTGTTGTAGACCACCAGAAAGTAAGCGGCAACGGCCAGCGAGCAGGCGATCAGCACCAGATCGGGAACGCTGAACACCGATCGCTCGCGTTGGTGAAACCAGCTCATGACAATGCCGGCACCGGTTGCCGCCAGCAAAGGCCAGCCAAAGTGCCACACCTCAAGTTCAGCAGGGATTCGCATGGCGCCATTCTGGACCATCTGCCAGAACGAGAACGTCTGATACAACACATAGAGAGCCGGCAGCATGGCGCCAGCACTGATCCAGGTCGTCCACCGATGGCGGGCACCACCCTCTTCGGATGATACGAACCGGGCGCCGGCAAACAGCACGAAACCCAGTACCAGAGCGCCGGCGATGTGAACGATCCGGAACGACCAGGTCTCAAGGGGCGCTATGTTAAGGGAATACAGGTGAAAGGCTGAATAGGCGATCGCCAGCATGGCGACAAATTTCAGCAAGCCGCCTTCAAACAGGCGACGGTTGGCTTCGACCGGCTCATCATCCACGTTGTGTGCGAGCACATGGTCCTCGCCCACTTCGATGTCCGGAAGATCTTTCGAGTTTTGTTCGGTAGTCATGACACACCCTGCTTGCAGGCAAATCGGGACCAGAACCCTGCTGGTCTTAATTTGCGGGGGCCGCCAGGCCGCCCCCCGCCTGAGCACTGTTACTTGATCTTGCTGTCTTCGATCGGGTAACCGTTCTCGTTAAACCAACGTGCCGCGCCCGGGTGCCAGGGCAGAACGTTGTTCTTTGTGTAGTTCTCGGGAACCGAATTGCGGGCCGCCTTGTGGATGGAAACCATCTTGTCATTGTTCTCCATGGTCAGCTTGGTGATCTCATACACGAAGCTTTCGGACACATCACAGTTAACCATCGCGAAGTTCCACATGGACACCACGCGGGAAGGTGCATCCAGGGACTGGTAGGTGGACGCAGGGATGATGAATTCGGAGACCGGGAAGTTATTGATAATGGTTTCTGCCTCGGCATCGGTCATACCGATGATATTCACATCAGTCTGGACTTCCAGCTGGCTGACCGCCGGAATAGGGATACCTGCCGCGAAAGCCACCACGTCAATCAGGCCATCCTGGAGCTGACCACCCAGATCGGACCAGCTGCCGTTACGGCGCTCAAAGTTCACACCCAGGGTTTCCATCATGCGCGGGAAGTAGGTATCGGAGGTGGAACCGGCCGGTCCGAAGCCTATGGTCGCGCCATCCGGAATATCAGCAATGGAGGTGATGCCGGAGCTGGAGAGCGCGGTTACCGAGAACGGCGTCTCGTACATCGGGAACATGGCGCAGACATTGTCCATCATCATACCCGGAGCCAGCGGGCTATTACCCTCCATGGACTCACGGGCGGGACCCATGGTGGTCAGGCCGAATTTGAGGTCGCCGGTATGCACGAGCGCCATGTTCTGCACCGGACCTCCGGTGATTTCTGCGCCACCGGAGACGCCCAGGTTTTCAGCCACAAAGTTCGCCCAACCGGAACCATAGGCAAAGTAGGTCCCACCCTGGCTGGCAGTACCAACGGTGAAGTTGGTGGGCCAGTCTGAACGGTCCTGGGCTGCTGCGGGGGTTGCGACGGCGAAGGTGGAGGCGAATGCTACCGCCATTACGGCTTGGGTTTTCATAGAGAATGCTCCCGTTTCATTTTGTTTGTTGGGTGCTCAACGAAGCTATGTTGCCTCGGTGGGTACTCCCAAGAGCAAGGAGCAGACCAGTTCCGAATTAATTATTTAAAACAGAGCATTAGTGAATTCAGGAGAGGATTCAGGGCTGAAAATGGGTGGATATCCACCCATCAGCAAGAGCCAATGGGTGAAGACCAACACGTTCCACGGCATCGGGGCAGCACAAGCGCAGGGTTACCAGCGTCCCTGCAAGGTTGCCACGATACGTCGGCTTCCGGCCCGGTCCCGGTGCTCGCAGAGGTAAAGCCCCTGCCAGGTTCCCAGGGCCAGATGACCATGACTGACCGGCAGGGTCAGGGAGGGACCGATCAGTATGCTTTTGATATGGGCCGGCATATCGTCCGGCCCTTCCATCACATGCTCATAATGCGGCGCATTCTCCGGAACCATGACATTGAAATGGCGTTCCAGATCGCCTCGTACATCCGGGTCCGCATTTTCATTCACCGCCAGGGAGGCAGACGTGTGCTGGATAAAAAGGTGCAGTAGCCCAACCTCGCAGTTGGTCATATCCGGCGCCTGGGCCACGATTTCATTGGTTACGAGATGGAAGCCCCTGGGCAGAGGCGCCAATTCGATCAACGACTGATCCCAGATCATGGTGACCCTCCCGTCTATTTCTGCCGATCATCCCAGGGGTGAACCGGAACAACGTCGTCGCCGACATCGCCTTCATAGCTGCTACGAAAATAATCCATGGCCTTTTCCGCCTCGCTCAGCTCGTCAAACCGGGCAACGTGATAAATGGCCTCGCCCTCGTTCACCAGTGGCAGGTTGTTGACGCAGATTACGATACCCGAGCAGGGCGACACCACTGCGGTTTCTGATTCGCCGAAGGGGTCCGCCACCATCGCCAGCCTCTGGCCTTTGCGCACCTTCTGGCCCAACCGGGCAACCGGCCGCATGATGCCGTCGATATCTGCCCGCACCCATTGGGAGTTGGCAGCGGTTTCAGACCGTTTTCTCGGTGCCCTGGGCCCTTTTTTCGCCGGAATCATTTCCAGCTCACGCATAACCCGGATCACGCCTTTCACACCGCTGCCAATCACGACATCATCAAAGCGCAGCGCCTCGCCCCCCTCAAAGGTGATCACCGGAATATCCTGTGAATCGGCGTACGCACGAAGACTGCCCTCGCGCAGCCCGGAATTGATAATGATCGGTGCACCAAAAGCCTCGGCCATCCGCACAGTTTCCGAGTTCTTCAGCTCGGCACGTATTTGTGGCAGGTTGAACCGGTGGATCGCGCCGGTGTGCAAGTCGATGATGTGGGTTACCCGCTCCATGATCTGGGTGCGCAGCAGATAGGCAATGCGCCCGCCCAGAGACCCGGTCTCGCTGCCAGGGAAACAGCGGTTCAGATCCCTCCGGTCGGGCAGGTAGCGGGTGCGTTGCACGAATCCAAATATATTGACGATTGGCACCGCAACCAAGGTACCGCGAAGATGCCTCAGTGCCGAATTGGTGAGCACCCGACGGACGATTTCGACGCCATTGATCTCATCACCATGAATCGCGCCGCAAACCATCAGGACCGGACCGTTCCGGCGGCCGTGTACCACCTCCACTGGAATGTGAAGGGGAGTGTGGGTGTAGAGCTTAGCCACCGGCACTTCCACGGTTTGACGGGTGCCTGCCTTAATCTCGGTGCCAGCAATTTCAAAGGGCGCTCGGGCCATCGGTCAGCCTCTCCCGCCCTTGGTGCCCGTTTTCCAGGGCTTCTGATTTTTCTCGGTCCAGTTGATGATCATGCCCGCCACGTTCTTGCCGGTAGCATTCTCGATACCTTCCAGTCCCGGCGATGAGTTCACCTCCATTACCAGCGGCCCCCTGCTGGAGCGCAGAAGGTCCACACCGGCAACGTTCAGCCCCATGGCTTTGGCGGCTTTGATCGCAGTACTGCGTTCCTGCGGGGTAATGCGAATGAGTGAAGCGGTGCCTCCCCGGTGAAGATTCGACCTGAACTCGCCCTCAGCACCCTGACGTTTCATGGCGGCAATCACTTTGTCGCCAATTACGAAGCACCGGATATCAGCGCCGCCGGCTTCCTTGATGAATTCCTGCACCAGGATATCCGCCTTCAGGCCCATGAAAGCCTCGATCACACTTTCCGCAGCCTTGCGGGTTTCTGCAAGCACCACACCGATGCCCTGGGTGCCTTGCAACAGCTTGATCACTACCGGCGCCCCGCCCACCATCTGTAGCAACTCTGGAACGTTGTCCGGCTTGTTCGCGAAACCGGTAATCGGCATACCCACACCCTTCCGGGCCAGCAGTTGCAGCGAGCGCAGCTTGTCCCGGGAACGGCTGATGGCCACGGACTCATTCACTGGAAACACGCCCATCATCTCGAACTGGCGCAATACCGCCGTGCCGTAGAAGGTCACCGATGCGCCGATACGGGGGATCACCACATCAAAATCCTCCAGAACCTCCTCGTGATAGTGGATCTGGGGGTTGGCGGATGTGATGTTCATGGAGCAGTGCAGGCAGTCAATAACCTTCACTTCGTGGCCACGATTGATGCCTTCCTCTACCAGCCGACGGGTCGAGTAGAGATGACGGTTTCGCGACAGTACCGCAATTTTCATTTTTCAGTCCTTAAGGCCGGTTCGCCGGCAAGATAAGAAGCTTCGGGATAGATCAGTGAGCGCCCGGACATAGCCGTGCGGCCCAACAACATCCGGAACCGCATGGAATCTCGGTTGGTCAACGTCATTTCAATGGGCCATTGCTGGCCGCCAATCAGCAGCGTGGTTCCGATAACCAGGCGCATTTCCTTGTGGCCACCGGAGTCGGAGACGTTCCGCTCGTCCAGCACCTTGGCATCGCACTCGACAACCTGATGCAAATCGTTTTGCACCGGATGCACCCAGAAGCGTACGCGACGTTCACCATTTTCTGTGTAGGGCTCGGTCCGGAATGTGTGGAGGCAGGAAGTTCGAGCTCCCGTGTCAATTTTCGCCTTGATACGGCTGATATCCAGATCCGGCAACGCCACCCATTCACGCCAGCCAAGACTCATCTTGTTCTCGGCTGGGGTCGGCGGGATGGTTTTGATAACTTCAGCTGTCTTTGTCGACATCCGGGAGATCCTTTTCAGTGATTTTTTCCGGCCCCAACAGCTGAACACGGAACGGCTCTGAATGGCTACCCGCATACACGCTGGTATGCGGGAACGGAATTTCAATGCCTTCCCGATCCAGGGTTTTCTTGATCGCAACCATCATACCGCTTCGCCCCTCAAGCACCTTTTCCTTGGGCACCCAATACGAGAACTGCAAATCCACAGAGGAGGGGCCAAACGCTGTTACCAGCGTGAACGGCTTGGGCTCTTCGAGACAGACCGGGTTCTTTTCCGCAAGGTCCAGCAGCAGGCTTTCTACACGTTCTACATCTTCAGCGTAGGCAATTCCCACGGTCAGGTCGAGCCGGCGGATTGGAAACCGGGAACGATTGACAACCCGGGTTTTGATCAGGGTTTCGTTCGGAATCCGAACGTACAGGTTGTCTGGAGTGCGCAATTTCACGCTGAGCATATCGATTGCGACTACCTCGCCGATGGTGGCATCTACCTCAATGAAGTCACCGATTTCGAATGGTTTTTCCACCAGCAGAAACAAGCCGCTGATCATGTTCGAGGCGGAGGTCTGGGAGGCAAAGCCGATGGCAACGGTCAGGATACCGGCAGCTCCAAGCACCACATCCAGGGAGAACCCGGCCTCCCGCAGTGCCGCCACGAAAAACAAGAGAACGATGACATAGAACACCAGCCGCCGGACCATGACGGTATGGTGGCGGGACGTGCGCTGGGCCATGAAACGGCCAACGCTGCGGGCGGCCAGGGAACCAAGAAACAGCCCGAGCACGACAAGAAAAGCGGAACTGATCCACTGCCCCCAGGCGATATCGGTAAACACCTTCATCACACCGGTCTCTATTGTTTCGAGCAAAGCATCGACTCCCTCTGGTCCATTTCAGCCAAACATCCGGTCAAAAGCGCGCACCAACCGGCCACGGGCAACCTTCTCACGGGCATCCGCCACATGCTTGCAAACACCGGCTGCAGCCAACAATGACGGCTCCACATGCAGACTGGCGGAATTCATATCGGTCTCTACTTCAACCGTTACACCGGGCGTCCAAAGCTGCCCTCGCTCATTCTGGTGCAATGAGAGCAACGGTGTTGGCAGACTGAACCGCTCCAGCAACAGGGGCTCTTCCCGACGGTTGATGAGCGTGACCGGGGTAACTGCTCGCCAGGGACGCTTGGGTACGGCCTCGAGGACTAATCTGGCAAAACTGGGCGAGGCATAACAAAGCTCGCCTTCCATGGTAGTCCGGCCCACCCAGGTCATGGACGGCGACGCCAGAGGAATCTCCGTCAGAACGGTTTGCTTGTCGCCGACGCAAACTTTCATCCAGAGCAGGGTTCCCACATAGATTGTGCATCGCCCGCCAGCGGGAATAGTCAGTGGCTGGAATGGCCGAATGACGGTAGGCCGGTTAGCGAGAGCCGGCAGGAACATGACGGTTGATGACTGGTTTTCCCGAATGAACCGCTGCAGCGGAACAGACGCAGATGGCAAAGTATGGCCGATGGTTTCTGTCCAGCTGGCTGGGTCCGTATCCAGGTCCAGCATTTCGGAACGAATCTGCCATTCCTGATCCAGCAGGGTGACCCATAAACGAATATGCCCCAACTCATGAAATTGGGTCTGGCCGGAAGCCAGAACGTACGGCTGGGCCCACACGCCATCACGACGACCTTCGGTATTGTTCTCCATTCCTGCCACAGAACTCCCTCGAGATCGGTCGACTGATTTGCTGTAAAAGTGCCTTAACTATAATCCAATCAGGCAGCTCGGGCGAATATCCAAGTTGGTGATTTTATTGAAACACCGGGCTGTATTTACACTTATATCAATCCCTCAGACGACAATGGATTACGGATGACACAACTGGTCTGGTTCCGAAACGATCTCCGGGTTGCCGACAACCCCGCCCTCACCGCCGCCTGCGAGAGCAGCGAAGGAGTGCGAGCCTGTTTTATTCTCACCCCGGACCAATGGCAGGAACACGACTGGTCTCCTGCCCGAGTGCAGTTCGTCGTCGCCCACGCCAATGCCCTGGCGGAAGAACTGGCCCGGCTCGGCATTCCGCTGTCCTTTATCTACGCCAACCGCTTCGACGACAGTATCGGGAAACTGCAGAGCCATTGTGAAGAACACAAGGTGACAACACTGCACTTCAACGAGGAGTATGGTGTCAACGAACGCAAACGCGACAAAGCCGTCAAATACCGATTTGACGAGCTAGGAATAGCCGTTCGCAAATACCGGGACCAGACGGTTGCGCCGGTAGGCGAAATCCTCACCCAACAGGACGAACCCTATTCAGTATTTACGCCCTTCTCCAGACGCTGGCGCAGCTGGATAGACGAGACCCATCCAGGCCTGTTTCGGGCCCCGAAAGCCAGGGGCAACGCAGTAAGCCCGGAACAGATAGACACCATACCGGATGCCTTTCAAGACGCCCCGGAACCCCTGGTGGCAACCGGTGAAAGCGCTGCCCACGACCGGCTCGAACGCTTCCTGGACGAACGCGGAGGCGCGTACAAGGAAAAACGGGACTTCCCGGCAATCGACGGCACCAGCCTGATATCCCCTTACCTCGCCAACGGCGTTCTCTCAGGCCGGCAGTGCCTGATAGCAGGCAGACAGGCGCAGGGCGCAGGCGGCAACCAGGAAGGCCTGGGAACCTGGATCACCGAAATCGCCTGGCGGGATTTCTACATCAACATCCTGTATCACTACCCCCGGGTCAGCATGCACCGCGCCTTCAAACCGGAAACCGAAGCTCTGGAATGGAACACCCCGGGCGACAAGTTCGAAGCCTGGAAAACCGGCAACACCGGCGTCCCCATCGTCGACGCCGCCATGCGCCAGCTCAACCAGACTGGCTGGATGCACAACCGCCTGCGCATGGTCACTGCCATGTACCTGACCAAAAACCTCTTCATCGACTGGCGCCTGGGCGAAGCCTACTTCATGTCAAAACTGATCGACGGCTTCCTGGCCTCCAATAACGGCGGCTGGCAATGGAGCGCCTCCACCGGCACCGACGCAGCGCCCTACTTCCGGGTTTTCAACCCGGTTACCCAGAGCGAACGTTTCGACCCCGATGGGGATTTCATCCGGGAGTGGGTACCAGAGCTAGCGAGACTGGATCGCAAACGGATTCACGATCCGGGGGCGAAAGGGGGCGTGATTCCGAAGGGATATCCGCGCCAGATCGTTGATCTGAAAGAAAGCAGGAAAGAAGCTATAGCGAAGTTTCAGGAATTGAAAAACTGAGGAACACAACGGGGCGGGCTACTCCAAGGCGCTGCAGCCCGAAAGCTCCCAAGCCCGCCAGCACCAAAGTCAGCCAGAACAAACCGGACAGGAAGGATCCCGAGCCAACTTCATCTCCCGCCACTGCATCTCCCACGCATCCAGAATCAGCAACCGCCCGATCAACGGCGTCCCCACCCCGGAAATCACCTTGATCGCCTCCATGGCCTCGGTCGCCCCAATCATCCCAACCAGAGGCGCAATCACCCCCGCCTCTGAACAGGTCAGATCCTCATTGCCCTGCTCCGGATACAGACAGTGATAACAGGGGCTGTCCTCACGCCGGCTGTCGTAAACAGAAACCTGGCCTTCACCACGGATGGCCGCACCGGACACCAGCGGCACTTTTGCAGCCACGCAGGCCCGATTCAAAGCGAAGCGGGTGTTGAAGTTATCCGTGCAGTCGACCACCAGGGTCGCCTCTGCAACCATGCGCGCCAGAACCTCACCCTCAAGGCGCTGATTCAGGGCATTCACGGATACCAGAGGATTGATCCGCCGAATCCGGTCGGCGAGGCTTTCCGCCTTTGACTCCCCCAACTGCGCGGTTTCGAAACCGATCTGGCGCTGGAGGTTGGCCAGTTCAATACTGTCATCATCCACCAGGGTCAGCGTCCCGACGCCGGCGGCACCGAGATAGAGAGCGACGGGGCATCCCAGGCCACCCGCACCCAGCACCAGAACCCGGGCAGACTGCAGCTTTTCCTGGCCGGAAATGTCGAACCGTGGCATCAGGATCTGCCGGCTGTAGCGCAATAATTCGTCGTCACTGAGCATCTGCATCTCCCCTGTTTAATGCCGGATCAGGGACCGCAGCACCGGAGCTCCATCGCCCAAGCGTCATCCGGTCCCGGTTGCCATAATCCTGGCGGGTCTCAACGTCTTTAAAGCCCCGGGCATGGAACAACCCTGCGACGGCCTCCGCCTGGTCAAAACCATGCTCCACCAGAAGCCACCCGTCTTCAATCAGCCAGTCTGGCGCCTGATCAACAATGAGCCTGAGGTCATCCAGGCCATCGCTGCCGGAAACCAGGGCCGAGGCAGGCTCGAATCTGACATCACCTTCCGTCAGATGATGATCGCTATCCGGAATATAGGGCGGATTGGAAACAATCAGATCAAACCGGCCAGCCTCAAGCTCGGAAAACCAGGAGCTCTGAACCACGGAAACTGCCAGACCCAGTGTTTCGGTGTTTTCACGGGCAAGCTCAACGGCCTCAGCCACCGCATCGCAGGCAGTGATCTGCCAGTCCGGATGCTCGCTGGCGAGCGCCAGGGCGATGGCACCGGTTCCCGTC
Organism: Marinobacter sp. MMG032; assembly: GCF_040112695.1. Taxonomy (NCBI): domain Bacteria; kingdom Pseudomonadati; phylum Pseudomonadota; class Gammaproteobacteria; order Pseudomonadales; family Marinobacteraceae; genus Marinobacter; species Marinobacter sp. MMG032. The sequence goes on from NZ_CP157802.1 coordinate 1,300,148, forward strand.
CCCAGATCCAGTACTCGGGCGTGCCTGGGCAACGACAAACCCAGAGCAACTTCCACCAGGCATTCGGTATCGGGCCTCGGGATCAGGGTTGAGGCACTGACTTTCAGCGGAAGCGACCAGAATTCCTGCTGCCCCAAGAGGTGTGCCACCGGTCGGCCGGCCACCCGCTTCTGCAAAAGCGCCTCAAAGGCCTCGGCGTGAGCATTGGGAATCTCCCGTTCTGGCCAGGCCCGGAAACTGGTCCGACTCAGCCCGGTTACGTGGCTGAGAAGAAGCTCGGCATCCAGCCTCGGTGAATCACTCTTAATTCGAGCCAAGGCATCTCGCAAAAGGGCTTCGCAGGTCAGTGAGGATTTACTGGTCATCGGCAAGGGAGGCAAGCAACTCGGCCTGATGCTCCTGCTGCAAGGGCACCACCACAGCGTCCAGATCGCCGGCAATAACTTCGTCGAGTTTGTATAGGGTCAGATTAATACGGTGATCCGTGACCCGCCCCTGGGGAAAATTGTAGGTGCGAATGCGCTCAGACCGGTCGCCACTGCCCACCAGGCTCTTGCGAGTTTCGGCCATGGACTTCTGCTGCCGCTCAGTCTCAGCGTTCTGCAGACGCGAGGCCAGCAGGCTCAGAGCTTTCGCCCGGTTCTTGTGCTGCGACCGCTCTTCCTGGCACTCCACCACAATGCCCGTTGGCAGGTGAGTTATCCGGATTGCAGAGTCAGTCTTGTTGACGTGCTGACCGCCGGCACCGGACGCGCGGAAGGTGTCCACCCGCAGGTCTGCCTTGTTCAGTTCAATGGCTTCGGCTTCATCGGCCTCCGGCATCACCGCCACGGTACAGGCGGAGGTGTGAATACGCCCCTGTGATTCGGTTTCCGGTACACGTTGCACCCGGTGGGCCCCGGACTCGAACTTCAGGGCACCGTACACCCCATCGCCAGCCACACGGGCAATCAGCTCCTTGTAGCCCCCGTGCTCACCTTCGCTCTCGCTCAGCACTTCGACCTGCCAGCGCCGCCGCTCGGCATAGCGCAGGTACATCCTGAACAGATCGCCGGCAAAGATAGCGGCTTCATCACCGCCGGTGCCTGCACGGATCTCCAGGAAAACGTTCTTGCCGTCATTCGGGTCTTTGGGCAGCATCAGGCGCTGGAGCTCTTCATCCAGCTCCTCGCTTTTCTGCTCGGCCAGTTGCAGCTCTTCCTCGGCCATTTCCCGCATATCGGCGTCGCCATCTTTCGCCAGCTCACGGGCGGCCTCGATGTCATCGAGCGATTGCTGCCAGGCCTGAAAGCACTGAACGATGGGTTCAATCTCGGCGAACTCCCGGGAAAGGTCCCGGAACTTGTCCTGCTGGGAAATAATGGAAGAGTCACTGAGCAATGCGCTGACTTCCTCGAAGCGGTCGGTGAGCTGCTCGAGGCGGGATTGGATCGATGGCTTCATAGTTTTTCCGGGGTAGTCGTCGTGTCCGCGTCCAGTGCATCCAGCTGGTGCAACTCACGCAGCCACTCTGTCACCTCGGTGCGACCTTCTGTAGTGGCCTTTCGAACCTGCACAGAGGGTTCATGCAGGAGCTTGTTGGTGAGGCCGCGCGCCATACTGCGCAGCACGGTTTCGGGATCTGTGCCGTTACGCAGGGCGCGCAGGGCTTTTTCGGTCTCGGCATCGCGCAGCAATTCGGCCCGCTGACGGAACTGTTTGAGGGTGGACACCGCATCCAGCGCCCGCAACTGGTTCAGGAAATCCTGCACCCCGGACGCCACCAGGTTCTCCGCTTCCCGGGCCGCGCCCTCGCGAGATCGTATATTTTCTTCAATAACCTGGCGCAGGTCGTCAACCGTGTATAAATAGACGTCGTCCAGTGAGGCGACTTCCGGCTCGATATCCCGGGGCACGGCAATATCCACCATAAAATAGGGACGATGCTTGCGCTTCTTCAGTGCCCGTTCAACGGCGCCTTTACCCAGAATCGGCAGTGGACTGGCGGTGGAGGAAATAATGATATCAACATCCGCCAGGTGCTCGGGGATCTCGGACAACACGATGCCCTTGCCGCCACGGGATTCAGCCAATGCCTGCGCCCGCTCAAGAGTACGATTGGCCACCAGGAAATCTTTCACGCCTGCATCTGCAAGATGCCGGGCTACCAGTTCAATGGTTTTGCCGGCACCAATCAGCAGAGCCTTGTTACGGGACATATCGGCAAAAATATGGTGCGCCATGCTCACCGCTGCATAAGCAACGGAGACCGGATTCTCGCCAATAGCAGTCTGGGTCCGCACGCGCTTGGCGACCGAGAACGTGTGTTCAAACAGCCGGGACAGGAACGAGCCACTGGCGCCGTGCTCCCGGGCCAGGGTGTAGGCATCCTTCAACTGCCCGAGAATCTGCGGCTCGCCCAGCACCATGGAGTCCAGGCCAGCGGCCACGCGCATCATGTGCCTGACGGCATCACCATCCCGGTGCACATACAACGCATCTTCCAGCTCTGCGGCATCCAGGCCGTGGAACCCTGCCATCCAGCGCAACACCATGGGTGCGCAGTCGTCATCGCCCGCCAGATATAGCTCGGTCCGGTTACAGGTGGACAGGATCGCTGCCTCGGAGGCGCCAGAGGTTGCCCTTAGCTCGGCAAAGGCCTCCGCCATACGCTCAGGCGTAAACGCAACTCGCTCCCGTAATTCAACGGGGGCCGTGCGATGATTGATTCCCAGCGTTACCAGTGCCATTTCGTGGTTTTACAACCCTTTGCCGATGAGCGGTGCAGATACGCGCAATTACTGGACATTTTAACGGTCAGCGGCCTGAGCTGCCACCCGAAACCGCCATCGCTTCGGCAAGTGCGGACAGGTTGGGCAAGAACAGACGCTTATGCCATTATAGGGATTCGGCCGAGGCCGGGACCCGATCTACCTCAAGAAAGGGGCTGGAGCGTGGTTATTATTGATGCGTTTTCGACAGACCATGGGAAGTTGCATGCACAAGTCCGTACCGTTTCTGGTTACCTGCCTGCTTGGCCTCACACTGGCAGGGTGTGCCAGCCTTACCGGCACTGAGGAAGCGCCTGCTCCTGGCGAAAAAGCCGCCACCGAGACGAAAACGGGGCCACAGCTGCCGGTTGAATACGCCGATTTCGAGCCCGAAACCCTTTATCTGTTACTGTCTGCCGAAATTGCGGCCCAGCGCGGCCGCTACGACATTACCCTCGTTAATTACCTGAAAGCTGCCAAGCAGTCCCGCGACCAGGCGGTTATCGAACGGGCCATGAGAATTGCCCAGTCCCTGAACGGCGATAACGCCCAGAAGCAGCTGGCCGAACTCTGGCTGGAAATCGATCCGGACAACCTCCAGGCACATCGGATCTCTACCATCCAGGCCGTAAAAGGAAACGACCTCCAGACCGCCATCCATCACATGGAACGGATCATGGATCAGGGGGGCGATGCTGACTTTGACAGCCTGGCGGCCATGGCCGCAAACCTGCCACCGGAACAACAGCAGGAGCTGCTGGCACTTTACAAAGAAATGTCGGGCCGCCATCCCGACACACCGGAACTCGAATACAGCATCGCACTGCTACTAAAAGTCACGGGGCAGCCGCAGGAAGCGCTCGACAGGCTTGAACCGCTCCTGGAGGAGAATGCGAATTTCCAGCCAGCCATCATTCTCAAGGGTGACCTGCTCTATCAGACTGGCCAGAAAAGCAGCGCCCTGGATTACCTGCTGACCAACACTCGCCGATTTCCTGCCAACCGACAGATGGGCACGCTTTACGGCCGCATGCTCATAAATGAAGGCGAATTACAGGCTGCCCAGGATGAATTTGCAAGACTGGTCAAGCGATACCCTGAAACGCCGGGCCTGCGGCTTTCCCACGCCCTGGTTGCCCTTGAGAATGGACAGACCGACCTTGCTCGGGAAGAACTGACAAAACTGGCCGAACAGGGCCATCACACCAGCGAAGCCCATTACTATCTGGGTCGCATCGAGGACCAGGCGGGCAACACCGAGCAGGCCATTGGCTACTACCAGAGCGTGGAACAGGGCAACTACTATTTCCCGGCCCTGGCCCGCGCCAGCTCCCTGCTGGCCGAGAACGGCCGGCTCGAAGACGCCACTGACCGCATCCGCAGGCTCCGCGAAGCCAACCCCCGGCAGGCAGAGAACTTCTGGCTGCTGGAGGTAAACCTGCTTCTGGATCAGGAACAGCAACAGGAGGCCCTGAGTACCGCCACGGAAGCCCTCGAAGCGCATCCGGACAATATTGAGATACGGTACGCTCGGGCCATGCTGTACGACGGCATTGGCCAGACTGCCGACGCCGAAGCCGACCTCAGGCAGATTATTGAGCAGGAGCCGGAAAACGCCGTGGCCCTGAATGCCCTGGGCTACATCCTGACCACCCGGACCGACAGGCTCAGGGAAGCCCGCGGCTATATCGAGAAAGCGCTCCAACTGGACCCGGATAACCCGGCCATCCTCGACAGCATGGGCTGGGTCCTCTTCCTGGAGGGCCAGATTGAACCTTCGCTCGACTACCTGTCCCGCGCCTGGGCCGCCTTCCCGGACCCCGAAGTTGCCGCCCACTACGGTGAGGCACTCTGGATGAACGGCGCCGAAGAGCAGGCCCGGATCATCTGGCAGGAAGGTCTGGAGCAGGACAGCGACCACGAAGTACTCAGGGAAACCATCGACCGGTTGACCAACGGGGGTGAGTCGGAATGAGACTGGCCCGAATCCTGGCGACACTGACAGTGCTTGCCAGCCTCGGCGCCTGCACCACGATCCAGATCGAGCCATTGCCGGAGGGCATGACCGACCAGCCTCCGGCGGGCTGGACCACTCGCGCCGCCAGTCTCGGTGAGCTCGATCACTGGAAGCTGACGGGCAAGCTGGCCGTCCGACAACCTTCCGACAGCGGCACCGCCATCATCAATCACTGGATTCAGGACGGCGAGGCCTACGACCTGGCTCTTTCCTCGTCCTTTCTCGGCATGGGCAGCACAACCCTCAAAGGCGTGCCCGGCTTTATTGAGTTGACCCTGCCAAATGGCGAAACCTACCGATCGGGCGAGCCGGAAGCACTGGTTGAGGCTGCCACGGGCTGGCAACTGCCCCTGGAGAACCTGACCTGGTGGATTCGCGGCCTGCCATCACCGGCCAGCGACTACCGTCTGCTGTTTGATGATCAGGGCACCCTCGCCATCATCCGCCAGAACGGCTGGGAGATCCGCTACGACCGCTGGCAGGCCTTTCTCTCCAGCTATCCCGCACTCCCCGCCCGCATTACCGCACTCAAGGAAGAAAAACGGGTTCGATTGGTGGTGAGCGACTGGCAGGAGCAGCCTGAATGACACCCGACCTGATACTGCCATCACCAGCCAAGTTGAATCTGTTTCTGCACATTGTAGGGCGCCGGGACGACGGCTATCACGAGCTCCAGACCCTGTTCCAGTTTCTCGACTACGGTGACGATCTGAGCTTCACCCTCACGCCCGGAGAGCCCGGCACAAGGCTCGCGGAGCCCGTCCCTGGTGTTAACGACGAGGACAACCTCATCATCCGCGCGGCTCGGGCCCTTCTTGAACGGGCCCGATGCGAGCTGCCCGGAGTCACCATCGGCATTAACAAACGGCTACCCATGGGCGGCGGTCTTGGCGGCGGGAGCTCCAACGCCGCAACCACCCTGCTGGGACTCAACCATCTCTGGCGACTCGAGCTGAGCACCGATGAACTCGCAGAGATCGGCCTGAGGCTGGGCGCCGATGTTCCCGTATTTGTCCGTGGCCATGCCGCCTTCGGTGAAGGTGTTGGTGAAACACTGACCAATGCCAATCCGCCGGAAGACTGGTTTGTTGTTCTCAAGCCTGGCTGCAACATAAACACTGGCAAGATTTTTTCCGAGCAAGGGTTGACAAGGAACACCCCGAGAATCAAAATAGCGCCCGCTTTTGAGGGAGACGCCTCGAGGTACCGAAACGACTGTGAGGATGTAGTTCGCAAACTGTATCCTGAGGTTAACCAGAGCCTGGAATGGCTTTCACAATTCGGACCTGCAAGATTAACCGGAACCGGGGCTTGCATATTTGGACGTTTCCCGACAGAATCCGCAGCCCGGATCATCTGGGAAAGCAAACCCTCCGGCGTCACGGGGTTCGTAGCTAAAGGGGTGAACATATCACCTCTACACAAAAAGCTAACAGAGCTGAAATGATGCCAAAAAAGCACGATACTGGGGTGTCGCCAAGTGGTAAGGCAACGGGTTTTGATCCCGTCATGCGCAGGTTCGAATCCTGCCACCCCAGCCACCTTTCTCCCGCTTCTTCTGAATCAAACGCCGATACTGAGAAGGATGCCGTCGTGTCCAAACTGATGATCTTCGCTGGTAACGCCAACCCTGAACTGGCTCAGGCGATTGCCCGCAAACTCCACATTCCCATGGGTCAGGCTACTGTAGGCCGTTTCAGCGACGGGGAAACCACCGTCGAGATCAATGAGAATGTCCGCGGCCATGATGTGTTCATCATCCAGCCGACCTGCTACCCCACCAACGATAACCTGATGGAACTGATCGTGATGGCCGACGCACTTCGCCGTGCTTCCGCTACACGAGTCACCGCCGTTATCCCCTACTACGGATATGCGCGCCAGGATCGTCGGGTACGCTCTACCCGTGTTGCCATCAGCGCCAAGGTAGTAGCCGACATGATTTCCAGCATCGGCGTGGACCGGGTTCTGACCGTCGACCTGCACGCTGATCAGATCCAGGGCTTCTTCGATATTCCGGTGGACAACATTTACGCCACGCCGGTCATGCTCGAAGACATCTTCAAGCAGCGCTTCGAGAACTTCGTAGTGGTATCTCCGGACGTTGGCGGCGTGGTCCGTGCCCGTGCCGTGGCCAAGCGTCTGGACGACGCCGATCTCGCGATCATCGACAAGCGCCGCCCGAAAGCGAACGTTTCCCAGGTCATGCACATCATAGGTGATGTCAAAGACAAGACCTGTATTCTGGTAGACGACATCATCGACACCGCCGGCACTCTGTGCAAAGCCGCCAACGCCCTGAAAGAGCACGGCGCGGCCCGCGTGGTTGCCTACATCACCCACCCGGTTCTCTCCGGCCCGGCCATTGATAACATCAATGCCTCTCAGCTGGACGAACTGGTAGTCTGCGACACCATCCCGCTGGGTGACAAAGCACATAATTGTGATAGAATCCGCGTCCTCGGAATGGCCGGGCTGCTCGCGGAGTCTATTCGCCGCGTAAGCAACGAAGAGTCCATCAGCGCCATGTTCGAGAATGCCTGAGTGACCTGACGGTCGTAATATCAAGGCATTACAAGCAGTTACCGGGTCGGGAGCCTACACAGGCTCCCGACTCTTTTAGTCAGCCGGAAAAATCCGGCTTTTCAGAAACATCACCTGATCCAACGCCTGGTCGCGGGCAGTTCAGGTGACGAATGAGGTTATTACCATGTCTCAGGAATTTGTTATAGAAGCATTTCCTCGCGACGATCAGGGGAGAGGTGCGAGCCGCCGCCTGCGTCGTGAGGAGCGTAAAATTCCGGCCATCATCTATGGTGGCGGAAAAGACGCTACTCCGGTTGCCATCTGGCACAACGAGCTGAAAAAGGCCCTGGAAAACGAAGCCTTCTTCTCTCACATCCTGACCATCGAGCTCGGTGGCAAGAAAGAAAGCGTAATCCTGAAGGATCTGCAGCGTCACCCGTACAAGCCGATCCTGACCCACGCTGACTTCCTGCGCGTTGACAAGGACCACGAGATCCACGTCAACGTACCGCTGCACTTCATCAACGAAGATACCGCACCGGCTATCAAGCTCCACGGCGGCGTAGCGAACCACCAGATCAACGAAGTTGAAGTGATCTGTCTGCCGCAGAACCTGCCCGAGTTCATCGAAGTGGACATGACCACTGTCGAGATGGACCAGGTAGTTCACCTGAGCGACCTGAAGCTGCCGAAAGACGTCAAGATCGCCGCCCTGCTCCAGGGTGAAGATCACGACCTGCCGGTTGTGGCTATCCACAAGCCGCGTGGCGCCAAGGTTGATGACGAAGCCGAAGACGGCGAAGAAGGCGAAGAAAGCGGCGAAGACAAGGAGTAATCACTCCTGGCTTGAGGAGGGCAATGGCGAATGGCGCAGGATATTGTCATGGTGGTTGGACTGGGAAATCCCGGCGCTGACTACGAGAATACCCGCCACAACGCCGGCGCCCTTTTCGTCGAAGCTCTGGCCCGCAGTGCGGGCCAGACGCTCCGCCCCGAAAAGAAATACCACGGGCTCTACGCCCGCATTCAATGGCAGGGCCTGGACCTGCACCTCCTGAATCCTACGACCTTCATGAATCGCAGCGGCCTGGCCATCAAGGCGCTGGCAGACTTCTTCAAGATTCAGCCCCAACAGATCCTGATTGCCCACGACGAGCTCGACCTGCCACCGGGTACCGCCAAATTGAAAAAAGGTGGTGGCCACGGCGGACATAACGGATTACGTGACACCATCGCCCACCTGGGCACCAACGATTTTCAGAGACTGCGTATCGGCATTGGCCACCCCGGCGACAGCCGCAGGGTTACAGGCTACGTACTCGGCCGCCTGGGCAAACAGGAAACCGAGGAACTAAACGCCATAATCGACGAAGTCATGCGGGTATTACCGAATGCAGCCAGCGGCAAACTACCAGCCGCCATGAATCGCCTGCACAGCTTCAAACCGGTATAATCCGCCCAAATTTTCCAGTACCAGCAGAGGCACTCCATGGGATTTAACTGCGGCATCGTCGGCCTTCCCAATGTCGGCAAATCCACCCTGTTCAACGCACTGACCAAATCGGGTATTGGCGCGGAGAACTTCCCGTTCTGCACCATCGAGCCCAACGCTGGCGTTGTCGCCATGCCTGATCCGCGCCTCAACAAGCTGGCGGAGATCGTAAAGCCGGAGCGGGTCGTGCCTACCACCATGGAATTCGTCGACATCGCCGGCCTGGTCGCAGGCGCGTCCAAGGGCGAGGGCCTGGGCAACCAGTTCCTGGCCAATATCCGCCAGACCGATGCCATCGCTCACGTGGTCCGCTGCTTTGAAGACGGCAACGTCATTCATGTGGCCAACAAGGTAGACCCAGCCTCCGACATCGAGGTGATCAACACCGAACTGGCCCTGGCCGACCTGGAAACCGTCGAAAAGGCCATCAAGCGGGTTCAGCGCGTCGCCAAGAGCGGTGATAAAGAAGCCAAGGCCCAGCTGGAGATGTTCGAGAAACTGCTGCCCGTGCTCAACGAGGGTAAGCCGGTGCGCAGCATGAACCTCGACAAGGACCAGATGGCGCTGATCCGGGAGCTCTGCCTGCTGACCGTGAAGCCCACCATGTACATTGCCAACGTCAGCGAAGACGGGTTTGAGAACAACCCGCATCTGGACACGGTGCGCAAGATCGCCGAGTCGGAAAATGCCGTGGTTGTGCCCATCTGCAACAAGATCGAAGCCGAAATCTCCGAACTGGAAGACGATGAAAAATCCATGTTCCTGGAGGAGATGGGCATGGAAGAGCCTGGCCTGGATCGCGTAATTCGCGGCGGCTACGGCCTGCTGGGCCTGCAGACCTACTTTACCGCCGGGGTAAAGGAAGTCCGCGCCTGGACCGTGAAAATCGGCGCCACAGCGCCCCAGGCAGCCGGTGTAATCCACACCGACTTTGAACGCGGGTTCATTCGGGCAGAAGTAGTGAGCTACGACGATTTCGTTCAGTACAACGGTGAAGCCGGGGCCAAGGATGCCGGCAAATGGCGTCTGGAAGGCAAGGACTACGTCGTCAAAGACGGCGACGTTATCCACTTCCGCTTCAACGTGTAATTTTTCAGGAAAAACTGCGCCCAAGCCTTGACAGGAAGGGCCCATTTACTGAAAATACGCGCCTCGTTTGGGGCGATACCCAAAGCGAAATGGCAAGGTAGCTCAGTTGGTTAGAGCACAGCACTCATAATGCTGGGGTCGGCGGTTCGACTCCGCCCCTTGCTACCAGTATTTAGAAAGCCCGGCTCGCGAGAGTCGGGCTTTTTTAATGCCTGAAAGGTCGGCAGACAACCCATCGACGCCAAGTCAGCCTTCCGGATCTCGCTGTCTCCCGGGGATATCCCAGGCATCATGACTCTTCTCGCCAATCAAGCGACAGGCTCGTATTGCATCCCTGAAGTCGTCCTTGAGCCGGCTATCCTTCACTTTGTGGGAAATATACATGGATAAATCTATCCAGGCGGCGGTCCGTTCATAATGTGGCCCGCCATAACCTTCGAGATAGAGATCCAGCATCATCCAAGGTAGAACCACGACATCCACACGACCGAGCCTTAGCATTTCGACCGCCTGCGCCCAATCAGAGACATGTATCACGTTAGGGCTATCGCCTTTTAAAAGATCCAGACCAGCAAATTTTCGGACAAATCCAAACCTGAGGCCCGTCATGCTCTCCAAAGGCGGCAAATCCTGAACCATGAGATACACATATTCCAGTTGGAACAACGGACCACCAAAGTCCGCATACTGGTCCCTTTCTACCGTTTGAATTAACGGCAATCCAATCGAAATACCACCCTTTTCCAGCTGTCGAAGTATCTGGGCCAGTGGCATGTTAACGAATTTGAATTCCCCATCTACGCGGCTAAAAACACACCGGTAGTAAGGCGCAAAACGACCCACGAGCCTTCCATTTTCTACCGAAATTTCGCGCTCTATATCGGCAAAGACTCCCACAATGTGGTGGCGTTTTGAATCGGCGGACAGGGATAGAGAAAAAAACAGAAATAAAAAGAAATTCAGAAGCTTGGGCAATACCAGCCTTCGCATGCCTCCCTCCCAATCGTGCGAATACAGTGCGCACTATCCAAAGCATTCAAGCGAACAACGGTGAAAGTTAACTAATCCTTAGCTTAAAACGCTCTCTTCATGGTAGCTGTCGTATCGGCACTGCGCTCATCTATTTGACTGCATCATGGTCAATTTTTCAGATCCTGACGTCTGACAGGAATATCCCAGCCTCCCTGGTTCTGCTCCGCAATAAACCGGCATTTTCTGATTGCCTTTCGGAGATCTTCCGTCAAATCACTATCGTCCAATCGATGTGAAATATACATAGAGAGGTCCACCCAGGCGGCGGTCCTATCGAAGTATGGCTTGTCATACCCCTTTATATAGGTGTCGATGAGAACCCAGGGGAGAACAACAACATCCACACGACCACGCTTGAGCATCTCCACGGCCTGCCCCCAGTCAGAGACATGAATCACCTGGGGATCAGCGCCTCTCAAGAGCTTGTCTCCAACGAACTGCCGGACAAAGGCGAACCTGAGGCCACTCAGACTATCGAGGGGAGGTAAATCCTGAAGCAACAGATAGACGTACTCCGTCTGGAACAGCAGCCCACCAAAATCAGCGTATTCATCCCGCTCGGCCGTCTGAACCATCGGCAAACCAGCAGAAATACCACCTTTCTCCAAGCGGTAAAGCATCTGGGCCAATGGCATTTCAACGAATTGGAAATCGCCCTGCACTCGGCTAAAAACACACTGATAATAAGGCGCAAACCGTCCCACGAGCTCGCCATCTTCAACAGCTATTTCCCTATCGATACCTTCGAAAACCCCAATGACATGGGGGCGTTTCGAGTCAGCAAACAGGGATAGGGAAAATAAGGACAACCAAACAAACTGGATAAGTTTGGGTGAAAGAAGCCGATCCATGTTTCCACCTCCGAAGCACGCGGTTCCGGTACGTGCTTTTTGACTGCATCAAGTCGCTAAAACGCTGTCATTCAATGGTAGACAGATCACCACTACGCACAAGGATAGTGATCAAACAGACAAATTGCCCATTTTCTGGCCATTTTTTCATGTTCTGCGTCATTAAACGGGCTTTGACTGTCGAAATTCATGGTCTTTTGTGCGCGGACATTGGATGTTGCATTCGTGGTGTTCTATCTGGTGCATGCGTTCGTATTCACCTGGTGTTACGGCACCATATTTCCTGACACGGACGCCAAGAAACCCAACGCCACTTAAACAAACTTTGACAATCCCGGGGCCGAGAGTCGGATAAGATAGAGACTTCGCCCCAATGCGTTTCAAGGCTGTATCGCATCATGAAGTCTCGCCATGCACTTACGGTGTTCCTGGCCGTTATACTGGTTCCCATTGCCCTTGGCTTCGCCGGTGCGTATTCCGGCGAACGTGACCGGTCATTCCGGGGATCGTGACCGATTTGCACACGGCCATCACGCTGGAGTCGATTTTGTACTCTGAGCGGTCACGATGGGTCAACCGGTTCCGTCTTTTGTGTTTTCGCTTTTCGCAGTGATTCCCCCTTCAGATTGAGTCGATGAGCGCCGTGCAGGAGCCGATCCAGGATGGCGTCGGCGAGCGTGGCGGAGCCGATGTAGTCGTGCCAGTGTTCGGTTGGTAACTGGCTGGCGATGAGCGTTGAGCCTCGCCCGTGCCGGTCTTCGATCACCTCCATCAGGTCTTGCCGTTGTTGCGCCGTGACCTTCTGCATACCCCAGTCGTCCAGGATCAGCAGGTCGGTCTTCAGCAACTGGTTCATCAGCCGTGCGTAGCTGCCATCGCCGTGGGCGATGCGCAGTTGTTCGAACAGGCGCGGTACTCGCAGGTAGCGAACCGAGAGCCCCTGCCGGCAGGCCTGGTTGCCCAGGGCGCACGCCAGCCAGGTCTTGCCGCAACCGGTCGGGCCGGTGATGCACAGGTTCAGGGATTGGCGGATCCAGTCACAGCTGGCCAGGCCCGCCATGCGGGAGCGTTCCAGCCCCCGTGGATGTCGGTAATCGATGTCTTCCACGCAGGCCGGCACCCGCAGCCGGGCCGCCTTCAGCAGCCGCTCTAATCGGCGATTTTCCCGATGCAGCACCTCCCGGTCGATGAGCAAGGCCAGGCGTTCCTCAAACGCCAGGTCGTGGGTGTCGGGCTGTGCCCGTTGTTGTTCCAGGGCATCGCACATGCCGGTCAACTTGAGCTGGCGCAGGGTATCGAGGGTGTTTTGAGTCAACATCAGTTTCTCCGGGATCAGTGGTAGTAGCGGGGGCCGCGAACGTTGGTGTGAACGGGCAGATCGGCCAGTTCCGGTTCTTCCTCGGTCAGTGGTAGGGGAAGCTGATCCAGGCCCTGCTTCAGGATCGAGGTGATGCTCTGGTAGCTGGCCGAGTTGATGGACAGCGCCCGGGCACAGGCTTGCTCCAGCCGGTCACGGCTGTACCGTCGACTCAGGTTCAACAGCCCCAGGCAGGCCCGGTAGCCATGTTCGGGATGGGGGCGATCCTTAAGCTGTTGCTGCACCACATCGAGCGTGGCGGGGCCGATGTCCGCGGCCCAGTTCAGGAACCGGCCCGGTGACCAGTTTTGATGGGCCTGGTGGGATTTGGGCATGTGCTCGGTCAGGGTGACGAAGCGGTTCTTGCCGTGGCGGGGATGCAACGCCACCCGCTGGCCCTTGTGCATGACTTCCACGGCGGTGTCGGTCACCCGTACTTCCAGCTTCACGCCCACGAGAGCGTGAGGCACGCTGTACAGCCGTTTGTCGATCTCGATGTGGTAGTCGATGCCCGGCCGTGCCTTACGCCACTCGGCATAGACGTAGGGCGTTGCCGGCAGTGGCTTCAGCGCGTGTCGGTCCAGCGCTTCGAACAGGCTCTGGCGGCTCTCGGAGCGTCCCTGGAACGGGCGCTGGTTCAGTGCCGGTAGCAGGTCTGCAATCGCCGAGTTCAGTTCGGCCAATGAGAAGAACGTTCGGTGCCGCAACCGCGCCAGGATCCAGCGTTCAACCAGCAGCACAGCGGCTTCAGCCTTTGCCTTGTCCTTGGGCTTGTAGGGACGTGCCGGCAACACCGCCGTCTGGTAATGGGCCGCCAGTTCCGCGTAGGTCTCGTTGATCTGGGGCGTGTATCGGTCTGTCCTGGTGACCGCTGCCTTGAGATTGTCCGGAACCAGCAGTTCCGGCACCCCACCGTAGAACGCCAGCATCCGCTGGTGGGAGGCGATCCAGTCCGGCAGGCTTTGGCTCCAGGTGGCCTCGGCGAAGGTGTAGCTGGACGCGCCCAGCACGGCCACAAAGACCTGGGCTTTACGCATCTCACCGGTGCTGCGGTCCACCACCGGCACGGTGGGGCCGCAGTAGTCGATAAAAATCTTTTCCCCGGCCCGATGAACCTGACGCATGCTGCGCCTCTGCCGGCCGCGCCAGAGCCGGTAGTGATGGCAGAACTGACTGTACCGGCGGGCCTTGTCGCCGTGGCGCTCCACGTACTCGGCCCACAACAGTTGCAGGGTGACGCCCTTGGTCTTCAGCTCCTGATGGACCTGGAAGTAGTCGGGCTCGGCAAAGCGTGCAGGCGGCGTCTTGGCCGGGAACAGCAGGGCTTCCAGCCGTGCTTCGTCCGTGCCTTCCGGCAACGGCCAGGTGATGCCCTGAGCGGTGGCCAGGCTGACGTATTTACCGACCACACCCTTGGAAAGGCCACAGGCGCGTGCAATGCGCTCATGGCTCAGGCCCGCTTCGTACTTGAGGCGCAAGACCTCGATGATTTGTCGCATGGAAATCCTCGCTGCCGGCATCCACCCTTCCTCGTGATAGAAAAAGGAAGGGGTATGCCGGATAAAGTGGAAGAATTCCAGCGTGTTGGCAGTGATTCCGGAGGAACGTGACCGATGATTCCGGCATCGTGACCGGCGATTCCGGAAAAATGTCCAAAATCGGTCACGATAAAACGGAATGAGCGGTCACGATCACCCGGAACAGGCGGTCACGTTCAAACGGAATGGCCGGTCACGATGGGCCGGAATATGCAGCCGGCGCGAGCGTGAAGGCGGCCATCGTGTCGATCAGCGTTTTCTGGGCTTGCCTGGGGATCTTTTTCTATCCATCCATCAGCGACTTTCTGAAGGCTAAAAGCAGGCAGCGCGACGACTAGTGTGCTTCGGGACCACCCCTCACCCCGATTCTTTTCCTTCCAAGCTCCAACGATCCTCTCACAAGAAACTCTGTGGCATACTCACGGGCTGAAACCCATAAAGAACAACACACCAGCAAGGACCGTTGACATGAAACCGGAAACCCTCGCGCTGCACGCAGGCTTCAAAAGCGATCCCACTACTCGGGCGGCGACCACGCCGATTTATCAGACCACGTCCTACACCTTCGACGACACCCAGCACGGTGCCGATCTGTTCGACCTGAAGGTTCAGGGCAATATCTACACCCGCATCATGAACCCCACCAATGCGGTTCTGGAAGAGCGGATGGCGGAGCTGGAAGGCGGCGTTGGAGCCCTGGCCGTAGCTTCTGGCATGGCGGCCATCACCTATGCCCTGCAGACTATCTGCAAGGTGGGCAACAACATCGTCAGCACCAGCCAGCTGTACGGCGGCACTTACAACCTGTTTGCCCACTCGCTGCCGAACCAGGGCATTGAGTGCAAGATGGTCGCCCACGACGATTTCGATGCCGTGGAAAAGGCCATTGATGAAAACACCCGCGCCCTGTTCTGCGAGTCCATCGGTAACCCGGCGGGCAATGTGGTCGACATCCAGCGCTGGGCCGAGATCGCCCACAAGCACGGTATTCCGCTGATGGTGGACAATACGGTAGCCACCCCCTTCCTGTGCCGCCCGATTGAGCACGGTGCCGACATCGTTATCCACTCGCTCACCAAGTACATCGGTGGCCACGGCACTACCGTCGCTGGCGTAGTAGTGGATTCCGGCAAGTTCGACTGGAAAGCCAGCGCCGACAAATTCCCGATGCTGAACGAGCCGGACCCATCCTACCACGGCGTGGTCTACACCGACGCCCTGGGCCCTGCCGCCTTCATCGGCCGCTGCCGCGTAGTGCCGCTGCGTAATACCGGTGCTGCCCTGGCCCCGTTTAATGCGTTCCTGATCATGCAGGGCCTGGAAACCCTGGCGCTGCGCATGGAACGTCACTGCGAGAACGCGGAGAAAGTCGCCAACTTCCTGCAGGATCACCCGTCTGTGGAGTGGGTGAATTACGCGACTCTTGCCAACAGCCCCTACAAGGCGACCTGCGACAAGATCTGTGGTGGAAAGGCGTCTGGCATCCTGAGTTTTGGCATCAAGGGTGGCCGGGAAGCCGGTGCGAAGTTCATTGATGCCCTGGATATGATCCTGCGTCTGGTGAACATCGGTGACGCCAAGTCCCTGGCCTGCCATCCGGCCACCACCACCCACCGCCAGCTGAACCCGGAGGAACTGAAGAGTGCCGGGGTGAGCGAGGATCTGGTGCGTCTGTCCATCGGCATCGAACATGTCGACGACATCATTGCCGACATCAGTCAGGCCCTGGACAAAGCCCAGGCTTGATAAGGGTCAACCGGGTACGACCAATGTCGTGCCCGGCACCCCCGTGATTGCCCCTATCTGTCTTGTAACTCCCCCGCCAGCCCATTACTCTTTAGTGTTCCCCATGCCCGAATCGAGAGTCCGGTTGCAATGAGCGACAGCGCAAAAACCCGCATTACCAGTGGTTCCAAATTCCGCAATGAACATGGCTTCTCAGCCATCAAGGATGGCGTCAAGCGGTCGTCGAAGCAGGAAGCCACAACCGCGGAAAAGCGAGAGCCGAAGCCAAAATGGCTCAGGGCACGCATGCCCGGGGGTGAACGCTATGAAGCGGTGCGCAAGAACGTCACTGAGCACCGGTTGAGCACCGTTTGCCAGGAATCCCATTGCCCCAACATCGGTGAGTGCTGGACTGCCGGTACGGCTACCATCATGGTGATGGGGTCTGTCTGCACCCGCGCCTGCAAATTCTGCGCGGTAGACACCGGCAACCCGAAAGGCTGGCTGGATCATGAAGAGCCGGAGAACACGGCCAAGTCCGTGGAGCTCATGGGCCTTCGCTACATCGTGCTTACCTCGGTAGACCGTGACGACCTGGACGACGGTGGCGCTGCCCACTATGCCGCCTGCGTTTCGGCCATCAAACAGCGCACCCCCGAAGTCGCCGTTGAGGCGCTAACGCCTGATTTCGACGCGGTCATGTCTGACGTTGAGAAGGTGGTGGATTCCGGGCTGGATGTCTTTGCCCAGAACGTGGAAACCGTCAAACGGCTGACCAGCCGGGTCCGGGACCCGCGCGCCGGGTATGAAAAAACCCTGCGGGTTCTCGAACATGCCAAAAAGCACCGCCCGGATGTGCTCACCAAGACCAGCCTGATGCTGGGCCTGGGTGAAACCGAGGAGGAAATCCTGGAAACCATGGACGACCTGCGCGCCATCGGTGTGGATATCCTGACCCTGGGCCAGTACCTGCGCCCCACCCCGAATCACCTGCCGGTGGAACGCTACGTCACTCCGGAAGAATTCAACCGTTACCGGGAAATCGGCCTGGAGAAGGGCTTCATGGAAGTACCCTCCGGCCCTATGGTCCGCTCCAGCTACCGGGCCGATAAGGTATTCGATAAAAACAATCTTGGCCTCGCCGTGCCTGAGGTTCCCCAGACCTCCAATGCCATGCAGATTCCGGTGAAGGCCATCGACTGAGAACGATTCATGCTGACACTGCTGCGAAATGCCCGGCTGAAGTACAAATTCTGGTTGCTGAACATTGTCGTTTTTGCAGTTCTCTGTTTGCTGGTTCTTTACGCCATGCAGACCATTGCGGGGCAGACCGGCAAGAGTTTCGACCAGGTCTTCGCTGATACAGCGCCCGGCTTTGCGCTGGTGGTTGCGGTACTCATGGTGCTGGAGATGGCCGGCTCCCAACTGCTGATCTCGTTTATCGAGCGCCACGTGAATCGCCTGAAAAACACCATGGTCGACGTTCAGTCCTCGGGCAATCTGAGCCAGAGGGCAGTGGTGGACTCCAACGACGAAATCGGCGAAATGGCGAGCGCCTTCAATGCCATGCAGGACCGCACCGTGGCAGTAGTACGCAGCATGAAGGAAGCCATCGATCGGCTGCATCGCGAAGTTGAAGAACTCACTTCGGCTGCCGAAGCCCGCCGGGATGATCTGGGCCGTCAACAGCAAGGCGCCGACCGGTCCGCGGAGGTCATCGAAACCATGCTGCAGAGCTTCACCGGCATTGCCGAACAGGCCGGCATTGCCAAGACCCTCTCCCACGAAGCAAGCGATGCGGCCCGTGACGGCAGCACCCAAGTCGGCCAGAGCGCCGACAGCATCCGAAAACTCGCTGACGTGGTGCGCAACTCCGCCAGCAGCGTCGAAGCCCTGGCCGAGAACAGCCATGAAATCAGCCACGCCATCACCGAGATCCGGGGTATTGCCGAACAGACCAATTTGCTGGCCCTGAACGCAGCCATCGAGGCCGCTCGGGCCGGCGAACAGGGCCGAGGGTTTGCTGTGGTGGCTGATGAAGTACGCAAACTGGCTCAACGGGTTCAGGACTCCACTGATCAGATTCAGGGCACCATCGACCGACTTCTCAATGCCATTAACACGGCTGTAAACCAGATGACCGGCAGCTCCGATGACGCCACCCGCTGCGTCGAGGAATCCGAAGAAGGCCGCCGTGCCCTCGAAGCCATCAACGAGGTGGTCAGTCGAATCGATCATACCAACCAGGAAATCGCCAATGTTTCCGCGGAACAGACCGCTGGCACCGACGACGTGCTAGCCAACGTGCAGGGCATTCGCGAAACCACCCAGAGCATGGTGACCCAGCTCGCCGAGAGCGCGGAAATGAGCCGACGCCTGAAAATGCTGATCGATTCCCTGGAAGAAGCCTCGTCAAAGGTCACGGTTCACTGAGGTTTGTGGCACACTCTGCACTCGTTTGAACTGGCAGAGTAGTTGTTCATGAATCGTCTTCGCGCCCTGTATGATCGCCTGGTTTTTCCACACCCGTTTATCATCCTCTCGGCCTTTGCTGTTTTGCTGGCGCTCGCCGCTATCAAATTCGGCGAGTTCCGGCTGGATGCCTCTGCCGAATCCCTGGTACTCGAAAACGACCGCTCCCTGGAGCAATACCGTCAGGTAAACCGCCGCTTCACCACCTCGGATGATTTCCTGATCGTCACCTATACCCCCGAGGGTGAACTGTTCTCGGAAGAGGGCCTCGCCCGGCTGGGCGCGTTGCGAGATGAGCTGCAGAGTTTGGACGCAGTAGGCTCCACCAACAGCATCCTGAATGTGCCGCTCCTGCATAGCCCGAATCTGACGCTGGACACCGTGGACAGCGAGATCAAGACCCTCGACGAACACGGTGTGGCCCCAGAGACGGCCCGCGAGGCGCTGCTGAACAACCCGCTCTACCCCAACCTGCTGATCAGTGAAGATGGCCGCACCACGGCGATACAGGTCAACCTGCCCACGCCGGATCGATATTTCGAGTTGCTGAGAAAACGCAACGACCTGAGAGACAAGGCCGACGCTGGCGAAGCCTCCGAAGCCGAGCTGGCAGAACTGGAGCATGTAAAGCAGGAGTTCATCGACTTTACCGAAACCCTCGGTGTGGAACGCGATGCCACCATCCGCACCGTTCGCTCCATACTGGACAAGTACCGGGATGGCGCAGAGATCCACCTGGGCGGCGTGCCCATGATTGTGGCGGACATGATCCGGTTTATCGAAAACGACCTCTCGACCTTCGGGCTGGGCGTGCTCGCATTTCTGCTACTCACCCTGGCCATTATCTTCCGGCAATGGCGCTGGGTGCTGGTGCCACTGCTGTGCTGCGGCTTTACGGTCTGGCTGATGATTGGCTTTCTGGGGTGGGCCCAGTGGCCGGTGACGGTAATCTCCTCCAACTTCATTTCCCTGCTGCTGATCATGACCCTGTCGCTCACCATTCACCTGATCGTACGCTACCGGGAATTCCAGCACGACGAACCGGACGCCAGCCCCAGAGACACTCTGCGCAACACCGTGATGGCGATGATCAAACCCTGCTTCTACATGGCCATCACTACCATTGTCGCCTTCGGGTCCCTTACCTTCAGCGGCATTCGCCCGGTCATCGACTTTGGCTGGATGATGACCCTGGGGCTGACGGTGGCCTTCCTCATTACCTTCGTCATATTCCCGGCCCTGCTGATCCTGGTGCCGCCACCACTGGATAGCCGGGTAACCTCTGATCGGGTTCCCTTCACCGATGCCTTTGCCCGCTTCACGGAGCACTTCGGCAAAACGGTACTGGTCGGCTCCGGCGTGATTGCGGTGCTCTGCGTGGTCGGCCTGAGCAAGCTGACGGTGGAAAACAGCTTCATCGATTATTTCAAATCCTCCACCGAAATCCACCAGGGCATGATCACCATCGACAACCGCCTGGGCGGTACTACCCCCCTGGACGTAGTGATTACCGACGACCCTCCACCAGAAGGCGCGAACGGCGGCGACCCGTTTGCCAGCGACTGTGATCCGTTTGTGGAGGATTGCGGCGCCGGCGAGGAATACCGGGATACCTGGTACACCTACCAGAAAATGGAGGAACTGGAAGCCGTTCATGAGTATCTGGACGGATTACCCGAAACCGGCAAGGTACTGTCCATCAACACCACCCTGGAGATCCTCGCCAGAATCAACCAGGGCGAGCCTCTGGACGCCCTGGAGCTGGCGTTTGTACCGGCGGCCGTGCCGGACGACCTGCAGGACACCCTGCTGACGCCCTACATCTCCGAGGAGCACGACCAGGCGAGATTCAGCATCCGGATCCTGGAGACCATGCCGGAACTGCGTCGACAGGAGCTGTTGAACCGCATCCACGAACACCTGACCACGGAACTGGGCTACTCGAAAGACCAGGTGCTCTTTGCCGGCATGACCGTGATGTACAACAACATGCTGCAAAGCCTGTTCGATTCCCAGATCAAAACCATCGGCGTGGTCTTCGCCGCCATCATGGCGATGTTCCTGATCCTGTTCCGCTCGCTAAAACTGGCCCTGATCGGCATCGCCCCCAACCTGATCGCCGCAGGCTCCGTACTCGGCCTGATGGGCTGGATGGGCATCCCCCTGGATATGATGACCATCACCGTGGCGGCCATCACCGTGGGCATCGCCGTGGATGACACCATCCACTATATTCATCGGTTCAAAACCGAGTTCCAGAAAGACGGCGACTACATCGCCACCATGCACCGGTGCCACCGAAGCATCGGCCAGGCCATGTTCTTCACCTCGCTGACCATCATCTCCGGGTTCTCGATACTGGTGCTGTCAAACTTCATCCCGACCATCTACTTCGGGTTGTTCACCGGGTTTGCCATGTTCATGGCTCTGGTGGGGGCGCTTACCCTGCTTCCCCGGCTTATTGTTCTGGTTAAACCCTTTGGCTCTAGCGGGGCTTCGGGCTTGGGCTCCTAGCCTTCTGGTTTCGGGGGTGGCTCGGCGGGTGTAGGCCTTTGCCAGAACCGCTACGAGCACATCCATGTGCGCTTGACGTCGGCCATCCTTGGCCGCCGACATTCTGTCAAAGGCCCACACCCGCCAAGCTTCAGAAATAGGAGTTATCGGAAGACACTCCGCGCCAAATCTTTCAGCCAACCTTATGATCAGTAGCCGATTACTGAACCGTTCGAAGAACAGGGGTGTGGTGCCCTCCCAAAAATGTCTGTGGCCAAGGATGGCCACAGCCAAGCGCACATGGATGTGCTCGTAGCGGTTTTTGGGAGGGCGCCACGCCACTGTTCCTCCCCCAAAACCAGCAGGCTACAGACCAAAAAAAGGGCCACACCCAAGGATGCGGCCCTTCTCCAACAAAGTCAGAGGGAAAGCAGGATCATTGCATGCCCTGACCTTGCCCCTGCTGCATCTGCTGTTGCATCTGACGACGCTGCTGCATTTGCTGTTGCATCTGCTGCATACGCTTATCCAGCTCGTCGCGTTGCTCCTGGGTAAACACGCTGTCTACCTTCGCCTGCATCAGCGTGGACAGCGCCGCGATCTCGCCGGTCACTTCGCCCAGCTCTTTGGCTTGCTCGCGAATCGCAGCTTCATCAAAGTCTGACTTGATCTCACCCTGCATCTGCTGCTGCAGCGCGCGGGCTTCCTGGCGGAGCTCGCCGATTTCGACCTGCATCTCGTCGATGATGGCGCGGATTTCGGTCTGCTGCTCTTCGGTCAGCCCTACCATCTGGGCCAACTGGTCAACCTGATCAGGCTGGCCGCCGGACTGCTGGGCCACGGCCGGGACCGAAAGGCTCAGGGCAACCAGGGCAGTACCAAACAATTTTGCAAGCTTCATAACTCTCTCCATAAACAAGGTGGCCACAATTGAAATACCACCGACATACATTGGTTTCATCGTTCAGGGACTACACCCTAAAACATACGGATACGGTTTTTCACCCCGATCAGCCCTCTTTTTGTACATACTTCTCAGTCTTCCACGCCAAAAGCCGCCACACACGGGGATTCAAACAAATGTGAAAGTTTGGTCATTCCCCTTCATAATGGCGCCGTTCAAACCAATCCGGAGCAGATACGATGGCCATCAACTGGTTTCCAGGGCACATGCACAAGGCCCGCAAGGAGATCAAAAAAGTCATGCCACAGATGGATCTCATCATCGAAGTGGTTGATGCGCGCATTCCTTTCAGCAGCGAAAACCCGCTGGTACCTGCCCTGCGCGGTGATACCCCGCTGATCAAGGTATTGAACAAACGCGACCTGGCAGATCCAGAAATCACTGAGCAGTGGTTAGCCTGGCTCGAAAAAGAGCGTGGCGTCCGCGCCATTACGCTTACCCACAACCAACGCAATGAAGCGCTGGCTATCCTCAAACTGGCGGAGGAGATGACGCCCGATCATGATCGCCAGAAGAGTGCACTGAGGGTGATGATTCTGGGCATTCCCAATGTCGGTAAATCCACCCTGATCAATACCCTGGCAGGGCGCCCTGCGGCCAAGACCGGGAACGAGCCAGCCGTAACCAGGGCGCAACAGGCCATCAAACTGCCCAACAACATTCTGCTCTACGACACGCCCGGCTTCCTCTGGCCAAAACTGTCTCCCGAAGCCTGTGGTTATCGTCTGGCGGTAACCGGGGCGATTCGGAGCGCGGTGCTGGACTTTGAGGATGTGGCCATGTTCGAGGCCGAGTACCTTCTGGAAGCCTATCCAGAGCTGGTCAAAACCCGCTACGGCTTCGAGGAACTACCGAAAGGTGCCCTGGCGCTGATGGACGGAATTGCCGAGAAGCGGAGATTCTTCGGCCGCGGTGGCATCCCGGATCTGCACAAAGTATCGGAGGTGTTGCTCAACGAATTCCGGGCCGGAACTCTGGGACGCATCTCGCTGGAAACCCCTGAGATGGTCGAGCGCGAAGCCCGGGAAGCCGAGGCAGCCGCGGCTGAGAAAGCCGCTCGCGAGGAGGCCAGCGGCGCAAAGAAGGGCGCCAGAAAGGGTCGAAGCGGCAAGCGCTGAACACTCTGTGGGGCTTTATCCGGCCTTCTCCCCTTACCAAGGTCAAATATCGTATCCGGGCCAAAGCGCCTAGACTGTTAAATAACGTTATTGATCGCAAGGTCGGCCGCATCGGCCGGTCGGTAAGGAGGAACTTATGAGACGCGTCGTCGTCACCGGTATGGGCATTGTGTCCTGCATTGGCAATTCACTGGATGAAGTCAGGGACAGCCTTAAAAATGGAAAGTCCGGCATCCGTTTCAACGAAACCTATAAGGAAATGGGCTTTCGCAGCCA
This sequence comes from Marinobacter sp. MMG032, assembly GCF_040112695.1. NCBI lineage: Bacteria > Pseudomonadati > Pseudomonadota > Gammaproteobacteria > Pseudomonadales > Marinobacteraceae > Marinobacter > Marinobacter sp. MMG032. The sequence continues at coordinate 1,323,848 of NZ_CP157802.1, forward strand.
GATTGCAGGCTCGGTGGATGTCGACACATCCGTTATCGACCGCAAGATCCGCCGGTTCATGGGCCCGTCGGCCATGTACAGTTTCCTGTCCATGGAGCAGGCCATTGCCCAGGCAGGGCTGACCGAGGAGCTGATCTCCAATGACCGCACCGGTCTGATCGCGGGCTCAGGCGGCGCGTCCTGTTCCAGCCAGGTTGAAGCCACCGACATCATGCGTGAGAGAGGCGTGAAGCGCATCGGGCCGTATATGGTGCCCCGCATCATGACCAGCACGGTTTCCGCCTGTCTGGCCACAGCATACAAAATCCGCGGCGTGAACTACTCCATGTCTTCGGCCTGCGCCACGAGTGCCCACTGCATCGGCCATGCCATGGAGCAGATCCAGGCGGGCAAGCAGGACATCGTGTTCGCCGGCGGCGGAGAAGAAGAGGACTGGAGCCTGACAATGATGTTCGACGCCATGGGCGCCCTTTCCACCAAGTACAACGACGCTCCCGAGACAGCCTCGCGCCCCTTCGACGCCGGCCGAGACGGTTTCGTGATCGCCGGCGGTGGCGGCATGATGGTACTGGAAGAGCTGGAGCATGCGAAGAAACGCGGTGCCAACATCATTGCCGAACTTACCGGCTATGGCGCCACCTCAGACGGCTACGACATGGTCGCCCCCTCGGGCGAAGGCGCCCAGCGCTGCATGAAACAGGCGATGGCCACGATCCGTGGCAAGATCGACTACATCAACGCGCACGGCACCAGCACCCCGGTTGGCGATGTTGCCGAGATGGGCGCGGTGCGTTCAACTTTTGGTTCCGACATCCCCGCCATTTCATCTACCAAATCACTGACCGGCCACTCCCTTGGTGCTGCAGGCGTGCAGGAGGCGATCTACTCGCTCCTGATGCTGCAGAATGGCTTCATTGCAGGCACCAGAAACCTCAGCGATCCGGACGAGAAAATCAGCGACATGCCGTTAGTCGGCCCGAAAAGTCGCGAAGGCGCACTGAACACCGTGATGTCCAACAGTTTCGGCTTTGGTGGGACGAACGCGTCTCTGGTATTTGAAAAACTGTAAGCATGAGTGGCACAAGGGCCTTCGGGCCCTTATTTTTAACAATTATATTCTCAGATCATTAAGCTTGATTATTGGCAAAGACCGCTATCCGTATTAAGGTACATAGTTGATATGGATCAAATCGGACGGATCATCACGTATGGCTCAAGCAATTCCGTTTCGTCAGGCTTCTCCCCTCAAGGCCTCTTGCCACCAGTGCAGCCTGAGCAATCTTTGCCTTCCCCTGGCAGTTGAAGAGAACGACCTTGATCGGCTGGAAGACATTGTCCAGCAGGGGCGAATCTTCAACCGCGGCGAACATATCTTTGACCAGAGCACGCCCTACCGCGCGTGCTTTGCGGTGAAAAGTGGTTCCATCAAGACGTCGATTATCACCGAGAGTGGCGAAGAACAGGTAACCGGCTTTTTCATGCCCGGTGAACTGGTGGGTCTGGACAGCATTGGCAGTGAGAACTATGCGTGCACCGCCAAGGCTCTGGAGCGGACCAGCATCTGCGAGTTTCCGATCGACAAACTGGAGGAGCTCACTGGCAAGCTGCCGGAACTGCAGCATCACATGTATCACCTGATGAGCCAGGAGATCCAGAACAGTCACCAGTTGGCCATGCTGCTAAGCAAGAATACCGCCGAAGAGCGCATTGCCGCACTGCTGTTATCGCTGTCCAGCCGCTTCCAGCGCCGACGCATGTCTCCGACCAACTTCAGTCTGCCCATGGCACGTAACGACATCGCCAACTTCCTGGGACTGGCTGTCGAAACCGTGAGCCGGGTCTTCACGCGTTTCCAGAATCAGGGGCTCATCAAGGCCAGGGGCCGGGAAGTCGAACTCATGGATATCGAAGGCCTGCAGATGGTCAGCCGGGAATTTTCTCGCCAGTGCAATAACTGAGAAGCTGCTTTGTGTCCGTCGGTTTCATGAACCGGCGGGCTCGCTCTCCACTTCCCTCCCGTTATTCTTTTTCAACATGGCCAGCTCATCCACCAGGCCCGAACGCCATGGCATCTGTTTGATCCCGAATGTGTTTCGGATCTTGGTGCAGATCAGCGTGGTATTCACCGGTTCAAGATGCCCCCACTCCGGCACCTCATCCACGACCCGAATACCTTCCGGGATCCCTGGAAGGCCGGCGATTGCCAGGCCGAGCTCGTAGAGATTGATTTCCTCGGCGCCGGCGTACTGATAGGTGCCCCACACTTCGGCCCCACAATCAAGCTGAAGAACCACCGCCTCGATCACCCGGGCCAAATCCCGAACCGCCACAGGCTGGCCACGGCACCGCCCAGGTAATGACAGCACCTCACCGGCAGCAGTGCTGGCCTGAACCTTTCGTATAAATCGCGCCAGGCTCCAGCCGGTTCGCAGGATAATGTGTCTCGGCAGCAGGGTGCGCAAAGCCTGCTCGCACTCCCATTGCCAGTTCCCCAATTCGTTCACCGGCTGCCCGGGGTTAGAGGTGATATATCCACTCTGCTTACGGCCATCGAATACGTAACAGGAGGAAAGCTGTAGCAGCGCCATACCGCGATCACGGGCAAACTCCGCCATGGCCAGGGGTAGCGAAAACGCAGCCATGTGGACGCCCTCTGGGTCTTTCTCGGCGACCTCGGGATCGGCCATCCAGAGTGCGTTAACAATCAGATCGGTATCCTCGGGAATCCAGTTCTCCAGTGCATCAAGGTCGGCATTGGAGGGGTCACTGACAAGCAATGGGCTGACGTGCAGGTGCGTAGCCCGCAAACGCTCCAGCAGAACCTTCCCCAAAGGGCCGTAATCGTGGACAACAAGTACATGCACGAGGATTCAATGCCTCCTGGTATCACTTATGTGACGGTATTTCGGAACCGGTCTGGCCAATGGCTTCTGGATTCCGGCGCCTACACTGATGCAGTCTGAACTTAATGCTTTGCTATTTCTTTCAAGAGCATACAACAACAGGAACTTTCATGCTGAAACAACAGAGCCACATTGTGGCGCCGATCCCCGACGAGTTGCGAACCCGGGCCCTATACACCGTCGGCGAACTGCGCGAGCGGGGCAAGGCCGACAAGGAGGCCATCGACAAGCTCTTCAACCTGATTGTGGACATGACCGAAGAAGGTCTGGACTTCTTTTTCCTGGAGCCGCTTCGCCGCCTCCATGCCAGCAACATGATGATGGGCATGGCCAAAATGGGCATCAGCAGCATGCTCAAGGGCAGCAAGATGGTCGTACACAAGGTGCTCAAAAAGCTGGACGACCGCAGCCTCGCTGCCATCCTCGACTTTATCGAGGAAATCATTCACGAACCGGAAGCGGGCTGACGAGGCGCTCTTGAATGCTACCGGTATTGCCGCGGTACCCGCCCGGTGATGCCGGTCATCAACTCGTAGGAGATGGTGCCGGCACAGGTCGCCACCTCATCAACACCAACTGTGCGCCCCCAGAGTTCGACAGTGTCGCCCTCCTTCGAATCCGGAGCATTGGTGAGATCAACCGCCAGCATATCCATGGATACCCGACCGATGAGCCGGATCCGCTGTCCATTGATCGCCGCCGGTGTGTTGGTGCCCGCATGCCGGGGATAACCATCGCCATAACCAATGGCCACCATACCCATCCGGGTGTCCCGATCGGCGACCCAGCCGGCTCCGTACCCAACAGACTTTCCCGCTGGCACCAGTCGGGTGCTGATCAACGGTGCCTCCAGCGACATCACCGGTTCCAGACCAAGCTCCGGGCCGGTTTTGCCAACCATTGGCGAACCGCCATACAGCATGATGCCCGGTCGGCTCCAGTCAAACATCGGCTGGCCCGGATGAAAGTGGGCGGCCGAATTGGCCACACTCTTCATCAGCCCGGGAAACGCAGAGGTAGCCTTCTCAAACACCGATGTCTGCTGCGCCGTCATGGCACTATCCGGATCGTCGGCACAGGCGAAGTGGGTCACAAAGCCCAGCAGTCCCTTCTCCGCACTCATGGCCTGGAGTCGGCTCATAACTCCGGCCAGCTCGTCCGGATGAAAGCCCAGACGGTTCATGCCGCTGTTCACTTTCAGCCAGAACGCCGGTCGTGCTTCAAGGCGCTCCAGCCACGACAGTTGCTGGAAACTGTGGAAAACCGGCTCAAACCTTTGCCGGGCGCACTCATCAATATCCGCTTCGGCGTGCACTCCCTGCAGCAGGGCTACCGGCTGTGTCAGGCCCGTTTCCCGTATGGCCGCCGCCTCTTCGATGCACGCCACCGCAAACTTCGGGGCCAGGCTATCCAGGGCCGAGGCCACCGGCCCTATGCCGTGGCCATAGCCGTCGGCCTTGACCACGGCCATCACCTGCGCCCCGCCGGCCCGATTCAGGGCTGTAAGGTAGTTCCTGCGAAGGGCGTCGAGATCAATCCGGGCAACAGTGCTGCGGGGCATCAATACTCCCCGCCATAATCGCTGTAATCGCCGTGGGCCAGGTCCTCGAATTTGGTGTACTTGCCGATAAAGGCCAGGCGGATAGTGCCGATGGGGCCGTTCCGCTGCTTGCCAATGATGATCTCGGCAATTCCCTTGTCCGGGGTGTCTTCGTTATAGACCTCATCCCGGTATACAAACATGATGACGTCGGCGTCCTGCTCGATGGCGCCCGATTCCCGAAGATCCGAGTTAACCGGGCGCTTGTTGGGCCGCTGCTCAAGACTCCGGTTGAGCTGGGACAGCGCCACCACCGGGCAGCTAAGCTCTTTGGCAATGCCCTTCAGGGACCGCGAGATTTCCGAAATCTCGGCCGTCCGGCCTTCGGTGTTGCCGGGGACCCGCATCAACTGCAGGTAGTCGACCATGATCAGGCCTATCTTGCCGTCGTTTTCCCGGGCAATGCGTCGGGCCCGGGAGCGCATTTCCGTGGGACTCAGACCCGGCGTATCGTCGATATAAAGAGGTTTGTCCTTGAGCAGACTCACCGCCGACGTCAGCCGGGGCCAGTCGTCCTCTTCCAACTTACCGCCACGGACCTTGGTCTGATCAATGCGCCCGAGCGACGAGAGCATCCGCATGGCAAGGGCATCCGCCGGCATTTCCATACTGAACACCAGCACCGGCGTTCCGGTGCTGATCAGGGCATTCTCCACGATGTTCATGGCAAAAGTCGTCTTACCCATGGAGGGACGACCCGCCACAATGATCAGATCCGAGGGCTGCATGCCCGAGGTCTGTTCGTCCAGATCCTTGAAGCCCGTCGTCAGTCCGGTGGTCTGCTCGCCAGACTCAAACAATTCCTCGATACGGCTGAGGGTCTTGGCCAGTATGGGGTTGATTGCCTGCGGCCCGGAACCTTCCTTGACCCTCGCTTCAGCAATCTGGAAGACGCTTCGCTCGGCCTCGTCGAGAATTTCATTACTGTTCCTGCCGAGCGGGTTGAAAGCCGAATCGGAAATCTTGCCGGACACTTCCACCAGCTGTCGCAGAATGGACCGCTCGCGGACAATATCCGCGTAGGCACGGATGTTTGCCGCGCCCGGAGTTTTCTCAGCCAATTCCGCCAGATAGGACAAGCCACCGGCATCCTCAATATCGCCGGCGCGCTCCAGGAATTCCGCCAGGGTAACAACATCCAGTGGCTCGCTCTCACTGGCAAGACGCTCCACGGCGCCAAAAATCAGGCGGTGGTCCTGCCGATAGAAATCGGCGGCCGAAATCACTTCCGAGATCTCGTCGAACCGGCGGTTATCCAGCATCAGGCCGCCCAATACCGCCTGCTCTGCTTCCACAGAGTGGGGAGGCACCTTGATACGGCTGGTTTCGAGATCAGTACTCGCGGGCTTCAGATTGGGCTTGGCCATGAACACATCTTCAGTTGCACATCACAACCACGACAGTTTAAGCGACCTGTCGCAGCAATGGGAGAGGGTTACAGGGACTTAACAGCATACCAGAAAGCAACAGGCCCGAAAGCCGCGAGATGCGGTTCGGGCCTGTCAGGTTGGCCAGCGCTGGACCTTATACAGAGACAGCGAGGGCCACCAGCGTATTACCAGAGCCGGGCAACCCCGACGCCGTTTTCAGGGAAAACGGCTTACTCGGCAACGACCGCCAGCTTGACCGTAACTTCAACGTCGGAGTGCAGCTGAAGCTCGATCTCGTACTCGCCAGTCACCCGGATCGGGCCTTCCGGCAGACGAACTTCGCTCTTCTCGACTTCGGTACCACCGGCAGTGATCGCGTCAGCAATGTCGCGGACACCGATAGAGCCGAACAGCTTGCCTTCTTCACCGGCCTTGGAGCTGATGGTGAAAGCAGCACCCTCGAGGGCCTCGGCGCGGGCCTGGGCAGCAGACAGCTTCTCAGCAGCCGCTTTCTCAAGCTCGGCACGACGCTCTTCGAACGCTTTCAGATTTGCTTCGGTGGCAGGTACAGCCTTGCCATAAGGAAGCAGGAAATTACGACCGTAACCGGCCTTAACCTTCACCTTGTCACCCAGTGAGCCAAGGTTTGCAACTTTCTCGAGCAGAATAACTTCCATCTCGTTAACCTCTTCGTGCTTTATTCAGCCGGCCCGGCAGGGCTTATACGCCTCCGGATATCCAGCCAGCTATCCACAAAAGCCAGAACCACTAACAGAATCATCAGACTTGGGCCCAGAAGGATCAGCGCTACATAGAACATCGCCAACCAGTTCCCACTGAGCTTTTTCAAACCAACAACGCCGTGCACCAGCGCCAGGCTGGCCAGAAACAGCGGCGTTCCCGCGGCCCAGGCCAGCAGCATGGAATTCAGCCCGAGGAACGGACCGACTACCATGGTCACCGCGCACAACACCGCAATAGGCGGTGATAGCCTCAGGCCATGGAATTCCTTGCGGAATCCACCGGGGTTATAAAGCCCCGCTTGCCAGGCCCGCGCCAGCATGGTCATGCCTACACCCGTTGCCAGGTAAGTGCCCGCCATGCTCGCATTCATCGTGTCCCGGATCACCCTGTCGAGGTCATCGCCCAGACTCTGCGCAATTTCGGCATTGTACTGTTGGTAAAAACTCACCCCGGCCTGGACCAGATCATCCAGCAGCCCCGGGTACACCACAGGCAACATCAGGCCCGTGACGATTGCGAGAAAACTTCCCGCAAGCAGAGCTTTTTCCCAGGACAGCGTTGTCCTGATCAATGACGCCATAAGCATCACCTGAAGCAACACAGCCAGAGCGGTCGGGTCCTGCCCGAAAATGCTCCAGCCAAGCGCCGGAAGTAATGCCCAGAGCCCAATATTGAGCCCCTGACTGATGCCAAGCCTGAGAATTACCAGGCCAACAACGGCTGCGCCAATCCAGAACAACAAGGGTACGGCAGTTGTGACTGCTGCTACCCCACCGGCCTGGAGGGGACCGCGCATTACATACTGTGCAAGTGCACGCATGGTCCCAAGTCCTGTGTTTCTGTTACTTAGTTATCGTGGCTGTCCGAGTACGGCAGCAGTGCCAGGTAGCGGGCACGCTTGATAGCGGTAGCCAGCTGACGCTGATAACGTGCTTTGGTGCCGGTGATGCGGCTGGGCACGATTTTGCCGGTTTCAGTGATGTAGCCTTTCAGGGTGTCCAGATCTTTGTAATCGATCTCCTTGACACCCTCTGCCGTGAAGCGGCAGAACTTACGACGTCTGAAAAAACGAGCCATAACTTAACTCCTCAACTCCGGTTAATTACTCTTCTTCGTCCTGGGTTTCAGCACGCTGACGTGGCTCGTCAGACTCGGCTGAACGACGCGGGCGATCATCGCCGCCACGACGGTCTTCACGGGACTCGGAAGCTTTCATCGGGGACAGTTCTGTATCCGCACCATCGCGGCGCAGGATCATGTCGCGGATGATTGCATCGTTGAAACGGAAGTTGTGAGTCAGCTCGTCCATTGCGGCCTGTGAACATTCAACGTTCATCAGTACGTAGTGAGCCTTGTGAATCTTGTTGATCGGGTATGCCAGGTGACGACGGCCCCAATCTTCCAGGCGATGCACCTTGCCGCCATCTTCAGTGATGACGCCGGTATAACGCTCGATCATCGCGGGCACCTGCTCGCTCTGATCCGGATGTACCATAAAAACGATTTCGTAGTGACGCATGAGTTCTCCCTACGGTTTAAACAGCTTCCTTTTTCCCGGCACGGATCTGAACCCGCGACCGACAAACATGAAAGCAAGGAGTTGACAGCATTCTGCTGCCGGTTTCTTTTTGCTTTATCAATAAGGCTTTACAAGAAAGGCTTGATCAAAAGCTTGGCTTCGGATTGCCGGTATTCAGACAATACAAAACCACCCCTTAAAAAAGGGGTCACGTATTCTAGGCGGGGAAGCCCTTGTGTGCAAGGGTTAACCAAGCCGTTGGCGCAGGGCTTCGTATAGGCAAACACCCGTAGCCACGGACACGTTAAGGCTGTCGACATGGCCGAGCATAGGGATATTGATCAGCTGGTCACAGTGCTCCCGGGTCAGTCGGCGCATCCCTTTGCCTTCGGCCCCCATCACCAGCGCCACCGGGCCCTTGAAATCGGCCTGGTATAGCGTTGCCTTTGCCTCACCGGCAGTACCGATCAGCCAAACACCCTGATCCTGCAAACTGCGCAGAAAACGTGCGAGATTGGTGACCCGTACAAAGGGCACCGTCTCGGCAGCACCACAGGCAACCTTGCGGGCAACCGGAGTCAGCGAAGCGGACTTGTCCTTGGGAACAATGACCGCCTGAACACCCACAGCATCGGCGGTGCGCATGCAGGCGCCAAGATTATGGGGATCGGTCACACCATCAAGCACAAGCAGGAAAGGCGGCTTGTCACTGCCGGCCAACTGCGCCAGCAGATCGTCTTCGGTCCATTCCCGGCTTTCACTTACGGCCGCGACAATACCCTGGTGAACACCGGACACCCGCTCGTCGAGCTCTCTGCGATGCACAACCTTCCATCGCACACCCAGGCTATCCAGGGTATCGGTAATACTCTTGACCCGCTTATCCTGCCTGCCGGTCTGGATCCAGACCTGCTGCAGACGCCCAGGCTCGCGTTTGAGGACAGCCTCAACCGCGTGCCAGCCAAACACAAATTCTCCGGACACTGATTCTGCTTCCTGTTACTTGCCTGATTTGCGCGGCTTGCCTTTCTTGTCGCCTTTGCCAGCGCCGCTGCCCTTCTTGCCTTTTTTCAGGGCGAGCTTCGCAGCCTTCGCAACCAGCTCATCCCTGGCAGAAGGCGTTTCATTATCATCGAAGGCCTCAGGCCCCTTTTTCTTCGATGACGTCGACGCCGGGCGCCTCCTCGGGCGCTTCAGGCCAGGTTCGCCGGATGATGCACTCTTTCGTGCAGGCTTGGCTTTGCCCGGCGGTTTGCCGCCTTTGCCGGAGTTACGCCTGGCCTTTCCTCGCTCGCCTTTATCAGGAACCGCAAGCGCGTCGCGATCAGCCTGTCGGTGGACCGGTTCGCTGATCAGCTCCAGGTCGATCTTGCGGTCCTCCATTCCAACCCGAACGACCTTCACACGGACCTCATCCCCGAGCCGGAAACTCATTGCTGTGCGCTCACCGATGAGGCGATGCTTGGCTGAATCGTGATGGAAGAAGTCACCGCTTAGCGTCGACACGTGCACCAGACCTTCTATGTAGACGCCAGAAAGCTCCACAAAGAAACCGAAGGGCACGACGGAGGCAATGACGCCATCGTACTCCTCACCGACATGATCACTGAGGTACTCACACTTCAGCCAGGCCATGACATCCCGGGTGGCATCATCGGCACGGCGTTCCGCCATTGAAGTATGCTCACCCAGTTGCTCCATCCGGGCCATATCATAGGGGTACTCGGCGAGCTCGGGATCCGGTTTGGGAGGCGGAACCACATCCTTGGAAGGCTTCCCTCCGTGAATAACCGACTTGATGGCCCGGTGATTGATCAGGTCCGGATAACGTCGGATTGGCGACGTGAAGTGAGCATAACCCGCATAACCAAGGCCAAAATGGCCGCCCTCTTCAGGGCTGTAAACGGCCTGGCTGAGTGAACGCAGCATCACCGTCTGGATAACATTGGCATCCGAGCGGTCCTTGATACTGTTCAGAAGCTCTTGGTAGTCCGCAGACGTGGGGTTATCACCGCCGCCCAGTTGCAGACCCAGCTCACCCAGGAACAGACGAACCGCATTGAGCCGCTCTTCTGACGGGCCATCATGCACCCGATACAGGGCAGGCAGTTTGTGTTTTTTCAGGAATCGCGCTGTAGCAACGTTCGCACACAGCATGCACTCCTCGATGATCTTGTGGGCATCGTTACGCTGTACCGGCACGATCTCTTCTATCTTCCGGTCGGCGTCGAACACGATCTTGGTTTCGGTGGTTTCGAAATCAATTGCACCACGCTCGGTACGCGCCTTGCGCAACAACTGGTAGAGACCATAAAGATTGTGCAACTGCGGGAGCACGTTGGCGTATTGCTCGCACAGCTTATAGCCCTGCTCGGTGTCCGGATGCTCCAGCATGGTACTTACCTTGTTGTAGGTAAGCCGCGCATGACTGAACATGACCGCCTGATAAAAGTTGTAGCTGCTGATGTTACCGGCGGCGCTAATGGTCATATCGGCCACCATGCAGAGGCGATCGACGCCAGGATTCAACGAGCAAAGGCCATTGGACAGCTTTTCTGGCAGCATTGGCACAACGTGGTCGGGGAAATAAACCGACGTACTGCGGTTTAACGCCTCTTCATCCAGTGGGGAACCGGGCCGGACGTAGTGGGACACGTCGGCAATCGCAACGATCAGGCGATAGCCACCACGAGGCCTTGGCTCGCAATAGACAGCATCGTCGAAGTCCCGGGCCGTTTCGTCATCGATGGTTACCAGCCTGAGATTTCGGATGTCCTTCCGATTAGCCTTGTCTTTCTCAGTGACCTCTTCCGGAATCTGTGCCGTCTGCTCACCGACAGCGGGCGGCCAGCTGTGGGGAATGTCATAGGAACGGATGGCAACGTCAATTTCCATCCCTGGTGCCATGTGTTCGCCAAGCACCTCAACAACCTTGCCCAGTGGCTGAGTGCGCACGGTGGGCTGGCGAACTATGTCCACCACAACATACTGGCCGTGGCGGGCATTGCCGCAATTCTCCTGGGGAATCAGTACTTCGTGATTGATCCGCGCGTTTTCAGGAACAACGAAGTTGATACCACTTTCCTGGAAAAAGCGTCCCACCGTCTGGCTGGTCCGGTATTCCAGAACTTCAACGATCACACCTTCGCGCCGGCCTCGATCATCAACCCGATCAACCCGAGCGGCCACCCGATCCCCATGAAACACCTGACGCATCTGTCGGGCAGTTAGAAACAGATCGGAGCCCCCGTCATCCGGCACCAGAAAGCCGAAGCCATCTTTGTGCCCAATCACCCGCCCCGTCACCAGGTCGGCTTCCTCAATGGGAAGATAGGCGCCACGCCGGTTACAAATCAACTGCCCGTCCCGACACATGGCAATCAATCGCCGACGAAGGGCTTCAATGCCCTCCTCTGACGACTGACCAAGTTCTGAACACAGTGTTTCGTGGGTTGCGGGAGCGCCACGCTCTTTGAGATGCGCGAGGATAAATTCCCGGCTTTGAATAGGATTTTCGTATTTCTGGGCCTCACGGCTGGCGTGAGGATCCCGGTCGTTTTTCTTCCTGGAAACCATTCGGATCCTTGTTAAGAGGCTGTACCAACGCGGCACAGTTCAGATTCGTTTGCAATGGAGTATAACGTTGGGACGGAGCTCCTGCCTATCAACCTGCAAGGAATAGGCACAAATACCTGCCATTCTTTTTGCGAAAAAATGTTTGACAGCCTCGGCGGGAATTATTAAAGTACGCGCCATCGGTTGAGGGACACACCTCAACGCTGGCAGAAACGTTTAGTTTTCAACAAGCTAAGCTTCTGCAAATCACCTGCCGAGGTGGTGAAATTGGTAGACACGCTAGCTTCAGGTGCTAGTGGGGGCAACCCCGTGGAGGTTCAAGTCCTCTCCTCGGCACCATTTCCTCCCTCAGGAAATGGCAAGACAGCCAACCGGCGAAGTCGTTAATTTCCTCAAATAGCATCCGATCCGCGCAGTCTTCTTGCCAGAAGCCAGGTTGCCACTGATCGCGTCTATTCCAGCAGCCCCACCAGATACTCAGACAACCTCTGGTAACCAAACTCTACCTTCGCATAAGCTGAATTGGGCACACCCTCAAACTCGCGGCCGCATTCTCCGGACGAATTGTAGTTTTTCAGATAGGCATCGCGGATAAGATTCGGTTGTTCTGCAACAAAGCCTGGCCCGTCTGCTGGCGGATAGTTTATCGCCCACTCGAAACTGTCATCGCCAGTCACCCGGGGCAGCTGTAGAAGATCCGGATCCAGAAATCCATAGCGCAACAGCCGGAGATTCGGTTGTTCGGGCCCCGAAAACTCCCGTCGATCAAATTCAAGCACCGGATCGGTGAAACCCGCAGGCTGGGGATCATAGCCGGAAAACTGGTACGCCTGAACGCCTGTCACGACCTGACTTGCGTCGACAGCATCCTGCTGTGGAGCGCAGCTGTCTATACCCGCCGAAAAGGTTACGGCCTCCACCTCAACGCCCTGCTCTGAAATCCGGTATCCGGGAAAAACGGACGAGGAATTGTCGGTTTCCGGAACCAGCGTGCGCCTTGCGCCACCGCTGGTCTCAGCAACCAGTTCCACCAGATCGCCGCTGTCCGTCGTCCAGCTGTAGGTGACCTCTGGAGGGCCGCCCAATTCCGTTGAATCCGCTGCAATTCCCCTGTGTTCATGACAGGTGGTGCTGGTCTCGAAGTGAATGCGGCGATTGCCCCAATCGAAAACCAGCCGCTCATCCGTGCCCTCTTCGTCGAAATTCAGACGGCTTTGCTCCGAAAGCGCGGCGGAGGGCAACCACTGGGTTTCCAGGTCCGCCATGTAGCCGTTAACACCGATCAGTCGTGCCAGCTCCGGCATGGAGGGTGACAGGCAGCCGTTCGCGGAGACGGATAGCAGGCGCCCGCTCTCACTGTAAGCGAATGCCAGCTCGGCGGAGATCTGCAGGCCGGAGCGGTTGGCAGGCAGGCTGTCCTGATTGGAGGGCTCGGCGTATACCTTCTGGCTGGTCAGCAGCACCGGGTCGCTCAATTCCACATCCACTTCGGGGAGCACCAGGGCGTCCACATCGACATTGGCAAAATCACCCTGGGCGACATCATCAACCACCGCGATCACATCCGCAGCGTTCTGCACCAGCGATACGCCCAATAGAAACGCCGCTTCCCTGCTCAGGAATCGCTCCGTGCCGTCACTGTCTCCGGCCGCCAGCAGGTCGTTGTAGGCAGAGGGAATCTGGCTGGCCATGAACCTTGCCAGTGCCCGGGCATAGGCATGTGAGCGCTCGTCCTGGGCGAGGATATAGTCCCGCACCAGATTCAGGTCCGCCAGGCTCGCTGCCGCGCCGGAAGGTGTTTGCAGGAAGGCACCAAGGCCGACGATGCCCCGGTAACGGGCCAGCGTGGTTAATGGCGTGATATTGCGGACACCCGGAGGCGCCGACATCAGGTAGGCACTGACCACCGGAACTTCCCCGTTGCGCGTTTCCTCAAGGGTTTTACCCGGAAGGGCTACGGCATGCAGCGCATAATCCCGTGGATCAAGATCCGGCCCCACTGAAGGATCCAGGACCAGTTCCGAAATATCCATCGCGAAACGACCGCCGGCACCACTCATGGCGGTGGGCTCCCCCGAGGCAAGAGTAACCTCCCTGCCATTATCCAGCTCGATAACCAGAGGCCCCGGGGTGAACTGACTGTCCCCATCCATGTCGAGCCAGACCCGGGCGTTCTTCAGGTAGCCGTCGATGACCTTACCCGTGTAAGGCGCAGGTTCGCTGTATTCCACGCCATCGAAATCCCGCCCGCCCACGGGCAACTGGTCGGATTCCTCACCGCAACCGGCGAGGATGAGGGAGACAGCAGTAACAGGCAGACCAATCAGGCGTTTCATCGCGGCAACCGTTTATCCTTGTTAGAGGTTGTGCCGCTACTTTAGGGGATGTGGTGGCTGTAGACCTTGATAGGTTTGGCAATTTGTAAAGTTTGGTAACCAGGCGGGGCTTCAGTCACGACGAGCAGCTGTAGTGTGAAACCCCACCCAGATTGAACAACTCCGACGGCTTCAGCCGGTAGTATTGCGCCTCAACAGCATTCGACTGCTCTGCGTAGGGTTGCGTCAAAATACCCTGCAAAGCACGCAGGGGCTGGTAATCGCCCTCTGCTGCTCGCTGATAGGCAGGAACCACAAACCACTCACGCATGGTGTATTTGGGGTTCACCAGCTTCATGTTCCGGGATAGCTCCTCACGGAATTGGGAGCTGCCAGTAGAGCCATCGATCCCAATCTGCGATTTCCATCTGGCAAACCACTCTGACCAGCGGTTGAGTAGCCCTTCCGGATCGGCCGCTGCTGACTCATCCAATGATCTGTAGAAGCTGTTTTTGAGGGGTTCGATGTCTTCGGGTAGGGAGGAAAGCTCCCGGAAGAACATCGTATAATCCACTGGGGTCCGGGTCATCAGCGTAATCAGTTCCCTGAAGAGTTCGGCGTCAAAAGTGCCAAGGCCCAGCTTCGCTGCCCACATCATTTCCAGCTCAGCCTGCATTACCTTGGCAAATCCAGCGTGAATCTCCTGGAGTTGCGCCTGTTCGTTCTCGTGATCTGCCAGCAGCGGCTGAAGGGCCGAACAGAAACTCTTGAAGTTCCGTTCCGCCGCTGCGGGTTGGTTAAGGAAAGAGAAGTGCTGCCCGCCACCGGTCCAGGGCTGGTAGAACGGCTCGAATAGTTCGCAGAAGCCAAAAGGCCCGTAATCCAGCGTGAAACCGCCAGCGGCGCAATTGTCGCTGTTGAAATTGCCCTGGCAGTAACCAACCCGGATCCAGTTCGCCACCAGCGAGGCAAGGCGGCCGCGAAACTCCCGCGCGAGCATCACGATTTTTGTGGGCGTATCGAGGGACTGGTCAATAACGCCGTGGTACTCCCGATCAATCAGGTGCAGCACCAGCTGTTCGAGTTCTTCATGGGCGCGGGGGTGCTCCTGCTTTCGAGCCCTGCGCCCGAAAAGTTCCAGCTGGCCCACCCGAATGAAGGACGGGGCGACACGTGTGGAGATGGCAACCGGCTCCGAAATGAGCTGGTCCGGATCCAGGGAATGGGAGCCCGGAGAGTACCAGGGGCGCCGCACTCTCTCTGTTTTCGAAGCGTAGAGACTCAGCGACCGGGAGGTGGGCACACCCAATGCGTGCATGTGCTCCTGGGCCAGGAATTCACGAACGCTGGAACGCAGGACCGCACGGCCATCACCACCACGGCAATACGGCGTCTGTCCGCCCCCCTTGAGCTGCATTTCCCAACGCTGATCATTCAGAACAGCTTCCAGCACCGAAATGGCACGACCGTCGCCATAACCGTTACCGGTCTGGAACGGGCACTGCTGGGTGTATTCGGTGCCGTAGATGGAAAGGGCATAGCCACAGGCCCAGCCAACATTGCTCATGGGCGCCGGCACCTGTGTGAGGTCTCCGGAGAACATCCGGATAAAGTCGTCGGACTGGGCCAGGCTGTCGGCAAAACCCAGTTCGCGGAACAAATCCTCACTGTGGGCAACGTATTCAGGGGTTTCGATGGGCGTGGGCCTGACCGGGACATAATGCCCCGAAAAGACCTGCCTTGGCCGGTGATCAACACCATCGGACGTGGCATCCGGATCGCAGATCAGACTATCCATGAGCGAATAGTCAGCCATCGGTGCAAGTTCTTCGAGGTTGCTCACATCGAAACGGGTTTCTCGCCCCAACGGCTTGTTCATCTGTGCCTCTCTTGATCAAAGGAACCGGGCAGCGCCAGCACTGCCCTTCGTTGCCCTTATGACCAGCCCATATGGCGAGGGTTCAGAATGAGCGGGCAACGATTTCCTTCATGATTTCATTGGTGCCGGCGTAGATCCGCTGCACCCGCGAGTCTGCCCAGGCCCGTGCGATCGGATACTCCCACATGTAGCCGTAGCCCCCGTGAAGCTGCACGCACTCATCCATTACCTTGCACTGCAGGTCTGTAGTGAGCTGCTTGAGCATCGCCGCGGTGGGGATGTCGAGCTTCTTGTCAAGATGCAGCTCCAGGCACCGATCGGTGAACACCCGGGCAGCGGTAATTTCCGCCTTCATTTCCGCCATCTTGAAGCGGGTATTCTGAAACGCAATCACCGGTTTCCCGAAGGCGTTACGCTCCTTGACGTAATCCAGGGTCCACTGCCAGGCGGCTTCAGCGGCGGCAACAGCCCCCAGCGCCACCTGCAGGCGCTCGGCCGCCAGCTCCTGCATGAGCTGGAAAAAGCCCTGGCCTTCGCCCGGACCTATCAGATTCTTCTCAGGTACTTTTACGTCCTGGAAGAAAAGCTCGGAGGTGTCCTGGGCCTTCATACCCACCTTGTTCAGGTTCTGGCCTTTCTCAAACCCTTCCCAGGCGGTCTCCACCATGAACAGGCTGATACCCTTGGCGCCTTCCTTCGGGTCGGTCTTGGCGACCACAATAACCACATCGGCAAGCTGACCGTTTGTAATAAAGGTTTTCGAACCGTTCAGAACGTAATGATCGCCGTTCTTGACCGCCGTGGTTTTCACACCCTGCAGATCCGAGCCGGCCCCCGGCTCGGTCATGGCGATGGCGCCAATCATTTCACCACTGGCCAGTTTGGGCAGATAATGATTTTTCAGCTCGTCCGAGCCGTAGTTGAGCACGTAAGGCGCAACAATGTCAGAGTGCAGGCCCCAGCCTATCCCCGTCAAGCCGGCCCTGGCGACCTCTTCGATCAACACCGCGCTGTACCGGAAGTCCGCGCCTACACCGCCAAACTCCTCCGGCAGGCAGGGACACAGAAAACCCAGCTCGCCGGCCTTCTGCCAGAGTTCGCGGCTGACCTGGCCGTCTTTCTCCCACTGATCATGGTAAGGCGCAGCCTCCTGCTCCAGAAACTTGCGGACAGAATCGCGGAAGCCTTCAAGGTCGGCGTCGAAGAGAGTACGTGGAATCATGGTGAACCTCGGTGAATGACCTGTGTTGTGATTGTCGTTCACCAAGTCTCTGCCCGGAGCCCGGTTTGCTCAATGATGAAAAGCATCAATCGGGCTGACCAAAACCATCGCCCGGAGCAGGGTCAGCCCTTGCGCTTGTCCTGGGCTCGGGCTTCGCCCCACCGGGGCATGAGATCCTGGGGCAGATTCAGATGATCAAGGATTCGGGCAACAATAAAGTCCACCAGGTCCTCGACTGCCTGGGGTTTGTGGTAGAAGCCGGGGCTCGCCGGCATGATGACCGCACCCATGCGGGTCAGTTTCAGCATGTTCTCCAGATGCACCTCAGAGAATGGCGCCTCCCGGGGTACCAGAATCAGCGGGCGACGTTCCTTCAGGGCCACATCGCCGGCCCGCTCGATCAGATTGTTGCTGGCTCCGGTTGCCAGAGCCGAGAGCGTGCCGGTGCTGCAGGGGCAAACCACCAGCGGCGCTTTTTCCCCGGAGCCGGAGGCCGGCGGTGCAAACCAGTCTTCCCGGCCAAACACCAGAACCTGGCCCGGCTCCGCGCCGGCATAGGCAGACAGGGTTTCCTGCATTGCCGGCGGGGTTCCCGGCAGCTTAAGGTCGGTTTCCGTGGCGATCACCACCTGCGCAGCGCGGCTGACCATCACATTCACCCTGCAACCCGCTGACACGAGGCACTGCAGCAGGCGCAGGCCATACTGGGCGCCCGAGGCGCCTGTGAAGGCCAGGTTGACGGTTGACGGCCGGTTCTGGTCGTTGCTCATGGATGTCGCCACTTGTCAGTCAGGAAAAGTCACCGGCCACGCCGGATCAGCCACGAATACGCTCAAGCTCGGCAATGAGTTTACTGTGGATACCGCCAAAGCCACCGTTGCTCATGATCACAATGTGACAGGGGCTGGGCAGATCTTCCAGAGTACGTGCCAGCAAGTCTTCCACCGAGGCCTCTACCCTGTGCCTCTCGGAGCCAGCGTTGAGCGCCTGCCATCCGGCAATCAGTTCCGGCAGCCAGTCCATATTGTTCAGGTTGGCCCACAGAACCCGATCGGCGGTTTCTGCACTTGGCAGCAACGTCTGCTGGTGAACGCCCTGCTTCATAGTGTTCGAGCGCGGTTCAATCAACGCCAGGATAGGCTCCTCACCCACCTGATTACGCAAACCCTCAAGGGTGGTGGCAATGGCGGTCGGGTGATGGGCGAAGTCATCGTAGACCCGCACGCCGTCGATGTCTGCCAGCAACTCCATGCGCCGCTTGACGCCAGAGAACCGGCAAAGTGCCGCCACGGCATGATCGGGAGTGACACCCACGTGGCGGGCAGCAGCAATGGCAGACAGGGCATTTCGGACATTGTGCAGACCGGTCTGATCCCACTTCAGCGTTGCCACCGGCTGCTCGTGGTGAATAACCAGAAACCGGCTGCCATCCTCCGAGAGCAGCTCGGCGCGCCAATCCGACATGCGAGGAGTCTCGCTGCCAATGGCGGTGTCCTGGACCGGGCTCCAGCAGCCCAATTCCAGGGCATTATCCAGGTGGCGATCTACTGCGGGACGAATGATCAGGCCCTGGGAGGGGACAGTCCGAACCAGATGATGGAACTGTCGCTCAATCGCTTCGACGTTGTCGAAAATATCCGCGTGATCAAACTCCAGATTATTCAGGATCAGGGTGTGGGGACGGTAATGAACGAACTTGGAGCGCTTGTCGAAGAAGGCGCTGTCGTATTCATCCGCCTCGATCACAAAAAAATCGCTGTTGCCCAGCCGTGCCGAGACGGGAAAATCCCGGGGAACACCGCCCACCAGGTAACCCGGTTCGAACCCGGCCTGATCCAGGATCCAGAGCAGCATGGACGTGGTTGTGGTCTTGCCATGGGTACCGGCCACCGCCATCACCCAACGATGCCGAAGCACCTCGCGGCTCAGCCACTCGGGCCCGGACATGTAGTCAATGTTCCGGTTAAGCACCGCTTCGACTTCCGGATTGCCCCGGGACATGGCGTTACCGATCAGAACCAGATCCGGTTTGGGCTCAAGGTGATCCGCGCTGTAACCTTCCATCAGGCTGATACCCTGAGCCTCCAGCTGTGTGCTCATGGGCGGATAGACACCCTGATCAGAGCCAGTCACGGTGTGGCCAAGCTCCCGGGCAAGAACGGCCAGGCTGCCCATAAAGGTGCCACAGATTCCGAGTATATGAATGTGCATTCGGCAACTGTCCTCTGAGTTGAAACCCGACAAGCCTCCCGTATCCGCCCCACCCCGTCAAGAGCCATGCTATCCGCAATCCTGCTCATGAAAATTGCCGGCGATTGGCGTATCATCTGCGCCATTGTCGAACCAGCAGGAGGCTCCAGCCCGAGATGGCCATCAAGAACGCATTCTACGCTCAGTCCGGCGGTGTCACCGCCGTCATCAATGCCAGTGCCTGTGGCGTCATCCAGACTGCCCGCAAGCATCCGGACAAAATCGGCAAAGTGTTTGCCGGACGCAACGGCATTATCGGGGCGCTGAAGGAAGAACTGATTGATACCAGCCTCGAGAGCGACGATGACATCCAGGCACTGATTCATACCCCGGGCGGCGCTTTCGGCTCCTGTCGCCACAAGCTCAAGAACATTTCCGAAAACCGCCGCGAGTATGAGCGTCTGATTGAGGTATTCCGGGCTCACGACATTGGCTATTTCTTCTATAACGGCGGCGGGGATTCACAGGATACCGCCTACAAGGTCTCCCAGATCGCAGACAAGATGGGTTATCCCATTACCTGTATCGGCGTGCCCAAGACCGTGGACAACGATCTGCCGTTCACCGACTGCTGCCCGGGCTTCGGCTCGGTTGCCAAGTACATTGCCACGTCCACTTTGGAAGCCAGCCTCGACATCAAATCCATGTGCGAGACGTCCACCAAGGTGTTCATCCTGGAAGTGATGGGCCGTCATGCCGGCTGGATTGCCGCATCCGGCGGCCTGGCGGGACAGGGCGAGGGCGAGCCGCCCCACATCATTCTGTTCCCTGAAATTCCTTTCAATCGCGACGCTTTCCTGGCGCGCGTAGACCACTGTGTGAAGGAATACGGCTACTGTGTTGTCGTCGCCTCCGAAGGTGCCCAGTATGAAGATGGCCGCTTCCTGGCAGATGCCGGAGCCAAGGACGCGTTCGGCCACACCCAGCTCGGTGGTGTTGCCCCCGCCCTGGCCAACATGGTCAAGCAGGCCCTGGGCCACAAATACCACTGGGCCGTTGCCGACTACCTGCAACGCAGCGCCCGCCACATTGCCGCCGCTACCGACGTTGAACAGGCGTATGCGGTTGGCAAGGCAGCGGTGGAAATGGCCCTGGAAGGCAAACAGGCGCTGATGCCCACCATCGTGCGCGAGCAGGCAAAGCCGTACCGCTGGAAGATTGGCGAAGCGCCCCTCAGTGAGGTGGCAAACCAGGAAAAGAAGATGCCGATCCACTTCATCACCGATGATGGCTTTGGCATCACCCAGGATTGCCGGGACTACCTGGAGCCCCTCATTGCCGGAGAGAGCTTCCCGCCGTTCGATAATGGCCTGCCTCGGGTTGCCAGGCTCCAGAACACGCTGACCGAGAAGAAGCTGAAAACGGATTTTGAACTCTAGTCCACTGCAGGACTCAGCGAATAAAAAAGCCTGACAGTTTACGCTGTCAGGCTTTTTTGGTTGCTTGAAGAGTCATCGCTGTGTGCTAGCGAGCCAATTCCGCCTGATGGTCTCGAACATAGGCGTAGAACTGATCAAAACCTCCCACATACTGGCTCCCCACAAGAATCTGCGGCACTGTGTAAACTGGCCGGCCGATCCTGTCGGCAATATCCTGCTTACTCATACCCTTCTCGATCATATCGACCCACACATAGGGAATGTTTCTGGCCTCACACAGGTGCCTGGCCTGCACACAGAACCCACAACTTGAGCGGCCGTAAATCGTGACCTGCTCCAT
This sequence comes from Marinobacter sp. MMG032, assembly GCF_040112695.1. Classification (NCBI taxonomy): domain Bacteria; kingdom Pseudomonadati; phylum Pseudomonadota; class Gammaproteobacteria; order Pseudomonadales; family Marinobacteraceae; genus Marinobacter; species Marinobacter sp. MMG032. The sequence goes on from NZ_CP157802.1 coordinate 1,344,945, forward strand.
AAACACCTCCAAGATCTCTGGCGGTAAATTCCGGGATTAAAATCGTATGAGCGAATCATGACACGGCACCCGGTAATTGAAAATTGATGCTTTGAATCGCCGCCATAGTAGCGAGCCATCATGTTCTGAGCCGGCTGAGCTCACGCTCCAGAACCTGCACCTCGTGGTCCAGGGCCTGACCACTGCCCTTGACCCTGCCGGCAAGCTCCCGGAGATCGTTGGCCGCATCGCCGATATGAGTGAGGTTGCGGTTGATTTCCTCGCTCACCGAGCTCTGTTCTTCCGCCGCAGTGGCCACCTGGGTTACATGCTCCACGATGGTCCCGATCCGGTCGACTACCGTGGCCAGCGAATGGGCCGCTTCCTGGGTGCCATCAACCGCCGAGGTGGCGCGATCAACGCCGCTCTGTATCACCGAAACGGCACCGTTCACATCCTGCTTGAGGCCGTCGATCATGGTACTGATTTCATCGGTGGATTCCCGAGTGCGGGAGGCCAGCGTGCGGACCTCATCGGCAACCACGGCGAATCCGCGTCCCTGTTCGCCAGCCCTGGCGGCCTCGATGGCAGCGTTGAGGGCAAGAAGGTTGGTTTGCTCGGCGATGCCTCGGATGACATCCAGGATGCGATTGATATCCTCGCTGCGATTGGCCACCTGCCCGATTGCCGTACTGGCCTCGCCCATATCGTTGGCCACCGCGCTTACTCCATTCACCGCCGATGACAGCGTATCCTGGGTAAACCGGATGCCGTCCTGGGCCATCCGGGCGTTATCGGCCGCTTCGCCGGCAAACCCTGCCACCTCTCCTGCAGCGGCGGACATTTCGTTCATGGCGGTGACCACGCTGTCGATGTCCTGGTGCTGTCGACCTGTCTGTTCATCGGTCTCGACCGCAATGCTGCCTACATCCCCGGCCTGTTCGCGGACCTTTACATTCACGTCCTTCAGATCATTGATCATCTCTCTCAGACGCGCCAGGAAGGCATTGAACCCGCCGGCCAGCTCGATCAGTTCGGCGTGGGTGTCGATTTCCAGTTCACGGGTCAGGTCTCCTTCGGCGCTGGCCAGGTTCTTCATCCGATCCCGAATTTCATCCAGCGGGCGGGTCACCGAGCGCACCAGCAGCACCAGGGCCACAATGGCCAGGACAACCACACCGATACCCACAAGGCTCTGGCGAGTGGCGGTGGCGGCAACTTCGTCCGACAACAGGCCAGTAATTTCCGAAACGCTTGCCAGCGCGGCATCCCGGGGCAACTCGATCAGCAGCGACCACTCGGCATCCGGCAACCGGATCTCCACGGGATAGGCCACGGCCAGGGTCTGACCGTCATCAAAGGTGCCCTTACCCTGGTGCAGCCCTGCGAAGGTGCTGCCGTGATCGGGCACGGCTTCCTGCAGGGGCCGGCCAAGGTGCGACTCATAATGGCTGGAGGCCGCGATAAGCCCCTGTTCACTGATCAGCGTGACCCTGGACTGGCCTCCGAACAGCTCCTGACTGACACCGGCAATGGTTTTTTGCAGGGTCGAAAGATTGATATCGACACCCACCACACCGGCGAATGTTCCGTCATCCAGAATCGGAACCACCAGACTGGTCATCAGCTCGGAATAGCCCTCACTGATTTCATATTCGTAGGGCTCCATAATGCAAGGCGCTTTGGTGTCCCTCGAACAGAGATACCACTCGGCTTCCCTGATCCCGAATTCGTTGAGGTTATCCAGATACTTGGTGGAGGGGTCCTCTGTGCGGCTGAACTGGACCTGCCCGTCCGGCTCCCGGTAGTAGTAAATCTCCAGGGTGCCCTCGTCGCTGCTGTGCTCTTCAACACCACCGGTGAAATAGCGATCCTGGCCATCGTAGCCATCCGGTTCGAACTGGGCGTAGATCGAGCTCAGGCTTTTCTGCTCCTCCAGAACCGCGCCAACGGTCTCCTGAAGGGCTGACCGGCTGATACGCCCGGAGCTGTCGGCCTGAATATTGCGGATGATAACGTTGCGAACGACTTCCGGCGTGCGAAAAGCGGTCGCAAACTGGCCACTGACCAGCTCACCATATTTGCCGGCGGTTGCGCCGAGCTGATCCATCACAATACCCTGCACCGTATCCCGGGTTTCTGCCGTCAGTCTTTCTTCCATGTCGCCGAGGGATAACTGGGCCGTGACTACAATGCTGATGCCCATGATCAGGAGCAGTGACACAACGAGGGCATAGAGCTTGAAGCGCAGCGATAACTGTTTCATGGTAAGGCCGGACCTGCGGAATGTTGGAGGTTCGTTTCATCTTAAAGCACGGAGGGCACGGTGGCCTACCTGACGCTATTTCTGACCGCGTTCGCTGCCGCCACGCTGCTGCCTGCCTACTCGGAAGTCCTGCTTGGCACCCTGATAACCCAGGGCTACTCCTGGTGGTGGCTCTGGTTCTGGGCAACGCTGGGCAACACGCTGGGCTCGGTCGTTAATGGAGTTATCGGCCGGCAGGTGGATCGCTTTAAGCATAAGCGCTGGTTTCCGGTCAGCGAAATGCAGCTGCACAAGGCGCGGAACCGATTTAACCGTTATGGCCAGTGGTCACTGTTGATGGGCTGGCTGCCCCTGGGGGGTGACGCGCTGACCCTCGTTGGCGGGATCATGCGCGTGCCCTGGCTCAACTTTGTCATTCTGGTGGGGATTGGCAAGGGCGCCCGCTACGCCTTCGTGCTCTGGCTTGTTGCCGAGGCATCCGGCGCGTCATCACCCTCACCGTAGAGGTATTTCCTGAGCAGTGGCTCTCCGTTGAACTCGGAATTCAGCACCGCAACAAAGGTGTAGACCCCGATCAGTTTCCGGTTAAGGAAAACAAATTCCTTCGGAGGCACACGGAAATAGCGACTGATAGCCGATCGGGCGGCCTGTCTTGCTACCCGGGACGGCAACTCACTCTGCTTCCAGCGATATTCGCCGTGGCTGTTTACCGCATAATCCGGCCAGGCGTCCTTGTCACTGGATAGCGGCTCGAGCACCGACATACACACCTGGCCGAATTTCTCCAGCACTTCGTCGGGCCACTCGGTGCTCATGAAGCGCAACTTGACACCTCCATCAATCACCGCCTGCAGATCGTTCTCATAGGACGCCCTGATCATCTGGATAACCGGTTTGAGGAAGTCATCCGAGTAGGCCTGAACAGCCCCGAAATCAAGCAGGACTATGCGGTCGTAACCCGGGTCATCACCTTCTTCGCCAGCAATCCGGATGCGGTAGTTGCCGAAGTTCGGATCGGTCTGTATCTCACCCCAGACGAACAGCTCGCGGAAGAACAGCTCCAGGGCAGCCTTGCCCAGGGCGCTCCGACGCTCCAGAGGAAGGTCTTTTACCGCCTGGGAACTGACCGAATGGCCATGTTCGTAGGTCGAACAAATCACGTGCGCCGTTGAGAATTCCGGCAGCACCCTGGGTACGATGAACCTCGGATCCGAGGCCAGCATGGTGCGGAATTTCTCGGTGGTTTTCGCCTCCAGACGATAGTCCACTTCCCGGTGCATCATCTGCCGGACTTCTTCCAGCCAGTCATTGAATTCCGGGCCAAAACTGACCAACCTTGCCACCCGTAACAACTGGGCAACCGCATTCAAATCGCTATCAACCGCATCAGCAACGCCGGGGTACTGAACCTTCAGCACCAGCTCCAGGCCGTCGCTTTTGCGCCAGGCCCGGTGCACCTGCCCCAGCGAGGCAGCCCCAATGGGTTCGGGTTCCACATCCAGTTGAGCCAGGCGATCTGCTCCCAGCTCGTCTTTAAGAACGCGCTCAATGGCCGGCCATTCCAGTGACGTGGTCTGGTCTTCCAGGGTGTGAAGGGCTTCAGTGACTTCCTCGGGCAGGAAATGCTCGCCATACAGGGCCATGACCTGGCCGATCTTGACCACGCTACCCTTCAGTTGCCCCAGCTCATCCACCAGGAACCGCGCCTGGTTAGAGAGCATGGCGCGGTGCCGCTTCTCCCGGTTTTCCCGGCTGCTGAACCAGTTGGTTGCCATATGAGAAGCCATACGGGTACCCGCAAACAACCCGGCACGGGTCAGGCTCAACCTGCGCTCGAAACTGCCTGTCTTGATGCGGGAAACCGAATTTCCTGAACGTCTGGAAGACATAATGACCTGTTCGGATCAGAGAATTTCACCAAGTTTGGCGTCTAACGCCATTATACGGATAGTCAGGGAAGCTGACCTAACCGAGTCGACCGGCTATCTGCGGCCACGGGGCCAATGTGCCAACACCGCCCCCGGTTTACATCTGGGCAACCGGATCGTTTACGTTTCGACACAGTTTCTGGCAGGAAACCGGTCTAGTATTTCTACATACGTAAGGTCCAGCAACGATTATCACAAGAACAAGATCCGAACATGCCGCAATCCGCCAGAAAAACGCCGGATACGGAACTGTCCCAGTTCCGGGTCAACGGCGAGATTCCTGTCCCGATTCTGATCAACTGGCTGACTGCCGTTGCCGTTCCCCTGCTGTTCTTCTTCGCCTGGCGCTCAAGCCTGCAGAATGACCCGATTACACCGCCATTGCTGATTGGCTTTGCCGTGCTTCTGACGGCCAACTCTCTGACCTATTTACTGTTTGGCAACAGAACGTTGCAACGCCGGGCTTTTATTACCCTTATCACGGTGCTGTTCACCTACCTGGCGATCCATGCGGTTGAGGACGGGTCCGCCATTATCTGGCTGTTCGCCTACCCCCCCATTATTTTCTACATCAGCGAATCCCGGGTTGGCGTACTCGCCTGCAGCGGCGGCTTCGCCGCCGTCATTCTGCTGTTCAGCCCGCTGGGAGACCTGCTGTTCGAGCCTCCTCACAGCGCCAGCTTCCGGATTACCATGGTGGCGGTACTGGGCTTTGAAATGGTCACCTGCTACATCCTTGACCAGAGCCGCCGGCGCAGCAAACTGGGCCTGCTGAAGCTGGCCGCAGAGTTCGAGTATGCGGCCAAGCATGATGCACTCACCGGCCTTGCCAACCGACGGGAAGCCCTCGAGCAGCTGGACATCGAATACCAGCGCTACCTTCGCAACGCCCGGTCGTTTTCTGTACTGCTGATGGACATCGACCTGTTCAAGAGCGTCAACGATAACTACGGACATCACGTCGGCGACGAATTGATCACCCTGGTTGCCAGAACACTGCGGGAGCAATGTCGCAAGGTTGACACCCTGGCCCGGTGGGGCGGTGAGGAATACCTGGTACTGCTGCCCGAGACAACCACCGAGGAGGCCATGTCCTCTGCCAACCGGATCCGGGAAGCGTTTTCCGTAAGATCCGTCAGCACCGAGCAGGGTCAGGTGCAGGCCACGATCAGTGTGGGCGTGGCATCAATCCGGGGATCCGAGTCCATCGACCGCCTCCTTCAGCGGGCAGATGAAGCCCTGTACCGGGCCAAATCCGAGGGCCGAAACCGTGCCTGCGGTTATGAGGATGAAGCGGCGGCCTGAACTACCAACCCTGGCAGAACTCGACATCCCCGCGGGCCAGGCCGTTGACGAGTTGCTCTGACAGTCGTTGCTGCACGTCGGCCAGGGTTATACCCGGAACAAAGTCCCGCACCTGGCACATGGCCATGCCGGCATAGCCACAGGGATTAATCCGCTGGAAGGGTTCCATGTCCATATCCACGTTCAATGCCAGTCCGTGGAAAGAACAACCACGGCGAACCCTGAGGCCGAGGGAAGCGATCTTGGCATCTCCCACGTAAACACCGGGCGCATCGGGCCTGGGGGCGGCCTCAATACCCAAATCGGCCAGGGTGCGGACTATGGACTGTTCAATCTCATCCACCAGGGAACGCACACCCATTTTTTTTCGAGTCAGGTTGATCATCAGGTAAATCACCAACTGACCGGGCCCGTGATAGGTCACCTGCCCGCCCCGATCAACCGGGATCACCGGAATATCGCCCGGAGCGAGGATATGCTCCGCCTTACCCGCCTGGCCCTGGGTATAGACCCGGGGGTGCTCAAGGCACCATAACTCGTCCGCCACGCTGTCATCGCGGTCGGCGGTGAACGCTTTCATGGCCTCCCAGGTTTCCAGGTAGGGCTGCTCCCCGAGGGATCGAACAATCAGGTCAGGCATCGGGCTCAGAGCACCATGTGCACGCGGCCGCTGGCCTTGAGATCTTCGAACAGGGCTTTGAGCTGTGCTTCACCCGTTGCCACAATCTTGAGCTGGACCGAGGAAAACCGGCCCTTGCTGCTGTCGTTAACCGTAATGTCGGTTTCGCTGATCCCGGGCGCATGCTGCTCCACAACCTCAACCACGAACTCGGTGAAATCCGGCGCTGCATTGCCGATCACCTTGATCACGTAGTCGCAAGGAAACTCAATTTTTGGTGCTTTCGGCTGACTCATGCCGCTTTACTCCCCGGGATCAACATCACCCTACTGAAATAACTGAACGAAAAAGAGCTTAATGGCATCCCAGATGCGTTTGAAGAATCCGCCCTCCGGAACTTCGGTCAGGGCCAGCACCGGCTGATCAACCAGTACCTCACCGTTATAGGACACACCTTGACCCGGCCCAGCTCATCCCCGACCTTGATGGGTGCTTTGATCACAGAATCAAGGTCAACCGTAGACTCCAGATCGTTTCTTGAACCCCGAGGGATGGTGACATAGACGTCTTCGGTCATGCCGACTGACAGTTGGTCAGTCTGGCCACCCCAGACACGGGCTTCAATCAGCTCCTGGCCGGACTGGAACAGGCGTTCGCTCTCGTAGTAGCGGAAGCCGTAATTCAGCATCTTCTGGATTTCCTGAGCCCGAGCTTCTGAGCTGTTGGTACCCATGACGACCGCAATAAGGCGGGTGTCGTTGCGCTTGGCCGAAGCAACCAGACAGTAGCCAGCTTCCTCGGTGTGACCGGTCTTCAGACCATCGACGCTGTCATCACGCCAGAGCAGGCTGTTCCGGTTCGGTTGGCGGATATTGTTATAGGTGAAGTGCTTTTCAGCGTACAGCGGATAGTTTTCCGGGTAATCATTGATGATTGCCTGCGCCAGCATGGCCAGGTCATAGGCCGTTGAAAAATGATCCGGCGACGGCAGACCGGTAGCGTTTTCAAAGTTGGTGTCTTTCATGCCCAGCAACTGGGCCTGCTGGTTCATGATATCAACGAAGGCGTCTTCGCTACCGGCAACAAATTCCGCAAGGGCGACTGAGGCATCGTTGCCCGACTGAATGATCACGCCCCTGAGCAGATCCTCAACCGACACCTGAGTGCCTTCCCGGACGAAGGTTCGGGACCCCTCGGTTTTCCAGGCATTCACGCTGATCGGAACCATGTCGGACATGGCGATCCGGCCCTCATCAAGCTCCCGCTCAACGATATACGCGGTCATCATTTTGGTCAGACTGGCGGGCGGCAAACGCTCGTGACTGTTCTCCTCCATGATGATCCGTCCGCTCTTGGGATCCATCAGGACATAAGAGCTGCCAGCAATCTGCGGCGGCGACGGAATCAGTACCGCCTGGGACATCGCCTTGCCTGTCAGAGCAAGCATCAACACAAAGACAATAGATAGGGTTCGAAAAACAGAGTTTAAGGCCATGGGTCCATTCATTCGTCGTTAAGTGTGTTTCTTATGAAGGTGTCTTGTTTGCCATGCTCAGTGCGTATCGGTCAGCACGATGGACTGATCGAAACCCCGAGCTTCCAGGAGGCTCTGGGTGCGCCTGGCGCTGTCTTCATCGCTGAACGGGCCCACCTGAACCCGGTGAAATCGCCCCGAGGAGGTATCAACAGCCCGAACACGCATCGGATTTTCCAGCACCGACCTTACCTGGCTGAGCAGCTTCTCGGCCGGGTCCCGGCTGCTAAAGGAGCCCAGCTGAACAAACAATGACCGGTTGCTCATCGCCATGTCGCCGCTCGCCTTCACCCGGCTTTCTGCGGATGGGGTCGCGTCTCCCGGAGAAAAGGGCTGGCCGGCGATGAACATGGCTCCATCCGGCCTGACCGTAATGGCGGCGACTTCCACCCTCGCCGTGCCCCGGGCCTGGTAGCCCAGCTTTTTAGCGGCAGCGTAGGACAGATCGATGATTCTGTCGCTGTGAAAAGGCCCACGATCGTTGACACGGACGATCACCGAGCGGCCATTATCCAGATTCGTTACCCGGGCAAAACCAGGAATCCGCAGGGATTTGTGCGCGGCGGACATGGCATACATGTCAAAGGTTTCGCCATTGGACGTCTTGTGGCCATGGAATTTTTCGCCGTACCAGCTGGCCGTACCCCGGGCAACATAACCGTCGTTGCTGTCAAGGACGTGATACTGCTTTCCCCAGACCTTGTAGGGCGATTTATTACCGGCCCTGCGGGGCGCCTCATAAACCGGGACCGCATCATCAAGCCCGGAGACATCAAAATTGCCCGAGGGCGCCCTGTCGGTCGCCAGGGTATAGCGAGAGGAGTGGTCGGTTTCCGGAGCTGACGCGCAGCCGCCGAGTATCACGGACACCACAACCGTCAGCAGGAGAAAGAATGAGGGCTTGAAGTTCACTGTCCGGAGTTCCTCTTCACTTCGCTGGCACCGCCGTCAGGTGTTCGGCGCTCTGGCTATCATTGTAACGGGTTCTGCGCCGCAATCACCATTACCCGACCGCCATGGTTCGATTGACCACCGGTCAGGCACCAATCATTCGTCGATGCGTATGGATCGACATCAGAACGCCAAACGCTGCCATCAGGGTCACACCCGAAGTGCCACCATAGCTGATCAGGGGCAATGGCACACCAACAACGGGCAAAAGTCCGCTCACCATCCCGACATTCACGAAGATGTAGATAAAGAACGTCATGGTGAGCGCACCGGCCAGCAGCCGACTGAACGAGTCCTGAGCCGTGACGGCAATGTACAGGCAACGAAGGATAATCAGGAAATACACCGTCATCAGGATCAGCATACCTACAAAACCGAATTCCTCCGCCAGCACCGCAACGATAAAATCGGTATGGCTCTCCGGAAGAAACTCAAGGTGTGACTGGGTCCCTTGCAGCCAGCCTTTCCCGTCCACACCCCCGGAACCAATCGCCGTCTTGGACTGGATGATGTTCCAGCCAGCACCCAGGGGGTCACTTTGCGGATCGAGGAGTGTCAGTACCCGTTGTTTCTGATATTCCCTCATGACGAAAAACCACATCAGCGGAGCCGACACGGACACCAGGGCAACAAAAGCGGTGATCAGTTTCCAGCTGATGCCTGCGAAAAACACCACGAAAATGCCCGCCATGCCCACCAGCAGGGACGTCCCCAGATCCGGCTGCTGCATGATCATGATCATGGGCACAAGAACGATCGCGAGCCCCACAGCTACATGCCGGAACCTCGGTGGCAGGAAATGCCTGGACAGGTACCAGGCCGCCATCATGGGAACCACCAGTTTCATAAGCTCCGAGGGCTGGAAACGAGGCAGCCCCGGTATCGCCAGCCAACGCTGAGCGCCCTTGGCACCGACACCAACCAGCATGACGGCAATCAATGCAACAATGCCCGCTGCGTATAGCCAGGGCGCCCATCGGCGGAACACCGAAGGATCCAGCTGGGCAAACACCAGCATCACCACAAACGCGACACCCAGGCGTATGCCCTGGGCCTTGACGACTTCGAAGTTCCGGTCAGCGCCGCTGTACAGAACGAACAGCCCGCCGGAAACCAGCAGAAGCAGCAGGAGCAAAAGAATTGGATCCAGATGCAGCGCGGTCCAGATACTTCGGTGCCGGCCAAGTGGATTGCTCGCGGTTGAATCCAGTAACGCCTTGAAAGCCATCAGTTGGCCACCTCACCAACCCCACTGACCAGTGCGCCATCGGCCTGGTTGTACTCAAGCAGCCAGGAATCAAACAGGGCCCGGGCCACCGGCGCGGCGGTACCACTGCCGCTGCCCCCGTTTTCGACAATCACAGCAACCGCGATTTCCGGTTTATCCGCCGGCGCAAAACCGACAAAAAGCGCGTGATCCCGGAGCCGCTCGCGGATTTCCTCTTCATCGTATTCTTCATCTTCTGCAAGACTGAAAACCTGCGCTGTACCAGTCTTGCCCGCCATCTTGTAAGACGCACCCCGGCCGACAGAGCGTGCCGTTCCTTTCGGCCCATGCATGACCTCAACCATGGTGTCGACGACGTATTCCCAGTCGTCGGGGTTCTTGAGATTGAGCGGTTCGTGAGTCTCGGCAGGCAGGAATTCCTCGACCGGCCGGTCCCCTTTGATGTCTTTCAGCAGCCTTGGCTCTACCCATCGGCCACGGTTGGCTATCAAGGCGGTTGCCGTGGCCAACTGCAAGGGTGTAGCCAACATGAAACCCTGACCAATGCCCATATTGACGGAATCCCCCGGATACCAGGGCTCATTCCGGACCGCCCGTTTCCAGTCCCGGGAAGGCAGCAAACCGCTCAGGGCACCCGAGACATCGAGAGTAGCGTCTTCTCCGAAACCGAAATGGGACAGATAACTGTGCATAGTATCCACACCCATCTCCACGGCCACCTCGTAGAAATAAACGTCGCAGGATTCGGCCACCGCATCCTTCAGATCAACCCAGCCATGTCCGGTACGCTTCCAGTCCCGCCATAGCCGGCCGCCTTCACGCAGACGAAAATGCCCGGGATCCCAGATGGTGTAATCCCGGGTGGTGGCCCCGCTATCGAGGGCGGCTACTGCGAGCATCGGTTTCACCGTCGAACCCGGAGGGTACTGCCCCCGCAGCGCCCGATTGAACAGAGGCTTGTCCTTACTGTCGCTCAGCTCCCGATAGTCGTTGACGCTGATCCCGGTAACGAATTTATTGGCGTCGAAACCCGGCACACTGGCCAGGGCAAGAATGCCACCGGTATCAGGTTCAATCGCAATAATGGCACCCCTGCGACCGTCCAATAGCTCGTGAGCGCGCTGTTGCAACCTTAGATCCAGGTGCAGCTGCAGATCTTCTCCAGGCACAGGGTTTTCCCGCTCCAGAACTCGCAGCGTTCGACCCCGTGCGTTGGTTTCAACGTGCTGGTAGCCGACCTGACCGTGAAGGATCTCTTCATAGAAACGTTCGATGCCCGACTTGCCGATGTAGTTGGTGCCGGCATAGTTGACCGGATCGATCCGCTGCAACTCGTCGCGGTTGATACGCCCGACAAAGCCAAGGGCATGGGCCGTCAATTCACTGTGCGGGTAGAAACGAACAAGCTCAGCCTTGACCTCTACCCCAGGAAGCTCATGACGATGCACAGCGAGACGGGCCATCTCCTGTTCATTCAGGTCGTAGCGGAGGGGAATTTCCTGGAAGGGTCGACGGGGTTCCTGAAGCCGGCGCTGGAAACGTTCGCGGTCTTCGTCGGAAATCTCCAGGATTTTGCCAAGCTGAGCCAGGGTATCATCCATGCCCTGCACCCGCTCAGGAACGAGCGTTACGCTGAAAACGGGCCGGTTCTCGGCTAGCAGGGTGTCATTACGATCGTACACCAGCCCCCGCGGGGGTGGCACTGACTGAACCTGGACGCGGTTTTTGTCCGAAAGGGTGGTGTATACCTCGTGTTCGACGACCTGAAGCTGGTACATCCGCGCAATAAGGCCGCCAATCGCCAGCATTACAAAAGCCAGCATTACCAGGGTCCGGCGCTGGAAGAGCCGGCGTTCTGCCGCTGTATCCTTGAATTCACCCCATGGCATAACTAGCCCCTAGGCCCGGTGATACGGGTGATTGCGGGTGATCGACCAGGCCCGGTACAGCTGTTCTGCCAGAACAATGCGTACCAGCGGGTGGGGCAAGGTGAGCGCGGACAGCGACCACTGCTGGTCGGCCCGCTTCCGGCAATCTTCGGCAAGGCCGTCTGGTCCGCCAACCAGAAAGCTCACATCTCGGCCATCCTGCTGCCAGTTTTCCAGTTGGGTCGCCAGTTTTTCCGTCGACCAGGGGCGACCGCCAACCTCCAGTGCGATCACCCGGTCTTTCGGACCAGTCGCCGCGAGGATGGCGTCACTTTCACGCTGCATCAGTCTGGGAATGTCGGGATTCTTGCCCCGGTGGGCGACGGGAATTTCAACCAGTTCCACGGGTAGCTCCGGCGGCATGCGGCGAGCGTAATCTCCGAATCCGGTACTGACCCAGTCGGGCATTTTCTGCCCCACGCAGATCAGACGTAACCGCATGATTATTCGCTGCCCGCAACACCAAGATCGGGAGCATCGCGCCAGAAGCGCTCCAGATCGTAAAACTCCCGTGTGGCAGGCATCATTACGTGAACAACCACATCGCCCAGGTCCACGAGGATCCAGTCGCTGACGCCAGCGCCTTCAACATTGCTTGCTCGCACACCCTGCTCTTTGGCTTCAATAACCACGGAGTCGGCGAGAGATTTTACATGTCGATTGGACGTTCCGGATGCCAGAACCATGAAGTCGGTGACACTGGTGCGGTCACGGACATCAATCACGCTGATGTCCTGTGCTTTCACATCTTCAAGCGCATTAATTACCAGATCTTTCAGTTGCTCTGCCTGCATAATCACCCTGTTGGACGGGCGTTTGCCGGTATGGCCGCCCGAAATGTCATATTCAGACGCGATTGTAGCACTAAAAGTTCCCGTCGGGGCATGCACCATAGAGCCCCAGGCGACGAATTTCTGCCCATACGGGATCCGGCATCAGGTAGCGTGGCGACCGCCCGTCACCAATCCGTTCCCGGATGCCGGTGGCGGAAATATCCAAGAGTGGTGGATCCAGCTCGAGGAAATGGCCAAAGGCCCTCTCGTGCAGAGCCTCGGGACCGCTCACGCCCCGTTCAGCGAGCATCCGGGCAGGTTCGCCCGCGGCGTCCAGTGCCGGACCGGGCCGGCGGACTACCACCACGTGGGCCAGTTCCGGAATCTGCTGCCATTCCCGCCAGCGATCGAACCCGGCAAAGGCATCGGTGCCAACCACCATCACCAGGGGCTCACGGGGTCCCAGCTCGGCCCTCAGCTGACGCAGGGTATCGGCCGTGTAGGAGGCCCCCTCCCGCGCCAGTTCCCGGTCGTCAATCCGTAACTGGGGCTCGTTGGCCACCGCCAGCCTCAGCAGCGCCAGGCGCTGGCCAGACGAAGCCCCGGTCTGGCCCCGATGCGGCGGAATATGACAGGGCACCAGGCTGACGTACTCCACGCCAAGACGGTCACTGATTTCAAGGGCCAGCCTCAGGTGGCCATGATGCACCGGATCGAAGGTTCCGCCATAAATGACATGCATGGGCATCAGGTCCGGATATGCCCGTCACCGAAGACCACGTACTTCTGGGACGTGAGCCCCTCGAGCCCCACCGGACCACGGGCGTGGATCTTGTCAGTGGAGATTCCGATTTCAGCCCCCAGACCATACTCAAAGCCGTCCGCGAAGCGCGTGGACGCATTAACCATCACCGAACTGGAATCCACCTCCGTGATGAACCGACGCGCCCGCGTGTAGTTCTCGGTGATGATACTGTCGGTATGCTGGGAACTGTAACGGTTGATATGCTCAATGGCGCCATCCAGCCCGTCAACCACGCGCACCGCCAGCACCGGAGCCAGGTATTCGGCCTCCCAGTCCGCCTCGGTGGCTTCTGCCACACCGTCTACGATGGCCCGGGTTCGTTCACAGCCTCGCAGTTCCACGCCTTTTTCAATAAAAGCCTGAGCCAGCAGGGGCAGCATGTCTTCTGCGATCTCACTGTCGACCAGTAGGGTTTCCATGGTGTTGCAGGTACCGTACCGATGGGTTTTGGCATTGATCGCCACTTTCAACGCCTTTTCCGGATCGGCGTGGCTGTCGATGTAGACATGACAGACACCATCGAGGTGCTTGATGACCGGCACCCGGGCATCTCGACTGATGCGTTCGATCAGCCCCTTGCCACCTCTGGGCACAATGACATCAACGTATTCCGGCATGGTGATCAACTCACCCACTGCCGCACGGTCGGTTGTCTTTATCACCTGCACCGCGTTCTCGGGCAGCCCTGCTTTTGCAAGCCCCTCGGAAAGACAGCGGGCAATCGCCTGGTTGGAATGGATCGACTCGGAGCCGCCCCGAAGAATGGTGGCATTGCCCGACTTGAGGCACAGACTGGCAGCCTCGACGGTCACGTTGGGGCGGGACTCGTAGATGATACCGATGACGCCAAGCGGAACACGCATCTTGCCCACCTGGATACCGGAGGGACGGTAGGCCATGTCGGTAATGGCACCGATCGGGTCCGGCAACGACGCGACCTGACGAAGGCCCTCGATCATCGTATCGATTCGCTGGGGCGTGAGCTCCAGACGATCGAGCATCGCCGCATCCAGGCCATTTTCACGACCCCTCTGCAGGTCTTTGCCATTGGCCAGGCCCAGTTCTTCCCGGGCTGCATCCAGAGCCTCGGCCGTCGCCAGGAGCGCCTGATTACGCACGGCCGTGGTCGAACGAGCCACTCCGGTTGCCGCTGCTCGGGCTTGCTGCCCAACCTCAGCCATGTACGCTGCAATATCCATTCAAATACCTTTCTGTTTTCAAGCGGAATCAGGAATAAGTGCCTAACTTTACCTTTCCCGTTTCAAGTACGCATCCCAAACAGATATTATACCGCTGCGATATGCCATACTCGGATCCTGAAGGAGCTTTTGATCAACTCCCCGGGGACGTTTTTTTTCAGGGAGCTCAGGAAAAGGAAGGACACCATGGCCCAGATGGCCGAAAAATTCCTGTTAAGCAAATTGTCACGGGCAGGTTTCGCGGCCCTGATCGCCATTGCGACGCTTTGTGCCTTGCTGGGAGAGCCCATGGTTGCAGCAGCCGCAGCTGCGGCCTCAGGCATTGTAATCTCTGGCAAAACCTTCCACCCCAGCCGGGTGAATCAGCCCTGGCCCCGAGTCCAGCAGGTCTTTTTTGCCATTCTTCTGCTGATTCTTCTGGCCGGCTTCTGGACCGGCCCCTGGGTGCTTAGCCACTGGCTCTACGCACTTCCACTGGCCGCTTTCGCACTGGTTCCGCCCGCGGCCGCTGTACTGGTGACGCTGCTGATCGCTGTTCTGGCGATGATCGCGACACAATGGGCCGTTGGCCTTGCCGACCGCCACCAAATGATCAGCGCTTTTCTGCTCACCATGCTGCTCTCTGCGCTGCTGGTCTTCCTTCGCGACTACAAAGCCCGGCAACTGGCCCCGTTGCGTCGGACCGATGAACTTACCCAGGCTGCCAGCCGGGAATATCTTTCCGCTGATCTGCACAAGGAAATCCAGCGCAGCGAGCGGGAAGGTACGGACATGTCCGTTATCATGATCGGACTGGACACCCACCTCAGCGACAATGATCCCGACGAAGACATACGCTCGATACTTCCTCGCATTGGTCGCTACCTGCACTCCCAGATCCGTGACTTCGATACCTATTACCGGGTGGCCGATCTTCAGTTTCTGGTGATCCTGCCAGGCATCTCCACCAGCGACGCCATCACCCGTGCCGAGACGATCCGCAAGGGCCTGGCAACACTTCTCGAGTCCCACGGCATGAACCTCACTGTCAGCACCGGGATCGCCGGCCTGAATATCGGTGACGATGCCAACAGCCTTCAGCAAAGCGCAGCGAATGCCCTGCGCCGGGCCCAGCAGCAGGGTGGCAACCGGAGCCAGGCCTACAGTTCATGGTCGCAGCCGGCGCAACCGGGCCAACCTCAGGCACAGGGACCGGCATCATGACAGAGACCCGACTCCGAACCTGGACCCACGCCTTCGGCTATGGCATCGCCTGCCTGTTCATTTTCACCCTGGCCATGCAGAACCTGCGTTACGGCTTCTACGAGCTTTTCTATCTGGCCTCCGGGATGGCGGTCCTGACCCTGGCTGGCGCCATTTACACCATTATCTGTCGCCGGCACCAACTGTCAGCGCCAGGGCACCTTATCATTCTCTCCGGCCTGAACAGCGGCATGCTGGCAGCACTGCTGACCATGGATGCACCCGGCATCAGCCACTGGGCAATGCCCCTGCTCGTACTGAACCTGCTGATCCTGCCGTTGCGGCAGGGTGTGGGGCTCTCCCTTTTGCTGTTGGTGCCCATGACGATCCTCCTGTTCCTGGAACAGGCGCCGGCTGACGCCATTGCCATTACCGGGGGGCTGTTTATTCTTCTGGCGGTCGCCGCCCTGTACATCTGGCACTACGATCATATGGCACAGTCGGCCGAGGATCTGGCCATCACCGATCCGGTGACCGGCGCCCACAACGCGCGCTTCCTCGATGAAACCTTGCAGAAAGAAATCAGCCGCGCCATAGCCACCGGCCATTGCCTCTCAGTGATCGACCTGAGCATCGATTACGCGGATGAGGTAGCCGACCTCCACGGCAGAGATCAGGTCCAGGGCCTGTTCCGGGATATGACCGAACACCTCTTTGGCGTGATTCGTGCCGGTGACACCCTGTATACCCTGAAAGACTTCGAGTTTTTCCTGATCCTGCCATTTACGCCGGAGGAAGGGGTGAGGGTGATAGCCGAGCGGATTCGCCGGACCATCGCTGAACACCATTGGCCTGTGGTAGGCAAAGCTACTGTCAGCCTGGGCTGCACCACCCGGGGCAGCGGCGACACCCGAACCGACACACTCCGCAATCGGGCCCACCAGGCCATGGAGGAAGCTCGCAGACGCGGCACGGATTCGGTCTGGTTCAGCCCGGGAGAAACCATCGAAACATGAGCAGTGCCTGGCTGAATGACCTGTCGGCATGGCTGAGCCTGCATCCCGGCTGGCTTGCTACGGCGCTGTTTACAACCGCCTTTATCGAATCCCTTGCCATCGCCGGCATTATTGTCCCGGGTGTTGCCATCCTGTTTGCCGTCGCTGTGCTGGCCGGTGAAACCGGGATGCCCTTGCCAGAAGCACTGCTCTGGGCGGGACTGGGCGCCATTGCAGGCGATACGGCAAGCTTCGGTCTCGGGCGGTTGCTGCAGGGTCGCCTCACAACGTCCTGGCCGCTGAGCCGTTACCCCAAAATCATAAGCACTGGAGAGCGCTTCTTTAACCGTCACGGTGGCAAAAGCGTGATCATAGGTCGCTTTGTCGGGCCGGTACGACCGGTTATTCCACTCGTGGCCGGGGCCCTGATGATGTCCTGGCGTCGCTTTCTGGCCTTCAACATCGGCTCGGCGATCGCCTGGGCACCGGTTTATATCTTCCCGGGATTTCTCGTGGGCAGTGCCCTGGCTAGCGAGATCAGGCCGCCTGCGCACTTCTATGCGGTGATCGGCATCAGCCTCGCGGCCCTGACCGTGGTCTATTTCGTGCTATTGCGGTTCCAGCTGGGGCTTGGCGAAAGCAGCCGCTTCTACCAATGGCTGAAACAGTGGATGGCACAGTACGACGCCACTCACCGATTCTGGCGCCTGTATACCAATCAGCGCCCGGCCCGGGAAGGTGAATTTCCGCTGGCCTCATTCATGCTCGCACTGGGCGCTTCCGCCCTGCTGTTACTCTGGGGACAACTGGCCACAGCGACTCACCTGCTTGATGGGTTCGACCGGGCGACTCTTCTCTGGTTCGAGCAACTCCGCCAGCCGCTGCTGGACGGTCCCTTCATTGCCATCACGCTGCTTGGTGACGCCCCGGTACTTGTGGCTGCCGGTGCCCTGGCATGCGCAGCACTGATGTTCCGAGGCTACTACGCCGCTGCTGTCCATATTGTGGTGGCCGTCGTTTTAACGGTGGTTCTGGTCTGGGCCCTGAAATCTCTGCTCGGCGTTCCCCGGCCGGAAGAAGTCATGGGGCCACCGAATTCCGGCGCCTTCCCGAGCGGCCATACGGCAGGTATTACCTTGCTGGTTACCCTGCTGGCAAGCTTCGTTGCCGGTGAAAGCCGGCACCGAAAGCGCTGGCACTACTATGTCCTGCTGTCTCTCCCATTGGTTCCTGTGGCTCTAAGCCGGCTTTACCTGGGGGTTCACTGGTTCACTGACGTGATTGGCGGGTTGCTACTGGCGCTGGCTGTCACCGGAGCCGTACGGGCGAGCTACAGCCGGTACGACAAGGTCCCTTTGGCACCGGATATAACCATCGTGGCTGCAGCAGTTGTATGGGCGGTATTTGCTTGCGGGTATATCGTGCTGTCATGGGACGAAGCCGTACTGAATTTCCGTCCGATCGGCTAGAACCTAGCCCTCCTCGAGCGCTTCCAGAAGCTCCTGAAGTCGGCTGAGCCGTTCCAGCGGGTCCTGCAACTCTACCAGTTTCTGCTTTTCCTGTTTGTCCAGAGGCAATAGCTCCGTAAGCCGCCAGCCAACATCCCGGGCATCGCCATAATCAATGTCCATGTTCAGATCGCGGATGACCGGATGCCGGAACAGCGCCTTGAGCACGGAGGGCAGTTCGCTATAGCGCGCCGGCACCTCACTCTCTGCCTCTTCCAGCAGGCACTCCACGTCGCCAACATTCAGCCCGTCTTCCTGTTGCCAGCTCCGGACCACCGACACCTTGGATTCGCCCTCAACAGTAATCCCCAGAAGGCCGTTATCAAGCTGTTGGAAATCGATAATTCGCACATAGGTGCCAATGTCGTAAAAGGCTGCGGTGCGCCCGGTCTCTCCGCCTTCCTGCAACAGCACCACAACGAACCCGCGATCCTCCTTGAGACAACGCGTCAGCATGTCGATGTAGCGCGGCTCGAACAGCTGCAATGGAATCCTCCCCCTGGGCAGGACGATGGAATTCAGGGGGAACAAAGGTACATTCATAAGCGCAACAGTCACCGGAAAGCAGACTCCACAGTTTACACGGCCCGGATCATCGGATGGCTAACAATTGCTGTACTTCTTCGACCCGGGCCCTGGCCTCCGTCAGGAGCTGCAAACTGCGGGAGGCATTGAGTTCAAGTTCACCCAGACGCCGATACGCCGGCACCTGATCGAACGGGGGCAGCTCGGCATTCTGGCTGGAACCTATCATCGAATGCAATTGCGCCACGATAACGACATCCACGAGCTGGGGCGTCGTCTCGCGGCATTCATAACCCCAGTCTTCGGCATGGCGGACCGCTTCCACAAAGGCCGGCGGGAAGGACCAGTTCTCGAGTACCGCCGTTCCGACGTCTGCCCTGAGTTCCCTGATCGCATGACTCAGGTTGGCCTCATCGGCAAAGAGGTTCACATGGTGTTCAGCCTGGACGAGTATCGGCACCACGCCGATATCGTGGAGCAAGCCCGCCAGCAACGCCTCTTCCGGATTCAGTTTTGTGGCGTGATCCGCCAGCACCCAGCACAGGGCTGCCACCTCCCGGGAATGCCGCCAGAGCTTTTCCATCTCTTTCTGAAGTGACGCCTGGCGGGTCTTGAACACCTCCCGCATTGAAAACACCGTCACCAGTTGACGGGTGGTTCGCATGCCAAGGCGAACCACGGCTTCCCGGACGTTCCGGACGTCGCTGAATCCTCTGTACAGAGGGCTGTTACAGGCACGAACCAGTTTGGCCGCCATAGCCGGGTCCGCTGACACCGCCAGCGCTACCTGATCCGCCGTTGATTCCTCTCGATCGACCGCACGCCGAACTTTCCACGCCACATCCGGCACACTGGGCAGCTTGACCTGGTTCGACCTCAACTCCGACAGGAACTCCATCAACAGATGATGCTCCTCGCTATCTATACCGCCAGTGCTCTCACCGGAATCCATCTCAACCTGCTCCACTGGCGCAGAGCGCAGCAGCTGGTTGAGGATTTCCTGCTCGACAACCAGGAATTCAGAGGGTTTGACAGCCGTAACGTCATACATACGGGGTTGGAGCCGGGCAATGGGGTTCTGGGCCTTCTCGGTTTCAGCTTCGATGATTGTTTTCCGGCCATCCACGGATTCAAGTTCGATCTTTCCCGCTACCAGGAAAAAGTCCAGACCATCCCGGACACCCCGCTCCAGAACCCTTTGTCCGGGCCCATGAGTCCGTCGCTCGGCGCGGCTGGCAAGCAGGACCAGTTGATCATCGGTCAGCCGGTTTAATGGCTGAAACTCTTTCAGGCGACGAAGCGGCAGGCTTTCCTGGCCGGCCATAGGCATACTCCTTGTCGGTTCAAACCGGAAAATAAGTTGGCAATTGTGTTAACTATTGTAAACAGCGACTCTGAAAACAACCATGCGCCTCGAGTCTAATCTGGTATCCTCTGTTTTTTTGATCACCGTCATCAGGTAACAACAGAGAGAACAGAACACCATGCCTCAGTATCGTTCGCGGACATCCACCGCAGGTCGCAACATGGCCGGCGCCCGTGCCCTTTGGCGCGCTACCGGTATGAAAGACGGAGATTTCGGCAAACCCATTATCGCGGTTGCCAACTCTTTCACTCAGTTCGTGCCGGGCCATGTGCACCTCAAAGACCTCGGTCAGCTGGTGTGCCGCGAAATCGAGGCCGCCGGGGGTGTTGCCAAGGAATTCAACACCATCGCGGTCGACGACGGCATCGCTATGGGCCACGACGGCATGCTGTACTCCCTGCCATCCCGGGAAATCATTGCGGATTCGGTAGAGTACATGGTGAACGCCCACTGCGCCGACGCTCTCGTCTGTATTTCCAACTGCGACAAGATCACCCCGGGCATGCTGATGGCCGCCATGCGCCTGAACATCCCCACGATCTTCGTCTCCGGCGGCCCCATGGAAGCAGGCAAGACCAAACTGTCCGAGCACAAGCTCGATCTGGTGGACGCCATGGTCATTGCTGCAGACCCCAACGCCTCCGACGAACAGGTGGAAGAGTATGAGCGCAGCGCCTGTCCCACCTGCGGCTCCTGTTCCGGCATGTTCACCGCCAACTCCATGAACTGCCTCACCGAAGCCATCGGTCTGGCACTGCCCGGCAACGGTTCACTCCTGGCAACGCACGCCGATCGGGAGCAACTGTTCCTGAAGGCCGGTCGACAGATTGTGGAGAATGCACGGCGCTATTACGAGGAAGACGACGCCAGCGTACTGCCTCTGAGCATTGCCTCAATGGCAGCCTTTGAGAATGCCATGGTTATGGACATCGCCATGGGCGGCTCGACAAACACCATCCTTCACTTGCTGGCGGCCGCCCAGGAAGGCGGCGTTCCGTTCACCCTGAACGAAATCGACCAGCTGTCGCGCAAAGTTCCGCAGCTGTGCAAAGTCGCGCCCAACTCGCCCAAATACCATATGGAAGACGTGCACCGTGCAGGTGGCATCATGGGTATTCTCGGCGAATTGGAACGAGGCGGATTGATCAACACCGATCTTCCGACGGTGCACAGCAAAACCATGAAAGAAGCGTTGGAGACCTGGGACATCATGAGGTCGCCGACCACCGAAGTGGTCGAGTTCTACAAAGCCGGGCCGGCCGGCATTCCCACCCAGACGGCCTTCTCCCAGAGCACCCGTTGGCCAACACTCGATGGCGACCGGGAAACCGGCTGCATACGCTCGGTTGAGCACGCCTACAGCTCCGAGGGCGGCCTGGCGGTGCTTTACGGCAATATTGCCCTTGACGGCTGCGTGGTCAAAACCGCGGGGGTGGACGAAAGCATCTTTGTATTCGAAGGCAAGGCCCGGGTATTCGAGAGCCAGGATTCTGCCGTTGCCGGCATTCTCGCAGACGAGGTCAAGCCGGGTGAGGTTGTGATCATCCGCTATGAAGGCCCCCGTGGTGGCCCGGGCATGCAGGAAATGCTCTATCCGACCAGCTATCTGAAATCCAAGGGCCTCGGGAAGGATTGCGCACTGTTGACAGACGGACGTTTCTCAGGCGGCACTTCGGGCCTGTCCATCGGCCACGCGTCGCCGGAGGCAGCCGCCGGTGGAGCCATTGGCCTGATCGAGAACGGCGATACAATCCGCATCGACATTCCGAACCGTAGCATCAACGTTGAAGTCGACCAGCGCGAGCTCGATCGTCGCCGGGAAGCCCGGGATGCCAAGGGCTGGAAACCGGAACTGCCGCGGGACCGCAAGGTATCTGCAGCCCTGAAAGCCTACGCGCTACTGGCCACAAGTGCCGACAAGGGTGCCGTTCGGGATCTGGAAAAGCTCGACTGAAAATCCTGATCGCTGGCCAGCAAAAAAGCCCGGCGGGGAACCCGGCGGGCTTTTTCTGTCCAGAAGACTCCGATTACCAGAGCGACCAGCCGCCGTCGTCATCTTCTTCAATGGCGTCGTCCTGCTCAGGCTCCGGGGCCGAAGTCTCCTCCGCTGCGGAAGACGCTGACTCCTGAGCCGGAGCGCTACTGGTTCCGGTGGACTGTGCTGGCGCCGACGCAGCCACCTGAACCGAAATCATGCCCAGGGCTTCCTTGGTCGGGTCGTCCAGAATACCGGTAGACTGGAGACCGTTATCCTGCTGGAACCGGGTCAACGCAGACCGGGTAGAGTCGTCCATCTGCGGGCTGACATTGTTAATATCGTACCCGGCTCCATAAAGTGCATTCTTGAGTGCAACGATCTCATCAGCGAAGGCTGCAGGGGCAAAGCCCAGTGTGACCGCCAGTCCGGCCGCGGCGGTCAGGCGTCCCAGTCGGGAAGTTGCTTTTTTCATGGTACTCACCTGCTAACTCCTGATATCTCTTCGATATCCGTTTCTTTCTTGTTATGTGGTGCCTATCTCCACAGGCTGGGGCAAACGGTTAAAAGCCTACCATACTTTTGTCGTATGTCGCCTTACCGGACATCATGTCCCGTTGACCTGTCAGACTCATGCGCCTCATCTTCCACAGTGGCCGACTGGCGGTGGGCCTCTTCGCTGAACTCGCGGATGAAAATCCCCCAGAACGCCATGAACAGGGCTGCCACCAACGGCCCCATCACGAACCCGTTGATGCCGAACATGACGATGCCGCCAAGAGTCGACAGCAGGACAATGTAATCAGGCAGTTTGGTATCGCGACCAACCAGTACCGGGCGCAACAGGTTGTCCGCCAGCCCTATGACCACCACTCCAAAGGCCGTCAGAACCGCCGCCTCGATCACGTCTCCAACCGCCGCGAGGTAGATGGCAGCGGGCACCCAGACCAAAGCGGCACCAACCGCCGGCAACAGCGATACGATCGCCATGACCACACCCCAGAGCAGGGCCCCGGAGATCCCGAGGACCCAGAAAATCAGCCCGCCCAGGGCCCCCTGGATGATTGCAATCAGCAGGTTTCCCTTGACGGTCGCCCGGGTTACCTCTGCAAACTTGGCGAACAGCAACCGCTCCCGTTCGTCGCCCAGTGGCAGCGCCCGGATGATCAACTCCACCAGTGCACTACCATCCCGCAGCAGGAAGAACGCCAGATACACCATCAAGGCCAGGCCGAGGAAAAACTGGAAGGTGTTCTGGCCAACGCCCAGGGCCTGCTTGCCAAGGAACTGACTGCCGCCGACAAAAATACTCACCGCCCGGTCCCTCAGCTCGGCAAAGCTGATGTCAAACTGTGCCAGGAACGCCTGAATAGCCGGAAAAGACTGATTGACCCGATCGATGTATTCCCCGGGCCGAATGTCGCCACTCTGGATCTGCTGGTAGAGCGCCACGCCCTCTGCAACCAGAGATGTCACCAGAACCAGAACCGGGATAACCACAATGAACATGCAGATGCACAGGGTAATCAGCGCGTTGATGTTTGGCCGGTCACCCAGTTTACGTACGAGCAGTTGCTGCACCGGGTGAAAAATCAGGGCGATGGCGACCGCCCAGAATATGGGCCCGAAGAAGGGCTTCATCAGAAATACAAAGGCAAGGGAAACGCCGACCAGCAACGCCAGAAAAGTCCGTGTTTCAAGTTTTGCGTACATAATTTTTGCGGTTCCCTGATGTGGTTCTGCATGTTAACGAATGCATTCTACCCTACCACGCTGGCGTGGCCACTGTAGCTCTCTTCGGGTTATAGTGGACGGTTGTTGTTCAACTAATAGACAGGTCATGTTGTTGGAACTGGAAACCTTCACTGTCGAAACAGCCCTGGACGCGGCCACCGAGCTGCGCAAGGTACTGGCCGCCAGAACGCACCGGCGCAAGGTGATGGGCCAGGAAGTCGTGGTGCCCGGTCAGCTTGGCGAAGCCCTGCAGTTGCCACGTATCATCAACCGACTTCAGAGCAAGCAACAGAAGCAGCGGGACCTTGGCCTGGAGGACTTCCAGGAGCTCTGGCCCACACTGTCGCCACAGACACGGGAAAGAGTTCTGGAGGCGATTGGCTGGTATGACCCGAAGGAGCTGGACTGGGATGACAAGCGATCCAACCGTCGGCCACTGGTCGATCCAGACAGTTAAGCCGTATAAATCCGGCAACCCGACTTTGAAATGTCATACTTGGCCCATATGTTGGGCAGTATCAGGAGGATATTTATGACTCAAACACAGCATTACACGGCACTTCTGGCTGAGGGCAGCGCGGTTCCTACCCTGCTGTGCGGCCACTGCCATTCGATTCTCTCCAGGGCCCGGATTTTCAACAATCAGGGTGACCACCAGCAGGACATGGAATGCCGCACCATTGGCCTTTGTTCAGCTGACGATTGCGGTGCAGTCAATTGCTGCGACGAGGCTCTGGCCCGCGTTGACAACCCCGAACGCCTGTTCGGCATCGCGTCCTGATTCAAAGCGGCAACGCTCTGTTACGCAACTCAAACACACAAATTTTCCATCTGCTTTATCCTGATATTCGACGATTGTAGTAGGGCATTCTGATCACCGGATGCCGCCCGGCAATCACGCAACCAATCAGTCAGGACAGTCGATGGCATGCGTATTCTGAGAACCGATGAAGCCCGCTTCGCAGGTCTTCCGGATTACCCTTTTACTCCAAACCATCTCGACGTAGAACCCGGGCTCCGGATGCACTACGTTGACGAGGGCCCGCGAGGCGCGTCGCCGGTAATCATGCTCCACGGCGAACCATCCTGGTCCTACCTTTACCGGCACATGATTCCCCTCGTGGCAATCGCCGGACATCGGGTACTGGCTCCGGATCTGATCGGCTTTGGCAAATCCGACAAGCCGGCCTCGGTGACCGACTACAGTTATGGCCGCCACCTGGCATGGCTGACTAGTTGGCTGGAACAGCTGGACCTCACCAACATCACCCTGGTGTGCCAGAACTGGGGATCGCTGCTGGGCCTGCGTCTGGCAGCAGAACACCGACAGCGCTTCAGTCGCATCATCGTGGGCAATGGCATGCTGCCAACCGGGGAGGCGCCTGTGCCTGCGGTATTCTCAGTCTGGAAAGCCTTTGCCACACACAGCCCCTGGTTTCCGGTTGGGCGCATTGTGCAGCTGGGCACCGATCGCACGCTGAGCAAGGCTGAACTGGCCGCCTACGAAGCTCCGTTTCCATCAGCAGAGTTCAAGGCCGGAGCCCGGGCGTTTCCGAAGCTGGTTCCAACTGAGCCTGGCACACCGGACAGCGATGCAAACAAGGCCGCCTGGCAGGTGCTTGAACGTTGGAAAAAGCCGTTTATCACCTGTTTCAGCAGTGGCGACCCTATTACCCGGGGCGGCGACAGGCATATGCAGCGTCGGATTCCCGGTGCCCATGGCCAACCCCACATCACGCTCCGGGGCGGGCACTTCCTGCAGGAAGATTCACCGGAAGACTTCGCCCGCATTATCATCGATGCCCTGAAATCGGAAATGGCGGCCTGAGCCGCCATTTCCATCACCCGAACACGGTCACCGTCTGGCGGCTCAAAGCCACAAGCTCGCCTTTGGCAGTCCATATACCGGCCTGGGTATGACCGTAACCGGCACCCGCCTGATCGATAGAGACCTTGTACAACAGCCAGTCTCCCGGTTCCATGGCCGGCCTGGGATGCACGATGTCCAGAGCCCAGCTCAGGGAACTGGTTCGTACCCGCTGCTTGACATACGGCAGTACTGCCGGGGGCCAGGCATCAACGAGGGCAACGATATGGGCGTCAGAGAACGACTCCGGAGTTTTCCGGAACTGCATCCAACCGCCCAGTTCACGACCGCCTTTGCCACTGAACGGCAGGTTTCCGAACGCCCATCGCATCTCAATCTGCTGGATGAATTCCGGTGTCACACCCTCGATATAGTCGAGCCCGTGACATTGACCGATCGGAGGTGCCTCGGGCGCAGGAAGCGCGTCCACCTGTACCTCCGACTCCCGGTCGCCGCCAAAGCTGGCCAGACAGACCAGCCGGGTTTCTCCTTTCTGGACAATGCGCCCCTGCACCTGACTGACTGCTTTTCCCTCACGCAGAATCTCGGCCTCGAATCTGGCCGGCACTTCGGGCTCCACCGGTCCCACGAAGGAGACCTGCAATGACCGCATGGCGCGGCCCTCGGCAACAAGCATCTCCATTCTCTCGAACATCAATGCAGCCGTAAGACCACCGAATGTAGCTCTTCCCTGGGACCAGCTGCCGGGCATGATCAGTTCCTCGCTGCCACGGGCCGCCCGCAATAATTCGTCAAAGGTCATCTCAAGTTCCTGTTAGCAACCTATCGGGATAATACGAAGCCTGCCCAAGATCGGACGGCAACGCAATAACCGGTCCCCGGCAAGTACCTACAGCGCCTCCGGGGTTTTGCGTATTAAAACATCAACAAAACCGCTATAATGCCCGCACATCATGCATTGCCCGGCAATGCTCTACCTCCCGAATTCCGAGTGAATCAATGTCTGAATTGTCCTTTGCCGAACTGGGGCTGGATCCAGCCGTACTTGAAGCTGTGTCCGCCGTTGGCTACGAAACCCCGTCTCCCATCCAGGCCCAGTCTATTCCCGCGCTGCTTGCCGGCAACCATCTGTTGGGTGTTGCCCAGACAGGTACCGGTAAAACCGCGGCATTTGCACTGCCCCTGCTGAGCCGGATTGACGCCTCTGTTACCGAACCCCAGATTCTGGTGCTGGCACCAACACGGGAACTGGCCATCCAGGTGGCTGAAGCCTTTACCACCTATGCCAGCAAGTTCCGGAATTTCCATGTGCTGCCCATCTACGGCGGCCAGGATTTTTACCCCCAGATCAAGGGCCTCCGCCGCGGTGCCCAGGTCGTCGTGGGCACCCCGGGCCGCATGCTCGACCACCTGCGCAAAGGCACTCTGAAACTGGACGGCCTGAAGGCGCTGGTTCTGGATGAAGCCGATGAAATGCTGCGCATGGGCTTTATCGACGACGTGGAAGCGATCCTGGCGAAAACACCGGAGAACTGCCAACGCGCCCTGTTTTCAGCCACCATGCCGCCGCAAATCAAGAAAGTGGCCCAGACTTACCTGCGCAACGCCACGGAAGTTCGCATTGAAAGCGAAACCCGCACGGTCGAGCGCATCTCCCAGTTTGTTTTGCCGGTCTACGCCGAGCGTAAACTCGACGCCCTGACACGGATTCTCGAAGTGGAGCCGTTCGACGCCTCCATCATCTTCGTGCGCACCAAGGCGGAAACCACACTGCTGGCCGAGAAACTGTCGGCACGCGGGCACGCGGTGGCACCACTGAACGGCGATTTGAACCAGCGCCAGCGCGAGCAGACCGTTGAAGATCTCAAGCGCAGCAAGAAAGACATTATCGTGGCGACCGACGTGGCGGCCCGCGGTCTGGACGTGCCGCGCATTACCCACGTGATCAACTACGATGTGCCCTACGACACCGAAGCCTACATCCACCGTGTTGGCCGTACCGGCCGCGCCGGTCGGGAAGGCAAGGCCATTCTGCTGGTCACGCCTCGGGAGCGGAGCTGGCTGCGCACGCTGGAACGTGCCACCAACTCCCCTATGCAGGCCTATGAGCTGCCGTCACCGGTTGAACTGAAGAAAATGCGCGAGCAGCAGTTTGAAACCCAGCTGCTGGCGTTCGCTGAAGACAAGAAGCTGGCCAAGACCATGGCCCTGCTGGACGAGATCGCCGAGCGCAACGAGATGGATATGGCCATGGTGGCGGGTGCCCTGGCCTGCTGGATGGAAGCGGCCCAACCCGGTTCCCTGCCTCTGGAGCAGCCCGAGGCACTGCCGGTGGTCTCCGCCACGCCTCCGCCGCGTCGCGACCGCAAGGGTGGCCGCCCGGGCGATAACCGCAAAGGCCCGAAAGGCGGATTCAAGAAAGGACCGAAGGGACGCGGCGGCCCGGGGCCCAAAGGCAAGTCTCCCGGTAAGGGCGGCAAGCCCGCTGGCAAGCGCCCACCTCGCCAGGCTTAAGCCTGGCGCTGATAGACCACGAAGCTGTAGTCGTAAGGGTTGTTATCGGACGCGGAGAAATCCTCCCGTCCGATTTCCTCCCACTCATCCCAGTTCACTTCCGGAAAAAACGCATCGCCGTCCACCTCAGCGTGCACCTGGGTGATGTACATCCGATCAATCATCGGCAATGCCTCGGCGTAGATCTGCCCGCCACCGATGATCATCACCTCGTCGCCACCCTCAAGCTCGGCCTGGGCTTCAGCTTTCACCAGCGCCTCGGGCAATGACTTGGCGGCGACCGTTCCGGTTGGTGCTTCCCAGGTTTCGTTCCTGGAAATCACCACGTTCATCCTGCCCGGTAACGGTCGACCGATGGAGTCCCAGGTTTTCCGCCCCATGATTATGGGCTTACCCATGGTGGCCTGTTTGAAATAACGGAGATCACCCGGCAAATACCAGGGCAATTTGTTGTTCCGGCCGATGACCCGGTTGCGGGACATGGCGACAATCAGTGCTTTTCTCATGGACTCGCCTGTTTGAAATTGAATCAGATGGCAATCGGCGCCTTGATGCCCGGATGCGGGTCATACCCCGCAAACTCGAAGTCCTCCAGCTCGTACTCGAAGATGCTCTCGGGCTTGCGTTTGATCACCAGCGTCGGCAAGCCCCGCGGCTCGCGCTTGAGCTGCTCAAAGACGATGTCATCGGTCAGATGGTTCTGGTACAGGTGACAGTCACCAAAGGTATGGACGAACTCCCCCACTTCCAGATCGCACTGTTGAGCGATCATGTGCGTCAGCAAGGCATAGGAAGCGATATTGAACGGCACCCCCAGGAACAGGTCAGCGCTGCGCTGGTAGAGCTGGCAGGACAGCTTGCCGTCGGCCACATAGAACTGAAACAGGCAGTGGCAAGGCGCCAGGGCCATGCGGCCCTCACGAACGTTATCCTGCGGGCCAATGGATTCATCCGGGAGCTCTGCCGGGTTCCAGGCAGAGACAATCAGGCGGCGGGAATTGGGCTTGGTGCGGATCTGTTCGATCACTTCGCTGATCTGGTCGACCACCTCACCATTCGGGCACTGCCAGCTACGCCACTGCTTGCCGTAGATGGGTCCGAGGTCACCATTCTCCAGTGCCCACTCGTTCCAGATGGAGACCTTCCGCTCCTGCAGCCAGGTGTTGTCGGTGGAGCCCCGGAGAAACCAGAGCAATTCATAAATAATGCTGCGCAGGTGGACCTTCTTGGTGGTCACCAGGGGAAAGCCTTCCTGCAGGTTGAAACGGATCTGGCGGCCGAACACCGACCGGGTGCCGACACCGGTACGGTCTCCCTTGTCGAATCCGTTATCAACAACGTCTTGCATCAGGTCCAGATAGGCTTTCATCGGGCTTGTCTCCGGTAGGCAATAAACATCAGGGCGGCGCCGGCAACGATCATCGGGAAGGACAGTACCTGCCCCATGGTTAGCCAGTCAAAAGCAAGGTAGCCCAGTTGCGGATCCGGCTGGCGCACGAATTCCACCAGGAAACGGAATACGCCGTAGCAGACCAGGAACAGACCGGAAACCGCCATGGTCGGCCGCTGCCGGGATGAGAACCACCAAAGAATCACGAACAGGGCGACTCCCTCCAAGGCAAACTGGTACAGCTGCGAGGGGTGCCGGGCGAGCGAGTCCGGCGCCGTGCGAAATACCATGCCCCAGGCAACATCCGTAGGCTTGCCCCATAGCTCGCCGTTGATGAAGTTTCCGATCCGGCCTGCGCCAAGGCCCAGGGGTACCAGCGGCGCTACAAAATCGGCCATGCGCCAGAAACCACTACCCACCTTGCGGCCATACCACCACATGGCAAGCATCACGCCCAGCAGACCACCGTGGAAGGACATGCCGCCTTCCCAGACACGGAGTAGCCAGAGCGGGTCGGCCAGGAAGGCATCAAAGTTGTAGAACAGGACATAGCCGAATCGCCCGCCCAGGATCACCCCCAGGGCCAGGTAAAACAGCAGATCACCCATCTGCTCTTCGTTGATGGGCGACCAGGGTTTGCGGGTGCGGAGCCGCCCAAGCCACCAGCCGGCCACGAAGCCGAACAGATAGGTCAGACCATACCAGTGGATCTTGAAGGGACCGATAGCAATGGCCACCGGATCAATCTGGGGATGCTGCAGCATCAACTACCTCTCAGCTCAGGAGAAAACGAAGCCCCACCAGCAGGAGCATGATGGAGAAAGTGCGCTTTAGAATCCGGGCATTCAGCCGATGGGCCAAGTTAGCACCCACCCGGGCAAAGAAAACGCTGGTGAGAATGATACCGATCAGGGCCGGCAGATAAATGAATCCGGCACTCAGCTCCGGCAATGCGGGGTTGCTCCATCCAGTCCAGATGTTACCCAGGGCACCGGCGATGGCAATCGGCAGGCCACAGGCCGCCGATGTGCCCACCGCCTGCTGCATCCGCACGTTGCACCAGCTCAGATAGGGAACCGTAAGGGTTCCACCACCGATTCCGAAAATCGCGGAGGCCCAGCCGATGCCGCCGCCGGCGACGCCCAGACCGGCGACGCCGGGGACATCGCGACCGGGTTTGGGGTCGACCTGGAAAAACATCTTGAGACCCACCAGGATCACGAAAATACCGATCACCAGTTCCAGGGCGCGCCCGCTCAACAGGGATGCTGTCCAGGCGCCAACCAGAGCCCCGGCCACGATTCCCACGGTCATGGGTCGGAACAGATCCCAGCGCACGGCCCCGTGCTTGTTATGGGATCGGATAGAGCTGACCGAAGTGAAAACGATGGTTGCCAGCGAGGTACCAACGGCCAGATGGGGAATAATGTCCGGATTGATTCCCTGCAGACCAAAACTGAACATCAGCACAGGCACGATGATCAGCCCGCCACCAATGCCGAACAGGCCCGCTACGGTGCCCGCCAGGGCCCCAAGGGCAAGATACGATGCGATTACATAAAACAGGGTCATAGTTTGAGGCACACCCGAGAAAACCAAGGCTGGTATGATACACAGCGCAAGAGTCAACTTCATTAACTCCGGGAGCGCCATCCGCCACCATGTGCCTGATCGCCTTTGCCCTTGGCCAGAACCCTCATTTTCCGCTGGTAGTCGCGGCCAATCGGGATGAATTCTTCCGTCGCCCGACGGCCGCCATGGACTGGTGGACCACGGACTCCGGCACCCGGGTACTTGCCGGCCGCGACCTGCTTTCCGGGGGCACCTGGCTTGCGGTGAATGCCAAAGGCGAGGTCAGTGCTGTGACCAACGTTCGCGAAGGCACACCGGAAACCGGTCGAATCAGCCGGGGCGAACTGCCTTTGCGGGCTCTGACCGAGTCGCGGGAGCAGCTTGAGGGCTATCTGCTCGATAAGGCCGACCAGTTTTCCGGCTTCAACCTAGTGCGCCTGTCTACTGAAAGCGGCTGGTATTTCAGTAATCGGGATGCACACCCCGGTCGGCATGTCCACCGTGGGGTCTATGGCCTGAGCAACCACCTCCTGCAGACACCCTGGCCCAAGCTTCTGCGTCTGCGCGAATCTGCAGGCGAGATCATTGGCGCCGCCGGCCAGAACGCCGAAAAGCTGCACAACGACCTGATTCCCCTGCTTCAGGACAGCACGCCGGCACCGGACCATCTGCTGCCCGACACCGGCGTTGGACTGGAGACCGAGCGTTTCCTGTCATCGCCCTTTATCGTCGGGACCGATTATGGCACCTGGGCAACCACCGTGGTGACCGTCTCTGCAGGGGGCGAAATCCAGGTGACCGAACAGAGCTGGGGCCCGGACGCCGAACCCGGTGAACGACGTCACTTCCATTGGCAGCGATAGCGATCAGGCTCTGGTATAATCCGCGAAATTCTGCCACCCGATCGGAGGGCCCCTGATGGCCGGTGAACAAGGCGCCACATCGATAGCCGATTTTGAGAAATCTCTGGATGAGCTGGAAAGGCTGGTTCGCGATCTGGAACAGGGCGAGCTGTCTCTGGAACAGTCCCTCACGGCGTTTGAGCGAGGTGTAAAGCTGACCCGTGAATGCCAGCAGGCGTTAAAGAGCGCCGAGCAACGGGTTGAACAGCTGGTCCAGAACAGCGACGGCACCCTCGAAACCCGCCCGTTTTCTCCGGATGATGCTGACTGATGCCCGGACCGAACCCGCTTGCCTCTGATTTTCTGGAAACCTGCCGGGCCCGCGTCGATGCGGAACTGGACCGTTGCATCACCCGTGATTCCGCCTCCGGCCGATTGCAGGAAGCCATGCGCTACAGCGTACTGGGCGGCGGCAAGCGGATCCGACCAGCCCTTTGCCTTGCCGCGGCAAAGGCACTGGGACAGACCGGCGACGAGGCCCTGATCCCGGCCTGCGCGGTAGAACTGATCCATGCCTATTCACTGATCCACGATGACCTGCCGGCCATGGATGATGACGAATTGCGCCGCGGACGGCCCACCACCCACATAGCCTTCGACGAAGCCACAGCCATCCTGGCCGGAGATGCCCTGCAGGCGCTGGCATTCGGCTGGCTGGCCGAAGCTCCGGGACTGCCAGAATCCGTGCGCCTGATTATGGTGCGGGAATTGGCCCGGGCCAGCGGCCACGGTGGAATGGTTGGTGGCCAGGCCATCGATCTTGAATCCGTTGGCAAGACCCTCGCACTAGCCCAGCTCGAAAACATGCACCGGCACAAGACTGGCGCCCTGATCGAGACCAGCGTGCGGATTGGCGCCCTGACCGCACCCTCTGTCAGCGAACAGGCTCTGGCCTCCTTGACAGAGTACGCCAAGGCATTGGGCCTGGCCTTCCAGGTTCAGGATGACCTGCTGGACATAGAAGGCGACACAACGGTCATTGGCAAGCCCCAGGGTTCGGACGCGGCCCGAGCCAAGCCCACCTACCCCGCTCTATTGGGCGTGGCCGGCGCCCGGGAGCATCTGGCAGATCTGCTTGAACAGGCCCAGCGAAGCCTGAAGGATTTCGGCGCCGAAGCCGACCCCCTCAGGGCCATGGCCGATTACGTGGTGGCAAGAACCCATTGAACCCCGGCGCCCCGAAGGCGCACACTGGCCGTAAATATTTTCGTAACAACTGGCCCGCTTTGTGTGAAACAGCTTCCCCTGTTCCCTTATAATGCCAGTCAGTTACTGAACGTACCGGAAAAGACCCGAGCAGATGCAGGACACTTATATTTTCAAGGAAATCCCGTCGCAGCGGCCCAACACGCCTCTGTTGGACCGGATTGATGAACCGGCCCAGCTGAGAGAGCTGGCCCCGGAGCAGTTGACCCTGCTCGCCCGGGAGCTCAGGGCATTTCTGTTATGGTCAGTGGGCCAGACCGGCGGCCATTTCGGCGCGGGCCTCGGCGTGCTTGAGCTTACCGTTGCCCTTCACTATGTCTTTGATACGCCCAGTGACCGCCTGGTCTGGGACGTCGGCCATCAGGCCTATCCCCACAAGATTCTGACAGGCCGGAAGGAATCAATGGGCAGCATCCGGCGCAAGGGCGGGCTGGCCGGCTTCCCGAAACGGGCCGAAAGCGAATACGACACCTTTGGCGTTGGCCACTCGAGCACTTCCATCAGCGCAGCACTGGGCATGGCCATCGCCGCGCGCCTGCAAAAGTCCGGCCGCAAGAGTATTGCCGTTATTGGTGACGGCGCCATGACCGCCGGTATGGCGTTCGAGGCCCTGAATCACGCCGGTCACCTGCACGCCGACATGCTGGTTATTCTCAACGACAACGACATGTCGATCTCCCGCAATGTGGGGGGCCTGTCCAATTACTTTGCCAAACTGTTGTCCAGTCGCACCTACAACCAGGTTCGCGACAGCAGCAAGAAAGTTTTGCAGGGAGCGCCACACCTGATGGCGCTGGCCAAGAAGACCGAGGAGCACTTCAAGGGCATGATTGCCCCGGGAACGCTGTTCGAGGAACTGGGGTTCAACTACATCGGCCCTATCGATGGTCATGATCTGCCCCTGCTGGTGGAGACCCTGGAGAACATCCGTGAACTTGAAGGCCCGCAGTTCCTCCACGTGGTAACCACCAAGGGCAAAGGCTTTGCGCCTGCCGAGGCCGACCCGATTGGCTACCACGCCATCAACAAGATTGAACCGGTGCCACCGAGCAAGCCCGAACCGGTCAAGCCGACACCGAAGAAGCCCAAGTATGCCAACGTGTTCGGCCAGTGGCTCTGCGACTCCGCCGAGCAGGATGAGCGCGTGGTCGGCATCACCCCTGCCATGTGCGAAGGGTCGGATCTGCTGGCATTCTCACAGCGCTTCCCGGAACGCTATTTCGATGTCGCCATTGCCGAGCAGCACGCCGTCACTTTAGCCGCGGGCTTGGCCTGCGATGGCGCCAAGCCGGTTGTCGCCATTTACTCGACGTTCCTGCAGCGGGCTTACGACCAGTTGATCCACGATGTCGCCATACAGAACCTCGATGTCCTGTTCGCTATAGATCGGGCAGGGCTGGTCGGAGAAGACGGCCCGACCCATGCCGGCGCCTTTGATATCAGCTACCTGCGCTGCGTGCCTAACATGGTGGTGATGACACCGTCAGATGAAAACGAAACCCGCCAGATGCTCCAGACCGGCATGCTGTATGAGGGGCCGGCGTCAGTGCGCTATCCCCGCGGTACCGGGCCCGGCGCCGAAATACAGCAGGAATTGACCCCTCTGGAGATTGGCAAGGGCCGCAAGCTTCGCAGCGGCAGAGGAGTTGCCATCCTGAACTTTGGCACCCTGCTGGCCCCGGCGCTGGAGGCGGCGGAGGCAATTGGTGCAACAGTTGCCGACATGCGCTTCGTAAAGCCCCTTGATGAGGAACTGGTGCTGGAACTGGCCGAGCAGCATGAACTGCTGGTGACGCTGGAAGAGAACGCCATTGCCGGTGGCGCGGGCAGCGCTGTAACCGAGTTTCTGAACAGCCGACTGGTGTCCATGCCGGTCCTTCAACTGGGCTTGCCGGACACCTTCATGGACCATGGCAAGCATGGGGAACTGCTGGCCGAATGCGGTCTGGATGCAACTGGCATTGAATCCGCCATTCGCACGCGGATGGAAACCCTCCGCCACCAGAGCCTGAAAGTCGTCAAATAAACGAGCACGTTGCCCTGAAAACGCAAAAAGCCCGCGAAACTCGCGGGCTTTTTCGTCAGCAGATCAGGGGCGGGTCGAGTCACACCTCGGGATCATCGTCCTGGTGTGTCTCCAACCAGTGCCCCAACTTGCTCTGCTTGGTATCGAGATAATGTTCATTGTGGGGGTTTCTGCCCACATGCAGAGGCACTCTCTCGGCAATAGCAATACCGTAGGAAGATAACGCCTTCACCTTGCGGGGATTGTTGGTCATCAGCCGCAGGCTCTTGATACCCAGGTGCTCCAGCATGTCCTTGCACATGCTGTAATCGCGCAGATCCGCCGCAAACCCCAGGCGCTCATTGGCTTCAACTGTGTCAGCACCCTGATCCTGCAGGTGGTAGGCGCGGATCTTGTTCAGCAACCCGATGCCCCGCCCTTCCTGACGAAGATACATCAGAATACCCCGACCTTCCCGGGCGATGCTGCGCAGAGCCTCTTCCAGCTGATAACCGCAATCACAACGCATGCTGTAGAGGGCATCGCCAGTCAGACACTCGGAATGGGTGCGGGCAAGCATGGGTTCGTCACTGTCCAGGTCGCCCAGAGTCAGGGCAACGTGTTCCTTTCCGGTGTCCGGTTCTTCAAAGCCGTGCATATCAAACACCCCGAACGGGGTCGGCAACCGGCAGGTCTGGATGTAACGAACAGCCACAGTGTTTCCTCGTGGTTCAGTCAATCGGGCCGCGCATTCTAGCACGGGCCCGCCCGCTTGGCGTAGTCTCGGCACTGTCGCTCCTCCGGAGTGGTTCTGATAACCAGCTTTTACGAGCGCAGCGGTTCGCCAGATCAGGCGTTATCGGCGACCCAGTGGCCACTCCGGCCGCCTTTCTTCTCCAATAGACGCACCGAACCGATCTCCATGCCACGGTCTACGGCCTTGCACATGTCGTAAAGCGTCAGTGCTGTAACACTTGCTGCTGTCAGCGCCTCCATTTCGACACCGGTCTGACCGGACAGTTTGCAGCGGGTGAGAATATGCACAGATGCCCCATCGCTGCCCGGGTTCAGTTCGACTTTCACGGAGGTCAGGTTCAGTGCGTGACACAGGGGAATCAGGTCATGGGTTTTCTTGGCCGCCATGATGCCGGCAATTCGGGCAACGGCCAGCACATCACCCTTGGGGTGCTCACCCTCAATAATCATATTCAGGGTTTCCGGCGCCATGCGTATGGTGGCTTCAGCGCGCGCCTCCCGCTCAGTGGCCGCCTTGTCGGTTACATCCACCATGCGGGCTTCGCCCTTGTCATCGAGATGGGTCAGTTTGCTCACGGAATCCCCCGGAATCGGTTGTGCAAGATAGTGAAAAATGCAGGAACGACAGCATAACAGAGATGGGCCCGGCGTCGCTGACAAGCGTCAGTTCCGGGGCCACCAGAAGCCGATGCCGGCTATTCCCTGGCCGCCACATTGACGGGCTTCCTGAATATCGCCGGACGACAGCCCGCCAAGCGCAAAGACCGGCAGCGCAGCTTCCGACACCAGCTCGGCAAAGGCCGGCCAACCGAGGGTGGGCGCACCCGGGTGACTTTCCGTGGGCTGAACAGGCCCCAATGTCACGTAGTCCGCGCCAATAGCCTCTGCATGATCGATTTCCTGCCGGCTATGACAGGAAACTCCCAACCACACCTCTTGCGGAACCGGCCGGGCCGAGAGCGCCGCAGCCTCGCGCCAGGGCAAATGCAGCCCCCGGGCACCGGGGGTCGCACGGAATATCTCGGGACCACCGTGAACCATGAGCGCGACTCCGGCCCGGTCACAAACCGACACCGCTTCCTCAGCCAGCTGCCGGTACGCCCGCTCGCTCAAGGCAGGGGCCCGGAGCACCACCAGGGGCGGCCTCGCGAGTTCAAGCCCCATCTCAAGGCGTTTAACCGTCGGCTTCAGGTCACCGGTTTCGCCAGTGATCGCAAGCTGCCGGGGTAACCGCAGAGCACGAATGATTGGCCGGTTGGCGGCCGGGAAATCCTCGTCCCGTAGCTGATCCGGGGCGAGCCATTCAACGGGTTGCCCCTCGCACCCTGTTGCTTCGCCTTCCGCCGCCCCGGTTTCCCAGACGTCCAGAAAAACTCGCTTGTCACCGTAGTCGTGGCGAATTCCGATGACAGGCTCCAGGGAATCCTCAGGCACACGAAGACCGGTTTCTTCGGCAATCTCACGCACCAGTGCAGCCTGGACACTCTCCCCCGGCTCAACCTTGCCACCGGGAAACTCCAGCAAACCGCCCTGGTGGACATGGTCTGGCCGCCGCGCAATCAGCACCCGTCCATCCCGGACAATAACCGCAACGGCAACGTGAACTTCTTTCACCCCGGCTTCCGACGCAGACGCAGAGTCAGACATGGTCAGGTACGGTACTCGGCGTTGATGGTGACGTAATCATGGGAGAAGTCGCAGGTCCACACCGTCTCCCTTACCTCTCCCCGCTTGAGGTCAATGGCAATGGTG
The DNA here is from genome assembly GCF_040112695.1 of Marinobacter sp. MMG032. NCBI lineage: Bacteria > Pseudomonadati > Pseudomonadota > Gammaproteobacteria > Pseudomonadales > Marinobacteraceae > Marinobacter > Marinobacter sp. MMG032. The sequence continues at coordinate 1,382,670 of NZ_CP157802.1, forward strand.
ATCTCTTCCCGATCCATCACGGCCTGGCCACGGGCCTCGGAATAGTCGTCAGCGCGACCACCGTTGCGAACCAGGCAGACATCCCCCAGGTAGATTTCCAGGGCCTCAAGGTCCAGTCCGTCGACACCGGCGCGCCCGACTGCCGCGAGGATCCTTCCCCAGTTCGGGTCCGAGGCGAACAGCGCCGTCTTGACCAGCGGCGAATGTGCCACGGTGTATGCCACATCCAGCGCTTCCTGCTGGCTGGCAGCGCCGCTCACATCAATGGTGACAAACTTGGTAGCGCCTTCACCGTCACGGACGATGGCGTGAGCCAGTTCCAGGTAGACCTTTTGCAGCGCCTCCCGCAGCTTTGGCAGCGTCGAACTGGAGGCGGTAATCTCGGGGCCGGAATACTGGCCACTGGCCATCAGCATGCAGGCATCATTGGTGGAGGTATCGCCATCAATGGTAATCCGGTTAAAGGATTTCTCTCCCAGCTCGGAGGCAAGAGTCTGCAGCAGCTCTGGCGCAATCCGGGCATCGGTGGCAATAAACCCGAGCATGGTCGCCATGTTCGGGCGAATCATCCCCGCGCCCTTGCTGATGCCAGAGATGGTGACCGTGTGACCGTCCAGCTCAACCTGACAGGAGGCGCCTTTTGGGCGAGTGTCCGTGGTCATGATGCCGCTGGCGGCCTCTGCCCAGCGGTTCTCGGCGGTGTTCGCCAGGGCGTCCGGAAGTGCACCGACAATCTTCTGCACCGGCAGCGGCTCGCCAATCACGCCCGTGGAAAACGGCAGGATCTCCGCTTCGGCAACGCCCGCCTGGTTTGCCAGAGCCTGGCAGCAGGCCACGGCATCCCGCATGCCCTGCTCACCGGTGCCGGCATTAGCGTTACCGGTATTGATCAGCAGATACCGGGGCGAGGTCTCGGCCAGATGTCGGCGGCTGAGAGTAACCGGTGCCGCGCAGAACTGGTTTTTCGTGAAAATCCCGGCAACCCGGCTTTCCGGGGCCAGCTCAAATACAACCACGTCCTTCCGTCCCGGCTTCTTGATGCCTGCACTGGCTATACCGATCTTAACCCCCGCCACCGGGTGAAACTCAGGTAAGGTTCCCGGACCTACCGCCATTCTGCCACTCCTCTTGTCTGGGGTTGCGCTCGAAGTACCGCACAACCCGCTGGAAACGAAAAAACCCGCATCCCACCAGTTGTGGCTGGCAGAGTGCGGGTTCCGATGGTGCGGTCAGTGCTCTGAATCAGCTGACCTTGCCATGACACTGCTTGTACTTCTTGCCGGACCCGCAGGGGCAGGGTTCGTTTCGACCCACCTTGCGCTCCTGTCGAACGAAGGTTTCCGGAGTCGACTGCCGGGCTTCGTCAGCCTCACCCTCACCCTGGCTCTGGGCCGTGGCGCTGGTTTCGTCGTGGCGCAGGCGAGCCCTGGCAAGCTCTTCTTCGAGTTCCTGCTTGCGACGGCGCTCGACTTCTTCCATTTCTTCACGGCTCTGGACACGAACATGGCAGAGTACGCGGGTGACGTCCCGCTTCATGGTATCAAGCATGGTTTCAAACAGGTTGAACGCCTCGCGCTTGTACTCCTGCTTGGGGTTCTTCTGGGCATAACCCCGCAGATGGATGCCCCGGCGCAGATGGTCCATGTTGGAAAGATGCTCTTTCCAGAGGGTATCCAACACCTGCAGGAAGACCTGCTTTTCGAACTTGCGCATGGCCTCTGAGCCGGCGATTTCTTCCTTGGCTTCGTAGGCGGCGACAATCTCGTCCAGAATCTTCTGGCGCAGGTTTTCCTCATACAGCTTGTTATCTTCTTCCAGCCACTTCTGTACTGGAAGATCAATGGCCATCTCGGACTGGAGCTGTGCTTCCAGACCAGTGATGTCCCACTGTTCGGGCATGCTCTGGGGCGGGATGTATTCACTGATCAGCGAATCGACAACGTCCTCCCGGATGGTCTTGACCATGTCCGAGATATCGTTTGAGGACATGACCTCATTACGCTGGTCGTAGATGACCGTCCGCTGATCGTTGGCCACGTCGTCGTATTCCAGCAGCGTCTTCCGCATATCGAAGTTGCGGCCTTCGACCTTGCGCTGGGATTTCTCGATCGCATTGGTCACCATACGGTGTTCAATGGCCTCACCCTTTTTCATGCCCATTGCCTGCATCAGGCTCTTGACCCGGTCAGGTGCGAAGATACGCATGAGGTTGTCTTCCAGGGACAGGAAGAACCGTGAGGAACCGGGATCGCCCTGGCGACCGGCACGGCCACGAAGCTGGTTATCAATCCGGCGGGATTCGTGACGCTCGGTACCAATGATGTGCAGGCCACCGGCCTCAAGAACCTGATTGTGGCGCTCGGTCCATTCCGCCTTGACCCGGGCAACCTCCTCTTCCGAGGGATTCTCCATGGCGGCGACTTCGTGCTCCCAGTTACCGCCGAGTACGATATCGGTACCACGACCGGCCATGTTGGTGGCGATGGTGACTGCGCCCGGCCGGCCCGCCTGGGCAATGATATGGGCTTCGGATTCGTGCTGCTTGGCGTTCAGGATCTTGTGTTCGATCCGCGCCTTCTTGAGCAGCACAGAAAGAAGCTCGGAAGCCTCGATAGACGCGGTACCCACGAGGATCGGGCGCCCTTCGGCGGTGACATCCTTGATCTCATCAATGATCGCGTGGAATTTCTCTTCCTGAGTCAGATACACCAGATCGTTGTAGTCAGTCCGCTGAATCGGCTTGTTGGGCGGAATGACCACCACGTCGAGGCCGTAGATCTGACGGAATTCGAAAGCTTCGGTGTCTGCGGTACCGGTCATGCCGGCCAGCTTGTCGTAAAGCCGGAAATAATTCTGGAACGTCGTGGACGCGAGAGTCTGACTTTCGGCCTGGATCTTGACGCCTTCTTTGGCCTCAACCGCCTGATGTAGGCCTTCGCTCCAGCGGCGCCCCGGCATGGTACGGCCGGTATGCTCGTCCACGATGACCACCTGGCCGCCCTGAACAATGTAATCCACGTCTTTCTGGAACAGATGGTGGGCCCGCAGTGCCGAGTGCACGTGGTGCAGCAGGCTGAGGTTGGCCGCTGAATACAGGCTCTCTCCTTCCTTCAGAAGGCCACGCTCAAGCAGCAATTCTTCAACTTTCTCGTGACCGCCCTCGGTCAATTCCACCTGGCGGGATTTTTCGTCGATGGTGAAGTCGCCGGTAGGCTCACCCTCTTCAGGCACCTCACCTTTTTCCAGGCCCGGAATCAGCTCATTGATGGCCTGGTACAGTTTTGAACTGTCCTCAGCCGCACCCGAGATGATCAGCGGCGTTCTGGCCTCATCGATCAGTATCGAGTCCACTTCGTCCACGATCGCGTAGTTCAGCCCGCGCTGGACCTTGTCCTCGGTACTGAACGCCATGTTGTCACGCAGATAGTCGAAACCGAATTCGTTGTTGGTACCGTAGGTAATATCCGCCTGATACGCCGCGCGCTTTTCTTCCGCCGGCTGGCCCGAGGCCACTACACCCACCTGCATGCCCAGGAACCGGTAGAGCTTACCCATCCACTCGGCATCACGGCGGGCCAGGTAATCGTTCACGGTAACCACGTGGACGCCTTTGCCGGGCAGCGCGTTCAGATACACCGCAGCAGTGGCAACCAGAGTTTTACCCTCACCGGTTTTCATTTCCGCGATACGGCCTTCGTGCAGGGTGATACCACCGATCAGCTGGACGTCGTAATGGCGCATTCCCATAACGCGACGGCCTGCTTCACGCACGGTCGCGAAGGCTTCAGGCAGCAGGGCGTCAAGGGATTCGCCTTCATCAAGCCGGCGACGGAACTCCGCGGTCTTACCTTGCAACTCGGAGTCGGACAGATTGCCATACTGCTCTTCAAGCTCATTGATGCGTATGACAGATTTACGCATTCTCTTGATTTCTCTGGCGTTTTTACTGCCGAACATCTTAGTTGCAAGCTTTGTGAACATAGACCACTGCTTCTTTGATTAAACGGAGGAAGCCGGCATTCTAACCTTATTTTGTAACAGGACAAAAGGCAGGCCTCACACAGGCGCAAGAAGTCGCCGGTGAGGCACCGGATTCACAGATAAAAACCGGCCCGGAGCCGGTTGACGGAGAGATTGTGAAAGCTGCGGCGCCGGGACCGGATCAGCGGCTGGCACGCTTGATGTAGGTTTCCGGGTTTTCAGACTTGCCATTCCGAATGACTTCAAAATGCACATGAGGACCGGTGGAACGCCCGGTACTGCCCATCAGCGCGACTACCTGGCCCTTCTGAACAACATCACCCACTTCCACTTTGATCGTCTTGCAATGAGCATAGCGGGTGATCAGACCATCGCCATGATCGACTTCAACAAGGTTACCGTAGCCATAGCGCTCGCCGGCATAGGTCACCACACCGCCCGCAACCGAGATAATATCGCTGCCATCCTTACCGGCCAGATCAACCCCGGCATGCCAGGTACGCTTGCCGGTAAACGGATCGGAACGGTAGCCGTACTTGGAGGACAGCCAACCCCAGGTTATCGGGCGACCTTCAAGGTACAGTTCGTCCTCAAGCCGTTTGCTGGATGCCAACTGGTCGAGCAAACGAAGTTGCTGTTCACGGTCTTCGATTCGCCATTCCATCTCCTCGATCATACGGGTCAGCTCGGGCGCGGAGAAGGAATCGCCGGACAAGGCATCCTCCGGGCCACCCACCGCAGCAGGCTGATCGAAGTTGAATTCATCGCTGGCCACCAGGCCGGATTCCACAAAACGCTGGCCCAGGGCATCCAGGCGCAATAACCGGCCCTGAATCTCGCCCAGGCGCAGAGTCAATGCATCTACCTGTTGCTGGACGTTCTCTTCAATGTTGGCCAACTCCGCCTTCTGCTCTGCCAGCTTCAGCTGCCACTCGGCCACCAGTTCGGCGTTGGTGGGCTCCCTGGCCTCTACCTGCTCAATCGCCGTCTGGTAACCGGCCCAACCCGCGGCAACCAGCAGGGAAAGCACCAGAAACAGCAGCGCAACAGCAAGCGTACTGTTGATAGACAACACCCGGGATTTTCCGTGGTGTTTGCCAACGAAAATAATGTTCATATCATCATCAGGTTTCATCGTTGAGCCGCAACCGCATCCTGTAGTGTTGCGCCCCGGAAAAATCCGAAGGGGGTCTGCCATCCTTTGGCAACAGCTACATACTGAAAAAATGCAGCGCCCGGTAGACATACTCATTTATCACAATGTAAAACGAGTGTAATACAGGCACTACGCATAAACCGTGCCGAAGTGTAACCAATCGTAAACGGAGCCGTCGAGTAAAAACGCCGCCATGAAACGCAAAAGCGAGCAAAAAATGACCTTCGACAAGCTGGGCAAGACCCCGGTACTCAAGGATCTAGTGGCAAAGGCCGAACTTCACCGACAGGCAGAGGCAGAAGTTCTCGCAGCCCTACCGCAGGATCTGGTTAAGGGCACACGCTTTGTCAGCTGCAAAGACGGCGAACTGGCTCTGACAGCCGAAACCGCCGGGAAGGCCAGTCAGATCCGGTTCCGCCAGCACGAGATCATGGAAAAGCTTAGAGAGAACGAACTCTTCCGGTTCGTCTGGAAACTGAGGGTCAAGGTTGCGCCACCACGATTCCGGGAAAAACCGGTGTTCAAGAAGGAGCCCTTGAGTAAAGAAAATGCCCGGCTCCTCAAAGAGGAAGCCGGGCACACGAAGGATAAAGCATTACGCGAGGTTCTCGAAAAACTCGCTAGCCACGTCCGGGATTAAAGCGTCCGGCTTTAACCCGCCGCCAGCACAGGCTTCATGTAGGAAATCGGGGCAGTGGCCTCATCATCAAAGGTAACCACTTCCCAGGCATCCTCTTCTGCCCTGAGCTTGCGCAACAGCTTGTTGTTCAGATCGTGACCGGATTTGATACCGCGGAACTCACCAATCAGGCTGTTACCCAACTGGTAAAGGTCACCGATGGCATCAAGCAGCTTGTGCTTCACGAATTCATCGTCATAGCGCAGACCGTCTTCGTTGAGGATCTTGTAGTCATCCACAACGATAGCGTTATCCACACTGCCACCAAGGGCGAGGTTCATGGCACGCAATTTTTCGATGTCACGCATGAACCCGAAGGTCCGTGCGCGGCTCACTTCCTTGACAAAGGAAGTGCTGGAAAAATCAACGGTTGCGGTCTGGGCGCGGCCTTTGAACACCGGGTGATCAAAGTCGATTCCGAAGCTGACCTTGAAGCCCTCGAAAGGCAGCAGGGTCGCTTTCTTGTCGCCTTCCTCAACCGTAACCTCACGCTTGATGCGGATAAAACGCTTGGCCGCATCCTGCTCGGCAATACCGGCGGATTGCAGAAGAAACACAAACGGACCGGCAGAGCCGTCCATGATGGGCACTTCCGCGGCGCTAAGCTCGACGAAACAGTTATCAATCCCGAGACCAGCCATGGCCGAGAGCAAATGCTCAACAGTCGCCACACGGACACCGTCTTTTACCAGCGTCGTGGACAGCATGGTCTCACCCACATTTTCCGCAGAAGCACGAATCTCAACCATCGGGTCCAGATCGGTACGGCGGAAGATGATACCGGAGTCCACCGGGGCGGGCTTGAGGGTCAGATAGACCTTCTCACCCGAGTGCAAGCCAACACCGGTGGCACGGATGGTGTTTTTAAGTGTCCGTTGTCTGATCATCGGTACATAATTCCGTCACAAAAAGGCGATATTCTAGGCAAAAATCTGCCCGGAGAATATCAGAAAATAAGACTGAATACCATTTAACCAATTTGTTGTTGCCGAATGTTCATTCAGCGCGCAACTATTGGCAATCGGTGCACGTATTCACCGGTTTTCGGGTTCCATATTTCGATGACAAACCGGAACCGGATCACAATTGCACCAGATTATCAGTCAGCCTGACGACGGAGGAATGCGGGAATATCGAGATAGTCGACACCCTGCTCCTCGCTGTCCTTGCTCTGGTCGATAGCTACGTTCCCGTGGGAAACAGCCCGGCGACGCAGAACAGCAGGACGATCCAGCTGGTTGTAATCGGTTTTGCCGTCCAGGGTGCGGGTGTTGTCCACCACCTTGGTCGGCTTCTCGCGATCACCGCCCAGACCGGTCGCAACAACCGTTACCTTGAGTTCGTCGGTCATCTCCGGATCAATGACGGTACCAACAACCACCGTGGCAGAATCAGACGCAAACTCACGCACAATGTCGCCAACCTCGGAGAATTCGCCCAGGTTGAGGTCCATACCAGCGGTGATGTTGACCAGAATACCTTTGGCACCCTGCAGGTTGATGTCTTCCAGCAGCGGGCTGCGAACGGCCGCTTCGGCGGCTTCCCGCGCACGGTTTTCGCCGGTCGCGCGAGCTGTGCCCATCATCGCCATACCCATTTCGGACATGACGGTCTTCACGTCGGCAAAGTCGACGTTGATCATACCGTTGCGGGTAATCAGGTCGGCGATGCCCTGAACCGCACCCAGAAGCACGTCATTGGCGGCGGCAAAGGCGTCCAGCAGGCTGGTTTTCTTGCCCATCACGGCCAGCAACTTCTCGTTGGGGATGGTGATCAGGGAGTCGACGCTTTCTTCCAGCTCTTTCAGACCGGATTCGGCAACGCTCATGCGCTTGCCACCTTCGAACATGAACGGCTTGGTGACCACGGCAACGGTCAGAATGCCGAGCTCACGGGCCACTTCCGCCACGATCGGCGCAGCGCCGGTACCGGTGCCACCGCCCATACCTGCGGTGATGAAAACCATGTCCGCGCCCTTGATGGCCTCGGCAATGCGATCACGATCTTCCAGGGCGGACTGACGACCAACCTCCGGATTGGCGCCGGCACCCAGACCCTTGGTGATGTTGCCACCGAGCTGAATGATCTGGCGCGCGTCCATATCGGTCAGCGCCTGCGCATCTGTGTTGGCGCAGATAAATTCCACACCTTCGATGTCGCTGTTAAGCATATGGCGAACGGCGTTACCGCCACCACCGCCTACACCGACGACTTTAATGACAGCGTTTTGCTGGACATTATCGACGAGTTCAAACATTTCCCCTACTCCTTCGTGCTGTTTTCAGCCCTTGTTCCGGGCTGTTTGTTCGAGATTGTGTTTTCGAGATACCTTCGTGTACTACCCACCCGGTTCCGTCAGAAATGACCGGTAAACCAGGCTTTCATGCGCTCAAACAGCGAGGGTGCATCTTCACCCTTGAGCACCGGTGCCCGCCCCAGGTCCATCTGGCGGAAACCATGAATCAACAACCCGACGCCGGTGGCGTAGATGGGGTTATTGACTACCTCCGTCATGCCGGAAACTGCCTGCGGACAGGCCAGCCTTACCGGCATGTGGAAGATCTCTTCGGCCAGTTCCACCACCCCTTCCATGGTGGACGAACCGCCGGTTATCACGATGCCTGCCGGAATCAGATCCTCGAACCCCGACCGGCGCAATTCCGACTGCACCAGGGTGAACAGCTCCTCGTAACGCGGCTCCACCACCTCAGCCAGGGCCTGCCTGGAAAGATCCCGCGGTGCGCGATCGCCCACACTGGGCACCTTGATGGTTTCATCCGCGCCGGCCAGCTGGGTCAGGGCGCAGGCATACTTGATCTTGATTTCTTCGGCGTTCTGCGTGGGTGTGCGCAGTGCCATGGCAATGTCGTTGGTGACCTGGTCGCCGGCGATCGGAATTACCGCCGTGTGTCGAATCGCACCGCCGGTAAACACGGCAATGTCGGTGGTGCCGCCACCGATATCGACGACGCAAACCCCAAGTTCCTTTTCGTCTTCGGTGAGGATGGCGTGACTGGAAGCCAGCTGCTCCAGGATGATGTCATCCACCTCGAGGCCACACCGCTTGACGCATTTCTCGATGTTCTGGGCGGCATTCACCGCGCAGGTCACCAGGTGAACCTTTGCCTCCAGGCGTACACCGGACATCCCCATGGGTTCCTTGATGCCTTCCTGGCTGTCGATCACGAACTCCTGGGGCAGAATGTGAAGGATCTTCTGGTCTGCCGGAATCGCGACCGCCTGGGCGGCATCAATCACCCGGTCAATGTCGGCCTGGGTGACTTCACGGTCACGGATGGCAACGATCCCGTGGGAGTTCAGGCTCTTGATATGGCTGCCCGCAATGCCCGCATACACCGAGTGAATGCGGCAACCGGCCATCAACTCTGCCTCTTCCACAGCGCGCTGAATGGCCTGGACGGTGGTTTCGATGTTCACCACCACTCCACGCTTGAGGCCCCGGGAAGGGTGAGAGCCAATGCCCACCACTTCGATGGTGCCGTCCATCTTGCGCTTGCCGACAATCGCAACCACCTTGGAGGTTCCGATATCGAGGCCGACAATCATGTTTTCCGTTTCAACCGATGACATGTGTTCCACCAAACCGTAGGTCTGAATTAACCGTTGCTATGATTTTGGGCTGGAGGCTGTCTCGACAGCTTTCCATTTGACCGCCACACCATTGGTGTAACGGGCATCCACCCGACTGACTTCGTCCGACCGTGCTGCCAGCCGGTTTTCATAAACCGTGATAAACCGCTCGAATCGCTGCTCCACCTGATCCCGGCCAAGCACCACTTCGATGCCATTGGCCAGCTGCAGGGTCCAGGCGCCCCGGTGCTCCAGGGCCAGGCCAGAAAATCCCAGTCCCCGGGCGACCAGCTTGTCACTCATGGTCCGCGCCATATTGATCACATCCCGCACCCTTTCATCCGGCCCCGCGAGTCTCGGTAACCGCCCCGCCACTTCCGGGTTGGACGGCGCGAACAATTCTCCAGTCCGGCTGACCAGGCGCCCGTCGGTCCAGTAAGCCAGGGGCTTTTTTTCCCGGATATCGATCACCAGCCGGTCCGGCCAGACCCGGCGCACGGCAGCGGACTCAACCCAGGGCCGGCGCTCCAGGCTTTCCTTGATTTCTGAGAGGTCCGTGGCGAAATAGCTCTTGCCGATCCAGTCGCCAGCCGCACGTTCAATAGCCACCCGGCTGTCGCCCACGAAATCCCCTTTTACATCCACCGCCAGGATCTGCTGATCCATGGCCCCCAGAACCTTTCCGGTGCCCCAGGGCACCAGCGCGGCCAACAATACAATCACGGCGCCCATGCCCACCTGAAGCCAGGGCACGGCCGCCAGCACACCTTTCAACACTCCAAACCGGTCCCGCTCAGGACCAAGGGACGTTGCCCCCCGGCGTCGCGGGGGCTCGGACGGTGTCGCCCGGCTCCGGATCAGCAGTGTTTCAAGCATCGGCGCCCTCCAGGGTGTCCTTCAGTATCCGGACCACCAGCTCTTCGAAACTGATGCCTGCCGCCTTCGCTGCCATGGGCACCAGGCTGTGGTCGGTCATTCCGGGCACCGTGTTGACTTCCAACAGCCAGAACTGACCGTCGCTGTCCTGCATGATGTCCACCCGCCCCCAGGTCCGGCAGCCAACAACCCGAAACGCATCCAGAGCCAGGTGCTGGAGGCGAACTTCGTCCTCGGGTGCCAATCCACAGGGAATCTGGTATCGGGTGTCGTCCGCCAGGTACTTGGCGTCATAATCGTAAAAAACGTGCTCAGTGCTGGCACTCAGACCGATGGCCGGAAGCGCCTGATCCTGCAACAGACTGACGGTGAACTCGGGCCCCTCGATCCATTCCTCCACCAGTACCAGGTTGTCCAGCGCGGCCGCAGCTTCGTATGCATCGGCCAGCTCGGCGGCGGTATGCACCTTCCGGATACCGATACTGGAACCTTCCCGGGAAGGCTTCACGCTCAGTGGCGCGCGCAATTCACCGATAATCTGGTCCGCCTGGTCGACGCTGGTCATGGTCCGGAACTTCGGCGTCGGCAGGCCGCAACCTTCGAAGACGTACTTCGTTTTGAGCTTGTCCATGGCCAGGGCGGAGGCCAAAACCTCACTGCCGGTATACGGAATCCCGGCCTGCGAAAGGATGGCCTGCAAGGTACCGTCCTCGCCGCCCCTGCCATGCAGGGCAATAAAGACACGATCAAATTGCGGATTATCGACCGTTTTCAGAAGACACCCTTGAACGTCCTCCGCGTAGGCATCCACGCCCGCAGATACCAGTGCTGCCAGCACCGCCTTGCCGCTTTTCAGGGACACTTCCCGCTCTGCGGAATCGCCGCCCATGAAGACAGCGACTCGTCCGAGTGCCCTCACGAGTTCGGGATCTGCCTGATAGGCCTGCGTTTCGTTATGATGCATATCACTCACCCGCAATCACTCCCGCGGCCGCCAGCCGCGAAGCCACACCGCCAATATCGCCGGCCCCCTGGGTTATCAGCAGGTCACCATCTTTCAGAACATTGGCCAACAGGGCTTCGATCTCCCGGTTATCCTCGACGAAGACCGGCTCCACCTGCCCGCGCTGGCGAATACTGCGACACAGGGCCCGACCATCGGCACCCGGAATCGCCGGTTCGCCGGCGGAATACACGTCCATCAGCAGCAACGCGTCCACTTCAGAGAGGACCCGAACGAAGTCTTCATAAAGGTCTCGTGTCCGGGTAAACCGATGCGGCTGGTAAAGCATGACCAGGCGACGGTCCGGCCAGGCATCGTGTGCCGCGCGGATTACTGCCTCCACTTCCGTGGGGTGATGACCGTAATCGTCTACCAGCGTTACTGTACCCTTGGGTGTCTTGTAATCGCCGTAAACCTGGAACCGGCGCCCGACACCGGCAAAACCAGCCAGCCCGCGGCAGATGGCGTCATCGTCAACGCCTTCGTCCGTGGCCACGGCAATGGCCGCCAGCGCGTTCAGTACGTTGTGTCGGCCCGGCATTTTCAGCTCGACGGTCAGATCACTTCTCCCGGCCGGACGCTTCACCACAAAGTGGGTGCGCAGACCGTCAGAGTGGATGCCTTCGGCACGGTAGTCCGCGTCCGGGTTGTCAATGCCGTAAGTAATGATCGCCCGGGAAATCCGGGGAATGATTTCCTGAACGTACCCATCGTCTACGCACATCACCGCGATGCCATAGAAAGGAAGGTTGTGCAGGAAATCCACAAAGGTCTGCTTCAGTTTTTCAACATCGCCGCCATAGGTATCCATGTGGTCGGCTTCGATGTTGGTCACCACCGAAATCACCGGCGTCAAATGCAGGAAGGAGGCATCGCTCTCATCGGCTTCCGCCACCAAATAACGGGATCCGCCCAGCTGGGCGTTGGTACCGGCGCTGTTCAACTTGCCGCCAATGACAAACGTGGGGTCCAGACCCGCCTCGCCCAGAATGGATGCAATCAGGCTTGTGGTGGTGGTCTTGCCGTGGGTTCCGGCCACGGCAATGCCATGACGGTAGCGCATGATTTCCGCCAGCATTTCTGCCCTGGGTACGATCGGCACCCGACGACTGCGTGCGGCCACAACTTCCGGGTTTTCCGCGGATACCGCCGAAGAAACCACAACCACATCAGCACTGGCGCTGTTTTCTTCCCGGTGGCCGATCTGGACTTCAACGCCCATGGCTTTCAGGCGATCGGTCACCGCACCTTCTTTCAGATCCGACCCGGAAACGTCGTAGCCCTGGTTCTTGAGCACCTCGGCGATGCCGCTCATCCCTGCACCACCAATCCCCACGAAGTGGATGTGACGGATCCGGCGCATTTCAGGCACCTGATAGACCAGGGGCGGATTGGTTGCATCAGCCATTGGCGGCCTCCAGACAGTAATTCACGACTCTCTCCGTTGCATCGGGGCGGGCCAGCGTTCGAGCGGCCTTTGCCATATCTGTTGCCCGGCTGCGATCCCGGGCAAGATCGCCCAGAGTTTCCGCCAGCACCGCCGGGGTCATCTTCGATTGGGGGATGAGGATGGCTGCTTTCGCCGCCACCATCTGTTGGCCATTTTTCGTCTGGTGGTCATCCACCGCGTGGGGAAATGGCACCAGTACTGCGCCGATACCGGCAGCACACAGTTCGGAAACCGTGAGTGCGCCGGCCCGGCAAAGCACCAGATCGGCCCATTGATAGGCCTCTGCCATATCCTTGATAAACGGCTCCACGCTGGCTTCAACCCCGTGTTGCTCATAGGCCTGCCGGGCTGCATCTGCATGGCGCTCACCACATTGGTGACGAACCACCGGCCGATCGGCCTCCGGCAACATGGCCAGAGCCTCGGGCAGCTGCTCGTTGAACACCTGGGCGCCCAGGCTGCCACCAACCACCAGCAACCTGAGGGCACCTTCCCGTCCTGCCATCCGCTGCTCGGGTACCGGCAGGTTCGCGAGATCCTCCCGGACCGGGTTGCCGGTACAGCGGGTAACGACTTTTGGCCCAAAGCTGCCGGGAAACGCTTCCAGTACGGTTTCTGCAAATCGCACCAGAATCCGGTTGGTCATGCCTGCAATGGCGTTCTGTTCATGAATCACCAGGGGTGTGCGGTTCAACCAGGCGGCCACACCACCTGGCCCGGTGACAAACCCTCCCATACCGACGACACAGTCCGGGCGAATCCGGCGCAGGATGGTGAACGCCTCACCGAGTGCGCGCATCAGGCGGAACGGGGCCAGCACCAGGGCCAGTTTGCCCTTGCCGCGCAAACCGGAAATGTGAATCAGTGACAGCGGAATATCGGTTTCGCCGATCAGCCTCTGTTCCATACCACCACTGGCACCGAGCCAGTAAACCTGGTGACCACGGGCTTCAAGTGCCCTAGCCGTTGCGAGGGCCGGGAACACATGGCCTCCGGTGCCACCGGCCATCATCAGGAAGCGGCGCTGCTCAGTCATACACCGCACCTCCCCGCGTCTTCGGGCCGGTCTTTTCCCGGGCCAGTTTTTCCTGATCAAGCCGTTCCATTTCCACCCGAGCCAGAATGCCAATGCAGATACAGGTGATCATCAGGCTGGATCCGCCGTAACTGACCAACGGCAGGGTCAGCCCCTTGGTCGGCAACAGGCCGGTACTGACCGCCATGTTGATGCCCGCCTGCAGGCCGATCAGCAGGGTCAGACCATAGGCAAAACAGGCGCCGAACGGCATATCCGCTTTCTCTGCCCGGCGGGCAATGACAAAACCGGTCACTACCAGCAGGGTGAACAGGCTGAGTACCAGCAGCGATCCGAGGAGTCCGAACTCTTCCGCGATAATGGCAAAGATGAAGTCGGTGTGTGCCTCTGGCAGGTAGAACAGCTTCTGGATGGAATTGCCCAGGCCGACACCGCCCCAGTCTCCCCGACCGAAGGCAATCAGCGACTGGGTCAACTGGTATCCGCTGTCGAACTGGTCTTTCCAGGGGTCGAGGTAACTGACAACCCGTTTCAGCCGATAGGGCTGGGTAACGATCAGAATGGCACCCAAAACCACCAGCGTACCGATCAAAGGTACAAACCGGCTAAGCCGCACACCGCTCAGGAAAATCATGCCCGCCGCGGCCGTCACCAGCACCACCGTGGCACCGAAATCCGGCTGAATAACCAGCAGCACCGATGCCAGACCAAGAACCACCAGCGGTTTGAGGAAGCCAGGCCAGGTATTGAGCAATTCATCCCGGCGACGGACCACGTAGCCGGCCAGATAGGCAATCAGGCAGAGCTTCGCCACTTCCGAAACCTGGACATTAAACAGCCCAAACGGAATCCAGCGAGTGGAGCCGTTAACGGTACGCCCCAGCGGCGTAAGCACCAGAACAAGGGCCAGCAGACCGATGCCCAGGAGCAACCAGCCACTGCGCTCCCACCAGGCCACCGGAACGTTCACGGCGACCAGCGCCAGCAGGCAGCCAAGACCGGCAAACATCAGCTGGCGAATCACATAGTGGTAACTGTTGCCCATGGTCTCAGCGGCCATATCCATGGACGCCGAGGAAATCATGACAACCCCGAGCACCAGCAAGGCGACCGAACTGATCACCAGCATCGGCAGCGGTTGGACCTCGCCCAGCCATTGATTCCGGTTCTGCAGGGAAAGATCTGCGTGCATCACAGGCCCTCCACCAGAGATCGGAACTGGTCACCGCGATCAAGATAATCACGGAACATATCAAAGCTCGCGCAGGCCGGCGAAAGCAGGACCCGATCCCCGGGCGCCGCCAGTTCTGCGGAGCGAGAGACCGCCTCGGCGAGGCTGTCCATCCGATAAACCGGAATGCCGCTTCCCAGCACATCGGCGATCGCCGATGCATCACGGCCAATCAGCAGCACCGCCCGACAATAGAGCGCAATGGGGGCTTCCAGTGCAGTGAAATCAGCCCCTTTGCCATCACCGCCAGCAATCAAAACGACTTTGCCATTGGCGGGTGCAAGGCTTTCAATGGCGGCTAAAGTGGCGCCGACATTGGTGCCCTTGGAATCGTTAATGAAATCCACATCGTTCACACGGCGAACAAACTCGCATCGATGCGGCAGGCCCGGGAATTCCCGGGCAACCTTGAGCATGACATCCATGGGCAGACCAGCGGCATGGCCCAATGCCAGCGCAGCCATCACATTGCTTATATTGTGATGCCCCATCAGTTTCAGTTCACTGGCCAACAGAAGGTTGTCGAAACCAAAGGTAATCCAGGTACCCTGGTCATCGTCCCGGGTACTGAAGGTCTCGGGATTCACCCGGTGGAAGCCGAAACACAGGAACCTGAGGTTGTCCCTCGCCATGGGAGTGCTCAGCGCATCGTCCAGATTGACAATGGCGTTCTTGCAGCCCCGGAAAATCCGCTGTTTGGCCTGAAAATAAGCCATCTTGTTCGGGTAACGATCCATGTGATCGTCGCTGACGTTAAGTACCGTCGCCGCCAGGGCGTTCAGTTCGTCCGTAGTCTCGAGCTGGAAACTCGACAGCTCGAGTACATACAGGTCTGCGCCCTGACCCAGAAGATCGAGGGCCGGGGTGCCAATGTTACCGCCGACAGCGACCTTCCGGCCGGCGGCCTTTGCCATTTCACCCACCAGGGTGGTGACCGTGGTTTTACCATTTGAACCGGTAATGGCCACAATGGGCGCATCGGCAGCCTCGGCAAACAGATCAATGTCGCCGCGGATTCTGGCGCCCTGGCCCGCAGCAGCGGCAATGGCAGGCTCCGAAATGGCGATGCCCGGGCTTACCACCAGCTCGTTGAAGCCGGCAAACAGTTCTTTGTCAAAGGTCCCCAGGTGCACAGGAACATCCGGCCAGCCTGCTCTCAGCTGCTCAAGACCGGGCGGGACCGCACGGCTGTCGGCCACAGTGACGTCCCGTCCCTGTTCGGACAGATAGCGCACGCAGGAAAGCCCGGTTTTACCGAGCCCTACGACCAGTGTGCGACGATCCGAAACAATGACACTCATAGTTGCTGTGCTTTCCTATCTCAGTTTCAGACTGGCAATGCCAATCAGGACCAGAACAACGGTGATCACCCAGAACCGTACGATCACCCTCGGCTCCGGCCAGCCTTTCAATTCGAAGTGATGATGCAGCGGCGCCATGCGGAAGATCCGCCGACCGGTCAGCCGGAAGGATGCAACCTGCAGGATCACCGATATGGTCTCCATCACGAACACACCGCCCATGATGAACAGGACGATTTCCTGGCGAACAATAACCGCAACCACACCCAGGGCTGCCCCAAGCGCGAGAGCGCCCACATCCCCCATGAATACCTGGGCCGGATAGGTGTTGAACCAGAGGAAACCAAGCCCGGCTCCGACCAGGGCGCCACAGAAAACGATAAGCTCACCGGTGCCCGGAAGGTGCGGGATCAGGAGGTAGTTGGCGAACTGGGCGTGCCCGGACAGGTAGGCGAAGATGCCGAGAGCGCCTGCGACCATGACCGTTGGCATAATGGCCAGCCCGTCCAGACCGTCAGTCAGGTTGACCGCGTTGCTGCTGCCGACAATGACGAAGTAGCTCAGCAGGATGAACAATACCGGACCAAGAGTGAGGGACACCTGTTTGACGAACGGCACGTACAGAGAGGTCTCCTGCGGCAGCGCCGAGCTGAAGAACAGAACCATGGCCGCCGTGGCACCAATGACCGACTGCCAGAAGTATTTCCAGCGACCCGGCAGACCTCTCGGATTGCGCTCCACCACCTTGCGATAGTCATCAACCCAGCCGATGGCGCCGAACAGAAGCGTCACCAGAAGCGTAACCCAGACATAGCGATTACCAAGATCGGCCCACAGCAGCGTGCTGATGCCAATGGCCACCAGGATCAGCGCGCCCCCCATGGTCGGCGTGCCGGCTTTGCTGAGGTGGGTCTGGGGACCGTCATCTCTCACCGCCTGGCCAATCTGGTACTGGCTCAGCTTGCGGATCATCACCGGACCGATGATCAGCGAAATCAGCAGCGCCGTGAGTGTGCCCAGAATTCCCCGCAGGGTCAGATACTGAAACACCGTCAGTGCCGAGAAATACTGTGATAGAACCTCTGTCAGCCAGAGCAGCATGAGTTATTCACCTTTTCTTTAATCCCCTCCACCACACGCTCCATGGCGGAACTGCGAGAACCCTTGACCAGCACTGTCAATGGTGTGTTTTTGTCCCCAATGGCCGATTCGACGGCAAGCTCGTGGCTCAGCCCAAGTTCCGTGGACTCTCCAAACCCGTCGGCATAACCCTCGCAACCGGGCCCCACGGTAATCAGTCGATCAATACCGCGCTCCCGGGCGCATTCCCCAACCTCACGGTGCAGGGTCCTGGCCTCGGCGCCAAGCTCTGCCATGGCACCAAGCACAGCCACTTTCCGACCCTCGCGCCCCGCCAGAACTCCAAGCGCGGCCTTCATGGACGACGGGTTGGCGTTGTAACTATCGTCAATCAGCGTCAGTTCCGGTGACAGCTTCAGAACCTGGAGCCGCCCCTTTACCGGCGCAACACTGGCCAGCCCTTCGACAATCGCCCGATCACTGGCGCCCAGCTCGCGGGTGGCTGCGATGGCGAGCAGCATGTTGGTGATGTTGTGGTCACCCTCAAGTACCAGGGTGACCCGGCAATGCCAGCCGTCCGGACCGCTCACCTGAAGGATTCTGGTTCTAGCGTCCTGGCTCTCGAGGACCGCGTGATAATCGGCTTCAGCACCGAGACGGCTCACTCCGGCAACACGACGGGCTCCGGCACGCGTTCGCCACTGCTCGAAAGCCGGATCGTCGCGGTTCAGTACCATCAGACCGTCTGCCGCCACGCCATCAATGATTTCACCCTTGGCCAGCACAATATTCTCGTAGCTGCCAAACCCTTCCAGATGGGCCTCGCCCGCATTGGTGAGGATGGCAACGCGGGGCTTCGCAAGGGCAACCGTATGGGCAATTTCACCCAGCCCGCTGGCACCCAGCTCGATCACGCCATACTGATGCTCTGGCGAAAGACCAAACAGGGTAAGCGGAACACCGATGTGATTATTCAGGTTGCCTTTTGTGGAAAGCGTCTTGCCCATCTGCGAGAGAATGGCGGCACACATCTCCTTGACCGTGGTCTTGCCGCTGCTGCCGGTGATAGCAAGAATGCTGGCCTTGCTTTCTCCGCGGTTGCCCAAAGCAAGCCTGGCCAGGGCATCCAACGTGTCGTCTACCACTAACTGGGGCAGGTCGACACTGTTGTCAGGCGTATCGACCACCAGCCCAACGGCGCCCTTGGCCAACGCCTGTTGCAAGAACCGGTGGCCATCAAAGTTTTCGCCACGAAGCGCCACGAACAGCTGCCCTTGTTCCAGGGTACGGGTGTCGGTAGAAACCCCAGTGAACGCCACTGACCCGAGGTCGCCCGAGGCGCACTCGGCGTCGAGCCAGCCCTTGGCTTCGGCCAGCGAAAAGGCGCGCATCATGCCACACCCCCGTTGAGTTTCAAGTTGTGGCGAACCTGCTCAGCATCGCTGAACGGGTATTTCTGGCCGGCGATTTCCTGGTAGGCCTCATGCCCTTTTCCTGCGATCAAAACGAGGTCGTTCGGAGTAGCAGAACGGATCGCCGACTGGATGGCCTCGGCCCGGTCATGAATGACCGTCACCTTTGCTGAATCCGAGAATCCGGCAAGGATATCCCGCGCAATTGCTTCAGGATGTTCGCTACGGGGATTGTCGTCTGTGACCACTACACGGTCCGCCAGCTTCTCGGCTTCCCGGGCCATGTCCGGACGTTTGCCGGTATCACGGTCACCGCCGCAACCGAAAACACAAATCAGTTCGCCGTCCACATGAGGTCGCAGTGCAGCCAGGGCATTGGCCAAGGCATCGGCAGTGTGGGCGTAATCAACCACCACTCTGACCCCATTGGCACCATCGAATCTCTCAAGCCTGCCAGGGGGCGGCGCGAGTCGGCCGACGGCCTGCTGTAGCCGATCGACCGGAACCCCGAGCGTGAGGACTGTCGCCATCGCCGCCAGGACATTACTTGCGTTGAAGCTGCCCATCAGGGGAACCGCGATAACAAACCGCCCCCACTCGCCATCCACTTCCGCTTCAAAACCGTCGTCGGTTGGCCGGAACTCGCGCAACCATAGCTCTGTCTGGGCCTCGTGAAGGCTGTAGCGCACGCGATCACATTTGCCTTCAAGCTGTTCAAACAGCTGCCGACCGAAAGGATCGTCAAAGTTGATCACCGAAAAGTGCAGCTCCTCTCGTTCGAAGAGGCGTGCCTTGGCCGCACCATAGGCTTCCATGGAGCCGTGATAGTCGAGATGATCCCGGGTGAGATTGGTAAACACGGCCCCGGTCATGGAGATGTTGTCCACCCGACCCTGATCCAGCGCGTGGGAGGACACCTCCATCACGGCAGCGCGCCCCTCCTGCTTCACGATCCGGGACAGGACACGATTGACCTGAACCGCGTCCGGCGTGGTGTGAGTTGCTGGTTGAAGCGAACCGGGCATGCCGTAGCCCAGAGTGCCGAGGATGCCGCAGGGGGTCCCCGTGTCTTTCAGCAACTGCGCCACATACTGGCAGACCGAGGTCTTGCCATTGGTCCCGGTGACACCGATCAGGCGAAGACGCTGGGAGGGGTACTCAAAGAACCGATCTGCAATTCGACCCACCAAACCGCGCAGGCCGGCAACAGGTACGATCAGTGCCCCGTGGTGCTCTACGCACTCGCCGGCCTGTTCGGTTTCCAATAGGATGACCGTCGCGCCAGCGGTGATCGCCTTGTCCACGTAAAAATCAGCGGGCGTTTTGGCACCCGCCAGGGCTATAAACGCATCGCCGGAGGCGACTTCCCGGCTGTCGGTTTTCAGACCGTGAATGGTCACGTCGAAGACCGATGGCACCGCCACAATACCTTGCAATAACGTGCTGAGAGATGTGATGCACATAGGCTTACCCTCGCTCTCCGGTAGCAGATGAACCGATTTCGGCCTCTCCCACTTCCAGTTCAGGCTTCACATTCAACAGTCGCAGTGCGTCACTCATTACCCGTGAAAATACCGGCGCCGCCACTTCGCCACCGTAGTACTCTCCGGACTGCGGCGCATCAACGGCCACAACCGTAACCAACCTTGGATTATCAATGGGCGCCATACCGGCAAAAATCGCCTTGTACTGGCTGTCTTCGTATCCCTGGGCACCAACAAGATGAACCGTCCCGGTCTTGCCGCCGGCCGAGTAGAATCCCGGCTGTGCACGTTTACCCGTTCCCCTCGACACTGCCTCGCGCAACATAGCGCGAACCTGATGGGTTACCTGCTCCGACAGCACCCGTTGCCCCTCCGGCTTTTTATCCTGCCGAACCAGGCTCAGTGGATACCGCACACCACCGTTGGCAATCACCATATAGGCCTGGGCCAGCTGAAGAGCATTCACACTCATGCCATAACCATAAGACAGCGTTGCTTCTTCCACTGGACGCCACTTGGGCGGCGATGGCAAGACCCCCACCGCTTCGCCCGGAAAACCGATACCCGTTGGCTGGCCAAGCCCAAGCCTGGCGTAAAGATCGCGAATCACATCACCACCAAGATCGGTGGCAATCCGGCTGATTCCAACGTTGCTGGATTTGACGATGATCTCGGCCATATCCATCACGCCATAGTTGCGGTGGTCCCGAATGGTAAAACGACCAAACCGGCGAAAGCCCGGATTGGTATCAATGGTGCTGTTAACCGAGTAAGTGCCGGACTCCAGGGCGGCCGCCATGGTAATCGGCTTCATGGTTGAGCCGGGCTCGAACAGATCGGTAATGGCCTTGTTCCGGAGATTCTCGGCGGCAAGCTGGCTGCGATCGTTGGGGTTGTAGGACCCCTGGTTGACCATTGCCAGGACCTCACCGGTATCCACGTCGAGCATGACCAGCGTGCCCCCTCTGGCATTATGAGCCGCCACCACCGCCTTGAGTTCCCGGTAAGCCAGGTACTGGAGGCGCAGATCAATGCTGAGCGCGAGATTCTGGCCCGGACTGGCATCGCGAATCAGGGTCAGATCCTTGATGACTCGACCCCGGTTGTCTTTCAGAACACGCTTGCGGCCGGTTTCGCCGGACAACCACTGGTTGTAGGCAAGTTCTATCCCTTCCTGGCCACGCTCATCAATATCTGTGAAGCCCACAACGTGAGCGGTCACTTCGCCCGCAGGGTAATATCGGCGGTACTCCTGGCGGGCGTAGACACCATCAATCTCCAGATCCAGGACCTTTCTGGCCAGATCCGGCTGAACCTTTCGGCGCAGGTAGATAAACTCCCGTCCGGAGTACTCTTCCAGACGCTGCCGGAGGGAAGCCTCATTGATATCCAGAAGCCGCGCGAGGTTAGTCAGTCGCGCCTCGGCGGGATCGGCCTCCGAAGGATTGGCCCAGATGGTCTGCACCGGAGTGCTGACGGCCAGCGGCTCGTCGTAACGATCAGTGATCACACCACGATGGGCATCAATACTCTCAACCCGGATGGTCCGGACATCTCCCTGCTTGCGCAGAAACTCGTTGTCGACTACATGAAGGTCAACCAGGCGCCAGCCAAGCACACCTACGACCAGGAGAAAGACGCCCACGACGGAGCCAAAACGCCAGGCTGCCAGCCCGGACGCCAGACGCTGCCCCCATGTTGTCTTCTTTCCCTGATCGGACACGTCGATCACCCTGAATCGTTGTTGTTTTCGTTGACTATCGGTCAGCAACCGGCGACATCAGCGGTACCAGAACAATGTCCTGACGCCCCGGCACCACCATGCCGAAACGCTCGGCCGCCAGTTTCTCCACTCGCCCGTGGGCGCTCAGTGCGCTTTGCTCCAGCAGCAACTGGCTCCACTCGCTCTGGTAGCGATCGCGCTCGGACTGAAGCTGGGACAGGGTATTAAAGAGCTCCCGGTTCTCGTGAGCACTGACCACCACGCCGATGGAGGAGGCCAGCAACACGGCAACCAGCCCGAGCGAGACCAGCACTCTGCCTTGCTTCGTCGCAGCAAACACCTGCCTTGAAATCCGGACTGCAGTTGCAACGCCGTCCCGGACCATCTGTTTGTTCAGCTTTGCCGTTTTTACCGGCTCTTCAATGGCTACCGCGCCCATGGTCACGCGCTCCCCTGCGAGTTTTTTCTGGTATCTGTGCGTTCCAGAACCCGCATGACTGCGCTGCGGGCACGTACGTTGTCACTTACTTCGTCAGCGCCAGCCTTGCTGGCCTTGCCAACAAGCCGGAAGTCCGACGTTTCCTGTTCCGCGGTTACCGGAACACCCTTGGGCAGCTGCGGCCCCCGGGCCAGATCCCTCATGAATCGCTTGACCAGCCGGTCTTCCAGCGAATGAAAACTGATCACCACCAGGCGCCCGCCGGGTGCCAGGTGGTCAACAGCAGACTGAAGGCCGATTTCCAGATCCTCCAGTTCCCGGTTGATAAAAATCCGGATGGCCTGAAACGTCCGAGTGGCCGGATGCTTGTGCTTTTCTTTCTTGGGCACAGCCTCGCTGACCAGCTCCGCCAACTGACGAGTAGTCTCGACCGGCGCCTCTTGCCGACGCTCAACCAGCAGCCGCGCAATGCGCCTGGAGAACCGTTCCTCGCCATAGCGGAAGATCACATTCGCTATATCCGATTCTTCCGCCGTTGCCAGCCACTCCGCCGCACTGGGCGATTGCTCGGTGTTCATGCGCATATCCAGCGGACCATCCCGCATGAAACTGAAGCCACGTGAGGCATCATCAAGCTGCGGCGATGACACGCCCAAATCCAGCAAAACGCCATTGACTGTCTGCCAACCCTGACCGGCCAGCGCGGCGCCAAGCTCTGCAAAGGAACCATGAAAACAGTGGAAGCGGCTATCCTGGGCTTCCAGCTCCCGCGCCGCGCGAATTGCTTCCGGATCCTTATCAATGCCAAGCAGCTGACCCGACTCTCCGAGACGGCCCAGAATCAGGCGACTGTGACCACCCCGTCCGAAGGTGCCATCCACGTAATAGCCATCGGGGTCGTTAACCAGATAGTCGACCGCCGAATCCAGGAGTACCGAGCGATGCGAGTACACCGCCCCGGCCTCCTGATTGCGATCGGAGGTCATAAGGACAGCGCCTCCATCTCGGGCGGCATCTCTTCGTCATCAGAGGACTCATCCAGCCAGGCGAACCAGCGCTCCTCGCTCCAGAGCTCAAGTTTCTTGCCTTGCCCGATCAACATCAGCTTCTTCTCCAGATGGGCATAGCTTCTCAGCGTTGGCGGAATCAGTATGCGGCCGGCAGAGTCCAGCTCCATGGGCGCAGCGTTACCCAGGATCAGGCGCTGGAGACGCCGGGCCGCTTTGTTCATGTTCGGAAGCGCCTCAATTTTGGGCCGTAAAACCTCCCATTCGGGCTCGGGATAAAGCAACAGGCACCGCTCCTCGTCAGCGTTTGCCGTCAATACAATGCGCCCACCACAGGCCTGCGCGAGCTCTTCGCGCACCTTGGCGGGGATCGCCAGGCGACCCTTCGCATCCATATTGATGGCATGACTGCCAAGAAAATTGCTCATTTACGCTGTCTCTGGGTGCCTGATATCCACAAAAAACCACTAGAATCCACTTTTTCCCACTTCTGCACACTATAGAAACACGCAATACACAATGCAAGCGCCGCAAACAGCGCCACTCTTGGAAAACTTCCTTTAACGACAAGAGGTTACAGGGCTGGATTCGATGAAATCGTGAGATTACGGAAAAGAAAAGAAGTAAAATCAAATACCTGCAAAAAAGTCTGAAGACTGCAAGTGAGGTTTAAGATTTTTTGGCTATAAAGAACGCCTACTGAGAATGACAGACGTCACACGAAGGGAAAAAACGAGCTCGCCGATAAGCCGGGTTCTGTCTTGGACAGTCATTCATCTAGGGCCTGCGTCACCACAGGCCTCAAGCAACCTACCCGAATCCAGCGCGGGCCACGCTATTGGATTCCTATTTGGTCTTGCTCCAGGTGGGGTTTACCATCGCCGTGGACTGTTGCCAGCCACGCGGTGCGCTCTTACCGCACCATTTCACCCTTACCGGCGCCCGAAGGCGCTTAGGCGGTATACTTTCTGTTGCACTTTCCGTCGGCTCGCGCCGCCCAGGCGTTACCTGGCACCTTGCCCTGTGGAGCCCGGACTTTCCTCCCCCGGAAAACCGGCGGCGACTGTCTGGCGAGCTCGGGCGAGACAATACTCCTGCACCTATGGCCTTGCAAGAGAAACTGCCCCTGAATTCAACCATCCTTTAATGCCAAGGCCCTTTGATAAAGCTCGTTTTTCGATAGCCCGGTCAGCTCTGAAGCCATTTTGGCGACCTTTTTGACCGGCAGCTCCGCAAGCAAAACACGAAGCATACGGTCTACATCCATGGTAGCGGCCTCTTCACTACCGGCCTGAGCCGCTGCGCCGCGAACCATCACTACGAACTCACCGCGGTTTCCATGAGGGTCCCGCTCCAACTCAGCCAGAACGTCGGCCACCGAGCCAGAGTAGAAGGTTTCGAAGGTCTTGGTTATTTCGCGACCCAGCACAATCTCACGATCCGACCCCAGCACGTCGGCAATATCGCGTACCGATTCCATAATCCGATGGGGCGACTCATAGAAGACCAGAGTCGCCACTTCACTGCTCAGCACCTCGAGACTGGCCCTGCGGCCAGAGCGCTTTGCAGGTAAAAATCCCACGTACAGGAATCGATCCGTCGGCAGACCGGCGACACTCAATGCCACCACCAGAGCACAGGGCCCGGGGATCGGGCTGACTCGATGGCCTGCAGCCCGGGCCTCGCGCACCAACACATAACCGGGATCTGAAATCAGCGGCGTACCCGCATCGGAGATCAGAGCCACATCACGTCCGGCCTGCAGCTCAGTCAGGATCCCGGCGGTGCGATCCTTTTCATTATGATCGTGCAACGCGACCATGCGCTTCTGGATACCTAAATGGCTCAACAACCGCCCGCTGTGGCGCGTATCCTCTGCTGCCACCACATCCACACTGGCCAGTGTCCGGGCCGCCCGCGGAGACAGATCGTCGAGATTGCCGATGGGTGTGGCAACAACATAGAGCGTTCCTTTCAATTCACCCTTGCGGCTGTCTGACGATGTGAAATCGCTAACTTCATCTTTCAAAGCTTTTGCCTCTCTCATGGGGAGCCCGGGACCGTGACAGTTACGTCATGTGAATTAACCCCGGAGCTGTTAAACTTGCCACCGTTAATCTGGCGCTACAAGCCCAATCATCCGGAGTATGTCGAGCCTGCCATGATAAAGATCCGCATTCATCAACGAGCCCTGGCCAGCGTATTTACTGCCGCCCTTTTGTCGGCTGGTTGCGCCACCGTGAACCTCGAAACCCACGTTGCACAAACTGCCGACCAGGCCCTGGAACTGGCGAGCAACGAGGACAACACCGAAACCGCACAGGCCTATCTGCTTCGGATCGCCAGCAGGTTCCAGGATCAGGGCAATCACGAAGCGGCCAGAACGCTACTGCAAAGTCGGCAGCTCGCGCAACCCGCCTCCGGGCTTGGCAATCAAAAACTGCTGCTGGCCATGGCGAGCGCCACAGCCCTTGGGGATGAGTCCTGGGCAAAAGCAATCGCCGGCGAACTCGCTCCGTCTACCTTTATCGACTACCCGGCTGACCTGATCACCCGGGCGGCCAACCTGCAGACGGACACATACAGCCTCGCCGGCGAGCCCATACCCGCGGCAATGACCCTGATTCTGCTGGCGCAAACGGATAACACGGCGGATGCGCAACAGATTCACAACCGGATCTGGTCCATGTTGGAACAGGTCTCTGAGAGCGACCTGAGCTCGGCGTCTGCCGAGGCCATCGGCTATGAAGCCCAGGGCTGGCTGGAATTGGCCAGCCTTGTCAGAACACCGGACGCCGGCATTGACGAGCAGGGACGAATCATCCGCAACTGGCAAAACAATTGGCCGGGTCATCCGGCCGCTCAGGTTCTGCCTGCGGAATTGCGACTGATCGCGACGCTGGCCGAAAGTCGCCCCGAAAAAATCGCACTTGCCCTTCCCCTCGAGGGGCCGCTGGCAACGGCAGGCAAGGCAATCCGGGACGGCTTTCTGGCGGCCTACTACCTTGATGACTCTGCCGACCGGGGCGAAACAGACATTCGCATTTTCAACACCGCCGGCACAGCGTTCGCCGATCTTTACAAGCAGCTGTCCGAACAGGATATCGACCTGATTGTCGGCCCCCTCGAAAAGGAAGCGCTTGCGGGGCTTGGCTCAATGAATACGCTGCCGGTGCCTGCGCTCGGGCTAAACTATCTGCCAGCCGATACCCGGCCTGCTGACGGGCTGTATCAATTCGGGCTTTCCGCCGAAGATGAGGCCCGACAGATTGCCGACCGACTTGCCGCAGAACAACTGCGCCAGGTTCTGGTTCTTATCCCCGGTGGCGAATGGGGCGATCGGGTTGAGGCCGCGTTATTGAAGCGAATGGCCTCCAACGAAGGGGTTGCACTGGATATCGAGCGCTTCTACCGGGAGGACAATCTTCGGGCGGTAACGGCCGACCTTCTGGGCATCACCGTTTCCCGGGACAGGGCCATTCAGGTTGAGCGGACCATCGGCATGGATGTCGAGTTCGAGCCGAGGCGCCGGCAGGACGCCGACGCCATCGTCATGGTGGCAGAGCCCACCGTTGCGCGGCAGTTCAAGCCTCTGTTCGCCTTTTATTTCGGTGGTGACCTGCCCGTTTATTCGCCATCCATCATCTACGAGGGCACACCCGCACCCTCCCGGGACCGTGACCTGAACGGGGTTATTTTCACCGACATTCCCTGGGTGCTGGGAGACGACAACGAACTTCGAACCCGGGCTACAGAGAACCTTTCCGGTACCCGTGGCCAACCCGGGCGCCTGTTCGCCATGGGCGCCGATGCGTGGCACCTGAGCAAACGCCTGCCCCTGTTGAGACAGGTTGAAAGCGCCTCGATCTCCGGGCAGACCGGAATCCTGACCATGACAGCCGAAGGCAGCATTCACCGGGAACAGCTCTGGGCGCAGTTCCGCAATGGGGTTCCTGAGCTCATCCCCGACCCGGTGACCGAAGAGAGCGAGCCAGAAGTCACGAACCAGGAAACGGCCCCCATTAGCGAGTAACACGACAGGAGCAGACCAGCTGCCATGGATGGCACCAAAACCACGGGCAACCATTTTGAAGGCGTCGCAGCCCGATACCTCGCCAGTCGAGGCGTCCGGATTCTAGAGCGCAATGTCTACAATCGCGGCGGCGAAATCGACATCGTCGGCCAGGATGGCGAGACCCTCGTGTTCTTTGAGGTCCGTTATCGGGGGACGGGCAGTCTTGTTGACCCTGCAAGTTCGATCAATTACCCCAAACAGAAACGCCTGATCCGTGCCGTTTCCTTTTATTTGCACCGCCATGGGCTCTGGAACAGCGTCTCGCGGATTGATGTGGTTGCCATCAGCCCGGGTACCGTTAAAAAATACCGGGTACAATGGATCAGGAACGCAATTCTGGCAGGATAGTGATACTGAAAATGACCGATACCGAACACCAGATCAATCAGTGGTTCGCCAGCCATATGGAGCATACCGCACAGACCGCCAGCACCGTTGGCCCCGACATTGAAGAGGCTGCCAATGCCTTTGTGGGAACGCTGCTCCAGGATGGGAAAATCATTACCTGCGCCAACGGCAATGCCAATATTCTGGCCCAGTACTTCTGCACCGCCCTTCTTAACCGGTTCGACCAGGACCGCCCTGCACTACCGGCCATCAATCTTGGCGCCGATGCGACAACCTATTCCGCGATTTGCCGGGATAATCGCTTCAACGACACTTTTTCCCGCCAGGTCAGGGCCATTGGCAAACCCGGAGATCTTCTTTTCGTAATCGTGGACGATGGCCACAAGGCAAACCTGATCCAGGCGATCCAGGTCGCCCATGACCGGGAGATGAGCGTTGTGGTCCTTAGCGCCAGGGAGAAATCCGACATAACATCGCTCCTGCATCCGGAAGATCACGAAATTGCGCTGAATAACCTCAGCCCCACAGAGGCAACGCCGTTACTTCTCCTCATCATCAATGCCCTCTGCGGGCTGATCGACGCCAAGATTTTTGGCGGATAAAAAAAGCCAGCATAAGCTGGCTATTTCAAGACTACGGGGTGCGGTTTATTTCACCACTTTGAGAGTTGGCCTGCCCGAAGGGCGATCCTCCTGCCCGGATGCAGACTGCTCGCCCTCACGCTCACGGGAAGTGCCATCCGGATCCGGAGAGCCTGGCTCACTGCCGAACACCATGCCCTCACCGTTCTCCTTGGCGTAGATTGCCATAACCGCCTGCAGCGGAATGAAAACCTGCATGGGGACGCCACCGAAACGGGCACTGAACTCGAGTGCACCGTTACCGATAACCAGACCACGGACCGCTCCCGGACTGATATTCAGAACAATCTGCCCATTGGCGACATGCTCGGTCGGCACCTGTACACCCTGAATGCCTGCATCCACCACGATGTATGGAGTGCAGTCATTGTCCAGAATCCATTCATTGAATGCTCGTACCAGGTACGGGCGGCTGGACGTCATAGTGTTTTTACTCTCAGCCACTGCCACTCTCCTGCTCCGGCCAGCGGAACGTTACCAAATCAGCTGCGAATGTCTTCTTCCAGGTCGGACAGGCTTGCCTTGAACCCTTCCCGACTGAAGATGCTCTCCATGTACTTCTGCAGTGGCTTGGCCTGCTTTTCGTTCAGCTCGATACCGAGGGCCGGAAGGCGCCACAGGATCGGGGCAATACAGCAATCCACGATGGTGAACTCTTCAGACAGGAAGAACGGCATCTCCCCGAACAGCGGCGCCGTCGCCAACAGGCTTTCTTTCAGCTCTTTGCGCGCCGTTTCAGACGCTTTGGCGTTCGGCTGCGCCAGGATCTGGTCCACCAGGCCACACCAGTCCTTCTGAATCCGATGAATCATCAGGCGGCTATTGGCACGGGCAACCGGATACACCGGCAACAAGGGCGGGTGCGGGAACCGCTCGTCCAGGTACTCCATCATGATATTGGGCTCATAAAGAACCAGATCACGATCCACCAGTGTCGGCAGGGCGTTGTACGGGTTCAGGTCGGCCAGCTCAGCCGGCGGATTGTCCGGATCCACATCAACGATATCGACGGTAACACCCTTCTCTGCCAGAACAATGCGCACCCTGTGACTGTAATGGCTGGCCGGATCCGAGAAAAACGTCATTGATGACCGCTTGGTCACAACGCCCATAGAACTACCTCACGAGTAAACAAACCGAAATGATCCTGAAAAACGCAAAAATCCAGCGGGCCGGTTATGCCCGCTGGAACTCAGGGGACGGGATTATACCCTATTTCTCAGTGTACGTCCTTCCAGTACTCACGATTGAGCATGTAGGCGAACACGAAGAAGATGGCCACGAAGATCAGGACAAAGATCCCCAGACGCTCACGCTCAAGCTTGACCGGATCACCCATGTAAGACATGAAGTTGGTCAGATCGTACATGGCCTGGTCGAATTCCGGTCCAGACATGCTGCCTTCGATGGCGTACTCCGGGCATACGTCGGCGTTGTTGATGTTGCCACTCAAGGGCTCAACGCTGGCCGGAGTCCCGATGTTGGGCTCAACGGCACACAGCCCCTGCATCCCCACCAGAACGTGAGGCATACCCACGGCCGGGAACACCACGTTGTTCACGCCCAGCGGTCGGGACTCATCCTTGTAGAAGCCACGCAGGTAGGAATACACCCACGCTTCGCCCCGCAAACGCGTTTCCAGCGTGAGGTCCGGTGGCGGCGCACCAAACCAATCGGCAGCCATGTCCTTGCTCATGGAGTTCTTCATCAACTCGCCAATCTTGGCGCCAGTGAAGATCAGGTTTTCCTCGTACAGCTCATCGGGAATCTCCAGATCATCAGCCACGCGCTTGTATCGAGCGTACTCCATGGAATGGCAACCCATGCAGTAGTTGGTAAACAGAGCTGCACCACGCTGCAGAGAGGCTTTGTCAGAGTGATCTGACTCGAAGCTGTCCAGCGGCACGGTTGAACCCGCTGCCAGCCCGAGTGCCGGCAGGACCGCGATGAAAAGACCAAAAATCAGCTTTCTCATTATCCTGTCACCCTCTCTGGAACTGGCTTGGTTTTCTCCATACGCGTATAGAACGGCATAAGGATGAAGTAGAGGAAGTACAGCACCGTCAGAACCTGGGCAACCATGGTGCGGCCTTCAGTCGCCGGTACCAGGCCGAGATAGCCAAGCACCACGAAACTGACTGCGAAAATGGCCAGGGCAATGCGACTCAGCCAGCCCTTGTACCGCATTGAGCGTACGGGGCTCTTGTCGAGCCATGGCAGCACAAACAGAATGGCGATCGCTGCGCCCATCACGACAACACCCCAGAACTTGGCATCCAGACCGAACAGGTCAATCGTTACCGCACGCAACATTGCGTAGAAAGGCGTGAAGTACCAGACCGGCGCGATGTGATCGGGCGTCTTGAGCGGGTTAGCTGGCTCGAAGTTCGGCTTTTCAATGAACAGCCCGCCGCCTTCCGGGAAGAAGAACACGACGATGAAGAAGATAAAGAAGAATACACCGACGCCCAGAAGGTCATGCACAGTGTAATAAGGGTGGAACGGGATACCATCTTTCGGAATACCGTTTTCGTCCTTGTTCTTCTTGATATCGATACCGTCAGGGTTGTTTGAGCCCACTTCGTGCAGTGCCAGAATGTGAAGCACAACCAGACCAAGGAGAACGATCGGCAGGGCTACCACATGCAACGCAAAGAAGCGGTTCAGGGTAATGCCGGAAATCAGGTAATCGCCACGGATCCACAGTGACAGATCTTCACCGATGACCGGAATAGCACCGAAGAGGTTTACAATAACCTGGGCACCCCAGTAGGACATCTGGCCCCAAGGCAGCAGATAACCCATGAACGCCTCAGCCATCAGGATCAGGTAGATCAACATACCGAAGATCCAGATGAGTTCACGCGGCTTCTGATAGGAGCCATACATCAGCCCCCGGAACATGTGGAGATAGACCACAACGAAGAATGCCGAAGCACCGGTAGAATGCAGATAACGGAGCAACCAGCCCCACTCGACATCACGCATGATGTACTCGACAGACGCAAACGCGCCTTCGCCGGACGGGTTGTAGCTCATGGTCAGCCAGATCCCGGTAACCAGCTGGTTCACGAGGACCAGCATGGCAAGGGAACCAAAGAAGTACCACACGTTGAAGTTCTTCGGCGCGTAATACTTTCCAAGATGCTTGTTCCAGGCATCTACGATTGGCAGACGCTCGTCTACCCAGTTAATCAGCTTTTGCATTACGCTGCCTCCGGATCAAGACCAATCGTGAGGGTCGAATCGTCGTCAAAACGATAAGGCGGCACCTCAAGGTTCAGGGGAGCAGGCTGCGCCTCATAGACCCTTCCGGCCATGTCATATCGGGAACCGTGACACGGGCAGAAAAGACCACCCAGCCACTCATCACCGAGATCCGCCGGAGCAACTTCCGGACGGTAGGACGGAACACAGCCAAGATGGGTACACAACCCTACAAGCACGGCAAACTCCGGCTTCAGGGAACGCAGGATGCCATCAATATACGGTGGCTGCTGAGGCGCTTCTGACTGGGGATCTTTCACCCGGTCGTTGAGCTTCTCGATATTCGCCTGCATCTCTTCGGTACGGCGAATGATCCAGACCGGCTTACCTCGCCACTCGACCGTAATCTGCTGACCCGGTTCAATCTTGCTGACATTGACGGTTACCGGTGCACCCGCTGCTTCCGCTTTGGCACTGGGATTCCAGGATGCCACGAAAGGAACGGCCGCACCGACGACGCCGACTCCACCCACCACAGACGTGGCACCGATCAGAAACCGGCGCCGGCCTTGGCTCACGTCGCCATTACTCATTATGGTTTTCTCCCATCAGGCGATGTCACAGCCCGCAAAACCGCCGGCGATGTGCATCTTAAAGGACTTCACAACCCAAAAATATAAGCGCCCAAATGGTAATGAAATTACCTTGGCCTTACAAGTCGGAAAGCCGGCGCTGGCGCCTCATCACTGTTCCAGATCAATTTGCTGACAAATCGTCCGAACATAAAAAAACCCGACCAAAAAGGGCCGGGTTTTCCAGGATCTGTTCCAGCGAAATTAACGCTTGGAGTACTGAGGACGCTTACGCGCCTTGCGCAGACCCACTTTCTTACGCTCGACTTCACGCGCGTCACGGGTAACGTAACCCGCTTTGCGCAGTGCCGGACGCAGAGTTTCGTCGTAATCCATCAGGGCACGAGTCAGACCGTGGCGAATAGCGCCGGCCTGACCACTGATACCACCACCCTTAACGGTGATTTGGATATCAAAACGATCGGTAGACTCGGCAACAACCAGCGGCTGACGAACGATCATGCGCAGGGTGTCACGACCGAAGAAATCTTCGATTGAGCGACCATTGATAGAAATGTTACCGCTTCCCGGCTTGATAAAAACCCGAGCCGTGGATGTCTTGCGGCGACCAGTACCGTAATTTTGTGCTACAGACATATCCGCCTTCCGTTAAATGTCGAGTTCTTTGGGCTGCTGGGCTGCGTGAGGATGCTCAGCGCCGGCATAGATTTTCAGCTTCTTGAACATGGCGCGACCGAGCGGGCCTTTCGGAAGCATGCCTTTGACAGACTTCTGAATGATTTGCTCGGGAGCCTTGTCGACCAGCTTCTCGAAGTTGATGGACTTGATTCCACCCGGAAAGCCGGTATGACTGTAGTACATCTTGTCAGATGCCTTCTTGCCGGTAACCCGCACCTGGCTCGCGTTGATCACAACAATGTAATCGCCAGTGTCTACGTGAGGGGTGTACTCAGGCTTATGCTTGCCCCGCAGACGTAGGGCGATTTCGGTTGACAGACGACCCAGCGTCTTGCCGGCTGCGTCTACAACGTACCAGTCACGTTTTACTGTTTCTGGTTTCGCACTCAGAGTCTTCATTGATTCCGCCTTGAACGCTATATAAGAAACGTTAAAAACCACCACCGGTAAATGCAAGGCATCCGGAGGAGGTTCCATACCTGTGTTGCGCTGCCATCATTCGGGGCTGAGATAATGACATCGCCTTGAAAAGCCAGGGCGCGAAGTATACTCGAACCACCCGGGAAAGCCAACCCTGTGTCGGCTCGTTTCGTTATTCCCCTATATCCGCGCCGGACCAACCATAAAGCCGGGACACATTATCCAGCAACACCGGCGCCAGCTGCTCTGGCGTATCGCCACGAATCTCTGCAAGCGCCTTCAGAATATCCGGCAAATACCGGGGAGAATTCTGCCCCTGCGGTACACCCTCCGGCGCCATGTCCGGCGCATCCGTCTCAAGCACCAGCGCCTCCAGTGGCAACTTTGCGATTGCATCGCGGGTCTTTCGGGCCCGGGGGTGAGTAATTACGCCTCCCACGCCGATGAAGCACCCCAGATCGACCAGCTTTTCGCCCTGCTGAAAACTGCCACTGAAGCCGTGAATCAGGGCCCGTCCCGTCCACTGCCGACGGTTGAGCAGACTGTGTACTTCGTCATGGGCCTTAACGGAATGGATCACAAGCGGCATGCCGAACTCGTTCGCTAATGCCACCTGGCTGTCAAACCAGGGCCATTGTACTTCAAGACTGCCTTTGAGGCGGTCGAGTCCACACTCCCCTAGGGCGACGCAGCGCTCGGGCCGTGCCGCAAGTCGCCTGCGAAGCTCCGTCAGATCCTCTTCGGAATGCTCGTCAACAAACCAGGGATGAATCCCGAGACAGTAGAACAGGCCATTATGGGCAAGCGCTGTGTCACGGACACTGTCCCAGTCTGGCCGCCGGACACCGGGTATGACCAGTCGGCGGAGTCCGAGCGATCGGGCCTGCTCGAGCTCCGCTTCGCGCCGGCCATCGAACTGAGGGAAATCAAAATGGCAATGGGCGTCGATCAGCTGCACGGTCACCTCCGCCCGGAACGTTTAATGCTCCCGGGTCTTGTGGAACTGGATGTCCGGATACCTTTCCTGAGCCAGATTCAGGTTTACCATGGTCGGAGCGATGTAGGCGAGCCGGTCACTGCCATCAAGAGCCAGGTTGTCGTTGTTCTTGCGCTGGAACTCGTCCAACTTGCGCTCATCGCTGCAGGTCACCCAGCGAGCTGTGGCTACGTTGATCGGCTCATAAATCGCCTCTACCTTGTACTCACTTTTCAGGCGACTGACCACCACGTCGAACTGCAGAACACCCACGGCCCCGACAATCAGGTCGTTGTTACGCAGAGGCCTGAACACCTGAACAGCCCCTTCCTCTGACATTTGGATCAGGCCTTTCTGAAGCTGCTTGGCCTTAAGCGGGTCTTTCAGGCGAATCCGGCGGAAGAGTTCCGGAGCGAAGTTAGGGATGCCGGTGAATTTCATATCCTCACCCGCAGTGAAGGTATCCCCCAACTGAATGGTCCCGTGGTTGTGCAAGCCAATGATATCGCCAGCAAAGGCCTGCTCGGCGTGCTCACGGTCCCCGGCCATAAAGGTCAGTGCGTCTGAAAAGCGGACCTCTTTGCCAATACGAACATGACGTGCCTTCATGCCCTGGTTGTAACTGCCGGAGACGATCCGGAGGAACGCAACGCGATCGCGGTGTTGCGGGTCCATGTTTGCCTGGATCTTGAAGACGAAACCCGAAAAGGCGTCCTCTGCAGGCTGGACCAGTCTCTGGTCGGTTTCTCGGGGCTGTGGCGCCGGAGCCCACTCCACCAGGCCATCCAGCATGTGGTCGACACCGAAATTGCCCAGTGCGGTACCAAAGAACACCGGCGTCAACTCGCCAGCAAGAAAGGCTTCCTGATCGAATTCGTGGGAAGCGCCCTTTACAAGCTCAATCTCATCGCGCAGGTCGTCAGCATAGGCGCCAATCGCCTCGTCCAGCTCCGGGTTATCGAGCCCCGAGATAATTCGCTTGTCCTGAATCATGTGTCCCTGACCGGACTGATAGAGGATGACTTCATCCCGCAGCAGGTGATACACACCCTTGAAGCTCTTGCCCATACCAATAGGCCAGGTGATCGGCGCGCAGGCGATCTTCAGGACCTCTTCAACCTCATCCATCAGCTCCACTGGATCCCGGGTATCCCGGTCCAGCTTGTTCATGAAGGTGAGAATGGGGGTATCCCGCAAGCGGGTAACTTCCATCAGCTTGATGGTTCGCTCCTCGACACCCTTGGCGCTGTCAATCACCATCAGGCAGGAGTCGACCGCTGTCAGGGTCCGGTAGGTATCCTCGGAGAAATCCTCGTGGCCCGGCGTATCCAGCAGGTTCACCAGCTTGCCACCATAGGGGAACTGCATTACGGAGGTGGTAACCGAGATACCCCGCTCTTTTTCCATTTCCATCCAGTCAGACTTGGCATGCTGACCGGATTTCTTTCCCTTGACGGTACCAGCCTTCTGAATGGCCTGGCCGAATAACAGCACCTTCTCGGTAATCGTAGTCTTACCGGCATCCGGGTGCGAAATAATGGCAAAGGTGCGGCGCTTGGCCACTTCCTGGGAAAGGTTAGACATAATCGAAAAGCAACCTGAATCTGATGTTCTGGAAAAGGCGGCCATTATAGGCCCTATGCCTCTGTGACGCTAACTCGCTCTTGAGCACTCACTGGCCGAGAGCACGCATCATAACGCGTGCATCCTCCCGTCCATTGGCGGCCGGATAATACCCGGGGCGCAGACCGATTTCGCGAAAACCCTCATCCTGGTACAACGCGATAGCGGCATGATTGCTGACCCTGACCTCGAGCAACAGCTGGGACATCCCCTCATGGGCTGCGGTTGCCAGAACGTACCTCAGGAGATAGCGTCCCACGCCCTCGCCGCGGGCTCTCGGATGCACGCAGATGTTCAGCAAATGCGCTTCATCAACGATGTAAGCCAGGACAGCGTAGCCAACAAGATCGCCGCCATGGCAGGCACCCCAGACCCGATAGTTGTCCTTGAAACAATCCAGAAACACCGATTCACTCCAGGGATGGGAATACCCCTGGCGCTCTATATCAAGCACTGCCGGCACATCCTCAGGCACAAGAGGACGCATGAGCAGATCGGCGTTCAGAACTTTTTGGTAGGCTTCCGGATAGGGCATTAACGGGCGACCATAGGCCGTATTTGTTGCCACAGGGATCGCTTGAGCGTCGGGTTACCGGCAATCTCCGCGAGGGTGTGCGGAAACCGAACTGTCGCATCACGGCCGAGAGCTGCTTCCAACCAGCCCTGCTCCGAATCCTCTCCGGCCTGCAGAACAACAACAGGCTTACGCTCCAGACCTGACAGAATGTGGCGAATCACCTCAACAAGGTCATGGCCGGAGTTCCCGGGGACCAGCAGATTGTTGAAGATGGGCCAGATCACCCGGCCCAGAACCCGGGGCTTTTGCTCTCCCAAGCTCTTGAGAATATTCATCGCAAGGCTCTCCTGCAGACGACCGCTGGCATCCTCGGACATGCCTCCGATAAGAACCACATTGCTCCCCGCCCAGATCATGAGATTGGCGCTCACGGTTGGGATTCGGGACGGTCGCGCCGACACTTCCTCAGACAACTCTGAGTTCGGAGCTTCGGTTGGCGCCTCCGGCAAAGAGGGCGTTGCGGGGGACTGCGGCGGCGCCTTTTCCGGAACGCCAGCCTTACCGACCATCAATGCCTGCAAATCGGCTATTCGGGCAACGCCTTCGGTGCGATCCGGAGCAGTCGGCTTCTCCGTGCCAACGCGGACCGAACCACTTGCCCGACGGGCTACCGGCTCGGGCCGCCCTGGAGGTATCTCAGGAGCTGCGTCCTCCTCTGGATACACAAAGCCTGGACTGGGCGCCGCACCCGGGAGTGGCTGCCGGGCATACCACATCCGTATCCCCGCCGCTCCCAGAAAAAATTGACGCTCTGCTTCCGATCCAATCATTCACTTCGCCTGTCGGAACTCACTGAATTCAAACGCTCACACATCAGCAACCTGGGGATGCTGTCGAATTCCGCCCTTGCTGATCAGGTTCAGGGCCTCGATGTAGGCTTTGGCGGACGCAATGATGATATCAGTATCCGCACCCACGCCGTTAACGATCCGACCACCGCGTTCCAGGCGCACAGTCACTTCGCCCTGGGCATCGGTGCCGCTGGTGATGTTGTTTACGGAATACAGCTGGAGATTGCAGCCTGAATCCACCAGAGATTCGATTGCCTTGAAGGTCGCATCGACCGGACCGCTACCTTCCGCCTCGACCTTATGTTCTTTGCCGTCCACTGTCAGGGTCAGATTGGCCTTGGGCACGACGCCGGTCTCGGAGCATACCTGCATGCAGACCAGCCCATACCGGCCGTCTTCCTCTTTCTGGCGGGTATCGCTGGCAATCGCCTGCAGATCCTCGTCGAAAATTTCGTGCTTGAGATCAGCGAGTGCCTTGAACCGTGTGAACGCTTCATTCAGTTCAGTTTCGGTCTCAAACTGGATCCCGAGTTCTAGCAAACGGGTACGGAACGCGTTACGCCCCGAATGTTTACCCAACACAAGACTGTTGGTGTGCCAGCCCACATCCTGCGCACGCATGATCTCGTAGGTTTCCCGGTGCTTCAACACCCCATCCTGGTGAATGCCCGATTCATGGGCGAAGGCATTGGCACCCACGATGGCCTTGTTGGGCTGAACAGGAAACCCGGTGATGGTGGAAACCAGCCGCGACGCGGGCACGATGTGCTGGGTATCAATGCGAGTGTCGATGTGGAACAGGTCCTGGCGGGTACGGACCGCCATCACGATTTCCTCAAGCGCCGCATTACCGGCTCGCTCACCTAACCCATTGATGGTGCACTCTACCTGGCGAGCGCCCTGGGAGACCGCCGCTAGTGAATTTGAGACAGCCAGGCCCAGATCGTTATGGCAATGTACCGAAAAAATGGCTTTATCAGCGTTGGGGATCCGGTTCATGAGCTGACGGATGGTTTCACCGAACTGCTCTGGGATCGCGTAGCCCACGGTATCGGGAATGTTGATCGTGGTGGCGCCGGCATCAATGGCTGCCTCAATGATCCGGCACAGGAAGTCCAACTCCGAGCGCCCTGCGTCTTCGCACGAAAACTCAACGTCATCCACATGGCTTCTAGCACGCTTTACTGATCGAACCGCCTGCTCAATCACTTCATCCGGCTGCATCTGCAACTTGTGCTTCATGTGAATAGGCGACGTGGCGATGAACGTATGTATACGACCGCGTTGTGCCGGCCGGATAGCTTCCGCTGCGCGGTCGATATCCTTATCAAGCGCTCTGGCGAGACTGCAGATCGTGGAATCCTTAATGGTTTCTGCTATCCCTTTCACCGCCTCGAAATCACCCTGGCTCGCAATCGCGAATCCTGCCTCGATAACGTCGACCCGAAGCTTTTCCAGCGCTTTCGCAATGCGGAGCTTCTCCGCTTTATTCATTGTGGCACCGGGGCTTTGCTCACCATCGCGGAGCGTTGTATCAAAGATGACCAGATGATCAGTGGCAGGCATTGGGTTACTCCATTGTCAGAGTTTGTTCTTTGTGGAGGAAGTATATCACCGGGTTGTGGTGAGTGAGGGCGTGATTTTCAGGCAATAAAAAACCCCAGCACCTTCCGGTGCTGGGGTTTTAGGTATTAGGAGCCTGACGATGACCTACTCTCACATGGGCAACGCCACACTACCATCGGCGCTGGTCTGTTTCACTTCTGAGTTCGGGATGGGATCAGGTGGTTCCAGACCGCTATGGTCGTCAGGCAAAACGGTTGATCACTGGGGGACGGGATAGAACTGAGTGATGTTGATTTCGTTTGAGCGGTTAGGCTCTGCATTATCCGCAATTGTCTTGGGTGTTATATAGTCAAGCCGCACGAGCAATTAGTATCGGTTAGCTCAACGCCTCGCAGCGCTTACACACCCGACCTATCAACGTCCTGGTCTTGAACGGCTCTTCAGGGACCTCGAGGGTCCAGGGAGATCTCATCTTGGAAGGGGCTTCCCGCTTAGATGCTTTCAGCGGTTATCCTGTCCGAACATAGCTACCGGGCAATGCGACTGGCGTCACAACCCGAACACCAGAGGTTCGTCCACTCCGGTCCTCTCGTACTAGGAGCAGCTTTCCTCAAATCTCCAACGTCCACGGCAGATAGGGACCGAACTGTCTCACGACGTTCTAAACCCAGCTCGCGTACCACTTTAAATGGCGAACAGCCATACCCTTGGGACCGGCTTCAGCCCCAGGATGTGATGAGCCGACATCGAGGTGCCAAACACCGCCGTCGATGTGAACTCTTGGGCGGTATCAGCCTGTTATCCCCGGAGTACCTTTTATCCGTTGAGCGATGGCCCTTCCATACAGAACCACCGGATCACTATGACCTACTTTCGTACCTGCTCGACGTGTCTGTCTCGCAGTTAAGCGGGCTTGTGCCATTACACTAACCGCATGATGTCCGACCATGCTTAGCCCACCTTTGTGCTCCTCCGTTACGCTTTGGGAGGAGACCGCCCCAGTCAAACTACCCACCACACAGTGTCCTCATCCCCGATAAGGGGACCAAGTTAGAACCTCAAACATGTCAGGCTGGTATTTCAAGGTTGGCTCCATGAGAACTGGCGTTCCCACTTCAAAGCCTCCCAGCTATCCTACACAAACATGCTCAAAGTTCACTGTGAAGCTATAGTAAAGGTTCACGGGGTCTTTCCGTCTAGCCGCGGATACACCGCATCTTCACGGCGATTTCAATTTCACTGAGTCTCGGGTAGAGACAGCGCCCCCATCGTTACGCCATTCGTGCAGGTCGGAACTTACCCGACAAGGAATTTCGCTACCTTAGGACCGTTATAGTTACGGCCGCCGTTTACCGGGGCTTCGATCAAGAGCTTCGCGCAAGCGCTAACCCCATCAATTAACCTTCCGGCACCGGGCAGGCGTCACACCGTATACGTCCACTTTCGTGTTTGCACAGTGCTGTGTTTTTAATAAACAGTCGCAGGGGCCTGGTATCTTCGACTGGTCTCAGCTCCACCCGCAGGGGCTTCACTTACTGCCAGCGTGCCTTCTCCCGAAGTTACGGCACCATTTTGCCTAGTTCCTTTACCCGAGTTCTCTCAAGCGCCTTGGTATTCTCTACCTGACCACCTGTGTCGGTTTGGGGTACGGTCTCGAATAGCCTGAAGCTTAGAAGATTTTCCTGGAAGCATGGCATCAATGACTTCCCGCTCTATGAGCAGTCGTCGTCACGTCTCAGGATTGTGGACCCGGATTTGCCTAAGTCCACTCCCTACTCGCTTAAACCGGGACAACCGTCGCCCGGCTCACCTAGCCTTCTCCGTCTCTCCATCGCAGCTATCCAAGGTACGGGAATATTAACCCGTTTCCCATCGACTACACCTTTCGGTCTCGCCTTAGGGGCCGACTCACCCTGCGCCGATTAGCGTTGCGCAGGAACCCTTGGTCTTCCGGCGTGCGGGTTTTTCACCCGCATTGTCGTTACTCATGTCAGCATTCGCACTTCTGATACCTCCAGCATGCTTCTCAACACACCTTCGCAGGCTTACAGAACGCTCCCCTACCCCGCATACAACGTATGCAGCCGCAGCTTCGGTGACCAGTTTGAGCCCCGTTACATCTTCCGCGCAGGCCGACTCGACTAGTGAGCTATTACGCTTTCTTTAAAGGATGGCTGCTTCTAAGCCAACCTCCTAGCTGTCTGAGCCTTCCCACATCGTTTCCCACTTAACTGGTACTTGGGGACCTTAGCTGGCGGTCTGGGTTGTTTCCCTCTTCACGACGGACGTTAGCACCC
Organism: Marinobacter sp. MMG032; assembly: GCF_040112695.1. Taxonomy (NCBI): domain Bacteria; kingdom Pseudomonadati; phylum Pseudomonadota; class Gammaproteobacteria; order Pseudomonadales; family Marinobacteraceae; genus Marinobacter; species Marinobacter sp. MMG032. Next base: position 1,423,911 of record NZ_CP157802.1, read on the forward strand.
GCCGTGTGTCTCCCGGATAGTACTCACAGGTATTCGGAGTTTGCATCGGGTTGGTAAGTCGGGATGACCCCCTAGCCGAAACAGTGCTCTACCCCCTGTGGTATTCGTCCGAGGCGCTACCTAAATAGCTTTCGGGGAGAACCAGCTATCTCCGGGCTTGATTAGCCTTTCACTCCGATCCACAAGTCATCCCCTGGCTTTTCAACGACAGTGGGTTCGGTCCTCCAGTGCCTGTTACGGCACCTTCAACCTGCTCATGGATAGATCGCCCGGTTTCGGGTCTATGCCCAGCGACTAAATCGCCCTATTCAGACTCGGTTTCCCTACGGCTCCCCTAAACGGTTAACCTCGCCACTGAACATAAGTCGCTGACCCATTATACAAAAGGTACGCCGTCACGGAACAAGTCCGCTCCGACTGCTTGTACGCATACGGTTTCAGGATCTATTTCACTCCCCTCACAGGGGTTCTTTTCGCCTTTCCCTCACGGTACTGGTTCACTATCGGTCAGTCAGGAGTATTTAGCCTTGGAGGATGGTCCCCCCATGTTCAGACAGGATATCACGTGTCCCGTCCTACTCGATTTCACCAGACTCAGGTTTCGGATACGGGGCTATCACCCACTATGGCGGCACTTTCCAGAGCCTTCTCCTACCAGTTGTCTAGCTTAAGGGCTAGTCCCCGTTCGCTCGCCGCTACTTAGGGAATCTCGGTTGATTTCTTTTCCTCGGGGTACTTAGATGTTTCAGTTCCCCCGGTTCGCCCCTTACACCTATGGATTCAGTGTAAGGTACCGACCCGAAAGTCGGTGGGTTTCCCCATTCAGAGATGCCCGGATCACAGCTTGTTTGCCAGCTCCCCGAGCCTTATCGCAGGCTTCCACGTCTTTCATCGCCTCTGACTGCCAAGGCATCCACCGTATGCGCTTAGTTGCTTGACTATATAACCCCAAGACAACTGATCACGAATCCACACCCATCACCAGGCAAGCCTGATTCAGAGGTTTATTCGAGACAGCCACTTGAAGCAATAGAACAACCACTTCAACGACAACACCGGATAACGCTTGAAATCGCTATCACTTTGAACATATTCCTCTCGGAGATAATGAGAGAAATATCTTCGTGTTCTATCTCGTCCAATTTGTTAAAGAGCAAATCTGACCCAGTGATCAGAAAGAAGATCTTCAGCTACAACTCGCAATCGAGTCACACAACTGAAAAGCTTGTTTCTGCACACTGCTAACCGGAGTTAGTCAGTAATTTGGTGGAGCTAGGCAGGATCGAACTGCCGACCTCCTGCGTGCAAGGCAGGCGCTCTCCCAGCTGAGCTATAGCCCCAGAACTTGTCCAGCTTCCGTTACTCGTCGTTGCAGCATTCATTCGCATCAGTCATGACCCATCGAGGGTCACTCCTTCACTCATTCAAGCTGCGCCTAGATTAACGTAATCTGTCCTGCGCTCTGCTATCGCCTCCAAGACCAGGATTTTGCTGATCTAGGCGTCAAAGTGCGCCGCATAGCCTGCTATGCAAGTGCTTTGACAACGACGAGCAGTGAAATTCTGGTGGGTCTGGGTGGACTTGAACCACCGACCTCACCCTTATCAGGGGTGCGCTCTAACCACCTGAGCTACAGACCCAAAAACACGGGCCTGCAACGACCCATCTGCTCTCTTTATTCAGCCAACCAAGTAATTCGTGTGGACTCTGACCGAAGCGTTCGGCTTCGTTTAAGGAGGTGATCCAGCCGCAGGTTCCCCTACGGCTACCTTGTTACGACTTCACCCCAGTCATGAACCACACCGTGGTGATCGTCCTCCCGAAGGTTAGACTAACCACTTCTGGTGCAATCCACTCCCATGGTGTGACGGGCGGTGTGTACAAGGCCCGGGAACGTATTCACCGTGACATTCTGATTCACGATTACTAGCGATTCCGACTTCACGCAGTCGAGTTGCAGACTGCGATCCGGACTACGACGCGTTTTGTGAGATTGGCTCCCCCTCGCGGGTTTGCAGCCCTCTGTGCGCGCCATTGTAGCACGTGTGTAGCCCTGGCCGTAAGGGCCATGATGACCTGACGTCATCCCCACCTTCCTCCGGTTTGTCACCGGCAGTCTCCCTAGAGTTCTCAGCCGAACTGCTAGCAACTAGGGATAGGGGTTGCGCTCGTTACGGGACTTAACCCAACATCTCACGACACGAGCTGACGACGGCCATGCAGCACCTGTGTCAGAGTTCCCGAAGGCACCAATCCATCTCTGGAAAGTTCTCTGCATGTCAAGGCCAGGTAAGGTTCTTCGCGTTGCGTCGAATTAAACCACATGCTCCACCGCTTGTGCGGGCCCCCGTCAATTCATTTGAGTTTTAACCTTGCGGCCGTACTCCCCAGGCGGTCTACTTAGTGCGTTAGCTGCGCCACTAAGACTTCAAGAGTCCCAACGGCTAGTAGACATCGTTTACGGCGTGGACTACCAGGGTATCTAATCCTGTTTGCTCCCCACGCTTTCGCACCTCAGTGTCAGTATTGGTCCAGAGTGCCGCCTTCGCCACTGGTGTTCCTTCCTATATCTACGCATTTCACCGCTACACAGGAAATTCCACACTCCTCTACCATACTCTAGCCTGACAGTTCGAAATGCCGTTCCCAGGTTAAGCCCGGGGCTTTCACATCTCGCTTATCAAACCACCTACGCGCGCTTTACGCCCAGTAATTCCGATTAACGCTTGCACCCTCCGTATTACCGCGGCTGCTGGCACGGAGTTAGCCGGTGCTTCTTCTGTGAGTAACGTCAAGGCTGGCCGGTATTAACGACCAACTTTTCCTCCTCACTGAAAGTGCTTTACAACCCGAAAGCCTTCTTCACACACGCGGCATGGCTGGATCAGGGTTGCCCCCATTGTCCAATATTCCCCACTGCTGCCTCCCGTAGGAGTTCGGGCCGTGTCTCAGTCCCGATGTGGCTGATCATCCTCTCAGACCAGCTACGGATCGTCGCCTTGGTAGGCCTTTACCCCACCAACTAGCTAATCCGACATAGGCACATCCAATAGCGCAAGGTCCGAAGATCCCCTGCTTTCCCCCGAAGGGCGTACGCGGTATTAATCCGGGTTTCCCCGGGCTATCCCCCACTACTGGGCAGTTTCCTATGCATTACTCACCCGTCCGCCGCTCGTCAGCGGGGTGCAAGCACCCCCTGTTACCGCTCGACTTGCATGTGTTAAGCCTGCCGCCAGCGTTCAATCTGAGCCATGATCAAACTCTTCAGTTTAAATCATATAGCAATCCGAAGATCGCAATTCTTGCTCAAGACAAAACTCAATTTCGACGAGTCACTGTCCTGATATTTCATATCCGAAATACCTCGGCCAGCGCCCACACGAATTACTTGGTCAACTTTTTAAAGAGCGTTTGAGCTGTTGCTCAATCAAGGCCGCGTATTCTACATCGTTCCGCTGCCTTGTCAACCGTTTATTTGAAGAATTTCAAAACTCGTTTTCTTCAATACTTTCAAACAGTTGCATCGCTTCGGGAGACCGCCGTGAGCGGCTTGTCCCTCAGAAGTGGTGCGCATTCTACAGGCGTCAGAAAAACTGTCAACGAGGTTTTTGAATTAATTTCTAGCGGTTTCGGTTTCCACGTAGTGGACTGATCAGAAATCGATCACCTTGGTCAATTTTCAAGCCAAAATCAGCCCCTGACAAGAGGAATCAACCCTCGAACGCCGTTCCATTTCCAGCGCAACGCCAGCAAACCGACGATGACCAGGCCGTAGGCAACCATTTCGGCAATATCGCTTCTTGCCTGCCAGATAAAATGGACCCAGGCAGCGATGGCGATCAGGTAGATCAGCTTGTGCAGCGGTTTCCAGCTTTTACCCAGCCGCTTCGCCATTCCCCTGGTTGAGGTCACAGCCAGAGGCACGAGCATAAGGAAAGAAAGTGCACCCGCAACAATGTAGGGCCGCTTGGTAAACGTCGCCCAAAGATCACTCCACCCGAGTATGAATTGCAGAAACGCCAACACATGCAGTACAGCATAAAAGAATGCAAACAGGCCGAGCATTCGGCGAACCCGGATCCAGCCTGCCCAACCGGACCAACGCTTGAGGGGAGTCATCGCCAAAGTCACGATTAACAACTGGAACGCCGCAAGGCCGAGTGACTCCGTCACCTCCTGGCCCGGGTCAGGCCCCAGAGATTGGGTCGCGATGTTGATGGCCAACATCAGTAGTGGAACGCAGGCAAGAAAGGCGGCAAGAAGGCGAAAAGCCAAGACAAAGCCAGGTCGATCCACTATTCGAGGACCAGTCATCAATAGAACTTGCTCAGGTCCATACCCTTGTACAGGTCGGCCACCTGCTCCCCATAACCATTGAACTTAACCGTCTCCACCCAGTTGGGCGAAAGCAGACCGGAAGGCAGTCTACGTTCACGCTTCTGACTCCACCTTGGATGGTCCACCTCCGGGTTAACGTTGGCATAGAATCCGTACTCCTGGGGCGCGAGCATTTCCCAGGTGGTTTTCGGGCGCTCCTCCTGGAAACGTATCTTGACGATCGATTTGATGCTCTTGAATCCGTATTTCCAGGGAACAACCAGCCGTATAGGGGCGCCATTCTGATTGGGCATGGTTTTGCCATACAGCCCGACCGCCAGGAAGCTTAACTCGTTCATGGCCTCATCCATCCTCAAGCCCTCCTGGTAGGGCCAGTCGATGGTGCTGAACAATGAGCGCTGCCCCCGCATCTGATCCGGATCATACAGGGTTTCGAAGTAGACGTATTTCGCTCGGGAATTGGGTTCAAGCCGTTTTATAACGTCGGCGAGTGGAATGCCAATCCAGGGAATAACCATGGACCAGGCCTCAACACAACGCAGGCGATATACCCGCTCCTGGTATTCATGAGGTTTTAGCAGGTCTTCCAAGGCATATTTACCGGGCCGCCCACATTCACCTTCAACCACTATGGACCAGGGATCAACACTCATTTCGTCGGCGTACTTGGCCGGATCGCCTTTTCCGGTGCCAAATTCGTAGAAGTTGTTATAGCGGGTCACATCCTCGAACGGTGTTTTCTCCTCATCGGTAGAAAAGCCGGGCATTGCAACGTAGTCCAGCGCCTCCCCAGGCACCGGTAGCTTCGCAGCGGATAAAAGACCCGGCACTGAAAGGCCCGCGGCAACGGCCGCAGCTCCAGACATGAATTTCCTTCGATTGAGATAAACAGCTTCGGGGGTAACTTCTGAGTGGGGCAACACCCAGGATGGGCGATTCTTGATAAACATGGAAAGTCTCCGTCAGGGCGTCAGCCAGCTAAGGCGTTGACCGGAGACTGTGGTGAAAATTCCCGGGCCTCGATGAGAAGGCCCGGGTAGCAAGAACTCAGTCAACGGCGCCTGAAGCTTTTCGGGGCTTACCACGAAACAGCGCACGAACAGGGCCGGACAACGCGTATATCAGAAATCCGGTAAAGAGTACGGTAGCCGGATCCAGCGCGATCACTACAAACACCAGGACCACAAGAAGAATAGCAGCAAAAGGCACCCGACCACGCAGATCCAGATCCTTGAAACTGCGATAGAGAATGTTGCTAACCATCAGCACGCCCGTACCTGCAACCACCACCATGGTAAGCAACGTGAGCCAGGCAGCGGGCTCAAAGAGATGGAAGCACCAGACCAAGCCAGCAACGCACGCTGCGGCTGCGGGGCTGGGCAACCCAACAAAGAACTTCTTGTCAACTGAACCAATCTGGGTGTTGAAGCGGGCCAGACGAAGTGCAGCGCCAGCCACGTAGATAAAAGTAACGGCCCAACCGACCTTATCAAAGGCGTTCAGCGACCAGAAGAAGGCAACAAGGCCAGGGGCAACACCAAAGGCCACCATGTCGGCCAGGCTGTCGTACTCTTCTCCGAATTTGCTCTGGGTGTTGGTCATCCGGGCAACACGGCCATCCAGTCCATCCAGAATCATAGAGACAAAAATGGCAATCGCGGCGTTATCAAACACGCCGTTTGCGGCAGAGACTATGGCGTAGAAACCTGAAAACAGCGAAGCCGTTGTAAGAGCATTGGGGAGCAGATAGATACCTTTTCGGCGAACCGGGGCACCCTCAACCAGCTCTTCTTCAACCACTTCCCCGGCCTCGACTTCGTAGTCCGGGTTCTGCTTGCCGTCGGCGGTTTTTCTTTCTTCAGTCATTTCCATTACTCCGGAAAGCGTTTGGGCGGAGTATATACGAAAAACGCGGCCTCACGGGCCGCGTTTTTCAAAACCAAGCGGAATTCCGCTTAGTTTTTGTCCTTATCCACGATCTTGTTCGCGGAGATCCACGGCATCATACCGCGCAGCTTCTCACCAACCACTTCGATATCGTGGGCAGCGTTCTGGCGGCGACGTGCAGTCATGGACGGGTAGTTCAGAGCGCCTTCAGAGATGAACATCTTGGCATACTCGCCGCTCTGGATACGCTTCAGCGCGTTGCGCATGGCTTCGCGAGACTGCTCGTTGATGATTTCCGGACCAGTCACGTACTCACCATACTCCGCATTGTTGGAGATGGAGTAGTTCATGTTGGCAATGCCGCCTTCGTACATCAGGTCTACGATCAGCTTCAGCTCGTGCAGACATTCGAAATAGGCCATTTCCGGTGCGTACCCGGCTTCAACCAGAGTTTCAAAACCGGCCTTGACCAGCTCCACCGTGCCGCCACAAAGAACGGCTTGCTCACCGAACAGATCGGTTTCAGTCTCGTCTTTAAAGCTGGTTTCGATGATGCCAGTACGACCGCCACCGATACCGCTGGCGTAAGAGAGGGCCAGATTCTTGGCATTGCCAGAGGCATCCTGGAAGATGGCGATCAGATCGGGAATACCGCCGCCGTTGGCGAATTCGGTGCGAACCGTGTGGCCCGGCGCCTTTGGAGCAACCATGATTACGTCCAGATCTTTGCGCGGAACGATCTGGTTGTAGTGGATCGCAAAGCCGTGGGCGAATGCCAGGGTGGCGCCCTGCTGCAGATTCGGCTCGATTTCAGCCTTGTACAGCTGAGCCTGGTACTCGTCCGGGGTCAGAACCATAACAACGTCAGCCGCGGCAACCGCAGACGGCACGTCGCTGGTCTTCAGGCCATAGGCTTCGGCTTTGGCGATGGAGGAGGAACCCGGGCGCAGACCGACGGTTACGTCAACGCCAGACTCTTTCAGGTTGCACGCGTGCGCGTGGCCCTGGGAACCGAAGCCGATGATGGCAACTTTCTTGCCCTGGATGATGGAAAGATCACAATCCTTATCGTAATAAACCTGCATGAGAAACCTCTGTTATTTGTGATGGCCCCGAGGGGCCATAATGTTCAAACCCTGTTTGAAATCGTTAAAGGCTGAGCACCTTCTCGCCTCGGGCGATACCGGATACACCACTGCGGACTACTTCCAGAACGCCCGACGTGCCAACGGCCTGAATAAAGCCGTCCAGCTTTTCGCTGTCACCTGCCAGCTGAACCGTGTAGACCGAGCTGGTCACATCCACAATCTGGCCGCGGAAAATGTCTACCGTACGCTTGATCTCGGCACGCTGGGAACCCGTGGCCTTCAGTTTGACCAGCATCAGCTCACGCTCGATGTGGGCACCTTCGGTCAGATCCACCAACTTGACGACTTCGATCAGCTTGTTCAGTTGCTTGGTGATCTGTTCGATCACCTTGTCAGACCCCGTCGTGGTCACGGTAAGACGGGACAAGGTCTCGTCCTCGGTCGGCGCCACGGTGAGTGTTTCGATGTTGTAGTTGCGCTGGGAAAACAGACCAACAACCCGTGACAGAGCGCCGGGCTCGTTTTCAAGCAAAACAGAAATGATTCGACGCATGATCAGACCCTCTCCGTCTTGCTGAGCCACATATCCTTCATGGAACCCCGGGCAACCTGCATCGGATACACGTGCTCAAAGCGGTCCACGTAGATATCCACGAATACCAGATCGTCCTTCATTGCCAGCACTTCTTTCAGCTTGGTTTCCAGATCTTCTTTCTTTTCAATCCGGACACCCTTGTGCCCATAGGCTTCCGCCAGCTTGATGAAATCTGGCAGTGATTCCATGTAAGACTCGGCATGACGTGACTCATAGTTCATGTCCTGCCACTGCTTGACCATACCCAGCGCCTGGTTGTTCAGATTGATGATCTTCACCGGCAGATTGTACTGCTTGCAGGTGGACAGCTCCTGGATGTTCATCTGGATACTACCCTCACCGGTAATGCACAGCACTTCATCGTCCGGATGGGTCAGTTTGACCCCCATGGCCGCCGGCAAACCAAAGCCCATGGTGCCCAGGCCACCGGAATTGATCCAGCGGTTGGGCTTGTCGAACTTGTAATACTGGGCCGCAAACATCTGGTGCTGCCCTACATCGGAAGTCACGAAGGCTTCGCCGTTAGTCAGGCGACACAGCATCTCGATCACTTCCTGGGGCTTGATCACATCCGGGCTGGTTTCGTAACGCATACCGTGGAATGCCCGCCATTCATCGATCTGCTTCCACCAGGAAGCGATGGCATCCGCATCGGGCTTTTCTTTGGCTTCCTTGACCAGCGACAGCATTTCCTTCAGCACGGCGTCTACCGGACCAACAATGGGCACATCCGCATCCACGGTCTTGGAAATTGAAGCCGGGTCGATGTCGATATGGATGATGCGCGCGCCCGGACAGAACTTCTCGGTGGCATTGGTCACCCGGTCATCAAAGCGGGCTCCCACGCAGAGAATCAGATCCGAGTGGTGCATGGCCATATTCGCTTCATAGGTGCCGTGCATGCCGAGCCAACCAAGATGCTGCTTGTCGCTGGCCGGGTAGCAACCAATCCCCATCAGGGTATTGGTGATCGGATACCCCAGCATCCGGACAAGCTCGGTCAACTGATCCGATGCCTTGCCCAGAATCACCCCACCACCTGCGTAGATAACCGGGCGCTTGGCCGCCAGCATCATGTCGACGGCTTTCTTGATCTGACCGGCATGGCCGCGAATAGCGGGGTTGTAGGACCGCAGTTTGACCTTCTTGGGGTAAGCGTATTCGTACCGTTCGTTCGGCGTGGTCATATCCTTGGGGATATCCACGACCACAGGGCCGGGACGGCCGGTGGCAGCAATGTAGTAAGCCTTGCGGATGATTTCCGGGATTTCCTCGGGGTGCCGAACACTGAGGTTGTGCTTCACCACCGGCCGGGAGACACCCATCATATCGGTTTCCTGGAACGCGTCCTCACCGATGAGAGTGGATGCAACCTGCCCGCACAGAACCACCATGGGGATGGAATCCATGAATGCAGTGGCAATGCCGGTAATAGTGTTGGTGGCTCCAGGACCCGAGGTCACCAGTACGGTACCTGGTTTTCCGGTTGCTCGGGCGTAACCGTCGGCCATATGGACCGCCGCCTGCTCGTGCCTGACCAGAATGTGCTTGACTTTGTCCTGCCTGAACAGCGCGTCATAAATATGAAGGGCTGCACCACCCGGATAGCCGTATACGTATTCGATGCCTTCGTCTTGAAGGGACCGGATCAACATATCGGCGCCAGACAATAACTCCACGATTTTCTACCCTCTTCTACGAGTGAATGAGCCGGGACGGGTCCCGGATGCCTGGATTCACGGTGTCCATGCTTCTTTTGAAAGCGGAACCGGCTGCTCCTCCACACCTTGTTAAGAGGTTGTCTCCTGGCCAGCCGCCCTCCTGAGGGTTGCGGAGAACGGCCAATCAACGGGTTGCACGTAAGCAACAACCATCCCGCGACGGATGCGCGGCGCGTTCAGTGTGGTAATTGATGGGGGATACTCGCTCGGGATTGCCTGCCGTATTGACCCCAGTCTTCAGGCAATCGGTAATTCTGACAGCGCGAAACTCCCTGTCAATAGCCGTTGCAGGTTTCTGTGCCTATACTGGCCGAAGGTCTGCCAATCTTGCTACAAATCCATACAAAGATTTGAACCAGACAGAAGAAAATCCGCAGTACCAGTGGCATGATATGGAATAATGAATTGAAAAAAAGGGCCCGGTCTATCCAGGTAGTCTGCCTGCCCGGGAGCAGTGAACATACGCGAGTAGAGCCATGAACAGAAAAATCCTGACGCTGACCATATTACTGGCTGTTGTACCTGGGGTAGCCATAAGCGCCTCTGTCTATAAATGGACCGATGAGAACGGGGTTACCCACTTTGGGGACCGGCAGCCTACTGGCTCAAAGGCCGAACGGGTCAATGTGCGCTCAGGCACTTCTTCAAACGCATCCGGCAATCCACAAAGCCCTCAGGAGCGCCTTCAAAATCTGGAGGAACGCCAATCGGAGGAGGCGGAGCAGCGCCAGGAGTCCGCAGTTGAGCAAGCGCGCAGAAAACAGCGTGAGGCAAACTGCGCAACCGCGCGCTCCAATCTTGAGCTTATAGAGCGCAACGCCCGCATTCGGATTGAAGAGAATGGTGAGCAGCGCTACCTGAGCCAGGAAGAGATTGCTGAGAAAAAAGCTGAAGCTTTAAGAATCGCTGAAGAAAATTGCGGGCCAGTTGAGAATAGCGACCAACAATAGCTCTATTAAGAAAGGGCCAGCAGACTTTATACTGGCCCTTTCTCTTGCTCAAGCTTTTTGGAAGCTCAGATGATGATCCTTCACCGTCCCCCGAATAATATCCCCCGGAACAAACTCTCCCTGTAGCAGCCGCTGGGCCAGCGGGTTTTCGATCATTCGCTGAATCGCCCGCTTCAAAGGCCTCGCACCGTAGACCGGGTCATACCCGACTTCAGCAAGCAACTCCATCGCCGCATCATCCAGCTCAAGCTTCATATCCTGCTCTTTCAGGCGCTTGCTCAGAGATTCGATCTGAATGCGGGCAATACCCTGGATCTGGTTCTCAGCCAGCGGATGGAACACCACCACTTCATCCACCCGGTTGATGAACTCGGGGCGGAAATGAGTACCGACAACTTCCATGACGGCATTCTTCATGACTTCGTAGTTCTCCTCGCCTGCCTTCTGCTGGATGATGTCCGAGCCAAGGTTTGAGGTCATCACAATAACCGTATTCCGGAAATCGACGGTCCGGCCCTGCCCGTCCGTGAGACGGCCATCCTCGAGCACCTGCAGAAGAATGTTGAACACATCCGGATGGGCCTTTTCCACCTCGTCCAGCAACAGCACGGAATAAGGCCTGCGACGAACGGCCTCAGTCAGGTAGCCGCCTTCTTCATAGCCGACATAGCCCGGAGGCGCACCAATCAGGCGGGCCACGGAATGCTTCTCCATGAATTCGGACATGTCGATGCGCACCATGGCTTCCTCGGTATCGAACAGGAAGGACGCCAGAGCCTTACACAACTCGGTCTTGCCCACACCCGTCGGGCCAAGGAACAGGAACGAACCATTGGGGCGATTGGGGTCGGACAAACCCGCACGGGAACGACGCACCGCGTTGGATACGGCCTCGACCGCTTCATCCTGGCCGATCACCCGGTCGTGCAGGGCTTCCTCCATGCGCATTAGCTTATCGCGCTCGCCTTCCAGCATCTTGGACACGGGAATGCCAGTCCACTTGGAAACGATCTCGGCAATCTCTTCGTCGGTTACCCGGTTCCGGAGCAGCTTCATTTCCATCATCTCGGCCTGGCTGGCCATATCCAGCTGGCGCTCGAGCTCGGGAATCTGACCGTACTGGAGCTCGGACATTTTGCCAAGATCACCAGCGCGACGAGCGTTCTCCAGATCAATCCGGGCCTGCTCCAGCCGGCTCTTGATCTTCTGGGACCCATGCAACGCGGCCTTTTCGGTATTCCAGACCTCTTCCAGATCGGCGTACTCACGCTCGACACCGGTGATCACATCGGACAGCTCCGACAAGCGTTTTTTCGAGGCAGCATCGGTCTCTTTCTTGAGCGCCTCACGCTCGATTTTCAACTGAATCAGACGACGTTCGAGACGATCCAGGGCCTCGGGCTTCGAATCCATTTCCATCCGAATCTGGGAGGCCGCCTCGTCCACCAGGTCAATGGCCTTATCCGGCAACTGCCGGTCGGTGATGTACCGGTGAGAAAGCTTGGCGGCAGCAATGATGGCGCCGTCTGTTACCTCAACCCCGTGATGCACCTCATAACGCTCTTTCAGCCCCCGCAGGATGGCGATCGTATCTTCTTCGCCGGGCTCACTGACCAGAACTTTCTGGAAGCGACGCTCCAAGGCTGCATCTTTCTCGATATTTTCACGGTATTCATCAAGGGTGGTCGCGCCCACACAATGCAGCTCGCCTCGAGCCAGGGCGGGCTTAAGCATGTTCCCGGCATCCATGGAACCTTCGGCCTTGCCGGCACCGACCATGGTATGGATCTCGTCGATGAACAGGATGATCTGACCTTCCTGCTTGGACAGCTCGTTCAGGACGGCTTTAAGGCGCTCTTCAAACTCGCCCCGGAACTTGGCGCCGGCAATCAGGGCGCCCATGTCGAGTGACAGGACTTTCTTGTCCTTGAGGCCATCAGGCACCTCGCCGTTGACGATCCGCTGGGCCAACCCTTCGACGATGGCGGTTTTACCAACGCCGGGCTCACCGATGAGGACCGGGTTGTTTTTCCGGCGGCGCTGCAATACCTGAATGGTGCGACGGATTTCATCATCGCGACCGATAACCGGATCCAGCTTGCCAGCTTCGGCCCGTTCGGTGAGATCAATGGTGTATTTGGACAGCGCCTGACGGTTTTCCTCGGCACTGGCGTCGTTGACGGCTTCACCACCGCGAACCTCGTCGATGGCCTTTTCCAGGGCAGCTTTATCTACGCCCTGCTCCCGGAGTACCCGGCCAAGTGTGCCACGGTCTTCCAGGGCGGCCAGCAGCATCAGCTCGCTGGAGATGTACTGGTCTTTGCGCTTCTGTGCGAGTTTGTCGGCAATGTTGAACAGGCGGCCCATGTCATTGGACATGGAGACGTCGCCGGCTGATCCCTGTACTTCCGGCAGGTTCTCGATTTCACGGGCAATCGCCTGGCGAATGCGTCCGGGCTCTGCGCCGGCCTGTTTGAGCAGTGGTTTGATGGCACTGCCTTCCTGGTCGAGCAGCGCCTGCAAGAGGTGCACGGGCTCAATGAAATTGTGATCTTTTCCGACAGCAATGGATTGTGCGTCCGCGAGGGCGGTCTGCAACTTGCTGGTCAGCTTGTCGATTCTCATGTGTACTTTCCCCAAATTTCTGCGAATACCAAGGTGCCATCGGTGGCGGATATTCGATTGCTTTGACAGTTAATGTAGGGGCAAGTAGGGGGACTTCAAGCGGGGGCTCGGTGTATTCGTCAGAAAATTGACGGCCGTCAGTTTGAGATTGAGGGCTGGGTGCAGCCCTGCACCAGCCCCCAAACCTTTCAGGAAAATCTCAAGCTAGCCAATGCAAGTTAGGTAATCAGTCTACAAGCCAAACCAGCGTCGCCATCCGGCCTGTCTGGCCATCCCTGCGGTAAGAAAAAAACCGATTCGAATCGCGAACAGTACAGAGGCCACCGCCAGCCACGCTTGAAACACCGAGATGATTTAGCCGCAAAGTGGCAAGGGCATAGATATCTGCCATGAAATGACCCGACCGAGCGCCTTCGGCTTTGAAAGCGTGGGCCGCTTCCGGATCATTTTCGAGGAACGCTTCCCGGACCTCCGGGCCGACTTCGAAGCTGCCCGGTCCGATGGCTGGGCCGAGCCAGGCTTGCAGGGTTTCGGGTGCAACGGCCATTTCGCTCACCAGATTCTCAATAACGCCCCCACAAAGGCTTCGCCAGCCACAGTGGGCGGCGCCGACGACGGTTCCTTCGCGATCGGCAAGGATAACGGGCAGGCAGTCGGCGGTGAGGATGGCGCAGGCGATGCCTGGATGACGGGCGTAGCTGGCGTCGGCCTTGGCGATTTGTCCGACGTTATCCGGGGTCAGTTCGACGACATCAGTACCGTGCACCTGATTGAGCCAACCGATCCGCTCGCTTGTCAGGCCTGCGGATTCGGCGAGTCTCAGTCGATTCTGTTGCACATTATCGGGGTTGTCTTCAACGTGGCTACCAAGGTTAAGACTGTCCCAGGGTCGCCCGCTAACGCCGCCGGCGCGGGTTGTGCTGAGGGCCCCCACTCTGTCGGGCGCGGACCAGTCAGGCTTCAGGGCGTCACCTTCAATAGTCACGCGCTTCCAGCTCCCGGGCGTGTTTGCGCAGGGCCTCGATCAGGGCAACCATGTCTTCAGGCAGGGGCACCTCCCAGGTCAGGATTTCACCGGTTTCCGGGTGTTCCAGGGTCAGTTGCCGGGCGTGGAGAGCCTGGCGATGGAAAGCAGAGAGGGCCTCTCGAAGCTCTTCGGTGGTCCCCTTGGGCAGCCTCAGCCGGCCACCATAGAGAGGGTCTCCGACCAGCGGATGTTTTACATAGGCCATATGGACCCGGATCTGGTGGGTTCGACCGCTTTCCAGTTTGCAGCGGACGTGGGTGTGGGCGGCAAAGCGCTCCACCAGGCGATAATGGGTGACCGCCGGTTTGCCGGAGGCGACAACCGCCATTTTCTTGCGTTCCCGCGGGTGCCGGCCGATGGGCGCGTCTACCGTTGCACCGCCGGTGAGGGTGCCCACGACGACCGCTTCATACTCGCGGCCCATGGTTCGGGTTTGTAGCTGGTCGACCAGGGACGTATGCGCAATCAGGCTGCGGGCGACAACCATGATGCCGGAGGTGTCTTTGTCGAGTCGGTGAACGATGCCCGCTCTGGGCAGATTCTCGACTTCCGGTGCGTAATTCAACAGCGCGTTAACGAGGGTCCCATCGGCGTGCCCGGCAGCCGGGTGCACAACAAGACCCGCCGGCTTGTTGATGACCAACAAGTGCTCGTCCCCATAGACGATATCGAGGGATATTTCCTCGGCCTGCCAGCTCACCTGAGCTTCCGGCTCGGCATCCAGCGCCAGGCGATCGTCCAGCATCACTTTGTCGCGAGGCTTTCGAGCCTTACCATTCACCGTCAAAGCACCACTTTTGATCCAGGACTGCAGGCGGGAACGGGAGTGTTCGGGCATCAGTTCTGCCGCCGCCTGATCCAGGCGCCGGTCACTCAATTCCGGCGGCACAACAAAGCTGGCAAGGATTCGTTTTTCAGATGACATTAAGCCCCCAGGGCCTGTGTGTGTTACGTTTCGGTCAGGTTTTTTGAAACAACGGGGATTGCTCTGCACATGGAGTCACTTCCCCGCTACAATGACTGCCCTTGAATTAATCGACATTATACGGGATTCCGGAATGAGATCAGGTCTTCGTTTACTGCTACTTTCCACGCTGGTTGTTCTGGTCAGTGCCTGCGCCTCCAACAAGCAGGAAGAAGTGCTTCCGGAGAAGACCTACTATGAAAACGCCCGACAGGCCATGAGCTCTGGCAATTTCAATGAGGCCGAGCAAAACCTGGATTCTCTGGAAACCTACTATCCCTTTGGCCGGTATGCAGAACAGGCTCAGCTTGATCTGATCTATGCTCGTTACCAGAACCTGGACCTTGAAGGCTCCCGCGCGGCCGCCGATCGGTTTCTGCGTCTCAACCCTCAAAGCGACCACGCAGACTACGCGCTCTACATGCGCGGCCTGGCTTCCTATAATCTGGACATCGGGCTCGCGGCGCGCTACTTCCCGATCGACGTAGCGGCCCGGGATCCGGGCGAGCAGTTGCAGTCATTCCGGGACTTTTCCGAGCTGCTGAACCGCTATCCGGACAGTCAGTACGTCGCGGATGCCCGCCAGCGAATGATCGCGGTACGCAATCGCATGGCCGAGCTGGAGCTCTACGCAGCGCGTTACTACGTCAAACGTCAGGCCTACGTAGCTGCCAACAACCGGGCGCGGTACATCATCGAGAATTACCCGACGGCCACTGTAACCGAAGAGGCACTGATTATCCTTGCAGAAACCTTTCGCTTCCTGGAACTGAAAAAAGGGTCACAGGACGCGATCGCCATGCTTCGCACCAATTTCCCGGAAAGTGAAGCCTTCAATGACGCCGGTGAGTTTGAGGTGGACCTGTTGGAAGGTGAAAACCGCTCACTGACTAACGTTGTCACCTTTGGTTTGATGGGCGACGAATAAGAGCTGAAATCGGGGTCAATTGAAATGTTCAACTGACCCCGATATCTGTTGGCTACTTCCCACTCTTCCAACCGTTAGTTATCGGATACCGCCGGTCCTTGCCAAATCCTCGCTCGGTAATCCGGACACCAATCGGCGCCTGCCGACGCTTGTATTCGTTGACATCCACCAGACGTATCACCCGCTCAACATCGACCCGATCAAATCCTTCGGCAACGATCGCATCGGCACTGAAATCCCTTTCTACATAAAGATTCAAAATCTGATCGAGCACGTCGTACCCGGGCAGGCTGTCTTCATCTTTCTGGTCCGGCGCGAGCTCTGCCGACGGCGGGCGGGTGATTACGCGCTCAGGGATGACTTCTCCCTCCGAAAGCGTATTGCGGTATTTGGCCAGGCGAAATACCAGGGTTTTGGGCACGTCCTTGAGGACGTCAAAGCCGCCAGCCATATCCCCATAGAGGGTTGAGTAACCCACCGCCATCTCGCTCTTGTTCCCGGTGGTCAGCACCAGCGACCCGAACTTGTTGGACAGGGACATCAGCAAAACACCGCGCAGACGCGCCTGCAGGTTTTCCTCAGTTGTGTCGGGCTTGGTGCCCTCGAAGGGCCCGGACAGAGTTTCCATGAAGGCGTCGTACATCGGCTCAATGGAAAACACATCGTACTGCACACCCAGCGCCACCGCCTCGGCCTCAGCATCCTCAAGGCTCATACTGGAGGTGTAGCGGAACGGCATCATCACTGCGCGGACCCGTTCCTTGCCCAGGGCATCCACTGCCACAGCCAGAGTCACGGCCGAGTCGATACCCCCTGAGAGCCCCAGAACCACGGATTTGAATCCGTTCTTGTTGACGTAATCCCGAACACCGGTCACCAAAGCGCTGTAGACATTGGCCTCAAGCGAAGGCTCTTCCGGCAAGGGCTGGGATACTGGCTGACAATGGTGCTCGCATAGGAAGTCGACCGGATAAAGGCCTTCGCCAAACTGCGGAGCTTCTGCAGTGAGCACACCGGAATGGTCGAACACCATGGAGCCACCGTCAAAAACCAGCTCGTCCTGGCCGCCCACCAGGTTCACGTACACGATACTGACCAGATTCTCCCGGGACTTCCGCTCCAGCAATGCCTTCCTGCGCGCCTGTTTGTCGATGTCATAGGGCGAGGCATTCAGGTTCAGGATAAGGCGGGCGCCTGCAGCGGCGCAGTCCTCCACCGGCCCTTCTTTCCAGAGATCTTCACATACAGTAATTCCTACCGGAACGCCCCGGATATCCAGAGTCAGGACATCCCGACCCTCGGCGAAGTAACGCTTCTCGTCGAACACCTGATAGTTGGGCGGGAAACGTTTGAAGTACCGACCGGTGATTTCGCCTCCATCAATGACCACCGCCGCGTTGTACAGCAGCGCGCCATGGCGAAGAGGAGCACCGATAACAATCACCGGATCCAGCTTTTCCGCCTGCAGTCTTTCCAACGCTTCGTTGACCCGGACTTCCAGGCTCGGGCGCAATAGCAGATCCTCCGGCGGATAGCCGGTCAGGCAAAGCTCGGGAAAAACCACAATGTCCGCCTGATACTCGGACGATGCCCGACGGGCAGCCTCAAGGATAAGCTCGGTGTTGCCGGGTATATCGCCCACCAGAAAATCCAGTTGGGCCATCACCACCCGCAGTTTTCTGGCTGACGCCCCGGTCGCTGCCTGGTTTCCGGACACGGACATAAATCGGCTCCTGTAACTCATTGCCATGAAAAGGCTATTATAACCCCGCATAGGCATGGATTTCTTCCGATCAACAGCGGATCCCTGTAACTCATGGCAGCAGATACACCAGCACAGTCGGCCGAAACGCTCGGCAAGCCCCCTTCAACACCATCCGGCGTACAGCAAGCAAAGCTGTTCAGAATCTACAATCATTATCGCTTAGTAATCAGCCTGATCCTGGCAGGCCTGCTTTTCATCGACCCTGTCAATTTTGATATGAATTTTCGCTTTTTGGCTTACTACCAGGGCGGCGTCTCTGCATATTTAAGCCTGAATGCTTTTATCGCACTTTTACTGTTCGCCGGATTTCGACCCAATCAGCGGCAAATCACTCTTTCTATCCTGCTGGATATTCTCATCATGCATGGCCTGCTGCTCGCCAGCACAGGCATCACCAATGGCTTGGCCAACCTTGTGATCGTTTCCGTAGCGGCAGGCAATATTCTGACTCCGAGTCGCATAGGAACCTTCTATGCAGCTCTCGCCGCCATATGCTCCCTCGGGATCTCAGGCTGGGCATTCCTGACACTCAAAGAATCGGGTGACGATATTGTTCGTGCAGGATCTCTGGGTATCCTTTACTTTGCAGCGGCTTTCGTCCTGCAAAGCATCTCCCGTCGAATGATGCGCAGTGAAGCCCTGGCCATCAGCAGAGCCCGAAGCATCGCTGAACTTGAGAAGATCAATCAACAAATCATTCAGCGCATGCGGACCGGTATTCTGGTGCTGGATCGTTTCGGCCAGATCCGACTTGCCAACGCAGCCGCCGATGAGCTTTTATACGGCCGCTCGAAAGCCTCCGCACCGACTAAAGAAAGGACGACAATGCTACCCAAGCCACTCAAGCTGGGTCTGGAGGCATGGCTGAAGGAGCCGACACAGCGCATCGAACCCTTCCAACCCTCCTCCACATCGCCGCTACTGCAAGCCAACTTTACCCAACTTGACCAGGAGCGAGGCGACCAGATCCTCGTCTTTATCGAAGACATGAGCAAGGTGACCCAGCAAGCGCAGCAGATGAAGCTGGCTTCACTGGGCCGTCTGACTGCCGGCATCGCCCATGAAATCCGTAATCCGTTGGGGGCAATTAGCCACGCGGCTCAACTCATGGAGGAATCCCCAAACCTCGAACCCGGTGACCGTCAGATGCTGGCAATCATCCGACGCCATTCTCGACGGGTGAATGGCATCATCGAGAATGTACTGGATCTTTCCAGGCGCCGGGCAGCCAATGCCGACCTGATCGAAGTGGCTCCCTGGCTCCAGGAATTTCGGGAAGATTTCTTGCAAACGCAGGACGAGGACTGCACCGCCGCCAACATCGTTCTGAAAATCGAACCGCAACTGCCGCCAGCCCGGTTCGACAAGAGCCAGATTGAACAGGTAATGGTGAACCTTTGCGATAACGGTTTACGCTACAGTGAACAGCACTCAGGACAGCGGAAGATCGGCATCCATGCTGGAGCAACCGAGGACGGTGAGCGCGCATTTATCGACGTGCGCGACCAGGGCCCGGGCATCGCGCCGGAACACAGAAGCTCGGTCTTCGAACCATTTTTTACCACAGATAAGGCGGGCACCGGGCTCGGGCTTTATCTGGCTCAGGAACTGTGCGAGGCTAATCAGGCGCACCTTTCTCTGGTAGAAGATAACAAGCCCGGCTGCTGTTTTCGCATTACATTTGCCCACCCGGGGCGAATGATCTGAACCGGCACAAGTGGATATTGAGCGCTTGAACAACAACATGGAACCGACGATAAAAAGATGACCACATACACAGCGCTGATCGTTGATGATGAACCGGACATCCGGGATCTACTTGAGATCACCCTCACACGGATGGGGATAACCACGCTCAAGGCACCTGATCTCACGAGCGCCCGAAAATTGCTGGAACAAAACACCACCCATCTTTGCCTGACCGACATGAACCTGCCAGACGGTAACGGCATCGAACTCGTACAGTGGATTCAGAAGCATTCTCCCGCCACGCCTGTTGCTGTGATTACAGCCTACGGCAACATGGATACTGGGATTGAGTCTCTCAAAGCCGGGGCTTTTGATTTCGTATCCAAGCCGGTGGAACTGCCCCGTTTAAGGGAGTTGGTCAATAGCGCCCTCAAATTAGCCGAGCCAAAGGCAGACACAGAAGATACAGCCGACGAGCCAGGCCTGTTACTGGGTAAATCGCCAGAGATACGCAAACTCCGTAACCAGACCCGAAAACTGGCCAGAAGCCAGGCGCCCGTTTTTATCAGCGGCGAGTCCGGCAGCGGTAAGGAACTGGTTGCCAGAATGATCCATCTGCAGGGACCCCGCCGCGAAGGACCATTCATCGCGGTTAACTGCGGCGCGATTCCCTCAGAGCTGATGGAAAGCGAATTCTTCGGCCACAAGAAAGGCAGCTTTACCGGAGCCGTGGAGAATAAAGACGGCTTGTTCCGTTCGGCCAACGGCGGCACCTTATTCCTTGATGAAGTGGCCGACCTCCCCCTTGCCATGCAGGTGAAACTGCTCCGGGCTATCCAGGAAAAGGCAGTTCGTCCGGTTGGCGATACCAAAGAGGTGCCCGTGGACATCCGGGTACTGAGTGCCACCCATAAGAACCTGCCGGAACTGGTTCAGGAAGGCAGCTTCCGTCAGGATCTTTTCTACCGAATTAATGTGATCGAGCTAATTGTACCGCCCTTGAGAGAGAGACCTGATGACATTCCCCTGCTTGCACATCACATTCTTGAGAGGATTGCGAATGAATATGAATGTGCACCCGCCTCGTTAACGCCAAAGGCCGTCGAACGGCTGAGAGACTATGATTTTCCCGGCAACGTCAGGGAGCTAGAGAATGTATTGGAGCGGGCCTTTACCCTTTGCGACGCCGACCAAATTGGCACTGACGATCTCCACTTGGGGAATGGCGTACAGCATGCAGCCTCCGCCACACAGATCATTGCGGAAGGACAATCTGGTGAGGGAGAGCAGATCGCTGTGCCTGATGGTAAAATCGATCTGGAAGGATACCTCGAGGAAATTGAGCGGCAGGCAATTGAAAAGGCACTTGACGCGACGCGGTGGAACAAAACGGCTGCTGCGAAACGGTTGGGGATTAGTTTTCGGGCACTTAGATACCGATTAAAAAAACTGGGTATGGAGTGAGATATTTCTCACAAAGATTTGGCACGCGATCTACTATTTTTTGGAACAATCATTTGTAAACCTGCTTGCCTCACTCAAGAGATCTTCATATCAATCGCTTTCAGGATGAAAGCCAACTGGAGTATCACGGATGATCAAATCGAAGAAGTCTCAGCAGGCGTTTAGCCTGATTGAGTTGGCGGTTGTTATCGTCATAATCATGGCACTGGCCACCATCGCTTTACCTGCAACCCAAAACCTCCTTGACAACTCTCAGAGGAAGGTCGTTGCTAACGACATTCTGGGCTTTCTTTCCATGGGTCGGGAGCGCTCGGTAGTCACAGGTACCATTCTCACCCTATGTCCACTAACGAAAAGCGGAACTTGCGGAAAAGACTGGAAGAAACCGCTGACGCTTTTCAAGGATCCAGCAAACAAACGGAAATTATCCAACAGGGACCAAATCGTACATGTTCTGATGCCTCCCAAGAGAGGCTTCCTGAAGGCAGCCTCATTGCATAGGAGCTTCTTCCAGTACCGTCCTGACGGGAGGATCCTCAGCGATCTTGGCAACATAACCTGGTGCCCTGACGACAAAAACGCAAAAAAAGCCGTACACTTTGTAATCAGAAAAGGAGGCACAATTCGGATTGCCAAGGATACCAATGGTGACGGTATCCCTGACAAAGCCAACGGAAAGCTACTACAATGCTGAGAGCAAAATGAGCTTATTCAACTTCACCAACAATCCGACTCAGCCGCTTTCTTTTCTCCCGTGTGCTCAAGCGTCAACGTTCCACAACGGTCATCGGTTTGCCCACCCACTGGAGTGGCAACCAGAGTAAAACTATTCTTGGCAACGGCACTGAGCGTGAGGTTATACATTGCGGCACCCGACTCGGGAGACTTTGTCTGTGGCAATGTAGGCGTACCACCGCCAGTGTAGTCATAATTTTGCTGCAAGTACTTTCGCTCCATCCACTGCGCAAGCTCCATTAAATCAGCTTGCGCATTCGCTCTGTGCGTTGACATGATGTTCTGTCGATAAGACGGATAAGCGACCGCGGCTATAATGCCTATGATGGCCACGACGATCATCACTTCGATGAGAGTAAAGCCGCGGTTGCGGCCCCACTCTGAACACGTTGAGTTCATCATTCTGTGATTTCCCTCCAGCCTCGGCGGCCGAGCACATCATCAAA
Organism: Marinobacter sp. MMG032; assembly: GCF_040112695.1. Taxonomy (NCBI): domain Bacteria; kingdom Pseudomonadati; phylum Pseudomonadota; class Gammaproteobacteria; order Pseudomonadales; family Marinobacteraceae; genus Marinobacter; species Marinobacter sp. MMG032. The sequence continues at coordinate 1,446,133 of NZ_CP157802.1, forward strand.
TGGATCTAACTCAGTAAAGCCCGCCCCACCTGTGCCAGTTCCGTATGTGAGTAAGTTGCCCCAAGTCGCAAGTTGAGACGGTGTGCTGGAAACTTTTATACCGGCACCATTCTCGTCAAGGTTTTTGAACGCTCTGTACACCGGGGTTGTATTCTCTGCTCTCACGATCTCGAATCCCATTACCCAGCCGTATCCTCCTCCCATACATGGATCGGACCCCGGAATCAGTGTATTAACGTAGACATATTCCCCCCGGATGATTGGGTAATTCACAACTCGCTCACCAGATGTAGGAAGCGGTGTATACCACCCTCGATTCTTCTCATAATCCACGCGTTTGTTTTCTGTTTCGCGCTGCGACCCCGTACCGGTAACGTTGATTTCGACAAGGTCATTTACAGTCAGCGCTGGTGCCGCATCAGACGTTTCATGGACGGCGTAAAAATACTGCTGGCTGGTGTCCGCGTTATCAGCGGTTTCCAGATGCTGGCCAGTTCCAAATAGAATCATCAAATCGGGATCTTTACCGCTATCAACAGACAGTGCCACCGCGGGCGCTGAAGTAATCGGCTGATCAGCTTTGAAGTATGCCCCTGTATAAGCATTTGCTGGAGAACCTTCGGAAATCTCAGCTACCCAGAGATTACCATCTCGGTCACCCGCATATACACGATCAACCATGTAGTCTTCATTAGCATCAATAAGTGTTAGGGGAGATAGCCCATCACCGCCAGCGTCGAATTCATGGTACATGTAATCGCCTGGATCCCAGCCATCTAGGCCCTTTTCAATATCGAGCATAAAGAATCCAGAGGAGCTGCTGCCTGAGTTGTAACCATTGGGTACGAAGGCAGTCCAACGAGGTCCACTTCCCCAATCCATGAGCGCTATTTCTGGCGGCTCAATGAGATAGCCAAGTCGATCATCATCTTCTGCAGAAAACTCCCAGAGGACATGTTGCGCTGCAGTATCCTCGGTAAACGAGGGATCTGTTACATCCAGAGCAAAGATGCCTTTTGCACCGGCTCTCGCGCCGCCAATCAGAACGGTTCGCCAAGCCTGGCTACCACTCACGTTTCCGTTTTTACCTCGACCTTTTATGAAAGCATCCACCACTTCAAGATTCAGGTCGACATAGAAACGATGGTCATAATCAGGCTCAGTCAGATAATGCAACCCTTTTTCTGCTTCAGCCGAGAACACAAATGAAGGAACGTAGGCAACCAACTCTTCACCACCGCCCGCATCATTGTCTGTTGCGCGGAACCCATGCAGCATTCCATCATTGGAACCGACATACACAACAGGGGTTCTATCAAGGTTACTGTTGTAGAACTCCGAGTACTTGCTGGCACCCGGCATGTCATTTGGCCAGCCTGAATCGGGCACCCCAACGTAACGCGGCGTGGAGTTCACTATTGCACCTAGTCGATAAGTCCTATCCCGGAAATATTTCGCCTCATCGGGATCGGATGCGGCTATTTCTGACTTGCTTTTACCGCGCAAGTACTCCAGCCTTTGCTCCCCCAGCAACGGGGCGCCGGAATTCAGGTCCGCCTTTTGAGCCATTGTCAGCGACCCCCAACGGAAGGGCTGGCCGTCGGAGCCATCCCAGGTCAGGATGGTGCGGTTGTCCGGCACAGCAGATTCAAGAACACTTCTCGCTGACCAACCCTTGTTTTCGTTGCCGGTTTCCTCCTGGGGAAGACCATTACTACCTGTTCCATAGGTACTAGCCACAAGATCCCCGGCCCAGCCGTTGGATTCAAAGGAGCTAGAAAAGACAAGAGCTCCCTCCTCCTCAATTGTGGCAACGTTAAAGTCCAGGCCGGTAGCAGACGCCGTTGTATCGAAAAATGCCGTCAACAATCTTCCAAGTTCAATTCGGAAGGTTTCTGGATCAGCAGCACTAAAAAAATCACCCCGGCTGTTGATTGCAGCATGTAAGAGGTCGTTGATTTTGTCTTCCTCTTCATTACCAGCCCACCAGTCCAGATTTTCACCGCTAAACACTGCATCCATGGCCTCATCCCTGGATACAGTCCCTTCCACACCAAAACCAATGCCGTAGGTCATCATGTGCTGCCAAAACGCAGGGTTGCCGATAACCTTCCTCTCTCCCTCGTTGTTCTTTCCCTTGATCACAGGGACATAGTTGTCAATATCTGGCCTCAAATCCCGCTTCCAGTAATGTGCTGCGATATCTCCAAGCGTGATCCGCCCAGTTCGGCCGTCACTGAACGGTTCCTCTGCTTTAAATTGAGCTTCGGCACCATCGTCATTTGTTATGATAGGACCATCCGAATCATCTGCATAGCTGTTCAGATCAGGATCAAACCCATTACCGGTATTGTAGTACCCATCCGTCATTAGCATGGTGGCCGACATGCGGCACTGTCTTGCAACATTGCCCGTCCCTTCTGACGCAGACGGATCGTCCAACCAGGCTCGTTTGCTTCTTTCGTAATACTGCCCTGCGCCTTCAAGAGCTCTCTGCAATGGCGTCGACCCTGTGGAATCGACTCCATAAAGCCATGAAATGAAATCGTCTTTTACTCCATTTATGCCTTTGTCATCATCATCAAGGAAAGGACGAACGCCCTGTTCGACAGCACGAACATTGCTGGCGCCGTCAACGTTATTTCTGCCGCGGTTTATTACCCCCCACCCCAGACGAAACTGTTTACTGAGATCCTTGTCAGCAAAGACTGAACCGATACCTGATTTTGCAGCCATTTCCCGAGTGCGATAGTAAGAAAACCAGTTGGCAAAATTTTGTCTGTCTGCCGCACCGCTGATCGTGACCTGGTTGTAGCAATTTATGCTTTCCCAATTGCCACAACCGTTCTTCCACTCGTAATAGAATGCTCTTGTTGCATTAGCATAGGGGCTTATCGTAAAGCCATAACGCCAATATCCGTTTGCTCGGCCATACCAGTAGTAGTCATCCATGATCGCCCGATAGTTAGCATCCAGATTGACAGTTGACGACCCTGGATCGAAGCCATTCAGCGGAGCACTGAAAGAATTGGCGCTAGGCATACTCTCGCCGTCCGCTCTCAACGGGGGAGCATAGGTCACGGCTGGATTATAATAGAGCTTGTTGTACGTTGGACTAAGCAGGTAAGGACGACTGCCGACATTCAACGCACAATAAGTATTGCTTCCGTAGGTAACTGCATCATTGCAATCCCCCAAGTATCTTCCACCCATTAAACCGTCGGGCATAAACCCCCAGCGCATGGAGCCCGAATCATCGAGCAGGAACATCAGATTGGGATCGACCCCTCCACCTGCCATTAGAGGCTTCTGGGAAAAGTTCACATCGCTCCAACCCGAGACAGGGAAGATCATAGTCATGCCAAGTAAGAACATCCGGACTCTTAACAATCGGAACATAGCTGCCACCCTCATCCTTCAGAAGACTCAATATTGTTGGCGCTGATAAAGTAATAGCTTTCGATAATCTTTCGGCTTTGCCCGGAGGGACCATTTGCCATGACAACAATACGCATGGATTCTGCCTGAATGGACATTTCCGAGTCACCCGGTCCCGCTGCGCCGCCACCACCGGAGGCATCACCAGTCCCCTCAAAATTCAGATTTCGAACAGTGCGATCGCCCGTTGCCCCGGGCAGCACAGATACCCGACCTAAATATTCGATGAAATAACTGGGCTCCAGGCCATCCACCGGATTTGCCTTCAAAACCAATTCATCATTTTCCCAGGTAGCATCATCTAGTACGGGCGGAGCCAATCCTGCGTAATGCCAACCATTCGCCGGGTTTTTGGTGTAGCTATCTCCGTCAGCGTTAACCTCGCCAAAATTCTCAAGGCTATTCAGGCCTTCAAGGTTGTCTTCAATTTCCCTCAACGCCGCCTCTGCAGCCTCAAGTGTAATGAGACCCTCCCTGCTGGAATTCGACATACGCTCCTGCATTACAGAATTCTGCATAGAAGAGGTCGCCAAAAGCGACAAAACGAGAAGAATTATGAGAGACATTAACAGGGCTATGCCCTTTTGCCTGTACATCATAGGGCCCCCGTCAGTTCGACCTGTTTCGGACATTGGTAGTAAACTCATAGGCACGATACATATGCTTATCACCATCCGGCGCCGTAAAGCTGTTCCCGCTCGTGCAATCTGTCCACGTCGGATAGCAAAGCGAAGCCGGATCTTCAAACACATTATCTGGCCCGCCTCGAACAAGCAGACTTACGTTCACAGCCCTTATCTGCTCCCATTCGTCGGCACCCATTGCGTCGGCATCCTCCCAGCGACCGACCGCCTGCATCTTGTCAGCCGACAAACCGTATCGGACCTGCATATCCACTACTCCTTCAACCATTTCATGGGTCTGGAGTGCACCATTGCGCAACTCACGCATCATCAAGGCCGGCTCACCAGTCGTATTGCTTGTGCCAATGTAGTAGGTCCGATCATACGGTTTGAGAATTTGAGCCCCAATACCGTAGTCGTTTGAAAGGCAGTTGTTTCCTGCGCCGGTATTTCCAGTGTTGCTGCAGATGTTACTACTGAAATCATTCCCTGGAGATCCAGTACCGCTATTCGTCACCAACGTCACCTCCAGGTCGCCGTCTTCGCCATTTATGTTCGAAATTTGAACGACATCTGCGCCCTGACAGTCAGAAATGGCAATTATGTCGCCGTCACTGAGGAAACTTGACGGACCAGCACCGCCCCGACTCCGCACCTTGGTTGAGGCCGCTGTTGGCGGCGCGCTGGCGGAAATCTCGAGGCCACCTGAATCCAGGCCACTGAAAAAGATAAAATCGGTTCCAACGAGAGCGGCTGCAGGGCGAAGAGAGCTTTCAGAACTAATACCTGCTCCAGGATCCCAGTTGTACTCGTCATCGTCCGGATTAACGTCCAGGTTATTTACCATCTGCTCAGAGTTACACCCGAAGTAACCAGCTCCACGCGCTTCACGGCTGATCATTTCGGAAGCAATTCTGCCAAACTCTTGGGTTCGCGCTGTAGCCTCGGCCATACGAAAGGCCTGCCCGTTAGACGTTAGTATCTGGACAAGCCCCCCCACCAAAAGCGAGCCCAAGAGTAACGCGATCATAAGCTCGACAATTGACAAACCTAGCTGACGTTTTTTAAGAGCGACGTTGACCGTCATGGCAAGAACCTCACAGTCAAATCAAAGGTATTGCTCGAGAGATCTTCGCTGTCTCCTCCACTCGAGGCGTTATCCCAGATCGATGATCGACCTTTCCACGTGACCTTAATAATGGCCTCGCGATAAATACCAACAGAATTGGAATCAATCTCGAGCTTCGCTTCCTCGCCGAGATCCTTCTTGAGCGCAGCCTCCCATGCCGACTTGTCGCCCACCGACTTCTCTGATCTGATCTCATCGGCAATACTTTGCAGGTGCAGCACTGCAACTGATCTTTTATCCGCGCCCTGTGTCTGCTGCATAGAGACCGTCTGCATGCCGGCAACTCCGAGCAGACCAATAGCGAGAACAAGCACCGCAACCAGCACTTCGATCATGCTCAAACCATTCTGCTTTCTTCTCATATCCACCACCTGCTTGTGATGTTCCATGCCACCCTCTCAATTTCTCAAGAACAACCCGGCTCAGACTTAGATCGGCTGGCTTGGCCACCCCGGTTTACGACAATATCGACACCAGGACGTCCATTCCCCGGGCAAACACGGTAGGTGACATTATCATCCCCCAACCTTTCCCCCCTGCCGCTGAACACCATGGGAAGAGAACCCGGGGAAGGCACTGACAGGGTGACATCACCAGGCATAGGATCGCTTACCCTCAGAGGGTCATCACTTGAGTCGCCTGATACCAAGCGAACTTCAAGACCCTCTTGCAAACCTCCGGCTCTCGCCTGAACCTGAACAGGCTCACCTCGCTTCACAGCCTCCGACCGTGCGTAGTTCAGAAGCCCCAAGGTGCCATTAGCCGTTGACGTCAACCGGCTGGACTCGATCATGGACTGAAATCCAGGCACCGCAACGGTTGCGATAATTGAAATCAGCACAACAACGATCATTAATTCGATCAGCGTGAATCCTGAATTCGCTGGCTTCATGCCTTCAGTCCCCTTTATGGTATTTCATGAAATAGACTAAGGCTTCGCCAAACTGAATCACATCGAATTGCGACGAGCGGCTTTTTGACTCGAATGAACGGTCACCAGGAGTGAAAGGTGTGAGAGGGCTCACAGTTTGGAGCGCACCCTTCAGAAAGGGAGCCGCTGGCAGAAAGGGAGGTAATAGCGAATCGCAGGGAGGGTGAACAACGTCTTCCGTTAGACGTTGACCACATCAATCCGCAACTCCCGCGGCATAGAAAACACAATATTCTCCTCACGCCCGGCAATCTCTTCCGGAACGCTGCCGCCAAGCTCCCGCAGGCGAGTAATCACATCGTTTACCAGAACCTCGGGCGCAGAGGCGCCAGCGGTAACACCAACAGAGGTCTTGCCTTCCAGCCAGGCGGCGTCAATCTGGGAAGCCTCATCAATCAGATAGGCAGGCGTGCCCATCCGCTCCGCCAGCTCCCGCAAACGATTGGAGTTAGAGCTGTTCGGCGAGCCCACCACCAGCATCAGATCGCAGTCGCCAGCCAATTGCTTTACCGCGTCCTGACGGTTCTGGGTGGCGTAGCAGATATCGTCCTTGCGCGGGCCCTGGATGTCCGGGAACTTTGCACGAAGAGCGTCGATGACCCTGGCGGTATCGTCCATGGACAGGGTGGTCTGGGTCACGTAGGAGAGCTTGCCGGGGTCTTTGACTTCGAGGTTGGCAACATCCTCCTCGTTTTCCACGAGGTAAATCTCACCACCATTGCTGTGGTCGTACTGTCCCATGGTGCCTTCCACTTCCGGGTGGCCATGGTGGCCGATCAGGACGCACTCCCGACCGTCGCGGCTGTAGCGCATGACTTCCAGGTGGACCTTGGTGACCAGCGGGCAAGTCGCGTCAAAGACCTTCAGGCCACGGCGCGCTGCTTCATTCTGCACTGCCTGGGAGACGCCGTGGGCGCTGAAGATAACAAGCGTGTCGTCTGGCACCTCGTTCAGCTCGTCCACGAAGATGGCACCACGGTTGCGCAGATTATCCACCACGAATTTATTGTGGACCACTTCGTGCCTTACATAGATAGGCGCTCCGAACACGTCCAGCGCCCGGTTTACAATTTCAATGGCGCGGTCCACGCCGGCACAAAAACCTCGGGGATTGGCGAGTCGGATCTGCATATCAACCTGCTGCTCTGGTTAGTGGGCCGGGCCAGCCGGCTCCACGTCAATGATTTCTACTTCAAATGTCAGTTTACGCCCTGCCAAGGGGTGATTAAAATCCACCTCTACTTCATCCCCTTCCACTCGGCTGACAACACCGGGCAACTCACTCTGGCGCGCGTCGGCGAAAGAGATCATCACGCCGGGCTCCAGCACCATATCGGGACTGAACTCATGGCGTTTGAAGGTCTGCACATTATTCGGGTTGTGCTGGCCAAAAGCTTTCTCGGGTGGCACCTGGAAACTGTCCCTGTCGCCGGCCTTCATGCCCATCAGGTAAGCCTCGAAGTTTTCCGGCAGGTTATCATCGCCGATTTCCAGGGAAGCCGGTTCTTTCTCAAACGTCGAATCAATCACTTCGCCATCAGGAAACTTCAGGGCGAAGTGCAGTTTGACCCGGGTTCCCTTGTCGACAGGCAGTTCATTCATAAGAGTTACTCACTCCTTTGCGCATCCCCGTCCGAATCGGCGGGTTTGCGAAACATATCAAGGATCACCATGGCGGCACCGATGGTGATCGCGGTGTCGGCCAGGTTAAAGGCGGGAAAGTGCCAGTCCTGCCAGTAGAAGTGCAGGAAATCAACCACGTAGCCGTGCACCACCCGATCATAGACGTTGCCCAGAGCACCGCCGAGTATGAGTACGATGGCAACGGCCGTCCAGGTTTCATGGCGCTGGAGGTTTTTCAACCAGTAGATCAGTACCACGCTGACCACCAGGGCCAGGGTTACAAAGAACCAGCGCTGCCAGCCGGCTGCTTCCGCCAGGAAGCTGAACGCTGCTCCGGTGTTATGCAGCAGCGTCAGGTTGAACATCGGTATGACCGGCACAGGATCACCATAGGTCAGCATGGCGGTGGCCATGGCCTTGGTACCGAGATCCAGAACGATCACCAGCACCGCCAGCCACAGCCACTTCAGTTTGCTCCCGGTGACCTGCTCTGTCATGGTCGCGTCCATCAGGCGTAGGCGCGGGCTTCGCCGGGCCCTTCCACGTTGGTCACACAGCGACCACACAGATCGTCGTACTTGGCATTGCGGCCGACGTCTTCACGGTGGTGCCAGCAGCGCTCGCACTTGGCGTGAGCGGCGGGTGTCACCTTCACGCGGAGACCTTCATGGGATGTCATTTCCGCATCGCCCGCTTCTGAAACCGGTTTGACACTGGCCTCGGAAGTAATCAGAACAAACCGCAGCTCCTCGCCCAGGTGCTTCAGGTCGGCAGCCAGATCGCCTTCGCAGAACAGGGTCACCTCGGCACTGAGCGAGCCTTTGATTTCACCCCGCGCCCTGGCTTCCTCCAGACACTTGTTGACGGCCTCTTTCACACTGTACATCTCGCGCCAGTAGTCGCGACCAAGCTCGGCGTTGTCCGGCAGTGCTGTGAGGCCTTCGTACCAGGTTTCATAGAACACGGTATCGCCGCGCTTACCCGGCAGATGCTGCCAGATTTCATCAGCGGTGAAGCTGAGGATCGGGGCAATCCAGCGAACGAGCGCTTCGGCCACATGGTACAGAGCTGTCTGACAGGAACGACGCGCCAGACTGTCGGCCTGGGTGGTGTACTGCCGGTCCTTGATGATATCCAGGTAGAAGCCGCCCAGGGTGGCTTCACAGAAGTTGTAAACCTTCTGATAGATCCGCAGGAAGGCGTAGTTGCCATAGTCCTCATGCAACTCTTCCTGCAATTGAAGTGCACGGTCCACCATCCAGCGATCCAGCGCGATCATGTCTTCCGGCGCAACCATGTGCTGCTCCGGATCGAATCCGGTCAGGTTACTGAGCAGGAAGCGGGAGGTGTTCCGGATCCGGCGGTAACCGTCGGCGGTCTGGCGCAGGATATCCTTGGACACGGTCATTTCGCCGCTGTAGTCGGTTGCCGCTACCCAGAGGCGCAGGATGTCGGCACCCAGCTCGTTCATGACCTCCTGGGGCGCGATGACGTTGCCCAGGGATTTGGACATCTTGTGGCCCTTACCATCGACAGTAAAGCCGTGGGTCAGAACCTGCTTGTAAGGTGCCACGCCATTCATAGCAATGGAGGTTTTCAGGGACGATTGGAACCAGCCCCGGTGCTGATCCGAGCCTTCCAGATACATATCCGCCGGGAACTGGCCCAGCTCCTCGCGAACCCGCAGGACCGACTCGTGTGTCACGCCAGAGTCAAACCAGACGTCCAGAGTATCGGTTACCTTCTCGTACTGCTCGGCATCACTGCCTAACAGGGAAGCAGCATCTAGCTCGTACCAGGCGTCGATTCCGCCCTCCTCGATCTGCTGGGCCACTTTCTCGATCAGACTCTGGGTGTCCGGGTGCAGCTCCTGAGTTTCCTTATGGATAAACAAGGTGATGGGCACGCCCCAGGTTCGCTGACGGGAGATGCACCAGTCCGGCGACTGGTTGAACATGGCTTCGATACGGTTCTTACCCCAGGCAGGCACCCAGCGCACACCCTGGATGGCTTCCAAAGCGTCAGCGCGCAGGTTTTCCTTGTCCATGCTGATAAACCACTGGGGGGTTGCCCGGTAGATCAGCGGGGTCTTGGTACGCCAGCAGTGGGGGTAGCTGTGGCGGAACTTTTCGGAGCGAACCAGCTTGCCCTCGCGTTCGAGCGCACTGCAAACCGGCTCATCCGCCTTGTAAACGTGCACACCGGCCAGCTCACCGGCGGCCGAGGTGTAGGTACCATCCGCCTGAACCAGGTTGATGGTGCCGATGTTGTAGGCCTTGCCCACTTCAAAGTCTTCCATACCGTGATCGGGCGCGGTATGAACAGCACCGGTACCAGCGTCAGTGGACACATGATCGCCCAGAATCACCGGTACCTGCTTGTCGTAGATCGGGTGTTGAAGAACCAGGTTTTCCAGGGCCGCGCCAGAGCAGGTCGCCAGCACTTCGTAGCTCTCAACTTGCCAGCGCGCCATGATACCTTCCACCATGTCGGCGGCGAGAATCAGGCGCTCGGGCCCTTGGCCGACATCGGTCTGCACCAATGCGTAGTCAAGGTCGGCATTGAGCGAAACCGCCTGGTTGGCCGGAATGGTCCAGGGCGTGGTGGTCCAGATAACCACGGACACATCACCGCTGCCATTATCGGCGCCGAACAGCGACAGGGCTTTTGCCTGATCAACTGCGGTAAAACGCACATCGATCTGGGTAGAGGTCTTGTCCTGGTATTCCACCTCTGCTTCTGCCAGTGCGGACTGACCCACCACACTCCAGTAAACCGGCTTGTAACCACGCACGAGGTGGCCCTTGGCGACCATCTTGCCGAGGGCACGAACAATACCCGCCTCAACTTTAGGATCCATGGTCAGGTAGGGCTTGTCCCACTCCCCCATCACGCCGAGGCGGATGAAATCGGTTTTCTGACCGGCAATCTGCTTGGTGGCGTAGTCGCGACAGGCCTGACGGAAGGTTTTGTAGTCCACCTTCACGCCGGCTTTGCCAATCTCCTGCTCCACCTTGTGTTCAATGGGCAGACCATGACAGTCCCAGCCCGGCACGTAGGGCGCGTCGTAGCCCATGAAGCTGCGGGACTTGACGATCATGTCCTTGAGAATCTTGTTGACCGCGTGACCAATGTGAATGCTGCCGTTGGCGTAGGGAGGGCCATCATGAAGGATGAACTTCTCCCGCCCCTCACGCTGCTTGCGCAGGTTGCCGTAGACGTCGAGATCCTGCCAGCGCTTGAGCATTTCCGGCTCGCGCTTGGCCAGGTTCCCGCGCATGGGGAAGGCGGTTTCCGGCAGATTCAGAGTGTGCTTGTAGTCGCTCATGGTTTGTGTGCGTACTCTTTTGGTCTTGGTCAGTTTTGGTCGGTCATTAATTCGTTGGGGCGCAGCCGGGCGTTTCAATCCGCGCTTTTCACAGAACCGTTTTCGTCAATCCACGCTCGGGCATGATCAAAATCCCGGGCAATCTGTTCTTTCAGCTCATCCACCGAATCGAACTTTTCCTCGTCCCGCAGCCCGTGGCGGAATACCACTTCCAGATGCTGGCCATAAAGTGTGCCAGCAAAGTCAAACAGGTGCACTTCCAGCGCGGGACGCTTTCCGTCAACGGTGGGGCGTACACCGATATTGGCAACGCCATCAAACCGGGCGCCGTCATCAAGTGTGGCCGCAACCACATAGACTCCGCGCAGGGCCGGTGTTCTGTGCAACAGAATGTTCGCGGTTGGCGCGCCAATCTGGCGCCCCAGTTGACGGCCGTAAACGACCCTGCCCCGAATCCGGTAGGGGTGACCAAGAAGTGTTTCAGCCTTCTGCAGCCCGTTCACTGTGAGCGAATCCCGGACCCGGGTACTGCTCACACGCTCGCCGTCTACGGTCACCGTAAGAGTATTCTCAACGGTAAACCCGGTGTGCCTGCCGACCTTTTCAAGGAGCTCGAAGTCTCCGGCCCGATCGCAGCCAAACCGGAAATCATCGCCTACCACCAGGTGGCGGACAGCCAGCCCCCCAATCAGAACATCGTCTATAAAGCCCATGGCGGAATAGCTGCGAAACGCCTGATTGAAGCGCAGGCACAGCACGATATCGATGCCTTCCGCCAACAGGGCCTCGAACTTCTGCCGAAACCCCATGAGCCTTGGTGGCGCTTCCTTGCCCTGAAAAAACTCCCGGGGCTGAGGCTCGAAAATCATCACTACCGAGGGCACACCCAGTTCTTCAGCCTTGCTTTTAACCTGGTCAATAATGGTCTTATGCCCGAGATGCACACCATCGAAGTTGCCAATGGTGGCCACACACCCGTTAGCGAGCGGAGAGTCGTCCCGACGGGAAAGCATTTTCAGGTTGGTCAGGCCCCGGATCAGACGCATGCAATGCGAACCTTCAATTGCCAGCTAGCTTTCAGCGCTCACTTTTACCGCAACGCTGGTGAGAAAACGCGCGATTATACCTTACCTGTGGCGGAAATGTCTTACCCGAACCCCGGCCAGCGCCAGAGCAACAAAGTATACGCCCACGCCCGCCCCCACCAGCAACGCCATATCCGCTGCCCGCTCATAGCCGCCGTTTGCCAGCCAGACCGACACCGGGGCGTTGAGCCAGACAATGATGACCGCCAGGGCACCGTTGGCAAACAGCAGCTGCAACAGGAAACGGGGCCAGCCGGGCTGACTCTGCCAGGCCCCTTCCTTGCGCAGACCACGCCACAGAAGATAGCCGTTTAGCCAGGCTGAAAGCGACGTGGCTAGCGCGAGGCCGGCATGAGCCAGCGGGAAGATCAGAATCAGGTTGAACACCATATTCGCCACCATGGCGATGATGCCGATCTTGACCGGTGTTTTGGTGTCTTCTCTTGCAAAGAATCCCGGTGCCAGAACCTTGATCAGCATGAACGCCAGCAGCCCTGCGGAATAGGCCCGCAAGCTCTGGGCCGACATGGCAACATCCCGGTCTGTTACCGCCCCATAGTGAAACAGGGTCGCAATCAGCGGCTCGGCCAGCAGCGCCAGCGCAAGGGCGGCCGGCAAACCGATCAGCAGAACCGCCCTGACTGCCCAGTCCAGGGTGGCCGCGAACTGGTCCGCGGACGCCGCTGCGTGTTTACGGGAGAGGCTCGGCAGGATCACCGTGGCAATGGCTATGCCGAACACACCGAGGGGCAGCTCTGAAAGACGATCAGAATAGTACAGCCAGGATACGCTGCCGGTCTGGAGAAAGGACGCCAGAACCGTATCAAGGAGCAAGTTGATCTGGCTCACCGACACCCCGAACAGCGCGGGTGCCATCAGCTTGAGAATCCGGCTGACGCCTTCGTGGCGATAATCCACGCGAGGCCGTGGCAGCAGGCCCAACCGCATCAGAAATGGCAACTGGAAAAACAACTGCAGGGCCCCGGCGATGAACACGCCCCAGGCCAGGGCCATCACCGGCTCCTCCATCAACGGCGTCAGCCAGATGGCCGCTGCAATCATCGCCAGATTCAGAAGGACCGGGGTAAACGCGGGCACAGCAAAACGATCGTAGCTATTGAGAATGCCACCGGCGAAGGCGGTCAGGGATATCAGCAGCAAGTAAGGGAAAGTGATGCGCAACATGTCGCTCGTAAGCGCGAACTTTACGTCATCATCCAGAAAGCCGGGGGCAAAAACCGCCGTCAGCACTGGCGCTCCGAGGATGGCCACCAAGGTCACGCCCAACAGCACCAACCCGAGGGAGCCCGCCACCGCATTGACCAACCGCTGAACGTCCGATAGTGACTGATTCTCCCGGTAGGATGACAACACAGGCACAAAGGCCTGGGAGAAGGCGCCCTCGGCAAACAGCCGGCGCAGGAAATTCGGGATTTTGAAGGCAACGAAAAAAGCATCCGCCCCGGCGCCTGCGCCGAAATATCGGGCGATGACCATATCGCGAACCAGGCCCAACACCCGGGACAGCATGGTCATAATACCTACAACCCCCGACGACCTTAGCAGGCCCGGCGCCCTGGGCAATTGTTTCTGTTCGGGTTTTGATTCAGGTTCCGACGACATGCAGGCCCTTGTCTGGCATTCTGGACATCCTTTTGGCGCGGGCATTTCGGGAATTACCTGCTTCCCGGTCAAGCCCGCGTTCAGTGAGCCGCGAGTTTACCACAGGCCTTCTGTGTCGGGGCATGAAATGGGTTTTAGCCTTGACATTTGAAGGTTTGAGCGGCATAGTTCCGCGTCATTTATTTCGACGCGCTGGTTTTGGCGCGCCCGCGATGTAACGAATCATTCAGCAACGAATTTGAGATTTTCAGGAGTTTTACGGTGGCAAATTCCCCGCAAGCCAAGAAGCGCGCACGTCAGAACGAGAAGAACCGCAAGCACAATGCAAGCCTGCGTTCCATGGCTCGTACTTATGTGAAAAAGATCCAATCCAAGATCGAAGCCGGCAACTACGAAGAAGCCCAGGCCGCTTTCCAGCAGGCTCAGCCGATTCTGGACAGCATGGTCAACAAAGGCATCTTCGCGAAGAACAAGGTCGCTCGTAGCAAGAGCCGTCTGAGCGCCAAGATCAAGGCCCTGAAGAGCGCCTAATCAGCTCAATTCAGGCATAAAAAAACCGGCCAGTAGGCCGGTTTTTTTATGGCCGAACAATTATCAAACAATCACCAGATTGTCCCGGTGGATCATCTCCTCGCCTGACATATAGCCAAGGATTTCGGTAATCCGATCACTGGACCGGCCGGCAATGGCCCTGGCCTCATCGGCATCGTAATTCACCAGACCCCGGGCAACTTCACGGCCACTCTGATCGAAGCAAGACACCATCTCCCCACGCCGGAACTGCCCTGCCACGCCCTTGACCCCAACCGGCAGAAGACTGCGGCCTCCCAGACAGAGCACTTTCACAGCACCATCATCCAGGGTCAGCCTGCCACGGGTCTGCAAATGACTGGCGAGCCATTGCTTTCGGGCAGCAATCCGGCCCTGCTCCGGCAACAACAAGGTGCCGATTACATCGCCTTGCCTCAACCGGCCAATCACACCCTCGATTCGGCCACCGACGATCACAGTAAAAGCCCCGGACCTTGCCGCAAGCCGTGCCGCCCGCAACTTGGTCTGCATGCCACCACGACCAAGAACTCCAGCGCCACCACCGGCCATGGCGTCCAGTTCGCGGTCTTCAGCCCGCCGCTCCGTCACGAGGCGAGCGCCCGAATGCTTCCTCGGATCCTTGTCAAACAGACCCAGTTGGTCGGTCAGGATAATCAGACCGTCCGCCTCAATCAGATTGGCAACCAGCGCCCCAAGGGTGTCGTTGTCGCCAAACCGAATCTCATCGGTAACAACGGTGTCGTTTTCATTAACGATTGGCACCACACCAAAGTTCAGCAAGGCCCGCAGTGTGCCTCGGCCGTTCAGATATCGCTTACGGTCCGACAGATCATCATGGGTCAGCAAAATCTGCGCAGTATGGATGTCGTGCCGCTTGAACTGGGCTTCCCACGTCTGCACCAGCCCCATCTGACCAACAGCTGCAGCGGCTTGAAGCTCATGAAGCTGCTCAGGCCGAACCGTCCAGCCCAGACGACTCATCCCTTCCGCGACGGAACCAGAGGAAACAACCACCACCTCGACGCCGTCTTCAATCAGCTCGGCGATCTGATCCACCCACAAACCCAGGGCCGCCACATCCAGGCCACGGCCATCGTTGGTCAGCAAAGCGCTTCCGATCTTGATAACCAGGCGACGGGCCTGGCGCAGCTGTAGACGTTCAGTCATGATGCTTGAGCGATCTCTCTGGTATCAGTCCTTCGTTTACTCCGGGGCGTAGACCACTTCGACATCGTAATCATCATCGTCAAAGTCGTCGTCATCGCCCTCTTCGCGGGCCGCGCGGCGTGCCTGACGCTCGGCTTCAATACGGGCGCGAGCTTCGTCGTCCATCTGCCGGCGACGTTGGGCCTCCCGCTCCGCGAATTCCGGATTCTGGGCCTCTTCCTCAGCCTGCTCTTCGATCCAGCGCATAACGGCCTGAGCCAGGGACTTGGTGCCCTCGCCACTGAGCGCAGAGATCCAGAAAACCGGCCCTTCCCATCCGAGCTCATCGACAATGGCCTGACAATGGGCATCGCGATCTTCTTCGGCCACCATGTCGACCTTGTTCAGCACAAGCCATCTCGGACGGTTGGCCAGAGTTTCGCTGAACTTCTCAAGCTCATGTTCGATTGCTCTAACTGCATCGGCGGGCGACGAGCCATCGTACGGTGCCACATCCACAAGGTGCAGCAGTAGCCGGGTGCGCACGAGATGCTTCAGGAAGCGGATACCCAGGCCAGCGCCTTCAGCGGCACCTTCAATCAGACCCGGAATATCGGCAATCACGAAACTCTGGTGCGCCTGCACGCTAACCACACCAAGATTGGGTACCAGCGTGGTAAACGGATAGTCGGCAACCTTCGGGCGGGCTGCCGACACCGAACGGATAAAGGTGGACTTGCCGGCATTGGGCATGCCCAGCAAACCCACGTCTGCCAGCACTTTCAGCTCCAGCCTCAGGTTACGCAGCTCGCCCTCAGAGCCTTTGGTAGTCTGGCGGGGGGCGCGATTCACTGAGGATTTGAAGCGGGTGTTGCCAAGACCATGAAACCCTCCCTGGGCCACCTTAAGGCGCTGGCCGGCGTGAGTCAGATCCCCCAGGACCTCATGGGTATCCATATCAACAACCGTGGTACCAACGGGAACCGGCAAAACCAGATCCTGACCCTTGTTGCCAGTGCAGTTACGACCGGCGCCCGGCTCACCATTCTGGGCCTTGTGCTTACGCTGGAACCGATAGTCGATCAGCGTGTTCAGCGACTCCTCGGCTTCCAGATATACGGAACCACCATCGCCCCCGTCGCCACCGTCGGGGCCACCCTTGGGAACGTATTTTTCACGTCGAAAGCTCAGACAGCCGTGACCGCCCTTGCCGGCTTCCACAATGATGGTGGCTTCGTCTACGAATTTCATGAATCAACCCTTTGCGCCATGCGCATAAACTAAAAAGCCCCGCAGCCTCTAGGAAGCTTTGCGGGGCTCCGGATGGCTATGATTCCCTGATGATATCAGGATATCAGCGCCACCCAAGGTTCGACAGAACCGGATCGCCGCTGCTTACGCAGCCGGAACGATGCTCACGAACTTGCGGCTCTGCGGGCCTTTGGTTTCGAACTTCACCTGGCCGTCTGCTTTCGCAAACAGGGTGTGGTCCTTACCAATGCCAACATTGCTACCAGCGTGGAAACGGGTGCCACGCTGACGGATGATGATGCTGCCTGCAGATACAGTCTCGCCGCCAAAGCGCTTCACACCAAGTCGTTTCGACTCGGAATCGCGACCGTTACGGGTACTACCTGCTGCCTTTTTATGAGCCATTACCAGCCTCCTTATTTAAGGGGTAATTCGAGAGCCTCAGCCCTTGATACCTGTGATCTTGACTTCAGTAAACCACTGACGGTGGCCCTGACGCTTCATGTGATGCTTGCGACGACGGAACTTGATGATCTGGACCTTGTCGTGACGGCCGTGGCTAACCACTTCTGCAGTCACTTTGGCACCATCAACTACCGGCGCGCCTACCTGAACCTTGTCACCGTCGGCGATCAGCAGAACGCGATCAAACTCAACGTTGCCACCGGTTTCAACTTCCAGCTTTTCCAGCTTCAGGGTTTCGCCTTCTTTTACACGGTGCTGCTTACCACCGCTAACAATAACTGCGTACATTCACTCGCTCTCCACGATTGACCCATCCCTGCTCTTATCCACCTGGTTCTAAGGGAGGCGCTCTGGCGACCCTATAGCAGGGAGCGCAGGTTGGGATGAGTTGGGCGCGTGATTGTACGAAAAGACGCACCGCAACACAAGCCAAGTTGACACTACCTTCGGCAATACCTAGCATTGCCGCGACCTGCCTTTAATATCAATGATCGCAACGGCGATAACACCAGCAAGGGATCCAAAAGCCGCATGACAGCCCAGCGCATTTACGACACCGTGGCCGACGACTTCAGCCGCGTTAATGACCTGATCATCCAGCGGCTTTCCTCCGATGTTCCTCTGGTAGAGAAAATAGCCCAGTACATCATCGAAAGCGGCGGTAAGCGCCTGAGACCATTACTGGTTCTGCTTTCCAGCCAGGCCGCCGGCTACAATAAAGACGATCATCTGAAACTTGCCGCCGTGATTGAATTCCTGCACACCGCCACCCTGCTGCACGACGATGTGGTGGACACCTCGGACATGCGCCGGGGCCGGAGCACCGCCAACGCCCGCTGGGGCAACGCGCCAAGTGTACTGGTAGGTGATTTCCTCTATGCCCGGGCGTTCGAGATGATGGTGGAGCTAAAAAGCCTGCGAATTATGGACGTATTGTCCCACGCCACGGCGGTAATCGCCGAAGGCGAGGTCATGCAGCTAATGAACGTGAAAAACCCGGATCTGACCGAAGAGCAGTACATGAAGGTCATCCACAACAAGACCGCCATGCTGTTCGAAGCCGCCTCTCACACCGGCGCGTTGCTTGCCGAGGCCAGTGACGAGCAGGAACTAAGCCTGAAAAACTACGGCAAGTACCTGGGCCTGGCGTTCCAGCTAGTCGACGATGTCCTGGATTACCGGGGCGACGCCGAAGCCATGGGCAAAAACGTTGGCGACGATCTGGCGGAAGGCAAAACGACCTTGCCGCTGATCCACGCCATGACCCATGGAACAGAGGATGAGCGGCAGTTGATCCGCCAGGCGATTCGCAAGGGCGGCCTGGACAATCTGCCACGCATCCTCGAGATCGTTGAGCGCTCAGGCGCCATCGAATACACCCTGAGCAAGGCCCGGGAGCAGGCAGACCTGGCGAAGGCCTGCCTTCAATCCCTACCCGACTCCGGCCATAAAATGGCCATGGAACTGCTGACCGAAGTCGCCCTTGCCAGGGTTAGCTGAGCGACTCACGACCGTGAGGTGAATCGAAGTCCAGTTTCGGCCCGACCGGCACGATCTGAGTCGGGTTGATGGTTCTCTGGCTCACATAGTAATGGCGTTTGATCTGATCGATATCGACAGTCTCCGCCACACCCGGCACCTGGTAGAGATCCCGAACGTAGGCAGAAAGCGCCGGGAAATCACTGATACGCTGTCGGTTACACTTGAAGTGGCTGTAATACACCGCATCGAACCGGATCAACGTAGTGAACAGACGCCAGTCTGCCTCCGTTAAACGGCCACCCACGAGATACCGTTTTCCAGACAATCGCTCTTCAAGCCAGTCGAGGGAATCGAACAACGCGTTGTAGGCTTCCTCGTATTTATCCTGCGCTGTAGCAAAGCCCGCCTTGTAAACGCCATTGTTAACCGTGTCATACACCCGGGTATTTACCTCATCAATCTCCCCTTGTAACTCCCTGGGGTAGAAATCCAAGTCAGCGCGAACATCTTCGAGACCATCAAACGCCGAATTAAACATGCGGATAATCTCGGCGGATTCATTGCTCGCAATTGTCTGCTTCTTTTTGTCCCACAGCGTTGGCACCGTCACCCGCCCGGTATACTCTGGGGCCGCCTTGGTATAAACCTGGTGCATGAAGCGGAAGTCATGCAGATGATCCCGATGCTGCTCGCTGTCCGGCCGAAACTCCCAGCCGTTTTCCACCATGTCCGGGTGCACCACGGAAACTGAAATGTGCTTTTCCAGCCCCTTGAGCTTTCGGAAGATCAATGTGCGATGTGCCCAGGGACAGGCCATCGATACATACAGGTGATAACGACCGGACTCGGCCTTGAAGCCACCCTCGCCTTCCGGCCCCGGCGAGCCGTCGGCGGTCACCCAGTTACGGAAGCGGGCCGCCTCCCGTTCAAATTTGCCACCGGTCTTGTCGGTGTCATACCACTTGTCGTGCCATTTGCCATCAATCAGCAGGCCCATATAGCCCTCCCGTTAAAATTCCTGAACATGATGAAATCAATACGGGCAGAATACCGGGGACCCTGCTACGCTCTCAAACAAGCATTTCTGGCCAACAACCTCAGATAATTCGAACATGCATACAGCCATCACCATAGACGCCCTCAAAGTCCTTGACGCCATTGACCGCAAAGGCAGTTTCGCCGGGGCCGCTAACGAACTGTTCCGGGTTCCCTCCGCCATCAGCTACACCGTGCAGAAACTGGAAGAAGACCTGAACGTGGCCATCTACGACCGCACCGGACATCGCGCTCGACTGACGTCGGCCGGCCGATACCTTCTGGAGGAGGGCCGCACCCTGCTGGAAGCGGCAGAAAACCTGGCTCACACCACCCGCCAGGTCGCCCAAGGCTGGGAAACGCGTCTACGAATCGGGTTCAACTCGCTGCTGCCAGCAGAATGCCTGTTTCCGACAATCCAGGAATTCTATGAGCTGGGCGTGCCGGTGGATGTGCAAATCGTGGAGGAGGTTTTCGCCGGCACCTGGGATGCGCTACAAAGCCGAAGAGTGGACCTGATCATTGGTGCCGATAATTTCAGCAAGCCTGCCGGAAACTACACTACAAAGCCGCTGGGAGACATGCCCTTTGTCTTTGCGGTTGCCACGGATCATCCCCTGGCTGATGCCGACACGCCGCTTTCCGAGGAAGACATCTCCCGTTTTCCCGCAGCCGTGGCGGCAGACACTTCACGTTCATTACCACCGGGACATGCCGGCATATTTCACAGGCAACGGACCGTGACCGTCGCCAACATTGATCAGAAGATCGCCATTCAGGTGGCCGGTCTTGGCGTGGGTTGGTTACCGAGGGCAAGAATCAGTAAAGAGCTGGAAGAAGGGAAACTGATCATCAAAGAGGTCCAGGAATCACGCCAACCGATAACGCTCCATATAGCCAGGCATGCCGAGGATCAGGGCAAGGCTTTGATGTGGTTCTGGGAGCGGCTCAGCGCGAATGGCGCCATCGGAAACTGGCTAACAGGCTGAAAATAAAGAAAATGATATGACTTAAACTTGGAATAAAGTCAGGCAAATGAGTCAACCGCTTGCCAGCACACTTCGTTTATACTGCAGCTGAAACCAACGCCGAAGGGAGCTCTCTGATGCGGCAACTGTCGGAACTGGATGCCTCTTTCCTGTACCTGGAATCGGAAACAACACCGATGCACATCGGCGGCATCTATCTCTTCGATGCCAGCGAGCGGGAAAAGCCACTGGCCTTCAGTACCTTTGTCGCTTACCTTAGAAGCCGCCTGCATGTCGTGCCGGTATTTCGTCAGCGCCTGAAAGAGATTCCCTTTCGCCTGGGCCGGCCTTACTGGATTGACGACCCGGATTTCAGCATTGAACGCCACCTTGCCTACGTCAATCTGGGCGAACATGGCCGTAAGGCAAGCTTGATGACCCTGGCCTCCCGGATTCTGGAAGAGCCCTTAAAGAGGGATCGCCCCCTCTGGCACATCACCTTCGTAGACGGCTTCAAACTGGACGATGAAAACACCGGCAGCGAAGGCTTTGCACTGATCGTCAAACTGCATCACGCCGCCATTGACGCCTTCAGCGGCGAAGAAATAATCGGCAAGCTTCTTGAGTACACCCCCCAGCCCAGCCCGATCGCTCCGCCGCGGCCCTGGCAGCCGAGACCTGAACCGTCCGAAGAGCGTGTAGTACTGCAGGCCGGCGCGAACATCATACGAACACCTCTGCAATTCACCTCTCTGGCCTTCAACGCCGCCGAGGCCACAGCCCGCGGTCTGATCCAGAAACAACTGCGCAAACTACCGCTACCTTTGCCGCTGTTCTCGGCCCCACACAGCCCCTTCAACCGCCAGATTACAGCAAACCGACAGATCGTTTCGGCCAGCGTGGAGCTTTCCAGATTGAAAGCGATCAAAGCATTCCTCGGTGATGTAACCCTGAACGATGTTGTTCTGGGTTTGTGTGCCGAAGCCCTGAAACGCTATCTGATCAGCGAAGGCGCCAACGCCGAAAAGTCACTGGTGGCAATGACACCGATTTCGGTGCGCTCCAACAGTTTGCGCCGGGCAACCGGGAACCAGATGTCCGCCATGCTGCTGGATCTGGCAACCAATGAAACCAATCCTGCCCACCGGATTCGACGGATTCACTGGAATGCGGTTGCCTCCGAACCTTACCGGGAGGCCATTGCCGCGGATCGGCTTACGGAGCTCCTGCCATCCACCATGCTGGCACTATCAGCGAGACTTTACTCGGAATTGCAGATTGCCCAGCGCTACCAGCCAGTATTCAACCTCCCCATCACCAACGTTCCGGGGCCGCAGGTGCCACTTTACCTACAGGGCGCACGACTGGTTCAGCAGTACAACACGGCGCCGCTGTTCGACAGCATGGGACTGGTTATTGTTGCGGTAAGCTATGAAGGAAGACTGACCCTCAATTTCACCAGCTGTCCAGACGTGGTGGCACATGGGGAGTCCCTGCAAGCTCACGTGGCTGAAAGCCTCAGCGCCATCGAATCGGCCATGCAACAGCTCGGGGCCGAGGATGCCAAAGAGCCCATTGCCGCCTCGCCAACACAGACCCTGGCGGATGATGCGATGAACGCGATGGAGGGACTTCTGAAGAAGGCCTTTAAACGCTTCCGGGCCTGAACAGGCAGGTCCGGAAACGTTCAGGCAAGGATTCGATTATTCGAAGGCCCAACGAAGAAACGCCTTCTTTTCCTCGTCACTCGCTGTTTCCCAAATGGATTTGAGCTGTTCAAGTGCATTGTCGCCGTTTGCAGGAGCGATCTCGGAAGTAGACGCCGGGATCGGCGTACGGGAGGTTGTCATCTGCTCTTTCGGATCCCAAACGGTGGAAGTCGCCACGGCTGCTCCCGCCGAAGAGACAATCTGGGCGGAAAATTCCGGCATTTCTTCTTCAGCTTCCTGGCGTGACTCCGGCTGATCGAACTTGAACCGATAAGTCTCACCGGCTGCGGCCTCGAAGCGAGCAACCTGGGGCTCGCTCTCAATCACGTGAACTTTCGATTCCCCGTTTCTGACCACAGTGCTTTTCGCCCAGATAGTCTTGTAGACAAACACAACCTCGTTTTCGCCTGGAAGCAAGGCATAGTCTAGGGCCAGGTCATCCATCAGGAAGTTGGTCATGACGCGACCGTTCACCCGGGTCACGCGGATTTCACCGGGTGTTTGCAAAGTAGCGGCGTTAGACGCGGCCGCAGGATTGCCTTCCCAGGTTTCAACGACGCTGACACTGGAAGCACATCCCACCAGAGACACTACGAGCACGGCAGCCAGCCCGGCACGCAAACAAGTTACGCCTCGACGACAGCGCTGTCCTGTGGATTGGAAAACACGGATCAGATAAGAAATGTTCATTAAGTCTCCTTGGCATGAGGATGGATATAACATCAGGCTGGCGCCAGTTTTTTAGCATTCTGACGAGTGCATCTGACAAGGGCAAGACAACGGCGGGCTTTACCACCGCATTCTGGATTTTTCACTGATGATCCCGAGTGAGACGCAACCCGTAAAATTGTAAAAAAATGTTGAATTCGCCCTGAATTGGGTTAATTTTAAACAGATCGGCAGATATTAACGCGGCGCCCGAAAAGCAAGAGCGAAAAGCGGGCAGTACAGGAGATGCCATGGACACCCAACGCAGGACCGGAGAAGAAGGGCCGGTTCCCTTTCGCAGCAGTCGATTCTTCTGCGTAGGGAGCAAATGGTACTTCACTACCCGGGAGGGGTTTGATAGTGGCCCGTTTGCTTCCCGGGAGCGAGCGGAGACAGGCCTGAAGCGGTTTCTGCACGTTGTCCGGCTGTTGCCGGAAGAGCAGCAGCTTCACTGACGGGGTCAGTGCTGGCTCGCTAGACCATTACGGGAACGAGCCACACGTCCACTGCCCACAGGCAGGCCAGGGCCATTAAACCGGCGATCACGTCGTCGACCATAATTCCCAGCCCGCCCGGCAGGTGCTGGTCCAGCCAGTTTATGGGCCAGGGTTTGGCGATGTCGAAGAGCCGGAACAGAGCGAAGGCGCCCAGAACCCCGTAAATATTGTCGGGAAACAGTCCCAGAGCAATCCACATCCCGACGAATTCATCCCAGACAATACCGCCATGGTCATGAACCTTCAGGTCTTGGGCCGTCTTTCCGCAAAGCCAGATACCTACGATAAACGCAACCAGGATCACCAGCCAATAACCCACCGGCGGTAACCAGGCGAAACCGTACCAGAGTGGTATGGCTGCCAGACTCCCCCATGTACCGGGTGCCCTCGCGGTTGCGCCGCTGCCAAACCCAAAGGCCAAAAGGTGCACGGGGTTTCGCAAAAAACCGGGTGGCAATATCACTGCCGGCGCCTCGGGCTCCGGAGCTTGACCTTCCTGACTCATGATTTACTCCTGAAATGGTCATACCCCGCTGGCACCGCTTCCAGACCGCAATCAACGCCATCGAGGTACAGGCCCGGCTCGGCAGTAACGGCCCCAATCACGGTAAGCTGGCTCTTCAGTGATTCCGGTGCAGACTCCCAGCTTTCCGGGGCAAAACAGACGCAGAGTTCGTAATCGTCCCCCGAACGCAACGCGTAGTTTAGGGCCTTGCTACCTTTGAGCCGCGAGAGCGCGGCCGAAAGAGGTACTCGATCACTCGCGATCCGGGCACCGACCCTCGATGCGGCAAGAATATGGCCGAGATCAGCCAACAAACCGTCGGAGATATCAATCGCGGCGCTGGCATACCGGCGCACCTCCCCTGCCAGATCTAGCCTTGGCCAGGGCCTATGGTAATGCTCAAGCACTGCGAGGATGTCAGCAGAAGGGGCAGGTTCAGAGAGATAGTCGAGGGCAGCCCCCGCGTTACCCAGGGTGCCCGACACGGCAATCAGATCCCCCGCACGGGCGCCTGAGCGTCGGACCCCGCCCCCCTGCTCTACAGTGCCATGCACCTGCAGGCTCAGAGTGAGCGGCCCGGAGGTTGTATCCCCGCCAGCCAATTGGAGACCGAACGCCTCGCTGGCTCGTCTCAACCCGGCAGAGAAATCTTCAAGCCACTGCTCATCCACGGCTGGCAGCGTCAGCGCAAGCGTGAAGCACTCCGGGTCGGCGCCCATGGCAGCAAGATCACTGGCTGCGACAGCGAGAGCACGCCAACCCAGGTAATCCGGGCGATAATTTCGGGGAAAATGGACACCCTCCACGAGAGCATCCACGGAAAAGACAAGATCCCGGCCAGCGGGAATCCGCTGAATCGCGCAATCATCCCCAGGCCCCAGCATCAGAGACCCGGATTCCTGCCGCTCGCCGAGCGGCAAAAAGAAGCGCCGGATCAGCTCGAACTCGCCCATCGCCTAGCGGGCGCGAGTCTCGGCAAGGCGGAGTCGGCCGCTGAGCTTGTCGAGGATGCTGTTGACGAATTTATGGCCCTCGGTGCCACCGAAGCGCTTGGCCATTTCAATGCCTTCGTTGATCACCACCTTGTAGGGCACATCAAGCCGATGCTTGAGCTCATAGGCTCCCAGACGAACAATCGCCAGTTCCACCGGGTCAACCTCGTTGATAGGACGATCAAGGAAAGGCTCGATCAGCTTGTCCAGTTCGCCCTGTTCGCGATGCACACCGCGAAGCAGATCACGGAAATACAGCAGATCGACCTTGCTCATGTCATTGTCGACCATGAACTCGGCTTCAATGTCAGAAATCGCCGTTTTGCTGAAATGACGCTGATAGAGCCCCTGCATAGCAAGGGCCCTGGCACGGCGTCGATCACCGGCTTTTGGTTGGCCGGACGCAGCCGGCTGCGGTGATGTACCTTCAGTTTCGCTCATTACTCACCCAGCTTCTTGAACAGACTGACCATTTCAAGGGCAGTGATCGCTGCTTCCGCACCCTTGTTACCAGCCTTGGTTCCGGAACGCTCGATGGCCTGTTCGATGGAATCCACCGTCAGCACCCCGAAAGTTACCGGCACATCGGTATCAAGACTGACTGCGCCGAGCCCACTGGAGGCCTCGCCAGCAACGTACTCGAAATGGGGCGTGCCACCACGGATGACCGCACCCAGGGCGATAATCGCATCATAATCATTGGTTTCTGCAACGCGCTTGACGGCCAGCGGCATTTCATAAGCCCCCGGAACACGCACAATGGTGACATCCGCATCGGAAATGCCGTGACGACGCAGGGTGTCCAGTGCACCCTCAACCAGGCTTTCCACAACAAAGCCGTTAAAACGGCCCACGACCAGCGCATAACGTCCGCTGCACTCGGTAAAATCACCTTCAATTACTCTGATATCTGCCATTGATGGCTCCTTCACGTGTCGCGGCATCAAGGCCACGACCGGGTTATTCATTCAGGGGTATAGGGAACGTACTCAACAACTTCCAGATCAAAACCGGAGATCGCCGAGAATTTGATCGGCGGACTCAAAAGACGCATCTTTCCAACACCGATATCGCGGAGAATCTGGGAACCGGTGCCTACGGTGAAGTAGACGCCCGAGCTGCCCTTGCCGGAGGAACCCTTACCCTCATCAAAGAATTCCTGTATCCGGTCTTCCAGGTTGTAACTGTCCTCGGCGCTGTTCAGGAGAACAACCACACCCTTGCCTTCCTCCGCTACTTTCTCCAGGGCGTGGTGCAGAGGCCAGCTACGGGAGTCCTTGCGGCGGGCGCCCAGAAGATCCCGCAGGGTATCGGTGATGTGAACACGAACAAACGCAGGCTCGTCGGGAGAGATATCCCCCATCAACATCGCCAGATGAGTGGCTCCCTGAATGTTGTCTCTATAGGTTCGAAGCTTGAATACGCCGTACTCGGTGTCCAGGTCGTTCTCTTCCACACACTCTACAGTGCGCTCGTTCATGGTGCGGTAATGAATCAGGTCGGCAATCGTGCCGATCTTCAGATCGTGCTCTTCGGCAAACCGCTCCAGATCTTCCCGGCGGGCCATGGAGCCGTCGTCATTCATAATCTCGCAGATCACACCCGCCGGCTCGCAACCGGCCAGTGCCGCAAGGTCACAGGATGCTTCCGTGTGCCCCGCACGGCTAAGCACGCCGCCGGGATCAGACATCAACGGGAAAATATGGCCAGGCTGGACCAGATCACTGGCCTTGGCATTTCGGGCCACCGCTGCCTGAACCGTGCGAGCCCGATCTGCCGCTGAGATACCAGTCGTCACGCCCTCTGCGGCTTCGATGGAAAGGGTAAACTTGGTCCCGAAACCGGAGGCGTTCTGCTGGACCATCAGCGGCAAACCCAATTGTTCGCAGCGGTTCCGGGTCATGGGCATACAGATCAGGCCGCGCCCAAAACGGGCCATAAAATTGATGGCCTCGGCCGTGCAATGCTCAGCAGCCATCACGAGATCGCCCTCATTCTCGCGATCCTCGTCATCCATCAGTATGACCATTTTGCCCTGACGGATATCTTCAATGATGTCTTCAATGCTGTTCAGTGCCATATGGTTTTGCACCCTTGCGGCGTTCCGGCAAGTGTTGGCTTGCAGAACGTCCTGAGTTTATGGATTACTGGCGGGCCAGGATCAAACGCTGATCCTCACCTACCTGACGTCGGTCCAGAACTTTCCATTGTACTTTATCTGCCATGGTCTCCAGCGGCAGATGTGCGGTCGGACGCCCCGTGCTGCCGAGGAAAACCGGCGCCTGGTAGAGCCAGAGTTCATCGACCAGGTTTTCGCTGATAAATGTGCCAGCCAGAGTGGGCCCCGCTTCAACCAGCAGTTCGTTGATACCAAGCTCGCCTAGCGAATCCAGCAGCTCAGCTAGGTCGATGCCGTTGTCCTTCCAGGCAACGCCGGTAAGACTGATGCCCAGCGCCGCCAGATCCTGTGCCGGCGCGGTCGCCAGTGTTGATGACGCACAGAACACCTGCACGTTACCGCCATGAAGGATCTTCGCCGAACACGGCGTGCGCGCATCCCGGTCTGCAATCACCCGAAGTGGCTGCCTGGACGGTTCCGTCGCGTCGCCAATATCCCCCAGATCTTCGCGCCGGACTGTCAGGGACGGGTCATCGGCCAGCACCGTACCCACACCTGTCAGAATCGCATCACTGATCGCTCTCAAGCGCTGAACGTCGCGACGGGCCTCTGTACCGGTTATCCACTGGCTCTCACCGGAAGCCATCGCAGTACGACCATCAAGGCTCGCGGCCATTTTCAGGCGCACCCAGGGCCGCCCGGTGTTCATCCGCTTCATGAACCCCGGATTCAGGCGCGCAGCTTCTTCCGCCAGCAAGCCTTCGGTAACCCGGACACCCGCTTCCCTGAGCATGTCCAGCCCACGACCTGACACCGACGGATTCGGATCCTTGGTTGCGGCGTACACATGAGCAATCCCGGCATCGATCAGCGCTCTGGCACAGGGCGGCGTGCGACCGAAATGGCTGCAGGGCTCCAGTGTTACGTACGCCGTCGCGCCTCGGGCGTCAGTGCCTGCCTGACTCAGAGCACGAGTCTCGGCATGGGCCTCTCCGGCGCGCTCATGCCAGCCCTCACCAAGCACCAGATCTCCCCGGGCAATGACACAGCCAACTCTGGGATTAGGATGGGTGGAGTACCGACCGCGCCAGGCAAGCTGGACAGCCCGTGCCATCATGGCCCTGTCGCGGTTCTCGATCATGCCTTGCCTTTGGGGGCGTGGTTATCCGCCAGTGCTTTGGCGACATCAACAGCAGCCTCGCCATTGCTTGCCGATAACCTCTCGATTTCTTCCTTGAACTCGTTGATATCCTGGAAGCTGCGATACACCGAAGCGAAGCGGACATAGGCAACTTTGTCCAACTGGCGCAATTCGGTCATGACCTCCTCGCCCAGCTGCATGGATTTCACTTCCCTCTCGCCGGTCGCCCGCAACCGGTATTTGATCCGGTTCAGGGCCGCATCAATCTGTTCAATGCTTACAGGCCGCTTTTCGAGCGCTTTCATCAGCCCCGCGCGCAGCTTTTCTTCATCAAACGGCTGCCGGGTGCCATCCTGCTTGACCACCCGTGGCATCACCAGTTCGGCGGACTCAAAGGTCGTAAACCGTTCCCGACAAGACAGGCATTCCCTGCGGCGACGCACCTGATCACCCTCAGCCACCAGCCGGGAGTCGATCACCTTGGTATCTGCTTCACCACAGAAGGGACAATGCATAATCAGGAACTCCGAAGAGGAAGC
The DNA here is from genome assembly GCF_040112695.1 of Marinobacter sp. MMG032. NCBI lineage: Bacteria > Pseudomonadati > Pseudomonadota > Gammaproteobacteria > Pseudomonadales > Marinobacteraceae > Marinobacter > Marinobacter sp. MMG032. The sequence continues at coordinate 1,475,022 of NZ_CP157802.1, forward strand.
CGGGCCAACATGTCGGCCCGGCGGGTCATGCCTGTAGTCTAGCTATAAAACGATCAGCCGTAGACGGGGAAACGGGCGCAAAGCGCACCGACCTGCTCGCGAACACGGCTGTTGACCGCCTCGTCGTCCAGGTTATCGAGGATATCGCAGATCCAGCCGGCCAGATCACGACACTCGGACTCACCGAATCCGCGGGTTGTGATCGCCGGGGTGCCAATACGCAGACCGGAAGTGACGAACGGTGACCGGGGATCATTGGGAACCGCGTTCTTGTTCACGGTAATGTGAGCACGACCCAGCGCCGCATCAGCATCTTTACCGGTAATGTCCTGCTTGATCAGGCTGACCAGGAACAGGTGATTCTTCGTGCCACCGGAAACCACGTCGTACCCGCGATCCACAAAAACCTGGGCCATGGCAGAAGCGTTCTTAACAACCTGCTGCTGGTAGGCCTTGAACTCATCGCTCATGGCTTCCTTGAAGCACACGGCCTTGGCGGCAATCACGTGCATCAACGGACCGCCCTGGCCACCCGGGAAGACAGCAGAGTTCAGTTTTTTCTGCAGATCGGCGTCGTCGCAGGCCAGGATCAGACCACCACGGGGACCGCGCAGAGTCTTGTGCGTCGTGGTTGCAACCACGTGAGCGTGGGGAACGGGATCCGGATAAACGCCAGCGGCAACAAGACCAGCTACGTGGGCCATGTCCACAAACAGGTAGGCACCAACCTTGTCCGCAATCTCGCGAAAACGGGCAAAATCCAGCTCCTGTGAATACGCGGAGAAGCCGGCAATGATCATTTTCGGCTTGTGCTCAACAGCCAGCGCTTCCACTTCGTCGTAATCGATCAGGCCGGTTTCCGGGTTCAGGCCGTACTGCACGGCGTGGTAGATCTTGCCGGAAAAGTTCACGCTAGCCCCGTGGGTGAGGTGACCACCGTGGGCAAGGCTCATACCAAGAACAGTGTCACCGGGCTTGAGCAGGGCCATGAAGACAGCAGAGTTGGCTTGGGAACCGGAATGCGGCTGCACGTTAGCGTAGGCAGCACCAAACAGCTCCTTGGCACGCTCAATCGCCAGATCTTCGGCAATATCCACGAACTCGCAGCCGCCGTAATAGCGCTTGCCCGGATAGCCTTCCGCGTACTTGTTGGTCAGCACGCTGCCCTGGGCTTCCATCACCCGAGGGCTGGTATAGTTCTCGGATGCGATCAGCTCGATGTGAGCATCCTGGCGCTTCTCTTCCGCCTGCATGGCGTTCCAGAGTTCGTCGTCAAAGCCGGCGATTTTCATTTCACGATTAAACATGGATGCGCTGCCTCTGTGTGCTTGGCTGGCCCGGAGAGCTTTGGCACTCCGCAGCCCCCTGAAAAATTGGGCCGCTATTCTATCTTACAAAGGGGTGAAAAATCACCCTCTATACTGTCCGCAGATACCGGCATACGGCCACCTCCGGTTTCTGCTCAATTGCTATCACTGGTGCGTTTCGTTACCTTACCGGATCAATAACACGAGCTCCGATCAAGGGGGGCGGGGCTGGCCTTCCGGGATCGTCAAAATCAGGGATGATTTTGCCGAGCGTACATGGACGTATTTACAGCGTATCCCGGAAGGCCAGCCCCGCCGCCCGAGTCACCAGTATTCGAATTCACGAACCTGTTATATCAAGAGGTTTACGCCAGTATGGCCCAATACGTATACACCATGAACCGGGTGGGCAAAGTAGTCCCGCCTAAGCGCGAGATTCTGAAAGACATCTCGTTAAGCTTCTTCCCCGGCGCCAAGATCGGCGTACTGGGCCTCAACGGTGCCGGTAAATCCACCCTGCTCCGCATTATGGCGGGCGTGGACCAGGATTACATCGGTGAAGCCCGCCCGCAGCCCGGCATCAACGTGGGCTATCTGCCCCAGGAGCCGGAGCTGGACGAGGACAAAACGGTCAAGGAGATCGTCGACGAGGCGGTTTCCGGCGTTCATGACGCACTGGCCGAACTGGACCAGGTTTATGCAGCCTATGCAGAACCGGACGCCGATTTCGACGCATTGGCCAAGAAGCAGGGCGAACTGGAAGCCTACATCCAGGCTACCGACGGCCACGATATCGAACGCAAGATGGAAGTTGCGGCTGATGCACTGCGCCTTCCACCATGGGACCAGAAAGTCAGCGTCCTTTCCGGTGGTGAGCGCCGCCGGGTAGCCCTGTGCCGCCTGCTCTTGTCGGGGCCGGACATGCTGCTGCTGGACGAGCCCACCAACCACCTGGATGCCGAATCCGTGGCCTGGCTCGAGCGCTTCCTCCACGACTACGAGGGCACCGTGGTCGCCATCACCCACGACCGCTACTTCCTGGACAACGTCGCAGGCTGGATCCTGGAACTGGACCGTGGCCATGGCATTCCGTTTGAAGGCAACTACAGCCAGTGGCTGGAGAACAAGGAAAAGCGTCTGGAGATGGAATCCAAGCAGGAAGCCTCTCACCAGAAAGCCATCAAGCAGGAACTGGAGTGGGTGCGCAGCAACGCGAAAGGGCGCCAGTCGAAGAGCAAGGCTCGTCTGGCCCGCTTTGAGGAGATGAGCTCCCAGGAATTCCAGAAGCGCAACGAAACCAACGAACTCTACATTCCGCCTGGTCCACGGCTGGGCAACAAGGTGATCGAGGTGGACGGCATCAGCAAGTCCTTCGGTGACCGACTGCTGTATGAAAACGTGTCCTTCAGCGTACCGCCCGGTGCCATCGTGGGCATCATCGGCGGCAACGGTGCTGGTAAATCCACCCTGTTCAAGATGATCGCCGGTTTCGACAAACCGGATTCTGGCGACATCACCGTCGGCGAAACCGTGGAACTGGCCTACGTGGACCAGATGCGCGATCTGGACGGCAGCAAAACCGTCTGGGAGGAACTTTCCGACGGCAACGACATCATCAAGGTCGGCAACTACGAAACGCCTTCGCGAGCCTACGTTGGCCGCTTCAACTTCAAGGGCAGCGACCAGCAGAAGCGGGTTGGCGATCTGTCCGGCGGTGAGCGCAACCGTCTGCACCTGGCCAAGCTTCTGAAACAGGGCGGCAACGTGCTGCTGCTGGACGAGCCGACCAACGATCTGGACGTGGAAACCCTCCGGGCCCTGGAAGAAGCCCTGCTGAATTTCCCGGGTTCTGCCCTGGTTATCTCGCACGACCGCTGGTTCCTCGACCGTGTAGCCAGCCACATCCTGGCGTTCGAGGATGATGGCGAGGTGGTGTACTTCGAAGGCAACTTCACCGAGTACGATGAAGACTTCAAGAAGCGCAAGGGTGATTCGGCGATGCAGCCGCAGCGCATGAAGTACAAGAAGCTGGCCTGATGGCGAAAACCAAAACCGCCTACGTCTGCACCGAATGCGGTGCAGACTATTCCAAGTGGCAGGGCCAGTGCACAGCCTGCCAGGCCTGGAACACCATCAGCGAAGTTCGCGGCGTCAGCAGCAATGCCAAAGGCGCCCGCGGCGCCCGCTTTGAGGGATTCGCCGGCAGCCTTTCGGAGGTTCAGAGCCTGGACGACGTCAGCCTGGCCGAGCAGCCCCGTATCAGCTCCGGCATGCAGGAGTTCGATCGGGTTCTGGGCGGCGGGCTCGTGGAGGGCTCAGCTGTTCTGATGGGCGGCCATCCAGGTGCAGGCAAGAGCACCCTTCTACTCCAGGCGGTCTGCCATCTGGCCGCAACGGTCCCCGCCTTGTATGTGACTGGTGAGGAATCCCTGCAACAGGTCGCCATGCGCGCCAAACGCCTGGGGTTGCCCACCAAAGACCTGAAGATGCTGTCCGAAACCAGCGTCGAGCGCGTCATGCAGGTGGCCGAGGCAGAAAAGCCCCGGATTCTTGTGGTAGACAGTATTCAGGTGATGCACATGGCGGATATCGAGTCCGCCCCCGGCAGTGTTTCCCAGGTACGGGAAAGCGCTGCCTACCTGACCCGCTTCGCCAAGCAGACTGGCACCATCCTGTTCCTGGTCGGCCATGTCACCAAAGACGGCAGCCTGGCAGGCCCGAAAGTCCTGGAACATATGATCGACTGCTCGATCCTGCTGGAAGGCTCCAGCGACAGCCGTTATCGAACCCTCCGCGGGATCAAGAACCGGTTTGGTGCGGTCAATGAGCTGGGCGTATTTGCCATGCTGGAGCAGGGACTCAAAGAAGTTAAGAACCCCAGCGCAATCTTCCTGAACCGCGGCGAAGACGCGGCTCCAGGGAGCGTGGTGATGGTGGTCTGGGAAGGCACCCGCCCCATGCTGGTGGAAATCCAGGCCCTCGTGGATATGGCCCAGGGCGGCTACCCACGGCGTGTTGCCGTTGGCCTGGACCAGAACCGGCTGGCCATGCTTCTGGCCGTACTGCACCGCCATGGAGGCATGCACGTGTCCGATCAGGACGTGTTCGTAAACGTGGTTGGCGGCGTAAAGGTCAACGAAACCAGTGCCGACCTGGCACTGCTGGCCGCCATCGTCTCCTCCTTCCGAGACCGCGCCCTGCCCCAGGACCTGGTCATCTTCGGCGAAGTCGGCCTGTCTGGCGAGATCCGCCCGGTACCTAGCGGCCAGGAACGAATCTACGAAGCTGCGAAGCACGGCTTTACCCGGGCACTAGTGCCGAAATCCAATGCACCAAGGAAGGCCATCGATGGCATGAAGGTGATTCCCGTTACCAAACTGAGTGATGCGCTTACTGCCCTCGAAGAACTCTAAGCCTGAGTTTTCTGGAGTCGACGGCCAGTCTGTTATCGGTATTTCCAAAAACCGCTACGAGCACATCCATGTGCGCTTGTCCTCGGCCATCCTTGGCCTCCGACATTTTTGGAAACACCGATAACAGACTGTCCTGCAAACGAAGTTGCAAGACTCGGACGTCAAACGGCTTTAATCAATCAGATGTGCAAACTCTCTTTCCAACAGCGCTTGGTCGCCCAGGTTCAGTTCCACTAGGCGTTTAAGGTGGGTGGCGCTATCAAGATCAATGTACTGACATTTGAAGCCCAGCCGGTGCGGTTCCACGTGCCTCAACTCAACGGCCATGACAATACCAGCCTCATGGTCGTCCAAATGTACAATCACCTCACAGGGCTGCTTTAACGGGACCTGCCAACCCTCCGGCCGCTTGACCAGAACACCTTTTAGCGAAATATCCAGCACCTCCGTCGTCCAGACGGATTCCTGGCAGTGGAGTTCACAGGGCGCATCGAATTCGATTCGGTGGAACCTGCGTTTTTCGGGGGTTTTAGCGGGCAACGGGTTACTCCTGTTAACCGGTCTTGTTTTACCTGACTATAGACCGGACAGGAGATTGCATCCAGAGGAGTTTTTGAGGGAGCTTCGGTTGTCGGATGGCGGTGCGCATTGCGCGCCTAATCAGACCCACGGGACTCTCGAAAGGATATATCTCTGAGGTAAGACTCGGGCCGTGGTGGGGCCCTTTCCAAAAATGTCGGAGGCCAAGGGTGGCCGAGGACAAGCGCACATGGGTGAGGCCGAGCGTTTATGAAGCGAAGCTTCATGCGACAGCCGAACGACAGCAATCTGTGATTGCTGGCTGGACCCCGGAGGGGTGCTCGTAGCGGTTTTTGGAAAGGGCCCCATCACGGCCCAGCCAACATGATCAGCAGGCTGGAAAAAACGAACTCTAATACTCAGCGATGATACTCGGGGCTGAGTTCCACCACGGCCTCGATGAACGCCTTGGCATGCTCCGGATCGACATCCGGCGTAATCCCGTGGCCAAGATTGAAGATATGGCCAGTACCGGAACCAAAGCGCCGGAGGATATCGGCCACTTCCTGGCGAATCCGCTCAGGTGGCGCATACAGCATTGCCGGATCCATATTGCCCTGAAGGGCCACCCGGTCACCAATGCGGGCGCGGGCATTGCCAATATCCGTGGTCCAGTCGAGGCCGACGGCATCGGCACCGGAATCGGCGATAGATTCCAGCCACTGACCGCCGTTCTTGGTGAACAGAATCACCGGCACCCTGCGACCATCGTTCTCGCGAATCAGGCCGTCGACGATCTTCTTCATATAGCGAAGCGAGAATTCCTCATAGGCCCAGCTGCTCAAAACGCCACCCCAGGTATCGAAAATCTGGACAGCCTGGGCACCAGCCTTGATCTGGCCGTTGAGGTAATCAATAACCGAATCCGCCAGATGGTCCAGCAAGCGGTGCATAACCTCCGGCTGGCCGTACATGAGCTTCTTGGCCTCCCGGAAATCCTTGGAGGAGCCACCCTCAATCATGTAAGTCGCCAGGGTCCAGGGGCTGCCGGAGAAGCCGATCAGGGGAACGCTGCCGTTCAGGGCTCCGCGGATGGTGGAAACCGCGCTCATAACATAGTCCAGATCCACCTCGGCGTTAATTTTGGGCAAAGCTGCCACATCGGCCTCCGAGCGGATCGTATTCCGGAATTTCGGGCCTTCGCCGGTTTCGAAGTACAGGCCCAGACCCAATGCATCCGGAATGGTCAGGATGTCTGAAAACAGGATGGCCGCATCCAGTGGGAAGCGCTCCAGGGGCTGAAGTGTGACTTCGCAGGCCAGCGGAGTGTTCTTGCACAAGCTGAGAAAATCCCCCGCCTTGGCCCTGGTCGCACGGTACTCCGGCAGGTATCGCCCGGCCTGACGCATCATCCAGACCGGTGTGCGGTCCACGGGCTGGCGCATCAGGGCGCGCAGGAAACGATCATTCTTCAGCTCGGTCATAGAAAATCCAGCGTGTTCTGTACAAAGGGGAAAATTGGATGGAGGCCATAATACCCGGTTTGCGGGAATAAAAAAGGGCGGTTTTCCTTAGGAAACCGCCCTTCTGATCAGGATCAATCCTGCAATCAGATATCCAGGTAATCCATAATACCTTCGGCAGCCTGACGGCCTTCCCAGATAGCGGTTACGACCAGATCCGAACCGCGGACCATGTCCCCGCCGGCAAAGATTTTCTCGTTGCTGGTCTGGAACATGAACTCGGACTCTTCCGGCGCGGTTACCCGGCCCGAATCGTCGGTATTCACCTTCAGCTCATCGAACCAGTCGGCCGGGCTCGGGCGGAAACCGAAGGCGACCAGAACCGCGTCAGCAGGAATAACCTCCTCACTACCCGGGACTACTTCCGGACGGCGACGACCATTTTCATCAGGATCGCCCAGGCGAGTCTGAACCACCTTCACACCCTCAACCCGGTCTTCACCAATAATGGCGATGGGCTGACGATTGAAGAGGAACTTGACGCCCTCTTCCTTGGCATTGGCCACTTCACGGCGGGAACCCGGCATATTGGCTTCGTCCCGGCGGTAGGCACAGGTGACGCTCTCGGCCTGTTGACGGATTGAGGTGCGGTTACAGTCCATAGCCGTGTCACCACCGCCGAGAACAACAACCCGCTTACCTTTCATGTCGATGAAATCGGCTTCGTCTTTCTCAAAGCCAAGGCGGCGGTTAACGTTGGAAACCAGGAACGGCAGTGCATCGTAAACGCCCGGCAGGTTCTCACCCGGGAAGCCACCCTTCATGTAAGTGTAGGTGCCCATGCCCATGAAGACTGCGTCGTATTCGTCGATGATGTCCTGCAGTTGAACGTCCTTGCCAACCTCGGTGGATAGGCGGAATTCCACGCCCATCTCCTCGAACACCTTGCGGCGGCGGGTCATGACGGATTTTTCCAGCTTGAACTCTGGAATACCGAAGGTCAGCAGACCGCCGATCTCCGGATAGATATCGAAGACAACCGGCTTGACGCCATTGCGAACCAGCACGTCTGCGCATCCCAAACCGGCAGGGCCTGCACCAATGACGGCAACCTTCTTGTCTGTCCACTTCACTGCGGACATATCCGGTTTCCAGCCCAGGGCAAAGGCGGTGTCGGTGATGTATTTCTCGACAGAGCCGATGGTAACCGCACCATAGCCGTCGTTCAGCGTACAGGCACCCTCACAGAGACGATCCTGCGGACACACTCGACCGCAGACCTCTGGAAGGGAGTTGGTCTGATGACACAATTCGACGGCCCGCATGATATTGCCTTCGGAAACCAGCTTGAGCCAGTTCGGGATGTAATTGTGTACCGGGCACTTCCACTCGCAATAGGGGTTACCACACTCAAGACAACGGTGAGACTGGGACGCCGCACTATCTGCGGTGAAGGGGTGGTAGATTTCGCCAAATTCTTTCTTCCGCTTCTTGGCCGGGACCTTCTTGGGGTCGACCCGCCCTACTTCAACAAACTGGAAGTCGTTACTCAGTCGTTCTTTCATCTGGATGCTCTCATCAACTCAATTTCGACAAGGGCGGCAGCCAGGCCACCCGCCCCGAACCCTCTCAGCTTCTTATTCCGGGCGCGCCCGGGTGCTGGCCAGTAGACTGCGCAGGTTGGCAGCCTTGGGTTTCACCAGCCAGAAGCGGCCGATGTAGTCGTCGAAATTCTCAAGAATGTGCTCAGCCCACTCACTGCCGGTCTCGGAAATGTGCTCCCGAATCACACCACGCAGATGATTGCGGTAGGACTCCATGTCTTCACTGGAAATGCGTTGGATCTCGACCAACTCGTGGTTGTACTTGTCCACGAAGGTATTGTTGAGATCCATGACGTAGGCAAAGCCACCGGTCATCCCCGCACCGAAGTTGTGCCCGGTTGATCCGAGTACCGTCACCAGGCCGCCGGTCATGTATTCACAGCAGTGATCGCCGGCGCCTTCAACAACCGCGTGAGCGCCGGAATTACGAACCGCAAAACGCTCACCTGCGGTGCCAGCTGCGAACAGCTTGCCACCAGTTGCCCCATACAGGCAGGTGTTACCGACGATGGAGGTTTCCTGGGTCTTGAACGCGCTACCGCGGGGCGGCTTCACGACCAGCTTGCCGCCGGTCATACCCTTGCCCACGTAATCGTTGGCATCACCTTCCAGGATCAGGTTGAGACCGCCCACGTTCCACACACCAAAACTCTGGCCCGCGGTACCGGTTAGATCCAGGGTAATGGGCGCATCGACCATGCCCTGATTGCCATGCAGCTGAGCGATTTCGCCAGACAAACGGGCACCGATGGAGCGGTCACAGTTGGTGACCCGGTAGGACCAGGCGCCACCACTCTTTTCCTTGATGGCTGCAGCGGTATCCTGAACCATCTGTTCCGCCAGCTTGCCTTCGTCGAACGGATGGTTCCGCTCCACCTGGCAGGTCTGAGGCTTGTCCGCCGGAATATGGTCATTAGACAGAAGGCGACTGAGATCCAGCTTCTTCTGGCGCTCGGTATCGCCCGGCAGGCGCTCCAGAAGATCAACGCGACCAACCAGTTCTTCCAGACTGCGCACGCCCAGCTTCGACATCCACTCACGGGTTTCTTCAGCCACGAAACGGAAGAAGTTCATGGCCATTTCCACCGTGCCTTTGAAGTGCTCTTCACGGAGGTGATCATTCTGGGTAGCCACACCGGTCGCGCAGTTGTTCAGGTGGCAGATTCGGAGGTATTTACAGCCCAGAGCCACCATCGGTGTGGTACCGAAACCAAAACTCTCCGCACCCAGGATCGCACCTTTCACCACATCCAGACCGGTCTTGATACCGCCATCGGTCTGCAGGCGAATCTTGCCACGCAGATCGTTGGCCCGCAGGGCCTGTTGGGTTTCTGTCAAACCGAGCTCCCAGGGAGAGCCAGCGTAGCGGATGGACGTCAGCGGGCTTGCCGCCGTGCCGCCATCGTAACCGGAGACGGTGATCAGGTCGGCGTAGGCCTTGGCAACACCAGCTGCGATAGTACCCACACCCGGCTCGGAAACCAGCTTCACTGACACCAGGGCCTGGGGATTGACCTGCTTGAGATCAAAAATCAGCTGGGCCAGATCCTCGATAGAGTAGATATCGTGATGCGGCGGCGGCGAAATCAAGGTCACGCCGGGCACGGAATAACGCAAACGTGCAATCAGATCATTGACCTTGCCACCGGGCAGCTGGCCACCCTCACCAGGCTTCGCGCCCTGAGCCACCTTGATCTGCATGACATCAGCGCTACGCAGATACTCAGCCGTCACGCCAAAACGTCCGGAAGCCACCTGCTTGATCTTTGACCGCTTCTCGGTGCCATAGCGGGCAGGATCTTCACCGCCCTCGCCAGAGTTTGAGCGACCACCCAGTGTGTTCATGGCGACGGCCAGAGCCTCGTGGGCCTCTGGTGACAGCGCACCCAGCGACATGGCCGCGGAATCGAAGCGCGGGAAAATATTCTCGACCGGCTCAACTTCCGAGAGATCAATCGGTTTGAGGTCCTTGCGGAAGCCAAGGAGATCACGCAGGGTTGCCACCGGCCGTTCATTGACCAGACCGGCGTATTCCTTGTAGTGGCCGTAGTCGCCACTGGTTACTGCTTCTTGCAGCTTGCCGACGACATCCGGGTTGAAAGCGTGGTACTCCTGGCCGTGGACGTACTTCAGCAAGCCACCCTGGACAATCGGCTTGCGCGGCTTCCAGGCCACGGAAGCAAGTTGCTCCTGATCCTGCTGGAAGTCATAGAAGCCAGCCCCCTGGATCCGGCTGGGCACACCTTTGAAACACAGGTCAACGACCTCGTCAGCCAGCCCGATCGCCTCGAACAGCTGGGCGCCCCGGTAGGAGGTGATGGTCGAGATCCCCATTTTGGAGAGGATCTTCAGCAGCCCCTTGTTGATGCCCTTCCGGTAGTTGTTCTTGGCGTCAATCGGATCCATCAGCAATTCGCCGGTGCGGATCAGATCGTTCAGGACCTGGTAAGCGAGGTACGGATACACCGCTGTCGCACCAAAACCGAAAAGCACCGCAAAATGGTGGGGATCACGAGCCCAACCGGTTTCAACAATGATGTTGGAATCGCAGCGCAGGCCCTTCTGGACCAGGTGATGGTGAACGGCACCGGTTGCCATAAGGGCGTTGACCGGCAGCTCTCCTTCCTTCAAATCCTTGTCTGTGAGGATCAGAAGCACCTTACCATCTCGGACAGCCTGTTCAGCCTCCTCACAAACCTGGCGAATCGCCTGCTCCAGACCCTGCTCTGGGCGGTAGCTCATGGAGATCCGCGCCACCTCGAACCCGGGACGCTCGTTGTTGGCGATCTTCAGGAACTTGGCCGGTGAAAGTACCGGCGTGGTCAGGATGATTCGATCCGCATGATCGGCGGTTTCCTCGAACACGTTACGCTCGGCACCCAGACAGGTCTCCAGGGACATAACGATCGCCTCACGCAGGGGGTCGATCGCCGGGTTGGTCACCTGGGCGAACTTCTGTCGGAAATAATCCGCTACGTGGCGCACTTTGCTGGAGAGCACGGCCATCGGGGTATCGTCACCCATGGACCCAACCGCTTCCTGGCCGTTTTCTGCCAGCGGACGCAAGACCTGGTCACGCTCTTCGAAGGAGACCATGAACATTTTTTGATGCACCAGAAGCTCGTCGGAGTCCATCAGCCTGAAGTCAGGTGTGTCCTGGTTCAGCGTGGTTTCCACGCGCAAGGCGTTCTCGCGCAGCCAACGCTTGTAGGGCTGCGCGGTCTTCAGGCGCTGGTCAATGTCTTTGGTATGCAGGACTTCACCGGATTCGGTGTCGATAGCCAGCATCTGCCCCGGCCCGACACGGCCTTTGGCAACCACGTCGTCGGGCTGGTACCCGTAGGTTCCGATCTCTGAAGCCAGCGTGATGAAGTCATCTTTGGTGATAACCCACCGGGCGGGACGCAGCCCGTTTCGGTCGAGCATGCAGACCGCATAACGACCGTCCGACATCACCAGACCTGCAGGACCATCCCAGGGCTCCATGTGCATGGAGTTGTACTCATAGAACGCCCGCAACTCGGAGTCCATGCTATCGACATTCTGCCAGGCCGGCGGAATCATCATGCGAACGGCACGGAAAAGGTCTACACCACCGGCAAGCAGGACTTCCAGCATGTTGTCCATGCTTGAGGAGTCGGAACCAGTGAGATTGACCAGTGGCTGAAGGGTCTGCAGATCGGGCAGTTCCGGGGAGCTGAACTTGGCGGCCCGGGCGATGGCCCAGTTGCGGTTGCCGTCGATGGTGTTGATCTCACCATTATGAGCCAGATACCGGAACGGCTGTGCCAGCGGCCACCGGGGCATGGTGTTAGTGGAGAACCGCTGGTGGAATACACAGATAGCAGTCTCAAGATCCGGATCGCCGAGATCCTTGTAGAAGTTGGCCAGGTCCGCCGGCATCATGAGGCCCTTATAGGCCAGAGTACGGTGAGACAGGCTACAGATATAGAATTCCGGATCTTCGGCCATGTCGCTTTCAGCATGCCGGCGACCTACGAACAGACTGATTGCAAAGTCACGCTCTTCCTTGCCGGCTGGCACCACGAAAACCTGCTCAATACGGGGCAGGCAATCCAGCGCCATCGGGCCCAGGCAGCTGTCATCCACCGGCACTTCACGCCAGCCAAGGATTTCCAGACCCTGTTCGGTCAGCCGTTTTTCAATCGCTGAACGACCGGCGGCAGCCTTGTTCTCGTCGGGGTTAAGGAACACCTGGCCCACAGCAAAAAGGTCGCCTGGCTCCTTGCCAAACGCCGCCTTGGCAGCTTTCTTCAGAAAGCCATCCGGGCTCTGGATCAGCAGGCCACAACCATCGCCGGTCTTTCCGTCTGCAGCGATACCACCTCGGTGGGTCATGCAGGTCAGAGACTCGATGGCAGTTTGCAACAACTTATGACTGGCCTCGCCCTTCATGTGGGCAATCAGACCGAATCCACAGTTGTCCCTGAATTCATCGGGATGATACAAACCTGTCATCATAAGCGTTCTCTCACGTAGAAATGCTTTTCAATCAAAGAGTTAATTGGCGCACAGCCATACAACCACCCTTTGACACTGAAAATGGGGGCTGGCTATTTTACACACGTAGAAATACGTACTCAAATCGGCGTGAAGTTATTGTGGGAAGCCGAAACCGGAATTACCAATCGACAAGGTTACGGAACAACAAGTTAGCGCCGAAAATAACGGCGCTATAAATTGTCGACTGGACGCACCCAGGGCGACCGGGAAGCCAGCTCTTCCGGCAAACCAGATGCTGCGGCGTTCGCCGCCTCCCGGGTAGGGAATTCACCATAGAATACCATAAACCATGGCTGGCCCTGCCTTTCCCCTCGGGTATACACCAGATCACCAAGCTCTGAATAGCGGGATATGACATTTAATGCGGTCTGCTCCAGGTTGCCGGCAACCAGCTGTATGGTCCAGCCTCCTCGCGCCCGAATTCTATCGATGGCTGCAAAATACTGCGGATCGGCAGGTATGAACTCCGGCGCGGCTTCTGGCTCTGGCTCTGGCTCTGGCTCTGGCTCTGGCTCTGGCTCTGGCTCTGGCTCTGGCTCTGGCTCTGGCTCTGGCTCTGGCTCTGGCTCTGGCTCTGGCTCTGGCTCTGGCTCTGGCTCTGGCTCTGGCTCTGGCTCTGGCTCTGGCTCTGGCTCTGGCTCTGGCTCTGGCTCTGGCTCTGGCTCTGGCTCTGGCTCTGGCTCTGGCTGTACAGGGTCGGGCTCGGTTACCGGCCCTGTCAACAGGGGCTCCGCCGCCACGAGTGGCTCATCGGAGACGGGCTCGGATTCCGCCGTTTCCGGGCCAATGGTAATGCTCTTTCGCACCGGCTCCGGCGCCTTCACGACCTCCACCGCAACTGACTCATCGTACTGACGCGACACGAACCACCACGAGCCCGCGAGCAGAACCAGAGCGAACCCCGGCCAGAGAAGGTTTTTCCAGGGCAATGCCCGAGAGCGAGCACTGCTTGGCGCTGATACCATATCCAACCAGACGCCTGGCGTTACCCGCTTAAGCCTCGAAAAACTACCCTGGCTCAAGGCATGAATTTTAGAAACCCGCGCCGGACTGAGAAGCTCGGCTGTCTTACCACCAGCTGCATGAACTCTTGGCTCAAGGTAAGCCACAATTTCGTCTTTTGTCAGCGGGCGGAGATGAATCTGGTGCACGCTGGTGCTTGAATTATCCAGGCCCAGCATCTGCACCAGGTTATCGGTACCGGCAAACACCGGAACCGCAGAAGACCCGCGTTCTGAAGCCAGATAAGCAGACAAAATCAGTCTGAGCAACTCCGTCGGCGCTCTATCCGCATCGTCAATCAAAAGGACCATGCGCTGCCCCTTGCGAACCCTGGACTCCGACCATCTGAAGAACTGATAAACCAGGTCTCGCGGGCTGTCTTCCTGGCCGAGACTGGAGCGGGCGACGGCTTTCAGGTCCCGGGCAAGCGCCTGGGCGCTGGTCAACGCTGCAGCCGGTATCCGGTGAAAATCAAGCCTGGACGACTCGCTGCGGACCAGCTCCGCCAATATCCGGGTTTTGCCCGCACCCGCAGCACCGGTCAACAGCAGAGCCATATCACCAAAGCCGCAAAGATGGCGCAATGCCTCCAGGGCGTGATGACGCATGGCGTCCGGGAAAAACGGTGTTTCCATCTCCAGGGGGTTGGCACGGAGGCTGTAGCGTTGTTGTAGCCTGGGGAAAAGGCCGCCGCCATCAAGACTGTTCAAGCTTTCTTCAGTCACGGGTCTTCCTTGGTCGCTGGTCCGTTACCAAATCATTGAAGCCTTCGGGCCGACATCATGTAGAACTGCAAAAACGGGCAAACGTGAGTGCCAGGTTTTCAGGCTTTGCCTGGGATGTGACGACTGCATCGCCAATTGAACGAAGCAGGACGAGCCTGAGCAGGCCATCCACGTTTTTCTTGTCAACAGCCATCAAGCTCATAAAGTCGTCTGCGGTCATTCCGACCGGAGGTTTATCCGGCAATCCGGCCCGCAGGATAAGTCGGTTAATCCGGACGCAATCCTCACGGCTGATCATACCTTCAAGCGTAGACAGTTCGGCGGCCATGAGCATGCCCGTGCCTACCGCCTCTCCGTGGAGCCAGTTGCCGTAGCCTGCAAAGGTCTCTATCGCATGTCCGAAGGTGTGACCAAGGTTCAGTATCGCCCTCAGACCTCCTTCGCGCTCGTCCAGAGCTACAACCTCGGCCTTGCAAGCACAGGAGCGGAAGATAGCTTCTGCCAGTGCCTCCGGATCAAGGCTGACCAGAGAATCCATGTGATCTTCAAGCCAGGCAAGAAAGCCGTCATCACGAATCAGCCCATATTTGATTACTTCTGCGAGGCCCGCTGACACTTCCCGGGGAGGCAGAGTCTGCAGGCTTGCGGTGTCTATCAACACGGCTTGCGGCTGATGAAAAGCACCAATCATGTTCTTGCCAAGGGGGTGGTTGATACCGGTTTTACCACCAACAGAAGAATCTACCTGGGAAAGTAGAGTGGTTGGAATCTGGATGAATGGAACACCACGCTGATAGCAGGCTGCGGCAAAACCGGCCATATCACCAACGACGCCTCCACCAAGCGCAACCAGAGTGGTTTTCCGGGTATGCCGCTGTTCAAGGAGACCATCGAAGATCATATTGAGGGTCTGCCAGTCTTTGAACTTCTCGCCATCGGGAAGCACGACGGTATCGACCCGTTTCCCGGGAAAACAGGCTTTCGCCCGATCAAGATAAAGCGGTGCAACCGTCTCGTTGGTAACGATCATGACCTGCGCACCGGAAACGTAGGATGACAGATCCTGAGTACCGAGAAGGTCCTGGCCGATAAAAATGGGATAGCTGCGCTCACCGAGCTCCACCGAGAGTTCGCGATACCGATTAGACATGATTGCGACCTTCCTTCCTGACCTGCCTTTTATGACGGGGTGTTTTCGGGTTCAGCCGGTTAACCAACTGGCGAACGACCAGCCTTGGGCTCTTCCTGTCCGTGAACATGATAATGTCTGCCAGACTGGAATACAGGGGATCCCGGATCGAGAACAGGTTCCGCAGAACCGCCTCCGGGTTATCATTCTGGAGCAAAGGCCGGTTTCGGTCCTTGCGTGTTCGCTCCACCTGCTGCTCTATCGAGGTTTTCAGATAGATCACCGTCGCATCCCTTTTCAAGATAGGATGGTTTTCCTCGCGCATGACCGCGCCGCCGCCCGTTGCCAGCACGGTATGATCCTCGTGCGACAACTCGTCCAGCATGGCCGTCTCCCGCAAACGGAAGCCATCTTCCCCCTCAACGTCGAAAATCCACGGGATATTGGCCCCGCATCGCTCTTCAATGATGCGATCAGAATCGAGAAAACGATAGCCGAGCTCTTTGGCGAGCATCCGGCCAATCGTGCTTTTCCCTGCTCCCATTGGGCCAACCAGGACAACGCGTTTCGGCAAAGACATAACTTCCGCTCAGTTTTGTTCAGGCGGGTGAGAATATCACAGGCCCCGGGATTGCATAAGTTCAGGACCGCCCCCGAGACTGTTTCAGGCACAAAAAAGCCGCCGGTTTTAAGCGGCGGCTTTTGAACTTTAACGATTAACGAAGCAGATCGTTCTTGATGATCTTCGGCGTAATGAAGATCAGCAGCTCGCTGCGCTCATCAAGGTGCTCTGTCCTTTTAAAGATACGACCAAGATAAGGAATATCTCCAAGGAAGGGCGTCTTGGTAGTCTGCGTCGCGACCTCCGACTGGAAAATACCTCCCAGAACTACTGTTTCACCATTGCCCACCAAGACTTGTGTCGTAACAGAGTTCGTATTGATGGACGGAATACCAGCCGTCACTTCGCCTCTTGAATCCTGATTTACCACGAGATCCATAATGATCTTGTCGTCTGGCGTGATCTGGGGCGTTACCTCCAATGAAAGAACGGCTTCCTTGAACTCGATGTTGGTCGCCCCACTCGAGGTAGCCTCCTGATAAGGAATTTCTTCACCCGATTTTATGGAAGCTGTTTGACGGTCAGCCGTAACCACTCTTGGCTGAGATACCACTTCCGCCTGACCATCACTTTCCAATGCGGACAACTCCAGATCAACCAGGAAGTTATCGCTGCCCCATCCTATCGCAAAGGAAGACGTACCTTCGCCACTCACACCGAGATCCACCGCAAGTGCCCCAGGGAATGTTATCGTGTTGTTGTTTCCGCTGGCAGCCTGCCGAGCTTCTTCTACTGCACTTTGAGAACCACCAACAGTAAACACGTTATCCCCACTCACATCGTACGCAGCGCCTCCCCAGCGAACACCGAGGTTTTCGGCCACATTAGTCTGGGCCCGAACAATACGCGCTTCAATAGACACTTGGCGCACGGGAACATCCCAAGTCGATACCAGCCTGCGAATTTCCTCAAGTTTTTCCGCTGTCTCCCGAACACTGATCGTGTTCGTCCTGACGTCCGAGGATACAAAGCCGCGATCTGAAATCAGCTCTTCGTCTTCCTTGATCAAGGCGACAATGTCCGCGGCCTTGGCATAGTTCACCTGAACGATGTCCAAACGAACAGGCGCAAGTTCTGCAATTTGCTTGCTGGTTTCGAGCTCCAACTTCTCCCGTGCAGCAATCTCGTCCGCAGGAGCTACCAGCAACACATTACCAATCTGACGCTTATCAAGCCCTTTGGTTTTGAGGATCAGATCCAGCGCTTGGTCCCAGGGTACGTTCTGAAGGCGCAGGGTAATGCTACCGCCTACAGTATCACTTGCCACCAGGTTCAATCCGGTGAAATCGGCAATCAACTGAAGGACCGAGCGAACCTCAATATCCTGAAAGTTAAGGGACAGCTTGTCACCGGTATACGGGAACTTCTCTTCCCGACGAGATTCCGCCTCTTCCTGGCTAAGCTCCTCAACACTCACGGTGAACTGGCTGCCAGACTGGTATGCAATGTAGTCGTAATTTCCCTCTGGGGTAATCTCGACCACAGCATTGCCACCTTCTACAAAGGTATCAATACGGGTAACGGGTGTTGCGAAGTCTGTGACGTCGAGTCGGCGCCGAAGGTCCGCAGGAACGTTAATACCATCCATCGTCAGACGGATCTTGCCGGCACGCTCAGTCAGGCCCACTGGCGTGCTGGAGCTGCCCAGGTCAACCAGAACACGGCCTTCACCATCCTTGCCACGACGAAAGTCCACCCCGGCCAGAGAGTCAGAAGACATTGCTTCCGCCGTCGAGCTGCTTCGAGGCTCACTGGTGGACGAGCTTGCTACCATGCCGACTTGGGCCTGTCCGCCGATCGTCATGACCAGAGAATTCCCCGCACGAACCGTCTCATAGGGCACAAGCTCTACCAGGTTAAAAATCAACCGCGTCCGATCCTTGGTTTCCACAACTGTCATGCTCTGGGCGTTGCCCGAACCAAGAGGCACGCTTCGGCTATTAAGGCCGCTGGTTGTGTCCCGCAGGTCAACTGCAATTCGAGCGGGACGCTCTATGGTATACCCGGATGGTTCCGGCGGCGCCCCATCAAACTTCAGTGTGACTTCAAGCCGCTCCCCCGGTAGCGACGAAAACGACACGTCTTCCAGCGTGACCGCGTTGGCCAGGCCGGATAACAACCCAAAAGCAATCACGCTGACGTATACATTGAGTTTTCTGAACATCGCTAGCCTCGACCCTAAACTTTTTTGTACGTGCATGTTTCTTTCAACTTTCATCCAGCCGCTCCTTAGCCTGCGCCCTCATCCAGGGTCAGGGAGCGAGGACGCTCAACCCAGCCACCCCGGCCATTGGGAACGATTTCAATTAGCTCAATTCGGGTTTCACTGACGCCCACAATGCGGCCGTAGTTTTGACCCATGTAATTTCCGGTACGGACTCTATGAATGCCCCCAGTATCGTCTTCAATCAGGGCGAACAGGTTACCTGATGCGCCCTGAAGGGTACCGACCATTTGAAGCGTCTTGAGATCAAAATTTTCAAGAACTTCCCTTGGCCGATCCAAATCAGGTTCGACATCACTTATCGGTTGCTCGTCCACCATAGTCAGCTGCACGTCGATAGGTGGCTCAAAAGGGGCCCGACGGTCAGCCGCGGAATAACTAAAGGCCTCGTAGGCTTTAAACTCTGGCAAAGGCTCCACATACCCTCTCGGTTTTGCACGAGTCTCGGCCATGAATTGATCAAGATCTGAGTATCCGCTGCCCTGGGAACAGGCTGTCAGGAGAGACACCAGACAAACTCCCAGCCAGGCCTGTACCGCATGCTTTCCTGTCATGCTCATTCTCCAGCCCGGTAGCGGTATGTACGAGCCACAACCTGCATATCAAGTCGTTCTCCGTCTCCGCCAGTTGGTTTTATGGTCAAGTCGTGCAGCGTCACAATCCGAGGCAGGCTCGCAACGCTGCTGACGAAAGAGGCAAGCTCATGATAGGAGCCAGAAACTCGTATATTGATTGGCAATTCGGAGTAGAAATCCCGGCGCTGCTCCGGCTGCAGTTTTACCTCTTGCAGCGCAAGCCCATTGCCCAAAGCCGTGTTTGTAATGTCTTCGAGCAATCCAGGCACCTCAGTTTCACTCGGGAGCTGCCTCACCAGTGCCCCAAAGGTTTCTTCCATTTCTGCCATCTGGGCCTTGAAAACCTCAAGATTAGCCACTTGGTAGGCTTTTTCTTCATACGTTTTGCGCAGCTCCTGCTCGGTACGCTCCACGCGCTCAAGCTGCGAATACTGGTCCTTGATAAAGAACCAGTAACCGCCACCACCGATGAGCCCGAATATGATCAGTATCACGATGGCCTTAACAGGTGCTGGCCAGATACCTGCGTTGTTAACGTCAAGGTCATTAATATCAAATTCATTAAGGCTTTTAAGAGAGTCCGCGAGGCTCATTACTCATCCTCCCCTTCGGGCTCGGGCGTTTTTTGTTTAACAGACAGGCTAAACTCACTGTAACCAGCCCTACGGCTATCAGCTGCGGATACGTTTGAGAGGTTAGGATCCGTGAACCAATCAGATTCCTCGAATTGACGCATCAGAGAAGAGATCCGGCTGTTGGACTCAGCCATGCCAACAATATCCAGCGAATCATCTATGCGCCTCAGGTCCATGTAAAATAGTCCATCGGGTAAAGTTCTCACTAACTCATCGAAGACTCGCACAATCACAGGGCGCTTACCCTGGAGGTCCTGAATCACCTGCATACGCGCAAGCAACTCGTCACGCTTACGCTTAAGATCCTCGATCTCTTTGATCTGTTCGTCGAGCTTCTTCGCAGCTGTTTCTATATACGCATTACGAGATTGCTGATAAGCGATCCTGCTATCCATATCAGAGTTCCAGAGGAACACCAGCCCGCCAGCAATAATTGCTGCACCAAGAATCATGACTACAAATTGCTTCTGCTTCTCAGCACGAAGTTCCTCGCGCCACGGTCGAAGGTTAATCTTTGCCATCAGTCAAAGCTCCTCATTGCCAAGCCGCAGGCAATCATTAACGATGGCGCATCATTACTCAGTGCCGATGCGTTGACCCTGGACCCTACAGCCATGTCCGCAAACGGGTTGGCAACCAGCGCCGGTGTACCTGTTTTCTCTTCAACCATCTCCGTCAGCCCCGGAATTGAGGCAGTTCCTCCAGCCAGAACCACATAATCAACAGTGTTGTACTGACTAGCACCAAAGAAGAACTGAAGTGCTCGAGCAACCTGTTGCACTACAGCTTCTCGAAAGGGAGTAAGCACTTCAGACTCGTAATCATCAGGCAATCCGCCCTGCTTTTTAGCAAGACCGGCCTCTTCGAGAGATAAGCCGTACCTGCGCTGAATTTCCTCGGTCAGCTGCTTTCCACCAAAAATCTGCTCGCGAGTATAGACAGTCTTTCCATCGGCCAGAACGCTCAATGTGGTCATTGTTGCACCGATGTCCACAATCGCCACCACCAGCTCTTCACCCTGCGAGTCCAATTGAGGCTCAATCAATGCATAGGCGCGTTCAAGGGCATAGGCCTCAACATCAACCACCTTGGTGGTGAGTGAAGCAATCTCGAGTGCATCTTCCCGAATGTCGACATTTTCCTTTCGGCATGCTGCCAGAAGCACATCTACCTGATCGGGATTACTTTCGGAAGGTCCCTGAACTTCGAAATCAATGGCCACTTCATCCAGCGGGTATGGAATATACTGATCGGCCTCGAGGGCAATCTGATCTTCCATCTCGAATTCGTTGAGGCCACCATCCATTTGGATGACCTTGGTGATTACCGCCGAACCTGATACCGCAACTGCTACCTGCTTTACGCCGGAACGGGACTTTGAAGCCACGCGCTTCATCACTTCGCCCACGGCTTCGACGTCGGTAATGTTCTTTTCCACCACGGCATTGGCCGGCAAAGGCTCAACCGCGTAGCTCTCGACCTTATACCGGTCGCCCTGCTTCGACAGCTCCAGAAGTTTGACCGAGCTGGAGCTTATATCCACGCCCAGCACTGCACTGGATTTCTTTCCTAATCCAAACACGCGCTCACCCTATACCTGGTTAGATGCACCCGGTTACGTAACTTATGTGTTTTTTATTTAAGAGAATTTCTTCACCATTCCGTCTACAATGCCTGTTCTTCTTTAATTGAGAACCATTGCGACGGTGAAGCGACTCTTCCTTCCTAAAGCAATTTCTCAAATGATAGACCTATATCCAACAGTTGTCAGAAAAAAATGTCTCATTTGTTGCGCACATCTCGCCTTTTTGCCTGGTTGTTTCTTACCGGACTGAGTGTCGCCGTTATCGTAACCTCAGGCTTTTATCTTTACCTTCGCCCTGGCCTTCCGCCGGTACATCAGCTTTTGGACATCAAGCTTCAGACGCCACTACGGGTCTATAGCAAAGACAACAGATTAATAGCAGAATTCGGTGAAAAGAGAAGGGCACCCATCACAATCGAACAGATCCCAACAATTCAGTTACAAGCCTTTATGGCCGCTGAAGACGCGCGTTTTTATGAGCACCTTGGGGTCGACATCAAAGGCCTGGCGCGGGCTGCCATCGAACTGGTCTCAACCGGCGAGATCCAGTCCGGGGGCAGCACCATCACAATGCAGGTTGCAAAAAATTACTTTTTGTCACGGGACAGAACCTTTATCCGGAAGTTCAACGAGATACTTCTGGCTCTTCAGATTGAACGTGAACTGGACAAAAACCGCATTCTCGAGCTCTACCTGAACAAGATCTATCTGGGCAATCGGGCCTATGGTATAGCTGCCGCTGCACAGGTTTATTACAACAAGCCGGTATCCGAACTGTCGCTGGCCCAGATGGCTATGCTGGCCGGCCTACCCAAGGCGCCCTCGGCTTTCAACCCGCTGGCCAATCCGGACCGTGCGATGATTCGCCGCAACTGGATCCTCGGGCGCATGAGAGATCTGGGATACATCGCTCCGGATGCCCATGAACTTGCCGTTTCGGCCCCCATCACCGCCAGCTATAACAGCACGGAAACGGAAGTCGACGCCGACTATGTTGCTGAAATGGCACGATCTGAAATGGTTCGGCGGTTTGGCGAAGACGCCTACACCGATGGCTATACCGTCACTCTGACGGTTGACGGCGAAAATCAACAGGTTGCCACCGAAGCGCTCAGGAACGGCCTGGAAGCCTATGATCGACGCCACGGTTTTCGCGGCCCCATCGGGCAGATCGACGAGGACACTCTCGCCACGAGCGAATTATCCGACGTCATCCTGAATTACCCCAGAGTCGAGTCCTTGCTGCCGGCAATCGTCGAGGAGGTTGACGACGAATCGGGCGAAGTACGTGTATACGCACGCGTTGTCGGCCCCGCCATTATGCCGTTCGAAACCATGACCTGGGCGAGGCGCTACAAAACCGAGAATCTGACCGGACCAGAACCCGAGAAACCTTCAGATGTTGTTTCGCCTGGCGACGTTGTCTATGTGCGCGCTCAGGAGCCAGTCCAGGCTTCCTCAGAAGCTGATGCCGACGAGAGCAGTCCGCAGGTTGACGATCCGGAGCAGCCGACTGCTGCGACCGTGGCACTTGCCCAGATCCCGAGGGTAGAAGGCGCACTGATTTCACTGGAAGCGAAAACCGGTGCTATACAGGCACTGGCAGGGGGCTACAGCTTCGGTCAAAGCAAATACAACCGGGCCATTCAGGCGCGCAGGCAGCCGGGCTCGACTTTCAAGCCGTTTCTCTACCTGAGCGCCCTTGAAAGCGGCATGACGCCGGCCACTATTTATAACGATGCGCCCATCGTGTTCGACGACTCCGAACTGGAGACCGCATGGCGGCCGCAGAACTCCTCCGGACAGTTTTATGGCCCGACCCGGCTTCGCGAAGCGCTCTATCGCTCACGAAACCTGGTTTCTATCAGGCTCCTGCGAGACTTGGGTATTGAAAAAACGCTCAATTATCTCGCACAACTGGAAATCCCTACCGAAAACATGCCCGACAACCTGTCATTGTCGCTCGGCAGCGGCCAGTTGACCCCAATGGAACTGGCCAGAGGCATGGCTGTAATTGCCAACGGCGGCTATGACGTCGAACCCTACCTGATCGAGACGATCAGCGACTTCAGCGGCGAGATCATCTACCAGGCTCCGAAAACCATCCTGTGCGATGAAAACTGCAATGAGGTTGCAGAACAAGCGATCCCGGAAACGGACGAAAGCGACGCAGCTACGCCGGCAAATGCATCGCAAGGCAACGAAGAGCCGCTTGAGGTTCGCGTGATGCCCAGACTGGCGGACGAGCGCGCCGTCTTCATTCTGCACTCAATGATGCAGGATGTTATTCGACGCGGTACTGGCAGGCGGGCGCTGGCCCTCGGCCGGGACGACATCGCTGGCAAGACCGGCACCACCAACGAGCAGAAGGATACCTGGTTCGCCGGCTTCAATCACGATATCGCCACGACAACCTGGGTTGGATTCGACCAGCCGGCACCGCTTGGCAGACGAGAATTTGGCGCCAGCACCGCGCTACCGATCTGGCTGGACTACATGGAAGTTGCACTCGAAGGGGCGCCCTCTTCCCTGATGCCCCGCCCGAACGGGATCGTGAATATCCGTATCAATCCCGAGACTGGGCAGCGCGCCAGACCTGGCGAGGACGGTGTCTTTGAGGTCTTCCGGGAAGAGGACGCACCACCGCCACTGACGTCAGACACCGACGGTGATCGGAACGGAGGTTCTGAGGAAGACGATCTGTCACGCAGAATCTTCTGATACGCGAAGCGGGCACAAAAAAACCGGCGGGATCACCGCCGGTTTTTCTATTATCCATAGGAACAGATCAGATAATGTCGTCCATGGATTTGAGCGGGTAGTGCGCAGGGTATGCATTGCGGGCAACCCCGGAATCTACAGCAGCGCGAGCAACGGCTGCGGGCACCACTTCAAGCAAGCGTACATCCATCGGCTTGGGAATGATGTACTCTTTTCCGAACTCAAAGCCATCCACGCCATAGGCCTCACAGATTTCCTGAGGCACCGGCTCTTTTGCCAGCTCACGAATCGCATTGACAGCCGCCACCTTCATCTCCTCATTGATGGCAGTTGCACGAACGTCCAACGCGCCACGGAAAATGAACGGGAAGCCCAATACGTTGTTAACCTGGTTCGGGTAATCGGACCGGCCTGTAGCCATGATCAGATCATCGCGGGTTGCCAGGCCAACTTCCGGACTGATTTCCGGATCGGGGTTGGAGCAGGCAAACACGATAGGCTTGGGAGCCATTTTCTTGAGCTGGTCGGCGGTCAGAAGATCCGGACCGGACAGGCCAAGGAATACATCAGCACCATCAATAGCGTCATCCAGAGTACGCCTGTCAGTGTCGTTGGCGAACATCGCCTTATACTGATTCAGATCATCACGACCAGAGTGGATCACACCCTTGCGGTCGAGCATAAAGATGTTCTCAGAGCGAATACCGCAGCTGATCAGCAGCTTCATGCAGGCAATAGCGGCGGCACCGGCACCCAGGCACACCACCTTCGCCTCTTCAATTTTTTTACCCTGCAGCTCAAGGGCATTGATCATGCCGGCTGCAGTTACGATAGCAGTACCATGTTGATCATCGTGGAAGATCGGCACGTTGCACTTCTCGATAAGCGCACGTTCAACCTCAAAACACTCAGGCGCCTTGATGTCTTCCAGATTGATGCCACCAAAGGTGTCTGCAATCCGCTCAACTGTTTCAATAAACGCCTGCGGGCTTTCGGAATTGACCTCGATATCGAAAACATCAATTCCGGCAAAGCGCTTGAACAGTACGCCCTTGCCTTCCATAACCGGCTTGCTTGCCAGCGGACCCAGGTTACCCAGACCAAGAATCGCAGAACCGTCGGAGATAACAGCCACCAGGTTGCCCTTGGCGGTGTATTTGTATGCGTTCTCCGGGTCCTTTGCGATCTCGCGGACCGGTTCGGCAACCCCGGGGCTATACGCCAGGGAAAGGTCGCGGGAAGTCTTGGTTGGCTTGGTGATTTCAACACTCAGCTTACCAGGCCGCGGCTTGGCGTGATATTCAAGGGCTGCTTCTTTCAGATCTTGAGACATTGCCACTGTTCCGTTTGTCACGTTTAAAGGTAATGAACCGCTGGAGCCAGGGAGCCTCCCCATCCAGCGGAGCGCGCCATTATGGCCCGCCAGACCCGAAACGACAAGTGGCCCATGAACATTTTGTGAACAGTCAATAGTGCTAATTGCGTATGTATACAATTAATACAGTATGATCTTCGAGCACAAAAAAAGCGCCCGAAGGCGCTTTTTTTACATCCAGTGCGATCAGTCTTTCTTGCCGCCGATGCGGCCACCGAAACGCTTCTGGAAACGGTCGATGCGACCACCGGTATCCATAACTTTCTGCTTGCCAGTATAGAACGGGTGGCACTGGGAACATACGTCCAGCTGCAGATCATGGGTGTAGGTAGAGCGAGTCTTGAACGTGTTACCGCAGGAACAGGTGGCGGTAATCTCTTCGTACTTGGGGTGGATACCTTCTTTCATGGTGAACCTCGTTAGGTCATGCCGCTACCTGATCGCGGGGCATCTTGATTACCCAGGCGCCAGGCACCGCACGTTTGAATCAATTGAGAAGACGGGGCACAATCATGCCCAGCCGGAAACAGACCGCGAATCTTACTTGCAATTAGTGTCGCAGGCAAGCACACCCTGACTTCCGGACCCGCCCATTCCGGATTTCGCGGCTGAGCGCCGACTGAAACAGGATAAGGAAAAACCGTGACACCTCTCATCCAGTGGAGCACTCAGTGCCATTGATTGCACGCATCGCCCTGAATCGTCCTCTGCGTCGACTCTTTGATTACATTATTCCAGAGGACCTTGAGTTGACGCCGGGCCAGAGAGTGCGAATCCCCTTTGGCCGACAGCAGGCAACGGGCCTGGTTGTAGAGGTGGGCGTTGAACCGCCCCCTGGCATAAAGCTCAAGCCGCTGTCCTCGGCTATGGAGGAGTGGCCGGCATTACCGCAAGAAACGTTCAAACTTCTCAGCTGGGCGAGCGGCTATTATCAGCACCCCTTGGGCGAATGCCTGTTCACCGCCCTGCCCCCCGCCCTCAGGCGGGGGCGAATCGCCGAAGAGAAAACGGAGCAGTGGTGGCATACACGTGACAATGCTGCGACCTTGCCTGCAAAAGCCCATAAACAGAAGGCGCTTTTCGATTGGCTACGCCAACACCCGAGGGGTGCCCCGACAAAGGATATCCTTCAGGCCGGTTTCGCCCGGGCGCAGCTCAATGCACTACGCGAGAAGCAGCTGATTGAGCCGATTTTGCCGCCCCGGCCGAATTCACTTGAAGAAGATTCTGAGCTTGATGCTCGAAAACCCGAACTGTCCGCGGCCCAGGCTTTAGCCGCAGAAGAGCTGGCTGTTCCCGATGAAGGGTTTGGCGTCTCACTCTTATACGGCATCACCGGCAGCGGAAAAACCGAGATCTACCTGCACTATTTAAAGGAACACCTCAACGTCCGGGACCAGGCCCTGGTGCTGGTTCCGGAGATCAACCTTACACCGCAAACGGTTGCTCGATTCCAACACTACTTCGGCAGCCGAATTGTCGTATGGCACTCGGCTCTCAACGACGGTGAGCGCCTGACAACCTGGCTGAAAGTCCGTAACGGTGAGCCGGTTATCCTTATAGGCACCCGATCGGCGGTTTTGCTGCCCTTTACTAATCTGCGCACAATCATTGTTGATGAGGAGCATGACAGTTCCTACAAACAGGGTGAAGGTTTCCGTTATTCCGGTCGCGACCTGGCAGTCTATCGAGCCCACCTGAACAACTGCCCCATCATCCTCGGATCGGCGACTCCGTCACTGGAATCCGTGCATAACGCGGAGCAGGCCAAATATCATCTGGTGAGGCTTGAAGAACGGGCCGGCAATGCGGCTCCACCCGACATCAGTCTACTGGACATTCGAAGCCGCCCCCTGGAGGGCGGCCTGTCCCGGCCCGCTCTGACCGCAATAGAGCAGACCCTTACAAAAGGCGAGCAGGCGCTGGTCTTTGTCAATCGACGGGGATTTGCCCCGGTGATGATGTGCTTCGACTGCGGCCACATGGTCGAGTGCCCCCGGTGCGATACCCGCCTGACCTACCACCGCCGGGACCGGGCCATGCGGTGCCACCACTGCGACTACCAAACGGCTGCCACAGAACACTGCCCGAAATGCCACAGAGATGCCTTCAAACCTGTCGGCCAGGGCACAGAAAGGACCGAAGACATACTCGCCAGCGCTTTCCCGGACACTCCTGTGGTACGGGTGGATCGCGACAGCACTCAGCGCAAAGGCAGCATTCAGGGCATTCTGAAGCAGGTGAACAGCGGTAAACCCTGTGTGCTCGTCGGTACCCAGATGCTGGCCAAAGGACACGACTTCCCGAACGTAACACTCGTGGTCGTGGTCAACGCCGACGGCGGACTTTTCAGCGTGGATTTTCGCGCACCCGAACAGCTTATTCAGACCCTTTTGCAAGTCAGCGGCCGCGCCGGCCGCGGCACAAAGCCCGGCAAAGTCCTGGTACAAACCTGCCACAGCGACCACCCCTTACTGCGGACGCTTTGCGAAGGCCGGTATCTCGATATCGCCGACCAACTCCTGAAAGAGCGGGAAGAAGGTCAGTTTCCGCCGTTCCGGGCTATGGCTATCTTCAGGGCAGAAGCCGATACCATGGAGAAGAGCCTTCAGGTACTGGACACAATAAAACCTCTCACCAACTCTGCAGACATCGAAACCTGGGGACCTCTGCCCGCCATGATTGCCCGGCGTGCCGACAAGCACCGGGCCCAGCTTGTCCTCAACGCCCGAAACAGGAAAAAGCTGAACCACTTGCTGAGCGGAATCTGCCAGGAGCTGGACCAGAGAAAGCTACCTGCCGGCACAAAATGGATGATTGATGTTGATCCGCAGGAAACCGGTTAAAGGAGTTCATGCCGCTCCCAGAAATGTGAGCTACTGCCACGAACATAAAATCGTTACAAAGTTTTTCACAAAATGGCGTAACCTTGAACGACGATAAATTTCGATGTGCTATGATTTCAGCGGACTAGCATTTTGTCTTATCAGGCTCCCTGAACTCTAAAGGGACTCGGGCGAGACCAAGATAAACGACACTTACGGAAAGTGGAGATAACAATGTCGGGGAAATTTGGCTTAACCATGGCAGCCAGCCTTCTGTCTCTTTTGCTCGTTGCCTGTGGCGGCGACAGCGGTTCCTCACCTCTTGCGGGACCCGGTAACAATAACGGTGGCGGAGATGATGACGGAGGACAGGTCACAGCCGGCTCGATCAATCTGCTTTCTGACTCTCCCCAGATTGGTACGGCTCCGAATTCAGAAGTAACAATCACTGCGAGCTTTCAGGATGATAAGGGTGTGCTATTACCTGACATACCTATATCTTTCTCAACCTCCGGCGCAGCACTCCAGGTTATTAACTCCTCCACGGATGAAAGCGGCAACGCTCAAGCAATCCTGAGAAATCCAAACGATCAACGTAATCGCAGTATCTCCGTGGCTGCCTCTGCGGGAGGGATGACAGAAACGATTACCATTGAAGCCACCGGAACCAGTATTTCCGTTTCAGGGCCAACCGCTGTATCGATTGGCGCAACAGGGCGCTATACTATCAGGCTGACTGACTCAGAAGGCAACGGAATCGCTGGCGAAGATATTAACATTGACAGTTCGGGCTCTAACCTCCTCGCTCTGGGCTCTCAAACCACCAGCAGCACAGGAACGGTAGACCTTGATTTTACCGGTAGAACAGGCGGCACTGACACGATTACTGTGTCCGCTTTTTCCGGAGTTAGCCGAGTCGAGACATCGATAGAGGTGACAGTGGACCCGGACTCCTTCGGCTTCAACTCTCCGGCTTCAAACACCGACGTTACGCTGAACAACAATCAAACCCTTCAGGTAGGGTTGAGCTCAAATGGCACTCCGATTGCCGGAGAGACCATCAGTTTCTCTGCCACGAAAGGCTCTCTCAGCGCCACGACAGCCGTCACAAATGGAAGCGGAAATGCAAGTGTATCGATTTCTTCCTCCACTGCAGGACCGTCTATCATTACAGCGACTACAGAAGAAGGCCTGTCAACCAATCTACAGATTAACTTTGTAGCGACCAACCCATCTAACATCGTCTTGCAGTCAAATGATGCCCAATTGAGGCCACAACAGGAAACCGAAGTAACTGCGACCCTCCGCGACGCGCAAGATAATGTGGTCAAAGGGCAGGTTGTCAACTTCAGAATTGATTCCGATGTAAGCAACGGTTCTCTGTTGCAGTCGCAGGCGACGACCGACTTCCTCGGGCGGGCCACGGTTACCTACAGGGCGGGAACCAGCGGAACAGGCGAGAACGGTGTGGTGATTGTAGCAACCACGTCAGCAGGCACCCAGCCAGAAGACACGTTGACTCTTACCGTCGGAGGGCAAGCATTACGAATCACCCTCGGCACTGGTAACGAAATCATTGAGAGTCAGGATGACACAATATATGAGCGCGAATGGGTTGCCTTTGTAACCGATGCGACGGGTGCGCCTGTATCCAACACCAATGTAGAGCTGAAATTACTCCCAACATCCTACGGTAAAGGAACCTTTATCCAGGTCGACACCGACGGAGATGGAGAACCCGATCAATGGGCGCCTAACCGAGTAGCTACGTGTGAATCCGAAGACCTGGATGGGGATGGCCTTAAAGACCCTGGTGAGGACTTCAACGGCGATGGCGACCTCGACCCGTCAAACGACGCAACTTTCGCTCCTGCGTCGCTAACAACGAACGAAAGCGGTTCTGCGAACTTCACGATTCGCTATCCGCAAAGCTCTTGTGCCTGGGTTGACTTCCGCCTGACTGCGACAGTCAGAGTCGCAGGATCAGAAAGTACGCGTACCGCCGATTTCACACTTTCCTGTTCGGCGGCTGACTTGAACAATCTGGAAGCGACTCCCCCGGGAGGAACTACCAGTCTGTATGGCATTCAGAGCAATTGCGCAAACCCTAACTAAGGAGACAGCCGAATAGGGGGGGCTGAGCTCCCCCCCCCCCTATTCTTCATTGAGAAGTCTCACACCTTTCGCGATAATACCTGCCTCCAGCATCCTATCGATGCATATCCCAATTCTCCTGTAAACCGAGTCATCTGACAGCATGAAAGAGACCGTTTCCGATCTGCTCCAGTCTGCACTGGCAGCACTCCAAGCCGATGGCACCCTGCCTGCGGACCAGCCCTTCACTCCACAGGTGGGCAATACCAAGGACAAGTCCCATGGCGACTATGCCTGCAATATTGCTCTGGTTGCCTCAAAAGCTGCCGGATGCCCGCCTCGCAAACTGGCGGAGGCGCTTGTTGAGAATTTGCCGCGGAGCAAGGCGGTGGAGAAAGTGGAGATTGCCGGGCCCGGTTTCATCAACTTCTTCATGAGCACAGCCAGTGCTTTTGAAGTGGTCAATACCATATTGGATGAAGGCGACCGTTTCGGCCGCAACAATCAGGGTCGGGGTGAGAAGGTTCAGGTGGAGTTTGTTTCCGCCAACCCCACCGGCCCCCTCCACGTTGGTCACGGCCGTGGCGCGGCGATTGGCGACTGCCTCTGCCGGCTGCTGGAAGCCAACGGGTACGATGTAACCCGGGAGTTCTATTACAACGACGCCGGCGCCCAGATTGATAACCTGGCGCTCTCTGTTCAGTCGCGGGTAAAAGGTCTGACGCCGGACGACGAGAGCTGGCCGGCGGATGGCTACCGGGGCGATTATATCGTTGATGTTGCCAAGGCCTACCTTGCGGGCGACACCGTTACCGCGGACGACCGGGAAGTAACCGCCAAGGCAGACCCGGAAGACCGCGATGCCATCCGCGAATTCGCCGTCGCCTACCTGCGCCGGGAGCAGGATTTGGATCTGAAAGCCTTTGGCGTTCAGTTTGATGTCTATTTCCTGGAATCCTCCCTGTATGAGGACGGCAAGGTTGAAGCCACGGTCAAGCGGCTGCAGGAAAACGGCTACACCTATGAGCAGGATGGTGCCATGTGGCTGAAAACCACCGAGTTCGGCGACGACAAGGACCGGGTCATGCGCAAGAAGGACGGTGGCTACACCTACTTCCTGCCGGATGTTGCCTATCACCTGGACAAGTGGCAACGGGGTTTTACCACCGTTATCAACGAACAGGGTGCCGATCACCACTCTACTGTTACCCGCGTTCGCGCCGGCTTGCAGGCGCTGAATGCCGGCATTCCGGAAGGCTGGCCGGACTACGTACTGCACCAGATGGTCATGGTGACCCGCTCAGGCCAGGAGGTAAAAATCTCCAAACGCGCTGGCAGTTACGTGACCGTCCGGGACCTGATTGATGAAGTTGGCCGCGATGCGACCCGGTTCTTCCTGGCCGCGCGTCGGGTGGATTCCCAGTTGACCTTCGATATCGATCTGGCTCGCTCCCAGACCAATGAAAACCCGGTTTATTACGTGCAGTATGCCCACGCGCGCATTTGCAGCGTGCTTCGAAAACTGGCTGAGGAAGGCGTGGAGCGTGGCCGCAACGAATGCATCGGTGACCTTTCTCTGTTAACCCTTGATGAGGAAAAGGACCTGGCCAACCAGTTGGCCAAGTATCCGGAACTCATTGCCAACTCCGTCGCGCAGCGTGAGCCGCACCACCTGACGCACTACCTGCGGGATCTGGCAGGCCAGTTCCACACCTATTACAACGCCCATAAGGTATTGATTGAAGATACCGCCATTCGTGATGCCAGGGTCAGCCTCTACCTTGCCATCCGGCAGGTCATCGCCAACGGTCTGGACCTGCTGGGCGTCAGCGCACCGGAAGAGATGTAAAACGAATGTCCCGAGATTACGCCCGCAAGGACAGACCTTCCAAGGCCTCGGCCACTTCGCGCAAAAAGCCTGCGAGACAGGCAAAGCCGAAGGCCGCCCGGCCAAAGCCAGCGGCCAGTGCCCGCTCCCAGCACGGCAGCCTGTCACTCAAGTGGATACTGTCCCTCGCAGCCGTGGGCGGCTTTATCGGGTTTATCGTCTACCTGAACTCTTTGCCAACGAGCCCGCATTCACAGCAGCCGGCAGTCACCGAAAAGCCGACCCAGAAACCGGCGAAAACTCCTGCAGAGACCGCGAAAGCAGAAGATAAACCCGGGTTCCGCTTCTACGAAATGCTGCCGGAATCCGAGGTTGTGCCGCCCAAAGTCGAAGAATACACGCCCGGACCAACGCAAACAGATTTCAATTATCTGCTTCAATCCGGCTCCTTCCGCAGCAAGGAAGACGCGGAACGACAGCGGGCCCAGATCGCTTTCCAGGGTTTGCGGGCAAGCACCCAGAGGATTGACCTGGACAATGGCTCCGTCTGGTATCGCGTCAATGTTGGCCCCTTCACCTCCCGAAGCCAGATGAACTCCGCTATCGACAAACTGGTTTCCCTGAATATCCAGCCACTGGTCCGGAAGATCCCCAAGGAAGGCTGATCTTTCCGGGCCGCGCACGAACACCTTGAATTCGCCACGCAAGCCACCATAACAACGGGATACCAATTTCAATCAGGCAATTGGAGCCCAAATGACTACCATTCTTTCCGTCAGGCGCGATGACGAAGTTGCCATGGGTGGCGACGGCCAGGTTTCCCTGGGCAACACCGTAATGAAAGGCAATGCCCGGAAGGTACGCCGTCTATACAACGGCAAGGTGATCGCCGGTTTTGCGGGCGGCACCGCCGATGCGTTTACCCTTTTTGAGCGCTTTGAAGCCCAGCTTGAGAAGCACCAGGGCAACCTGACCCGAGCCGCTGTGGAGTTGGCGAAAGACTGGCGAACAGACCGGGCGTTGCGAAGGCTCGAGGCCCTGCTGGCCGTTGCGGACAAAACCGCCTCACTGATCATCACTGGCAACGGCGATGTGATCGAGCCGGAGCAGGGATTAATTGCCATCGGTTCGGGCGGTCCCTTTGCCCAGGCCTCAGCCCGGGCCCTGCTGGAAAACACCGACCTGACAGCACACGAGATTGTTGAAAAGGGTCTGGATATCGCCGCCGACATCTGTATCTACACCAACCACAATCGCACCCTTGAAGTGCTCTCCAAAAACGACTGATCCGGAGCGACCATGTCTGCAATGACTCCCCGTGAGATTGTCCACGAGCTCAACAAACACATCGTGGGCCAGGAAGAAGCCAAGCGGGCGGTGGCCATCGCCCTGAGAAATCGCTGGCGCCGGATGCAGCTCGACAGCAGCCTGCGCGATGAGATCACACCCAAGAACATTCTGATGATCGGTCCCACCGGTGTGGGCAAGACCGAGATTGCCCGGCGCCTCGCAAAATTGGCCGATGCCCCGTTTCTGAAAGTGGAGGCTACCAAATTCACCGAAGTCGGCTACGTCGGCCGTGACGTGGAATCCATTATCCGAGATCTGGCGGATATGGCTGTCAAAATGCTGCGCGAAGCAGAGATGAAACGCCACGAGGAGCGGGCACTGGATGCCGCGGAAGAGCGTATTCTGGACGCATTGATTCCGCCGCCCCGGGATTTCGGTGAGGACAGCCAGCGCAGCTCTGATTCCTCCACTCGCCAGCTGTTCCGTAAGAAACTCCGCGAGGGCGAGCTGGATGACAAGGAAATCGAGATCGACCTGCGCAACTCCAGCGCCGGGGTGGAAATCATGGCACCTCCAGGCATGGAGGAGATGACCAATCAGCTGCAGAGCATGTTCTCAAACCTGTCCTCCGACAAGCGCAAGACCCGAAAGATGAAGGTTGCGGACGCGCTGAAGCGGGCCAAAGAAGAAGAGGCTGCCAAGCTGGTCAACGAAGAAGAAATCAAACAGAAAGCGATCCAGGCGGTGGAACAGAATGGCATCGTGTTCGTGGATGAGATCGACAAGGTGGCCAAACGGTCCGAAAACACCTCGTCAGATGTCTCCCGCGAGGGCGTTCAGCGCGATCTGCTTCCTCTGATCGAAGGCAGCACCGTGAGCACGAAATACGGCTCTGTGCGAACCGATCATATTCTGTTTATTGCTTCCGGCGCGTTCCACCTGTCCAAGCCCTCGGATCTCATTCCGGAGCTGCAGGGCCGCTTGCCGATCCGCGTTGAACTCCAGGCACTGACACCCGAGGACTTCAAACGCATCCTGACCGAACCGGATGCCTCCCTGGTGCAGCAGTACGAAGCGCTGATGCTGACCGAAGGTGTGAAACTGACCTTCCGGGAAGATGCCATCGCCCGTATTGCCGAGGTTGCCTGGAAGGTAAACGAGAGCACAGAAAACATCGGTGCTCGTCGGCTGCATACCGTCCTTGAGCGGTTGCTGGAGACACTGTCCTTCGATGCCGGCGACAAGGTTACCGATGGCTTCGAGGTAACCGCCGAATACGTGGATGAAAAGCTTGGAGAGTTGTCCGAAGACGAGGATTTGAGCCGGTACATCCTGTAGACGTGAACGAGACTGGGCAGATGACACAGTCATCTGCCCTCCTCACCTAGTGAACATTATTGCGCCTTTGAAAAGAGGTGCGACACGTTAGTCAAGCCACCCGCCAACCGGCCCTTCTCAGCTTTTTTCTTTCTCCCCTTGGCCACATACAGCGGCAGCATTTCGCCGTATAGACTGGTGCTAATCGTCCGCTGCTCGTCTTCAAGGCGATCCCGGCGAAGCTTGATGCCATATTTCGCCAGCTTGGGCTCCAACTGGTCTGCGCGATTCAATAGATCCCGCCGTGTCATCTGATAAGCGTGCTCACACACCATTCTGCGGGACTGGAAGCTGAATACGTTGGAGAAGAACAGCTTGGCGTCGTCTCGGGTGGGTTCAAACAGCAGAATATCCTTGTCCGGATAGTCCCGGGCATACTGGGCAATGCCGGACTGCATCCGGGAATACACCATGGTCCTGAAGGTCTGAGACAGAAGGTTTGGCATACCTGAGCGGGTCAGTTCGCCCGGCTTCATGGAACCGGCCCGGACCGCCGCACTGGCATCGATCGGCACCTGGGGATTCACGGCGAAAACCAGGTCGGCACCGTCTTCAAAAGCCACGGAGGCGTGCAAACCCTTGCGCAGTGTACCGTCCACATAATACCGCCCATCGATTTCCACTGGCACATACAACCCCGGCGAAGCAGTGCTGGCCTGAATAGCCTTGGAAATGGGCACATGATCAAAACCGGGAGCGCCAAAGCAGACCGCTTCGGTACTCTCAACATCGGCAGCCACGATGTAGAGGCTGCGCTTGAGCTGACGGAAATCATTGGTGCGCCCGAGCATGGTGAAGGCCCGCTTGAGATACTCATGCAGGCCTTCGTTATCGAACAATCCAGCCGGCGCTACCTGGGCCAGGATGGTCATGGCTTCCAGCAGACTCTGATCGTAGGGGTTGTTGACGAAGCGACTCACTGCGGTCGAAACCAGCCCGGGAATTGCCAGCAATCGACTGCCAATCTCCCGGAAAGCCGGGCGATAGAATACTTCCGGATGGAACGGGTGTACTTCCGCCTCGTTGCGCACGAAAATCCGGCAAAGTTGCGCCGTGGTCATCTGGTTGGCGAGATTCGCCGCCACAAAAGAGCCGCCGTTAACGCCGACATAGACATCGATGTTGTTGAAATCGAGACCATCGAGCGCCTCATCCAGCGCCCGGAGCGCTCCGATTTCATAAATGCCGCCCAGAGGACCACCGCCACCAAGGGCAAGCCCTATGCGGGGAGCGGGTTTATGATCAGCTGGCGAGCTCATAGACTTCCCTTTTCCGGATAAAGAATGCGGGCCCGTTATGTGGACCGCCGGATACATCAGTACCCAAGATAACAACGGTATTTAGAGTACACACCCTATATTGCTGCAACCTGCCCCTGTATCAGGAGACGGCGGCCTCCGACACCGCCATGGCCGTCGACTTCCCCGGTCGCAGATAGCGGCCGAAACCGGCATTCCTCAACGCCAGATCAACGCAGCTCTTGATAACGTGAGGCGAATCCAGCAATAGCACATCTTCCAGCAACTGGATGGCCCACTCCCGACTGACACTGCGAATCACCGATTTGACCTTGGGCAAACTGGCCGCGTTCATGGACAGTGAATCGTAGCCCATGGCCATCAACAGCAGCGCGCCACCGGGATCACCCGCCAACTCGCCACAGATACCAACTGGTTTACCGACGGAATGCGCATCCTGGGCAATACGGACCAACGCCTGAAGCACCGCCGGGTGATACGAGTGATAGAGCTGGGCTACCCGCGGATTGTTACGATCCACCGCGAGCAAATATTGGGTCAGGTCATTGGAGCCAACCGACAGGAAGTCCACCCGGTCCGCTAGCTCCCGAATCTGGTAAACGGCAGCTGGGATCTCAACCATCACACCCACTTTGGGCATATGAATGTCGTAGCCCTCTTCGCGAACCTCGTGGTACACCCGATATATAAGGTGCAGGGACTCCTCCACTTCCGAGATATTCGAGATCATCGGCAGCATGATCTGGAGGTTGTTCAGACCTTCACTGGCCTTGAGCATGGCCCGGACCTGCACCAGGAAGATTTCCGGATGGTCCAGGGTAACCCGTATCCCGCGCCAGCCAAGGAACGGGTTCTCCTCCTGGATGGGGAAATAAGTCAGCGCCTTGTCGCCGCCAATATCCAGCGTGCGCATGGTCACCGGGCTGGGAGCGAAGGCCTCGAGCTGCTCACGGTAATACTCCCGCTGCTCCTGCTCGGAGGGAAACCGATCCTTGATCATGAAAGGCACTTCAGTCCGATACAGACCGATACCCTCAGCGCCGTGGGAAAGTGAGCGGACAACGTCGGTCATCAGCCCGGTGTTCACCAGAAGTGAAACCCGATGGTGATCGGTCGTTTCACAGGGCTTGTCCTTGAGTACCTCAAGCCCCCGAATCAGCTCGTCTTCTTCATCGCAGATCGCCTGATAATAGGAGCGGAGATCAGCAGACGGTGAGGCAAATATCTGGCCCTCAAAGCCGTCGACAACCAGTTCCTTGCCATCGAGCTGGTTTACCGGAATGTCCACCAGCCCCATAACCGTAGGAACGCCCATGGCCCTGGCAAGGATAGCCACATGGGAGTTACTGGAGCCTTTGACCGACACCAGACCGACGAGTTGCCCTTTCGGAACCTCGCCAAGCATGGCAGGCGTCAGCTCCTCGCTGACCAGCACTGTGCGCTCAGGATAATTCAGGTGTTTCTGTTCACCTTCTTGCAGGTGAGACAGAAGGCGACGGCCGAGATCCCGGATATCAACAGCACGTTCCTGGAGATAATGATCATCCATCATCTCGAAGTGACGGATATATTGCTGAACCACCTGCTTCAGGGCACCCTGGGCCCAGATACCTTCCCGAATCTTGTTTGCCACCTCACCGGGCATTGCATCGTCACCCAGCATTCTCAGGTAGACATCGAACAGGGCCTGCTCTTCCGGACGTAGCTGTGAAGCCAGACGCTTTGCCACCCGCTCAATATCCCCCCTGACCGCTTTGACCGAAGCTTCAAAAAGCGCCAGCTCCTGATCAATATCGTCGGTGGGCTTTTCAGGCACCACATCAAGGTCCGCGGATGGATAAACGACAACACCACTGCCGATGGCTACCCCCGGTGCACCCGGAACGCCATTGAAGCTGACATCATGAGCCTCCTCACCGGTCAGGGAGAGACCGCTGATGGCACCGGTGGCTTCACTGTGGGCGATAACTCCTGCCAGCTGCGCGGAAACGGTTACCAGGAACGCCTCTTCACCCTCATCAAAACACCGGGAACTCTCCCGCTGCTGAACAACGAGAACGCCCAATACCCGGCGATGGTGAATGATCGGAACACCGAGGAAAGAACGAAACCGCTCCTCCCCTGTCTCCGGGAAATAGCGATAGCGTGGATGAGACGGTGCGTCTTCCAGATTGATCGGCTCCTCACGGGAACCAACCAGGCCAACGAGGCCCTCGGAATAGGCCAGGCTCACCTGGCCAACCGCCTTGCGGTACAGGCCTTCGGTGGCCATCAGAATGTAGCGGTTGGTGGCTGGATCCAACAGGTAAACGGAACACACCTCGGTGCCCATGGCCTTCTGCACCCTCGATACAATGATATCCAGCGCCTCCTGCAGATCGCGGGCGCTGTTTACCTCTTGTACTAGACTTCGCAGAATGCTCAGCATGGCGGTGTCAGTCCGTCATTTCTGGTGTTCCTGTAAACGCTGGCTCTGCTCCGCCCTGTGCCACTGCTCCATGTTGTAGAACAGCCGTGGGGCAAGCTCTCTCAGCGCGCGTCGATACACTTCTCGCTTGAATGAGACCACCTGGCCCAATGGATACCAGTAACTTACCCATTGCCAGCCATCAAACTCCGGTGAATCCGTACCGTCCACGCAAACTTGCGCGTCCGGCGATAACATCCTCAGCAGGAACCATTTCTGTTTTTGGCCCACACAGACGGGGTGGGAGTTTTGGCGTACCATCCTCCTCGGGAGTCGATACCTCAGCCAGCCTCGGGTGCAACTGATGATTTCCACATCGTTTGCACACAGGCCGATTTCCTCTCCAAGCTCCCGGTACAGTGCGTCCTCGGGGGATTCATCATGTTTGATGCCGCCCTGGGGGAACTGCCAGGAGTCCTGCCCTATTCGCCTTGCCCAGAGAACTTCTCCTCTGTGATTGGCCAGAATGATTCCGACGTTGGGTCTGAAACCGTCTGAATCGATCACGGCACAGTCCTCTCAAAAGTCGGTGGACCGGTCAAAAATTCACCGGTCGGAATTGTCCAAGTTGCTCTCATTCTTACAGAATCCCAAGGGTTCGGCAAACGGAGCCGTTGGGGACAGGTCATGATAGACTTGGCCCTTTACTGCAAGC
Source organism: Marinobacter sp. MMG032 (assembly GCF_040112695.1). Lineage (NCBI taxonomy): Bacteria > Pseudomonadati > Pseudomonadota > Gammaproteobacteria > Pseudomonadales > Marinobacteraceae > Marinobacter > Marinobacter sp. MMG032. Next base: position 1,514,240 of record NZ_CP157802.1, read on the forward strand.
CCTGTGATCACCGGAGGTAACCGCTTGACGCTCGCAATTTTTGATCTGGACAACACCCTTCTGGCCGGCGACAGCGACCACGCCTGGGGCGAATTTCTGGTAGAGGAAGGCATTGTTGATGCCGAGGAATACCGCCGGGCGAACGACCGGTTTTATCAGGAATACCTGAACGGCGAGCTGGACATCCTCCACTACCTGGGGTTTGCCCTTCAGCCGTTGGCCAGTCACAACATGGAAGAGCTACTCGCGTGGCGGGAAGCCTTTATGGAGAAAAAAGTGCGCCCCATGATGCAGGCCACTGCAGATACGCTGCTGGACAGCCACCGGGAGCAGGGTCACACCCTGATGATCATTACTGCCACCAACCGTTTTGTGACTGAACCCATTGCCGAGGCCCTCGGCATCGAACATCTGATCGCCACCGAGCCCGAGCTTGTCAACGGCCGTTATACAGGCGAAGTGGCCGGCACCCCGAGCTTTCAGGATGGCAAGGTCACGCGACTGGATGACTGGCTGAATGCCCATAACAGGACACTTGAGGGGGCCTGGTTCTACAGCGACTCCCACAATGACTTGCCGCTGCTGAAAAAAGTGGACAACCCGGTAGCCGTCGATCCGGACCCGACCCTGGAGCAATATGCCCGGGATGCCGGCTGGAAAGTGATGTCTCTGCGGGGCTAAGACGTAAATAGAGGCTCAGATGAAAGAGTTCATCTGAGCCCGACTTCAACTGCTCAGAAAAACCCGGTCAGGGAGCGTACAAAGCAGGATTTGATGTAATCGGTTTCGGGAATGCCCGGAATCACGGGATGATCCGGCGCCTGATGCCCCTGCTCCAGCAACTGGACGAAGCGGTCGATCTTCCGGCCGCTGCCCCGGATGATATCGATCAGTTTTTCCTGTGACAGGTGCATCGAGCAGGAGGCACTTACCAGAATTCCATCGCGCTCCAGCAAACGCAGCCCCAACTGGTTCAGGCGGGCATAAGCCTCTTCCCCGGCCTTCTGGTCCCTGCGCCGGGGGATCAGTGCCGGCGGATCAAGAACCACCACATCAAACTTTTCCTTCTCATCAGCCAGCGCCTTCAGCGCCTCGAAGGCATCGCCCTCAATGGTTTCCACATTGTCCAGGCCATTGAGCCTGGCGTTGTGGTGCACCGAATCAATGGCACCGGCGGAGCTGTCCACACAGGTCACCTGGGCGGCTCCAGCACAGGCTGCCTGGATGCCCCAGCCCCCGACATAACTGAACACATCGAGAACCCGCTTACCCGGCGCGTAGGCCTGCAAACGGGCGCGATTCATCCGGTGGTCATAGAACCAACCCGTTTTCTGGCCACCTTCCAAAGGTACCTCGAACCGGACACCGTTCTCCTCCACTTCCAGAAGACTGACTTCAACACCATGGGCCTGCTCCACGTAGGTATCCAGCCCCTCGACCTTGCGCATCTTGCCGTCGTTTTTGAGGATGATCGCCTCCGGATGTGCCAGGCGCTGAATAGCCCGAACAACCGCGTCCTTCATCGCCTCCATACCAGCCGTGGAGATCTGAACCACCACCGTGGAATCAAAACGGTCGACCACCAGCCCTGAAAGACCATCACTGTCGCCAAACACCCAGCGATAGTATGGCTTGTCGAAAAGCCGCTCCCGCAGCTCAAGCGCAGCTTCCATCCGCTGGGTTAACCGCTGCGGCGTCATACCATGGCCCGGGTCCCGACTGATCAGCCGGCCGCAAATCAGCGCATGGGGATTCACGAACACCGTCCCCAAAGGCTTGTCATTGGAGGCCCGAAGCTCCGCCTGGACACCAGCCTCGAAATCCGTCAGCGGGCTGCGACGGGTGTCCACTTCATTACTGTATACCCAGAGATGGCCAGCACGGAGACGGCGCTCCGCGCCTTTTCGAAGATACAGAACCGGAAAATTCATAGAGATGACCTGGGAAAGAATTAACGAGGGATTATTCCTCGGCAGCCACATGCTCCGCGTAAGCGGCGGAGTCCATCAGACCATCCAGCTCGCCCGCATCCGCCAGCTTCACCTTGTACAACCACCCGTCGCCATAAGGATCCTCATTGACCTTCTCCGGCTCATCTTCCAGGCTCTCATTCACTTCGATCACCTCTCCGGTCACCGGGCTGAACACGTCCGAAGCCGACTTCACAGACTCCGCTACGCCAGCTTCCTCTCCACCGTTAACGGTGACGCCCACATCCGGAACACCGATATAGACCACATCACCCAGTTGCTCCTGGGCAAAATCGGTAATGCCAACCGTCGCCGTGCCGTCATCAGACACGCGAACCCATTGATGAGTCTCAATGTATTTCAGGTCTGCGGGTATCTCACTCATAATCTGGTTTCCTGAACGAATTTTTTGCGCATTTTAACTGAAGACGTTAACTCCAGCGAACCTCACGTGCCAGCTTCATGAACGAATTCAGGTAATCCACCTCCCGATCACGCTCCCGAAGCCCAAGGAAAATCTGCTTGGGAATTCCAGCCTCGCCCAGTTGTACCGCTCGAACCGGGATCCGGGCACCGTAATCTTCAACCAGCCACCGCGGAAGCGCCGCTACACCGCGGCCTGCGGCGACCATCTGCAGCATGATGTCGGTGGTCTCAATGGTTTTATGCAGCGCCGGACTGGCATGCGCCGGCAACAGGAACCGGGTGTAGATATCCAGACGCTCGATCTCAACCGGGTAGGTAATCAGGGTTTCTTTCTCCAGATCCTCAGGTTCCGCCCATGCCTTGCCCGCCAGAGCATGGTCTTCAGCCACTACCAGCACCTGCTCATAGTCGAACACGGGTTCGAAGACCAGACCCGGACGGTGCAGGGGGTCCGGAGTTACCAGCATATCGATGTCGTGACCAAACAGTGCTCCAATGCCACCGAACTGGAATTTCTGTTTGACGTCCACGTCCACACCCGGCCAGCTCACAAGATAGGGCCCGACCACTTTCAGCAGCCATTGGTAGCAGGGGTGGCATTCCATCCCGATACGCAGCGTACCCCTTTGTCCCTTGGCAAACTGATCAATCAGCATCTCCGCATGCTCCATCTGCGGCAACAGCCTGTTGGCAAGTGACAGCAAGTATTCTCCCGACTGGGTCAGTCGTAACTGCCGCCCTTCCCGCACCCAGATATCGGTTCCCAGCTGCTGCTCCAGCTTACGAATGGAATGACTGAGTGCAGACTGGGTAAGATGCAGGCTCTCCGCCGCCGCAGTCAGCGAACCCTGCTGATTGACCGCCCTGAGAATCTCAAGGTGGCTCCGCTCGATCATAGACACTCCAAATATGGTCAACAGGAAGAGGCTTTCCTGCCTTGAAGGACACAGGCGTTGCCGCCGCCAGGGAACTGGATGAAGGTACTCAGTAGCCGGTACTGTTCTGATCCAGCTCGAACTGGAAATCCTTCGCCCGGCGAACTTCCGAAGAGAAGTTCCCGGATTCGTGGAATTCGAACCAACGGTACCCGGGGGGAAGATCCTCGACCGAGAACTTGCTGGAACCGGAGGTAAACTGGATACAGGTAGACGGCGTGGCCATCAGCCGCACGCCTTTGCGTTCGCGCTCATGTTCCTGGTGAATATGTCCCCAAAGCACGATCCGAACCTGAGGAAAGCGATCAACCACCTGCCAAAAGGCATCCCGGTTGGTAAGCCCTATTTTTTCCATCCAGTCAGAACCGATATCTACCGGGTGGTGATGCAAGGCAACGACTGCCGGAAGATCCGGGTGCTGCTCCAGGGCTTCGGCCAGGAAGTCCAGCTCTGAGTCGGCCAGGGCCCCGAAAACCTTGCCGGGCACTGAGGAATCCAGCATGACAAACTGCCACCCTCCCCGCATCACATGCCGGTCGCAGGCATCATATTTTCCGGCGACTTTAGCCAGGTTGTCCGCGTGATCATGATTACCGGCGATCCAGACTGACGGACAGGAAAACACCTTCAGGCTCTCGCCAAATACGCGGTACGCCTCCACGGACCCATCCTGGGCAAGATCCCCGGTAGCCAGAATCAGATCCGGCTGGCCGTGTACCTTCAGCACTTCCGCGATAACCGCCTGCAGGCTTTCACGGGTTCTGACGCCCAACAGATCTCCATCGGCACGCGCCATAAGGTGTGGATCAGTCAGCTGCAGCACCCGCAGTGGGCGGGCTTCTTCCTTCGTGGTCATGGCTTTCTGGATCTACTCACTGGCAATGCGTGGGATTCACCCAAGTGTACGACGCCGGTTGGCGGATTTATCACATTGGAATCGAACCGGAGTCACATTCTGGCCAGACTTTGGCGAAATATTGCAATTTTTGACAACTATGGCACATCGGCGCGCCATAGCCACACCACTTTAGTACGGGATAAGGCACTTAGACCGTCTCAGTCGACGCCTTCACCGGCGGACCAGGCCGCGTGTTCCATGGGCAGGTGTCCAAACCGAAGACAGTAATCTAGCCAATCGGCCAGGAAACCGTTGACCTGCACCTTCTCGTCGGGATGGTGCATGAAGCGGTTGGGGTAGTCATTGACGGGGGCAATCTGGCGATCACGGTAACAGCTGATCACTTCGGCCATGTTGGCATCGTGGTAGACCCGCACGGTCATTTGAGGATTATTGAGCCAGCGCCCGGAATTGTGAACCTGCTCAAGCAACAGAGTTTCCGTAAATCTTGCAGTCTGGAGCACCTGAATCCGGACTCGTCCCAGATAGTGGTTTTCCCGATGCAACTCGAACTCGCAGACGGGCTTACCGTCTACCTCCAGCTGCCGCAATTTCTGTAACCGCTGATAGTTCCCGTCACACAGGGCACCAAGTTGCCTCAGATCCGGAACGTACCGCTTGGGCTTCATGGTCCATTCACCCATTACTGCCACCCTTTCCTCAAACGGGCCCGATTTAGTTCGAGCCACTGGAGAGCAATAATGGCGGCCGCGTTGTTGATACGGCCATCGTGGATCATCGCTATAGCTTTGTCCGAAGATACCACATGGGCGCGTATGTCCTCGTGCTCATGCTCCATACCATAGAGCCCGCCAGCGTCTTCTGTGCTCACTCGGCCACAGTAAAGGTGAATCATCTCGGTGCTGCCGCCCGGGGACACCAGGTAATCGCAGATTTTTTCCAGCGGTTCAAAGGTAAGCCCGGCCTCTTCCTGACCTTCCCTCTGCGCCACTTCTTCCGGACTCTCACCATCTTCGTTCATCCCGGCTACGAGCTCCAAAAGCCATGGCGACTGGTCGCGGCCGAGGGCACCCAGGCGAAACTGTTCCAGCAGAACCACTTCATCACGCTCCGGATCGTAGGGAAGCACGCAGGTGGCATCGCCACGAATAAAGAGCTCGCGCGTGAATACAGGCATGTCGCGGCCATCGAAACGCGGATGGGTCAACCAGAGCTTATCCATGCGGAAGAAGCCCTGGAAGACGGTTTCACGTTTCTCGACGTTGACGTCGTTGGCGGTGAACTGGAACGGTTTGGCCATTTTTCGCCCGGTCGTTGAATCGACTTGGAACGATAGCCTTTAGTTGGGTATTACTTCAAGTTCAAACCTTGTCGTACAGCTTGCTCCCGGACTCCACGAACTCGCGGGATTTCTCCTGCATACCGGCATCCACCGCGGACACTTCATCCAGTCCATGTTCCTTCGCATAATCCCGGACTTCCTGGGAAATCTGCATGGAGCAGAACTTCGGACCACACATGGAACAGAAATGCGCCACCTTCGCGGATTCCTTCGGCAAGGTTTCGTCGTGGTAGGCGCGGGCGGTGTCCGGATCCAGCCCCAGATTGAACTGGTCTTCCCAGCGGAACTCGAAGCGGGCCTTGGACAGGGCATTGTCGCGAATCTGGGCGCCTGGATGCCCTTTGGCGAGGTCGGCTGCGTGGGCGGCGATCTTGTAGGTAATGATGCCGGTTTTCACGTCGTCCTTGTTCGGCAGGCCCAGGTGCTCCTTGGGTGTGACATAGCAGAGCATGGCACAGCCGTACCAACCGATCATGGCGGCGCCGATGCCGGAGGTGATGTGGTCGTATCCGGGGGCGATGTCAGTGATCAGCGGCCCCAGGGTGTAGAAAGGCGCTTCGTCGCAGCATTCGAGCTGCTTGTCCATGTTCTCCTTCACCAGATGCATCGGCACGTGCCCCGGCCCCTCAATCATGCACTGCACATCGTGTTTCCAGGCGATTTTGGTGAGTTCACCCAGGGTTTCCAGTTCGCCGAACTGAGCCGCATCGTTAGCATCGGCAATGGAGCCGGGCCGCAGACCGTCGCCAAGGCTGAATGACACATCGTAGGCCTTCATGATTTCGCAGATGTCTTCGAAGTGCTCGTACAGGAAGCTTTCCCTGTGGTGAGCCAGGCACCACTTGGCCATGATAGAGCCGCCCCGGGAGACGATGCCGGTCGTGCGTTTTGCAGTCATGGGCACATGGTGAAGGCGTACGCCCGCGTGGATGGTGAAGTAATCCACCCCCTGCTCCGCTTGTTCAATCAGCGTATCCCGGAAGATTTCCCAGGTCAGGTCTTCGGCCACGCCGCCAACTTTTTCCAGAGCCTGGTAAATCGGCACGGTGCCGATGGGCACCGGGGAGTTGCGGATGATCCATTCCCGGGTTTCGTGGATATTCTTGCCGGTGGACAGATCCATGATGGTGTCGGCGCCCCAGCGGATGCCCCAGGTCAGCTTCTCCACTTCCTCTTCGATGGAAGAACTGACGGCGGAGTTGCCGATATTACCGTTGATCTTCACCAGGAAATTGCGGCCGATGATCATCGGTTCGATTTCCGGGTGGTTGATATTGGCGGGGATAATCGCGCGCCCTCTGGCCACTTCGTCGCGGACAAACTCTGGGGTAATTTCCGGCGGCAGATTGGCGCCGAAGGACTGACCGGGATGCTGGTCTTTCAGCAACCCCTGTTCCCGGGCCTCCTGCAGTTTCATGTTCTCCCGGATGGCGATGTACTCCATCTCCGGGGTAATAATACCTTGACGGGCATAATGCATCTGGGAAACGTTCTGCCCGGGTTTGGCACGCAGCGGTTTGCGCTCATCCATGAACCGCAGCGGATCGAGCTGCGGATCTTTCATCCGACGGCGGGTGAATTCCGAAGAATAGCCGGGCAGTTGCTCCACATCACCGCGCTCGGCAATCCACTCGGCCCTCAGAGGCTTGAGGCCCTTGCGCAGGTCAATGGTGGCTTCCGGATCGGTGTAGGGGCCCGAGGTGTCGTACACCACCACCGGCGGATTCTTTTCACCGCCCATTTCAGTGGGCGTGTCCTGCACGGTAATTTCCCGCATGGGCACCCGTAGATCGGGTCGGCTACCCTGTACGTAAATTTTACGTGAACTTGGCAGGGGTTTGATCGCGGCGGAATCCACCTGGGCGGAATCGCTGAGGTAATCAGGCAAGTCGTTCATCATTCGCTCCCGGAACAATTTTTGGATTTCGGGTCGCGTATGACGGAGCCGTGGACACTCTTCCTCACCAGAGGAATTATGGTCGGTCAGCACTGTGGTCTTAAATCCCTACGCCGGTATTATCCGGATCAGGTCGCGGGTTCTGCGATGCAATCTCAGCCGGTTGCTTCCAATTCTTCGGAAAGCAGACCAGCACCCCGTCAAGACGCGAATCTGTAAAGCATGACACCCAGAATGGGTGCCATTTGCAAGTGTAGAGCTGCGGGCATTTATTGTCCATAATGGCCAACCAGACCCGTCGGCCCATGAAACAATCGGGGCGAAGCAGCGTGTCTACCAGTCCGACACGCGCCCCGGATACCGGGCAAAGATGCGTAACCGTATTCAGGAGACAGAATGAAAAAGCGATTGCTTTCCGGACTAATTGGCCTCATGGCGGCCCAGCCCGTCCTTTCCATGGATCTGGTCGAGACCTATGAGAAAGCACTTTCCTACGACTCCGGTATTGCCGCTGCCAGGGCAAGCTTTGAAGCGCAGCAGGCAGCAAGCGATGTCAGCCAAAGCGCATTGCTACCCCAGATCGGCGCCTTCGGTGAGGGCAACTACATCGATGTGGATGGTCCCAACCAGGATAACAGCTACCGGGAACTGAACTACGGCGTACAACTTACCCAGCCACTTTTCCGGGCCGACGCCTGGTTCCGTTACGACGCCAGCAAGTTCCAGACAGAATCGGCGCGGGCCGAATACAATCTCGCCCAACAACAGTTGATCCTGGATGTTGCTACTGCGTACTTCAATGTGCTGAGGGCCCGGGATACCGTCACCACGGCCCGGGCAACTGAAGCTGCCATCCAGCGCCAGTACGAGCAAGCGCAGGAACGCTTTGATGTCGGCCTGATTGCAATTACAGAGGTCTATGAGGCCCGCGCCAGCTACGACGACAGCAAAAGCCAGCGCATCGCAGCCGAAAACCAGCTGAATGTTGCCCGGGAACAACTGGCCCGGCTGACTGGCGAGTACGCTGAAGAGCTGGACAATCTACGCCAGAACTTCCCCTTGGGCCGCCCGGATCCCATGGATCCGTCAGCCTGGGAAGCAACTGCCCTTGAGCAGAACTGGTCGATCCAGTCTGCACTCTTCGAGCTCAATGCCAGTGAGGCGGGCCTGCGGGAAGCCAAGGCCGGGCATTATCCCACTGTGGATTTGAATGCCTCCTATGGGGACACCAACATCGACGGTGGCTCACCAACCCAATTCGAAGGCACGCAAGCGACCATCGGGCTGACCCTGAACGTTCCTCTGTACAGTGGCGGTGGCACACAGGCGGGCGTTCGCCAGCAACGTTCATTGGTAACGGTTGCGGAACAGTCACTGAATACCGTTCGCCGCGATGTCCGAGTGAACACCCGAAGCCTTTTTCTGACAGTCAACAACAACGTTGAAACCGCGTCGGCACTTGAGCAGACCATCGTTTCACGGCGCAGCGCCCTGGATGCCACCCGCGCAGGCTATGAGGTAGGAACACGGAACATCGTGGAAGTACTCGACGCCGAACGGGCCTATTACGTTGCCCTGCGAGACTATGCGAACGCCCGCTACGACTATGTGATCAACTCGCTTCAGTTGAAGCAGGCTGCAGGAACCCTTAGCCCTCAAGACCTGATTGAGCTGAACAACTGGCTGAGCGCGGCCGCACCTGGGATCGAAGCCCTGGCAAATGAGGAAGAAACCCTGAACGACCCGACCCAGTGACACTAAGGGCGGGCCCTCCGGCCCGCCAACTTCCTATCTGAGCAATGGGTAATGGATCAAACCCGCTCAATAATCCCGTCCACCACTTTGTCGAGCGCCCCACGGTTCTTGTTAACAACCTCCAATGCCCGGAGACCAATCGCCTCGCGCTCCCGGTGATCACTAAACAGCGAGGACACATGAGCAGCCAGATCGTCTGCATCGGAAACCACTTTTACGCCCCGATCATCCAGCAGACGCTGGTAGATTGTCTCGAAATTGAAGAAGTGAGGACCTGAAAACACGGGAATTCCCCAACCGGCGGGTTCCAGTGGATTATGGCCACCGCGCTCGATCAGCGAGCCGCCAACAAACGCCAGGTCGCTGGCGCCGTAGAGCATCATCAACTCCCCCATGGTATCACCGAGGTAGACCTGAGCCCCGGCCGGGTCTTCTCCCATAGACCGTCGGGCCAGCACCAGTCCTTCCTTCAAGGTCTTTTCCGCCACGGACTCAAAACGATCGGGATGCCTGGGGACCAGGATAAGCAGCGCGTCCGGATGCTTTTCCAACACTTTCACATGGGCGGCAATCAGTTGATCATTTTCGTTGCCATGGGTGCTGCCGGCAATCCAGACCGGTCTACCCGCCAGCTTCTGCCGGAGCGTCCTGGCAGCTGCTCGCACGTCCTCCGGAATATCAACGTCAAATTTCACGCTACCGGTGACGGCGACTTTGGCCGGTGCAACGCCGATTCGCCGAAACCTCTCAGCGTCTTTCTCCGCCTGGGCCGCCACCCAACTGATGCTGCGCATGATAGGAGCGGCAAGCCCGCGAATACGCTCGTATCCCCGCGCGGATCGCTCTGAAAGGCGGGCATTGATCAAAAACACAGGAACCCGACGTGCTCGACACTGGCGAATCATGTTCGGCCAGATTTCGGTCTCCATGATCACCAGAATTCGGGGATTGGCACGGTCGAGGAAGCGTCGGATGGCACCGGGCGTGTCATAGGGTGCGTAGGCGTACTGCACCTGATCACCGAACATCTTGCGCGCCTGAGCCAGGCCTGTGTCAGTCATGGCTGTCATCAGGATGGTGATACCCGGGTTCCGGACCAGCAAACGTCGGACCATTGGCGCAGCCGCGATGGTTTCACCTACCGAAACGGCATGAACCCACACCACCGTTCCGCTTGCCCTGGGCACAATGCCAAGGCGCTGGTACCAGTTGCGCCTGAGATCCGGAGCTCGACGTCCGTTCCACCACAGGCGTAGCAGGATGAACGGCAGAATCAGCCGAATAAGCTGGGAATAGATAAATTGCAGCACACAGGACTCCGGGCAAAACAGTGCGCTATCATAGCGCAAAACCTATTGATTTGCTTCCGATTGATCGCTTGGGCCATTGTGTCACCGTTGATCGACTGAGACCTGGCAGGACCCTCTTTACGTGAAAAAGAAATACCGCAAATTACCGCGAAACACAGATTACTCCGCCTACCGTCATCCCCGATGGTGGCCCACGTGGATAGCCATATCCCTCATGTGGTGTGTGTCACGGCTCCCGATCCGCGTTCAGTGGTGGCTGGGCAAACTGGCTGGGCTGTTGGCGCTCCGCCTTGCCGGCAGTCGTCGGCACATCGCCCAGGTGAACATCCGTCTGTGCTTCCCGGAACTTACAGCCGCCCAGCAATCAGCGCTGGTTCGCAATGCCTTTATCGCCAATGGCATCGGCCTGCTGGAACTTGGCATCGCCTGGTTTCGTGATCCGGCGAAACTCACGGGCATCACCCGAGTCCATGGCCTTGAACACTTCGAGGAAGCCCTGGCCCATGGCAAAGGCGTTTTGTTACTGGGGGGGCATTACAGCACCCTGGATCTCGGCGGCAGCCTGGTAACCGAATTCATTGAAGCAGACGTTATGCAACGGGATCACAACAATCCGTTGATGAACGCGGTCATGACGAGGGCCCGGGAACGCCGATACGGAACTGTGCTGGGCGCGAGAGACCTCCGAGGGTTGTTCCGCAGCCTCAAGAAGAACCGTGCGGTCTGGTATGCCACCGATCAGGATTATGGCCGTAAGGATATTGTTTTTGCTCCATTCTTCGGCATACCGGCGGGCACTATTACCGCCACATCCAGAATTGCGGAGCGCAGCGGATGCAAGGTGGTTCCGTTCAGTCATTTCCGGCGCGACGATGGACCGGGTTACGACATATATTTCCACCCGGCCCTTGAGAACTTCCCCAGTGGGGATGATCTTCAGGATGCAACACTGATCAACCAGACTATCGAGCGAGAGGTGCGGCGAGCGCCTGATCAGTATCTCTGGATGCATCGACGATTCAAGACCCGTCCGGACGAGAACGACCCTGGCTTCTACAAACGCCGGTAACCCAGAACCCTGGCAATACGGAGGCCGGCAGTGCATGCCGGAACACCATGGCCAAATCAGAGTCCAGAACGCAGGATGCATCCACACCGGTGGTGTGGCTTCTGACAGACAGCAAACCTGGCCACCGGAACCAGCTGAAGGGGCTTGGCAACCGGCTTCGCGTCCTGACCGGCGCAAGCACCTACTGGGTCGACGCCTCCGCCATGAAAATTCCGCTCTGGCGGGCCGTCCTGGGATCGCCACCGCGCATGCAGGAGTCATTGCCGCGCCCCGATCTTGTCGTCGCGGCAGGATCCGGCACGCATCGACTATTGCTTGCGCTGCGAAAACTTCGTGGAAGCCGGTCACTGGTCATCATGAAGCCCGCATTCCCGCTGTCTCTGGTCAGCGGCGCACTGATTCCGGCCCATGATCGCGTCCATCCAGGCCCGCGGGTACTGCTAACCGAGGGCGTTCTGAATACCATCACCCCCCTGGCCAGAATCACCGAGAAACGGGAAGCATTACTCCTGATTGGCGGGCCTTCCCCCCATTTCGATTGGGACGACGATGTTGTCCTCGGCCAGATATCCCACCTGATCGGTCATTACCCCGACTGGCGGTGGACCATCAGCACCTCCCGGAGAACACCAGAGCCCATGCAGGAACGCCTTGACGAAATGGCCGGGCTGCGGATTACCGTTGTTCATCCGGACGAGACCCACGAGGACTGGCTGAGCCATCAATTGTCGGCCTCGCGAGCGGTCTGGGTCACCCCGGACAGCATGTCCATGGTTTGTGAGGCGGCAACCTCCGGGGTGCCAACGGGCCTTTTCGAGTTGCCTGCCAGATCCGGGAGCCGCGTTGTGGAAGGTGTGGAACGGTTGGTACGGAGCGGGTATGTTGCCCAGTGGACCGACCACGCCAGCGTTATGGCGGGCCAGGCCGACCACGACCGGTCGCTCTGGGAAGCCAACCGCGCGGCGCGTTGGGTCATTGAAAACGGATTGCTCGCAAAGAACCAGAAAACCAGTCAACGCCTGCACAAGGGGAACCAACCTTGAGAATTCTTCAGGCACTTCCGGCACTGTACAGTGGCGGGGTGGAGCGAGGCACCGTTGAGTTTGCCGCCGATCTCGTCAAACGTGGCCACGAATCCTTTGTTGTCTCCAAGGGTGGCCCCATGGCCGAGCAACTGCGGGGGCAAGGTTCGAAGCATATTTTCATGCCGATACACAGGAAGAGTCCCGCCTCCTTCGGGCAAATCCTGCCGATGCGAAAACTGCTCCTCGAACTGAAGCCCGACATCATTCATGTGCGTTCGCGCATGCCCGCCTGGATTATCTTCCTGGCCCTGAAAAGCATCCCGAGGCACGAGCGACCGGCGGTTGTCTCAACCTTCCACGGCATGTACTCGGTAACACCCTATAGCGCCATCATGACCCGCGCCGATCACATAATCGCAGTCTCCCAGTGCGTGCGGGATTACGTGATGAACAATTACCCGGTCCCCGAGGAAAAACTGACGGTCATCCAGAGGGGTGTGGATGTGGATGCCTTTCATCAGCGGGAGCTTCCACAACAATGGCTCGACCGCTGGTTCCGTCAGTATCCGCAACTGGCCGGAAAAAAAATCATCATGATGCCGGGGCGGATTTCCCGCTGGAAAGGCCAGCTGGACTTCCTGGCCATGATGGCGAAGCTGGTGAAGGCGCGGCCTGATTGCCACGGCATTATTGTGGGTGGCGCAGAACCCGGCAAAGAGCATTTCCTGGATGAACTGGAGAAGGAACGTTCGCGATTGGGCCTGACCGAAAATGTCAGCTTTCTGGGCCAGCGCAATGACATGACCAACCTGTACCTGCTCTCCGACGTAGTCTGCCATATGAGCACCAAGCCCGAGCCCTTTGGCCGGACAGTGACCGAAGCCCTGGCCTCAGGAACACCAGTTGTGGCCTACAACCGGGGCGGCGCGGCGGAAACCCTGCAGGCGTGCTTCAGGGATGGACTGGTGACGCCAGACAACGTCGAAGAATTCGCTCAGGCCGTTTTGCGTATGCTGGATACCGAGCCTCCGGTCATCGAGATTCCCTACCGGTTCCGTCTGGAAGCACAGACCGAAGCGAGCCTGAAAGTTTATGAGATGGTTCTGAAGAGCGCCGCCGGTCGATCATGACGTCACCACGCCGATTAACGATTGCCCTGCTGATTGCCACGCCCGGCACAACCTGGGGCGGTATGGAAAAGCACACTGCGGATCTGGCGAAAGCGCTGGCCGACCGTGGGCATTGCGTCCATGTGATCGGCCATAAAACCTATCGGGAAAGATTCTCTGCCGGCGTCCAGTTTCATCCACTGCCGGTTCAACTCGGGCGGCGGAATCTCTGGCTTCAGCTTGCCCTCCGCCGGCGCCTTCGCGAACTGTCACCCGATATTGTTCACGCCCAGGGCAACAAGGCTGCGCAATTGGTAGCCAAAACCGGAAAACTTACCCGAGTACGGGTCGGCACGGTGCACGGCACCAAGTCCAGTCACAAGGCATTTGATCGACTCGACGAAGTCATTGCCGTAAGCCCCCGGATTCTGGCGTCCCTGCGACACCCCAGAAAACACCTGATCTACAACGGTGTGGAGCCTAGGGACCAACAAATGACAACCGTCGATGGCCCGGAGCTCCCCTCGGGAGTCACCAATGTCATCGCCGTGGGACGACTCGAAACCGTCAAAGGCTTTGATGCGCTGATCAGAGCCTGGGCCATGCTCGGCAGCACCGCAGATCACTGTCATCTGACCATTTTTGGCGAGGGCAGCCAGCAGTCACAGCTTGAACAGTTGATTCGCCAACTGAAACTGGAAAACTCGATCACTCTGGCAGGTTTCCGGGAAAATCTGGCACCCATCTACGAAGAGGCCCAATTGACGGTAATAAGTTCCGAGCGGGAAGGTTTTCCCTATGTGCTGGCGGAGTCACTTCTTGGTGGTTGCCCTGTTGTCTCAACTCCGGTATCTGGACCACGGGATATTCTTCCAGAAACGGCTCTCAGCGCAGGTTATCGAGATCGGGACCTCGCCGATTTAATGGCGCAAGCGCTCGCTGATCTGGAGGCACTGAAGCGGAGCCAGCAACCGGCCACCGCATTTGCCCGCGAAAAACTCACGATCACTGCCATGGCAGAGCAAACGGAAGCGCTCTACCTGAGGGCGATGGGCGAGCGCCGGGCGAACTGATGGCGGCTATGCCCGGTGGCGACCTAGCGTGTATTTTCCTTCTCGAATTCAGACAGCATCTGCATCTCCCGAGCCTTGGCCAGGCGCATGAAGTTCCTGTTGGCTGCAGTAATGGAAACGCTAAGCCCGAACCAGCCATTCAGGATCTGGCGATGAAGCAGATAATATTTCAGGAACTTCACGGGAAACTCGGCGAACAGGCGGGCACTGGAAATTCGTCGCCCCTTTGCGGCCAGAAAGCGGGCCTGCTCCGTCGACAACTGGCAGTACTTTCGCTCCATCTGCTCCAGGGAAATCAGCGTGCGATGTAACACATCGCCCTTGAGCTCAACAACCCGTCCAGCTTTCACCTGCGGCCGGTCATTGTTGCTGTCTTTTTCCGGCTCGATCTCCGCCTTTTTGCGATTGTAGAGCCTGAGGATCTTCTTCGATTTATCATGGCGGAATGGATGCCGTGGGTCCGGCTGCGACAGAACCCAGCGCATACGGAATCCCGCAATGTCCGGGTCAACCGGCTTTGAAAAAAGGGCCTGGATGTTGGCGACAAGTTCGTCTGACAACACCTCATCTGCATCCAGATCCAACACCCAGTCATTCCGGCAAAGACTGGCAGCAAACGCCTTCTGGCAAGCAAACCCCTGCCAGTCGTTACGCACGAACCTTGCACCGGCCGCTTCTGCGATTTCGCGGGTTCGGTCAGTGCTCCCGGAATCGACTACGATAATTTCATCAACCCAGCCGGAAACCTTTGCGAGGGATTCCGGCAATCGCAGTTCTTCATCCTGGGTGATGTAATAAACGGATAACGGTAGCTTCATCAAAGTTCCTGGTGTCGAGGCAATCGGTTTACGGACTGGTCAGAACAATATCATGGTTGCCTTATGATAAGATGACGCCCCTAATTTTGATGTTTTTCTTGGCATTCTTTAACTCAAGCCCGGAGTGTGCAGATGATTCACCCCGTCATTATGGCTGGCGGTACCGGCTCGCGCCTTTGGCCAATGTCGCGCCAGCTGAATCCGAAACAGTTCCTGAAACTGACCAACGGCCCCCTGTCGATGCTGCAGGCCACCGTTGCGCGGCTTGAGGGCATGGATGCAGCAAACCCTCTTCTGATTTGCAACGAGGAACACCGGTTCCTGGCTGCTGAACAAATGCGGCAATCCGGCCACGAAGAGACGCGGATCATTCTGGAGCCCTGTGGCCGGAACACGGCGCCGGCCATTGCATTGGCAGCACTGCAGCTGACCGAGGCCGCGGAGAACAACGCCGAAGATCCACTCATGCTGGTCCTGGCAGCCGACCACCTGATCAAGGACGTGACCGCCTTTCAGGAAGGGGTGAAGAAAGCCATTCCGCTGGCGCGGGAAGGAAAACTGGTCACCTTCGGCATTGTCCCGAACCATCCGGAAACCGGCTACGGCTATATCCACCGGGGCGCCGAATTGGGCCCTGACAGCTACCTGGTGGACAAATTTGTCGAAAAGCCGGACCAGGCGACCGCCAATGGCTACCTCGATTCCGGCGAGTACCTCTGGAACAGCGGGATGTTCCTGTTCGGTGCCCGCCAGTACCTTGAGGAACTGGAAACCCATCGCCCGGATATCCTGGCCGCATGCCGTGCTGCCATCGCAGATACCGCCGATGACCTTCACTTCACCCGGATCAATGCCGAGCGCTTCGCGGAATGCCCGTCGGACTCGGTGGACTACGCTGTCATGGAGAAGACGAACAAGGCCGCGGTGGTATCACTGGATGCCGGCTGGAGCGATATTGGCTCCTGGTCCGCGCTCTGGGAAGTCAGTGACAAGGATGCCGACGGCAACAGCCTCAACGGCGACGTAATTACCCACAACACCGCGAACACGCTGGTCCGTGCCGATAGCCGTCTGGTGGCAACGGTTGGCGTGGACAATCTGGTAGTTATCGAAACCAAGGATGCCCTGCTGGTTGCCCACAAAGACAGTGTCCAGGACGTCAAAACCGTAGTGGAACGAATCAAAACCGATGGCCGCCATGAACACATGAACCATCGGGAAGTCTACCGGCCCTGGGGTGTTTACGATTCCATCGACAACGGCGCCCGCTATCAGGTCAAACGCATCACGGTAAAACCCGGCGCCAAGCTCTCCGTGCAGATGCATCATCATCGCGCCGAGCACTGGATCGTGGTCAGTGGCACCGCCCGGGTCACCAACGGTGAGAAAACCTATCTGGTCACCGAAAACCAGTCCACCTACATTCCGGTTGGCCAGGTGCATTCGCTGGAGAATCCGGGGGTCATCGATCTGGAACTGATCGAAGTCCAGTCGGGTTCCTACCTTGGTGAGGATGACATCGTCCGCTACGAGGATCGGTACGGCCGCAAATGAGCAAGCTCAAATATTTCGTCATTGCCGGGCTGCTCAGGATTGCCGGCTGGTTATCTCTTGCCGGCGCCCAGCGGGTGGGTCGGTTCGTGGGTTATCTGGTATGGCGACTGCCCACCAAGTCGCGTCAGGTCACCGATATTAACCTGTCCATCTGCCTCCCAGAGCTTTCAGACACCGAGCGGGCGGCTATGTCGAAAAATTCGCTGGCCCAGACCGGCATGACCATGCTCGAGGTCCCTTTGATGTGGGAGTGGCCAGTGGAGAAATGCCTTGGCCTGATCCGTGAAACCGAGGGGCTTGAACTGATCGAGGAGGCCATGGCTGGAGACAAGGGCCTGATTCTCCTTGCGCCGCACCTCGGCAACTGGGAACTGGCGGGTTTGTTTTTCTCATCCCGTTACAAAATGGCAGCCCTTTATAGCCCCCCGAATATGCCCGAGTTCGAAGATTACATGATCAAGGTCCGCGGACGCCTTGGCTCGGAACTGGTCAGGGGCGACCGTCGGGGTCTGGCCCGGCTCGCCTCAATTCTGCGGGAAGGCGGTGTCGCAGGGATCCTGCCGGATCAGTCACCCCGGGGCAAAGGCAATGCCTTCGCGCCTTTCTTCGGCATGGAAGTGAAAACCATGACGCTGGTGTCCAAGCTGATCCAGCGTACCGGCGCCAACGTGCTGATCACCTACGCCGAGCGCCTGCCCGATGCCTCCGGGTTCCGGATTGTCGTTCGGGAGACTGGCCCGGGCCTCGGCGACAAAGACCCTGTTGCCGCAACCACAGCCATGAATCACGCCATCGAGCAATGCGTGCGGGAAATCCCGGAGCAATATCAGTGGGAATACAAACGCATGCGCCATCGACCACCCGGCGAAATCAATCCCTATAACCCGGATCGCGTATGTTGAACCCGACACTGGCCCTCCATGCACTGCTGATCATCGGGCTTGGCGGCGCGCTCCTGTCGTCGAGCATCCTGGCCGGCGCCACTCTGTTGCTCGCCATTGCCGGAATGGTGCTCAGTGCCAGGAAATCTCTTTACAAAACCGGTTGGGACAAGCCCAAAGAGCTCAGGTTGCTGCACTTTTCCTTCTGG
Organism: Marinobacter sp. MMG032; assembly: GCF_040112695.1. Lineage (NCBI taxonomy): Bacteria > Pseudomonadati > Pseudomonadota > Gammaproteobacteria > Pseudomonadales > Marinobacteraceae > Marinobacter > Marinobacter sp. MMG032. Next base: position 1,532,472 of record NZ_CP157802.1, read on the forward strand.
TTCTTCGTACTGGTGAGCTTTCTGTCCTGGGCCCTGGAAGGCTTTGACTACGAGGGTGGAAAAACGTTTGGAACGCACGCCCGGTTTATCCTGTTCTGGCCTGTGATCATTGCCATCAGCTATGCGAGGGTCGGCGCACGCACGACGTTTGCGGCCATTGGACTGGTTTCCGTGTCTGTCATCGGGATATTTCTCGTGACCATCGCTGCCCGCCAGGGTGCCCTTGGTCAGGTGATGAACTCCCGTTTTGGTGGCGGAATTAACCCCATCAGCTTTGGAAATCTTGCCCTCCTGGGGGGGATGTTAACCATCGTTGGCGCCATGTTTTTTGTCCGCGAAAAACGGCTGGGCCTGGCGATACTGTTTTTTATCGGTGGAACGACTGCCGTCCTGATTTCGATGCTGTCGGAGACCCGCAGCAACCTGATTGCCTTACCATTTCTTCTGGTTGCGCTAGTACCACTACTCAGCAAAAGGCTTCGCGCTGCCGGACTGGTCGTTGTGCCAGTTCTCGTCACCGGCGCCATTATCACCAGCGACCGCATGTCAAATTCGCTCAATGGCTTGATCCATGACGGCCACCTGGATTCAGGAATGGAAATTCGTCTGGAGGTCTGGGAACAGGCACTGAACATGCTTGGAGAAAGCCCCTGGTCCGGGGCAGGTCTGGGGGGGTATTCCCACCGCATTGAGGCAGAAGTCGCGGCTGGCAATCTGCCAGAGCGCTTCCTCGACTGTTGCACCGGGCACGCTCACAACGACCTGCTCAATAATGCTGCCACCAGCGGTATTCCGGGCATTCTCAGCTGGGCCCTGCTGATTTTCATTCCTTTGGCCATTTTTGCCCGTAACCTGACTAGCAGACACTCAGCCACAGCCCACCTTGCGGCGGCTGGTTGCATGGTCTCCATCGGCTACTTCCTGTTCGGGCTTACAGAAGCCACGTTCAATCGAACCCTGTTCCTGACCTTCTACCTGCTTGCGATCGCTTCCATCGCCTCGGCCATGTTCACAGAATTAAGCGCCTCATACGTTCGAAACAGGGCCCGCAAGGTTTCAGCGACCATAATCACGAAAAACGAAGAAGACCATATTACCGACTGCCTGAAATCCGCAAGGCTGGTTGCCGACGAAATTATTGTTCTGGACAGCGGCAGTACTGACCGGACGGTGGAGCTGGCCAGAGAGTTGGCCGATGTGGTTGAAGTGACTGACTGGCCGGGCTTTGGCATCCAGAAACAGCGCGCTCTTGAGAAAGCGACCGGAGAGTGGGTGCTGTCACTGGATGCCGATGAGCGTGTCACACCGGAGCTGGCTCGGGAGATCAACGATCACCTCGCAGATCCTGACGCGGACGCCTACAAGCTTCCCTGGGCGGTAACGATTTACGGCAGCCGTCTGGATTTCGGCCGTAGCGGTCGAGCCCCGCTCCGGCTGTTCCGCAGGGAAGGCGTCAGCTTTTCAGACGCTCTGGTACATGAGCGGATACTGATTCCATCGGGGCGCAAGATCAAGACTCTCAGAGGCCGCCTGACGCACTACACACACCGGGATTTCGGCCATTCGCTGGAGAAAAGCGCGAAATATGCGTGGCTCGGCTCTCTGGAGAAGCATCGTAAAGGCAAGAAAACCCGAACCATGATCTACCCTACTTTGCGGGGCCTCATGACGTTTGTGCAGGTGTACTTTATTCGGTTCGGTTTTCTGGATGGCGCTGTGGGTTATCTGACGGCCGTGACCTATGCGCAGGTAACCTTCAACAAGTATGCGGGGTTATGGACTCTGGAACGGCCGGCCCGCTTTGAAGACTCGTGATCCCCGGAGGAGCGTCGTTTCCACACCGATGCTCCTGAACATACACCGTATTTCCTCGTAATAGGGAAGCCGTGCGCCCAGTGCGGCGTCATCAATCTGGAACACCCGGATCTCCGGAAAAATCTTTTTCAGGGTAAACAGAGCGGTTGAAGCAAAGCTGTAGAACGCCAGATACGTTTCTCCGGACAGGGCTACCTCCACCTCTATCGGACGACCGGCCTGCCGTATCTCGAGCGGAAATTCCGCCAGCAAGGCCTCCAACTCTTCCCGGCTTTCCTTTCGGTGCATAAAGTACACGACGCGGCTATCAGGATGACGTTCCACCACATGCTGAATCTGCAGTTTCAGTTGCGCAAGCCGATCCTCACCACCAAAAGGCTGGCCAAGGAACCCCACCATGGGCGTCTGGCTGCTGTCACGGGCTGATGTTTTAAAGGTTCTACGAAAGACCGGGAAATCGTGAACCTGCACCTGAACAAGCCCGGAGCTCGGTAACGGAAAGAAGGTAAAGAAGGCGATCACATCCGGAACAACGCGGTGAATCCGGATACCCATGGTTCTGAGGAGCCGTTTCTTGGCCGGTGAGATCCGGGAGGCGATCCCCTCATCATGAATGGCATGGTAGTAGGTTACTGTCGCCAGGCCATCATCCACAAAAATCAGCTGCTCGCTGTCGAATCCCCGATAGAACACTTCGTGGATCCAGCTGGATTTGTTCCCGATGAACAACCTTTCGATTTTGCGTCGCGAAAGACCCTTGGCGACCGCCCCCAGACGCAGATAAAACGAACTTTTCTTAAGATAGATGGTTTCGATGCCCTGCCAGCCCAGGGCCTCGGCGAGAAAAGCCATTTGCCCCTCGGTCTCCCGGTTATCAGGCCTGGCAATGACAAGAAGCGTGGTTTCAGCGCTGCAGCCATAATGGTAGCGAGCCTCGGAGCAACTGATCAGTTGGAGGGGCGTGCTCGCAACAAAGACGTTAATAGGACTGGCGGCGCAGTTCAAATCACTCGTTTCCCGGTTTGGACCTTCGAAGAATCTATCCTGAGCTTTCCGGTGCCATGCGTGCAAGTTCCTTGCGCAAACGGCGTCTGACTTTCAGTTTGCGCAACAAATTCATCGGCTTGCGTTTCAATTCGCCTCGCTTGTTGATCAGGAAATCCTCAACCGCATCCAGTACCCGTCCGCTGGAGCGACCATCCCTGAAGCTGTGCAACTGGTCGCAAAGGGCTCGTGTTTCTTGCATCAGGGTGTCGGGATACTGCACTGCTTCTTCCAGGGCTGACTCGACGTCCTCAACTTCGTGGACGTCGATCAGATAGGGGCCCGGCATTTTCGTCCTGAAGGTAACCACCGGGCGATCCAGGAACATGAATTCGAACATGATGGACGAGGTATCGCACAGCATCACATCTGCCTGCGGAAGCAGGGGTAACAGATCCTCATCGCTTTCGACAAAACGGAGGTTATCGCCGCTCAGCTCGCGATACTGATCCACTACCGCAGGATCCATCTTTGGGTGCAGGGTTACAATGAACTTCCACCGACCATTCCGGGACAGTTCGCCGATTTTCTCCACCAGATCCGGAGCGGACGTAACGGAGCGGCTGAACGTGGAGGCGAAAAATACGACAGGCAGCTCATTTTCCGAGCGCTTTCTCTTCCCCTCACCAGGCTGCGATAGCAGAGGATCCAGCTTTGGCCAGCCAGTGTGGGCAACCCCGAAATGCTGGTATTGGGCCGCCAGCTCACGGAACTTTTCCGTATCTTTCATGGCATGGGTGCAGTAGAGATCAAACCATCCGCGAATGCGATAATGATCACTTTCGTCCTCGCTGCTATGGCCGCGCTTGTTGCGAGCCATGCCATGGAATACCTCGACCTTGATCCCCGGGAAGAAATAGGGCACCCAGTCCCCGGGGACAAAGGTAGCATCGGCGTTGTATTCCATAACCTCTTTTACGCTGCCAAGACGACGCTCATCGGATCGAAGCGGCGCCGTTGAGCAACCCGCGACAAACCAGGCCGCTTCGTCACCCCGGCGCAGTATCTCTTCCTGCAGCGGTCGCAGAATCGAATAGGAATAGGGTTGATTGACAAAAAACAGATACCGCCGCATTCAAGCCCTGCCCGTGAGTGTTTTGTATAGCTCACCCGTCTCGCTGACGGTCTGTGAGGTGTGAAAATTCTGGGCGATCCTTTGCCGCGCAGCCTGCCCAAGCTTGGCCGACAGCTCTCTGTCGCGGTAAAGCCGCTCGATAGCTGCCGACAGCTCGGTGGCATTTTTCGGTGGAACCACAATACCGCTGACACCGTCTTCCACCAGTTCCGGCATGCCGCCGACACTGGTCACCACCGGCGTCACACCATAGACCATGGCCTCAATAACGGCCCGGGGCAGCCCTTCTCTTTCTTTGGAGGGAAGCACAAAGACGTCACTGGCGGCGGCGATGGCCGGGGCATCGGTGCGGTAGCCTGTAAAGTGGATCCGCTCGGGGTGAGAGGTGGCAGCGGCCTGCGCCTGAATCTCTTCGTTATCAATGACGTCTCCGACCAGCAGCAAATTTACGTTCACATCCGCAGGCAGCTTGTCGACTGCTTCTATCAGGTCATCGAAGCCTTTTCGTGGGGTATTCCGTCCGGTGCAGCACACCACGAAGGCACCTTCGGGAACACCAAACTGGGTGAGATCGGCCTTGGGCGACTGATACCAGTCCAGATCGTGCCCCTTGTAGATTCTTTGAAGCTTGCGCTCAGGGATGTGCATCCACAAAAGCCGGAGGCTCGCCAGATAATCCTTGATGGCATCGGCGACACAGACAATCTTGCTGACGCGTGGGTGCAAGAAGGTAATCCAGGACTCCGGATTGAGAAAGCTGATATTACCGATCACACCGCGATAGGCGACGATCTTGATATCGGTGCCCCGGGAAGCCCGTAATCCGCAGGCCAGGGCCCGGGGATTATAGGCATGAATGACCTCGTAATTTTTCTTGGCCAGTTGTTGGCGGATGGCCTCGGTGCCTCCTTTGTCGAAGCGACTCTTCAGGGCCATGGGACTGGCAACCATGCCCTCGTCGACAAGACGCTGATAATTCCTGCCCTTGGGGTTACACATGACGTCGAGGTCAAATCCGGCTTTTCTGAGTCCGATAAAAAGTTCAGTTTCCGGACGATCGCAGGCATCCGTAAGGCATAGTATTGACGGAAGCGATCCGCCCTGTCGTGGATTGGTCAAGCGGCCATTCCCCTGTTATATCCGTTCATGAAATAACTCCAGACCTTCGCCCGGGTGTGTTCTCCGGCGACTTTCACCAGTGACCGCGAGAAGCGATCAAGATTCGCCTCTTTCCAGCGGGCTGGCGCACTGTCTGCAGTAAGTCGGCTCTTGTCGAAATCAATCAGAAAGTATTCGTCGCCCCGAACCAGTACATTGAAGCAGTTAAGGTCAGCATGCATGACACCCGCGTCGTGAAATCGACGAATCGTTTCTCCGATGGACTCCCAGGCATCACCGTCCAGTTCGGCAATAAGATCAGCTAATGGTGAAGTGTTCTCCAGTCGCTCAATGATGATGGCGGCCCGGTATTGAATCGGTGACAGTTTCCGATACCAGGCTGCCACCGGACGGGGTACGGGAAGCCCCTTGCTGAGCATTGCATTCAGCAGGCGGAATTCAGCAAAGGATCGCACATCGGCCTCACGAGTGAACGCATAGGCATATCGGGCAAATTTCGCCACCAAACCACCCCTGCGATATTCGCGAAGCACCAGCTTGTCTTCTCCGGCCTGCAAGAACCAGGCGCCGCCGCGACCGCCGCTACTCACCGGCCTCGCCTGATCGCCCCAGGTGGCGGCATTGAACCAGTCCTGGGTAACCCTGCCCTCATAATCGGGATGAATCAGCATTGCCGAAGCCCTTTCCCGAATACAGATTTCAGACTCCACCATGCTGGGTCCCCGGCCACCGAAACAGAAAGAACACACCTTACGCGCTCACGCCAGGACGGACACGCGCGAGTGCGTTAGAATGGCGGCCAGTTTACCAATGATTGCCGACTAAGCTCCACAGCCCCAGGCCACAACCTGAACCGGATCAATATCTGATGAACTCCATCTGCATTCTTCGCCTGTCCGCCATCGGTGACGTAACCCACGTGATACCTGTTGTGCTGAGCCTTCAGGAGCAGCTTCCCGGGGTAAATATCACCTGGGTTATCGGCAAGATCGAAGCCAAGCTGATCGGTGATCTGCCCGGTGTTGAGTTCATTGTTTTCGACAAGAAGGCCGGGCGCAAAGGGTACGCGGAGCTTCGCAGACAGATGCAGGGGCGCAAATTCGACGCACTGCTGCATATGCAGGTAGCATTCAGAGCCAACCTCGCTGCCGCGTGCATTCCCGCCCGCACCAGAATTGGTTATGACAAGGCCCGCAGCAAGGATCTTCACAGTCTGTTTATAAACCGCCGAATCAAACCGGCTCCGCAACAGCATGTTCGCGACTGCCTGGCCAGCTTCCTGGAGCCTTTGGGGCTAGACCCGGCACCACCGCGCTGGCAGATTCCCTTGAGTGAATCAGACCACCAGTTTGCTAGCGATCAACTGGCGCCTGATCGCAGAAACCTTGTGATCAGCCCCTGTGCCAGCCACACCCTGCGTAACTGGCCTGCCGAGCGTTACGCGCAGCTGGCCGATCACGCAGTTCAAAAGCACGGTATGAAGGTGATCCTGGTCGGAAGCCCTGCCCCGTTCGAGGCCGAGTATTGCGCTGCCATTGAAGCCGCGATGAAGGAGAAAGCCCACAACATCTGCGGCAAGGACACCCTCAAACAGCTCACAGCGCTGATGACTCACGCCGACCTGGTGGTGGCCCCCGATACCGGACCGGCACATATCGCCAGTGCAGTGGGTACCGATGTGCTTGGGTTGTTTGCCGCCAGCAATCCGTACCGGTCAGGCCCCTACAATTCTCTTGAGTGGTGTGTGAACCGGTATCCAGAAGCACTTGAAAAGTTCACTGGTAAAACGGTGGAACAGGCTCGATGGGGGGCCAAAGCAGAGTTCGAGGGGGCAATGGAACTGATTACGGTGGCGGATGCAACGGAGATGCTGGATCGGTGGGTTGAAGCACACGTAACGCCCGATCCAGAAACGGGGCCCGAGTCTACCTGACGCGGGCGCCGTTTTTGAGCGCTAATCTGCCCCGGGCTTCACTTACGGGCGGTGTAGTCCTGGTAGGACTTCTCTTCCACGAAACGTGATCCCAGGGCCAGGTTGACCTCTTTCTTTATGGCAGCACGCTTGTCGTTGGTGACGTACACTGCGCGGGCCAGTTCAATAAATTTCGGGCCAAAATCCTGGGCGGCCTCCTGATCACGAATGTCGTCTTCAATCACCCACAGCTCTTCGTTCACCGCCTTCAGCTGCTTGCGAAGACCGGCAATTTCCGCCGCCTTGTCCTTTACCGCCTCGTCCCAGGTGGCGCTCAGTTCGTCCAGTTCGAGACGAACGTTCTTGACCTTCGCTTCATCCTTGATGCGCTCGGATTTGATTTCGAGGATGGTGATTTTGTCCAGCACCTCGCCGAAAGACACCGGTACCTTGATAACGTCTGCCATGTGCTCGTCCCGCCAGTAAACAGGGTGTGTTAAATAACAAAGCCGCCGGGCTGAAACAGTCAACGGCGGCTTGCGACTTTTTCTGGAATCAGCCTTTTACGTGAGTCAGCCAGCCACTGTGCTCAGCCAGCTTGCCCTTGACCGCATCAAAGTACATGCCCTGCAGCTTCTCGGTCACCGGGCCACGTTTGCCGGCGCCGATCACTCGGCCATCCAGCTCGCGGATCGGCAATACCTCGGCCGCGGTGCCCGTAAAGAAGGCTTCGTCTGCGATATAGACCTCATCACGGGTGATCCTGCGCTCCTTGACCGGAATGTTCAGCTCGCGGGCGAAGTCCAGGATGGTGGCGCGGGTGATACCTTCCAGGCAAGAGGTGAGCTCCGGCGTGTGCAGCACACCATCACGCATGATAAAGATGTTTTCCCCGGAGCCCTCGGCAACGTAGCCTTCGTTGTCCAGCAGCAGCGCTTCCTCGGCCCCGCCGGAAATGGCCTCATTCAGCGCCAGCATGGAATTGATGTAGTTGCCGTTGGCCTTGGCCTTGCACATGGTGATATTCACATGGTGGCGCGTGTAAGACGATGTGCGCACCTTGATGCCCATTTCTTTTGCTTCCGGGGACATGTAGGAGGGCCAGCTCCAGGCTGCAACCATCACGTGCACTTTCAGGTTATCGGCCCGCAGCCCCATGCCCTCGGAACCCAGAAACGCCATCGGGCGGAGATAGGCTTCATCCAGGTTGTTCTCCCGCACTGCCGCACACTGGGCGGCGTTCAGCTCGTCCTTACTGAACGGCATTTTCATGTTCAGAATGTGAGCCGAACGGAACAGTCGATCAGTATGCTCTTTCAGGCGAAAAATAGCCGGACCGTTCGCGGTATTGTAGGCCCGCACACCTTCAAAACAGCCAAGGCCGTAATGCAGGGTGTGAGTCAGGACGTGCGTCTTGGCTTCCCGCCAGGGAACCATTTCACCATCCAGCCAGATAACGCCATCGCGATCAGCCATCGACATTCTTCATTGCTCCTAAAAAAGCGTTTTTCGGGGGAACCGGCATTCTAGCAGGAAAATCTGCCGGAATTGAATTTGCCTCAAGCATCAATCATCACTTTTTTCCACATGGCGCGGATGTAGTCACGCTCCTCTGTAAAGGCATCGCCTTCCACCTGGCTATTGAGATTCTGAAGCGCCCTCCGATGGATGGTCGAGCGAAGCGCGATGAAGGTTTCCCGGAGCTTCTCGGCATCGTCCACAGCCATCACACCCGCACGGCCGAGCTCTTCCATCTGGCGAATATTGTCGGACCACTGGGTCAGCTCCGGATGCTCGGCACACCAGGCCAGCATCAGATACTGGACCATGAACTCGATATCGACGATACCACCAGTATCGTGCTTGATATGGAACACCTCGGCCTGCCGGTTTTCGGGTGTGGCGAGGCTGGCGCGCATTTTCTCACGCATGTCGACCACCTCTTTGCGAAGCTTTTCACGGTCGCGGGATTGGCAAAGAATATCGTGGCGGATGGATTCAAAGGCTTCGAGAGTTTCACTGCAGCCGGCGACACCCCGGGCGCGTGCCAGCGCCTGATGCTCCCAGGTCCAGGCATCTTCCCGCTGATATTTTTCAAACGCCTGTAATGTGCTTACCAGAAGCCCCGAGTTGCCAGAGGGCCGCAAGCGCATATCAACCTCGTAGAGTTGGCCTGACGGAGTCTGAGTATTGAGGATGTGAACAATCCGTTGACCCAACCGGGTGTAGAAGACCGCGTTATCGATGGGCTTTTCGCCATCGGTCGCCAGCTCCGGATCAGCCTGATGCACAAATACCAGATCAAGGTCGGAGGTGTAGCCAAGCTCAATCCCACCCAACTTGCCATAACCAATGATGGCGAAATCGGTCTCACAGGCAGAACCATCTTTCCTTCTTGGATAGCCATGGCGGCTGACCAGATTGGCGAAGGCCACGTCCACGACGTGGTCCAGAACAACCTCTGCGATCCAGGTCAGATAATCACTGACCTTCATCAACGGCAACGTGCCTTTTAGCTCCGATGCCGCCACCCGCAAAATGTGGGCCTTCTTGAAATGCCGCAGCGACTCCATCTGCTCTTCCAGATCCTCAAACGGAATCCGCAGCATCTGCTGGCGCAGATCATCCTGCAACTCTGCCTTTGCAGGCGGACTGTAAAGGCTCTCGGCGTTAAGGAGTTCATCCAGCAACAGCGGCGTTTCTGCCAGCTGCCGGGCGATCCAGGGGCTCTCACTGCACAACCGGACCAACTGGGTACAGGCGCCCGGGTTCTCAATCAGCAACACCATATAGGCGGTTCGACGGAGGATGGCCTCGACCAGCTGCAACACCCTCGACAGGGTTTCAGAGGGGTTATCGACCTGGGTAAGCGCCTCAAGCAGCATAGGCATAAACTGATTGAGCCGTCTTCTCCCCTGGGTTTGAAGGTTCTGTACGGTCCGGTTGTCGCGTAGTTCCGCCAGTTCCGCCAACGTATTCTCGGGGGCTTCATAGCCACGGGATTTCAGCCAGTCAGCGGCTGCGCCCTCTTCCATTTCAGCGAGCCAGAGTTCGAACCAGCCTTCTTCAAGCGACTTCTCACCGTCATCCTCTTCATCCTCGGTGGCGATGATATTGGCAAAATGGGTGGCCACGCGTGCCCTGTGCTCGGTGAGACTTTGCTCACACGCCTGCCAGGTCTCGAACCCCATGATTGTGGCAACCCGTGCCCTGGACAGCTCATCCTCCGGCAGAAGTTGGGTCTGCTTGTCTTCCATACCCTGAAGCGCATGCTCCAGGTTCCTCAGGAACACATAGGCTTCGCGCAGCTCACGCACCACCGATGAAGGCAACAGCTCCAATTCCTCGAGTTCCTTCAGGATGACCAGCAGTTCCCGCTGCTGAAGCTCCCGATCCCGCCCACCACGAATGAGCTGGAATGCCTGTACCACAAACTCAATTTCGCGGATACCGCCGCTACCAAGCTTGATGTTATTTTCGAGTCCCTTTCGGCGCACCTCCCGACCGATCATGGCTTTCATGCTACGGAGGGACTCGAAGGCGCTGAAATCGATGTACTTGCGATAGACAAAAGGACGCAGGCTCTCCATCAGAACCTGGCCGGCCCTCTGGTCGCCAGCCACCACACGGGCCTTGACCATGGCATAGCGCTCCCAGTCACGGCCCTGGTCCTGGTAATAGGTCTCCAGTGCCGCGAAACTCAGAGCCAGGGCACCGCTCTGGCCATAGGGCCGAAGCCGCATGTCCACACGGAAGACAAAGCCGTCCGCCGTTATCTGATCCAGTGCCTGGATCAGTCGCTGCCCCAACCGCACAAAAAACTGCTGATTATCCAGCGAGCGACGCCCGCCAACAGTCTCCCCCTTGCTTGGAAAGGCGAAAATGAGGTCGATATCCGAGGAGACGTTCAACTCCCGACCACCCAGCTTGCCCATGCCAAGGACCACCATTTTCTGGTCTGCTTCCTTGCCGGTCACCGGATCAGCCCCGCGAGGTGTGCCATATTGCTCGCAAGCGTCGCTGTATAGCCAGCTGAGAGCGCCATCAATACAAATATCGGCGAAGGCACTGGTCGCTGCCATGGTTTCTGCCAGATCCGCCCAGCGCATCAGATCCCGCCAGATAATTCGGAACTGGGACTCCATGCGGAACTGCCTGAGGGCCGAATGCAGCTCCGATTCGCTGTCGACCTCGGAGAGATAATCCTGCCAACGATCTTGCAGATAGTCAGGGGTGGTCGGCTCCGCCAGCGAACGGGAAACCACCAGGGCCTGAATCTGCCCGGCATGGCGCTCCAGGGTCTGGCGCAGGAACAGGCTGCGGGAAATTGCCGTAGCTACCACTGCGTCATCCATGCCTTCCGATGAGGTTAACCAGGCCGGAATTCCATCCGGAAACACCGATTTCCAGCACCCTGCGACATCATCCGCCAGCGGTCTCGGAAGGCTGTGCCACGGCTCGGACATAATGCAAACCCCTGTCTCTCTGTTATATTTCCGGTACTGTATAACGAACTTCCCCGCAACTGAACAGGCCGCCGACACGGATGCAACGAAACCGCCGCCCACTGAATCCGGAACATCAGGAAACCCATCTGCCCATGGGCGGCCTGATTCGGAGCCGGATGAAGCGCCTGTTCGCAATACTGGGCGTGCTGCTTTCGGTACAGGTTCTGATCATCTGGGCAGCCGAAGACCTTTCATTATTTGAAGCTGCCTGGCTGACAATGACCACACTGGTCACCGTTGGCTATGGCGACTATGCGCCCCAGACCATGATCGGTCGGTTCAGCACCATTGTGCTGATGTTTATTACCTCAATTACATTGCTAACACTGATCGTCAGCGACTATATCGAGTACCGGTTCTATCGACGGGAACGGATTCTCACAGGAAGGTGGATCTATAAAATGAATGACCACATCATTATTGTTAACACGCCCCAGCACGGGGGCGAGCAGTATTTCATGAGGTTTGCTTCCCAGATTCGGGAAATCCCGGGCTATGAAACCATTCCTATCATGATACTGACTCGCCAGTTTCCGATGGGACTGCCCACAGAACTTTCCGACATCGGAGTCGTGCACCATCACGGTGCAGGGTTCGACCCCGAGGCGCTAAAAGCAGTTCACGCCGGCAGTGCCAGACATATCATCGTGCTCGCGGCAGACGAAGCCGATCCCTATTCAGATAGCCTGACTTTCGACATCGCTCATCGATTGACAGAGCTGAATCTCGGCAGTCACACCATTGTCGAATGCGTCAACGACCAGAACCGGGGACGCTTCAAGGCGCTCGGTGTGAGGACCATCATCCGCCCTGTTCGAACTTATCCGGAAATCATGGTGCGTTCAGTGGTTGCCCCCGGCTCGGAAAAGGTTCTGGAGGACCTGTTCAACTACGAGCACGATCATCCCCATCGGTACGAGCTGAAGCTGGACGACCTGAACTGGGCGGACATAGTCAGCGCCCTGGTCCGTCATGGCATAGGGACTGCGCTCGCTTACATTGATGACGACAATGAAGTCATATGTCATCCGCCGACCAACGAGGAAATTGAAGGCAAGGGATTGATTGTGCTTGTTAAGTCCGCTGACACACCAGAGGTGTCAGTAGTGGAGGAAGCCCTGGAGCGATACCGGGTTTTCCTGAAGCAGTGGCGAGCCCACTCCGCCGCGCAGGAAACGGGCGAAGCAGAGCCAGAAAAAAACAAGTCTCCCGACTAGAAACCACCGGACTCCACAATCCGCCAGCTACAGCCCTGAACTAGCCAGCTGCAACTGGAGAACACCCAGCTCTGTAGCGTTTTCGGAAAGACTACGAACCGTCGATCCGCGAGCCAGCTCAGCGACCACATGCTCCCAAAGCTCCCCGCACCCCGCGGCAGCAGCTACATTTGCTACTTTCGAAAGATCCAATTGGTCTGCAGGGAAAGGCTCGTCAAGCAGCCAACAGCTCCCCAACGCCTGAAGGAACTCGGTTACGGTTAGCGGCTCAGTATTGCAAACAATCTCCGGGCGATAGAGGCCCGCAAGAAAATACCCCTGCTCGGCCTTGCTGATAAGATTCAGAAAAACGGGAACTTCTCGGGCCAGCTCAAGTGCCCAAGCGACCAAGTGCCTGCCGTCACCGCTTTTCAGCTCAAACTCCACCTCGTGCAGTGGCCACCTGGCTTCATTGCCAGCCACACTGCCAGAATCGAGGGCGATCTCGATGACACTCTGCCCCTCTTCCAACCAGAGCACGTTACGCTGGAAGTTGGTTTCAAACACTACCCGCAGACTGCCGAGATCCAGATCGGTACTCAGCGGTGTGTCCTCCAGAAACGACAAATCCAGATCCGGGCCGGATACCGGCCACTCCCACTCTTCGCGCCGGTGGGCGCCATCGACAAATTCACCCCGGGTTTTCAGAGTTTGGATGTAGTCATCACCGGCTTTGCGGATTCTCAAAGCTGCTTTGGCGCGATTCAAATCGGCTTTTGGCGTGTCGAAATAGCGATTGACCAGGGATTTGGTTTTTCCAGGTAGAACCTCGGGGCGGGCTGAGAGCCACTGCAAAGCCTGCGCCTGGGCAGCTTCAGATACACTGAGCTTGATTTCCAGTTCGGTTGCCATTTCCACGACCTTTTCTCATGTTCATAAACGCAAAAACCGGCGACCCAAGGGTCGCCGGTTTTCATACTACAGGATTAGCCGGTTGGCTGATCAGAAGTAGTAAACAGCACCAACTGAAGCGATGGACTGCTCGTCGCCAGAGGCGCCTTCCAGGCTGTACTCGTTAGCTGCGTCTGAACCAGACAGGTAGCCTTCGAAGTAAACGTACATGTGATCAGACACGTTGTGCAGAGCCTGCAGGATTACGGTGTCTTTCTTGTCGCCAGAAGCATCGTCGTCCAGCATCTGGTAAGACAGAGCGAACTGGTTCGCGCCCATGGTGTACACACCCATTACGCCAACGATGTCGTTTACGTCTTTGCGGGTCTGGTATTCACCAATCACGCTGAAGTCGCCAGCGCTGTAGGTCGCTGTCAGACCGTAGCTGTTTTCGTTGTTGTCGGCTGCAGCGCCGCCGTCGTTGGAGTCCATACCAACAGACACTTCAAGAGCGTCTACAGCGTAGGTCGCAACCAGCTGGTACGGGTAAGATTTGTCCGCGCCGCCCTTGGTGTCGCTATCGCCGTTAACCTGAACAGCTGCAGAAACAGTCAGACCGCCGAAAGACGGAGACATGTACTGGACCAGGTCACCTTCACCAGTGGAGTAGTTACCGAAAATGTCGGAACCCACTTCGTGGAAGTTACCAATCTTTACGATGGCACTTTCGTAGACAGAATCGTCAGAGCCGACCCAGATCTGACCGAAGCTATCACCCTTAACACCTACGTAGGCTTCGTCAAGAGCGTCGATACCGTTGCTGCTGGACTTGTCGTCAGCGTTGATGCCTTCAAGCTCCAGCTTGAAGAAGCCAGTGATGCCCGGAGCGATTTCGTGATCGTGCTTAACGCCCAGAGTGGAACCGTTGTCAGCGTGCTCAACCTCGGAGCCACCGCCGTCAACGTTGGTGTGCTTCAGCACGTACTGGATGTTGCCGTATACAGACGGCATGGAGTCCATCTTGGCCGCCAGTTCGGAAGCTGACATTTCAGCCTGTGCGAAAACACTGCCAGAGAAGGTAGCGGCTGCAATAGCAGATGCGATGAGCGTTTTTTTCATGTTGCGTCTTCCTTTTTGAGTTAACTCAGGTTTTAGCGACGGGTTCTTATCCCGATTTTGTAAGGCTTCACCAGTCAGGCTGGATGAGGCCGATTCTGCATTACCCTTGTGTCAGTTTGATGACACACAAGTAACTTTTCTTCTTCTTCGGATAAATCTGAAAGATTCCAGATCTATACAGCTCAAACACTTACAGGATCTTCTTAAAGTCCTGAATGATGAAACTGTTTTAATACAATCATTCTCATTTTGCAAATTAACTGCGCTGCATTTTTAGCTCTTTTGGCACCAGAAACGCAATTATTTATGCGATTTGGCGCTCAGGAGCTCCGTTGCAGTTATATTTCAAATCCGAGGCCAGATTACCATTAACTCTTTATTAACAGCAGCTTGCCCCCTTAAAACTGCGCACACACAAAGTCTCTGATGGTAATTTCGCACCATTGCAGGCCAGCATGGCGGCCTGCGCACAATACTAGTGCAACTACCTATTCACACCTTTGTCTATTCTCAAGCATGAAGGTGACAGGCCCATCATTCGTTAACCCAACCTTCATATCCGCGCCAAACCTTCCTTCCCCTACTCTATCCGGCCCCAGGCGTGAAATTGCGTCTGCCACAAACGATTCATAAAGTCTGTTGGCGTCATCCGGCCCCGCAGCCAGGGAAAAACCGGGCCTGGTTCCGGAAGACGTATCGGCCGCCAAAGTGAACTGTGGAACAACAAGGAGGGAACCACCGATATCCAGCAGGCTGCGATTCATCCGCCCTGCGTCATCGGGAAACACACGGTAAGTGAGGATTTTTCGGCAAAGTTCCCTTGCCTCGCGCTCGCTATCTCCTTTCTCGACGCCCAGCAACAGCAAAAGGCCTTTGTCGATCGAGGCTATCTGCTCACCGCCCACGGTAACACTGGCTTGCGAAACTCGCTGGATCAATCCTTTCATCAACTGCCTTGAGGACGATTGAACAGGCAAAAATTAAGATCGGGCAAGAGTGTATCCATGCCAATTACCGGCCGCAACCCTCAAAACGCAATTCAGCCAGCACTTTTTTCAGTTTTCGCGACAACGGACTCAACACCGCGAATGAGTGCATCGACAATAGCTGGCTCCGATGCAGAGTGGCCCGCATCCCGAATGATCTGGAATTCTGCCTCGGGCCAGGCCTTACTGAGCGCCTGGGCATTATCCAGAGGACAAACCATATCGTAGCGTCCGTGTACGATAATCCCGGGAATGTCCGCCAGACGGTGCGCATTGCGAAGGATCTGGTCGGGCTCAAGAAAGGCGGCGTTCATGAAATAGTGGCATTCGATACGGGCCAGCGCGATGGCTACATGGGGATGGCCGAAATGCTCAACTACCCTGGGGTTCGGATGCAGGGTTGCACACCTACCCTCCCAGATTGACCATGCCTTAGCCGCCTGGATCTGCTCCAGCTCGTTGGTACTGGTCAATTTTCGGTAATAGGCTGCCACCATGTTATCGCGCTCGACTTCCGGAATTTGCGCCTCGAAGTCAGACCAGTAGTCCGGAAACACGCGGCTGGCCCCTTCCTGGTAGAACCACTGAATATCGCGGGGACGACAGAGAAATATGCCACGCAGAACCAGCCCGGACACTCGTTCCGGATGTGACTGGGCGTAAACAAGGCTAAGGGTCGACCCCCAACTGCCGCCGAACAGAAGCCACTTATCGATACCGAGGAACGAGCGTATCGCCTCCATATCCTCAACCAGCTTGTCGGTGCTGTTACCCTCGAGCTCTGCTAGCGGCGTGGAACGGCCGGCACCGCGCTGATCCATAAGAATAATCCGGAACCGCTCGGCATCGAAAAACCGCCGGTGATAGTCCTCGCACCCACCCCCCGGGCCACCATGAACAACGAGAACCGGCATCCCGTCGGGGTTTCCACTTTCTTCAACGTAGAGTTCATGAGGTGGATCAACGGCAATACGGTGCTGGGCGTTGGGCTTGATTTCCGGGTACAGGCTGAGCATGAAGCGCTCCGTTTAAAGGATTTACCCGGAGTTTAGCTTAAGCGAAAAGAAAGAGGCATTCCGTAGAGGGGAGTACAAAAGGAAATGGGGTCAGATGAAGACTTTCATCTGACCCCATTAAAGACGTTACTTCTTGCTGGCGCGCTTACGCTCGTTCTCGGTCAGAAGCTTCTTGCGCAGCCGGATGGACTTCGGCGTCACTTCCACCAGCTCATCGTCGTCAATAAACTCCAACGCCTGCTCAAGCGTGAACTTGATGGGGGGCACCAGGCCGATGACTTCATCCTTGCCGGAGGCACGCATGTTGTCGAGCTTTTTGGCTTTGGTGGGGTTCACCACCAGGTCATTGTCCCGGCTATGAATACCACACAGTTGCCCTTCATAGATCTCCTGACCCGGATCCAGGAACAGCTTGCCGCGGCTCTGCAGGGTTTCCAGCGAGTAGGTCAGCGCGGTACCCGTAGCCATCGACACAATGACGCCGTTCTGGCGGCTGGTAACGTCCCCAACCTTGATCGGGCCATAGTGGCTGAACGTGGACGTAAGGATGCCAGTACCTGAGGTCATGGTCAGGAAGGTATTCCGGAAACCAATCAGGCCGCGAGCGGGAATGGTGTAATCCAGACGCATGCGGCCCTTGCCATCCGGCACCATGTTGGTCAGGTCGCCCTTGCGCAGCCCCATTTGCTCCATGACAGCACCCTGGTGCTGCTCTTCGATATCCACGATGACGTTCTCGTACGGCTCCTGCTTTTCGCCATCCACTTCCTTGATAACCACTTCGGGGCGGCCAACGGCCAACTCAAAGTTTTCGCGTCGCATGTTCTCGATCAGAACTGAGAGGTGCAATTCGCCACGACCGGACACCTTGAACTTGTCGGCAGAGTCGCCTTCCTCAACACGCAGCGCAACGTTATGCAGCAGTTCTTTTTCCAGACGCTCCTTGATGTTCCGGCTGGTAACGTACTTGCCTTCCTTGCCGGCAAACGGCGAATCGTTGACCTGGAAGGTCATGGATACAGTCGGCTCATCCACCGTCAGTGCTGGCAGCGCTTCAACGTTGGCCTGGTCACAAAGGGTGTCGGAGATGAACAGCTCATCCATACCGCTGACACAGACGATGTCGCCAGCCTGGGCTTCGTCTACCTCGACACGCTGCAGACCGGAATGCCCCATGATCTTTAGGATTCGGCCGTTGCGCTTTTTGCCGTTGGCGCCAATAGCGGTTACCGGCGAATTGGTTTTGATCTTGCCGCGCATGATACGGCCGATGCCGATCACGCCGAGGAAGCTGTTGTAATCCAGCTGGGAAATCTGCATTTGGAACGGGCCGTCCGGGTCGACATTGGGTGCCGGGACATGGTCAACAATCGCCTGGAACACGGCATCCATGTTGTCATCCAGCTTTTCGTGATCCAGCCCGGCAATGCCGTTCAGGGCGCTGGCGTACACAATCGGGAAGTCCAACTGCTCATCGGTCGCGCCCAGGTTGTCAAAAAGGTCGAATACCTGATCCACAACCCAATCCGGACGGGCGCCAGGACGATCGATCTTGTTAACCACAACGATCGGACGCAGCCCCGCGGCAAACGCCTTCTGGGTAACGAAGCGGGTCTGGGGCATGGGGCCGTCGATGGAATCAACAACCAGCAGCACGCAATCCACCATGCTCATGACCCGCTCAACTTCACCGCCGAAATCTGCGTGGCCCGGTGTGTCGACAATATTGATGTCGTAGCCATTCCATTTCAGAGCGGTGTTTTTCGCCAGGATGGTGATGCCCCGCTCTTTTTCCTGATCATTGGAATCCATGACCCGCTCGCTATCGAGCTCTTTGCGCTCCAAAGTGCCTGACTGGCGCAAAAGCTGGTCTACGAGCGTGGTTTTACCATGGTCAACGTGGGCGATAATGGCGATATTACGAAGTTTCTCAATCACAAAAATATTCCTGCGGCATGCACTCAATGACCTGAGAAGGTCGTTCGCAGGGGGAATCCCAGCACATGCCGTCTCAAATCCGTAAAATGAACTCATTCACCGGAGCTGGCTGCCCGGCACCCTGCACGGTGCTTTCCGATCATGGACCTGAAAATGACAGGGTAAAAAATGAAGCGGCGCGCAGTATAGCGAAAAGTCTGTGTCGTTAATATGAAGAAAAACGCCTATTCTTCATACAGCGGGCGCGCACCTCATTGGGGCGACCACCTCATAAATGCACCAACAAGGTGCACCATTTGGGTGCAGGTTTTCGGTGGAGGGCGCATCATTTCCTTCTAATATGCCCCAAACCCTTGCAGTTGCGCCGTTCTGGAGCATGCCCTAAAAATTGGCAAGCGCCTTGCTTTATCGAAATCAGCCGAAATTTACAGGTAAGACGCAACGGCATTTGCTAAGCTGCGCAAACCTGAGAAACAGATCGGAACCCGATAACCCGGGCGATCCGGCGCCACGAACATGAATACAGCCGCCTGTGCGGTATAACTTACGGAGCATGCACAATGTCCAAGACAGTTGATTTGATCAAAGAACACGAAGTCAAATGGGTTGACCTGCGCTTCACTGACAGCCGCGGTAAAGAGCAGCACGTTACACTGCCTGCCACCGAAGTAGATGAAGACTTTTTCGCAGACGGCAAGATGTTTGACGGCTCCTCCATCGCGGGCTGGAAAGGCATCAACGAATCCGACATGATCCTGATGCCGGACGACGAGACTTCCGTACTCGATCCGTTCACCGAAGAGACCACCGTAAACATCACCTGCAACATCGTAGAGCCTTCTACTATGCAGGGTTACGAGCGTGACCCACGCTCCGTTGCCCGTCGCGCAGAGGAATACCTCAAGTCTACCGGCATCGCAGACGGCGCCCTGTTCGGCCCCGAGCCCGAGTTCTTCGTGTTTGACTCCGTAAAATGGAACGTCGACATGCAGGGTGCGATGTACCACATCCACTCTGAAGAAGCCGCCTGGGTTTCCGGCGAAGATTTCGATCGCAACAACATCGGTCACCGCCCGGGCGTAAAAGGCGGTTACTTCCCGGTTCCGCCGGTTGACAGCCTCCACGACCTGCGTGGCGCCATGTGTGCGGCCATGGAGTCCATGGGACTGGAAATCGAAGTGCACCACCACGAAGTGGGCACCGCTGGCCAGTGTGAAATCGGCGTTGGCGCCAACACTCTGACCCGCAAAGCAGACGAAGTTCAGATCCTGAAGTACTGCGTGCACAACGTGGCCCACGCCTACGGCAAGACCGCCACTTTTATGCCCAAGCCGGTTGTCGGCGATAACGGTTCCGGCATGCACGTTCACATGTCCCTGAGCAAAGACGGCAAGAACCTGTTTGCCGGTGACAGCTACGCTGGCCTGAGCGAAACCGCTCTGTACTACATCGGCGGTGTGATCAAGCACGCCAAGGCCATCAACGCCTTCACCAACAGCTCCACCAACTCGTACAAGCGTCTGGTTCCGGGCTTTGAAGCTCCGGTTATGCTGGCCTACTCTGCCCGTAACCGTTCAGCCTCTATCCGTATCCCGTATGTGAACAGCCCGAAAGCGCGTCGTATCGAAGTTCGCTTCCCTGATCCGTCTGCTAACCCGTACCTGGCGTTTGCAGCGCTGATGATGGCTGGCCTTGACGGTATCCAGAACAAGATCCACCCTGGCGATGCCATGGACAAGGATCTGTACGACCTGCCGAAAGAAGAAGCCCTGAGCATTCCGACCGTGGCCGAGACTCTGTCCGAAGCCCTGGACTGCCTGGAAGCAGATCACGAGTTCCTGACTCGTGGTGGCGTATTCACCGAAGACATGATCGCAGGCTACGTTGATCTGAAGCGCGGTGAAGTCGAGAAACTGAATATGACCACTCACCCGATCGAGTTCGACCTGTACTACTCCTGCTAACACCTCGCTTTAGAGGAAAGCAGACAAGCCCCGCCTTCGTGCGGGGCTTTTTTGTGAGCAGCCGCACAGTGCCTGGAGCCCTTAACGATATGTAACCAACATCAGGCTCTGCAGGCGTTGAAAAGACTCCGGGCGCCGCCGATAATCGAGGAAACCCAATAACAGGTGAGCTTATGAATCCAAAGTCTGGATTGGTTGCCGGCCTTTTCTTTTTGCTGGCGGTTCCCGTCTCTGCCGAGGTTTACCGAAATGTCGATGCCTACGGCAACGTCACCTACTCTGACGAGCCGAGCGAGGGCTCTGAAGCGGTCCAGGTCAAACCAGTCACGACCATCACATTGCCCAAGCCAGAAGTTGTTCAGGAAACCGAAAAGCTGCGCGAAGAAGTGCAGCGGGAAGGCGCAGCTTACGAAAGCGTCTCGTTCGCCTATCCGGACAACAATCAGGCGTTCCATAGTGGCAGCGGCGACGTACAGTTCGAGGTCCGTAGCACACCCGGGCTCCAACCTGGTCACAAATACGAAGTAACGCTGGACGGGCAGCCAGTCGGGCAGAGTACTTCTGGCTCGATCACCGTCAACAACGTCTTCCGTGGAACCCATGAAGCCCGCGTCCACATCGTGGATGAAAACGGAGTTCAGGTGAAAACCGGCTCACCGATCACCTTCACCGTTCACCGCCCTTCCGCATTGAACTAACCAAACCTGCCTAACAATTCGCACTATTTTGGTGCGCACGCACCAGAAAAAAGCCATACTCTGATCAGCAACGGGGCGCATTTTCCGGACTGGTCAGAGGGATTTCTCCCATTTGCACCAGCTTACGGCACTTTTCAGCGCCAATAAGCCCCTCTGCCCGCACTTTGCCCACTCATTCGTGAACCGGATTCAAAGTGGTTCGCTTTTTGCAAAACTCCGGAGGTCACACTATGTCGAACCAACGGGATTCACGCATGGCACTGCCTTCGGCCCATCAAACCGGATACAAGAGCATTCTCGACAGCCTCACTACCGCTGTCCTGGTGCTCGAGGACAATCTCAGCATCCGGTATCTCAACCCCGCCGCCGAAAGCCTGTTCGAAACCAGCATGACCCGCAGTCAGGGCCAACCCTTCCAGGACATTCTGGTGGAATCCGAAGACGCCCTGAAAACGCTTTTTGCCGCTGTACGGAACGGACAATCCTATACTCGCCGCGAGGCCGAGTTCCTCCTCACCAGCGGTTCCCGGCTTACGGTCGATTATTCCGTCACCCCCATCAGCCTGGAACCGACGGAACTCCTGATCGAGATCCAGCCGAGAGACAGGCTGATGCGGATCAGTCGTGAGGAAGACATCATCTCCCAGCAGGAGACCACTCGCATTCTGGTCCGCGGCATGGCCCACGAGATCAAGAACCCGCTTGGCGGTATCCGTGGTGCGGCGCAGCTTCTTGATCGGGAACTCAACAGTGAGGATCAACGGGAATACACCCGGGTCATCATCGACGAGGCGGATCGGCTCCGGAGCCTTGTGGACCGGATGCTGGGCCCGAACAAGGCATTGAAGCTGGCGCCGACCAATATTCATGAAATCCTCGAACGAGTAGGCACCTTGCTTGAGGCCGAAAGCAAGGGACGACTGAATTTTGAACGGGATTACGACCCCAGCATTCCCGAGTTCAAGGGTGACAAGGAACAACTGATTCAGGCGTTCCTGAACATCGCACGGAACGCCATGGAAGCAGCCTTCGAAAACCAGGCGAGCCACAGTTCCGATGAGCCGCCGACCATTACGTTCCGTACCCGCACCCTGCGCCAGTTCACCATTGGCAACCGACGCCACAGGCTCGTGTGCCGGGTCGACGTTATCGACAACGGCCCCGGCATTCCGCCGGAGCTGGTGCAGAACATTTTCTATCCGATGATCAGTGGCCGTGCCAGTGGCACCGGCCTGGGCCTTTCCATTACCCAGAGCATCATCGGCCAACACCGTGGACTGGTCGAATGCGAAAGCGAACCAGGCCGAACCGACTTCATCATCTTCCTGCCTCTGGAGGACACCCCATGAGCCAACCGGCGAACGTCTGGATCATAGACGACGACCGCAGTATTCGCTGGGTGCTGGAGCGCGCCCTTAACCAGGCCGGTATGCAGCCCCGAGTTTTTGACAGTGGTGAAAGCATCATGATGCGGCTGGAACACGAACAGCCGGACGCCATCGTGAGCGATATCCGGATGCCCGGCGTCGACGGCATCACCCTGCTGTCCCAGATTGTGGACGTTCACCCGGACGTGCCTGTCATCATCATGACCGCGCACTCGGATCTGGAGAGCGCCGTAACCAGCTACCAGACCGGTGCCTTCGAATACCTTCCCAAGCCGTTCGATGTGGATGACGCGGTCGCACTGGTCAAGCGCGCCGTGGCCCACAGCCATGAGAAGCGTGCCAGTGGTGAACCCCAGGCCGAAATGTCCCAGCGCAACGCCGAAATCATCGGTGAAGCGCCTGCCATGCAGGAAGTCTTCCGGGCTATTGGCCGGCTTTCGCACTCCAACATCACGGTCCTCATCAACGGCGAAAGCGGCACGGGTAAGGAACTGGTGGCCCAGGCGCTGCACAACCACAGCCCCCGGGCGAACCATCCCTTCATTGCCCTGAACATGGCTGCAATTCCCAAAGACCTGATTGAATCCGAACTCTTCGGCCACGAAAAGGGTGCCTTCACCGGCGCTGGCGCCGCTCGCCAGGGCCGGTTCGAACAGGCCAACGGTGGCACCCTGTTCCTGGACGAAATCGGGGATATGCCCGCTGACACTCAGACCCGCCTCCTGCGGGTTCTGGCCGATGGCGAATTCTACCGGGTAGGCGGCACAACCCCGATCAAGGTGGATGTGCGCATCATCGCGGCAACCCACCAGGACCTGGAGAAACTGGTGCAGGCAGGCACCTTCCGAGAAGACCTGTTCCACCGCCTGAACGTCATTCGCGTGCACTTGCCCAAGCTCGCCGAGCGCCGGGAAGACATCCCCCGCCTGATGCAGCACTTCCTGAAACGGGCGGCCAAAGAGCTGGCCGTCGAGCCCAAGATCCTGCGCGAAGAGGCCGAAGAATACCTGACCACCCTGCCCTGGCCCGGCAACGTCCGCCAGCTGGAGAACACCTGCCGATGGCTGACAGTGATGGCCAGCGGCCGCGAGATCCACATTGATGACTTGCCACCCGAGTTATTACACCAGGCCGAGACACCAACCACCGGAGCAACCTGGCAGGAAGGCCTGAAAAACTGGGCCGAACAGGAACTGAAGCGTGGCAAGAAGGGAATTCTCGATACGGCCGTGCCCGAGTTCGAGAAAATCATGATTGAAACAGCCCTGAAGCACACCGGTGGCCGTCGACGGGATGCCTCCATCCTGCTGGGATGGGGCCGGAACACGCTCACCCGGAAAATCAACGAGCTGGGGATGGATCATCCGGAACACGAGGAAGACTGACGATTGGCGAACCGCCGGGGTTCGTTGATGTTTTGGGGCAGGACTCGCGTCCTGCCCTTTTTTATCGTTCCTGCCAGTAGATCACGCGGTCGTGGCCGCGATAGACGCCGAACGTTGCCAGCCCAAGCGGATCCTCAAGAACGCCATCATCATTCCAGTCAAACTCCAGCCAGGCGTCGACATTCCAGACCAAAGAATCGGTCCCACGGGTACCGTTGGGCACGAGTTCCAGCGGCGTGGCCTCGCCCATGGAGAAGTTGCCGCTTGAAGGCGCACTGGCACTGAGCGAATGGTGATTTGCCGAATTGGTCAAATCAGTTGTATTCCAGATCGTGCAGCTATCATTTGTGTGGGTCATGAAACTTGCCCCATCCCAGTACTCAAGCCTGAACGGCATTGCGAGCGACCCGATATTTTCCGGGCCATAAACGTTCTCCAGAGTGAATCGGCCAAACCGGACATCAAAAGCGGCCGCGGGTGTAAACAGGTATGGTGCAGCGGCGGCTGCCACACCATCAGAGTCAGTCAGGCTGGTCACCGAAAACTCAAGCTGTGGCACAAATGGCGCTATCCGGGAATCGGAGGTCTTGTTATAAACGAAGCGGTCCGACGCCGAGAAATCATAAAGCATCACCCCTGAACCCAGCGAAGACACCGGATCCGTGAGGTTGCCGCCGACCTCGGTTGGCGAAAGCGCCATAAACGCGCCAGCCGTGTCGACAGCGGCAGTATCGGACGTTGGATACGAGCGATTGATATCGGAGGCGACGAGCCTTTGGAATCCAGTGAATGTGTAATTCCGTGTTCGGGTTCCCTGCACCGACAAAGGCTCAATGGTCAGAGAAGGTGTAACCAGCCATTCGAACGCCTGTCCGGTGTAAACAAAAGCTGAACCCGTCGTACACTGGGCCTCAAACTCGCCGGGATCGACCGATACCTGAAAGCGGTCCGGGTAAAAGCGTCCGATTGGAACACTTTGCCCACCGGGAACGTCTCGCCCGAGGTAGCTTCCTGGCACGGGCGAAGCTTCAAAGCGAAAAACACCGACCTCTGAGACCTCGGCTGCCACAATCTCTTCTGCCGAGGAGGATCTGGTGTGGGAGTAGCTGACGGGTGATACTGAACCGGGTGCCCCGCCATCAGGTTGAACCAGGCTGGAAGACAAGGGTATATCCAGTAACCGGAAATTGGGCGTAATCGGATTGCCCTGACACAGATCACCATCGCCGTTCTGCTCCCAACCCACAGCGGTGATCGAAAGATCAAACGTCTGTCCCGCTTTCCGGAATGCAGGACAGGTCGCGTTTCCGGCCGGGCAATCACCCGCGGATGTCACACAAAAACCAGCCGGAACACTGACAAAACTGTCTGCGCCTGGCATTTGTAAACCGTCGTCGCCGGTTGCTGCCGAGCCGAGGTAGAGAGCATTCAGGTTCATCAGGCCTGCGTCAGGATAAACAACACCCACCTCTGCGATACCGCCCGCACCAAACTGCAGACTGATCGGCGTCGCGTTGGCCTGGCCGGAACCAACCGCCGCGTTTTCAACGAAAACTGGTCGGCTTTCCGGGCGCCCCGAGGGGTCTGGATCAACATACGTCGACCAGAAACGAACCTCCCGCTGGACATTCTCAAAAGCCGGAACGCACGCACCAGTCTGGTTATCCCGCCGCACGGCGCTCACCTGGATTGAGGTCGCTGGCCGGTGCGAGGTCAGATCCGGTACATCGAAGGCAAGCCCCGCATCAAGGAAAGGCAGTTCACAAGCTGCGGTCGAAACATTACCACTTCCATCGTCACACAGGGTCTGGGTAAATGCCTTCGTTGAAGGGTTTGAAGATGCAATCCCCAGGTTTGCAGTTCCCGCTGTAGTAATCTGCAACTGGCGAGTGGTCTGGCCGCCACTGAATGAAAAACTGTCGCCGCCGACCCAACCCGACGGATTGAGTGTTACATCCACCGGGTCCGTAAAAAGCACACTGCAATCGGCATTTTCACAAGCTCTGAGCGTGATCGTTTCCGGCTGACACGTCAGTGCTGTGCCGTCATGCACGAATTCGAAGTGATCTACCAGCTTACCGACCGGGTTCAGCTTTTCAGCGCAAAGTTGCAGATTATCCAGCTCGTGGATGTTGGTGGAACCACCGGTTGAACCAGTCAAAGAAAGGTAGAAGTTTTGAGGCGTTACCGGTTGATTCGGGAAACTGCTCAGGTCCAGTTGAACAAGCTGCTGGAAATTATTACCAGTTCCCGAAACATCCCGCTCGACGGAAACAATCGGCCCCACACCGCCTCTCGAGTCCACAATAATCCGGTACCGATGAGGCGTTGGATTATTACCTGGCTGGTCGATTCCCGGGTTCAGGGAACCGGTTCCTCCCAGGTACTGGTAGTTGCTCTGGGCAGCGCCACGGATAGCAACCGCATCACGAACAAAGCCAATACCGCCCACGCGCCCTTCAGTGGCGTTGGAAAAGTTACCGAATTCATCCAGGCCAATGCCCAGCCAACCGCCCGCGAATCCGGGGTCGCCATTGTTGCGTTGGGCATATCCAAGGGACCCCCCGAAGCTCCCGGGCTGAGGGGTAACCGACGCATCCGACAGCACAACCGTCAGGCCGTCCGCCCCGTTGCCACCGTACGCAAAGTAGTCGAATTCAAGCCGCACATAATTGTCCGCTCCCGGAATCAGGTTCTGGAACGTTGCGGCCGTCGCCTGGTTGCCAGCGGCCTCTGTCATCCGCAGGCGACCGTTGACAATACCGGGCGTGAAGCTGCCACTGGATACATTGGTTATCCAGTCATCCGGCGACAGGGTACCCGTACCAAAGGTATCACCTGCACAAGTCAGCGGTGACGAAGAGCCATCAATTACCACATCGTCGATGTGCCAGAAATCGAAGTTGCCGCTGTTGCCTGAGTCCTGAACAAAACGTATGCGGAAGTCGGTATGAAAGGCATCGGGCGGCAGTGTGAAGACAACATCGCCCGACTCACCGCTGGTTCCGTTACCGGGGTATCGGTCAATCAGTTCCCAGTTGCCGGCATCATCAAGATATTCGACCCGCAGGTCCTCGCTGCCATCGGGATCCTCACTGAAGGCATCATCGCCCCGCCTCCACCAATAGGAGACGGTGCCCGTTGTCAGGCCGGAAAGGTCGAGAGGGTCAAGCGTGACTTCGGCGAAGCCGCTCGAGGTAAACAGGGAACGCACGGGACTCTTGCTGGTTTGCGAACTGATCCCCGCATCACCGCCGGACGATGTCACCACAGACCAATCCGGTCCGAGAGAACTGCGCTCGAAATCATCACAAAACAGGGCCGTTAATGTGCTGCAGAAGCCGCCCGTCTCTTCATTACCGACAACAAAAAAGGCCCCCGGATCAGAGAGATTGTTGTAGTGGGTTCTCAGCCAGCCGCCAGACCGGGCCCCTGTTGAGATCCGGATCTCATCAACGTCGCCATTCAGAATGGTTTCACCGTTGCCCTGAACGATGCCATACCCGGATCTGTAAGGCTGAGAGGTTACGTTGAGGGTTCTGCCGGCACAGTCGTTATCGGATGCAACCTGTTGCCCGTTGATGTAAGCGCGGGTCGTGGTCCCGTCGAAACTGATGGCGTAGTGAGCCCACTCGTTACTGGCGCTACCGCCATCGAACCACGCCTCGGTGTTGCCGCAGGTCACCCCCCACGTAACACCGTTGTTCTGCCTGACGGCAATGCGGAACAAGTAGTTGGCGCCCCAACCAATGACATTGCCTTTCCAGAGAATCGGATGATGATCGTTTCCGGACTGATTGCCGGAAACCCTTGCCCAGGCTTCGGCCGTGAAACTTGTCGATAAGCCAGGGTCGCCGAAATCGAAAAAACGTACCGCCGGGTCTTCAGATTGCCCATTGGCGAACTGCCCCGGGTGCGCTCTTGCGCCGGCGACGATCCCGTTATTGAGATACGTCGGGTAGTTGTTGCCCTGTCCCAGCAGATCGCCGCCGTTCAGGTTGGCTGTCGAATCCTCCAAAGTGGTCTGCCGACCTCCTGACTCTTCCAGGTGGTGAACCATCTGAAAGTCATTATCCCAGGCACCAACTGGATTCGACTGGTTTGCCGCTGCGGGATTGCCGTAATACAGATACAGGTTGGTATTGGCGGATGCTGACAGGTTTGGTATCCGGATCCAGGCCACAAGCTCACCGGTAGAACCGTTATAGCGTTCCAGCTCATGGTCAAGTTGGGTCCCATCCTCAAGCGCAAAAACGATATCGTCTCCATCCGCTTGGGCGGAACTGGCCAGATCGGCATCTGTCGCCCTGAACATGACCGCAAAATCTGCCAGGTCACCCACCACCTGGCTGGCCTGGATCTGGATCGCCTTTCGGTAATTCCAGTCAGGATTGAACCAGGCGGCCTCAGAAACTGCGGTCCAGGCCATTAAAACCAGAAGAGCGAGAAAACCGGATATCGGACGGTTGGTTCGGATCCACTTCATCTGACACGCACCTCAATTATCCGCACAGCCCGATCGGGTCCACTGCCACACTGTCCCGTGCTGGAAATCGAAAAAACCGTGTTGCCACCCGGGCCACTGATGTTCTCCGTGACGGATTCACAACTGAGCGCAGCGCTACAGCCGTTGAGCCCTGTTGCCGAAAAAGATAGGGGGGTTGTCAAGGCACTACAGTCGCTGGACTCAAGCACATCCCTCACGGCCACCTGCGCGCCGCTCTCGGCTGCATAGAACGCTCTCTGGGACTGAATCTGCAAGCTGACAGATTCACCACTGGCCTGCTGCAGTTGAGCCATTCCGATGACCAGAAGAGCCAGAACAGTAATGATGAACAAGGCGACAGGTAAACCAGCGCCGCTCTGATTAGCCATATTATGAGGTTCACGGTACATTGCGGATCTGCACCTCCTGGCTGATATCCGTAGTCTCACCGGAATCAAAATCCTCCAGTACAAATCCGAACGACACCACCGCACCACGCTGAAGGCTGGGCGGTGTCACCTGGAAATCCAGCGAGTTGTTCACCAGTGTCGCGGCCATGACTTCCCGATCCGGATAACTCGATGGCAGGCCCGATGCGGGTGTGGCGTTGATTCCATAGTTCCTGTAACGATACAGGTACCGACCTACCTGACAGACAGCCACCGGTTCGCCAACAATATAAAACCGGCGCTCAGGCGACTGTGCCGAGAATCGATGTGTGGCCCCCGAATCAAATGTGACGGTTACTGGCGAAGCACCGGTGGGCATCGTCGCCGGTGGCGAGATCGGCCCCGGACTGCCCAGGCTGTAAACGTCGGAACCGTAGCCATAGACCACCACCCGTCCCGAAGCGGATGCGCCTCCTGGAAGAGGGACAGCGCGAAATGAATTCGGGGTTGCGCCTCGGGGAAGGTCGAGATAGTTGGACGCCGCCAGGATTGGCATCCACTCAAGACAGGTTCCACTGGCATTGGTTCTGATGGATGTGGGAAGCGCCTCGCGAACCTCGCGACTGATCTGTTCACTGATCACCACGCCCGCCAGGGAACGCTGCTGCCGGGAGCTTACGTCCAACGCGCCCTGCGTGGACAGACTGACAAAGCGCACCGAGATGATGGCCACAATCGCCAGCAATACGATCACAATGACCAGTTCAACGAGGGTAAAGCCGCGACACCGGTGCATCAGAAGTTGGCCCGGTATGCGGTGAATGAAAAAATCTGGTTGCCGGGAGCCGTGATATCGAGATCAATCCGTTTGGCTTCTTCCGCGGGCAAGCCAACTTCCGTTCCTGCGCAGGTGACAGTGATCGAGATGGAAAAACCGGAATAGCCACTCAGGGCAGAACCTGTGGCTGTCGATGGCGCCCCGGTAAGACCGTCGTAGTCGTCAACATCGTCAAAAGTGGCCCGGCCCTCGGAACCTTCCGGACCAATGGAACAGGCCCCCGAAAACTTGGGAAATCCGCCCTGGGGCGTCTGATCATCGTATTTCTGGGTCAGAATTTCATCCATGTAGAGCTGGGCCAGCTTTACCGCGCGGGTCTGATTCAGCGGATCCGCGCTGCGCCCAGTGATGAGCGCGAACGCACCAACCACACCTGCAATGGCCACACTGATAATCACGATAGTGATCACCAGCTCCACCAGGGTTGCGCCGGTTTGAGTAGGCCTCATGACTGACAGCTCCCGGCGTATACTGCGCCCAATGAACTGAGACACGTCTGGAAGGTACTGTCGCCCGAAAAAGTGAACTGCAGATTGGTGCCGGTTGAAGGCGCTCCTTTGCTGTCAAAGGTCAGCGTCAATGGCAACCCGCCCGGTGCTGAAAGACTGGTACCCTCCCGGGCTATCTCGAAAGTACGTGGATTGCCGGAACCGGCACCCACGATAAACCGGAAATTATCTCCACCCTGCTCGATAGTGAGGGTGTTGGCGGGATTCCCCGCCAACGCTGCCTGTTGAGCAAGCAGCGTGGCGGAGGCAAGTTGCTGGGTAGCCAGCAAGGGGGAGAAGGCCGAGCGGCTGGCGAACAGGCCAATGCCCAGAGCGGAGAGGACTCCGATCAGAACAAGGACCATTACCAACTCCACCAATGTGAATCCGAGAGGTTTCACTACCATCTGGCCTTCAGCCCCGTTTATTAACTGTTCAGAAGATTTAGGCCTTCAGACTGTGGTGTCCCCTGGACTGATTAAGAACACGTTACATCTGAGATTATAGGCGCAGCGTTAGACGGAGTCGCAGCACCAGCTTCAGTATAAGTAAACGTGCAACCACCTTGTGTGAAGGTTGTTACTCCTCCGCTCTCCGTCGGATTAAACTCATTCGATATCTGCGCAGCATCTGCAATATCTGAAGCATCTGCATAACCATTAGTTATCGCAATTGCCTCGCCTTCCAAAGTCACAGAAATATTTCCACTTCCGTCATCCACGCCCTGTCCCGCGAGAAAGGCTGATCGCACAATTGAAGACGCGGACCTCACTGCTCCCTGAGCGCCCTGCACTGAAGCACTCTCAGCCTCTCCACTCAAATCCGCAAACCGCGGCAAAGCAAACGCCGCCAGAATCCCCAGAATTACAATCACCATAACCAGTTCGATCAGGGTGAAGCCTTTTTCTTTTCTTGCCGCAATGGCTGTCATCGCTTTCATGGTATTACTCCGTTTTTATCGCCAGTTGGCTTCGAGGTTTATCAGTTAATGGTTGTGGTTATTTCGCCAGTATCAGCATCATACGCAATGGTGCTGCCCTGGCTGTCTGCTTGATAGGTGAATACGCAGTCTCCGCTGCTGATCGATATCGCGTATTCAGGATTGGAGCCGTTCACGGTGGGTGCGTTGGATTGCAGAACACCCAGCCAGACTTCCTCGCACTTGGTGGCATCCATCGTAGTACCCGTGTCGTTTGAAGCAACGGAAGTCGGCCAGCCGTCATCACTGACATCGACATTGTCGTTGCCAAAGCCAACAACATCCGTTTCAGCTGCGGTGAAGCCGTTGGATACCCACTGTGTTTTAGCCAACGCCACACCCGCGGCCAGTGCCCCGGCAGTCGCACGAATACTCGATTGATGCGCCTGCTCTGACAGCTGGGCAAATCGTGGCAGAGCGAAGGCGGCAAGAATTGCCAGGATGGCAATGACGACCACCAGCTCAATCAGGGTGAAACCCTGCTGTTTTTTCGTTCTCGTATCCCGCTTCATAGCGTCGACCTCTTTACGGTTTCATTCGTCCGTCTGGTCAGCGTTGCGCATCCTGCGTTTGCGCTGCTTCTTCTGTCAACGACACCGGGGCGAGTTTTAGCCCCGTCAGCCGTTCTTCCTGCTCCCGCGCACCATTCCCGTTGCGGTCTGCAAATTCCGTTGTCACTGCCCAGGCCAGAGGCTGCTCCTGGTTGGCTTGCCGACTGTCTATGGTTATCGGCTGCCCCGGTTTATAAATTAACCAGCCTTTGGGCCCGTATTCTGTTTCTTTTTGTTCGCTTACCCGGAAACACCAGGTTGCCGGCGCCAGTTCCTCGCCCTGGCATCGCCCAGCGTAATTACCCCACTGGTGCTCCACCAGCTCAAACGGGTTGATGCCCCTGTGCTCAGCAAGACGGCCGTCACGGCTCAGCATTACCTCTGCACCCTTGATCACCAGGGCCGATCTGAGCTGGCCGATCACCATGTTGGCGGCCCGTTCTTCTGCATTTCGGCTTTCTCGTTCCAACACGCCGAGCAGGAACCACCAGAGCACTCCCAGTACGGCCAACACCACCGCGAAGCGGAACCTGCGCGACATCGCCAGTCCGCTGGCCTCTGAAACCCGTGCCGCTGGCACTCAGCCCCGCCCCATGGCGGCGGCCCCCAGATCCCAGATCGGGAGGAACACACCCAGTGCCAGAATCAACACGAGAATGCCCATGGCCACAATCAGTATCGGTTCAATCGACTCCGCCAGTCGCTTGAGTCCGTAGTCCACATCCTCATCGTAAAAATCCGCGACATTGTTGAGCATGTCGTCCACGGAACCGGTTTCCTCGCCCACCGCAATCATCTGCAGAATCAACGGGGTGAACATTTCGCTTTGTCTGGCTGTTCTGAGCAGAGTCTCGCCTCTTTCGATACCGCCTCGCATACCCTTGATGTGGGTCGAGATCCAGGCATTGTCTGTGGTGTCCGCCACCACGGTTAACGCCGTTGTTACCGGCATGCCGGCGGACAGCATGGTAGCAAAGTTCCTCGCGAACCGACTGAGCGTGATCAATTCCAGCAATGGTCCGATAATCGGCAACCGGAGTTTGTAACGATCCCAGGTCAGTCGGCCCTGTTCCGTCTGTTTCCATTGCCGGAGCAAGAGTCCGCCAGCAGCGACCACAAAGAGCATCACGTACCAGTAGGCCAGAAGGAAATTGGAGGTTCCGACCAATACCTGGGTCAGGAACGGCAGGTCCGCCCCCAGCTTGTCGAACACCGAAGCGAATTTCGGGATAACCAGAAAGTTCACGACCATCAGCGCCGATAACAGGGCGATAACGACGAACATCGGATAGCGCATGGCCTGTTTGAGGCGACGCTTGGTGTCCCGCTCAAGCTCGAGGATTTCTGACAGGCGCCGGAAGGCGTCGTCCAGCATCCCGGTGTTCTCGCCCACATGAATCATGGCAATAAATAACTCCGAGAAGACCTTGGGATGCGCCTGCATGGCCGTAGCCATGGTTGTGCCGCCTTCGAGCCGGGTGGTCACATCCTCCAGCACTTCCGCCAGCACCGGTGAACGGGTGGTTTCCGCCAGGCCGCGCATGGTGCGGATCAGGGGAATACCCGCCTTGGTCAGGGCATGCATCTGGCGACAGAAAACAATCAGCTCATCGAGGGTGACCTTCTTCCGGAATATCGGCAGCCGGTTCAATCGATCAACAACCGAATCCGTATCCTCCACCTCCCGGATGGAGAGCGGGGTTATCCCCCGGCGCATCAGCTCAGTAGCAGCGGCATCGGCATTGGGAGCGCCCAGCAAACCCTGCTGGACACTGCCACGATTATCCTTGCCCCGGTAGCTGAACTGCATCAGGCACCTCCACCAACAGGCTCATCCGGCAAGGGAATCTCGTCATCGGGCGAGAAATCACCCTCGGAGGTCGCCGCCACCCGGGCCACTTCCTCCAGCGTGGTGGTGCCCTGTAACGCAAAATCCATGGCGCACTGTCCGAGCGGTCGGTACAGGGCGCTCAGGCGAGCCGCTTTGGTGAACTCTGAGACATCCTGGCGCCGCAAAGCGTCCAGCATGGCCTCGTTCATTTCAAGCATCTCGTAAACGCCAACCCGGCCCTTGTAGCCCGTGTTGCTGCACTGGTAGCAACCTCGGCCATGCACGAACCCGGCTTCCATATCCAGCGGATCCAGATCAAAGCTGCGCAGCCACACCATTTCCTGTTCCGTCGGTGTGTAGGCCTCGGCACAGTTGTCACAGACCCGCCTGACCAGACGCTGGGCAACCACGCCGAGCAGCGAGCTGGCCACGAGAAAGGGTTCGGCACCCATATCGATCAGTCGCATGGCGCTGCTGATGGAGTCGTTGGTGTGCAGGGTGGAAAGCACGAGGTGACCAGTCATCGCCGCCCGCAGACCGATTTCCACGGTCTCGCGATCCCGCATCTCGCCCACCAGGATCACGTCGGGATCCTGACGCAGGGCGGCCCGAAGTACATTGGCGAATTCCAGACCGATTTTAGGGTTCACCTGCACCTGGGTAATCCGGGGCAGGCGGTATTCCACCGGATCCTCCGCGGTGATTATCTTCACCTCAGGGCGGTTCAGTTCCGTGAGGGCGCCATAAAGCGTGGTGGTTTTACCGCTACCCGTGGGGCCGGTCACCAGAATCATCCCGTGGGGTTTCTTGATCATCCGGCGGAATCGTTCCAACAGCTGCGCCGGCATCCCGGTGCCATCCAGGTTCAACATGCCCTGGCTCTGGTCCAGCAGACGCATCACAACGGATTCACCATACTGAACGGGCATGGTGGATACCCGCACATCGATACTGCGGCCCTTCACCCGGACGTTGAAGCGCCCGTCCTGGGGCATCCGCTTCTCGGAGATGTTCAGGCCGGCCATCAGCTTCAGGCGCAGGACCAGCGCGGAATTGACACGCTTCTCCTTCATCACCTGCTCCTGAAGCACCCCATCCACCCGCTGCCGGATACGAACAACGGTCTCGTCCGGCTCGATGTGGATGTCCGAGCTGCGGGCCTGAACCGCGTCCTCGAACAGCGTTTGCAGAAGCTTGACCACCGGCGCTTCGGCGCTTTCGGATTCGGCCGAGAGGTCCGCGAGGTCGAAGGCATCCTCGCCCAGCTCGTCCTCCAGCTCTTCCGCCAGTGAGGCAATTTCATCGGTACGCCGGTAGACCAGGTCCAGGGTGCTCAGCAGCTCGCTCTCACGCACCACCGCCTGTTTGATGGGCTGCTTCAGAATGCGAACCAACTCATCGTAGGCAAAGATATCCAGAGGATCGGCCATCCCCACCAGCAGCTCGCCACTATGCTCCGCCAGCACGATACTGCGGAACCGTCGGGCCATGGCCTCCGGTAGCTTTTTCACCAGTTCGTTGTTGAACTGGTAGTGACGCAGCTGTACAAAGGGAACATCCAGCTGGCGGGACAGGATATTGAGCAGACTGTCCTCGTCCACATAACCAAGGTCTGTGAGCGTTTTACCAAGCTTACGCCCGGTGCTTTTCTGCTCGCGCAGGGCCGTCATCAGCTGCTGCTCAGTGATGACATCATTCTGGACCAGCAGGTCGCCTAACCGGACTTTCTTTTTCGGCTCTGTCGTCATCATCCCGCCTGCAAAGCTTTCAGTCGTTCGCGAACGTAATTCGCCAGGGACGGCGAAAGCCCGGGTAACTGGGCGGCCTGGCTGTAGGCCCGGACCGCGCTGTTGGTCTCGCCGCCTGTCTCCAGGGCAATCGCAAGGCCCACCCACCAGGCCGCGCGGCTGTCGTCCTCGGCAATAAGG
The DNA here is from genome assembly GCF_040112695.1 of Marinobacter sp. MMG032. Lineage (NCBI taxonomy): Bacteria > Pseudomonadati > Pseudomonadota > Gammaproteobacteria > Pseudomonadales > Marinobacteraceae > Marinobacter > Marinobacter sp. MMG032. The sequence continues at coordinate 1,568,016 of NZ_CP157802.1, forward strand.
GCCGACCAGTGTCGGGCCGCGTCGGTGGTGCGGCCTGCCTGCTGCAGCAAGGTCGCCAGGGTTACCCGATACTCAACGGCCTGGCGCACTGCAGGCACGCTACTCTCAAGGGTGGCGAGTGCTTCGGGCAGACTGCCCTTGACGTGGAGTGCCCGGGCCCTGAGAAGTCGCAGACCGGCATCGCCGCTCGTCACCGATTCCGGAAGCCAGGCCAGAGCCCTGTCAGGCATTTCCTGCACCAGCATCTGACGCGCGAAAACTTCGCGGCTGGCAGTCGCCACCTGAACATTCGCCAGTTCCTGCAACATCTGCTCAGCTTGACGGGGTTCACCACTCCTCAGCAGCGAGGCCAACTCCCGGCTGACTCGACGATCGATGGCTTCGGGCGTCTCACGAACCTGTTTTATGGGTGGCGTTGGCGCTTCGGATTCCTGGGCAGTCTCGGCTTCGGCCACCACCGGTGTAGTGACGGCGGGTTCAGGCTCCGGGGCTTCGACTCTCACCGGTTCAGGTTCAGGCTCCGGTTTCTGTGGCTCAATCGCCTCGGCTACTTCCCTGGCTTCCGGTTCCGACTGAACCACAACCTGGGGTTCAGGGGCGGGCTGCGAGGCCTCTGCGGTGTTGTCGTTTTCGGCAACGCTCTCGAGTTGCAGTTCTGTTCCGGCCTCTTGCGCCGGAGGGGCACTCACGTGGACAGGTATGTCTTCATTACCGGTTCGAGTCATCAACCAGAAGGCAGATGCGCCCACTGCGCCTGCGACCAGGAAAACGATGACGACCCAAGACCCGTAACGCGAACCGCGTCGCGATTGCGACTGTCCCGCATAGGCCGCGGCCACTTCCGGCCGGTTCTGTCGCTGCTCTGCAGCACGCAGGGCATCGTTCAGCAGGCTCATAACCACCTCCCGATCAGTCCCGGCAAGCGAACGCTCTCGGTGTCGCGAATGGCCTGCATGGCATGGCCTCGCTCAATAAGACGGTCACCCCTGCCCCAGGCGGCCAACATGGACTTGTGAGCCAGAATATTAACCAGCCTCGGAATGCCACCGGAGGCCCGGGTAATCAGCCGAAGCGCGCCCGGTGCAAAAAGATCGGCGCCGTTGTAGCCGGCCTGGGCCAGGCGATGGCGCAGATACTGGGCAACCGAATGGCGGTCCAGGGGGGCGAGGCGATAGTGGAACGTTATGCGCTGGTTGAGTTGGCGCAGGCTCTGCTTTTGAAGCAGCACATCCAGCTCTGGCTGGCCAAACAGGACCACCTGCAGCAGCCGGACGCTCTCGGTTTCCAGATTGGTGAGCAGTCGCAACGCCTCAATGGTCTCTTCCGGCATCGCCTGGGCCTCATCAATCACGAGGACAACCGGCTTTTGCTCCATGGCATGGGCGATCAATTTTTCGTTGATGGCCTTGAGCACCTGATGCGCGTTGGTGCATCCGGACAGTTCCACGCCCAGCTCTTCAGCCACGGCTTCGTAGAGCGTATCCGGGGTCAGGTGCGGGTTCGGAATATAGGCAGTGTGGGCAATCGGCTCAAGTTCGTTCAGCAGGAGCCGGCACAGCAGGGTTTTGCCCGTGCCCACCTCTCCGGAGATCTTGATAAAGCCCTCCCGCTCTTTCAACGCCACCAGCAATAATTCCAGCGCATCACCATGGCTGGGCACCCGCAGGAAATAGCGGGTGTTGGGCGTCAATGCGAACGGTGCTTCCTGCAGTCCGAAATGGGCTTCGTACATGCTATCGAACGGCTTTCTCCGGTTCCGGGGTGACGGATTCAGACGATTGCAGCAACTCACGCAGCACATTCATGCGCTCACGGCTGGCAGAAACATCCGCATTCATCTCGGGCATTCCGGCGACAACCGGGCGCAGGAGGATAACCAGCTCGCTCTTGCGGGACTGGAACCGCCGCTGCTTGAACAGTTCACCCACCAGCGGAATCTCGCTGAAGAAGGGAACCGCGGAATTGTTGTCTTCGCTGGAGTTCTGGATCAGACCACCGATAACCACGATCTGCCCGCTTTCGGCACGGATAACGCTGTCGGTTTCACGAACGGTGCTGCTGGCCAGAGGCAGCGTGACGTCACGCTCGCCAATGGTGATCACCTTCTCCTGATCGTTAACCTCACTGACCGACGGATGCACGTGCAGGGTGATGACGCCGTTTTCGGAAATTTGAGGCGTCACATCCAGTGAAATGCCAGAGAAAAACGGGGTCAGTTCCACTGAGGTAGAGGTTGAGTCCGTGGCCGTCACGGCCGAGTTGTTGTCGTCGAAATCAATGTCGGTCACAAAGAACTCATCGGTACCGACCTTGATCACGGCTTTCTGGTTATTCACGGTCGAAATACGTGGGCTGGAAAGAATCTGCACATTGCCCTGTTCCCCAAGCAGCTCAATCAGGCCGGTAAAATCGCCAGCCCGAACGCTGGCGGAGAACAGACCTCCGATATCGGAGGTCTGAATGGCCTGGCCGGCCAACGCCTGCGCGGTGAAATCTTCGGGCAGACCATCCGAGGCCGTGATGCTGGACGCACTCTGGATATCCGACCAGTTGATGCCCTGCTGGTAGCCCTCGTTGAGCGCGATCTCCAGGATCTTGGCTTCCAGAATGACCTGACGCTGCATGATCAGCTCGGTGCGGCGCAGATACTCCTCAACCATCCGCAAATCCTCGGAACCGGCACGGACCATTACCAGCCCTGCGCCCGGATTCACGATCACCTGCTGGCCATCACTGCCACCGACAATCATGCTCAGTGCGCTCTGGATGTCCTGCCAGAAATCCGAGGCTGTTTCTGTGGAAATGGTTGTTCCAACCAGGTTGCGGATTTCGCCGGAACCGGCACTGTCACCACTATTGTCAGCGCTGCCTGAGCCGCCACTGCGAGCACCGGTAACCTGACCGGAGCTCACCCTGGTCTCCGAGCCGCCCTTACGCTTGAAGTGCAAGTAATCAATCGGGAACAGCCGGGTCTGGATCTGGTCCGACTGAACGCGGAACAGTCGGCCACTGCGTCGAATATCCAGCCCGTACAGGTCGCCTGCGATATCCATCACTTCCGGTACAGTGACGTCCCCCAGCCGAAGGTCGATACTGGTATTTACATCAGGATGAACCACCACGTTATAGCGGGTTCCTTCCACCAGAGATTCGAAGAAGCTTGCTGCCGGCACGCCCCGGGCATTGACGTCAAAACGTTCGTCCAGATCCGCCTCGCTGGAGAGTGGCGGCAGCAGTGCTGCACTCACGTCAGCCGGCAGAGTTGCAGCTGCCTGACTCGGGGTCGGCGCTGGCGGTTGTGCCTGCGAAGCCTCTTCAAGGCTTCGATCAATGGCATCGGCAGCATCGGTTGAGGTGGCGGTTGCCGAGCGCATCAACGGATTGTTGCTGCAGGCCGCCAGTACCAGGCTCAGAATCAGCGCACTGGTTGTTTTGATCGTTGTCATGAGTATCCGATTATCTGTCATTGAGTTCCCCGAACCTGCGGAAGTCTCTCCAGGTACAACACCCGTTCGCGGCCGTTATCCGTTACCAGAACCCGGTTGGCAAAAATCCGGATAACCCGCACGTTGTCAAAACCCTGGCCTTCCCTGAGGGCCTCACCTTCGATGACGGCGACACGCCTGTCCTTGCTGAAAAGTATGGAATCCAGAGCAAGAGCCCGCTCTGGGGCAGGCTTGGCCACAGTTGTCTGCGGGCCCGGTGGCCGGGTCGGGTCCTGCAGTGCATGGGTTTTTCCCACCACCAGCAACAGCGAACCGATTGCCACACAAGACCACCGGATTATTGAGGCACCCAAGTTCCTGCTCACTTCACACCCCCAGCCACGCTTGATCCAGGCTCAGTGTTTGCACCCTGATGATCGCTTCGCCAGAGGGCCAGTCGCCCGCACTGTACTCCAGCTTTATCCACCCGAGACGCTCATCCAGTGCCTCAAGCCGCTCGAGATAGTTCAGCACATCAAGATAGCTTCCCATGATGCGGAGCTCGACATCATGGGCATAAAGCAGTGGTTGCGCCGCCTCTGCCTGCTCCTGTGAGGATTGATCGGGGGCATCCGGAGCGAAAACCGGGGTCGGAGTCTGTAGCTCCAGAGCCTGCAGCTCCAGTGCATCCTGGGCGGCCAGAATATCCCGCAACAGCGCCACCATCGCCCTGGGCGCGATCAGTTGCCCGGTGGTCTCCGCGATCTGCTGATTGAGCCGCTCCAGTCTCTGCTGCCGGGCATTTAACTGATCCCGCATTTCCCTGGAGGGATCGGTGGCAAGTTGCTGATTGAGCGTTTGCTGCTGCGCCAGCAGGTCGTCCCGGCTAGCGGAAAGCGTCTGGATCCGATTCTCCAGACTCTGGTTTCGTTGCTGTAATGGCGTAACCCCAAGCTCCCAGACCAGCACCACAACCAGCACGAGTGCAGTCAGCAGAATCAGGGCCCGCTCACGAATCGGTCGCAGGTTATACCACTGCGTGGCCCGGGCAAGGGAAGTGTTGGGTGCGTCCGCCATCAGTTACCCTCCCCGTCACGCTCGCTTGAAACATGAAAGTCAATCCAGCGGCCTTCCTCCGGGCGCGACAATCGGAACACACCAAAGGTTCGTCCCGTAAACGCTGGTTCCTCGCCCAGGTTCTCAAGGTACAGAGGCACCAGAGCGCCTTCGCGGCTACGCCCTTCGATAGTGACTCTGTCCGGGCCTGACTCCAGGATAACGCCTGTCAGCCAGACATCTTCCGGGATCTGTCGGGCCAATGCTGCCAGCTGTGGCGAGAAATTGCGGTCCTCGGAAAGCACCAGGCTTTCCACCCGTTCCAGTAATCGCTGGCGGCGCGCGAGGGTCTGGGTGACGCGCTCCAGAGCCTCCTTCACTTCGGCATCCGGCTGACGGGCTTGAACCGCGGCTGAAAGCTGCGCCACAGCCTGTTCAAGCTGCTGGTTCTGCTGATCAAGGCGTGAGGCCTTGTTTGCCATCACCGAATTCTCGTAGGTCAGGAAACCGGCCACGAACGCAACCAGCACCACTCCGACAACCAGAATACCAACCGCCATTCCAGCCTGGAGTCTTTCCTTTCTCGGACGCAGCTCGTCAGTGTAGAGATTGACCTGCTGGATCATGGACGCCCGCCCTCCGGCAACGGCAAGCCCGCACTCCAGGCCGGCAGGCAACGACTGTCCAGATCGGACTCAAAGCCCAGGGCACGCCAATCGAGGGTTTCAAGGCCCGCGGCCACATAGGAAGAAAGCATCGAGGCAAGAGGAAGCACGCTGTCACGGGCAACGAGGTGGATCATTGCCGGCGGCACCTGGCCCAACTGGCTTTCGTAATAGTCCAGTGAACGCTGCATCTCCAGGGCCAGTGATTGCACCGCCGACTCCTGCCGGGCGGCATCTCGAAGATCTTCGGAAGTCACATCAAGCCGGCGGGACAAGTACAGCGTGTTGTCCTTGCAGATCACCATCTGGCCGTAGTTTTCTTTCAGGTGGACCAGCGCGGCACCACGCCGGTTTTCATCCAGCCTGCATACCAGATTTCGCAACGCGAGCTCGGCGATATCAATGCGCTCCGGTTCCAGGCCGGCTTCCTGAACCAGCCGAACCAGTTCAGAGACCAGAACTTTTCTGGCGGCGACCACGTTGACCAGTTCGCCACGGCCCCGGGATGCGTCTTTCGGAAACGGGAAAACATCAGAAACCGCCTCGGACGGGCTGAAATCGAGAAAATCCTTAAGTTTCCACTTGAGGGCATCCCCCAGCTCCGATTCCTCGACGCCTTCCGGGCGATCCATCTGGAAAACCTGATACTGGTCCAGGGGCAGCACGAGCGTTGTCGGTGCACCTGACCAGCCGTGCTTGTCGACTAGTTTCACCAGTGCCGCCTGACGCCTTGCGGGGAGGCAATCAATGAACCCCCACCTACCGGCATCCGGCCGCCCCGATTCCGCCCAGGCAATACCGTCGGGACGAATTTCAAGACTTACCCGCAGGCGAGCCCCGGAACGTCCGAACAGACCGGTCAGTCTTTTGAAGATTGGTATCTTTGTCATGGAGTCCGTTAAAAAAGGATCCGAAGCCAACTCGCCAGCATCAAGCTATTATTATGCTGCCTGAAAAACAGGCGCTTTTTACATCGAATGACATGATAGATGAGAAAGCGAACGTAACTCCACGTTTTTTTGGCCAATTTCACACCGTTTTTGCAAACCAGTAACAAAAAGCCCCCGCGAGGCGGGGGCTCAAGTCACTTTGGATGCTCAGATTCCGTTTCTGTTCACGGGAAATTTAGAACGGAATGTCATCGTCAAAGTCGTCTACCGGCTCCGGCATGCTGCCCTGCGACGGCTGATTGCTGTACCCACCAGACTGCGGTGGCGGGTTGTTCTGTTGGCCCGCCGGGGCATTATAGCCGGACTGCTGAGGCCGCCCTGCCGGGGCGCCCTGATTCATACCGCCTTCGCCGCCACGGCTGTCGAGCATCTGCATCTGGCCGTTGATATCCACCACAACCTCGGTGGTGTAGACATCCTGACCTTCCTTGTTCTGCCATTTGCGCGTCTGCAGCTTGCCCTCAATGTAGACCTTCGAGCCCTTGCGCAGATACTGGCCGGCCACTTCGGCGATCTTGCCGAACATGACAACCCGGTGCCATTCGGTTTTCGGCACCAATTGCCCGGTCTGACGATCCTTGTAGCTTTCGTCTGTTGCCAGATTCAGGTTCACAACGGCATTACCGTTAGGGGTGTAGCGGGTATCCGGGTCCTGTCCCAGGTTACCGATCAGAATTACTTTGTTTACGCCTCGTGCCATGCTCTGCTCCTGACTCTTTTTTCAGGGACGCCCGCGTTCCGTGCGGGCCTCCGGATTTCAAGAATGTTTAGCCTGCCGGACAAAGGAAAAGTCCGCAAGTAACGCCTCATCAAATTGCTGACGATCCACCTTAAGATAGGCAGTGGCAGCCTCTTCAACAATCACCACATCCTGAACGCCGGGAAGGCGACGGAGATTGTCATCAATATCGTCGTACTGGTTGCTCATTACCTGCTGCAACTGTACCACGAAACTGGTGGTGTGGCCGGGCGCTGGCATAGTAAGCGCCACCAGTAACCAGAGGCCAAGCACCACCACCATGAACCAGAGTACACCCTGGATTCCGCCACTCTCCAGCAGATAGCCGCCCAGGGCGCCGCCCAGAAACGCACCCATGAATTGGGACGTGGAATAGACCCCCATCGCTGTCCCTTTGCTTGCCGCCGGTGCCTCTTTGCTGATTAGTGATGGCAGGCTGGCTTCAAGCAGATTGAAGGCCATGAAGAAGAAAAACAGCACGGCCCAGGCTGCAGCCAGGCTGCCGGACACACCAGTAAACCCGGCAGTAGCCAACGTCAGTAACGCAATCGCCCCGCACAGCACCGGCTTCATCCGACGCTTTTTCTCGCCGATGATGATGAACGGCACCATGGCAAAGAAAGACGTAATCATCACGCTCAGGTAGAACCACCAGTGTGACCTGCTGGCAAGACCAAACTGCTCCTGCAGCATGGAGGGAAAGACCAGGAACAGGGCGGTGAGCACCAGGTGCAGGGCAAAGATGCCGAAATCCAACCGGAGAAGACGACCGTCTGAAAGCACACGGCCCAGCATGTCCCTGGCAGGATGGGTATCGGGGCTCGTCTTGTGCTGATGCGGCGTCGGGACCAGGCGGTTGACGATCACCAGCGCCACTATTGCCAGCGCTGCGGTCGCGTAGAAGATTCCGGACAGCCCCCACCAGGCCCCAAGAAGGGGGCCGAGCACCAGGGAGACCGAGAACGACAGACCAATCGTGATTCCAACGGTCGCCATGGCCTTGGTCCGCTCCTCTTCACGGGTCAGATCACTGAGCAACGCCATCAGAACACTGGCGATAGCGCCGGCACCCTGAAGAATCCGACCGGCAATCACAACGTATATGGAGTCCGTGGCCCCGGCCAGCAAACTGCCCGCGGCAAACAGTACGAGCCCGATGTAGATCATGCGCTTACGACCGACCCGATCAGACAGCATGCCAAAGGGAATCTGCAACAGGGCCTGGCTGAGGCCGTATGCCCCTATGGCAAAACCGAGCAGGGCCGGCGTCGCATCTTTGAGATCTTCACCAAGCAGCATGAACACCGGCAGCACCATGAACAGTCCGAGCATGCGCATGGCGTAGACGGACGCCAGTGCGAGTACGGAGCGTTTTTCCAGCGCGTTCATGGCAATTACGTACCTCAGCCGGGGTTGAAAGCGGTCAGATTAAGGGCAGATACCCTTCGCAGGCGGCGCATTGTAGCAGAAGGGGCGCTGACGGGGGACAGGTCGCGTGATGCTGATCCGGGGATCATTTTCGCCGCAGCCGACCCAACGCGGTATAATTTTCGTTTTTTATCCGAGCGAGGTGTTATGGACCATATCCAGATCAAAGGGGCACGGACCCACAACCTGAAAAACATCGACCTGGATATGCCACGGGACAAGCTGATCGTGATCACCGGCCTTTCCGGCTCCGGGAAATCGTCCCTTGCGTTCGATACGCTTTATGCGGAAGGACAGCGCCGCTATGTAGAATCGCTTTCCACCTATGCCCGCCAGTTTCTTTCGATGATGGAAAAGCCGGACGTAGACCACATCGAAGGTCTGTCGCCCGCCATCTCCATTGAGCAGAAATCCACCTCCCACAACCCGCGCTCGACCGTTGGCACCATCACCGAAATATACGATTACCTGCGCCTGCTCTTTGCCCGTGCCGGTGAGCCTCGATGCCCAGACCATGGCCAGCCCCTGGAAGCTCAGACCATCAGCCAGATGGTGGATCAGGTGGTGGCCATGCCGGAGGACAGCAAATTGATGATCCTCGCGCCGGTGATACGGGACCGGAAGGGCGAACACCTGCAGGTTATCGAAACCATGCGCAGCCAGGGCTTCATCCGCCTGAGGGTGGATGGCACGGTTTACGACATTGACGATGTGCCGGCCCTGGACAAGAAACGCAAGCACCAGATTGATGTGGTCGTTGATCGATTCAAGGTGAAGCCGGGCCTTGAACAGCGCCTGGCAGAAAGCTTTGAAACGGCGCTGCATCTCGCGGACGGAATCGCCCTGGTAGCGCCGATGACCGGTGAAGGCGAAGAACACACATTCTCCGCCCGTTACGCTTGCACCCAATGCGGCTACGCCCTGAGCGAACTCGAGCCAAAACTGTTTTCATTTAACAATCCCGCAGGCGCCTGCCCTACCTGCGACGGGCTTGGCGTCAAACAATTCTTCGATCCGGAGAAAATCGTCCAGCACCCAGAGGCCACTCTGGCATCGGGCGCCATCAAGGGCTGGGATCGCCGGGCGGTCTATTACTTCCAGATGCTGGGCAGCGTGGCAGATCACTACGGCATTGATCTGGAAACGGCCTGGGTGGACCTTCCCGAGGATTTCCGAAATGTACTGCTGTTCGGCTCGGGGAAAGAAGACATTCCTTTTCGCTACGTGAATTCCCGTGGCCACATCATGGAAAAGGCCCATCCGTTCGAAGGCATTCTCCCCAACCTTGAGCGGCGCTACCGCGAAACTGACTCTCAAAGTATGCGAGAGGAACTGGCTCGTAACCTCAGCACACAGCCCTGCAAGGAGTGCGGGGGTTCCCGTCTGCGCCGTAGCGCCCGCCATGTGTTTATTGAAGAACACAATATTTCGGACGTTACCCATCTGCCGGTTGGCGAGGCCCATGATTACTTCGAAACCCTCGCCCTACCGGGCCGGAAGGGCGAAATTGCCGAGAAAATTCTGAAAGAAGTCCGTCAAAGGCTCCAGTTCCTGGTGAACGTGGGGTTGGAGTACCTCACTCTGGAGCGAAGCGCCGACACCCTCTCCGGGGGCGAAGCCCAGCGTATTCGCCTGGCGAGCCAGATCGGCGCCGGACTGGTAGGCGTCATGTACATCCTCGACGAACCCTCCATCGGGCTCCACCAGCGGGACAATGACCGCCTGCTGGCCACCCTCACCCACCTGCGTGATCTGGGCAACACGGTAATTGTCGTCGAGCACGATGAAGACGCCATTCGAGCCGCCGACCATGTGATTGATATCGGCCCGGGCGCCGGCGTCCACGGCGGCCACATCATCGGCCAGGGCACGCCTCAACAGATTATCGACAACCCGGATTCTCTGACTGGCCAATACCTCAAAGGCAGCCGGGAGATCGCCGTACCCAGTACGCGGAACAAAGGCGGCGGAAAATCACTGACCCTTGCTGGTGCTACCGGTAACAACCTGAAAGATGTAACCCTGAACCTGCCTCTGGGCATCATGACCTGCATCACCGGCGTGTCCGGGTCCGGCAAGTCCACGCTGATCAACAGCACCCTGTATCCGGTCGCCGCCGCGAAACTCAACAAGGCCACCAGTCTGAACCACGCGCCCTACCAGTCACTCAAGGGGCTCGACCATCTGGACAAGGTCATCGATATCGACCAGAGCCCCATCGGCCGCACACCGCGTTCCAACCCCGCGACCTACACAGGACTGTTCACGCCGATCAGGGAACTGTTCGCCGGAACCCAGGAAGCCCGCTCACGGGGTTACAAGCCCGGCCGATTCTCCTTCAACGTCAAGGGCGGCCGCTGCGAAGCCTGCCAGGGCGACGGCGTGATCAAGGTAGAAATGCACTTCCTGCCAGACGTCTACGTACCCTGCGATGTTTGCAAGGGCAAACGCTACAACCGCGAAACCCTGGAAGTCCGGTACAAGGGCAAGAACATCAACGAAGTGCTGGAAATGACCGTGGAAGAGGGACGTGAGTTCTTCGATGCGGTCCCCTTCATCGCCCGCAAACTCCAGACCCTGATCGACGTCGGCCTGTCCTACATCCGCCTCGGCCAGAGCGCCGTGACCCTCTCCGGTGGCGAAGCACAGCGGGTCAAACTTGCCAAAGAACTGTCCAAACGGGACACCGGCAAAACGCTCTACATTCTTGACGAGCCCACCACCGGCCTGCACTTCTACGACATCCAGCAGCTTCTGAATGTCCTGGAGAGGCTCCGCGACCACGGCAACACCATCGTGGTGATCGAGCACAACCTGGACGTCATCAAGACCGCAGACTGGATCGTCGATCTGGGCCCAGAAGGAGGCTCTGGTGGCGGCCAGATCATTGCAGAGGGAACCCCGGAGGAGGTTGCCAAGAACCCTGCTTCCCACACAGGACGTTATCTCAAACCAATGCTGACCAAATAATTGGCGGGCAACTAAGAGCTCTGTCGGCGAGGGGGTGAGGGTGTATTTTCTGCCGGGAAAAGATGTCTGAGCGAAGCGAGTTGTTTTCCCAAAGAAAATACACCCTCACCCCCGCGCCAGCCACCCAAGCTCTCAGACTGCCAGTCACATATAAAACCCAGACACAAAAAAACCGGGAACCTCACGGACCCCGGTTTTTCTGTGGTTGGCCAAAGCCGAAGAAATTAATCCTCGTCTTCGTCCACCTCTTCCGCTTCAATATCCAGCGGACGACCAACCAGCTCAACAAATGCCATCGGGGCATTGTCGCCGGCACGGAAGCCACACTTCAGGATACGAAGGTATCCACCCGGACGCTCGCTGTAACGGGGGCCAAGCTCATCAAACAGCTTGGCAACCGCTGCATCGTCACGCAGGCGTGAGAACGCCAGACGACGATTCGCGACCGAATCATTCTTGGAAAGCGTGATCAAAGGCTCAGCTACCCGACGAAGCTCTTTGGCTTTCGGCAGCGTTGTTTTGATCAGCTCGTGTTCAACCAGTGACGCAGTCATGTTACGGAACATGGCCTTGCGATGCGCACTGGTCCTGCTGAACTTACGACCACTCTTACGATGACGCATTGCTCTTATTCCTTACCTTAAACTAATCGGCGATTAACCGCCCAGAACCCGGTCGTCGCCACGAAGGCTAGCCGGCGGCCAGTTATCAAGACGCATACCCAGTGACAGACCACGGGACGCCAAAACGTCCTTGATCTCGGTCAGCGACTTTTTACCAAGGTTAGGCGTCTTCAACAGCTCAACTTCTGTGCGCTGGATAAGATCGCCGATGTAGTAAATGTTCTCAGCCTTCAAGCAGTTAGCTGAACGCACTGTCAATTCCAGATCATCAACCGGGCGCAGCAGGATAGGATCGATTTCTTCCTCTTCCTCAACGCGCTCAGGCTCTTTCTCATGATCGAAATCAACAAACACCGCCAGTTGCTGCTGGAGGATGGTGGCCGCCCGACGAATTGCTTCCTCCGGGTCGATGGTGCCATTGGTCTCCAGGTCGATAACCAGCTTGTCCAGATCGGTCCGCTGCTCTACCCGTGCGCTTTCCACGGCGTAAGCCACGCGACGAACCGGGCTGAATGTTGCATCCAGCTGCAGGCGTCCGATGGCGCGAGTTTCGTCCTCGTCGAGACCACGCTGGTCTGCCGGCTCATAGCCGCGACCGCGAGCCACACGGAGACGCATGTTCACTTCACCATTCTCGCTAAGGTGACAGATCACGTGCTCCGGGTTGGCAATCTCGACGTCATGATCCAGCTTGATATCACCGGCTGTCACAACGCCCGGGCCTTTCTTGCTGAGCGTAAGCTCGGCATCGTCCCGACCGTTCATTTTTACGGCAACGCCTTTGAGATTCAGAAGAATCTCGATGACGTCTTCCTGGACACCCTCAATGGCGCTGTACTCGTGCAGGACACCGTCGATCTGCGCTTCAGTCACGGCGCAGCCCGGCATCGAAGACAAGAGAATCCGGCGCAGTGCACTGCCCAGGGTATGACCAAAGCCTCTTTCCAGAGGCTCAAGCGTAACCTTGGCACGTGTGGCGCTTGATTCCTTCACGTCAATGGTACGAGGTGTCAATAACTCATGTACTGAACGCTGCATAGACGCCCCTATCTGCTATCGTTGCTAACTGGGCTTTACTTGGAGTAAAGCTCGACGATGAGGTTCTCGTTGATGTCGGCCGGCAGTTCAGTACGCTCAGGTACTGACTTGTAAACGCCGGACATCTTGTTGGCGTCGACCTCTACCCAGCTCACCGGTGCACGGCTTGCAGACAGATCCAGTGCGCCTTTAACACGCAGCTGGTTCTTCGCCTTCTCACGCACGCTCACAACATCACCCGGACGGACCTGGTAAGACGGGATGTTTACCGTCTTGTCGTTAACCAGGATCGCCTTGTGAGAGACGAGCTGACGGGCTTCTGCACGGGTGGAACCAAAGCCCATGCGGTATACAACGTTATCAAGACGGCCTTCCAGAAGTTGCAGCAGGTTTTCACCAGTTGCACCTTTGCCTCGGGCGGCCTCTTTGTAGTAGTTGCGGAACTGCTTCTCGAGAACGCCGTAGATACGACGAACTTTCTGTTTTTCACGAAGCTGTACGCCGTACTCGGACAGACGACCGCGACGCGCGCCGTGCATACCCGGCGGAGTCTCGATGTTGCACTTTGAATCGAGCGCGCGAACACCGCTCTTCAGAAAAAGATCTGTCCCTTCACGACGAGACAGCTTGCACTTCGGGCCTATATAACGAGCCATAATTCACTGTCTCCTGTGTTAGACGCGGCGCTTCTTGGGCGGACGACAGCCGTTGTGGGGAATCGGCGTCACATCTGTGATGTTGGTGATCTTGTAGCCACACGCGTTCAGCGCGCGAACTGCAGATTCACGTCCGGGCCCAGGACCCTTAACCTCTACGTCCAGGTTTTTAAGGCCGTATTCAGCAGCCGCATTACCGGCTCTTTCAGCTGCTACCTGCGCAGCAAAAGGTGTACTCTTGCGTGACCCACGGAAACCGGAACCACCGGAGGTGGCCCAGGACAGGACGTTGCCCTGACGGTCAGAAATGGTCACGATAGTGTTGTTGAAGGACGCGTGAATGTGCGCGACGCCATCAACAACCGTCTTTTTCACCTTTTTACGGGTACGTGTACCTGGCTTTGCCATGTTTGCCTACCTGTTACTTACGAATAGGTTTGCGTGGACCTTTACGGGTGCGTGCGTTGGTCTTGGTGCGCTGGCCACGGACCGGAAGGCCATGACGATGACGCAGACCACGGTGGCATCCGAGATCCTTCAAACGCTTGATGTTCATCTGTACTTCACGACGCAGATCGCCTTCGACAGACACCTTGCCCACTTCGGTACGAAGTGCTTCAAGCTGCTCATCGCTAAGGTCTTTGACCTTGACGTCCGGCTTGACGCCGGTTGCATCGCAAAGCTTCTGGGCTGTGGTCTTGCCAACACCAAAGATGTAGGTCAGCGAGACAACAGCATGTTTGTGATCGGGTATATTGACACCGGCTATACGTGCCATCCAAATTACTCCGCGTTCAAAGCTTTGCTGTGTGAATTTTCCGCCACAAAAAGGGCGCGAAATAATAGCGCCTGACCCCGCATGGAGTCAAGCGCCATCATTTCGAAACCCTACAATGTCAGGAAGGATTCCTTCAGGAATCAGCCCTGGCGTTGCTTGTGACGAGGCTCCGAGCAAATGACTCGTACCGAGCCATTGCGACGAATTACTTTGCAGTTACGGCAAATTTTCTTTACCGAAGCGCGTACTTTCATTGTCGACTCCAGTTTTCAAGGGGAACGGGGTTAACCGTTCCGACCATAGCCCTTGAGATTGGACTTCTTCATCAGTGATTCATACTGATGGGACATCAGGTGCGACTGAACCTGCGCCATGAAATCCATCACCACGACTACAACAATCAGCAGTGAGGTACCGCCCAGATAGAACGGAACATTCCCGGCCACCATCAGGAACTGAGGGAACAGGGAAACCGCTGCAATGTACATTGCACCGAACAGCGTCAGTCGGGTCAGAACACCATCGATATACTTGGCAGTCTGATCACCAGGACGAATGCCCGGAATAAACGCTCCAGAGCGCTTGAGGTTATCCGCAACTTCTTTCGGGTTGTACATCAGCGCTGTGTAGAAGAAGCAGAAGAAAACCACTGCTGCCGCAAACAGGATAATGTACAACGGCTGGCTTGGCGCCAGGGCCTGTGAGATATCACTCAACCATTCCATACCTTCGCCCTGGCCGAACCACTGACCCAGAGATGCAGGGAACAGCAGAATGGATGAGGCGAAGATCGGCGGAATGACACCCGCCATGTTCACCTTCAAAGGCAAATGGCTGGACTGCTGAGCAAACACCCGGCGCCCCTGTTGCCGCTTGGCGTAGTTGATCGTCAACCGGCGCTGACCGCGCTCCATGAACACCACGAAGCCAATTACAGCAACCGCAAGAACGCCAATACCCAGGACGACCAGCAGGCTCATCTCACCATTACGGGCCTGCTCGAGCGTCTGACCGATAGCGCCGGGCAACCCGGCAACAATACCGGCGAAGATCAGGAGAGAAATGCCGTTACCGACACCCCGCTCGGTGATCTGCTCGCCAAGCCACATCATGAACACGGCGCCACTTACGAACGACACAACTGCCACGAAGTGGAAGCTGAAGCTGTCATTGAAGGTGACACCCTGTGATGCCAGGCCGACAGAAATACCAAAACCCTGAACCAGGGCCAGGATAACCGTACCATACCGCGTGTACTGGCTGATCTTACGACGACCAGCTTCGCCTTCTTTTTTCAGCTGCTCAAGCTGCGGGCTGACCGCAGTCATGAGCTGCATGATAATAGAGGCCGAAATATACGGCATAATACCGAGAGCGAAGATACTCATGCGCTCAAGCGCACCACCGGAAAACATGTTGAACATGCTCAGGATTGTGCCCTGGTTCTGTTCAAACAGTGCCGCCAGACGGTCGGGGTTGATACCCGGCACAGGGATGTGGGCACCGATCCGGTACACCAGCAATGCCAGGAAGACAAACCAGAGCCGCGATCGCAGCTCTGCCAGTCCTTTACCCGCGCCCGCAGGCAATGATGCGTTCTTGGCCATTTAGTCCTCGACTCGCCTTAGTCTTCGACTTTACCACCCGCGGCAGAAATTGCCTCGCGCGCGCCTTTGGTTACCCGAAGTCCCTTCACGGTTACCGGCCGGCTCAATTCACCAGACAGGATAACCTTGGCTTCGCGAATTTCCCCGCGAATGATGTCCGCCTTCTTCAGGGCTTCCAGATCCACCACATCGCCTTCAACCTTCGCCAGTTCGTTCAGGCGGATTTCTGCAACGTAACGCTGCTGACGGGAGGTGAAACCAAACTTCGGCAGACGACGGGCCAACGGCTGCTGACCACCCTCGAAACCGGGCGCTACGCTGCCGCCGGAACGGGATTTCAGACCTTTGTGACCACGACCGCCGGTTTTACCGAGACCGCTACCGATACCACGACCGACACGCTTGGGTGCCTGGCGTGAACCGGGTTCCGGACTAAGTTCGTTCAGACGCATCTTAGTTCTCCTCAACCCGAACCAGGTAATCAACCCGGTTGATCATGCCGCGGATAGACGGAGTATCTTCCACTTCCACGGTGTGACCGATTTTACGAAGACCCAGGCCCTTGACGCACAGCTTGTGCTTGGGCTGGCAGCCGATGGGGCTGCGGGTCAGAGTTACTTTGATCGTTTTTGCGTTCGCCATGACTTCAACCCAGAATCTCTTCCACGGTCTTACCGCGCTTGGCTGCAATATCTTCAGGCGCTTGAGTTGCCTGGAGACCCTTGATGGTGGAACGTACCACGTTCACCGGGTTGGTAGACCCGTAACACTTGGACAGTACGTTCTGAACACCCGCCACTTCCAGTACCGCACGCATCGCACCGCCGGCGATGATACCAGTACCTTCGGAAGCTGGCTGCATGTAGACCTTGGAGCCGCCATGCTGAGCCTTAACCGGGTATTGCAGGGTAGTGCCGTCAAGCGGAACTTCTACCATGTTCTTGCGTGCAGCTTCCATGGCCTTCTGGATGGCGACCGGCACTTCACGCGCCTTGCCACGACCGAAACCAACGCGACCTTTACCATCACCCACTACTGTCAGTGCGGTGAAGGCGAAAATACGGCCACCTTTAACAACCTTGGCGACACGATTGACCTGGACCAGCTTCTCCTGGAGCTCAGGCGCCTTCTGTTCGTTAACGCTCATCTTCTCCACCTCTTAGAATTGCAAGCCAGCTTCACGGGCTGCGTCGGCCAGAGCCTGAATACGGCCGTGATAACGGTAACCGGAGCGGTCAAAAGCAACCTGCTCAACACCTGCTGCCTTGGCACGCTCAGCAATCAGCTGACCAACCTTCTTGGCAGCGTCCACGTTACCGGTTGCACCCTGGCGCAGTTCCTTATCCAACGTGGAGGCAGAAGCCAGCACTTTGCTGCCGTCTGCAGTCGTGACCTGGGCGTACATGTGACGCGGTGTGCGGTGAACGCACAGGCGATTGGTACCCAGTTCACGGATCTTCATGCGCACTTTGCGTGCGCGACGCAATCTTTCGTTATTCGCGCTCATAGTCCCGCCTTATTTCTTCTTGGCTTCTTTGCGTCTGACCTGCTCATCCGCATAACGAACACCCTTACCCTTATAAGGCTCGGGCGGACGGAACGCGCGGACTTCCGCAGCGACCTGGCCAACCTGTTGCTTGTCGATACCGCGAATCACAACTTCCGTATTGGACGGAGTTTCTGCGGTAATCCCCTCGGGCAGCTCGTACTCGACCGGGTGAGAAAAACCCAGTGTCAGATTGAGCTTCTTACCTTGCGCCTGGGCACGGTAACCTACGCCCGTCAGCTGGAGTTTACGTTCCCAGCCTGTGGAAACACCGGTCACCATGTTGTTGACCAGTGCACGAGTAGTACCAGCAAGAGCGCGGGACTTTGTAGCACCATCGCGGGCCGCAAAGCGCAGAACATTCTCTTCCTGCTTTACTTCAACCGCCTGGTGAATGGTGATTTGAAGCGCTCCCTTGGAACCCTTCACACTAATTTCCTGTCCGTTCAGCTTAACCTCAACACCGGAAGGCAGCACGACAGGATTATTGGCAACCCTGGACATGTGTATCTCCTAGAATACGGTGCAGATGACTTCGCCACCCACGCCAGCAGCTCGTGCGGCGCGGTCTGTCATAACGCCCTTGGACGTTGAGACAATCGCGACTCCCAGACCACCGGATACTTTCGGCAGTTCCCCAGCGCCTTTGTACTGGCGCAGACTCGGACGGCTGACCCGCTTGATCTCTTCAATAACCGGCTTACCACCGAAGTATTTCAGAGTAATCGTCAGCTCGGGCTTCGCGTCGGCTGAAACGGAGAAATCGTCAACGTAACCTTCGTCCTTGAGGACCTGGGCTACGGAGATCTTCATCTTTGAAGACGGCATCGTAACGTCTGCTTTTGATGCCATCTGTGCATTACGGATACGGGTAAACATATCCGCAAGCGTGTCTTGCATACTCATTGGTATGAGGCTCCTGATCTTTTTAGTTGTGCAGCGGCTTGCCGCACCGCTTACCAACAGGCACCTGACCGAAGTCAGGATGCCTATCTTACCAGCTTGCCTTGGTCAGGCCCGGAACGTCACCGCGCATGCCGTATTCACGGAGCTTGATCCGTGACAGCTCGAACTTGCGCAGAACGCCGTGGGGACGACCAGTCACCTGGCAACGATTACGAAGACGTGAGGGAGAAGCATCGCGAGGAAGCTGCTGAAGCTTCATCTGTGCATCCCAACGCTCTTCATCGCTGGTATTCGGGTTCTTGATAATCGCCTTGAGCTCGGCACGCTTCGCTGCAAACTTTGCAACGGTCTTTTCGCGCTTGAGCTCACGGTTTTTCATGGAAACCTTAGCCATTACACTCGTTCCTTATTTCTTGAACGGAAAGCCGAAGGCTTTCAACAGTTCGCGACCTTCATCGTCGGTACCGGCAGTGGTGGTAATGGTGATGTCCAGACCACGGATCTTGTCGACTTTGTCGTACTCGATCTCTGGGAAAATGATCTGCTCACGCACACCCATGCTGTAGTTACCACGACCGTCGAACGACTTGGGATTCAGACCCCGGAAGTCACGAATGCGGGGAACCGCAATGTGAACCAGGCGATCAAAGAAGTCCCACATACGCTCGCCGCGCAGGGTAACCTTACAGCCGATAGGCCAACCTTCACGGATCTTGAAACCCGCAACGGATTTACGTGCCTTGGTAACAACGGCTTTCTGACCTGCCAGGCGCTCAAGATCCGCCACGGCATTTTCAATCAGCTTCTTGTCACCAACCGCTTCGCCGACACCCATGTTAAGGGTGATCTTTTCGATACGCGGCACCTGCATGATGTTCTTGTAGCTGAACTCTTTCTGCAGGGCGGGTACCACTTCCTTACTGTACTGCTCTTTCATGTTAAGCATCGTAACCACCACCGCTTACTGGTTATCGACAGCTTCATTCGTGGACTTGAAGATCCGCACTTTTGCGCCGTCTTCCTTGATCTGGAAGCCTACGCGATCGGCTTTGCCGGTCTGCGGATTAAAAATAGCCACGTTGGAAGCCTGGATAGGTGCTTCTTTTTCGACGATGCCACCTGGGGTGCCCAGCATCGGGTTCGGCTTGGTGTGCTTCTTGATCATATTGATCCCTGAAACAACCATGCGGCCATCGTCCTGAACCTTCAGGACTTTACCACGTTTGCCTTTGTCTTTCCCCGTGGTGACGATTACTTCGTCATCTCGTTTGATCTTTTTCATAACCGGCCTCTGGTCCTTTAAAGTACTTCGGGTGCCAGTGAGATAATTTTCATGAACTTCTCATTACGCAGTTCACGGGTAACCGGTCCGAAGATACGGGTACCGATAGGAGCGTCCTGATTGTTCAGAAGTACTGCCGCGTTTCCGTCGAAACGGATCAGCGAACCGTCGGGACGGCGAACACCCTTACGAGTGCGCACCACGACAGCTTTCAGGACCTGGCCTTTCTTCACCTTACCGCGGGGAATGGCTTCCTTGACGGTCACCTTGATGATATCCCCAACGCTGGCATAACGCCGGTGTGAACCGCCCAGGACCTTGATGCACATCACCTGACGCGCACCGCTGTTATCCGCGACTTCAAGCATTGTTTGAGTCTGAATCATGGTTGTTCTCCGGGCGAATTACACCTTGGATGCACGTTCAGTGACTTCCACCAGGGCCCAGCTCTTGGTCTTGGAGACCGGACGGGTTTCCTGAATGGTCACAGTGTCACCGATGTTGCACTGATTGCTCTCATCGTGAGCGTGGATCTTGGTTGAACGCTTCATGTACTTACCGTACAACGGGTGTTTCACCTGACGCTCGACCAGCACCACGATGGATTTCTCCATCTTGTTGCTCACGACCTTGCCGCTCAGAGTTCTGGCAGTTTGGGTAGCTTCGGTCATGTCACTGTCCTGCCTTTTCGTTCAATACTGTTTTCACGCGAGCGATGTCGCGCTTCACCTTGCCGAGAAGGTGAGACTGATTCAGCTGACCTGTCGCCTTACGCATGCGCAGGTTGAACTGCTCCTTCAGGAGGTCGATCAGCTCTTTGTTCAGCTCCTCGACTGACTTTTCACGCAGCTCTGTTGCTTTCATCACATCACCGTCCTCGTTACAAAGGTGGTCTGTACCGGCAGTTTGGCCGCGGCGAGAGTGAACGCATCGCGTGCTACGTCTTCAGCAACGCCTTCCATCTCGTAGAGCATGCGGCCTGGCTGGATTTCAGCCACCCAATACTCGACAGAACCTTTACCTTTACCCATTCGAACTTCAAGCGGCTTGCTGGAGATCGGCTTGTCCGGGAAAATCCGGATCCAGATCTTTCCGCCCCGCTTGATGCGGCGAGTCATGGTACGACGTGCCGCCTCAATCTGGCGCGCAGTTATACGCCCACGACTGGTCGCCTTCAATCCGTATTCACCGAAGCTCACCTTGTTGGCGCGGTGAGCAAGACCGGTGTTACGGCCTTTCATTACCTTGCGGAATTTGGTGCGTTTTGGTTGCAGCATAAGAGTGCCCCTTTACTTAGAACCTTTCTTCCCAGAGGCTTTCTTGTCAGCACGGACCTGCTCCATACCACCAAGAATCTCACCTTTGAAGATCCATACCTTGACGCCGATTACGCCGTAAGTGGTATGCGCTTCGTAGGTTGCGTAATCAATATCTGCACGCAGAGTGTGCAGAGGAACGCGACCTTCGCGATACCACTCGGAACGCGCGATTTCAGCACCCCCGAGACGACCGCCTACCTGGATCTTGATACCCTTGGCACCCTGGCGCATGGCGTTCTGTACCGCACGCTTCATAGCGCGACGGAACATCACACGACGCTCCAGCTGGCCGGCAACGTTTTGCGCTACCAGGCGGGCATCGAGGTCCGGCTTGCGGACTTCTTCGATGTTGATGTGCACAGGCACACCCATCATGTCGCTGACTTCGCGACGCAGACGATCAACATCTTCACCCTTCTTACCGATAACAATACCGGGACGGGCAGTATGGATCGTGATACGGGCGTTCTGAGCAGGGCGCTCGATCACAATCTTGCTGACAGACGCCTTAACCAGACGCTTGTCGAGGAACTCACGAACCTGAATGTCATTCAGCAGGTTCTTGGAGTATTCCTTTTTGTCGGCATACCAGACTGAGTTGTGCTCTTTGATCACACCCAGGCGAATGCCGGTTGGATTTACTTTATGACCCATCTGAGCATCTCCTACTTGTCGGCGACCTTGACGGTGATATGGCAGGTGCGCTTGAAAATACGGTCAGCGCGCCCCTTGGCTCGAGCTTTGATTCGCTTGAGCGTCGGACCCTCATCCACCATGACGGTGGAAACCCGCAGTTCGTCAACGTCCAGACCTTCGTTGTGCTCAGCGTTGGCGATGGCGGACTCAAGAGCTTTCTTGATCACGACCGCCGCCTTCTTCGGGCTGAAAGTCAGAATGTTCAGGGCGTCCTCAACAGCCTTGCCGCGTACTTGGTCAGCGACAAGACGTGCTTTCTGAGCTGAGAGGCGAGCGCCCTTGTACTTGGCTGCTACTTCCATTTCGATTACCTCAGAATCAGCGTTTAGCTTTCTTGTCGGCCGCATGACCACGATAAGTACGCGTTGCCGCGAACTCACCCAGCTTATGTCCAACCATATCTTCGGTGACATAAACCGGCACGTGCTGCTTGCCGTTGTGGACTGCAATGGTCAGGCCTACCATCTCTGGAAAGACTGTTGACCGGCGGGACCAGGTTTTGATCGGCCGCTTGTCGTTAGCTTCCAGAGCTGCCTCGACCTTCTTCAACAGATGCAGGTCTATAAAAGGACCTTTCTTCAAAGAACGTGGCACAGCAATTACCTCTATGTAGTCGTTTACTTGGCCGAACGACGACGTACTATCATCTTGTCAGTACGCTTGTTCTTACGAGTCTTATGCCCTTTGGTCGGAACACCCCACGGAGTAACCGGGTGACGCCCGCCAGAGGTACGCCCTTCACCACCACCATGCGGGTGGTCAACTGGGTTCATAGCAACACCACGTACTGTTGGCCGTTTGCCGCGCCAACGTGATGCACCCGCTTTACCAAGCTGCTTGAGGCTGTGCTCGCTGTTGGATACTTCACCCAGCGTTGCACGGCAATCTACAAGCACCTTACGCATTTCACCTGAGCGCAGGCGGATGGTGGCATATGCACCTTCCCGGGCAACCAGCTGTACGGATGCGCCCGCAGAGCGAGCCAGCTGTGCACCTTTGCCAGGCTTGAGTTCGACGCAGTGGATCACAGAACCGACCGGAATGTTCCGGAGCGGCAGAGTGCTACCCACCTTGATTGGCGCGTCGATACCAGAGCGCACAGGATCACCGATCTGCATACCCTTGGGAGCGATAATGTAGCGACGCTCGCCATCGGCATACTTCAGCAGTGCAATGTGCGCAGAGCGGTTCGGATCGTATTCCAGGCGCTCAATGACCGCCGGGATACCATCTTTGGTCCGCTTGAAATCGATGACACGGTAGTGCTTCTTGTGGCCACCACCCGTGTGACGGGTTGTGATGCGGCCTACATTGTTACGACCACCCGTCTTGTTCTTTCTTTCTACCAACGGCTCGTAGGGGCGCCCAGTATGGAGATCCGGGTTGTAAAGCTTTACAACGTGACGGCGTCCGGCAGATGTTGGTTTGGTTTTGACGATCGGCATATTACGACCCCTTTACCTTATTCCACATCCAGAAAATCGATGTCCTGACCTTCTGCCAGCTTGACGTAAGCCTTACGAATGTCATTACGCTTGCCGAACCCGCGGATAGTGCGCTTGAGCTTACCCTTACGGTTCAGAACCTGAACACCTTCTACGGTGACGTTGAACAGCTGCTCAACGGCTTTCTTGATCTCGGGCTTGGTGGCATCGGGTGCTACACGAAACACAACCTGACCACGCTCTGCTGCCAGAGACGCTTTTTCCGATACGTGCGGTCCAAGCAGGACCTTGTAAATACGTTCCTGATTCATCCCAGCATCTCCTCGATCTTCTTCAGAGCGGGAACGGTCACAACGACCTTCTCGAAGGCAACCAGGCTAACCGGATCGAGGCCAGCAATATCACGCACATCAACGTGCGGGATGTTGCGTGAGGCCAGGTGCAGGTTCTGCTCGACGTTGTCGGACAGAATCAGCGCATTGGTCACACCGATGTCCTTCAGCTTGGCGTTGAATGCCTTGGTCTTCGGGCTGTCAACGTTCATGTCGTCAACAACAACCAGACGCTCCTGGCGAACCAGCTCGGAAAAAATGGAGCGCATCGCTGCGCGGTACATTTTGCGGTTAACCTTCTGCTCGAAGCCACGAGGCTTGGCAGCAAAGGTAACGCCACCGGAGCGCCAGATCGGGCTGCGGATGGTACCAGCTCGGGCACGACCGGTGCCCTTCTGACGCCATGGCTTCTTACCGCCACCGCTTACTTCGGAACGCGTCTTCTGAGCCTTGGTACCCTGGCGGGCGCCTGCCATGTAGGCAGTCACAACCTGGTGAACCAGCGACTCGTTAAAATCTTTGGCGAATGCGGCGTCGGAAACAGAAATTCCTTTGCCGCTACCTGTAATAGTCAATTCCATCGCACCGCTCCTCAGGCTTTAACTGCAGGCTTGATGACAACATCGCCGCCAGTTGCGCCGGGAACGGCACCACTTACCAGCAGCAGGTTGCGCTCGGCGTCGACACGGACGATCTTCAGGTTCTGCACAGTTACCTGAGCGTTACCCATCTGGCCCGCCATCTTTTTGCCCTTGAATACCTTGCCCGGAGTCTGGTTCTGACCAATGGAACCCGGAGCACGGTGAGACAGAGAGTTACCGTGAGTGGCGTCCTGCATAGAGAAGTTCCAGCGCTTTACGCCGCCCTGGAAGCCTTTACCCTTGGACTGACCGATGGCATCAACCACCTGACCGTCCTCAAATACAGAAGCTGTAATTTCGCCACCGGCGGCCAGGTCTTCACCTTCGCCATCAGCAAGACGGAATTCCCACATACCACGACCGGCTTCAACGCCAGCCTTGGCAAAATGGCCCGCTTCGCTCTTGGTAACACGAGAGGAACGACGAGTACCGACTGTCACCTGTACGGCGCGGTAGCCATCGCTTTCAAGAGTTTTCAGTTGGGTAATGCGGTTGGGCTCAACCTCGATTACCGTTACGGGCAGCGCCTGCCCATCTTCCGTAAAAATACGGGTCATACCGGCCTTACGACCGACAACACCAATTGCCATGTTTCACCTCTTAAGTGTACGGGGCTCTCACCCTCTATGGCCTTATGACAGTTACACAGACTAATACCGGGCGGTATTAGCCGAGGCTGATCTGAACGTCTACACCTGCTGCCAGGTCCAGTTTCATCAGAGCATCTACTGTCTTTTCCGTCGGCTCAACGATGTCGAGCAAACGCTTATGCGTACGAATTTCATACTGATCGCGCGCGTCCTTGTTGACGTGCGGAGAGATCAATACGGTGTACTTTTCCTTCCGCGTCGGCAGAGGGATAGGGCCACGCACCTGAGCGCCGGTCCGCTTGGCGGTATCGACGATCTCCTGCGTGGACTGGTCGATCAGGCGATAATCAAACGCCTTCAACCGGATTCGAATTTTTTGGCTTTGCATGATGCACCAAACTCCACTCGTAGCAGCTACTTGTTAGCCGACCTTCAAAAAAAGGAGCCGCATTGTATGCATAATACCCAACCCTGTCAACAACAATGCTGGTTGACCAGGTCAGGCAGGCTTTGCGACTGAAACAGAAAAAGGGGCTGAAGAATCAGCCCCTTTTTCCTGATCAAACGAGGAGATTACTCGATGATCTTGGAGACTACGCCGGCACCAACGGTACGGCCGCCTTCACGAATCGCGAAGCGCAGACCATCTTCCATGGCGATCGGAGCAATCAGGGTAACACTCATCTTGACGTTGTCACCCGGCATAACCATTTCCACACCTTCCGGCAGCTCGCAAGAACCGGTTACGTCGGTAGTACGGAAGTAGAACTGCGGACGGTAGCCCTTGAAGAACGGGGTATGACGACCACCTTCTTCTTTGGACAGTACGTACACTTCGCACTCGAACTTGGTGTGCGGAGTGATCGAACCCGGAACCGCCAGAACCTGACCACGCTCAACGTCGTCACGCTTGGTACCACGCAGCAGCGCACCAATGTTCTCACCGGCACGGCCTTCGTCCAGCAGCTTGCGGAACATCTCAACACCGGTACAGGTAGTCTTGACAGTGTCTTTCAGACCTACGATCTCAACTTCGTCACCAGTCTTGATAACACCACGCTCAACACGGCCTGTTACAACAGTACCACGACCGGAGATGGAGAAGACGTCCTCGATCGGCATCAGGAACGGCTGATCGATCGCACGCTCCGGCTCAGGGATGTAGTCATCCAGAGCTTCTACCAGCTTCTTGACAGCGGTAGTACCCATCTCGTTGTCATCCTTGCCTTCCAGCGCCATCAGCGCGGAACCAGTGATGATCGGAGTGTCGTCGCCCGGGAAGTCGTACTGGCTCAGCAGATCACGAACTTCCATCTCGACCAGCTCGAGCAGCTCTTCATCGTCTACCATGTCCGCTTTGTTCAGGAACACAACGATGTAAGGTACGCCAACCTGACGAGACAGCAGGATGTGCTCACGGGTCTGCGGCATGGGGCCGTCAGCTGCGGAGCAAACCAGGATCGCGCCGTCCATCTGTGCCGCACCAGTGATCATGTTCTTAACATAGTCAGCGTGGCCCGGGCAGTCTACGTGAGCGTAGTGACGGGTCGGTGAATCGTACTCAACGTGGGAGGTGGCGATGGTGATACCACGCGCACGCTCTTCCGGTGCGTTATCGATCTGATCGAATGCACTGGCGGTACCTGTACCCCAAACTTCGTGACATACGCGGGTCAGCGCTGCGGTCAGGGTGGTCTTACCATGGTCAACGTGACCGATGGTGCCTACGTTCAAGTGCGGTTTACTACGCTCAAATTTTTCTTTAGACACGGTTACACCTCTTCCTGTTTCTTAAGTCCTGGGGATCAACCCTTTTTAATGATCGCTTCGGCAATGTTCGAAGGCGCCTCTGAATAACCAGAGAACTCCATCGCGTAGGACGCCCGGCCTTGCGTTGCAGAACGCAAGTCGGTGGCGTAACCGAACATTTCCGACAACGGAACCTCTGCACGGATGACCTTACCGGCAGGACCTTCGTCCATGCCCTGGATGACACCACGACGACGGTTGAGGTCGCCAACAACATCACCCATGTAGTCTTCCGGCGTCACAACTTCAACACGCATGATCGGCTCGAGCAGTGCCGGGTTCGCCTCAAGGGCACCCTTCTTCATTGCCATGGAACCGGCGACCTTAAAGGCCATCTCGTTGGAGTCGACGTCGTGATAGGAACCGTCATACAGGGTTGCCTTGATACGCAGCAGCGGATACCCGGCCAGACAGCCGTTCTGCATCTGCTCTTCAATACCCTGTTGAACTGCCGGGATGTATTCCTTGGGAACAACACCACCAACAATCTCATTCACGAAGATAAAGTTTTCGCCATCTTCATCATCCAGCGGCAGCGGCTCAAGCTTCAGCTTGACGTGACCGTACTGACCACGACCACCGGACTGACGGACGAATTTGCCTTCGACGTCTACCGGCTTGCGGATGCACTCACGGTAGGCAACCTGCGGCTTACCGATGTTGGCCTCTACCTTGAACTCGCGACGCATACGGTCAACGATGATGTCCAGGTGAAGCTCACCCATACCGGAGATGATGGTCTGACCGGACTCCTCGTCGGTACGGACACGGAAAGACGGATCTTCCTGAGCCAGTTTACCGAGAGCAACGCCCATCTTTTCCTGGTCGGCCTTGGACTTCGGCTCAACCGCAACGGAAATTACCGGCTCCGGGAATTCCATGCGCTCGAGAATGATCTTGTGATTCTCGTCGCACAGGGTGTCACCAGTGGTCACACTCTTCAGACCGATAGCTGCGGCAATGTCGCCCGCCAGAACTTCTTTGATTTCCTGACGATCCTTCGAATGCATCTGAACCATACGGCCGACGCGCTCTTTCTTGCCCTTCACCGAGTTGTAGACGGCATTACCGGACTCAAGCTTACCGGAGTAAACCCGGAAGAAGGTCAGAGTACCTACGAACGGGTCGGTAGCAATCTTGAACGCCAGAGCGGCGAACGGTGCATCGTCGTCAACCGGACGGGTTTCCTCGGTGCCTTCGTCGTCAACTTCACCACGAATGGCCTTGACTTCGTCCGGCGCAGGCAGGAACTCGATAACAGAGTCCAGAACCGCCTGAACACCCTTGTTCTTGAACGCAGAACCACAGGTAGCAACAACGATTTCGTTGGCCAGGGTGCGCATGCGCAGACCCTTCTTGATATCGTCGATGGACAGCTCACCTTCTTCGAGGTACTTCTCCATCAGCTCTTCGTTGGCTTCTGCGGCCGCTTCAACCATCTGCTCGCGGTACATGGCGACTTCGTCTGCCATTTCCGCGGGAACATCTTTCTGCTCGTAGGTCGCACCGGAGTCAGCTTCGTTCCAGTAGATGGCCTTGTTACGGATCAGGTCCACGATACCGGCAAAGTTGTCCTCAGCACCGATCGGCAGCTGAATGGGAACACAGTTTGCGCCCAGACGCTTCTTGATCTGCTCAACAACGCGCAGGAAGTTGGCACCGGCACGGTCCATCTTGTTGACGAACACCATGCGGGGAACTTCGTATTTGTTGGCCTGGCGCCATACGGTCTCGGACTGGGGCTCAACACCGGAGGAACCACAGAACACAACAACCGCACCATCAAGCACACGCAGGGAGCGCTCTACTTCGATAGTGAAGTCAACGTGCCCCGGGGTGTCGATGATGTTGATCCGGTGCTCAGGGTACTGCTTGTCCATACCCTGCCAGAATGTCGTAGTCGCAGCAGAGGTGATGGTAATACCACGCTCCTGCTCCTGCTCCATCCAGTCCATGGTAGCTGCACCATCATGGACCTCACCGATTTTGTGGGAAATACCTGTATAGAACAGGACCCGCTCGGTGGTTGTGGTTTTGCCCGCATCAACGTGCGCACAAATACCAATGTTTCTGTAACGCTTGATAGGAGTCTTGCGTGCCACTGTATAAACCTCGGCTGATTAGAAACGGAAGTGAGAGAACGCCTTGTTGGCTTCTGCCATGCGGTGAACATCTTCACGCTTCTTAACAGCGGAGCCTTTGCTGTCAGCGGCGTCCAGGATTTCACCAGCCAGACGCTGAGCCATGGACTTCTCACCGCGCTTCCGTGAATATTCGACGAGCCAGCGCATGGCCAGCGCGTTCTGACGGGAAGGCCGTACTTCGACAGGCACCTGGTAAGTAGCACCACCCACACGACGGGACTTAACCTCAACCATCGGCTGGATGTTCTCCAGGGCCTTCTCGAACATGTCGATCGGCTCTTCCTTGGATTTCTCGGCAACAATATCCAGAGCGCCGTAAACAATGCGCTCTGCGGTAGACTTCTTGCCACTTTCCATCACGTGGTTGATGAACTTGGCAAGACGTGCACTGCCGAATTTCGGATCCGGGATAATTTCCCGTTTAGCTGCAACTCTTCTTCTAGGCATCGATAAGCCCTTATATATCTAAAAGGTCTTCAGGAACCCCTGAGATAGCAAATGCTACTCAGCCTTACTCTTACCGTTCTGACAAGCAACGATAAAAGACACCCGCTCGGGACATCAGGACTTGGGTCGTTTTGCACCGTACTTGGAGCGGCCCTGCTTACGGTTCTGCACACCCTGGGTGTCCAGCGTTCCGCGAACAGTGTGATAGCGCACACCCGGAAGGTCTTTTACTCGACCACCACGGATCAGCACAACACTGTGCTCCTGAAGGTTGTGACCTTCACCACCAATGTATGAGGAAACCTCGTAGCCGTTGGTCAGACGAACACGGCACACTTTACGCAGTGCTGAGTTCGGCTTCTTCGGCGTTGTGGTGTATACACGAGTGCACACACCACGGCGCTGAGGGCAGGCCTGGAGAGCAGGAACGTCGCTCTTGGCTACCTTGCGCTTACGAGGCTTACGCACCAACTGATTAATCGTTGCCATGTAAGCAAACTCCAAAAAACCGTATCAATGAAACTTACCCCCTGTGCAGGGGGTAAAATTTAAGGGACGCAAGTGTAAGCCTGCGCCCCCGGACAGTCAAGATGACTGGTCTCTTTTTGACCACCTCCCGGGTAGGTAACTACCCGGAGGCAGTGCGCCGGCCCAACTCAGCTTTCGCGGTTGAGCTCGGCACTCAGAGCTTCTTCCACGTCGGCCGCAGTCACGCCCTGCTCTTCCAGATCGCGCTTGCGACGACGCTCGTTGTGGTATGCCAGACCGGTACCGGCCGGAATCAGTCGACCAACCACAACGTTTTCCTTCAGGCCGCGCAGGTAATCACGCTTACCGGTAACCGCACCTTCGGTGAGCACCCGTGTGGTTTCCTGGAACGAAGCCGCAGAAATGAACGACTCGGTGGCCAGGGAAGCCTTGGTGATACCCAGCAACAGACGCTCGAACCGTGCCGGTTCTTTGTCGGCTGCATCGGCCTTCTCGTTCTCTTCCAGCACCTGGGTGATTTCCACCTGATCACCGGAAAGCAGGGTCGTATCACCCGGATCGGTGATTTCGACCTTGCGCAGCATCTGTCGAACGATAACCTCGATGTGTTTATCGTTGATGACAACGCCCTGCAGACGGTAAACGTCCTGGATCTCGTTGGTGATGTACTTGGCCAGCTCGACCACACCCAGCAGACGCAGAATGTCGTGCGGGTTGGACGGGCCGTCAGAAATCACCTCGCCCTTCTCAACCGTTTCACCTTCGAAGACGTTGAGCTGACGGTGCTTCGGAATCAGCACTTCGTAAGCGTCGCCGTCTTTCGGCGTGATCACCAGGCGCTTCTTGCCCTTGGTTTCCTTGCCGAAGGACACCACGCCGCTGATTTCAGCAAGAATGGACGATTCCTTCGGACGACGGGCTTCGAACAGGTCGGCAACCCGCGGAAGACCACCGGTGATATCCCGGGTCTTGGAGCTTTCCTGCGGGATCCGGGCCACCACATCACCCAGCTCGACATTGGCGCCGTTGGCCATGGTGACCAAGGCGTTCGCCGGCAGGAAGAAGATCGCCGTGCCGCCGCCCGGCAGCTCAACCTCTTCGCCCTTGTCGTCCACCAGCTGGATGGCCGGACGAATGTCCTTGCCAGCGGCTGGACGTTCTTTGGAGTCAATAACCTCCATAGTGGACAGACCGGTGAGCTCGTCCGCCTGGGTACGGACAGTGATGCCCTCCTCCATGTTGACGAACTTGGCTGTACCCTTGGCTTCCGCGATGATCGGGTGCGTATGCGGGTCCCACTTGGCAACTACAACACCGGCCTCTACCTGATCGCCATTCTTCACGGAGAGCACAGCGCCGTACGGCAGCTTATACCACTCGCGCTCACGCCCCTGCTCGTCCGCAATGGCCAGGGCAGAAGAACGGGAAACCACTACCAGGGAACCATCGATCTTCTCGATAGACTTCAGGTTGTGCAGGCGCACGGTACCGCCGTGCTTGACCTGGATGTTATCCACAGCGGAAGCCCGGCTCGCGGCACCACCGATGTGGAAGGTCCGCATGGTCAGCTGGGTACCCGGCTCACCGATGGACTGAGCTGCGATAACACCAACGGCCTCACCCACGTTGACCTCATGGCCACGGGCCAGATCGCGGCCATAGCACTTGGAACAGATGCCGTGGCGGGTCTCACAGGTAATGGCAGAGCGAACCCAGATTTCGTCAACACCAGCGCGCTCCACCATCTCGACGGTTTTCTCGTCGAGCAGGGTACCGGCAGGCACAACAGCATTGTCCTTGTCGGTCGGTGTAAACACGTCACGCGCGGTCACTCGACCCAGAACCCGGTCACCCAGGGGCACAACAACGTCGCCACCCTCGATGTGCGGCGTCATCAGCAGACCTTCATCGGTGCCACAGTCAGGCTCGGTAACCACCAGATCCTGGGACACGTCGACCAGACGACGGGTGAGATAACCGGAGTTCGCGGTCTTCAGGGCGGTATCTGCCAGACCCTTACGGGCACCGTGCGTGGAAATGAAGTACTGCAGTACGTTCAGACCTTCACGGAAGTTCGCGGTAATCGGCGTCTCAATGATGGAGCCATCCGGCTTGGCCATCAGGCCACGCATACCAGACAGCTGACGGATCTGGGCAGCGGAACCCCGGGCACCGGAGTCCGCCATCATGTACACGGAGTTGAACGACTCCTGCATGAGATCCTCGCCGTCCTCACCTTTCACCGGCTGGCCGTCCGGACCAATCACCTGCTCCTTGGACAAACGCTCCATCATGGCCTTGGAGACCTTGTCGTTGGCCCGGGACCAGATATCGATCACCTTGTTGTACTTCTCGCCCTGGGTCAGAAGACCGGACGCGTACTGGGTCTCGATGTCCTTCACCTCTGCGGAGGCGGCGTCTACCAGCTCGTACTTCTCCGGCGGAATCTCGAAATCGTTGAAACCGATCGAGATGCCGGAAACGGTGGCGTAGTGATAACCCATGTACATTAGCTGATCCGCGAAAATGACGGTGTCTTTCAGACCCGCATCGCGATAGCAGGTGTTGATCAGGTTGGAGATCGCCTTCTTGACCATCGGCTTGTTGATCAGCTCGTAGGACAGGCCATCCGGCACGATGTCGAACAACAGCGCCCGACCAACCGTGGTATCAACAATCTTGTATTCTTCGGTGCGAGAGCCATCTTCAGCAATCGCTACTTCCTTCACACGAACCTTGACGATCGCCTGAAGGTCGACCTTGCCAGCGCCGTAGGCACGATGTGCCTCTTTGACGTCGGCAAACACCATACCCTCGCCCAGGGCGCTCTTGCGCTCACGGGTCATGTAGTACAGCCCGAGTACCACGTCTTGGGACGGCACGATGATCGGCTCGCCGTTAGCCGGCGACAGTACGTTGTTGGTGGACATCATCAACGCACGGGCTTCGAGCTGGGCTTCCAGGGTCAGCGGTACGTGCACCGCCATCTGGTCACCGTCAAAGTCGGCGTTGTACGCAGCACACACCAGCGGGTGCAACTGGATGGCCTTACCTTCGATCAGAACCGGCTCGAACGCCTGGATACCCAGACGGTGCAGGGTCGGCGCACGGTTCAGCATGATGGGGTGCTCACGGATGACTTCGTCCAGGATATCCCAGACCACGCCTTCCTCACGCTCAACCATCTTCTTGGCGGCCTTGATGGTGGTCGCCAGGCCGCGGTGCTCGAGCTTGGAGAAGATAAACGGCTTGAACAGTTCCAGAGCCATCTTCTTGGGCAGACCACACTGGTGCAGGCGCAGGTAGGGACCTACCACGATCACCGAACGACCGGAGTAGTCCACACGTTTACCCAGCAGGTTCTGACGGAAACGACCCTGCTTACCCTTGATCATGTCGGCCAGGGACTTCAGCGGGCGCTTGTTAGTGCCGGTGATGGCACGGCCACGACGACCGTTGTCCAGCAGCGCATCAACCGCTTCCTGAAGCATCCGCTTCTCGTTGCGCACGATGATGTCCGGCGCGTTCAGTTCCAGCAGGCGCTTGAGACGGTTGTTCCGGTTAATCACCCGACGGTAAAGATCGTTCAGATCAGAGGTCGCGAAGCGGCCACCGTCCAGCGGTACCAGCGGACGCAGATCCGGCGGCAGAACCGGCAGCACGGTCATCACCATGTCGCCCGGCTTGTTGCCGGAGTACAGGAACGCCTCAAGAATCTTCAGACGCTTGCTGAACTTCTTGATCTTGGTTTCGGAGTTGGTCTGCGGGATTTCCTCACGCAGTGCATCAACCTCTTCCTGCAGATCGATACCTTCGAGGAGCTCCTTGACCGCTTCGGCACCCATGCGGGCGTCGAACTCGTCACCGAATTCTTCCAGGGCTTCGTAATACTGCTCGTCGTTCAGCAGCTGCCCTTTCTCCAGGGTGGTCATCCCCGGATCGATCACGATAAAGGATTCGAAGTACAGGACCCGCTCGATATCGCGCAGGGTCATGTCCAGCATCAGGCCAATGCGGGACGGCAGTGACTTCAGGAACCAGATGTGGGCGACCGGGCTGGCCAGCTCGATATGGCCCATGCGCTCGCGACGCACGCTGGCCAGTGCAACCTCAACACCACACTTCTCGCAGATGACGCCGCGGTGCTTGAGGCGCTTGTACTTACCGCACAGGCACTCGTAGTCCTTGATCGGGCCGAAGATCTTGGCACAGAAAAGACCGTCGCGCTCCGGCTTGAAGGTACGGTAGTTAATGGTCTCAGGCTTCTTCACTTCGCCAAAGGACCAGGAACGAATCATGTCAGGCGACGCCAGGCCAATGCGGATGGCGTCGAATTCCTTGCTTTGGTTCTGGCTCTTGAGAAGATTCAGCAAATCTTTCATCAGTAAAAGCTCCGGATGGCGTTAATCTCGGGCGGGCACTTCGCGTGCCCGCTCACGCTGCCAAAAACTATTCGGCTCACTCGGATTCCAGCTCGATGTCGATACCCAGCGAGCGGATTTCCTTGACAAGAACGTTGAAGGATTCGGGCATGCCCGGCTCCATCCGATGATCGCCATCGACAATGTTCTTGTACATCTTGGTCCGACCGTTCACGTCATCAGACTTGACGGTGAGCATCTCCTGCAGCGTGTAAGCTGCGCCGTAGGCCTCAAGGGCCCACACTTCCATCTCACCGAAGCGCTGGCCACCGAACTGCGCCTTACCACCCAGCGGCTGCTGGGTAACCAGGCTGTAAGAACCGGTGGAACGAGCGTGCATCTTGTCGTCGATCAGGTGGTTCAGCTTCAGGATGTACATGTAGCCAACCGTCACCGGGCGGTCGAACGCATCACCGGTGCGACCATCATAAAGCTTGGTCTGCCCCGTTGTGCTCATACCCGCCAGCTCAAGCATACGCTTGACCTCGGCTTCCTTGGCGCCATCGAATACCGGCGTTGCCATGGGCACGCCGCCCCGAAGGTTGTGGCACATCTCCAGGATTTCCTTGTCGGACAGGGAATCCAGATCCACCTTGAACACTTCGTCTGAGTGATTGTAGATCTCATCCAGGAGCTTGCGTAATTCAGCTACCTTGCGCTGCTCGTCCAGCATCTGGCTGATACGCTCACCCAGACCCTTCGCTGCCGCGCCCAGGTGAGTCTCAAGCACCTGACCTACGTTCATCCGCGAGGGAACACCCAGCGGGTTCAGAACTACGTCAACCGTGTTGCCGTGCTCGTCGTAAGGCATGTCTTCGATCGGCATAACCGAGGAAATAACACCCTTGTTACCGTGACGACCGGCCATCTTGTCACCCGGCTGGATACGACGCTTGATAGCCAGGTATACCTTGACGATTTTCAGTACGCCCGGTGCGAGATCGTCGCCCTGCTGAAGCTTGCCTTTCTTGTCGTCAAAGCGCGCTTCGTGTTCCTTCTTGCGCTCTTCCAGACCCTGCTCGGATTTCTCCAGCAGTTCGTTCAAGCCCTCATCTTTCATCCGGAGCTTGAACCAGTCGGAACGCGGCAGCTCAGCCAGGTAGCTCTCGTCCAGGGTAGCGCCCTTCTTCAGGCCCGGCCCACTGATCACTTCCTGCCCTTTCAGAGCACTCATCAGACGCTCGAATGTGGCACCTTCGACAATCCGGTACTCGTCCTTCAGATCCTTGCGGTACTGGTCCAACTGCTCTTTCTCGATGGACTGGGCACGCTGATCCTTCTCGATACCGTCGCGGGTAAAGACCTGCACGTCGATAACGGTGCCGCGGGTACCTGTCGGCACACGGGAGGAGGTGTCCTTCACATCAGACGCCTTCTCACCGAAGATGGCACGCAGCAGCTTTTCTTCTGGTGTCAGCTGGGTTTCACCTTTCGGTGTTACCTTGCCTACCAGTATGTCGCCGGGGCCAACTTCAGCACCGATGTAAACAATACCGGACTCATCCAGCTTGGACAGCGCACTTTCACCAACGTTCGGAATATCCGCGGTAATTTCTTCGCTACCCAGCTTGGTATCCCGAGCCACACAGGTCAGTTCCTGGATGTGGATGGTGGTCAGGCGATCTTCCTGCACCACTTTCTCGGAGATGAGGATGGAGTCCTCAAAGTTGTAACCGTTCCAGGGCATGAACGCGATGCGCATGTTCTGCCCCAGGGCCAGTTCACCCAGATCCACGGACGGACCGTCGGCCAGCACGTCGCCACGGGCAATCACGTCACCCTGACGCACGATGGAACGCTGGTTGATACAGGTGTTCTGGTTTGAACGGGTGTACTTGGTCAGGTTGTAGATATCCACACCTGCATCACCCGCTTCGGTTTCCTCGTTATTGACACGAACTACGATACGGGCCGCGTCGACACTCTCAATCACACCGCCACGACGGGCCGTGACACAGACACCGGAGTCCTGCGCCACCGTACGCTCTACACCCGTACCTACGAGAGGTACCTGGGAACGCAGGGTCGGAACCGCCTGACGCTGCATGTTGGCACCCATCAGTGCCCGGTTGGCGTCGTCGTGCTCGAGGAACGGAATCAGAGACGCGGCCACCGAAACTACCTGGCGCGGAGAGACGTCCATGAAGTTGACGCTTTCCGGCGGAGTAACGGTAAATTCGTTCTGATGGCGAACGGTAACCAGCTCGTCAGTCAGACGCTTGGTCTTCTCGTCCATGGCTGCGCTGGCCTGGGCAATGACGTAGTTGCTCTCCTCGATAGCGGACAGGTAAACCACTTCATCGGTGACCACGCCATTTTCGACCTTCCGGTACGGGCTCTCGAGGAAACCGTAGGAGTTGGACCGCGCATAAGTCGCCAGCGAGTTGATCAGACCGATGTTCGGACCTTCCGGCGTTTCGATCGGACATACGCGACCGTAGTGGGTCGGGTGTACGTCACGAACCTCAAAGCCTGCACGCTCACGGGTCAGACCGCCAGGGCCCAACGCAGAGATACGACGCTTGTGCGTGACCTCGGAGAGCGGGTTGTTCTGGTCCATGAACTGGGACAACTGGCTGGAGCCGAAGAATTCTTTAACCGCGGCGGCCACCGGCTTGGCGTTAATCAGATCCTGCGGCATCAGGCCTTCACTTTCAGCAAGGCTCAGACGCTCACGAACCGCGCGCTCAACGCGCACAAGCCCGACACGGAACTGGTTTTCGGCCATTTCGCCAACACAGCGAACACGACGGTTACCCAGGTTATCGATGTCGTCCACATTGCCCTGGCCGTTACGGATATCGATCAGAGTCTTCAGAACATCGATGATGTCTTCGTGAGTCAGCGTGCCTTCACCGGTGCTCTCTTCACGGCGCAGACGACGGTTGAGCTTCATCCGGCCAACCGCAGACAGGTCGTACCGCTCTTCAGAGAAAAACAGGTTGTTGAACAGATTCTCAGCCGACTCCTTGGTGGGCGGCTCACCCGGGCGCATCATACGGTAGATCTCAACCAGCGCTTCCAGCGGCGTGCGGGTCGGATCGATACGCAGGGTGTCGGACATGAAGGGTCCGCAGTCCAGGTCGTTGGTGTAAAGGGTTTCGATTTCCTTCACGCCAGCGTCGAGGATCTTGGTAACCAGCTCTTCGGTCAGCTCAGAGTTACACTCAACCAGCACTTCCCCAGAAGCCTGATCGATCATGTCTTTGGCCAGTACGCGGCCGTACAGGTACTCGGTTGGCACCTCGAGCTCGTTGATACCGGCTTTTTCCAACTGCTTGATGTGGCGAGCAGTAATCCGGCGGCCTTCCTCAACAATCACGTTGCCGTCATTGTCTTTGATATCGAAGGTCGCAATGTCACCACGCAGACGGCTCGGCACCAGCTCCAGCTTGCACACTTCCGCGCCCAGGCTGAACTTACTGGTTTCGAAGAACATATCGAGCATCTGCTCGGAGGTGTAGCCCAGGGCACGAAGCAGTATCGACGCCGGCAGCTTACGGCGACGGTCGATACGAACGAACACGGAGTCCTTCGGGTCGAACTCGAAGTCCAGCCAGGAACCACGGTAAGGAATCACCCGAGCCGAGTACAGAAGCTTGCCTGAGGAATGGGTCTTGCCCTTGTCGTGATCGAAGAACACACCTGGAGAACGGTGGAGCTGGGAAACAATAACACGCTCGGTACCATTGATAACGAAGGTACCGTTCTCGGTCATCAGGGGCATTTCGCCCATGTAGACTTCCTGCTCTTTAATGTCCTTGATCGCCTTGTTGGACGATTCCTTATCGTAAATGATAAGGCGGACCTTCACCCGCAGCGGCGCTGCATAGGTTACGCCCCTAAGCTGGCATTCCTTGACATCAAAAACCGGCTCGCCAATACGATAACTGACGTATTCGAGCGCGGCATTGCCAGAGTAACTGACAATCGGGAATACGGATTTGAATGCTGCGTGAAGACCGGTTTCCCGGCGGTCTTCAGGAGCGGCTTCCATTTGGAGGAAGTCCCGGAACGAATCCAGCTGAATAGACAGCAAATAGGGGACGTCCATCACGGAAGGCAATTTACTAAAATCTTTGCGAATCCGCTTTTTCTCAGTGTAGGAGTAAGTCATCTGCATTCCCCAGCTTTAGACCTGAT
The DNA here is from genome assembly GCF_040112695.1 of Marinobacter sp. MMG032. Taxonomy (NCBI): domain Bacteria; kingdom Pseudomonadati; phylum Pseudomonadota; class Gammaproteobacteria; order Pseudomonadales; family Marinobacteraceae; genus Marinobacter; species Marinobacter sp. MMG032. The sequence goes on from NZ_CP157802.1 coordinate 1,606,161, forward strand.
ACCTGGTATCAAGAAGCAACCAATGTTCTGCTTCGGGGCCGAATTGCTCGGCTTGTCGCGCCGTCTTGAACAAGACTCTGGCTGTAGGTTATAGATCTGACATCAACCTGCAATTGCTCACCAGACTCTATAGCATATACAACAGAAAAAGGCCGGTGGCCTAAAGCCACCAGCCTGTCCATGCTTATTGCACGGTTTCGATCAACAGCCGACTCTTACTTGAGCTCAACAGAAGCGCCTGCTTCCTCAAGCTTCTTCTTGGCTTCTTCAGCGTCGTCTTTGCTAGCGCCTTCCTTGATAACGGAAGGAGCGCTGTCGACCATTTCCTTAGCTTCTTTCAGACCCAGGCCGGTCAGTTCACGAACAGCCTTGATTACGTTTACTTTCTTCTCACCAGGACCGGTAAGTACAACGTCAAACTCGGTCTGCTCTTCAGCAGCGGCTTCGCCACCACCAGCAGCGGCCGGAGCAGCGGCAACGGCTGCAGCGGCGGATACACCGAATTTTTCTTCCATTGCTTCAACCAGCGCAACAACGTCCATTACGCTCATTTCAGCAATTGCGTTCAAAATGTCTTCGTTAGACAGAGCCATGACTTTCTCCCAAAAATATAAAAAATGGTGTTCAACAGAATCAAGCAGCTTCTTGCTTCTGGTCGCGAACTGCCGCTACAGCACGAGTCACTTTCGAAGGAACTTCGTTCAGTGTCCGTGCCAGCTTGGTGATCGGTGCCTGTGTTACAGCGGCCAGCATTGTCAGTGCTTCGTGACGTGTTGGCAGCTTGGCAAGACGGTCGATCTGGTCTGCACCCATCAGCTCTCCGCCGACGGCCAGGCCTTTAATCTCGAACGCTTCTTTCTCTTTGGCAAAATCCTTCAGCAGACGCGCTGCCGCGCCCGGATCTTCCATAGAGAATGCCAGAATGGTCGGACCAACCAGGGCTTCGTCGATGCACTCGAACTCGGTACCACGAATCGCAATCTTAGCGAGGTTGTTACGAACAACCTTCAGACGCACGTTTTCGGCACGAGCCTTGGCACGAAGCGCCGTCATGTCACCAGAGGTAACACCACGGTAGTCAGCCATAACCACAGACAGAGCACCACCGGCAGTCTCGTTGACTTCAGCGACGATCGCTTTCTTGTCTTCGAGTCTAATTGCCACTGGATTTCTCCTCGATTTCGCCGGGTCTTCCCGGCAAACCCACATATACCCCTCGCGGGGCTCCTAACGGTGTTTGGGTTCAGAGAGAACGTCTTCACACCGTCTGCGCAGGCGTTGCTTTAACCCTTGTGACCCTCTGCATGCAGAGGGTCTCGGGGGCCTGCGGTCTTTGACAGCCTTGGCTTCCGCCCAGACTACAAAGCAACCATCGATCAAAGAATCAAATAGCGAGACCGCTCTGATCGATAGTCAGGCCAGGACCCATAGTCGAGGAAATGGTGATCTTCTTGAGATACACACCTTTCGCCGACGAGGGCTTGGCCTTTTTCAGATCTGCCACCAGAGCCTCAAGGTTTTCCTTGATGTTCTGGGCAGAGAATTCAACGTTACCCAGCGGAGCGTGGATAATGCCGTTTTTGTCGGTACGGTAACGAACCTGACCAGCCTTGGCGTTTTTGACCGCGGTCTCAACGTCAGGGGTCACGGTGCCGACCTTCGGGTTCGGCATCAGGCCACGGGGACCAAGGATCTGGCCCAGTTGACCAACAACACGCATGGCATCCGGAGTGGCGATAACCACGTCGAAATCCATGTTGCCTTTTTTCACTTCATCCGCCAGATCGTCCATACCGACAACGTCTGCACCAGCAGCGGTTGCTTTTTCGGCATTGGCGCCCTGGGTGAACACAGCAACACGAACGGTTTTGCCGGTACCGTGCGGCAGCACGGTGCTGCTACGGACAACCTGATCGGATTTACGCGCGTCAACGCCCAGGTTGACGGCCACGTCGACAGACTCTTTGAATTTCACGTTCTGGCCCAGTTCGACCAGCAGTGCAACTGCCTCGTCAACCGAGTAAGAGCGAGTAGAGTCTACCTTTTCACGAATAAGCTTCTGACGCTTGCTCAGCTTTGCCATGTTACAGGCCCTCCACGTTCAGGCCCATGCTGCGGGCGGTTCCTGCAATGGTACGCACCGCTGCGTCCATATCGGCAGCAGTCAGATCCGGCTCTTTGGTCTTGGCGATCTCTTCAAGCTGCTCGCGGGTCACGGTACCGACTTTCTCGGTGTTCGGACGACCAGAGCCGCTCTTGATACCAGCAGCCTTCAAAAGAAGAACCGGTGCAGGCGGGGTCTTGGTAATAAAGGTAAAGCTACGATCACTGTAGACGGTGATCACAGTTGGAATCGGCAGACCAGGCTCCATGTCCTGGGTCTGGGCGTTGAACGCCTTACAGAATTCCATGATGTTTACGCCGCGCTGACCCAGTGCAGGACCAACGGGGGGACTCGGGTTGGCCTTACCGGCAGCAACCTGAAGCTTGATGTACGCTTCAATTTTCTTTGCCATGATAGATCTCCTATGGGTTCAAACGCCTTTCGGCTCCCCGGTTATTACAACTGCCAAGAGCAGACACAAAAAGCCCGCGTCGCTTGAGCGCGCGAGCTTTCAGATTCCTCGTTGCCGGTCAGTCCTTCTCGACCTGCCCAAACTCCAGCTCTACCGGAGTTGAACGCCCGAAAATCAGAACAGCAACTTTGACTCGACTCTTGTCGTAGTCAACTTCTTCAACCACGCCATTGAAGTCCGCAAACGGCCCTTCAATAACACGAACAATCTCACCCGGCTCGAATAGAGTCTTCGGCTTGGGCTTGTCAGCGCCACTCTCTACCCGACGCAGGATTGCTTCCGCTTCCTTTTCGGTGATTGGCGCAGGCTTATCCTTGGTACCACCAATGAAGCCAAGGACGCGCGGAGTATTCTTTACAAGGTGCCACGTCGCGTCGTCCATTTCCATCTGGACCAGTACGTACCCGGGATAGAACTTGCGCTCACTCTTGCGCTTCTTTCCCTCTCGCATCTCAACGACTTCCTCGGTCGGAACCAGGATTTCGCCGAAACGGTCTTCCATCTCGTGCAGCGCAACGCGCTCCTTGAGAGTGCGCATTACCTGCTTTTCGAAGCCAGAATACGCATGAACGACGTACCAGCGCTTAGCCATTGCCCACTCCTGTTAACCGATAAACCCGGCGACCAGCCAGCTGATCAGCGAGTCCATACCCCACAACAAAAGCGCCACAACCAGCACAAACACCACAACAATCGCTGTCGTCTGCACGAGCTCGGGCCTGGTGGGCCATACCACTTTCCGGATCTCTACTCTCGCTTCCTTCAGCAGCGTCGCGAAACGACGACCGCGGTCGGTCTGGAGGGCAACAAGCGCCGCCACAATGGCGAGACCTACAAGAGCCAGAACCCGATACAGCAGAGACTCGGCACTAAAATACTGATTCCCCACCACACCGATGGCGATCAGAACGAAAACAACCAGCCACTTCAGGAAATCGAAACGGCTGGTTGACTGAACGGCTTTTGACTCCATAGGAATCAACTTATGTATCCGGATGTTAAAAAATGGCAGGCCAGGAGGGAATCGAACCCCCAACCTGCGGTTTTGGAGACCGCTGCTCTGCCAATTGAGCTACTGGCCTGCACCGAAACAACTCAGCGCACTTACTTTCGAGTCAATTACTCGATGATCTTGGAGACTACGCCGGCACCAACGGTACGGCCGCCTTCACGAATCGCGAAGCGCAGACCATCTTCCATGGCGATCGGAGCAATCAGGGTAACACTCATCTTGACGTTGTCACCCGGCATAACCATTTCCACACCTTCCGGCAGCTCGCAAGAACCGGTTACGTCGGTAGTACGGAAGTAGAACTGCGGACGGTAGCCCTTGAAGAACGGAGTGTGACGACCACCTTCTTCTTTGGACAGCACGTACACTTCGCACTCGAACTTGGTGTGCGGAGTGATGGAACCCGGAACCGCCAGAACCTGACCACGCTCAACGTCGTCACGCTTGGTACCACGCAGCAGCGCACCAATGTTCTCACCAGCACGACCTTCGTCCAGAAGCTTGCGGAACATCTCAACACCGGTGCAGGTGGTCTTCTGGGTATCACGAATACCAACGATCTCAACTTCATCACCGGTCTTCAGGATGCCACGCTCAACACGGCCTGTTACAACAGTACCACGACCGGAGATGGAGAAGACGTCCTCGATCGGCATCAGGAACGGCTGATCGATCGCACGCTCCGGCTCAGGGATGTAGTCATCCAGAGCTTCTACCAGCTTCTTGACAGCGGTAGTACCCATCTCGTTGTCATCCTTGCCTTCCAGCGCCATCAGCGCGGAACCAGTGATGATCGGTGTGTCGTCGCCCGGGAAGTCGTACTGGCTCAGCAGATCACGAACTTCCATCTCGACCAGCTCGAGCAGCTCTTCATCGTCTACCATGTCCGCTTTGTTCAGGAACACAACGATGTAAGGTACGCCAACCTGACGGGACAGCAGGATGTGCTCACGGGTCTGCGGCATGGGGCCGTCAGCTGCGGAGCAAACCAGGATCGCGCCGTCCATCTGCGCCGCACCAGTGATCATGTTCTTAACATAGTCAGCGTGGCCCGGGCAGTCTACGTGAGCGTAGTGGCGGGTCGGTGAATCATACTCAACGTGGGAGGTGGCGATGGTGATACCACGCGCACGCTCTTCCGGTGCGTTATCGATCTGGTCAAAGGCACGACTCTCACCGGTACCGAACACTTCGTGACATACACGAGTCAGCGCTGCGGTCAGAGTGGTCTTACCATGGTCAACGTGACCAATGGTGCCCACGTTCAAGTGCGGCTTATTACGTTCAAACTTAGACTTAGACATTTGACCAATCTCCCTAATCAACCAGGATCGTGACGTTGACCGGATAAATAATGGAGCTCATGGGCGGATTTGAACCGCCGACCTCACCCTTACCAAGGGTGTGCTCTACCAACTGAGCTACATGAGCATTACAAAACAAATTGGAGCGGGCAGCGGGAATCGAACCCGCGTCATCAGCTTGGAAGGCTGAGGTAATAGCCACTATACGATGCCCGCAAGCAATTTAGTGGTGGAGGGGGCAGGATTCGAACCTGCGAAGGCGATGCCGTCAGATTTACAGTCTGATCCCTTTGGCCACTCGGGAACCCCTCCGAGTCGGACCTGCTTATGCAAATCCGTCAAAACTTAAAGTGGAGCTGGCGGACGGAATCGAACCCCCGACCTGCTGATTACAAGTCAGCTGCTCTACCAACTGAGCTACGCCAGCTCACATTCGCCTCGTCAGCGAGGGCGGTATACTACGGATTTTTTTCTGGCGTTGCAACACCTTCACAAGGCCTGATTTCAACGAAATCGAAATTGCTGCCGTAATCCGCTTTCACCGCCTGAACCAGTTCTTTAGCGAGTTCCGGTTCCGCCTCAAAAGAGAGCGCGTAGCTTATCTGATTTCGGGGGAAGTTGACCAGTACCGCATTAAGATTCTGACGTTTTTTTTCTTCCAGCACGGATATTGCAGATTCCCTGGACTCGAATAGCCCCAGGGAGATCGCATTGCGGTTCTCGCCCTCGGTGACCAGATAGGAATCAATCCCCTGGCGCTGAATGTCACGGAACTGGCGCAACGCCACGGCTTCAGGTTGGGGCGGGATGAGGACCCAATGCAAGGGCGGCAACTCTCGCTCGACTTCTTCGACCTTGAAGCCGGCTTCCTCGGCAAGGGGCTGGTTGGCCACTAGCCTTCGCGCACGCTCCGCGGCTTCGATCCATCCTAGGCGTACACAGGACAAGTCAGAGCGCCCTGACGGTATCGCCACCGCATCGTTACGAGGATCCGGAGACTTCAGGCTGGCCACCCGCGGCAAGCTACCACTGGCAACTTTGGCCATTCCGCCGGATGGACCGACGAAGTCTGGCAGGTAATAGATGCCAATACTGACCAGTACCAGCACCAGTGCCAACCACCTCATTCTGACGAGTCCTCGGCATGAATCGCACGCAGGCCGCTCAACACGAGGTCGGGCCGATGGGTACCAGGCAGCCCCAGGCCAATCAGGCGATTCGCATCACCGCCAGTCACCAACAGATCAGACAACCCGTGCTTTCGGGCGTCAGCGATAACACGCTCGATCATGGCACCGGAAAGCCAGGCAAGACCATGGTTCACGCATTCCCCGGTATTCCGTCCCGGGTCTGTCGCCAATCCCTGATCAGGGTCGAACCAGATTCGCGCCGCGTCCGTCCTGAGACTCCGCAGCATCATTTGCAACCCCGGAAGGATATACCCACCGAGATGCTGGCCACTCGTATCCACATAGTCGATGGTAACCGCACTGCCGGCATCCACCACCACGAAGCCCTGCTTGTGATCGAGCCAGGCGCCATACATTGCGTGCCAACGATCTGCCCCCATTCTCGATACATCCTGGTAGGCGTTTACAAGTCCGTTACGGGACTGCTCGGACCAGTAGAACTTCACCGGCGCCGGACAGAGCTTTGCAAGTGAATCCATCAGATGGGTGCGCCTTTCTTCGGAAGCAACGGTGGATATGGCAACACCCCTTACCTGCCTTATGAGCTCTCCTGCTGAGCTCAAAGGGTTCTCATCTTCCAGTGATCCGGTGCCTGTTGCCAGAGTGCAATCCTGGTCATCCAGACACCACTTCAACCGGGTATTGCCTGCATCAATAAAAAGCTTCATGACACCACTCGCAGACTGATTTCCCCTGCGCGTACCGGAACAGTCCCGGTTTGGGTCCGTATCTGGTAGTTTCCCGCGTCATCGATACCACAGCCGACGCCTTCAACACCACCACCCCGAGCCTGAAGCGGCTTCCCCATAAAGATATCCCTTCGCTGCCAGGGCTCGCGGAAATCCGCGAAACCGACATCCGAAAACAGGGGCACCGCATCCAGAACCGCATCGATAATGGCGCCGGCAATCTGATTCCGCGACCAGTCGACGTTCGGGCATGCCCTGGCAAGACTGCTCCAGGGCTGATCGACACCCTCGGCCCGGGACATGTGAACGTTCAGACCAATGCCGGCAATCACTTGCACAACGCCCTCTTCGAGTTCGCCCTGCAGCTCCACGAGAATGCCGCCAAGCTTTCCGTCGGGCAGAAAAATATCGTTCGGCCATTTGAGCCCCACCTCGGGCACTCCCAGTCGCTCCAGGGCATTGGCCACCGCAACCCCCAGTACGAGACTCAACCCGTCCAGTACCCCGAAACCACCGTGAAACGTCAGGCCCATGCTCAGATACAGGTTTTCACCCCGAGGGCTCTGCCACACACGTCCACGTCGCCCGCGCCCGGAGGTCTGGCAGTCGGCCATGACCACCGGAATACCCCGGGTACCGGCCGTGATCTGTCGGATCACTTCGGCATTGGTCGAATCCACTTCATCAAGCACGGTCAGCGCCAGTTCCTCTTCCCGCCCGGAGGCAATTCCATCAAGCACTGCCGCAGGGTCGAGCAAGTCGACCCGGGACACCAGTTGGTAGCCGCGCCCACGGATCGTGGCAATATCCGCACCTTCGTCCATTGCGCGACGGATCTGTTTCCAGATTGCCGTGCGACTGACCCCGAGTTTTTCGGCCAACGCAGCTCCCGAATGGACCTGTCCGTCACTGAGCAGCTCTATAAGTGCCTTGGATTTCATTACACGCATCCAGCCATGAGAGTGGGTAAGGCCGGATTAAACACCAGGGGAAGGAAAAAGACAAAGTCGGCAGCCTGCCTTTGCGAATTGGCTGCCGACAGATCAGGGAATCGGTGTCGCGGTGAGGTTCGCCTTGATATCGAAGTTCTGCATTTTCACACCGTATACCGCGGTTTGTGCTCCGCCAACGGGGTGGACCAGATCAATGTTATTGATGGAGAGCTCCTTGAACTGACTTCTCGCTTTCACGGCAAAACCCAGCGGGCGATTTTCGGCTTCCTGCAGGGTCGGATTGGCCACATAGCGATAACCCGAAGCTGATGCGCCATCCATGATTTTCTCGTCACCCCGGTTGCCAACCACGCCCAGAGCGTCAGGACCGTCCGTCTTTTTTACGACCCGGGTCTGGTAGACATCCACGGAAAGGTCGGTGCGCAGGCCAAACGAATTGTCTTCCACGCCATCACCATCGAAGTCACCGCCATCGCTGGTATGGATATCGTTCAGAACCAGACGCGTGCCCGTTCCATTCACAGCTTCGCCAACGCCATTGGTTTCCCGGTTGGTTTCCCAGGTCAGCGCGTTTTTTCGGTCCTCACCGGCGGCCTTTGCAAACACCTGCTTCAGGCGCACAGTCAGCCCTTCCTCACCCCGGGCTTCCCAGACACCTCCAGAGCTGACACAGGACGATGGACTGTCACCAACGCCACCGGCGCAGACATCACCGGCGCCTCCCGGCACGATCGTCATACTGCTCCCGGTTTCATATTTCTGGACCACGAATCGCCCAAAACTCCGGCCTGATTCCTTGTCACCAATCCTCAGGTTGCCGATGTCCATGGTGCTCCAGGCTTCGCTTTTGACAATCGCAAGCCCCTCCTGCGTGACGTCGACTGTCATGCCCCGAACGTGGGAATCATAATCCAGCTCGGTGATCCAGAGCCCCTTCTGCGGAACCTCGCCGTTACCCTGATCGTAGGGCACCGCGATAATGGCGGCCTTGCCATCATGAATCCGGACATCCGAGTTGATGGTAATCCCCTCACCCGAGGCACCACCGGGGCCAAGCGTCATATGGCCATCCAGTTCAAACTCATAGGCAGGATAAAAGCCCAGCGCCAGCAGCAGCTCAGTGCCACCCTGCAAGGGAGCATCCTCACTGCCCACCCGCAGACCGTTGATCCGGTATCCAGCCCGGACATCCTCAAACCCGATGCGCAGGCCATCGAAAAACTGGGTGCCATTGATCATCTCATTGCGAGTCACGTTAACCGTAACATCACCCTGCCCCCACGACTGAAGGCCGCTGAAGATCACCCTGTTCCCGTCTTCCGTGTAGCTGAAATCGGCAAGCCGCAAGCTCCATTCCGTAGCGAGCCGCAAGCCCTGGGGGCCGGCATCCGGATGACCACCGCCCTGGAGATAGACCGCATTGGAATAGTTGCGTCCATTGAACAACTGGTCCTCAAGCAGAAAGCTGACGTTCACCTCTCCGATGCTTCTCCCACTGCCGCCAACCTCAATGGCACCGATATTAAACTGCCCGGCCAGGGAGCCAAGGGTCAGGGCAAGGGCCGGACGATTCCTCCAGTCGGTTGTCACATCAAGCCTGAGGTCGTTGATTCGATAGCTTCCGGTGATGTCCCTGAGGGCCAGAGCCTTACCGTCATCCATATAGAGGAAGGTCGCCGAGTGAATAACCGTCTCGTTATCGATGCGAAGGCCTTCCCCGGAGCGCCCGCCGGCGGTAATGCCGGTGCTGGACGAAAGATCGTAGCTACCGCTCAGGCTACCGTAACTGGGTAGCAGTTGACCCGAGCCAGAATCCACGGATACGCCATGATTCAGGGGGTTATTGCTGTAACGGATTGCGCCAACCTCCCAGTTACCAACAATCCTTGGCGCATCCAGGGCCAGGGTGTCGCCGACGACATCCAGCGTTACCCCCAGGGCCTCCACGTTCATGGTGATATCATCCAGGAACACTTCATTACCGTTGGTGCGATAACCCAGGCGGCCGCCGGTCATGGTGTAGGCCGAGTCGAACGTATAGCCGGCCCCGCCAACGGAACCACCTTGGCGGATGTTCAGATATCCCTCCAGGGTATGGTCGAAAAAGACGCCACCCATACTGACTCCCGGCGCCCCGGCGAGGCGGATATCTCCGAACTCCACTCTCCGATCCTCGACCAGGTAATCAAGGTTCAGGGACGCATCGTCCTCGATGTCGATCCGAACCAGATGAAACGCCTGACCTGCAGAATCGATGGCAGAACCAACCCGGAAGCCTTCCAGATGGATGCCTTTGTCATCGTCATAGTAGGACAAACGATCTGCTGTCAAGGCAAGGTCCAGCTCCATGGTCAAGCCACTCTGACCGCTGATGTTGGCCAACGCGGTGTCGTCGAGGCTTTTCATATCGGCAAATCCCCAGGAGGCGTTGATCAGGCACGCCAACCCGATAGCCGTCAAGGTAAATGGCCTGCTACTGTCCGGAGCCCACATAATCATCAACCTCTTGCCCATTACGGATTACCGGCAGGAAACACAAGCAGGTTGCCTTCCATGACAACTTCTCCTCGCATATCCACTGAGAATATGTCCGTCTGTTGAAACCCTGGGGCGGTTGGCCGCGCTGTACTACTGGCGGAGATATTGAATTGGACGTCATTGAACCGGACGGTGTTTGGCAAGCCCAGTTCCAGAACATCCCGGTTGAACTGCTCTCCATCACCCCCGAACCCGGAATCAACGGTGCGGACCCGCAGTGTCAGCCCCTCAAACGCGAAATTACCGCGAATATCATCAAGGACCATCCAACCCCCATTGTCTTTAAGGCGGTAGGCAAAGCGGGCACCGCACTTTTTGTCGGCATCGTCACAGCGTCCGAAATAGCTGTTCTCAACGGGACCACCCATCTCGTTGATACTGATGTCGCCGGACAGATAGATCCCGCCTTGGCCCGAGATGTCTGAAAGGGCTTCATCACCAAGTCGGGAGAGCTCCGCGAGGGTCGGCGGAGCAAGCAGCAAAATAGCGAGGGCTAGAGACGTTCTGCACAGGATGGCTTTCATTGGCTCAGATCCCTCGTTTTTATATTCAGATGCTGTATGAGCATGCCCTGGACTCGGGCTGAGCCAAAATCACGGTCGCCTACACTGAAATTCCCGATCTTCAGATTGCTGCGGAATTCCGGATTGGTGTAATAGGACTCGTAGAAATCCCAGGCTTCAGCATCGCTGCTACTTCTCAGGCCGTCCGCACCGATCTCGCCCGGTTGAGGACGCCGAATCGCGGCCACCTCCACCACAAAGTTTCCACTACCATCAACATCGAAGAAAACCGGCTGAAGCTGATTACCAATTGCAAGCTCAAGCGCAAAATTACTCATCAGAATTCGTGAGCCACAGCTGGAGCCATCCTGTGCGCAGGCGTTTATCGACAATTCCGGAGAATAAAAATTGAGCTTGAACTGTCCAACCATTTGGCGCCGATCGTCGTCCCCCCAGAGACGCAGATAACTTCCGTCGATAACAGCGCTCTTGGCGTGAATATTGATGTTGGCAGACCGGTCGTCACCCACCGCGACGTTCATCTGCATACCAATATCCGCACGTTCCCCAATGTAATCCACAGTGGCCGGGCGACTGGAACAGGTGCCGCTGCCTAAACCGGCACTGGAATCCATGCAATCGTAGCCCTGGCCGGCAGAAACCCTGGAACTGGCCGCAAACTCCAGAACCGCCTTGTTGGCGATGCCGATTTCGTTGCCATCTACAACATCGATTCGCCAAGGGTTAAGAAGCCGCCCAAGGTTCACCGGACCCAAGGCCTGGCCATAGTTGCTATTGGCGCCAGAGATATAGAGGTGGTTCACCGTTATATCGACATCACGACCATCAGTGCTCTTGATGCCTCCGATCCGAAAAATGCGTGCCTGCTCACCCGATGCATCCGGCTCGTCTGTTCCGTGGGAAAATTTAAAATTCTCCAAGACCAGGCCGATACCAGCACCGTCAATTCCAGCCATTTCCGTTTCCGAGAGGCCCTGAAGCTCTGCCTCGGCATAACCAGGCATGACCAGTACGCTCCAAACTGTAAGAAGAGGAAATACGGAAACAAGAACTGTCTGGAACTGAACCATGTCATAAAGCGCTCCTCAGAACAGGCCTTTGCCGCGGTCGATGTACTCGGTACGGTAACGCTGGGTGCCATAGAGCGCCTCGTTGAGATTCACCTCAGTCGCTCCGTTTGGGATATTGAAGAATGCACCCGAGGTTGCCCTGATGAAATCCTCGGGCGTGAAGTCTGTTTTCTTTACATCTTTCAACCATTCCAGATCCTTGGTCTGGAAGGAAATGAAGGCGCCATCAGCCGGGCCGGTGATTCGCCTTTCGCCGTTGACCTCACCGACTTCGCCCACGGGGAAGCTGTTGTAGATATCCAGGTCGAAGCAGGAGTCGATCCCCAGGACAAGGCAATCCTGGGCGTAGACATAAATGTCTCCCCCGGAACAGCTGAAAAAGGAACAGTCAGGAACTTCAATCCGGGAGCTCGATCCCCAGCCGATCAGGTTCTGTACCGACCAACGGGTAAATCCACTGGCGCCTTCAAGCACGAATCGCTCACCGTTCGGAATGCCAATGTATTCGGCTCTTATGGGATCCAGCTCGCCAATGTTTGGATCGCCCTCTGCTCCATAAACCAACTCGGCTTTGGTGGAGAGCGGACTACCACCCTCAAGGAGTGGCGTCAGGAGAACAATCAGTTGATCAAACAGATTCCCGGAGGAATTTGCCTCTGAGAGCCCCTCACCTCGATCAATAATATCCACGTTCACATTACCGGTCAGGGTTTCGATCTTCCCTGAGAGAACGCCCATGGATTCGCCGAAACCAAGCCGAAAGCCGACCACTTCATCGGTGTCTTCATCAAAGGCGAATTCCAGGAAGGGATTCTGGATGTGGAAAGGGACTATCTCACCCTCGCCATAAGCGCTGCCGTTAGCCTTTCGCTGCCTGGGGGCTTCGGGGTTCGCGTCAAAATAGGCCTGATTATTGATATAACCAAGGGCAAAATCTTCAATATAGACGTCCGAGGTGCCCGGCTTTTCACCTTCCCGGTCGTAACGCCCCATTTCCAGGACATCTACGTTGGTCTGGATTTCAATGTCCATTCCAAGATTGACCCGGGTATAGGCGGTATTGTCGTTGGCATCAGGATGGTACTGGCGATCAACGGATACAAAAGCCTGCCCTGCAACTTCAGACATCTGTTGGTCTGAAATCGGGCGCAAATCGGCGTTGACCCCCGAGGCCAGTAAAGGCAGGAGGAGAAGCGAGGAAATTGTTCTACTCATAGTCACATCTCACCGCTGCCGCTTCTTATTGTTGGCGGCTGATTAAAAGATGACTGATGAGCGTCTCTGAGGCTGGCTTCGGTTTTTGGTGTTGTTTTCGCCAGTTCTTTTACAGAAGTTTAACGCTGGTTACACGTTGTCACTGTGCGCAGCGTCATGGTTTTGGGATTTCTCAGATTTCAGGCAATAAAAAACCCCAGCATCGAGGATGCTGGGGTTTTAGGTGTTAGGAGCCTGACGATGACCTACTCTCACATGGGCAACGCCACACTACCATCGGCGCTGGTCTGTTTCACTTCTGAGTTCGGGATGGGATCAGGTGGTTCCAGACCGCTATGGTCGTCAGGCAAAACGGTTGATCACTGGGGGACGGGATAGAACTGAGTGATGTTGATTTCGTTTGAGCGGTTAGGCTCTGCATTATCCGCAATTGTCTTGGGTGTTATATAGTCAAGCCGCACGAGCAATTAGTATCGGTTAGCTCAACGCCTCGCAGCGCTTACACACCCGACCTATCAACGTCCTGGTCTTGAACGGCTCTTCAGGGACCTCGAGGGTCCAGGGAGATCTCATCTTGGAAGGGGCTTCCCGCTTAGATGCTTTCAGCGGTTATCCTGTCCGAACATAGCTACCGGGCAATGCGACTGGCGTCACAACCCGAACACCAGAGGTTCGTCCACTCCGGTCCTCTCGTACTAGGAGCAGCTTTCCTCAAATCTCCAACGTCCACGGCAGATAGGGACCGAACTGTCTCACGACGTTCTAAACCCAGCTCGCGTACCACTTTAAATGGCGAACAGCCATACCCTTGGGACCGGCTTCAGCCCCAGGATGTGATGAGCCGACATCGAGGTGCCAAACACCGCCGTCGATGTGAACTCTTGGGCGGTATCAGCCTGTTATCCCCGGAGTACCTTTTATCCGTTGAGCGATGGCCCTTCCATACAGAACCACCGGATCACTATGACCTACTTTCGTACCTGCTCGACGTGTCTGTCTCGCAGTTAAGCGGGCTTGTGCCATTACACTAACCGCATGATGTCCGACCATGCTTAGCCCACCTTTGTGCTCCTCCGTTACGCTTTGGGAGGAGACCGCCCCAGTCAAACTACCCACCACACAGTGTCCTCATCCCCGATAAGGGGACCAAGTTAGAACCTCAAACATGTCAGGCTGGTATTTCAAGGTTGGCTCCATGAGAACTGGCGTTCCCACTTCAAAGCCTCCCAGCTATCCTACACAAACATGCTCAAAGTTCACTGTGAAGCTATAGTAAAGGTTCACGGGGTCTTTCCGTCTAGCCGCGGATACACCGCATCTTCACGGCGATTTCAATTTCACTGAGTCTCGGGTAGAGACAGCGCCCCCATCGTTACGCCATTCGTGCAGGTCGGAACTTACCCGACAAGGAATTTCGCTACCTTAGGACCGTTATAGTTACGGCCGCCGTTTACCGGGGCTTCGATCAAGAGCTTCGCGCAAGCGCTAACCCCATCAATTAACCTTCCGGCACCGGGCAGGCGTCACACCGTATACGTCCACTTTCGTGTTTGCACAGTGCTGTGTTTTTAATAAACAGTCGCAGGGGCCTGGTATCTTCGACTGGTCTCAGCTCCACCCGCAGGGGCTTCACTTACTGCCAGCGTGCCTTCTCCCGAAGTTACGGCACCATTTTGCCTAGTTCCTTTACCCGAGTTCTCTCAAGCGCCTTGGTATTCTCTACCTGACCACCTGTGTCGGTTTGGGGTACGGTCTCGAATAGCCTGAAGCTTAGAAGATTTTCCTGGAAGCATGGCATCAATGACTTCCCGCTCTATGAGCAGTCGTCGTCACGTCTCAGGATTGTGGACCCGGATTTGCCTAAGTCCACTCCCTACTCGCTTAAACCGGGACAACCGTCGCCCGGCTCACCTAGCCTTCTCCGTCTCTCCATCGCAGCTATCCAAGGTACGGGAATATTAACCCGTTTCCCATCGACTACACCTTTCGGTCTCGCCTTAGGGGCCGACTCACCCTGCGCCGATTAGCGTTGCGCAGGAACCCTTGGTCTTCCGGCGTGCGGGTTTTTCACCCGCATTGTCGTTACTCATGTCAGCATTCGCACTTCTGATACCTCCAGCATGCTTCTCAACACACCTTCGCAGGCTTACAGAACGCTCCCCTACCCCGCATACAACGTATGCAGCCGCAGCTTCGGTGACCAGTTTGAGCCCCGTTACATCTTCCGCGCAGGCCGACTCGACTAGTGAGCTATTACGCTTTCTTTAAAGGATGGCTGCTTCTAAGCCAACCTCCTAGCTGTCTGAGCCTTCCCACATCGTTTCCCACTTAACTGGTACTTGGGGACCTTAGCTGGCGGTCTGGGTTGTTTCCCTCTTCACGACGGACGTTAGCACCCGCCGTGTGTCTCCCGGATAGTACTCACAGGTATTCGGAGTTTGCATCGGGTTGGTAAGTCGGGATGACCCCCTAGCCGAAACAGTGCTCTACCCCCTGTGGTATTCGTCCGAGGCGCTACCTAAATAGCTTTCGGGGAGAACCAGCTATCTCCGGGCTTGATTAGCCTTTCACTCCGATCCACAAGTCATCCCCTGGCTTTTCAACGACAGTGGGTTCGGTCCTCCAGTGCCTGTTACGGCACCTTCAACCTGCTCATGGATAGATCGCCCGGTTTCGGGTCTATGCCCAGCGACTAAATCGCCCTATTCAGACTCGGTTTCCCTACGGCTCCCCTAAACGGTTAACCTCGCCACTGAACATAAGTCGCTGACCCATTATACAAAAGGTACGCCGTCACGGAACAAGTCCGCTCCGACTGCTTGTACGCATACGGTTTCAGGATCTATTTCACTCCCCTCACAGGGGTTCTTTTCGCCTTTCCCTCACGGTACTGGTTCACTATCGGTCAGTCAGGAGTATTTAGCCTTGGAGGATGGTCCCCCCATGTTCAGACAGGATATCACGTGTCCCGTCCTACTCGATTTCACCAGACTCAGGTTTCGGATACGGGGCTATCACCCACTATGGCGGCACTTTCCAGAGCCTTCTCCTACCAGTTGTCTAGCTTAAGGGCTAGTCCCCGTTCGCTCGCCGCTACTTAGGGAATCTCGGTTGATTTCTTTTCCTCGGGGTACTTAGATGTTTCAGTTCCCCCGGTTCGCCCCTTACACCTATGGATTCAGTGTAAGGTACCGACCCGAAAGTCGGTGGGTTTCCCCATTCAGAGATGCCCGGATCACAGCTTGTTTGCCAGCTCCCCGAGCCTTATCGCAGGCTTCCACGTCTTTCATCGCCTCTGACTGCCAAGGCATCCACCGTATGCGCTTAGTTGCTTGACTATATAACCCCAAGACAACTGATCACGAATCCACACCCATCACCAGGCAAGCCTGATTCAGAGGTTTATTCGAGACAGCCACTTGAAGCAATAGAACAACCACTTCAACGACAACACCGGATAACGCTTGAAATCGCTATCACTTTGAACATATTCCTCTCGGAGATAATGAGAGAAATATCTTCGTGTTCTATCTCGTCCAATTTGTTAAAGAGCAAATCTGACCCAGTGATCAGAAAGAAGATCTTCAGCTACAACTCGCAATCGAGTCACACAACTGAAAAGCTTGTTTCTGCACACTGCTAACCGGAGTTAGTCAGTAATTTGGTGGAGCTAGGCAGGATCGAACTGCCGACCTCCTGCGTGCAAGGCAGGCGCTCTCCCAGCTGAGCTATAGCCCCAGAACTTGTCCAGCTTCCGTTACTCGTCGTTGCAGCATTCATTCGCATCAGTCATGACCCATCGAGGGTCACTCCTTCACTCATTCAAGCTGCGCCTAGATTAACGTAATCTGTCCTGCGCTCTGCTATCGTCTCCAAGACCAGGATTTTGCTGATCTAGGCGTCAAAGTGCGCCGCATAGCCTGCTATGCAAGTGCTTTGACAACGACGAGCAGTGAAATTCTGGTGGGTCTGGGTGGACTTGAACCACCGACCTCACCCTTATCAGGGGTGCGCTCTAACCACCTGAGCTACAGACCCAAAAACACGGGCCTGCAACGACCCATCTGCTCTCTTTATTCAGCCAACCAAGTAATTCGTGTGGACTCTGACCGAAGCGTTCGGCTTCGTTTAAGGAGGTGATCCAGCCGCAGGTTCCCCTACGGCTACCTTGTTACGACTTCACCCCAGTCATGAACCACACCGTGGTGATCGTCCTCCCGAAGGTTAGACTAACCACTTCTGGTGCAATCCACTCCCATGGTGTGACGGGCGGTGTGTACAAGGCCCGGGAACGTATTCACCGTGACATTCTGATTCACGATTACTAGCGATTCCGACTTCACGCAGTCGAGTTGCAGACTGCGATCCGGACTACGACGCGTTTTGTGAGATTGGCTCCCCCTCGCGGGTTTGCAGCCCTCTGTGCGCGCCATTGTAGCACGTGTGTAGCCCTGGCCGTAAGGGCCATGATGACCTGACGTCATCCCCACCTTCCTCCGGTTTGTCACCGGCAGTCTCCCTAGAGTTCTCAGCCGAACTGCTAGCAACTAGGGATAGGGGTTGCGCTCGTTACGGGACTTAACCCAACATCTCACGACACGAGCTGACGACGGCCATGCAGCACCTGTGTCAGAGTTCCCGAAGGCACCAATCCATCTCTGGAAAGTTCTCTGCATGTCAAGGCCAGGTAAGGTTCTTCGCGTTGCGTCGAATTAAACCACATGCTCCACCGCTTGTGCGGGCCCCCGTCAATTCATTTGAGTTTTAACCTTGCGGCCGTACTCCCCAGGCGGTCTACTTAGTGCGTTAGCTGCGCCACTAAGACTTCAAGAGTCCCAACGGCTAGTAGACATCGTTTACGGCGTGGACTACCAGGGTATCTAATCCTGTTTGCTCCCCACGCTTTCGCACCTCAGTGTCAGTATTGGTCCAGAGTGCCGCCTTCGCCACTGGTGTTCCTTCCTATATCTACGCATTTCACCGCTACACAGGAAATTCCACACTCCTCTACCATACTCTAGCCTGACAGTTCGAAATGCCGTTCCCAGGTTAAGCCCGGGGCTTTCACATCTCGCTTATCAAACCACCTACGCGCGCTTTACGCCCAGTAATTCCGATTAACGCTTGCACCCTCCGTATTACCGCGGCTGCTGGCACGGAGTTAGCCGGTGCTTCTTCTGTGAGTAACGTCAAGGCTGGCCGGTATTAACGACCAACTTTTCCTCCTCACTGAAAGTGCTTTACAACCCGAAAGCCTTCTTCACACACGCGGCATGGCTGGATCAGGGTTGCCCCCATTGTCCAATATTCCCCACTGCTGCCTCCCGTAGGAGTTCGGGCCGTGTCTCAGTCCCGATGTGGCTGATCATCCTCTCAGACCAGCTACGGATCGTCGCCTTGGTAGGCCTTTACCCCACCAACTAGCTAATCCGACATAGGCACATCCAATAGCGCAAGGTCCGAAGATCCCCTGCTTTCCCCCGAAGGGCGTACGCGGTATTAATCCGGGTTTCCCCGGGCTATCCCCCACTACTGGGCAGTTTCCTATGCATTACTCACCCGTCCGCCGCTCGTCAGCGGGGTGCAAGCACCCCCTGTTACCGCTCGACTTGCATGTGTTAAGCCTGCCGCCAGCGTTCAATCTGAGCCATGATCAAACTCTTCAGTTTAAATCATATAGCAATCCGAAGATCGCAATTCTTGCTCAAGACAAAACTCAATTTCGACGAGTCACTGTCCTGATATTTCATATCCGAAATACCTCGGCCAGCGCCCACACGAATTACTTGGTCAACTTTTTAAAGAGCGTTTGAGCTGTTGCTCAATCAAGGCCGCGTATTCTACATCGTTCCGCCGCCTTGTCAACCGTTTATTTTTCGATGTTTTCCGTCCCCGGAAAGCGCCGAAAAACCACCCGGCTTACTGCTTATTTCGAGGCGCGCATTCTACAATGAATTGCTTGCCTGTCAACTGCTTTCTGAAGAATTTTAAAACTCAATTTCTTCAAAACTTTCAAGCAGTTGCCCTTCGAATTCGGAGCCGCTTAAGTGGCTTGCCCCTCGAAGGAGATGCGCATTCTACAGACCTGCCCGGGGGTGTCAACGGCGATTCTGAAAAAAACTCAAAATCGCCCAAAATCGATCACGCAGTAATCAGGACGCGGGCGATCTTCTTCTTGCCCGCCTGGATTACACAATCATCACCCTCTACAAACCTCCGATCACCTTCGAATTGCTGACCGTCGACAAATACCGCACCGCGCCCCAGGACATCACGGGCCGCCGCTCCGTTCTTTACCAAACCGGCGAGGCGAAGCACTGCCGCCATCGGAATCTCGGCCTGCCCCTCCAATGACACCTCAACAGTCGGCACATTATCAGGGATCTCGCCGAGCGCCACCCGGTTACCGGCGGACTTGTGAGCAGTTCGGGCTGCCTCCTCATCGTGAAAGCGGGTAATGATCTCTTCCGCGAGCAGCTTTTTGTAGTCCTGGGGATTCGCTCCGCCAGCAACAGCCTCACGAAAGCCTTCCACTTCGGCAAGCGGCCGGAAACTCAAAAGTTCAAAGTAGCGCCACAGGAGATCATCCGGCATGGAGAGCAGCTTGGTATACATTTCGCCAGGCGAGTCGTTGACGCCCACATAGTTCCCCAGAGACTTGGACATCTTCTGAACACCATCAAGCCCTTCCAGAATTGGCATAGTAAGGATCACTTGAGGCGACTGCCCATAGTGCTTCTGCAGGATACGACCCATAAGGAGGTTGAACTTCTGATCGGTACCCCCCAATTCAACATCAGCTTCCATGGCAACTGAGTCGTAACCCTGCACCAAAGGGTAGAGGAACTCGTGAATTGCGATCGCCTGCTCAGCCCGGTAGCGCTTGGTGAAATCATCCCGCTCAAGCATGCGGGCGACGGTATACTGGCCCGCCAGCTTAATCATATCTGCAGCGCTCATCTTGCTCATCCAATCGGAATTGAACATGACGCGCGTTTTTTCAGGATCCAGGATTTTGAACACCTGCTCTTTATAGCTAACCGCGTTCTCGGCGACCTGCTGCTCTGTTAAAGGAGGACGCGTTGCACTCTTGCCGGTCGGATCACCGATCATCCCGGTGAAATCACCGATCAGAAACATCACTTCGTGCCCCAGATCCTGGAACTGACGAAGCTTGTTAATTAGAACGGTGTGACCAAGATGAAGGTCAGGCGCAGTGGGATCGAAACCGGCCTTGATCCGGAGCGGACGACCTTCTTTCAATTTCTCGATAAGCTCATCTTCCGGAATGAGCTCGTCTACGCCTCGCTTGATTATCGCCAACGCTTCATCAATGGATGCCATGAACAACACGTCCCCGCTTTGATCCTGAAAAAAATTCTGCCAGTTACAGAGTTCAACAAAAGAAATCTGTGAGTTACCTGTTCCCCTGTTAAAGTTAGCTGACCAGAAATTGACCAACACCGAGTTTACAGGGCGGCGTATTATAACAACGCTGTCGAAAGAAATCCGGAGGATGGAACAGTAACCGTAATGTTCCACGCTGTCCCGCATGCATTTTATACGGTAATCTGTTGGACTATACTTGAACAACAGCTTTAATTAGGTAGTACAAGCTGCCGTAATGCCGATTAAAACGGGTGCGATACGTGCTAAAAATGTTTCCCAAAACTCACATTACCATTGCTGCTGCGGCCACGGTTGTTGTTACCGCTGCCATTCTTATGAGCCCCAGCAGCAACGTTGAAGCAAAGCGGATGTCCTACTCCCTGGATCTGGAGCAGGGCACTGTTTCCGAAACCGGCGCAGCAACTGTGGAAGCAACACCGCCAGCCGGTGCAGCCAAAGAAACCCAGCCGGAAGCATCCGCGCCAGAAATGGCTGTAGAAGCCAGCAAACAGGTAAGCGTTGCAGAGCCGGAACAGACTGCCGCTCCGAAGCAGCCCGAATTCGACTGGCAAACCTTCGCGATCAAGTCCGGCGACACCCTTTCTTCCCTGTTCAAGAAGGCGGGCTTCAATGACGGCATCATGCTTTCTGTTATTCACGGTGATGGCGAGGCAGACAAGCTGCAGCGCCTCTACGCGGGCGAGACTATTCGCTTTGCAACAACCGATGACGGCTCACTTGCAGCGATTGATCTGCAAAGAAATCGCCTGGAAACCCTGAAGATTAAAAAGAACGGTGAGAGCTTTACCGGCGAGACCGAAATTCGCAAACCGGAGGCACGACCGGCTTTCGCATCAGGCACCATTGACGGCTCTCTTTATCTGGCTGCACGGGAAGCCGGCCTAAATGACCGTTTGACAATGGAGCTGGCCGGTATCTTCGGCTGGGATATCGACTTCGTCTACGATGTCCGCAAGGGCGACCAGTTCGAAGTGGTTTACGAAGAGCTCTACCTGGACGGCGAGAAATTCGATACCGGTCGAATCCTGTCTGCCCGATTTGTTAACCGTGGCGAAGAAAACCTCGCCCTGCTCTACACCGACAGCAATGGCGATGCCGATTACTACGCGCCGGACGGCAAAAGCATGCGCAAAGCCTTCCTGCGGACCCCGATTAATGCCCGGGTTTCCTCTCCCTTTAATCTGCAGCGCCGACATCCAGTGCTGGACGTTGTCCGCCCGCACGAAGGTACCGACTACGCGGCGCCTCCCGGAACGCCCATCAAGGCTGCAGGTTCAGGGCGGGTTAAATTTGCCGGCTGGAAAGGTGGCTACGGGCGAACCGTTATCCTCCAGCATGGTGACAACATCACCACCCTGTATGCCCACATGAGCCGCCTGGGCAAAGGTATCAAGAACGGTACACGGGTCAAGCAGGGCCAGACTATCGGCCACGTCGGCTCCTCCGGCATGGTCACTGGTCCGCACCTGCACTACGAGTTCAGGCTGAACGGGTCGCCGCGCAACTCGCGCACCGTCAAGCTGCCGGATGCCAAACCCATTCCGTCCTCCGAAATGGCCCGATTCAAGCAGTTCACAGAGCAACGCATCGCCCAATTTGACGTTTTCCGCGAGAGCTACCAGCAACTCGCACTGGCTTCAGACGACTGAACGCAGAATGGAAGCCTGGATAGGTTTGATGTCGGGCACCAGCATGGATGGTATTGATGCCGTGCTGGTGTCTTTTCAGAACAACACCGTAACGATTCACGCCTCGCATACCACTCCCTACCCCGACCAGATTCGCCATCGCCTGCTTGCTGCCAGCCAGAATCAGGCTGCACCGGACGAGGTCGGTGAGCTGGACACCCTCGTCGGGACGCTGTTTTCCGAGGCCGCGAACGAAGTCATCCAAAAGTCCGGTTTTGACCCAACCGCGATTCGCGCCATTGGCAGCCATGGACAAACCATACGGCACCAACCCTCCGGCACGGCTCCTTTTTCAATCCAGATTGGCAATCCCTCCGTGGTTGCCGAAGCTACGAACGTCAC
The DNA here is from genome assembly GCF_040112695.1 of Marinobacter sp. MMG032. Classification (NCBI taxonomy): domain Bacteria; kingdom Pseudomonadati; phylum Pseudomonadota; class Gammaproteobacteria; order Pseudomonadales; family Marinobacteraceae; genus Marinobacter; species Marinobacter sp. MMG032. The sequence continues at coordinate 1,628,672 of NZ_CP157802.1, forward strand.
GACGGTCGCCGACTTCCGGCGGAGGGATATGGCTGCGAAAGGCCAGGGGGCACCCTTGGTTCCTGCCTTCCACAAGGCGTTTTTCAGCTCGAATACGGAAAACCGCTGCATTCTGAATCTCGGTGGCATCGCCAACATCACTTGGCTCCCCGCCAGTGAAAACACGCCGGCCACCGGCTTCGACACCGGCCCGGCCAATGCACTGATGGACGCATGGTGCCTGGACCAGACAGGACTTCCTTTTGACAGCGATGGCCATTGGGCCCTCGAGGGCTCGGTCAACCAGGAACTTCTCGAAGACATGCTCTCTGATGCCTACTTTTCGAAGACGCCCCCGAAGAGCACCGGGAAAGAAAGGTTCAATCTTGATTGGGTCAGAACACTGGTAGGTCGCCATCCGGAGATTCCAGCGGAAGATATTCAAAGGACATTGCTGCAACTGACCGTTACGAGCGTCGTCGACCAACTGCCTGAGACCAGGGGCCTTCGGGTTTACGTTTGCGGAGGCGGGGCGCGAAATCCGCTTTTGATGGAAGAGCTGGGTAAGGCACTGCCCGAGGCCCAACTTTCACTGACCTCGGAACTGGGGCTAGACCCGCAGATGGTAGAGCCTGTGGCATTTGCATGGCTGGCAAAACAGGCGCTGGAAGGAAAACCCGGGAATCTCCCGGAAGTCACCGGAGCAGCCGGGCCACGCATTCTGGGCGCCATCTACCCCGCCTGACGTTTTCCGGATCAAATGGAGAAGGAACTGCCGCAGCCGCAAGTGGAGCTGGCATTGGGGTTCTGGACCACGAACTGTGCCCCTTGCAGGCCTTCCTGATAATCAATCGTGGCGCCCACCAGATACTGGTAACTCATAGGATCAACCAGCAGGAACACGCCATCACGCTCGATCACGGTGTCTTCTTCATCTTGGTTTTCATCAAACGAGAAGCCGTACTGAAATCCGGAGCAGCCACCACCTGTGACAAAGACGCGAAGTTTCAGTTCGGGGTTTTCCTCTTCCTCGATCAACTCACGTACTTTGGCAACGGCATTGTCACTGAAGAACAGCGGTGTCGCCATTTGTTGCTGAACTGCGCTCAAGTTCGCCTCCGGATAATCGTGAACAACTCTCGCGATTATGGTATTCCCGACTAAAACAATCAACTATTCGGACTTTCCACCATCGCCCGATTCCTCGGGCTCCGCTGTTTGATCACCAGCAGGAGCCTGTTTAGGGCCGGCACCGGCAGATTTGGCATCCTGGGAGAGCAGCCCGACGGGCTCCCGCTGATGAACCAGGTTGCCGTTCACCGAGGCGCCCATCGCCATCTCGATCAGGTTGTAGTAGACGCTGCCATTGATGGCCGCTTTTTCCGCCAAATCAAGATGTGCCGATGCGTAGACATCACCATTTACCGTACCGTTGATGATGACGTGAGGCGCGTTGATGTCGCCCGTCACTTCGCCCACCTCCGAGACCCTCAGTACTGCATCTGTGCCCTCATCGGCAACCACCTTCCCGCGAATTCGGCCATCCACATGAAGCCCACCGCTGAAATGCACATCGCCTTCCACAGTCGTTCGTGAGGAAATAAGTGTGTCAAAGTGGCCAGTGGGCCGGCGCGGCTTCTGCTTTTTCTTGCCAAGCATGTCAGTTCTCCGTTAAATCGTCCCAGTTAAAGGTGCGCTCGGCTTGCGAGGATTTTCTTCCTTCCGCCTGGGCTACCACCTGGATTTCCAGCGGCTCAAATTCTTCCGGCAGTTTCAGGGAACCTTCGACGTCCTGAAAATACCGGAAACGGAATTTCACGCCGAGATCGGCTATGTCCTCCGAAAGGTCGCGCAGAGCGATGACCTCTTTCTCTTCATCACGCAAACCGATGACATTGACCGCTACGACACCTGAAATGTAGCTCTTGTTGTTGCCGACCTGGGTCAGCACCAACTTGAAGTCGTAGCTGTCACGATTACGGGTCGGAACCAGCGTGAAACTGTCAACCTGGAGGCCTTTGCTGGTCTCCGATGGCGCCATGATATTTTTATAAAATGTCAGGTCAGATTGCAGTGACACAATCCGGGTTTCCAGCTCGACAATGGTTTTGCGAGCCTGATTCAGGGCCTGCTCATCTATGACCCGTCCTCGCTCCAGGTTGATCAGCTGTTGCCTGGCCTTGCGATAATCCTCTCGCAGGGCCTCGACTTCATCCTCCAACACCTGGTTTGACTCCTCAGCGCTGGAAAACCGGAAACCACCCTGAGCCAGGCCGGTTGCATATCCGGCGATTGCCGCAACAACGGTAAAAATCAGCAGGATGGCCGTTCTGCGCAGGCGATACCCGGGACGATGGCGAATAACGACATACTCTTCAGCCGGCTTTCGCTGTTCGCTCACGATCTTTCCCTTGGCATCAAGGCAGCAGCGCCGGGGCTTCAAGCCCCATGGTTTCTTTGAGGCCGAACATGATGTTCATATTCTGAACCGCCTGCCCTGCTGCGCCTTTCACCAGATTATCGATGACAGAAGAGACAATCACGATGTTGCTAAGCTCCTGTCTGTGCAGCGCCATACGACACTGGTTTGCCCCGCGCACACTTCGGGTCTCCGGATGGCTACCAAACGGCATGACATCGACAAACGGCTCGTCCGCAAAGCGCTCCTCGAACAACGTCTGCAGCCGATCAAAATCGGCCGGGTTCTTCAGCTCCGCGTACAGCGTCGCCTCGATACCGCGGATCATTGGAATCAGATGGGGAACGAAGGTTACGCCCACATCACCTCCGGCCGCCCCGGACAGACCCTGGCGAATCTCTGGCAGATGGCGATGCCCTGAGGCGCCATAGGCCTTGAAGCTTTCACCAATCTCACCATGCAGCATACCAATCTTGCCCTGCCGGCCTGCGCCGCTGGCGCCGGATTTGGCGTCCGCGATCAGCCGGGCAGGATCCACCAGCCCCTGCTCCAGCAATGGGAGGAAGCCCAGCTGAACCGCTGTAGGATAACAACCGGGGTTGGCAACCAACTGGGCTGTCCGGATTTCATCTCGCACCACCTCCGGCAAACCATAAACCGCCTTTTCAGCCCATTCCGGACTTTCATGAGCCATCCCATACCAGTTGGCCCAAACATCAAGATCCTTAAGCCGGAAATCCGCAGAAAGATCCACCACACGCACGCCGGCCGACATCAGTTCCGGAACCATTCGCATGGCCACACCATGAGGCGTGGCGAAGAAAACCAGGTCGCAGGCTCCAAGCACGGCTACATCCGGCTCGGAAAACGCCAGGTCATAGTGGCCACGCAAATTCGGGTACATGTCCGCTACCGGCATGCCCGCCTCAGACCGGGAGGTAATACAGCTGACCGAAACTTCAGGGTGAACCGCAAGGATTCTCAGCAGTTCCACACCGGTGTAACCGGTGCCACCAACGATGCCTACTTTAATCACCATCTTCTCCAGCGACGTCGTATCAGAATTAATAGCTTTGACGCCGTAGTCTACCATGATAAACCAATGACTTATTGCAGCCCTCAAGGCGACCGTTACAATGTTGTCAGAATCTTTCTGACCGTCCATCCAAATCCACCGGAACTCTGGCCTCATGCAGAAAATCTGGCACCAGATTACCGAGCATCTGATTCCCGTTTTCCGGCGCCGATTGTCCGGTGTTGACGCATTACCGCAACTGGCCGTGCTCGGCCTTCTCTCCGGGCTGTTTACCGGAGGCGTCATACTCGTATTCCGCCTGGCCATCGAGTGGCCGCTCGAACATTTCCTGCCGGGAGAGGGTTCCGAATCCTTCGAGGAACTGGACCTGCTGACCCGGGGGCTTCTCCCCCTGGCCGGCGCCCTGGGGCTGGGCTTGCTGATGCATCGGCTGGCTACCCACGACCGCAAGGTCGGGATCGTTCACGTTATGGAGCGTTTGAACTACCACCAGGGCTACATTTCCATGCGTAGCGCCCTGGTGCAGTTTATCTCGGGGGTGGCCACGGTGGTCAGCGGCCAATCGGCGGGGCGCGAGGGGCCGGCAGTGCACCTGGGTGCCGCCTTCTCGAGTCTGATGGGACAATGGATGCGCCTGCCGAACAACAGCATCCGGACGCTCGTGGCCTGCGGCTGTGCGGCGGCCATTTCAGCGTCGTTCAACACGCCGATCTCCGGGGTTATTTTCGCCATGGAAGTGGTGATGATGGAATACACCATTGCGGGTTTCACGCCAATCATTCTGGCGGCCGTGAGCGCAGCGATTGTGACTCAGGCAGTGTATGGCGCTGAACCGGCCTTCAGCGTGCCGGCGCTGACCATGAACTCGCTGATGGAGATCCCCTGGATACTGGCCATTGCCGTCATTATCGGCATCGCCGCCGCGCTGTTTATCCAGTTGGTGGACACAATGGGCAAGCACCACCACCGTCCGGTTTTGTTGCGCATTACCATTGCGGGCCTTCTGATGGTGCCCTTCGCCATTTTCATTCCGGAAACCATGGGTATCGGGTACGACACCGTCAACGAAACCATTAACGGTGAGCTGGCGTTCTGGCTATTGCTGGGTGCTGGCGCCGCCAAGCTGGTCATTACCTCGCTTTCCATCGGCCTGGGCATGCCAAGCGGCGTGATTGGCCCGACGCTGTTCATGGGGGCAACTCTGGGCGGCGCCATGGGCCTGATCGGCGCACAGATTTTGCCGGAACACGCCTCGTCGGTTGGCTTTTACGCGATGCTCGGAATGGGTGCCATGATGGGTGCCGTGCTCCAGGCACCACTCGCCGCCCTGATGGCACTCATGGAACTCACGCGGAACCCCAACATCATCCTTCCGGGCATGCTGATTATTACCACGTCGAGCCTGGTGACCAGCGAGGCCTTCGGCAAGAAATCGCTGTTCCTCACCATTCTCAAGAACCAGGGGCTGAGCTACCAGAATTCTCCCGTGATCCAGGCCCTGCGCCGGGTGTCGGTCGGCGCCATCATGGATCGCAGCATCCTGCGTACTGAACGACACTTGACGGTGGAAGAGGCACGTAAGGTCCTGAAATCGGAACCAAAGTGGCTGGTGGTTGAGGGCAGCAGCGGACCCACGGCACTGTTACCGGCTGTCGACCTGGCGAGATATCTGGAAGACACGGAAAAACTGGTGGCCGACGAGGAAATCGAACCACCGGAGTCCATTGACCTGATGGACATTCCCGCCAATCGTCGTGACGTTGCCCCGGTGCAGTACCAGGCCACTCTGGAGGAGGCCCTGGACCAGTTCGATGCAACCAATGCCGAGGCCCTTTACGTACAACGTCACGTGGCGCCAATGATCCAACGCGTTTATGGCGTGGTTCTGAAAGCCGATATCGAGAGTTACTACCAATACCGACGGAGCTGACGAATGCTGTGGGTGAAAGCCTTCCATATTATTTCACTGGTGTGCTGGTTCGCCGGCATCTTCTATCTGCCCAGACTGTTCGTCTACCATGCGGCTTGCGAGGACGAGCCCGGCCGTGAACGTTTCAAGATCATGGAGCGGAAGCTGTACCGGGGCATTACCACACCTTCGATGATCGCAACCGTCGTCTTCGGTGTCTGGCTGATCAGTTACAATGTAACCGGTTATTTCAGCCAGGGCTGGATGCATGCGAAGCTGTTTCTGGTGGCCATTCTGATCATTTACCATTTTTACTGCGGGCACCTTGTAAAGGTCTTCCGGGACGACCAGAACACCAGAAGCCATGTGTTTTACCGCTGGTTCAATGAATTGCCGGTCCTGATCCTTCTGGCCGTCGTCATCCTGGCTGTTGTCAAACCGTTTTGAGGAGCTGAGTCATTAAACGCTATACCCGACCCCAGGTTCTGATTCTTTCCGGCCTCGACCCCTCCGGCGGCGCCGGCATCCAGGCCGACATTCAGGCAGTCACCTCGCTGGGCTGCCACCCCTTGCCCGTTCTGTCCTGCCTCACGGTTCAGGATACGCGCAACGTTTATGGCGCCGAGCCGGTCTCCGCCGAGCTGATTCGCCAGCAGCTCCGGTGCCTTGCTGACGATACCCCCATTCACGCCATCAAAACCGGCGCCCTGGGCAATGCGGCAGTGGTGGATGTGCTGGTGGATTTCATCCGTGAACACCCAGGCGTACCCGTGATTACCGATCCGGTGATCAAAGCTGCGGGTGGCGGCGACCTGGCCGATGACGAGCTGGTTAGCGCCATGAAAGAGAAGCTGTTTCCCCTGGCAGAAATGATTACGCCAAACGGTATTGAACTGGCGATGCTCGGGGGCAGCGATAACCCGGACCAGGCTGCCAACAACCTGTTGGAAAGCGGGTGCGAATCGGTATTGGCCACCGGCGGGCACGGTACCGGCGTTCACATTATCAACACCCTCTACAATCACGCACCTGACCCCATGCGATGGGAGGTCGAACGTATCGGCGGCGAGTACCATGGCACGGGCTGCACGCTGGCCGCGGCCATTGCGGCCGGAAGGGCCTCGGGCCTCTCTCCACGCGCGGCCATCTCGCAGGCCCAGAACTACGTCCATCGCGCTATACTCCACGCGTTGGACGTTGGCAAAGGCCAACCGGTACCGGACCGAGGGATTCTGTGGGAACGATGAGCAAGGGGCTTCGTCCGGGCCTCTACGCAATCACCGACAGCGTGCTCACGCCACCCGAAACACTGATCGAATCGGTCGAGGCAGCGCTTCGCGGTGGTGCCGTCATAGTACAATATCGCGAGAAACATGCGCCCATGGCGGTACGACTTGCCCAGGCAAATGACCTGCAAGCTGTTTGCCGGAATGCCGGTGTGCCGTTGCTGATCAACGACGACCCGGATCTGGCAAAACGTGTGGGCGCTGCCGGCGTCCATATGGGGCAAACCGACGGCTCACTGGCAGCTGCCCGCGCGCTTCTCGGCGAGGAGGCGATTATCGGCATAACGTGCCACGCCGATCTGGCTTTGGCGCGCACCGGGCTGGAAGCAGGCGCCGACTACCTGGCCTTCGGGCGCTTTTATACGTCTTCGACCAAACCCGGAGCACCGGCTGCAGCCCCAAGCGTGTTAACCGAAGCCAAGAGTTTCGGGCGCCCACTGACGGCCATTGGCGGCGTCACCGCAGAAAACGCAGAACCACTAATCCGCGCCGGGGCCGATATGCTTGCCGTGGTTGGTGGCCTGTTTGGCGGTACTGCCGACGAGATTGAGCTGCGAGCCAAAGCCTTCGAGCGCTTGTTCGCAAGCCATCACCCACTTTTTTCAATTCCCGAATAACAGGAGCCCAGATCCATGACGCACTCCGAAACCCTGTTCGAACAGGCTCAGAAATACATCCCCGGTGGCGTGAATTCTCCGGTCCGGGCGTTTCGCGGTGTCGGTGGTACGCCCATTTTCTTCAAGCACGCCCAGGGCGCCTACCTGTACGACGAAGACAACCAGCGCTACATCGATTACATCGGTTCCTGGGGCCCCATGATTCTTGGCCACGGTGACCAGCGCATCAAGGATGCCCTGCACGCTCAGGTCGATCTGGGCGTTGGCTATGGCGCACCCACAGCCCTCGAGACCGAAATGGCCAAGAAGGTTTGCGAACTGGTGCCCTCCATCGAACTGGTCCGCATGGTGAATTCAGGCACCGAGGCCACCATGAGCGCCGTTCGGCTCGCCCGCGGCTACACCGGTCGCGACAAGATTGTAAAATTCGAGGGCTGTTACCACGGCCATGTGGACTCACTGTTGGTAAAGGCCGGTTCCGGCGCTCTCACCCTCGGCGTGCCGAACTCCCCGGGCATTCCCGCCAGCCTGGCCGAGCACACCATTACGCTTACCTATAACGACATGGACAGTGTCCGGGAGTGCTTCCGGGAGATGGGCGACCAGATCGCCGCGATTATCGTTGAGCCAGTGGCAGGTAACATGAACTGCATCCCGCCGGTTCCGGGCTTTCTGGAAGGACTGCGGGAAGTCTGCGACGAACACGGCACTGTATTGATCTTCGACGAGGTAATGACCGGGTTCCGGGTTTCCCTCGGTGGTGCCCAGGGGCTCTACGGCGTTACCCCGGACCTCACAGCACTTGGCAAGGTGATCGGGGGCGGCCTTCCGGTTGGCGCCTTTGGCGGAAAGCGGGAAATCATGGAGCACATTTCGCCACTCGGCCCGGTCTATCAGGCAGGTACCCTGAGCGGCAATCCCCTGGCGATGTGTGCCGGCCTGACCACGCTGAATGCGATCTCCGAACCCGGCTTCCATGACCGGCTGACCGAGAAAACCAATGCCGTTCGCGATGGCCTGAAAGAAGCCGCCGATGCCTCCGGCATACCGCTGACCGTACAGAGTGCCGGCGCGATGTTCGGGTTCTTCTTCACCGAGGAAAATTCTGTCACCCGCTTTGACCAGGTAATGGCCTGTGATGTCGAGCGCTTCAAGAAGTTCTTCCAGGGCATGCTGAAGGAAGGTGTGTACCTCGCACCCTCGGCGTTTGAGGCCGGCTTCACCACGGCCGCGCTGTCAGAGCAGGACATCACCGACACCATCGCAGCGGCAAGAAAGGTCATGGCCACGCTCTGATCTTTCTGCTCATCTGACGGATGTTCCCGCAGGCGCAACATGTCCTGCGGGGCCATCCACGTGACAGGCATCACACTTCCACAGCGAACACACCTCCCTGGCCTCTTGCGCCGTTGACTTCCCAGCCCCGCTGATCAAATGTTGATCTAATCTCTACCGAGATGCTCTGACGGCACCAATCTAACAATGACAAGAACCAAGTCAGCGCACGGAAGCACTCGATCTGCCACCTTGCAGATGCAGTACGAGAAGACAGTCTCTGGAGCAACCCGTTAGGTTGAGCCGCAGTTTGAATAACAAACACAACATCAAACTGTAGGAACGACAATGAAACTCTGGATCCAAGCACTGGCCCTGGCCCTCACCGTGGCCTGGTCTGCCCCCTCTGCCGCCTGGTGGTGGGACTCTACTCCTTCAAACTACACAGATACCCGTTACCCCGTTGTACTGGTGCACGGAATGTTCGGCTTTGACTCCATTGCCGGCGTGGATTACTGGTACGGTGTTGCAGAAGATCTTCGTAAATACGGCGCCGATGTCTACACCACCCAGGTACCGGCCCTGGACAGCACCATCGCTCGCGGTGAAGCCCTGCTGCCGCAGGTGCAGGCCATTGCCGCAGTGCACGGCAAGGTCAATCTGATTGGCCACAGCCACGGTGGCCCCACGGCCCGTTACATTGCAAGGGTACGGCCGGATCTGGTCGCCTCGGTGACGTCCGTTGGCTCGCCCCATAAAGGGTCGCCGGTCGCCGACCTTATCTACGGTTCCCCGGCCGAAAGCCTCGCAGCCAGTCTGGGTAATGCGCTGGGTGGGCTGATCGACCTGCTGTCCGGTGGCGGTTACAACCAGGATCTGCGCTCGAGCCTGCAATCCCTCACCACCCAGGGCAGTGCCGAATTCAACAACTTTGCGCCGGCCGGCATTCCCACCACCGCCTGCGGTGAAGGTGCCTACTCGGCTAACGGCGTCCGCTTCTACTCCTGGGGTGGAACCGGGGTTCTGACCAACGTGCTGGATCCCTCCGACGCGCTTCTAGGCACCACCAGCCTCGCTTTCGGATTCAGCCAGAATGACGGCCTGGTGGGCCGCTGCAGCAGCCGGTTTGGCAAGGTAATCCGGGACAATTACTTCATGAACCATCTGGACGAAGTGAATCAGGCCCTGGGACTGCACAGCCTGTTCGAGACGGACCCGAAAGCGGTTTTCAAACAACACGCCAATCGTTTGAGGAACGCCGGACTGTAATGGGTAGCCCGCCTTCTGGCTTTGCGTTGCAGAGCTAGAAGGCCCCTTCCAGGGTCAACATCAGCGTCTGGCGCTGATAATCATACTGCGAAAGGCTGCTCCTGTTATCCCGAACCAGCCACTCGCCACGGACCAGCCAACGGCTGTCCAGGTTTTTTTCCACCAGCAATCCGACTTCCAGACGGTTATCCTCCCTACGACCACTCTCACCCGAGGTGGAGACCACTTGGTGGGCATCCTGGTATCGACTATGGCGAACCGTGCCAGTCGTGCCAAGAACCAGGTCAGGATGCCAGCGGTAGCGACCGGCAAACTCCAAGGTGTGATGGGTAGGAGAAACACTGACAAACTCATCGGCAGTTTGCAGATCCCGCCGGTCATTGATTTCCAGTGAGTATTCGCCGTCGAACCGCCAGCCCCCTAAGTACTTCCTTGCGTGAACGCGTGCCCGATACCATTGGCCGTCATAGGCTTCGAACCCGGAGCCACCATTCACCGTCGCCGCCGCCAGGGATATTCCACACTGGTCCGGAGCAAACCCTGGCAAACACGTCCTCCAACGATAAAAACCTTCAATACCATATCGGGTTTCAAGGGATTCATTGTCGAACCAGGATTTTACCAACGACACGAATGCACCACGCTCCCCGCCAACCCTGCTCTCGGACCAGCCCAGGCGTCCCTGTATGACCTGAGTATCGTATTCTTCGTGGGACGGGTGTTCACGAGAATAAACGGCTACGTCGAGAGTGATCCGGGATCGGGAATCGACCGGCCGTTCGTAGGTTCCAGCGGCCAGTGCTTCGAGAAAGCCTCCAACCTCGCTGGACACTGTATCCTCGGGCAAGCCTGCAATATTGGAATCGTAACCACCGGAAATGCCCAGATAGCCGCGAACGGGAGAGTCACTGGCCGACGCCGGAACTCCGCTATCGAGTTTATCCAGCTGGATCAGGGCCAATGTCCGGATTTTGGCTGGGGCGCTCCCGGCCGAGGCCTGTTCGAACCAGTGACGGGCGTCCAGAGGTTTCTCCCTGGCAAGCGCAACCAGGCCGAGATTATAGCGCGCAAGAGCGCCATTGGAGCCGTCCAGCAATGTACGAAAGGCCGCTTCGGCGGCTGCATAATCGCCCAACTGATAACAAACAACACCGAGATTGTAGAAAAGAGAGGACGATTCCAGACCAGCATCAACAGCACTCTGAAAGTGCTGTTTGGCAACGTTCAGTTTACCTGCTTCGAAGGCTTCGACGCCGGCACGAAAATCCTCCATACCGACTTCTGCTTCAGCCGCCAGGAGAATCTCTGTGGGAAATAACAATAAACTCAGATACAGCGCGCGCCAAAATACCAGCAAACAGGTCTCTCCGGATTAATCCACGCAGCGGAGGACCGGTTACCTATCCGGCTTCAGCGATCCAGCCCTGGTGCATCCGGCAGCTCTGGGCGTTCCGGCCGCTCCGGCAACTCAGGCTTGCCCTCGATCAACTCCCGGGACTGCCTGGCTTTTTCAGACATGGACTCACCAAACTCGCGCCCCCTTTCTCGGGCTTCACTCGCCGCATCCGGACCCCGGGAGCCAGATTTTCCTGGATTCTCGGGGCTTTCAATAGCGCGGGGTAACTCGATTTCCCGCACCACGGAATCGGTGAGCTCTGCGTCGTCAGTTACCATGCGCATGGTAACATCCAGATCCTCGTTGGCCAGCGCTGTTACCGGTATTAATAATCCGACCATCAGAAATCCGACCAGCTTGACGCTCAATGCAAGTCTCTCTCTGATCATGATTCTGGATCCTCGGCGGTCTGCTGTGGGTAGTCTGGAATCGGGGCTCGGAAGGTTTTCTGGCGATCTCCGGTCTCCAGTCGAGCCACCAGCTCGCCAGAACCCGGGAAAAGCAATTTCAACGGCAACGACAGAACGTTCTCGCCCGCATCGAGGCTTACCTGCCAGCTAAGCTGGTGCTGCCCCGGCCAGGAGGCCACCTCGACATTGGGCGGCAGTTCCAGAGTCAGCGTTACATTTTCCAGGGCTTCGCCGGAATGGAAGGCCAGACGCACGGTTTTCTCAACCGGCTCGGCAATTCCTGTTGCGGACTCATCCGCGTCGCTTTGCGACAACGCGACGACAGGAGCATCTTCGTCAATAACGCTGCCCGGATTCAAAAAGATACCAAGGCCGATGCCCAGCGCCAGTGCCGCCGCGATGGCACCACCCAACGCCCTGTGACTCCATCCAGAACCAGAACTGACGGTTCCTCGGGCAGAGATCAAAACACGGCTGTGAAAGTCCGGGGAAGGCAAAGGAACGCTGAATTGCTCCTGCAACTCCCGTTTCAGGGTACGCTCTGAGAAAAGCCTCTTGCTGCACGCCGGGCAGGCAGCAACATGCTTCTGCACCCGCTCACTGGCAGCGGCGGTAAGCTCATCATTAATGTAGGCGGGCAGGTTCACTCGGATTTCGTTGCAGGACATTGTCTTCACCTCACTCCCCCACACGTCCGGCTGGTACAGTTGGTTCCAGCTCACGCTGCAATTTCTTTCGCAGCGCGGCCCGACAGCGATGCAACCGGGATTTTACGGTCCCCAGCGGTATATCGAGCACCTCCGCGATGTCCTCCTGGCGCCAACCATCCACGTCATGCAGCAACAGAAGGGTTCGCTGATCGGGCGTCAGGGTCATCATCACCCGTTCCAACGCTGGCCCCAGGCGAGATTGCTCCAGCTGCAGATCCGGGCCAACGCTGTCCGATTCCAGACTGTCCAGCCAGTCTGCCTGGCCTTCAGAGCCGATCAGCTCCGTCAACGGGCGATCACCCTGACGGTTCTTGCGCCGAACCTGGTCAATAAACTGTCTGTATACCACCCGGTTCAGCCAGGGCCGCAGCTGATCAACGCTTTCCAGCTCATCAAGCTTTGGGAATAGCTTGACCACAACATCCTGAACCAGATCCTCAGCATCCTGTTGTTGGCCGGCCAAACGGTATGCAAACCGGTACATGGCATCCAGATGAGGCTGCACCAGGGCGTCAAACCGCCGGGACTTGGAGGGCTTGAAAGGAAAAATTGCCAAAGCCGTTGTTTACCTGCGTGGGTTCATGCCAGCGGCGCAGTCTATATCAAGTTGCCGGGCCGATGCATTTGCCCGTTTCTCAAAGTGCTTCGCCAGTTCGATCTGCGTCATTAAGACACGTTAACAAAAAGTCTGGAACGATGCCGCTTGCCTGCTCGTGATAGGAGTGTTGGGTAGCTTTTCAAGCCGCTACGAAAATACAAATAAGCCTTGGAGGTTTATATGAAACGTTCGATCCGTCTTTTCACCGTGTCCGCTCTGGCTGCCGGTATTGCCGCATGTGGTGGGGGTAGTGACGGCACTGGTACCGCCGACTCTACAGGTACAGTTAACGTAGGCTTAACCGATGCGCCGGTCGATAGCGCACAAGAGGTGAACATAGAGGTCGAGGCATTGGTGCTGCAACACTCCAATGGTGAACGAAGCCGGTTCGAGTTCGACATGGCAGAGCCTGTGAACTTGTTGACCCTCACCGGTGGAACAGTAATGTCCCTGCTGGCCGATGAAGAGGTAGCTGCGGGCGATTATTCCTGGATGCGCCTGGAGCTCGGTGATGGAAATACCATTGTGATTGACGGTGGCGTATATGACCTGACAACCCCCTCAGCACGAGGCGTCCAAACGAGTGGCTTCATCGTTCCTGCAGGCGGAGAAATCAATCTCACCATCGACTTCGACGTCAGGAAATCGATTGTGAATCCTCAAAACAATCCTGACGTTTACAGACTCAAACCTGTAATTCGTCTGGTGGACAACTCCGAGGTAGGCACCATTGCCGGCACGGTTGCTGGAGAAGTTATCACCAATCAGTGCAGCGAAGAAAACGCGGGGTCAACCGACACCTTCAATGGAAGCGTGTATATCCACGAAGGCTTTGATGTTGAGCCTGATGACATTGGCAGCGACCAGGAACCGCTGGTTGCCGTACCGGTGAACTACGAGAACGACCAATATGTTTACACTGCTGCGTTCATACCGGAAGGTGAATATACAGTCTCGTATACCTGTGGAGACGATCAGATCGAAACGGCAGAGGGCGAACCTTCCGATGACGACCTCACCTTCATCATTGGTGACAGTCAGGCGACTGTAGAGAGCGGCGAGACCTATACAGTCAATTTCGAAGCCTCAACTCCCTAATGACCAGACAAAAAAGAGGGGCATCAGCCCCTCTTTTTTCATCACCGCATTTATAACGCCGCAGCCCTCGCCTCCGCCTGATCCGCACCCGCTACATTCCCGCGAGCCCGGCGGATATCCGCCAGCAACAGCCATCCCGCTCGCTGCAGCCGGATATCACTGCCCGCCAGCGACAGCCCTTTCAGCGTGAACTGTTCGGCAGAGCCCAGCTGATTGCCAGCCACATAGGCTTCCGACAGCTTGAAATACACCTCGGCCGATCGGGGCGCAATCCGTTGTGCACGCTCCAGACGGGCGATGGCGCCGGATACGTTACCCTGGGCCAGCACCTGCTCGGCTTCACGCACCAGGCTCAGCGCAGCCGGCGAGAGGCCATCACCGGTTTCACGATAGCTTGGGGAACTGGAGCGGGAAGGCTCACCGGGTTCCTGCGCCGCCTCGGGCTGTTCACTCTTGCGCCAGACCGGGGCTTCGCTCTCCTCCGTGTCTGTGCTGGTTCTCGGTGGCTCGGGCGCCTTGGCGGGCTCACCACCAACGGGCACATAGATTCCACCGCCCGGCCCGGAGGCACAGCCGGCCAGTGACAGCAGTGCGGCCATCAGGGCGGCCCTGAATGAAAGTCGGTCAATCATTGAAACAGTCCTTCAAACCAGCCCCGGATCCGACGTTCCAGATTTCCGGAGCAGGAAATTGTTTGCGTGGGTTCACTGCCGGCAATGTAAGGCAACAGTCGTGCATTGTCACAGTATTCGTCCGTCAGTGCCTGCCGCTCTGAATTCACCCAGTGATAGTTGACACCGTCTGGCACCACGGGAGAAAAGCCATGCTGGGGAACCTGAGCCATAAACCTCGACCACACCGGCAGGGCGCCACTGGCCCCGGTCAGCGATGTGGGGCCATTATCATCGCGCCCAACCCAGGCGACCGCAAGCAGATCGCCACTGAAACCGGCAAACCAGGAATCCCGGCCATCGTCAGTGGTTCCTGTTTTGCCGGCGAGGGTGAGTTCCTGGGGAACGGTGTAGTAAGCCGAGCGTCCCGTCCCCTCCTGCATGGTTTCCTGCATGGCGTATTGCACCAGGTGCACGGCGGCAGGGTCGGCCACCTGTTCAACCTCAAGACTGTAGCGGGACAAGGCCTCACCGCCGGCATCCGTTACTTCCCGTATCGTGCGCAGCGGGGTATTGAAGCCCGAGGTCGCCAGTCCCTGGTATATCTGGGCGACCGTCACAGGGCTCATGGACACCGACCCCAGGAGCATGGATGGGTAACGGGAAATGGGTGTATCCACGCCAAAGGCAGTCAGTGTCTCCCGCACTACGTCCACGCCGATATCCAGCCCCACGCGAACGGCCGGCAGGTTGTAAGAACGAGACAGAGCCTTATGCAAAGGCACTTCACCCCGCTCCTCGCCATCGTAGTTCTTGGGTTGCCAACGTTTGCCGTCGTCGAACTCCAGAGTGAAGCTCTTGTCCAGCACCGGTGTACTCAGGGTGTATCTTTCCGGTTCCTGCAAGGCAGACAGATAGATAAACGGCTTGATCAGAGATCCGATGGGGCGATTGGCATCCAGCGCACGGTTGAATCCGGCGAATTGCGGATCCCTCCCACCGACAAGGGCCAGCACCTCGCCGGAATCCTTCGCGGTGACCACAAGTGTCGCCTCCAGGGCTTCCGAACTCTGGCCGCCGGCCAGTCTCGGGAGGGTCTCAGTTACCGCGTACTCTGCCGCGTACTGGATAGCGGGGTTCAGAGTGGTGAAGATTCGCAGTCCTTCACTGCGCAGATCCTCTTCCTTGTAGTCACGGGCCAGGTGCCGCCGGACCAGGTCAATGTAAGCGGGGTAGCGGTTTTCTGAGTAGGATGGGCGCTCACTGACCCCAAGAGGCAGGCCGCGGGCCCTCGCCGCTCGGCCCGGTTCAATCAGGCCCGCCTCTTCCATTTCGGAAATAACCAGATTCCGTCGCTCGGTTGCACGCTCGGGATGGCGGCGCGGATTGTAATAACTGGGGCCTTTGACCATGCCCACCAGCAACGCGATATGGTGCACATCCAGATCTTTCAGGGATTCGCCAAAATAGAACTGGCTGGCCAGGCCGAAACCATGAATGCTGCGAGTGCCGGCCTGCCCGAGGTAAACCTCGTTCAGATAGGTTTCCAGGATGTCGTCTTTTTCATAGTGCAACTCCAGCAATACCGACATCAGGGCTTCATTGGCCTTTCTCACCAGTGTCTGCTCGCGAGTCAGGAAGAAGTTCTTCACCAATTGCTGGGTCAGCGTGCTGCCACCCTGGACGATGCGCCCGGCCTGGATGTTGGCCAGCATGGCCCGGCCGATGGAGAGAGGCGCGATACCGAAATGGTCGTAGAAATTGCGATCTTCCACCGCCATCAGTGTGGTGGGGAGCAGCGCCGGCACCTCGTCCAGCTGAACCAATACCCGATCTTCCTTGTGGGCTGGATAAATACCGCCAATCTGCGCTGGCTCCAGCCGGACGATCGGGGCGCTTTCACCCTGAATCACCGAAAAACCCTGAACCCGATCGCCCGACACCGACAAAGAGATCCGGCGCCGGGGCTCATCACCGTCCGGGAACGAGAAGCCCCGGGTACTGATGACGAAGCGATTGCCACTGCGCTGGTAACTACCCGCTTTCTCGCCGCCCCCTTTCCGGAAACCAGAGAGGCTCAGTTCTCGCTCGAGCGCGCTGGCACTGACACTGGCCCCATCGAAAAGCTCAAGCGGGCGGGCATAGACGCGGGAAGGTACTTCAAAGCGCCGACCCTCAAAACGGGACGTTACAACGGCATCCAGATACACCATCCAGCCGGCCAGTAAAACGAGACCAATGGCACATAACCGGAACATGAAACGCCAGAACCACGGCCGACGGCCATTGTTCGAAGAACGCCTGGAGGGCTTTCGCTTGGGGCTGGAAGATGCTTTGGATTTTTTCATGGCGCGATTATAACGAAGGGAGCGGTGAGGAAGGCAGGCCATCCATGTGTTATTTCTGTAATCTGCCCGTTATGATAGGGCAAGAAAAATCAATGGGTTCAGGGAACGCAAGGAGAACACGGTGAGTGAGACATCCCCAGGCAATCTGATTCTGTCGATGCAGAATCCGGACCTGTACGACCATCCGGTGGATGGCTTTCAGGTTATCGAAACTCACATCTCACAGGTGATCCTGACCGGTGATTACGCCTACAAGATCAAGAAGCCCATGGATTTCGGCTTCCTCAACTTCTCTACCCTCGATCGCCGGAAGCATTTCTGCGAAGAGGAGCTGAGACTCAACCGACGGCTGGCAGAAAAGCTGTATCTGGAAGTGGTACCCATTACCGGAACACCGGATGCCCCGATCCTCGGCGGCGAGGGCGAGGCTTTTGAATACGCCATCAAGATGCGCCAGTTTGGCCAGGACCAGCTTTTCGATCGCCTGCAGGAGCAGGGTCAACTGCCCTCAGACTTGTTGACCGACCTTGCCCGCCAGGTCGCCGGCTTCCACGAGCAGTTGCCGCCCGTGCCGGATGACAAGCCGTTAGGAACACCAGAGGCTGTGTTTGCCGCCATGCAAGAGAATTTTGACCAGATCCGTCCGCTGATTGACGATCCGGATCTGCTCATGCAGCTGGACAACCTTCAGGCCTGGACCGAATCCACCTTCGAGCGGCACCGGGACCTGATTGCCCACCGCCGGGCCAACGGCATGGTCCGGGAATGCCACGGCGATCTCCATCTGGCAAATATCACCCGCTTCGACGGCGAGGTCACCGTATTCGACTGCATCGAATTCAACGAGCCGTTTCGCTGGATTGATGTTATCAACGACCTCGCTTTCCTATTGATGGATCTGGAGTCTCGCGGGGAGAGCGCTCTTGCCAATCAGGTGCTCAATACTTATCTGGAATATCGGGACGACTTCGAAGCGCTGCCATTGCTGCCACTCTACAAGGCCTATCGCGCCATGGTCCGCGCCAAGATTGCGCTATTCACCATGGGCAATCCCGGCATCACGGACACCGAAAAAGCCGACCTTATGCAGCGCTATCGCGGCTATGCACAACTGGCCGAGGATTACGGCTCCATTCCTAACCACTACTTGCTGGCTACCACTGGCCTTTCTGCCAGCGGCAAGACGTGCGTCAGCGCCGCCATGGCCAACGAGCTGGGGCTGATACGCCTGCGGTCCGATGTCGAGCGCAAGCGACTGCATGGACTGGCTCCGCTGGAGAGCTCACGTTCACCGACCGGTGGCAACCTGTACACCGAGGAAGCGACCGAGAAAACCTATCAGCGACTGGCCGAGCTGGCCGGTCAGGTTCTGGCGGCCGGGTTCCCGGTGATCGTGGACGCCGCCAGCCTGAAAGAAAAGGAGCGGTCCCTGCTTGCATCCGTCGCCGAAGCCCAGGGCGTGCCCTTTGCCCTGATCCATTGCGAGGCGCCCGAAGATCTGCGCAGGGAATGGATCCGCAATCGCAAGGGCGATGCCTCCGAGGCCACCGAGGAGCTGCTGGACGCCCAGCAAACCTGGTTTGAACCGTTAACGGCCGAAGAGAAGACCCACACCATTCATCTGCACACCGATCAGGAGCATGTGGCCGAAGCCGTGGCCGACCGTATCCGTCAACACCTGGGTATCCCCGGCGGCAAGGCCGGGTAAGAACAACATCTGGCTCCCACTGGCGAGCGCGAGGTTAGATATGGACGATAAAAGCGAACACGAAGTACATCAGATCAGCCACCCGCTCTACGATATTCTTCGGAGCGAGGATATGCAGGCGTTCAATGCCGAGAAGGCAAAGCTCACAGAGTTCCCCAGTTTCGCCCATGGCGATTTCCGGGGCCTGGATCTGAGAGGGATGGACGCCAAGGGGCTGGATTTCCGCCATGCCTACTTCCGCGGTGCCGACCTGAGAGGCGTGGACTTTTCGAAGTCCAGAATGGAAGGCTCAAGCATCGCCAGCGCGAAAATTTCAGGCTGCTACTTCCCTCATCGCCTGCACGCCGATGAGATCGTCATGTCCCTGAACCACGGGACCCGCATGCGCTACGCCATATTGCCGAAATGAGCAACAACCCGCACTCCTGGCAGCCCGTGTGTCCCGCGTCCGATCTGACACCGGGCCAATTCGTCGAGTTTCGGCTCCGGGAGAAGGCCCGGGAGCCTGCAGGCATGCCGCTTACCGGCTTCCTGTTCCTCGACGGCACCACGCCCCGCGCCTACCTGAATATCTGCCCGCATCTCGGTGTTGAGCTGAACTGGATGCCGGGCCGGTTTATGGATTCCGACAATCTGTTCATCCAGTGCTCCACCCACGGCGCCCTGTTCAAGCCTGGCGACGGCGAATGCATTGCCGGTCCCTGCCAGGGCGATGCGCTTACCCAGCTGGATCTGAGAGAGCACGACGGCCAGATCGAGATCAGACTTCCAGAATAACCGGCACCGACTCGGTCAGTGTCAGCACCCCCGTGGGAGTACCATCACTCTCACTCAGGTCGGCCCGGTAGGCGACCACTTCCACACCCGCATCACAGGCTTCGCGCAGCAACTCCCCGTATTTGCGGTCGATATGGTCGGCCGGGCAAACGGTCTGAATGCCGGTGTGATTGACCACGAAAAACAGCACCGCCCGATCACCCTGCTGGACCTGGGCCATCAGCTCACGAAGGTGTTTCTGGCCACGCTCGGTTACCGCATCCGGGAAAAAGCCCTGGCCATCCTCGGCCAGGGTAACGTTCTTGACCTCCACCCAGGCATCGGCCGCGGACTCGTGACCAGACAGCAACAGATCGATCCGGCTTTTCTCCACACCGTATTTCACCTCGGCGCGGCACTCGCGATAACCGGCCAACTCCACCACGGTGCCGGCCTGAACCGCTTCCCTGGCCTGGCTGTTCGGCCGGGCCGTGTTCACGCATGCCAGCTGTCCCGGCGAGGTTTCCACCAGCTCCCATGTGTATTGGAGTTTGCGCTTGGGATTATCGCTGCGGCTGAGCCAAACCCGGGCATTCTCTGGCTGACAGCCCAGCATGGAGCCGGTGTTCGGGCAGTGGGCGGTTACCTCCGAGCCATCCGGCAGCCGCACGTCTGCCAGGAAGCGTTTGTAGCGGCGGATAAGCCGGCCTTCAACCAAAGGTTCTGGAAACTTCATGTGATCTCCGTACAAAAGTCGATGTCACAAGGCTGGCACCCCCGTGACTAATCTGCTATTTTCCGCAAATTCCCGTTTCAGGACGAATGCTTCATCCAGGGTATAACCGCACAGCCACGGGGGCTCACGCGGAGGGAAGCAACCGTTCTTGTGAAGTACAAACAAGAGGCCGGGTTCAATGGCAACGACTGCAGAACAACCACGCGAACGCTTTACCAACTTCACCCCCTATGAAATGAAGAAGGGTGAAGAGTATATGAGTGCGGAAATGCTTCAGCACTTCAAGGATCTGCTGCTGCAATGGAAGCAGGAGCTGATGGAAGAAGTCGACCGCACCATGCACCACATGCAGGAAGACGCCGCAAATTACGCGGATCCCAGCGATCGCGCAACCCAGGAAGAAGAATTCAGCCTGGAACTGCGCACCCGCGACCGGGAGCGGAAACTGATCAAGAAAATTGACCAGACCATCGACCGCATCGACAAGGACGACTACGGCTTCTGCGATCAGTGCGGCGTGGAAATCGGTATCCGCCGTTTGGAAGCGCGTCCGACTGCGACCCTGTGCATCGACTGCAAGACTCTGGCCGAGATTCGCGAACGCCAGACCGGCATCTGAGCCGAACCTTCAACAGCTGCCGGCCGCGGGCTATTCCTGCCCCGCCGGCTGACTGACGATCATGAACAACTCTTCCTATCGGGGCCGCTTTGCGCCCTCTCCGACCGGCCCGCTGCATTTTGGCTCACTGGTTACTGCGCTTGCCAGCTTTCTGGAAGCCCGCAGCCAGGGCGGCCAATGGTTTATTCGCCTGGAAGATCTCGATCCGCTGAGAGAGCCGCCGGAAGCGACCGGCCAGATTCTAGCCAGCCTGGACGCCCATGGCCTGTTCCCCGACGAACCGGTACGGTTTCAATCCAGACGTCACGACGCCTATCAGGCCGCCATCGATCAATTACTCGAAAGCGGCTACGCCTATCGCTGCCAATGCTCACGGAAAGAGCTGCAAGCCAACGAGGGGCGCCACCCCAATCACTGCCGCAGCCGCAAAGCCTTGGACAGTGACCGCCCATACGCCATCCGTTTTGCCCTGGAAGATGAGGACTGCCACTGGCAGGATCAACTCCTGGGCCCACAGCATCAAACCGTGCGGGCTGAGCTTGATGATCCCGTGATCCTCCGTAAAGAGGGGTTCTACGCCTATCAACTGGCGGTGGTTGTTGATGACATTGATCAGGGCATCACGGACGTGGTGCGCGGGTCGGATCTGCTGGATATGACAGCGCAACAGCAGCAGATCTACCGGGCTCTGGGCGCCCGCCCTCCCCGTTGGCTACACATCCCGGTCATACTGAACGAACACGGCCAGAAACTCAGCAAGCAGACCCACGCCCCGGCGCTAAACGACGAAGCGCCTGTCGACAACCTGTTCGCAGCCCTCGTTGCCCTTGGCCAGAATCCTCCTTCGGAACTGGCAACCGGTTCCCCGGAATCCTTGCTGGAATGGGGCCGGGAGAACTGGCACCGGGGCGCCATCCACCTGACATCCCGGTGAGGGACATGGTATAAAGCCTTTCTCACACCTCAGCGCGGATAGCATGCCTGATGTATATCTACCGTCTGGTCTTCCTGTTGGTACTGGCCATCTATATCTTTTCGCCCAACATCCTTGACTGGTGGACTTCGCCGGGAAACGTCTGGTACAGCCCCTACATTATCTGGGCCGGGCTGATTGCCATCGGTTTCTGGCTGGAATGGCGGCGGGACCCCAATGAGTTTTAGTGCCTCCGGTCTGCTGCTCGCCAGCCTGCTCTACCTGATTCTGCTGTTCGGCATTGCCTGGTTTACCGAGCGGGGCATGGTGCCGAGGCGCTGGGTTCGCCACCCGCTGGTTTACGTGCTCAGCCTGGGGGTATACGCGGGCATCTGGGCGGTCTACGGCGCCGTTGGCATGGCCGCCGAATCCGGCTACGGCTTCCTCGCCTACTACCTGGGCATCAGTGGCGCCTTTTTGCTGGCACCGGTACTTCTGAACCCGGTCATGAGGATTGGCCGCGCCTATCAGTTAACCTCCCTGGCCGACCTGTTCGCCTACCGCTACCGGAGCCAGTGGGCAGGAACCCTGGTCACCCTGTGTTCCGGCGGGGCCATACTGGCGCTGCTGAGCATGCAGATCCAGGCCGTCGCCACCTCCGCCAGTATCCTGGCGCCGGACACCTCTCCCAAGCTGATCAGTGTGATGTTCAGTATGATCGTGGTGTTGTTTGCCATGCTGTTCGGAGCACGCCGTAACCAGAATTCCGATAACCACCAGGGCCTGGTACTGGCCATTGCCTTTGATTCTCTGGTCAAACTGGCGGCGCTGCTGGTGCTCGGGGGCGTGATCCTGTTCGGGGTCTTCGATGGCATGAACGGTCTGGAGCGTTGGCTGGACAACCGAACCTCGCCAGCCACCACCATGACTCTGAGCATTGACGACGGCAGCTGGCGGGCATTGATGCTGATGTCCTTTGCCGCCGCACTGGTGCTGCCGCACATGTATCACATGACCTTCAGCGAGAACCCTTCCCCAAAGGCACTGGCCAAGGCCAGCTGGGGCCTGCCACTGTACCTGTTGCTGCTGGGCCTGCCGGTACCCCTGATTCTGTGGGGCGGGCAGGAGTTGGCCGTCACCACCGGCCCCGGGTTCTTCGCTATCGGCGCTGCCCAAGCGCTGGAGAGCCCTGTACTGACGCTGTTCATGTACATTGCCGGCCTGTCCGCAGCCAGCGGCCTGATGATCGTCAGCACGCTGGCACTGGCGGGCATGGCCCTGAACCACGTGGTCCTGCCGCTGAAAACCCCGAAAGACCAGGGCGACATCTATCGCTGGCTGCAGTGGATCAAACGTCTGCTCATCGCCGTGATCATTTTCCTGGCATTGCTGTTTCACGAGGCCGTTGGCAAGAACCTTGACCTTTCCATTCTCGGCGCCATTTCCCTGTCAGGCACATTGCAGCTTCTCCCGGGCGCCCTGGGCGTGATTTACTGGCCGGAGGGCAACCGCCGCGGCCTGATTGCCGGCCTGATTGTCGGATTGACCATCTGGGTGGTTACCCTGGTACTACCCTTCTCCCACACGGCCAATCTGCTGGCCTGGATAGACGCGCCGCTGATACCGGATTACACCAACTGGCATATATTCACGTTCGTCAGCCTGACCGCCAACATTACTGTGTTCGCGCTGATTTCCATCCTCAGCACCAGTACCAGTGAAGAGAACAGTGCAGCCCAGGCCTGCTCGCTGGGTGCGCTGTCCCGCCCTCAACGCCGTGAACTGCTGGCGACATCCTCCAGTGATTTTGTGCGGCAACTGGCGGAGCCTTTGGGCTATGGCGTCGCACGGCGGGAAGTGGAGCGGGCACTGAGCCAGTTGAAGCTACCCAACGTGGAATACCGGCCTTACCAGCTCAGACGACTGCGGGATCAGGTGGAGATCAATCTGTCAGGTCTCCTCGGCCCCTCTGTCGCCCGGGATATGGTCAAACGCCATCTCGGCTTCAAGCCCATGGCCCAGGGTGGCACCGCCCAGGACATTCGCTATGTCGAGCGGGCCCTCGGCGACTACCAGAACCGCCTTACCGGCCTGGCCGGCGAGCTGGACAACCTGCGACGACATTACCGCCAGACACTGCAAAACCTGCCGATTCCCGCCTGCTCGGTGGGCGAGGACGGTGAAATCCTGATGTGGAACCACGCCATGGAGGCGCTCACCGGCATTACCGCCGATGATGTGGTCGGTGCCCGGCTGATGGCACTGCCGGAGCACTGGCATCTGCTGCTCGAGGATTTCAACCGCGGGCCCGACCTGCATCGCTACAAACACCGGCTGGATCTGCGTGGCAAGCCCCATTGGCTGAACCTTCACAAAGCCGCCCTGAGTGGGCCGGACCACACCGAAGGCGGCAGCATCATCCTGGTGGAAGACCAGACCGAAACCCGACTGCTGGAAGATGAGCTGATGCACAGCGAACGGTTGGCGTCGGTGGGTAGACTGGCGGCCGGCGTCGCCCACGAGATCGGGAACCCGGTAACCGGCATCTCATCGCTGGCCCAGAACCTGAAACTGGAAACCGATAACCCCGATATTCTCGATACGGCAGACCAGATCCAGCAACAGACGCGGCGCATCTCCACCATACTGCAGTCGCTGATGAACTTTGCCCGCACCGGCAACCACGCCCAGGCCAACCGGTACGAACCGGTGACGATACATCGTTGCGTGGAAGAGTCTATCAACCTGCTCTCCCTGAGCGACAAGGGCCTGGGCATTCACTACATCAACGACTGCCCGCCCTCCTTGCAGGTGCTGGGCGATGAACAGCGCCTGGTGCAGGTGTTTGTTAACCTTCTTGCCAACGCCCGGGATGCCTCGCCCGAAGGAGGCACCATCCGGGTCAGTGGAAAGGGCGATGGCTACTCCGCTATCATCGAAGTCGTTGATGAGGGCTCCGGAATCCCCGGGGATCAGCTCGATCATATCTTCGAGCCGTTTTACACCACCAAGGCCCCCAACCAGGGAACCGGTCTTGGCCTGTCGCTGGTGTACAGCATTATTGAAGAGCACTATGGCAACGTTCAGGTAGACAGCCCGGCGGACGCCGACACTGGCCGGGGAACCTGTGTGAGGCTGAGATTGCCAGCCTACGAACCGGAAACCGGCAACATTGCCATCAGCCAGAACCAAAGGTCTTGAGACTCCTATGCCTCGCATTCTGATCGTGGAAGACGAAGACATTATTCGCTCGGCAGTTCGCAAGCTGCTGCTGCATGCCGGCTATGAAGTCGCCGATGCGGCTTCCGTGGAGGAAGCCGAACAGCACCACGAGCCGGATCAGTTTGACCTGATCATATCGGATCTGCGCTTGCCAGGAGCAGCAGGCACGGAACTGATCAACCGCGCACCCAATACACCGGTGCTGATCATGACCAGCTATGCCAGCCTCCGGTCAGCCGTGGATTCCATGAAAATGGGGGCCGTTGAGTACATCGCAAAACCGTTCGACCATGATGAAATGCTTGCTGCGGTGGAGAATATCCTGGCCCGCCAGCCCTCTGCCCGCAATGCGGGTGATGACTCGGCGGCACCCTCGGAAACGCCCGAGAGTAGCGACCCGGCCAATATCATGTTCGGCCAGTGCGAGCCTATGCAGAGGGTATTTACCCTGATCCGGAAGGTGGCTCCGACAGAAACCACCGTACTGATCCAGGGCGAATCCGGTACCGGCAAAGAGTTGGCCGCGCGCGCCCTGCACCTGCTGAGCCCCCGCGCCGCGAAACCGCTGATTTCGGTAAACTGCGCGGCCATCCCGGAAAGCCTGATTGAATCGGAACTGTTCGGCCATGAGAAAGGCGCCTTCACCGGTGCGGTTTCGGCAAGAACGGGTCTGATTGAGGCGGCTGATGGCGGTAGCCTGTTTCTGGACGAGATCGGCGAACTGCCGGCTGAAGCCCAGGCCCGCCTGCTTCGCGTGCTGCAGGAGAGCGAGATCCGGAAAGTGGGTTCAACCCAGAGCCGCACCGTAAATGTGCGAATGATTGCGGCCACCCATCGCAACCTGAAGGCCATGACCCGAACCGGGGAATTCCGGGAAGACCTGTATTACCGTTTGAATGTTATGCAGATCCGGATACCGCCTTTACGCGAGCGCCAGAGCGATATTCTGGGACTGGCTCGCCGCTTCCTCAAACGCCAGGGGGAGAGAATGGGCAAACCCGATCTCAACCTCAGCCCCGAGGCCATGCGCGCCCTGGAACGCCATCGCTGGCCGGGTAACGTACGGGAGCTGGAAAACGCCATTGAGCGCGCCACCATCCTCTGCGACGGGGATGTGATTACGCCGTCATTGCTGGACCTTGATAGCGAAGGCAACGACGAATACATCCCTGAGACCCTCGTGGAAGGCAACAACGAGCAGACTCACACCCGCGAGGTGGATTCCTCCAACGATCTCTCTTTGGAGGACTACTTCCAGCATTTTGTCCTGGAGAACCAGGATCGCATGAGCGAGACAGAGCTGGCTCAAAAATTGGGCATCAGCCGAAAATCCCTCTGGGAACGTCGGCAGCGGCTCGGCATCCCCCGGAAAAAATCCTCGGGCAACTGAGCCCGCCAAAGTGTGAATCGGCACTCAGTTGTTACCCCATGTTCCTGTCGGTAACACTCCCCACTAAAGTAACGTGATCTGGGTAACACTTAGGTTGAATACGGGGTAACACTTATGGCCTACAAAATCGTAAGGCACTGTTAATAAAGAACATTCAAAACCTGGCACACGAACTGCAATCTATTTGGCGCACAACAACAAAAACAAGAGCGACAAAGCAGCGCCAACAACAAGAACAAAAAGCTGCGGGAAACGTTCGGTAACAAAAACAACAACAGAACGTGAGCGAACTGAGTGTTTTGGGTACTTTGCTTTTTAGTGGTCCCACGGCACGTGCGAGTTGTAGATGTAGAGAAGAATCGCCTTTGAGGTGACGCTGCAGCTACCCCAGACCCGCCCGATGTCTCTGACCGCTCTGTGTATTCAAAGCTTTCCGTTTGCGCTGCTGAGATGCCCCTCAATGGGGATATGCAGTGGGGTACAAAAACCAAGAAAAATCCCGGCAAAAACAAAAACAATGCAGATCGTCAACGCTTTGAGGGCGGATTCGTGAAAACGGATCCGCCTTTTGATTTTCTGGGCCCCGGAACGGTAATCCACGGCAAACGTGTGCAAATCCTGCTCAAACCGTTAAACTCTCGGTTTTTGCTCATCGCAACCACGGATTTCAATGCCTAAACGACTCGTCGAAAAACTCCGTTCCTTTATGCCCGGCAACGGAAAGAAGAAAGCCCGCACCTACCAGCGACGGGAAATTCCCCGGGACCAACACAATGTCTCACGCTCGGTAATCAGCGAGCCTGCAAAGAAAGTCCTGCATCGTCTGAACAAATCGGGCTATGAAGCCTACCTTGTAGGCGGCGGCGTCAGGGATATCCTGCTGGGTGGAAAGCCCAAGGATTTCGACATTGCCACCAATGCCACGCCGGAGGAAGTTCACGACCTGTTCCGCAATTCCCGGCTGATCGGACGCCGGTTCCGGATTGTCCACGTGGTGTTTGGCCGCGAGGTGATTGAGGTAACGACCTTCCGGGGCAACGCCACGGAAGCGGATACCGACACCGATGATGACGATCGCAGGACCAATGAACACGGTCTGCTGCTGCGCGACAATGTCTACGGCAACCAGGAAGAGGATGCCCTGCGGCGCGACTTTACCGTCAATGCCCTGTACTACTGCATCCGCGACTTCACCGTTATCGACTTTGCCAACGGCATCGAAGATCTGCGCAACCGGCAACTGCGCCTGATTGGCGACCCGGAAACCCGCTACCGGGAAGACCCGGTGCGTATGCTTCGTGCTATTCGCTTTGCCGCCAAACTGGGCTTCGATATTGAACCGGAAACCGAAGCGCCAATCGGTGAGTTAGCCCCTCTGTTAACCCATATCCCGCCCGCGCGCCTGTTTGATGAAGTACTCAAACTGTTCTCCGCAGGCCACGGTGAAGCCACTTACGATCTACTGACCCGTTACAACCTGCTGGAGCCCCTGTTTCCGGAGACGGTCAGAGCCATTCAGGCCGGAGAGCCGGACGAGCTTATTCGCCAGGCCCTGAGAAACACCGATGCCCGGATTGCCCAGGGCAAGTCGGTCACGCCCTATTTCCTCTTTGCCGCCATGCTCTGGCCTGCGCTGCAGGCAGAATGGCACCGCAGGCAGGATAACGGTGACCCGGTCCAGCCCGCCCTGCACGGTGCCATTGGCAAGGTGATTGGCCGCCAGGTTCAGGCGACATCGATTCCCAAGCGCTTCTCCGGCCCCATGAAGGAAATCTGGGAACTACAGATGCGCCTGCCCCGGCGCCAGGGCAAGCGGGCTTTTGCCACCATGAGCCACCCGCGGTTTCGCGCGGCTTACGATTTCCTGCTGGTTAGAGAGGCGTCGGGCGAGATTGAACCGGGGCTGGGCCAATGGTGGACCGAGTTCCAGCAAGAAGACGAACGTGGCCAGGAACGGATGCTGTCACAATTAAGCAGCGATGCGCCCAAAAAGCGTCGGCGTCGCCGCAAACCGGTCAAACGCCCCGCCCAGTAATGATGACAGACGTCTTTATCGGTCTTGGCAGCAATCTGAAAGACCCTGCAGCCCAACTGGCCCGGGCAGTCTCTGCCCTGGCTAACCTACCGGAGACGGTTCTGGTGGCCCAATCGCCCTTTTATGCCAGCCGCCCGGTGGGGCCCCAGGACCAGCCTGACTTTGTTAATGGGGCCGCGTGGTTAAGGACATCCCTGGCGCCACACCAGCTTCTTGACGAACTGCAGGAAATTGAACACAAGCACGGCCGGGAGCGGCTTCGGCACTGGGGGCCCCGCACGCTCGATCTGGACATACTGCTGTTCGGCAACCAGGTACTCGACGATGATCGCCTCACCATTCCTCATCGAGAGTTACGGAACCGCGACTTTGCGCTCCAACCCCTAATGGACCTGAAGGCCGACCTCGCTCTGCCGGATGGCACCGCCATTTCCAAGCTGCGCAGCCAATGCCCCGACAACGGCTTGCGCAAGCTTCCGCCGGCGGATTACCCTTAACACTTCAACGCCGATACCCCTGCACGCCCAGGCCCATCCACCCAAAAGGCAAGGATTCTATGGCTGTTACCATCAATACCCTGCGTGAGTTCAAGCAGAAGGGCGAAGCCTTCGCTGCCCTTACCTCCTACGACGCCACCTTTTCTCAGGTGGTCAGCGAAGCGGGCGTTCACGTCATACTGATTGGCGATTCCCTGGGTATGGTACTCCAGGGACACGACAGCACTCTGCCGGTCACCATGGATCAAATGGTGTATCACGTCAGCTGTGTGGCCAAAGGCAACCGCGGGTCCCTGATCATGGCTGACATGCCCTTTATGAGTTACGGCACTGTTGAGACTGCCCTGGAAAATGCCGCCGAACTGATGCGGGCAGGCGCCCACATGGTAAAACTTGAGGGCACGGACTGGATGAAAGAGACCATTACCGCCCTGACCGAACGGGCCGTGCCCGTATGTGCGCATCTTGGCCTGACGCCGCAGTTCGTCAATAAATTTGGCGGCTACAAGGTGCAGGGCCGCGACGAAAAGGCGGCCGAAATGATGATCGAGCATGCCTGCGAACTGGAGGCAGCCGGCGCCGATGTCATCCTTCTGGAATGCGTCCCCGCGCCTCTGGCGGCGCGAATCGCCCAGGCCGTCAAAGCACCGGTCATTGGAATAGGCGCAGGCCCGGACACTGACGGCCAGATTCTTGTCCTGCACGACATGCTGGGCATTACCACTGGCCGCAAGCCGCGGTTCGTGAAGAACTTCCTGGCAGAGACAGATTCAATACAGGAAGCCCTGCAGGCCTACGTGAAAGCCGTGGGCGAGCGCACATTCCCCGCTGAGGAGCATACGTTCAAGGCATGAGAACCGTACATTCCCTGAAAGAACTGAGAACCATCCTCCGCGGCTATCGCCAGCAGGGAAAAACCATCGGCCTGGTTCCCACCATGGGCAACCTGCACGAAGGTCATATTTCACTGGTTCGCAAGGCGGCTGAAATGGCGGATGTGGTGGTAACCAGCATCTTCGTGAATCCGATGCAGTTCGGAGCCGGCGAAGACCTGGATACCTACCCGAGAACGCTAGCCGAAGACCAGGAAAAGCTCGCTTCCGCCGGAAACACCCTGGTATTCGCGCCCGCCGCCGAAGAAATCTACCCGGAAGGCCTGGCGAAGCAGACCCAGGTTATTGTGCCTGATGTCAGCGATGGCCACTGCGGTGCCAGCCGGCCAGGTCACTTTGAGGGCGTAGCCACGGTGGTTACCATGTTGTTTAACATGGTTCAGCCAGACTTTGCCGTATTTGGCGAGAAGGATTTCCAGCAACTCGCCGTGATCCGGAAAATGGTCAGGGACCTGATGATTCCGGTGGACGTGGTGGGCGCCCCCACGGTGAGAGAGGACGATGGGCTGGCGAAAAGCTCACGTAATGGTTACCTGACAGCTCAGGAGCGGCAGATTGCGCCGGCGGTCCACCAGGCCCTGCAGGCCACAGCGACCAAGATCAACGATGGTCGTACAGATTTCCAGGCACTGGAAAGCGAAGCTGAGCAGAGTCTCGGGGATGCTGGTCTCAGGCCGGACTACTTCAACATCGTCAACAGCCAGACCCTCAAGCCGGCCACACCGGAGGACAGGGAGATTACCATTCTGGCAGCAGCCTTCCTCGGCAAAACCCGCTTGATCGACAACCTGTCCCTTACCCGATAAGCCAACAGAAAAGGAACCTCTGATGCCCGCACATCCTGCAGTACTGACCTCGAAACCCGAATGGCAGACACTGAAGGAGCACAGGGAACGCCTGGAAGGCGTTTTGATGAAGGATCTGTTCGATAAAGATCCGGGGCGGGCAAAGCGCTATTTTATCGAGGGAGCAGGTCTGTCACTGGATTTTTCCAAGAACCGGCTTACGGATGAGGTGTTGGAGGCACTGTTGGCTCTGGCCAGCAGCTGCGACCTGGAAGCCAGGCGGGAGGCCCTGTTGCAGGGGGAGCGGGTCAACATTACCGAAGATCGCCCTGCCCTGCATACCGCCCTGCGCCATCCCGGCAACGAGGCCATCATGATAGACGGCGAGGACGTGGTCGCCGTGGTACAGAGCACTCTCGATCGCATGGAAACACTGGTAAACGACGTTCTGCACCAACGTCGCACCGGATACACCGGCAAGCTTTTCACCGATGTAGTGAGCATCGGTATCGGCGGCTCCTATCTGGGCCCAAAGCTAGTCAGCGAAGCCCTTCAGCCCTACGCCCAGTCTGGTATCCGCTGCCATTACGTGGCCAACATCGACGGCACAGAGATTTGTGAGACGCTTCGCCAGGTAAACCCGGAAACCACCCTTTTCCTGATCCAGTCGAAGTCCTTCCGTACGCAGGAAACGCTGGAGAACAGCAAGGTGGCGCGACAGTGGTTTCTGGACCGCTGCGGTGATGAACAGGCTGTCTCGCGGCATTTCATGGCAGTGACCGCCAACGTACCCGCGGCACAGGACTTCGGCGTTGATTCGGACAACGTTTTCCCGATGTGGGATTGGGTAGGCGGACGTTACTCGCTCTGGTCTGCCATCGGACTTCCCATTGCCTTCCGTGTTGGCATGGCCAACTTCCGGGCTCTGCTGGCCGGCGCCCATGCCATGGATCAGCACTTTCGTGAAGCGCCACTGGCGGAAAATCTGCCTGTCGTCATGGCCATGCTTGGCGTCTGGTACAACAACTTCTGGGGTGCCGAGACCCACGCAATCCTGCCCTACGATCACTACCTTCGCAGCCTGCCGGACCACCTCCAGCAGCTGGACATGGAAAGCAATGGCAAGAGCGTGACCCAGGCCGGCGATACCCTGGGCTGGCAATCCGGACCGGTCATCTGGGGTGGGGTCGGCGCCAATGGCCAGCACGCCTATCACCAATTGATCCACCAGGGCACCCGACTGATTCCGGCGGATTTCATCATCCCCCTGAAATCCCACAATCCGGTGGCTACCCATCACGCAGACCTGTTTGCCAACTGCCTGAGCCAGTCCCGGGCCATGATGGCCGGCAAATCACTGGAAGAAGCCAGGTCTGAGCTGAAAGCAGAAGGGCGGGACGAAAGCGAGATTGAGCAGCTTGCGCCCCACAAGGTCATCCCCGGCAATAAGCCGAGCAATACCCTGACCATGGAAAAGGTTACCCCGGAGACCGTGGGAGCCCTGATCGCGCTCTACGAACACCGCACCTTTGTTCAGGGGGTAATCTGGGATGTAGATTCATTCGACCAGTGGGGCGTGGAACTAGGCAAACAACTGGGCAAGGGTATTTTGCCGCGACTGCTTGGGGATGAAGGAGGCAACCAGGCCAGCGACAGCTCGACCGATCACCTTATTGAGCGGTTCCGCTCAGCCGGCAGCGCTTGAGATCTGCCGCCCTTGCCAGTTGAAATCCACCGGCCAGAGCCGCTGGCCGGTGCTGTATTCCCGCCACAACTGGCCGTAGGATTTACCGCACACCGGATGCACCTCCTCCGGCGCGATGTCGGCGAGCGGCCGCAGCACGAAAGCGTTTTTCAGGATTTCCCCTCTGGGCAGCTCGACGCCGTCTATCCGACCGACCGCGTTACCATAGGTGAGAATATCCAGATCAAGGGTCCGCGCGCTGAATTTCGGGACATCCCGACGCCGGCCGTTGTCGGCTTCCAACTGTTTGAAACGCTGTGACAGCTCGGCAACCGACAAGGACGTATCTACACCCACCACAAGGTTCAAGAACGGTGACCCGTCAAATCCGACAGCCTCGCTGTCATAGACCGGGGAGATAATCAGCTCGCCAAACCACCCAGAAAGGGCATCAAGTGCCGCAGTGACGTAGCGCTCCCTGTCCACATTGCTGCCAATGCTGATGTATACCCGGGCGGCCGCTGCCATTAACGTGCTCCTGTCTCAGTTTTCTCTCCCCGTTCGATCCGCACGCCCACCGCCTTTGCTGCGGGTACAGCGCCAGGCTTGCGGATAGCCAGTCGCAGCCAGCTTATGCCGAATTCATCCTGCAGGGTTTTGGCCAGAACTTCCGCCCCATACTCAAGCAGTTTCGGCCTGAGCGTCTGCAGGCAGGACTCGACCCGGGTACTCACAGCCGCGTAATCCAGAGCGTCAGCAACTTCGTCGGTCTTGCCCGGCGCCCGGTTATCCCAGGCCATTTCCAGATCAATCACCAGGCTCTGGGTGACTTCCCGCTCCCAGTCGTAAACTCCGACCACAGTCTCCACAACCAGGCCTTCGATCAATACGGTGTCTGCCAAGGGTGCTCCCGGGTTCTTCCACTCTTTGGTGATTGAATAACGCACAGCCAGGGGATACTGTGATCAAGCCCGCCTGCGTTTTCAGGGCGGGCATTTTCGCACATATTGGCCATAGTCGTCTTTGCTTCCGAGCCCACAGCATGCTTCTCAGTGACCCGGTGTTAACGGTTTTACTCTGCGCCGCCGCGTATGTGGCAGGCTCGGTGTTGTTTGCGCTGCCGGTATGCCAACTCTGGAAACTGCCAGACCCGCGGGCCCAGGGCTCCGGCAACCCCGGAGCCACCAACGTCTACCGCACGGGCGGTTGGGCGCCAGCACTGCTGACTCTGGCGCTGGATGCGGCCAAAGGCTGGCTACCTGTATGGCTGGCTCATGCCGCCGGACTTTCGGTAATGGTTCAGGCCGTCGTTGCCCTTTGCGCCGTCACCGGCCACATGATCCCGGTTTTCTATCGATTCAAGGGTGGAAAAGGGGTTGCAACCGCACTCGGGGCCGGCCTTGCCCTGGCTCCGGTTACAACGTTGATGATGGCCGCTATCTGGATGCTGGTGATCTGGCGCTGGCGCATCTCAGCTCTCGCCTCCCTGGTGGCGATTATCAGTGGCCCGTTGATCAGCGCCTTCCTTGAACCGGAAACCCTGCCCCTGTTCGGTCTGCTCGCCCTGCTGATTGTGGTTCGCCATCGGAACAATCTGATCCGGCTGGCCCAGGGACGCGAAGCCGGGCTGTAGCGATCAGTCCACCAGACCGGTGGATCGCGGTTCGTTGATCGGTGGCAGCGTATTCATTGGCCATCGGGGCACCGCCACAATCCGCTCACCATCCTGCTGGCCAGCCCTCATGCGCTGGGCGCCAGCGTAGGCGATCATTGCACCGTTATCCGTGCAGAATTCCGGCCGGGCATAGAACACGTGGGCCTTGAGCTTGGCAGTCATTTTCTCCAGGCCCGCCCGAAGGCGTTTGTTGGCACTGACACCCCCGGCAATGACCAGACGCTTGCAACCTGTCTGCTCCAGGGCCCGACGGCACTTGATAGTCAGTGTATCAACCACAGCAGCTTCAAACGCCAGGGCGATATCCGCCCGGGTCTGCTCATCCAGCCCGCCTGCCTCCCGTGCAGCATTGACGGTGTTGAGGGTGAAGGTTTTCAGGCCGCTGAAGCTGAAATCCAACCCGGGCCGGTCGGTCATTGGCCTGGGGAACCGGTAACGGCCTTCGGTTCCCTTTTCCGCGAGCGCCGCCACCCGAGGGCCACCCGGATAGTCCAAGCCGAGCATCTTGGCAGTCTTGTCAAAGGCTTCACCGGCGGCATCGTCCACCGATTCGCCCAGCATCTCGTACTCGCCAATGCCATCAACCCTGACCAGTTGGGTGTGGCCACCAGAGACCAGCAATGCGACGAACGGAAATCCGGGCGGGTTGTCTTCCAACATGGGGGCCAGCAGATGCCCTTCCATGTGGTGCACGCCCAGAACAGGAACACCCAGGGCAAAACCCAGGGCATGGGCCACCGAGCCGCCCACCATCAGGGCGCCCACCAATCCAGGGCCTGCAGTGTAGGCAATACCCTCTATATCTGACCGACGTTTGCCCGCGTCTGATAGTACCTGGTCGCACAGGGGCAGCAGCTTTCGAACGTGATCCCGGGACGCCAGCTCAGGCACGACCCCCCCGTAATCGGCGTGCATGTCGATCTGACTGAACAGGGCATGTCCCAGCAATCCCGCTTCGGTGTCATACAGCGCCACGCCGGTCTCATCACAGGACGTTTCGATACCTAGAATCAGCATAATGTCGGGCCATGTTGGTTGGCAGAAATGAAAACGACGCGCATTTTAGCAGAAACCCGAAACCCACTGGCAGATTCATCGAACAAACATTGACCTTGCTATAACGCAGGCGCTATCATTGCCGCCCTAAAATATGCACTGGTCGAGTTTTAGCCAATCTGACCAGGGATCGAGAACCGATCTGGCCATGCCAGACGGACAAAATTGAAACCGAATCTATCAGGTAGGTGATTTCCGAATGCCAGCTGTTAAAGTGAAAGAGAATGAACCGTTTGACGTAGCACTGCGTCGCTTCAAGCGTTCCTGCGAAAAAGCGGGTGTACTTTCTGAAGTACGTCGTCGCGAGCATTACGAGAAGCCGACCGCTGTTCGTAAGCGCAAAGCAGCCGCTGCCGTTAAGCGTCATCTCAAGAAGCTTCAGCGGGAACAGCGCAAGTTCGAGCGTCTGTACTGAGTTTTACCTGACGCCGCTTGACTGCAAAGCACTGATTGCCTGTCCAGCCGCAGGCTGCACAGAGCGACTCAAAAATGCCGCCGAGGCCTGGCTTCGGCGGCATTTTTGGCTATTGGCCAACTCCGATGACGGCCTGATGTGGAGCCCCCATGAGCGGACTGATCCCTCAACAGTTTGTTGAAAACCTGCTGGATCGTATCGACCTGGCGGAGCTGATCGGTTCCCGCATTACGCTCAAGAAAGCCGGGGCCAACTACAAGGCCTGCTGCCCGTTCCACGACGAGAAAACGCCCTCGTTCAACGTCCGGCCAGACAAAGGCTTTTACCATTGTTTCGGATGCGGCGCCCACGGCGATGCCATCAGCTTCGTCAGGGAGTTTGAAGGCCTGGGATTTACCGAAGCGGTTGAGGAGCTGGCCAAACGAGTGGGGCTTGAAGTCCCCTATGACCGGGCGGCAAAGCAGGAAATGCAGCAGGCGCGGACTTTAACCGACGCGCTGGACTTTGCCACCCGTTTCTATCAATCGGCACTCAAGGGTCAACAAGGCGCCTACGCCCGGGACTATCTGAAACAACGGGGACTGGATAACGCCATCATTGAGCAGTATCAGGTGGGGTATGCCCCCTCAACCGGTACCGCCCTGTTTGATGCCGCCAGCAAGGACCTGCAAGGCCCGCTGATTGAAACAGGGACGGTGTCTGACAAATACGGCAGGCCAAGAGATCTGTTCCGCAACCGGGTCATGTTCCCGATCCGTAACACCCGCGGCAGAACCGTTGCCTTTGGTGGGCGCACGCTTGGTGACGACAAGGCAAAATACATCAACTCTCCGGAGTCAGATGTATTCCACAAGAGTCGCGAGATTTACGGGCTTTTCGAAGCCAAGCAGGCCATCCGGCAGTTAGACAAGCTGCTGGTGGTTGAGGGTTACATGGACGTGATCGCCCTCGCCCAACACGGCATTCACTATGCAGTTGCGACACTGGGCACCGCGACGAATCAGGACAGTCTGCAGGCACTGTTAAAGCAGGTCAGGCACATAGTGTTCTGCTTCGACGGCGACCAGGCCGGCTTCCGGGCCGCCGACAAGGCCATGGAAAACGCACTGGAACTGATGGCCGACGGCCTACACCTGCAGTTTCTGATGCTGCCTCAGGGAGAGGATCCGGACACCCTGGTGCGCAAGGAGGGAGCGCAGGCGTTCCAGAAGCGTATTGAAGGTGCAACACCTCTGTCACGGTACCTGTTTGACCGGCAGAGCGAAGGGCTGGACCTGCAGTTGCCGGAGCACCGGGGCGAACTGCGAGCCAGGGTTGAACCCCTGCTGAACAAAATGCCCAGAAGCACCCTCCGGGATGCCATGTGGCACGAAATGCTGCGCCTGTGCGGCGGCCGGAACCAATGGCAGAACCGCCAGCAGGGACAGAAAGGCCGGTGGAACGGCGAGCGACGGGACCGGGTTTCCGAAGATCGGATTGATGTAAAGCTCAGCAAGGACAGCATTCTGTGCCTTGCCCTGCTGGAGGCACCGGACCTGGCCACCGAGGTGACCGAACTGGCCCGCAGTTCCCGGCAATTCAATCAGGCCCGGAATTTTGCCGAGTGGATTCTGGCAAGTGACATTCGGGACCGGAAAACGCTGGTGCGTACTCTGGCACTGGATTCGTCTGCTCGCGAGCGGTTTTTCCACCTGTTTGACGGGATTGAACATATTCCGGCGCGGGAGAGCACACTGGCCGCCGCCCGAGAGCTGCTGAGTCCGAACGAAGAGGCATCCCGCCAGCAGCGGCTTGCCACATTATTGAGAAACCTGTCCAACCTCACAAGCGAGGAACGACAGGAGCTGAAGTCCCTGAGTAGTGGCTCCGCGGACTAGCAGCACTTGAAACTTGACGCACTGATCACCATCTAACCATTCGGTGGCAGAGCAACCGAGCGACAGCTATAATGGCTGTTTAACTTTTTTCCGTCTAAAAGCGAGTTCACAGGGTGTCTATGTCAGGCAATTCGCAAAAATCACGTTTGAAAGACCTCATTGCACGAGGCAAGGAACAAGGTTACCTGACTTACGCCGAGGTAAACGACCACCTCCCGGAAGACATCGCCGACCCGGATCAGGTCGAAGACATCATTCGCATGATCAACGACATGGGTATCCAGGTGTGCGAAGAAACACCCGACGCCGATACCCTGCTCATGACCGAGGGTGATTCCACCGCTGACGAAGCCGCCGCCGCTGAAGCCGCCGCCGCTCTGGCCGCTGTTGAAACCGATGCCGGCCGCACTACGGATCCAGTTCGCATGTACATGCGCGAAATGGGCACCGTCGAGCTGCTTACTCGCGAGGGCGAAATCGTCATTGCCAAGCGCATCGAGGAAGGCATTCGCGATGTGATGGCCGCCGTTGCCCACTTCCCAGGCACCGCTGGCACCGTTATCCAGGCCTACGACCGCATTCTTGAAAACGAAGGCCGTATCAGCGACATCGTAACCGGCTTCCTGGATCCGGACGATGCCGAGCCGTTCATGGGTGAGGACACCACCCCCGAAAGCTCTGATGATTCCGACTCTGATTCAGACGATGACGACGACTCCTCGGAAGAAGAAACCGATAACGGCCCGGATCCGGAAGAGACCCGGCTTCGTTTCGAACTGCTCAACGAAAAGCTGGATGCAGCCAACAAGGCTTTGGCCAAGCACGGTCGTTCCGACAAAAAAACCCAGGAAGCCCTGAACGAGCTGGGCCAGGTATTCGCTCCGTTCAAGCTCGCCAACAAGGCATTTGACGAACTGGTCAACGTGGTTCGTTCCACCAATGATCTGGTTCGCGAGAACGAGCGCGCGATCATGCAGATCTGTGTTCGCGAGTGCAAAATGCCCCGCAAGGACTTCATCAAGTCATTCCCGGGCAATGAAACCAACCTGGATTGGGCCGACAAGATCGCCAAGAGCAAGAAGCCTTACGCAGCGCCGATGGCCGAGCGTATTGACGAGATTGTTCGCCTGCAGAAGCGCATCCAGAACGTGCAGACTGAAGTGGATCTGGACGTTGCCGATATCAAGGAAATCAACCGTCGCGTCTCCATCGGTGAAGCCAAGGCTCGCCGTGCCAAGAAAGAAATGGTTGAAGCCAACCTGCGTCTGGTTATTTCTATCGCCAAGAAGTACACCAACCGTGGCCTGCAGTTCCTGGATCTGATCCAGGAGGGCAACATCGGCCTGATGAAGGCTGTCGACAAGTTCGAGTACCGTCGGGGTTACAAGTTCTCGACCTACGCGACCTGGTGGATCCGTCAGGCTATCACCCGCTCCATCGCGGACCAGGCCCGCACCATCCGTATTCCGGTGCACATGATCGAGACCATCAACAAGCTCAACCGCATCTCCCGACAGATGCTGCAGGAGATGGGCCGCGAGCCCACGCCGGAAGAGCTGGGCGAGCGCATGGAAATGCCCGAGGACAAGATCCGCAAGGTACTGAAGATCGCCAAAGAGCCTATTTCCATGGAAACCCCGATCGGCGACGACGAAGACAGCCATCTGGGCGACTTCATCGAAGATATCCAGGCTCTCTCCCCGGTGGATTCTGCTACCGCCGAAGGCCTGCGCGAAGCCACCCGCTCGGTACTGGCCGGCCTTACCGCCCGCGAATCCAAGGTACTGCGGATGCGTTTTGGTATCGAGATGAACACCGACCACACCCTGGAAGAAGTCGGCAAACAGTTCGACGTAACCCGGGAGCGTATCCGTCAGATCGAAGCCAAGGCGCTGCGCAAACTGCGTCACCCGTCACGCTCCGACCACCTGCGCGGCTTTATCGACGACCAGGGCAACGGATAAGCACTACAACAGTAGCGGGCGCCTTACCTCACCGGTATAATGGCGCCCGCTTTGTTTCCCCCCAGGAAACACCTTTCAAAACAGCATTCGCTGAACGGGCCTATAGCTCAGTTGGTTAGAGCAGGGGACTCATAATCCCTTGGTCGCTGGTTCGAGTCCAGCTGGGCCCACCACTTCCTGTATCCGCAATGACAAAGAATATCCATACGAAGTGTCAATCGTTTATCGATACATGGTTCTCCCGCCCTTAATTTTTGTCAAAAAAGCCAACGTCCCCAAAAGACAAGCCGAATACACTAGCTCCTGAACAAAAATACCAGCCGTGCAAGGACACCTCACGGCACGAGTATAAAAACAACGAAGTAATGGAGTGTATCAATGGCTTTTTCCTCCCTTTCCCGGTCAAGGGCACTGTCTCTTGCTATCACCACCGCCTCTGTCGGTTTTTCTCTTCCGGTCAATGCCAGCATGGGCAACCTTGGCACCACCTACGGCGTTATGCCGGTGGATGTCGCTACGGCCCAGTCCCTGTCGATGTTCAACGACCAGGTATCTGCCACCTATTACAACCCCGCTTACTTGACCAAAGATGAGCGCGGGGAGCTGACCGCCGGCATTCTGCATGCCGAGCAGGAGCTTCGTTCTGCCAACCCGAATGCCAATGGCGATATTCTGGCCAACTCGCCGAGCCAGCACGTTCTTATTGGTATGAAAACCAATCTGGGTTCTTTGACTCGCTTCAAACATCCAATCTATCTGGGCTTTATTGCCGGCGTTGAGAAATACGGCAAGGAAATGCTGGCCTTCGATTCGCAAACCACGGAGAACGGCCAGTTCCTGCAGTATGGAAAAGAACCCCTGTTCCTCAACATCGGGGGCGCTACGCCAATCTGGCGTGGCATCTCCGCCGGTGCCTCGGTGCGCGTTACCTTGGATGCCCAGGCAAACCTTGATGCGGTCTCGACCCTCGGTGGCGAAACCAGCCGCGAGCGACTGGCAGTCAACGCTGAACCCTCACTGAAAACGATCCTGGGCACCAACATCGACCTGGGAAGCACGTTTTGCCCGGACAGCGACTGTTTCCTGGACGGCTGGGAAACCGCATTCACCTATCGCACCAAGTCAGCTGCTTCTACATCGGTGGACTCCAACATTATTGTTACCCAGACCATCCCGGATCCCGGCCTGAGTCTGGCGGTCTCTACCATTGACTCCTTCCAGCCGGAAACCTTTGGTGTTGGTGCCCAGTACAGGGGCGAAAACTGGCGGATCGGTGGCAGCGTGGAGCAGCAGAACTGGTCAGAGCTGGAGAACGAGTTTTCTTCCGACACAATCAAGGATCAGCAGTCGGTGCCAGCGGGCAGCCGGATTCAGTTCGACGACGTGCTGATTCCCCGAATCGGCGCCGAGTACGCGCTCAACAAGAACTTCTCCGTACGTGGCGGCGTGGCGTACGAGGAATCCCCCCTCAAGTCCACTCGCAATCCGGAGATCAATTATCTCGATACCGACAAGATCGTGGTCGGCCTGGGCCTGAGCGCCACATACGACCGCACCCGTCTGCTGGCCTACCCCGTCCGCCTGGACATTGGTTATCAGTACCAGCAGCTTCAGGAACGGGATTTTACGCTGGTGGATTTTGATGGCAACGAAACACCGGTTACGGCAGACGGCGACGTTCACGTTGTCAGCGGCTCCATTACCCTGAAGTTTTAAGGAGGGCACGCCATGAAGTACAACAAAACACTGGCACTGGTTCCCGCCCTGTTACTGGCTGCCTGTGGCGGCGACGAACAGACCATGAACGAGACAGTCTCTCCCGGCTCTGTGATCTATTCCTATCCGACCGACGGGCAGGCGGGGGTCAGCCCGAAGGCAGACATCGTTCTTCGCTTCAGCCATGCGCTGACCGACGAGGATGCGGGCCTAGAAGAAAAGATCCTGATGGAATCCCAGGGCCAACCCGTGCCCTTCTCGATCAGCCGGGTGGACGGGGGTAAAAGCCTGAAGCTGTCCCCTACCTCAGAGCTCGACCAGCTCGGCGCGTACACGGTGACCTTTAGGGAGCCCCTGATGGCCGAAGGTGGTCGACAGATCGTCACGCCCAACGCGGTGGGTGACGCCGGCATTCAGTTCGAGACCCGGGGCGGCTTTTCCGGGCCGGCGAGCACAACCAACTCAGCCGAGGATTTTGGTATTGCCTGGCAGGTGCCGGCAAATGATGGTCCGTTCAAGGCCATGAACTTCTCTACCTTCCGGTTGGCCATGACCCATCCCGTCCACCCAGAGTGGGAGGCCCTGGGCGGGTCGATCCAGCTTCGCGATGGCAACGGCGATGAAATCCCGGCGATGGTTCGGGTAAAAGGCAACCGGATAACCGTGGATCCCTGCGTGGTCGAGGATCCCAGGGAATGTGGCAGCAAGGACGATGTTCTGGATACCAGCCAGACCTACACGCTGCAACTCGAAAACCTGGCCAGCCTCAACTCCCCGCAGACCGATCGGTTCAGTCACGAGTTTACATTCACGCCCAGAGAAACCGGACCCACCGTGGTGCTGCAGCAATCCGCTGTTGACTCCGGCCTGGCGTCAGGCGCAGCGGAAGAGGACGCAACCCGGTCAGTTCTGAACGGACAGGTCATCAACGGCGTAACTCTCAATTCCGTACTGCAGGGTGAAGCCGGCCCGTCCCAACAGACCGGCGACCTGTTTGCGGAGCTGGCCTTTGCACCAGCGTTCGAAGCCGATGAAGCACTGCCGTTGCGCATTGCCCGCGGCAGCGTGCTGAACAGCACCAGTCTTGATGTTCTCGTGGGTGGGGAAGTGCCGGTTCTGGATGCCGCCACCGGCCAACTTCAGACGACCGGCAACATCAAGGTCACCATGCTCTCAGATGCCTCGGGCTATCTGAGCCCCAATCCCTATACCGACGACATCAACGCACCAAGGCACATTACGTTGTTTATGGATGTCTCCATGAACACCGAAAACGCACAACCCAATGCGGCGCTGTCTCAGGATTTGATGGGGGTGGAGCTGCGCGGCATTGCCCTGGTGCAGGATGGTGTACTGACCATCGACGCCATCGGCATGGTGGAGCCCAATCTTCTGGGGCAGGAGTACACTGACTCGACCATCGCGTTCCACCTGCAGGCGGCGACCGATGCCGACTCGGTACTGGATGCCGAAATGCTCCGTGAATTGGACAGCACACCGCCGAGCCTGGTCAGTTGGATGCCCGGCCCCGACAATGCCATTCCAGACACGCGCCAGTCTATGCAGCGGCCGGGGGATCCGGTCATTCTCTTCTTTGACGAGCCCCTGTCCAAGGACTCCATTGATTCCGGCGTCTCGCTGTTCGCTGATGGTGTTCCCGTCGAGGCACTTGAGACCAAGCTGGACGGAACGGCGATCATCCTCAATCCCGACGGTGGCCTTCGCCATGGAGTCGACTATAAAGTCGTTGTTGATGGTTTGACCGATCTCGCCGGCAACCCGGCCACCACCGCTCCCTTGCAGTTTTCACTGGAAGACATGGGGGACTCCTCCGTAACCAGACGCCCTGCCCTGGCCCTGACCACCTATCCGGGCTACCCATGCGAAACCGACCACAGCCTTCTGGACCTCTCCACTGGAGTGCTTGGGCAGTGCTATTCGGATGGCGGTATCGGAGACATTCTACCAGTCAGTACCATGCCGTCAGATCGCCCCATCACCGTGGTCTTCTCAAAGTCCATGGATCTGGATTCGATTGTTCCCGGCGACACGTTTATGGTTGAAAAAGTGAGTCAGGAACCGAATGGCTCGGTGACAGTCCTGGAAAGCGATGTACCTGGTCGGCTTGAGAAAAACCTTCAGCGGATCCGCTTCTACCCGGACCAGCCCTGGGAGCCTGGCGCACACTACCGCTACACCCTGAAATCATCCGAAGACGCCGGTACCTGTACAGCCGGAAACTACGGTTCGATTTGCGACACCGATGGATTAGCCCTGAAAACCGACCTGCTTGAAGGGCTGGATGACGGCGGCAGCAACAACGGTCCCGATGACATGGTGATCTATTTCACTGGAACAGAGCCGCTGGACAGCGTGTTCACACCGCTGCGGAACCTGCCCGTTCGCGATACCAACGCAAACTTCCTGGTGGATTGCGACTCAAATACCAATCCGGAGTGTCTTGAGCCTTTCGCCCACGAGGGCAGCGACAATGACGGTTGGGCCGCTTCAGCCAATTCAACCAAACTGAGGGTGCGCAATAACGAGGCCTCCGCTTCTCCGCCTGTTATTGTCGCCAGTACTGCCGATGCCCGGGTTGGCTGCGAGACCGGCGAGCGTTGCCCGAAAGACAAGTTCATCTATCAGACCTATGCCCTGAACACGGAGGTGGTTGGCCCTGGCGTGTATGAACCGACCGGCGATGAAGGGATTCTGGTGAACCTGTATCCCACGCAATTGGCGACCACTTCGATCAGCGTGTTCACAGAACTCAGGGTTTTTGGATTTATCCCACTTCAGGAGGAATCCATTACCAATACCCAGGTTCTCCGCATGCGCTACGCCAAGGACGATCCGGCGTGTTCGGGCCCGGCCTGCAGCCGTTCCAGCCTGATACCCGGGGTGATCACCGAAGGCGACAATGGCCAACCGGTATTCAAGACCCGGGCGGAACTGATGCTGGATGCACCGGACATGGAAATTCCTCTCGGGGGCCGTCACGATCTTTATGGCAGGGAATTTGTGCTTGAACTCGAAGGCAATATCACCTTTTTCGATGACGGCCGGATGCAGATTGAGCAACGCAACTCCAATCTGGTGGACATCAACGTTCGGGCGCGAGCCCTAGGCGTTCCCGGCGGTGAAATTGTGACGATTGATCTGCCTCTTCAGATTCCCGAACAGGGCGTCTACCTCAACTTCATCTCCAACCCGGTCAAAGAGATACCGGTGGACCACTAAAGAGCTCTGGAGTCCGCACAAAGGGTCAGCCTTCGGGTTGGCCCTTTTTGCAAAGGAGGATACCCCATGGCCATTCCCCCTCTCAGTCATTTGCTGCTAATCTGGTTTCACATTGAAACCGCGATAACACAATAACAACCCGCCAGGAGCACCTCCTCATGGAAAACGGCACCCACTATCGTACCTGTCACCTTTGCGAGGCCATGTGCGGTGTCGCAATCGAACTGAAGGACGGTCGGATCGCATCCATCAAGGGTGATGAAAATGATCCACTGAGCCGGGG
This sequence comes from Marinobacter sp. MMG032, assembly GCF_040112695.1. Taxonomy (NCBI): domain Bacteria; kingdom Pseudomonadati; phylum Pseudomonadota; class Gammaproteobacteria; order Pseudomonadales; family Marinobacteraceae; genus Marinobacter; species Marinobacter sp. MMG032. Next base: position 1,673,097 of record NZ_CP157802.1, read on the forward strand.
ACATATCTGCCCGAAGGCGGTTGCGTTGCAAGACCTGCACGAGGATCCGGACCGCTTGAAAAAGCCGGTCCGGAAGACCCAGAGCGGCTGGCAGGAAATGGAATGGGCCGAGGCGTTTGATCTGGTTGCCGAAAAACTCCACCAGACCCGTCAGGACCACGGTCGCAACAGCATCGGCGTCTATCTGGGCAACCCGAACGTCCACAACCACGGCTCTCTGGTTGCCACCATGCCGTTGCTGCGGGCAATCGGAACCCAGAACCGGTTCTCGGCAACCTCGAACGATCAACTACCTCACATGCTGGCCAGCCTGGAGATGTTCGGGCATCAGGTTCTGTTCCCCATTCCCGATATCGATCACACGGATCTGTTTATCTGCATTGGCGCCAATCCCATGGCATCCAATGGTAGCCTGATGACCGTTCCGGACTTTCGAGGACGGCTCAAGGCCCTGAAACAGCGCGGTGGCAGGATGATCGTGGTTGACCCGCGCCGCACCGAGACCGCGAAACTGGCCGACGAGTTCCATTTCATCCGGCCCGGAAGCGATGCCCTGATGCTGATGGCTATGGTGCACACATTGTTTGAAGAAGGGTTGTTGGATCCTGGACCGGCCGAGCGCTTGGTGAAGGACGTAGACCTTCTGCGCCTGGCCGCCCTCAGCTTCACCCCCGAGGCCGTCAGCGAGCCCACCGGCATCTCCACAGAGGACATCCGGGCGCTGGCCAGGCAACTGGCCAATACCCGGAAGGCAGCCCTGTATACCCGGATGGGCACCAGCACCCAGACGTTTGGCGGTGTGGCTACCTGGCTGGCCTACTGCCTTAATATCCTGACCGGGAAACTGGATCTGCCGGGCGGAGTTCTGTTTTCGCAACCGGCGATCGATCTGGTGGAACTCGGCGCCATGGCCGGTCAAAAAGGCCACTTCGGCAAACGCCACAGCCGCGTCAAGGGGTTGCCTGAGTTCGCCGGTGAGTATCCTGCCAGCACCATGGCCGATGAGATGCTGACACCCGGTGAAGGGCAGATCCGGGCGTTTGTCACCGTTGCCGGCAACCCGGTGCTTTCCAGCCCTAACGGGCGACGCCTGGAAGAGGCTCTCGCCGGCCTCGACTTCATGGTCTCGGTGGACTATTACCTGAACGAAACTACCCGTCATGCCGATATCATTCTGCCGCCAACAGCGGCATTGGAACGCAGCCACTACGACCTGATTTTCAGCATGTTTGCGGTGCGCAATTTCGCCAAATACAGCGAAGCACTGTTCGATGCCGGCCCGGACACCCGCCATGACTGGCAGATCTTGCTGGAACTGGCCCATCGGCTGGAAAAGCTCCAGAAGGGAGGTAAGCTCCCCATGCGTACGGAGCTGGGCTGGCGCGCTTTCAAACAGATTGGCCCCGATCCCATTCTTGACCTGCTGTTGCGCTCAGGTCCCTATGGCGCTGATGCCGGACGCGCCCGGGGCCTGATGCAGCCCGTGGTTGATCTCGCGATTGACATCCTGCCGAAGCGAAACCCGCTTCGTGGCCTGGCCAAACTCAGCCCCCTGAACCGCCACTGGGACGAACTACCCAAGGGGCTGTCCTTGAGCGCCCTGAAGGATAACCCGAATGGGGTCGATCTCGGGCCGCTGCGATCATCCCTGCCAGAGCGGCTGTTTACACGCGACGGCAAGATCAACCTTGCCCCCAGGCGCTACCTTGACGATCTAGGGAGGCTGCGCGATACCCTGGCAGCTCCCGGAGGAGATTCCCTACAACTGATCGGCCGGCGCCATGTCCGAAGCAACAACTCGTGGATGCACAACAGTCAGCGGCTGGTAAAAGGCAAGGACCGTTGCACTTTGATGATCCACCCCAGGGATGCCAGTCGCCTGGGTTTGCAGGCGGCTGACTCCGCCGAGATTGCATCCGAATCCGGGCAGATTGTTTTACCGGTCGAGATTACCGAGGATCTCATGCCGGGCGTGGTGTCCATTCCCCATGGCTGGGGCCATGACCGGGACGGCACCGGCCTGTCGGTGGCTACAGCCCACGCTGGCGCCAGCATCAACGACGTGCTCAGCGACGGCGATATTGATCCGCTCTCTGGTACTTCCGTATTGAATGGGCAACCCGTCAGTGTCAAAGTCTGGCGCCCGGAGCGCCAACGCAAACGGGCTTGATTCAAAAAAGGAGTCGATAATGCCCCAGTGGCTGCAATGGAGTCTGATCATCGCTGGCCTGGTCGCCATTATCCTTTTGCTGGTGTTTATCCGCCGTCAAATAGGATTGCTCTCGGAAAATCGCAAGCGGCAGGCCAAGGCCGAGGAGTTCCAGACCAACCGCAGAACAGACATGATCCGCAGTATCCGGGTCATCGCTATGGCCGTTGAAGAGGACCAGATCGAATACTCGGAAGCCTGCCTCAGGCTAAAGGGCCTCCTCGACCACATTGCCCCGGAGTTGTTGGATCAGGCGCCTTTCAGGATTTTTCAGGAAGTACACGACCAACTGCAGCACATGCCCACCCATCGGGCCCGTCAGGCAACGGAAACGAAGTTCGTGGATAAAATGGACAAGGAACGATTCGAGGTTGAGCAGAAACACGCCGACGAGATTCGCAGAGCGGCAACGGCTGTCCGACACCATTCTTTTTGACCGCAGTTACGCGCTCGCAGCAACTGGTCAGACCTCATTTTTGTAACATTTTGTAACTCGAATAGTGGTAAAACAGATATTTTAGTTCAGCAAATCAAAAGGTTCTGTAGATTCGAAAAACTGACACCCTGCTCATTCCTTCACAGTTACAACTGTTGACTTTTCTTTTTTCTATCAGGGTCTAAATTGAAATCAGGGACGCACCTATCATCTGCGGAAGGTGCCACCTAACGTTGTTTTCTCCTGATAAGTTTGGACGACACTGCAATAAAGCGGGTGAGCTTGCCGGCCTTGGGGCCGGCTTTTTTTGGCATGAATCTGGAAGAGATCGCTTATTACTGGCTCATCATGCCGGCCATGGCCATCACACTGTCCTTGCTGTTAACCAGTTCATCAAACTGTTCTTCAACCTGCGCCCGATCAAGCCCGAGCCCATCATAAAACCCCTGACTGACTTCCTCTCCCGCACCCAGAGCCACGCCCCTGGCCGTTAGCAACTGACGGCCCAACCACAGCAACCTGGCATAGACGCTGTGAGTGCCATCGTAGGAGGGGTTCTTCTGGTAGCGGATCGCCAGGGTGACCTCATCCGGCATGCCCCAGTTCTCCATCAACTGGGCGGCGATCTGTTCCCGGGTAATGCCAAGCAGATAGTGCTCGATAACCGAAGAATCAATATCGGGATTTACTTCCAGTGACCGGCACACCAGCTTGAAATGGGGTGGGAACACCTGTGCAAGAACCAGATGACCGAAGTTATGGAGCAGTCCGCCGAGGTAGGCAAGGCCGAACACTGGTCGCTCACCACGAGGCATCATGCTGGCCAGGATGCCCGCTGACTGAGCCTGCCAGATTGCCTGCTGCCAGTAATCAACGTAGCCCTCCGGGTGATCCTGGGGCTGTTTTAGTGCCCGCCCGAGTGAAAGGCCCATCGCCAGGTTCATGACCAGATCGAAACCGAGTACCCGGGAAACGGCGTCGTGCACTGACTTTACCTGGCCTGCCGCCGCATAGAAGGAAGAGGATGCCCAGCTGACCACCTGTGCCGCGAGGCTCGGGTCACTCTCGACAATATCAACGAGGTCACCCATGACGGCGTTGGGATTGACCCTGAGATGGATAATCCGCTGGGCCGTTTCCGGCAGCGGCGGCAGCTCCAGAGTGTCTTCCAGTCGCTGCTGTATTCTCAGGCCGGTGAATTTCTTGATGGCGGAATGGAACTGGTCCCGATCCCTGCCGTGGTCATCAAGATTCACGTTGATGGATTCCGGAGCAACGGCGAAGGAACGCCGATCCGCCTTGGCGGTCAGGGCCCGGAAATCCTCTGCTGGCATGACCATCGCCAGATTCTGCTCGCCCAGTTCCAGGGCAACCGCCGGCAGGTCATCCACGCGTTCATCGACCACGGTTGGCCAGCCTGTCAGAGACGGCAGAGCCGGAAGCGCCTTGAGACCGGCCCTTTCCCGAACCCGCAACTGTTCACGCCGTTTCATCAGGCAAAGATCGCGGCCAAGCTGCTTGTTCAGCTGTTCCAGATCAATCAGATCGTCGCGCCGGCAGATTACCTGCAGATTCCCTTGCTCATCACTGAGCAGAACCATTCGCAACAGTTCTTTCTGGCTCGCCTGGCCTGCATCCCTAAGGGATACACCAGCTGCTGTCTCCCCCAGAGCCTGCTGAACTGCGACAGGTAATTCCATAAATCTCTCCCGAATATTCCTGTTTTCCGTCGTATACGCCGAGCCTGAAATTCACACTAAACTCAGTATAGGGCAAAGAAATTACCCTGACGTTGACCGAACTCTATTTCCAGACCGCTTTCATACGCACTCAGCGACCGAATGGACGTTTTATACATCCCCGTAACGGATTCTTTCACCAAGCCAACGTCGAACCAGAGCGCCGACAATCTCCGGGTGAGCCATCAGGCCTGGCGCCATTTCCCGAACCGGCTCGATCCAGCCCTTGTCCCGTTCAAAGTCCGCCAGCCGAAACTGCATCATACCGGTTTGCCGGGTCCCCAACACCTCTCCCGGCCCCCTGATTTCCAGGTCTTTCTCGGCGATGAAGAAGCCATCCTGACTGTCCCTCAGGGCCTGTAGTCGTGCCTTGCCATTCACAGACAACGGCGGGTGATACATCAGCACACAGAAACTGGCCTGCTCGCCCCTGCCAACACGACCGCGAAGCTGATGCAGCTGTGCCAGCCCAAGCCGTTCAGGGTTTTCAATGATAATCAGCGAGGCGTTCGGTACGTCCACGCCGACCTCAATAACCGTGGTTGCAACCAGCAGATCCAATTCGCCTACCTTGAACTGCTCCATCACCGCCGCCTTTTCCTGAGCCTTTAGCCGCCCGTGCACCAGCCCCACCTTCAGATCCGGCAATCGCTCGGCCAACTCCTGAGCGGTGACCTCTGCCGCCTGACACTGCAGGGCTTCGGATTCTTCTATGAGAGTGCAGACCCAGTAGGCCTGTCGCCCTTCATGGCAAGCGCTGCGAACCCGTTCAATCACATCTTCCCTGCGGCTGTCGGGAATCACGATGGTTTCTATCGGCTTTCTGCCCGGCGGAAGTTCGTCAATAACTGAGGTATCCAGGTCTGCATAGGCGCTCATGGCCAGCGTTCGGGGAATCGGCGTTGCCGTCATGATCAGCTGGTGGGGTGCCAGCGACCCACCCACGCCCTTTTCCCGCAAGGCCAGCCTCTGGTGTACGCCGAAACGATGCTGTTCGTCCACGATCACCAGGGCAAGGCGGTGAAACTCGACGTCTTCCTGGAACAAGGCATGGGTGCCTATCACCACGGTGGCATTGCCGGATTGGACCGCGTCCAGTGTTTCAGCCCGGGCCTTACCCTTGACCTTCCCGGATAGCCAGGCGAGGCGAATACCGAGTGGCTCCAGCCAGGCCCGGAAATTCTGGAAATGCTGTTCAGCGAGGATTTCGGTGGGCGCCATCAATGCCACCTGGGCACCGGCGCCAATGGCCTGCAAGGCGGCTAGCGCCGCCACCACGGTCTTGCCGGAGCCAACATCCCCCTGGACAAGCCGGAGCATTGGCAGCGGCTGACTCAGGTCCTGACGGATGTCGGCCAGCACATGACGCTGGGCACCGGTGAGCGTGAAAGGCAGGGAATCCAGGAAACGGTCGGGCAGATCCCCCGTGGGCAAAAGTGGCAGCGCCTCCCTGGCCTGGATTTGTTCGCGTACCTGAAGCAAGCTAAGTTGGTGCGCCAGCAACTCCTCCATTACCAGGCGCTGCTGAGCCGGGTGACGCCCCTCCATCAGGAGATTTACCGGTGCGCTCGCAGGAGGGGAATGCACAAGCTGCACGGCGTCGGTGATTCCGGGCAACTGGTACTCGGCCAGCAGATTCTCCGGCAGCCAGTCGCGAATCGGGAACCGCTGGAGATAGCCCAGGGCCTGCTGGCACAGCGAGCGCACCCGGGGCTGCTGAATCCCCTCGGTCAGTGGGTAAACCGGCGTCAGGGTAGCCTCACCTTCAGCTGGCATAGGCGGTGGATTAACCTGGTATTCCGGGTGGTAAAACTCATAACCTGCACGGCCCGGACGAACCTCGCCAAAGCAGCGAACCCTGGCGCCCTCGCTCAGCTGGTTCTTCTGGGCGGCGTTGAAATGAAAAAAACGCATCACCAGGAAGCCGCTGTTATCCCGCAGAGTCACCTGCAGGCTGCGCCTGCGCCCCATCACGAGATCGGCTTTCATCACCTCCCCTTCAACCACCGCCACATCGCCAATGCGAAGGCTTCCCATGGGTACGATACGGGTGCGGTCTTCGTACCGATGGGGCAAATGGAACAACAGATCCTGCAGGGAGGTGATACCCAGCTTGGCGAGTTTCTCCGCCAGGGCGTTCCCTACGCCCTTGAGCTGGGTGACCGGTATGTCATCCAGTGACGTCATAGTCAGGCTCAGGCGCTTTCGGCCACAGCCGGCGTATCCGTTTTCGCCTTTTCAATGACCCGGCACTGACTGGCAGCCAGGGACAGCACATCAATAGCCTTGGGCCGGGGGAAGGTAACCCGCCAGGCCAGAGCCACCGTGCGGAACGGCACCGGCGGCGCGAACGGCCGAACGGCCAGAATGTCCTCATGGTACTGCATGGCCGTGGCGGCCGAGAGTGGCAGTACCGTGATGCCCAGACCGGAGGCGACCATATGGCGAATGGTTTCCAGGGAACTGCCTTCGGTGACCAGAGCCGGTGAGCCGTTGTTGGCCCGATGCGTTACCGCCTCCACCAGGGGTGGACAGGACTCCAGCACCTGATCCCGGAAACAGTGGCCTGGCCCCAGCAATAGCAATTGCTCTTTAGCCAGTTCATCGGCCGTCAACTGCTCCTTGCTTGCCAGCGGGTGTCCGGCAGGCAGCAGGACAACAAACGGCTCGTCGTACAGCGGCAGGGTAACCACTTCCGGCTCTTCAAACGGCAGAGCAATAATAATGGCGTCCAGCTCGGACTGCCGGAGTTTCTGCCTCAGGTTGGCAGTGTAATTCTCTTCAATGTAAAGCGGCATTTCCGGAGCAGCACGCCGCAGTTCCGGCAGCAGGTGCGGGAACAGATAGGGACCAATGGTATAGATGGCACCCACTTTCAAAGGTGAGTTGAGCTGGTTCTTGCCATCCTGCGCCATGTCCTTGATCAGGCCTACCTGATCAAGGACACGCTGTGCCTGCTCAATAATGCGTAGGCCGGTTTCGGTGACACGGATGCTGCTTTTGCTTCGCTCGAACAGAGGGATTCCGAGCTCATCCTCCAACTTTTTAACGGCAACACTGAGCGTTGGCTGACTGACATGGCAACGCTCTGCGGCCCGGCCAAAATGCCTTTCGCGGGCCAGCGTAACGACGTATCGTAACTCGGTGAGAGTCATGGTGAGCTCCGGTCAGAAAGATGCGGGTCGAAGTTTCACGAATTTATGAGGTCAAGCATAAGGATTGAAATTGTCTATGGCAATCACCGAAGGTAGTAAGGCGCCCCGAATTCTGGTGGCCGGTTGTGGCAAACTCGGGGGTGCCATTGCCAGCCGGCTGGAAACATCGGCCACCGTGTTCGGCCTGCGCAGAAACCCGGACCGGGTTCCCGAGGGCATTCAAGGCATCGGCGCCGACCTGACCCAACCGGAAACCCTCAGAGGTAAACTGCCGGAAGGGCTCGACATCGTTCTCTATTGCCTGACGCCCTCCAGCTACGATGAGCAGGGCTATCGGGACGCCTACGTGACCGGCCTGGCAAATCTGTTGAAAGCCCTGGGCAGTCAATCACTAAAGCACCTGTTCTTTGTCAGTAGCAGCAGTGTCTATTCACAGGATGACGATAGCTGGGTGGATGAACTCAGCCCTGCCAAACCCGCCCGGTTCAGCGGCGAGCAGGTTCTGGCCGGTGAGCAGACCGCGCTGGAAAGCGGCCATCCGGCAACGATCATTCGCTACAGCGGCATTTATGGGTTCTCCCGGCGGCGTTTTCTTGAGGAGGTCCAGGCGGGACGCATGGATCCGTCTAAGCCAGCACCGTTCAGCAACCGGATTCATGAAGACGACGCTGCAGACGCGGCAGGCCATCTGGTGAAGCTGGCACTTTCGGGAGCGACTCTTCAAACCTGCTACCTTGCCAGCGACTGCGAGCCGGTGCGGCTTGATGAGGTGGTGGACTGGGTCCGACAGCAAACGCCCTGTGCCGAGCCAAAGCCCGATGCCCGAAGAGGCGGGCGGGCCGGCAGTAAACGCTGCTGCAACAAAAGACTTCTAAGCACCGGCTTTCAGTTCCGCTATCCGGATTTCCGGGCCGGCTACCGTGCCATGATCGACCAGGGCTGAGCCTTCGGCGTTAAAAACAAAAAAGGCGGCCAGAGGCCGCCTTTTCTGAATTCTGGTGCCATCAGCTCTCAGCTGAGCACCATCACCGCTTCCATTTCAATGGGCACACCCTTGGGCAGGGCCGCAACACCCACCGCTGCGCGGGCCGGATAGGGCTCCTGAAAATAGGTGGCCATGATCTCGTTGACCGTGGCGAAATTCGCCAGATCAGTCATGTAGATGTTCAGTTTCACGATGTCCTTCAGCTCGCCACCGGCGGCCTCGCAGACAGCCTTGAGGTTATCAAACACCTGTCGGGTCTTGGCAGAAAAATCGCCGGCGACCACTTCCATGGTTTCCGGTACCAGCGGAATCTGGCCAGACAGGTACACGGTGTCCCCTGCCTTGACCGCCTGGGAGTAAGTACCGATCGCCTGGGGCGCATTCTCGGTCTGAATTACAGATTTGTTGGTCATGACCCTTGGTTTCCTCTCATCCAAAACGCCAATCGTCGCCCTTGCGGCGCGCGCCTGTCAACCGGGCTTTGGTCAGGTTCAGTGCCGCACGCGGCTGATGTGGGTAATTGCACGAATGTTGCGGATTCGACGCATTACCCGGGCCAGGTGCCGCCGACCATTGACGTGCACCACCAGGCTGACAACGCCAAACCGGGCATTCTGCTCTTCCACATTAATGCGCTCGATGTTTCCGTCAGCCATGGCTACGGCGTTGGCCATCTCGGCAATCACACCACGCTGGCGCTCCAGCTCTACCCGCAGCTCAACGGAAAACTCATCGGTAATGTCCTTGGCCCACTTCAGATGGGTCAGGCGGGCCCGGCCCTCGTCATCCTCCGGCAAGCGGGAGCAGGTATCAGAATGAATCACCATGCCTTTGCCGGAATCCATCACCCCAACCACCGGGTCTCCCGGAATCGGCTTACAACAGCTGGCGAACCGGACCAGCAAACCTTCGGTGCCACGGATGGTCACGGGGCTGTGATTGCCACCCTCGATATCGCGAGGCCCCTCAGCTGCCTCAGTTTCTTCGGAGCCGCTGACTAGCTGACGGGCAACCAGGTAGGCCATACGATTACCCAGGCCGATGTCACTGATCAGATCATCAAAACTGTTCACCTGATTATGATTCACGACCGCCTGCTTCTGGGCGTCGCTTATCTCTGACAGTTTCGCGCCGAAGCCTTTGAGGGACTTCTTGAGCAATGTGCGGCCCAGCTCCAGCGATTCCGCCCGCTTCTGGCTCTTGAGCACATGACGGATACTGCTGCGCGCCTTGCCGGTCACCACAAAACTCAGCCACGCCGGGTTAGGCCGGGCGCCGGGTGCGGTAATGATCTCGACGGTCTGGCCACTCTGCAGAGGCTGACTCAATGAACCCAGGTTGCGGTTGATGCGACAGGCAACGGTAGCGTTACCAATATCGGTATGGATGGCGTAGGCGAAGTCCACCGGCGTTGCCCCGCTGGGCAACTCCATGATGCGGCCTTTGGGCGTGAACACGTAGATTTCATCCGGGAACAGATCCACTTTCACGTGTTCGATGAACTCCATGGAGTCATCGGCCCGCTCCCGCATTTCCATCAACCCCTTCACCCAGCGGTCCACCCGCGCCTGATTCACGCTGGTTACGCTGCTGGGCTCGTTCTTGTACATCCAGTGAGCCGCGATACCGTTATTGGCGATGTGCTCCATCTCCTCCGTACGGATCTGGATCTCGATGTTCACATGCATACCGAACAGAGTGGTATGGAGCGACTGATAGCCATTGGCCTTGGGCATGGCAATGTAGTCCTTGAACCGGCCAGGCAGCGGCTTGTACAGGCTGTGAACGGCGCCAAGGATGCGGTAGCAGTCATCTTCGGTGTCGGTAATAATCCGGAAGGCATACACATCCATGATTTCATGGAAGGACTTCTGCTTGAACTTCATCTTGTTATAGATGCTGTTCAGGTGTTTTTCCCGGCCCAGAATCCGGCCCGGCAGGCCTCGCTCCTCCAGCTTTTCCTGCAGCTTCCCGCGGATATCCTCGATAATTTCCCGATGACTGCCCCGGAGTTTGTCCACGGCCTTGGAAATGTACTTGGAGCGCATGGGGTACAGGGAGGTAAAGCCCAGGTCCTCAAGCTCGGTGCAGATGGAGTGCATGCCCAGGCGGTTCGCGATGGGGGCATAGATGTCGAGTGTTTCGGTGGCGATGCGTTGGCGCTTTTCGTAAGGCATCGGGCCGAGCGTGCGCATGTTGTGCAACCGGTCCGCCAGCTTCACCAGAATGACCCGGATGTCCCGCGCCATGGCCAGGGTCATTTTCTGGAAGTTTTCGGCCTGGGCTTCCGCCCTGGAGCGGAACTCGATCTGGGTCAGTTTGCTGACACCATCCACCAGTTCCGCAACGTCCTCGCCAAACTGTTCCGCCAGAGCGTCCTTGGGAATACCGGTGTCTTCAATCACATCATGGAGCATGGCCGCCATCAGACTCTGATGATCCAGCCGCAGGTCGGCGAGAATATGGGCAACAGCCAGGGGATGGGTAATGTAGCGGTCGCCGCTCTTGCGCATCTGGCCCTCATGGGCCTGCTCGGCGTAATAGTAGGCCCGTCGCACCTGGTTGATGCGATTGGTATCAAGATAGGAGCTGAGCTCTCGAGCCAGTCCTTCAACCGTAGCCTCTGCCGACACCGCGCCTCCACAATTCCATGAAATTCAGGGACAAAAAAACCCGAATGCACGCATCCGGGTCCTTCCATAGTCCTTCCAGCAACGTTCTATAGTTACACTATAAAACCGCGGGGACAGATTTCAATGCTTCTCACTTGCGGACAGATACTTATATAACTGGCCGCAGGTGCCTTACTCGTCGTCGTCTTCCTTGAGCAGATCACGAGTAACCTTGCCTTCGGCAATTTCGCGCAGGGCGATAACCGTGGGCTTATCATTTTCTTCAGCCACCATCGGCTCGGCACCCTTGGTAGCGAGCTGACGGGCACGCTTGGTTGCCAGCATTACCAGCTGGAAGCGGTTATCTACGTTTTCCAGACAATCTTCAACGGTAACTCGTGCCATAACTTCCCCGACTCATAAAATGACTGTTTTCAGCAGACCGCACAGTTTACTGTGACCGGTTCAATTTGTATACAGGAAAACCCCGTATCAGCGCGGGCCCGACAACCCCGCCAGGAGCGCCCGGTGCCTGGGCTGCTGAACCTCCATGCGCAGGCGTTGGGCGCGAACAATGGCCAGCAGATCAGCGAGCGCAGCGGCGAAGTCATCGTTGACCACCAGGTAATCGAACTCCACCGCGTGACGGCACTCCTCCTCAGCCTCTGCCAAACGACGCTCCACCACTTCCGGCGCATCGGTGCCACGGCCGACCAGTCGCTGGCGCAACACTTCAGGCGAAGGAGGAACGATGAAAATGCTGACACACTCGGGAATCAGTCGGCGTACCTGGGCGGCGCCCTGCCAGTCAATCTCCAGGATCACATCCTGGCCCTTTGACAGGGTTTCCCGAACCCAGACCTGAGAGGTACCGTAGTAGTTACCAAAGACGTCGGCGTGCTCAAGAAAATCGCCCCGGGCGATCATCGCCTCAAACTCGACCCTGCCCACGAAATGATAATTCACCCCGTCCTGCTCACCTTCTCGCATAGTGCGCGTGGTATGGGAAACGGACACGCCGAGTTTCTCGTCATTGCGGAGCATTTCCGCCACAAGGCTGGTCTTGCCGGCACCGGATGGCGCGGAGATAACGTACAGAGTACCCTGCTCAACTGCCTGACTCATAACCCGAGAACTCCAAACCTGAACGCGACGGCCGCCTGTTTCGACCGGTAAAGCCGGGAATTATACGGACTTTGCCAAAACACCGCACCCCAGAGGCGAGCCAGCTGATACCATTTGCCTATACATCCGCTCAGTGACTGCAAAATCCCATGCGAACCACCATCGATATCACCCTGAAACAAACCAGCAAAGCCATAGACGCCCTGAGTGAGGCGGCGCCGGGGCTCTCCCGACAGAAAATCAAGGATGCCATGGCGAAGGGTGCTTGCTGGTGGACGCACAAGGGCAAACGCCTTCGACTGCGCCGCGCCACCAAGGAACTCAAGCCGGGCATCCGGCTGCAGCTTTACTACGATGAAAAGGTGTTGGCGAGAAAACCGGAGGGTCCGGTTCTACTGGAGGATCTGGAGCGCTACACAGTGTGGTTCAAGCCTCACGGCCTGCTGGCCCAGGGCTCACAGTGGGGTGACCATTGCAGCCTGCTTCGCCTGGCGGAACTTCAGCTCCAGCGCCCCTGCCACCTGATCCACCGACTTGATGCCGATGCCGCCGGGCTGATGCTGATTGCCCATGACCCGAAAGCCGCAGGCGCCCTTTCCCAGCGCTTTTCAGGCAGAACCATGACCAAGCGTTACAAAGCGCGAGTGTGTGGCGTGATGGAGACGCAAGACCAGGTGGTTGATGCGCCCGTTGAGGGAAAACCGGCGGTCAGTCATGTTTCGACACTGGCGACCAATGAGGCTGAGCAGACTTCCCTGCTCCAGATCAGTATCGAGACCGGTCGGAAGCACCAGATCCGCCGTCATCTGGCTGGCCTCGGGCACCCGATACTCGGTGATCGCCTGTATGGTCGGCCCGCAGGCGTTCCCTTGCAGCTCCTGGCCTTCTATCTCGAATTCGACTGCCCCCTCAACAAACGCAAGATGGTGTTCGAACTGCCCGCAGAGCTGGACACTCTGGGACAGAACCAGAGCTGACCACTAAAACAGAAGCCCGGGCTATTCCAGGTTCTGCACCTGCTCGACGAATAAAAATTAAAAAGCATTTATAAACAGTTGCTTGGTGTATTTTTCACAGCCATCGCCGCTCAATACTACCCATTTTACTACCCATGGATAGAAACTCTATCTCTGAGCAGTCCGCGTAGTTACTACCCATGATTATAAACTGGGATAATAGGGAAACTGGGAATCTCGCCCGGATATTTGTTTGTCGACAAAAATGATGTGGGTCAGCCTAATTGCTGTGGTTCGTGCGTAAGGTACAGCTTCAGATGTGGGTCTACAAAGATCTCGCTCAGTCTCAATTCAATGATCAAGAATGAGTGAGCCAACTGGCGTGGAGCAATCCAAGACGTGAAAAAGTTCATGAAAGCAGGTATTCGAGGCGTCCCCGCTGCGATTGTCATTGGGCTGGGCGTTTGGGCCGGGTGGCATTTTCAACCGCAGGACTTGCCCGACGGATTCGCCGCCGGAAACGGTCGGATCGAGGCGGTTGAGATCGATATCGCGGCCAGGACCGCAGGCCGGATCCGGGAGATCCTGGTCAACGAGGGCGACTTCGTCCGCGCCGGCCAGGTCTTGGCGAAAATGGACACGGCCGTCCTGGAAGCGCAGCTCCGGGAGGCCGAGGCGCAGTTGCAACGGGCGCTCATCGGCATCGAGACCGCGCAAAGCCTGGTGACCCAGCGCGAGGCCGAGAGGCAGGCCGCCGAGGCGTTTATAGCCCAGAGGAAGGCCGAGCTCGACGCCGCGCAAAAACGGCTTGTCCGTACCCGGGAGCTCGCCTCAAAAAATGCCGCCTCCGAGGCGCAGCTCGATGACGACCGTGCCGCGGCCGCGGCGGCGAAGGCTGCGGTCGGTGCCGCGGAGGCGCAGGCGGCGGCCGCGCAAGCCGCCATAGGGCGGGCCAGGTCGGATGTCATTGCCGCGGAGGCCTCGGTGGAAGCGGCGCGGGCCACCCTCCAGCGCATTCAGGCGGATATCGACGACAGCGTGCTGAAATCGCCGCGTGACGGGCGCGTCCAGTACCGCGTCGCTCAGCCCGGCGAGGTTCTCTCCCCGGGCGGCGTGGTGCTGAACATGGTCGATCTCACCGATGTGTACATGACCTTCTTCCTGCCGACGGAACAGGCCGGGCGGGTCGCGCTCGGGGCCGAGGCGCGGCTCGTGCTCGACGCCGCTCCACAATACGTGGTCCCGGTCGAAATCTCCTTCGTCGCGGACGTCGCACAGTTCACGCCCAAGACGGTGGAGACGCAAGAAGAGCGCCAGAAGCTGATGTTCCGCATCAAGGCGCGGATTGCCCCGGACCTGCTCAGAGAGCACCTCCTCCAGGTCAAGACCGGCCTGCCGGGCATGGCCTATGTGCGGCTCGACCCGCGGGTGGATTGGCCGCCTGAACTGCAGACGAGACTGCCGCAATGAGCCGGGGGGAGCATGCACAGATCGAGGATGGCGGGGGGGCTGCCGCGCCGGTTGCCCGCCTGCGGGATGTGTCCCTGCGCTACGGCAAGGCGCGTGCCCTCGACGAGGTCACTATCGACATCCCGGCGAACTGCATGGCCGGGTTGATCGGCCCGGACGGGGTCGGCAAGTCAAGTCTGTTGGCGCTGATCGCAGGCGCCCGCGCGGTCCAGACGGGACAGGTCGCAGTGCTCGGCGGCGATATGGCCGATGCGCGCCATCGCCGCCGAGTCGGCCCGCGTATCGCCTACATGCCGCAGGGCCTGGGACGGAACCTCTATCCGACACTCACGGTATTCGAGAACCTCGACTTCTTCGGGCGCCTGTTCGGGCATGACGGCGGCGAACGGGAGCGCCGCATCGAGGCGCTGACCGGGGCCACCGGGCTCAAGCCGTTTCTCGATCGGGCGGCGGGCAAGCTGTCCGGGGGATGAAGCAGAAGCTCGGCCTCTGCTGCGCGCTGATCCACGACCCGGACCTGCTCATCCTCGACGAGCCGACCACCGGTGTCGACCCCCTCTCACGACGCCAGTTCTGGGAGTTGATCGCCGGCATCCGTCGTTCCCGGCCCGGCATGAGCGTGCTGGTGGCCACGGCCTATATGGAGGAGGCGGCACGTTTCGACTGGCTGGCGGCGATGGACGATGGGCGGGTGCTGGCCAGCGACACGCCCGAAGGCCTGCTGCACAGCACGGAGGCGGAGTCGCTGGAGGCAGCCTTCATCCGGCTGCTGCCGGAAGACAAGCGCCGGGATTATCGGGCGGTCGAGATTCCGCCTCGGCCGGAAGACGATGGCGATGCCGCCATCGAGGCCCGGGACCTGACCATGCGCTTCGGCGAGTTCACCGCGGTCGATCATGTGAACCTGCGTGTCCCACGGGGTGAGATCTTCGGTTTTCTCGGCTCCAACGGCTGCGGCAAGACCACGACCATGAAGATGCTGACCGGCCTCCTGCCGCCGAGCGAAGGCCGCGCCTGGCTGTTCGGACACGAGGTGGACCCGCACGACCTCGCGACCCGGCGCCGGGTCGGCTACATGTCCCAGTTTTTCTCGCTCTACACCGAGCTGACGGTGCGGCAGAACCTGCAGCTGCATGCCCGGCTGTTTCACGTGCCCGTTGCCGAGGTTTCAGGGCGAGTGGACGACATGGTTGAACGTTTCGATCTGGCGGCTGTGATCGACAGCCTGCCGGGCCGGCTGCCCCTCGGCCACCGGCAGCGCCTGTCCCTGGCGGTCGCCATGATCCACAAGCCCGAGATGCTGATCCTCGACGAGCCCACCTCAGGTGTCGACCCGGTGGCGCGCGACTCCTTCTGGCGCAGGCTGGTCGAGCTGTCGCGCCGTGACGGGGTGACCATCTTCATCTCCACCCACTTCATGAACGAGGCTGAGCGCTGCGACCGCATCTCGCTGATGCATGCGGGCCGGGTGCTGGTCACCGACACGCCGGCGAATATCGTGCAGCAGCGGGGCGCAGAGACCCTGGAAGAGGCATTCGTCGCGCATCTGGAGGAGGCGTCGGGGGAGGGCGAAGGCGGAGAGGAGCAAACAGCGTCGCTCGATACGGTTAACGCGTCGGCAGGCCATGGCGAACCCCAGGGCTGGCGGCGCATGTTCGATCCCCGGCGCATGATCAGCCACGCCCGGCGTGAAGGGTTGGAGCTGCGCCGCGATCCCATCCGGCTGACGCTGGCGCTGCTCGGCAGCGTCATCCTCATGTTCGTGATGGGCTATGGGATCAGCCTCGATGTTGAGGATCTCACCTTTGCGGTGCTGGATCGCGACCAGACCACCGTCAGCCGCGACTATACGCTCAACCTCAGCGGCTCCCGGTACTTCGTCGAGCGGCCGCCGATCACCGATTATGCCGATCTTGACCGGCGAATGCGCGAAGGCGACATCAGTCTGGCGATCGAGATCCCGCCGGGCTTCGCGCGCGACATTGCCCGGGGCCGGCGGGTCGAGACCGGCGCCTGGATCGACGGCGCCATGCCGACACGGGGCGAGACCGTCCGCGGCTATGTGCAGGGGATTCATGCCCACTGGCTGGCGACCAAGGCGCGCGAGGCCGGCTACGGCGAGGCTTTGGCGGGGCTCGTCAATATCGAGACCCGGTTCCGCTATAACCCGGACGTCAAGAGCCTGGTGGCAATGGTACCGGCGGTGATCCCGCTGCTGCTCATGCTGATCCCGGCCATGCTCGCGGCGCTCAGCGTGGTGCGCGAGAAGGAGCTCGGCTCGATCACCAACTTCTACGTCACGCCCACTACGCGGCTCGAGTTCCTGCTCGGCAAGCAGTTCCCTTACGTGGTCCTGTCCTTCCTGAGCTTCCTGCTGCTCACGCTGCTCGCGGTGACCGTCTTCGGCGTGCCGCTGAAGGGCAGCTTCCTGACGTTGGCGGTGGGTGCGCTGCTCTATATTGGTGCCGCCACGGCCGTGGGGCTGCTGATCTCCACCTTCATGCGCAGCCAGATCGCGGCGATCTTCGGCACGGCAGTGCTCACCATCCTGCCGGCGGCGAACTTCTCCGGCATGATCGACCCGGTCTCGTCCCTGGAAGGGATGGGCCGGCTGATCGGCGAGGTCTATCCGACCACGCATTTCCTGACGATCGCGCGCGGCACCTTCTCGAAGGCCCTCAACTTCTCCGACCTGCATGGCGCCTTTCTCCCACTGGCGCTGGCCGTGCCGGTCCTGATCGGGCTGTCCGCCGCGCTGCTCAAGAAGCAGGAGCGATAGTCTATGCGCCTTGCCAATATTTGCCATCTCGGTGTCAAGGAGCTGCGCAGCCTTGTCCGCGACCCGATCATGCTGGTGCTGATCGTCTACGCCTTCACCGTTTCCGTCTACACGGCGGCCACGGCCATGCCGGAGACCCTCAACAAGGCGCCGATCGCGGTGGTGAATGAGGATCGCTCGCCGCTGTCCTGGCGCATCGTCAGCGCCTTTTACCCGCCGTACTTTGTTCTCCCCGAGGTGATCGAGCAGGCCGAGATGGACGCCCGCATGGATGCCGGCCTCGACACCTTCGCTCTTGACATCCCGCCCAACTTCCAGCGTGACCTGCTGGCAGGGCAGCGGCCCACGGTCCAGCTCAACGTCGATGCCACGCGCATGAGCCAGGCATTTACCGGCAGCGGCTATATCCAGACCATCGTCACCGACGAGGTGCGCGCCTTCGCGCAGCGTTATCGCGAGGTTCCGGAGTTGCCGGTCGATCTGGCGCTGCGGATGCGCTTCAATCCCCAGCTCAACAAGTCGTGGTTCGGCGCCATCATGCAGGTCATCAATAACGTGACCATGCTCTCCATCGTCCTCACCGGCGCGGCGCTCATCCGTGAGCGCGAGCACGGCACCGTCGAGCATCTGCTGGTCATGCCGGTCACGCCTTTCGAGATCATGAGCAGCAAGGTATGGGCGATGGCGCTGGTCGTCCTTGCCGCCACCGCCTTCGCACTGACTGCGGTGGTGCAGGGTTGGCTGTCCGTGCCCATCGAAGGCTCGCTCGCGTTGTTCCTGGTCGGGACTGCGCTGCATTTGTTCGCGACCACCTCGATGGGCATCTTCCTGGGCACCGTCGCCCGGTCCATGCCGCAGTTTGCCTTGCTGCTGATGCTGGTGCTGCTGCCGCTGCAGATGCTCTCCGGGGGCTCGACGCCGCGCGAGAGCATGCCGGAGGCCGTCCAGTACATCATGCTCGCCGCGCCCAACACCCACTTTGTAATGCTGGCCCAGGCCATTCTGTATCGTAGCGCGGGCCTCGCCACCGTGTGGCCGCAATTCCTGGCCATCGCCGTTATCGGGAGTACCCTTTTTGCCTTGGCCCTGACCCGCTTCCGGCGAACACTCAGCACCATGGCCTGACGGACCTGATGCATGGCAGCGTGGAGTTGCGCCGGGCACACTCCGACTAGAACCAGTTATTCAGCAGAATCCCCACGCCAAACCGCTCGATACGCTCGTTATAATCAATCAGACTCTCCCCATACCCGTTGTAGTACTGGAAAAAGCCCTTCATCGTATCCCCCATCGGGAAACTGTACCCGAACTCCACCGACGTCCGATTGGTAGAACGCATATTGTTCAAAAGCTTCAGCGAGAACGTGCGGTCCTCTGTCAGCTTGTAAACCGCGTGGTAACTACCATGTCCGAGATACTTCTCGATATCCGAGTTGTCGTCATCGCTGCCACTCTCCGGCAGCCGGAACCAGGGGTTAACCATAAACAGCCAGCGGTCATAGCTGTAAGCCGCGGTGCCCATGATCCGGTTCCAGCTGCGCGACCGGGGTTCTGATTGACCGTTAGACTGGTGATTGAAGCTCAGAGACACCGCACTCAGAGTGCCAGGCCCAAGATCCCAGTCCAGCCGGTGCCGGAAGAAAATCTCGGGCTCGTAGTTGGTTTCACGGAAGGGAGCGGAGTCTTTGGTGTTGTACACCTGCCAGTAGGACTGCTGGGTATAGCCAAACCAGAAGGTGGTTCGATCATCAAAAATGCCAGTCAGCAGTGGAATCTTGAAACTGATCTGGTATTTCGCCTCTTCCTCTTCCAGAGCGAAGTCATAGCCGGCGGGGCCCAGTCTCGGGCTGGTGGGCCTTGGGTTAGGGTCGTCCACATAGGTGAATGGCAGGATGTAGTTGGGGCGGTGGGTCACAAAACTGCCGGTGAATGAAAAAATTGCCTTCTCCGCGGTCAGGTAATTATCCACCAGGGCTGTCATCAGACCGGTGTCTGAGTCGTCCTCAAGAGCATCGCTGACGATCTGCTCCCGCCGGGCATCATCAGCCACCGGAATAGCGGCTTCCTCATCCGCCTGCTGTAACGTGTCTTCGTCCGCCGCTTTTCTGGCGGCAATGGGGTCATTCTGGGCGTCATAGCAGGCAAGTCGCTGGATGCCGTCCCGGATCAACGCACAGTTAACGGTTTCTTTCTGTTCATCCGGTGCAGCCTGAGCTGCCACCGTGGGGCTGGCCATCGCGAACATCAGCGTAAGCGCCCAGGCTGCTGAAAAACCGTAAGGATATCTTTTCATCGCGTCTTCTCAATTGGCAGCGGTCAGGCTGATCCAGGTGTTGGCAATGCTGCAAATCCGGACCCCAGCAGGCTCAATGCCAGCAGAAGAAAAATCAGCTTGTGCCGGATGTTAGCTTAACCGCTGGCTGACACAACCCAGCACAGGTACATAACGTCTGTTTCTTCGCCGTGAAGCAGGCTGCGAGCCTGGTGCATTTCCGGATCGCGTTTTCTGGCCCGGTTTTTCGTGGACGGCGATGCGGCAAGCAGCGTCGCGTCCACCACGGTGCCCTCGCGTAGCATCAGCCCCTGCCCAGCCAGATGAGCGTTGATCGCCTCAAACAGCTTGCCGGTGAGCCCTTCGCGCTCCAGCAATCGGCGACACTTGAGCAAGGTGGTCGCATCCGGTGCTGACTCCCGGCCAAGGTCAATGCCAACGAAACGCCGGATCGCCTGATTGTCGTAAATCGCATCCTCGATGCCTTGGTCCGAGAAGCCAAAGCACTGTTGGGGCCACTAACATACAGCCGCAACATTCGTCCCAGGCCCATGGGTGGGCGCCCCCGGCCCACCGCCTTTGGGGTAAAACGCTTCCAGTTACGCTTCCAGCGCATCCCACGGAGGCCTGCACGGTCCCCAGTTTGAGCGAACCGGCAATGTGAATAATGTCATCCCAGTGCTATTCGATCTTGTATTGACGCAACTCCGGGCCAGCTCATCAAAGAGTTCGACAACATGGGTGTGGCTATCCGGTTCCTCGACGATGGGATCAGCACCGAGGGGATCATGGGCAAGATGGTAGTCACCATCCTGTCGGCCGTGGCCCAAGCCCGAGCGTCAGCGCATACTGGAACGCACCAACGAGGGCCGCCTGGAGGCCAAGGCCAAAGGGGTCAAGTTTGGCCGTAAACCCAGGGTGGACAAGGATAGAGTCCGTGCCCTGCACAGCCAGGGAGTGGGGGCTACGGAGATCGCCAGGAGGTTAAAGATAGGCCGGTCAACAATCTATAAAATACTGGCATCTGACCAAACGCAGTGATTTTGCTAATATCTACAGCTTGACTGTATCGCATTTGAGATACAAAGTAGAGTTACGCATGACAAACGGAGAATTCATCATGGCTCACACTTCAATGCTGCACGTTCGTGTGGACGACGAGCTGAAGGCTGATGCAGCGGAAAAGCTCGCCAGCTTCGGCTTGACGGTATCAGATGCCGTCCGCATCCTTCTAACCCGCGTAACCAAAGAGGGCGGATTGCCCGTTGGGTTAACGGCTGATCCGGAAGCCCATGACGCCTGGTTCCGCGATAAAGTGAAAGAGGCCCTGGCTGATGCCCGACCTACCGTTCCTCATCAACAGGTAATGGATGAGGCACAAGCGTTGATCGACAGAAAGCGTCGCCGTGCCTGAACTGGAATGGCTGGAACTGGCTCGTACCGATCTGCTAGGGATTGTCGATTACATCTCTGATGACAATCCCGATGCAGCACAGCGCGTAAAAGATGATATCGAGATGAAAGCTGAAAAGCTGCCGGAGTTCCCCACAATAGGCCGCCCTGGTCGGGTTGAAGGGACCCGGGAACTCGTCGCCTGGTCGAACTATATCCTCGTGTACCAGGAGGATGCCTTGACGGTACGAATACTGCGCGTGTTACATGCTGCGCAGCAGTGGCCGCCAACCGATTAACACCTGAATCAAGGGCTTTCTCCTCAGCCTAGCCGGCGAAGACCTTGATGAAGACCCTGCGACATATTCCTTGACAACTACCGGTCCGCAACGGCCACCAGCAGGCTGCATGGCGCGTGGGCGAGCAGCGAAGCGCCGACGGAGCCGTGCCACCACCGGGCCATCGCGCTCTGTTCACGGTGACCGACCACGACCAGATCCGCGCCGACCTCGTGCGCCATTCGGCCGATCTCCTCGGCGGGGTTGCCCGCAGCGAGGCGCGTGTCGACGGAAAGCCCCGCCCGCCGCAGCGCTTCCGCGCCCTCCGTCAGCACGCGGCGCACTTCCTGATATTCTCGCTCCGGCAGGTCTGAGGGTGCCGCCGCTTCAGCGAGCGCGACACCCAGTTCATGGGTGACGACGGCGAGGAGATAGACACGAGCCTGGCAAAGCGAAGCCAGCTCGGCCCCCTGGTCCAGCGCCTCACGGCCTTGCCGGCTGCCGTCATAGGCTAGGAGGATCGTCCTGTACATCGTGGTGCTCCTTTCTGTGATCGGGATGGAACGCCTTTCCCGGTCCTCTGCTCTAGACAGTGCTGCCTTCGGGGCTACATCCCTCGCCATTTGATACTTAGCTATCTATTGATTATAGTACAGCTACATAATGATGCAGGCAATGAGATGACGAAGCCACTTCACGATCAGGAACAATTCGGCCTTCGCCTCGGGCTGGTCGCCCGGCTGTGGCGCGCCGAAATCGACCGGCGGCTGGCCACCTTTGGCCTCACCGAGTCCCGCTGGTTGACCCTGTTACATCTCTCTCGCCTGCCCCAGGCGGCAACCCAGCGTGAATTGGCCGAGGCGGTCGGGGTGCGGGGGCCGACCCTGGTACGCGCGCTGGACCGGCTGGAAGCGGAGGGGCTGATCGAACGCCGCACGGAAGCCGCCGACCGGCGCACCAAATCGGTTCACCTGCGTGCGGAGGCTGCCCCTGTTCTGGAACGGATCGAAGCTACCACAGCGGCGGTGCGGGCGGAAATCTTATCCGACCTGTCCCATGCCGAGGTGGCGACCTGTCTGAAGGTCTTCGAGAAGATCGCCGACAAGCTGGGCGGCACCCCAAGGGCGATGCAGCCTGTGGACAAAAACTGATGAGAGCTAGAGCGTGAACCAGCATATGACCCACCGGGAACACCAGGACGACGATCAGGAAACCGATCTACGCACCGCCCCCGACAAGAAGAGGGAGGCTGAGTCAGAGACGGCTTTACCTCCTGCCCGCCCTCGGCCATGGCGATGGTATGGCGCGATCCTGGCGACGCTGATCGTTCTCGGAGGTGGCGGCTGGTGGCTGTATCAGCAGCTCACCCATGTCGTTGTGACGGATGCCCGTGTCGCCGCCGACATTGTTGCCATGAGCAGCCGGGTTCCCGGTTGGGTGACGGTACTTGAAGTGACCGATGGCGATGCCGCGCAGAGAGGCAGGGTTTTGATCCGGATCGACGACCGGGAAAGCCGTCTCCGTGTCGAGGCGCTTGACGCGCAACTCGCCGGGATTGCCCGCCGCCGCGAGGAGATCGAAGCGCGCATCGCACTCACCGACCGTCAGACACAGAGCCGCATTACCGCCAAACAGGCAGCGGTGAGGGCGGCAGAGGCCAGGTTGGCAGCAGCGGCAGCGCAACTCGATCTTGCCAGACAGGAGAATGACCGGGCGGAGAAGCTGGCGCCGAGCGGTGCCATCAACCGTGCGCGCCTGGACCAGACGCGGGCGGCGCTGGAGACGGCAAAGCAGCAGACATTGAGCGCCCAGGCGGACCTGGAAAATGCCCGCGCCGCCCTGGCCGAGGCTGAAGCCGCGCGCGGGGAACTCACGGTGCTGCGCACCCAGCTCGCCGAACTCGGCCCGGAGGAGCAGCGGCTACGTGCACAAAAAGCCCAGGCCGAACTCGACCTGGAAGATCGCACCATCGTCATGCCATTCGACGGCGTGGTGGACCGGGTATTTGTGGACAAGGGCGAATATGTCACCCCCGGCCAACGCCTGCTGATGGTGCATGATCCCGAGCGGGTGCGTGTCGAAGCGAACGTCAAGGAGACCGACATCCGCTTCTTCCGGCCGGGAAAGAGCGTGATGATCACTGTCGATGCCCTGCCGGGGCGGCGCTTTGAGGGCAGGGTCACGCGCGTCGGGCAGTCCGCCACCAGCGAGTTCGCCCTGCTGCCCAACCCCAACCCGAGCGGCAATTTCACCAAGATCACCCAGCGCCTGCCAGTGCGCATCGCGGTGCAGCAGGACGGCGGCGAACTCAAGCCGGGTATGATGGTGGAGCTGGAGGCGAGAGCCGATGACTAGCGCGCCCCGGCCGGACAGTATCGAGGGGCTATTCGCCCGTTTCGGCCCGTCCTATCGCTGGCTGGTCACAGCGACGGTCATGATGGGCACGATCGCCACTATCCTGACCGCCACCATCGTCAATGTAGCCCTGCCGGATATCATGGGCGCTTTCGGCATGGGCCAGGACAAGGCGCAACTTCTCTCCACCGGCTTCCTCGCCGCGATGACCGGGACCATGCTGCTCAATGCCTGGATGGTCGATACCCTCGGCCAGCGCGCGACCTTTATGTTGGCGATAACCATCTTTATCGCCGCCTCCATCATGGGTGGGCTCGCCCCCGCCGAGGGCGTGCTGATCCTGGCCCGTGTTTTACAAGGCGGCGCGGCCGGCATCCTCCAGCCGCTCGCCATGCAGACGATCTTCCAGGTCTTTCCGCCGGAGAAACGCGGGTCGGCCATGGGAATTTACGGCATCGGCGTGGTGCTGGCCCCGGCGCTTGGCCCGACGCTTGGCGGCATCATGGTCGACAGCTTCAGCTGGCGCTATGTCTTCTTCATGGCCGTGCCCTTCTGCTTCATCGGCCTGTTTATGGCCGCGATCTTGATGCCGGGGCGCGCAACCTCCGGTCCGCCGCGCAAATTCGACTGGATCGGCTTTGGACTGATGACGGTGTTTCTCGTGACCCTGCTCAACGGGTTGTCGAACGGGCAGCGTGACGGCTGGATCTCCGACCCCATCCTGCGCGACTTCGCCATCGCCCTGGTCGCGGGCATCGGCTTCATCGTCTGGGAGCTGCGCACGTCCGCACCCATGCTCAATCTCAAGCTCTTCACGAACCGGGTCTATGCGGGCGCCTCCGTCGTGGCCTTCATTTTCGGAGCAGGCATCTTCGGTTCGACCTTCCTGATCCCGCTGTTCGTCCAGACGATCCAGGGCTACACGCCGACCCGCTCGGGCCTGCTGCTAATGCCGGCGGGGCTGATTCTGGCCCTGGTCTTCCCCATCGCGGGGCGGCTGACTGACAGGACACCCGCCTATGCCACGGTCATGTTTGGGCTTGTGATTTTCGCGTTGTCATCGTTTCTTATGAGCAACGTGGATACCAATACCTCGTTCTGGCTGTTCGCCTGGTGGATCATGCTGGGGCGTATCGGCCTTGGTTTCATCATGCCGAGCCTGAACGCCGGCGCCCTCAAGGCGCTCCCCATGACGCTACTCAGTCAGGGCTCCGGCGCCATCAACTTCGTGCGCCAACTCGGCGGGGCGTTTGGTGTCAACCTGCTCTCCATCGCTCTGGAGCGGCGATCTCAGCTCTACGTAGACAGCTTCACGGCGGCACAGCATGCAGGCAACAGTGCAACGACCGCTATGCTGCACGAAGTAACCGGCTTGTTTGCACAGGCTGGCGTGCCGGAGGCGATACGCCAGGCCGGGGCGATGAACTATCTTGGCCGCGTGATCTACAGCCAGGGCAACATGCTGGGGTACCGGGACAGCTTCTTTATCGTCGGCGCGATCTTCCTGGCCGCCCTTGTTCCGGCGCTGATGATGCGCCGGAGGTCCACGCCTCCGGCGCTGCCGGCCAGCGAGGCCATGCGTCACCCGCCATCGTCGCAGAACGCGATTCAGCAGAGTCGGTGACGCACGTGTCAAGGGGCCACCTCACGAAACGGAAAATAGCGTACGTTAAGCCTCTCGCGGCGTGCGGAGCGGGCCACACCGGGCAATGACAGCCGGGAAGCGCTAGAGGGGTATGACCAGTGGCAGGAGGAAAGGGCCACTTGAAATATATAGATGCCTAATGTTTATACTATAAAGTTGTTTCACCCGATTCTGACCAACCAACCATGAGATACGCCCATGAAAATCGTTAAAGTTCAGGACATCATTGGTACCGAGCGTGAAGTCAGCGACAAGCAGTGGACCAGCCGCCGCCTGCTGCTCAAGAAGGACGGAATGGGATTTTCCTTCCACGAAACCATCATCAAGGCAGGCTCCGAGCACACTTTCTGGTACAAGCACCACCTGGAAGCCGTTTACTGCGTTGCCGGTAACGGGCGCATCAAGGACCTCGCCACGGGTGAAGTTCACGAGATTACCGACGGTACCCTCTACGCCCTGGACAACCACGACAAGCACACCCTGTACGGTGGCACCGAGGACATGCGCCTGATCTGCGCCTTCAACCCGCCGGTGACCGGCCAGGAAGTCCATGACGAGGACGGCGCCTACCTGTCGGACAGCAGCGATAACTGATCCGACTGACTGCCGATCTGATCGCTGGGACACTGCCAGAGCGACTGCTGGCGGTAGCGCTGTTGCTTTGACTGGTACGTCCATGCCGGCGAATCCAGATCATGCCTGGACACCTTTATTGATGACACCGTCCATAGCGATCTGCCAGATAAAATCACCAATGGCGTCGAGTGAATGGACTCCGTTCCGGTCGAACCAGGTTGCAACCCAGTTGAGCGCCCCAAGGCCGATCAGGCGAAGCAAACGGCCGTCAACATTCTGCCGGACCACGCCCTGCGCAATCATTGTTTCGAGGATACCGGCCCACAGGGACTCGTACTGGTCACGCAGTTCGATGATTTCCTTACTAGCCTCCGGGCCCAGCGCCCGCCATTCAAACAACAGCACGTAAACCGCATCCGAACCTAACAACAGGGCTCGCAGATGTGCGTTGATACAAAGACGCAAACGCTCAACCGGGTCGTCCGAGCTGGCGTAAGCCGACTCGACCTCTGCGGTAACCAGGTCGACTCCCCGGCGCATCAGCTCGACAAGCAGCGCTTCGGCAATCTACTTGAGCGACGTCCTTTCAAAACCTTTCTCACGAAAAAGCCTGGCTGAGTTAAAGACGATCTGTGGCGTCAAGAGGGCCAATGTTCCGAAAAAACAGTTTAAGTAAGCTTTTTTGCTGAACAGCATCTGACCGCCTCAACAAGCGCTGTATAGATGTACTGACAACAATAACGAGAAAACGGAGCATATTAATGCCTAAGACTCCCCTTTTTACTAAGGGCCCTACCTCTTGCCTTGCAATCGCAATTCTGTCCGCTGGGGGTTCTTTTCCCACTCAGGCCAGCATGGGCAACATCGGCACCACCTACGGGGTAATGGCAGCCGACGTGGCTACAGCGCAATCCCTGTCTATGTTCAACGATCAGGTGTCTGCCACTTACTATAACCCGGCTTATCTGACAAAAGATCCCCGGGGAGAGCTGACCCTAGGCCTGCTTCATGCAGAACAGGAACTGAGAGCGGATGGCCCCCTGCGGGATGGCGACGTACTCGCCGACTCACCGAGTCAGCATGTGCTCATCGGCATGAAAACAAATCTTTCTTCCTTGACCCGTTTTAAGCACCCCATTTACTTTGGCTTCATCGCGGGAGTAGAGAAGTATGGCAAGGAACTGCTGGCCTTCAGTTCAAACACATCAGAAAGCGGCCAGTTCATGGAGTATGGCAGGGAACCCCTGTTCCTCAATATCGGTGGTGCCACCAACATCTGGCGAGGTATTGACGCCGGAATCTCGGCAAGAGTCACCCTCGAAGCCACAGCCAAGCTGGATACGTTATCGAACCTGGCCGGTGAGACACGACGTGAGCGCCTGTCAGTCAATGCCGAACCCTCTGTAAAGTCGATTCTCA
This sequence comes from Marinobacter sp. MMG032, assembly GCF_040112695.1. Taxonomy (NCBI): domain Bacteria; kingdom Pseudomonadati; phylum Pseudomonadota; class Gammaproteobacteria; order Pseudomonadales; family Marinobacteraceae; genus Marinobacter; species Marinobacter sp. MMG032. The sequence continues at coordinate 1,700,500 of NZ_CP157802.1, forward strand.
GTACCTCCATCGACTGGGGCAAAACTTTCTGCCCTGAAAGCGGCTGTTGGTTGAGCGGCTGGGAAACGGCCCTTGCTTACCGGGCAGAATCATCGGCTTCCACCAGTATCGACGCAAACGTCATTGTCGACCAGACGATTCCCGATCCGGGGCTTGCGCTTGCGGTTACCACGATAGACTCCTTTCAGCCGGAAATCTGGGTCGTCGGCACCCAGTATAAAGGTGACGGCTGGCGTATTGGCGGCAGTGTAGAACAACAGAACTGGTCAGGCCTGGAAGATAAATTTACCAGCGACACCATCAAGGATCAGAACAGCCTTTCCCCCGCTGCCCGTATGCAGTTTGAGGACACCCTGACTCCCCGCCTCGGTGGCGAGTACATGCTGAACGACAATTTTACCTTCCGTGCCGGCGTCGCCTATGAAGAATCCCCTCTGAAAACCACCCGAAACCCGGAAATCAACTACCTGGACACAGACAAGATTTCTGTCGGGCTTGGCTTAAGTGCCACCTACAACCGGACCCGTCTTCTGGCCTACCCCGTTCGCGTGGACCTCGGTTACCAGTACCAGATGCTGCAAGAGCGTGACTTCACCATTGTCGACTTCAATGGCAATGAAGAAGACGTTACTGCAGACGGCGATATTCACGTGTTCAGCGGCTCAATTACGCTGAGATTTTGAAGAGGTACGGCATGAAAAAAACCACTATTGCATTGATTGTCACCACAGCACTCGCAGGCTGCGGGGATAGCGGCGACCAGCAGACCGTTACCCGGGCTCCGACACCCGGATCGCTGACATTTACCTATCCGGCTGACAGTACGCCCCCGGGCGGCGATCAGCCCGGTGTCACGTCCACCGTTCCCACAACAACACCTGTCTTCCTGCGTTTCAACAAGTCCATCGACACACCGCTGACCGACATTCCTGACTCTCTGATCCTGAGGGATGCCACCGGGAACGAGGTTACCCTCACAGACGTGATGTTCACTGATGAAGACAAGATGGGGCTTGCGGCAAAGCCGGACAAGGCGCTTGCACCGGGAACCAGCTACACCCTGACCGCAGAGGGACTTCAGGTTGGCGGCGCACCAGTGTCCCTGACCGCGGACGGAATCAAATTCAAGACAGCACCGGCAACATCCGGCCCGCTTCTGAGCCAGACCGAAGGTACCGGATTTGAACTGGCGCGAACCATTCCGGACGGAGGGAACGACTACCCCGTCACGGACTTTACGACATTCCGGCTTCAGTTTACCGAGCCCGTCGACCCGCAATCGGTGGTTTACGGCCAGACCATCCGCCTGGCGGACCAGGCCGGCGAACCGGTCAATGCCGAAGTATACGTCAAGGACCACCGGGTTACGGTGGATCCGGAAGGCTACCTGGATCCGGCCCGAACCTATAACCTGACCGTGACCAGCGGCATAAAAAGCGCTCTGCTGGGTGACACCCTGTCCGAAGATCGCACACTGACCTTCAACCCGACCGACTCCCGCTCTCCGACTGGCAAGCGCCAGATCATGGCTCAGGTAGCTGAAAACATGCCAGGCCAACTGCCACTGACGGGTGCCGATTACAATTCGGTAAACCTGAGCTCCCTTCTTCTGGGCGAAGAGAACCCGACCAGTGTCGCCGGCACTGTGTTCGCGGAACTGGGTTTTATTCCCAAGTTTGAGGCGGCCGCTCAGAGCATTCCGTTGAGGATCGAACGGGGCACCTTGCTCACCGGAAGCTCTGTAGAAGTCAGCATCGCGGGGGCTGTGCCGGCCGGGTTCGAGTCCGAAGCCGTCGGGGTTCGCTTTCTCTCGGATGCCAATGGTTTCCTGATACCCAACCCCTATACCGATGCAGTGGATGCACCCCGGGTGCTCGAACTCTACATCGATATGGCCCTGAATACCGGGAACACCGTTACCAACGGCGCCCTTGGCCAACAGCTCATGCACGTGCAACTGGTGGGCACTGCCCTCGTCGAAGACGGAAAGCTGAGCATCGAAGCCGTTGGTGTTATTGAGCCGGACGTGATGGGCATTGACACAGCCTCAGGCCTGATTTCCTTCAAGCTGAACGGCTTCCGCAACGTCGAAGATGCCCCGCTACAGGCCGACTTTGCGGACACCGCAGCGCCCTTCATCAAGAGCTGGGTCCCCGGGGAACACTCCAACATACAGAGGCCTTCTGACCCTTTGATTGTCTATTTCTCGGAACCTCTCCTTCCGTCATCCATCAATCCGGACAATATCACCCTCATCGCCAATGACGGCACCACATCGGCAGAGGTTGCCTTTAAATCCCGGCTTGACGGTCCGGCTCTCGTTATCCGGCCAACCGAGCCGTTAACGCATGGCATCGATTATACCCTTACGATGGACGGCCTTGTTGACCTGTCGGGTAATCCGATGGCCAGCACAAGCCGTAATTTCAGGCTCGACCCAACGGCGGAGGTTCCGCCAGCTGACGTTGGTCCGATTGCCCTTACAACCCTTCCTGGTTACCCATGCGCCAAGACGGACCTGGATGCCCAGCCCGGAAAACAGGGGCGGTGTCTTGGTGGCATCACGAGCCAGACCCCTGCTTCCGCGAATTTTGGACAGCGCCCGCTGGATGATTTGCTGCCCATAACCGAGCATCCGGCCAGCGAGCCTATTATCGTGCGCTTCTCACAGGATATCGATCCGGACTCCATTGTGGCCGGCGAAACTGTTGTTGTGGAAAAGCAGGACGAGAACGGCAGCTGGCAGTCAGTTGAAGGTTATAGTCTTAGCCTCCTCAATGGTCGTGAACTGAGAGCCGTACCACTCGACAAGTGGGAGCAAGGAACAAACTACCGTTACGTGCTGACCGATGGTATTACCAATCAACAGGGTATCCCCCTGTACAGCAGGCTCCTGAGCCAGTACGCCGACCCGGGAAGGAGCCTCGGGGACCTTTCGTCAGGCGGACAACCGCTTGAAAACCGGTTTGTTGCCAGAGATATAACCAAAACCTCCGTGCTTCTGCCGCTGAAAAATCTCCCGAGCAGGGATGTGAATGCTAATCTGAAGCTGGACCCGGAAGAGCCTGATGCCATCAGCGGAATTCCTGAAAATTCCATGAAGCTTGCCATCACGGAGATCAGTAGCGGGGTGCTTGAGGATAACGGGCAGATAGGCTGTGAAGTAGGCACCGAAGCTTGCGATGAGTTCAAAAAATTCATTTTTCTGACAGCAAACCTTGATGTTGAGATAGTGGGTGAACCAACCGTTGCCGAAGATGGCAGCACGCGAGTGCCTGTGAAGTTGCATCCGTCGGTACTCCTTACCACGCCTAGCGACATCTGGGTCAATCTGAGCAGTCAGTTGCTCGCAGTACTTGCGACCAGTGATTTACAGACCTCTCAAGAGTTTGACACCGGACCCCTCGCCTTGCGTATGCGTTACCAGGGCGAAAACCGCGACGGCCTGATTGATGGTGTGATTCTACAAAAAGACGGTCAGCTGACCTTCGAGACCGAGCTGGATGTTTACCTTGATGCACCGTATCTGAACGTTAGGCTGAGCGGACTGGCGAACACCCGCCTTGAGGATAATCTGCGCAGCTATCCAATTAATGGATTGAAGCTCTCTGGACCGATAACCTTCCTTGATGATGGCAGGATCGTCATAGAACAACGAAATGTTGAGCCGATTGTGCTGTCAACGAGGCTTTTGGGGCGAGCAACTGTGGGCTTGCTTGAAGAGGAGTCTGCAATTTGTAGTATCGGAACAGGTCTTCTTTGCCGCCTATTGGGCGGGGTTGTTAATGGAGTAGTAAACTCAGTGATCGACGTAGATACTGAGCTCACAATACAAGTTGCACCGAATGAACTTCAGCTCAGGTATGTGTCTCCCTACACGCAAAAGTGATGAAACCTGACACAGGGCCAGTCTCCGGACTGGCCCTTTTTCCGTCGAAACCGAAAACAGATCACCCCGGGAAGATGCCCCCTGCCAATAGTCCGGTTCTGCAACCAGCAGAGCACCGGTTACTTTTCACTCACTATAAAAGCCCGCGCAGTCGCGCTTCAGTGACCGCCTGAACCCGGTTGGTTACTCCAAGTTCGCTGAAAATCTTTTTCAGGTGCCACTTGACAGCATCCTCGGTCACAAGAAGCCGCTCAGCGATCGCTTTGTTGGTCATTCCGTTGCTTATGCACTTCAGTATGGAAATCTGCCTGACCGTGATAACGGGGTCGGTATGTCCCGGTACCGGTGCAGCGCTGAGGTCGTCTGCCCGGACCTCGGGGTCCTTTGTAGTGGCTGCTTCAGCGGTGTCCGGCAGGTCATCAAAAAGATTCCGGGCAAGGGGACTCAGGGAAAGCAGCGCTTCTTTTATCCACAGCGGTGTAAAGTGGCAATTCAGATGCTCCGCATGCAGGTTGGCATCAAGAATCAGGCGCTTTGCCGGTTTTGAGGAACCGAGGGCAAAGGCTGCCAGGGCCTGGCAATACTGGGCGGCGACCCTGGTTCTGGCATCTGAGATGGCACTGGCAGCCTGAAGCGCCTCTCTGGCATAGTTCCCGGCCACACCAAACTGCTTCCCAAGCCTTAGCCTGTACATTGAGCGCACTAAAGCAATGTGCGCCTGAATGGCCCGGTTTTGATTCGGCGTAAATATCAGCTCGGATTCATCGGGAAGTATCGGTGGCTCCAATTCCTCGTTGTTCAGGAGAGTGAACTCAGCCAGCTGAACTTTCGTCAGGATATTGAGGCGCGGGAGCTCGCGCTCGCTGGCGGCCAGGCGGGCTTGCTCCAACAGGGCCATGGCTCTGTCCCGGAATCCCTGGTGGTACAGCAAACGGCTGCAGGTCTGTGTACATCCCCACAGAATGTCGGTAACGCCATAATTCAAGGCGAAATCAAAGGATGCCTGTGCAGATTCCGGGGAAACCAGGTGATGATCCTGTTCGAGCAGGATTTGTACCTCAAGAACACCAAGCATCTTGCTTAAAAAGCTTTTTGGTACGCCAATCTTTTCTGCGGTTTTATCCGCCTGACGCAACAGGTGCATTGCCCGGACGATGTCGCCTTTGAACAATTCTGTCTGAATTTCCGCCGCTTTAAGCCAGATAAACGCGTAGAATTGATTGGATGACTGATTGGCCACAGCCGCCTTGTGCAATAATTCTTCTAACTCTTCAAAGCGGCGGTCGCTGGAGGCAATGAATGCCTGGCATGTAAGGGCCGCGCCTTTACCCACCAGGTTGCGATCGCCAAAGGCGTCAATCCACTTTTCACAGAGCGCCTGACTCTCCGGCAATTCATCGTGTGTGGCTTTACCTATTGCCTTGACCAGTTCCCGCCACCCCTCCTCATCAAGGCTGCCCAGCCCCCTGGAAATCGGATGGCGGGAACTCGCCAGCATTTCCTCTGCCTGCCGCGCTTGCTGGCTGAAATACAGAGTCCAGGCATAGCCTATGCTTAAGGAAGCGATTTTTTTTATCGTGCGAGCCGGCACCTTTTCAAACCACGTGCGAAGCACTTCAATTTCACCTTGCCGGAGCGCCACATCCAGAATAATGCTGTCACTGACCACGCGCGCCCAGCGATGGTCACTGGCTTCCAGGGCGACGTTGATTGAATGGAGGTACTCTCCCCTGCGCCAATGCCAGAAGGCAACGCGTTTCAGCACATACGAACGGCGCTCCCGTTGAGTGGCGCTAAACACACTGCGCAAATACTCTCTCAGCACAGGGTGCATGGTCAGGTGCTTGCCGGAGGCGGCGGTGGGGGCTAAAAGTGCAAATTTTTCGTTAAGAAACGAAATTTCCTGATCAGCCTGTTGCGTTTTATAGACATAGTCATAGCATTCAGCGCTGATCTCCTCGAGCATCGCTGCGTTGCAAACAAACCTTCGCGCATGTCTGGGTAGCACGGACAAGAGATTGTCCCTGAAATACGAGCGGGTTTCCGGCCAGGATTCGGGAGGCAGGTCCGGGTTCGGGGTTTGGCGCATCAGTCTGACGAGTGCGGGCCATCCGCCCGTGGCTTGTATAATGTTGCCTGCTTCGGAGCCACCTATACCCGTTACCTCACCAAGCTTCTCCGGCTCCTTTAGGTCCTCTTCTGTAAAGGCAAGCTCATCAGCACCATAGGTCACAACACCCGTCATCAGCGACAAACGCGGCAATGCCCCGGCGCTGCCGGGCGCAATAAAAAATTTTACATTGTCCGGTGTTTCACAGATCAGATCCTCAATCAGATCCCCGTTATCCGCCCCTTCACCGGGCCCGTCAAGGCAAATTCTTATGGTCTTTCTTGCATTGAACAAGGCGTCCCGAAGCGCTTCGATGGTGTCAGTGTCACTTTTCAGCGCTTCCCGGGATTCAGGTCCTTCAATCTGGTATAAAACCAACGCCGCAAACAGGCTGTCAGTGACTTCGCGCGGGTCCGGGTAGGATCGTCCATTGATATAGACGGCGCTCTCGTGTTCCGGATCGCGGATGTTCGCTGCCAGGGCTACCTGTACAGATTTTCCGTAGCCCGGCGGAGCCCGGTACAGAACGACTTTTGCTCCAGGCACCGCGGAAGCACTCAGGCGCTGGCGGTCTGTACAGCCTTGAGTGATGAAACGCTGACGACCCCACATCCGGGCGGACATCTTTCTGCACCAATCTTCCAGGCTATGGCGTGTCATGACAGTCAAGTCTCCTGCTTTGCCGCCCCGGAACGCGAGCGCGCCAGGGCATGACGTATATCGACCGTTATCCGGCGCCAAACCTACCCGTTCGGGTAGTTGTTTGACCCCAACTTATAGCCAATCCTGTAACTGCGTACAACCGGCCCGCTCATCTGAGTGGCCCGTTGTGCGCGATGCAAAACAATACAATATGTAAAAAGATGATGAATCTAATAACAATAAGGTGATCCTCATGTCAATGTCAGAAAATGTACTAACAGAGTCCCTTCAAAGGGACCCTGGTGCCGAAAACTATGTGGACAGAAAGCGCCACCTGTGGATCCTTTCTGTGCTGTGGCCAGCAACACCTCTTATAGGCCTTTATCTGGTCGCCCAGACCGGATGGAGCATCTGGTACGGATTGGTGTTGATCCTTTGGTATGGCGCAGTTCCCTTGATTGATGCCATGTTTGGAGAGGATTTTTCCAACCCCCCCGAGTCGGCTGTGCCTCGGCTTGAACAGGATCGTTACTATCGGGTACTGACCTACTTGACGGTTCCTATTCACTATGCCGCCTTGATTGTCAGTGCCTGGTGGGTATCCACGCAACCAATGAGTGTTTTCGAGTTTCTGGCATTGGCCCTTTCCCTGGGAATCGTGAATGGCCTGGCTCTGAACACAGGCCACGAACTTGGCCATAAAAAAGAAACGTTTGACCGTTGGATGGCGAAGCTTGTCCTCGCCGTGGTCGGATATGGTCATTTCTTCATTGAGCACAATAAGGGGCATCACCGTGATGTGGCTACGCCGATGGACCCGGCGACATCCCGCATGGGCGAGTCCATTTACTCATTCTCACTGCGTGAAATTCCCGGTGCTTTCAAGCGGGCATGGGATTTAGAGGAACAGCGCCTCAGTCGTTGTGGAAAAAGTGTCTGGAGCCTGGAGAACGAAGTTCTTCAGCCTATGATTTTGACCGCTGTGCTTTATGCGGGATTGCTGGCGTTTTTTGGCCCGTTAATGCTGATCTTTTTGCCCATTCAAATGGCCTTTGGCTGGTGGCAGCTGACCAGCGCCAACTACATTGAGCATTACGGATTGCTGCGCGAGAAGATGTCGGATGGACGTTATGAGCGTCAACAACCGCACCACTCATGGAACTCAAACCATATTATGTCGAACCTGATTCTGTTTCATTTGCAACGACATTCCGACCATCACGCCCATCCTACAAGGTCCTATCAATCGCTTCGCGACTTCAAAGACCTGCCTTCCTTACCATCGGGATATCCCGGAATGTTCCTGGCCGCAATGTTTCCCTCATGGTTTCGGTCGATAATGGACCACCGGGTGCTGGATTGGGCTAAAGGAGATCTCGATAAGATTCAGATTCAACCCGGCAAGCGTGAATTCTATGTGCGTAAATTTGGTGGGACTGATTCTGAATCAGTCGATACCGCAGCGTCTAAATGATCGGCTAATTAGAACTTATATACGTCGTTTACTTTATTTACGTTGCAGAAAAAGAGCCTCTGACGTGCACCTGAAAGAGGGTGCGCGTCGGGCGCTACCAAAACAAAGACAATAATATCGTTTGAAAGGTGCTTTAAATGGCTAAACATCAATGCCCGGATTGTGGTTATGTATACGACGAAGTGGTTGGTGATCCGCACGAAGGCTTTCCTGCAGGAACGACCTGGGAAAAAATTCCTGAAGACTGGTCCTGTCCAGACTGTGCCGTCAGGGATAAGGTTGACTTCGTTGCGCTTCAAGAAGCGAACTCGGAACTTTCGGTGTCCGCAACCAATATAGCGGTCCGTACTGCCAGCTGTAGTTGCCCCCGCTAAACCGGACACCACCTCATTCGTTTGATGCCAGTTCCGCCCGGTACTCCCAGGGCGATTTCATTTTCAGCCCCTTGTGCGGGTGGCTGCGGTTATAGTCTTCGACCCATTCCGGCAACCTGGCCATCACCGTGGCGGCATCAGGGAGATCGTTCAAGTACACATAGTCGCGCTTAAACGTCTTCACGAAGGCCTCAGCCATGCCGTTGCTCTGAGGGCTTCTCACCGGTGTGGTACACACGACAAAGCCCAGAGAGGACGCGAAGGCTCGCGTTTCTTTGGCAATGTAGCAACTGCCATTGTCCGTCAGCCATTCCAGCGGATGAGGCACTCGCTCTGACTGGCCGAACCGGTATTCCAAGCTTTCCAGCAGCAGGTCTTGAACCATCTCACCGGTGATGCCACCAGTAGTCGCTACATAGCGCATCAGCTCGCGATCACAGCAGTCCAGGCTGAAGGCTACGCGGACAACCTCCTTGTTCCAGCAGCGGATCTCAAAGCCATCTGAGCACCAACGAAGGTCCGGCTTCAACGTAATAACCTGGCCATTGTGGCAGCGCTCTTGAGGTCGCCCTGTATACCGGGGTAACAGCAGCCCATCCTGCTTCATCAGTCGGTACACGCGCTTGTGGTTTACTCGCTCATCGTTGGCTGCGAGCAACCGATTCAGTCGAGCCGTGATCCTTCGATAGCCATTGGCAGCACGGGCCTCGCACAGCTCACGGATAAACGGCAAATGCCGGTCATCGTCTTGTTTGCTGTATCTCGGGCTTCGGCCTTTCTGGCGACCATGAAGGCGATCCAGAAGATTGGAGCGCGATACCTTCAGCACTTCCGCAACCCGCTTCAGAGGGTATCGTCCGGTGGCAGCAACGGCATGCGCGAGATCAACTTTTTTGACTGAGCCACCTCCAGGGCTTCCCGGAGTATTTCAGCTTCCATCGTCTTGCGGCCCAACATCCGCTCCAGCTCCCGAACCTTCTTTTTCAGGGCTTTGACCTCGGATGCGCTTACAACCTCATCACCGGATTCAATCGCGGACATGCCACCGTCTTTCATCAGCTTCTTCCAACGGAACAACAGACTTGCTGATATACCATGACGCCGGGCTACAAGCGATACCGACATGCCTGGCTGCTCACACTCTGCAACCATGAATGCTTTCTCCTGCGCGGAATACCGGCGACGGCGCTGCACTCCGGTTATGACTTCGATTCTCTCCACCTTGGACACTCCTTTGCACTAGGTCTATGCCTAGGCCTTTGCTTCTACCAAGGTGTCCGGTTTAATTGGGGGCTACTACACCAGCCAAGCTAAGACCGAGGGAGCATCGCAGAAAGCAACGGACGCATCTACTCCTTCAGCTAAAAATAAAACAAAGCCCAAAGCGAAACCGAAGCCTACCTCTTCAAAATCGCCCAAAGACTCGACTCAAAAAGATACCTATCGGAAGTGGGTCTGCATCACTTGCGGCCATATCTACGATGAAGCTCTCGGAGATGAAGCCGAAGGCTTCCCTGCCGGCACTCGTTTTGAAGATATTCCAGACGATTGGTGCTGTCCGGACTGTGGTGCCACAAAAGAGGACTATGTCCTCTATGAAGACTAATAATCCGATTTAAAATAACAACAGTCTCGTTCGGAAAGAGGTGATTTTATAATGCAGATTGCTAGTCTGGCGGAGGTTGGGCTGCCCAATGTGTCAACCAGCGATACGATTGATTCAACGTTCGCGGCCCTAAAGCGGGCACAACTTGCGCGTCGCGGAAGTTTTACCTTAGAGGCTCGAATAGCGCAGCTCGACCAGCTGCGGGATTCAATTAAACGCTACGAATCAAACATCATTGCGGCTTGCGCGGCGGACTTTCGAAAACCCGCTCCAGAAGTCAAATTAACTGAACTCCTGCCGGTGCTTCAGGAAATTCGACACACTAAAAAACACTTGCGTAAATGGATGCGTCCGAAGCGAGTGGCTGCATCCATTGGTGTTTGGGGTACGAGGTCTTATGTTCGGCCAGAGCCAAAGGGTGTGTGTTTAATTATCGCGCCATGGAATTATCCTCTCAATCTTGCGCTCGGACCTCTCGTCTCAGCGTTGGCTGCGGGGAACGGAGCTATCATCAAACCCTCGGAAATGACACCCCACACCTCAAAGGTGATTGCCAACATTGTCGCCGAAACCTTCCCCCCCGATCTTGTTTCGGTGATTGAAGGCGATGCCGCTGTAGCCCAGAAACTGTTGGCCCTGCCCTTCGACCACATATTCTTCACTGGCAGCCCTGCGGTCGGCAAGCTGGTCATGGAGGCTGCGGCCAGGAACCTTTCCTCGGTGACACTGGAACTGGGGGGAAAATCCCCGACCATTGTAGGCCCGGATGCCAACATCAAGAAGGCTGCCCGATACATTGTCTGGGGGAAGTTTGCCAATAATGGCCAGACCTGCATCGCTCCGGACCATGTTTTTGTACACAGAAGCATTGCAGCCCCATTCAATGAAGCACTTAAACAGCAAATCGGGCGCATCTACGGGAAAACGCCGGAAGCCCGGCAATCGACGCCTGACTATTGCCGGATTGTAAATGCCCGTCATTTCCAGCGCGTGTCAAGCCTGATAGAAGATGCCAAAAGCAAAGGCGCAAACGTCTTTGAAGGCGGTATTACAGATGCTGAAGAAAATTTCATTGCGCCGACGTTGATTGCAAATATGTCCAGCGACATGGATATCTCACGTGAGGAGTTATTCGGCCCGATATTACCGGTTATTGAGTTCGATGATATTGATTCAGTTATCAACAAAATCAACGATAACCCCAAGCCACTGGCGCTTTACGTATTCGACCAGAACAAGTCTTTTGCCAGAAATATTATCGAACGAACGAGTTCCGGCGCTGCAGGGATTAACCTTACAGTCGTGCACTTCCTGCATCCGGACCTGCCTTTTGGCGGAGTGAATAATTCTGGAATAGGGGCATCCCACGGTGAATACGGTTTCCGCGCTTTTTCCCATGAAAAGGCGCTGATGGAGGATAAGCATTCTCTCATCCACCTGCTTTTTCCTCCCTATACACGCTGGGTCCGGCGGCTCATAGATGCTGCTGTTCGTATTCTGGGCTGAGCATAATCCAATAACAAGAGAGTCACTATGTACGATTACATTATTGTTGGCGCCGGGTCGGCTGGCTGTGTATTGGCTAACCGACTGACTGCCGATCCCTCGAAGCGAGTAGCGTTACTTGAAGCAGGGCCAAAGGATAAGAGCCCGCTCATACATATGCCTGTGGGTATTGCACTTCTTGCCAATAGCAAGCAGGTGAACTGGGCCTTCGAAACCGAGCCTCAGGAACATCTCAAGGGGCGCCGTCTGTTCTGGCCCCGGGGTAAAACTCTTGGCGGCTCCTCCTCCATCAACGCCATGGTCTACATCCGGGGCCACAAAGCCGATTATGAACACTGGGGTCAGGCTGCCGGAACCGACCTTTGGGGATGGGACCGCGCATTAACATTGTTTCGCCGACTGGAAGATAACGAACGTTTCGGACCGGATGCTTACCACGGCAAGGGCGGTGAACTCAGCGTAAGCGATCTGAGATCGGTCAATCCGTTAAGTCGGGATTTTGTTCGCGCCGCTTCCCATGTGGATGTCCCGGTGAACACGGATTTCAATGGCGAAACGCAAGAGGGACTGGGCCCCTACCAGGTGACACAAAAAAATGGTCGGCGCTGGAGTTCGGCGCAGGCGTTTCTGCGTGGCGCAGAGAAACGGCCTAACCTCGATGTGCTAACGGACGCTCGGGTAACCCGGGTGGTAATGGATGGCCAGCGGGCGGTTGGGGTGACACTGAACCAAGGGGGCGAATATCGCCAGCTCAGACTCAATAATGGCGGTGAAGTCATTTTGTCCGGCGGGGCGGTTAATTCACCACAGCTACTTTTGCTTTCCGGAATCGGTGATCGCGAAGAGCTTCGGAAACACGGAATCCCTCTGGTCCATCACCTTCCTGAGGTGGGCAAGAATCTGGTCGATCATTTGGATATTACGCTGATGCACGCGGCGAACTCACGTTTGCCTATTGGTGTTGCCCCCAGCTTCCTGCTTCGGGGAGTGAGCGCACTTTTTTCCTATATTTTTGCGCGACGCGGGTTTCTCACCAGTAATGTAGCCGAGGCAGGAGGCTTTGTTAAATCCAGCCCTTCGTGTGAACGACCGAATGTGCAATTCCATTTTTTGCCAACTTTTTTGAAGGATCATGGGCGAAAAGTGATGACCGGGTATGGCTACACCTTACACATTTGCGATCTGCTGCCCAAAAGCCGGGGTTTTATTGGACTGAAAAGCCCTGATCCATTAGCCGATCCGTTGATTCAGCCCAATTATCTGAGTGACCCCGAAGACATCAAGACAATGATTTCCGCCGTTAAATTCGGGCGACGAGTACTCGCGGCACCGACAATGGCTTTGCATAGTAAGCGAGAAGTCATGCCCGGAAACTCTGTGTCCTCGGACGATCAGATTGCGGACTTCATCCGGGAAAATGCAGAGACTATCTACCACCCCGTTGGCACCTGCCGTATGGGCGTGGATCCGGAGTCAGTCGTTGATCCAGAGTTGAAAGTCAGAGGCATTGAAGGGCTTAGAGTCGTCGATGCTTCGATAATGCCCAGTTTGGTTGCCGGTAACACCAACGCACCCACCATGATGATTGCCGAAAATGCAGCCGACATCCTCCTGGGAAATGTCACGGTTCAGGCTCGGGTTATGACGCCCACGCCCACCGCGGACACTACTGACGCCAACTATTCCGTCCCACGAGCAGTAGAAATGGAGAGGAGATAAACGTGCTTGGCAAAATGATGAACGTAGAACTCACCGTGAATTCTTTGATCGACCATGCTGCTCGCTACCATGGAGACGCTGAGATTGTGTCGATAGGAACGGATGGAAATCCCAGTCGATCTGACTGGGCAACTGTTTCGAGGCGGTCGCGACAACTTGCGTCGGCGCTTCGAACGGCAGGCTATGTCCAGGGGGATCGGTGCGCGACCATTTGTTGGAATAACGTGGGGCACCTGGAATGTTATCTTGGCATCTCTGGTGGCGGGATGGTGTGTCACACCATTAACCCGCGACTGTTTCCAGAACAACTCGTTTACGTTATCAACAATGCTCAAGACAAAGCCATATTCTTTGACAAAACGTTCCTTTCGATTGTTTCAAATATCCGTGACCGACTGGAGACGGTTGAGGAATTTGTATTGATGTCCGAACCGGACGAAGAAATTGCAGCGCAATTTCCAGGATTGTTGTTTTATGAAGAGTTTCTCCAGCGAGGAACGCCTAACGCGAATTGGCCTGAAATCGCCGAAAACCAGGCTTCAAGCCTCTGCTATACATCGGGCACCACTGGAAATCCCAAAGGGGTGCTCTATTCACACCGCTCCACCGTTCTGCACGCGCTGGTAGCTGCTCAACCTGACGCACTGAATTTATCGGCACGGGACGTGGTGATGCCGGTTGTTCCTATGTTTCACGTAAATGCGTGGGGGGTACCCTACATTACGGCGATGGTTGGAGCCAAACTGGTGTTGCCTGGTCCCGGCCTGGATGGACAAAGTTTGGTCAAGCTTATCGATTCAGAAAGCGTAACGATTGCGCTGGGTGTGCCCACGATTTGGCAGGGACTTCTTTCGGCTTTGGACGAGCTTGGCTCCTCGGCAAAGACGCTCAAACGGACGGTGATAGGTGGTAGCGCTTGCCCTCCCTCAATGATGTCAGAGTTTCGTGGTAAGTACGGCGTAGATGTTGTCCATGCATGGGGAATGACTGAAACATCACCGATCGGAACCGTCAATGCACTGCTGGCGAAACACGATACCCTTTTAGAAGGAGAAAGAAATAAAATCCGTGAAAGCCAAGGACGGCCTCCCTACGGGGTGCAGCTCAAAATTGTGGGAGAAGACGGCCATCAACTGCCCGAAGATGGCGTTGCTCAGGGAAATCTCCGTATCCGTGGTCATTGGGTGGTAGCCGACTACTTTGGTTTTGAGCCAAATCAGACTCTTGAGGAAGACGGTTGGTTCGAGACAGGTGATGTTGCTTCGATCAATGATGATGGGTTTATGACAATACGTGACCGCTCAAAAGATATTATTAAATCTGGTGGGGAATGGATATCGACAGTCGAATTGGAGGGAATCGCAATGGGCCATTCTGCCATCAATGAAGCTGCTGTGGTGGCGGCCTCCCATGATAAATGGGATGAACGACCGATCCTGTTGGCAGTAAAAATACCCGACGCAAATATTACGGAGGAGGAACTTCTTGCTCATTATCAGGGAAAAGTCGCCAAGTGGCAGACCCCGGATCGCGTGATTTTTGTGGAAGCATTGCCACGCAATGCCACTGGGAAAGTATTAAAAAACAAGTTGCGCTCTGAATATGGGGAAGTGTTAGTCAATAAACCGGCAAGCTAGGGAAGGTCTGAATAACTGCTGATATTTGCCCATCTTGGGTTTAAACGGCAAAAAATCGAAGATTCAGACACTATTTTCCCTTTATTTGTGTGTTTTTTGCCCGTTTCCCGCCATTTTGGCGGAAAACAGGCGCACTGGCCCTACGCCAGCATGTATTTTTCACCGATCAGCAGGTTGCTAAACGCGGCCAGCAAATGCAACCGGTTGCTGTTCTTGGCAAGGCCGCGATAGCGGACCTTGCCATAACCAAAGACCCGCTTGATGTACCGGAAGGGATGCTCGACCTTGGCACGAACACTGGCTTTGATCTTCTCTGCTTTCAGTTTGTCGGCATCCAGCGTCTTCCGGGTGCCAGGCCGTTTGGCAATGAACCAGGAGACGTTTTTGCGGTGCTTATGCTCATCCCGCTTCTGAATGCCAAGGTAACCGGCGTCGCCGAAGACTCGTTGCTCTTCACCATGCAGCAGCTTGTCGGTGGGCACGATGTCGTGAACATTGGCAGCGGTGGTATCAATGCTATGAATCAGACCGAACGTGTCGTCGACACCAATGTGCATTTTCATGCCGAAGTGCCATTCGTTGCCCTTTCTGGTCTGGTGCATCTCCGGATCACGCTTGCCAGTTTGGTTCTTGGTGGAGCTGGGAGCAGAGATGATGGTGGCATCTACGATGCTTCCTTCACGCAACATCAAGCCGTTTTTCTCCAGGTGTTTGTTCACCTCTTTAAACAGCGCCTTGCCAAGACCGTGCTGCTCCAGGAAATGCCGGAAGTTGAGAATCGTCGTCTCATCTGGCAAACGGTCCAGCTTCAGACCCGCGAAGTGCCGCATGGATTCGATCTCGTACAGCGCGTCTTCCATGGCCGGATCGCTCAAGTTATAGAACAACTGCATGCAGTGAACCCGCAGCATGGCAGGCAGCGGATAAGGGGGCCGTCCGTTCCGGCCCTTCGGGTAATAACGGGCTACCTTCTTCTCCAACTGCTTCCACGGAATCAGCTTGTCCATCCGTTCCAGAAAGATCTCGCGACGGGTCTTGCGCTTCTTGGTCTGGTATTCGGCTTCGGAGAAGGTGATCTGATCCATGCTGGCAACGATCCTATGCGATTGACGATGGCCGTATTATCGCTGATTTTGGAGACTTATTCAGAGCCTCCTTAGAAAAGCAGTACTTCACAAAGCTGTCAGGTGTCTAGGATATTGGGGCTTGCCACACTGCGAAATCGAAGGGGGTATCGATGAAGCAGGTTATCAAGAATCTCCATCGGCAAATCGGTCTTCCAGTACGTTAATAAAACGTTGGTCTCAGTTAGCCACAAAAACGTGTTCGATGCCATGACGAACAAAGACTGATCATGTTCGCGGCGCATACATTGTACTCGCCAATTACAGAAAGCTAAGGAAGGTCTGAATAACCGTCGATTTTCACCAGCATCCGTTTGAGCCAGCAGAAAACGGAAAATTCAGACGCAACTCTCCATTTATTTGTATGTTTTCTGCCCGTTTCCCGCCATTTTGGCGGAAAATAGGCACACTGCCCCTATGCCAGCAGGTATTTTTCACCGATTAACAGATTACTGAACGCGGCCAACAAGTGCAGCCGGTTGGTGTTTTTCGACAGGCCGCGATAGCGAACCTTGTTGTAGCCGAACACCTGCTTGATGTACCGGAACGGATGTTCCACTTTTGAGGGGATGCTGGCTTTGATTTTCTCGGCTTTCAGCTTGTCAGCATTCAGGGCCTTCCGTGAACCCGGGCGCTTGGCGATGAACCAAGACACATTTTTACGGTGCTTGTGCTCGCCTCGCTTTTGTATGCCGAGGTAGCCGGCATCACCAAAGACTCGGCGCTCTTCACCGTGCAGCAGTTTGCCGGAAGGCACAATGTCATGGACATTGGCAGCAGTGGTGTCGATGCTATGGATAAGGCCCAGTGTGTCGTCGACGCCAATGTGCATCTTCATGCCGAACTGCCATTCGTTGCCCTTTCGGGTTTGGTGCATCTCCGGATCGCGCTTGCCAGAACTGTTCTTTGTGGAGCTGGACGCAGAGATGATGGTGGCATCAACAATGCTGCCTTCACGCAGCATCAGGCCGTTTTTCTCCAGGTGCTTGTTCACCTCTTTGAACAGCACCTTGCCGAGACCATGCTGCTCCAGAAAATGACGGAACTTAAGGATCGTTGTTTCGTCTGGCAGACGATCGAGCTTCAGGCCAGCGAACTGGCGCATGGATTCGATCTCGTACAATGCATCTTCCATGGCCGGATCGCTGAGGTTATAGAACAACTGCATGCAGTGAACGCGCAGCATGGCAGACAAAGGATAGGGAGGCCGTCCGTTCTGGCCCTTGGGGTAATAACGGGCTACCTTCTTTTCCAGCTGCTTCCACGGAATCAGCTTGTCCATCCGTTCCAGAAAGATCTCGCGGCGGGTTTTGCGCTTTTTGGTCTGGTACTCGGCTTCGGAGAAGGTGATCTGATCCATGGTGGCAACGATCCTATGCGGTTGACGACGGCCGTATTATCGCTGATTTTGGGGACTTATTCAGAGTCTCCCTAAGTGACCCAAATCATTTCTTTCATCATATGTTCGAGAATTCCCAAACTTGAGGCCTACGCCAGCAGATATTTTTCACCGATCAAAAGGTTGCTGAATGCAGCCAGCAAACGTTATTTAAAAACCTCTAACCGTTTAGTTGAGTAATAGATTGCCATCAGCACTGGTACGTCCTTGCTATAAAAAACTGTTTCATTAGCGCCATACCTTTGATTCAATTGGTCAAGTGTCCTGATATCAATATCGGATGTCAGAACCCGCCTCCCATTTACATCTCCAAAAAGCCTGAATCTCACTCTGTTTGACTTACAGACTGCCTGCAGTTTGAACCCTGAGTAGCCCGTTCTTGGATGCCACTTTCCAACGGCTTCAACAGTGACACTTCCAACAGAAGAGGCCGAAAACATTAAGTGCTTGGTGTGATTTAACCAAGATTCAGTGATATACACCTCAACCCATAGCGGTCGCGCAAAGTCACAATCTTTTATTGTTAAGAGGATCAAGTTCATATTTATTGGCTCACTCCGGTGACTGGCTGCTTCGGTTGCCACGCAACATATTGCCTTCAACTCTGGAGCCTTCCGTTCACCAAAGATTTCAGTTCAGTATCCGGATCCTCTATTAGTTCCGGGTTGATCGTTCTGCGTTGTTGAACGAGTGTCTTGCCTACCAAAAAAGCAAGGGGCAGGTTGACCGCGTCAACAGCAATAACACAGCCTTCGCGGAGATAGAACACGGCAAATCCTTTATCCTCGGGGGTGCCTCGAACCACTCGCTGATCATGATTTTGCGACAATCCTACCATCTGCAGACGAACATCGTACTGGTTTGACCAGAACCATGGAACGCTATCATAGGGTTTCTCCTCACCCATCAGGGTTGCCGCGGCTGTACGAGCCTGATCGACAGCATTGGCGACAGACTCGAGTCGTTGCATCTTCTCGAAGAAAAGATTCCGGTGCCGGGTGCAGTCACCGATCGCCAAGATGGCGGGGTCCTCGGTACGGGTAAATTCGTCAACAATAATACCGTTATCACAGGGCAGGCCGGCGTCCTTAGCCAGAGCGGTTTCCGGGATAATGCCGATCGACACAAGGACGATGTCGGCCGGTACGGTGCTTCCGTCCGCCAACGTCACGCCAGCCACATGCCCCTGATCGCCCGCTTCGAAGCCGGTTACCGCTGTGTTCAGACGTACGTCCACGCCGGCGCCACGGTGTTTGTCGTAAAGGAACGCTGATATTTCCGGGCCCGTAACGCGCTGCATAAGACGTTCGGCGGCTTCTAGCACCGTGACATTAACACCTTTTTTGTTGGCACTGGCCGCCACCTCAAGGCCGATGTAACCACCACCCACGACGACCAGGCGCTTTCCAGCAACTAACTGTTCACGCAGTACCTCTGAATCAGCTATGTCGTGCAGGTAATGAATGCCATTTAAGTCAGCCCCGGGCGCGTTCAGGTGTCGAAGGTGTGACCCGGTGGCCAGGACCAGTCGATCGTATTGCAGCCTGCTCTGATCCGACAAGCTGATGGTGCTACTGTCCCGATCAATTTGTTCGACGCGCACACCGAGCCGCAACTGATGGCCTGCGTTCTCGTATACCGAGCGCGGTTTCAGGTACAGCGACTCCTGATCAACGTCTCCTGTCAGGTAATTCTTGGACAGCGGCGGTCGATGGTAGGGCGGATGAGGTTCATTCCCCACCAGAACGACCTCATGTTGATATTTTTTTTGGAGTAAGGCTGTCAGGAGGGCACCTGCTGCGTGCCCACCGCCAACAATGACCGTCCTCTCTTTACGTTTGCTTACCATAGGCTATCTCTTTCGCTGTGCCCTGGGATTGGACTCTCCACACGTTCGGATGCCATCCTGGTCAATCGGTTAATTAACTGTTCGGTGTCAGTTTGACCATCAACCTGGAATAGCCCCGCACGAAGTTGGACTGCACCCGCTCGGGCTCTTCGACGACTTCGATGTTGTCAAAACGCTTGAGTATTTCTTCCCAGAGGATGCGCAGTTGCAGTTCAGCCAGACGGTTGCCCATGCAACGGTGAACCCCATAGCCGAACGACATGTGGTTTCGTGCGTCCTTGCGATCAATGATGAACTGATCGGGGTTGTCAAATTTGCGCTCGTCCCGGTTACCCGACGCGTACCACATGACAACTCGATCACCCTTCTTGATGGTCTGGCCGCCCAGTTCGACATCCTGCTTGGCGATTCGGCGCATATAGGCCAGCGGCGTTTGCCAGCGGATGATTTCCGACACCATGTTCGGAATCAACTCCGGTTTTGCCTTCAATTTTTCAAATTCCCTGGGGAATTCGTTCATGGCCACCAGGCCACCACTCATCGAGTTGCGCGTCGTATCGTTGCCGCCGACTATGAGCAGCGTCAAATTACCGATAAACTCCATCGGCCGATTGATCAGGTCTTTCGTTTCTTTGTTGCTCTGCAACAGGCTGATCAAATCGAAACCGGGCTCCTCGCCTGCTGCGCGGCGCGCCTCCTTGTCCCGCCAAAGCCTGGAGAAAGACCGGGCCATGTCTGCCGCGTCGTCAAACATGGCATTTTCATCGGCAAACTCCCCGCCGGTGGCCGATGCTGCACCTGCCATTCTGTCCGACCACTCAACCAGCTTGTGGCGTTCCTCGTAAGGAAAATCCAGAAGCGTCGCCAGCATGCGGCCTGTGAGTTCCTTGGAAACAGCAGGTACCCAGTTAAAGGGTTTGTCTGTAGGCAGGCTGTCAAGCACATCGCCGGTGCGTGATCGGATCAGCCCCTCCATCTCCTTCAGGTTTTTCGGTGCCACTACTCCCTGCACCGAGCTGCGCTGCACATCGTGTTTCGGCGGATCCATCGCTATGAACATTTCCACCGACAGCCCCTCCGGAGGGTCACCGAGAATGATTTGCGGCTCGGCGGAAAACAGGTCGTGACTCTTATCCACGAACAGGATGTCTTCAAACCGAGTTACCGACCAGAAGGGGCCGAAAGGGCTGTTCTTCTGGTAATGGACCGGCGCCTCATCACGCAACCGTTTGAAATAGGCGCGCCACTGACCCTGCCGGTATAAAAACGGATTGCTGACATCGATGTCCTCAAGGGCCAGCGTGTTAACGTCCGGGATGGGTGTTTCAACGAATTCGGGCATCGGTCGGCGTGGGCCGAAGGTCTTCCTCTTGGCGCTCATTAAGAATTTCAGTCCCTGAATTTGCCTCTGCATCGGCACCACCCTGGAGGTGGCGTTAATCAGTCGGGACTGAATGTCGTCAAATGTTCTGGGCAGTGTTGGCATGCGTCCTCCTGTGTTCACATCTGGAACTCGGGTAAATGCACGGTCATGCCGTCCATTTCATCAGTCAGTACCACCTGGCAGCCCAGGCGCGAAGTGCTCGCCCGCTCCGGTGTCATTGACAGCATTTGTTCTTCCTCATTGCCAGGCGTGCCTGTCTTGCTGAACCATTCGTTCGTGACGATAACGTGGCAGGTACCGCAGGCGCACTCCCCCCCACAATCCCCGTCGATACCGGGAATGGCGCTATCAACAGCGATTTGCATTACCGAGGAACCAGCTTTGAATTCTGCGACATGTTCAGTTTGATCATGTTCGATAAACGTAACTTTGCCCAATGTTGTTCTCCTACCAGCATTGATGATTGACAGATATTGCCTGTCTGCCAGCATATTTTTCAGGTCATTTCTTGACAAGCAGGGGTCATTTGAAGACAAAATGGCGAAACTTTAGGAAGGGGGGTATCAATGATGGCGGCGCGGAAGAAAATGGAGGAGTTGCAAAGTCCCGGTCCGGATATTCCATCGAATTACTCACGGCTAGTTGCACGTGAGCTGAATCTGACAGCCAGACAACTTCCGCGTCTGCTGCGGGGCACTGGACTTGGGGTGACGCAATTTTTGAGCGAGGACGGACTGCTTACTGTGGCTCAGCAGATACAGATCCTGCGTAATGCAATGGATCTGTCCGGCCAGCCAGAATTTGGGTTAAGGCTGGGTAAACGAATGACTCCGGCAACCCACGGAGCAATGGGGTTCGTGGCTTACAGCAGCCCCGACCTCCTCACTGCTCTACACGCGATTCGGACATTCCTGCCCACGCGCGCGAGCTTCATCCAGTTGCACTTGCAGCAAGTCGGTGAGCGTTTGGAATGTATTCTGCAGTACCTGGGGCCATTAGACGATGACATACAGCGTTGCCTGTCGGATGCGATGGTCAAGGCACTTTTCGAATTCGGCGAGTTCATGGTTGGCCGCCCTTTGCGCGAGGCTGAAGTATGCTTTGCCCATCCGAAACCCGAGTATCACGCAACGTATTCGGACTTTTTGTCCGGGCAGATTCACTTTGATTGCAGCCAATTAAAACTCAGCTTGCCGATGGCCTTGTGTCGGGAACCAAACGCCTCTGCCAATCATGAAAACTATCATCTGGCCATGCGACAGTGTGAAGCCATGCTTGCGCAACTTCAGTCCGATAAGCCAAGCTACCAGACCCGGCTGAAGAAGATGATGTTGTCCCGGCCGCCGGGAACGCTCAGTGAAGAGGAAGCGGCTGCTTCTCTGTTCATCAGCAAACGCACCCTGGCGCGTAAACTCAACCATGAAGGCAGCAGTTTTCGAAAAATCCGTGACGAGATTCTGTCTCAGCAGGCAGCGCTATACCTGCGTGACAGCGAACTGTCAATCGAGGCCATTGCCGCGTTGATGAATTATCACGACAGTGCCAATTTCAGACGCGCCTTCAAACGCTGGTTTGGCCAGCCACCTGAGCAATTCAGGCTAAACGTCAGATCACACACCATCTATACACGTGATTAACAAACATAAACCGGCGCTAATTACGCTTGGGGAGCCAGTGCCTATGTTCGTACACTTTTCCTGATTACACCATCCATGATGACGTTCCAGACAAAATCACCAATGCCGTCGAGTGTATAGACACCTTTCGGATCAAACCAGGTTGCGACCCAGTTGAGCGCCCCGAGGCCGATTAGGCGAAGCAGGCGAGCATTGACATCCTTCCGAATCACGCCTTGCTCAATCATCGTTTCGATGATCTCGGCCCAAAGGGATTCATACTGGTCACGCAAAGCGATGATGTCCCCGCGGGCCTCCGCGCTCAGTGAACGCCACTCAAACAAAAGTACGTAAACCGTATCCGAATCAACCAGCAGGGCGTGCAAATGTGCGTTGATACAAAGACGCAATCGTTCCACGGGATCGTCCGAGCTGGCGTACGCGGTTTCAACCTCTGTTGTAACCAGGTCTACTCCCCGACGCATCAGCTCAACGAGCAGCGCTTCCTTGCTGCTGTAACGATAATACAGACTTCCGGGCAGCATATTGCAGGCTTCGGCAATCTCCTTTAGAGACGTCCTTTCAAAACCTTTCTCTCGAAAGAGCCGGGCGGCGTTAGACAAAACGTTACCCTGATCGCCTAATTTGCTTGCAGGGGTAATCTGTCTGTCAACCATGGCTTAACCATCTCCTGAGCAATCCCGTTTATTAATCATCAGAGCAGCCATCATTCGATTCGTTTCACTGATCGCACGCCATTACACCGGTGCCGTGCCATTTGGATTAACAAAGTGTTGACTTTTGGTTGGTTGACCAACCAAACTTTGGAAACAATGCTACTCACAAGAGAACGCCATGGCAATGACCTATGACAATCCACTGGTCCTCTACACTTCCGCCCCTGCGCGAAATGCATGTCAGACTGGGCGGATCTGATGAACGATCTGAACAAACTTCAGCACAGTGACGCTGTGACGACGGCGTGGCAGTTCACCGAACAGGTTCCTCACGGCAGGGATCTGGGCATGCAAGTTGTCTCGGTAGACCAGGGCCAGGTCTGTATGCGGCTAACCCCGCAGTCATGGATGTTCGCCCATAAGGATACAAAAGAAATCTGCACCAGCGTACTTTACTCGCTGGCAGACTCCGCCGGAGGCTTGGCGGTATTCGCGGGTGCCCTGGAGTTGATGCCCATTGCCACTCTGGATCTGCGCATGGATTATTTGCGGCCTGCCATCGGCGACCGGGCCCTGTCAGCGGTGGCCACCTGTCGTCATTTATCGGACGATGTCGCGTTTATTCATTGTGACATCCTTAGCGAGGGAAATCGCGAGTTACTAGCGACGGCAAACGCCACCTTCATGCGTAACACCCAGGGACAGCAATTGCATGCAGGTGGACCAGGAAAGGAGAGCGCATGAGCACGACTGGCGATTCGGCCCCACAAATCTCAGGCACTGCGGAAAGTGCGAAAGAATGTGCTGACTGGCAGGCTCTTCTGGAGCGCATTCCCTATGCACAGCACCTCGGGCTTGAGGTTCAGCGCGGTGATGTAGGCGTATTGGTTCATTTGCCGTGTCGTGAAGCGCTGATTGGCAACTTCATGCTACCAGCCCTCCATGGCGGCGTGCTTGGAGCCCTGATCGAACTCACCGCGCGGGTGGCTGCGCAAAGCCAGGATGCAGAGACACGTTGCCCGCGCATTCTCGACAGCCACATCAATTACCTCCGCTCCGCGAAGGCCCGATCGACGTTCGCCAGGGCCGACATTATTCGGCAAGGCAGGCGCACCAGCCTGGTCCAGGTGACCTGCTGGCAAGGCGATGATAAAAAACCGATCGCCACTGGTCAGGTTCAGTTATTGCTCCCGACAATGGCCGCCCAACAAGAAGACCGTCATGGACATTAAGCACAACACACCTGAACGCGACGAATTCCGGGCGACGGATGGCGCCGATATCGCACTGTGGCGCTGGCCGCAATCCAAAGCGCGACCCACACTGCACTGGGCCCATGCCACGGGTTTCCATGGCCGCCTGTACCATCCACTGCTTGACGAGCTCGCCACGGACGTCAATGTCCTGGCCTGGGACATGCGAGGACACGGGGCCAGCGTTGGTGCAGCCAACCTGTCGACATTCCGGGGCTGGGAAACCTATTATCGCGACCTGATCGCTCTGCTGGAATGCCTGGACGAACCGGTCTGGCTTGCCGGCCATTCCATCGGTGCCACCACCAGCATCATGGCCGCTGCCCGGCGGCCTGACAAAGTGCTGGGTCTGATTCTGGCGGAACCGGTGATCATGGATCCGGTGCAGGGCCTGAAGTTGGGGCTGGCCAAGCTGCTGCGTCAGTCACATCGGTTGTCGCTGGCCGCCGGAGCGGCACGTCGGCGCAGGGTATTTGATTCGCACGCTGCTGCGCTGGACAACTATCGTGGCCGCGGTGGCTTCAAGACCTGGCCCGAAGCATGGCTGAACGCCTACGTCCAACACGCCTTCGTGCCGCAGGGTGACCAAGTTCAATTGGCGTGTGCGCCCGAATGGGAGAGCACCACCTTTGCCCATACCGAACACAACCCCTGGCCCGGTATTCGTCAGTTGCGGTGCCCGGTTATAGCACTGGCCGCGGAACGCGGGTCAACCTTCTCACCAAAGGCACAAAAACGCCTGAAGGCCCTGCTGCCTTCGGCTGACGTCAGGGTTCTTGAGGGCACGACCCATTTTCTGCCTATGGAGCAGAAGGACATCGTTCGCGATGCTATCCTGCAACTAGCTTTATCTGGATGCCGCGAGAACTGATATCCACACCTTAATCTTGCCGATCGAGACATCTGCCATGCGCTTTCTGCTGACCCTGTTTATCTCGCTGCTCATTCTGTCAGGTTGTCAGCAGTCCGCGGAAACGCCTCCAGAGGCCCGCCCCCCTGTTCCCTGGGTAAAAACAGTGGAATTGAAGGAGGCAGGTCCAACATCTCAGAGGTTTTCAGGAACCCTGCGAGGCCGCCACGAAGTTCCCCAGGCCTTTCAGATCGCCGGCCGGATTCAACAACGTTTCATCGATCCCGGTCAGCGCGTGGAAAAAGGCGACTTACTGTTCAAACTCGATTCACGAGACCTTATCGCAACCGCGGAGGGGGCCGCCGCAGATCTGAGGCGTGCAGAAGCGGCCCTGGCCATTGCCACTAATGAGCTCCAGCGACAGCAGGAACTGGTAGGACGTCAGTTTGTCAGCGAACAAACCCTGCAACGCCTTGAACTGGCGGAGCGTGAAGCACGCAGCCAGGTGGAAACGGCTTCTGCACGAAATCAGCAGGCTCAGAATGCTCTGGGATATGCGGAACTAAAAGCCGCCAATGCAGGCGTGATCACCGAGGTCATCGTTGAGCCCGGCCAGGTTGTGGGTGTCGGTCAAACCCTTGCCGTTCTGGCTGAAGATCAATCCCTGGAAGTCGAGGTCTTTTTACCTCAGGGCAGCAACCCGCCCCGGCAAGGTTATGTTCCTTTACCCAATGGCGAACAGCTTGCGGTGAATCTGAGAGAGATTGCCGGGGCTGCCGACGCCAGAAGCCGGAGCTGGCGTGCCCGATACAGCCTGGAGGGGCCCTACCCTTCGTCTTTAACGCTTGGTTCAGTGGTGAGTGTCCGGCTGATGCAGAAACAAACCACGGCCAGCCATCGTGTACCGCTGGGTGCCCTTGATGAGAGAGGAGAAACGCCGCAGGTCTGGTTGGTCTCCGACGGCATGGTGACCCCCCTTGCGGTCGAGGTTATCGATTTGGGTGAGGAGTATGCGCAGATCCGGGCCAACATCAACGCGACTACGCCGATCGTCGCATTAGGGACACACCTGCTCACGCCTGGCATGGCGGTGCGGGAGCTGGCTCAATGAGCCTGCCTAATCTTTCCGCACTGGCAGTGCGCGAGCGTTCGGTCACCCTCTTTTTTCTTTTGATGTCCGTTGTTGCGGGCTTCTACGCGTTCTCATCCCTTGGTCGGGCGGAAGACCCTGCGTTCACTGTCCGGGCAATGGTGGTTTCTGTGGTTTGGCCAGGAGCAACCCCTGAGGTGCTACGGAATCAGGTGGTGGACCGCCTGGAAAAACGAATACAGGAAGTGGCGTATTTCGACACTGTTGAAACCACCATTCGGCCCGGACAGGCCACCATGCTTATCCGGTTCCAGGATTATACGCCTAGTGAAAAAATGCCCGATCTCTTCTATCAAGTTCGCAAGCGCATGTCCGATGAAAGCCCCAATCTCCCCCGTGGTGTCATCGGCCCCATCGTTAACGATGATTTCTCAGACGTGTATTTCTCCCTGATGGCCCTCACAGCACCGGGAATGCCAATGCGTGAACTGACCCGCGAGGCAGAAGCGATACGAGATCGCCTGCAACGGCTACCCGGCTTGCAAAAGGCACAGATCCTGGCCGAGCGTCCTGAGCGGGTGTATCTCGAGTTTGATCAGGACCGGCTCAACAATCTCGGCTTGTCGGCAGAAGAAGTGTTGCAGGCGATAGAGGCCAACAATCGCCTTGAGCCTCTGGGCTTTGTTGATCTTGCCGGCCCGCGGGTTTATGTCCGCAGCAACATTGACCTGTCTGACCTTGAGCGCCTCGCCTCAGTACCTCTGCGTATCGGAGACCAAGTTATCACCGTGTCTGATCTGGCCGAGGTGCGTTTGGGCTATGAAGATCCGTTGAACTACATCGTCCGTTCCAGCGGTGAGGATGCGATCCTCCTGGGCGTCGTCATGGAGGCGGGCGAAAATGGCCTGGAGTTTGGTGAACGGCTCAGTAAGTTTGTCAGCACTGAACAGGCCAGGCTGCCCCTGGGGATGTCAATACAGACCCTGACCAACCAGGCTGAGGCCATCACTCAGGCCGTTGATCTTTTTCAGGTCAAGTTTCTGGTGGCATTGGTCGTCGTAATGGGCGTCAGTATTCTGGCGATCGGCCTGCGTGCGGGTTTAGTGGTGGGCATTGCGATTCCCGTTACTCTCGGGCTGACCTTTTTATTGATGAAAATAGCGGGCATTAACCTGGACCGCATCACCCTGGGCGCGTTGATTATCGCACTGGGCCTGTTAGTGGACGATGCGATCATCGCCATTGAAATGATGATTGTGAAGATGGAGAGTGGCTGGGACCGGGTACGGGCAGCCAGTCATGCCTGGAGCGTCACAGCCGCGCCCATGCTGTCTGGAACGCTAGTAACAGTGGCCGGTTTTGTCCCCATCGGCTTTGCTCAGTCGGGTGTCGGGGAATACACCGGTAACATCTTCTGGGTGCTGGCTTTTGCGTTGCTGATTTCCTGGGGGGTGGCGGTCACCTTTACGCCTTATCTGGGCGTCAAGCTATTGCCCGATTACATCGGGCATACTGGCCAGGACCTTTATCAAAGCGCTTTTTATCAGCGGTTGCGTGGGGTGATTGCAGCGTGTGTAAGGTACCGGAAAACCGTCGTTTTTCTCACAGTGGGTTTACTGGCTCTCAGTGCTTTCGGTATGGCAGCCCAGGTACAGAAGCAGTTTTTTCCCAGTTCTGATCGCCCCGAGGTTCTGATCAGTGTCTATGCTCCGCAGGGGAGCGCTATTGCCACCACGGATCAAAGCGTCAGACGCCTCGAAGCGATATTGATGGACATGCCGGAGGTTAAAAGCCTGTCCGCTTACATCGGTGCCGGTGCACCCAGATTCTTCGTATCGGCAAACCCCGAGCAGCCGGACCCGGCGTTTGCCAAGTTGATTGCCATCGGGCAGGACGTTGAAGGGCGCGATCACATCATCTCGACGCTGGAGGCCAAAATCGCGGCGGGTGAGTTTCCTGAGGCGAGAGTGCGTGTAACGCGTTTGCTGTACGGCCCGCCGGTGGCCTGGCCGGTCAGTTTTCGAGTGTTGGGTCCGGAACCCGATCAACTCAGAGAGATCGCGCACCAGATTCGGACTCTCATGACCGGGCATCCGAACATCGTCATGCCGCACCTCGAATGGGATGAGCGTGTGCCCACGCTCTATCTTGAGTTGGACCCGGAAAACCTGGGCTGGATGGGCCTGACCCCGGCAGAGGTTGCACGGCAACTCCAGTTCCAGCTTCGCGGCGTGGCCGTTACCGAGTTACGCCAGGGCATAAGGAGCGTTCAACTGGTGGCGCGTAATGCCCGCGGTGAAATCATGATGCCCGAAGATCTTGAAATCAAAACCCGCGACGGCCGCAAACTCTCCGTAAAACAACTGGGGCAGTGGCAGGTTCGTTATGAGGAACCGGTTATAAAGCGTTACAACCGCGCCCCCTTCCTGGCCGTTCAGGCGGATGTGGAAGGCGCCCAGCCACCGGATGTCACCAAAGAGATCTGGAGTACGATGGCAGGCCTGCGTGAACGGTTACCGGACGGTTATCGTATTGAAATTGGCGGTACGGTGGAGCAATCCGCCAAAGCCAACGCCTCCATTCAGACTTTACAACCGGTGATGTTGGCGTTGATGCTGATTTTCATCATGCTTCAGATGCGTTCATTTATCGGCACCTTGACCGTTCTGGCCACCGCGCCATTGGGACTCATTGGCGCTGTGCTGGCTTTGCTGTTGTTTAATCAACCTTTTGGCTTTACCGCGTTGTTGGGGCTCATTGGCCTGGGCGGTATCCTGATGCGAAACACCATGATTCTGACGCAGCAGGTGCAGGACAACTTCACAACTGGGATGGCTGCTCGGGAAGCCGTGGTCGAGGCAGCCGTCCAACGCGCTCGCCCCGTGGTACTCACTGCCCTGGCGGCCGTTCTGGCGTTTGTACCTCTGACCTTTGACCTGTTCTGGGGGCCGCTCGCTTATGTACTTATAGGGGGCGTAGCAGTCGGCACTCTGATCACCCTACTGTTTGTTCCGGCGCTTTACGCACTCTGGTTTCGGTTAAAGGAAAAGTGAGCCAGGTGTTTGAGCTCCGAAGTAATCCTTACATAGCCGACGAAGCCAGAACCGGGAGATTCAGGGGTTACTTGCCCATTCCCGTGACAAGAATTGCCCCGGTCCCCGAAGACATTCAGAATCGGTAACTCATAAAAACACCGGTGTAGGCTTGGGTAGCCTCCCCGATATCACTGACAATCGGGCTATCCTCGGCATCGCCGGTTAATTGTGACACCCCAGCGGTCGCGGTGACCGACCATTGCGCAGACAACGAGTAGGTTAAACTGCCTGTCAGGCCATACCGGGCATAGCCATCAGGGCTATAAGAGGCCAAGCCGGAGCGGGCACTTTCCGTATCGGAAATACCAAACCTATCGTCTGTCCAGTCATCACTGCTGTAGGTCAGGTTCGGCCCCAGGGAGGCAAACCATTGATCGCTGAACTGGTTCCGCCATCGTGCCTTAAGCACCACCTGATAGCCATCGACATCGCCGGTGAAGGGAGATTGGACGGCTGCGCTGTACGACCATGCGTCGTGGTTGTAAGCAACGCGCAAGCCGGCGATCGCGCCGCCATCAATCTTGTCCAGGCGTTCAAGATCCTCGTCATTGTCGCGCCCCGGAATGTAACCAATAAAGGGCGACAGCTTCCAGTTGCCGTGGCGAATCAGGTTCCAGCCAAGACCATCGCGAATGTTAAAGTAGAAACGGTCACCATAGCTCACATTGATCGTCGGCCAGACCCTGGTTTCATAATCGTCGCTGCCAAGGTAGTCCGGAGTATAGAGTACACCCGCACCCAGGCTGGCGTCCCACGCCGAGTTTGCCAGGCCCGGGGTTGAAACAACCAACAGCGTCGTCGATGTGGCCAGTAGCCACGGACGTTTAACTTTTGACAGCATAGACGAGTTTTCCCGTTGTTTGGCTGCGCAGCCAAGGCGCAGCGAAATGTGTGCAGTGGGTCGCTATCGGATTAAGGCTCGGAAGGATTTCGGTACCCGGCCATCATTGCCATCATCCAGCCCGGGTACTCCTCCGGGATACGACTCACCTCGTCCAGAGCTTTACGCTCGTCATCAGACAATCGGATCTGTGCGGCCCGGATATTGGCTTTCAACTGATCTGGTCGCTTGGCACCAACAATAACACTGGATACAGGTTCCTGGTGCAGTAGCCACGCAAGAGCGATCTGGGCCACGGTGACGGGTTCGCCGTCAATCTGCTTTCCGTCAGCCACCTCACGCATGACCTTGATAACCTCTTTGCCCCGCTCGCGGTTAACCGGAGGGAAGTCGAACTTAGTGCGCCGGTTCTCCTCGGATACGTCCGGATCCTCGTATTTGCCGGAAAGGTAACCGCCGGCCAGCGGGCTCCACACCATCAACCCGACCTTTTCCGACGCCAGCATGGGGATCACCTCCCGTTCCAGGTCGCGCCCCACCAGGGTGTAGTACGCCTGCAGAGACGTTACCGGGCACAGGTTGCGGGCCCGGGTGATACCGATGGCCTTCATGACCTGCCAGGCGGCCCAGTTAGACAAGCCCACATAACGCACATGGCCCTGTTGCACCAGGGTGTTCAGTGCCTCCAGGGTTTCTTCGATCGGGGTGGCCGGATCAAAGCCATGGATCTGGTACAGATCAATGTAATCGGTCTGCAATCGCGCCAGGCTCGCCTTGCATTCGCTCATGATGTGGCCACGGGAAGCACCACGGGCATTGGGGCCCTCGCCCATGGGGCCGAGCACCTTGGTGGCCAGCACGACATCTTCCCGGCGAACGCCGAGGTTCTTCAGGGACTGGCCGACGATGCGCTCGCTGGCCCCGAAGCCATAGATGTTGGCGGTATCGATAAAGTTGATTCCCGCCTCCAGAGCGATCTTCACCAGTTCGTCGGCCTGTTCCTGCTGCAACTGGCCGATCAGGCCCCAGATGTCTTCATCACCGCCGAAGGTCATGGTTCCCAGGCAGAGTTCGGAGACGAACAAGCCCGAGTTTCCGAGTGCTGTGTAGCGTAACGGATTGTGATCAAATCTTGGCAGGTTGTGAGGGGTCATGTTGCACCTCCTGATAACAGGTTAATGTCACGACTTTCTGTCGCGTCTCATTCACTGCCATTCAAGCGCCAGTGTTGTTCCCTTCCGAAGCACTTTGGCAGCGAGCCCTTAAAAGTTGTGTAGCCGCATCAAATGGAGCTGGGTCTTGTGCTGTGCGTGCCGCCAGGTGGGCGCCTTCCAGCGTGGCCAGGGTTGCGCAGGCTTCTTGTGAGGGATCAGAAATGGACGAAATTGACCCATCCCTCAGGCCCAGTTCAAAGGTTGCCCTGGTCCAGTCCAGCACCATTGCCCGAACGCTACCCACCCGGTTGACAACCGCCTCGGGCAGGCTTTCGCGACAGATTGAAAAGGCAACGCACAGGCAGACGGTCTGGCCGTCATGCAGGGCACTTCGGTACACAGCGATGAGAGCACTCAGGCGTTCGCCGGCGCTGGAACAGGCCGCCTCTATTTCAACCAGCCGCTCTTTCAGGCTGGTGTGATACCGCTCGATCAAACGCTCCGACAAGTCCGCCTTGGTCGGAAAATGATAATGAATGGAAGCCTTTCTGATGCCAATGGCCTTCGCGAGATCCGCATAGCTGAATCCGTCAAACCCTCTTGATCGGGCGGTGCGCTCTGCGAAGTCTAACAGGGCGGTTCTTGTGTCACGGTTCATAATTAGTCAATGGTTAACGTCGTTCACTCAGGCAGTTGCCGTGTATGGCACCTTGATCAGGGGAAGGTTACGATTCCTTCCCCTGATCAAGCCCTTTTTGGCTCTTTGGCAGCCCAGAAATGTTCAGGCTCCTGCTGGTTACACTTCAGGGGTCCTGACAAACCGAAGGTGCCCTGTCTTCATCCAGATTTTCGCCCCACGGGCTCCGGCCGTTGCGGACAATGCTTCTCCTTCGGGCAGACGCAGCCAAGCATTCCTGCCCAGCACTTCATCGTTTACCGTGACATCGCCGTCCAGGACCAACACCTCGATCCCGCCGGCCGCCTCTGATGTCAAGTTAGCACCGGGCTCAAGCTTGCGGTGAGTGACCGTTTCACGCTCGTCCTCATGCAGGAGCGAGGTGGAAATGCCCTCCACCGGAGCACCCAGTTCCGCTTCCATGTTTTTGCTGAACTGGGTGCGGTCCGCCGGGTCGAACTGCCAGAGCTTGACAAAAATCGTACAGCCCTCGGCAGAGCCTGGTACATGAGAGGTGGTTGGCGGATTCCGCACATAGGTTCCCGCAGGATAATCCCCATGTTCGTCCTGAAACACACCGTCAAGTACGATGAATTCCTCACCACCGTCATGAGTGTGCGCCGAGAACCGGCTGCCTGGCGCATACCGCACAATACTGGTGGCACGGGCCACTTCGCCACCGATACGATCCAGCATTCGCCGCTCCACCCCTTTCATGGGTGAAGGGCGCCACTCAAGCTGGTCAGTATCAATGACCACGGGCTTTGTGAAATCTGCATTGATTTCCATGCTCTGTCCTCCGGTTAATCAGTCCGCCAAGCCAAAAGGCCCGGGCATCAGCCGGTAATCGACGGACGGGCCGCGACCCGGGCACGCCAGGCCAGGAGATGATCCAGGTGACCGGGAATGTCAACCTTGGCGAACTCTGCAAACACCAGTCCGGCATAAGCCGTGATATCCGCAACAGTGAAACGGTCACCAGCAAGAAACTCGTTTTCCGCAAGCACCTCGTTGAGATAGGCCATCGTGGACTGAGCGACCTCTTTCTGCTTATTACCCCAGTCAGGACATTGCCATGTCTCAAGGTCGGGCCCCAGTCCCCGGGTTGCGTGGTGGAAATACGCGCCCACCGCATTCATCAAACCGGATTCGGCACGAATATTCATCATCGCGATAACCGCACGCTCTTTAGGCGAGGCGCCCGTCAGGGAGGGCCCGTCAAACACACCGTCAAGGTACTCAGTGATGGCGTTGCACTGTGCAATGCAGGTGCCGTCATCAAGCTCCAGTACCGGCACGGTGGCATCGGGGTTCTTTGCCCTGAAATCAGTGGTACGGTGTTCACCACCCATGACATCCACCGGGACAAACACCACTTTATCGGTGGCACCTTTCTCGGCAAGGGCAATGCGAACGCGCAGCGGGTTGGGAAAGCCTTCAGTGTCGTAAATTTTCATTGGTTACCTCTGTTGGTCATTAAGCATACGACGTTTAATTTACCTATCAGTAGATAGGTGCGCAAGAGGCAATTTAATTAGTCTGCTTTGCTTTGAGCCGCTGACCAGACATTCCAGATGGCAAAAACCATTCAGGCCTCCTCGCAGTAACACCAGCCAGGGTTGCTCTGACATAGCCCGCGTTTCCTTCAGGCCCGGATTAAATCCAAGGTTAAACCTTTGATGTTATTATTTTTTATGTCCATGGATTTGAGATTTCAGCTGCTTTAGAAGGTCTTTGGAGCTCTCATAATACAGGGTGTAGAACTGATCCAGATCAGCCAGCTTGGCAAGCGTTTGTTCATTGGTAATGGTTGCCTTGGCTTCGGCGATCACCTCCTTTCTGGCCTCGAGCCGTTTTATCTGCCCTTCCACCAAGGCAGCGTAGGGATGGGGACGAATCGCGAAGAAGTCCTGGCGCTCACCCGGCATTGTTCGACGCTCAACAATGCCGAGTCTTTCAAGAAAGCACGTATTCGTACTGACGCTCGCCTTACTGACACGCAACGTATCCACAAGCTGCGATGAGCTGACGGGACCATCCGACACGATCAGTGTCGCCCAAAGTTGCCCAGCGATGCGGGAAAAGCCTTCAGATTGAGCCTGAAGACCGAGGCGCTCAATAAAACGCCTGTCTGATTCAGTCAGTGTTTTCATAATCAGAAGATTGCAATGAATTCTGCCAACCCCCGCCCAGCGCGCGATACAAATTAACCGTCGACTGCAAGTGATCGCGCCGCGTTTCCACGAGATCAAGTTCGGTTGTAAACAGGCTTCGTTCAGCGTCCAGCACCTCCAGGTAACTGGACGCGCCACCCTCAAAGCGCAATCGCGCAAGTTTAGCCGTGCTTCGCAGTGCTGCTACCTGCCGGGCCTGCGCTTCCAGGCGATCTTCGGTACCACGCACCCCGGCCATCGCGTCGAGCACCTCCCGAAACGCCACCTGAATGGCCTGACGATACGCAATCAGGGCCTGGCGTTGACGCGCCTCCGCCTGATTGACTAGTGCCTCGGAACGCCCGAAGTCCAGCAACGGGCCGACTAACGAGCCGCCCAACTGCCACGTGGATGCCGAACCCTGGAACAAGTCGCCACCGGACGCACTTCGCAGGCCCAGCAGCCCCTCGAATGAAATCCTGGGCAGAAACGCCGCCCGGGCAACACCGATTTCGGCGTTGGCCGCGATCAATTCCTGTTCGGCTGCGGCAATGTCGGGTCGCCGAACCATCAGATCTGCTGGTCGGCCTGCAGGGATACTGGCCGGAACATCCATCTCACCAATGGTATTCGCTACGGAAATATCACTACGTACAATCCGTTGTGGATCTCGCCCCAGAAGCACTGCCAAGGCGTTTCGCTGAAGGGAGCGCTGTTGGCGAAGCCTCGGAAGTTCGGATTCAGCGGCCGCAAGCTCGGATTCTGCCTGCCGCAGGGCCAATTCATTAATCTCGCCTCCTTCAAACCGGGCCCGTTGCAGGGCGACCGATTCGCGGCGGGACGACACGGTGCGTTCCGCGATGTCGATCTGACGATCAAGCGCACGCAAATTGAAGTAACCATTGGCCACCTCACCAATCACGGCCAGTCGCACGGCCTCGCGATTCGCTGCACTGGCCAGAAGCCGTGCCCGGGCTGCTTCGCTGGCATTGGCAAGCCGCCCCCAGAGATCCAGCTCGTACGATAGAACACCGCCAACCTGGATATCATTGAAGGGTTGACCACCAGTACTGTTGACGGACTCCTCACTCGGGCCCTGGCGCACCGCGGAGCCCTCCA
Source organism: Marinobacter sp. MMG032 (assembly GCF_040112695.1). Taxonomy (NCBI): domain Bacteria; kingdom Pseudomonadati; phylum Pseudomonadota; class Gammaproteobacteria; order Pseudomonadales; family Marinobacteraceae; genus Marinobacter; species Marinobacter sp. MMG032. Next base: position 1,735,737 of record NZ_CP157802.1, read on the forward strand.
CCTCCAGAAGTGGGTATCGTTCTGCCTGCTGTCCGGTAAGGAGCGCCCTTGCTTCGGCAACCCGGGCAGCGGCGAGCTGCAGATCGTTGTTGGCATCAAGTGCCTCCTCAACAAGCGTGACAAGTGCCGGATCGCCATAGCCACGCCACCAGTCCAGAGGGAGTTTCTCGTCCGCCGAAAGTCGTGCGGACGTCCAGTTTTCCGGCATCGACGGCTCGGGCTTCTTAACAGTCGGCGCGAGTGAGCAGCCACCAAGTGACAACACCATCAAAGTGGTCAGCAATACCTTAACGGTCATCAGCCACACCTCCATTTGCCCGTCCGGGAGCGGCCGCAGCCGAGTCATCCTGGTCTCTGGAGCCACTCAGAAAATCCGTGATACGGCGGACGACCACATAGAACAGTGGAATAAAGAACGTCGCCAGTATCGTTGCCGAAATCATGCCGCCAAGAACCGCCGTTCCTATCGCAATACGGGTGGTTGCACCGGCACCACTGGCGAAAGCAAGCGGCAACACACCCATGCCGAAAGCAACCGATGTCATCAGAATCGGCCTCAAGCGCACTCGCGCCGCTTCCTTGGTTGCCTCGATCAATTTCATTCCCTGATCCTCTAACGAGCGGGCGAACTCCACCAGAAGTATAGCGTTGCGCGCAGTCACACCAACGGTGGTCAGAATGCCAACCTGGAAGAAGACGTCGTTAGGAAGCCCGCGAACCATCGCTGCAAGTACCGCCCCGAGTACGCCCAAGGGCACCGCCAGCATCACGGAAATGGGTATGGTCCAACTTTCGTAGAGCGCGGCGAGCGCCAGAAACACCACCAGTGCCGACAGCGCGTAAAGCAGGGATGCCTGGGCACCGGCCTGGCGCTCCTGATAGGACAGGCCGCTCCAGGCGCCGGCCACACCGTCCGGGAGTTGAGCGATCAAACGTTCGACCTCCGCCATGGCCTCACCGGTACTGTAGCCCGGTGCCGGCTCACCCTGAATCTGACGGGACGGAACACCGTTGAAACGCTCAAGGCGCGGTGAGCCATACTCCCAGCGTCCGTTCGTCACTTCGCTCAACGGGGTCATCTCTCCGTTAGCGGCTCGCAGATACCACGCCTCAAAATCCTCAGGCAGCATCCGGAAAGGGGCATCACCCTGAACATAGACTCGCTTGACCCGCCCCTCATGGAGAAAATCGTTAACGTATTGCGAGCCCCAGGTCACCGACAGAAGTCGACTGATCTCGGACGGCTCTATGCCAAGGGCCTGCGCCTTTTCGTAATCAATGTCCACTTTGTAGCGGGGATTGTCCGCCAAACCGTTGGGGCGCACACTCGTCAGCACGGGGCTTTCGGCCGCCAACTGCAGCAATTGACCTTGCGCTGCCATGAGCGCTTCATGCCCGATGGCACCCCGATCCTGTAAACGCAATTCAAAGCCCAGGGCCTGCCCCAATTCCGGTATCGGTGGCAAATTGAAAGCAAAAGCCCGCCCATCACGCACCAGCCCGGCAAGCGCCCGGTTCGCCCGCTGAATGATCGCGTCGGCGCTTTGCGTCTCGGGATCGCGCTCACTCCATGGCTTGAGATTGACGAACGCCAGTCCCGCGTTCTGCGCCCGGCCAGCGAAGCTGAAACCAGCGATTGTGAAGAGGCCCTGCACCTCATCCTGGTCCATGAAGTAATCTTCGATAACCTGAATCGTATCGATTGTGCGCTGCTGGGTCGCACCGGCGGGCAACTGATACTGCACCACGGCGAACCCCTGGTCTTCCGCGGGCAGGAACCCGCCGGGCAACCGCACAAAGAGAACGGCCACCAGGCCGACGATGCCCAGGAACGCCAGTGTGTAGAGCCAGGCGTGGCGCGCCGTATGGCCAACCAGGCGGACATAGCCCCGGGTCAGTCGCCCCAGGCCTGCCTCAAACCAGCCGAACAGTTTTTGCAGCAAGGTTCTTTCATGCGTGGGCTTGAGGATCCGACCACACAGCATGGGGCTCAGAATCAGAGCCACCAGCACCGAAAGCACCATGGCACCAGCAATACTCAGGGAAAACTGCCGATAGATTGCCCCGGTGGAGCCCGGAAAGAAGGCCATCGGGATAAACACCGCAGACAACACCACGCCGATGCCAATCAGCGCGCTGGCTATCTGCCCCATGGACTTGCGCGTCGCCTCCATCGGGCTCAGGCCGTCCTCATGCATCACACGCTCGACGTTCTCAACCACCACGATGGCGTCATCCACCAGAAGGCCGATCGCCAATACGAGACCGAAGAGAGTGAGCATGTTGATGGAAAAGCCGAAGGCCGCCATGATCGCAAAGGTGCCCAGCAGCACCACCGGGATTGCGATCGCTGGTATCAGGGTAGCCCGCCAACTCTGGAGAAATACCAGCATGACCAGGACCACCAGGGCGATTGCCTCGATGATGGTTGTGACCACCGCGTCGATGGAGGCCTCCACGAAGGGGGCCGTCTGGTAGGGATACCGAATCTCCACCCCTTCCGGAAAATACGGCTCGAGCTCCTGGAGCCGCGCTTTAACAGCCTCTGTGACCGCAAGCGAGTTGGCACCCGGCGCCAGATTGATGCCAAGGCCGGCTGCCGGCTCGCCATCGTAGAAAGTGTCAATCTGGACTGCACCGCCGCCCAGCTCAACGCGGGCAACATCCCCCAGGCGCACCCGGGACCCGTCGGGCATACTCTTGAGCAGGATGTTGCGGAACTCTTCGGTTGAGGTGAGCAAGGTCTGGGCGGTGACCGTGGCATTGAGCTGCTGACCCTCGACCGCGGGCAGCCCGCCGAGCTGGCCGGCGGTGACCTGGGCGTTTTGCGCCTCGATGGCGGCGCTCACGTCGGCGACGGTCAGGCCGTAATTGGTCAACGCCGAAGGGTCCAGCCAAATCCGCATCGCATATTCAGAGCCGAAAACCTGCACGCTGCCGATACCAGTTACCCGTCCAATGGGTTCGGCTAACTCGGAGCTGATAAAATCGGCGATATCCAGCTTGCTGAGGCGACCGTCGGTAGAGACGAATGCCATTACCATCAGAAAACTGGTGCTGGATTTCTCGACGCTGATCCCCTGCTGGCGCACCACCTCCGGGAGCCGCGGTTCCGCCAGTTTGAGCTTGTTCTGCACCTGGACCTGGGCAATGTCCGGATCGGTGCCCGCCGCAAAGGTGAGAGTAACCGTAGCGTGGCCTGAGGAATCCGCTGTTGACCCCATATAGAGCAAATTGTCGAGGCCGGTCATCTCTTGTTCAATGACCTGAACCACCGTATTGGACACGGTGTCCGCCGAGGCGCCAGGATAATCGGCCTGAATCTCCACCGCCGGCGGCGCCACCGACGGGTATCGCTGGACCGGCAAAACGAAGATCGCCATGATGCCCGCCAACATGGCGACAATGGCCAGAACCCAGGAAAAAACGGGCCTGGAAATGAAGAAATTAATCATTGTGCGGGGCCCTCGTCGTCGGAGGCGCTTTTCTGTGAACTATCCTTGCCACTGGCTTGCTGGTTTTGGGTGGGATGTAATGGAACATCTGCCTCAACCGGCTTCACCTTGGCCCCTGGCCGAACCTTTTGCAGACCGGAGACGATAAGGCGATCCCCCGGCTCTAACCCGTTCTCCACCAGCCAGAAAGCGCCAATGGCCCGCTCTGCCTCTAACTGGCGGGCAACAACTTCTCCCTGCGGGTTGACCAGCAACGCCGTGGCCTCGCCTTGCGGATTACGGCTCACGCCCTGCTGCGGCGCCAGAAGGGCGTTCTCCCGCACCCCCTCGCTCAGGCGAACGCGCACGTACATTCCAGGCAGAAGGTCTTCGTCAGGATTGGGGAAAACCGCCCGCACAGTGACCGAACTGGTGCTTTGGTTGACGGTAACATCCGCAACGTCAACGCGTCCCTTATGCGGATAGAGAGTACCGTCATCGCGCAACAAAACAGTCTCGGCTTCATTTAGGCCGGGCTTAGAAGCCGCGCCCTCATTCAGAGACGACCGAATTCGAGCCAGTTTTTCGACCGGTAGCTGAATATCGACATACATGGGATCAAGCTGAACCACGCGCGCCAGGACCTGGGGCTGATTGGCGGTTACCAGTGCACCCTCCGTGTACAGTGTCGGGCCAATGCGCCCGGCGATGGGAGCCTTGACCTCGGTATACGCCAGCTCGATACCCGCCGTTTCGACCATCGCCTCGGATCGGGAGACATCCGCCCGGGCTGCCTCCAAGGCCGATAGCGCTTCATCACGCTGACGCTTGCTGACCGCATTCTTCTCAAACAAGTCTGACGTACGTGCCCACTCCCGCTGAGCCTGTCGCAATTCGGCCTGTGCGCGCTCCAGTTCTGCCTGGGCCCGTTGATGGGCAGCACGGTATCGGTTGGGGTCGATCTGGTAGAGGACCTCACCTGCTTTGACCTGGGCGCCTTGTTCAAACAAGCGCTCCTGCAAAATGCCCGTGACTTGCGGCCTCACTTCCGAGATACGGTAAGCGGCGGTCCTGCCCGGCAGTTCCATTGAAAGGTTCACACGCTGCGGCTGCATTTCAACAACCCCGACTTCCGGAGGCGGCGGCGCTGACCGTTCAGCCTTTGCCTGACCGGAGGAATTGTCACAACCAGCCAGCAAAAGAACCGCCAACCACATTGGCAACATGCGGACCCCAAATAGCCGCACCATCAAACTCTTCTCTGTCTGCATATAACTAACCTCTGAATGGGCAAAAGACTCAAAAACCGTTCAATTCATGCCTTCACTTATAACCAGGTAGACAGAACGATCGATCCAAACTGATCGACGCCGTCCTTTTCCTCGAATTCTTCGCTGCGCCACAGGTAGGTGTAGGCGATCTGCCAGCGATCCCAGGTCAATGCCGCACCCACCTGAGCATCGCCAACCCACTCACGACTGTCAACGGAGTGGCTGTCCTCGAAACTGTTGCCGTCGAGCAGCAGGTTGTGTGCTGTATAGCGCCCTTCTACGGCAGCGAAGACGTACCAGCTAAAGCCCCGATCCCGCCGAAAAGAAGATTGCCCGCCTTGTGCGGGGGCGACTGACGGAATGCCGAAACTACGATCAAGCCCCTCTCCCAAACGAAACCCAAGGCCGCTGGAAGCGTAGGTATACAGGTTGCCGAGCGCAAACCCGGCAGACGGTCCATATTCCAGGCTTAGCTCAGCGACATCCTGTTGTTTAAGCCAGGCCCGTTCATAACCAAAATTAATCACTGGCTCGTTCTCAAGCTGGTTGTCCCAACCCCTCGGCTTGTCTGCCGCAATAAGATCGTGGAAATTTCGTTGGACTACCTCAGCACCGGAAGCCGGTCCTACGATGCCCACGTCGATATGCAGGCTGTCTGCCAAACGCAAGCCACCGTGCTCCCTTTCGCTCAGTAGCGAAATTCCACCAAACAAAAGGCCGGCATAGGGGCGGTCATCTTTAATAAGCGTTTCGACCTCTATATCTTCGGGCGTATAGATCTGTTGCCCGAGCCGGTACGTTACGCCCGCAAGAGTACTGCCAGACCAGCCCGGAATGACGTCCGCAAGACGGCGGGTCCAATGTCGATCCGGGGGCTCAAAGGCCCAGATCACCTCTACGCCGTTGGTGTATTGACCATCGCCACCGGCGGAAAAGGCATCGTTTTCCACTTTCAGGGACAGCAGGCCGTCGGCGGAAGCTGACGTCACAAGGAAGCCCAGCAACAAACCTGAGCACCAACTCCAATAACACTTTTTGCCACGTCGAGATTTCAATAAAGCGCCCTCTGTCAAGGCGGGTTGAACCGGTTGCAAAAGACCATACTCCCGGATGCTGCCCCACTTTCCCGTGCCAGTTGATTCGGTGTTCCGCCAACAATGATAGGAAGGCTGCTGCAAAACTTGTTCATTTCGTTCAGCATGGACTGAACGTAACACACATAACGACGGACCGCCAGCCGTGATGGAACCGTCCTGTGCCGGCGAAATTTGCGGAACGCTCCAATCCTAATCTTGTCGCTCGCGTCTGAAAAATGTCTCGGGTTCAGTAATATTTGGGGTTGGCGGAATTTTCCATAACCCGTTCAAACACACGCAGAGCGACTTCCAGATCCTGGTCTTCAATGCCTTTCAGCATCTCCTCTCGCAAGAGATTCGCCCGCTCATTCAGTTCGCTCGAAAAGCGCTCACCGGTATTGGTAAGGTACAGCAACCTGACGCGCCGATCATGCTTACAGGGCCGTCGTTCAATCAGCCCCTGCTCTTCAAGGCTGTCAAGCAGACGGACCAATGTCGGATTCTCGATCGTCATCAAATGGGCTAACTCCCGCTGGGTCAATCCTTCACCACCACGCTGCAGGCAGACCATGGTGAACCAACGAGCTTGGGTAACCCCCAGGTCTTTCAGGCGCTCATCCAGTAACTTGCGCCAGCGCCTTGCCACTCGGGCATTGGCGAAGGGAAACTGATCTCGAGGGATTTGCGGGTCCATATCACTGTCCTGATATTGCTGACTCAGTAACAGTAAATCGTAAGCTAATCATTGAGGCAAGTCTGCGTTACGCACTAACCAGGTTTGCGCCAATTCGACCTGCAATTCAAGCAGGTTCTCAGGCCAGCTACTAAGGAACTTCTCCGAAGGGCTCCGTCAATAGCCCGCCAGCGCGTTCGTTTATAGTCAACGAGACACCAGCACAGGGATTGACGCTTGACAGAGTACAGTTCGAGTAGCGCTACCCAGCACCAGTCGGGTGAGCCGCGTATGGCCATAGGCGCCCATCACCAGCATGTCGGCATGGAACGCCCGCGCCTGCTCGAGTAGCACCGGGCCGACCTTACCACCGTCGACTTGTTCCAGTGTTACCTGTACGCCATAACGCGCGAGGTGGCGACACAGGTCCGCGCCGAAATCTTCTCTACACTCCAGCTCGCCATCCGGTTCATCGCAGACACAAACCACCTTCACTGCTTCTGCCTGGGCCAGGAAGGGTAACGCATCGCCGACAGCTCGTGTTGCCTCCCTGCTAGCGTTCCAGCCAACAACGATACGTCGTCCAATCCGTCCGGCCGGCCACTCGTCAGGAATGAGTATAGTCGGGCGTCCAGACCCGAAGATAACATGCTCGGCCATCCTGACCGTCATGGAAGGTTCAGGGGAGCTTTCGAAGGGAGGGACCAACGCCAGCCCTGCATAGCGCGCGTGTAGCATTAATTCCTCCGCCACCTCGCTCTCGGACAAGCGCCACTCTGCGCTAATACCTCTTGCGCGAGCCATTGCCTCAAACCGCTCCCTGACCTGAGTCTCTGCGTCCCGAACACGCACGCGATGCTGTTCGAGCAAGGCGCGCATGGCGGGGCCGGCCACAGCGTACGCATGAGGCATCGCTCTCAGTGGCGTTGCCACAAACACCGCTATCAGGCAGGCATCCCAGCACGCAGCGATGTCAGCGGCGATCGCCAGTCGCCGGTCATAGGGCCGAGCCTCTTCAAGAAAGACAACGATATCCTTAGGTAGCATGCTTCACCTCCTGGTCACGCGCTTTCCATAACCTACTCAAAAACACGCAGGCGGACCAATGTCGGATTCTCGATGACCATCAGGTGGGCTATATCCCGCTATGTCAGCCCTCCACCATCACGCTGCAGGCAGACCATGGTGAACCAGCGAGCCTGGGTAGCCCCCAGGTCTTTCAGGCGCTCATCCAGCAACTTGCGCCAGCGCCTTGCTAACCGGACACTGGTGAAAGGAAACTGATCCCGAGGGATTTGCGGGTCCATGTCACTGTCCTGATACTTATTAAGCCCTCTCCCCAGTCTAGCGGTTGACCGCTAAGCTGGAAGGCGACCAAACACCACAAGGGAGAAGACTCAATAAACTTTATCGTAGCACCTACCATCATTATTGTGGAATCAATCTGCTGCATGCCTGTACGTCTGTATCATCAACCAGCAGGGGGAGGTGTTGCTACACAAGGAAATCAAAGGACGGCAACTTCCCGCTGGCCTACACCTATCCCAACGAGATGCGGGCCACCCGCGACCTACTGCGACGACGCTTCCGCATCGTCCAGCACGGGGCCATGCTCAAAACCCACGTGGTGAACACCACCAGCCAATACAATCCGCCACCCAATAAGGTAAACCTTAAGAATGTGGGAGTCCGGGAACAGGTTCAGGCGGCCTTTGCCGGACAGAATGTCCAGCACAACATCAATCTCGACCTGGCCATCATCGAGTGCTATCACCGTGAGCTGAGCAAGCTTGAAGAACACCTGGAGCGGCAAGCCAAACAACATAATCCCACTTCTCTGAGTGTGCTGAGGACCATTCCCGGTGTAGGGCGCATCCTAGCGCTGACCATTCTCTACGAAATCGGTGATATCCAGCGCTTTGAGTCAGTTCAGAAGTTCGCTTCCTATGCCAGACTCATCAACTGCAAAGCCGAGTCTGCCGGCAAGGTGGATCCTGGCCACCGCAAGCGACGGGGCCTCGGGCTGTTTGTTCTGTCGGTCAGGATGACACCACTTCGCCAGCATCGCCAGACAGCCGCCAGAACCAGCCGGATCTCATCTTGCCTTTTTGGGGGCCTGACCGGCCCTGGTGGCCGGCCTTGATGAGCGTTTCGTCGATGGCCAGTACCGGCTGCGCGGCACGTTGTCGGTCTGCGCATCCACAATGGGGCGCAGCAGGTCGATGGCTCGCTTGACCAGCTTGGTCAGGGTACTGCGGCTGATGGTGATGCCGGATTGCTGGATGCGCTGGTGCTGACGATACAACGGCAGGGGGACTGAAACTTGTCCACCAGCAGGCTGACATCGGCCAGGCTGTTGTGCAGCACGTTAAATAGAGCCGGTGTTGTCGCAGGCTTCTCGGTGCCCTTTGCGCCGGAACACCGGGCGTTCCACCTTCAGCACCACGTAACTGGAGGCCCGCTGGGCCAGCCGGTAGGAGGTTTTGGTGCCGAGGATGTCGTACTGGTCGGCGTCCGGCCCGATCTGCTCCGATGGCATGTGTTCAATGACTTCCACCGGCACATCGGCACTAAAGCGCAGACCAGTATCGTTCAGGCAGTCGTCATCCCGCTGTTTCTTGCATGAATAGAAACTTTTTCTCTATTGGCCCGGTCGGTTACTACCCATGCTTATAAACTGGGATAAGTGGGAAACTGGGAATTTCTGATCCTTTTCCGATTTACCAACACCTCGCCTCAACCGAAAAAAACCTACTGGCAAGTCTAGCAAGAGCGGCACTCCCGATGCACCACTGCGGATACACCGAAGTTTGTACTGACAGCGCAACACATTGATTTTATTAAATATTATTTTGATTTTCCTCTTGCATATTTGAAACTTCGTGCGAATATTTTAGAAAACGCAGGAGTTCAAAATGACCAAGTTGAAGACCATTTGTTTTGCTGTAACTACAGCCGCGCTCGCGGGTTGCGCTGTCATGCCTCGACACTATGACGACGAATCATCCCGCGCACTGAATCTGGCCCGTGCCGGCGGCGTCTACGATCAGGACCTGCGGGATTCACCAGACGGGACGCGCTCGCATCGAAAGGGTTTGCTGGTAAGCGCCCTCGACCTGGCCAGATTGGCCACCTCATTAGATGCGCCGCTTCGTCATCTTACCGGCACCCAGACGCTGTTCTTCAACGCCACTGACATCATGATGACGCCGGACAACCCTTCGGCGCGACCCAGCCTGATGGGCTGGATGCCGGAATCACTGGCGGCGAACGAGGATGACGCCTATGACCACTATGTTGCCGTTGTAGATGAGGCCATCACCCAGGCCGCCGAGTCGATGGCGATAAATGTAACGAAGCTCACAGACGTGAAGACGCCGGAGATTGATGGGAACCCGCTCATGCTGTGGTCGGTAACAGTCGAGCGATATGGCTGTGCCGATAGCAACTGCATCATCGCCTATAACATCCAACAACCGAATCACTGGAAGACACCAAGCTATGTCATCGGCCGTGAAGCAGCCAGTTACAACATCGCTGCCAACCATCCCGAGAAATATTCCCGACTGGTATTTCGGCAGTCCGGCCATGAACGTACCTTTCCTGTAGATGAATTCTATGGCGCTGTCAGCGCCGGCATGCCTCCCTGGATAGTGATGTACTTTCCACCGAACACCGTGATCCAGGACGGCGAGCCGCTCCCCTATCCGGTGTTGTATGAACAGGGCCAACAGCTGATGTTCAGGGAGCCCGACCATGAGTGACTGGCACGATGAACTTGAGTTGGCACTGCTGCCGCTGGAGGACCTGAGAGTCGATAGCGTCTACATGACTTTTGTGATCAGCAATGCCCTGAGCGAGCGAGGCATTTTCCATCAATGCCGGATCGGATACGCGGAGGACCGACTGAGCCGAATGACCACCGCTCCCCATTGCTGGGTCGAGCTCGAGCAGGACTTGAGGGCGATGACGAACGATGCCTACAGCAAGGTGAAACCGCCGTGGCTGGCCGGGCAAGCCGCAGCGGCCTGACGCCGGGAAAAACTTGCATTTTCTCAGGTTCTGGTAGCTTCGAAGTAAAGAACTATCGGGGACTGAGGCCATGGTAAGAGTGGCAAAAATCGTAACAGTGGGGCTCGCCGGGATCGGCGTTGTGGAGCTCGCCTTTAGGGGTACCGATGCAGCGCTTTACGCATGGTATTTATTGTTCGTGCTCTGGGTGGTCGCACTGTTCATTCGCTTCGCACTGGCCGTAGTCGATGCCTACAAGACGGTTTTCGCCAAGGGACCCGATGGGGAAATGACGTTTCCTGAATTCGAACAAAAGATGGCGTCGTTCAGTCGAGGCAGTGATGAGGAGGCAACCGGCGCGGGCAACAAGGCAACTTCCGGCAATGGGAGCAATGGCGGTACAGAGGGTTTCTTCGATGACGACAGAATCAACCAGATTTATCGAGCGGACGATCCGTTCGGGGAGTTTCTCGACTCTTGAGGTGGTTCCTTATGGGTACAGATCAGGAGAACCAGAGGTTCGAACCCGGTAACGGCCACCAGAACCACCTAAACCAGACCGGCCAGAGAGAACCACTTATAACAGACTGAGGAACCGACGATGTTTATTCGAGCCTACCTTCGGGCATCCACGCAGGAACAGAATGCGGAGCGAGCCCGGGAGTCACTGGTACAGTTCGCAGCCAACCACGGTCAGCGTATTGCCGCTTTCTACGTGGAGAACGTGTCCGGCGCTACTTTGCACCGACCCGAGCTGATGAAGCTGATCACAGATTCCGGTGAGGGTGACATTGTGCTGGTCGAACAGATCGACCGGCTGGCTCGCCTCAAAAAAAGTGACTGGGACTCCCTCAAGCAAAAGCTGGCCGCCAAGCGGTTAGCCATCGTCTCCCCGGAATTACCAACCAGTTGGCTCGCTCTGGAAAAGAAAGACGACACCGGATTCACCGACTCCATTCTACGAGCGGTCAACGCCATGATGCTCGACATGCTGGCTGCCGTGGCCCGCAAAGATTACGAAGACCGTCGGCGCCGGCAGTTCCAGGGCATTCATAAAGCAAAAACGGAGGGCAAGTACCAGGGGCGGCAACCAGACCTGAAGCGCAGACAGCACATCGCCAGCCTGCTACGCAGTGGCCACAGCTACAGCGAGATCCAGGAGATGCTGAGTTGCTCGCGGCACTTGATTGCGTCTGTCGCCAAAGAACAAAGACAGGCCGATGCTGTGGCCTGAAACCAACAAACTGCCCTCAAAGGGCAGTCAACTATTGGAGACGTGAATATGCTGAACCTATCTGCCACACTGATTGCATTCCTGAGCTTTGTCGCAGTTGTACTTTTTATCTGCGTTGTGGCCTACCGCAACGCGGACCGGCTGGAAGCGTTCCTGGAGCGAAAGTTCCGAAAAAAATCACCCCGACACAATGGCGATCTGAAATAAATTCGGGGCAAACCGGTGTTCTTGCCCAAAACGGGCAGTTTGAGAGCCGTGCCTACTGCGTCGTCCATGGCAGCATAATCGTGAAGTCGATATGAGGTTATGCTCATGACGGACAAAACAGCCATGCTTCCCGAAAGCTTTCTATTTTTGCTGGAACAGGAAGAAAAGCGGAGGCAGCTGCGGGAGGACGCGGGGCTTCCGGCTCTCACAATACTGATCGACGCCGCTCATAGTGGAGGCGGCCAGGCCCGGCATATCCGGCGATTCCTGCTTGGCCTATATAACGCGAGTCACTGGCCATTCGAGCTGAACCGGCTGAGGGCCTTGGATGCCGAGCTGCAACAGGCTGCGTTGCAGGTTCTGGCGCTGGATTGGAATGGCCGGGAGGTTCACACCTATGTGCCGGGTGGTGACGAGCTGTTTCAGTCCTGGTGGGAGTGGGAAGCGAGCGCCTGACACACCGCCTCCCATTGCACTGCCGGGTGGATCTATGACTGTTTGATGAAGGTAATTTCGAAGGCCTTGCTAGACCGAAACTGCTGCAACCGGTTGGCAAACGCGAAGGCTTCATTCATCTCGTAGTGCTGGAAGATGTCCAACCCCCGATCCAGCGATATCTTCCAGCCGTGGTCCGTAACGATATGACGGGCGTGAATGGTGCCGCTTTCGTCAAACGCCCAGGTGAAGTCGATGCCCACGGTGCGAGCGGATTCCTGGATTTTTTCAAAACTCTCGTCTTGCAGGTCACCCTTGAACTCGTCCCTGACGGTGACGAGGTGAACCTCCACTTCATCTTCTTCGGCCTTGTTCTTCACGATGGCTTCGAGAAACTCCATGAAATTGCGGATCTGGTAGAAAAGCCGGATGTAGGGGTCTGTGACGGTGATCTTGCTGGCTCCTTTCAGGTATGCGCCAAACAAGCCGTCGAATGAGATGCCCTTCTGATTTTCCTGGAAGGTCAGGTGCTTTTCTTCCAGTACTGGCTCGGGGGCATTCAGCTCTTCTGGCTCGACACCTTTAACGTCCGCTGTTGGCTCGGGTTCTACTCCCTCGTCATCAGGAGTCGAGACCGTCTGGTGGTAGTAGCCTGGGTACTCTTCCTCCTCAAGTGTCGTGACCAGTATTTCCTGGCCTTGTTGATCCTGATAGGAAAAGCGTACTTCGCCGTAGGTGGTATCAATCCGCTGTAACTGGTCCTTGACCCGCTTGCGCCCCTCAATGGCAAAGCGCAGCACTTCTTCAACCTCTTCCCTGGTCGCTCCCCCCTGGGGGAACAGGATCTTCATCAAGCCGGAAAAGGTCTTGTTAATACCGTCCCGATCACGGGTCGAGATATCCGAAGAAAGGGTAAAGTGCTCCTTATACTGGTCGGAGTAATCGTAGTTCCGCATCGAGCGCAGGATTTCTGCAAGGTAGTCCACCACGAAGCCATAGCCGTCGGAGAACATCTCGCCCCGGATGATGTCGACCTCCCATCCCGGAATATAGAAGTGGATCCGGTCCAGAAAGGCAGAATCGTAGAACTTGTCCGGCAGTTCATCGAACAGGTCTGAATGCTTCAGCATGTAAGGAACAGTGTGCCGGGTGTTCCCCACGAACACCATGGACGCCTCGGCGCCCAGGGTTTCCACGCCACGGGAGAAGGACTTGTTGGCCATGTAGTTCTTCATGATGTCGACCAGGGCCTTGTCGACTCGCTTCTGTTTACCGGCGAATTCGTCAAAGGCCACGCAATCCCAGTAGCCCACCAGGCCGATTTTGCCGCTGGAGTTATTCACAAACAGCTTGGGTACGGTGACTTCACCACCGGAAACCAGGATCCCATGGGGCGAGAATTCGGAGTAAACGTGGGATTTACCCGTCCCCTTGGGGCCAAGTTCGATAAGGTTGTAGTTCCGCTCGCAGAACGGAATCAATCGGACCAGTTGCGTCAGCTTGCTGCGCCGTCCGAACATCTCCGGGTTAAAGCCGATACTCTGGATCAGCAGGTCAATCCACTCATCGGTGCTGAACTGCTGCCGCGCGGCAACGTAGGCGTCGTAGTCGAAGTGCGATAGCTGAATCGGCTTGAGGGTGGACAGAATCCAGGGGCTGACGTTCTGGTCTTCAGAAAATACGTATTCGATGTCCGCAATGCACCATACGCCGCTTACCAGCAGTTTGGGGTGGGCCTTGACGGTCCCAGAATCCACCAATACCTTCTTGATTCCCAGGTTGGAAAACTGCGCCTCGTAGGCATCCGTCTTCTCATTCAGGGCCACACTGATCTTGTCGATAACCTTGTAGCGCCCCTTTTCCTTGATATTCGAGCGCACCAGTCCGGCCTCGTTCCGGTGGACATAGTGCTTGGCCAGAATCTCCTTGACCGTTTCAATCCCTGTTTTAATCGTGGCCTCGTCGTTAGTGGCGCAGTATTGGCCGAGCAGATACTCCAGCACGTATGAGGGAACGATGGCGTTGCCCTTGACCGTTTTCACCAGGTCTTTGCGCACCACCAACCCGGGGAAGTGTTCGTTGATCTTTTGGTCAAGCGTACTCATTGGCTATAACCCTCAGAAATCAAAATCGCTGGTAAAGGACCGCCGCATCAAATACCTGAGCGACTTGTATTCCTTGTAGTGGGAGGTGCCGGCGTGCTGTTCTTCCAGCTTCAGGAAAACCTCCTGGCCGTTGGCCTCGTCCGTCTTGCGGCTGAGCACAAAGCGCACCTGAAGCTCCCGCTCGCGGGGGTTCTCCGAGGTCAGGTCAAACGACAGTTCGTGACTGTCCGAAATCAACTCCCCTGACTGGGTATAAATCCCAGCCCGCAGGTGGCGAGGCTGTACTTTCTCGGTAACCGGTCCGGACTGATACAAGGTGACGGCCAGTTGGCCGGAAGTGATCACCGAGCTGGCCCCACGCAGGATGTCCACCTCAACGGCGCTGACATCACTCTGGCGCTTCTTGTTAACCTTCAGGACTGGAATCACAACCTCCTGAAGGGATGCGCCGCCATGCACAAAGCGGCTGCCAGAGCCTTTAAGACGCAGCCGGTTGATGGACTTGGGAATCTGCACTTCCATATCGCCATCCAGCCCAAGCTGCTCAGACGAGAAGTGATGGAAGGCCGGAGAGGCGGACAGCCCCTTACCCAGCACGAACCGACGGTCCCGGTAGCGAATATCATCGCCAGAAACGGCATCGCCCAGGAAATCACTCTCATCCAGCTCACGGTTCTGGTAAATAAAGCCATGGTCAGCGGTGATCAGCAGGTTATTGGCGTTGGCCGCCGTGAGCTTCTTGATCAGTCGAATCAGGTCATCCAGGGTTTGTTCTGCGGCTTCAAAGGCCTGCCCCTCTGAATGCATCTTGTCGCCGGTGTGATCGATGCGGTTGTGGTAGATGTACAGCACATCATTACCCTTGAGCAGCTCACGGCTGTCTTCCCGGTTGAGCTGCATAAAATCCTCCGCCTTGACGGCCTGGCCCCGACCATCCAAGGCGGCCTGCAGGATTTTGGTACGGTTGACCGTGCCCTGTGAGCTTTGGCCATCCACCAGTACCGTACCGGTATCGTTGTCGGCGATTGCCAGGGACTTGTTGGGCAGTAGCGCCGCCATACCGAGCTGGGTATAGCTGGGAAGGGTCGAGAGTGCCGGTTCAAGCTCCGCGCTGTAGCGATCTTCCTGCCGGATAAGGCCCAGCAGCTCATCACCAATCTCATAGCGCATGGCGTCGGAAATGATCACGCAGATCCGTTTGTCCTTGCACAGGTACGGGCGAACCCAGTGCTCGAAAAAGGCTGTTTGCTGAACGACCGGATAGGCCTCCCAGCGCGGCGCGGCATCCACGTGAACCTGGAAGCCGTCGCCCAGCTTGAGCAGGTAGTTGTTGGAATACAAATTCTCCACCTGCTCACTGAGATCGCCCATTAACGATGCCTGGCCGGACATGCGCACATGGTAGGTAAATTTGCGGTAGAGCTGATCCAACTGGAACCAGGAACGGCTGTATCGCTGAACGCCGTCGGAGAGGCTGTCCATGGTGAGACGAGCCTCACCGAGCATCTGGACAAAACGGGCCGCAAACTCAATGGCTTCATACAGGTGGCGGAACTCCCCGTACCAGTGGCCCTGGCGCCGCTGCCGTACCCACAATGCCACATCGCCACTAGTGACCGTGCGGCCTACCACCGCCCGCACCAGGTCACTGATAATCTTCTGGTCGATTAGCCGGAAGTAATCCAGCTCAACCAGGTCCCGGAAGTCCCGCTTACCCAGATCCTGCTCAATGCCCAGCACCTCGGCACACTCGGCAGACAGGGTTTCAAACCCCTGCTCGAACTGCCGGCTGTCTTTCCAGCGCTTGAGGAACACCAGGGCGTCGCCGGTCAGTTTGACATCGCCATCGGTACCCATGGCGTAGCAGGACTTGAACAGCTCGATCACGAAATCGCGCAGGCTGGGTTCACTGGCCTCGTAGCCGTAGAAACGGGTCAGTTGCTCCCACAGGAAGCTGCCCAGACCACAGCGCTCAATCAGCCGGATGCCATCATCACGGTCTTCAGCCAGTTGCTGCAGCAGGGTTTCCACCACCGAGTCCATACGGGGCTCGCTACCGGCACACACGGCCAGCATCTTCAGGCGCAGCTGGCCGGCGGTATCGTCCGGCTTCAGCAACTTCTTCAGTGCCTCCTTGCGCTTGATCGCCTGAAAGAACTCCGTATGGGCCTGAGCTATCTCGGCGAACTCCAGGCCCAACTCCAACTCGGACAGCCAGATGGCCACCTGGTCGGTCCGGAACTCGCCGTGGGCCAGCTGTACGTCCAGCAACCAGTTGTCCAGATCCTCCGGTTGTGGCCCTTCTTTGTACAGCAAGAATTTCTGTTCCGGTGCCTCCCGCAGGATGCGATGTTTCAGGCCGTACTCGTTGTTGGCGATCTCCAGCTTCTCCACGTCCGGAATGGAAACCGCCTCGAAGTCACTGCGCAGCTCTTGCTTGGTGTCGTACCAGAACACAACCCGGTGCTTATCGAAAAGCCTGCCCAGCGCATAATTGATTTGCTGGCTCATTCTTTGCCCCCGAGCTTCTCCAAGCGCGACACCCACTCATCAAAGTGTTTGCATGAGGCCCGCAGAGCACCGAGGCCGATGTGAGCCGCAACCGATACCCCTGATGTCACCTTGTCGTACTCCGGTATCTCTTTGAGAATTCGTTTTGATGGCGCTGTTTCTCGACCGTCATTGATGAGCTCCGGATTTTGGGAGCCGACCATCTTCACTAGATTTCCAATTGGCTGGTCGTGCTCCAGGTACTCCCAATCCAGCTTGGCCGGGTCAGCCAGAATCAGGCTTTCAAATTCATGCAACTGGATATAGGGAATAAAGTTTGGCTTGTTCATTTCATTGCCAAAAGCAGCTTCGAGCCGTTCGATCCTTTGATAAGGCTCCAGCCGTTCCGCCTCGTCAAATCCTGGGAAATCGTCTGGCAAGGCATATAAATCGAACATGCTGGTAAACCAGCATTCCTGGTTGGCGTCTTCCTTCATCCAGGTTTCGATGTCTGCTTTTGCCTTCTGGTAACTGATCAAGCCACCCCGGTATTCTTTGGCTGCCCGTTTGTCCTTGCTCGTTAACACACAGCGCGCGTCGGTGTAGACATCAAAGTGCGCCAGATGGGGTGTCAAAACCTGGTCGACGAAGGCTTTCTCGGTCTGGCCCTCTGCGGTTATGTGCAGTCGAATCACGGCTGCCCTCCCAACACATTTTTCTCCCAAAGCTCCGAGAGGCTGTACCGTTGCAACCATTCACCCAGCGCCTCCGCTTCCAGACGGTGGAACGAGCTGGCGCCGGTCTTTGAATCGCGCTCCACAATCACAATCTGCTCCGGCAGGAATTCATCCACCAGCCGTGTGGACTGGGTGGCCAGGACCACCTGCGTTTTCTGGGATGCACGTTTGATCATACCGGCAAGCTCAAGCGTGGCAGCCGGATGCAGACCCAACTCCGGCTCATCCAGAACGATCACTTTTGGAAGCAACGCCGGTGGCTGCAACAGTAGTGTGGTCAGCGCCATGAAGCGAAGAGACCCGTCGGAAATCTGATCCGGACCAAAAAGATAATCCTGGCGGTAGGTATCAGACCAGTTCAGTCGCACGAAACGGTCATTGCCAGGAAGGGTATCCAGTACGAAGTCGTTGAACTGCGGCATAATCTTGCGAATATGCCGGACAATTCGTTCGTAGTAAGGACGATAGCTGTCCGACTCCTTCAACATCTTGAGGAAGGCCGCGAGGTTGCCCCCATCGCTGCGCAGGTAGGACACATCATCAACGTACACCCGGTCCTTGATTCGGGCGGTGTCGGATGTGTCGTGAAACTGGAAGGTTTGTATGCCTCTGAGCAGACCGGTAAGCACTTTACTGGTGGGCCGATCATCCTGCCCCAGATCCGCTTCGGGGCCACCACTGGACAGAAAGTATTCCTGCGGTCTGGGGTGACCGGCCTTGTGATAGCTTACCTGTTCACCGCTGACGAACAGCCGGTCCGGCAACCCATACGATAGCTTTACATCGTAGGAGTCCGTGGTGCTGTCATCTTCCAGTTTCACGCTGAAACTCAGCGATTCGGTCACCTTTGGGCCATAAAACAGAAGCTGGCTGACGCCCTGCCTGCCAACGTACTGCTGCAGAGCACCAGTGGTCATAAATCCCAACAGCCGGAACAGTGAAATCAGGTTACTTTTCCCGGAGCCATTCGCCCCCAACAGCACCGTGACATCGTTAAAGGCAATACGCTCGTAGTCGTGATTGCTGATGGATTTAAAGCCTTTAACGGCAATTTCTTTCAATTTCATAGGTAGCCCTCCTTCATGAGCGACCTGGGATATTCATGAGAGGCCTGGGAAATTCGATTACTCATGCGGCGGCATAGTCCCCAAACAGGTATTTGATGGTGGTCCAGAACTCACCGAAACGGCCGTCTGCTCCCATGGTTAAGTAGCCCGACACGAACTGACCCAGCTCATCATGGCTCAAGCTATCATCCAGGAAAGGCTCAATTGCTCCAGCTCTCAACTCATTCAACTTGGGCAGGTCGAGGCCCAGTCGGGTAATGGTTTCACAGGCCGCCCGGTCGTTATTGTCAGCAGGTTTAATCCAACCATCACCTTCAAAACCAAACCGGGGCTCACAATTCGCATCCAGCGGAGATATCAACAGCTCGGGGTCAAACCAGTCGCCTTTCAGGTTACCGCAGTGACGGGGCTCACCCTTTCTGATCTGATTCTGGCAGGAGCACAAAAGATTGCCGTAATCCAGCGGATCCACAGTCGGGTCACTCTGAGGCTGAAAGTGTTCTATGTGGGAATCGCCCTCGGTTAACCGGCGTTCACAATAGCAGCAGATGTAACCCTGCTCCCGCATCAATGATCTCTTTACCGAGGCTTTGGGCTCACCCCTCAGGTCGCCATAGGTAGGCTGCCAGTCTTCATTGACATTGGCCAGAGCCTTCCATTGCGTAAAAACTTCAGGTTCGTGGCGCTTCTCCACATACTTCATCGGCCAATCAGCTCCTTGCGTTTGATCAGCACCTTGGCTTTTACCAGTTCCGGATCTTCGCCAATGTCTCGTTCCAATTCAGCAATGCCTTTTCTGGCAGTATCAAGCTCGCCATCATTGATTTGCCCGTAAATAGCTCGAAGAGCATCTTCCACTTGGTCAGGGCGTGTGGTCTCAAGGCCCATCAGATCTTCAAGTACCCTGTCCACCGTCTTCCCGTAGGACTCATTCGGGCGAACAATCTCCAATTCCCCGGCATCTGTCATGTTCATAAGGAACAGATTCTCCGGTTTCACATGGGTAATTACATGCGGTGAATGAGTGGAGATAAAAAACTGACAGTTCGGGAAAACCGCCCTCAAACTGGGCACCACCAGGCGCTGCCATTTCGGATGCAGGTGCAGATCAATTTCATCGATCATCACAATGCCATCTCCCAGCAGCGGATCTTCTCGCTCCGGGTTGGCTATGGCCATGCGCCTGGCAAGGTCGCCAACCATGGCCATCAAGCATTTTTCGCCATCGGAAAGCTGGTTTACCGTCAGCCGCTGGCCTTTCTTCGTTACCTCCATCCGCAGCGGTTGGCGCCTTACGGTCAGGTTTTGGAAGTCCGGCATGAAAATCTCAAGGGCCCGCCGCACCGCCGTTAGCTGCGAATCCGGGAACTCGAAATCGTCCGGCTTGATCAGATCATCTATGTATTTGCGGTTCTCGTTCTCAAGGTCTTCACGCTCCCGGAACCATTCAAAGAAAGTACGGAAGTTGGCGCCACTGGTTAGCGACTCCTCGTAAGCAGAAAGAAGCCCGAACTGATGCTTTTCTCGGATACGCAGTGGAATATCCAACACAGCGCGATTCACCGGGTAGTAAGCAAACAAGGGGATGTTTACCTTCCCGTTGTGTTCGGTGATGCCGGCCTGAATACCCTTGGCCGTTTCGGATGCAGAAATCAGAACAGAGGCCAGGTCCTTTTTGCTGTACCCCTTACGCACCTTCGCCAAGTTCCAGCCGAAGGAAGTACCCTCATCACATAGCTGAATGGCCAGATTGGCGGAGGATTCACCATTCCTGATATCGGATTCGGCAATCGGACGCCCAGACGCACCCGCATGCTTAATCCGATTCGCCAGCCAGGACAGCATGATGGCCGAGGCATCCAGAATGCTGGATTTACCCGTGCCATTCATGCCGACAAACACATTAAGCTTGTCATCCAGATCCAGCGGTAGATCTTGAGCGCCACGAAAGCGCTGCAAGGTTAGTTTGTTGATATGCATGCCTGTGCTCCTAGCCAGAGAGGCCGGTAATCTTCTTTAAAGCTTCGCCAAATTTCGGATAATTGGTCTTCACCCCGTCATCGAGATCAATTTCCACCTGTTCGGTGGCCAGTGGGTAGAGCACATCCCGCTCGTAGTCATCCAGCTCGGCGAGGGTTTTGTTGATCTTCTCGATCTCTTTCAGGGCCTTGGTCTTCTCACCCTGGGAGGCCCCGGCGCTGATACTCAGGGCCTCCAGATGGTTTTTCCGGGCTTTTAGCTTCTCGTCTTTGAAATCCCGAAGATACTCCAGCACCGTGCCCACGGTGTGAGGCTGGTAGCGGTGCATGTAGATCAACGCATTGAATGAGCCCTTGGGTGAGGAGAACAGCCAGTAGATGGGTCGCTTCTTGTAACGGCGCACGTGGTCGTTGTAGAAATCCTTCAGGAAGTACTTGCGAATATCCTTACCCAGCGCTTGCTCGACAAAGCGGAGGTTTTCCCCATAGTGCTCTTCACCAAAGGCGATGCGCAGGAATTCACGGAAGCGCTCGGTGATGTCGTCGGTGAACCAGTCGCCATCGAGCATAGGGATGACATTGTCATCGTCTGCCGGAAAGCTTGGTTCTGGAACCCGCTTCAGGTAGTCGTCGATGGTCTCGCCCTGATTGGCCAGGATCAGTCCCGGCTCTTCCAGTGCATAGCGACCGAACATACAGCCCACGGCATAGGAAATAAGTTCAGCCATAGTGTCAGCACGCAGGCGGATTTCTCGATCTTTCTCAGAACCTTTTATCCCATAACGATAAGCGGGATTGCAGGTGAGTGTTATCTCCTCGATCGGAACTTCGGAAATCAACTCGTCCTGCAGACCGTAGGCTTCGATGAAAATGCGGTTATTTTCTTCCTCCAGCCGCTGCATCTCGTCTGTCATGCCTTGCCAATGGGCGCGGAGACGGGAGTAGGTGGCCTCCAGTGTTTCGCAACGATAGTCAGGCGAGAGCAGCGGAAGTGTGGTGAAATCCCATGAAGTTTCGTATGAGTCCCAGTCTTCTTTGGAAGATAGAACGCACTTTGAAGCGGTTCTTTGAACGGAAGCCATGCCCTCACCAAAAACTGGCAAACGTCCAATATCACCTGGGTTTGCAGACATCGTGGGAGCGATGATCGACAGAAAGTATTTTGAAACTGTTGAGTTCAGAAACGCAGCAACTTCATTCTCTCGTTTTGCAACAAAGCAGGCGAGACCGGTTGAGGCGAAAAGCTCTCCACCAGGTGACACGCGAAAGGACAGGCTTCCCGATGTAATGCTATTCCAGTTCACATTGGGCTGGAATATATAGTCGAGATTAAAGTTAGTCGCCCAAATACGATCTTCTTTAGGATGTCTCTTGTTTCGTATTTCGTGCCCATCCGAAGCCCAGTTTACCGCATTCTCCCGATTACCGAACCACTTACGAAACTCTCCACCCATGATGTAGGGGAACCATTTGCACCCGGACACCTCTGCATCTTCTCGACTTTTCGCTCTAGAATTGAACTTCTGAATACTGACTTCTTGCCAGGCCCGAACGAAGATATCGTTGTTAGCGGTTACCATGCCCTTTCGAGTTACCGCTATGTTTTGAAGTTTTTTCCCTTGCGTGAATGCATTGGCGGCTTCATTCGAAAGCCAGTAAGAAAGCGGCCAACCCGGGACCGTTTTTAGGAACGACTGTTTTACGGAGTAATGACCTTCGTTTGGCATCAAAAACAGTCGTTCTATTTCTTCAGGTTTTCGAACGTCTACATGTCGCGTAAATAGACGCCTATATACGCCTTTGCTGTTCGCACTAGGAGTAGTGTTCCGGAAGCAAAAAGCTGTCGAACCAAAATCTGAGCCAAAAATTCCACGACCGAGATGGAGGAGAGAATTAATCGTTTGCTCTAAAATAAGTTGTTCGCGAAATTTCTCAAAGGAACTAAGAAACATCCAAGACGGAAGGTTGATCATGCTCCAATATCCGCCACGAATGTTTAGCTCCTGAACCCTCGTCATAAAGCAGGTCATCAGGTCTGATTTCGCTTTAGGATACGCTTTGGCCACCCAACTTTTGATCGTCGGGTTCATATTGCTGGCGCCCATATACGGCGGGTTGGCCACCACCACATGATACTTGGGCAAGAGAGCCTCGGCCATTCTCAGGACGGCCACCAGACGGTCCTGTATCTCCTTCAGCAAAAGATCCCCGTCGACACCTCGCTCCTCTACAACACGCAGTGTCTCCGCAGGGTCCCGTAGTTTAGGTAGTATCAATGAGCCGAAATTTTTCGCCTGCTCGAACTGTCCTAGCGTCTCGCGCAGCTCTTTCGTGAACAGGTCCTTACCCACCACGGCGGCGACGTCCTGCATCTCGGCGCTGGTAAAAGCCACGTTCTCCAGAACGACAACATTCGGCTGCACGGGCTTTCGGAAGAAACGGCGTTGTCTGGCTCGCGCCTTCATGGTCAGCGCAAATGCGGCCAGTTCTCCAGCGCGTTCGTCGATCTCAATTCCGTAAAGGTTATTAGCCAGAATCTTGGCCGGAATATCGGCAGGTTCGTAGCCTTCCTCTTCATAAATGGCATACAGCAGATCGAATGCATACGTCAGCATGTGTCCCGAGCCGCAGGCCGGGTCACAGATCTTGATCTCTTCCGGGCTATTGATCCGCAGGAAGTCGGTCTCTGGCTCTTCCGGCTTGATGTAGTAATCCATCTGCTCGATCAAGCCGGAGTTGGGACGGTTGAGCATCCAGAGGCGTCCCAACGAGTTTTCCACCAAATAACGCACAATCCAGTGCGGCGTGAATAGCTGGGTCGCCGCTGGGATATTCTCGGGAGTAACCTTCTTGTTCTTCTTAAGATCGGCGAATACCTGGTCTTTCTTCTCGGAGATATAGAACTGATACAGCCAGCCGATCACCTCGACATCTTCACAGGCATCCGGCGTCATGGCTTCGCGGGTATAGGCCAGGATTGAGTTGCCTGAGAGCAGATCATCCGGCATCAAAAGCTCGGTGTAGTCGTCAATACGCTCGAACAAGAACGGCATTGCGCTGTACCAGTAGTTACAGGCAGCTACGACCAGTAGGCGATAGGCTTCCCCCTGCGGATCCTGACTGGGTGTTTTGCCGTCCAGCAGAGCGAAGATCTTTTGACGGGTTGACTCCGACACCATTTCTTCATCGATATGGCCCATTTTGGCATCAGCCAGGATCTCGGGCTGGAACTGCCCCTCTGCAGGGGAAACAATGCCAATGCGGTTGTAACGATTCACGTCCATAAAACGCAGGGCGCAGAAGCGGTTGAACCAGATATAGGCCACCCGCTCGATAACCTGTTCTTTGCCTTGGTCGGTTATCGCCTCTTCCAGCTTTTTGATGGCCGATGGGCTTTCCCGCCGGGCGGGGCTTTCTTCGGCCAATACCAGTTTTAGCTTGGCGCCGACCTGTTCAATCAGGCTGCGGCGGGCGAACTGAGCGAATTTTCTGAGTTTTGCGGTTTCCATCGATTCATGCCTTGGTTTTGATCGTGACCGAGCGATATACGCTGACGCATAAATGAGCGTATATATCTACGCTGAGCGCATAAATTAACGCGCGCGCTTGTAAATAGCCCCTTTACGCTCGCCTATTTGCTCGATTTCTCCCCTTTTCTTCAATCTGGCCAACAACTTGTAGGCTTGATCCGGGCTGATATGGCACAGCTCAACCACGTCAGCACGTTTGATGCTGCCGTGCGTATCAATAAAGCTCATGACCATCTGCTCTTGCTGGATAGGATCAAACCCTGCCTGGCGTACATAGGCGGCCTTTTGCCCCGCCCCTTGATATACCTTGGCGCCCAAGGTGTAGGTGCGGCCCTTGCCGGTTCCGTGGGCTTCCACCATGCCGGCTTCCACCAGTTTCTCCAGGGTGCCCCGTACCACGGTTTCCGGCTTCTGCACGGACCTGGACAGATCGGTCGTCCTTAAACGCCGCTCATTGCGTAGCCGGGACAGGATAATCAGGCTGTCGATGGGCATGGCGGCGCCGGTCTGTTCCTCGCGCTCGACGATCATGCGCAGGAATTCGGCGTCCGCGTCCGCAGCGCTCATGCGCACGGAGACGGTATGAGCGGACGACATGGAGTAGTCGGGGGCGGTACGCCCGTAGCGGAGCATACCCTCGAAGATCCGGTCGATGCCCCGGCCAGTGCGTTCGGCAAGGCCGATGCGCTTGATAATGTCAGCCAGCAAGGGGTTACGGGAGCGAGGGTCGGCCACCAGCAGGTTGTCCAGGTTGACGCCTTCCACAAATCCACCCGGGTTGCTGATGCTCAGGCCATCGTCGTCCAGTTTGACGTGTACGGCGCCCAGGGCGCTGTAGTCGCGGTGAACCAGAGCGTTCACAAAGGCTTCCCGGAAGGCCCGGCGGTCGAAGTTGGGGATGGGCACGCGAAACAGCCCGACCTGAATCTCCTCTTCCTCCACCCGGGCGCGAAACAGCACTTCGACCTCTTCAAAGGTCTCCAGCAGCGGTTTGCGGTAGAACTCATTGACCAGAACATCGGTACCGCGCAGCACCTGGAAGGCTACCTCGTGGGAGGGCAGGTGTTGCCGGAGCTGCATTTCGTTCCCCAGCAGCAACAGGCCTGCAACCGTGGGACGGCGGATGCCTCCCACGCTCACAGTCAGCCCCAGGGCGCCGTCCAGCTCATCGTCCGCCAGGGGCATCAGGCTCTGGTCGCCGCCGTACTTCTTGATGGCGTTGCGGATTCGGATGCGCTGAATCGGGTCCAGGTCCTCAACCGCCAGGTTTTCCACCGGCAAGGCCGAGGGGTCGGTTACCCCCAGGCTGGACTGGCGCTGAACAAACTCATGGGGGTAGAAGGGCACGGCCTCCGGAGTGCCGTCCATTCTCAGACGCCGACGTTGCAGCAGACCATCCGAGGTGGACACCAGCTGCCGGGACTTGGGCACCTGGATCCTGGCAATAGGTTGCCCTTCCAGCTCCAGGGACTCAACGCGCACGGCCAGCGAGGGAATGGTCTTGTTGGCAATCAGCGCGGGCAGGCCGGCGAGGTTGCGATGATTGGCATGCAGCCCAGTCGGGGTGCCATCGTCTTCAACGCCCAGGAACAGGTCGCCGCCCTCGGTGTTGGCCAGGGCCACCACCGCAGCTACCAGATCCCGGTCCGGCAGGCTTTTGACGTCGCTCTTGAACTCGACGGCAAGGCTTTCGCCACCGCGAATGAGCGCCCGGATTTCCTGTTCGGCTTCGTGCATGGCTATCCCCAACTTTGACCGATTAGACGGTTCGGCACGCTTAGATCTGGACCTTGCGCCCTTGCTGGACTTCAACCAGCAGGGCCTCGCGCAGGGCATTCAGATAGCGCTCCACATCCCCCTCGTCGGCCAACCAGGCCTTGTCGAACGCGACACGGAGGTTGCGGGCGTGAACGTAGTCGGCTGCCGATTCCTTGACCTCATGAGGCCCCCGGTTATCCTGGTCTTCACTCTGGCTACCTGGGTGCTGATCGGGGTCGTCTGCCGGTGCTGATTTCTGATTGGCCAGCGCCACCATTTTGCCCAGCAGCTTCTGGTAGCCCTCTTCTTCAAAGTACCGGGTACGGTCCTTGATCACGGCAATCAGGCGCTCCTGCCCGATGTAGTCGACCAGATCCCGGAACGGTTTGTTGAGCTCATCCTGGCGTGGTTCCGGCAGGGACTGATATTCGTCCATACTTTGCATGCGTTCCTGCATGGTATTCAGGGAGGTTTCTGCCTGAGCTCGGGTTTGCTGCACTTTCTCGTCGATGCGCTCCTGCAGGCTATCCAGTTGGCCCTTGAGCTGCTGAATGCGATTCCCTTTGTAGCAGTTGGGGTCGTTCAGGATGGTGCGGATCTGCTCGATCTCGTCCCCGGACACATAGATGAAGTTGGGCTCTTGGCTCTGCAGGAAGGACCGAGCCTGGTTGTAGATGTCTTTTTGTGAACCGCCCATAAACTTGCGGATGGGGTCGATGACATCCTCTTTCAGGTCCAGAAGTTGGTCTTCCTGCTTGCCCAATTCCGTCAGGTGCCAGGTGTAGGGCTTTCCGGCGACCTCTTTCAGCGTCACCAGGGCAGGTTTCAAGGCATTGAGAAACGGGTACTGATCGACCTGCGCTATCCGCCGATCCAGGTCGTGGTACATGTCCTGGAAGGCTTCGCCGGCCTCTTTGCCGAGGGCCTTGGCTTCGCTGCTGCGGGGCGGGCTGTCGAAGAAGTCCTCGTAGAACGACTTGAGGGCTCGGACCTGAGAGGCGGTGAACTCAATCTGTGGTTCCAGCACCACGTTGCCGTGGCCGTGTGTGTTACGCAGGGCGCGCTCCAGCTCGCTGTCCTCCAGGATGTTACCGTCGAGACGAACTTCCACCTTGCCACGGGCACACAGGTTGGCCAGGGTGCAGAGAATCGCGGCGTAATACCAGCCGTAGGGTTTGCGTTCGAACTTTTCCAGCAGGCTCTTCAAGGTGGTGCGGACACCGCCCCGGTTGTTGCTCTGAATGAACGCCAGCACCTCCTGCTCGGATTCCGCCAGGGCTGTGGCGTCGTTACCGAAAAGGCCATCGTCTGTACGGTTGAGGCAATTGCTGATGTCGTTTTCCGTGTAGGAAACGCCGCGCAACATGCGGAGGTTGGGGTAAGCCCGTGAAATCAGCTCATGGAAGCCCCGAATAATGCGCGTCTGGGGGTCCTCATTCGCCACTTCCACATCGGCGCCGCCAATGAGCAACTTGGACTTGCCCATGAGGGTCTGAACCTGCTGCCGGAGCCTGGCCTCGCGCTCACGGTTCTGGAAGCCCTTGTCATTCAGGATCCGCTTAACGGCTTCCTGCTGGGTAACGGAAATGTTCTGCTTGATGTACTTCTCGGTGCGCTTGAACATGAGCAGATCGCGCACCAGGCGCTCGTCCGACGGCATGAGCACGAACAGCTCGTCCGCCTTGTAGGTCGAGGCTGTGCGTAGCATTTGCTCGTTGTCAGTATGCTCGTGGAACGGGCTGATGACATTGATCGAGAGCTCGTATTCACGCCCATGCAGACGATCATCCAGTTTGCGCGAATAGGAGTAGTCCTGCCCCTGGTTTTGGGAGGAGCCGGCGTCATAGCGGATTTTGCGCTGTTTTATAACAAAGTCGAAAACGATCTTTTCCAGCTCGTCCGCAACGTCCGATGACTCAACCTCTGTGTTCTTGATCTCCTGCTCGACGTCCTTTTCCTCGTCCGTCAGGTACTCGTACTGGTCGCCGTTGCGCTGTATGTAGGTCTGTTGCTCCAGAAGGCTCAGGGCTTCTTCGACCTTGGTGCGAAGTGCCGGTAGATCCTGATCGAAGGCATCCAGCATCAGCACGCAAAGGTTGCGCACCGTGGGCTTGAATTCCTTGACATATTTGACCAGGAACAGGGCCTTCAGCAGCCGGATAGCGAAGGCATTATCGAGATGGTTCTCGGCCTGAATAATCGCCCGCTGTATTTGTGATTTCAGTGCAGAGCGGATGCCTTCAAACATCAGGTCAAAGGTGGCCAGCTGGCCCACCTCATGGTTGCCGATGTGGATGGCCACCTGCTGGAAAACACCCAGCATGGAGCGCTCACCGACAGAACTGTGTTTACCCTCGAAGGCGTTGTGCTGCGACAGATTCTGGATCGCCGATTGAAACAGCGCGAACTGGTAGGGGACGAAGGGGTAGCTGTGGATGAAGTGGTCCCTGTCCCGGAAGTTCCGGTAGGTGGCCGATCCATCCGCGAAGTCAAACAGGGTTTTGAAGTTGTTTGCCTGCGCGTGATAGACGTCCGACAGCTGATTGACGCCTTCTTCGGTCTTGGTTAGCAGGCGCTTCTGGATGACCTCCGCCACGTCCGCACTGGACAGCTTCATACGGTTATTGAACCGTGCCTGAATTTTCGAGAAATCGTTGCCTTGCTGCTTGCCCATTTCGCCAACCACGTTTTTCATTTCTTCCTGGGCGGTGACGATAATCCAGGCCCGCCCACGACACTTGGTGGCGAGGCTCTCGGCAATGGTTTGCAGGTTGGTCATCAGCTTGGTGTTGTCGGCAATGTACTGGCCAACCTCGTCCACAAAGAAGTTCAGGCGGAACTCTTTGTGGCCACCCTCTTTTGCCTGCTTCTCGATATAGGTGTTCACATTGTCCGCGAAGTCCTCTATCGAAACTCGGTATTCGCTGCGGTACTTGTCCAGAATGCCCGCTGCCGACTGCGGGTCGCCACCGGTCACAGCGGCGTAGGCTTTGGCGATATTCGCGCCTTCCAGGAGGGCCTGCTCCCGGCCTTTCTGCCAGGGGCGGCCGGCGATGGTCTCGTACTCGGCTTTGAATTGTTCGTACAGGCCACGGCCGTCCAGATCGCGCTCAAACTGGGCAATGTGCCCTTGTTTGCCGTAGTAGCCGCACATTTCGTCGAAGACTTTAACGAACACGGCCAGAAGCGCATCGATTTGGGTTTTGCTGATGACATCGGCTTTCTGGTCGATGTTGAACAGAATGCTCTTCGCCGGAATTGAGACAGCTCGCTTCAGGTCGCCCCGGAGAATTTCATTCTCACTGCACTTGGGAAGGAACAGGTCCAGGGTAGTAGCACCGTCCATCTCCCGGTTTTCAAGCAGAAGGGCCAGCATCTTGAGGAGGTGCGACTTACCTGAGCCGAAGAAGCCGGATACCCAGACCCCGTTCGCCCCTTCGTAGTTATTGTAGGCGTCCAGGAACTCTTCGAGGCGTTTCTCGACTTCGTTGGTCAGTACGTATTCTTCAATTTCGAGGCGAAGACTGGCTTCATCGTCGGCTTTGATAACGCCTTCAATGGGGCGGTCAACGGGCTTTAGAAAAATATTCTTCAATGTCATTGTACTTTCCCTTAATGATTACGCCTCGAATCGTATCGTCCGCTCAGGCTTCGTAATGAAAGATGTTGAACGCACGGTAGTACTTGTCGTCATGCAGCCTGCCGAACAGATCCAGCGATGCACCGGTTTCCAGCGAGTGGGTATAGGACCCCGGAAAGAACATCACCGTTGGCTGGTCTTTGGCGGTGCTCTGCAAGTTGTTGAGCACGTTATGGGAGCGTATGTAGGGGAAAACCTCGCCCACCCCTGAGAGAAACAGCACGTCAAACTCAACGGACTGGAGTTTTGCCGCAATAGCGGGCACCAAATGGGCTTCCGGGTCCAGCACTCCCTGTAGCAGTTCTTTCAGCTGATCCTTTGAGACCGTGGGCTCGAGCTCCAACACCTGCTCCCAGATGTCTCTTTCTTTCAAAATATCGACGGCCAGGTCGTACAGATTGATACTCAGGATCCGGATGCCCGCCTGCTCCAGCCGGTTAACCAACTGCCGCTGAAGACGCTCCATCTCGACCGCTTCTTCAGGCCGGTAGGGACAGATGAAGAAAGGCACTTCATTACCCAGTCCCTGTTTGTTCAGGAACCGCTGGCCGGAAACCACGCTAAACAGGTGCTGTAGTCGCTCCTGCATCGGCATTTTGGCAATGTCCTTTTTCAAGCTGACATCCCCCTGATATCGGATTCATAGACTGGGAAGTAGAAAAACTCGTCAGGATTGTTCTGACGCAGCAACTCAACCAGCCTGGGGCTGAGCAGAACTGCGTTTATGGTTTTGTCCTTAGCTAACAACCCTGCCTCCCGCAGCATTCTGAACAGGACCTGCCGCAATTTATCGCGCGTTGAGGCGCTGGCATTATCCAGTTCGTCATGCCATTCCGATTTACGGTTATAGAAGGCATCGAAATCCTCAAAACTGAGATCCAGCTTCATCGCGACAAACCGTTCGTGTAGCACTTCCACCGCAAAGTCCGCGATAAAGCGGTACAGGCGGCACACGGCAACCCACAGAAGGTGAGCCTGGTCCTGGTGGTTTGCCTCGGCCAGGAAAGTCAGTTCGCTTTCGGTCAACGTCTTCAGGCGTGCAATCGCCTCTCTACAGGTGCGCTTTGCCGTGCTTTCTGTTCTGGCCTGTAGCAGGTTGTCATGTAGAGCTTGAGTCCGCACATCTTCCCAGTCACGGAGCGACAGGTACAGCTCGGCCAACTTCACCGATTCGCGGTGATACAGGCTGCCGGACGTGAAGGAGATGCGATACCGGCCTTGGGTCATTCGGAACGCTCACCTTTGCTCGTCTCAGCGGCTCCACCGCCCTTGACCCACTCATCCACTTCGACTTTTTTGAACTTCCAAAATCGCCCCATGCGGTGGGCGGGCATTGCGTGCTTGTCGATCCAGCGGTACACGGTGTCATTGCTGACACCGAGGTGCTTGCCAATTTCGTCTACGGATAACCAGCGATCTTCCATCTCGGCCATGTTTTCGCTTCCTATGGGCGATGGTGTTGCCACCTTATCTGAGGCGGCACGGTCTCATGGGCGGAACAGCCCTACACTACATTGACTGATCAATATATAGAGGTACCACGCTGCATTCAACCGATTTGACCCGGATAGACCAGCAAAGAACGGCATATATAGCCACCTGAAATCTGGGCGATCCCATCAATAGCCCCACGCAATCAACACCTGCGGTGTGAGCGGCATGCCTTTTACCGCCAACAGCCCTCATCCCTCCTCGTTGGAGGGGCTTGAACTCCCGCTGGTCGCCTCCTTCAGTCCACCGAGGTGCTCCTCCAGATTTTTCAGGAGGCGCTCGCTTTTCCGCACGATTCGACAAAGCTCCGCCTGGTTGGCATTGAGCCTTCGCAACATTTCAAAACCGTCCTCAGTTTCCATGATGAGCGGTTTCTCCCAGTCCTGTGCCCGCGTGAAGGCCGGTTTGTGATAGCGGAACCGACCTTCTTTGCGGATGTACTCACTGAAAACTGATCGGCCCTCGCCACTCTTCTTCGGGATAAAGCGGTTGTAGTACCAGGACAATTCCAGTTTTCTTTTTCTGAGTCGAACGCGGCAGCCGAAGTGCCCGGGATAGCCGGGTGTCTTGTCGGTACGATGAGCCATGTTGTGGGACCAGAAGTGATCACAGAGCCGCTGCGCCAGATAGCGGTACCTTGCTTGCTCCACGTCCGCTTGCTGGTGAATCGCCGTCAGAAACTGACGGCATTGCGTTATGGCGGCTTTGATACCACGTTGGTGGTTCACATTTTGGGCTCGGCTGACCGCCTCCCACTCTTCGCAGATTTCCTGGTGAGTCATTCGTTTGCTCATGGCTGGCTCCTCGCTATGGATTTGCCAACAATCGTAATCCGTCGAGTGCTTTGAGCTGCCATGTGCTTTTGTCCTTTTTGGACACAAAGGCGGGGGCGGAGGCAGATTCCTTCCTCCAAGCCATGGGACCTTTCCAATTCCTGTCCACGTGACTACCTGATTTGGGACTTTGCCGCTGCGCTCCCACGCGCCATGAAATAGCTCGCATGGGCTGAAGGATCCGCGCTCCATTATTTATTTGGGACCCTGGCCTCCCACCTCAGTGAAAACACCGGTATCCGGTGGCTTGATGGAACCGGACTGACTGTCGTCGCTACGACAATTCCCGCTACTTCCTCGGGGCACTTACAAAGGGCTTGGAAGAGACCTTTTGGAGCCCCGTTGTGATATGGACATGCCCCGTAAAATAACAGGGCCTCGAAAAGGCTCTTTAAGAGGCTGTTTTGATCACGTCCAGCATTGACTTTCACATGTGAAAGTCAATGCGCATTACCGCTTCACAAAATGATGCCGTGATGGTGGCGGGTAACAGCGATTGCTTACATTTCGCCAGATTTTGCTCGTAAACCGATGAGGCTCCCATGAAAATCGCCTTAATGACAGAAGTTAACCTTTAATTTCATCTAGTTATAATTTTTTTCTCTTTGCGCCCAAAATGGCCAATTTCACGGTTCTGGTCCTGACTCCTGATTACTAATAATCACTCCTGCCGTTAATCAACGAACCAGGAGTAGATAATGAAACACATGTTTTCTAGCGAGACCAACGAGCGCTTGCTCACATACGAAGAAGTGTGCGCCGTCACTCAGCTATCGCAAGCCACGCTACGTCGATACGTCCGATCAGGTCGCTTCCCCGCCCCCATCAAGCCAAACCCGCAAGGTCGAGCCGTCAGGTTTCGGATCCAGGATGTTAGAAACTGGCTGGATCGGTTGTGACGGAGGGGCAAATGAAATTTCAATTGAGAGACTCTGGCCTGTACTGCTTCAGCTCTGATGAATGGCAAAGAGTTGGTGGATGGATTGAGGTTATTGCCAGAACCCGACTCTCCAACAAGAAGCACGGTCACGGTGCGCTGCTGCAGTGGAAAAATATGGACAACGTCCTGCTCCGCGAGGTGGTGTATGCGCGCAACCTGAACGGCGATAACGCCCGACAGATACGGGAGCTGCTCGTGGACAGCGGCTATCCGCTGGAGCCTGGCAATATCAGTTGGGCACGACTACAACGCTACCTGCTTGAGGAAATGGCAAAGGCGCCGCCGGCCACAACCGTCGACCGTACAGGTTGGCACGGCCCCATCTTCGCGACGAGTAGCTGGACGGCAGGTCAGGCGGATGAGCAGCACTACTTCGTCGGGCAGCTATCAACCTCCCCTCTACTTCAGGAAAACGGTTCTCTCCAGGATTGGCAAGCTCAAGTGGGGAAGCTGTGTGAGGGCAACCCGCTGGCGATGTTCAGCATTGGGGTAGCCCTTGCGGCACCACTGCTGAAGCATGCGGAGATTGAAAATGGGGCTTTTCACTTCGGCGGCAATAGCTCCAGCGGTAAAACGACACTACTGCAGGCGGCCGCGAGCGTGTGTGGTGCACCAACGTTTGTGCGGAACTGGGTATCGACTGCCAATGGCTTGGCAGCCGTGGCTGCTGAGCACAATGACATGTTGCTGGCATTGGATGAAATTGGCCTGGCGCGCCCGGAAGATGTCGATGTAGCGACGTATCATATAATGACCGGTGCCAGTAAGTTGCGTGCGAATATATCAGGGGACCTTACTGCACAAACGCACTGGCGAACTCTGGCTTTAAGTACCGGTGAGGTATGGCTATCGGAAGTATTTCAGGAAATAGGCAAGTCGGTTAAAGCCGGCCAAGAAACCCGACTTGTCGAGATTCCGATTTTTGGGAGGTTTGGAGCCTTTGACAAGTTGCATGGATTCAACAGTGCCCAAGAGTTCGTGGACACGTTGAAAAGCCGTACCGGGCACTACCACGGCACACTGTTCCGGCACTGGCTCGAGCGTCTTACAGAAGATGTGAATGACCTACCCAGCTACATCCAGAATGAGGTTGCCCGGTTGACGGAGCAATGGAAGACCCCTCATATGGCTTCGCAAGTCGTCCGAGTGATCAGGCGGTTCGCACTGATCACCGCTGCACTATGCCTGGCATGTCGGAACTATCTCCTCCCCTGGACGGAAGCGGAGTCGGTTCGAGCAGTACACCAAGTCGTTGGAGCCTGGCTTCGGAGCCGGGGTCACATCTTCAATTCGGAGGAGTACCGCCTGTTGGCCCGCCTTCGCGATGCTATTTACAAATGGAATCACCGTCTCGTTGACATAGAGCGGGGGGATTACGGAAGAGCAATTGGTCTGCGACGCAAAGTGGCCGGTGAGACGCAGTGGCTGATACCCAAAAATACTCTTATCAAGGAGCTTGGCCTTCGAAGTCGATACACCCGGGAAATTGAGCCGCTGATCCAGAGAGATTTCCTGGAAACCAATGAACAGAGCCGTGGCACCATGAAAATCAAGCTACGGGATCGATCGGAGCGTTTTTTCGCCCTGTGGCCTGATCGCATCAAGGCGTATTGGGAAGCGCTACCGGATGGAGATGGACTTTCCCAGTTTCCCACTTATCCCAGTGTTGATTCGGAGGTAACGGAGAATGAGTAACAAGACCTTCAGTCCGCCTTCGGAGGAGGTGCGCGCCAAGCTGCTGGCTCGTTCTGGACAGTGTGAGCGGCTGGTTCGGGAGTCGGACCGTCGAGCGATTACAGCCGTCAGCCGGACGCAGTGGTGGACCTTGGAACGAAAGCGAGTGGCTCCGGCACGACTCAAGCTGGGATGCAACTCAGTGGCCTGGCGCCTGTCGGATCTGTTGGCCTGGATTGAGCAACAAGGGGCCTGATCTGGCCCCTTTACCCTCCAGAGCTGACTTCACCTCTCACGATGGGCGCCAGCCACTCGCAGAGCGCCTCGTGAGCCGCTCTTCGCTCTTCAAAGTACGCATGCTTGTTATAAACCCGGTCCGTCCGGTTGCCGGGCAGTTGATTCAGGCAGCGCTGAGCCAGATTGTCATCAAAACCAAGCTTGCCCAGCTTCGTCCTGGCCGTGCCACGCAGATCGTGGACGCGGCGCTTGTCGAACGAAAAGAACTTTTTCTCAAAGAGTTTCTTGAGCGCATGGTTCAGCGTGTTTTCACACACAAACGGCGTCCGTGCTTTTTTACTGATCCTGCGAGCTGGAAATACCCACTCACTACCGCAGGAACGTACCTTCAGCTCATTCAGCCATTCCACGGCGGGCTCCGCCAACGGGATATCGATGGCCCTTCTCTTTTTGGTCCTTTCCTCGGGCAGGTACCAGATACGGTTCTCCAGATCGAATTCCGACCAAGGCGCTGCCAGCAGCTCCATTTTTCTCGTACAGGTCGCAATCAACAAAGCACAGGCCAGGTAGTTTTCACGGCTGAACTGCGCCGGAATCACCCGGAGTTTGGTGAAGAACTCGGTGACTTCGTCTTCATTCATTGGGTAGTTGGCGGCCTTCTCCTCCCCGCCGGCGTCCCTGGGACGGAATGGCGAGGCTGGATTGAACCTGGTGACGTCCAGTTTGATGCCATGATCAAACAGGTTCCTCAGCAGGCGCATCAAATCATTTGATAGGGTTGGGCGGGGCTTATTGTCGTCATAGCCAGTGGCCACGTCCCGCAGGATTTCACTGATATCCACTGGTCGGATCTTTTCAAGTTCCACCTTTCCGATGCGCCAGGCGACCTCACGCTCGTACAGGCTCTTCTCTTTATGGTGGGACGCGATTTCTCGTTTGCGAAGCTCGTAGTAGTCCGCGTACAGGTCATTGAGCGTTTTGAAGGGGTTTTGGTTGACCTTCTGCCGCTCCTGAACCGGGTCAGCACCCTCACGCTTGATCGCCAACCTCAGCTTCGCCGCCTCATCACGGGCGTCGGCCAATGACCAGTCGTCCACCTTGCCGATGGTGTATTCGCGCCGGAGCTTGGTAGCTGGGGTGGTATAGCGCAGCATCCAGTAGGCATCGCCGCGCTTCGGGGTCATGAGGTAGAGACCATTGCCATCGGCATGCCGCACGGATGGCTTCTCTTTGATCAGTTTCTTGACGGTCTTGTCGTGTAGCTTGCCCACTTTCCTGCCTTAAAAAAATTGGGGAGTACAATCTCGCCGATACAATATAGCGAGAAAATACTCCCCAATCTACTACCCATCACTACCCAAACTTGGCAGAACTTACACGAACATTATGAGCGTCAAAATTACATAACTATTTGATTTATAATGCCATCAAGAACAACGTCGAACCCCCAAGAACATCACTCAATATTCTGCACCTGCTCCCTCATCTGCTCGATGAGCACCTTGAGATCCACCGCAATGCGTGTGACGCCGGCATCGATGCTCTTGCTGCTCAGGGTATTGGCCTCCCGGTTCAGCTCCTGCATCAGGAAGTCGAGCCGCCGGCCTATAGCGTCGTCGCTTTTGAGGGTATCCGTCACCTCGCCAATATGCGCGTCTAACCGATCCAATTCTTCGGCAACATCGCTCTTCTGGGCCAGCATGACCATCTCCTGGGCCACCCGCTCGGCATCCAGCTCCACTTTGGCTTTTTCAAATCGCTCCCGAAGCGTTTTTTCCTGGGCATCCAGCAATTCCGGCATGCGTTTACGCACATCGGCGACAAGACTGCCCATGGTATTGAGGCGATCCTCGAACAGAGGCCGCAGGCGCTCCCCCTCACGCTCGCGCACCGAGGCCAGGTCGGACACGGTCTGTTCGAAGAGTCCTATAGCAGCCTCTTTTGCAGGGCTGTAATCGTGCTCCGGCACAGACAATACGCCCGGCCATCTGAGGATATCCAGGGCATTGATGTGGGCCGGATTATCCAGCATCCGGTTGATGTGGTTGGCCGCCTCATTCACCGCCTGGGCCATGTCTTCGCTGATCTCGAAGCTCTGGGACGCCTTCTCTGCAGACTGCAGGCGCATGGACACATCCACCTTGCCCCGTTTCAGCTGTTTTCTCAGCTCTTCCCGAAACCGGTTTTCCAGTTCCCTGAAAGCCTCCGGCAACCGGAATGAGGGCTCCAGATATCGATGGTTGACGGTCCGGATTTCACAGGTCAGCGTACCCCAGTCTCCCTGGACATCCTTGCGGGCAAATGCGGTCATACTTCGGATCATGTTGGCTCCGCTTCGATAGATAATGATAAACCCAGTCTAACAGGCTCTTAACAGCGTCGGCGAACCGGACAAAAGCCCAACACCAACGTGTTATACTGACCGGCCTTTTCGACAAACGTTCGACCGGGACACGCGCCCGGACATTCAATAATGATTTCAGGAAATACTATGCGTCCAAGCGGCAGAACGCCCGAGCAACCCAGAGATGTTCGAATCACCCGCAACTACACCCGTCATGCCGAAGGCTCGGTGCTGGTGGAATTCGGGGATACCAAAGTCATCTGCACCGCCTCCGTCGAAAACAAGGTTCCCCCATTTCTCAGGGGCGAAGGCAAGGGCTGGATCACCGCCGAATACGGCATGCTGCCCCGCTCCACGGGCAGCCGAATGGGTCGGGAGGCTGCCCGCGGCAAACAGGGTGGTCGCACCGTCGAAATCCAGCGCCTGATTGGTCGCTCCCTGCGTGCTGCGGTGGATCTGACCGCCCTTGGCGAACACTCCATTACCATCGATTGCGACGTCATCCAGGCCGATGGCGGCACCCGCACCGCGGCGATCACCGGCGGCTGCGTGGCGCTGGTGGACGCCCTGAACCACCTGGTCGCCGAGAAGCGCCTGAAGAAATCGCCCCTCAAGCAGATGGTCGCTGCACTCTCAGTCGGTGTTTACAAAGGCACGCCGGTGGTGGATCTGGACTATCCGGAAGATTCCGAAGCCGAGACTGATATGAATGTGATCATGACTGACCAGGGCGGCTTCATTGAAATCCAGGGAACAGCGGAAGGAGCTCCGTTCGACCAGTCAGAGCTGGACAGCATGCTGACTCTGGCCAAACAAGGTATCGAGCAGTTGTTTGAGATTCAAAAGGCTGCTTTGGAGGCCTGACGACTGCTGATTAAGCAGCCCGCGTGTCCGGAGGGGGAAACCTTTCCGGGACACGCTACTGTTCGAAAAACCTCACAAGCATGGGGCGCCTGCGTGGTGACGCTTTCCCAGACTGTTGAGGGCCATGGATGGCCCGATTCAAGCGCACATGGATGTGCTTGTAGCGTGTCTGGGAAAGCGTTGCCGCGCAGGCGCCTTCCTCAGAGCTTAGAAGCCGATTTCGATGTCGTAATCCATTATCACGGGGGCGTGATCGGAGAAGCGTGTTGAGTCGTCGATCCAGCCGTCCTCGATGGTCTTTCGAATCCCCGGTGTGAGTAGCTGGTAGTCCACACGGATGCCGGCATTCTTGCGGGAACCCTCGGCCTGCTCGGGCCACCAGGTGAACTGGTTGCTCTGCTTGTTGATCTCACGGAAACCGTCAACGCAGCCCATTTCATCGAACAGGCGATCCAGCCATGCACGCTCGTGGGGCAGAAAGCCGGAGAAATCCAGTTTGTGGTAAAGCGGGCTGGCATCGGTTACGTGATGGGCGGTCTGAAGGTTGGCGCAGAAGATGAACTGCCGACGCTTGCGCAGTGTTTTCTGCATGTGCAGGCCGAAGGACTCCATGAACTCGTCCTTGTGATCCAGCACCGTGAGGTCGTCCTCGCCGATCAGCTCTTCTTCTCGGCCAAGGGCGCAGGGCGCCAGCACGCAGGCGACAGACACCTTGTCAAAATCGGCCTGAATGAACCGGCCTTCGCGATCTGCCTGTTCATTGGCGAACCCGTACATGATGGCTTTCGGGAAATGGCGGGTGTAGATACCGACACCGCCATCCTCGTTTTTTTCACCATCGATGAAATAGGCTTCGTACCCTTCCGGAATCAGGTTGTAGTCTTCAATCTCGTAGGCGCGCATGCGGTGATCCTGGACACAGACCACGTCAGCGTCCTGCTCTGCCAGCCAGTCGAAAAAGCCTTTTTCAACAGCCTGGGCGAGGCCATTGACGCTGATTGATACTACCCGCATACGTGTTCCCTGATTCGGTTTGTGTGTATGATACCGTTTTTACGCGCTAATTAAAGATCAACACCCGCCAGAAGCCTTGTCATGCACGACTATCAGCAAACATTTATCGAATTTGCCATCCGCCGGAATGTACTACGCTTTGGTGAGTTCACGCTCAAGTCGGGCCGAACCAGCCCCTACTTCTTTAACGCCGGTCTGTTCAATACCGGGGACGACCTGCTTCAGTTAAGCAAGGCTTATGCCGCCGCGATAGCACGCAGCGGGCTGGATTATGACATTATTTTCGGCCCTGCCTATAAGGGCATTCCGTTGGCCACCGTTACCGCCATGGCCTTGGCTACAGACGGTAACAGCAAACCCTTTGCGTTTAACCGCAAGGAAAAGAAAGATCATGGAGAGGGCGGCAACATAGTTGGCGCACCGTTACAGGGCAAGGTACTGATTGTTGATGATGTAATCACTGCCGGAACAGCGATCCGGGAATCCATCGACATCATCCGGGCTGCCGGGGCCGAACCGGCAGGCGTGCTTATTGCCCTCGATCGTCAGGAAAAAGGTAATGGCGAACTGTCCGCCATCCAGGAAGTGGAAAAGGAATTCGGCATCCCGGTGGTGAGCATCATTCGTCTTGAGCAAGTGCTGGACTACCTCAAAGCCAACCCGGAGTTCGCCGGGCATGCCGAAAAGGTGGCCAGTTATCGGGATCGTTACGGAGTCTGATTGATGGCCAATCGTCTGACCGCAATATCTGTCAAAGCTACAGCATTGGCGCTTGCCCTGGGTTTCTCTGCCCAGGTCGCGGCCAATATGTACCGTTACACGGATGAAAACGGCCAGATCGTCATCAGCAGCACCATTCCCCAGGAAGCCACCAAACGTGGCTATGACATTTTGAGCAACAATGGCCGCGTCATTGAGACCATTCCGCCAGCGCCAACCGAGGAAGAGATTGCCGCCCGGGAAGCGGAAAAGCAGCGCCAGAAGGAAATCGCGGAGCAACGCGAGAAGGACCGCGCGCTACTGAAGCGCTTCAGCCATCCGGATCAGGCGGTAAAAGCCATGCATCGGAAAATCCGGGAGCTTGAGGGCCTGATACAGCTCAAGCGAGGCAACATTTCGGTGATATCCAGTCAGCTGGATAGCGAACAGAGCCGTGCCGCCAACATGGAGCGGGCCGGTCGCGAGATTCCCGAGGCCACGCTGGAAAAAATCCGGCGCCTGGAATCCCAGATACGGGATATTGAGCGGGAAATCACCTCACAAACCCAGGAAATCGAAGAGCTGCGCAAGGCCTTCGAGGCCGACATAGAGCGCCTGGAAGAGGTCACTGGCGAGGCGCGGACCGTACCACTCGATCACACCGAAACCGAAGACTGATTTTTTCTGGAACGCACCTGCATACAAAAAGGCCGCCGGGTAAAACCGGCGGCCTTTTTCATTTCACTCACCTGTCGGTGAGACGCTATCCGCAGCTCAGGCGGAAGCGGTGCTCTTCTTGGCAGTAGAAGTGGTTTTGCGCGCAGTGGTCTTGCGGGCAGCCGGCTTCTTCGGCTCAACTGATTTCTTGGCATCCCTGGCAGCGTCAGATACGTCTTCAGCGGCTTCTGCCACGGCATCCGCGCCTTCTGCGGCTTCTTTCTCCAGCTTGGCGACCAGGTCACCAGCGAAGCTGCCGAAACGACTGTTCAGGTTGCGAAGTTGCTCGAACAGGCTATCGCTGTAGCCGTTGTAGCGCTTGCGCAAGGTCTTCACGCTGTATTCACGCGCTTCGGACTCCAGCTTTTCTGCGTAGTCGAACGGCTTGGCAGCCAGTTTTTTCTGCTGCTCTTCAGCGGCATTGATGCCTTTGTCGACGATTTCCTGAAGCTGTTCCTGATAGGACTTGAGTTTACCCATGATGAATCTCCTTGGTTTCCTGAAGGTTTCAAGACCCTGTCGAAACCAGTGCAACGAGGGCCTTTCTTTAATCTCACAATCAAAGTTACGCCCTAAAATTAGAATGTTCATACTAAAAGCAGGAGGTGCACGGATAAGGGGTTTTACGGATTATTCACTTGATCCTGAAAACCGGACTGGCATAATGCCGGGCTGTTAAAGAAGCCCGTCTCCCCGTTTTATTCTGGCTCCATACGCTTTTCCCAAAATCAGGCCGATTTCCGGCACGTATGTGAGTAACGATGATCACCAGTAGACCACGACATCTGCCATTGGCCCGAATTCTTCTGCCCTTGTTGGCCACGCTTTTCCTTCTTGCTGGCTGCAGAGGAGATTCCCAAGGATCCGGATACTCGGCGACCGAGGGGAGAGAGCTAAGGTGGACGGCTCCGCTGACGCGCGAAGATGGCTCCTCATTGAAACCCGGAGAAATCGCCGAATTCAGAATTTACTACCGCCTGAGGCATCAGGAAAACTTCAAGGTAATCCGCATTGAAAGCCCCGCTACAACGAGTCTCTCTCTGGCGCAGATGGCTCCGGGCGCTTACGAGTTTGCAATTACCACCGTGGATATCGAGGGGCTGGAGAGCCGACGTTCATCGCCGGTCACCATCGACCTGATCTGATTGCGGTTTACCAGCGGAAAATCACCCAGCTGGGCACCAGCATGTCGGACTCGGTTTCCCGGATCCAGCCGCCACCGTCTGCCGGCACCAGGTAATACTCCGGGCCGGCCTCCGGCACGACCTTGATTTCCATGAGTTGGCCATTAACCCGGTATTCGTAGAACACTTCCTTTTCACCCGGCCGGATAACAATCTCCGGGCCCTCGCTCGCCGGCTGGTAATCCGAGATCACCACCGGCTCCTCGGGGGTTGCCACCGGTGTCTCATCCAGGGCGCCTTGCTCCTGCGCCAGGGCAGCCAGAGGCAGGCAGGCGAGCAACAAAGCCGGGCAGGCGATTCGTTTCATTTTCGTGATACCCTTTCGTCCATCGATTTCAGTACAGAGTTGCACAAGCCAACCCACGCTTCAATCAGATTCCGGACCTGTTTTGACATGACCAGCAAAAACACACCACCCGTGGTTCTTGTGGACGGATCGTCCTATCTTTTTCGCGCTTATCATGCACTTCCGCCACTGACCACAAGCAAGAACCATCCGACCGGTGCCATCAAGGGCGTTATCAGTATGATCCGACGCCTGGAGCAGGATTTCCCCGGCTCAAAAATGGTGGTGGTCTTCGACGCCAAGGGCAAGACCTTCCGGCACGACCTGTATGAAGAGTACAAGGCTAACCGGCCGCCCATGCCGGAGGATCTCGCCTGTCAGATCGAGCCCATTCACGAGATCGTCAAGGCCATGGGACTGCCGCTGCTGACAGTGACAGGCGTTGAGGCCGACGATGTGATCGGCACCCTTGCCAACGAAGCGACCAGCAAGGGCATTGATGTGGTGGTGTCTACCGGTGACAAGGACATGGCACAGCTGGTGAGTGATCACGTCACCCTGATCAATACCATGACCGAGACCCGGATGGATCGGGACGGCGTGGTGGAAAAATTCGGCGTGACCCCGGAGCAGATCGTGGATTACCTGGCCCTGGTCGGCGACAAGGTCGACAACATCCCCGGGGTGAACAAGTGTGGCCCGAAAACCGCGGTCAAATGGCTGCAAAGCTACGAAAACCTGGACAACGTCATCGAGCACGCGGACGAGATCAAGGGCAA
Organism: Marinobacter sp. MMG032; assembly: GCF_040112695.1. Lineage (NCBI taxonomy): Bacteria > Pseudomonadati > Pseudomonadota > Gammaproteobacteria > Pseudomonadales > Marinobacteraceae > Marinobacter > Marinobacter sp. MMG032. Next base: position 1,778,446 of record NZ_CP157802.1, read on the forward strand.
GATCGGCGAATACCTGCGCGAGGCCACGGAAACACTACCCCTGAGTCGCGAACTGGCCACCATCCGCACGGACGTGGAACTGGATTTTGGCCTGGAAGACCTGAAGCTTCGGGAGCAGGATGACGAGCAGCTGCTCGAACTGTTCAAGGAATATGAGTTCCGCACCTGGATTGCCGAACTGGAGCAGGAAGAGACTTCATCCTCCGGCAACCCCCAATCCAGAGAAGACAAACCCGAACAAGAGGCCGGTAAAAAAGACTACAGCGTCATCACCGACCAGAAGGAGCTGGATCAATGGCTGGAGCGCCTGAAATCGGCCGATCTGTTTGCCTTCGACACGGAAACCACCAGTCTTCGCTATATTGACGCCGAAATTGTGGGTGTCTCCTTCGCGATCAACCCGGGCGAAGCCGCCTACGTTCCCCTGGGCCACGACTACATGGGCGCCCCCGAACAGCTGGATCGTGACCAGGTTCTCGACCAGCTCAAGCCGCTGCTGGAGGATCCTCAACTGGCCAAGGTCGGGCAGAACCTGAAATACGACAAGAACGTACTGGCTAACCACGGCATCACCCTGGAGGGCATTGCCGAGGACACTATGCTGGAATCCTACGTTCTGAACTCTGTCGCTACCCGCCACGACATGGACAGCCTCGCCATGCACTACCTCGGCGAGAAGACCATCAGCTTCGAATCCATCGCTGGCAAAGGCGCCAAACAGCTCACGTTCAACCAGATCGAGCTGGAAAAAGCCGCTCCCTACGCCGCCGAGGATGCAGACATAACCCTGCGCCTGCACCAGACCCTGAGGCCACAGCTGAAAGCCACCGGGAAACTGGCTTCGGTGTATGAAGAAATCGATCTGCCACTGGTCCCGGTGCTCTCGCGCATGGAGCAGAGAGGCACCCTGATCAGCGCCAGTACGCTGCGCCAGCACAGCCAGGAACTGGCCGAGCGCATGGCGGAACTGGAAAAAGAGGCTCACGATGTTGCCGGCGAGACCTTCAATCTGGGCTCCACCAAACAGTTGCAGGCAATCTTCTACGACAAGATGGGACTCCCGGTCATCAAGAAAACCCCCAAGGGCGCACCATCAACGGCGGAACCGGTGCTGCAGGAACTGGCCCACGAGCATGAGCTGCCGCGCCTGATTCTTGAGCACCGCAGCCTGAGCAAGCTGAAGTCCACCTACACCGACACCCTGCCGGAATTGATTCACCACCGCACCGGCCGTGTTCACACCTCCTACCATCAGGCTGTCACCGCCACCGGCCGATTGTCGTCTTCCGAGCCCAACCTGCAGAACATACCCATTCGCAGCGAGCAGGGACGCCGAATACGGCAGGCCTTTATCGCGCCTGAGGGTTACAAACTGGTGGCGGCCGATTATTCCCAGATCGAGCTGCGGATCATGGCCCACCTCTCCGGCGACAAGGGGCTGCTGAAGGCCTTTGAAAAAGGGGAAGACATCCACAAGGCGACAGCCTCGGAAGTCTTCGGCGTCAGCCTGGAGGAAGTATCCTCAGATCAGCGGCGCAGTGCGAAGGCCATCAACTTCGGCCTGATCTATGGCATGTCGGCCTTTGGGCTGTCCCGGCAACTGGACGTTGAGCGCAAGGTCGCCCAGCAGTACATCGACCGCTATTTCGAGCGCTACCCCGGCGTCCTGAAATACATGGACAACATCCGCAAGCAGGCTCATGACGACGGTTTCGTCGAGACGCTCTTTGGCCGGCGCCTGTACCTGCCTGAAATCAACGCCCGCAACAAACAGCTACAGCAGGCAGCCGAGCGAACGGCGATCAACGCGCCCATGCAGGGCACAGCCGCGGACATCATCAAACGGGCCATGGTGGATGTGGAGAACTGGCTACTCAAGGATCACGCGGATGAGGCCCGCATGACCATGCAGGTTCACGATGAATTGATTCTGGAAGTGAAGGAGTCAGCCCTCGACAAAATCCGTTCGGGACTCGAGAAGCGCATGTCGGCAGCAGCCGAACTGGACGTTCCCCTGCTGGTGGAAGCCGGCGCCGGTGACAACTGGGACGAAGCACACTGATTCGCCCCAGAACAGGGCATGGAAGCCAAAAACGCACCGAAATCAACCGCAGTACCACCCCCCGAATCTGCCTGTGAGTCTCCGGACTCCACGGCAGGCCGTGGACACGCCTTCTCTTCGGAATCGACACCGTCACGGCACGAAATTCGCTACTTGAGTAGAGTCGGCGCCCTGCCCCACCACATTATCCGGGCAGCGCCATGTTGTGACATCCATCTCCGAGGCTCAAACCATGACTTCTCTGGCATCTGAACGTAGCTGGCTGCTGGACCCCAGCGTGCTGAAACTGGTTCACCAGTGCCGCCGCCTGATTCACACGGAATTCGGCGTGAAACTGCACCTCACGGAAGAGCACCTGGAACAACAACTGGCCGATTACGCGCGAAAAACCCGCTCAAGCCAGCTGACCCGTACCTGGGAAACTCTCAAGGAACAGGTTCCACAGCTGAACATCGAACCCGAGGAGGAAGATGACGGCTTCAAACGTAACTATCGGGGTCAGGTGATAGCGGATGCCCCATCGGCATCGGCGGACGACCAGGAGGAAGGGAAGCTGGACCCGCCACGGAAGAAGAAGGTGATTTACCGGGGACAGGTTATTGGCTGACCAGCCCTTGGGCTGGCCAACCAGATTCACGAGAGATCAGAAGGACTTGCTTACCTCAATGGACGCACTCCAGGCACTAAGCTCATATTTACCTTTGAAATAGCTCGGGTCTTCGACACCCGGCGCCAGATCGGCTACCTCATCCGGATTACTGTGCTGGTAGTTGCGTTCTGTAAACGCTGGATCATCCGTAAAAAGCAGTGTTCCTACTGCCGCGTCAAGCGTCCAGCCACTCTGGGCATCCTTCCACTGAGCACCTAATGTCAGCCAATGCCGATCGCTGGACGGGATACGTGCGGTAAGATACTCGTCGACAGGCGACTCGTCCCAGGCATAGCCTGCTTTTAGAGCCCATTCCGGCGTTGCCTGCCAAATCCCACCAAGATTGAATTGCCAGGTATTTTGCCACTTTTCAGTCACATGACTGAGAATGGCGCCCTCCTGTGGTGCCGCTGTAATCTGACCATTCGCTTCTCTACTGACAATGTCTAATTCCTCGAAACGACTCCATTTAGCGTAAGTCGCACCTGCAAGAAGCGTTACTTGATTGGAAAGATTATGCCGAATGCCAAAGGTTGCACTCTCTGGAATAGCTAGCGGAACCCTGACTTTTTCCGACAGTGTCGTGGTCTGACCAGGCACTCCGGGAACTGGGAAGTCGGAAATCGTCGCATTGCCTTTCAAATCAAGTTCGGTTCCAGTCTGGGCACTCAACCCAATTTGGGTCTTATCCGAGAGCTCATACAGGAAACCAACTCTGAACGTCGCTCCGATATCATCACCCTCAATGTCGGCGTAAGGATCCTGATATCCACTCACTGCTTGTCGTGCTGCCCGATCAGCCTGTGCGGGACTTGCGCCTTGGCCAATGGCTGCAGCAAAAGCATTTGGGTAAACCTGGGCCGCCAAGTCCTGATAACGGGTCAGGCGCCCCTCTGCATAAATAAGGTTGATGCCCGCACCCATTGAAAGGCCATTCCCATTATTTACCGAGATTGACGGGGTGAAGGCAATGGCTGTCAATTCGGTTTCGTCAGCAAAAAAACGTCCGACAAAGTCATCGTCGTAGTCCGCAGCCAGGCCATACGGCGCATGGATGCCAAACCCCACGTCTATGGATTCATTGACTTCGTGAGTCATGTAAAAATTCGGCAAAACGGCTGGACCAGCAATATCACCGCCCAGCGAGCCATCGGCCATAATCGGACTCTGACCCGGCAGATTGCGGCGCGCTTCAGCTTCCTTGGCCTCGGCATCAATATCCAGAACCGCCGCACCAAAAGAAATATTGGTGCCGGACAGTTGGCTCATCCCGGCGGGATTGAACAAAACCGTGGTCGCGTTCTCGGGATTGGCAGCGGCACCGGCATTGGCGGTGCCCATCGCGCTGGCGCTCTGTTCATTGAGGGAAAAACCGCCTGCGAGAGTGCTGGCGGGTGCGGCGAGCGCCGCAAGGGTGGCAAAACGTACGGCTCGTGCAAGCATTGAAGATCTGTGGTGCATGGTATCTCCTTATTGAATCGCGCGGAGTATACGCACCACCCCTTACTGGCCTCAAATGCCATCCCTAACGGTTCAGGAGCCTACCTTTCTACAACTAAAGTCTAAAAAGAGTTTGACCGTATCAGTCGTCCTGTATTGAGAGCTTGTCCACAGAGGAAGACAGCTTGTCCGCCCCCTGAGCGTCGGCACCCAGTTTGATCATCAGGCGCAGGTCGTTGGCAGAGTCGGCATGGGCCAGGGCATCTTCGTAGGTAATGGAGCCCTCTGCGTACAACTGATACAGGGCCTGGTCAAAGGTCTGCATGCCAGACTCGTTGGATTTCGACATCAGCTCCTTCAGACGATGCACCTCGCCCTTCCGAATCAGATCCGCCACCAGCGGGGTATTGATCAGCACTTCGATAACCGCTTTACGTCCCTTGCCATCCGGTGTTGGCACCAGTTGCTGGGCCACAATGGCCTTGAGGTTCAGGGACAGGTCCATCCAGATCTGGTTGTGCTGTTCCGGAGGGAAGAACTGGATAATCCGGTCCAGCGCCTGGTTGGCGTTGTTGGCGTGCAGGGTGGCCAGACACAGGTGACCGGTCTCGGCGAACTGCACGGAATACTCCATGGTCTGCCGGGTCCGCACCTCGCCGATCAGGATAACGTCGGGCGCCTGACGCAGCGTGTTCTTCAGGGCCACCTCGAAGCTCTCGGTATCGATACCCACCTCACGCTGGGTGACGATACAGCCCTGGTGCTGGTGCACGAATTCGATCGGGTCTTCGATGGAAATGATGTGGCCCCGGCTGTTGCGATTCCGGTGCCCCAGCATGGCCGCCAGGGACGTGGACTTACCGGTACCGGTGGCGCCCACGAACATGATCAGGCCACGCTTGGTCATGGCGAGTTCCTTGATAACCTCCGGCAGCGACAGGTCGTCAATCTGCGGAATCTTCACCTCGATCCGACGCAGCACCATGCCACAGAGGTTGCGCTGGAAGAACGCAGACACCCGGAACCGGCCAATGCCCCGGGCACTGATGGCAAAGTTGCACTCGTGGGTTTCCTCAAACTCGGCGCGCTGCTTGTCGTTCATGGCGCCGTAGACAAACTCCCTCGTCTGCTCCGGCGTCAGCGCGTTCTTGGTGACCGGGAGCACTTTCCCGTTCACCTTCATGCTTGGGGGAACGCCCGCCGTAATAAACAGGTCCGAGCCGCCCTTTTCCACCATCAGCCGTAACAGTTTTTCGAATTCCATTTTTTGTACCCAATCTTCATCGTTTGGTGCTTGGGTGGGGCGGGTTCCGCTTCCCGGGACACGCTGTGAATACGTCCATGTACGCTTGACTGCAGCATCCATGCTGCAGACAATCCCGGGAAGCGGAACCCGCCCCACCCGTCAAACTGTATTCGGGGAGTCTCATGAATTCCCCGTCTGCTCCTGGCACCAACGACACGGCCGGGAGCAATCCAATTAAAAGTTATCAGGCATCTTCGCCTTGGCCCGCGCTGCTTCACGGGAAATAAGGCCCTTCTGCAGCAGCCGCTCCAGGCACTGGTCGAGGGTCTGCATACCCAGAGAACCGCCGGTCTGGATCGACGAATACATCTGGGCGATCTTGTCTTCCCGGATCAGGTTCCGGATCGCCGAGGTGCCAATCATGATCTCGTGAGCTGCAATCCGACCGCCGCCCATTTTCTTCATCAGGGTCTGGGAGATAACCGCCTGCAGGGATTCGGACAGCATCGACCGAACCATGGACTTTTCCTCCGCCGGGAACACGTCGACCACACGGTCGATGGTCTTGGCAGCGGAGGTGGTGTGCAGGGTGCCGAATACGAGGTGGCCGGTTTCCGCGGCCGTCAGTGCCAGGCGGATGGTTTCCAGATCCCGAAGCTCACCAACCAGAATGATGTCGGGGTCTTCCCGCAGGGCTGAACGCAGTGCTTCGTTGAAGCCGAGGGTATCCCTGTGAACTTCCCGCTGGTTGACCAGGCACTTCTTGGAGTCGTGCACGAATTCGATGGGGTCCTCGATGGTGAGGATGTGCTCGTACCGGGTGTCGTTGATGTAGTCCATCATCGCCGCAAGGGTGGTGGACTTACCGGAACCCGTAGGGCCGGTTACCAGAACCAGGCCGCGAGGCACCGACGAAATATCCTTGAACACCTGCCCCATACCCAGGTCTTCCATGGTCAACACCTTGGAAGGGATGGTCCGGAACACGGCACCGGCGCCACGATTCTGGTTAAAGGCGTTAACACGGAAACGGGCAACACCGGGCACTTCGAAGGAAAAGTCGGTTTCCAGGAATTCCTCGTAGTCCTTGCGCTGCTTGTCGTTCATGATGTCGTAGATCAGCCCGTGGACCTCTTTGTGCTCCATGGGCGGCAGATTGATGCGACGCACATCACCATCAACACGAATCATAGGGGGGAGGCCGGCAGAGAGGTGCAAGTCAGACGCGCCCTGTTTCGCCGAAAAGGCAAGCAGTTCAGTAATATCCATAGGAATCCTCGGAAGGCTTTTTCTTTTATCCTGGTAGCTTCCGCCCGGCGGGGCCCCGGCGCGGTTCACTTGGCATTTCAGTGACCTGCGGGTAACGTGTCACCGTACAAGTGACAGACCGAGCGTGGCAATCTCACACTATGAGCAGCATAGCAGACAACATCGGGAGCGTAACCCGACGCATACAAAAAGCAACATTGCAGGCTGGGCGCGAGCCGGGGGCTGTGCATTTGCTCGCCGTAAGTAAAACCCGACCGCCGGAAGATCTGCGGGAAGCCTTCGCGGCCGGTCAGCATGCCTTTGGGGAGAACTACCTGCAGGAAGCCCTGGAAAAGATCGAGGCGCTGTCTGACCTTAATGGCCTGGAGTGGCATTTCATCGGCCCGATCCAGTCCAACAAAACCCGGCAGATGGCTTCTGCCTTCAGTTGGGTGCACAGCGTCGACCGCCTCAAGATTGCCCGTCGCCTCAGCGAACAGCGTGACCCTGCACTGCCACCATTGAATATCTGCCTTCAGGTCAATATTAATGAAGAGGACAGCAAATCCGGGTGCACGCTTGGGGAGTTGCCGGACCTGGTGGCTGAGATCGGCGAACTGCCAAACCTTACATTGAGAGGGTTGATGGCCATTCCGGATCCGGATCAGCCCGAATCCGGGTTGAGAGCCAGCTTTCGGAAGCTGGCCAATACCCTGAAGCAACTGAGGGCAGATCATCCCGACGCCGGGCCGCTTGACACGCTGTCCATGGGAATGTCCGGCGACCTGGAAGTTGCTATTGCGGAGGGCGCCACCTGGGTACGGGTCGGCACCGCACTTTTCGGCCAACGCCCAGTAAAGCGCTGAATCTGCCGGTTCCTGCTATGATCAGGGCCGGACGTTAAAACGATCAACCGGGGAGTTAACCTTGAGCACATCACCAACCATTTCTTTTATTGGTGCCGGCAACATGGCCAGCGCCATCATTGGCGGTATGCTGGATAACGGCTATCAGGCCGGCAATATCTGGGTGAGCGCGCCGGATGACGCGCACCTTCAAACAATCCGCAAGCGCTTCGGCGTGAGCGTAACGACAGACAACCGCTACTGCGCCCAGCAGGCTGACATGGTGGTTCTCGCGGTAAAACCTCAGGTAATGGCGGATGTCTGTCGCGATATCGCGCCGGTCGTTCAGAATACCCGCCCCCTCATGGTATCCATTGCCGCCGGACTGACAGCTGACACACTGGACGGCTGGCTGGGAGGCGGGCTGCCGTTGGTCCGTGTCATGCCCAACACACCCTCCCTCGTTGGCAAAGGGGCCGCGGGCCTGTTCGCCAACGCAGAGGTGAAAGACAAACAGAAGAAAATGGTGGAATCGGTGTTCGAAAGCATCGGTTCAGCGCTCTGGGTTGAGGACGAGAACCTGCTCCATGCGGTTACCGCCCTCTCCGGCAGCGGCCCGGCCTATTTTTTCCTGATGCTCGAGGCGCTTGAAGAGACTGCCACCGAAGCAGGCATTGCTGCCGGAACCGCGCGAGAACTGGCCATCCAGACCATGGCAGGAGCCGCCGAAATGGCCGCGAGAAGCGAGCACGACCCGGGCCAGCTCAAGCGCAACGTGATGTCTCCTGGCGGAACGACCGAGCAGGCCATCAATACCTTTGAGGAAGGTGGGATGCGCGAGCTGGTATCCAAAGCCTACAAAGCGGCGTTCAAACGCTCGGAAGAAATGGCCAAAGAACTGGCAGGCAAACAGTAACCGATAACGGAGACACGGCTTCATGCTGGCAGACATTCTGATTACCATCCTGCTGATCGCATCCACCTTCTACATGACCATTGTGCTGCTCCGGTTCCTGCTGCAACTGGCCCGGGCAGACTTCTATAACCCGATCTCCCAGTTCGTGGTCAAGGCCACCAATCCGCCGCTGCGTCCGCTGCGCCGCTTCATTCCCGGCTGGGGCGGCGTGGATGGCGCTTCGCTGGTGCTTGCGGTCATCATCCAGGGCATCACTTTCTTCCTGATACTGGTTGCCCTGAATGGCGGCATCCCCGCCGTGAATCCGATCACTCTGCTCGTATGGGCCGTGCTGAACGTTCTTGACCTGATCGTAAAGATCTACTTCTGGTCAGTGATTGCGGTGGTGGTCGTCAGCTGGATAGCTCCCGGCAGCGGCCACCCCGCGATTCAGCTGGTTGCCCAGATCACGGAACCGGTGATGCGCCCAGTGCGCAATATCATGCCCTCTATGGGCGGTCTGGACCTGTCACCCATTATTGTGTTCCTGATTCTGAACGTAATTTCGGTGGTGATTGAGCATATGAAAATGGCCGCAGGCCTTGGCTCTATCGGGCTGGGTATGTAAACCCCGTCTCAAATATACACTTTGTAACACTTAGCCACGAAATCCATAATCTCCGGACTGCAAAATCAACTCATTGATTTTGCAGTCTTTTTTTTCAAAAATCTCCGACCTCCTCCGATCCTCTCCGTGCCGCTCTGCCGCAAACATAGATAGAACAGGATAGTATTAACGGTAATTAATCCGTCACCCGTGAGCACCCCGTTTGAACCGGGATACCCGGAAGTCGCGCAGAAGGAAAATCCGATGAACCAACAGGGAACTCTGTCGCAGCAGGTAGAGGCTTATCACAACTGGAAAAAAGAGCTGATCCGACAGATCGGCCGATACCGGTTGTGGCTGCAGGATAACAATCTGTTTTCCGACGATGTCAGCACCCGCATTCGCCATGGACTGGAACTGCTGATTGAGGATGAGCTTACCATTGCCTTTGTCGGCGAGTACTCCCGCGGGAAAACCGAGCTGATCAACGCCCTGTTCTTCTCGGAATATGGCCAGCGCATGCTGCCTTCGCAGGCAGGGCGTACGACCATGTGCCCCACCGAGCTGTTTTTTGATCGCAGCGCCAACGAGAACTACCTGCTCCTGCTGCCCATTGAAACCCGAAACGGAGACCTGTCCCTGCAGCAACTACGCAAACAGCCGGAACGGTGGGTAAAGCATGAGCTTGATGAGCGTGACCCGGAAATCATGCGGGAAGTGCTGGCCGAAGTTGCCCGGGTGAAAAGCGTATCACCGGATGAAGCCCGGAAACTGGGCTTCGACGAGGATATGCTGGAGCACGACCGCAACAACCCCGGCAACGTCCTCGTGCCGGCCTGGCGTAATGCCCAGATCAGTATCCGTCACCCTCTGTTCGAACGCGGTTTGCGCATCCTCGACACTCCGGGCCTGAATGCCCTGGGTTCAGAGCCGGAACTGACCATCAGCATGCTGCCCCGGGCCCATGCGGTCATCTTTGTGCTCAGCGCCGACACCGGTGTGACCGCCAGCGATATGACCATCTGGAAGGAGCATATCGACACTCAACACGCCGATCACCGCGCCGGTCGTTTTGCCGTCCTGAACAAGATCGATGTGCTCTGGGACGACCTGCAGGGTGAACGCCACACCAACGAGGCAATCGAGCGGGTGCGTGGCTACACCGCCGATCACCTCGGCATGCGGCAGCATGATGTTATCCCCGTTTCCGCCAAACAGGGTCTGGTGGCCAGGGTCAGGAAAGACAGCGACCTGTTTGACCGATCCAATATCGGCCAGCTTGAGCAACTGATTATCCAGCGCATCCTGATGCACAAGGAACAGTTGATCACCCAGAGCCTGATCAACGACCTCCTGGGCATGCTCCAGAACAGCCAGGCAGCGATGCAGTACCGGCTGGAATCCCTGGAGGAAGAACTCCAGGCGTGCGCAGGCGTTACCATGGACAAGGCAGCGCTGGGCCGGCTGGCAGAGCGCGCCCAGAAAGACTACGACTTTTATTACAAGAAGCTGATTACACTGCGCTCCAGCCGGCGCCTGATGGACTCCCAGGGTGACTTGCTGAAGAAACTGGTCAGCGAAGACCGTTTCGAAGAACATGCTGAACGTGTCCGCACCAGTATGTCGAAAAGCTGGACCACCGCCGGCATGAACCGCGCCATGGACCAGTTCTTCGAATTGCTTGAAAGCGACCTGACAAACCTGTTGAGCGAAGGGCACCTGGCCGAGAAGATGGTTGGCGCCATTTACCGTCGCTACAACGAGGACAACCGGGCCCGTCATCTCGAGCCCATCCCGCTCCGCGCAGGGCGCCACGTCATCGCCATTCGTGAATTGCGCAAGAAGGCCCGACGCTTCCGTATCAGCCCGAAGAACCTTCTGACCGAACAGTCGGTTCTGGTTCGCCGTTTCTTCAACGTCATGGTGGGGGAAGCCCGCACCCTGCACGCTCGCGTTCGCCACGACGTTGAACGCTGGCCGTCAGAGGCACTCTTGCCGATCATGCAGTACTCCATGGAGCAGAAACAGCTGCTGGAGCACCAGATCCGGCGCCTTCGCGACATGGTGCGCAATGACCGGGACAGCCGAACCGAGCGCCAGCGCCTCACCAACACCATTGCTGATCTGCGCAAACAGCTGGAACTGGCCGATGCCATGCAGCGCCAGATCCGCAAACCGGCCCCTACCCTGATCCAGCAAAAAGTGGTGAATATCTCCGGGGCCGTCTGAGCCCCGCGATAGCAACTATTCAGGCGGTTGCAGCCATCACGCCCCAGCTTTAAACTGCTGGGCTGGCGATGGCTTTGCCATTGCGTTTCCAGACACTTACGGATCGAACCAGGAACCAATCGCGCCGATGCCTGATACCCTGCCTGCGGATTCTGTCGGGATTGTCACCCCGCAGACCTATCATTTCGACGCTCCCATCGATCTGGCCTGTGGTCAGACCCTGGAAAACTACGACCTGGTCGTGGAAACCTACGGCACCCTGAATGCCGATGCCAGCAACGCCGTTCTTATCTGCCATGCCTTGAGTGGCCACCATCATGCCGCCGGCTATCATTCCGCTGACGACCGGAAACCGGGCTGGTGGGACAGTTGCATTGGCCCAGGCAAACCGATCGATACCGACCGTTTTTTCGTTGTCAGCCTGAACAATCTGGGCGGCTGTCACGGCAGCACAGGGCCAAACAGTATCAACCCGGAAACCGGAAAACCCTTCGGCCCGGAGTTTCCGGTCATCACCGTGGGCGACTGGGTCAAGAGCCAGGCATTGCTGGCCGACCGGCTTGGTATTCAATGCTGGGCGGCGGTTGTTGGCGGCTCCCTCGGCGGCATGCAGGCCCTGCAGTGGAGCCTGGATTATCCCGACCGGCTGAGGCACGCCGTGGTGATTGCCTCCACGCCCAGACTCACGGCGCAGAATATTGCGTTCAATGAGGTGGCACGCCAGGCCATCACCACCGACCGGGAGTTTCACGACGGTCGCTACTACGACTTTGAGACTGTTCCAAGGCGTGGCCTGATGCTGGCTCGAATGGTGGGGCACATCACCTACCTGTCAGATGCCTCCATGGGCGAAAAATTTGGCCGCGAACTACGTGACCAGGCCTACAAGTTTGGTTACGACGCGGAATTTCAGGTAGAAAGCTACCTTCGTTACCAGGGCGAGCGGTTTTCAGAGTCTTTCGATGCCAATACCTATCTGCTGATGACCCGGGCGCTGGATTATTTTGACCCGGCCTACGAGTTTGGCGGTGATCTTTCGAAAGCACTGTCGGCAGCCAGTTGTGAATACCTGGTGTTGTCGTTCAGCACCGACTGGCGTTTCACACCCGCCCGCTCCGAGGAAATGGTCAACGCCATGATAGCCGCCCGCCGGAAGGTCAGCTACGCCGAGGTGGATGCTCCCTGGGGCCATGACGCGTTCCTGATTCCGACCCCGAGGTACACTGACATATTCAACGCCTACATGGACCGGGTTGCACGGGAGGTCGGCGCATGAGACCGGATCTCGAAATCATCCAGCAATGGGTTCAGCCGGGTCATCACGTCCTGGACCTGGGCTGCGGCGACGGCACCCTCCTCGACTTCCTCCAGAGGGAGCGCGGGGCCAGTGGCTTCGGCCTGGAAATCAACCCGGACCACATCACCACCTGTATGGGCCGGGGAGTGGCGGTCATCGAACAGAATCTGGACACTCAGGGGCTGGGCAACTTTGACGATGGCAGTTTCGATGTTGTTCTGATGACCCAGGCGCTCCAGGCGGTGCGGCGCCCCGACAAGGTGCTGGATGAGATGCTCCGGGTTGGCAAAGAAGGCATCGTTACCTTCCCGAACTTTGCCCACTGGCGGCTGCGTTGGGGACTGACTTTGAGCGGACGTATGCCCGAATCCGAAGCACTGCCGTATAAATGGTACAACACGCCCAACATAAGGCTGTGCACTTTCAAGGATTTTGAGGCCCTGTGCCGGCAGAAAGGCATCAGAATCAAAAGCCGGAGGGTGGTCGACGGCCAGCACCAGAACAGCTGGCTGGCGCGGCTGTGGCCGAATTTGTTGGGTGAAATCGCCATTTACCGAATCACACGGGAGACATAGCGATGATTGCGAAAACCTTCTCCACGTTCCGTAACCTTCTGGGAATTGCTCTGATTGGCCTGTTCAGCCTGCAGGCACAGGCTGGCTCGAAAGATTTCGGGGAGTACACGGTGCTCTGGAGTGTTCTTCCCAGCACGTTCCTCGCCCCTGAAGTTGCCAAGGCGAACAATCTCCAACGCAGCAAGGGCATCGGAATCGTCAATATTTCTATCATGGAGGAAAACGAGGACGGATCCATGTCCCCGGTCAGTGGCCAGGTGGAAGGCAAGGTCACCAATGATGTCCAGCAGGTTCGTTTCCTGGCGTTCCGCCGCATCCAGGAAGGCGACTCTGTGTACTTTATCGCCGAGTACCAGTACTCCTCCGGTGAGCTGATGACCTTCAATGTCACGGCCCGTCCGACTGGAAACCAGCAGGACCTGGCGGTGCGGTTTGCTCACACACTGTTCAGCGATTAATGCTATATGACCAACAGACTTGTCATCGCCAGCAATAACAAAGGGAAAATCGCCGAATTGACGGAGCTGCTGTCGCCTCTGGGCATGACGCCAGTTGCCCAGGGCGACCTGGGTGTCGACGAAACCGAGGAGCCGGCGGTTACCTTTGTTGAAAACGCCATCCTCAAGGCCCGCCACGCCGCTCGGGAAACCGGCCTTCCGGCCCTGGCAGACGACAGCGGCTTGGCTGTGGATGCTCTGGGAGGCCGTCCCGGGGTGCGTTCCGCCCGCTTTGCCGGCGCGGATGCGACCGATCAGGACAACGTAAACGCCCTGCTGGACGCCATGGCCGACGTGCCAGACGACCAGAGGAACGCCCAGTTTCATTGCGTACTGGTATACCTGCGTCACGCCGATGACCCCACGCCCATCATCTGCCATGGCCGCTGGCCGGGCTCGATCCTCAGATCACCCCGAGGCAGCGGCGGCTTTGGTTATGACCCGGTGTTCCTCGCACCGGAGCACGGCTGCAGTGCAGCCGAACTGTCCCGATCCGAGAAAAGCAGCATCAGCCACCGCGGACGAGCCCTGACGATTCTGCTGGATCAGCTCAAGGCCGAGGCCTGAGACAGTTGAGCAATACCAACCCTGGGGAAGATCAGCAGCCAACTGCGGTCAGGCCGCCCCTGAGCCTTTATATCCACGTGCCGTGGTGCGTGCGAAAGTGCCCCTACTGCGATTTCAATTCCCATGCCTTTACCGGGACCATACCCGAGTCTGCCTATCTGGAGGCCCTGCTCGAAGATCTCGACCAGGATCTGGCTTTTGCAGCCGAGCGACCGATAGAAACCGTGTTCATTGGCGGTGGCACCCCGTCCCTGATGAGCGGCGAATTCTACGACCGCCTGTTCCGGGAACTACGGGCAAGACTTACCTTCAAGGCGGATGCCGAAATCACCCTGGAAGCCAACCCGGGCACGCTTGAAGCCGGCCGCTTCGAAGCTTTTCGAGAAGCGGGGATAAACCGTCTCTCCATCGGAGTCCAGAGCTTCAACCCCGACCATCTCAGAAACCTCGGGCGCATTCACGACACCGATGCCGCCCATCGGGCGATAGACGCGGCACGCCGGGCCGGCTTCGACAATTTCAACATCGACCTGATGCATGGTCTGCCGGGACAGACCCCGGAGCAGGCCCTGGACGATATCCAGACTGCTCTGCAGTATGAACCACCCCACCTGTCCTGGTACCAGTTGACCCTGGAACCCAATACCGAGTTTTACAGCCGGCCTCCGGACCTGCCAGACGACGACCACCTGTGGGACATCTATCGCCAGGGGGCTGAGCTGCTGCACAAACGGGGATACCAGGATTACGAAGTCTCGGCCTGGAGCCTTCGCGGAAGAGCCTCTCGCCATAATCTGAATTACTGGACCTTCGGGGACTATCTGGCCCTGGGGGCCGGCGCCCATGGCAAGATAAGCCTCGCCGACGGCAGTATCCGGCGATACTGGAAGACACGCCAGCCGGACGCCTATCTGAACCGGATCGGCAGCCGCACTGCCGGCACCGATCTCATCGCCAGGGAAGATCTGCCTCTGGAATTCATGATGAATGCCCTGAGGCTGAAAGAAGGAGTGGATGAAAGCCTTTTTTCCGGGCGAACGGGTTTACCGCTGAGCATAGTTGGGGTAAAACTTGAACAACTGCGAAATGAAAAGCTGCTGGTAAGCGATCGGCTGCAGGCTACGGACCTGGGCCAGCGATATCTGAACAGCCTGCTGGAGCGTTTTCTCTGATGGAGCCTGCACACGGAGTGGCCGCCTATCCCAAAAGCCTGAAAGCCAGCCTGCTTGTGGCCGCGGTGCTGCTTTTTGCCTTGCTTATGGTCAACCAGCCACTTCAGACTGCCTCGGCGCCCCAGGGCATCGTCAGCTACCAGCTCGCCGGCACCGCTGATCAGGCCCACGCGATTTTTCGCAGCTGGGGAGGCGAAGGGGTTGCCTGGGCGAAAGTTTCACTGTGGCTGGACTTCGTGTTTATCCCCGCCTACATGCTGGCCCTGATCCATCTTACCCGGCATTTCACTCGAGATCGTCCGGGAGTCAGGGAGCGGATGGTTGCAAGATGGATAAGAGCCCTGTTCGTTACCGCCGGCCTCAGCGATGGCACAGAAAACATTCTGTTGCTGAACAACTTCAATCCACCCACTGACGAACTGAGCCTGTCCGCAACCCTGTGCGCGTTGATCAAGTTTACAGCGTTGACGCTCGGCATTGCCGGTCTGGTCATTATCCGGGCGGCCCGGCGCCATCCACTGGCGCATCACTGATCCCTGTTCGCCGGCAATCAGTTCGTCCGGTAGAACAGCAAGTCCCAGACACCGTGGCCCAGGGTTTCACCCCGCTTTTCAAACTTGGTAATGGGACGGTCGTCGGGGCGAGGCGAATAGCCGCCGGACTCCTGAGTATTGGCAAAGCCCTCGGACTCATTCATTACCTCAAGCATGTGCTCGGCGTAGTTTTCCCAATCAGTCGCCAGGTGCAGGATGCCACCGACCCTTAGCTTGTGACGGACCCGCTGGACGAACTCGTGCTGGATCAGTCGACGCTTGTGATGCTTTTTCTTGTGCCAGGGGTCCGGGAAGAACACCATCACGCGATCAAGACAGGCGTCCGGCAGGCAAAGATCAATGACATCGTTGGCATCGATACTGTATATCCGGACATTTTCAAGGCCCCGATCCTCGATCTCCTTGAGCAGTGCGCCGACACCGGGCTGATGAACTTCAACCCCGATAAAATCCTGCTCGGGGGCCGCTTCGGCCATCTCTGCCAGGGACCGACCCATGCCAAAACCGATTTCCAGGTTAAGCATGTTGTCCCGGCCAAAAACCTCACGAGGGTCGATCATTCCGTTCTCACGGGTCAGGCCGTACTTCGGCCAGCTCCGCTCAAACGCCTTTTTCTGGCCTTCCGTCATGCGGCCCTGGCGCAAAACGAAGCTACGCACACCGCGACGGGTTGTGACCGGGGAATCGGCGGAATCTTTGGGATCTTGCGGTTCTTTCTGGTCTGTCATCTACAATCCTTAACCGCAGGCAGCGGGTCTGTTTAACGGTATTTGCCAACAGTTTACCAGAGTGTCGTCGCTCAGGCGGATATCACCGAGTTGCGACCCTGCTGTCGGTCCAGCTGCCGGTAACCCAGCGCTTCAACCAGATGACTCTGGCCTAGCTCTTCACAGCCCTCCAGATCCGCAAGCGTTCTGGCAACCCGCAATATGCGGTGCAACGCCCGGGCAGAGAGGCCCAGCTTTTCCATCGCACCGGTGAGCAGTCGTTCACCGGTGCCATCGAGTCGGCATGCGGACTGCAGATCACGCCCGGACAGTGCGGCATTCAGGCAACCCCGCTCTGCTTGCCGGGCCCTCGCAGCCAACACACGCTCCCGGACGGTGACGCTGGTTTCGCCATCGCCACCCTGCCGCATCAGTATGTCCCCACCCTGCACAGGCACTTCAACGTGGAGATCGAACCTGTCCAGGAGCGGCCCGGAGATTTTCGACCGGTACCGCGCGACCTGTTGTGGCGTACACTGACACTCAATGGTGGGATGACCGCTATAGCCACAGGGACAAGGATTCATTGCACCCACCACCTGAAAACGGGCCGGAAAATTCACCTGCCGCGCCGCGCGACTGATCGAAATCTCGCCGGTTTCCATCGGTTCCCGCAACACCTCGAGCACCCGACGCTCGAATTCTGGCAACTCGTCGAGAAACAGTACGCCCCGATGCGCGAGGGAGATTTCACCAGGCCTGGGGCTGCTTCCACCGCCCACCAGAGCGACGGCCGATGCGGTGTGGTGAGGTGATCGGAACGGCGGCTCCCGCCAGCCCCCGGAACGAATCGGAAGCCCGGCCACCGAATGGACGCTGGCCACTTCCATGGCCGCTGCATCCTCCAGCCCCGGAAGAATGCCGGGCAACCGACTGGCGAGCATACTCTTGCCGGTTCCCGGTGGACCGAAGAACAGAAGATTGTGGTTGCCAGCCGCAGCGACCTCCAGAGCCCTTCGGGGTACCCGCTGGCCACGCACATCCGACAGATCCGGCACCTCACCCTGAGTGGCCGGCGCCTGTTCCAGCGAGGATCGCGGCACTGGCACCAGGCGGGCGCGGCCACTCAAATGCTCGCACACCGCCAGCAGGTGGCCGGCCGCCAGAACGTCACCCTGGCTGGCCAGGGCCGCCTCCTCGGCATTGCCATGCGGAACCAGCAAACTCCGCTGATCTTGCCGGGCCGCCAGCACAGCCGGCAATACACCCTTGAGCGGCCTCAATGCACCATCAAGGGACAATTCGCCCAGAAATTCACAATCGGAAAGACTCTCCACCGGGATCTGTCCCGAGGCTGCCAGAATGCCCAGAGCGATGGGCAAATCGAACCGACCTCCCTCCTTGGGAAGATCGGCAGGCGCAAGATTAATGGTGATTCTGCGGGCAGGAAACTCGAAGCCGGCGTTCAGGAGAGCGCTCCGAACGCGCTCCTTGCTTTCTCGGACACCGGTTTCCGGCAGGCCCACGATCGAGAGCGCCGGCAGACCGCCGGAAAGATGGACCTCGACGGTAACGGCCGGCGCTGACACGCCAATTGAGGCGCGGGAATGAACGATAGCAAGCATGACAACCTTCCATGGTAATGAGCGGAACTGCTGGCCCGGCGTCCTGCCGGGCGTGTCCGTGGTTTACTGTTTTGGCAGGGAATTTTCCAGTTCGGCCACCCGCTTCTCGAGCGCGTCCACCTTTTCACGGGTCTTCAGCAAGACGGCCTGCTGGGCATCGAATTCCTCTCGTGTCACCAGCTCAAGGCGGGACAGTACGGCCATCACAGTCGCCCGGGCCTGGGTTTCAAAATCTTCCCGTGCAGCGCGGGCCATGTCGGGTACGAACTGGCCAAACTGGCCCTGCAGCTGAGCAAAAATATCCTGTGGACCTTTCACACATCACCTCACGAATCACTGAAATGTCCGGCTTCGACTAAAAGACAGGGCCTGTTGCCGGTCTGCGGGAGTGTATCACATCGCAGCCCCTGCCATACTGTAGGTTGCGGACCCTATAATGGGGGCTGCCCGGCCAGAGAGCCCGCTCCAATTTGGCTCACTGGTCAGCTGCCCGCTCTATTTTGGTGCACAAGTTTGCGCCATTCTGGTACGCGGATATCATATATAATTGTTTTTATTGTAATTTTTTGCGTTGGCATACCCGATGCTAAAGCTCTCGTACGCAATCCGCACAATTGGTGTGCGAGGTGGCAGCATCCCGAACTCAACAATCGGCCGACGGGCCCTCACTGTTGGGACGGCTTTACCAAGGAGAAAGCAATGAAACTTGTGACAGCGATCATCAAGCCTTTCAAGTTGGATGATGTCCGTGAGGCACTATCCGAGATTGGCGTACAAGGCGTAACCGTCACTGAAGTCAAAGGCTTCGGTCGGCAAAAAGGCCACACAGAACTCTATCGTGGCGCGGAATATGTAGTGGACTTCCTGCCCAAAGTGAAGGTGGAAGTTGCCATTGGCGACAACCTGCTGGACCAGGTCATCGAGTCCATCACCAAGGCAGCCAACACCGGCAAGATCGGCGACGGCAAGATCTTTGTGACTGAACTGGCTCAAGCCATCCGGATCCGGACTGGCGAAACCGGCGAAGAAGCGGTCTGAACCAGCTCTGAAAATTCGAACAGCCAACGCAAAAAATTTTTATAACCTGAAAAGCCTCGTGCGGAGGGCTTCATATGGAAAGCAATCTAAATCACATTTTTGAACTCCAGTATGCGCTGGATACCTTTTACTTCCTGATTTGCGGTGCTCTGGTCATGTGGATGGCCGCTGGCTTTGCCATGCTGGAAGCCGGCCTGGTGCGTGCCAAGAACACCACCGAAATCCTGACCAAGAACGTGGCCCTGTTTGCGGTCGCCTGTACCATGTACCTGATCGTTGGTTACGACATCATGTACGACGGTGGTATCTTCCTGAGCGGCGTCACAACTGTGGCCGAGATGGACGACGCAGCCATTGCCGGTGTCATTGCAGCCTCTACCGAAGCTGGTTTCAGCGACATGGGTGAGTACAGCGGCGCTTCCGACTTCTTCTTCCAGGTTGTCTTCGTTGCGACTGCCATGTCCATCGTTTCCGGTGCCGTGGCCGAGCGCATGAAGCTCTGGGCCTTCCTGGCTTTTGCCGTCGTTATGTGTGGTTTCATCTACCCGATGCAGGGTTCCTGGACCTGGAACGGCGACGCAGTATTCGGCATGTACGAGCTGAGCTACAGTGACTACGCCGGTTCCGGTATCGTTCACATGGCCGGTGCAGCAGCAGCCCTCGCTGGCGTACTCCTCCTGGGTGCCCGTAAAGGCAAGTACGGCGCCAAAGGCGAAATCCGCGCCTTCCCGGGTGCCAACCTGCCCCTGGCAACGCTTGGTACCTTCATCCTGTGGATGGGCTGGTTCGGCTTTAACGGCGGCTCTACCCTGAAGCTGGGTGGCATCGGTGTTGCCAATGAAGTGGCCAACGTGTTCCTGAACACCAACGCGGCTGCAGCCGGTGGCCTGATTGCTGCCCTGATCGTAGCTCGCCTGATGTTCGGCAAGGCCGATCTGACCATGGCTCTGAACGGCGCCCTGGCTGGCCTGGTTGCCGTCACTGCCGAGCCGGCGGACCCGTCTCCCCTGCTCGCCACCATCATTGGCGCCATCGGCGGCACCCTGGTTGTGTTCTCCATCGTGACCATGGACAAGCTGCGCATTGACGATCCGGTCGGTGCCATCTCTGTGCACGGCGTGGTTGGTATCTGGGGTATCTTCGCGGTTCTCCTGTCCGACGCAGACGCTACCTTCATGGGTCAGCTGGTCGGCATGCTCACCATCTTCGTCTGGGTATTCGTTACCAGCCTGATCGTCTGGAGCATCCTGAAAGCCGTCATGGGCATTCGGGTCAGCGAAGAAGACGAGTACGAAGGTGTGGATCTGTCCGAGTGCGGCATGGAAGCCTATCCGGAGTTTGTCAGCGGCAAGCAGTAAACCCTGACACGAAGCACGAAAAAAGGGGCGCCATCTGGCGCCCCTTTTTTTGTTTGCAGACCTTACTCAGGCTTCTTGCGGTCGAACCTCATCTTCCAGTGCGTCCACCATGAACTGAGGCATTGCCAACGCACCCCGATGCACGCCGGCATTGTAATAGCGGGTGACGAATGGCCGATTGTTGGCATCTTCCTCACGGAAGTATTTGACCGGGTTCTCCTTGCTGGCCATGGTGCAACTCCACCAGCCGGTCGGATAGACCGGCTGCGGGAATGGCAAGGTCTGCACGTGCTCGAATCCCGCTTTTCGCATGTCCTCGTGAATGCCTTTGATGATGCTGTGGGTGTGCAGCAGCGGTGATTCACTCTGCTGGACAATGATGCCACCTTCACGCAGCGCCAGCATGGCATCGCGGTAGAAATCCAGGGCAAACAGGCCTTCGGCGGGACCGACCGGGTCGGTGCTGTCGATGATGATCAGGTCGACACTGTTCGGCTCAATGTCCCGCATCCACTGGATGCCATCCCCGAAGAAGAAATTGGCGCGCGGATCACTGTTCGCTTCGCACAGCTCCGGGAAATACTTCTCTGACATACGGGTGACGCGCTCGTCGATTTCCACCTGCCAGGCTTCTTCGACGCCCGGATGTTTGAGCACCTCTTTCAGGGTGCCGCAGTCACCGCCGCCGACAATGACCACCTTTCTGGGATCCCGATGAGTGAACAGGGCCGGATGGGTCATCATCTCGTGATACAGGAAATTATCGCGGGTGGTCAGCATCACGCAGCCATCCAGAACCATCAGGTTACCGAAGGTCTCGGTCTCGTAGATTTCCAGTTTCTGGAACGGTGTCTGCTCCTCATGCAGCTTCCTTTTCACCTGCAGGGAAAACGCCGTCCCCTGGTCCTGGAATACCTCGGTAAACCAGCCGTCGTTGAGTGCTGTCATGTCTTGCCTCCCGCTGTGGGCCATGGGCTGAATTGAAAGGGTGTATTGTAGGGGTGCCCCCTCGTGAGCTAAAGCGATAATCGCGGTGAATGGCCAGGTTTTTTCCGCACCGGGTGCTTTTAGCCCGGAGTGGGAATCCATACAATGGCGGCCAGTGTTTCCTGACAGGATAGCAAGCATGAACGAAGCCAGCGCCACCCCGGCCCACAAGGTCTACAACATTGCCCACTGGAGCGATGGCTACATCGGTGTCAATGATCAGGGCGAGGTATTGATCCGCCCGGATCGCGGCCACAGCGACGCCCGAATCAACCTGCCGGAGTTGACCCGGGCTCTCACCGACTCCGGCGTTCAACTGCCGGTGCTGGTTCGCTTCGTTGATATCCTGCACGACCGGGTCAACAAACTGTGCAATGCCTTTAACAAGGTCGCAGGAGAGCACGCCTACCAGGGACGCTACACGGCGGTTTATCCGATCAAGGTTAACCAGCAGCGACGCGTGGTCGAGGAACTGCTGGCCACCGAGCCGGCCGCCACGAAAGGCCAGATCGGCCTCGAAGCGGGCAGCAAACCGGAGCTGATGGCGGTGCTGGCGATGTCACAGCAACCAGGATCGGTGATCGTCTGCAACGGCTACAAGGATCGGGAGTATATTCGCCTGGCCCTGATTGGCCAGACCCTGGGCCACCGGGTGTTCATCGTCGTTGAGAAAAAGTCGGAACTGCCACTGATCCTGGAGGAAGCGGAGCGCCTCGGCGTATCGCCGCTGATCGGGGTGCGCGCGCGACTTGCGACCATCGGCAAAGGCAACTGGCAGAACACGGGTGGTGAGAAGTCCAAATTCGGCCTGTCTGCCAGCCAGGTGCTGGATGTCGTCAACACACTGCGTGACGCAGGAGCGCTCCATACCCTGCAGTTGCTGCATTTCCACCTTGGCTCCCAGATCGCCAATATCCGGGATATCCAGACCGGGCTCAGGGAATGCGCCCGCTTTTACAGCGAGTTGCGTCAGATGGGCGCCCCCGTGGACACCGTGGATATCGGCGGTGGCCTGGGCGTAGACTACGAGGGCACTCGCTCCCGCAGCAGCTGCTCCATGAACTACAGCGTGTACGAGTACGCCTACAATGTCGTGCACGTACTCCAGGCCGAATGCGATCGCCATGGCATTCCCCATCCGGACCTGATCAGCGAATCCGGGCGCGCCCTGACCGCCCACCATTCGGTGCTGGTGACCAACGTGATTGACCGCGAAGCGCCGGAAAACCGGTCGCCGGAGCAGCCGGACGATGCGGCGTCGGCACCATTGCACGACCTCTGGCGCGACCTTGAAAGCCTGCAGGATGCCAACACCCCGCGCTCGCTGGCAGAGATCTACCATGACGTGCTGCACGCCATGGCCGATGTTCATGCCCAGTTTGCCCACGGGGTGCTCTCGCTGCAGGAACGGGCCGATGCCGAAACGCTATACACCCGCTGTTGCCGACTGCTGCGGGATCAACTGGACAGCAGCAATCGCGCCCACCGGGAAATCATCGACGAGCTCAACGAGAAACTGGCGGAGAAGCTGTTCGTGAACTTCTCCCTGTTCCAGTCACTGCCCGACGTCTGGGGCATCGACCAGATCTTCCCGGTTATGCCGATCAATGGCCTCGACCGCCCCCTGAACCGACGGGCAGTCATCCAGGACATCACCTGCGATTCTGACGGACGCATCGACCGATACGTGGATGGCCAGGGCACCGAGACCACCCTGCCCCTGCCCGAGGAAAAGGCCGGTGAGCCGCTGCTTATGGGCTTTTTCATGACCGGCGCCTATCAGGAGATTCTAGGCGACATGCACAACCTGTTTGGCGACACCCATTCTGTGGATGTGCGCCTGACGGCAGATAGTGGCTACCAGATCAGCGATCCCATCGACGGCGATACCGTGGCCAAGGTATTGCGCTATGTGAACTTCGAGCCGGATACGTTGATGGATGCCTATCGAAGCAAGTTCGCCACCTCTGGCATGGCACCAGAGACCCAGTCAGCACTGATGACAGAGCTCGCCGCCGGTCTGGATGGCTACACCTATCTGGAAGAATAACCAGAGTCAGAGTTTCTGGCGTCCCCGACGCCAGGCGCTCGGGG
Source organism: Marinobacter sp. MMG032 (assembly GCF_040112695.1). Lineage (NCBI taxonomy): Bacteria > Pseudomonadati > Pseudomonadota > Gammaproteobacteria > Pseudomonadales > Marinobacteraceae > Marinobacter > Marinobacter sp. MMG032. The sequence goes on from NZ_CP157802.1 coordinate 1,802,138, forward strand.
CAACGCCCTCCCACTTGCGAAAGGCCCGGCCAAAGTTGGAGGGATCACTGTAGCCGAGAGCCTCGGCAATCTCGTCGATCGTCAACTCATTACGCCGCAGCAGGTCCAGGGCACGGCGATGTCGGAGCGAGTCCTGCAGCTGTTGGAACCGAACCCCTTCGGCTGCCAGCTGCCGGCGCAGCGTCCTTGTGGACATCTTCAGGTGCTCGGCCACTTCCTCCAGCGCCGGTAAACGCTGGCTCCGCCCGGTTTCGAGAAGGCGTATTACCCGGTCCGAGACCGACGTAGCGCCCTCTATGAACCGCATTTCCTCTTCACACTGGGCCTCGGCAATCCGACGGGTCACCGGGTTCGAAAGAGACATGGGCGAATCAAGAAAAACCCGCTTGAACCGAAGCTGATTCACGCCGCTGGCGAAGGAGATCTGACTACCGAACAGTTGGCGATAGACGGCTGCATTTTCAGGCTCCGGGAAATCCAGAAGGCAGCGCCCGCCATCCAGAAGCCGGTGTCCGAACAGCAAAAGATTTACGTCCATCAACGACGCCATCACCACATCAACATTGAACCGGTACAGGTCTTCGATGCTGTGGGCAAGATCCAGCTGTATCACCGCCTCGCGGCCCTCCACGAAGAAAGACAGCTTCATGTAAACAAAACGGATCTGGAAATATTTGATCAACACCGTCAGCGCCTGCTCGAGGGTGTCGCAACTGATGGCGGCCTGGGCAAGGGAGCCGTGGGTGGTGAATTTCAGTCGTTTGCCGTATTCAAGCCCGAGGGCCGGATCGCGGCTTTGGACCAGACTTTCACGACACAGGGCGCTGAACTGATCAACGGTAATGAAATTCTCCGGGTGACCAAGCATGGAAGGCCGGATTCCGGAGGCCGCCAATAACCGGGACCGTTGCAGCCCACGGTCCTCCGCCAACTGGCAGAGAATGTCCGCATAGTGAGCCCGGATAACGGGCAGGTTTCCGGTAATGCCGGGTGCATTCATGGGAGATGGTCTTCCGGTATCGGTGTCTTGTCCAGACTAGACCGCCCTACGGGTTCCGGCAATCACCGACGAGACGACCGGTGACCGTCGCTGGCGCCAGATTTCTGATTTTTTTCAAACTGGCTGATCCACCGGGCAAACCGATCCGTAAACATTGACACTGACAAACCCGGGACGAGTGCATAGAATGATGACCAGAACAAGCTCAAATCATGCGACTGTCAAGGAGCGTCCGGTGACCACACTGGATCAAAAGCCAGCCAGCTCTGAGGGCCGAAAAGACCCCTGGAGCCAGATGCTGCAGAAAGTGGGTAAGAACCAGGATCGCGAAGCATATCACGCGCTGTTCGAGCATTTTGGCCCGCAAATCAAGTACTACGCAATGGCCAACGGCCTGGCAAGCCACGCGGAAGAGCTCGTGCAAGAGGTATTTGTATCCATCTGGAGGCGTTCTTGCCTCTACGATTGGCGCAAGGCCGCTGCTTCCACCTGGATTTTCACCATCGCTCGTAACCAGCGCATCGACATGTTGAGAAAGATGCAGCGCACCAGCGCCGAAATGCCGGTTGAGACAGAAGACCTTTGGCAGATTCCTGGTGAAAACGAGAACGAGCCGGTCACGTCATTGCACCGTCTTATGTCGGAGAGGCGCATCAGGGAATCCCTGAGTCACCTGCCGGAAGAACAGATCACGGTGATCGCCAAGGTGTATATGGAAAACAAGTCGCATCAGATGGTGGCGGACGAGCTGGACATCCCGCTCGGCACCGTCAAAAGCCGGGTGCGGCTGGCATTGAACAAACTGAAAGTGATACTGCAGGACCAGAACGTATGACACGGCACCACCCCGACAGCCTGAGCCTGATGGAGTACAGCGCAGGTAACCTGAGCGAGCCCCATGCTCTGTGCATCAAGCTCCACCTGGACAAGTGTTCTCACTGCCGCAGCCGTGTGGACACGCTGGACAGTCTGGGTGCTGTGATGATGGAACAGCAACCGAAGGTCACTGTCTCTGAGAGCATGTTCGACAACATCCTTTCAAAGATCGACAGTGAGCCGTCAGTTGAGCCTGCAGCACCTGCCGTCCCAAGGGTAAGCGCGCTTCAGAAGCTTCTTGGCGAAGACCTCAACAGTTTGCCGTGGAAACGTCAGCTTGGGGATGTGAGTGTGCTGGACATTACGGACCGGTTCCCCGGGCAGAAAAAGCAGGTTGTTCTCCAAAAACTCGCTGCAGGCGGGAAAGCTCCGGCACACACCCATCGTGGCGAGGAAACAACCATCGTTCTGCAGGGCGCATTTGCTGACCAGAAAGGTGTGTTCAATCAGTGGGACTTCGTGGTATTGACCGACCAAGACGAGCACAAGCCGGTTGCGGTTGGTTGTGAAGACTGTATTACCCTGTCTGTGCTCAGTGCCCCGGTCAAGCTCACCGGCACGTTTACGCGGATGCTCAACCCGTTCATCCGGTGATGCTGCACCGACTTTTACAGAACGTAAAAAAAGGGGCGATTGATCATCGCCCCTTTTTTCTTGGCTGAACCAGCAGTACCCCCGATTACCAGGGCAATTCCGAACCATCCCAACTAAGAAACCGCCCGTTATCGTGCTCCTCAACGCTGTCGAGTACCGCCAGCAGGTTGGCGGCCGTTTCGTCAGGAGTATGCACTTTCAGCTTTGCAAGGGATTGACTGAACGGTTCGCTTAACGCCGATTCGGTGGTGCCCGGATGCAGGGACACGCAGGCGAGCGGTTTGCACCGTCGGGGCAACTCGATGGACAGGTTTCGCACCAGCATGTTCAGTGCCGCCTTGGAACTGCGATAGGCGTACCAGCCTCCGAATCCGTTATCGGTAATCGATCCGACTTTTGCGGAAATCGCCGCCACCCGCTTGAACTCCCGGTGACGGAGCCACGGCAACAGTGCCTGAGAGAGTAACCCGAACCCGGTTGCGTTCACGGCAAACGCTCGCGCCATGCTCCCGGCGTCCAGATCCTCAAGCCGCTTCTCCGGGAACATCTCCGGCCCGTGGAGCAAGCCGGCGGCATAGATGAAACCATCAATACCTTCCTTTCGGTCCAGCAACGAGTCCAGTGCCTTTGCAACAGCCGCTGGCGATTCCGCATCCTGCGCATCCCATGGCAACACTGTACTTCGCTCATGGGCCCGCAAAACCTCCGGCGCCTTCTCCGGCTCACGACACAAGCCGATCACACGGATCTGCGAATCCCGTTCGATCAATTGCGCGGCCAGAGCGCCCCCAATGGCGCCGGAAACCCCGGCTATCACTACTCGTTTCATGAAAAACCTCCTGCGTTCCGGAGGACATACGAAAATTCTGTCATCCAGACTGCAAAACGGTGAACCAGCAAATTAAAACAACCGTATGAAACCAGTGTTCAAATCATCTTCGGGGTCCTGCCATTCCGCGCAGAACCCCATTAAAAAGCGCACGTAGGAGAGTATCCATGCAATACCAGGCTCCGGCGAATGACCTTCGCTTTCTGTTGTTTGATGTATTGGGCGCAGACCGGCTGCATGAGCTGGAAAAATACGCCGATGCCACTCCGGATCTGATTTCTGCGGTTATTGACGAGGCCGGCAAACTCGCTGCGGAAGTCATCCAGCCCACCAACCAGGCAGGCGACCGGGAGGGCTGCACCTACGACCCGGAAACCCGCTCAGTGACAACTCCGGACTGCTTCAAGGACGCCTACAAAAAATTCGTTGAGGGCGGCTGGACCGCGCTGGACGCGCCACTTGAATACGGCGGCCAGGGCCTGCCCCACACCCTGAAGTTTGTGGTGGACGAGATGGTCTGTTCCACCAATCTTTCGCTGGGCATGTACCCCGGCCTGACCCACGGCGCCATCAGTGCCCTGCATGCGCACGGCTCCGACGAACTGAAAAAGGTCTACCTGGAAAAACTGATCTCCGGCGAGTGGACCGGCACCATGTGCCTGACCGAACCCCAGTGCGGCACTGATCTGGGTCTGATTCGCACCCGCGCGACGCCGAACGATGACGGCAGCTACGCCATAAAAGGTACCAAGATCTGGATTACCGGTGGCGAGCACGACCTGGTGGACAACATCGTGCATCTGGTGCTGGCCAAACTACCTGGGGCACCTGATACCACCAAAGGCATTTCGCTGTTTGTGGTGCCCAAGTTCCTGCCCGAATCCGGTGAGCGCAACCCGGCGTTCTGCGGCGGCCTTGAGCACAAGATGGGTATCAAGGGCTCCGCCACCTGCGTCATGAACTTTGAAGGCGCCAAGGGCTGGCTTGTCGGCGAGCCGAACGACGGAATGCGTGCCATGTTCACCATGATGAACGAAGCGCGCCTGATGGTGGGCATGCAGGGTCTCGGCCTGGCGGAAATGGCTTACCAGGAAAGTCTCGGCTTTGCCCGTGAGCGTTTGCAGAGCCGTTCATTGAGTGGCCCGAAGAACCCCGACGGCCCCGCTGACCCGATCATCGTACACCCGGATGTGCGCCGGATGCTGATGCGGCAGAAAGTTCTTAACGAGGGCATGCGCGCCCTGGCCCTGTTCGCAGGACACCAGCTGGATCTGTCGGTTGCCCATCCGGACGAAACCGTCCGGGAGTCCGCCGATGACCTGGTTCAGTTGCTTACACCGGTCGTGAAATCCTTCCTTACGGACGAGGGCTTCAACAACGCCAACACCGGGCTACAGGTACTGGGTGGTTCCGGCTTCACCACTGACTGGCCACTGGAACAACTGGTACGGGATGGCCGGATTGCCAGGATTTACGAGGGCACCAACGGCATTCAGGCCATGGACCTCGTGGGCCGCAAGCTGAGCCTGAAAGGCGGCCAACTGGTGCGCACCCTGTTCGGAACCCTGAGCGGATACCTCAAGGACAATCCGGAGGCGCCGCACCGGGAAGAACTGAAAAACGCCATGAAAGCGCTGGAAACCGCCACCATGTGGCTGGCCACCAATGCACCGAAGGATCCGGAGCAGGCGGGCGCTGCCGCCACGCCGTATCTGCGCCTTATGGCACTGACCGTGATCGGCTACCTCTGGTCCCGGATGGCCAACGTGGCCAACGAACAGCTTGCCGCGGGCGAGGGCAACAAGCCGCTGCTGGAAAGCAAGGTAGTGTCTGCACGCTTCTACTTTGAAAAGCTGCTGCCGGAAGTGGACTGGCTGCTGGGTGATATCCAGAGTGGCAAGGACAGCCTGATGGCGTTCTCGGACGATCACTGGGCCGCGTGATCCCTATTCCGGCCAGAGACCAGACACTCTGGCCGGAAATGACCGATCAATGACAGCTTGTGACCTTCAGCGCGACACTCCGAGACTTGATAATGATCACGTTGATTAGTGTCTCTGAACTAGTCCTGCCCAGCTCCCCGTCGGACTGGGTATTTTGAAAGCCACGCCCTGCGTGGCTTTTTTTATGGCCACTTTTTTGTCTGTGCGGTCACTGGGTTACAATTGCGCTCTTTGATTTTGTCCGGCTTTTGAACGGACCAACACGGGGACACCATGAACGCCGACGATTACGCTTTCCGCTTTGGCGGTATCGAACGACTCTATGGACGCCGTGCCCTGGAAGCCTTTCGTAGCAGCCATGTGACCGTGGTCGGGCTTGGTGGTGTCGGGTCGTGGGCCGCGGAAGCCCTGGCCAGAAGCGGCATTGGCACAATCACGCTGATCGACATGGACGATGTCTGTGTATCCAACACCAACCGCCAGCTCCATGCCCTTGAAGGCCAATACGGGCGCACCAAGACCGATGCCATGGCAGACCGGTTGCGGGCGATCAACCCGGCGGCAAACATTCAGGTGCATTTCGGCTTCCTGACCACCAAGAATGTCAGCGAGCTGATCACCGGGGACATGACCGGGGTGGTCGACGCCATCGACAGCGTCAAGGCCAAGGCTGCCCTGATTGCCCACTGCCAGCGCCGGAAGATTCCACTGGTCTGTGCCGGCGGCGCTGGTGGGCAGATCGACCCAACCCAGATTCAGGTGGCGGATCTGAGCAAAACCACCCAAGACCCACTTTTGGCCAAAGTACGCAACCTGCTGCGCCGGGAATACGGTTTTTCCCGGAACCCGAAGCGTCGCTTTGGTATTGAGGCCGTATACTCCCTTGAGCAGCTGACGTATCCTGCCGGTGACGGCGAAGTCTGCCTTCAGAAACCGGCCACCGACGGCCCGGTAAGACTGGATTGCGCCTCAGGCTTTGGCGCCGCCAGTCCGGTAACCGCCAGCTTCGGTTTTTTTGCGGCCTCCCGACTTCTGAATCGGATCGCCAGACGCGCCAACCAATAGATCAACGGAACTGAAACCAATATGCCAGTCAGTACTGTCCTGCTTCTTGCCAGCATTGGCGTTCTCTCACTTTTCTGCCAGTGGCTTGCCTGGCGCGTCCGCATGCCGGCGATCCTGTTCCTGCTGGCAGGTGGCATTGCCGCCGGGCCTGTCCTGGGCTTTTTGGCCCCGGAAGTGGTTTTTGGCGACCTGCTGTTCCCGGTTATTTCCCTGGCGGTTGCCATCATCCTGTTCGAGGGCAGCCTGACCCTGCGTTACGAAGAAATACGCGGCCACGGCAAGATGGTCCGCAACCTGATTCCTGTGGGCTCGATTGTCACCTGCATCATCGGCACCCTGGCTGCACGCTGGCTTCTGGACGTTTCCTGGGCTGTTGCCCTGCTATTTGGCGCCATTTCCATCGTTACCGGGCCCACCGTAATCGCACCGCTGCTGCGCTCGGTTCGGCCGGATTCGAAACTGGCCAACATCCTTCGCTGGGAAGGGATCATCATTGACCCCGTCGGGGCTCTGCTGGCGGTTCTGGTGTTCGAAGGGATTGTCTCCTGGGGACAGGGCAACGTGTTTGGCCACTCGCTCTATATCTTCGGCAAGACCCTGGCGGTGGGTTTCCTGATTGGTGCCATTGCCGGGTATCTCAATGGCATCGTGTTGCGCAAGCACTGGATTCCCCAGTATCTGCATAACGCCGGCACCCTCACCTTTATGCTCGGCGTTTACGCCATCTCCAACGAATTGGCCCATGAGTCAGGCCTGTTGACGGTCACTGTAATGGGCATCTGGATGGCAAACATGAAGCAGGTGCCCATCGAGAGCATTCTGGAGTTCAAGGAATCCCTGAGCGTTCTGCTGATATCCGCCCTGTTCATCATCCTGGCAGCACGGGTTGAGTTTGCCGCCATTGCCGAGCTGGGCTGGGGCCTGGTGGCCGTGCTGGCCCTGCTGATGCTGGTAGCCCGTCCGCTGAGCATTTTCCTGTCTGCCATCGGTACAAGCCTGAACTGGCGCGAAAAGCTCTTCCTTAGCTGGATTGCCCCCCGGGGCATTGTTGCCGCGGCGGTGTCGGCGCTGTTCGCATTCCAGTTGCAAAAGCTTGGCTATGAAAGCGCCGGTGCTCTGGTACCCCTGGTCTTCATGCTGATCATCGCCACCGTCACCCTGCAAAGCCTGACAGCCCGGCCGATAGCCCGCCTGCTGAGAGTCGCGGAACCGGCGGAATACGGCTTCCTGATTCTGGGTGCAAACCCGGTGGCCCGGATGATTGGCACGGCCCTGAAAAAGTATGAGGTGCCGGTGACCCTGGCCGATACCAACTGGGAGAACGTACGCCAGGCCCGCATGGAAAACCTGCAGGTTTACTTCGGCAACCCCGTGTCTGAGCACGCGTCGACCCACCTGGATCTCACCGGCATCGGCAAGCTGCTGGTCATCTCCCCCTACAAGCACATGAATTCCCTGGCCACCTACCACTTCCTGGACTGGTTCGGAAACAAGTGTGTGTTCAGTCTGGCAGAGGGTGATCAGGACCAGAAGGCGCGCCACCAGACGGCTGAAAAGATCCAGATGACCAGAGGCCTGTTTGACGGCGTCAGCTACGCCAAGCTGGCCAGTCTGGTGAGTCAGGGCTTCACGGTGAAGACCACGCAACTGAGTGAAGAGTTTGGTTACGAGGAGTTCCTGAACAAATACCAGAACCAGGCCCTGGTACTGTTCACCTTCGACAGCAAGGAACACGTCGCTCCGGTTTGCAGCATGAAAGACCTGAAGCCGGAAAACGACTGGATCCTGATCAGCCTGGTACCACCCCAGGCCAGAAAGGAACGCAAGGAGAAAGAAGCCGAACAGCCATCAGCCGGCGAGGATGCACCGGCCGGGGAAAATCCTTCATCGACAATCTAGCACCAGTTTGCCGCGCACGTGCCCACCTTCAAGCAGTTCGTGGGCCTGCGCAACATCCTCAAGCGAAAAGGCCTTCTCGATGTGCACCTTGACGTCACCGTCCTCGATCAGCTCGGCAATCTCATCCAGGTGAAAAATGTCGGGACGCACCGTCATTCCGTGAGCGCGTAATCCCATTTCCTCCGCCGCACTGATGATGTCATCGGCGGTAACGGTGGGGATGGTAACAAGGACTCCGTGCTCACCCAGGGTGTGTAGTGAGCGCTTACCCGTATCGCCGCCCACCAGATCCAGCACCACGTCCAGGCCATAGCATTCCTCGCCGATATCCGTGGTGCGGTAGTCAATCACTTCGTGCACCCCGAGTTCCGCCAGGAAATCCCGGTTGCCGGCCGAAGCGGTGGCGATGACATGGGCACCGCGCTCCAGTGCAAACTGAACCGCAAAATGCCCAACGCCACCGGCGCCGGCGTGGATCAGAATCTTTTGGCCAGACTCCAGTTTCGCCATTTCAAACAGCGCCTGCCAAGCCGTCAGCGCCGCGAGGGGCAAGGCACCGGCAGACACCAGGTCCAACTCTTCCGGCACGATAGCCAACTCATCAGCCGCCGCCAGGGCGTACTGCGCATAACCGCCACCGCCGGCCGGAAATCCCACCATCCCCATGACCCGATCGCCGGGCGCAAGGGTGGTCACGTTGGCACCAACCCCGACAACCTCACCGGCCACGTCGTATCCTGGTGTCCAGGGCAACGAATTCTCGATCTGCCTGGCCGCAAACCCCAACCCCTTCCGGGTTTTCCAGTCAATGGGATTGAGACCGGCTCCGTGCACCCGGACCAGCACCTGTTCGTCTCCGGGAACGGGTACGTCAGCCTCTACCACCTGCAGGACATCACGCTCCCCAAATCGATCGTAGATCACATGGCGCATTGTGGCTTCAGCATTCTGATCAGCAGTATTTTCCATGGGGATCTCCGGACAACAGGTTAAACGGGATTGGCTTTGAACAAGACTAGCTGAAGTAAAGCACAAAAGTGCTCGGGGGACCTAGAGCCCCTTGCCTCCGGCCACAACAGCAGAGCCGAGGATCTCGGCAAATTCTTTCGGCGCGCGGGCGGGCCGCTGGCTTTTCATATCAACACAGGCGTGAGTGGACACCGCCCTGACCAGGGTTTTGCCATCCGACGGACGCACCAGCTGGAACTGCCGGGCAGACCGGAAACGACCGTCGTAGTCGGTCAGCCAGGTTCCCAACACCAGTTGGTCCCCGGTATTGGCCGAGGCCAGGTAATCGATCTCCGTGCGGGTGATGGCCATCGCCTTGCCGGTTTTCTCATGCAGGGCCCAGGTCATTCCCAGACTCTCTATGTGGGCCCAACTGACGTCTTCAAGCCAGCGCACATAGACAACGTTATTGGCATGTCCGAGCCTGTCGGTATCCTCAGCGCGCACCGTAATATCAATGGTGAAAGGCGCGGGCAGATCCCAGGCAATGTCGTGCTGCTGCATCAGTTGCTTTCTCCGAGACCGGGAATGGCCTGCAACGGTAGCCGGCCAATACGATCATTGTGAAGTGAACCAAAGTACAGCTTGCCATCGTGGGGGTTCACCGAAGTAATCTCCTGCAAATGGGTTCCCCGGGTGTCATGGAGGCTGGTAATAACCTTGCCGTCCCGGTCGAAGGCGATCACCAGACCATATTCCTGCGGGGTGGGCTTCAGGCTGTCAGGCAGCTTTGCCACCAGATCCTTGAGCCAGGGCCGTGGGTGCATGGCATCCACTTTATGATTGCGCAGGGTAGGAAATGCGACCCAGTAGCGGCCCTGCTCATCCACCGCCAGGTTATCGGGAAAACCGGGCAGATTGTCGGCAAACACCTCTGCCTGCCCGGCTTTGGGTCCGTGAATCCAGTACCTCAGGATGCGATATTTCCAGGTTTCGTTAACCAGCACGTAGTCACCTGCAGGAGACACCGCAACGCCATTGGCAAAATGCAGGTTGGCCAGGAGGACTTCGGCCTTGCCGGTTTTCGGGGAGTAGCGCAGCAAACGGCCGTGGGGGCGCATTTCCAGCAGATCCAGCAGGTATTCCGGCTGACGGAATTTCGAGCTGGCGTCGGTGAAGTAAATTCGTCCGTCATCGGCAATATCGACATCATCGGTAAACCGGAACAGCGTACCCTCTGCTTCCCGGGCCAATACGGTAATCTCTCCTTCAGGAGTGATCGAAAGCAGCCCCCGCCAGGAATCCGCCACAATCAGGTTACCCTGCTTATCAAACACCATGCCCAACGGCCGGCCATCGGTGGACAACCAGTTTTCAACCCGACCATCCGGGAACACCCGCACGATGTAACCATCCTGGGTGCCGGTGTAGAGCACACCATCCTCACTGACGGCCGTATCCTCGGGACCGTACACCTGGCCGCGGGCCAGCAGGTCCGCCAACCTCAATCTCTCGTTCGGCGCAATGGGTCCGGTGAGGGGCGGCGGTGAGGGCGGACTCCACGCTTTACTGTCAACAGGCGAAGGTGTCAGCAGGAAGCTGCCCAATAGCAGGAAAACAACCAGCAACCCCACCATCCATTTCATACACTCTGCCCGCCTGTTGTTCTATCAATTCCGTGTGTCAGCGTTTGAGTTACCTTAGCAGACCGGCCGGTGGGCAGGAAAATACCTGACACGAGCGCTGTCAGTCTTCGGCACTGAGGAAACGGCGGCACAGGGCAGCAAACGAGTCGGCCTTTTCTGCGTGAAGCCAGTGGCCGGTACCCTGGATAATACGCAACTGCGCCCGCGGAAACAGTCGCTGAATATCATCCCTGTGTTTTTCCTGGATGTAGGCGGAGTCGGCTCCCTTGAGAAACAGCACAGGGCCCTCGAAGGGGCCAGCGCCCTCGGGCGCTCTGGCCAGATTCCCGTAGCACGCATCAATAACCGGCAGGTTCAGCCGCCAGCGAAACACCGGCCCACCCTCCTGCTGCTCTTCCCGGGGAATCCGCTCGAGGTTCTTCAGGAGAAACTGACGCACACCCGGCTCTTCAACGAAGTCGGCCATCAGTCTGTCGGCATCCTGTCGGGAACGCACACCGGCCAGATCCATGCTGGTCAACCCTTCCAGAATGGCATCATGCCGTGGCTTGTAGTTAACCGGGGCAATGTCCGCCACGATCAGCCTGTCCACACGCTCAGGAGCCTGCAAGGCGACCTGCATAGCCACCTTGCCGCCCATGGAGTGACCCAGCAGACTGACCTTATCCAGCCCCTGTGCATCCATATAGGCAAGTACATCTGCCGCCATGGCAGGATAATCCATGGTGTCGGTGTGCGGTGAGCTGCCGTGGTTCCGCTCGTCCAACGCGTGGATCTGCCACTGATCTTCGAGACGGCGGGCGATGCCACCAAGATTGTCGAGGGATCCGAACAGCCCATGCAACAGGACCAGGGGCGGGCCTTCGCCGGTAATACGGTGATTCAGCTCAACAGTCATGGGCAGTCAGTCTCCGGATTGGTCTGCGTTCTCAAACCGGATACATTACCACTGCCAGCCTTGCGAGCAAGTACCGGTATTGACGATCATTTTCCGAAGACGAAAAAAAGCCGGGCAAAGCCCGGCATGAAGGTCATAGACGTTAAGCCTGAGAAATCAGCAATAGAAGATGCTGTTCAGGTACTCTGCAAGCTCGATGACGTTTTTCCGCTCAAGCTCGGTATGGGGTACAAAGATTTCCTGTTCCATAAAACACCTCCTGATTGCCTTTCCATTGCTTCAACCTGATACCCTGATGTTATCGTTCAAGCCACGGGTGACCGTTGACAGGCGGTTGCATACACTTGACATTTTGTATCAGTCCTCATGACAGCTCGTTAACTATCAGGCCGTATACCGTGACATCTGCCCAACCGGATTCCACCAGCACTCCCCTGGTCGCTGCCTCAAGCACGCTGGCACTGGTTCATTACCTTGAGCGACAGGGCGTGTTCAATGCCCCACACGTTGAACAACTGACCGGGCTGACGATGTCGGAACTTACCGACCCGGACCGTCGAGTCCCCGCGGATGCCCACTACCGGCTCTGGGAGCACGCAGAGTATGTTACGGGCGACCCTGGCGTTGGACTGCATGCCGGCAAGGTTGTGGATCCGGAACGGATGGGACTGGTGGGGCATGTATTCTTCAACTGCGACACACTGGGTGAGGCTGTTACCCAATATGTCCGCCTGCATCGGCTGATTAATGAGTCGGTATTCCTGAGCTTCGAGCAGACCGCTGACCAGGCCATCCTATGCTGGCAGCCAGACAGGGCCGAACATTACTGCCGGCAGGATATGGACCGCACCCTCGCCGCGTCTATCACCCGCACCCGTCATTTCATCCACCCGGGCATTCAGGCCGAATGGGTGGAAATTGCCCACCCGGCGCCCGTGTACGCGCACGAATACGAAAAGCTTCTCGGCGGGCCAGTCCGGTTTGACTGCGGCATCACCAGACTCGCCTTCAACAGCCGGCACCTGGGGCATCCGATTCCCCGCCGTAACCCGTATGTCTATTCAGCCGTGCTGAAACAGGTCAATTCCCTGCTGGCCAGGCTGCAGAGCCGTCGCTCCTTTGGCCGCAAGATTCACCGGCTGATATCAAAGCAGATGGCAACCGAAAAGATTGATGCCGACACGCTGGCCCGGCAGTGCCACATGAGCCGACAGACTCTGTACCGAAAACTCAAAAAGGAGGGTCTGAGCTTTCAGGGCCTGGTGGAACAGGTCCGGCAAGACAAGGCGCTCAGGTATGTGGCGGGGGATCAGTATGCCCTCGGCGAGATTGCCTTCCTGCTCGGTTTCTCTGAACTCAGCGCCTTCAGCCGTGCGTTCAAACGCTGGACCGGCACCTCGCCGGCCGAGTACCGTGCGAGACACCTGGCAAGCCCAGAGGCTGAACACCAGGAGCCGGACACCAGCAAAGGAGAGCGATAGTGGACGACCTGTCTCTGGTTGCGATTGCCGTTGGCATTCTTTACCTGGGCGCATTCGCCTGCGTCTACCGCATTCTGCTGACCTATCGCACTACCCAGGGTGCCATCGCCTGGATCATTGGCCTGATCGCAGTCCCTTACGTTGCGGTCCCCATGTTCGTCCTGTTCGGACGTAATCGTTTCGGTGGCTACGTGAAGGCTCGTCGTCTCGGAGACCGGTCACTGACCAACCTGCTGAACCGGTTCGAGCAACAGACCACCTCCATCCCGGTCCCTACCAGCGACCGTTTCACAGACGAACTCCAGGTGCTCTGCCGGCTGGGACGCCAACCGTTTACCGACGGCAATCGATGCACGCTGTTGCGGGACGGCGAAGCCACCTTCGACGCCCTGTTCGAAGCCATGGAAGACGCCGAGCACTACATCCTGCTGGAATTCTACATCGTGCGGTCAGACCGGGTTGGCCGTCGAATCAAATCGATTCTTGAACGCAAACTGGCCCAGGGGGTGGAAGTCTGGTTTCTGTATGACGACATTGGCAGCGTCTGGCTACCGAGGAACTATTTGAAGCAGCTCGCCGCCGCCGGCGCCCGGGTTGCCTCGTTCGGGGACGGTAACATCCGCAGGCGGCGGTTTCAGATCAATTTCCGGAACCACCGCAAGCTGCTGGTCTGCGACGGTAAGGTCGGCTTTGTGGGCGGCATCAACCTGGGAGACGAGTACCTTGGCACCGCCATGGATCAGGAGCCCTGGCGCGACACCCATTGCCGGATTGAAGGTCCGGCCGTTACCGGCTTGCAGCTGGCGTGGTTGGAGGACTGGAACTGGGCCAGCAACGATTTTCCCAGCCTTGACTGGGAGCCGGCCGCCAATCAGCCCGGGAATGACGAGGTGCTGATGCTACCAACAGGCCCGGCCGACACCTGGGAAACCTGTACCCTGTTCTTCCTGAACTGTATCAACAACGCCCGATCCCGGCTCTGGATCGCCTCGCCCTACTTCGTGCCGGACTTCCAGATCATGAATGCGCTGCAACTGGCGGCACTTCGGGGCATTGACGTGAGGATCCTGATTCCGGAGAAATCAGACAGCCGGCTGATCGGTCTGGCCGCCTACTCCTACCTGGTCCAGGCCTGCAAGACCGGAATCGGCATCTATCGCTACCAGCCGGGCTTCATGCACCAGAAAGTGATCCTGGTGGATGATCGCTATGCGGCTGTGGGAACGGCCAATATGGATAACCGCTCCATGCGACTGAATTTCGAGATCTCCGCCATTACCACAGCACCACATTTCATTCGCAGCGTAGAATCCATGCTGGAACAGGATCTGGACAGCTCCCGGCTGATGACCGAAAGCGATTACAAGGACCGCTCCATACTGTTTCGCCTGGCTTGCCGTGCAGTCCGCCTGCTGGCACCGTTGCTCTAGACTTTCCGATCACTGGCTCCGGAATGGCCGATGTGCGACTATGCCTACACGATTCAGCCAGTACGCAGTAGCGACAGATCACCATGAATGCCTTCAAACCAAGAGAAACACTGACCGAACAGGTCGCCCGCCACATCGAGAATCTGATTGCCTTTGGCCAGCTCCGATCCGGAGAACGGATCTACGAGGGCGCCATGGCCAAGCAGATGGATGTCAGCCACGGATCCATCCGGGAAGGGCTGTTGCTGCTGGAGAAGCGGCACCTGGTCCGCAACGTTCCGCGCAAGGGTGCGTTCGTGACACCCCTGGACGAGTTTTTCGTTCGCAGCCTCTACGAAACCCTGGAACTGTATCTCACCCACACCGGCCGCAAGCTGGTTCGCAACTGGCAGGCTGATGATATGGCCAGGCTGGAAAGTCTCTATGACCAGATGAAGGCCTGCTACGATAAAAACGATCTGATGGCCTTCCTGGAACTGGGCATTGAATACACCAAGGCATCGCTGGCCTATGCCGACAACTACTTTATTGTCTCCGCCATTGATGACCTCTGGCCGTCGGCCAAGCGCTGTGCCTTCGTCGCCTTCCAACAGGGAGGCAACCAGGTGCTTGAAGACAACCTGTCGCACATGGAGCAATCCATCAGCGCGATCAAGGACCGGGATGAAGACCGCCTGGCGGAAATACTGCACCGCTTCGCTCTGCAACAGTGTCAGCAGGTTCTCACCGCCATCGAAAAGACCGGCAACAAGACCGCGTGATGGGCCTCAGTAAAACAGCTGGGTGAACGAGAAACCGATATTGAGGTAGGCCGTCCAATTGTCCTCGTTGTTGTAGGCGGCGGCCAGTTGTACCGGGCCTAGAAAGGTATCCACACCGGCAAACACACTGGAGGATTTAACCGAGCTGTCCCAGCTGGCAGCATCCAGCGAAGACCAGGCATTGCCCGCCTCGAATCCGGCACCCACGAACCAGGGCAGAAGTGGCCCACCAAACGTCTGGCTGGCATAGGCGGAGACCATCAGGGCATTGTCTCCGGTAATTTCGCCGGGCGCGTACGCCGACAAGCGGCGAAAACCTCCCAGGCGAACCGCGTTTTCAATGCCTGGCGTACCCTTGGTTACCGCATGGGCATACACCAGCCCGGTCAACGTCAGCCCCTTCCAACTCTCGGTACCCAACGCCAGACCGGTTACCGAATCGAATTCCCTGTCGGATCCCAGACCTTCTCGCTCAAAACGCCCCCGAAGGCCGGCGAAGCCACCAGCCCGCGGGAAAAAGGTATCGTCCAGCGAATCATGAACCAGTTGCAGGGCCATTCCACCCTGATGCACGGACCCCTCAGGGGCCACCGGCTGGCCGATCTGCTCATCCACCGTGGCATAGCCCCGGGCATAAATCAGCCGGATCTCGGCATTGCCGCCGATTTCCATACCCAGAGCCAGATCCGCTTTTCGGAAGGTCACGTCCACCTCCGCTATTCGCGTGCCCGAGGCGTCGAACTGGCTGAAGGTATCCCGGGAATATTCGCCACCGAGCACCAGGAATCGTTCATAGCCGTAATCCAGGGGCTGATACCACTGGGTGCGCAGCCAGGGTTCGGTGCCGAGCTGAACACCGGTCTGCCACTCCCCACCCAGCGCGTTCAACTCGGTCATGCGAAGCGACGAGGCCAGATTGAAACGGGTCTCCCCGTCAAAGTTGTCCTCATAGTTGAGTCCGAAAGACAGGTAGTTTGGCCCCCAGCTCTTCTCCTGGACACGGATGGTCAGAACCGTACCGTCGGGCGACGAGGACGTGGAGTACGACACGATTTCGTAGTAACCGAGGCCATAGATTCGTTTGAGATCGGCCTCCAGCTGCGCGGTATTCAGGGGCTCGCCGGTTCTCTGTCGGATTCGCTCTTTGAGAAAGTCGCGGGCCAGCCGACGACTGTCTTCGATGTCGATGCGTGAAATAATCTCTACGCCGGCGTCCTGCGCCGCTATGCTATCTCGCCAGGCTGCCCACGCCTTGCGGGAGACGGATAATGGCCGCAATTCGACCCCATGCTCCCTGGCGGTGCTGGCACCCAGCTCAAACAGTACCGGCGCATCGTAGAAATCGGCAGAGGTGTAACCTTCCAGGTCCGGTCGTATCAGAACATCACCTTCAGCCAGCAAATCCAGCTGCTGATCGGTGTTTCGTCGGGTCATGATGGTTGTGAGCTGACCGACCACGGAAAAGGCGCCCCGCAGTTCGTCGGTCTGCATCAGGCTGTCGGTAATATCTATGGCGATGATGACGTCAGCGCCCATTTCCCGTGCAACGCTGACTGGCAGGTTATTGGCTACGCCACCGTCCACCAGCAGCTGGCCATTACGCTCCACTGGCGCATAAACGCCTGGAATGCTCATGCTGGCCCGAATGGCCTCGGACAGGTTGCCCTCACCGATAACCACCTGCTCGCCGGTTTCCAGGTCCGTGGCAACGGCCCGGAATGGAATGGGAAGCCGGTCAAAATCCTCAACCAGGGCAGCGTTGCGCGTCAACTCGTTGAGGATGAACCCAAGGTTCTGGCCGGCGATCAGCCCACCACCGACATGCAGGCCATCGGCGCGAACACCAATTCCCGGTACCACCGGAAACCGCCAGTCATCCTGCTTTCGCCGAACCGGTTTGTAGACTCGACCAGGGTCGTCTCGAAAGCTGGAAAGCCAGTCCATCTCGATAAAGCGCTGCTCGATGTCACTGACCGGCATACCACTGGCATAAAGGGCGCCCACCGCAGAACCGGCACTGGTGCCTACCACAAGGTCAACGGGAATCCGCATTTCCTCCAGCACCCTGAGCACGCCCACATGGGCCATCCCCTTGGCGCCACCGCCGCTGAGCACCAGCCCCACCCGGAGGCGTTCCTCAGCCGGCGCCAATGGTGCCAGAAGAAGCAGGATCGCGGTCAGTAGCCAGGGCGCAATCGTTGCCCAACGGTTGCGCCGATTCACAGCTGGCTCATTTCCGCTCGGGGGAATCGTCGTCCGCCAGCGAGAGATGGGACACATCGGGTACCACCGGCGGGGGCAGGTCGCGCTCCACGCCCAGGTCACTGCCGGGCGGCGCCAGACTCCACTCGTCCAGATGCTGGAACATGGGAGGTTCCACTTCGGTACTCTCTGCCAGGGTGACTCCGACCGGATCCAGGCTCAGACCGGAGCCGGAGAGAATGGTATCCACCTTTTCGCCCGCCACCGGCAGGCGATCGCCGGGTTCGGTTTCGGGGACTCCACCGCGCTTTGCTTCCGCCGGAGGAGCTACAGACTCCTGCTGCTGATTGGGCTGGTCTGCCGGCGCCGCAGGCCTGGGCTTGGGTGCAGCATTGGAGGCAGGACGGGCGTCAGCCATCGGCTGGACGTAAGCGACCATGCCGTGCTTCCTCAGAACCGCACGGTACTTTTCGGCCTGAACCTCTTCCAGCTTGTTACGAATAACCACCGGCTGACCACTGAACATACGGTCGACCTGCTCAAGCGAGGCCTTGAACAGCGTGCGGGCGTTATTGCGCGCGGTTTCCAGATCCGTTCCGGGAACGCATTCCCCTTTAAAGACAAGCTGAAACATGCGTTTTCCTCTTAACGTCCTTCTTTTTTACATCATAGTTGATCGTGTCGCGCACAGGGAGCCCGAGACCCCCTCCATCACTGTATCGAGAGTGCAAACAATTGAAAAATTTATGTCACATATCGCGCAAAATGCGACAGACTCTGCAATAATCATCAGTAACCAAACTTTACACTTGGTTACAGACTGACCGGATTGTCACCAGGGAGTGGCCTCCAATGACTATAAAACATTCGCTTCGCCTCGTCGTCGCAGCCCTGTTGCTGTCGGCGCCTCTCGCTCATGGTGAAAACCTCGACGTGCTCATGAGCCGGGTGTTCCCGGAAGCCCAGGCGACTTATATCGGTTACGAGAGCGTTGAACGACAGGATATCCCTGCCAGCGCGGCGGTTGACCGGAAGTACCTGATTGTCGATTTCCGACTGGCGTCGAATGACATGGAATCGGAACAACTTCAGGCCAGTGTACACAAGGTCTGCATGACACTGCTCAAGGACCGCGAGTTGATCCGACAGCTGTCCGATTCAGGCTACGACATGGTCTCTGTCGCTTTCGACCGTCGTTCGCAGTTCGACTGCCTCTGAGGCGCCCTGTAGCTCATTCTTCCCGGCCGAGCAGTTTCGGGAAGGCTTCCAGGGCGCTGTTGACCGCATCCAGGTTGAACGCTTCAACGTCCGCCAGCAGCTTTTCCCCGTAGCGCGTCACCGACCTTGAGCGGAACCGCTGGCCCCAGGCCAGTACCCGTCGCGCAAAGTCTTTCATCTGTTCCGGATCGCCACTTTCCCTGACGGACTCCCACTCATCACCGAAGTCAGCCGCCAGCTGTTCCCTGAGCCAACCCCGTTCCTGCATGCTGAGGGTCTGGGCCAGCAGTCGTTCGGATTCCTTCGGCGCTCCCTCGTCTTCCGCCTGCTCCACCGTCGCTTCTACCCGTGGCAGCGTTACCGTAAAGACCGACCCTGTGCCCGGTTCACTCTCCACCTCCAGCTCCCCGCCCATCATCCGGGCCAGTTTCCGGCTGATGGCCAATCCGAGACCGGTACCACCATAGCGCCGGGTATTCTGCCCCTCCTGCTGCTCAAAGGCATCAAAGATCCGGTCAACCTGGTCCGGTGGAATGCCAATACCGGTATCGCTGACCGTAACCACCAGTTTGTAGAACTGGCGTTCCGGGGCCTCTGTGCTATGTTCCACGCTGTCGGATCGTTTTTTGAGCGGCTTCGCGGTGGCTCGAACCGTCACACCACCATCATGGGTAAACTTGATGGCATTGCCGACCAGGTTGAACAGGACCTGCCGAAGACGGGTCTCGTCCAGCATCATGGCAGCGGGCATACGTGAGTCGACACTCACTTCCAGAGTGATGCCCTGCTCGCGGGCCCGCAGATCGAAGATATGGCGAACATCGTCCAGGAGACGACGCACCGACACCGCGGAATAGTCGAGCCTCATCTTTCCTGCTTCGATCCGGGACAGGTCCAGAATGTCATTGATCAGCATCAGCAGGCTCCGGCTTCCCGCCCGGATAGCATCCAGGTAGTTCCGTTGCTGCGGGTCGGTAACACTGTTGCTGAGCAGATCGCTGTAGCCAATCACCGCGTTCATCGGCGTGCGGATTTCGTGGGACATGTTGGCCAGGAACTCACTCTTTGCCAGGCTGGCCGCCTCCGCTTCCCGGGCCAGTCGTTCGGCTTCCAGTTTGGCGGCGCGCAGTTCGTCCTCGCTCCGGCGCAGAGCATTCTCGGAACGGATACGCTCATCCACCTCCCGTGAAAGTTTCCGGTTCCAATACAGGAAAATCAGCACCACCAGAATGGCAATCAGCACCACCCGCCGAACCACGGTGTAATCCGTTTCCTGCTCGATATCCAGGTGGATCCAGCGATTGTAGATGGACTCTGTTTCGCTGGCCTCGAGACTGCCCAGCGCCTTGTTCAGCACCCGGTGGAGTTCCGGACTGTCCTTGCGCACGGCCAGCCTCAAATCGTACTGGTAGGGCGTGATACTCGTGATTCTGAGATTCGACAACCCCAGCCTTGCAACGGTGTAACTGACCGCCGGAATGTGAGTAACCATGACGTCCAGATCGCCATTGGACAGCGCCAGAAGACCTTCCTCCACACTATCCATCGGATACAGGTCCAGGTTTGGATGGTTAATCAGCAGATAGTCATGGGCTGCATGCCGGTTCACCACACCCACCCGTTCGCTACGGAGTTCGCGAAGATCGCCGATAAAACGACCATCATCCCGGATAGCAAGGGCAATGGGCACGGTCAGATAGGCCCTCGTAAACAGAAAAGCGTCTTCGGTTCGCGGTGTGCGGGACAACCCCGGAAGTATATCCACCTTCCCCGATCGGAGCTGTTCTTCAGCCTCCATGCGGCTCCCCGCCACTGCACGGGCAAACCGGACATTCAGCTCGGTTTCGAGCCGTGTCAGCAAGTCCGGAACCAGGCCGGTAGGCCTGCCATCCTGGGTATATTCGAACGGGGGCCAGTCCGAGCGGAAAGCGACCTTCAGATCAGGATGGCGCTTGAGCCAGTCGATGTCCGATTCAGAGAGCTCGAGCCCGCTTCGCTCCATCGCCGGCTGATCGGCCTGAAGCCAGGACTGGCGGATGGTGCGGTGTTCATGGTGACTGATCGCAGCAATGGCCCTGTTCAGCACCTGATAAAGTCGATCCCGATCAGTATCCACCTGCAACACCACATCCACCGTATTGTTGTCGAGCAGAACCGACAGACCAATGCCGTTCACCATGGCCGACTGCAGGTAATCGGAAACCAAAGGCACTGGGGCGAGAAAAGCATCGGCCTGCCCGGAAAGAATCTGCCCGACGGCTTCGCTGACATTGCCAACCGGAACCGGCGTGAACTCTTCAACCGGATCGAGAATGGGGTATTGGTTCGGATCACCGGCGATCACGGCAATCCGGCTGCCTTCCAGATCGGCCAGAGTGCGAATGGCAGCATCGCCAGCGCTGACGAACAGGCCGTAAGTGAGGGACATCAGCGGGTCGGTAAAGCGTTGGCCGGGGACCACCGGCATTCCGGGCATCCGGGTGGTCAGAACCGCATCGGTTGCCAACTCACTCTGAACAGGGCCGGTTTCCCGCCCTGATTCCAGGACAACCGGCTCCATGGTGACGCCAAGCTTATCCGACAGGCGGGCGAGGTAATCAATGTAGGTCCCGGCCAGGACACCGTTACCGGTATCGAAAACCAGCGGCACCTGGTCACTCCGCAGGCCAATGCGAAAACGCTCCTGGTCTTCCAGCCAGGTCAGCTCCTGCTTGCCGAGCACGGGGGCCGGTGATGCTTGTGGCGGTTCCGCCCGTACCGGGGATTGAAACAGCGCCAGCAGGCAGCATAGTAAAAAGGCAAGGGTAACCTTCACTGGATATCCTTAGGGGTTCCGCTACATTTCAGGGAACAATACCTGCAAACGCCATTGATTTCATTCAGCCAAACGGTCATCGGGAGACGAATGTCCATGGATACCAGCAAACACACCCTCAGCACCCTGTTCGAACAACTTGGCCTGGCGTCTGACGCCAAAAGCATCGAGGATTTCGTTGCAAAATACTCGCCCCTGCCCAGCGAAGTTGCCATCCAGGACGCGCCCATCTGGTCCGAAAGCCAGTCCCACTTCCTGGAAGAAGGCCTCGAGGAGGACAGCGACTGGGCAGAGGTGATCGACGAACTGGACGCGATGATGCGTCACTGACCGGCGGTGCTATCGCCGATCATGACCTGATCGCGGCCCGCGTCCTTGGCCTGATAGAGGGCGCGGTCAGCGCGGTCAAACACTGACTCTTCGGTGTCGCCGGCAATAAACCCTGCCAGACCCGCCGAGAAGGTCACACTCACCGGCTCGCCCCGGAAATGGAACGGCAGCTTGCGGACATGCTCCCGCAATTTATCGACGACTACGCTGGCGTCTGCCGGCTCGGTCTCTGGAAACAGCACCACGAATTCCTCGCCGCCAAAACGGGCCACAAAATCAGTGGTGCGCAGGCGCTCTCTGAACTCCCTTGCAACCAGTTGCAGTACCCGGTCCCCCGCCTTGTGGCCATAGGAATCGTTGATCCGCTTGAACAGATCAATATCCAGCACACCCACGGTCAAAGGATGGCTGTAACGTTGCCAGCGGTTGTATTCGAATGAGAGGCGTTCCTGCCAGGCTTCACGATTAGGCAACTCGGTAAGCAGATCGGTCATTGCACGCAATCGCTCCTTGCGGACCTGCTCCTGCATCTGCTCGGAATGAGCTTCCATGGCGGCTACTTTCTCTTGCATTGCCTCAAGCTGCTCGGAAAGCGCACGCTCGCGCTCCGACTCCTGGGTTCGAAAGCGACCGACCGCCTGGCCAATGGATTCTAGGTGACGGCTGACCGACTGTTTGAGGTCCTGCAGATCATCACTTTCCTGCAAGCGCTGACCTACCCGCTCGATTTCCTCACGGATTTCCCGATCCAGGTGTTCTGAGGCATCCAGACGGCCGGACTGGGCCGAGGACTGGACAGCAAAATGCTCCCGAAGCACCTCCAGGCGCTCGTCCAGTCGTTTAAGAAAGGCCTCGAATTCGCGTTTGCTCCGGGTGACGGCAGCTATCACCAGCTCTGCCACCTGGTTCAGCCCTTCCCGCAGCTCATCCCAATCATTACTGGCCAGCAGAGACTGCTGCAGAGCGCGAGCCCGTGACTCGGCTGCAGGCTCCAGAGAGACCTGGGTCAGCATCTGTCCCAACAGCTGGCCTACCCGGCGGGCAATGCGCAATCGCTGGGCATTGTCCTCGATATCCCGGGCATTGCCCGGCACTGCCTCAGCCTGTTCAGGGCTCTCGGGCTGAGATTCGGGGACCGTCTGTTGTTGCTGCTGCTGTGGCTCTGGCTCCCGGGCCTTGCGGGTGAAAAAGGAAGGCTTCCTGTCGTTGGCAGGCTGACGCTCGTCGAGCAGGGCGACCTGACGGTCAATCTGATCCTGCAATTCCTTCCAGGCTTCCACATCCACCCGGTTCTTCCGCAGGTCCTTGCGAATTCGCACCAACAGGCGGTCCAGTTCCGGCGTTTGGCCTTCCGATGCCAGACTGGTTCGAACCAACATGCGCTCAAGGGTATTACGCTCGGCCTTCCACTGCTTTTCCCGGTTTTCTGCAGACTCGAGTTCCCGAAGGTATTTATCCTTCCAGGACTGATCCGATGCCATGAAGCGCTCCCGCCTATCCTTGCTGTACTGTTGATGTTTGAAAACGCCTGAACTGCCTGTTGCCGGTTTCAGGAACTCTCGTCACTGGTCTTGCCATGATACTTATCGCGACGCGCCCTGGGGTGACTCTGGTCATAAACCCGTGCCAAATGTTGAAAATCAAGATGAGTATAGACCTGGGTTGTGGCAATGTCGGCGTGCCCCAGTAACTCTTGTACGGCCCGCAGGTCACCACTGGATTCAAGCATGTGGCTGGCAAAGGAGTGTCGCAGCATGTGGGGATGGAGTTTCTGGTCGGCACCGCGGCTGATACCCCAGCGGCTCAGGCGGGCCTGGATACTGCGGTGGCTGAGCCTCTCGCCCCGCTGGCTGACAAACAACGCGGCTTCACCGTCACTGGCCAGCGCGGCTCTGTGCTGCAGCCAGGCCTGAATGGCGGCAATTGCCTTGCGCCCCACGGGCAGCAGCCGCTCCTTGCCGCCCTTACCCAGCACACGGACTTCTCCACCGCGCAGATCGACGGTATCGAGATCCAGGCTTGCCAGCTCCGCCAGCCGCAGGCCAGAGGAGTACATTAGCTCGAACATGCACAGGTCGCGGACCTCCAGGGGGTCGTCCGGCTGACAGTCCAGCAGATGATTCAGTTGATCCACGTCTGCCACTCGAGGCAAGCGCCGACCACTCTTGGGGGCACGGATATCCAGCGCCGGATTATCCGAGACCAGTTTCTCCCTGAGCAGGAACTGGTAAAAACGTCGGGTCGCGGAAAGGTGCCGGGCAATGCTCCGGCCTGACAGACCCTCCCGGCTGAGCGTTGCCACATAGCGGCGCAGATCGTGATTGGTGACCCGGTGCCAGGCGGTTAACCCGCTCTGGCTCAGCCAGCTTGCCAGACGTTGCAGATCGCGCTGGTAGCTTTCGCAGGTTCTGGGGGAATGACGTTTTTCAGAAGCCAGATGCCGGATAAATTCCGTCAGCGGCCCGACAAGCTCCTGGGGCACCGAAGGACGCTCCGGAACCGCTGACACCCTAGCGGGACTCCGTCGCCATATCGGTGACCGGCGCAGCCATGGTGTGCCGCTGCACCATGGGGGGCAGGAGGCGGCTGAGGGTATCACTGATGTAACTCAGAAACAGCGATCCCATGCTCTGGTCAAAATAGCCCGGCTGGCAACTGCCGACCGCAAACACACCTACCAGCTCATCATGTCTGAGCGGTACCAGCGCCACGGAGGCAATCGGTTCTTCCCGGTCCGGGAACAGAAACTCCCGCTCGCTCTCACGGAACTGGCCGCATACGGCCCTCTCGCCTTCCAGCAGGCTACCCAGTCGCTCACGGGCCACGGAGGGACTCACCACATGCAATGCACCCTGGGAGGCCTCGGGCAGTTCGACATCGGTGAACAACAGTACGGAGGCAGCGTCGAGGCCGAAATCGCCGCGGATGCTGTCGTCAATGGCCGAGGCCATGTCGTTGAGGGTCCGGGCCTCAATCACCTGCATCAGTAAGCGCTTGCTCTTCTCGAACAACCGGTCATTGTGGCGGGCGATGGACACCAGCTCCACCAGCTCCCTGCGCAGAGTGTCCCGTTGCTCCCGAAACAGATGCACCTGGCGCTCCACAAGGGAAATCGCCCGACCACTGTCGTGTGGCAGGGTAAGACTGCGCAGCAGTTCGTCCTGATCGATAAAGAAATCGGGGTTGGCTCGCAGGTAGTCCGCCACCTCTTCCCGCGTGAGCTCACCGGCCTTCTGTCGGGCCGTTTGTTCTGTCATGGAGTACTCCTGGCTGTCAGGATCTTTGTTTAT
This sequence comes from Marinobacter sp. MMG032, assembly GCF_040112695.1. NCBI lineage: Bacteria > Pseudomonadati > Pseudomonadota > Gammaproteobacteria > Pseudomonadales > Marinobacteraceae > Marinobacter > Marinobacter sp. MMG032. The sequence continues at coordinate 1,827,363 of NZ_CP157802.1, forward strand.
GGGGGCGACCGCTCCTGCGGCGGCGACCACCAGATTCACCCGGCAGCCTCAACTGCCCCTCAAATACACTGGTTGCAGGCCCTTCCATCATAACAGGGGACCCCTCACCCTGCCATTCGATGACCAGTTTGCCACCCCTCAACTCCACCTCCACGCGGGAGTCCAACAGACCACGCAAGCAGCCGGCAACAACCGCGGCACAGGCGCCGCTGCCACAGGCCAGGGTCTCGCCGGAACCGCGCTCAAATACCCGGAGGCGAACATGAGTGCGGTCGAGGATCTGCAAGAACCCGATATTGGCCCTGGCCGGGAATCGGGGATGGCGCTCGAGCTTGGGCCCCAGCGTTTCCACCGGCGCCTGTTCCACATCCTCAACCAGCAATACGCCATGGGGATTACCCATGGACAGGGCGCTCAGTTCCACTGTCTGGCCATCGACATCCACGGTGTAGACGTCCTTGCGGCGGTCGGCGGCAAACGGAATCGCCGGCGGATTGAACTCGGGCACACCCATGTTAACCATGACCATGCCTTCGCGCCCCACGCGAAGCTCAATCACGCCTTTCGCGGTCTGAACCCGGATGACTTTTTTATTGGTCAGGCGCTGGTCGCGAACGAATCGCGCGAAACACCGGGCCCCGTTGCCGCACTGCTCCACCTCGGATCCGTCCGCATTGAAAATTCTATAACGGAAATCGACATCCGGCAGACCGGGCGGCTCCACCACCAGCAGCTGGTCGAAGCCAATCCCGAAATTCCGGTTGGCCAGTTCCCGGATCATCTCCGGCCGCAGACGGAACGGCTGGCTGATGGCATCCACCACCATAAAATCGTTGCCCAGCCCATGCATCTTGGTGAACCGAAGCGTGGGGCCCTGATTCCGGCGTTGCTGTGTCATCTCCTCGCCCCCGCTCATTCAGGAAGGCAGCTCTCGGGTGCGAGCTGGTCTTCGAGAGTTTCACGGCGACGAACCACATGCACCTGGTCGCCATCGACCATCAGTTCCGGCGGCCGGTTCCGCGTGTTGTAATTGGAACTCATGACGAACCCGTAGGCACCGGCAGAGCGAACTGCCAGCAGATCCCCCGCCTGGAGGCGCAGATGACGATCCTTGCCCAGGAAGTCGCCGGTTTCACACACCGGGCCGACCAGATCCCAGGCCTTTTCCTCGCCTTCCTGATGCGGCCTGACCGGAATGATCGCCTGCCAGGCGCTGTACAGGGCCGGACGAATCAGATCATTCATCGCGGCATCAATGATGGCAAAGTTCCGATGCTCGGTGCACTTCAGGAACTCGACCCTGGTCAACAGAATGCCGGCATTGGCGGCAATGGAACGGCCCGGCTCGAGAATCAGCTCCAGCTTCCGGTCACCCATGCGCTCGGCCAGCGCTTTCACATAGTCCGATGGCTGCGGCGGCTGCTCCTGATTATAGGTAACACCCAGGCCACCGCCCATATCCAGATGATGGATGTGAATGCCCTGCTCCGCCAGGGAATCAATCAGGGCCAGCACACGGTCAAGGGCGTCCAGGAACGGTGACACACTGGTCAACTGGGAACCAATGTGGCAGTCAACACCCTTCACTTCGAGATTCGGCATACCGGCGGCACGGGCATACACCTGTGGGGCTTCGGCAATGTCGATGCCGAACTTGTTCTCTTTCAGGCCCGTGGAAATGTAGGGATGGGTACCGGCATCAACATCCGGGTTCACCCTCAGAGAAACCGGTGCCTTCACGCCGAGCTCGCCCGCCACGGCATTGAGCCGGTCCAGTTCGGTGTCGGATTCGACATTGAAACAGCGTACGCCCACCTCGAGCGCCCGCTTCATTTCCCACTCCTGCTTGCCGACGCCGGAGAAGACCACCCGTGATGGGTCGCCACCGGCTTTCAACACCCGCTCCAGCTCACCGGCCGAAACAATATCGAAGCCGGCACCGAGCCGGGCTAGAACATTCAGCACGGCCAGATTGCTGTTGGCTTTTACCGCGTAGCACACCAGATGCGGATGATCCCGAAGGGCATCGTCGTAGGCCCGATAGTGCCGCTCGAGCGTCGCGCGGGAGTAAACATAGGCCGGAGTGCCAAAACGATCGGCAATGGCAGAGACAGGGACATCCTCGGCGTAGAGCTCGCCGTCGCGGTAGTTGAAATGATCCATGAGTTTCCTGATTCGTTGTACGGGGTCGGGAGGCCGGCGCGCTACTCGCGGTTTTCTTCCCTGTCTGACGGCTCCTGGGCGGAATCCGCCGCGGAATTCGCAGATGCGGCCTGACTGTCACGGTACAACGGACCTTTCTGGCCGCAACCGCTCACAGTCAGAGCCAGTATCAGCACCATGATCGGCAGAGTCCACGCTCGCATATCGGCTACCTACCCCTGAGTTCACTATGGACGCAGTATACCTGACACCCGCCCCGGGCCGCGAGGTCAGCGCGCGTTTGCAAGGTGCCGGTTCAAAGAGTCCTCCAGTACAGACCGGTAATAGAGGTACTGACTGGTCTGGATGTCCTGCTGATAGACACGCGGGTCGAGGTCGTGGGGCAGATGGACGTCGGTCAGGTACACCGGGTAACCCTCGTCACTCTGGCGCAGGGACCGGATGTAGTGGGCCACCGCCGGAATCAGTTGGTCACCATACTCCTGTACGCTGAATTCCTGGTCACCGCAAAAGATGTCGAATCGCAGCCGACTGTCCCCCTCATGGATACCCACGGCCTGAACCTCAAACCCGGGCAGGGGTACGCCCGAATCCGATTCGGGACGGTATTCGGCGCGCCAGGTCCCGTCACGCCGGATGATTTCGTAACACTGAACGCCTGCAACTACTCCGGCCGATTCGGTGTGGCGCAGCAGCCTCCGCTCAATCAGGTTATCCAGAAACCGCAGAACCGGTACCAGGAGGTGCCGGCGGCTGGTCACCGCCTGCTCCCAGCTGAACACCGAACCCAGCTCATCAACCACCCAGAGCCGCGCCCGGTCACCCAGAATCCGGTAGAACACCTGGATATTATCCGGTTCGCTGGCCAGGCAAACCGCCCGCAGGGCCGGCTCCTCCTGCAGCGCATAACGATCAAACACCACCGGCAGGTAACGTTCCTGGGGCATTGCCAGATGCTCCATCAACGCTTCAAAACTCTCCAGGGCCACGAATCCCGGCTCCAGGCCATTGAACTGGAGCAGGAAGTAGCGTCGATCCATCTCGATCACATAGCGCAGCGGATGCGGGCCGGCACCGCCGGCGAAGAAGGGTCTGAGCACATCGGCAAACAGTTCCTGAACCCGGCGGGCAATCGCGGAACCGTGGCCCCGGTTGTGGCAGTGCACCTGAACGCCTGGCAGTTCAGCCGGATTTGCTGCCACCGAGGCAAGAATATTCTTCAGGCACTGGATCAGGGTGTCGCCGGCCGCGTAGTGTTGCAGACTCACCTCGTGCCAGCTGTTGAAGGTGATCTGGTCGATGCTGATCACCAGATTCTCCCGACCGCCACTGAAACCAAGAGAATCATGTCGCGAGCTGAGCTTGTGGAGCCCCTTTTCCGTGAGGTGCGCCTGGGGATCGACACCCACGTTGACCAGCAGCAGGTTTCTAAGGGGGCGAACACCCCGGGACAGCGCCTCCCGCTCGGCCGGCGGAACCGGAAAGGGCAGGAACGCGGACAGCGCGTCCAGCATTTCCCGCAATTCGCTGACCGAGGCAATGCTGGTTCCCGAACGTACATTCAGTCGTGTCGATCTTGTCAGCAGACCATTGCAGTAGCACCAGACCATCAGTTCCGCCAGATTACCCGAGCGACGAATGACGGGTTGCCAGAACGCATCGGCCGGATCTTCCAGATCCCGATACAGGAGCCAGCCATTGGAATCGCCACCCTGCTCCGATTGATGATGGAACGCCAGGTTTTCCTCGGCCAGTGAAGGAGCCAGTCCGGGGTTGATCTGCTCAATTTTGCCGGCTTTGCGCTGAAATGCCGCATAGAGTTTGCGGCCCAAGAGGTTGATATCGTTGGCACTGATAGCAGCCCGCTGGCCATGTTCCCTGGCCATTTTCGACAGCAACCGGTAACTATGAGTCAATTCGTTGACAATGGTTCGGCGCAAGGTGGTGACATCCTCCGCCCGCCAGCGCTGACGCTCGTCCAGCTCTGAAAGCGTACTCTCGGACCAGCCCCAATCTGTCACTAGCTGGCGCAACAGGCGAGCGCGCCACTGCTCCCCTGAAGCCTCCGACCGGGTCAGCGGCAAACCGGCTTTCAGGTACAGGCTCCGACGGATCAGGTCCAGTCTCGAGGCCACTTCTGGCCCGGCAAGCCAGCCTTCAAGGCGGCTGTAAAGCATGACGTAAGGGTCGAGGCTGTCGGCATCGGTCTCTCCCCGGAACACGGCCCGCTTGAACTCGGCGGACAACAAGACCTCGCCGGTGGTGCGCGCATAGCATTCGATCAGAAGCAGCTTGAGGATCGACTTCCAGGGCGCGTCAATTCCCTTGTACAGCTGCCAGACACCGGCACCAAGAAATTCTGCCTCGGGGATCCCCGGTACCGGGCCAAAATCGATGTAATCCTCGGCGCGCACAAACCGGAAATCGACCAGCTTGCGCATGCAGTCGTCGTAGTTGTGCTCCTGTTCCGGGGGAATCAGCCACCACATGGGCCACGCGCCGGCCAGATGGATGCTGGTCCGGTAGAACTCATCCAGAAGCAGGAAATGCTGGGCACTGCCACAGTTTTCGCCGGTTACTTCCGCCCGCTGTCGGCCGGCCCGCCAGTCCGAGGCACAGAAAACGAAAACATGAAGCTCCACACCAAACGATTCCGCCCAGCGGGTCAGCTTGGTGGCCTTGCGTTCAAGACAGCGAATGCCCCGCTCCGGCAAATCGCTGCGGTGGCAGAGCCAGACATCGAGGTCACTGGCCACGGAGTGACCCAGGGTTCCCGGGCTGCCCATCAGGAATACGGCGTCCAGATCCGGCTTGCGCTTGCCCTCATCCTTCAGCGAAAAGGTTCGGGCCAGCCGCCGCGCCGCATTGATCGTGGCCGGCGAAGGTTTGTAATTACTGAAACCATAAGGGCAATCGCTGTCCAGATAACCGGGCAACGCGGGATGGTTGAGATGAAACGCCAGAGGCAGAATTTCCAGCACCATCTGCTGGCGATAGGACAACGCCGAATGGGCGCGATTCCAGCGCTGCTGATTGACCAGTAGAAACCGGTCCCTCAGACGACGGAGGGTCTTGCGATCTATTCCCTCCTCAAAGTCGAGGGAAATCGGGGCAACGTGGGCGGTCAAGGCGGCTCCGCAGAGAGGTTCTTTTCAGCATCAGTATGAGTATGATGTCGGCATCGTGGCAAAACCTTTAGAAAAATAAAAGCTGGAGAACGCGCGAGGCTCATCCGCTGTGAAAGAATTCATCATCCGCCGCTACCGATCGGAACAGTCCCCGGCGTCTGAGCGCCAGACTGTTTTACGTATCGACGATGAAGGCAAAGTGCTGTTCGCCGACCATCAGGCCGAGGCGGTGCTCGGCTATGACGCCAGCGAACTGGAGGGGCAGCCGGTGCACCGCATACTGGCGTCACGCCAGGACGATCCCTTCGCACCCGCCAACCGCCATCGAATCGAGAGAGGCCAGAATGTCCTGGTGACCTTCCGGCACAAGGAGGGCTTTTTCTATACCGCCAGTCTAACCCTGCGGCTGGACATGCGAGACTCCGACAAGGCAGCCAGCGCCACGATAACCCTGTGCGACAGCTCCAACAGGGATTCCCGGCTGTTGCGGGCCGCCGAGAGCAGTGCCGGTTTCGGGATCTGGGAACTGGACACTCGAAGCAATGAAATGACCTGGACCGAGGGTATGTTCCAGCTTCTCGAACTGAGACCTGGCGCCGAGATCACGCCCGAGCAGGCGCTGTTCTACTGCCAGACCGGACAGCCCCGGGTGCGAGCCATGTTCCGTCGCTGCCTCCGCACGGGAGAGGCGTTTTCCCTCGATCTTGATATCGTCACCTCGCGGCAGAACCAGCGGCGGGTGACGCTCAGTTGTCGGGCACTGAAGCAGGGTGGCAGGATTCCACGGCTCGGCGGCACCCTGGTGGACCGGACCGCCGACATGCAACTCGACAAAGCCCGCCAGCATGCGAACACCATGCTTGCTGCCACCACCAGCGCCACCCCGGATCTGGTTGTCGCCGTCGATGCTTCGTTCAACCTGCTCCATTTCAATACCCCCTGGGCCAGACAGTTTTACGAGACCTTCGGCCGGCACCCCGAAGTGGGCGATAATCTGAGCGACCTTCTGAACGAGTTCCCGAACGAACGAAGGCTGATGGAGCGGCTCTGGCACCGGGCCTTCGAACGCGACAGCTTTGTGGTTGAGATGCCCATGGCCCAGCAATCCCGTGAGTTGCCGGTGCATGAATTCCACTACCAGCGCCTGACCAACGACCAGGGCGACGTCACCGGCGCCGTGCACGTGGCCCGTCGCATAGAGCCCAAGCTGAATCATGCCTCCAGCGAGGAATACCGGATACGCCACGATCCGGTTACCGGCCTGATGAACCGCAAGGCATTCATCGCCCGATTGCTGAGAACCCTGGAGCAGAAGACCCATCGGGAATCCTGCGACAGTCTGCTCTACCTGGATCTTGACGAATTCGAGCGTTTCAACGATCTGGCCGGCAGCGGAACCTGTGACCGCTATCTCCGGGAACTGGCCGGAAACCTGGGCGTACGGGTGCGCCAGCGCGATGCCCTGGCTCGACTTGCCGGCGACACCTTCGCACTTCTGATCGAGAACTGTCCGGAAGCCCGGGCCCGCAAGATCGCCCAGGAAACCCTCAATCTGATCGGCGACTTTGTTTTCGACTGGCAGGGACACAAGCTCCAGACCACCGCTTCAGGCGGTCTTCTGATTCTGGACGGCGACCTCCCCGGAGACCCCGAGCAGCTTCTGAGCCAGGCAGCCGATCTGTGCCATACCGCCAAGACATCCGGGCGAAACCGGGTGCACGCCGCCAGGGCCATTGTCCACCAGACCGACGAATCCACTGCTAGCAAACGGGTCGAGCAGATCCGCGACGCGCTGGATAATCACAACCTGATTCTCGAATATCAGGCAATGCGACCGGTGGCCAGCCCCACCTGGGGCGACCATATTGAGATCCTTTGCCGGATTCCGACGACCGCAGACAATGAAGCAGCACTGAAGCCCGACGACTTCCTGCCGATCGCGGAACGTTTTGACCTGGCCAAACGACTGGATCGCCAGGTGATCCGACAAACCCTGGATTGGCTGGGCAACCAGCCGTTGCTCGAACCACGATTGAAGTACTGCGGCTTCAACCTGTCCCTGGCCAGCGTTCTGGACGATACCTTCGCGGATTTTATGGCCGATGTGCTCAGTGATTCAGCGTTCGACCCCGGCTGTTTCTGCCTGGAAATCAGGGAAGCCCACGCCACCCAGTACCCCGATGACGTGGCCGTCCTGTGCGACGCATTGCATCGGGCCGGTTTCCGTGTCGCCCTGGACGGCGCAGGGGCTTCCGTCGAGAGCTACAGCCTGGCCGCCAGATTGCCGGTGGATATCATCAAACTGGATCGGAGAATGGTTCAGCAGCTGGAGGAGGACCCGGTGCAACAGGTGATGCTTGAAGCCCTGCACCGGATTGCCGAGGCCGCCGGCAAGATCACCGTGGCCACTTTTATCGAGAGCGACGACGCCCTGCGCAAGGTCCGGACCCTGGGCATACATTACGGTCAGGGGTACCGGCTGTTCCGCCCACAACCGCTTGACGAACTCACACCCGCGGCAGTGGACCTGACAACGGGGCGAATCGGCGGCTAGCCGTTCCGCCCCGGGGAAATGCTTCAGCCCAGTTGAGCACGGGCCCGGCCGACCGCCGCGCGCACCTGGTCCGGGGCAGTACCACCCAGATGGTCACGGGCCTGGACCGAGCCTTCCAGGGTGAGCACATCAAAGACATCAGCGCCAATATGATCGGAGAACTGCTGCAGCTCTTCCAGGGTCATATCGGACAGGTCGCGACCTTCAGCCACCCCGAACGCCACGGACTTGCCCACGATTTCATGGGCATCCCGGAAGGGTACGCCTTTCTTCACCAGGTAATCCGCCAGATCAGTGGCGGTGGAGAAGCCTCGCTTGGCCGCTACCCGCATGTTATCCGCCTTGGAGCGAATCGCCGGAATCATGTCGGCATAGGCCTTCAGGCAGCCCTTCACGGTATCCACGGTGTCGAACAGCGGTTCCTTGTCTTCCTGATTGTCCTTGTTGTAGGCAAGCGGCTGGCTCTTCATCAGCGTCAACAGACTGATCAGATGGCCGTTGACCCGACCGGTCTTGCCCCGGACCAGTTCCGGCACATCCGGGTTCTTTTTCTGGGGCATGATGGACGAGCCGGTGCAGAACCGGTCCGGCAGGTCAATGAAGTCAAACTGGGCAGAGGTCCAAAGCACCAATTCCTCGCTGAACCGTGACAGATGCGTCATCAGCAGCGCCGCAAAGCTACAGAACTCGATGGCGAAATCCCGGTCGCTGACGGAGTCCAGGCTGTTCTCGGTGGGCCGGTCAAAGCCAAGCAGCCGGGCAGTCATTGCCCGATCAATGGGATAGGTGGTGCCAGCCAGCGCAGCCGCGCCCAGGGGCATTACGTTCACCCGCTTGCGACAGTCCTGCAAGCGCTCGGCATCCCGCACCAGCATCTCGTACCAGGCCAGCAGGTGATGCCCGAAGGTCACCGGCTGGGCAGTCTGCAGATGGGTGAAGCCGGGCATGATGGTATCCGCCTCGCGCTCGGCCAGGTCCAGCAGGCCTGCTTGCAAGCGCTTCAGTTCCTCGGCGATGACATCGATTTCGTCCCGCAGGTACAGACGGATGTCGGTGGCCACCTGGTCGTTACGGCTGCGACCGGTGTGGAGTTTCTTGCCGGTGATGCCAATACGGTCGGTCAGGCGTGCCTCGATGTTCATGTGCACGTCTTCCAGACTCACGGACCACTGGAAATTGCCGGCCTCGATATCTGCCTTGACCCCGTTCAGGCCCTCGATGATCTGGTCCCGCTCCTCATTGGTGAGCACGCCAACCTCGGCCAGCATGGTGGCATGGGCAATGGAGCCGGTGATGTCGTGATGGTACAGGCGCTGGTCAAATCCCACGGATGCGGTAAATTTTTCAACGAAAGCATCGGTGGGTTCACTGAAGCGTCCGCCCCAGGGTTTTTCAGAGCTTGTGGTCTGGTCAGACTTTTTCTGATCCGTCATGGTCTATCTTTCCTGCTGACAGCCCGGCATCATCTGGCGGGAACTGGGTACATTGAACGTGGCGGGAGTATACCATTCTGACCCGGGTAAAGGAGACACCCCGTAACGGGGACAAAGACATGACTGCGAGCGAGTTCTTCGTTCCGGACCTGTGCCGGGTGAGGGCCGTGTTTCTGTTGCTGGTCACCAGTGAACTGCTGGTTCTGGTGCTCGCCATAGTGCAGGCGGAGCGGGGCTGGATTGACTGGAATTACTTCGGGCTGTTGTCGCTGTTCGTGCAGTGGACCACCCTCACCAGTGCTGCCCTGATCTGCCTCCTGCGCGCACGGCTGGCGCGAATGTCCGTCTCTGGGGCGACAACCACCATTGTTGCCATTGTTTTGCTGGATGTGCTGGCGTTCAGCCTGTTTGCCGACAGCGTACTGCACCCTCAGGATGGCGTGGCCGTGTGGCAGGGAGTGGCCAAAAAAATGCTGCTGGCACTGCTGATCGTGCTCATGGTGCTGCGTTATTTTTACCTGCAGCACCAGTGGCAACAGCAGCGTGAAGCGGAAATGCAGGCGCATCTGGCATCGCTTCAGGCCCGCATTCAGCCCCACTTCCTGTTCAACAGCATGAATACCATTGCGAGCCTGATTGCCACCAACCCGGAACGGGCGGAAGAGGCGGTCCTGGATCTGTCGGAACTGTTTCGCGCCAGCCTTCGCACCGGCGACCAGCTGATCCCGCTGTCCAGGGAACTGGCACTGTGCCAACGCTACCTGGCCATCGAGGCGCTGCGCCTGGGCGACCGCCTGAAACTGGAATGGCAGATTGAAGAGGGTCTGGAGCAACAGGCCATTCCCCCGCTCACGCTGCAGCCGCTGGTGGAAAACGCCATCTACCACGGCATCCAGCCCCGGCCGGAAGGTGGCACCGTGCGAATTGAAGCCCAGGCCAAAGGCGAGTTTGTCTACCTGCTGGTACAGAATCCAAAGCCGGACCAGAATAACCGGCAACACGAGGGCAACCGAATGGCGCTGGCCAACATACAGTCCCGGCTCCGGGCGCTGTTTGGCGAACCGGCGGTGTTAAAACACAGCCACCAGAACGACGTGTATACCGTTACCCTGAGATTGCCCCGGCAAAAGGCCGGCGAACAAAAAGCCCCAAAAACATGAGTTCATGAACTAGGAAATTGAGACCAGTCATGCCTGATACCCGCAGTGTCCTGATCGCCGATGACGAACCCCTGGCCCGCGAGCGCATCCGCCGGTTGGTGGAGGCGCTCCCGGGTTATCGGGTCTGTGGCGAAGCTGCCGACGGTGACAGTTCTCTGAAACAGGTGGCGGAACTTGAGCCGGATATACTGTTGCTGGACATCCGAATGCCCGGCATGGACGGTATGGAGGCTGCCAGCCGCCTGAGCCAGTTGGCCAATCCGCCTGCCCTGATTTTCTGCACGGCCTACGACCATTACGCCATCCAGGCGTTTGACGTGCAGGCCATCGCCTACCTGCTCAAACCGGTTCGCAAGGAGGCCTTGGCAGATGCCCTGGCCCGGGCCGGCAGGGTCAACCGGGTACAGCTGCAGGCCCTGAACGGACAGGCGGCACAGAACCAGGAGCAGCTGGCGGTGCGCACCCACCGGGGCACCGAGCTGATCGATCTGTCGGAAATCCTCTACTGCGAGGCGGATCAGAAGTACGTCACCATCCACCACACTCGGGGTGAAACCGTATGCGACTATACCCTGAAGGAGCTGGAAAACAGTTACCCGAGCACCCTGCTGCGAATCCATCGGAACACGCTGGTGGGTGTCCGGTTTATCCAGGCACTGAAACGGACACCGGATGGCCACAACCTGGTCGTGCTCAGGGATGGTCAGGGCGAGCTGCCGGTGAGCCGCCGCCATACAAGCAACGTGCGCCAATGGCTTCAGGAACACCAGCCAGGTTGAATCCGTAGCGCTCCCCAGAGTTAGTCGCCACGGGACTTTTCTGCCGCCACAAGGTAACCTTGGCGAACATTTTTTTCGAACCGACAGTGAGTGTCATGTCCAAACGTACCCTTCGCATTGCAACCCGCAGCAGCGCACTGGCGCTGTGGCAGGCGGAATTCATCAAGGCCGAGCTGGAAAGGCTGCACGACAACATCACCGTGGAACTGGTCAAGATCAAGACCCAGGGTGACAAGATACTGGACGTGCCACTGGCCAAAATCGGCGGCAAGGGCCTGTTCGTCAAGGAACTGGAAGAAGCCATGCTCGACGGCCGCGCCGATCTGGCTGTGCACTCCATGAAAGACGTGCCCATGGAGTTTCCGGAAGGCCTGGGACTGGTGGCGATCTGTGAGCGCGAAGACCCGACCGACGCTTTCGTCAGCAACCACTACGACAACGTTGACGCCCTGCCCGAGGGTGCCGTGGTCGGTACGGCGAGCCTGCGTCGTGAGGCCCAACTCAGGGCCTATCGCCCGGATCTGAAAATCCGCGTGTTGCGCGGCAACGTCAACACCCGGCTGGCCAAGCTTGATGCCGGCGAATACGAAGCCATTGTGCTGGCCAGCTCAGGTCTGAAGCGTCTGGGCTTTCACGAGCGCATCCGGTATTGCCTGCCGGACACCGTCTCGCTGCCGGCGGTCGGCCAGGGGGCGCTCGGGATCGAATGCCGGGTGGATGATCAGGAACTCCTGGCCATGCTTGAACCCCTGAAGCACAAAGACACCTGGGATCGTGTCACTGCCGAGCGGGCCCTGAACCGTCGCCTTGAGGGCGGCTGCCAGGTTCCAATCGCCGCCTATGCGCTGCTTGAGGATGATGACACGATCTGGCTGCGGGGCCTGGTGGGCGCCGTTGATGGCACCCAGATCTTCCGGGTCGAGGGCCGCGCACCAAGGGCCGAAGGCGAGCGCCTGGGCCGGGAACTGGCCGAGGACCTCCTGGCTCTCGGAGCGGACAAGGTGCTGGCTGAAATCTATGGCCACACACCAACCTGAGCCTGACCTGATCGGCCGGCGGATACTGATCTGCCGGCCTGAACCCGAGGCCTCGCGCCTGGCCAGCCGATTTCGTTCCGCCGGGGCCGACGTACAGATTCTGCCCCTGATTGACCGGGAACCTCTGCCGGAAACACCCGAGCGGCGGACGCTTATCCTGAGTCTGGATGAATTCTCCCATGTGATCGCCGTGAGCCCGTTTGCCGCCCGCCTTCTGCTTGAGGAGGTTGACACCTGGTGGCCCCAGCTGCCCATGGGCATCCGCTGGTATGGCGTTGGCGCTGGCACCGCATCGGTGCTTGCCGAGCACGGCCTCAGTCCGCGCAGACCGCCAGAGGGCTGGACCAGCGAGGCGCTCCTGGCACTTCCGTCACTGCAAAACCTCGAAGGCGAACGGGTTTTGCTCGCCCGCGGTGAAACCGGCCGGGAACTGATCCGGGAAACACTCGAATCCCGGGGCGCCAGGGTCACCCTCCTGCCTCTGTATCGCCGCTTTCGCCCGGACCACTCGCCGGAGCAGATCCGGGCCACTCTCGGCACCTTTGCTCCGGAGGCCATCGTCGTCCTGTCCGGAGAAACCTTGAACAATCTCATCGCACTATGTGCGAATAGCAGCCATAATCTATACGATAGGTTATTGATTGTTCCCGCAGATCGGGTTGCCGAACAGGCCCGGGCCGCGGGATTCACAAATCCGTGTATACCAGGAAGCCTTGCCGATAACGACATCGTGGCCACGGTTGCAGCGCAACTTGCCGGCCGGGACGGTGGCTCCGGAAAAGCCAAGTAAGGACGCCCGTGACAGACACTACGAATCAACTGCCCGCAACCGTTTCCAAGGAACCACCCGCCCGCCAGAAACTTTGGCCAATAGGGCTCGTCGCCATTATTGCGCTGATTATCGCTGTCGCCCTGACCCTCTGGAGCTGGCAGCAGTGGAACAATCACCAGGCCGTGATGCAGAAACTTCAGAGCCTGCAACAGGACACCGCCCAGCTTGAAGACCGATATGGCGACCGCGGCAGCCAGCAGAGCCAGCGTCTGCAGTCCCTGGAAGAGAAACTGGCAAGCCAGCGGGAGCTGATTGCCACCCAGCAGCGCCAGATCGACCACAACGCCCGTGAACTGCTGGAAGCCGGCAACCGCACACGCACAGACTGGCTACTGGCAGAGGCGGAATACCTGCTGCGCATTGCCAATCAGCGACTGATGATCGAAAAAGACATTCGCGGCGCCATGTCGGCCCTGGAAGCGGCCGATGAAGTACTGGCTGAATCCGACGACATTGGTGTTTATCCGGTGCGCCAGCAGCTCGCCCGTGAAATCCTGGCGCTCAAGGGCCTTACCGGCGTGGATCGGACCGGTCTTTACCTGAAACTGGAAGCCGCCATCGACAGCATTCACCAGCTCACTGACCAGGCTCTGATCAGCGAAAACGCCCCCGGCTTTATTGTTAACGCCGGCGCGGAACAGGAAGCTGACGCCGGCGGCGAGCCGGGTGCCCTTCTCCAGGCCTGGAACAAGGTGAAAGCCACCCTGATGCAAGTGGTGGTTGTGCGTCGCATGGATGAGCCGGTAAAACCCCTGTTGTCGCCGGACCAGAGCGCCTATGCCCGCCTCAACCTGCAGCTGATGCTGGAAGAGGCCGAGATGGCGGTCCTGCGGGGCAATCAGCCCCTGTATGAGCGGGCGCTGACCAAAGCCCGGACCACCATTGATGACTGGTACAACGCCAGCAATCCCAGGGTAGCAGCCCTGAGTGACACCCTGGCCGAGCTGGCGCAGAAAAACGTGGACCCCGAGCTGCCCGACATCAGTCAGTCCCTGGACCTCCTCAAGGAACGGCTGGCCGGACGCCTGAACGCCAACAACGGAGATGGCGAGGATAATACCGGCGGTGGCAATGGAGGCGACGATTCATGATTCGCCTGTTACTCATCATCCTGCTGGCGCTGCTGATAGGCACCGGCCTGTCCCTCGGGTTGCAATACGATCTGGGCTACATCCGAATCAGCCTGGGCCATTACCTGATTGAGACCAACTTCTGGGTTGGGCTGGGCCTGATCGTGGCCCTCATCGTGCTGACCGTGCTGACCATCAACCTTATCCGCCGACTCAGAACCAGTACCGGTCTGGTAGCTGGCTGGATTGCCCGAGGCAACGAACGCCGCGCCCGGCGGCGGACCACCCAGGGGCTTCTGGCATTGGCCGAAGGCAACTGGCCCAGAGCCCGGAAACTGCTGACATCCTCCGCCAGCCATGCCGATACGCCCCTGATCAATTATCTGGCCGCGGCCCAGGCATCGTTCGAATCCGGTGATCACGAGGCGGTGGATGAATTATTGCGCAAAGCCTTCGACAGCACCCCCGGCTCCGACATGGCGGTTGGCATTACCCAGGCCCAACTGCAGCTGGCCGGCAACCGGCTGGAGCAGGCCCTGGCCACGCTGGTTCGCCTGCGCAAACAGTCACCCCATCACCCCTTTGTGCTCAAGCTGCTGAAAAACACCTATTTGCGCCTGGAGGACTGGCGCGAACTGTCCCGGCTACTGCCCGAGCTGCGCAAACGCAGCGTGCTGTCGGAAGCCGAACTCAATGATCTCGAGCGTCAGGTATGGCACAACCTGCTGGAGCGTGCCGCCGAGGATTGTCGGCGCCAGCAGCAACAGGACCCCGATGCGTCGCTGGAACCGCTAACCCGCCTCTGGGACGAACTACCGGGCTTCCTGCGCCGCGACGAATACACTATTCGGGATTATGCCCGCCTGCTGGCCGGCCTTGGCGACGAGGTTCAGACCGAAACGCTGTTGCGCAAGGTGCTGCGCAACCACTGGAGTGACGAGCTGATCAACCTCTATGGGCGGGTAAAAGGCCAGAAGCCGGATGAACAGTTATTGCTGGCAGAACAGTGGCTGAAAGACCGGCCGAACAACCCCGAGCTTCTGCTGGCGCTGGGCCGACTGAGCCTGCGCAACGAACTCTGGGGCAAGGCCCGGGAATATTTCGAAACCAGCCTGCGGCTGAAGCGCAGCCGGGAGGCTCTGGCTGAGCTGAGCCGCCTGAATGCCCACATGGGCGAGGAAGAGGCCAGCGTCAAACTGCTTATGCAGGGACTGGCCAAGGATAACGGATTGCCGGAACTGCCGATGCCAAGGGCCTGATTCAGGTCCTTGGCGCGTATTCCAGCACGTCAGAGAAGAACGCCTCTTCAGGCAGACCCGCATCCACCAGCGCATCCATCAGGGTGTACACCATGGTGGGCGAACCGCTGGCATGGACTTCGACATTGTTCCAGTCCATTCCGGAAGCCAGAACAGCCCGAACCAGCTGGTCGTGATGGCCTGCCCAATCGTTGTCTTCATCGTCCCCTACCACCGGCAGGAACGTGAAACGGGGCCACTCCTCCTGCCACTGCTGTGCCAGGGCGCGAAGGTACATATCCTCGTGCCGGCGCACTCCCCAGTAGAGCTTGACCGGCTGATCGTAGGAAGTCTCCCGCAGGTAATCCACCAGGCTTTTCATCTGGGCAAAACCGGTACCCGCGGCCACCAGCAGCAAAGGTTTCGTTGGCGCCGAAGCCAGGCATGCCTTGCCGTGGGGGAGTTCCACCGTCACTTCACCGCCCGACGTCAGGGCATCAATGACTTTCTGTGCCGACACCCACTCCGGGGTCGCCTGAATGTGCAATTCGATGTTCTGTGCCGATGGGCTGCTGGCGATGGAAAAGTAGCAGGGGTCGGCATCCGGTAGATTGACCGATAGATACTGCCCGGCGTGAAACGACAGTTCCCGACGCCGCGGGAGCTGCAGCTCAACGCGATAGACATCGTGACTGATGGAACGTACGTCCACGACCTTTGCCTGAAACTTGCCAGGCTGATTGTTTCCAGCTGCCATAACGGCGGATATCTCCAGTTCCAGGTCCGTGAGCGCGACGCTTCGGCACATCATCAAGCGCTCGCCGACCTCTATAATCTGTTGGTTTCGGGTATTCAGTACGCTGCCGGCCAGCAATCGGGCCTCGCAGATTTCACATACCCCATTGCGGCAGGCCGCCGGCACTGCAATGCCAGCCTGCGCGGCAGCGCTGAGCAAATCTGCCTCCGGTGCTGCTGTGAAAGCGATACCAGAGGGCAAAATCCGCACTGCCCTGTGTTCACTGCCCATATCAGTCGGGGCGGGATGCCGGACTTTCAATGCCCAGGGTATCCCACAACTCATCGACGCGCTTTTTGACGTCATCCGTCATGGTGATGGGCTCACCCCATTCACGGGTTGTCTCACCGGGCCACTTGTTGGTGGCATCCATCCCCATCTTGGAACCCAGGCCGGAGACCGGCGAGGCAAAATCCAGATAATCGATGGGCGTGTTGTCCACCAGGGTGGTATCACGGGTGGGATCCATCCGGGTGGTAATCGCCCATATCACGTCTTCCCAGTTACGGGCATCCACATCGTCATCTGTGACAATCACAAACTTGGTGTACATGAACTGCCGCAGGAACGACCATACGCCCATCATCACCCGTTTGGCATGGCCGGGGTACTGTTTCTTCATGGTCACCACTGCAAGGCGATAGGAACAGCCTTCCGGTGGCAGGTAAAAATCCACGATTTCCGGGAACTGCTTCTGCAGAATCGGAATAAACACCTCGTTCAGAGCCACCCCGAGAATTGCCGGCTCATCCGGCGGGCGACCGGTATAGGTGCTGTGATAGATCGGATCCCTGCGATGGGTGACCCGTTCTACGGTGAATACCGGGAAGTGGTCCACCTCGTTGTAATAACCGGTGTGATCGCCAAACGGCCCTTCCGGCGCCATGTCGTCCGGATAGATGAAACCTTCCAGCACAATCTCCGCGCTGGCTGGCACCTGCAGATCGCTCAGTCCTGCCTTCACCAGTTCAGTCCGGCTGCCGCGAAGCAGCCCGGCAAACGCATACTCTGACAGAGTATCGGGCACCGGAGTTACCGCGCCCAGAATGGTCGCCGGGTCGGCCCCGAGGGCCACGGCAACCGGATAGGGCTGCCCCGGATTGGCCTTCTGGAATTCCTGGAAATCCAGGGCGCCGCCGCGATGGCTCAGCCAGCGCATGATCAGACGGTTGCGGCCGATGACCTGCTGCCGATAGATGCCCAGATTCTGGCGTTCTTTATGGGGCCCACGGGTAATCACCAGTGGCCAGGTCACCAGGGGGCCGGCATCGCCGGGCCAGCAGTGCTGAACCGGAATCTGGTACAGGTCCACCTGGTCTTTCTCGATCACCACGTCCTGACAGGGCGCAGACCGCAGCACCTTCGGACTCATGCGCATCACCTGCCGGAACAGCGGCAATTTTTCGATGGCATCGCGGAAACCCTTGGGAGGATCCGGTTCCTTGAGAAACGCCAGCAGCTTACCGATATCCCGAAGTGCTGTGACGTTATCCTGCCCCATGCCCAGCGCCACCCGTTTCGGTGTTCCGAACAGGTTGGCCAGCACCGGCATGTCATAGCCCTTGGGATTCTCAAACAACAACGCAGGACCACCTGCCCGCAGGGTGCGGTCGCAGATTTCGGTCATTTCCAGGTGGGGATCGACCTCAACGCTGATCCGTTTCAGCTCGCCCAGCTTCTCCAACTGGTCAATGAAATCTCGCAGGTCGTTGTATTTCATCAAGTACTCCGTTCAGATATGCCAGTACTACGGAGGTCTTTGTTCGCTGGACTGCTTTTTTCGGAGTTAGAACAAGGTGGGGACCTGCTTTCCCAGACACGCCTTGAACCCATCCCTGGGGGCTTGGTCTTGCCATCCATGGCAAGACACAGTCTGGGAAAGCAGGTCCCCACCTCGTTCAGCAGATCACCAGTAATTCGCAAGGCGCTCTGACAGGGGAGACATCAACGACGCTTCATGGACTGGAAGAACTCGTCGTTGGTCTTGGTATCCTTGAGCTTGTCCAGCAGGAACTCGATAGCCGCGGTGTCATCGTCCATGGAGTGCAGGAGCTTGCGCAGGATCCAGACCCGCTGGATATCCGCCTCGCTCATAAGCAAATCCTCGCGGCGGGTGCCGGAGCTGCGGATGTTGATAGCCGGATAAGTCCGCTTCTCGGCAATCTTGCGATCCAGGTGGATCTCCATGTTGCCGGTGCCCTTGAACTCCTCGTAGATCACCTCGTCCATCTTGGAACCGGTGTTGACCAGCGCCGTGGCGAGAATAGTCAGACTTCCGCCTTCCTCTACGTTACGGGCCGCACCGAAGAAGCGCTTGGGCTTTTCCAGGGCGTGGGCGTCAACACCACCGGTCAGGACCTTGCCAGATGACGGGATTACCGTGTTGTAGGCACGAGCCAGGCGGGTGATGGAATCCAGCAGGATGACCACGTCTTTCTTGTGCTCGACCAGACGCTTGGCTTTTTCAATCACCATTTCGGCCACCTGAACGTGACGGGCCGGCGGCTCGTCGAAGGTGGAGGCGATGACTTCGCCGCGCACGGTGCGCTGCATCTCGGTCACTTCCTCGGGCCGCTCATCAATCAGCAGCACCATCACGTGGCACTCGGGATTGTTGCGTGTGATGGACTGGGCGATGCTCTGCATCAGCAGCGTCTTACCGGCCTTGGGCGGAGACACGATCAGGCCGCGCTGGCCTTTACCGATCGGCGCCACCAGATCCAGTACTCGGGAGGAGAGGTCCTCGGTGCTGCCATTACCGGCCTCGAGCTTCAGGCGCTCGTCCGGAAACAGCGGCGTGAGGTTCTCGAAGAGAATCTTGCTGCGGGCGTTGTCCGGCTTGTCGAAATTGATCTCGCTGACCTTCAGCAAGGCAAAATAGCGCTCGCCGTCTTTGGGCGGGCGAATCTTGCCGGCAACCGTATCGCCTGTGCGCAGGTTGAAACGGCGGATCTGGCTGGGAGACACGTAGATGTCGTCAGGTCCTGCCAGGTAGGAGGCATCGGCGGAACGGAGGAAGCCGAAGCCGTCCTGCAGAATTTCCAGTACGCCGTCGCCGTAGATGTCTTCGCCGCTTTTTGCGTGCTTCTTCAGAATGGTGAAGATCACATCCTGTTTGCGCGAACGAGCCAGGTTATCGAGGCCCATCTCTTGCGCAATATCGAGCAATTCGGGCACGGATTTCTGCTTGAGTTCAGTAAGATTCATAGTTTGTTGGATTTTCAGGAATGGAATTAAACGAATATTGGAATGACAGGGGTGCCCCTGAACGTATTGATCGTAGTAAAACGCTGAACTTGGTGCTGGCCAGTTGGAGCAACCGGTGTAGATGGAGTCCGGAATAAGGTACTTTAGCCAGAGAGTGGGAACAACCGTTCGCCGGGCAAGAGCGATCATCGGCCACCTGACTGGCGAATGTCAAGTGCACTGCACAAATTAACGGCAATTTCACGCCAAACCGGCCACAACAGGCCTTTGGCGCCTCCCCCTGATGGGTTACTCCCTTCCATTGAAAGGCTGTGATGGCGATACTGGCGTATAACCACTTTTCAATGAATCTGGAGCCCTTCCATGAGCAGTGTACCCAGCACCGAGATGAAACCCCTTAACATTGCCCTGCTGACCGTGTCCGATACTCGTGGGCCTGAACAGGACACCTCCGGGCAGTTTCTGGAGGACAGCGTGGTCGAGACCGGCCACAACCTGGTGGCGCGCCGGATCCTGCCTGACGATGTGTATCTGGTGCGGGCATTGATATCGAACTGGATCGCCGATTCCCAGGTGCATGTGGTGATCATTACCGGTGGCACCGGCCTGCTTGAACGGGACAGTACGCCGGAGGCCGTCAGGCCATTGCTGGACAAAACCGTCGAAGGCTTTGGCGAGGAATTCCGTCGTCTCTCTGCCGCCGAGATCGGATCTTCTACCGTGCAATCGCGGGCGATGGCGGGAATGGCTAATCATACGGTTATTTTCTGCCTGCCCGGCTCGACCGGTGCCTGCCGCACCGGCTGGGAAGGCATTCTTCTCAGTCAACTGGACAGCCGTCACACACCGTGCAATTTTTCCGGGCTCGTGTTGCGCAAACCCGAGAAGCCCATGGAGCGACTCAACGAAGTGATTGGACAGCGCGCCAAGCGCTGAGGTGAGAAGACATACCGACCGGAGCTCAGATTTGATGGCCAACCCAAACCTCACGCCCCTGGAAGATGCCCTGGAACACCTGTTGTCGAAAACGCCGGTGGTTGCGCAAACTGAAACCGTCGCCCTGGCCGATGCCCTGGGCCGGGTACTTGCAGAAAACCACTATGTTCCAGCGGACGTTCCGCCGGCGGACAACAGTGCCGTGGACGGCTACGCCTTGCGCAAGCAGGACCTGAGTGGCGACCAACCCGTACCCGTGTCGGCACGGATTCCGGCTGGTGCAGCGCCAACCGCCCTTGCACCCGGCACCGCCGCGCGAATTTTCACCGGTTCGGAGATTCCCGAAGGGGCAGACTCGGTGGTGATGCAGGAACGGGTCGAGGTGACCGATGCTGGCATCGTTGTGCAGGCGGAGGTGGAAGAGGGCCAGAATATACGTCGCCGGGGCCAGGATCTGGCACGGGGGGACCTTGCGCTGGCAAAAGGTACAAAGGTGCGCCCCAATGAGATGGGTCTGCTGGCCTCCATGGGCGTTGCCCGGATCGATGTTCTGGCGCGGCTGAGAGTCGCCATTCTGTCCACCGGTGACGAGCTTGTAGACCCCGGAACGCCCCTCGGGCCGGGACAGATCTACAACAGTAACCGCTTCACCCTGATGGGACTTCTTGCCGAGGCCAGCTGCGAGGTGGTGTTGTGCGAGACCCTGAAAGACAAACGCGAGGCGACCCGGGAAACGCTGCTGCGTGCGGCGGAGTCGGCCGATCTGATCATCACCAGTGGGGGCGTGTCCGTTGGTGAAGAAGACCATGTGCGCGCGGTGCTGGAGGAATCCGGCGGCCTGTCACTCTGGAAGATGGCGATCAAGCCCGGCAAACCCGTGGCTTTTGGTGCGATCGGCGGCACGCCCGTACTTGGGTTGCCCGGCAATCCCGGATCTGTGCTGGTCACTTTCCTGATGGTGGGCATGCCCTACATACGGAAACGCCAGGGCCGCAGCCCCAAACCTCTCTCGGGCGAGCGGATACCGGCAGACTTCTCCGTCTCGTCGCCATCGGTGCGCCGGGAGTTTGTCCGGGCCCGAAAGGAAATCCGGGGATCGGAGCCTGTGGTCGCCGCCTTCCCCAATCAGAGCTCCGGTATCCTGAGCTCTACCTGCTGGGCAGATGGTCTGGCCGTAGTGCCCGAAAACACCACGGTGAACCCCGGCGACCTGCTAACCTACTATTCGTTTGCGGAACTGTTGAGCTGAGCATGAGTGATAACACGATTACGGTGCGTTTTTTTGCCCGCCTGCGCGAGGAACTGAAAACTGAACAGTTGGCCATCGAAGCCAGGCCGGGCCTGACAGCCGGCGATGTGCTGGCAGAGCTGGCGAATCAGGGCGGGGCCTGGAGCCAGTTACAGGGCGACCAGCCGGTGATGATTGCGATCAACCAGGCCATGGCGAAGCCGGGCTCTGAGGTCAAACCCGGTGATGAACTGGCCTTCTTCCCGCCGGTAACCGGAGGTTGAGATGATTTCGGTCCAGTCTGAGGATTTTGATGTAGCCGCCGAATACGCCGCGCTCCGTGACAGCGGTGCCGGCACCGGTGCCATTGCCACCTTTACCGGCCTGGTTCGCGACAGCGGTGACCTGCAGGGCGTCACGGGGCTCTATCTTGAGCACTACCCCGGCATGACCGAACAGGTCATTCAGGGGCTTATCGATGACGCCTCGAAACGCTGGGACGTGCGCAAGGCCCGCGTGATCCACCGGGTGGGGCGACTGGCGTTGTGCGACCAGATTGTCTTTGTCGGCGTGTGCAGCGCTCACCGCGGGGACGCGTTCGCAGCCTGCCAGTTCATCATGGACGCCCTGAAAACATCAGCGCCGTTCTGGAAAAAAGAGATTACTTCAGGCGGAGAACACTGGGTGGAACAGAAAGACTCGGATTTGGCGCGATCCCGGGACTGGGAGTAAGTGCCATAAAAAAACCGCCCGTGAGCCTTGGCTCAGGGGCGGTTTTCTGGTGACCCGACGGCAATCAGAGATTGCTGTCCAGGAAGGCCGCCAGCTGGGACTTGGAAAGGGCGCCGACTTTGGTGGCGTCCACATTGCCGTTCTTGAACAGCATCAGAGTAGGGATACCGCGGATGTTGAACTTCGGCGGGGTCTGCTCGTTTTCGTCAATGTTGAGCTTGCAGACTTTCAGTTTGCCGTCGTATTCGTCGGCAATCTCTTCAAGCACCGGCGCAATCATCTTGCAGGGACCGCACCACTCAGCCCAGTAGTCCACCAGTACGGGAACGTCTGACTGCAGTACATCCTGCTCAAAAGAAGCGTCGGTTACATTTACGATATTTCCGCTCATTACCTTTTCCTGATTCATGCACTACTGCTGCACAACGGTATTTTCTTCCGGGATAACCATACCGGGGCACAGGTGCTGTTGACTGTCGTTGAAGGCCGCCCGGTGTTGCAAGCAGCCTTTCACCCAAATCACGGTAAGACATACTTTACGCGATTGATCAGCCGGATGTGAAGCGGTAAGAAACGATCCGCGCCTGACCCTGGTCAAATACGCGGTTTTCCGGTTACTGACAGCCCTGAGGGATTTCGCTTATAGTACCTCGCACGTTCATCTTAAAAGGATTCCGACCACGTGACGGCCGCATCCACCGCCGAAAACGCTGCCGCCTCACCCGAGGTACTGGCAGCCATCGACATGGGCTCGAACAGCTTCCACATGGTGGTTGCCCGACTAGTGCATGGGGAAATCCGGACCCTCGAAAAGATGGGTGAAAAGGTTCAGCTCGGGGCCGGACTGGATCAGTACAATCGGCTCACGGAAGAGGCTCAGGAGCGAGCCCTGGCGTGCCTCGGACGCTTCGCACAGCGGCTCAAGGGCATGCCACCGGAGGCGGTACAGATTGTGGGTACCAACGCGCTTCGCGTCGCCCGAAACGCCCATCAGTTCATGACCCGGGCCGAAGAGGTCCTGGGTTATCCGGTGGAGATCATTGCCGGTCGCGAAGAAGCACGCCTGATTTACCTTGGCGTTTCCCACACACTGTCTGACGATATCGGCCGCCGACTGGTGATCGACATTGGCGGTGGCAGCACCGAATTCATCATCGGGCAGCGGTTCGAACCCCAGGAGCTTGAAAGCCTGCACATGGGCTGCGTGTCATTCCGCAACCGGTACTTCCCGGACGGAAAGATCACCAAACGGCAGATGGACAAGGCCGTGACCCATGCCGAGCAGGAACTGCTCAACATCCGACAGCACTACCGTTCGGTGGGCTGGCAGAGCGCGGTGGGCTCGTCCGGTTCGATCAAGGCCATTGCCAGCGTCCTGGCGACCCTGAAAATCACTGACGGCACCATTACGCTCGCGGCCATGCAGGAGCTTCGCAAGCGGCTGGTGGATATGGGTAAGACGGAAAAACTGGGAGACCTGGGTGTACGCTCGGACCGCCAGAGCATTTTCCCGGCGGGATTCGCCATACTGATGGGGGCATTCCAGTCTCTTGGCATCCGGGATATGGCCTTCGCCGACGGCGCACTGCGGGAAGGCCTGCTCTACGACATTGTCGGGCGCATCCAGCATGAGGACGTCCGGGAGCGGACCATATCCGCGCTACAGGAGCGTTACCATGTGGACCAGGAACACGGTGCCGCCGTTGAGGAAACCGCCGTCGCCGCCTGGCAGCAGGTGGCCGACGCCTGGGGGCTGAACACGGCGGCCGATGAAGAGGTCCTGCGCTGGGCCTGCCGCCTGCATGAAATCGGGTTGACCATCTCCCACAGCCAGTATCACAAGCACGGCGCCTACCTGTTGCGCTACTCGGACCTGCCCGGTTTCACCCAACAGTTCCAGCGGGATCTGGCCACCCTGGTGCGTGGCCACCGACGCAAGTTCGCTTCGGCTATCTTCGAAGGCCTGGACCCGGAAGACATCGCAAGGCTGCGCTACCTGTGCGTATTGGTCCGTCTGGCCGTTCTGATCCAACACCCGCGCAATATGGAACTACCTCCGGCCTTTACCCTGACCGCTCACAAGGACAAGCTGGTGCTGGAGTTTCCGGAGGGCTGGCTCGACGACAGGCCACTGACCCTGGCCGACCTGGAGAACGAGCGAGACTACCTTGCCAAACAGGATTTTGTCCTGGAGCTGAACGGCGGCTGACGGCATTCAGCCAGCCAGCTCCGCCTCCAGGGATTCCACCTCTTCACTGACTTCAAGCCACTGGGCCTCCACTTCTTCCAGGCGTGCGGTTGCATTGGCCTGCTCGCCCAGCAGCTCTTTCAGGCGCGCCTTGCCGCCGTCGTCATACAGAGCCGGATCGGACAGTTGCTCCTCCAGAGCCGACAGCGTTTGCTGAAGCTGCTCCATTTCCTTTTCCAGGGCACCCTGCTTCTTGCGATAGGGACTCAGTTTCTGGCGCAGGGCCGCCTCTGCCCGCTTGCGGGCCTTTCGATCCTCGGCGCTCTCTCCCACTGCCCCCACTGCCTCGGAGGCCTCCTCGGCAGTCTGCTGACCGGCAGGTATTCGTTTCGGTGCTTCGGTGTCGTCTTTCCGGCGGTCCGCCAGCCAGCGCTCATAGTCCTCCAGATCGCCCTGGTATTCGGTCACCCGGCCATCATTGACCAGCCAGAACTCGTCCACCGTGTTTCTCAGCAGATGGCGATCGTGTGAAACCACCACAATGGCGCCTTCAAAGTTCTGCAGCGCCATGGTCAGCGCCTGGCGCATTTCCAGATCCAGGTGGTTGGTCGGTTCGTCAAGCAGGAGGAGGTTCGGTTTCTGCCAGGCAATCACAGCCAGCGCCACCCTGGCCTTTTCACCGCCGGAGAACGAGCGGATGGCACTCAGGGCCTCATCGCCATGGAAATCGAAACCGCCAAGAAAGTTCCGGATACTCTGCTCTGACGCCTTTGGCGACAGCCGCTGCAGGTGCAGGAAAGGGCTGGCATCAAGATCCAGCGACTCCAGCTGATGCTGGGCAAAGTAACCAATGGCCAGATGTTCGCCACAGGTGCGATCCCCGGATAACAAGGTACCCTCACCCCGAAGCGCATCCATCAACGTGGATTTGCCGGCGCCATTGGGACCCAGCAGGCCAATCCGGCTGCCGGGCAACAAGGTCAGATTGATACCATCGAGTACCGGGGTATTACCGTGGCCGGCCTTGCCATTGCGTATCGACAACAGCGGGTTGGAGACCTTTTCCGCCACTGGAAACTCGAAGCTGAAGGGCGAATCAATATGAGCTGGGGCGATGCGCTCCATCCGCTCCAGCGCCTTGACCCGGCTCTGAGCCTGGCGGGCCTTGGTGGCCTTGGCCTTGAACCGGTCTATGAAACGCTGGATTTCGGCAATTCTGGCCTGTTGGCGTTCGAAACCGGCCTGCTGCTGGGCAAGACGTTCACTGCGCTGGCCTTCAAAGGCTGAGTAATTACCCGTATACAACTCCAGCTTGCGCCGATCGAAATGCACCACATGGGTGGCAACCCGATCCATGAAATCACGGTCGTGAGAGATGAACAGCAAGGTGCCGGGGTAGCGACGCAGCCAGTTCTCCAGCCAAAGGCAGGCATCAAGATCCAGGTGGTTGGTAGGCTCATCCAGAAGCAACAGATCGGACGGTCTCATCAGGGCCTGCGCCAGATTCAACCGGATCCGCCAGCCACCGGAAAATGCCGACACCGGTCGGTCGGCGTCCTCGTCAGAGAAGCCCAACCCACGCAGCAACGCCTCCGCCCGGCGTGCTGCAGACCAGGCCTCGTGCACATCGAGCTCTCCGTGTATGCGGGCAATGGCATGGTCATCCCCGGCCGTTTCCGCCCTGGCAAGCTCGGCTTCCAGGCGGCGCAGATCCAGATCGCCATCCAGGACAAAATCCCGGGCACTCCGGTCGGTTGCCTCGACTTCCTGTGCCATGTGGGCAATGCGGCAAC
Organism: Marinobacter sp. MMG032; assembly: GCF_040112695.1. Lineage (NCBI taxonomy): Bacteria > Pseudomonadati > Pseudomonadota > Gammaproteobacteria > Pseudomonadales > Marinobacteraceae > Marinobacter > Marinobacter sp. MMG032. Next base: position 1,853,637 of record NZ_CP157802.1, read on the forward strand.
CACCGGGCAGTGAGACTGTTCCCTGCTCCGGGGCCAACTGGCCCAGAAAGAGCTGGAAAAGACTGGACTTGCCGGCACCATTGGCACCGACGATCGCGACACGCTGTCCGGGCTGCACGGTGAGGTCGACGGATTCTAGCAACCAGACGCCACCCCGTTGTAAACTGAGATCGGTTATCGTTAACATGTTTTCATTTTATCAACGTATAGTGTTCAGGGAAGGCACAGCGCCTATGTCGGTCGGCTCGGCTACCATCCCGGATTTTTCGACATCGCCGCTTGAGTTGCCGGAAGACCTGGAACCGGAGAACCCGCTCTGGCGTTTTGCATTGGCGTTCTGGAAATACCCGGACGTTCAGACCAGCTGCCTGGCGCTTCAGGATAAGGGCTGGAGCGTAACGCGCATTCTCAGTGCGGCCTGGCTGGCTCTCTCTGAAAGGGCCTTCACCGGGGTCGAGGACGCTACGGTAACAGAGTGGCGCGACCGTGTAACCGGTGCGCTGCGCAGGGCGAGGAAGTCACTGCCCCGAAACGCCGACAATTGTCAGAAGCTCCGAAGCGGCATCGCCAGCCTGGAGCTTGAAGCCGAACAGATCGAACTGGCCTTGAGCTGGCGAACGCTAATGACCAACAACCCGGAACACAATGACATGCAGGGACGCGACACGCTGATCATATCCAATCTCGTTGCGGCGGCACCGACATCACCGGTTGATGACAGTGCCAGGCTCCTGCTGAATACACTGGCCGACACCCTGGCCCACTTTCCCAAGGGAGACCACCAGCCATGATCATGAAATGGCTAATACGGCTCTCGTTTCCGGCTCTCGGATTACTGTTATTGCTGATTTTCTTCGGCCTGAACGATCCGGAGCAGGTCTCCGAACCAGTGGCCGAAGAGGAACAACCGGAAATTCCTGCTTTCGAGGGTCTGGTACCCTCACCGATTCCCACCGAGGGCCCCGAGATCGTGTTCAAATGGCAGGACACCGATGGCAACTGGCACTATGCTGACCAGCCGCCGGAGCAGGGCCGCTGGAACACCCTCGCCATCGAGCGGCGCGACAAGGCTTTCCCGCGCCTCCAATCCCCGGAGCCGGAAACAGACTGGCGATCCCCCTATAGCGCCCCTTTCTCTCTGGGACCATCCGCCGCCGGAACCAACGGCAGCTGAGCTGACGCGTACGGTTTCTTAACACATGTTCAGTGGCATCTGGCGCCGGAACCCGTTACCTTCTGCGTTCTGATAAACACATCGCGGGGCCACACCCCGAGCACCGACGTTAAAGGATAATGCAATGAAGAAAACACTCCTTGCACTGGCAGTGACCGGCCTTGTTGCCGGCTGTTCCACACCGCCCGAAGCCCCGGAACAACCGAAACTGGATTCAACGGACCAGAAGGTCAGCTATGGCATGGGCCTGGTTCTGGGTGAGCGCATGGGCAACGACCTGCCGAACCTGCAGATGGACCAGTTCCTTCAGGGCATCCAGCATGGCCACGCCGGCGACGAGGAAGCCAAGCGTATGAGCCGCGAGGAAATCCAGCAGGCTCTGATGACCTATCAGCAGCAGCTGCAGGAAGAACAGGGCAAGCAGATGGAAGAACTGGCCCAGAAGAATCTTGAAGCGGGTGAGGCCTTCCTGGCAGAAAATGCCGAGCGTGAAGGCGTGGAAACCACCGAGTCCGGCCTCCAGTACGAGATCCTTGAACAGGGTGACGGCGAAAAGCCCGCAGCGACCGATACGGTTCAGGTGCACTACACCGGCGAACTATTGTCTGGCGAAGTGTTTGACAGCTCCCGCGAGCGTGGTGAGCCAGTTACCTTCGCCCTGAACCAGGTCATTCCCGGCTGGACCGAGGGTCTTCAGCTGATGAACGAGGGTGCCCGCTACAAGCTCTACATTCCATCAGATCTGGCTTACGGTCCGGGCGGCAACCGGGCGATCGGTCCCAACGAAACCCTGGTGTTCGATGTCGAGCTGCTGGAGGTCAACCCGGGCTCAGGAGACTAAGTTCCGGACAGGCAGCGGTCAGTTCTGGCCCTGCCACAAAAAAGCCCCAGACCGGCATGACCGGCTGGGGCTTTTTTAGATTCCGAGATTTCTCAGGCAGAGGCCACTTTGCCGGCATGGGCATTGTGAAGGTGCTCGATCAGGAAATCCTCCATCTCGAACCGGGTCTCCAGGGTTTCACCCAGCTTCGACAGCTCGTCAAACAACTCTTTGACATCTTCTTCCGACAAGTCCCGGCCATCCAGACGGTCGTTGAAGTTAAGGGCCACCTCGGTGGTCTGCTCAATCCGGGGGTAAACTTTGGCAGCCAGTTCAAGGCCACCATCGTTGAATTCCCGGGCTTCACGGACCAGCTGCTCATAAATTTCGAAGTGGCCGGTGGAGACATAATCCACCAACACTTCACACAGGCGCACGAACTTTTCTTTCAGCGCTTCTGTCTGAGAGAAGTCATTTTCCCCGGACAGGTCGCAGTAATGCACCAACAGCTCCTGACGCTCCTTGAGCCAGCGATCAATCAGTTCGCTGACGCCACCCCAGCGCTCCCTGGCATTTCGGCAATTTTCCAACATGACGCCTGTTCTCCGCTTGTCTTCGGTACTTCTGTGTCGGTTTTGATTTTTATTAGGTTTGGATCAAGTTACCCCATGGCTGCGGTCGCCCGCAACCGTTTCAGCCCCGAATCCATTCCCGGGCTTTTTGCCGGCGAAACATCAACACCAGACCAGTGATGACCAGCAGTGAGAAAAACACAGCCGTCCAGCCGGGGATACTCAACCCCAGGAAGCGCCATACCACCTCGGCACAGTCCCCGGTACCCCGGAGAGCGGTAGACAGGACTTCAAACCAGGGCAGGACATCAAGCATGTAGTCAACGGAAGGGCCACAGGCAGGCACCTGGTCCGCCGGGAGACTCTGCAGCCACAATTGCCGCCCTGCGATACCCAGCCCGGCTCCGGAAGTCAGCACCAGAAGAAAGCCGTAAATGCGAACACCGAACCCGGTGGGCCCCTGGAGGAAGGCCAGGAAACTAACCAAACCGGCACCCATGAAGCCAAAGCGCTGCAGCCAGCATAGCGGGCAGGGCTCCAGGCCCATCACATGCTCCATATAGAACGCCACACCCAGAAGCGCGGCACAAACAAGGAAAACAAGCCCGAACACCCATCTGCTGGTCAAAAGAACACCTCGAATCGTGAATTGAAACTGCAAGCGGCCACGGGGCCTGCTATTCTCGTCACTTAACCCTAAACCACGACCAACTTCAAGCCTATGACACGCCAGCCAAAATCCGTTCTGACACTTCTGTTTCTGTTGTTTGCCATGATGCCCTTACCCGCCGTTTCCCAGGATGAGGAGAATACCGAGGAGGAAGTGGCTGAAGAGGAAAGCGGCGTTACCGATTACATCAGCATGGATCCACCGTTCGTGACCCACGTTGGCACTCCCGGTAGCAAGCCAACCTACCTGAAAGCTGCCGTGACACTAAGGGCCCGGAGTACCAGCGCACGACCCGCCCTGGAAGCGCATATGCCACGGTTGAGACACGAACTGGTCATGCTGTTTGGTGAACAAACCGATACGGATCGTCTTACATCTATGGAAGGGCAGGAAGCGTTGCGCGAAGAAGCCAAACAGAGGATCAATGCGGTATTGGAGGAACAACAAACCGGCGAGAGCATAGCCGGTGTGCTGTTTACAGAATTCGTGGTGCAGAAGTAAGGCCTGGCCCGGCCAGTGAATCAGGCGATCCGTGAAAACAGATCGTCTGTCTGGTCCCGGTCATCCCGGGCCACCTGATCGGCGTCGTCCCAGCCGGCTTCCCAGGCGGCGATGACAACCTCACCCCGATAGGGGCAGCGGGCTTTATCCATGCCCATGGTCGCAGCCATGTAGCCCTGACGGTAAGCCTTGTTGAGCGCTTCCACATCCCAGCCGAGTTTGATATCCCTTGCCATAGCTGCTTCCCCCGATCCTGATGTTACAAAAATTAACAGCCGGATCGGGAGGAGACAAATCTTTGTTCGGTTTCTGTGCGTCAGGTCCGCAGACTTGTGAGACGGCGCACCAGCTCACTGCTCAGGAACGCAGGTATTGTTCCAGAAACTCGCTGAACGGCAGGGTATCGGCACGCTCCATCTGCGCCTGCTCGGCCAGGGACTCCGCCGTCATGGCCTCAAAGGCCTGGCGCACACTGGCATCCAGGCCTTCCTGCCTGAGGGTTTGCTGATGCTGCTGGGCCATTTCCATGCCCCACTCCCGGTGGCCCAGGCCTGAGGATCGCATGGCGTCCAGCACCCGGGCAGAGGGTACCGTCCATCCACCGCTCAAGGTCTCGCGCTGGGCAGCCAGAGCGCGACGGTAGGTATCATCTCCCCGCCAGCTATCCAGCAACTCGGCCAGTGGTTCCAGTTGTGCCAGAATGTCGGTAGCAGCCTCTGCCACCGGGGTACGTGATCCACCACGGCAAAGCTTCAATTCCCGGTAACGTCCGCTGGCCACCACATCCTTGTAATTGTCATCAAGACGCTCGCACTCTTCATCGCCGATACGGGGCGAGTCTGACAGCAGGCAATCAAGGAGGAACAGATCGAGGAAATCGATCTGGGCCTCGTTCACGCCCACCGGTGAGAAAGGATCGAGGTCCAGACACCGTACCTCGATGTATTCCACACCCCGGGCTTCCAGGGCCTGGATGGGTTTTTCTTCCCGCTGCGTGGTGCGTTTGGGGCGCACGGCGCTGTAATACTCGTTTTCGATCTGCAGGACACTGGTGTTGATCTGGATGAACTGATCGCCCCGGCGGGTGCCGATGGCGTCATAGGCCGGCCAGGTGGTGTGGATAGCACGGTCCAGAGTCTGGGTATACGTGCTCAGTTCATTGAAACAGATATTCAGTGAGGCCTGGGCATTGTTGTGGTAGCCCAGATCGCCCATCCGCAGGGAGGTAGCGTGCTCACCGTACCAGGTGCGTTGGTCAAATCGCGAGAGATCATGGTTTACGCCGGCAACAAAGCTGGCATCCAGGGCTGGCGAGGCACCGAACAGCAACATCAGCAGCCAGCTACGACGGCGGAAGTTGCGGATGAGCCAGAAATACTGGTCTGACTTGAAGTCTTTCAGGCTTTGTTCGTTGCCCAGCAATTCCTGCCACTTCTGCCAGAAACTGTCGGGTAACGACAGGTTGTAGTGTGCGCCGGCGATGCTCTGCATCATCCGCCCATACCTTACCGCCAGCCCCTGCCGGTAAACGTGCTTGAGCTGGCCAATGTTGGAACTGCCGTATTCAGCGATGGGGATGCTCGGATCGCCATCCAGTTCACAGGGCATGCTCGCTGCCCAGAAGACCTCATCACCGAGGTTCTGCTGCACGAAGGTGTGGATGTCACGCAGCGACTTCAGCATCCCCCCGGTGCTGTTGAACACAGGCGTGATCAGCTCCAGCAAAGCCTCGGAATAATCGGTGGTAATTCTCGGGTGGGTGAGCGCCGACCCCAGGGCTTCGGGATGCGGGGTCTGGGCGATGAAGCCATTGCGATCCACCCGCAGCCCTTCTTTTTCGACACCCTTGAGAAAACCATCCCAGTCGCTGGCAGCGAACTGACGAAATACGGAATGGCGGGATTCAGCCATGGTCGACTCCTACTGCGGCCGGCTTGCTCTTCTGAACAACCGGCCGATGAAAAGATTGTAAACCCGTCAGCTGTCCTTGCGCGCCGAGGCAAGCGCCTGGGCCAGCGCGCCAGCCATGGCGCCCTGCGGGGATTTCTGACCGGAACCACCGCTGCTGGTGTTCCGATTACCGCCTTTACGGCTGGCCCCAGAGCGATTGGAGGCCATCGGCTTGCCCTCGTTCTTCTCGCCGGGCTTGTCATCCATGCGCATGGTCAGGGCAATTCGTTTGCGCGGGATATCCACATCCATCACCTTGACCTTGACGATATCCCCGGCCTTGACCACTTCGCGCGGATCTTTGACAAACGTGTGTGACAGCGCGGAAATGTGCACGAGTCCGTCCTGGTGCACGCCAATGTCCACGAACGCGCCAAAATTGGTAACGTTGGTCACCGAGCCTTCCAACACCATGCCCGGCTTGAGATCACTCAGGGTCTCAACCCCTTCCTCAAAGCTGGCAAAGCGAAATTCAGGGCGAGGATCCCGCCCCGGCTTCTCCAGTTCCGAGATAATGTCCTTGATAGTCGGCAAACCGAACTGTTCTGTTACGTAATCCTGGGGATTCAGACCACGCAGGAAGGCAGAATCGCCGATAATATCGTCCACCTTGCGGCCATTCTTCTTCGCGATGGCCTCGACCACGCCATAGGCTTCGGGATGAACCGACGACCGGTCCAGGGGATTCTCGCCGCCGGCAATACGCAGAAAGCCCGCCGCCTGCTCGAACGTGCGGTCACCCAGCCGGGTAACCTTCAGCAGCTGTTTCCGGTTACGGAACATGCCGTTCTGATTGCGGAACTCGATGATGTTCTGGGCGATGGTCTGGTTCAGGCCCGAGACCCGTGCCAGCAATGGCGCTGAGGCGGTATTCAGGTCCACGCCCACGCCGTTTACACAGTCTTCCACCACCGCATCAAGGCTGCGGGATAGTTGCACCTGGGAGACATCGTGCTGGTACTGCCCCACCCCGATGGATTTCGGCTCAATTTTTACCAGCTCTGCCAGTGGATCCTGCAACCGGCGGGCAATGGATACCGCGCCACGGATGGTGACATCCAGATCAGGCAGTTCTTTAGAGGCGAACTCGGACGCCGAGTAAACCGACGCGCCGGACTCACTGACCACAATCCGTGCCAGCTTCAATTCGGGATAACGCTTGCTGAGATCGGCGACCAGCTTCTCAGTCTCCCGGGACGCGGTGCCATTGCCAATGGCCACCAGCTCGATCTTGTACTCCCGACACCAGGCCGCCAGTTGCTCGATGGAACGGTCCCACTGGTTCTGTGGCGCGTGGGGGAAAATGGCGCCGTGGCCGGCCACCTGGCCGGTGCCATCAATAACAGCCACCTTCACCCCGGTACGCAACCCGGGGTCCAGGCCCAGGGTCGGGCGCGGGCCAGCCGGCGCCAGCAGCAGAAGATCCTTGAGGTTAGCGGCAAAGACGTTGATGGCTTCGGTTTCGGCGGCCTCTCGCACCTGCGCCATGAGATCGGTTTCAATCTGGGTTGAAAGCTTCACCCGCCAGGTCCAGCGAACGACTTCTGAAAGCCATTTATCGGCGGCGCGACCGTTGTCACGAATGTTCCAGCGGGCGGCAATACGCTGCTCGGCCGGATGGGGTGCGCGGCGGTCGTCATCGGAATCGCCGACCACGATGGTGTAGCCGAGAACGCCTTCGTTCCGGCCCCGAAGGATGGCCAGAGCGCGGTGGGACGGAACCTTTTTCAGGGGCTCAACATGATCGAAGTAATCCCGGAACTTGGCGCCCTCATTCTCCTTGCCTTCCACCACGGTCACTTTCAGCTGGCCTTCCTGCCAGATGAAGTCCCGCAGGCTGCCCAACAGCTCGGCATCTTCGGCAAAACGCTCCATCAGAATGTAGCGGGCTCCATCCAGGGCAGCCTTGGTGTCTTCCACGCCAGCTTCTTTGTTCAGATAACCCTGAGCGGTGGTTTCAGGATCCAGCGTTGGATCGTCGTAGAGGGAATCGGCAAGGGGCTCGAGGCCAGCCTCGCGGGCAATTTGGGCCTTGGTCCGGCGCTTGGGCTTGTAGGGCAGGTAAAGATCTTCCAGACGGTTCTTGGTGTCGGCGTCCTGGATGGTGGCCTTGAGTTCGTCGGTGAGCTTGCCCTGCTCCTCAATGCTCTTGAGGATGGTGGCACGACGGTCTTCCAGTTCCCGCAGATAGCGCAGACGTTCTTCCAGGTTCCTCAACTGGCTGTCATCCAGTGAGCCTGTGATCTCTTTCCGGTAGCGGGCGATAAACGGAACGGTCGCGCCCTCGTCGAGCAGTTCGACGGTGGCATTAACCTGCTGCTCGCGGACACCGAGTTCCTCGGCGATGCGCCTGGAGATACTGTTCATGCAACCTCTGTCTGATGCTTTGCCAATAAACCAGCAAAGGTACAGCGGCTTACTGCTGCAGGCAAGCGGCCTGGCCCCGCTTGTTCAGGAATTGCACAAGATCGGCCCAGGGCATGGGCCGGGCGTAGTAATAGCCCTGGATTTCATCGCAATGCTGCTGACGCAGGAACTCCAACTGGCCTTCGGTTTCCACACCCTCGGCCACCACGCTGATCTGCAGACTGTGGGCCAGACTGATGATGGCCCGGATGATGTGTTCAGCGTCTGCCGAGTTACCCAGCTCCTGCACAAACGACTTGTCGATTTTCACCAGGGAAATCGGCAAGTGCTGAAGATTGCTCAGGGAGGAAAAACCGGTTCCAAAGTCGTCAAGGGCAAAACTGATACCCAGCTGATTCAACTCCCGCAGGCAGCGCTGGGCGTACTCCGGATCGTGCATCATGGCGCTCTCCGTCAGCTCCAGTTCCAGCAGGCTGGTATCCACGTTGGCATTGAAGATGATGCGGAAAATGGTCTCGGTCATCTTGCGGTCGTGGAACTGCCGGAACGACAGATTGACGGCGAACACCAGGCCCGGGAAGCCCATCTCGGCCGACTCCTGAAGACGCTTGCAGGCCTGTTCGATCACCCAGTAACCGATGGGCACGATCAGCCCGCTGCGCTCGGCCACCGGAATGAATTCGTCCGGCCCTACCAGCCCCCGCTCCGGATGATTCCAGCGCAGCAGGCATTCCACACCCCGGACTTCCTCTGTGGCCAGGTCGATCCTCGGCTGGTAGTACAGCTCCAGCTCCTTGCCTCGTAAAGCATTGCGAAGATCTGCTTCCAGGCGGAGCTGGTAACCGGCGGAAATGTGCAATTGGCGGTCGTAGAAGCGGTAGCTGGTGCCCGGGTCGCGCTTGGCTTCGAACATGGCACGGTTGGCCCGACGCAACAGGTTCTCGGCGGTGTCGCCGGCTTCCGGGTAGGTTGCTACGCCAAGGCTGGCACTGACCACCACCGTCTGGCCGTCTATGGTAACCGGCTCATCAAGGGCGTTCACCACCTTGCGGATGATCTGGGTGATATCCAGGGAGTCCTCAACCTTCTCGACAATGATTGCGAGCTCGTCGCCGCCGATTCGCATCAGCGAATCCACGCGCCGCAGCGAATGACGAAGCCGTTCTGCCAGCTTCATCATCAACTGGTCACTTTTTTGATAGCCAAACGATTCGTTGATGCTGCGGAAGTCATCAATGTTGAGGTGCAGCAAAGCCAGCCGATGGCCTGCCCGCTCGGCCCGCAGCAAGGCCTGCTGAAGGCGATCGAAGAACAGATCCCGATTGATGAAACCGGTGGCCACCTCACGGCCCAGTTGTCCGTGGGCGGATTCGGATAACTGGTCGCGGTACCAGAGGCACTTCAGGGCCCGACGGAAACTCCAGTGGTCCAGATTCTGGCGGCAAAGGTAATCAGCGGCGCCGGCAGCAAGCAATTCGGGCGCCCGCTCCCCGGGAGGCTCGGCACTCAAAGCCAGCACGGGCTTTTCATTGCTGGCGGCAGCCAGGTACTGCAGGAAGGAGGCCTCAGACCCGCTGTGGAACACGCAATCCCAGACGATAACATCAAAACTGGCGTTGCGGATCAGATCATCGCAATCCACCAGATCCGGGCACCAGGTTGCGTCCGCACTAATTTCGACGTCGCCCGCCAGAAGAGCATTCAGCCAGAGAAAATCAGAATAATCTGGTGTCAGAACCAACAGGCGCAACTGTCCGGGCCTCATGGTTTCCAGTGGCAATGTCATCAAGCAGGATCCATTTATGCGTGAACAACCGAGTCCATTCTATTAATCATAGTCTATAGATCCCCAAGGTACAGGAACTCTGACTGGTGTAGAATAAGGCCACGTCCTTTATCCCCATTTCGTTCCATTCTGGCCATGTATTTGTGAACAAGCTCAACCCGAGACAAAGCGAAGCAGTGCGCTATGCCGACGGCCCCATGCTGGTGCTGGCCGGCGCAGGCAGCGGCAAGACCAGTGTGATCACCCGCAAGATCGCCTACCTGATCGAGCAGCTCGGAATTCCGGGGCGTCATATTGCCGCAGTGACCTTCACCAACAAGGCCGCCCGGGAAATGAGGGAGCGGGTTGGCCGGATCGTTGACCGAAAGCTGACCCGGGGTCTGATTGTATCCACTTTTCACAATCTTGGCCTCAACATGATCCGGGAGGAGCACACGCACCTCGGCTACCACCCCGGCTTTTCCATCTTCGACGCCGAAGATGCCAAGGCCCTGTTACAGGATCTGATGCTCCGGGAGGCCAGTGCCGAGGCCGGCGACGAGCTCAACGACATCCAGATGACCATCTCATCCTGGAAGAATGCCATGCGCGGCCCGGCAGAGGCCCTTAGCAAGGCTGCCGATGAGCGGGAACAGCGTATCGCCATAATCTACAAGAAATACAACGAATACCTGAAAGCCTACAACGCAGTGGACTTCGACGACCTTATCCTGCTGCCGGTAATGCTGTTCCGCTCACACCCGGACGTGCTGGCCAAGTGGCGCCGGAAAATCCGCTACATGTTGGTGGATGAATACCAGGACACGAACGTCTGCCAGTACGAACTGGTCAAACTCCTCGTAGCCGAGCGGGCCGCGTTTACCGTGGTGGGCGACGACGACCAGTCAATCTACGCGTGGCGTGGTGCCCGACCGGAAAACCTGGCCCAGCTCAAAGAAGACTTTCCAAGCCTCAAAATCGTCAAATTGGAGCAGAATTACCGGTCCACCGCACGAATCCTTCGCAGTGCCAACACGGTGATCGCCAACAACCCCCACGTGTTCGAGAAAGCACTGTGGAGTGATCACACCATCGGCGAAGAAATCCGAATTGTCCGGTGCCGCAACGAGGACGCGGAAACCGACCGGGTCGCCACGGAAATTCTCGACCAGAAGCTCAAGAAAGGCCTCGATTTCCGGGACTTCGCTGTGCTGTACCGCGGCAACCACCAGGCGCGACTGCTGGAAATGAAATTGCAGGCTTACCAGATTCCCTATCGGATCTCAGGCGGCCAGTCGTTTTTCTCGAAGAACGAGATCAAGGATGCCATGTCTTACCTGCGTCTGCTGATCAACCCGGATGACGATGCGGCGTTCCTGCGAGTGGTCAACGTGCCGCGAAGGGAAATCGGTCCGCGCACCCTGGAACAGCTCAGCCACTACGCCCGCTCACGCAACGTGAGCCTGTTCAAGGCTCTGGGCGACATGGGGGCAGAAACCCATGTGACGGAAAAGGGGCTGGATCGGCTCCGGCGCTTTGCCCACTGGGTGGATGCCACCTGCGAGCGACTGCACAGCGAGAACCCGGTTCCCGTCATCAAGCAGTTGTTCACGGACATCGAATACGAAGAGTGGCTGCATCAGCATTCCGGGACACCCAAGCAGGCCGAGCGCCGGATGGAAAACATCTGGTATCTGGTGGAATCCATCCAGCGCATGCTTGATGACGGTAAGGGAACCGCCGACGAACTGGGTATCGAAGATGCCATCACCAAACTGATCCTGAGGGACATGATGGAGCAGCGGGAGGAAGAGGACGACAGCGACAAGGTCCAGCTGCTCACCCTGCACGCCTCCAAGGGCCTGGAGTTCCCGCACGTGTTCATCATGGGGCTTGAAGAAGAAATCCTGCCGCACCGCAGCAGCATCGAGGAAGGCAACATCGAGGAGGAGCGGCGACTGATGTACGTGGGCATTACCCGCGCCCGGGAGACATTGACGCTGACCTATGCCGCCACCCGGAAACAGTACGGCGAAAAGCTGGAAACCATCCCGAGCCGATTCCTGGATGAACTGCCCGAGGAGGACCTGAAGTGGGAAGGTATGGGTGACCTGGATGCGGAGGCGAACCAGAAAAAAGGCAAGGCGACCCTCAGCGCCCTGTTGGGTGACCTGGGCCTCTAGTTTCTGTCCAGATGCCCGGATACCCAGATGCAAAAAAGCCCCTTTACGGGGCTTTTTCAACAAACAAAACCGCGGTGCTTACTGGCTTTGCTCGACAAGGTGTTCAACGGCTGCCTGAATTTCTTCGTCTGGGCAGCTGGCACAGCCGCCTTTCGCCGGCATGGCATTAAAACCGTTGATCGCGTGACTCACCAGGGTTTCCAGACCCTTGTCGATACGGGGAGCCCAGGCATCGGCATCACCGATCACAGGTGCACCAGCGGCGCCGGTAGTGTGACAGGCCATGCACACAGCATCATACACTTCGCTGCCGGAGCGAGGGCCAGAGCTGGCAGTTTCGGTGGCCGCCGCAGCCTCGCCACATTCTTCACCCTGCAGACATACTTCACCGACCGGGCTGATACGTGCGCGGATTTCATCTTCGACGCTTGCCATTACGGCGCTAGCTGTCAGGCCTGCAACGACCAATACAGCAGCCAGGACTCTCTTCATCTTCACAATGCACCTCGCATTTGAGCGTTATAATCTTCGGTCGCCGCATTATAGCGACTGAAACCTGGCAAAAAAACCAAACAGCAAAATCATAAATTGATTTCAACCATTTTAATTGCGATTTCGTAAGTCTGGGGGTGTTTCGCGAGCAATCCGGTTACCATGGTGTTCGCCGACGTTCTACCATCCAGGACCTGTTTTCATGACCAATACGGAACCGACTTCGCCCCACCCCTTGCGCAAACCACTGCTGATCGCCGAATTCACGGCGCTGGCGGTTTTACTTGGATCCATGGGGTGGTTTTCCAGCCAGACCAGTAGCGGCCAGACAATCAGCGCCGCCTGGCTGCTCATCCCGGCCTTCGCCAGCCTGGGGGTTTTCATAAGCTTTATCGGTCTGATGTACCTTCGTTGGGTTGCCTCGGCAGACAGTGGCAACCGGTTCAGGCACAAGCTCGTTTTCTCGCTTCTGGCCGTCACGCTGATCGGCGTCTGGATCTACGGCATTGCCAACACCTGGTTCAGCCTGACTGCCAGCTAGGAGACCGCCCCATGACACCCGCCTACCTGTTGACGCGATCGTCGGCTTTCATTGCTCTCGCATTGCTGTCAGCGCCCATTATCGTTCAGGCGCAGACTGAAGAGAGTCCCTCGATTGACTCACCGGAGCAATGCGCGCTGATCGACGACGGGATCAAGCGCCTGGCCTGCTTTGACAGCCTCTACAAGCCTAGGGAGCGTCAGGCCCAGGCCCCCGAAAGCGCCAAAGAACAGGCCGAGAAAAGTGCGGAGCAACTGGCGCCGAATGGCGAAGATCTCGATGCCGTAGCCGGCAATGGGCTGGAGGGCGATTCCGATGCGGGCGTCATGGCGGCACTGGTGGACCGATATGTGGCGGCTGAAAAGGCCGTATTTTCGTTCTCTGGCAGTTTTGTGGGCCACCGTCCCACCTATATCCTGCCCGTAAGCTGGGTGAAAGATCCGAACGAATCCCCTTCCAGCCCCAGGCTGGGGTCCATCGGCTATGACTATGATCTGGAACGGGAAGAAGCCAAGTACCAGATCAGCTTCAAGGTGCCGCTGCTGACGGGCATTCTGGATGACCGTACAACGCTCTGGTTCGGCTATACCCAGACCTCGTTCTGGCAGGTATATAACCAGGATGATTCGGCGCCATTCCGGGAGACCAATTACGAGCCAGAGATATTCGCCCGATACCAGACTGACTGGGATATCGGACCGGGCCGGCTCAATGGCGTGACCCTGGGATTCAACCACCAGTCAAACGGCCAGTCAGAGCCGCGCTCCCGGAGCTGGAACCGCATTATGGGGTCTGCCGCCTACAGCTATGATCGATGGCTGTTTATGGTTCAGCCCTGGTACCGGATTCCGGAGAACAGTGAAGACGACAATGCCGATATCGAACGTTATCTGGGGCATGCGAATTACTACGCGGTATACAAGCTGACCGAAGATCGCACGTTTTCGTTACGGCTGATGAATAACCTGAGATCGGAGAATAACAAGACGTCGGTGGAGTTCGGGTACAGCTTTCCGATGGGGGATACGATTAAAGGGTTTTTCCAGTACTACAACGGGTATGGTGAGAGCCTGATTGACTATAACCATCGAATTCAGCGGTTTGGTATCGGGATTATGCTGAACGACTGGCTCTGACCGTTTCGGTGTAGTGAGGGACAGAGCCAGCCGCTGAGTTAGCCTTCTTTGTTCAGCCGATCCATCTCGGCCAGCAATTCTTCGGTTTTCTCTTCCATCAAGGGGATATTCGCCCGCGATTCCACATTCAGACGGACAACCGGCTCGGTGTTGGACATCCGGAGGTTAAAACGCCAGTCGTCGAATTCGATGCTGACGCCGTCCACGTGGCTGACGCTATTGGCGCCGACGCTGTATTTGGCTTCAATCGCAGCGATAACCTTGGGGGGATCGGCGATGGTGCGGTTGATTTCGCCGCTGGCCGGGTAGGCTTCGATTCGGGCATCAATCAGCGACGACAATGTCTGGCCGGACTGGCAGAGGCGTTCGGCAACCAGCAACCAGGGGATCATGCCGCTGTCGCAGTAAGCGAAGTCGCGGAAGTAGTGGTGGGCGCTCATTTCGCCGCCGTAGACCGCGTCCTCGTCACGCATTCTCTGCTTGATGAAGGCGTGGCCCGTCTTGCTTTCGATGGCTTCGCCGCCGGCGGCTTTCACCAGATCCAGGGTGTTCCAGGTCAGGCGGGGGTCGTGTATGACTTTGCCGCCGCCGGTTTTGTGCAGGAACTGGTCGGCCAGCAGTCCGACGATGTAGTAGCCCTCGATAAAGCGGCCGTTTTCGTCGAAGAAGAAGCAGCGGTCGTAGTCGCCGTCCCAGGCGATGCCCATGGCGGCACCTTCTGCGATAACGGCGTCGGCCGTGGCCGCCCTGTTTTCCGGGAGGATCGGGTTAGGTACGCCGTTCGGGAAATGGCCGTCTGGCTGATGGTGCACTTTGACGAATTCAAAAGGCAGGTGCTGTTCGAGTTCGTCGATAACCAGGCCGGCACCGCCATTACCGGCGTTGCAAACAATCGTCAGCGGGCTGAGAGAACCGGCATCGATGTACCCCAGAAGGTGATCGACGTAGGCGCTCATCACTTCCAGGGGCTCGTACCGCCCCTGCTCTGCAGCATCAGCAAAAGGTTCCAGCACCCGATCTCGGATCTCATTCAGCCCATTATCGGAACTGATGGGCCGGGATTCGGGGCCGACCATCTTCATACCGTTGTGATCTTTCGGGTTGTGACTGGCGGTGACCATGATACCGCCATCCATCTTGTAGTGACTGGTGGCGAAATACACCTGTTCGGTGCCGCACAGACCGATATCGAACACATCCGCGCCCGCGGCCATCAAGCCGGAGCTGAGCGCTTCGGCAATGTCCGGGCTTGAGAGACGAATGTCGTAGCCGACGATCACTTTCTTCGCGCCGGTTATCTCAACGTAGGCGCGGCCAATTTTCTCAGCCAGGATCGGGTTCAGTTGATCCGGCACCCGGCCTCGCAGGTCGTAGGCCTTGAAACATGACAAGTCCATTGTCTGGCGTTACTCCGCGGCGGATGATTGAAGCTGGATGTAGTTCTGGACGCCCATCTGGGAAATCATTTCCAGCTGGGTTTCCAGCCAGTCAATGTGTTCTTCTTCGCTATCGAGAATGCTCCGGAACAGCTCACGGCTGGTAAAGTCCTGAACTTCCTCGCAATAGAGGATCGCTTCTTTCAGATCGCTGTGAGCAATTTCTTCCAGCTTCAGATCGCAGGAGATCATTTCCTCGACGTTCTCGCCGATCAACAGCTTGTTGAGATCCTGGAGATTGGGCAGGCCTTCGAGAAACAGGATCCGCTCAATGAGCAGGTCCGCATGCTTCATTTCGTCGATGGATTCTTCGTATTCCTTGGCGGCCAGCTTGGTAATGCCCCAATCCTTGTACATGCGGGAATGGAGAAAGTACTGGTTGATCGCGGTCAGCTCGTTGCCGAGGACCTTGTTCAAATGCTGGATGACCTTTTTATCGCCTTTCATGATAGGGCTCCCTGATGGCCGAATGTGTCAGCCTCTTAGGATAGCCCCTTATCGGACAAGAGAAAAATAGAACCGGACAATCGTACCGGTCAGGCAGGCTGGGCGAGCATATTGGCCATGGCCAGGTAGTCGGGCGTGCGGCTCTCGCGCAAGATTTCGCGGGCGGTGCAGGCACAGCGTCCACACTGGGTGCCAACACCCAGCTCTTTGCCAAGCTGGCGCATGGATGACACGCCGTTATCGGCAGCTTCGCGAATTTCCCGGTCGGTTACGCCGTGGCAAAGGCAAACGTACATAGCAGTGAATCACCAATGACAATAAAAGTTAGTGATAATTATTGTCATTGGCATCTCGAAATGCAAGCCTTCTGGCTTAATTTTGTGCAACTTTTTGTGTTGCGAGGCTCATGAGCCTCGGGTCAGATTCCGCGAGCCGTTTTCGGTGACCACCACGTTGTCCTCGATACGAATGCCCCCGCAGCCCCTCAACCGGCTAATCAACTCGCGGTTCAGGTACTGCCCCAACTCCCCTTCCAACAAGGGATCCATCAGGGAAGGAATAAAATAGAGACCCGGTTCGATGGTGACCACCATACCGGGTTCCAGCCTGCGGGTGAGGCGGAGAAACGGCGCGTCTTCCGGAGGCGGCGTTGGTTTACCAGCCACATCGTGAACCTGTACGCCCAGGAAATGACCGATGCCATGGGGGAAGAACACACGGGTGATGCCCTTTTCGACGATGGCATCATCGTCCAGGCCATACACCAGACCGGTGGCCGACAGCAGGGCGGCAAGTCCCTGATGCGCCTTGCGATGGATGTCGATGTAGTCCACCCCCGGCGCGACCATGTCACAGAGCCTGACCTGGAGTCGGTCGAGACCATGGATCAGCGCCGCAAAGTGTGACTCCTGCGGGCCTGCCGTGGTGCGGGTGATGTCGGAGCAGTAGCCCCGGAAACGGACGCCAGCATCGATCAACAGGCTGCGGGGCTGCCCCGGGGGCTGCGTATCGTAATACTGGTAGTGCAGTGTACCGGCGTGCTCGTTCAGGCCGATGATGCTGTGATACGGCGCCTCAGCTTCCCGCTGACGGGTCGCCTGCTGGTAGGCCAGGTTGATGCCGAATTCGCTTTCACCGGCCAGGAACGCCTCCCTGGCGGCGGCATGGCCTTCCAGAGCCAGACTGTTGGCCTGCGCCAGACACTCGATTTCATATTGAGTCTTGCGCACCCGGGTTTCGTCCAGTTCCCGGAGCAGATCGCCCGGGTTTGTGTCTCCGGGAACATTACTGATCAGTGCGGGGTCGCCGATCACCGCCAGGCTGTCGGGATCATCCAACAACGGCGCCTCGGGTGAATCGCTGCTGCGAACCTCGATAAACTGCTGCCAGGGTTCTTCCGCCAAAGGCGAATTGGCGTGCCAGAAATCCACCGGCTCATACAGCCACAGCACGGGCTTGTGCCCCGCCCGAATCCAGAGCCAGCAGTGTTCGCGACCGGCCAGCCCGGTCCACTGAAGGAACGGACCGTAACCCTGAAAATGCCACGCCTGGTCATCACCATAGCGGTATGGCGCGGCGCCAGATGAGATGAGCAGGCTGTCGTAACCATGCTCCGACAGCGCCGATTCGTATCGGGCCTGCAGTTCTTTCAGGTGATCGATCTGCAGGTGCAACAGGGCATCATCAGGCATAGCCATCTTCCAGTGTTTTCCAGAGGGTTAACAGATCTTCCGAGCGGGTATCCCGGAGACGGATCAGGCGGATTTCCAGGGGCACGTCCCAGCTCTCATCACCAGCACGCACCAGACTGCCAAATTGTTCGCTTTTTTCGGTCATGCGCCGGGGCAGCCACCCCATGCCGAAACCCTGTTTGACCAGCGCCTTGATACTGGCCGACTGGGTATTCTCATTGAGTGGCAACAGGTTGGCGCTTAGCCTGCTGCGAACAAGATGGCCTTCAATCGCCGATTGCAGGAAACCACGACTGTGGTAGGCAATCAGCGGTACCGGTTGTTCAGCACTGCCCGGCAAGGCAAACCGGGGATGCCCCTGATCGTCAGAAACGCTGACCGGGACCAGGTGTTCACGAGCCAGCACCAGCCAATCGTAACTGTCGGCGGTCAGCCTGCCGCCCCAGGGTAGATCCGGATGCCAGTAACACAGCACCAGGTCACACTCGCCACTGTCCAGCGCTTCCAGGAACTGCTCCCCCACCCAGCTGGTAGCGTTCAGGTTTAGCTGCAGACGTTCAGCGATGCCGGCGTCCCGGGCCCAGCTCTGGTAGAAGTGCGAAAACAGCCCCTGGGTGGACCCCACACTGATCCTGGCAGACACCTCGGCTTCAAGATCGGTAATGCGATCACGGGTATCCCGAACATCCCGGGTAATCCGCTCGCACAGTTCCCGGAAGATCTCGCCGGCAGGCGTCAATGAGAGGGGCAGCGTCTGACGATTGATCAGCGTGCTTCCCATAGCCTCTTCCAAAAGTTTGATCCGTCGGCTGAACGTAGGTTGGCTCACGTGCTGCAATTCAGCAGCACGTGAGAAATGGCGCGTTCGGGCCAGCGCCAGAAAATCTTCCAACCAGCGTACTTCCATGGAGTCCCCTAAGGGTATGTCGTTGTATCGATGCGAGTTCTGCTGCTGGCATCATAGCCTATCGCAGCGGCGCCGTTACAACCGGCCCTCTTCCACCGCGTGGCAGGCAACCTGGGTACCGCCATCCGTGGTGATCAGCTGCGGAATTTCCTGCCGGCATCGCTCGTTGGCATAGGGGCACCGACCATGGAATACGCAGCCGGATGGCAGGTTCACCGGTGTGGGCACTTCCCCCTTGAGGCGGATGTGGTTGGGGCGGTCGTCCTCCAGTTTCGGAATCGCAGAAAGCAGCGCCTGAGTGTATGGATGCCGGGGGGCGGAGAACAGCGTTTTTGTATCCGCCAGCTCACAGACTCTTCCCAGGTACATCACCGCCACCCGGGTGCCGAAATGCTCCACCACCGCCAGATCGTGGGTAATGAACAGATAGGTCAGCCCGCGGCTTTCCTGGGCGTCCATGAGCAGATTCAGCACCTGAGCCTGAATAGACACGTCCAGGGCCGAAATTGGCTCGTCCGCCACAATGAATTCGGGATCCACTGCCAGGGCGCGAGCAATGGCGATCCGCTGGCGCTGGCCACCGGAGAACTCATGGCCGAAGCGGCTACCCCAGTCCGGATCAATGCCCACCGAATGCATCACCTCGTGGATCTTGTCCCGCACCTGCACCGGCGACCAGTCCGGATGGTGAAACCGGATCGGCTCCTCCAGGGTCTGCTGGATGGTCATACGCGGGTTGAGTGAAGCGTAGGGGTTCTGGAAGATCATCTGCATCTTGCGACGGTAGGGCAGAGAATCCTTGCGCTCCAGGTTGTCGATGCGCTGGCCGTCGTAGTGGATCTCGCCGGCGCTGGGCGAGAGCAAGCCCATGACGGTACGGGCCACGGTGGATTTGCCACAACCGGATTCGCCCACCACGCACAGGGCTTCGCCCTTTTGCACTTCCAGATCGACGCCGTTGATGGCATGGACCGCTTCCTGTTTGCGGCGGAAACGGCCACCCTCGAAGGTGATCTGCTCCAGCAGGCTGCCGGAGAGGTCAAAGCGTTTCTCAAGACCGCGGATACTTACCAACGGGGAGGTCATGATTCGGCCTCCTGCATGCGTTTCTCCTGCTCAATCAGGTTGGCGACTTCGTAACAGGCCACATTCACATTGCCAGAGCGGACATACTCGGGCATCGCCTGCTTGCACTGTTCGGTGGCGAACTTGCAGCGGGGATGGAACGGGCAGCCCGAGGGCACATTCTTCAGAGACGGCATTGACCCGGGAATCTGGAACAGACGCTCGCCGGGCTCGCCCATCTGGGGCAACGCGTTGATCAGCCCCTGGGTGTAGGGGTGCTGGGCATCGTTAATAATTTCCCGGGTCGGGCCCTGCTCGATGATCCGGCCGGAATACATGACCAGCATTCGCTGGGTGACCTGTGAGACCACGCCCAGATCGTGGGTAATCAGCATCAGCGCCACACTCTCCTGCTCGCACAGGTTCAGTAGCAGGTCCATGATTTCCGCCTGGATGGTGACATCCAGAGCCGTTGTCGGCTCATCGGCGATGATGATTTCCGGGTCCAGCAGCAGAGCGATGGCAATGATCACCCGCTGGCGCATACCTCCGGACAATTCATGGGGGTACTGATCCAGACGCTTCTCCGGCGACGGAATCTGCACTTTTTGCAACCGGTCCAGCGCAATGGCGCGGGCTTCTTTTTTACTGATCTTACGGTGGGCCAGGATAGCCTCGACCATCTGGGTGCCAATGGTGAGCACCGGGTTCAGGGTCATCATCGGGTCCTGGAATATCATGGCAATGCGATTACCACGGATTTTCCGCAGTTCCCGCTCGCTCATGGCCGCCAGATCCTTGCCCTCGAACAGGATCTGCCCGCCGGCGATGTAGCCCGGCTTGGCAATCAGGTTGAGAATCGAGAACGCCGCCACCGACTTACCGGCACCGGATTCACCAACCAGGCCCAAGCGCTCACCCTTGTCGAGGGTAAAACTGATTCCCCGCAGCGCGGTCAGATCACCACCACGGACAGCAAAGCGCACATCCAGATCTTTAACTTCCAACAGTGCCATGGTGTTACCCCTTGTACAGCCGTGGGTTCATCACATCCCGCAACCAGTCACCCAACAGGTTGATGACCAGAACGAGCACCACCAGCACCAGGCCCGGGATCAGTGTGATCCACCAGGAACCGCTCTGGATGTAGTCAAACCCGGACTTGATCAGCGACCCCAGGGACGGCTGGGTCTCCGGCATACCAAGGCCCAGGAACGACAGCGCCGCCTCGGAAATGATCGCGTTGGCAATCTGGACCGTGGCAATAACGAAGATCGGTGACAGGGTGTTGGGCAGGATATGCCGGAACATGATCCGACGTGTCCCGAAGCCCATCACCTTGGCCGCATCCACATACTCTTTTTTCTTCTCCGCCAGCACCGAGGCGCGAACGGTCCGCGCAATCTGCGGCCACTCGGCGACACCGATGATGAAGATCAGCATATAGATGGCGATCTCACCGAACATCAGGTTGCCGAAGCTCGCCTTGAACACGGCGCCTACGATAATGGCCACCATCAGGGTGGAGAACGACAGCTGAACATCGGCAATGCGCATCAGCACCGCATCCACCTTGCCGCCCAGGTAGCCCGCCAGCAGGCCAAAGAGAATGCCCAGAAACGCCTGCAGAACCACTGCGCCGAAGCCGATCATCAGGGACACCCGGGTTCCGAACAGAATAGTGGACAGCAGATCCCGACCCTGGGCATCGGTACCCAGCGGAAAGGCCGGATCGGCACCGCTCATGCCCACCGGGGGCAGCTCGGAATTCATGATATTGATCTGCGCCAGGTCGTAGGGATCGGCGGGTGCCAGCAGGGGCGCAAACACCGCCGCCAGCACCATCAGCAGCAACACGGCGAAGCTGACAATGGCCACCTTGTCGCGCTTGAAGCTGTACCAGAAGAAGGACTCGCGGAAGCGGTCCCAGCGGGAAACCGTTGCCGTTGTCATGCTTTCTTTCCTGTCAGTTTGACGGTGGGGTTCACCAGTCCGTAGATCAGATCCACCAGGGTATTGGTAATCACGAAGATCAGGCCCACCACCATCAGGTAAGCCACGATCAGCGGGATGTCGCTGCGGGTAATGGCTTCCAGGAACATCAGGCCCACGCCCGGCCACTGGAACACGGTTTCCGTGAGGATGGTGTAAGCCACCATGATGCCGATCTGCACACCGCCGACGGTGATCACCGGCAGCATGGTGTTCTTGAGCGCATGCAGGAAGTTGATGCGGCCGGCACTGAGGCCTTTGGCACGAGCGTAGCGGACGTAGTCGCTCTGCAACACTTCCATCATCTCGGCCCGGATCAGCCGGATGAACAGCGGCAGCATGATCGAGGCCAGCGACACCGATGGCAGGATCAGGTGCATCAGGCCACCGCTTGAGAAAAAGCCGGATTCCCAGGTGCCGAACAGGTGCGTCAGCTCATCACCGCGACCATAGGAGGGCAACCCGCCCTCGGTGGAAAAGAACTCGTTCAGCCACTGCCCCCAGCCGGTGTCCGACGGAAACCAGCTCACCGTCACACCAATGGAGAACAGCTGAATCAGCACAATGGCCGTCAGGAACACCGGGATGGAAATACCCACGGTACTGACGCCCATAAAGAATTTGGATAACCACGCCTGGGGCCGGATCGCGGCATAGACACCGATCGGCACAGATAGAAACACAATAATCAGGCTGGCACCGATGACCAGTTCCAGTGTTGCCGGCAGGTGCTCGGCAATCACTTCCAAGGTCGGTTTGCTGTAGAAGTAGGAGTTGCCCAGGTCACCCTGCAGCGCATTGCCCGCAAAACGCAGGTACTGCACCACCATCGGGTCATTTAGGCCAAGCTCGTCTCGAATGGCTTCCCGCTCCTCCTCGGAGACGGACATCCCCACCATTTCCTGAAGCGGGTCCCCGAGGCCATCCTGAATGGCAAAGGCAATCACACTGATCACAAACATGACCAGAAACGCCTGGGAAATCCGCTGAACCAAAAACGCTAACATGGAAAGCTTCCGGATAAGGCTTGCAAACAAAAGGCCGGCACTGGATCACTCCAGCACCGGCCTGCCGTTAAAGGCGATTACTCGATAACCAGGTCACCCAGGTACGGGAAGTTCATGACGTTGAGCACCGGCTCAATCTTCACATTCTTCTTCGAAGCCCAGGCCAGGTCCTGCCAGTGCAGCGGAACAAAGGCGGCGTCGTCATACAGACGCTGCTCCACTTCCTGCAACATGGCCGCGCGCTTGTCCAGGTCAGTCTCGACGTTGGCCTTCTGTACCAGGGCGTCGATTTCCGGGTTGCAGTAGTTGCCGGCGTTGTACTGGCCAGCGCCGCTGTCGGCATCCGGGCAGAAGGTCAGGAACTCGTAGAAGTTGGCGGAGTCCTCGGTATCCGCATGCCAGCCGATCATCATCATGTCCGCCGCACGGTTGTCGTACTCCGGCCAGTACTGGGCCTTCGGCAGGGTTTTCAGATCCACCTTGATGTTGATGCGCGCCAGCATGGCGGCCACTGCCTGAGCGATCTTGTCGTCGTTCACGTAGCGGTTGTTCGGCGCCATCATGGTGATGGTGAAGCCATCCTCATAACCGGCTTCCTTCATCAGTTGCTGGGCCTTGGCCACATCGAAGCGCGGTTTCAGAGACTCGTTATAACCCTGGTAGCCTTCTGGGGACATCTGGGCGGCCGGGGTTGCGAAACCCTTCATGATCTTGGCTGCAATGCCTTCCTGATTGACCGCATAGGCGATTGCCTGGCGAACCTTCGGGTTCTTGAAGGCTTCCACACGCTCCTGGTTCATGTGGAACAGGATGATGCGGGTACCGCTCATGGTGACCAGGCTGGCGTTCTTGTCGTTGCGGATACGCTCCAGATCATTGGGCGGAACCGGCGCGATGAAGTCGACGCCACCAGACAGCAGGGCAGAAACGCGGGTGTTGTTCTCCTTGATCGGAGTCAGCACGATCTTGCCGACGTTACCCGGAGACTCGGTATCCCAGTAGTCGTCAAAGCGTTCGAACTCGACGCGCACACCCTGCTTGCGCTCAGTCACGGTATACGGACCGGTACCCGACAGATTCTCGGACGCGAAGGAGTTGCCGTGCTTGAGGATGGCACTCTTGTCCTTGCCGTCTTCGGTCTGGCCGGTGTAGAACTCGCTGTCGAACGGGAAAATATAGGTGGCGGTATTCAGCAGCAGCGGATACGGCTCGCTGGTCACCAGCTCGAAGGTGTAATCATCGATGATGTTAATGCTGCTGAAAGGCTTGAAGATGGCCTTGAAATCCTGGCTCTGCTTCAGGCGATCGAAGGTGAACTTCACATCGGCGGTCGTCAGCTCGTTGCCGGAATGGAACTTAACGCCCTCACGCAGTTTGAAGCGCATGGTGTTTTCGTCAATCCGCTCCCAGCTCTCTGCCAGTCGCGGCTCAAAGCCAAGATCCTTGGTCCAGCGCAGCAGCGGATCGAAGGTCATATGGGACAGTTGAAGGATGCCGCCAGACAGCTGCTCATGAATATCGAGGGTCACGGGGTCGGCGTCGTACGCCATTTTCAGTTCCTTGGTCGCCTCGGCAGAGAGGGCTACCGGTGCCGATGCCAGGGCCATGGAACCGACAAATGCTGCAATCAGTTTTTTCATCGCGTTTTCCGTCGCTGTTTTAGGAATTTTCACGGAACATCGGCGCAGAACGGCGCCGAATGCCTGGCCAACAAGCTAGTCTCGGAAAACACTTAGGGCAATCGAAATTACGACAAGGGGCTATACGCCAGGTGAATGACCTGATTTGGCGCAGACTTACAGCCGGAAAACCAGAGGTAAAATCAGGGCCGTAAACACGCCAGTGAGCCCCATCCCGAGCGAGGCAAAGGCACCGGCGGCGTGACTGATTTCAAACGCCCGCGCCGTGCCAATCGCATGACCATTCAAACCCAGGGCAAAACCGAGGATACGCTCGTCTTTAACCGGCAAAAGCCGCGCAAGCAGGTCAACGAAGAGGGTTGCCACCACGCCGGTAATCAGAAGCCCGCCCATCATGAGGGGCACGGAACCGCCCAATTGCTCCGTTATTCCAATGGCGATGGGTGCTGTTACCGACTTGGGCGCCAGGGACGCCAGCACCTCCGGCGTGGCACCCAGCGCCCAGCCAATCACAACCGCATACACGGCGGCCATGGTGGCGGCAATCGGCAGGGTGACCACAATCGGGCGCCACATGGCACGGATATGGTGCATCTGTTGGTACAAGGGAATCCCGAGGGCGACGGTTGCCGGTCCCAGCAATACCGTCAGCCAGCGCGCGCCTTGCTGGTAATCCTGGTAATCCACCGCCAACGCTGCGATAACACCGGACAACAGGCACGCAGAGAGGACCACCGGCGGAAGCCACAGAGGGCGGCCAATGCGGGAGAACAGCCAGTTGCCGGCGAAGAAGGCACCAAGCGTCAAACCGATCGCAAGGATGGGCGTGGCCGCAAGCATCTCCGGCAACGCCTGGAAGCGGGCGAGAAAGTCACTCACGATCGCTCACTCCCCTGGCCGTCACGGCTTTCATTAACAGCAAAGTCGTCAGAACGCTCAGGAAGGTGCCCGCCAATAGCGCCGCCGCAACCGACAGCCACTGACCCGAGAACTGGTCCGCCGTGAAGAACACCCCCACAACCCCCGGCATGATCAGGAGTACAAGTACCGAAATCAGGCCCTGGCTGGCCCGGGCCAGATCATCACTGACACTGCCTTTAACCATCAGGGTAAACGTAATAACCACCATACCCAGCACGCCGCCACTCACCGGCAACGCCAGAAGCAGGCGCACAGACTCGCCAAGAATAAAAAACAGCACCAGAACCAGAAAACCACGCAACATCGGCATGCGCTTACACTCACCCGGGAAAGAATTGCATTACACTAGCCCAAACCACCACATAGATACCAATGCAGGAAGCCCATGGCGCTCAAAGCAACCATCCACAAGGCGACGCTCAACATTGCCGACATGGACCGTCACTACTACGCGGATCATCACCTGACTGTGGCCCAACATCCGTCAGAAACCGACCAGCGAATGATGATCCGGCTGCTCGCCTTTGCCCTGAACGCCAGCGAGACCCTGGAATTCACCAAGGGGCTGAGCACCGATGACGAACCCGAGCTTTGGCAGAAAGACCTGACCGGCGAGATTGAAGTGTGGATTGAATTGGGCCTGCCGGAAGAGGATCGACTGAGGAAAGCCTGTAACCGCGCCGGTAAAGTGATCCTGTACACCTATGGCGATCGGGCTTTCCCCGTCTGGTGGGACAAGCACCATGGCAAGCTGGAACGTTTCGACAACCTCACCATCTTTCACCAGCCCGGCGACAGCACCGAAGCCCTGGACAAGCTCGCCAACCGCTCCATGAGCTTCCAGGTAACCATTCAGGACGGCGAAGTCACCTTCAGCAATGATAACAATCTGGTATCGATTACCCCTGAGCAGCGACTACCCCATAACTGAGGGCAGGACTTGCCGTCGGGGGCTGGACAGACACCCGCTACGCACGTAAGATTGCGCACTCGAAATCGGCGAGCCATCGTCGATCTCGAAGCGCCCGTAGCTCAGCTGGATAGAGCGTTGCCCTCCGGAGGCAAGGGTCAGAGAAAAAATCCGGAACCGAAGGCAACGGTCAAACATGCCAAACTTGTTGAAATCCGCCCGTAGCTCAGCTGGATAGAGCGTCGCCCTCCGGAGGCGAAGGTCTCAGGTTCGAATCCTGACGGGCGGGCCATTAACATGGCAAATCAATAAGTTATCACCAAGGCAACACCCTCACCTGTATCGCTCACGCCTGACCAGTCCGAACACCTCCGATTCAATCAGTGACCTTTGCACGAAAAGATTAAAAGCGGGAATTTTTCTCGATTATTGCGCCTGTGCCCAAATGGTGCCCTGGCAGTGCCCAGTTAATTTAGGTGAATGCATCGCAACCTACCGACGTGACCCTTGCACTATCTTCACCTGACTCTCTTCATGGCACAGCCGCGCTGCGCCATTCAAGCAGACATTTTCAGCTTTGGTCGCAAAGCGAATATTCACGTAACGCAATGGAATGGCCTCTGCTTAGGGTTATGGGAAGTCAGTAGTTGCGGGGTAAGTCCGCCACCGTTTTAGAAATTCCATGGAAACGGGGTGGCCCCGTGTGCGTCCAATTTCATGAGCTTTTCGAATCGAGCGCTGGCATTCACCAATAGTCACTCGTCGATGTTTTAGTGAGAAAAGACTCCTCAAGATAATCAAGAAACAATGAGATTCGTGTTGCAAGCCGTGCTTTCTGTAGGTAGACAGCGTAAATGTCGGCAGCAGGCGTTTCATACTCTGGAAGCACCAATTCCAGCTCACCGCTTCTCAAATGCTTAGCAAGGTCCCACTGGGCTCGCATCAACAAGCCATGTCCCTCAATTGCCCATTGAAGAGCGACATGCCCGTCATTTGTGCTTAACTTCACCGGCACTCGAATCGCTTGAGTTTGATCATCTTTCGTTAGCCGCCAGAGGCTGGCCGTTTCATCATTTTGACGAAGTGCAATCGCTTGGTGGTTATTCAGATCCTGAGGCACGACTGGACGCCCAACTCTATCGAGATATCTTGGACTTGCACTGATAAAGCGTCTATTGGGAGCGATCTTCCGAGCAATTAACCGCGAGTCTGGAACGTCGCCGAAGCGAATTGCTATATCAGTTGCGTCGTCAGGTGGTGATACATGCTTGTCACTCAAAGTCAGTCGAACTGCTAGATTCGGATATGTGGTGACAAACTCAGATACAAGTGGGGCGATGTATTTTCTACCAAAACCAAGCGGTGCATGAATATTTAACTGGCCGGCCGGTGCTCCTGACTGGTTTCGTATGACATCCTGCATTTCCTCTATCTTGGAAAGGATGCTTTGGGCATATTCAAGATAAATCTCACCTTCTGGCGTCAATGAAATGCGCCTGGTTGTCCGATTAACCAGCTTCACTCCCATCTGATCTTCTATCTGAGCCAAGCGTTTGGTAGCTGCTGGAGGAGATAGATCCATCTCCTGGGCCGCCCCGGAGATGGAGCGTTTCTGTGCAAGGCTTACAAAAAACCGCATCGAATCGTCAGCCGTCATCATTAACCTTTAGGAATAAGTGTTTTTACTTTTTGTGAACCTTAAGCCAGTTTCCACATTCTATGATCACCCTACAACCCATCCGGTTACTCCATAAGGCGAAATCGGAAAAATGTAAGAAGAGGATAGAAGCGTGGAGAAAGAAGCTGAAGTTCAGTCTTTAACCGACATTCTTGCGAAATTCACGGCCTACATCGGAAAACGTCTGCCAACCGACGTGAAAGATAAACAGGCCGAGTTGCGCGCCAAAGAAACCAATCCCATGGCAATTGAGATTTTCGACGTGATGGCCGAAAACCAAGATGCCGCAGACAAGCTTGATCGGCCAAGCTGCCAGGACACTGGTGTAATTCAGTATTTTATCCAGGCCGGATCGTCTTTCCCTTTGCTTGGTGAGCTCGAATCCATTCTGGAAGGAGCAACCATAGGTGCAACTGAAATTGGTCCTCTTCGCCACAACGCGGTCGAGGCATTTGTTGAGAAAAACACGGGTACAAATACAGGTTCGAAAATTCCATGGCTCGATTGGGAAATTCTTCCGGGAAAAGACCATGTGATTATTGATGTTTACATGGCCGGCGGTGGATGCACGCTACCCGGAGCATCGACGGTATTGATGCCAGGTCAAGGCTACGAAGGTGTGGCCGAGTTCGTTCTTGATGTAATGACCTCCCGAGGCTTGAACGCTTGCCCCCCTCTCCTAGTTGGCGTTGGTGTGTCGACATCCGCTGAGACGGCTGCTCGATTGTCCAAAAAGGCGATTCTCAAACCAGTTACCGCTCGCAATACAAACGAACAGGCAGCGCTCCTTGAGGAGCTTCTGGCAGAGGGCATCAATGATTTGGGCATTGGTCCGCAAGGTCTAACCGGCGACAACACCGTGATGGGAGTAAATATTGAGTGGTCTGCTCGTCACCCCTCAACAATTGGCGTTGCCGTTTCAACTGGTTGCTGGGCTCACCGCCGCGGCCAAATCAAGATCAACGCAGACCTTTCCTACGAAATCATCTCTCATCAGGACGTCAAGCTATGAAAAAGGTATTAAAAACCCCTATTTCCATCGAAGACCTAGAAGCGCTGAAGGTAGGTGACATTGTTTACCTCGATGGAACCCTTGTCACCTGCAGGGATGTGGCTCACCGGCGTCTAATTGAATATGGACAGGAACTCCCGGTTGATCTTGCCGGTGGCGCAATTTTTCACGCAGGCCCAATCGTTCGAGAAAAAGATGACGGTAGCTACGAAATGGTCTCAATTGGACCAACTACCAGTATGCGAATGGAAAAGTTTGAGCGCGAATTCATTAAAAAGACTGGCGTCAGGCTAATTATCGGTAAGGGGGGGATGGGTCCGGAAACAGCCGCTGGATGCGCAGAAAACAAGGCTGTTCACGCGGTTTTTCCAGGCGGCTGTGCAGTTGTCGCCGCAACGAAAGTAGAAGCGATAGAAGGTGCTGAGTGGAAGGACCTAGGTATGCCAGAGACACTCTGGATAAACCGTGTAAAAGGCTTCGGCCCTCTGATTATTTCCATTGATACCCACGGCAACAACCTATTCGAAACAAATAAAAAAACCTACAACGAGCGAAAGTCCTCGGTATTAGAACGAATTAGCGAGCAGGTTAAGTTCATAAAATAAGCTACCTCGTTAATCGACCGAGATATCAAGGTTAATTTCTAACGCAGAAAAATCTAAAAACAAATAAATATTGGAGATTGTCATGAAAACAATTAAAACCCTTGTTTTTTCTGTGGCTCTGGTAGCCGCATCACCTTCCCTGTTTGCGGAAGACAAGTCTGCGTGGCCGGAGAGCTTTACCGTAGGCACTGGGTCACAAGGCGGCGCATATTTTGGGTACGGCACCGCTTGGGCAAACATCGTATCTGAGCAAACAGGAGTAACGGGTGGTGCGGAAGTAACCGGAGGCCCCATGCAAAACATGGCCTTGGTTCATACAGGCGATAACCATTTCGGCATGACAACCATGGGCCCTGCAAGAGAATCGCTGGAGGGAAATAATGCCATAGCGCCAGGAATACCGCTGGACAATGCCTGTGCAATGTTTCCCATGTACCAGACGCCGTTCTCTATCACAGCACTGACGTCATCTGGCATTACATCCATCGCAGACATTCCCGATGGCGCCGTCATTGGGTTTGGTCCGGCGGGATCTACCTCTGATACCTATTTCCCACTTATGTTGGAAACCCTGGGCCTGAAATTTGAGCGCCGAAATGGTGGATGGTCAGATCTTGGCGGGCAACTTCAGGATGGGCTGCTTGACGTGGTGGCATTTGCAGCTGGTGTGCCAGTTCCAGCGGTCAGTCAGCTCGAGGTACAAACTGACATTAACATTATTGAATTTACTGAAGACGAACAAGCGAAAATCATTAACGCCCTTCCTGTCAGTGACTACGAAATCCCAGCCAGCGTATACAACAGCCTTGAAACTCCAGCCCGCTCTGTCGCCATGTGGAACTTTGCAATCGCAAATTGCGACCTTCCAGAGTCGTTTGTATACGAAGCCGTAAAAGCAGTGATGGGTGACAATGAGCGCATGGTTCAAGCTCACAAAGGAGCGCGCACCACACTGGCAAAGCACTGGGATAAGAATACCTTCCTGCCATGGCATCCCGGAGCTGCGCGCTGGTTTAACGAAAATGGGGGCAATATTCCTCCGAAATTAATTCATAACTAATCAGGTTTTTGCGTGGCCTCCTGGCTTTTTTGGGTGCCACGCGTTTTTCACACTAATGTGGCGCTATACCAAGCGAAGGTCTAGTCATGAATAACGACAAGAATTTGGCTAAAAAGCCAGACCACCTTATCGCCCAAGGGGTGGATGATGAACCAGTGGAGTCAAACCTACGACTCTTTAAAGGGCGCTCCTATCAAATCGTAACGCTCATTGCGGTGGTGTATGCAGCATTTCATATGCTCGCCTTAAACGGCGTAGGCATTAAGGTAATGACGGGCGGCTTGGTCGACATTCCCTTTCTACCCGACTTCCCCATTGAAACCTGGAACTTCCGTATTGCACACGTCGCAGGCGCATTGATACTTGGCTTCTTAATGTTCTCGGCTACAGGATTCCCTGATGGTCAGAAGCCCGGTTCGAGAGCAATTCGGGTCGTAGCCTATCCATTGCTGATTTGCGGGCTATTCTCACTCGGCATGGCTTTTTATTTTGCATGGGAGATCGCTTCTGGATCTAACTGGAATGGGATAAACAAAGACATCAGATTCAATGAGATATGGCTTTATGGCGCCCCATTATGGGTAGCAACAGGGGGCTCTATCATACTCTCATGGTTTGATAAACAAAGCCGTGGCAGGTTCGCTCCACACGATTTTGTCCTCGTAGTATCTACACTTGCCGTTGCAGTCTATTTAATTACGATTTATGGAACACAGATGAGAAATTCAACTGGAACAGCCTTTGCTCCAGTTGGTATCTCTATGGCGGCCGTTGCTGGAACCGCCCTGATCATGGAACTCACTCGACGCGTGGCAGGTATGGCCTTGGTTGTGATCGCCACCGTGTTCTTGGTTTACGTGTTTATCGGTGAGTTTCTACCCAGCTTCCTTAACTCACCTGTAGTTGCCCCCGCTAAACCGGACACCACCTCATTCGTTTGATGCCAGTTCCGCCCGGTACTCCCAGGGCGATTTCATTTTCAGCCCCTTGTGCGGGTGGCTGCGGTTATAGTCTTCGACCCATTCCGGCAACCTGGCCATCACCGTGGCGGCATCAGGGAGATCGTTCAAGTACACATAGTCGCGCTTAAACGTCTTCACGAAGGCCTCAGCCATGCCGTTGCTCTGAGGGCTTCTCACCGGTGTGGTACACACGACAAAGCCCAGAGAGGACGCGAAGGCTCGCGTTTCTTTGGCAATGTAGCAACTGCCATTGTCCGTCAGCCATTCCAGCGGATGAGGCACTCGCTCTGACTGGCCGAACCGGTATTCCAAGCTTTCCAGCAGCAGGTCTTGAACCATCTCACCGGTGATGCCACCAGTAGTCGCTACATAGCGCATCAGCTCGCGATCACAGCAGTCCAGGCTGAAGGCTACGCGGACAACCTCCTTGTTCCAGCAGCGGATCTCAAAGCCATCTGAGCACCAACGAAGGTCCGGCTTCAACGTAATAACCTGGCCATTGTGGCAGCGCTCTTGAGGTCGCCCTGTATACCGGGGTAACAGCAGCCCATCCTGCTTCATCAGTCGGTACACGCGCTTGTGGTTTACTCGCTCATCGTTGGCTGCGAGCAACCGATTCAGTCGAGCCGTGATCCTTCGATAGCCATTGGCAGCACGGGCCTCGCACAGCTCACGGATAAACGGCAAATGCCGGTCATCGTCTTGTTTGCTGTATCTCGGGCTTCGGCCTTTCTGGCGACCATGAAGGCGATCCAGAAGATTGGAGCGCGATACCTTCAGCACTTCCGCAACCCGCTTCAGAGGGTATCGTCCGGTGGCAGCAACGGCATGCGCGAGATCAACTTTTTTGACTGAGCCACCTCCAGGGCTTCCCGGAGTATTTCAGCTTCCATCGTCTTGCGGCCCAACATCCGCTCCAGCTCCCGAACCTTCTTTTTCAGGGCTTTGACCTCGGATGCGCTTACAACCTCATCACCGGATTCAATCGCGGACATGCCACCGTCTTTCATCAGCTTCTTCCAACGGAACAACAGACTTGCTGATATACCATGACGCCGGGCTACAAGCGATACCGACATGCCTGGCTGCTCACACTCTGCAACCATGAATGCTTTCTCCTGCGCGGAATACCGGCGACGGCGCTGCACTCCGGTTATGACTTCGATTCTCTCCACCTTGGACACTCCTTTGCACTAGGTCTATGCCTAGGCCTTTGCTTCTACCAAGGTGTCCGGTTTAATTGGGGGCTACTACATCACCCGCTATTACTTGGGAGCGCTTTTTCAGCCAGGTATACACTGACGCTGGCGTACTGGGCCCAACCACTGCTGTATCTTCAACCTACATCATTCTATTCATAATTTTTGCGGCATTCTTGCAAGCATCCAAAGTTGGCGATTATTTCGTGAACTTTGCCTTCGCAATAGCAGGTAAAGCCCGAGGGGGGCCAGCGAAGGTCGCCATTTTTGCATCGGGCCTCATGGGCATGATCAATGGTACGTCTGCCGGCAATGTTGTTGCGACCGGCTCATTAACGATTCCGTTGATGAAAAAGGTCGGGTACGAGAAGAATACAGCAGGTGCGATCGAAGCAGCTGCATCGACTGGTGGTCAAATTATGCCGCCAATTATGGGTGCCGGAGCATTCATTATGGCTGAAGTGACGGGAATTCCGTATTCGGATATTGCCATCGCAGCGATCATTCCGGCCATTCTCTACTTTGTGTCGATTTTCTTCATGGTTGACTTTGAAGCAGCCAAATTAGGCATGAAGGGAATGCGAAAAGAAGAGTTACCCCGCGTTTCCAATATGGTGCGCCAAGTGTACCTGTTTGTTCCAATCTTGATCTTGATTGTGGCGCTTTTTATGGGATATTCGGTTATCCGTGCGGGCACCCTGGCTACAATATCGGCAGCTGTCGTTAGTTGGTTTACTCCTTACAAAATGAATTTGAGAAGAGTCTATGGTGCGTTTGAAATCGCGGGGCACATGTCGATTCAAATTATTGCTGTCTGTGCATGCGCAGGCATTATAGTTGGCGTGATTTCGCTCACAGGGGTCGGCGCTCGTTTCTCCAATCTACTCCTGAGCTTGGCTGATACGTCACAATTGCTGGCACTTTTCTTTGCCATGTGTATCGCGATTCTTTTGGGTATGGGGATGCCAACTACAGCAGCTTACGCCGTCGCCGCATCAGTTGTAGCCCCGGGATTGGTCGATTTAGGCATTCCATTGCTGACTGCGCACTTCTTCGTTTTCTATTTTGCGGTCGTATCAGCCATAACACCCCCGGTGGCTCTGGCATCTTTCGCTGCTGCCGGGATTTCGGGAGCCAACCCTCTAAAAACGTCCCTGGCATCATTTAAGATTGGCATCGCGGCCTTTGTTGTACCGTTCATGTTTTTCTACAACTCGACACTGCTAATGGAAGGTGAATGGTTACATGTACTTCGTTCAGGCTTCACCGCTGTATTCGGTATTTTCTTGCTCGCATGCGCTGTTCAGGGGTGGTTTGTAGGAAATTGCGCAAGTTTCATTGTTCGCCTGACTTTGGCAGCCGCAGCTTTCCTAATGATTTCGGGTGGATTGATTACAGATTTGGTGGGCCTTGGAGTTGCAGGTGCAGTGTTCATACTTCAGAAGATTGTTAACCGAGAATCTATGGTCGCTCGTGCCTGACTAACAGCACCCCTAACCGTCTAGTTGAGCTAATCTGTGCAGGAATGTCTGTTTTAATAGACATTTCCGGCACAGATCAGCCACATGTGCTTCCACTCAAAAGGTTGGTAGGGTCACTATTCCTTAGAAGGTATTCAATGACAGCATTTTCCAATCTTCTTAATGAAACACAGAGCTACGAAATCTTAGCTTCAGTCCATTGCCCAATCGCTGCCCGGATGGCGGTTGACCTCGGCTTCAAATATGGAATGGTAGGGGGATCCGTAGCTTCTTTGAGCATGCTGGGAACACCTGACCTTATGTTGCTCACCTCCACAGAGCTCTGCGACCTGGTAAAACGCACGAGCCAGTCGTCGAACTTGAAAATCATAGTGGACGGAGATGCGGGCTATGGAAACGCCCTCAATACGATGCGTACCGTCGTGGAGCTGGAAATGGCGGGAGCAACTGCTGTCACAATCGAGGATACGAATTTACCGATCGCGTACAAACAACCAAAGACCCAACTAATCTCTCAGCAGGAGCAAATTGATAAACTGTCCGCTGCGCTCGATGCAAGACGTTCTGATAGTTTCGGAATAATCGCGAGAACTCAGATCGTTTCTGGTGAAGACATTGAGGCGGTGGCAGAAAGAGTCTTTCAGTATTCTGAGATTGGTGTAGATGGTATATGTTTAGCTGGCGTGAATGATCCTGAGCAGTTGGAGTTGATCTCAACAGCCAGCAGCAAGCCAAAGATGCTAATTACCTACGGTAGAAAAAATACACTCACGGAAGAGATGTACTCTAGCTTCAATATCAAGCTACTCCTAAATGGCCATTCACCTTTTGAGTCGTCAATTGTTGCCACCTATCACGCGTTGTCGGAGTTGTCTGGCCGTACGCCTTCAGATAATGAGCTTCATTATAAATCATTAATTGGACGGTACACAGAAGAAAGATGGTTTGATAGTTCACTGGAACGGTACTTGCGGATATTCGGATAGAATTAAGTATAATATGGAGAAGCCCTATATTTCCTGGTTCAGAAACGTTGCTCCAAATCACAAATATGAACTAAATCACGGGATTGAATAGTTAAAATATAATTTTTATTTATTCAATTAGCGCTGACAACTTCGCTGAACTATAAACTGCACATGAGTAAAAAGGCCAGGATTTTATAGTTGATTGGTGTAAATTCAGTTCTTTTTTTAGCTCAGCCCAGTCGCATAACAAATGTTCGCTTTTGTTATGCGACTGGAGGAGCCTGTTCGAAACCCGAGGGTGATCATCGACCGGGGCTGTCAGCGTCTGCGGCATCCAGGAACTAAGGAGCCTAGTTACGCATTTAGATCTCGATACTCTCAGCTATCTCCAGAGCATCCTCGACTTCGACGCCAAGGTACCGCACGGTGCTCGACATATTTGTGTGTCCCAATAGCAACTGTACAGCTCGAAGATTCTTGGTCTTCTTGTAGATCAATGTTGCTTTGCTGCGTCTCATTGAATGGGTTGCATAGACCGAAGGATCAAGTCCAATGCTGGTAATCCACTTTTTGACAAGACGGGCGTATTGATGAGTAGTGATATGGTCAAACTTTCGCATCCTGCTCGGCCACAAATAATCCATACCCGAGAGTCCGCGCAACTCGATCCATGCTTCGACCGATTCGCGCGTCTTTTTGGTTATCTCAAACTGAACAGGCTGACTGGTCTTCTGCTGAATGACTTGCGCCCGATCCAGAACCTCACCGTTTCTGGAAATATCTCGAACCAAAAGCTTTACCAGATCGCAGGATCGGAGTTTGCAGTCAATTGCCATGTTGAACATCGCCAGCTCGCGGATGTTCTTTGCAATCTCTAATCGAATGCGGATTGCCCATATTTGTTCGAGTTTGAGCGGTAGCTTCTGGCCAACGAGCTTTCCCTTGTTCCAGGGAGCTTTGCTGATAGCAAATGTCATGACACGGCCCTCTTCGGAGGGTAAGGGCCTTTAAGTATGGTTCAGAAGACTGTTTCCTGCTGGCCAACCTGGTCGCAAAGCGAACATTCAAAATGGCAGTCTGTTTGAAGCTCGGAAGCGTCGAGCTTCCTAGGAGAAGTCCCGGCGGACAGAAGCTTTGATCGGGTCTAGGGCGGAATAAACCATGCACAGCGCCAAAGCTGGCAAACGCCACCATTTTATTCCCGCCTTGAATGTCGGGCTATTTAAGAGAAGCGCAACATTTTACGCCGCAGCCGGCACTGGCACCCGGGGCCCGCGTCAGAGGTTAATGGGCAAGTTGAAAAAACAAGACAGCAGGGTTGCTCGCGGTAATTACCGGTGCCGCTTTTCGATTGTTGATTCAGGGTGGATGAGCTCGGCAGGACCAGCTCACTCACCCCGACCAGCCATGAAGTTAAATCCGTTTTTTAATCAGTTCATAGCCTCTGAAATTGTCGTGTTTAAAAAGCGTGATTTCTTGACCAAGGTTAGAAACTCGATACTTTGCTGCAAACCCGAAGTCAATTACCTCATTCTTTGCCTTGTCAGCCGTGTAACGCTTTCTGGATGAACTGGGGAGCTCACCGAAAAAACGCCTTAGCGAAATTTTGTGCACGGACTTTGGTGGCAAGTTTCTCTGTTCCGATGGGCGCGTAATAATTTTCCCACTGTAATAAATAGATAAAGAGTCCAAGCGTAAGAACTTTTCCGACAAATTTTCAATATGAAGGGTTTTATCGGCAATAAAGATAGACAAGTTATCGTCGTTCTTTGAGAAGCGCGCCGGCAGAAGATTGCTAAAATCTCTGGACTCAATGGTGACGTTGACCGAAACCTTAGGCGCCTCCCCCCCGTTCACGGTTATCTGGTTCGGGCATTCCATCTTGAAGTGAAAATTGTGCATATAGGATGCCCCGCACTTCATCGAAAACCTGGTGGACGCCAGTAAGTGCCGCCATACCGGGCGGAGTTTTGAGTCTGCGAGATCGTCGATTAACTGGGCTGTGTTTTGATCAATTTGTGCGACCGGGAACAGCTCACTCGGTTTTCTTGGTTTGGGTGAGGTAACCTGAATCAGGCCCTCAAAAGGGATAGCATTGGATTGGTAAAAGCCAGACCGGTCGACAACGTTGATCGTTGGTCGAATCGCTGACTGTTCATACGCTGAAATTTGCGCGCTGTTGGTCTTCCATTCTTTCCACAGCCCATCATAAACACGGAACACGGCTGCAACATCGAGGCTGGAATTAACAATGGCTTCGTCGACAGCCTGTTCGTATGCCTCTCTGTCAAACAGCAGGCTCGTGAAGCGTCCCGTCCCCGTTGCGCCCATAGTCACGCCGAGGAACATTGCGTTCACCACCGCATTTCCAGCCCCCATGCTTTCACGACGAAACAACGCCGCTGAGTCTGTCTTGCAAGTCCGTCCATTGGCTTTAGCACCAGGTGCGGCGAGCCCGAATCCCAAATAGCAGTCTATTTCAGCCGCCGTATCGAACACCGGCTGCATATCATTGAGTCGAACCCAAGGCTCTGACGTGGGCCCCGGCGACGCCGAAAGGTTACTAAATGTGTAACCGTCATCAGACTTTACCAACAGAGCGTAAAGCTTATGTTGGCCAACATTGTCACGTTTACTGGTGGATTTGGCCGGTGTAGAACTGCACCCCGACAACAAGACAAAAGAGATCAAGGAAAGAACAACCACGAAGATTTTCAAAACACCACTCCTTCTTTATTTTTGCATTCCTTTAGGGCCAGCGTGAAAGTTTGGGGGGGCGGATGTTTGATGATTGCGAGTCACCTCATCTTGTGCTTCGATTGATGGGGATTTCGAGCAAAAACGTTCATGGCGGCTTCTTCCTTATATCTCCAAGATAATCAGTTTATTTTCTGCTTATTGGAAGTTTTCCGACCCACCATGACACAGAGCAGAACCCAGCAGTAAACCCCATACCAGCATCCATTGTTTGGCCATGAACCGAGGTCCTTACCTCGATTATTGAGAGAATTATAGAAACTTATTCTATTCGATTAGGTCATTGAAATCTGGAAGTAATTAACACTTTGGTTCTGCACCACACGACAGAGCCTACCAATCGCAGCCATGGCAAGTGCGTTTGAGCCCAATACGGGGTCAGTCCCCCAAAAACGAGGAATGGCGTTACCTCGAATTGAGGCTCGCTAACATCCGCTTTTGTTTAGCTCGGGTGGTGGCAACGCGAATGTTCATACTCTGGAGTAACGCTGAGCGCACTCGCGTCCTTGATGCAGAAAAGCGGAGACGAGGGCGGTGGACTTCCGCGTATTGTTAAAAACATTCACAGGATATAAAAACTTAAACGGTAGTTTTAATACCCTGCATCCCCGACTACTTTTCACGATAAACCGCAAGAATATCTAATATCATGACTTGGCAGGTTTTCAAGATGCATCTTCATTACCTTATAACCTCTACTGAAGCCCACTTTGACAACTGCACTTTTACTATCTACGACGTCTAAAGTGAATCTTTTTGCATCCTCAGGGTTCATCACTTGAACATCATAGGGATAAGCATTGCTACCCTGAATTTCATAAGGCGGATCGTAATCGAACCTTATCTGAAGCCAACCATTTGCTAGGCCACTTGTTGGATCTATCTTTACGGAAGTCAGCTCTCCGCTCGAACAAATAATATTAATTCTCCCACCTACACTGCCGGCAGTGAATATCGATCCAGTACTATTATCGAGCCCAATTGAATATATATTCTTTACTTGACCGGTCACGGGATCAGCCTCCTGGAATGAGCGATTATAACCTGAACCAACTCCGTTAGATGCGCAACCCAAAATAACCAAAGAAAAAGCAAAAGTCGTAGTAATTTTTTTCATTATTATGTCCTTGTGTTTTTTCCAGAATATATCCCTTAAAATACCTATCAGTAAATCAACTCGACAGCTTCCCATTCACGCATATTATATTGATACGGCTTCACTGAATCGCATTTTAGCCGAATTCGATACTTCCCGGTTTTTTAGTAGCTTGACAGCTTCTTCGAGCGTAAACGCGTACTTTAGATTAGTGCTATTCTGCAACGTCTCTCCCGTGGTTTTCATCTTTTCTAGGCTCTGGGGGTTCTCCCCCGTTACTGCGGACATTCCTAAAAAGAGGCTGGCTTTGGCGCAACGTGCCAATGTAGCAAAAATGACCCCAGACAAAGAATTTCAATCTATAGAGGAGCATTGCCACGCCCCCATTTTGAAACCGATTTTGGGGAACGGAGTGGAACCACAATTTTTTACTTCCGCTAGTAAACCGTTGTAAGTCAACCCGGTCCTAGCCGCACTCTATTCACCGGACTCCAGGCAAGCCATATACCAGTTGTTACTGAAATCAGTCATCGCGTCCCGCTTGAATTCTTCTGAGCCATACCTAGGAATCTTATAGGCTTCTTTGATGATGCTCTGCACCATGGGCATGCCTTCTGTCGCTTTCATCATCTCCGCCATGGGAATGTTAGCCTGACGATTACGCATCACATCCCTGGCCAAATCACTGACATCTTCACATGAAGGTTGCTCCGCTAAAGAAATGCTAGGTAGAACAACCAAAAAATACAGCATTAACTTCCTCATTCTTATACTCCCTTGTCGTTTTTTCCTCCGGAGTATAGATCGGAATTCGACCAGTGCTTGAGGAAGTGACGTAAATGAGAACTAGGTCATCCTGACCTGCACCCACCTTCAGGCTCGAAGCTCAATCACTTGGGGTAGTCAGCAACTTTTTTGACACACCAATCTCCTTGACCCTGACCCGTATTGAGCCCCGAATTGCAAAGTGTGGCTACTTAATCATGGCCTCAAGTGTAAACATCCCTGTTTCAGTTGCATCGCGAATTAGAGCCTTTCTCTGTGGTCGCATAGTGGGCATTCAGATGGTCCGATAGCGCTAAAACTTTGCAGCGCTTTTGAACCGCGAAGCTATGGAAAACTGCACGTCAACATTGGCTTGTTAGGCTAAAAAGGTTCGTCGTCATCCGGATCAAACTCTAGCCAACCATCGCCGATTAGCAGGTTCCAATGGCCGCATTTTGGACAGGCCTCTTGGTTGCTCTCAACGAGAGACTTACAAAAAGCGCATTCGGCTTTGCTTTTTACGTGTTTCTTGTACTCTTCACTTTGGCGATAGGAGTGCGCTTGAGCGAAATGTGGATTACTCGCAAGAAGATCGGAAAACATGCCCTCAGTGACCTCTCCGTAACCCATTATTGTGTGGCGCAAATGAGTTTCAGAAAAGAATATCGCCAAGCTGAGAGAGGTACCAATGATGTACTCTGCTTCTTGAGATGCGATTGACCAGCTATAGTGCTCAATCGCATTGCGAGTTCTCTTGATCGAGCGAATCAACTTTTCATCTTTCTCAGAGAACTCCAGTCCGCCAATTCTTTTTAGCCGAGTTATCGCCTTGTCTAAACTGACAGTCTTTGCACCCAGATCCGGAAAGTTATCTACATTTTCCCAAATGAGAGATGGATGAATTCTTCTAAGCCGTTCCTTTAGCAAGAGCTCTATTGCATGAGCGACCGCCAATATGGCCCGCTTGTATTTCGTCGAGGGTTCCATCTCGCCCTCATAGGCCAATAGGTCAACTGCGTGAACAATTGAATCTCTGGCGTTGTCTAGCAACGAAAATTCAATACATTGTGTATTCATCGTCACATATTAACGTGATCTGACGCTTGCGCATATGCACCGAAGAATTGAGCCGAAGGCACAATGTAATAGCCATCACCTTGCAAGGGTAAACATCCGTTTTTCAGTTGCATTGCTGATGGGATTTTTCCGTACGTTGGTGGTCCACCAGGTATTCCCAGGGTGCCAAGCCCTCCATTGAATCTTGGGCGGCCGAACGTTCGCTTTTGTTTAAAAGCTGACAATCAGATGTGGCAGCCCTCCGCCGCCTCAAGAATCAGGTCGGCCG
Source organism: Marinobacter sp. MMG032 (assembly GCF_040112695.1). NCBI lineage: Bacteria > Pseudomonadati > Pseudomonadota > Gammaproteobacteria > Pseudomonadales > Marinobacteraceae > Marinobacter > Marinobacter sp. MMG032. The sequence goes on from NZ_CP157802.1 coordinate 1,894,752, forward strand.
CCTTTTCAGCAATGGCGATCGTCGGTGCGTTGGTATTGCCACTGATCAACCGCGGCATAATGGACGCGTCCACTACCCGCAGCCCTTCGAGCCCGTGCACTCTGAGCTGCGGGTCGACCACTGCCATCCTGTCAATGCCCATTTTGCAGGTACCCACCGGGTGGTAAACGAGGCCTACTTTTTCCTTTACCTTTTCAATAATCTGCTCGTCCGATTGGCAATCTGAGCCGGGGTGGATTTCCTCACCCCGGTACTCGTCAAAGGCTTTGGCGGAAAGGATCTGGCGCGCCTGGTGGATACCGTCCACCATCACTTTGCAGTCATCGGGTTCGGCAAAGAAGTTGTAGTCAATTTCCGGCGCTGCAAAGGGGTTGGCTGAGGTGATGCCAACGGTGCCTGTGCTCTTGGGCCGCAGCACACAGACATGCACCGAGTAACCGGGTTTAGACATAAGTTTCAGGTTACGGCCGCTGTCATCGAACAACAGCGGTAGCATGTGAAGCTGAACATCCGGGCGATCAAGGGTTTCGCGGGATCGAATAAACCCGCCGGCCTCGGTGATGGACTTGGCCAGTTTGCCCTGTTTATTAACCATGTACCGGACCGTATCGGGGAGCATTTTCAGCAGGCCCAACACCGAGGCGGTGAAGCCATTGTTCTTTCGGCTTGAGACCAGCACGCAGGCGTCTACATGCTCCTGGAGATTCTTGCCTACGCCCGGTAGTTCGTGATGGCATTGAATACCCAGTTTTTCCAGTTCGGCCCGCTCTCCGACGCCGGAAAGCTGAAGCAACTGGGGCGAATTGATGGCGCCACCGCTAAGAATGATTTCCCGATCTGCGCGCAACACCCGGTCCTGGCCTTTGTGGCGTAGCTCCACTGCAACAGCGCGCTTGCCCTCGAACACCACTTTTTTGACGTGTGCGTCCGTAAGGACGGTCAGGTTCTGGCGATTCATGGCCGGCTTCAGATAGGCATCGGCCGCACCAAACCGACGGCCATTCTTGATGTTCAGATGGAAATAGCCCACGCCTTCCTGGTTGGCGCCGTTAAAATCGCTGCTGTAGACAAAACCGGCCTGCCGCGCCGCGTCCACGAAAGCCTCAGACATGGGGTATTCGGCCGATTCCGGGGCACTGATATGAAGGTTGCCACCTTTGCCGTGGTAGGGAGTTCCAGCCAGCGTCTCGTGGTGTTCCGATCTAATGAAGTAAGGCAGCATATCACGATAACCCCAGCCTTCATTGCCAAGCGCCTGCCACTCGTCGTAGTCCTCTTTCTGGCCGCGCACGTAGAGCATACCGTTGATTGACGAACTGCCACCCAGCCCTTTTCCCCTGGGGGTAAACAGAGGCTGACCACCGCGCAGTTTCTGGTCGGGCCTGGCGTTGAATGCCCAGTTGTAGGTTTTGAGAAACATGTGGGCGGCAAAGGCGCCGGGTGTGCTGATGGTGAACGAACCCTTGCCCGACCCTGCCTCCAGCACACAAACCGAATATCGACCATCAGCTGACAAACGATCCGCCAGTACGCAGCCGGCAGAGCCGGCACCGACCACGATGTAATCGAAGCTCTCGTTCATCATTGCTGCTCCACCGGTTCAATGATGGCGAAGTTTGCCTGCGGCTGTTCCAGCATTTGCAGCAGGCCAAAGAAGGCATCTACCGAGCCTTCAACCTTTATTTCACCTGCCTGCACTGCCTCCGGGAAACTGGTTCTCTGCAAAAGGATCTTATCGAGTACCGCCCTGGGCATACTCACACTGGCGTGTGCTTCTTCGTCCAGCTCCCCTGACCGGTGAGTCAGCGTGGCATTCTGCAGGTTGAGCCGGAAATCCTCGCCCAGGTCAGTGATCGACCAGTTGATCACCAGGTGCTTCCCAGCCGCTTTTTCCGGGTCGACCTTGACCGCCAGGGCATCGAAAAACATGCTGGTTTCCAGCGCCTGCATCAGATCCGGCTGCAAACCCACATGTTTCGGCGCAATTACCCCATGGCGCAATTCGTGTGCGCCAACCAGATAGGCGCTGCGCCAGGTGCCCGCCTCAGCCTGATAGCCCAGCTGCTCCAGAGCGTCCGCCCCCAGCTCTCGCGCTTCGCGATTCTCGGGGTTGGCATAGACCAGATCTCGCATCACCGATGCTACCCAGCGGTAGTCGCCGTCGGCGAAGTCTTTGCGGGCCTTGCGGAGCACTTCTGCCTCACCGCCCATATAGTCAATGGTGCGCCTGGATTCTTCACGGGGTGGCAGGGGGTTGAGGTTGGCGGGATTGGCGTCGTACCAGCCCATGTAGCGCTGATAAACGCCGCGGGCATTGTGGCTGACAGTGCCGTAATAGCCGCGGGCCGACCATTCCTGGCTCAGGCTTTCAGGCAACTGCAGGTTTTCGGCAATATCCCCGGGCAACATACCTCGGTTCATCATACGGACCGTCTGGTCGTGGATATGCTTGTAAAGGTCCCTTTGAACTTCGAGGAAGTGCGTGATCTCCTGCGGATTCCAGATCGGCCAGTGGTGCTGGGCCACCAGAATATCCGCACGATCACCAAAGCGTACCAGTACCCTGTCGATGAACCGGGACCAGGCGCTGGCGTCCCGGATAGCGGCTCCGCGGATAGTGTAGATGTTATGCAATTGCTGGCTGGTGATCTCGGCGGTGTTGAGCACCCGGAACTGGGGGAAATACATCATCATTTCCGATTCCGCCTCGGTGCCATGGGCCATCTGGAATTCGATTTCGATACCATCGATGGTCAGGGTGGCGTCGTCCGGCACCGTATCTGTGGGCGCAATCAAACTCAGCGGTCCACTACCCAGCGCCTTGCCGAGCCCGGTATCGACATGACCTCTCACACCCGGCGTCAGGCCGGCACCAAACTGATAGGTGGCGCGACGGGTCATGGCATTGCCGGCAATCACGTTCTCGGCAATGGCATGCTCCATGAACCCTTCCGGAGCGTAGACCCGAACCTTCCCGGCCCGGACATCCTCCTCACTTACCACCCCTTTCACACCCCCGAAATGATCCGCATGGTTGTGTGTATAAAGCACGGCCACGACCGGCTTCCTGCTTCGGTGCTGGTAATAGAGTTCCAGAGCCGCGCGGGCCGTGGCAGGTGTCAGAAGGGGATCGATAACAATCAGTCCGCTGTCGCCCTCGATGATGGTCATGTTTGACAGGTCCATGTTTCGGATCTGGTACATGCCCTCGACCACTTCGAACAGCCCATGAATGGCATTCAGTTGTGCCATGCGCCAAAGGCTCGGATTGACCGAATCCGGAGCTGCATCGGCCTCCAGAAAAGCATAGGGCGCCATATCCCAAGCCACATGCCCCTCCTTATCCAGTACCCTTCCATTGGGTAACGCCCCAATAAAACCCCGGCGCGCATCTTCAAACGATTGAGTGTCAGAAAACGGCAGTGCATTCAGTACCGCCTGATTGAACTGCGCCGTCGCCTCGGTAGCCGGCTTGGACATGTCGGCATGAGCAATCATCGGAAACAGTAAACCGGCACTTAACGCCGACAGCGCGGCCTTCTTGAGTAGGGGTAACATGCGAAATCTCCTGTTTTTGGCGGCATCCGGGTTTTATTGGTTGTGCATGGCGCGCCAGGTAACTGCAGTTTGAAGCGGGATTTTGAGCTTATCCAATGCAATGTTTATTGACTTTCCATGCGCCTGACGCATAGTTCAGGTTATGGATACAAGACACATCCGGCATTTCATGGCGTTGGTTGAGTGCGGCAGTTTCGCCCGCGCTTGTGAAGTCGTGCACCTGTCCCAGCCTGCCCTGAGCCGCAGCATCCAGGAGCTGGAGCGCCAACTCGGTGCAAGGCTGTTCGATCGGGGGCGCTTCGGGGTGGTTTTGACCGCGCACGGGCGAGCAGCCCTGCCTCATGTCCGGGGCCTGCTGGCCGCGGCAGAGTCTTTGCGACAAGAAGTTGAAGCCATTGATGAGCTTGAAACAGGGGAGCTGAGTATCGGCACCGGGCCTTATCCGGCGCTCGCCCTGATGGACAGGGTCTGTGCCAGATTTGTTGATCGGTACCCGGCCATTCGCCTCAATATTCGAACCGATAACTGGCAGGAACTACGCCTTGCGCTGCTGGATCATGAGATAGAACTGTTTGTGGCCGATACCGGCGAATTGTCGGGCGATCCGGACCTGGAAATAACCCACTTGCCACAGCCCGAAGTTGTTGTGTTTTGTCGCCACGACCATCCGCTGACTCGGGAGGAGGCAGTGGTATGGGGAGATTTGCTGGATTATCCATTGGCCATGACCCGTCTGCCTGAGGATATGGAGAGGAAGGTTCAGACCATGAGTGCGCAACAAGGGGGGCTGAAACGGCGAATCGAGTGCGACAATATCGCCATGCTCGCGGCCATTGTTTCTGGCAGCAAGGCCATCAGTATCGCACCCAGACCGATCGTGGCCGGCTTACTCAATAGCGGAAAGGTGAAAACCCTTCCGGTAACAGGGATTGAGACTCTGCAGACCCGGTATGGTCTCCTGCAGCGCAGCGGGAGACCCCTTTCCCCTGCAGCAGTTGAACTGCGTTCCATGGTTCTGGAATTGGCAAACCTGGAATGACCCGCCAACGTGGCACCCGCCTCCCAGCCAAGATAGTAGATTGCTCAGAAAAACTGCCAATTGAGCCTGCTGCGACCCACCACCTTTAAAACAACATATTGCTACATATCGATAGAATTGCCTCCCAGACCTGCCTTACGATCCCAGAAAATCCAGTACAATTTTCTCAAACCCTGAAGTTCCGAATAAAAACCTATAAAGCAATATGTTGACATATTATTTTGGAAAGGCGTATTTTTAAACTGATACGGCTGGATACTGCGTCAGCTTGCGGCCAGCCCTCCTAACAACAACAAACCGGACACAACAGGTGAATCAGATGGATACAGGCATCACTCTCAATCCGGAACGCCGCGCCGCCATGGTCGAGATTGGCGCATGGAACAACAAGCTCATTACCGACTATCTGGACCAGGCCGTGGCCAGCACCCCGGACCGGGAAGCCATCGTCGGTTACCAGGTCACCGGTGACACCCGCACCGCTCTCACCTATCGCCAGCTCAATGACAAGGTCACCCGCATGGCAGCGGGCCTGGCGGCCATCGGCATCGGGAAAGGCGAGGTTGTGGCCTGCCAGTTGCCGAACTGGTGGCAGACCACAGCCCTGCACCTGGCCTGCATGCGTATCGGCGCCATACTGAACCCCCTCATGCCGATCTTCCGGGAGCGGGAACTGCGCTTCATGCTCAAGCATGGCGAAGCCAAACTGCTGGTGATTCCAAAGGTCTTCCGGGACTTTGACTACGAGGCCATGATCGACGGAATCCTCAACGAACTGCCCAATCTTGAAACCCTGCTGGTGATCGGCGGCGAAGGCGAACGCAGCTTCGAGCAGGGCCTGATGGAGACCGCCTGGGAAGAACAGCAGGACACCAGAGCCCTGTTTGCCGAGCGCCAGCTCACCGCCGACGACGCCATTCAGATCCTCTACACCTCCGGCACCACCGGTGAGCCTAAAGGCGTCATGCACAGCTCCAACACACTGTTTTCCAATGTGCGACCCTACGCCGAGCGCCTGCACCTGACCCCGGATGACAAGGTACTGATGGCCTCCCCGCTGGCCCACCAGACCGGCTTCATGTACGGCATCATGATGCCCATATACCTGGGCACCACCGCCATCCTGCAGGACATCTGGGACGCGGAACGTCTGCAAGGTAATTGGCGCCGAGAAACCGGCCTTCACCATGGCCGCCACACCTTTCCTGGCCGACCTGGTCAAGACCGCGCCCAAGCACGAGGGCGAACTGGATTCGCTGCGCATCTTCGTTTCCGCCGGCGCACCGATCCCCAGCGCTGTGGTCGAGCAGGCCGGCAAGGTGCTGAAAGCCAAAATTGTCTCAGCCTGGGGCATGACCGAAAACGGCGCGGTCACCATGACCTGCCCGGAAGATCCGGCCGAGCGGGCCAGCCAGTCCGACGGCAAGGCCCTGCCCTGGATGGAAGTGAAAGTCACCGACTTCCAGGGCAACGAACTGCCTGCCGGTGAGGAAGGCAGCCTGCTGGTTCGCGGCTCCAGCCTGTTTATCGGTTACCTGAAGCGCCCGGAACTCTATGGCGTGGACGAGGACGGCTGGTTCAACACCGGTGACCTCGCGCGCATGGACAAGGACGGTTATATCCGCATCACCGGTCGCACCAAAGACGTGGTGATCCGGGGCGGCGAGAACATCCCGGTGGTGGAGGTAGAAAACCTGCTCTACAAGTACCCGGGCATCGTCGATGTTGCCCTGGTGGGCTGCCCCGACGAACGCCTGGGCGAGCGCCTGTGCGCCTACGTGACCCTCGACGAGAACGCCACCGACCTGACCCTGGACCAGATCAAGGCCTACCTGACCGAACAGCAACTGTCCAAAAACTACCTGCCGGAATACCTGGAAGTGATTGAGGCCATGCCCCGCACTGCCTCCGGCAAGATCCAGAAATTCAAGCTGCGTGAGCAAGCCAAAGAGGTGCGCCTCGAACCGGCCAAGCGCAGTTGACCCATTTGATTTAACAACAACAGGAGCAAGTCATCATGAGAGGCCTGAACGGAAAAACAGTCATCGTCACCGGTGGTGGCGGCGGCATCGGACGCGCCGTGTGCCAGCGCTTTGCCGAGGAAGGCAGCCTGGTGGCCGTACTGGACCGTGACGAAAACGCGGCCCAGGCCACGGTAGACCTGATTACCGAGGCAGGCGGCGAGGCCAAGGCCTACGCCGCAGACATCACCGATTATGCCGCGATCACTGAGACCGTGGCTGCGATGGAAAGCGATCTGGGTGTGCCCACGGTGCTGGTCAACAATGCCGGTTTCGACCGCTTCATGCCATTCCTGAAGACCGAACCAAAACTCTGGGACCAACTGATTGCGGTAAACCTCACCGGCGCCCTGAACATGCACCACGTGGTGCTGCCGAAAATGGTGGCCGCCGGTGGCGGCAAGGTCATCAATGTGGCTTCCGATGCCGCACGGGTCGGTTCCTCCGGTGAATCCGTCTACGCCGCCTGCAAGGCCGGGCTCGTGGGCTTCAGCAAGACCGTGGCCCGGGAACTGGCCACCAAAAACGTGTGCCTGAACGTGGTCTGTCCCGGCCCCACCGACACCGCCCTGCTCAAGGGTGTCGCGGAATCCGCACCCAACCCGGAAAAGCTGCTGGAAGCCTTCCGCAACGCCGTGCCCATGAAACGCCTGGCTCAGCCCGAGGATTACCCCGGCATCATCGCCCTGCTCGCCAGTGACGACGCCAACTTCATCACCGGCCAGGTCATCAGTGTGTCCGGCGGCCTGACCATGGCCGGCTAACGCCCACTTTCACGAACACGGAGAACACAGCATGAATTACGAAGACATCCTGTACGACGAAACCGATGGCGTCGCCACCATCACCATCAACCGCCCGGACCGCTACAACGCCTTCCGCGGCCAGACCTGCATGGAACTGATCGACGCCTTCCACCGTGCCGGCTGGAACAAGGACATCGGCGTGATCGTGTTCACCGGCGCCGGCGAGAAGGCCTTCTGCACCGGTGGCGACCAGGGCGCCCACGAGGGCCAGTACGACGGTCGCGGCCTGATCGGCCTGCCGGTGGAAGAACTGCAGCGCCTGATCCGGGAAGTACCCAAGCCGGTGATTGCCCGGGTCAACGGCTTCGCCATCGGCGGCGGCCACGTGCTGCACGTGATCTGTGACCTGAGCATCGCCTCGGAAACCGCCATTTTCGGTCAGGTTGGCCCCAAGGTCGGCTCCGTCGATCCCGGTTTCGGCACCGCCTATCTGGCGCGGGTTGTGGGCGAGAAACGGGCCCGGGAAATCTGGTACCTGTGCCGCAAGTATTCCGCCCAACAGGCGCTGGACTGGGGCCTGGTGAACGCCGTGGTACCCCCGGAGCAGCTGGACGAGGAAGTGCGCAAGTGGTGTGACGAGATCCTCGAGAAGAGTCCGACCGCCATTTCCATCGCCAAGCGCTCGTTCAACGCCGACAGCGACAACATCGCCGGCATCGGTGCCCTCGGCATGCAGGCCCTGAGCCTGTACTACGACACCGACGAGTCCAAAGAGGGCGTCAACGCCTTCAAGGAAAAGCGCAAGCCTGAGTTCCGCAAGTACTACAAGTAACGGCCCGATAGCCCGGAGAACACCATGAATTTCGCTTTCAATGAAGAACAAAACGCGATCCGCGAGGTTGTGGCCCGCTTCAGCGCCGAGGTGCTGGCCCCGGGCTATCGCAAGCGGGATCAGGAAGGCGTGATCGAGCGGGACGTGATCCGCCAGCTCGGCGAGATGGGCCTGCTCGGTGGCGAGCTGCCCGAGGAATTCGGTGGCAGCGGCATGGATTGCGTCACCAGCGGCCTGATCATCGAGGAAATTTCCAAAGGGGATTTCAACGTGGGTTACATTCCGCTACTGACCTCGCTGAACGGCCAGATCATCGCCAGCCACGCCGCGCCGGACCTGGCAAAGGAATGGCTGCACGGCATGACTACCGGTCAGAAGGTGGCTTGCATCGCACTGACCGAACCCCATGGTGGCTCGGACGCTGCCAACCTGCGCCTGAAAGCCGAGAAAAAGGGCGACATCTACGTGCTCAACGGCGAGAAAACCTCCATCTCCATGGCCGACCAGGCTGACGTGGCGGTGGTGTTCGCCCGCACCGGCACGGTGGAACAGCGCGCCTCCGGGATCAGCGCGTTCCTGGTGCCCATGAACACGCCGGGCATCACCACCACCCGCTTTGAGGACAATGGCCAACGTGCCATCGGCCGCGGTTCGATCTTCTTCGATAACGTGGAAGTACCCGCGAGCCACATGATGGGGGAGGAAGGGAAAGGCTTCAAACAGGTCATGCAGGGTTTCGACTACAGCCGCGCCCTGATCGGCCTGCAGTGCCTGGCGGTGGCCCAGCAGTCCCTGGAAGAAACCTGGCAGTGGCTGACCGAGCGTACTGCCTTTGGCCAGAACCTGTCCGCCTTCCAGGGCCTGACTCATCCGCTGGCGGAATACCAGACCTACGTTCATGCCGCGCGCATGCAGTGCTACCATGCGCTCTGGCTCAAGGACAACAACCTGCCCCACAACGCCGAGGCGGCGATGAACAAATGGTGGGGTCCCAAGCTCGCGTTTGATGTGGTGAAACAGTGCCTGCTGGCCCATGGCCACACCGGGTGGGGAGAGGATTTACCGTTCGCCCAGCGCTTGCGGGATGTCCTGGGGCTGCAGATTGGTGACGGTACCGCGCAGATCATGAAGAACATCATTGCGCGTGAGTACCTGCCGAAGTGACGCGTCCCATGCCTTCCGTGATTCAGGACGCCGAGAACCGCCCTCGCCGGCCCAACCGCCAGCGGGGCACCAAAGGAGCACAGATGATCGTCAACGAATCCGGAGGCATTCCCAACCGCCTGTTTTTCCGCCTGTTCCAGACCGGAAACATTCTCCAGCGTCAGGTTCAGAATGAAATGGGCATCAGCGCCGTGCAATGGGCGGTGCTCGGGGCGCTGTCACGGGAGGGTTTCGAGGAAGGCACCTCGTTCAATCAGCTCAAAGAGTACCTGTACGTCAGCCGCCAGAACCTCGACGGCGTGCTCAAACGAATGGAACGGGACGGGCATGTCATTCGGGTACCGGACCCCCAGGATCGGCGGGCCAGACTGGTGGTATTGACCGAATCTGGCCGGACCTTCTGGGATCGGCTGCAGGACTCGATTGCCGAGTTTTACCGGCAGGCCATGCAGGGAATGAGTTTTGATGACAGCGTCAGCCTGCTGCACCTTCTGAAAAAACTGCAGCATGAACTTATCGATATTTCCCTGGACTCAGCCACCCCCGAGAAATAATGCGGGATAAATGACGAGGACGATCCAACCAGTACCGGCAATCAGGCCGGTTCAAACCGCTCCTGCAGCCACGCCTTGATATCGTCAGACTCGTACAGCCAGCGGACACTGCCATCCTCTTGCTGAATCTTCAGGCAGGGCACCTTGACCTGACCACCGCCAGCCTCCAGCTCTGCCCGATGCTCCGGGTTATGCTGGGCGTCCCGGGTTTCGATATTGAGGCCGAGCCGGGCGATTTCCTTCCTTACCTTGATACAGAACGGGCAGGCTTTGAATTGGTATAGCGCCAGATCCTTGCTGGCCTCGTTGGCCCTGGCCTGGTCATCAGCGCTTCGGGTGACGCTTTCCGGCGTGCTAAGTTTTTCACTGAGCAGCATGAAAGGTGTCAGTATCAGGCGCAGCGTTCGGAAAAAATAACGGATAACGACTCTCATGGGTACGGTTAAAGCTCCGGGTTTCCAGTTAACGATTGCTTCAAAGAGGTCGGCACTCAGGATTGATTTGCGTCCCTCATAGCGGTGTACGAGGATATCATTTCAAAAGATGAAGTGTTCAGAATAACGGGTGCTGAACCCTCACTGGGTGTGGTGGGTGTGGTAGGGAGAGTGTATCAGCCGAATCGGACGATATCCTCAATCCTGATGAGCACCGCTGAACCTTCCACGCAACCAGGCTGACCGGAACGTCTCCGCGGCCACCCCGACGAGGAAGCCGAAAAACGGGTCGGCCCAGAAGGTGATCAGAGCCGTGATGCCAATCACCGGCCAGCAGGAGGGTTTGGCGGTCCAGAGACGTTTGGTGAGGCCCAGTTCAACAGCAGCAACCATGAGCAGAGCGCCAAGACCCGCCGCGGGCACGGCGGCAATGAAAGAAAGACCACCGGGCACGATCGCCACCAGGAGTAACCCCGTGCCCAGCAGGACCGGCGCCAGACCGGTGCGGGCGCCAAAGCGATAATGGGCCGCAACACCACCGGCGCCGTGGCACATGGGCAAGGCACCGAACGGCACCAGGAACAGGTTGGCCAGGCCAGTTGTGACGGACAGCCTTGCCGGTGAGACCCGGTGGGACTGATCTCCGAAATAATCCCCCACCACCAGAGCCGTCAGAACGATGGCGTTGGTGATGGTTAGCGCCAGTTGCGGCAACACCAGGATAGAGAACCCCTGCTGCCACTCATCCATCGAGGGCAATGTCGGCATCGAGAAGATGGCGGGATCCGCCGGCAATGGCAGCCCGGGTGAACCCAGCAGCGCACCGAGGACCATGGCCAACGCCAGCCCCATCAGCGCCGCCGGCCAGCTGGGGAACAGTTTCAGGGTAACCACCAGCAACCCCAGCACGACCAGGCCCAGCGGCAGGGAGGTAGCCATCAATTCCAGGCTCATGCTGGCCAACAACAAACCCAGCCCCAGTTGCAGGCCGCTCAATACCGACCCCGGCACCAGGCGGGCCGCCCGGTTGATCCATCCGGTTGCCCCCAGAAGCAACAGGATGGCACCGATCAGAACGCCACTGGCGATCAGGCTCTGGGCACTGACCTGGGTGGTCAACAGCAACGCGGCCACGGCTTTCATGGGCTGTACCGGAACAGGAAGGCGGTAATACAGGCCTGTCACGATGTAAAACACGGCAAAACCCAGGAGTACCGGTACTGGAGCAAGTCCGGCCACGCCAATGGCACCGAGAGTCAAGGGCAGCAATGTGCCAATATCGCCCAGCGCGCCGCTGCTTTCACTGATCACCTTCTTCATGGTCGAACCCATGAGGGCTCCTGCCTGAATGGTCTGCTTATTGTTGTCGTTCAAGCGTTATACACTACTTTACCAAGTTCACTGACATCATACCCGCCCAATGTCTCGGCCCGATGCGTGAATCGTTCGCTACCGGCAAAGGCCAGCAAACGCTGCATGGCCGGCTCAAAATAATGGCGCCGGCGCATGGCCAGGTCGAAGTGCTCCTGCTGCAGGGGGATAAATGCCAAGCCCTGGCGCCTGGCCGCCGCTTCAATACCCACACCCACATCCGCTTCCCCCTGACGAACAGCCAGAGCCAGATCGTCCTCGCTGAGCGAGGGATGTTCGGTCCAGGCAAGCTTGCTGCCATCAATTCGGTAGCGGGCCAGCAGGCTCTGCAGCAGATGACTGACACCGGCCTCGGGCTGGCGGTGGGCCAGGCGCAGGCCCGGCCGGGCGATGTCTTCCAGCTGCACAATTCCGTGGGGGTTGTCCGGCGCCAGAAGCAGGCCCTGCCGGCGTTTGGCCCAGCGGATCAGCACCAGGTCACGCATCCCGCTCAAGCCCAGGGTCACCGGGTCGTTGTAACGCTCAGTCTGCGCGTGCCAGATATGCATGCCAGCAACCATGGCGCGACCGTCAACCAGGCGCTGCACCCCGTCTCCGCTGCCCTGGCACAGCATCGCCAGCTCGGCATTGCTCTCCTTCACCGCCCACTCCAGCAGCGGATCCTGGCTACCCACCAGCACGGGTGGCGTTGGCGCGCTGACGCCCTCGTCACCCTCCAGATGATTCATCAACCAGAGATCTATACGCTGGCGCGGAAATAAAAGCTTTCCCGTCACCCGCACGCAGGGGATCACGCCCTGGCCCACCAGATCGTAGACCTTGCGTTCTTTCAGGCGCAGATACTCGGCAGCCTCGGCCGTAGTGAGATAGTCAGGCAGAGACATCGAACCTCCGGAGTCAATTGATACGCATAATGCTGTTTTTGGCTGCATTATTTACGGCAAGCATCGCAAAGCGTAGTTAAAAACGCCACGATGCTCAAGACTAAGGAGACGCAGCTGTGGAAGAAAACGCGCTTTACGTGGCGCTCTCGCTACTGGTGAATTTCGACGCTTCGCTGTACCAGATCGTGGTGCTATCGCTGCAGGTTTCGCTCGTTGCGGTCCTGATAGCGGCGCTTTTGGGTTTTCCACTGGGCGCTGCGGTTGCGTTATGGCAGTTCCCCGGACGCGGCGGGGTTATTGTCGCGCTGAATGCGCTGATGGGGCTGCCGCCGGTTGTGGCAGGGCTAGGCGTTTACCTGCTGCTGTCGAGGGCCGGACCGCTTGGCGAACTGGGTCTTCTGTTCACGCCCGGGGCCATGGTAATTGCGCAGGTGATACTGGTGTTGCCGATTCTCGCCGCGCTCTCGCGGCAAAAAGTGGAGGAGTTGCTGGGCGAATATCGCGAGCAATTCGTCTCGCTGGGCATGTCTAAGGCTCGCATGATGCCCACGCTGCTGTGGGACGCCCGCTTTGCCCTCCTGACGATTCTGCTCGCAGGGTTCGGCCGGGCCAGCGCGGAAGTCGGCGCGGTCATGATGGTTGGCGGAAACATCGACGGCGTCACCCGGGTCATGACAACGGCCATTGTGCTTGAGACCAGCAAGGGCGCCCTGCCCCTGGCGTTAGGCCTCGGCATTGTCCTGCTGACGCTTGTCATGGCGATCAACGCTACTGCGTACATTTTGAGTGAAACGGCCAAGAGGCGCATGGGATGACATCGTTGAACGTGCCCGTTAACAGACCAATCGAACTCAGTGCACCGCCGTCGCTGCGCTTTGACAACGTCGAGTTCAACCTTCTCGGCCACCAGCTTTTTGGCCCCTGCTCATTCACGCTGGACGGCCCCGGCCCCACACTGGTGATGGGCCCCAATGGCGCGGGCAAGAGCCTGATGCTCCGCCTGGCTCACGGGCTGCTCGCGGCAACGGAGGGAGCCATAACCTGGTCCGGTGACGAAACACCCCGCCAGGCCATGGTATTCCAGACCCCGGTTCTTCTGCGCCGTTCCGCACTGGCCAACCTCACGCACGCGCTGGCCGTCAATAACGTCCCACGCAAGCGGCGTGCCGAGCTGGCACGGGAAGCCCTGGCACGCTTCGGACTGTCCGCCTGCGCCGATACGCCCGCGCGGGTGTTATCGGGTGGCGAGAAGCAGCGCCTCGCTCTGGCCCGGGCCTGGGCTCTTTCACCCTCGGTACTGTTTCTGGATGAGCCCACCTCCGCACTGGACCCCGCTGCCATAAAGGACGTGGAAGCCGCCGTTCAGGAATTTCACGAGAGAGGAACACGCATCGTAATGACAACCCATGACCTGCATCAGGCCCGGAGGCTGGCGGGGGACGTGCTGTTTCTCGCCGGCGGAAAAGTGCAGGAGCACACGCCTGCCGACATCTTTTTCAACGCCCCTGCTTCGCGCCAGGCACAAGCCTTCCTGAGCGGAGAGCTCGTGGCCTGATCACCCACCAAAAAAACAAACGTACCGAACCATCGCTCGCTCTACGAATAAGACACGACAAAGGAGAGAACAAGATGAAAAAAACCCTGAATCTGGTTCTGGCAGCCGTAACGACCATGGGCCTGACCTTCAGTGCCCAGGCCGACGACTACATTACGCTGGCCTCAACCACGTCCACCCAGAACTCCGGCCTGTTCGACTCGATCCTGCCCAAGTTTGAGGAGGCGACCGGCATCGAAGTTCGCGTTGTAGCCGTCGGCACCGGCCAGGCGTTTGAGCTCGCCCGCCGGGGCGACGCCGACAGCCTGCTGGTGCATGACACCGCCGGGGAAAAACGGTTTGTCGAGAATGGCTTTGCCACCGAGCGGGCAGACGTTATGTACAACGACTTCGTGCTGATCGGCCCGAAAGACGATCCCGCCAAAATCCGTAAAGCGGAAAGCGCCGCCGAAGCCTTCTCTGCCATCGCCGAAGCAGAGGCACCGTTTGCATCGCGAGGCGATGACAGCGGCACCAACCGGGCCGAGCTCAGGCTTTGGGAAAACGCCGGCGTGGAACCGGGCGGCAGCTGGTACCGGGAACTGGGTAGCGGCATGGGTCCGACCCTGAACACCGCCGCCGGCATGGACGCCTATGTGATGTCCGACCGTGCTACCTGGGTCGCGTTCGAAAATCGCCAGAATCTCGAGCTGCTGTTCTCGGGCGACAAAGTACTTTTTAACCAGTACGGCAGCCTGCTGCTCTCCGAAGAAAAGCACCCACACCTCAAACACGACCTGGCAGCCCAGTGGCACAACTGGCTGCTGTCGGAAGAAGGCCAGCAGGCGATTGCCGACTTCAAAGTGGACGGGCAGCAACTGTTCTTCCCGAACGCCCAGTGAGGCAAAAGGATTAAGGGCGACTGAACTGAGCGTCTGTTTACCCTGCCCAGATCGAACCCCGGCATTGCCGGGGTTTTTTATTGGCAAAAAGCAGCTGTTTTTCCTCAATGCCAAATAGGCTAATCTCTGGCAATCTCCGTACAACATCCATTCCAGTACGACCAGGAAACGGCTATAACAAAAATGACGATTGATCCCATACTTCCCGATCCCAAGGATCCCCGTCTGTCCCGCCCAGTGGAGGGCGTGGACGAGAACGGCGAGGCCAAATCGATCAGCGTGATCGAGGAACGCCCCCTGACCATCTACCTGAACAGCCAGGAGATCGTCACAGCCATGACCATCGGCGACCATCCGGAGTATCTGGCCCTCGGCTTCCTGCTCAACCAGGGCATGCTGAAAGAAACAGACACGGTCACCGGGATCGATTTTGACGAAGAACTCGAGGTTGCGGTGGTGCGCACGTCAGGCGTTACCGATGTCGAGGACAAGCTGGAAAAGAAAACCCGCACCTCCGGTTGCGCCGTGGGTACGGTGTTCGGTGACATGATGGCCGGGCTGGAAGGCCTGTCACTGCCGGATACGCCGGTGCACACCAGCACCTTTTACGATCTTTCCTATCAGATCAACCACACGCCTAGCCTGTATATGGAAACCGGCGCCATCCACGGCACCGCGCTTTGCCAGGGACAAACAATCCTGGCGTACATGGAGGATGTTGGAAGGCACAACGCGGTCGATAAAATTGCCGGCTGGATGCACCTGAATAACATTTCGGCCGCAGACAAGGTTCTGTATACCACCGGCCGCCTGACCTCGGAGATGGTGATAAAAACATCCCTGATGGGCATTCCCACTCTGATCAGCCGCTCGGGCTTCACCGCCTGGGGAGTCGACATTGCCCGCCAGGTCGGGCTGACCCTGATCGGCCGGATGCGTGGCAAGAAATTCACCTGCCTGAGCGGCCAGCACCGCCTGGTGTTCGATCAGGACTTGTCGCAGGTACCCGATGAAGACAAGAAGCTGCGTCGAAAAGGCGCTCAACATGATTGACGGAGGCACTGCATGAGCCAATGTGCAGTTATCCTGGCCGGCGGCCAGGCAAACCGCATGGGTGGTGGCGACAAAGGCAGGCTCATGCTCGGCGACCAGTCGCTGATCCAGCGGGTAATCGAACGGATCACCCCTCAGGTCGATGCCGTGGTATTGAATGCCAACGGGGATTTAAGCCGGTTCGACGACCTGGATCTGCCGGTGGTGGCGGACTCCATCGAAGGCTTCCCCGGCCCGCTTGCCGGCGTCCTCGCGGGCATGGACTGGGCCGCCGAACAGGGCCACGAATGGCTCATCAGCGTGGCCGCCGACACACCTTCCTTTCCCAGGGATCTGGCTGCCAGACTGGCGGAACATGACACCCCGGTGGTGCTGGCAGCCACGCCAGACCCAGAGCGCGGCCGACTGCCACAGCCGACCTTCGGGCGCTGGCGGGTCGCTTTGAGAGACGATCTGAGAGCCGCCCTGAACGAGGGCGTACGCAAGATCCGCCAGTGGACACAGGCCCAGGGCGAAACTCTGGTGGTTTTTGACGAGGGAGATTTTTTCAACATCAACACCCCGGACGATCTGGCCTGGGCGGAGCAGCATCTGAAGTGAACGTTATAGGCATCGTAGGTTGGAAAAACTCCGGCAAGACCACACTGGCAGCCGCTCTGATTCGCGAACTGTCCGGCCGGGGTTTAACGGTCAGCTCGATCAAGCACGCCCACCACATGGTGGACGTGGATCAGCCCGGAACGGACAGCTACAAACACCGTGAAGCCGGTGCCCGCGAAGTGATTCTGGCCGGGGGCCAGCGCATTGCCATCATGCACGAGCTGCGGGGCGCAGGTGAGCCCTCACTGGAGGATTTGCTGGCCCGCCTGTCGCCCTGCGACTGGGTCGTGGTGGAGGGTTACAAAACCCACGCGCACCCGAAGATTGAAGTACACCGGCAGGAATCGGGCCGATCGCCCCTTTACCGGGAAGACGCCAACATCATCGCCGTTGCCAGCGACTATGCCGCCGATTTTTCCGGGCCTTTGTTCGATATCAATGACGTCACCGGCATTGCCGATTTTATTATTGATCATGTACAGCCACCAGCGAGAGAGTCATGAAGCCGCTTCGCAATGACTGTTTTGCCCTTCCCCCGGGCGTGAACTGGACGCCGGTCGAAGAAGCCCTTGAGCGGTTGCGTTCAAGGTTGCATCCCGTGGTGGAGGTGGAGCGTGAGGTTCCGCTGTCACAGGTGAACGACCGAATCCTGGCAAGTGATGTCTATGCGCCCCGGGCTCATCCCCCAAGCACCAATTCCGCCGTGGATGGCTATGCTCTTGCCGGGCCGTTAACGGACGTGCCCTGCACCCTGCCTCTTGTGGATGGCCGCAGCGCCGCCGGTGAGCCTTACATGAGGCAGGTGCCCAAGGGATACGCAATCCGGATTCTGACAGGCGCGGTTATTCCCGCCGGCACGGATACCGTGGTTCTGGAGGAAGACTGCGAAGTGCTGGATGGCCAGTTGCATCTGAACGGTACGCTAAAGGCAGGCGCCAATGCCCGCAAAGCCGGTGAAGACATCAAAGTCGAGGACCGGATTCTCACTGCCGGAACCCGGCTCAGTCCGACCCAGATTTCGGTGCTTGCCAGCGTGGGCGTGGAAGCCGTTGATGTTTATCAGCGACTGCGGGTGGGCGTGCTGTCCACCGGTGATGAGGTAAAGCCAGTGGGCGCCCCCGTCACAGAATGGCAGATCTATGACGCCAATCGCCCTATGCTCAGTGCCCTGGTATCACAACTCGGCTACGAACTCGTGGATCTTGGCCATGTGCTGGATCGGGCCGAGGAGGTGAAGGCGGCCCTGGAGCGGGGCGCGGAGCAGTGTGACCTGATCCTGACCAGCGGCGGCGTGTCCGCCGGAGACGAGGATCATGTGTCGAAAACCCTGAAAGAACACGGTGACATCAGTAACTGGCGCATTGCCATCAAACCCGGCCGTCCTCTGGCGCTTGCCATGTTCCGGGGCACGCCGGTAGTCGGTCTGCCGGGTAATCCGGTGGCCGCCTGGGTCTGTGCGCTGAGATTTGGTGCGCCTGCCATGGCATTGTTGGCAGGGGCCGAATGGTTCGAGCCCCAGGCGTATACCATGCCGGCTGACTTCTCGAAGAACAAAAAACCCGGGCGCAGCGAGATGCTGCGGGCACGGGTTCGCGATGGGAAGGTCGAGGTATTCGGGTCGGAAGGCTCTGGCCGGGTGACCGGTCTGGCCTGGTCCGAGGGTCTGGTGGAACTGGATGAGAGCGCCCAGCAGATCGAGCCCGGCACCCCCGTCCGGTTTATTCCCTACGGCAGCTTCGGCCTGTAATCAGTCAACGCTGCCGTGGACCGCAAAGGCCTCCAGTGAGGCATCCTGCGGGCCACGGGAGCGGTAGGTTTCCTCAACGCCCAGGTCGGTAAGGGTGCGGCTGACCATCAGCAGGGTGTTGTCCTCAAAGTCTTCGCACATGCTGCGCATCTGGTCGATTTCTTCACAGGCCACCGGGTAAGCGGCCTCGATGTCCGGCGCGCCATAGATCTCCACAAAAGTCTGCGCGAGCGTCTGGCGTAGCCGCTCCAGCTCCGGCTCGGTAATGTCGCACACGCCAACAAAGCTGGCACGACCACCCGACTCAATGCTGTACCAGCCATTGGTGAAGGCTTGCCGGGCTTTGCCTGTCAGGTCCGCCTCGGTCCAGTTGGAAAACTCGAAGCCGCCAGAAATGGCCCACTCCCCACTGGGTGCCGGCCGCTCGAAGACGTTTTCATCGGAAATGTCCAGTCTCAGGGTTCGGGCCAGTTTCATAGGTGCTCCGCATAATCAATCAGGCTAACAGTTTCGGTCATCACATCCTGGCGCAACAGCATGCGCCCCTTTTCATCCAGACCCACGAACAGGCCGGCTCTGGGTTCCTCGATGCGCTTGCCAATGGTATCGCAGCGCGGACGCCACTCGTTGTGGACCCGCTCGAACCCGCTGTCCAGAAAATAGGTCAGCCATAACAGCGTATGTTTGGACCAGCTCTCCAGCAACGCCATGGGCATTATCTCTACACAGCCCTCTTCGTACAGGCAGGTCTGATCCGGCGTTTCACCGGGCTCGCCGCCAGGGTGGGTGAAGGGCACCACGATACCGATCACCAGCCAGTTCGGCGTTTCTTTGGGGTCGGACACATCGGCCGCAAACCGTACGCTGCCACACAGGGCCCCGTTGACCTTGATGCGGTCAGGCCACTGGAACTGCACCGGCACCTCGGGCGGCGCCAGGGCCCCGAGGCTCTCAGCCAGGCCAATCTGGGCCACGTACACCGCCTGAATGGCCTCTTCCAACGGCGTCTCGGGTGCCAGTACCAGTGCCGCCCGTAGAGTATCCACGGCCTCGGAATAGAAAATGGTGCCGGAATCCACGCCGGCGATGGCGCGGCTGACGGCCTTATCGAAAGGATCCGTATGCGGGGGCACAATCTCGCCGCTCAGTAGCGGTGGGAAACGGGGAGACTCAATGATCATTGGACGGCCCGGGCGTATTGTTCGGAGGCAATGATTTCATCGGCCAGTCTTTGGAAAGCCTGGGCCTGCGGACTGTCGGGCTTGGACACCACAATGGGTACCCCGCCATCGGAGCCGATCCGGATATCGAGATCCAGAGGAATTTCACCGAGGAACGGTGCCCCCAGCTTCTCGGCCTCAGCCCGGGCACCACCGTGGCCGAAGGGATGATGCTCCTTGCCGCAGCCATCGCAGATGAAAGAAGCCATGTTCTCCACCAGGCCGAACAATGGCACGTCCATGCGCTTGAACATGTCGATGCCTTTGCGTGCATCCATCAGGGCAATGTCCTGGGGCGTCGACACCACGATGGCGCCGGCCACGAAAAACTTCTGGCTCAGGGTCATCTGGACATCGCCAGTGCCCGGCGGCAGATCCACCAGCAACACGTCCAGCCTTCCCCAGTCCACTTGGTTCATCATTTGCTGCAGAGCGCCCATCAGCATGGGTCCGCGCCAGACAATGGCTTCCTCTTCGGAGGTCATCAGCCCGAGTGACATAAGGGTCACGCCGTGGTTGCGAAGCGGCAGGATGGTGTTGCCGTCCGGGCTGGAAGGTCGGCCCGACACACCCAGCATCCTCGGCTGGCTGGGGCCATAGACGTCGGCATCCAGCAGGCCGACTTTCAGGCCCTTGGACGCCATGGCCACGGCCAGATTGGAGGACACGGTGGATTTCCCCACCCCGCCCTTGCCTGAGGCAACCGCAATAATACGATCCACGCCCCTGGGGTTCTTGTCCTGTGGCCGGGGCGCATCGGTGCCAATCAGGTTACTTTTTCCTACTTCGGTGTACTGGACCATGGAAATTCCTGTCTATCAATCAATTGTCCCGGTAGTCATCACTGGTACGAACCCTGGGTCTTGCGGCGCCAGCCATGGGCGCCGTGTCGCCATGGAACTGTGCCTTCACCCGGCAGTCGTCGCACATCTTGATGAGCTGGACATTATCAGATTTGGTGTACATCCAGTGCTGATTTTCCAGCTTGGCTACAATCCGGTTGATGGTACTGGCCACACCAAACGGTTTGCCGCACTGGATGCACTCGAACGGTTCTTCGCCATGCAAAGCCCTCGGGCTAAGCGCCGCCTTTGACAGATCCAGCTGCGGCTTGAGCGTAATCGCCGTTTCGGGGCAGGTGCTGTCGCAGATACCACACTGCACACAGGCGTTCTCGGTGAACTGCACTTCCGGCCGGTCCGGATGATCCCCCAGTGCGCCGGTGGGGCAGAGGGAAACGCAGGCAAGGCACAGAGTGCATTTGTCTGAATCAATCTCGATGGCACCGTAGGGCGCGCCCTTGGGTAATGGAATCGGCTCGTCCACCTTCTCCGCCATGGCTGTGGCGGTCACCCGGGTAATGTCGCGACGGCCGCCCACCAGCAGCACCGGCTCGCTGACCCGTCCCGCGTTGTCGCCCGGCGCGGACAACTCGATGGCATCAATCACCCGAACCCGGCTTGGCGAGTTATGGGTGCCTTTGAGCATGGCCTGGGCCAGTTCTACTTCGGCCGCCAGGGCCCGACGATCCAGTTCGTTGTCTGCCAGAATCAGCACTTCGGCATAACCGGCACCGAACGCCGCCATGATCTCGGCGTGGCCAATACGGTCCACATGTTCCAGTCCGAGTGGGATCAGATCGTCGGCCAGGCCATCGTCGTAGCGAGCCAGGTAGGTGATGGCTTCCGAGCCGGCGCCCAGGGTATGGAATGCCAGGCGTGGCGATTCGTGGGTCTGCTCGCGATAGGTCTTCGCCATCACGTCCATGACTTTGACTATAGCCTCGTAGGGCGTTTCGTTCATGGTGACTGCGGATGTGGGGCAAACCGCCGCGCATGAGCCACAACCTGCGCAGATGTCAGAATCGATCTGGATGTGGTCGCCGGCAGAGAAGATCGCTTCCGTGGGGCAAACGTCCAGGCACCGGGTACAGCCCGGCTTATTAGCCCGGGAATGGGCACACAGGGACTCTTCCAGCCGGAAAAAGACGGTTTTTTCGAACTCGCCCACCATTTCCCTGGCTGTGAGGGCAATGCGTTCCAGTTCGCCGGCTTTGTTCGGATCGGCCCAGAAATACCCATTGCGCTTCTCGTGGCTGGGGAAGGCCGGCGCGCCACCGCGCAGATCAATAAACACGTCGCACTCGCTGCGAGCCGTTGTCTGCGCCGGCGTGTAACCCAGCTCACCCCGACCGGCCGGATGCAGGGTCTGCAACCCGGCGAACTCCAGCTTGAAGTTGCCGAGGGCGCCATAAGCGCTGGTCAGTTGACCCTTGGCCACGTCGTAGGCGGCCGATGGCAAATGGATGGGGCCGGCATCGTTGACCACACAGGTAACGCCCAGCTCATCCTGTACCAACCCGGCCATGCGGATGGCTTGCTCGGTGGGGCCCACGATGCAACAGACGCCGTTGGACTGGATGCTTTTCGCCGGGGCGGTGGGCCCTGGCAACTGGGCTGCGGCCACCAGGGCCGCCTGTTTGGCTTCCAACCGCTTGGGGTTGGCATCGGCAGAACTCCAACCCGCCCGGTCACGTATATCGATGGTGTGCAGTGGCGCTACATGCTGGATCTCGGCGTGAATGTCCTCGGCCAGGCGCTCGAACAGCGCTGCCTGCTGGCCACAGGCGATAAGCACGTCGTTGCTGGCGCCCAGGTGCTCGGCTGCGACTTTCATATCGTTGCCGCACAGCTGGTCTACCGCGACGACCTGCTCGGCACCCGCAACCGCATGAAGGGCCTCGGAATTGAAGCCCTGGCTCTTGTCGCAGGTGCACAGTAATAGAGATTTTTTTGATGTCATCAGGAACTTTACTCTGTTCGTTGTTGTTATACGTATACGAATCACTCTCTTATTTCGAGCATGCCACAGCCATCTACTTTCGGACAATTGGATAATTGTTGGAGCCCTGCTAGCTTTTATCTATAACAAAAAGAGACACATCATGAGCAGTAGAACCGATCACTGGAAACGAGCATTGCAGGTGGGTGCCGTTGTTCGCCGATCGCCGGGGGTAACGCGGTGGGCGAAACACGTCTGGAAACCTGTTGCTGTCATCCCCGGGGCACCGGACGCCTTCTGGAAAGAACTGGTACGCGAGGGCGAGGTGGTCGATTACCACGCCGGCACGGTCACTATGGAGCTGTTCCGTGCCGATGTCGAAGGTTATCTCGTCTCCCTCAACATGAGCACGCCTTCCGTCTGGATCATCCTGGACCGAGACGTCACCGGCCAGTCGCCCTCAGGCTGGGCGGTCAGCACCGTTACCGCCAGCGCCCACGAGGCTCTGGACTCCCTGGACAGCGGCGAAAGCATTGTTGAAGCCGTCCCCATCCCGGAATCCCTGGCCGCCTGGATCAAGGAATTTGTCGACATGCATTACATCGAGGAGCCGTTCAAGAAACGGCGCCGGGATGAGGTGCGCGTGGACGCGGTGGAAGACGCCAAGGGTGATCCACGTATTCGGCAGGAAAGCGATGTATACCGGGCTCCCGCCAACATCAAGAAACCCAGGTTACAGTAATGGTCGAATCACGCTGGCAGCGCTGGGCGCGCAAAAAGGCCGAAGCCAACAGAACGGTAGAACCCACGCCGCCTCCGGCGCCGGAGCAAGCCGAACCGGCCCCGGAGGAACAGGAACTCGCCATTAACGAGAGCCTGTCAGAACCGGAGCTTCTGGAGAAGTACGGACTGCCCGATCCGTCGTCCATTGAGATCGGAACGGATATCACAGGTTTCATGCGCAAGGAAATACCCGAGTTCCTGCGCCGAAAGGCCCTGAGAAGCCTCTGGAAATCCAATCCGGTGCTGGCGGTACTCGATGGGCTGAATGACTACGACGAGGATTACACCCTGGCGTCGACGGCCGGGCAAACCGTGAAATCACTCTATCGGGTCGGCGAAGGGCTGGTGGATAAAGCCAAGAAGGCGGCGGATGTCATTGATGAACCTGTACAGTCGTTGGCCCAACCCTCCCCGACCGATGCCGAATCCACGGTCACCGGGCAGGCGCAAGCTGACGGGCATGAGGATGAACAGGCAGCCATTGAGCAGGACGACTATACCGGGCAGGCGGAGCTGACCAACCGAGTGCCCGCACAACCGGAGAACAGCCAAGCAGAAGAGGTGCCGGAACCGCGATTCCGCCCTCGCATGCGTTTTGACTATTAGCAGAATGCATTTCACCTATTGGCGAAATAAACGTGGCTTACCCCACTATTCTTGTTTGTGTACTAAGATAGTGTGAGAGAGCGCACATAATAATTAGAAGGAAAACGACTTGACTGACACGGCCGAAATCCAGTGCCCGCGCTCAATCACTGACGAAGATAGAGCGCGGGCCCAAATCTATCAGCTGCTGGGCGTCCTGCTTGACCGGCCACCCTCGGCGGAATTGCTGCAAGGTCTGGCCTCGTTGCAGGGGGACGACACACCCCTGGGCACCGCCTCGAAGAACCTGGCCAAGCTCGCAGAGCGCACCAACCCCTACGATCTCGAGCGGGAGTTCAACAACCTGTTCGTCGGTCTGGGCAGGGGTGAGCTCCTTCCCTATGCCAGCTACTACCTCACCGGCTTCCTGAACGAAAAGCCCCTGGCCGAGCTCAGAACCGATTTGCGGTCACGTGGTATCAAAGCCCGCAGCGACGTCAAGGAACCGGAAGACCACATCTGCACCCTGTGTGAAATCATGGCCGGGATTATCACCGGCGAATTTCCCTGCGACAGCGGTGTGGCCTCCCAGAAAGCTTTTTTTGATGCCCATTTGGCGAAGTGGGCAGAACTGTTTTTTACCGACTTGGAAGAAGCGCAAAGTGCCATCTTCTACGCGCCGGTGGGCTCGCTTGGCCGGGCCTTCATGGCAGTGGAAGCCGAAGCCTTTGCAATTCAGTAACCGGGATCGACAGATCCCTTAACCCAGGGGGAGGTGTCCAATGGACAACCCGAAGCGTGAAAACAGCCGTCGCCATTTTCTGAAAATGGCCGCTTTCGCAGCTCCAGCTGCGGTGGCAGCGACGGTTGCACCGAACGCCGCAGCGGAGGTCGTCAGAACTGACGCGCCGAAAAGCCGCGGATTACGTGATACCGAACACACACGTAAATATTTCGAATCGGCTCGCTTTTAACGGTGGTCTGAGTTGATCAAGGTTGCGAAAGGCCCTTGAGAGACTGAGCTTTCCGGAAAAACGAGAATAATAAAAGAGAGAGGTATACGACATGTTAAGGAAGAAGACCAACGGGGTAGCGAAAGGCCCCCGTGCAGGCTCTTTGCTTTCTTCTCTCGCTGCCAAGACTCTGGATCGTCGTCAATTTCTGACAACGTCTGGCGTGGCAGTGGGTGGTCTGGCGGCACTGTCGCTGACATCGGGTCGGGTTGAAGCGGCAGCTCCAGCCACCGGTGGCGGTGAAGTGGTCGTCAAGAAATCGGTGTGTACGCACTGCTCGGTTGGCTGTACCGTCGAAGCGGAAGTACAGAACGGCGTCTGGACCGGCCAGGAACCGGGCTGGGACAGCCCCTTCAACATGGGCGCCCACTGCGCCAAAGGCGCATCGGTTCGGGAGCACGCTCACGGCGAGCGCCGTCTGAAGAGCCCCATGAAGATGGTCAACGGCCAGTGGCAGAAGATTCCCTGGGACCAGGCCATCAATGAAATCGGCGACAAGATGCTGCAGATCCGTGAGGAGAGCGGCCCCGATTCCGTTTACTGGCTCGGCAGTGCCAAGTTCAACAACGAGCAGGCCTACCTGTTCCGGAAGTTTGCCGCCTACTGGGGCACCAACAACGTTGATCACCAGGCCCGTATCTGTCACTCGACCACAGTTGCCGGCGTAGCCAACACCTGGGGCTACGGAGCGATGACCAACTCCTACAACGACATCCACAAGTCCAAGGCGATCTTCATCATCGGGGGCAACCCCGCTGAAGCGCACCCGGTGTCGCTGTTGCACGTACTGAAGGCCAAGGAAGAAAACAACGCTCCGCTGATCGTCTGCGATCCGCGCTTCACTCGCACAGCAGCCCATGCCGACGAGTTTGTGCGTTTCCGTCCGGGCTCAGACGTTGCGCTGGTGTGGGGTATTCTCTGGCACATCTTCGAGAACGGCTGGGAAGACAAAGAGTTCATCCGTACCCGCGTATACGGCATGGAGGACATCCGCGAGGAAGTGAAGCGCTGGAATCCCGAAGAAGTAGAGCGTGTTACCGGCGCACCGGGCGCGCAGTTGGAGCGGGTTGCCCGCACCCTGGCGAACAACCGTCCCGGCACCGTCATCTGGTGTATGGGCGGTACCCAGCACACCAACGGCAACAACAACACCCGTGCCTACTGCGTGCTGCAGCTGGCCCTGGGTAACATGGGTGTTGCCGGCGGTGGTACCAACATTTTCCGTGGCCATGACAACGTTCAGGGCGCAACGGATCTGGGCGTGCTCGCCGATACACTGCCGGGCTATTACGGACTGTCTGCTGGTTCCTGGGCCCATTGGGCAAGAGTCTGGGAAGAGGATCTGGACTACCTGAAGGGCCGCTTTGCCGTTATGGATAAAGACGGCAAATCCAGGGCGATGATGAACGAGAAGGGTATTCCTGTCTCACGCTGGATTGACGGTGTTCTGGAAGCCAAGGAAAACCTCGAGCAGCCGGATAACACCCGCGCCATGGTGCTGTGGGGCCACGCGCCCAACTCCCAGACCCGGATGACAGAAATGAAGGAAGCCATGGAGAAACTCGACCTGCTGGTCGTGGTTGACCCCTTCCCCACTGTCTCTGCGGTGCTGCATGATCGCAAGGAGGGCGCGTACCTGCTGCCCACCACGACCCAGTTCGAGACTTACGGCTCGGTGACCGCTTCCAACCGCTCACTGCAGTGGCGGGAGAAGGTGGTTGAACCGCTGTTCGACTCCAAGGTCGACCACGAGATCATGAAACTGTTTGCGGACAAGTTCGGCTTTACCGATCGCATGTTCCGCAACATCGCCATTGACGGAGATGAGCCGTCGATTGAAGACATCACCCGCGAATTCAACCGCGGCATGTGGACCATCGGCTATACCGGCCAGTCTCCAGAGCGCCTCAAGCAGCACATGCAGTATCAGCATCACTTCGACAAGACCACACTGCGTGCCGTGGGTGGACCTTGCGATGGTGATTTCTATGGCATGCCGTGGCCGTGCTGGGGCACCCCCGAGATGAACCATCCGGGCACCGCCAACCTGTACGACATGTCCTTGCCAGTCTCCGAGGGCGGCCTGACGTTCCGGGCCCGTTTCGGTGTTGAACACAACGGCCAGAACATTCTGGCAGACGGTGTTTACTCCAAGAACTCGGAAATCAAGGATGGCTACCCCGAGTTCACCATGCAGATGCTGATGGACCTGGGCTGGGATGGTGACCTCACCGCCGAAGAGCGAGCCAGCATTGAAGCAGTGGCAGGCCCCTCCACCAACTGGAAAACCGACCTCTCTGGCGGCATCCAGCGAGTGGCCATCAAACACGAGTGCGCGCCGTTCGGCAATGCCAAGGCCCGTGCCATCGTCTGGAACTTCCCGGACCCGGTACCGCTGCACCGCGAGCCCCTGTACACCAACCGTCGCGACCTCGTGGCCGACTACCCGACCTACGAAGACAAGACCTTCTGGCGGGTTCCGACCATGTATGAATCCATCCAGCAGAAGGATTTCAGCAAGGAGTTCCCGATCATCCTCACCTCCGGCCGTCTGGTTGAGTACGAGGGTGGTGGTGACGAAACCCGCTCGAACCCCTGGCTGGCGGAACTTCAGCAGGATATGTTCATTGAGATCAATCCTCGCGACGCCAACAATCTGAACGTCCGTGATGGCAGTGACGTTTGGGTGCATGGCCCAGAAGGAGCCAAGATCAAGGTCAAGGCCATGGTCACAGAACGGGTCGGAGAAGGCGTGGCGTTCATGCCATTCCACTTCGGCGGTCATTATCAGGGCAAGGACCTGCGGGACAAGTATCCCAAGGGCGCCGACCCCATCGTTCTGGGCGAATCCAGCAACACGGTTCAAACCTACGGGTATGACTCGGTCACGCAGATGCAAGAGACCAAAGCAACCCTGTGTTCGATCATGCCGGCATAACAAGAGGTGTAGACCATGGCACTTGAAGGACAAGCAAGAGCAAAATTCCTTTGCGACGCCGAGCGCTGCATCGAATGCAATGCATGCGTAACGGCCTGTAAGAACGAGCACGAGGTTCCCTGGGGCATCAACCGTCGCCGGGTGGTAACCATCGAAGATGGCAAACCCGGAGAGCGTTCGATCTCGGTAGCATGCATGCACTGTTCAGACGCGCCTTGCATGGCTGTCTGTCCGGTGGACTGCTTCTACCAGACCGAGGACGGTGTCGTGCTCCACTCCAAGGACCTGTGTATCGGTTGTGGCTATTGCTTCTACGCATGCCCGTTCGGTGCGCCGCAGTTCCCGCAAGCGGGCAACTTTGGCAGCCGGGGCAAGATGGACAAGTGCACGTTCTGTGCAGGCGGTCCGGAAGAAGACAATTCCACTGTTGAGTTCCAGAAGTACGGTCGTAACCGTATTGCTGAGGGCAAATTGCCGATCTGTGCGGAAATGTGCTCAACCAAAGCCCTGTTGGCCGGTGACGGCGACGAGGTTGCGGATATCTATCGCCAGCGTATTGTGAACCGTGGTTTCGGTTCCGGTGCATGGGGATGGGGCACTGCCTACGAGAAGAAGGGTGCATAAACTGGCCTGACGGATTTGGGGCTCTTCGGAGCCCCGAATTCGGTTACGGCATAGATTTCTTCTTGCTGATTCCGCTGGAGTGCTCTAGATGAACAAAAAACTGATAGGCGTCGTCGCCCTGGTGCTAGCGACGCTGTTATTTAATCCTGCCTGGGCGCAGGACATTCCCGAACCGGAACGAAGCGCAACCGGTGGGGCTCAAACCCTCGAAGACATCCTGCGACGCCAAAAGCAGCTGGAAGTCGACGACAGTTTCCGCTCCCAGAACCTCGGTAACCCGGAGAACGCACCCTCTGTCTCGGCGCCTTTGGGAACCCGGGGCGGCGTCTCCGATTCGGAGAACTGGCGGGCTATCCGCTACAACGAAATTGAGCCAACCACTCAGGTACGCGGCCCAGCCGCCGATGTGCTGATTCAGGACGGCGGCATGCCCTGGTGGAAGCTTCGGGAAGGCCCGATGATCACCTATGGCGGCGGCGCACTGCTCGCGATCATCGGCCTGCTGGTGGTGTTCTATTTTGTTCGCGGCAAAATCATGATTGATGGCGGGCCTGCTGGTACCACCATTGAGCGGTTCAAGGCTGTCGAGCGCTTTGGTCACTGGTTACTGGCCGGTTCGTTCATCGCACTCGGCCTGACCGGGCTGATCACCCTGATGGGACGCAGCTTCCTGATTCCGGTTATGGGGCCGGACGCGTTTGCCACGTTGGCAGCCGGTTCCAAATGGCTGCATAACAATGTG
Organism: Marinobacter sp. MMG032; assembly: GCF_040112695.1. Taxonomy (NCBI): domain Bacteria; kingdom Pseudomonadati; phylum Pseudomonadota; class Gammaproteobacteria; order Pseudomonadales; family Marinobacteraceae; genus Marinobacter; species Marinobacter sp. MMG032. The sequence continues at coordinate 1,923,877 of NZ_CP157802.1, forward strand.
GCCTGGGCATTCATGCTCGGCCTGGTGATGACCTTCGTGATGTGGGTTGCCCATAACATACCCAACAAACTCGATTGGCAGTGGATCAAGGCTGGCGGCGGTATCTTTACCAAAGGCCACCCTTCCGCCAAGAAGTTCAATGCCGGCCAGAAGATCATTTTCTGGACGGTGATGATTCTCGGCGTCTCGGTATCCCTGTCAGGTCTGTCACTGCTGTTTCCGTTCCAGATGCCGATGTTTGCCGACACATTCGCGGTGATCAACAGCGTTCTGGGAACCAGCTTCCCGACCGATCTCGCGCCCCATGAAGAGATGCAATACGCGAACATCTGGCACTCGATTGTGGCGTTTGTGATGATGCTGGCCATCATTGCCCATATCTACATCGGCTCCGTCGGTATGGAAGGCGCGTTCGACGCCATGGGCAACGGGCAGGTTGATCTCGAGTGGGCTCGCCAGCACCACGACCTGTGGGTAGCTGAGGTTGAGGCCAAACAAGGCAAAGGAGGATCATCGTGAAGGTCATGATTTCCGCGTTTGTCGCAGCTCTGCTGATTGCTACGGCGGCACCGCTGGTGCTTAACCAGTTTGGCTGGTCGTCGGCCGCACAAACCAGCGCCGAGAGCGTTCGCCTTGACTGATCAGTCTGAGGTATACCAGATCGACGCCGTCGGTCTGGTATGCCCCCTTCCCGTCCTGCGCTTCAAAAAACGGATCAAAGACCTGCCCAGCGGTACACAGGTAGATTTTCTGGCGGACGACCCCACCGGCCGCAAAGACCTGCAAGCCCTGTGTGAGATCACTGGCCACCGGATTGAGTGGACTCGGGAAGAAAGCCACGGCGTTACCCGCTATCGAATTCGCCTCGCCTGATGGCCGATTTCGGAAGACACCTCAAGCTCGTAGAAAGAACGCATCTTTAATGGCCCCCACCGGGATGTTTGCGGGCCTCCAGATTCCCCAGCGACATCTGCACATCACGCTCGGACAGTTCTGGCAACTTTTCAAAATCTGACACCTGGGGAAAATCCGCATCAATGATGGTCGCGAGGGTGGTGTCTATGCAGAGGGTATCCGCTATGGCCTGATGACAACCTGGCATCAGGATCGCCCTGATCTCGCCGATTTCCCTGGTCCCCGTTTCCACATCGCCAGAGCGACTGGCGCTGATCACGGTGAGTTGCTCCCCCCAATTTACGGTGCGGCCGTCAATAGCCCTCGCCTCGATTGCCTTGCAGGCTGTCAGCGTTGCTTCAAGGAGCGTCCGGAAATTCGCAGATTCGGCCAGCCGCTTAGCTTTCTCGCGAGCGCTCCGCTGGTTGTCAGATAGCAGTAGGATGTATGGCGTATTATCCACGAACACACCCCAGTATTCGGTCATCATGGCTTCGGGCGTGGGATGGTATAGCCCGGCCGTCAATGTGGAGTGCTTTTTCCTTCGAGCCAGGAATGCCCCCTTGTTTTCACGATCCACTTCTTTTGCCTCGGTCTTTTCCGGTTGTCACTGCTAAAACGCCTTTTCGAGGAACGGCGACCGGGTTACTGCCGCCAACCCCCTGTGGCTGTCTCTTTTAACGAGGCCAAAAGATGGTGTTTGAAGAAAGGTTTTACAAACCACAGGCCAATTGTTCTTTAATCTAGAACGCTTCGATCGGATATATATATTTTTGTTCACATAAAAACTTTCGGATACTACGCGTACACACACGTTTGATTCCGAGGCCCTCACATGTTCGACGTTCAGGCGATCGAATCCTTGTTCTACCTGCTGGTCCCGCTGCTTTACGGCGCCGGGGCCGTGGCGACGGGGTTTGCAACCAAACCGAACAACCTTCTCGTACGATCGCTGACCTTCAAACTCGCCTTCGTTTCCGCTGTGGCCGCCGCCATTACAAGTTGGTTGTGGCCCGTAGCTGGCGTCTGGTTCAGCCACGGGCCACTCGCCTCTATCATGTTGTTGCTGATCACTCTGCTGGGAATGGTGCTGGGGCGTTTCTCGGAACGGTATCTTGCGGGGGATCCGGGCCAGCGCAGCTTTATGGTCTGGCTGCAGGTGATCCTTGCCAGTGTTGCCTTTATCGCGATCACCAACCATTTGCTGGTGTTCCTCATCAGCTGGATCGCCATCAGCATCAGCCTGCATCAGTTGTTGATGTTTTTCCCCGATCGTCCGCGTGCCGCCCTCGCCGCCCACAAGAAGTTCATTTTTGCGCGCATTGCAGAGCTCTGCCTGGGCGCGGGGTTCCTGCTGCTTTATGTTCAATACGACACGCCGTTCATTGATCGAATCCTGGCACAGGTTTCAGCGTCACCAGAATTGCCCGCCGCAGCGCACGCTGCCGCGATTCTGATGGCGGCGGCGGCCCTCTTCAAATGCGCGCAAATGCCATTCCACGGTTGGTTGATCCAGGTGGTTGAATCGCCCACGCCTGTCTCCGCCCTGCTTCACGCTGGCGTTGTGAACCTGGGTGGCTTCCTGATGATTCTGATGGCGCCTCTGATTGTCCAGGCAAGCGCTGCCCAATGGCTTTTGCTGTTGGTAGCGGGCCCCACGGCGGTCTTTGCCAGCCTTGTCATGATGACGCGCATTTCCATCAAGGTGAAACTGGCCTGGTCGACTTGCGCCCAGATGGGCTGGATGCTGGTTGAATGCGCTCTGGGTCTATACGAGCTGGCACTCCTGCACCTGGTGGCCCATTCCGCCTACAAAGCCCACACCTTCCTCAATGCCGGCAACACGGTTGAGTTGTCGATGAAGAAACGACTCGTTGCGATCAACGAGCCCGGGCCGCGGCAGTGGCTAACAGCTGCTTCTTTTGCGGCCCTGTTCATGCTGCCGACGATTTTCCTGGCCAACGAGTCAGCGCCGGCGGATCTGTTTTCATGGGTCGTGCCGGGCATCGCGTTGACGATTCTGCTTTCAGAGTTCCTGTCTGCATCAGGCGGCGTTCTTACCCTTGGCAGGGGCTTACTCCTTGGAGCGGTTTTCTGGGCGTTGTACTGGCTGCAGAAAACCTTCTTTGGTCTGGTGCTGACACCACCCGATAGTCAGGCGGGCCTGGAAGCCGTGGGGTTTGTCGCTGTTCTTATCGCTCTGCTCGTGCGCGGCTATTACCAGATCCGCTATCACCGGTTCACCTCCGCAGGCGCCAGGCTCTACCGATTTCTGTTTGCCGCGGGCTACCTTGATGAGTGGTCCACACGCCTGACCCTGAAAATCTGGCCAGCAAAACTGCCTGATGTGGTGCGTCCCAGGGCCATGGTCAGCGTTTCTTCAACTTCCGGTTCCAGGGAGTCTGCATAATGCAAGCAAGGCAACTCGATCCATCGATTGAACAGAACAGACAGACACCGGATTGGCAGGCAGCTGTCTCGGATGCCTGCCGGCGAATCGCACCGTCCTGGCCCCTGGATCAGATGATCGCGGTCAACCCGTTCTGGGAAATGCGGGACTTGCCCTTTTCCAGAGTCGCCTCTCGTATGGCGGCACTCAATGGGACCTGCTGCCAGAATCAGGCAGCGCTTGATCATCAGGGTAATGGCGTAGTCGCCGCCGAGACCGCCAGCATGCCGGAGCACTGGCAGAACCTCAGCGCGCAACTGGATCGCAACCGCGATACCGCTCATCACGTGGGTTGGCAGGATGAGGTCGTACACCAGATCAGCCAGTTCTGCGGCGACTACTTCCAGCGCCTCGATGCGGGAGATTTCAAAGCGGATGCACAGGATCTGTATCACAGCTGGCTGGAGATGACCCGGGCAGACCGTGGCATTGCCATTGTTATGGAAGAGCCATCCCTGCCTTCCCAATTTCAGGTTCTACCCAATGATCATGAAAAACTGATCACCGACGCGTTCAACGCTCTCGCGGCGCAACCCTCCTACACTGCCGATTATGCCCACGCGCTACTGTTGGATATCAACGGGTGGTCATCCTGGGCCGCTTACCTGCGCTGGCAGGCACGGCTGCGTGGCAGCGAGGAGGACCTTCTCCCGGGCCTTCTGGCAATCCGGCTGGCCTGGGAGCTGGCCATCTGGCGGCATGTCCAGCACGTTGGCGGCGCCATCTTCGCTGAGCTGAAACGGGACTGGCTGAAACAGTGGGACGCCTGGCCGGAAATGCAGGAAATCCATGAGCAGTCTCAAACCACAGGTTGGCGCCAGCTGAGAGAAGCGGAGGCCGCCTATCAGTCACAGCTGGCTGACAAGCTTCTGTCAAAGCCGGAAAAACCGTTGCCGGGCGACGAGCCCCTCAAACTGCAGGCCGCATTCTGCATTGATGTTCGCTCGGAGGTCTTTCGCCGTGCACTGGAAGCCCAGGACCCTGCGATCCAGACACTCGGGTTCGCCGGTTTCTTCGGGCTGCCGATTTCGTATCGCCCCAAGGGCACTGAATTTTCCCGGCCCCAACTGCCGGGACTGCTGGCACCCGCGCTTGAAGTCACAGAGGCCGAATCCTCCGGCCGCTTCAGCCAGCAATCGTTGGCTAACCATACCCACTGGTCACAGTTTTCCAACGCGGGGCCGGCCAGTTTCAGCTTTATCGAGAGCATGGGGCTGGCCGGTTTGGGACGCATGGTGCGCAAGACCTTCTTTGGCAAATCATCAGCCAAGCCGGTGGACCAGCTCCATAAAGGACATACCAACTTCGAGATCCGCCAGAATGGCACCCTGTTGGGAGCGAAAGAGAAAGCGGAACTGGCTGGCGGTATCCTCAGGGCGATGACCCTGACCGACCGGTTTGCCCCCACGGTATTGCTGGTCGGGCACGGCAGCAGCACCCGCAACAACCCCCACGCCGCCGGCCTGGACTGCGGCGCCTGCGGCGGCCAGACCGGCTCGGTGAATGTTCGTGTGCTTGCCGACATGCTGAACGACAAGGACGTACGTGCGGCCCTGGCGGAACAGGGTCTCTCGATTCCTCCCGAAACCCGCTTCGTGGGAGCACTGCATAACACCACTACCGACGAGGTCGAGTGCGCCGGTGAGGTTCCCGACGACATCCGGAAATTCCTGGCCAAGGCCGGAGCCCAGGCCCGTCGCGAACGCGCCGTTCGTCTGGGTGTCGCAAGCGACAACGACGTGGACAGCGCCATCAGAAAACGCAGCCAGGACTGGTCCGAAGTACGCCCGGAATGGGGCCTGGCCGGCAACGCCAGCTTTATCGTGGCGCCTCGCTCGGCCACCCGGCACCTGGATCTGGGTGGACGCAGCTTCCTGCACGATTACCGCTGGCAGAACGATGAAGGGTTCAAGATTCTTGAGCTGATCATGACCGCGCCCATGGTGGTCACCCACTGGATCAACCTGCAGTACTTCATGTCGGTCACCGACAACCTGCATTACGGCAGCGGCAATAAAGTGCTGCACAACGTGGTTGGCGGTCACCTGGGTGTGTTTGAAGGCAACGGTGGTGATCTGCGCATCGGTTTGCCGCTGCAGTCCGTACACGATGGCGAACGCTGGATTCACGAACCCCTGCGCTTGAGCGTGTATCTGGCCGCACCGAAAGAAGCCATTGCCGAGATTGCCCAGAAGCACCAGGTCGTTCAGGACCTCATCGACAACGACTGGCTGTATCTGTTCCGGATTGACGATGAGCAAACCTCGATCGAGCGTTTTTACAAGAATCAATGGCAAGCCATTGCGGTCAGCCCGACCAGCAACCCGTGAGACCCTATGCCCGAAACCATCAAACTAGACGCAACACAAACGACTGACATCGAGAAAGCCGCCTCGCTGCTTCTCGCCGGCCACCTCGTGGCTATGCCAACCGAAACAGTATATGGACTGGCGGCCGATGCCAGCAACGAACAGGCGGTCAGAAAAGTGTTTGAGGCAAAGCAGCGCCCTGTCGGACATCCGCTGATCGTGCACGTAGCCTCGCCCGAACGCATCAGATACTGGGTCGATCGGGTGCCAGAGGCGGCCGAAAAGCTGATCAACACCTTCTGGCCAGGGCCGCTCACGTTGCTACTTCCAAAGAAAAGCGACGTCAGCGATTTCATCACCGGCGGCAATCCCGGCGTGGCGGTCAGGATGCCGGCGCACCCGGCCACGGTGGCAACCATGGAGAAGCTTGGTCGGGATCTGGTAGCCCCATCCGCCAATCCCTATGGCCGGATCAGTCCGACTACCGCAGAGCACGTGCTCGGGGGATTATCCGGGAAAATCGCGGCGGTTCTGGATGGTGGCGACTGTTCGGTGGGCATTGAATCCACCATTGTCGACCTGACCGGCGAAACCCCGGTCATCGCGCGACCGGGGCAGATCAGCCAGAGCGACATCGAAGCCTGCCTCGGAATCACACTGGCACCGGGCAAAGGCGCCAGCCAGGTGGTACCAGGAAGCGTAAAGCGCCACTACCAACCGGTCACGCCCACCGTTGGCGTAGCAACGGATCAATTCGCGCGGCTTCTACCAGAAATCACGCCGTCAGGCGAAAGGATTGGCGTGATCTGGTGGCAGTCAGCACCGGGCGAGTTGGCCTCCGAGTCCATCATGCTCAGCGCCGATCCGAACGAGTATGCCCGCATGCTCTACACCGCGATGCACTCAATGGACCAGGCGAATGTCGATCGAATCGTCATCGAGCTCCCGCCAAGGGAAAGCCGGTGGCTGGCCGTCCACGATCGGCTGGGACGGGCCTGTACCGAACAGTTCGGTTAAGCGGGCACACCCTGGCACCCGGGGCAATAGTACAGCCGCCGGCTGGCCATCATGGTTTTGACAAGCGGCGACGCGCAATCGTGGCAGCGTTGGCCATCGCGGTTAAACACCATGTGCCGGCGCTGACCGAACGTCCATCCGGCCTGCTTCAACTGCTCTGCCCTCTCGGGCGAATTGGTGATCCCCTTTAACTGATAGGTTCGCTGCACAAGAGTCAGGATCGCCCCGGCCAGTCTCGATTGCTGGTCTGCATCCAGGTCACGAGGTTTGGCCCAGGGTGAGAGACGCGCCTCAAAGAGGATTTCCGAGCGCAGATAATTACCGATTCCGGCCACAAACCCCTGATCCAGAAGCAAGCCACCGAGGTTTCGGCCCCGGAAACGCTTGTCATCAAACACCGCCAGCAGTTGATCGACGCTGACATCCTGATTGAGCGGGTCCGGCCCCAGCCGTGAAAGGTAGGGGACTGCGTTCAATTCGTCCGGCCGCACCAGCTGAATATCCGAAGCGCTGTACAAACGGGCGGCTTTCTTCGGAGCAACAATCGCAAACCGCAGTTGCCGGTTGGTCCTGGGTTCACGATCAGGCTTACCCATACGCCACTTCCCATAAAGCTGGTTGTGGCTGTAAACACACCAGGGGCCGTCTTCATCTGTCGCCTCGAAAAACACCAGGACGGCTTTGCTCCGGGCTTCCACCCGTTCCACTTTTCGGCCGCGAAGGGTGCTTTCAAAAGGTTTCAGGTGTTCAAATGCAAAGAAGACAGATTGCGCAGTCTTGCCGCCAACCGCCTTGTTGATGTCATCGACCATGCGGCGTATTTCGGGACCTTCGGGCATACCACCTCTCACCGTAAGATGTTGGAGCAACCCTTTCTGTTTCGAAAAAACCGAAACTTCGGACCATCAACCCTGGGCAGAATAACGCCGTACCGAATTCACAAAGTGCCTTACCGCTTCCGACTGGGGCCCGCCACGCACCCAGAGCAGGCCTGGTGTTCTCATGGGGGTTGGATCCTCAATCGGAATCACCCTCAGATCCTCACGGTTCGGTACCACCATTTCGCTGACGATGGTTGCGAGGTCGGTTTTTTTCACAAGCTCAACCATCGGCATCACCGAGTTAAGCTCTACCACAATCTGGGGCTCCACCCTGGCGGCGGCGAAACATTCATCAAGAATCTGGCGCGTGGAAAAATACTCGGGCAGAAGAGTCATTCGAACCATCTGCAATTCCACCATCCGTATCTTCTTGCGCTTGGCGAGCGGATGATTTTTGCCTACCACCAGCTTCATTTCCTCGTTATAGAGAGGTTCGAAATGCAGGTCGGTCTGATCCCTGGGACGGTAGCTGATCCCCAGGTCAATCTGCTCCTGCTTCAGACGCTCGGTAATTTCGTTGCCGGAAAGTTCTTCTACCACCACCTTGATTGAGGGATGCCGATTCAGAAAAGCAGCCACGCAATCCGGGACCAGACGTATATTGAAGCTGTGGGTCGCTCCCACACGTATTGTTCCCTTCACTACCTCGGAAGCATCTTTTATGTGCCAGGTTGCCTCATCAATCATTCGCATGGCCGGCGCAATCTGGTCCAGCAGGGTTTCTCCAGCCTCGGTCAGCAGGACCTTTTTACCCACCCGCTCGAACAGGGGCACACCAAGCTCTTCCTCCAGTTGCCTGATCTGGTGCGACAACGTGGACTGGGTAACGTGGGACTTCTCGGCCGCGCGGGTGAAGTTCAGCGTCGCCGCGAGCGCCTGGAAATAACGTAGATGCCTCAGCTCCATACCAGTGACCTCATCGATCGTTTCCATCGAAAAATATCACTTTTGTTCATACCTGACCATGGGTAATCTTTGATCAAAGTTAATCAATACTCAAAACAAGAAAGACCCGGCATGGTCCGGATCAACCGAGGAACACCGAACAATGCGCCAGCACCAGCACCAGGAAACCGTGATATTGCTGCCAGGCATGGTCTGTGACCGGGCAAGCTGGGCACCTGTAATTGCGCCTCTTGAGTCGTTTGCTGAGGTCCGGGTTGCAGACTATGGCAACGAGGACTCCCTCGCTGGTATGGCAGAGTCGGTGTTGGCTTCCGCCCCCGAACAATTCTCGCTGGCCGGCCACTCCATGGGCGGCCGCGTTGCCATGGAGATCTGTCGGCTGGCCCCCGAGCGCGTCAGGAGGCTCTGCCTGATCGCCACCGAGCACACGCCCAAGCCGGAAGGCGACGCAGGTATTCAGGAAACCAATGCCCGGCTGGGCATGCTTGAACTGGCGCGGTCCAGAGGCATGACCGCCATGGCAGAAGGATGGTCTCCCAATCTTCTGGCAGAGAACAACCGGGGCGATCAAGCACTCCTGGACGCGATGGTCCGGATGATCGGTCGCCAACCCGTTGCGCGCCTCGAATCGCACATCAAGGCTGGCGAGGCACGGCCGGATTCCACCGACGTTCTCCGCAGCCTGAGCTGTCCGGTCATGCTGATTGCCGGCGAAGAAGACACCTTGCGACCGGCCTCGGTGATGGCCCGGATGCAGTCTCTGATCAAGCACTGCCAGTTTGAAATCATTCCGAACTGCGGACACATGCCCATGATGGAGCAACCCGACACAGTCGGCTCCCTGCTTCAAACCTGGCTGACCGCAGCAATCAACCCAAGCAACCAACGCACGGATGAAACGGCCTGAGCCTGACAGGTGATGGTCGAGAAAAGGATCTGCTAACAACAAAAGAGGTAGACACATGACTGCTCAACAACAGAATCCGTATCTCGCTGATGCAAAGACCCGTCGTGCCAATAACCGGATCGGGTGCCTCCACCACCATGCCTTCATGGTGAAAGACATGGAGGAGACGCGGCATTTCTACGAGGACATTCTCGGGCTTCCGCTGATTGGTACCTGGGTGGAGCGTGTCAATCCCGTCACCGGTCAGCCGGACAATTACGTTCACACCTTCTTCGAAATGGCCGATGGCAGCTGCCTGGCGTTCTTCCAGTTCAAATCCGAAGCGTCCTCACGGGAGGCCTCGATCAACAAGTTCGAGAACAACAACCCGTTTGGCCATCACATCGCGCTGACCGTGGACGGCAAGGACGCGGTGCTGGAATTCAAGCGCAAGCTCAGTGAACACGGTATCGAAGCTGTGGAAACCGACCATGGCTATTGCTACTCCATCTACTTCCACGACCCGAGCGGCTTGCAGGTCGAGCTTACCTCCTCTGTTCCTGAAACCGACGAACTGATGAGTGAAGCCTACAAAACCGCTCACGAAACCCTGTCGCTGTGGATGCAGGAAGACGATGTACCCACAAACAACACCATGCGCGGTGCAGGCTGGCAGCAGTAATCCTGCTGCCTCCGCGACGCTCCTGCAAACCGGAAACTACGATCTACCTGTGAGGTAACCCAGTGAAAATCGGGAAAGAGACAGTCCCCAGAACGTCCATCTGCACCTCGAACGACGAGACCATCATCATTCGTGGCAAGGATCTGGCCCAGGATCTGATCGGGAAACTCAGCTTTACCGAGTATTTCCTGTTCCTGCTGACCGGCAAAGAACCCACGGACGGATTGAAAGCCATGACGGACGCGACTCTCGTCGCGATTACCGAGCACGGGCTGGTCCCCAGCGTTCAGGCCAGCCGGATGACCCTCGCGGCTTCCCCGGAAGCGCTTCAGGGTGCCGTGGCTGCGGGCCTGTTGGGATGCGGTTCGGTCATTCTCGGAGCGGCCGACAAGGCCGGCCTGCTGTTCGATGAAGTGGTCAACCGGGCCGATCAGGACCAGTGTTCGCTCGATCAGGCCGCCTATGCCGTGGTCTCCGAGTACCGCGCCGCGAAACGCCCCTTGCCGGGCTACGGCCACCCGCTGCACAAGGCGAGGGACCCCAGGGTCAATGCCCTGTTCGGAACGGCCGAGAAACTGGGCGTAGCGGGCCGGCACATGCAAGCCGCTGACCTGGTGGAGAAAGTCATCCCGGATATTTACGGGAAGGACCTGAAGCTGAATGTCTCGGCAGCAATCCCCGCCACCCTGCTGGACGCCGGCTTCCCGATCGAGTCCCTGAAAGGCATTCCGATTCTTGCCCGGACCGCCGGTCTGCTGGCCCATCTGCGTGAGGAACAGCAGCATTCCATCGGCTTCGCACTCTCGTACCAGGCTTCGAAAAGCTCGGTGTACGAAGGCGAAGTACCTGACGGCTTCACCAGCTCCATCTGATATTCGTATAGAGGGTATTCCCATGGCAAACGTTCTGGAAGGCATTCGTGTCATCGAACAGGGAACGTTCATAACCGGGCCGGCGGCATCCATGCTCCTGGCCGACCTCGGAGCCGAGGTTATCAAGGTCGAAAGGCCAGGAAGTGGTGACCCCTTCCGCGCCTTCAAAGGTGGCCTCTACAGCCCCCACTTTCAGACCTACAACCGCAACAAGAAAAGTATCACCCTGGACACCAAGTCCGAGGAAGATCTGGCCATTTTCGATGAGCTGATCCGTTCGGCGGACGTGTATATCCAGAACTTTCGGCCGGGCACGGCAGATCGTCTGGGCGCTGGCGAGGAACGCCTTCGCTCGATCAACGAAAAGCTCATCTATTGCGGCATCAGCGGCTTTGGCAATGACGGCCCAGCGGCCGCCCGCCCCGCCTATGACACCGTTGCGCAGGCTGCCAGCGGATTCCTGGGGCTGTTCATCAACCCGGAAAATCCGAGGGTGGTGGGACCGGCAGTTGCCGATTCCCTGACCGGCTTCTACGCCGCTTACGGAATTCTGGGCGCCCTGCACGAGCGTAACCGGACCGGAAAAGGCCGCCGGGTGGATGTCTCGATGCTGGAAGCCATGTGCCATTTCAACCTGGACGCCTTCACCCATTTCTATGCCGAAAACGAAGTGATGGGCCCCTACAGCCGTCCGCAGGTATCCCAGTCCTATGTGTTCGAGTGCGCCGATGGCAACTGGATCGCCCTGCACATGTCTTCGCCCGAAAAATTCTGGCAGGGCCTCGCCAATGCCATGGAAATACCGGATCTGTTTGAAGACGAGCGCTTTGCAACCCGCGAAGGCCGCATTGCTCACCAGGAAGATCTGATCGATTTGATGGGCCCGATCTTCAAATCGCTACCCAGGGCGACCTGGTGCGAACGACTGGAACAGGAGGACGTGCCCCACTCGCCGATGTACCGGCCGGACGAGGCGCTTGAAGACCCACAAGCCAAGCACCTCAATCTCCTGGTGTCGGCGCCGCATCCCTCCGGCGGGGAGTGGAAAACCGTGCGTTCACCCATTTCCTACGACGGTCAGCAAAACACCTCGGTGAACGCTCCGCCGCTGCTCGACCAGAATCGGGAAGAAATCCTCCGACACCTAACCAAGAAAAAGGTGGTCTCCTTCTGACCCCCTTCAATCACTGAACCATTACGACAAAAACAACAGGTGAAACGATGAAAAAATTAATGGGAAGTATTTGTCTTTCGGCCAGCGCTTTGATCCTTACCAGTACCAACGCCCAGGCCGAGGATTACATCCAGTTCCAGGTCAACGCGGTGGCCGCAGGCTACAGCTGGGACGCCGATGAGGACGTGCTGTACGGCAACGGTAATGAAAGCGGCGAGGTCTACCAGCTGCAGTATGAGCATTTTGACGTCAACAAGTTCGGCCGCAACTGGTTCGACCTGGAACATACGTTCGGAGATGATCTGGGTGGCATACCGGGCAACGACAACACCTATGTGATCTTTGCAAACCCGGCGTTCAGCCTCAGCAAGCTCACCGGTGCCAACGTCAGCCTTGGGCCCATCTCGGACGTAATGCTGTCCTATCGCTACGAGAAGTCGGACTACGGCAGCTTTGAGGCCAACAACTACGGGATCCTTCTCACCTGGAACATCCCGGGCTTCCAGTGGTTCGAAACTGACTTCTACTATCGGAAGACGGACTTCGACGGCAATGTCGTCCGGGACGCCAACCTGTTCTCGCGGATTTTCTATCAGTCCAACGACATCATGATCGGTGACATTGCCATCAAGCACATGGCCACCTTCATCGTGAACAACCGCAAAGACGATTTTGGCAACGAGATCGTGTTCCGTCCGGACTTCTTTGTTTTCCTGAACGAAGCCCGGACCCTGGATGCAGGCATGCGCTTTGACATCCACCACTTCGAGAACCCCGATTTCCTCGGCGGCGGTGACGAAACCGTGTTCACTCCCCGGGCAATGATCCGCTATTACTTTTAACCCATACAGAAGGGCTCATCCCCATGGCTAAGGTATTGGTACTCTACTATTCCAGCTACGGTCACATTGAACTGATGGCGTTCGCCATCGCCGAGGGCATTCGCAAATCAGGTGCCGAGGTCGACATCAAACGGGTACCGGAAACGGTCCCCCAATCGGTCGCCAGCGATGCCGGCTTCAAACTGCATCAAACCGCACCGGTGGCAACCGTCGATGAACTCGCAAACTACGATGGCATTGTGCTGGGCACGGGAACGCGTTTTGGCCGGATCAGCAGCCAGATGGCGGCGTTCCTCGACCAGGCCGGCGGTCTTTGGGCCAGCGGTGCCCTGAATGGCAAGGTTGGCGCAGCCTTTACCGCGTCCGCCAGCCAGCATGGCGGCCAGGAAACCACATTGTTTTCCCTGATCACCAACCTGTTGCACTTCGGCATGACCATCGTGGGCCTGCCCTACAGTTTCCAGGGGCAGCTTGGTGTCGATGAAGTGAAGGGTGGCTCACCCTACGGTGCCACAACCATTGCCGACGGCGACGGTTCTCGCCTTCCCAGCGAAGTGGAGCTTGAAGGGGCACGACATCAGGGCGAGTTGGTCGGTATGACGGCACAGAAACTGTTCGGCTAAACATCATCACATCCACCCCCTCGGGCCGGCGGAGTCTCTGCCCGCCCGGGGGCTGGGTGTACAGATATCGGCAATTGCCTGGCTGCCGTAACCTTACCGCTTTTCGTCCGGTCCGATCAGATCAGACAGCTGTTTGCGAAGCGAATCGAGATTGTCTTCACCGCTTTGCTTCAACTCATCCAGTTTCTTGCGGCCATCCGAGATTTTTTCTTCAACCGAACGCAGCGTATCCGACGCGCTCTGCTGGATCTCTGCGCTGGCCTTCTCGTTTTCCGCTTCGGCTTCTTTTGCTTTGGCCTTGGCTTTCAACGAATCGGCTTGCTTCTCCCATTCTTCCAGTTGCGCTTCAGCTTTTCTGATCAGTTCGTCTTTCAGCGACATATAAAATGCCTCCTTTGCTGGATTGGCAAGTGACGGCACCATCCTCAACAAAGATAGGGGGTAACGCAACCCGGAAGTGGGGTATATGACTGATACAGCGACAGTTATTTCGGAAAACCAGTAACAAATTTCAACGGAAACCGTTTACTGGGCCGAGTATTCTCCCGCCTCCATTTGATAAGTGACCCACCAGGCAAGGACATTTACTGCAAATGAATAAAACGGACCTCGTTTTTCAAAGCTACGGACGCTGCTGCAACCGCGACGCTTTCTTTGTCGACTTCTACGACTTCTTCATGGCCAGTTCGAACATTATCCGGGACCGGTTTTTAAAAACGGATATGGCCGCGCAACGCCACCTTCTGCGCAACGGCATCATGCAATTGATCCTGCACGCCCGGGGAATGTCAGACAGAAAGCTGAAAGCGCTTGGTGAGAGCCATAACCGCTCCCATTACGACATCAAGCCCGAGTGGTATTCCCTCTGGCTGGATTCACTCATGAAAACCGTCCGCCTTCACGATCCGGAATACACCCCCGAACTGGATACGGCTTGGCGTGAAGTTCTGACGCCGGGCATTGATCTTATTCGAGGGGCCTACTGAACAGGGCAGAGGGCCGCCACAGTCACAGACCAGGATTTCAACTCTCCTGTCCGGATTGGTCCGAGTCGTCAGACTCTGAGCTGCCCCGACGCACCGGCTGCAGTTCCTCTTCAACCCACCGACGCACCTGATGCCGGTCCTTTCGGCGCACCAGCTGTTCGCTGTGAATGTTCCTCGGAAAGATCTGGGGGCCGCCCTCGTGGCTGAGAGAAAAGCTCCGTCTCACACCCACCGGGTACTTTGTCGGCCCGTGAATCACCGCGGCCCGGATCTCAACACCGGTGATGTCCTCGAACAGGTAATCGCTGTCACTTTCTTCGCTGCGTCGCCCCAGGATGATGTTCCTGAACGAGCCCAGCACCAGATACCCACCGGGCTGCAACGGGCCCTGGCGCAACACCTGGTGCACGTTCGCATCGTCCGCTCCGACCCGGCGATACTCGGTGACCGTCATGACCTTCTCTTCACCCGCACGGGTGTGGAGGACCACCTGAACGCACTGCACGTGCACCGTTTCCTTACCCATGTTCACCAGCAGACACAGGGCATCCGGGTTTTCATTCTGGGCATGGTGAATCACAAGGTAGGGACGGTTGTTCCGTTTGTATTGCAGAAAAAACAGCTGGAAGTAAACAATCCAGACAATTGCCATGATGGCGCTGCTGACAGGAGCGATGTAGTCCATCTATCTGTTCTCCCTCGTCCATATCAATCACTACGCTAGCTCGCTTTACCTGATTTTTACACCCCGTTGACGGAGCCTCCACGAAAACCCTGCGATCATTCTGGACAACAGGATCGTTTCGGGAGTCTCTTATGACAACCAGTAAAGCCACGCTGGTACTCAGTGTTCTTGTGCTGACGTTGACCGGTTGCAAGGTCACTACCTCGGACAGTCTCCATTACCCGGATTCCGATGGCTTCGTATCCGGGCTCTTCTATGACGCACGGGATACCGGCCGGCACTACCCCACGAGCTCCTGGGCACTAGGCATAGACACTGAGGCCTGTCGGAACGAACCTCTGTATTTCGAGACTCACAGCGGTCGGGTGCGGGTCTATGGCTCACCGGCCTACAGCGAGACCTCGTTCCGGGCTGCCGCGTCGGAGCTTGAACGTCGGATCGACGGTGTGCTGAGTCGGTTCCAGTTACGTTGGTCCGATTTTGTCGAGGACCGCAGCGCGGCAGTACCCTATCCCGGACAGGTAATCGGCTGCCTCAGCCCAGAGGTACCACACACTGAGTTTGTGTCGGCCTCATCGGCCGCCGTGGCGTTCAACCCGTATTACGGTCAGTGGCCCTATGAGACCGGCCAGTTTGTTGCCCACGAGCTGGCCCATTTCGTCCAGGAAAACCTGTCCCGGTATGATGCGGGTTACAGCCTTTTGCCCTACTGGTTCTCGGAGGGACAGGCGGTCGTTGCAGCAGGGGAGCCCGTTGCTCCGGTTTATCAGCACTATGACTACGATCCCCTCTGGGATGTGACTCCGACTGACGCTGTCAACACGCCCTATCGTTTCGAGCACTACGGCCTGGCGTACCGCTATCTGGAAAAAGCCAACGGCGCGCTGGCAATAACAGTTCTACTGGAGATGGTTCAGGTGCTGGACTGGGACGGCGGTTTCTATGGCGAGGTCAGCACCGGAGAATCCCGGGCCTTTGTGGAAGCGTTCAATTCTGCAGGTTTGGTGGACCACCGAAATAACTATCTGAGTTTCCAACGATTTCGAAGCGACTATCACGACCTTCTGAACAGCAGTTATTAGCCAGCTGCGCCCTGAACTGGATTAAATTTGCCCAATCGGGGATAATTTTGCCCGTTTTTTAACCAGCTGAGTCGTTTGGTAGTCTCTGGTCATGACCATTTTAAGCGTTGTTCAGTTAGTCATCTTTTCTGTTCTGTTACTTAACACCGTGCACCTGATGCCGGCGTTCGGCCGTCTGCTCAAGGGGGCAGATTCGGCATTCCAGTCCGGGTATCTGTGCGCCATGCTCACGATGCGTCTGGCCCGCAATATCCTGGGCCTGATCCTGGTAACCGCCAGCACCGCGCCCAATCCGGAAATCCACGCCCTGGTGCCCAAGGGCATCCTGCTGTTCCTGGTTCTGGCGGTGCTCAATGCGGCACTGACCCAGTACATGGAACGCAGCCGGGTGGAAGAAGGCGCCGGTTTTTAGGCGCCTCGCAGTCAGGCGTAAAGCGACTCAATCACCTCCGTGTACTTCTCATAGATGTTGCTTCGGCGAACTTTCATGGTGGCCGTGACTTCATCGTCGTCGTGGTCCAGTTCCTTGGTCAGCAGGTGGAAGCGCTTGATCTGCGCCACCTGCGGTAGCTGCTCGTTGCCCTTGTTCACTTCGGCCTGTATAAGTTCATTCACCTGTGGCTGTTCGGTCAGGCTCCGGAAGGTGGTGTAGGCAATCCGCTCCTGCTCTGCCCACTTGGCCACCGTATCGAAATCAATCTGGATCAGCGCAGACACGTACTTTCTGGCCTCACCGATCACAATGCATTCCTTGATGTAGGGGCTGGCCTTGATCGTGTTCTCGATTTCCGTCGGTGACAGGTTCTTGCCGCCAGCCGTGATCATGATGTCTTTCAGACGGTCGACAATCTTGAGCTGGCCATCCCGCCATTCACCCACGTCGCCGGTGTGCAGCCAGCCGTCTTTCAGGGTTGAGGCGGTGGCCTCGTCGTTCTTGTAATAGCCTTTGAACATGCTGCCACCACGCATGATGATCTCGTTGTGTTCCCCGAGTTTTACCTCAACCCCGGACACAGCGACACCCACCGTTCCCAAGCGCACGTCATCAACGGGTTGCGCCGTGGCAACACCAGTGCTTTCCGTCTGGCCATAAACCTCTACCAGGGGAATGCCGATGGTCCGGAAGAACTCCAGTATGCCGGTTGATATAGGGGCCGCCCCGGTGAGGGCAATGCTGCATCGGCGCAGGCCGATAAAATTCTGCAAGGCACGCAACACCAGCCAGTAGCTGATGCCGTAAAGGCATTTCTCCTTCAGGCTCCACGCTGAACGAGGCTTGGTGGCCATGGGTGAACACACCCGAATCGCCCAGTTGAACAATGCCTGCCGCAATCGTCCTGTCTCCTGAATCTTGATGTAGATGGACGAGTGCAGTTTTTCCCAGATCCTCGGCACGCCCAGGAAAAAGGTCGGGGCTATCTCGCGCAGATCTTCCTGAATAGTTCGCAGGCTCTCGCCAAAGCTGACCGTACTGCCCACATAAACCGGTGCGATGTTGGTAAAGGCCTGTTCGGCCACATGGCAGAGGGGCAGGTAAGAAAGGGTGGACCCGTGTTCATCAGCCTGTAAAAGTTTGATGAGTCCCGGCGCCGCGGCGTGAAGGTTGTACCAACTGATCATTGCCCCCTTGGGTCGGCCTGTGGACCCGGAGGTATAGATCATCAGGGCGGTGTCATCCATTTTCTGGCTGTCCAGCAATTCATCCACCAGGCCGGGATGTTGCGTTTCGAATTCCCGGCCCCTGGCCTCGATATCCTCGAACGCTGCCGGCGGTTCCGGATAGTAGCGCAGGCCTTTCATATCGATGGCAATGCAGTGCTTCAGTTTGGGCAGCTCTGGCCAGGCTTCCAGCACCTTGTCAGTCTGTTCCTGGTCTTCGCAGATCACGAATTCCGCGTCGCTGT
Organism: Marinobacter sp. MMG032; assembly: GCF_040112695.1. NCBI lineage: Bacteria > Pseudomonadati > Pseudomonadota > Gammaproteobacteria > Pseudomonadales > Marinobacteraceae > Marinobacter > Marinobacter sp. MMG032. The sequence continues at coordinate 1,942,069 of NZ_CP157802.1, forward strand.
GCTCAAGAACATAGGCCACCTCGTTCCAGGGACTGGTGGGATAGACCCCGACGCAGATGCCCTGCACCAGACCGATACCCATCTGGCCGATGACCCACTCCACCCGGTTTTCCGAGATAATGGCTACATGGCCACCTGGTTCGAGCCCCATGGCACGAAGCCCCAGCCCGAAGTGCCGGGCCCGCCGGTAATAATCCTGCCAGGAATAGGCCTGCCAGATACCGAAATCTTTCTGACGCAGTGCCAGGGCGTCCGGGCGCTCCCGGGCATGGGCTCGAAGCATCTGGGTCAGCGTCAGGTCAGGGATGGAAGGCATTGTCATGACAGCCACCGTTTACGGCGTTTGTAGTGCTTGATGTCTCGATAACTGCGGGCCTCACCTTCCTTGCCACCCACACCCAAATAGAATTCCTGAACATCTTCATTGGCCGTGAGTTTGTCCGCCGGGCCGTCGATCACGATCTTGCCGTTTTCCATGATGTAACCGTAAGACGCAATCGCCAGTGACACCGCGGCGTTCTGTTCCACCAGAAGGATGGCAGTGCCCTGCTCCCGGTTGATTCTGGCCACGATGGTAAAAATCTCTTCCACCAGCAGCGGCGCCAGACCAAGCGAGGGCTCATCCAGCATGATCAGGTCTGGCTGCGCAATCAGCGCCCGACCCAGGGCCAGCATCTGCTGCTCGCCGCCTGAGAGATAACCGGCCAGCTGCTTACGGCGCTCCTTCAGTCTTGGGAAATAGTTATAAACCAACTCGTAGCTGTCACTCAGGGAAGGCTTACTGCCACTGAGCGCGTAGGTGGCGGCGATCAGATTCTCTTCAACCGTGAGATCCTCGAACACTCGCCGGCCTTCCATGACATGGAAGAGTCCGTCGCGCACAAGCCGCTCCGGCGGAACGCCTTTTACATCCTTACCCCTGAAGCGTACTTCGCCGGCAGTGACCTCCCCGTCTTCCAGGGTCAGCAGCCCCGAGACGCTTTTGAGGGTGGTGGATTTACCAGCACCATTGGAGCCGAGGAGCGCCACAATGGCCCCCTCCGGCACCCGCAGTGACAGGCCCCGGAGGACCTGCACTGACTTGTTGTAGACCACCTCGATATTATCGATTTCCAGTAAGGCTTCCATACAGCCCCTCAGTCGAGGTGGATCCAGTCCGATACCGGCTCATAACGGCCCGCCTCGGCATTCACCCGCCAGATACGGCCCACCGGGAACGACATATCCTTCACCGTGACCGGAATACCGATGATGCCACCGGTGTCCCAGTCCTCAATGGAAGCCAGGGCTTCGGCCATGTTGTCCGCGTTGAGCTCCTTACCGGCATCGAGGGTGCGCTTGATCACCTCCGTCCAGACCATGGCGTTGAACCAGCCCTGAATATAGCCGGTCGGACGGTAACCAGCCTCTGGATCACTTTTCTCTGCCTGAGCCCTCAGGGCATCAAGCATCGGACCGCTTTCCTCGCTGTCGTAGTAGTTGTAGGGCATCACACCCATATAGCCGTCGGCATCCGCGCCCATCTTGTCGATGATCAGCTTGTCCGAGGACCAGAAGGTGCCCATGAACTGGGTATCCAGGCCCATCTGGCGCATCTGCACCATGAACTCGTTGATCGGTGACAACACATAGCCGTGAAATACCACGTAATCCGGGCGCACGCGGCGCAACTTCAACACTTCGGCGGAGACATCGACGCTACCCGGCTTGGTGACGATCTCTTCCACCACTTCGATACCCAGCTCAGCCGCGCGGGCTTTGCCATTCTCGATCGGGTCCTTGCCAAATTCGGTATCGCTGTAGACAAACGCCACGTTTGGCATCTCGCCATCCTTACCCTGGGAGGCGATGTACTCCAGGATGATCCCGAACATCTGGCTGTAGTTAGGGCCCGGGATAAACTGGTACGGATAGGTTTCATTGTCGGTCAGTACGGTGGCGAAAGACGCGCCGCTCATCAGCGTATTGCCCTGGCTGTTGAGCTCCGAGGCAATGGCTTTCATGAAACCGGTGCTGTCGCCGTAGTAGGTGGCCGGGGAGCTGCTGCCGGAAATCTTTTTGAAGGCTGCGACTGACCTGTCCACCTCATAGGCGGTGTCTTCCATCACGTATTCCACCGGATGACCATTGATACCGCCCTGGCTGTTGATCCAGTCGGTGTAATCCGTCAGGCCGGCGTGCAGGTGAATGCCTGCAAAGGCAAAAACACCGGAGAGCGGGATCGAGCCGCCGAACACGATGGGCTCTTTGTCCTGAGCCATCGCCGGGGCAGCAACGGTCAGCGCAGCGACCAGGCTACCAAGCCCGGCAAGCCGGCGACCTTTTTCGAGGATGTTTCTGAACATGTTTCTTCTCCTTGCTGCTTCTTGTTGTTGGTGGTGCATGGGCTCTGTGTACCAGGCCCGTTGAAACACGGTTAATTCCTGAATGGCCACAGCCGGAAAAACCGGCGGATGCGGTGCCAGATCTCCGCCAGGCCATGGGGTTCAAAGATCAGAAAGCCCACGATCAGGGCACCGAAGATAATTTCCAGCATCGGCGACATGAACACCGGGGCGTTGGGATAAAAAGGCGTCAGCGCAGCGGTCAGCAGTTTCAGGGCTTCCGGCACCAAAGTCATGAAGGCGGCGCCGAGAATGCCCCCCAGCAGGTTGCCCATGCCCCCGACGATCACCGCCGCCAGATAGAAAATCGACATGGAAAGCGGGAAGCTTTCCGGCGTCACCACCCGATAGAAATAGGCGAACAGGCCACCGGCGATCCCGGCATAGAACGAGCTGAGGGCAAACGACATCAGCTTGTAACGCAGCAAGTTGATCCCGAGAATCTCGGCGGAAATATCCCGGTCGCGAATGGCGATAAACGCCCGGCCAATCCGGGTCCTGAACACATTGCGGGCCGCCAGCACCATCAGCACCGCCAGCGGCACAATGATGAAATACATCCTGAAATCGCTCTGGAAAGTCAGTCCGAACAGGTGCGCCGGCTCCAGGCTCAAACCGCCCATCCCGCCGGTCACCGATTCCCACTCGGCGAAAATGAAATGCAGGAACACGCTCGCCGCCAGGGTGGCGATGGCCAGGTACAGGCCCTTGACCCGAAGGGAGGGCAGGCCCACCAGAATGCCCACGGCGGCGGCCATCAGCCCGGCCATCAGAAGCGTAACCGGAAACGGCAGGGCGGTATTGAGGGATAACCAGGCCACTGTATAGGCGCCCACGCCCATGAAGCCGGCCTGCCCGAGGGAAATCAGGCCGGTAAAACCGGTCAGGATGTTCAGGCCGGTGGTGCTGATCACGGCAATCCCCACGAGGCACCCCAGGTAAAGCAGGTAAGAATTCACCACAAACGGGAAAACCAGCAGAATCAGCAGGAACAGCCCCAACCACAGCTTCTGGGTCTGGCTGGTCCAGATTGCCTCATCGGCCTCGTAACTCTGTTTCGCGTCACCGATGCGCATCTTACACTCGCTCTATTTCGTGGGTGCCGAACAGGCCGTAGGGGCGGATCACCAGGATGATCGCCAGCACCAGGAAGGTTGCCGGCATCCGGTACTCGCCGCCCAGATAGGCGCCCGCCACAGTTTCCAGCCAGCCGATGAATACGCCGGCCACCAGGGCGCCGAGAATGCTGTCCAGGCCGCCCACGATCACCACTACCAGTACACTGAGGCCGATGATCCCGAATTGCGGGCTCAGCCCACCGGTGGCCGCCACCAGCACGCCGGCCAGGGACGCCGCAAGCGAACCGAACACCCAGGCCATGTTGAAGACACGGCGCACGTTGATACCCATTGAATAGGCTGCCGCCTGATCCGAGGCCGTGGCTCGCAGGGCTACACCACCCCGGGAGAACCGGAAATACAGCAGGTAAATGATCAGTAGGGCGGAACCAATGAGAAAGCCGTAAGCGATCTTGGGTGCCAGATACAGTTCCCCGATAAACACCGGCTCCCGGGGCAGGAAGTTGGGCAGCAGTTGCGGATCAGCGGTCCAGATAAACTCCACCAGACCCACCAGAATGCTGGCAATACCGATGGTGACCATCACCACGGAAATCGGCGATTCCCCCAGCATCGGCCGGATCATGGTTTTCTCTATGACACCGCCGAGAATACTACCGCCGATCACCGCCATCGGCAGGGCAATCCAGGGCGACAGCTCCATGCCGCCGGCGAATGCCAGAAACAGGTAGGCCGCGAACATCATGATCTCGCCGATGGCGAAATTGATGACCCTCGTGGCTTTATAGATGATCACGAAACCCAGAGCGATCAGGGCATACAGGCCGCCCATGGCCAGGCCCGCCAGGCTGATTTCGCCGAAGAACAACCAATCCATCAGGCGGCCTCCCCCTCGGCGTTGAGTTTCTTGCGGAGGCTCTCGATATCACTGTTGCCCAGGTAGGCCTTGATCACCTCCGGGTTGTTCTGAACCTCCGCGGGCAGGCCTTCGGTGATGACCTGACCAAAGTTGAGCACCGCGATGTGGTCGGAAATATCCATCACCATACCCATGTCGTGTTCCACCATCAGCACGGTGACACCCCACTCTTCCCGGATGTCGAGAATAAAGCGGGCCATGTCTTCCTTTTCTTCCCGGTTCATGCCCGCCACCGGCTCATCCAGCATCAGTACTTTCGGCTGCATGGCCAGCGCCCGGGCCAGCTCAACGCGCTTTTGTAGACCATAGGAAAGACTTGCCACAGGCTGGCGGCGAATATGGTCTATCTCCAGGAAATCGATGATCCGCTCTTCCACATCTTTACGAACGGCCATTTCCTCGCGTCGGGCCGGGCCGAAATAGGCCAGGGCACTGAGCAGACCGCTCTTCATATGCACGTGGGCGCCCAGCTTGATGTTGTCGAGCACGGTCATGCCCCGGAACAGGGCAATGTTCTGGAAGGTTCGGGCCAGCCCCATGGCGGCTCGCTTCGGTGGCTTGATGCTGCCCGGCAGTGGCTGCCCCTGATACTGAATCGTGCCCTGCTGGGGTTTGTAGAACCCGGAGATGCAGTTGAACAGCGACGTCTTGCCAGCGCCGTTGGGGCCGATAATGGTGGTTACGGTGTTCTCAGGTACCCGGAAACTCACGTCCTGCAGCGCCTTCACACCACCAAACGACAGAGACAGGTTACTGATTTCAAGGATGCTCAAACTTCCTCCCGGCACCCCTGGCGCCGGGCACACAGGCACGCGAACACGCCCTGACAGTACCCATCCCACGCCCGAAGATGATTGTATTTTTTGTTTTTTCTTGTCGTCGGGGTGAACCCCGATTCAGATTTAAAGTAGTCCATTCGGGCAACATTAGGCAAACCGCTCTATCTTGTTATCCCAAAGACCACGAAATCAGTACGCAGGTTTCTGACCGTGAGACCTGCATTACCGGGAGGGCATGTGACCATGGCAGATTCACTGGTAACCACCGCATTTGATGCCGGAACAGGGGTCGCCAGATTGACCTTCAACCGTCCGAAGGCCCTCAACGCCATCAATGTGCCCCTGGCAGAGGCCTTCCTCGCGGCGGTGCGGGAGATCCGGGATCTTTCCGGTGTTCGTTGCATCGTTCTGACAGGCGCGGGGCGAGCCTTCATGGCAGGCGGCGATGTATCCAGTATGGCGGGCACCTCCGAGCAGGCTGGCGCAGCCATCAGCGCCATCCTGGACGCGGTCAACCCCGCCGTCCTGCTTTTGCGCGGCATGAATGCGCCTGTGATTGCCGCAGTCAGGGGCGTGGCGGCCGGCGCAGGGCTGAGTCTCACCCTGATGGCCGATCTGGTGATCGCCGATGAAGAGGCAAAATTCCTGGTCGCCTACAACGGCATTGGCGCAGTTCCGGACTGTGGCGGCAGCTGGGCCCTGGCCCACAAACTCGGCGCCGGCAGAGCGGCCGAACTGATGCTGCTGGGCCGCACCCTGGGCGCTGCTGAAGCCCGGGACTGGGGCATAGTCAACGAAGTAGTCCCCGACAGCGAATTCGACAACCGGCTAAACCGGATGATCGAGAAAGTCGCCCAGGGACCAACCCGAGCCTATGGCGCCTTTCGTAAACTGATCGATCAGGCCAACGGTGGCCGGCTGGCCGACCATCTGGAGGCGGAACGTGCTGCGTTCCTCGAAATGACCCGTACTGAAGACTTCGCGGAGGGTGTTTCGGCGTTTCTGGGCAAACGGCCGTCAGAGTTTCGCGGCCGCTGACGTCGGAACAAATTCGGCCCGGTTGCGGCCATTGTGCTTGGCCCGGTAAAGCGCCTTGTCCGCCGACGCCATAACGTCTTTAAAAGAGCCATGGTCCCGGCTAAGAGTCGCACCACCGATGCTGGCCGAAAGATGCACCGGAACACCGTGGACCTCCCGGCCAGTCTCAACGATTCTTTGCAACAGGCGCCCGGTTATCGCCTCGATCGCTTCGCGATTATTGTTGCGAAGCACGGCTGCGAACTCTTCACCGCCAACGCGGCCAACGATGTCGTCATCCCTGAGTTCGGCTTTCATCAGACTGGCAACGACCTTCAATACCTCATCGCCGGTGGCATGCCCCCAGCGGTCGTTGATCTGCTTGAAGTGATCCAGATCGATCATGAGCACGGTGACAAGGTCCCCGGCCCGCCGGGCTTTTTCAAATGCCAGCTCACCTTCCCGGTAGAACGCCCGGCGATTGTACAGCTGGGTAAGCCCATCCCGCTCCGCCAGCACCACCAGAGCCTGTTCGGAACGGGTGAATGCCAATAACGGAAGCGCCATGGCCGTGGCACTCACCAGCAGCAGGTGGTTCATCAGAATGAGTTTCAACAGCCCCTGAAGATCCAGCTGTACGCTTCCGCTCATGTAGACTGCGATTACCAGTACCTGGGTCATCATCAGCGTCCCGTGGATGCCGAACAGTGTTTGCAGAATGCGAAGGGGCAGTCTGGGCCTGTGCCCAATTGAGCCCAGCCGGTAGATCGCCAGGCTGAAGATCAATGCCGAGAACAGCGCAGTCAGGAATCTGGCCACCACCGGATCCCAACCCGCGCTGACAGCCAGGCCGGACAGATAGAGTAGCAAGGCGCCATGGATAAGACGGGATGACCGTCTCTTGCCCGCTATTGGCAACCCCATCAGTGCGTGGATACCAGCAAGGACCAACAGCGGTGAAGCACCAAGAAACAGGTGGGCGACGAATATCAGCCCCCCTGGAGCGCCGGGCAACTCATTGGCTACTGCGAATGCGGTACCCAACACAAAGGTCAGGCAGGCTAGGGCCCAGAGCAGAAAACAGCGCTCCCGATGGCGGAGGTGATAGATCGCCCAGAGCATGCCGCCGATCAGGAGGTTGATCATGACCGAAGTGACCAGCAGTGTTGGCAGATGCAGGTTCAGGTCCATAAAGGCAAAGCGTTCCAGGCTAGACGGTATGATCTGTCAGCGTATCAGTTTGGCTTCCGCACATGCGCGAGTAATGTGTAGCGTTTGGTATGATAATTGTCACAGACTGGCGCGACATCCATGAACTCACTGCGAGACCCCATGAATCCAACCATAGAACTGCTCAAATCCCACCGCTCCATCCGCAAATTCACCGGTGAAAAGATCCCGCCTGACCTGCTCAGGGAACTGATTCGGGCCGGCCAGTGCGCCGCCACCTCGAATCATGTGCAGGCCTATTCGATCATTCACGTGATCAACCCCGACAACCGCCGGAAAATTGCGGAACTCGCCGGTGGCCAGAGCTACATTGCCGACTGCTCGGACTTTCTGGTGTTCTGTGCCGATATGCGGCGCTCAACCGATGCCGCGGGACGGGCCGGGGCTGACGTGGTGCGAGGGATGACGGAACAGTTACTGGTTGCCACCATCGACACCAGTCTGATGGCCCAGAACGTGGCGATTGCCGCGGAATCCGAAGGGCTCGGGCTGTGCTATATCGGTGGCATCCGCAACAACCCGGCCCAAATCAGCGAGATTCTCAGGCTTCCGGAACACGTTTATCCGGTGTTCGGCATGTGTCTGGGCTACCCGGACCAGAACCCGGAGATGAAACCCCGGCTGCCGGTGGAGGCCATCCTGAGGGAAGACTACTACTCCGATGCCCGTGACGAAGAACTGGTGGCCGGCTTTGATCGCACCATGAACGAGTACTATCGGGAGCGGACCGGAGGCAACAAGGACACCACCTGGTCCGAGCAGCTCAAGCCGCTGTTCACCTCGAAACTGCGGCCGCACATGCGCGATTTCCTGCGCAAATGCGGCTTCGAGATGAAATAGACACTAGGCAGTGGCTTTTGGCCGGGTGACCCGATCCACCAGATACACCAGGCCGTGGTAGTCGATGCCGCTGTGTCGGCTAAGGCCGATCTCGCAGGTGCGGCTGGTGGAGATACCCTCCTCGCAGCCGGCCGTCTGTTCAGCCAGGGTTTTCAGGGAATGGGCGTTCAGCTCCGGCACGTTGAAGCCTTTATCCCCGGCAAAGCCACAGCAGTGGATGCCCTCGGGGATCACCACATTACTACTGCAGCGGCGAGCGATATCGATAAGACCCTGTGATTCCCCAAGATGCTGGGTACTACAGGTGACGTGCACGGCCAGCGGGGTCTGCTCCGGCTCGAAATCCAGGCGCTCGTAAAGATGATCACGAATAAACCGGACCGGGTCGAACAGTGTGAGCCCGGCCTCTTCGGCAGCTTCACGGATCTGCAGGGTGCAGGGGCTGGTGTCGCAATAGATCGGATCCACACCATTGCGGCTGGCCCGCAACAGCGCCGAAATCAGTTCATCTTTTTTGGATGCCGCCTGGTCCGGATAGCCCTTGGAGGCAAATGGCTGGCCGCAGCACAGACTGTCCAGCGCCTCCGGATACACCACCTGGTAACCACCTTTCTCCAGCAGCCTCCGGGTCACGCTGATCAACGGCTCCTGCGCCTTATCGCTACGGGCCGGGCCCATGGTCCGGGACACACAGGCGGCCAGATACACCACCCGGGGCCGACCATCGGCCGGATCCTCCTGTGCTGCTGGTGACACAAGCCGCACCGGTTGGGGCAGAGTCGGATCCCATTGGGCGACCTTGCCTCCGGACACCTTTCGGACGCCCGCACTGAGACGGGTCAGCATTGGCGCGCCCAGCAGCCGTTCGGCCATGGAGGCGCTGGCAAGGACAAAACGGGTGGCTTTCAGTGCGCCGGCAAAATGCTTCGCCAGCTGATTGGCCACGGACTGGCCGCCGGCTTTCTCGCTACGCAGCTTACGCACCAGATCACCGGTATTGATACCCACCGGACAGCGCTGGGCACACAGACCGGTGGCGGCGCAGGTATCCAGGCCGTGATACTGGTAGGCCTTCTCCAGTTCAGCCGTATCTTCACCGGCACGGCGGCGGGCCTGGATATCCCGCCAGATCACGATGCGCTGGCGAGGCGAAAGGGTGAGCCCTTCCGAGGGACACACCGGCTCGCAGAAACCGCATTCAATGCATTTATCAACTAGAGGATCGGCCTCCGGCAGGGGCTTCAGATTCTTGAGGTGGATCTGCGGGTCTTCCGAGAGCACAACATCCGGATTGAGCAGATTCTCCGGGTCCAGCAGCCGCTTGATCTGCCACATCAGCTGCCAGGCATCATGCCCCCACTCCAGCTCCACAAACGGCGCCATGTTGCGGCCAGTCCCGTGCTCCGCCTTCAAAGAACCACCAAACTCCACCGCCACCAGCTGCGCCACATCCTGCATGAAGGCCTCATAGCGGGCGACTTCCGCAGGGTCGTCAAATCCCTGGGGGAACACGAAGTGCAGGTTGCCCTCCAGGGCGTGGCCAAAGATGATCGCGTCGTCATAGCCATGCTTCACAAACAGCTCCTGGAGACGGGTAACCCCCTCGGATAGCTGATCGATCGGGAAGGTCACATCCTCGATGATCACGGTGGTACCGTTCGGTCGCACTGCGCCCACAGCGGGGAAGGTACCCTTTCGAATGGCCCACAGCTGGTCAGAGACTTTGGCATCGCGGGTGAAATCCACCTGTTGCTCAAGCGGAAAATCCGCCAGGGACGCACTGATCCGGGCCAGCTGTTCATCCAGACTCTCCGAGGAGGGCGCCCGGGTCTCCACCAGCAGCGCGCAGGCATCCTCCGACAGATCATGAATCCAGTCAGGCAGGCCGGGCTTGTCCTGCACCGAGCGAAGGCTACGGCGATCCAGCAGCTCCACCGCCGCCACAGGCTGCGACCGCAACGCCGACGCCGCCCGGCAGCAGGTCTCGGCATTACGGAACACCAGCAGCGCCGTGGCCTTGTCGGGGTATTCCGGCACTGTGTTGTAGGTGACAGCACTCACGAAACCCAGGGTGCCTTCGGAGCCCACCATCAGATGGGTGAGAATGTCGATGGGATCCTCAAAGTCCACCAGGGAGTTCAGGGACAACCCGGTGGTGTTTTTCAGGCGGTATTTGTGCCGAATACGTTCCGCCAGCTCCGGATTCTCCCGGGTATTGATAGCCAGCTTTTTCAGGGCCGCCAGCAACTCGCCATGACTGTCGCGGAACACCGCCACACTCGCCGGGTCCTCGGTATCCAGCACGGCGCCGTCTGCCAGCACCAGGCGCATGCCAGCCAGGGTGTGGTAGCTGTTCTGGGCCGTGCCACAGCACATGCCACTGGCGTTATTGGCAACAATGCCGCCGATCTTGCAGGCGTTGATGGAAGCAGGATCGGGACCGATCTTGTAACCCCTGGGCGCAAGCCAGGCGTTGGCCTGGGCGCCGATCACACCCGGCTGCAGGCGAATCTGGCGGCCTTCAGCGCGGATGTCGTGCCCGTTCCACTGGTCGCCAAGGACAATCAGGATGGAGTCGCTGATGGCCTGCCCGGAAAGGCTGGTACCGGCGGCCCGGAAAGTCACCGGCACCTTGTGGTTGCGGGCAATCGCCAGAAGATCGACCACCTCGGCCTCTTCCTGAACCCGCACCACCACCTTGGGGATCAGCCGGTAGAAACTGGCGTCGGTTCCGAACGCGAGGGTGGACACCGGATCGTTGAACACCCGGTTTTCCGGAATCCGTTGCCGGATATCGGCCAATGTGGCTGCGGAAAAGCTCATAGGTCCTCCAACACCAGCACAATGAGCTCACGGGGGCCGTGGGCACCGTATGCCAGCACCTGTTCGATGTCCGCGGTCTTGGATGGGCCGGACACCAACAGGACATTGGTGGGCAACCCGGCCGTCCAGTCCTGAGCCACCATCATGTCATACAGATTGTCGTGAATCTCGCTGGCCTTGAGCAGGGCAATGTGTACCGGCGGTACAAGACTCATCAACCGCGGTTCGTGGCGATCCGGCCACAGCACGATTGTGCCGGTAGCGGCAATACCGCCCAGGGTGCCAGTCAGGCTCGCATCCACATTCCAGAACAACTCTTCCTTCCAGGCCTCCACCGGCTGATCGTAGGCCAGTAACTCGATCGTCTGCTCCGTGGCCTCGAAGTGAGCTTGCAAGGCGCGGCCGTGGTCTGTGCCCGGTGCGCACAACAGATTTCGCAGATTGCGTTTGTTCAGCAGCTGCGTCACCAGGTCCGGCCAGCTGTCAGAATGGCACTGGTGCACTTCCGTGTGGACCGCCTCCATCAGGCTGCGCAACCGGGTGACGCGGTCTTCCGGCGCGTAGCGCCAGGGGCGGGTTACCAGCCCCTCGTCGAACTCGTCCGGGCGGGGTGTCGTGCCGGCGAGGCTGTTTCTCAATTTACCAAGGATATTCGCGCGGGCGGTCATGATGGCCGGCCTCCCTTCTGGTCGAGATGTTGAGCCGCAAGATCGTGCAGGGAACGACGGGCGGGCACCGGTGCACTGTGATTCTCGGTCCAGGGGCCGGCCTTTTTCGGAGCCAGCACCCGGAAGCGGGTCGCGGCCCAGAGGAAACTGCGATACAGCGCCGGCCGCGTGTTCAGCATCTGCCAGCCGCGCCAGATCCAGCGCTCCGTCCGGGAATACTTGGCGCCGCCACCTTTCACCTGCTGCGGCTGCTCCGGATCCTTCACATTTTCCTGCCGTAAACGCTGAAGCAGCTCGGGAATCGGAATCTTGACCGGGCAGACCTCACCGCAGGCCCCGCACAGGGAGGAGGCGCTTGGGTGGTCTGGCACCTTGTCGAGGCCAGCCATATGCGGTGTGATAATCTTTCCGATGGGGCCGGGGTATACCTCACCGTAGGTGTGGCCGCCCACCCGGGTATACACCGGGCAGTGGTTCATACAGGCGCCGCAGCGGATGCAGTTCAGGGTCTGACGCATCTGGGCATCGGCAAAAGCGCCGGTGCGACCATTATCCAGCAGTACCAGATGTACCTCTTCCGGGCCGTCCAGTTCGTCCGGTTTGCGCGGCCCGGATATCAGGTTCACATAGGTGGTAATGGGCTGCCCCAGGGCCGAACGGGTGAGCAGGGAAACCAGCGGCACCACGTCTCTCAGGTTCGGCACCACTTTTTCAATGCCAGTTACCGCAATGTGCACCGGCGGTGCCGTGGTGCTCATGCGACCGTTGCCCTCGTTTTCCACCAGCAACAGGGTGCCGGTTTCGGCGATGGCGAAGTTCACTCCGGATACACCCACATCCGCATTCATGAATTTCCGACGAAGAGTTCGCCGGCCGATCTGGATCAGTTGATTGACGTCGTCGGTCTCCGGCTCCCCCAGCTTGTCGTGAAACAGTTTGGACACCTGTCGGGCGTTCTTGTGGATCGCCGGCATGATAATGTGGGATGGCTTTTCGTTATCGAGCTGGACAATGTACTCCCCCATGTCGGATTCCAGGCATTCGATGCCCCGCTCCGCCAGGTAGTCGTTCATCTCCATCTCTTCACTGACCATGGACTTGCCTTTCACCACCTGGCGGCCCTTGCGGGCTTCGATGATGCCGTGCACCAGGTCGTTGGCTTCCTCGACGGTCTCCGCCCAGTGAACCTTGACGCCGTTTTCAGTGAGTTTCTGTTCAAGCTGCTCCAGCAGATCCGGCAACCGCGACAGGGCCCCGGCCTTGAGCCGGTTACCCAGTTCCCGCAGCCCCTCACGCTCATCGGCATCGGGAAACGCGTTGGCCCGCTTGGTCATCAGAGAGTCCATGGCCACCCGGAAATTGTTGCGCAGCTGCCCATCCGCCAGGGCTTCTTCGGCACGGCCCCGGAAGTCCGGAGTCAGCTCGGTCACCGGAATACGCTGGCTCATGCCACCTCCCCTTCGCTGGCGCCATTGATTCGCTCCCACAGGAAGCTGGCCAGATGCCGTCCCCGGAAGCGCTCTTTCTGTTTCTCGAGGGAACCATTGATGTTCATCAGGCAGCCGCCATCGGCGGTAACCATTTCCACCGCGCCGGAATCCATCAGCGAGCGCGTCTTGTCCTTGACCATGGCACCCGAGACTTCCGGCATCCGAACCGAGAAGGTGCCGCCGAACCCGCAGCATTCACTCTCATGGTCATGGTCGACACGCTCGACTCCTTCGAGCTGCTGGAGAAGCTCACGCGCATGGAGGTGTGTGTTCATTTCCCGCCGGGCCGAGCAGGACGTGTGCAGGGCGATCTTGCTGGGCGCACCCCGGTCCGACAGTTGCACTTTGCAGACTTTCAGCAGGAACTCGGTCAGCTCGAAGGTGCGCTCCGCCAGCGCTTCCACCCGCTTGAGTGTGTCCGGCTCGTCGGCAAACAGCGCCCGGTAATGATGCCGGAACATACCGGCACAGGAGCCGGACGGCACAACGACCGGCAGCCCCGAACGATCCAGGATCTCCAGTTGGGCACGGGCCACGGCTTTGGCCTCATCCCGGTATCCCGAAGTCCAGGCAGGCTGCCCGCAACAGCTCTGCTCCTGAGGGAAATGCACGCGGACGCCTTCACGTTCCAGCAGACGAATGGCGTCCAGCCCGGCTTCCGGAAAGAACAGATCCACCACGCAGGTGCCAAACAGGGTGACGGCCTCGGGCTTTTCAGGGTAATACCTCTCCGACTCCCGCTCCGGGGCTACACGGGTGGCATTGGGGGCGGCATCGTAAAACAGGTCGCTCATTGGCTGGTGCCTCAATACACTCTCAAACTGACCAATTTATAAATTGGTAATACCAATTGACATCAATAGTTAACCAAGGTATGGGAAAATGTCCGCCAATGTCAAAAGTTTTTGGTGCAAAAGACACACTTTGAAGGACTTCTTCATGCTAACCCTTGGCCGATAAAGTCTCTTGTGATATTGGTATTACCAATAAATTTTCGATACGGGTACATCAGGAATGGCCATCGGACAGATCGCGCCGAAAAGACTCGCAGACACCATTGTGGAACAGCTGGAAACCATGATTCTGGAGGGCACCCTGCAACCAGGCGAGCGACTGCCGCCAGAACGGGTGTTGTCAGAGCAATTCGGAGTGTCACGCCCTTCGCTGCGCGAGGCTATCCAGCGACTGACGGCCAGGGGCCTGCTGGTGAGCCGCCAGGGCGGCGGCAACTATGTCACCGAGTCCCTGGGTGGCAGTTTTAGTGACCCGCTGATTCCCTTGCTGGAAAACCGGCCGGATGCCCAACGGGATTTGCTGGAGTTCCGACGCACCCTGGAAGCGGACTGCGCCTACTACGCGGCATTGCGGGCCACCGAGGTGGACCGCGCCCACCTGAAAACCGCCTATGAGGCGCTGCAAGCCTGCTACAGCACCGAAAAGGAGCGGGATCTGGAAGCCGAAGGCGCGGCGGACGCACGCTTTCACCTGGCCATTGCCGAGGCCAGCCACAACGTGATCCTTCTGCATACCATTCGCAACCTCTTCAACATGCTGAAGAGCAACGTAGTGACCAACATTGGCGGCATGTACCAGAGGGAGGCGGAGACCCGTCAGGGCCTGGTGGAGCAGCATCGAATGCTGTACGAGGCCATCACGGAAGGTAGGGCCGACGAAGCCCGGGAACTGGCCGGCAAGCACATTCTGTACGTTCAGCAGGTGCTCTCGGAACGGAGCGAGAATAACCGTCGGCTGGAGCGGTCCCTGCGGCGGGACAAACTGGCGCGAACCTGAACAAGCCCTGTCCGGTGCTCAGAGCATTCGATTGATCTCTTTCCACAATCTGCGATAGGCATCGGCGGCCACGGAGCTGGGCGCGAGCAGCTGCACCGGCGTGCCTTCTTCGCCCATTTTCTCAACCACACTGGCGTTCGGGATGATGGTTTTCAGGCCTTTGGGCAGGATCTCATCCTGGGCATTGATCAGCTCCCGGTGCAGCCCTTTGCGCCGATCGGCCATGGAATAAAACGGGTGCAGCTTACCCGGCTTCAGCTTCTTGTCCTTGGCAAACTCCGCCAGCTGTTTCCAGCTATTCAGGGACAGCCAGGTGGGAATCACCGGCACAAACACCTCGTCTGCCGCTTTTAGCACCTGCTCCGAAAGCCGGGACAGCGACGGCGGGCTATCCAGTATCACCAGACTGGTTTCTTCGGACAGAGGTGCCAGCCACTGTTTGATCAGGTTACTGCCATCCTCCTGGTCCAGTTTGACATCCAGATTACGGAAACTGGTGTGGGACGGGATGAAGTCCAGGTTTTCATAGTCGCTCTCGTGAATGAACTCGGCGATGGGCGTCTTCCCCTTGAGCAACTGCGACAACTTGTGACCTTTGATCTTGTCGGCACCGGCCAGGTACCAGCTGGAAGCGCCCTGAGGGTCCAGATCCCACAACAGTGTCGAATACCCGGCCTGGCTGGCCAGATAAGCGATGTTCACGGCAGCGGCGGTTTTGCCAACACCGCCCTTCAGACTGTAAAACGCAATGGTCCTCATCCTGTCAGATCCTTTTATCCAGGCATAAAAAAACCGGGGAAGTCCCCGGTTAAAGCATTCACACGATGCACAACACAATGCATGTCGTCCTGATGAGATCTCAGGTTAGGCTTTTCCGGTGACAGTTTGATGACAGCCGGCAGGCCATCGTTAAACTTTCCCTGTTCACTGACTTACCTTCTCCCAGACGGTCAGCTCGGAGAAGCTGTGCTGAAACTTGTTTCTCGTCTCCCGTATAACAAACGGCAGGCTCCAGGGCTCGAACAGCAGGCGGAAATGTGGCGCCAGCATTTCCCTCAGACCGTCGAACGTCGAGAAGTCCTCACCATTCTTTTTGAAACCACCGACCCAGTGTTCCCTGGGCGTGTATTCCTCGAGCCAGGTGTAGGGTGAGGCAATCACCAGAAGCCCGAGCTCGTTAATCCGTTCGTGGATGGTTTCCAGAAACAGCGATGGCTGGTACAGCCGATCGATCAGGTTGCCCGCGAGCACCAGATCATACCCCGCGAACTGCGATGGCAGATCGCAAGCATCGCCCTGGTGAAAAGCCACACGGTCGGCGGCCTCCTCCAGCCCGAGGGATGCCAGGCTCTGATCCTGAAAGCTCACCAGCTCACCTTCTTCCGGACGGGCATAGCGCACTCGTTTCCCGGGCCACTTCCTGACCTTTGTTGACGAAGGCGTTGGAGAAATCAATGCCGTCCACGTGCCGGAAATGCCGGGCCAACTCGAAGCTGGTGCGACCAACGGCGCAACCGATATCCAGTGCGCGCTCAAGCGGCCTTCCATCCATCGCATGCATGGCAGCGTCGGCCAGGGCCTTGGGAAAGTTGGCCTCACCATGCCACCGTTCGCCAAAGTGAAATTCCAGGTATTGGGCGAGGGTGGTGTCGTTTTCATAGTACGCGGCTTGCTGCAAGGGAATTCTCCTACCCTGAATGGTTCAACGGTTATCGCTAGCCTAACAGGAAGTTGCCAATGCCCTGATCAATAACCGTCTCTTCCGAGCGATCCTTGAGCGGCACCCCGGAAACCTGCTGTCGGCGGGCCTCTTTGAGCAGATACATCAGCCGCCGGCTCGCCTCTGCCCACGACAGCCCCGCCGGCCGAATGTTCGATATACAGTTCCGGCTGGCGTCGGTCAGCCCGGGCTCAGGCGCCCAGGTCAGGTAAAGCCCGAGGCTGTCCGGAGAACTCAGGCCAGGACGCTCGCCAATCAGCACCACCACACAGCGGGCGTTGAGCCGGTGACCCACATCGTCCCCGATCCCGACCCGTCCTTGAGAGACAACGATCAGGGGCGCCAGTTCCCAGGTCTGATCGTCGGCTTCAAGATCTGTCAGTAGCGCATCGAGAAGGCCGAGGGCATTTTGCTGCACACCGAAGGAAGACAGGCCGTCTGCGATCACCAGTGCCAGGTCGACGGGCGAGTCGCCGGTGTGGCCCAACCGATCCAGCTTCTCACAGGACTGAGCGCTGAGCCTGCGACCAAGATCCGGGCGCTGCAGGTAGGTTACCCGGTCGTCGGCCTGACTGTGCAGATGAACCGGCTCATGTGGCAGCAGTGATTTTCCTGGTTCGCTCAGATCCCCCAGTTGCGCCATTAACGCAGCGGTATCCAATGGCAGATGCACCGCGTCCCTGGCCTGGGCATGAGCCAACTGAAACGCCAGCATCTCCAGGGTGGGCAGGCTGACACCTGCGCGACCCAGACCAATCCGGGCATCGGTCCAGGCCGACAGCCGACGCCACGGGTTCTCAATAACTACCGGTTTGCGCTCAGTCATGGCCCTGCCCCTCCGGCAACCGGGCCAGACTCTCCCGGAACGCCTCCGGTAAGCCCTCGGAGGGCACCTTTCCTTCGGAATCGCCGAAGATCTGCATCCTGGTCAGCCACTGTTCGAACTCCGGCGCCGGTCGCTTGTCCAGAACCCGTCGCAGATACAGGGCATCGTGAAACGACGTGGTCTGATAGTTCAGCATGATATCGTCCGAGCCGGGTATGCCCATGATGAAATTGCAGCCGGCTACGCCCAGAAGTGTGAGCAGGTTGTCCATGTCGTTCTGGTCGGCCTCGGCATGATTGGTGTAACAGATATCACACCCCATGGGCAGGCCCAGCAACTTGCCACAGAAGTGATCTTCCAGACCGGCCCGGGTAATCTCCTTGCCGTCAAACAGGTATTCGGGGCCGATGAATCCAACCACCGTGTTCACCAGAAGCGGCTGGAATTTGCGGGCCACGGCGTACGCCCGGGCTTCACAGGTCTGCTGGTCCACACCGTGATGGGCATCAGCGGACAGCGCACTGCCCTGGCCGGTCTCGAAATACATCACATTGTTGCCCACGGTGCCTCGGTTCAGCGAGAGCGCCGCATCCCGGGCCTCGGCCAGAGTTGCCAGATCAAATCCGAAGCTGCGGTTAGTCGCCTCGGTACCGCCGATGGACTGGAATACCAGATCCACAGGCGCCTTCTGTTCGATGGCTTCCAGGGTGTTGGTAACATGGGTCAGGACGCAGGACTGGGTCGGAATCTCGTATTGTCGGATCACCTCATCCATCATCTGCAACAGCCGGACACTCTGGGACACGCTGTCAGTCGCGGGATTGATCCCGATAACGGCATCGCCACTGCCGTAAAGCAATCCATCCAGGATGCTGGCGGCGATGCCGGTCATGTCGTCGGTTGGATGGTTGGGTTGGAGCCGTGTCGACATTCGCCCCGGCAAGCCGATGGTGCTGCGAAAGGCAGTCTGCACCTGGCACTTTGCCGCCACCAGGATCAGGTCCTGGTTGCGCATGATCTTGGAGACCGCCGCTATCATCTCCGGTGTGATACCCGCCCGGATGCTTGCGAGCATCTCCGGAGTGGCGTGGTCGCTGAGAAGCCAGTTGCGGAAATCGCCGACGGTCAGATGGGACACCGGCTCGAACGCCACAGGATCATGATCGTCGAAAATCAGTCGGGTGACTTCGTCCTGCTCGTAGGGAATCAGCGCTTCGTTCAGAAAGGTTTTCAAAGGCAGGTCCGCCAGAGCCATCTGGGCCACCACCCGCTCTTCGGCGGTGTGCGCGATGACACCCGCCAGGCGATCACCAGAGCGCGCTGGCGTGGCCTTGGCCATCAACTCCGCCAGCGTTGCGAACTGCCATCGCCGGTCACCCAGACTGTACCGATACATTGCCCTCTCCCTGAGACGCGTTGTTCTACTATCTTAGGGGAATATCACACCGACAGATCAACTGCAGGGTAAAGCAATGACCGAGCACGCGGTTCTGACCAGTATCGATGAGGGCATCTACACTATCACGCTCAACCGGCCCGACAAACGCAACGCCGTGGACGGCCCGACAGCCGATGCCCTGCGCAGGGCATTCATCGAGTTTGAGGAAAACGATGCCCTGAAGGTTGCGGTGCTGTGCGGCACCGGGGGAAATTTCTGCTCCGGCGCCGACCTGGAAGCGATCGGCGATGAGCAGCGGCGCAACCGGATTGATCCCCACGGCACCGGCCACGGCCCCATGGGCCCGACCCGTATGCACTTTACCAAACCGGTGATCGCTGCCGTCTCCGGCTATGCCGTGGCCGGAGGTCTGGAGCTGGCACTGATGTGCGACCTGCGGGTTGTGGAAGCCTCTTCGGTATTTGGCGTTTTCTGCCGGCGCTGGGGCGTTCCCCTGATTGATGGTGGCACCGTCCGGCTGCCCCGCATTGTCGGCCATGGGCGAGCCATGGACATGATACTGACCGGGCGCCCCGTCAACGCAGAGGAGGCCATGGAAATGGGACTGGCAAACCGGGTCGTTCCGGACGGGACAGCACTGCAAGCGGCCCAGGAACTGGCGGCAACCATTGCCGGATTCCCGCAACGCTGCATGCGGGCAGACAGGGCGTCTGCCATTCATCAATGGGATCTGGATACCCGGGAAGCCCTGGAAGCCGAGGGGGCCGGGGGCTACCCGGTGGTTTTCGAAGAGGCCATTGCCGGGGCCCGGAAATTTAAAGAGGGGGCTGGCCGCCACGGCCAGTTCTGAGCAGGCTCGCAAGCCAGTCGATCAGATCCGGATAGGCATCCAGATCCAGCACAAATTCCTGTCCGCGGGCCGCGCAAGTCAGGTAGCACCAGGGTGAATCGAGCTGCCAGCGGTCCGCTCTGGTGTGATAGCTCAGGGGCGGGCGGTCCTCGCCCGGAAAAAATGCAGCCGGCAGACGCCATCGGGTCGGCAGCCGGCTTTGCGGATCCGTAAGTACAAGATCATCCCGCAACATCGGGAACACGCCACTGCCGGGAAAGACCGCTGTCCCGGTTGCCAATTGGCAGGCATCAGAAGACTCATAGAGCGTGTTGCCAGCGTCCGGCTGGCCGTGGAAGTGGGGATGATATCGGGCCCAGGGCAACGCATCGGGTGCCAGTTCATCAATGACATGTATCTGGCCAATCTGCAGCCAGCCCCAGATGGCATGAAACGGGCGTGAACCGGGCACAAAGCGCCAGCGACGATTATGCAGTTCAGCGCGCCGGAAGACCCCGAAGAACAGGAACAGGTCTCCGGGTTCAATCCCCTGATTGCGCAAATGCCCCTGGGCAGAACCGGTTTGCCCCAATACAGGTCGCCAGCCATTTTCACGTGGGTAGGCATCAGCCACCAGGTCCGGGTCCAGGTGGGCGCCATCCCCGCCTCGAATTCTGCCGCCGGTGAGATCCCGGGCGATCTTGCCCAGACGGCGTTCTTCGAAAACGACTTCGCTGTAGCGGATTCGGGACTGGGCATCCGGAATGGGCAGTACACACAGGGAACCGTCCGGTAAAACCGGGCTGGGACAACCACCGGCAGAAGAATCGAACCCCTTCCGGCTCAGAATCAATCGCATGGCATCACTGGAAAATCATGAGGGCTGAACGGGCCGTAAATGCTATCGTAGTTTCAACAATAATGCGCGAATGCCACCGATCGGAACCTTCAACACCATGAGAATAGTCTGCATCTCCGACACCCACAGCATGCATCGCCAGATCCAGGTGCCTGACGGCGACCTGCTGATTCACGCCGGCGACTGCCTCGGCGTCGGGACCCTGGATGAACTGGAGGATCTCGACCGGTGGTTTTCCGAGTTACCCCACAGAAACAAAATCCTGATTGCCGGCAATCACGACTGGTGTTTCCAGGATGAGCCGGCCGAAGCTCGCGAACTGATACGCCATGCCCATTATTTGCAGGACAGCCCGGTGGAACTGGAAGGCCTGAAGTTCTGGGGAAGCCCATGGACGCCGGTGTTCTTCAACTGGGCGTTCAACCTTGAACGGGGCGATGCTCTTGCCGAACGCTGGGCCCGTATTCCCGAAGACACCGACGTGTTGATCACCCACGGTCCTCCGGCGGGTATCCGGGACAAAATCGATTCGCCCACCGGCATTATTCGTCCCGGCTGCGAAGCACTGGCCGAACGCGTAGCCAGCTTGACTCTGAAGCTGCATATCTTCGGCCATATTCACGAAGACCACGGCCGGGAACAGATCGGTGACTGCCTCTACGTGAACGCCAGCACCTGTAATGGGAGCTTCAAGCCTCTGAACCCACCGATTGTGATCGATCTGTAGCACCGATTGGGGCTAATCTTGAAACCAGCGCCCGCAGGCACCATGTTTGCGAGTTCGCGAATGACTTTTCTGCATCGGGAGCTCCATGCCTGACTGTCCTGAATACTCGCTGCTCGAACTGGCCTCCGTACGCGAGGGCGACTCGGTCGGCACCACGCTTGCCAACAGTGTGGCCTATGCCCAACGGGCTGAAAAACTCGGCTTCAAGCGCTTCTGGCTGGCCGAACATCACAACATGGAGGGCATCAGCAGCTCCGCTACTTCGGTTTTGATCGGGCACATCGCGGGCAAGACGGAAGCTATCCGGGTCGGTTCTGGCGGCGTCATGCTGCCAAATCATCCCCCACTGGTGATCGCCGAGCAGTTCGGAACGCTGGAAAGCCTGTACCCTGGCCGGATTGATCTCGGACTCGGCCGCGCACCCGGCACTGACCCGGTAACCGCACGGGCTCTCAGGCGTGATGGCCTGGGGGCAGAACAGTTTCCGGAGGATGTCGCGCGGCTTCAGTCGTTGCTTGGCCCTCTGCAGCCTGGCCAGCCCGTGAAGGCGATACCCGGGGCCGGCACCAACGTGCCTCTGTGGCTGCTGGGTTCAAGTCTTTACAGTGCCCAGCTTGCCGCCATGCGAGGCTTGCCCTATGCCTTCGCCGGGCATTTTGCCCCCAGACTGTATCGGGAAGCCCTGCGAGTCTACCGCGACAACTTCCAACCTTCGGAGCGACTCGAAAAGCCCTACGCCATGCTCGCACTGCCGGCCATTCCGGCGGACTCGGTGCAGGAAGCCGAGCATCTGGCCACAACCAGCTACCAGCGTATTCTCGCGCTGTTCCGGGGCCAGCCACTCTGGATGAAGCCTCCCGTGGACACCATGGAGGGATTGTGGAACGCCGGCGAAAAAGCCAGCGTAAAGGATTTCCTCGGGCTCCAGCTGCTCGGCGATGCCAACACCATCCAGCGCCAGCTTGAACAGATCCTTTCAGGCATTGAGGTCGATGAATTGATGTTTACCGTGGACATTTACGATCCCGCGAAGCGCAGGCATGCGCTCGATATCCTTGGTCAAACCAGAAAGGCCCCGCAGGCACTATCCTAGAGCACAGACTCCACCGCATCGATCAGCTCCGGATCCTGGGGACGCACCCGGCTCGGGAAGCTCTCCACCACCGTGCCTGATCGATCAATCACATACTTGGTGAAATTCCAGCGCGGGGGCTGACTCTGCTCGTTAATGGCCTGGAACACAGGGTTTGCCCCGGGTCCGGTAACCGCGCCCGGGGCAATCATGGTGAAGGTCACACCGAAGTTCTTGAAACAGACAGTCGCTGCTTCGGCTTCCGAATCTGCCTCCTGACGGAAATCGTCGCTGGCAAAACCGACCACCACCAACCCATCCTTCGCGTATTGCTTGTGCAGGGCCTCGAGCCCCCCAAACTGGCCGGTGTAACCGCAGCGGCTGGCGGTATTGACCACCAGCATCGGCTTGCCGGCCGCCAGGTCGCAGAGATTAACGGTGTCGGAGGAGTGCAGCTTGCGCATTTCATGATCGAGAAACGCCGGGCAGCTCTCGGCTTGCGCCACAGGCGCGCCCACAAGGCTGGCAACCACTGCCGGCATCATCAGAAGGCTTTTAAGGTGTTTCATGGATCCCGTTTCCCTGTTCGCTTCGCTGTTTTTTATACGCGCCGACCGGACGGCTGGCTCAGCCTGCAAAGTGGACATAAAGGGTTCGGCTGCTCATCATCCCGGGTAAACAGTGTTCAAAGCAGGAGCCATTTTCATCATGACCGATACCCCGATCCATGTCTTCCTCTCCCACGGCCTGGAAAGCGGCCCTGGCAGCACGAAAATCCAGGCCATGAAAGCCGAAGCCGAAACCTTCCCGAACATCAAGGCCCATGCGATTGATCACAGGAGTACCAAGGATCCTTCTACCCGCCTGAAACAAATGCAGGAGGCCATGGCTCAGAGCGGCGCCAATCCGGCAAACACCATACTGGCCGGCTCCAGCATGGGCGGCTGGGTGTGCGCTCAAACCAGTTCTGACACTCCGGTTCTGGGCTGCTTTATCCTGGCGCCAGCCCTTGCCATGACCCGGTACCCCCAGTCCAGCCCGATCATCCGGGCCCGCCACTGCCAGATCATCCACGGTTGGGAGGATGACGTAGTGCCGGTCGCTCCGGTGCTTGACCTGGCACGGGAGCAGGGCCTTCCCATACTGGTTCTGCCCGATGGCCACCGGCTGGAAAACAGTCTCGATCGGGTTGTCAGTGAGTTCCGCGGATTCCTCCAAACCTGCCTTTCAGATATGAATCAACCGTGATTTCATGAACTTGCGAAATCGGGAAACGACCGCTTCGGAATTTATTGTTTTGGCCATTTTCTTGCGAAAACCACTTTGTTTTGCCAGTCTTTATTAACGTAACAATAAATTTCAGCAAAAAAACGAACGGAGAAAACCCGATGAGCAGCATGAGCAAGTTCAAAAAACTGGCCGGAATTTCAGCGTTCGCGTTCGCTGCGATGACCATGGCGAATTCTGTAAACGCCGCAAACTGGCGGTACGCGCACGAGGAATACGAGGGCGACGTACAGGATGTGTTCGCCTACAAGTTCAAGGAATACATCGAGGAAAATTCCGACCACACCCTGCAGGTTTACCGTTTTGGCGAGCTGGGTGAGTCCGATGACATCATGGAGCAGACCCAGGCGGGCATCCTCAACTTCGTTAACCAGTCGCCCGGCTTTACCGGTTCCCTGATTCCTGAAGCCCAGATCTTCTTCATTCCTTACCTGATGCCGACCGACATGGATACGGTTATCGAGTTCTTCCGCACGAGTGAAGCCATCAACGAGGACTTCCCGGAGCTATACGCAGAGAAGGGCCTCGAGCTCCTCAAGATGTACCCGGAAGGTGAAATGGTTGTGACCGTGGACGAGCCGGTCACTGAGCCTGAGGACTTCAACAACAAGAAGATCCGGGTCATGACCAACCCTCTTCTGTCAGAAACCTATTCTGCCTTCGGCGCAACGCCCACACCGCTGCCCTGGGGCGAAGTGTACGGCGCACTGCAGACCAACATGATCCAGGGTCAGGAAAACCCCATTTTCTGGATCGAGTCCGGCGGTCTGTACGAAGTGTCTCCGAACCTCGTGTTCACCAAGCACGGTTGGTTCACCACTGCCATGATGGCCAACCAGGATTTCTACAACGGCCTGTCTGATGAAGACAAGAAGCTGGTGCAAGACGCCGCTGACTATGCCTTTGAAGAAATCATCGTGCACATCAACGGTCTTGCCGATGAAGCCCTGGCCAAGATCAAGAAAGCCAGCGATGAGGTCACCGTTACCCGTCTGACCGATGAGCAGATCGAAGCCTTCAAGGCCCGTGCGCCCCAGGTTGAAGAGAAGTTCATCGAAATGACTGGCGAGAGCGGCAAAGAACTGCTGAACCAGTTCAAGGAAGACCTCAAAGAAGTTCAGAACAACTGAACCTGATGGAACCACTCCCGCCGGCTCCGGCCGGCGGGTAGCTGTACTAACCCCGCCCCGCCGGGGACTTCCTACCGGCCGGGAGCGACATTCTCTGGAGCAGACCCCATGTCCGAGAATTCCCCGGATCTTGAAGACGATACCGGCATCTACGAGTCCGGCCTGCCCGGATTTCTTGGAACCATCGATGAAATAATTGCCAAGGTCGAGGCGTTCATGTTGGCCGTTGGCGTCATCCTGATGGCCATCAATACCTGTGTGAATGTTATTGCGCGGTATGTGTTCGGCGAAGGCCTTTTCTTCTCCGGTGAAATCAACCGGATTCTCATTATCCTGATCACCTTTGCCGGCATCGGCTATGCGGCGCGCCATGGCAGGCATATCCGGATGTCTGCAATATACGACGCCATTCCGGTCAAGGGGCGAAAAGTGCTGATGATCATCATCGCTTTGTTCACCTCGGTGGTTATGTTCTTCCTTTGCTATCACTCGTTCGAATATATCCAGACCCTGTACAGCCGGGGCCGCATTCTGCCTGCGCTGGGTTTTGAAATCTGGTGGATCTATATCTGGGTGCCCATCGGTTTTGCCATTACGGGAATTCAGTACCTCCTTACGGCCATCAAGAACTTCACCAGCAAGGACGTGTACCTCTCTACCGGGGTGGTAGACGGTTACGCGGATACCGAATCGGAAGTATGAACCCTGCAGCTGACATAAAGGAAGGATAAGAAATCATGGCAACTATAATGATGTTGATCATGATCGGGCTATTGCTGCTGGGCTTCCCGATGATGATTCCCCTGATCACCGGCGCTGTGGTCGGTTTTGTAATGATGTTTGATGGCTTCGGCCAGATGGGCACCTTCGTCCAGCAGATGATGGGTGGCATCCGGCCAGCCTCTCTCATTGCCGTCCCGATGTTCATTCTCGCCGCAGACATCATGACTCGCGGTCAATCCGCTGACCGCCTGATCAATATGGTCATGGCGTTCATCGGCCACGTAAAAGGCGGTCTGGCGATCAGTACCGCCACCTCCTGCACCCTTTTCGGTGCCGTATCAGGTTCTACCCAGGCAACGGTTGTGGCGGTTGGCTCGCCGTTGCGGCCCAAACTGCTCAAGGCCGGCTATTCGGATCCGTTCTCGCTCGCGCTGATTATCAACTCCAGTGACATTGCGTTTCTGATACCCCCGAGCATCGGCTTCATTATTTACGGTGTTATTTCGGAGACCTCCATTGCCGAGCTGTTCATTGCCGGTATCGGGCCAGGCTTGATGATTCTGATAATGTTTTCGATCTACTGCCTGATCTATGCTCGCGTCAACAACCTTCCGACCGAGGAGAAGTCCACCTGGAGCCAGAGAGCCGTAGCCATGCGCGAGGCTTTGTGGCCGCTGTTTTTCCCGGTCATTATCGTGGGCGGCATTTACGGGGGTATCTTCAGTCCGACAGAGGCTGCAGCAGTTTGCGTACTCTACGCCTTCCTGCTTGAGTTCGTGGTGTTCCGATCACTCAAGCTTGCTGACATCTATCGGATCGCGAAGTCCACAGGCTTGATCACCGCTGTCGTATTTATTCTGGTAGCCGTGGGCACCGGCTTCTCCTGGATTATTTCCTTTGCCCAAATCCCCCAGGCTATTCTGGACGCGGTCGGAATCAGTGACATGGGCCCGATAGGCGTGATGATTACCATCTGTATCGCCTTCTTTATTGCCTGCATGTTCGTTGACCCGATTGTGGTGATCCTGGTTTTGACGCCAATCTTTGCACCAGCCATCGAGGCCTCGGGCATCGACCCGGTACTGGTCGGCGTGCTCATTACCCTGCAGGTAGCCATCGGCTCGGCAACGCCGCCGTTCGGCTGTGACATCTTTACCGCCATCGCGATATTCAAGCGCCCCTATCTGGAGGTTATTCGCGGCACGCCGCCGTTCGTAATCATGCTGATAGCCGCTGCCGGGTTATTGATTGCGTTCCCGCAAATTGCGTTGTTCCTGCGCGACCTGGCCTTCAGGTGATCTGATCACCCTGAAGGGTGAATACAAAGGAGAGCAAGATGTTCAAACGGATTCTGGTGGCAGTCGATGGCTCGATGACCTCCTTCGATGCTCTGACCAAGGCCATCGAACTGCAAAAACTGACCGACGCAGAGATTTTTCTCCTCTGCGTCTACAAACACCACAGCCTGTTTGAGGCGTCGCTGTCGATAGGACGCCCGGACGACATGGATATCCCGGACAAGGTGCTGTCGGAATACGCCAAGGAAGTCGTCAATCACGCAAAGGAACTTGCCAAGGAACGTGGCGCCACCCACGTTCGGGGCTTTGTGAAGGCGGGCAGGCCGTCGAGAGTTATCATCGATTTTGCCAAAGACAAGGGCGCAGACCTGATTGTCGTAGGCACCAAAGGAACG
This sequence comes from Marinobacter sp. MMG032, assembly GCF_040112695.1. Taxonomy (NCBI): domain Bacteria; kingdom Pseudomonadati; phylum Pseudomonadota; class Gammaproteobacteria; order Pseudomonadales; family Marinobacteraceae; genus Marinobacter; species Marinobacter sp. MMG032. Next base: position 1,969,354 of record NZ_CP157802.1, read on the forward strand.
CACAGTGACAAGGATGGCATGTTCCTTGGCAGCGTTTCCCACCGGGTTGCGTCCCATGCCAAGTGCCCGGTCCTGGTGGTGTGACCGTCTAAACCGAGATTTCGACCCGATTACGGCCGGCTTCCTTGGCGCGATATAGCGCCTTGTCGGCCAGGGTCAGAATCTGTAGTGGCTTTTCAGCATCGTCAGGCCAGCTGGCAACGCCCACCGAGACCGTCAGTGCCCCAAGATCCTGCTCCCGATGAATAATAGGCACCTTGCGAACGGCTTCGCACAGCTGGTTCGCTTTATCCCGGGCTGCTTCGGAGGTTGCTCCCGGCATGACCACCACAAACTCTTCACCGCCGTACCGGCAAACTATGTCACTCTCCCGGAACTGCTTTTGAAGAATGCCAGCGACGATCTTCAGGGCATGGTCTCCCGCTTCGTGGCCGTGGGTATCGTTGAACCGTTTGAAGTGATCGATGTCGACAATCAACAGGGATAGCGACAAATCATTACGCTGCGCCACGGCGCTTTCATGTTCGAAAAGCTGATCAAAGTAGCGGCGGTTTTTCAGTCCGGTGAGTGCATCCTCGTAGGAAAACTTCTGCAACTCTTCCCGCAGGGCAATGCTTGAGAGGGTGATACCGATTCTCTGAATGGCCTGATCCAGTGCCGTAAGCAGACGTGCCGAGCCATACTCGCTCTCTGCCTTACCGAAAACGCCATCGCCCTCGAGCAGAAGCACACCTTCAGTCACATTGCCGGCACTGGCTGACTCCACATTCACCCAGAAACACAAGGTACTGCTCTCAGCCTCTCTCCCCTCCCCCTCGGCGCCCTGCCACTGTTTCAGTTGCGGCAGCCTGGAGGGCTCCGGGAGGCCTTTGCGGGCATCCAGAATCACCGGGAGCGGAACCGGGCGACTGAAACCCCAGACGGCAACCCGATCATACCGCTCGTCTGAGCCCCGCTGATAAAAGGCGCCTTTAAGCGGGCTGCAAATATCCGGGAGCGCCCGGATAAGCAACCCGAACGCCTGCTTCAGGCCCAGACAGTCCTGAAGCTCGGTTATCACGTCGCCCAGAATCCGGTTTTTCTCATTTTCAAAGGTCAGCATCCGGACCCGCGCCTGCTCGCGCCGGGCCAAAGCCTCCGCCTTGGCGGTACGTTCGGCAACCTTTTCTTCCAGTGACACGTTCAGCCGCTTCAACGCCTCCTGGGTGCCTGCGTAGTGCCAGAGTGAAATAACCACCACCGCCAGAGAGAACAGGAGCATTCCCCAACTGACCGGGACCCGGCCCCAGGGAAGCACACCATGGGCCACTGCCATATCCACAATCAGCAGCGCACAGAAAAAGCCAAAGGCCAACAGCAGTACCTGTTGCTCGCGCAACATTTTACCGATACGACGAAGCACGACGGCAAAAATAATAACCAGAGAAACCAGAAACATGGCATCAAATGGCGGGAACGTGGATGAGAGATCAAACACACCCGCCAGCGCGCCCAGCAACGCACCCACCAGGTAAACAAGATGCACTTTCCAGATCAGATTTATCACCCAGGGGCGATGATTGGTCAGCCATTGCTCCAGCAGCAGTGCCAGGGCCACCGGCAGCATGTAATAGGAGCCGGCAGCCAGGTAATCCCACATCAACGGCTGGTAAGCAATCAGTAGACTGGCCTGGCTCTCAGAAACCAGCATCAGGGCAGATGAGAGAGTGAACAGAGAGATAGTCGCAAAGGTTTTCTTTTCCGCCTGTAACAGTGCAAAGATGATCGCCAACAACGCAATCAAGGTGGCGAAACCCGCTATTACCAGTGCTTCGAGGGAATTCTTGAGAATGTAGAGAACCAGATCCGGATGATCCATGATGGAGACTTCGCCCCACAGCCCGATATCCGTGTAATTGGAGAAAATCCGGAAATACACCGGCTTGCCTTCATAGTTCTCCGGCAGCACGATTTCATGCCACGGCCAGCCCTCAAACCGGCCCCGGCCCTGGTCATCAAACTCGCCATACTGGTAGATTTTTTCACCCTCAACCCAGACCTGAACGATCAGATCGACACTGAAGATGTAAAGGACGGGCTCCTGCCACTCGCCGGTTGGCAGGGTGACCCGGAACCAGACATTCTCACGCCCTTCACGGCCGGGTGGATTGGAGGGAAAACCAATGCTTTGCCACTTTTCGGGTGCATCCTGCACCACCCACTCCGGAACACCGTCCTCGGTAAAGGGAGAATCACCCCAGCGATACTCCCAACCTTCGGCTACCGGCTGAGACGCTCCATAGGTAAGTGCAGGCAGTATCAAGGCCAGAAACGCGGTAACCAGACGAAGCAGGCTAATCTGTGGCATCAGGAAGGCAAACCTGAGTTGTGGGGCGATCAGATCTGATTATAGTCCAGTCCCCGAAAATCCGGAGCACTCTTTCGGGGCATACGACCGGTGCGCTCAAGGCGATTCGTGACCATGCGATGATCGAGGCGGCTCCACCACCCATTCCGGGTCCTCAAACTCACCGATGGGTTTGATATCCACGAAAGGCGCAGCGCTGCGGATGATCGCGGCCACCTCGGGGTTATGCTGCCCTTCCATGGCATCCCGCTGTTCCTTGCTCTCCCAGGAGGCGATGGCAATCAGCGTATTGGGGTCGCCAATCTTGCGGTGCAGCTCGGTGCCGCGGGCCCCCGGCGCCTGCTGGATAATTTCGCTCGCTCTTACCCAGGCATCCGCGTATTCCTCGGCAGTATGGCCTTCCCGGATATGCACTTCGAAAATAAATTTCATGAGACCTCCCGGTGACTGCCGGCTCAATCGGGTCGCGTTATCCCATGATGGCGGCGAACACCGTTAACGTGAGGAGCGACCCATCACCAGCAACGCCAGGAGCGCAGAGCCCACCATCAGCAACAGTGCCACCGCATTGAGCACGGGCGTCGACCCTTCCCGAAGGCGATTGAAGAGGGCCACCGTCAATGGTGTATCACTACCTGTCAGCATAACGGTGGTATTGAAGTTTTCAAATGACATCAGGAAGGCCATGGCGGCCGCTCCGAAAATGGATGGCAACAACCATGGCAGGGTAACGGTAAACCAGGCCACCAGGGGCGTGGCGCCCAGGTTAAGGGCAGCCTCTTCCAGCTGGGGATCAAACTTGCGAAGACGGGCAGCGATCACCAACGTACTCAGAGTCGCGATGAAGGTCACCTGCCCCATTACCACCAGCGTCATACCGGGCCAGAACAGGTCCAGTTCGATACCCCAGGCGGCCGACATATCATTGGCCATGCCGCTGTAAAACACCAGTATGGACACCCCCAGAATGACACCGGGAATCACTAAAGGCAGCAACATGAGCAGGTACAGGAACTCCTTGCCCCGGAACTGTACCCGTTCGAACAACACGGCGTTAACACACCCCAGGGCAACGCTCACCAGCGTTACCCAGAACGCAATTTTGGCACTGACCCAGAGCGCCGTAAGCAGCCCATCGTCGTGGAAGAGTCCGGTGCGGCCCTCGCTGCCATCGGCGAAATACCAGTCCAGAGTGAAGTCTTTCCATGGGAGCGACGGAAACGGCGCGTCATTGAAGGCAAACACGGCTGTAACCAGCAGCGGCAGTGCGAGGTAAACGAAAAACGCCACCAGGTACGCCAGGTAGAGGCAATCGAACAGACGGGACCGGGGGACGGAACGGATCATGGCTTCACCCTCATCCCATCACCTTGCGCAACGACTGGCCGGAGATTTTCAGCCCGAGCCAGACGATGACCGAAGAGAGTACCAGCAGCAGCACACCCAGTGCGGCGCCCTGCTCCCAGTTAAAGCGGGTAATGAACTGGGTAAAGATCTTCTCGGTAAACCAGGCGCTGTCCTTCCCGCCCATGAGCACCGGGGTCAGATAGCTACCCAGGGTAAGCATGAACACAACGATGCAGCCGGAAACAATGCCGGGCATGGCCCAGGGCACAACGATTTCGCGCAATACGGTACCGTGGCCGCCACCCAGGTCGTAGCCGGCTTCCACCAGGTTCTCATCCATGCCATCGAGGGTGGTTACCAGTGGCACCACCATGAACAGAAGCCCGTTGTAGACCAGACCGATAATGACCGCCACGTCGTTATAGAGCATTTCCACCGGACCATCCACCCAGCCCAGGGCCTGTAGCCAGGAACTGAACAGGCCACTTTCACGCAGCAGGATCATCCAGCCGTAAGTACGTACCAACTCACTCGCCCAGAACGGAATCAGGCAGGCCAGAAACAGAATGCCCTTGGAGCGCCCCCTCGCAAGACGGGCTATGTACCAGGCAATGGGGAAGGCGATGATCAGCGTCAAAAAGGTAGTGAACAACGACATCACCCCGGTACGCACGAACGTTCGCCAGTAATAGGACTCGGTAAAGAAGTTCTGATACTGCTCAATGCCCCAGGCAATGGTGTCCCAGCTTTCCCGCACCTGGAACGACACCCGCAACATCTGGAGGTGGGGCAACAACACCAGCAACACAATCCAGAGCAGGAACGGGGTAAGCAGCAACCAGAGGGATAAGCGACTGACCGATGACTTCACGGACTGTCGGCTCCAAAGACCCTGGCCAAAGCCGGATTCCAGGCCAGCCGGATTGAACTGTCGGCAGACAGCCGGGGTGCCGAACCATCCTGGGGCAGGCGGGCATACACCGGCTGGCCACAGCTCTCTGCCTCAATCCGACTGTTGGCACCATCGAACAGGGTGGTTCGCACTTTCGCCTGCATCGAGGAGAAACCGGCACTGAGGGCATCACCTGACAGCACCAGCGATTCGGGCCGGATATACAGTTCGGCCCGATGGCCGGTTCTGAGGTTGTCCGATGCCACCCGTCCCTGAACCAGAACACCGTCATCCAGACGGATGTCTGCCAGATTATCCCGCACCGCTACCAGCTCACCGGACAGGCGATTGTTATCGCCGACGAACCCGGCTACGAAGGGTGTGGCCGGTTCCCGGTAAAGTTCCTCCGGTGGCGCCACCTGATCAAACCGCCCGTCCCGCATGACGGCCACCTGATCCGACATCACCATGGCTTCCGACTGGTCGTGGGTGATGTACACGAAGGTGGTGCCGAACTGCTTCTGCAGGTGCTTGAGCTCCACCTTCATCTGCTCACGGAGTTTCAGATCGAGGGCGCCGAGGGGTTCGTCCAGCAGCAGAAGCGTGGGCTCCAGTACCAGGCAGCGCGCCAGCGCCACCCGCTGTCGCTGTCCACCGGATAGCTCCTGTGGATTTCGGTGCTCAAGATCCGGCAGGCCAACCTGCTCCAGCACCCGGGCAATGCGCTTTCGACGTTCTGCCAGTGGCATCTTCCGGCGCTTGAGCCCGTAACCGATGTTGTCGCCCACGGTCATGGTGGGGAACAGGGCCAGATGCTGGAACACCATGTTCACGGGCCGCCGGTTTGGTGGCACATCGTTCATGCGCTGGCCACGGATGTGGATGTCACCTGCATCGGGCTTGTCAAAACCGGCCAGCAGTCGCAGGAGAGTGGTTTTGCCGCAACCGGAGGGGCCAAGAATGGAGAAAAACGTGCCCGCAGGCACGTCCAGGGACACATGGTCCACCGCGGCACTGCTGCCAAAGCGGCGGACCAGTCCCTCACAGAACAGATCCGAATCCATTCCCATAGGGATCAGTTCGCGGCCTGGACGCGATCCAGCACCTGGCCTTCCATGGTTTCCAGTCCCGGGGGAACCGGCGGATACCACTTGATATTGTTGATGGCGGCTTCATCAAAGCTTTCGCGGTAAGCGTCCCTCAGATCAGCTTTGACAAACTCATCGGCACCTTTTGAGGCGGTAAAGTTGCCTGACGCATTGGTAATACGGGCCGCAATCTCCGGCTGCATCACAAAATTGATCCACTTGTAGGCGGCTTCTTCGTTCTCGCTACGGCGGGGAATCGCGAAGGTATCGATCCAGCCCAGGGCACCGGATTCGGGGGCCACAAACCGGATGTCCGGGTTCTCGGCATTGAGCTTCCAGCCGCCGGCATCCCAGGCCATGGCCGCTTTCACTTCACCGGTACGCAGCAGGGCCAGCAACTGGTCGCCACCGGTCCAGTAGGTTTTCACATTGCTTTTGCAGTCGATCAGTTTGTCCTCAACCTTTGCCATGATCGACTCGTACTGGTCCCGGTCATCGTAGGCTGCGAACGGATCCAGACCCATCGCAAAGGCAAAACCGATCAGTGTGGGTCGCTTGAGGCGGTAGCTGACCTGTCCTTCGACAGCAGGATCACACAGGTCGGTATAGTCAGACACGGTATCCGCTACCGAGCTGTGCACGATCAGACCACTGGTTCCCCACACCGAGGGCACTCCATAAAACTGGCCATCCAGTTCGGTGGAATCCTGGGTCGCCTTGACCATGGACGGCTGCAACTGATCCGTGTTCACCCGGCTGAAATCGATCGGCTTGTAGATATTGAACTGGCGCTGCACACCAACAATCCGGTCCTGGCTCGGCTGGGCCAGGTCAAACCCGGCACCGCCCGTGGCACGGAGCTTGGAAATCATGTCTTCATTGTTGGAGAGGGTCACCTTCACATCGATGCCGGTCTCCTCCTCAAACTGGGCGACCACATCATCCGGGGCGTAGCCACCCCAGGTAATCAGGCGCAGCTCTTCAGCCAGGGTACTGCCAGAAAAACCTGTGGTGGCAAGGGCTGCAGACAGCAAAAAAGCACGGTTCCGTGTCGAGCGAGAGGGCATGATCATAACGTGTCCTTACTGATGGCAAGTTCAGAAGTTTGCTAACCATTTGTTATCAGGAAGTTATAGACCATGTATTGCAGTTTTGTGAAACCCGATACAAAAAAACGGAGGCCGCAGCCTCCGCTTTTTCAGGACCATTAACAATCCGCGCGCTTAGCGGCCAGACTTCAACATTTCCCAGTACTTGGCGTAGACCTGCAGGGCGTCGTCGCCGATGTCGGTCTGGAACTCCGCGTTGATCATATCGGTGGCGTTCGGATAGCTTGCCCGGTTATTCGCCACTTCGTCCGGCAGCAAGTCCCGCGCTGCCAGGTTCGGAGTGGCATAACCGATCTCCTTACTGATCAAAGCGGAGATTTCCGGCTGCAACACGAAACTGATGAACTGGTGGGCCGCTTCCGGATTCTTCGCGTTCTTCGGAATCACGAAACTGTCCAGCCAGGCAATGATGCCTTCTTCCGGATAGACGTACTCCAGCGACTCCATGGTGTCCTTGCCCATCACGGCTTCGCCGTTCCAGATCATACCCACGTCGGTCTCACCCTCCAGGTAAGGCATGCGGGGCGCATCGGAATTGAAAGTACGAACCGAGGGCATGAGCTCGGACAGCTTTTCATAGGCCGCCTCGATTTCATCCGGATTGGTGCTGTTGCCGGAATAGCCCAATACCCGCAGGCCAACGTGGAAAACCTCCCGCATGTCGTTGGTCAGCATCACCCGGCCATCGAAACGGTCTTCCCACAGGTCTTCCCAGGCAGTGACAGGCTCACCTTCGATGTCTGCGGTGTCCACGGCCAGCCCCGTGGTACCCCAGAGGTACGGGACGGAGAATTTGTTCTCCGGATCAATATCCAGGTTCACCAGTTCCGGGTCCAGATTATCGAAGCCCTCGATCTTGCTGCGATCGATCGGCAGCAGCAGGTCTTCCTGACGCATCTTGCTGACGTAGTAGGTAGAAGGTACCGCCAGGTCGTAGGCTGCACTGTCATCCAGCAATTTCAAGCGGGCATACATGGCCTCGTTGCTGTCGTAGGTGGTGTAGACCACCTGGATACCGGTTTCTTCAGTGAAGCGGTCGAGCACTTCCTGGGGCATATACTCGGACCAGTTATAGAGGTTGAGAACCTGGGGCTCCTCAGAACTGCACCCCGTCAATCCCACTGCCAGCAAGCCGGCCAGTGCCAGTTTCTTCATCGTTTGCTCCTTATCAGAATCCATTGAGACAACATCAGCATAACCAGTGAAAACACCAGCAACAGTGTGCCCAGGGCATTCACCTCGGGTTTCAGGCCCACACGCACCATGGAGTAAATGCGCAGGGGCAGAATCTCGTAGCTCGGGCCACTCACAAAAGTACTCACTACCACATCATCGAGGGACAGTGTAAACCCTAGCAGCCAGCCTGCCAGTAATGCCGGCATGATCACCGGGATCAGCACGGTACGGGTCATGGTGAAATCAGAAGCACCAAGATCCCGGGCGGCCTCTGGAAGACTCTCATCGAATCCGCTCAGCCGCGCCATCACCGTGATCACCACAAACGGAAGACAGAAGGTGACATGAGCCAGTAGCAGCGATACATAGCCGAGCTGCAGCCCCACCAACAGAAACAGGGCCAGCAACGAAATGGCCAGGACAATCTCCGGCGACATCATCACCACAAACAGCATGCCATTGAGCAGCTTCTTGCCCCGGAACCGGTAACGATGCAGGGCCAGGGCGGTCAGGGCGCCAATCACCGTGGACACGGTGGCGGCAGACAGCGCCAGCCAGAGGGAATTCCACATGGCATTGACCATGGCCCGGTTATCAAACAGCGCCTCATACCAGCGCAGGCTGAGCCCGCCCCAGGCATAACCGGTGCGGGATTCGTTGAATGAGAACACCACCAGCACCACGATGGGCACATAGAGCAGAATGTAGACCAGGCTGAGATAGGTCCGGGGCAACCATCGTGTCATCAGGCACCCTCCTCGCCGATTCGCCGTTTACTCAGGCGATGGGCGAACATGAGGAACGCCATGGTCAGGGTCAGTACAATGCTGGCCGCCGCCCCGAAGGGCCAGTTGCGGGCATCGAGGAACTGGTTCTTGATCACGTTACCCACCAGCAGATTGCGCGAACCGCCAAGAATATCCGGCACGAAGAAAAGCCCCATGGCGGGCAGCAGGACCAGCATCACGCCGGCCAGAACCCCCGGCAGGGTGAGCGGCACAATCACATGGATAAAGGTGGACAGCCGACCCGCGCCCAGATCGTGGGAGGCCAGCAGCAACTCCTGCTTCAGGTCTTCGAACACCGAATACAGCGGCAGGATCATAAACGGCAGCAGCAGATACACCAGCCCGATGATTACCGCGCCCTCGGTATAGAGGAGCTGCAGGGGCTCATCAATCAGCCCGATCGACATCAGGGCGCTGTTCAGCAGACCGTTGGTAGCCAGGATCAGCTTCAGGGCGTAGGTGCGCACCAGGGAATTGGTCCAGAAGGGCACGATCAGCAGGAAGATCAGGATCAGTTGTCGCTGCTTGCCCACTTTGGACAAGGCCCACGCAAACGGGTAACCAATCAGCAGGCACACCAGGGTGGTCATCGCCGCCATGTACAGGGAGTGGAGAAAAACCTCCAGATACAGCGGGTCAAACAGCTGGCGATAGGCATCCAGATTCAGGGGCAAGGACAGAAAGGTTGCCGGATCCCGGGTCATGACACTGGCGCCTACCACCAGGAGATTCGGTGCCAACACCAGAAACAGGAGCCAACCCCAGACCAGGATCAGGACGGCAGTTTTGAACGGCTGCTGCATAACGCTATGCATCGGCCGCAAGTTCCTCTTCCGTTGCGGTTTCGCCGGGCAGCAGCCATTCCCAGCCATCCACCCAACTGACCTTGACCGGCTCGCCCAGGCGGTAATCGAAGGCGGGATCGTCCTCATCAAAGAATTCGCTGGCCAATACCTCGGTGCCGTCGTCCAGGTGAATGACAGAATCCAGCGTGCTGCCTTTGTAGTTACGCTCGACAATCTTGCCCGCGACACCCTGCGCATCGGCCGGATCCAGCACCCGGATGTCCTCAGGCCGCAGCAGCACGCTCAAGGGCTGGCCTTCGCTTACCGCGAAGTCCGGTCGCCGCAGGGTTCGTTTGAGGCCAAAGACATCCACGGTAATAGAGCCATCGTGAACCGACTCGACCGTGCCGGGGAAAAAATTGGTTTCCCCCACAAACCGGGCGGTAAAGAGGTTGGCTGGCCGCTCGTAAACCTCCCGCGGAGTGCCGAGCTGCTGCACCAGGCCATCCTTGAGGACCACTACGCGATCCGACATGGACAGGGCCTCTTCCTGATCGTGGGTTACGAACACGAAGGTGATGCCCAGTTCTCGTTGCAGACGCTTCAGTTCCACCTGCATGGTACGGCGAAGCTTGTAATCCAGGGCCGAGAGCGGTTCATCGAGCAGTAGCAGCCTCGGCCGCTTGACCACTGCCCGGGCGATGGCCACCCGCTGCTGCTGGCCGCCGGACAACTGATGCGGCTTGCGGCGGGCAAAATCCTGCAACTGGACCATGGCCAGCGCTTCATCGACTCGCTGGCGAATCTCGTCCTTCGGGCGCTTTTCCATCTTCAGACCATAGGCCACGTTGTCGAACACCGACATGTGGGGAAACAACGCGTAATGCTGGAATACGGTATTGAGCGGACGTTTTTCCGGGGCAGTGTGGGTGAGATCTTGTCCCGCCAGGGTGATGCTGCCCTCATCGGGATGTTCGAAACCGGCCATCAGCCGCAGCAGGGTGGTTTTTCCGCACCCGGAAGGGCCCAGCAGGGTAATGAACTCGCCGTCGTAGATCTCAAGATCCAGACCGTCGAGCACCGTTTTGCCACCGAATTGCTTGGAAAGATTGCTCAGGGATAGCAGTGTCTGTTTCATCGGCGCTGCCCAAAGAATGAGCGGCCTATTTTTCCAGAAACCGACGCAAACAAAAAGGGGCGCTGGGGTATTACAGCCCCGGCGCCCCTTTGACTGACAAAGCCCTCAAGCCTTTGGCTGGCTCTCAGGTATTGTCAGGCTTCAGTCCTCAGCCACACTGTTCAGGTAGGCCTTGTCCGAAATGTTGGTCCACTGACGAACCTGCTTAAGGTAGTCGCGCTGGGACTCGATGATTTCCTTCGCCAGCGGATCGTTCTCAGCGGCCTCGGCCAGCAGCCGGTTGGTGGTGCTACGCAGGGCATCAATGACTTCCGGCGGGAACACCTTGTGGGTCACATCCGGGTAGTCTTCCTTCATCCGATCCCAGGCCACGCCACTCTGGTGGGTGCTCTGGATGTACATGTCATAGGCGGCGGTGCGCATGGCCACACGCAGGATTTCCTGAAGATCCTTTGGCAGCTCTTCCCAGGTCTTCTTGTTGATCAGGAACTGGACTTCCGCGCCCGGCTCCTGCCAGCCCGAATAGTAGTACTTGGCGATCTGATGGAAGCCCATCTGGAAATCCAGGGCGGGACCGACCCATTCAACGGCATCCACGGTGCCACGCTCAAGTGCGGTATAGAGCTCACCCGGCGGCAGGTTGGTCACGGCAACCCCCAGCTCGGACATGACTTCGCCGGCAAAACCGGGGGTGCGCATCTTCAGACCCTGCAGGTCTTCCAGCGAGTTGATTTCCTCGCGGAACCAGCCACCCATCTGGTTACCGGTATTACCGCCCGGGAAAGACAGCATGCCGTACGGCTCGTAGACCTTCTGCATCAGTTCCATGCCTTCGCCATGGTAGAACCAGGCGTACATTTCAGGCGCAATCAGTCCGAACGGGATGGTGGTGAAGTACATGGCGTTCGGGATGGTGCCCTTGTAGTAGTAGGACGCAGTGTGCCCCATGTCGTACTGGCCGTTACGCACCAGATCAAAAATCCCGAACGGCGCCTTGTGCTTGTTGGACGGATCTATACGAATCTGCAACCGGCCATCCGACATGCTTTCTGCCATGTCGGCCATGTGCTGAACCGTCTCTCCCAGTACCGGAGAGTTGGGCCCCCAGGTTTGCGCAAGGCGCAAGGTATAGTTTTCCTCGGCCACCGAGGACACGCTGAACACGGTAGCCGCAGCGGCCACGGCCGCAAACAGTGTTTTCCGGATTGTCATTGTGTTGGCTTCCATTATTGTTGGTATGAAAACAGGTATTTCTTTCGCGCAACCATCATAGCTTCCTCATGGTGTTCCGCCAATCGGCAGAACACCATGAATCCGGCTCAAACCTTGAACTGACCGACCAGCTCCCGAAGGCTCTCACCCAGGCGCGCCAGTTCGTGGCTGGCTTCGTTGGTCTGGTTTACGCCGGTATCACTGCGCTGGGCAGCATCGACAATGCGGACCACGTTCTGGTTGATTTCTTCGGCAACCTGGCTCTGCTGCTCTGACGCCGTGGCGATCTGAGTCACCTGGTCATGAATCTTGCCGACCGACGTTTCGATGGTTCGCAACGCGCTGGTTGCATGATTGATTCTTTCGACGGTTTCCGTCGAGCGGTTGCGTGATTTGTTCATCCGCTCAACCGATGCCTTGGATTCGGTAACAAAGCCGTCAATCATGGTGCGAATCTGATCAGCAGACTCGGCGCTGCGTTTCGCCAGCTGGCGAACCTCATCCGCAACCACTGAGAAACCACGCCCATGCTCACCAGCCCGTGCAGCCTCGATGGCGGCATTAAGGGCCAGCAGATTGGTCTGCTCAGTCACAGCATGAATGACATCCAGCACCTGCTGGATCTCATCGGACTTTTCCGCCAGGGCATTGATGCTTCGGGCGGTATCTTCAATCTCTTCGGACAGTTTGTTCACGGCGCCCTGAGCACTGCTGATGGTTTCGCCACCTTCCCGGGCCATGCGATCGGCGTCTGAGGCCGAACTTTCAACTTCATTGGCATTACCGGAAATCTGCTGGATGGTGGCGGCCATTTCGTTGATGGCTGAGGCAATCTGATCCGTCTCGGACCCCTGCTCCTGAACCGAAGCCCGGGTCTCGTTTGCAACCCGGCTCAGTTCTTCCGCTGCAGAAGCCACCTGGTCTGTTGTCGCGCCCACCTCACGCATGGTGTCCTGGATCTTGACCACGAAGGCGTTAAAACGCCGGCCCAGCTCGGCCAGTTCGTCATTGCCCTCGTCTGGCAGTCGCTGGCGCAGGTCACCCTCACCGTCGGCGATTTCCTGCATCATGTTGCTCACGCTCTTCAGTGGCCGGGTCACGCTACGACCCACGAAGATGCCGATTACCAGGGCAATCACAACCACCAGCACTGTCACCAGCAGGATAAAGCCCAGGGTTTCGGCCATACCGGCTTCAATTTTTTCGCGAGCTGCTGCTACCTGCCGATCAATGTCGGTAATGTAGACGCCAGCACCGATCATCCAGTCCCAGTCCGGGATGATCGTGGAGTAGGACATCTTGGGTTCTTCATTGCCAGAGGCCGGGTTCATCCAGTCATAGCCATAGAAGCCCTCACCGCGGGCCGCGTCGAAAAGATTGCCAACCAGTTTCCTGACAACCGGGTTTGACGTGGGGCCTTCTTTCGAAGGATCTGGAGCATACGCCAGGTTGAAAACATCCCGGGTGTAGGCGAATACGTAATTGGTTTCGTCAAAACGGATAGAACGCAGACGCGCGGCAGCCGCCTCCTTCGCCTCTGCTTCTGTCATTGAGGGGTCGTTCTTGGCCTCCAACACCACTGCCTCAGCAGCATCAATCAGGTTCTGCAGCCCGGTCTTGCGTGCTTCGAGAAGACTGGTCTCCAGGCGTTTGAGTTCGGCTTCTCCGTTCGCCTGAATCTGATTGGCGGTGATCCAAGCGAGGGTTGCCGCCGTTATCAGTACAGGCATCAGTACGGCGATAAGTAAGCGGCTTCGGATTTTTAACCGGCTCAGAACATTCATGCTTTCAAACTCCCGGGAACTTGCTATTGATGCGGATTATCCACAGACCAACTCAGGTGATCTGTTCCAGTTTGTTAAAAGAGATTTCACTGACTCTCTCTGCGCGTGTTCAGCGCTACGGATAAACGGACCTTCCGCCAATGTTTTCAGACAAGTAGAGTAACGGCAGTAACGTAAATGTCTTGAGCAAGCGTCAGACTAAAGGACCACTACGAAGGTAGGCCAATGAAGCACCTGTTTCTGGTACGCCATGCCAAATCCAGCTGGGCCGATGAAACGCTCTGTGACCGGGAGCGGCCACTGAACGCCCGGGGCGAGAGTCAACTGGTACCTCTGGGCAAGGCTCTGGAAGCAGCGGGCGCGTTCCAGGGCGAGATCTTCACCAGTGATGCCACCCGCGCCATCGCCACACTTGAGGGGGCAGTGCCTGAGATGGCTGCTCGCGAGCGCTGCCAGCATCTTGCCGAGCTGTACACCTTTGACTACCGGCGTCTGCTCGCCTGGCTGGAACATCGCGACGCTGATTCCGGAATCACGCTTGTAGGTCACAATCCTGCCTTGCTGGAACTGGCCCAGTGGCTGCTGAAACATCCTCCCGAACAGCTACCTACCGCCAGCTTCATTCACATCCGCCTCCCGATCAAACATTGGCACCAGCTAGACCGGGGCAAGGGCAAGCTGGTGGCTCTGATGACGCCACAGGATTACAGCTATGCCCACTTCGAACGGAAACTTAAAAAGAAAGCCAGAACCGAGGGAGACGACCCGGCAAGGGACATCCCCAAGGCCCTTCACCACCAACATGATCGGCTAAGGCAACTGGAGCGTGGTGTTATCCTGGGCCTGGACGACGAATTCCTGCACCAATACCGGATTGCGATTCGGCGCAGCCGGGCCATTGCCGAATCGGTGCAGGAAGTGACCGGTGACAAGACGCTGGCAAAAGCGGTTAAAACCCTGAAACGTCATGCCCGTGCGACGGGACCGTTACGCGATCTGCATGTTTTTCTCCAGGACTTGCCTGAATTGTGTGGCGACAATTCGGAAATCCGGGCAGCCCTGCAGATCTGGTTCGAACAGGAAACCGCCAACCGCCACAAAAAACTGGTCAAGCGCCTGCAGAGCAAGCGCTATCACGACAGCATGGAGCACTGGCTGAACCTCATTGAGTCCCGAAAGTTCCAGAAGTTGGCGGAGACTCTGAGGGCAAAAGACATCCGAAAGGCGGTGGAGAGCCGTATAAAAGGATTCAACAAATTGACCGCTGAGCTGATGCATACCTCCCCGGATGAGGATATTCATCGGCTTCGCAAGCAACTCAAGCGAATCCGTTACCTGATGGAGCTGGACTCGAAAACCTGGAAGTCCGAGCTGAAAACGATGAAAGCACGCCAAAAGCTGTATGGCCGCTTCCAGGATCTACATGTTCAGATCGAACTGCTTGACCAGTTCCGCAAGGCGGCCCCGGAGGTCTTACCCGCCGCCCTCGACGGGATTCTGGAAACCCTCGAAGAGCGCAAAGTGGACGCCCGGAAACAGATTCTGACCCTTGGAGGACTTGATGGAGCCCCGTTATGACACCCTGTTTTACGACGGACAATGCCCACTATGTGCCAAGGAGATTCGCACCTTGCGCAAACTGCAGCGTGGCAATCTCATCTTCGCAGACATCCACGAACAGCGTGATGGCAGCGGCAATTTGCCGAGCCATGAAGCTCTGCTGCGACGCCTGCACCTGATGACCTGGACCGGGGAATGGGTCATCGGCTTGCCTGCAAACGTTCGGGCCTGGTCCCACACGCCCTATGGCTTTCTGTTCAAGCCCCTGCTGTGGCCCGGCATTTTCCAGATTGCCTCGCGTATCTACGGGAGATGGGCAGATAAGCGGTATGAACGGAAATACGCCTGTGCCATTGGCGACAACAGGGCGGCCTAATGGTGGAAGGCTGGCCTCTAATCAGGCGGCGCCCCCTCTTCGCATTTGCGGCACTCAAGCTCAAACCCGAGCATGGATGCCCGTCCGTCTTCCGTAGTCACCCATGGGCGATTCACCCAGGGCGGCGTGTGGCGCACATGCTGATTATGCCCACACGCTAACTGGGCCACCCAGTGGTCTTCTTCGTCCTTGTGATAGCCTGTAATGGGTTGCTTCATCGGACCTCCTTCGTATATCTGCGGGTGACTCACTGCGGCCCAATCACTTATCCTCTGGAATAACCTTATTCCATAAGTTTGAGGAGCTCAGCCATGAAAACTGCCCATGACCTTGTAGAAGCCGCCAGGAAAGAAATCCAGGAAGTGCCCCTGGATCAGGCGGACGATGCCATCAGGAATGCCGATCTTCTGCTGGATGTGCGGGATGCGGATGAATACCGGGCTGGCCATATACCGGGCGCGGTGAACATTTCCCGCGGCTTGCTGGAGTTCAAGTTTACCAACGATCCGGCGTTTGAGAGCCGCGACATGAACATTGTCTGCTACTGCAAAACATCCGGGCGAGCCGCCCTGAGCGCCAAGGCCCTGAAGGAAATGGGCTACATGCATGTGCAGTCCATCGCCGGTGGATTCGATGCCTGGCAGGAAGCAGGCAAACCGGTCGCCAAGCCGGAACTGCCCTCGTTCGAGTAATGGATACCTACAGGCAGCAGGTCTTGTACTTCCGGCCACTGCCACAGGGGCAGGCGTCGTTCCGACCGGGCTTCAACTGGCCCTCGCTGGTGTCTCCCCGAAGGTAATACCAGCGGCCCTGCTCCTGAACGAAATCGGATTTTTCTTCGAGAAAGCCCCAGTCTTTACCCAGGCGGTAGAGCGCTCGGAAATGAACCCTGCCGCGATTGCCCGACTCACTGGTGTCCAGGATCTGCAAACCGGTCCATTCCGGCGAGTCTGCCAGAGTGAGCGTCTGTGGTCGTGTGCTCTGGTGCCAGGTGGCTCGCAGGTAATCCGGAAGATCGAGAACGAACGCTGCGTAACGGGACCGCATCAGTGCCTCCGGCGACGGAGCCGGTTTATCCTGATGGAACGGCTGGCAGCATTCGGGGTAGGATTTGCCGCTGCCACAGGGGCAACTTTGGTGTTCAGGCTGCTGGGTCATCGGGGATCATTCTTTTCGACTTTGCTCCTGGCCCCGCAGTGTATCAATATCTGACCGGTACTGCTCCGGCCTTTTCCAACGACTTCCTGGTGATTTCCTTTGACGGATGTATCGCTGTTACAGATTCTTCTGGCCAACCTTGCCATTCTCGCCGGGGCCTGCCTGCAGGGCGTGGCCGGCTATGGCATTGGTACACTGGCTGCGCCATTGCTTTTTCTTATCAGCCCGGTGTTGGTCCCCGGCCCCCTGATACTGAATGCCACTCTGCTTACTGTCTTCATGCTGATACGCAATCGAGGCGCATTGCAGGTCCGGGAAGTGCGCTTTGCCATTGTGGGCGGAGTTGTCGGCGCAATTCTGGCGGCTCTGACATTGCTGGTGATCTCGACGGCGGGCTTCGAGCTGATTTTTGGTGTGCTGATTCTCGCCGGGGTAGCGCTCAGCATTGGTGGGCTAAAGCCTGCGCTGAACGCCCGCAACAGCGTGATGGCCGGAGCCGCCTCGACCTATATGGGCACGATTACCGCAGTGGGTGGGCCACCGATCGCCTTGATCTACCAGAATGAAAAGGGGCCTCTGGTCAGGGCCAATATGTCCGCGTTCTTTCTGGCGGCCAGCGTCCTGAGCCTGTCAGGCCTGCTCGCTTCCGGCTACCTGGGAACGCGGGAGCTGTTCCTGTTCGCAGTGACCTTCCCGGGCGTATTCCTGGGCTTCTGGCTTTCCGGCAAACTCGTCAACCGCATGCCCTTTGAAGGCCTTCGCCCGGTCATTCTCGGCATCGCGGCCATCGCCGGAACCGCAGCCCTCATTCGCGGCCTGCTCCCGCTCTAGGAATCGGCCCAGAGCCGGACACGGAACCGATTCTTGCGCCAGAGCAGCGCCAGCCAGATGGCATTGGCGTTGATCAGGAAAGCCAGGATCCACTCGAAAGCATCGTCCTTGCGGCTATAGAACTCCGGGGCCACGCCATTCAGGATCACTGAAAGAATCCCCACAGCGAGGGTCAGTTGGCAGAGATTCAACAGCCTCATGCCCGTGTGTTTCCAAAGTGGATGGCTGCGCAAGCCGGCGCTAACCAGCAACTCACAGATGAAGGTGAGCGAAAAATACAGAACCACACCAACACGGCGGACCAGATTGAAGCCGTCGCCGGCATGGCCCAGCGCCAGGGTATAGGCGGCAAGCGACACACTGGCCACCATACCCAGCCACGGGATCCAGGCAACCCCGGACGAATGTACGCCGAGCTGGCGCAACCACCGGCCGTTGAGCCACCAGAACAGAATCCCGAGCAAGGCCGCCGGCAGCATGGTACCTTTGAAAATGAAGTAAGATGTTCCGTGACGGCCGGTACGACTGATGCTGGTACAGCTATCCCAGTAGGGGTTGCACAGCTCCACATACCCTTCCAGCACCGATACGGTAAACGTGGTGTGTATGGTCAACAGCGGAATAAGAGCCGCTGCCAGAGCCAGCCACCACAGATGAAAGGAACGATGGTCATTCATTGGAAAAATCCCTCTGACCGACTCCTTGCCCGGCAACGCAACACCGGCGAACTTGTTCGCCAATGCATTGAATGAACATTATTTGACCAGATTTTGCAATCCGGTCCATCCTGTTAGAGCGATTTTGCCTCAAAATAGTGCTCCAGGGATTCAGGATTAGAGTATGAGTGCACCCCATCAGGAAATTGTTGAAAGCCAGATCGACGTGTCAGAACTCGCCATCGGCATGCACGTCACACGCCTGGACCGCCCCTGGGAAGATACGGACTTCCTGATTCAGGGGTTTGTTATTCGTGACCAGACGGAGATTGATGCGCTGCGGGCACAGTGCGAATTTGTCTTCATTGAAGGACGTATCGATGGGGCACCGCTTCCACAACACGGTAACGGCCACGGGCGAAAGCCTTCAGGCCTGATGGGACTCTTCCGCAGGAAACAGACGACCGTACCGGTGCACAATCCTCCTAAATCTGTACCACCCCGAAAGCGCGTTCGATACATCAACAAGATCGACGCTGGCCGGGAGATGGAAACCGCGATCATACGCTTCGAAGAGGCTCAGAAGACCGCCAAGTCCATCATGTCGGGCCTTAGGGTGGGCCGCACACTGGACCTTAACAATGCCCGGACAGTGGTAAACCACTGCGTGGAAAGCGTCCTCCGCAATGAAAACGCGCTGTTGTTACTCACAAAAATCAAGCACCAGGATGAATACACCGCCGAGCATTGCATCAACGTGTCCATTCTGGCGGCGGCCTTTGGCAAGCATCTGGGATTGCTTGAAGGAGAAATCCGCAATCTGGCCCTGTGTGGCCTGCTCCACGATGTCGGCAAGACCCGGATTCCCGATGAGATCCTGAACAAGCCGGGAGCACTGACGCCGAAAGAGTTCGACGTGATGCGTCACCACACCACCCACGGCCGCACTATCCTGATGGGTACCAGCAACTCCCTGAATACCGCCGTGGATGTCGCATTCAGCCACCATGAGCGGATGGATGGTTCTGGCTACCCTCGCGGACTTCATGCCCAGCAGATCCCCTACTTTGCCAAGATCATCGGTTTGGTGGATACCTACGATGCCATTACCAGCAACCGGGTCTACGACAAGGGTCGGGCCTCCATGCAGGCGCTGGAAATCATCCACAAGCACCGCGGCACACAGTTCGATGAAGAACTGGCAGATGCCTTTATCCAGATGATTGGCGTGTATCCGCCGGGCTCCATCGTGGAAATGGTGAACGGCGAGGTTGGCATCGTTGTGGAGAGCAGGCCAGAGCACAAGCTGAAGCCCTGCGTTCTTCTGGTCAGGGAGGCCGATAAAAGCCTGACGAACCCCTACCGGACAGTCGACCTGAAAGTCAGTCCTGAAGACGCCGCGGGTGAAATCTATCGCATCGCCCGGGAAGTCCCTGACGGCACCTACGACATCGTGCTACAGGAGTTTGTTGACCAGGGTCTGATTGTAACCAAGCCAAACCCGGGCACTGACGCCACATAAAAGGGACAGTCTGTTACTTTCTAACCGGGAATGCCCTGCTATACTGCCCTCAAACAATCTGCGGCACACCAAAACATGAATTCCGGCATCCCGTCCCTGAACATTCCGGTCACGCCAGAAGGTGCTGGTACTTCGGAAATAACTCCGCCCGAAGGACTCAGAGCCATACTCGACAATCTGGACGCCCTGGTTTACGTCTCTGATTTCGAGACGTATGAACTTCTTTACATGAATGCCTATGGCCAGAGAGTCTGGGGCTCTATAGACGGGAGAAAGTGTTGGGAAGTCCTGCAAAACAACGACAGCCCATGTAACTTCTGCACCAATCACCTGCTGATTGATTCCGAAGGAACAGCATCCCCACCTCATATCTGGGAGTTCCAGAACCGATTGGATAAACGCTGGTACCAGTGCCGGGATCAGGCAATTCCCTGGATAGATGGCCGGCTGGTCCGCCTGGAGATCGCTACCGACATCACCGGGCGAAAAGAAATGGAACTGGCACTCAAGGAAGCCCATGAAAAAGCCCGGGCTGCTGCCTTGGAGGACGATCTTACCGGACTTCGAAACAGAAGAGCCTTTTTCGAACTGGGTAACCAGCTTTTGAAGCAATCCCGAAGAAACGGTTCGCCCCTGGCGATCATCATGTTTGATCTGGACTACTTCAAAAAGATCAATGATAACCACGGCCACGAGGCCGGAGATGAGGTGTTGCGGCACATCGGGCAGCTTCTGGAAAGCAATGTACGTGAGGCGGATATCGCGGCACGCATTGGCGGCGAAGAGTTCGCAATCCTCCTTGCCGATGCTCATGCGGTTCAGGCTTCAGAGCTGGCAGAGCGGCTACTGGAACTCATGCAAAAAACGCCAGTCCGGTACCGTGACGTGCGTATCCGGCCAACTGCCAGTTTCGGCATTTCAGCACTTCACCCCGAGGAGCCAGATCTCAAAAACCTTCTGGCCAGGGCCGATAACGCCATGTATGAGTCAAAAGCACTTGGCAGGGGCCGGGTGCGAATCAAGCCCTGAACCGCACCCGGAATAAATCACACTAGTCACCCCGGCCGCTTGGTTACCGCCATGGTCAGCCGGGAAATGCAGGTGGTTTTCCCTTCTTCGTTCTCAAGCAGAATCTCCCATACCTGGGTGGCACCACCAATATGAATGGGCCTGGCCGTGCCGTATACCCAGCCTTTGGTGACCGGACGGATGTGGTTGGCGTTGATATCCAGCCCCACTGCGACGGTTTCCGGATCTTTCAGGCAGCAGTTGGCCGCCATGCTTCCCAGGGTTTCCGCCAGCAACACCGACGCGCCACCATGAAGAATGCCGAATGGCTGCACCGTGCGTTCATCAACGGGCATGCGACCCTTCACATAATCATCGCCAATCTCAAGGTACTCGATGCCCATGTAGCTGACAGCGGTGTTTTCGCTGGATTTGGCCAGTTGTTCGATGTTGGGGGTGCGGGTCCAGATTGCCATAGGGAAATTGCTCTCGATATTGTTGGAAACAGGAAAAACGCAAGGGCCCAGTTTATACAGATAGGATGCGAACTACCAAGCCCTTCTTTGCTCACCTGTCCCGGACTTTTCGAGCAACCTCTCAAACTCAGTCGCAGGCAGTGGCCGGCTGAAATAGTAGCCCTGGAAGCGGGTGCACCCCATGCTCACCAGGCGTTCCAACTGCCCTTTGGTCTCGACACCTTCGGCCACCGCGGATAACTTCAGGGCAGAGGCAAGAGCCAGGATAGTCTCGGCGATGGCTGCGTCATTGGGATCATCAAGGATGTCCCGGACAAACCCCTGGTCAATCTTCAGCTCATCCAGCGAGAGCCGTTTCAGGTAACCAAGGGATGAATAGCCCGTGCCGAAATCGTCCAGGGAAATGCGTATGCCCATGCTTCTCAGGGTTCGCAGTGTTTCCTCCACCAAATCAAGATCGTAAGCCAGTGCACTCTCGGTAATTTCCACTTTCAGGTTTCTGGGGGATGCACCCGTTTTTCTGAGCAATGCCATCACAGTTGAGCAAAAAGACGGCAGATGGAACTGCCTCGCACTCACGTTTACCGACACCTGGAGCCGTGCCAGAGCACCGCCGCGTTGCTTCCAACTGGCTATCGTGGACATGACCTCTTCAAGTACCCAGTAGCCCACCGATTCAATGAGGCCCGTTTCCTCTGCCAACGGAATGAACTCGGCGGGAGACACCATGCCGCGGCCCGGGCAATGCCACCGAAGCAACGCCTCGGCACCTATCGGCTTTCCTTTCTCGTCAACAAGAACCTGATAGTGCACCGCCAGCTGGTTCTTCCGAATGGCCAGTCGAAGGTCGGATTCCATGGCCAGGCGTTCGGACACCTTTTTCTGCATCATGGCATCGTAGAAACGGATGCAGTTGCGACCGTCTTCCTTGGCACGAAACATGGCCATGTCGGCCTGACCAAGGAGCTCTTCGAGGGAATCATCGTGATCAAAAAACAGGGTGACACCAATACTTGGCGTACCGGTGTACTCAAAGCCATTCAGTTCATAGGGTTCGTTCAGTGCTTCCCGGACTTTCTCACAGACCTTTTCCACACGGGCCGCAGCGCTGGCAGCATCGGCCGGAAACCCCTTCAGAACGAGAACAAACTCATCGCCACCAAGCCTTGCGACGGTATCCCACTCCCTGACTGTCTGCTTGAGCCTTTTGCCGACCTGAATCAACAGCTCATCTCCTGTCATATGGCCCGCCGAGTCATTGATGTTCTTGAAGTGATCCAGATCGATAAAGACCAGGGCGCCGTGGTTATGATCCCGGGTGCTTCCAGTTAACGCCTGGGCCAGGCGATCCCGCAACAAGCGCCGGTTTGGAAGGCCCGTCAACGCGTCATAGAACGCCAGTTTCTCTATCTCTGATTCCGATTGCTTGCGGTCACTCACATCGTAGAAGTACCCGTACCAGATCATGCTGTCATCGGCCAACCGGGCAGGAACCGACCGCGCTTCCATCCAAGCCGTTGTTCCGTCCTGTTTCCTGGCCCGGAAGTTTGTTTCAAACGGCGTCATTTGCCGCCTTGATTCATCTACATCTTCGTCGAAGGATTTCTTGTCTTCTGGATCAATGAGGTCTAAAAGGGGCTTCGCATCGAAGCTGAGTGCATCGGCCGTGAGTCCGAACAGCTCCTTCACTTTTTCACTGATGAAGGGAAACGTAGTTTGCCCGTCGGGGTACATCCTGAACTGGAAAATAACCCCCGGAAACTGGTCTGAATACCGATAGAGGCTGTTTTCGAATCGCACATTGCGACTGGCCAATATCTGTCGGTGCACCGCAGCCCCCAGAACTTCGCCTACCTGGAGCATAAAATCCTCTGTACCCGGATCCAGTGCACAGGAATGGTCAAGAAAATCGAACCCCAGAATACCGCTGACTTGCTCCTCCAACTTCAAACCAATGAGAACCAGACTCCGGATACTTTCACGAAGGAATTCCAGTTTCTCTTCTTCTGCATCGGGGGGAAGTTGTTCGACTTCGGGGATCACCAGAACCGGAAGGATCTGAAGCTGTTCCATAAGCCAGGGATATCGGTCCTTCGGAAGATTTTGAATGGCATCCCGTTGGGGTGTGACCCCTTCTCTGCAGGCCTCATGGGAGATGGAAATTGTCTGGGTGGCTTCTTCGAAATTGATCAGGTAAGCGCGATCAGCTCCCAGCCAATCGCCGAGCTCAGTAATAACCCCATGGATGCAACCATCCAGTTCGTCAATCTTCGAGCGGGCAAGGTTGAGCGACAACCTGTACACGAAATCCTTTTGGTCCGATGTAACTGCCTTTCCCATTGCTACGGACTCCTTCCCAGCAATACTTCTCATAAAATTTGTCTTGCGAGGGAACTGCCTGTATTCGTTTACGACGAATGACCATTGAAGGTTCACGCGCCGACGCTACATCCCATCAACTCGCCTTCGTATACCTTGCTTTGTATTGCAAGATTAGCTCATCGACCCAGCCGGAGTTCACAAGCTCATAAAGGCGCTCTGCAATAAGCTCTCTCAACTCAAAGGAATTGCACGGTGACGCTTTGGAAAAGGTAAGAAAAAGGCCCTCACGGCTGACCGGCGTTTCCAGCGGAACGAACTCGTCAGCAATGCCCAAGTATTCAAGTTTCACCTCTCCCTGAAGGACTTCATAGAGCACATAATCAACACGATCGATCAATGCCATCTGGAAGGATTGCTCAATGGACCTGACACCTTCAATGCGCAGATTCTGCTCGGCATACCGGTCGAAGTTCTGGCCAAAGCTGTTGTTGATCAGGGTGCTACCGCGCTTGCCCTTCAGGTCTGGCCAGTGGCGATAGACAAATTCTCGCCCTTTAGGCACCCAGACCGCTGTTGGCAAGTGCGTGATCGGAGGAAGCAGATAATCCATGTAGCGAATGCGTTCCGACGTGATGAACGCCCCCGCCACCATATCAATCTCCCCCTCGCGCGCCATCCGTTGGACCCGGGCCCAGGAACCGATATCTTTCACTTCCACGGTTACGCCGAGGGGTTGGGTAATTTCCCGGAGCAAAGCTGGTACCGCGCCATTCAGGAAACCAGGATTTTGCTCGTCTCGCCAGAGCAGGGGCGGATATTCCGGATTACCACTCACGGTGAGTGTGTTGCACGGGGTTACTGCCGTGGCATTAGCCGGCGCCAGAATCATCGCGGCTGCAAAAAAGACAAGTGACTTACCAACAACAGAAGACAATAGCTTATTCAACTCTGACAAGACCTTCTTTATGCCAGCCCAAACGGCCGGTTTCGACAACCTGGCGACGTATCCCCGGCACTGGCCGGATCATGAAAAGATCGCCGTTTCTGCCCACCATGGCCCGGGGTACACCAGTTGCTTTGGCTATGTCAGCGTGCGTTTCCATGTGTTCAGCCTCACCATGCACCGGAATGGCAATGGCAGGCCTGACCCATTTGTACATTAACTCCAGTTCTTCCTGCGCAGGATGACCTGAGGCATGAATTGGCAAATCCGCATCTTCGGCGGTGATGACCCGGACACCCAACTCTCTGAGTCTCGCCACGAGTGCCTCTATGGCTTCTTCATTGCCGGGAATGGCGCGGGCGCTAAAGATGACCGTATCGCCGGTTTCCAGCTCGAAATCCGGATGCGTACCAGCAGCCAGTCTGCGCAGGGCCGTTCTGGGTTCACCCTGACTGCCGGTGGCCACGGCCATGACTTCATCCCGGGGCAGATAGCCAAGATGAGCGGGATTGATCAACTGGTCAGCCGAATCCCACAGCCCGGCGGCCCTGGCGGCGCCGCTCATATTGATCAGCGAACGGCCCAAAAGCCCCATATAGCGCCCGGTTTGTCGCGCAATCGAAGAGAGCGTATGCAGGCGGGCAATATTGCTGCCGAAGCAGGTCACTACAACGCGCCCCTCAGCGGATCGTATAGCCTGCAACAATCCGGTATGCAAGGCCGCCTCGGACACCGAGTGACCTGACACCGTTGCGTTGGTGGAGTCGCATACCATGGCGTTCACACCCTCTTTTGCCAGATCGGTAAAGGTCTGTGGCGAATAGCCATGGCCGACCAGCGGCTGCTCATCCAGCTTCCAGTCACCGCTGTGAAAGATGTTACCTGCGGCGGTTCTAATCATCAGGGCGTTGGGGTCCGGAATGGAATGCGTCAGCGCCAGCCACTGCACGCTGAACGGCCCGATCTGTTTGCTCTGGCCGGTCTCCACTTCAATGATCGGAACCCGGTGCAGCAGATCGAACTCCGACAGTTTTCGTCGCAGAATTTCCGCAGTGAACCGACTGGTGTAGATCGGACACTGCAACAGCGGCCAGAGATAGGGTACGGCTCCAACGTGATCCTCATGGGCATGGGTAATAATCAGGCCTGCCAGGCGGTCACGGCGGTCAGCGATGAAAGCGGGATCCGCCATTTGTACCGGCGGTTCCCCCCGGTGGTGCACGGTTCCGTCAGCGGCAATACGGCCAGGCTTTGGAAAGGTGACGCCGCAATCCACCATCAACCAGGCACCGTCGTGGCCATAGAGGTTGAGGTTCATGCCAATTTCGCCGGTGCCTCCCAGGGGCAGAAACCAGAGATCAGACTGCGCAGGAATCATTCGGCGGCTCGGTCCAGATACTTCAACACCAGGTCCTCGTGTATGCCTTCCATTTCAATCAGTTTCAGCGCCGCCCGGATATCGTCGGCGTACTGAATCACCGGCGAGTTTTTCGCAACGGCGATGTAAGAGCGCTCTCCGGGCACAAAGAACGGCGAGACCTCAATATCCAGACCCAGTTTCTCAACCGCGTACAAACCCACCAGTTCTGGCGCAATCACCACATCCACCCGGCCCTTCTGAAGCATCAGCATCAGGTTTTCATATCGAGGCGCTGGCTCTTTCAGCAGGTCTTCGTCATCATCAAACCTCGGAAAATACGACGCGCCTTCCAGCACGCCAATGGACCTGCCGTACAGATCGGCGTAACGGTCAATGCGGTGCTCCTTGTTCAGATAAAAGAAAAGTCGTCGTTCTGGCGGAAACGCCGGTGCCACAAATTCCATCAATTCGGCCCGTTCCTCGGTTTCCAAAGGACCAAGCATGACATCAACCTCACCTTGCTGGACCATTCTCAACACGCGCCTGAACGGGGCTTCCCGGTAGTGCACTTCCCAGCCGAGCCGATCGGCAATCTCCTCGAAGATCTCCACGTAGAGGCCGGTTCTCTCCCCACCCTCGA
The DNA here is from genome assembly GCF_040112695.1 of Marinobacter sp. MMG032. Classification (NCBI taxonomy): domain Bacteria; kingdom Pseudomonadati; phylum Pseudomonadota; class Gammaproteobacteria; order Pseudomonadales; family Marinobacteraceae; genus Marinobacter; species Marinobacter sp. MMG032. The sequence continues at coordinate 1,995,872 of NZ_CP157802.1, forward strand.
GAATCCGGTATGGGGGGGCATGGTTGGCACCCACGGTGATGGTCAGAGGTTCCACAGTTTCTGTGCCCTGCTGGGCCCAAGCCGGAAACACCAACATCATCAGAAGGGCGGCTGTTAGCACTCGCATTCCTGTCGTCCTTGCCTGTGAGCCTTTCAGGTTCTTATGCAGTCTTGTCATGTGTGTCCAGTATAGACGGTTCAAGATCCGGGAACGTCGGATTTACGTAATCACGGTTGAAATCAACCACCCATGGCACAAGGTCGATTACCAGATCAGTCAGTAAGTGATTCACCAAACCGGCTACACGTTATTTACCAATAGCCGTCGAAAGTGCCATTCATTCGTCAACAGAAAGGACGGACACCATGAAGATTCTGATGGTTCTCACCTCACATGACCAGATGGGCGACACCGGCCATAAGACCGGTTTCTGGCTCGAAGAGTTCACCGCGCCCTACTATGTTTTCCGGGATGCCGGTGCAGACATCACCATCGCCTCCCCAAAAGGCGGCCAGCCGCCAGTGGACCCCAACAGCGAGGCGGAAGAGGCACTCACGGAAACCACCCGTCGTTTCCAGCAGGATGCCCACGCCAAGGAATCCCTTGCCAGCACCAAGAAGCTGAGCGATGTGGACATGAACGAGTACGACGCAATTTTCTATCCGGGCGGCCACGGCCCGCTGTGGGACCTGGTCAATGACGAAAAGTCCATTGCCCTGATCAAAACGGCTTACGAGCAGGACAAAGTCATTGGTGCCGTCTGTCATGCGCCAGCCGTATTCAAGAACGTGGAAGTCAAGCCGGGCCAGAACATCGTTGGCGGCCGGGAAGTCACCGGCTTCAGCAACAGCGAGGAAGAAGCGGTAGGCCTGAGCGGTGTGGTGCCCTTCCTGCTGGAAGACATGCTGAAGGAAAATACCGCCACCTACACCCGCGGTGACGACTGGGCACCGCACATCGTGGTGGACGGCAAGCTGATCACCGGTCAGAATCCGGCGTCCTCCGAGGGTGCCGCGAAAGCCGTTGTGCAGGCTTTGCAGGAGGCCTGATCCGGTAAAGACCGGAAGATGAACCCAAGGCCAGGTGAGATTCTCATCTGGCCTTTTTCTTACGCTTCGAGTTCATTCCCCCGCGTGACTGATCAACTGGCCAGGAGCGCCCTGCTCCAGCAGTTCACGAATATGATCCGGTATCGTCACTTTTCCCATCACTGAAGGCTGAATCACCACGTAGGTCACATCGGCATCGGCGATAAACGCCTCATCCCCATACCTGAAGAATTCAAGATGCAACGTGAACGAAGTGTTGCCGATTCGCCCCGCCCGAATACGCGCCTCCAGCACATCATCGAACTTTGCCGGGGCTTTCCAGTTTACGGTGAGACTCACAACCTGAATATCCAGATCCTGATCCAGCAGATGCTGGTAGTCGCCAAACAGCGTGCGAATATACTCATTCACTGCAATATCAACGAAATCCGCATAGCGGGCGTTGAACACCACACCCTGGGCATCGCATTCGCCATAGCGAACCCGGAAGCGAAAGCGGAAAGGCAGATGACCAGCCATGAAGCGCTCCGATTAAAGTTCAGTTACTGTCGCCAACAGCTTCTCATATCTGTGCTAACGTTTTGAGGAATATCTCAAAAAAGCTGGCCACCGCTATGAGCAACCCGAAGCACACCCTTTTCTGGATGACGCTGTTCCTCGGCGTGGTCGTCATCGTCGGCGCCCTGATCCACAAACCTCTGATCTCGGCCTTCATGGCCAACTGGGTTTTCAACCTGCTGATTCTCGGCGTATTGATCGTCGGTATCGCACTCACATACCGGCAGGTATTTGTCCTCTTTCCGGAATTAAAGTGGATTGCACAGTTCCGGACCGGGCATGCCGGACTGTCGGTGGTTCAGGAGCCTAAACTGCTGAAGCCACTGGCAAGACAGCTCGGAGAAGATGCAACCAAGGACCGGTTCACTCTGTCTACGCTCTCCCTGCGGACCGTGCTTGATGGTATTCACTCGCGTATGGATGAGCAGCGCGAGATCACCCGTTACTTCATCAGTCTTCTGGTTTTCCTCGGCCTGCTGGGTACCTTCTGGGGCCTGCTCGGCACCATCAACTCGGTCGGCCAGGTGATCACCGGCCTTGATATGAGCCAGGAGGATTTCGGCAAGGTGTTTGCCGAACTGCAAGAAGGCCTGCTCACACCGCTTGAGGGCATGGGCACGGCCTTCAGTTCCTCCCTGCTGGGCCTTGGCGGCTCGCTGATTCTTGGTTTTCTCGACATCCAGGCCGGCCATGCCCAGAACCGCTTCTATGACGCCCTTGAGGAGTGGCTGACCGGCGTGACCAATCTTGTAGACCGCGTAGACAGCGAGAAAGACCTGTCATGATCGGATCCAGGCGCCGAAGCCGAAGCACCACCAACGTTTGGCCGGGGTATGTGGATGCCTTGTCGGCACTGCTGATGCTGGTGATCTTCATGCTGCTTGTGTATGTGGTCAGCCAGCTCTATCTGTCCCAGACCCTGTCCGACCGGGATACCCAGCTTGCGCGCCTGAATGCCCAGTTGAACGAACTCTCGGAGCTGTTGGGCCTTGAGGAAAGTCGAAGCGAGGCGCTGGAAGAACAGCTGACCAGTGTTCAGGCTCGCAACGACAGTCTGGTTGGTCAGCTTGAATCCACCCGCGAGCAGCTGATGCGGCAGACCGCCATGGCCGATGCCCAGTCGGAACGGCTGGCCAGCATGGAAGAGTCCATCGACGAGAAGGACGAAATGTCCGCCAGCCAGCAGGCCATGATCCTGAGGCTGTCCAACCAGATTGCCTCACTCCGGGAACAGCTCAGACAGATTGCCTCCGCGCTGGAGCTCCAGGAACAGATGACCGCCGAGAAAGAGCAGGAACTGGAGCAGGTCAGTCGACGGCTGAATACGCTGCTGGCGGAGCGGGTCAGCCAGCTGGAACAGTATCAGTCGGAATTCTTTGCCCGTCTGCGGGATATTCTGGCAGGTAACGAGAACGTCCGGATTGTCGGCGACCGTTTCTTGCTGCCGTCCGAACTGCTGTTTGCTTCCGCCTCGGCCCAACTGGGCGAGGAAGGCCGCCAGGAACTGGACAAGCTCGCCGACCTGCTACTGGATGTTTCGGCAAAAATCCCCGAAGACGTAGACTGGATCCTGAGGATTGATGGCCACACCGACGTTCTGCCCATCAACACCGAGAGATTCCCTTCGAACTGGGAACTGTCCACCGCCCGGGCCGTCGCCGTCGTTCGCTATCTCGCCGCCCAGGGTGTACCGGAACGGCGCATGGCAGCTGCCGGCTTTGGCGAGTTCTTCCCGGTGGCGGAAGGCACCTCACCGGAAGCGCTTCAGAGAAACCGGAGAATCGAGCTCAAGCTGACGGATCGCTAGCCCTGGGAATGGCTCAGCAGGGCGCTGACCGTCATGGTGTAGGGCGCCTCAATGCCCAGTCGCTCGCAGCGTCGCAGGACCGCGCCGGCAATACTGTCAAGCTCCAGGGGCCGCCCTTTTTCCTTGTCGACCAGCATGGATGTCTTGATGGCGTTGAAGTTGCTGATCAGGTCGAACATCTCGGCCAGATCCTCCGGCCCGAGGTTGACGTCGTCGGCCTCCGATGCAGCCACTGTTTCCGCCATCATTCCATGGACAATCTTCCGGAATTCTGGGTGGTGTGTGAGGCTCCGGGTATCAAGACCGGTCAGGGCGGACAGCGGATTCACACCGTTGTTGATCACCAGCTTGCGCCAGAGTTCGTAACGGATGTTTTCAGAGACGGTGGTTGGAATGCCGGCCGCGTTGAACAATGCTTCCAACCGTCTGAGCAGGGAAACGCGGGGATCGTCAGGTCGCTGCCTGGGCCAGGCACCCATCACAACCTGGGCAACGCCCTCGGCGAACACATGCCCGGGTTCGGTAATGTGGCCGCCAATGCGCACCGCAAGCCCACCCAGTACCCGATCCTCACCAACCACCCCGGCAATCACCAGCTCGTTGTCGACCCCGTTCTGGAGCGACAGTATCGGAACAGACGCGTTCTCCAGCCAATCGGAAATCTCATCCATGACCGGCGCTGTCGCCGTGGACTTCAGGGCGATGACGATCAGATCAAAGTCATCGGGTTCATGCTTCTGCATCAGCTCTGTGTGGGAAAAGGCCGGCAGTGCCTGATGCAGAATCTCGCCTTCATAATCCACAGTCAGGCCACCGGTTTTCAACGCCTTGAGATGATCACCACGCGCGGTCAGGACCAGCTCGTGTCCCGCCTGGGCGAGTCTTGCCGCGTAATATCCACCAATGCCACCGGCACCCATCATTAAAATCTTCAGACCTGCCAAGGGAACCTCACCGCTCAGAAAATGCCCGCCGAATTTGACACCCAGAGGAAGCAGACAAGCCGTTAGTCTGCAGGCGCCAGGCCCATTATATCAGGACCTGTGCCGAGGCAGCGCTCAACGGCCTGACCGACTGCCAGCAGCCGCTCTTCCCGCCAGGGCCCCATCAACAATTGAAGCCCTACCGGCAAACCCATCGAATCGAAACCGACCGGCAAACTCAGCCCACACAGGCCCAGATAATTCGCCACGGCTGTGTTGCGCAGAACCTGCATATTGGCCGCTACATAGGCATCAGGGTCCGCCAGACTGCTCACGGTTGGCGGCGTAAGCGTAACCGTCGGTGTCAGAAGAGCATCCACTGTTGATAGTTCTTCGGCCGCCTGAGCAGACAAACGATCAATCAGGGTACGGCGTTGAATGTACTCCCACGCGGGTAATCCCTCGGCTTTGTGAAGCCTGGCCGCCACATCGGGATCAAGCGACGATCTGTAATCCGGTAGCTCTTCCCTGATTAAAGCCGCCAGTTCCGGTGCTGCCACGCCGCCCTTGAGGAACATTGAATGAACCGTTGCCAGACCGGACAACTCAAACTTCACCAGCCGGGCGCCGGCAGCTTCAAGCTGTTTAAGGGATGCTTCGACAGTTTCCGCAATGCCGGGACTGCAATTCTCCCAAAAAAAACCATCCGGAACCCCCAGGGTCAAATGGGACAGGTCCGGGCTGGCAGGTATCCCGGCGCCTCTGCGAGCTAACATCGGGTCAAGCGCCTCGAACGCAAAGGCCAGATCCTCAACACGACGGGCCAGCAAACCGGGTGTATCCAGGGTGCTCGACAGCGGAACAATTCCGCGGGTGGACCAGCGCCCGCCTGTGGTCTTGAGGCCGGCCACACCCGTCATTGCTGCAGGAACACGCACAGAGCCGGCGGTATCAGTGCCCAGAGCCAGCGCCGCGGTTCCATTGATCAAAGACACTCCGGCACCTGAACTCGACCCGCCAGGCACCCGATGCTCATTCTTGCACCAGGGGTTTTGGGGGGTTGGCCAATGGGCGTTTGTTCCCAGCCCCCCGAAAGCGAACTCCACGCAGTGGGTTTTACCCACCACCGGAGCAAGTTGGGATTGCAAGGCTCGAACCAGAGGCCCTTCAGCCTCCCAGCTTTTCGGCAAGGCTCTCGCACAACCGGCGTAGGTGGGAAAACCCGACACCCCGAACATGTCCTTTACCGATACCGGTATACCCATCAAAGGCCCGGTGGAACCACCGGCAGCCCTGACTTGATCAGCGGCGCGGGCAAGTTCCAATGCCGGCTCGGGGCGCCAGCTGATATAGGCTCGGTTATCACAGTCCTTGCTGGCTTCTATCGAGGCTTCAACCAGAGACTCCGCTGTCATGTCCCGGGATCGGAGCCCATCAGCAAGATCGCGCAATGGCATCGACAGCAACTGTTTCCCGGCCATTGGGATTACCGCATCCAGCCAAATCCGGACAGCATCTGGCCAGCATTATTCATACCGCTGCTGAACATCCGCTGAGGGAATTTACATCCGCCAAGCGTAAACGCGGCGTTGAGGAGGCACACGGTTGGATCTTCCAGTTTACGGTTATGCCTGTTACCGGACAGGCCGCCCTTGACCGAGATCGCGGAACCCCACTGCTGGTCCTGAACCCAGCCGTTGATCATCTCACGCAGGTGCCGGTCATGCAGCGATACCTGGCTTTCGCGCTTGTCATCCAGACAGATCACGAGGACACCCTGCTCCCGAATGGTTTCCAGACATTGCCCGACAAGCCGGTACTCTCCTTCACTCATCCCGGTATTAAGTCGGAGCTCACAGAGGTCCGCCGGTTCTTCGGAAAGCAACGCCCGAAGAAAATTCTCTCTACCCTCACACGTTTCATCCTGAAAACCCGGAGCAAAGCCCCGGGAACTGAGCAGAGAAAAGACACGCTCCGAACGCTCATGATCCCCTTTCAGGTGGGTGACCTCCGGCGCCTGGAGACTTGTGTCCGTGCTTAACAGCAAGACACTCCTGACACTTTGCCCCCAGATCATCCTCGCTGGTCCGGAACCAGCTTGTCGCTGAGCCTCCAGGCTTCGTGCATCACATGAGACAAATAATACCGGCAGCTTGTCCACGATTTCCTCCAAAACGGGCCTGTCCAGAAGCTGGGACTCAGCGCCCCAGCTTCTTAGCGGATTGACCACCGATACCGAAATGCTGCTTCGGCATTTCATTGATGATGATCCGGACACTCTCTACAGGCGCCCCTAGCGACCGGCAAAGCGCATCGGTGACCTCTCTGATGAGCGCTTCCTTTTGCTCATCAGACCGGCCTTCCAGGATGTTGATCTGGGCGACAGGCATAAAACCTCCTTATTCGAATCGTGCGGATACCGTACCCAGGCCCTGGTATCGGACCGTGATGTTGTCACCGGGCTCAACCGTGATGGCTGCGGTAATACCGCCGGTCATGATGAAGGTGCCAGCCGGGATGTGTTCACCGCGCTCTGCCAGCAAATTGGCCAGCATGGCGACACTGGAAGCCGGATGGCCCAGAACCGCGGCACCGGCCCCAACGTCTACCACTTCGCCATTCTTCTCGACCACCACGCCCAAGGTTTTCAGATCCACATCAGCGACATCAGCCATCTGGCCACCGGTAATAAAGCGGGTCGAGGAGGCGTTGTCTGCCACCACACTCACCAGATCAAACTTGAAGTTTTCGTAGCGCGAATCGATCACTTCCACCGCGGGGATCACGAAATCGGTGGCGGCCAGAACCTGTCCAATGTGGCAGCCAGGGCCCTTCAGCGGCTCCTTGGTGACAAAGGCGATCTCGGCCTCGATCTTCGGGTGGATCAGTTCTTTGGTGTTCACCACTCCACCGTCGGGCACGCTGAAGTAATCCGCCAGGAATCCGTAGATCGGCGTCTCCACTCCCATCTGGGCCATCTTGGCCCAGGAGGTAAGGCCCATTTTCATGCCAACGACTTTGTTGCCACGGGCTTCCTTGCGACGGCGGATCTCCCACTGCACGTCGTAGGCATCTTCGAAGGTCATGTCCGGAAAGTCGTTGGTGACCTTGGTGATGTCATGGGCCTGCAATTCGGCGTTTTCCACGTGTTCCGCCAGGGCCAGAACCTGCTCACGGCTCAATGTCTTGCTCATGCGTTCTGCTCCTTCTGTGCCGCCAGCAGATCCAGCGCCACATCCACAATCATGTCTTCCTGGCCACCCACCATGCGGCGTTTGCCCAGCTCCACCAGAATATCCACGGTCTTCAGGCCGTACTTCTGCGCCGCCACTTCGGAATGGCGCAGGAAGCTTGAGTACACACCGGCATAGCCCAGCGCCAGGGTTTCACGGTCCACACGAACCGGGCGGTCCTGCAACGGACGCACGATGTCGTCGGCGGCGTCCATCAGGGCGTACACGTCGGTGCCGTGCTCCCAGCCCATCTTGTCGAAGGCGGCGATGCAGACTTCCAGCGGCGCGTTGCCAGCGCCGGCGCCCATACCGGAAAGGGAGGCATCCACCCGGTCACAGCCCTCTTCCACCGCCACGATGGAGTTGGCTACACCCAGGGCGAGGTTGTGGTGGGCGTGAATGCCGGTCTGGGTTTCGGGTTTCAGCACGTCTTTTAGAGCCCGGAACCGGTCGCGGATGTCGTTCATGTTCATGGCGCCGCCGGAATCGACCACGTACAGGCAAGTGGCGCCGTAGTCTTCCATCAGCTTGGCCTGCTCAGCCAGACCCTGCGGGGTCTGCATGTGGCTCATCATCAGGAAGCCGACGGTATCCATGCCCAGCTTCCGGGCGTGTTCGATGTGCTGCTTGGACACATCCGCCTCGGTGCAGTGGGTAGCCACGCGCACAATCCGGGCGCCGGCGTTGTAGGCGTTGTCCAGATCATGGACGGTGCCGATGCCGGGCAGCAGCAGGGTGGCAATCTTCGAATGGGTAACCACTTCGGCCACCGCCTCGATCCACTCCAGGTCGGTGTGGGCACCAAAGCCGTAGTTGAAGCTGGAGCCCTGCAGTCCGTCGCCGTGGGCCACTTCGATGGAGTCCACCTTGGCCTTATCCAGCGCACGGGCAATATCCTGCACGTTCTTGATGGAGTACTGATGACGAATGGCGTGGCTGCCGTCTCGCAGGGTCACGTCGGAGATGTAGAGTTTTTTGCCGGGATTGAATGTCATGGGAATACCCTCCTCAGTTGACCAGCGATTCGGCGATGCGCTCGGCGGTACCGAGAGCGGCGGAGGTCATGATGTCCAGGTTACCGGCATAGGCCGGCAGGTAGTGGGCGGCGCCCTCCACTTCCAGGAAGATGGAGGTCTTCAGGCCGCTGAAGCGGCCCAGGCCCGGGACATTCATGGGCTGGTCTTCGGGGATGTCGTCGAACTGCACTTTCTGCTTCAGGCGGTAGCCCGGCACGTAGCTGTTCACGGCCTTGACCATCTCTTCCACGGAAGCTTCCACCTGGGCCTTGTCGGCCGCATCCGAGAGCACGTATACGGTGTCCCGCATCAGCAGGGGCGGCTCGGCCGGATTCAGGATGATGATGGCCTTGCCCTTCTGGGCACCACCCACCACTTCGATAGCCCGGGAGGTGGTTTCGGTAAACTCATCGATGTTGGCGCGAGTGCCAGGGCCGGCGGACTTCGAGGAAATCGACGCGACAATCTCCGCGTAGTGGGCCTTGGCGACTCGTGATACCGCGGCCACCATCGGAATGGTGGCCTGGCCGCCACAGGTGACCATGTTGACGTTGCCTTCCTGGAGCTGCTGCTCAAGGTTCACCACCGGCACACAGTAGGGACCGATCGCTGCCGGGGTCATATCAATGATCTTGATGTTCTCTTTGTGGCCGCGCAGGAACACTTCGTTGTGCATATGGGCCTTGGCGGAGGTGGCATCGAATACGATATCGATGTCGGCGAATTCCGGCATCTTTACCAGTCCGTCGACGCCTTCGTGGGTGGTGGCCACGCCCATGCGGGCAGCCCGGGCCAGACCGTCCGATTCCGGATCGATACCGACCATGGCGCCCATTTCAATGTGCTTGCCATTGCGCAGGATCTTGATCATCAGATCGGTGCCGATGTTGCCCGAGCCGATGATCGCTGCCTTGATTTTCTTGCTCATAGCCTGTTCCTCATTGTTCTTTTCGGTCATGCGAAGCGCACGGATGCGCTACCGATGCCGCCGATGTCGACCCGCATGTAATCACCGGCCTTGACCGGCTCAAGGGGTACCAGCGAGCCGGAAAGAATGACTTCGCCGGCCTTAAGGGAAATACCGAACTCACCCAGCGTGTTCGCCAGCCAGGTGACACAATTCACTGGCGAACCCAGGGCCGCTGCCCCGGCGCCCGCACTGATCACACTGCCGTTCTTCTCGACCACCATGCCGCAGGTAACCAGATCCACCTTGCGAGGCGATACCGCCTGGTCCCCGAGCACAAACAGACCGCAGGAAGCGTTGTCAGCAATGGTGTCCTGAATGGCGATCTTCCAGTCCTGGATGCGGGAATCGACAATCTCGAAGCAGGGCATCACGCATTCCGTGGCCGCCAGAACGTCGGCGTTGGTCACGCCCGGACCGGTCAGGTCCTTTTTCAGGATGAAGGCAATTTCGCCCTCTGCGCGCGGCGCGATCAGCCGGTCGCTGATGGGCATGACTTCACCGCTGTTGAACACCATGTCGTCGGTGAGATAGCCAAAATCCGGCTGATGGACGTTGAGCATGTTCTGTACGGCTTTGCTGGTAACGCCAATTTTCTTGCCGATAATCGAGGCGCCATCCGCCAGACGACGTTTCAGCATGCGCAGGGAAATGTGGTAGGCATCATCAATGGTGATATCCTCACCACGGCTGGTCAGCGGGCTGACCGCTTCCCTTTTCATCATTGCCTGGTAGAGCTCGTCGCCAAAGGCGTGAATTTTCGTCTGTTCCATTAGTTACCTCCGGCAGCGGCCTGATCGGCCTCGTTCAGGAAATCATTGACCAACCGGGCAAACCGGCCGGCATGCTCAATCTGGGTCCAATGGCCACAGCGACCGAATACATGCAGCTGGGCGCGGTCGATCAGTTCAGCCAGTCGATAAGAGGCGTCGAGAGGAATGACTTCATCTTCCCGGCCATGGAGGATCAGGGTTTCATGGGGAAGCGCCCGGATGTCGTCTTCGTTACTAGCCAGGTTATCGACCCAACGTTGACGAGGAGCCGGGAACATGGCCGAAAACGACTCCTGGAAACCGGGCCGGATGCTGGCCTGATAGCGCATCTCCGCCAGCTCGCTGGTCAGCAGGCCCTTGTTGAAGGCAAACACGTCCATCAAACGGCGCATGGTCTCAAGCGAAGGTTCGTACCCCCACACCTCGTCCAGGCCTTTGGTAATCGGGAAGCTGACCCCTGCTGAGCCCATCAGCACCAGGCGGCGTACCCGCTCTGGATGCTCAATGGCGAGCGCCAGGGCCAAACCTCCCCCGAAGGAATTCCCCACTAGGTCGACCTGTTCCAGGCCCAGCTCATCCATCACGCCCAGGGCGTGCTTGACCCAGCGCTCCCGGTTGTAGATCTGGTCTTCCGGGCGCTCGCTGTAGCCGAAGCCCAGCATATCCGGCGCCACAACGCGACGGTGTTTGGCCAGTTCCGGAATCACCAGGCGCCAGTTTGCCCAGGCCGTCACACCGGGGCCGGAGCCATGAATCATCATCACGGGGAAACCGCCTTCGCCATGGTCGTGCACGTTGGTGCGGTAGCCTGCGGCAACAATTTCACGCCCGATTTCAGGGCTGTCTACAGGTGCATTCATGACGCCCTCACAATTTGACGCAGATGTTTTTCATTTCGGTGTAGAACTCGAGGGAGTGCACACCACCTTCACGACCGACCCCTGACTGCTTACTGCCACCGAACGGTGTCCGCAGGTCTCTCAGGAACCAGCTGTTTACCCAGATAATGCCGGCTTCAATCTGGCCCGCGACGCGATGGGCGCGGGTGATGTTTTCGCTCCAGATTGCTGATGCCAGGCCGTAGGGGAGACTGTTGGCCAGCTCGATTGCCTCTTCTTCGGTATCGAACGGGCGGATATGGCAGCAGGGTCCAAAGATCTCGTCCGTAACGACCGCCGAATCGTCCGGCAGGCCGGTCCAGATGGTGGGCTCGACCCAGGCTCCGCCCGCCAGCTCGGAAGGCATCTCAGGAACACCACCACCGGTCACAACGGTTGCTCCGTCATCGACGGCTTTCTGGTAGTAAGAGAGCACCTTTTCGCGGTGTTCGAGGCTGACAAGCGGCCCCAGGTTGGCTTCTGCATCATCAGGCGGGCCAATCTTCAGACCTTCCGCGGCTTCCTTGAGGCGACCGACAAACTCGTCGAAAACCGACCGCTCAACGTAAACTCGCTCGGTACCCAGGCAGACTTGGCCACAGTTGGCAAAAGCAGAGCGCATGGTGCCCTCGATGGCCTTGTCCATGTCGCAATCGGCGAATACCAGGCCGGCATTCTTGCCGCCCAGCTCCAGGGAAATATCCCGGATACCTTTGGCAGCCGCCTTCATAATGACTTCACCCGTGCCGGTCTCACCGGTGAAGGTGAACCCGTCAACCTGCGGGTGCTCGGTCAGATAGGCGCCAGCGGAATCACCACCGAAGCCATGAACAACGTTGTAGACGCCATCCGGCACACCGGCTTCCCTCATCACCTCGCCCAGAAGGGCGGTGGTGGTCGGTGTCTCTTCCGACGGTTTGACGACGACGGTATTGCCACAGGCCAGGGCCGGCCCGACCTTCCAGGTCATCAGCAGCAGCGGCAGGTTCCAGGGGCTGATCACACCGATCACACCCTTGGGACGGCGAACGGCGTAGTTCAGGGCACCCGCGCCGTCCGGCGTGGCCATTTCGAAGGATTCCGTGGGCACGTTCTTGATCATGTCCGCGAACACCTTGAAGTTGGCCGCACCCCGGGGGATGTCGATGTGGCTAGCCAGGGATTTCGGCTTACCGGTATCCAGGCACTCGGCTTCCAGGAATTCCTCAAAGCGTTCGTTGATGCCATCGGCCACCCGATGCAGAATGCGGGTGCGCTCGTCCAGAGTCATCTTGCCCCAGGGGCCTTTCAAGGCCGCCCGGGCTGCCCTCACAGCGGCGTCGACTTCGTCTCGACCACCCTCGTGCACCTTGGCAATGACCTTGCCGTTGGCGGGGTTCACGTTGTCGAACAGCTTGCCGCTGGCGGAGCCCACGTACTGACCGTTGATGTAGTGTTTGATCTCTTTCATTGCTGCTAAATCCTGTTGCTGGATGGTGTCAGGTCAGAACTGTCAGGAACCGCTCGTTCAACTGGCGATCGTGATAGAAGATGGCCTTGCCGAGCTGCTCCGCCTGCCAGGTCACCGGTTTGTGGTCCGGATAGGTGTAGTCACCGCCACAGAAGACTTCGTTGCGATTGCCCGACGGATCGAAGAAATAGATGGTTTTGCCGTGGGTCAGGCCGTGCCGTGTGGGCCCGATATCAATAGAGGTATCGGTCATGGAAATCAGGTCTGCGGCCCGCAGGACGTCTTCCCAGGTTTCGAGGAAGAAGGACGCGTGGTGGAACTTGCCTTTCTCTTCATGGTGAATGAAAGCAATGTCGTGCTCCTTCATGGACACGGTCAGGAACTGGGCAATCCGGGTGCCTTCCGGGTCCAGCACCTGCTCGGCCAGATGGAACCCGAGCACGTTCACGAAGATGTCATACACAGCCGCCAGTTCCGGCCCGTAGAACAGGCAATGGTCAAATCGCACCGCCTTCATGCCGGAAAGGCCACGGGGCCAGGCCTCGGGATTAACCTCGGTAACACCCCATTTGCCGGTGTAGAGTTTGTCGGCGTATAGCTCGAACGCGTGGCCCGAAGGCACGGTAAAGCGGATCCGGCGGCCGCAGTCTTTCAGCTCGCCTTCGGGAATCTGCTCTACATCCAGCCCGTAAGCCACCAGGTCTTTTTCCAGCTGAACAAGCGCTGCCTCATCCACAACCTTGAAGCCCATGAAATCACAACCGGGCTCGTCGGCCTCAACCAGTACCACGGAGAACTTGTCCACTTCGGTCCAGGCCTTCAGATAAACCCGACCCTGTTCGTCGCGGTCTGTCTCAATCAGGCCCATCAGGTCTGTGTAATGTTTTACCGCTTCTTCAATGTCCAGAACGCGAATCTGAACGTGACCAGGACGCATAACACCTTTTTTCATGACGATTACCTCTACGGTTTTGTTTTTGTCTGTTCGGCGAGTGGCGCTGCAGGTTGCGGCATACACTCGATCATCAAATCGGTTCTCGGGTAGATCCGGCAGGCCAGGACTTCCCCTTTATCAAGAGCCTCCGGGGGGCAGTGGGCCTTGCTCATCTTTCCGCACCGGAACTCGCCTTCAACAACGCGGATCTTGCAAAACCCGCAGCCACCGCCCCGGCAACCCACCGGGACACACTTCTTGCCAACCAGCTCCATGGCCTTGAGAACACTCTGGTCCTCCTCACACCGGAACCGGTCGCCGGTCGTGCGGTTGACCACATGGAATACCGCCATGCTTCCTCCGCATCAGATCTTCTTGAAAAGCGCCGAACGCTGGTTGTCTTCCGCACCATCTGCAGCCGTCAGGAACTTCTCCATGAAAATGTCCCGCTCGAACAACCGTCCCTGCATCAACGCGGTAATTGCGGAATCAATCATCGGGGGCGGTCCACACATGTAGGCCTTGTTGCCAGCAAACCGCCCGTCGTAGTGCTCCTTGGCGGCTTCATGGACATAGCCCCGAAAGCCCTGCCAATCGGTGTCGTCGTCGGCATCACTCAGTGCGGGCACGTAAGTAAAGTGCTCATGATCCCTGGCCAGCGCCTCGAACAACTCGCGGTTGTAAAGCTCGGCCTGGTTCCGGGCACCCTGGAACAGGGTGATCTTGCGCTCGTCGTTCTGCTCCAGCAGGTCCAGAATCATGGACTGCGGGCTGGAAAGGCCGGAGCCGCCGGCAATGAAGATCAGATCGCCCGGCTGGGAGCTGCGGACAAAAAATTGCCCGTAGGGGCCGGACAGGTTCAGCTCTTCGCCGACCTTGAGCTGTTCATGGATGTAGGTGGTGGCAGCACCGCCAGGCACCAGGCGAACGTGCAGTTCCACTTCGTCGGACTTGCTGGGCGGGTTGGCCAGTGAGAAAGCCCGGGGGCCGTCCACATCCGGCAATTCGATATTGATGTACTGGCCGGCCTGGAACGTCATGGGGCGGTCCAGCTTCAGATGAACACCCTTGATGGTGGGCGACAGGTCGACGATGTCTGTCACGGTAGCGGTGTAGTCCTCCACCGGGTATCCCTCGAAATCCGGATCGACATCGATATCTGCTTCGATGGTCACGTCACTTTCAACGGTGGCACAGCAGGCAAGCACCTTGCCCTCGTCCCGCTCAATGTCCATCAGGGCAAAGGGCGAGGCGTCGCCAATCTCCACGTCGCCTTCCAACACCTGGACCTTGCACGTTGCGCAGGTGCCATGACCGCAGGCGAAGGGCAGCCAGACACCCTGGCGGAGCGCGGCCTGGAGGATGGTCTGGCCGTCCTCCACTTCAATCTGCTCGCCGATAGGCTCGATAGTCACGGTATGACTCATGGCACTTCTCCCCGCTCAGTAACCGACGTCGGCAATGCCGTTCAGCCCCGGCGTGGTGACCGTGAGCATGCTTTTGTGATCAATGCCGTTGTCTTTCAGGCTGGCGTCAGCCCGCGGCGTGAACGGTTCATCGTTCAGCAGCCACTCGGCATTCAGGAAGTCGGCTTTGGCGGCATCCGGATGGGCGGCAGCTGCCGGTTTGATAACGGTCTCGACGAGATCGCCGAACGTCATATCCGGCTGCACCAGCAACGCAAACGGCGCGCAGAACAGCAAGTGATTGGGCCAGTAGACATACAGCAGTTGCATGCCATTGAAGTTCTCAACCTTGTCTTTCGGTTCGAACTTGTAGTCGTATAACGCGTTAACACTCATGGTGGTCACCTTGTTGTTTTTGTGCGTGGTTCGCCCGACGCCCCAGGCAGCCGGGCGATTCCCGGGTCACTGTCAGGCTGCGTCTTTACTCTGGTCAGCCGGTTTCTGGCCCTTGATGGAAAGCCAATGCTTGTGGTCTGGGGACCCTACGTACTCGAAATTGTCCTCGCCGATATTGATGTGGTAGTACTTCTGCACCACTGTCTCGACGTCGGCACCCTCACAGTTGCCCTGGTAGATCTGGTGCACCGGCAACCAGGCCTGGACGTACTTCTCCGGTTCATCCTTGAAAATGTCGCAGCAGGCTTCGGAGCAGAAGTGGTAGCGCTCGCCTTCATGCACCAGCTGACGATGGCTCAGCTTGGTGGGCGCACCCATCTCGGTAAACAGGGTGGGTACCTGACACACCTGGCATAGCTGCGGCAGGGTGTTGTTGTAGAAGCGCCGGCCAGCGGCGGCTTCTTTCGCCAGGTAC
The DNA here is from genome assembly GCF_040112695.1 of Marinobacter sp. MMG032. Lineage (NCBI taxonomy): Bacteria > Pseudomonadati > Pseudomonadota > Gammaproteobacteria > Pseudomonadales > Marinobacteraceae > Marinobacter > Marinobacter sp. MMG032. Next base: position 2,011,738 of record NZ_CP157802.1, read on the forward strand.
TCGTAGCGGGGACGGTAGTACTTGTCGAAAGTCTCCGGGTACTTCTCGGACATCCAGTCCATTTCTTCCTTTTCCGGAATCCAGGTGTGGAAGTTGGTGGCCTGGCTGTACTGGTAGAAGGTGGTCCACAGCTGATGGCTCAGGTGATGCTTGGCATCGTTGGCCACGTCCTGGTATTTGGGCGGACGGATACCATAGCGTTCCAGATCCTTGAACAGGGCACCGCCATTCTGCTCGTAATAGACTTCCCAGGCCTCGGCCCAGCTCATAACCTTGTTCGGCAGCATGTAGTCCATCATCATGCTGACCAGGCTGAGCAGGCGGAACCCGCGCCAGAACCACTTGTCGATCCAGCGCTGAACGATGGGCACGTTGTCCTCGTGCTGCTCCAGGATGAACTTGATCACCTCAAGGCCCAGGGTCATGTGCCGCGCCTCATCAGACTGAGCCGAGAAACCAAAGGTCACCGTGGCCATGTCGCCGTTGTAGGCGGCGCCGGACATAAAGGGCACGAACAGAAGGTTGGTCAGCACATACTCGAAGGAGAACGAGATAGCGGTCAGGAACTCGAACGGGCCGGCCGAGCGAGCATCGTCAAAGAACGACTTGGGCACCGACAGGAACCAAACCCGGTCGTGCATGTAGGCAGCATCGTGCAGGCCATTGAAGTGCTTGTTGTAGTGGCTCATGGCGTGCTGCTGGGTCTGGGAATGACGCAGCTCGTCAATGGCCTGCATCTGGCAGGCCACGCGTGCACCGGCACCACTGAACTGTCTGCCTACTTTGGCATAACCCTGGAACGCCGCATGTTCAAGCGGTGATACGCCGGTCAGGAACAGTTTCAGGGCGTTGACATAGCGGGCATCGGAAATGTTCTGATGGCCGTTGTTCTGGGCAAAGGCATCAAAAATTGCGTACAGCTTCTTCTCTTTTTCCGCCTGGTACTTCCAATAGGCATCCATGGTCAGACGGAACGGGTCTTCCCACTGGGACCAGTCAGTGATCTTGATACCCTCGAACTGCTCGTCCGGGAAGATGTCCTCTTTCTTCTGGTAGCTGGGCTCCCAGGCCATGTCCCGAGTCAGGTACTGGTACTTGCCTTTCAGGTTCAACTTTTTGTTTTTAACAGCCATGATGTGTCTCCCGATTATTTCCACTCAAGGATGAAGTGGTCATCGTCTTCGTCGACGTTGCCGCCAATACTGATGACATCGATAAGCATTTCCTGGACATCCCAGTCGCGGCCCAGCTTTTCTTCCATGGTCTCCCGGTTGATCACCAGGCGCTTTTCGGCCTGGATCCGGATCATTGCCGGCTGGTGCTGAACCTCCGCTTCAGGGTTGTCTTCCTGAATGGCTTCCACCATGTAGCGGGCGTTGTCGTTGTCCTGGAATGCGATGAATACGAGCTGGCTCATGCCGATACTCCCTGGGTGTTGAGCCCGAACTTCTTGAGACGGGTGGCGAGTTGCGCCCTGACCTCATCGAGGGCTTCCACGCCAACGGATGCTTCCGCCAGCGGCTTCAGGGCGTTGTAGATTTCCGGCTCCCACTGGTCGGCCCAGGTCTGGAGCTGCTGGAGGTTGGCTTCGCTTTCGCCGGCAACCACCTTGACCATGGCGTTGGTCCAGCGTTGGGAATCCTTGTACCAGTCGCGCATGAACTCGGTGAGCATGGAAACGTCTTCGGCACCCTGCTCTTCCCACCACTGGTCCATCTTTTCGTAAACCAGCGGGAACAGCAGGCCGTCCATCAGCACGTTCTGAATGAGGGTCAGCTCGAACCAGTCCTGGACAACCAGGGTGTCTTCCACCAGCTTGCGCATGGGTTGCCAGAGCGCATCGTCCATCCAGTAACCCTTGGACTCGTCGAGCCCGGCACCGGTGGTCCCGTCAATCATCAGGGCAATTCGCGAGAGATACTGGCCGATACCGAGACGGTCCATGGCCTGGTAGATATGCATCTGGGATACCGTGGTTGCGGTGGCCTCACCTGCGATTTTGCTGTTGTTCATGTTGGCGCCCAGCTCCAGGTGACGCAGGGGAACCAACAGACGCAGCAGCATGGTGCGGGTTTCTTCCGGCAGACGGGTCAGCAGGTTACGCTTGTCGCAGAAGCCATAGCTGGTCTCGGCGGCCTCCTGCATCTTGGCGCGATTGCCGACGTATGCCCCGTAGTAGAACTGGCGCGGATCAGTCACCGCATACCAGTCTTCCATGCGAATCGCGGTACGCCGCTCGTCGTTGAGCTCGTAATTCGGATCCCACTGGGGGCGGTAGTGGAAATTGGTTTTCGCCTCCAGGTCGTAACTGGCTTCCTGGTAGCGGGTGGCGGGTTTGTCTCCGAAACGGCGTGCGATGTGGCCGTAGGTCTGACGGATGGGCTCCACCGAGTTGGTCTTTATTTCGATAGTCATATCAACCTTACCGTGTTGTTTTTGTGGAACAGAACGTTGATGGATGTTGCTCATTAACGCTGGCCGCGCTCCCCGAACCGCCACTTGACCATGTCTTCGTCGATTTGGCGGATCATGTCGGAGTCCATGTGGACCACGTTGTTGTGCTTGCAGAAGATTTCGAACGCCTCCCTGGGTAGAACCAGTTCGACGAACAGCTCCGGGTGACCGATGGCAAAGTCGAATTCCACGAATTTGTCGCCCGGCTCGCTGCGAACCCGGATATAGCGGGTCATCTCGTCAAAGGATTTGGCTCGTGTCTCGCTGGTCATGATTTGCACCACTGGGTTTGTTGTTGTCTGGGAGGGGACGAGCAACGCGTGTGCCAAACCCGTCAAAAAGCCGAGCGCAAATATCCATCCAACTGTTTTTTCAAACAGTTATCAGTCATTCGAAATGAATCAGCGTGAATAGTTCTTGGAGAATACCTGCTGCTTCCGCGGCTATCTTTTTACTAAATGATCAATTTCCCCCGCCCGAATAACCAAATGCTGAGACGCTCTGATCTCGCCCTGCTGCAAGCAGTTTTTTATCATTTGGTTGATTTGTGACATCGATCAGGTATTAACTATTTAAGCGAAATGCCAACAGGCTCTCCGAAAAGAGCAGTCCCCGCCGACAACAACAAAAGGGGTGAACACCATGGCTGCAAGCTACAAGCCACAGCTGAGTTATTCAGACTTCAGGGATCTCAAGGACCAGATCCAGTTTCAATCCACGGAGGGCAAAATCTGGTTTGGCGAACAGCGTATGCTGTTGATGAATCTCAGTTCATTGGCAGCATTCCGTCGCGAGATCGTTAATAGCATGGGCATTGAGAGAGCCAAGGGATTCTTCCTAAGGCTTGGCTATCTCTCTGGGCTCAAGGATGCTGAGCTGGCCCGCAAGCTGAGGCCTCATTGCAGTGAGCTGGATATTTTTCTGGCCGGTCCGCAACTTCACTCGCTGAAGGGTATGGTGAAAGTCGTTCCCCTGGAGATCGATCTGGACCAGGAAACCGGAGATTTTTACGGACGCCTTGAATGGATCGACTCCTGGGAAGTGGAGATCTGCAAGACCGAGCTGGGTCTTATGAAAGAACCGGCCTGCTGGGTACTGCTGGGGTATGCCTGCGCCTATACCTCATCGTTCATGGGCCGGGAAATCATCTTCCGGGAAGTCAGCTGCCGGGGCTGTGGCGATGAAAAATGCATGATCGAGGGTAAACCTGCGGAGCAATGGAAGGACGGGAAAGAGTTCTCCCGCTACTTCAAAGCGGATCCGATCATCGAAGAGCTTTACGATCGTCAGGCACAATTAAACTCCTTGCGAAGCTCCTTTCAGCGGCAAGAAGGCCAGTATTACGGCATTGGCCAGTCCGCAGCCTATAACAAGGTGTGCCGGATGATTGACAAGGCCGCACAGGGAAAGGTGTCGGTACTTCTCCTGGGCGAGACAGGCGTCGGCAAGGAAGTAATAGCTCGCAGCGTCCATTTGCGAAGCGCAAGGGCTGATGGGCCCTTCATCGCCGTGAATTGCGCGGCCATTCCGCCGGATCTGATTGAGGCGGAACTTTTCGGCGTTGAAAAAGGCGCCTACACGGGTGCGAACCAGTCGAGAGAAGGGCGTTTCGAACGCGCCAACGGTGGAACCATCTTTCTGGACGAGGTTGTGGAGCTCACTCCCCGAGCCCAGGCCACCCTGCTCAGAGTATTACAGGAAAGTGAACTTGAAAGAGTGGGCGACAATCGCACCCGAAAGGTCAACGTTCGAGTGATCGCCGCCACCAACGAGAGCCTTGAACAGGCGGTCGAGGACGGCCGTTTCAGAGCCGACCTGTTTTATCGCCTGAACGTTTTCCCGGTAAAAATCCCACCGTTGCGGGAACGACTTGAAGATTTGCCTTTGCTGGCTGGCCACTTCCTGGAGAAGTTCCACGCCCAGTATGAAAAACGCACTCTGGGGTTATCGGACAAAGCCCTGGCGCTGTGCATGAACTATCAGTGGCCGGGCAATATACGGGAGCTTGAGAATGTCATCGAGCGCGGTGTCATCCTAACTGACAACAACGAATCCATCAGTCAGGATGCCCTGTTCGTCTCGCCTCCTCCATCGGAGCCAATGCCCATAGAACGAATCGATGCAGACGGTAATGTCTGCGTCGGCCAGGCTGCCGGCAAGGAGGAAAGCTGGTCTGATCATATCATCAACAGCGGAATCAGCCTGGAGGAAGTGGAAGAAACGCTGATGCGGCAGGCCATGGAACAGGCGAATCAGAATGTCTCAGGGGCTGCTCGAATTCTGGGGCTGACCCGTCCCGCTCTCGCCTATCGCCTTAAAAAAACTGGCATTCTCGATGAAAGCTGATTCTTCAAAGAGTATCTGCGACATGGAAGTTGCACCTCCTTCACACCGACTATGACGAAATGGACAACCCAGCCCAGCGCTTGATCATTTGATAAAAATCAACGCTGTGATCCCACGTTATCGAAAATCAAAACCTGCCAAGCACAAAGCATTTTTAATCTTATTTTCAAAAGCTTAGATCGTTTAAATCCGTTCTGGCACAGCCGTTGCTGAACCACCGTCAGTCGCTTTTCCACAAAAACAAAGACGGTGACATAACATGCCATACCCCATGGAATATCCTCGCGGCAAAGTTCCAGTCACGCTCGCTCTTGCGAGTGCGTCCGCGCTGCTGACCGGTTGCGAGGCGCCGCTGAATCTTGAAGCGGTACGACAACAGTCCCAGCAAGCCATTCAGCGAACCGATTTTTTCCAGTCCGTCGCCCGGAACGATCAAATTGTCGCCATCGCCGGCAACAACGGCGCGTTGCTTGTGAGCGAGAACGGCGGTTCGGACTGGCAACGGGTCCCGGTGCAAACCACCGAGAGTTTTCTTTCCCTTGATGCCTGCCCGGACGGCAGTTTCATCGCCCTGACCTTCAACAATCAGCTCTGGCACGGGAACCCTGCCGGTACCCAGTGGACTGCCCATGAGCTTCCGAGCCAGGAGCAGATGATGACCGCCGATTGCGCGCCCGACGGCACCTGGTGGGCGGGCGGCAGTTTCACCACGCTGCAGAGCTCATCGGATCAGGGTACGACCTGGCAGGAAACTTCCCTGAATGAGGACGCCATTCTGACCAACCTCCAGTTCCTCGATCCGGAAACGGCACTTGCGACCGGAGAATATGGCCTGGTTCTGAAAACCCTGGATGGTGGCGAGACCTGGGATTACGCCGGCTATCTACCGGACGAATTCTATCCCCATGCAGCTTACTTCGAATCAGCAGACGAAGGCTGGGTTGGTGGCCTGAACGGTTTTATCTACCACACCACCGACGGCGGAGAAACCTGGGACCGCCAGCCTACCGACACCAGCATGCCGGTGTTTGGCTTCGTCAAGGCCGGCAATGCCCTGTTTGCCCTGGGTGATAACGCCACGGTTCTGGCGTTGTCCGGAGGCAGCTGGACAGGTCTTGAAACACCCAACCAGCCCCTTTACCTGCGCGACGGCGTGGTTCTCGCAGACAACCAGCTCCTGGTAGCCGGAGGCCGCGGTCTGCTCCTTCAACTCGACATTCCCGTGGCCTCAGTGGCCAGCAACAACCGAGGTAACTGATCATGGCCGGACTGCACAGATTCACGCACTTCCTGCACCAGCTGGAACTCTGGATTTTCAGGAATCCTCGGAAGGTCCTGTCGCTGATCGCCATCCTGACGCTGTTTTTCGTGCTACGGATTCCGGGGCTGAAAATCTTCACGGACTTCGCCGATCTGTTGCCCCAGCAGCATCCTTACATCGAGCTGCACAACAGCATCAAGGACGATTTTGGCGGCGCCAACGTTCTGGTGGTCGGTGTTGAATTCGCCGAAGGCGACATCTTTTCCAATGAGAACCTGGCAACCATCGACCGGGTAACACAGGCGGTCGATAACCTGCCCGGCGTGAACCACAACCTGGTTGCGAGCGTTACGCACCGCAATTCCCGGGAGATCTGGCTGACTGAAGTAGGCAGCATTAACTCCGAGCCCTACTACGACTCCACCCGAGGCGAGTATTCCGAACAGGCCCTGAGTGAAATGAAGGCTGCAGTGGCCGCAAACCCAAGAGTCTATGGGCCTCTGGTGTCTCCGGATTTCAGAATGGCTCTAGTCAAAGCACAATTGATCGAAGGCAAGCTCGACTACGAGAAGACATTCGCGCAACTGCAGCAGCTCCGCGAGCAGGAGGCCGGTGACGACGTCACCATCTACGCCACAGGCCAGCCCGTACTTGTTGGCTGGGCCTACACCTACATGGACCAGATTCTGCAGATCTTCATCTTCACCGTTCTGGCCATGCTGGCACTGCTGGTTTTCCATTTCCGCAAAGCCTATGGGGTGCTGATTCCCCTGGGCGGCGTTCTGATCTCCACGATCTGGGGCCTTGGGATCATCAGCCTGCTCGGGTACAACCTGGACCCGCTCGGGCTGGTCATCCCCTTTTTGATTGCTGCCCGGGCCATGAGCCACGGTGTTCAGCTGGTAGAACGTTATTACGCAGAAACCCGCGAGCTGGGCGAGGGCCCAAAGGCCGCCAAGGCTACCTTTGACAGCCTGTTCCGCCCCGGCTCCCTGGGCGTGGTGTCCGATGCCATCGGCCTGTCACTGATCGCCATCGGCTCGATTCCCCTGAACACCCACCTGGGGATCTATGCCTCTCTCTGGGCAATCACCGTTGTATTTACGGTTCTGATCGGTGTTCCCCTGCTGCTTTCGATCCTGCCCACACCAAAGAATGCCGAGATGCGCGAGACCGCCCTGCGCTATATCGGCAGCAGCTGCTCACGAACCGTGACTCGCCCCGGACGGGCAAAAATTGTACTGGCAGCGGCGGCAGTCTTGATGGGTGCCGGCGTCCTTGCGGCGTCCAACGTCCAGATCGGCGACTCCGAACCCGGTTCTCCGATCCTGTACCCGGACCACGATTACAACATCTCCTCCCGCGTGGTGAATGACCGCTTCCCCGGTTCCGAGGAGCTGTATGTGATCGCCGAAACCGACGAGAAAGGCGGCCTCAAGCGGCCGGAAGTGCTCAAGGCGCTGTCGGACTTCCAGGCGCACATGCTCACCGATCCCGGTGTTGGCGGATCCAAAGGTCTGCCCGACCTGGTGAAGCAGGTAAACCGGCTGATGCATAACGACGATCCACGCTGGTACCAGATTCCCCACGACCAGCGCTATGTGGGCGGACTGATGTTCACCTACATGGCATCAAGCCCGATTCCCGGCGCGCTGGATGAGTTCAATGATACCGACGACCGTGTCGCCAATCTGGTGTTCTTCTACAAGGACCGCCAGGGCGAAACCATCCGCCGGGCCATTCACATGGCCAAGGAATGGATCGCCGAAAACGGTGACAGCGTCGAGGGACTGACCATCCGGCTGGCCGGCGGAACGCTCGGCGTTGCCGCAGCCATGAACGAATCGGCGTTCGACACCAACATGATCGTGCTGCCGCTAGTGTTCCTGCTCATTTTCGCCTTCGTGATGCTGTTTTATACCTCCTGGCACGCCGGCCTGATGATGCTGTTGGCAATGCTGTTCGCCACCACCCTGACCTATGCCTACATGGGCCTGTACGGACTCAGTATCGACATCAATACCGTGCCCGTGATTGCCGTCGGCATAGGCGTCGGCATTGATTACTCCATCTACATGATGGATCGCATACGCGAGGAGATGGCCAAGTGTGGCGAGCTGCGCGAAGCGGTACGCCGGGCCATCGCCACTACCGGCATGGCCATCAGTTTCACCGCGCTCACCCTGATGGCCGGCATCATCATGTGGGTAATTTTCTCTGACCTGCGCTTCCAGTCCGACGCCGCCATGCTGCTTTGCGTGATGATCGTCATCAACGGCATCGCCGCCATGCTGCTGGTGCCCTCCTGGGTGCTGGTGTTCAAGCCCCGCTTCATTACCAACGTCTACGCAGACGAAGACGGCATTCTCCATGCCGACCGTCAACGTCCAGAACCGACTCCATCACCGGCCAGCAACCGTCAGGACGGTGAAGGATACGTAGCCGGAGCAACGTCCCGGGCCTGACCCGGGGCAAGGCTCCATAACAACCCAAACGAGGATCTGCCATGCAAACAAAAATAAAAGGCCTGAGTCTGTGGTGCGCTGTATTCTCCAGCACCACTGCGCTCACCCTGGCTGCGCTGCCCGGCACTGTTGCCGCGGAGGATACCAGGATCAATGGCTTCTATGAGAACGCAACCTACGCACGTGACGGAGTGGGGCTCTCCAAATTCCGGAACACCATTCAGCTCGAGGGGGAAAAACGGATAGGGAACGTGGGCATTTTCAGCAATGTCTCCGTAAACGGCACGCTTCGCGGTACTTACGACGGTGTCTACGACCTCAATGATGACGAATACGGCAGTGAAGCCGGCGGGCCGATTCAGCTCCAGGACATTGCCCAGGGCTCGGTTCCTCACGGAGGCGGTATTGCGCCCACACCGCTCTTCGGTTTCGACATCAATGAGAACCCCAACGACGGCATGGTAGTTCTCGGCGAGCACCTGCATGATCAGGACAACGGCGTTGCTTTTGGCGTACCCGTACGTCCCTGTGACGTCGACAGCCGCGGCTGTATCGATGACTACCTCGACAAGGACGAAGATGAGCTGCGTTTCCAGGAGTTCAATGACCGTCTGGATTTCATCCGGGAACTCTATGTTGATTTCGATCTTAACTTCGACAGTGGCAACGTACTCAGCACCCGTCTGGGTAAACAGCAGGTCATCTGGGGCCGCACCGATCTGTTCCGGGTCCTGGATGTGATCAACCCGGTGGACTATTCCCGCAACAACATCTACGACGAGCTGGAAGATATCCGGATTCCCATGTGGATCCTGAAAACGGACTACCGTATGGGCCCGACGGAAGTGTTCGAAGGCTTTGCCTTTGACGACCTGAACTTCCAGGTGGTGTGGAACTTCGACGAGTTCCGTCCCCACGACATCGGCCAGTGCGGCCAGCCCAACGTGATCCTCGACGCCGGCTGTTTCTTCCGGGGCATGAACAACCTCTGGGAAAATGGCAGCACCGTGGCCAACTTTGCAGGCGCCACACCCGATGGTGGTCTGGCCACCGACTTCGGCCCCGGCCAGATCGGTATCCGCCGCGCCAATATGCCGAGCTGGAAGCTGTCCAATACCCAGCTGGGCCTGAAACTGGAAGGTGTCTATGGCGACCTGGGTTTCTCCCTGAACGCCCTGACCTACCGTTCCCAGTTGCCCTCGCTTCGTGGCGGCATTCCAGCCCAGAACCCGTTTGACGGTACGACAGACGTTTATCCGTCTCTGATCGCCTTTGATATCCACTTCCCGCGGGTCAACCTGGTGGGTGGCTCCCTGGACTACTACTCCCAAGGCATCGATACCGTGTTCCGGTTCGAGACCGCCTACACCTCTGGCGAGGAGTTCGCCAACACCCTGCGCGAGAGGCTCTACTCCGAGTCTGACGTGGCACGTTACGTTATTGGCGCAGACAAGAACGTGTTCATTCCCTTCCTGAACGAAAACCAGTCGTTCCTGTTCTCCGGCCAGATTTTCGGCCAGCACATTCTTGATCATGAGCGTGAGCAGAGAACCTATGGTGAGGCCGGCATTCCGGACTGGGAGCACAACTGGATTGGCACCCTGCTGATTCAGGGCTTCTACATGAACAACCGTCTGATTCCGAAACTGATCACCGCCCACGACTTCCGCGCCCAGGCCACCACACTGGCCCCGAGTGTCGACTGGATCGTGACGGACCGGTTCAAGGTCTCCGCCGGCGCGAACGTGAAAGTCGGGGACGGTGCCCGCAAATTCGACGACTGCCGATCCTGTAACCCTTGGGATCCGTTCACCCAAACACCGGGTGTGGTCAATCACCAACCAGGTGAGTCCGCGGGCGTTGGTGGCTTTGAGCCCCTCGGCCGCTTCAAGTCCGGTCCGATCGGTATGGCGCAGGAAGAAGACGAAGTCCAACTGACCGTTCGCTACAGCTTCTGATCACGAGGTACCATCATGAGAAACAGAACAATGAACACCTTCAAACGCACACTGCTCGCGGGCTGCACCGTGAGCTTCCTAGCCACCACCGCGTTCGCGGACGAGGCGGTGATTACCGAGTCTTTTTATCCCTACAAGACCGAAACTCCAAGCTTCGAAGGTCTTGAGCCGGGCATGGTCATCAACCAGACCAATGTCGCCCAATTCAAGGACATTATCGATCCGGCCTTCTACGGCTTTATCGAACAGGGCTGGACCACCATCGTTGTAGGCGAAACCACCTCATTCGACCTGCACCCGAGCTACGTGGAGGCTACCCGGGTGGCCATGGATCAGGTAACCCTCGGTGATCAGGTGGGTGAGATCAACGGCTGGCAGGCCGGCCGGCCCTTCCCGGAAGAGCCGAGTGCCGAAGATCCTCGTGCCGGTGAGAAGCTCGCCTGGAACTACAAGTACGGCTACAACTGGGGCGACAGCGCCGCTATCTCTCCGTTCTACTGGAAGTACCGTGACATGAACTCGGGCGACGTGGAGCGGACCATCAAGTTCAACTTCCACTTCCTCAACTACAAGGGTCGGGTGAACCAGGAACCCACGCCGGAAATCACTCCGAACCCCTCCGACCTGTTCCGGGCCATCTACGTGCAGGTGCTGGACCCTGCCGATGTGCGCGATACCCAGCTGCTGATCCATCGTGCCGCAGACGACCTGAAGCGTGACAACAGCTGGCTTTATCTGGGTTTCCAGCGCCGGGTACGTCGTCTGGCCACCGGCCAGGTCACCGATGCGTTCCTGGGCTCCGACCTGATGATCGAGGACTTCGAAGGCTACAACGGCAGGATTTCCGACATGGATTGGACCTACAAGGGTACCCGTTACATGCTGATGCCGTTCTACAACCACAATGAGCTCAAGCTGGACTCTGAAACCCACAGTGACAGCGACGGCTACCAGGTGGTTGCCTTCAGCGGCCAGGGCGGATGCTTCCCGGATATCACCTGGCAGCTTCGCAAGGTCTATGAGGTCGAGTCTGTGCCGGTCGATGAGAGCCATCCGCTGTCCAAGCGCGTGCACTTTATGGACGCGCAGACCTTCACCATTCCCCGCACCGTGTCTTATGACCGTAAAGGCAGCCTCTGGAAGACCTTCACCATTGGTCAGGCCCATCCGGACTATCACCTGGCCAAGAACAAGGGCACGGGTGTTTCCATCGACGACAGCTTCAGCATGATCGACGTGCAGGCCAGCCACTGCACCACCGGCCAGTTCAAGGGCCAGGTGGATCCTGAAATGTCGCCGCCCAATATGTTCAACGTTCAGTACCTGCGCGCCACGGGCAGTTAACCGGGCATCATTGTTGCTCCTCTTTCGGGCCCGCTTCGGCGGGCCCCTTTTTTGGACTATGGGGGATATCGAACATGACCGATAATCAGTCTGCCATTGGCGAACAGGATTCAACGGCGCCCCTCACCGTAGTTGTTTCGCGGAGGGTCAGGAAGGGCCAGCAAGAAGCGTTTGAGGCGTTAAGTAGCCAGATGACCGAGCGGGCGTCCCGTTTTCCAGGTTACCTGGGCACGGCCATGTTCCGGCCAGCTTCCCCTGACGATCCCGAGTACCGGATTGTCTTCAAGTTCCGGGACCGGGAAACCCTGACCGCCTGGGAGGAATCGGAAGAACGCGCCGAGCTGCTGGAACAGATCGAAAGCCTGCTGGTGCAGCCCAGCGAACGGGAAGTCACCTCCGGCATCGTGACCTGGTTCACCCTGCCCGGCCAGAACCCGGTGCAACCACCACCCAAATGGAAGATGACTATTGTCAGTTGGCTGGCACTTTACCCCGCTGTGACCCTGGTGTTCGTCATTTTCGGAGACCTGCTGGCCCAGGTGCCACTCTTGCTGCGGACGATGATCGTCACAATCGTGGTGATGGGGTTAATGAGTTATGTGTTGATGCCCAGAATGACGAAATGGTTCGCCTTCTGGTTGTTTCCCCGACAGAAGGGACCCTCCCGTTGAGCGAACGATTCATGGATGCCTGACAAGAGCAAAGTCAGGGAGCAAGCCAGGCCGCGCTGACCCGCTCCCGACCGACTCAGAAATGAATAACCGACCGGATGCTCTTACCCTCGTGCATCAAGTCAAACGCCTTGTTAATGTCTTCCAGCGGCATGTTGTGGGTAATGAACACATCCAGCGGAATCTCGCCCTTTTCGGCTTTTTCCACGTAGCCCGGCAACTCGGTACGGCCTTTCACGCCGCCAAACGCTGAGCCTTTCCAGACCCGGCCGGTGACCAGCTGGAACGGACGGGTGCTGATTTCCTCGCCGGCGCCGGCGACGCCGATGATGACGGATTCGCCCCACCCCTTGTGGCAGCACTCCAGGGCGGCGCGCATCACCTTGACGTTACCGATACACTCGAAGGAATAGTCCACGCCGCCGTCGGTCATTTCAACGATCACTTCCTGGATCGGCTTGTCGTAGTCGTTGGGATTGACCACATCGGTCGCACCCAGCTGTTTGGCGATGTCGAACTTCCCAGGGTTGATGTCGATGGCAATGATGCGACTGGCCTTGGCCATGGTGGCACCGATGATAGCCGCCAGGCCGATACCACCCAGGCCGAAGATGGCTACCGTTGCCCCTTCTTCCACCTTGGCCGTGTTCATCACCGCACCGATGCCGGTGGTCACGCCGCAACCGAGCAGACACACCTTCTCAAGGGGCGCTTCCTTGGGAATCTTGGCCAGGGAGATCTCGGGCAACACGGTGTACTCGGAGAAGGTGGAGCAACCCATGTAGTGGTACAGCGGCTTGCCCTGGTAGGAGAAGCGGGAGGTGCCGTCCGGCATCACGCCCTTGCCCTGGGTGGCCCGAACGGCGCCGCACAGGTTGGTCTTGCCGGAGGTGCAGAACTTGCACTCGCCACACTCGGCGGTGTAAAGCGGAATCACGTGGTCACCCACTTCCAGGTTTTTCACGCCCGGGCCCACGGCCTCCACAATACCACCGCCTTCGTGGCCGAGGATGGTCGGGAACAGGCCTTCCGGGTCGGCGCCCGACAGGGTGTAGGCATCAGTATGGCAGACGCCGGTGGCAACGATGCGCACCAGCACTTCACCTTTTTGCGGCGGGGCGACATCCACTTCAACGATTTCCAGCGGCTTGTTGGCTTCAAAGGCCACCGCGGCACGGGATTTGATCACTGGCATGCTCCTCTGGTTCTGTCAGGAATCTCGGGCATTGCTGATTCCCTTTGTATGATGAATTGACAGATTGACGGTTTGACGATTACTAGACGACTGGTCTACTATAGCAGATATGACGTCAACCGACACCCGCACTCACATTATTCACACCGGCGCCGACCTGATCGGCCATAAAGGCTTTGGTGCGACAGGCATCAACGCCGTGCTGACCGCAGCTGGCGTACCCAAGGGGTCGTTCTACCACTACTTTAGCAGCAAGAATGATTTCGGCCTGGCGGTCATTGATACCTTCGCGGAGGAATACGACGCCAAACTGGATCGGATTCTCAATGACACCAGCCGCTCCTGGGTCGACCGGCTGCGCGCCTACTTCGACACCGGCTTTGAAACCATGACCAGCTGCGAGTACACCCGGGGCTGTCTGATCGGCAACCTGGGCCAGGAACTGGCGGGACAGAACGAAGCCTTCCGGCAGAGGCTGGACTCGGTCTTCGCCAGCTGGGAAAGACGCTTTGAGCATTGCATCCGTGCTGCCCAGCAGGCCGGAGACATCAGCGCCGACATCGACGCGGCAGACGCCGCCAGTTTTCTTCTGTCCGGCTGGGAAGGCGCCATCCTGCGTTCGAAGGTCCTCAAGTCCACCGAACCCATGGAGAGGTTCGTGCGAGTCTTTTTCAAACACTGCCTGAACATCGGCTGAAATTTTTTTCGATTGCCGACTAGTAGACTGGTCTAATTAATATCATTTGATCCTGAAGGAGGATGCCCGATGAGCAACCAGAACGATCCACTTTTTCAACCGCACCATCTGGGCGAACTGGCCCTGCCCAACCGGATTCTGATGTCACCACTGACACGTTCCCGCTCAAGCCAGCCCGGGGATATCCCCAACGACATGAACGCCCGCTACTATCAGCAGCGGGCCAGCGCTGGCCTGATTCTCAGTGAAGCCACCCAGGTTTCGCCGCAAGGCAAGGGCTATGCCTTTACCCCCGGCATTCATTCGCAGGAACAGATTGAAGGCTGGAAGAAGGTAACCGGGGCGGTGCACATGGCCGGCGGCCGAATTCACATGCAACTGTGGCACGTGGGCCGGATATCCCATCCGGACCTGCAACCGAACGGTGAAAAGCCCGTTGCGCCTTCTGCCATCAAGCCCGAAGGTGCCAAGACCTTCATCAGTGCCAACTCCGGCATGGTGGATATCCCGGAGCCCCGGGCCCTGGAAACCGCGGAAATGACCGACATTGTCGAGCAGTACCGCCAGGGTGCGCTGAACGCAAAAGAAGCCGGCTTTGACGGCGTTGAAGTCCATGCGGCCAACGGCTATCTGCTGGACCAGTTCATCAAGAGCGGCAGTAACCATCGCACTGACGAATACGGTGGCTCGGTGGAAAACCGTCTGCGCCTGCCATTGATGGTCGTCGAAGCGGTTATCGACGTCTGGGGCAAGGACAAGGTCGGCGTCCGCGTCAGCCCCACGGGTAGTTTCAATGCCATGGACGACGACAACCCGGCCGAAACCTTCGGTACCTTCGCCCGGCACCTGAACGACCTGGGCATTGCCTACATCGAAGTGGTGGAAGACTCCTTCCAGGGCAATCACGCGAACGGCCGCCCGGAAGAAGTCATCGACGCGATCCGCGCCGGCTTCAAGGGCACCTACATTGCCAATGGCGCCTACACCGCCGACGAGGCCCGAAAGCGTATCGACGAAGGCCGGTGCGATCTGGTCACCTTCGGCCGCCCGTTTATCGCCAACCCGGATCTGCCGGAGCGCTTCCGCCAGAACGCGCCCCTGAACGACTGGGACGACAGCACCTTCTATGGCGGTGATGAACACGGTTACACCGACTACCCGACACTGATAGAACTCGAAAAAAGCGCCTGAACAGCGCTTTTATTCCCAAAGGAGACAAACCATGAGCAACACCAATGACCCGATCAACAGCAAAGTAGTGATTATTACCGGCGCCAGCAGTGGTCTCGGTGAAGCCACGGCCCGCCGCCTGGCAGACCGGGGCGCCAAGCTGGTACTCGCAGCACGCCGGGAGGACCGCCTGAAAGACCTGACGGAAGATCTCAAATCCCGGGGCGCCGAAGCCATCTGGCAGGTCACCGACGTGACCGACCGCAATCAGGTTGAGTCTCTGGCCGCCGCGGCAAAAGAGGCGTTTGGCAGGATCGATGTGCTGGTCAACAACGCCGGGCTGATGCCCCTGGCACCGCTGGACGCCCTCAAGGTTGATGAGTGGGAACAGATGGTAGACGTCAACATCAAGGGCGTGATGTATGGTATCGCCGCTGTACTGCCGACCATGCGGGAACAGCACAGCGGGCACATCCTCAACCTGTCGTCGGTCGCCGGGCACAAGGTCTTCCCCGGTGCCGCCGTCTACTGCGCCACCAAATATGCGGTGAAGGCGCTGTCCGAAGGCGTTCGTATGGAAGGCGGCGACGAGATCCGCAGCACCAACATCTCGCCGGGTGCCGTCGCCACCGAGCTCACCAGCACCATCACTGATCCCGACGCGAAAAAGGCGGCGGATGAGCTCTACGAAGTCGCCATTGATTCCGATGCCGTGGCCCGGGCAGTTGTCTATGCCATCGAGCAGCCGGCGGATGTCGATATCAATGAAATCATCCTGCGGCCGACGGCTCAGGAGCTGTAGAACTTCTCTCGATCCTCGAACCCTGCACCATGCTGCCCCGCAAGGGCAGCGTTGGTGCAAGAGATCCACGGCCAGTCTCATCAAAATCCTCGAAAGATCACCACCTACCTGCGAAGTTCCCACGCACATCACATATCATTGTTGCGCCCCCAAAAACTTTTCCGAATCTGGTACGTATCTGAAGGGTTGAATCAAAAGGCCAAGGAGCATCAACCTTGCATACGCTTTACTGGTTTACCCGGGATCTTCGCCTGCACGACAACGCCGCGTTGCTGGCGGCCTCGAAGTCCGACGTGCTTTTATGTGTCTACGTTGTTGATCCCCGCTGGTTCGCACCGGGGCCACTGCAAAGCAAAGCCATGGGCGATCATCGCTGGCGCTTCCTCTGGCAGAGCCTGATGGCGCTGGAGCGAACCCTGCGGACGCTTGGCCAGCGCCTGCATATTGCCTATGGCGAGCCGGAAGCCGTGGTCCCCGAGCTGGTGCATGCCCACCGTATTGCCCGGGTTGTCCGGTCGCGGTTGCCGGGCACCCGGGAAGCTGGCCAGTGGCGCGCGATCAAGGACAAACTGCCACAGACCCTGTTCCAGCAATTCGAAACCCTGAGCCTGTTTACCGAGGGCTCCCTGCCCATGACCCTGCAGGATCTGCCGGACACCTTTTCCCAGTTCCGCAAGCAGGTTGAGAAAACCGGAGAACGCTGTACCGAGCGTTTGCGTATCCGCACTCTGACAGCCCTGCCTCCGCCACCAGGGTTCCCGGAGGACAATCGCGGCGACTGCCCGCCGATACCAGAGCCGATGCATCCATTGCAGTTTATGGGGGGTGAAACAGCCGGCGTGGAGCGGCTTCGGGAATTCCTGTACGGCAACCACAGCATTGACCGCTACAAGGAGACCCGCAACGCCCTGGACTCCTGGGACGCCTCCTCAAAATTCTCGCCCTGGCTGGCCAACGGCAGTCTCTCGGTTCGCGAAGTGGCGGAAACCATCACAGAGTACGAAGCCAGCGAGACCAAAAACGAATCCACCTATTGGCTCTGGTTCGAACTGCTCTGGCGGGAATACTTCTACTGGTACGCCCTGAAACACGGCGCCAACCTGTTCCGCCGGGATGGCGTCCAGCGCAAGCGTCGACACGGCACCTTCTATGGCCACCGTTTCAAGGCCTGGTGCCAGGGCAACACCGAATACCCAATCGTAAACGCGGCCATGAATCAGCTGCGTGAAACCGGTTACATGAGCAACCGGGCCCGGCAACTGGTGGCAAGCTGTTTCATCAACGAACTGGGCCTCGACTGGCGATACGGAGCGGCATGGTTTGAAGAGCAGTTGATCGACTATGATGTAGGGAGCAACTACGGCAACTGGCAGTACCTGGCTGGCGTGGGGGCGGACCCGAGAGGCCTGCGGCAATTCAATCTGGAAAAACAGACGCAGCAGTACGATCCCACCGGCACCTTCATTGACCGCTGGGGCGGACACGCGGAACAGCCCGTAGGTCTACACACAGTGGATGCGGCAGACTGGCCCTTGCAGCAATAAGGCGAACAGCCATGACGGATAGGAAGGACAACGGCAATTCGGCACGTGAGACCCTGGCTCGCATCATCGATACCAGCTCTCCCTCTACCTTGCTGAGTTGCGGCAACCTCGCGACCGAAGTCTCACGGATCTGGCAGAAACATCAGAAGGGCGTTGACGTTCACACACTGGACACCATCGACCCCAATGCCCACCTGTTCCTGGACCGGGTGGCAGACCTGGCCCTCGTTACCGAAACCCTCGAACACCTGCCCCATGACGAAGGCGCCCTTCTGCTGGGACAACTCAGGAACTATGGCACCCATCAGATTGCGGTTCTTGTGGGAGAGGCTCCCGACTGGGCGTTTACGGACTTCATCGGCCTTGGCTTCCGTCGCCATGCCGAACTGGAAAATGATAACGGTGCACTGACGCTGTACACCTACAATCTGGATACTTACAACCACAAGCGGGCCTGGAACAATCCAGAGAACTGGGCCAATCCGGAAATGTGGGGCAAAGCATGGTGGTAGAAAGCGCAGAAGTGAGCAGTCCGTCTTCCCGAAAACTCAAACCCAGTACGATCCGGATCGGTACCCGTTACCGGGCCAACCGACTGAAAGGCCCTTACGACGCCATTGTAATCGGCTCCGGCATTGGCGGCCTGACAACGGCCGCTTGCCTGGCCAAAGCCGGCAATAAGGTACTGGTCCTTGAACAGCATTACACTGCAGGAGGCTACACCCACAGCTACGCCCGCAACGGTTACGAGTGGGACGTGGGTGTTCACTATATTGGCGATATGGGCTCACCCCATACCCTGGGCCGGCGGCTGTTCGATTACATTACCGACGGCAAACTGGAATGGGCACCCATGGACGAGAATTACGACCGTTTCTTTCTGGGAGACAAGGTCGTGAATCTGCGCGCTGGGAAGGAGGGCCTGCGACTCTCCTTGCTGGATGCCTTCCCCGATGAAAAGGAGGCCATCGACCAGTATGTAAAACTGCTGGGCAAGGTGGCCGACGGCATGCAGTGGTATACGCTTTCCAAGCTTACACCCGGGCTTCTGAGCCCGCTCGTTCACAAAGGCCTGGATGTAGCCTTGCCGGATTACTTCAACAAGACCACCTGGGACGTTTTGAGCGAGCTGACCGACAACCAGGAACTGATCGGTGCCATCACCGGCCAGTGGGGAGATTGCGGCGTCACACCGAGGCAATCCAGCTTTATGGTTCATGCGCTGATCGCCAAGCACTACCTCTACGGCGGTTTCTATCCGGTAGGCGGTGCCTCGGAGATCGCAAAAACCATCATCCCCGTCATCCAGCAGCCCGGTGGTGAGGTATTCACCTACGCCGATGTGACTGACATCCTGGTCGAGAAGGGCAAGGCAACCGGCGTGCGCATGGCCGACGGTGAGGAAATCCGGGCACCAATGGTCATCAGCAACGCCGGGGTGATCAACACCTTTGAAAAATTGCTGCCGGCTGAGGCCGCAGAAAAAATCGGCTACAAGCGCAAACGCCGGCACATTATTCCCTCCATGCCCCATATCGGGCTCTACATCGGCCTGAAAGGAACTCCGGAAGCGCTCGGGCTGCCGCGCACCAATTTCTGGATCTACCCGAGCGCCGATCACGACAGCAACGTGCAACAGTTCCTGGATGATCCGGAAAACACCGAGTTTCCGGTGGTGTATATTTCCTTCCCGGCAGCCAAGGACCCGGACTACCAGAACCGCTGGCCTGGCACCTCCACCATCGAGATTGTCGCACCAACCACCTGGGAGATGTTCGAGCCCTGGCAGGACACTACCTGGGGCAAGCGCGGGGAAGACTATGAGGTCCTTAAGCAGAAAATTACCGACCAATTGCTGGAAGTGATGTACGAGAAACTCCCGCAGCTTCGGGGCAAAGTGGATTACGTGGAGACCTCCACGCCGCTGTCTACCGCCTGGTTCTGCCGCTATGGTCGGGGCGAGCTCTACGGTCTGGACCACAACCCTGAGCGCTTCGAACAGGACTGGCTGAAACCGAAAACCGACATTCCCGGGCTCTATCTCACCGGCCAGGACATCCTTACCTGCGGCGTGGTGGGCGCGATGATTGGTGGGCTGGTCAGCACCCTGGCCATCCAGGGCTGGCGCGGCGCCGGGTTGGCAAAACGTATTTTTGTGGGGTAACAGGCGTTGCCCAGGCCGATCTGTGCCGATTGCGGCATGCACCTGAATATCTGTGTCTGTGAAGCCTGTGCCCCGGTGCCGAACCGCACCCGGGTTTCGGTCCTTCAACACCCAACCGAGGTTGGTCACCCCAAGGGTACGGTGCGCATACTGGCCCAATGCCTCGCCAGAGTCGACGTGTTCCAGGGCGAGACGCCAGACGATTTTGACCAGGCCGGCTTCAATCCACACACAGAAGCCGGACATTCCGCACTGCTGTTCCCCGGTCCCGGCAGCGACACCCTCGAATGCGCAAACCTCCATGACATCCATCACTGGATCATTCTGGACGGAACCTGGCGTAAGGCCGCAAAGATCCTGCATCAGAATCCTGCCCTGGCGGCGCTGCCCCGCTTCCATTTGGCGGAACCTCCGGCGTCTGCCTACGCCATCCGAAAGGCCCCGGGCAAGCAACACCTGGCCACAGCAGAGGCGGTTGCCTATCTGCTGAACGTGGTCGAGCCGGGCCTGGATACCCGGCCCATTTCCAGAGCCGTGCGCTCACTGGTGGACAAACAGCTCGCCCAGATCCCGGCCCGGCTGCACAAGCATTATCAATAAACCGATGCGGGTGAGACGAGCGGCCGATGCGGACGTAATCTCCGGAAACCTGAACAAAACCGAGAGCACCCCATGTCCGCGCAATTCGACTCTGCAGACCTCTCCCGCATTATCGAGATGGCCTGGGAAGATCGCACCCCCTTCGAGGCCATCGAAGCCCTCTATGGCCTTCAGGAGAAAGACGTCATCCGCCTGATGCGACGTGAGCTCAAGCCTTCAAGCTTCCGGCTCTGGCGCAAGCGGGTAACCGGACGCAGCACCAAACACCGCCAGTTGCGGCCCGAAGGGGTGAGTCGGGGCTATTGCCCGACCCAGTACAAGCATCGGTAAGCATCGCACCATTGGCATTGCAGGCATGGCTGCGCGATCATGAACACTCAGGTAACAAGCAAGGAACCTACGCAATGGCAGTGTTCAACCAGAAAGATGCCCGGGAACAACTCGATGCCGAGGCCAGCAAGGTACACCGGTCCGACCTTGAGACTCTGCTTGAAAGACAACGCGCGATTGAAGAAAAGGTGAAGGGTAGCGGCAAGCTGGCACGCTTCAGCGGCGACATCAAGCTGATGTTTTCCATGATCCGCGACTACTGGTACGGCAATTACCGGAGCGTACCCTGGAAGACAATCGCGGCAGTGGCAGGGGCACTCCTGTACGTGCTGAATCCGCTGGATGTCATTCCCGACCTTCTGTTCGGCTTCGGATTTATCGACGATGCCGGCGTCGTGGCCCTGTGTCTGAAACTGGTAGAATCCGATCTGCTCCGCTACGCTGCGTGGAAGGAACATCAGGAAGAATCTGAAAACCGGGTCAGTGCGAATTGATTAATTTCTGAACTGACGGTATTCTCCCGCCCCTGCTGTAGGAACACCTGAATCAAATCTGGAGTTGTCGTGGATTTAGCCACTCTCATCGGTCTTGCCGGCGCTATTCTGCTGATTGCATCCGCCGTTATTCTTGGTGTTTCACCTTCTGTATTTATCAACCCTGCCTCATTGCTGATTGTCGTGGGTGGCACCATGTTCGTGGTGTTGGCCAAGTTCAGCGTCGCCCAGTTTCTTGGCGCCTTCAAAGCGGCCGCCCGGGCCTTCAAGTTCAAGCTGCCGGAAACCCAGGCCAGCATTGAAGAGTTGGTGGATATCGCCAACGTGGCCCGCAAAGAGGGCGTTCTTGGGCTGGAGGATAGAGAGATCAGCAGCCCGTTCCTGGCCCAGGGTATACAGATGCTGGTGGACGGTCAGGACGGCAAGACCATCAAGGAGCTCTTGAACAAGGAGCGCCTGATGACCCTCGACCACAACCGATCTGGCGCCAAGGTATTCACGGCCATGGCCGATGTGGCGCCGGCCATGGGCATGATCGGCACGCTGATTGGTCTGGTTCAGATGCTGTCGAACATGGAAGACCCGAAGTCCATCGGCCCGGCCATGGCGGTCGCACTGCTGACCACACTGTATGGCGCCATGATTGCCACCATGATCGCTACTCCGATTGCCGACAAGCTCTCCCTGCGGATGACCGAGGAAGCGCGTATGCAGTCGCTGTACATTGATGCCCTGGTGGCCATTCAGGAAGGCACCAATCCCCGGATCATCGAGCAGATGCTGTCGAGCTACCTGCCCCCCAAGGAACGCGAGAAAGCGGCTGCAGCTGAAGGCGCCTGACCATGGATGAATTGCCTGAAGAGGAAAAACCGGGGATTCCGGCGTGGGTAGTTACCTTCGCCGATCTCATGTCCCTGCTGATGTGCTTCTTCGTGTTGCTACTGTCTTTCTCGGAGATTGATGCCCAGAAGTTCAAGCAGATCGCCGGTGAACTCTCCAAAGCCTTCGGCGTGCAGCGGGATGTGCCGGCCCTGGAAATACCCAAGGGTACCAGCCCCATTTTCGACAAGTTTTCTCCCGCACCGCCCGAGCCCACCGTGGTCAACGAGGTCAAACAGACCACCACAGAGGAAGCCCCCGAGCTGCAGACCCTGAAAAGCCCGACCGACATGGCCGTGGAGGCTGCCATGGAAGAGCAGTTGCAGGAAACCATGGACGAAATCCTCAAGGTGCTGGAGCCGGCGATCGCCGATGGGCGCATCAATGTAAGCGAGGATCAGCGGCGGATCGTGATCCGGGTGGAAGAAAAAGGTTCGTTTCCCTCAGGTTCGGCTCAGCTGACCTGGGAATTTGAGGGCCTGTTGCTGGACATGGCCGAGGTTATTGAGGGCATCCCCGGCGACCTGACCATTGAGGGCCACACCGACAACGTGCCTATCCGTACCGACCGCTTCTACAGCAACTGGGATCTGTCGGCTGCCCGGGCCGCCGCGGTGGCCAACGTGCTGGTCGCCCGGGACCAGGTTGAACCCACGCGACTTTCCGTCACCGGACTGGCGGATACCGAACCCAGAGTTCCGAATAGCTCAGCAGAAAACCGGGCCAAGAACCGGCGCGTGGAAATCATCATTGATCTCTCCGGCCCGATGCAGGAACAGGAGGTTCGCCTCCGGGAACTGATCCAGTCCGAATCGGACGATGACCAGTCGGCACTCGGGATCGAATCCGACAGCTCGACATCAAACGAAATCAGCTGGTAAGCGCACTCTATTTTGGTGCGCCCGACACCAAAACGCACAATGCTAGTGCACTTTGGCTCTAAAACACGTCTCTCACATCTTTCCAGAACCACCCAACTGCCCTTCCGCGCTTGAAATGCATTATTTTGGAACAGCTCTTGCTTTAGCTGCACCTCATCAATGCACAACTCAACGTAAAGCGGCCCGCTAGAGGCCGGACACACAACATCAGGAGCGAAAACCCGTGGACATCACGAGTGCAGTACACACCCTGACTGAAAGCGCCAACACGCTGTTCATCCTCATCGGCGCCATTATGGTGCTGGCCATGCATGCCGGCTTTGCTTTTCTGGAAGTAGGCACCGTTCGCCACAAGAACCAGGTCAACGCCCTGGTGAAGATCATGACCGACTTTGGCATCTCTGCCGTGGCGTATTTCTTCATCGGCTACTACATTGCCTACGGCAGCCATTTCATGAGCGGTGCCGCCGAGCTGACCGCGGCCAACGGCTATGATCTGGTGAAGTTTTTCTTCCTGATGACCTTCGCCGCAGCCATTCCCGCGATTGTCTCCGGTGGTATCGCTGAACGGGCAAAGTTCTATCCGATGCTGATTGCCTCTGGCCTGATTGTCGCCTTTATCTACCCCTTCTTTGAGGGGCTGATCTGGAACGGCAACTATGGCTTCCAGGGCTGGCTGGAGAACCAGTTTGGTGCGTCCTTTCACGACTTCGCCGGCTCCGTTGTAGTGCATGCAGTGGGCGGCTGGATCGCCCTGGCGGCCGTTCTGGTCCTCGGTGCACGAAATGGTCGCTACCGTAATGGCAAGGTGGTGGCTTTTGCCCCCTCCAACATTCCCTTCCTGGCCCTGGGCGCCTGGATCCTGACCGTCGGCTGGTTTGGCTTCAACGTCATGTCCGCCCAGACCCTGGACGGCATCAGCGGCCTGGTCGCCGTAAACAGCCTTATGGCGATGGTAGGCGGCATCCTGGTGTCCATGCTGCTGGGCCGCAAGGACCCGGGCTTTATCCACAACGGCCCACTGGCCGGGCTGGTGGCCGTGTGTGCCGGCTCAGACCTGATGCATCCTGTAGGCGCCCTGGTAACGGGCGGTGTCGCCGGCGCTATCTTCGTGTATCTGTTCGAGTGGGCCCAGGCCAAGATAGAGCGCCTGGACGATGTCCTGGGTGTCTGGCCCCTGCACGGTGTCTGTGGTGTCTGGGGCGCGATTGCCTGCGGCATCTTTGGCCAGGAGGCGCTTGGTGGTCTCGGCGGCGTCAGCCTGATGTCCCAGATCATCGGCTCGGTGGCCGGCGTGGTGGTGGCCTTTGTGGGCGGTCTGATTGTCTATGGGGTTATCAACGCCATTTCCGGACTGCGTCTGACCGAAGAAGAAGAGTTCAACGGGGCGGACCTGAGCATCCACCGGATCGGGGCAACCGCGGTCGAATAAGCACTGAGTGTTCAGTCGCCGTAGCCGGTCAATTCCATGTAGCCCTCGCCAGAGTGGCTGCCGGCGACGGTGACAGGGCTTTCCCAATAAGGGTAAAGCCCGTCATTCAGGTAGTTTCCAGGGGGAGCCGAAATTTCAAGGCTCACCCCATAATCCGGAACCTCCAGACGCCAAAGGCGGGGAAAGCCCCGGGCGTCTGGTTCCTCCGGGCGAATGCGAAGCTGACTGGGCTGAAGCGCTACGGGCTCGCCATCCTCCGGAATCCAGGTTCCGGAACGAAAACCTCCGCCTTCTTCCCGAAGCTGGAAAGCCATCAATTTGTCACCCGACTCCAGGTGCAGCGCAAACCAGTCCCAGCCCTGCTGGCCAGATTTGAGAAACTGACTGCTCCACTCCCGGTCGAACCAGCCCTTGCCCGCAACCTCAAGTGTCTCATTACCCAGCGTGACCGTACCCTCGATGTGCAGGTCCACCAGACTGAAATACATCGAACCCTCACCATCAGCGGATTTGGCACTGAAGCCGTTATCACCGTGCGCAACAGGCTTGCCATTGATCGAGAGGGACAAATCGTAGGACCAGCCATCCGCCGCCACCTGCAAGAGCAATGACTCGCTTTCGGATGTTGCCTCAAGCTGCCAGTCGTCCAGCCAGACGACCAGTGGCTGCGCCTGTGCGCCGGCATGGCCGACATCACCCCGGGCCAACTTCTCTGCAAAGTAGTGCCGGGTATCAAAGCTCACCGCGGCATGGGCCATCCAGGCCGCTTCCAGGGGCCAGTCGGCTGCCTCCGGAGGTTCAGCATCTGCCGGCCTGGGCGTAATTGCCTGGCGGAACTGGGTCCATTGCAGGCCCAACGGCTCACCTTCTTCAGTCCTCAAATTGGCGGTCAGATACCACCATTCGATCCGGTGTTGCGGGTGCGGGCCGAAATCATCGGGAAATATCAGGCGGTCGCCCGGCCCGGGCTGAAGGAAGGGCACTTCGGCGTCGTTTTCTGCGACACCCGCCAGTCCGGCGAACCCTGCTTCTTGTTGTGACTCCGAACAACCGGCCAGAGCCACGATGGACAACATCAGTATCCAGCGTCTCATCGCTCACCTCCCGCCAGCGCGTTGGCGTTCACAGGGGCAACCGTCGGTGATTTCAACTGGCGCATCATCAGCAGGCCGATGCTAAGGCCAATCAGCAGACTCAACACCCCAAGCTCCAGCCAGAACCGGGGATAGACCGCCATGGGCAGGGACCAGCCAAACGCGATAGGATTAATGCGATGCACCAGAACCCACGTCAGCCAGATGCCAAGCGGCAGGGCCAGCAGGGTAATTGCAGCGGTCAACGACACTGACAGCCGGATCAGTTGGGCCGATGCTTGTCGCACGGATAGTCCCCAGACGACCAAAAGCCGGAAATACCAGGCCCGGGTGGAGAAGAAGACCCAGCCCATCATCAACAGGGCAATGGCCGCCAGTATCAGGGTCAGGGTAGTCATGGCCCGGGTCAGCAGGAAGGTCTGGTCAAAGATGGCCGTGGCGAGTTCTTCAATAGCCCGGTTGTCCCGGACCGTCAGCTCATCCACCTGCCATACCCGCTTTAATCCACCGGTCACTTCCTCGATGTCGAGATTTCCGGGCGATACCGACAGGCTCTGGAAACCGGTTGCGAAGTCTTCAGGAAGCACCGAAGGATGAATCAGGATTTCGCCAGCGGGGCGACCGTAGTCCGGGTAGGTGGCCAGCACGGGAAACTCGAACGAACCGCTTCCGAGGGTTACCTCCAGGGACTGGCCGACCTGTACATTCTGCCTGCGCGCCAGCTGTTCATTCACCATCACGCCCTGGCCATGCTGCAGTCGCTGCCAGGGCCGTGACGCTGACTCAAGCAACTGCCAACCGGTCACCAGTGGGCCTACAGGGCCGATGGCAAAGACGTCCACCTCTGTGCCTGCCTCATCCCCGTTGCCCGGCAAAGTTGCACGGCCGCGAATCACCCGGTGCCACAGGCCAGACGCTGCGAGTTCAGGTTGCTCAGCGAGCCAGTCCACCGCGAGGGTCGCATCCGCTGATTCAGGAACTTCGATGTAATAATCCGCCTCCAGTCTCTGCGCGAGCCATCGATCAAATGTACTTTCAAAGGTCGTCACCAGAGCCTGAACCGCCAGAACCATGGCCATGGCGAACTGCAGAGCGACCAATGGCAGTGCCAGACGCCGCGCCAGCACTGATACCTCCCGATGGCGCCAGCGGACCTGCAGATTCCGGTCGTGCCTGGACCGCCAATCCGCAAGCCAGGCAATCAGTCTCGGTGCAAGGATCCCGGCAGCCACAAACACGAGGGCCACGGCGATAAAAAGCCAGAGTAGATCCGTAACCCAGGCTGACAAGGCCAGGCCAGCTATAAGCACCAGCACCACCAAACCGCCGGACCGGCGGCTACTTCCAGCAAACGCTCGGGCCCATGGACGGAGAAAATCGGCCAGGCAAGCCACCAGAACCACCGCCAGCATGGTTGCAAGTGGGACCAGCCAGTTGCCACCCTGGCCCGCGTACAACGGTTGATCGAACAGCCCCTCAAGGGCCCGCCCGAATCCGCTACCCAGCCCGGTCGCCAGCCAGCGACCCAGCCAGATACCAGGCACAATACACAGCAGGGCCAACAACAGAATCTCCACGACCAGCAGCCGGTTGATTCGGGCTTGAGGGACGCCAAACCGGTGCAGCAAAGCGAAGCTGTCTCTACGTTGCGCCATCCCCAGCAGATACACGCTGCGAACCAGCAAGGCGGTAATCAGCAGAACCAGCACGCCCAGCGCGTCAAGATTCAGCAGAAAGCTGTCGCCCAGCTCTCCGGTATCCGGGCCAACCCGAAACGGCGCCAATCGATACCCTTCAGGAAGTGCCCCGTTAATGTGGGGATCGGAGATTAGCAACGTCAATCCACCTTCGTTCTTCCCGGCGAGTTCAGCCGCTTCACTGATATCAACAAAGGGACGACCATCCAGTTCACCCTGCCAGGGCGCCTCTTCGCTGTCGGGACTCTCAAAACATCCGGCCGCCAACGGGTCGATACCCACCACCCGACCGCCTTGCGGCGAAGGCACTTCCCACCAGGGCATCACGCAGAGCCCTGCTCGGCGCAGCTCGACAAAATCTTCCACAGTCAGGGGTTTACCGTCCTGGCGGGCAATCTGCTGGCGTTCGGCCACCGCCGATTCGCTCTGATCAAGACTGGCCCGGGCCTGGCTGGTGAGATGGTGCACGCCCGTCCACAGCATGGTGGCGAGCACAATCATGGCTGCCAGGGCCAGCAGCTGAAGCGGATGGCGGCGGTAATGACTGAACAGGGCGGCCAACAGGGTCATGGCGGGCTCAGGTTTGCGGCACGTGGCCAAGATCCAGATGCTGGCTGCAGCGGGCAGCCAGTTCCGGATCGTGGGTGGCGAGGATCAGTCCGCAGCCATGGCGGGCCTGCAATTCGAAAAGCTGCCCGATCACGGCCTCTGCCGTGTGCCGGTCCAGGCTGCCTGTGGGTTCGTCAGCAAGAATCAGGGCCGGCTTCATGGCAAACACCATGGCCAGTGCCGCGCGCTGGCGTTGTCCCCCGGACACCTGATCCGGGTATCGGTCGGCAAGCTCGCCGATCCCCAGGCGCTCGAGCCAGTCCTGACATCCATCCTCGGATTGGCCGGCAAGCCGGGCGCGAAAACGGACGTTGTCCAGCAAAGACAGGGCCGGCATCAGGTTGGCTTCCTGAAAGACTACCCCGATCTGCTGTCGGCGAAGAGTCCCCCAGCGAAGTTCAGACTTGCTCTCGGCCTCCGTTGACCGGGCACCAAACGTCTCGCCAAGCACCTGAACCACCCCTGAATCCGGTTTCTCCAGACCACAGAGTATGTTCAGCAAGGTACTCTTGCCGGATCCGGATCGACCGGTCAGCGCCAGTGACTGACCCCGTTCCAGATCCAGAGAGAGGCCCCTGAGCACGGGCACCGGTTCATTACCGCTGCGGAATTGCTTGTTCAGGCCACGGGCCGAAAGCAGAGAGTCCACCATAGTTTCCTTGTCTGACGAGTTGAGGCGACGGCTTTGCCCGGGTCAATCAGAGCCAGGTGGTCAATCCGCCGCCCCGATAGGATCAGCATAGGTTCCATGCCGGCGCGCACGCCACTCGCGGAACTGCTCCAGCCAGGACAGCAACGCCGGTATGACCAACAGGACCAGCAAGGTCGATAGCCCGAGGCCAAAGGCAATAGAGGTGGCCATGGGGATCAGGAACTGGGCCTGCAGGGACGTTTCGAACATCAACGGCAGCAGCCCGCCGATGGTGGTCAGGGAAGTCAACATAACCGCACGAACCCGCTGTACCGCGGCCTCGTTAAGCGCATCGGTGATTCCCAGACCCTTTTTCCGCTGCTGGTTGTAGAAAGCTACGAGGATGATGGCGTTATTGACCACAATCCCGGAAAGACCAAACAACCCGAAGAGGGAAAGAATGGTCAGTTGCAGCCCCATCAGCCAGTGCCCCAGCAACGCGCCCACGAGGGCGAACGGGATGATGGCCATAACGATCAGCGGAAGGCTCCAGGAGGCAAACACCCACGCAAGTACCACGTACATCAGCGCCAGCCCGATAACCAGTCCGGTTTGCATGTCTCCCAGGGTCTCCCTCTGGTCGGCCGCACGGCCCTCGAAGCTGTAACGCACATTGTAGCGACTGGCGATATCCGGCAGTGCATCTGCTTCAAGGCTGGTCAGAATCTGGTCGGTGGTGCTGACCCGGGTATTCAGCCCCGAGGTGACTTCAACCGCCAACCGGCCCTCAGCATGCCGCAGGGCCTGGAAGCCCTGACGGTGGTCCAGGTTCATGACCTGGGTCAGGGGAACAAAACGACCGTCCGGCACCCGCACGGTGATACGGGACAGCGTCGACAAGCGCTCCCGCTGATCCTTGGGCAGTTGCACGCGAACTTCGACCTCATCCCGGCCATCCTGGTAGATCTGGGCGATCCGGCCGTCGAAGGCAGCCCTTAGCTGGCGCCCGAGATCGGAGGTGGTCAATCCGAGTGCCTCGCCATAAGCGCTGACCTGGTAAAGCAGCTGTTCCCTGCCCCAGGGCATGTCATCCTCAACGTCCAGAACACCGGGCAGCGTCGAGAGCGCCTGCCCCAGTTCATCCGCGGCACGCTTCAGATTCTCCGCGTTGTCGCCGGTCAAACGCACATTCACATCCCGGCCCGGCGGCCCGGCCTGACGTTCGGAAATCGTCAGATTGTCCAGCCCGGCCGGTGTCTCCAGACGGCTGCGCCACTCCGTGATAAATTCCGGATTACGAACCGAACGGCGATCGGAGGGCACCAGTTCGATCATCATCGAACCCAGTTCATCGCCGCTACGTGAACTGCCCTCGGCACCCTGGGTTGCGCCCCGGGTAGTGACTGCATGCAAAATGAAATCACCACCAAGCGCCTCTTCGGTCTCATTGAGCGTTCGCTGCATCTGGGTCAGGAACTCCTCAACGGTGCCGCGATCCGTTCCGGCCACAAAGCTGGCATTGGCGTAGAAAACCGAAGGCTCCGGTGTTGGGAAAAAGTTGAATCCGAGCCGGCCACCGGCCAGCAGACCGACCGTTACGATTGCCAGGGCAACCGCGCTCGCCACGGTAGCCCCCCGGTGTTCCAGGCTATACCGAGAGAACCGGCGAAACCGGCCTTCCCGGAAACGGTCGAAACGCTGCTCGAACCCCCGCCGGAAGCGCTCCACGGGACCCGGTGCTTTTGGCTCGGGTTCTGCCTCTCCCGCTTTTTTCTTACGTCTGGGCACGAAGGCATGACGCAAGTGCGCCGGCAATACGATGAAACACTCAAGCAGGGACGCGACCAGAACGCAGATCATCACCAGCGGAATATCGCCCAGAATGTTGCCAATGACACCGCCCACCACGAGAAGGGGCATAAAGGCCGCAACCGTCGTGAGAGACGAGGCCAGCACGGGCCACACCATACGTTTGGCAGCCCCTTCCGAGGCGTAGATGGATTCCTCGCCCATGCGGGAGTGGGCGTCGGCATCCTCGCCCACCACAATGGCATCGTCGACGATCACCCCCAACGCCATGATCAGGGCGAACAGGGAGATCATGTTGATGGAACCCCCAATCAGCCAGAGAACCGCCATGGCCGCCAGGAACGCCGTCGGAATACCCACAGCCACCCACATGGCAACCCGACCGGGGAGAAACAGGTAAAGCAGGCATACCACCAGAACCAGGCCACCCAGCCCGTTGTTCACCAGTAGGGAGATACGATCATCCAGAAGCTGCCAGGTTTCATCGTACACCTCCAGCTTTACCGTCGGCGGCAGCACCGGCCGGGTATCGGCCAGCCAGGTTTCCAGTACCTGGGCCGCTGCCAGCGAATTGCCGTTTTCCGATCGCTGCAGCTGGAGTTCAACGGCCGGCTTGCCGTCCTTCTCGAGGGTCACCTGGCTCTCGCGGGCCTCCTGCCGGATAATCGCCACATCGCCCAGATTGAGCTGGATCCGCTCACCACTGAGCACCGGAATGTTCTCGAATTCCTGGGGGCTTCGGCGCTGTTCCACGGCCCGCAGTTCCCGGGTGGCATCCTGCTGCGCCATCATGCCGGCAGGCAGGTCCCGGGAGATGGCGGCCACGCGCTCGGCAATCTGCTCCAGTGACAGCCCCAGTGCTTCCAGCCGCTCAACCGGCACATCAATGCTGATCTGCTGCTCCGGCAAGCCGCGGATCGAAACCCGGTCAATACCACGCTGGAGCAGTTCATCTTCAAAACGGTAGGCCATCTGCCGCAGCTCACTGCGGTCCACATCGCCGTACACAAGCAACCGGGCCACTGGCTCGTAGCGTTCAATGCGGGTTACCTGGGGTTCCTCCGCCTCCGCCGGGAAATTGGTGAATTCATCCACCTGCTGGCGTACGTCATCCAGGGCCTGGATCGGATTGGTGCCTTCTTCGAATTCGAGGGTTATGGAGGAAACCCCCTGGGCCGAGGTCGAGGTCATTTTTTTCAGGCCATCGACGCTGCGCAGGCGCTGCTCCAGAGGGTTGGTAATGCCCTGCTCCACGTCTTCGGCGGACGCACCACTCCAGACCACCCGGACACTGACCACGTCCAGGGCAAAGGTGGGGAAGAACTGGATGTTCATGCGGGTCAGAGCCAGCACACCACCGAGCAGCATCACCAGCATGACCAGGTTGGCAGCAACCCGGTGATGAACGAAAAAGCCGATGACGCCTTTTTTCCGCCTCATTGCGATGCCACTCCGGAATCTGCCACATCCACCTTGAGGCCGGTGACAGCGTTGGGCAGATGCGTCGTAATCAGTTGCGCGCCAGATACCAGGGCTTCACCGGATACCAGCAGACGGCGCTCACCATTGCTGCCCCGGGCCTCGCCAATACGTTCTATTCGGGCGCGCTGCATCCGGCCGTCTGAAGACATCAGGTAAACGCTGTCGGCGCCATAAAGAGCACTGAACGGAATCGACACGGTATTGCTCCGTGCCGCCCGTTCAAGCCTGACGGGCATTAAACCGCCCGGACGGATCCCACGGGGATCCCCCTGCAGTTCGAGAATGGCTTCGGTTCCGGACGGATCACTGGTTCCGGCAAAGCGGGCAAGACGAAACCGGTGCTGATCTCCGGCACTGGTGGCAATCAGTGTTTCCCCCCGCTGCAGGGCATCCAGAAGTTCGCCCCGGAACATCTCCGGCACCCTGGCCCTGAGTTCCAGACCATCTACGGGGTACAGCGATAACAGAGGTTCATTGCGGCTGACCTGGTCACCTTCGGCCACCCGGATGTCGGTCACCATGCCGTCAAAGGGCGCCGTCATCCGGGCCCGTTCGGCATCCCGTCGGGTGCTGAGCAGGTTTGCCTCTGCCTGGGCGAGTTTCGCCTGAAGGCTCTGCAGCCGCGCCGGATGCTCTTCGATTGCCCGTTGCCTGGCATTTACCGTCAGCTCTGCTCTGGCCGCGGCGTCCGTGGCCGCTTCCAGTGCCTCGCGGGAAGCCAGGTTGCGATTCACCAACGACCGGGTACGCTCCAGCTGCCGCCGGGCGTTTTCCAGAATGGCCTGTTCGCTGGCCAGCGCCGTCTGATCATTCCGATACCGGACCTGCTCCGATCGGATCTGGGCTTCAAGGTCTTTGACCTGTGCTTCGGCCTGGGCCAGCGCAGGCTGGATATCGGCATCGTCCAGTGCCACCAGAAGCTCGCCCTCCTTGACCCGCTGCCCCTCGGTCACGGGCCGCGTACCGATTCGACCGGCCAGGGTTGCTGTCACTGTCAGTTGCTCCGGCGCCAGTACTTCGCCATAAAGGGGCAGCACCGGGGTATGCGTGCCCGGCTCAATTTCCTGAACCTGGACACGCCAACTGCGCTCGGTGGCACTGACCTCTGCAGGCTCCGGGCGGGTCATTTTGAGAATCATGAAACCGGCGATACCGACGGCGAGAATCAACAGGGGAATCAGTCTTTTGGACATTACTTGCAGGCCAGCTAAGGTAAATAAAGCCCATTGGGCTGTCGGGTTCAGACTACTATACAATCAGGGCTCGTTTTCGGATCGGACTAGCCGAATTCCTGCGTCAATTTTACGCAGTGTTTTTTCAGTCATGGCAACGGAGAGCATCATTGTTGGCAGCAGAACACCATGTCAATCTTCTCAACGCAACGCTCATTAACGGGCTGATCGTTGCCGTTGTGGTGCTGATCCATCACGAAGTGCTCCTGAATTTAAGCAGCCTTCTGTCGAGAATGCGCCAGAGCCACCGTTTCCGACTGATCGCTGCCGTCTTCGGCATTCTTGCCGCTCACACCCTCCAGGTCTGGATCTTTGCCAGTGCCTTCTATTTCATGCACCACGCCGAGGGCTGGGGCCATTTAACCGGCAATTTCAGCGGCAGCATCCTGGACTGCGCCTACTTTTCCTTCACCACCTTCACGACTCTTGGCTACGGCGATATCGAACCTTTCGGTATTCTGCGCTTTCTCACCGGCATAGAGTCGCTGGCCGGACTGGTTCTGATCACCTGGAGCGCCTCTTTCCTGTTCGTGGAAATGCAGCGCTACTGGCCGACTCGTTAAGGAACCTCTGAGATGTAGACTTTAGTCGAAGACCAAAGGCTACACTGCCTGATTTCTGCTCTAATAGCCGAATCCTGCGGTATGTGCATTCTCTTTATACATATCGCTCCAGCGCCCCGGATACCCAGACCAGACCCATGGAAAGCTATAGGGAATCACAGAAGCACCTTGCCCGTCCGTACCGCAAAGCCGTGCTAAAAACGCTGCTGATCCTCACAGCAATCAGCGGTCTGCTGTTCTTTATGCTCAACATACAGAGAGGGAACTACCCCCTGGCCTTTGCCGAGATTGGCATGGCGTGCTACTCGGTTGTCATTTTCTGGGCGATCCGAAACACCAAGCACCTTGAACGCTGGATCCTGGCGTTCATCCTGCCCTTTTGCATCACCATGATGTTCGCACTCACATCGCCCCGCGCCACAACCACCGTATTCGCCTGGGTCCTGTTGATCCCCATCCTTTCCCATCTTCTGATGGGGCGGCGGTTGGGCCTCCTGGTATCCGCTGTTTTCATGGGTACGGCGGCCGTGATTTTCTTCTTCAAATACCACGATGCTCCGGAGATGATGCAGCCGCTTCCGGTTGCCAATATGGGGCTGATGTCGCTGACCATTCTCGCGTTCTCCCACATTTACGAGATCACCCGCGAGCAATCCGAATCACGCCTGCTGAAAATGGCCCAGACCGATGCGCTGACAGGTCTCGCCAACCGCGCACGCCTGAGCGACGTTTTCGAGCAGGAGCGCAAACGCAGCCTCCGCAACGGAACCCCGCTGTCCATGCTGGTGCTGGACCTGGACCACTTCAAACAGGTCAATGATCAACATGGTCACGAGGCGGGCGACCGGGCGCTCAGGCATGTTGCCGGCACACTGCGGGCATCGCTGAGAGCAACCGATCTTGCCACACGACTGGGCGGTGAAGAGTTCGCCATTCTGCTCACCAACACCACCGCAGACCAGGCTCATCGGGTGGCCGAAAAGATCCGGAATGAGATCGAGTCAAACCCCGTGTCCTATCAGGACCAGGCCATCAGGCTCACCATCAGCGGCGGCATTGCCCAGTTTGGTCCGGACGGCGCCGACCTTCGCAGCCTGATCGGCCGTGCCGACGAGTACCTCTATAACGCCAAGAACGCGGGGCGGAACCGGATCATCAGTTCCGACAGCGTCCTGGTGCCATGCCAGGCGTAAACACCCCGCGTCACACCCACTTGCAGCGCGCCAGGGTGTAATACAGCAGGGGCACCACCAGCACGGTCAGTAACGTGGACATGGCCAGACCGAACACCAGGGATATCGCCAGGCCGTTGAAAATCGGATCGTTCAGGATGAAGTACGCCCCCACCATCGCCGAAATCGCCGTCAGGGCGATGGGCTTGATGCGCACCGCGCCGGCCAGGACCACCGCTTCGTCCAGTTCGACACCTTCCTCGATCAACTGCCGGATAAACACCACCAGCAGGATGGAATTGCGCACGATGATTCCGGCCAGGGCAATCATGCCGATCATGCTGGTCGCGGTAAATTCCCGCCCCAGAAGGGCATGGCCGGGCATGATCCCGATCATCGTCAGGGGAATGGGCGCCATGATCACCAGCGGCAGGATGTAGGAGCGGAACTGGGCCACCAGCAACACGAAGATCATGAACACGCCCACGCTGTAGGCGGCCCCCATATCCCGGAAGGTTTCGTAGGTAATCTGCCATTCACCGTCCCATTTCAGGGTGCCTTTTTCCGGCAACGGGGGCTGATCGATGAAATACTGCTCCGGCGCCCCTTCCTGCTTGTTCAGGCGCTCGACCATGGCAAACATGCCGTACAGCGGCGAATCGACCTCTCCAGCCATATCCGCCGTCACGTAGGTCACCGGCAGCAAATCCTTGTGGTAGATCGCGCCCATCCAGTCGGCCTCGCGAACGTCTGCAATACTCGCCAAAGGAACCAAGTTGCCATCACGACTGCGCACGTTCAGGGACAGCAGGACCGAAGGCTGGGCCTTGTCGCCCTCACCCAGGATCACCCGGATCGGAACCGGGTACTTGGCATGGTCATCGTGCAGGAAGCTGACACTGGTACCGCCCAGGGCCGTCTGGAGGGCACCGACCACCTGGGCCTGGGACACGCCAAGCCTTGCCGCGCGGTCCCGATCCACAACCACTTCCCACTGCCGTGTGGGTGCCTCAAGCGTGGTATCGATATCCACTAGGCCATCCACCTCGGTCATGCCCTCGGCCACCTGCCGGGCCAGTTCCGCCCGGCGGGTTTCATCCACCGCGTAGATTTCGGCCACCACGGGTGACAGCACTGGCGGACCAGGCGGAACCTCAACAATCTTGACGCTGGCACCGTACTGCTTGCCGATTTCAGTCAGCGGACCCCGGAGGGACTGGGCAATCTCGTGGGACTGCCGGTCCCGGCGCTCCTCATGAACCAGATTGACCTGGATATCGCCGTGGTAAGGGTCGCCACGCAGGTAGTATTGCCTGACCAGACCGTTAAAGTTGATCGGCGATGCGGTGCCGGCGTAGGTCTGCCAGTTGGCCACCTCATCCACCGTTTCCAGGTAGCTGCCCATTTCCATCAACACCCGCTGGGTCTGCTCCATGGGCGTGCGTTCGGGCATATCCACCACCACCTGCAGCTCGGACTTGTTGTCGAAGGGCAGCATCTTCAGGATCACTGCCTGGAACACCGGCAGGGAGGTGGCCGCCAGGGTCAGGCCCACCACACCCAGAGCCAGCAAACGGCGCCGCCAGGGATGCTCGCCCAGGAACGGCCCGAGCACGGTTCGGAAAATTCGCAGGGACAATGGACTGACGCCATCGGCAGAGCTGGAAGCCTCCTCGGCTTCGGCGGCCTGCTCGCCCTTCTTGTGTTTTAGCAGCCTGAAAGCCAACCAGGGCGCCACCACAAAGGCCACGATCTGCGACAGCACCATACCGGCCGATGCGTTGATCGGAATCGGGCTCATGTAGGGGCCCATCAGGCCACTGACAAACGCCATCGGAATCAGAGCCGCCATGATGGTGAGGCTGGCCATAATGGTGGGGGTGCCCACCTCGTCTACCGCAACGGGAATAATGTCCTTCACCGCTCGCCGGGTGTTTTGGATGCGCCGGTTGATGTTCTCGGTGATCACGATGCCGTCGTCCACCAGAATGCCGATGGAGAAGATCAGCGCAAACAGGGAGACCCGGTTCAGGGTGAAGCCCCAGGCCCAGGAGAACACCAGGGTCAGCAGCAGGGTAATCAGCACCGCAATGCCGACAATCAGCGCCTGGCGCCAACCCATGGCCGCCAGCACCAGCAGCACAACGCATAGGGTGGCGGAGATTAGATCGGTAATCAGTTTGCGGGCTTTCTGGGAGGCGGTCACACCGTAATCACGGGTCACCAGAACCTCCACGGATTCCGGCAGGGCCCGGTTGCGCAACTGCTCCAGACGCTCTTCAATGGCCGTGGTGATGTTGATGGCGTTCTCGCCCGGCTTCTTGGCGATGGCCAGGGTCACCGCCGGGTAAACCTCACCGGGCCGGCCTCGTGGGCCGGCCCGAATCCGGTCATCACGCTCTGGTCCACCACGGTGCCACCGCGGCTGACATCCGCCACATCTTCCAGGTACACCGCTGCGCCGTTGTACATACCCACCACCAGGCGCCGGACATCCTCCACGGTTTCCAGAAGCGTTCCGGCCTGGACAGGTATCGACAGGTTATCCTGGGTAATCCGGGCCTCCTGGCTGCTGGTGTTGGCCGCCGCCAGGGCGTTACGGATATCGTCGATGGTCAGGTTGAAGCCGGCCAACAATGCCGGATCAAAGCGGATATCGACGCGATCCGGAATGCCACCGGTTGTATAGACATCCCGGGTGCCGGGAACCCGCTTCAAGGCCACTTCCAGCATGTGCGCCAGACGGGTCAGTTCCTCGCCCGTATGGCCGTTGACCGGATCGTAGAGAGTGAGTGTCATCACCGGCACATCATCGATGCCCTTGGGCTTGATCACCGGCTGGGTCGCGCCCAGGTTGGGCGGCAGCCAGTCCTGGTTGGAGTACACCTGGTTGTACAGCCGCACCAGGGCTTCCTGCCGCGGAATACCCACCTCGAACTGCACCGTGATCACCGCCTGCCCCTGGCGGGACACGGAATAAACGTGCTCTACGCCCTGGATCTCACTCATCACCTGTTCGGCAGGCGTGGCAATCGCGCTTTCCACCTCCCGGGTGCTGGCGCCGGGAAAGGCCACCATGATATCGGCCATAGTGACGTCAATCTGGGGCTCTTCTTCTTTGGGCGTGACCACCATGGCCAGGATGCCCAGAATAATTGCCAGAATGGCCAGCAGCGGTGTCAGATGGTTGTTCTGGAAAACCCGGGCGATGGCACCGGATGGACCAACGGGCGGCAGATCACGGCTCACGGATTCGACTCCTCGCCCGTTCTTTCAAGCGGATTCAGTCGCTCGCTGCCCACCAGTACAGACGGATTTGTGACTACCCGCTCGCCCTCGCTCAGGCCCGCAAGAATCTCCAGCCGGCCATTGTCTCGCGCCCCGGTGCGAACCTGCCTCAGCCTGGGCTGATCCTGATCATCGAGCACAAATACCGCCCTGAGTTCACTGCGTTGAATCAGGCTGCTGAACGGAACCCACAGGGCCTCCCGGGTGGCAACCGGCACGCTGACTTTCACCAACATGCCGGGAAACAGGGAACCGTTGGGCTCACTCAGGCGCATCCGCAGGCGGAAGGTGTGGGTTTGCGGATTCGCATAGGGATAGAAAGTCATTTCACCGGTTTCCAGCACCCGGCCGTCGGCCAGGGTAACCTGGGCCTGACGCTCCGTGCGTGCCAGTTCGGCGTATTTCTGGGGCAGGTCGACGACAACCCGCAGTTGCTCCAGGGACAAGCCACTGAGCAGCGGCTGGCCGGGATTGACCGCTTCGCCAACCTCAACGTGGCGTTCGGTGAGGATGCCGCCATAGGGCGCCACCACACGGGTATAGGAAAGTTGCTCCTCAGCCTCGGCAACCGCAGCCCTGGCGCGCTCTACCCGGGCCCTGGCCGCGACCAGATTATTACGGGCCTGATCAAACTCCTGCCGGGATACCAGGCCCCGTTCGTGGACTGCCTCAATCCGGTTAAACCGCTGGCGTGCGTCCACCAGCGCGGCCTCGGCCTCTTCCAGCCCGGCTTGTGCCTGGCGCAAACGGGATCGCTGCTCACTGTCCTCCAGCTGGACAATCAGCTCACCGGCGGTCACGGAATCATCCACATCGAAGGGAAGGCTCTGGACAGTGCCACTGGTCTGGGCAGAGACGGTACTTTGCTGTACGGCCTCAATGACGCCATCGAGATGGATCGTTTCACGGAGAGTGACTCGTTCCACAACCTCGTAATCCGGTTGAGCCGTTGCCCACGCAGGCATGAGCGCCAACACAATCACATTGAAAAAGCGTCCCGCCGGATGCATACAGCCACCTTGTTTTGGTTATAAGCATATTCTTTAATTAACAAGAAGTTTAACAGGCTGAGGCAGGGCTTACATTGAGCAGGAACAAAAAAGCCCCGGGTGGAGGAGTTGGATCCACCCGGGGCATCAATGTCACCCGCCAGCTATGAGAAACGGGTAACCGCCATACAAGGTCTTACCACCTGGCTGTCAGTGCGGCACGCAGGGTCCGGCCAGGCTCATTAACTCTTACGGCTTCGGGATTAAATGGATCAGTGTTGGCCCGACTGACATGGGGTGCCCAGGTATTGTCGAACAGGTTATCCACGGCCCAGGTAACACTCAGATAGTCTGCAAGAGGGTGACTGCCGGACAGGTTCAGCACGCCATAACCCGGGGACGTGCCGGGATCCTGACCGGATTCCAGATCTACCCGATCCTGGCGGCGGGCCAGCACCCACTCCAGTTCAAGGGCATGGCCCATGCGCTGCCAGCCAAGGGTCTGAACAAACTGCACCGGCGGAATCTGCGGCAGCGGTTGGTTATCGTCGCGATTTTCACCCCGAACCGATGCCAGGCTGCTGTTGGTGTTCCAGGTGCCATTGCTCCACCCAAGCTGTGCTTCAACGCCCATCAGCCGCGCATCAATATTGCGGTAGACGCTGACCTGGTCAGCATTGCGGGTACGCAGGACAAAATCATTCACCTGATCCACCCACACGGCCGGACGCCAGTTCCAGCCGTTACTCTGGCCGGGCATCGCCAGTTCCAGCTTGCGGTGGGTCTCAGGGTCCAGTGCAGGGTTGCCTACCCAGCGCCTGGACGGGTCCATGTTGTTCCAGCTGGCAATGTAACGCTCCGTCACGCCCGGGCTGCGGACGCTGTGGCTGGCCGTAACCATCATCGACTGGACCGGAGAGAATCGCCAATCGCTGCTGACAAAACCGCTGAAATTATCATCGGCAACATCGGTGTTCGTGGTGCCGTAGATCGACTCGTAGGCGTCGGCCGCGGACATGGCCATCATGCCACTGCCGAACACATCATCGGCTGCCGCTGCAGACATTTCCACGCGGTCGTAGCGCACGCCACCGCCAAGCTTCAATTCGGGAGTTACCCGGTAGAAGCGCTCGGCAAAGAGGCCGAAGCGGTCTCGATCCACGTCGGGCCAGAGTACGGAGGTGAGCACATCAAGATCGGCTCCGCCGAACCGTTCGGCGTACCAGTTATTGGTCTCAACATCGGCGCCAATGGCCCAGTCTGTTCGGGCATCCGGGCTCTGATCCAGGGTCAGACGCAAGCCCCGGGTTTCGGTCTCGGAATCCGTCAGCATTTTCATCATGGATTCACGGAGACTGAAGTTATCCATGATGTGGTCGACATCCGCCTGCCAGGCCAGCAGGTTCCAGTTGCCGTTCGCCAGCGGAGAACCGAGCTCCAGGCGCATGATGTCGGTATCGGTTTTCGGCGCATCCATGCCGGAGCCGGCGTATTTGACATCCCGCTCTTCCTGCCGGCTCACCAGACCCTTGATGAAGAAACCATTATCCGCCTTCCACGCCGCATCCAGGCGAGCCTCGGAGTTCTTGTAGGCGCTGCGGACCTCGTTGCCGTCGCCGTCCTCGTAATCGTCCGCCTCGTCGTATCCCCCTGCGAGGCGAAGCCAGGCACTGTCGCTGCCCACTGCGGCACTGCCATTGACCAGCTTGCCATTGCCGTTGTCAGCGCCGCCAACAGTCAGATGACCCGTGGTCCCGGAGCCGTCAAACACCGGCGCCGCGGTAGTGGCAACCACCTGGCCACCGGTAATCGGGCCCCAGCGCAGGGTCTGGTTGCTGGTACGCACTTCCAGCAAGGGCGCCAGCGCCGAACTCAAACGACTGGTCGGCGGGTCCATGCGATTCGGGCAGGCCCCTTCAACGCGAATGCCGTCCAGAAGCACATCCACCCGCTCCTGACTCTGGCCCCGAATGACCGGTTCCAGCCCGCGACCGCCCATCCGGGAAAGCGACACTGAAGGGTCGACAGACAGACGCGCTACCGGCTCCTGGCTTAATGCGGATTCATTCAGCCGGGCGATTTCCGAAGATTGCCCCTCCGTCACCCGGATAAGCATCTGATCCACCTGTTCAATTTCGGCCTGAACAAACGGGGACAAGGTACAACCGGCCAGGCTGAGCCCGATACAACGAACCAGGAGTTTGGTAGGCATCTGTCAGGAATCCTTCTTACTGCCAAAGTCATCAAGAGGGTCTTGCTCGAAGGCCATAGTCTATGGCGCCAGGGCCATCCTGGCGTGGGACACAATGCCGCACCCAATTGGAGGTATTCCCATGTGGAAAGTCACTGCCCAATGAGCCCACTTGCCCTTATATGCACCTTTGTGGTGCAATCGATTCCCTTTTTTCTATGCTGCCGCCTTGCTGCAGCGTTCTATAGGCGTATTCCGAGGGCTTGACTGACATGACTGCAAAACTCGACGAGAAGCTGGAACCCATCTTCCGGGACGTACTGCACCGAAACCCCGGTGAAAGCGAATTTCACCAGGCTGTCCATGAGGTTCTTGAGACCCTCGGCCCTGTTCTCGTGAAATACCCCGAGTTCGCCGAGAAAAAAATCATCCAGCGTATCTGCGAGCCCGAGCGCCAGATCATCTTCCGTGTGCCCTGGCAGGACGACAATGGCGAGATCCACATCAACCGTGCGTTCCGCGTCGAGTTCAATAGTGCCCTGGGCCCCTACAAAGGCGGCATGCGCTTTCACCCCTCCGTTTATCTGGGCATTATCAAGTTCCTGGGCTTCGAGCAGATCTTCAAGAACGCCCTGACCGGCCTGCCCATCGGGGGCGGCAAGGGCGGCAGCGATTTTGATCCCAAGGGCAAATCCGACGATGAAATCATGCGTTTCTGCCAGAGCCTGATGACCGAGCTCTATCGTCATCTCGGCGAGTATACCGACGTTCCAGCCGGCGATATCGGCGTGGGTGGCCGCGAGATTGGCTATCTCTTCGGCCAGTACAAGCGCATCACCAACCGCTATGAATCCGGGGTGTTCACTGGCAAGGGGTTGGAATGGGGCGGCAGCCGCGCCCGTACCGAAGCAACCGGCTATGGCACGGTGTTCTTCACCCAGGAAATGCTGAAAGCCCGTGGCGACTCCCTGGACGGAAAAACCGTGGTGGTTTCAGGCTCCGGCAACGTGGCTATCTACGCCATCGAAAAGGCCCACGAACTGGGCGCCAGGGTTGTTGCATGCTCCGATTCGGGCGGCATGATCGTGCACGAAAAAGGCATTGACCTGCAGACGCTCAGACGGATCAAAGAGGTAGAGCGTCGTCGTATCAGCGCCTACACTGAGTTTCACAAAGACGCAAAATACGTTGAAGGCGGCAATATCTGGAGTGTGCCCTGTGACGTAGCCCTGCCATGCGCCACTCAGAACGAACTCAACGGCAAAGATGCCAAGACACTGGTTGAGAACGGATGCATTGCCGTTGCCGAAGGTGCCAACATGCCCACTACACCGGAGGGCATCGACATCTTCCAGAGCGCAAAGCTGGCCTATGGCCCGGGCAAGGCCGCCAACGCCGGCGGGGTTGCCACCTCTGCCCTGGAAATGCAGCAGAACGCCAGCCGCGACTCCTGGACCTTCGACTACACCCAGAAGCGCCTTGAGGAAATCATGATCGATATCCACAAGAACTGTTTTGAAACCGCCGCCGAGTTCGGCTCCGAGGGCAACTATGTGCTGGGCGCCAACATCACCGGTTTCCTCCGTGTGGCCAGGGCGATGAACGCCATGGGCGTGATCTGATCTGTCCATGAGCAACAAAGAACCTCTCCAGCCTGCCGATAAGGTCTCCACCGGCCTGGCCGGGCTGGATGAGGTTCTCGATCGTTTGCGAATCGGCGATAACGTGGTCTGGCGGGTCTCCGACCTTGAAGATTATCGCCGGTTCGTACTGCCCTTTCTGAACGCCGCCGCGGATGCCGGAAGGCAGATCATTTATCTGCGCTTTGGCGAGCACCCTCCCATAATCGAAGAGCACGACGCGGTTCGGACCATCAAGATCGACGCGCTCGGAGGCTTCGAGAGCTTTACCAGCCGGGTCTGGCATTTGATCGAGCAGCATGGCCGGGGCGCATTTTACGTGTGCGACAGCCTCAGCGAACTGCTCAATGCCTGGGCCACAGATGCCATGGTGGGCAACTTCTTCCGGGTAATCTGCCCGTTCCTGTTTGAACTGGATACCGTTGCCTGGTTTGCCCTGCACCCGGACCGGCACTCCCGAATGACTCTG
Organism: Marinobacter sp. MMG032; assembly: GCF_040112695.1. Taxonomy (NCBI): domain Bacteria; kingdom Pseudomonadati; phylum Pseudomonadota; class Gammaproteobacteria; order Pseudomonadales; family Marinobacteraceae; genus Marinobacter; species Marinobacter sp. MMG032. The sequence goes on from NZ_CP157802.1 coordinate 2,055,291, forward strand.
GACCGCATTCGCGAAACCACCCAGGTAATGATCGACGTCCATCGCCATGGCGACAACGTCCAGATTCACCCCATCAAGGCGTGGCGCCGGCAATCGCCCACCATGTTCCTGCCTCACCGCGAGGAAAATGGTCGTTTCCAGCCAATCACCGACAGCAGCGATGCAACCCGGTTGCAGGCCAGCCTGGAACGGGAGCACCTGCACCGCCAGCCTCTGCTCGACTACTGGGACCGCCTGTTTCAGGACGCAAGCCGGGCGCTGTCTGAACAGGACGAAAACGGCATTGCCGAGTTACAGACCCAGGTTCTGCAAGTGCTGATCAGCCGCGATCCGCAAATTCTGGAGCTGGCCAGACGTTATCTGTCGCTGGAAGACCTGCTCGGGATTCGAAGCCGTCTGGTCGGCAGTGGCTCCATCGGGGGCAAGGCAACCGGCATGCTGATCGCGCGAGATATTTTGCAGAAGGAAGAACCGGCGCTGTGGCAACACTACCTGGAGCCTCACGATTCAAGTTACCTCGGCACCGATGCCTACTACGCATTCCTGGTGCACAACGGCTTGTGGTCGGCAATCATGCGCCAGCGTTCGGAAGCCGGTTACCTGGCAGAGGCGCCGGCATTGCAGGAGGCTATTCTTGCTGGCCAGTTTCCCGATGAGATCAGGCCCGAGCTGGAACGGCTCCTGGATCATTACGGCCAGTATCCGATTCTGGTGCGTTCATCGAGCCTGCAAGAAGATGGTTTCGGTAACGCCTTCGCCGGCAAGTACGAGAGCGTGTTCCTGGTCAACCAGGGCTCACCGGAAGATCGTCTGGCCTCTCTGGAAGATGCCATCCGACAGGTGTATGCATCGTCCATGAGTGAAGACGCTCTGCATTACCGCAAGCAGCGAGGCCTGGATCAGCGGGAAGAGCCCATGGCGCTGCTGATCCAACGGGTAAACGGCCGTTTCCACGGCCGCTACTATCTCCCCGATGCAGCCGGCGTTGGCGTCTCCCGCAACACCTTTGCCTGGGACAGCAACATGGACCCGAAAGCGGGCATGGTTCGGCTGGTGATGGGCTTGGGAACCCGGGCGGTGGACCGCATCGAAGGCGACCATGCCTGTGTCATGGCACTGGACCATCCCCTGCGCCAACCTTTTCGCAACCAGGATGAGTCCTACCGGTTCTCCCAACATCTGGTGGACCTTCTAGACCTGCAGGACGGCGCACTCGATACCCGGCCACTCAGCCAGGTGCTGGAAAGCGCCGTGGAGCTGCCCATGTCACACCTGGCGGAAGTGGACCGGGAGGCCACCAACCGGGCCGAACGAATAGGCCTGCAAGGCCCGGTCTGGCGCCTGACATTCCGGCCGCTGGTACAGCAGGGCGCCTTTATCAAAAGACTTTCCTGCCTGCTGAAAACCCTGGAAGCAGGTTACCGGCACCCGGTCGATGTGGAATTCACGCTGCATCTCGATCAAGATGGCGATCCGTCGTTCAATCTGGTTCAGTGCCGCCCCCTGGCTACCGTGGGGGAAACCGGACCGGTCAACCTGCCAGACAACATTCCCGGGAAGAATCTGCTTTTCCGCACCGAGGGGCACTTCATGGGAGGCAACATCAACCTGACCCTGAACAGGGTCATCCGCGTGGATGCAGGCATTTACAGCCAGCTCTCAACCAGCGAACGCTTCGAGGTAGCCCGCCTTGTTGGCGAGCAGGTTCGGTCAACACATGCTCCGACCCTGCTGATCGGGCCCGGGCGCTGGGGCACGTCCAGCCCAGAACTGGGCGTTCCCGTGCGCTTCTCGGACATTGCCGGGGTAGCCGCTCTGGTGGAAGTATCGGAGAACGCCGGGCACATGGTGCCAGACCTTTCCTATGGCTCGCATTTTTTCCAGGATCTGGTCGAGACAGGCATTGCCTTTGCTGCTCTGTTCCCGGAGGCCGATCAGTGCCGGTACTCTCCGGACATTCTTGGCGAATCTCCCGAAATTGGAACACGCTCCACAGCACCAGCCGCTGCCGTGAGGGTTTATGATGTCGGCAACCGACCGCTGCAGTTGCGAGGTGATGTTGTGCGTCAGCAGCTGGCCTGTTTCTTCGCCGATTGACGCCAGGCAATCTGGGATGCGATTTCCCGCCGCTCTGGCGGCACTGCTGATAGAATCCGATGCATGGAATGGCTAACCCACTCACAGACCGGTTTTCAACAGACTGCCCGCTATCTGCTGGGCATGCGTTTGACTATTGTTGCGCTGCAGCTGATTTCTATTGCCGTGGCGGAAACCATGGTAACCTTGGCACATCGGGCCGAAGCGGTTATCCTGCCTCTTGCCTATAGCGTTCTGGCGACCCTGGCCTGGCTCTGGTTCACCCGGCGCCCGCCGCGCTCGACCAAGGCCGTCAGCCTGGCGCTGATCGTCGATTTGCTTCTGATCGGAGCCTGGCTTTACCTGACTGGGGGCTACACCAACCCTCTGGTTTCCCTGTTACTGCTGCCCATCGCCGTTGCCATTGTGCTGGTGCCTCTGGGCCAGAGTATTGCCGTCACCGTCGCAGGGGTGGCGGTCTACACCGGCCTGGTGATCTGGCATACCCCGATAACCCACGAACATCACAGTGCCAACCTCGCCCAACTGCATCTTGTTGGCATGTGGGTCACCTTCGCCACCACTGCCGCTATCCTGCTCCTGGTTGTCGGCGCGCTGGCCCGACGTTTGCGCCAGCAACAGGCCCAGCTTGCCCAGATACGGGAGACTCGGCTTCGGGATGAACAGATCATCGCCCTGGGGCTGTCCGCCGCTGCCGTCGCCCATCGTCTGGGCACACCACTGAACACCATGACCCTGCTGGTGGAGGAAATGAAATCGGCAGTTGCCGGCAACGACCCCTTGGCGGACGACCTTACCCTGATGGAAACGCAACTGGGGCTGTGCAGCGGCCACCTGCAACAGCTGTCCACCGCCGCCATGCAGGCCAAAACCGCACAACTGGAGACCCTGAGCGCCCGGGACTGGGTTGCCCGACTCCGGGAATCTGCGACTCTGCTATGGCCGGGTGCAGCCATTCAATGGCGACAGCCGGTGCCGGACTGCCCGGTGGCCGTGGACGCCACCCTCGATCAGGCCGTGCTCAATGTGTTGGCCAACGCGGTGACAGCCAGCCCGTCCTGGGTCGCCGTGTCCGCCCGGGAAAGTGCCGACGGCCTGATGGAACTGGTTGTCGAGGACCACGGCGACGGTCTGGAATCCACCCCGGAAGGTACGCTCGGGGAGAGGGTGGTCAGTTCAGAGAACGGGCTGGGAGTTGGCCTTTTCCTCTCCAACGCTACCATCCAGCGTCTTGGCGGTAACCTGAAAGCCCGCGGCAGCGCCGAAGGCACCACCGTCATCATTGAGCTGCCAATAGCGTCAGCGACCAACAGCCCATGGGGAGAACAGGCGTGAGCAAACAACAGGCTTGGCTACTGATTGATGACGACGACGCTTTTTTGCAAGTGCTTCAGCGTTCACTTGCCCGCCAGGGTATTGAGGCCCAGCTTGCCCACGGGCACCAGGAGGCGAAAACTCTCCTGTCGGAAGGACATTTCCATCGGTGCGTTCTTGATCTGAACCTGGCAGGCGAAAGCGGGCTCCAGCTTCTGCCAGAGCTCCTGGATATGCATCCGGATCTGGAAATACTGGTGCTCACCGGCTACGGCAGCATCGCCACAGCGGTCGAGGCCATGCGCCGGGGCGCGGTAAACTACCTCTGCAAGCCGGTCACGGTCAGCCAGCTGCTGGCCGGGTTCGAGCCGATCGATGCACCACCCGATCTCCGGGCGGAGCCGCCTTCAGTCGAGGAAATGGAGTGGGAGCATATCCAGCGGGTTCTCAACGAGAACGAGGGCAACGTCTCTGCCACGGCCCGGGCTCTGAACATGCACCGCCGCACCCTGCAACGCAAACTCCAGAAACACTCGCGCTGGCGCTGACCGATAGGTAATTGGCGCAAAACTGACATCTATCAACTCATCCAGACCATTTACCCATGGCTTTTCAGGTCTATTCCGGTAGCATGCCCTGACACTTACGACAGGTCTCACAGGGAGGGGAGTTCGTAAATTGACACGCCGGAGCACACATTACTTACTCTCATGCCCAGATCCCCCACCACGATTGCACCGCCCGCAGACATCGACCCCAATCGCCTGGCAATGATTGCGTCGGTCACACCCAATTTTCTGGTGATGCTGGATGATGCCGGTCGCATTGAATGGGTAAACCCCAGTTTTGAGGAGCACACGGGGTATCAGCTTGAGGAGGTGCGCGGACGTCTGCCAAAGGAAGTGCTGTACGGGCCGGACACAGACCCTGACACCATCAAACGCATCAACCAGAAGCTGCACAAGGCCGAGGTCATTGAGGAAGACATCCTCCATTACACCCGGGCCGGCGAACCTTACTGGGTGCATACCTATTGCGTTCCAATCGGCAACGAACAGGGCGTCGCACCCGGCTTTATCGCCATTCAGAACAATATCTCGGACCGGAAGCACGGCGAACGGGGCCTGCGCATCGCGGCCAGCGTGTTCGATCGCAGCCACGAAGCCATCCTGATCACCGACCAGTCCAATCGGATCCTGGATGTGAATCCCGCGTTTTCACGGATCACCGGCTACAGCCGGCAGGAAGTTCTGGGACTGAACCCGGCGATCCTCAGCTCTGGCCGCCACTCCGGTGAGTACTACCGCTCCATGTGGCGCACCATCGAGAAAACCGACCACTGGCGGGGCGAAATCTGGAACCGGCGGAAAAACGGTGAAGAGTATGTTGAACTGCTTTCCATCAGCCGTGTCCATCTGGAGGAGCCGGGGCAGTATTACCACGTGGCAGCGTTCTCTGATATCACGGCGCTCAAGAACCATGCGCGTGAGCTGGACCGGGCAGCCAACTACGACGACCTGACCGGCCTGCCCAACCGCCAGTTGCTGGAAGAGCGCCTGCGCACGGCCCGTAATCACGCCGACCGGCAACATCGCACTGTGTCCGTGTGCTATCTGGACCTGGATGGCTTCAAGGCTATCAATGACAAATGGGGCCATCTGGCGGGCGACCAGGCCCTCAGAACCCTCGCCGAGCGACTGACCCGTGCTCTGAGGAGCGGCGACACCGTGGCTCGCATCGGTGGCGACGAATTCGTCCTCCTGCTGCAGGGGGACGACAACCACGATGCGGTGTACCAGCGGATCCTGGCCACTGTAGGCGACCCCGTCGCCGTGGGCGATCAAACCGTCACCCTCACAGCCAGTCTTGGCATCACCCGCTACCCGGAAGACGGATCAGAGGCGGAAGGCCTTATTCGTCACGCCGACCAGGCCATGTATTCCGCCAAGGAAAAAGGCCGCAACCAGTATCACTTTTTCGATCCCGGGCTGGACGAACATCGCCGGAACCGACGCAACCAGTTGATGGAACTCACACGTGCTCTGGAAAACGAGGAGTTCGAACTGTTTTTCCAGCCCCAGATCCGCGTGACCGATTGCCAGCTGTTCGGTTTCGAGGCGCTGATCCGCTGGAATCATCCCCAGAAAGGGCTTGTCTCACCGGGCGAGTTTCTGCCGATTGTGGAGAACAGTCATCTGGAAGTACCACTGGGACAGTGGGTACTGAAAGAAGCGATTCACCAGATGAACACCTGGAAAGAGGCTGGCGAGGATCTGGCGGTCAGCATCAACATCAGCGCTCAACACCTGATGGACCGCTCCTTTGCCGACTATCTTGAGAGTTATCTGCACAGCCATCCCGAGATAGCGCCCGGCCAGATCACCCTGGAGGTGCTGGAATCAACCGCCCTGGAGGATACCCAACGGGCCAGCAATGTTCTGGCGCATTGCCAGAGCCTTGGCCTTCAGGTGGCGCTGGACGATTTTGGCACCGGCTTCTCATCGCTGACCTATTTGCGCACCCTGCCGGTGGACATTATCAAGATCGACCAGAGTTTTGTTCGGAACATGCTTGAGGATGCCAGCGACCATGCCATTGTGGAGAGCGTGATCTTCCTGGCCCAGCGGTTCGCCCACCCGGTTCTGGCCGAGGGCGTGGAAACCATGGAGCATGCCCGGGCACTGCGCCGGATGGGCTGCAATTTCGTTCAGGGTTACGGCATTGCCCGCCCCATGCCTTCCGGTGAAGTGCTGGGCTGGACCCGTCACTGGCGGGCACAGGCAGAGTCCGGCAAGAGCGGTGACATGCTCAATCCCGTTGTGGCCCGGGGCGAGGGTCGCTAGGGCGGATCACCCTAGCGATACCGTCTCTGGTCCAGCGTGGTCAGCCGGTCGGGATGAAACACCATCAGGCCGGTTACAAAGGTGCCGTTCACAAATCCCTCAGGAATCATGAACAGTGGCAGGTAACGGATGTACTCGTGCACCAGTTCATCAAACGTGTAGACGCCGCTGGTCCACAGCATCAGGCACATGACCGTGCCGGCCGCCGCTACAGAAATGCCCGCACCGAAGAACCCGCAGAAGAAGATGTAGGCGAAGAAGTTCCGAAAATCCCGTCGGCGCTCCCACAGCATGATGCCGTGGCTGACAATGGCAGGCACCATCACCGTGATCAGCCCGTTGGCGGCAAACATGATCAGAGGCTCGCGACCGGTGATCACCGTGATCACCAGTGCCATAAGGCCCGCCAGCACTGCCAGGGCCCACCCCAGCATCAGCGTGATCACCGTGATACCAAAAACGTGGATGGCGAGGCCGGGTGAAATGCCGGCCCGCAACTGCCAGACAAAACCCAGCACCACGGCAGCACCGAAGAACGAGTGCTGGAGTGCGTTGTCCTTGCGAAAGGCCTGCCAGTCAATCGAGCGCAGCGCCCGGACCAGAATCACCAGAAAGAGCAGAAGCGTGATGATCCACTGGCTGGTGGATAGCAGGTTTTCAGTCATGCCCATAGTGAACTTACCGCAGCAACGGGGTCGGGAATGACATCATAGCGGCTCGCCCCACCCCCGGTGCAAGCGAGCCCAGATTGATCAGGCGACCTGTTTTTCGAGTTTGCCGAGGTCGGTCAGGCGCTGCCAGGCTTCATAAGTACTCAGGAAAACCTCGCCACCCAGATGGGAAAGCAGTTCCGTCCCTTTCAACTTGTCCATTACCGGGCCTTTCACTTCCGCCAGATGCAATCTGACCCCTGCATCTTTCATACGCTCGTTGATGGCCTCCAGACTTTCGAGCGCAGAGGCATCCACCAGGTTCACTGCCGGACACACCAGCACCAGGTCCTTGAGCTCTGGCTCCCGGATCATCAGATCCATCACGGTTTCCTCGAGAAACCGGGCATTGGCAAAGTACAGGCTCTCATCTACACGGAGGAAGGTCACCTTCGGGCACAGTTCAACATCGTGACGAAGCACATTGCGGAAATGCTCGGTACCGGGCACACGGCCAACAACCGCACTGTGGGGCCGACTGGTTCGATACAGGAACAGCCCGATGGACAGCGCCACCCCGGCGATAATACCGGCCTCGACACTGTGCACCAGGGTCAGCACGATGGTTGCGAGCATGGCTCCAAAGTCGGTGCGGGAATAGCGCCAGGTTCGACCCAGGGCCGGAAGATCAATCAGTGTGGCTACCGCAACAATAATGGTGGCGGCGAGCGTCGCCTGGGGCAGATAGGCGATGGCCGGTGTCAGGAACAGCGTCGCCATGGCTATACCGACGGCGGCGTAGGCGCCAGCGGCCGGGGTCTCGGCCCCGGCATCAAAGTTGACGACGGAACGGGAGAAACCACCGGTAACCGGCATACCCCCGGAAAAGCCGGCGCCCAGGTTGGCGGTCCCCAGGCCGATCAGCTCCTGGTCAGGATCGATGCGCTGGCGCCGTTTGGCCGCCAAAGTCTGACCCACGGACACCGACTCCACGAAACCGACAACGCTGATCAGCAAGGCGCTGACCGACAGTTGCTGCCACAAGCCCATATCCAGGCTCGGCATGGTGAACTCCGGGAGCCCCTGGGGTACATTCCCGACCAGTCGCACACCCTGGCCATCAAGCTGGAATTGCCAGGCCACCAGGGTGGTCACCAGAACCGCCAGAATGGGCGCGGTTTTGGTCAGAATGTCGGCCATTCTCGGTGCCAGGCCCATCGCCATAAGAAGTGGCTTCAAGCGTTTGCGGGCCAGCACCAGAAACAACAGCGCCCCGGCGCCAACAGACAGGGTGGCCAGGTTGGTATCGCCAATGGACTGGAAAAGTGACTGACCGATTTCCAACAGGTTATGGCCGGAGGCCTGAATTCCGAATATATGCTTCAACTGGCTGGCCGCAATCACAATGCCAGAGGCCGTGATAAAGCCGGAAATCACAGGGTGACTCAGAAAATTGGCCAGGAACCCGAGCCGAAGCACCCCCATCAGCGTCAGCATCAGCCCCGACATAACGGCCAGCAGAACGGCACCGGCCACGTATTCCGGAGTTCCTGCCTCGGCCAGCGGTGCCAGGGCCGCCGCCGTCATCAGCGAGGCCACGGCCACAGGCCCGACGGACAAGGTCCGACTGGTGCCGAAGACGGCGTAAATCACCAGGGGCAGGATACTGGCGTACAGCCCCACCTGGGCGGGCAACCCGGCCAGCAGAGCATAGGCCAGCGACTGGGGAATGAGCATGACGGTGACGATGATCGCGGCCACCAGGTCACTGGTGGCCTGATCACGGCCGTATGTTGGCGCCCAGTCCAGAATCGGCAGATAACGTTTAAGATTCATCAGGAATCTCAGAACAGGTTAACCGGTACTTTCAGGTAAACCTGGCCATTGTCCTCGGCCGGCGGCATGTGGCCTGCCCGCATGTTCACCTGAACGGACGGCAGAATCAGCCGTGGCATATCCAGGGTCGCATCCCGCTCGGTGCGCATTTTCACGAACTCTTCCTCGGAGACACCTTCGTGGACGTGAATGTTTGCGGCGCGCTGCTCCGCAACGGTGGTCATGTGCTGGTACTCATCGCGGCCGGGCGCCTTGTAATCGTGGCACAGGAAAATTCGGGTTTCCGCAGGCAGGGACAGCACCTTCTGGATGGACTGGTACAGGGTGCGGGCATCGCCACCGGGGAAATCGCAGCGAGCTGTGCCAAAGTCCGGCATGAACAGGGTGTCCCCGACGAAAGCCGCATCGCCAATCACATAAGTGAGACAGGCAGGGGTATGCCCCGGCGTATGCAGAACGCGTCCTTCCAGACCGCCAATAGCAAAAGTGTCGCCCTCTTTGAACAGCTTGTCGAACTGACTTCCGTCGCGCTGGAATTCGGTACCGGCATTGAACGCCTTGCCGAAAATTTCCTGTACGTCGCGAATGTGCGCACCAATGCCGGTCTTGCCACCCAGCTTCTCATGCAGGTAGGGCGCGGCAGACAGGTGATCCGCGTGGACGTGGGTTTCCAGGATCCACTCGACCTTCAGATCGTTGCTGCGGATGTACTCGATAATCTCATCGGCAGAGCGAACATCGGTGCGACCCGCGGCGTAATCAAAATCCAGGACCGAATCGAGAATGGCGCAGGCCTGGCTGTCCGGGTCACGCACCACGTAACTGAACGTATTGGTGGGTTCATCAAAAAAATGCTGAACGATCGGGTTGCTCATGGCAGTCACCTCTGAATGATCCAAATATCCATTTTAATCTAAGGATATACTATTTGGTAATATGAGGTGAAATGATCTTTTTTTATATGCGGAATGTTCCTGATGCATCAACAAGACAATCCCGCCCTGCCTCCTTGGCCAGGTACAGTCGGTAATCCGCCCCGGCGATAAGAGCATCCGGCGATGCAGGGCGCTCAACGAACTCCTCTATTCCGGCCACACCTGCGCTGACGGTCACCGGTATCTCATCGTCATCAAAGACAAAACGCTCCTCATGCACAGCTTCGAGAATTCGCTGGACGAGCTGTCGTACATCGCCGTGCTCTACAGCGCTGAAGACAACAATGAATTCTTCCCCGCCGAAGCGGGCAACCACATCCATGGAGCGTGTCTGGCTGATCAGAATGTCGGCAAACCGCTGCAGGATATAATCCCCGCCGAGGTGTCCGATGGAGTCGTTAATCTTTTTGAAGTGATCGATGTCGAAGATCGCCAGGGCGAAGCGCTCACCCCGGCGGTTGCTCCGGCCGAGCATTTCATCCAGCCTCGGCATCAGGTAACGGCGATTGTGCAGGCCGGTCAGCGGGTCCCGAATGGACTGGTTCAGCAGCTCTTCTTCCAGGCGGTTGCGCTCCAGGGCACCCGATAACAGGCCGGAAACAATAATCAACAGGTCGGCCTGGTCCAGACGCCAGGTTCTTCGGCGAAGGGAGTCAACGCCGAAAAAGCCCGTTACCCGTCCGCGTACCCGGATAGGCACGCAGAACATCGACGACACCCCCTGCTCCTGAAGCAGTGCCCGCTCGGGAGCAGCTTCCCGGGGCAGTCGGTCGACATCTTCAATAAACACCACCCGGCTGCCACTCACCATCCCCTCGATCTGTTCCTGCCACCAGTGAAAACTGTCGATCGACACCTCCTGCTGTGTGTCGATCAGAGCGGGCACACCGTCCCTGCACCACTCATGGGTATTGGTCATCACGGAATAGTCATCGGAAAAGCAGTACAGGTAGGCCCTGTCTACCTTGAAAAACGTTCCGATGGATCTCAGAAGTTCATCAATACACTGATCAATGGTGCCAAATCCCAGATTGATGAATTCGGTGGAGAGACGGGCAATCAGTCGCTGGAACCCGGCCTGGAAGGAAAACTCCGCCTCACTTTCGCGCAGGCTCTGCTCCAGGTTCTTGTAGTGCTGGATGTTGTGGAATTGGCCGTACCAGAGCGTGCCGCCATCAGGCTGGCGCTCGGGCTCCGCATTAACCTCGAACCACTCGTAACCGCCATGCTCAAGCCTGAGCCGGGCCCGATAGCTCCAGGTATTCAACCTGTCTGCCGAGGCACGGATACTGGCCATAACGGCATCAACATCCTCCGGATGGATCATGGCGAAAATCGCATCCGCGTTATCACTCAGATCTGCGGGATCAATGCCAAAGAGCGACTGCACATGTTCGCTGATAAAAGGACAGCGGTGGGAATCTCCTTCCGAACTCACCCAATATACGAAGAGGACTCCAGGAACCCCTGAGGCCAGCTTCTGAAAAAAACGGGCAGACAAAGCAGTTTGCTGCCCGTTACCGGACCTTGACGCCATGGACAACACGTCCTCCTGACGGACGATTCACCCCTCTCCATTAAAGAGTGTAGCCCACGCTGACAGGAAGCAAACCCGTTCTGAAGAGGACGAATCAGAGCGAGTCCAGGCGGCTCCTGGCTTCTTCCCGCCGACCGGCGTCGGCGACGTCTCGTCCGGCCCTGTCGGGTGCATCGAGGACTTTCTGCAGATAACTCCGGGCGCGTTCCGGCTCGCCCTGGTCCAGCAGGAAATCGCCAAAGAAGAAATTGGCATCCATGCCATCAGGATTGATGGCCAATGCTTTCTGCAGATACTGCCGGGCCTTATCATCATCACCAAAGCCCAGGGGCCAGCCAGGGACCTGGTAATAAAGGCTGCCAAGAGAGGTGTAGGCTGAACCATCCAGCGCGTCCGGATCAATCTCAAGGGCCGCTTCCAATGATTTACGGGCCTCCTTCACCAGCCCCAGGGCCCCCAGGCCACCTTTGGCACCGGCGTAGGTGCTGAGCACAATACCCTGCCATATCAACGGCTCTGCCTGGCCCGGATAATGGGCGACGAACTGTTCTGCCTCATCAGCCAAACCCTCAAAGGCTTTCTCTTTCTCGTCCGCCGGTACCTGATACTGAATCTCCGCCCAGCGATGCTGGATACCTGCCAGTTCGGTCTCCAGAGCCGCCGCCCAGAGTGGCTGGGCCGCCAGGCACAGAATCACCAATAGCACTCGTTTCATGACAACACTCCCGGATTCAGAAACCGCCGGATGACCGGCAATTGCTTCAGCATCGCCTTGTCGACAATTCGCGGCAGGATGCCGTTGATCACCACAAACAGCTTCTCCGGCCAGCCCAGGTAGCGCCGGCGATCGTCATTTTCCATGGCAGCGAGAATCTGCGACGCCACCGCTTCAGGCGCATCCATGGCATTGCCGAGGGCCCGGTTAAGCTCGTTCACTGCCTCCGGATTCATATCCGTGGCGGTGGCGCGGGGTGCCACATAGACGACCTGGACCCGGGTATCGGCCAGTTCCCGGCGCAGTGCTTCGGTGAAGCCCCGCAGACCGAACTTGCTGGCGCAGTAGGCGGTGTAACCGGGGAAACCGATGCTGCCGAAGGTAGAACCCACGAACACCAGCGCTCCCTGGCCCGCTTTTTCAAACCTTGGTGCAAAATGCCGGGCCACAATCATCGCTGACCGGAGATTGACGGCGATCTGTGCATCCAGGTCACTGACAGCCATGTTGCCCAGGCTGGCAAACCGGTTCTGCCCGGCACAGTGGATAACGCCATCAATGTCCGGATAGGCATCGCCCAGGCGATCCAGCTGCTGGTCGAGATCCGGCGCTGCCAGGTCCAGGTGAGCAAGCGAGACACCCTCACGGTGCTCAAGCTTTTCCGGGTGCCGGGAAGCAATAATCACCCGGGCACCGGCCCTGACCAGAGGTTCCACCAGTGCCTTGCCAATACCGCCGGTGCCACCCAGCAGCAGGAACACCCGGTCATGCAGCCTCATGATGCTGCTCCTTGCGAGTCGCAGGCAACGGAATGCTGTGCAGCATATCGCCGTACAGACGGTAGACCATGCGCGCCGCTTCAATGATGGCCTGCTGGTCTTCCGGATCGGTGATGTCGTTCATCAGGTTCCGGAAAAACTCAAAATGCTCCTGGTCCAGGGCTCCGTGAGAGTACAGATAGCTGAAGGCCTCATCCGGCAGCCCGAGCTGCTTCTGAATGGCCTCACCAAGCGGTGTCGCCAGCTCAATCGACGTACCTTCAAGCACCTGAACCATGCCGAAGAACGCCGCCGGGTTGCCGCGGTTGATGCGGTCATAAAGGTAGGCAACCATCAGTTCGATGGAGGTATCCGGGCTGCCATGACGGATGGCTTCCTTGTCTTCTCCGCAGGCCGCAAGATCGTTGAGGATCCACTCGTGGTGGCCGTACTCTTCCTCAATGTACTCCACCAGCGCCTTGCGCACGAATTCCAGACGCTCGGGCAGACGGCCGCCGCAGGCCATCATCAGAGGCACGGTGTGTTTGACGTGGTGATACGCCTGGGTCAGGAACCAGGTATAGCCGGTCAGATCGAACCGACCCTCGCGGATGGCTGCAATAACGGGCGCGCCGGTTACGTGGGCGCGGGCTTGCGCGGTTTCGGACTGCAGTCGATCGAAAAATGCCATGAAAGATCCTCCTGGCGTGTTTGAAAAATCAGGGGTTGAGATGGAAAGGTTCATGAAAACCGGAAATGCGCCGGCCAGCAGGCTCGGCAGGTCGGCCTGAATCTGCTGGCGTACAGGCCGTCCGTTTGCGGTCAGATAACCGTCGGCCTGACTCAGAGGCTGACGGCGGATATAGACACCGGACAAACGGGCGTAGTCGGGCAAGGTGTCGTTCAGGGATTCCAGCTGGGAACGCAACGCGTCCGGTGAGCGGCCATCCTGCGCCACCACGAGGGCGGAAGGCCGGGGGTCGCCATCACCGAACACCACCGCCTGGCGCGCGCCGATTGCCTGGATCAGCTCACTTTCCAGCCATTCGGGGCTGATGTTGCGGCCGAAGCTGGTGATAAGAAGATTCTTCGCGCGACCACTGACCGACAGGAAACCGTCGGCATCCCGGGCACCCAGATCACCGGTATCCAGCCATTCATCGCCTGCCGGTTCATCCCCCAGGTAGCCAAGATGGGTATTGCCCGCCACCAGAATGTGGCCGCGCTCTTCCACCTTTACCTGAACATGGGAGAGTGGTTTGCCCACCGACCCTTCGCGTTCGGTCCCTGGCACGTTCAATGCCACCACGGAACTGCACTCGGACAGCCCGTAACCCTCGTATAGGGGCAGGCCGGCACCGCGGCCACGGGCAAGCAGGTCAGAGGAAACCCGTCCGCCGCCAACCGCCAGAAACCGGAACGAATCGCTTTTAAGATGCTTCTGTTCGGCCGCAGACACCAGCGCCATGGCAAGTTCTGGAACCAGGATCAGCGAGTGTGGCTGGTGTCTGTTGATGCCCTGCACCAGCCGCCCGAATTCCAGGCCACTGCTGCCGGTCATGCCCAGATCCTGCAAGGGAGCGACCATCACCGTGCTGCCCATCAGCAGGGGCAGATAAACACCGGCAATGTTCTCCAGCAGTGTGGCCAACGGCAGGATGCACAGGTGCTTCTCAAGCTCGACCCCATCCAGCCGCTCCTTCAATGCCAGCGTGGTGGCCGTCATCTGGGCTACCGACAGGCAAACGCCCTTGGGGTTGCCGGTGCTGCCAGAGGTGAAGGTGATCTTTGCAGTCTGCTCCGGCATCCAGACCCCGGCAGCAGACACAGGCAGATGCTTTAACCAGACGCCATGGCCGATGTGTTCGCCGCCATCGATTCTGTCCGCAGACAGCAGGCAATCAAGGTCAGCACGTTCAGTCAGATGCTGAGTCTGTGTTCTGGAGAAAAAAACCGGCACCGGCACACACACCACATCGGCCAGCAGGCACGCCAGATCCGCAAGAATCCAGGCCACGGAATTGTCGCCACACAAACCGGCCCGGCGGACACCCAACCGTGTCAGCTGATCGGCCAGGGCAGCGGCCGCCTGCATCATCTGGGCATAGCTGAACGCTGAATCGGGCCCCTGAAGCGCGATCCCTGAGGGTTGCTTATCGGCCTGGCGTTGCAGAAGTTCAGGCAATGTGGCCATAGGAGCCTCCTGCCATCGCTTCGTTCCCGGCGGCTTCGGACTCAACGGGCTGAATCAGCCTGAGCAGACCAGCACTCCGGAGGGCTGACATGCCATCAGCTACCCGGATGGCCATCACCACCGGATGATGGTCGTAATAACGCCCCCAGCCGGCGCCCCCATCGGGCAACCGGGCAGGATCCGCCGTCGCCAGAACCTCGGTGTCAATGCCCAGGCGGTGAAAACTGTTGCGCAGCTGGTCTGTGCCGGTACACACCACCCAGTCATAACCGGCTCCATCCAGCCACACCGACAGCGAGGCAAACAGAAAACGGCTGACGCCGGCTTCAACGCCGGCCAGATGGGCAATCTCGGCAATCCGATGGCGTTCGACACCCGCAACCCGCATCATCGATTCCACCGGCACCGACAGATAGTCTTCCAGAAACAGCTTTTCCAACGCAGCGTTTCGAACACCGACCGCTGCCAGAAGTGTGCCCTGGGCCGTGGTCAGGGCCAGGAGCGCAGGTATGCGCAAAGAAGGTTCAGCGCCATAGGCATGCAGGAAGCGGCGGCGAATAAAACCCGCAACCGTCTCGGCCATGGCCGTGTCAGGACGGATCTCGTTAAACCAGCGACCGGCACAACGGATGACCGGAACCACCTCCCCGGAATCCGGGGGACAACACGTGGACATCATCAGCGGGTCTGTCATAAAAGGCCTCCCTTTGGGTACGCCTTCCAGACTAGAGCGCCAGCCTTAACCCAGGCTTAAGAGCCGCCAGAAGTTTTCTTAAGCTGGCCTTAAGATTTCTGTGCCAGAATGATCACCAAAGCGGTAACAGGACCTGCCATGCGGATATTGCTTGTAGAAGACGACCATCACCTGGCCAATACCATGCTGGGGATGTTGCGTGACGGACAGAACACGGTGGACTGGCTCGACGACGGCCAGCAGGCATTGGGCGCGCTCACCAGCGAACACTTTGATCTGGCGATCCTTGATCTGACCCTGCCCCGTGTAGATGGCCTGGACATTCTGAAGACAGCCCGGAAACAGGGTGTGCAAACGCCGGTAATCATCCTGACTGCAAGGGCCGGCCTGGATGAAAAGCTGACCGGTCTGGATGCCGGTGCCGATGACTACCTCACCAAGCCCTTCGCCATGGCGGAACTCAAGGCCCGAATCCGGGCGGTCACCCGTCGGGGCTCGTCCGTGCCGCAGAATGGTCTGACGGTGGGCCAGCTGGTTCTCAACCCTGATTCCGGGCAACTGACGTACGGCGACGAGACCACCACACTGCCCCGCAGTGAATTCCAGATTCTTCACTACCTGATGCGACACCCAGACCAGGTCGCCACGCGACGACGGCTGGAGGAGCAACTTTACGGCTGGGATCACGGCGCAGAAAGCAACGCCCTGGAGGTGCATATCCACCACCTGCGCCGCCGGGTTGGCAAGGAGACCATCCGGACCATACGCGGCGTGGGCTACCTGCTCGACAGCCAGGCTGCCGCCAGGGTGACCGAATGTCCCTGACCCGCACCCTGACGCTGCTGGTTACCTCCACCGTTCTGCTGATTGCGCTTGTAGCCGCAGCCTGGAGCTACATCGAAAGCAACCACGAGCTGGAGGAACTGTTTGACGCCGAACTGGCACAGAGCACGAGGATCGTCCAGGGCCTGGTGCAGCACCTGGCCGACACCCAGTCTGTAGAGCAGCTGCCCAAGACCCTGAGTGAAACCCTGGAGCTGCCCCGAGCCGACACGCCAGGAGTGGATTTCGAAGCCGACAATAATGAAATCCTGCCCGGCGGCACCGGGCACAAGTACGAGAAGAAACTGGCGTTCGAGGTCTGGACCCCCGACCGCGAACCATTGCTGGATACCCTCAAAGCCGACGATACCGAAGGACTGACACCCGGCTATTCCTGGGCAGAATCCAGTGGCTTTCGCTGGCGCGTGTTCACTCTTCAGGACCCGGCAACCGGCTTCTGGATCCGGACAGCACAGCGTGAGGATATTCGGGAGGAGCTCAGCGAGGAACTGGCCCTGGGGAACATCCTGCCCCTGTTGATCGCCCTTCCCCTGCTGCTACTTGCCGCCAGCGCCGCTATCCAGTTCGGCTTCAGGCCGCTCCTGAAGCTTGAGCGCCCGATCCGCAACATGGCCCCGGAAAACATCCACCCCCTCGACGACCGCCAGGCGCCGAAGGAAGTCGCCGGCCTGGTGCAGGCAGTGAATGGCTTGCTCAGACGCCTCAACCAGGCCCTGGAACGGGAACGACGGTTCTCTGCCGATGCCGCCCATGAGCTGCGAACGCCACTGACCGCCCTGCGACTGAACCTGGAAAAGGTCTACGAGAAGGATCCGGAACAGTATGGTGACCTGATCCAGTCCGTGGACCGCATGGTGCACCTGGTTGAGCAGATGCTATTGCTCAACCGAGTCGACTCCGGTGCCGATTTCACCCCGGAATACCACAACCTGTCTGCCATCGTGGAACAGAGCATCGCCGATGTGGCACCTCTGGCCCTGAAAAAGCACATCGACCCGGTGCTCCAGGACGATGCCGGTCAGGCTCTGGTTTGCTGTCACAGCGCGCTGATCAACACCCTCATGCGCTCCCTGCTGGCCAACGCCATACAGTACAGCCCTGAACACACCACCATTGAGACACACCTTACGCCTTCCGGCGAGGGTTACCACATCACCGTATGCGACCAGGGGCCGGGCATACCCGCCGAGGCCCGCGAACGGGCACTTAGCCGCTTTGTCCGACTGGACCAGCGCCTCGGTGGCGGCGCGGGTCTCGGGCTGGCCATCGCCCGGCGTATTGCGGAACTCCACGGTGGCCAGCTCACACTTGGCGACCGGTCGGATGGCAACTCCGGCCTGTGCGTCAGCATCTGGCTGCCAGCCCGGGCCCCCTCTCGTCTCAGGCAGGTTTAAGATTGTTTTAAGGTTTGAAGAGGATACTCCGCCCCAAGTGAATAGGGCCGCCAGACGGCCCGGTTGATATTCCGTTTTCGAGGATGTCTCTACATGGGTCAGGAAAGAACACTGTCGCTGGTTATCCCTGCCAAGGATGAAGAAGCCAACATCGCTACCCTGCTAACCGAGGCCTACGGGGTGATGCGTGACTATCACGGCTTCGAGGTGGTGCTGGTGGATGATGGCAGCACCGACAGCACGCTGGACACAGCCGTGAGAACCGCCCGGGCCCTCGGTGGCCGCTTGTTGACCATTCGTCACGAGCGCAGCATCGGCCAGAGCGGTGCCCTGGCATCGGGTATCCGGCAGGCAAGGAGCAGGCTCATCGTTACCATGGATGGCGATGGCCAGAACGATCCGGCCGACATCCCCGCCATGCTCCAGAAAGCCAACACCCTGCGCAACCCGGATTTCTGTATTGCCGGCTATCGCAAGAATCGCAAGGACACCGCCTGGAAACGCTTCCAGTCCCGCCTTGCGAACCGCGTGCGGGATGCGCTGCTTCATGATGGCGTGCCCGATACCGGCTGCGGCCTGAAGCTGTTTCCACGGGAAACCTTCCTCAAACTGCCCTGGTTCGACCACGGCCACCGTTTCATCCCGGCTCTGGTACGGGGAATTGGCGGTGACATTGCCATCGTGGAGGTCAACCACCGCCCACGCACGGCCGGCATCTCCAAATACAACGCCTGGAACCGGACCTGGGCCGGCATTCTGGACCTGCTCGGTGTGCTGTGGTTGCTGCACCGCACCCGCGTTCCTGTCATCAGCAGTGCCGGTCAGGCCGATCCACAGGGGTCGGTGGCGGAGCGCTCCTGACATGATCAACGGTTCCCGCTGGCTGGCCTTCGCCGCCCTTGTGCTGGTTGGCTATCTGACCATCCATAACGGATGGCTCGACTTCATTGCCGACCAGAATGAAGTGGCGAACTATCTCCACAGCCATGGTCTCGGCGGATTGGTGGTGATTACCCTGGCCGGCGCATTGTTTACCGGCCTCGGCGCTCCACGTCAGTTGCTCGCCTTCGTGCTGGGTTTTTCGCTGGGCGGACTCAACGGGACGCTGCTGTCGACCCTGGCCGCCGCCATTGGGGCCACCGGCTGTTTCATGACCGCCCGCTGGCTGCTGCGAACGCCGTTAAGCGTGCGGTTCAGCCACCGGATGCAGCAGTTTGATCGCCTGTTCCGGGAGCAGACCCTGCTGAAAGTTCTCATGGTCCGCTTGCTGCCCGTGGGCAGTAACCTGGTGACCAACCTTGTCGCCGGCTGCTCCGGGATCCGTTTCTCACCGTTTCTCTTTGGCAGCACACTGGGCTACCTGCCCCAGATGCTGGTGTTTGCCCTGGCCGGTGCCGGTATCGGCAATGCCAATGCCTATCAGCTTGCGGTGAGCATCGGCTTTTTCATTCTCGCCTCGCTCATTGCTGCTTTTCTCTATCACAACCAGAGGGCCAGGACGCTGGCCGATTCCGTTTCCGACTCTCTCTGAGACCGAACCATGCCTGCATCCTCCTCCGTTCGTCACCTGCCGGACACCCTGTTCAATCTGTCCCGCAATCAACTCCTGCTGTTACTGCTCGCCATTGCTGCAGTCGTGTTTTTTACCGGGATCGGACTGCGCTCCCCCTGGCCTGCCGACGAACCGCGGTTTGCGGAAGTGGCCCGTGAAATGGTCGCCTCCGGGCAGTGGCTTATCCCCATGCGGGGTGGTGAGTTCTACCCGGACAAACCACCGGTGTTCATGTGGAGTATTGCCTTCTTTTACTGGCTGACCGGCAACCTGAAGATTGCATTCCTTCTCCCCAATGCGCTTTGCAGCCTGCTGACACTGGGACTGGTCTTTGATCTGGGCACCCGCCTGTGGAACCAGCGGACCGGTGCCATTGCCGTCATGTTGCTGATGCTTGCGCCCCAGTTCGTGATCCAGGCCCAGAAAGCCCAGATCGACGCCATGGTCGCCTGCTGGATTGCGGTTGCCTGCTACGGCCTGATCCGACACTTTTTCACCGGGCCTGCCTGGGGCTGGTACTTCGTTGGCTGGGCGTTTATGGGGCTCGGAATCATCACCAAAGGGGTTGGCTTCCTGCCGGCGCTGATGCTCATTCCGATCTTGATCATGAAGCTTCGCGATCGCGCACTGTTCCGTGGCACGCTCACCTGGCGCTGCGCACTGGGCCCGCTGGCCATGCTGGCAGTGGTTGCCGCCTGGCTGATTCCCGTGGTGCTTTACGTTAACAATCTCGGCACCGAAGAGGCCCTGGCCTATCGGAACAATATCCTGTTCAAGCAGACCGGCGAACGCTATGCCGACTCATGGGGCCATATCCAGCCCTGGTACTATTACCTCACCAGCGTAATCCCCTCGCTGTGGTTTCCGCTTCCGCTGTTGCTGCTGGCCTTGATCCGGCCCCTGTCTGAAACCGCCCGGTACCGCCCGATTATTCCGGTGCTTCTGGGCTGGATTGCCCTGGTTATCGTGTTTTTCAGCCTCAGCCCCGGCAAGCGCGGTGTTTACCTGTTGCCCGCATTGCCCATGCTCGCGCTGATTCTCGCCCCGCTTCTCAGTGCCCAGAAGCCAGCACGCTGGTTTCCGCCCATCCTGACGGGTTTACAGTTCCTGCTCGGTGTTGCGTTGATGGCAGTTGGCATCCTGGCCTGGAACGACCACCCCAGGCTGGTTGAAAAAGTGGCCAACTACAGCACCGATCCGGCCAAACTTCATGAGGCAGGGACGTTCATCTTCGTTATCGGGCTGGCCTGGCTGATCAGTCTGTTCGGGTTCTGGCGCTCCCGTGCCCTCGGGCGTCTGTTCCTGGCCATGATGATCACCTGGCTGCTGCTGGGCACCTGGGGCTATCGAATTCTTGAGCCACTTCGAACCCCCCGCAACGTTCTGGCCGCCGCAGAACAGCATATCCCGGCCGGCGGTCAGCTCGGTATGATCGACTTCCGGGAACAGTTCCTGCTGTTTTCAAAGCGCGATTTCACCCATTTCAGTTTCTTCACCGGTCGGGAACAGGAGAACCGCAATGCCTGGTTGTGGATGAAGGAAACACCGGATAGCTACCTGCTCGTGGCCGATCAAATTGAGCTGCCCTGCTTCACGAAAGACGGTGCCATTCCCGTGGGCACGGCTCACCGTGACAACTACCTTTTGCTTTCCGATGAACAAATGAAACCCGGCTGCACGCCGCCGGACAGGATCAAACGCTTTACCACGCCCCGCCCAGGCAGATGGCTCGATTAAAGCGGCAAAGTGACGGACACCTTGAGGCCTTTGCCGTCTGGGCCGGCGTCAAAATGGATGTCGCCGCCCATACCCCGGATCAGCGTGCGGGCGATGGCCAGTCCCAGGCCTGCGCCACCCGTCTCGCGGCTGCGGGACTGTTCCAAACGGTAAAACGGTTCGAAAACCCGCTCCCGTTCCACTTCAGGAATACCCGGACCCTGATCAACAATCGTCACAACCGCTTCGGTGTCCGTTGTTGCCAGGGTTACGTCCGCCTGCTCGCCGTAATTAACCGCGTTCTCAATCAAATTGCGCAGGGCACGTTTGACGGCTTCGGGCTGTCCCTGGAGCACACATCTCGGACTGTCCTGGCAGTGAACCGCCAGCCCCATTTCCTGTAGGTCTCCACACAGGCTGTCCAGCAGGGTGGCCAGATCATAACGGCGGTGCTGTTCGGTGGTGCTGCCCCGGATGAAGTCGAGGGTGGCCTCGGCCAGATGCTGCATCTCCCGGAGGGCATCCAGAAGGCGATCCCTGTCCTCGCCTTCCGGCAGCATTTCCACCCGCAGCCGCATGGAGGTGATGGGTGTCCTGAGATCATGGGCCAGGGCCGCCAGCAGCCTTGCCCGGTCTTCTTGGGCGCGGCCAACCTGATCCTGCATCTGGTTGAAGGCGCGGGTTACCTCACGAACATCCTCTGGCCCCTTTTCAGAAATCCGGACTTTCTCCCCGCGTCCAAACGCGTGGGTTGCCCGGCTCAGCTCATTCATTGGCCTCAGAATTCGACGGACCGCCAGCAACAGGGTCAGCGTAAGCAGCACGGCGGTAATCCCGACGCTGGTGAGTGTGGCCTTTAGCCAGAGCCAGGAAGGCGCTGGTGGCCTCGCTTGGGCGTTGAACCACTGGCCAGAGGACATGGCCAGGGAAACCCCCAGGACCGGGGGGCATTCATGCCGTTCATCCCGATGGTCGTCATCATCACGATGTTCTTCATATTCATGGTGCTCATCATCCTCATCGTCATGCCGCTCACGTTTCCGGTGGTCATCGCGATCGGGCCGGCAGTCATCCTCGTCCGCCTCCATGGCCGTTCGAACCTGCTCAACGGGCAACCCCAGCTCCCCGGCCAGCCGGCGCGTCATGCCGGAGGCCTGGTCCTCGGTCAGATAGGGCTCAGAATCGATGGAAAGCCGCAGGGTCGGGCTGGAGAGTGCCCGCAGGATACGCTCCTGACGTTCCGGATCCGTGGTATCAGCCAGGGTGTAGCCATCAGAAACCCGTTGGAGGACGTGTTCCAGGCCCGCACTGCGCAGCGCACCCTGGCGTTCACCCGCCAGAATAACGATGGTGATAACCTGGGCCACCAGCAGCACCAGAATCAGCAACAGCGCCAGCTGCCCACCGGCGCGCCTTGGCCAGAGTCTCATTGCTCAGCCCCTTCGACCGGTGCGATCCACTGGTAGCCACCGCCCCAGATCGTCTTGATCAGCCTGGGGCTGCGGGCGTCCGGATCGATCTTTCGGCGCAGGCGGCTGACATGATTATCAATGCTTCGATCAAAGGCATCCGCCTCTCTGCCGAGGGTCAGATCCATCAGTTGATCACGGGACAACACGCGGCCGGCGTGTTCAAGGAAGGCGAGCAGAAGCTTGTACTCGGCGGTACTCAACGACACCTCGACACCTTCCGGATCGATGAGTTGATGGCGGTCGACGTCCAGCGTCCAGCCCTCGAACGTGAGGGACTGACCGGCCATGGGGCTACGTTGCGGTGGCAACGCCGTGGTGCGGCGCAGAACCGCTTTTATGCGGGCCAACAACTCCCGAGGGTTAAAGGGTTTGGTGAGGTAATCGTCTGCGCCCATTTCCAGGCCGACGATGCGATCGGTTTCCTCGCTCATGGCAGTGAGCAGTATCACCGGCAATTCGGTGTGCTCGCGAAGGTAACGGCAGAGGGTGAGGCCATCGTCGCCGGGCATCATGATGTCCAGCACAACCAGATCGACGGACTGCTGTCGCAACTGACGCTTCATGGCATCACCGCCATCCGCCAGCAGCACCCGCAGACCATGCTCCTGCAGATAGCGGCCGACCAGATCGCGAATGTCTCGATGGTCATCGACGACCAGAATGGTGGGAGAGTCGCTCACTCGTTACTCCGTTGGATTACCGTCTGCCCCGATTATAGGGGAGTCGAGTTTCCCAATGGGCGCGATCTTGTCAAAAACCGTCGCAAATCCCGGCCTTGCGACAAGTTGCGACAAACTCGATGGGTCACCGAGACAATTCTGCGACGTTTCCTTGGTGCAATAACTCCCGACCAACGATGACATTCCGTCATGGGTTTCACCAACCAAGGAGTTCGACCATGAAGAAAACTACCACCATTGCTGCTCTCTCCATTGCTGCACTGCTCAGCGCCACGCCACTACTTGCGTCTGCCGATGACGACTACGGGCGGGGTGACTGTGACGATCGTTACGAGAATCGCCACCACGGCAAAGCCATGGGTTCCGATCTCAAACAGTACAGCACCGAAGAAATGCGCATCATGGCCTATGGCCAGGCATTGAGACGCTTCGGCCCGGGCGTGGAAGTGTCCGTTGAGGAAACAACCGATGGCACCTACCGGGTTCAGCTGCGAGATGCCGAGCAGAATCTGATCCGGGAGCATGAGTTCAACCAGTACGGCGCCCCGGTTCGCGGCGGACACCGGAGCTGATCACCATCAGCAGGCGCGGGGCCCGGAGGGTGCCCCGCCATCATTTGATCAAGGAGAATCACGATGACATTGATGGACGCTGACGACCGCTATGGTGCCGTTTCCCGGGCTGTGCACTGGATCATGGCGGTTCTGCTGCTGGTCATGCTTGCCAGCGAAGTCTGGTTTGAGGCTTTGGAACATTCCCTCTCCGAGGCGTCGTTGATGGCCTGGCACCAGAGCCTGGGCCTGACCATCTTCGGGCTGGTGATCTTTCGCGGCCTGTGGCGCTGGCTTAACCGCTCACGTCTGTCACCACCGGCACACTGGGCAACCCTGGCCAAACTGGGACACCTGGCGCTTTACGCCCTGATGATTCTGATGCCGCTGTCAGGCCTGGCGACGTCCCTCGGTGAAGGCGATCCGGTTACCTTTTTCGGCTGGACAGTCTTTGGCTACGGTCCGGAAACGGAATGGCTGGAAGAGAGCGGCGAAGACGTGCACGAATTACTGGCCAACGTGTTGTGGGTAATGATTGGCCTACACGTGGCGGCTGCCCTGGCGCACCAGTACCTGCTGGGCGACCGAATCATGAAGCGCATGGCCTGACAGCCCGTAATACAAGAAAACCCTCCTGGCTCAAGCCACCGGCAGCGATTCGTCGCTGCCCCAGTCCGCCCAGGAACCATCGTATAGAGAGAGCTGGTCATACCCGGCCAGCTCCGCCGCCAGCAGAATGATGCAGGCGGTGATGCCGGAGCCGCAGGAAAACACCAGTTGATGCCCGTTTCCAGGCTGAAGATTCGGCGCAAGCTGGTTGAACGTTGTTTTCAGCTCACTGACCGGTTTGAACCGGTAACCATCCAGCACCTCGGTAAACGGCAGGTTGAGAGAGTTCGGTATATGGCCGCCGCGCACACCCGGACGCGGTTCCGGCGCCTGGGCCAGGAACCGCGCCCGGGATCTCGCATCAATTACCGAGACTTGCTCGTCGTCGAGGTGCTGATACACGAACGCGGAATCCCGAACCCGTTCACAGTCCAGACGGCCCGACAAGGAGCCGGAAAAAGCCGCTTCTTGAACCGGAGCCGACACCGTTTCACGCCCCTCCGCCAGCCACAGAGGCAGGCCACCATCCAGCACGAAAACATTGTCCAGGCCCATCGACCGCAGAATCCACCAGGCCCGGGGCGCCGAGTAGATTCCCTGGTTGTCATAGAGCACCACCATGCTTTCGGGCGTTATCCCCAGTCTGCGCACTTCCTGCGTGAACTGGTCTTCGGTTGGAAACGCATGGAGCTGGGACGATTCCTTATTGCAGAGCGTTCCTTCAAGGTCGATCTGTAAACTCCCCGGTATCCAAACCGGATGGTCGTAAACGATCGGCTCCTTGCCAATCACCGTAGCCATACTCGCGTCGATCAAAACCAAACGGTCGTTATCGAGGTTTTCCTGCAGCCAGTCGGTGGTTACAAGTGGGGACGTCATGGTGATGGCCTTGTTGGGAATGTAGTGACTATATAACCAGTAACTGAGGCGTGGATAAAGCCTCGCAATCTAGCCCGGCACAAACACCGGAAAGCCATCCAGTTCGGCAGATAGCAAACGCTGACCAAACAGGCTCTCAAGTGCAGAGGTTACCAGCATGTCGCGGGCCGGGCCCCAGCAGGCCTGCCCGTCGGGGTACAGGAGGAGGATCTGGTCGCACCATCGGGCGGCCAGGTTCAGGTCGTGCAGGCACATGAAGATTGCCTTGCCCTCCGCCGCTTGTTGGCGAAGCAGCTTCATAACGGCGGTCTGGTGTTGTAAATCCAGGTGATTGGTCGGCTCGTCGAGGAGCCAGATTTCCGGGCTTTGGGTCATCAGGGTGGCAATGGCGACCCGTTGGCGTTCGCCGCCGGAGAGGGTGTTCACCAGGCGATCCTTCAGGTGGATGACGTCCAGCGCTTCCAGTGCTTTTTCCGCAATCGCGAGATCCTCGCCACTCTCCATCTGCCAGGGGGATAACCAGGGGTGGCGGCCGATCAGGGCGGTCTCAAGGACCGTGGCCGGGAATCCATCCTGCCGGTCCTGGAATACCAGGCCCATCTGCTGCGAGACGGTCTTGCGGCGGATGTCGTGCAGCGGGGTGTCGTCGAGTAGCAGCTGCCCGCTTCTGGGCTCCCGCAATCCTGCCAGGGTATGCAACAAGGTGGTTTTACCCACACCGTTAGGGCCAAGAACGCCCCAGACCTGCCCGGGCTCTATGGCCAGATTCAGGGGGGCACCTGAGGCTCGCCCGGGAATATCGATCATCAGCGCTTCGGTGGCCAGGCGTGTCATCATCGGCTCCGATACAGCAGGTACAGGAAGGTTGGCACACCGATCAGTGCGGTGATCACGCCCACCGGCAATTGCTCCGGTGCAATCATTACCCGCGCCAGCGTGTCTGCCAGCACCAGCAGCGTGCCGCCGGCCAGTGCGCAGGCCGGCAGAATCAGCCGCTGGTCGTTCCCCAGCGCCAGCCGCAACATGTGGGGCACCACCAGGCCGACAAAGCCAACCGAACCGGCCATGGTGACGGCGGATGCGGTCAGCAGGCTGGCCATCAGGTAAATCGACCATTCCAGTGGCCGCACCGAAACGCCCAACGCCGCCGCCTGCAGGGAACCCCGGGCCAACACGTTCAGGGCCCGGCCCAGCGGAAACACCATCAGGCACACGAGCAAAAGAATAGTCAGTCCCGGCCAGGGCGTGGCTGCGTTGGAAAGATCGCCCATCAGCCAGTACAGCATGCCCGGTAATCGACTGGCCGGGGTCATCGAGAGGATCAGGGTAATGATGGCGCCCCAACCGGCGGCAACCACCACGCCGGTGAGCAACAGCCGCGAGGGCGTCCAGCTGCCACTGCCGTGGGCCAGACCAAACACCAGCAAGGTGGCCAGCATGGCACCGGCAAACGCGGAGCCGGACACCAGGAAACCGGCAGCGCCGGCCAGCATGGCCAGTAACGCACCCACGGCGGCACCGCCAGACAGCCCCAGCACATAAGGGTCGGCCAGGGGATTTCGCAACAAAACCTGCATCAAAGCCCCGGCTACGGCCAGCAAACCGCCTGTTGCAAAGGCACTCAGGGTGCGGGGCAGACGCAATTCAAGAATCAGCGTTTGCTGAAGTTCAGTGCCACTGCCGGTTATCACCCGCAGAGTGTCCCCAAAGCCGATGGCGGTGCTGCCGATACTGACGGAAAGCAGAGCCGCCAGAAAACCCGCCAGCAACAGAACAAAAAGCGGTTTGTACGGGCTAGAGATTGGCACGGGCCTGCTCCAGGGTCTGGCACAGGTGTCTGGCGCCGTCTGCCATACGTAGCGTGGGGCGCGCCAGCAGATCGGGTGGTTCCAGGAAGAGGTTGCCTGAGGCTACCGCGGCAAGGCCCGGGAACTCTCGCCAGGCCTCGAGCCATTGCCTGTCATCCGACGAGCCGGCCGTGATAATGGCTTCGGGGTTGGCTTCGAGCACCGCCTCCCGGCTGATCCGGGGCACCAGCCGTGGCAGCTCGCCAAACACATTCACGCCGCCGCACAGGGTTATGGCTTTGCTGATCAGTTCTTCCCGGTTCACGGTCATCAGGGGCTGGTCCCATATCTGATAGAACACCCTGACCGGTCTGGCATCGGCATACCGGGCTTTCAGTTCGGCCATCTCTGCGCGAAACGCTTCGGCCCGCTCGTTGCCGAGTTCGGGTGAGCCCGTCAGCAACGCCAGATCGGATACTGCCATCGCAATGTCGTCGAAGGTTCGCGGAGCAAGCCAGAGAACCGGAATACCAAGACCCGAAAGCCGTGCCAGCTGGCTGCGGGAATTGCCATCCACCCAGGCCACCACCAGGTCCGGTGCCATTGAAACGATCGCTTCCAGGTTCAGACGATTGCTGTCACCCACCTGCGGTAAGTTCTCCGCCTCTGGCGGGTAGTCGCTCCAGGCACTCGCCGCCACGACCTTTTCGCCGGCACCGGCGGAGAACAACAGCTCCGTGGCGCCCGGTGACAGAGAAACAATACGCTGCGCTGGCTCGGCCAGGCATACCTTCTGGTTCAGTGCATCGCGTGCGCAGGGTCCCTCGGCCAGCGCCAACGAGGGCGCAAGCAGAGACAGTACACACAGTGCAGCGAGCCAGAGGTGCCTCATAGAGGGCGGAAGCCTCTCAGATCAATGAATTTACTGCTGGAAATCATAGCGCACCGAGGCCATGAAGGTTCGGCCAGCAGCCAGGTAGTCGAACGGCGCGAAGGTCGCACTGTCATACCCGATGCTGGTGGCATAGCGACGATCCAGCACGTTATCAACCTTGAACGAGGCCGACCAGCCAGGCTGGAAATTCCAGGCCGCTCTCAGGTCTACCGTGCCATAGCCCGGGAGCAGACTGGTATTTGCCGCATCGTTGTAGCGGTCACTCTCAGCAATAAAGCTGGCGCCCACAGACCACTGGGAGAACAGGCGATCAATATCCAGACGCAGGTTCTTTTCTGCACGGCGCGGTAAACGGGCGCCGGTATCGCGGTTCTCGGTATCCGCGTAGGTTACTGCTGCCGCCAGATTCCAGTCAGCCGTCTCGATACCGGAAGAAACCTCAACGCCACGGATTCTGGCCGTCTCGACGTTTTCCATGGTGCCCTCAAAGGTCACCGGGTCAGACACGTAGGTAATCAGGTCTTTCACGTCGTTCTGATAAAGCGCAATGTCCCAGTACCACTGGTCATATCGCCCGGAGAAACCGGCTTCGACCATCTGCCCCTCTTCCGCATCGAGGTCAGGATTACCGGTGTAGAACGGCACCGTCAGGTAAAGGTCATTAAAGGTGGGTGCCCGGAACGATGTCGCATAGCTGAGGCGAAAGCGATGGGCGCGGTCCAGCTGGTGACCGAAGGCCACACCGCCAGTCTCCTCTTTGCCATAGGCCTCGTTGTCATCCAGACGCAGACTGAGCATCAGATCGGTGGCATCAAAGTTCAAACGGCCCTGACCGAAAACCGCGCTGTTGGTCCGGCTGTCCTCTGTGAAGTTACTGGTGCCATCGACTTCGTCAAGCATGACCTCCGTACCCAGAACCAGCTCATGAACACCGGCCGTCAGGGTGTTTTCCCAGCGCGCGGAGCGAGACAGGGTGTCGAACGTGCTCGGATTGGCTCCGAAGGTATCCTGTTCGTCACGGGCTTCCGAGAACTGGATCCGTGTGCGCCAGTAGTCACTGGCAACCGCTTCCAGATGCAGCCCCATGGCACGGATCAGGAAATCGGTATCACCGCCTTCAAACTCGGTATTACCTTCAGACTGGAACACCGTCAGCCCTGCGCCGCCGCCCTGGTCAAAACTGTGGCTCAGTTTGGCCAGGCCCCCAGCGTTCCGGAATCCTTTGTCCTCGCCGCCAGCACGCAGGTTCGTGCCATCGGTATCCGAATAAACGCCACCGGCCAGGAACGACGAACGGCCTTCCCGGCCAGCCAGTCCGGCCGTTACCTCACGGGTTTCATGGGAACCGCCTTTCAGCTCGCCCCAACCCTGGCGCCCGGCCTCGGGTTCCAGGGTGAACGCCTGGATGACGCCACCGACCGCATCGGCACCATAGAGGGAGCTCTTCGCGCCCCGCACCAGCTCAACCCGCTCCATCAATTCGGGAGGCAAAAACTGCCAGGGTGGGATACCCGCGGAGGCAGAGCGCAGGCGGATACCATCGAGAAGCAGCACGGTACCTGAGCTGCCCGCGCCGCGCAGGAAAACGCTGGTGGTCTTGCCGTAGCTGCCGTCCGATACCACGTTGATCCCCGGCTGGGCGCGCAGCAGGTCGCGGAATTCCGCGGGCTGTTGCCGATCAATATCCTCTTTTTCGATGACCGTCACTGAAGACAGGCTCTCGCCAACGGTCTTGGGGCCCAGTGTCGCGGTAACCACGATCGGATCCAGGGCATCGGATTCTGGAGAAGACTGGGCCGAAACGGCCAGAGGCAGGGCGGCCAGGGAAACGCCGGCCAACAAAACAGGGCATTGAATTCTGAACATAGAGCTTGCTCCGCACTCCGCGCGCACCCGCACGGGAATCTGGTTTTCGTTGCGGAACAGGGAGAAGGGGCAGGCGGTAGACTGGCAACAGAAAAGCGGAACCGGCATATCACCCACCCAGGTTGCCCACCGCAACATCGGGTGTTTTTCCAGGCCGGTCTCCGGGCTGGCAGGCGGAACCTGGGGTTCCCGGGCAATCACCTTCCCATGTCTTGGAGACACAGTGGCGCATAGATTGCCGTTGTCCTGCTTACCGTTGCGGGGGCAGCATCGGACTTGCACTGGCTGTGCCAGGCTCACCGATTTCCCGTTTCATCCGTCGCGCTTTGCGACGGACACCTGAAAAAAGTGTGGCAAGGCTAGCAACACCGGGGTAACCGGTCAATGAAATCCATCAAAGGTCGACATGGTCGCAGGCTTCTGCCACTGCTATATTCCTTGACTGACAATCACTTTTTCTTCGCCAGAACAGGGAGTTTTATGCAGGCCGAGCTGGTCGACATCCGCAATCACATGGCTCAATACCCGCCGTTCGACGAGATGACCGAGGAACTGCTCGACCGGGTGGTTGGCGACATAGAGGTTGTTTACTTCAAGGCCGGGAGCCAGATTCTGGAACTGGGTGATCCCAGCAGCTGGCTGTTCTACGTACGCAGTGGTGCAGTAGAGATCTATCGGCGCACCGGAGAACTCTACAACCGGATCAGCGAGGGTGAAGTCTTCGGCCAGTTTGGCCTGCTGATGAACCGGAAAGTTCGCTTTCCCGCCAAAGCCCTCGAAGACGTTCTGCTGTACAAGATTCCTTACGATACGTTCCAGTACCTCTGGGAAAACGACGACAACTTTGCCGATTTCGTTGAGATCGAGGACCGAAGCCGCCTGCGCTCCGCTGTATCCCGGCGGGAAAAATCCAACCAGCTCATGACCTCCAAGGTCACCCGGCTGATTTCCCGGGAGCCGGTGTCCGCCCCCCACACCGTCCGACTGCAGGAAGCAGCGCGGATTATGACCGAGCACGGCGTCTCGGCACTGCTGCTGATGGACGAGGAGGGCGACAAGCCCTTGCTCAAGGGCATCATCACCGACCGCGACCTGCGCACCCGGGCCCTCAGCGAGGCATTAGCCTCCGAAACGCCTATCAGCGAGATCATGTCGGAGGATCTGATCACCATCCGTTCGAACATATTCATCTTTGAGGCCATGCTCACCATGCTGCACAACAATGTGCACCACCTGCCGGTGATGGATGGTGATGAGGTTCGCGGCGTCATTGCGCTGTCTGACATCGTGAAGTACGAGAGCCAGAGCAGCCTTTACCTGGTCAGCAACATCTACCACCAGCAGGATGTGAAAGGCCTGAAGAAAATCAGCCTGGATGTGCGGGACAGCTTTGTTCGCATGGTGAATGAAGACGCCAACTCCCACATGATTGGCAGTGCCATGGCCGGGATCGGGCGCAGCTTTACCCAGCGCCTGCTGGCCCTGGGCGAGGAGAAACTGGGGCCGCCACCCGTGCCCTATTGTTTTATGGCGCTGGGGTCCATGGCGCGGGACGAACAGCTGGTTGTTACCGACCAGGATAACGCCATGATTCTGGACGACAGCTTCGTGCCGGAAGAGCACGATGAGTACTTCCTGGCACTGGCGAAATTTGTCAGCGATGGCCTTGCGGAGTGCGGCTACACCTACTGCACCGGCGACATCATGGCCACCAACCAGAAATGGCGGCAGCCACTGCGGGTCTGGAAGGACTACTTCACCGACTGGATTGATAACCCCAAGGCCGAAGCCTTGTTAAACAGCAACATCTTCTTTGATCTGGACGGTATCTACGGGGAAACCGACTTTGCCGAACAACTGAAAACTCTGGTGGCCGAAAAGGCCAGCAACAGCCAGCGGTTCCTGGCAATGCTGGCCCGCAATGCCCTGAACCGCACGCCCCCGATCGGCTTTTTCCGGACTTTCGTGCTGGAAGAAGATGGCAAGCACCAGAAGACCTTCAACCTGAAACGTCGGGGTACGGCGCCCCTGTCAGACCTGATCCGGGTTCACGCCCTGGCCTGCGGCTCCCGCGCACAGAACTCGTTCGAGCGTTTGAAAGCCATCGGCAACACCAAGCTGCTGCTGGAGGATGATCTGGGCAACCTTAGGGACGCCCTGGAGTTCATCTCCATCGTTCGCATCCGCCACCAGGCCCTGGCCATCGAGGCTGGCCGGCAGCCGGACAACAACGTTCGGCCCGAGGACCTTTCACCGTTTGAGCGCAGCCATCTGAAAGACGCCTTCCAGGTGGTCAGCGGTGCCCAGAAGTTCCTGAAATTCCGGTATCACGCCACGGTGGCTCGTAATGTCTAGTGAGGAGCAGGCCGGGAATTCTGTTACACGCCTGCCATGGCCCGAGCAGTTCGAAGCCCTGGCTGAGCAAAGCAAGTCACCGATTCTGAAAGCCTTTTACGAAAGCGGGTGTGTGTCGCCGGAGACGCCCATGTCCGACGTGCCTTTTGTCGCGCTCGATTTCGAGACGACCGGCCTGGACGCCAGTCAACATTCGATTGTCAGTATCGGCCTTGTACCGTTCACCCTCGATGGCATCCAGTTGGGAAAGGCCCGCCACTGGATCGTGCGGCCCAAGCTTCCGTTGCACCAGACCTCAATCACGATTCACGGCATTACCCACAGTGATATCGACCAGGCACCCGATATGAAAGATATCCTGAAGGACCTGTTTGCCTGCCTGAACGGTCGTATTCCCGTGGTCCACTATCGCAACATCGAGAGATCGTTCTTTGACGTCGCACTGCAATGGCGACTGGGGGAAGGCATCCGGTTTCCGTTGATCGATACCATGGCTATCGAGGCGCATCTGCACCCGGACCGTAATCCGTCACGCTGGCAACGATTGCTGGGGAAAAAGCCCGTGTCCATTCGACTGGCTGACAGCCGGCTGCGTTATGGGCTGCCCCATTATGCCGCCCATAACGCCCTGATTGATGCGGTTGCCACCGCCGAATTGCTGCAAGCACAGGTATTGCACCATTTCAGCCGGGAGACCCGTATCGGGGATCTCTGGCTATGATGCCGGTTTGACGTCGTCAATCCACTTGCCATAGCCGGCCTCTGCCATCTGCTCCAGCGGGATGAAGTCCATCGCCGCAGAGTTCATGCAGTAGCGCAACCCGGTCGGCGCGGGACCATCATTGAACACATGCCCAAGGTGGGAGTCCGCGTGAACGCTGCGGATTTCCGTGCGGGTCATGAAGAACGAATTGTCTTCACGTTCCACCACTGCATCAGGGGTGATCGGCCGGGTAAAGCTGGGCCAGCCGGTGCCGGATTTGTACTTGTCGCGGGATGAGAACAGGGGTTCGCCCGAGACAATATCCACGTAAAGCCCTGGCTTCTTGTTGTCCCAGTACTTGTTATTGAACGCAGGCTCGGTGCCGTCTTCCTGTGTAACCTCGTACTGCATATCGGTCAGGCGCTGTTTCAGCGCCTCCTGGCTCGGCTTTTCAAAGCTTTCCTGGTCAAAGCCACTGCCCATCTGGCCGGATTGTTTATTGCCGCTGTCACTGCCCACCAGGTTGTCACTGGAATCCACCGTGGCGTTCTCCTGGAAACGGGTGTAATCAAGCTCGTAGTCTTCACCATACACCTTCTCGATAAACTGGTAGCGGCCAGAGTTGAAGGTGTAGAAGTTGTAACGCACCGGGTTCTTGTCGTAGTAATCCTGGTGGTATTCCTCGGCCTCATAGAACTTCTCAAATGGCACGATTTCAATCACCACGGGCTTCTCGTAAACGCCGGAAGCCTTTAACTCTGCAACGGCTTCCTCGGCCAGGCGCTTCTGCTCGGCGTTGTGGTAGAAAATAGCGGGCCGGTACTGCTGGCCTCGGTCCACGAACTGGCCCTGATTATCGGTCGGGTCCATCATCCGCCAGA
Organism: Marinobacter sp. MMG032; assembly: GCF_040112695.1. NCBI lineage: Bacteria > Pseudomonadati > Pseudomonadota > Gammaproteobacteria > Pseudomonadales > Marinobacteraceae > Marinobacter > Marinobacter sp. MMG032. The sequence continues at coordinate 2,089,047 of NZ_CP157802.1, forward strand.
GCGCTTGCAACAGCCCCTCGTAGGTCATTTCGTTCGGGTCGTAATAGACCTGTACCGCTTCGGTGTGGCCAGTCTGCCCCGAGGCAACCTGCTTGTAGGAAGGATTTGCCTCGTCGCCACCGGCATAGCCGGAGACAGCTTCCACCACGCCCGGCACCCGTTTTTCGTACCCGGCTTCGACACACCAGAAACAGCCACCAGCGAAAGTTGCCACCGCCAGGCCTGGCTGATCCGGTGCATACATGCTCATCTGCGACTCCGACTTTTCGGCAATCGCGTTGGTGGTGACAAGTCCGGCGACAGAGACCAGCGCCAGTGCCGAAAAAATACCCACAATCTTGCGTTTCATCAGACTTCTCCTTAACGTGATTCCATTCCTAAAGCGTAAGGTCGCGGATTCACGAAAACGTTCATCAGGTGTTACGAATTCATAACGTTGTGGATTTTTCGGCGGCCAGGGGGAGCCAGACCGTGAACACGGCCCCATCGGCGTTGCGAACAGAGAGTTTTCCCTGCTGCAGTGACACCATTCTCTGGGCAATGGCCAGGCCAAGGCCGGCATGTCCTGTTCGGGAAGCGCCAGTAGCCTGATAGAAAGGTTCGAAGATGTGTTCCAGGTCCTCATCATTGATGCCGGGCCCGGCGTCCGCGACAGTGATCATGGCATCGCCCTCCCCTTCGCCAACGCCCAGCGTAATCGCCGAGTTCTTTGGCGAATGGCTGATGGCGTTGCTGATCAGGTTATCCAACACTCGCTCGGTCATGGCAATGTCCGCCAGCACCTGGACCGGCGCCACGGAGACAATCGAGAGCTCAACACCCGCGTGCTCCGCCTCAGGCTGATGTTTCTGCACCACATCATGCAGGAGTTCGGCAACCACAAACGGTTCCGTTTTCGGCTGCTTTTCCCGGGCATCCAACGCCGCAAGCTCGAACAGTTCCTCCACCAGGCGACCTAGCCTGTGACTCTCGGCCAGGGCCACATCCAGGAACCGGGCACGCTCATCGGCGCCAAGCGTGTCCTGTTTCAGCCTCAAGGCTTCGATATAACCCTGAACGGACGCCAGGGGCGTTCGCAAATCATGGGAGACCTGGGCAACCAGTTGGCGGCGCTGGGCATCCTTGTGCTTCAGTAGATCCAGCTGGGCAACAATCCGCTGCGCCATCTGATCAAACCGGGCGGCCAGATAATCAATGTCATCGCCCTTGCCAGCAACCGCAGACGTGCTCTCTGGAGACATTTCCCGCTCGAAGGATTCTACCCTTTCGGTCAACCGAGACAGCCGACGCGTCAGCAGCCGGAAAAACACCAGGCCGGCCAGCAAACCGACGAACAGGCTCACCGCCAGCGCGCCTGCGCCCATCTGCAGGAGGCGGTTACTGTGCACCATGCTCTCGGCCAGATCGTATTCCTCACCCCGCAGAACCACATAGAGGTAGCCTGACGGGTTTTCAGCCGATGGAACGGGCGTTACCGAAAAGACCTTTCGCCGGTCGTGGCTGCGCGGGTCATCACCGGGAAGCGGATAGGCGTCAGGGTTTTCGATCAGGGTCTGGATTGGTTCCAGGGACACACGGTTGCGCTTGATCTTGGCCGGATCCGCAGAGTAGGAAAGGATGTTGCCGTCAGTATCCAGCAGATAGATCTCGATGCTCGGATTGATCGTCATGTACAGCTCGAACAGCTGCTTCAGGGCGTCCCGATTGAGCTCGCCGTCGGTGACCAGGTTGCGGTCCGACACCAGATTACGGGCAAGATCCCGGTTCAGTTGCTGGTTCACCGCGGCCGAGTATTCCCGCACCGAAGACAGGCTCAGAAAGGTGAAGAGGCCTCCTACCACCAGCAACAACAGGAACAGACCAATGGCCAGCCGGGCATAGAGGGTTCTGAAGACAGACAGGGCCATGATCAATCCATGAACCGATAGCCAACGCCCCAGACCGTCTGGACATATCGGGGCTCGGCGGCGTCGGCTTCAATCTTGTTGCGTAGGCGGTTGATATGGGTGTTCACGGTGTGCTCGTAGCCCTCATGGTTGTAGCCCCAGACGGCATCAAGCAACTGGGCCCGGCTGAAAACCCGGCCCCGATGGGAGGCAAAGTGCCAGAGCAGGTCGAACTCGCGGGCGGTCAGGTCCACCTCCTTCTCATCGACAAAGACCCGCCGGCGAACCGGGTCGATTTTTAGCCCATCCACCTGAATCTCTTCAACTTCCTTGCTTGCGGACGAGCCCTGAGAGAGTGCGTCTACCCGTCGGAAAAGCGCTTTGATGCGGGCTGCCAGCTCCGCCACGCTGAAAGGTTTCGTCAGGTAATCGTCCGCGCCCATTTCCAGGCCCAGAACCCGATCCAGTTCCGTGCTTTTTGCCGTCAGCATCAGAACTGGTACGTAGCCCGGGCAGGCACGAATCTCCCGGCACACGGCGAGACCATCCAGGCCGGGCAGCATCAAATCCAGGATCACCAGATCGATGCCACCCTCACGGAACCGCTCCAGACCGGTATCACCCCGGTCCATCAGAACCGCCTTCATACCCAGATCCGACACCTGCATACGCACCAGCTCACCGATGCCGGGATTGTCTTCGATAATCAGTACCGTTCGTGTCATCGTAAGGGGCTCACTGCCTTCCCTGTATCGTTCGTTGCGTTCAGAGCAGAGTGTAGGCGGAAAAGTTCACAAAACCATCACGACCTTTGGAAACCGCCCACATAGCCGGCTCCGGGTTTAGCCGTTAAAATGAATCCAAATTCGGGCATGAGGTTTCAGTGGCAGACAAAACCGTAACCAGGGCAACACCGGCCGAGGCTTTCAAGCGGGCACGTCGCATGTGGCTCAAGGGTGAACGCATTCACCTGGCGCCGCTGGCCGATGAACTCGGAATTGGCCGGGCTACCCTGTTTCGCTGGGTGGGCAACAAGGATCTGCTGGTCGGCGAGATTCTCTGGTCTCTGTACGAACCTCTCTGGCGACAGGCCATGACGGAGACACCTGGCGTCGGTGTGGACTATATCGTCGGCGTATACCGACGCACCAACTCCACCATCCTGCGTTTCGAGCCGCTGCGCCGTTTTATCAACCAGGACCCGGAATACGCCCTGAAGATCCTTACCTCGTCCCAGTCGATCCTCCACACCCGTACAGTGGAGACCAACACACGGATGCTGAAGGACCAGGTAGCAGCTGGTCACATCAAGCCGCCAATGAACATCTTCAGCCTGTCTTACTTCATGATTAGACTGGCAGAATCCTGCCTGTACAGCGACATCATCGCTGGGCGCGAACCAAGGGAGGCCGAATTGGAGGATGCCTGTACGGCCGTGCGGATTTTGCTTGGAGGAAAAGCATAGAGCGGATGACTCAGAACGCGCTCAGGTCCGGGGTGGGGTACCTTTTCTGGCGGGAAAAAATGTCTGAGCAAAGCGAGTTGTTTTTCCCAGAAGAAAAGGTACCCCACCTCGGGCCCAGCCCGCGTCTCAGCAGGCCAGGCACATAGACGTTTACAGCTGAAGCGACCGAACTTCCAGAAACTCCTCCAGGCCCCATTTGCCGAATTCCCGGCCAATACCAGAGTGGCCAAACCCGCCGAACGGTGCCATCGGGTTGAACGCGCCACCATTGACGAATACCTGACCAGTGCGCAGTTTGCTGGCGATTTTCTTGGCTTTGGCATCGTCGCCAGACCAGACCGCACCGGATAGCCCGTACTGGGTGCCGTTGGCAATTTTCACCGCTTCGGCTTCATCGTTGTAGGGAATAACGCACAGCACCGGCCCGAAGATTTCCTCCTGGGCGATGCGGCTGTCCGGCTTGACGTTACCAAAGACGGTCGCCTTGACGAAGTAACCTTTCTCGCATCCCTCGGGCGCTTCCGGGCCACCGGCGACCAGCTTGGCGCCCTCCTCGATACCCAGCTTGATGTAATCGATCACCTTGTCACGCTGCTGGGCAGAGGACAGCGGGCCCAAGCGGGTGGTTTCTTCCAGCGGATTACCCGGCGTCATTTTGGCCACAGCCGCGGCGGCCAGTTCGCAGGCCTCGTCGTGCTTGTCGGCCGGAACCAGCATGCGGGTGAGTGCGGTGCAGGTCTGACCGGAATTCAGCAGGCAGTTGTTGATGGTGCCTTTGACGGCTGCCGCGAGGTCCGCGTCCGGGAGGATCACAGAGGCCGATTTACCACCCATTTCCAGGGCATAACGCTTGAAGTCATCGGCAGCGGCATGGGCAATCAGGTTGCCGGTGCGTGTGGAACCAGTGAAGGACACCATGCGCACATCCGGGTGTTTGATCAGGGTATCGCCCGCGGTGTGGCCATAGCCGCACACCATGTTGAAGACGCCCTTGGGCAAGTCGGTGCCATCGAGGATCTCGGCGAGGATAAACGCCGTCTGGGGAGCGATCTCGGAAGGCTTGAGCACTACGGTGCAACCGGCGGCAATCGCCGGGACGATTTTCAGGATCACCTGGTGCAGCGGGTAGTTCCAGGGGGTAATGCAGCCAACCACACCCACCGGGGTGTACTGCACCTCGGAGTTGCCGGACTGTTCGGTAAACGGGTAGTCGGGCAGCAGTTTCAGGTAGCTCTTGGTCACTGCAGCCGGCATGCCGGCCTGGATCTGCGTGGCCAGTTTGATGGGCATGCCCACTTCCCGGCAGACGGTCTCGGCAATTTCCGGCGCGCGCTCTTTCAGGCCCGCGTGCAGCTGCTCCAGCACCTTGATCCGCTCGTCCAGGGAGCTTTCCGACCAGCTTTCGAAAGCGGCATCCGCGGCGGCAATGGCCTGTTCCATTTCATCCGCGCCAGCGGCGGGAACGCGAGCAATCACGTCGCCTGTGCCCGCTTCGTGAACGTCGATCATGTCACCGGCCCAGCTAACCCATTGGCCGTTGATGTAGTTCCTGTTCAGCTCGTTCATGCTTCCCCCTTCATTCAAATACGATAACGCCTCGGGCGTTCTTTCCTGCCACCATATCATCGAACGCCTGCACGGCGTCCTCTATGGGGTAGGTTCGGGTAACCAGTTCATCCAGCTTGAGTTTACCAGCCTTGTATAGACCCAGGATTCTGGGGAAATCGTGCTGTGGACGGGCCGAACCCAGCCAGCTGCCTTTCAGGGTGCGCTCATCGGCGGGCAGAGTGAGCGTGGTCAGCGAGGTCTTGTCCTTCGGATCTGCTACGCCCACCACCACGGCGGTACCACCACGGCCGAGACTCTTATACGCCTGTTCCACCACTGGCCCGGCACCGACGCATTCGAAGGCGTAGTCGACGCCACCAGTCATTTTTTTCACGGCCTTGGCGGCGTCTTCCACCTCGTTGATATTCACGGTGTGGGTGGCGCCGAACTCTTTGGCCATCGCCAGCTTGACGGGGTTGCTGTCTACCGCCACGATCATCTCGGCGCCAGCGGTCACGCAGCCCTGAATGGCGTTAAGGCCAACGCCGCCGATGCCAAACACAGCCGCCCGGGAACCAGGTTCCAGTTTTGCGGTGTTGAAAACAGCACCGACACCGGTCATCACGGCACAGCCTACCAGGGCGGCGTTCTGCATCGGCACGGTTTCATCCACTTTGACGCAGTTGTCCACGTGCATGGTGGCGAACTCCGCCATCACGCCGCAGGCGCCAAAGACATTCAGGGGCTCGCCGTCCGCGCCTTTGGTTCGCACCGTCCCATCCGGCAGGTTGAACATGGCCTTGCGGGCGTTCTCGCAGAGAACCGGGCGGCCACGGACACACTGGCTGCATTTTCCGCACATGGAGATGAAGGTGCTCACCACATGGTCGCCTTCCTTGAAGGCCGTGACGCCCTCACCGACTTCAACAATCACACCGGCGGCTTCGTGCCCTAATACCAGGGGAGGCGGGTAGGGAATCTTGCCCGTCGTGGCAGACAGATCGCTGTGGCAGACGCCGCAGGCCGCGATCTTGATGGTGATTTCATCCCGCTTGGGGCCTTCCACCGTAATCGTCTCCACCTGAACAGGCTGGCCCCATTCCCGGCAGACGACGGCTTTTGCTTGTCTGTCCATGTTTCTCCCCTTTAGGTGAACAAGGGGTCAGAAAAACGCTTTTTCTGGCCCCGATTTCATACAGGTCGGCTTCAAACCACTTCGAACAAGCCGGCAGCACCCTGACCGCCGCCGATGCACATGGTAATCACCACGTATTTCGCGCCCCGGCGCTTGCCTTCAATCAGCGCGTGGCCTGTTTGGCGGGCGCCGGTGACACCGAAGGGATGACCGATAGAGATCGAACCACCGTTTACGTTCAGCTTCTCCATGGGAATGCCCAGGCGGTCACGGCAGTAAATCACCTGGGACGCGAAGGCTTCGTTCAGCTCCCACAGATCGATGTCGTCCATGGTCAGACCGTTGCGCTCGAGCAGGCGCGGGATCGCATACACCGGGCCGATGCCCATCTCATCCGGCTCGCAGCCTGCAACAGCAAAGCCCCGGAAAATCCCCATGGGTTCGATGTTGTGCTTCTCGGCGTAGGTGCTGTTCATTACGGTGCATACCGAGGCGCCGTCCGACAGCTGGCTGGCATTGCCCGCCGTGATGAACTGCTCCGGGCCGCGCACCGGCTCCAGACCCGCCAAGCCCTCAAGCGTGGTGCTCGGGCGATTGCATTCGTCCCCGGTCAGGGTCACCTGCTTTTCACTGACCTCACCGGTTTCCTTGTCCTTCACCAGCATGGTGGCATCGAAAGGCACGATCTCATCGTCAAACTTTCCAGCCTGCTGGGCCGCCGCCGTGCGCTGCTGGGAAATCAGCGAATACTCATCCTGGGCTTCGCGACTGACATTGTAGCGCTCGGCCACGATATCCGCCGTCTCGATCATCGACAGATACAGCTCCGGCTTGTTTTTCATCAGCCACTCGTTGGTGGCGTGAAAGCGGTTGATCTTGTCGTTCTGCACCAGGGAGATGGACTCAACGCCCCCGGCCACCATGGCCGGCACCTTCTCGGACACGACGCGCTGGGCAGCCAGGGCGATGGACTGCAGCCCCGAGCTGCAGAACCGGTTGATGGAGAAGCCGGCTGTAGTCACCGGAAGACCGGCGCGAATGGCCGCCAGACGGGCAATATTGCGACCCTGTGCGCCCTCCTGGTAGGCCGCCCCCATGATCACGTCTTCCACAATGGCCGGATCAATCCCGGCACGATCAACGGCGTGTTTGATCACGTGCCCCGCCATATCAACACTGTGGGTGTTATTCAGAGAGCCCCGGTAGGATTTGGCAAGACCGGTGCGCGCAGTGGAAACGATGACTGCATCAGACATAGCAATACTCCTTTAAAGATCGCCGAATTTACGGCCTTCAGCAACCAACTTCGCCAGCAAAGCCGCCGGCTCCCACTGCTCACCACCAACGGCTTCCTGGTACTTCTTCACTGCCGAAAGAATGGTGTCCAGGCCTTCCTGATCAGCCCAGAACATGGGGCCACCGCGGTAGGCCGGGAAGCCGTAGCCATAGATCCAGACGATGTCGATATCGATGGGACGGTCAGCGATACCCTCTTCGAGGATCTTGGCGCCTTCGTTGACCATTACATACATGCAACGCTCAAGGATTTCCTGGTCGGAGATTTCGCGCGGAGTAATGCCCTGCTCCTTGCGGAACTCCTCGATCAGCCGCTCCACCTCCGGGTCCGGGATCGGCTTGCGGCTGCCTTCCTCGTACTTGTAGACGCCCGCCTGGGTCTTCTGGCCCAGACGGCCCTGCTCGGCGAGTTTGTCCATCCAGCTGGCCGGGATATCCTCGCCGGCCTTGCGGCGCTCCTCGCGGATGCGGTAACCGACATCGATACCGGCCAGATCGGACATGGCGAACTGCCCCATGGGGAAGCCCAGATCGGTCAAAACCTTATCTACCTGTTGCGGGGTGGCACCCTCATCCACCAGGGACATGGCCTCGGTACCACGCTTGTGCAGCATCCGGTTGCCGACGAAGCCGTAGCAATTACCGACCATGACGCCGACTTTCTTGATCTTCTTGGCGACCGCCATCACGGTGGCCTTCACCTCGTCGGAAGTCTTGCTGCCGCGCACGTTCTCCAGCAGCTTCATCACGTTGGCCGGGCTGAAGAAGTGCATGCCCACAACGTCCTCGGGACGTTTGGTGGCGGATGCGATCTCGTCGATGTCGAGGGTGGAGGTATTGGAGGCCAGGATGGCGCCGGGTTTGCAGACCTCATCCAGCTTGGCAAAGATCTCCTTCTTAATGGCCATGTTCTCGAACACCGCCTCGATCACCAGATCAACATCCCGGAAATCGTCGTAGGTCAGGCTCGGCGTGATCAGCGCCATACGCTGCTCGACCTGTTCCTGGGTGAGCTTGCCCTTCTTCGCAGAGTTCTCGTAGTTGCGGCGAATGATCGCCAGGCCCTTGTCCAACGCTTCCTGTTTAACCTCAACGATGGTGACCGGAATACCCACGTTGGCGAAGTTCATGGCAATACCGCCGCCCATGGTGCCGGCGCCAATGATGCCCACGCTTTTCACGTCACGAACCGGCGTGTCCTTGGACAGCCCCTTGACTTTGGAGACCTCACGCTCGCCAAAGAAGGAATGGATAAGGCCCGCTCGCTGGGGCGATTCCATGCACTCCATGAACAGTTCACGCTCGCGCTTCATGCCTTCCTCGAAAGGCAGGTTGAAGGCTGCTTCCACGGCATCGACACACTTGAACGGGGAGAACAGGCCGCGGGCCCGTTTTTTCAGGCCTTCGCGAAACTGGCCGAAAACATCGCTGCCCTTTTCCGCGTCGATCTTGTCGGTGATGTCCCGAACGCGGCGCACCGGCTTGCCTTCGTCGATCACGTTCTGCGCGTAGGCCATGCCGACAGCGCGGATATCGTCGCCATCTTCCACGGCATCCAGAATGCCGAGGGCCAGGGCGTCTTTGGCCCCGACGAACTCACCGGTGGTGATCATTTCCAATGCCTTCTGGGCACCGGTCAGGCGCGGCAGGCGCTGGGTGCCACCGGCGCCGGGCAGCAGCCCCAGTTTCACTTCCGGCAGGCCCACCTTGGCGCTGCTCAGGGCTACCCGGTAATGGCAGCTCAACGCGGTTTCCAGACCACCACCCAGGGCCGTGCCATGGATGGCGGCGACCAGCGGCTTGTCGCTGTTTTCGAAGGTGTTGACCAGTGTCGGCAGTGTAGGCTCCTGCATGGGCTTGCCAAATTCACGGATGTCGGCACCGGCAATGAAGGTGCGCCCTTCGCAGACCAGCAGAAGCGCCTTGGCTTCCGCATCTTTTTGCCCCTGTTCCAGGGCTGCGAGCAGACCGGAACGAACAGCCTGGCCGAGGGCATTTACCGGCGGGTAGTTCACGGTAATGACGCCGATGTTGCCTTCCCGGTTATAGCTAACGACCTCAGACATGATTTCTCCTCGCATTCTTTCTGAAATATGATTTTAACTAGCGAAACATGCGTACGATTTAATACAAGTTCGTTGGTGGTTTCAACCATCCATTAAACTACAGGCACAAAAAAACCGCAGTCTTTACTCTGCGGTTTTTTTGGTTTGGAGCTTGTCGGGAGGTGGCGAGTAGGCCCTACAGAAACACGCTGTGAATACGTCCGTGTACGCTCGGCTCCGCCATCCATGGCTCCGCACGGTTTCTGTAGGACCTACTCGCCACCTCCCTTCGTAACTTCACGGCTGTTATCAGACACCCAAAGATTCAATATCGCCGGCCAGCATGGCCAGCTGATGGGCAATGGAACCACGAAGCTTTTCGGCCGGGACCAGATAGGACGGTGCAGCACAGGTCAGAGCCATGATGGTGCCGTCCTGCAGGTGGATGGGCACGCCGGCGGAGTTGATGTTGCGGTCCCATTCGCCTATGGACAGGCAGAAGCCATGTTCCTTGTAATCCTTCATGGCCTGGTCGAGGCCGGCCTTTTTCTCGGGCCAGTCGTCTCCGAATTTGGCGGCCATGGCATCGTCGATGACCAAGCGGGCCTTGTCACTGATGGCACAGTAGTAGGCGCGGCCGGCCGAGGTGGTGGCCATGGGCAGTTTCAGACCGATGTCCATGCGCAACAGGGAGGCTTCCGGTGGCAGGCGGTTTTCCACGTAAATCATGTGCAACCGGTCCCGGCAGGTCAGCCCCACGGACATATTGGTCTGGCGGGCGAACTCGTCCATGTAGGGCTTGGCCAGCTGGCGAACCTTGAGGTTGGACACGTAGGCATAACCCAACGCCAGCACCCCTGAACTGAGCTGGTACTTTTCCAGCTGGGTGTTGTAGCTAAGGTAACCCAACTTGGTGAGGGTGTAGGTCATCCGCGACACGGTGGGCTTGGGCAGCCCGGTGATGCGGGCGATGTCCTGGTTGCCGAGGATGACAGGCCCCTGGCTGAAGGCGCGCAGCACGTCCAGGCCGCGTGACAGAGCCTCGACAAACTTGCGGTCTTTCTCCGGCTTCACGGGCTCACCGTCAGTGGATGCCACTTTCAGTTCGGGTGAGATCTGCTTTTTGCCTGCCATAATGGGACGCCCTCCAACCGCGTCGCCCGCTCCGGAAACCGGTCTATTAATCCGATGAATAACTAAAGATGAAGCATTTTAATCGCTGCAGAAATCAAGTACCAGAAAGTCTTTTCAAAATCCGTACCAAATATGAAACACTTATCACTTATGTTTCATATTGGGAATCGCATGGCGGTATATGATACCGACTTTAAAGCATTAGCCCGATATCTTATTCTGCATCGCAAAACAAATTAACAGTCAACACTCCCTGTGGCGACCCCCGGAGGCAACATGAAGGTTCTTTTTGTGGCAGGCGACCCTAAACCCGAACGCTGGACGGTGCCCATCAAGGCAATGCTGCCGGAAGCCGAGGTTTACGTCTGGGATCCGGAAGGGCCTGCGGTTGACGCGGACTACGCCATTGTCTGGCAACCACCAGAGGCCCTGTTCGAACGGGAAAAGCATCTGAAAGCGGTATTCAATCTGGGTGCCGGTATTGATGGTCTGCTCAAGGTTGCCAACCTGCCCCAAAACCTGACGATTGTGCGCCTGGAAGACGCGGGTATGTCGGTGCAGATGGCGGAGTACGTGCTGCATCAGCTGCTGGAAGCCAGCCGCGGGATGGAAACCTACCGGGAGCAGCAGAGACAGAACATCTGGAAGATCCATCGACCGATCAAACGCAGCGAGTGGCCGGTGGGCATCATGGGGCTGGGGCACATCGGCAAGCGGGTGGCCCGAACGCTGGCTGATCTGGATTACAAGGTGAGTGGCTGGGCCCGCGGGGAGCATAGCCTGGATGGGGTAAGCACCTATGCCGGCCCGGACCAGCTCGGTGACTTTCTGCAAGCCACCAGGGTTCTGGTCAACACGCTGCCCCTGACCAACGAAACCCGGGACATCATTGATTATGAGCTGCTAAGCCAGCTTCAGCCCGGCGCCGTATTGATCAACGTTGGCCGTGGCGAACACCTGGTCGAGGACGACCTGCTCCGGGCCCTGGACGACGGTACCTTGCTCCGCGCCTCCCTCGATGTGTTCCGGAAGGAGCCACTGCCCGAGAGCCATCCGTTCTGGCAACGGAAAGAAATCACCATCACCCCTCACATCTCGGCCCGGACCCTCCGGGATGCCACCATCGAGCAGATCACCGGCAAGATCCGCGATCATGCCCAGGGCCGTGCCATTACGGGGATCGTGGATACCCAACGGGGCTACTGATCCACGCCATTGGCAGCGCCGGTCAGTCCAGGATCGGCGCCAGCCAGGCCACCAGCGCCGTAAGAACCAGCAGCACAGGCAGCGCGATCAGCGCAAACAGGCCATTCCACCGAAACGCCACAACCCACCGGGGGATCTGCCCGAACCGGGACAGCAACATGACCGACGGACCAAAGGGCGACAGCATCATGGCCAGGGAAAAGCCGATCACCAAAGCCACGGCGACCGGCAGCAACTCCATTCCCTCGGCGACAAGCTGAGGCAGCAAACCGGCCTGAACACTGAGAACGGTGATGGGGATGATTCCGACCATGGAGAACATGGGCAGCATCAGCATGCCAACCATCGCGACGAGGAAAACGCCGCCACCGGTGGCGACCAGGCCGGCTAGAGCATCCGCCGGAATGACCGCAGACAGGGCAACACCGAGGATGGCAGACGCGGCGAAGATGGCCATTTCATTCTGCATGGCCCAGACCTGGCCGGCACCCTCCTTGAGAACCGGCATCAGCCCCCGTTCCTGCCAGAACATATACAGCAGCGTCACGGTCGGCACCGACAACATGGCCGCCACCGACACCTTGAAACCGGTTGTCGCGACCAGGCCCGCCATAACGGTGAATACCAGCAGGATAAGAAACAGAAGACGCCCGGTGCCCGGCAGCCAGCCTTCCACGGCGATGCGCTCACTGCTGACTTTCCGGAAGCGGCGCTGCTCCAGTACCCAGCCAATCAGTACCATCAGAAGCGCCGCGACCAGACCGAATGGCAGCAGCTGTGACCAGCTAAGCTGCGGCAATTCACGGGTAAGAATGGCCACGGCCACACTGGTGGGTGCTACCAGCGGCACCAGAGCAAACCCCCTCAGGGCACTGATCAGAACGCTGCGCAACCACTGCAGGCGAGACTCACCACCGATGCCGCGCTCACGCAGGGTTTCAGAGAGGCTTCCGCATAGCAGGTTCATCATGCCGAAGCTCAGAACCGTGGCAACGCCGCAACTGACCAGGGCGTACTTGGGATAAAGCAGTATAGGCTTTCCACCCAGCAGCACATCGTGAATCCGGCGCAATACCTCGAACCGGCGAACAAGGCACTGCATCATGCCCAGGCTACCCAGAAATGCGGAATAGAAAGCAGCGTCAGACGCCGACTTCAGCAGTTGTCCGGCGTGCAGAGAGCCACTCCAGGCAAGACCGCCCAGCGTCAGCAGGGCGATAACCAGAAGCATGCGGGCGTACCCCTGCAGGCGACCGGCCCCCGCCAGAAAGGCGGTGACAAACATGACGCCGGCCACAGCACTGAGCTCGCGGCTATCGACACAGATGGCCACCAGCTCTGTAACCACCGCCATCGACACCAGCCACTGCAGCTTACCGCTCAGCACTGGGGCACCCGGTCAGGCTTGAACACTGCTTGCATTTCCACAACACCCGGATTAGTCTTTCGGAAGCAAATTACAAAACTGTGTTTCGCTTAATGAAACACAGTTGATACAAAGATAGCACAGATTGGTCCCTCGCCCCTAGCGTCGGGCTTCCGATATTCGCTTTCAGGAGAGTACACAATGGCTTCCGCACCCTGGAATGATCTGCTGGGTTTCGACGCCCAACTGGACGAAACCGAGCGTCAGGTCCGAGACAGCATCCGCAGTTTCTGTGACGAGCAACTGATGCCCGGAATCACCGAGGCCAATCGGCACGAAAAGTTCGACCGCACCATCTTCAACCAGATGGGCGAACTCGGCATGCTGGGCGCGACCCTGCCAGAAGAATACGGTGGTCCGGGGCTGAACCATGTCTGCTACGGCCTGATCGCCCGGGAAGTCGAACGGGTGGATTCGGCCTACCGCTCGGCCCTGAGTGTGCAGTCCTCGCTGGTTATGTATCCGATCTATTCCTATGGCAAGGAAGCGATGAAGAAGCGCATCCTCCCCAAGCTGGCCTCCGGCGAGTACGTTGGCTGTTTTGGCCTGACCGAGCCCAACCACGGCTCCGATCCCGGCGGCATGGAAACCCGGGCCAAGAAAGTTGACGGTGGCTACTTGCTGAGCGGCTCCAAAACCTGGATCACCAACTCGCCGATTGCCGATGTCTGTGTAGTCTGGGCCAAACTCGACGGCAAGGTGAACGGCTTTGTGATTGAGCGTGAGGGCGCCAAAGGCCTGGAAACACCGAAGATACAGGGCAAGTTTTCCCTGCGGGCCTCGGAAACCGGCTCCATTTTCATGGACGAGGTGTTTGTTCCGGAAGAGAACCACCTTGAGGTAGAGGGACTCAAAGGCCCCTTCAGTTGCCTCAACAAAGCCCGCTTCGGCATCAGCTGGGGCTCTCTGGGCGCCGCCGAATTCTGCTGGCACGCGGCCCGCAACTACACTCTGGAGCGCAAACAGTTTGGCAAGCCCCTGGCCGCCAACCAGCTGATCCAGAAAAAGCTGGTGGACATGCAGACCGAGATCACCATTGGCCTTCAGGCTGCATTGCAACTGGGCCGCATGATGGATGCCGGCACCGTCACACCCGATGCCATCTCGCTGCTCAAGCGCAACAACTGTGGCAAGGCCCTGGACATCGCCCGGGTTGCCCGGGACATGCACGGCGGCAACGGCATTTCCGACGAATACCACGTGATTCGCCACGTGATGAACCTGGAAGCGGTGAACACCTATGAAGGCACGCACGATGTCCACGCGCTCATCCTGGGCCGTGGCCAGACCGGTATCGCTGCGTTCAGCTGATTCCTGTCCCAGCTGGACTGACACGTAATAAAAAAGCCCCTCATCATGAGGGGCTTTTTTGGGTTCGGCAGACGTTGTTCGTTATTCGATATCCACCAGCACTTCGCCTGGAACAACCCGGTCTCCCTTCTTGATAGCGACGCTCTGCACGGTGCCAGAGATGGTGGCCTTCACCTCCGTTTCCATCTTCATGGCCTCGATGATCAGCACCGGGTCGCCAGCCTGAACCTCGTCGCCCTCCTTCACCAGCACATCCACGATGTTGCCAGGCATGCTGGTGGTCACATGACCTTCCTTGGTGGCGGTCGCCCGGCCACCGCTGGAGCGGGCGCCCTCGCCATCTTCTCCCAATGACGCAAGATGAATTTCCTCCGGCACGCCGTCAACGGTCATATAGAAACGACGCTCATTCTCACCGGAGGGGTTGGCGCCGGTGACGTGGATATCGTAGCTCTCGCCATGAACCGTGATCTTGAATTTGCTGGAGACCGAGCCGCCCGAAGAACCGGTGGGAATCGGCTCCAGGGGCTCCGGCTGCAGCGTGCCGTCACGCCGCTGCTCAAGATACGCCTTGGCCTGGTCCGGGAACATGGCGTAGGTGAGCACATCCTCCTCGCTGGTTGCCAGATCGCCCACCTGTTTACGCAGCTCGTCCAGCTCCCGGGGAATCAGGTTGGCAGGGCGCTCTTCAATCAGCTCTTCCTTGCCCACGGCGCGCTGCTGGAGCGATTTGTCGACCGGCGCCGGCGCCTGACCATACCAGCCCTGGAGGTATTTCTTCACCTCGTTGGTGATGGACTCGTAACGCTTGCCGGCCAGCACATTGATCACCGCCTGGGTACCCACGATCTGGGAGGTGGGTGTTACCAGCGGCGGGTAACCGAGATCCTTGCGTACCCGTGGGATTTCCTCGAAGACGTCCTGGATACGATCCAGCGCACCCTGTTCCTTCAGCTGGTTGGCCAGGTTGGACATCATGCCACCCGGCACCTGGGACAGGAGCACCGAGGTATCGACACCGTTATAGGCGCTCTCGAACTGGTGATATTTCTTGCGCACTTCCCGGAAGTGGCGGGTGGCTTTGTCCAGAAGCTCCAGGTTCAGGCCGGTTTCCAGGCCGGCATCGTGCAGCGCCGCCACCAGGGATTCCGTGGGCGGATGGCTGGTGCCGCCGGCAAAGGCCGACAGGGCGGTATCGATATGGTCAACGCCGGCTTCCATGGCCGCCCACTGGCACATGGGAGCCATACCTGATGTGGCGTGGGAGTGCAGGAACACCGGCAAATCCAGGGTCTGCTTCAGCTTGCCGACCAGCTCGGCGGTTACCGCCGGCGTCAGCAGCCCGGCCATATCCTTGATCGCGATGCTGTCCGCGCCCATGTCGGCCATGGCCTTGGCCTGCTCCAGATAGGCATCGGTGCCATGCACCGGGCTCACGGTGTAGCAGATGGTGCCCTGGGCGTGTTTGCCAGCCTTCTTGACGGCCTTGATGCTGGTCTCCAGATTGCGCACATCGTTCAGGGCATCAAAAACGCGGAACACATCCATGCCATTTTCGGCGGCCTTGGCCACGAACGCCTCGACCACGTCGTCACCATAATGGCGATACCCCAGCAGGTTCTGGCCGCGCAGCAACATCTGCAGGCGGGTGTTGGGCAGGGCCTTTCTCAAAGTCCGCAGGCGCTCCCAGGGATCTTCCTTCAGAAAACGTACACAGGCGTCGAACGTGGCGCCGCCCCAGCACTCCAGGGACCAGTAGCCGGCCTGGTCCAGCCACTCGCAGGCCGGGAGCATGTCTTCGGTACGCATGCGGGTGGCGATCAGAGACTGGTGGGCGTCCCTGAGAATAACGTCGGTAATATGAATCTTGCGCTTGGTCATTGGGATCTCTCCGATGTTCTTTTACAGGCCCGCCTGCGCCGCAATGGCGGCGGCAATGGCTGTGGCGATGGATTCCGGGCGGGTTTTGCTGCTGTACTCAAGCAACTGGGGATTGCGTTCCACAAAGCCGGTATTGAAGTCAGCGGCCTGGAAATCCGGGTGCTCCAGAATCTGCTTGTAGTAGGGGATGGTGGTCTGCACGCCGTAAATGCCCATGTCCCCGAGAGCACGTCGGGAGCGGGCAATCAACTCGTCCCAATCCATGGCCCAGACAATCAGCTTGGCGCACATGGAGTCGTAATAAGGGGGAATTTCGTAACCGGTGTACATATTGGCATCGGTGCGCACGCCCGGGCCGCCAGCCGAATAGTAGCGGCTGATGCGGCCAAAACTTGGCAGAAAGCCGTTCTTCGGATCCTCGGCGTTGATACGGAACTGGGCTGCGAATCCCCGGTAGGAGATGTCTTCCTGCCTGAGGCCCAGCGGTTCCCCGGCCGCGATCCGGATCTGGGCCTTGATGATATCCACCCCGGTGATTTCCTCGGTGATGGTGTGCTCCACCTGGACCCGTGTGTTCATTTCCATGAAGTAGAAACTGCCGTCGTGGTCCAGCAGGAACTCAACGGTGCCGGCATTCACATACCCGCACTGCTTCGCCACCCGCTTGGCCAGATCACCGATGTATTCGCGCTGGCTTTCCTCCAGCTGCGGCGACGGCGCCAGCTCAATCAGTTTCTGGTTGCGGCGCTGAATGGAGCAATCACGCTCGTACAGATGCACAACGTTGCCGTGGGTATCGGCCAGAATCTGCACCTCGATGTGACGGGGCTCGATGATGCATTTCTCGAGAAACACCTCGGCACTACCAAACGCCTTGGTAGCCTCGGAGATTACCCGCTCGTAGTTCTGCCGAAGCTCCTTTTCGTTGTCGCAGCGGCGGATACCCCGGCCGCCCCCGCCGGAGGTGGCCTTCAGCATCACCGGGTAGCCGATATCGGCGGCCTGGGCCACGGCATCCTCGACATCAGCAAGGTTGCCTTCCGACCCTGGAGTCACCGGCACGCCCGCAGCAACGGCGGTCTGGCGCGCCTGAGTCTTGTCACCCATGGATGAAATCGCGTTCGCAGAAGGCCCCACAAAGGTGATGCCCCGCTGCTCGCAGATAGCTGCAAGCTCGGCATTCTCGGACAGAAATCCGTAACCGGGATGCAGGGCATCGCAGCCGGTTTCCACTGCCATATTCACAATATGGTGTGGGTTCAGGTAACCCGACAGGGGGTCCTTGCTGATCTGATAGGCTTCGTCGGCTTTCTTGACGTGCAGGGAGTACTCGTCAGCCTCCGAATGAATAGCGACCGAGCGTATACCCAGTTCACTGCAGGCCCGGGCAATCCTGACCGCAATCTCTCCGCGATTGGCGATCAGCAGCTTCCGTATAGCCATGGAAAATCCTCCAGGTGATGGAAGTCGTTTGAGTCGAAAGGTTGTTGCGAAGGGCAGGAACGCCCTCTGGACTTGGGGGCTCAGGTGGCAGGTGGCGCCTGCGGCAAGACCGGAAAACTGGCGCAATGGACCAGTCCCGAGAAGCCTTTGATACCTGAAAGAATGCCGTTCTGGTGAAGACTGAAACCCTGTGAGCGGTTGCCATCAGAGAGCCCGCCCTCCAGACCTCCGTCGCTTGTGACATCCGACAATAGCGGGCAGAAACCCGACTCACAGAACAGGGGAGCAGGGTTGGCGTCAGAGGCATAGGCAGGCAGTGAAATCAGGCCCAATGCCAGAATCATCAAGAGGCTTGGAACTCGCATCCGGCATTTTTGTTGGGCGTCCTGCATGGGCGTCCTTTGGTGTGACTAAAGTCGTAGAGAGTGTCACGTGATTACCGCATCGGTTCAATACGGTTTTCTGGGCCAGAAACATCGATTTTTTCGATGCTATTGCTGAAGACAACGTGTCTCCGGCGCCTCATTTGCGCCGGAGACATCAACCAGCTCAGAAGCCGCCTTTTACCACATGGACAATCTCATAGAACTTGGTTGCCCGGTGATCCAGGTCGATGGCGAGATCCAGTCGCTGCAACAGCTCCTCTGCACAAACCAGCCCGCGCAGAAAGGAACGTGAAGGCTGACGCCTGTCGTCATCCAGCACCAGCAGATACCCTTCGTGGACTTCGCGGAATGTACTGACCAGATCTCCCACGGTTGCCGCGCGCAAATCCCGATAATGAATAGCTGGCAACTCGCTTATCGGGCGCATGATATCCCGCACTCGAACGTCCTTCAGGGGGACGCCTTGTCGATTGGCGACACTCATGGCCTTCTCACCATTCACATCCTCGATGGCCAGAATCCCCAGGCAATCGCCCGCCTGGTTTTCCACTACTTTAAAGGACGTGTCGGCGAGCCTCATCCACAGCCTCGCCTCGGAGACGGACATATCGGAACTCAAGACGGACAATCTATGCTCAGCGAAATCCCTCAGCAGGTGAACGGCCGAATCGTCGCTTCCGATGTGGGACTGGGGTTTTGCGGTAGGCAGCGCGCCGGTCCGTGCCAGATCCTGAACTGGCAATGCGTTGAATACACTGTTCATGACAAACCTCGTAAATCTGAATTCAGGTTGGAGACCCCTGCGTCTGCAGGGACCAATCCGTGTTGGTCAGAGTTAAACGAGGCTGGGCGGGCCCTGAGGCAGCGCCGGATAGCTCAGCAGCCGAAACGGTGGCTGGATAAAGTCGAGGCTGGCCGAGTAGACGGCCCGGAAGTCCCCTGCAGGGAACAGAAGGGGCGAGGTGATCGAGAAAGATGCATCTGGCGACGAAGGGTCGCTTGTCCCATCCGCTGAAATCAGCGTGGGGGCAAAGTGATCGTCCAGCTGGGGATCCAGTGCCGGATGCGACGTTCCATTGAGAAACACCACAAGCAGGCCTGTCACCAGCAATGCCAGCAGGCTGAACTTCAGGGTGCTTCTGTTAATGGAACAACTCGCCATAATTGGTGTCTGCGCTGATAGCGGAAAGGCACTTGCTCATACAAACATATAGCCTTTCAGGCCGGATGCAAGCTCAACTCCGGGTTAAAACTCCGCAATGTAATACGGGGTTCAGAGTGCATGGACAGCGAAAGACTTTTCGGTAAGCCCTGGATTTTACTTCCTCACCGAATACCATGTTTCGCCTAGCGGTACACACTTTTGCATTTATATTGACATGTACCGCTCTTATCTCCGAATATGTAGATATTCTGCCACGCGGTATATGTTTTCGCTTTCAAGCAAGAGAGGCTATTCATGAACTTGAATTACACTACCGAGGAGCTCGCCTTCCGCGATGAGGTCCGCGCGTTCCTGGATGAAAAGCTGCCGGGGGATATCGCCGCCAAGGTAAAAGGGTTCCGCCGGCTGTCCAAGGAAGACCACCAGCGCTGGCAGAAAATACTCAGCGAGCAGGGCTGGTACGCCACTCACTGGCCGGAAGAATACGGCGGTGTAAATTGGAGCCCGGTTCAGAAGCACATCTGGGATGAGGAATCCTCTCGCTATGGGGCGCCCCGTTCCGTGCCTTTCGGCGTCAACATGGTGGCGCCGGTGATTATCAAGTTTGGAACCGAAGAGCAGAAGCAGAGGTACCTGCCAAGAATCCTCAGCGGCGAGGACTGGTGGTGTCAGGGCTACTCCGAGCCGGGCGCCGGTTCGGACCTGGCCTCACTCAAGACCCGGGCCGTGCGCGAGGGCGACCACTACATTGTGAATGGCCAGAAAACCTGGACCACCCTGGGCCAGCACGCCAACATGATTTTCTGCCTCGTTCGCACAAACACCGAAGTGAAAGCCCAGGAGGGCATCTCTTTCCTGCTGATCGACATGAACACCCCGGGCATTACCGTGCGCCCGATCATCACTCTGGACGGCGAGCACGAAGTCAACGAAGTGTTCTTCGAGGACGTGAAGGTTCCTGTAGAAAACCTGGTGGGCGAGGAAGACAAGGGCTGGACCTACGCCAAGTACCTGCTCACCTACGAGCGCACCGGCCTGGCCGGCATTGGCATTTCCAAAGCCGCACTTGAGCACTTGAAAGGGTTGGCGAGCCGTCGTCTGAAGAACGGCAAGCCCCTGATCGAAGACGCCACCTTCAGCCAGCGTATCGCCCAGGTTGAAATCGATCTGATGGCCGCGGCGATCAGTAACCTGCGGATCATCGCGTCCGTGGAGGGCGGCGGCATGCCGGGAGCGGAAAGCTCGATGCTGAAAGTCCGCGGCACCGAGATTCGCCAGACCATCAACGATCTGGCTCGCCGGGCCATTGGCCCCTACGCCATTCCCTTCGTGGAAGAGGAACTGAACCTGGATTACGAGGGCGACTTCCTGTCGGACGAGAACGCCGCCCCGGTTACTCCCCAGTACTTTAACAACCGCAAGCTGTCGATTTTCGGCGGGTCCAACGAGATCCAGAAGAACATCGTGTCGAAAATGATTCTCGGGCTTTAAGGAGGCGACCATGGATTTCCGACTGAATGAAGAGCAGCAGATGCTGCAGGACACCGTGGCCCGCCTGGTACGCGGTGAATACAGTTTTGAAAAGCGCCTGGAGTTCAGCGAATCGGAGCTGGGCTTCAGCGCCGATTTCTGGAAACAGCTGGGTGAACTGGGGCTGACGGCCGTGCCCTTCCCGGAAGAGCTGGGGGGCTTTGGCGGAACCGGTGTTGAAGTACAGAGCGTGATGACCGAGTTGGGCCGCGGCCTTTGCGTTGAGCCCTATCTGCAATCGGTGGTTCTGGGCGGCGGGCTGATCAGTCAGGCCGGCAACAGCGAACAACAGGAACGGTGGCTTGGCGGCATTGCCAGCGGTGAGCTTCGGGCTGCTGTCGGACTTCAGGAGCCCCAGAGCTTTTACAACCTGAACGATGTGGAAACCCGCGCCGATAAGTCTGGTGACGGTTATCTGCTGAATGGTCGCAAGGCGGTCGTGATCGGCGGGCATTGTGCCGACGTGCTGGTGGTATCTGCCCGAACTTCCGGTGACAGCCGCGATGCCGATGGCATCAGCCTGTTCCTGATTCCGGCTGACGCCGAAGGCCTCGAGCGCCGGACTTATCCGACGATTGACGGTTCCAAAGGCTGTGACCTGTTCCTGAACAACGTTCAGCTGGGTCCCGAAGTCCTGCTCGGCGAGGAAGGCAAAGCTGCCGAAGTGATTGAATACCAGACCGGACGCGCCATTTCCGCCCTGTGCGGTGAAGCCGTGGGCGCCATGGAAGTGGCCTGTGACCTGACTCTGGAATACCTGAAGCAGCGCAAGCAGTTCGGCGTGCCCATCGGCAAATTCCAGGTGCTTCAGCACCGGATGGTGGACATGATGTCCGAGCTGGAACAGGCCCGCTCCATGGCCATCCTGGCGGCTAGCGTGGCCGACGAGCCCCAGAGCGACGAGCGTCGTCGAATCCTGGCCGCCGCCAAGAACGTGATCGGCCGCAGCGGCCAGTTCATCTCCGAACAGGGCGTCCAGTCCCACGGCGGTATCGGCATGACCTGGGAGTACAACTTCGCCCACTACGCCAAGCGCCTGGTGATGATCAATCATCAGCTCGGCGATGACGACTTCCATCTGGAGGCTTACGCCACTCTTTTACAGGCAAGCTAGAATCCCCTCATCGGTGAGCCTGGGGCCTTGTCATTTTGAGGCCTTTTTGAGGGGTGGTCGCCAGACCACCCCTTTTTTAATCCGGAGGCGGACAACGGTGATCACCAGGGAGCGCTCATGAAAGAGATAAATCTTACGGAACTGGCAGGTCTGGCGGGGCAACTGGAGAGCCACAGCCCCTGGCTCACCATCACCCAGGAGATGGTCGATGCCTTTGCCGATGTGACCGGTGATCACCAGTGGATTCACATTGATGTTGAGCGGGCCAGGCGCGAATCACCCTGGAAAAGCCCCATCGCCCATGGGTATCTCACGGTCTCGCTCATCTCGAAACTGAACCCCCAGGCAATACGAGTGATCGGGCCGTCCGCCACCATCAATTACGGATTGAACCGGCTGCGCTTCCCATCGGCGGTGAAAGTCGGCTCGGACATTCGTACCCGCGTGGAACTACTCTCTGTTGATCAGGTGGATGATCAGCGCCAGCTAGCCACCTACAAGACCACTATTGAGATCCGGGGTGAAGACAGGCCTGCCTGTGTGGCAGAGACTCTGATGATGTATGTTGCCTGACGGGCCCGGATCGGCGGGAGCCCGAACGAGGCTCGACTCTCCGCCTGTTCAGGCATTCTGCTTCCATTCCTCTTCCTGCAGGGCCCGCCACATCAGCTTGCCAGTAGGGGATTTCGGCAGTGCCTCCACAAACTCCACAATGGTCGGTATCTTGTAGGCCGCCATCTGCTCACGGCACCAGTTGATGATGTCTTCTGCCGAGGTTTTTCCCTCCGCCTCGGGTGTCAGGACAATGCAGGCCTTGACCGTTTCACCCCGTTTCGGGTCTGGTGCAGAGATGATGCAGACTTCGTGGATGGCCGGGTGCCGGTACATCAGACCCTCCACCTCGGAGGGCCAGACCTTGAAACCGGACGCGTTGATCATGCGCTTGACCCGATCCACCATGAAGAAATAGCCGTCCTCGTCGTAGTAGCCGAGATCCCCGGTACGGAAGAAACGCTTGCCGTCGATCTCCACGAACGCGGCTTCGGTTTCCGCCGGCCGGTTCCAGTACCCGATGGTGACCTGAGGGCCGGACGATACAATTTCACCGGTTTCACCGGGGCCCTTTTCCTCCAGGGTATCCACATCGATGATCCGGCTGTCCACATCGAAAACAGGGATACCCAGGCACTGGGCCTTGGGTTGCTTGACCGGGTTAATGTGCGTGGCCGCCATGGTCTCGGACAGGCCGTAGCCCTCGATATAGTCCAGCCCCGTCATGGTTTTCAGTTTTTCCGCCACCGCCGCCGGCATGGCCGCCCCTCCCCCGCCGATGGTATTCAGGCTGCTGAGGTCGTACTGGCCAATGTCCGGATTCGACAGGAAGTCCACCGCCATGGTCACGATGTTGGTCCAGCCGGTCACCCGGTAGCGCTCGATCAGACGGGCAGCCGTAGTGCGGTCCCAGCGTGTCATGGTCACCGACGTCGAACCGCTGTAGATGGGACTGTTCATGGAGCCAGTCATGCCGGTTACATGGAAGAACGGCAGTGTGGACAGTTGCACCGTATCCGGTGTGCTCAGGTTCCAGAAGGCACGGTGCATCGCCGTTGCCATGACCGAGCGATGGGTATGCATACAGCCCTTGGGCGCACCGGTCGTACCCGAGCTGTAGGGGATGACGGCCAGATCGGCAGGTCCAGCCGTGTGGGCTGACGGCTCGTACCCGGCCGCCAGGGCAGCCTCCCAGGTCACCACACCCCGTACACCCCGGGACCAGACCGGGGCCGCAACTTCCGCCGGAAGATCGAGATCGGTATCCGGTTTGATGTAGCTGCTGTAGGAGGCCACCACAACCTGCTTCAGATCCGTTTCCGGCAACAGAGGAATGATGAAGTCCGCCAGCTCCTGGCCGGCCAGGCAGATTGAGGCTCCCGTGTCGGCGATAAAATGCTCGAGCTCGGCGGCACGGTTCATCGGATTGACCGGAATCACCACGGCGTCTGCCCTCAGGATGGCGTAGTAGGCGATCACGTACTGCGGCGAGTTCTGCATGTAGAGCAGCACCCGATCCCCCTTACCGACGCCCTGTGACTGCAGGTAGCCCGCCATGGTTTCCACTTCCGACAGAAGACGTCGGTAGGTAAGGGGCGCATCGTAGAAGATGATCGCGTTATGGTCCGGGTAGCGGAGCGCAGATATTTCCAGGTTCCTGAAAACACTGGTTTCCGGCAGGGTCATGGTCTTGGGCAGTTCTCGGGGCCAGACCTTGAAATGGCGTGTGAACATGCGTGTTGCTCTCCAGGGTTCAGTCAGTCGGCCACAGGTGCAGCCAGCTATTATTCATTGGTGCTCGCTGGCAATCTGCCAGCCGATGTCCGCCAACAGGCTGGCCCGCTTGCCGACACTCAGCGCGTTGGCATTGGCGGCGTTACCGTCCAGCGCCCGCTTGTAGACCCCCTGCAGGATCGCAGCCAGCCGAAACAGGGAAAACGCCAGGAACACGTGCCAGTCATCAATACCGTCGCGCCCGGTCTGCGCGCAGTAGCGGGCGATCGTCGTCTGTTCATCGGGAATACCCAATGCCTCCAGATCCTCTCCCTGCAAACCGCGCATGCCTTCCATATCGGAGGGCAGATAGTACGGCAGGCAGAAGTAGGCCAGATCGGCCAGCGGATGGCCCAGCGTCGACAGCTCCCAGTCGAGGATCCCGATCACCTCGGGCTTGTCCGGCGCCAGCATGAGGTTGCCGAACCGGTAGTCGCCGTGGGCGATGGCGGTTTCGTCCGCGGCCGGAATATTCTCCGGCAACCAGGCCATGAGCTTGTCCATGGCGGGCAGCTCGTCCGTCTTCGAAGCCAGATACTGCTTGCTCCACCGGGCTACCTGTCGTGCCACGTAACCTTCCGGACGGCCGTAATCTCCGAGGCCGATCGCGTTCACGTCCACCGAGTGCAGGGTCGCCAGCGTATCGACGGCCGAGCGGTGGGCCAGCAGGCGGTCCTCCCGGACCAGGTCCGGCAATGCCGAATGACTGATGATCCTGCCGTGCAGAAAGTCCATGACATAGAACGGTGTCCCAATAACGGCGCTGTCTTCGCACAGCACCCTCACCCTGGGAACCGGTACCCCGGTGTGGTCTGCCAAGGCCTTCATAACCCGGTATTCGCGCTCCACCATATGGGCCGAGGGAAGGGTTTTCCCGGGCGGCTTCTTGCGCAGGACGTATTGCCCGCCATCGGTATCCAGCAGGAACGTCGGGTTGGACTGTCCACCCTGGAACTGCCGAACGTCCAGCCGCTCACCCACCTCGGGCAGTTCTCCCTGAAGCCAGGCCAGCAGCCGCTCCTCGTCAAACCTGTGTGCCGGTAAAACGTCTACCAGCTCTGGTGCTGTTGTCATAGCGTCTCTATAGAGTCCGTTAGCAAATGGTCTCGCCACCGTCGGCAACGATAACCTGGCCGGTGATGTACGCACTCGCCCTGGTGGACAGGAACACGGCCAGGCCGGCGATATCGACCGGATCACCGATCCGGCGCAGCGGGGTCTTGTCCTCCGCCCGCTTCACCCGAACCGGATCTTCCCAGAGGGCCTTGGCGAAGTCGGTCTTGATCAGGCCCGGGGCGATGCTGTTAACGCGGATCCCTTTTGGCCCCCACTCCACCGCCAGGTTGCGGGCCAGGGCCGCCTCGGCGGCTTTCGACACCCCGTAGGTTCCGATGGTGGTGTTTCCCCGAAGGCCGGCAATGCTGGACAGCAGAACCACCGCCCCTTCACCCTTCTCCGCCATCTGGGGCAGGACCATGTTGGTGAGCCAGAAGGTGCCCTTCACGTTGGTGTCCATGATCTTGTCCCAGGCCTCATCGGTCATCTCCGCCGTGGTGCCGTATACGGGGTTCGTGGCCGCGTTGCACACCAGCACGTCGATCGGGCCCCAGGCTTCGTTGGTCCGGTCGACCAGATTCTGCAAATCGTCTTTCCGGCCCACATGGCAGGGCACGGCCATGGCTTCGAAACCCTGCGCTTTCAGTTCGGCAGCCACCTGCTCGCAGGCGTCCGCCTTGCGGCTGGAAATCACCACCCTGGCGCCAAGACGTGCCATTTCCTCGGCAATAGCGCGGCCAATGCCCTTGGTTGAGCCGGTAATGACAGCGACCTTGCCGGTCATATCAAACAGCGAATTGGTCATGGTTTGATCCTCATGCCGGTGAATCAGCGGTACTGCCGGAGTTCCATCTTGGCCACGGAGTCCAGGTGCACCTCATCCGGACCATCCGCCAGCCGCAGCGTCCGTACCTTGGCCCAGGCTGAAGCGAGGAAGGTATCCTGGCTGACTCCGGCACCGCCATGAACCTGGATCGCCCGATCGAGTACCTTCAGCGCCATACTCGGTGCGATCACCTTGATCATGGCAATCTCCTGGCGCGCCACCTTGTTGCCCACGGTGTCCATCATGTGCGCCGCCTTGAGTGTCATCAGGCGCGCCTGCTCGATTTCGATGCGGCTGCGGGCGATGTCCTTGCGGATGGAATCGAAACTCGACAGCGGCTTGCCGAAGGCCTCTCGCTCGCCGGCACGCCGACACATCAACTCCAGGGCCCGTTCGGCAACACCGATGGTGCGCATGCAGTGGTGGATCCGGCCCGGCCCGAGCCGGCCCTGGGCAATCTCAAAGCCCCGGCCCTCGCCTAGCAGAATATTGCTGGCCGGTACCCGCACGTTGTCGTAGTGAATCTCGGCGTGGCCGTGAGGCGCATGGTCGTAACCGAACACGGTCAGCGGTCGGATCATCTTCACACCCGGCGTATCCAGGGGCACCAGGATCATCGACTGCTGTTTGTGTTTCTCGGCGGTGGGGTCGGTTTTGCCCATGACAATGGCAATTTTCGAGGTGGTGGTCATGGCGCCGGAGGACCACCACTTCCGGCCATTGATCACATACTCATCACCCTCACGACGGATTTCACAGGCGATGTTGGTGGCGTCGGAGGAAGCCACGTCGGGCTCGGTCATCGAGAAGCAGGATCGGATTTCCCCGGCAAGCAGCGGCTTGAGCCACTGCTCCTGCTGTTCGGCGTTGCCAAAGCGGGCAATGGTTTCCATGTTGCCGGTATCAGGTGCGGAACAGTTGAACACTTCCGGCGCCATCTCCGAGCGCCCCATGATTTCGCACAGGTGGGCGTACTCGTAATTGCTCAGCCCGGCACCGTAGTCGCTCTCGGGGAGAAAGAGGTTCCAGAGGCCCTCGGCCTTTGCTTTCGCTTTCAGTTCTTCGATGATCGGAACCGGAGCCCAGCGGTTCTCGGCCTGAGCGATCTGCTCGTGATGCAGGTGCTCGTTGGGATAGATGTGCTCATCCATGAAGGCCCTGAGCTGCGACTGTAGCGCTTTCGCTTTATCAGACAGATCGAACATGTCCGCTTCCTCTTGTTGGTATTGGTTCTTCGGCCATCGAGCTGCCAGGCCGGCCGTCAGATCGGAACACCCTCTGGCTTGTCGCTGCCAGAGCGGATACGAAAGGTGCCCTCGCCAATGGCCAGCAGGTTGCCTTTGTCGTCATGCACTTCGCCGGTGCTGTTGAAGATCCGGCGCCCTCCGGCGCGTTTTCTGCCGGTTACCCGAATAACCCCCTCGGATCACTGGCCGGTAAACGTGGTGGTAAGCGACAGGGTGACTGCCTTGCGCATCCGGCCCGGAAAGGGACAGTAGGTTCCGGCCTGTGCCATGGCTATGTCCAACAGCGACGTCAGCACACCACCATGGATAACGCCGCCAAGATTCAGATGCACGGGCGTCAACTCAAGCTCGATGACCGCTTCATTTTCCTCCCAGGACGCCTGACGGTAGCCAAGCAGACTGTGAAAACCGGGCAGATCCTGCCCGTGGGTAATGTGGCGGCTTTCCTCATTCATCAGACATTCATTCCAGATGGGCCAGGCGGCTAATGTTGTCTTTGTAGTTCTGTTGTTTTTGTAATTTGTCACGCCTTACGGTTTTGAGTCAATATATTTGAAAGGTTGTTTCATCTAGCAAAACACAATAGAGGAAGATCGACGAAAAATGAAAAGTGCAACGAGTAGCGTGCGGAACTTTTTGGCTATCAAAGCCGCTTACAGCCTTCCATGATCAGGCGTCAGGCGCTGATGTCGCAGGTCCGCGACGGTGAAAACGGTTCTTTTGAGCTACTCTTCGACCACGCGCAGCTGCGAATCGGAACGACAAACATCCTATTGCAAAGCCCGAATGATGTGATAGATTCAGAGAATACAATTCACCCTGCAGTTGTGAGTTCTGCACAGTGAAACAAGGCAAAGCCACTACAACAATCAACGAGGCAAGCTCATGAAACTCTTTGCTACTGCTCGCAAGACTCTGACGGTGTATGCGTCAGCCTTTACCCTCGGTATTACCGCCGCGCTCTCGGCAGCACCCGCTGCAGCCCAGGACACCTTCACCTGGAAGGTTCAGTCCCACTGGCCCGGATCCAGCAGCTCCTACACTGACAGCCTTGGCCGCATCAAACGAGTGCTCGAAGAGCGCACCGATGGCCGCCTGAAACTGCAACTTTACGAGGCCGGCGCACTGTTCAAGGCCACGGACACCTTCAACGCGGTGAGTCGTGGCATCCTGGAAATGGGCACCATTTCCCCGGCCTATGCCCAGGACAAGGTCTCACTCGCGGGCATTGCCTCCGGTCTGCCGTTCGCGTTCCGTAATGTCTGGGAAGCCGCCTATTTCCACCAGAACCTGGGGTTCGAGCAGATGCTCCGTGACGAAGCCGCAGAGCACGGCGTTTACTGGGCGACCGACAAGGTCTACCCGACCGAAATGGTGGTCAAGGAACCCATTGAAAGCGTGGAAGACTTCAACAGCCTGAAGATCCGCTCCTCCGGCGCCCTGCAAACCTTCCTGACCGAGGCTGGCGCCGCGGCGTCCTACATTCCCGGCAGTGAACTCTACTCGGCACTGGATTCCGGCATTGTCGACGGTGCCCACTGGGGTGCGGCACAGGGCGCCTATAGCATGGGCCTGTATGAAGTGGCCAAACACCACGTTCAGCCTGCCCTGAACATTGCAGGAACCGACGTGATCATCGTCAGCCAGAAGGCTCTGGACAAGCTGCCGGAAGACATGCAGAAGATCGTCAAGGACGCCCTCAACGAGCAGTTCTGGATCCGCACCAACGAATACCAGTACAAAGAGCGCATCACCCTGGCCAAGGCTATCGAAGAGCAGGGTGTGCAACTGAATGTTCTGCCGGACGAAGTCCAGGACAAACTGGTCGCCACCGCCCAGGCCATGTGGGATGAGGAAGGCAAGCGCAGCGAGAACGCCAAGAAGGCACTCGACATGCTGAAAGGTTACCTGGCCGACCTCGGCTATCTCTGATCGACCAGTGTTCTGACCAGGGCCGGGGTCTTCGACTCCGGCCTTTCTTTCCCCGAACCAAACCAGCATCCCGTGGGAGATTGCCGTGAGTGTGATGATCGCCGCATTCATGAGGGGGGTTACCCGTCTCAATGATTTTATCGGCCGGTGGGTGGCCCTCCTCATTTTCGCGATGTTCGTGTTCCTGCTTCTGGAAGTTGGCTTCCGTTATCTGCTCAACTCCCCCACGGTCTGGACCAACGAGCTGACCCAGATGCTTTTCGGCATCTACGCGGTGATGTCTGGCGGCTACATCATGGCCCATCGGGGCCACGTAAATGTGGATCTGTTGCATTCGCACCTGAAGCCCCGCAAGCGCGCGGCCCTGGACATCGTTACCTCCCTGGTCTTTTTCATTTTCACGCTTGCCCTGCTGTGGTTCGGGATCGACATGGCGCAGGAATCCATGTCCAGCTGGGAAACCTCCTATTCGGCGTGGAATCCCCCCATCTGGCCGGTGAAGCTGGCCATTCCCGTCGGCACCGCTCTGCTGGTTCTGCAGGGACTGGTCAAACTGCTTGAAGACATCGCCGTGGCCTTTAACCTGGATTACTACACGCCCGAAGAAGCCGAGTCTGAAGGAGATCAGCTGTGAGCATTGAAGCCCTGACTCTCCTGTTTTTCGGTTCGCTGCTGTTTTTCCTGCTGCTGGGCCTGCCGCTGGCGTTTGTTCTCGGTGGCGTATCGGTGGTGTTCCTGTATTTCACCTGGGGCTTCGACTCTTTCTATATGGTGGCCTCGCAGATCTGGGGCACCATGGAAAGCTTCACCCTGGTTGCCATCCCTCTGTTCGTCTTCATGGCCATGATTCTGGAGCGTACCGGTGTCGCCCGGGATCTTTACCGGATGATGCACCTCTGGTGCGGCGGCCTGCGAGGCGGATTGGCTCTGGGCACTCTTGGCATCTGTGCGGTGTTTGCTGCCATGGTCGGCATCAGCGGTGCTGCGGTGGTGGCCATGGGCACCATCGCCCTGCCGTCGATGCTGGAACGGGGCTATGACAAAAACATGGCCCTGGGCGTGATCAATACCGGCGGCGGCTGGGGCATACTGATTCCGCCCAGCATCCTGATGATCCTCTACGCCCTGATCACCGGCGTTTCCGTTGGCCAGATGTTTGCTGCCGGCATCATGCCGGGCATCCTGCTGATGGTGCTGACCGCCATCTATATCCTTGTGCGTTGCCACCTGCAGCCGGAACTGGCGCCGGCGCTGCCCAAGGAAGAGCGAGGCACCTGGCCAGAGAAGTTGCGGGCTCTGCGAGCTGTGCTGCTACCTATCGGCGTTGTCGTCATGGTTCTGGGCTCGATTATCGGCGGTATCACCACCCCGACCGAAGCCGCTGCCATGGGCGTTCTGGGCGCTCTCATCTCAGCGGCCGTCTACAAACAGTTCAAGTGGAGCATCCTGAGGGAAGCGGCAATCCGCACCTTCAAGCTCACCGGCATGATCATGTGGATCCTGTTTGCCGCCCATGCCTTCAGCGCCGCCTACCAGAGCATGGGCGCCCAGGAACTGATCGAGGGCCTGATGAACATGGTGCCCGGCGGGCCCTGGGGCATCATCATCGCCATGATGGTAATTGTGTTCCTGCTGGCCATGGTGCTGGACCCCGTGGGTATTATGCTGATCACCCTGCCGGTGTTCATGCCGATCGTGGAATCCCTCGGTTTCGATCCGATCTGGTTCGGCATCCTGTTCGTGATCAACATGGAAATCGGCTACATGACGCCACCCTTCGGCTTCAACCTGTTCTACCTGAAGGGCATCGTGCCGCCGTCGATCACCATGAAGGATATCTACAAGTCGATCATTCCCTTCGTGATTGTGGAAATCATCGGCATCATCCTGATCATGATCTTCCCGGAAATTGCCACCTGGCTGCCGGAGCTGTTGTTCTGAAGCTGAAATAACAGCACAGTTGCCAGGCAAAGCGGGTAAGCGCTAATCTCGTGGGACTTCCGGACAAAGGAACCGGAAGCCCACACAAGGAGAACAGCCATGCATAACCCGCAACGACAGCCGATGCTGGTGTTGAACAGCATTATCCTCACAGCCGTTTTTTTTCTGCTTCCACTACTCCCTACCGACAGCCACGCCGACACCCTGTCCGACCAGAAAGTGGCTTCGTTTATCGAAAGCGTTCGGGCGGCACAAACACTGGCTCCGGAGTTTGAGGAGCTGGAGCGTCAGATGGACAACCAGAACGAGAGCACCATGCCGGATTTCTCCCGGATCGTGTCGGACTCCCTGGAGCAGATGAAAGGCCATGAAGCCTATGGCCGCCTGGAAGACGTGGTGCAGGATCACGGCTTCGACAGCCTGGAATCCTGGGGTGCCACGGGCGACCGTGTTTTCCAGGCCTGGATGGCCATCGAAATGGCAGAGCAGAATCCTGCAGCGAGACGAGAGATGGAGGCCACACTGGCCGAGATGGAAAACAGCCCGCACATGACGGCCGAACAGAAAGCCCAGATGCGCGCCATGATGGAGAGTGCGATGGGTGCCATGCAGAGCGCGAGCAATGCTCCGGCGGAAGATATCGAGGCGGTGCGCCCCCATGTGGAGGCACTCAGGCAGCTAGGCGAAGAGTAAAAAGCACTCCTGAAAACAAAAAGCCCGGCAGTGTGACTTGCCGGGCTTTTTCATTGCCACGTTGCATTCAACCGTAAAGCTGATCCCTCGGGTCAGGACATCAGGTTGTAGACAAACACGATGGCAACGGCGAGGGGCGTGACAAACCGGATAAGGTTGTACCAGAGGGTAAAGGCGCCACCCTCCAGGGCCAGATCCGTTTTCAGAGACTCCTTCGCCACGAACCAGCCCACAAACACCGCCGTCAGCAGACCAGAGAGCGGCAACAGCACATTCGCGGTAAAGAAGTCCAGCAAGTCAAAGATGGTCTTGCCTTCAAAGCGCTCGAACATGGCCAGCGGGGCCACATCGGACCAGAGATTGAGCGACAGAATCGAGGCAATCCCCAGCGCCCAGCAAAGCACACCAACCAGGATGGCACTGCCTGTTCGGGCCAGGCTGGTCTTTTCCTCGACCCACTCAACCACCGGCTCCAGCAGGGAGATACCGGAAGTCCAGGCGGCGAACAGCAGCAGAATGAAGAACAGGGTGCCAAACAGTCCACCCATCGGCATGTTGCCGAAGGCCAGCGGCAGGGTCTGGAAGATCAGCCCGGGGCCGGCACTGGCTTCCAGGCCATTGGCGAACACCACCGGGAAAATGGCCAGGCCGGCCAGGAGCGCGACGACGGTATCCATGATGGCCACGCTTACCGCGGTGCGGCCGATGGACACATCCCGACCCAGATAGGAACCGTAGGCCATCATGATGGCCATACCCAGGCTGAGGGTGAAGAAGGCGTGGCCAAGGGCAATCAACACCCCGTTAAAGGTCAGGGCGCCGAAATTCGGTGTGAACAGGAAGCTGACGGCCTCGCCAAAATGACCTGTCGTGGTGGCATAGCCAACGGCTAACAGAAGGAGAATAAACAGGGCCGGCATGAGGATGGTAACGGCCCGCTCAAGACCGCCTTTCAGCCCCTGGGAAACCACAAGGATCACCAGCGCCATAAAGACGGTGTGCCAGAGCAGCAACTGACCCGGGCTGGCCAGCAGGCCACCGAACAACTCACCAATTGAGTCTGCAGTACCGCCGGTGAAGTCACCCATGGCGGCATGCCCCACGTAGGACGCAGCCCAGCCACCAATCACCGAATAAAAGGAGAGGATCACGAAGGCCGCAATCATCCCGATGATGGCCGAAATCCGCCAGCCCGGGGCGCTGAGATTGCGCTCGGCCACCAGACGCATACTGGTGATGGGGTTATGGCGGCCATTCCGGCCGATAAACACTTCCGCCATCATGATGGGAATACCGATTACGGCGATACACAGCAGGTAAACCAGTACAAAGGCGCCACCACCGTTTTCGCCGGTAACGTAGGGAAACTTCCAGATATTACCGAGACCAACGGCCGAACCGGTTGCCGCCAGAATAAACGCCAACCGGGAGGACCAGAGACCGCGGGTGGCCCCTGAACCGTTGCCCGAAACCGAGTTGGACTGAGTCATGTTGTGTTCCTGTGCTTTCAGCTGAGGAATGGCTTTAAAAAGGGCGAGCCACGGACTTGCCGCGGCAATTGGGGCGGGATTCTGCCAGCACTGACGCTGTGATGCCAGTGCTGGCGAGCTCCCGAGCCGGCTGGGTTCCGGCGTGGGGCAAGGAAGATAAAGCTAACTAGCCGTTTTTGCTGATAAACCTGCTAATCAGGTCTTTCAGGCCACGGGACATAGTGCTGAGCCGGTCACTGCTCTGCTTGGCAGAGTCGGCCTGGGCGTCACTGTGATCGGCCAACTCGGCAATGTTGGTGATCTGGCGATTGATCTCGTCCGACACCTGACTCTGCTCTTCAAAGGCCGCAGACATACTGATAAAGCTGTCGGAAATGGTCTCGATCGAGGTCACGATATCCTTCAGGGAGCTCTCCGCCTCCCGCACTTTCTCAAGCCCCTGACCTGCCACGGCTTCGCCGTCGCGGGTTGCCTGGACCGCGGAATCCACCTGCTGGCGGAAGTCGTCGATCACATTCTGGATACGCACAGTGGATTCCCGGGTCCGACGGGCCAGTGAGCGCACTTCATCCGCGACCACCGCGAAACCGCGGCCCTGCTCTCCGGCACGCGCCGCTTCGATAGCCGCGTTCAGTGCCAGGAGGTTGGTCTGCTCGGCAATCTCGGAAATCAGGTTGGCGGCCTCACCGATGCTGTTGGTGGACTCACCCAGCTTGCTGATTGTCGAACCAATGCCGTTTACGCGGGTGACCAGCTCCTCAATAGCCACCAGTGCCTCGGCGCTCCGGTCGCTGCCCACACCCGCCAGGCGATTAGCCTCCTCGGCTTCACGGGCGTTGCTGGTTACCGACTCCGCCACTTCCTGGATCGAGGCGGTCATCTCATTGATGGCCGAAGCGGTCTGGTCAGTTTCAGCCCGCTGCCGAGCGATCGCCGCTGCGCCATCGCTGATATAGCCGTGGGAAGCACGTGCCTGCTCGTAGAGCAGCTCCGCCTGGTCATCGATACGCGCCAGAGCTGTGCGAACCCTGGCCTCTTCACTGACCAGCAACAGCGACAGCTGCGAGAACAGCCCCCGCTCGTCACTGTAGGTGCGGGCGACAATGGGATCCCGGAAGGCATCGGGGCGAAGGTCCAACAGCCTGCGCAAGCGGGCAGCCAGGGAACTGAACACCAGACCGAAGCCCAGGGCATGACCGATCACAATCAAGCCCGCTGCCAGCCAGGGCTGGTCGAGCTGAAGCGCACCCAGGCTCAACACCAGAGAGACCAGGAATGGCCAGCCGGAGCGAAGCATGGACAAGGCACGGTTGCTGAACGATGAGGTCATCTTTCCGGCAGAGATCTTGGCATACAGCCGCTCAGCACGGGCAATCTGATCGCGGGTGGGCTCGACCCGCACGGATTCATAGCCCACCATCTGGCCGTTCTCACGGATCGGCGTAACGTAAGCGCTGACCCAGTAGTGGTCGCCACTCTTTGCCCGGTTCTTGACCACACCCATCCAGGCCTTGCCGGCCTTGAGGTAATCCCACATATCCTTGAACACAGCCTGGGGCATGTCCGGATGACGAATAATGTTGTGGGCCTGGCCAACCAGCTCTTCCCGTGAGAAGCCACTGATTTCCTCAAACTCGTCATTGCAGTAGGTGATAACGCCCTTCAAATCCGTGGTGCTGATCAACCGCCCGCCTTTTCGCATCTTGATTTCACGCTGGGTTACCGGGAGATTCTTACGCATAAACGGACCTTCTGACTCGAAGCTGACCAAGGAAAATGAAACAGGCGCAAAGAGTAGCCCCTGATGAACACCATTGATATTCATCAAAAGTTACCCTGCGTATGGGAGTTTAACGGCAGAGGGTGACGGAACCTTAGTGCGTGCAGTTACTTATGTCGAAACAGCCAGCCGTGCCCGGGGATGGAAACGGGCGTTTACCCACAGGGAGAAGACGATAACCCCGCCACCGACCGCCAGCCTCAGCAGGTCGGCATCACGGTTCCAGATCAGCAGATTGACCACCAGGCCCGCAGGCACCAGGGCATTGTTCATGATTGCCAGAGTACCGGCATCCACCACGCAGGCACCGCGGTTCCAGAGGAAAAGGCCGAGGCCCGAGGCAGCAAGCCCCAGCCACGCCAGGATGCCCCACTGCACCGGGGTGGTGGGCAGTTTCTCGGCGTTACCGAAAATGAGGAAGGATGGCAGCGCAATGATCAGGGCGCCGAAGAAAAAATAGCCGAAGGTGCGGTAAGCAGGCATGCCGGTAGGGTAATGCTGCATGACATGCTTGTATCCCACCTGACCGGCGGCAAACGTAAAATTCGCCACCTGCAGCAACAGGAAGCCAGTGATAAAGTCCTCACTGAGCCCATCGTAGCGTATGATACCCGCGCCAACAGTTGCGATGGCCGCCGCGAGGAGCGCCACCGGTGAAAACCGGCGAAACAGCGCGTCATCCAGCAGGGTCACATACAGCGGGGTGAAAATCGTGAACAGCAGCACTTCCGGAACAGTCAGGTAGCTGAAAGACCGGTAAAGACACAGGTA
Organism: Marinobacter sp. MMG032; assembly: GCF_040112695.1. Taxonomy (NCBI): domain Bacteria; kingdom Pseudomonadati; phylum Pseudomonadota; class Gammaproteobacteria; order Pseudomonadales; family Marinobacteraceae; genus Marinobacter; species Marinobacter sp. MMG032. Next base: position 2,125,079 of record NZ_CP157802.1, read on the forward strand.
GGTAATACCGAACTGCAACATGCCGGTTACCAGGATGCCCAGCTTCTGTCCCGGAGCCACGCCACGCCAGCGGGTGAACGGCAAAAACACCAGAGCACCGAGCAGAACACGGCTGAGCACCGCAAAATCGCTGTCTACCTGGCCGGCCAGAAATTCGCCGATCAGACTGAAAGAAAACGCCCACAGAACGGTAACAAAAACCAGAAGTCCCATCGCCACTGCCATCTGTTGTGATCGAGGCGCGTACTTTAACGGTTTTGGGAGAAACTTGCAGTGCAGAAGCACCGGATAGCACCCAATGGATGAAATCCACCAGCCATTACCGGAACCCAGGCAGCCTCTGGTGGCCCGAACCCTCACCGAGTGGCGAACCCTCGCCATTCTGGGCGGGCCGATCCTGATTGCGCAGGTCGCCCAGATGGCCAACGGCGTGATCGATACCATCATGGCCGGCCACGCCAGTGCCGAGGACCTGGCTGCGGTGGGTATTGGCAGTAGCCTGTGGATGCCCCTGTTCCTGTTTTTCATGGGCATGCTGGGAGCCCTGCAACCCATCATTTCCGGCTACAACGGCGCCCGGGAGGTTGGGAAGATCATGCCCGCCACCTGGCAGGGGCTGTATCTTGCCGCCGCCGGGTCCGTGATCATGATTCTGTTGCTGACCCACGTACACCCCGTGCTGGCGCTTCTGAACCTGGAGGCCAACACCGCACGCATTACCCAGGGCTACCTCAATGCCTTCGCCTGGGGTATTCCTGCCCTGCTGTTACTGACAGCACTTCGGGGCCTGACCGATGGCCTCGGGCACACCCGCGTGATCATGGCCTTCTCCGTGCTCAGCACACTGATCAACCTGCCGATGAACTACATCTTCATCTACGGCAAGCTGGGGCTGCCGGCGTTTGGTGGGGTTGGCTGCGGATGGGCCACTTCCATTTCCAACGGCGTCGCGGCAGTAGCCTTGCTGGTGTATCTGAACCGCAGCCGGGTGTACCGCCAGTTCCACCTGATTGCCGATTGGGTCAAGCCGGATCTGGCAGGCATGCGCTATATCCTCGGCATCGGCGTGCCCATCGGCTTTACCATTTTCGTTGAGGCCAGTCTGTTCTCGGTGATCGCCCTGTTTCTGGCTCCCCTTGGCCCGGTGGTGGTAGCCGGCCATCAGATAGCGCTGAATGTGGTGTCTTTGCTGTTCATGCTGCCATTGAGCATAGGCATGGCATTGACGCTGCGAGTCAGCTTCCTGATGGGTGCACGGGCGCCTGCCACTGCAAGGCTGATCTCCCGCAGTTCCCTGATTCTCGCCGCCGCCACGGCGCTGGTTTTTGCAATACTGCTGTTTGTGTTTTCACGGGAAATCGCAGCACTCTACACCAGTGATTCAGAGGTTCAGGCGGTGACCGTGAGGCTTCTGATGTTCGCTGCCCTGTTCCAGATTGCCGATGTTATCCAGGTAACCTGCATCAGTGCATTGCGTGGCTACAAGGACACCCGTATTCCGATGTTCATCATGCTGTTTTCATTCTGGGGTGTAGGCCTGCCACTGGGATATCTGCTGACGTTCACAGACTGGCTGGTGCCGGCCATGGGCGCTGCCGGTTTCTGGGTGGGCCTGACTGGTGGACTGGCATCTGCCAGCATTCTGTTGGGCTGGAGACTGTTCCTGTATGCGCCTGATAACAGTCAGACGGCATCGGCTGCCGGTTCCGGCGCCTCATGAAGATCCGCAAATACGATCCGGTCCCGACCGGTTTCCTTGGCTTCATACAGTGCTGCATCAGCCCGGGCCAGCCAGCTGTCGACGCCCTCGCCATGGCGCAGCAGCGCCACGCCAAACGACGCTGTGACGGCCCCACCGGGGTGTTTCATATATTTGCGCAGCACCTGCTGCAAGTTATTCATTACCGCCTTGAGGCCGATACCATCCACCCCTGGCAAAAGCAGCACAAACTCCTCGCCGCCGTACCGGAACAACTGGTCTGATTTGCGCGTGTTCTGTTTCAGCAGGGCCACAAGATCAGTCAGCACGTCATCGCCGACACCATGCCCATGCTCATCGTTGATTCTCTTGAAATGATCGATATCCAGCAGAACCAGGGCATAGGGCAGTCCGGTGCGCTCGGCATTCGCTGCAGCCAGATCCAGTTCCTGATCCATGGAGCGCCGGTTCTTGATACCGGTAAGCGGATCAATCGTTGCCAGATGCTCCAGACGCTCCCGCTGATCATGATTCCTGTGAGCAAACACATAGGCACAGGCGCTGACCACAAACGCCGTTGAGGCAAAGGACCACATCTGGACATCAGAGCGGAAGGCACCGCCATGAATCATGAGTACAACGACGGAAGCGACGTTCAAAAACACCGCGATACGGGGGTTGGCGAGAAAGAAAGTAGTTACAAGACAGGGATAAAGCCAAAAAAGCCCGGGTTCGCCCACCACGGCACCAACTGTTACCGCACCGCTGCAGGCAATAACCGCAAGCACCAGGCCGCTTCGACGGGTATCCCCACTGGCCCACGCGTATATCAGCGTGATAAGAATGCCGACGAGAATTGCCGTGTCGACAGAACCCGCAAGGGTATTGCCCTGCATAAAGCGCATGGCAGCGAAAGGCGTAATGCCCAAAATCGCGCTAGCGCCCAACAAAGTAATGATCGACAACCTGAAATCGGTCTTAAGGCGATGAAGCATTCAGCGTTAATTTCCATCAAAAAAACTATTCTGTATCCCAGAATAGCGCAATCAATTTGAATGATCGTTACGAAGCAACGATTCTTTACACATTGTCCTTCAAAAAAGACAAAGTGTGAACGCATGCTCATTTTTTTGCATCAGAAAACAGTAGCAGCCGTAAAATCAGGTAAAACCATACCGCCCCATACTCACAGAATTGCGGCTTCAGTGGAGGGCCATGGGCATTCGGGGTTACACTTGCAAAGCTACATAACTAACCTGTACCCGAGACACCTGTTTTGACCGAACTTGTTCGAATCGCTCCCGGCGCGCTGACCATCGGCCGCCCCCTGCCCTGGGATGTCTATGACACCGACGGGAATATCCTGTTGCGCCAGGGCTACGTGATTCAGACCAACTCCCAGCTGGAACAGTTGTTCGAACGGGGCCGATTCAAACCCCGCAAGATAGAGCGTCCCCAGGAAGAGGTCTTCGAGGATACACGGGATCGCAACCCGTTTGCCGATTACCCGGATCTGCTGCATTCCCTTGAAGCAACCCTGAACGCCATCACCGAATCCGACCCCTCGGCACAGAAACGCCTGCTGGGCCTGGCCCGGATGATTGAGCGCACCTGCACCGAGTCACCCGACGCAACCCTGGCGCTGGTTCATCTTTACTCGATCGGTCCGGTCATTCACGAGCAAATCCTGTTCTACGCCATTTTGTGCCAGTTCATTGGCCGTCAGTTCGGCCTTGAGGAGAGCCGGGTTGCCGTACTGACTGCCGCGGCCCTGACGGCCAATCTTGCACTGGTGCCCATTGCCGACAAGCTGAATGCGTCCAACACGGTCCTCAACGACGAGCAACGGAGCGTGATTCGCAAGCACCCGCAACGCAGCATCCAGGCCCTCAGGGCCGCAGGCATCGACAACAAGCTACTGCTCACCATCATCGCCCAACACCACGAACAGGCTGATGGCAGCGGCTATCCAAAAGGCCTCAGTGGTACCGAAATACGGCCAGAAGCGGAAATTCTGGCACTGGCAGAGCGCTACGTGGCCATGATCACCAAACGGGCCTACCGGCAGCGCATGAACGTGGCCAACGCCCGCAAGTTGATTGCCAATCTTGCAGACGGCAAGTATCGCCCGGCCATACCCAAGGCCCTGCTGCAGGTTCTGGGCGAGTTCCCGCCCGGCATTCTGGTTCGGCTGGAAAACAACGAAGTGGGCGTGGTAACTCGCCGGCCAGTGCGGGCCCGGGGGCCATTCGTTAAAGCCATTTTCGGCCCTCGCGGCAACCGTTATTCCGGCACTTTCGAGCGGGATACCAGCGAGCCTGACTTTGGTATCCAGGCTCTCGAGGAGCCCGAAATCATGCCCTCCATGGACTTCAGCCTGGTCTGGGGCTTCCGCTCCTGACCTGCTTCATCCTCCGATAGAGCCTGCTCAAAGACCCAGTGCTTCGGCATGATGATCCAGGTGATCATCAATAAACGAGGCAATGAAGAAATAGCTGTGGTCATAGCCCCGATGCATGCGCAGGTTGATGTGATGGTGGAACTTTTCACAGGTATCTGCCAGAACATCCGGGTTCAATTGACTGTCCAGGAACTCATCCGCCGTGCCCTGATCCACCAGTAGCGGCAATCGTTCGCGGGCGGTCGGGATCAGCAGGGTGGCATCCCATTCTTCCCAGCTACGAGGATCATCCCCCAGATAGCCCTTGAAGGCTTTCTGGCCCCAGGGACATTCGGTGGGGTTGGCAATGGGTGCAAAGGCAGACACCGAAGCATAGCGGCCGGGGTTTTTCAGGGCGCAGATCAAGGCACCATGGCCACCCATGGAATGACCGCTGACAGATCGTTTGTCCGTAACCGGCAATTCGTTCTCGATCAGCTGCGGCAATTCCTTCACCACATAATCATACATTCGGTAATGGGGTGCCCAGGGTTGCTCGGTGGCGTTGATGTAGAAACCGGCTCCGGAGCCAAAATCGTAACTGTCGTCCTCGCCCGGCAGGTTTACCCCACGGGGGCTGGTGTCCGGGCACACAATCGCCATGCCGAGCTGTGCAGCCCGTTTCTGGGCACCCGCCTTTTGCATGAAATTCTGGTCGGTGCAGGTCAGGCCTGATAGCCAGTAGAGAACCGGCACCTTCTTCGGGTTGGAGCTCACTGCCACGGGCGGCAGGTACACCGCAAACTCCATGTCGCATTCGAGGGTAGCGGAAGTATGCCGGTAGCGGCGGTGCTCGCCTTCGAAACAGACGTTCGTGGATAGGAGTTCCATAGTGTCCTCAATTCAGAAAATAGGTGTGTTTCAGTCCAGGGCACTGGCGTGCTTTGGCGGCTCCAGACCGAAACCGGTGCGCGCCAGCTCGGCCAGGATAGCAGTACGGGTGACAATACCAATCAGTTTGCCGTGATCCACAACAGGGTACACCTTTGGCTTGCCCGCACCGAGGTTCTGGGCAAGATCCACTACGGCCATCTCTGCCGAAATCGTCACCGGTTTCCGGAACATGACGTCGTCAACAAGTGGATCGCCCTCACGGTGATAGCCGCTGACCAGCAGGGCATGGATACAGTCCTGCTCGGAGATGAATCCGATAACATGGCGCTGGTCATCAACAACCGGAAGGCCGGTTACGTGATTGTGGAGCAGCGTCTTCACCACCTTGGTGAGCTGCGTGCCACAGCGGACCGGCTCGATGTGGTTCCACATGACATCTGACACTTTCAGTGAACGCATGGGCAGATTCCCTCCCCTTGTTGGATAGTCGCCATTGCTATGAGCATAGGCAATCACACCCGAATCCACCAATTTTCCCGGGCCGTCGGTTTACACGGAAAGATATCTGACTAAACTCAACCGGTTATACCCAACCCGGGTCAAAAATCCATACCAATCCATGGCATACAGAGGGAGATCCCATGGAAGCTATTTCTGAATTTGTAGGACAGATAAACGGACTGGTCTGGGGCCCACCCATGCTGGTTCTGATACTGGGCGTCGGGCTGTTCCTCAGTCTCGGCCTCAAGTTGATGCCGGTGCTGAAGCTGGGCGCCGGCTTCCGGCTGATGTGGAAAGGTCGTACTGCCGCCGGAGCCGAATCCGAGGGTGAAATCCCGCCGTTCCAGGCGTTGATGACAGCCCTTTCTGCCACTGTGGGCACCGGCAACATTGCCGGTGTTGCAACCGCGGTGTTCCTTGGGGGCCCCGGGGCCCTCTTCTGGATGTGGCTCACGGCCCTGGTAGGCATGGCCACCAAGTACTCCGAAGCGGTGCTGGCCGTGCGCTACCGGGAGGTGGACGAGCGCGGTGATCACGTAGGTGGCCCCATGTACTACATCCGCAACGGGCTGGGCCGCAAGTGGGCCTGGCTTGGTGTCCTGTTCGCCGTATTTGCCGCCATTGCCGGCTTCGGCATCGGCAACACGGTTCAGGCCAATTCGGTGGCGGATGTCATGGAAACCAACTTCGGACTGCCACACTGGCTGACTGGCCTGGTGCTCATGGTCCTGGTGGGCATGGTCCTGATTGGTGGCATCCGCAGGATCGGCCATGTTGCCAGTGCCCTGGTGCCGTTGATGGCGGTTTCCTATCTGATTGCCGGGCTGGTGGTGCTGGCGATTAACGCCGCCGACATCCCTGCCGCCTTTTCCCTGGTGATCAAGCACGCCTTCAGCCCCATCGCCGCCGAGGGTGGATTTGCCGGTGCAGCCGTGTGGGCCGCAATCCGTTTCGGTGTGGCGCGAGGCATCTTTTCCAATGAAGCGGGCCTCGGCTCCGCGCCCATTGCCCACGCCGCGGCGCAAACCCGTAACCCGATCAACCAGGGTATGGTGGCCATGCTTGGCACCTTCATTGACACCATTATTATCTGCACCATCACCGGCCTGGTGATTATTACCTCCGGCACCTGGACCTCCGGGGAATCCGGCGCTGCCCTAACATCCATGGCGTTTCAGGAGGCGCTACCCGGCGTTGGCAACTATCTTGTAGCTATCGCCCTGGCAGTTTTTGCCTTTACAACCATTCTTGGCTGGTCGTTCTACGGCGAACGCTGTATCGAGTTCCTGTTCGGCGTAAAGGCGATTGTGCCTTACCGCGTTGCATGGATTCTGGCCATCCCCGTTGGCGCCACCCTCAACCTGGGCTTCGTCTGGCTGGTGGCAGACACCCTGAATGCCATGATGGCGCTGCCAAACCTGATAGCCCTGCTGATGCTGAGCCCGGTCGTGTTCAAGCTTACCCGGGAGCACTTTGAAAAAGAGAAGGCATTGGGGGTTTGAGCCCCTTGTAATTGCCTCATATGGCACCAAGGTTTGACGTATACAGGCAGAATACAACCCGGCAGCTTTCTTGCCGATATAACAAACGAAATTGTCACTACCATGATCGAAGGAGAGTACACATGACTTTACGTCTCGGAGATACCGCACCCGATTTTGAGCAGGACTCCAGTGAAGGGAAGATTTCGTTTTACGACTGGCTGGGAGACAGCTGGGGCGTGCTGTTTTCACACCCGGCGGATTTTACCCCGGTCTGCACCACGGAACTGGGCCTGACCGCCAAGCTGAAGGATGAGTTCGCCAAGCGCGGTGTGAAGGCCATCGCCCTGAGTGTCGATCCCGTTGACTCCCACCACGAGTGGATCAAGGACATCAACGAAACCCAGGGTTGCTCGGTGAACTTCCCGATCATCGCGGACCATGATCGCAAAGTGTCGCAGCTGTACGACATGATCCACCCCAATGCCGACAGCAGCCTCACGGTGCGTTCGCTGTTCGTGATTGATCCGAACAAGAAAGTGCGCCTGATGATTACCTACCCGGCCAGCACCGGTCGTAACTTCAACGAAGTTCTGCGCGTGATCGATTCGCTGCAGCTGACCGACGAGCACAAGGTTGCCACACCGGGCAACTGGGAGCGTGGTGGCGATGTAGTGATCGTTCCGTCCCTGCAGGACGAGGAGGAAATCAAGCAGCGCTTCCCGAAGGGCTACAAGGCGGTGAAATCCTACCTGCGGATGACACCCGACCCGAAAGCCAACTGGAGCGGTGACTGATCACCAGCCTCCAGAGCAATTAAAAAGGCCGGGCAGCTTGCGCTGCCCGGCCTTTTTTGTGCGACTGAGGCCAGGTGAATACCTTCACCTGACCTCGATACCTGAACGATCAGAATGCCGGAACAACGGCACCCTCATACTTCTCCATGATGAAGTCGCGAACGGCATCGGACTTCAAGGCCTCTGCCAGCTTCTGCATGGCTTCGCTGTCCTTGTTATCCGGACGGGCCACCAGGATGTTTACGTAGGGCGAATCTGAACCCTCAATCACCAGTGCATCTTCAGTCGGGTTAAGACCCGCTTCCAAGGCATAGTTGGTATTGATCAGCGCAATGTCTACCTGATTAAGGATCCGCGGCAATGTGGCTGCTTCCAGCTCCTTGAAGTCCAGATCTTTAGGGTTCTCGGCAATGTCACGGGGAGTCGCTGTGATCTTGCTCTCGTCCTTCAGTGTGATCAGACCCGCCTTCTGGAGCAGCAGCAGGGCACGACCTCCGTTGGTGGGATCGTTAGGGATGGCGACAACCGCACCGTCTTCAAGAGCGTCCAGCGATTCAATCTTGCTGGAGTAAGCGCCAAACGGCTCAACGTGAACGCCGGTCACGGTTACCAGGTTGGTACCACGGCCTTCGTTGAACTCGTCCAGGTACGGCTGGTGCTGGAAGAAGTTAGCGTCCATCCGCTTCTGGTCCACCTGGATGTTCGGCTGGATGTAATCGGTAAATACTTTAACGTCCAGCTCAACACCTTGCTCAGCCAGTTGAGGCTTCACGAATTCCAGAATCTCGGCATGGGGAACCGGTGTCGCGGCTACAGAAAGCTCTTCGGCAGCGACGGCACCTGAGAAAGTAGCTGCTGCAGCCAAGGCTGCGAGTGATTTCTTCAGATTCATAAATAGATACTCCTCTTAACAGTTAACAAAACGTGTTGGCTTACCTGAATAGCCCGGGCCGCTGGCGGGGAAGCCCTTCCGAAAACGTGGAGCGCCAGGGATGGCGCGACCGAGCCCTACAGGGACGTATTTACGGGCGTTTTTCGGAAGGGCTTCCCCGCCAGCGGCTTGCACCAAGGCATGCCTATTTGCGGCTGAAGTACAAAACCAGACGGTCGCCAACCATCTGTAGGACTTGGACAAAAATAACCAGTAGGGCGACTGTAATGACCATTACGTCGGTCTGGAATCGTTGATAGCCGAAGCGGATGGCCAGGTCGCCGAGACCGCCGCCACCGATAACGCCGGACATGGCCGCGTACGACACCAGGGTGATGGCGGTAACGGTGACACCGGCGATGATTCCTGGAAGCGCTTCCGGTAACAGAGCTCCGAAGATGATCTGTTTAACACTGGCGCCCATGGCCTGGGTGGCTTCGATGATTCCGCGATCAACTTCCCGCAAAGACGTTTCTACCAACCGAGCAAAGAACGGCGCGCCGCCAGCCACCAGCGGCGGGATTGCTCCGGCTACGCCCAGCGACGTGCCGATCAGCATTACTGTAAAGGGAATCATAACGATCAGCAGGATGATGAACGGCACGGAACGGAGTACGTTCACCACGAACGACAGCACCGCATAGGCCACCGGCTGTTCCAGCAGCTGGCGTTTGCCGAAGAGGAACAGCAGCACGCCGATGGGCAGACCGATCAGGACGCTGAACAGCAGGGACATGCCCACCATCACCAGGGTATCCCAGCTGGCCCAGCCGATTTCGGTCCAGTCTACATTGCTTAACAGGGCTTCCATCAGCGCAGTACCTCCACGTGAACGTCGGCAGCTTTCAGCGCCTCCATGGCCACCTCGAGATCACCGCCCACCAGTGACAGGGTCAGCTGGCCGTAGGGGGTGTCCTTAATGTGGTCGATACGGCCGGAAAGGATGCTGAAATCCACGCCAGACTCCCGGGCGACGCTGCCCAGCAGCGGCTTGTAGGTGGATTCGCCCTTGAAGGTCAGGCGCAAGATGCGGCCGTCGGCCTTGCTGAGGTCTTCCTGAAGCTCCTCCCGGTCGATGCTTTCGCTCTCGAACACGAAATCGCGGGTGGTCGGGTGCTTCGGGTGCAGGAACACCTCGCTGACCGGGCCCATTTCCACCACTTCACCGGCGTCCATCACCGCCACTCGATCGCAGACCCGGCGCACCACGTCCATTTCGTGGGTGATCAGGACGATGGTAAGGCCCAGTTCACGGTTGATATCCGCCAGCAGTTTCAGGACCGACTGGGTGGTTTGCGGGTCGAGGGCGCTGGTGGCTTCGTCGCAGAGCAGGATGGTGGGCCGGCACGCCAGGGCGCGGGCAATGCCCACTCGCTGTTTCTGGCCACCGGAGAGCTGCGACGGATATTTGTTGGCATGGTCGGTGAGGCTGACTCGGGCCAACAGTTCTTCAACGCGGTCGCGGATCTCGGTCTTCGAGTAGATGCCCGCCAGCTTCATGGGGAAGGCGATGTTGTCCGCCACGGTCTTGGACGACAGCAGGTTGAAGTGCTGGAAGATCATGCCCACTTTGCGGCGAAAGGCGCGAAGTTCGGCAGCGTCGTAGTCGGTGATGTTCTCATCGTCGATCAGAATCCGGCCGCCGGTGGGCGGTTCCAGCAGGTTGATCAGACGCACCAGCGTCGATTTACCGGCGCCGGAATGGCCAACAATGCCGAACACCTCGCCGGTTTCAATGGTCATATCGGTGGGATGCAGCGCGGGGATCGCCCGGCCGCCTACCTGATACGACTTCTGTACCTGGTCAAATACAATCACGGTCAGCGCCTTGTGGGTGCAGCGTTAAAACCGGCGATTATAGCCCAAACGGTCGGCAAACCCGAATTCCGGAATGATTCTCAGTGTGGGTAGATATCCTTACACAAACGGTTACCTGACACCGCGCAGCCTGGTGAACTAAACTTGGAACACAGAAGAACCTTACATTTCCCCGGAGCTCTTCCAGAGACGCGCTTCCCAGAGACTCACCAACGTGACCAACGAAAAACAACCAACGCCCTCAAGGATGAACTCTACCCAGGCATGGGTTACCTACCTCAGCAAAGTCGAGTTGCCGGTACTGGCCAATACGCTTCGGCGCATCAATGAGCTGACCGACAGCCAGAACAGCACGGTTAATGAGCTTGCCAACGTCATTCTCAACGATGCCCAGCTCACCTCCCAGGTGCTACGGCTGTCCAATACCGTGTTCTATAACCAGACCCGGACCCAGGTCAGCACGGTAAGCCGCGCGATCACGCTGATCGGCTTTGACGCGGTGAAATCCATGGCCATCTCCTCACTGATCGTCGATACCCTGCTGAAACGCAACGACCGCCCCCACCTGTTACGCTGCCTGGCCCGGGCGATCCATGCCGCGGTTCAGGCCCGGTGTCTGATGCCGAAACGCAACGAGACGGCGCTGGAAGAGGTGTTTATCGGAGCATTGTTGATGAACATTGGCGAGCTGGCGTTCTGGTCCTGCGAGACCGACCAGGCGACAGAACTGGAGGAACGCCTGCGCCTTGATCGGCCACCGGTTGAGGCACAGAAGGCCGTGCTGCACTCAACCTTTACGGAAATCACCCGGGGGCTTGTGGATGCCTGGTCCCTGGGACCCTTTATCAAGGATGTTGTCTCGCCGGGGCAGGCCAATTCCACGGCCTCAAGCCTGGTGCGGAATTCCGTGGAGATGGCCCGGTTGTCCGAACAGGGCTGGAGCGGCCCGGACATGGACAAGGTATTGGAGCGTCTGGGCAAGGACATCGGTGAGAGCCCGGCCGTGGTCCGCGATCAACTCAAGGTTAACGCCTCGGAAGCCACCCGGGTGGCCGTTTCTCTCGGCATCCCTCAGGTCACCGCCATGATGCCTGGCGCCGACGGCAAATCAGGCGACGCCGGAGCACAGGCTCCGGACATGGATCCGGAACTTCAGTTGGAAATCCTGCGTGAACTGAGCCAGTGCCTGGCGGAGAAACCGGACATCAATGAAGTCTGTCAGCTGGTCATCGAAGGGATACACAGGGCCATTGGTATGCAGCGGGTCGCCCTGTTAATGAGTGACCGCACTGGCAACGAACTGGTGCCCCGGAAACTCGGCGGTCGCGGCACGGAGGAATGGCGCCAGCACTTTGTGATTCGGAAGGACGGCACCGGACCATTGGGTTCGCTTCTGCCCCATGCACACTGCAGCATCTTCGAGCCCAAACCGAACGCCGAGGGAGTGCCCTACGATCGCTGGCTCGGCAAAGTGCCGGCCTTGATCGGCCCGATCAAGGCCAATGGACGCCTTATCGGTCTGTTTTACGCCGACAATGCAGCCGGGACCTACACGCCCTCGAAAGAGCAGCTGTCAGCATTCGGCCACTTTATTCAAAACGCGCAGCTGTGCCTGACCCTGATGTCCACTCACTGACAGCCGGAGCCACTGGTTCCGGCTGTCAGTTCTTCTTCAGTGCAGGGCCCGCATCTGGCGCGGGTAGAGTGCGGCGCTGACTTCCGGCTCTTCCAGCAGGTCGGCCAGCTCGCGGTCTACGTTAGTCTCTTCACCTTCTTCCGGCAACGGCTCGAACAGGGTGCTCAGCCAGGAGGCTACGGAGGGTGCTTCGTCCCGTTTGTAATCGGTGGACAGCGCCTTGATCCGGCGGAAGCCGATGATGCGCTGGTGTTTGGGATCCCGAATCTGTTCAAAACCCCGCCAGTAAACGTGATCCCTGGTGTGCAGTTGCACGAACAGGGTGTCGATGGGGCCGTCTGAATCGTCGGCACCCTCGGCTTCTTCCTCAATGGCTTCCGGGGCCGCTTCGGCTTCCACTTCGGGTTTCTTGTGACGGATGGTGGTCCAGGCCGGATACAGCACGGCCACGGCATCCGCTTCAACATGCTCGCGGGCGGCGCGGAGGATCAACCCCCAGCGGGCCTTGTCGGCATCGGTTTCAAGGGAATTGATGGGCAAGTCATAGCTTTGTTCGCTGGACAGGACGATGGCCATCATGGGGGCGTCTAACTCCCCCATGGCCTCGGCCTGTGCTACTGATACCAGTTCGTCGATTGCCATCGGTTGGTTCATAATACGCTCGCCTCCTCGATGCCATCAGGGTCGTTCAGGAAGAAGGGGTCTTCCTGACTAACAGCATAGCCTGTTCCGGCTACAAAGATAAACGTGGAGTTTCCCCAGCCGGATCACAACCCCGGATACCTCAGAACGCGTCCTCAAGCCTTTCGTAGTTGCTGAACCAGGGATTGGCCTCTTCCAGTTGGCCCGCCAGCTGAAGCAGGGTCGCTTCGGCGCCGTGGGGACCGCCAAACTGGACCCCGACCGGTAAACCTTCGGCAGTCCAGTGCATCGGTACCGACATGGCAGGTGTCCCGGTCAGGTTTGCTAACTGGGTAAACGGCGTCCGGGCCAGGCTTTCCAGGGCCATCTGATCCACCTGGCCAGTACGATGAACCAGTTTGCCGGCCTTCAATTTCAGCATCAGGCGGGCAGCGAACTTGAGGTGGGCCGGCGTTTCCAGTTCGCCGATGGCGGCCGGCAACTGCCCGGTGGTCGGGCTGAGGTAGAGATCGTAACTCCCGAAAAATGCACCCAGCGCCCTGGCAAACTCGTTCCACTGCTGGCGCCGCCGGACATAGTCGGACAGCGGCATCGTCTCACCAAGCATGCCGATCAGCCGGGTATCCAGTTCGAAATCGCTGTCGGTGGCGCCGAACTGCTCTTTCGCCTTCGCCATCAGCGCCGACACTTCACCGAAATACAGGCCGAGGTAGCAGCGGGCCAGGGCCATGCCGTCGAATTCCGGCGCAGCATACTCAACCCTGTGACCCAGATTCTCGAGAACCCGGGCCGTTTCCTCCACGGCTGCAACGCACTCCGGTGCTACCTCCGTATTGTAGGGTGAAGACGTGAACACGCCGATTCTTAGCTTGCCCGGAGACCGCTGCATGAGCTCGGAGTAGGCCGCAGACGGCCCGGGAATCTCGAACGGGTCGCCCGGAGCCGGCCCACTGAGCACATCCAGCATCGCCGCACTGTCTCTCACCGTCCGGCTGACCACATGGTCGGTAGACGCACCGGTCCAGGCTTCACCCATAAAGGGGCCTGAGGAAATGCGTCCCCGGGACGGCTTGAGGCCAAACAGGCCATTGTAGGCTGCGGGAATGCGGATGGAGCCGCCGCCATCGTTGGCGCCGGCCATGGGTACAATGCCGGCCGCCACCGCCGCGCCGGAGCCGCCACTTGAGCCACCCGGGGTCAGCTCCGTGTTCCAGGGGTTGCGGGTTGGCCCCCAGAGCTCAGACTCGGTCACCGCTTTCAGACCAAACTCCGGCGTGGCGGTTCGCCCCAGGAAAACCAGCCCACCGTCCCGTGCCCGGCGGACAAATTCCGAATCCTGGGGCGCAATATTCTTTATCAGCCCCCGGCTGCCGTAGGTACACGGGTGACCCGACTGCTCCTGGGCGAGGTCCTTGAGCAGCAGGGGCACGCCGGCAAAAACCGCCTGCTCGGGGAAGTGCTGTGCTGGCGCCTCGGAGAACTGCGGATAGCAGATCGCATTAAGTGTGCTGTTCACGCGGGTTGCCCGCTCAACCGCTGCCTCGCATACTTCCCTTGAAGTGACCTCACCCCGACGGACAAGATCAGCGAGTGCGGTAGCATCGTAACGAAGATATTCAGATTGCTTCATGGCAGGTTCCCTTTGTTATTCTGTTTTGAGGAAGGTCACGGGTATATCGTCTATGGTCAGAATTCTCAAGAGCTTACGCCAGCTTGCCGTGATTTTCATCCTGGCAGCGCCGGTTGCCGTTGCCGCCCAGGACCCGCCGCCAGCGGCCAGTGAAGACAGCGACTGGACTCGCGTGGTCCGGTCCTCGCCCTACTGGGTCAGCCAGGGGGTATTTGAAAACATCCTCACCATCCGGCGCTGGGTATTAAAAGAATCCGGCTATTGCGCCAGTGCCGAGCGCCACGTCCTCTACGATATGCGGGGGCGCTTTCTGGCCTGGATCAGTGATGGCGAAGACCGCGAGGCCACCCAGCGCCTGCTGAACACCACCCGAAAATCACTGTATGAGAATGACAAGGTGGAAGACTGGGTTGCCGGCGAGACCGGCCAGACCGGCTATCCGTTCGCCCTTTCCTGCGACCAACCCCATGTGAACGTCGACGAGGCCGTTGCGCGGTATCTTGGCACCCTGCCGGCGGACCGGATCTGGGGCGCCTGGGACGACCTCAATTTTGCCGACAGCAGTGCTCCGGAAAGCCTTCATGATGCACTGATCTACGTGTACGAGCACCGCAGCAGTCAGAACCGCCTGACTCTGCCACAAGCCTTGCCCCGCTACCTGGCGGGCCAGATCCTGATTGAGAGTGGCGCACAGGCAAGAGCCCATTCCAGGGCAAACGCCAGGGGCATCCTGCAGCTGTCACCTGCGGCTCTGTCCGACTGCCAGATTGCCCCCAACAATTTCTGGCATCGGCTAGCACAGATCGACTGCGCCCTGCGGCTGATGAACCAGAATGCCCGCAATCTGGCACCTGTTTTCGAGCAACGGTTTGGTCATCTGCCAGAAGCCAAGAGGGACCGTCTGTTCACCCTTCTATTGGTTCAGGCGTATCATGGCGGCGCCGGACGGGTTCAGGCGTTGTTGGACGATCCAGTGCTGTCGCAACCAGCAGAGTATTTTGCCGCCAACCATGAACGCTTTACCGCCGGCGATATTGCCTTCGGCCTGATTTTTCACAATCTGGGGCGGGACCGCCTCGGTCTTGCGTCGCTCTACTATGTGGCCGACGTTCAACTGGCAACCGAGGCCCTGTGTCGCACGGCCAAACTGAAATCAACGGAATTCTGCGAATGGAAGTACTCCACCAACTGATACCCGAAAGCCTGAGCCTTCCAGTCGCCGTTTTCCTGCTAGCCAGTTCCACCATCACCTCGATGATCACTGCCAGTCTCGGCGCGGGTGGCGGGGTTCTGCTGCTGGTACTTATGGCCAGCTGGATGCCGCCCGCCGCCATTATTCCGGTTCACGGCATGATCCAGCTGGGTTCCAATGTTGGTCGGGCAGCACTGACCTGGCGACACGTGGACTGGCGGGTCATTGCCGCGTTCCTGCCCGGCGTCATGGTAGGCGCGGCCCTGGGCGCCTGGTTGCTGGTGAATCTTCCGGCCCATATCTGGCAGCTGACCATCGCCCTGTTCGTTCTCTACCTTTGCTGGGGGCCGGCTCTGCCAAAAGGCGCGTTCGGGGCTCCGGGCGTGTTTGTGGCGTCGGCCTTGACCAGTTTTGTCAGCCTGTTCGTGGGCGCCACCGGGCCACTCGTTGCAGCGTTCATCAAGCAGATCCATAACGACAGATTCAAAACGGTGGCCACCTTCGCCACGGCCATGACGCTGCAGCACGCCCCCAAGGCGCTCGTATTCGGAGCCGCCGGATTCATCTTCTTCGAATGGCTGCCATTCATAATTGCCATGATCATCTGCGGCTTTGCCGGCACCTGGCTCGGACTCCATGTACTGAAGTCCCTGAGCAACCATAAGTTCACACTGATCTTTAATATCGTGCTGACCGCGCTGGCCATTCGTCTGCTGTGGCAGGCCAGTGTCTCAGCCGGCTGGTGGTGACGGGACGACGACAACCGTATTGCGCCCCCGGGATTTGGCGATGTAGCTACCCTCATCGGCCCGTGCCATGACCTCTCTCGGGCCGCTATCTTCCGGTGTCAGTTCCGTGAGCCCAATGCTCGTGGTGACACCGAAGGACCGGCCGTCATGTTCGATCCGAAGCGCTTCAACATCGGCGCGAATCCGTTCCGCCAGGGCCTGAGCCCTGGCCATGCCACAAGCCGGTAGAATAATACCGAACTCATCCCCGCCCAGTCTGGCCACGGTATCGGACTGGCGAACCGATTCCTTGAACAGTTCGGCGAGCCGTTTGAGCAAATCGTCGCCGAGCAGGTGGCCGCCCTCATCATTGACCGGTTTGAAGTAGTCCAGGTCAATGAGCATCAACACCGAACGTGCTTCCTGGCGCCCGGCCTCGCCCAGGCACCGGACCAGCGACGCATTGAACGCGCGCCGATTCAGCAAATGGGTCAGGCTGTCGTGGGTCGCCTCCCAGGACAACCGCTCTTCCTGCCGCCGGCGGTCGCTGTCGTCCCGCAGCACGAACACCAGGCGCTCATCCTCTCGCCCCTGGCGAATGTGCAGCATGGTGAGATCTATCGGGAAGGGAACGCCCAATGAGTTCCGCAGGGTGACGTAAAGGCTGTCCAGGTCATCCCCGGACAGGAACTCCTGTGCCGTCAGTTCCCGCTCTTCCGTCTCGATGGTGACCAACTGGAAGAAGTTTCTAAGCACGCACTCGCCCTCAATGCCCAGCAGGCGGCAGGCAGCATCGTTGGCAAACCGGATAACCCCCTCGACATCGACCATCAGGACGCCTTCCTGAAGAACGCGGAGTATGGTTTCCGCGCGCTGCTGCTCGGTCTTGAGTGCCTCTTCCACTTCCAGCTCATGGGATATATCGCGAACTACCGTGATGGTGCCGAGAGCCTTTTCAGGCGTCTGGATTGCCGCCGTCATCACATCGGCCCAGATCACCCGATCCGGAGCCGCCAGTCTCAACCGGCCCCGGAAAACGCTCTGGCTCCTGATCGCATTCTTCCAACCGGCAATCGCCTCCTGCCGGTCGGCATTGTCCACACGATCGGCCAGGTAACTGTAT
Source organism: Marinobacter sp. MMG032 (assembly GCF_040112695.1). Classification (NCBI taxonomy): domain Bacteria; kingdom Pseudomonadati; phylum Pseudomonadota; class Gammaproteobacteria; order Pseudomonadales; family Marinobacteraceae; genus Marinobacter; species Marinobacter sp. MMG032. The sequence continues at coordinate 2,142,531 of NZ_CP157802.1, forward strand.
GTGAGATCTTCCGCCGGTTTGCCGACGATCGCCTCGAAAGCCGGGTTGGCAAACTCGATACGGCCCAGGACGTCGGTCTGGACAATACCGATGGGCGCACTCTGGGTAAGGGAACGGAAAAATGCCTCTCTTTCTGCCAGAGACACCAGAACTTCATCACGCTCATCGGTCACCGTGTTAAAGATCTCGGCAACCTGGCGGATTTCCTTACCCCCGGCGACATCCACCGGATCGGAACGCATACCCAGGTGGCGCTCACGGATCTGGATGCCCAATGTCTTGAGCGGCGCCATCAGCCGCCGGAAACGCCACAGTGCCACGGGCGCAATCAAGAGGATGACCAGCAGCAGGATCCAAACGAAGGCATCCACCGTGCGTGTAATTGGTGCAAGGGCTTCCCGGGCAGGCCAGGAGGCGGAAACAAACCAGGGCACCTGGGTCAGCTGCTGCACCGACATGATGGTCTTTTCACCATTACTGTTGCGGGTCTCCAAGGTGCCCTCGAACCCCTCCATCGCATCCCGGAGTACAGGATTCGCAACCCGCACCGGCGCCATGGGCTGGTGGTCCCGCTGGTCAACCACCACAAAACCACTGCGGGTTGCCACACCGAGATAGCCGGTCGTTCCTATACGGATGTTAATGAACTGATCCAGAAAATTGTTGCCATCCAGCGCGATGGCACCACCAATCACACCAATGAAACGCTGACGGTGGTCGAAAATCGGCGCAGCCACCATGATGGCCGGCTTTTCCTGATAGTGAGAGATGTAGGGCTCGCTGATCACCGGGGTGAGCGTGGAGGAAATCCGCTGAAAATACTCCCGGTTACTGACATCCAGTCCCGCCTGCCGGTAATCTTCGGGATTCTCGGCTATGACCAGACCGTTTTCATCGATCAGGTAAACCGCATCGAACAGATGCTCCAGGGCTGTTTGGCGGCGGATCAGGATCCGGGCCCTGGTGTTGAGAACATCACCGGACATGGTGAGATTCTGGGCTACGTGGTTGAGTGCCTCCAGTCGCAGGGCCAGCTTGTCGTCCAGCTCCCCCGCAATAAGCGTGGCAATCGTTTCCACCTGGTTACGGGCCTGCTGCTCCAGCTCGGAGCGGCTCAGCAGGAAACCGGCAACGGTTACCAGCAGGGCCGTCAGGATGATCGCAACAACCACCAGGGCCACTGCCCGATTCGCCAGGCTACCCAACCATCTCCTGATCATCATGACTTCCAGGCCCCGCAGCGGGTTAGACAACCGGTAATGATCTGACCTCCGTTTTTTCTTTCTTTTTACAACTCTTACATTTACCTCAATTCTAACAGAGGGCTTTGTGAAGTCAGGTTACACGCTTGCAAATTCAATGATAATCGTTATTATTTAGTTCCATTTTTGCACATTGAGAACTCTTCGCATGACGGACCTCACTTTGCCCCTGAATGCCGGCCCGATCACCCAACTTATTGATATGGGTGGCCCTGTCATGATTGTTCTGGTGGTGCTTGCCGTCATTGGCTTCGTTACCTTCGTGTATCTGATGCTTCTCGGGGCCCTCTATGCACCGCGTTTGTCTGGCCGGCTTAAACAAACCGTAATGAACTGGCAGAAGGATCCGGCGTCAGTCCGACCGTCCGAGGTTCGACATCAGGCCGGACGATGGGGGCAGATGAATCCGCTGCAGCGGCTTGTCACCGATACGATTGAGGCCATTCAGAACGGCCAGGATGATCGCCAGATTCGGGAAACCGCCGCGCGGGATGCGCAACATTCTCTCGAGCCGTTCGAGGCACCCCTCAAGATTATTGAAGTCATCGCAGCCCTGGCGCCACTGCTCGGTCTGCTGGGAACCGTGCTCGGCATGATGGAAGCTTTCAGCGCCATGGCGGCTACCGAAGGCCGGGCCAACGCCACTCAACTCAGTGGCGGCATCTATGAGGCGCTGACCACCACGGCGGCGGGCCTGGTTGTCGCCATACCCTTTGCCGCCCTGGCTGCCTGGATCGAGTTCCGTCTGCGCCGCATCCACAAGACCATCAACAGCACCCTGGTTTCAGTTCTGCATATCGTGCCGGAGCAGACTCTGGAGGCCGCAGACACGTCGTACCAGTCTCCGGCGCAACAGCTTGATACAGAGACAGCCAGCGAGGAGCCTGATCGCTATTCAACCGTCCGGGGTCAGCGATTCGCCCATGCAACTGGTTGAACCGAGACCAAGTCGTCCGATTCCGATCCGGATTACGCCTCTGATTGATGTGGTATTCATACTTCTGGTGTTCTTTATGCTGACCACCCGGCTACTGCCCGTGGATTACCTGGAGCTGGCCAACAACACCTCGAACCGCAGCCCGATCACTGGCGAGCCGCTGCCCGAGCTGACAGTGACTGCCAATGGCAAGGTGCAGTGGCAGGGACAGGCCATGGCCCTCGACCAGCTCATGACCGAGCTGGGCAACGCCGGTATTACCGAAGTAAACCTCGCAACAACCGGCGACACACCGCTGGGAGCCTTCACCCGGGTGCTCAGCAGCCTGGTTGACCAGGGTATCGACAGCCACTGGAAGCGGACGAACGCAACAACACCATGAGCGATCTGGTTCCACCTCCGTTTACCTCCGGCAAAACCTTGATGGAACGCGTGGAAGATGCACTTCTGCCGTTGATCAACCTTGTGTTTCTGCTGCTCATGTTTTTCATTGTTGCCGGCCAACTGACCGATGACCCACTTCCGGAATTGCCTGCCACGCAGCAGGCGGAGGACCGGCAGTCGCCGCACGCGGACATGATTGTCAGTGCCGAGGGCGAGTGGAAAGTGAACGGCGAGCTACTCGACAGGGACTCCCTGGTTGCCAGACTGCCAGAACCTGGCGAAGAGCAGCCCCTGAAAATCGCCGCTGCAGAACGAATCACCATGGCGGACCTGGAGACACTGTTCCGGTTGCTTGAGGAAGCCGGATACAAGGATATTCTGTTGTTGACGGAGCCGGGCCAATGATGCCGCAACAACCGCCCTTCCGGTGGGCACTCTTGCTGCTGGCATTTATGATCACCTTTTTCGCCCTGGTGTTCGCGTCTCCCGAAGAGACGGTGGAGCTCAACACTTTGGGCGAATCCGCGGTCAATACGGCGCCCGCTATTCGCATAAAGCTGGCCGGTGAACCCGCGCCGAAACCCGAGGCTGCGCCAAAGTCAGAACCCGAACCCCAACCGGAACCCAAACCAGAGCCGGAGCCGGAGCCAGAGCCAGAGCCAGAGCCTGAACCTGAACCTGAACCTGAACCTGAACCTGAACCTGAACCTGAACCTGAACCTGAACCTGAGCCTGAGCCGAAACCTGAGCCGGCGCCGGAACCTCAGCCGGTAGCGGAACCCACGCCCGAGCCAGAGACCGCCGAAGCGCAAGCACCGAGCGGTGAGCCGGCAGAAACAGCAACGGAGCAACAATCCCAGGCGACCGTTCCATTGCAGAACGCTGGCGTCAAATCAGAAGTGGACAATTACCTGTCCAGACTCAGCCGCCACCTTGCCCGGTATTATGAATATCCCCGACGGGCAAGGCGCCTGGGCCAGGAAGGCACTCCTGTCATAGTGTTCGAATTCCAGAGGGATGGCTCGCTGATCGCCCACAGCCTGAGAACCAGCTCCGGACACCAGCTTCTGGACGAGTCGGCACTGGCCATGCTGGAGCAGGCAGCACCTCTGCCTGAGGTACCCGACGAGATTGCCGGACAAAAATTCCGCTACGCCTTGCCAGTACGCTTCAGCCTTCGCTGAGCCTCGCCATGGCTGCGCCAGGTTGCAGCAGCCTTAACCATTCACGCACCGATCGGGTGCGTCGGATCAGCAATCGCGTCTTCACCCGCTTCGCGCGACACCCCTATCAGAACGTTACCCTCCTGATTTGTATCCGTTTTCCCCGGCAGACCGTCAAGCTGGCACAGTCTCTGCACCCACTCGGTTAGCGGAACCAATGTCGGTTCTGCTCACAGCGACAGATTCATTCAGACGACGGCGTCTACTCGCACCTGCAAATTGCAGGCACCGGGTACCGCCGTTTTTTTTGGCCGCTTGAAAAGTCCGGCCATCCGAGAGAAGTCAGAGGAAACATTATGTCTTACATCGTGCCTTCGGAGTTCGTCACCAAAATGGTCGACGCCGGCGAATCCAAGATCTACATGTCAACGCGGGACACACTGATTCGGGCCTTTATGGCGGGCGCCATTCTGGCGCTGGCTGCCGCGTTTGCCATTACCGTAGCGGTCGAGACCGGCGTGTTCCTGATCGGCGCCATCCTGTTCCCGATCGGCTTTTGCATGCTTTACCTGATGGGCTTCGACCTGCTGACCGGCGTGTTCATGCTCACGCCCCTTGCATTGCTTGATAAACGCCCCGGCGTAACCCCGGCAGCCATACTGCGCAACTGGGGCTGGGTATTCCTTGGCAATCTGGGCGGCGCACTGACCGTCGCCTTCATGATGGCGTTTATCTTCACCTACGGTTTCAATACCGATCCCGGTGCCGTTGGCGCGAAGATCGCCAGTGTTGGTGAAGCGCGCACGCTTGGCTACGCGGAGTTCGGTGCTGCCGGCTGGGCCACCATTTTCATTCGCGGCATGCTGTGCAACTGGATGGTCTCCATGGGCGTGGTTGGCGCCATGATTTCCACCAGCGTCAGTGGCAAGGTACTGGCTATGTGGATGCCCATCATGCTGTTCTTCTTCATGGGTTTCGAGCACTCCATCGTGAACATGTTCCTGTTCCCGTCTGCCATCATCATGGGTGGCGAGTTCTCGGTGATGGACTACCTGTGGTGGAACGAGATTCCCACCGTTCTGGGTAACCTGGTGGGCGGCCTCGCCTTTACCGGCCTGACCCTCTACACCACCCATGTGCGCACCGCGCCCAAGCGCAAGGTTGCGGCAGCCTACAACGACGCTGCCCTGGCCCGCACCAACTGAGTCGGGGCTTCCTGCAACTCCGGCTGCCGCACCCGCCGGAGTTGCGTTTTCCTTGTTCGAGGAAATGCCGTTTCCCAATGACCAGCTCCCTTTCCATTTCCGCCGGCCAGTACTCCGACGCTGGCGTCAAACCAGTCAACCAGGACTTCCACGGTTTACTGGTGCCAAAGGGCCACCAGCTGATCACCAAAGGCATCGCCGTTGCCATCGCCGACGGCATAAGCTCCAGCAATGTCAGCCAGATTGCCAGCGAGTCCGCCGTCGCGGGTTTCCTCAGCGACTACTTTTCCACTCCAGAAAGCTGGTCGGTGAAACAGTCCGCCCAACGGGTGCTGCTCGCAACCAATGCCTGGCTTCATGCCCAGACCCGGCAAAGCCAATACCGCTATGACCGCGACCGAGGCTATGTCTGTACCCTGAGCGTGATGGTGCTCAGGTCCGCCACCGCACATCTGTTTCATATCGGCGACACCCGCATCTACCGGGTTCACCACGACCAACTTGAACAGCTCAGCACCGATCACCGGCTCTGGCTCTCCCCGGAAGAGAGCTGCCTGACCCGGGCCATGGGCATTGGCCATCAACTGGATATCGATTATCGAAGCCTGCCGATCCAGCCCGGCGATACCTTTTTGCTGGCGACCGACGGCATCCATGAGCACCTGGATGAGCGAACCATGGCCGGTATCATCCGGGAATCTGGCGATGATCTGGACGCTGCCGCCCGCCGGTTGGCAGCCCAGGCCCTCGAACAGGGCAGTGATGACAACCTGACCGCCCAGATCATCCGGGTGAACTCGGTCCCCGCGGTTCCGGAAAGCAGCGAGCTGTTTCACCAGCTGGCCCAGCTGCCCTTTGCGCCGGAACTTCAGCCGGGCCAACATCTGGACGGTTACCGGATTCTGAGACAGATTCACGCCAGCAGCCGCAGCCATGTCTACCTGGCGGTGGATGAGGAAACCGATACCCGGGTGGTGCTGAAGATGCCCTCACTGGAACAGAGACACGATCCGGTCTACCTGGAACAGTTTTCCACCGAGCAGTGGATTGCCAGGCGAATCAGCAGCGCTCATGTCGCAAGACCGTTCCAGTCCAGCCAACGACCCAGCTTTCTCTACCAGGCCACAGAGTTCGTGGAAGGCTGTACCTTGCGGCAATGGATGCTGGACAACCCGGCTCCGACACTTGATACCGTGCGTGATCTCGTTGAGCAGATTGGTAAAGGCTTGAGGGCATTCCACCGGCTTGAAATGGTGCACCAGGACCTGAAGCCGGAAAACGTGCTGGTGGATCCCCATGGCACTGTCACGCTGATTGATTTCGGTGCCACCCGGGTCGCCGGCCTTGAGGACTCTGAGATCGGCGAACAGGCGGTTCCTCGGGGGGCCGCCCTTTACAGTGCCCCTGAGACCTTTCTCGGCGAGCCCGGCAGCTGGCTATCAGACCAGTTCTCCCTGGGCGTGATTACCTACCAGTTGCTCACCGGCCAGCTTCCCTATGGCGCGGAAGTACCGAAAATCCATAGCCGGAACCAGCTTCGCGGGCTGAACTACCGGCCCGCGAGACACTTACGTGAGAATCTTCCCGCCTGGGTCGACGATACAATTGAAAAAGCGGTTCACCCTCAGGCCCACAGACGTTACCCGGCGCTCTCGGAATACCTGTACAACCTGCGACACCCATCCGTCGACTGGCACAAGCGTCATCGGCCGCCGTTAATGGAGCGCAATCCCGTGGCCTTCTGGCAGGGTGTATCCGCGTTATTGCTCCTGGCGTTGCTGGCAGCCCTCGGCCTGGGCTGAAGCGGGTATTGCCCGAGCAAGTTTTTGCCCCACCAGCAATCCTTCGCCCGGCGTTCGGGCGCGCGGTTGCCTGGCCCGCCGGGGACATCTCCGAGAAAAAAGATAACCCACTGTTTTAAAAACTATTTCCTCTTCTGGCACAGGCTTTGTAATGAAAGTCCGCGTCCAGGGAACACCCGGGGACGCTATTCATTCACAAGTCATGGAGCAGACTATGCCAACTCCTTGTTATATCAGCATCGAAGGCCAGACCCAGGGCAACATCACCGCCGGCGCATTCACGTCCGATTCTGTCGGTAACATCTACGTGGAAGGCCACGAAGACGAAGTGCTGGTGCAGGAATTCAGCCACGTTGTTACCGTACCGACCGATCCCCAGTCCGGTCAGCCATCCGGTCAGCGCGTGCACAAGCCGTTCAAGTTCACCTCCGCCCTGAACAAGGCCACCCCGCTGATGTACAACGCCCTCGCCTCCGGCGAGATGCTGCCCAAGGTCGAGCTGAAGTGGTACCGCACCTCCGTTGAGGGCAAGCAGGAGCACTTCTTCTCCACCATCCTCGAAGATGCCACCATCATCGACATCAACTGCAACATGCCCCACTGCCAGGATGCCGGCAACGCCGACTTCACCCAGCTGGTGACCGTTTCCCTGTCCTACCGCAAGGTAACCTGGGAGCACGCCGTTGCCGGTACTTCCGGTGCTGATGACTGGCGTTCGCCAATCGAGGCGTAAGTGTATTCGCAGTGAGCGGAATAGGTGCTCCGGAGACCAGAGGGTCCTCGGAGCACCAGCTTTGGAGCTTCAAGGAACGAAGAGCAGGGACGGCCCTATGAACTGCTTTGGCATCGAGTCAAAGAAAGCGCACATCGCTTGCGGGATTTTTTGGATCAGCCTGATCTCGGGTTGTGCTTCTCTTTATAAACAAGCCACCGAGTTTCGCACTTCCAATGGTATTGCGTTCGAGTTCAATAGCAGACATTTCGATACTGTCGATATCCAACCTTCTGAAACACAGATTTGGCGCGGCTCGGATTTAGTGGGCTCTGTAGCGACGATGGAAACCAACGCCGACTTTTCAACGGCACTAGAGGAGGTCTAGACAGGGTTACAAGGAAGCACAAAAATCCTCTGGTGACGTGACAGAACTGGATTTGTGCGAAGGAGTCTATGGGTTCTCTGCGACTGTAAACGGCTACACCACTGCGTTTATCGCCACGTCGAGCCACCCTTCATCATGGATTACGATTAGCACCGATGATGACGTTTTCTACGAAGTTTTATCCACACTGACGGTTCACGAGAGGCACCAATAATATTTGCCGCTAGTTAACACCACTGGCATTGTCTTAATTGAGCGGCTTATTAGCCGCCTCAGCCTGTAAACGCTCCACCAGCCAGACCTTGATAATCGATTGGCGGGTAACGCCAATACGTGCTGCCTCACGGTCCAGAGACTCCACGACCCAGGCCGGAAAATCAACATTGATTCGCTTTTGTTCCTGATTCACCCGCCTTGCAGAAGACAGATCAAGATCCCCGACAATATCTTCCTGGCCCTCATCAAACTTCTTGTCAAAATCTTTAGCTTTCATAAAGCTCAACCTCTTTCTTGCGGGAACGCCTGACCGAAATCAGGCGAGTACGCCCCGCCCGGTAAGTCACAACGGCCGACCAGTGCTTGTCCCCAATCTTGCCAATTAGCAGATATCGGGGCTCATCCACGCACTTTGCCTTTACTTCCAGCAAATACGGGTCTTTCCACAGCTGCTGGGCATCCACGAAATCAATACCGTGCTTGTCCAGGTTGGCCTGGCTTTTGGTTCCGTCAAATTCAAACACGTCCATGAGTATAAAATATTCCTTTTTTACTCAATCGACAAGAGACTACTACAAGACCTTGGCCAGCATCTCTCGTTTGGCTTCCAGATAGGGCGCCATCACATTGGCGACCCGGCAGATTCTGGCGTATTCCATTAGTCTACCCGGTAGGAAGGTTTTACGGGTGCGATAAAGCTCCAGGGCCTCCAGCACAACATCTATGCCGATGCGATTGCGGAACTTGAAACAGTCCGCCAGGGTTTTCTCAGGGTTGTAGACGTTGAGGACGATGCCATCCACGTCCACACGGTCAATGCCTGCACTGAAAGCCCGCCCGGAGAACCGGTATCCTGCCACCGGCGGATAGTCCAGCACCGGCAGGCGGGCATCCCGTTCCACAGCCAGATGTACCTGGTGAGGAATCTGGGTGGTGATGCCGTGCCAGTCCAGCGCGGAAATCAGGCAAAGTACAGAATGGGGGAAACGCGTGGCGGCGGCCATCAGATCCGGGTTTTCGACCTGGGGCAGATCCGCCAGCCGGTAGAGGCCACGGCTGAACGGCTCGATCAGCCCTTCGTCCCGGAGCTGGTAGAACTGGTAACGACTATAGCCGCGAGCCAGCGCCTCGCTCAGGCGGAGCTGGCCGCCGTGCTCTCGGAACAGGCTTTGGAGTTCTGACCTCGAAGATCGGGCGGAGTCGGAGCCAGACAAATCGTCACCACTTATTTATATATGGTGACAGTTTGTCTGAATGGAATATGTCATTCAAGTATCGACTTAGCTTGACCTTTCCCAAGGTCGATAATCAGTGCCACCGCATAATATTGCCGAGCTAGACCATAGCAAACCCCAAATTCGAACGTTAAGCTTGTCTGTTCATAAGCATCCGTGAAGTAGCCAGGTACCCGAGTTTGCAGAAAACGCCCCTACCAACCCAGACCGCCATCAGCCTTGGTGAGCTCATGTGCACCGTCACCCGGGACTGGCTCTGGCAACCGGCGGAGCAGTGGGTCCGGGAACGCAATCCGGGCAGTTTCCTGCATTGCCGGGTCGGCTCGGGCCAGGCCACCTACCACCGTTACGATTCTCGCGATCGACAGCATGTGATCACCTACGGCGCCCGCATGATTGCCGCCAAGCACCAGCCAGAGACGGCCAGCGGCTGGTTGTCGGGTCGGGAGATCCGGAAACGTGGGTACTTTGGTGGGGAACTGAGCACCCTGAATCTGCTGGCGCACACCTGCTGCCATGAGTTTGCGCATCTCCTGCAGCAAAGTGCCGGTCAGCGGTATTGGGGATCGGTGCACAACCGCCATTTCTACACCATTCTTGATGAGCTGCACGAGAGCGGGGCTGCGCAAACTACCCGTAAGGCCCTGGCAGAAAGGGCAAGGGAACAGGACCTGACGCTACCGGATACGCCGTTCGAACCTGTGGACACAAGGCAACAGATGGCCCACTGGCAGGTGGGAGATACCGTACGATTCGGTACCGGCCGGCGGGAGCTGCACGGGCAGATTATCCGGGTCAATCGCAAGACCTGTACCGTGGACGGTATCGGGCACTCAAAAGGAGTTCGTTACAGGGTCCCCGTGCAGATGCTGAGCCCGCTTACACCGCCTCGGTAGCCGAATCGAGGAGGCTCCGGATCTCTGGCACACAGGAACCGCAGTTGGTGCCACACTGAAGCTCCCGACCCAGAGCATCAACGCTGTTGGCTCCCCGCCCGATTGCCCGCTGAATCTGTCGGTCCCCGACCTGGAAACAGCTGCAAACCAGGTTGCCTGCATCATCCCCATCCACGGCCTTTGCCGCCAGCAGGCCACGCCTACTCGCCTCGTCAAGCTCTGGCTGGCTAAAGCAGCTGACCAGCCAGTCCACCGATGGCAGAGCGTCCGGGTCACGATCCACCAAGAGCACAGCCTCCAACTGGCCATTGCGCAAGCGCGCGGCCCGGAAGCGGCCTTCGCGGACATCCTCCATCACCAGCTGCGGCTGGCCGCCGAGCCAGTCCGGCACAGCACTTTCCCAATCCATGCTGCACTGCCCGGCAACGAACCAGCTATCGCAATCGGGCAGGACCTGTTTGGCCCAGTAGTCTGCCTTCCAGCGTTTCGGACGATCCCGTCGCACCAGCAAACGTCCATGCCAGCGGGCAGGCCAGTGGGTAAGGGTGGCACGACCGTGCTTGGCCTCCGGTTGCCCGGATATCGGGTCCACCAGGCTGTCAGTAAGCGCTGTAGCCAGACCCTGCCCGGTGAACTGATCGTTCCAGTGGATTGGCACAAACACCTCGCCACGTCGCTGCTCCGGCGCACTGCGCACCCGGCCGACAAAGGGCCCATGGGCACTGTTCAGTGTCGCCAATGCCCCGGGCGTGAGGGAAAGCGCCCGAATATCCTCGGGATGTACCTCAATGAACGGTTCGGGGCGGTGGGCCAGCAACCGGCTGGACCGAGCTGTTCGCGTCATGGTGTGCCACTGGTCACGGATACGGCCCGTATTCACGATCAACGGAAACGCTTCACCAGGATTTCCGGCCGGTAATCGAGAGGCAATCGGGATCAGGCGGGCTCGACCGGTGGCGGTAGCAAACCGACCGTCAGTGAAAAGTCGCCTGGAATCGGAGGTTGGTTCGGTAACCGGCCACTGCACAGGCTCCATGGCCTCGTATTGTTCGTCGGTCAGATCCGCCAACCCGGATATATTGAAAAAACGTTGACCGTCATTCTCGAACCCCGACAACCGGGCATGTTCCCGGAAAATGTCCGCAGGACGATCATAGTCAAACCCCGCCTGGTGTCCCAGCGCGCGGGCCACCGCACTGACTATCCACCAGTCCGGCCGGGCCTCTCCGGGCAGCGGCAGAAAGCGCCGTTGACGGGAAATGCAGCGTTCGGAATTGGTAACCGTGCCGTCTTTCTCACCCCAACCCGCCGCCGGCAACAGGATGTCCGCATGGCTGGCGGTGTCCGTATTCCTGACGCAGTCCGACACAATGACAGTGGGGCACAGGTCCAGGGCCCGCCGGATACGATGGGTCTCCGGCAAACTGACCGCAGGGTTGGTGGCCATGATCCACAACACCTTGATGTCACCCCGCTCAACCGCATCGAACAGGTCGACGGCTTTCATGCCCGGCCCATCCGCGACCGCCTCCGTCTCCCAGAACCGGGCCACGCGGTCCCGTGCACCGGGACTGTCGTAGTCCATATGGGCGGCAAGGGTATTGGCCAGCCCGCCAACTTCCCGGCCTCCCATGGCATTGGGTTGGCCGGTCAGGGAAAAGGGGCTGGCGCCTGGTTTGCCCACCCGGCCTGTAGCCAGATGGCAATTGATAATGGCGTTGCCTTTATCCGTGCCGGCTGAAGACTGGTTGATGCCCTGGGAGAACGCCGTCACCGTGCGCTGCTCTTCTGCGAACCATCGGTAGAAGGTGATGACATCTTCGACCGGCAGTTCACAGACCCTGGACACCGCATCGGGCGAGGGGGCCGCAGATCTGGCAGCGCTGAGGCTGGCGTCAAATCCCTCGCAGTGGTGCGCGAGGTAACCTTGATCGAGAGCGTGGTGATCCGCCAGCCAGACCAGCAGACCATTGAACAGCACGGTATCTGTCCCAGGACGGAGAGCAAGGTGGAGATCCGCCAGGTCACTGGTCGCGGTCTTGCGCGGATCAATCACCACGACCCGGCGGCCGGGTCGCTTGGAAGCCTGCATTCGTTGATAAAGCACCGGATGCGCCCAGGCGGCATTGCTGCCCGCCAGCACCAACAGGTCGGCCAGCTCCAGGTCTTCATAACAGCCAGGAACCAGATCCCCGCCAAAGGCCCGTTTGTGGGCAGCAACAGCAGACGACATACACAGGCGGGAATTGGTATCCACGTTTGGCGTTCGGATAAACCCCTTGGACAGTTTGTTGGCCACGTAATAGTCCTCCGTCAATAACTGACCGGAAAGATAGAAGGCCACTGAACCGGGCCCATGAAGAGCCACGGATTCACGAATCTGCCGGGCCACTTCCGCCACCGCCTCCGGCCAGGTGCTTTCTCGACCATGAACAACGGGGCTCAGTAATCTTTCATCCGGAGTCAGAGTCTCGTGCAAGGCGGAGCCCTTCACGCACAGGCGGCCCAGGTTCGCTGGATGAGTCTCATCCCCCCGCGTTGCAGACGGCGCCGCATTGACTCCACAACCCACGCCACAATATGGACAGGTGGTTTTAACCGTCGCCGGTCTCTGGTTGATACCGGTCACAGGATCTCCTCGCGTTTCATAAAAAAAGCCCGCCAATCCGGATGCCTTGAAAGTGCATCTGGGGCGGGCTTCTTTGCCAATGGAATTACGTTGTCGTGAACAGTCGCATTTACGACTGCAATAAAAGGGCCATTCGGATCACGGGGGAAGGTGGCGGATGTCAGATACCGGATAAGGCGGCTCTCAACGATTCCATCCCCCTCATCAACGTAACAGAGGCTCCCGGTCAACCAACAACTCCGGTATCAAAGTGGTGCAAAACCGCTCTCCCACGCACTAAAACCAGACTTGTAACCACAGCCCATTCCCGTCGCTCAGTGAAAACGCCCCTCTAACTTACTGATTTAAAGTGCAGCTCCGATCTGGCACGCCCCGTGCAAGACCTGAATCAGAGACGCGCGTTACGACTCAACAGAAAACTGATCCCCAGGCACAGGCGCCTGCTTTCCGGCAACGGAGGGCAGGCGTTTTTGCGTTTGGGCCACACAGAATGAGGTATATCCATGTCCACAGTTACACGACAAACCACCCGCTGGCTGACTCGAATTCTGCTAACAGCCACTTTCTGGACCGTCAGCACGGTGACTCAGGCGGAGATTGGTCCAGCCGAAAAGCCGGACCTCAAGCTCGGTTTTATCAAACTGACCGATATGGCGCCCCTGGCAATTGCCTGGGAACAGGGCTTCTTTATGGACGAAGGCCTTTTCGTGGAACTTGAAGCGCAGGCGAACTGGAAGGTGCTGCTGGACCGGGTCATCACCGGAGAACTGGATGGCGCCCATATGCTCGCTGGCCAGCCTCTTGGCGCCTCCATCGGCTACGGCACCCGGGCCGATATCATCACGGCCTTCAGCATGGACCTGAACGGCAATGGCATTACGGTTTCAAACGATGTCTGGGACACCATGAGCCAGCACATCCCCGACAATGCCGACGGCAGGCCCGAACATCCCATTAGCGCCAGCGCGCTGCGGCCGGTCGTGGAAGCAGCACGGGATCGGGGCGAACGGTTCCGGATGGGCATGGTGTTTCCCGTGTCCACCCATAATTACGAGCTTCGCTACTGGCTGGCGGCCGGTGGCCTGAATCCCGGCTACTACGCGCCCCAACGAGGCGACACCAGCGGCACCCTGGAAGCCGACGTGCATCTGTCCGTAACTCCGCCGCCGCAGATGCCCGCCACCATGGAGGCGGGCACCATCCAGGGCTACTGCGTGGGTGAGCCGTGGAATCAGCAAGCGGTTTTCATGGGCATCGGCGTGCCGGTGATCACCGATTACGAAATCTGGCCGAATAACCCGGAAAAGGTCTTTGGGGTTACCCGGCAGTGGGCCGAAGACTATCCCAACACCCACCTGCGACTTTTGCGCGCCATGATTCGGGCCGCACATTGGCTCGATGAGAACAACAACGCCAACCGGGAAGAGGCCGTAAAAATCCTGGCCCGGCCCAGCTACGTGGGTGCCGATAAGGCGGTGATCGCCAACTCCATGACCGGCACCTTCGAGTATGAAAAAGGCGACATTCGCGAGGTTCCGGACTTCAATGTCTTCTTCCGGTATCACGCCACCTACCCCTATCCGTCCGATGCCATCTGGTACCTCACCCAGATGCGCCGTTGGGGCCAGATACCCGAGGCCAAGCCAGACGACTGGTATATGGAAACCGCAGCCCGGGTTTACCGGGCGGACATCTACGAGCAGGCGGCCCGTTCACTCATTGCAGACGGCACCTTGGAGGCATCGGACTTCCCGGATTTCGAGACCGAAAACTTCCAGCGCCCGCACCAGGGAGAGCTGATTGACGGTGTCGCCTTCACCCCCCGGACACCAAACGCCTATATCGACAGTTTCGACATCGGCCTGAAAGGTTCGCAAACCCCCTAAGCGGGTTAGCAAGGAGATTTTAACCATGACTACGATCACTTCGGCCAGAAACACACCCCAGCCGCCGCGCTGGCTGGGCCAGAGACTCAAGTCCATCGGTGCATCGCTGACACCCGCTCAGCTCGCCACTACCGGACGCCAGATGCTGCTGCCATTGATAGGGATCCTGGTGTTTATCGGTTTCTGGCACATGGCCGCGCCCCAGGTGGACACCTCTCTGGGCAGCTTTCCGGGCCCGGCACAGGTCTGGGAACAAGCGGGACAACTCTGGCAGGAGCACGTCAACCAGCGCGAGCGGGCCGACAAGTTCATTGCCATGCAGGAAGAGCGGAACGCCCGCACTCTGGCAGACAATCCAGAGGCTGAGGTCAGGATCCGAAGCTACCCGGGCGCACCAACTTTCCCCGATCAGATCATAACCAGCCTGATCACGGTTTTGGCCGGATTCATCGTGGCCACTGCCATCGCAGTGCCCCTGGGCATCGTGGTGGGGCTGAACCGCCACTTCCAGGCGGCGGTCAACCCGCTGATCCAGGTGTTCAAACCGGTTTCGCCGCTGGCCTGGCTGCCACTGGTGACCATGGTGGTCTCGGCGACCTATGTGAGCGATGACCCGATGTTCGAGAAGTCCTTCCTGACCTCCATGATCACGGTCACCCTGTGCAGCCTGTGGCCCACGCTGATCAATACCAGCGTTGGTGTGGCTGCGGTCAATCCGGACCTGCTGAATGTCTCACGGGTGTTGCGCCTGTCTTTCTGGACACATGTCCGCAAGGTGGTGTTGCCGTCTTCGGTACCGATGATTTTCACCGGTCTGCGTGTATCACTTGGCATCGCCTGGATGGTGCTGATCGCGGCCGAGATGCTGGCCCAGAGTCCCGGGTTGGGCAAGTTCGTCTGGGATGAATTCCAGAACGGCAGCAGCCAGTCCCTGAGCCGGATTATGGTGGCGGTTCTGGCCATCGGTTTTATCGGGTTTGTGCTGGACCGGGTGATGCTCCTGATTCAACGCAAAGTTGCGTGGAACGAATAAATATCTGGATAGGAGAGTGACATGAGCAAAACACATTTGGAGCTGACCGGCGTCGAAATGGCGTTCAATACACCCAAGGGGGCATTTATCGCCCTGGACAACATCAATCTGAAAATCCGGAAAGGCGAATTCGTATCCCTGATTGGCCACTCCGGTTGTGGTAAGTCCACGGTGCTGAACATTGTCGCCGGACTGCTTCAGGCCACGAAGGGCGGTTGTGTACTGGATGGCCATGAGGTGAATTCGCCGGGGCCGGAACGAGCGGTGGTGTTTCAGAACCATGCGCTGATGCCCTGGCTGACGGTGTACGAGAACGTTGAGCTGGCAGTACAGCAGGTGTTCCGCAAGTCCATGGGCAAGCAGGAGCGGCGTGACTGGATTCATCACAATCTGGAACTGGTGAACATGGCCCACGCAGCGGATAAGCGACCGGGTGAGGTATCCGGTGGCATGGCCCAGCGGGTGGGCATTGCCCGGGCGCTGGCCATGAAACCCAGTGTGCTGCTGATGGACGAGCCGTTCGGCGCGCTGGATGCTCTGACGCGGGCCCACCTGCAGGACTCACTGATGGAGATTCAGCAGGAGTTGAACAACACCGTCATCATGATCACCCACGACGTGGACGAGGCGGTATTGCTGTCAGACCGGATCATCATGATGACCAACGGGCCCGAGGCTACCGTGGGCGAGGATCTCTGCATTGATCTGCCCCGGCCGCGCAACCGGGTGACTCTGGCGGACAACCCGGAGTACGTTCATTACCGGCAGGAGGTACTGCGTTTCCTTTACGAGAAACAGCGCAAGCTGGAACACATCTCTTCACGCCGTCCGGAAAGGCCGGAAGCCTCAGACGACAAACAACCGAAGGCCCGGGCTGCCAGGGCCTAGGACTGTTCCATCACTTCAGCACGTCTGCCATGGAGACCAGGGCCCGGGCTACCTCGGGCAATTTCCGGCCCTGGTCCATGGCCAGTTTTCGCAATACCCGGTGGGCCTCGTCGTTGCTGATCCTGCGATGCTCCATCAGCAGCAGCACCGCTTTTTCCTGGGTTTTGCGGTCTTCCAGCGCTTCCCTGGCACTTTGCAACTCGTCGGTCATCTGTTGCAGGCGCCGGGTCTGCTCCTGAACCAGGTCGAAGATGGAACGGCCAAACTGCTGGCCGACACCATCGCTGGCCCAGGATTCGCCGGCCTGTTGGTTGCTTCCGGAATCGCACAGCACCAACATGGGTTGGGACGACGGCTCCTGGGCACCCAGGGAGGCAACCAGGGTTTCCTGATGGGCCAGCGAGTTTCTGGCGTCGGCAAAACGCTCGGTGCAGCGGGCGTGAAAGCAGCCCTCTACGGAATCCTCTATTGTTTTGAGTTCATCCATCCGCTCAGACATGAGCCTGAACCATTCATCGGCCAGGGCCGGATCCAGATCTTTATAGCGACCAATGGCAGTGCCTCGCTGACGAAGCCTTTCAATCTCCGCCTCACGAGGGTTTTCCCGCAGTTTTTCCCACAGATCCAGGGAACCGTCATCGGCAAAGCTGTTAAACACCTCAAAACAGCGCTCTTGCGCCTCAATCAGGTGCGCCATGCGCTCTGACAGTGCACGATCAAACCGGCCACTGGAAAACCCCGCCGAACCGACAGCCCGCTCCTGCCCACAAAACTCTTTGCCGTTCATCAGGTGTACCATGGCTACCAGAAGCCCGGCTATGGTGGGGTCAACGGCGGTATCCGCAGCCTCAAAGACCACCGCAATCAGGTTGTGGATCAGGGTGCTGTAATCCTCGGTGGCAGAGGCCGCCGTGACTTTCCGGGCAACCACACACCGCCGAAGTTCCGGCAGCCCCTCAAGGCCGTGAAGGGCACTCGCAAGCTGGTTAAGCAGGCGACTACTGACTGGATGCGCCGTCAGTTCCTCGTGAATCTCGGCAAGGGCCTGCTCGAACTCCGAGCGGAGCCGATCCGACGACGCGACCAGCTGTTTCCGCTCCTGGGCAAATTTTTCGCCGGAGGAACCAAGAAACACGTTAGAGGCACCCCGCTCGCACTGCAGTGCATGTACCAGATTGCTGATGCACTGCACCAGTTTGCCCATCTGCAGGAAGTACTGGAGATTCATCAACTCGCAGCTTTTCGAGGCAATCAGGTAATCACCTGCCGAGGGCGATTTAGGGGCAGGGGCGCGTTTGGTGTTCATGACAGACTCCGGAGGCAGACAGCCTCAATTACGACAATCGAGTTCAGGCCGGTTGTCCTTGTAACCAGCCTCATACCCCCTGCTCAGCAATTACCGCGCCACCGCATCTGGCCCAAAACCGTGCAATCCGCCCCGTCGCAGGGCAGCTTTCGCCTTCTCACAGTGCCCGGAGCAAACCCGTAAAAAGCTAACCAACTGATTTTAAAGGCCTCTAAGAACTGGCACGAAGATCGCTTTGCAAGAAGCAAGGACGAACGTCCCGGCCAAGGATCAGGCCGGACCATCAGATCATTGTTGTTGGCATTGGCGCCGGACCATCGATTTCCCTTCTGGGAATAGATGCTCCGGCTTTTTTTGTTTGGTCGGAAAAGTACAGGTTCGAGCGAAATGACAGGACACACTGAATCGACACTGGTGATTTGCGGGCACGGCATGGTTTCACAACGCCTGCTGGAAGCTCTCTGCCGTGAGCGAGTCAGACCGTTTGCCCGCATCATCGTGTTCAATGGCGAGGCATCCGCTGCCTATAACCGGATACAACTCTCCGGACTACTTTCCGGTGAAACCGATGAAGCCGCTCTGACCTTGCAGCAGGACAGCTGGTTTCGGGACAACGGCATTGAGGTGTTCACTGGCGAACCGGTGGTCTCGGTCAACCGTGAAGATAAAACGGTGACCACCACAACCGGTCGGGTTCAGCGCTATACCCATCTGGTGTTTGCGACCGGTTCGCGCCCTGCGAAACCGGGGCTGCCGGGCCAGGATCTCCCTGGCGTGATGACCTTTCGGGATCTGGATGACGCCAGAACCCTGATCGATGTGGCTCGCAGACACCGCCGGGCAGTGGTGATTGGCGGCGGTTTCCTGGGCCTGGAGGCCGCTGAGGGTCTGCGCCAACGCGGTATGGCCGTCACTCTCCTGCACCGCAGCAGTCATCTCCTGAACCGCCAACTCGACGAGATCGGCGGCCAACTCCTCCAACAACACATGGAAGAACGCGGCGTGAGTGTTCGCACCGCGGTTGCTCCCAAGGCTCTGCTTGGACGATCAATGGTCAGGGCGGTGCAACTGGACGACGAAACCCTGATCAGCACCGATCTGGTTCTCTTCGCCACTGGCATCACACCGTCTGCAGAGCTTGCCCGGGCTGCGGGCCTGGAATGCGATCGCGGCATTCTGGTGGACGGACAACTACGTACCAGCGACCCGGCAATCTCTGCGCTGGGCGAGTGCTGCCAGTTGGGAGACATCACCTTCGGGCTGGTGGAACCCGGGTACCAGCAGGCCGAGGTGCTTGCAGGCGTGCTCAGCGGAAGCACTCCAGACGCCAAGTATCGGCCGGTGGATACACCAACCCGCCTGAAAATCAGCGGCGTTCCCATTTTTGCCTGCGGCCAGATCAGCCCCGATGGAGACACCGAATCGGTGGTCTGGCAGGACCACGAACAGAGTCACTATTGCCGACTACTCATCCGCAACCAGCGCCTCACCGGCGCGGTGTTGCTTGGTGATACCCGGGACGGACCCTGGTACAGCCAGCGCATCCTGCAACAGGACGATATTTCCCGGTACCGGGACTTCATAGCATTCGGCAAGAACTACTGCGAAGCAGCGGCATGAGCCTTCAGCCAGCTGCCCCGAAAGAGGACAGACCCATGAGCAAGAAAACCCTGATCGTCGTCGGCAATGGCATGGTCGGCCATCACTTCCTGGAGCAGTTCTGCGCCAGTCCGGCGGCCGACGACTACGAAATCATCGTGTTTGGCGAGGAGAAACAGCTGGCCTATGACCGGGTTCATCTGTCGGAGTATTTCGGTGGTTCCACCCACGCCGATCTCGCGATGGGCACATTGGAGTGGTACACCGAGCAAGGCATTCAACTGCATCTTAACGAGCAGGTGACCGGCATTGACCGGGAAAATCGCACACTTGAAACGCCCCGGAGCAGCTACCGGTACGACGAACTGGTGCTGGCCACCGGCTCTTATCCGTTCGTGCCGCCGATTGAGGGCAATGACCGGCCCCACTGCCTGGTGTACCGCACCCTTGATGACCTCGATGCCATTCGCGCCAGCTCCGAAGGTGCCCGTACCGGTGTGGTCGTCGGCGGTGGCCTGCTGGGTCTGGAAGCGGCCAATGCGCTCAAGAGCCTGGGACTGGCAGCCCACGTGGTGGAATTTGCCCCCCGGCTGATGCCGGTGCAACTGGATGCGGACGGTGGCGCCTTGCTGCGTCACAAAATCGAGGAACTCGGCGTTCAGGTGCACACAGAGAAGGCAACCACTGCCATTGTCGACGGCCAGGACGCCCGGTTGCGGATGAACTTCAGCGACGAGTCCTTCCTGGAAACAGACCTTATCGTGTTCTCGGCCGGCATTCGTCCCCAGGATGCCCTGGCCAGGGCCAGTGGCCTGGAGATCGGCGAGCGCGGCGGCATCGTGATCGACAATTACTGCACAACCTCGGATCCGCATGTGCACGCTATTGGTGAGTGCGCGCTCTGGGAACAGAAGATTTTCGGCCTGGTGGCCCCGGGCTATACCATGGCCCGCACCCTGTCGGCTGCGCTGAACGGCGATCGGGAGACCAGCTTCACCGGCGCCGACATGAGCACCAAGCTCAAACTGCTGGGCGTGGACGTGGGTTCCATTGGCGACGCCCACGCCCAGACCCCGGGCGCTCGCAACATCCGCTTCAACGATGAGCAGGCCGGCCACTATCGCCGCATGGTGATCAGCGAGGACGGCAAGACTCTGCTGGGCGCCATTCTGGTAGGCGACAACAGCCACTACGACACCCTTTTGCAATACGCCCTCAACGGCATCACTCTGCCGGAGAATCCCGAAACCCTGATCCTGCCGGAAAGCCAGGGCGGCGCACCGGCCCTGGGCCCCGATGCCCTGCCGGAGACAGCGTCCATCTGTTCCTGCCACAACGTCACCAAGGGCGACATCTGCGGTGCCATTGATGCAGGTTGCTCGGACCTGGGCAGTGTCAAGTCCGAAACCAAAGCCAGCACAGGCTGCGGTGGCTGTACTGCGCTGCTCAAGAACGTCGTGGACAGCGAGCTGGAAAAGCGCGGCGTTGAGGTCAGCAAGGATCTGTGTGAGCACTTCCCGTACAGCCGCCAGGAGCTGTTCCACATTGTGAAGGTGAATGGCATTCGCACCTTCCGTACCCTGATCAGCCAGCATGGCAAGGGCCACGGCTGCGACATCTGTAAACCGGCGGTGGCCTCGATACTGGCCACCTGCTGGAACGAGCACATCCTGGCCACGGATCACGTGCCGCTGCAGGACACCAACGACACCTTCATGGCCAACATGCAGAAGAACGGCACCTATTCCATCGTGCCGCGCATCCCCGGGGGTGAGATCACCCCGGACAAGCTGATTGTCCTCGGTGAAGTGGCCAAGGAATACGATCTTTACACCAAGATCACCGGGGGCCAACGGGTGGACCTGTTTGGCGCCACCCTGAGCCAGTTGCCGGAGATCTGGGAAAAGCTGATCGCCGCCGGCTTCGAGACCGGCCACGCCTACGGCAAGTCACTTCGTACCGTGAAATCCTGCGTCGGCAGCACCTGGTGCCGCTACGGCGTGCAGGACAGCGTGGGCATGGCGATTCGCCTGGAGGACCGCTACAAGGGCCTGCGGGCGCCCCACAAGGTGAAGATGGCGGTGTCCGGCTGCACCCGGGAATGCGCCGAAGCCCAGAGCAAGGACTTTGGCGTGATTGCGACGGAAAACGGCTGGAACCTGTACGTCTGCGGCAACGGCGGCATGCGGCCCCGCCACGCCGACCTGTTTGCCACGGATCTGTCGGACGAGGAATTGATCCGCACCATTGATCGGGTGGTGATGTTCTACGTGCGCACCGCCGACAGGCTGCAGCGCACCAGCGTCTGGATGGAGAACCTTGAAGGCGGCCTGGAGTACCTGAAGCAGGTGGTGCTGGAGGACAGCCTGGGCATCTGCGCAGAGCTGGAGGAGCACATGGAGGGGATTGTTGGGACCTACCAGTGCGAGTGGAAGACGGCCGTCGAGGATCCGGAAAAGCGGAAGCGCTTCCGGGAGTTTGTGAATGCGCCTTCTCAGCCGGATCCTATGCAGGAGTGGACCGTTGAGCGGGGGCAGCGGCGGCCTGTTTTGGAATCCGCGTAGATTTTTGGTTGAGGGGCGGAGCGCAGGGGTAGATATCTTTCCCCTCGGGAAAAAGAACTCGCTTCGCTCAGACACCTTTTTCCTGTCGGGGAAAGATATCTACCCCCACGCTCACCCGGCCAAGAGTTAACGCCTGGGTGCAACAAGCCAGAATTTTCTAGGACGAATCGGCTTGAACAGCTAATAAAGACATTGGAGGAACATATGAAACCACGCACTCGTTGGGAAGCCGTCTGCACCGTAGACGATTTGGTACCGGAATCCGGCATCGCGGTCTGGACCGAGGACGGCCCGGTCGCGGTGTTTTATCTTCCGCACCGGCTGCCCGCACTGTTTGCCATCAGTCACACTGACCCGTTCAGCGGCGCCAATGTGCTGGCCCGGGGGATTACCGGGGATCTGAAAGGGGAGACGGTGGTGGCCTCGCCGCTATACAAACAACATTTCAGCCTGCGCACCGGTGTCTGTCTGGAAGACGATGCCGTAAGGGTCAAAACCTACCCTGTCCTGCTGGACGGCAACCAGATCCGCTTGGAGGTCCGGGCCAACCAGCGAGAATCCATCGCGGCCTGAGCCCTTAACAATGCCGGC
Source organism: Marinobacter sp. MMG032 (assembly GCF_040112695.1). NCBI lineage: Bacteria > Pseudomonadati > Pseudomonadota > Gammaproteobacteria > Pseudomonadales > Marinobacteraceae > Marinobacter > Marinobacter sp. MMG032. The sequence continues at coordinate 2,165,227 of NZ_CP157802.1, forward strand.
GGAAGCCGGCGCGTGGTATGGGAGGTCTTTGTGCAGGGGAAAAGATGTCTGAGCGAAGCGAGTTGCTTTTCCCCGGAAGAAAGACCTCCCCTGGGCGCGTGACGGCGATATTCAGAGGCTAGATCTCTCTGGAGCGACGCCACCGCTCCCGCCAGCCCAGCACGAAGATGGTTAGTGAGGGCAGGAAGGTCACGGTTACGATTGCGGCCCCCAGCAGGCCGAACAGGACGATGGCGCCCACGCCCCGATAGAGCTCGGTGCCTTCACCGGGCAGGAACACCAAAGGCGAGAGGCCGCAGATGGTGGTGAGGGTGGTCATGGCGATGGGGCGCAGGCGGGTCTGTACGGCGCTGGTGACGGCCTGCACTACGGTAACGCCTTTCTGGCGCAGGTTCTGGCGGGCCTGGTCCACCACCAGGATCGGGTTGTTCACCACCGTGCCCATCAGGATCAGGAAGCCCAGCATGGTGATCATGTCGAAGGGCTGCCTCAGAGGCTGCAGGCCGAGCATGGGCAGCAGGCCACCCACCAGGTTCATCAGGGCCAGGCCCACGATGCCGCCAGCCACACCAAGCGGGATGGCGGTCATGATCAGCAGCGGGAAGCCCCAGTGGGCGAAGATGGCCACCAGCAGCAGGTAGACAATGGCGATGGCGATGATGAAATTGCCGGTCAGCGCTTCCCGCGTGGCGTTCAACTGGTCGCTGGCACCGGAGATATCGACGTCCACATTCGCCGGCAAGGCACCACTTTCGCGCATGGACTGAAGCAGTTCCGTGCGTACCCGTTCAACGCCGGCCTCAAGCGGCACATCGTCCGGGGGAATCACGTTCAGGGTGACGGTGCGGCGACCATCCACCCGGCGGACGGTGCTGGTATCCACGGTTTCCTCTATGGTGGCGAGGCTGGACAGGGGCAAGGTCGCGCCCTGGGGCGTGTGCACCATGACATCGGGCAGACTGTCCAGTGACGGATTGCGACCCTCGCTGCCATACACATAGATATCGATCTTTTCGTCGTCCAGGAAGAAGTCGTCCACGTAGCTGCCCTCGGTCAGGGAGGCCACGGTGAAGCCAATGCCTTCGGCACCCAGGCCAAGTTCCGCTGCACGATCCCAGTCGGGCATGATCTGGATCAGCGGTTGCGCCAGAGACAGTGTGGAGGGCTGGCTCTGGATTCGGGGATTGTCGAAGATTTCCTCCGCCCGCTGGTAGGCGGCATTCGCGGCGCTGTATACCGAGACCAGATCCGGGCCGGAGATATCCAGGTTGATGCTGCGGGTGCCGCCGTCGTTGCTGGAAATGATGGAACCTTTGGCCGCGAAGGCTCGCATGCCCGGGAACTGTTCATAGAACCGGGTGATCTCGTCCATCAGGGCTTCGATGTGCCGCGGGTTAAGGGTCTCTGCAATGATCCGGATCCGGGTTGGCGTTACCTGCATATTGAGATAAGCCATGGGCGGCACGCTGGTCTCGCCGGCGGCATAGGACTGGCCATCGGCGTTCACGTGGGGCAGGAAATAATCCTCTACCTGTTGGGCAATGGCTTCCATATCCTGCAGGTTGTAGCCGGGCGGCGCGGACATGGCCGCAAAGGTCTTGGGTTCCTCACCCTCCGGCAGGTATTCGGCGGGCGGAGTCAGCACGAAGATCACCCAGAGGCTGACACCCACGGTTGCCGCTATGACCAGAACACGACGCACCGCGCCATTCACCAGCCAGCGCACCGCCGCCATGGCGGCCCTACTCCAACTGCCCGAGGTCTCATTGCCGTATTCATCCGTTTGCACACCCCGGCGGCCGAAATCCAGCCGGGCACAGAGGGTGGGTATGATGGTTATGGCCACCAGCATGGACGCCAGAATGGCGGCGGAGATCGCAATTGCCACGTCGGAATACAGCTGTCCCGCCTCTTCCTCGATGAACAGGATCGGCAGGAACACCAGGATGGTTGTGGTTGTGGAGGCCAGAACCGCCGGCCAGACTTCCCGCACGCCCTTGAGGGCCGATTCGAAACGGTCCAGCCCGAGACGCCGGTGTCGCTCGATGTTCTCCAGCACCACGATGCTGTTGTCGACGGTCATGCCGATGGCAAAGGCGATGCCCGCCAGGGAAATCACGTTGATGGTACGGCCGGTGATCAGCAGCCCGATAAACGCGGCAATGGCGCACAGGGGGATGCCCACCACCCCGGCAAACGTGGCCCGACCGGATCGCAGAAACAGGAACATCACCAGGGTTGCGAAGGCGGCGCCAATGCCCAGGTTGGTCCAGACGTTGGCCACCGAGGCTTCCACATAACGGGCATCGTCTGCGGTCAGGCCCAGTCTCATGCCCGCCGGCTCAAGCACCTCCCGGTTGATCGCGGCCACTTCATCCATCATCGCGTGCTTGATATCGATGACGTTGGACCCACTCTCGCGACGAACCTGCAGGCCAATCACCCGCTGTCCGTTAACAACGGACAATTCCCGAATGCGTGAATGCCCCTGCCGAACCTCGGCAACCTCACCCAGGCGCACCACGCTGTCACCCTGCCTTCGAACCACCAGTTGCTCCAGGGATTCAACGTCATCAAAGCGCCCCACCGTGCGCAGGAGGTACCGGCGCTTGCCGGCATCAATCTCGCCACCGGAAATGTCCTGGTTGCGACTGACAATGGCATCACGCAGATCGAGCAAGCTCAGGCCCCGCTGGGCCAGGGCGGCTTCGTCCACAATAACCTGCATCTGCCGGTCGGCACCGCCGCCGACGGTGACCTCGGAGACACCCGGAACACTCTCCATCCTTGGCCGAACGCGGTCTTCGATAAAATCGCGCATCAGTTCGATATCCAGTTCCCTGGGGTTGCCCTCCAGGGTGGCGATGCGGAAATACATGAACGCGTTGGAGGAGAAGGACGCCGCCACGATGCGCGGCTCATCGACGTTTCTCGGATAATCCGGGACCTGGCTCAGGGCATTGTTAATCTGTATCAGCGTCTCGGTGATATCGACGCCGAACGGGAACTCCAGTTCGATTTCGGCTGCACCGCTGGACGCGGTGGAGGTCATTCGACTGAGATTGGGAACATTACGCAAGAACCGTTCCTGCTCGATCAGGATGTCTTTCTCGATGTCCTGGGGCGTGGCGCCGGGCCAACTGGTTTCCACCGTCACCGTGCGCACTTCCAGATCCGGAATCATCTGGACCGGAATTCGAAGTGCGGCGGCGGCCCCGAGGATGGCCACAATCATGGCAATCACGGCGACCAATGTGCCGTGGCGGATTATGCCGGCAAACATCAGCGTCTCTCTCGCTCGGCAATGCGAACGCTGATGCCCTCGCTCAGGGACTCGTTGCCACGGACCACCACCTTCTGATCTGCCTCAAGGCCACTGGTGACCTCTACCCGGCCCTCAAAGGCGGTACCAAGACGCACCCGCTTTTCGGTCACGGTCCAGGTAGTTTCATCCTCCGGTTCGGCGATCCATACGGTGGTTCGCCCTTCGGGATACCGGTTGATGGCATCCCGCGAGACCGTCAGGCCACGTTCACCGGTCGTCACCCGCAGAACCGCCTGTGACGACATTCCCGGGAGCAGCTTCACCGACTCGGGCTTCATCGCGCGGAGAAGAAAGGTTCTGGACTGGGGATCATTGACCGGCACCAGAACATTGATGGTTGCTCTGATCAGCTCCTGCCCGTTCTGCACCAGAAGCCGACTGTTGTCGTCGATACGTTTGTAGAAGGACTGGGGTACCCGGAAATCCAGACGCAGGTTGTCGGTATCAACCAGCGTCAGCAGCTGGTCGCCCGGGGTGACCCATTCACCAATATCCCGTGAGCGTTGGCTGACCACACCGTCAAAGGGCGCTGTCACGCGATGGCGATCGGCCCGGACTTCCACCTGTCGGCGGACGGCTTCCAGGCGTGCAAGCGCCGCCTCGCTGGCCGCCACTTCACTTTCCCGGGCACTGACTTCGGTAGCCGCAATATTACGGCCTGCACCCACAGACCTGGCCTCACGCAGCCGGCGCTGCGCCTCATCAAGACGGCTGCGTGCCTCTTCCGCATCGGCCCTCGCGGCCGCCAGCTCCCAGGTGACCATCTCATCGTCGAGCTCGACCAGCACATCGCCCCGGGAAACACGGTCCCCGGTTTCCACCCGAACCGCCTCCAGCAGGCCGGCCACTGCCGCCGACAAACCGGAGACCCGCAGGGCATTTACCGTGCCGTTCAGGGTCACTTCCTCGATGATATTTTCCGACGAGACGGTTTCCAGCTGGACACCTGGCAGGTCCTGGGCAGCGGTAGACAACGGAAACAGGCCGCACGCAAACAAGAGAACGCCCTGCAGGCTCTTCATGAGAGTTCCCACGTCCTTTCTCCAAGATTCATTTTGATGGATGCAATTACTAACCTTAGTTCATGGCTTACGTTGAAAAACCCCGTCCGGACCTTGGACACGGTTTGGCCCATCCGGGTGAGGGAATGCGAACCGGGGTCAATTCCGTTGCCAGCTATCTGAGCTACTATTGTGGCAACACAAATTACAAGGACGCCCCGTGAAACCTCTCAGCCCGACGGATCAGCTTTTTCTATGGCTGGAAAAGCGGCAGCAGCCCATGCATGTGGGCGGTCTTCAGCTGTTTTCTTTTCCCGAGGACGCACCGGACGATTACGTCGCCCAGCTCGCCGACCGGCTCAGGCAATTCACCAAAGTAACGCCGCCGTTCAACCAGCGCCTGGATTACCGGTTCGGCCAGCCAGTCTGGGTGGAAGACGAGCATCTGGATCTGGAGCACCACTTCCGTTTCGAAGCGCTACCGACCCCGGGACGGGTAAGAGAGCTGTTGTCGTTTGTTTCGGCGGAACATTCCCACCTGATGGACCGGGAGCGACCACTGTGGGAGTTCCATCTGATTGAAGGGCTGGGGGAGCGCCAGTTTGCCGTCTATATCAAGGTACATCATGCCCTCGTGGACGGCGTATCGGCCATGCGGATGGTCACCCAGATGCTTTGCCAGGATACCGGCGAGCGGGACATGCCGCCGATCTGGGCCATGCCACCCCGCCCGTCCCGTGAAAAGGAGGAGGGTGGCCCCTCCCTGTGGCGCAGTGTCGGCCATCTGCTGGGCGAATCCGGCAAGCAGCTGGGCACCGTGCCCACCGTCGCCCGGGAACTGCTGCGAACCATCAACAATGCTCGAAAAGACCCGGCCTATTCCTCCATATTCCACGCACCCCGCAGCATCCTGAACCAGAAGATCACCGGCTCCCGGCGCTTCGCAGCGCAATCCTATGAACTCAGTCGGATAAAGGCGGTGTGTAAAACCTACGGAACCACGGTGAATGATGTAGTGATGGCCATGTGCGCCACCGCGTTGCGCAGCTACCTGATGAACCAGGACGCCTTGCCGGAGAAACCACTGATCGCCATGGTGCCGGTGTCACTGCGCAAGGATGACAGCTCCGGTGGCAACCAGGTGGGCGTGATCCTTGCCTCCCTGCACACCGACGTTACCAGCCCGGTTACCCGGCTGATGCAGATCCACGAGGATGTTAAGGCTGCAAAAGACCGATACGCCGACATGTCCCCGGAGGAGATCATCAATTACACCGCCCTGACCCTGGCGCCGGCGGCGTTCCATCTGCTTACCGGCATGGCTCCGAAATGGCAGACCTTCAATGTGGTCATTTCCAACGTGCCTGGGCCGCGGGAGACTTGCTACTGGAACGGTGCCATGATGGACGGCATGTACCCGGTCTCCATCGCCATGGATCGCCTGGCCCTGAACATGACCTTGACCAGCTACGGCGACCAGGTGGAGTTCGGCCTCATCGGCTGCCGCCGCACGCTACCCAGCCTGCAGCGGATGCTCGACTACCTGGAAGAGGCCCTGGTCGAACTGGAGGCCGCTGCCGGACTGTGAGCAGCTCGATCAGCTGAAGCGGCGTTCCTCGTTACGGATGGAAATCTGGTTGTTCAGGGTCCAGAAGTCGTACAGCACGCCGATCAGGAACAGGCCGCCGGTAAACAGGTAGATGATCCCGGTAATCCACTTGCCCATGTACATTCGATGAATCCCGAACACACCGAGGAAGGTGAGCAGGATCCAGCCGATGTTGTAGCTGACTTCACCTTCCCGGAATCGCAGGTCCGCTTCGCGGTCCATGGCCGGGATCAGGAACAGGTCGATGATCCAGCCGATGAACAGCAGCCCCAGGGTAAAGAACCAGATGGTGCCGGTAACGGGTTTGCCGTAGTAAAACCTGTGGGAACCAAGGAATCCGAAGATCCAGAGCAGGTAGCCGATCAGTTTGCTGTGAGTGTCTGGCCTTTGGGTCATGTTCGTTTTCATCCTTTTGGGTTGGTGTCTGGTTTCAATTATGGCCCTAGCCTGGTTGATTTGGGGGCTGGCCGGGGGGAAGGAATATTTTCCCTCGGGAAAAACAACTCGCTTCGCTCAGACATCTTTTTCCTGTCGGGAAAATATTCCTTCCCCCCGTCCGTCCACACATTGTGGCATAGGAAAGAAAAGACAAATTAAGACAGAGCAATAAAAATAAGACGGCAATCTCGTCTGTCAGCAGGGCGTGGGGTGGGGCTTTATTTTTTCGGGGAAAAAATGTCTGAGCGAAGCGAGTTGTTTTTACCCGAAAAAATAAAGCCCCGCCCTGCGACCACGCTCCCAAACGTGAGGTCCCTGAAATTAGGGCCCCACCTCGGGCGCAGGGTCCGGACCACCCTCACGAAACTCGCTGGCCGACTTACCGGTCCACTTACGAAAAGCCCGGCTGAAGTTGGACAGGTCCGCATAACCCAGCTCATAGGCAATCTCGCTGACGGACTGGTTGGTATAGCGGAGTAACTGGATCGCCCGGTCTTTCAGAACCGACTCGAGGATTTCACGGTAGCTGGTATCGCGGTCGGCCAGCCGGCGTTTCAGGGTTCTGGACGAGACGCAGAAACGCTCGGCCATGGCTTCCAGGGACGGCAAGGGGCCGGGCATCATCCGGAGCATGTTCCGGATGGCCAGGACAATGTCACCCTGCTCTTTCAGGGCCTTCTGGAGCTCGAACTCACACTGATCTCGGGCCATGCGGGAGGCTTCGGCGTCGGCCAAGCGCATGCGCACTTCCAGAAGCTCCCGGGGGAACACCATCATTTCATCCGGCTGGCCGTATTCGAATCGGACCGGTAGCTGGTTCGCAAACTGCCGGTAGCAGGGCGGCTCCGGCGCGCTCAGGCGAACGGTGACGCCAGGGAGCTTGCCGTCTTCCAAAGCAAAGCCGTGTCTGGCAGCGTCTTCCCGGTCCAGGAGCTGTTCGGTCAGCAGGATCAGGGTGGCGCTCACGGTCTCGGCGAGAAACGGATAGAGGCCGGGCACTTCGAATTCGGTGCACAGCTTTACCAGCACCTGATCCCCTGCTTCGGACTGGCTCATACTGAGGAACGGCACCCGCAAATGCAGGTAACGGCGCACGGAATCCAGGGCATCGGCGAAGGTGGGGCTGGTGAGGGCCGCGAAGCCCAGGGTGCCGTGAATGGTCAGGCGCAGTTCGCGGGCCAGCATGAAACTGAGACCGTCCTGCCCGGCCAGGTTCACGGCCCGCTTGGCCATGATGATGGCATCGGTGACAAAGACCCGGCTGTCGTTGGACTTGAGATCGTCCGGGGAGAATTCGAGCCCTTCATAGAGTGACCGGTCGTTATACCCCAGTTGCCGGACGGTTTCGGCCAAGACCCGCAGGTAAGCGCCCGGCACCAGGAACAATCCCAGCATCTGCCGTTCTTTGTCCGGACCGGTTGGGCTCATTGGCATTCCTTATTATTGGGGTGGCTGAAGCACTTCAACTGACTCTATCAGATGCCTCTTGCCGCTACAGTGGGGCCCGGTACACCATGCTCGCCGTCAGCATGGCCAATCAAATCCCGGGCCGTGTCCCATCCTGATCGACTGGCGTCCCATTTGCGCATTCCTGCCCGACGTTGACTGCCCCACACTGGAGCCATGACATCAGCCAGAGTGAGGAGTACACACATGCTGAGCAACAAAACCGCAGAAAACAAAGCGGCTCCCGTTACCCGGGCCTCAAACACCCCGGACAACGTCACCATCACCGCCCAGCGCATGGGGTTCGAGTTCGGTGAACAGGTTCCCCGCTACTGGGTCGATAACAGCTACACCATCAGCCACATCATGAATGCGCTCTCGGTACTGTTTCCCCAGGGCGAGCAGTTCTTTGTCGATTCGGTAAGGGCGTTCCGGGACAAGATCTCCGATCCCAAACTCAAAGAGGAAATACGCGGGTTCATTGGCCAGGAGGCCATGCACTCCCTGGAGCACATCGCCATGAACCAGCATGTTCGTGACCAGGGCATGCCGGTTGAGGAACTGGAAAAACACCTGGAGGTGGTCCTCGGCATTGCCAAGAAACTGCCCAAGCGTCACCAGCTGGCCATAACCTGTGCCCTGGAGCACCTGACCGCCATGATGGCCGACATGCTTCTGGAGCGGGACGATGTCCGTCAGGACATGGACGAGTCCATGCGCCCGCTATGGGTCTGGCACGCGATTGAAGAGACCGAGCACAAGGCGGTTGCCTATGACGTTTTCCAGGCGGCCGGCGGCACCTACGCCGAAAGAACCTTTTATCTCGCCTTCAGCACCGCCGCCCTGGGTGTCATGAGCACCTACTTCACCAGCCGGATGATGCTGAACGACCGCAAGAACTTTTCTCTGAAAGATACCGCTTCAGGTCTCTGGCGCCTCTGGGGCCTGAACGGCACTTTCTCCAGCCTGATTCCCACCTGGCTGGAGTACTTCAAACCCGGTTTCCACCCCTGGGATCACGACAACAGCGACCTGATTGCCCGTTTCAAAGAGGAGATCCAGGCGCACATCGCACCGCAATACAAGAAAGGTAATCGCAGGACGCTTCAGTAAACCACGGAAGCAACTCCCAGCCCTGAAGGGAAGCGGGTGGGGAGGTCTTTGTGCAGGGAAAATGATGTCTGAGCACAGCGAGTTGCCTTTTCCCGGAAGAAAGACCTCCCCGCCCGATTCCCAACTCCCGGGTCAGGCATTCGGCTCAGCGACGCCGGATCGAATGACTTCTCCTTTCTTCCATAACCGCCATTCACTCGGCTGGTAGACATCCCACTTTTCATCGGTGGTCAGTGGCTCCGTCACAATCACGCTGACGATATCGTTTGGCGTCGTCTCCGATTCAAAGTCCACCGTCACGTCCGCGTCTTTCAGGCGAGCAGGACCGAACGGAGCCCTTCGGGTAATGCTGGCCATCTTGGTGGTGCAGTAGGTAAACAGCCAGTCGCCGTTACTCAGCAGGAGGTTGAAAACGCCCTGGCTGGCATAGGCCTTTGAGAGGATCACGAGCCGATCAATGATATCGTCGGTGGGGGTGTTCCGGTCGCAATGGCTGCGTAAGTGGTTAAGGATGTCGCAGAACAGGGCTTCACTATCAGTGGTGCCGACCGGCTCGTAAAAGCCCGGCGTTGAGCGGAAGCCGGACAACTGGCCGTTATGGGCGAACACCCAGTAGCGGCCCCAGAGTTCGCGCATGAACGGATGGGTATTGGCCAGGCAGATGTCGCCGACGTTTGCCTGGCGGATGTGGCAGATGGCTACTTCGCTCTTGATCGGGTGGGTCTGGACCACTTCGGCGATTCGGGAACTGGCGCTGGCATCGGCGTCGTGGAAGGCCCGGACGCCTTTGCCCTCGTAGAAGGCCACACCCCAACCGTCCTTGTGGGGGCCGGTCTGGCCGCCGCGGCGGGTGAGGCCGGTGAAGCTGAAACACAGGTCAGTGGGCGTATTGGCGCTCATGGCCAGCAGTTCACACATGGGCTAGGTCAATCTTGCAAGGAAATGATGGCCCCAAGAATACCGCAATCAGCCTGCTTCGACAGTCAGAATCTCGAGCTGGCGTGGGTTGTGACCAGCCCCCACAACCCGATTTCGACCGGCCCGCTTGCCACTGTACAGCCAGCGGTCCGCAACCCGGAGCAGGCCTTCAGCTTCCCGGCCGTGATCTGGCCACTGGGCAACCCCGAAGGAGGCGGTCACCCGGATACGGGCATCACCATAGGGCAAATCGCGTTCAGCAATCCGCTGGCGCAGCTCATCCATCAGGACAAACGCATCCGCCGGCTTCACATCCCGCAGAATCAGGCCGAACTCCTCGCCACCGAGGCGGCCGACGAAGTCCGTGTTTCTCAGGCGCTCGGTCAGGCATCGGCTGATGTTTTTGAGAACATAGTCTCCGGCCTCGTGGCCCAGGGTGTCGTTCACAAGCTTGAAGTGGTCAATGTCCATGACCACGAGAGCAAAACCGGCTCCGCTGCGATCACACTCGGCGATGGTCCGATTCAATGTGCCCTGGAAATTGCTGCGATTGGCGAGACCGGTCAGCGCATCAGTCTGGGCCATATCCACCAGGCGCTGCTCGGCCTCTTCGCGGCGGCCCTCATACAAGTGAATGAAGGCCAGCATCAGGGCACCGCACAACACCATGTTGAGCAGATCGATCATCGCGTGGGGGCTGCCGACCTGGCCAAGGTGGATGTAGTAGATAACGCCGCCGACGATCATGAAGGGCGCGCTGAGAATCATGCCTTCTTTCTTGCCGAGCAGCAGGTAGGCAAGAACCGGCATCATCAGCACCCAGACGAAAGCGGACACCGAGGCTTCTGGCAGCAGCATTATCACGAGGAAAAATGCGAACAGAGGCACCAGATAGGCATAAACCCATTGCTGCAGGTAGGGCGTGGATTTCAGGCGCCAGACGCCGAAAAACAGCAACGCGCTGGCACAGAGTTCACCAATGCCCACCCAGAGGAAACCATTGAGAATCTGCAGGCATGCGAAAACCACCAGTGCCGAGCCAGTGATCAGAAAAAGCAGCCGCATCAACGAGCGGCGATGGCTGTCGCGCAGACCTGAGCGGCTCTGTTCCAGTGTGGCCCCCAGGTCGGAATGGTGAGGCGTATTCATGCTGACTCTTCCTTGGATCAGCTTACGAGTATAGCCCCGAAACACTGTTTGTAAAATGTACAGCAGGCCCGGTTCTTCACGGGCCCCTGACACTCAGCCGCACGCATCAGACATACAGGTTCTTGCGGGAGAAGCGTTCCACCAAAGGCTGATAAGCCGAACCCAGCAGACGGTTGATGGCGTCGATACCCCAGGCGTCCGGGCCTACCAGGATGCGGGACTCGTTCTTGAGGATGCCTTTCACAATGGTCTCCGCCGCTTTCTCGGGCGTGGTCATGGCGAGCTTGTCGAAACCCTTGCGCTGGGCGACGGCATTCTCGGACTTGCCCATACGCGCGGCATTGGCAATGTTGGTGCGGATGCCACCGGGGTGCACACAACTCACCGCCACCGGCTGGTTTTCCAGCTTCATTTCCTGCCTGAGGGCTTCGGTGAATCCGCGTACCGCAAACTTGGCGGCGTTGTAGGCGCTCTGTTTGGGCACGCCGATCAGTCCGAACACGCTGGACACATTCACCACATGGCCATCGCCCGAGGCAATCAGATGTGGCAGGAAGGCACGGGTGCCGTGGGCAACACCCCAGAAGTCAATGTCCATGACCCATTTGAAGTCCTCGTCGGTCATCTCACGTACCGTTGCAGACAGTGCCACACCCGCATTGTTGATGACCAGATTGACCTGACCAAAGTCTTTTACAACCTCCTCGGCATGGGCAAAGATGGCATCCCGATCCGAGACATCCAGCCGGTAGGTCTTCACGTCGGCATTCCCTAGCGCTTCCGCCGTTTCCGCCAGGCCGGCCTCATTGACGTCAGACAGCGCCAGCCGGCAGCCCAGGTCCGCCAGGGACTTCGCGAGCGCGCGTCCGATACCCGAGCCGGCACCGGTAACAACGGCAACTTTGTTCTTCAGATTCTTCATGGTCACGGACCTCTTGTTGTGTGCTCTGGCAATTAAAGCAGATACTCTAACAATTGCCCGTCCGGGGGATATGGCTTTAGTGAACCAGGCCACATGGCACTCCGGCCACCCTCTGACGCGGCATCTGCTTTCCGGTACAATCCGTTGCCGACGGCCGGTGCGCGACACCGAGCCTCCCCCTTCCCCAAACCTGTGGATTTTCTTTATGGAATGGAGTCTTACGCATTTCTGGCTGATCCTGGCGCTGGTGCTGAGCCTGGCTGAACTGGCCTCGGGTGTCCTGTTACTTCTGGCCCTGGGCATTGCCGCCGCGCTGACTGCCTTGCTGGCTTTTCTGGGCGTACCATTTGAGTGGCAGCTGGCCGGCATGGGGGTGTTCTCGGGAATCCTGGTGCCTGTCGCCATTCGCTGGATACGACCGCGCTTCTCTCCCAAAGGCGTGGCCTATGGCACGACCGGAACCGGAGTGGAGCAGGGCCGGCGTTACCAGACCCAGAAACGGGATTTCGATGGTGCCACGGGCATCAAGGTCAACGGCGATTTCTATCGCCTGCGGGTCACTGACACCGGAGAAACCGACCTTCCGGAAGGAACCGACGTCATTTTCAAACAGTTTGACGGCACGACCGCCGTTGTTGAGACGATCACACACAAGGAACAGTAAGCATGGAACAGTATCTTTCACCCGGGCTGATCATCAGCCTGATCCTGGTCGCTATTGGCATCTTCATCATTGCCAAGGGACTGGTCATCGTTCGCCAATCCGAAGTCATGGTCATTGAGCGGCTGGGTTCTTTCAATCGCATTCTTGAAAGTGGCGTGAACATCATCATCCCCTTCATCGAGCGGCCACGCCCAATCACCATGATTCGCTACGTCCGCATGGGCGAAGACTACCATCCGGTGATGAGCGATGAGGTCCGGATTGACCGCCGGGAAACGGTTATGGACTTCCCTGGACAGCCGGTGGTGACCACCGACAACGTCACGGTGAAGATCAACGGCGCCCTGTATTACCAGATCATTGACCCGCGCCGGGCCGTTTACGAAGTCGCCAACATGAGCCAGGCGGTGGAGGTTCTGGCCAAAACCACCCTGCGCTCGGTGGTGGGCAAGATGGAGCTGGACAAGCTGTTTGAATCCCGCAGCGAGGTGAACAACGCCATCCAGGCCGAGATGGAAGAGGCCGCTTCCAAGTGGGGCGTCAAGCTTACCCGGGTGGAAGTCCAGGACATCAGCATGCCGGAAGAAGTGGAGGAAGCCATGCGGTTGCAGATGGCTGCAGAGCGCAAGCGCCGGGCCACGGTCACCGAAGCCGAGGGGGAAAAGTCGGCGGCTATCGCCATGGCACAGGGCCAGCGCGAATCCGCCATTCTGAATGCCCAGGGCGACAAGGAGTCGGCCATTCTCCGGGCCCAGGGTGAGCAGGAGTCCATCCGTCTGGTACTCAGCGCAATGGGCGACTCTGAAGAGAACAAGCAGACGGTTATTGGCTACCTTCTGGGCCAGAGCTATATCAAGGTTCTGCCCAATATGGCGAAAGAGGGCGAGCGGGTGTTCGTACCCTACGAATCCTCAGCGCTGCTCGGCTCCATGGGCATGTTCCGCGAACTGGCCGGCAGCCCCGAGGACACGGTTCGCCAGCATCTGCAGCGCGATGGCCTGCGCGGCGGGATGGTCGGCGCGGCAGGCAACAGCTAAGCCCCGAGAACCCGTCAACCCAGGAGATTGTCCAGGGGTTGGTCGTAACTGGGGGCGAATACCTTCAGGAAATAGGCAACCTCTGGCAATCCGTCTTCCTCCAGGCGGTTGCGGATCTGTTGGGCGGCCGGCTCGAACTCCTTGTTGCCGGCCCTGATCTCCGCCTGGCACTTGAGCCACGCCGACAGCCTGTCGGCGGCCTTGATCAGTTCCCGGTCTTCTGCCGGTAGCCGAGACTCCCGAACATAAGGTGAAAAATCCTCTCGCAGGTCCTCTGGCAACAGCGCCAACAGTTCCGCCTCTGCCTTATGCTCGATGTCCCCGAATGCCTCTCGCATCACCTTTGAATGGTATTTCACCGGTGTCGGCATATCACCGGTAATCACCTCCGTCGCATCATGGTAAAGCGCTGCTGCGGCAATACGGTCGGCGTTCACCTGGCCACCGAAATGCCGGTTGCGGATGATGGCAAGCGCATGGGCCAGGGTTGCCACCTCCCAGGAATGGGTAGCCACATTCTCCTCAATGGCATTGCGCATCAGCCCCCAACGCTTGATCCAACGCAAGCGGGAGACATAGGCGAAAAAGTGGCTGGCAACATTACCCATCGGTTACAGACCTGTTTTGCATTAGTTCATAATCTTTTGCTTCAGGTACACAAAATCCCCATGGTATTCTGAATACGTATTCAATTGTTACATAACCGGGAATATTGTGTCCGCTCGATCCCACATTCTGAGACTACTGGCCACCCTTGCTGCCTCTATTATGCTGGCAACGGCGCCGATTCAGGCAGATGAAACCGAAATCACTGTGGGCGTTTACCATTTTCCCCCGATCGCCAGTGTTGACGGTAGCGGGCAAGCCACAGGCCTGCTGGGCGACCTGCTTCAGGAACTCGAACACGCCCACCCAACGGTCTCCTTCCAGGTGTTTCATACCTCTCCCAAGCGCCGATACCTGGATTTCGATGCCGGGCTCTACGACGTTATCTTCTTTGAAAGCCCAGACTGGGGCTGGACAGAGAAGGACGTGGACATCACCCGTCCAATCCTGGCCGACGAAGAACTGTACGTCGCTCTCAAAAAGGACGGCAGAGATTCCTCATTCTTCGATGATCTGAACAAGCGATCCATCGTCGCTATTTCCGGCTATCACTACGGTTTTACCGGGTACGAAACCGACAACTCCGTGCTGGAGCAGAAATTCGACATCGAATTTTCCGACAGCCACAGCCGCAACATAAATCTGATAAAGGCCGATCGGCCTTCCGTTGCGGAAGTTGCGATTGTCAGTCACTCCTACCTGCAGCGGCACCTGGCCAGGCATCCGGAAGACTGGGACAAACTGCTGATATCGAGTGAACCGGACCAGCGCTACCAGCTCAGGATCATTGCCCGGAAGGGCGGCGCCGCCAGTGCAGACCAGATGCTCGAACTGTTGGCGCCACCGGTGGACAATGGCCGATACCGGCAACTCGTCGAAAACTGGGGGCTCCAGTTACCAGCGGGCTTTCTGACCAGCTTCGAGGCACCCTGAGGTCAACGCACATCCAGGTTAAAGGCGACGATCACGTTACCTTCGCCACCCACTTCGGCATTACGGGCCGGATCGAGCAGGAATAGCTGATCAGCCGGTACTCCGTGCGTTTGCTGCAGGACATTCCGCAAGGTTACCCCTCGTGAGGAGGCCAGGTTACTCAATGCTTCCGGCGCCAGTGACCGCTCACCGGCCAGATAGGCTTCCCGGGCCTCCTGCCACTCTTCCTCGGACAGTTCCTGTTCACCACCAGCGGTCAGATCGTCCCGCAACAGCGCAAGTCCGTCAGCCTGGGGCTCAACATTACCCCGAATATTCAGCAACAGGTCCGGGCGTTCCAGCAAGGCGTCCGCCAACGCCGCCAGCTTTTCGGCCTCACCCTCGGCCAGCTGGATACTGCCGGGAACAAAGCTCACCTTGCCCAACTCTTCCCCGCTCAACCCGGCCAGCTCCGCAATCGAACCAAGCATACTGAACGGTGACGCCGCGGCCTTCGCCAACAGGTTTACGAATGCCCGCATCACCACCTTGCCGACACTGAAGTCCGGGTCGGACAGGTCGCCGCTGATCGGCAGGTCCACTTCAATAACCCCTTTGCTGTCCCTGAGCAGGGCCAGACCCAGTTTGACCGGCGCATTGACGGCGTCGTCGCTGGCTATGGCGGAACCCAGTTCCAGCCGATCCATCACCACCAGGTTGGAGGCATCGATTCGTGAGCCGGCAATCTCGTAATCCAGGTTAAGATTCAGCTTGCCACTGTCCACGCCGTAGCCCAGGTATCGCCCGAAATACGGCGACAGCGCCGGTAGCGACAGATCCTGCATGATCAACCGGAGATCGCTGACATCCTCGGTGCCGAGGGTCCCAATGGTGCCTTCAAAATCGAGGTCCGCCACGCCGCCGACCCGGCCCCTTATGGATACCTTGCCCTGCTGCGGGGAAATGTTGCTCAATCCGGTTACGCTGCCATTCAGCTCACCAAGCGATGTGGTGAAGGCGGGATCCAGCGTACGATCGGTGTAGGCCAGCTCACCGTTCTCAAGCATCAGCTGTCCAATGCGGAAAATGAATTCGGGCTCGGAGTCGCCGGTTCCCTCTGCGGCCTCCGGGGCCGGTTCTTGTTCCCCGGCGGAACCGGCCCCCTTGGCAATGCGCTCCACGTTATGGACGCTGTTGGTATTGCGGACAATGTTGATCCTCGGCTGGCCCAGGGTCACAGTGCCGATTTCCAACCGGGCAGGGTGGACGTTGTATTCAATCGGCGCCAGGCGCAACGTTTGCCATGACACCAGCGATCCGGAACTGTCAGGCAGTTTCAGGTCCAGGCCGGCCACTTCCGCAGTTCCGCTGAAGGTGCCGGTGAGCGGGTCCTGTTGGCCATCGAGGTCCAGATTGCCATCGAGGCCCAGAGTACCGTTGGTTATGGCGAGGTTGGCACCCTCCTGCACGTATGGCTCGAAGGCCGCCAGCGCGACACCGCTCCCGGATATGGCCGCTTCCAGGGTAAATGGCGCGGGCGTAACCTGGCCATTCAGCGACAACTGCCCACCACTGGCCAGGGTTCCCCGGGCTTCGTAAGTAACCGGTTCCTCCAGCTCGTGACTTATCCGCCCTACCGAAACCGAGAGTTGCTCAAGAGCAATTTCAGCCGCCGTCTCCGGCTGACTGTCCTGCCAGAAAACCCGACCGTCGGAGAGCGCCAGGCCCGCGACTGACCAGCGGAACGGCTGCCCGGCAGACGATGCGTCGTCTGCGCTTTCAGCCTCTCCCTGTTCGGAGGCCAGCGGCGCCAACCAGTCGATTTCCCCCGCTGCACTGCGCGCCAGGGCGAGATCGAGCTTGTCCAGGGACACCTGGCCGATACGGACCTCCCTCCGGTTGAGGTCGAAACCGATGGCATCCACCGACAGCAGGGCGTTCGTCAGCCTGGCCTGATCACTCTGCTCATCCAGGGCGACGGCAAGATTCTCGAGTTTCAGCTGACCGTTGGTCGTTTCCAGGTAAAAGGCGTCTCCGGCCTGGATTTCATAGTCCGAGCTGAGAGTAACGCTGCCGCCACGCAGGTCGTAGGGGAAAAACGGCGCCAGAAAGTGCGCCAGGGTTTCATAGCCCACCGCCGACACTTTGAGGGTACCGTTGGAATAGAATGGCGCGACACTCAGATCCCCTTGCCACTCGACCGTCTGGCTACCCAAAGCCGCCAGCAGGGAGTAATCGCTGTCCTGCCCTTCCCGTTGCCAGGTGGCGAGGTCGTTCAGTGTCAGATCCAGCGGGGTAATCCGAAACTCTGCCATTTCCTGCTTGGTGAAGTCCCGGAACAGCATTTCGCCGCCGTTCAGCGCAATTTGACCAAAATAGAGCCTGGGTGGGCCGGTTTCCTCGGCTTGCGCGGACGGGCGCTCGTCCTGAACGGCCTTCGGATTGGCCGCCTGCCAGTCCCTGGCAAAATTAACGCTGTAATCCTCCAGGAGGTCTACCCGAACGTAAGGCTCGTCCAGCTGAATACCTTCAAAACCGGCAATTCCCCGAATCAGCTGGAAAAAATTCATGTCCACCATGAGCCGGTCAAAGCCAACCACCTGCTCGCCATCCGCATCGGCCGCAGACAGTCCCAGAGCTTCTACCCGAAGGGTAAAGGGATTGGTACGGATATCGGTGATTTCTGCCTGCCAGCCCATGCGCTGGTCCAGCTGCTCTGGCACCAGCCGCTCCAGCCACCAGGGAAGCAGCAGGAACCCTGCCAGGGTGTACAGAATCAGAAGTGCCAGGAATCCGATCAACAGATTCCTGGGCATGCGACTGCTTTTACGGCTCTGGGCCACAGACATCTCCTTATAACCGGCGGATTCCCGGGGCAATCTTGCCCACCTGCCTGTCCACAAGGATAGTCGGCCTTGTGCCGGTTTGTCAGCTCTGGAGCTTATGACCCGGTAACACCAGCTCCGGGTCAGTGACCATGTTGGAAAACTGGCCAATCTCTTCGGGGTCTCTTGGTACCATGGCAGCGCGGACCAGCTTGCGCGTTGAATTTCCGGTTGCCGGGTAAGCAGACTGGCCGACACGCCAGGTGACCGGCATAGCCGGAGTACCAATACGCTCATTGATCTGGCGGAGCCGTTTGTACATGAACGCGTGCTGGCTGTCCTCATGATCGGGCACCAGGGCAAAGAAGGCGCTGGCTGAATACCGGGCCAGATAGACCGGGTCCGACATCTGGTCAAGCAGCGCCGCACTGATTTCCTTGACCACCGTATTCAGCGATTCCTCACCCATGCCGCTGGAAAGCTCCCGGAAGTTGGCAATATCCAGATAAATCAGGGCAAACGGGTTACCGCCGGCGTTGTCCCGGGCAAGGATATCCAGCAGACGTTCCTCCAGTGCTGAACGGTTGGGCAGGCCGGTCACCGTGTCGACAAAGGCCAACTCTGCCACTCGCTGATCCTCTTCCGCCTTGCGTACGGCGGCGTCACGCTGATGTTTTACATCGAGAACAGTCACCACCAATGCAACGCCGAGCAGGGCTGCACAGAAGAGGGCCAGAGGGATCCCCATCCAATCACCGCGCAAGCCATTGTCAGCGGCAGGGACAGCGCCTTCAGGGAAAATCATCGCCATCATACCGGTGTAGTGCATGCCACAGATTGCTGCAGCCATCACCAGGGCTGCCACAAACTGAATGGCCAGGGATCCCGCTCCGTCCATGCCCTGAAGCTTTCGGCACAGGGCAAGCGCGACACCGGATGCGACAACGGCAATCACGATGGAAACGGCAAGAAATCCAATGTTGAATGTCGGCGGCGCAGACATTCGCATCGCGTACATTCCCAGGTAATGCATGACAACAATGCCGCCGGCCATGAAGAGCGTCGCACCAGCAAACAGAGGCGCTCCCAATCGCTCCCGCCCGATAATATGCAGGGCAATGCCGGAGGCAACCACAGCCGCGAGCCACGAAACCGCCGTCATCAGGACATCGAACGTCATGGCGACATCCATCGGCATAGCACGCATTCCGACAAAGTGCATGGTCCAGACGCCGGTTCCCATCAACACGGCACCAGCGGCCAGCCATTTTCGGCGCTCGCCGTCTTTGGCGTTGGTCAACCTGGCGCCGAAGAACAGGGCAGCGTACGCAGCCAGCACAGCGACCAGAAAGGAGGCAGCCACAAGGGGCAAATCGTATTCGGACATCATCTCGTTCGACCTTTTATTGGTGTGTTTGAACGGGTCAGGTTTCCCGGTTGCTCAATGCTGACCTATATCAACGTCAGGTTAGATACGGGCTAAGTGTGAATTTGGTCTCATTCTATTGTTGGCTTTATGTAACCGTCTCCGACATAAGCATCGCTGACAGACAGGCCTGAACCCGATATGCTTCGGAATCGTATTTATCGCGGGCCAGTAAAACTCGAATGAGAGGGAGCATTATGGATATCGGCGATATGCGTCGTGATTTCGAGAGTGAAGGGCTGGATCGCGATGCGCTGGACAGTAATCCGGTCAGGCAGTTCCAGGTCTGGTTTGAAGATGCCCGGGAGGCAGGCATTCTCGAGCCCAACGCCATGTCGCTGGCGACCACAGGTCAGGATGGCATGCCGGACCTGCGCACGGTCTTGCTGAAATACTTCGACGACGAGGGTTTTGTCTTCTACACCAACTACGGCAGCCGGAAGGCGCGGGAAATGGAAGAGAACCCCCAGGCAGCCCTGCTATTTCCCTGGATCGGACTGAATCGTCAGGTACGGATCCAGGGCGCCGTTGAGAAGGTAAGCAAGGCAGAATCCCTGCGCTACTTTGCATCACGCCCCCGGGGCAGTCAGATTGGCGCCTGGGTATCCGAACAGAGCAAGGCCATCACGTCCCGAGGGCTGCTCGAACAGAAGGTGGCCGAAATCAAACGCAAATTCAGTGACGGCGAAGTGCCCCTCCCAAGTTTCTGGGGTGGTTATCGCATTGTCCCCGACCGTATCGAGTTCTGGCAGGGCCGGCCCAGCCGGCTCCATGACCGCTTTGAATATGTGAGGGACGGCGATGGCTGGCTCATCCAACGACTTCAGCCCTGATAACCGCCCATCTGTCTGGCTTTGCCACCAGACAGATGGGCCCGAGATCGCCCACCCGGCCTGGCTGACCGACTATGAACGCGAGACCGTAGGCAAATTCAGTGGCCCCCGGGAGCGGGAATACCTGTCCAGTCGCTGGCTTATTCGCCAGGCCATTGGCAAATCCGCCATGGTTCCGCCCAACCATTGCTGCCCGGTGGCCGGCCGCCCTAACGCTTCCGGTACGCCCGAAGGCTGGCGGTTGTCTCTCAGCCATAGCCAGGGCCTCTCCGCCTGCGCCACTCGGGCAGATTCACCCATCGGACTGGATCTCGAGCCCTGCCAGCGCCATGCCCAGTGGCAGAAAGTGGTCAAACGCTGGTTCTCCCCGGTCGAACAGGAATGGCTGTTCCGGGAAGACGACTCGAATACCTTCCTCAAGGTCTGGACCCTCAAAGAAGCCTGGCTGAAGGCAACCGGGCGCGGCATTGCCGGCAACCTCCAGACCCTGGAGGTGCGCAAGAATTTCGAGATCTACGGCGACCAGCCGGAACAGGACTGGCAAGCCGCCTGCTGCTACATTGAGGGCTACCTGGTAACCGTGGTGTTTCGGGGAAGCCGGCCGGTATGGCCGGAAATTACCTTGCTTGAACCGCCGCCCCACGATTTCTCACTGGTGGATGCGGAACCCATCGAGGCCTCCTGGGAGCCACTGTTCCAGCGCACTATCCGTTGCAAAACCCCGTGACTCGGGCCAGACACAGATAAAACAGGTCAGTTTATGGACACCCCGGAACGCTGCCCATGGTGTGGCGACGACCCACTCTACGTGCACTATCACGACACCGTGTGGGGCCGCCCCGAATACGACGATCTCGCCTTGTTCGAAAAACTCTGCCTGGACGGTCAACAGGCCGGCCTGAGCTGGATCACCATCCTGCGAAAACAGGAGAACTATCGCGCGGCTTACGATCACTTCGATCCGGAGAAGATCGTGCGATACGACGAGAGCACGGTTGAGGCGCTGCTCAGCGACCCGGGCATTATCCGCAACCGGCTGAAGGTACAGTCAATCATCAAGAATGCCCGGGGCTATCTGGATTTGCGTGATAAAGGCACAGGGTTCAGTGACTTTCTCTGGTCCTTCGTTGAACACCAGCCGATCCAGAACCGCTGGCGCTCCTTTTCCGAGGTTCCCACGGCCACGCCGGAATCCGAAGCCATGTCGAAAGCCCTGAAACGCGCCGGGTTCACCTTTGTCGGTCCTACCATCGTCTACGCGTTTATGCAGGCAACGGGCATGGTGAACGACCATCTGGTGGCGTGCCCACAACATCGGGAGTGCTATTTACTGAGCCAATGATCTCAATAGGCTGAGGGGTCGTAAGTTCTGGAGTGTTATGAATCACGGAGCTTGTCTGTGCGAATCACCCTCGACCAACTCAGAAGCATGCAGAGTCCGGTAATCGACCTGCTTGAGATCCTTTCGCTTGAGGGCCAACATTACATGGCGCGCCTCAGCATTGATGACCAACCTCTGTTGCTCTCTGAAAAAAACGGCACTACCTCACTGTTCCGAAGCGCCTGGCAAATCCAGGATACCCTGGCTTCTTTTGATATCCGTGAAACCCAGGTTGTGCACCCTTCCGCCTACCACGAAATGGTTGGCATGGAACCTTCAGAAGTTGAACCCATGAGAATCCGGGTTCAGAGGCAGAAACCGTGATTGCAGTAGCAAGACTCGCCATCCTTGTTGGCATCGCGGGGCTGGTTCCTTTTATCGGCCTTCTCGCAGGGCTGTTCTTGATGCCTCAGTACAGCGTGGCGCTGCTGGGCTATTTCTATCTGTACAGTGCCGGTATCCTGGCCTTCATGGCTGGCGTCTACTGGCCCATTGCCATGCAGTTGGACAACTGCTCCTATCCCCTCTCGCCCATCGTTACCATACTGCTTAGCCAGGTATTTTTTGTCTCAGCAGGCCTCGGCTTGCTGTTGCCGGTAACCGGTCAGATTGTGCTCTACACCATCGCCTATCTGGCGCTCTACATGGTGGACGCCCGCTGGATGAAGGTTTACTGGCCCGCCTGGTATTTGCGGCTTCGACTTCTTCTTACCTCGGTGGTTGTAGTTTGTCAGCTCACAGCGGCCGCCTGGTTTTTCCTTCTCCACGCGGCGCACTGAGTCTTTCCGGGAAGTGCGGAGCCTGATGAACGATCAGGCTCCGAAGGCGTCTTCAGGTGTTTCGTAGCGACTTTGCAGTTTCCTCAATGCGGTCTTCTCAATCTGGCGCACCCGCTCCCGGCTGATACCCAGATCATCGGAGATCACCTGCAGGGTTTCCGGTTCCGGCAGACCAAGACCGTAGCGACGCGACAGGATGTCCTTCTCCCGATCACTCAGCTCGCTGAGCATGGATTTGAGCGTCCGTCGGCGATCGCGATCAGACATCGGGTGATCGGGCGCCATCTGATCGCCGGCGTCCAGGCTATCGCCAAGGGTGACCGAACCGTCTTCCACCAGCGGAACATCCGTAGACAGCTCCCTGGTTGCCAGGGCTCTCAGTTCGCCAATCCTGGACGGGCTGGCTTCCATCTCGCGAGCCAGCTCGGTCTGGGACGGCGTCCGACCCAGGCTCTGGTGCAGCCTCAAAGACAGCTTCTGCAGCTGACGGATTTCATCGACCACGTTTTCCGGCGTATGCACCAGACGGGTGCCGCGCTGCAGGCAGCGTTTGACCTCCTCACTGATCCACCAGTAGGCGTAGGTGGAGAAGCGGAAGCCCTTGGTGGGATCAAACCGCTCCACGGCCTTGATCAGGCCCACGTTCGCATCCTGAATCAGGTCTGACATGGGGATGCCATGCTGCCCGTAGCGACGGGCGATGTGCACCGCCAGGCGCAGGTTGCTCTGGATGAGCTTGCGCCGGCAGGCCGTGGCGAGGTGGAACGCCCGACGACATCGGGAGGAAAACGCACAGGCATCTCCGAGGCTACCAATCACTTCCCGGAACGTCTGCGGGGTTTCCTCCGGAAGGGCCAGTTCGGTACCGATGATTTGGTAACACAGAGTCAGTTTGCGGGAGAGGCGGCGTTCAGCCTCGTCTGTCAACAGTTCATACCGGGACGCATCCCTGAAGTACAGCCCGACCAGGGAATCCCTTTCACCATCGTTGGGCGTTGTCGGAGACGGTCCCAGCCGTTCAGTCGTTCGCATGGCTAAGGTACCGGTCAAAATTTACATCAGGGAATACGACGTGGAGAAGCTGATGGATTTACCGGGGGAGGGTCAGTAAAAACCCACAGGCGACACGAGCGGTCGGCCTGTGGGCATCGCCTGCAAAGCTATGGCAGCTCAGGCTGCGACAATGGCGTACTCGTGATTATGGGGCTCGATGAGAACGCCGTGCAGAGCTACGATCGCCTTCTCGTAGTCATCCTCATCCACCACAAACTGGATATCCACCTGACGCATGCACTGGTGCAACGCCAGAACGCTGATTTCCTCATCAGCCAGCGCCTTGACGGAGCGGGACAGAATGCCCGGAACCTTCATATCGCTGCCGATCGCCGAAACCACAGCCACTTTCCGGGTGTTGATCTCGGCATTGGGGAACTCTTCCTTCAGCGCCTTGACCACCCGCTTGACGTGTTTGAGCGTGCTGCCCACGTAATGGGTGATGGTGTTGGCGTTGGTGTCCTTGGACATGAACCGAACCTTGAAACGGCTCAACACATCCAGGATACGGCGGTCGGAACCGGGCTCGCCCTGCATGTCCTGATCGAACACTTCCACGGCAAACACACCCTTGGCGCCGGCAATGATCTCCACCTGGGGTTTCTCACTGACGTAATCGCCGGTGATCAGGGTACCGGTGTGCTCCGGTTCAAAGGTATTCATCACCCGCAGCGGAATCTCGTTCTGGCGCATGCCCTTGCCGGCACGGGGATGGATCGCCTCCATGCCCAGGTTGGCCAGCTGGTCTGCCACGTCGTAGTTGGTGCGGCCCAGGGGTACCACCTTGTCCGCGCCAACGATGTTGGGATCGGCAGAGCTCAGATGGTATTCCTTGTGGATGATCGCCTCGCGGGCCTCGGTGATCACGGCCACCCGGCTGAAGGTCATCTCACTGTAGCCGCGGTCGAAGGTCCGCATCAGACCTTCTTTACACTGGGCATAACCGGTCACGATCGGCAGTTCGCGGCTCAGGTCCACGGCATCGAAGGCCTGCTTGAGCTTCTCGTCAAGCGGCAGCAGCTCGTTGTCGCGCCAGCCGGTCAGATCCACGAAGCGGGCATTGATGCCTTCCTGCTGGAGCTTCAGGGCGGTGTTGAAGGCACTGTGGGCCTCACCGATGCCGGCCAGCATTTCACGTACAGTGAGCAGATGCTCTTCCAGCTGGAACTGGCCGTAGGAACACAGGCGCTGCAGGTCGATCAGGCAGCCCCGCACACCCTCGATGCGGTCGGTGATGAACTGGTCCGCCTGCTGCTTGAGCATCGGGTCTTCGAACAGCTCACCGTTGATATCAGTCAGAAACTTGACCAGTTTGGTGAGGTCGTCGCCCCAGGCCCAGTCCGACTCGGCATCCGCAAACAGGGCATAGACGCCCGGCTCACCGGTCTTCTTGTGTTCCAGCAACTCGTTGGTCACGCCACCGTAGGCAGAGACCACAAAAATGCGCTGGTACAGATTGTCCTTCTTGCGATTACCGATAATGATATTGTCACGGACGGCCTCGTAGTTACTCATCGAGGTGCCGCCGATTTTTTCAACGGTATGTAGTTGGCTGGTCATAATCTTGCCTTTGCTATCCTGCAGCATGTATGTCCGGAAGTGCGGGCGCCTTACGACGCCTCGCTGAGCCCTTCCTGCATGATTTCGTCCACACTTTTCGCCAGCAGGGCAGCCCCTTTCTTCAGGTCTTCCTCGCTGGTCGTCAACGGCATCAGGCACTTGATGACTTCATCATTCGGACCACTGGTCTCGATGATCAGGCCGTGCTCGAAGGCACGTTTGGTAATCGGGCCTGTGATGTCCGCGTGGGTTGCTTCAATACCACGCATCAAACCGCGCCCCTTCATTTTGAACTGACCGGGGTACTTGTCGCAAATCGCCTGCAGCGCATCGCCCAGCACCTTGGTCTTGGCTTTGACCTCGTTGGCGAAGGCGTCGTCCTTCCAGTAGTTCTCAACCGCGGCACGGGCAGTGATGAAGGCCATGTTGTTACCACGGAAGGTACCGTTGTGCTCGCCCGGATCCCAGACATCCAGCTCCGGCTTGAACAACACCAGCGCCATTGGCAGACCATAGCCACTGAGGGACTTGGAAACCGTTACGATGTCCGGCTTGATGCCGGCGAATTCAAAACTGAAGAACTCACCGGTGCGGCCATTACCCGCCTGGATGTCATCCAGAATCAGCAGGATGTCGTGCTTCTTGCAAAGCTCAGACAGACCCTTCAGCCATTCCGCGCGACAGGCGTTCAGACCACCCTCGCCCTGGACGGCTTCCACAATCACCGCCGCTGGCAGTTCGAAGCCCGAAGAGCCGTCGCTCAGCAGTTTGTCCATGATCGCCAGGGTATCGACATCATCGCCCAGGTAGCCGTCGTAGAACATGAAATCGACATTACCCAGCGGCGTACCAACACCGCCCCGGTGGTGCTTGTTACCGGTGGTGGCAACGGCACCCATGGTGACGCCGTGGAAACCATTGGTGAAGGAAATAATGCCACTGCGGCCTTTCACCTTGCGGGCCAGTTTCAGGGCCGCTTCGACACAGTTGGTGCCGGTGGGGCCGGTAAACTGCATTTTGTAGTCCAGGCCGCGGGGATCCAGGATGTGCTTCTTATAGGCTTCCATGAAGTCGTGCTTGGCCGTGGTAAACATGTCCAGGCCCTGGCTTACGCCATCTGCCTCGATGTATTCAAGCAGTGCTTTCTTCAGGGTATCGTTGTTGTGGCCGTAGTTCAGGGAACCGGCGCCAGCGAGAAAGTCCAGGTATTCCTTGCCATCTTCGGTATACAGATGCGCGTTCTTGGCGCGGTTGAAGATAACCGGAAACGCACGGCTGTATACACGTACTTCGGATTCAGTCGACTTGAAAATTTCCATCGTCTTGCCTCTTAGCATGTCAGGTTCGAGGTAGATGCGCGGCGGCTTAGCAATACTTACGGATGCGTTCGTAAAAGGCCCACCGTGCGTTGATTAAAGCCTTTTGACAGACCTACCTCAGTGGTCTGCCGGCTAATTCAAATCACAGCTTTACAGTCGTTCACAGCCCCGCAATCAGATGACGGGGCCGATCCTGGACCGCGGCTCTCAGACTGGCTTCGTGAAAGGCCCGATACGCAGCAGAAACTCGGAATCATGGTTTCCGCCGAAGTGGGTCTCTTTCTCGAAGTGCTCGTGGTAGGTGAGCTCGGCTCCCATATCACGGGCGAATGAACGGAACAGCGCCCATGAGGCCTCGTTGTCTTCTGTGATGGTCGTCTCCATGTGGGTGACATTCTTGCACGCATCACGACCAACGATTTCTTTCAGCATCCGCTTGGCGAGGCCCTGTCCACGACCTTTTTCGTGAACCGCCACCTGCCAGACAAACACGGTTTCGGGCTGTTGGGGAGGGATGTATCCGGAGATAAAGCCGACCAGATCGCCTTCCTTCTCCGCGGCCACGCCGGTTTCGGCAAAGTGGCTGCACTGCAACAGGTTGCAGTAAATCGAGTTGGGGTCCAGCGGCGGGCACTCGGCCACCAGCTGGTGGAGCCTGTAGCCATCATCCTTCACCGGTGTGCGAAGCGTGATGGCGGTGGTATTCGATCCTTCTGATGTCATAACGTGATCAGTTCGTGGCAAAAGTTAGTGGTGAATTATATAGACCACAAAATATATTTCAAGTTGGCCCCGGAACCCGCCCACGGCAAGGCCCCAGCTCACTCTTTCAGAATAGACCGGATTGAAGCATTCGCCAGTGACAAAATTGTTAAATTGATGAAGGGAAAATCACATCGTCGGCATGCAGGGAGGTGCCATTCCGAATCCGGTTCCGATAGGACACGGCGGCGGGCGAGCCGGCCGGCCATAACCGGTCAAACTCCGGCAACCAGGCCTCAAGGGAATAGCACACCGGCAGCAGTGACACATTCAGCCCGTGCCGCTCAATGCCGGCAACAGGCTCAGTGACGGGGCTGGAGAAGCCGATCCGGGTAATCAGCCCGCGCGGATCGGACTGCAGGTTGCCCATGCCCGCAGAGCCGTTGTTCACCACCACCCGGCTCTGCTCACCCACCAGTCCCGACCAGAGCACCGGCAGGCAGGTGTGAGTGGAGGCAACTACATCGGCCCCCGAGACCAGGAACCACTCGGTAAGCTTGCCGTCGTTCCCCTCGCTAAAGGATTCGTGAGCGAGGCCCCAACCGGCCAGGGAGTCCAGATCCCCGTGCACCACCAAAACCTTTAGGCCTCCAAAGATCAGGCAGCGATACCTTGGTAACAATGACAATCGCCGCTGGATATCCGGATGCTCGACGGCAATACCCTGGAGCCGTTCCATGATCCGGTTCGAGCGTTCCACCACGCCCTGATCAACAAAATCCGGGTAGGCACAGCCACAACCGGCACCGGCGCTGGGGTTCGCCAGTTCGTAATCCACATTGCCAAGGGAAACCGTGTGATCCAGCACCCGATTATTGATGGTCCGGAACAGGCTGTCGCTGGCGTTGAACCAATTGAAATCGCCATTGAACACCAGCTTCACCCGGTGTCCCTGCCTCTCCTCCGCCAGCGCCATCTGTTCGATCTCATCCAGGGCCCAGGGATTCCCATAGAGCCCGCCGATGATATAGAGCACGTCCTCGGAGACCGTGCGCGGCTCCCGACACAGATCTTCGGCAGAATAGCGGTACGCCAGTGGACAGCTGCGACCTTCGCTCATGATCTCAGACCTCACCCGCTGCCAGGGAGCGCCCGGCAAGCCTTCGGAGCAACAGGGGCGCAAAGAAGCCGGCCGTACAGATCAGAAAGCCATAGGCGTTCACGCCCAGCAACATGGCGTACTTGCCATCGCCAATGGCCCAGCTCGCCGGAATCAGACCAACCGCCAGCAACACGCCCAGGCCCAGACCGGTCCAGAAACTCAGATGGAAACTCCAGGGCGACCACTTGGTGAAACCGTAGAACAGGAATACCGGCGCCAGGCCCATGACCATCGTCCCGGAAATGGTGGTGGCCTTGAGGATGTCGGTGCCGGCAAACATCGGCAGGTTACCCAGGAACGCAAAAATCACCATCACCACGGCACCCACCCTCATGCTCGGCAGCTTGTCCGACGCACGCCGCGCCAGGCGAGGCAGATCCACTGCCAGGGACTTGGCCAGTGAAGTAAAGGTGGAATCCAGAGTGGAACCAGCCGAGGTCATCATCACCACACTCATGAAGAACAATGCCGCCAGCCCCAGGGACTGGCCTACTGCCGCGGGCGCGTTACCCATGGCCTCAATGCCGTTAAGCCGGGCGTGCACACCCACCAGACTGAAGATAAACACCGCTACGAAGCCCAGCAGCCCGGCCACCACAAAGCTCTTGAGCATGGTCTTTTCCCTGTTCACAAAGCCCCGGTCGGTCAGCACCGGATCGTGGAACGGATAGCTGAACAGCTGCAGCAACGCCACCAACAGCAGATCAAACCCGGCATTAAGCCGGAACTCGCCGTTGGTCAGCAGGGCACTGGTATCGTTGGCGGGGATGATGAGGAACAACACCGCCCCCACAAAGAACACAAACACGAACGCCTGAATCACATCGGTAAAAATCGACGACCGCAGCCCACCCTTCAGGCTGTAGGCAAGCGTAAACACCGTAAACAGCATCGCCGCCGCGTAATACTCCCACTCACCGGGCAACCCGAAATAGCCGCCCACCACCGCGGTGTTACTCCAGACCTCGTTATAAAGCCGAATCAGAATCGCCGCCGCAAACGCCAGGCTCGCCAGCCGACCAAACCGGGAAGTCAGGAAATCCTGCAGACTCTTGGCCCCGGTCTGAGTCCGGATCAGGTAGATGACATAGCCCGCCACCGGAATCGACAACCAGTAACTTGCATAAGCCAGACCGCCCACCACGCCATAGGCCGCCCCCAGGTTCGCCGCGTTGGTCACCGACTTGGCAAAAATCCAGCTGATGAAAATACTCGCCGTCAGCGACCACTGACCCACCGGGTTACCCTGGTCATCGGCGCCCTTATAGAAAGAGTTCGCGTTCTTGCTCTTGGGCGACAGCACATACATCACCACGCCGTAGACCAGCAGGAAACCCCAGAACAGGGAGGCCTCTGTGAAGTTCATGTTTTCTTTCCTTTGTTCTTTGTCGTCTTCCGGGGCTTATTCCGGGGTTTCTGGTTTGGGTGCCTTTCGGGACAGGCCGGATGGGGTTTCAAAAAAACGCCCGTGAACCCATCCATGGGGGGCTTGGTCGCGCCATCCCTGGCGCTCCACATTTTTTGAAACCCCATCCGGCCTGACCCTTGTTCAACCTCGTTGTTGGCATCCCCGGCAACGGGAATGGGCTCCAACCAGCTCTGACGGCCCTTCTATCGGACCTTTCATCTTTCTTTTCTTTCCACTCAGTAACCGAATGGCAAAGCCCTACCCGCGGTCTGGGTGGTGAGATTTTTTCCCGCCAGGAAAAAGATGTCTGAGCGAAGCGAGTTGTTTTTCCCAAGGGAAAAAATCTCACCTCCCAGGCCGCCAATGACCAGCCATCAGTCCTAAGAGGCCCAGAACCAAAACTCAGGCAGGAGCCGAACAGCTGGCCCCAAAGCGGTAACAGGAAAAACACCGGTGATGCCGCAACATAATGCGCTCATCCATACTCTCAGCCAGCGTCCCCCCCAGGTCATACTGCGGGTCATCATCCACCAGCGTGCAGGCATAAACCCGAACCTGATCACCCTTCTTCACCAGCATCCGCGTATAGGTGCACATAAAGTGCGACCGGGATTCCTTCGTCGGATACTTCTCCATACACGTCTCGGTAATCTCCGGGCTTCCGTCTTCCGAGCCCGGCGTCCCCAGATCCGGAAACGCGGTAAACGCCAGGTCCTCCGGAATGCCCCATTCCCGGAAGATCTCACGGAACGCGGCTTCGACGTCCGCAGGGATTTCCTCCGGGTCGGTCTGGCGGGCGATGGACACCTTGAATCCCTTTTCGATCAGCCAACGGATGCCCTTGAGGGCCTCATGAAAGCTGCCGTCGCCGCGGTCCTTGTCGTGCCGGGCCCGGTCGGGGAAATCCAGGCTGACCCGGAAATGGATCGGGTAGGGGTTGTCCAGCAAGGGCAACACCTGATGCTGACGCTTATGCAGTGGCTCGGTGGCGTTGGTGAGCACGAAGCAGGGCCGGTGCTGGCTGGCGTAGTCCAGGATATTGACGAAGTCGCGGATCACAAAGGGCTCGCCACCAGTGAAGGAAAACTGCTCCACGCCCATGTCGATGGCTTCGTGGATAAACGGTTTTACGTCACTCAGTTTCATGCCCGGAATGCGGCCATCGCCGGGGTGCGACCCCTCCAGACAAAACGGGCAGGCCAGATTGCATGCGGTACCGGTGTGGATCCAGAGCTCTTTGAGCTTGTCGGCATCAATGTAACCACGCGGGTCTCCGTTGCGGGTGTGGGTCCAGCTGTCGCGGGCCCGGGGTTCCAGGACTTCCACGGCCGGAATGCGTTGTTTCCGGGCCGTTCTGGTTTCAATCAGGGGCATAAATGCTCCTCGGTGTATTCGTGTTTTTCCCACGGCGCCAGCCGTGCAGTTTCTCCAGCAGCTTCAGGATGCCTTCAGGCGCATGAGCGCGTTTCCATTCGCCGGCGGCGTATTTGGCCGACTCGTTCCAGGTCGGGTATGGATGAATGGTGCCCAGAATCTTGTTGAGGCCCAGGCCGTGTTTCATCGCCAGGGTAAATTCGGCCAGGATTTCGCCTGCGTGTGTGCCTACCACCACAGCACCCAGGATCTTGTCCTTGCCCGGCGGGGTCAGAACCTTGATGAAGCCGTGGTCCTCGCTCTCCGCAATAGCCCGGTCCAGATCGTCGATACCATAACGGGTCACTTCGTAGGCGACACCCTGCGCTTTTGCTTCGGCTTCGCTAAGTCCCACCCGCGCCACTTCCGGCGAAGTAAAAGTAACCCACGGCATCACCCGGTAGTCCACCTTGAAGCGCTTGAACTGTCCGAACAGACCATTCACAGCTGCATACCAGGCCTGATGCGCCGCGGCGTGGGTAAACTGGTAGGGTCCCGCCACGTCGCCGCAGGCGAATACGTTCGGGTAACGCAGGCTCATGTCCTCCTCCACCGGCACGGTGCCGTTCGGCAGGGTATCCACTCCAATCCGCTCCAGATTCAGGCCGGCGGTGTTGGCCGCACGGCCAACAGCAACCAGCACCTGATCGAAAGGAATGCGTACCCGCTCACCCTCGTGCTCGCAGTAGGCAACCTTCTCTCCTTCCTCTATACGAAACTCGGCGGCGGAATGTTTCAGCCGGACATCCACGCCGTCCGCCTGGAACTGCTTCAGAACCAGTTCGGAGACATCCTCATCTTCCCTGGCCAGAATGCGCTCGCCCATTTCCACCTGAGTCACCTTGCTGCCCAGGCGGGCAAACGCATGGGCGAGTTCGGAGCCAATCGGACCACCGCCCAGCACCAACAGACGCTCGGGCTGTTCTTCCAGCTCCCACAGGTTATCGGACGTCAGCGGCTGCATGTCATTGAGACCGGGGATCGGAGGTACGGCCGGCTTGCCCCCAGTAGCAACAACGATACTGCGGGCGGTCAGGCGCTCCGTGCGGCCATCGTTGTGCCGGACCTCAAGCTCCCAGGGCGACACAAAGCTGGCTTCGCCGGCA
Source organism: Marinobacter sp. MMG032 (assembly GCF_040112695.1). Classification (NCBI taxonomy): domain Bacteria; kingdom Pseudomonadati; phylum Pseudomonadota; class Gammaproteobacteria; order Pseudomonadales; family Marinobacteraceae; genus Marinobacter; species Marinobacter sp. MMG032. The sequence goes on from NZ_CP157802.1 coordinate 2,197,334, forward strand.
ATGCAGTCCACGCCCAACTTGCGGTAGCGCTCCGGAGAGTCGTGGGGCTCCACTTTCGCGATCACATCCTTGACCCGGTCCATGATGTTCTTGAATGAGCCTTTAACGGGCACTGATTCCAGGCCGTAACGGTTGGCGTGACGAAGGGTATCGGCCGCCTTGGCACTGCGGATCAGGGCCTTGGAGGGCACGCAGCCGGTATTCAGGCAATCGCCACCCATCTTGTGTTTCTCAATCAGCGCCACCTTGGCTTTCACTGCAGCTGCAATGTACGCGGAAACCAGACCGGCGGAGCCACCGCCGATGACCAGCAGGTTGTAATCAAAATGATCTGGCTTCTGCCAGCCGGCATACACCTTGCGCCGACGAATAAAGCCCACCACAAACTTGGCAATCAGCGGGAACAGACCCAACAGGGCAAAGGACAGCAGCAGATCGGCCGAGACAATGTCGCCGGTGGACTGGATCTGGCCCAGCTGGGTACCGGCGTTCACATACACGAAGGTGCCTGGCAGCATGGCAATCCAGCTTACCAGTGCGTAGGTGCGAAGCTTCATGGCCGTCAGGCCCATGGCCAGGTTGATCAGGAAGAAGGGGAAAACCGGCACCAGGCGCAGGGTTGCCAGGTAGAAAGCACCATCTTTTTCAATGCCCCGGTCCATCTTGGCCACCGTCTCGCCGTAGCGCTTGCGCAGGGTATCCCGCATCAGGAACCTGGCCACAAGAAATGCGAGTGAGGCGCCGATGGTTGACGCAATCGAAACGGCAGCCAGACCGTAGAGATTGCCAAAAAAGGCACCACCGGCCAGGGTCATGATGGTAGCACCGGGGAGCGAAAGCGCCGTTACCACGATATAAACAACGACAAAGCCCAGCACCGCAACCATCAGATTCTGATCAATCCAGTTACCGAGAGACTGCTGGTTTTCTTTCAGATTTTCGAGAGTCAGGAGCTCACTCCCGCCACTGGCGATAAACCCGGTGACCACAGCCGCGATCAGCGCGACCAGAATCCATTTCTTGAGTGTCATGAAAAAATCCTTTCTACCTTGAACGTGATAACGAAGAGACACCCGGACCGGGAAGGTGTTACACCAGGCGCTGGCTCGAAGTTCGTTATCGGCTTACCGTTGTTGTACGTGGATCAGGAGCGCATTGTGTCAACGAATGCTCATGAATATCTAACAATTTGATCACGTACACACTTTGGAATTAGCGGGAAATTTATTGACCGATTCCCTAACTTACTACCATTCTTGAACAATTGCTCATAAAAGAAAACAGTCCAGAGCCGCGAAGCTATCGAATAACCCTCCGGGGCGGACTCACAAACCGAACATCAAGGACTCCCAATGGTCAGCAAGCTTCCGAACGAGAGAAAAGCCGCTATCACAGCAGCCCTGGCCGGAGGCTGGGTCGCCGACGCCGCAAGCCTGGGCCTGCACTGGCTCTACAACCCTGAGCGTATCGCTGAGGTTGGCGGCGAAGCACCGGAATTCCTGCCACCAAAGGCAGACTATTACACCAAGGGCTTCGGTTACTTTGCCCATGAGGGCAAGGACATTGGTGATGTCAGCCACTATGGCGCTGCCACTGGCGTGCTGACCGACAGCCTCCTGGCCAATAACGGCAACCTGGACATCCGGGACTACCAACGCCGGTTTCGTTCTTTCTTCGGCCCCGGGGGCCAGTGGCGGGGATTCATCGATAACCCCACGCGAATCACGTTGGAGAATTTCAACGCCATCGAGCGCAGGGCCGTTGAGCAGGCGCAAGCCACCATGCCCGCTGGGCTGACTGAAAAGCAGAAACGGATATTGGTTCAGAAAGTCATGCCCTACACCCGCCGCCTGAGCGGTGACCAACTGGCCTAGCCAGTTCGCGAGGCCATCAGTCTGACTTACGAGGCTTCGGAAGTGCAGGAAGCCGGCGTGCACCTGGCAGAAACCATCGACCGACATATGGTGCGGGAAAGTGGCGCTGACGATATGCAGCTGCCGGCGGTGTCGAAACTGCCACCACTGGTGGCTGCCTACTGCGGTAAAAGCGAACTTCTGGATGTGACTGAAGCCGCTGTCCGGGTCACCAACAACAACGACGTTGCCGTCGCCTGGGCGAAATGCGCAGCGGTGCTTCTGGATCGGCTCTTTCGCGGCGAAGGGCTTTCAGCAGCCATGAACGCTGCCTTTGCCGAGGCACCGGATCGGGAATCCCTGGAGCAAGCACGGGCGTCCGCGCAACTGGACGGTGTGGCTGCTGGAGGAACCTTTAGTCGTACCTGTTATCTGCAGGAGGCGATGCCCGTGATTTTTCACATCCTTACCCATGCAGGGAGCTACGTAGAGGCCATTCGCGCCAACATTCATTGTGGCGGTGACTCCTGCGGACGGGCGTGGCTCATTGGCCCTGCCATGGCGGCCATTCACGGTGTTGGCAGTGAGAACGGCGTCCCTTTGAGCTGGCTGGCCAGGGTAACGGACGCTGCAGCCGTCTATGGGGATATCGAATCTCTTTTGGGCAATTGAGAATCCTGAGCAGGAATCAGACCCGTCCATCCAGCTGCAGCCAGCGGGACAGCCAGGAGTACGGGCGTCGGCGAAGATACAGAGGCAATGTGCTCATCACCAACAGTACCGTGGCGGCAGCCACGACGGTCAAGGTGGGATTCAGTTCGAAGGTATGGCCGAGGCCGGCGAAGACAAACGTCATCGGCAGCATTCCAAGCAAGGTGGCCAGGGCATACCGCCACAGGTGTATGGCAGTTACGCCGGCTGCATAGCTGATCAGTGCAAAAGAGAACAGCGGAATGAGCCGGGTCAGGAAAACGGCGATGAACAGGAACCGCTGCGAACCGCGAGCCGAGAATACCGGATTGTTTTCAAGCTTCTGCTGAACAGCATCACGCCCGAGCACCCGGGCCAGATAAAACGCGACAAGCGAACCCGCCAGGGCGCCAACCACTGCAATCACTGTCCCATGGAACATACCGTAAACCAGGCCAGAGGCTGCACTGATCGGCAAGGTGGGGATCGGGCCGACCACCACCGCGAGAATCATCAGTAGCATCAGTAATACCGGCCCAAGAGCGCCCTGGCTGGAAAACCAGTCGGACAGCACCGACGGCGTAAAACTGGCGGGCATGCCGAGGTTCCGCAGCAAAAACCAGATCGCCGCCATCAGCAGCGCGACAATTGCCAGAAGGGAGAAACGGAAAACCAACTGCGAACGGGTCATGCGGCTATTCTACGCGCTATACCCAAAACAGAAAGCAATACCGTTGTCCTCCAGAACGCAAAAGGCCGGATGCCATACCGACACCCGGCCCTTCAGGACGCAGCCGTTCGAAACTGCTATAGAATCAATGCTGCGGCATTACAATTAACGCCATCCTACACGGTCGAAGATCTTCACCGCTTCCGGGTTGTTGGTACCCAGCACGCTGACATTGATGTCATCAATGTTCAGGTTACCCCAGGAGTCCAGTACCGGGTTCTTCAGTACGCCTTCTACCGCCGGGAACTCGTGGTTGCTTTCAGCAAAGATCTGCTGGGCAGTATCGGAGGACAGGAACTCCAGGAAACGAACTGCGTTGTCCTTGTTCGGTGCTGTGGCAACGACGCCGGCACCACCGATGTTGGCGTGTACGCCACGGCCGTCCTGGTTCGGGAAGATAATGCCAACCTTACGGGCCACTTCACGATCGGCAACATCGTCGGAGTTCAGCAGGCGCGCATAGTAGTAGTGGTTGCCCACGGCCAGGTTACATTCACCGGCAGCGACGGCACGAATCTGGTCAGTGTCACCGCCCTGGGGATCACGGGCCATGTTGTCGACAACACCCTGGGCCCACTCCTGCGCGCCTTCAGTGCCGTGGTACTCGACCAGGCTGGCCAGCAGGGACTGGTTGTAGATGTTGCTGGAAGAGCGGATGCAGATCTCGCCCTTGAACTCGGGCTTTGCCAGGTCTTCATATTGGCTGATCTGGGACGGATCGAAATCAGAGCGGTCGTAGTAGATCACGCGTAGGCGCTGACTGAAACCGAACCAGTGACCTTCGGGATGACGCAGGGAGTCCGGAAGACGGCTATTCAGGGTTTCAGAATCAACTGGCTGGAAAATGCCCTCCTGGTCCGCACGCCAGAGATTGCCCGCATCAACCGTGATCAGGATATCAGCGGGGCTGGCGACGCCCTCGCGCTTGATCCGCTGGATGAGTGCGTCGGACTTGCCTTCGATCAGGTTAACCTTGATGCCGGTTTCCTCAGTGAAGGCATTGTAAATGGCCTGGTCAGAATCGTAATGCCGTGCCGAGTACAGGTTCACTTCACTCGCAGATACACTGGTTGCCGCCAGGGTTGTCGCCAGTGCAGAGGCCGCCAGTTTCGCTTTATGAGATACCACGGGATCAATCTCCTTGGTTGTTGAGCGTTATTAATGGTGATAACGATTTGTATTTACGGCGATTAGACCCAACTTTCCTGTAGAAGTCAATGAATAGGAATCAGTCGCTTTTACGTATTCAATACACAATCAGACGCAACAAGATTACAATGTGGTCGTCACCAAAGTTTGTACCGGAAGGCTGGATCGGCACATGAGCATTTATCAGCAAAGCCCCACCTACAATGACCAACTCGAAAACGGTCTGTCGGGCCCTTCACTCATGCTTGACCGTGTTCATTGCCAGTTCCATGGTGATACCGTTGTCAGGGACATCAATCTGCACCTGGAAGCGGGTGAGGTGGTTTGCCTGCTTGGGCCATCAGGCTGCGGCAAAACCACGCTGCTGCGCATTGCAGCAGGGCTTCAGATGCCCTCCAGTGGCAAGGTGTTTCTGGGCCGGTCGCTGGTCTCGGCACCCGGCGGCGTCCAGGTGCCGCCCGAGAAACGAAATGTCGGCCTTGCCTTCCAGGAGTCTGCGCTCTTTCCTCACCTGACTGTTCTGGAAAACGTCTGCTTTGGCATCAGCACGCTGCCCAAGAAGCAGAAACAGGCCCGCGCACTGGATCTACTGGAGCGTCTGGGCATGGCTGGATCCGCCAACGTTTACCCGCACACGCTGTCCGGCGGCCAGCAGCAGAGGGTTGCCCTGGCCAGGGCCCTTGCCCCATCGCCCAGGGTCATGCTGCTGGATGAGCCCTTTTCCAGCCTGGACGCTCGCCTGCGCGATCAGATCCGCGACGACACGCTTCATGTACTCAAAGAGTTGAACACAGCAACCCTGCTGGTTACCCACGACCCCGAGGAAGCCATGTTCATGGCCGATCGGATCGCCCTGATGCGCAACGGTGAAATTGTGCAGACCGGATCTCCCACGGAACTCTACTGCAACCCGGTGGAGCCCTTCGTGGTCAATTTCTTCGGTCAGGTGAATGAACACGTCGGTATTGTGCATGACGGCCAGGTAACGACGCCCCTGGGACGACTGGACGCGTCACGATTCGACGAAGGCGCGAATGTCAGAATTCTGATTCGACCTGAGGCCGTCAAAGTGACGCCACTGGAGGGGAAGGTCGCTGATGATCGCACCAGCCATGTCATTATGTCCCGCCTTCTGGGGCCCACCAGCCTGTTGCATATTTGTGCCCATGGACCAGACGGTCAGGAGATGCATTTGCACGCCAAAGTGCCGGGGGTGTTTCTGCCGGAGGAAGGCCAGGCCGTCTCTCTCGAGCTGGATATGTCCCAGGTGTTCCTGTTTGAGGCAGAAACCTGGCGTTAACCCCGGTCACTGCCCGGACGGGATCGGCGCATCGCCAGGCTGAGAATCACCACGGGGATGATGCCCACGGCAACAATGGCCAGGGAGGACATGGCGGATTCCGCCAGCCGCTCGTCGGAAGCCAGGCTGTAGGCACGCACCGCCAGCGTATCAAAGTTGAACGGCCTGAGAATGATCGTGGCCGGCAGTTCCTTCATCACATCCACGAACACCAGTATGCCGGCCGCCAGCAGGCTGCTGCGCATGATGGGCGTGTGCACCTTGCGCAGGGTGCCACCCGCCGTTTGCCCCAGCGTTCGGGCCGCTGCGTCCATGGACGGCGTCACTTTCCCGAGACTGGCCTCGACAGTGTTGAACGACACCGCCAGGAAACGCACGGTATAGGCGTAGATCAGGACAAATGCACTGCCACTGAGTACCAGCCCCACCATAAATCCGAAGCTGTCCCGGAGAAAAAGATTCAACTGCTGGTCTGCCCAGGCCAGGGGGATCATGATACCAACCGCAACAACCGACCCCGGGATGGCGTAACCCATGGCCGCAACCCGGTTGGCGCCACGAACCCAGGCACTGGGATTCAGGCGTGCCCCATAGCTCAGCATAACCGCAAGACCAACGGCCACCAGCGCCGCGCTCGATGCAAGAATAAAGCTGTTGAACGCAAACTCCAGGAAACGGGTACCGAAGAGTGCATCGCCAGTGGTAATGGCCATCTCCAGCAGGATGAGCGCAGGCACAATGAACCCGATCAGAATGGGCAGGAAACAGACCAGAAAGGCCAGCGCGGCCTGTCCGGATGTGAGCGAATACTCCGGCAAGACCTGGTAGCGCGCCGAAGTATGGTATTGCCTGCCACCGCGGGACACTCGCTCCAGAACCACCACCAGCACCACGAACACCAGCAGACAGGCGGCCAGTTGGGCAGCAGCAACCGGCTCTCCCAGACCAAACCAGGTCCGGTAAATACCGGTGGTAAAGGTATCGACACCAAAGAACTGGACCGCCCCGAACTCGTTCAGTGTTTCCATCAGTACCAGCGAGACCCCACCGATAATGGCGGGACGCGACAGCGGCAGGGCAATGCGCTTGAACATGCGCCACGGGCCAAGGCCCAGAGTGCGGCCGACATCGAGTGCGCTCACCGACTGCTCCATGAAGGAGGCACGGGCGAGCAGGTAAACGTAGGGATAAAGCACCATGGTTATCAGCAGTGACGCGCCACCCAGTGACCGGATATCCGGGAAATAGTAGTCACCATACTGCCAGCCAAACCAGTCACGCAAAGTACTCTGCAATGGCCCTGCAAACTGCAGGAAATCGGTGTAGGCATAGGCAATCACATAGGTAGGTACGGCAAGCGGCAACAAGAGCGCCCACTCGAACAGGCGCCTGCCGGGAAACCGGCACATGACCACCAGCCAGGCACAGGCAGTGCCGATCAGGGTGGTACCAATAGCCACCGAGAGACTCAGAACCACCGTGTTGCTCAGATATCTGCCGAGGACAGTACTGACCAGATGGTCCCAGACCTCACCGGACGGGAAAAACACGTGGGCCAGTATAACCAGCACTGGCAGGGCCACCAGCAACGCAATCAGGAAGGTGCTGACTGTCCAGGCGCTGAAACGGTGGGCGCGACGACCGGCGCCATCGGTTGCAAGACCGGAGCCTGTCAGATCGCTTGTTTGTGATGTCGTATGTTCAGCCATAGAGCCTATGAAGGGCGGGACGGGAACAGGAGTATAAGGGATACGGCGGCGTTATGAAAAATGGCCACCTGGAAGGAACGCACAGTCGCCCCGAAGATAGGAATACATAGAGGCAGGCGAGATCCCAGCTTGTCTTTTTAGCTGGCCAGACGGTTCACCTGTTCCACAAACGCGGTTGGCAGGGTGTCGATGACCGGCCGGGCATCGCCGCACACATCCGGGTTCGGAGCGTCCGGCTCTTTTGCCAGCACCACCGGCGACTCCGACCAGTGCAGCAATTCGAGCTTGCCGTTCTCCTGCTCGACCAGAGCCGTGCAGTGCTCCACCCAGTCCCCGTCGTTGCAGTAAAGTCCTTCTTCGCTGCGCAGGAACCCGGCAGAGTGGATGTGGCCGCAGATGAAGCCGTCGTAGTTACCTTTCTCGGCCACCGTGAGTGCTGCAAGTTCAAACCGGCGGATAAAGGTACGGGCCTTGCCGATTCGGCTCTTCACCCAGGCCGCCAACGACCAGTAGGGCTTGCCCTTCAGTCGGCGCCAGGCGTTGAACCAGCGGTTCAGGCGCAGAAGGAGACCGTGGGCACGGTCACCCACCAGCAGCATCAAGGGGCTGCAGCGCACCACCTGATCAAACTGATCGCCGTGGCAGACCATGAACCGACGACCATCGGCGGTGGTATGCACCGCCTTGTATCGAAGCTCTATGCCGGCGATGGTCTGGCCGCAGAACCGGCGCAGAAAATCGTCGTGATTGCCGGGCACGTAAACCACGCGGGTTCCACTGGCCGCCAGTTCGATGAGTTTGTGGATAACGGCCTGGTGGGCATCGGGGAAATGCACCCGTCGTTGCATTGCGATCAGGTCAATGATGTCGCCCACCAGGTAGAGCGTTTCACAGCGTACGTGACTCAGGAAATCCAGCAGGTATTCCGCCTGGCAGTCCGCAGTGCCCAGGTGTACGTCGGAAATGAAAACGCTCCGATAGCTCCGCATGGTGTCTCCCGTCTTTAAACCAGTCCGGATGCTGACACCTTGGCAAGATCCGGTGACGGGCAAATGACAATGAAGAGACAGTTCTGTGACTTTCAGAGGGGAAACATTGGCAGGGAGTAGGAAATCCGGTAACCCGCAGGTTACCGGACCATGGAAGGACAGCCGTTAGCGCAGCTCCGGGTTCAGGGTGTAAGTACCTGTTACACGGGCACTGGCCAGCACATGGCCTGCCATCGCCTCACGCACGTCGTTGCCATCGAACTCACCATCCAGGGCAAGCGTATCCACATCCAGTGCGTGCACCTCGAAGTGATAATGATGAATGATCTCATCGTTCCAGGGCGGGCAGGGACCATCGTATCCCGCGTAAGTGCCGTTCATGTCGGGGTTGCCCGCCAGGAACTGGGTGTAGTTGTTCACGCCACGGATGCCGATTGGGCCGGGACCCGGCTCCTTGCCCTTGGGGATGACGCCATCACTGTCCTCGCCTTCCGGGATACGACTGGTGCCGGCCGGTACATCCACCAGCAGCCAGTGGAAAAAGTCGACTCGCGGAATGTCCTTCGAAACCGTCTTGCCCTCCTGGTTCACGTCGTCTGCGACGCTGGGCACGTCCGGATCGAACATCATCACCACGAAGCTTTTGGTGCCCTCCGGCGCATCGTCCCAGACGATCTCGGGGTTCCGATTGGGACCAAAACTCATATGGTCTTCTTCACTGTAGACCCCGAATGCGAATTTCTCGGGAATCGGCTGGCCTTCATCTATGCCTTGAACCTGAAGTTTCACGGCGTTGCCTCCTGTCGTTTGGGCCGTTGGCTCACTGACTGTGTCTGGGACAGTCTCATTCTGTGATAATACGGTTTTAACACAAAATCGATTCAACTGACCACGGAGCCCCGATGAGCCAACAGAAACCCGGAAAGCCGCAAAAGCCCGCAAACCAGAAAGACGAGGACGCGGTTGCCTTTGCCCAGGGTATTTTCGAGCTTGCCCGCAACGGCGGAGCCGGGCCACTCAGCGTGATGCTTGATGCCGGAGTCCCGGTCAACATGCGCACCAGCGAGGGCGAGACCCTGCTGATCCTGGCCAGCAAACACGGCCATCCGGAAACCGTGCGCCTGCTGCTCGAAAAAGGTGCTGATCGCGACGCCGAGGACAGCAACGGTAACACTGCATGGTCGCTGGCAAAAAACGACAGCGTGCGACGTCTGTTCGAAGAACACAGCCAATAAGCCGGCATGTTCAACAAAGGCGAGATCGTCCACCACACCCGGGATGCCCTGGGCAGCATCCTGGTGGTCGACTACCGTAAGCATCGGGTACTCACCTTCAACTCGGTATTCGAGCAGAGCAAGATCGACCGTCGTTATCCCTACCTGCCGGTACACGAGTACAACCGGGCCATGATGCTGCCGGCGGTGTTTGCCAACCCCGGCCACGTGACCATTCTGGGCCTGGGCGGCGGTGTCATGGCAGGTGCATTTCACCATCTCTATCCCGAATGCCGAATACACGCTGTGGAACTTCGCCAGGCGGTACTGGATACGGCCAGAGAGTTTTTCGACTTGCCAGACAGCGAGCGCCTGGAGGTCACCGTTGCCGATGCCCGGGATGCCCTGGAAAAGCTGCCGGACGCAAGCACCGATATGGTCCTCGCTGACCTGTATAACGCAGACCGGATGAGCCCGGCGCAGGCCCAGAAGCAGTTCGTGGACGAATGTGCCCGTGTGTTAACCGATGACGGCTGGCTGGTGCTGAACTACCACAGAACACCGGATGTCGAAGGCGCCTACTTCCGAAGGCTGAGGAGGCATTTTGCGGTGCTTCTGGGCTTTCGAAGCAAAAGCAACAACACCGTGGTTTATGCCAGCAAACAGCACTTTCAGTCCGTACACCCGAAAGACCCTGTACTGGCAGATCTGGAGAACCGGCTGCCCATAGACTGGCGTCGCTTGATGGCCAAAGTCAGCCGGATGGAGTAAGGCGGAAAACAGCCCTGGAGTTGATCTGGGTCCTTGATGATTGCCGGTGATGATCCATAGTTAGTGTTATGGAGTCCATTGTTTTCATCAGGAGTGCTGACCATGAGTGAGGAAGACTACAAAAAGCTTCATCCGGTACTGAGCGAGGTCACCAAGACCTACGTCGACCTCTACACCAACCGGCCCAATGAGAAAAACCGGGAAAAGCTGATCAAACTGGAAGCCCTGCTGCACGAGAAGCTGGAAGCTATTCGCAAAGCCAAGGAAAACGAGGAGTAGGGCCCGACTGCGCCGGGCCCTGTAGCGATCACGACCATTTTTCTCCCGGGCTCTGATAGTTCAGGAAAGCCCGGTGCAGAGCCTCAGGTTGGTCCGTCTGGATCAGCATGTCGATGTACTGCTGCTTGAGAAACCCGGCCTGCTCCATGGTTTGCGCCATCGCCAACAGTGGATCGAAAAACCCGTTGACGTTGTAGATGGCGCAAGGCTTGTGATGCAGGCCCAGCTGGCCCCAGGTCCAGGCCTCGAACAGCTCTTCCAGGGTGCCAATGCCGCCCGGCAGCGCCACGAAACCATCGGCCAGATCGGCCATCAGGGCCTTGCGCTCGTGCATGTTCTTGACCACATGCAATTCGGTCAGACCGGAATGTGCCAGCTCCCGGTCCCGCAGGTGCTCCGGGATCACCCCGTGAACCCGGCCACCAGCCGCCAGTACCGCATCGGCCACCACACCCATCAAGCCGACGTGACCACCGCCGAACACCAGCTCGATACCGTTACGGCCGAAGTAATCACCCAGCTCCCGGGCCTTGTCCGCGTATAGCGGATCGTTGCCGGACCGGGAGCCACAATAGACCGCGACCTTCATTCACCGTCCCCGATTTTGTCCTGGGTCCGGGTCTCGAAATCGCTGGCATCGTGGCGTTCGTGCAGCTGGCTGCTCGGCTCACCCCAGGCCCGGTTAACCATCCGGCCACGCCGGACCGCCGGGCGCTGAGCGATCTCATCGGCCCAGCGAATCACGTTGGTGTAGGTGTGAGCTTCCAGGAACTCGGCCGCGTCATACACCTTGTTTTTCACCAGGGCGCCGTACCAAGGCCAGATGGCCATATCGGCAATGGTGTATTCGTCGCCCGCGATGTATCGGTTGTTTGCCAACTGACGGTCCAGTACATCGAGCTGACGCTTGACCTCCATGGTGTAACGGTTGATCGGGTACTCATAGTATTCCGGCGCATAGGCGTAGAAATGACCGAAGCCGCCACCAAGCATGGGTGCGCTGCCCATTTGCCAGAACAGCCAGTTCATGGTTTCGGCACGCCCGGCAACGTCCTTGGGCAGGAAGGCCCCGAATTTCTCCGCCAGATAGAGCAGAATCGACCCGGATTCGAACAGACGGATGGACGGGGTGACACTGTGGTCCATCATGGCGGGAATCTTGGAGTTGGGGTTCACCTCCACAAAGCCGCTGCCGAACTGATCGCCCTCGGTAATCTTGATCAGCCAGGCGTCATACTCGGCGTCTTTGATACCCAGCTCCAGCAGCTCCTCGAGCATCACCGTCACTTTCACGCCGTTGGGGGTGGCCAGCGAGTACAACTGCAACAGGTGCTTGCCAACCGGCAGCTCCTTGTCGTGGGTCGGGCCGGCGATCGGGCGGTTGATGCTGGCAAACCGCCCCCCGCTCTCGGAGTCCCATTTCCAGACTTTGGGCGGCGTGTAGGTAGCGTCGGTCATGGCATTTCTCCTCACAAAGTAGCAGTCAGCTGGCTCCGAGGTCGCATTGAGCCCGGGGCCGAAAACTCTAGCATGGAAGATCAAACAAAAAGAACCACAGGAGTACCCCATGGCAGGGCGCATTGTGCTCCTTCTTGCCTGTCTGTTTGTTATGCCCCTGGTCCAGGCCGAGCTGTCAGACAGCAAGCGGGCGCTGATCCAGGAGCTGTTTCCCTCGGCAACCATCATTGAAGACAAGCTGCCGGATTTCCCGGTGTATCCGGTGTATCAACTCCAGGAACTGCTCGGCTATGCTTACGAAACCGCAGACCACAGCCGCCTTCAGGGCTTTGCCGGCAAACCGATCAGTATGCTGATTGGCCTGGACACCAAAGGCCGTTTTACCGGTATCAAAGTCCTGAATCACCACGAGCCGGTCTTTCTACATGGCCTGGGCGAAGCTCCCCTGTTCGAGTTTGTAGACCAATACGAAGGGCATTCGTTACAAGAGCAAATCATTGTCAGCACCTCCAATTCCAGCCGTTCAGGTCGAACCAGTGACGGCAACGTCGTGCACTTTGACGGTGTCAGCAAGGCCACGGTCTCGGTGCTGATCATTAACGACACCGTACTCTCTTCTGCTCTCAAGGTGGCCCGCAAGAAACTCGAGGGCTTTGCCCAGAGCGCGCCCACCAGGGCAAAACCGGATTACTACCAGCCATTGTCGTGGCAGCAGCTCCTGGACCGAGGTTATATCGGACACTGGCAGATTACCGCCGAGTCCATTGAGGCCGAGCTCGGGCGGCCTCTTTCCGACTACCCCATGGACATCGAACCCGCAGACGGCGAACCTTTTACCGAGCTTTTCTTCGCCTACATCAATTCGCCCATGGTGGGACGGAACCTGCTCGGCGACGATGGTTACCAGCGCCTCATGCAACGGATAGACGAGGGCGCACAGGTTCTGGCCGTCATGTCCCGGGGCGCCTTTCCCCATGTTTCCCGCGAGTTCGTACCCGGCAGCTCTCCGGACCGTGTTGGTCTGACCCAGAACAACCTGGCCGTGGAAATGCGCGACCTGAACCTGCTGGATCAGAATCTCGATTTTCGGGCCGCTGGCATCCCATCGTTCGATGCAGGGAACCTGTTCCGCGTGGGTGGTAACGCCGGCTTCAACCCCGGAGCGGAAGCCAACCTGAAGCTCAACGTTGAACTGGCCCGCAATCACCTGATGGTGGACCGCACATCCCTGAATATCCCGGTCCGGTTCAACGAAGAACTGTTTGAGGCCGTCGAGATTGCTCCCAACCCGGAGGACACCCGTCAACCAATCTGGATCGGCCTTTGGAAGGAACGCTGGTGGCAGATTTCACTGCTGGTTCTCGGCCTCACCGTTCTGACCGTGTCCTTCGCCCGCCAGAAAACTCTGAGCCGCAACCCGAAGCTGGTACACCGGTTCCGCTGGGGATTTCTGTTCTTCACCCTGTTCTTTATCGGTTTCTACGCCCAGGGTCAGCTTTCGGTGGTTAACATCTACACCCTGTTCCTGGCAGTCTGGGACGGTTTCTCCCTCAACGTCTTCCTGCTGGATCCGATCATTTTCATTCTCTGGGTCTATACATTCATCACCCTGTTCATCTGGGGCCGCGGCCTTTTCTGTGGCTGGCTCTGCCCCTTTGGCGCCCTGCAGGAAATGGCCGCCTGGCTTGGCGAAAAACTGAAGTTCCGCCAGATCAAGGTGCCCGAGCAATGGCACCGGCGCCTGATCCTGCTCAAATATCCGATCCTGCTCGCTCTGGTGGGCACCGCTTTCTATTCCCTGACCATCGCCGAAAAACTGGCAGAAGTGGAGCCATTCAAGACCAGTATTACCCTGTTTTTTGTGCGCTCCTGGCCTTTCGTGCTCTATGCCGTTGGCCTGCTGGTGATCGGCATGTTCATCCACAAGTTCTATTGCCGTTACCTGTGCCCGCTGGGTGCCGGCCTTGCGGTGCTTGGCCGGTTCCGGCTGTTCAGCTGGCTGGACCGGGTTGAGCTCTGTGGAAACCCCTGTCAGCACTGCAAAAACGAATGCGGCATCAATGCCATTCGCAAGGATGGCCGGATCGATTACGACGAGTGCATTCAGTGCCTTGAGTGCGTGGTTATTCTCGAAGACGACACCCGGTGCGTCGATAAACGCCTCGAGAGTAAAAAGAGGTCAAAACAGGCGAACATTCTGGCAACGGACGCGGGCTGACCCGCTCCGTTGCCGCAAAGCCCGGATTACTTCTTCTGCCATTCAAACCTCTTGAACGGCTCATCCACCGGCGTCTCCGCGATGTGGTTCACGTAGTTACTCATCACTTTCTGGGACAACACCAGAATCACTTCCAGTACCTGGCGATGCTGGTACCCGGCTTCATAGAAGGCATCCAGGTCCTCCTTGCTGACATTGCCGTGTTTGCGCATGACCGCGAGGGTGAAGGTTCTGAGCGCTTCCAGCTTGTCACTGGGCAGCGGCGTTTCGTCCCGCAGAGCATTGGTAATGTCATCAGACACTTTCATGGATTTGGCAATCCCCGTGTGTGCGGGAACGCAATAGTGGCAGGCGTTTTCCACGTTGATCGTCTGCCAAACCACGGTCTTCTCATCGTTGTCGAAGCTGCTGTCCAACACCAGTTGGTGCAGTTGCTGATAGCCCTCGAGAAGACCCGGCGCTTCCGCCATAACTGCATGCAAACCGGGAATCATGCCGAACGCCTTGTGCGAATTGTCCAGCAGGGGTTTGGATTGTTCCGGTGCCGTGTCTTTGTCGTGAAGGGTAAAGTCTGTCATTGCCAACTCCATTTTTGAATGAATGCTCAATTACAACTTCAGGCTAACTGTTATTGAGTGATCATTCAAGATATAATTGAGTGGTCACTCAAATTTAGGCAATGGTGAATCGTTGTTATGGCCAGACACGCACGCTATGACCGAAAAACCGCCCTGGAAAAGGCCGTCGGCCTGTTCTGGGAGAAGGGCTATCACGGCAGCTCCATGAAGCAGATCGAGCAGGCCCTCGATATGCGCCCGGGCAGCATTTACGCCACCTTCGGAAGCAAGGATGGCCTGTTTTCGGAAGCACTGGCTGCCTACGCAGAGCAGGGCGGCCGCGAAATGGCGAGCCATCTAAAGGGTTATGATTCGATTGTTGACGGTCTGCAGGACTATCTGCGCGGCATCGCCTTCCGTTGCGGCGACGAAAGCGCAGCGCCCTCCAGAGCCTGTATGATCGTGAAAACTCTGCTGGAATCCAGCAATACCAATTCGGCCCTGGCTGATCAGGCCAACAGCATCCTGGCTGCGATTGAAGAATCCATTGCTGGCCTGGTTGAGCAGGCAAAGGTGAAAGGCGAGCTGGTTCAGTCCGTGGACAGCCGGCGACTTGCCCGGCTCCTTCAGGCTCAGATCATGGGGCTGAGATCCATGGGTGAACGCAACCTGGATCTGCAGGCCATGCAGGAGCTTGGTGACGACATGGCCGCCATCCTGGACGGATACCGCACCCAGCACTGATCCTCTCCTTCCAGCGCCCATGTGAGAGAGCACACACCGGGGCTGAAAGTATGAGCACTTCCGTAGAATTGTGCCCACAGCCCGGGCCGCGTTAACATTAGCGCCCGGCTCAGACCCTGCCTTGTTTTCTTGCCCAACCCGGCTGCAAGTCTGGTTCCCAGTGAGGACAGCCAAGCATTCTTGCCTGAAGAGTGCTTGGCTCTCTTCACTTACAGGTCTGATTGTTATGGATAACCTTCATCACATTGTTGTGGTCGGCGGTGGCGCCGGCGGTCTCGAACTGGTTACCAGTCTTGGTAACAAACTCGGTAAAAAGCGCAAGGCTCGGATCACGCTGGTGGATGCCGGCCTGACCCATGTCTGGAAACCCCTGTTGCATGAAGTAGCCTCTGGCTCCCTGGATGCCAGTGCAAACGAGATCAACTACCGCGCCCATGCCCGCAAGCACCACTACGAATTCCAGCTGGGTCGCATGAGCGGTCTGGACCGCCAGAACAAACACGTGGTTATAGCCCCGTTTCACGATGTCGACGGCACAGAAGTGGTTCCCGAGCGACACATCCACTATGACACACTGGTCATCGCGGTAGGCAGCACCGCCAACGATTTCGGAACCCCCGGCGCCCAGGACAACTGCCTGTTCCTGGACAGCCTGGATCAGGCGAGGCGCTTCCACAACCTGATGCTGAACGCCTTTTTGCGCAAGAATCATGAGGCGTTCCAGGGGGCCGAACACACCCTGAACATCAGTATCATCGGGGCTGGCGCCACCGGCGTGGAGCTCGCCGCAGAGCTGCGACTGGCGTCCCGCGAGCTGCCAGTCTACGGTATGAACCATCTCCAGCCCTCGGACGTTTCCATTACCGTGATCGAGGCCGCCGACCGCATTCTCCCGGCTCTGCCCGGTCGGCTTTCTGCGGCGGCGACCAAGGAACTGGAACACCAGCGAGTGAAGGTACTGACCGGCCAGCCAGTGAGTGAGGTGCGGCCGAATACGGTCGTGATGAAAGACGGTACGGAGCTACCCTCGGAAATGACCATCTGGGCGGCGGGTATCAAGGCCCCGGCGTTCCTGGCGGAGCTTGAGGGCCTGGAGGTGAACCGGGGCAACCAGCTGGTGGTGGAGCAGACCCTGCAAACTACCCAGGATGCGGACATCTTTGCCTTTGGCGACTGTGCGGCCTGCCCGCAACCGGATTCCGACCGGCCGGTTCCGCCCCGGGCCCAGGCTGCGCACCAGCAAGCCGACACCCTGTTCAAGACTCTGTGCAATCGCCTGGACAATGGTGAGGCGGTTCCCTTCGTGTACAACGACCATGGTTCGCTGATCAACTTCAGCCGCTACACCACCGTCGGCAACCTGATGGGCAATCTTTCCGGCCGCAGCATGTACGTCGAAGGCAAAGTGGCCCGCATGTTCTACCTGTCCCTTTACCGGATGCACCAGGTGGCCCTGCACGGTATGTTCCGCACCGGCATCATATGGTTGATGGATAAAATCAGCCGTGCCATGCAGCCACGACTCAAACTACACTAAAGGGAGAGCGGGCCAGCGAGGGAGTGGAGCGGGTGAAGGGAATCGAACCCTCGTATGCAGCTTGGGAAGCTGCCGTTCTACCATTGAACTACACCCGCAAAAATAGGGCCGCGACAGCAATATAAGCGGTCAGCCCGGCATTGGGCAAGCATTCTGTCTGGAGCAACAATGGACCCCACCCTGACCCTGATTGGCGCCCTGATGCTGGTCATCAGTATCGTGCTCAGCCCGCTTTCCAGCCGGGTGGGCATGCCTGTGCTGCTGATCTTTCTGGTGGTGGGCATGATGATGGGTGAGGACGGCCCGGGTGGCATCCAGTTCGATGACTTTGAACTGGCCTTTCTGATTGCCAATCTCGCGTTGGGCGTGATTCTCCTCGACGGTGGCATGCGCACCCGGGCGGAGACTTTCAGGGTAGGCCTGAAACCTGCCCTGGTACTTGCCACCCTCGGAGTCGCCATGACCGCCGCTGGCGCCGCGGTTGTGGCCTGGTGGGTGTTCGATCTGCACTGGCTGACTGCCCTGCTGATTGGCGCCATCATTTCCTCTACCGATGCCGCCGCCGTTTTTTCCCTGCTGCAGGGACGGGGGCTGCACCTGAACGAGCGAGTCAGTGCGACCCTGGAAATTGAGTCCGGCAGCAACGACCCTATGGCGATTTTCCTGACGCTCATGCTGGTTACGTTGATTGGCAACGACGGCGACCAGGCGGGCTGGGCCGCTCTTTCCATGCTGGTACAGCAGTTCGGCATCGGCGCTATTGCAGGGATTATTGGCGGTTTTGCCGTGGTGGAGCTGGCCAATCGAATCCGCCTGACCCCTTCTCTGTACCCTTTGCTGGTGGCGGCCGCGGGCATCTCGGTGTTCTCCGCCACCAACGCTCTCGGCGGCAGCGGATTCCTGGCCATTTACCTGACTGGCGTGGTAATTGGTAACCGTCACGTCCGGATGATGCCGATGATCCTGCAGGTTCACGACGGCCTGGCCTGGCTGGCCCAGTTGTGCCTGTTCCTGATGCTGGGGCTTCTGGTCACTCCGTCAGACCTGATCCCCCTGGCTGGCGGAGGGCTGATACTGGCCCTGGCTCTGATCTTCGTCATCCGCCCGCTGACGGTCTTGCTGACCCTCTGGCCTTTTGCCTTTAACCGTCGCGAGATGGGGTTCATCAGTTGGGTCGGCCTGCGAGGGGCTGTCCCCATTGTTCTGGCCCTGTTTCCGATCATTGCAGACTTGCCGGAAGCCCAGCTGGTGTTCCACGCCGCTTTCTTTATCGTCCTGGTCTCTCTTCTGGTTCAGGGCACCACCATGACCCCTCTGGCCAGAAAGCTTCGCCTGGAGGTGCCGGCCGGCGAGGACCCCTATCGAAGACTCCCCCTGGATGCTCCAGCGGCGGGAGACCACGAGTTGATGCTGTTCCCGTTGCGCGGCGAAACCTGGCAGACACCACGTCGGCTGGGCCAGTTGCGCTTTCCGGAGAACACGGCTGTGGCCGGGGTCTTCCGCAACCGGGTCTGTCTGCAGCCAAAAGCGGACCTGGAAGTATCCAGTGGCGACATGGTCGCAATGTTTGCAACTCCCAGTGTTCTGCCTGAACTCGGCAAGGCCCTGAGTGGCAGACACGCACCCAAGTACCTGGCCGAACGTGCGTTTTTCGGGGATTTCGTACTCAACGGCGATGCGCTTCTGGGTGACGTGGAGCAAGTCTACGGCATTGAGTTCGATGACCTGCCGCCGGAGCTTTCCCTCGCCGAATGCTTTGCCAAAAGGACAAAAGGGCACCCGGTTGTTGGTGACGTAGTAACCCTCGGCCCGGTGACACTGGTTGCCCGGGCTACCAGCGCCGACAAGGTCACCAAGGTGGGCCTGAAGATGGACAGTTCACAAAATGTGTGAAGAGCAAACCAGATAGCCAAAAAAGTTAACAAAACCTCTTAACAGATCCCTTTTGGCCTATGGTATAAAACGTCTGAACAAACATTAATCATTGGTAAGTTGAGGACATGAGCATTTTCCGCGCCCTCCCAGCCACCATTGCCCTGCTCTGTCTGGCATTGGCTCCGAGCGCTTTGGCCACCGAACTGCTGGCCAAGGCCGACACCCGTATGCCGGCTGCCACCATGTACAAGCCCGCGGATATCGAGAGTGTCAGCAAGGTGGTCGTTCGCAAGGGAGAGCGCCGCCTGTACCTGATGGATGGCGAGGAGGTGATTCGCAGCTACCGAATTTCCCTTGGCGACAATCCGGAAGGTCACAAGCTGTACGAAGGTGACGAGCGCACGCCGGAAGGCGATTACACGCTGGACTGGCGCAACGCCGAGAGCGACTTCTACAAATCCATCCATATCTCGTACCCGAGCGAGCGGGATCGCGAACTGGCATCTGCCTGGGGCCTGGACCCGGGTGGCAGCATCATGATTCATGGCCTGCCCAATAACGTAGGCGATATGGCTTTTGCTTATGCCGGTCTTGACTGGACCGACGGCTGTATCGCCGTGACCAACGAAGAGATGGACGAAATCTGGCAACTGGTCTCCAACGGAACGCCCATCAGCATTCATCCCTGAAGCAAACCTGACGGCAGCATTAAGTTGTTGTCATATGCTTAGCAAATTTACGTATCTCTAGTTAACATTCCTGCTTACAGTGTTTTACACTGTTTTACGACTCCGGTAGTCACTACCTGACAAGCGATGCTGCGCAGGTTGACAGGAAGTCGTCTATACTGACTTTCGGATCACAGGAAATAACTCGACCAATAAGGGGATTTACAATGCGTAAACTGACGATCGCCGGGATTGCACTGGCCACTGCTCTGACTGCAGGTTGTGCCACCACTGACCAGGGCGCCATCGACGAAGCAAATGCAACCGCCAGCTCCGCTGAGCGCACTGCAGAAAATGCACTGAACACCGCTAACAGCGCTGCCAGCTCTGCCCGCACTGCCCAGCAGACTGCGGAAGAAGCCCTGGCCGCTGCTCGTGCAGCCCAGAAGGCTGCCGATGAGGCAAACGAGCGTGCCAAGCGTATGCTCGAGCGTGCCAGCCAGAAGTAAGGCTGATACGTAACGAAAAGGCCGGCATTGCCGGCCTTTTTTATGCCCCGGTATCCGGTTTGTCCGGATCGGACTTGTCAGGGCTGGCAGGTTTGTTGTCCTTGAGGAACGTGGTAATCAGCTCCATTGGCAATGGGAACACAATGGTGGATGAGTTGGTGTTACTCATATCCGCCAGCGTCTGCAGGTAACGCAGCTGCATGGAACCGGAATTCGTGGACATGACATCCGCCGCTTCCACCAGCTTTTTGGACGCCTGCAATTCGCCCTCGGCGTGGATGACCTTGGCGCGACGTTCGCGCTCTGCCTCTGCCTGACGGGCAATGGCACGGATCATCGATTCATTGAGATCCACATGTTTGATTTCCACATTGGCCACCTTGATGCCCCATTCCTCGGTCTGGGCATCGATGATCTCCTGGATATCGGAATTGAGCTTGTCCCGCTCTGACAGCATCTCGTCGAGATCGTGTTTGCCGAGCACCGACCGCAGCGTGGTCTGGGCCAGCTGGCTGGTTGCGGAATTGAAATCCTCCACCCGGATAATGGCACGCTCGGGATCCACAACTCGAAAGTACAGCACGGCATTCACCCGCACAGTCACGTTATCCCGGGAGATCACGTCCTGACTGGGGACATCCAGGGTGATCACCCGCAGGTCTACCCGGACTATCTGCTGAATGCCCGGAATAACAATGATCAGCCCCGGACCTTTGACGCCCTGGAAACGCCCGAGAAAGAACACAACGCCACGTTCATACTCCGGCAGGATCTTGATCGCCGAAGCAAGAATGAGCAGTAACACCACCGTAGGTGCCAGATAGGGAATCAGATCGCCAATCATACGGCCTCCTTGTATTGCCGTTACTTTGTCTGCCGGTTCAGTCGTTGTCCGGAATGACCCTGACAGTTACCGTTAAGCCCTCAATCGCTGTCACTTGAACCCGGTCGCCCTCTTTGACGGCTCCCTCGCTGATGGCATTCCAACGTTCACCACTGAGCCGCACGTGGCCCCGGTAGTGGCCATGTTCTTCGGAGAACTCATCCAGGGCCACGCCCTCTTCATGGGTCAACTGTTCGGTGCCACTGACCGGATGCCGCCGACGCAGACCGATAAACCGGGTCACCGTCCAGAGGATAAACCCGGCAGCCACCACGGCGGTGCCTCCGATCGTTGGCAGGGAAATATCCCGGTGACTGCCGTCCATCAGGATGATCGAGCCGGTAACAAAGGCAACTATTCCGCCAACCCCCAGTATCCCGAAGCTGGGCACGAAGGCCTCGCCCACAATGAACGCCAGTCCGAGCAGAATCAGTGCCAGGCCGGCGTAATTCACCGACAGGACCTGGAAAGCGAAGAGCGCAAGGATCAGGGAGATGGCGCCAATCACGCCCGGCACCACCGCACCGGGGTTCGCCAGCTCGAAGATGATGCCGTAGAAGCCGATAATCATCAGGAAATAGGCGACGTTCGGATTGGTGATCACGGAAAGCAGGCGCGTGCGCCAATCCGGTTGGGACCTGACAATTTCCAGGCTGGCCGTGTTCAGGGTCGTGTCGCCCGACGCCATCCGAACGGTGCGGCCATCCACCTGCTGGAGCAGATCCCGGATGTTGGGCGAAACCACGTCGATAACGTTCTTCTCAAGGGCCTCATCGGCACCCAGATTCACAGCCTCACGGACGGCTTCTTCAGCCCAGTCGGCGTTGCGGCCATGGCGTTCGGCCAGCCCGCGAATGTAACTGACCGCATCCTCCAGAACCTTGCGCTCCATGGCGGTGCCGCCGCGCCGTTTGCCGTCATCGTCGCCGGCCTGCTGTTCGCCGTCCGATGAAGAACCGGAGTCTGAATCCGAACCTTCCCTGGATTTTGGCTCGCCGGGGGCCGGATCGCTCTCCGGTTCAGGGCTACCCGGCAGACCACCCATCTGGACCGGTGTCGCCGAGCCCAGGTTGGTCGCCGGAGCCATGGCGGCAATGTGGCTTCCGTAGAGAATATAGGTGCCAGCGCTGGCCGCCCGCGCGCCCTGCGGAGAGACATAGGTAGCCACGGGAACCTCAGAGGCAAGAATCGTCTTGATGATATCCCGCATGGAGTCCATCAGACCGCCCGGCGTATCCATTTCGATGATCACCAGACCAGCGCCCTCGGACTCAGCCCTGCGAATGCCGCGGGTGACGTAGTCCATGGTGGCAGGGCCAATGGCGCCCTCGACAGTAAGTACCAGGGCCGTTTGAGATGATTTTTGCTGGGCGAGGACCTGATGTGCCAGAGAACCCAGTGCGAGCATAACGCCTGTCAGCAGCACCAGGGCCCAGAGCCGAAAGCGAACAGGATTCGGTGATCGCACGGGATGATGTGCCTGCATAATGCCTCCCTGGACCGGAACAACTTCAATGCCTGGATATACGGTGGCTCAGTGGCCACGGTTTCTCCCTGCAAGACGGCACCCGTGCCCGGACGCCTGACTTAGAAGTATAGCCGCTGCTCAGGTTCGCCCGTCGGTTCCGGTGATTTCTCTTCCACGGTCTTGTCGGCGGCCATTCGGGTCACACGTTCACCAATCATCGTTGGCAGGCCATCGGCCTGGTCCACTGCCAGCTCAATGGCGCCACGCTTGACCTCGACTCCCGGGTGCTGGCTGCGGAAGGCTTCGACTTCGGCAAACACCTGGTTCCAGAGCCGATCCCGATCCTCGCGGGGGTAGTCTTCGTGGGGGCGATGCACCTCAAGCCAGACTTCACCATTCGAAAAACCGATCTTGACCGCATCGTGGACAACCTGAACCGGCGTACCCTTCTCCACCTGATACACGAACCGGGAAATATCTTCGTTGTACATCCGGAAGCAGCCATGGCTGACCGGCATACCCACGCCAAACTTCTTGTTGGTACCGTGGATCAGATAGCCTTTTTCACTCAGCAACAGGGCGTGGGTACCAAGCGGATTGCCGGGACCGGGGGGAATCATCCGGGGCAAATACTCACCGGACGCCTCGTATTCCGCCCGGATGCTCGCCGGCGGATACCAGGCCGGAGACTCCAGTGGCATGGTGACCTCTGCGTCGGTCAGGGGGGAGGGGTTCTCCGCCGTACCGACGCCCACGGGGTAAACTTGCACACCCTCATCGGTGAAATAATAGAGACGATACTCGGCGAGGTTGATGACAATACCTTCGCGCCGCGCATCCGGCAGCACATACTGGCGCGGCAGGGTGATGGTGGTACCTTCTCCGGGTAGCCACGGATCCACACCGGGGTTGGCCTTCACCAGCTCCAGATAGCCCATCGCTAACCGGTTACCGATGCCGGCAAAGGTGTCTTCATAGCGGGTTTCAAAAACACCAAGCTCACCTGCCAGATCACCCTGAACCGGGAAGGTGGGCACGCGGGGACTTCTGTCCGGCGCTTCCGGGCCGCTGGCGGCGTCCAGGGGCTCCGCCGACCCCGCGGTCGGAAACACGAGGAACTGCGCCAGGGAAAAAACCGCTAAAAATCTGAACCACATAGAAAACGTTCCGAAAGCATCAGGCAACCGGGTACAGTGACAGCAAGTACCCTCAGGAGTTCACATAGGTAGCCCATACTGTTACGACGGCAAGCGCGACGAACAGCACACTTGCACCAATCCGCGCTGTGGCGAGGGGCAACCTCTCCATCAGCCAGCGTCCTGCCATGATAACCGGTATGTTTGCCAACAGCATCCCCACCGTGGTGCCCAGAATCACCCAGAAAGTCTCGGTGAAGCGGGCGGCGAGAACAACGGTCGCCACCTGGGTCTTGTCGCCGATCTCTGCCAGGAAAAACATGATGGTGGTGGCCGTGAACGCCCCCATGCCCAGGAACTTTGAATCCTCGCTGTCATCCTTGTCCGGCACCAGCAGCCAGAGCGCGATCGCAACAAAACTGACAGCCAGAATCCACGGTAACCAGGCTTGTGGAATGAAGGAAGCAACCCAGGCACCAAGCCAGGCCGAGAGGGCATGATTGAGAACCGTTGCGACAAAAATGCCGAGGATAATGGGCAGGCGAGTGGCGTAGCGGGCAACCAGGAATAGCGAAAGCAGTTGGGTCTTGTCACCAATTTCCGCTATGGCAACAGCAACCGTTGAGGCGAGGAAAGCGTCCATGAAAAACTCCAGGGCGGATAACCAGACATGAGGCAGTCCACCTTCCGCCCAATGGAGGTGAAACCGCCTCAGGTCTTGCCAATATCACCGGAATCTCGGTGAAACATGATAGCCATGGGGATTTGGCCCCAAGTATGTTGACTATCATCCGACCGGCAGTTCCGGTGCGGAGGCTACTCCCCTGAAGAGATGTCGGCATAGTAATGAATCCGGAGCAGGGCCGCAACCTAGGTTCGCATTCTCCATACCGGAATCGCAGCCACCGCCACGAATACCGCCACCAGCCACCAAGCGGAATGGAACGCATTGATTGTGGGCATCCCGGAGGAGTGCTCGCCGAATTCCACAGTCAGTGCCACCAGATTGACCCCAAAGGCGCCTCCGAGCTGGCGCATGAAGTTGAGCGTGCTGGAGCCGGCCCCCAGCTCCTGAGGCTTTAGGGGATTCAGGGCGCCGGTGGACAGGGCGGGAAGCATGAAGCCGATCCCGATTCGGCCGAGGACCGTCCAGAGCACCAGCCAGCCGAAAGCCAGCTCGAGGTCGGACAGCGCAAACAGCATGGCGGAAAGGGCAAAAGCGCCGATGCCGAAGACCACCAGAACCCGGGCGCTATGCTTGTCCGCAAGCCGACCGGCCAGGGGAAAGGTCATACCCAGGACAATCCCTGCCGGCAGCATCAGCAAACCGGCTTCGGTCGCGCTGAATCCGAGCGCTGTTTGCACGAACAGAGGAATCAGGTAGGTGGACCCGAACAGCGCCAGCCCCAGGGCCACAGCACCGAGACAGGCGAAGACAAAGACCGGTTTGCGCAGCAGGGCCATGTTTACCAGTGGATGCGCTGTTCGTCGCTCACGCAGCACAAAGAGCAACAACCCACCAAGCGCCAGTACTGTTCCGACGAGGATCCGGTTTTCCTGGCCCGCCGCGTGCTGTAACCGGTTCAGAGTATCGAGGGACACGGCGATGGTAAATCCGAGCAAGATCAGGCCAGGCAGATCGAAACGATAGGGTGCCGGCCGGGAAACCGGCAACGGCAGAAATCGCCAGGCCATGAAAACACCCACCAGGGTGACAGGAGCCGGCGCGAACATCACATAGCGCCAGTCCAGTTGATCAACCAGGAAGCCCCCCAATACCGGGCCAAGGGCCGGTGCCAGGATCACCCCCATGCCATAAATCCCCATGGCCTGGCCGCGGCGATCACGTGGAAAAATCCGGAACACCAGGTACATACCCATGGGCTGCATCAGGCCGGCCATGGCGCCCTGACCTATACGGGCAGCAATGAGCTGTCCCGGTGTCTCGGCAAAGCCACCGGCGAGGGAAATCAGGGTAAAGAGAAACATGGCTGCGGCAAGGGTCTTGCGAACCCCGAAGTGATCCAGCAGCCAGGAGGAGGCAAGCATGGTAGTGGTCATGGCTGCGATAAAGCCGGTTGCCAGCCAGTGGACCTGACCCTGGCGAATGCCGAACTCCACCATGATATCGTGCAGCGCCACGTTGACCACGGTGGCGCTGAGAACGGTGGCCATGGTGCCGATCATCACCGTGGCCACCGCCAGCCAGCGCCAGCGGTCCCCGTAGCGCGCCTTCAGGCCCTCAACCGAATTATCAGCCAAGGATTACTTCTGCTTTTCGGCGTTTTCCAGGATCTTGTGGAAGACCTTCACGGTGCACTCGATCTCTTTGTCGCTGATGCCCTCAAGCATCTCCTCGCGCAGCACCTCGGCTCGCTCGGAAAGGTCGTCCATGAACGCCCGACCGGCAGTGGTCAGATGCAGGCGCCGAGCCCGGCGATCGTGGGGGCACGGCCGACGCTCGATCAAACCTTGTTGCTCCAGGCTATCAAGCAGACGAACCAGGGTCGGATTCTCGATCGCCATGAGGCTGGCCAGTTCACGCTGGGTAAGGCCTTCGCCGCCTTTTTCCAGGTACACCATGGTGCTCCACCGCGCCTGGGTGACGCCCAGATCCTTCAGGCGCTCATCGAGCATTTTTCTCCAGCGTCGGGTAACCCGCGCTACTGCAAAAGGAAACTGGTCTCTCATTTATCGTCACTCCATCTCAAAAAAGGGCCTGGCCCGGGCCGGGCGCTGCCGCGCACTCGGCCAATTCATCACATTATCGGAAAGTCACCAATAGTATGCTAACCATTGTGATAAAAACAGATACGGAAGTAAAAACAAAATTGGGGAAAACCGAAAGCAGCGTCAGCTCGCCTGACGCTGCTCTTCGTGCATCTCCTCGACTTCCGGAGACTCGTGGAACTCGGTATTTCGCGGATCGATCTCGGCGAGAACCGGCGACGCTTCGGGCATGGCCGGTACGAAATGCTCCTGATCCGCAACGGCGACATCCTCGGTATGACTGATCCGGTAG
Organism: Marinobacter sp. MMG032; assembly: GCF_040112695.1. NCBI lineage: Bacteria > Pseudomonadati > Pseudomonadota > Gammaproteobacteria > Pseudomonadales > Marinobacteraceae > Marinobacter > Marinobacter sp. MMG032. Next base: position 2,224,093 of record NZ_CP157802.1, read on the forward strand.
CTGGTGATCATCGCCAGCAGCACCAGGAAGCCCGCATTGCCAAAGAACAGGCCTTTGGGCCCGAGAAGGTTGATCAGTTCAGCCATGACCACCGGCCCGATGACGCTGCCCACCCCGTAACTGAGCAGCAGCGTCGCGCTGGCAGCCACGATGCGGGAACTTTCCATACGGTCATTGGTAATGGCGACCGCAACCGGGTAGAGGGCCGCGGACAGGCCGGTAAACAGTCCAACCAGAAGGGTCAACAGCCACGCATTGCCAGCCCCAAGGACGCCAACACCGCCTGCGGCGGAGGCCGCCACCAGAGCAATCCAGAACATTACCCGGCGCCGGTCAAAACGGTCGCAGAGCCGGCCCAGGGGCCAGGCAAGAATCATTGCGGCAACAATGGCGCTGGCCATGAACGTGGAGGTCCGGGCAACGTCCAGCCCCACCAGGGTTGCGTACACAGGCCCCAGCGCATAGAAGCCGCCAATCATCACACCACAAATGAGAGCCCCGGCCACACCGCTGAAGGATTCTCTGGCCAGAGTGAAGATAGAGATACGCTGGACCTGCTCAATAACAGGCGCCTCCATTTTGGTTAGTGCAAGCGGCATCAGGGCCATTGCCAGCAGGATCGCGGCAATCGAGAACGGCATGAAGTTGGCCGGGTCGCCAACGTTCACGATAAGCTGTCCGCCGGCCGCGGACAGATAAAAAACAATCTGATAAACCGCGAACAAGGCACCGCGATTGGCATTGGTAGCCCGGCTTGAGAACCAGCTTTCAATCACCACCAGCACACCGGCAATACTGAACCCGGACAGCACCCGCAGCACCGCCCAGAAAATCTCGGATACGGCCATTGGGTAAAGCAGTGAGGTAACGGCTGCCCCTGCAGCGAACACGGCAAAGGCACGGATATGACCAACCCGGCCTATAATCCGGTGGACATACAGCGTGCCCAGCACAAACCCGATGGAATAGCAGACCAGAATCCAGCCGATTATGTCCGGTGATATCGCTTCTATACTCAGACGTATGCCCAGGAGCGTCATCAGGAAAGCATTACCGCTGACAAGCAGAATGATGCTCAGAATCAGGGCAGACAGGGAGGTGACCATTCGGGTCATTACAGCAGCTCCGGGCGTAACAGGGTATTTTCGTTTCGATGAAAGACAAAATAGCAGCAAGCACCGGACTCTGCCGGCCGCGTATTAGATCAGGAGCGGAAAACGAAACCACTAGGCACTTCCCGAAACCTGTTAACCGCGTCACAAAAACCTGCAAAGGCCGCCGCAGAGCGGTTTAACAGGGTTTTACATTAATGTGCCGTAACAGACCCTAAGGGCCGGAGCAGGTAACATGAAAGCGAGCTATTCATTGGACCGTGAGCGCCTGGTTATGAAAAAAACGGACTGGCCCATACGCTGGGATCTGCTGCTTCGCTACCGACTGATCGAAACCATTGCCCTGTGGGAAGGTCGCCTGACCACCAACCACATCTGCCACAGTTTCGGCATCGGTCGCCAGCAGGCGTCCAAGGACATCAACACCTATCTGCGCGAACTGGCGCCGGGTAATCTGGTTTATGACCGCCATCTGAAAGGCTACGTGCCGGCCGAGAAATTTCGTCCGGTGGTTACCCGTGGCGTGGTAAACGAGTATCTGGACCTGCTGGCCCGCCAGCAGAACCTGAGCAATACCTTTGAATCACTGAATATAGACCTGCCGGACAGCACCGTGGTTCAGGGCCCGAACCGGGTGATTGCACCGGAAACCATGCGTGCCGTGGTGACCGCCACACGCCAGGGCAGACAGTTGCGCGCCAGCTACGCCTCCCTGAGTCGACCTGAAGCGGTGGAAAGCATTCTGGAGCCCCACACACTGGTTTGTGCCGGCAATAGCTGGCACTTGCGTGCCTGGTGCGACTCCAATCGGGAGTTCCGGGACTTCGCCCTGAGCCGTTTCCGTACCTCGCCCGAGGCATTGCGGCAGCGGGTCAGGCACAGCCGGGAGCAGGACGAGCACTGGAACCGTGAGGTTACCCTGGTCGTTACGCCGGACAGACGCCTGACCGAAGCCCAGCAACAGATCATCGCCCGGGACTATGGCATGGAACATGGTCGTCTGGAGGTTGCCACCCGCGCCGCACTGGCTCCCTATGTGTTGTCCCGTCTCGGAATCACCTTCGACAACGAGCATCCGGATCCGTTGGTTCAGCAGCTTGAACTGGCCAATCCAGACCAGCTGGGCTTTGGCAGCAAACGTGAACAGGCTCTAAAGGCCGTTGCCGGTCTCAGCTAAACTGCCGGTGTGAATTCTAAAATTCGACGCTATTCCTATCTCTGCTTCCTGATTCTGCCGTTCCTGCCCATGGCGGCAACGGCGGAATCAGCCTGTGGCAAACCCGCAACACCAATTTCCGAAGTACAAGGGACCGGCCCGGCCTCACTTCTGACAGGCAAGACGGTCACGGTGGAGGGTATCCTGACCCAGGATTCCCGATCAGAAGGCGGGTTTGGCGGCTTCTATCTTCAGCAGGCCGACCACCAGACCGACAATGATCCCACCACGTCCGAGGCCCTGTTTGTCTATACCGACCGCAAGGTCGGCAAAACCGGCATGCGGCTGCGGGTTACCGGCAAGGTGAAGGAATACCACGGACTGACTGAACTGGTAGCGGTCCGGACCATTGATATGTGCGGACTGGAAGCGCTGCCGGCCGCCATTCCGGTGACGCTGCCGTGGACGGTGGATCCGGAACACCTGGAGAATATGAGAGTGACCTTCCGCCAGCCCCTGACGGTGGTCGACAACTACAACCTCGACCGCTACGGCGAGCTGGCGCTGGCCGGCGCCGATCAGATCCAGCCCACCGAGTACCTTACGCCGGGCGAGAGCGCCCACAGGGCATCCCTCCGCAACCGTCAGCACCGCGTACTGCTGGACGACAACCGTTCCATCAGAAACCCCAGGCCCATACCCTGGCCGCCCGAAGGTTTGTCCTCAGGATCCGTGCGCGCTGGCGACCAGATTACGGGGCTCACCGGAGTGCTGGACTACCGTTTCGATGCCTGGAGAATCCAGCCCGCCCGGGAACCTGTCTTTCTGGATACCAACGAGAGAGAACCCGCGCCGGAGTCGCCGCCCGGTGATTCCGTGCGGATCATGACGCTGAATCTCGGCAACTTTTTCAACGGCGATGGTCGCGGCGGCGAGTTTCCAACAACTCGGGGGGCCAAGACATGGGCAGAGTTTCAGCGCCAGCAACAGCGGCTGGTGCAAACGCTACTGGCACCGGACCCGGACATTCTTGCGGTCACGGAACTCGAGAACGACGGCTACGGTCCGCACAGCTCCATCGCCAGCCTGGCCGATGCCCTGGGCAGCCCCTGGCGGTTTGTCAGCACGCCGGGTCAGGATGGCGATGACGAGATCCGGACCGGCCTGCTCTATCGCGGCGACCGGGTACGCACCATCGTTGAGCCTGAAAGGCTTATCAGTGGGCCTTTCGCATCCGCCGGTCGACCTCCGCTGGCGCAGAATTTCAGTCGTGTCGATGGTGAGACGACGGTCCGGGTGATCGTGCCTCACCTGAAATCAAAATCCTGTCGGGGTGCCAGGGGGGATAACCGGGATCAGGCGGATGGCCAGGGCTGTTACGCCAGCCGGCGAACGGACGAAGCACAAGCACTGGCCGAATGGACCGGCATTGATAGCGAAGGCCTCGATTCCGCCGGCACCCTGATTATCGGTGACCTGAACAGCTACGCCCGGGAGCATCCCATTACGATGCTGGCAAGGGCGGGTTTTGTCAGCATGGTGCACCACTTTCATCCCTGCACCGAAACCAGCTGTCGCCAGTACACCTACCGATACCGTGGCGAGAAAGGGTCTCTGGATTACGCCCTGGCCTCCGAGACAATGAAGCCACGGGTTGTGGGCGCGCGAACCTGGCTGGTCAATGCCGATGAGCCCAGAGTTTTCGGTTACCAGAGCGACTACGAGGTTGACGATCAAGGGCCCTGGCGATCAAGCGACCACAACCCGGTGATTGTCGACCTGGAGCTCTGAGCCCCGCCCCCTGTCCATTGGGGCTATCGGTTGGTTGCCCATCCGCCGGAGCCTGTGGGCATGTTGGCCAAGGCTCGGGAAGCCGATACCGGTAGACTGGCGAGAAGACCCAAAACCGGTGATCGCTGACAACCATGAGAATCCCTGCCCCCAACCTCTGGCCCGCTGCCCGCACAGGACAACGTTTTCTTCTCCAGGCTCGCCGCCGCACAGCGCTCGTGGATGACCACAAGATGGTTTTCCTGGAGCGGGGCGCTCCCGGCTCGGGGAACCCTACCGTCGTGCTGATACACGGCTTTGCCGCCATGAAAGAAAACTGGGCTCTGTGGCTGCAACGGCTGCCAGACACTGGCATCTGTTGGTACCGGATCTGCCTGGCTTCGGGGAGAGTGATTACCGGCCCCACGCCTGTTACCGCTATGAGACCCAGGCACGGCGACTGGAACAATGGCTTGCGGGCTTTAACACCGACGATATTCATCTGGCTGGCAGTTCCATGGGCGGTGCTATAGCCGCCGTGCTCGCCCACTCACTGGATCCGAAGCCCCGTTCGGTAACACTGCTCAACAGCGCTGGAATCCCGGAACATAAAGATGTCGACATTCACGCCCCCCTGAGGTCCGACCGGGACGGCATCCTGATTCCAAAGGACTGGAAAGGCGTCTACCGCATGTTCAACAGCGTCGGCACCGGCAAGCCCACGGTCTCCGGGCTGGCCATGGCCGGTCTTCTGGGGCCGGACCTGCTGGGCCGCACCGACGCGCTGCGTCACATCTTCAGTGACATGGTGGCAGACGCATTGGCACCAGCGCGCTACTTGGGCCCCGACACACCGCCACTGCAGGTTCAGTGGGGTGATCGGGACGTGATCACCCCCACCCGCTGCATCGACTGGTTCGGCTCGGCCACGCCAGACGCGGAAATCCACGTATTCCGGGGCGTGGGGCACCTGCCCATGCTGGAGACACCCGCGCGATCCGCCGCGACTCTTGAGCGATTCGTCCACCGCCATGGCCGGTAAGCCGGTCAGGCCAAGTGTGCCTGCCAGCCATTGATTGGCCTTTCAGGCCATTTATCTCGTCAGTGGAGTCATGGGGGAACGGGCCGGTAGCCGCCATAATCGTTGAAACTGCGCGCTCTGCGACATAACAAGAACAGAATAAGACGAGGAACCCCCATGCGAGCCTCCGTTTCAACGGCACAGGACCTGGGCATGCCGGCCATTTATCTGCATCTGTTGGCCGAACTGCTGAATACCATCGGCGTTGATGAACAGGACCTTCTGCTTCGGGTCGGACTCGACCCGGCCCGCCTGCAATCCACCGATCTGCGGGTCAGTCAGACCCAGGCCAGCGAATTTGTTACCCGGGCCATCATCGAAAGCGGCGAACCGGGGCTCGGGATCATGCTGGCACGGGAACTGAAGTTGCCACTGCACGGCGCCCTGGGTACGGCGGTCATGAGCAGCCGGACCCTTGGCGATGCCATGGAGCTGATGACCCGGTACCTGACACTGCGGGTACCCCATCTTCAGGTCTGCAAACGGGAAACCGGAAAACTGGCCTGGTACATTGTCAGTTGTGACATCGATCTCGGCCCCCTGCAAGGATTTATCATGGACGCCATGCTGTTCGGATGCGTTTCCATGGGCGCACAACTGACTGGCTCGGTGGTTGATGGGTTGCGAATTGTGCGCCGGGGCCCGGAGCCGGCGTATTTCCACCGGTTCCGACCACAGATCCCGGTACCCGTAGAGTTTGGTGCCACGGAGAATGCCCTGGTGATCCCCACCGCGCGCCTGGACCTGCCCGTGCGCTTTACCGACGATCAACTGGCCGCCTCATCCAAAGCTCAGTGCGAGGAGGCCCTGCGGCAGCTGACCGAAGATGCCGGATTTGCCTGCCGGGTTCGGCGGGTGATCGAAACCAGCCACCCCTTCCCCCCGAAACTGGCCAGGGTTGCGGGCACCTTGTTCGTCTCCGAAAGGACGCTCAAACGCCGGCTGCAGGAGGAAGAAGCCAGCTTCCAACAGCTGGTGGACCAGGTTCGGCTGGAGCGGGCACAGGATCTGCTCCGCAGCACCGGCATGAATCTGAGCCAGATTGCAGATGCCCTGGGCTACGCCGATGCGGCGAACTTCACCCGCGCCTTCAAGCGCTGGACGGGGGCCAGCCCCAGCCACTACCGAAGCGCGCCCACCCGCTCCGCCTCGACGCCCGCGGAGCGGTCACTGGCCACCGGGTGATCAGTCGATCCCGATAATCTTGTGCATCTGCAGGGTGAGACGCCACTGGGGGTGAGCAAGACAGTAATCGGTAGCGCGGCGGGTGTTGCTTTGCTTGATCTCATCCACCGCCGTTTCCGGCATTGAAGGTGAGGCCATCGGCGACAGGAAATAATGGCTCGCGCGGATGCCTAGAAATCGCTCCGGCATCGCCAGGGGCTGCGGATAAACCAGCTTCAGCTCGTCACAGGCCTCGATAACCACAGGGGCATCGGCCTTGGGACTGACGCAGAGCCAGTCAATGCCTTCGGGGGCGGGCAGGGTGCCATTGGTTTCTACCCCGACCTCGAACCCTTCCCGATGAAATGCCTCAATCAGGGGAGCATCCAGCTGCAGCAGGGGCTCGCCACCGGTACAGACCACGTAGGGCTTGCCGGGTGCGTCCGGCCAGAGATTCCGTATGTGACGGGCAAGGGCTTCCGCTGTCTCAAAGCGGCCGCCATTCTGGCCATCCGTGCCCACAAAATCGGTATCACAGAAATTGCAGACCGCATTAGCACGATCTTTTTCACGTCCGGTCCAGAGGTTGCACTTGCTGAAACGGCAGAACACAGCAGCACGGCCCGCCTGGGCACCTTCGCCCTGCAGGGTGTAAAAGGCTTCCTTTACCCGGTACATCAGCTGGCGGCCTCATAGTCCAGAGGATCGCTCACACCATTGGCGGCAAACGCTTCCAGCCGCTCAACGCACGACCCACAACGACCACAGGCCTGTGCACGGCCGTTGTAGCAAGTCCAGGTCTGGGAATAATCCAGGCCCAGGCGGAGACCTTCGGCCAGGATCTGGCCCTTGTCCATGGCCATGAAGGGCGCCTCAATGGCCACCGGTTCGTAATTGGCAACCCGGCAGACCGCGTCCATTTTTTCGACGAATTCCGGGCGACAGTCCGGATAAATGGCGTGGTCGCCACCGTGAGCGCCGTACCACACAGCACCGGCTCCCGCCGTCACGGCGTAACCGGTTGCGAGCGACAGGAGGATCATATTGCGATTCGGCACCACCGTCGCTTTCATGCTGTCTTCCTCATAGTGACCTTCCGGTACATCAAGATCCGAGGTCAGCGATGAACCGGCCATCACCTCACTCATGGCGCGGATGTCGATCACTTTGTGGGGAATACCCAGCGACTCACACACCGAACGCGCGCACTCCAGCTCCCGGACGTGACGCTGCCCGTAGTTGAACGACAGCGCATGAACCTGATGCCCACGTTCCCTGGCCAGATGCAGCAGAGTGTAGGAGTCCATGCCTCCGGAATAGATTACAACCACGGTGTCTGTCATTCGGGCTCCCCGTATGGTGCGATTGGGTTTGGGCTGGTTTACTGTCGCGCCCGTTGCCTGTTGCTGTCATCGGGCTTTTACAATGAATGGACATATTGTAACAGTGCAGGCACAGGTTGGGTTCGCGTCTCGGTTGCGGGGCGGGTAAACTCAGCGAAAAACAACTCATCAGCTACACTGACTCCATGACCACTATCCAGCCGGCATTCATCGATTTCGAGGCATCCAGCCTTGATCTGATCGCGAGCTACCCCATTGAGGTGGGGATCTGCATGCCAGACGGCACCCTTCATAGCTGGCTGATCTGCCCCCATGTCCTCTGGCAGGACTGGTCGGAAAGCGCTGAGCAGATTCACGGGATTACCCGCCAGACTCTGGAAGCGGACGGCATTGCCGTCGGTGAGGTGGCCAGGGCGCTCAATGAGCTCTTGCCGGCGCAGGTTTTTTGCGATGCCTGGACGTTCGACAGCTTCTGGCTGCACCGGTTGTTCAGGGCTGCCCGCATCACTCCGGCATTTCAACTGGAGTCGATTTCAGCCCTGTTGGATACCCAACAGGTACGCCAGTGGTCGGCGATTCGCCAGCAGGTGATTACCGAACTTGGCCTGCCAGTGCACCGGGCGGCAAATGACGCCCTGATCCTTCACAAAACCTGGGAACGGATTGCCCGCGACCATGAAGCCATGGTGCCGTTAACGGGTCAAAGCCGCCAGGCCTGAAGCGGTTTCAGGCGATCAGTGCCTGACGTGGCGGACCCGCAATGCGATGACTTCAAGACCGTCCCGAAGGGTATTCAGCGTCCAGTAGGTAACCAGCGCCATCAGCGCGGCCCCTGTTACTGTAAACACCAGATTCTCACCCACAACCTGCTCCTTGGCGGCGAACAGGTAAAGGCCCAGGGCAACAATCAGGGCGAGCTCGATCAATGCGTGCGAACGGAATTTTCTACTGGCAGATCCGGCGTCGTCGGACATTTTGCTAGGTTTCAACCTCTGTCTTTGTCTGGCAATGAATTAAAAGATAGTGTGCAAATTATCGCCAGAACAGAGAAGAACATCTGTACGAAGTAGTGGCTACGAAGATTCCACTACCCCAAAAAAAACGCAGCCATAAAGGCTGCGTAGAAAGGAGAGATCCATTGACTGCCTGGCGCGGCAGGCAGTCAGGATTGCACAACGTAAAACACGTGACGCTGCGAATTATGGCAAGCGCTCCTGGCGCCGTCTGTAGGGGTTTGCCGAAGAGTAAGACCTATTGCAAACCGCCCGTTAGCCTATACACTGGTAGTCGAACCGAAACATAAGAGCCGGTATGACCAGAATGATTCCACAGTTTATTGCTTACCCAGCAGCAGGTTGCCATGCAGTGCAGTCTGTTCGCGCCATGGTGAAAGACATCTAACGGCTTTCGGTCAGTCCCGGGAGCCTTCGTAGCGACCGGGTCAGATTCTCCGCGAAACCCCGGTTGCTTCAGGCGCCGGGGTTTTTGTTTTTTGCAGCCGCAAAACGACAAGGAGAACATCATGAAAAGACATCCGACAACTCGCGCAGCAAACCAGCCCATGAACAATCGTCAGGGCCCGATCAAGCGCCCGGAAAAGCTGCCGCTGCTGGATGCAATTTGTAAAAAACTGAATCAGCGCGTCAACCTGGAAGACGAACAGCGGGTGCTGGGTGTTTACGAGCGGGGCTGGATCTTCAAAGGCGTTCTGGGCAACCTGAACGACGCCGAGGCACGGTACGTGAGAGCGTTGGCTACCCGCTACAATTCCTGGATTGCAAAGCAGGTCGCCTGATTCGACTCCTGCAGGTCTGAACCGGTCAGTGGCGCCGGTTCAGACCCTGCATCATTGCCATGTCGCCACCGTGAACCATGGCGTAGTTATTCACCACATCGTGGATCTTTTCCTGGGAATAGGGCTTGACCACGTACCCGTTAGCGCCGGCACTGATCGCCCGTTGAATACTCTCTATGGAATCGTCCGCCGTCACCAGCACAATGTGCTGCTCTTCGCGGGCATCCTTGAACTCCAGCATCAGCTCGTGGCCGTCGCCATCCGGCAGGCCCAGATCCAGCAGGATAATCTGAAACTCCCCAGCCTTGAAGGCGGCCCTGGCTGACGCCGCATCGACACACTCGATCACCTTGGTTGCGCCTGCCTTGTAGAGCATATCGACCAGCCGCTCGCGCATCACCGGCTCATCTTCCACTACCAGTACTCTCAGATCCGTCATGGGGGTTGCTCCTGTCAAGCTGTCGGGTCGTTGCCGGTGCGCCGGGGCAGATCCAGTGGCGCCGGGCGAGGTTTACCCATTTCGCTGTCGCCAGACCAGGCCGAGTTCTCGTCATTCACGGTTCTCGCCTCTTCCATGCCAAATCGTGTGAGGATATTGCTGATGCTCACCGCCGTTGTGTACAGAGAAATGGCAATAATCAGAAGGATCGGCTGAACAAAAGTCACGAAAGCGGGCACCTCTGCGCTCCCCAGTATACTCAATATCAGGATGATTGCCGGGCCCAGCACCACAAACAGGGTCAGCGCGATGAAGAAAACGATCCGCTCCTTGTAACGCCCGAGATCCCGATTGGTCACCAGCCCGAGGACGAACTTGCCGATAGCAAGGCCCGCGAGAATGGCGGCGGCTATACTCAGGTCCGGTCGAAGCAGGGTTTCATAAAGCCGACCTTCCCACAGCCTTTGCATGCCAATGATCAGAAACGGAAACAGCACAAAAAGGATGTCTGCGTAGGTTCCGTACATCATGCTCAGGGAATGGTGTTCTCTGCGTTCCGGCAATTCACTCATCGGGTTATTCCTGTTGGTTGTTCTCGACACACATCAGCCCGGGGCCTTTGCCGCAGTTAGGGCTCGATCTATCATTTCACCGAGCCCCCGGAGTTCGCTGCGAACCCGGTCCCAGTCCGGTTCGGTGACTTTCACCAGGTCTTCCAATACACCCGCCTGTCGGGTCATCAGCGGATAGCCCATGGCCCCCGCCGTGCCTTTGATCTGGTGGGCCTCGGTTTTCATTGCTTCCCGATCCGCTGTCGCCAGGGCGTCTTCCATCCGCGCCCGGCGTGCGGCCAGGCCGTCAAGAAACTGTGCAACCAGATGGGCAATTTCGTCATCCTCGCTGGCATCCGCGGCGGCAACCACACCAGCACCAAGCAGTCGATCCAGCATGGAGGTCAGGTGGGACTGATCGATGGGCTTGTTCAGCACCCCGTCACAACCGGCATCAAGCAGAGCATCGGTTTCCTGCTGATCACCAGCCGTAAAGGCAATCACCGGTCGCCGGAACCCGGCCTGGCGCAGCAACCTGGTTGCAGCGACCCCATCCATCCCGGGCATGTGACGGTCCATCAGAACCAGATGAACGGTATCGGACAGCGCCGTCCGGACCGCTTCGTCGCCAGTGGTAACCGACAGCACATCCAGACCCGCGCGGCGTAGCATGCGCTCCACCAGCTGCCGGTTCTCGGTATTGTCCTCGGCAACCAGCACCTTGCCCTGATAGCGCGGCGCGGGGCTCTCGACAAGCTCCTGGGCAACGGAGAGATACCGGGCCAGGGCTTCATAGAACCGCTGCTTGTCGATGGGCTTGGCCAGATGCTCATTGCAGCCCGCCAGCCGATAATCGGCAATGTCTTCAGACATCACATTCGCGGTCAGGGCAATCACCGGCGTATTTACCCCGGCCTCGCGGAGGGCCGCCGTAGCATCGCGGCCGTTCATCACCGGCATCTGGATGTCCATCAAGATCAGATCAAAAGGCTCGCGAATGGCAAGTTCCAGGGCTTCAGCGCCATTACTTACATGCACCAGATCCGCGCCGGTTCGCGACACCAGCAGGGACACAAGGCGCCGGTTCACGTCGTTGTCTTCGGCGCACAGGATTCGCCCGGACAGTCTCGGAGCCACCACCATGGGTATGGCCCTGCGGCGCTGGCTCAGCTCAGACGCATCGCGCAGGAAATGCACCGAATCCAGTGGTCCGGTCCGGATCGACAGCTCAAACTCACTGCCCTCGCCATAGGTACTGTTAACGCGGATACTGCCGCCGAGCATTTCCGCGAGACGCCTTGAGATACTGAGCCCGAGACCGGTACCGCCATACTGCCTGGAAATGGCAGCGCTACCCTGGGCAAACGGATCGAAGAGCCTTCCCAGCTGTTCCGGCTTCATGCCAATGCCGGTATCCACCACCCTGGCCACCAGCAGTTCCTGCTCGCGATCGCAACGGACCACCAGGGAGATGGAACCCTTATCGGTAAATTTCAGGGCATTACCACACAGGTTGATGATGATCTGGCGCAGCCTGGTGGGGTCGGTGAGGACCTGCTCCGGCAAGGGGTACTCGCAGATAATACTGAAATCCAGCCCCTTTTCCCGAGCCCGGGGGGCGAAAAAGGCGCGGATTTCATCGAGGAGTTCCGGCAGATTGACCGAGACGATATCCACATCCAGTTTGTTGGCATCGATCTTCGAATGGTCGAGGATATCGTTGACCAGGTCCAGCAGATGACGACCACTGCGCACCACGGTCTCTGCGCTGCTCCGTTTCTCCGGATCACTGAGGTCCGGATCAAGCAGGGTTTCACCGTAACCAATGATCGCCGCCAGCGGTGTGCGTATCTCATGGCTCATATTTGCCAGGAACTGACTCTTGGCCTCGGCCGAGTTTCGGGCCAGCTCCTTTTCGAGCCGCTCCTGCTCGCGCTCCCTCTCGATTCGCTGCCGGTTGTGACTCTCCGTAGCATCAATGCAGGTGCCTTCCAGGTGGGTTGGATCGCCGTCGCTGTCATAAACCGTATGGAGCGAGATGGTGGCCCAGCGCTCGTCGCCATCCCGGGTCAGGTATCGGGCTTCTATGCCCTTGACTGTCCCCCGGGCCTCCAGCTGTTCGATCACCAGCCGCCGGAGGCGGTCATCGGCGATGCAGGTTTCCAGCACGTCCGGATTCCGTTTGAGCAGTTCGCGGCTGCTGTTGTAGCCCAACAGGCGCGCCATGGCCGGATTGGCAGTAACAAATCGCCGGTCCGGAGACATCTGGAAGACCCCCTCGATTGCATTGTCGAACAGCGATTGATAGCGCTGAAGATTCGACAACGCCCGCTGGCTCCAGCCCAGCGCCTCGCCCTGAACCTGTTTGATCCGGTCGGCCAGGGCAAACGAGAACAGAATAATCTGTGCGGTCAGACCAAACTGGGGCGAGTAGGCAGTGAAGGTGTTCAACGGCAAGATACCCATCACCGTCAGGGCGTAGATACCGAAGCCCACCAGCGCCAGTGTCCAGGCAAAGAAGTAGGAACGGGCCGCCGGGTTGTAATAACGCCAGGACAGGTAGCTGACCACAATCAGGATCAGGCTCAGCAGCACGGAGCCAACCACAATCCATTCCATGGCCACGTGGTAGGGCAGGAACAGGGATAGCACAAAGGTCGCAACCACCGAATAGAGACAGAGGCGGATCACCTGGTCCAGGTCGGCAGACCGCTCCCGCGTCTCCAGCAGTGACCGTGCCATCAACAGGCCCCAGAACCAGGTCAGGATGATCTGGAAGTGCAGGAACTGCTTGTCGAACAGGGCGGGGCGGCTATCCAGCAACTGGATACCGTGGACCTGTTCGGTGAAGATAAAGGTGGTCGCGAATATCAGATAGAGCACGTAATAGATATTGCTTCGCTCACGCACCGAAACCGCGACGAAAAGGTTGTAGGCGAGAATGGCGAGCACCGCACCGAGCAGAATGCCCCGAACCAGCTCATCCACAGAGACTTTTTCAATATAGCTGTCCGGGTGCCAAAGACTGATTGGTAAACGGAAGGTGTTGGTGTTAACCACCCGAAGATAGACGTGGCTCAGCGAATCGGGTGCCAGGGAAAGTCGGAATGTGGGATTGGGCACCGCCAGGTCCCGTTCCCGCCAGTTGTCCTCGTAACCGGCCTGGCGTTGCTCGACCAGGTCACCGTCACGAACCATGAACAGGGCGACTTCATCCACCAATGGCAGGGCAAGCTCCAGGATCCAGCCGTTTTGGTCCAGGCTTCCGGCAGAACGCAGGTCGAGGCGCACCCAGTATGCCGACTCGGTGTAGCCCAGGTTCAACACCCCACCTTCGTGGCGGGTAAAGGCACCCGATTCGAGTTGGCGAACCTCCTCAAGTGAGAGCGACTGCCCGGGATCCTCCAGGTACCAGATACAGCCGCCCAGATCGCGGATGCTCTCGACACCTTCATCAAGGACAATCTCGCCATCACGGCAGGGCACGGCTGCACTGGCCGGGGACGGCATCATCGCCGTGGCCAGAAGCAGCAGGGCCACCATAAAAGACGTCACCGCTGGGAGCGCCAATTCAAGCCATTGCCGCAAAATGTGATCTCCGCGAGGGTAGATACCTGTTTTTTGTTTTACTGTCAGTAACCGCGCCGGGCAATACCGTCCTGGTGACTCACTTTAGCCGTTTACACCGTTTTCCGCACCCCGGGGCCTTCTGAAATGAGACATTCCTGCATTTTCGCCGCTGTTTCCATGACCACGCTTGCCCTGGCTGGCTGCGGACTTGAGGATACCGGCCCTTCCGCGTTCAATCCGGCCACCAATGTCGACCTGACCTTCTCGAGTTTCGACCTCCAGAACACCGAGGTGGCCCCGGACAACCTGAGTTACACGCGTTTCTGGGACTTTTACAGGGGCATCCAGCCCGCGGCAGAAGACTCCGACGACCTGGCGACCACCAGCGAAATACGTGGTCACATCGAGATTTTTATCCGCGCCACGGCAACCGACTCCGGCACCAGCTATGACAGCGTGCGTAATCCACTGGACCTGATGAACCAGGTGCTCGCCTCAGGCGAAGTCACCAACTTCCAGGAGGGCAAGCGGTACATCAGCCAGCGCATTGCCGATGATGCCGCAGGCACCTACAACACCCGGGGCAACGGTGCCCAGATCCGGTTCACAGACCAGTCGGCGGTGATTGCCGATCTGCCGCTGAACGATCAACTCTGGATCTATCCCACCCTGGACTGGCGCTACCTGCCGGATGGCCCGGAGGGGTCGGATCTCGACAACAAGGTGTATCGCACAATCCAGTACGTCAGCCGGAGCGTGGCGGAAGACGAACAGGCGGCCCAGCCGGAACTGGTCAGTGTGCTGGCAGGAAGCCGGTTTGATGCCAACAGTTTCATGACGCTGGGCTACAGTCCAACCGAGTTCGCCACGGCCGACTTCCTGAGCCGGAATCACGGCAGCATTGAATTGCGCCAGGATTTCATTGACGAGAACACCGACACGCTGTTTATCAAGAACGACGATGCCGAAGTCATCGCGCTGGACCGCTATCCGGGATACACGCGGGAGGACAACCATCCCGACTGCCTGAGGATCGAGCTGGACTACAACATGGAGCAGGTGAGAATTTTTGCCTCGGATGGCGAGCCCGCCCGCATTGACGATCCCGATTCAACAGACGAGCAGGACACCATTGCCAATCCGGACAATTGCACCTATCAGGAAGACGCGGACGCGATTACCAGCTGGACAACGGTGCCTGTCGCCGGGCGCTAGCGGGCGCCCCCGTCCCTGAGATCCCAGTTTTGCAGGAAACCTTTCTTGCGGTCGATCATACGTTCATAGGTGGAAATCATGATGGCCGCGTGGGGCGCTTTGACCAGACGGAGGGTTTCAATCCGGCGTTCGAGCCGTTCGACTTCCGAGCGCACCTGCTGATGCACGTGATGACGGACACTGTCGTGGTGGTCCAGTTTAACCTCGCGGGAGGCTTGCTGGTGGCTGGGGGGTGCGGGCTTGTCCATTCGGCTTCTCGTCCATTGAGTCGTGAAAGATCCTTATCCCATCACGCAAGTTTGCACAACTGTCTGACAGAGTGCAATTAAAATGAATAGAGTTTCATTTTTGTTTTCTGTCGTGATGGTCTTCCTGTCATTCACACGACCGAAGCCCTGCTATAGTTCCCTGTAGATACAACATTGCCCACCGACAGGAGCTCTCATGACCCAGACATCCGTGGCGGATACCCTCCGTGAATATCTGTCGCTGCTGGAACTTCTGGACGACGCCTACTGGGAAGCCAGCAGCATTCACCACAAGGACATGCTGTACGACATCATCAGCATCTTCAGCCAGGAAGTGGCCGAGATAAACAAGCTCAGCATCCAGGACCACCACTACCCCTATGAGGTCATTACCGAGGGCATCCGCCGGGTCGTACCGAAACTGGAGCGACTCGATGAAAACCGCGAAGACGTGATTCAGCGCACCCAGACTCTGACCGATTTCCGCGACATCCTGTCGTCAGTTCTGGGCATCCTGGAAGCCCAGCTCCGGACCCTCTGAACGAAACGACTCAGGCGGCGATCAACGGCCGCCGGTGTTCCGGTATCAGCGGGAAGCGGTTACCCACGGTATAAACGAACTTCGCGAGCGCCGGCAGATGGTGGCCGACAATCGGGATACCCGTGTTCAGGAGGCTGACCGAAATATCACGGGCAGCGTCTGCCCAGCACAGCTTGTTGATCAGACCTACGTGCCCAAAGGCAAACCGGCTATTCTGGCCCCAGAGCCCCACCGGATTGCCACCAAGCATCATGCCGGCACTGAAACGCATGGGCACCATCATGGTGCGGTCGATCTGCAAGGAACCGAACTGCTGAATGGCCCGGCGAATGGTGATTTCGCTGCAGATTCTCCGGCCGTTCCAGAGCCCGCCGTTCAGCATCATCTGGAAGAAACGACTCATTTCCTCTGCCGTCCCGCACAGGTTTCCCGCCGGAATCACCGCTTCCTGAAACCGTGGATCGTTGGTCACCTGCGCCACTGTGCGGATATCGCCGCCAAGTGCCCGGTTGACCACCCAGGACACCGGGAACCGGGGCGTTGGACCCGTGGCGTAGTTGGATGCCAGATCATTCAGGTGCTCGGGCGTAATGCCGTAGGTAAACCACTTCATGCCCATGGGCCGACGCAGGTGTTTGTCGAGATAATGCTCGATGGTATCGCCGGTCACGCGTTCCAGTACCCGCTGAAGTACGAAGCCGCCGGTGATCGCGTGATAGGCCACCTTGGCGCCATCAACCTCCACCGGTCGCGCGGCACAAAGCAGGCGCCAGATTTCGTCGTTGTCCCAGAGCACATCTATCGGCGTTTCCCGCGGAATGGCGGGAATGCCACCACGGTGGGAAAGAATCTGGTGAACGGTGATCGTCCGTTTGCCGTTCACCCCGAACTCCGGGCAGTAGTAGGACACCGGATCCATCAGGTTCACCAGCCCCTGCTCGGCCAGCATATGCATCAGCAGCGCGGTAACTGCTTTGGAGGCAGAAAAGTAGCAGATCGGGGTATCGGTGGTCATCGGGACTTTGACCGCATCTCGCGGATCATGAGGGCCGTTACCACTGGCATGGCCGATGGCCCGGTGCAGGACATGTTCGCCCCTGTGACGAATGGAGATCTGAATCCCCGGATGGACGCCGGTCCGGTAAAGGCTCTGGACGCTGCGCCACAGGGCATCGACGGTTTCCTGGCTGACGCCTGCAGCAGCCGGGTTTTCACCAGCGGCGTCCCGGAAGGTGACGGTTTCAAGGTCCTCGGGAATCTGGCTGGTGTGGAGGGCACGGCGGGCAAGTCGGTTCATTTTTTTCAAACCTTTTTCAGTAACTTGTTGTTTTTCTATCTTCAGAGAAACCGACCCGTTGTACATTGGCCGGGACGCAATCGGGCGGACGTCAGCACCTCCATCTTATCCGGAACGAAGGTCTCATTATTGATTATGGACCCGGTCGTGCAGGTGCGCCATGGCAACACAATTGCGACCGCGTTCCTTGGCCAGATACATGGCCGTGTCGGCCGCGGCACAGAGCGCGGAGGCAGTCTGTCCGTGATCGGGATAGACCGCAATGCCGACGCTGATGGTCAGGGGCACCGTCTGGCCATTCCCAAGCGGCTGCGGCTCGTCGGCCACTTTACGACGGAGCCGCTCGGCCGTCTCACGGGCCTCTTCAAGATCCATCTCCGGCAAGACGATAACGAACTCTTCACCGCCGAACCGGCCGATGGTGTCGACGCTTCGCACGCTCCCCAACAACAGGCGGCTGATGGACCGGAGAACCGAATCCCCGGCGGCATGGCCAAAGGTGTCGTTCACATCCTTGAAATGGTCAAAATCAACCCAGAGCACGGCCATGGGTCTCTGATAACGCCTGGCCCGCTCCAGTTCCTCCTCCAGAACCCTGGACATTTCGCGGCGGTTGAACAAGCCGGTCAACGGATCCCGGGTGGCCAGTTCCTCCAGCTCATTTTCAAGGGTCTTGCGAT
This sequence comes from Marinobacter sp. MMG032, assembly GCF_040112695.1. Classification (NCBI taxonomy): domain Bacteria; kingdom Pseudomonadati; phylum Pseudomonadota; class Gammaproteobacteria; order Pseudomonadales; family Marinobacteraceae; genus Marinobacter; species Marinobacter sp. MMG032. The sequence continues at coordinate 2,242,055 of NZ_CP157802.1, forward strand.
CTGAGATGTCCAGCACGATACCCTCGAGCACAACCGAGCCATCTTCCTCCTCGACACCGCGGCCACGCTCCCAGACCCAGATGCGGCTGCCATCCTGGCGGGTAAGGGCATATTCCAACGAGAAGGATTCGTCCTTGTCCAGCGCCGCCTGGACCTCAGTCATAATCCGCTCATTGTCCTCACCATCCATCAGGCTCGCATAACTGGCCACCCGGTTATTGATCAGGTCTTCCGGCTCATAACCAGTGAGGCGGGCACACCCCTGAGAAACAAACAACATGGTCCAATGGGGATCATACCGGCACCGGTATGCCATGCCGGGGAGGTTATCCATCAGGACCTGTAGCTGACGCTCTCGCTTGCGCAGGGCCTGGCGCTGATTGTGCTGCAGAGTAAGAAGGGCACGGTCCTTGGTAAGCTGACGCAAAAGGACCACAAACAGCACAAGCCCCGTGGTCAGGACAAAGAGGAAACCCTTCCAGGTCTGAACCAGGGACAGGGTTTGAGGGTCGGGGAACCAGGCCTCAGCAGCAGTATCGGAAAAAGCAATCCATGCAAAGCCGGCAATCAGATAGACCAGCGCAGCCCACCCAGCTCGCCGCAGGGGTGTCCGGTTTTCGTTCAATCTTGTCATTCCTTGAGAGTCTGGCCGCTGAGGTACCATGAACACACAGCCATGGGGGTTTGAACATTTATAATGTACGAAAAATAGTCACAACAGAACGTTAAGTCGAGTGACAAATGTCATGCTCGGTAAAATCGTGCGTTACCCCCCGGCCCTTGGCAGTTGTTGCAGTGCCGCTTAGCTGCTTTAATTCCCGATCTCTGTCCCCCATGGAGGAGTCGAGCATGACGCCAGGCATTAACGCGGCGCGCAAGGCGGCAGTGCCCCACACGATTCATGAATATGAACACGATCCGGCCAGCGAGAGTTATGGCATCGAGGCGGCCGAGAAAACCGGTGTGGACCCGGCTCGGGTGTTCAAGACGCTCGTTGTGGCTATCGACGGCAAGGAACTGGTGGTGGGCATCGTGCCGGTGACCGCCATGCTCAACATGAAACTGATTGCTCGGGCGGCACAAGGCAAGAAAGCCGGCATGGCTGACAAGCAGGCGGTTGAACGCACCACCGGCTATGTCCTGGGTGGCGTGAGCCCACTGGGGCAGAAGAAGAAGCTGAAAACCTTTATCGACGACTCAGCCCTGGAGTTCGACACCATTTATGTCAGCGCCGGGCGCCGGGGCCTGGAAATTGAGCTTGCACCCCGGGATCTGGCCACATTGGTGAACGGCGGTTTTTTCCCACTCCACCAGGAGTAAGCCTTGAACCACGCAACGGACCTGCTATTGATCGGCGGCACCCTGCTGCTGGCCCTGGCCGCGCATGGCATCGGCCAGCGCATACATGTGCCCAGAGTCACCCTGCTGCTGTTGCTTGGCGCGCTTGCCGGACCGGATCTGCTGGATCTTCTGCCACCGGGCGCCGACGCCCACTTCGGATTCATTACCCAGTTAACCCTGGCCATGGTCGGCTTCCTGCTGGGTGAACGGATGGCGGTGAAGAACCTGGCAGATGGGCGCGAGGCGGTGATCGTCAGCCTCGCCGTCACCCTGGTTACAGCGGCATTTGTTGCCGTCGCAGTCTGGCTGGTTACCCGGAATCTTGCCGCTGCCCTGCTCCTTGGTTCCATCGCAACGGCAACGGCACCGGCGGCAACCCTGGACACGTTGAAGGAAGCGGGCGCCAATGGCCCGTTGACCCGTCTGGTCTTCCAGGTCGTCGCCATTGACGACGCCTGGGGCGCGATCCTGTTCAGTGTCACCCTGGTCGGCGCCCAACTGCTACTTGGAAATGGCGATACCGGGCTCTCGACCCTCGGGATCGGATTTCTGGATGTCGGAGGCGCGGTTTTGCTGGGCATGGTCCTGGGTCTGCCCATGGCCTGGCTCACCGGTCGACTGCGGCCAGGTGAGCCCATGTTGCTGGAGTCTGCCGGTTTTGTCTTCGTCGCCGCCGGAATTGCGTCGTTTCTTGGCCTCTCCTATCTGCTTACCTGTATGACCCTGGGCATCGTTGTCGCCAACCGGGCACGGCATCATGTTCGGCCATTCCGCTCAATAGAAGGCATCTCCGAACCCTTCCTGGCTCTTTTCTTTTTCATGGCCGGCTACCAGCTTGAATGGGCGATGCTGCCAACCCTTGGTGCGCTGGGCCTGGCCTATGTTGCCGCCCGGATTGCAGGCAGGCTGGCAGGCGGAAGGTTCGGCGGCTACCTGGCCGGGTCCGAACCCCATACCCGTAAACGGATCGGTGCCTGCCTGATGCCGCAGGCCGGCGTTGCCCTTGGCCTGGCACTTCTGGCCACAGAGCGGCTGCCGGAGCTGACTTACATTTTGCCTCTGGTGATTGGCGCCACGGTGATTTTCGAACTGGTGGGACCACCGCTCACGCTGATCCAGTTGCGGCGTGCCGGCGAAACCGGCAAAGGCTACCAGGACGAACCGGACGAAGACTGACCCTGGCGCTGGCCACAAAAAAGCCGGAGAACCCGTCAGGGTTGTCCGGCTTTTCCTGCACCCAGAGCCTTGCCCGGGATGCGTTATCGCTGACTTACTTTACAGATGCACGGGCATCTTCAAGGATCTTGTTCAGCGTGGCACTGGGCTGCATCACTTCGCAGACCTTTTCCATCGGCGGGTGGTAGTAACCACCGATATCCGCGGGGTGACCCTGGACCACGGTCATTTCCTCCAGGATCTTGTCCTTGTTCTCCTCCAACTGTTTCGACAGCTTGGCGAAGAATTCCTTCAGTTCCTTATCGCTGTCCTGGTTGGCCAGCTCTTCCGCCCAGTAGCGGGCCAGGTGGAAGTGGGAGCCCCGGTTGTCCAGCTCGCCAGTGACGCGGGACGGCGACTGGTTGTTTTCCAGCAGACGCTCGGTGGCCTTGTCCAGGGTCTGCCCCAGCAGGCGCGCCCGCTCGTTGTCCTGTTTCTCACCCAGTTCGTCCAGGGACACCGCGGTGGCCAGGAATTCACCCAGGGAATCCCAGCGCAGGTGGTTTTCCTGAATCAGCTGCTGCACGTGCTTGGGCGCGGAACCGCCGGCACCGGTCTCGTACAGGCCGCCGCCGTTTAGCAGCGGAACGATGGACAGCATCTTGGCGCTGGTGCCCAGCTCCAGGATCGGGAACAGGTCGGTGAGGTAGTCACGCAGAACGTTACCGGTCACGGAAATGGTGTCCAGACCGCGGATCAGACGCTCCATGGTCCAGCGGATGGCGCGAACCGGCGACATGATGCGGATATCCAGGCCTTCGGTGTCGTGATCCTTCAGATAGGTGTTCACCTTCTTAATCAGCTGCGCATCGTGGGCACGCTCGTCGTCGAGCCAGAACACCGCCGGCATGCCAGTGGCACGGGCGCGATTGACCGCCAGCTTGACCCAGTCACGGATCGGCAGGTCTTTCGTCTGGCAGGCGCGCCAGATGTCGCCTTGCTCGACGTTATGCTCGGTCAGCACAGTACCGTCTTCGGCAACGATGCGAACAACACCGTCTTCCTTGATTTCAAAGGTCTTGTCGTGGGAGCCGTATTCCTCGGCTTTCTGCGCCATCAGACCAACGTTCGGCACGGTACCCATGGTGGTGGGATCGAAGGCGCCGTGGGTCTTACAGAAGTTGATCACTTCCTGGTAGATGGTGGCGTAGGTGGACTCCGGCATAACTGCCTTGGTGTCCTTGAGCTTGTTGTCCCGGGCCCACATCTTGCCGGAGTTACGGATCATGGCCGGCATGGACGCATCAACGATAACGTCACTGGGGACGTGCAGGTTGGTGATGCCCTTGACCGAATCCACCATGGCGATTTCCGGACGATGCTCGTAGCAGGCGTGCAAGTCTTCCTGAATCTGCTCCTGCTTGGATTCCGGCAGCTGCTTGATCTTCTCGACCACGCTGGACAGGCCGTTGTTCGGGTTCACGCCGATCTCGTCGAACAGGTCGCCGTACTTGTCGAACAGGTCCTTGTAGAAAACCTTTACCGCGTGACCGAATACGATCGGGTGGGAGATTTTCATCATGGTAGCTTTGACGTGCAGGGAGAACATGACACCGGTGTTCTCGCAATCTGCAATAGCGTCCTCGAAGAACTTCACCAGCGCCTTCTTGCTCATGAACATGCCGTCCAGCACTTCGCCTTCCTGCAGCGGCAGGTCGGACTTCAGAACCGTCTGCTTGCCCTGCTTGTTCTCGAACACGATGTTGGCTTTAGTGGCCTTGTCGAGGGTTACAGACTGCTCACTGGAGTAGAAATCGCCACCGCGCATGTGGGCCACGTGGGTACGCGACGCAGGGCTCCATTCGCCCATGGTGTGTGGGTATTTGCGGGCAAAGGCTTTGACAGCCGCCGGCGCGCGACGGTCGGAGTTGCCCTCACGCAGTACCGGGTTCACGGCACTGCCCAGAACCTTCGCGTAGCGGGACTGGATTTCTTTCTCTTCGTCGGTCTTGGGATGCTCGAGGTACTCGGGCACCTTGTAACCCTGCTCGTTCAACTCCTTGATGGCGGCACGGAGCTGGGGAATGGACGCAGAAATGTTCGGCAGCTTGATGATGTTGGCGTCCGGGTCCTTGGTGTATTCACCCAGTTCAGCCAGCGCATCCGGAACCCGCTGATCTTCTTCAAGATAATCCGGGAAGTTCGCCAGAATACGCGCCGCGAGAGAGATGTCGCTGGTTTCGAATTCAATACCAGCCGGCTTGGCGTAGGTTTCCAGGATGGGAAGAAGCGACCGTGTTGCGAGGGCTGGGGCCTCGTCGGTCAGTGTGTAGACAATCTTGGCTTTGGATGATGTCATTTTCGTCCTCAGGCTAATGGGTGGGTTCAGGACGGTCATGGCGGGGTCAGGCGTCTTTTGAACGTCCGACCTGGGCGATGACTGATTAGGAACTTTTGACAGACCTACTAAGATACCATTTTTTCGTTAATTTTGGTTACGATCTTAGTATAAGAACGGACTAAAAATGCCTGATCTTCGGTTACAAGACGATGAAATGGCGGGAATTTACGAAACTTTCTAACATTGCTTCGGAGTGGACGCAGGGCGGGTAAAGCCTCCCAAAACACGCTCCTTGCGGCACATCCCTGTGGCGCTTGGGCTCCGCCATCCATGGCTCCGCACAGTTTTGGGAGGCCCCACCCGCCCCGCTATTCAAGCTTTTCAGTGGGATTCCGCGAGCCGAATCTCGCCCGTTTTCAGTGATTGATTGTCAACAAAACGAGCTTCAACCCGGCAACAACCCAACCTCAGCCAACCGCTCCCGAATATGATCCAGCGCCTCCGGGTTGCCGAGGGCGTCCCGGTTGTCCGCCTTCTTGGAGCCGTTGATCAAACGGGCCACCGCCAGCTCCACCTTCTTGCCACTACGGGTGTACGGAATGTCGTTCACCTGCACGATGTGCTTGGGCACGTGGCGTGGGCTGGCGCCTTCGCGGATTCGGCTCTTTAGCTGTTTCAGCAACTCATCGGTGATTTCCTGGCCGTCGGCCGGGACCACCAGCAGAACCACTTCCACGTCGCCGTCGATCTGACGACCGACCACGAGGCTGTCTTTGACCTCGGCGACAGTCTCTACCTGACGGTAGATTTCTGCGGTACCGATGCGGACGCCGCCCGGGTTCAGGGTCGCGTCGGAGCGGCCATAGATGATGGCGCCACCGTGTTCGGTGAATTCGATGAAATCGCCGTGGGCCCAGACACCGGGGAAGGTGTTGAAGTAGGCATCCTTGTAGCGCTCACCATCCGGGTCCTGCCAAAAGCTGACCGGCATGGACGGCAGCGGCTGTCGGCAGACCAGTTCGCCCCGGCCTTCGCTGACCGGCTGGCCGTCGTCACCATAGGCGACAGCATCGACCCCGAGGAAGCGGCACTGGATTTCGCCGCGACGCACGGGCAACAGCGGCGTTGAGCCTACGAAGCAGCCACAGATGTCAGTGCCACCGGCGATGGAACCGAGCAGAGCGCCGGGGGCGCCGTCGCTGTAAACCCAGTCATAGTCTTCTGGCAGCAGCGGGGAGCCGGTGGAAAACACCACTCGCAGGTTGCTCTGGTCCAGGGTTTTTGCGGGCTGAAGTTCGCCTTTGCGGCAGCCGGCGATGAATCTTGCGCTGGTGCCGAAGTGGGTGACTTTTTCCTCCGCCACCGTGTCCCACAAGAAGTTAAGGCTCGGGTAACCCGGGGAGCCATCCACGGTGATCACGGCTGCGCCGGTCATCAGGGCGGAGGCCTGCCAGTTCCACATCATCCAGCCACAGGTGGTGAAGTACAGGAACCGATCTTCAGGGCCAACGTCGCCATGGAGCATCAGTTCCTTGGCATGATTGACCAGCAGGCCGGCGTTGCCATGTACGATGCACTTGGGTTTGCCAGTGGTACCGGAGGAATACAGGATATAGACCGGGTGATCCGGGGGCAGCGGCGTGAATGATGGCGCATTGCCTTTGCCGTAGGCCAGTACGTCGTCCCAGTTGGTCACCAGGTTACCGGCAATCGGGGGCTCGTCCGGCAATTGCTGGACACTGACAACCGATTTGAGCGTGGGCAGCCCGGCAATCAGCTCTGCGAAATCCTGCTGACGGGCGAATACCTTGCCGCCATAGCCGTAGCCATTCACCACGATCAGCGCTGACGGTTCAATCTGGCCAAAGCGGTCAAGAATGGCCCCAATGCCAAAATCGGGGGAGGCAGAACTCCAGATGGCACCCATGCTTGTCGCAGCGAGCATTCCAACAAGGGCTTCGTAGCCATTGGTGACAACGCCGGCCACACGGTCGCCCTGCTGAATACCCTTGTCACGCAGGAAAGCTTCCAGGGCACCCGCGTCCGCTTTGAGTTGTGCGTAGGTGCGGCGCAAAACCGGGCGTGTTTCGCAATACGCTACCACCGCTTCCCGATCTGCGTGTTCGCCGTCCGCCAGCCGAAGCAGGTTGGCGGCAAAGTTCAGCTTCATGCCCGGGAACCATTCGGCGCCCGGCATTTCCCGTTTGCCCAGTACTTTTTCAGCCGGGGTGTCGCAGACCAGTCCGCAGTAGTCCCAGACTTTCTGCCAGAAGGTTTCCAGCTCATCGATGGACCACTGGTGCAAGGCGTGGTAATCGGCAAAGGGACCGAAGCCCTGCTGCTCCAGCCAGGCCTTGAACTGGCCCATCCGGGAATTGGCCAGGATGTCTTCCGACGGAGACCAGACTACCGGTGATTGTTCTTCATTGCTCATCCATATCTCCTGAATGTTACTGCATATGCCAGCCGTGACTGACCACAATGGACTGGCCAGTCAAAGCCGCAGAGGGGAATGCAGCCAGATGAACTGCCAACTCTGCCACGTCTTCCAGAGTGGTAAATTCGCCGTCCACGGTGTTCTTGAGCATAACTTTACTGATCACTTCCTCTTCGGAAATGCCCAGCTCCTTGGCCTGTTCAGGAATCTGCTTGTCCACCAGAGGCGTGCGCACGAACCCGGGGCAGATGATGTTGCTCCGCACCCCGTGTTCCGCACCCTCTTTCGCCACCGCCCGGCAGAGCCCAAGCATGCCGTGCTTGGCGGCCACATAGGGCGATTTCAGAGGTGACGCTTCCAGAGAATGCACCGACCCCATGTAGAGCATCGTGCCACCGCCGCTGTCATACATGTGCTTCAGAGTGGCGCGAGTCACCAGGAAGGCACCATCGAGATGCACATTCATGACTTTGCGCCAATCGGAATAGGCAAGCTTGTGCACCGGGTCGATATGCTGGATGCCCGCGTTCGCGATGGCGATGTCCAGGCCACCCCATTGTTTAACCACATAATTGACGTTTACGTCAACTGCAGATTCGTTGGTGACATCCATTTCGAGGGCGATGGCGGTGCCGCCGGCCTGCTCAATGGCGGCGACCGTTTCCTGTGCCGTCTCAAGAGTCAGGTCAGCCACAGCGACCTTGGCCCCCTCACGGCCATAAGCCTCGGCAATGGCCCGACCGATGCCACGGCCAGCACCGGTAATTAGGGCAATCCGGTTTTCCAGACGCATTATTATTTTCTCCTTAGTCGTAAGCCACGCTCGGCAGCCAGGTCGCGATTTCCGGCACCACGAACACGATGGCCAGAGCTACCAGCTGGATGATGATGAACGGAATAACGCCACGATAAATATCGGTGACCTTGATCTCCGGCGGCGCCACACCCTTGATATAGAACAGCGCGAATCCGACCGGCGGCGTCAGGAAGGATGTCTGCAGACACATGGCAAACAGGATGGTGAACCACACCAAATCAAAACCGAGCTGCTGCACCACCGGTGCCACCAGCGGAAGGATAATCAGGGTGATCTCGACCCAATCCAGGAAGAAGCCCAGCAGGAAAACACCAAACAGGATGGTAAGCACAACGCCGTAGGGTCCGAACGGCAGACCCAGAAGGGCATCTTCAATCACCTGGTCGCCACCCAGGCCCCGGAGAACGACAGAGAACGCGGTCGCACCGAGGAAGATGGCGAAAATAAACGCAGCCGTTCGGGTGGTCTGCTGCATGGAGGAGTTGAGCACGTTCAGGTTCAGCCGACCAGACATCAGGGCCAACAGCAGAGCGCCCAGGGCACCAACACCGGAAGCTTCCGTTGGCGTAGCTATACCTGCAAAGATGGAGCCCAACACACCCAGAATCAGCGCGGCTGTTGGCACCACTGCCTTGGCCACTTCCCAGACGATGGCCCAGCTCACTTTCTCGGTACCCGCCGGCACCGGCGCAATGTTCGGTTGCAGCATCGGGCGGATAATCGCGTAAGCCACGTACATGGCACCGAGCATCAGGCCGGGGAAGAAGGCACCCATGAACAGATCACCCACCGAAGCCTCTGGAACCGCCAGGCGATCCGCCATCAGAACCAGCATTATGGAAGGGGGAATCAGAATACCCAGGGTTCCCGTGGCACAGGCCGTACCCACGGCAAACCCCTTGTTATACTTGTTCTCCATCATCACAGGCAGAGACAACATGCCCAGAAGCACCACAGAGGCACCGATAATTCCGGTGGTCGCGGCCAGCAATACGCCGATCACGATGACTGTAACGGCATAACCACCACGAACAGCGCCGAACAGCTTCACCATGCTATTCATCAGGCGCTCAGCCACACCGGACTGGTCAAGCATAATGCCCATGAAAATAAACATGGGCAGCGCCACAAGGGTTTCGCTGCTGACCACCTTCCATATTCGTTCAGGGACAAGGCCCATTGAAGACTGGTAATCAAACCAGAGATTGGCACCAAAATTTTCAACGGCGACGACACCGACGACGGTCCAGATAACCGCGGTGCCACCCAATACCCACGCGACCGGATAACCGGTCATCAACAGCGCCCCGAAGGTGAGGAACATGCCGATTACAAAAAGGGTTTCAAGCTCCATCAGGACGCATCCTCTTTCTTGTTCTCACCGGATTCGACCCGGATTGGCTTTGGAAAGCCGAAAAGCAAAGCGGTAACTTTCAGCAGACGGGACAGGCCCGCAACGATCAGAAGCGCAAAAGACAGCGCCAGGATGCCCTTGAGAATCCAGCGGTAGGGAAGCCCCGCGGGTGCCTGACTGGTCTCGCCCTGTTCCCAGGAGCTCACCGCGTAGGGAATCATTTCGTACACCGCCAGAACCAGAAAAGGTAACAACAGGAATACCAGGCCAAACAGTTCAATCCAGGCCTGGCCTTTAAGCGACAGGCGTTCATGGATAACGTCGACCCTGACGTGATCATCGGTCACCAGGGTGTAGCCCAGCCCCAACAACCAGCCCGCGCCGGCCAGATGCCATTGCACTTCTTCCAGGGTGACCGAGCCCATGCCGAAGGCATAGCGCCCCACCACCGCGTAGATAATCACGCCCGTGACCACAATCCAGAGCCAGGAAGCGCTCTTGCCAATTGCGGAAATGACCCCGTCCAGGATCCGGCTGAACCGGGTCGTCGGGAACTCGGTGTGATGATGAATAAATTGACCGGCGTCCGACGCCGACGCATGCACCTCGGGCGGAGAGCCTTTATCAGACACTGCCATACAACAGTTCCTCGTTCAGAAAGCCTGCCGTGAAACAAGGATGGCCCCGCAGGGCCATCCAGACTAAATCGAAGAGCACCGGAACCGGGTCCGGTACTCAGGGTCAGCCCCGAACCTTACAGGTCCGCCGGTACATAAGCCCGGGTGTCCCACACCTTGTAGGATTCCATGAACTCCTGCTGGCTTTCATAGACCCGCTTGAAGTCGGCATCTTTAGCCGCCTCTTCCTCAAGCACTTCCTGGGTTACTTCCTTCAGCTTGAGCAGAACGTCTCGGGGGATCTGATCGGCCTGAACGCCCTTGTCCTGGAACTCGGCCAGAACCTTGCCGTTCTTGTACTCGCCTTCAGCCAGGCCGCGAGTGGTCGCCGCGGTGCAGGAAGCCTCAACCAGTGCCTTCTGGGCTTCAGTGGCACGATCCCACTCATCCTGGTTGATCAGCATGTACTGGGCGGTGAACTGCTGGTGCCAGCCCGGGAACAGATTGTATTTGACCACCTGGTTGAAGCCGAGGATCTGGTCGATTGCGGGCATGGAGAATTCTGTGGCATCGATGGTGCCCTTCTCTAGTGCCTGGTAAAGCTCGCCGCCGGGCATCATGGTGACAGAAGCGCCCAGTTTCTCGAGAACCTTGCCACCCAGGCCGGCGAAGCGGATCTTCAGGCCCTGGTAGTCTTCCAGAGTTTCGATGGGCTCAGAGTACCAACCCGCTGTTTCGGGCCCGATGATACCGCACAGCTGTGCGTGTACGTTGAAGCCCTTGTTGGCATAGGTTTCCTGCAGCATTTCATGGCCGCCACCGTAGTAGTACCAGCCGATGTAGGCCGGTGGCTTCATACCGAAGGGAACAGCGGCAAACAGGGGAATCGCAGGCACCTTGCCCTGGTCATACCCGATCCAGGTGTAGCCGGCAGATACCTTACCGTCTGACACGGACTGCAGGATGTCGAACGGCGGGACCAGCTTGCCCGGCTCATAAACACGGACCTGGATGCTGCCGTCTGAGGCGGTAGTGAGGTTGTCTGCAACCCAGGCTGCGGGGGAACCGAGGCCCGGAAGGTTGGTGGCGAAAGCTACGGGCATTTTCCAACGCAAATCGTCTGCGAAAGCGGAGCCCGTGGTGAGAGCGATCGCACCGGCCACACCGGTGAGAGCCTTGAGAAGTTTCATTGGCAAGTCTCCTAACATTGTTATTGTATCTGGCCTGGCGCGGATAGCCGGGACCTGATCTGGGTATAGTCAGAAAATGCAGGAACAGACGGACAGGGTAAGTCTTGGGGGTCCAACAGTTAGCGTCAGCCTTGTTCTCTGCATTGTTCTGACGTCCTGCGTAACGGATTTAGCAGACACCGTGCCAGATTATATTTATTCAGATAATTCAAAAAGTTAAAAGCTGAAGAGAAAATCGAAACAAAACGAAATGTCCGAATATCCAGACAGTCTTAGACATCAGTCGTAGGTAGTTGTACGGACTGCCAGACAGCCGTCCGGAATTCAGGACAGCTTCGCCAGCTTTTCGTAAAGGACGGATCTGGAGATGCCCAGCAGCTTGGCAGCACGGGTGCGATTGCCGCGGCTCGCCACGAGGGCTTCTTCGATGGCCTGGGCCTCGGCCTCGGCCAGGGTCTGGGATAGCGGCCTGACAGGTTGTGGAGCCAGCGAAGAAACCGGGCGCGTTCCTCCACGGGGCAGGACCTTGAAAATGGCGTCGGCATCCAGCAGTCCGCCCTCTTCACCCATGGTCATTGCCCGCTCCAGAACATTGCGCAGCTCCCGGATATTGCCTGGCCAGTCGTAACTGCCCAGAGCCGAGACGCCGGCGTCAGTAATTTCGCCGCGCAACTCCAGTCCTTCGCAGATCTCTTCAAGTAGTGCCTCGCAGAGCACACCGAGATCCGCCAGACGATCCCGTAACGGAGGAATGGGAATTTCCAGAACATTCAGACGGTAGTAGAGATCCGAGCGGAAGGTGCCCTCGGCAATCATGACCTCGAGGTTTCGACTGGTGGCGGCAATAACCCGCACATCCACCGACACCACCTTGTTGGAGCCGAGGGGCTCGATCTCGCCTTCCTGTAAGGCACGCAGGAGCTTGGCCTGCAGGGGCAGCGGCATGTCGCCAACTTCATCCAGGAACAGCGTGCCGCCGTTGGCCAGCTGAAACTTGCCATCCCGGGTTCGGCGATCGGCGCCGGTGTAGGCGCCAGGAGCCACGCCGAAGAATTCTGCCTCCAGCAGGTTGTCCGGAATCGCAGCAACATTCACACCCACGAACGGCTTCTCTGCACGACCCGAGACGGTGTGAATCGCCTGGGCAAGCACTTCTTTACCGGTGCCGGTTTCTCCCAGCAGCAGAACCGGCATATCGCGGCCGGCCGCCAGCCGCGCCCTGCGCTTCACCTCCAACGCTGCCGGACTGGCCCCGACAAAATCGCCAAGACTGTAACGGGTGCCCCGGGATTTCCTGGCCAGAGCCTTGCGGGCCGCTGCCAGATCCTGGTGCAGTCGCCGGTACTTGGAAACCAGCGGTGTCAGGGGTTGCAGATCGTCGTACAGGACAAACGCAACGGCACCGACAATCTGGCCCCCATCGTCAAAATAGGGCAGCCGCGTCACCACCAGTTGTTGCTGGTTATGTTCCATGATGTCCAGCAGCAGGGGTTTACCAGACTCAACCACCTCGGGCATTCGGGTATGGGGGATCAGTTGGCGCACCGGTTTGCCAATCACTGTGGACGGATCCCCAAGACCCAGAAGATGGGAATAACTGCTGTTGATCCAGGTGATGCGGGCACTCCGGTCGACAGCGATCGCTCCGGCACTGGCTTCCTCAAACATCGGGAACAGGGCTTCGATCAGGTCCCGGGTCAGTCCACTCTTGTTCTTGTCGGAAAACAGCTCTGTCATGTACCGCGCACCAACGGGTCGAATGTCATTCATGGTATTAACCCTGGCACCCGGCAGGCCGGGTGCAGTCACGGAAGTATATGGGGCCCCCGAATCGGGGGCAAACGAAGCCGGCCCGATACCGGGCCGGCCGCTGGCTCCTTTATTCCGGAATCCGGACCTGGTCATCTTCAAAGACAATCTGGTCTGCGGCATCCGGCTCGGGATTGATCGCCGGCAGGTTGGCCTCTGCCAGCGGTGTCGTGATGTCGCCCCGGGGCACGGTCCGAACCACCTGGCTTGGCGGTAACGCCTGCTTCTCGGTCAGATTGGCCCAGACCAGATCCAGCGCCTGGAAGTAGTAGTGGTGCAGCGGCACATAACGGTCAGCAACGCCCGGGAAACCATTGAGCACATCCAGGTGATGGGCGTTGAGGATTTCGTAGTACCGAAGGTTGCTTTTCTTCCCCTCTACCCGCTGGTTCAGGCCGAAATAGGGTCTGGAGGTGTGGTTGATAGGCAGGATCGCATCGGCGCGACCGGTAACGAAGACCGTCGGCTTGCCCTGCAGATCACCCGAGGCACGGACTTCGGCAATACCGCCGGCAATGGCCGTTGCCAGCTCGGCGTCGGGGCCCTGCAAATCAGCGCCGCTGATGGCGTCGCTGCCCTGGGCAAGGCTACGAAGACACAACAGCGCATCCAGGCCGTAGTCCAACTGGTTCGTGCTGGGAGACGCACTGGCAGGCAGATTGGTGGGCTGGCCGTCGGCAACGTCGTAGACGATGTTCACCCCGGCCGACGGCGGAATGCCATTGCTGGCCGAAAACAGGGCCGCCTCTGCAGCGGGCGCCAGCTGGGTCACCGTTCCCGCAGAATCGGTGGCCGCCAGGCTGAGGTCACAGACCCGATCCTCGACACCGGCCCGGCCATAGGCATTGGCATAGGTCATGGAAATACTCGGAGCCACCGCCAGGCCAAAGTGCACGGGCGCCAGCAGATTCTGCTCTGGCTGAATACCGAACTCTTCGTTCAGAATCCGCAGGGCGTCGGCGGCCCGGTCATCCAGGGTGGCACCGCTTACCAGTCCCTTGTTGGCAAGCGAGTTACAGATATTCTCGCCGATCTGCGGCGGATTGAAGGTGGCGTTCAATGGCGCATCGTCCCGGATCGCCGGCGCCTGATTTGCACAGCCCTGATAAACGGCAAGGGCCGTGGTGTAATCCAGCAGGCTCCGGCTGTGCTCGGTAATGACCGGGCCGTCGCCCTGGCGAATAGTGAAACTGCGGTCCACTTCCGGATTCACGTTGGGTTCGGAGACCGCCACGCCGTCAATCAGTCCGCGAGTGTCCTGCTCGGCCGCACGAACGGAAGAACCACCTCCATTGGAGACGCTGGAGGCAATCACCACGGTATTTTTGGGATTGATGGTCAACAGCGTTTCGCCATTGCCCAGTTCCCGACCAAACTTCTCGTTCAGCACGTAAAACCCGAATTCAATAGACTGCAACACATGCAGCCCCCAATCGGCTTCCGGGTTGGCTTTGGAGTGTGCGTGCTTGTAGGCAAACCGGTCCGGCCAGACGCTGTCGAAATCTGCGCGCTGCTCATCCGTAAGATCAGCCCGGAACTGCACTGGCTCATCGGCAGAGGTCAGCGTGCCATCAATGCGTTGGGCGGTGTTGGTGGCCAGGTTATGGGAGCCAGTGCCGGTACCCTTATCGGTGTAGACAACGGCACATCCCTTTTTCAGTCCCCATTCGCCGGCCGTACCTATAGCGCCATAGATGCCACGGGAGCCGGACGACGGCGCCGTCACCATGCAGGGACGATCGGGATCAAAGCTATCAGGCACCTGGGCCATGACCGTCACCGGCACGTCGGTACCCGGAACCGCCATGTAGGCGATAAATTCGTCGCCCGGAATGAGTCCTTCACCGCTGGCGCCCACCTGGGGGCCAAAGAAGGTGCCATACCCTCCGCCGGGCGCGGTATCCACCAATGCACGGTAGTTGTTATAGATCGCCAATCGGCGGAGTTCCGTCGCGGTCGGGTTCAAGGGATCTGCGAATGCCGGCGCGGGCGTACTGGCCAGACCGCTGGCACCAAGGCCGGCGGTCAAAAGGTCATCATTCATCCCGTCGTAACTGGTCTGGGTTATGTTGCCCTGGATAAAATCAGGGATCTTGTTGAAGGGAGGGTTATCCTTGCAGGCAGTGAGGGTCATCCCCGTGGCGCCGATGAGGGCGCAGAGCATTATTCGTTTCATGATCGTTCCTTGTTTGTTGTTGTAAACGAACAGACCAGGCCTCAAGCCAGGCCCCGGGAACGCCATGCGGATCCTGTGCCAACCAGCTATCCTTCTGATTTATATACCTTTAATCCATCTTTCGGATGTGCTTCGAACAATTGTTCCGGATTTCCGGACAGTCTCTTGCCAATCGATGAGCATGAAAGACTGTGAGAGCGCACTTTGAGCAGATTGTCCTAAAAACCGGACGCTGTATGGAATGTCGGACAATGGAGTCTGGGCTGGCTCAAGCGCCAGGCCAACATCCACCATCATTGCCGCTTCGTAAATCAGACAGACGCTTTCAGGCGCTTTATAGAGGAGATGCCATTGTCCGTCTACCAGACACGACTGAGACGTGGTGGGATATTCGGGTTGATCGGGAGTCTGCTGATCCTCGCAGGCTGCGCGACCCATCACAATGAGTCAACCACCGCCAGCCTCCCGGATGAAGGACCCTTCCGGGTAGAACAGGATTTGCGGTTCTCTCCCGATGGTTGGCCAGAAGCCCTGTTCGCCGACCTCTACCTCCCGACCGGGCAGGCCTCAGAGGCCCGCCACCCCGTTGTTCTGATGGTCCACGGTGGTGGCTGGCAACGCCGATCCCGGGAAGACATGGCCTGGATCGCGGAGGAAGTGGCCAGCCACGGCTTTGCAGTGCTGAACATCGACTACCGGTTTGCCCCGGCACACACCTTCCCGGCCCAGCTCTATGATCTGCAACTGGCCCGACAGTGGCTGAACCGGCACGCCGACGAGTATCAACTGGACGCAGGTCAGGTAAGCGGCTTTGGCTTTTCCTCCGGCGCCCATCTGATTGCGCTCCTTGCCCTGGTGGCGAGCTCCGACAGCGACCTGAACCAGCCCCACGGCGGGCCGGAAACCCGATTGCATGCGGTCGTCACAGGGGGCCTGCCTTCCGACCTGATGGCCTTTGGTTCGGGCAAGCTGATCCGGCAATTCCTGGGTGGCGAGCAGCAGGACATACCGGAAATCTATCGCAAAGCATCACCAATCAGCCATGTGACCGCCGACTCACCGCCTTTTTTCCTGTTTCACGGTGCCATGGATATGCTGGTGCCATTCGACCAGGCAAAGCGATTTCAGGAAGCGCTTGAGGATCATCAGGTTTACAGCGAACTGTATGAAATGCACCTGCGGGGGCACGTCACCAGCTTTTTGACCGCAGGCGAAGCGGTGGACGCAGCGATCGGGTTCCTCGTTGGTCCGCAAGCCCGCCAGCAAGAGGGCTAAGACCCTGTCCGCTACCCGATCCGGATGAACGGAAGCAAACTCAGGCCCATGATCACCAGGATGGCAATGCAGGCGGCGAGGGTCCGGACTGGCCGCTGCCTGAGCATGAACCAGAAACCGCCGGATTCGCCCCGGGCCAGGTGCTCCTCGTAGGCCTGCCTCTGGGTTTCGTAGCGTTGCCGCTGATACTCATCCAGCAGTGCCCGGGCCCTTGCTGCCTCATCGTCATCATGAACCCAGAAACCGCCCATGCTGATGCCCCAGCGGCTGGGTGGTGTCTCGTAGTAGGCCACCTCGTGGGCATCGAACAGAGCCCGGATTTCATCGGCCTCGTCATCGGGTACATGGCGCAGGTTCATCAGATGGTGGGGCATGGACTCTCGTTGTCTGGTATCGGGTGCGGGAATCCCTATATCCTAGCACTAAAGCCCGACCGGGCCCGACTGCCCGAATTCGACACCGGAACTCTGAATGACCGACAGCTCCCTCCGATTACTGCTGGAGTTTGAAAACCAGGCGCAACGGGACAGATCACAGCCCCCCACCTTCCTGCATCGCCGCGACCGCAAGTTCGCACTGATGTGCGAAGAGCAGGGCGTAGCCCCGGACGCTGCCCGTTGGCTGGCCCACCTGAACCGGCTCAGCGGACCCGGAACAACCCAGACATCCGCCGACCCGATTCTGCGGTCCTGGCGCCGGATTGCCACAAGTTTTATGGCCGTGGGGCTGATCGCCGGCGTGCTGACCATGACCGGACTGCTGTTCTACGACGGCGGCCAGCGCATCAACATCACGGTGTTTCTGGCCTTCGTTTTACTGCATCTGGTCCTTGCCCTGTTTACCACCGTGCAGTCCCTGGCCGGATGGCAGCCCTGGCGTTGGCTGTTACAGCGTTTCGGGGTCAACCCTGGCCATGGGGAATTCATTAGACTCCAGCCACTGCTGATGGCCAGGGCCGCTCACCTGGGCGGCATCGCGTTCGCCAGTGCCGGGCTGATCACCCTGCTGGCCATGGTGGTGGTCCAGGATCTTGCCTTTGGCTGGAGCACTACCCTGGACACCGCTGCGGCGAGCTACCACGAACTGGTGAGCGCGGTCGCAACGCCCTGGGCCTGGCTCTGGCCGGCGGCCGCCCCGGATCTCAGCCTGGTCGAGGCAACGCGTTTTTTCCGGGCCGGAGAACCTGCGACAAATCCGGACCCGGCCCTCTGGGGCCAGTGGTGGCCCTTTGTCACCATGCTCTGGACAACCTGGATTCTGCTACCACGTTTGCTTCTCTGGGGATTCGCCCTCACCCAGACCCGACAAAAGGCACGCCGGTTGCTCGCCAGTCACCCGGCCATGCATGCCCTCATGTATCGTCTGGAAACACCTGCCCTGGACACCGGAAACAGCCACCATGACGCCGACGACCTGCCGGATACGAACGCTCGAAGCGATTGTCTGCCACTGCCGGACAGCGACGTCCTGCTTTGTTGGGCTGGCGCCGGCGAGCCGGAATTGCCAGAGGGGCTCCGTTCAGGCAAACAGTTTGTACTTCATGCCGGCGGCACCGCGAGCCTCTCGGACGATGATCAGGCCATGCAGTCGATCGCTGTGCATCTGAGAGCGCGCCCAAAACCCGTTATCCTGCTGGTGCGCAGCTGGCAGCCCCCCACGGGTGAACTGGCGGACTTTCTGGAGAGTGCCCGCGGCATCTGGCCCGACGGATCCAGGGTCGCTCTGGTACCCCTGGCCCCGGATAGCAGCCAGGAGCCTGATGCCCATCAGATACAGCCCTGGCTCCGATTTGCCGAACGGGTTGGCAGCGATTTCGTTCAGGTGTCGCTCCCGCCCCTCCAGATGCGGGATCCCTATTCAGCATTCGGGGAGCATTTATGACAAAGGCACCTACGTTTGCCGTCGTTGGGCACCCGAACAAAGGCAAATCCAGCGTGGTTGCCACTCTGTCCCAGAATGATGCCATCGCCATTGCCCTGGAGCCCGGCACCACCCGCAAGCGCCAGGCCTATCCCCTGAAAGTGGATGGGCAAATCCTCTACACACTGGTAGACACCCCCGGTTTCCAGCGCCCGCGCCGGGTACTGGAATGGCTGGAAGCCCACAGTGTCTCCGCGTCAGACCACGCCGACACGGTCAAAGCCTTTGTGACTCAACATCAGGGGGATGGCCGTTTCACCGATGAATGCGAGCTTCTGACGCCCCTGATCGAGGGCGCCGGAATCATTTACGTGGTGGATGGCTCGGTACCATACAGCGCCGAACACGAGGCGGAAATGACCATCCTGCGCTGGACCGGCCGGCCCAGCCTGGCATTGATCAACAGCATCGGCGCCGACGATTACAGTGACACCTGGCAGTCAGCACTGGGCCAATTTTTCCAGGTTGTTCGCCGTTTCGACGCCGTTCGCGCTCCTTTCGAGCAACATCTCGGCCTTTTACGGGCATTCGGACAACTGGAGCCAGACTGGGAAGCGCCTCTGGAGCAGGCCACGCATTATCTCTCAGCCCAGCGCCAACAGCGCCGCCAACAAGCCGCTGCACTGATCGCCAGGGCACTCGAGGACATGATGTCGTTCCAGGAGAAACGCACCCTGACCGCTGGCCAGGCGGCCGGAACCAGTGACGATTCACTGGCAGACCAGCTGCGCCGGAACTGGTACCGCCATCAGCGGAAGCGGGAGCAGACGCTGCGTGTGGATATCGAACACTTGTATCAGCACCAGCGCATCCGCCGTCAGGAAGCCGAACTGGAATGGCACAGTGAGCACGACCTGTTCTCGGAAGACAGCCGCAAAGCCTGGGCCGTCAGCAAACGCTACCTGGCCACCGCCGGCTTCGGCGCCGGTGCCGTCAGCGGTGCCGGGATCGACGCATTGACCTTCGGCTCCTCCCTCGGAACCGGCGCTCTTGTAGGCGGACTCATCGGTGCCGCCGGGAGTTATTTCTACGGTGATCGGCTGGCCCTGCCGGCGCTGACCATCGGCGTACTTCGGGACGGTTTGAAAACAGCTACCTTTGGCCCTGTACAGGACAGTCAGTTCGGCTATGTTGTATTAGGAAGGGCAGTGGATCACTGGTGGCACATCTCCCACCGCAATCACGCTGGCCGCGACCTGTTGGACCTCGAGCCGGCAGACCATCACTGGCTCGAACGCCTGGAAAAATCGAGCCGGCAACAGATTCAGAAAGCCTTCGATAAAAGCCGGAAACGGCGCCCTCTGGATGAACATCAGCGGGAAAAATTCGCCAACTCGATCGAACAGGCCATGGCTGTTTACGACGATTGGCGGTTGAACCGCAACTGAAAACGATGTTTATACTTAAAGGCTATTCCATCACAAAATGAGGAATGCGAATGAAAATCGTACGAGTGCAAGACATCATCGGTACCGAGCGCGAAGTACACGGCCCCGGCTGGACCAGTCGCCGCATGCTGCTCAAGAAAGACGGCATGGGCTTCTCCTTCCACGAGACCATTATCCCGGCAGGCGCCGAACTAAACCTCTGGTACAAACACCACCTGGAAGCGGTCTACTGCGTCGCCGGTAACGGCAAAATTCTGGACAAAGCCACTGGTGAAACTCACGAGATCACCGACGGCACCCTCTACGCACTCGACAAGCATGACCAGCACACCCTGTACGGTGGCACCGAGGACATGCGCCTGATCTGTGCCTTCAACCCGCCGGTAACCGGCCGTGAAGTCCACGACGAAGACGGCGCCTACCTGCCAGATACCGGCGAAGACTGATTCGTCTTGACCGTGGCTGAACCGCAGGCCGCGACCACACCGCCACCGCCAGCCAGGCTGCTGCCGGTGGCGGTGTTGCTTTGGCTGGCCGGAGTTTACCTGCGCATACCCGTACTGGTTGCACCGCCCCTGGCGCCGTTCATTGGTGATGAACTGGCATTAACCCAGGCCCTCACCGGCGCCCTGACCACCCTGCCCATACTGATGCTGGCCATTGGCTCCATGCCCGGCTCCCTGGCGATTGCCCGGATCGGCCCCCGCAATACCCTGGCTCTGGCCATGGTGATCATGGTGATCGGCTCCGCCGGGCGCGGCCTGATGCCCGACACCCTGACCCTGATGATTGCCAGTGCAGTCATGGGTATCGGCGTCTCCATGATGCAACCGTCACTGCCGGCACTGCTGCCCCGATGGCTGGAACCCCACCACCTCGCGTTAGGCTCGGCGATCTACATGAACGGCATGCTGATGGGGGAGTTCATCGGTGCCGGCATCACGCTGCCTGTGCTCATGCCCCTGCTGGATAACAGCTGGCGCGCCACCCTATTGGCCTGGTCACTCCCGGGGCTGCTGATTGCTGCGGCCCTGTTCCTACCCAAACGGGACCGGGCCAAACCGGTGCGAAAAGTGGCCTGGCTACCGGACTGGCATAACCCCTTGACCCTGAGAATCGGTCTTCTGCTCGGCCTCTCCGGCTCATTGTTTTTTGGCCTCAACGCGTACATGGGCAACCTTCTGCAGCATCAGGGCCAGTTCGACAAACTTCCGGACGCCCTGTTCTGGTACAACCTTGCCCAGGTCTTCGCTTCCCTGATCATGCTGAAAATGGCGCGCTACTGGGTCGGCCGTCGTGGCGTCATCGCCACACTGGCCAGCATCAGCCTGCTCGGCGCCATTGGCGCGGTCATGCTCAACGGCTGGTGGTCCATCGTCAGTGCCACCCTCATGAGCTTGGTCGCCGGCATGCTCCTGATCCTGCTAGTCGCGATACCTCCGCTGGTGGTCTCCGCCGCCGAAACTGGCCGCCTCTCCGCCGGCACCTTTCTGGTCGGTTACACCGTCGCTTTTTGCGTGCCCATGCTTGGCGGTGTCGTCGCCGACTGGACAGGCGATGCCCGCCACGCCCTGATGCTGATGATCACCTACGGCCTGCTGGTATTGCCCCTAGCCTTTACCCTGAATCTGGAACGAAAAAAGGACCAGCCCGAAAGCTGATCCTTCTCTGAATACCAATTTTCCCTTCGCGGACTCCCCGTATCCAGCCGGAACGGCCGTGGGGCGGGGGTGTCCTTTCCGCCGGGAAAAAATGTCTGAGCAAAGCGAGTTGTTTTTCCCAGAGGAAAGGACACCCCCGCCCCGCGGCCAGACTCCGAACTAATACATGGTCAGATGTAATAGTCCTTCAACGGAGGAAACCCATTAAACTCAATGGCGCTATACGTCGTGGTATAAGCACCGGTAGACAACCAATACATCCGATCCCCAATCGCCAGATTCAACGGCAACGGATACTTGTGGTGCTCGTACATGATATCGGCACTGTCACAGGTCGGCCCGGCAATCACACAGTCCTCGCCTTCGCCCACCTTCTCGGTCCAGATCGGAAACTTGATCGCCTCATCCAGCGTCTCGATCAGGCCTGAAAACTTGCCCACATCGGTAAACACCCAGCGGTGCAGGGCAGTGCGGGATTTCCGGGAAATCAGCACCACCTCACTCACCAGCACACCGGCATTGGAAATCAGTGAACGGCCCGGCTCGATGATGATCTCCGGCAGCTCCGCGCCAAAATCCTCGTGCAGGAAGCGGGCAATCTCCTCCGCGTACACCTTCAGCTCGTTGGTGCGGGTGATGTAATTGGCCGGAAAACCGCCACCCATGTTGATCATCTTCAGCTCGATGCCGTCCTCTTCCTTCAGGCGCTCGAAAATCACCTTCACCTTGTTCAGGGCCGCGTCCCAGGCGCCAATCTCGCGCTGCTGGGAACCGACGTGAAACGACACGCCGTAAGGCACCAGGCCCAGGTCACGGGCCAGGATCAGAAGGTCCATGGCCATGTCGGTCTGGCAGCCGAACTTGCGGGACAGCGGCCAGTCTGCCGTCAGGGTACCTTCGGTCAGGATACGCACATACACTTTCGAGCCCGGGGCCGCCTTGGCGATGTTGCGAAGGTCTGCCTCCGAGTCGGTGGCAAACATACGAACACCTTTCTCGTAGAAGGTGCGAATGTCCTTCGCCTTCTTGATGGTATTGCCGTAGCTGATCCGGTCACCGGTCACGCCCAGGGCCATCACCTTGTCCAGCTCATACACCGATGCGATATCGAAACAGGCACCTTTATCACGCAGCATGGTCAGTATCTGCGGCGCCGGATTGGCTTTCACCGCGTAGTAGACCTTGGCGTAGGGAAAACCCTCGATGAGCTCGTCGTACTGACGGTCAATCGTTGCGGTATCAATCACCACAAACGGGGTTTCCTTGCCGTCGGCAAAGTCCTTGATGCGCTTGAAAGTCTCAGCTTCGTAGTAATCGGCGATGTTAGCGTTAGCGGCTTCGGTCATGGGTGGTGTGTCCCTCCACAGGGCAAACAGACATAAAAAAAGGCGCCACAGCAAGGCTGTAGCACCCATAAGATGGCGCGATCATCGGGCTTTTTTTCAGGCCCGGATATGAGCACATCTACCCATAAGTAATGAACGACGTCAGCACCGCCAATGGCATGAATTCTGGTGGAAAATGCTTAAACAGCGATCGGCCAGAGGGGGGTTGGCTCGGTGGGCCCATCGGGATCTCTGGGCTCGGTCTGATTCCTCAGATAGCCCAGGATCGCTTCCTGAAGTTCCGTGCCCTGACCCAGCCCCTTGTTTCCGAACAGCCGGTTGAATTCCAGGACATACGGGTGACCGTCCACCAGGGCAATATCAAAGCCTGCATGATCGACACCCAGCTCCCGGGCCAGCCTCAACGCCAGATCGGTCATCACCCTCGGTACCGGGCTGTTGTCGATACGGCCACCCCGGGCCACGTTGTTGTAGAAACCCTGGTCCGCCTGGGTTCGCCAGTAGGCCGTCAGCACCCGGTCGCCGACCACCACAACTCGCGCATCCCGGTCCAGGGGCAGGTATTCCTGGGCGTAGAGCACATCGGTGCGCTCGCAGTAGCGACGCCAGTCATCGCGGGATTCAATCAGCCAGACGCCTTCGCCCATGCTGGCCTTGGGGAGCTTTGCAACGAAAGGATGCACCATGGCATCCCAGATCAGGTCCCTTTCCACCGGGCCGTTGGCCTCAATCATGGTCCAGGGGGTGTGTTCCGGGGCAACGGCCTGGAATGCACGGGTCATCTCAACCTTGTCGTGACCGATGCGGTAACTGGCAACACTCGGAAACACCTTGCATTTAAGACCATAGACCAGCGCGTTCAACTGCCAGTATTCAGGGAACAATACCCAGTCGGCCTCCCGCAACAGTTCCTTATGGCGCAGGAACTGCTCCGGTTTCAGAACGGTGGTGTTGGGAAAGCCCAGGGTCCGGAAAATATCGAAGGAAACAAGGTGCATGGATACTGCGCACTCGAGGTTGAATTGCGCGTATTTTATACAGGGATGCGGTTCAGGCAAGCGGTATTTTCACGGCCGGACATCAGGAAAAAGCCTTACTGGTGCTACCCTTGAATCATGCAAGGTGAAGGTACAGGCAGAATGCAGGGACTCGATTCCAGAGCACACTCTATCCTGGCTGGGCTGCGAGCGGACTTTCAGTCAGGCGCCACGCAGCTGGCACTGAATACCCTCGACCAACTCCTGTCCTACCTGGACGAGGTTGGGCCGGACGTAGAGGTCCTTTCCCGTCTGCTGGCAGAGCTGAGAGCTGCCAGGCCGACCATGTGCGTGATTGGCAATGCCCTGGCAATGATCGAGCAGCGACTGACCTGCGGGCCACAGGCGGCACGGACGGCCATCATCGACACACGGAATCAGTTACAGGATGCCACCGCCGTCATTGCCGGGCACGCCCGCCGCCATTTGCCAAAGAACCCCGTCATCATGACCCACAGTGCCAGCTCCATGGTCCTGGCGCTGTTCCGGAGCATGGCCGAGCACAATCAGCCCTTTTCCGTCATCTGCACCCAGAGTAGTCCGGGTTTCGAGGGGCATTCCCTGGCTCTCGCCCTCAATGAGCTTTCAATCCCCGTCACGCTGATTACCGATGCTCAGATGGGGCTGTTTGTACCGCAGGCCGATGTGGTGATCACCGGTTGCGATACCTGGCTGGCCGACGGCTGTTTTATCAATAAGAGTGGCACCCACCTGCTGGCGCTCGCAGCCCGGGCCGCCGAAAAGCCCTTCTGGGTTCTGGCGGACAGCTTCCGCAATAGCGACGTGGACTCCGGGTCGGTTGAACTTGAGGAAATGCCGGGCGAAGAGCTCAAGGCACCCGAGGGGGATTGGATAACCCCCCGGAACGTCTACTTTGAGCGGGTGCCGCAGTCGCTGGTCAGCCAGCGAATCAGCGAGCAGGGCGTTTTTTCGTGCCCTGCTGGGCCTCGGCGGTAAAGGGATCTTCCGGCCAGGGATGCTTGGGGTAGCGTCCACGCATGTCCTTGCGCACTTCGGGGTAGGCATTACGCCAGAAACTGGCCAGATCCGCGGTGACCGCCAGGGGGCGCTGCGCCGGTGACAGCAGATGGATCACCACCGGTTTCCGCCCGCCTGCCACGGTCGGAGTCTCCGTCCAGCCGAACAGGGCCTGCAGCTTGGCCGCCAGAACCGGACCGTTGTGGGCGGTATAGTCCAGGCGCACCCGCTGGCCCGTTGGTATGGTCAGATGCGTCGGCGCCAGGGCCTGAAGCTGCTGCTGGTCCGGGTAGTCAAGCAGACTGTTCAGGGCCTGCAGCAGGTCGATCCTGGCCAGATCAGACCACCGGTTCATACCGGCCAGAAACGGCCCAAGCCAGTGCTCCAGATTCTCGAGCAAGGCCGCATCGCTTGTGTCCGGCCAGCCATCATCGGGGAAAGCCCCGGCGAGCAACCGCACACGGGCCCGCCACTGACGGCTATCGTCAGTCCAGGGCAGGCTTGCCAGGCCCTTTCTCCGTGTGGCATTGATCAGGCCCTGCTGAACCAGTTCCGGGTCCACCTGCGCAATCGGTTTTTCCTGCAGCACCAGTTCGCCCAGCTTACGGACCTCTCTGGCGATAATCTTACCCTGGCCCTCATCCCACAGTGCCTCCTCGGACTCGTGGATATGGTCAGCCAGGTCCGACTCCAGGTCCGGGATATCCACCGGCGCCGCCAGGTAAATGGTGGCTTCCCGGGCCCTGCCATCCAGCTCCGCAGCCACCAGCCACTCGTGCCGCGCCAGGGGATCATCCTCTCTCAGTGCGGCGCCTTTGCCATTGCTGAGTTGATACCTGGGCGCCTTGCCCGGGCGTCGTCGCGCGATACGATCCGGATAGGCCAGGGCCAGCAACCGCCCTACCTCCGTCTCGGACGGCATGGGCGCATCCGTCGCAGCAGGCCCTGCAAGACGCCTGGCGGACTGGCGCAAAGCCTTCAGGCGAGCAGCATCCAGCGTGCGATCACGTCGCTCCCCATAGAAAACACGAATCCGCTCGTGCATGTCTGCCCCGGCACCAGAGCCCAGAAGATCCCGCTCTTCCAGCAGGGCAGCCAGTGCAGCAGCAGGCCCTTCAAGGCCGATAGCGCGGCCTTTCAACACCATATGTGCCAGGCGCGGGTGTATTCCCAGGTCACGGGCCGCCTTGCCGTGATCCTTTATCGCTCCGGCTGTATCGAGCATGTCCAGCCACTGCAACAGGGCCACCGCCTGTTGCCAGTGAGCGGCGGGTGGCTCATCAATCCAGGAAACAGCGGCGGCCTCACGGGCACCCCACTGGGCCAGTTCCAGAACCAGGGGTGCCAGATCGGCCTCCAGGATTTCCGGGGGCGTGTAGTCGGCCAGACCGAACTGTTCCGATTCGCTCCAAAGGCGATAACAGACCCCCGATTCAACCCGGCCGGCCCGGCCCTTGCGCTGCTCCGCCGACGCTTTCGACACCCGACCGGTCACCAATCGTGTCATGCCGCTGTTGGGATCAAACACCGCCCGGCGCTGCTGGCCGCTGTCGATCACAACCCGGACGCCTTCAATCGTCAGACTGGTTTCGGCGATCGCCGTGGCCAGCACCACCTTGCGTTGACCCTCGGGCGCAGGAGAGATGGCCTGATCCTGCTGCTCCGATTTCAGGTTCCCATAGAGCGGTGCAACCATCACAGGGTCCGGCAGGTTTCCACGCAACTGCTGCTCGACCCGGCGAATCTCCCCGGCACCGGGCAGGAACACCAGCAGGGAGCCGGTTTGATCCCTCAAGGCCTCGTGGACCACCGAGGTGACCTGATCCACCACGCCGCTATTACGGGGCATCGGGCGGTAATGGACCTCCACCGGAAAAGCGCGCCCCTCGCTGGTAATAACGGGCACGTCGCCCAGCACCCTGGCGATGGGTGCAGTATCCAGGGTCGCGGACATCACCAGCAGCCGCAGATCTTCCCGCAACGCCTGCTGCGATTCCCGCACCAGGGCGAGGCCCAGATCCGCCTGTAGTGAACGCTCGTGGAACTCGTCAAAAATAACCGCGGCGTAGTCCTCCAGCATCGGGTCGGCCTGGATCAGCCGGGTCAGGATGCCCTCGGTCACCACTTCAATGCGGGTCTCGGGAGACACCTGTGTATCCAACCGTGTGCGATAGCCAACCGTCTGGCCTGGCTTTTCACTGAGTTGCCTGGCCATGAATCGGGCCGCAGACCGGGCCGCCAGGCGACGGGGCTCTAGCATGAGGATCCTGCCATCGCCACGCCAGGGCGCATCGAGGAGCGCGAGGGGAACACGGGTGGTTTTGCCGGCGCCCGGTGGGGCCTGCAGGAGCACGGTACTGGTCTGCTCCAGAGCTGCTTGTAACTCTGGGAGAATGGCATCAATCGGTAGCATCGGTTGCGGGTTCTATGGCGTCAGGAGCTTACCCGGTCGCGATTGGCCTTCGCCCACTGGTAGATCCGCTCGAAGGCCTCGGCCAGGTTGTGCGGATTATGGGGTGGCTGGATCACCGCAGCCAGTTCGCCATCGGGATTCAGCAGGGCGAAATGGCCGCTGTGATCCACCAGCAACTCGCCATCCACCTCCCGGTGCACGAACACTGCGCTCAGGCTTTTGGCCAGTTCCCGCAGGGTGTCGAGATCGCCGGTCAGGCCGTGGAAGTTCTCACCGAAGAAGCCGGTGTAGGCTTTGAGTTTCTCCGGGGTGTCGTGCTCGGGATCCGCACTCACCAGCAGATAGTCCGGCTGGGGCAGTTCCTTCGAAAGCAGCTTGTCGGTCTGGCGCAGATTGGCCATGGCCGCGGGGCAGATATCCGGGCAATTGGTGTAGCCCACGAAGGCAAAGGTCCAGCGACCCCGGAGGCTCTCTCGGGTGACCGTTTCACCGTTCTCATCCGTCAGCGTGAACTCCGCCAATTGCCGAGGTTGATCATAGACATAGGTATTGAACTCCGTCAGCTCCGGCGCCGGAATCGGTTCCTCGTTGCCCACCAGGAACACCTGTCGTCCGACAACCAGTCCAAAGATCAGAACGACGATTAACAGCAGGAAAAACAGAGTGAGGCGAATAGAGCTGGAAGTTTTCATGGACCGTCCAATTCGAAGGTCAGATAAGCGGGCTGAGATGGCAGAGCCGAGCGTACACGGATGTATTCACAGCGTGTTTTGGAAAGCCATTCCAGCCTGCGTTAACTCTCTGACTCAGAAGAATACAAAATGATCCACAAGCAATACCACAAACAGGGCCATGAGGTAAGTGATGGAATACTTGAAGGTATTCAGGGCAACGCGGCGGTCATCCCCCTTCAACAGCCGAACCGCGTACTGCAGGAAGCGCAGGCCAAGGGCCAGGGCGCCAACCAGGTAAATACCGCCGGACATGCCTGTGACAAAAGGTAGCAGGCTGACCGCCAGCAGCATCAGGGTGTAGAGCAGGATGTGCAGCTCGGTGAACTTGTTGCCGTGGGTGACCGGCAGCATGGGAATGCCCGCCTTCGCGTACTCTTCTTTGCGGTGGATGGCCAGTGCCCAGAAATGCGGAGGCGTCCACGCAAAGATGATCAGCACCAGCAACAGGGCATGGCCCTCAACCTGGCCGGTCACCGCGGTCCAGCCCAGGAGCGGGGGCATGGCGCCGGCAAGACCGCCAATGGTGATGTTCTGGGGCGTGGCGCGCTTGAGGAACAGGGTATAGACACCGGCATAACCTACCAGGGAGGCTAGGGTCAGCCAGGCGGTGAGGTGATTCACCTGCCACATCAGTACCGCCATACCGACACATGCCAGGATGGCCGCAAACAAAAAGGCGTCCAGGGGCGCAATCTTACCGGTCGCCACCGGCCGCTTGCGGGTGCGGGCCATGACCGTATCGATTTTCTGGTCCACCACATGGTTCACCACCGCGGCAGCGCCAGCGAGCAGGGCAATACCCAGGTTACCCCATATCAACACGCCCCAACCGGGCACTCCCGGCGCCGCCAGCAACATGCCGATCACCGAGGTAAGGATCATCAGCGCGACCACCCTGGGCTTGGTCAGCTCCAGGTAGTCACGCCAGGAAATGGATGTGCTGGAATCGCTCGCAATGGCCTGGGCCGGCAGTGCTTCCACTTGCTCGCTCATGCCGTAACCTCCTGGTTCATTGTTGTTGTGTTTGGTGCTGTGGCGGTGTGCGTTTTCGGTAACAATTGATGCTGCCAGATAAGGTGAATCACTGACAAAAGAAGTCCCGCGCCCATGGCGTTATGGGCCACGGCGATGGATAGGGGAATATGGAAGATGACATTGGCCAGCCCCAACAGGATCTGGGCACTCAGTACAACGGCCACCAGCTTGATGGCGTTGTCGAGTCCCGAGTCTCCGCGTCGACGCCACATCAGCGCCAGCAATGCCGTGAAATACACCAGCACCACCATGGCGCCGAACCTGTGGGTGACATGGATGGCGACTCGCCCGTCCGCCGTGAGCTGGCCTCCAAGATAATTGGGGCCGACATGCTGGGTGACGTCAAAGCCGTGCCGGAAATCCATACCCTCGGGCCACCACTGGCCCTGACAGGTGGGTAGGTCGGTACAGGCAACGGCGGCGTAATTGGCCGCTGTCCAGGCTCCCAGGGCAATCTGCATCACCACCAGGAGGAGCCCACCGTACAGCCAGGGACGGAAACCCGCCAGTGCAGTCTTTGGCGGTGGCTCCTGATCCCGCTTCTGGCGGGCTTGCCGTCGCAACCGGAAGGTGAGCAGGGTCAATAAACTCAAAGTGGTAAAACCACCGAGAAGGTGCAATGCCACCACCTGGGGCCACAATTTCAGGGTCACCGTCCACATGCCAAAGGCACCCTGAAGGATGATAAATCCGGCAATAAACAGCGGCAGCTTCACCGGTACACCTTCACGACGGTGGCGAACGCCATAGGCTGCCAACCCGAAGACCACCAGACCGAGAGTCCCGGCGGCATAGCGATGGATCATTTCCGGCCAGCCTTTTTCCACGTCCACCGGCGTATCCGGGAAGCGGGCGTTCGCTATAGCAATGCTGGATTCGCTCTGGGGCACCGTCAGAAAGCCATAACATCCTGGCCAGTCGGGACACCCGAGACCGGCATGAACCAGACGTGTCCAGGCGCCCAGCATGATGACGACAATCGCCAGAAGAACAGCGAACGTGGCCCATTTGGCCATCTTCCGGGCCGCTTGGGAGGATGAGTGAAAAGACTGATTCAAGGCTGGCTCCCGACTGTGACCATTAACCGATCTGCGACAGTTTGAGCAGATGCTTGAGATCCTCCAGCATATCCTTGCCGGTATGTTCGGAACCGTAATGCATCATCACATTACCGAAAGGATCGACCAGCAGGATGCGGGGCTCGGCTTCCGGATTGATACCGGATGGCCAGTTGGGCCGGGCACCCGGCGCAGGCACAAGACGTTCCATGGAGCTGTATTCAGAAGACCACCGCGACTGAAGATCAGAGGGCACACTTCCCAGTGCCGCCGCCCTGGAGACGCGATTGGCGTTCTTGCCAAGGGCAATATTCACCTGTCTGGCCAGATAGAGCAGTTCCTCGCACTGGCTGCCACACTGTCCGGCGGCCACGATCATCAGCCAGTCCGGATCAGCTTTATCCGGACCGAAACGCTCCGCCAGCGGAGTGCCGGACACGGTTTCAAGGTTGAGCGTCGATACCGGCGCCACGGGCTGAAGCAGAACGCCGTTGTTGGTATGGCCGGCAGGGTTCAACCAGCCGGTGTAGAACATGATGGTTGCGACAATCATGGGCCCAAAACCCAGCGCAAACAGCAGGAAGGCTGTGCGGCGGCCGCGACGGGCCTGCTCCGGGGTTGGCCCTTCGTTCTGCTCCTGGTTGGATATCCGGTTAGCCATTGTCATTGTCATTATTGGCTCCTGTCTTTCGATAACTCGCGCTTTCTATAGCTCGCCACTACCGTCAATATAGTCAGCGCCACCGCCAGCGCAAACCATTGCGTGGCATATCCGTAATGGGTTTGCGGCCCCATCAGATCCGGTTCCCAATCCGCCCGGTAAGCGCCCGGCTGGCTCCCGCCTGAAAGTCGCACGATCTTGCCGGGAATTTCCGGGATCTCCTGCCGCGCGGCCTGCTCGGACAGGCTTTGCACCCGTCGGGGCCAGGGCCCGTCTGCCGCCGGCTGATCCATCAGCACCGGAGGCACCGGATAATCGCTGATTCTTCCCTTCAGGGTAAAAATCCCCTCAGGCGCATCAACATCCGGTAGCTGGTCCCTTGTCCTCGGTGCCTGCACCCAGCCACGATTGACCACAACCGGCGGACCTTCGAGGGGACGAAACTCGCTAAGTACTTCATAACCGGGAATGCCATCCCGCGTCCGGTTATCCAGGAGCCAGGTACGGCCTCCATACAGGCCGGTCAGTGTCACCGGCCGACCACTGGCCAGAACCCGATCCACCAGATCCTGCCACGCCAGACTTTCCGCCTCCTGCTGCCATTGGTCCAGCAGAACCTGTTTTTCAGAGGCCCGATTGAGCTGCCAAACGCCGAGGCTGAGGAGTATCGGCAGGAAGACTCCACTGAACAGCAGCAATCGCCAGTCAAACTGCCATCGACGGTGTTGGCCCTGCGAATCAGACATGCTCTGCTATAGTGACCTCAGCGAGTCCGGAACCTGTTCCGCCCCGTACATTCACCAGACCAATAAAAACAGGAATTACCATGCTCAAGGGCTTTATTGTTTTCCTGATGCTTGCCGTCGTCGTCAGTTTGTTCAGTGGCCTGTTCTTTCTCATCAAGGATGGGGGCAAAACCCATCGGGTGGTGAATTCCCTTGCAGTCCGGGTCGCGCTTAGCATATTGCTCCTGGCGGTGATCCTGATCGCGCTTTGGCAGGGCGCCCTGACCTTAAATCCGACGCCCTGACCCCAAAACTCAAATGATGTAGACGAAGACAAACAAGCCCAGCCAAACAACATCCACGAAGTGCCAGTACCAGGCTGCCGCCTCGAAACCAAAATGCTTCTCGGCGGTAAAGTGCCCCTTGTTGATGCGAACCAGCATAATGATCAGCATCAGTGAACCCAGCATCACATGAGCACCGTGGAAGCCCGTCAACATGAAGAAGGTACTGCCATAAATGCCGGATTGCAGGGTCAGGTCGAGATCACGATAGGCGTGCATGTACTCGTAACCCTGCACGAACAGGAAGACCAGGGCCAGGGCGATCGTTATCGCCAGCCAGAGCTTGGTTTTCGCCCGATGCCCCACCTTCAGGGCATGGTGAGCCACCGTAATCGTAAATGACGAGGTGACCAGCAGAATGGTGTTCATCAGCGGCAGACCCCAGGCACTGATGACTTCCCGGGGGCCGGGGTAGGCTTCCGGGTTGGGGTTGTTGATCAACGGCCAGTTGGCCGAAAACCCTTCCCACAACATGTTGGTAGTGCCCTTGTCGCCCTCGCCGCCAAGCCAGGGCACAACGAACACACGAACGTAGAAGAGGGCGCCGAAAAACGCCGCGAAGAACATCACCTCAGAAAAGATAAACCAGCTCATTCCCCAGCGAAATGACCGGTCCATCTGTTCGCTGTAGAGTCCTGCACGACTCTCTTTAATAACGTTTCCGAACCAGCCAAACAACATATAGGCCATGATCAGGGCGCCAATCAGGAACATGATCCAGGCGCCAGTCGTGCTCTCCCCCTGCTTGCCGTTGACCATGATGGCGGCCACCCCGTAGAGGGTCACACCAAGGCCAACGGTCGCGATGATGGGCCACTTGCTTTGTTCCGGAACGTAATAGGTCTGGTTTTCCGCCATGACAGTCTCCGATGGCTTATCCGTTATCGTTTGTTGTTGTGTCTTTCCGGGAGGTCTGCGTTACCGCCGGCTGCTTGCCCTGATCGTAAAGCGTGTAGGACAGCGTCAGCTTCGTGATGTGTTTGGGCAGGTCCTTGTCGACGATGAAAATGAGCGGCATTTCGGTGCTCTCACCGGCTTCGAGCGGTTGCTGGTTGAAACAGAAGCACTCGGTCTTGTGGAAGTACAACGTGCCCTCCGACGGGGCCAGGCTCGGGACCGCCTGCCCGACCATAGCCTCGGTCGTCGGGTTTTCAGCGTAGAAATTCACGGTCGTCGGCTCCCCGGGATGCACCTCAACGGAACGAACAACCGGGCGAAACTTCCAGGTCATACCAGGGCCATTGGAAGCGAGAAACTGGACTTTCACCGTCCGGCTCATGTCCGCTTCGGCCACCTCGGTGGACTCGTACCGGCCACCGGTCTTGCCGTTGATACCGGTAATCTCGCAGAACACGTCGTAGAGGGGCACCATGGCAAAGCCGAAGGCAAACATGCCAACCACCCCGGCCAGGCACCAGCCGACAACACGACTGGTGCTACGGGATTGGCCTGCTTTATTTGCCTGCTGGTTCGACATGGTGCCGGCCTCCGGTTACTTCACTTCCGGTGGTGTCGAGAAGGTGTGGTAAGGCGCCGGCGAAGGCACGGTCCACTCCAAACCTTCAGCACCATCCCAGGGCTTGGCCGCAGCCTCCTTACCACCCTTGATGCACTTGACCACAATCAGCAGGAACAACAGCTGCGTGGCGCCAAACATGAACGCGCCAACACTGGAAACCATATTGAAGTCCGCGAACTGAAGGGCATAGTCCGGAATCCTTCGCGGCATGCCGGCGAGGCCGAGGAAGTGCATCGGGAAGAACGCCAGGTTCATACCGATAAACGAGAGCCAGAAATGGGTCTTGGCCAGGGTTTCGTCGTACATGTGGCCGGTCCATTTGGGCAGCCAGAAGTAGGCGGAAGCGAAGATCCCGAAGATGGCGCCCGGCACCAGCACATAGTGGAAGTGGGCAACCACGAAGTAGGTGTCGTGGTACTGGAAGTCAGCCGGCGCAATGGCCAGCATCAGGCCAGAGAAGCCACCGATGGTGAACAGAATCACGAAGGCCACCGCAAACAGCATCGGCGCTTCGAAGGTGAGGGAGCCCCGGAACATGGTGGCCACCCAGTTGAACACCTTCACCCCGGTGGGTACCGCAATCAGCATGGTGGCGTACATGAAGAACAGCTGGCCAACGATGGGGATACCCACGGTGAACATGTGGTGCGCCCAGACCACGAAGGAGAGCAGGGCGATAGCACCCACCGCATACACCATGGAGGCGTAGCCGAACAGGGGTTTGCGCGAGAACGCCGGAATGATGTGGGACACTGCCCCGAACGCCGGCAGGATCATGATGTACACCTCGGGATGCCCGAAGAACCAGAACACATGCTGGAACAGCACAGGATCACCACCGCCAGAGGCGTCGAAGAAGCTGGTGCCGAAGTTGATGTCCATCAGCATCATGGTGACTACACCGGCCAGTACCGGCATCACCGCAATCAGCAGGAACGCGGTGATCAGCCAGGTCCACACGAACAGGGGCATTTTCATCAGGGTCATGCCCGGCGCCCGCAGGTTCAGGATGGTGGCGATCACATTGATGGCGCCCATGATCGAGGAGATACCCATGATATGGACCGCGAAGATGAAGAAGGTGGTGCTGGGCGGCCCGTAGGTCGTCGACAGGGGCGCGTAGAAGGTCCAGCCGAAGTTGGGTGCGCCACCTTCCATGAACAGGGTGGAGACCAGGATCAGGAAGGCACAGGGGAGCAGCCAGAAGCTCCAGTTGTTCATCCGTGGCAGCGCCATGTCGGGTGCCCCAATCATCAGAGGCAACATCCAGTTGGCCAGGCCGACAAAGGCCGGCATGACCGCACCGAAGACCATGATCAGACCGTGCATGGTAGTCATCTGGTTAAAGAACTCGGGCTGCACAATCTGCAGACCGGGCTGGAACAGCTCTGCCCGAATGACCATGGCCATGGTTCCGCCAAGCAGGAACATGGCGAAACTGAATATCAGGTACATCGTCCCGATATCCTTGTGGTTCGTGGTCAACAGCCAGCGGCTGATGCCTTTGGCCGGGCCGTGATGATGATCCTGGGCGTGGGTATCTGCAACCGCACTCATGAAAACCCCCGTTACCGCCATTTATTGTGGCTGGTGATATCTGTTATCTGGCGTTGATTACTGCTGGTTCTTGTAATCAAAAATTTCTTTCGGAGTGACCATTTCACCGGTGTTGTTACCCCAGGCGTTCCGCTCGTAGGTAATCACCGCGGCAAGGTCCACTTCACTGAGCTGACCACCGAAGGCCTGCATGGCCGTTCCGGAGACACCGTTAACCACGATGTCGATGTGGGCGGCCATGTCTTCCAACACTACCTGGCTGCCTTTGAGCGCCGGGAAGGCCGGGGGTGCACCGCTGCCATCTGCCTGGTGACAGGCAGCACACGCGGTCTGGTAGGCTTTCTCGCCGCGCTCCATCAACTCGGCCATGGTCCAGTCTTTCTGGGTCAACTGGCGTTCACGCTCCGCGGCCTCTTTCTTCTCGGCGACCCAGGCGTTGTATTCCTCCTCGGGAACCGCCTCGACAACCACCGGCATGAAGCCGTGGTCCTTGCCGCACAGCTCGGTGCACTGACCGCGATAGATACCGGGCTCGTCCACACGGGTCCAGGTCTCGTTGATAAAGCCGGGAATGGCATCCTTCTTAACGCCAAAATCCGGCACCCACCAGGAGTGGATGACATCGTTGGCGGTCAGCAGGAAGCGGACCTTCTTACCCACCGGAATCACCAGCGGGTTATCCACCTCCAGCAGGTAATTCTCGCCTTTAGCCTGGCGGTTCTCGATCTGTTCCCGTGGCGTGGACAGGTTGGAGAAGTAGCCAAAATCCTCATTGATGTATTCGTATTGCCACTTCCACTGGTAGCCGGTGACCTTGATGTCCACCTCCGATTCGGTGGTGTCATACATATCGACCAGGGTTGCCGTGGCAGGAATCGCCATAACAACCAGGATGACAAAAGGTATGATGGTCCAGAGAATCTCTACCAGGGTGTTCTCGTGAAAGTTCGCCGGTTTGGCGCCCTGGGATTTTCGGTGGGCAAATATAGACCAGAACATGACTCCGAAGACCACGACGCCAATGACGACGCAGATCCAGAGTATGGTCATGTGAAGGCTGAAAATTTCATTACTGGTGCCGGTCACCCCCGGGGTCATGTTCAGTGTCCAGTCCGCCATGGACCAGGCGGGGAACATCAGACCGCCTAAAAGGGCACCTGCCCGCTGAGCGTGCACGCGCATACTGTGTCTCCACAGAGTGTTATTCTTGTCGGATTTTGCGTTATCCCACCGGTCTCTCTGGCGCTCGCATACACCGGAAAAACCAGAGTGGAAGCCTGCTTACGGATACCTCAGATTCGAGTATAGACACAGATCAAAAAAAGACTAAAAAATCGGCTAAATCCAAAAAAGCTAACCACGGAATTTTAAGAATCAAAAAGAATATGACTTTTCACCTCCCGGCAACCGACCGACGCCTTTGGGCTCTGGCATGGCCTCTGATGCTCACCAACCTCACCGTTCCTCTACTGGGGCTGGTGGATACTGCCGTGCTCGGACATCTGGAAAGTCCCGAATACCTGGGCGCCGTGGCCGTTGGTGCCAATCTGTTCAGTATCCTGTACTGGACCTTTGGCTTCATGCGGATGGGCACGACCGGCCTGGCGGCCCAGGCATGGGGCAAGCGCGAC
This sequence comes from Marinobacter sp. MMG032, assembly GCF_040112695.1. Classification (NCBI taxonomy): domain Bacteria; kingdom Pseudomonadati; phylum Pseudomonadota; class Gammaproteobacteria; order Pseudomonadales; family Marinobacteraceae; genus Marinobacter; species Marinobacter sp. MMG032. Next base: position 2,278,574 of record NZ_CP157802.1, read on the forward strand.
AGCTTCAGCCAGGTGGCATTACTGCTGCGCTCGGTGCTGCTGGCAACGGGTATTGGCGTGCTGCTGATTCTGTGTCACCAGCCACTGATCCAGACCGGGCTGACCCTGATGAATCCCAGTCAGGGCGTTACCGAGCTGGCAGCCGAGTATGCAGCTATCCGGATCTGGAGCGCGCCGGCCGTTCTTTGCCAGTACACGCTGGTTGGCTGGCTGATCGGCACCCAGTTTCCCCGGGGCCCCATGATCATGCTGATTGCCGCCAATGGCCTGAACATCGTGCTGGATATCCTCTTTGTTACCGTGCTTGGCTGGAACAGCAGAGGCGTGGCCATCGCCACGGTCATTGCCGAGTACGGTGCCGCCACGATCGGATTCCTGATCGTGCTGAGCCGGATGCCCGAGGGGCAGACACTCACCCGGGCTTTGTTTGGCAAGCTGGAGGATTACCTGAAGATCCTCCGGGTGAACCGCTACATCATGGTTCGCACCATCGCCCTGCTTTTGGTGCTGGCGTTCTTTACCGCCCAGGGCGCGCGACAGGGAGACACCATCCTCGCGGCAAATGCGGTCCTGATCACTTTTCTGTTGCTGATTTCCAACGCCCTGGACGGTTTTGCCAATGCCGCCGAGGCGCTGATTGGTGAAGCCATTGGCAAAGGCAGCCGGCGCCGGTTCCGGGTGGTCTTCCGCAGTGCCCTGAGATGGTCACTCTGGGGCGCCCTGCTACTGACCATTGTTTTTGTCGCCGGAGGGCACTGGCTGATCTCGCTGCTTACCGGTATCGAAGAGGTCAGGGCCACCGCTTGGCGCTTCCTGCCGTGGCTCTGGCTGCTACCGTTTGCCGCAGTCTGGGGCTTTCTTCTGGACGGCGTGTTTATCGGGGCAACCCGGACCCTGGACATGCAGAACACCATGCTGTTTTCCGCCCTGGCCGTTTTCGCGCCGATCTGGTGGCCGACCACGGGCTGGGGCAATCACGGGCTCTGGTTCGCACTGATCTCCCTGATGATCGCACGGGCCGTGAGTATGGGGTGGCTCTGCTGGTCCCACACGCGTCATGGCCGGTGGTTCCAGAACCAGTGACCCGGATTCAATCTGTAACATTACGGCTCACTATTTACACCATGGCACAAAAGCAGTTGGAAAAATCTCGGCTACACTTGTCTGAACAGGCAGGCACGATGTGGTAGCCAGCCCTCCTCTCCTGCCCGGGAACTCGTTGCTATCAGTTGCTAACAACGGGAGGCGCCTTGCGACCTCAATTCGTTCAGACATCGGCTTCTCCTGAAATGACACCACAGGTAGTCCTAGAGATTATTGACCAGGCGCGACGCAAGGAAGCCCGCTCCGGAACCTTCCTCCGGCAGCTTCATGAAAAGGTTGCTGCGTTGCCGTCTGCCGTTACCATCGAGGGTTACCAGCCTGCCACCTGCCTGTTCCAGTTTGTGGTCGAATACATTGAAATGGCGCCGAGGCTGATTGAGTGCGTCGAAGCCTGCGCCCGTGAGGCGGGGAAAGCCGATCTGTTTGAGCCATTCGTGAACGCCGCCATCCGCTATTTCACCCAGCCGTCGGCGCTTCTGGTGCGCTACGACGGCCTTGATGGCCTGCTGATTCGCGCCTACCTCTGCCACAGGCTGATGGAAGAGATGTATGAAAATAACCGGTGTACCCGGGCCAGTGAAATCGTGGATATAGAAGCCACTCGTGCTAACCTTCTGGCTCATCAGCTGATCGGCGAGCCCTTTGCCAATGAGTTGGACGACTCCATCACCGTAACCGTGTTGCAGATAGCAGGCACGCCGGACTATTACGAGCTGAACCTCGACCCGTTTGTCGAGCAGGTGAACAACGCCGCGTGGGACTGGATGCGGCATTACTGGGAAAATCTGCTGGTAAGGAACCACATTCGATTTTCCCTCGGTTCCGGTCTGGCCTGACAGGTTCAGAGGATTAATGAGAGTATCAGCGAGTGCAGTACTGGCGGGCCTTTTGATGTCTGCCATGGCAGTGACAGCCAACGCCTACGAGTTGTCTGTAACCGTTACCCTGGATGGCAGCACCGAGCCCGTGGCCAATGCCGTGGTTTCCGTGGACAGCGGCCGTCAGGGCACCCCGGTTTCTGCCGAAATCTATCAGAAGGATCGCGCCTTCCATCCTCATGTGCTGGTGGTTCCCGTTGGCTCCAGCGTGGATTTCCCGAATCGCGACAATACCCAGCACCACGTTTACTCCTTCTCGCCGGCAAAAACCTTCAACATTGAACTCTACGCCGACCGCCCGGCGGCTCCGATCGTGTTCGATAAACCAGGCATCGTTGAGCTGGGCTGCAACATTCACGATCACATGCAGGGGTTTGTGGTGGTTACTGATACCGCCGCGACCGGCCAGACGGATGCCTCCGGCCAGGTCACCCTGTCCATCGAGTCGCAGGATACCGAAGGCAGCCCTGAGAAGGTGACACTGGAGATCTGGCACCCACGACTGCCGGACAACACCCGCCCGGTCACCCGTGAAATCGAGGCTGGCGACAAGTCAGCAATCGTAACGCTCAACCTCGAACCTGAGCCTGCCGCAGAAGGTTCGCTGGACCGACTCCAGCAGCGCTTTCGGGAGCTTTGATGGGTTTGGCGTCTCGTCTCGGATTCCGCGGCCGACTGATTGCCGCCATGATTTCACTGGTGGCCCTGGTCAGTCTGGTGATCGTGGCCCTCCTGATGGTGTACCTGTTCGAGGATGAAAAAAGCCGGGCCCTGGAGCAACTGGCCATCGGTGAGCGGCTGACCAACGAAGTCATTGACCGGCGCACCGAACTGGAACTGTCCCGGCTCAGCGTCGTGGTTCAGGATTTCGGCTTTCGCTCTGCCATTGCCAGCCGCGACCCGGCCACCATCGACAGCGCGCTAGAGAACCACAGCGGAAGGGTAGGTGCCGACTTCGCGCTCCTGCTGGACAGTCAGGGGCAGCCCCTGGCCTCGACCTTGCCGCGCCCGTTTCCTGAAATCACACCCGACCAGCTCGCCAACACTCGGCGCAACGGGTTTACCCGGTCATTGCGCGCTATCGACGGCATGGGCTTTGAGGTTCTTGTAACGCCGGTTGAGGCTCCGGGTCTTCGGGCCTGGCTGGTTACCGGTTTTGCCCTGGACCAATCCCTCGCGGAAGTGATCGCCCGTCTCAGTGGGACCTCGGTGATTTTCCGGGCGCGATCCGATCAAACAGAGGGCCTGAGCAGCTTTGCCACCACCACCCGCATCGACGACAATCTAGAACAAGAGCTCAAAGGGGCACCCGGCAACGCCAGGTTCATCGAAAGTGCTGGCTATTTCACCCGCATCATCAACCTTGGCGACTCGGAACCTGCAGCCATCCAGGCCGTGCTGCTGATCAGTCGCGATGCAACGCTCCAGAATTATTACCGGCGGGCCGTGGAAATCGCCCTGTTGGTGAGCGCCATCCTTATCTTCGCCATTCTGCTTGCCCTGGTTATTGCCCGGAATCTGGGTCGTCCGGTGTTGCAACTGGCAAGCTACGCGCGGGCCATTGGTGAGGGCAATACGCCCCAGGCACCAGCCATCAGGGCCGGCGGCGAACTGACCCAGCTCCGGAACGCCCTGAGGGACATGCTGTCCGGCCTTCGGGAACGGGAAGCCCAGATCCGGTATGCGGCGACCCATGATGATGTCACCGGGCTTAAAAACCGAAACGCCCTGATGCAAGACGCCGCCAGGCTTTTTGAGCAGGGTGAACGGGGCACGCTGTTGGGTATACGCCTGAACGACCTCTCCGACATAAACGATACCCTGGGCCTGGAATTCGGCGACAAAGTCCTGATTGGCATCGCCAGGCGCCTGCAGGAAGAGCTTCCAGACGCGCGTATCGTCGCCCGTACCGGGGGCGGTGAGTTCTTGGCCCTGATTCCCCAACTGCCCCAGGAGCAAAGTAGTCACCGGATCCGACAACTGCACGAGCTGATTGAATCCCCTCTGCAGGTAGACCAGACCCCCTTCTCCCTCAGGGTCACCATCGTCACCATGGAACTGCCGGAAGATGCCTCGGATACCGATGCCCTGCGTCGCAGGCTCAATCTTACCTTCGAGCAGGCCGAGGCCCACCCCGATGCCTTCACCCGCTACAAGCCCGGCCAGGATGAAAGCCATCTCCGGGAACTGAAGCTGATCACCGATCTGCACGCGGCAATCCTGAATAACGGGTTGCATATGAACTATCAGCCGAAACTCGACAGCCAGACCGGCGAGCTGGTTCAGGTAGAGGCCCTGGTGCGGTGGATTCACCCGGAGCTCGGATTCATATCCCCGGAGGAGTTCATCTTCCTCGCCGAGCAATCCGGGCAGATTCATGATCTGACAGCCCATATCCTTCAACGGGTGGCCAGCGATGCGCGGCAATGGCATAACCAGGGTGTTGACGCGGGTGTGGCCATCAACCTGTCCGCCATGGACCTGACCTGGCCTGCCCTGATCCAATACATCCGCGATACCTTCAAGGACTGGCACCACGATCTGGCGCGGGTCACCCTGGAAGTCACCGAGAGTGCGCTGATGGAAGATCCGGAAGAGGCCATGGCGACCCTGAATCGGCTCCGTGAGTTGGGCGTGACCTTGTCGGTCGATGACTTCGGCACCGGCTATTCCTCGCTGTCCCAACTGCGCAAACTGCCGGTACAGGAGCTGAAAATCGACAAGTCCTTCGTCTTGAAACTGGATTCCGAGCCTCAGGACCAACTCATCGTGCGCTCCACCATCGATATGGCCCACGGCCTTGGGCTAAAAGTCGTCGCCGAGGGCATCGAGAATCTGGAGGCCTGGCAGCTATTGCAACACTGGGGCTGCAATCTGGGCCAGGGCTTCTACCTGAGCCGGCCGGTAGCCCCTGAGGATTTGCCAGAGACTGCCCGGTCCCTGGCCGCCCGAGAACGGGAACTGACCCACCGCAACCCGGAGTATTCAGAATGACAGCCAGACCCTTCATAACCCTGACCCTGGCGCTTCTGGTAGCCCAGACCGCCGTGGCCGACATCGGCAGCCGGATCTGGGCGACCGGAGGTGTCACTACCATTGAAGGCAGTGCCGGTGGTGGCCTGGTCCCCTGGGCCCTTCTGGGGAGTTACGCCAGCGATGAAGAGTGGGGCGGCACGCTGGCGCTCAGCCGGGCCGAAGTGGACGATTACTCGCTCTCGGTCACCGGCGCGGGACTGAACTGGAACAACCGTCTGGAAATCACCGTGGCACGGCAGACCCTGGATCTGGACAGCCTGGTGTTTACCCTCAAAGACGGCTTCGGACTTGAACAGGACGAACTGAATCAGGACATTTTCGGTGCCAAGGTTCGGCTCGCCGGTGATGTCCTTTACACTCCCTGGGGCCAATGGTCTGCCGGCATTCAGTATAAACGCCAACGGGATTTCACCGTGCCTTCGGCCATCGGCGCCCGGGATGACAGTGGCACCGATGTGTTTGTCAGCGGCAGCAAGCTGTTCTTCGCGGCGGTGATGGAGAGGAACCTGTTGGTTAATCTGACCGCCCGGGCAACCAGGGCCAACCAGGGCGGCCTTCTGGGTTTTGGCGGTGACCGGAATAACAGCCACGAACTGATGATGGAGGGCAGCGTAGGACTGTTCCTGAACCGTCAGTGGCTGGTGGGTGCGGAGTACCGGCAAAAGCCGGACAATCTGGGCTTTGCCACCGAGGATGACTGGTGGGATCTGTTCGTGGCCTGGGTGCCGGACCGGCGCCTGGCGGTCACCGGGGCCCTGGTCAACCTTGGTGACGTCGCCACACTGGAGGACCAGCAAGGTCTGTATCTCTCGCTGCAGGGGAGCTTTTGATCATGAAAAACCTGAACCCCAAGCGCTTGATTGCCCCCCTGTTGCTGGGGATGGCAATGGTTCTGGTTGGCTGCCAGAGTATGAGCGGCCAAGCTGATGCCTCCCTGTATCAGCAACTCGGTGAACGAGAAGGCATTGCCGACGTGGTGGAAGACCTGCTGTACCTGATCGTCGAAGACGACCGCATCAACCAGCAGTTCAAGGGCATGGATGTCGCCCAGTTCCACCACAACCTGACGGATCAGCTGTGCGAGCTCAGTGGCGGGCCCTGCAGCTATACCGGTCGGGAGATGCGGGAGCTGCATTCCGACATGGCCATCACCGACACCCAGTTCAATGCCCTGGCGGAAAACCTGATACTGGCTATGGAACAGAACGACATACCCACCGGCGCCCAGAACCGGCTGATCAAACGGCTGCTGCCACTGTACCCTGACATTCGCAATCTATAGAACGGAGAACCCTACCTTGCTCGAAAACGCTGATCTGGGAAAACTGATTATCCGCCTGACACTGGGCGGGCTGATGCTGTTCCATGGCATAGCCAAGCTGCTGAACGGCGTCGGCTTCATTGAGGGCGAGCTGGCCAGCCATGGCCTGCCGACCGTCCTGGCCTACGGTGTGTACGTGGGCGAAATCATTGCACCCCTGATGGTCATTCTTGGCTATCAGACCCGGATCGGTGCGTTGCTGATTATTTTCAACATGCTGTTTGCCATCATCCTGGTCCATGGCAACGAGCTCCTCAGCCTTGGGCGCAGCGGCGGATGGGCGCTGGAACTACAGGGTTTCTTCCTGTTCACGGCGGTGGCAGTGATCTTCCTTGGGCCGGGGCGGTACAAGCTGAAGAACTGAGTATCCGAGGGACGTCAGGTGCCGGGCACAGTCGCGGCCCTGAAGTCCCGGGCTACCATGACCCGGTTACGGCCGGACTCCTTGGCTGCGTACAGCGCCTCATCGGCCTGACGGATCAGCTCCTGGGGCTCCGTGTCCGGATCTGGTACCAGGCAGGCAACGCCCACGCTGATGGTAAGGTTGACCGGAGCTACCCGTTCGCCTGAGTGCACTGGCGAACGGGCCACCGCCTGACGCACTCGCTCGGCAACCCGAACCGCTCCCTCTTCCGGGGTGGCCGGTAGCAGAATGCTGAATTCCTCACCGCCGTAGCGGGCCAGCAGATCCCCGGATCGCTGGACCTCGGCGGCACACAGGGCGGCCACCTCCGTCAGGCAATCGTCGCCGACCAGGTGGCCCAGCTCATCGTTTACCCGCTTGAAGTGATCAATGTCCAGCAGGAGCAGGCTCAACGGATGACCGTGCCGCTGGGCCCTCTTCCACTCATCCTGCAGTTTTTCATCAAACCGTCGCCGGTTGGCCACATGGGTCAGCCCATCGGTGAGGCTGATTGCTTTGAGCTGCTCGTTGGCCCGTTCCAGTTCGTCGGTACGCTGCTGAACCCGCAGTTCAAGAGTCAGGTTTGCCTTTTGCTGGATTGCCAGCGCCTGTTCCTGAGCTTCGTGGCGTTTGCGACGCTCCAGATTGATGCGGTAAGCAAGGGCAAAGGACAGCAGGACCACCTCCAGCGCCACGCCGATTTGCGGCATGAACTCGGTAAGGAAGCTCCGCGGCATCATACCGAGCTTGCTGACTGCCAGAATCAGGTGGCCAATCAACAACGGCGTCCAGGCCAGCACATAAAAGCCGCCAAGAACCTGGCCCTTGCGCCAGACAAGAAAACCGATAAGCCAGGCCGCTGGCGTGACCACAGCCGCAAGACCGCTAACCAGTACGATACCAGTCTGATAACTGCCGAAAAGGCCGAAAACCAAGCAGGCAAAAATCGCTGTCAGAACCCATTGCAGGAACCGGTAGCTTTTCAGGCTGTAATGCCGAATGTTCAGGAAGCGTATGGCGAAAATAATGGCGGCGAAGAGGGCAGCACAGATAACCGGAATGGTGAAATACTGATTGATACCCGGGGCATTAGGCCAGAGCCACTGGAACAGGAGACCATTGAAGTTGAGCTGAACCAGCCCCGTGAATACAACGGTCAGCACATACCAGAGGTAGGTGGAGTGGCGCACGATGACGAAGAGGAAAAGATTATAGAGCGCCATCGCAATGATGATCCCCAGAAACACCGTCTGCCAACCGTAGGAAAACTGCTCATTGGCAAGGAATTGGGCCGAGGGCGTAACTTCGACCGGAATCTGGACAGATCCCTGCGTTTTTACCCGAACGAAAGCGGTGACTGGCTCAGTGTTTGACGGTACCAGGAAGACAAAGTTGCGATGGTGGATCGGGCGGCTGCCGAACGGCAAGGTGTCGCCGGTGTGGTGGGTCTGGATCAGCTCGCCATTGAGCACCCAGTGCACTGACACTTCATCCAGCAACGGGTAGCCGATCTCCATTACCCGGTTTGCCGGCTCGGGAGGAATCTCGACTCTCAGCCAGAAACTGCCATCACTGAAACCACGATTGAACACCTCGCTGGAACCGGATCTCTGCCATTCGCTGGGCGGCAGGGCGCGAACGTCTTCCAGTGCCAATTCATCAGCGGGCGCTTCCAGACAGTCGAATGCAACGGGAGCGGCCTGAACAGGCACGCTGGCCAGACATGCCAGCGCGAAAATAATCAGAAGGACGCAGTATAACTGCCGCACCATAGCTGTTTCCGGTTTCCGGGCCCGTCCTGGTGTTCTACACTTTCAGGCCCTGACTGAGTCGTACGCATCCCTGCAATTTTTTCCAGTTTAGACGGTTGCGAATGCTACGTCCTCCGTAACGACAGGGCCAGCATAGCCCGAATCCATTGAGGCCAATAATGACCGAGCGCAAGAACGAAATACGTCCGGGGAAATATCGACACTACAAGGGCAAGGATTATGAAGTCCTTGGCGTTGCCCGGCACAGTGAAACCGAAGAGCAGATGGTGGTGTATCGCTGCCTGTACGGTGACTACAGCCTCTGGGTGCGCCCGCTGACCATGTTCCGCGAAACCGTGGAAGTAGCCGGCGAGCAGGTACCCCGCTTTGCCCGCCTCGACGAAGTCTGACGGTTACACAACCGCTTTGACTACCGCGATCATTTCCTGCACATTACCGCGCTTTTCATGATGCCGGCCCCCACAAGGGGCCGGGGAAACCATTAATTCCTACCCGGAGTTTTGCCATGAATGCCGTTGTAGCTGCGGTTGCCATCATGCTCGTCCTGAGTTTGTGCCGCATTCACGTTGTTGTTGCCCTGATCATCGGCGCCGTATCCGGCGGCCTGATTGCCGGAATGTCCCTGGAAGCCACCATCGAAGCCTTCAATAATGGCCTGGGCGGCGGTGCCACCGTGGCTCTGTCCTACGCCACCCTCGGTGCCTTCGCCGTTGCCATCGGCAAATCCGGCCTGGCCCACGCCCTGGCCGACAAGGCCCTGGCACTGGTCGGACGGCAGGAAGAAGGCGCCGCCGTGAATGGCATGCGCTTTCTGATCATCGGCCTGCTGCTGGCCATTGCCATCTCGTCCCAGAACATCCTGCCGATCCACATTGCCTTCATACCCTTGGTCGTACCGCCGCTATTGTACGTGATGGCAAAATTGAACATGGACCGCCGCCTGGTGGCCTGCGTGCTGACCTTCGGCCTGATCACCCCCTACATGTTCCTGCCGGTCGGCTTTGGCGGCATCTACCTGAACGAAATCCTGATCGCCAAGATCAACGCCAACGGCGTCGACGCCTCCGGTATGAGCGTCATGAAAGCCATGGCGCTGCCGGCTCTGGGCATGCTCTGCGGTTTGCTGATTGCCGTCTTTTTCAGCTACCGCGGTGGCCGCTCCTATAACCTGGAAACGATTACCCAAGCTGAACGGGTGGACACCAGCTACAGCCCGCGCACCCTGATTATGGCCCTGGCGGCCATCGTTACCGCGTTCGTGGTACAGCTCTGGCTGGGCTCAATGATCCTCGGCGCCCTGGCCGGATTCGTGCTGTTCAACCTGTCCGGGGTGGTGCGCTGGAAAGAGGCCGATGACCTGTTCACCGAGGGCATGAAAATGCTGGCCATGATCGGCTTCATCATGATCGCCGCGTCTGGTTTTGCCGAGGTGATGCGGGAAACCGGAGAAATCGCCAGCCTGGTGGACAGCTCCGTGGGCGTAATTGGTGAGAACAAGGCGATGGCCGCACTGCTGATGCTGGTGGTAGGTCTGCTGATCACCATGGGTATCGGCTCGTCCTTCTCCACCATCCCCATCATCGCCGCACTTTACGTGCCCCTGGCACTGCAGCTGGGGTTCAGCCCCCTGGCCATCGTGGCCCTGGTCGGCACCGCCGGCGCCCTAGGTGATGCCGGCTCTCCGGCCTCCGACTCCACCCTCGGCCCCACCGCCGGCCTAAACGCCGACGGCCAGCACAACCACATCTGGGATACCGTGGTGCCGACGTTCCTGCACTACAACCTGCCATTGCTTGGCTTTGGGTGGTTGGCGGCTATGGTTCTTTGAGTTCGGAGGTGGCTTTGTAGCCTTCGTGTTGAGGGGAGTTGCGAGGGGGCCGGATTATTTTTCCCTTGGAAATGGCAACTCGCTGCGCTCAGACATCAATTTCCGGCGGGAAAAATAATCCGGCCCCCTCACATAAGAACTCACGGATATCGCTGAAAAGACCTTGTCCTAAAGAAATATCTCTTGAGTCAGGTAGAGAGGGTGTGGGTGTGCTTTTCTGGCGGGGAAAAGATGTCTGAGCGAAGCGAGTTGCTTTTCCCCAGAAGAAAAGCATTCCCATGGCCTCTCCGCCCGCAAACCTGCAGGCTAGGAAGAACAGCTTACTCGTCGTCGGCCGAAGACTTGAAGAACACGACCTGCTTGACCGTGTGATCGTCCTCGTTCTTGCGCTTGTTCACCCGCGTTTCGAGTTCCGGATTGGTCGGTTGCTCGGAGTCCGACATAGCATCGGTGAAGCCACAGGCGACGCATTCGCGAATCTGCTCATCGTCGTCGGTGGTGTACATCATGATCTTGTCCATCTCCGCGCAGCGGGGACAAACGGCGCCGGCGATAAAGCGTTTTGGACTCGCCATAGTAAAACTCCCGATAAAACATCCGACAGCCATTACGACTGCCGGCTCAGATTGGGTCAGGCAGCTTCGTCCGTGATGCCGGTTTGTTTTAGCAGCGCATCCACCTGCGGTTCTCGACCCCGGAAGGCCTTGAACAGTTCCATGGGCTCCTGTGAGCCGCCTTTCTCCAGGATATTGTGGAGGAAGGCCTTGCCGGTTTCGGGGTCGAAGATGCCTTTTTCCTCGAACAGGGAGAAGGCATCGGCCGCCAGCACTTCCGCCCACTTGTAGCTGTAGTAACCCGCCGCATAGCCACCGGCAAAGATGTGCGAGAAGGCGTTCGGGAAGCGGTTGAATTCCGGTGCTTCCACCACGGCGATCTCGCTGCGCACCTTGCGATGCATGTCCAGCGGGTTGGTCGGCGCTTCGTCGGTGAATTCCGCGTGCAGGCGGAAGTCGAACAGGGAGAACTCGAGCTGGCGCACCATGCCCATGCCAGACTGGAAGTTCTTGGCCGCCAGCAGTTTCTGGAGCAGGTCTTCCGGAAGCGGTTCGCCGGTTTCGTGGTGCGAGGCGATCAGGGCCAGGGATTCCGGGTTCCAGCACCAGTTTTCCAGGAACTGGCTGGGCAGCTCGACGGCATCCCAGGCCACGCCGTTGATGCCGGAGACATCCAGCACATCCACCTGGGTCAGCATGTGGTGCAGGCCATGGCCGAATTCGTGGAACAGGGTGGTAACCTCGTCATGGGTGAGCAGCGACGGCTTACCATTCACCGGCGGGGTGAAGTTACAGGTCAGGAAGGCTACCGGCAGCTGGAGCTGGCCACGGAGGTTGCGCCAGCGCACGCGGCAATCGGCCATCCAGGCACCGCCACGCTTGCCCTGGCGGGCATAGAGGTCGAGATAGAACCAGGCCAGGGGCTCGCCGTTACGGCTGATGCAGTAGGCAGTCGCGTCCTCGTGCCAGGTTTCTACTTCCGGTTTCGCTTCGATCTGTACGTCGAAGAGCTTCTCTGCCACCCGGAACAGGCCGGGCACCACTTTGTTCACCGGGAACCAGGGGCGCAGGGTTTCCGGGGAGATGTCGTAGCGCTTCTGGCGCAGCTTTTCGCTGTAATAGCCGATGTCCCACGCCTGCAGGTCTTCCACGCCGTACTCGTCCTTGGCAAAGGCTTTGAGCTCGGCAAACTCTTTCTCGGCCTGGGGCTTGGACTTGGCCGCCAGCTGGTTCAGGAAGCCCAGTACCTCGTCGCTGCTGCGGGCCATCTTGGTGGCCAGGGAGCGCTCGGCGTAGTTGTCGAAGCCGAGCAGTTTGGCCTGGGCGTGGCGGCGCTTGAGGATTTCCGCCATCACCGGAGTGTTGTCCCACTGGCCGGCATCCGGGCCCTGGTCAGAGGCACGGGTTACAAAGGCCTCGTAGACTTCGCGGCGCAGTTCCCGGTTGTCGCAGTAGGTCATCACAGGGTAAAAGCTGGGGAAATCCAGGGTGATCACATAGCCATCCAGCTCTTTCTGGCGGGCGGTCTGCTTGGCGCTTTCGATGGCAGTCTCGGGGACGCCAGCTAGTTCATCCGGGTCAGTGATCTGCTTGTACCAGTGCTGGGTGGCATCCAGGACGTTGTCGCTGAACTTGTTGGACAGCTCGGACAGCTCCCGGGACAAGTCGGCATACTGCTTTTTCTTGTCTTCCGGAAGGTCGACACCGCCGAGGTGGAAATCCCGCAAGGTGTTTTCCACGGCCTTACGCTGGGCTTCGTTCAGGTCCTTGAAATCGTCCCGTTCGGCAAGCTTCTTCCAGGCGTTGCAGAGGGCCGCGTTCTGACTCACCTCGGTGCTGTACTCGGTGAGCTTTTCGAGGCAGTTCTTGTAAACCTTGCGCAGCTCGTCGTTGTTCATCACACCGTTGAGGTGGGAAATCACGGACCAGGCATTGCTCAGTTTGTCGTCCAGCGCTTGCATGGGCTGTGCGAGGGTCTCCCAGGTGGGATCTTCCTGCTCGGCAAGCTGGCTGATTTTCATCCGGTTTTCACTGAGAATCTGGTCGATTGCCGTTTCCATGTGCTCGGTGCGAACATGGTCGAACTTCGGCAACAGGTCGTCAGTCAGTAACGGGTTATTCATAGGTCCCCTTCTCAGTTCGTCGAATCTTGGGTAGTTTGGTTTCTTAATTCTCTGGGGCTGGCACCTGTGGGAGAGGTCCTTCCAAAACACGCTCCTGGCGGCACGTCCATGTGACGCTTGACTGTCGCCATCCATGGCGACAGACAGTTTTGGAAGGACCTCTCCCACAGGCGCCCCGGGCCTCCGGGTATACGCGTTCAATTTCACTTGAACAGGTACTATGTAATGACGAATATACGTTCACACAAGGGTATCACGCCACATTTTGGGGAACGGGCATGGGTAGATCCAAGTGCCGTGGTGATTGGCGATGTGGAAACCGGCGATGATGTTTCCATCTGGCCGATGACCGTGGTGCGTGGCGACATGCACAAGATCCGCATTGGGCACCGGTGCAGCATCCAGGATGGGTCGGTTCTGCATATTACTCACGCCAGTGACTACAACCCCGGTGGTTATCCGCTCACCCTGGGCGACGATGTGACGGTGGGTCACAAGGCGCTGCTGCATGGCTGCACCATTGGCAGCCGGGTCCTGGTCGGCATGGGCTGCATCATTATGGATGGTGCCGTGGTGGAGGACGAGGTGATTGTTGCAGCGGGCTGTCTGGTGCCGCCGGGCAAGACCCTGGAATCCGGGCACCTTTATGTGGGATCACCCTGTAAGAAAGCCCGGGCGCTGACCGAGAAGGAGCGGGGGTTCTTCAAATACACCGCTGCCAATTACGTTCGCCTCAAGGATGAATACCTTAACGATCAGTAAGCCAGTGGTCTGAACGTGAGCCCGTAGCCGTATGAAACGGGGTAACCCTGCTGCATGGCGGAGGCCTCTGTGGACACATCGGACGAACCCTTTAATAGAGCTTTGCTGTACCTGCGCGCGGCAGGCCACGATACCGGTCCGGAAACCCGGGCACGGTTGCAGAGCATGCTGCAGGCTCGAGGGGCTGGACGCCGGGCTCTGAGTACCAAGCAAATGCTGGAGCTGATGCCTCAGTGGTTCGCCTTGCCCGGGCGTAGACAGGGTCTTCATCTCCCACCCATTACCCGGGCCAGTATCGGGTACCCCCGTGAGTAGCTCCGATTCCTGGCGCCCCGTTGCCCTGCGGCGGCGCTTGCTGCTTGTCTTCCTTGTGGCCACTCAGACACTGGTGGGCATGTTGCTGTTTTCCCGGACTGTGCCGGAGCAGGCAGGTTCCGTAACAATCGCGGCGCTGTTGACGGTGTTCGGGGTTCTGTTTGCCTGGATTGGGGTGGGTTTCTGGACGGCGGTTTTCGGGTTCGTCGCCCTGCGCTTCGGCGGGGACGGCTGGAGCCTTTCCAGGCGTGTAGAGCCCGAAGGGTCCAGGGAGTTATTGTCGGCCCCAACTGCCGTTGTGATGCCCATCTGCCATGAACCAGTACAACATACTCTCGGTGGCTTGAAAGCAATCATCGAGGACCTTGGGCAACGTGGACAAGCCCGCGCCGTGGATTTCTACGTGCTATCGGACAGTCGGGACCCGGACATCTGGCTCGAGGAACAGGCAACCTGCGAGCAAATTCGTCGGGAGCTTGGCCCCTATCAACATTTGTTCTACCGGCGTCGCAACGTCAACCTGAACTACAAGAGCGGCAATATTGCCGATTTCCTGCGTCGATGGGGCCGCCGCTACCGCTACATGGTCGTTCTGGACGCCGACAGCCTGCTCAGTGCCAACTGCATTACCCGGCTTATCCAGCTGATGGAGGCCCGGCCTGAGGCCGGGATTATCCAGACCACACCCCGACTGGCCCGTGCAGAAACCCGGTTTGCCCGCCTGCAACAGTTTGCCAACCGCTGCTATGGCAGGCTCTACAGCGCAGGACTGGCGGCCATTCAACTGGGGGAGGCCACCTACTGGGGCCACAATGCGATCATCAGGGTAGCCCCGTTCATGGCCCACTGCGGTCTGCGCAAGCTTCAGGGCCCGGGCCTGTTCCGGGGGCCGGTACTCAGCCATGATTTTATTGAGGCTGCGCTGATGGGCCGGGCAGGCTACGAAGTGTGGCTGGAACCTGCCATCGCCGGCAGTTTTGAGGAATCACCGCCAACCCTGGAAGACGACCTGATCCGCGACCGTAGGTGGTGTCGTGGCAATCTCCAGCACCTCTGGCTGCTGGCAACCATGGGCAAACTACGGCTGGCCCAACGGATGGCCCTGGTAACCGGCATTCTCTCTTACCTGGCTTCTCCACTCTGGCTGGTTTTCCTGGGCCTGTCCGGATTTGTGGCGTTGGCCGGACCGTCAGCAACGCCGGCACTGCCGGGGGTGATGGCCACAACGGAGGCGGGCTCAAGCGCAGGGGCACTGCTTGTCGCCGTGACCGCACTGCTACTCTTTGGGCCACGACTTCTGGCCGTAGGGGACCATTGGTTGGCTGGAAGAACTGCCAGATTCGGAGGTCTGTTCAGGCTCTGTGCCAATACCTTTCTCGAAACACTCGCGGCCCTGGCACTGGCGCCCATCCGGATGCTGGTTCACACGCTCCATGTGGTTCAGGCTGTGCTGAATCTCAACGTGGGCTGGCAGGGGCAAAACAGGTCCGGCGGCCTCAGTCCGGGGCTGAGTCTCCGGCACTATGGCCTGCTCCTCGCCTCGGCGGCGGCAGGCCTGACCCTCATTCACTGGCATGCGCCAACGCTGACGCCCTGGGCCCTGCCGGTCATGGCACCGGTGTTGTTGGCACCTGCTCTGGCCTACTGGCTTGGTCGAACCCTACGCTCGGGCACCTGGCTGCAAGTGCCAGAGGATGAGCAAACCACCCGAGTGATTGAGCTGGCCGAGACCACCGGCCCACTCAGCCATGATCCGGGTCGTTTGAGCTGGTTTGAACAGGTGGTTGTGTCGCCTGTCTTTGCCGGGATTTCAGACTATGACGCACTGCCAGCCACCGGTAAAAAGGCACGGGCGTTGGCGCGCCTGGTTGATCGCTGCGCCATTGAAGGCAAACAGGCCCTGAGTCACCGGGAACTCAGTCTGATCTGCAACCATCCGGAAGCCCTGAAAGCGCTGCATTGGCGAGCCTGGCATGCCTCGCACGAATCACCCTGGCGGGAGGTGCTGGTCCGCATGGCCCGGTCTCTTGAGCGAAGGCCTCCGGCACCGGTGTCCTTGCCCCGCCAGCCAGCAGCCCTGACATGGGCAGAGGCAGCTTCGTGATACTGGTCTGGCTGCTGCTTCTGAACGGATTATTCCTTTTGCCTTCCTTGGCTTTGCCCGGCGACACGCCCTGGTTTTCTCTGGAGGCCCTGATCGTCTGGGCCCTCATTTGCGGACTCAGGAAGCCAGAGCAAAAGTATCGCGTCGGCCAGATACTGGCTGTTCTTTATGGACTACTGGTTCTTCTTGTCCTGGCGGATGCCCTGGTGCGGGAAAGTCTGGGCCGTGGTCTTAACCTCTATCTGGAGTTGGGTCTGCTGGACGCGGCCTGGAACCTCCTGGATACCAACCTGGGTGCCGGTTTGGCGGTGCTGGCCCTCATCATTCTGGCAGCCTTACTTGCCGGGGTGGGTCGCCTGTTTCGGTACGGACTGGAACGGCTGGCACAGCACTCTCCGGCTCGCCTTGGCAAACCGCTCTGGCTGGTATCCGGCCTGTTCCTGGCCGGGGCCGTAACCCCGTGGATTGGCAGCCCGGCGCTGGCCTTCGTTGCCAATCAGGCCTCCCTGATCACTCACACGCACCAGACCACCCGAAACTTTGCCAAAGAGCTGAACGCCGGGCCCGGTCGACAGGGCCAACCCTCACCGCTGGCGAAGCTGGCGCAAACGGATGTGATTCTGGGGTTTATTGAGTCCTATGGCGTCTCGACTGTTACGGACGAACGCTACCGCTCCCTGGTCGGCCCGGGCCTCGAAGCGATGGGCCAGTCGCTCGACGCTGCGGGGCTCACGGTCGCCACAGGCCGACTGCAGTCGCCAATCCAGGGTGGCCAGTCCTGGCTCGGCCACCTTTCCGTTCTCAGTGGCCAGTGGATTCACAACCAGCTTGCCTACGAAACCCTGCTCAGCAGCGGCTACGCCACCCTGATCGATGACTTCCGAAGTACCGGACACAAAACCCTGGCCGTGATGCCGGCGATCACCCGGGCCTGGCCCGAGGGACGACTGTTTCGCTACGACCGGATCTACGATCACGACGATCTGGATTACCAGGGGCCCCCGTTCAACTGGGTCACCATGCCCGATCAATATACCTGGCACCGGTTCCAGGCCATTCGCGACAGCCATCAGGGTCCTTTGTTCGCTGAACTTGCCCTGATCAGCAGCCACGCGCCCTGGGTTCCAATCCTGCCGGTGCTTGATGACTGGCAAAGCATTGGCAACGGAGAGGTGTTCCAGCGCTGGAAAGGCGCTGGCGAGGCACCGGTTTCGCTATGGCGCGACCCGGACCGGGTCCGCCATCATTACGGACAGGCCATTGCCTATGCCCTGGAGGTTGCCGGAGGCTTTGCCGCCCACTATCTGAGCCAGAACGCGCTGATGATCATCCTGGGTGACCATCAGCCAGCCCCCCTGATCACGGGTGAGGACGCCAGCCGCGATGTCATTGTTCATGTCGTCAGTGCAGACCCGAAACTGGTGGAACCGTTTTTGTCCGGTGAACTGCCGGGATTTCGACCCGGTATCCGGCCCGATCCGGAAACACCCGGAGCCACAATGAGCCGTTTCCGCCCCTTTCTGCACCGCCATTTCGGTCAACCCTGAACCCGATTTGACCCTGATCAAAATTCCATCAACCTCACCCTTGAAAACATCCGCTATGCACCTACATTCGGAAATAGCAGAGGTTCACGGATAACCATCCGGCTGGCGCCACCGGCATGGAGCAGTTCCGCGATCGAAGCTGATGCTCAACTATTCAGATTCGTTTCGTTTAAAAAAGGAGGGCTGCCTTATGAGCAATCTTACCCGCTGGAATCCGGTCAATGAGTTCGAAGACCTGATGAACCGCTATAACCGCATGTTCGGCTTGACCCGCTCAGGCGGCGAGCGCGAAGGCAAGGACCTGTTCAGCCGCAGCGACTGGGCTCCGGCCGTAGACATCAAGGAGACTCCGGAAGCCTTCACCATTGAGGCCGAGCTGCCGGGCATGTCCAAGGAAGACGTGAAGGTGACAGTGCACGAGGGCGTTCTGAGCATTCAGGGTGAGCGCAAGAGTGAAGATGAAACCAAGAACAAGAAGCACCACCGGATTGAGCGTTTCTACGGTAGCTTCCTGCGTCGCTTCACGCTGCCGGAAAACGTTGATGAAAACAGCGTGAAGGCGAACTTCAAGGACGGCATGCTGACCCTGACGCTCCAGAAGGCCGAACCCAAAGAGCCCAAGGCCATCGAGGTCGACGTGCAGTAAACGCCGGAAATCTCAGTCAGCGACAGACGGCCGCACCGGGTTCAGTTTCCGGCTGCGGTCGTTGTTCTGGCGCCGGCCTTTTTCAGGGCACTGGCGTAATCCACACTGCGCCGATGCCGGGAGATCAGGTCCAGAATGGTCTCTCCGTCCGGACCAGGGGCGTTCAGATCCCGATTTTCGGCAACGAAAAACCCGATAAAGCGTTCAAAGTCTTCCGCCCGCATGGCCTGGTAGGCTTTCAACAGGGCATGGTAATCAGCATTCTCGTTAGCATCCCAGGGGCGGATATCCAGAAAACTCCTCACCCGCTCGTCGCTCCATTCTTCGCCAATCACTTTCGGCTTGTCCGGTCCACTCATGGTTGCTCTCTCGCTTTGCTGTGCCAGTCAGTTATCGGGCGCACAGTATAAAGCCCTGAAAGCAGGACAGTTATATGGATTGCTCATGAGAAGCTACGCACCGGCTATAAGACTCAGGGCATGATTTCGACAGGCAGGTCGCCAGTGGGAACCTCATCGCTGCATTCCGGATTTCGAATGGCAATTTCTACCCTGCGGTTCAGGGCCCGGTTCTCCGGAGTATCATTCGGCGCAAGCGGGTTGGTCTCGGCACGTCCGGCCGCAACCACCCGCTCAGCCGGTACCTGACGGTTCATCACCAGCTCATGCACTACCGACACGGCACGGGCCGCGGAAAGATCCCAGTTGGAGCGGTAGCGGTCGCTGGAAATCGGCCGGTCATCGGTGTAACCGGACACCAACACATCGCCGGTACACGCCGACAGCACGTTCACCACCCGTTCGATGATCGGGATCATTTCCGGTTTGATGGCGGCATCACCGGATCGAAAAGTGGCCTCCTCGGAAAAGCGGATCACCACCTGGTTCTGGTCGTAATTGACACTCAACGCTTCGGAGGCCACCTCCGATTCCAGCTCCCGGATCATCCGGCTGGCCAGATCAATCACACCACCGGGAATCTGCGTGGGCGCGGCCCCCTCGGCCCGCTCATCGATGAATTCGGGCTCCCGGGTCTTGGACTCGGTGGGCTCGGGCAGGGAGACGGAATCCGATTCGATCATGGTCAGTGGGGAGCCGCCGATATCCTCGGCCAGGACGTTGCTGGAGCCAAAAGCCACCGCCATGGAATTCGCCATGGCACGGTACTTCTCAACGTCCATTTCGGCAAACGACAGCAGCAGGATGAAAAAAGTCAGCAGCAGGGTGGCCAGATCGGCGAAGGTAACGATCCAGCCCGGCGTCTGGTTCTGCAAACGCTTCCGGTTTCTCTTCTGGACCAGTTCCAAACCCTCAGGCCTCCCGCTCCGGCGCCAGGCCGGTGCGCTGTTCCGGGTGGACAAACGAGGACAGCAGTTCGGTCATCACCCGGGGATTCTCGCCGCGCATGATGTTCTTGATGGACGTGATGATTAGCATCTGGTTCCGGGACTCATCCTCGGCTTTCAGTTGCAGCTTGTCGGCCAGGGGCAGGGCAATCAGCTGGGCAATGAACGCACCGTAAAGGGTAGTGAGCAGGGCGATCGCCATGGCCGGACCAATGGAGGATGGGTCATCCAGGGTATTAAGCATCTGTACCAGGCCCACCAGGGTGCCCAGCATGCCAATGGCCGGGGCGGATTCACCGATACCCCGGAACACCCGCTCGGCCACTTCGTACCGCTCGGCAGTCTGTTGAGTTTCCTGGGCCAGCGCCTCTTCCACCAGTTCCGGCGGGTGACCGTCGACACACAGATTGATCGCCTTCTGAAGGAACGCGTTGTCAGTCTGGTGGTTCTCCAGGCCCAGAATGCCTTCCTTACGCACCACCATGGCCAGCGAGCCCACTTCCCGGATCAGTTCCGTTGGCCGCGCCATACGGTCGGTAAAGGCAGCAGACATGGCCAGCCGGAAAGCGCTCATCACCGATGCCATGCGGAATTTGATCAGGGTAACCGCAAAGGTGCCACCCAACACGATGGCCAGCCCCGGAAGATTCAGGAACGTCAGGAAGGAGGCATTGGCCAGCATCGCCAGAATGACGATAAGAACACCGGCGACAAGCCCGACAAGGGTAAGAATGTCCATCGAAAATCCCTACGGAAGTTGACCATGAGCATAGCCCATCACGGGCACAGCGGCTCAGTCGTTACGCAATTCATCGATGACGGGGCGGGTGGCAGGACTCACCCCGCGCCAGATCCGGAACGATTCCGCTGCCTGCTCCACCAGCATACCAAGCCCGTCGTGAACGATCTGTGCGCCCTGTTCAAGTGCCCACCGGTTAAAGGTGGTGGTCTGCAGAGAATACATCATGTCGTAGACCACGGTTTTCTCTGCAATCACCTTCGGTGACAGCGGGGGCAAATCGCCCTGGAGGCTGGCGCTGGTACCGTTGATGATCAAATCAAACGGCTCAGAGGGCTGTTCGAATCCGCAGGCAGAAAGCCTGGTTTCGCCAGCCACGGGTGTAAACAGTTCAACCAGGGCCTCAGCCTTGGCAACGGTTCGGTTGGCGATGGTAATGGCGCCAGGATGCTCCGCCAGGATCGGACCCAGAACACCCCGAACGGCGCCTCCGGCACCCAGCACCAGAATCCGCGCTGCGTTCAGGGTGACACCGTGGTTTATGAGCAAGTCACGGACAATACCGCACCCGTCGGTATTGTCAGCGACAAGCACGCCATCACCATCCAGGTACAGGGTATTGGCGGCCCCGGCATTCTCGGCACGCTCGGTACGACGGTCCGCCAGCTTCCAGGCTTCTTCCTTGAAAGGCACGGTCACATTGAGGCCCTTCCCGCCCCGCTCGAAGAACTGTTTTACGGTACCGGCGAAATCATCCCGCGGCGCCTGTATCGCCGTGTACTCAACCGGCTCACCGGTCTCCCTGGCAAACAGGCTGTGAATCCTCGGCGATTTGCTGTGGCTGATGGGGTTGCCAACCACCGCGTATAGATCGTTAGTCATGCTGCGCCTCCAGCCAGTCCCGGCCGGTCAGGAAATAGTCGGTTAGTCGGGCTTCCTCCGAGCCAGGCTCCGCGGTCCGGTTGTAATCCCAGCGCACCAGGGGCGGCAGGGACATCAGGATGGATTCCGTCCGACCGCCGGATTGCAGGCCAAACAGCGTACCGCGGTCATAGACGAGATTGAATTCCACGTACCGTCCTCGACGATAGAGCTGAAAGTCCCGCTCGCGGTCACCGAACGGGTGGTCCATGCGGCGCCGGACAATGGGCTCGTAGGCTTCAATATAGCTGTCACCTACCGCTTTCATCAGGCCGAAATCCTGCTCGAAGTCGCCTGTGTTGTGGTCATCAAAAAACAGACCACCAACACCCCGGGGTTCATCCCGGTGTTTCAGATAAAAGTAATCATCGCACCAATCCTTGAAGCGCTTGTAGGTGCCCTCTCCAAACGGCTCGCAGGCGTCACGGGCTGTCTGGTGCCAGTGCACACAGTCTTCTTCGAAACCGTAGTAAGGCGTGAGGTCGTAGCCACCACCAAACCAGTACACTGGCTCACTGCCCTTCGGTGTGGCGATGAAAAACCGGACGTTGGCGTGGGACGTAGGCACAAAAGGGTTGTTGGGGTGGATAACCAACGACACCCCCATGGCCTGCCAGGGAGCACCGGCCAGATGCGGGCGGTGGGCGGTGGCGGAGGCCGGCATGGTGTCACCCATCACGTGGGAAAAATTGACACCGCCTTTCTCGAACACGCGACCCTCTGTAATAACACGGCTGATACCACCGCCACCCTCCGGTCGGTCCCAGGCATCCCGAATGAAAGATGCGCCCTCATCGAGGGCCTCCAGCCGGCTACAGATCGACTCCTGCAATCCCAGCAGATACTGCTTTACCGCCTGGCTATCGGGTTGCTGTGGCATAAACGCTCCTAACGAAGTTGCTGACCGCTGACAATATCAATAATACGGCTGGGTTTGCGATTACCGCCCAATGCGCCGGGCACGATCCAGTCAAGCTGATCGCCGAAATAGCGCCGGACTTGCCAGATATGCCGGGCCGGCTGGCGCCCTGCCGGGTTGCAGGAGGTGGAAACCAGGGGCATTCCCGCCGCCTTACACAGGGCGCCCACCACGGGGTGCTCGCTGACCCGCACCGCGATGGAGGTGTGCTTCCCGCGCACCCATTCCGGGATCTGCCGCTCGACATCGGGCAGGAGGCAGGTCACAGGTCCCGGCCAGTAGCGCTCTGCCTCGTCTTGAAGCGCCTGAGACAGGGGCTCCAGAAGGAAGCGGATCTGGTCGACAGACGAAGCCACCAGAATCACGCCTTTCTCAACCGGGCGCTGCTTCAGCTCCAGAATCCGCTCCACCGCCTCCTGATCCCAGGGATCACAACCCAGGCCCCAGACAGCCTCGGTGGGATAGGCGATAACACCGCCACTGAAAATCGTGCGGCGGGCACAATGCAGTTGCCAGTCAGAAAGGGGATGGGAATCGGGCATGCGCCTCTGTCAGGGTTGATCAGGGTAGATGTTCACACCGGTTTCACGCGACTTTCTGATAGCCCCCCGGGGCCGAACTGATGAGCCCCTGCAACTCGAGAAGCAATAGGGACTGCATGAGCTGGTCGGCGGGAAGACCGGTCGCTGAACTCAGTGCATCGGTTGATTGTGGATCATACCCTAAAGCCTCAAATACCGCGATTTCCCGGCTGTCCAATCCGGCCAGGAGTCCTTTGCCCTGCGGCTTTGGCTCTGGCGCCGAGTCAGGGCCGGCCTTAAGCGGCGGAGACCACCAGGCACCCAATTCTTCGAGAATGTCGTCCACCGTCTCAACCAGTCGAGCACCCTGTTTGATCAAGTGATGACAGCCCCGGGCAACCGGACTGTGCACCGACCCGGGAATAGCGAAAACTTCACGCCCCTGTTCCAACGCCATTCGCGCAGTAATCAGGGAGCCACTGCGCAGACCCGCCTCCACAACCAGCACGCCCCGGCTCAGGCCGCTGATAATACGGTTGCGCTGGGGAAAGTGGGCGGCTCGTGCCGGCGTACCGGGGGGATACTCAGAAATCATCAGACCATGCTGAATGACCCGCTCACCAAGCCGTCGATGCTGATGGGGGTAGATGCGGTCGAGGCCGCGACCAACCACCGCGATGGTCGGAAACCCGGCATCGAGCGCACCGGCGTGGGCAGCACCATCAACACCAAGCGCCAGACCACTGGTCACCAGTAACTCCCGGGAACTGAGTTCCGCAGCAAACCGTCGGGCATGGTCCAGGCCGGCCGGCGTGGCCTTCCGGCTGCCGATTATGCCGATCTGGTCCCGGGCCATAAGCCCCGTATCACCGAGGGTATACAACACCAGGGGCGCATCGTGAATATGCCGAAGCTGCTCCGGGTAGTCGGGATCCGGCCAGGTCAGAATCCCGATGCCATGCTTGCAGCAATTGTCCCTGATCGCCCGGACCTCACGTACCGCCGGATGGGCATCATCCTGCTTTTGCCAGGCCTGGATTGCCGCCGTGGCGTCTGCAGTCATGCCCATGGCCCGCAAGGTGGCGGCATTCATTGAAAGGAGTCGGGGCAGGTCAGGAAATTCTGTCAGCAGTTCACGCCGACGGGCACGGCCAACGTCTGGCAGGCATGTCAGAAACAGCCATTGGGCTGTGGCAGAGGAAAACACGGCATCGTCCTTGGAAAAAGCGAGGCCGGACCTTCCTGGTCCGGCCGTTGCATCTGTCGGTAATCAGTCAATCAGGGGTTGGTAACCTTGTCACCCACCGTCAAAGCACGGGTGGCCTGAAGCACCAAACCGTAGCTCATCTTTTCGTAGGCCTGGAACACCATCAGCAGCCCGGCACGCTCGGAGGGCAGTTCGATGGTTTCTCCGGTTACCGGATCGCGAACCAGATTGCCGCTTTTCAGCACGGCCATCACGTTGCCCGCTTCCAGCCCTTCGCGGGTACCTCGGTTGATGGCCACCACATCGAACTGACCGATCTGGCTCACACCGCCGTCGACGGAGATCATCTGTCCTTCCACATCCTGGTCAGGAGCGCTGGGCACAAAGCTGGTGGTCAGACGACGGTCTTCGCTCACCATCAGCCGGTCACCAATGCGAACTTCTTCGCTGGAGCTGGTCAGGTTTACGGTCAGCACGTCGCCGTTTTCCCGGGCCACGTCACCACGGGCAATACTCCGGGCCTCCAGACCAAGGAATTCGCCAGTTTCCGGGTCGCGGAACTCCTTGCTGCGGCGGAAGATACCCACTTTGTCCGCAGGCTTCTCGCCACGGGCATAGAGTTTGTCGCCGGCACCGGTAATAATCCGGCCATCTTCCCCTTCCAGAACGTAAGGGGCGCCATTGATTTCTTCCGGGCTGACAATACGGGTGTCGGTGAGGAAGCTGCCAATGGCATCCAGCGGGATAGCCGGGATCGGCGTGTCGATGGGCTCGGACCGAACCTTCGGCGACAGCTTCACCACATCGCTGCTGGCCACCTTGGTAATTCGGGGTTTGCCGTCGATGTAAACCAGGGCAAGGCGATCACCAGGATAAATAAGGTGAGGGTTGGCGACCTGCGGGTTCACATGCCATATTTCCGGCCAGTACCAGGGATTATTCAGAAAACGGGCCGAGATGTCCCAGAGGGTGTCACCCTTCACAACGGTGTAACGCTCGGGATGATCGGACCGCAGCTCCGGTGCAGCATGGGCCCAGGAGGTTATAAGCAGCGTAGTTGCTGCCAGAGCGTACAGCAGTTTCCTCATTGTGTAAGTCCTTGATCGCGTGCCTTGATTCTTTGCATTCTGTTGGGATGCAGTCAGTTACCTGCAGCTTATTACGTTGTTATTCCAGTTACTATAGAAGAAGTCTCGCAAATTGTGATGTTATCTTTTGTTCTTCCAGTAAATTCTATCCCGCCGCTGAAAGATTTTAACTATTAACTGATCAGTTTGTACTCAATCGACGAATTGTTGGATAATACGCTTATTGGCGCTGATAACCCTTCCAGCCGTTGAAAGCTGAGGCCTTGCCCCGATAATAGTAGAGGCAGGGCGGAAATTTGCGCAGTACGCTGTCGCATTTCGAAGATCGGTTTCACATTGTTACAAACAGCAGCAAAGTCATGAGGGGTGCCGCCCTGTAAACTGGGGGCATCCCGACATACAGGCAAAAGATCGACCTATGATACTAGAGATTCTCGAATACCCGGATCCCCGTCTGCGCACCATTGCCAAGCCGGTAGAAGAGGTCACGGACGCTGACCGCAAGCTGATCGACGACATGTTCGAGACCATGTACGATGCGCCCGGTATTGGCCTGGCGGCGACTCAGGTCAACGTTCATAAACAGATCATTGTCATGGATCTGTCGGAGGACAAGAGCGAGCCGCGGGTGTTTATCAATCCGGAGGTAACCGTGCTGGATGGCGAGAAAGAGGCCATGCAGGAGGGCTGCCTGTCGGTTCCGGGATTCTACGAAGATGTCGAACGGATTGAACACTGTATGATCCGGGCGCTGGACAGGGACGGCAAACCGTTTGAACTGGAGGCGAAAGGTCTGCTCGCAGTCTGCATCCAGCATGAGATGGATCACCTGAACGGGAAGCTGTTCGTTGACTACCTCAGCTCGCTAAAGCGTAACCGGATTCGCAAGAAGCTGGAGAAGCAGCACAAGAAGAGCGCCTGATCAGGCTGCAGGCGAGCGAATAACCAGACACTATCTTCCGGACCGGGTCATGACCCGGTCTTTTCGTATTACAACGAAACAGAGATCACAACACCGTGCGACTTGTTTTTGCTGGCACCCCGGATTTCGCGGCAACCGCGCTCAAAGCCTTGATTGCCGCCGGCCACACCATCGTTGGCGTTTATTCCCAGCCGGACCGTCCCGCCGGCCGTGGCCGGAAGCTGCAGCCCAGCCCGGTCAAGCAGGTGGCGCTGGACCATGAGATCCCGGTCTTCCAGCCCGAAACACTGAAAACAGCCGAAGCGCAGAAGCAGTTGGCCGACCTGAAGCCGGACGTGATGATCGTCGCCGCCTACGGCCTGATCCTGCCAAAGGCGGTGCTCGACATTCCCACCCACGGCTGCCTGAACATCCACGCCTCGCTGCTGCCGCGCTGGCGCGGTGCCGCTCCCATCCAAAGGGCCATAGCCGCGGGCGATGCGGAAACCGGCATCACCATCATGCAGATGGACGAAGGCCTGGATACCGGGGCCATGCTGTTGAAATCCCTGACCGCTATCGATACGAGCGACACCGGGGGCAGCCTGCACGACCGTCTCGCGGAGCTTGGTGGCAAGGCCATCATCAAGGCCCTGGAGCTTTTAAAGAAAGGGGAACTTACCGGGGAACCGCAGAACGACGACCTCGCCTGCTACGCCAGCAAACTGAGCAAAACCGAGGGCCATATTGACTGGGCCACGGACGCCACAGCCATTGAACGGCTGGTTCGCGCTTTCAACCCCTGGCCCGGAACCTACACCGATCTGGGCGATCAACGGATCCGCATTCACGAAGCCAGGGCCCTTGTGACAGACAGCGACGCGTTTCCCGGCACCGTGGTGCATAGGGATCGGGACGGGATCGATATTGCCTGCGGCAACGGCACCCTGCGCATCACCCGCCTGCAACTGCCAGGCTCCCGCGCCCAGAGCGTGAATGACCTGATCAACGGCGGCAAAGAACTGCTGATGCCCGGCCAGGAGCTGCGCTGACATGGGGGACCGACAACAACCCATGCGCGCCATCGCCGCAGGCGTGATGCTGGCCGTGGAAAACGGCCAATCCCTGTCCCAGTGCCTTCCGCCAGCCCTGAACCGCCTGCCCGCCAACGAACGCCCCGAACTCCAGGCGCTTTGTTATGGTACGTGCCGCTGGTTTCACCGACTGGAGGGCGAACTCAATGGCCGGCTGAAAAAGCCCCTGCGCAAACCGGACCGCGTCGTCCATCACCTGATGCTGGTGGCCCTGTTCCAGTTACGCTTCAGCCAACAGGCCACCTACGCCATACTCAATGAAACCGTCGAAGCCTGCCGGGCCCTGGACAAACCGCACCTGACCGGCCTGGTGAACGGGGTACTCAGGGCCGCGGAACGGGAAGGCGCACCCGAGCCAGCAGACGATTCTGCCCGTTTCAGTCACCCCGTCTGGATGGTGGAAAAACTCCGCCATAACTGGCCGGAAGACTGGCAGCAGATTCTGAACGCCAACAATGCCCAGGCGCCCATGACATTAAGGGTGAACGCGTTGCGTTTTTCCCGTGACGAGTATCTCGGCCTGCTGAAAGAGGCTGGCATTGAGGCGAGCCCGACCCGTTTCGCACCCCACGGCATTCAATTGGCCCATCCTGTGCCTGTCGACCAACTACCCTGGTTCGCTGACGGCGCCGTGAGCGTGCAGGATGAAGCGGCGCAGCTGTGCACCACACTGCTGGATCTGGCCCCGGGCCAGAGAGTTCTGGATGCCTGCGCCGCGCCTGGGGGTAAAACCTGCGCAACCCTGGAAAGTTGTGGCGAACTGGCAGAAGTGGTCGCCATAGATGAATCCGCGGAACGCCTGCCCCGGGTCCAGGAGAATCTGGATCGCCTGGATCTGGACGCCACTCTGAAACAGGCCGATGCCGCGGCCACCGACCAATGGTGGGACGGCGAGGCATTCGATCGCATTCTGCTGGACGTGCCCTGCAGCGCCAGCGGCGTGATTCGCCGTCATCCCGATATCAAGTTATTACGCCGTGAATCGGACATTACTCCCCTTGCTGCTATACAGCTCGGGTTACTGGACGCGATGTGGGCTATCCTGAAACCCGGAGGCCGGCTGGTGTATGCCACCTGTTCGGTGTTCCCCCAGGAAAACCACCGTATAATTCAGCGGTTCTGCAAGCAGCAGACCGATGCCATCCTTGTTGAGCCAGAGGCTCAGTGGGGGCGCGATATGGGTGCGGGGCGGCAACTGCTCCCCGATCCGGACAGCCATGACGGCTTCTTCTATGCCGTGCTGGAGAAACCCGAACCATGAAAATCCTGATTCTCGGGGCCGGCCAGGTCGGCGGAACACTCGCCGAAAACCTTGCCAACGAAGCCAACGACATCACCATCATCGACTCCGACAGTGCCCGGTTGCGGGAGCTGCAGGACCGGCTTGATATCCGCACGGTCCAGGGTGCGGCGTCCTATCCGACGTCACTGCGCCAGGCCGGGGCCGAAGATGCCGACATGCTCATCGCAGTGACCAACAGCGACGAGACCAACATGGTGGCGTGCCAGGTCAGCAAGCTTCTCTACAAGACACCGACTACCATCTGCCGGGTGCGGGCCAACGCCTACCTGGCAAAATCGGAGCTGTTTTACCAGCGTGACCAGACCAAGGATCTGGACAGTCTCCGCGGCTTCCCGATCGACGTTCTGATCAGCCCCGAGCACCTGGTGACCAAGCACATTACCCGGCTGATCGAAAACCCCGGCGCCTTACAGGTGCTTGAGTTCTCCAAGGGGCTGACCCGTCTGGTGGCCATCCGTGCCACGAAGGGCGGGCCACTGGTGGGCCATGAGCTGTCTTACCTGCGCACACACATGCCCAAGATCGATACCCGGGTGGCGGCAATTTTCCGGAAAGACCGGGCAATCATGCCCGAAGGAAACACGGTAATTGAGGACGGCGATGAGGTGTTCTTCATTGCTGCGGCCGACCACATCAAGTCTGTAATGAGTGAGCTCCAGCCGCTGGTAAAACCCTACAAGCGCATCTTTATCTGCGGCGGTGGCAACATTGGCCAGCGCCTGGCCAACACCCTGGAAAGCCGTTACCAGGTCAAGCTGCTGGAACGGGACCACGAGCGCTGTGTGATGCTTTCAGAAAACCTGCGCAAGACCGTGGTGCTCGAAGGCAACGCCGCCAACAAGGACATCCTGCTGGAAGAGAACATCGAAAACACCGATGTATTCTGTGCGGTGACCAACGACGATGAAGCCAACATCATGGCGTCACTTCTGGCCAAGCGCCTCGGTGCCCGCAAGGTACTGACCCTGATCAACAACCCTGACTACGTGGACTTGATCCAGGGTGGCGACATCGACGTGGCCATCTCGCCCCAGCAAACCACCATCGGCAGTCTACTGACCCACGTACGCCGGGGCGACGTGGTAAACGTTCACTCACTGCGCAGGGGCGCTGCCGAGGCGATCGAAGCAATTGCCCACGGCGACCATCGATCGTCCAAGGTGGTGGGCAAACGGCTGGATGAAATCAACCTGCCGGAAGGCACGACCATCGGTGCCATTGTCCGTCGCAACGAAGTTCTGATCGCCCACGATCACCTCCGGATACAGCCGGATGACCACGTTATCCTGTTCCTGGTCGATAAAACCCGCATCCGCGATGTAGAAAAACTGTTCCAGGTTGGGCTCACCTTCTTCTGACTTAGAAATACACAGCCAGCACGCGTATAATGCGCCTTTCTTTTTCAGAGCGTCCCGAAGGATAACCGGGGCGCCACACACAGACTGATCAGCAGGCAACCGTCGTGACAGACAAGGCAACAAAACAGACTACTCCGGATATCGGGACCTTCCAGGGCCTGATCCTGGCTCTGCAGAATTTCTGGGCGCAGCACGGCTGCGTGGTTCTTCAGCCCCTGGACATGGAAGTGGGTGCCGGCACCTTCCACCCGGCCACCTTCCTGCGTGCCATCGGGCCGGAAACCTGGAACGCTGCCTATGTACAGCCCAGCCGCCGCCCCACCGACGGCCGTTACGGTGAGAACCCCAACCGCCTGCAGCACTATTACCAGTTCCAGGTGGTTCTGAAGCCATCGCCGGACAACATTCAGGAGCTGTATCTGGATTCCCTCCGTGCCCTGGGCCTGGACCCGCTGGTGCACGACATCCGGTTTGTGGAAGACAACTGGGAGTCCCCGACACTGGGCGCCTGGGGCCTGGGCTGGGAAATCTGGCTGAACGGTATGGAAGTCACCCAGTTTACCTACTTCCAGCAGGTTGGCGGCCTGGAGTGCTTCCCGGTTACCGGCGAGCTGACCTACGGGCTGGAGCGCATCGCCATGTACCTGCAGGGTGTGGACAGCGTATACGATCTGGTCTGGACGGAAGGCCCTGACGGTGTGGTCACCTACGGTGACGTGTTCCACCAGCAGGAAGTGGAGATGTCCACCTACAACTTCGAGCACGCCGACACCGAGTTCCTGTTCCACAGCTTCGATGTTCACGAGCGGGAAAGCGCTCGCCTGATTGAAGCGGGCCTGGCACTGCCAGCCTACGAGCAGGTACTCAAAGCCTCCCACACCTTCAACCTGCTGGACGCCCGCCACGCCATCTCGGTGACCGAGCGTCAGCGTTTCATCCTTCGGGTTCGCACCCTTGCTCGAGCCGTTGCCCAGGCCTACTTCGACAGCCGTCGCTCGCTCGGCTTCCCGCTCGCCCCCGAGGCGCTGCGTAAGGAAGTCCTCGCCGCTGCTGACGCCGCCGACGACAAGGCGAAAAGCAAGAAGGGCAAAAAAGCGAAGAAGGCACAGCAGGAACAGGGGAACGCATAACCATGGCTACACAGGATTTTCTGGTCGAACTGGGCACCGAAGAGCTGCCCCCCAAGGCCCTCAAGCCGCTTTCTGATGCCTTCACCCAGGGCATTGCCCGGGGTCTGGAAGAAGCAGGCGTCGAATTCGCAACGGTTGAAAGTTTTGCCGCTCCGCGCCGTCTGGCCGTGCGCATCCGGGATCTGGCCGATTCCCAACAGGACAAGTCGGTTGAAAAGCGTGGTCCTGCCGTCAAGGCGGCATTCGACGATGCAGGCAACCCGACCCGCGCGCTGACCGGCTTTGCCACCTCCCTGGGCGTCACCCCGGATCAGCTCGACACCCTGGAAACCGATAAGGGTGCCTGGGTGGTCTACCGCACGGTCGAGCAGGGCAAGCCCACCGTGGAACTGATGCCGGAACTGGTGGAGCAATCCCTGGCCAGCCTGCCGATTCCCAAGCGCATGCGCTGGGGCGCCCACCGCACCGAGTTCGTTCGCCCGGTGCACTGGGTCGTCATGCTGTTTGGCAACAAGGTGATTGAAACGCCGATCATGGGGCTGAACCCGGGCAACAAAACCCGCGGCCATCGCTTCCACTGCCCGAAATCCCTGATCGTGCCCACGCCGAATGATTACGAAGTCGTTCTCAAACAGGAAGGCTATGTGATCGCTGACTTCGCGGAGCGTCGGGAACAGATCCGTGCCGGCGTGACCGAACTGGCCGAAAAGGAAGCTGGTGGCAAAGCGGTCATTGATGAAGACCTGCTGGACGAAGTCACCGCACTGAACGAGTGGCCTGTGCCTTTGATGGGCCGCTTCGAGGAGCGTTTCCTCGAGGTACCGGCAGAAGCGCTGATTTCTTCCATGAAGGAACACCAGAAGTACTTCCACGTGGTGGCCGCCGACGGGGAAATGCTGCCGCTGTTCATTACCGTTGCCAACATCGAGAGCAAGGATCCGTCCCAGGTGATCTCAGGTAACGAGAAAGTGATCCGGCCCCGTCTTTCCGACGCCGCCTTCTTCTATGAAACCGACCGGAAGACAAAGCTCGAGGATCGCATCGATGCCCTCAAGCCCATCGTGTTCCAGGAAAAGCTGGGCAGCATCTACGACAAGTCCGTGCGCGTCTCGGCCCTGGCCAGGAAAATTGCCGACGCCATCGGCAGTGATCCGGCCCTGGCAGAGCGCGCCGCCATGCTGGCCAAGACCGACCTGGTCACCGAAATGGTCCTGGAGTTCACCGATCTGCAGGGCATCATGGGCCAGTACTACGCTGCCAACGATGGCGAGCCGGAAGACGTGGCCAAGGCACTGAACGAACAGTACATGCCCCGTTTCGCCGGCGACGACCTGCCGACTACCCTCACCGGCTGTGCCATCGCCATTGCCGATCGGCTGGACTCTCTGGTGGGTCTGTTCGGCATCAACCAGCCACCGTCCGGTACCCGGGATCCGTTTGCCCTGCGCCGGGCATCCCTGGGTGTGCTGCGGATCATCATTGAGCGTGAGCTGCCGCTGGACCTGCAGACCTGCTGCGAGTGGGCGGAAGAGAACTTCACTGTGCTGACTGAGCAGAATACCGCGAGCACGGTTGTCAACTACATGCTGGAGCGTTTCCGCGCCCATTACGACGAGCAGGGCATTGGTGCCGAGGTTTACCTGGCCGTTCACGCCCGCCGTCCGACTCGCCCGCTGGATTTCGACCGCCGAGTTAAGGCGGTGGAAGCCTTCCGCCAGCTGCCTGAAGCGCAGGCTTTGGCCGGCGCCAACAAGCGAGTTTCAAACATCCTGACCAAGCAGGGTGGTGACAGCATCGGAGAAACCGTCGACGCCAGTTTGCTGCAGGACAGCGCGGAAAAGGCATTGGCCGAGCAGGTCGACCAGCAGTCCGCCAAGGTCCTGCCGCTGTTCGAGAACGGCGATTACGCCAGTGCCCTGAGCTCCCTGGCCAGCCTGCGGGAATCGGTGGACAGCTTCTTTGACGAGGTGATGGTGATGGCCGACGATGAGGCCATCCGGAACAACCGTCTGGCCTTGCTGAACCGGCTGCGGAACCTGTTCCTGCGCGTTGCGGATATCTCCCTGCTGCCCACAGCAGGTTGAGGCCGGACGAAGGGGCGCGCACACAGCGATGCTGATCATTCTGGATCGGGATGGGGTCATCAATGAATACGATGGCAATTACATCTGCTCGGCGGATGAATGGCATCCCATTCCCGGCAGCATAGAAGCGGTGGCCCGGCTCTGTCATGCCGGCCACCGGATTGCCATCGCCACTAATCAGTCCGGCATCGGTCGAGGCTATTACGACACCGACGAGCTGGATGCCATGCATGAAAAGCTGGAGCAGCTGGTGGAAGCCCAGGGCGGTTGCATCGATTTCATTGCCTTTTGTCCCCACCATCCCGACGATCAGTGTGGCTGCCGCAAACCGCTGACCGGCCTGCTGGAACAGATTCGACAGCACTTCCGGCTGACCAGCCTCCAAGGGGCCATCATGGTGGGTGACAGCCGAAAAGACCTCGAAGCGGGGCACGCCGAAGGTTGCCACCCGGTACTGGTACGAACCGGCAATGGCAAGGAAACCGAACGCCACTTGGACGCCAGGCCCATACAGGGCGCCGATGTCAGTATCTACGATAATCTCAGCAAATTTACGGATGCCCTTTTGTCCGCCGAGGGCTGGTAAAACCAAAGCGAATCCGTATAATACCGGCCGTTGATCGGCGTGTGGCGCAGCTTGGTAGCGCACTTCGTTCGGGACGAAGGGGTCGCAGGTTCGAATCCTGCCACGCCGACCATTTTCCCGCGTTCTCTCTCCTGTTTATCTCCTGTTTGAAGCTTCAACGAACCACAGCGATGACGACGCATCTGGTCTCGGCTTTGTCGTTACCTTCTTAAAGCAAAGGCTCCACCGGCAACAACGAAAACAGATACACCAACGCCC
This sequence comes from Marinobacter sp. MMG032, assembly GCF_040112695.1. Classification (NCBI taxonomy): domain Bacteria; kingdom Pseudomonadati; phylum Pseudomonadota; class Gammaproteobacteria; order Pseudomonadales; family Marinobacteraceae; genus Marinobacter; species Marinobacter sp. MMG032. The sequence continues at coordinate 2,312,421 of NZ_CP157802.1, forward strand.
TCTTGAAGGCGCCGACATTGGGCTCATGATGGTGCTCAATCGTCTCCGATCCATTGAATTCCAGCCAACGCAGTTCGCCGTCCTCGTCCAGTATTACTTCGTAGGCCGCCAGCCTGACCTGTTCGGGAAAGGCCGACTCCAGAGCATCAGCCAGTTCCGGACTTTTGATCAGAAAACCCAGCTCGGTGTTTAGGTTCGCTGAACGGGGGTCGAAGTTGAAGGAACCGACAAAGAGCGTCTCGCCATCCACGGCAAAGGTTTTGGCGTGGAGGCTGGCCGCAGAGCTCCCAACCATGCCGCCAGAGCTCTGGTGCTCGTCTTCATTTTCCGACCTGAATTTACGCAATTCGAACAATTCGACACCCGCTTCTAATAGAGCCTCCCGGTATTTCGCATAGCCTGAATGCACCAGCGCAACGTCGTTGGCTTCCAGGGAATTGGTGAGAATCCGCACCTCCACACCGTTCGCTTCCAGATCTCGAAACAACTCTACGCCGGGATTACCGGGAACGAAGTATGGCGAAACCAGGGTTACTGTCTTGTCGGGTTCACCCAGGGCCAGGGCCAGCTGTTGGCTCAATAAACCGTGCTCCTCTTCCAGGCCTTGGGCTTTGGCCGGATCATCGCTCACCATCTCGACCGGCGCCCAAACAAACGACACCTCCTGGTCCAGTAACTCTTGAAGGAAATCTGAATTGCGCAAAGCCGCTACAAAACGACGGGCCTCGGCATTCTGTTCAACGGCCGCAAGACTGGTTTCCAACGCATCCAGATCTTCATCGCTGACTGCAGACAACAACCGATCCGCCGGATACGAGGAATCACTCGCCCAGTAACGATCAAAATCCTGCGAAACACGGTCCACGACAGGCCCGATGGCCAGGACATCCAGGTCCGAGAATAGGGCACCGCTGCCAACCCCGAAATACTCATCGGCAACATTCCGGCCGCCAATGATGGTGGCCTGGTTGTCAGCCGTAAATGACTTGTTGTGCATCCGGTGGTTCAGGCGGCCGAATTCGGTCAGGAAGCCGAGGGCACGGGAACTGCGAATGACGAACGGATTGAACAGCCGAACCTCGACGTTGTCATGATTATTCAGTGCGGACAGCCATTCATCCATGCCTGCGATGCCGTTGTCATCCAGAAGCAGCCGGACCCGCACGCCGCGCTCGGCGGCCCGATACAGCGAGTACAGAAGCAGCTTGCCAGTAATATCGTCCTGCCAGATATAGTACTGAACATCCAGGGGTCGATCGCTGCCCTCGGCAAGCAACGCTCGGGCAACGAAAGCATCAAGGGGATTCTGCAGTGCAGCAATACCACTCAGGCCAGGGTGGTTTTCGACTTCGTACCCAACTGCCCGGCCAAGGCGGGTGCCTGCTGTCTGCTCCTGCGAGAAAGCTTCAGACTGTGACCGGTCTTTCAGAGAGGGCAGTGCGCAGCCGGTCAACAGACTTGTTAGCAGTAAGAGCGTCAGTGTGAAGGATGTTCGGCTTAGGATCATTTATACAGGGAGCCATCGCGTGACGAATCAATCAGTTGGAATCATGGCACAAAGAAACCTGTTGGACAGGTTGCAGAGCTGCGTTTCCAAAATATTGTCAATTCAATACTGAGGTTCGCGGCTTCAATTCGTTAAACCTATTTGTTCTATAGATATAACTATATTGGATAACGGCTGCTGAACGGGTTATTGTTATTCCGACATCAAGAGGCCAACAGCCTCCACCAGTAAAACCCGACAGGAGATTCATCATGAGTTTATTGCTTGGCTCTACCGCCCCGAACTTCACCATCGACAGTACTGCAGGCCAGATCAACTTCCACGACTGGGCCGGCGATTCCTGGGTATTCTTCTTCAGCCACCCGGCCGACTTCACGCCGGTGTGCACCACTGAAATGGGCCGCACCGCTCAGCTGGCGAAAGAATTCGAAGCCCGCAACGTAAAGCCCCTGGGCCTTTCCACTGACACCGTGGAAGAGCACGTAAAGTGGATTGACGATGTCAACGACACCCAGAACTGCAATCTCCAGTTCCCGATCGTTGCGGACGCAGACCACAAAGTGGCCGAACTGTACGAAATGATCCACCCCGGCGAGAGCGAAACTGCGGCCGTACGCAGCGTGTTCATCATCGACCCAGACAAGAAGATTCGTCTGACCATGACCTACCCGATGGCGGTGGGCCGCAACTTCGACGAAATCCTCCGGGTCATCGATGCCCTGCAAACCGGTGATGCCAACAAGGTTGCCCTGCCGGCCGACTGGCGCAAAGGAGGCGATGTGATCATTCCGCCCTCCATTTCCAACGAGGAAGCCAAAGGCCTGTTCCCACAGGGCTGGAATGAGATCCGTCCGTACCTCCGCACCACCAAGCTGTAATCCGGTTCGCGGATAATATCGGGGCCCGCCGTTTGGCGGGCCTCCCCAATGCAGGAGGCCCCCCATGAAACAGATTCTGACAGCTCTACTTGTCACTCTTGCCATCGGCTTCAACGCCCAGGCGGAAGACGCGCTTTACCTGACCTCACAGGAAACCTATGACCTCGTTCAGGAGCAAGGTGATCGCCTGCTATTTGTCGACGTCCGGGATCCAATTGAAATTATGTTTATCGGCTTCACCGATGTGGTCGACAAGAATATCCCGTTCAAACTGGCGGATCGCTCAGACTTTCTCGCGGATAAAGACCGGTTTGCCATGAACACCAATCGGGATTTCGCTTCACAGGTAGAAGAAGCCCTGAGAGAAAAAGGCCTCACCAGGGATGACCTGGTCATTACCATGTGTCGTTCCGGTTCCAGCCGCGGCAAGCCCAGCGCCGAATACCTGATGGAGCGGGGCTTCACCAATGTGAAATACATTGACCACGGCTTTCAGGGCAGTGGTGCCAAAGAAGGTAAAAAGAAAGGCATGAGAATTGTGAATGGCTGGCAGAATGAAGGCCTGCCATGGTCTATGACGCTCAATCCAGAGAAAATCTATCGTCCGTGATTGGAATGTAAACGCCCGGGGTCGGTCCAGCCCCCCGGGCTTCCGCCCTCAGAAGGTGAATGTACGCATCTTCGGGTTCAGCATCTGGCCGGCCATTTCCGGCGGCATGGCCACCCCAACGCCATCAATCAGATCATCTTTGCTGTATTCACTGTTCGGTAGATACAGCGCACAGACTTTAGCATCACCACCGTTTTTCAACAGGCCGCTCAGCATCTGCCCCGGCGTTACATTCTTGGGTTTGAGCGCAGGCGCTTCGTAGGACTTGAGTGCCAGGTCACCGGCTTTGTCACAAAGCAACACGTTTACCTTGGCTCCCTGCTGGGCCATGGTGTTCGAAAGCACCATTGCCATGCCCTGGGTTTGCAGCGAATCGCTGGACAGGATGACCAGCACCTCTTCGACGCCGCCTTTGTGGCTGTCGGCCTGAACACTGAAAGGTACGGCTGCAATCAGTGCAGCTGCGGCGACGGCCTTGATTGATTTGATCATGGGAAAAACTCCTTTTTGGTTGATCGAAAGACTTCAAAATCAATGTATCTGGCCAGGGAATGAGCTTCAGTGACAAAGTCACTTTCAGAGCTATGCCTGCCTTAAAGCTGACCCCGCCCTCATATTTCCTTTTATTCTAACCATAGACTAATAAGTTTGGTACCCTTTGATATATCTCAAGCTCACTTGCGCGCAGCAAACAAAGACAAGAGGTTCGAGGCATGACCAGCAACACAACCACCACGGGCAACGTCAAAACCCATACGGTCGTAATCGTAGGCGGCGGGGCGGCCGGTATCTCGGTGGCGTCCAGCATTCATAAGCGGGACAGCAATATCGACATTGCCATCATTGAGCCCGCTACCCGGCATCATTACCAACCGGGCTGGACCATGGTGGGTGGTGGGGTTTTCCGGCCGGAAGTCACCTCCAAGCCTATGGCAGAAGTCATGCCCGCTTTTGTTTCCTGGTACCAGCAACCGGTAAGCGCCATCGACCAGGACAACAACCGGGTTACTCTGGGTGACGGTTCTTCCATGGAATACAAAGCCCTGGTGCTCGCTCCAGGGCTGGAGCTGAACTGGGGCGGCATCGAAGGCCTGGAGGAGGCGTTGGGCTCCAATGGGGTCACGTCCAATTACCGCGAGGGCATGGCCAGCTATACCTGGGACCTCGTCCAGAATCTCAAGAACGGCCGAGCGCTTTTCAGTCAGCCTCCCATGCCGATCAAATGTGCAGGCGCGCCCCAGAAAGCCATGTACCTGTCTGCCGATTACTGGCTCAAACACGGCGTGCTGAACAATCTGGATATCCAGTTCCATAACGCCGGCGCCGTTCTGTTCGGTGTGGCCGATTACGTCCCGGCCCTGGAAGCCTATATCGAAAAATACGGCATCAACCTGAATTTCCAGAGCACACTGGTTGCCGTAAACGGGCCCGCACAGACAGCGGTATTCCGCTCAACCGACAGCGAGGGCAACAGCCAGGAGCGCGAGATCAGCTTTGACATGCTGCACGCCGTCCCACCCCAGCGGGCACCAAAGCTGATTCGTGAATCTGCCCTGGCCAACGAAGGCGGCTGGCTGGATCTTGAGGACGATACCCTACGCCATAAAACCTACACCAATGTCTTTGGGCTAGGGGACGTTAGCGGAACCGGCAACGCCAAAACCGCCGCTGCAGTGCGTAAACAGGCGCCAGTGGTGGCTGAGAACCTGGTGGCCACGCTCCGAAACCAGCCGCTTGAGGCCGCGTATCTGGGCTACGGCTCCTGCCCGCTGACGGTGGAAAACGGCAAAATTGTACTGGCGGAGTTCGGATATGGCGGAGTACTGCAGCCCAGCTTCCCGAAATGGATCAACGATGGCACCAAAGCCACCAGGGCCGCCTGGTGGTTGAAGGCCAAGCAGCTGCCAACGCTGTATTGGCACGGGATGTTGAAGGGGCATGAGTGGCTGGCCCGGCCCGCAAAGCGTTAACCCCTGGGAGAAGCTTACCAATGGAGGCTGCCCCACGAACAAACGGCCCGCCAGCGCCATGTGTCGCGTTGGCGGGTAGCGCCTCGGGCGTTGTCATTAGGGAAATTCCTGAGGCCCTTCACCGTTCCCACCGATAGAGTTATTGCAATATTTGTCCTATCCTGACTTGGTAATAAGTCTTTTACGCTAATGTCAGGGTTGATAATGCGCAGAAACCTACCGGTTACGGACAACGAAAAAACCTTCTCACCCAATCAGAAACTTATTTCCTCCACAGATCTCAAAGGTAAGATTAGGCACTGTAATTCGGCCTTTGTGGAGGTAAGTGGTTTCAGCCGGGACGAGCTGATTGGCCAGCCTCACAATATTGTCCGGCATCCCGATATGCCACCCGCCGCCTATGAGAACATGTGGGCACACCTTAAGGCCGGACAGCCCTGGATGGGCCTGGTAAAGAACCGTTGCAAGAACGGCGATTTCTACTGGGTCAGTGCCTACGTTACCCCGGTCACCGAAAACGGCAAGGTAGTCGGCTACGAGTCCGTGAGATCCTGTCCCGACAGGAAGGACGTCGAGCGCGCAGAAAAGCTATACGCAGCCCTTAGGGCCGGCAAAACAGGAACCCCTTTCTGGCGGCGCGTCCAACCCCCCACCATCTTTTTGGCGCTTGTTTTCATTGTCACAGGGGCACTGTTTCTTGCCGACCAGAAAATGTTGTCCGAGCTTGTGCTGGCTGGGGGCGTGATTGCCTATGCCGGCTGGATGCATCTGGCCAGAAAACAGCTGATGGGCTCGGTCACCAGGCTACTGGCACACAGCTTCACAGATGATCTGGCCGCAAGAAGCTACACCGATGATGATTTGCCACTGGGACGTATCAAGGTTGCAGTGAGGGCCCAACAAGCTCACCTTGATGCGGTACTCACCCGGCTTGAAGACTCCGCCGATGAGATGCGACTGTACTCTGTGAAAGGTCGCGAAGTCACCTTCGAAGCTCAGGAGGCCCTCAAACAGCAGCAGGGCGAAACCGAACAGGTTGCAGCAGCCGTACACGAGATGTCCCAGACCATTGCGGAGGTCTCCTCGAACGTCCAGTCAACGGCAGAGCGAGCCGATGGCGCAAAAGAGTTTGCCAATGAGGGGCGTTCCGTTGTGCGCGGGACCCGGGAAGCCATTGAATCTCTCAAAGGTTCCGTTCATGGCATTAGCGCTTCCGTTGGCGAGTTGGCTCAGCAGACTCAGCAGATAGCCTCAGCCGCAAAAATTATCGAAGAGATTGCAGAGCAGACCAACCTGCTGGCCCTGAATGCCGCCATTGAAGCGGCGAGGGCCGGCGAGCATGGACGCGGATTCGCCGTTGTGGCCGAAGAGGTAAGGGGCCTGGCATCCCGGACCCGCAATTCAACGAGTGAAATCCATGGCATTGTCAGCGAACTGATTGCCCGCTCCGAGGAGGCCAACCAGAAAGCCGACGAGGGCAAGCTTTCGGCAGACGAGGGCATGGAAAAAATGCTTTCGGCCGAGAGCACCCTTAATGACATTGCTGAATCCGTCTCCAACATTGCCGAAATGGCAATGCAGATGGCAGCTGCCGTGGAGGAGCAGGCCCAGGTGTCGGATCAGATCAACGAGCAAGTGGAGAAAATCTCGGATCTGGCATCCAACAACCTGTCCAAAGGTGAAGAGTCCACCGAGTGCGTTAAAAACATTGAGCAGATTGCGAACGATTTGCACGAGCTGGTCGTACGTTTCAAGTGACAGGAGGATGGACGCCGCCGAGCTTTGTTCAATAAATAACCACCCGGCCTAGCAAAGTGAGTCACGACCATGGATAGCAGTACCCTGGAAAAACGACGGCTCACCGCCCTTGAGCGTTTGGGCATTCTCGATACGCCCCCGGAAGACCGTTTTGAAAGGCTTACCCGGATTGCCCGCCAGTACTATGGTGTAAAAACGGCTCTTTTTTCGGTGCTTGATGCCAACCGTCAATGGTTCAAGTCGCGTCAGGGCCTTGATGTCAGCGAGACCCCCCGCCCTGTTGCTTTCTGTGATTATGCCATTCAGCAGGACAAGGCGTTTATCGTCTGCGACGCTACAAAGGACCCTCGCTTTTCACAGAACCCACTGGTTACCGGACATCCCAACATCCGCTTCTATGCCGGCATGCCAGTACGTGAGCCGACCGGTTTCAAAATTGGCACCATTTGCATCATCGACGATCAGCCCCGTGATTTCGGGGAACTGGATCTGGACATCCTCCGAAACCTTGCCACGATGATCGAGGACGAGCTCGAGCGAACGTACCTGTCGATCGAGAACCATGAATTCGTGGAAGTGTCTCACCTGAACCGATCAATCCAGCGAGCTTTGAATGTCTTTCTGACCAGTGACAACCAGAATGCGGCCTTCGAGCAGATGCTCAACGATCTCCTGTCGCTCACCGGCAGCCAGTTCGGGTTTATTGGCGAAACCCTGTCAAAAGAGAATGGCGCCCCTTATCTGAAAATCGGAGCGATCACCAATATTGCCTGGAACCCCAAAACCCAGGCGTTGTATCAACAGGTCGAACGACGGGGGCTTGTGTTCGATCGCCTGGACACCCTGATTGCACTTCCCATGACCTCGGGGGAGGTGGTCATTTCCAGCGATGTCGCGACCGACCCTCGCCGCGGCGGGCTCCCTCAGGGGCACCCCGATATTGATGCCTATATCGGTATTCCGGTGTTTTCCGGCGATCAACAAGTTGGACTGGTGGGGCTGGCGAACCGTCTCGGCGGATACAAAGTAAAACTGGCCGAAGAGCTCGAGCCTTTGCTGCAAACCCTCGGCAACCTGATCGAGCGCAAAAGGTTGCACCATGAGAAGCAGCAACACCAGAAACGCCTTGAAAAAGCGGCGAACTACGATGCCCTCACCGATTTGCCCAACCGCCGGAAACTCACTGAGATTTTCACCCAGGAGCTGCACGAGGCGAACCTGCGAGAAGGCACAGTTGCCCTCTGTTTTATCGATCTGGATGGCTTCAAAGGCATCAACGACCAACATGGCCACGCAGTTGGTGATGCAGTCCTGAAAATCATCTCCGAACGCCTGAAAGCAACTGTGAGGCAACATGACGCCATCGGTCGTCTCGGGGGAGACGAATTTGTCGCCATACTCCGGGATGTGGAGGATTCGACGGTCTACAACCGCATTCTGGAAGTTGTACGCCGCCCGATCAGTTACCAGAATTCTGTCATGAAACTGTCGGCCAGCATGGGTGTGACCGTTTATCCTGACGACGCCGAGGATCCGGATACACTGCTCCGGCATGCCGACCAAGCGATGTATGCGGCAAAAGATGCGGGCAAAGACAGCTACAGCCTGTTTGACCTCGCCTCCCACTATACCCGGAAAGAGCGTGTCCGCGTTCTCGAGCAGGTTGACGCGGCACTGGCGAAAAAGCAGTTCGAGCTCTACTACCAACCCAAGATCAACTACCGCACCGGATCGGTAGAGGGTTTTGAGGCACTGATCCGTTGGAACCACCCGGAGGAGGGGCTTCTGTCGCCGGCCCGATTCCTGGAGCACCTCGAATTTACCGAATACGCCAGACAGGTTGGCCTGTTCGTGATGGAAAGCGCAGTCGGCGTGATCTGCGAATTCATGAACCTGGGGTTGCCGTATACCGTCAGCATCAACCTGAGCCCCTCCCACTTCCTGAGCGAGCACTTCCCGGATGACATCACCGGCACCATGAACGAGTGCCCTCACGAGGTCCGGGACCGGCTGATCATAGAAATCCTTGAAACCACTGCCCTGGACGACACCACCACTGTCATGAAAAACCTCAGTGTTTGCCGCAATGCCGGGCTGGGCATTTCCCTGGACGATTTCGGCACGGGCTACTCGTCATTGAACTATTTCCGGACCTTGCCGGCCCAGGAAGTGAAAATAGATCGAACCTTCGTGGGAGATCTGATCGGGAACCAGGATAACTCGATGATCGTAGAAGCGATTTTGCGCCTGTCCCAGAGTTTTCAGAGGCGTACTGTGGCAGAAGGGGTAGAAACGGCCGAACAGGAGGAGCGTCTACTGTCTCTTGGCTGCGATGTTGGCCAGGGTTATCGTTACAGCCCACCGCTTCCACTTGCAGAAGCGCTCGAATGGGCCAACACTTTCACTTGGGCCCGTTATCGTTCGGGCCAGAACTAGCCGCGAAATCGCGGCCTTCGTGTGAGGGATCACATGCATCTGTCTGCAGAAACAAGGCTCAATGCCATTCTCGATGGTACTGGCGCGGGTACCTGGGAATACAATCTGGACACCGGTGAAATTATCTTCAACGAACGCTGGGCCAGTATGCTCGGCTATACCCTGGAAGAGCTTGAACCTCTATCCTTCGAGACGTGGGAGCGCCTCAGTCATCCCAGCGATGTCGAATCAGCCCACGAGGCTCTCAATGCTTACCTTAACCGGGAGGCCACCAAGTTCGAGTGCGTGGTTCGCATGCTTCACAAGGACGGTGACTGGCGTTACATCCACACCCGCGGAACCCTGTTCAACAATGACCAGACGGCAGAAAGCCGTTGGCTGATGGGTACGCATCTTGATGTCACGGAAGAGAAAGTTTCCCAGCACCAGCTGCAGCAGCTTGCCGAATCTCTCCCCGGGGTCATATATACCTTTACTCTCAATAAAGATGGCAGTTTTCACTTCCCCTATATGAGCCGCAAGGCCAAGGATTTCTATGGCGTAACGGCCGCGGAAACCCAGACCAACCCGGAACGGATGTTCGAAACCATTCACCCAGAGGATGTCGCAAAAGTTCACGAGACTATCGAACTCTCCCGCAAGACGCTAAGCGAATGGGTTTGTGAATACCGCATCATCAAAGATGGCCAGCCCCGATGGTTGCGAGGGGTTTCCCAGCCGGAGAGAAATCCCGACGGTAGTACTACCTGGCATGGCGTTATTACGGATATCGACGACCAGAAGCGCCTGGAATTCCAGCTGGAGGCCCTCACGATTACCGATGAACTGACAGGGCTCTACAACCGGAGATACCTGCTCAGAAAACTCGAGGAACTGGCTGACCAATCCGCCCGCTATAACCATCCGTTCTCATTGCTTTCCCTGGACATCGATTTCTTCAAAAGCGTCAACGATTCCTGGGGCCATCTCACCGGCGATAAGGTATTGCGCACGGTGGCCAATCTGATCGAAACGCGGACTCGCAAAACCGACATTGTTGCACGCACCGGAGGCGAAGAGTTTATCGTTCTGATGCCTCACACCACCTTGAGTGATGCCCGCCAGGTTGCCGAATCCCTACGTATCGGTATGGAGACAGAGAGTTTTCTCAGTGAAGATGACACCCCCTTCAACGTTACCTTGAGTGCCGGGGTCGTATGCTGGGACCAAAGCATCAACGGTGTGCGGGATTTGCTGTCAGCATGCGACCAGTTGCTTTACCAGGCAAAACGGGCAGGCAGAAATCAGGTCGTCGTCAGCGAAATCGGCGCTGAATAGAGCTGACAGGCAAAAAACAGCGTATTCTGGCGTTCGACAACAACCCGAATGGAGAAAAAGCATGATCGGATACGTCACCCTTGGCGTCAGTGATATGGAACGGGCAAAGGCATTCTATGCGGAGCTGTTGAGCGACCAGGGAGCCAGGCTGCTGCTGGATATGGGGCGTATCGCCTTTATCGGTAAAAGCATGAAAGCGCCCATGATCGCGGTTTGCGTTCCCTTCAATGAAGAACCCAACCATCCCGGCAACGGCAACATGGTTGCCCTGCCTGCGGAGTCGAAAGAAGGTGTGGATGCCTTGTACAAGAAAGCCATCGAGCTGGGTGCCACCTGCGACGGTGAGCCGGGGCAACGGATTCCCAACCAGTTCTACGGCGCCTACGTGAAGGACCCCGACGGTAACAAGCTGGCGTTTTTTGTATTCAGTTAACTACTCTGCTGCGTTGAACCACCAGCGCGGCAACAGCCGATGGGTGGCCGGCTTCAAAAACCGGTCATCGATCAGCCAGATCACACCCCGGTCCTCCGGGGTGCGAATCACCCGACCGGCCGCCTGGGCCACTTTCTGCAAGCCCGGAATCAGATAGGCGTAGTCATAACCGGCGCCAAAGCGCTGTTCGAGTCGAGCCTTGAGAATGTCGTGCCAGGCATCAAACGGTGGCAAGCCCAGGGTCGCAACAAACGCCCCGATGAGCTGATCCCCGGGCAAATCGATGCCTTCGCTGAACACCCCACCCAGAACAGCGAACGCCACGCTGCCACCCGGCTCCCTGAAACCTGCCAGAAACTCAGCTCTCTGTTGCGGCGACATGCCCGGCGCCTGTGCCCGCTGGGGAATATCCGGCGCCTGCCGGGCCAGGGCATCACTAACCTGCTGCGCGTACTTGAAGCTGCTGAAAAACGCCAGGTAATGCCCGGGCCGCTCCGTGAACTGCCGGGCGATCAGCTCGGCGATGGGTTTGAGTGATGCCTCCCGATGAACCTGGCGCGTGCTGATTTCCGGCGTGAAGTGCACCTGCAACTGGTCTGCGCTGAACGGACTGGGTAGCGTGGTAAAACGCGCATCCTCAGGCAGGCCCAGCAAATCCCGGTAGTAAACGCCAGGGCTCAGGGTCGCGGAAAAAAGCAGAACCGAATGCGCCGCCTCGAACCGCTCCCGCAGGAAATCCGCCGGAATCAAATTCTGGATCGTCAGGCTGGCCCGCCCCCGACCAGCGCGCTGAAATTCACACAGGGAATGATCACCGAAGGCGTCCGCCAGCTTCATGAAAGCCACGCTTTCGAACAAGAGTTCCTGCAATGCCAGATCCGGGGGATTATCGGCCAGGTAATCAGTCAGATTCGAAACCATCGACTGCAGGGCACCGAGCAACTGGGCCGGCAATGTTGCCAGGAACCCCGGGCGTTCAGAGTCTGCCTGATGATCGCGGATCAGACTCTGCCAGGCCCGTGCGGTCCGGTCGATGGCGGATTTCAGCGGTTTTGGCGCGGTCTTTTTGATCCTCAGCAAGCGCTGCTGATCCAGCCGAACCGAATACATGCCTCGACCCCGATCCACCAGATTGTGGGCCTCGTCCACCAGTACACTCGCCTTCCAGTTGTTCTGGCGAATCAAACCGTGGAGCAGGGCGGATTGATCGAACAGGCGGTTCACATCGCCGATAATCACATCGCTCCACCGGGCCATTTCCTGGGCGAGGAAGTAGGGGCAGATGTCGTGACCGGCAGCGATCTTCGCCAATGTGTGCTGATCCAGTATCCCTTCGGTCTGGGCCGCTTCCGCCCGGGCATCGGGCAGCCGATCGAAAAATCCTTTGGCCAGTGGGCAGGAATCGCCATGACAGGCTTTGTCCGGATGTTCGCAGGCGTCGTCTTTGGAGACCAGTTCCAGGGTTCTCAGGGGCCAGGTCGGGCCCGCTTGAGCCGAACGCAGGCGAGCCACCGCATCCATGGCCAGCTGACGGGCAGTATTGCGACAGGTGAGATAGAACAGCCGGTCCTGTCCGGCAGAAGCCATGGCCATCAGCGCCGGAAACAGTGTGCCGAGGGTCTTGCCCAGGCCGGTCGGGGCTTCCAGAAGCAGAGTGCCGGACTTTACCGCGTTCTTGTATACCGTCTCCGCCAGCTGGCGTTGCCTGGGACGAAATTCGGGGAAGGGAAAGGCAAGGCCGGCGAGCAGCGCATTGCGCTGTTCGCGGTGATGATCTTCCTGTTCCGCCCAGGCCTTGTATTGACCGCAAAGGGTTTCCAGTTCCTGCCAGAGCTCATCGGCACTGGCGGTCTCCACCACCGGTGTTTCCTTGTCCCTGCCGGTGTCGTAATAGATCAGCGCCAGCTCCAGGGTTTTGACGTTTTCCTGTCGACACAAAAGCGCGCCGTAGGCTCGCAACTGGCCCCGGTGGAGCGCCCTTTGATGCTCGCGGATTCGGGACAGGTCACCCCGATGGGTCTTGATCTCCTCTAGCCGGCCGCGGTGCGGGTTGTAGATATCGGCGCGCCCGGAAAGCAATAACCCCAGGCATTCACCAGTCAGTAAATACTCGCTTTTATAGCCATAGCCGCGACGGGATTGTATTGCCTGGTGGCCGGCGATGCCCTCTTCGGCACTGGGAGCCGGGGTGTAGCGGAAGTCCAGATCGCCCCTGCGCGCGGCAAATTCGCACAGGGTTCGGACGGCTACCTTCAGCGTCATTCCATTACCCCATCGTCTTGCCAGCGCACGTAGCAGACACTGGCGGGGATACCCTCAACGGCAAAAAATTCGAGCCAACGTATCTGATGGTCCTGCAGCCGATCGCCCGGACCTTTCACTTCAACCATTTCATAACGCTTTTCGGTATCGGTGACGCCGGGAAAGAAACGAATCAGATCGGGGAAGCCACTGCGGTGCTCCCGGACATTCCGTAACAGGCGGCGGAAGAGGGTTTCCAGATCCTCTGCTGGAATGCAGTCCAAGGCCAGGCTGAGGAGTTCCTCGTTGATGACGGGCCAGATCACGAAAGGATTGGTGGTGCCCTGTTTCGCCCGGTAATTCGCCAGAATTCGCTCCGGGTAGCTGCCATCGGCTAGTAGAGCGAAGCACTGTTCGAAGGCGGCCTGACGGCGGCTGACGAAATCCTCCCGGGTCAGGTCCGCAGGGCCAACATGGAACGGATGGAAAAACGCCCCCGGCACCGGGGCAAAGATGGTTTGCCAGCAGAGCAGGCCAAACAGGCCATTGATCAGGGTGTTTTCCACATAGAACGCAGGCGTCTCTTCCCGATGCAGGTGTTGCTGTACGGCGTATTCAACCGATCCCATTGCCGGCTTCGGCAAGGTAAGGCTGATGTCCCGGATTGCTGGTCGCGCTGGCGGCACTGGTGGTGTCTTTCCAAGCCTGCTTGCGAGCCGTTTCAGGATCCGTGCCAGGCCCTGGGCTTCGGCGTCGCTCAGATCATGGCTCCGCCACTCCGACGCAATGGCCCAGGCTTCCTGATGACGTTTCATCCGCTCGAGCAATCGAAGCTGCTTCAGTCGCGCTTCCCGATGGCCGCTGCTGGCGAAGGCATCTAACGCCAGCTCCCGATCTCCCTGGCGCTCCGCCTGCCGGCCCAATTCCAGCAACAACCGGTCCCGGCGGCTGGTCAACCAGGCATTTTCACAAGGGCCGGGCACGTCGAGCCAGACCTCTGCGGCAGGTACGCCTTCATCCAGCCTTTCCCGGCACCGATGCATGGCGAGGTAAAGGTCAACCTCGGAACGATGCTGGAACGCCCGGGAATCCGGTGTAAACGGGACTGGTTCGTACTGCTGATGACCCAGTTCCACCAGCACGAAATCCGACCAGCTCTGGCGAAGATTGCCAAAGAACATCAGGCGAACCCGATCAAACAGCGCCATGGTTTTGAGCCGAACCACTGGCTTGGCGTGCTGACCCAGCCAGTCGCCAACGGTAAGAGGGTCGGGAAATTGCGGAAACAATGCATCGCGCATCTGGCCCTTGGGCAGGTTGGCAGGCTTTCCGGCCGCCTCCAGCAAAGGCCTCGCAGCAGGCCGCAGCTCTCCCAAGGTAAACAGCCGGAAAAGTTCATCCAGGCTGAGCAGGGGGTCGGTATCCAGCCAGTCCGCACCATCAAGTTCGTCCAGGGCGCGGCTTTCCGGAACGCCCACCTCCGGGTAATTGAGTTTGTCCGAGCGAAACAGATCGCCTGTGCGCATCACCATGCGGGTCAGCAGAGCCCGCGCCGGCCGGGAAAGGGAATGGAAGCTCGCAAGTCGATCCAGCTCGTCCCCGGTCAGCAAGTCGCCGTGGTGGCTCTGCACCCAGCCAAGGACGGTTTCCATATTTTCAAGGTAGTACAGCGGATTGTTGAGATCTGCGGTACCCGGTTGTCGGCCTGTCGGGTTCCGTACTGCCATAGTCGTGTGGGCGCCATGCCTCCGGTATCAATCGTCAAAAAATGGTCTCACATAATCGAAGATCTGTCCTCTGGTGGTCAGCCACAGCTCTTCTTGCTGGGTACATCGCTTAACAATCTCTTCAAACGCCCAGGCGCCCGCAGGCCTGCCGTAGCAATGGCCGTGCACAATCACATCGAGAATCAGCGTTTCGCGATTGCTCGCCAACAGCTTGTCGAGCGTCACTGAAAACATCTCCACGAACTGCTCGGGCGTTCGGCCGAAACGCATGGCGTGTGGCAGATCATTGAAATCGATAGTTACCGGAATCGCCATGATGCTGCTGTCGGCAAACCGCTGCAGGTAAGGTCGATCATCATCCAGTGCGTCACCGTGCCACTTGTAGCCATGCAGAGCCAAGCGGTGCTGGACATCCAGGTCAGAGGTAATGCGGGGGCTGATCCAGCCGCCAGGCTTTTGACCTGTAGCTTGCGCAATCAGCGCGGTCGACTTTTTTATATTGTCCTCAATCTGCTGTTCATCCAGATACGGGAAAAGCATGTTCTGACCATAGCTGTGGCCGATGATCTCGTGTCCATAATCAAAGCGTTTTTTAAGTTCGCCCGAACAATGTTCCGCCACCAGTCCAGAAGTAAATACACTGGTGGCCAAGCCGTAATCTTCTGCAATATCAAACAACCTTTTGGCCCCAACATTGGCGTTATACCGACCATAACTGTCGGCGTTCGGGTCTACCATGTCTCCGGCGAGAACATTGCCCATAGGGTTCACGCTGGAACAGGCATCCGGCGTCCACATTTCAAAAGCGATGTTGAAGTTAATGGCCAATCGTTTGTTTTCAGGCCATAAAAAGTCGTTTTCCAGGCGTTCTATATCGCATGACAGTTCCCGGCTCATCGCATTTTTCCTTTATTAATTAATAACGAATCAAATTAAATAAATAATCAGCTCACAATTAAATAATATGATTTATTCGGTTTTGCAAATTCAATTATATTCAGGTGGTTATGAATCAAATTCAGCAAGGTTCCTTTTTTAATTTCATTCACAAATGGCTGAATAATATTAAATTTGCGCTTTGGTTTTGCTTACCCTAAATTATTTTTACCGATAAAAATCGGAGCAAATAAACACAAATAAATTTGGCACAAAGTGCCTGACTGGAAAGTGCATACCATCAAGACAAAACACATTTCCAGTTTGATTTACATCGGAGAAAAACAATGAAACTCATGAACCGTAAACTGATCGCCGCCGCCGTGCTGGCCAGCGCCGCCACGTTAAGCCACGCCCAGACCACCATCAAACTCGGCTGGACCACGGCCGACAGTGAAGTTGACCCCTACGCCATTGCCGCCCGCTACTTTGCGGAAGAGCTCGAGGCGGCCGCTCCGGGCGAATTCAACGTCCAGTTCTACCCCAACCACCAACTCGGCAACGACACCGCGATGCTGCAGGCCATGCAGTTCGGAACCATGGACGCAGGTGTGATTACAGGCACACAGGTAGGCACCCTGGACTCGGCTTTCCAGCTCAACGATCTGCCATTCCTCTACGCCAATAACCAGCAGGCACACAAAGTGCTGGATGGCGAGGTAGGCCAGACGCTGCTATCAAAGCTGGACGCCAAAGGCATCGTCGGGCTTGGTTTCCCGGAAGCCGGCTTCCGGCACACCATAAACAATGAGCGCCCGATCCGGACGCCCGAAGACTTCACCGGGGTAAAACTGAGGGTCCAACCCAGTGACCTTTTCATTGCAAGCTTCCGTGCCATCGGTGCAAACCCGGTTCCCATGGCCTGGAGCGATGTATTCACCGCGGTGCAGCAGGGCACGGTCGACGGACTGGAAATTCCGCTTCCTGTCATTTACGCCAACAAGTATCCGGAGGTCACGGATTACCTGTCACTGACCAGCCATACCTACAACGCCCTGGCGCTGCTGATGTCCAAACAGACCTTCAACAAACTTTCCCCGGAAACCCAGGCACTGGTTCGGGAAGCCGCCAAAAAGGCCATTGATCGCCAGCGCGAGACCGTTGCCTCCAACAATGGTGAGGTACTTGAACAGATCAAGGCAGCCGGCATGTCGGTGAATGAAGTGGATGACATCAACGCTTTCCGGGACAAGGTGTCCAACGTGTATGACGATTATCGCGAAAAGATTGGCTCGGAAATCGTCGATACCGCCTTGCAGCAGGTAAGCGAGTAATCCTGTCCCGGAAGCCGGTCGGGCTGACCCGGGGCAATCGATAGGGAACCGTGCAGATGTATCAGTCACTGGACAAATTGGGACAGGGTTTGGCTTTCGGGTCCCAGGCGGTCGGGGCGCTGGCCGCGCTGGTTATGATTGTCAGCCTGCTGCTGGGTGTCTTTTACCGTTACGTTCTGGGTGATGCGCTGGTGTGGAGCGACGAAGTCGCCTCCCTGGCCTTCACCTGGACTGTCTTCCTGTTTGCCAGTGCACTGGTTCGTGACCGAGGCCATGTCCGGGTTACGTTATTGGTGAACGCTCTGCCACCCATCCTGGGTGAACTGGTGGAGCGGGGCATCATGGTGCTGACCATTGGCCTCGGGCTGGTGATGCTATGGACAGGCTGGAACTTTGCAGAGTTCACAGCGGGCCAGGTATCACCCGCCATCCGTTATCCAATCTGGGTTAAAAATGCGGCCGTGCCCGTGGCGGGCGCCCTGATCTGTATTCACGCGCTGATTCTTCTTGTCCGGCCCCGGCCGATCCATACGTCTTCGGAGCATTGATATGGGTGATATTGGCCTGGTCATGGTTGTTGGCCTGATTGTTCTCCTGGCGCTGGGGGTTCCCATTGCGTTCACCATTGGTCTGCTGGCGGCGGTGGGCATCTGGATGGCCGATGTCAATCCGATGATTCTGCCCCAGCAGTTCATTGCCGGCAGTAATGTCACCAGCCTGCTTGCCATTCCCGGCTTTATCCTCGCCGGGGAAGTCATGAGCGCCGGGGGGCTATCCCGTCGACTGGTACGCGTGGCCGAAACCTTTTTTGGCCACCTGACTGGCGGCCTCTCCATGTCAACCGTGGCCGCCGGAACCTTCTTCGGCGCCATTTCCGGCTCCGCGCCGGCCACCACGGCGGCCGTAGGTTCGATCATGATTGATGAGCTGGAAACCCGGGGCTACCAGCGTGGCTACGCAGCGGCACTTGCCACTGCCGTCGGCCCTCTCGGGCAAATGATTCCGCCCTCCATACCCATGGTTATCTGGGGCGTCCTGGCGGAAGAATCCATCGCCAAGCTGTTTCTGGCGGGCATTGTTCCCGGTTTGATCGCGGCCACAGGGTTCTGCGTGGTGAGCATCCTGTATGCCCGTTTTCACGGGGTGGCCAAACAGAAACGTGCCACCGGCAAGGAGTTCCTCTTTGCCTTCAAAGACGGCATCTGGGCGCTGCTAGCGCCTGTTGTCATCCTGGGGGGGATCTACAGCGGTATGTTTACTCCTACCGAAGCGGCCATGGTGGGTGTGCTGTACAGCGCCATTGTCGGCCTGTTCCTGTACCGCGACCTGGCCTGGAAAAAAGTGCCATCCATTCTGATGAATTCGATGAGAACCACCGGTGTGATCATGTTTATTGTTGCCGTCGCCTACGGATTCGCCTGGGTGATGGCCAGTGAGCAGATTCCCGCGCAGCTCACCCGCGCACTCCTGGAGCTTACGGATAATCCTATCCTGCTGCTGCTGATCATCAATGTGATGCTTTTGCTGCTGGGCGCGGTAATGGACAACATATCCGCGATGGTTATCCTCAGTGGCGTGCTGATCGGCCTGGGCCAGCAGATCGGGCTGGATCCAATACAGCTGGGCGCCATGGTGGTGATCAATTTCGCCGTCGGCATGGTAACGCCACCGGTGGGCTATTCCATTTTCGTTGCCTCCAGCATCAGCGGTTTACGCGTGGAGACTGTCGCCCGCCATATCTGGCCATTCATGCTGGTTCTGCTTGGCGTGGTGGCACTGGTGGCCTATGTTCCGGCGATCACCCTCTGGCTGCCCGCAACCTTCGGCTGAGCCGCAGCCATTTTGACAAGTTTCCAGGATACCTTCGCGTAAGCGCTCCTCCCTCTCCGGTGTCCGCTAACAGGACACCGGCCTCCCCCTGTTGGCTAACGTCCCCGAATCTGGCGCAAACATAAAGGGTCTGTAAGACTTGTCAGGTGCCTTTGGCAACCATCGGCCGGCCCGCAGCGCATCAGCGCGTCCCGGGAAGATTGCGATAACAACAATGAAGGTTAGCTGCGAGAGTTAATAAATATGGTGAATTTGCGCGATTTTGACCTGAATTTACTGGTAATTTTCACCAACATCATGGAACAACGCTCAATCTCGAAAGTGGCCAATGAGCTGGGGCTATCTCCCTCAGCCGTCAGCCATGCACTTGCACGACTGCGTCTGATGCTCAACGACCAGCTGTTTTACCGCACCGCCAAGGGGCTGGAACCCACCGACAGGGCCAGAGAACTCATCGTTCAGGTTGAGGACGGTCTGTCCTGCCTGTCCAGTGCCATCAGTGCGCAGCAGCAGTTTGTGCCGGGCGAATCCAAGCGGGTGTTCAGCATGCAGGTTGCCAACTATGTCTCGGGCTTTTTCCTGCCAAGCTTTTCCCGGCGGATTCGCGAGGAAGCACCCAATATCACCATTGATATTCTGCCGTTTTCCATTTCCACGGAAAGTTCCGAATGGGACCGGGTCGATGCACAGATCCGTTTGACTCCGGGCCGTTTGAAACCCAAGGCCGTACGAAGTAAACGCCTGATGGCCGATGACGTTGTGGTGCTGATGCGACCTGACCATCCCAGCGCCTCGGAACCGATGACCGCGGAACTCTATGCCAGATTGCCCCATGTAAAACTCTCTCAGGCGTCCACGGGTACAACGGTGATTGACGACGCCCTGGCCGGGCGCGGCTTCGAAAGACATTCAGCATTGATCGTGTCCAGCTGGGACGCCATCCCCGATATCCTGCTGAAAACGGACTTGATTGCCATTGCTCCCCGCCGCCTTCTGGCCCTGGATCCTCGCCTCAAGCATCTGAAATCCTCTCCGCTGCCACTGGAAGAAGTCGTGTTCTCCTTCGACCTGTGCTGGGATCAGAATTCAGAGAAAGAATCCGGCCACAAATGGCTCTGCGAGACGATTATTGACGTATTCAATTCGGAGATTAAGCAAATTGAATCCTGATTGGAGATGTCATGACCGCACCCATTCTGATCACCGGCGCCGGCCAACGAATTGGCCTGGCCTTCGCCAGGGCCTGCCTGGACCGGGACCAGCCCATCATCGTTACCTACCGCACCTATCGACCGGCGATTGATGCACTACAGAAAGCCGGTGCCGAATGTATCCACGCGGACTTTGCCACGAACGAAGGTATCGAAGCGTTCATTCAAACTCTGAAATCCCGGACCGACAGCCTGCGTGCGATTATTCACAACGCTTCGGACTGGCTGCCAGAAAGCGAGGATTCAGATCCGGCGGATGTGATGAGCGCGATGATGCAGATTCATGTAACCACGCCCTACCTGATCAACCTTGCCTGCCGGTCGATGCTGGAGCAGGGTGAGTCGACAACCGACATCGTCCATATGACGGACTATGTGGTGGAGAAGGGCAGCGCGAAGCATATCGCCTACGCCGCCAGCAAGGCCGCACTGACCAACCTCACCTTGTCTTTTTCACGGTTACTGGCGCCCAGTGTGAAGGTGAACGCCGTAGCGCCGTCCCTGATCATGTTCAACCAGGGCGACAGCGAGGCTTACCGGGAGAAAACCCTGAAGAAGTCGCTTATGGGCATAGAGCCCGGGGCCGAGGTCGCTGTCGCCACCCTGCAGTTTCTACTGGACAACCCCTACATCACCGGTCGGACGCTACCATTAGATGGCGGACGGCACCTGGTCTGAGACCATTAAATGCCCAGTTCGGCCGGCTGGAGTCTCACGCCGGCCACCTTCCAGGCACCTTCAGTGAGCACCATCCGGTAATAGGCATCCCAACGCTTGCCCTCCGGCCCGTGCAACCGAACCACCTGGATTTCAAAGGCGCCGTGCGGCAAGCGCTGGGTAAATTCGATGGCCGTGGCGTTGTGCACGGCCGGGTAGGCTTCACGAACCATGTCGACAAACACCTGTGACGAGCCGAATCGACGCTTGATGCCCTCGGAGGCGTGAGCCCAGGCCTGTTCCTGATCGTTGTTGGCGAAGGCTTCGATCTGGCGAAGGATGGTGTCTCGAATTTCCGCGTCCTTGTCACTGGCGACGGTCTGTGATGACCCGAAGATGGCCAAGCCCATGAAAGCCAGCAGGACGGGAATCAGCCACTTTCCGAAACGGATATTTTGGTGACCCATGATGGCACCTCGCTATTGTTCATCTTTTAAACAATACGCCCAGATCAGGACTCCGGATTCGCCCACCTGTCAGGGCGTTGAACTCACCGACGGCGGCTTTAACCAAATCAATCCTGCTCATGGTTGCTCGTTTTATGACCTGTAACGGAAAGCATTTCGTAGAAGCTCTTACGACAACAAACCTGCGGGAGACTTCCGATGCATATGGACACTGGCGAATTGAAGAAGCACAAGCACGACACCATTTCCTTGCTGGAGATCGTCTCCATGGAGGGGCGCTATTACATGGCGAGGTTCTACCTGGATGGTCAGGGCTACGTACTCACCGACGCCTACGACAAGCCGGTCATGTTTACCGGGGCCTGTGCCGTACGAGAATACTTCCATGAATATGAAGTTGAGCACACCGATGTGATTCCGCCAACCGGAACCGATGAAATGATCGGCATGCCCGACAGCGGCTCGGAAACCATGCGGGTGCCCCTGTAGGGCCCCGCTTGACGGTCGCTCAGCTTCCAGCGAATGACAGGGAATCCACCAGATCGGCGCCGTTGAAGACCGCGCCGTGAAAATCACTGTCGGGAACCTGATTCAGCGTAAACACCAGCGCACTGGCCGCCTGCTCGGCGGTCAGGCATTCCCCCGCCTCCAGGCGCCCCGCCAGCCACTCTGCGTGCGGCAGGTTCAGGTCACCGGCCTTCTTGATGTGGCTGCGGATGCCCGGCGTATCCACGAGACCCGGTTGAAACAGACTTACAACCGGCCCATCCGGCATGGTGTCGAATTCCACAGACATCTGGCGCACCAGCCGACGCAACGCCATTTTGCTGATTCCGTAGCTGCCGGTTCCGGGTTGTGCGTGCTTGTCCATTCCAGCACCGATCATCACAATCCTCGACGCCGGGTCTCCGCCTTTTAAAAGCGGAAGCAGGGACTGGGTCAGTAACAGGGGCGCAGATACGTTAACGGCCAGGGCTTCCTGAAAATCAATCAGACCGAGGCTGGCGAAATCGGCTGCGGGTTCACCCACACCGGCACAGTAGACAAACGCTGAAAGGTGGTCGACCGCGTCACCGACCTGATGGGCCAGGTTACGAGTACTTTCCGGATCCGCCAGGTCAACTTCAAGGGTCATCAGTTCACAGTCAGGCGCTTCGGGGCGGACTGTTTCTGCCACGTCCTCCAGCTTTCGAACAGTACGGCCAGCGAGAATCAGGTTATGGCCGCGGGGGGCAAGCTCGAGAGCCAGAGCCCGCCCGATGCCCGAACCGGCGCCGGTGATCAGTGTCCACATAATGCCTCTCTCCTTCGCAGATGGTTCACGACACCGTCTGTCGCAGCGGGCCGCGATAATTTGCGGTGATCAAACGTTTCAGACTGTCCGCATCTGTGGTCACATACGGTAACCTGTGGCAACAGGATTGAACTGCATACCAGACAAGGAAATTCATGGCTGCTCTGTCCACCGATAAGCCCGCTACCATCGACCCCGGGTTTCACGCGATCCACGCCAACCATCTGGAAGACCTTCGCCGGGCGGTGGTCTACATCTGTCGGAACAACCCCATGCCGCCACTGGAGAGCGAGACCTTCCTGGTGCAGAGCAACGGCATTGCCCAGTGGCTGAAGCTCGCGCTGGCGGAGAAACGCACGGACGATGGCATGGACGGCGGTCTGGGTATTGCCGCCGGCATGGATTTCCTGTTTCCGGCCCGGTTTATCTGGCAGGCCTACCGGGCGGTCCTACCGGACGGCGAGGTGCCGGAACAGTCACCCTTCGACAAGCGTCGCCTGGTGTGGCGGCTGTACCGGTTACTACCCAGCCTCGTCGGTCAGGACGAAGCCTTCACACCTCTGGCCCGGTTTCTGGAGGGCAACGATCCGGACCTGCGTAATTTCCAGCTAGCGGAAAAAGTGGCGGATCTGTTTGACCAATACCAGGTGTTCCGGGCCGACTGGCTGGCCGTCTGGGAGCAGGGCAAGAATGTGATTATCACAGCCCGGGCGGAGGAAAAGCCGCTGGATGCAGAAACCCGCTGGCAGCCTTTGCTCTGGCGCCGGCTCGTAGAGGATGTGGGCGCGGAAGCCCACACCAGCCGATCGCAGATCCACACCCGGTTTATGGAGCAGGGCCAGCGTATCCCGGCACCGGCAAATCCGTCGCGCCTGCCGAACCGGATCGTCGTATTCGGCGTTTCCTCGCTGCCGCGGCAGGCACTGGAGGCGCTGTATGTACTGAGCCGGTTCAGCCAGGTGGTGCTCTGTGTTCACAACCCCTGCCAGTTTTACTGGGCCGATATCATCAGCGATCGGGAGCTGCTCACGGCCGAACGCAAGCGGGGCAGAACCCACCCCACGCTGTCCGACGTTGAAGATCCAGACCAGCTACACCAGCACGCCAACCCGTTGCTGGCCGCCTGGGGCAAGCAGGGCCGTGACTACATCCGCCTGCTGGACGAGTTCGACAACCCGGAGGAATACCGGGGCAGGTTCGAGACGCCGGACCAGAAAATCGATATCTTCTCGGACCACGGCAACCAAGACGCACCGCGCCTCCTGCACCAGCTGCAGAACGATATCCACAACCTGACGCCCCTCCGGGAAATCCGCCAGCAGCATCGACAACTGGATTTGCGGCAGGATCACTCCCTGGCGTTCCACCAGGCCCACAGCCCCCAGCGTGAAGTGGAGATTCTGCACGACCAACTCCTGGCGGCTTTCAACGCCGACCCAACGCTGCGGCCCCGGGATGTTATCGTGATGGTGCCCGATATCAACGTGTACGCGCCTCATATACAGGCGGTGTTCGGCCGTTACCAGCCTGGGCGCAAGCGCCACATTCCCTTTACCATTTCTGATCAGGGCCAGCGCCACCACGAACCGGTGTTGATTGCCCTGGAAACCCTGATGTCACTGCCCCGCAGCCGCTTTGCGGTGAGTGAAATCATCAGCCTGCTGGAGGTGCCCGGCATACGGGACCGCTTCGGGATCGGCGAAGACGAGATTCCCCTGGCCCGTCGCTGGGTGGAGGGCGCCAATATCCGCTGGGGGCTGCATGGGCTGCACCGGGAAAGCCTGGATCTGCCCGCCGAACTGGAGCGCAACACCTGGCAATCCGGGCTGCGCTCGATGCTGCTGGGGTATGGGATGGGCGACGATGAGCCCTGGGGTGGCGTGGAACCCTTCGGCGAGATCGGCGGCCTGCAGGCCAGCCTGGCGGGCCGCCTGAACGACTTTGTGCATCAGCTGGAAACCCTCTGGCTGGCGCTGCAGACCCGCCGCACGCCCGAAGACTGGGAACACCTGTTTTCAGACATGCTCGGGCAGTTTTTCCACAAGGTGGAAGGCAGCGACCTGTTACTGCTGAACCGGTTCCGCCGCCAGCTGGAGCAGTGGCTGGAAGACGCCCTGGCCGCCGGCCTTGGGGAACAGACCCTGCCCCTGAATATCGTCAAGGATGTGCTGCTGGAGGGCCTGGATGAGGGCGGCCTCAACCAGCGCTTCCTCGCCGGCAAGGTGAATTTCGCCACTCTGATGCCGATGCGCGCCATTCCCTTCCGGAATGTGTGCCTGCTGGGCATGAACGACGGTGATTATCCCCGTTCGCGACCACCGGTGGATTTTGATCTGATGGCCCAGGATTACCGCCCCGGGGATCGCTCCCGCCGGGAGGACGACCGCTACCTGTTCCTGGAAGCTTTGTTATCCGCCCGGGAGCAGCTTTACATCAGCTGGGTGGGCCGGAGTATCAAAGACGATTCAGAACGGCCACCGTCGGTGCTGGTGGGCCAGCTGCAGGATCATCTCGACAGCTTGTGGTCCGTGGCGGGGCTACCGGACGCAAAGGTCACAGAAGTGCTCACCACCCAGCATCCGCTGCAACCCTTCAGCCGGGCCTATTTCCCGAAAGCCAATGGCCTGACAGAGGGCGAAGACAGTGAGCCGCGGCCTCTGGCGGAGGTTCTGCAAGCCCGCCATCTATTCACTTACGAGCGGGAGTGGCGCAGTGCCCATGGTAGTGAAGCTGCGGAACACACCCGGTCTGCACTACCGTACCAGACGCCCGAAGAACCCATCAGCCTGAACGATCTGGCGGCTTTCCTGAAAAAGCCCATCGACACCTTCTATCAACGTCGACTGCAGGTGCACTTCGAGGATGTTGAGGACGACGACACCGACAACGAGAATTTCGACCTGGACGGCCTCGACCGCTGGCGTCTGGACAATGAGTTGATTCAGGATGGACTGCTGAAAGCCGGCAATGAAGAAGAACTGGAAGACCGGTTGCAAACAATCCTGGACCGGATGGCCCGCCGCGGGGACCTGGGCATGGGCGTGACCGAGCACCGCCTGCGTTCCGAGTTGGCCGGGCGCTTGCCGGACCTGTTCGACCGTTACCAGAGTGCACTGGCAGACTGGCCGGAGGCGGTCGCCGAGCCTCTGCCTTTTGACTACCAGTTTGAGAATGCCCTGGGTTCGGTCGCCGTTGCCGATCTGATCGACCGTCTTCGCTCCAATGCCGCGGGCGATCTGTGCCGTCTGGTGGTGGCCAGCTCCAGCCTGCTGACCGGCTCCGGTTCCAGCAGGAAAGTGCGCTATGCCAACCTGATGCGGGACTGGCTGATCCATCTGGCAGGCCAGCTCGGCGGTCAACCTTTTGAGACCCTGGTTCTGGGCAAGGAGGAGGGACGGAAATTCCGCTTTGCGCCATTGCATCCGGAACAGGCCAGACCGCTGTTCGAAGCGGTGCTCGCCCGGTGGATGGAGGCCACCACACGTGCCTTGCCCATTCACTGCGAGGCCGGCTTTGCCTGGATCACCAGTTACTACGGCGGTAAAAAGTACGTCGGTGACCACGAGCGGGCTATCAACGAGGCCGAGCAGGCCTATACCACCGCTCTTGAGCGGGACGTTGGTTACCTGATGGGCACATTTGAAACGCCGGAACGGCTGATGGCCAGCGGCGAATTCGAAGCCCTGTTGCATCAGCTCTACGTGCCGGTTTGGGAAGCCGAGCAGGGCAAATCAGCGGCGGACCAGATCGGGAGTGTGGAATGACGGAACAGAAAAACAACCGGAACCCGAATCTGGATCCCCTGGCCCTCGCCCTGAACGGCAGCGCCCTGATCGAGGCCAGTGCCGGCACCGGCAAAACCTTCACCATAGCCATTCTTTACGTGCGCCTGGTGCTTGGCCACGGCCAGTCCCCGGACAGCCCGCTGCAGAATCTGCTGCCGCCCAACCTGCTGGTGGTGACCTTCACCGAGGCCGCCACCAAGGAACTGCGAGACCGTATCCGCACCCGGCTGACCCAGGCCGCGGAGGTGTTTTCGGAGGCGGCCGACGAGTCTGATCCGCCTGCAGAAACGGCACTGATCTACCAGCTAAGGAATGAGAGTTATCCGGATCCGGCCAGTTGGCCGGAATGCCGCAAAAAGCTGCTGCTGGCCGCAGAGTGGATGGACGAGGCGGCGGTATCTACTATCCACAGTTTTTGTAACCGCATGCTCAGCGAGCACGCGTTCGACAGCGGCAGCCTGTTCAAACTTACTCTGGAAACCGACCAGAGCGAGCTGCTGGACGAGGTCGCCCGGGATTACTGGCGCACCTTTGTCTATCCTCTGCCCCCGATGCTGATGGACGAGGCACTGAGTCACTGGAAAACACCCGGGGATCTGCGCCAGGGCGTTCGCAACCTGATTGACGATCCCCAGAGCCTGGGCACACCGCCCGACAGCGTTCACCAGGCCATCGATCAGGTGGTCAGGCGGCGCCTGGAACAGTCACAGGCCCTCAAGGCTCATCCCTGGAGCCAGTGGCGCGAGGAAGTGACCCAGCTGCTGAACGATCTGAACAAGGCCAAACGACTCCATGGCGGGAGCAAGAACGCCATGATCAAGGTCTGGGACTTTTTGTTTGCCTGGGCAGAATCAGACGACCTGTTGCCCGAAAAGATCGATAGTGCCGCAGGCTTCAAGAATCAGACGCCCGACGGTCTCGACAAGATTCTGAAAGGCGATGAATCTGCCCCCCATCATCCTGCCTTCGACGCCATCGAAGCGCTGCTGGATTTCAGCCAGAACCAGCCCAGCGCCAAATCCGACATTCTGCGCCACGCCAGCCACTGGATAGCGGAACGGCTGGAATCGGAAAAGCAGAAACGCTCGGAAATGGGCTTTGACGATCTGCTTACCCGGCTGGACGAAGCCCTGCACGGCCCCCGTGGCGATCAGTTGGCAGCCACTATCCGGCGCCAGTTTCCGGTGGCCCTGATCGACGAATTCCAGGACACCGACCCGGTGCAGTACCGCATTTTCGACCGCATCTACCATGTGGCGGGCGGCGACCCCGACACCTGCCTGCTGATGATCGGCGATCCCAAGCAGGCTATCTACGGGTTCCGGGGTGCCGATATCTACACCTACCTGCAGGCAAGGCAGGGCGTGAAAGAACGCACCTACACACTGGGAAAAAACTTCCGCTCCGCCAAAACCATGGTGGCGGCGGTCAACCGGGTCTTCGAACACAGCGACCAGCACAGCCGGGATGGCGCCTTCCTGTTCGGCAAAGGCGATAACTCACCGCTGCCGTTCCAGGGTGTCGACGCCAACGGCACCAAACGGGTCTGGGCGATCAACGGGGAGGTGCGGCCCAGCCTGGTGTTCTGGACCCACGAATCCGGCGAAGAGGACAAGGACGGCAACCCGAAAGGTATGGCCAAGGGCACCGCCACGGCCGATGTGTCAGAGACCTGCGCCAGCGAGATCGCCCGTTTGCTGACCCTGGGCCAGGCCGGACAGGCAGGTTCCACCTTGCCTGAGAATCCGGAAGATCTGGACCCGGTTGCCCCGAAAGACATCGCCATCCTGGTCAACAATCGCAACGAGGCCAGCGCGGTGCGGGACGCCCTGGGTCGCCGGCGCATCAAGAGCGTCTACCTGTCAGACCGGGATTCTGTACTGACTTCCCGGGAATCGAAGGAAATGCTGTGCTGGCTGCGGGCCTTTGCCGAGCCCCGGCAACTGGCCTACATACGCGCCGCGCTGGCCACGCCCACCCTGGGTCAGTCCTGGGATGCCCTGAATCAGCTGCTCACCGACGAGCTGGTGCTGGAGCGGGAAATCGAGCGCTTTATTGGCTATCAGCAGCAGTGGCAGAAGCAGGGTGTGCTGCCGATGCTGCGCAGTTTCCTGATGGATTTCGAGGTGCCGGGCCGGTTATTGCAACGCCCGGACGGCGAACGGCGGCTGACGGATATTCTGCACATTGCCGAGTTGTTGCAGCAGGACAGCCTGCAACTGGACGGCGAACATGCCCTGGTGCATCACTACACGCAGATACTGCGGGCGGCCGACGAAGAAGACGAGCACCGCACCCTGCGGCTGGAAAGTGATGCCGGCCTGGTGAAGGTTATCACCGTGCACAAGTCCAAGGGTCTGGAATACCCCCTGGTGTTCCTGCCCTTCGGCACGGCGTTTCGTGCCCAGAGTGAAAAACAGGCCTTCGTTCGCTATCACGATGACGGGGGCAGGCTGATCACGGTGTTCGATCCAGAACCTGAGGATGTGGCCCGGGCCGACCGTGAACGCCTGGGCGAGGATATCCGAAAACTCTACGTGGCCCTCACCCGGGCCCGCTTTGCCACCTGGGTGGGCACGGCGGCCCTGGATAACTGGCAGCAAAGCGGTCTGGGCTACCTGATTGCCGGCGGGGGCCAGAGCCGCATCAGCGACTGCCTGGAAGAACTGGCGCAGGGCAGAGCAGAGATCGGGATTACTCCGTTACCAGATCCGGACGAAACACAGTATCAAGAGCAGGCCCCGGAAGCCCTCGGCCCGGCATTGGTCTCCAAACGGGAGGCTAGAGAGGACTGGTGGATCGCCAGTTACTCCTCAATCGAATACACCGGTATGACCGGCACCGGCATCGCCTTTACCGGTGAGGTGGAAGACGCCGAGACCCAGAACCTGCTGGAAGAGAGCAGTCAAAAAGGCAGCGAGGAAGAGAGCAACGAAACGGCTCAGCTGGCCGTTCACCGCAACCAACACCATTTCCCAAAAGGCGCTGGCCCCGGAACCTTCCTGCACGAACTGCTGGAGTGGTGCACGCAGCAGGGGTTTCAGCGGGTTGTGGACAACCCGTCCCTGCTTCACGAGCAACTGACCCGTCGCTGCGGCACCCGTGGCTGGAGTGACTGGGTGGAACCGTTGGAGCGCTGGTTGCTGGCTTTGATCAGCAAACCCTTGAGCCTCGACCGGGCCGGCACCGAACGTGTCAGTCTGGCGAATCTGACCACCCTGCGCCCCGAACTGGAATTCTGGTTCGAGAGCCGCAACGTCAGCGTGCGGAAGCTCGACCAGCTGGTGACCGCACACACCCTGAACGGCGCAGACCGGCCCCGGGTGGAGGAGACCCGCTTCAACGGCATGCTCAAGGGCTTCATCGATCTGGTGTTCGAACACGAGGGGCGGTATTACGTGCTGGACTACAAATCCAATACCCTGGGGGAGGACGACAGCGCCTACACCGACCAGGCCATGGGCGACGCCATTCTGGATAAACGCTACGACCTGCAGTACGTACTCTATCTGCTTGCCCTGCACCGGCTGCTGACAGCCCGTTTGCCGGATTACGACTACGACCAGCACATTGGCGGCGCGGTGTATCTGTTCCTGCGGGGCGTTGAATCCCCGGGTGGTGGTGCATTCTCTGACAAACCACCCAGAACCCTGATTGAACAACTCGATGCCCTATTCGATGGCGAGTCCGTATCCGGGGAGGTGGCCGCATGAGCCGTTCCCGTTCTCACATCAAAAACTCCGACCACCAGATTGATCTGTTCGCCGACGATAACACCCCGGAATCGCCAACCATGGCGAAAGGCGGGGATAACATGATCGAGATCAGGGGCCTGCTCAACAGCCTGGATAACACCGAGGCGCTTCTACAGCACTGGCAGCAGGCAGAATGGATCCGCCCACTGGATGTTGGGTTTGCGCGGCTGATCCGGGAGCTGTCGGAAGAGCAGGGCGAAGAGCCGGACCCGCTGGTTCTGCTGCTGGCTGCACTGACCTCCCACCAGGTGGGGCGCGGCCATGTGTGCATTGATCTTGGCAATCTCCTGGCCGATGCTGTCCAGACCCTGTCACTACCGCCCGAAGAGTCGAGTTACCAGCCACCCAAGGATACCGACACCAGCGAAACGCACCAGCCGGAACCGGCGGAGCTGCTCGCACTCGTGACGCTGTCGGAATGTCTGGCATTGCTGGGAGCATCCTGCGCCGTAAGTGATGGCTCACACACCACTCCCCTGGTGTTGAACGATACCCGGCTCTATCTGCGGCGATTCTGGCGCTACGAGCAATGCATTGCCGAGGGAATTCGGCAACGGCTGACTCTGCCGTCGTCCCTGGCGGATCCGGAATCCGGGCCTGCCCGTACCCTGTCCCGCGCCCTCGACCAGCTGTTCCAGTCGTCAGAAGCGGTGGACTACCAGAAACTGGCCTGCGCCCTGGCAGCCCGAAACCGTTTCGCGGTCATCACCGGCGGACCCGGCACCGGAAAGACCACCACGGTGGTTAACCTGCTTGCGGCTTTGCAGGCGGTTGCCGGTGAATCCCCGGACAGGGCGGGCCGGAAATACCGGATCCGGCTGGCGGCCCCGACCGGCAAGGCTGCCGCCCGACTGAACGAATCCATCGGCGGTGCAGTCAGCCGCTTGCCGCTGGCCGACTTACCCGGCAACGTGGAGCTGGCGGATATTCCCACCAGGGTCACCACCCTGCACCGGTTGTTGGGCAGCCGGCCCGATACCCGCAGATTCCGCCACAACCGTGATAACCCGTTGCTGGTAGATATTCTGGTGATCGACGAAGCCTCCATGGTGGACGTCGACCTGATGGCATCGGTGTTCGATGCCCTGCCCGCCAACGCCCAGCTCATCCTGCTGGGCGACAAGGACCAGCTGGCCTCGGTAGATGCCGGCGCAGTACTCGGTGAGCTGTGCCAGCGGGCCTTCCAGGCTCACTACACACCGCAAACAGCGCAGTGGCTGGCCACCATGACCGGTAGCCGGCTACCTGAGTCACTGGTTGACGAATCGGGCCATCCCCTGGATCAGTCCGTGGCCATGCTGCGCAAGAGCTACCGGTTCCGGGAAGACAGCGGTATCCGTGCCTTTGCCGAAGCCGTGAATACCAATGCGCTGGATCGCGCCATGGTGCGCCGGATCCGGGAGGCGGCGTTCGACGATGTCATCCTGCTCAGCAGCCCATCCGGAAAACCGGATCCGGAAGACACCCTGGAGCTGGTGTGCAGGCACGCCATCACCGGCTCGCCGGAGGCCTTCCGCAACGCCGGACAGGGTCGACAGGTGAACGATCAGCCGTTGCCGCCACCGGTCGGCTACCGTCATTATCTGGAGCAGCTACAGAATCATGACCTGGATGAAAACAGCTCCCGGGGCGACTGGGATGCGATGGCAGTGCAGCTGCTTGAAGCTTTCAGTGACTTCCAGGTGCTCTGTGCCCTGCGCAAGGGGCCCTGGGGCGTGGAAGGGCTGAACGACCGGATCGCCAGGCAGTTGCTGGCTGAAAAGCTGATTCCGCGAGCCGAGGGCTGGTACCCCGGCAGGCCGGTGCTGATTACCGGCAACGATTACAACCTGGGCCTGATGAACGGCGATATCGGCATTACCGTCAGCGTGCCCTGGGACCGGACGGCAACCGGGGAGCCCCGATACACGCTGAGGGTGGCCTTCCCCAGCAGCGACACACCCGGCGGTATTCGGTGGATCTCGCCCAGTCGGCTGCAGCAGCTGGAAACCGTGTACGCCATGACGGTGCACAAATCCCAGGGCTCGGAGTTCAATCACACCTGTCTGGTGCTGCCAGACCGGCTCAGCCCTGTGTTGACAAAGGAACTTGTCTACACCGGCATCACCCGGGCCCGGAACTGGTTCAGTTTGATAGCGTCTCACCCACAGATTCTGGAGGATGCCGTGGCACAGCAGGTTACCCGTGCTTCTGGCCTGGGCATCGCGGTCAGGGAATCTACTGATTAATGAATATCGCCTTGCGCTACATGTTTCGATATGATCGTCTGGTTTTCCGTGATAAGTAGTGCAGCCTATGGCCTTCGATTCCTCGTACCTTCAGCAAGACGAAGCGTCCCGTCTTAAAACCATTCTCGAAGGCACTGGTGCCGGCACCTGGGAGTGGAACGTTCAGACAGGCGAGACCATCTTTAACGGACGCTGGGCCGAAATCATCGGTTACTCGCTGGAAGAGCTGCAACCCACCTCCATCGAAACCTGGATGGCCTTCGCTCACCCTGACGATCTGGCAGTTTCCGATCAGCGGCTGAACGCCCATTTCCGCGGCGACACCGAATACTATGAGTGCGAAGCCCGAATGCGGCATCGTGACGGCCACTGGGTCTGGGTCCGCGACTATGGGCGCCTGGTCAGCCGCACGCCGGAAGGGGAGCCGGAGTGGATTTCAGGAACCCACATAGAGATCTCCAGCAGCAAACATTACGAGCAGAAGCTTGAGCTGATCAAAGCCGAGCAACAGCAAACGATCGAGCACTTTGAAAAAATGTCGTCGTTGCTGCCAGGTGTGATTTTCCAGTTCGAGGTAAGGCCAGACGGAACCATGAGCTTTCCATACGCCAGTGCCGGAATCGAGCGGGTATACGGCGTGACACCCGAGCAGGCGAAAGCGGATGGGTCCATCGTTTTCAACGCCATCCATCCCGAGGATCGAAAGTACGTAAACCAGACGATCAACCTATCCCGGGAAAGCGGCGAAAACTGGATTTGCGAATACCGTGTGGTCAACGAAGGGGTTACCAACTGGGTTCTGGGCCGTTCGAAACCCGAGTTCAAACCCGACGGTACCGTGCTCTGGCACGGCGCCATCCTGGATATCACTTCCCAGAAAGCCCTTGAGGAACAACTGAGACAGAGTTCAACCACCGATGATCTGACCGGAACAGCCAACCGCCGCCGCTTTACCGAAGTCCTCGGATGGGAATTTCAGCGCTTGAAAAGAAACGGCGCGGGCTACGCCGTGGTATTGATCGATTTCGACTGGTTCAAGAAGGTCAATGACCGCTACGGACATCATGTCGGCGATCTGGTCCTCAAAGAAACCGCCAACCGCATCAAGAATGAACTGCGTTCCGGCGACACCCTGGGGCGCATCGGGGGTGAGGAATTTGCCGTTCTCATGCCCCAAAGCGATGAAGCGAGCGCCCGGCAGCTGGCTGAACGCCTTCGCCAGTCTGTCGAGGAACTGGAATTTGTTGGCTTTACGGAACTCCGAGGAACCATCACCTGCGGCGTGGCCATCTCCGATAAAGCTGACGAGAAACCCAGCCAGATCCTCGTGCGGGCTGACCAGGCAATGTACCGGGGCAAGGCGCAAGGACGCAATCAGGTGGTCGTATTTGATCAGACCCTGTCGGATCCCGGCTAAATCCCTGCTTCCCCGCGATCATGCTGGTGTTGCTGGAGCCACAGGCGGGCGTAATGGCCCTTTTTTGCCAGAAGTTCCTGATGATGTCCGCTTTCCACGATTTTCCCACCATCCATCACCAGAATGCTGTCCGCGTCCATAACCGTGGACAGCCTGTGAGCGATCACCAGGGTTGTTCTTCTCTGGCTGACTTCCTTGAGCGCCCCGAGAATCGCTTGCTCCGACAGTGAATCCAGGGAGGACGTGGCCTCATCCAGAATCAACAACGGCGGGTTCTTCAGAATCACCCTGGCAATGGCCACCCGCTGTTTTTCACCCCCGGAGAGCTTCAGGCCACGCTCGCCCACCTTGGTTTCATAGCCCTCCGGCAGGCTGTGGATAAAGTCTTCCAGGTGAGCCATGCGGGCCGCCCGATAGACCTCCTCCTCGGTGGCTTCCGGCCGGCCATAGGCCAAGTTCCGGTACAGGGTATCGTTGAACAGCACCGTATCCTGGGGCACCACACCAATCGCCGACCGCAGGCTGTCCTGAGTTACCGTCCGGATATCCTGGCCATCGATACGGATAGCGCCCTGATCAACTTCATAAAAGCGGAACAGCAGGCGGGCGAGGGTGGACTTGCCGGCGCCACTGGCCCCCACCACCGCCACCGTGTGTCCCGCCGGGATGGAAAAGCTCACATCCCGCAGGATCGGCCGGTCCGGGCGGTAGGCAAAGTGGATATGATCGAACTGCACTTCGCCTTTATCCACAGCCAGTTTCGTTGCGTCCGGGGCATCCTCAATGGCCGGCTTATCCCCCAGCAGCTTGAACAGACGCTCGACGTTCACCAGGGCCTGTCGGATTTCCCGGTAGACAAAACCCAGGGCATTCAGGGGTATGAACAGCTGCAGCAGATAGGCGTTGATCATGGTGAAATCCCCGAGGGTGATCTCGCCGCTGGCCACCTCCCGCACCGCCATAGCCATGATGACGATCATGGCCAGACCAATAATCAGCGCCTGGCCGGAGTTCAGGGCGGCCAGTGACAGCCGGTTCTTCAATCGGGCCTGTTCCCAGTCGTCCAGGTCCCGGTCATAAACTTCGGCCTCATAGCGCTCGTTGTTGAAATATTTCACCGTCTCGTAGTTCAGCAGGCTGTCTATGGCCCGCGAGTTGGACTGGTTATCCCGGGCATTGGCTTCGCGCACGAATTTGGTCCGCCATTCGGTGATCTTGATGGAGAAAACCACATACACCACGACAGCCACCAGGATCGCCAGCACATAGCTGACGTTAAACACGACGAACAGGATGCCGGCCACCAGCAGGATCTCCAGCAGGGTGGGCACGATGTTGAACAGGGTAAAACGGAGCAGGAAGCTGATGCCGTTGGTGCCCCGCTCGATATCACGGGCCAGGCCGCCGGTCTTCCGGTCCAGGTGAAAGGCCAGTTCCCGCTGGTGCAGGTGTTCGAACACCCGCAGGGACACCCGGCGCATGGCCCGTTCAGCCACCCGGGCAAACACCGCGTCCCGGAGCTCGTTGAACAGGGTTGCACCAAAGCGCAGTGAACCGTAGGCGACAACCAGGATCACCGGAATCCACAGGAGCATATCGGCGCCCCGGTTCTGGTCCAGGTAGTCGACGATGTATTTCAGGGCGATGGGTGTGGCAACGGTGGCCAGTTTGGCCAGCACCAGCAGAGCCAGGGACAGGATCACCCGACCGCGGAATTCGGCCAGGAAGGGCCAGAGGCCTGAAATGATTTTCCAGTCCGGTTTATGATCTGCCGGGTAGTCGTTGTCGGCGTAGGCTCTCAATTCATGTTCCTTTCGCTTCAGAGTAATCGAGCGCGCAGGTGGAGCAGCTTGCCAGGACACGCTGTGAATACGTCCCTGTACGCTCGGCGAAAGCCATCCCTGGCTTTCGACGGTCCTGGCAAGCTGCTCCACCCGCACGCTCTTGCGTAGCTGTATGATAGGTCTTATATGGTGTACAAACCGTATTGTTGACGGAGTCTACAGCACCCCGTATCCAGGAGGCACATCATCAACACCCGTCACCGAAAAGCCCTGAAACTGGTCATCGACTTTATCAGCCCCTATCGCCGAGCTGTCGCCGGTGCCTTGGTGGCGCTGGTTTTCACGGCCGGTATCACGCTGGGGTTAGGGCAGGGTTTACGTATCCTGGTGGATCAGGGATTAGCCACCGAGTCGCCGGAGAATCTGGCCAGGGCGATCGGGCTGTTCTTCGTACTGGTGCTTGGCCTGGCATTCGGGTCATTCGCCCGGTTCTACCTTGTGTCCTGGATCGGTGAACGGGTGGTGGCGGATATTCGCAAGAAAGTGTTCAACCACCTGATTGATCTTCACCCGGGCTTTTTCGAACAGAATCTGGCCCTGGAGATCCAGTCGCGGTTTACGGCTGACACCACGGTTCTCCAGTCGGTGATTGGCTCCACGGTGTCCATCGCCCTCCGGAACGCCCTGATGTTGATCGGTGGCTTGCTGCTGCTCTTCATTACTAACGCCAAGCTGGCCAGCATTATTCTGTTGGGCTTCCCCCTGGTCATCGCGCCCATCCTGTTTTTTGGCCGGAGGGTTCGTGCGCTGTCCCGGCTCAGTCAGGATAGGGTGGCTGATGTCGGCAGCTATGTGGGCGAGAGCCTTACCCAGATCAAGACGGTTCAGGCCTTTAATCACCAACCCCATGATCGCAGGTACTTCTCCGAAGTTTCTGAACGGGCTTTTGATATTGCCCGTCAGCGCATCCGTCAGCGTGCCTGGTTGACCACACTGGCCATTTCCCTGGTCATGGGTGCTGTTGGCATCGTTATCTGGATTGGGGGCCTGGATGTAATTAATGGCCGTATCAGTCCTGGCGAGCTGGCCGCCTTCGTGTTTTACAGCCTGCTGGTGGGTGTAGCCGCAGGTGCCATCAGTGAGGTGATCGGCGAGCTGCAGAGGGCCGCCGGTTCAGCAGCACGGCTATTCGAGTTATTACAGACCGAGCCGGCGTTTGAACGCACAGAAGCAACCGGAGGCCTTCCGGAACCGGTGAAAGGTGAAATCCGCATCGACCACTTGAGCTTCAACTATCCGGGACGCACCGAAAAGCCGGCGCTGTCCGATTTCTCTCTAACGGTCAGGGCTGGTGAGACCCTGGCCCTGGTGGGCCCGTCCGGGGCTGGTAAATCCACCCTGTTTGATCTGCTTCTGCACTTCTATCAACCGACGGAAGGCAAGGTGCTCATCGACGGTACGGACACTGCGAGCCTGTCTCTTGAGGCCCTGCGCCGGTGTTTTTCCCTGGTGCCCCAAAACCCCGCCCTGTTCCATGGCACCGTGGCCGATAACATCCGCTACGCGAGACCCGATGCCAGCCAGCAGGACGTCGAGCGGGCCGCGACGATCGCCCATGCCCATGATTTCATCCAGAGCCTGCCAAAAGGCTATGAAACGCCGCTTGGAGATGCCGGCCTCGGTCTTTCAGGTGGCCAGAAGCAGCGCCTTGCCATTGCCCGGGCCCTGCTGGCGGATGCACCAATCCTGCTTCTGGATGAAGCCACCAGTGCCCTGGATGCGGAAAGCGAAAACCTGATCCAGCAGGCCATGCCGGCTCTTACCGCAGGGCGAACCACTCTGGTGATTGCCCATCGTCTGGCAACCGTGCGTGATGCTGACCGCATTGCTGTACTGGACGAGGGACGCCTGCTGGCGGTAGGCAGCCACGACGAACTGATTCGCCACAATGCCCTGTATCAGCGGCTGGCAAAACTGCAATTCCGGGACGATGCCGCCTGAGGAATGCAATAGTCGGTTTGTTTCCTGTCACCGTACTACTTACACTGTTAGATGAAACTTTCGAACCTGAACCCAGGGAGAATGGCAAAGTGAGCAATAAAGAATTGCAGGCACTCAAAGAACGCTACGTTGCGGCGGGCGCGGCAAGTCCCAATGAACAGTTTGCCGACCATGCAACGAATGCGGAATTGTGGGATGCAGACGGCAAACGCATGATCGATTTTGCCGGCGGCATTGGTGTATTGAACATTGGCCATCGCCACCCGAAGGTGGTGGAAGCGGTCAAGGCGCAGCTGGACAAGCTGATGCATACCTGCCAGACGGTCATGCCCTATGAGGGCTATGTGAAGCTGGCTGAAAAACTCAGCGGCGTGGTACCGGTACGCGGCCATGCCAAGGTGATGTTGGCCAACTCCGGTGCCGAAGCCCTGGAAAACGCCATGAAGATTGCCCGTGCGGCAACTGGCAAGACCAACGTAATCTGCTTTGACGGCGGTTATCACGGCCGTACCTTCTACACCATGGCGATGAACGGCAAGGCGGCCCCTTATCAGACAGACTTCGGTCCCATGCCCGGTACCGTCTACCGTGCCCCCTATCCCGTGCCTTATCACGGGGTCAGCGAAGAGGAAGCGTTGCGTGGCCTGAAGATGGCCATGAAGGCGGATTCCCCGGCCCACAACACGGCTGCGATCGTCATCGAGCCGGTTTTGGGTGAGGGCGGTTTCTACGCGGCACCGACCAGTTTCCTCAAGGAAATCCGCAAGATCTGCGATGAAAACGACATCCTGATGGTTGTGGATGAAGTCCAGAGTGGCTTTGGCCGGACCGGCAAGATGTTTGCCATCGAGCACAGTGGTGTTGAACCGGATCTGATGACCATGGCCAAGAGTATGGCCGATGGCATGCCGATATCCGCGATCGTCGGCACCGACAAGTACATGGATGCCTCTGGCCCGAACTCGCTGGGCGGTACCTATACGGGTAGCCCGACAGCCTGTGCCGCTGCACTGGCCGTGTTTGATGTGTTCAAGGAAGAGGATATCCTCGGCAAATCCCAGGCGCTGGGCGAGAAGCTCAAGCAGCGCTTCAGCCAGTGGCAGGAACAGTTTGCCCATGTCGACAATGTCCGAAATCTTGGACCCATGGCAGCGTTCGAACTGGTGGAAAGCAAAGAAAGCCGGACACCGAAGCCGGAACTGGCGGCGGCGGTAACCAAAAAAGCGAAGGAGAAGGGACTGATTCTTCTGAGCTGTGGCATGTACGGCAACACATTGCGCTTCCTGATGCCGGTCACCATCGAAGACGATGTGCTGGAAGAAGGTCTGGCAATTGTGGAAGAGAGCCTCAAGGAAGTTGGTGCCTGATCGGCACTGAGCTTCGTGAGGAGTCAGAGAAGCCGGGCACGAGCCCGGCTTTTTTATGTCCGGGGCTGTTCGGGGTAACCCTGATCACTGGCGTTCAGACCACCGAATGTGACCTCTCACTATACCCTTCCTACCACTACGCCCCTTTTAATCCTTATGAGGATGTTTTGGCCAATTGTTGATCACTGCATGTTGTCTGTTAGCAGGTGAGAAACGTCGACTGACGCTCTCGTGCCTGTTCGATGCACCAAAACAAAGACAATACAGGAGCATGCAATGATTCAATTACCTCGGTTTATCGTCGGCGCCGCTCTTGGCGCGATCATGACCACCCTGCCGATGAAACAGGCCCAGGCAGGGGTGTTTGTCCATCTTTTCGAATGGAAGTGGAGTGATGTTGCCCAGGAGTGTGAGAATTTCCTGGGGCCAAAGGGATTCAGCGCGGTGCAGGTATCGCCCCCTCAGGAACATATCCAGGGTGGCGCCTGGTGGACCCGGTATCAGCCTGTCAGTTATCAGTTAAATAGCCGCAGTGGCGATTCCAGCGCTTTTTCGGATATGGTCCAGCGCTGCAACGCCGCCGGGGTTGACGTCTACGCTGATGCGGTCATCAATCATATGGCCAATGGGTCCGGGACCGGGACGGCTGGATCCTACTACGATTCCGGTTCGTTCAGTTTTCCGGTCTACAGTGGTAACGATTTCCATACGCCCTGTGGTATCAATCCCGAGGATTATGGAACCGACGCCTGGCGGGTTCGGAATTGCCAGTTGGTGGGCCTCCCAGACCTGGATACCAATGCGGCCTACGTTCAGAACACCATAGCCGGTTATCTGAATCACCTGACCTCTCTCGGTGTGAAAGGCATCCGGATTGATGCAGCGAAGCATATGGCGCCCGGGGACATCAGCGGGATCCTTTCGAGAGTGAACGAGCCGTTATATGTGTTCCAGGAAGTGATTGACCTTGGCGGGGAAGCGGTGAGTGCTGGGGAATACACCGGCACTTCCGATGTCACCGAGTTCCGGTACAGCTCTTCTATTGGCAATGTGTTTAAAAATCAGAAACTTGCCTACCTGAACAGTTTTGGAGAGAGCTGGGGCTTTCTGGCCGGAGGTAACGCCGTCGTGTTTACCGACAATCATGACAACCAGCGCGGCCATGGTGCCGGTGGCAGTAATGTGGTGACCTACAAAGACGGCAGTCTGTATAACCTCGCCAATGTGTTCATGCTGGCGTGGCCTTACGGCTACCCGAAGGTGATGTCCAGCTATGGGTTTTCCAATGGTGATCAGGGCCCGCCTGCCCAGTCGGTTTATCAGAATGGCAGCGCTGAATGTGGCGGCGCCTGGATATGTGAGCACCGCTGGGATTCCATTGCCAATATGGTGGCGTTTCGTAACATGACTGATGGAACTGGCGTCTCGGGATGGTGGGACAACGGCAACAATCAGATAGCCTTCAACCGTGGCGATAAAGGCTTTGTGGCGATTAACCGGGAAGGGGCCAACCTGGCCCGCACGTTCAGCACTTTCCTGCCCGATGGCAACTATCGGAACGTCGCGGGTGATGGCAGGTGTGTCACTGTCCAGGGTGGGCAGGTTACGCTGGATATTCCGGCAATGCAGGCTGCAGCCCTGCATGTTGGCGCGGATTGCAACGGGGATAGTGGAGACAACAACTCAGGCAACGACAACGCCGGGGATACTGACAAGGTATCGGTTACCTTTCAGTGCGCCAACGGGATAACCAATTGGGGACAGAGCGTCTATATCACTGGG
The DNA here is from genome assembly GCF_040112695.1 of Marinobacter sp. MMG032. Classification (NCBI taxonomy): domain Bacteria; kingdom Pseudomonadati; phylum Pseudomonadota; class Gammaproteobacteria; order Pseudomonadales; family Marinobacteraceae; genus Marinobacter; species Marinobacter sp. MMG032. Next base: position 2,353,086 of record NZ_CP157802.1, read on the forward strand.
AATAACAGTGACTTAGGTAACTGGTCGCCGGCCAGTGCCCGGAAACTCGATGCCTCCAACTATCCCACCTGGGCCGGCACCTTTGACATACCCGCCGACAGCAGCGTCGAATGGAAGTGTATCAAGCGCAGTGAATCCGATCCTTCGGCGCAACTGGAATGGCAATCCGGAGCAAACAACAGTCTGCAAACCGGCGGTTCTGGGTCGTCCATGACCGCCCAGGGAGGCTTCTGACAGCGGTTACGTCCGAGCTCGGATTCGTCGTATACTGCCGGGAGTTTTCCGGCAGTGCCGTTCGGCCTGCTACAGTTTCACCAACCAGGCTAGAACATGACGTCTCCGAGCTCCGTGAACAGACCGGACCACAAACCAAGACCCTGGGTCGATTTGCTGGTCAGCATTATCATTCCCTCCGTGATCCTGATGAAGTTCAGTAGCGAGGAGCACCTGGGCAACGTCAACGCGCTGCTCATAGGCCTCGCATTCCCTCTGGGCTGGGGCCTGTTTGAACTGATCAAATACCGGAAGAAAAACTTTATTGCAGTACTCGGTCTGGTCAGCGTAGGCTTGACCGGTGGCATTGGTCTGCTGGAACTGGATGCCGGCTGGCTGGCCATCAAGGAGGCCGCGATTCCCGCAATCATCGGCTTGGCGGTACTGGCCTCCACTAGAACCAAGTATCCGCTGGTACGCACGCTATTGTATAACCCCAGTGTTCTGGATGTGGATAAGATCCACAAGACGCTTGAGGAACACGACCGGGTGGAGGAGTTCGAAGCACGTCTTCTGAAGGCCAGCTACTTCTTCGCCGGCACCTTCCTGTTCTCATCGATCATGAACTATGTGCTGGCCAAATGGATTGTTGTCAGCCCATCCGGCACCCAGGCGTTCAATGAGGAGCTCGGCCGGATGACCCTGGTGAGCTATCCCATGATCGCGATTCCTTCGATGATCATGATGATGCTGATTTTCTATTACCTTTGGCGAACCATTCGCCGTCTGACCGGGTACAGCCTGGAAGAGGTGATGGCGCCGCATCTGGCTGAAAAAGAGAAACAAAGGAACAAATCTTCGGAATCCACCACCGGGAAGTAACGGTTTCTCAGATATTCCGATAAGACCAACCACAAAAAAGCGGCGGAGGTTTGGAAGCCTCCGCCGCTTTTTTTATGACAACCTGGACCAGTGATCAGACGTCCAGGTTGGTCACCTCCAGAGCATTGGTCTGGATAAAGTCACGACGAGGCTCTACGTCGTCGCCCATCAGCGTCGTGAAGATCTGGTCTGCCGCGATGGCGTCCTCGATCGTCACTTTCATCATCCGACGGGTCTCCGGATCCATGGTGGTTTCCCACAGCTGTTCCGGGTTCATCTCGCCCAGCCCTTTGTAGCGCTGGATGTTCAGGCCACGCTGGGCCTCTTTCATCAGCCAGTCCAGGGCGCCTTCAAAGGACAGAACCGGCTGCTTGCGCTCACCACGCTGGATAAAGGCGCCTTCTTCAATCAGACCATCCAGAGTCTCACCCATCCGGGCTATGGCCGCGTACGAGGACGATTCAAAGAACTCATGGCTGAACACGTGCTCGTAAGGAATGCCATGAACATAGATCGTGACTTTCGGGAGGAAAAGACCCCGTTCAGTATCCTTGGTCACCGAGAAGGTGTACTTGGTCCCGGTCCGGGTATCCAGGTCCAGGCCATCACCCAGGCGCGCGACCCAACGAGCCACTTCTGCTTCTTCTTTCAGGTGCTCGGGCTTGAGCGTAACGTTCTGCAGCATCTGCTCCAGCACCTTGGCTGGGTAGGCCCGTGACAGGCGGCCAATCATGTTCATGACGGCCTGGTAGTCCTTGACCATGGTTTCCAGCGCAGAATCCTTGATGGCCGGAGCCGCGGGGTTCACAAAGAGCTGGGCGCCTTCCAGTGCCGTCTGGGTAAGGTAGGCTTCCTTGGCTTTTTCATCCTTCAGGTATTGCTCCTGCTTGCCACGCTTGACCTTGTACAGCGGTGGCATCGCGATAAAGACGTGGCCGCGCTCAATGATCTCGCGCATCTGACGGAACAAGAAGGTCAGCAGCAGGGTCCGGATGTGGGACCCGTCCACGTCAGCATCTGTCATGACAATAATGGAGTGGTAACGCAGCTTGTCGGGATTGAACTCTTCCCGACCAATGCCGCAGCCCAGCGCCGTAATCAGGGTGCCCACTTCCGCAGAGGAGAGCATCTTGTCGAAGCGCGCTTTTTCCACGTTCAGGATCTTACCCTTCAACGGCAGGATGGCCTGGGTTTTACGATCGCGGCCCTGTTTGGCGCTACCGCCGGCCGAGTCACCCTCCACAATGTAAAGTTCGGAAAGGGCGGGGTCTTTCTCCTGGCAGTCAGCCAGTTTTCCGGGCAGGCCGGCAATGTCCAGGGCGCCTTTTCGGCGGGTCATGTCCCGGGCTTTCCGGGCGGCTTCACGGGCCCGTGCAGCCTCGATCATCTTGTTAACGATCAGCTTGGCTTCGTTCGGCTGCTCCTGCAGGTATTCCGCAAAACTCTGGTACAGCTCCTGCTCGACCGCGGTTTTCACCTCGGAAGACACCAGCTTGTCCTTGGTCTGGGAGGAGAACTTCGGATCCGGAACCTTGACGCTGATGATCGCGGTCAGGCCTTCACGGGCATCGTCGCCTGATGTGGCAACTTTTGCTTTCTTGCCCAGACCTTCCTGCTCAATGTAGTTGTTGAGAGAACGGGTCAGGGCGGCGCGGAAACCGGCCAGGTGGGTACCACCATCCCGCTGAGGAATGTTGTTGGTGAAGCAGTAGATATTCTCTTGGAAGGCATCATTCCACTGCATGGACACTTCCACGGCAATCCCGTCTTCGCGTTCGCGGTTGAAGTGGAACACCCGGTTGATCGGTGTCTTGTTGGCGTTCAAATGCTCAACAAAGGCTCGCAGGCCACCTTCGTATTCAAAGACTTCTTCCTTGCCAGAGCGTTCGTCGGTCAGACGGATTCGCACGCCACTGTTCAGAAATGCCAGCTCGCGAAGGCGCTTGGCAAGGATGTCGTAATGGAATTCGATGTGGGTAAAAGTTTCCGGCGACGGGATGAAATGCACCTTGGTGCCAGAGGCATCGGTTTCACCAACCGCCGCAAGAGGCGCGTTGGGAACACCGTGAGTGTAAGTCTGCTCGTAGACCTTGTTGTCGCGACGGATGGTCAGGGTAAGGGTGGAGGACAGTGCGTTCACTACAGAAACCCCGACGCCGTGCAGACCACCGGACACTTTGTAGGAGTTATCGTCGAATTTACCACCGGCGTGCAGCACGGTCATGATAACTTCTGCGGCGGAAACGCCTTCCTCTTCATGCAGATCGACCGGAATTCCACGGCCGTTATCCTTGACCGTCACCGACTCGTCCGGGTGAATAATCACACCAATCTCCGAGCAGTAGCCCGCGAGCGCTTCATCGATGGAGTTATCCACCAACTCAAAGACCATGTGGTGCAGGCCGGTACCATCATCGGTATCCCCGATGTACATGCCTGGCCGCTTTCGCACCGCATCCAGTCCTTTCAAGACTTTGATACTGGAGGAATTGTAGTTCGATTCACTCATTCGGAAACTCCTGAAGCGTGATAGGCCGGGGCTTTCTGGTTCCTCGCACCGGTCTTATTCTTCCGTCAATTTGCCATGTTCCACGTGGAACAATCTGTAATCCGGTGCCTTACCGTCGGGCCAGAGCTGCTCCACCAGGGGACGCTCGATAGACGTAATAAACACCTGACAACGTAATGCCTGCAACCTGCTGGCGAGCATGGCCCTATGCCCCTCATCCAGTTCGGCGTTGATGTCGTCCAACAAAAACGTCACCTGCTTGCCCATGTCACTCAACACCATGCCTTGGGCAATCTTCATCAAAATCACCAGGGTTTTCTGCTGGCCCCGGGAGAAGGTTTCGGCAACAGGCCTTCCCTGAAACTTCAACCGGATATCCGCACGGTTGGGACCATACAGGGTGTGTCCAACCTTTCGCTCCTGCTCCCGGTGGTCTCCAAGCAATTCCACCAGTGGACGAGTGACGTCCCAGCCCGGGTAGTATTCAAGCTTGAGCCCTTCGGTCCAGGGGACTTCTACTTCCCCAACCAGCTTTTCAAAAGCCGCCTTGAACCGGTCAAAGGTGCCGGAACGAGCCTCGGTAATACGTTCACTCAGGGTAGCGTACTGATGGTCCCAGACCCGCATTAAAGCTTCGTCTAGTCTACCATTTCTCAGCGTTTGATTCCGCTGTGATGTAACTCTCTGGCATTGCTGCCACACAGATCCGAACGAAGGTTCCACGTGGAACACTAACCAATCCAGAAACTGCCGGCGCTTTCCCGGCCCGCCCGCAACCACATCAAACACACCAGGGTCTATGACCGATACCGGGAGATGTTTTGCAAGACCGGACAAGCTGCGAACCGCTTCGCCATCCACCCGCAACACCGTTTCCTTCTGCCCCACATCCCGGGCTATTCCAAGCCGATGCACAAGTTCACAGTCATTACCCTGGCTATTTCCCTCGAGACCATGATCCAGACCGCCGAACACCGTGAGTCGTTGTTGGCCATGACTGACCACCGCTTGGTGTCGATTCACTCGAAAGGAGCGTCCCAATCCCAGGTAACCAATTGCTTCCAAAACGCTGGTTTTACCGCTGCCGTTTTCTCCATAAAGCAGATTGAAGGAAGGCGAAAAACTGACGGGCGCAGACGACAGATTGCGAAAATTTTCAGTCTGGAATTTTACAAGCGCCATAGAAAAGCAAACTCGAAGGGGAGGGGAAGGAACCGGAACACTCGTAGAACGAAAAAGGCAGCGTTACCTCCCTTCAGTAACGCTGCCCTAGTGTACAAAAGCCACTCGCTCAAGGCGACAGCCTTAGTGGAGCATATTCAACCGTTCGTCCATAAACACGTCCATTTCCGGAGCCAGGATGTGAACGTAGCGATCGAAATACAGGAACTGTTTCAACAGCAAGGCAAACTCCCTGGGGAAATGGAGACCATGGCTTTCACCGATCTTAACCATGTCCATGAGAATGTGATTAACGTCATCCTCCGCCTGGTCCGCCTCATAGGGCACTTCGTCCGGCACCATCTTGTCCATCTGCTGATACAGTCTTCTAAGATCCCCCGCGAGGTCTTCAACCCGAACCGTCTGGCGCGTAATGCCGATACGGATCATGGCATCAGCCATCCCCTCAAAGTTGCCGACCATGACCGCCGAAATAAAATCACTGACCGCCTGCCAGGTGTCCGGCTTGATCCGACCGACAATCCCGAAATCAATAAAACCGACCCGGCCATCCTTCAGAACCATCAGGTTACCGGCGTGGACATCCGCGTGGAAAAATTCGCACTGAGTCAGGCTGGCAAACCAGGTGTTCATGGCGGTGATCAACGTGCGTTCCGGATCGCGGGCATAGCCGCGAATACTTTCCAGATCCGTCAGGGAAACACCGTGGAAGCGTTCCATGGTCAAAATCCGGCGAGTGCTGCAGTGCTCAAACACCCTTGGCACCGCCGCATCTTCGTTATGAGTGTCGTGCAGGAAATCCCGGAACACCTTCAGGTTGTTGGCTTCCTTGATGAAGTCACACTCTTCCATCATCGTCCGCTGGATTTCCTCCACAATACCGGACATGGAAGTCCAGGACAGTTTCGGCGCCAAGGTTTCAAGAATGCGGGCAGACAGATACAGAAAGTTCAGATCCGTCAGCAAAATGTTCTCCACCCCCGGCTTCTGGACCTTGATCACCACTTCTTCACCGGTCACCAATCGGGCGGCGTGAACCTGGGCAATCGAGGCCGACGCCAGCGCCACCGGATCAATTTCCGCATAGACTTCATCCAGCGGTCGACCCAGTTCCTCCCGGATGATCTTCTTGATCACACCAAAGGGCAGGTTAGGGGTCTTATCGAGACAGTACTGGAATTCCTCCACATACTCCTTGGGGAAAAACGTGGGAGAGCTGGCAATAAACTGACCCAGCTTAATGTAGGTCGCACCGAGTGATTCAAACGTCTGCCTTAACAGCCTGGGCGTAGGAGGCCGATCCCCCCGCAGCCAATTGATCCCGGTGCGCCCGAGTACCGACACAGTCTGGCCAATCCGGAAGGCGCCTTTGATTCCATTCGTTACGGTACCCATCAATCGATTCTCCTCCTACAGCCTCATGGGCATGACGACATAGAGGCAGCGGTTATCATTTTGCGCCTCGATCAACGCACTGCTGTTCGGGTTGGACAGGGTAATCTTTACCTGATCCTCATCCAGCGCGTTCATGACATCCACCAGATAGCCTACATTAAACCCGATCTGGAGTGATTCGCCCTGATAGTCCACCGGCAGCGCGTCTTCGGCCTGTTCCTGGTCGGGGTTGTTGGCAAACACCTGGAGCTCATTGGATGCCAGGTTCAGTCGCACACCCCGGATATTCTCATGCGACAGAATCCCTGCACGCTGGAGGGTATTCTTCAGCGTCGCGCGATCGGCCAGAACTACCTTGTCGCCACCACGGGGAATAACTCGGTTGTAATCGGGGAATTTGCCCTCGATGAGCTTCGACGTGAAGGTATAAGACCCAACCGTCGCCCGTAGATGATTGTCACCAATAACCAGAGTGACCGGTGTTTCCACATCGTCGAGCAGACGGGAAAGCTCCAGAACCCCTTTGCGCGGGACAATTACCTGTCGCAACTCCGGGCAATTGGTTGCCAGTTCCAAGTGTGCCATGGCCAGTCGGTGACCGTCGGTGGCCACCGTCCGAACGTGGTCCTTGTCCACTTCCAGCAACAGGCCGTTCAGGTAGTAACGAACATCCTGCTGGGCCATCGCGAAGGCCGTTGCGTCCAGCATCCGGCCAAGTTCTTTCTGGGGCAGCTCCAGACGGAAACTCTCGTCTTCGTCTTCCACATTCGGAAAATGTTCGGCCGGCAGTGTGGATAAAGTGAAATGGCTGGCGCCACAGCGCAGATGCAACCGATCGCCTTCAAGGGACAACTCCATTGGCGCTTCATCACCAAGGGCCCGGGAGATATCGGACAGCTTGCGGGCCGGTACGGTAATCCGCCCGGGCTGATCCACATGTACCGGTGTTACCCGCGCCACCAGTTCCACTTCCATGTTGGTACCGGTCAAGGTCAGGGTATTGTCCTCGGCCACCAGCAACACGTTGGACAGCACGGGCATGGTCTGTTTCTTTTCCACCACGCCGGCAATACTTTGCAGCGGGGTAAGCAGGGATTCACGGCTGATCGTCAGTTTCATGGCACTCAGCTTTCTTTATGTTGGAAGGGTGAATGTTATTCGCCAACGCCCTGCATCAGGTGGTCAGCAGTCTCATAAAATTCTGATAATCCTCGCGGATGCCCGGATCAGTCTCCTGCAGTTCCACGATTTTCTTGCACGCATGCAACACGGTGGTATGGTCGCGACCGCCAAACGCGTCGCCAATCTCCGGCAGACTGTGATTGGTCAGTTCCTTCGACAGCGCCATGGCCACCTGCCGGGGCCGGGTGACCGTTCGTGTTCGACGCTTGGAGAGCAGATCGGCCACCTTGATCTTGTAGTACTCCGCCACCGTGCGCTGAATATTATCGATGCTCACCTGTTTCTCATGCAGCGCCAACAGGTCTTTCAAACTTTCACGGATGAACGGTGGGGTGATTTCCGAACCGGTAAAGTGAGCATTCGCTATCACCAGGCGCAGCGCTCCTTCAAGCTCCCGGACATTGGAACGAATTTTCTGGGCAATAAAGAAGGCCGCTTCGCTGCTAAGCTTCACATTGGCCTGGTCGGCCTTCTTCATCAGAATCGCCACCCGCGTTTCCAGTTCCGGTGGCTCAACCATCACAGTGAGACCCCAGCCAAACCGGGATTTGAGCCGCTCTTCCATGTCGACAATTTCTTTCGGGAAACGGTCACAGGTCACGATAACCTGCTGACCCCCCTCCAACAACGCATTGAAGGTGTGGAAGAATTCTTCCTGGGAGCGCTCCTTACGGGCAAAGAACTGGATATCGTCGATCAACAGCGCATCCACCGACCGGTAGTAGCGCTTGAACTCATTGATCGCATTCAGCTGCAGCGCTTTCACCATGTCCGCCACAAACCGTTCCGAACGGAGATAAGCCACTTTGGCTTTGGGATTCCGACGGACAATTTCATTTCCGATGGCGTGCATCAGGTGTGTTTTACCCAGACCAACACCGCCATACAGGAACAATGGGTTGTAGGCACCACCCGGATTCTCGGCCACTTGCATGGAGGCGGCACGTGCCAGTTGGTTGGATTTACCTTCAACAAAGGTTTCGAAGGTAAATCCCTCATTCAGGAAGCTCTGGTGCTTGATATCACCTTCCACCTGGACTGGGCGCCGCTCATTACCGCTTTTCGGCCGAACAGAGGGAGAACCGGCTACGGTGGCAGCCACACCCTTCTCTTCTTCCGTAACCCGGCTGCCAGCTTCTTCATGGACCTGTCCATTAACAGGCGCCGGTGCTTCCGAGCGTTTGACAGGTTCATCTTCGCGGGGTGCCGACCCCACTTTCATATTGACCCGGGGAGCCTGCCCGCCGTTCAGATCCTTCAGCACCTCTTCGATGCGCCTCAGATACTTTTCATTAACCCAATCCATTACGAAACGGTTGGGCGCGAACAACATCAGCTGCCCCTCCCGATGATCGGATTGCAGGGGCCTGAGCCAGGTATTGAACTGTTGTGCGGGAAACTCGTCCCGGAGTACTTCAAGACATTGATGCCACATACTGTTTGGCACGACAGCCTGCTCCCGATAACCCTGAAATGTCTCTGAACGGACAAGGGACTTCCTGTCCAGTGAGATGACTCCGGATTCTAACCCGACCGGCCTGTCAGTGAAAGAGCCAAAGCCGGTTCATGAACAGCCTGTGGAAATTAATCTCCTTAAATTTCAGATTTTTACAAACTTACCTACAACCTTGTGTACAGAAAATATCTTCTTGAGAAGTTACCCACAGCCCTGTGTGTACAGGCCGGGTTTAACCCTGTGAGGAACCCCGGGACGCAAACGGGGATAACTTGAGTGAATCCACCAAACCCGACTTACCCACATTCCGCCCTGCGATCGTCCACAGAACTCAGGCCACCTTATCAATACCCTTATAAACCTTTCAGTGATCTGTTTTTTAATAATTTTTTTGGCTTATCCACAAAAACCCTCGATGCTAATAACAGTAATAATTAATCCTTAAAAGAATTCTAAAAAGACTTACTGAATTTATTACCTGGCCAAGGCGTTGCGGAATTACCAGCATGCGCACAACCCACTAGCAATAAGCATTGAATTCCCACCGGTATTTGCATAGAATGCCGCTCCTGTTTTGGCTGTTCATTTTCCAGCCAGTTACTGAATTTCCAACTTACGAATTGTGAGATCATCACCATGAAAAGAACGTTTCAACCAAGCGTCCTGAAGCGTAAGCGCGTTCACGGTTTCCGTGCCCGTATGGCCACTGCCAACGGTCGCAAGGTTATTTCCCGTCGTCGTGCCAAGGGCCGCGCACGTCTGTCCGCGTAAGCTCTGATTGCCTCATGAAGGCTTTGAGTTTCCCGAAATCACATCGTCTCCTGCGACCAGCTGATTACGGCAAAGTCTTCAACGACGTGCAGCTGAAGGTTCCACACCGGAATTTTCTGATCCTGGCAACACCGAACAACCTCGGTCACGCCAGGATCGGTTTGATCTTCTCAAAGAAGAACCTGAAGCTTGCTGTCCAGAGAAACCGGGTTAAACGCCAAGTCAGAGAAAGCTTCCGGCACCAGACGGATCTACCCGGTCTCGACCTGGTAGTTCTGGGACGCCAAGGGCTGGTATCGCTGGACAACCCGTCGCTGCGCGCGTCCATGGACGATCTCTGGCGACGTCTCAAGAAAAAGTACGCTCAATCTCAGCCATCTTTGGCAGCGACATCAGAGACTGCCGGTCGAGGAACGGGTTAATGCGTAAGCTCCTGCTTCTGCCCATCCGCTTCTACCAGTACGCAATCAGTCCACTGATGGCCAGCCACTGCCGCCACTACCCCACCTGCTCACAATACGCCGTTGAAGCCATAACCCACCATGGCGCGCTTAAAGGATTATTTCTCGCAATCCGGCGTCTGTTAAGGTGTCATCCCTGGGCGGAAGGCGGTTATGATCCAGTACCGGGAACCGTAGACCCCCGGAGTCAGGAAGCCGTCGCAAACTGCGTACACGCTGATCATTCCCACACAACAACCCAGACCAGACAGTAACTCTATGGATATTCAACGCATCGTATTATTTGCCGGCCTGGCTATTGTCAGTTATCTGATGGTGCTTGCCTGGAATGAGGACTACCACCAGCAGCCGCAGACGGCTCAAGTCGCTGAATCCCAGCCTTCACAGTCGAACGGCAGCATGGCCGGTTCAGACGATATGGTGCTCCCGGAAGACAATGCAGCGCAGGTGGACGGTGATGGCGAATTCACGACTCCGGAAACGGGACAGGCTGTAGTCAGCTCAACGGAAAACAACACCACGGTCAGTAATCAGTTCATCACGGTTCGCACCGATGTGTACGATCTGCAGATTGATCGGGTGAGTGGCAACGTCGTGAAGGCTCAGCTACTCAACTACGACAAGTCGCTTAACAGCAAAGAACCGCTCACACTCCTGAACAATACCCAGAACCGTCTTTACGTTCTGGAAAGCGGCCTGATCGGTCGTGATGGTCCTGACAGCCGTAAGAACGGCTCCGCTCCTGTCTACAGTGCCGAAGCCTCCAGCTATGAGCTGGCTGAAGGTAACAACCAACTTCAGGTTGACTTGACTTACACCACCGATAACGGCGTCGAGATCACCAAGCGCTATCTGTTCGAGCGCAACAGTTATGAGATTGGCGTCAAGTACCTGGTGAACAACCAGTCTAGTGACAATTGGCAGGCCAATTTCACCGGCAAGATCGTTCGTGACCAGTCTCCGGACCCGACCTCCCAGACCAGCATGGGCATCCAGGCATTTCTTGGGCTGGTGATCAGCTCACCTGAAGATCCGTACGAGAAGTTTGATTTCAGCGACCTGCAGGAAACCCAGATCAACCAGTCGGTTACCAACGGTTGGCTGGCATTCCTCCAGCATTACTTCCTGTCTGCCTGGGTACCCGAGCGGGACATCCCGGCCCAGTTCCAGACCACGCGTCGTGGCAACAACTATGTAATGGGGTTTGTCTACCCGGCAACCAGCGTGGCGCCGGGTGAGACCGCCGAGGTTGGCGCCCGCGCCTACGTCGGTCCCAAGATTATTGATCGTCTCGAGAGCCTGGCGCCAAACCTTGACCGTACCGTTGATTTCGGCTGGTTGTTCTTCATCTCACTGCCATTGTTCATCATTCTGGAATGGTTCCATGGTCTGGTTGGCAACTGGGGCGTCGCCATCATTCTGCTGACGGTCCTGGTGAAGGCGGTGTTTTTCCATCTGTCCGCCACCAGTTACAAATCCATGGCCAAGATGCGCGCAGTCGCGCCGCAGCTGACCCGGCTAAAGGAACTGTACGGTGACGACCGACAGCGCATGTCCCAGGAAATGATGGCACTGTACAAGCGGGAGAAGATCAATCCGCTCGGTGGCTGCTTGCCGATCCTGGTTCAGATGCCGGTGTTCATTTCCCTGTACTGGGTTCTGTTCGAAAGTGTTCAGCTGCGCCATGCGCCCTTCATGCTGTGGATTCAGGATCTGTCGGTGATGGATCCCTACTTCATCCTGCCGATCCTGATGGGCGCCAGCATGTTCCTGCAGATGAGCCTGAACCCGACGCCGCCGGACCCCATGCAGGCCAAGATCATGAAGATGATGCCGTTGATCTTCACCGTGTTTTTCCTGTGGTTCCCGGCCGGTCTGGTTCTGTACTGGCTGGTGAACAACATTCTGTCCATTGCCCAGCAGTGGTACATTACCCGCAAGATCGAAACAGAAATGGCCGGCAAGAAGCACTGACCGGTGCCCGAACCGACCCGGCAAAGGCTCCTCTGTGGAGCCTTTGTTGTTTTCAGCCTGTGGATAAAACATGAGCCAGAGTTCTGACACCATTGCAGCCATAGCCACCGCGCCGGGACAGGCTGGTGTGGGCATCGTTCGCGTGTCCGGTCCCAGGGCTCGGACCATTGCCCAACAGATGCTGGGGTTCGAGCCCAAACCCCGTTATGCCCATTACGGTCCGTTCCATGACAGCCAGGGCGAGCTCATTGATGAGGGCATTGGGCTGTTTTTCCCCAACCCCCATTCGTTCACCGGGGAGGACGTGTTTGAACTGCAGGGCCACGGCGGCACGGTGATTCTCGATCTTCTGTTGCGGGAGGTCTGTGGCAGGGGAGCAAGACTGGCCCGGCCGGGCGAGTTCTCCGAGCGGGCATTTCTGAACGACAAACTGGATCTGGCCCAGGCCGAAGCCATTGCCGATCTGATTGAAAGCAGCTCGGAACAGGCCGCCCGCTGTGCCGTTCGTTCCATGCAGGGGGTATTTTCCCGTCAGATCGAAGATCTGGTGGATGCGGTTACTCACCTGCGAATTTACGTTGAGGCGGCGATCGATTTTCCCGAGGAGGAGATCGACTTCCTGGCCGACGGCAAGGTGGCCAGCGACCTCCAGAGCCTGCTGGACCGGCTCGAGAAAATCCTGGCGGAAGCCCAGCAGGGCACCATTCTGCGAGACGGCATGAAAGTGGTCATTGGTGGCCGGCCCAATGCCGGAAAATCCAGTCTGCTCAATGCCCTGGCCGGTCGCGAGGCTGCCATTGTCACCGCTATCGAGGGCACAACCCGGGATGTCCTGAGGGAACATATCCACATCGATGGAATGCCGCTGCACATTATCGATACCGCCGGTCTTCGGGACAGCCCCGATGAAGTGGAGCAGATTGGTATCGCCCGGGCCTGGGATGAAATCCGCCAGGCCGACCGCATCCTTCTGATGGTGGATGCCACCACCACCGACAAAACCAGTCCCCATGAGATCTGGCCGGATTTCATTGACCAGCTACCGGCCAACGCACCGGTGACGGTTATTCGCAACAAGGTGGATCTGTCCGGAGAACCAGTCGGAATCAGTGCCGAGGATCACCAGAGCGTGCCGGTGATCCGCCTGGCGGCCAAATCCGCCGAAGGGCTCGAAATCCTTCGGGACCATCTCAAGCAATGCATGGGCTTTGCTAGCACCACCGAAGGCGGTTTCCTGGCCCGCCGCCGGCACCTGGATGCCCTGGAACGAGCCCAGGCCCTGCTGATTCAGGGCCAGAGCCAGCTGGAAGGATTCGGGGCCGGCGAGTTACTCGCTGAAGATCTAAGGGCCGCCCAGGACAGTCTGGGCGAGATCACCGGGCATCTCACCCCGGATGAGCTTCTAGGGAAAATTTTCAGCAGCTTCTGTATTGGTAAGTAAGCTGGAAGAATGACTGCGCCCATCCGGGTCATAGGGGGTATTACGGGTGTTGATTGACAGACGTCAATAAATGAACCGCTTTTCTTGTTTTCCTCTCTTCCTTTACTTCACTGACATTACCGTTCTGTTAGCTTTGAACATAGAAACGGTATGCAATGAAGCAGAGGGAGATCACCATGAAGAAAACGACCTTGGGCATAGCCCTGGCCTTCAGCCTGGGTACGCTGGGAGCACCTGTTGTCGCCGATGAATTACGGGATCAGGCGCGGACCATGTTCGACGCAGTGCCAAAGTATCCACCTGTCATTGATGGCAACGAGCTCACCGCGGACAAGGTACAGTTGGGAAAAATGCTGTTCTTTGAGCCACGCCTGTCCTCCAGCCATCTGATCAGTTGCAACACCTGCCACAACGTAGGGATGGGTGGTCATGACTATCTGCCCACGTCCATCGGGCACGGCTGGCAGAAAGGGCCCCGGAATTCGCCCACGGTCTTCAATGCCGTTTTTAACGCCGCCCAGTTCTGGGATGGCCGGGCTGCCGATCTGGCAGAACAGGCCAAGGGCCCGGTGCAGGCTGGCGTTGAGATGAGCAGCACGCCAGAGCGGGTTGTTTCCACCCTCAAGAGTATGCCGGAGTATGTCGCCAAGTTTGAGGATGCCTTCCCCGGCGAGGAAGACCCGGTAACCTTCGACAATATGGCAACGGCCATCGAGGCGTTTGAAGCAACATTGATCACACCGGATGCTCCGTTCGACAAATACCTGCGGGGCGATGGTGGCGCGTTGAATGAAACCGAGAAAGAAGGGCTGGCGTTATTCATGAACAAGGGCTGTGCAGCCTGTCATGGCGGTACCAACTTCGGTGGCCAGGATTACTACCCATTCGGACTGGTCACCCGGCCCGGGGCCGAGATCCTGCCAAGCGGCGATAAAGGCCGGTTTGCGGTAACCGAGACGGCGTCCGACGAGTATGTATTCCGCGCGGCACCGCTTCGTAATATTGAGCTGACAGCGCCCTACTTCCATTCCGGAGCCGTATGGAGCCTTGAGGAGGCCGTGGCGGTTATGGGCACCTCCCAGCTTGGTACTGAGCTGAATGATGAGGAAGTCCAGTCCATTGTGGCCTTCCTGAAAACCCTGACGGGCAACATTCCGGAAATCCAGTATCCGGAGCTGCCGCCAAGCACCGACTCCACGCCCAAACCGGCGCCTATGTCAGCCTTGCAGTAAGCTGACCCATTGAAAACAGAGGGAGGCCGGCACCGGCCTCCCTCTTTTCGTTCCAGGGAGCACAGTCTTACCCGGTTTTCCGGCGTTCGTCGTCTGATACTGGCGCCAGTGCCTTGGTGTTGCTGCGATTACCGAGGAAATCCGGCCGCGGTTTGTTGCCACAGAATGGGGCCTGGAGCTGGTTTTCGACACTGTTATAAACGAAGAACAGATTGCTGCGGGGCCAGGGCGACATATTGGCGTTGGAGGCATGCAGCGTGTTGCATTCGAAAATGATCAGCGAGCCGGCGGGACCGGTGGGGGCCTTGATGCCGTATTGGTCCGCCATGTCGGCAAGGTCACGATCATTGGGAACGCCCAGCTCCTGTTTTTTCAGGGATGACTGGTAGTTGTCTTCCGGGGTACGGCCGACGCAGGGCACAAAGGTCTTGTGGGATCCGGGGATCAGCATCAGCGGGCCGTTGAAGGGCGTGTTGTCGGTGAGGGCGATGGAAAAGCTGACCGCGCGCATGCGAGGCATCCCATCTTCGGCATGCCAGGTCTCGAAATCCGAGTGCCAGTCAAAGCCCTTGCCGTGGAAGCCGGGTTTGAAATTGATGCGGGACTGGTGGATATAGGCGTCGCTCCCCAGAAGCTGGCGTACCATGGCCAGAATCTTCGGATCCCGGGTCAGGCGGTCGAAGCGATCGGACAGTTCGTGAATGCCGAAAATCGAGCGGATTTCCTGCTTGCCGGGCTCGGTAATCGTCCCTTCGGACCGAAGGATACTCTCATCGTCTTCGTAGGCCCGCAGATCCTCCCGGAACTGGCGAACGGTGGCCTGGTCGAGAAAACTGTTGAACACGAGAAAGCCGTCGCGCTCGTATTGCGCCAGCTCGGTTTCACTCAGAGGTCCATCGGTTCGATCCGAACCCTTGCTGTGTACCACAGGATCTTGGCGCTCGAAACTTCCGGTGGGGCGTTCCAGGCGGGTGGGATAAAAGTCGTCAGCACGATTGTCCATATTCGAACCTCCTTCTTTTATTTACGAATTCAAAGGTTTTTCATTTAATTCAGTAAGTTAATAACTCCGAAGCGGAAATGCACCTGTGAGGTGGGGGCGGGCAGGAGTATTTCAAGGGCAAAAAATCCCGGGCCTTGCCCGGGAGTAAAAGTGACCGGATGAGTCATCCGGTAAAGGCCAGATCCTCGGCATCCAGTTGCATCAGGTTTTTGCTGGGGCTCAGCATGCTGGCAGCGTGGCTCTGGGCCCGGGGCAGCAAGCGCTCGAAATAGAATTCGGTAGTCCCGAGCTTGGCCTGGTAAAAGCCCGCCGACTCCTCGCCTCCGTTGTCGAGTTTATCCACAGCCACCGAGGCCTGGCGCAACCAGATATAGGCCATGGTGACGTAGCCGCTGTACATCAGGAAATCATACGCTGCAGAGCTCACCACATCCCGGTCCTTGCGGGCTGCGAGCATGATCCGGACGGTCAGCAGGTTCCACTGGCCAGTCAGTTTGAGCAGCTCAAGGGCCCAGGGCCGTAGCCGTTTGTCGGTCAGATGCTTGCGGGCAAAATTGGCAATCTTCAGGGTGAATTCGCGGACCGCCCCGCCCTGGGTCATCAGCAAGACCTTCCGACCCAGAAGATCCAGTGCCTGGATACCGGTAGTGCCCTCGTAAAGTGTGGCGATGCGGGTATCCCGGACAATCTGCTCCATGCCGTGTTCCCGGATGTAACCATGGCCGCCAAAGACCTGTACCCCCAGGTTGGCCGCCTCGCTCCCGAGTTCGGTAAGAAAGCCTTTCAGGATCGGCGTCAGGAAGCCGAGCTTGTCGTCGTATTTGTCGGCCTTTTTCTCGTCGCCTTCGGTGAATCCTTCCACCATGTGGTCGGCCAGGCGGGCGGCGTAATAGAGCATGGCCCGGCCGCCTTCGGCAATGGCCTTCTGGGTCAGCAGCATCCGGCGCACATCGGCATGGTGGATCAGGCTGTCGGCCACCTGGTCCGGTTCTTTCTTGCCGGACAGTGCCCGCATGGAGCGCCGGTCCTTGGCATAGGCCAACGCCCACTGATAGGACAGCTCCGCCGGCCCGACACCCTGGATTGCGGTGCCAATCCGGGCGGTGTTCATGAAGGTGAACATGCAGTTGAGGCCCTCATTCTCGGGCCCGATCAGATACCCGGTGGCCCCGTCGAAATTCAGCACACAGGTGGCCGAGGCCTTGATCCCCATCTTCTTTTCCAGGCTGCCGCAGACCACAGCATTGCGTTCCCCCACGCCGCCCTGACTGTCGGGCAGGAACTTGGGCACGATAAACAGACTGATGCCCCGGGTGCCCTTGGGCGCATCCGGCAGACGGGCGAGGACAATATGGACGATGTTCTCGGTCAGATCGTGATCACCGGAGGAAATGAATATCTTGGTGCCCGTCAGACGGTAACTGCCGTCGGCCCGGGGTTCGGCTTTGGTCTTTACCTGGCCCAGATCGGTGCCGCACTGGGGTTCGGTCAGGCACATGGTGCCGGCCCAGCGACCCTCGGTCAGTGGCGCGAGGTAGGTCTGCTTCTGTTCGTCGGAACCGTGCAGAAAAATGGTATTCATGGCGCCGAGGGACAGGCCGGGGTACATGGAGAAGGGCCAGTTGGCGGTGCCCATCATTTCCTGCTTCAGCAATCCCATGGACGCCGGCAGGCCCTGGCCGCCATATTCCTCCGGTGCCGACAGTCCCTGCCAGCCACCCATGGCGTATTGCTGGTAGGCTTCGCGATAACCGGCGGGTGTCGTGACCTCACCGTTCTCGAGTTTGCAGCCTTCCTCGTCGCCGGAGAGATAGAGTGGGCTCAGTACTTCCTCACAGAATTTTGCGCATTCGCTGAGAATTGCATCCACGATATCCGGTGTGGCGTTTTCACCGCTGGCAAGGGTAGCGTAATGGCCCGGGTAGTCGAACACTTCGTTCAGCAGAAATTTCATGTCGCGCAGGGGCGCCTTGTAAACCGGCATAGCGGAATCCTCTGTCTCTTTCTCGGTATCTCAGGTGGGCAATCTCTGCCCATTACCCGCTGTTTTACGCCAATAGCCGCGCACTGCCATTGACGAAAAGAGCTCAGCGGACTGTCAGAATGGACAATTGGCCGAAATGACGTAGCCAGACTCCGGCCATTCCTGTTGCTGATCGCTAGAGTCGATTGAGACGTATTTAATTGTTCGTAGATCCGCAATAAACCTGTTCGGAGAGTGTAAAAGTCATGCAAAGCCTGTTAACTGAGATATCGAAACGTCTGTCGACACCTATACTCTGGGTACTGGCTTCGGCACTGTTGCTCAGTGGCTGTGCCAGCCCCTCCCTTGAGGACTACGCAGACCGCACGCCCGAGCTGGTTCCTGAAGAGTTTTTCACCGGCGAACTTTCCGCCCGGGGAGTGGTCAAGAATTTCTCCGGAGAGGTGATCCGCACCTTCGATGCGGACATCAGCGCGTCGTGGGACGATGAGGGTGTGGGCACCCTGGATGAGGTGTTCCGCTTCGATGACGGCGAGGTGCAGACGCGGGTCTGGACCCTGACGCCGATCGACGAGGGGTATCATGCCGATGCTGGCGATGTGGTTGAACCAGGAACCATGCGCTGGAGCGGCAATGCCATTCATATGAATTACCTTCTCCGCGTGGCCTACGGTGACGGTACCCTGGATGTGCGGATGGACGACTGGATGTACCTGATTACGCCCGACACGCTGATCAACCAGACCACCATGAGCAAGTGGGGCATCGACGTGGGTGAAGTAGTACTGGTGATCCAGAAAAAAGAACTGACGACTAACTAAAACCCGGAATAACTGGAAGTCCTATGTGGAAGCAGTGGTTGATTGCGTTGGTGCTGGTGGCTGTGGCCGTCGGTGGTGCCTTTGTCTACCAGAACCTGGACGATGGTGATGCCGCCCAGGGCGGTGGTGAGCGTCCCGCGAGCGCGGTTAACACCATGCTTCCGCAGATGGATAGGGTGCGTGATGTGGTCAACGCCGTTGGCAGTCTGAAAGCCCTGAACGCGGTGGAATTGACCACGGAAGTCAGTGGCCGGGTGGTAGAACTGAACCTGGAAACCGGCCGCCGGGTCGAGCAGGGCGAGGTGCTGCTGCGGCTGGACGATCGCCAGGCCAGGGCGGATCTGCAGGTGATCGAGGCGCAACTGGCGGATGCCCGCCGGCAGTTCGAGAGGGCGCAGCGGTTGCGCTCCAACAACAGTATTTCCCAGTCCCAGGTGGATGAACTGAGAACGGCCGTCGATGTGGCGGAGGCCCAGCGCCAGTCGGCACGAGTGCGCCTGGAGAATCACCGGATAGAAGCGCCGTTTTCCGGTGTGGTCGGATTGAGTGATATCAGTGTGGGGGCCTACATCACCGCTGGAACCTCGGTAACCACTCTCGATGCCACAGACCGTATGGAGCTGGGTTTTTCGATTCCGGAACGTTTTCTGGGGCAGGTGAGTCGTGGACAAGAGGTTCGCGGCGCATCTCCCGCCTATCCGGATCAGACGTTTTCCGGCCAGCTGGTTGAGCTGGGGTCGAGGATTAGCGAATTGAGCCGGTCGCTGCCGGTGCGGGCACTGATCGATAATCCGGACGGGCTGCTCCGCCCGGGGCAGTTCATGTCAGCGACCCTGACGCTTCGGGAACGGCAAGCACTGGTGATCCCCGAACAGGCGGTGATGATCCGCGGTGACGAACAGTATGTGTTTGTCGCTGAAGACGGTGTCGCCCGGCGTGTTTCGGTCAACCTGGGGTCGCGCATGCCCGGTTTTGTCGAGGTTTCGAAAGGTTTAAGCCAGGACGATCCTGTTATCGTGACCGGTCAGGATCGGCTGAGCAGCGGCGACCGGGTCCGGGTACTTGAAAATGACAAGGCCATCCCCGAGAACCGTTTTATTTCGGCCCGGGAGTCGTAACCGGTGGTCCTATCTGACGTTTCCATCAAGCGGCCGGTATTTGCAACGGTTCTCAGTCTCCTGATCGTGGTGTTCGGGCTGGCAGCCCTGTTGGGCCTGCCAGTGCGGGAATACCCGGATATCGACCCACCGGTCGTTTCCATATCCACCGATTACACCGGCGCGGCGGCCGAAGTGGTGGATACCCAGATTACCCAGGTGATCGAGGGCGCCATCAGTGGCATCGAGGGTATTCGCTCCATCGAATCCTCCACCGAGCAGGGCGAATCCCGAACCAGCATCGAATTCACCACGGCCCGGGATGTGGATATTGCCGCCAATGATGTCCGTGATGCGGTGTCCCGTGTCGCCAACCAGCTGCCGGATGAGGCCGATCCGCCTGTTGTCCGTAAGGCGGATTCCGATGCCCGCCCGATGATGTGGGTGACCCTGCGCAGTGATGTCTGGGACAGTGCCGAGCTCAGCGACTTTGCTGACCGGGTTCTGGCGGATCGTCTGTCGGTGCTCGACGGTGTTGCCGATGTGCGTATTGGTGGCGAACGGCGCTACGCCATTCGGGTGTGGCTGGATCGTGAGCGGCTTGCGGCCCGGGATATCACCGTGGCGGAAGTTGAACGGGCCCTGCGGGCCAACAACGTGGAGTTGCCGGCCGGATCGGTGGATTCCTCCACCCGCAACTTCACGGTTCGTGCCGAAGGCCGGCTGTCGAATGTGGAAGAGTTCCGCGAGCTGGTGATTCGACGGGATGGCAATGATCTGTTGCGGCTCGGGGAAGTGGCCAATGTCCAGATGGGCGTGGAGTCGGATGTCAGCCGCCTGCGCGCCAACGGCCAGACCGCCATCGGCATGGGGATTATTCGCCAGTCCAAGGCCAACACCGTGGCTGTTTCGGATGCGGTCCGTGCCGAGCTGGAGAAAATCCGCGAAACCCTGCCGCCGGAAGTCACCATCGCGGAAAGCTACGACGAATCCATCTTCATTCGTGCCTCGATCAAGGAAGTGGTCACCACGCTGGCCATCGCGGTGTCCCTGGTTATCCTGGTGATTTTCCTGTTCCTGCGTTCCTGGCGCGCCACCCTGATTCCTGCCGTCACCATTCCGGTGGCGGTGATTGGTGCGTTTATCGGCCTCGGCTTTCTCGGTTTTTCCATTAACGTGTTGACGCTATTGGCGGTGATCCTCGCCATTGGCCTGGTGGTGGACGACGCGATCGTGATGCTGGAAAACATCCAGCGCCGCATTGATGAAGGTGAACCGCCCTTGCTGGCCGCCTATCGGGGCGCAAAACAGGTTGCCTTTGCAGTGATTGCCACCACCCTGACCCTGGTGGCGGTGTTCGTGCCCATTTCGTTCATGGGCGGCAATATCGGCCGGCTGTTTGCCGAATTCGGGTTCACCCTGGCTGCGGCGGTGGTGTTTTCCAGTCTTGTTGCCCTGACACTGGCACCGATGCTGTGCTCCAAGTGGCTCAGGCACAGCCCGGAATCGGCAGAGGGGCATCGTCTGTGGGCGGCCAGCGAGAAGGTCCTGAACGGCCTGACCAACGGTTACCGCAGATTGTTGCAGTTCTCTCTCAGGCAGCCGGGCCTGTTGCTGGGCCTCGGTCTGGTGGGGCTGGTCATTGCGGCCGTGGTCTACCCCAAATTGCCCCAGGAACTGGCGCCGACCGAAGACCGTGCGGTGATTATCATGCCTACCAGCGCGCCCCGGGGCTCAACGGTGGAATACACCGATCACTACGTGCGCCAGGTGGAAGAGTCTTTGTTGCCGTATCTGGATGAGGGCATCGCCAATCGCCTGCTCTCCATCGTCGGGTTCCGCAACGAGGAGGATAATGCGTTCCTGATCATGGGCCTGGTGCCCTGGGAAGAGCGGGACATCAAGCAGCAGGAAGTGACCAGCGAAATCCGCAAGAAACTGGCCGATGTGTCTGGCATCCGGACCGTGGCTGTGAATCCGCCGGGTCTGGGCCAACGGGGTTTCAGTCAGGCAGTTGAGTTTGTGGTAGCGGGTCCGGACTATGAATCGGTGCAGGCCTGGAGCGAGGAAATCGTGGAACGGGCCAAGGAAAACCCGAATCTGCAGAATCTGGACACCGACTTCGAGCTGACCCGGCCTGAACTGCGGGTCAATATCGACCGGGAGCGGGCGGCGGATCTGGATATTACGGTAGAAGACGTCGGCCTTACCTTACAGACCATGCTTGCCTCACGGCAGGTAACCACTTACATAGATCGGGGGCGGGAGTATGATGTGATCGTCCAGGCCGAGGAATCCAACCGGGCAACGCCGGAGGATCTGGGCCAGATTTTCCTGCGGCCCCGGGAGGGCGGCAATCTCATCCCCCTGCAGGCATTGGTCTCGGTGCAGGAGATTGGCGCCAACCCGGACCTGCGCCGCATTGACCGCCTGCCCGCCGTGGTCATCAGCGCCTCTCTCGCCGATGGCTATGACCTGGGCTCGGCCCTGACCTACCTGAACAACCTGGCTGTGGATAACCTGCCGCCGGAAGCCCGGGTCAGTTACAAGGGCCTGAGCCGGGAGTTCCAGGAATCCTCGGCGGCCATCTACGTTACTTTTGCGCTGGCCTTCGTCATCGTGTTCCTGGTGTTGGCGGCCCAGTTCGAAAGCTGGATTCATCCGTTGATCATCATGCTGTCGGTGCCATTGGCGGTGACCGGGGCCCTGTTGGCGCTCTGGTGGACCGGGATCAGTCTCAACATTTACAGCCAGATAGGCATCATCATGTTGTTGGGGTTGATGGCCAAGAACGGAATATTGATCGTGGAGTTCGCCAACCAGCTCAGGGACAAAGGCTATGAGGTGCGGGAGGCCATTATCGAGGGGGCGAGTCTTCGGTTCCGGCCTGTTTTGATGACCACCATCTCAACCATCTTCGGAGCTGTGCCGCTGGTGATTGCCACCGGCGCCGGAGCGGAGAGCCGGGCAGCCATTGGCATGGTGATCCTCGGTGGCCTGATTTTCGCCACCACGCTGACCCTGTTCATCATTCCGGTGCTCTATAACCTGTTGGCGCGGTTTGCCAAATCGTCCAACGCCGTCGAGAAGGAACTGGAACGCCAGGCGTCGGGCCAGGCCGGTGGTACGGGCCTGGCGGCGGCGCCCCAGAAACGCGCGGATGATTTCTGATCAGTTCTGGATCACAGGGTAGCCGGGAATTCGAGCTGGCCACCGAAAATCTCATCCGGATGGATATCAACGCAGAACACCCGCTGTCCCGGCAGCATGGTCGAGAGAGTTACCGTACGTTTTGCGTCCGGAAGGCCGACGTAGGGCCGACAACTGCTGATATGCTGCGGCCGTTCCAGCGCATTACGGAAGTATTCCCGGTGCGTCCATCGGGCGCCGGCCGAGTGATACAGAGGATTGAACTTTCCGCGATGGATGTCCGGGTTGGCCCGGGCAAGGTTACCCTGCTGGATACCCTGGGGGTTGAGCAGGAAACAGCGTTTCACACCGTCGACGCCCAACAGCTTTTCACAGGCTGAATTGAAAGGTAGCTCCCGGCTCAGGGAGTGGCAGGCTTCCAGAATTTCGAAGCGGAGAAGCCGAAAATAGCTCTCCTGGTCCCGGATATCCTGGGCCGAAGACTCACTGGAGTCAGCTATAACGCCCTTCAAGGCGAGTTCTATCAGTTCCGGCTCGTGCTCTTTCAGGCTGGTTGGCCGGGCGAACAGAAACCCCTGCAGCAGGTCCGCTTCCGTTTGCAGGGCGATATGAGCCTGTGTGCAGTTCTCGATGCCTTCCAGAAGTACGAGGCTTCCGCTCTCGCGAATCATTTTCACCAGGCTCTCCAACAGCATTCGGGCCCGGCTGTGGTTCTCCGCGTTTACCAACAGGCTGCGGTCAAGTTTGACGATCAGTGGGTTGATGCGCCAAAGACGCTCGAAATTGGAATCGCCCATACCGAAATCGTCAATGGCAATCTGGAAACCGTGGGCCTTGGCTTTCAGGATGAACTCCAGCAATGCTGCCGGATTGTCGGATGCTGTCTCCACCAGTTCCAGAACCACTTTTTCAGGATCGATTCCGCTGCTCTGGCACTGCAGCGCCAGCTTTTCCAGGGAGGCTTCTGGATGAATGCAGGTGCCGGGATTTATATTGAGGAACAGCCACACGGGCTGCGAGCTTGCGGCAAAGTTATCCAGATGAATCTGCAACAGATGTCTGTCCAGTTCGGCTGTCAGGTCTTTGGCTTCCGCCTGCTCAAAAAGCTCGAACGGAGAGATGTTCTCGTTATCTTTCCGGACCCTTACCAGTGCTTCGTAACCCACCAGTTTTCGATGGGTCGGACTCAGTATAGGCTGGTAAACCGAACTGAAATCATAGTTGTTGATCATGTCCGGAGCCCGGGTTATTTCGGCTCCGCGATAGATGCGTCGGGGAAGTCGGACTACGCTGCTCATGGTCAGGAACCTTTAAACTGCCGATGTTCTGGCCATCCTGGCCTGATGTTTATGAGTGTCTGAACATGCAGGTAAAGCGAATTTCGTACCAGATAGCCAAAAATCAAGCGTTTAAGTTAGATTAGTTCCGTCAAATAAATGAACTGCGCTATCGGTTTCCGAAACATTGCACCAGAGCCGGGCAGATTCCGAGCGGCAGGGTTGGCAATGCACCAAAACAGGATTTCTTGATGCCATCAAAAAGTCAGTTCCGTCTGCTGGGTCAACGCCGCTTTCTGCCGTTCTACCTGACCCAGTTTTCCGGCGCCTTCAACGATAACCTGTTCAAGAACGCGCTGCTGCTGCTGATCACCTACAGCGCCGGCGGTCTGATGGGGCTTTCGGTGAATGTGGTGGTCAACCTGGCAGCCTTCCTGTTCATTCTGCCGTTTTTTCTGTTCTCGGGCATTGCCGGCGAAATGGCGGACCGCTATGAAAAAGCCCGGATCATCCGCAATGTGAAGCTGGCGGAAATTGTGATCATGTCTGTTGCCGCAGTTGGGCTCTGGTTCGGCTGGTACGAGTTGTTGCTGGTGCTACTGTTTCTGATGGGCACCCAGTCCACCTTCTTTGGTCCGGTGAAGTACGCCATCCTGCCCCAGGTGCTGTCGGACGATGAGCTCGTCGGTGGTAATGGCCTTGTCGGTATGGGCACCTTTGTTGCAATCCTGCTGGGCACCATTGCCGCAGGCCTGTTGATGGGCTTCGAGACGGCTGCGCGCCTGACGGCGATTGGGGTCGTGGTGATGGCGGTGCTTGGTTATCTGGCGGCGCGCCAGGTGCCCGCAACCGAGCCTGATGGTTCCTGCGTTACGGTGCGTTTTCGGCCGGTGGTGGAGACCTGGCGGCTGATGGCCCTGGCCGCCGAGCGTCGGCAAGTGTTGCTGGCGGTGTTGACCATCTCCTGGTTCTGGTTTCTTGGCGCAGCCTACCTGACCCAGTTTCCCAACTTTGCCCGCACCGATCTGCTGGGTGATGAAACCGTTGTCACCCTGTTGCTGGCCATGTTCACCATCGGTATCTCCATCGGCGCCATGATGTGTGAGCGGCTTACCAAACACCGGATCACTCTGGGGCCTGTACCCTGGGGGGCTCTGGGCCTGAGTCTGTTTGGCATTGACCTGTATTTTGCGGTGCCGGGCGATCCTGTGGCTTCCACCTGGGTGACCCTGTTGACCGATCCAGTCTACCTGAGAGTGCTCGTGGATCTGGTGGGTATCGGCATCTGCGGTGGTCTGTTCATCGTTCCCCTGTATGCCTTTATTCAGCACGAAACGCCCCGGGCCAAGCGCGCCCGTATTATCGCCGCGCTGAACGTCATCAATGCGTTATTCATGGTGGTGAGTGCCCTGGCCGGAATCCTGGTGCTGGGTGTGTTGGGCTTTAGCATTCCCGGGTTTTTCCTGCTGCTCTCGCTGCTCAATGGCCTGGTGTTGCTGGTGGTCTGGCGGCTTCGACGAAAAACCGCCTCACATTCTGTGGATAATTAATTGGAAAACCTGCGGAAACACGCCGGATAAATTATAAAATAGGTATTTTAAACAGAAGGTTAGATCGCTTTTAAGGGTGTTTAACAAGTAGTCGAGCATGTGGATAACTTTCTTGAAAACTTTTCTAAAAAGACTTATCCAAGCGTCTGAAAAGCCATGAATTTCGGTTTTCCACTATCCTCTGAACCTGGCCAGGGAGGCTCTCGGCGACGGCGCATGGGGGCAATGAGCTTTTAACCCCGGCTACCTCTGGTTAAAATTTGCACATTCTGACTGCAATTTCTTGGGTGAGGCGTTATACTCGCCGCCCTATTTTATCCCCGATTTCCGAGGTGAGCTGTGGATTTTCCGACCCGTTTCGATGTCATTGTCATTGGTGGTGGCCATGCCGGTACCGAGGCCGCGTTGGCGGCTGCACGCATGGGTTCCCAAACCCTGCTGCTGACCCACAACATTGAAACCCTGGGTCAGATGTCCTGTAACCCGGCCATCGGCGGCATTGGTAAGAGCCATCTGGTGAAAGAGATAGATGCCCTCGGTGGCGCCATGGCTGAAGCCACGGACAAGGCCGGTATCCAGTTCCGGGTATTGAACAGCCGCAAGGGACCGGCCGTGCGAGCCACCCGTGCCCAGGCAGATCGCGTTCTCTATAAGGCTGCCATTCGCCATACCCTGGAAAGTCAGCCGAACCTGACCCTGTTCCAGCAGGCGGCGGACGACCTGATTGTGGAAAACGACCAGGTGACCGGTGTCGTTACCCAGACCGGTATCCGCTTCAACGCCAAAACAGTGGTACTCACCACCGGTACTTTCCTCGGCGGTGTTATTCACATCGGCATGCAACACCATTCCGGCGGTCGTGCCGGCGATGCGCCGGCCAATGCCCTGGCACAGCGCCTGCGGGAACTGCCGTTCAACGTCGGCCGCCTGAAAACCGGCACGCCGCCGCGCATCGACGCCCGGTCTGTGGATTTCTCGATGATGCAGGAGCAGTGGGGGGATGACCCCACTCCAGTGATGTCGTTTATCGGCAGCCGTAGCCAGCACCCGGAACAGGTGTGCTGCTACGTGACCCGGACCACCGAACAGACCCATGATATCATCCGCAGCGGTTTCGACCGCTCGCCGATGTTCGCTGGAAGCATTGAAGGCGTGGGCCCGCGCTATTGCCCGTCCATCGAGGACAAGGTGAACCGCTTTGCCGACAAGGATTCCCACCAGATCTTTGTGGAGCCCGAGGGGTTGACCACCAACGAGCTGTACCCGAACGGGATTTCCACAAGCCTGCCGTTCGATATTCAGCTGGCAGCGGTACGTTCCATTCCCGGCTTTGAGAATGCTCATATCACCCGTCCGGGTTACGCCATCGAATACGATTACCTGAATCCTCAGGACCTGCGGCATACCCTGGAAACCAAGTTTATCCAGGGCCTGTATTTCGCCGGCCAGATCAACGGCACCACCGGCTATGAAGAAGCGGGGGCCCAGGGCCTGCTGGCCGGGATCAACGCGGCTTTGCGTTCGCAGGAAAAGGATGAGTGGTATCCGCGCCGGGACGAGGCCTACCTCGGTGTACTGGTGGATGACCTGATCACCATGGGCACGTCCGAGCCCTATCGCATGTTTACCAGCCGCGCCGAGTATCGCCTGATCCTGCGCGAGGACAATGCCGATCTGCGTCTGACCGAAACCGGTCGCAAGCTCGGCCTGGTCAATGACGAGCGCTGGCAGAAGTTCAATGACAAGCGCGAGGCCATCGCCACCGAGCGCAGCCGCCTGGAGTCCACCCGGATTCACCCGAATACCGAGGCCGGTGAGCGCGCCAACGGTTATCTCAAGCAGCCCATGACCAGGGACCAGTCCCTGGCCGAGCTGCTGCGTCGCCCCGAGATTGTCTACGGCCATATCGCCGAGATCGGTGCCGAGCAGGCCGACGACCCGGTGGTCGCCGACCAGGTTGAAATCGAAATCAAGTACGAGGGTTACATTTCCCGCCAGACCGACGAGATCGAGCGGCTGCGCAAGAATGAAAACACTGCCCTGCCGGTGGATCTGGACTACGACGTCATCGGTGGCCTGTCCAACGAGATCAAGCAGAAGCTCAAGACCGTGCGGCCGGAAACCGTTGCCCAGGCTTCACGCATCCAGGGCGTGACCCCGGCGGCGGTGAGCCAGATTCTGGTGCACCTGAAAAAGCGCGACTTGCTGCGCAAACAGTCGGCCTGATCTGCGCCCATGACCAATTCACTGTGGCACGGCCAGCTCCGGGATGGACTGGCCACAATGGGCCTGTCCCTGGATGAGGAACGGCAGGAAAAGCTGCTGGCTTTTCTGGGCCTGCTTAACAAGTGGAACCGGGCTTACAACCTCACGGCTGTGCGTGATGAGCGTGTGATGGTGTCCCGGCAACTGCTCGACAGCCTGAGCATTCTGCCCTGGATCACCGCGGAGCATCTGTTGGATGTGGGTGCCGGCGGCGGTCTGCCCGGTATCCCGCTGGCGATTGCCCTGCCGGAAAAGCGATTTACCCTGCTTGATAGCAACGGCAAGAAAACCCGCTTTCTCAATCAGTGTGTCCTGGAGCTTGGCCTGGATAATGTCGAGGTGATTCACGGTCGGGCGGAAGATTGCAGCCCCCCGGAACCCTTTGCCCAGATCAGCAGCCGCGCCTTTACCGCTCTGGAAAACCTGGTGAACTGGTGTGGCGATCTGTTGGCAAATGAGGGCGAGTTCCTTGCCATGAAAGGCCAGTTTCCGGATGATGAAGTGGCTGCCCTCCCGGCTGGCTGGCAGGTAAAATCCAGCCATCCCCTGGACGTTCCCGGTGCCGATGGCGAGCGCCATCTCCTGGTGGTCGCCCGGGCGACGATTTCCGGGTAATTCGGCAGTCGAATTTCAATACCGCTAACCTATCAACAAGGAGGCAGGACATGGCGCGCGTGATTGCAGTGACCAATCAGAAAGGCGGTGTGGGCAAAACCACCACCTGCGTCAACCTTGCTGCCTCCCTGGCCGCCACCAAGCGCCGGGTGCTGCTGGTGGATATGGACCCCCAGGGTAACGCCACCATGGGCAGCGGTGTGGATAAAAACGCTCTGGAACTGTCCGGCTACGACATGCTGACCAAGCGCGCCAGCGCCGCCGAGGTTATTATTCCGGCCGAGGCGTCCGGTTTCGATATCCTGCCGGCCAACGGCGATCTCACAGCCGCCGAAGTTGAGCTGATGAACGAAATTGGCCGGGAACATCGCCTGCGCCTGGCGCTGAATACAGTCCGCGACAATTACGATTACATTCTGATTGATTGCCCACCTTCACTTAGCCTGTTGACGGTGAATGCCCTTTCCGCCGCAGACTCCGTGCTGATCCCCATGCAATGCGAGTACTACGCACTGGAGGGGCTGGCAGCGTTGATGAACACCGTAGAGCAGATTCAGGAGACGGTGAACCCGAATCTGCAGGTGGAAGGCATTCTGCGTACCATGTACGACCCCCGGAACAGTCTGACTCTCGATGTGTCCGGTCAGCTGAGTGAGTACTTTGGCGACAAGGTGTATCGAGCGGTGATTCCCCGCAATGTTCGCCTGGCGGAAGCGCCCAGCTACGGCGTTCCGGCCCTGAAATACGATCGCGCCTCCAAGGGTGCCATTGCCTATCTGGCGCTGGCCGGTGAAATGGTCCGCCGCCACGGTTCAAAAAAGACATCCGCGCCGGTTGCGGTGTAACATACCGCCCTGTCACTCACTTAAGCACAACGATTTTCAACGGGAAGAATGACTGACACCATGGCGGCGAAGAAACGAGGACTGGGTGAGCGTGGACTGGGCGCCCTGCTGGCAGGCTCCAAGGTCAACCTTGACCAGGAGCTGAAAGACCACGACGGTGAGCTCCGCGAAGTTCCCATTGATCTGATCCAGCGTGGCCGGTATCAGCCCAGGCGCGATATGGACCCTGCAGCCCTGCAGGAACTGGCGGATTCCATTCGCCAGCAGGGCGTGATGCAGCCGGTGGTCGTTCGCCCGATCGCGGAAGGTCGCTACGAACTGATCGCCGGTGAGCGCCGCTGGCGTGCCACCCAGATGGCCGAACTCGACAGCATTCCTGCGATCATCCGGGATGTGCCCGATGAAGCCGCCATCGCCATGGCGCTGATCGAGAACATCCAGCGTGAAAATCTCAATCCGATCGAAGAAGCCTTCGCTCTCCAGCGCCTGCAGGATGAGTTTGGTCTGACCCAGGCCCAGGTCGCCGAGGCCGTTGGTAAATCCCGTACCACCATTACCAACCTGTTGCGACTGATCGGTTTGTCGGAAGACGTTCGTATCATGCTCGAGCATGGTGATCTGGAGATGGGCCACGGTCGCGCGATGCTGACTCTCGCCCCGGAACTGCAGATGCAGGTGGCCAAACAGGTGGTGGCAAAATCGCTATCGGTGCGCCAGACCGAGGCTCTTGTTCGACGTGTGCAACAGGAAACCCCGGACAGCAAATCCCGGAAAAAGGGAACGCTGGATCCGAACATTCGCGCCTTGCAGGATGATCTGGCCGAACGATTGGGCGCCCGGGTATCAATCGATCATGGCCAGCGCGGTAAGGGCAAACTGGTCATTGAATACAGCTCGCTGGACGAGCTGGACGGTATTCTGGGCCATATCAAATAAAACGTCGGGGTTTTGTAAGCCTTCCGGCCCCCCTACGAAAGTTCGTATCTGGCCACGCACACAACATGTAGTGGTGAAAATCTGAACGGCCGTCTATTTGTGACTGAAATTGCCGAACCCCAGTTATTCCGCCGCGTTTGACGGATCAGCCCGCGCCCGGTTTTGTTGATTCGTGCACATTGAACACATATAATCTGCGGCGCTCGTATCGGTGTATTTGCTTACTTTTTAAACGACATCGACTGAAAAGCACCGTACTTCCGGGACGAACATGACGAAGGCAGTTTCAGGCGGTATTCGCCGCCCGCCCATCGCACGATGGTTTGTAATAGAAGGTGTGGTACTTGTCTTCGTCAGCCTGGCGTTTCTCTTGCGAGGCCAGGTTTCCGGTTATTCAGCGCTGCTGGGCGGACTTATCTTTCTGATCCCCCATGGTTATTTTGCGCTCAAGGCATTCCGCTACGCCGGCGCGCGGTCTGCCAAGAAGATCATGACTTCTTTTTACCAGGGTGAGGCCGGCAAGCTCATCCTGTGCGCCATCCTTTTCACGATGGTGTTCAAATGGATTCAGCCGCTTGATATAGCGGCACTTTTTTTAACATTTGCGATCATGCTGGTCACCAACTGGTTGACACCGCTACTGGCGGGCAGCAATACGCAGCAAAGCTAACTGGACCTGGGAAACCGTTATGGCAGGAAGTGCATCCGAATATATCCAGCATCACCTCCAGAACCTCACCTACGGTAAGCTGCCGGCAGGCTATGAGCGTGCCGACGGAACCGTGCTTCAAGATGCAACCTGGACGCTGGCTCACACCGGCAAGGAAGCATCCGACATGGGCTTCTGGGCATTGCACATTGACTCACTGGGCTGGGCGGTAGCGCTCGGTGCCCTGTTCCTGTTCATTTTCCGAATGGCCGCCAAGCGTGCTACCTCGGACCAGCCCGGGGGCCTCCAGAACTTCGTTGAAGTGATGGTCGAGTTTGTTGACCAGAGCGTGAAAGAAACCTTCCACGGAAAGAACAAGGTCATTGCTCCGTTGTCACTGACCATTTTCTGCTGGGTATTCCTGATGAACCTGATGGACCTGGTTCCGGTGGATTTCCTGCCGCAGCTGTTCCACCTGATGGGTCTTGAATACATGAAGGTGGTTCCGACCACGGATGTGAACGTGACCCTGGGCATGTCCCTGTCTGTCTTTGCGCTGATCATCTACTACAGTCTGAAGGTGAAAGGAGTTGGTGGCTTCGTGGGTGAACTGACCCTGCACCCCTTCTCTTCCGACAATATGTTCCTGAAGATCCTTCTGGTTCCGGTCAACCTGCTGCTGGAAGGCGTGAGCCTGATCGCCAAGCCGATCTCACTGGCACTGCGTCTGTTCGGTAACCTGTACGCCGGCGAGCTGATCTTCATCCTGATTGCGCTGCTTCCCTTCTGGGCGCAGTGGGCACTGTCTGTTCCCTGGGCGATTTTCCACATCCTGGTTATCACCCTGCAGGCATTTATCTTTATGATGTTGACGATCGTGTACCTGAGCATGGCTCACGAAGACAGTCACTGATCGGACACCATTAAGCCGTAGTTCTAAACCCTAAACCCTTAAACTGAAAAACCTAACTGAAAACTGGGAGTTATCATGGAAACTGTAGTTGGAATGACCGCTATTGCCGTTGCACTGCTGATTGGCCTGGGTGCCCTGGGTACTGCGATTGGCTTTGGTATCCTCGGTGGCAAGTTCCTGGAAGGCGCTGCGCGTCAGCCGGAAATGACCCCGATGCTGCAGGTTAAGATGTTCATCGTTGCAGGTCTGCTGGACGCCGTAACCATGATCGGTGTTGGTATCGCTCTGTTCTTCACTTTCGCCAACCCGTTTGTCGGCCAGATCGCCGGTTAATCGAGTCGCCAGAGCCGGGGTTTCGCCCCGGTCAGATGATTCTTAACAAAACAGGCGAGAGGTGAAGACGTGAACATTAATTTGACGATGATTGGTCAAGCCATCGCGTTCTTTATCTTTGTCGTCTTCTGCATGAAATATGTGTGGCCGCCAATCATGGCCGCACTGCAGGA
Source organism: Marinobacter sp. MMG032 (assembly GCF_040112695.1). Classification (NCBI taxonomy): domain Bacteria; kingdom Pseudomonadati; phylum Pseudomonadota; class Gammaproteobacteria; order Pseudomonadales; family Marinobacteraceae; genus Marinobacter; species Marinobacter sp. MMG032. Next base: position 2,385,395 of record NZ_CP157802.1, read on the forward strand.
GCGTCAAAAGAAGATCGCTGACGGACTGGCTGCCTCAGACCGCGCTGCGCGCGATCTGGAACTGGCTCAGGAAAAGTCAGCTCAGGAACTGCGTGAAGCCAAGCAGCAAGCTGCTGGTCTGATTGAACAGGCCAACAAGCGCGCGGCCCAGATTGTGGAAGCATCCAAGGATGACGCCCGCAAGGAAGGCCAGAAGCTGATTGAGCAGGCCAAGGCCGAAATTGAACAGGAGCGCAATCAGGCTCGTGACGCTTTGCGTGCAGAAATTGCCACCATTGCCGTTGCCGGTGCTGAGAAGATCCTGGAAACCTCTGTCGATGCCTCCAAGCACAACGAGATGTTGGAAAAACTGGCGGCAGAACTTTAAACGACGAGGTTCATCATGGCAGAACTGAGAACGCTGGCCCGTCCCTACGCAAAGGCAGCATTTAGTGCCGCTCAGGAGCATGAACAGCTGGCTGAGTGGTCCCAGGTGCTGACAATTGCCGGGCAGGTCACCGCGAACAAAGACATTCGACAGCTTCTCGCGAATCCGGGTCTGGAAGAGCAGAAGAAGGCAGAGCTGATTCTGGAGGTCGCCGAAGAGGGCGTCACCGATCAGGTCCGCAACTTTTTCGCTGTACTGGCTGAAAACCGCCGGCTGACTCTTCTTCCTGAGATTGCAGCGCTCTTCAACACGTACCGGGCTGATCTGGAGCGCACTGTTGATATCGATGTCACCGCGGCTTTCGAGCTGACGGACGAACAGCAACAGAAGCTCGCCCAGGCACTTTCGAAGAAACTCGAGCGGCAAGTGTCACTCGCAGCGTCATTGGACAAGTCTCTGATTGGCGGCGTGATTATTCGCACCGGCGATCTGGTCATTGACGCATCTGTACGCGGAAAGCTGACCAAGCTGGCCGACGCTCTGGGCTCCTGATTTCAGCACAAGGTTTGAGGATATTGGCATGCAGCAACTGAATCCATCCGAGATCAGTGACATCATCAAGAAGAGAATCGAAAAACTCGATATCTCTTCCGAAGCAAAGAACGAAGGTACGATCCTGTCGGTTTCCGACGGTATCGTGCTGATCCACGGTCTTGCCGACGTTATGTACGGTGAGATGATTGAATTTGCCAACGGCACGTTCGGTATGGCTCTGAACCTGGAGCGTGATTCCGTTGGTGCGGTTGTGCTGGGCGACTACGAAGATCTGGCTGAAGGCCAGAAAGTTCGTTGCACCGGTCGCATCCTGGAAGTGCCGGTTGGTCCGGAACTGATGGGCCGCGTTGTTGACGCGCTGGGTAACCCCATCGACGGCAAGGGTGACCTCGGTACCGACCTGACCTCTCCTGTCGAGAAGGTTGCACCGGGCGTTATCGCACGTCAGTCCGTTGATGAGCCGGTTCAGACTGGTCTGAAGGCAATCGACACCATGGTGCCGATCGGTCGCGGCCAGCGTGAGCTGATCATCGGTGACCGTCAGATCGGTAAGACCGCTGTCGCCATCGACGCGATCATTAACCAGAAAGACACCGGCATCAAGTGTATCTATGTTGCCGTCGGTCAGAAGCAGTCTTCCATCGCTGCCGTTGTGCGCAAGCTGGAAGAGCACGGTGCGATGGATCACACCATCGTGGTTGCCGCCGGTGCCGCCGATCCTGCAGCGATGCAGTTCCTGGCTCCGTACTCCGGTACTTCCATGGGTGAATACTTCCGTGACCGTGGCGAAGACGCCCTGATCATCTATGATGATCTGTCCAAGCAGGCCGTGGCTTACCGCCAGATTTCCCTGCTGCTGCGTCGTCCGCCAGGCCGTGAAGCCTACCCGGGTGACGTATTCTACCTGCACTCCCGTCTGCTGGAGCGAGCGTCCCGTGTAAACGCTGACTACGTTGAGCAGCTGACCAATGGTGAAGTGAAAGGCAAGACCGGTTCCCTGACCGCCCTGCCGATCATCGAAACCCAGGCTGGTGACGTGTCCGCGTTCGTACCGACCAACGTAATCTCCATTACCGACGGTCAGATCTTCCTGGAAACCAACCTGTTCAACTCCGGTATCCGTCCGGCGATGAACGCCGGTATCTCCGTATCCCGGGTAGGTGGTTCCGCCCAGACCAAGATCATGAAGAAGCTCGGCGGTAACATCCGTCTGGCTCTGGCCCAGTATCGTGAACTGGCCGCTTTCGCACAGTTTGCTTCCGACCTCGACGAAGCAACCCGTCAGCAGCTTGAGCACGGTCAGCGTGTAACGGAACTCATGAAGCAGAACCAGTACAGCCCGATGTCTGTGGCTGAAATGGGTACGGTTCTGTTCGCAGCCAACGAAGGCTTCCTGGACGACGTTGATGTCGACAAGGTAGTGAAGTTTGAAGCGCAGATGCTCGACTGGATGCGCTCCGAGCAGAAAGACCTCCTCGACAAGATCAACGAGAAAGGCGATTACAACGACGAAATCGCTGCCGGCCTCAAAGCTGCACTTGAGAAATTCAAGACCACTCAGAGCTGGTAAGAAAACGGGCCTGCGGCAACTGTCGCGGGCCGCTTTTCGTAGCAACGAGTGTCTAACTTGAGAAGGCAGTGAGTTATGGCCGTCGGCAAAGAAATACGTAACCAGATATCAAGCATCAAGAGCACGCAGAAAATCACCAGCGCCATGGAAATGGTGGCTGCGAGTAAAATGCGTAAGGCTCAGGAGCGCATGCAGGCAACCCGCCCGTATGCCGACAAGATGCGTCAGGTGATCGGGCACATTGCCAAGGCGAATGCTCAGTACAAGCACCCGTTCATGGTCGAGCGCGACGTCAAGCGCGTGGGCTATATCGTGGTGTCAACTGATCGTGGCCTCTGCGGTGGTCTGAACATTAACCTGTTCAAAGCGCTTGTCCGTGAAATGAAAGCGTGGAAAGAAAAAGGAGTGGAAACCGATCTGTGCGCCATCGGGCAGAAAGGGGCTTCCTTTTTCCGGAGCTACGGCGGCAATGTCGTCGCGGCGCTGACCCATCTGGGGGACAGCCCGAGCTCTGAAAAACTCATCGGCAACGTCAAGGTTATGCTGGATGCGTTCTCGGAAGGAAAGATTGATCGCCTGTACGTGGTCAGCAACGAGTTCGTTAACACCATGACCCAAAGCCCGAAGGTGGAGCAGCTTCTGCCCCTGCCGGAGAGCGAAGACGAGGAAGAGATCAAGAACCAGTGGGATTATCTCTACGAGCCCGATGCCAGGCAGATCCTCGATGGCCTTCTGCCACGTTTTATTGAATCCCAAGTGTACCAGGGTGTGGTAGAAAATCTGGCATGTGAACAGGCAGCCCGGATGATCGCCATGAAGAGCGCAACTGACAACGCCGGTAGCATTATCGACGAGCTTCAGCTGGCTTATAACAAGGCGCGTCAGGCAGCCATTACCCAAGAGATATCGGAGATTGTGAGCGGCGCCGCTTCGGTCTGATCCAGCCCACAATCCAACTGGTTTTATTGACTATCAAGATAACGAGGAACCGAGCATGAGTAGCGGACAAATCGTTCAGATCATTGGCGCGGTTATCGACGTGGAATTCCCACGTGACTCCGTACCCAAAGTATATGACGCACTGCTGCTTGAAGGTGGCGAAACAACTCTGGAAGTCCAGCAGCAGCTGGGCGACGGCATTGTTCGTACCATCGCCATGGGCAGTACCGAAGGCCTGAAGCGTGGCCTGAAAGCAGAAAACACCGGCAACCCGATTTCGGTACCGGTGGGTACCCAGACTCTGGGCCGTATCATGGACGTTCTGGGTCGCCCCATCGACGAAGCCGGCGAGATCGGCGAAGAAGAGCGTTGGGCGATTCACCGTAAGGCCCCGGGCTACGCCGACCAGGCAGCGTCTGCGGACCTGCTGGAAACTGGCATCAAGGTTATCGACCTGATCTGCCCGTTCGCCAAGGGTGGTAAGGTTGGTCTGTTCGGTGGTGCCGGTGTTGGTAAAACCGTAAACATGATGGAACTGATCAACAACATCGCGAAAGAGCACTCCGGTCTCTCCGTATTCGCAGGTGTTGGTGAGCGGACCCGGGAAGGTAACGACTTCTACTATGAAATGAAGGAGTCCAACGTTCTCGATAAGGTTGCCATGGTTTATGGCCAGATGAACGAGCCCCCTGGAAACCGTCTGCGTGTGGCCCTGACCGGTCTCACCATGGCTGAGAAGTTCCGGGACGAAGGTCGTGACGTACTGTTGTTCGTTGACAACATCTACCGTTACACCCTGGCCGGTACCGAAGTATCCGCACTGCTCGGCCGTATGCCGTCTGCGGTAGGTTACCAGCCGACTCTGGCCGAAGAGATGGGTCAGCTGCAGGAGCGTATTACCTCCACCAAGAACGGTTCCATCACGTCCATCCAGGCGGTCTACGTACCGGCGGATGACTTGACTGACCCGTCGCCTGCAACCACCTTCTCGCACCTGGATGCGACCGTGGTACTGAGCCGTGACATCGCTTCCAAGGGTATCTACCCGGCGATCGATCCGCTGGATTCCACCTCTCGTCAGTTGGATCCGCTGATCATCGGCCAGGAGCACTACGAAGTGGCCCGTGGCGTGCAGACTAACCTGCAGCGCTACAAGGAGCTGAAAGACATCATCGCCATCCTGGGTATGGACGAACTGTCAGAAGAAGACAAACTGACCGTTGCCCGTGCCCGTAAGATCGAGCGTTTTCTGTCCCAGCCGTTCCACGTTGCTGAAGTATTCACCGGTTCCCCCGGTAAGTACGTTTCCCTCAAGGAAACCATCAGCAGCTTTAAGGGCATCCTGAATGGTGACTATGACGAATTGCCCGAGCAGGCGTTCTACATGGTTGGTACCATTGAGGAAGCGGTCGAGAAAGCGAAGGAAATGAAGAGCAAGGCAAAGAGCTAATCTGAGCCGACGCATTTGTTTCCGGATCGATCAAAGAGGCAACTGACATGGGTATGACCGTGCATTGTGATGTGGTAAGTGCCGAAACAAAGATCTATTCCGGATTGGTGGAAATGCTGATCGCAGCCGGTTCTGAAGGTGACCTGGGTATTGCCCCGGGTCACACTCCGCTGCTGACCCAGCTGAAGCCGGGCCCTATTCGGATTATCAAGCAGGGCGGTGAAGAAGAGATTCTTTACGTGTCCGGCGGGTATCTGGAAGTTCAGCCCAATCTGGTGACTTTGTTGGCGGATACCGCGGTTCGTGCAAAGGATGTGGACGAAGCAGCCGCGCTCGAAGCTCAGAAAGAAGCCGAGAAAGCACTTGCCAACAAGACCGGTGAATTCGAGTACTCCCGTGCCGCTGCAGAGCTGGCCGAAGCTGTTGCTCAGCTTCGTACCATCCAGCAGCTGCGTAACAAAATGCGATAAGCATTTCCGTTTCGGGTTTGCCGAACACCGAAGCCGCATCCTGAGCGGCTGGAAGACCAACGTGTTACGTTGGCCATCCGGCCCTGAAGGGTGCGGTTTTTTTATTTTCAGTATTCAGAGACTCAACACTCCAGGAGCCTGACTTTTCCATGAGCCCGCTACACGTCGTCATTCTGGCCGCCGGCCAGGGTTCCAGAATGAAATCCGCATTGCCAAAGGTGCTGCATCCGATTGCCGGCCGCCCCATGCTTCATCATGTGATTGCAACGGCGAAACAGCTTGGCGCGGAAAAGATTCACACTGTGATTGGTCATGGCGCCGAGAAAGTTCGCGAAACTACCGATGAGGCCTCGGTAAACTGGGTAACCCAGAGCGAACAACTGGGTACCGGTCACGCTGTGGCCCAGGCCCTGCCGGACCTGCCGGATGATGCGCGGGTTCTCGTACTTTATGGCGATGTGCCTTTGACGCGACATGAAACGCTCGACGGGCTGGTTGGGACCCTGGATGACAACACCCTGGGTTTGTTGACGGTGACTATGGACAACCCCCAGGGTTACGGTCGGATCGTCCGAAACGCTGATGGCAAGGTGCAATCCATCGTGGAGCAGAAAGACGCGTCTGCCGAGCAGCAGCAGATCCGCGAGGTGAATACCGGCATCCTGGCGGTGTCCGCAAAACATCTGAAGAACTGGCTGCCGACCCTCTCCAACAGTAATGCCCAGGGTGAATACTACCTGACTGACATCATTGCCATGGCAGTGGATCAGGGTCTGGGTATTTCGGTATCCCAGCCGGAGAATCCCTTTGAAGTGCAGGGGGTTAATAATCGCCTGCAACTGGCGGAACTGGAGCGCTGGTTCCAGCGTCAACAGGCTGACCGACTGATGACAGAAGGCGCCACGCTCGCCGATCCTGCCCGGTTGGATGTTCGTGGCGAGCTGACGATTGGCAATGATCTCTGGATCGATGTGAACGTGGTCTTCGAGGGTAAGGTCAACCTGGGCAGCAACGTGTCCATTGGCCCGGGCTGTGTCATCAAGGATACGACCATTGCCGATGGTGCCGAGATCAAGGCCAACAGTGTGATCGAAGGGGCAGTGATTGGCGCTCACGCGCAGATTGGGCCATTTGCCCGAATTCGTCCGGGCACCGAACTGGCCGCAAATACCAAGGTTGGCAACTTTGTGGAAACCAAGAAGGCGATCGTCGGTGAAGGCAGCAAGATCAACCACCTGAGCTACGTGGGCGATGCCTCACTGGGTCGTAATGTGAATGTGGGTGCAGGAACCATCACGTGTAATTATGATGGTGTTAACAAGTATCAGACGGTGCTCGGCGATGGGGTCTTTGTTGGTTCCAACACGGCCCTGGTAGCTCCGGTGACTGTTGCCGCGGAGGCGACCATTGGTGCGGGGTCGACCATTACCCGTGACGTAGCAGACCACGAGCTGGCCGTGGCGCGGGGCCGACAGCGGAATATCTCCGGTTGGGAAAAGCCGAAGAAACACTGATTTAAACGATCGACAGACAGGTAGAGCAGCATGTGTGGAATTGTAGGCGCGGTTTCGGAAAGGGACGTTCAGGGCATCCTTCTTGAGGGTCTGCGCCGTCTGGAATATCGCGGGTATGACTCCGCGGGCATGGCCGTGATCGGTGGTGACCACAGCGTCCAGCGTGCAAGGGAAGTCGGCAAGGTTGCCGCGCTCGGCGACGCCATGAAAGCCAACCCGCTTGCAGGTCATCTGGGCATTGCGCACACCCGCTGGGCCACCCACGGTGAGCCGTCCCAGATCAATGCCCACCCGCATATGTCCGGCGAGCGGCTTGCGATCGTCCATAACGGCATTATCGAGAACTATCAGGAGCTGCGCGAAGAGCTGCGGGCGGACGGTTTCGAGTTTTCCTCCCAGACTGATACTGAAGTCGTTGCCCACCTCATCGAGAAGAACTACCGGACCCTGGGGAATCTCCATGATTCGGTGCGGGCCGCCATTGCCCGTCTTCGTGGCGCCTATGCCCTGGCCGTTGTTCACGCCGATGAACCGGACCATCTTGTCGTGTGCCGTGAGGGCAGCCCCCTGGTGATCGGCGTGGGTATCGGTGAGAACTTCATCGCGTCGGACCAGCTCGCGCTGCTGCCGGTCACCGATCGCTTCATGTTCCTGGATGAAGGGGACATTGCCGACATCCGCAAGGATGCCATCACTGTTCTCGATCGCGAGGGTCAGTCGGTGGAGCGGGAAGTAACTCGTTTCGAACATGGCGCCGATTCAGCCGACAAGGGCGAATACCGTCATTTCATGCTCAAGGAAATTTATGAGCAGCCCAAAGTGATCAAGGCCACCATGGAAGGCAGGGTCACCAAAACCCGGGTGCTGGAACAGGCATTGGGTACCGAGGCAGCAAATCTCCTTGAGAACGTTCGTCACGTACAGATCATTGCCTGCGGCACCAGTTACCATGCCGGTATGGTGGCCCGTTACTGGATCGAGGAGTTGGCTGGTATTGCCTGCTCGGTGGAAGTGGCCTCTGAGTTTCGTTACCGCAAGCACGTGATCCAGCAGGACACCCTGTTCTTGTGTATCTCCCAGTCCGGCGAAACCGCCGATACCTTGGCGGCCCTGCGCCAGGCCAAGAAAGCAGGCTTCCGGGCGGCGCTGGCCATCTGCAACGTGCCGGGCAGCTCCCTGGTGCGGGAATCCGACCTGGTGATCATGACCCAGGCCGGACCGGAAATCGGCGTGGCCTCCACCAAGGCCTTTACCACCCAACTGACCGCACTGCTCCTTTTCACCCTGGCTCTTGCTCGTCACAACGGGCTGCCGGAAGAGCAGGAAGCAGAGATCGTTGAGGCCATCCATCTGCTGCCTGGCCAGGTCAGTGATGTCCTGGCCCTGGATGCCGAGATTGCCGAGATGTCCAAAGCCTTCATGGACAAGAACCACAGCCTGTTCCTGGGCCGCGGTTCCCAGTTCCCGGTTGCCCTGGAAGGTGCCCTCAAGCTCAAGGAAATCTCCTACATTCACGCCGAGGCCTATCCGGCCGGTGAACTGAAGCATGGTCCCCTGGCACTCGTTGACAGCGAAATGCCGGTGGTCACCGTCGCGCCCAACAATGATCTGGTTGAGAAGTTGAAGTCCAACTTGGAAGAAGTGCGGGCCCGCGGCGGCGAGCTGTTTGTCTTTGCTGATAAGAGGGCCAATGTGAAAGCCGAAGAGGGCCTTCATGTGATGCAGATTCCTTCCGTGCATCCGATTACGGCCCCGATTGTCTACACCGTGCCACTGCAGCTACTTTCCTATCATGTAGCCGTGCTTAAGGGCACCGATGTGGACCAGCCCCGCAATCTGGCCAAAAGCGTTACCGTTGAATGAAAAAAGCCCCGCATACGCGGGGCTTTTTAGTCATAGCCTCAGAAGCGATAGGAAACAGACGCCTCTACCGTTCGTTCCTCGCCAAACCAGCAGTTGGAACTGTCGAAACAGCTGTAATAGCGCTCATCGGTGAGGTTGTTAACTGACAGGCCCAGTTCGGTACCTCGCAACGTGTGGGAGACTCGGCCCAGGCTATAACGCAGGGCGATATCCACCAGTGTTGTATCTGGTACGTTCCCCTCATTGGTGGCGGCGTTGTATTCAGCTTCGCCGATGTACCGGGCACCAATGCCTGCAACCAGGCCATTCAAAGGTCCGTCATAAAAGCCATAATCGGCCCACACAGACAGAAGGTGCTCGGGTACCCAGACCGGCGTTCGACCTTTCAGTCCGGTATTGTCCTTGGTGACCTCAACATCCTGCAGCGTGTAGCTGGCGGTCACCAACAGGCTGTCGATGGGCTGTGCCCGGGCTTCAAGTTCGATGCCCTGGGAACGTACTTCCCCGGCCTGGATCTGATCATAAGGGCCACCGTTGGGGTCGCGAGTCGGCACGTTGTCCTTGGTGATCTGGTAAAACGCAAGGTTGGCTGATGTTTGCTGATCCTGGGACTGGTATTTCACACCTAGCTCCCACTGGTCGCCTGTCGACGGATCAAACTCATTGCCATTGCGGTCACTGCCGGTTTGTGGCTCAAAGCTTTCGGCATAATTGATGTAAGGTGAGAGGCCGTTGGCACCCCGATACATCACGCCCGCGCGAGTGGAAACGTTGTCCTGGTCAAGCTTCCTGTCGACCGTGCCACCGTATTGTCTGCCTTTTTCCTCACCGGTGAAATCATCCCAGCGGACGCCGCCAATGATTACGAACCGGTTCAGTTCGATCTGGTCCTGGAAATAGATGCCAAGCTGCTTCTTGCGAATATTGAAGTCAGAAGACAGTGCGGTGTTCTCTATATTTATGTTGTCTTGAGTGATCTGGTAGTAGTCCGGATCAAACAGATCGATGGCGGGGGCTGCGGTATCCTCGTAGATTACGTCTGAGTCGAGACTGAAGTAATCCAGGCCCACCAGTATATTGTGCCGGGCCGATCCGGTCTGAAAGCGTCCCGAAAACTGGTTGTCCACGGTGAAGCCGGTGGTTGTCTCATCTGTAAGATAGGCCTGTCGGGAGAGAGTCCTGCCATCCGCGGCCAGACCCGTTCCGTAGGTGTTGGTCTGAAACGCTTCCGCGTCGGTGTACCGGAAGTTTTGCAGGAAATTCCAGTTGTCGTTGATGTTGTGGTTGACCTTGTAGCCGGCCAGCAACACCTCTTTTTCAAACTCATTCCAGTTGGCGTCGCCGGAGAAGGCATCCTGCGGCAGTTCGCCATTGGGGTTGGGCAGGAACAGACCGGAAGCGGACAGGGTGGTATAAATCCCCATGGCCGGATCTTTCTGATAGTAGAGGTTGAAGTTGATGAGTGTGTCCTCGCTCACCTGCCAATCCACCGACGGCGCGATCATGTGGCGCTCCTCCTCGGAGGTTTCGGCCTGACCATCCCGGGTACGGGTCAGACCCACCAGGCTGTAGGACAGGCTGGAATCGCCCAGTTGACCCCGGCTCTCAACGGAGGCTTCCGCCAGATTGCGGGAACCACCCGCCACCTCAATCTTGTTAAAGCTCTCGGTGGAGGGCTGTTTGCCGATCAGATTCACCATCCCGCCCGGCGGCATGGACCCGTATAGCGTCGATGTAGGGCCCCGGAAGACCTCAACTTGCTCCACAGCCTTCAGATCAATCTGGGGCTGTAGATTCCAGTCGTTGTAGAGCAGTTGCAGGCCGTCATAATAATTCTGGTAGTTGATAAAACCGCGGATGCTGAACAGATCCAGTCGGCCCACAGCCCCGCCTCGCAACTCGGTGTTCACACCCGGCGCATAACGAAGCGCTGACGCAACCGAGTCCGCATCGCGCATTTCCAGGGCCTGTTGGTCCAGAACGGAGATGCTTTGCGGGGTTTCGCCCGGTTCCAGTGCCGTCTTGGTGGCGGTGTTTCGGTAGGTCTCGCCGTACACCGTCATGGTGTCCAGTTCCAGGGGGTCATTGGAGTCTGCGGCAGCCATCTGGCTGACAGCCAGGCCAATGGCAACAGCCAGTGCGGAGGGTTTGATAACGTGTGAATGCATAATGGGTCCTGTTAAACCTCGAATGATTAATTGCGAATCATTCCCATTATATTTATCTGGTTGAACAGGACTTAACCGATTGGTGCATGCCGGTAATTAATGGTGTCTCAAGCACGACTGGAATCCAGTATTCCATGCTCACTTCCGGCGCCCGGGCGTCGAATTCCGGAGGGTAGACCTCCAGATCAAATCCATAGACCGCCTTGCAGCCGGCATGTGGAAGCCAGGCATTGAAAAACCATTTCAGGATTTCAGCGAGTGAGCGGATGGGGCCCTGAAAGGAGACCACCGCGTAATTCTGGGCAGGCACCTGAAGCACTTCGAGACCTTGAGGAGCGTGGGCTTCACCGGTTTCAACACCAGCCAGATAGTGGAATTCGGGACCCGCTCCCCCGGAGAGATCAAGAACGCCAAACCTGGGTCGCTCCTCTGGCAGCAGCCCGGCGGCTGATAACGAACCCCAGAGCGCAGGGACCTTGACGTTGAAATCAGGATTGGACGAGAACAGTCCCCGTATCTTCTCGGAGCGACCGGCCACGGTGAACGCCGGCCTTGAATCAAGCCGGATGGCAGGAACTCGGGCCCGGAGGGAGGCATCCGGCAGAAGGGCCGGATTGAGACATAAGGGCGTACTCAGCAGGCACGGCAGTCCTCGGCGCCGGTATTGGGCCGGTGGACACCCGAAATGCTGTTTGAAACTGCGGCTGAAGCTGATGTCGGAGCCAAAACCGCAGGCCAGACCAATATCGATGATGCGCTGATCGGTAAACAGCAGCATTTCCGCCGCCAGGCTCAGCCGCAGTTCCCTCACATACTGCCCGACGCATTGACCGGTCTCGAAGGCGAACACACGGTTGAATTGCCAGCGGGACCATCCCCCGATCCTGGCAAGGCTGGTAACGGCCAGCGGCTTGTCCAGGTTCAGGTGGATGTAATCCAGAACCTTCCCGATTCTGCCCAGCTGGGTCTGCCGGCTTGACGGGGTCATCGGGTACTCCTGTTACCGGGCAGGGGATTTACCAGCGATAGCTCAGGGTGCCGACCACACTGCGCTCTTCGCCGTAGTAACAGTAGAACTCACAGCTGGCGACGTACTCGCGATCAGCAACGTTGTTCACGTTCAGCTGTGCCACCCAGTTATCCATGAACTGGTACTGTGCCATCAGGTCCACCACCGTGTAAGAAGGCACCTCGGTTCCCGTGAAGCTGTCGTCGGTACTGCCAACGTACCGGGCGCCACCACCGAGCTTCAGACCCGGCGCAAAATCCTGGAAGGCGTAGTCCAGCCAAACCGACGCAGAATGACGGGGGATCAGATTCGCAGCAGCCGCGGGCTGGTTGTCGGAGGTGTTGTCCGTTGTCGCGTCGTTGTAGGTGTAGGCAGCTGTCAACTCGAGCTGTTCGGTCAGATAGGCGACACTCTCAAGTTCAAAGCCCTGGGTTTCCCTGACGCCTCCCTGAACCTGAAAGCCGGAGGGACTGGTGACCAGTGAGTTTTCTTCCTCAATGTTATAGATGGCCGCCGTCACATAGCCGTCCAGACTGTTCGGAGCGTATTTGACGCCGAATTCCAACTGTTCACCAACCCGCGGTTCGTAAAGGTTGCCGTTGTTATCCACGCCGGCAATCGGTTGGAACGACTCGGTCCACGAAAGGTATGGCGAGAAGCCATTGTCCGCGAGGTACATAACCCCACCGGAGAGAGATATCTGATCGTCATCGGCTCTCTGCCGGGAATCCGCGGTCAGGTTGCGATCAACCACTTCAGCCTGGTCGTACCGCGCGCCCGCGAGAAAAATCCAGCGGTCGTCCAGTCGGAGCTGATTCTGGAGATAAAGGCCGGTTTGCTCCTTGGTGATGTTTCGGAGGGTCAGGTCTGCAGGCGATACCGGCGTGAAATTACCGTAGGTCGGGTCGAAGATGTCGATCGTGGAAAAGGCGAAATTATCCAGCTCCAGACCGTTGGTTTCGAGGTCCTGATAGTCCACACCAATCAACAGGGTGTTTTCAGTGCGGTCAGTAAACCAAGTTCCCACCAGCCGGTTATCCACCGTCCAGCTGGACAGATCCCCATCGCGATAGACGATGCCGCGGGTCCCTTCTCTCGGGCCACTCTGGAACGACATGTAGATACTGCGCAGTAGCAGGTCAAGCTCGCTGTAACGGGTATCCTGTTGAAACTCCCAGGTGTTGTTGAAGCGATGTGAAAGGCTGTAACCGACAGAGGACTGGGTACGTTCGTTGGTGTCGTATCCGGGTTCGCCGTAAAAGGTGGAAGGTTCAACCTTGCCAAAGGGCGTGTCCTGGATCGTGCCGTAAGCCAGCTTGAAGCCATTGTAGGGTACGGCATCATCCTTCTGAAGACTCGCCAGGAACGTCAGGGAGGTATCCTCGGACACATCCCAGCGCAGGCTGGGCGCCAGGTAATAGCGCTCGTTTTCGGTGTAGTCAATATCACCATCGGTGGAACGGTACAGGCCAACCAGGCGATAGCTGACCGAATCGCTGTCTCCAATCGGGCCTGAGGTGTCCAGACCCAATTGGCGGTGCTCGTTGGTGCCAGCCTGAATCTGCAGTTCTCCCTGCGCCTGATCGGTCGGGCGTTTACTGATGGCGTTGATTACGCCGCCAGGGGGTGCCTCACCGTAAAGAATGGACGCGGGTCCCTTGAGAAGTTCCACGCGTTCAAGGCCATAGGTTTCCGGCAGCCACTGATAGAAACCCTCGCGATAGATGCGCAAGCCGTCCTGATAGGTGGCCTGGTCGAAACCCCGGATTTTGAACCAGTCAGTGTCGTTGTCCGCGCCGTAGTGGCCGGAAACCACGCCGGCGCGATAGCGGAATGTTTCATCAAGGGATTGTACGTTGCGCTCACGAAGCTCTTCTTCATCAACCACGGAAGCTGGGCGGGGCGTTTCTACCAGAGGTGTTTCAACTTTCAGTGCGGTGGCTGAGACCACGAGTGCATCCAGGCTGGTTTCGGCCTCGTCCTGCGCCAGAAGTGGCGTTGACGCCGTCGCAATACCAATACTCAGGGTCAGACGGATTGCGAGGGCCAAAGGCTTGGGTAAAACGACGGCGGGCATAATGGGAACACCTTCATAGCGGACAGTGGTTAAGTGGTGAAAGTCATCAAATCCGCCGAATGTTATTCTTAAATAAATCGTAATGCAAACCAATATCATTTAGATGCAGTAGGTTTGAGCAGAAATGACACGGTAAATTTTTAATGAAATCACCGCATGACCGCGGAAATCGGTTAAAATGCCGTCGCATTAGGGGTTTAATTTAAGTAATGTTACGAAAATAGTCGTGTTGGCGAGACCTTTGAGCTTTTCTTTTTGTTATTAAGACCAAAAGTGGTCTCAGATTTGTACCTTTGGACCATACCCCGGTACGCAAATATCAAGGAAGATTCGAGCCTGCTGCCACACAATACCAATAACCGTTTTCTCAGAAGATTTCCGTAATGCCCACTACCGTTATTTCCGGCTTTACCCACAACTTCCTTGGCAAGGCGCCCGTCTGGTACAAGCAGGTCATCCTGTTGTTTCTTGTCGCCAACCCGATTGTCATGTGGACCCTGGGGCCGGGAACGGCCGGCTGGCTTCTGATTGCGGAGTTTATTTTTACCCTGGCTATGGCCCTGAAGTGCTACCCGCTGCTGCCGGGTGGTCTGCTGGCGGTGGAGGCCTTGCTGATCGGGTTGACCACGCCGGACGCGGTCTATCTGGAAGTGCTCACCAATTTCCCTGTTATCCTGCTGCTGATGTTCATGGTGGCGGGCATCTATTTCATGAAGGAGCTGCTGCTGGTGACTTTCACCCAGATTCTGGTGGGTGTGCGCTCCAAGTCGGCTCTGTCATTATTGTTCTGCTGCGCGGCGGCGATTCTTTCGGCTTTCCTGGACGCCCTGACGGTGACGGCGGTAATCATCAGCGTCGCAGTAGGTTTCTACTCGGTTTACCACAAGGTGGCTTCCGGTAAGGGCTATCAGCACAAGGACCACAACGCTGGCAGTGATGACGAAGTGATCGAACTGCACCGGGAAGATCTGGAAAACTTCAGGGCCTTTTTGCGCAGCCTGTTGATGCACGGTGCAATCGGTACAGCCCTGGGTGGCGTGGCCACCATGGTGGGCGAGCCGCAGAACCTGCTGATTGCCAAGGTAGTGGGCTGGGATTTTGCCGGTTTCTTCCTGCACATGGCGCCGGTGAGTCTACCGGTGCTGGCGGCCGGGTTGTTTACCTGCTGGGCTCTGGAGAAGCTGCGTTGGTTTGGCTACGGCGGGCGCTTGCCCAAACCCGTGCGCCGCGTGCTGGAGGAGTTTGCCGAGAACGAGCGGGCCAAGCGTACCAAGGCTGATCAGGCCGCACTCTGGGTACAGGCGTTTGCCGCGGCAGTTCTGGTGGTGGGCCTGGCATTCCACCTGGCCGAGGTCGGCTTGATTGGCCTTCTGGTGATAATCCTGATTACCTCATTTACCGGTGTCACCGACGAGCATCAGATTGGCAAGGCTTTCCAGGAATCCCTGCCGTTTACCTCTCTGCTGGTAGTGTTCTTCGCGGTGGTTGCGGTGATCCACGAACAGCACCTGTTCAAGCCGATCATTGATTACGTTCTGTCGCTTCCCGAAGCCCGGCAGCCGGGCATGTTCTTTATTGCCAATGGCGTACTGTCGATGATCAGCGATAACGTGTTCGTTGCCACCGTGTATATCAGTGAGGTGAAGCAGGCCCTGGATGCAGGTGCGATCAGCTATGATCACTTCCAGAAGCTGGCGGTTGCCATAAACACCGGCACCAATCTTCCCAGTGTGGCGACCCCGAATGGCCAGGCGGCTTTCCTGTTCCTGCTGACGTCTGCCATTGCGCCGCTGGTTCGTCTGTCCTACGGCAAGATGGTGATCATGGCGTTTCCCTATATGCTGGTCATGGGCGGTGTGGGCCTGTACATGGTTATTAACCATATTTGACATTCTGTTCAGATTTTTGCGGGCGGTGTCAGTGCAGATTTGCGCGGGTCTGTTAATCTTTGCTTAAACAGATCACAACAACACGGATTCCATGCCAAGAAACTTCCCAGCCCGCCTTTCCCTGATGTCTGAAGCCATGCGCTTTGTCAGTATCCGAATTTGTGCATTGCTGGCAGGATTATTTTTAGCATCGGGCGCGCTCGCTGAAGCGGGAACAGCCAGCAAACTGCTCAAAATCGCCTATGTCGACTTTCCTCCGATGACCTATCAGAAAGCCGATGGCAGTCCGGCGGGCACGTTCATTGAGATTACCCGAAAAGTGGCGATCGAAGCGGGCTATGAACCGGAATTCCTCTACCTTCCCATCAGTCGTGTTTACCTGTATTTGCGCAACGGCCGGATTGATGTTTGGCCTGGATCAGCCAACGTCCCGGCTCTAAAGGGTGAAGTTCTCGAAACCTGGGTGAGTCCCTTCGCTTCCCAATTGAGCGCCTGGTATTTGGAGGGAACAGAACCACTGTCCCATTTTGATCAATTGCGGGGGAAGACAGTAATCACGATTGCTGGATACACCTATGGCGGGCTTTTGTATTGGCTGGAGGGCGAGAGTTCAATTGACGTCACTCAGGCACCCAATTATCGAGCGGCTTTGGACATGCTCAAGCTTGGCCGCGGACAATACTTGTTCGGACACCGGGATCCTGTTCTGGAAACTCTGATAATGCCCGAAGACGAGAAGATTCGTGAATCAGAGATTCGTTTAAGAAATCTAACCTGGCTGTTTTCGCTTGCTAATCCCAAAGCAGCGATTTTGCGGGAAGAGTTTGACGATGCCTACCTGCGTCTGGCTGAACAGGGTGAAGTGCCCCCGATACGCAAGTTCGGGGAGAGCTTTGTGATACCGGGCTTTCCGGAACAATACCGATAGCCATCTTTTGGTGTTCACGATTCGGGATCAAGAAAGATATCCCCATACCAGGCCGTTGCTTTTTCCCCGGTGTTGTCCGAATCCGACATAATGGCAATACCCACCACCGGTGGCGGCTCCTCACCAAACGCTTCCCGATAGTCGGCCATGATGTCTCGTTCCACGGTGACCCATTCACCGACCTTTTCTGATCCTGAATTCACCGAGATCATCATGGTTTTTTCGGTGTAAGGGTTGGGCACGATCTCGCCCTTGGGCAGGGTGTTGGCCCAGATATAGTTCA
Source organism: Marinobacter sp. MMG032 (assembly GCF_040112695.1). Taxonomy (NCBI): domain Bacteria; kingdom Pseudomonadati; phylum Pseudomonadota; class Gammaproteobacteria; order Pseudomonadales; family Marinobacteraceae; genus Marinobacter; species Marinobacter sp. MMG032. The sequence continues at coordinate 2,402,477 of NZ_CP157802.1, forward strand.
GGGCATTGCCTGGTAGCGACTCGCCGAACAACACTTCAACCGTCTTCCGTTTGGCGCGTTCAAAGAAGCCCGCTTGTTCGGGTTGGAACTCGAATGCCACGTAGATTCTGGCAGGATAGTCGTCCCCGGACTTTTCCCGGGCATTGCCCTTCTCGAACACATTCGAGACCTTCCAGCGCCATTGCAGAATCAGTGAACCGGCGGGCTCCAGTCGTACCCGGGCAATGAGGCCAGACGCCCCGCCGTCTGTGGTGGCCCTGACAACCTGCTGACCATCTTCGGTGGTCAGTTCATACCGACTAAGCTGATCGATCTTGGGAAATTCCAGGGGTTCCCAGCCGTCATTCAGGGACTGCATTTCGGAGAAACGCGTCAATGTTGCTTCCTGCGAACTGACGGGGGCAGGGAGCATCAAGGAAGCGAGGAGCAGGCTCCAGATTCTTCGGTATCCGATTATCTCCACAGTGCCTCTCCTCTGTCCGGGTATTTCCGTTGCAGACAAATGTTTTACCGGAAAGTGCCTTGTTCTGTAAGAGATACCCCTATATAGTGATTTAATCCTTGGTCAGATACCAGATGTAGTGATCAATGCGTAACCAACTCGGTCAACGTGTGATCATCTCCGCCATTCTGGTATCGGGAATCCGGTGAGACTCCGGAACTGACGCGCAGCGGTATTGGGGAACAAGCACGGCATTACGACACTGGTTGATACCGGGAAGTCGCCGAGCGAGGCCGAATCCAACGATTCACGCCCCTGAGTCCGAAGACCTGCCAGGGATACGGAGCTTCACAGCTCCTGACTGCACCTTCGCGACCCAGGGTGAGCAGACCGGTTATGCCCAGCCATTACTATGGCGAGGTGTGCCCCTGCGTACGCGATGGTGAAAGGAATTCAACGCGTATTCAGGAGAACACACATGTCTGCCTCAGCCCTGGCCGAACCCCGGCCAACCTCGCACACCGATACCGAATCCCTCCAGGTCATCAAGCGCAACGGCACCCTTGTCGGTTTCGACCCGTCGAAGATCAGCATTGCCGTGACCAAAGCCTTCCTCGCCGTCGAGGGTGACAAAGCCGCCGGCTCCGCCCGGATCAACGATGCCGTACATCGGGTGACTGACCAGGTGATCCAGGCCATCGGTCGCCGCCTGAAAGCCGGTGGCAAGGTGCATATCGAAGACATCCAGGATCAGGTGGAACTGGCCCTGATGCGGGCGGAGGAGCAGAAGGTGGCCCGCGCCTACGTGCTTTACCGGGAAGAGCATGCCCGGGAGCGTGCCCGCCACGCCCCGGTTGAGGCACACCCCCATCTGACGGTGAAAAAGACCAGCGGTGAAATCGCGCCCCTGGATCTGGGCCTGATGAAACTGCAGGTGGAACAGGCCGCCACAGGGCTTGAGGGCATCGACGGTGATTCCCTGGTGGACGATGCCCTGACCAACCTGTACGACGGCATCGCTGAAGAAGACGTTCTGTCGGCGCTGATCATGACCGCCCGCAGCCGGATTGAGCGGGAGCCGGACTACAGTGCCGTCACCGCGCGCCTGCTGCTCGAGCAACTTCGTCTGGAGAATGCCGCTGCCCTTGGCCTGCCCATCAGTTTGCCCTTGGTTGAGATTTATCCGCAGGCCCTGAGTGCCTTTATCGAGGCAGGTATTCGTTATGAACTGCTGGACGAAGCCCTGGCCGCTTTCGACCTGGAGCGCTTGGGAGCCGCCCTGAAACCGGAGCGTGACCTGCAGTTCGGCTTCCTGGGCCTGCAAACCCTGTACGACCGCTACTTCCTGCACTGGAACAAGGCCCGCCTCGAATTGCCACAGGTTTTCTTCATGCGCGTGGCCATGGGCCTGGCCCTGCGGGAAGACGACCCGAACGCCCGCGCCATCGAGTTCTACAACCTGTTGTCGTCGTTCGACTACATGGCGTCCACGCCCACGCTGTTTAACAGCGGCACCCGCCATTCCCAGCTGTCGTCCTGTTATCTGACCACGGTGGGCGACGACCTTGAAGACATCTATGGCGCCATCCGCGACAACGCCATGCTGTCGAAATGGGCTGGCGGCCTGGGCAACGACTGGACACCGGTTCGGGCGCTGGGCTCTCACATCAAGGGCACCAACGGCCAGAGCCAGGGTGTGGTGCCTTTCCTGAAAGTAGTCAACGACACCGCCGTGGCGGTCAACCAGGGCGGCAAGCGTAAAGGTGCGGTGTGTGCCTACCTGGAAAGCTGGCACCTGGACATCGAGGAATTCCTGGAACTGCGCAAGAACACCGGCGACGAACGCCGCCGCACCCACGACATGAACACCGCCAACTGGGTGCCCGATCTGCTGATCGAGCGCATGCGCGAAGACCGTGACTGGACCCTGTTCTCCCCCAGCGATGCGCCGGATCTGCACGACCTGTACGGCAACGCCTTCCGGGAACGCTACGAGCATTACGAGGCGCTGGCGGAGCAGGGCAAAATCAAGCTGTTCAAGAAAATCCCGGCCAAGCAGCTGTGGCGCAAGATGCTCACCGTGCTGTTCGAAACCGGCCACCCCTGGATCACCTTCAAGGACCCGTGCAACCTGCGTTCTCCCCAGCAGCACCGGGGCGTGGTGCACAGCTCCAACCTGTGCACCGAAATCACCCTGAACACCAGTGCCGAAGAGATCGCCGTATGCAACCTCGGTTCCGTGAACCTGGCGGCTCATATCGCCAACGGCGAGCTGGATGTGCAGCGCCTGGAACAGACGGTGAACACCGCCGTGCGAATGCTCGATAACGTTATCGACATCAACTATTACGCCGTGCCCCAGGCCCGCAACTCCAACCTCAGGCATCGCCCGGTCGGCCTTGGCCTGATGGGCTTCCAGGACGCGCTCTATGAGCTTGGCCTGCCGTACTCCAGCCCTGAAGCGGTTGAGTTTGCCGACGTTGCCATGGAGCAACTCAGCTACTTCGCCATCCGCGCCTCGGCTTCGCTGGCGGGTGAGCGAGGCGCCTATGAAAGCTACGAAGGTTCACTCTGGCAGCAGGGCATCCTGCCGATCGACTCCATCAACCTGCTGAAGGAAAACCGCAGGGAAGGGGATTTGGCCATAAACACCAACGCCCGGCTGGACTGGTCGCCGGTGCGTGAACTGATCGCGAAAAACGGCATGCGCAACAGCAACGTCATGGCCATCGCCCCGACGGCGACGATTTCCAACATCGTGGGTGTGTCCCAGTCCATCGAACCGGCGTACCAGAACCTGTTTGTGAAATCGAACCTCTCCGGCGAGTTCACGGTGGTGAATCCCTCCCTGGTGCGGGATCTCAAGGCTGAAGGCCTGTGGGACAACGTGATGGTGAACGACCTCAAATACTTCGATGGCAGCGTTCAGCAGATCGACCGCATCCCGGCGGAACTCAAGGCCCGTTACGCCACCGCCTTCGAGATCGACGCAAGATGGCTGGTGGAAGCCGCCGCACGGCGCCAGAAATGGCTAGACCAGGCCCAGAGCCTGAACCTCTACATGGCCGAGCCCAGCGGCAAGAAGCTGGACGCCCTCTACCAGCTGGCCTGGGAACGTGGGCTGAAAACCACCTATTACCTGCGCTCACTGGGCGCTACTGGCGCTGAGAAAACCGCCCCGGTTGCCGCGCCCCAGCCCCAGGTGTGCAGCATCGATGATCCGGACTGCGAAGCCTGTCAGTAACTGCTCACTTAACGATTGCGAGGCATAACCATGCTCGATTGGGACGACGAACCGAGAACCGAAGCCAAAGCGGCGCATCCCGGCGCCCCGGCACCGGTGAACGTGGACGACAAACGCGTCATCAACGGCGAAACCGACATTAACCAGCTGGCACCGTTCAAGTACCCCTGGGCCTGGGAGTACTTCATGAACGCCAACAAAAACCACTGGACCCCCCTGGACGTGAACATGGCCCAGGACGTTCACGATTACCATCACCGGCTGACTGCGCCGGAAAAACATGTTTACGAGAACGTGTTGGCTTACCTCACCACCTCCGACATCCTGGCCATGCGCAACATCGGCCTGGCGGTGATGGAGAAGATGAGTGCGCCCGAGCTGCAGATATACCAGGCCCGGCAGGTGTATGAGGAAGCCATGCACACCTGGGCCTACCAGCACTGCATCGAAACCCTCAACCTGGACCAGAGCGAGATCTACAACCGCTACCGCGTGGTACCCGCTATCAACGGCAAGATCCAGATTGCCAACCGCCGGCTGGATGCGGCCATGCGGCCGGACATGAATCTGCGTAACAAGGAAGACCTGCAGGAATTCATCATGTCCTACCTGTTCTTTGCGGCCGTGTTCGAAGGCACCTGGTTCTACAACGGCTTCAGCCCCATCTTCGCCCTCCAGCGCCGGGGCCTGATGCGTGGTACCGGCGAACAGCTGCAATACATCCTGCGGGACGAGGCCATGCACTTCTCATTCGGTCTGAAAGTCGTCAACCAGATCGTGGAAGAGGAGAACATCACCTTCGACCCCAGGGCCGTGCGCGAGATGTGGGACGAATCCGAAGCCGCCGAGAAGGCCTATGCAGATTACATCCTGCGGGACCCGATTCTCGGTTATTCGGCTGAGTATCACAGCGAACAATTCCGCTTCGTGGCCAACCGCCGTGCCCGCACCGTCGGCCTGGAAGAGCCGTTCCCTGGGGCGAAGAACGTGTCGCCCTGGCTGGACGAGCAGGCCACCTTGCGGAAGGAAAAGAACTTCTTCGAGACGCGGGTGATTGAATACCAGACCGGGGCTCAGTTGGAGTGGTAAACCCGCCTGAACAGCCGGAGTTATACGAACACGTTCGCATTACTCCGGCGGTAGCCGTGGTAGTTGGTGCTCAAACGATTGTTTTATCGTACAAATTCGTTTTGTCTTGAGCATTTTTTATTGGAGTTTTACGAGCAGGTGATATACGAACGCGTTCTTATAATTAGCTGTTATGCCCTAAAGCAGATGCCCCTCAGGTAACATGCGTTTGTGCAGGATGCGGATAATTTCAACAAAACCCTCGGTGGCTAGCCGATAAAATATGATGTGGCTTCCCTGAGGGTAATGTCGGTAGCCTGGACTTATCTCATCGCATGCTTGCCCCAGATTTGGATTTTCACCCAGAAGGTGGAAGCATTGGTCAAACTGAAGAATATAGTGGTTTCGTTGATCACGGCCCCATTCACGTTCCGTGTATAGGGCAATAGATTTGAGGTCAGCTTTGGCCTTCCTGGAAAGCTTAAACTTTGGCATCAGCGCCCTTCGTTGTCCAGTTCGCGAATAAACGAGTCATAGGAGTAGTCTTCAAAACCACTGTCCTCGCCTTCCTTGAGCAGTTTACGAATTGTGGTCAGGCGTGTTTCGGACTCCTCAAGCAGGCGTAGTGCTGCACGAACTACCTCGCTGGTTGAGCTGTATCGGCCATTTTTGAGCTGTTCTGCAATGAACGCATCAAAATGATGGCCTAGAGTGATGCTGGTGTTCTTTTGCATGGTGCCACCTCGCTAGTACCAATAATTGGTACATTTTGATCCAGCTGCCATAACAATGCAATCCACGCGACAAGCGCGTGATTGCGGGCGTTATGCCCCTCTCCACACACTATTCTGAATAGTAACGCTTGACGATAATAACGCACTGCGTCATTATTTCCTCATGATCATATCGTTCAAGTGTAAGGATACCGAGAAGCTGGCAAGCGGACGCCGCGTCAGACGCTTCGTCAGTTATGAGCGAGTTGCTTTGAGGAAAATTCGGCAACTCCAGGCTGCAAGCCAGTTGGATGATCTTAAAGTACCGCCCGGGAATATGTTGGAACCGTTGCATGGTGACCGCCAAGGTCAGCACAGCATTCGAATTAACAAGCAGTTCCGGGTTTGCTTCCGTTGGACCAAGGCTGGCGCGGAAGATGTGGAAATTGTTGATTACCATTAGGAGGTAACTCATGCGCAACATTGAAGCTGTAACGCCAGGCGAGTTACTCAAGGAGGAGTTCCTTGAGCCTATGGGTATTTCTCAATACCGATTGGCTAAGGAGATTGGGGTGCCTGCTCAGAGGATCGGCCAGATTATTGCGGGAAAGCGTTCGATAACCGCAGACACGGACCTTCGACTCTGTCGTTTCTTCGGTTTGTCCAATGGCTACTGGTTGCGAGCTCAGGCTGCCTACGACACTGAGATTGCAGAAGATGCTCTGGAGGATCAGCTTAAGAATATTCGCCCGTGGAATGCTGTATCAGAAATCGGGCGCAGGGCATAATCATCGGCTGCACAGCGACCGGTTTTCCGCCGCTTCGTGGCTACAGACCGGCGCGTGAGCCGGGCGTTAGCACTCAGAGAGAAAATGAATGTTTGTTGCCGTTTATGAGTTTGAAATCAAGGAAGGCACAGAGACTTCATTTCGTGAAGCCTGGCTTGACGTGACGAAAGCGATCTATGAGCACTGTGGCAGTTTTGGTTCAAGACTCCATACCTCAGACAAGCCGGATATCCTGGTTGGTTATGCTCAGTGGCCTGATCGGGAAACGTGGGCGAAAGATCGCAACGTAATCGATGAAAAATATCACAGGGCACGCAAACAAATGCTCGACTGCCTGGTTCAATCGAAAACTGTCTATGAATTGGAAGTCAGTGACGATTACTTGCGTGCCGATCAGTCCCGTAGTCCCAACCAGGACTGACTGACCGCCTTCCCCTATTCAGCAAGACGCGCAACCTTCTCCATGCCATATCTCACTTCAGGCTGCGCGCACGGCTACCCTCGTTCCATTGAACGCCGCATTGCCCGTCAGTGCGTCAATGCGCCCGGAATCAGTGACGTCGTTCATGCTCACGCCGGGTTGTCCCTCGGCGATCGACATGGCGGTGTCGGGCCGGTTGTGGCCCCAGCCCTGGGGCATGCTGATCACACCCTCGAACATATCGTCGTCGATTTCCACCGGCAGGTTGATGCTCCCGGAAGCCGACGTAACCGTGGCCAGTTGTCCGTCTTCAAGCCCGATTTTGAGTGCATCTGACGCGTTTATCTGCAAAGTGCACGGGTTCTTGCCTTTTACCAGCCGGTGGGAGTTCTGGGTCCAGGTATTGTGGCTGCGGGGCAGGCGGCGGCTGATCAGCGTGAACGGATAGTCGCTGTTCTCATCTGCCTGAAACAGGCCTGAGGCATCCAGGCGTTTGAGATCGTCCAGATACAGCTGCGGAGCTAACCGGATCTTGCCGTCTTCGGTCTGGATGCGCTGCGCCAGGCAGGGCTGCAGCGGTCCCAGATCCACGCCATGAGGGTTGGCTTTCAGGGTCTCCAGGCTCATGCCCTCTTTTCCGTAGGCGCCGTGTTTCAGGCCCAGATCCAGCATTACCTCCGGGGTCACGCCATCGTCTTCCAGGCCGGTCAGTTGCAGTGCCAGATCCCGGAGAATTTCCCAGTCGTGTTTCTGGTTTGGCGCCTTTTCGAACATCGGTTCCGAGAATTTCGCGGTATTGCGAACGGCGAAAGAGTTGAAGAACACATCGAAGTGCGGCACTTCCAGCCCGGTCGTGGCTGGCAGGATGATGTCGGCGTGACGGGTGGTTTCGTTCAGGTAGATATCGACCGACACCATGAAATCCAGGGCATCGAAGGCCTCTTCCAGCCGGGCTCCGCCAGGCGCCGAAAGCACCGGATTACCGGCGATGGTGATCATCGCGCGGATCTGGCCCTCTCCCGGGGTCAGGATCTCATCGGCCAGGGTGGCCACGGGGAATTCGTTGTTGAAGTAGGGCAGTTTTCGCACACGGGACTCGTAACGGCCGTAGGAACTGGGCTTGCCCTTCTTGTCCCGAACCAGATCAAAGGCCGGTTGGGGGAACATGGCGCCGCCGCGGCTATCGAAGTTGCCGGTGAGAATGTTCAGCACGTTGTTCAGCCACTGGCAGAGGCCACCGAAGGATTGAGTGGAAGCCCCCATGCGGCTGTAACTAACCGCACTTTTGGCGGCGGCCATCTCCCGTGCCAGCTCGCGGATGGCGCTAGCGCTCATACCGCAGGCGTCCGCCACGGATTCTGGAGCATAGGGTCTGACGGCCTCGGCCAGTCGCTCAAGCCCGTCGATCCGGTCTTCCAGGTGGCCAAGGGTAACCAGCTGTTCCTCAAACAGGGTGTGGACCATGGCCAGCATGAACAGGGCATCGGTTTCCGGGCGGATAAACAGGTGCTGGTTGGCCTTTTTCGCGGTCTCGGTGCGCCGTGGATCAACCACCACCACCTTGCCGCCCCGTTGCTGGATGGCTTTCAGGCGTTTGCCCACGCCGGGAGCGGTCATCAGGCTGCCGTTGGAGACAATCGGGTTGGCGCCGATGATCAGCATGAAATCCGTGTGGTCGATGTCTGGCACCGGAATCAGCATGCCGGCGCCGAGCATGTAGTTGGAAGCCACGTGGTGTGGCAACTGGTCGGCGGAGGCGGAACTGTAGCGGTTGTTGGTACCCAGCGCCTTGAAGAACCGCGGCAGCATGATGGCGTTGCCGAAGTTATGGGCGTTTGGATTACCCAGATAAACCCCAACGGCATCCTGGCCGTGTTCCTGCTGGATGCCCCCAAACCGCGAGGCGATTTCCCCGAAGGCAGCTTCCCAGCTGATTTCCTGCCAGCCGTCGGCGGTGCGACGTATGGGAGTTTTCAGGCGGTCCTTATCGTTGTAGAAATCCTGCAGTGCGACGGCTTTCGGGCAGATATGGCCGCGGCTGAACGGGTCGTTGCTGTCACCCTTGATGGACAGGATCTCGCTACCCCGATGCTGGATTTCGAGGCCACACATGGCTTCACAAATGTTACAGGTGCGGTAATGGGTCTGGGTGTCGGTCATGGCAAACACTCGGTCCGGATATTGTCGTTATTGGTTCTGGCAGTGTGGCACAAGCCGGCGGAAAATCAGACGGTCATAATTCACATAAAACCGGTCAATCCCGCCAAATAATGTTTCTCTCGGTGCCCGAAAGACAGGCCGGAATTTCATCGTACAATAGCCCCATGGCTAAAACCTTTTACCGTCGGGGCCCGGACCATCGAGCCGGAGCGCCGGTTACCTTTCTCGACGTCCGCCGTCGTTTCCAGTTCCGTACCATCGAGATTGGCCGCTGGGTCACCGAGCCGGAAAAACAGCGCAGTGCGTCGCTGTTCTACGATGCCCTGTGCGACCTGATGACCATTCTTGGCGGCACCGAGTCTCTGGTTTCCCTGCGTGGCACCCTGGCTCTTCAATATGGCATTGGCGGCCGGCCCGGCGTGTCGGCCCATTACACGCCGGCTACCCGAAGTTTTTCACTGGCCAAGAACGCAGGCCCCGGCAGCATTGCCCACGAGTGGTTTCACGCCTTCGATCACTACATCGGCGAGAAGCTTTTCGGTGAGGCCCAGAGAGGCCAGTTTGCGTCGAAACTCTGGCTAGGCCGCGACGATGCGATTCGTCACCCTTTGAATGACCATCTGCAGGCCTGCTTTAAAGCGGTTTTGCTGGACGAGGAAGGCGCAGAGCCCAGCGAACTCTTCCGTTGCTCGATAAAGGCCGACAAAGCGGCCGGGATTCAGTACTTCAGCCTGCCCGAAGAGCTCTGCGCCCGGGCGTTCGAAGCCTTTGTGCAGGATGCCGACGTAAAGAATGCCTTTCTGGTAAGCGGAACCCGCGAATCCGAAGAGGCAAAACTGGGGCTCTATCCGGTTGGCGCGCAACGGGAACGGGTTAATCGTGCATTCCAGGGTTATTATTCAGCCCTGGGGCAGGCCCTGCGCGCGGCCGAAAGCTGATCGCTTCCCGGGCAGGTTCACGCAGGCCCAAGCCATGGAGCCGTCAGTGGCAGTGCGCGTGGGAAGCAGCGTCCTCATCCCGTGGGTCGCCCATGCCGCCTTTGAGGCCGTATTTGATCAACAGCAGATTGGCCGGCCAGGCGGCAAACAACCCAAGTGAGAGCGATACGTAAAGTGATGACCAGAACAGGGCATCACCCATGGTTGCTTCTCCGCCCAGATACAGGTCGGTGGTGATTGCCACGGACTCCATGACCACAATACTGATGGTTTCCGCGACGAAGGCGCCCTTGAAGGCTTCCTTGAAGGGCATTCCGTTCTGCATCATCGGGCCAATGTTCAGGGCAAAGCCGAATATATACGCGAGGGTAAAGGTGACGATGGCTGCCCAGAAGTTGCCCATGGCAAACAGTCCAACCGAGATGATCACCCCGAGAATCTCGCCTATGCCGCAGCCCGAATAGCAATGGGCCACCGAACGAAAACCCTTGCGGGCAAGACTGTCCGTGGGGATCTGTTTGCGCCCGGAATATCGGTAGATGGCAAGGCCTATCGGTCCCGAGTAAAGCACGGTCAGCCCCCAAACCCACTGCATCATGGAGGCGATATGGCTGTTGCTGGTTTTCAGGTCGTAGATCACCCAGGCAACACTGGCGCCAACGAGTGCCAGCCAGATGCCCAAGCCCGTCCAGGTGTCGATAAGGGCCTGAATCTGATCAAGGCTCATAGAAAGAACAATCCTTTCCCAAGAAATTTACTCTTAGCGTAGTCCTTGGAGGCCCGTCGTCTTTCTTTCAACCTCCAGCCATGCCTTGAGATCGTCCAGAGACTTCGGTGGGCAGATCCAGTACCCCTGGAGCATTTCCGCTCCGAGCGATTCAAGGAGGCGTGCCGATTTTTCGGTCTCAATGCCTTCGGCAACCACCCGATAACCGAGGCCCTGGCCCATACTGATGGCGGTTTCCACAATCATCCGGGCGCTGTCGCTGGACTCGATGTCCTGGAGCAGGGTGCGGTCCAGCTTTATTTCGCTGGCTGGCAGCTTCTTCAGGTAGGAGAGTGAGGAGTAACCGGCGCCGAAGTCGTCAATCGAGAGCTTGAGCCCGATCGCCGTCAATTCATTCAGGGCTTTCAGGCCTCGGTGTGGATCGTCCATGGCCGCGGTTTCGGTGAGTTCGATGATGACCTGTTCCGCCTTTAGCTGATATCGCTTTATGCGGGTTTCAAACAGGCCAATCAGTTCTGGAGAACTGAGGTCGCGAGCGGAGATATTCACTGAGATGGTCAGCTCCGGATCAATCTCGTGGAGTGCCTTGAGATCGTTCATCGCCTGATCCACCACCCAGCGTGTCAGGTGTTTGATCACACCGGTTTTCTCCGCCATGGGAACGAAGTCGATCGGTGGCACCCAGCCTCTTTCCGGATGGTGCCAGCGAATCAGGGCTTCCACACCCACCACCTTGCCCGTGGCCAGACTGGTTTTGGGTTGGTAGTAGAGTTGGGTCTGATTGTTGTGCAGAGCCTCCCGAAGGTCAGACATCAATGTCAGCCGGCTCTCGTCGTAGATATCGTTTTTCCGGGAATACAGACCGGTCTGATGGGGACCGTGAGGGGCCATTTCCATGCCAACGTGGGCGTTGCGGATCAGGAGAGCCGCTTTTTTTCCATGTTCCGGAAAGCTGGCGGCACCGAACCGGGGGTTGGGTTCTATGGCTATGTTGTCCAGTAACACCGGTTCGGCCAGTTGCTTCAGGGCATTATCCAATGACTTGAAATCGTCCTCCGTTTTGCCGATATCCACCAGCAGGCCAAAGCTGTCTCCGGAAAGCTGGTAGACGAGCTCCTCACGACCTTCGGAATTGACGGTGGAGTGAACCATCGGTAGTTCGGCTGCCAGCTTGATCATCTGTTCTGCCATTGCTTTGAGCAGGCGCTCACTGCGGTCGAGGCCCAGGGTGCGGTTGATTTCCTCAAGCTGGGTTATGCGGGTAACCCCAACCATGAAGCGGCCATTGGGGTGTTGCCGGAATTGCTCATCCACCATCCACTCGAAGCGGTTGCGGTTTGGAAGACCGGTAACCGGGTCATGGGTGAGCGCTTCATTCAACCGGGTCTGGGCATCGCTGCGGGCTTTCTGCTGTTGCAGGATGTCGGCCTGGGCCTGGATTTTCTGCTCCCGTTCCCGATAAAGGCGGTCGGCAAGGGCGAGCGTGAGAATGAAAGCTTCGAGCCCGGATCCTATCTGCATGGCGTATTCGGTAAAGAAGTTCTCCGGCAACAGGCCAAGAGCGCGACCGGCCGTTGCCGATACTCCTACCGTGAGTGGTGTCCAGGCAATGGTGAAGAAAATGCCGGCCCGAACACCGGCGGCCCAGGTGACAGGACCTGCCACCAGCAGCAGCGAAAAGAATCCGAATGCGGAGATCGCCGCAACCCGGATGCCGGTGTCGTAGCTCAAGAGTGGAGCGCTCAGGAAATACAGGATCTCGAACGCCAACATAGCTTGCAGAGCGCGGTAAAGCCGCGGGCTATGTGAGCGGACTTTCAGAAACTCCATGCAGAACAGCAGTGAAAACATCGCTAGGAAAGGAATGGAGAGCATCAACACATGGGCATGCAGAAACGGTGATTCCGGATAGATATGCTGGAGGGTGTAACCGCGAACCGCGGCAAAAAACAGGAAATACCCGGATATGGCCAGCGCGTAGTACAGGTACAGTCGTTCCCTCAGGGTCAGAAACACGGCCAGGTTGATCAGAATGATGACCGCCAGGCTGCCGTAGTAGAAAAAGTGCAGTTTTTGCTCGTTGGCGGCGGCCTCGTAAAAATCACTCTGATGCCATATCTGCAGCGGCATCACCATCGTGCCTTGCGTCGCCACCCGTATGTAGAGCGTTTTCAGCTTGTCGGGTGCCACCTGGAATCTGAACAGCATGCTGGGATGGTCAACATCCCTCGGATAGAAGGGGCGGGTATCGCCGGTGCGGAATTCGCGAAGCAGTGTGCCCCCGGAGAGCTCGTGGAACACCACGTCATCGAGCTGCGAGTAGGCCAGCTCGGCGATCAGCAATTGGTCACGATCGGTCTGGTTATGCAGCTCAACCCGCAGCCAATAGGCGGAATCGGTGATGCCAAAGGTGGCTTTGCCAGTGGGCCTGTGTTGCCAGGCGGATTCTGGAAGAGCGCGAACCTCGGCCAGTGTGGCGTTGGCACCGGTGTCTTCCCAGTACTGGAAGTGGCTCTCAATCGGTGTGCCAGAGACCACCGAAACCGGGCCGGCATCCGCGTGGACAGACTGGAACACGCTCAAGGCCAGCATCAGAACAAGGATACGCAGAGCATTGCTGAGGATCACGAACAGTAGACCCCGTTATTTAGCCAGCAGGCTTTTATTTTTGTCTCAAAGTTCAGCTTATCAATCTTTCTGCGCCAGAAAAGCCGCCAACCGATATTTAATGTAGCGAAATGTCTCATATTTCGAGTTTTCCAGCGTTTCCTGCGCGCGCCCTGGGCTCCCGGTGACCAGGCTTGCCTGTCTGGATGGCGGCGCATCTGCTACGTTTAAGGGGTAAAACCTATCCCGAGGAGGCCTCCATGTTTGTCGCTGAAAAAGCAACCGGGCACCTGATTGAAGTACTGGATACCCAGGCACTGTTTGATCCCCATGTCCAACAGGTTCGCGGCAGCCTCCATTACGGGGAAGAGGCGCAGGACCCGGAATCCTTTGCAAAATCGGACCTGGCCTTTCCCTCCGGTGAAGCGCTTCCTGTGTGCTGGACCAATCCCGACTACCGCCGACAAAGCTGACACTTGCTTACCCCTCCTGTAGCCACCACAGGGTCGCGCTAGCGTCGCCCTGAGAGTGGCTATTTTTCACACAGGTTTGAATTTCACATCCTGCTTCTGTAAGCTTTTTGTTAATTGAACGTTCAATTAATAAAAAGCAGGGCCAAGTCGCGCTGCTTTTCAACACCGGAATCAAGACGAGAAACCGAAGCCGCCATGCCAAAAGTTGGGGTTAAAGACACACGCAAGCAGCAGCTGATTGAAGCCACCATGGATTCGATTGCTGAGCTGGGTATGCAGAACACCACCATTGTCAGCATCAGCAAGCGGGCGGGTATGTCCTCAGGGATTATCAGCCACTACTTCGGTGGCAAGCAGGGTCTGATTGAGGCGGCTCTGCGTTATCTGCTGGATCAATTGGGCAAGGAACTGCGGGAGCGCATGGCCAGGACCGACCGCTCCCCCGAGCAGCGGCTGAACTGCATCATCGAGTCGAACTTTTCTGAGTTCCAGCGCTCGGCGTTGGCCGCCAAGACCTGGCTGAGCTTCTGGGCCCGGTCGATGCATGAGCCTGGCCTGAAGCGGCTGCAGCAGATCAACAATGCCCGGCTGTACAGCAACCTGCGGTACTCGTTTGCGCAGGTGCTCGAACCGGCTGCGGCGACAGAGGCGGCCCGGCAAACCGCAGCAATGATTGACGGTTTCTGGCTGCGCAGTGCCCTGAGCCTGGACCCGGCAGAAAGCTTTGAAGCCGGCGAGCGGCTCTGCAAGAAATTTGTCCACGAGACACTGGCCCAGGCCACCGCCTGAGCCGCGATAGATTCAAATGGCCCACAAGGCCTGAAGACACCGAACCGAGGTATCTGATTACTATGTCTGCATCACTTCCTGTTGTTCAGAATTTCGTCCATGGCCGTTTCCTGGCCAACAGCACCGGCGAAACCTTCCCCGTGGTAAACCCGGCCACAGGCCAGGTTATCTACGAAGTGGAAGTGGCGGATGAATCCGTGCAGCAGGCTGCCATTGAAAGTGCCCGCGCCGGTTTTGCCGAATGGTCTGCCATGACTGCCATTGAGCGCAGCCGGATTTTGCTTCGGGCGGTTGCGCTTCTGAGAGAGCGTAATGACGAATTGGCTGCCGCAGAGGTGTGCGATACCGGGAAGCCCTGGCAGGAAGCAGAAGCCGTGGATGTGGTCACCGGTGCCGATGCGGTTGAGTTCTTTGCCGGCCTGGCACCCTCCATCGAAGGTAACCAACAGGACCTGGGCGGTGATTTTTACTACACCCGCCGGGAGCCCCTGGGCATCTGCGCCGGCATTGGGGCCTGGAATTACCCGATCCAGATTGCCTGCTGGAAATCCGCGCCGGCCCTGGCCTGCGGTAATGCCATGATCTTCAAGCCATCCGAGGAAACCCCCATGGGTGCGGTGAAGCTGGCGGAGATCTTTACCGAAGCCGGTGTACCGGCTGGCGTGTTCAACGTGGTGCAGGGCGCCGCCGAAGTCGGTCAGTGGCTGACCCATCATCCGGAGATTGCCAAGGTCTCCTTCACCGGCGAAGTGGCCACCGGCAAGAAGGTGATGGCAGCGGCATCTTCCACCCTGAAAGACGTCACCATGGAACTCGGCGGTAAATCCCCGCTGATCATCTTTGACGATGCGGATCTGGAAAACGCCATCTCTGCCGCCATGGTGGGCAACTTCTACACCCAGGGCGAGATCTGCACCAACGGTACCCGGGTGTTTGTCCATGAAGATCTGTACCCGCGTTTCATGGAGCGTCTGCTGGAGCGCACCCGCAAGAACATCAAGCCGGGTGATCCGATGAATCCGGATACCAACTTTGGCGCCCTCATCTCGGCAAAACACCGGGATCTGGTGCTCGATTACATCGCCAAAGGCCTCTCTGAAGGGGCCACCCTGAGCCACGGCGGGCGGGCCTTTGAGCCGGAGGATTCCAAAGGCGGCTATTTCGTGGAGCCCACCATCTTCACCGACTGCACCGATGACATGACCATCGTGAAGGAAGAGATCTTCGGGCCGGTGATGTCGGTGCTCACCTTCCGCGACGAGGACGAGGTGATTGCCCGGGCCAACAACACCGACACCGGTCTGGCCGCGGGCGTGTTCACCAACGACATCCGCCGGGCGCACCGGGTGATTCACCAGATCCAGGCCGGTATCTGCTGGATCAACAGCTACGGTGCCTCCCCGGCGGAAATGCCGGTGGGCGGCTACAAACTCTCCGGCATCGGCCGGGAAAACGGGCGCGAGACCATAGCGCATTACACCCAGATCAAGTCCGTCTACATCGGCATGCAGGATCTGGATGCCCCGTTTTAAGCCCGCAAGCCACAGAGGAGAACGCGTATGACAGAAAACCGATACGACTACATCATCGTGGGTGCGGGTTCCGCCGGTTGTGTATTGGCCAACCGCCTGACCGAGGACGCACGCCACCGGGTGCTGCTGCTGGAAACCGGCGGCAGCGACAAGAGCATCTTCATCCAGATGCCCACCGCCCTGTCCATTCCCATGAACACCAAGAAATACGCCTGGCAGTTCGAGACCGAGCCGGAGCCGTTCCTGGATAACCGCCGCATGCATTGCCCCCGGGGCAAGGTTCTGGGCGGTTCTTCCTCCATCAACGGCATGGTGTATGTCCGTGGTCACGCCCGGGATTTTGACGAATGGGATTCTGAAGGCGCCACCGGTTGGCATTACCGGAATGTCCTGCCGTATTTCAAAAAAGCCGAAACCTGGGCGTTTGGCGGCGATGATTACCGGGGTGATAAAGGCCCGCTCGGTGTGAACAACGGCAACAACATGCAGAACCCGCTCTACAAGGCGTTTATCCAGGCGGGTTCCGATGCTGGATATTTCGAAACCGGCGATTACAACGGAACCCAGCAGGAAGGCTTCGGCGCCATGCATATGACCGTGAAGAACGGTCGTCGCTGGTCCACTGCCAACGCCTATCTTCGCCCGGCCATGGAGCGCCCGAACCTGACTGTGGTCACCCATGCCCTGGTGCACAAGGTGCTTTTGGATGGACAGGATGGCAAAACCGCCACCGGTGTCCGTTACGAGCAGGGCGGCAAGGTGCACGAGGCAAAAGCCGCCGAGGAAGTCATCCTGTCAGCGGGCTCTATCGGTTCACCCCACCTGCTTCAGCTGTCCGGAATTGGCAAGCGTGAGGTACTGGAAAAGGCTGGTATCGAGGTAAAGCACGAGCTACCCGGCGTTGGTGAGAACCTGCAGGACCACCTGGAGTTTTACTTTCAGTATCGCTGCCAACAGCCGGTTTCACTCAACCGCAAGCTGGACTGGTGGAACAAGCTGAAGATCGGTATTCGCTGGATTCTCCGCAAGGACGGCCTGGGCGCCACCAACCACTTTGAGTCCTGTGGCTTTATCCGGTCCAAGGCCGGCGTCGAGTGGCCCGACCTGCAATATCACTTTTTGCCGGCGGCCATGCGCTACGACGGTAAAGAAGCCTTCAACGGAGACGGATTCCAGCTGCACATTGGTCACAACAAGCCGAAAAGTCGGGGTTTTGTGCATGTGCAATCGGCCGATCCGAAACAGGCACCGACCATCCGCTTCAACTATCTGCAGCACGAGGCAGATCGGGAGGGCTTCCGGGACTGCGTGCGCCTGACCCGGGAAATCATCAGCCAGCCGGCCATGGACGAGTATCGGGGAGCGGAGATCCAGCCGGGCGCCGACGTGCAGACCGACGAGGAAATCGATGCTTTCGTCCGCCAGGCGGTGGAGAGCGCCTATCACCCGTCCTGCTCCTGCAAGATGGGCACCGACGAGCTGGCGGTGGTGGACCCGGAGACGCGGGTACACGGTATCCGAAATCTCAGGGTGGTGGATTCGTCCATCTTTCCGACCATACCGAACGGCAACCTGAATTCGCCCACCATCATGGTGGCCGAGCGGGCAGCCGACCTGATTCGGGGCAGGGAGCCCCTGCAACCTTCTGATGCCCCTGTGGTTATGGACGACCAGTGGCAGGTGCGTCAGCGCCCGGGACAGGCAAAGCGCGCGCTCGCGTAGCGCGTCGTCATCCCGCCCGGGCGTGCAACGCGCCCGGGGTTTTGCAAGCCCTCAGGATTTCCCTATCAGCGCGACGGTGTTCTGCCGTTTTCGGGCGCCGGATAGGCAAGTCCTGGGTTTGTGTCCGATTCGAACCAAGTAGAGGAGGAACACCCATGCTGTTTATCAAAAAGAAAGAAAGTAACCGGAGGACGTTATGACACTCTGGTTATCCGCTGGTCTGATATTTACCTTCGCCGCCATTGCCCTGATTCTGTACAAATGGTGGGACATCCAGTGTATTGGCGTCACGCCGGTTCGCACCTTCACCTTTATCGCCATACTGTTCACGTCCGGTCTTGATGTGGGCCTGATCATGTTCCCGCTCACCGAGTTTGGTGGTTATGGCGATCTGTCTGCCAGCCCGGAGTATGGTTTTGCCAACCCGCTGGCCATTGAGTTCGGGTTCTGGGCATTTCTGATCTGGGGCTTCTATTTCCTGACCTGTTTTTACTTCGCGATCATCGAGCCGCGGGTGAAGTTCTTTGAAATTCCGCTGGTGAAGATCGTTAACAACGTTGTGATCATCGGTACCTGCGCTTTCACCGCCTATCTGTTGCTGGTGAACCTGCCCTGGTATCTGCCCATGCTGGGTGACGGCGAGTCCGTGGTACCGGCGTTCTACTTTATCGTGTTTGCTGCGATTGGGCTGGCGGTCTACTCCAGCTCCAAGATCAAGTATGTGCGTATCCTGAGTCTGGGCTCGAGCCTGCTGTTCATTGCTCTGATTGCGGGCATGTGGTTCCGGGCGTTTGTCATGGGGGCCGGCTCGCCGGCAGATTTCCTCGGCACCGCCGGATTGATCGGCGAATACTTTGCCAACATTCATCAGTTTGTCCTGCCCATCAATGACTACCACGAGTTCTACCTGTTCTGGTGGTTTGCCTGGAGCATCATGATCGGTCAGTTTACGGCCCGCTTCGTTAGCGGTATTCGTACCTGGCAGTTGCTGATTGCCATGCTGGTGGTGCCGTCCATCGCCATTGGTGTGTGGTTTACCGTGCTTTACCACTATCATGCGGAAGGCTTGCAGATTGCGGCGTTTACCAACCTTGCCATGATCTCGGTGGGCGTGTTGATGGTGGTGAACTCACTGGATTCGCTGATCCGTCTGTACACAGACAACCTGAATCTCACCGCCCAGCGCCTGGGACGGGCGAATTACGTGGTGTTCAATTTCCTCGCGATGGTGGGTCTGACCATGCTGTTCCAGCTGGATTTTCTCCGGATTCAGTGGGTAGGCGCCCTGGTGATCGCACTGTATTTCGGCTGTTTCGTCTACATCCTGGCGAAGAAGCGGGCCGAAGTGGCTGCCATTAAAGCGTCACCGAAAGAGAATATTCTGGACTTTGGCAAGATTGAACTTGCCGGTTAAGACCCCATAAATAGGCAGAGCCTATCCTTGGCTTGGAAATTATCAATTTTATCGCGGCGCTGCATGTCAGTACCTTTAGCGCCGTAAATTCATCCACTTATTGAATCCATCAACAAGGAGTTATCTTTAATGGGCATCATTAACAGCGAGATCAAGCCGTTCAACGCTACCGCCTTCAAAAACGGCGAGTTCGTTGAGATCAGCGAAGCCGATGTAAAAGGCAAGTGGGCGGTATTTTTCTTCTACCCGGCCGACTTCACTTTCGTTTGCCCGACTGAGCTGGGCGACGTTGCAGACAAGTACGAAGAGCTGCAGAAGCTGGGCGTTGAAGTGTTCTCTGTGTCCACCGACACTCACTTCACCCACAAGGCATGGCACGATGCTTCCGAGACCATCGGCAAGATCCAGTACTACATGGTAGGCGACCAGACCGGCACCATCACCAACAACTTCGGTGTAATGCGTGAAGGCCAGGGCCTGGCAGACCGCGCCACCTTCCTGATCGATCCGGACGGCGTTATCCAGGCTATGGAAATCACTGCCGAAGGTATTGGCCGTGATGCAGACGACCTGATGCGCAAGGTCAAAGCGGCCCAGTACGTTCGCAAGCATCCTGGCGAAGTATGCCCGGCCAAGTGGAAAGAAGGCGAAGAAACTCTGGCTCCGTCTCTGGACTTGGTTGGCAAGATATAAGCTCTCCTTCCGGATAGCTTATGAACGAAAAACCCCGGATTTTCCGGGGTTTTTTGTGTCTGGATGTAAGGTATCGCTCAGAGCGACTCGAGAATGGTCTCGGCCTTGGTGAGGTCCAGCCCCTGCGGGTCTACGTGTAGCAGCTCCACCTTGCCATCGTTGACGATCATGGCATAACGCTGGCTGCGAATGCCCATGCCGTTGGCGGTGCGGTCCTGGGTCAGGTCCAGAGCCTTGGCGAATTCTGCCAGGCCATCGGCCAGCATGACGATCTCGTCGGCATTGTGGGCCTTGCCCCAGGCGTCCATCACGAAGGCGTCGTTGACCGAGGTGCACACGATGGTATCCACGCCCTTCGCGCGCAGCTTGTCGGCGTTCACCACAAAGCCAGGCAAATGAGCGGCTGAACAGGTCGGTGTGAACGCACCCGGTACGGCGAAAAGTACCGCTTTCTTACCGGCAAAGAGCTCGCTGGTACGGATTTTCTCCGGACCCTTTTCGCCCATTACCTGAAGTTCGATGTCTGGCAGGGTATCACCCGGCTGAATTGGCATTGCTCTGGTCTCCACGGTTGTTCTTGTTGAAGTAGTCGGCGCCGCGGGCCTTGAGGCGATAGAACTCTTCAATTACGCCGGCCATCGCCTCTTCGGAATACGGTCGCAGACCACTTAATACGAGCCGTTTGGTCACTTCGCCCACCGGTTTGCCGTTAGCGGTAAGGCGGTATTCCAGGAAGACATTGCCGCGCTTGCCGGCCTCTTCCAGTGTCGCATTGTGCAATTCGAGCTCAGGGGACGGAAGATCGAGGTTGTCCAGAGCCAGGCTCATGCTCTCGTACATCACCATGGGGCGATCGGGATTGAACATCACCCCGTTCGACTCCATCAATGGTTTTAGGGTGTGGGGGAAATTCTTCCCCGAGGCCGCCACATAGGCGCG
The DNA here is from genome assembly GCF_040112695.1 of Marinobacter sp. MMG032. Classification (NCBI taxonomy): domain Bacteria; kingdom Pseudomonadati; phylum Pseudomonadota; class Gammaproteobacteria; order Pseudomonadales; family Marinobacteraceae; genus Marinobacter; species Marinobacter sp. MMG032. Next base: position 2,423,147 of record NZ_CP157802.1, read on the forward strand.
GGTAATGGCCTCGATCAGCTGTTGGTCGTTTGTTGTGGCGCCACTGCGGTCCACTTCAATATAGACCTTGCCGGCATCGTCGCAGACCTCAATCGTATCCTCGGTTTCGACGAATTTGAGAGGTACATTCTCTCCGAGCAGGCTGCGGAACCGGAAGGTCATGTTTTCCGACAGTCCGAAGCGGGCCAGCACGATAGCAAACAGCAGGTCGCCTGGAACACAGAAACGGCGGGCATCCGGATCATGGATGGGATTGAAATCCCCGGCGATTTCCTTGGCGAACTGGCTGGCTTGCAGAGCGGAAATTACGACGTGTCCGTCCTGGACGGAGTGGAAACGGTCTAGAAACATGCGTTGCCTATTCTGGGTACCGGAGAATGATGTTGCGACATTATGACAACATCATACTGCGGCAGGCTTTCGGTGGATATGCGCTATTGGTCAAGTCCCGGGCAGAGGCAAGTCTCAAGGTATAGCAAAGTTCTATCAAACAGTTTGGGTCAATTAATTTGAGCATCGGGTAGCCGGACCGTATCTTTGCACCAACTTCAATTGACCACCGTATTTTTTCAAATACTTAGTTTCGAAATTTAAAGGAGAAGTCGGAATATGTTGGATGCCAATATCAAGGAACAGCTCAAGGCCTACATGGACAAGCTGCAGCAGCCGATTGAGCTGGTTGCGGCCTATGACGACAGCAAGAAGTCCCAGGAACTCCGGGAACTGCTGGAAGAACTGGAACCCATGTCTTCCAAGATCAGCCTGCGCACCGAAGAATCCAATGATGTGCGTCGTCCTTCCTTCGCCATTAACCGTGTAGGCACCGATATTGGCGTTCGCTTTGCCGGCATTCCCATGGGCCACGAATTTACCTCGCTGGTACTGGCCTTGCTTCAGGTGGGCGGCCACCCCTCCAAGGCTTCCCAGGATGTGATTGAGCAGATTCAGTCGCTGGAAGGTCGGTTCGAGTTCGAGACCTACTTCTCCCTGTCCTGCCAGAACTGCCCGGATGTGGTTCAGGCACTGAATCTCATGAGCGTGCTGAACCCGAACATCAAGAACACCTCCATCGACGGAGCCTTGTTCCAGGATGAAGTGGAGCAGCGCGAAGTCATGGCGGTGCCCAGCGTTTACATGAACGGTGAGCCCTGGGGCCAGGGCCGTATGACCCTGGAAGAGATTGTCGCCAAACTGGACACCAGCTCCAGCGAGAAAGACGCCGAGAAGATCAACCAGAAGGATACCTTCGAGGTTCTGGTGATTGGTGGCGGGCCGGCCGGCGCCTCTGCCGCCATCTACGCAGCCCGTAAGGGAATCTCTACCGGCATCGCAGCCGAGCGTTTCGGTGGCCAGGTGGCTGACACCATGGGCATCGAAAACCTGATCTCCGTACCTTATACCGAAGGCCCGAAACTGGTCTCGGCCATGGAGCAGCACGTCAAAGAGTACGACGTGGATATCATGAACATGCAGCGCGCCGAGAAGCTGATTCCAGCCTCGCGCCCGGGCATGCCCCACGAAGTGCGTCTGGAAAACGGTGCCACCCTCAAGGCACGCAGTCTGGTTCTGTCCACCGGTGCTCGCTGGCGCCAGATGGGCGTACCGGGAGAGGAAGAGTACCGCAACAAGGGCGTGGCCTACTGCCCGCACTGTGACGGTCCCCTGTTCAAGGGCAAGCGTGTTGCCGTAATCGGCGGTGGTAACTCCGGTGTGGAAGCCGCCATCGACCTGGCCGGCATCGTGGGCCACGTGACCCTGATCGAGTTCGGTGCCGAAATGCGCGCTGATGAGGTCCTGCAGAAGAAACTGCGCAGCCTGAAGAACGTGGAAATCATCACCTCCGGACAGACCACGGAGATCACCGGTGAAAACGGCAAGGTAAATGGCCTGAACTATACCGACCGTAAGTCCGGTGAGCAGCACCACATCTCCCTGGAAGGTGTGTTCGTGCAGATTGGCCTGGTGCCCAACACCGAATGGCTCAAGGGTGACATCGAACTGAGCCAGCACGGTGAGATCATCGTCAACGATCGCAATGAAACCTCTATTCCGGGTGTCTTTGCGGCGGGCGACGCGACCACTGTGCCCTACAAGCAGATCGTCATCTCCATGGGTGAGGGTTCGAAGGCCGCCTTGAGCGCCTTTGACTTCCTGATCCGCAACTCCGTGGATGAAAGCGAGGGCGAAGCGGCGTAAACCAGAAAACAGCCGCCTGATGAGAGAGAAGCACCGGAGCGATCCGGTGCTTTTTTTATGGCTAAACCCACAGGTTTAACAAGGTTTTTCTGGCACAAGTGAAACGTCGTTGTCATACTTCCAGTCCTGTATGAAAAATAGTCACTTTTACCGTCATGGACCGATGCGCGTGGTATGAAACGCTTCCTCCTGTCTATCCTTGCGTTACTGTTTGACGCAAGCGTCCTGAGCGCCCCTGCAGTGGCCGATCCGGCCGTTCGGATTGCGGTTCCGGACATCACCAGTCTGCTGACCGAAAACGGCGACGGTGTTTACCAGAAAATCCTCTATCGGGCCCTGGATGGTCTGGACGTCACAGTGAGTGAAGAGTTCTATCCCTACAAACGGGCGATGCTGGTGTTCGAGCAGCGGGGCGCCGACTGCATCTATTCTTTTACCGAAGTTCTCGAGCGGCGGCTGGGGGAAGACGCCGTTGTCGCGAGTTTTCCCCTCGGCAAGTTCACTTACTATCTGTTTACCCCGCCGGGTGACGAGCCCGTCAGTGCTTTGTCCAAACTGGAGGGCAAAACCGTAGGGGCGGTCATTGGCCATGAGACCTATCTGGATGGGGTTCTGGAGGCTCACAATGTCGATGTGGTCTGGTCCAAGAGTGATGCCCAGAATCTGGCCATGCTTGAGCATCAGCGATTTGGCGCTATGATCGCTGCCGTTCCCGATGTGCGTCCGTTCCTGGACAAGCTCAGCTACGATCCTGCAAGTCCGCTGCTTGAAAGTTATGACCGGCTAACCTGTCACAACACACAAGCCAACCGGCAATTCCTCAGAAGCCTGTCGGCCGAGATGAAGCGCCTGAAAAACGCCGGCGTCTATGAACAACTGGCCGGAAAGCTCTATGTCGAATTTGAAGAGCCGGCCGCTGCGGCTGAACCTTCTTCCCTGAACTGAGACTTCGGTTACGCATCTCCGCTTGTCTGTTACACGGCAGGTCGGTAGCTTAGGCTCCACGAAAGCCAACCCAGGCAGATCCTCCAGAGGGTGATTTGTTTCATGAGGTCTTATCCAGCCCGCTTGTTGATCAGTTTCCTGCTCCTGCTTGCAGCTCCTCTTGCAAACGCCAGTCTCAGACCCAGTGTTGTTTTTCTGTCTCCGGACGACTCCCGTTTCTGGCAACTGGTGGCCGGTTTCATGGAGGCGGTGGCGGAGGATCTCGAGGTAGACCTGGAGGTTCAGTACGACCGGGAGAGTCATCGATTCAGCTATCTTCGCATGGCGAAGGACGTGCTGGGCCGTGACGAAAAGCCGGACTACCTGCTGTTCATGTGCAAGGAGAATGTCACCGAACCCATGCTCAGGCTCGCGGATGGGGCGGGGGTAAAGGCGTTCACTTTCAATACCGATGTGCCTGACGCTGCCCGAGCCAGCATCGCTATGCCGCGAACCGTCTTGCCAGGCTGGCTGGGCCATCTCTCTCCGGACAATATTGCTGCCGGCCGCACACTGGTAACGCTGCTGGGCAAACAGGCCGAACAACTGGCGCTCGCCCCCCGAACCAGCATCCCCATGGTGGCCCTCTCGGGAACGCTGGATTCCTCTGCTGCCAAGGATAGGGATCGGGGGTTACTGGCGGCTGCCGTCCAGCAGCGCAGTGAGCTCCTGCAGCTGGTATACGCCAACTGGAGTCGTGAGCTGGCCAGGGAAAAAACAGAAGTCCTGCTGGAGCGCTATCCGAACACTGCCGCTGTCTGGAGCGCGAGCGATGGCATGGCACTGGGGGCCATTGAAGCTGCCCGGAATGCCGGCCGGGTCCCGGGTCAGGATCTGCTGGTGGGCAGTGTCGACTGGCAACCCGAAGCCCTGGATAAAATTCGGTCCGGGGAGTTACTGGTCAGCCTGGGGCGGCATTTCATGGGTGGTGGGCTTGCCTTGCTCCTCCTGCATGACTACCACAATGGCCGGGACTTCGATGATATGTCACCGGACTATGTGTTCCGCTACAAGCTGGAACCGGCAACCCGTGACAATATTGATCTGGTGCAGCGCATCGCGGATCCGGAGAATTGGAGCACCGTGGATTTCCGACAGTTCAGCCGTGTTGGCGAGACTGAGACTGCGAAGGCCGTGCCTGATCCTGATGCCGTGCTGGATGCGATCACTGGAGCGCTGGCAAGGCAGGAAGCGGGCTCGGTAGCGAGCAGAGAGTAAGGCCTTCGCAGATTCGAGCAGACTTTAGGGCCTCGATATATCCTGCTCGAGGCTCCCCTTGGGCATATCAGGTTCTTCCTCGTCCTCAAAGAGATGGCCGTAGGCCGCCCGCACACCCGAGACGATGAAATCGTGGGGCACGTCGTCGAACAGGCCGTGGTCGTTCACATACTCCATGTGCGCATGACCGTCCTCGGTATACTCCTGAAACATGGAATCGTGCACCCCGTCGAATTCCAGCGGTTCCACCTTCATCAGCTCGCACAGTTGCCGGTTGAACGCAGGGGTCGCCTTGACCCATTGGCCGTTCAGGAACAGCTCGATGTAACCGTGCATTCGGAAGATGTCCGACTGCAGCCATTCGATCAGTTTCGGACTTGAGAGATGATTGCGCACATCGGCCAGCCCAAGCCGGCTGGGAATGCCAATTGAGCGAGCTGCTGCCCCCAGAAGAACGGCCTTGGGGATGCAGTAGGTTTCGCCGCTTTCCAGGGCATAACTGGCACTGAACGTGTTGGCATCAGTCCGGAACACGTAAGGGTTATAGCTAATACTGTCGCGAACGGCGAGATAGAGCGTCTTGATCTGCTCCACCGGCTCATCAGGAACACCCTCCAGCTGTGACTCAATCCAGGCGGCCAGCCGGGGGTGGTCATAGTCGAAAAAGGCGGTGGGCTGGAGATAGCGTTCCATAGTCATCGGTCCGGTTTCGGGATCAACTTCTGATCCTGCTCAATTGGCAATCGTCAGGCAATGGCGGTATCCGCCAGAACCATTGCCGAAAATGCTCACAGAATTCGGTTTGCAGCCTAAAGCTCTCGCATTAATTCGTAGGTGCACATATTGACCGCCGATGCCAGGTTCAGGGATTCGATCTGGCCCTGGCCTTGAATGCTGTAGGGCGCCGCCTTCAGATGGTCGAGAGCTTCGCGCGGCACACCCCGGGCTTCGTTACCAAACAGATAACAGTCGTGCTGGCGGAAAGCCTGCGATGTCATCGAACTGCCATTGAGGTCCAGGCAGGCAAGGCTCTGGTATCGGTCGGCAAGGCTGGCCAGATTAACGTCGGTCTCAAGAGGCACGTGAAAGATCGCGCCCATGCTGGCACGCACCACCTTCGGGTTGAAGGGGTCGACACTGCCAGGGCTTAGCAGGCACCGGAAACCGCCGAACCAGGCCAGAGTGCGCAGTATGGTACCCAGGTTGCCGGGGTCCTGAACCTCGTGCAGATAAATCGCTTTTTCCCCGGGTACCGGTTCCGCTGGGCACTCCGGGATGGGCACAACCGCCAGAATCCCCTGGGGTGTTCGGGTGTCGGCAAGTTGGGCCATCTGGCGATCGCTAATGACATGGGTTTTGAACGGGCTCTGCCAGTGCTCATAGGATCCGCTGACGTAAAGCTCCGAGGCCTCAAGGGCGGGTTGGCGGGTAGCGGCTTTCTGCAGCTGAGAATCAGGTGTTCACCCTCAACGAGGTAGTGGCCAAACGACTGCCGGTATTTTTTCTGGTGCAGCTTTTTGATGTCGGCCAGATTCACGAGGGGAGTCTCCGGTGAGGTGGGCTTGGTCGGTTCTGAAAAATCACAGAATGCTGGCCGGATTGTACGTGTGGCCAGCCCGGTTGTCAGGGTTTTGCCGCGGCCCGGCGCGGCACGTACAATGAGCGCTTGGCTTTCCCGTTCTGAAGAGACCCCATGGCCCGATCCAAAAGCAGTAACCGCTGGCTCGAAGAGCACGTCAACGACCCCTTCGTGAAGCAGGCGCAGGTGGATGGCTACCGCTCGCGTGCCAGTTACAAGCTACTTGAGATCAACAAGAAGGATCGGCTGATCCACCCCAACATGGTGGTTGTGGATCTGGGCTCCGCCCCCGGTGGCTGGTCCCAGGTGGCGGCCAAACTGGTGGGCCACAAGGGCCGTGTCATCGCCTCCGATATCCTGCCCATGGATGCCATTGCCGGCGTCGATTTTATCCAGGGTGATTTCACCGAGAACGACGTGTTTGAATCGATCATGGCCACCCTGGGCGATGACCCGGTCGACGTGGTGATTTCCGACATGGCGCCGAACATCAGCGGCGTGACCGTTGCCGACCAGGCCTCGTCCATGTACCTGGTGGAACTGGCGCTGGACATGGCAAGTCAGGTGCTCAAGCCCAAGGGCAGTTTCCTGGCCAAGGTGTTTCAGGGCGAAGGGTACGACGAGTACCTGAAATCCGTACGCGCCGTCTTCGACAAGGTGGTGGTGCGAAAGCCGGATTCCTCCCGCTCCCGCTCCCGGGAAGTCTACGTCCTCGGCAAGGGCTTCAAGGGCTGATTCAGCCTGCAGCCCGGTCGAATCCCTGCATCACGTTCACCGCATTGACGCCGATGGCGTCGACGTCGTAACCGCCTTCCATGGTAAATACCGTTGGTAGTCCAAGCTGTGCGAGGCGCTGGCCCAGGGTCAGATAATCGCCGGAGCTCAGTTTGAAGAACGAGATCGGGTCTTCTTCGAAGGTATCGACGCCCAGGGCAACTACCAGGGCGTCTGGCTGGAATGACTGGATCCGCTCGCAGGCTTTCTCCAGCCCCTGACTCCAGACACTGTATGGCGTGTTGGGCGGGTAGACAATGTTCAGGTTGTAGCCTTCGCCTGAGCCCTCGCCAATCTCGTCTTCGAAGCCCAGAAAATGGGGAAACACCAGGTCTGGATCGCCATGCAGGCTGATGGTCAGCACGTCGTTGCGATCATAGAAAATCGCCTGGGTGCCGTTACCGTGGTGAAAGTCCACATCCAGGACCGCGACCTTGCCATAACCCTGGTCGCGGAAGGCCTGGGCCACGATGGCGGCATTGTTGAAGAAACAGTAGCCACCAAAAAGGTCGGCGTGGGCGTGGTGGCCGGGCGGGCGGCACAGGGCAAAGGCGGCGCGTTCGCCTTCGGCCACCAGTTTCTGGGCGGTCAAGGCCACGTTGGCGGAGGCCCGGGCCGCTTCCCAGGTGCCGTCCGAAATCGAGGTCTCCGCCGCAAAGCTGTAGTATCCTAGCCGGCCGTCGATGTCTCTCGGTAGCCGGTGGCGCATGCCGCGCCCGGCCCAGACCGCCGGAATCGCCTCGCCCGGTTTGCCGGCCGCCAGCCAGTCCTGCCAGCAGGTTTCCAGGAAGGCCACATAATCGGCCGTGTGCACCCGTTTCACGGGCTCCAGGCCAAATTCCTCCGGTTCCAGAATCTCCCCCAGCGCCTGATCCTTCACCCTTGCCAGGATGGTTTCGGCACGGGAAGGCTTCTCGTGGGGTTCGATCAGCAGCCCACCGTCCAGTTCGGTTTTGACGTGTCGGCGGCTGTGCAGTGGAGAGAATACGGTTTTCATGGTCCTGGGTGGGTCCTTGCTGAATGACGTGTGCACTTTGGCACAGGGAGCTTGATGGCTCAAAGGCACTGATTGTGGCAGGCTGAAACTTTTTGCAGACAGAGGTGATTACCGATATGGCGACGAGCGACAGGCCGGTAAAGGATGATTGAGCTGATCGCGGACATGACCCTCGCCGAGGTGCTGGGCCAGGTGTGCGGTCTGGTAGCCTTGGGTTTCTGCATAGCCGGTTTCGCCAACAAGAACGACGACCGGCTGATGGTGCTGCTGATTTCCGCCAATGTGGCCTTTGCCCTGATGTTCGCGTTTTTCCAGAGCTGGACAGCGTCGGCACTGACGGTTCTGGTGATTTTAAGGATCGCCTTGGCCCGCAGGTACCAAGGCAACTGGGCCATTATGCTGGGCATGCTGGTGGTGAACCTGCTTGTCGCCTGGGCGACCTGGAAATCGATCACCGACGTTTTCCCCCTGGCCGCCGCGGTTTTCGGCACTGTGGGCATGTTCATGCTCCGGGGTATTCCCTTGCGTATCGTTCTCGGGCTGGCTGCCCTGGCGTGGATGCTCAACAACATCGTGATCGGCTCGGTGGGCGGTACCCTGGCCGAGGGCATGGTGCTGGTCACCAACATCATCACCATCATTCGCCTCTATCGGTTGCAGAAGAAATACCCCGATTTCACCCCGGGCAGCTGATCCCGGGTTTCAGGCCAGCCGCTGCGGGTTCAGGTCCGGAGAGGCCAGTTCCCGCGAGGTGACACACAGCGCCCCGGCAATGGCCCCGGCTCTCAGGCAGTCGGTCAGGTCTGCACCCTGCAGGTAGCGGTGGAGGAAGCCGCTGAAAAAGGCATCGCCGGCCCCGTTGGTATCGACCAACCCGGAGACTGACACCACCGGCTGCTCCAGCCATTGGCCCTCGCCGGTCAGCAGCGTCGCCCCCTCCGATCCGTGGGTGCACACCACGAACTCCTTACCCCGAGCTATCAACCCTTCCATGGTGGTGCGGTAGTCCTGAAGATTGTCGCTGGACAGGAAGATGGCCCGCGCGGCGTCGATAAAGGGTTCGTGGTAGGAATTGTGGCCGTCGTAGTCGTGCAGGTCGGTCCAGATGGGCGTGCCTGAAGCCTTCAGCCACGGCAGGGCAGAGCGGGTGTAACCGAGGATGTTTACCACCGCCACGGCGCACTCTGCCAGTGCCTGTTGCGCCTGGTTCCAGTCCACCTGTTCCGGCTCCGGGGGCGGCTGGATGAACAGGGAAATACGTTTGCCGTCCGCGGACATCAGGTTCACATGCTGTTCGGTCGGGGCGTCGGTCTGTTCCGTCAGAAGCCGGATCCCGGGGTGGCCGAGTGCGACCTGAATCTGCTGGCCTTCCGGATCTCCGCCCAGCAATGTATGAAAGACGACGGTTTGCCCAAGAGCAGCCAGGTTCAGGCTTTTGCCGGCACCGGTGCTGCCCAGGGCCCGGTAGCTTTCCCTGGGCCAGATGGTCTGTGGCTCCGGCGTTGGCAGTGCCGGGAGGTGAATGATGGTATCCAGCGATGCGCCGCCGAGAATAAGGATCGGTTTTGTCATGGTGGTCTTGTCCGCAATCCGGTAGGAATTGCCATTGTAGGCGGGGTTTCAATTCTGCAGATCCTCCCTCCGACTACGCCCCCGGCGGACGACTGGCTGAAACAACCAGGGGCGGGGACCGCTTTGGCCAATTCCCGGGCCGCCAGGCCTGCGCTATCTTGATGACAGACCATTGATTATAAAAAGCGGACTGGAATCCGAGAGGGCAGGCAATGAGCAACCAGCATTTCGATGTACTGATCATCGGCGCCGGTGTTTCCGGCATTGGCATGGCGTGTCACCTGAAGCGCGAGTGCCCAGGGAAATCATTTGCCATCCTCGAGCGCCGGCAAGCCCTGGGGGGCACCTGGGACCTTTTCCGCTATCCGGGTATCCGGTCGGATTCCGACATGTTCACCTTCGGCTACAACTTCCGTCCCTGGACCGGCGGCAAGGTGCTGGCGGATGGTGCGTCGATCAAGAATTATGTGTCGGAGACCGCCAGGGAACACGACGTGGAGCGCCACATTCGTTTCGGGCTGGCGGTCAAGACGGCAGACTGGTCGGGCGTGGACAAATGCTGGAAGCTCACGGCCCTGAACGAAACAACCGGTGAAACCGAGCACTACACTGCCAACTTCATGGTCGGGTGCACCGGTTACTACAATTATGATCAGGGCTACAAACCGGACTTTCCGGGCGAAGGTGATTTCCGCGGCCAGATCGTGCATCCCCAGCACTGGCCCGAAGATCTCGACTACACGGGCAAGAAGGTGGTGGTTATCGGCAGCGGCGCAACCGCGATTACCCTGGTGCCGACCATGGCGGAGAGGGCCGCCCACGTGACCATGCTCCAGCGTTCACCCACTTATCTGATGCCTCTGCCGTCGACCGACAAGGTCACTCTGGCCTTGCAAAAGGTCCTGCCCGAGAAGACCGCCTACCGGCTGACCCGGGCCAGGAATATTTCTATTTCGCGTTTTCTCTACCAGCGTTCCAGAAAGAGCCCGCAGTTCATGCGACGGCTGTTCCTGGGCATCATCAAACGCAAGGTTGGCGACACCGCCGACATGCGGCACTTCACGCCGGATTACAATCCCTGGGACCAACGCCTGTGTGTGGTGAAAGACGGGGACCTTTTCCAGGCCATGAAAACCGGCAAGGCCTCCATCGCCACTGATCATATTGATCGCTTTACGGAAACCGGCATACGCCTGAAGTCCGGCGAGGAACTGGCGGCGGATATCATCATTCCGGCCACCGGCCTGGATATCCAGATGCTGGGCGGAATCCGACCGACCGTGGATGGCCGGGAAGTGGTGATGAAAGACAAGATCATCTACAAGAACGTGATGGTAGAGGGCGTGCCCAATGCCGGCATGATCTTCGGCTATACCAACATCTCCTGGACACTGAAAGTGGATATTGCCGCAGAGTACCTGTGCCGGTTGATGAACCTCATGGACAAGCGAGGGTATCGCACCGTGGTGGCCCGTGATACCGAGAACAGCCGGGGCGAGGATACCGTCCTGGGCTCTCTCAATTCCGGCTACATCCATCGCGCTGCGGATCGCCTGCCCCGACAGGGTACCCATGGGCCCTGGAAATCGTCCCAGAATTACCTGGAGGATGTGAAAATCTTGAGATTCGAGCCGATCGAAGATGGCTATCTGGAATTCGATGGCAAGCGGACCCATGCGAGTCACAAGGAATCCGGTGGTTTCCTTCGGCCTCTGCGCTCGGCCCTGTTCGGGGCCTGAGCACGGAAGCCGTTCAGGCTCTTAAGTCATTCCCTGCCAAGGTACGCGGCTTGAATGGCAACCCATTCCTCGGATTCGGTCACTCGCAGTATCTCCTGGGAAACCGGTGCCCGAATTGGACTGCCCTCGGGCAAGGCCAATGCATAAAGCTGCTCTGCAAATACCCCCGGCAGGATAGTCAGCCGCTTCTCGCCCAGTTGCTGGTTGCGGTACTGCATCAGCGGCCGGTCGTAAACGATGGCATCGCTCTCGCCGTCGGCAACCGAGGTCATGGCAGCAGTGAGGTTGGGGTAGGTTTGATAGCGAATGCGCTCTTCTTCCAGATAGCGCTGGCTGGCAGTCTGGCCAATGGTGGCGACAATTTTTCCTGGCAGGTCCCCAACGCCCTCGATACCGGTGCGCAGGTTGCTGACGGTCAGAGAGGAGGTGATGGCCGCCGTGAAGCTGGCGACCATGATCAAACCGGCAAACATCCACACCAGGGCAATCAACCGGCCCGGGAAAGTAACTGGAGCCTTGTCTCCGTAACCGACGGTGGTCATGGTGACAGCCGCCCACCAGAAGCTTGAACCGATCCCTTCGGCCGCAGAGCCCCCGAACTGTTCCGGATTTCGACGTCGCTCAACCAGCCAGAGCAGGAAGCCGACGGCCAGGAGCAGAGCGCCGAGAGCCAGTACCACGCTTACGAACTGCCAACTGACCATGGCTCGCAGGCTACCGAGGAGGCTCTGCTCCGGCACCGGCGGAACTGCTATGGATAGACCGGTCTGATAGAAAGGGTGGCTGAAATCAAACCGGCCTTCGCGGTCTGCGGTCATGGTAAGGGCGCCGACGGCCACATCAATCTCGCCGTTTTCGGTGGCGTTCAACAGTTCGTTGAAGCTCATCGGTACCCATTTGAACTCCCGGTCAATCCCGGCTGCCACTTCCTGCCAGAGGTCAACGCTGATGCCTTCCCAGCGTCCGTCACCGTTCTTCATTGCAAAGGGCGGCACCTCGGTAATTCCGACCCTCAGAGGGGAGGTCTGGGCATGGACCTGGACTGAGATCGCCAGTGTGAGCAAAAAAAAACAAGTGAAAATCCTGTTTACCATAGCTTGTTGCGGCCCGTTTCGGGGCCGCGCTCCCTTTTAATTATCAACAGGTTATTCGAAGGCGGAACGAATCACGTCCCGGTAGTTACGGATTCGCTGCACATAATGCACTGGCTCGTAGCCCCGGGCGTATCCGTAGCGGGTGCTTGGGTAGTATCGTTTGTCCGCCTTGAGGGGTAACACCTCGGTCATGTCCTGCCAGGAGTCCGGATTCTTGTTCAGGGTCCTGGCGAGCGCGCGGGCATCCAGCAGATGTCCACGTCCGATATTGTAGCTGGCCAGGGCCAGGAACGTGCGGTCCGGCTCCGGAATGGTTTCCGGCAGGCGGCGGTGTCTGTCAGCCAGATAGCGTGCACCGCCATCAATGGCCGCCTCAGGGTCCAGCCGGTTGGTCACGCCCAGTGATTCGGCAGTGCGCTGGGTCAGCATCATGATACCCCGGACGCCAGTAGGCGATTTCGCGGCGGGATCCCAGTGAGATTCCTGGTAAGCCAAAGCGGCAAGCAGGTCGGCTGGCATGCCGGTTTTGGCTTCCGCTTCCCGGAATTGATCAATGAACTCCGGCAGCCGATCCTCAATTCGCCGGTTCAGCGCGCGCAGATCGACAAAATCGAAATCACCAATGTAGGAATAGTATCGGTTCTCCATCAGTCCGATGGCTTCATCGCCATCGACGCTGTTCATCCATTCATGGGCATCGTCTCCCAGCGCCTGCTGGTTCCTGGGCAGGTACCAGCCCAGGTTCCGACCGTCCGTCAGCGTCATGGCGACTTCCAGGTGCGGGAAATGCCGGCGCATCACCTGAACGATGTTGGAATCGGCCACGGTGCAGCCCACCTCCTGCTCGGCAACGTCCGAGAGAATCACCTCTGTGGTGCGGTCTGCATCCTCTTCGAATTCGATGCCGGGGTGTTGCTCGTTGAGCGTGTTCAGGGTTTCGACATAGCTGGAACCGGCAGTCACGACGATATCGGTGCCGGGGATGTCCTCGGGTTTGCGGGGCATGGGTCGCGAATCGCGATGGCAGACCAGTTGTTCGGTAATCTCGGTGTGGGCCGGTCCACGGGCAAAGCGTTCATCCCGTGAGGCCAGGTGAGTCAGGCCCGCTGCCGCCAGATGGGTGCTGCCGGACTCAAGCGCATCGAGAACCTGGCTGGTGGACTCCAGCATGGTCCATTCCACCTCCCATCCACGTTGCTCGGCATAGGCGCTGATCAGCGCGTGCTCGGGGCCGACGGGGTTTTCATGCCGATCCAGGTAATAAGTCGTGGAGCCGTTGCGGGTGGCGACTTTGAGAATGCCGGTTTCCGATGGCGGTTTGAGCTCTGCTGTCGGCTGAGTTGTCGTCTGTTGGCTATTGTTTTCACTGCAGCCGGCGAACAGCAGCGGCAAAATCAGAATACCGGGTGCGAACTTCCGTCGGGACATAGCAAACCTTTTTTGGTATTTTGGGATAATGTCTGCGTATCAACACGTATCTCCCTATCATAGTACTCGCAATCTGCGCTTTCGGATTCCTCAATTCAGATCTGCTCGTCTTCTAACCCTCCTGAAAGCGCATTGCTGACTTGTGTTCTATGCTGAAATCCTCTGCAAAATCTCCGGAGGACACCATGCGCTGTATGTTCAGACTTGCCCTGATGACTTCAACTCTGCTGTTCGCAATGCACGCACAGGCGGCAGACGGGTTAGTCGCGGTCAAAAGCAGCCACGACGTCAAAGCCACGGCGGACAAGCTCGAGTCGGTGCTGAAGGAAAAAGGCATGACGGTCATGGCCCGGGTTAACCATCAGCAGGGCGCTGAAAAAGCCGGGTTGGAACTTCGTCCGACCGAAGTGGTTATTTTCGGCAACCCCAAAGTCGGCACTCCGCTGATGCAGTGCGCCCAGAGTGTCGCCATTGACCTGCCCCAGAAAGCGCTGATCTGGGCGGATGCCAATGGCGAGGTTTGGCTGGGGTACAACAATCCCGAGTACTTGAAAAACCGTCATAGCATTGAAGGGTGCGATGAGGTGCTCGACAAAGTGAGCGTTGCACTGGGGAATTTTGCCAAAGCGGCCACCCAGTAGATAAACCTCAGGCTGCCATCGGGAAATCGAGTCAGGATCATTCTTCCGGTTTGCGGATCTTCTCCAGGCCCCGGGCCAGAGTCGCCCGTGACAGTTCGCCCATGTGGGAATCGATTAATTGGCCCTCGGCATTGTAGAAAAGCGTGGTTGGTAAGCCACTGCTCCCCACGGCCCGGGCCAGTTGGGCCTGGTCGTCCCGATAGAGGTTGTTCAGGTTCAGGCGGTTTTCTTCCAGAAACGAACGGATGGTTTCCGGCTGTTCCCGCTGGTTGGCAAACACAAATGCGATATCCGGATAGATCTGCTGGGCCTCCTCCAGCACCGGCATTTCCCGGATGCAGGGTGGGCACCAGGTGGCCCAGAGGTTCACTACCAGGGGTTGGCCCGGAGCCAACTGGGACATGTTGATCGCTTCGCCATTGAGCGATCGTAGGGTAACGTCCGGCATGCCTCGGGCCTGTTGTTCGATCAGCGTGATCGTTCCTGCTGTGCCGGCCCAGAACAGGAAGCCAGTTAATGCAGCCGTGGCCAGTGGCCTGCGTTGTTCTTTCCTGCGCCACATCAAAAAACCGGTGAAGACGAGGGCGCCGATGACACCCCAGAGCACATCAAAACCGCCGTCCCGGATATCAATGATGCCCAGCAGGTCGTTCTGGTAATGCTCGAAGTAGCTGATCACGAAACCGATCCGGGCGCTGAGCATCGCTACCACAAAGATATCGGCCACCGATCCGGCCACCGGTACCCGGTACTTGCGGCCGAGTACCCCTCCAACCAGCAGAGCCAGGCCGAAGGCGATAACCAGGAGCAGGTGGCCGATGGACAGGCTCAAGGGACCGATGCTGACGCTCATTCCTGTTACTACCTTATAGAGATTCGTATCGGGTTATGGTGATCAGAACACTCTGACTTTGGGAAGTGCGCCAGGTTCCTTCGGATGCTTATTATAATCACCTATGGCTAATTGGCCGGGCCTCTGTTACTGTGCCTGCGTCCTGCCTCTAGGGATTCCGCAGTTTAAGGCTTTAAGCCCGTGCGACCTTTCCATACGACCTGTCAGAGGACGTCACCCCGATAACGGCGCGTGACCGTAGTCGTCTTTCATTCCATGAATATTCATGGCATCTGCCCGCATTCGCCGAGAACGGTGGTCGTGGAGGCAGAATAATCAAGAGTTGATCTTATATGAGTTTTTCTTCACTCGGTTTGTCCGAGCAGCTGGTTCGTGCCACGTCTGACCAGGGTTATGACACCCCGTCTCCTATCCAGGCCCAGGCCATTCCCGCCGTACTTTCTGGCCGGGACGTGATGGCTGCTGCCCAGACCGGCACCGGCAAAACCGCCGGCTTTACCTTGCCCCTGCTGCAGCGTCTGGGTGAAAATCCGCGCACCGGCAAAGGTCCCCGCGCCCTGATCCTGACGCCCACCCGTGAACTGGCGGCGCAGGTTCATGACAGCGTGAATCTTTACAGCAAATACATTCCCACCAAGGCTGCCGTGGTCTTCGGGGGTGTGAAAATTAATCCGCAGATGATGAAGCTGCGCAAGGGCCTGGACGTGCTGGTGGCAACACCTGGCCGTCTGATGGACCTGTATCAGCAGAACGCGGTGCGCTTCAACGAAGTGGAAATCCTGGTGCTGGACGAAGCCGACCGCATGCTGGACATGGGCTTTATCCGCGACATTCGCAAAATTCTTGCGCTGCTGCCGGCCAAGCGCCAGAACCTGTTGTTCTCTGCCACCTTCTCCAACGACATTCGCAAGCTTGCCGAAGGCTTGCTGGATAACCCGGTGCAGGTAGAGGTTGCCGCTCGCAATACCACGGCCGAAAAAGTGAAGCAGTCTGTCTACCCGGTAGACCAGAGCCAGAAAACCGCGCTGCTGAGCAAACTGGTGCGGGACAACAGCTGGGATCAGGTGCTGGTGTTTACCCGCACCAAGCATGGCGCCAACCGCCTGACCCAGAAACTGGAAAAGGACGGCATCACCGCTGCCGCCATTCACGGCAACAAGTCACAGGGTGCCCGTACTCGCGCGCTGGCGGACTTCAAGGCCGGTGAAGTGCGTGTGCTGGTGGCCACGGACATCGCCGCCCGCGGCCTGGACATTAAACAGCTGCCCCAGGTGGTGAACTTTGAGCTGCCGAACGTGCCGGAAGACTATGTGCACCGTATCGGCCGAACCGGTCGTGCCGGCGAGAGCGGTCACGCCCTGTCCCTGGTCAGCGCCGACGAAGGCAAATTGTTGGCGGGTATCGAGAAGCTGATCAAGAAGCAACTGCCGCGTAAGGAAGTCGAAGGCTTTGAGCCGAAAAACAACCTGCCGCTCAAGCCCAAGGCAAAGGCCGATCCCAGCCGCGCCCGTAACCGGAATGGTAACGGCGGTGGCAATGCTCGGCCCGGCGGAAAGCCGAAGAGCTTCGGCGCCAAACCAGGTGGTCGTAGCGGTGGCCGTAGCCAGAATGGCGGTGGTCAGCGAAGTCGTCCTGCCCAGCGCCAGAGTGCCTGACGGGCTGATAAGCAGTGACTAAAGACGGAGCTTCGGCTCCGTTTTTCTGTTTTCAGACGGGCAAAAAAAGGCGGGGCCGGAGAAGCCCCGCATAGGAAAACGCACCTCCGCCAGCCAACAGACCGTGGCGACTGGCGGAGGCACGGGGATCAGAACTTGTAGGAAACGCCTACCATGTAAACCCAGGGGTCGATATCCACATCAATGGTGCTGGTATCAGCAACGGCATTGCCTGCATAAGCGTTGATGGTGGCTTCGGTGTCGATGTCGATCCACCAGACCGCTGCGTTGATACCCACGTTTTCGGTGATCATGTAATCAAGACCAATCTCGGCGGCCAGACCAAAGCTGTCATCCAGTTCGATGTCGGTGCCATTGATACCCGGGTTTCCTGCCACCGCATCATAGGTGGTGGTCAGCGTCTGGGTGGTCTTCTCTTCAAAGAAGTTGGTGTAGTTTACGCCGGCACCAACGTAGGGCTGGAATTTGCTACCACTGGGCATCGGGAAGTACTGCAGCGTGATGGTGGGCGGCAGGTGCTTGGTTTCTGCCAGCTTGCCAGTGCCACCCAGAGCTGCGCCGTCACCCTTGATGTCGTGCTTGAACGGAGTCGCCGCCAGCACGCCAACACCGATCTGGTCAGTCAGCATGTAGGTTGCAGTCAGGCCCAACTGGCTGTTGGAATCGACGCTCACTTTGGCGCCATCAATTTCGCCGAGAGCGTTGGAGTTCAAGTTGCTGCTGGAGGAATCCGGATCAACCGTTGCCACACCAACGCGACCAATAAAATCACCGGCTTCGTACGCCTGAACAGCCGGAGCTGCCGCCATCACTGCTGCAGCCAGAACACCAAGTTTGAATGTACGGGACATATCCATCTCCTTAACCTGAATCGTTGATGACTGCAGATTAATGACATCGGGAAATGGAAACTTGATTTAGCGCAAGAATGCCCGGGCAGTTGCACGGGGTTGATCGGCGGATTGATTCAACTCAAAAAAACAGACGGTGGTGCTTTGACTGCGGATATTGCGGATGGTCAGGCCGAGTGCTTTTTCCCTGCTGGCAAGCTCTCTTCCGGGACAAACACATCCCGAATGGAAAGGGCCTGGCCGTCGGCGTCCTGAACTTCCACTGTGTGAATCGGTCGACCGGTGGCGCGGTCGCGCAGGTCGAGGGGGGGCTCGTCTGGAGCCGGATTCCATTTATCCCCCCACTGACGAAGGGCAATAACCACCGGAAAGAGGTCCCGGCCCTTTTCGGTCAGGCGGTATTCGAAACGTGATCCATGCTCGCCCACGTCAACTTTGCGCAACACGTCATTGTCCACCAGCCGTGCCAGACGATCGCACAGGATATTCTTGGCAATGCCCAGCTCCTGCTGAAAATCGACGAAGCGCCGGGTGCCATACATCGCGTGCAGCACAATGAGGAGGGACCACCAGTCACCCACTTCATTGAGGGCGCGGGCGACGGAACAGCTGGAATCATCAAAACGTTTTCTGGCCATGTCCGGAGTGTACCGAATAGGGTTGCATTTTAAAACCAGATTCAATAGGGTTGCTTTACGAAACCAAATTAGTGAGGTTGCACATTACCATGAGCATGAATCTTGGACCGCTATTCGAACCGTTTGAACTCCACAACCTCAAACTGCGCAATCGTGTGGCCATGGCGCCCATGACCCGCAACTTCTCGCCGGATGGTGTTCCGGGGGAAAACGTGGTGGCCTATTACCGTCGTCGGGCCGAGGCGGGTGTTGGCCTGATCATCACAGAAGGCACAACCGTGAATCACCCGGCTGCCAATGGCTATCCGAACGTACCGGCGTTCCATGGATCTGAGGCCCTCGAAGGCTGGAAGAACGTGGTAGACGCGGTACACGAGGCGGGTGGTGCGATTTTCCCGCAGCTGTGGCACGTGGGCGCGGTCAGAAAGGAAGGAACACCACCGGATCCGTCGGTTCCGGGCTACAGCCCCTCCGGTCTGTTTGCCCCGGGCAAGCCCAACGGCAAGGCCATGACCAAAGAAGACATTGAAGACGTGATCACCGCGTTTGCCGACGCAGCCCAGGATGCCAAAGCCCTCGGTTTTGACGGCGTGGAGATACATGGCGCCCATGGTTACCTGCTGGACCAGTTCCTGTGGGAGGGCACCAACCAGCGCGATGACGAGTACGGCGGCAGCCTGGAAAATCGCCTGCGCTTTGTGGTCGAGATTGTGGAAGCAGTGCGTCACCGGGTAGGCCCCGACTTCCCGATCATGCTGCGCTTCTCCCAGTGGAAGCAGCAAGATTACGAAGCCAAACTGGTTCATAGCCCCGAGGAACTCGAGCGGTTCCTGAAGCCTCTGGTGGAAGCCGGTGTGGACATTTTCCACGCATCCACCCGCCGTTTCTGGGAGCCGGAATTCGAGGGCTCGGATCTGAACCTCGCTGGTTGGACCCAGAAGCTTTCGGGCAAGCCCACCATGTCGGTAGGCAGTGTCGGGCTGACTGAGGATTTCATCAGCGGCACTTTTGCCAGCAAGCAGGAAGCGGTTGAGAAGGCCGGTATCGATGAACTGGTGGAGCGGATGAACAACCACGAGTTTGAGCTGATCGCCGTTGGTCGGGCACTTCTGCAAGACCCTGAATGGTTGATCAAGGTTAAAGAAGGCCGCCTGAACGAAGTGGAATCCTTCGCCAAGAAGTCTCTCGCCAAGCTGTATTGATTATCCCCTTCGATCGGACGATCGACACTTGCCGCAGTGCCTTCGGGGCTGCGGCTTTTTTTATCCGATGAACCTGTCGTCTTCGTAATCGCGTCTGCTCAGAGACACGTTATGATGGATGAAATTCACCCGAATATGAGGGATCAGTATGTCGATGATTAGTTCGATTAGAGCGCTGTCTGTGGCACTTGTGATGGCTGCCATGGTGGGCTGTGCGACCGTTGGCAAAGACTTTGCCACCCACAATGTCGACCAGATCCAGATTGGTGAAACCACGCGATCCGATATCCAGGAGATGTTTGGCGAGCCGTGGCGTACCGGTATCGAAGATGGCAAACGCACCTGGACCTATGGCAAGTACAAGTGGTCTGCCTTCGGTGATGCCGAAACCACCGACCTGGTCGTTCGGTTCAACCAGGACGGCACTGTCTCGTCTTACGTTTACAACACGACTGAGTAATCACCGAGGTAAACAGGCGCGGGGCTGGTTCAGCCCCGCAGACCTGACACCAGCTTGTCGATACTTTCCTTGGCATCGCCGAAGAGCATGCGGGCGTTATCCTTGAAGAAGAGCGGGTTCTCCACCCCGGAATAACCGGTGGCCATGCCTCGCTTGAGAATAACCACCTGATGAGCCTTCCAGACCTCCAGCACCGGCATGCCGGCAATCGGGCTGCCCGGATCCTCGGCGGCGGCCGGGTTCACCGTGTCGTTGGCACCAATCACCAGTACTACGTCGGTATCCGGGAAATCCTCGTTGATCTCGTCCATCTCCAGCACGATGTCATAGGGCACATGGGCTTCTGCCAGGAGAACGTTCATGTGCCCGGGCAGGCGACCGGCGACCGGGTGGATGCCGAAACGCACGTTCACACCCTTGTCCCGCAGGATCTTGGTCATTTCGCTGACGCCGTTTTGGGCCTGGGCCACCGCCATGCCGTAACCGGGCACGATGATCACCGACTGGGCGTTGCGCAGCTCTTCACAGACGTCGTCGACACTGGATTCGTGCACCGTCTGGTCGGCATCGGCGGCCGCCGAACTGCTGCTGGTCTGGCCGAAGCCACCAAGAATCACGCTGATGAACGAGCGGTTCATGGCCTTGCACATGATGTAGCTGAGAATGGCACCACTGCTGCCCACCAGGGCGCCGGTAACAATCAGCAGATCATTACCCAGCATGAAGCCGATGGAGGCCGCGGCCCAACCGGAATAGCTGTTGAGCATGGAGACCACTACCGGCATATCGGCACCGCCGATCGCCATGATCAGATGAATACCGAGGACGGACGCAATGGCTGTCATCAGAACGAGCGCCACGATGCCCAGGGCCATGCTGTCGGTACCGAGGAACCAGGCGCCCAGAAACACGCAGACAATAACGGCCACCAGGTTCATCATATGCCGGCCGGGTAGGGTCAGGGCCTTGCTGTCGATGCGACCATCGAGCTTGCCACAGGCAACCAGGGAGCCGGTGAAAGTCACCGCGCCAATGAAGATGCCAACGTAGACTTCCACCAGTTTGATGGTGTGCTCGGCACCGGAGGTGGCAATCAACGGCTCGATGTAGCCGGAAAAGCCGACAAACACGGCAGCCGCGCCCACGAAGCTGTGCAGCAGGGCCACCAGTTGTGGCATCTGGGTCATTTCCACCTTGTTGGCGATGGCAATGCCAATGCCCGCACCCAGCAACACGGCAATCACGATCGAAACGATACCGCCGTCAACACTGGCCAGGGTTGCGCCCACGGCGATGATAATGCCGGCGACCCCGTAAAGATTGCCGCGCCGCGCGGATTCCTGGTGGCTGAGACCACCCAGGCTGAGAATGAAACAAATGCTTGCGACCACGTAGGCCACGCTCACCAGTCCTGTGCTCATATCGGGCGCCTCCTACTTGCGGAACATTTTGAGCATGCGATGGGTGACCCGGAAGCCGCCCCCCACGTTGATGCTGGCGATCAGCACCGCGACAAACGCCATGATGCCGACGGCAATGTTCTCCGCCTGGGCCAGGTGCAGAATGGCGCCGATAACGATGATGCCACTGATCGCATTGGTGACGCTCATAAGCGGCGTATGCAGGGAAGGCGTAACGTTCCAGATCACCTGCCAACCGATGAAGCAGGAAAGAACAAACACCGTAAAGTGTTGGAGGAAGCTCTCCGGTGCGTGAGCGCCAACGCCGTAGAGGGCGAGGGCCGTTACAGCCAGAAGAACGGTTTTGCCAATCAGGCTCTTGCGATCGGCGTGTTTCTTGGCCGCTGCCTTGTCAGCGGCCGAGGGTTCCTCGGTGCCAGGTGCGGGCTTGGGGCTGACCGGTGATTCCGGTTTTGGTGGCGGCCAGGTGATGTCCTTCTCGTGCACCACCGTCAGGCCGCGGATAACTTCGTCATCCATGTTCACCACGGGTTTGCCGTCTTTCTCGGGGGTCAGCTCGGTAAGCAGGTGCACCAGGTTGGTGGCGTAGAGTTCACTGGCCACCTTGGCCATGCGGCTGGGCAGGTCGGTGTAACCGATCAGGGTGACGCCATGGTGGTGGGCCACTTTGCCGGGCTCGGTGAGCTCGCAGTTGCCGCCGCGCTCGGACGCCAGGTCCACGATGACACTGCCAGGCTTCATGGATTTCACCATCTCGGCGGTGATCAGCTTTGGCGCCGGCTTACCGGGAATCAGGGCGGTGGTGATGATGATGTCCACTTCTTTCGCCTGCTCGGCGAACAGCGCCATCTCCGCCTTGATGAACTCGTCGCTCATCTGCTTGGCGTAGCCGCCACTGCCGCTGCCGTCCTCGTCCTCAAAGTCCAGAACCAGGAATTCCGCCCCCATGCTCTCGACCTGTTCCTTGACCTCCAGGCGCGTGTCGAAAGCCCGGACAATGGCGCCCATGCTGTTGGCGGCGCCGATCGCTGCGAGGCCTGCAACCCCGGCACCGATCACCATGATTTTCGCCGGAGGTACTTTTCCTGCGGCGGTGACCTGGCCGGTAAAGAATCGCCCGAAGTGGTTGGCCGCCTCAATCACCGCCCGATAGCCCGCAATGTTGGCCATGGCACTGAGAGCGTCCATTTTCTGGGCGCGGCTGATCCGGGGCAGGCTGTCGATGGCGAAAGAAGTGATCTTTCTCGCGGCGAGCTGTTCCAGCAGTTCCGGGTTTTGCGCCGGCCAGATGTAGCTAACCAGAAACGCCCCTTCTTTCATCAGATCCGCTTCGTGCTTGCCCAGTGCCGGATTCTCCATGGGCGCGCGAACCTTCAGGATAAAGTCTGCCTCTTTCCAGAGAGAGCTGGTATCCGTTGCGATGGCTGCGTCGACTTTCTCATAGGCAGCATCGGAGTAGTTCGCGGCTTCGCCGGCGCCGGTTTCAACGATCACCTCGTAGCCGAGCCCGATTAACTTGTGAACAGAAGGTGGCGTCGCGGCTACTCGCCGCTCGTCCTCAAAGATTTCCTTGGGGATACCGATTTTCATTATTGGTGTGCCTCCGGATTTCCCGATCAATCACTTGTTCTGGTTATCTACATACTAGTGCAGGTTGCCAGATCTGCCCGGAAAGCGGAGTTATCGGAGGTTTTTCAGCTTTGTTTCAGGGCGAGGCTTTCGACTTCTGTCTGCGACAGGTGATCAAGCATCGCCCCGCGGAACTGCCGGTTGATGAAGCGCTCGGTTTCGGTCTGGATGGCTTCCCGCTGGGCGGGTTTCTCGATGTAATCCATGGCCCGGAAAAGGATGTAGCGGATCGTCATGCGGGAGATCTCATGAATGGTCTCGGGTGGCACGGCGCTCACCAGTTGCCGCTCGATAATATCCTCGGCCATTTCCCGGGCGCTGGCTTCGAGCTGTGATTCCAGGGCACGGCGAAGTATCGGGGAAGGGCCGTGGAGTTCCCGGACAGCCACCGTAGTTGCCGCCGGATTGGCGAGAAAGTAGTGGTAAACGAACGCCACGGTATCCCGCGATGCCTGTTCGGAAGAATCCGCCATCTGCCGCAAATCCCGGACCCCGGCTTTCATCTCCTCGGCGATATACCCAAGCACCTGTAGCCCAAACTCGTCCAGGCTCTTGAAGTGCCGGTAAAAGGTATTCGGATTCAGCCCCGCCTCCCGGGCAAGTTCCCGCAGTCCCAGCGACGTCAGGCTCCGGGTTTCGGTAATCAGTCTCAGTGCAGCCTGAATGAGTTTGAGTTTTCCGCCGGTTAATCCGTTCATCTTTCCCTCTTGGTGGGGTGCAAGAGCGGCTGTCGGGGCCACCTTCACAGACACGCTGCAAGTACGTCCCTGTACGCTTGTTTCCGGCCATCCATGGCCTCCAACAGTCTGTGAAGGTGGCCCCGACACCCGCTCCCGAACATTGGAATAGGTCTGCCAGATGCCAAACCAATGTCTAAGGGCGGGCTCGCATGAGTATGACGGTCGTTTGTGGGAAGGGCTTCCAAAACTGTCTCTCGCCAAGGATGGCGAGAGCCAAGCGTCACAGGGATGTGCCGCCAGGAGCGTGTTTTGGAAGCCCTTCCCACAAACGGCCAGCCCCCAAAACCAGAGCCCGCCGAACAGGCCAAGCATCAGTCAACGTAGGCCATTCCTTGTTTAGCCGGTATACGGCTGTCTACCCACCTGTGTATACATGTGTCTACCGGCCATGATGAACCGCCGGACAACAACAGACAAGGCCAGGCAGGCCAACGCAGGAGTGCAGCAATGACACAGAACACACAGATCGCCATCATCGGCACCGGCTTCTCCGGCCTGGGCATGGCAATCAAACTCAAGGAAGCCGGCTACAACGACTTCGTGATCCTGGAACAGAGTGACGACATTGGCGGCACCTGGCACCAGAACCACTATCCGGGGTGTGCCTGTGACGTGCAGTCTGCACTCTACTCCTTTTCCTTCGAACAGAACCCCAACTGGAGCCGGATGTATGCCCAGCAGCACGAGATCAAGGCCTATCTGAAGCACTGTGCCGAAAAATATGGCCTGATGAAGCACATCCGCCTGAACACCCATGTGGCCGGGGCGCGATTTGACGAAAACCGGCAGCGATGGACCCTTGAGACTAGTGATGCGCCTGCGCTGTGGTCGAATATGCAGGACAAGGGTATGAAGCCTGGAGACCGGTTGGATCGCACCGATAAAAGCCTGCCCGAATTCAGCACGTTGAAGGCGGATATCCTTGTTTCCGGGATGGGGGGATTGAGTACACCAGCTTATCCGGAGATCAAGGGAATCGAGTCCTTCACCGGCAAGCGCTTTCATTCCCAGGACTGGGACCACGACTACGATCTGCGCGGCAAGCGGGTGGCGGTGATCGGCACCGGGGCTTCTGCCATTCAGTTTGTGCCGGAAGTGGCGAAGCAGGCGGCACGGGTGGACCTGTACCAGCGCACGCCGCCCTGGATCATGCCCAAACCCGATCGGGCCATCCGGCCGCTGGAGAAACGACTGTTCCGGGCGTTCCCGCAAACACTCAATGCCTTCCGCCAGAGTATCTACTGGTCGCTTGAGGCGCGGGTGCTGGGCTTTGTGGGCAATCCGCGGATTCTAAAGCTGGGTGAGCTGCAGGCCCGCCGGCATATCCGTAGCCAGATTCCGGACAAGGCACTGCGCAGGAAGGTCACCCCGGATTTCCATTTCGGCTGCAAGCGGGTGCTGATTTCCAACAACTACTATCCGGCGCTGGCACAGGACCATGTGGATGTGGTGACCGAGGGTATCCGTGAGGTGCAGGGCAACACCGTGATCGACGGTCAGGGCAATGAGCGGCAGGTGGATTGCATCATCTACGGAACCGGTTTCCGGGCCCAGGATCCGATCCCTGCGGGCATGATCTTTGGCCGCAATGGCCAGGACCTGCTGGATGCCTGGAAAGACGGCGCCGAGGCTTACAAAGGCACCACCGTCAGTGGCTTCCCGAATTTCTTCATGCTGATGGGACCGAACACCGGTCTGGGCCACAGCTCCATGGTGTATATGATCGAGAGTCAGATCCAGTACGTGCTGGATGCCCTCCAACAGATGCGCCGGCAGCAGTGGACCAGCATCGACGTGAAACCGGATGCCCAGAGCCGTTACAACGCCTCTGTTCATGCCAGGCTGGGCGACTCCGTGTGGCAAACCGGTTGCAAGAGCTGGTACGTGAATGAAAACGGTAAGAACACCACACTGTGGCCGGGCTTTACGTGGCAGTTCCGGAACCAGACGCGGCGCTTCGACTCAGAGCAATACCTGTGTAAAGGCGCGAGTGACAGCGTTTCCGGAACTGAGACTGCCATGGCTGTCTAGCGTCGGATTTTCGGGGGCATCCGGTCGGGTTTCGTGGTAGTTAAGTTGCGTTTTGGCCCGAATGGCCAATACTTGAAGCAATGGTCTTGCCGGTATCGGCCAAGGATGTCCCCCGATGAAGCTGTTTCACTGCGGCCGATGCGCCAACCTGCTGTATTTCGAAAACTGTCGTTGTACCAGTTGCGGGTCTGGCCTCGGCTTTGCACCCGATGTCATGGACTTGCTGGCTATCGAGCCAAAAGATGATGGCACCTGGGCGGCAGTCGCCCGGGGCGATCTTTACCGGCTCTGTGGCAACTACCAGAGCCAGGGCACCTGCAACTGGCTGATCCCTCAAACCGACCCTCACGCTTTCTGCGTTGCCTGTCGCCTCAATCGCACTATTCCCGATCTCAGTGTCCCCAAAAATCAGGATCTCTGGCGCCGTCTTGAGAAGGAAAAACGGCGCCTGGTGTATTCCGTGTTGCGTCTCAAGCTGCCCTGCGAACCCAGGAACGAAGATCAGTACGGCATGGCATTCGATTTTCTGGCCGACCAGCCGGCGATGTTTGACGAGCGGTCGAAGGTAAAAACCGGCCATGCCAATGGCGTGATCACTGTGAACATTGCCGAGGCGGACCCGGTGGAACGGGAACGGATGCGCAGCCAGATGGCTGAACCCTATCGCACCGTTTTGGGGCATTTCCGCCACGAATCCGGCCATTACTACTGGGATCTTCTGGTCCGGTCCGGGCCATGGCTCGGACCGGTCCGGGAGATGTTTGGCGATGACACCAGAGACTATAAACAGGCGATGGACCAGCATTACCAGTACGGCCCGCCGGGTGACTGGCAGAGCTGGTACATCAGCGCCTACGCCAGCAGCCATGCCTGGGAAGACTGGGCCGAGACCTGGGCACACTACCTGCATATGGTGGACACATTGGAAACGGCCTGGCAGTTCGGCCTGCGACTGCATGCCGAACAGAGCCCGACGCGCAGTGAACTTGATCCTGCTTTTGATCCTTATCAGGCAGACGACTTCGATGCGCTGATCAAACACTGGTTACCCCTGACTCTCGCGCTCAACAGCCTGAACCGAAGCATGGGACACGAGGACGCCTACCCCTTCGTGCTTGCGGCTCCGGTGGTGGAGAAGCTCCGTCTGGTACACGGAATAGCTCACGGTGGTTAATGAAAGGACCCCAAATGAAAAAGAACAAATCGATAGACTGGAAAAACTACGATCCCAACGACTTCTTCGATGAGCTGATTGCCGCCAAGGGCAAGCCACGGCCGGCGGCCACGGCGATTACCGACTACCTGGGCAATCTCGGTTCAGAGGAAATCCAGGCACGCCAGCAAGCGGCCGAGCTGGCGATACTGGAGATGGGCATCAGCTTCACCATCTACAGTGAGGGCGAGAATATCGACCGGGCCTGGCCGTTCGACATCATTCCCCGGGTAATCTCCCTCCGTGAGTGGGAAACCATCGAGCAGGGCCTGGCTCAGCGCCTGACAGCCCTCAACATGTTCATCAACGACATCTACAACGACCAGAACATCGTCAAGGACAAGGTCATCCCCAAGTACGTGTTCGCCAACTCCAAGAATTTCCGCGAGCAGTGTCGCGGGTTTACGCCGCCCCTGGGAGTATGGGCGCACATCTGCGGATCGGATCTGGTGCGTGACAAGGACGGCAAGGTGTATGTTCTGGAGGACAACCTGCGGGTGCCCTCAGGTGTGTCCTACATGCTGGAGAACCGTCAGCTCACCAAGCGGGTGTTCCCGGAGCTGTTCGACAACACCAGCATCCTGCCGGTGGATGACTACACCAATCAGCTGTTCGACATGCTGGCCTCAATCTCGCCCCGGCCCCAGGATCACCCGAAGATTGCGGTACTCACGCCGGGTATTTTCAACTCCGCCTATTTCGAGCATTCCTTCCTGGCCCAGCGTATGGGCGCCGAACTGGTGGAGGGAGCCGACCTGGTGGTGGGTGAGGACGATTGTGTCTACATGCGCACGGTCGAGGGACTGGAGCGTGTCGATGTTATCTATCGCCGAATTGATGACGACTTCCTCGACCCCGAGGTGTTCCGTTCCGATTCCACCCTGGGTGTACCTGGGCTTATGCGGGCCTGGCGCAATGGCAAGGTTGGCCTCGCCAATGCACCGGGTGCCGGCGTGGCCGACGACAAGGTGATCTATGCCTTCGTGCCGGACATGATCCGTTACTACCTGGATGAGGAACCGATCATCCCGAACGTGCCCACCTATATGTGTGTGAACAAACAGGACCAGGAGTATGTTCTTGAGCATCTTGACGAGCTGGTGGTGAAGCCGGCGAACGAGTCCGGGGGCTATGGCATGCTGGTGGGGCCGCATTCCACCAAGAAGCAGCGCACCGAGTTCGCGCGGTTGATCAAGAAGAACCCGCGCAATTACATCGCGCAGCCTACGCTGAACCTGTCGGTGGCGCCCACCTTGTGCGACGAGGGCCTGGCGCCCCGGCACCTGGATCTTCGGCCCTTCGTGCTGCAAGGCGTCAGAACCTACGTTACGGCTGGCGGGCTCACGCGGGTGGCGATGCGAAAAGGCTCCCTGGTGGTGAATTCGTCGCAGGGCGGTGGAAGCAAGGATACCTGGATCGTGGACGAGGAGAATTGATGTGCTGTCACGTGTAGCGGAACGACTGTACTGGATGGCCAGATACCTTGAACGGGCTGAGAACAACGCCCGGATGATCATGGCTTTCAATTCCCTGGCGCTGGATATGCCCCGGGAGACCCAGCTGTCCTGGAAGGGGCTGGTGGCGGTGACGGGCATGGGCGCGTTGTTTGACCAGCACCACCAGAAGGCCGATGAGCGCAACTGTGTGAAGTTTTTGATGGCCGACAGCTACAACCCGAGCTCCATCGCCTCCTGCATCAAGGCTGCGCGGGAGAATGTGCGTACCACCCGGGACCAGGTGCCGACTGACGCCTGGGAAGTCATCAATGAACTTTACCGTTACATCCAGGAGCACATCGACCAGGGGGTGGGGAAACGGGCGAGGTACGAATTTCTCAACGAGATCGTCGGTCGCTGCCAGATGCTCAACGGTTTGCTGGCCGGTTGTATGAGTCATGACGAGGGCTACGACTTCATCCGGGTGGGTCGCAACCTTGAGCGGGCAGACATGGCCACCCGTCAGATTGAAGTGGGCGCCCTGCAGTTCCTCGATGGCTGGGACGGCACGGAAACCTATGGCGGGCTGCTGTGGACCAGCGTTCTGCGCTACCAGAGTGCCTTCCAGATGTACCGCCATAACGTGCGGCGCAAGGTCAGCGGGCCCCTGGTTATTCGCTTCCTGCTGCAGAATGAACCGTTCCCGAGGTCTGTGCTGCATAGTCTCAGTGAGGTCGCCGGTGCCCTGGACCGCCTGCCGAGGAACGAGATTCCGCTGCGCACGGCGCTGCAGGCGGTCCGTCACACCCGTGAAGGCGACGTGGATGCGTTGATCCGAAAGGAGGACGTGATCCTGTTCCTGGAGAACCTGCAGTTGGAGATCGGTGAGCTTCACGACGACATTGCAGAGACCTGGTTTCCTGTCTACGAGACAGCCTGAAACTCCCAACACTATTCGCCTGCGAGATAGGTTCCATGTCGATTCACGTTGCCCTGAGCCACACCACTCACTATCGCTACGAGCGGCCCATCACCCTGGGGCCGCAGATCGTTCGTTTGCGCCCCTGTCCACATGCGCGAACCCGAATTCTCAGTTACTCACTGAAGGTTGAGCCGGAAGGTTACTTTCTGAACTGGCAACAGGATCCGCAGGCCAATTATCTGGCCCGGCTGGTATTTCCGGAAAAGACGGACGAGCTGAAGATCACGGTGGACCTGGTTGCCGAGATGGCGGTGATCAACCCGTTCGATTTCTTCCTGGAACCCCGGGCGGAGACCATTCCCTTCGAGTATGAGGAATGGCAGACGGCGGAGCTGGCGCCTTACTTGCAGAAATTGCCGGAAACACCGGAATTCCGGAAATGGATGGCCACCATAGACCGCAAGGAAACGCCCAGCGTCGATTTCTTGGTGGGCGTAAACCAGCGGCTAGCCAACCGGATTGATTATCTGATCCGGATGGAACCGGGCGTGCAGACGCCGGAAGAGACCCTGAAAAAAGGCTCCGGATCCTGTCGGGATTCCACCTGGCTGCTGGTCCAGACGCTTCGGCACCTTGGGCTGGCGGCGCGGTTCGTCTCCGGTTACCTGATTCAGCTCAAGGCGGACCTGAAAGCACTGGACGGCCCCTCGGGCGCGGAGGAGGACTTCACTGACCTGCACGCCTGGTGCGAGGTCTTCCTGCCCGGCGCCGGTTGGGTGGGACTGGATCCCACGTCTGGCCTGTTTGCCGGGGAAGGTCACATTCCGCTGGCCTGCAGCCCGGATCCGTCTTCGGCCGCGCCCATATCCGGCATGGTGGAAGACTGCGAGGTCGAATTCGAGCATCAGATGGGCGTCCAGCGCATCTGGGAAGCGCCGCGGGTGACCAAACCCTACACTGAGGAGCAGTGGCAACGCGTCGTGGATCTGGGGCATGAGGTGGACCAGCGCCTGACCGAGCTCGATGTGCGTCTGACTCAGGGCGGTGAACCCACTTTCGTGGCCAATCACGACCGTGATGAGCCCGAGTGGAACACCGAGGCTATGGGCCCCACAAAGCGCAAGAAGGCCATTGAGCTCTATCACCGGATGCGGGACCGCTATGGTGCCGGTGGGCTGGTGCATTTCGGCCAGGGCAAATGGTACCCGGGAGAGCCGCTGCCCCGGTGGTCACTGAACTGTTTCTGGCGCAAGGATGGCGAGACGATCTGGCATGACGAGCGTTGGCTGGCGGACGAACGCACGGAAGGCAAGGCAGGCCCGGAAGATGCTCACCGGTTTTTGTCGGCCCTGGCGACGGAACTGGGTGTCGATGAAAAGCACCTGTTCCCGGGGTTCGAGGATGCCTTTTATTACCTTTGGCGGGAACGACGGCTGCCGGTCAACGTCGATCCCTTTGATGCCAAGCTTGAGAATGCCCTTGAGCGGAAGCAGCTTCAGCAGATATTCAGCCGGGGTCTGGATGAGCCCGTCGGCTACGTGCTGCCACTGCGTGTTTCCGAAAAGGAGAAGGCCTGGGAGACCGGACCCTGGTTCCTGCGCAGTGAGCGTTGCTACCTGATTCCGGGCGGCTCCCCCATGGGCCACCGGCTGCCCCTGGACAGTCAGCCCTGGGTGGAAGAAGCGGATTACCCCTGGATCCACGAACAGGACCCGTTTGCCCCTCGCGGGCCCTTGCCTGTCAGCGAACAGATCCGTCAGTGGAACAGCCACAGCCAGGCTGGCCAGCCGTCTTCGGAGCTGGAGCCACCTGCCAAAGGCAAGTCAGCACCCGAGATTGTCCGAACGGCCCTTTGTGTGGAGCCCCGGGATGGCATCCTTCGCGTTTTCATGCCGCCGCTGGCGGAGCTGGAACCCTATCTTGCGCTGGTCGCGGCCATCGAGAAAACCGCCGCAGAGCTCAAGCAACCGGTCTTGCTGGAAGGCTATGAGCCACCCTCCGACCCACGGTTGAGTCATTTCCGGATTACGCCGGACCCGGGGGTGATCGAAGTGAATGTACAGCCGGTCAAGACCTGGGATGAGCTGGTTGAACAGACCGAGACGCTCTATGCAGACGCCTACGAATGCCGGCTCACGTCCGAGAAGTTCATGATGGACGGCCGTCATACCGGTACCGGTGGCGGTAACCATTTCGTGCTGGGCTCGCAAAAGGCCGAGGATTCTCCGTTCCTGAGGCGCCCGGATCTGTTGCGCAGCCTGATCAGCTACTGGCATAACCATCCCAGTCTGTCCTACCTGTTCTCCGGCCTGTTCATCGGCCCCAGCTCCCAGGCCCCCAGGATTGACGAGGCCCGTAACGACCATGTGTTCGAAATGGAGCTGGCCTTCAAGGAGATGGAGCGGCTCTGCCCGGTGGGCAAGAAAGTCGCGCCCTGGGTGGTGGACCGCTTGCTCCGGGATCTGCTCACGGATGTCACGGGCAACACCCATCGAGCCGAGTTCTGTATCGACAAGCTCTATTCCCCGGACGGTCCGGGCGGGCGTCACGGTTTGCTGGAGCTGCGTGCCTTCGAGATGCCGCCCCATGCCCGCATGAGCCTGACCCAGCAGCTGCTGTTGCGCGCGCTGGTGGCACGCTTCTGGGAGCAACCCTACAAGCCGCCAGGGCTGGTGCGCTGGGGTACGGAACTGCACGACCGTTTCCTGCTGCCCCACTATGTCTGGCAGGACTTCGAAGATGTGATCGACGATATGAAGGCGCGCGGTTACCCGCTCGAGAGCGAGTGGTTCGCGCCCCATTTCGAGTTCCGGTTCCCCCGGATCGGCGATTACAAGGTCAAGGGCATCACCCTTGAGCTGCGCTCGGCCCTGGAGCCCTGGCACGTGACGGGCGAGCACGGCGCGATTGGCGGCACCGCCCGATACGTGGATTCTTCCCTCGAGCGTTTGCAGGTGAAGGTGCGCGGCGCCGCGCCGGATCGCTACCAGATCACCTGCAATCAGGTGCCGCTGCCACTTCAGCCTACTGGCATGGTGGGTGAATCGGTTGCTGGTGTCCGTTACCGGGCGTGGCAGCCGTCGCAGTGCATGCACCCTACCATCGGGGTGGATGGGCCGCTGGTGTTTGATATCGTGGATACCTGGAATGAACGCAGCCTGGGCGGGTGTGAGTATCACGTGACCCATCCCGGTGGCCGGAATTTCGAGACGCTGCCGGTGAATTCGTTCGAAGCTGAAGGCCGCCGTATGGCCCGTTTCTTCCGGATGGGCCACAGCTCAGGCCAGCAACCCCTGCGGCCGGTGCCGGAGCACCGAGAGTTCCCGTTCACCCTGGATTTGCGGTATCACAAATAACATGTGGGAACTTACCGTTTGATACTGGCTCAGGGGACTGTAAAGCGGCTATGCTTCCAGCTCACTGACCAACGGAGCCCGAATTCACGGTGGCGAAGCAGCGCGCAGTAACTGACATCCTCCGCCAGTACCACCCGGTGCCGCATCGGTTCGATGAGCTTGGCTCCATGGGCTCCGTGCCGCCATCCCATTGGCGGCCGTTATTGCAGCAGCTGAACCTGGAGTCAGTGGCCGGTCTCAACCTCAGGGCCCAGGCGGTATCCAACGCCATCGCCGAGGACGGCGTAACTTACAACGTCTACGAAGACCCTCGTGGTGATACCCGCCCGTGGGAAGTGGACCTGCTTCCGCTGGTGCTGGGTTCTCATGAGTGGCAGTGGCTTTCGAAAGCCGTCGCCCAGCGGGCGGAGCTGCTGGACAGCGTTCTGGCCGATCTTTATGGCGAACAGTCGCTTTTAAAAGAAGGGCTTATGCCACCGGCCCTGGTCTATGGACAGGCGGGCTTCCAGTGGCCTTGCCAGGGCATCCAGCCTGCGGGTGGCCGTTTCCTGCACCTGTACGCCGTGGATCTGGCGCGCGCGCCGGACGGCGGCTGGTGGGTGATGGCGGACAGAACCCAGGCGCCTTCCGGGGCTGGTTACGCGCTTCAGAACCGGCTGGTGATTTCCCGGGCGTTCCCGGCGCCGTTCCACAACTTGCCGGTGACCAACCTTTCTGAGTTTTTCCAGGGCTTTCAGAACAGCCTGGCGGGTATGTCGCCAGCCGGAACCGAATCGCCGCTTTGCGTGCTTCTGACCCCCGGGCGGTTCAACGAAACCTATTTCGAACACGTGTTCCTGGCCCGTTATCTGGGGTTCCCCCTGGTTGAAGGCCAGGATCTGACCGTGCGTGATGACACCGTCTACCTGAAAACCCTCCAGGGCCTGCGCCGGGTGCATGCCATCTATCGCCGGCTGGACGACGGTTTCTGTGATCCGCTGGAGCTTCGCGCCGATTCGGTGCTGGGTATTCCCGGGCTGCTGGGTGCGGTGCGGGCAGGCAAGGTGCTGATGGCAAATGCCCTGGGATCAGGCGTTCTCGAGAGTGCCGCGTTGTTCGGCTTCCTGCCCGAGATCTCGAAGAAATTGCTGGGCTCGTCTCTTGTCATGCCATCGGTGGCGTCCTGGTGGTGTGGTGAGAAACCGGCCCTGGACTATGTGATCGAGCACCTGGACGAACTGGTGATCAAGCCAGCGTTCGCGAGCATGCGCATGGAACCGGTATTCGGCTATCAGGTGAAAGGTGCCGAGCGGGAGGCGCTGATCAAGAAGATGCACGCCCATCCCCATGCGTTTGTCGGGCAGGAACTGGTGCACCTGTCGCAGGCACCGGTCTGGAAGGGAGACCCGAACCAGCCACTGGAAACCCGGTCTATCGGCTTGCGGTTGTTCGCGGCAGCCACGCCTTCGGGCTGGCGGGTCATGCCCGGTGGGCTGACCCGGGTGGCCATGGATGAGGGTGTGGAAGTCATCTCCATGCAGCGGGGTGGACTTTCAAAGGATACCTGGGTGCAGGCTCGCTATACGGCACCCTCCAAATCGCTGATCAAGAAACGTCTGCAGGTTTCCGACCTGCTGGACGGAGAGCGGGACACGCCCTCGCGGGTGGGCGAAAACCTGTTCTGGATGGGCCGGCACTCGGAGCGGGCGGAAGGTACCGCCCGGTTGTTGCGGGCGGCTTTCAACCGCCTGTCGGGGCACGACCAGGCCAGCGAGGAAGCCCTGCTCGGGCTCCAGCAGGCGGCCGAGCAGTTCGGTACTCTACCGGAACCTGAAGAAGACGCGGTACCCGAGCCGCTTCCAGACGTACTGCTCAGGGCGGTGAGTGACGTGACATCTCCTGGTTCGATCGCGGCCATTCTCCAGGCGCTGCTGTTCAATGCTAGCCAGGTTCGGGATCGGCTGTCCTCCGACAACTGGCACACGCTTAATCGGGTGGGTAAGCCCCTGAGACCGGCGCCAACCACCCCGGACCAGTCCATCCGGGCGTTGAATCTGGTGTTGCTGGACTGTATCTCCCTGGCCGGCTTCGCCATGGATGACATCACACGGGATGCCAGCTGGGTTTTCCTGGTGATCGGTCGGCGCCTGGAGCGCCTTGCCAATCTCTGTACCCTGATCTGCGTGCCGTTGTTGAGCGACAGATTCAGCCGTCAGGCGATGCTGGAGTGGCTGCTGGAAGTGGCCAACTCGGAAGTGACCTATCGGACCCGATACCGTAGGACACCGGAGTTGCTGGGCGTCATTCATACCCTGGTGATCGACGCGAGCAACCCCCATTCGGTGATGTTCCAGCTGCGGCAGCTACAGAAGGATCTGCCGGAGATGAGCCGGAAAACCGGCCAACTCTTCCCCCCGGACCTGAACGAATCACTTCAGCGTCTCCAGGCACTTGATCTGCACCCATTTGAGCGCAAACGACCGGACAAAGCCTGCGAGGTTCTGGCGGAGTTGTTGTACGACATCCGGTCGGAGGCCTATCGTGTATCGGATGAAATCCAGCGGCAGTGTTTCATTCACACCCGGTATTCGGACCGGCCTGTGAAACCGGATTGAGGGGGCTGTCATGACATTTGTCCGTTACCATGTGCGTCATGAGACCCTGTACCAGTACGACCAGGTGGTGGGGGAGTCCCATCATTTGCTGAGGCTGACGCCACGGGCGCTTCCGTGGCAGAGAAACCTTGAGCACCACTTGGCGATCTCGCCGGAGCCGTCGGCACGGCGCTCGTTTCTCGACTGCTTCGGCAACCGGATCACCAAGATTCATTTCACCGGTGACCACGAGTACCTGGAGATCGTCAGCGAGTTCTGGGTGGAATTGCGCGACCGGCCGAAGCCCTCGGCTGCGGCTGCCAAGGTGCCCTGGGAGGCCGTGCGCGATAGCCTGCGGTACCGTGCAGACAGGAAGTTCCCGCCGGACCATCTTCAGGCCACGGCGTTCCGATTTGTCTCCACCAACGTGCCCATTGATTCCCAGTATGCCGCCTACGCACGAGAGGCCTTTCTTCCGGGCCGGCCCCTGGTGGAGGCGGCAGATGCCCTGATGCGGATGATCCATCGGGACTTCAAGTTCGATGCCTCGGCAACGGAAACCTTTACCCCGATGGAACAGGCCTTCAAGGCCCGTCGAGGCGTTTGCCAGGATTTCTCCCACATCATGATTGCCTGCCTGCGATCGGTAGGCCTGGCTGCCCGCTACATGAGTGGTTATATCCTCACCCATCCGCCCGAGGGCAAGGAGCGATTGGTTGGCGCCGATGCCACCCATGCCTGGGTGGCTGTGTTCGTACCGGATTTTGGCTGGCTGGAGCTGGATCCCACCAATGCCCTGAGGCCGGATCTGGAACACATCACCCTCGGCTGGGGCCGTGACTTTTCCGATATCACACCGATGCGGGGCGTGCTGCTGGGCGGCGGTGAACATGAACCGGAGATTGCCGTGACCGTGGTTCCCGAGGAGGAATTCGCCTCGCTGTATGGCGACGGCGAAACCTACCTCGAAGAACTGTCCTCGGGATAACCGCGGCTTTCTGACACGGCTTCACTCCCGGCCCAGACTTTTCAACACCGTTTCCATGACCATGGGACTTGAAAGAATCCGATGATGGCCAAGGCCACTGGTGCGCAGAAGATCTGCCTTATCCCAGGTTTCGGCCACGCGTTGGCTCTCTTCCGGTGAAATGGACGTGTCGGCGTCATCAATGACAATCAGACCACGCTGGTTCAGCCGGCGGCAAAGCGTCTCAAGATTCAGCTTCTCCCAAATGGATGGGCCGAACCGGTCTTCCATGAGTTCGAGGTGAACGGTCAGTACTTCGGGACTGAGTGCCAACTGTCTGCCAAGGTTCACCATAACGGCTTTCAGGCTGACCGGCGGTGCCAGCATTGCCACGTAGTCGGTATCAAGCCCGTTGGTGATGGCTCGCGCTACTGCGATACATCCGAGGGAATGCGCCAGCACACCTCTAACACCGCCTACGCTGGCAGCCACATGAGCAGCCACGTCGGCCATCTCAAGCAGATCTGTGCTCTCCCCCTGCGCGCGGCCATGGGCCGGGGCATCGAAGACAACCACCCTGTAGCCGGCTTCAACCAGCGGTTCAATCCAGGCGCCGAACTGAACGCCCGCGCCTCCCCAGCCATGGACTCCGAGAATCACCGGGCCTTCACCCCAGGAATAAACCGGAATGGTTCGCGCGCCGTGTTGAAGCTGGGTATAGCTGTCTGTGTTGTCCAGCCAATGCTCGTAGCGAACTGGCAGAGACAGACGGGAGGGCCTGAAGGCCATACGGTTTACCAATTTTCCGGCTTTTTGCGGCGATACCCGTGCATAGAGTTGCAGTGCCAGGCGGGTCGCGGAAAGCCCCGGATTGCCGGGTTTCCTGAGTTGGCTTGATTGGCGTGAGATCGCTGTCTGTGTATTCAGTTGTGAGGTCATGGAGAAAGTCCTTCTTCGTGCTCTGGTGGATGACAGTTTCAGGTTAGGGCTTGCCGGCTGTCAGCAGGAGTGTCATATTTGACATATAAAGTGCGGAAAGAGCCATTCCCCATGATGAATGTTGCAATCGTTGCCTTGCCTAACTGCCATGCTTCGGGCGTACACGGTGTGATGGATTTCTTCACTGTGGCGAACTATTGCGCCCGCGTGCCAGGCGTTCACAGTGATCCCCTGTTTAACTGCCAGGTGGTGACCGTGGATAATCAGCCGGTACGTGGTTACAGCGGTGCTCTGGTAACACCAACGGTGTGTCGTGAAAGTTTCCGGCCAGATTTGATTGTGGTTGGCTCCTCCGTTGAAGCAGCGGTCAATGCAGAGCTTCTGGAACGAACCCTGGCACCCGCCACCCCACTTTTTGGTTGGCTGAGGGAAGCCTTTGAGCAGGGTGTTGTCGTGGCGAGTGTGTGCACTGGCAGTTTTGTGCTTGCCGAGGCTGGTTTGCTCTGCGATCAGGTGGCCACAACACACTGGCGGGCAGCATCATTGTTTCGGGACCGATACCCGGACATTCGACTGGATGAAGATCAACTGCTGGTGGATAACGGCCAGATTATCTGTGCCGGTGGTGCGACGGCGTTTGTGGATTTGTGCCTTTACCTGGTGGAACGTTTTGCCTCTCCCTCGGTCGCCCTGGCTTGCAGCAAGATGCTGGTTCTGGACGGGCGCCGAGTGGAACAGACACCCTACATGGCCTTCTACAGCCGGAAAGCTCACCAGGATGATCCCATCCGCAAGGCTCAAACCTGGCTGGAACATCATTACTCAGACCCGATCAGCATTGATGATGTGGCTGATGTTGCCGGACTGGGTACTCGCACCTTCAAGCGCCGGTTCAAGGAGGCTACCGGGGAAACACCCATTGGCTATCTCCAGCACCTTCGCATTGAAGCCGCCAAACACAAACTGGAATCCAGCCGTGAGCAAACGGCCCGCATTATCTGGAGCGTGGGCTACGAGGATGCCAGCTCTTTCAGGCGTTTATTCAAGCGCACGGTGGGCTGCACAATGGAACAGTATCGTAAGCGCTTCAGTTATGTGACACCGTTGGCCGTGTGATTTGAAGGGGCGTCATACGTCCACTTCCTTACGGCAGGAAAGGTGGTAGCAAGCTATGCTTACCGGCTTTCATTGACCGCTGGAATACCCGGAATGCTTGAAACCTTTTTCTCCACCTACATCAGCAGCACCATTCGCTTTCTGTTCCTGCTGGCGCCTTTTTTCGTGGTGACCATGTTCCTGGCGCTGACCAGGGGCCTGCCGGCAACCGAGAAGACATCGATCATCCGTCGTGCCTGTGTTTCGGCCTTTATGATGGGCGTGATTTTGTTCTTTGCCGGCCCGCTGCTGTTCAGCGCCATCGGCATTACCCTCAATTCTTTCCGGATCGGCGCCGGAAGTCTGCTGTTCCTGACCGCCACCAGCCTGGTGACCAGTGGCACCCGGAATCACGCCACGGGGCTGCCTGATGAGGATCGCGATGACATTGCCGTTGTGCCTCTGGCGATTCCCGTGATGATCGGGCCGGCCACGATTGGTGCGATCATGGTCTATGGCGCCGAGCTCAATCGGGTCTCCGAAGTGGCCGGCGGCTTGCTGGGGCTGGTCTCGAGCTTGTTGATCCTGGCAGTGTTGCTGCATCTTTCAGGGTATCTCGAAAAGGTGCTGGGCAAGACTGGCCTGAACATCATGTCCAAGATCAGTGGCCTGATTCTTTCGGCCATGGCGGCTGAAATCGTCCTGACGGGTATTGCCGGTTTTATTGCGTCCACCTAGAGTATTCATCATTCCGTTCTTGCCGCAGGGTGTCTGATGTCTGCCAATACCATTGAGCACAATCGTAAAAAGTACGATTTCTCGGGCGTGGAGTCTGTCTGGCTGTTTGGTTACGGCTCCCTGATCTACAAGGTCGACTTCCCCTTTCTGGAGCAGCGCCCGGCGTCGATTCGAGGGTGGGAGCGGCGGTTCTGGCAAGGCTCCCACGATCATCGGGGCACGCCGGAGTCGCCGGGCAGGGTGGTCACCCTGATAGAAAAACCGGATGCGGTCTGCAAGGGCATGGCGTTCCGGGTGTCGCCCAAGGTATTCGAGCATCTGGATGTCCGGGAAAAGAACGGTTATCTGCGCCTGAACATCACGCTCACCTTCAACGATGGCAGCCATGCCGAGGGCCTGGTCTATATTGCCACCGAAGATAATGAAGCCTTCCTCGGCCATGCCCCCGATGCGGATATTGCCCGGCAGATCGCCTCTGCCTCGGGCCCCAGCGGCCCGAATGCCGAGTATCTGCTGAGGCTCGCGGAATCCCTCCGCGCGCTGGGTGCCGACTGCCCACACACCTTTGCTATTGAATCCCACCTCAAGTCTGTCGCCAAAAACGGCACCCAGAGACGCCAGAACGTCAAGTAGACAGGGCCTTTGGTAAAGATCCTGCAAAGCCCGCTTTGGGGCACTGACATTCGCTCCCGATTCGATAATCTGGACTCAGAGGCATCCGGCATTGGGTCCGGATGCAGGATCTGTCTCTGAACAGAAAGGGAGAAGCATCATGAAGCGATTGTTGATCGGAAGCCTGGTAATGGCGTTCCTGATTGGATCCGCTCCGGTGATGGCCGACGACGATGACCGCCGTGGGCAAGGCTGGCAAAAGCACCATGATCGGGGAAATGCCCTGCCGCCGGGCCACCAGAAAAAGTTCTTGCAGGCCCATTACCGCGACGACCGTTATGATCGGCACCATCACAAGCCCCGGCACCATAAGCAGCATAAGTGGGATCGAAAACATCACGATCGCCATCGCTACTACGGAGACAAGCGCGGATGGGGCAAAAAGCACAAGCGCGATCTCTATCGCGACCGACATGACCGCCGACATGACTGGCATCGTCATCATTCCGGCCATTACGGTATAAAGCTGGGCTACGGTGACGGATTGCCACCGGAGGCCAGGATCGGTCGGATCATTCACGACACTCATGTGCTAATCGAATCTTCCCGGCGCTGATCGAATAGATCGACTCAGAACCTGGAAAAACTTAAAACCTCGTGCTTACTGAAGATGACTCCATTGGTTCGGCTCACTTGCTGCCCGGTTGGCGTTGCTCTTGAGATTTCATCTTTCTAACTCGTCACCATAGATTTATGCCTACAACCTTTGGCATAAATCACTCAGTTTTAGTCTGAACTGCTATTCTGAGGATCCGGAGTTTTCAGTTATAAATGCACCGAAATGCTGGGTTAGTATCAGGTTTTAATGGCGCAGAGGCGATAAGACTTGAACGATTTAAACAATCGACGCTCTGTGAAAAGAATGCTCAGAAGATTGACCTTTTCCTGCTCGTGATCAGGCGCCATATCTTGTTCATGCGTGTTGCAACTAGCATTTTAATCTTGGGCTGTCAGAAGTCGCTGAAAGCTTCTGAAGGCTCCAAGTTAGTCTTAAAATACAAGCGCACACTTCTGCCGTCTCGACGGATTATCTTGTCATATCTCCAGCCGAGTCTGCGGGTCAGTTTTTCAGTTAACTGTAGCCCTAGACCAAAACCAAGATCGTCCTCCGTTTCCGCTGCGGATGTATCGAAGTTTTCTATATCAACCACCCAGCCTTCCTGAGTAATCAGAATCTGCCCCTCCCATGTGTGCTGGAAAGCATTGCGAATCAGGTTGCCTATTACGATGCGGGCAGCGGTTTCAGGAAGTTCAAAGGTGCAGGGTGATGTGCGAACAGATAGCTGGACACTTTTCCCCTCCAGCAGGTATTCAAGATCGCTGGCTAGGCTTTCGATCAGTTGATCCAGCCGCACTTCACTCTGAGGCAGTTCATTACTGTGTTCCCGCCCCAGCCACAGCAGCGTCTCCGTCAGATGCTTCATGGTCAGACTGGCACGATCAAGGCGATTTACAATGGCATTTTCCCGGCAATCGCTTTGATCACTGCGTGGGGTTTTTTTGAGTTTATCCAGTAACTGGATGTTGCTTCGTATAACACTGATCGGGGTGCGCAACTCATGGCTGGCCTGTCTGAGAAAGGTCTGCTCTCTATCCAGACCTTCTTTCACCGAGATCAGACTGCCACGTACCACTTCTGCGAAGTCATTCAAATCCCGAAATTCGAAATCCGGAATGTCTCTATCAAGTGTCTGTTCGTTCAAGCCCCTGGCCCACATGCCCAGGCGAGTCACCGGTTGAGTTACCTGGCGCATCAACCACCAGACGATCAGTGCCAGAAACAGCGCGGAGCCTAATCCAATCAGTAGTAGCGTCATTAATGAATCTCTGGCATTACGACCTACAAGGCTGGACACCCGGTCAGGTGAAATCTGGAAACTGACATAAAACGGACCTCCAGATACGCTGGTGATCATATAAAAAATAATCTGCTCTGCCTGCTTCTCGGCTCCCGGGAACTTGATTTTCTGAAGCTGATTCTCGGCCTGTGGGGGCGTTGGCACTGCCGCGACGATCCAGTCGGGTTGGTCCGACCACTCGCGAGTCACTGTGTAGTTGTCGGGGATGTTGACGTCGAGACGCTTGTTGTTACTGGCGGCGGCATTGGCAGCCCGAATAAGGTTGTCGGCAATAATGGTATCCATGCCATCGATAAAGTATCGGGCGGACAAAAAGCTGTATCCCGTGACGAGGATCAGGGCAACGGTTGCAAACGCGAGAATCAGAGATCCCCGGATACTGGCGTTAATTCTGATCATCGTTGTCTCTCAGGGCAAAACCGAAGCGGGGTACGGTTTGGATCATGGGATACAGAAAACCGGCGTCGACTGCCTTGCGAACATGATGAATATGGACTTTCAGAGCGCTGCTGTCAGGCAGACTATCTCCCCATACGGTGGCTTCCAGTCGCTGACGAGACACCGCCGCCGGAGCTTCTCTCAAAAGCATCTCCAGCAGCTTCCAGCCAATGGGGGATAGCTTCAGGGTGCGGCCCGCCCGACAGGCCTCTCGCTTGTTCAGGTCCATTTTCAGCTCGCCATACCGCAATATCCGGGCCTGGCCACTGCGACGGCGAGTCAGTGCACGCACACGAACGACCAGTTCGTCGAGTTCAAACGGTTTGGTCAGGAAGTCATCGGTCCCGGAGCGGAAGCCGTCCAGCTTGTCCTTGAGTTGGTCCCGGGCAGTCAGCATCAGGACCGGGATATCATGCCCTGTGTCCCGCAATTTTCGGCAGAGGGAGAGCCCATCGAGCCTTGGCAGATTGAGGTCCAGCAGGAGCGCATCGTAGTCGTGATCCTGCAACAGCTGCAGCCCTTGTACGCCGTTGCTGGCATGATCACATCGGATATCTTCCAGTTCCAGGTACTGCACCACAGTCGTGGCCAGATCATAGTCATCCTCGACTAACAGAATGTCTAGCATGGCTCAGAGACTCCTTCGCTGTCCGGCTTGCCTGGTGCCAGTCGTTTCAGGCGGCTGGCAAGATCTTCCTGGATGGCGACTAGTGAGGGTGTCAGAATCAGAGTGATTACCGTCGCAAATACAATACCATAGGCCAGTGAAACGGCTGCGGGAATCAGGAACTGGGCCTGTAGAGAGGTTTCGCTAAGTATCGGTATGAGGCCGGCAAACGTTGTTGCTGATGTCAGTAGAACCGGCCTCAGCCGACCGACACAAGCGGTTATCATTGCCTTTTTACGATCGTCGGTTTGCCGGGCTTCCTGATTATACTGACTAACCAGCAGCAAGCTGTCGTTCACAACCACACCGCTGAGCGCGATTACTCCATTAAAGGACAATATGCTCAGCGGCAGATCATTCAGCCAGTGACCGAGGATAGCGCCCACGACACC
Organism: Marinobacter sp. MMG032; assembly: GCF_040112695.1. Classification (NCBI taxonomy): domain Bacteria; kingdom Pseudomonadati; phylum Pseudomonadota; class Gammaproteobacteria; order Pseudomonadales; family Marinobacteraceae; genus Marinobacter; species Marinobacter sp. MMG032. The sequence goes on from NZ_CP157802.1 coordinate 2,466,137, forward strand.
GAAGGGAATGGCGGTCATGATGACGACTGGCTGGATATAGGATTTCAAGGGAACGGCCAGCAACATATAGATGGCCAGCAGTGCCATAAAGAACATGGTCGCCATGGACGAAGAGGTTTCCTGCTGCTGTTCTGCCTCGCCACCAAACTGAATATCCAGGCCGGGATATTGTTTCTCAAGGTCTTTGGCGATGGTCATTTGCAGACTCCGGACCAGTTCGGTTACGGATATGGTTTCCTTATCTACGTCAGAGGTGATGTAGATAGCGCGTTTTCCATCGATACGGGTGATGTTATCGCGGGAAAAGCCATAGGTTGCTACAGCCGCAGAGGAAACAGGTACGACATCACCGGACGGGGTGCGGATATTTGCCTTCAGTACGTCGGCGGCGCTGCCTCGGTCAGATTCCGGGTAACGTACTTTTACTTCCACTTCATCCCCGCCCCGTTGGTAACGCTGAACGACCTGGCCGCTGAACGCTTGATATATTTGGGCCGCCAGATCATCGGTTGTTATGCCCATTGCCTTGCCCTGATCGGTAAGCTTCAGGTTGAGCTGAGGCTGAGTTGGCGTGAGATTGTCGTCCAGGCCACTGATGGCTCCGATACCCTGAAGGTGTCCTTTCAATGCCTCCCCTGCTTGGTTGAGCACATCGTCGTCGCTGGATCGAAGTTCAATACGCAAGGCGTCCACCATCATTTGACGATTCTGAACACTGAGGGTTTTTGCGCCCTCGGGCTTGCCCGCAAGCGCTCGCCAACGACCGGTAAATCCTGCCAGCGTGTAAGGTGCGTCATCGGTTAACTCGACGGTCACTGATCCGCTCTGGTCGGCTTCGGAGATGACCTGAAGGTTAGCAATGGCTGTTTCCTCATGGCCGCTGTCTGATCGAAGAGCTTCGTCAACCTCAAATGCCTGGGTTTCAAGTTGGCGCAATGCGTTGTGCGTCAGTCCGTAACTTGCATCTTTTTGCATGGTCAAACTGGCTGTCACGGTCTGGGCGGGTACATCCGGGAAGAAACTGGTTCGCACTGTGCCGTTAAAGGGCATGGCGATAACCAGAACGAGCACGCCAATGCCGAACAACACCACTGCGTAACGGTGCGCGATTGCTTGCCCGATCAGCGGTGTGTAGATGCGGCTATTGAAGGCATTGAGGATTGCATTCGCGCCGTTCTGTATTTTCTGCCACCCACGAGTGGCCCAGTTTCTGCGTTCGCCATTGCGATGAGTGTGCAGGTGGGACAGGTGAGCTGGAAGGATAAGCTTAGATTCCACTACAGACAGCAAAAGACAGATGGTGACCACCACCGCAAACTGTGCGTAGAGCTGGCCGAGCATACCGCTGATTTGCGACAACGCCGCAAAAGCAGCCACAGTGGTAAACACCCCGAATAGCGTCGGCAAGGCCACCGTCAGGGTGCCTTTGATAGTGTTTTCGAGTGTGTCGCCATACTTTTCCCGTGTCGTATAAACGCTCTCACCTACGACTACGGCATCGTCCACCACGATCCCCAGGGCCATGATAAAGCCGAAGGTAGTGAACTCATTCAGGGACAGATCGGTGAAGTTCCTGCCCATGAAAAAAAGCGTCCCGAAGAAAATGAATGGCAATCCCATCGCCACCCAGAAAGCCACCTTGAGATTCAGGAAAATCGCCAGCAACAGGAATACCAGCGCGATCCCCATCAGGGCGTTCTCCACCAACAGCGTCAACCTGCTGGAGATGTTCTCGCTGCTATCGCTCCAGCTTGCAAGTTTTACCCCTTCCGGCAGGGTCCCGTTCTCCCGCCATATTTTGATAACGTCTTCAGTGGCGGCAACGGTTTTCAGGATGTCATCGTCACCAATACTGATCACATCCAGTGCAAGACTGTTCCGGCCATTGAACCGGGACAATACGGGTGTGGCGTCATCGAAGGTGTCGCGAATACGGGCCACATCACCCAGGGTGACGATTCCGTGTTGTGCTGTGCTGATCAACGGAATCTGGGCAAACTCCGTCGCGTAGTAAGCCTGCTCCGATGCTTTGAGTTGCAAATACAAACGCTCATGACGAAGGATGGCCGTGGAGGTATTCGAAGAAAACTGATTGATAGCATCCTGAACGTCTGTCAACGACAAGCCATAGGCTTGGAGCCTGGATTCATCCACCTCAATTGACATGATCGGATCAACCCAGCCTGAATAGGTTATCCGACTGATATCCTGTCGTGACAGAAGATCCGCCTTCAGCCGGTCTCCCAGTTGCTGCAAGGTTTGACGACCGACATCACCATACAATTGGAGTGTAATGGCCTGGGATTCCCGTTGACCTTTCTCTACCACTGGCTTTTCCGCATTGGCCGGAAAATTCGAAACACCATCTACCTTGTTTTTAACATCCCGTAGCAGAGCATCCAGGTCGTAATCCGACTGCCGCTCGACAGTGACCGTCACACCTTGGCTGTTAGAAGTAGATGTGATGGACTTGATGCCGGTGACGCCCTCCAGAGCGTCCTCGATTTTGATGGCGACACCTTCCTCGCTTTGCTGGGCGGAACCGCTCAAATAGGTTACAGACACGGTAATACTCTCCGGATCGGCTGCCGGAAAGGCTTCCTTGCGTAAGTCGCCAACGGTCAACAGACCCGCGACAATGATGAGGATCAGAAGCAGGTTAGCGGCTACCGGATTGGCGGTGAACCAGGGAATCACACCCTTGTAGCTGTGCTGATTACTCATCGTATTGCTCCTTTTGAGGAACAACTTTCATTCCTTCGCTGTAACTGCTTAACGGCTGAACAAGGACCTTCGCACTTTTGCTGCCTTCAGGCGGCTCGACGTAGATGTGCCCGGTATCCGAAAAGCGGATGTTGGCGGCGTGAGCTTTCAGAAGGTTGTCTTCGGTGACTGTCCAGATCTCGCCCCGCTGGCTCAGCGCTGATGGAGGTAGCTTCCACAGGCCAGCCACGGCCTTCCCTGGAATTTGTGCGTTAAGGAAAGTGCCGGGATACAGTGGGGTGACATGGTTAAGCGGTTGTTCCACTGTGACGATCAGGGATCGCAGGCGAGTATCCGTGTTCAGGCTCTTTTCGACACGAGTCACGACGCCGTTCCAATGCTTACCGGTTTCATTCTGCTGAAGCTTTACCGGGTAGTGCCCCGACAAGAGTTCTGCCTCGCTGGGCAGCATTGACCAGTCGCTTGCTGACAGAGGAATGGCAACGTCCACTGTACCGGCGCTTAACAATTGCCCGATCTCATTACCCGCTTGTATGTAACTCCCCGGCGCAATGTCCCGGCTCACCACGATGGCGTCGAATGGTGCCTTGACGCGGGCACTAGCGAGGTCCGCCTCCGCAGCAGCAACGGCTTGTTTTGCGCTATCCAATGCGGCTTTTGCAGCGGCCAGTTGTGGTTCTCGCAGCACCAGAGGAGAGGTTGGCTCACCCGTTAACCCGGACGAGGACCATTCTTGTTGCGCCTGCTGCAACTCTTGTTGCTCTTGCAAGTAATCCACGCGAGCACTAGCAAGGGTTTCGCGGGCCGACTCCAGTGACGCCCGAAGTTGGCTGTCGTCTAATGTGGCGAGGGTGGTGCCACTGGTAACCAACCGTCCAGACTCAAAAGCGTCGTGCACCGCGACAACCTGGCCGCTGACACGACTATTCAGCGCCAGATCGAACCTCGCCTCGGCGCCACCAACCCCTTTAACAGAAGCCTGGTGAGTGGCAGCGGTGCTCTCGACCACGGCAACGGTTGGGCTTTCTTGCTTCCTGGCTGCCGGTGTCTGCTGCAATGCTTCCTGGTACTCGGACATTCGCCCGCTGTTATAAATAATGACAGCAACCACAAACACGACAGCCAGCAACAGGACAATTATTCGGATGGTTTTACGACTCATTCGGTGACTCCCAGACCCAGCGCAAGCGCCAAGGTGATGCGGTTATCGAGGCGGTTGAAGGTAAGTGTGTCGAGCTGTGCTTCCAGATCGTAGGTTTGCCCCTGTACTTCCAGAAGCTCCAGAATGGTGGCGTTACCGGCACGGTACTTATCCTGATAACGCGTCAATGTAAGGCGCTGTCTTTCTAAGGCTTTCTGTATATAGGTCTGCCGTTCGGCAAGCGCCTGCTCCCTGGCCAGCGCATTACGGACCTCCTCAACAGCCGTCAGCAGTGTTTCGCGATAATTCTGGTATTGAATGGCGCTCTCCAGCTCGGCGATTTCGGCGGCGCCCTTCAGCTTTCCCCCCTGAAACAGTGGCGCGGTCAGTTGGCCCAGCAAAGACCAGACCGGATCGGTGAGAAGGGCATCTCCAGGTGAGTCTGCAATGTCTTCCAGTGCGGCTTGGACATCTATCCTCGGAAGCAGGTCTTTATAAGCAACGCTGGCGTCTTCTTCGGCTGCCACAATGGCGTGCCACGCCGCCTGCAAATCCGGGCGGCGGGCCAGAGTCTGTTCCGGTAATTCGGCCAGTGGCTTCTCTACGTTGGGGTACTCGTCGGGCACCTGATATGTGTTGTTGGTTACACGACCCAGCAGACTGTTCAGCGCTCTCTCGCCTTCGCGAATGGACTGCTCAAGCTCGCGTGCAGAAGCACGGGTGCTGAGGGTTGAGCTGCGGGCGCTGTCAAGGTCGTCCAGGGTGCCAAGCCCGCGTTGATAGCGTTGCAGGATAACTTGCTCGTTCTTTTCGAGAGTGTTCAGCCTTTGCCGTTCTATCGCCAGGGAACGTTTTTGTGAGATCAGACCCAGCCAGCTACTCATCGTTTCGGACGCAAGCGTATCCCTGGCTGCCTGGAAGGTTTCCTGCTGCTGAAACAGGCTTTGCTCTGCTGCGTTAATACCGTCTTCAATCTGTTGCCACAGATCCAGTTGCCAGTTGAGTGTCAGTGATCCGGTGTATTGGCTGTCGGCATCTTCAGTTTTTCCTACGCTAAAGCCCGCTTCCAGCTCGGGGTATCGGTCACCGCGCTGCTGATGCAATCTTGCCTGGCTCTGCTGAAGAGCCAGGAGGGTTTGTTGCAATCCGGGGTTATTGGCCAGAGCCTCGGAAACCAGCGATTGAAGTTCCTGGCTGGTTATCAGTTCGGTCAGACGCGTGGCAGAACCCACTGAGTCATCGTTTGACCAGGCTGGCACCGTCAATGGTATGTGGCTGGCTTGGGAGGAATAGTCACTCTGATCACCAATACTGGCACAGCCCGATAGCAGGGCAAGCACCAAGGAGACCAAAAGCAGAAGGTAAGAAGGCATGAACTCTGTCCACCGGCGATTAGGGTATTTAGAACCAGATGGACAGCTTAGAGACAGAGGGGTTAATGAAGGGTTAAAACTTCAAAGTCACCAATTCCCTTTTCCGCTGGGAGAACGACATAAGTTGAGTGCAGAAAGTCGCGCATCAACCAGTTTTTCCGGATACCCCTGAAAACCTGTATTGGAACAATCAAGAGCGGGAATTCGAAGGATTCAAGAACGATTGGAGCTTTGTGCAGATCCAAATCTCAGAGCAGACCCCAATCAAGAGACACCGCTATTCCCAGCGCTAAGGGTGAATCAAAACACTGCAATTGAGGTCATTGATTTGTTGCTAGGCCAGGGAGAGGATATTGATGCCCGGAGTTTTACGAAAGATCCGGCGATGTCGCTTGAGGCTTTAACCATTCATGGGGAAGGCTTGGGGCACGCGTTGGGTTCTCTGACGCGAACCCAACCCAATCAGAATCAAAGGCACCACGATCATAAGGCTGCCGGCCAGGAACCACAGGTCGGGCACTTCACCGAACCAGATCCAGCCAATTCCTACGGCCCAGATCAGACCGGTGTATTCGGCACTGGTGACCTGGTTTGCATCCACCTGGCGATAGGCCAGCAGTACGGTGATGTTGTAGCCCAGAATAAACAGGGCGGAGCCCATGGCACCGATCAGGATGCCAGAATCCCATTGGGCGCCTTCCCACCAGGCCAGTGCACCAGCTGCGGGCAGAATCAGCAGGTAATTCAGGAACAGTTTGTGAACGGTGCTCTGCTGTTTCGGCAGTTTCCTCACCAGCACGGCGTTGATGGCCAGGGCAAAGGCTGAGGCGAGTGCCGCCACGGCCGCCCAGTTGAATTCCACCGGCCGAAGGATAAGCACGATGCCGGCAAAGCCGCTGAACACAGCGGTGACGCTCAGTGGAGTCAGCTTTTCCCGGAACAGGAACACCGAGAGCACCATGACCAGGATCGGCGCTGCATAGAACACGGCGTTGGCAGTCGCCAGGGGCAGGTTGCCCAGGGCGATCACCATGCACAGAATTCCAGCCAGGTGAACGTGAGCCCGGAAGGTGTGGATTTTCAGGCCGGCGAACAGGTTTTTCCGGTCCAGTTGTTTGGCCAGCGGTAAAAGGAAGGCCAGGGTGATCAGGCAGCGCAGGAAAGCAAACTGGAACACCGGGGCGCCGGGTTCAAGCAGTTTGATGAATACGTCAGAGATCAATGCCATGGCGTTGCCGATCACCAGCAGAAGGATGGCGCTGTTTACGGTTTTTCCTGACATGTTTTTCTCCTCAATTCCTGAACTTTGGGTGCATGAGCCCGGTCAGCAAATGGCTTCCGAAAACCGCTGCGAGTACGTCCATGTACGCTTGCTCCTCGCCTTCCATGGCTCCGAGCATTTTCGGAAGCCATTTGCTGCCCGAGCTCCCCTAACTGGCTCAGGCATTCTATTTGGGCTTTAATATCCGATAAAATGATCATTATTCACGACCTATTAGAAAATTAGATAATGAAGCTGCCACCCCTGAAAGCCCTGCCCGTATTTGAAGCCGTTGCCCGTCTCAACAGCTTTTCCCTTGCTGCCGAAGAGCTGGCGGTGAGCCAGAGTGCGGTCAGTCACCAGATAAAACAGCTGGAAACCTATCTGGGGGAGCAGTTGTTCTGGCGCAGTGGGCGAACGCTGTCGTTGACCGATGAGGGGCGGCAGTATCTGGATGCAGTCAGCTCGGCGCTGCTGCAGATTGAGCGGGCCAGTGAGCAGTTGCTGGGCCATGAGGAGTCCTTGCTGCGGCTGTCGGTGTTCAGCTCATTTGCTGTTCGGTGGTTGGTGCCCAGGTTGCCGGATCTGAAGCGGTTGCATCCTCAGCTGGATCTGTCGCTGGAAATGAGCAGTCAGAATCCGGTGTTGTCGGATCGGGTGGCGGATTGCTTTGTTACCGTTAAACCCACGTCGCCGGCGTTCAGCTATGAGCTGCTTTACGAGGAGCGTCTGTTCCCGGTGTGCAGTCAGGACTATTGGCAGAAGATTCGTCGGGAACTGGACTTGGAGGAAGTGGCTGGTGACCCGTCATCGGTCTCGTTGACGCCGGAAATGGTGGCGGAGTTTCCGTTGTTATCGACCTACAGTATCTATGACCGGCAGGGCGGGGACTGGGAAGCCTGGTACCGCGAGGCGGGCCTGGAGCTGCCCCGATCGAGCCGTTTGCTGCATTCAAGCCATATGCTGCTGTCGCTTGAAGCCGCGCGCTTTCACCAGGGAATCGCATTGACCAACGATTACATGCTCAGTACCCGGAAGGATTCCAGCGACTTCGTGCGCTTGCCCTGCCATTCCGTCATGACGGGCGATATTTTCTATTTTGCATGGAAAACCAGCCGGCGCCGTGAACGAGGGATTCAGCTCCTTCGCCGGTGGCTGGTCGCAGAGGCGATCAGTTCTGGTTTGCGTCCGGAAGCTATACCTCAGTAAATTGCCCGGCGAACAGAGCTTTTTTCTGTCAGGGAACGCAAGCCGAAGACTCAGCGTGTAGACACAAAGATCTCGTATGCTGGCCATCCAGTTTAAATGAACGCAATCCATGCCCGAGAGGAGCAAGCTATTCATGTTTAAAACTCTATCCGCTGTCGCAATGGTGCTGCTGTTCGGTGCGACCATGCCTGTAAACGCTGGCAACCATAGCGATGCATTGCCGCCCGGACTGCAGAAGAAGGTGGAGCAGGGCAAGCCGCTGCCTCCGGGCTGGCAGAAAAAGCTGGATATTGGCCGCGGCGACCGTTTGCATCGTGAGCTATACGATTACGGCGATGTTCGCGATATCGGCGATGGACGGGCAGAAGTGAGAGTGGAAGACCGCATCTATACGGTCATCAAGGACACTCGGGAAATCATCGACATCCTCGATCAGTAAAGATTCAGTCTCTACTCCCAGGTTTATCCGGCGCCTTCGGGCTGAAGGCGCACCGGTCCGGTTTGATGTCCAGTAAGGGCGTTTCGTCCAGACAGTCCAGGCCGCGCACAACCAGCGTTCCTTTTTCGATGCGAACCAGTTTAACCATGGAGGTGCCGATCGGGTTGGGCCGAACCGGCGATCGCAGGGCAAAGGTGCCAAACGTCTGGCCATCGCTTTTAGGGCTTTGCCGGATCAGATCCCGGCGGCTCTGGTCGAGCCAGTAGAGCACTTCGATGGTGTCATAGTTTTCAAGGCCCTCCAGGGCCTGGTGCCAGACCGGGTCCAGTACCAGCTGACATTCGGGGCCGTCGAGCTTGCCCTGGCGCGGGCAGTCTTTGCGGTCGCGCCAGGGCGTGCGGATGGTGCCGATGAAGCGAAGCGAGGCATCGGAGGCCGGTTCAAGTTCCACGGCCTCCTCGTTGGGTCGCAGATCTCCGGGGTCGGTCATGGGCTGATCTGCACCTTATTTCTCTTCCCGTGGCGGACGTTCGACGACCTTGCGCTTACCTTTGGCGCACCTTGAAAGCGCCTTCAGGCCATCGGCGTCGAACGCATCCACGCGGATCACGTCGTAGAGTGCCTCCAGTGCTTCCAGCAGTTTGTCGCACTCGTCCGCCTTGACCACGCCCTCGGCGCAGGCCCAGTCCACCAGTTCCTTGCGCTGATGCCCCATGAGCAGGTCAATGCCGCCCAGTTCGTCCTCATCCCGATTACGCATGGCGTCGTGCAGACGGCTGCGCATATCCGCCGTTTCGTTCGCCAGCTTGTAGGCATTCAATACGCGGCCGAGCGGATCGTCCGGGTCCATGGTGGTGTAGGCACCGCGGCTGATGCGTTGGCGTACCGGGGTGTCTTTGACGATGGATTCCGCGACCTTTGCGCCGAGCCTGTCATCCGGACCGTTCAGGCCGGTGGCGCCCAGCGGGAACACCAGCAGGCGCAAGGGCCAGCGCAGGGCCGGTACCGGGAAGTTGATGATAGCCTCGCGCATGGAGCCCTGGAGGTCTCTCAGGCAGGTCTTCAGGCACCATTCCACCAGCGGCCGCTGGTCGTCCGGGTAGCCTTCCTCATGCCACTGTTTGATGACGGCGGTGGCGTAGTACAGCTGTACCAGGCAGTCGGCCATGCGCCCGGAGAGCCGCTGGCGGGCTTTGAGGCCGCCGCCAACGGTCAGCAGGGTAACATCGGTCATCAGGGCGAACGCCGCCGAGAACCGGGCCAGTTGCCGGTAACAGGGCTTGAGATCGCCCTGCCGTGGCACAGATTCAATCCAGCCTCGGGTAAGCCCCAGTAGCAATGCTCGCAGGGCGTTACGGGTGGTGTGGGCCAGGTGGCGATAGAAGATACCGTCGAATTTCTTGGCCGCTTTGTCCTCGTCTTCCATGCCCGCGGCTTCGATTTCTTCAACAATGAACGGGTGGCAGCGGATGGACCCCTGGCCAAAGATCATCAGGCTCCGGGTTAGGATATTGGCGCCTTCCACGGTGATACCGATGGGCACTGCCTGGTAGGCCCGGGCCAGGAAGTTGCGGGGCCCGGTGATCACGCCCCGACCGGCGACCACATCCATGGCGTGGTTGATGACTTCCCGCATCAGGTCGGTATTGCGGTATTTCAGCACGGCAGAGGGCACCGACGGGCGCACGCCCCGGTCCAGCATGCCGGAGGTCAGCAGCCGGGCTGCGTCCATCATGTAGGTGTAGCCGGCGATGGGCTCCAGGGCTTCCTGCACGCCCTCAAACTGGCTGATGGTACGGCCGAACTGTTCCCGGGTGTAGGAATAGGAACCGGTGGCCAGGCTGGCCACCTTGCCGGCTCCGGTGCCGAGGGCGGGAAGGGAGATGGACCGGCCGATGGAGAGGCATTCCAGCAGCATGGTCCAGCCCTTGCCGAGCATGTCCTGTCCGCCGATCACCTGTTCCATGGGAATGAACACGTCGTTGCCCCAGGTCGGGCCATTCATGAAGACAGTGTTCATGGGCAGGTGGCGGGCACCGGCATTGACGCCCTCGGTGTCCCTTGGTACCAGCACGCAGGTAACGCCGATCTCGTCAGACTCACCCAGCAGCTTGTCCGGGTCGTAGACCTTGATGGCCAGGCCGATCAGTGTCGCCACCGGGGCCAGGGTGATGTAGCGCTTGTTCCAGGTGACTTTCAGCCCCAGCACTTCCTTGCCGTTCCACTGGCCCTTGCAGACGATGCCCTTGTCCGGAATGGCGCCGGCGTCGGAGCCGGCCACTGGTGAAGTCAGTGCGAAACAGGGAATCTCGTCGCCGCCGGCCAGTCTGGGCAAGTAGTGCTGTTTCTGCTCATCAGTGCCGTAATGCATCAGCAACTCACCGGGGCCGAGGGAGTTGGGCACCATCACGGTAACCGCCGCTGACACGCTCCGGGTGGAAATCTTCATCACGATTTCGGAATGGGCGGTGTTCGAGAAACCCAGGCCGCCGTCTTCTTTTGGGATCACCAGACCGAAAAAGCCGTTCTCACGGATAAACTTCCAGACCTTGTCTGGCAAATCGTATTGCTCGTGAGTGATTTTCCAGTCGTCGAGCATGGCGCAGAGCTTCTCCACCGGGCCGTCCAGAAAGGCCTGCTCTTCGCTGGTGAGGTGTGCCGGCTTGGCGTCCAGCAGCTTGTTCCACCTGGGCTTGCCGGAGAAGAGTTCGCCGTCCCAATCCACCGAGCCGGATTTCAGGGCTTCAGCTTCGGTGTCGGAAAGTTTCGGGAGCCGGCTGCGAACCCAGCCAAGCAGGGGGCGGCTGAGCTTGTCGAGGCGCAAATCGCCGGGAATCACCAGTATCAGCGCCAGGGCCAGCAGAACGCCGCCGCACAGAATGCTGATCAGGTGCCATCCATCCTGGAACAGGCCCACAACGGTGGCAATGGACATGACGGCAGCGGCTGTGCTGCCCCCTATACCCAGATAGATCAGCACCAGGGCGCTGACCAGCAGGAGAAGAACACTCATGGGGAGACCTCCGTATCGTGAATGCAATCGCTCAGAATCAACTTTAACCATCGGTCAAAGTCCATGCGGTTGCAAGGGGTTCGGGGGCGGTGTGTAAAGATTGATTGCAGTAATGAAAAGTCTTGTCAAAAAACCGGGCTGAAGAGGTTATTGATTGATCCAGACTGCAACTTTTAGAGAACACATAGCCTCATTCAATAAAAAGTGTCCGGAGTGTAAACATGTTTGGCCAGCTCACCGTTGCGAAACGCCTCGCCCTTGGCTTTGGTCTGATTCTGTCCCTGGTCATTGCGGTCAGTTTGATTGGCAACCAGCGGGTTGGTTTTATCGACCGGACCCTCACCGACGTGGGTGATGGCGCTGCCGTGAAACAGCGATACGCGATCAATTTTCGAGGCAGTGTCCACGATCGGGCCATCGCCATCCGCGATGCGGTGCTGGTGGAAAACGACCGGGATCTGCAACGGCACCTCGCCGACATCGAGCGGTTGAAAGCGTTTTACCGGGATTCCGCGGGCCCGATGGATAAGATGTTCCGGGAAGAAGGCGCAACCAGCCGGGAAAAGGAACTGCTGGCCGCGATCAAAGAGATAGAGCTCAGGGCCCTGACCCTGACCGATGAACTCCTCGATCTCAGATTGGCCGGCAACATCGACCAGGCCAGGGCTTTTCTGCTCAGCGATGTTTCCGGCGCCTACTCTGAGTGGCTGAAGCGGGTGAACGCTTTTATCGATTATCAGGAAGACGTGGTCACCACCGGCGTCGATGAAGTACGGGAGGCGGCCAGTACATTCAATGCCTTGAACCTGTCAGTGACCGGTCTTGCGGTGGTTCTCGGTGCTCTGGTAGCTCTGGTGATCATCCGCCGATTGAAGAAGATTCTTGGCGGTGAGCCGGAGGATGTTGCAACAGCCATTCGCCATCTGGCTGATGGAGAGCTGGATCAGGATATTCAAACCCGATATCCCGACAGCGTGATGGGCGCGTTGCAGGATACAGTTGAGCGACTGGGCGGCATTATCCGGGAAGTCCGGTCGGCGGCCGAAGAGCTATCCAGTTCTTCGTCTGAACTTGAAAACACCTCGGACAACAACAGCCAGCAGATCCGTCTGCAGGCCAGCGAGGCGGAACAGATGGCTACGGCCGTGAACCAGATGGCGGCCACGGTGAACGAAGTGGCCGGATTCGCCGCCAGCGCTGCAACCGCCACCCAGAAAGCCGATACCGAAGTAGAAAGTGGCAATCGCGTGGTGCAGGAAACGGCTGCTTCCATCGGAGAGCTGGCCGAGACCCTGGAGCAGGCAACCCGGACCGTACAGCGGGTGTCGGAGGACAGTGCGAACATCGAGAAGATCATCGAGGTGATCAACGCCATCGCCGAACAGACCAACCTGCTGGCCCTGAATGCTGCAATCGAGGCGGCCCGGGCCGGTACACATGGCCGGGGCTTCGCCGTTGTTGCCGACGAAGTCCGTTCCCTGGCATCCCGGACCCAGGATTCCACCCGGGAAATTCAGGAAATGGTTGGAAACCTCCAGGCCGGTGCCGGCGAGGCGACCGAGGTTATGGAAAGCAGCCGGGAACTGGCGCGCACCACGGTAGACAAGACCAGTGAGGCGGAGGCTGCCCTGGCCAGAATCCGCAGCGAGGTCGGCGCCATCAACGACATGAACGCTCAGATTGCCAGTGCGTCGGAAGAGCAGAGTTCCGTGGCGGAAGAGGTTAATCGCAATATCAGCCGCATTCACGATGCCACGGTGGAAACTTCAGCCGGCTCTGAGCAGGTGGCCGGGGCCAGCCGGGATCTGGCGGTGCTGGCCGGGCAACTGCGTTCCCGGGTCAGTGTGTTCCGGTTTAAAGGCTGAGCCCGCAGATCAACAGCGCCAGGGTTGCCAGCAGCACCGCGACGTTGATTCCCAGGAGGGTATTCAGCTGTACTGGGTTGGCGAGCGCACCTGGCAGTTTGACACTTACCCAGATCGCTGCCGGCAGAGGCGCAAGGGCAAGAGTGGCCCACACCGGCAACCAGCCGATCCAGATTGCAGCCTCGAGAAGGCCGTAGCTGCTCAGTAACAGGAGCGCTACCAGGCGGGCCGCGGCTGGCTGCCCCAGGGTAATAACCAGATGCCGACGGCCGACTTTCCGGTCGGCGTCTGCATCCGGAATCTGATTGATCAGCAGCAATTCGCTGACCAGCAAAAGGCCGATGGCAGACACAGTCACGGCAGTTACATCCAACCGTGCCCCCAGGGCGATCAGGCTGCCGAGAATCATGACCGGGCCGAAGCCCAGCCCCGGAGCCAGCAGGCAAATCAGCGGAGAACGGGTAATCCAGCGGGTGTACGTGAGCACCAGTGCCACGCCGGCGGCGCCTAACACCAGCATGGGCAGGCCCCGGAGCCAGAGGAAGTAGAGGCCAATGGCTATCACCAGTCCCAGGGTGCCAAACGCGGCCAGCAAAACCTGTCTGGCGGCCGAGGGCACTTCCGGCAAGGCCCCACTGCCGCCGGAGAACGGGGTGCGGCGGGTCATCAGATCCAGCCCGGAGGTAAAGTCCTCGTATTCGTTGAGCAGATTGACGGCGGCATGAGCCAGCAGGGCGCCAATCAGAACCAGGAGAGTATTGATCAGGGTGGGTGGTTCGCCCTGGTGCCAGGCTACCGCCACGCCAAGGCCGGCGCACAGGGGTGCGAGTACCAGAAAATTGGGTCGGGAGGCGCGCACCACCGCAACGGTTTCAGACATCCGTTCTTTCCTCAGCTAACAGAGCCGTTCACCGGGCAGGCGTTCACACGTAGCCCGCGGCAAACACCAGGCCCAGCACAACGGGCATCACCACCAGACTGCCCAGGTTGCTTAATAATACCAGCGAGGCGACCGTGTGTGGCTCCTGACGATACTGTTCCGCCACCATGTAATTGAGCACCGCCGGAGGCAAGGCTGCGAATACCCAGAGCGCTGCCACCTGCAACCCGGGAAGATCGAGAATCGCAATCATTGGCCAGGCCAGTAGCAGGCCGCTGGCAGGGCAGGCAATGGCCCCCAGCATGCCCATTTTCCAGTCGCTGAAATCGATATCCAGCATGCGCACACCGAGGGCAAAGAGCATCAGCGGAATGCACACACCACCGAGCATGTTCAGGGTTTCCAGCAGCCACTCTGGCAAATGCACGCCGCCGAGATTGACCGACAGCCCGGCAATACTGGCAAAGACAATGGGCAGCTTAAGGCGTTTTATGATGGAGGTATGGGGGTCGAGCATGTACAACCCCACCGAAAAGTGCAGCAGCATTTCCACGATGAACAGCACGATGGCCGCCGGCAGGGCCTCATCACCGAAGGCCAGAACCAGCAGCGGAATGCCCATGTTACCGGAATTGTTGAACATCATCGGTGGCAGGAAGGTCTTCAGGTTCAGCTTCAGAACCTTGGCCAGTGGATACAGGACAATCCCCGATCCGAGTACAACCACCGTGGCGGCCAATGCCAGCCTGGCATACTCCTGCAGCGGGGCCTGCTGGTCTGCGAGCACGGCAAAGACCAGCATGGGAACAAACAGCTCCATGTTGAGTACGTTCAGCCCCTGGATGTCGGGCGTCCGATAGCGACCGTACAGGGCGCCGCAACCGGCGATGAGGAATACCGGCAACATGGTGGACAGGATCTGGCCAATCATTGAAAAGGCTCCGGGAGAAAATTCGGCATTGTTATTGGATAAACCGTTAGGTTCGCAAGTATTGCACTGCCTGGGCAAGTGTTTATCGACGATGTTCGACCAAAGCCGGATATGAACACAATGACGACATCTCTGGACGACAGTTGCGATGGTCGCACGGGCCCACCACAATATCGTTTTTTACCACGTTATCTGCCCTGGAGAGTGCCCGTGTCCAGCCCGTTTGATCACCCCGTTCGCCGGGAACATACCTGTTCCGTCAAATTTGATGCCCGCAAGGCGGTATTTGGCACCGAGGATGTGATTCCGGTCTGGGTAGCCGATATGGATTTCGCGGCACCGGAGGCTGTCACCCAGGCGTTGGCGGAGAGGGCCAAACATCCGGTCTATGGCTACACGCTGTTTCCGGACAGTCTATACCAGTCGATGATTGACTGGTTCGCCAGTCGCCATGCCTGGGAAATCCAGCGAGAGTGGATACTGATGGCGCCCGGCGTGGTGCCCTCGATCAACGCGGCCTGCATGGCTTACGCCGGGCCCGGTGAGGGGGTCATCATCCAGCCCCCGGTCTACCCGCCGTTTTTCAGTTCGGTGCGGCACAGTGGCCGGGTGGTGATCGAGAACCCGCTGGTGCCGGAAGATCCGGATACCGGAGATACGGGTCATTACCGCATGGATCTGGATCACCTGGAGCAGTGTGCGGCCCGCCCCGATGCCCGAATTCTGCTGCTGTGTTCGCCCCATAACCCGGTTGGCCGGGTCTGGTCGGAGGAGGAACTGGGGGCGGTTCTCGATATAGCGCGACGACACCAGCTGGTGGTGGTGTCCGACGAGATCCATTGCGACCTGACGTTCCCTGATAAACCTCGCCACACGATGCTGGCCAACCTGGCAGGCCCTGACGACGCACTGGTCACGGCAGTCGCACCCAGCAAGAGTTTCAATATGCCCGGATTGGGGCTGTCAGCCCTTGTGATCCCCGATGCTGACCGTCGCAAGGCGATGAAGACAGTGTTCGAGTCCATGCATCTGCCCCAGTGCAATCCGTTCAGTATTGCCGGGTTCGAGGCCGGCTATCGCCACGGCGGCCCGTGGCTGGACGACCTGATGGTCTATTTGCAGGCAAACCGGGACTATGTGGTGGAGGCTGTTGGTCAGCGACTGCCTGGCATTCGCGTATCCGCTCCCGAGGGTACCTACCTCATGTGGCTGGATTGTCGCGAGCTGGGCCTGGACGATGCGGGCCTGAAACGCTTTTTCGTCCGGCAAGCCGGGGTGGGCATGAACCCCGGAATCTCCTTCGGCGACCCGGGCAGCGGCTTTATGCGCCTGAATATCGGCTGCCCGCGGTCGGTTCTGGAAGAGGTTGTCGGCCGGATAGAAGCGGCTCTCTGACTACTGGCCAGTATGGTTACTGTCGCTCCATGGAACAGTGATCCTCCACCAGTTTCCAGCGCGGAGGCTTGTTCATGCCGGGCATATCGCCATTGGTTGGCCGAATGGCCTCCCAGATCTGACCGCCATGGGTAGCGAGGCTGCCAACCGTGTAGCTTTTGGAGAAGAGCCATGGATCGGGCCGGACGCACATGCCGGAAGCCGTCTCGCCCCGCTTGCTCTTGCCGGCAGTCTGGCTGGTACCGGCCTCGGGTCCCTGTTGACCTTCTTCGGTCTGGGACTGTTCAACCGCTTGCTTACGGCCCTCGCAGTCCGGCACAGAATCCAGCTCTTTCCAGTCGAAGGTAATGCCTGGCTCCAGCCCCTGATGCAGTTCGCGGGATTCGTACCAGTTGCCCTTGTGAAACACTGCGGAGCCTGCCGGGTAGTAGCGGCTGGGTACCCACTTGGACTCTTCAGGATCGCAGGGTTCTGCGGCAGCCGGCAAAGACAGGCCGGCGGCCAAAAGGACCAGAACCAGGCAAAAGAAGCTGTGAGCGTTTCCTGGGATAGATCTAATCATTGGGGTCTCCTTTTGCTGACTGTTCTGAGGTTGGGTAGTGGGTGCGTTTTCGGGTCTGCGTGGCCAGCACCAGCCCGGCAAGAATCAGCGCACCTCCAATAATGTGAAACAGCCCGAGGGATTCGGCCAGGAAAATGCTCGCCAGAATCGAGGCGAAGACAGGCGTCAGGTACATGAAGATGGCCGCTCGGGCCGGGCCAATTTTATGCACACCATGATTCCAGAATCCATAGGCCAGGATCCCCGGGAAGATTGCGAAATACAGGAGTGGCAGTGCCGTGCTCCGGGAAAGCTCGAAGCCACCAGAAAAGAAAATCAGGTCGGTCAGGTAGAACGGCAGTACAACCAGGGTTCCCAGAAGGATCTGCGTGGTCAGAAAGGTCAACGCAGGCAGAGGCACGGCCTGTCGCCGCAACAGCACTGAAAACAGCCCCCAACTGAATACCGCCGCCACCATGATCAGATCCCCCGGCTGGGCTTCAAGGCTGGTCAGCACCGAGACGTCACCGCGGGCGATTACGGTAACGATGCCGCTAATGGCCAGGGCTATCCCGAAGGCCTGGATCGGACGGGTGCGGTCCCCGAGCAGAATCCACGCCAGCAGTGCCACGAAAATGGGAATGGTGGCGTTGATCAGGGCAATATTGGTGGCGGTGGTTGTGGTGGCCGCCAGATACAGCAGGGTATTGAACGCGCCAACACTGAAAGTCGCCAGGGCCAGCATGGAGCCGAAGCGCTGACGGATAACCTCGCGGTGGCGCCATATTCCCGGAAGCCCGAAAGGCAGCAGGATAGCCAGGGCGATCACCCAGCGCCAGAACGACATGGAGAGTGGCGGTATGCTCTCTACCGTGCCCCGGGCCACAACCGCGTTGCCGGCCCAGAACAGGGGTGTAAGAACCAGGCCAATGTAGGCCAGGCCGGGATTACGCGACAAGACTCCGGCGTTCTCGGAAGACACAAAGGCTCCTGTGGGGTTGGTGGTGCCCGAAAAAAGCCTAGCATACTACTCTCCGGGAACTTCTGCCTCCGTACCAATGTGGTAGGCGGCGAAACCGGCCATCACCACCTGATCCACGGCCATGCCGATAACCCGGCCATCGCTGGTGGACCGAATCGGGTGCTGGGCATTGGTGATCGGGTCGGAGACGTAACCGAGAATTTCCCCTTCCGACACGTTTGCCCCCAGCTCGATTTCGCTGAACAGGATTCCGCCGTGGTCCGCGCGGATCCAGTCGGAATCGTAATAGACCGGTTCCGGATCGCCCCAGACGAACATCCGGGAGATCATGCCCTGGCGTTCCATCAGGCTGGTCAGGCTGTTCACGCCGGCGCTGATCTGGTGTTGCTGGATGCGGTGAGACTCGCCGGCTTCCAGGGTGACTGTTCGAATCCCGGCTTCCACAGCCGCCGTGCGCAACATGCCTGCGGAACCTGTGCTGTGCACCACTGCCATGCGGTCAAAGCCGCGAGTGAATTCCGCCACGTCCGGGTTGTTCATGTCGGCACGAAGTTGCGGCAGGTTGGTGCGCTTCAGTGAGCCGGTGTGGATGTCCACCAGCATGTCGCACTTGCGAATCACGTTCTCGAACAGCGAATGGGCAATGCGGTCGGCCAGGCTGCCGTCGGGGCTGCCCGGGAAATGCCGGTTGAGATCGCGACGATCGGGCAGATACCGGCTGCCCTGCTGGAACCCCGGCAGGTTCACGATCGGCACACCCACCACCGTGCCCGACAGTTTTTCGGGGTTCAGGTCGTACATGGTCTGGCGGATGATCTCGATGCCATTCAACTCATCCCCGTGGATGGCGCCGGTGAGGCACAGGGTGGGGCCGGCGTTGATGCCGTTGACCACCAGAACCGGGGTTGTCTGGGACAGGCCGGCAATCTGGATGCCGGGTGTCCACGCCAGGCGGGTAGAGATGCCCGGCATGACATCGTTGTCGAGCAGGGTAAAGACCTTGCCCTCGCGAATCTCGGGTTGCGGCTCGGGTTCAGCCAACGCTTCCGTTGCCATGACCTCGGATTCGGCAGCGTCCGCATCGGTTTCAGGCGGCGCAGAGGCCTGCGCCTCGGGTGGTGGCGCCACCTCTTTCAGATCGATGTTCGGAGCCACCTTGCGGGAAGCTGATGAGGGGGTATCAATACCGGCACCGCCCCGTGAGGTTTTTGGTTTCGGCGCTTTTTCTTTCTGTCCGTCCCGCTGCAGGGGAGCCGAATGCTCGACATCCTCGACGCTCTCGTCTTCGGCCAGCTCCGCAATCAGCACCTCGGATTTTTTGCCGGCTTCTTTCGAATCGGTTTCGGCAAACAGGGGGGCCGAGAGCCAGGGAATAACCAGGGCAATCAGCAGGGTCCGGTGGGACGGTTTTTGAAGCCGCTCAAACAGCATATTTCCTCACGGTTCGTCAGTGTGCGCTCAAGGATAGAGTGCCTCTGGCGGTCATGAATACTGCTGTGACAAAGGTTTAATGCCACTTTCATGAAATCCGGGCAAGTGATATCGGCAACAGTTATACGCCGCAAAAGCGATCAACTATATGGTTATTTTGCGAAATCCGGTGTGCTTTCGTTACTGCCGCGTTAGCTGTCGTGTACGGCGTGCCACAGGTCGTGCTCCCGGAACGCCCGGTGCTCGGCCTCCAGTTTCAGCAAATGCGCCAGTGCTGACCGCGCCGCAAGGCCATGGATGGCGGCCGGAACATCGTCATAGGCTTTCGCTGTGAGGGTTTTCAGATCCGCTGGAGCCAGGGCCTCCAGCGCCCGGGCCACCTTGTGCTCACGGGACAATCGATGGGTAATCAGGAAATCAATAACGGCCTCGGGATGGCCCATCAGGAAACCGTGTGCCGGCGCAATGTAACGAACGGACTCGGCCAGCAACTCGTAAAGCGACTCGATATACGCCTTCATGTCGCCGTCCGGCGGATTAATCACCACCGTTGAGCCCTGCATGATGTGATCGCCGGAAAACAGCAGCTTCTGCTCGGTCAGCAGAAAACACAGGTGGTTCGACGCATGGCCCGGGGTATGCAGCACCTTCAGAATCCCGGCCTCGGTGACAATCAGATCGCCGTGCTCCGGCTCGTCGTCGGCACGGAAGGTCTGGTCTTGCCCCGCACCTTCGGGCGCCGGCCAACCGAATACCCGGCAGCCGGTGCGCTCTTTCAGGGCGGCTACGGCCGGCGAATGGTCCTGATGCGTGTGGGTCACCAGAACCTGATCAACCACGCCACCGGTCACCTCCAGAATCCGCTCGATATGAGACTCGTTGGCGGGACCTGGATCAATCACCGTGAAACGCTCATGGCCCAGGATATAGGTGTTGGTGCCCGGCCCCGTCATCATGCCCGGATTGGGCGCCGTCAGCCGGATCACCCGGGCCGCTACTTCAACGGCATCACCGGGAATAATCTCTGCCCGGGTTGCGCCTTCACCTTCCGGATCCAGCTTCGCCGCCTCATCATAGGCTGGCGCCCCCGGTTCCAGCGTCACCGCCTTGCCCTTTTTCAGGGCCGGCCAGGGCTGACTCGGGTAGGGCTCCGGCGGATTGGCATGGGCGTAGCGCATCAGCGCCTCAGTGGTGTCGAAATCATTGAGCACCCGCAGCGTCCGGATCGTCGGCAACCCCAGCAACCGCTGGCCATTCCGATGATCCTCAAGGGCCTGCTCCGGGCGAATCCAGACATGATCAATGGTCTCCACCCCATCATGACTGGCCACCTGGCCATCGGGAGCGGGGGTCACAAAAAACCGCGTATCAAAACGCCTTGGTGGTCCCGGTGGCGTAATCCAGTGGCCCAGATAAGCCAGCCGGTCCAGGGGAATCGCCAATTCGTGTTTTTGGCACAGACTCGCCAAAGACAGCTCGCCGTCGAACACGGACTTTCGGTCAGCGTGGACCGGATGATCCCCGGCTATGGGAAGCCCCTGCTTGTCCACGGCAACCAGAACCCCGGACTCCTCAAAACACTCCCGAACCGCCGCCAGCATGTAGTCCGCGCCGCCTTCATCGACGCTCATGATCTGACTGATCTCGGCGTCTCCGGCCCCGATCACATGCTCCTGGCCATGAGTCTCGTCTTCCTCGACCCGCCCGCCAGGAAACACAAAATAGCCGGGCATGAACACTGCGTCCCAAGTGCGTTGCAGCAACAGGACCTCAAGGCCATCGGAAGTATCACGAACCAGAACCAAGGTGGCAGCAGGGCGAATATCCATAAAACTCCATCTTCAAATATTTATTGCCAGTGCGCGGGAGTGATACGAACGATGGCAGGGAAGGGCTTTCCAAAACTGTCTGTCGCCAGGGATGGCGACAGTCAAGCGTCACATGGATGTGCCGAAAGGAGCGTGTTTTGGAAAGCCCTTCCCTGCCGTCGCTCCACCAAAACCAACGGCGCGGAGATCTCATAGCAAGATAACCGATTTGGGACGGGGCGTCTTGAGATGAACACTAAAGTCGAACAGCGTATGATTCGCCCCAAGATACGAAACGAAAACAGGAACCCCCGTGGCCCGAATCAAACTCTCCTTCCCGGACGACGTCTTCTGCTTCGAAACCAGAATGCCGGTCAGAATCACCGACATCAACGGCGCCAACCACCTCGGCAACGACGCCCTGATCTCCATGCTGTCCGAAGCCCGGGCCCAATTCCTGGTCAGTTATGGCATCCAGGAAGCCAGCAAGGATGGCACCGGCATCATCGTCACCGACCTGGCCACCATGTATCAGTCCGAATCCTTCTTTCCGGAAATGCTCAGGTTTGAAGTAGGCGTTATGGACTTCAACAAGTATGGCGGTGATTTCGTGTTCCGGGTCACCAAGGCCGAAAGCGGCCAGCCCGTGGCCCTGGCGAAATACGGCTTCGTCTTCTTCAACTACCACCGCAAAGAAGTGGTGCCAATACCCGAAAACTTCCGTTCACGCTTTGCCTGAGGCCACCTCGGCCTTCAAGCGCGCCATGCCGGACCGGTAAAAGCTGTACGCCATGGCGCCGGCAAACAGATTGCCGACCAGCGCACCACTCATCAGGCCATAGATGCCATTGATCTGGCTGCCCAGCCAGAGCAGAGGCAGAAAGCACAGAAACAGGCGCAGGGTGGACACCAGCAGGGCCCGCATTGCCAGCCCCAGGGCATTGCACACCGACACCATCAGCATACACACACCCAGACCGCTATAACTGAGTGGCACCCGCAACAGATAGCCGGCCAGAACTTCCTGAACGTCACCGTCGCTGGAGAACAGCTCGGACACCAATCCGGATGCCACCACCCAGGCCAGGCCAATGGCCAATTGCCAGACCACCACGAAACGCACGGCCAGACGAACCAGCTTCCGGATCTGCTCGATATCGCCAGCCCCCAGCATGCGGCCAATCATCGGCGGCATCGACATGGTCAGTGCCAGTACCACCACAATCGAGAAGAATTCCAGGCGGGTGCCCAGGCCCCAGGCGGCCACCGAGGCCGAGCCGAATCCCGCTACCAGGGCCGTCGCAAGCATCGCGGAAACCGCCGGCATCAGTTGGCTGACCATGGCCGGCGCCATGATGCCGTTGAGCTGTTTCAGGGCCTTCCAGAGCGCAAGCTCCTGAAGATCGAACCGAACCCAGTGGCGTTTCAGGAGTTTCGGGTAGATCACCAGGCAGCCGATACCGAAAGAGGTCACGGTAGCCCAGGCGGCGCCGGGCAGGCCCCAGCCGAAAACGAAAATGTACAGCGGGTCCAGGGCGATGTTGGTCAGGCTCGTGGCCACCATCATGTACCCGGGCAATTTGGTGTCGCCATGGGACCGGCAAACGCTGTAGCCAAAATACAGGAACGCGCCGGTCCAGGCGGCCATCAGCCAGGGCACCCAGTACTGGCGGATCAATGGCAGCAGTGATTCCTCCGCGCCCAGGGCTGTCATGATGTGCTCCTGCAGAAACCACAGGGCCACGCAGATGACCAAAACGAGGCTGCCGCCAACGGTGATGATCAGCCCGCCCAGGCGATAGGCTCGAAGCTCATCGCCGGCACCCAATGTGCGGGAGACGATCGCCGTGGTGGCAATACCCAGACCCACTTGAAGGCCGATGATCAGTTGCTGCATCGGCAGGGTAAAGCCCAGGGCCGCCAGAGGATCACGGCCAAGCTGACCCACGAAGGCACTGTCGGCCAGCTGGAAGGTCATCAGGGACAGTACCCCAAAGAGCATGGGCCAGGTCATGTTGTAGAGCTGGCGGGCCAGGGATGGGTTCTGGGTGGTGGTCTGCACGGGGCGTCAGGGGCCTTTGGTTAGGGTTCGGGCTACGGGCGGGGAATTCTAACAGGTTATGGTTTTGGAGCATGCAGTCGGCTGGGGGCGGGCTTCTGAAACACGCTGTGAATACATCCCTGTACGCTCGGCTCCGCCCCTCAGTGCTTAATGCTCCTGCGTCGCACTGAGGGCCCTGGGCAGGCCATCCTTGGCCAGCCCGTGAAGCACTGCCGCGCTTCACCCATGGCTCCGCACGGTTTCAGAAGCCCGCCCCCATCCAACTGCCCCGAGACCGGTGATATGTCCGGCACTCAGGGCAAAAAGAAGGTTTACAGCACCTTCAAGGCCGCATCGTAATCCGGCTCGTTTTTGATCTCATCAACCAGTTGGCTGTGAATGACCTTGTTGTTCTCATCAAGCACAACCACCGCCCGGGCACAGAGGCCGGCTAACGGGCCGTCCTGGATGGCGACGCCGTAATCCTGCTGGAAGCTGTAGTTCCGGAAGGTGGAGAGGGTTTCGACGTTTTTCAGGCCTTCGGCACCGCAGAAGCGGGCGGCCGCGAAGGGCAGATCGGCGGAGATGACGAGTACCACGGTGTTGTCCAGGCTGCCGGCTTTTTCGTTGAACTTCCGGGTAGACGCGGCGCAGACGCCGGTGTCGATGCTGGGGATGATGTTCAGGATCTTGCGCTTGCCGGCCCAGTTGTCGAGTTTGACTTCTTCCAGGCCGCTGTTGGTCAGGGTAAAGGGAGGCGCGTTGTCGCCTGTTTCGGGAAATTTGCCGCTCAGTTCAATGGGATTGCCGTCCAGGTTAACGCTGCTCATAGTCTTTGCTCCTCGGTGTCTGGTTTAGAGTGTTAAGTACTCTGTGTAGACCACTTTGGATGATTTTGCCTTAATTGCCGGTCGCGCCTTGTGGCTCGAAACCTTTCGCAGGATAACGCTGAACCAGCACCAGATAACAGCCCATGGCGATGGCGGCGCAGGCTGCAATGATCAGGGCCATGACCAGAGAGGTGCCATCGTGCAGGTGGCCCACCAGCATACCGGCGACGGCCGCAACGGCCATCTGGGTGAAGCCGAACAGGGCAGAAGCGGAGCCCGCCATGCTCGGGAAGTTGGCCAGGGCGCCGGCCATGGTCTGGGGCAGCACCATCCCGGTTCCGATCATGAACAGGGCCTGGGGCAGGATCACCGCCCAGACGTTGAACACTTCACTCAGTGCCAGCACGGCCATCAGACTGCCACCAGCCACGGCAATGATTAGTCCCCGCATCAGGATCTGGTCCGGCAACAGGCGACGGCCGAGACGGACGGCAGTCAGGTTTCCTACGATGTACCCGGCCACCATGCACGCAAAGTAAAGACCGAACTGCTCGGTTGGCACGCCCAGGAAATCGATCAGGACGAACGAAGAACCAGACAGGAAGGCGAACAGACCGGAAAAAATCAGCGCATTGGTCAGGGTGTAGCCCACGAAGCTGATGTCCTTCGCGATAGTCCGATAGTTCCGCAGCAGACTGCAGAGCTTCAAAGATTGCCGATGCTCCGGGCGCATGGGCTCGGGAATACCAAAAGCCACCACCACGGCCATCACCAATGCATAACCTCCCAGGGCCAGGAATACCGAAGCCCAGCCCAAGCCAGCCGTCAGCAGGCCACCAATAGTCGGCGCCACGGCCGGCGCGAGGGCCATGATGCTGGCCAGAATTGCCAGGATCTTCGCGGCTTCGCGGGGCGTGTAAATATCTCGAATCGCCGCCCTACCCAGAACCGGCCCGGCAGAACCACCAAGCGCTTGCAGAAAACGGCACAGGATCAAGGTTTCAATATTGGTCGCCAGGGCACAGCCAATACTGGCAATGGCGAACAGCACAAAACCGCCAATCATGATCGGCTTGCGACCAAAACGGTCGGCCAACGGACCGCAAATCAGCTGAGCAATGGCAAACCCCACCAAATAAAGACTCAGCGTCAGCTGAACCTGATCGGTACCGGTGCCGAAGTCTGAACCGATTTGTGGCAGCGCCGGCAGATACATATCCGTCGCCAGCGGCCCAAGGGCCACAGCGGCAGCAAGCAAAACGGTTGTCCAGACACTGGTCAAAGTCAGCATGGTTTTCCTGATGTGTTATCTCAAAAAGTCCAACAGGCCGGGACGGGAGTAAACGCAGTCTAGGGCAGAAGGAGATGGAAGATAACGGCAAGAAGGCTCATACAACCTATGAGCAAAACTAATTGATTAACTTTTCAGACCGTTGAGCGTAGCGGCCACGGCATTCACCTGATTGCGCAGCCACTTGTGGGCAGGGTCATTCTGATTGCGGCGATGCCACAGCATAAGCAAGGTGAACGGCTTGAAATCAAAGGGCAGGGGAACCCAGGCGAAGTCGCGAAGTAAGTGTTTGCTCATGCCTTCAGGCGCCGTCGCCAGCATGTCGGTACCCCGCAGAAACTCAGGCAGACCCGAAAAATTGGACACCGTCACCACATTGCGACGAACCAGTCCACGCGCCTCAATCGCGGTTTCCACCGTGGGTTTCTCGCCGGTAGCGAATAACAGGGCGATGTGGTCTGCCTTCAGGTATTCCGGCAGATCCACTGGCGGTTTCCGGTGTTCGGGATCGTAGAACACCACCATCCGATCAGCCATCAAGCCCCGCTGCATAATGTCCGTCGCCTCCGGCGCGTGGGGCGAAATCACCAGATCACAGACATCCTTCCGCAACAGATCTGCCCTGGGAATGCCGGACGGAATAACCTGCAGGCTGATACCCGGAGCCTCTTGACGCAACGTACGCACGAGACCGGGCAGCAGAAGATCCCGCTGGTAGTCATTGGCAGCAATCGTGAACGTGAACTCGGCCGTGGCGGGACTGAACGGCGGGCCAGACGACAGCGACTGCAGGTCGTCCAGAATCTGGCGAACATGCGGGCCCGCCTGGAGGGCGTAGCGGGTTGGCACAATGCCGCGCCCGGATTTCACGAAAAGTGGGTCCCCAAGGGCCTGACGCAGTCGTTCCAGCGTGTGGCTCACCGCCGACTGGGTAACCCCCAGCCGAACCGCAGCACGGGAAACACTGCCTTCATCAAGTACCGCCAGAAAAGTGCTGAGTGCCCGGAAATCCAGGTTGAATGTATCAATCGGGTTCATGAATGGCAGTGTAACCCGATGCCCTCGGTGGCGCTACGGCCCCTTATCGGATTGGTGTGCCTGAATAAATGTCCCAATGGCTGACGCCAGGTCATTGAACCAGGGGTTGTAGGTTAGCCGGCTGGTAAAGACCGGGCGCTCCGTATCGTGCCAGGCACTGAACCAGAGCTCTTGCTCCGGCAACTGCCGGCATTCGTCCAGGGAGATATTATTGGGTTCAAGGCAACGCTGCAGTGGCGCGCCCAGGCCATAGAGTTCGTTGTCTGGCGCAATCAACAGCGACTGGTGAGAGAACTCCAGGATATTGGCGTCAGGCAGATAGCTGTTCAGGAAACGGATGCGCTCATCGGCCAGTGCGTCCGGCCAGGATTTACGAGTATCCCGAAAAATCACCATGGCGTTTCCGGGATTGGTGAACCGTTCCCGGAACTGCGTGACCAGATAGTCGAGATTGATCACCGAGTCGGCCTCTGTCGCAGCCAGGAACAACGGCATATCAATGGTTTCCTGCTGGACGATGCGGCCCTGGGCCGCCGAGATAACATCCCCGATCTGACTGCCGGCGTTAAAGGAAAACGACTCGTACTTTACCGGGTTCAGCTCCGGTTCTTTCTCCACAAAGTCACCAAACACGTCGGCGATTGGCGCCAGCCAGAGGTAGTCCCGAAGACCGTTGAGCTGCCAGGCGGGTGCGACCGCAACCAGGCCCGCAGGTCTGGGCCCGGTTTCCGAAAGGGCATAATCCGTGGCCAGGGCACCACCCAGTGAAAAGCCTCCGATAAACGCCCGGTCTACCTCCTGCGACAGGGCGAAGAAGTGATTGCGTACCTGCTCGCGCCACACATCGGCGCTGGCCGTCACCATATCCCCGGGACGGGTACCGTGTCCCTGCAGCAACAGGGTTCGGACTTCCACGCACTGATCCGCCAGGTAACGGGCCAGATCCCTGAACACAAAAGGCGAATCGCTCAGGCCGTGCACCAGCAACAGCCCGGTGCGGTCCCCCGTGCTACAACTCGCCGCCGGTGCAAGCTTGTAGGGCAGGTTCCACAACACCTGTTGCTCCCGCTCAAAGCCTTCCACAGGCACCAGATTGGTATCGACATAGGCCTTGGCAGATTCCACATAGCGGTCGAAATCGGATACGGGTTCGGCGCCCAATGTTGAGGGCCCGGGAGTATAGAGTTGAGTGCTGGTGGCACAGGCCGCGGTGGTGCCCAGCACCAGTAAAACGAGCAGATTCCTGAGGATAGTCATAGCTGCCGAGTCAGATTCGCTCCTTTCGTTTAAACCGTCGTCATTGCTGGCTGTGTTGAGTGATCGTTCAAATCCCGATACTGTGACCTCAGTATACGACCCCGAACCCCCTTCCGGATGAGGAGCCCCACTGATGAGCATGACCCTCGCTTTCGACGTTTACGGAACCCTGGTCGACCCCATGGGCATGTCCCGCCTCCTGGCGGAGGACGCCGGCGACAGGGCAGAAGCCGTAGCCGCACTGTGGCGGGAGAAACAGCTGGAGTTCTCATTCCGAAAGGGCCTGATGAAAGTCTACGAAGACTTCGGTGTCTGCACCCGCCAAGCCCTGCGCTACGCCATGGCCACCCACAAACTGACCCTGTCCGAAGAACGCGAAAACGCCCTGATGGCTGCTTACCTTTCCCTGCCCGCCTTCGACGATGCCTTGCCGGCGCTGAAAACACTGAAAGGGCAGTATCCGCTGTTTGCGTTTTCCAACGGAAGCTATCCCGCGCTGGAGAAGGTATTAGGGCATAACGATCTGTTGGACCAGTTTGAAGGCCTGGTGTCCGTAGATGACATCAAAACCTTCAAACCCGATCCGGCTGTCTACACCTATGCCCGAAGGGCCACGGGCTGTTGGGAAAAGCCCTTGTGTCTGGTTTCGAGCAATGCCTGGGATGTCATCGGTGCCCGGGCAGCAGGATTACTCGCAATCTGGGTTCAAAGGGATCCGAACAAGGTGTTTGAAGATTGGGGTATCAAGCCTTCTGCGGTTATCAACAGCTTGTCAGAACTGGAAACAGCCTTGAAAAATCTCTGAAGTTAGAGGAGGCAGGTGTCAGGGAGGGCTTTCCAAAACTGTCTGTCGCCAAGGATGGCGACAGTCAAGCGTCACATGGACGTGCCGCAAGGAGCGCGTTTTGGAAAGCCCTCCCTGACACCTGCCGGCAAACTCCAAAGCCAGACAATCAGTCTGACCGCAAAGCCAGCCACTCCGCCAACTCCAGCCAACTCTGACGCGGCGCCTTGCTCCCTGCAAGAATGCCCATATGCCCACCCGGCACAACCCGAAACGTCTTGTCGGTGGAGCTCACATGATCCATCACCCGCTTGGCCGCACCAGGCGTCACAAGCGTATCGTCGCCGCCGGCGATTGCCAGTAAGTTGGCACTCACATTGTCCAGTTTGGCAATGTCCTCCCCGATCTGGATCTCACCTTTCGACAGCTGGTTGTCGATCCACACCCGCACCACTGTGTCCTGAATGATCCCGCCGGGATAGGCCACCATACGGTCCAGAAACGCCGACGTGGTCGCGTGGTTGGTCACGAATTCCCGATCACCCAGTCGAATGATCAGCTCCCAGTAACTCATCACGCTGGCAATGGGATTGGTCAGCTTGAAACCGATGGTATTGGCCCACCCGGGCGTATGAAACCAGTACGGTTTCACATCGTGAAGCCGGAACCCGGTACGCTCCCGGATAAATCCGGCCACGTCTGCCATGCGCTGATTCACCACCCCCAGAATCCCGGATGCGTGGCTGTCAATCGGCGAGCCCAGCACGATGGCATTGCGTACGTGCTGATCGTTGCTCAGCGCGGAATAGAACAGCGTGAACATCCCGCCCATGCTCCAGCCATGCAGCGACAGCTCCTGCTCGCCGCTGTGCTCTCGAACCCGGTTCAAGTAGGCAGGCAACAGCTCCGCCACATAGGTATGCAGGTTGTAATGACTGTGTTCCCGCGTTGGCATGCCCCAATCAATCAGATAGACCTCAAAGCCCCTGGCCCGCAGAAACCGAACCAGGCTGCGCTGGGGGAACAGATCGTAGATGAGCATGTTCACCGCCAGGGGCGGCACGATAACAATCGGGGTCTTGTGGGCTGTCCGCTCCACCGCAATGGTCTCGCCTTCCAGCTCGATGAAATCCTCGGCCAGCGGCGGATAGTAGCGCAGGCTGACCAGGCCATCGGTATGGAGCGTCTCAAACGGCGTCTGTCCGGCCTGGACCAGACTGGCGGCTCGAAAGATACGGTCGAAGGCATTGCCGGCATAGAGGGCCGTTTGCCGGGTAACGCCGGCCGCGCGGTCAGCAGCTGATTTGAAGAGATTGGGCATGGGGGTGTCCATGGAGAATTTGAAGCACACTGTACTGATTTCCGAAGACCTGGTCTTGCAGGCTGCAAACCGGGATTATCCATGGTGAGGAGGAAATCACCATGGCAGAAGTGTCCAAAGCGAAGGGCAAACCGGTCACTTCAGGCCACTGCCCAAGGGGCCCCGGGGTTGCTATCATTGGCCCCCATTTGCAAAGAACAACCAAAAAACAGGATTGCCATGCTCAGCTTTCTCCCCGCCCCCGTGATCGGTGTACTTAACTGCATTCTGTTGGGAATCAACACCTTGTTCTGGTGCATCCTGCTCTACATCCCGGCCATCCTGAAACTGATTATTCCCATCACCGGCTTCCGGGTGTTGTGCACCAAAGTAATTATCTGGATCGCAGAAGCCTGGGTGGCCTGCAACACCGGCTGGATGAAGCTGACCCATGGCACGAACTGGGACGTGAAAGGGGCCGAAAACCTGAAGCGGGAAAGCTGGTACCTGGTATTGGCTAATCACCAGAGCTGGGTGGATATCTTTGCCATGCAGCGGGTGTTCAACCACCGGGCGCCGTTTCTCAAATTTTTCCTCAAGCAGCAGCTAATCTGGGTACCGGTAATCGGTCTTGCCTGGTGGGGCCTCGATTTCCCCTTCATGAAGCGTTACACCCGGGAATATCTGATCAAGCACCCGGAGAAGCGGGGCGAGGACCTTCGTTCAACCCGCCGGGCCTGTGAGAAGTTCCGCTATACCCCGGTGAGCGTCATGAACTTCGTGGAAGGCACACGTTTCACCCAGGCCAAACACGACAAGCAAAAGTCGCCCTACAAGCACCTGCTAACACCCAAGGCCGGCGGTGCCGCCTTCGTACTCGACGCCATGGGGGACTCTATCCAGACGCTGGTGGATGTGACCATCGCCTATCCGGGTGGCGCACCCACCTTCTGGGAGTTTATCTGTGGCCGGGTGAAGGAAGTGAAACTGGAAATCCACACCGTTGATATCCCGGACCACCTGAAAGGCCGGAATTACTCAACGGATGCGGAGCACCGCCGAAACGTGAAGACCTGGATTGGAGAAAAGTGGCAGGCGAAGGATGAACGGGTGGAGGAAATGCTGGCCCGGTAAGTGCCGGGCATCAGCTGTCGGAATCGTCCTCTACTTCATCCGGATGTTCTCGCTTGTAACGCTCCCACTCTTCCCAGTCATGAGGCGTTCCCGCATGGGGCCGGCGGAGGTGTTTGGCGTGCTCCATGGCGTTGTGGCGGAGGCTGTGGTCCCGTTCCTCCTCTTCCTTGTCGAAACCGTACTTTCTGAGAAATTCGTCAGGGCTGATGGGCATGGCGCACCTCCATCAAAGGAACATGTCCTGAATGATACGATGCGCCCGCCAGCGTGGTTTTTCAACCGTCTTTGGAACTAGCTCCGGTGGCTATCTCCTGCGCTTCCACCAGCTTGAAATTAATCTGCCTGCGTTCTTCGTCTACCCCGGCAAAGCTAACCGTCACCGGCTGCTCCAGCTGGAAGATGCGCCCGTTCTTGTTATGGATCAGGCGCAGGGTGACAGGGTCAAAGCTGTACTTGCCATCCAGGTCCTTGCAGCTGACAAACCCTTCCAGCCCGTTGGTGTCCAGCCGCACAAAGAAGCCGGCGGGTACCGTGCGGCTGATCACCCCGGTCATGGGTTCTTCGCTCAGTGTCTTGGCAAAGTCGCTCTTGAGCCAGGCTTCCAGGCTGTTTGCCGCCTGACGGGCGCGGATCTGGGCGGCTTGCAGGGCTTCAAGCTGATCCTCGGTCAGGGGTTTCATGGGAGTATCCCACAGCGCCGACTTGATCAGCCGGTGCACGTAAAAGTCCGAGAACTTGCGCAGTGGCGAGGTAAACGTGGTGTAGGCATCCAGGCCCATTCCCTGGTGAGGAGCCGGCTTGAAGCTCAGCTCGGCCCGGGCAAGCTGGCGGGACAGTATGGCCTTGACCGGTACCTCGGCTTCCAGGGCGTCGGTTTCTTTCATCAATTTGCGGAAGCCCTCGGCCTGATGGGCATCAACCCCGGACAGGTGTGGGGCGTGGCTGTCGAGCAGCGCCCGGATGTTATCGGCGCGATCATCCCGAAGCCCGGGGTGCTGGATAAACAAGCCCGCTGTCTGGTTGGCAAGAAAATCCGCGGCGCAGCGGTTGGCAGCAACCATACACTCTTCCACCAGGCGGTGGGCTTCGTTCTGAATGGACGGCTCGATCAGCCGGATACGCTTGTTTTCATCCAGGCGGAGCCGGAATTCCGGCCGGTCGCCGCTCAGCAACGCATGCTCGCTGCGCCATTTCCTGAGCGCTGTCGCTGCCTGGTGCAATTGATCCAGGCTGTTGGCAACGGCGTCCGGGAGCGCCTTGATCTCATCGTCTTCCCGGCCTTCAATCAGGTTGGAGACCAACTCGTAGCTGAGCTTGCCCTTGGACCGGATAACCGCCTGGTGAAAGCTGTAATCGCCCAGGCTGCCATCGTTGTTGACCTGCAGATCACACACCAGGGCCAGGCGTTTCATATCCGGCATCAATGAGCACAGTCGGGTGCTGATGCTGTCCGGCAGCATGGGCAGGGGCTCGCCCGGGAAGTAAATGGCGGTGGCGCGATTGAACGCTTCCTGCTCCGCCGGGCTGTCGGTCTCGATCACGGCGGTCGGGTCGGCAATGGCAATCGACAGGGTCCAGCCGGTGGCGTTGGGTTCGGCCAGCAGGGCGTCGTCCATGTCTTGGGTGCCCGGGCTATCGATGGTCACATAGGGTCGGTCCGTGCGATCTTCCCGCCCGGCTTCCCGGGATTCAATGTCGCTGTCACTGAGGCTGTCGGCCTGCGCGCGCACCGCATCGGGCCAGGTGTCTGCCAGATCAAACGTCGCCAGGGTGAAGGAACGTTCGATACCGGGTTCCCCGGCCTTGCCGATCACCCGCAGGACCCTGGCCTGGCCTTTGCCGTCCTTGATCGGATGCCGGTGAATCTGGCAGTAGATGTAATCGTCCTGTTGGGCGTTCATCCGTTCCTTCGGGGGAATGAAGATCCAGCGGTTGATACCCGGCGTCTCGGGTACCACGAAATGCCCTTTCCCTTTGATCAGATAGCGCCCGACAAACGTGTTCAGGCGGGTTTCCAGTAATTCGTCCACCACGCCCTGGGTTTTGCCTTTCTCAACTTCCTGCTCGGTGACATTCACCCGGTCCCCGGGCAGCACTTTCTGCATTTCCTCAGGTGGCAGAAAGACGTCCCGGCCCTCGTCGAGCGCAACGAATCCGAAGCGGCCATTGGTGGCTTTGACCGTCCCGGGAAACACCACCTTATTGTCCTTGATATCCGATTTCAGCTGGCGCAACTGGCTGAGGGCGTCGGCATTGAGCATGAAGTAACCTGGCTGGTAGAAAAATGAATGATGGGGCGGAGTATAACGGTTATGGCGGTATGAGTCAGACCTGTTACGCCGGGTTAATCTCCGGGTCTTCCGAGACGGTGATACAGACCCGATTGCGCCCCTCATGCTTGGCCTGATAGAGGGCCCGATCCGCGTGACGAAGAATGGTGTCACTGTTATCGCCGGGCAGGGCGAAGTAACCACCAACACTCACAGTGACGGCAGTCCCGGTTTTTCGGCTTTCCTGTTCCACGGATTCGCGGATACGACGGGCGATACGGCCCAGGGTCTCCGGGTCGCAGGGTGAGAGCAGAACCACGAATTCGTCGCCGCCCCAGCGTCCGGGATGATCGTAGGGGCGAACGCCGGCTTTCAGCCACAGGGCAACCCGGCACAGGATCTGATCACCGGCCTGGTGGCCAAGGTTGTCGTTGATGCTCTTGAAATGGTCAATGTCGAGCCAGATCACGCCGAAGCCGGACTCCTGGCGGCGGGCCCGCTGGATTTCCTCATCCAGCACCTCGTCCAGGCCCCGACGGTTTTTCAGACCGGTGAGGGGATCAATCCGGGCCAGTCGATTCAACTCATCGGTTCGCTGCGCAACTTTTTCCTCAAGCTCCCGGGTGGAGTGGCCCAGGCTCTGGGTCATTTTCTCGAAGTGATCGGCCAGCCAGCCGATCTCATTATCCGGCTTATCCAGCCGTGGCAGATCAAAGCTGCCTTCCCGGACTTTTTCCACAGCGTGCTCCAGACTCATGATGGGCTTGAGAATCCGGGTCTGGATAATCAGGTGGAACAGTACCAGGGTGATCAGCAAGGTGCCCAGGAACACGGCTACCAGCGGCCACAGATAGCTGGTTGGCAGGAGGGTGTTGAGGTCGAGCAGGGTGATCTCAAACCAGCCAATGGCCGGGAGGAAGGCAACGCCGGCCAGATGCTTTCGGCCATCCACGGTCACAAAGCCGCTTTCCACCTGGCCTGCCTGGTCGCCCCGCTTCTTGAGCAACTGCAGCATACCGAGAATCTGCTGCTTGTCCTGGGGATCATCGAACAGCAGATCGACGGTGTTCTTCTGGCCTTCGGGTTTGATGATACTGGCGAAGTCGATGTAGTTCCGGTCGCGGTACAGCTGGATGGCGCCGTTGTAATCTACGAACAGGGTCGTGATGCCATCCTGACCGATGTCGACAATATCCTGCAGGAAAGCGTCCAGGCTAAGGCCTGTGCCGACCATGCCGACGATCTGGCCAGCCTCATCGCGCATCAGCACATCGATCCAGAGTTTGGTGACACCCAGCTCCGTATCCGGGTTTACGTTGAGGTGAAAGTCGCGACCTTCCTCAATGAGTTGGAAGAACCAGGCGTCATCGGGTTTTTCTTCATCGAGAACATACCGGAACTGGTTGCCAGCGTATTCGTTCTCTTCGTTGTTGTAGTAATAGTGACCATTCTGGACGAGGGCAACGAAGTAGTTGTTGTCCCTGAAATTGGAGCGAAAGCTTTCCATCTGGCGGATGGCTTCCGCTTGGAGCGCGGCGTCATCCGGATTGGCGGCCCAGTTGATCAGGGCGGACGAGCTTGCCATTTGTTTGGCCAAGCCGATTTCCCGCTCCAGGGATTGCAGCAGGCGGGCGCTGTCGTAGCGCACCTGTATTTCCGCGACCTGTTGGCCCCAGCGTTCGATGATGCTCTCGGACAGCTCCCGATAGGCCAGCCACGAAGCCGCAGAAGCCACGATGATGAGAGTGGCAGCCAGACCAAGGATGCGGGTTTTAAGACTCAACGAGTATCCCTCTCGGATTTTCCGGGTTTCTGGGCGCCAATGATAGAACACTGGTTAACCAGAGTGTAGGAAAAACAGACAGGGATAGGTGTAAACCGGAAGGAAAAAGCGGTAGCAAGGGCCGGTAAATGCCGGCCCTTGTCTGGTGATTCCCGTTAATTGTGCTGGGAAAAGATTCGGGTCTGTCCCGCCTCGTTGAACAGGATGACCTTGTAATGATCCTTCCGGTCGCCCATCTCCATGCCGGGTGACCCTATGGGCATCCCGGGTACGCTCAGGCCGGTGGCCCGGGGAGCTTCGCTGATCAGGCGTTTGATGTCATCGGCCGGTACATGGCCTTCAATGACGTAATCGCCGACAAACGCGGTATGGCAACTGCCAAGACCGGCAAGCAGACCTGCGTCGGCTTTGATCCTGCCCATATCGTTGGTGTTGGTCGCCTCTACCTCGAAGCCATTGTCTTCCAGGTGATCAATCCAGTCTTCACAGCAGCCGCACGTGGGGGATTTGTAGACGTGGATACTCTGGGCAGCGCCGGCCGCCACCGTGGTGGTGCTGAATCCCAGGGCAGCCATCAGGCCAAAAGCCAGGGTGTGTTTTTTCATGGCAAGTACCTCAGTGGTGATGTTGATGTTCACTTGAGCCTGTGTCGTCAGAACCGGAAAGCCAGAACCACCAGACGATGGCTGTCATCAGGGCAAGACCTCCGACGTTGACCAGTAGTGTTTCCATCAGTTCCGCTCCTGTTGCTGTTTTGGATCACTGTCGCTGTCGCTCCGTTCCGGGCGGTGACTGGTCCGGAACAATCTCAGGCGGTTGGAGTTCGAGACTACGGTGACCGAAGACAGGGACATGGCAGCGCCGGCCAGTATCGGGCTCATCAGTATTCCCCAGACAGGGTAGAGCAGGCCGGCGGCCACCGGAATACCCATTGTGTTGTATACGAATGCGCCGAACAGATTCTGGTGAATGTTCTTCACAGTGGCGCGGGAAATCTCGATGGCATCGGGAACGCCGTGGAGCGAGCCTCGCATCAGAGTGATACCGGCGCTCTCAATGGCGACATCCGTGCCGGTGCCAATGGCAAAGCCGACGTCTGCCGCCGCCAGGGCCGGCGCATCATTGATGCCATCGCCGACCATAGCGACTGTGTGGCCCTTGCCGCGCATTTCACTGACCACCTCGGCCTTGTCTTCGGGCAGCACTTCCGCACGATAATCATCGATCCCGGCTTTTTTCGCGATGGCTTTGGCGGTGGCGTCGACATCGCCGGTCACCATCATCACCCTGATGCCGGCTTCGTGAAGACGCTGGATGGCCGCCTTGGAGTCCGGTTTGATGGCATCGGCCACTCCAATGACGCCCAGAGCCTCATTGCCCAATGCCAGGAACAGGGGCGTGCCGGCTTCTTCGGTAATCGAGCGGGCAGCATCTGCAAGGTCGGCAAGTTCCACACCCTCGCTTTCCAGCCACCGCCGGTTGCCCAGGCGCAGGGGCTTGCTTTCGAATTCGCCTTGTACGCCCTTGCCGTTCAGGGCTTTAAAATCGGTTACCTTCTCGGAATCAGCCTGCTTCTCTTTGGCCTTCGCCAGGATGGCTTCGGCCAGAGGGTGTTCTGAGTGCTGTTCCAGCCCGGCCGCCAAGGTCAGCAGGCGCTTCTCGTCACCGTCACTGGCGTGAAGCCGCGTAACCGCCGGATGACCCTCGGTAATGGTGCCGGTCTTATCCAGTATGACCAGATCCAGCTTGCCCGCGGTTTGCAGGGCATCACCCTGGCGGATCAGCGCGCCGTATTCTGCGGCCTTGCCAACGCCGACCATCACCGACATGGGCGTCGCCAGGCCCAGAGCGCAGGGGCAGGCAATGATCAGCACCGTGGTGGCGGCCACCATCATATGAACCACCGCAGGTTCTGGTCCGACGTTGTACCAGACCAGCGCCGCCACGACAGCAATCAGCATGACCGTCGGCACGAATACCGAGGAAATCTTGTCCGCAAGACGTC
Organism: Marinobacter sp. MMG032; assembly: GCF_040112695.1. NCBI lineage: Bacteria > Pseudomonadati > Pseudomonadota > Gammaproteobacteria > Pseudomonadales > Marinobacteraceae > Marinobacter > Marinobacter sp. MMG032. The sequence continues at coordinate 2,502,863 of NZ_CP157802.1, forward strand.
CAATAGCGGGCTTTGAACCCTGGGCTTTTTTCACCAGCTTGATGATCTGGGCCAGCGCGGTTTCACTGCCCACCCGAGTGGCCTCATAGACGATGGAACCGTGGGTGTTCAGCGTGCCGGCAGATACCTCATTGCCTTCCGATTTGCTGACCGGCATCGGCTCGCCAGTGAGCATGCTCTCGTCAATGCGGGTCGAGCCTTCGGCGATCAGGCCATCCACCGGCAGTTTTTCCCCGGGCCGGACCCGGATACGATCGCCCTTGCGGACCTCCTCGACCGGAATGTCCTGCTCTTCCCCGTTGCGAATCACCCGGGCGGTTTTCGCCCGCAGGTCCAGGAGCCGGCGCACCGCCTCCGAGGTTTTGCCTTTGGCCCGAAGCTCCAGCGCCTGACCCAGATTGATCAGACCGATGATCATGGCCGAGGCCTCGAAGTACACATGACGGGCCATCTCCGGCAACGCGCCCGGAACACTGGCCACCACGATGGAATAGAGCCAGGCGGTTCCGGTACCCAGGGCAATCAGGGTATCCATATTGGCGTTGTGGTGCCGGAACGCCTTCCACGCGCCGGTATAGAAATGCCCGCCGGTGGCGGCCATCACGATCAATGTCAGCACACCCAGACCGAGCCAGATACCCTGATTGGCGTCGGTCACCATCATGGTGCCGAAGCCCATACCCCAGACCATTAGCCCAAGCCCCAGGCCCAGACTGACCGCCATCTTCACCAGCAGTGACCTGTATTGCTTGCGGTCTTCCTCCTGCTTCCGGTCGTCGGCTTCGTCCTCGTCTTCGATGACGCTGGCGCCATAGCCGGCACTTTCCACTGCTTTCACCAGTGCCTCAGGGTCGGCATCACCCGTGGCCGTGGCGGTATTGTCTGCCAGGTTCATATGGGCATGGTGAATACCCGAGACGGACATCAGGGCTTTTTCAATCGTGTTGACGCAGGAGGCACAAGTGGCACCGGTCACCGACAGATGAACCTGCCCGTCGGCCGCTGTTGCCGATTCAGGGCTCGACTGAACCGATTCTTCGGTCACTGCATGGTCTTCGGAATCGTCGCCGGCAAGGTTCTCGCTCTTGTTCCCGGAAGCACAGCAACTGGCTGGCTGGGCATCTTCCTCGAAAGGCTCGGCAGGATAGCCGGTCTCGGTAACAATACGCGCCGCCTCAGCGGCATCCACTCCCTCCGGCAAGGCCACCGTCTGGTTTTCCAGATCCACTTCAACCAGCCCGGTATCGCCGGTCAACGGCTCGAGCGCATTGCGAATCTTCTTGGCGCAGCCCTGGCAGGAAGCCCCGGAAATGCTCAGCGTGGTTTGCAAAACAGGTGTGTCAGTCATCCAGAATCACTCCTCGATCTGTTCGCTTGCCCCGCAACAGGGCGCCGGATCATCCCAGTGTTCGATCAACCGGCAAATGGTATGGCCATCGGGCGTGCCATCCGGCATGTCCTGCCAGGCAGCCAGCGCGGCGGTCATCCGCTTGCGCAACTGCTGCAGCTCCCGAATCTCCCGCTCAACTTCCGCCAACCGGTGCTGGAATACATCACGAACCATCGGACAGGGCGAATGATGATCGTCCGCCTGATCCAGAATCTGTCGAATCTCCGGCAAGGAAAATCCCAGCTGCCGTGCTTTCCGGGCAAATCGAAGCCGCCGGAGATCCTCGGCATCAAACTGCTGGTAGTTATTCTCAGGGTTACGGGTCGGTTTCAGCAGGTTCTCGCGGGTGTAGAACCGAACCGTATCCGGGTTAACGCCGGCGGCTTCTGCAATCTCTTTTACTTTCATCGTCTTGTTCTCAACGTGCCAAAAATAGTGGCTTCAGGAACCAAAGACTGAAGTCAGCGGAGTGTTGAGGTGGGTACGGCTTCCGAAAATGCTCTGAACCAGGGAAGGTTCAGAGCAAGCGTACAGGGACGTATTCACAGCGGTTTTCGGAAGCCGTACCCACCTCAGCACGGCAAACTCCAAACCAGTAAGAGTAGACTAAAACCTGTGAGCAACTCACAGGTCAAAGGTTTTCTTCGGAGGAAAATCGAGGAAGGGTTATTAATCCCGGGAGCGCAAAAACGTCCCGCAGGTCTTGCACTGATCCGGCGCCATCAGCTTCGCCTGCCAGCCAATTTTCTGGCCGCAGGCCGGACAGGCCAGCTTAAGCTGCAGGACAATGATCGGCGTGATCAGGGCAGCGATCAGAACGCCCAGAGGGCCCCAGCTTTCACCACTGGACAACCCCAATTGACTGCTGAACACCAGAATGATGGTCAGCGCCACAAACGCAAAAATGAAATAGTTCCGGTTCCAGCGTTCCCACTGGCGGATCTTCTCGTCCTGTTCCGGAGTCAGGTATTGGGCAGCCATAGAATCTCACCAGAATGATTTATCCGTATCTTGGGGACGGGCCGTAGCAATTACAATCCGGAATCGGCGGTAATATCTGCTACCAGAATGCCTGAGGCCAGCGCCTTTTCAAGGTCTGAAACCGGAATCGGTCGGCTGATCAGGTAACCCTGGGCAAAGTTACAACGGTAGCTCTTGAGGAAATTCAGCTGCTCCTCGGTTTCCACCCCCTCGGCCACCACCTCAATACCCAGGTTATGAGCCAGGTTGATGACCGCCCTGGTGATCACTGCGTCGTCATGGCGCTCCGTGACTTCCGTGATAAACGACCGGTCGATTTTCAGCAGATCGACCGGGAAATCTCGCAGGTAACCCAGGGACGAATAGCCCACCCCGAAGTCATCGATAGCAAGGTGCACTCCCAACTGGTGCAGACGGGACAGCTGATTCAGGTTGTGCTCGATATTCTGGATGAAGATCTCCTCGGTAAGCTCAACCTCCAGACGATCGGCCGGCACATTCTCCGCCGCCAGGGCTTCCCGAATGTGCTCGACCAGATCTTCGTCGTCCAGCTCCCGGCCGGAAAGATTGACCGCAATGCGCAAGTTCTCCTGCGGCGTGCCTCTCCACGCTGCCAGCTGCCGACAGGCTGCGAGGACCACCCAGCGGCCAATATCGGTGATTCGCCCACTCTCCTCCGCCAGCGGGATGAATTCCACCGGCGGCAGAAGCCCGCGGCGGGGATGGCGCCAGCGGATGAGCGCCTCGACGCTCTGGATTTCACCGGTGTCCAGGTTCAGCTGAGGCTGGTAGAAGAGCACGAATTCATTGTTGGCCAGGGCCTGGCTCAGATCCTTGTCCAGCTCAAGGCGCATGACCTCACGCTCCTGCATGCCCTCGGTATAGAACTGGTAGGTATTTCGGCCCTGTTCCTTGGCGCGGTAGAGGGCTATGTCTGCATTTCGCAACAGTGTATCCGCGTCCAGGCCGCTTTGTGGGTACACCGCAATACCCATGGTGGCGGTAATGCTGTGGGACTGGCCCTGAACCTCGAAGGGCTGATCAAAGCACTGTTTGATCTGACCCAGCAAGTGGATGATGTCATCAATGTCGTCCACCTGTTGCTGGCAGAACATGAACTCGTCGCCCCCGGAGTAGGCCACCAGCAGGCGTTCGTTGCTGAGACGGTTCAGGCGCTCGGACACTTTGATGAGCAGTTCATCCCCGAACTGGTGGCCGAGGGAGTCATTGAGCGTCTGGAAACGGTCCAGATCCAGCATCACCAGGGCGACCTGGCGCATCTGGCGGTCGGCAATGTTCAGGGTGTGGGACAGGTCTTCCATAAAGAACCGACGGTTGGCCAGGCCGGTGAGGGTATCGGTGGATTCCAGCCTGGCCAGATCCTTCTGAATGGCCGTGCGCTGCTCGATTTCCTGGTCCAATTCCCGGCGGGTCTTCAACAGGGCCCGGTTGCGTTTCAGAATAAGCTGCACCAGCAGTGTCGTCAGGCTGGTCAAAAGGCCCATAAACAGGAACGTGGTAAAGGTCAGTGCGGGCCAGTGGCTGTATCGGCTTTCCACCCATTCAATCGATGGTCGCAGGGTCAGGGTCCAATCGAGTGTCGGCAGATTGACAGCGTGACTCTCGGAAAAGTCGGGGCTTATCGGCTGTGACGCGTTCAGCTCATAGCTCACTTGTCCGGCTTCGCGGATTTCCACCCGGAAAGATTCCAGCACCCGTTCGGTGAGAAGCTGGCGGGCCAGTACTTCCATTCGGAATACCCCCGCCATGAAGCCGTTGTTCTCGGGGCCGGCACCCACCGGCGCATAGATGACCATGCCCTTGCCGCCCTGGCGCAAATTGATCACACCGGAAAGATCCCAGGTGCCGGACTGCTTTGCCCGCTCCAGTGCCTGGCGTCGCTCCTCGTTGAAGGCGACGTTGTAGCCAATGACTTCTTCGTTGTCGGTGACTGGCTCCAGCCAGCGAATGATGAAATCGGAGTCAATCCACTCGATGGCCTGGTAGACGCCGAAATCGTCGAGGTAGTTGCGGGCATCCCGTCGCCATTCCTGTTCGGTTTTGGAAGGGGCTGTCTCCAGGCGTTTGGCCATGCGCCGGATTGCTTCGGCGTGTATAAGGAATTCCCGTTCAAGGTGATTGGCCATGGCCCTGGCTTCGTTGGCAAGGTTTGCCTCAACCTGATTCCTGTCCTGTTGTACCAGGCCATAGCGCAGGCCGGCTGCGAGGCCGAGGAAAACCAGGAAAATCACCACCGGAAACGCCGGGCTCAATAGGCCCAAAACCACAGCTTTAGGGGGTGATGCAGGTTGATCCACAGGTTACTCCGTGAGTTTGAACGGTAATGCCAAACAATTGGCAACGCCTACGCAATTATGAGGCATATGTATCGGCTACCGCCATCAGTTGCTTGATCCGGCCCCGAAGTGACACTCCAAAGGCACCGTCCGGCAGTGGCCGGGCAATATCCGGTGTCGACCTACCAGGCCCCGAATCGGAGGCTCCCAGATCCATGACACGGGGCGTCACTGGACGTTTGTCACCGTCGAGCAAAATTTCCACCCTGGGTTTCAGCTTTCTTCCCGGGTGCGTCGCCACCACAATCGCGACTTCGCCCGTTGACAGTTCTACCAGACTGCCCGGCGGGTATACACCAATCATGCGTATAAATGCTTCGACCATGGTCGTGTCGAACTGCTGGCCCCGGTTCCTGAAAAGGATGCGGATGGCCTCGGAAGCCGGCAGTCCGTCCCGGTAGCATCGGTCGCTGGTGATGGCATCGTAGGCGTCAACGATGGAAACCAGGCGAGCAAACCGGCTGATCTGCCATTCGGCCAGCTGTTCCGGATAGCCACGGCCATCCATGCGTTCATGGTGGTGTCGGGAAACATCACTGATGATCGGATCCAGATGTGGGTCGCCACTCAGCAGTTCATAACCCAGGGTTGTGTGCTGGCGCATGATGCCGTGTTCTTCCGGCGTCAACGCCCCGGGCTTGTTGAGAATCTCGTCCGGTACCTTGAGTTTGCCCAGATCGTGCAGCAGGCCACACATACCAACGGTTTCCAGATCCTCGTCAGGCATCCCCAGAAAGCGGGCAAAGGCGACACAGAAAATAGCCACCCTGAGGCAATGTTCGGCGGTGTAGGCGTCCCGGGATTTGATGCGGCTCATCCAGAACATGGCGCTGGCATTGGCCTTCACGCTGTCCACGCATTCGCGGATGATGGGGCGGGCGCTCTGCAGATTAAGGTCGTTGCCGGCCTCGATCTGTCGGGTGACCTCCTCAACAAAGGCCTGGGTCCGGCTCCAGGCTGCCTGAGCCCTGGGTAGTTCCTGCGGTAAGGAGCGGGTTTCCGGGAGCGGTTCGTTGGTGCGTCGCTTGAGTACGGAAATCTGATCGAGCACGGGATTCAGGCGCGTTTCCTCATCCTCCACCAGCACCCACTCACAGTACTGGCGCAGAATCTGCGCCTGGTTGTCATCTGTGAGGGTAAACCCCTGAAACAGGACCGGTACCTGGGTCCAGGGCCTGTCCAGGCTGACAATGCGCATTCCGGGCTGAAGAAGGTCTACAGGCAGTCTCACCCGCTGAAGGGTCGAGACAGGGGCGTCAGAATGGGTAGCGAGCGCCAATGGCGCCGATACCTGGGGCCGGTGCTGTTTGCTGGATTTACGTCGGAACCACATGGCTCTACCAGTCTTCTGTTTATGTCCGGTGATTATGTCAGACCTGACAGACCGGTTACAGAAGAGTGCCGGAAGTGTGACGTAGTTCCTGATTCAGATCAGGTTTCAGGGCTGTTCGGCAACCCTGCGAATACCCAGACGGGGGATTTCCTGCTTCGGGCAGCGATCCATTACAACCTTCAGCCCCGCAGCCTCTGCCCGGGCTGCACCCTCGTCATTGATCACACCAATCTGCAGCCACACCACCGGGATGTTGAGTTCGATGGCCTGGTCGATGACGGCGTCGGTGCGTTCCGGTGCCAGGAAAAGATCAACCATGTCTACAGGTTCCGGCAGACCGTGAAGGTCGGCGTACACGGTTTCACCGAGTAGCGTCTTGCCTGCCAGACGGGGATTCACCGGGAGGATCCGGTAACCCTGGTTCTGTAGGAACTCCATTACTTCGTGAGAGGGGCGGCTGGTCTTCTCACTGGCGCCAACCAAGGCAATGGTTTTTACCGTCGTCAGGATGTCGCGAATCTGGTCCGGGGTGTTGCTGGGCATGTTGCTGGCAGAGCCTCTTTGAATTAACGGTGTGCCTGAAGACATACAGACACGGACTCCGCGTAGCGTAGCGCGTGAGGCTTGTCGATTTCCACTTCGGCCCACTGCACCGCCTCATGCTCCATAACGATGGTCAGAACCTCGTGGGTCAGGCGTTCGAGCAGGGCAAACCGGTTGCCATCCACATGATGGATGATCTGCTTGGTGATGGTGCGATAGTTCAGGGCGGCCGAGATTTCGTTCCGGTTCACCGCCTCAGAGGCATCGTACGTCAGCGCAACGTTGATCAATACGTCCTGCTGATTGTTGATTTCCTCTTCCTTGATGCCGATGTAGGCTCTCAAAAGAAGATCCTTGATGCGGACCTTTGCGAGATGATTCCCGTGAACGTCTGTCATGCGGCCTCCCAGTGGTCAGGTGCTTCAGCGGTTGTTACTGATCAGCGTCAGAAACTCGGTGCGAGTTGCCTGGGATTTACGGAACTGCCCCAGCATCATCGACGTCTTCATGCGGGAATTCTGTTTCTCCACGCCCCTCATCATCATGCACATGTGCTGTGCCTCGATAACCACCGCCACACCCTTCGCGCCGGTTACGCTCTCGACGGCTTCGGCAATCTGCCGGGTCAGGTTTTCCTGGATCTGCAGGCGACGGGCGTACATATCGACGATGCGAGCGAATTTGGAAAGTCCCAGCACCTTGCCAGCGGGCAGGTAGGCGATGTGACACTTACCGATGAACGGCAACATGTGGTGCTCGCACATGCTGTACAACTCGATGTCCTGTACCACGACCATTTCGTCCATGGCCGACTCGAATACCGCATCGTTCACCAGGTCGCCCAGATCCTGATTGTAACCGCAGGTTAGGAACTGCATGGCCTTGGCGGCGCGCATTGGAGTGTCTTGCAGACCCTCGCGGTCCGGGTCTTCGCCCAGGCCATCAATAATGGCACGAAAGTGTCCGGAGAGGTCGTCAAGGAGTTTGCTCATAGTCATTTCCGGTTAGCAGTGTCTTACGAGGGCCAAAGCTTAAGGCAATTTGCCCACCATCTCTACGTTTACGAAGTCATTGCAGGAAAAGACCACTCTGGCTGACCCGCCCGGCGGTCTGGGCAGTACGGCTATGGCAGTGGGGGCTGCTTTGTTCTACAGTTTCAGGCTGTAAATGTTCGCCGGGGACAATACATGGAAGAGGTGATGCCCACCGTCGGTGGGGGTTCCGCCGCAGCGCGCGTGGAAGGCACCCTTGAAGGGTGGCAACAGGGAGGTAAGTGGTTCAGTTTTGAGGGACATGCCATTTTCAGTCGGATGGCGGGCTCAGGGGAACCGCTGGTACTGATCCATGGCTTTCCTACCGCCAGCTGGGACTGGAACCGTGTCTGGCCGATGCTGGTCCAGCACAACAACGTGTTGACGCTGGACATGCTGGGCTTCGGCTTTTCGGACAAGCCCTCCAACTACGACTACAGTATTGAAGACCAGGCCGATCTGTTCCAGGGCTGGATCGAGGGGCTTGGCCTCCCGTCGGTGCATCTGCTGGTTCACGATTACGGTTGCAGTGTGGCCCAGGAGCTATTGGCGCGGGAGCAGGAAGACGGACTGCCTTTCCGGATTGCCAGTGTCTGCTTTCTCAATGGTGCCCTTTTCCCGGAAGTTCATAATCCGTTGCTGATTCAGAAGCTGTTAAGAAGCCCCTTTGGCGGCTTGATCAGCCGTGGTCTGACCCGGCGCAGTTTCGAGCGCAACTTCCGCCGCCTGTTCGGCAGCCAGAATCCGCCGGATCGTCAGGATATGGAAGACTTCTGGCACCTGCTGACCTACAACAATGGTCGGGGCATCCTGCACCAGCTGATACAGTTTATGGAGGAACGTCGATGTCATCGGAATCGTTGGGTTGGCGCTCTGCAGAAGGCGACGCAACCGATGCGGCTGATCTCAGGTACGGCCGACCCCGTCTCTGGCGCCGGCATGGCGCGTCGGTATCGCGAACTGATACCGGATGGCGATGTGGTCACCCTGAGGAACATCGGGCATTACCCGCATTTCGAGTGTCCCTGGGAGGTTTTCAGCGCCTACCGGGAATTTCGTAAACGCTGCGATCAGTAAAGGCGAAACGGTAGGTGCCGTGCTTCAGCCCGACGCTGAATCGGGCATGTCCTCGGCGCCCCGACCCACAACCGGAAGCGGTCGAGCGGCATTGACTACCTGGTTGCGACCCCGGGATTTCGCTTCGTAAAGGGCCTGATCAGCCCGGTTCAGCCAGATCGACCAGGTCTCGCCCTTGCTGACTTCAGCGACACTGGCACTGGCAGTCACCTTGATATCGTCAAGGAATGGCCGGGCACTGATGCTGGTCAGAAGCTGGTGGGCCAGGGCATCTGCGTCTTTCTGCCGGGTTTCCGGTAGCACGATCATGAATTCCTCTCCCCCGATCCGGAACAGCTGATCGCTTTCCCGAAGTCGTTTGCGCAAACGCAGAGCCATTTCGGTGAGAACCTTGTCACCGGCCAGGTGGCCCCACTGATCGTTGATGGTCTTGAAGTAATCCAGATCCAGCAAAATCAGGCTGGATACCCGCTCATACCGTTCCCGCATCTGAATCTGGCCGTTGAGAATATCGGCAAGTTGCGACCGGTTCAGGCAGCCGGTCAATGGGTCGGTGGTGGCCAGTCGTGTGAGTTCTTGCTGAAGTTTGCCCACCAGAAAGGCAAAAATCATGGCAAACAGGCAAGTCAGGCCGAGGGAGAAGGTGATTCTCCAAAAGTCGGCTTCGGGAAAGCGGAGGAACGACACGACCGCCATGACAACCACAAAGACGATGTTACTGCCGATGGCTTCCCTCAGCGGCAGCAGGAAAAACAGGGCCGTAGCGGCGGGGTAGGCCCAGTAAAGGCCAGCGTGGCCATTTATATGTGTCGAATAGGCGGCACTAACCACCGCGAGCAGAGGGAATAATCGGCCTTTGAGGAAATAGGTGCCGCGCAACCGCAGAAACGCGATCACCAGAAGGGCATTGACGCAAAAAAGCACCAGTACGGAAGACAGCAGGTAGTGGGATTGCTGCCATTGCACCATTACCAGCGGCGCTACCGCGATGAACGCCCAGAAGTGCAGGTGGTAGACCAGTTGGCGTTTGAAGCCGAGCACCGCGAGCGTCGGATTGCTTGCAAGGGTAGAGGGTGGTACCGAAAAATTCACAGCATACTCCTGCTGTCAGAGTCGTATCCGCCCGCGTCCTGTGTCGGGAGTGTAGTGAAGTCTAGCATGGCCATTGGTTTAATTAAGCAGATAGTGCTGTTTATGACCACCATTAGTTTTGTTCAGTTGGCCGGGCATCGTCCACTTCGCTAAACTCCGCCAGATTACTTCAGGGACACGCCCAGGGATCACCCAATGACTGCTATTCACACCCGAGAACCGGCCTTGACCATCCGGGCCGGTCGTCGCGCGATGCAACGACTCAAGGAAAAGCCGCTGTCACCGGAAGACGTGCACGTGATTCCGGGCGCTGCCGGTGGTCCCAAGGCTCTGGGAATCAGCGGCCTGGATAAAGCGATATTTGGTGACTGGCTGCCGCAGGTTCCACAGGAGCGATCGCTGATCGGCTCGTCGATTGGCAGCTGGCGGTTTGCCGCCGTGGCCTCGTCCGATGACCCGAAAGAGCAGCTTGGTCGGCTGGCTGAACTCTATACCGCCCAGCGGTTTGCCAAGGGCGTCAGCAGTGCTGAAGTAAGCCGCAAGAGCGTGCTGTTCCTGGAAGAATTACTGGGTGGCCGGGAAGACGCCATTCTGAATCACCCCTGGTACCGGCTGAACGTTGTGGTGGTTCGCAGTCTTGGCATGCTGGCGGAGGATGCGCGAGGCCGCCTGGGGCTGGGCCTCATGGGTGCGATCAGCGCCAACATGGTCAGTCGCCGGCATCTGGGGCGTTTCATGGAGCGGGGCATCATCCACGACGCCCGTCTGAAAACGCCCGTGGCGAAGCTGGTGGATTTCCCCAGCCACGAGGTCGCCTTTACCCGGGAGAACCTGCTGCCGGCCCTCCTGGCTTCTGCGTCTATACCCCTGGTGATGTCCGGTGTCCGCAACATACCCGGTGCTCCCGAAGGCATCTATCGTGACGGTGGGCTTCTGGATTATCACCTGGATCTGCCCTACCAGCAGCCGGGCATCGTGCTATACCCACACTTCACCGACAAGGTGGTACCCGGCTGGTTCGACAAGTCCTTGCCCTGGCGGCGGGGTGACGCCACCCGGTTGCAGGATGTACTGTTGATTGCACCGTCAAAGGCGTATCTGGAATCCCTGCCTGACCGCAAACTCCCGGACCGTAAGGATTTTGAGCGCTATGTGGGTGATGATGCTGGCCGAGAACGGGCCTGGCGGGCGGCGATAGCGGAAAGTGACCGTCTGGGCGACGAATTTATGGAGCTTATCGAGACCGGGCGCCTTGCGGATATCGTCAGGCCGCTCTGAGCGCAGTGTTTCTCCATGAGTGGCTATACTGGTTGACTACAGTCATGACTCGAGGAACAGATGATGTCCGATGAGAAACCGTTGATCGCCAGTAAGACGCCTTACTCCGTCATGGTGGAGGTAGGAAAGAACTACCTCTGGTGTGCCTGTGGTCGCAGTAACAGCCAGCCATTCTGTGACGGCTCCCACAAGGGTACCGGTATAACGCCGGTCAAGTATGAGGCGGAAAAGAAAGAGTGGGTCTGGTTCTGCGGATGCAAGCAAACAGGCAATGCCCCCCTGTGCGACGGCACCCACAAGACCCTCGATTAGAGGGTCATACGCTGCAGGGTACTTATCCGGAAACCTGACAGCCCGTGGACCGGATCTTTCAAAGCCCTGACCCTGAGCACGACTGGCACCTCTGCATCCTGATCCCGGTGAAGGAGAGGAAGATCAATCCGCTCAATGGAGCTGTCACTGCGAGCGGCCGCCAGGGCCCGCCTGAAATTGTCTTGAAAGGCCGGCGCAACCAGTTCTTCCAGTGGCTGTCCCACCAGGTCAGCGGGCGCTCGATCCAGAAGTTCGGCGATTTGCGTTGAAACAAAGCCGATTCTGCCATTTTCATCCAGTTCCCAGATCACAGCCCCAGACAGGGCTACCAGATCGCGACTTCGCTGTTCACTGTCATTCAGTGCCTGACGCAATATCGACTTCTCGACCTGAAAGTTGGCGATCTGATGGTCAGCGCCGATTTCCCTCTGTTCCAGGCCACGGATATGGAGCGCCTGAAGATGAAGCCGGCGGTTGAGTAACAGAGCAAGCGAGGCAGCAAACACGGACAGCGCGAAACCGGCGAGCCAGACGGTCTGCGAGGCAGCCCGGGCGACCTCTTCCAGGCCTTTGGGTGAGGGCACGGTGGTGAGTATCCAGTGATGGTCCAGCGGTGACACTTCGGTGCGCAATGCCCGTGTAGGGTCCACCGAACCGTTGGCTCGTATCTCCAGCAGTGGCGTCTTGGTGTGTCGTTCGAGTGTATCGATACGCAGGCCGAGGGAATCAGGCAGGGTGTCGCTGAACAGAGCGTGGAGCCAGGCTGAGACCGGTTGGCTGCTGTCGCCCGCGCCCGGACGATTCGGCACGTTGGCCAGCAGGTGATTGACCAGGGCCTGATGCTGGGCATAGTAGCGCGCTTCAGCCAGGGCCATGGCCCGCCGTCCTTCGATATTTGCCGTGATTCCGGTTACCAGCAGCCCGGCTGCGACCAGAAGCAGTGGGATCCAGACTCCTGGCCAAAGTACCGGTCTGCGGAACCGGCCTGGAACTGAGCTTTCCATGCCGGGCGTCCTGTGCGGCGAGGCCTGTACCTGTGGGTCAGGCCGACTGTATCCCTATACTCTAGTCCAGCTCGGGAACAGAGGGAAATGCTCAACTGCGGACTTTGCCGGCAGCACCGTAAACCAGCAGGAAAACGGCAAAAGCGGTCACCACAACGGACGGGCCAGCAGGCGTGTCCAGATGCCATGACAGGCTCAGGCCTCCGCTTACCGCAACAAACCCGAAACCGATTGCCATGGCCACCATGATCTCCGGATTGTGGGCCAGGCGCCGGGCGGTGGCCGCGGGAATGATGAGCAGGGCGGTAATCAGCAGCACGCCGACGATTTTCATGGCCACCGCGATCACCAGAGAGAACATCAGCATCAGAACCAGACGGAGGCGTTCGACGGCAACGCCTTCCACCCGGGCCAGCTCCTCGTGAATCGTGCTCATCAGCAATCCGCGCCAGAGTACCGACAACAGGAACAGGATCAGTGCCGCGCCGCCATAGATCCACAACAGGTCCTCGCGGCTCATGGCTAGCAGATCGCCGAACAGCAGACCGGTCAGGTCGACGCGAACATCCGGCATGAAGCTCAGGGTCACCAGGCCGATGGCCAGGGCACTGTGGGCGAGAATCCCGAGCAGCGTATCCGTTGCCAGGGCTCTCGTTCGGGATAACAACACCAGGGCCATAGCCAGGACCACGCAGGTTATGATCACACCGAGGTTCAGTGGCACGCTGATCAGAAAGCTCAGGGCAATCCCCAGCAGTGCCGAATGCGCCAGGGTATCGCCAAAATAGGCCATTCGTCGCCAGACCACGAAACAGCCCAGGGGGCCCGCCACGAGGGCAACGCCGAGGCCGCCAATCAAGGCACGCCAGAAGAAATCGTCCAGAACGGCATTAATGATGGGCATGATTACATTCCGTGTGTCCGCCGTGTCCGGAGGAGGCGTTCTGAGACTCGCTGTCCACCACGTTCCCGTGCAGATCATGACTGTGGTTGTGGTGATGGTGGTAAACCGCCAGGGATTCTGCCACCGGGCGGCCAAACGTCTCGATGAACGCCGGGTCATGGGAAATGTCTTCGGGATAACCGCTGCAGCAGACATGCTGGTTCAGACAGATAACCTTGTCCGTGGCTGCCATCACCAGGTGCAGGTCGTGGGAGATCATGATCACACCGCAGTTCAGGTCGTCCCGAAGCTGGCGAATGAGTTCATACAGCGACGCCTGGCCATTGATATCGACCCCCTGGGCAGGTTCATCGAGCACAAGAAGATCCGGTTTTCGGGCCAGGGCCCTGGCCAGTAACAGCCGCTGTTTTTCACCACCGGACAAATGGTGTACCGAGGCGTGCAGCAGGTGGCCAACACCGGTACGGGCAAGCGCGGTCTGACATTCGCCGAGCGACCGGCCGCTGAGCAGCATGAAACGTTTGACGCTGAGGGGAAGCGTGGCCTCGAGAGTCAGATGCTGGGGAACGTAGCCGATGACCAGGTTCTTCTTGACTGACACCTGTCCTGAGGACACCTTCTGAATGCCCAGGACTGCCTTGATCAGCGTGGTTTTGCCGGCACCGTTGGGCCCGATAATGGTGATGATATCGCCTCGATGGATCTTGAGGTTGACCCGGTCGACCACGGGCCGTGAGTCGAACTGGACGGTGAGATTCTCAAGGCTGACCAGAGGTTCACTCATGCTCCGGCTCCGCCTGGCAACCGGGGCAAAGCCCGGCTATCTCGAGGGTAGTGTTCTCGGCCAGGAAGCCTTGGCCGGAGGCGGCCCTGCGCACTTCTGTTGACACCTCGGGAGCGGTCAGCTCGAGAACATTACCGCAGGCGCGACAGATCAGAAACATGCCGGTGTGGCTTTCACCCGCGTGGGTACAGCCGATAAAAGCGTTGAGCGACGCGATGCGGTGCACAAGCCCATGCTGCTGAAGGAAATCCAGTGCGCGGTAAACGGTGGGCGGAGCAGCGTTATGACCATCGGAAGAAAGCTCTGCCAGCACATCGTAGGCGCCCAGCGGCTTGTGGGACTGCCAGATCAGTTCCAGCACCCGTTCCCGAATCGGGGTCAGACGGGCATTCTGACGCTGGCAAATGGCCCGTGCGTCAGTCAGGGCCTGGCTGACACAGGCGTCGTGGTTGTGTGGCCGATAGGGAATGGCTCGGGCGGACATGTTCAAAATCCTGCAAAATTTGAAACATTATAACATTTGCAGGGATGTCTGCCATGCCCGGCAGCAGAACGGATAACCGGTCAGTGTCTGGATTTCAGTACCAGGGATTCGAGATATTCCAGGTTCGGGATCCAGGCGTTCTCACCCTCTACCTCAACCAGCATCAGATCTGCCGGGCCTGGCTCACCCTCCAGTTTCCTGACCTGTTCCTCGCTCAAACGGGCCTGGCTGGGAATGCCCTGGGTTACCAGGGCCATAAAGGGAATTTCCTTGTGATGGTCTCCGATGGTGTTGAGCACAACAATCCGGCCACGGTTGTCACCAGGGACGGTGAGCACGCCGCCGTTGGCCGCATCGTAGGAAATCACCGGGAGCTGGAGGCCCCGCCAGTCCAGGTAGCCAACCAGCCATTCGGGTGTGTTGGCGCCCGCGTCAGAGCTGGCGTAATCGACCACTTCCGCAATCGAGACGTTCGGCAGCAACAGTTGCCGTCCGCTCATGGGAATCATGACGCAGGAGAGGGATTGGCTGTTGTCATTCATTGCTTGTTACCTCAGGCGGAGTCCCGTTTCTGCCGGCTCTTGAGCAGGCAGGATTCTTCAATGGTTTTTACCAGTTCCCGGGCCAGCTGCTCCGGGGTGCCGCAAAAACCGGCACAACCGGTTGCGACCACGGATTCGGGCATGGAGCTGTTGCCGCAGCTTGTGCTCTCCTGCACCCAGATCCGGCTACCGTAAGCTTTCAGTAACGGCGCCGCAATGGCGCCATCATTACCCATGCCGGAAAAAAGAATAGCATGGCAGCGCTGGCCGTAATGATCAGCGACGTTCAGCAAAACCTGATCAATAGAGGGCCCGTAGGGACCTGGCCAGGCGGTGCTGGTTTCCGTCAGGGTACCCTGTTCACTCACTTTCCACTCGTGCTCCACCGGCATCAGCACGACGTCACCATTCTTGACCTGGTAGCCCTCTTCCGCTCGCTTGAGCTGATAGTGGGCGTGACGCCCGAGCACCCGGGTCAGAACCTCGGTAAAGTTGCCATCAATGTGCTGGGCATAGATAAAGCCAACGGGCAGATTCGGAGGCAGGTGATCCAGAAACGTCTTGACCGCCGCGGGCCCGCCCAGCGAGGCGCCGAGAATCCAGACTTCCTCAGCGACCGATCCGGGGGCAGCCGGAGGAATCCAGTGTGGCAGGTCCGGTGATGGAGTCGCCGCCGGCGTGTCCTGCTCCAGCTCTGCCAGTGTGGCTTCCGAATCCAGCTCTTCCAGGTGCCCCAGTTGCTGTTCCAGCTTGCCCAGCAACCGTCGCTCCCACCGGAAGTACTCTGTACTCCCGGGCTTGGGTGCTTCGTCCAGCCCGAACAGCACCGGCGCTTCCGTGTTTTCAAGCAGGTGATCGAACAGTAACGGGTGGTCGGCCTCGTCCTCCAGGGTTACCAGCCAGAGGCTGGCATCGGGAAACTCGGGATAACCCAGCAACCGGTCCGGATCCCCGGAAAAGCGCACCTCGAGACCGAACTTGGATGTGGCGGCCTGCAGCCGATGACGCTGCAGGACCACATCCGAGACGATCCCGACCTTTGGCCGGCCACATTGGCCGGTCATCACTGCCTTCCGGTCAGCCGCTCAATGGTCTCAAGCAGCTCGGTTTCCTGGAACGGCTTGCCGAGATACTCGTTGACACCAATGGCCAGCGCACGTTCGCGGTGTTTCTCGCCGGTCCGGGAGGTGATCATGCAGATCGGTGTTTCACGCAGGTTATCGTCGTGGCGAACAAAGCTGGCAACTTCGAAACCGTCCATCCGCGGCATCTCGATATCCAGCAGGATAATGTCCGGTTTGTGGTCCTGCAGCTGTGCCACCGCATCGAGCCCGTCTTTCGCGGTGATGACTTCCATGCCGTTTCGCTCCAGCAGCCGCGAGGTGACCTTCCTCACTGTAACCGAGTCGTCCACCACCATGACCACGGTGGCCTGTTCCTCGTACCGGGCGGACTCGCGAGCCTTCTCGAGATTGGCCAGGCGCTGGCGTTCGGACAGGATGTCGGAACGGATCATGGCCGGCAGGTCGAGAATCACAACCACGTTACCGTCACCCAGGATGGTGGCACCGGACACGCCGCGAACGGAACTGAACTGGGGTCCGAGAGATTTAACAACAATCTCCCGACTGCCCATCAGGTTGTCCACCTGCAGGGCCATGGGTTGCTCGGCACCGCGCACCAGAATCACCGGCAGCGGCAGAGCCTGTCCCTGCAGCTTCGGATGGTGGTCACTGTTCAGCAGGCTGCCCAGGTACTGGAGCCGGTATTCCTGGCCGGCGTATTCATACAGCGGCGCATCCGGCTTGTAATATTCCTCAAGCTCGTAAGTGCTGACTCGAACGATACCCTCAATGGTGTTAAGCGGGATCGCGTAGAAATCCTCGCCCGTGGAAACCATCAAGGCCCGGTTCACAGACACCGTGAACGGCAGGCGCACGGTGAAGGTGGTGCCGCGGCCCACGGCGGAATCGATATCCAGGCTGCCGCCGAGTTGCTTGATTTCACTGGCAACCACATCCATGCCCACGCCCCGGCCGGAAATCTGGGTGACCTGCTGGGCGGTGGAGAAGCCCGGCTGCAGGATAAACTGCAGGATTTCCCGTTCGGACAGGTCTTCATCTTCTCGCAACATGCCCTGACGGATGGCCTTGTCGCGGATCACCGAAGAGGGAATACCGGCGCCATCGTCGATCATGCGCAGGACCACATCGCCGCCTTCACGGGTCAGTGACAGGGTAACCTCGCCGGTCTCCGGCTTGCCCGCTTTCTTCCGATCGGCCGGGCTCTCGATACCATGGTCCAGGGCGTTCCGGAGCATGTGTTCCAGGGGCGCGATCATGCGCTCGAGGATGTTCCGGTCCATCTCGCCTTCGGCGTTGCGGACATCGAAATCCACCTTCTTGCCCAGCTCGCCGCTGATCTGGCGAACAATGCGGCGCAGACGCGGCACCATGGAGGCAAACGGAATCATCCGGGTCTTCATCAGACCTTCCTGGAGTTCCGTGTTGATCCGAGATTGCTGTACCAGCAGGGTTTCAGTGTCGCGAACCCGGTCAGACAGAGTCTCACGAAGATCGGCCAGATCCGAAGAGGATTCAGTCAATGCGCGGGACAGCTGCTGGATGGACGAGTAACGGTCCATTTCCAGCGGGTCGAAGTCGTCACCGTAATCCGGGCCGTGTTCTTTCTCGGCACTGAACAGGATCTGCGCTTCGGTCTCGATTTCCATCCGGCGTAGCTGCTCACGCAGACGTTCGATGGTAGCGGCCATTTCGTCCAGCGTGTGGCCGAAATCACTGGTTTGTTGCTCCAGTCGGCCACGGGTGATACTGGTTTCACCCGCCAGGTTGACCAGGTCATCCAGCAGCGGTGCGGAGACCCGGATGGTTTCCTGGGCAGCGCGCTGCGCTTCGGCCGCCTGCTTGCGGGCCTTGGCGGGAGATTTTTCGGGCTTCGGCGCCGGTGCCACCGGCTTTTCCGCCCTGGCAGGCGGTGTCGGCTCTTCAGGCTTCTTGGGTTCCGGTGCGACAGGTGCCGGTGTTTCGGCCTTCGTCGCTGCGGGCACGCCCGAGCCGGACTCATAGCCTTTACGGATATCGGCAACCAGGGCAATGATGGCGTCGTGATCTTCGGTGATCGCCTGCCACTGTGATTCATCCGGGGCGTTGCCGCCCAGATCAATCAAACGGGTTTCAAAGGCGTGTGCCTTGTCGCCAAGCTCGGTCAGCTGGGACAGACGGGCACCGCCCTTGAGGGTGTGGAGTGCCCGCTGGGCTTCCTGATTGAAGTTGTGGTTTGCCGGTTCCTTGCGCCAGTCATCAAGCAGCTGCTCGAGCTGATCCATGATTTCGCCGGCTTCCTCCAGAAAGATCTCCAGTACTTCCGGGTCAATGGCCTCGTGCTCGGACTCTTCACGGGGCGCAGCCGTTTCTTCGGTTGCCACCTCGTGGGCGGCCCGGAAGTCTTCAATAAGCCCGGTATCCGGTTCCGGCTTGTTGCCTTCCTCCAGGGTGTTGAGCATGGCCTTGAGGCTGATCAGGGCGCGATCACTGAGGCTTAGCAGCGTCTTCTGGTTGTTGGAACCGGAAATCAGTGGGTCGAGAGCGTCTGACCAGGCCTCCGCCAGGTTGGCAATCGGATCAACGTCGGAAAGCCGTGCGCCGCCCTTGAGGGTGTGCAGTTCCTGCTGCAGCTCGGTCAGGCCGGTCAGTTCTTCCGGCTCGTCGCGCCACTGGTCGAGACATTCGCTGATGGCGTCAAAGATTTCCAGACCTTCGTCCAGGAAGATGCCAATCAGATCGTCGTCACTGGCCTGGGTCAGAGTCTCGCTGAGGCTGGCGGCTTCCGGCACTTCCTCGGCCGGTGATACAGTTTGCTCAGTCTCTGCCGATTGCTCCGGCTCCTCGTCGCGGGCATCGGAAGGCATTTCCTCGCCCCGCAAGATGGACTGGACCCGGGCGACCAGCTCATTGGCCGGCGGGCAGGGCTTCTGGGTAGCCACCTGTTCGACCATCTGCGCCAACCGGTCATGGCAGGCAAACAGCAGGTCGTTCATGGACTCGCTGGCTTCAAGCTGACCTTCCGCAACCTTTTCGAACAGGTCTTCCAGCACATGTGTCAGGTCGCCGATGGCCTCTACTCCGGCCATCCGGGCGCCGCCTTTCAGGGTGTGAACATCCCGTTGGAGTTCTGCGGCAATGCTGCGATCCGAGGGATCTTCGGTCCAGGTATGCAGCGCGCTGCCCGTGGAGTTGATCAGATCGTAGGCTTCTTCCAGGAAGATGCCGACCAGCTCAGGATCCAGGTGGGAAAGATCGGCAACGCCTTCCTCCGACCCGGCAGCTTCATCGGTTCCGGCAACATCAGTCTCTTCCGGTTCTTCCACGTCAGGAAGCGGCGCCTGTTCTTCTGCCGTTTCAGCCGGCTCAGATTCTTCATCGGGGCTGGCTACGCTGGTAACCGGGCGCGTTCCGGTGGCGTTGTCCATATAGGCCTGGATTTCAGCGATCAGATCCGGCGCAGGACGCGGAAGCTCCTTGGCTTCCAGGTTTTCGACCATGCCGGCCAGACGATCGTGGCAGCGGAACAGCAAGTCCGAGAGCTCGTCGTTGATCGACAACCGCTGTTCAGTCAGCCCCTCGAACAGGTTTTCCAGTTCGTGAGAGAGATCGCCGACGGCCGGGATGTCTGCCAGCCGTGCACCGCCCTTGAGGGTATGCAAGTCCCGCTGAAGCAGGCGCAGGATATCAAGGTTGGCCGTATTCTCGCTCCAGTTCTGGAGCGCTTCGGCGGTGCTGTCGATGAGGTCGCGGGCTTCTTCCAGGAAGATCTCCGCCAGTTCCTCATCCATTTCGTCGTCGGATTCAGTGGTTTCCGGGAGCGGCGGTTGCTCTGCGGTTTGGGCGTCTTCACTGGCTGGTGTCTCGGTCTCATCCATCTCAAGACTGAGATCGATCTCCTCGAGGTCGCCGGTGAATTCCTGGTCGAAGGCGTCCGGTTCCTGATTTTCCGGGATCTGGACCTGCTTCAGGCCTTCGAGGGCGGCGACCATATCCTCGCTGGATTCGGTGGCAAGACCGGCTGCCACCTGGTCCATCATGTTGATCAGCTGTTCATGAGCGGCGCGGACAGTTTCAAAGAAAGTCTGGTCCGGCGCCTGGTCGCGCCGTGCAGCCTCGTCATAGGTTTCCTTCAATGCACCCGAGAGCGCGGCGACTTCGCCGAGACCGGCTTCGGAAGCGCCAGAGGTCAGCTGTTCCAGTTCGGAGCGTAGTGGATTCAACGACGCCATTTCGCCGGGGTTGTCAGCCCAGTGATCCAGGATCCGGTCGGCATCAAGAACAATGTCGAGACCCTCGTTCAGGAACAGCTGGACCAGCTGCGATGGTGCCTGCTCCGGATGCTGGCTTGGCGCCTCCTCGCTGTGGCTGCGGAGCGTTTCCTCCGTCAGTTGATCCAGCTTCCCAAGGAACGCTTCGGTGCCTGGGAGCGAGGCCTGCGGGTTTTCACGAATCTGGGCAAGTCCCTGGGTCAGGAAGTCGCAGGCGGATTCGATCAGTGAGAGCACGTCACGATTGGCACGCTTGTTCTGAGCCCGGGATTCCTTGACGAATCGTTCCAGAGGCGTGATCACCGCTGCGATCGGGGCGATGCCGGCGGTATGTGCGCTGCCCTTGAGCGTGTGCAGGGCCCTGGAAAGATCATCGGTATAGGCAACCGTGGTTTTGTCACCTGCTGCCGACAGGAAGTCCTTCAGTGTTTGCAGGTGGGTCTCGGTTTCGCTTTCAAAAATATCCAGCAATACCGGGTCGACCGCATCTTCGTCTGTGTTCCCGGCCTCTTCCTCAGCCGCTGCGTATTCGTTTTCAGCCATGGCTTCCGAGCCATCGGACTCCGCCACCGGCATCATGCTGGCATCGGGAATTTCGCCGTTGGCCAGGGCGTTGGCACGGGCTTCCAGGTTCGAGGTGTCGACCGACGGCGCACGGCGTTTTTCAAAATCTTCGACCAGGGCCGGCAGGTTGGCGGTGACATCTTCCAGCAGGCTGGCAATGTCATCGTTCATGAAAATGCTGCCGTCGATCACGCGGTTCAGCATGTTTTCAACGGACCAAGCCAATTCGCCGACAACCAATGCGCCGACCATGCGGCCACTGCCTTTCAGCGTGTGGAAGGCACGGCGAACTTCCGACAGGGCGCTGCGGTCATCGTGCTGACGCAGAAGCATCGGCAGGTATTCGCGGATGGTTTCCAGCACCTCGCCGGCTTCTTCAACAAAAATTTCGAGTATTTCATCGTCGATCAGGTCGTCTTCATCGAAAGACGTTTCAGGTGCGGCCTCGGCGGTGTCGTTTTTCTCGACGGACGACTCTGTTTCCAGGGTCTCTTCTTGCGCATCGACCGCTGTGTCTTCCACCTCAGCAACTTCCTGTGTCTCGACGGCTTCATCGTCGGTGCGGCGGGTTGTCGCCATGGCCTCGGCGCGGCTGATGAGTGTTTCAACGTCGCCAGCGGTCTGGCCTTCCTTGAACTCACGGATCAGCGAGGGAATGCGGGCATTGACCTCGTCCACCAGGGTAAACATGTCGTCGGTGGGTCGAATGGTCTGGTCAATCACACGATTCAACAGGTTTTCAACAGACCATGCCAGTTCGCCAATACTGGTGGCGCCAACCAGTCGGCCGCTCCCCTTGAGCGTGTGGAAGGCACGACGAACCTCGGTCAGCGCTTCATGGTCATCGTGGTTCTGGCGCAGCCGGGGATAGAATTCGTGGATGGTTTCGAGAACTTCTTCGGCTTCCTCAACGAAAATGCCGAGAATCTCATCGTCCAGAAGCTCCGAATCCGAGCTCTTGGTTTCTTCTGGGGCAGCCGTAACGGTGGTTTCCGGTTGCTCTTCAGCCGGTTCAACAACCGGCACGTCTTCTGCGGCAGTTTCGGTCCAGGTGGGCTCTGCGCCGACCGGGAACCCAAGGGATGCGAGGCTGTCTTCGGCAACTCTGAGAATCGAGTCGTTTTCGCCAATACCCTCGGCCAGACGTTCAAGGTAGTACTCGATGCTGGTGACCGCATCGGCCAGGATATCCAGCTGTTTCCAGTCCGGAACCTGTTTGCTGCCCAACAACACGTCGGTGATGTAGCGCTCTGCCGAGGCCAGCATGCCGGCAACCCGATCCAGCGGGATCAGGCTGAGGCCGCCGCGAATGCTGTGCAGCAGGCCCGGGACGTGTTCAATTTCCAGGGTATCCCATTGCGAGGCAATGAAATTCACGATGGCGGACTTAACCTGCTCCAGGGTGTTGCGGGATTCGCGGAGCAGCGCGCCACTGGCTTCACCCAGCTCACGTGAGCCAAGGTTCACCGGGGCATCGGAGGCCTCCTCTGTGGACGACTCCTGTTGTCCGTCACTGTCCAGGCCAGCGAGACTGGCTTCGACGTAAAGCAGTGCGCCGGCGATGTCCATCAGGGTGCCGTCATCAACCTGTTCGGACTGGGCGCTCAGGTTTTCTACCAGTTCGACCTGCTCGGTCACCACTTTTCGCGGTATCCCCAGACCCAGCACGGCCAGGGTATTGGCCACCTGGCGCAAACCTGGGAGCAGGTCCTCAAGCTCACTGTTCTGGCGCAGCTCTGAGCGAACAAACAAGTCCAGCTGGTCCTTGAGCTTGGCCAGCTCTTCGTTGAGCGCACCCACCACCGAATGGATGGCGTCCCGGCCCGGACCAGATACCCGGGTTCGGGCGGCATCAACATCGTCTTCCGATGGCAGTGCCTGGTTCAGCTGGTAGGCCTCCCGCAGGGCGCTGACCTGAGGCGAATCCAGATCCCGGGCACGGGCAACGTAATAGAGCAGATGTTTTAGCAGCGCTTCCGGTACCGGTTGCTGGAGGATATCCGCATGCTCGTCGGTAAGCCGGCGGATTTCACTGTCCAGTTCCCTGAGCAGGGATTTCACTGCTGCGTTCACCGGATTGACGTGTGCCTGCAGTGTTTCCACGAACGCACTGGCCGCTTTCCAGAGCTCACCCCGGGGCGTTTTCTGGCACAAACGGATCAGCCGCTGGATCACCTTCTGCATGTACTCGAAATGGGCATCGAGATCCGCTTCCCGGATGACGCCGGCCAGCGCAAACTGGTACATCTGGCGCAGCTTGCGGATGTGGCCCAGAACGGTGGGGTCTTGCAGGCGCTGCGATACCTTGCCGGTCACTGTGATTCGTGAGGGCGCCAGATCCGGTTTGAACAATGAAGTATCAGACAGCAGGGATTCGCCACGGGCGGCCCGAAGGTCGTTAAGCAGTGGCAGCAGCACCATCGGAAAATCGTCCTGACTGCTGGCCAGATGCTCGAGGTATTGGGGCAGCTGCAGAATGGCCTGCATCAGGACCTCAACCGCCTCGTCGGTATTGGCAACGGTTTCGTTGAGTACGGCCTGGGTGAGCTTTTCCATCTCCTCGGTGAGCAGGGCTGCACCGTAGAGCTCGACCATTTGCAAGGTGCCGTGTACCTGATGGAGATAATTCAGGCAGAAGCGCAGGCGCGCGGTGTCGTCACGATTCTCGACATACGCTTCCAGTGCATGCTGACCCTGGGTCAGCGTGTCCTGTATCTCTCCCCGAACCCAGTCGAGGGCGATGCTGTCATGGTGATTGCCCATAACCACTCCGGTTATTCTTCGTCAGTCTGGCGTTTGATCCACGCCAGCACATGTTCCGAGGGGACTCTCTGTAACCCGGGAGGCTGCCAATCGGTCAGCTCTCCCTGGCCCAGAACCAGCAACCCCCCGGGCGCCAGCCGCTCTGCAAGTCGCTTGACAATCTCCCGCCGGCGCCAGCGACGGAAATAAATCAGCAGATTCTGGCAGAAGATAATGTTCATCCCGTGCATGGGCGCTTTATCAAGATCCAGAACATTCAGTCTGGTAAAGCACACCCTGTCACGGATGCTGTTCACAATTTCTACGGTATTCCGCTCGGCCGGGCGGAAATACCGGGCTTTCATGTCTTCATCCATTCCCAGCAGTTTGCGGGGATTGAACTGACCGTTCCGGGCTTTCTCGATCACCGGCTTGCTGATATCAGAGCCGGTGACACCGAACAGCGGCTGCAACGCCAGCTGGCTCATGCATTCATTCAGCACCATGGCCAGGGTGTATGGTTCCTCTCCGGTGCTACATCCGACACTCCAGGCCTCCAGAGGGCGCTTTTTCAGCTGCTCCCGAGGCCGGGTCAGGACGTAGTCGGAAACCAGCCGGAAGGCGTCGGGGTCACGGAAAAACCGGGTTTCCTGAACCGTGAGCCGATCGACCAGTGTTGACCATTCCCGGATTGCATCGGGCCCGGATACGATTTTTTCGTAGTAGGCCTGATAGCTGCTGCAGCCGATCTCCCGCATCCGGATGCCAAGGTTCGTTTCCAGAAACGAACGGCGTTCCGCGGACAGGGTTATGCCGGTTCGGTGTTCCAGCAGGGTTTGCCACTGGCTGAACTGCGCCTCGTCCATATCCGGGAGTCGGCGCAGTGACCAGATGCCCTCGGCAGGTGACAGGTTGTTATGCATTTGCGCCATAAACCGTCAACAGCCCTGGAACGGAAATCAGCCCACCACCGGAACGTCGCTGTCTTCCTCTTCTTCCTGTTCCGCCACGTCTTCTTCCGGCAGGGTGAAGCCGGCAACGGAAGACCGCAGCTCGGACGCCATTTCTGCCAGGTTACCGATGGACTTCGCGGTCGCATTGGTACCCGAGGAGGTCTGGGACGTGATTTCCTGGATAACGTTCATGGTGTTGGAAATGTGTGCGGCCGACGACGACTGCTGACGCGCGGCGTTGGAGATGTTCTGGATCAGTTCCGCCAGAGACATGGATACGTTCTCGATTTCCTCGAGTGCGATACCCGCGTCCTGGGCCAGACGGGCACCACGGACCACCTCGGCGGTGGTGTGTTCCATCGAGATAACCGCTTCGTTGGTATCCGACTGGATCGTCTTTACCAGCGCTTCAATCTGCTTGGTAGCTGCGGAGGAACGTTCCGCCAGTCGCTGAACTTCGTCCGCAACCACCGCGAAGCCCCGGCCCGCGTCACCGGCCATGGAGGCCTGGATCGCGGCGTTCAGGGACAGGATGTTGGTCTGGTCGGCGATGTCGTTGATCAGGGATACGATGTCACCGATTTCCTGGGAAGACTCACTCAGACGCTTGATCCGCTTGGACGTTTCCTGGATCTGCTCACGGATGTTGTCCATGCCGCGGATGGTGTTCTGTACCACTTCCGCGCCTTTCTTCGCGATCGCAACCGACCGCTCCGCAACCGCAGAGGATTCGGCAGCGTTCGAGGATACCTGGTCGATGGACACAGCCATCTCGTTAACCGCGGCGGAGGCGCCGGCAATTTCCTGGGCCTGGTGCTCGGAAGCATCGGCAAGGTGCATGGCCGTAGCCTGGGTTTCCTGGGCCGCTGACGCTACCCGTACCGCAGTACCACGAATGGCCTGTACCAATCCGCGCATCTGGTCGATCGCGTAGTTGATGGAGTCGGCGATGGCACCGGTGAAGTCCTCGGTAACCGTGGCCTCGGTGGTCAGGTCACCATCAGCGAGGTCGGCCAGTTCGTCCAGCAGTCGCAGGATCGCGTTCTGGTTCTGCTCGTTCTGCTCCTGGGTGGCAGCCAGTCGGGCCTGGGCTTCGCGGTACAGGGCCAGACCGATGAAGACAACGATCGCCACCATGGCGGCCAGGATGGCGAAGGCCAGGGTCGGGCTGACCAGTCGTGAGCCGGACTGGGTCCGGAAGTTTTCAGCCAGTACCGAGAGTTCGGAAAGGAGGATCTCTGAATTCTGGAAGATGTCGCTGGCGGCAGTACGAACCTTGAAGAGGTCGGGAGAGGCCTCAAGGATCGCGTCTACGTTCTGGGAAACGAACTGGAACAGTTCATCGACCGCTTCGAGGCCGTAGATGGCGTCTTCGTCATTAACCTGAGAGATACCCATCGCCGGGTTGCCGTTCAGCTGGCCCTCGAGCACTCGACCGAACAGGCTTGCGTCGCGACCGAAACGGTCAGCGGCAATAACCGCGTCTTCGTCACCGGAGAGTACGTTGTTGACCGAGCGAACAATCCGCTCCGCCAGCAGCGACTGACGCTGGGCCAGTGCGATCTGTTCGGCAGGCGCGTCATTGTCGAGCAGGATCTGTACGATATCGTCGTACTCAACCTGCAGCTGCGGGATGGTTTCGTTCAGGGTCCGGGCTACCTCGTGCAGGCCGAGTACCGCATCCTGGGTGGAGAGGATGCTGTCGGCGTTTTCCCGCACGGTGTTCCAGTTTTCCTGAACGCCACTCTGCTGGGCCAGTTCACTCGGCGGCAGACCGGTTTCCGGATTACCCTCGGTTACGTTGGTCCAGAGCTGCTGGAATTCGTCACGGGAGCGGCGCAGCTGGTTGAAGGCCTCGGCGGTACCGCCGGCAGCCTCGGTCGCGTTCTTCGCGATCTCCTGAGAGAGTACCCTCAGCTCGGCGGTGTTGGCGATGTACTCCTGATCGTTCTGGCTGTCCTGATTGATAATGAACAGCACGACAACGAGCAGGATGGTGAGTGCGATCAGCGCGGCGATCAGGCCGGCAACCAGCTTGTTGCCTCCCTGTCCCATACTGAGTCTTCCGGCTCTGTTCTTCATTTTCTGGCTCCCGGCCTCTTCAAGAAATTGGCAAGTTTGTTTTTTCGGGTTTCAGGCGGTCAGGGTGATGTTCCTGCCATTGTCACCACCCTTACCACTGTGCGACGTCCAGAAACCGTTCGTCCTCGAGCAGGTCGACGGCCGAAAACACTTTCCAGACTTCCTCGTTGCGTTCATATCCGCCTGAGACAAACGGCTGAACGTTTTCAGGCACGCCCTCGGGCGAATCCTTGAAACTGTCAGTTGCGAAGTACTGCATACCCAGGACACTGTCGACTACCAGCCCGCTGAAAATATCGCCCTGCTCAACAACCAGCACTCGCCGCTCCCGCTGGCTGCGGGAAGAGCGGGGAATATCGAAAAAGCCGGCGAGATCAACCAGAGGCAGGAGGCGGCCACGGACATTGGCGGCGCCAAGCAAAAACGGGCGAACCCCAGGTATGTGGGTGAACCTGGGGACATGGAGGATTTCAGTGACTTCGCCCATGGGGGCAACGTAGCGTTCACCTGCGAGAACAAAACCGATGCCGTTCCAGAGTTCAACGGCTTCCTGTTGCTCCGGCAGGCCGGCAGCCAGAGACCGGCTGCGCTCGGCGATATCCGTCAGAACGGCAAAAGGGGCGGCCTGGGCGGACATGCGTACTCCACGGTTGGGGATCAGGCAATCAGACTGTTGATTGTTTTGATCAGGTCGTCTTCGTTAACCGGCTTGACCAGGTAACCCTTGGCGCCCTGGCGGGTGCCCCATACGCGATCAGTTTCCTGATCCTTGGTGGTTACGATGACCACCGGGATGGAGGCGGTTTCCGGTGCGCGGGTCAGTTGGCGGGTTGCCTGGAAGCCATTCAGGCCGGGCATAACCACATCCATCAGAACCAGATCCGGGGTTTCAGCACGGGCCTTGGCAACACCGTCGGCACCGTTGTCGGCGGTCAGCACTTCGTGCTGGTGCTTTTCCAGGATCGTGGAAATTTTCTTAACCTCGGTAGGGGAATCGTCAACAATCAGAATGCGGGCCATGGTTTCCTCGAAAGTTCTTGGGGTCAGCAGGTTTACTGTTCCGCCTGTGGAACATACTGGCGGATGGTATTGAGTAGCTCATCCTTACTGAACGGCTTGGTCAGATACTGGTCCGAGCCGACGATCCGGCCCTTGGCCTTGTCGAACAGCCCGTCCTTGCTGGAGAGCATGATAACCGGCGTCTTTTTGAAGGAGGAATTGTTCTTGATAAGTGCGCAGGTCTGGTAGCCGTCCAGGCGAGGCATCATGATATCGACAAAAATGATGTCCGGCTGGGAATCGGCAATCTTTGCAAGAGCGTCAAAGCCGTCAGTCGCGGTGATGACCTCACAGCCGACCTTTTTCAGAAGGGTTTCTGCGGTGCGACGTATGGTTTTACTGTCGTCGATCACCATGATCTTCAAATTCTCGAAGTTGTCATCCATTGTCCAACTGCCTTGCGCTCAGCGACTGTCGTTATTTTAAAACGGGGGTTTTAACACAAACCTTAAGGTTCTTCTATAAACCCCGCTCATTTATAGATTATCAATGGCCGGATAAAAAGTATTAGTTTGTGACCAAATGTACTTCTGCCCGCAACGTCACGTAACTGACTGAGGATTTCTCCGGATGCATTTGCAGCTCGGGTACAATACCATTTGATTTCACAGCATAGCACTTAATGCCCGGTCCGCTCTGCAGACCGGTTCGTGTTTTTAACCCTCAGGACTGCAGGAACGCTCATGACCGTCAGACTCGGGATCGTGATGGATCCGATTGAAGATATCCACTTCAAGAAAGACAGCTCACTGGCCATGTTGCTGGCTGCCCAGAAACGTGGCTGGGAAATCGAATACATGGAGCTGCCGGATATGTATCTCGATGGCGGCACGGCCATGGCGCACACCCGCGACCTGACCGTCCACATGGATCCCGAGAACTGGTACAGCTTCGGGCCCAGCCAGGATCGGGCGCTGGGGGATCTCGATGTCATCCTGATGCGCAAGGATCCGCCGGTGGACCGTGAGTTCCTGATGGCCACCTATATATTGGAGGCGGCGGAGCAGCAGGGTGCCCTGGTGGTCAACCCGGCATCCACGCTTCGCGACTGCAACGAGAAACTGTTTGCCACGCAGTTTGAGGACCTGACGCCACCTCTGTTGGTCTCGCGTTCGGCAACCCGTTTCCGCGAGTTCTATGCCAAGCACGGCGATGTCATCATGAAGCCGGTGGATGGCATGGGCGGTCATTCGATCTTCAGGATCCGCGAAAACGATTTCAACCTCGGGGTCATTATCGAAACCCTCACCAACTATGGCACTCACCAGGCCATGGCCCAGAAGTACATTCCGGAAATCAGCGATGGTGACAAACGTATCCTGTTGATCGACGGTGAGCCGGTACCCTATTCCCTTGCGAGAATCCCATCCCAAGGGGAGAATCGGGGCAATCTTGCCGCCGGCGGCCGCGGCGAAGGTCGGGAACTGACCGCCCGGGATCGGGAGATCTGCGAGCGCGTTGCGCCGGTGATTAAAGAGAAGGGCCTCATATTTGTCGGCCTGGACGTGATCGGTGATTATCTTACCGAAATCAATGTCACCAGCCCGACCTGCATCCGGGAACTCGATGCCGCCTTCGGGATCGATATTGGTGGTCTGTTGATGGATGCAATCGCAAAACGCCTGGGCCAGGCTTAATCCGGTAGTGGTCACCGGGCAGGTTTAACGACAGGATCCGTATCAGGAATGGCAGTTCAGGTAAGCGACTTCGACCGGTTTTCCTTCACCCTTTTCATGGCGTTGGCAGTGCACGCCATTGTGGTGTTGGGTATCACCTTTGCGCCTGAGTCGCCCCGTTCCTCGGCTCAGACCATGGAGATCACCCTGTCCCAGTTCGACGACGAAGAAGCTCCCGAGAAAGCGGATTTTCTGGCCCAGACCAGTCAGAAGGGCAGCGGTACCCAGGAAGAGGTTCGGGAAATGACCACGCCCCAGCCGGCGGAGGTCAGTCAGCCTGAAGTGGCTCAGGTTCAGCCCGAGCCGCCGTCCCAGACCCAGCCGCAGCCGCGCCAGGAAAAACAGGTGGTGCAGACCGAGAGCGCGTCCAGTCAGAAGGTTCAGGCGCCTGAGGAACGCACCACGCCCGAAGAAGAGCCCCTGCCCGTGCGGGAGAAAAAGAGCCTGATGGAGCGTAGCCTTGAAATTGCCAGCCTGGAGGCCCGCTTCGATGCCCAGCAGCAGGCCTATGCCCGCAAACCCAGGGTGATGCGTGTTACCGCTGCCTCCACGCTCAAGTCTACCAACGCCTGGTATGTCCAGAACTGGGTCAGCAAGGTAACCCGGGTGGGCAACATCAATTACCCCACCGAGGCGCGCAATGCCGGAATCTATGGCACACTGAGGTTGCTGGTGTCGCTGAAGAAAGACGGCACCATTAAAGAGGTGGCTATCCTTCAGTCTTCCGGCAGCACCGTGCTGGATGATGCAGCAATACGCATTGTCAGGATGGCCGCGCCTTTTGCACCGTTTCCGGACGAAATGCGGAAAGAGGTGGATGAACTCGAAATCATACGTACCTGGTCCTTCCAGCGTCGGGGGCTGACATCCGGATGACAGCATCAAAACACTCTCCCCACAGCTTGCGGCACCATTTTCTGGTTGCATCACCCTATCTCGCGGATCCCCGTTTCCATGGCGGCGTTATTTATATCTGCGAGCATTCCGACGACGGTGCTCTGGGCTTGATGATCAATCACCCGCTGGACATTCACCTGGGCGAGATTCTGGAACAACTGGACATGCCAGGGGGCGAACTGGATCTGCCGGTATTCAGCGGTGGTCCGGTGCAGCCGGAGCGGGGCTTTGTGCTGCATCCCCCCGGAACCAGTTGGCAGAATACGGCAAAGGTCACAGAAGATGTTCTGCTGACCACATCCCGCGACATACTGGCAGGGATTGGCCGTAGTGAGGGCCCCGAGGAATATCTGGTGGCCCTGGGCTACTCCGGTTGGAGCGAGGGGCAGCTGGAAGAGGAGCTGGGCAGTAACGCCTGGCTCACTTGCCCGGCCACCACGGAGATCCTGTTTCGTACCCCCTGGGAAGAACGTTACAAGGCCGTACTCAAACTGATCGGCATAGATCTCAACCAGCTCAGTGAATCGGTCGGCCATGCCTGAGACTACCAGTCGCCGGGTTATGGCGTTTGATTTTGGTACCCGCCGGATTGGCGTTGCCGTAGGCCAGGAATTGCTTGGGTCCGGCCAGCCAGTGGCGCTGATTCCCGCCCGCGACGGTATTCCGGACTGGCAACAGATTGAATCCCTGCTTGAGGAGTGGCGCCCGGACCTGGTGGTGGTTGGCCTGCCTCTGAACATGGACGACACCGAAAACGATATGTGTGCCCGGGCGCGCAAGTTCGGCAAGCGCCTGCACGGGCGTTACCACGTGCCGGTCGAGATGGTGGACGAGCGGCTCACCAGCTTCGAAGCCAAGGGCGAAGTGATGGCCGCCGGGGGCAGTCGTGATTTTGGACGTCACGGAGTCGACGACCGGGCCGCGGTGCTGATCCTGGAAACCTTTTTTCAACAGTGAGGACCGAATGACGGCATTGCTTGATATTGATCAGTTGCTTGACCAGATGGAGTCAGGGCTGCGTCAGACGCTGGAGCAAAGGGGCGTGGAATCGCCGGTTCTGATCGGTATCCGTACCGGTGGTGTCTGGCTGGCGGATGTGCTCAGCAAGCGCCTGGGTATCGAAGAGCCGTTCGGCGAACTGGACATTTCCTTCTACCGCGACGATTTCAGCCGCATTGGCCTGAATCCCCGGGTCAAACCCTCAAGCTTGCCCTTCGATACCGAGGGTCGGGACATCATCCTGATTGACGATGTCATTATGAGCGGCCGGACCATCCGCGCCGCGATGAATGAGATCTTCGATTATGGCCGCCCAGCCAGTATCATATTGGCCACCCTGATTGACCTCGGCGCCAGGGAACTGCCCATCCAGCCCGACGTGGCTGGCAAGACGATGGCGCTGGAATCCCATCAGCGAGTCAAACTGCGTGGCCCCGACCCGCTCCGCATCGAGCTCCAGGAAGCCGGACAATAAACCTCCGAATCAGATAACAGGCGACCCATGACCGCGAACGACTCTTCCCCGCACCACTTGCAGCTGACCCGGGATGGTCAGTTGCGGCACTTCCTTACTCTCGACGGCCTGGATCGCGCCTTGCTGACCGACATCCTCGACACGGCGGATTCCTTTATCGAGGTGGGGGAGCGCACCATCAAGAAAGTGCCGCTGCTCCGGGGCCGGACCGTGGTGAACCTGTTTTTTGAATCCAGTACCCGCACCCGCAGTACCTTTGAGCTGGCGGCCAAGCGACTGTCTGCGGATGTGCTTAACCTGGACATCAGTACCTCGGCCACCTCCAAGGGCGAATCCCTGTCTGACACGCTGCTCAATCTGGAAGCCATGGCCAGCGACATGTTCGTGGTCCGCCACTCCCAGAGTGGTGCGCCGCATTTTATCGCCGAGAGCGTGACCCCCGGCGTCGCCATTATCAACGCCGGTGATGGCCGTCACGCCCACCCGACCCAGGCCATGCTGGATATGTTGACGATCCGCCAGCACAAGGGGCGGTTCGAGGGCCTGAAAGTCGCTATCGTCGGTGACGTCCTGCACTCCCGGGTGGCCCGTTCCCAGATCAGGGCCCTCAACGAGCTGGGTGCCGAAGAGGTACGGGTCATTGCTCCCGGGACGCTGCTTCCCAAAGACGTGGAAAGTCTTGGCTGCACGGTTGAATACGATATGAACCGGGGCATGAGGGACCTGGATGTGGTGATCATGCTGCGGCTTCAGAAAGAGCGGATGGAAGGCGCTTTGCTGCCCAGCGAGCGGGAGTTTTACCGGCTGTACGGACTGAACCAGCAGAAACTGGCGCTGGCGCATCCGGAATGCATCGTCATGCATCCGGGGCCCATCAACCGCGGCGTTGAAATTGAGTCGGCGGTGGCCGACGGGCCGCAATCGGTGATTCTGAACCAGGTCACTAACGGCATTGCCATCCGGATGGCGGTCATGTCCATGGCCATGGGCGGTCAGGTCGCCGAGCGCCAGCAGAAACTGAGTGAGAGGGGCCAGGCATGAGCAGTGTCAATACATCCGGAAGCAGTCTGAAAATCACCGGAGGCCGCCTGTTCGATGGCCAGGGCGCAGAGCAGGAGAATACCGCACTGTTGATAAGGGATGGCCGTATTGTTGCGATGGGCGAAGCCGCCGCCCGGGAGACAGCCGACGAGACCATCAGCGCAGACAACGGCATAATCACACCGGGGTTTGTCGATCTTTGCTGTAATGTCCGTGAGCCGGGCAACGGTCAGAAAGGTAACATCGCTTCGGAGACCCTTGCCGCGGCCCACGGCGGATTTACCACCGTGTGCGCCTCGCCGGAAACCTCGCCGGTAAACGATTCCAGTGCCGTCACCCACCTGATCCGTGATGGTGCTGCCAGCCGTTCGCCCATCCGGGTTTTGCCCATTGGCGCTATCACCCGAGGTCTTGAGGGCGATCTGCTCAGTGATATGGCTGGCCTGGCCGCAGCCGGCTGTGTTGCCGTGGGTAATGGTTCCCGGGGCGTGCGCAATGCCCGCATATTGCGCCGGTGTATGGCCTACGCCCAGACGTTTGGTTTGACGGTGATGTTCAGCCCCGAGAACCAGGCCCTGGCCGCCGACGGCTACGCCCATGATGGCCTGGTGACCTCGCGTTTGGGCCTGCTTGGTATTCCGGAAGTGGCGGAAACCGCTGCGGTGATGGAGATGCTGTTACTGGCCGAGGAAACCGGGGTACGTTTGCACCTCAGCCAGCTCTCCTGCGGTCGCAGTGTTGAAATGCTGGCCGATGCCCGCCGCCGGGGTATTGCGGTCACCGCCGATGTGGCCATGCATCAGTTGGTGTTCACGGAGGAGGCGCTTGCCGGTTTTGACAGCCGCTTCCACGTCCGCCCGCCACTGCGTGGCGAGAGCGATCGCAAGGCGCTGATAGCCGGTGTCCGGGAAGGGGTAATTGATGCTATCGTCAGCCAGCATCAGCCTCATGATACCGCTGCAAAGCAGGCGCCCATGGCTGCTACCGAGCCGGGGCTGTCCAGCATCGAGAGTGTGCTGTCGCTGGGTCTGGAGCTGGTGGAAATGAATGAGCTGGCGTTGCCCGACCTGATCCGGGCTCTGACTGCCGGTCCGGCCTCCGTTCTTGGTCGGAAAGCCCGACTAGCAGAGGGCGAAATGGCCGATCTTTGCCTGTTTGATCCCGATGCGTTCTGGACGCCGAACTCGAAAACACTGGTTTCAGCGGGTCGCCATGCGCCGGTGACCGACCGCGAACTGCCAGGTGTTGTCCGGCTCACCCTCAGTGAAGGTCGCAAGGCCTGGTCAAAGCCGGCGAACTGATATCGGCTTACGGCATGAAAGTGCGGCAGGGGTTGCGAAACCTCTGTCGACACCATCACAGAATCTCCCCCTTTTGCTGAAAAACCCTTGATGGCAGGCACCTGTGCCAACGTATTCTTGTAGCCGTCGCCCTATGGTCGACCAAGGAAAGCGTGGCCTGGCCGGTCCAGAAACCCAGACCGGCGCCCGACAATAATAACCAGGAGTCATCCCGTGAAATCAGCAAACTTCCCCCAGCGGGTAGCCATGGCGGCTGCCCTCTGTGCCAGTCTGGTCTTTCCCTCAATGGGCCAGGCGCAGGCACAGAATGAGCCTCTGGAACGCAGTTTTTGCGTTTTTGACCCGGTTGGTGCCAATGGCCCCCTGTTTGCCATCACCAAGACCTTTCAGCCGGTTGCCCTGAAAAATGGCATCAAGCTGGATCTTCGCGCCTATACCGATGAAAAGGTGGCTGCCGAGGACTTCAAGGCGGGGCAGTGCGATGCTGTTCTGCTTACCGGCACCCGTGCCCGTGAATTCAACAAGTTCACCGGCAGCCTTGAAGCCATGGGCGCCGTGCCTGGCGAAGAGGAAATGCGCCTGCTGTACAACACCCTGAGCCAGCCCAAGGCCCGGCCGTTCCTGATTGACGGCCCCTACGAAGTGGCAGGCGTGTTCCCTGGCGGCGCCATTTACCTTCACACCCGGGACCGCAGTATCGATTCGGTCGAAAAGCTTCAGGGCAAACGGATTGCCACCCTGGACTACGATCAGGCATCGGTCCGGATGGTTCGCCATGTCGGCGCCTCCGTGGTGGGGTCCAATTCCGCGAACTTTGCCGGTAAGTTCAATAACGGCAGCGTTGACCTGGCTTACGCCCCGGCCGTCGCCTATACCCCGCTGGAGTTATACAAGGGCGTCCAGCCCAACGGGGCCGTGGTCAAATATGCCTTGGGCTACATGAATTTCCAGGTGATCATCCACCGCGACCGGTTCCCCGATTCCGCCGGCCAGATGGTCCGGGACCAGGCGATCAAGCGCATTGATGAGGCGTATGAAATCATTGCCCAGGCAGAGGCGGAGATTCCTGAAGACGTGTGGATGGAGTTGCCGCGGGAAGATACCGCCGAATACGACAAGATGCTGCGCAAGGTGCGGCTATCGTTACTGGAAGACGGTGTTTACGATGAGCGGGCCATCAAGCTGATGAAGGCGATTCGGTGCCGGGTAGATGCCACCCGTTCCGAGTGTGCCTCCGTCGCCGGTACCTGACACTGGAGTGAATCAGGCCCGCATGAGCGGGCCTGCGGCTGACTAGCGGATTTCGTCTTTCAGTGCCTTCCCGGCCTTGAAGCCCACGGTTTTACTGGCAGGGATGCGAATGGTCTCGCCGGTTTGAGGGTTGCGTCCGTCCCGCGCCTCACGACTGCGAATATTGAAGGTTCCAAAGCCGATCAGGGTGACATCTTCGCCCCGGGAGGCAGCGGCCGACACCTGGTCGGTGAACGCGGTAATCACTTCGCTGGCCTTGTCCCGGGTGAGGCCGGTTCGGTCGGCAATGGCCGCGGCGAGTTCAGGTTTGCGCATCGGATACTCCTTTTATTGTATTTCTGCTGTTTCAGTCTCTGTCCTGGCCGGAATCACAACGATTCACGGTTGCTGCAATCTATAGTGGCTTCCGTCCCATTGTGCAAACCTCCGGGCGGCATCGGTGTGTTTAATTTAGCGTCATTTGCGGCATCGGTCGCATAAAAGCCGGGACTCCTGGGCCATAATGCCCACCTGGTTACAGTCTGTAACAAACCGGTTTATCCGACGGAGTCTGGCCCGCGGGATCGGCGCAGAACTGCATCAGAACAAAAACGCAAAAGGTGAAGAAGGTATGACCCATTTCCGGAATCCCTCCCAAAAGGCGCTTTTGACGGCGCGCCGTGTCCGAAATCTCGTGGCAGCGTTCACGGCCAGCGTGGTTCTGAGCGGCTGTAGTATGGTCAATCACATGATGTACAAGACCACCGGTGATGTGATGCAGGGCTTCTCGCGGAGTCACACGGTACCCTTCCTGATGGAGAGTAACGACCTGGCCATGGGGTGCGCCATGAGCGAGGCGACCGCGCCATTGTTGATGTCCTTTGGCCGAGTCACCAATGAGCCGGACCAGCTTGCGGTGATGCTCTACCTCTCTGCCGGCGGCTGTGCCGAGGAAGAGGCCCGTGAACATGAGCTTGCTGCCCTTGCGGCTCTGCACGCCATGAACGGGAATGCCGCTGAAGATGCCATGATCCGTCAGAAGCGGGCCCATACCCTCGCCGCGCGGCGCTATTACACGGCCTGGCAACACCACAATGCCCATTACGGAAATCCTGCAGATGGCGAATGCCCGGATTTCGATGACGACATGGATGAGTTTATCTACATGGCCGGCCTGCTTTCCGGTCTTCAGGCTCTCAACGCCCAGATTCAGTCCACCTCCTCCATCGGCGTGCCGGCAAACGTGGGTTCCATTGCCGCCCGTGCTACCAGCTGCCTTGATAACGAGAAATGGTGGGGTGCGCCCATGGCTCTGAGGGCAACGGTCTGGGTCATGATTCCCGGTGCCCAGCCAGACGGTGAGGATGCCTTTGAACGGCTGGCCATTGCTGACGAGCAGGGTGAAGCTGCGGGCGTTCGCCTGCCTCATGTTTTCCATGCTATCGCGGCCCTGAACAAGGGGGACGAGGCGATGGTTCGGGAGGTAATCAGGGAACACGCAGAATCCGTCGAGAATACTCCGTCCAACGACGACTGGCGATTCGTGGATGCGATGGCCACCGATATGATCGTCGCGGTGTCTGATCGTTTGTGGGTTGAGAATACCGGGCACCGCACGCCTATGGGTCAGCTCGGTACCTTCTGGGATGACCAGCAGGAAGAGGTTGAAACCATGGACCTGGACGATCTGCTGTAATCACTTCCTACCCAGAGTAATCAGTTATGTCGAAGGGCGGTTTTCATCGGAGCGGGCTGGAGTGGTTTTCATCGCTACCGGCCTGTCTGCTGTTGCTTGCGGTGGTCATCTTCTCCACAAGCAGTGATATCCATAACCAGATGTTGCGCGGAGGCGAACAGCTCTGGAGTGGCTACTACAAGTTGCGGATGGACCCGGTTCAACCGACCTGTGACCCAAACCGTGATATTGAGGCAGCGGTCGCGGCCGAAATGGCCGCCGATGATTCCGTGGACGACCCCATGGCAGCGTTGCTGGGGGCCGAGGAGAAAGATCCGGACGATGTCCGAATCGCCATCGAACGGGCGGTTGCGGATTGCCGTGAAGCCCACCGGAATTTTGAGAACCTCAGGGACCAACTGACACCGGGAGTGAAAGCCTATCGGGCCGTTGAACTCTTTATTGCCGACCTGATTGCCTTCGGTCTGGAGTCTCAGCGCTTCATTCTGATCATCCTGGTCATGTTGTGTGCGGTAACAGCCACCCTGACCCGGCATCATATCGCCATGCGCGCCATGGAGACACGGCTGGATTACACCGTCTCTCATACCCTGCAAACCATTGCCAACGCCATGTTGTTGGGCTCGAGTGCGATCTTCCGACAATCCAGCCTTGGCTCGGACACGGCGGTCTCATCGGAAGAGCTGTTGCTGCACAATTTCTGGATTATCGGTTTCGCCTGCCTGACCCTGGCCAGCCTGTACCGGCTGTTCCGGGTTCCCGATGACCTTCAGGAGGGCGGCAGCCTGAACAAGGCTTTCCTGGCTGTTCCCCTGTATACCGTGATGTGCCTGATCTCTGGCACCTATTTCGCTCTGATTGGACACGCCTCCGGGATTGGTATCTATCTCGGCAAGATGATGGAACTGTCCGACATGTTCCTGAATGTCGGCCTGTACGTCTGGGTGGGCATGATGCTGAAGCAGACCCGTCTTGCCACCCTGGTGTTCAATGTCTTCCGGCCCTGGCGCATGCCGCCGGAAATGCTGGCGGTTGTAGCGGTTCTGGTTGCCGCCGTGCCCACGGCCTACACCGGAGCGTCCGGCATCTTTGTGATCGCGGCGGGCGCGGTTATCTACAGCGAGCTGCGCGCGGCCGGTGCCCGACGGCATCTGGCCCTGGCAGCCACCGCTATGTCCGGCTCTTTGGGGGTGGTGTTGCGGCCCTGTCTGCTGGTGGTGGTCATCGCCTACCTGAATCGGGAAGTCACAACCGATGAACTGTTTGGTTGGGGTATCTGGGTGTTTGTGCTCACTGCCACCATGTTTGCGATTGTGGCCCTGAGTGTGAACCGCCAGAGCCAGTTCAACCTGGCGCCCTCCGCCGAGGCCTTCCCGGCCATGACCCAGGCCCTCAAACCCCTGATTCCCTATGTCCTGGTCATCGCCGGCGTCGTGCTGTTCTACCGTCTGGCTCTGGATGTCGGGATGGATGAATTCTCGGCGCCAAGACTGTTGCCGGTGATCATGCTGGCCATCCTTGTCTATGAGCATGTCAGCCTGAAAAACCGGAAGGGCAAAGCCTCTGGGGAGATCAACCACCAGGGGCTTGAACGAAGTCTCCGTGGCGCCACTAACGACACAACCGCGGAAATTGGCGCATTACTGCTGTTGCTCGGTCTGTCGGTTAGTATCGGTGGGGTAATCGAACGGGCGCACCTGATGGAGGCTTTCCCGCAATCGTTTGAAAGTGCCTGGTCGGCCATGCTGTTGATGGTGGTGATTCTGGTGATTTTGGGCATGATCATGGACGCGTTCGGTGCGGTGATCCTGGTGACAGCCACCGTTGCCACGATTGCCTACTCCAGCGGCATACACCCCATCCACTTCTGGATGGTCACCCTGGTGGCCTTCGAACTGGGCTACCTGAGTCCGCCGGTCGCCCTGAACCATCTGTTGACCCGCCAGGTGGTCGGAGAAGCAGAGGTGCTGGCGGCGCAACAGGAAACGGGGACCTTCTATCAGCGCCACGAGCGTATCATTATGCCGCTGATTGCCATGGGGATCTCTTTGTTGCTGGTGGCCTTTGTGCCTCTGATGTTTTACGCCTGAGGTTTACGGTGAAATCCCTCAGACTAATGGCGGCGCTCGATCAGTTCCCTGAGCGGTGCGGGCAATAGGCTTCGCAACCGTTCTGAAACCCGCTGCTCGTGACGCTGCCAGAGAATACCCAGCCACACGATCGCGAGCCCGATCAACGTAAGCGCGATTGGGAATAGAAGGCTGTCCTCGAAGACCTCATAAGCAAGATGGCCAAGGTAACCTGCGACGCCCAGGCCGCCGAACACAACGAATACCCGCCGGCCCAGAATGGCGCCGGCCATGATCATCACCAGATTTATCAGGCAGTAGAACAGCTTGCTCCATTCGCTATCAGACTCCATCAATGAAAGTCCGCTCCAGAACGCCGTGACACCAAAAATGTATAACCAGAACGCAAAATCGCGGCTGCTCTGGTTTCGGATATCCACCCAGAAAGCCAGCAGGACGATCAGGAGACCGAACCACAGCGAAACCCATTTCCTGAGTTCCCAGGAAACGTACTCCGCGCCAAACAGGAAGGGCGCCAGATCCATACTCATGTACCAGAGCGTGACGGCCACCGGCATGACCAGGAAGGGCAACCGGTAACGCCAGAGCATGCCTGCGCCTGAAGCCAGAGTGGCCAGTTCCATGAAAAACCAGCTCCAGTCAATGTAGCGGTGGTAGTCCCGGTATTCATGGCCGCCCGACCACCAGCCCATGCCGGCCTGAAACCCGAAAACGGCAAGGGGTGTGAGGACAACCACAAAGGTCGCTGTGATCCCCGCGGGAATCTTCTGGTCCAGCCGCTTCAGAAAAACTCGGTGAGCCACAGGCCGGCACCGGCGTAGACGAGGGCAATCAGTAACAGGCCCCAACCGCCAAGGCTTTCCCACGAGAGGGTCATGAACAGGCTCATGGCCCCGATGGCAATCAGGCCGCCGAAGTAATAGAGGATGTGGGTGAAGCGCAAAGAAGGGGTTTGTTGCTGCTGCTCCGATAAGAACGTCCAGAGCCGCTCAGCCTGTTCGTCCGTGATGATCTGCTTGCTTGCGGCTTGATCGAGAAGACTGCGCTTCAGCTCCATGAGAGTTTCCCCCTCGAAACATTCTTTTTGTCGGAATCAGTTCAGATCACCGATTGCCCCACATTTTGGAAACCGCGGCATCGGATCCCAGGGTTCCAACGATCAACGAAACACCACCAATCCCGAAGAAAACAAGCACCGGAATCAGGGCACCCAGCTTACCGGTGTAAACCAGCGCGGTTGCTGACACCGTCGCCAGAACGAGGAACAGAGCGCCCACCACGTTAAGCACGGTGCGGTGTGATTCCTTGTAGCTGGGCCCAACCTGTCCGGATTCCAGTGGTTTGAGAATAAACGAGAAGAGCTGGCGCAGACGCTGTTTCATGAAGCCGTTTCCTTGAATGTGTTGCCCCATCATACAAAAAAAGCGCCGTGCTTTCGCAGGGCGCTTTTTTACGTTCAGGAATCGACTTAGCTCAGCTTCGGGCCGGCCTCGACGATGGAATCCGCCACGTCGAACTTCTTGAAGTTTTCGACGAACTGCGCGATCAGTTCCTGGGCCTTGCCATCGTAGTAGTCCGGGCTCACCCAGGTGTTGCGCGGGTTCAGCAGCTCGGTATCCACGCCTGGCACATGCTTGGGCACATCCAGGTTCAGGGTTGGCAGGTGCTCGGTTTCCACATCGTCCAGGTCACCGTTCTGGATCGCGGCGATGATGGCGCGGGTGGTCGGAATGCTGAAACGCTGTCCTTCGCCGTAAGGACCACCGGTCCAGCCGGTGTTCACCAGAAAGACCTTGCTGCCAAACTCGTCCATGCGCTTCATCAGCAGCTCGGCGTAAACGCCGGCCGGGCGCGGGAAAAAGGGCGCACCAAAGCAGGTGGAGAAGGTGGACTTCAGCTTCGAGGAAGAACCCATCTCGGTGGAGCCAACCAGTGCGGTGTAGCCACTCAGGAAGTGATAAGCGGCACCTTCGCGGCTGAGGATGGACACAGGTGGCAGCACGCCAGTCATGTCGCAGGTCAGGAATACGATGTGAGAGGGCTCTCCGGCACGGTTCTCGAGCACGCGCTTTTCAACGTGGTCCAGCGGGTAGGCGCAACGGGAGTTTTCGGTCAGCGATACATCGGTGTAATCTGGCTCGCGGGTTTCCGGGTCGATCACCACGTTTTCGACAATGGCGCCAAAACGGATGGCATCCCAGATGATCGGCTCGTTCTTGCGGGACAGGTCGATGCACTTGGCGTAGCAACCGCCCTCGACGTTGAACACGGTGCCCGGGCCCCAGCCGTGCTCGTCATCGCCGATCAGGTAGCGGTGCGGATCGGCAGAGAGAGTGGTCTTGCCGGTGCCGGAAAGACCGAAGAACAGGCAGGTCTCGCCGTCTTCACCCACGTTCGCGGAACAGTGCATGGGCAGCACGTCCTTCTCTGGCAGCAGGAAGTTCTGCACCGAGAACATGGCCTTCTTCATTTCACCGGCGTAGTGCATGCCGGCCAGCAGAACCTTGCGCTTGGCAAAGTTGATCATCACGCAGCCATTGCTGTTGGTGCCGTCGCGCTCGGGCACGCACTCGAAGTTGGCGGCGTTCAGGATCTGCCACTCCTGCTTGTCGGCCGGGTTATAGCTGTCCGGGCGGATAAACAGGTTGCGGCCGAACAGGTTCTGCCACGCGGTCTCGGTGGTCATTTTAACCGGCAGGTAGTGCTCGGGGTCGGAGCCGACATGAACGTGAGACACGAACTGGTCTTTTTCGGCGATGTAGGCTTCAACACGGTCCCAGAGGGCGTCGAACTTTTCGGCGTCGAAAGGACGGTTGATCGGACCCCAGTGGATATCGTCCGAGGTGCTGGGCTCCTCGACAATATAGCGGTCCATGGGAGACCGGCCTGTACGGTCACCGGTCTTTACAACCAGGGAACCGTTGGATGCCAGCTGGCCTTCTTCACGTGCCAGTGCAACCTCAACCAGTCGTGCTGTACTCAGATCATTATAAGTGCTGCTCACTTCGACCTCGCCCTCGGGATGTCTTAGTGATTGCTCAGGCCGCCCCCCAAAATTGACGGAAATCTGAGCAATCGGGTCAATTCAGGCGCGCTATTATGCCAGAGACGCCGGTAAAAAACGACTGCCCTGAACCCCTTGCTATCAGCGGTTTCCCGGCCAATCGAACGTGCTTCTAGTGTAGCGTATGACCGGTGAAAAGATGATCAATATCATTTCTATCGAAGCGATAGTGAGCGTGGCAAAACTGGCAGTCCATCTCGATGGATCCCTGTTCTTCCAGAATGCTGTAGCATTCTTCGCGGCCAATGGCCTCCAGGGCGCCAAGGGTGCGCTCCCTTGAACAACTGCAGCGGAAGGCAACCGGTTCGGCGTCGAACAAT
Source organism: Marinobacter sp. MMG032 (assembly GCF_040112695.1). Taxonomy (NCBI): domain Bacteria; kingdom Pseudomonadati; phylum Pseudomonadota; class Gammaproteobacteria; order Pseudomonadales; family Marinobacteraceae; genus Marinobacter; species Marinobacter sp. MMG032. The sequence continues at coordinate 2,545,496 of NZ_CP157802.1, forward strand.
CGAACGGTTTCCTCGTGGAACAGTCGATGGAGCAGGGTTTCACTATCCAGCTCCAGCAACTCGGCGGCTTCCACGGTCCGCGCCAGGTGGTTAACCCGATCCCAGAGATCTTCGTCTTCCTCGGAGGCGCCCGGCAGGCGCTGGAGCATCAGACCAGCGGCGCCGTTTTCATCGGCAAAAAGGAACAGGCTGGTGGGAATCTGTTCCGAGCGTTCGAAGTATTCCTCAAGGCAGCCGCCAAGTGTCTCTTGATCCCGGGGCACGACGCCCTGGTAGCGATTACCCCGGTTCGGCGTAATGGTGATGGCCATCCGGCCTTCGCCGAGCAGATCATGAAAAGTGTCTTCGCTGACGGCGTGCTCGTCAAAACGGGCCAGACCACGGATGTGCCGGTCGTGGCTGCATTCTGCCATCAGAGTGCGTAACGGGCCTTCTCCCTGCGCCTGAACGGACAGCGTGCCCTCAAATTTCAGGGTGCTGCTCATCAGGATGCTCGCCACCAGGGCTTCGCCGAGGAGCTCGCGGACCGTGTCCGGATAGGGCGCCTGGCTGCCGATTTCCTGGTAGCTGTCGGCCAGCCGCACCCAGGCTCCCCGCACCTGGCTGTGTTCAAAAATAAAGCGCTGGAACTGGTCGCGGGATGCCATGTTGTCTCTCCTGAATGCTGAATGCCGGTCGTTGCAAGTTGACTGAGGGCGGGGGTGTTAAAAAGGGTTCAGAGGCCGTTCTGTTCGCGGAAGCGCTGGATATCCCTTCGGTCTTTCTTTGAAGGGCGTCTGGCCGGAGGGAGTTGCGCTGCCTGCATGGTTTTTCGTTGCCAGGCCATTTCTTCGCGTTTCTTGGCGCTCTCTTCCGTCTCGTGGTAGAGCTTCTGGGCTTCGGGCGCGCCACGGCGGCGGTCGCTGATGTCATCGACAATAACAACCTTCTCCTGCCAACCCAGACGCAGCGTGAGTTTCGCGCCGGCTTCCACCAGCTTGCCGGGTTTGCAGCGCTGGCTGTTGTAGTGGACCTTGCCTCCTTCGATCGCTTCCTTGGCCAGGGAGCGGGTTTTGTAGAAGCGGGCAGCCCAGAGCCATTTATCCAGTCTTACCCTTTGTTCGTCAGCAGTTGATGCCGTCATGTCTCCTCACCTGATGGGCTTATACGCCAATTATAACCCTGTCATCGGCCGGATGGCAGGGGTGACCGCTGGCGAAGGGCCGGGAGAACTTCGTCGAAGTGATGGATGCAGGGGATTTCCGGGTGCCGTTGGCGGGCCTCCTGCTGACTGTCCGGCGCCAGTACAGCAAGGCACTGGGCAATGCCGGCTGCCAGGGCACTTTCCAATACCGGGAAACTGTCGTCGACCATCAGGGTGCTGTTGGCCTCATAGGGCGTTACCTTCTGGAGATCCTGCCAGAATGATGGGTCTTCCTTGGGCTTGCCTAGCTGATGGCTGGAGACTATGGCATCCACCCGTGTGTCCAGGCCGGTTCGTTTCAGCTTCAGGGCCAGAGGGTCGGGGTGACAGTTGGTGACAATCACCAAGTGAAGCCCGGATTGCCTCAGGGCATCGAGAAAATCCGTTACGTGAGGGCGGTATCCGATCCGGTCGCCCACCTCTGCTTTCAGCCCGGTAATGTCCAGGGACAGGCGCTCGCTCCAGTAATCGGTGCAATACCAGTTCAGTGAGCCGCGCTCGGCCATGATCATCGGGATCAGTCTGTCTTTCGCTTCCTGGGGATGAAGGTCATAGTGCTCGGCGTACCGAGCTGGTAGATGCTCGAGCCAGAAGTGGTTATCGAAATGCAGATCCAGAAGTGTCCCGTCCATATCCAGGAACACGGTGTTAAGCGAGGACCAGTCAACCATAAACAAAAACAGCCTGAAGAATTTGCTTCAGGCTGCCGCAGTTCTCTCGTCGGGGCAAGCCGTGATAGTACGGAGGCGCGCCCGATGGAGTCGGATCAGTTGCTGGTCTGTACCGTTTCGGGTTTCTTGCCGGTGCGGGTACATCCCAGGCAGCGCACGAATGTCGCCTTGGCAGGCCCCATGACCAGAACCTCACCGGCTTCGTCGGCGTTGCCGCCCAGCAGGGAGAAGGGCAGGGATACCAGGTAGACAGCGCCGCCCACAATGGTGGTTGCCAGCAGGGCCGGACGAACAAAAATCGCATCGCCGGTCATGGCCAGCGCTGACGGGGTTTCATCCACGGCCTGGGCGTGTCCGAGAGAAGAGAATGCCATCAGGCAGGCCGCCACAGTGGCCACCAGAGTGCGTGAAATCTTGCGGGTCATCGTACTGTCTCCTGAGCTTTTTGGCCCTAAATACCGCCCCATTGTATACCTTGGGCGTAAATCCTCTGTTAACTATGAATCATATTTGCGCATTTTCAAACGATTTTTCGTTGCTGAATGTGCCTTCTCGTAAGCGTTCAGCGCTGGCAACGTGGGCAGTAAACAGTGGATCGGTTGTTCATTCGGATTTCTTTCAACGTCGTCCCGCACTCTTTGCAGGGCTGTCCGCCGCGACCGTAGACCAACAAAGATTGGGCAAAGTAGCCGGGCTTGCCGTCGCTGTTCACAAAGTCCCGCAGGGTGGTTCCGCCCATCAGGATAGCGGCACTGAGCGTTTCCCGGATGGCTTCGGCCAGCCTGTGATAGCGGTCGAGGCTGATTCTTCCTGCTTTTCGGCGGGGATGGATGCCGGATTTGAACAGGGCTTCATTGGCGTAGATGTTGCCTGCGCCAACCACGACCTGATTATCCATGATGAACGACTTGACTGGCGTGTTCTTGCCGCGGGAGAGGCGGAACAGGTGCGCACCATTGAATTCGGGAGCCAGGGGTTCGGGGCCGAGATGGCTGATCAGCGGGTGCTCTTCGGCAGAGTCGGCCCAGAGCCAGCAGCCAAACCTTCGGGGATCATTGAATCGCAGGATTACCCCGGATTGTAACGCCAGATCGATATGATCATGGGTCAGCGGTGGTGTGTTGTCGGTGATGATGCGCAGGCTGCCGGACATGCCGAGGTGAACAATGACCGTGCCCTGCATCATATTAAGGAACAAATATTTGGCACGCCGATCAACATTCTCTATGCGCTGGCCTTCCAGGCGTTCTGCCAGATCGGCAGGAACAGGCCAGCGCAGGCTGCCATTGCGCACGGTAACCCGAATGATGGTCTCGCCCTCGCAATAGGGTGCAATGCCGCGACGGGTGGTTTCTACTTCTGGTAATTCTGGCACGGACGGGAATCTCCGGTGGAAAACGCATAAGTGTAATCAGTAACAATTTTGCATCCAAATGCTGTTGTTGTAGCTTACAGCTGTAAGCTAAAGTGGCTGAGTTGGCCATGGGCCAAAGATAATGATTTTGAGGATTAGCTATGTGGTTTAATGGTCTTCTTGACCTGTCGGTGATGCAGCTCATTCTGGTCACCCTCGGAATGACACACGTCACGATTGTCAGTGTAACGCTCTATCTGCATCGCCATTCGGCGCATAACTCGCTGGACCTGCACCCGGTATTGAAGCACTTCTTCCGGTTCTGGCTGTGGTTGACCACCGCCCAGAACACCAAGGAGTGGACGGCTATCCACCGCAAACACCACGCCAAATGCGAAACCGAAGAAGATCCCCATAGCCCGGTGGTGTTGGGTATTCGCAAGGTTCTGTTCCAGGGCGCCGAGCTCTACGCCGAATCCGCGACCCCGGAAACGCTCGAACGCTACGGCCAGCGCACCCCGGAAGACTGGGTGGAGCGGAACGTATACAGCCGCCATAAAATGCTGGGCATCGCTTTGATGGCAGTCATCAACCTCGCCCTGTTCGGTGTTCACGGTATCTGGATCTGGGCAGTACAGATGATGTGGATCCCGGTTTGGGCGGCTGGCGTTGTTAACGGAATTGGTCACTGGATGGGTTACCGGAACTACGAGTGCGCCGACAACGCCCGCAACATCAGTCCGCTGGGCCTGCTGATTGGCGGAGAAGAGCTGCACAACAACCACCACACCTACCCGAACTCTTCCAAGCTGTCCCGTCGCTGGTTTGAGGTGGATATTGGCTGGGGCTACATACGTCTGTTCCAGTTGTTCGGCATGGCCAAGCCCAAGGGCTATCGTCCCATTGCTCATCATGTGCCGGGTAAACTTGAGGTTGACGTAGAAACCGTTCAGGCGATTGCCAACAACCGGTTCGACATCATGCGCCAGTACCGCAAGCGCGTCATGGAGCCGGTGTTGCGTCAGCAGAAGTCTCTGATGGACGACGAGATTCGGCCGCGGTATCGGAAGCTCAAGCAGTTGCTTTCTCGTGAGATTACGCTGATCCACCCCAAGGAAAAAGAAACCCTTGAATCGGTACTGGAGCGCAACGCGGTGCTGCGCCAGATCTACGAGAAGAGCCATGAACTGCAGTCGCTCTGGCGTCAGCGTGGGCTCAAGCCCCAGGACAAGCTCAACGCGTTGATGGAGTGGTGCCGGGAGGCGGAAGCCAGCGGTATCCGGTATCTTGAGGAGTTCGCCGAGCACCTTCGGGCCTACTCGCTGCGCCCTGCTGTCTGAGACAGTCAGGTCGCTGAACAAGGGGTTGGGTGAGCGCGTTCACCTGGCCCTTTTTTCTTTCAGGCCCCTTGCTATTCCGGGTCTATGGCTTTTCGGAAAAGGCAGTAGGTGACCTGCCCCGCGCTTTTTTGCCGATGCAGATGCCATGACCCAGGCACTGCCGGTGTTGGCAATTCGCTCTCGTGTTCCACGTAAACCCAGCCGCCGGATTTGATCCAGCCCTGCTCATCCAGTAATGGAAACAGTTTCTCCAGCCAGCCCTGTCGGAACGGTGGGTCCATGAAAACGATGTCGAACGGCGGCCGGTTTCTCTGACGCAGGTAGCTCTCGACATCTGCGCACACCACGTCTCCGGTGTCAGACTTCAATAACCTGAGGTTGTCCCTGAGTGCCTTGGCCAGGGCAGGCGTATGATCCACGAGGGTGGCACCTGCGGAACCTCTGGACAGTGCTTCCAGGCCAAGCGCGCCGGAGCCGGCGAACAGGTCGAGACAATCACTGCCTGCCAGGTGAAAGTTAAGCCAGTTGAACAGGGTTTCCCGGGTGCGGGCGGGGGTTGGTCGCACACCACCGGCATCCGGAAAACGCAGTTTCCGGCTGCGCCAGTCACCGCCGATAATGCGCAGTTCGCCGGTGCCGTTATTAGCGGGTGCGGCCCCGGTACCGCGACCGGTCGGGTTTCTTTTCGAAAGGCTGTGGCTGGTGGATTTTCGGCGCGCCATCGTCGCAGCTCCGGGACTGTGCGGGGTTCTGGGTATCTGCGCGCATCTTACCGGAAACCGGGCCTCGCGCGATAATCCGGGTGGCCCTCACTTCATCGGGACAGTCTGCTAGAATGTCGGCTTTCTTTGTCCCGCCCATTCAGACTGATGGATTGACTTTTATGACGGCAGAGTGGATTTCAATCGGCCTTCTGGCCCTTCTTGTGCTTGTATTTGTTCTGGATATCGCCGGAAACCGCAGCCGGGCACCGCGCCCGAAGCCGGTGCCGCAGCGCAAGCCAGAGGTTGCCAGAGGGGCGGCACCGGAGCCGGAAAAAGCCGAGAGCGAAACGCCTGCCACTCCAGAGCCGCAACCAGAGTCGGTGGCTGAACCAGAGCCGGCCCTGGAGCCTCAGCCCGCAGAAGAGCCCCAGAAAGCACCGGAACCCGAGCCCCAGGTCAGCGTTTTCGAACGCATCAAAAAGGGATTGGGTAAGACCCGGGCGAGCCTGACCGGTGGTCTGTCAGACCTGTTCTCCCTGAGCAAGAAAATTGATGAGGACCTGCTCGAGGAAATCGAAACCACGCTGTTAATGGCGGATGTTGGCGTTACCGCCACTTCTGAGATCATTGAATCGCTCACCGACAAACTTGAGCGCAATCAGCTCAAGGACGGTGAGGCCCTGCGACAGGCGTTACGGGATGAATTGCACGGGCTGCTGAAGGATGTGACCAGGCCCCTGGAAATCGACTCCGGCAAGACCCCCTACGTCATCCTCATGGTGGGCGTGAACGGCGTGGGCAAGACCACCACCATCGGCAAGCTTACCAAGAAATTCCAGAACGAAGGCAAATCGGTCATGCTGGCCGCCGGCGATACCTTCCGTGCTGCGGCGGTCGAGCAGTTGCAGGTCTGGGGTGAGCGCAACAATGTGCCGGTGGTGGCACAACACACCGGTGCTGACAGTGCCTCGGTGATTTTCGATGCCATCCAGTCAGCCAAATCCCGTGGCGTAGATGTCGTGATCGCCGATACCGCCGGTCGTCTGCAGAACAAGGATAACCTGATGCAGGAGCTGGAGAAGGTGGTCCGTGTGATGAAGAAACTGGACGAATCTGCGCCCCACGAAGTCATGCTGGTGCTGGATGCGGGCACCGGCCAGAACGCCCTGAGCCAGGCGCAGGTGTTCCAGCAGGCTGTGGGCGTGAGTGGCATTACATTGACGAAACTGGACGGCACGGCCAAAGGCGGTATTGTGTTTGCCATTGCCCGTCAGTTGCAGTTGCCGATCCGGTTTATTGGTGTTGGTGAGCAGGTGGATGATCTGCGCAGCTTCGATGCCGAAACCTTTGTGGATGCCCTGTTTGACGAATAGCCCGGAATCCAGCCGCGCGGAAACCGCCCATGATTGAGTTTCGCCAGGTCACCAAGCGCTACGACAGTGATCATACCGCCCTGCGTCAGGTCAACTTTGGCCTGGAGCGCGGCGAGCTGGCGTTTCTGACCGGCCATTCCGGTGCGGGTAAAAGTACCCTGCTGAAACTGATCATGGTGATGGAACGCCCCAGTGCCGGCGAGGTGGTGGTAGGTGGACAGGTTCTGAACCGCTTGCCCCGCCGCCAGATTCCCTATATCCGACGCCATATCGGCGTGGTCTTCCAGAACCACCAGTTGTTGTTCGATCGCACCGTTTTCGACAACGTCGCCATGCCCCTTGAAGTCATGGGTGCTTCACCCAGAGACACCGGCCGGCGTGTGCGCGCAGCGCTAGACAAGGTCGGGTTGTTGCAGAAGGAAAAAATGAACCCGATGCAGCTCTCCGGCGGTGAGCAGCAGCGCGTCGGTATTGCCCGGGCGGTGGTCAACAAACCCCCGGTACTGCTGGCGGATGAGCCGACAGGTAACCTGGACCCGGCGCTGTCCGCCGACATCATGAATCTGTTCGGGCAGTTCAGCCAGGTGGGCGTTACCGTGTTGATCGCAACCCACGATATTGCCCTGATCAATGAGATGGGGCGGCGAACATTGAAGCTGGATCATGGTCGCCTGGTTGCTGGCGGCACCTCGGTTATTGGCGGAGGTGTCAGTGGCCGCTGATCCGCGTAAAAAGCCGCAACCTGCACGAGGCGCCAACAAGGCCCGGTCGCCCTGGCGTGAGCAGGCTGAGAGCTATTTCACCCATCATCGCAAGGTTGCCGAGGATAGTGCCCGGCGTCTCTGGCGCAATCCGGTGGCCAGTTTGATGACCTGGACCGTGATGGGCGTTGCCCTGGCCTTGCCGGTGGCGCTGCTGTTGCTGCTCACCAGTCTCCAGGGCGTAAGTGCGGGCTGGGAAAGCAGTGCCCGGGTGACCGCTTACATTGAGCTGACTGTGCCGCTTGAGCGGGCACGGGTGTTGAGCAGTGACATTGCCAGCGACGGCCGGGTGGCCGGTGTCGAGCTGGTTGATCGGGACCAGGCCCTGGAAGAATTTCGGGCCTCATCGGGCCTGGAAGATGCCCTGGATTATCTCGAAGACAACCCTCTGCCACATACCCTGCTGATTACCCCTGAGGAAGGCGCCCGTTCCACCGAGGGGGTGGAAGGCCTTGTTCGGTTTATTGAAGGCATGGAAGGCGTCGAGCGGGTTCAGGTGGACCTCGGCTGGTTGCAGCGTCTGAACGCCATGACGGATCTTCTGGCCCGTGCGGTCTGGGCACTGGCGATTCTGCTGGCTGCTGCGGTTGTGCTGGTGATCGGCAACACGGTCCGTCTTTCGATTGAGAGTCGCCGGGACGAAATTCTGGTTGCGAAACTGGTGGGCGGAACGGACAGCTTTGTCCGCAGGCCCTTTCTGTACACCGGCGCATGGTTTGGGCTCGGTGGCGGGATTGTGGCGCTGATTCTGTTGCAGTTGTCTCTGTGGTGGCTCAGCGGGCCCATAGAGCGGCTGGCAGGGCTGTATCGGAGTGATTTTTCCCTCGACGGTTTGCAGTTTGATGGGGCACTGGCGTTGATAATTGTTGCGATGCTGCTAGGCTGGCTGGGCGCCTGGGTCGCTGTGAAACGTCATCTGGATGACATGGAGCCGGGTGATATTGCCGGAGGCGGATGATCCGGATAGCGGGAAAACCGTATTGAAGAAACAGCTTCTGCTGGCGTAATTTCGAAGCCAGCAAAGCCAAGGTGAAATTTTCAGGTAGTTGATTTAGAACGTTTTACTGGAGATTTCGGGAACTTTCAGAGTTCTTGGCGGTCCAAAAAGTAGTTGGTATATTTAAGGGCCGTCGGGTTCGGAGGTTAGAGCATGGGTACGAGTTTACAACTGGTTGACAGACTGGTTCCGGGTCAGAATCTCGAGTCTTACATTCAGGCTGCGAGCCGCATCCCGGTGCTCACAGTGGACGAAGAACGGGAGCTGGCTGAAAGGCTCCATTATGAGGGCGACGTAGAGGCCGCCCGTCAGCTGGTTATGTCTCACCTGCGCTTTGTGATTCACATTGCCCGGAGCTATTCGGGTTATGGTCTGGCTCAGGCGGATCTGATTCAGGAAGGTAACGTTGGCCTGATGAAGGCGGTCAAACGGTTCAATCCGGAATACGGTGTGCGCCTGGTGTCCTTTGCCGTTCACTGGATCAAGGCAGAGATTCACGAGTTTATTCTGCGCAACTGGCGGATTGTGAAAGTGGCCACTACAAAGGCCCAGCGCAAGTTGTTCTTCAATCTGCGCAGCCAGAAGAAGAAGCTTGCCTGGCTCAGCCATGATGAGCTGAACGCGGTTGCCGAAGATCTGGGTGTCGAGCCACGGGTGGTCCGTGAAATGGAAGGCCGACTGGCTTCCCAGGATACGGCGTTCGATGGTCCGCAGGACGACGATGACGATAACGCTTATCAGGCACCGGCGTATTATCTGGAAGATGCTCGCAGCAATCCGGCCACTCAACTGGAGAACGCCGATTGGTCCGACGATTCCAACGGCAGGCTGATGCAGGCTCTGGAGCAGCTGGATGAGCGCAGCCAGGATATTCTTCGGGAGCGCTGGTTGTCCGAAAGCAAGTCGACGTTGCATGAGTTGGCGGACAAATACGGCGTGTCGGCGGAGCGCATCCGGCAGCTTGAGAAAAATGCGATGAAGAAGATTCGCATGCAGATGGTTGAGGCGGCCTGACCAGGCGGCCCAATCCCGCGACTGAGTCGTTAAAACGCCACCACCGGTTCCGGTTGGTGGCGTTTTTGTTTGTATAATCGGAAACTTTACCTTGGGGGCAGAAGCGATTGGGTGGGCCTTTCCAAAACACGCTGTGAATACGTCCATGTACGCTCGGCTCCGCCATCCATGGCTCCGCACGGTTTTGGAAAGGCCCACCCAATCCCTTCTCAAACCTTTGTGCAAAGGCCTGAAATATGACTGATAAACACCTTCATATCGCATTTCTCGGTATCGGCCTCATGGGCGCGCCCATGACCCGTAACCTCCTGAACGCGGGCTTTCCGATGACCTTGTGGAACCGCACGTCTAGCAAGTGCGAGCCCTTTGCCTCTGAAGCAACCATTGGCAAATCCCCGGCGGAGGCGGTTGCCAATGCCGATGTGGTGATCACCATGCTGGAGAACAGCGATGTGGTGGAGCAGGTGCTGGTTAAGCAGGGGGCTCTTGAGGCACTGAAGCCGGGGGCGCTGGTGATTGATATGAGCTCCATCCAGCCTTCTGTGGCCCGGCGGCATGCTGAGCTGGCGGCGGAGCGGGGTGCTGGGTATGTGGATGCGCCGGTGTCCGGAGGTACTGTAGGTGCTGCGGAAGCTCGTCTGAGTATTATGGCGGGTGGTTCCGAAGCCGATGTCGATCGTGCCCGGCCGGTGTTTGAAGCGCTCGGCAAATGCACCCGTATCGGGCCTGTGGGCTCAGGGCAATTGGCGAAGCTGGCCAATCAGGCTATTGTTGGAATCACCATTGGTGCCGTGTCCGAGGCGCTGCTGCTTGCGGCGAAAGGGGGTGCGGATCCATCGGCCGTCCGAGAGGCGTTGCTGGGTGGGTTCGCTGGTAGCCGGATTCTGGAGCTGCATGGGCAGCGGATGATTGACCGTGACTTTGCCCCCGGTGCGCCAGCACGGATTCAGCTCAAGGACATGCGGATGATCCTGGATGAGGCCCGGGCGGAAGGGCTGACCCTGCCCCTGGCCCAGCAGACTCACAACGAGTACCTGTCGCTGGTGGCGAATGGCCACAGTGATGTCGACCATAGCGGCCTGTTGCTGGAGCTGGAGCATCTGAACGGTGCCCTGCTTGGCTCCCTTGGCCGCGGCCCGAAGGAGTAATCACGCCATGCCCCGTTTTGCTGCCAACCTGTCGATGCTGTTTACGGAAGTGGATTTCCCCGAGCGCTTCGCCATGGCCCGGGCCGCCGGCTTTGAGGGGGTGGAGTATCTGTTCCCTTACGCCTACCCCAAAGACCTGCTCAAGGATCTTCTGAACGATAACAAACTGTCCCAGGTGTTGTTCAACCTGCCGCCCGGCGACTGGGATGCTGGGGAGAGGGGTATCGCCTGCCTGCCGGACCGGGTTGAGGAGTTCCAGGCCGGCGTGGATCAGGCGATCGACTATGCCAAAGCCCTGGGCTGTCGGCGGCTAAACTGCCTGGCGGGCCTGAAACCCGATCATGTCTCAGATGAGATTGCCTGGAACACGCTGGCGAACAATGTCGCCTGGGCAGCCCCCAGGCTTGCGGAGGAGGGTATCACCCTGTGTCTGGAAGCCATCAATTCGCGCGTGGACATGCCAGGCTTTGTTCTGGATACCTCCGGCAAGGTACTTGCGTTGATTGAGGAAGTGGATGCGGACAACGTGCGCCTGCAGTACGACCTTTACCACTTGCAGATTATGGAAGGGGATCTGGTGCGCTCCATGGAGTGCCTGTTGCCCTGGATCGGCCACATTCAGTTTGCCGACAACCCCGGCCGACACGAGCCCGGTACCGGGGAGATTAACTTTTCGAATGTTTTTGCGGCCATCGATGCCATGGGGTATGACGGCTGGGTAAGCGCGGAATACCGGCCTACCGGGGCAACGGGCGACAGTCTTGGCTGGTTTTCAGGCAAGCTCTGACCGTCGCCATTGGCGACACCCTCTTACAAGATCGTAACTGGCCGGGTTGCCAACTTCTTCGTACCCTTGTCCTATCTGTAATCCGCTATCGGGAGGAGAACCGGTGAAAGCGCTGGTAATCGAAGACGATCAGGACGTTGCAAATTATCTTGTCAAAGGGCTGAAGGAATCCGACTTCGTGGTCGACCATGCGGCCGATGGCAAGGAAGGCATGATGATGGCGGCCAGCGAAGATTACGACATCATGATTGTAGATCGCATGCTGCCCGGCATGGACGGTCTCTCCATTATCAAGACCGTGCGGGCGACTGGAAACCAGGTGCCGGTTTTGATTCTCAGTGCCCTGGGTGATGTAGACGACCGTGTTGAAGGTTTGCGAGGCGGTGGCGACGATTACCTGACCAAGCCGTTTTCGTTCACCGAACTGTTGGCTCGGATCGAATCCCTGGTTCGTCGTAATCGCCAGTCCGCAGAGACCGAAACGGTATTGCGGGTGGCGGATCTGGAAATGGATCTTCTGGCGCGGACTGTCAAGCGGGCCGGACAGAATATCGATGTCCAGCCCCGGGAATTCCGTTTGCTGGAGTACCTGATGCGTAATGCCGGTCAGGTGGTGACCCGGACCATGCTGTTGGAGAAGGTCTGGGATTATCATTTTGATCCCCAGACCAACGTGATTGACGTGCACATCAGCCGGCTGAGAGCCAAGATCGACAAGGAATTCGATACACCCTTACTGCAGACCATCCGGGGTGCAGGGTACATGTTACGTGAAACTGCTTAGCCAGCTCAGGACATCATCCTTCCAGCTAGCCCTGCTGTACATGGTGGTGTTTGCCACCTCGGTATTCCTGTTACTGGCCTTTATCTACTGGCGTACGGCGGGCTTCATGACCGCCCAGACCGACGAAACCATCGAGGCGGAGATCGCCGGTCTGGCGGAGCAGTATCGTGGCCGTGGTGTGAACGGCCTGATCACCATTATCCGTGAGCGTGTTGCCCGCGACCCTAACGCCAAATCCATCTACCTGCTGACGACCGACGATTTCCTCAAGCTGGCCGGCAATATTGAAACCTGGCCGGAAGGCAGTCGTTCCGAAAGTGGCTGGATCAATTTCACTCTGAACGAATCGGTGGGCTGGAACGGGCCCGAGCGTCTGGCCCGAGCCCGCATCTTCGAGGTGCAGGGTGGCATGCGCTTGCTTGTGGGGCGCGATGTCGACGAACTTACCAACCTGAAGCGGGTGATCGAAACCGCCATCAACTGGGGAATGGGAATCACCCTTGCCTTGGCGTTACTCGGTGGTTTCTTGATGAGCCGAAGTACGACCCGGCGCATCGAGGTTATCAACAACACCTCCCGCCGGATCATGAACGGCCATCTGTCCCTGAGAATTCCAACTCGTGGCACCGACGATGATTTTGACCAGCTGGCAGAAAACCTGAACCAGATGCTGGACCGGATTGTGTACCTGATGGAAGGCATCCGGCACGTCTCCGACAGCATTGCCCACGATTTGCGCACCCCCCTGACCCGACTGCGCAACCAGCTGGAAAACACACTGATGTCGGTGGATAACGATGAAGCAAGGGAGCAGGCGGGCCGCGCAGTGGCGGAAGCCGACCAGTTGCTGGCCACCTTCAACGCTCTGTTGCGCATCGCACGTTTGGAAACCCGCGGCAATACCGCAGACATGAAACCTGTGCCTCTGGACGAGCTGGTTGCGGATGCCTGCGAACTCTATGAAGCCCTGGCCGAGGACAAAGACCAATCGTTTGAACAGGATCTGCAAAGCGGTGTGAAGATCGAGGGTGACCGGGACCTCCTGTTCCAGATGGTCAGCAACCTGATTGATAATGCCATCAAATACACGCCTGAACACGGCGTTATAGGCGTCTCGGTTCGGCGGGAAGATTCGGAAGCCGTCTTCGAAGTTCGCGACAGTGGCATCGGTATTCCCGATGCGGAGAAAGACCAGGTTTTCCAGCGCTTTTATCGAGTGGGCAAGAGCCGTTCGTTACCGGGGAACGGGCTGGGCCTGAGCCTGGTGAGCGCTGTTGCGGAAATCCACCAGGGCCGGATCGTTTTGAGCGATACTCATCCGGGAGAAGAGTCGCCGGGGCTGACTGTGGCTGTAAAGATCCCTGCCTTTAGCGAGGCCCGCAAACGCATTCGAGCGACCCAGGCAGAGCAGTCGGCAGATTCGGCGGCCGGGGAAACCCAAGCCGCCTCTCAATCCACCGGCGTGAAGACTCACTGACTGGCGCGGAACCGGTTGATCTTCGAAAGCACCGGGCCGATCAGCGCATCTTTGCGGGATTCGATCTCGTGGGTAATCTTCTCAAATTGCGAACGGCGACGATTTACCCGTACCTGAATGCTGTCCCATTCGCCTTCCAGATGCTTCTGTTCTGCCGCCAGGAAAGCCGCGATGTTGTGCCGGTTGACCTTGCCGGTGATTCCGTACTGATCCAGACGATAGCCAAGGGCATCCACGCCATTGAGAGCCATATTCAGCAGCGTTTCGGTATTCATGTTGATTTCTCCAAAAGTGGAATCTGCAAAAACGTATAACACCAACGCTATGCTTCGTTCCTAGAGTCTGCAACCTAATTCCGGGTGCCAGCGTTCATCGATACCCTGACTAAAAGGTAATTCCTCGGCCACGATGGTGTAACCAACGGTGTGCATAATTGAAACTGTAGCTTTGGAAGCCTGCAGATTTGTTGCTTGCTTCTCCCTCCAGCACAGCGCTAGCCTTACCCCGTTTTTACGGGGTTTTTTTATGCCCTGAATTTTTCTGATTTCCAGCTGCAGAGGACGTTACAAGACCAATGAGTCAGGTTCCCGGTAATGGTGGCCCGCGCCCCAGATACATCACGCCGGAGGGCGAACAGGCCCTGCGGGAAGAATTGCAGTATCTCTGGAAGGTGAAACGCCCGGAGGTTACCCAGGCCGTACGTGAAGCTGCTGCCCTTGGCGATCGGTCCGAGAACGCGGAATACATCTACGGCAAGAAGCAGTTGCGGGAAATCGATCGCCGGGTCCGCTTCCTGAGCAAACGCCTTGAAGAGCTGACCGTGGTTGACCGTCTGCCGGATGACCGGGAAAAAGTGTTCTTTGGTGCCTGGGTGACGGTGGAAGACGAAGACGGTGAGGAACAGACCTATCGTCTTGTCGGCGCGGATGAGTTCGATCTGACCAAAGGCTATCTCAGCATCAACTCCCCCCTGGCCCGGGCGCTGATTGGCAAACGACTGGACGACGAGGTGAGCGTTCGCACCCCCGAAGGCTGGAAGTCGGTGTTCGTGGTGGGTATTCGCTACCAGGCGCCTGAAGACGACAAGTGAATGATGTCACAAAATTGGCGAGTGCCCGGGCAGCTTGACGGATTTGTCGATAAACTGATCAAAATTTGTCGCAACTGGTCGCAGACAGGATCGTCTGCCGGGGAAATGCCATGGGTAAGCGTGGAAAAGTCGGAATCGTTCAGCGCAGGGTAAGCAGGCCGTTAGTGTTGGCGGGGCTTGTCGCGGCGTGGGCCGTTGCAGGTGGGGTGTTTGCCCAGAGCGACAATCAGGAAAGCGCTTTCAAGTATGAAGAGCGCTCTACCATTCACACCATCCAGCTGAATTCCATGGAGGAGGAAACTCTGGCCAATACGGTCATTGAAGGTGGTCTGACAGCTCCGGCTGCGGGCGTACCGCTCAAACCAAGGGTCGAAGACGACTTTTACCTCGATCCGCTTGGTCTTCGCCCCGGTGACAGCCGCACTGACCTTGGCCGCTCACAGATCCCGGTGGAGTTCCGTTTCAGCAATCCAAAATCCATTCCCGGGCAGACTCACAGCAACAACTACGTGATCCGCCCACCCGAGAACCGCACCTACGACGCGCTGAACATCAATATGAACGAGCGTTGAGACAGGCGTTCAGGCTGCTGCGCAGCCGTTGTCCCCCGCGGGCGTCTTACCAAGTACATCTTCGTAGAAAAATGTCAGCGCCTGGCTGGCCTGATTGAAACGCGCCCGGGATACCCGCATGCGTTCGTTCAGGTAGTCCAAAAACTTCTGGCGGTCTTCATTGGCCAGTGCATCGGGATCTTTCATGTCGCTGAACAGCACGAATCGGGTGATCCAGTGCAGGTAGGTCTGCTCTGAGCGTTGATTGAGCTTGTGCTGATGAATGGCGTCCTTGACCCGTGCCACCAAGCCTGGCTGGGACTGTTCCAGCGCTTCTGTGATGTCCATAAATAACTCTTGCTGATGAATTGGTATTGTTATTTTGGGCGCATCTTATGACAAGAGATTTACGAGCGCAAAGCTTTATTCAGGAAGATTGACTCTGGTCATTTTCTGACCAGAGTCTGGACTGGAAGGCCGATTACTTCAGGGCTTCGAGCTTGTCGATGTACTTCTGCATGGCGTCATCGCTGGACATGCCTTTGAGTTTCTCCCAGGCATCGAATTTGGCGCGGCCCACGAAATCCATCATGCCCGGGCGCTTGCCGGACACATCGCCCTCGGTGGCCTGCTTGTACAGCGCATAGAATTCCAGTTTCATCTCGTTGGAGGGCTTGAAGTCGCCTTCGGCGGTCTGGATGTAGTTGACGGCTTCGTTGAAGCGGGTTTTCAGGTCACTCATGTTGATCTCCGTATGGTTCTACTTTGGTCCTGTTTGTTGGCCGAGTATAGCCACAGCCGCCGGCTCCGTCATTGACTGAATCTTTCCAGGGAATTGTCGGAAGGGGAAATGCCGGGGTTCTGGCAAAAGCTTGCCCGGGTGCACATTCCGGAATAATGCTGGCCAGTTTTTGCTTGAGAAAGACAAATGATCTGTGTACAGTTTTTGGCGTTGCGTGCCAGGAAGGTGCGTACAAGGGATTGAACAACTGCAAATGATTTGCACAGGGAGCAAGCGCATGTCTTCAAAAGACGGTTCCGTCGCGCCTAAAGAGCGCATCAATATTAAATATGTCCCCGCCACCGGAGATCAGCAGGCCGAAACCGAATTGCCGCTGAAAATGTTCGTGGTTGGCGATTTCAAGGGACACGCCGAAGAAACCCCCATCGAAGATCGCAAGGCCATTTCCGTCGACAAGAACAATTTCCGTTCTGTCATGAAAGAAGCCGGCCTGACCCTTTCTACCACTGTGACCAACAAACTGGATGAGGAAACCGACGAACTACCGGTAAACCTGGAATTCCAGACCCTCGATGATTTTTCCCCCGACAGTGTCGCCCGTCAGGTGCCTGAGCTGAATAAGTTGATAGAGCTGCGGGAAGCCCTCGTGGCCCTGAAAGGCCCACTGGGTAACGTACCGTCGTTCCGTTCCAAGCTGCAGGAACTGCTGGACAACGACGACGCACGGGACAAGCTGCTGGCCGAACTGGAACTGGCTACCGACAGCAACGAGTAAGCGAACGTACACTCATAACGTTCGATTGAATTCAAAACGTACTAAAGGGACGTGGTATGTCTGATACTGCCGTGCAGCACTCTGCTGCCTCCGAATCCGTTGCCGAAGGGTCCTTGCTGGACCAGGTCATGGCCAACAGCCGCATGGCGCCGGCGGATGAGGGTTACGATGTTGCCCGCAAGGGCGTGGCAACGTTTATTGCCAACCTGCTGAAAAGCGACGAAAAAGGCCAGCCGGTCAACAAGGCCCTGGTGGACCAGATGGTGGTGGAGCTGGATCGCAAGATCAGCGCCCAGATGGATGAGATCCTGCACGCGCCCAAGCTGCAGGAGCTCGAATCCTCCTGGCGCGGCCTGAAGCTGATGGTCGATCGCACCGACTTCCGCGAGAACATCAAGGTGGACATCCTTCACGCCACCAAGACCGAGTTACTTGAAGACTTCGAATTCGCGCCGGACGTTACCCAGACCGGTTTCTACAAGCACATCTATTCCACGGAATATGGCCAGTTCGGTGGTGAGCCGGTGGGCGCCGTGGTGGGCAACTACGCGTTTACCCCGTCGACGCCGGACATGAAGCTGCTACAGTACGTGTCCTCGGTAGGTGCCATGGCCCATGCGCCGTTTCTGTCCTCCGTAGCTCCGTCGTTCTTCGGCGTCGACAGCTACCAGGAACTGCCGGCCATCAAGGAACTGAAGGCCGTGTTCGAGGGCCCGAAATACGCCAAGTGGCGCTCCCTGCGTGAATCTGAAGACGCCCGCTATCTGGGCCTCACTTCGCCGCGCTTCCTGTTGCGGGTGCCGTACGATCCTACGGAAAACCCGGTGCGCAGCTTCAACTACAAGGAAGACGTCTCGGGCGATCACGAGCACTACCTGTGGGGTAACACCGCCTATCTGCTGGCCACCCGCCTGACCGAAAGCTTCGCCAAGTACCGCTGGTGCCCGAACATCATCGGTCCTCAGAGCGGCGGCGCCGTCGAGGACCTGCCGGTGCACCTGTTCGAGTCGTTCGGCCAGCTTGAGGCCAAGATCCCGACGGAGGTGCTGATCACCGACCGTCGCGAATACGAAATGGCCGACGAGGGTTTCATCGCCCTGACCATGCGCAAGGGCAGCGACAACGCAGCCTTCTTCTCGGCCAACTCGGTGCAGAAACCCAAGCAGTTCCCGAACACCAAGGAAGGCAAGGAGGCGGAGACCAACTACAAGCTGGGCACACAGCTGCCGTACATGATGATCGTGAACCGTTTGGCCCACTACATCAAAGTGCTGCAGCGGGAGCAGATCGGCTCATGGAAAGAGCGCCAGGACCTGGAGCGGGAGTTGAACACATGGATTCGCCAGTACGTGGCCGATCAGGAAAATCCGCCCGCGGAAGTCCGCAGCCGCCGCCCCCTACGCGCGGCACAGGTCACCGTCTCTGACGTGGAAGGCGATCCGGGTTGGTACCAGGTGTCCCTGGCCGTGCGTCCCCACTTCAAGTACATGGGTGCCAACTTCGAACTGTCACTGGTTGGCCGGCTGGACAAGGACTGATCCGTGTTCCGGCACTCGGCCAGCGACGGATCGCAGGCCGGCAGCGGCAGCCTGTTCGAACGACTGGAACAGGCAGCCGAACCGGCCGGCCAGAGTATGGGAGACGTCACCCACGTTGTGGAATCCATCAAGCGCCATCTGGTTCGGCTGCTGAACGCCCACCCGGGCAACAGTGCCAGCGTACCGGACCTGGGCTTGCTGGACTTCAACGACGCCACGCTCGGCACCCACGATCTGAGCGTCCAGATCCGAGGCGCGATCCGGCAGTGCATTGAAAAGTTCGAACCCAGGGTGAAGCGTGTGGATGTGGTCAATCTGCCGCAGGGACCGGACCCGTTGCAATTGCGGTTTCAGGTGACGGTCTATCTCAACGTCGGTTCGAAAGACGACAAAACCACCATAGATTTGGTTCTGGATGACAAACGTTACTACCAGGTGGTGTGACGGAAACGATCAGTAAACACCAAGGATGGCGAGAGTCGGTAGGGATGCTTTTCTGCAGGGAAAAAAGATGTCTGAGCGCAGCGAGTTGTTTTTTCCCGGAAGAAAAGTATACCGACCGGCTCATACTCCCAAGGATTGGGTAGTTGTATGAAGTTGAATCGCTTTTATAGAGACGAATTAAGCTTTCTCAGGCTTCAGGGCCGGGAATTCGCGGACGCCCACCCGCAGCTCACCCGCTTTCTCTCCGAGCAGAGCACCGATCCGGATGTGGAACGACTGCTGGAGGGTTTTGCCTTCCTGACCGGCAAGCTGCGGGAAAAGGTGGAGGACGAATTCCCTGAGATTACCCACTCCCTGCTGAACATGCTGTGGCCGAACTATCTGCGGCCGGTACCCAGTTGTACGATTATGCGCTTTGATCCGCAGTTGCATGCAATCAGTGAACGCCAGAGGGTAGAGCGTCATACCGAGATCAAGAGCCGTCCGCTGGGCGATGCGAATCGTCAGACCCAGTGTCGGTTCCGCACTTGCCGGGCGGTGGATGTATTTCCTGTGAGTGTTGCCGCGGCCCATGCAGAGCACTCACGGGAAGTGTCCTCAGTGACCGTGGACCTGGCACTGCACACTGATCAGCCTCTGTCGTCACTGGGCATGGACAGCCTGCGCTTTTATCTGGGCGGCGAGAGTCATATCGCCGAAACCCTTTTTCTCTGGTTGAACCACTATCTGGAACGCATTGATCTGGTGGTGGGTGACGCTGTTTATCGCCTGCCTGCCTCACTGTTGCAGCCGGTAGGCTTCGGCAATGACGAAGCGTTGCTGCCGTACCCAAAGAACGCATACCCCGGCTACCGCATTTTGCAGGAATACCTCAGCTTCCCTGAGGCCTTCCGTTTCGTGGACATCCATGGCGTTTCCAAACGGCTGCCGGCAGTACAGGCGGACGAAATCAGCCTGCGTTTCCATTTCAGCCGGATATTGCCACCGGATGTGAAAGTGCGGGAGGAGAATTTCCAGCTCTACTGCACGCCGGCGGTCAACCTGTTTACCCACGAGGGCGAACCGGTGGATCTTAACGGCCGCCAGACCGAGTACCGCATCTCGCCGTCCAGCCGCTCCCCGGACCACTACGAGGTGTTCAGCATCGAGCAGGTCGAAGGCTGGCTGGAGGGCCGGTCCGGGCGCGGTGAACCGCGCATCTACACCGCATTCGAGAGCTTCCAGCACGAGGTGGAGCGGGATCGCGGCCGCAACGCCCTGTACTACCGGGTTCGGGCACGGGACAGTGTGCGCGGTGACGGCTTTGACCACTACATGGCTTTCGTTCGGGGCGATGAGTCCGAGTGCCTGAGCCGGCAGGAAGCGATCTCCCTGACGCTTACCTGCACCAACCGCCAGTTGCCCAGCCAGTTGGCTGTGGGCGAAATCTGCATGGCCACCGAGAGCACGCCTGCTTTCGCCACTTTCAGCAACATCACAAGGCCCACCGCGACGCTGCGGCCAACCTTGGACGGCAGCCTGTTGTGGACGCTGATCTCGAACCTGTCCCTCAACTATCTGTCGATGCTGGATGTGGACGCCCTGCGCACGGTGCTTAGAGTCTACGATTTCCGGGCTCTGGTGGACCGCCAGGCAGAACGGGTGTCCCAGAAACGACTGGCTGGCATTATCGGGATCGAGACAGCTCCGGTTGACCGGATGGTCAAGGGGCTGCCGGTGCGGGGGATCCGCTCAGTGCTGAAACTGGATCAGCAGGCGTTTGCATCGGAGGGTGATCTGTACCTGTTCGGCACAGTTCTCAGCCAGTTCTTCGCCCTGTACGCCAGCATCAACGCATTTCACCAACTGGAAGTGGTGAACACTGATAATCAGGAACGGTACACATGGACGTTACAGCAAGGTCAGCAGCCTCTGATGTAGCCGAGCTGCAACCCGTCCTGGGCAATGCGCGACGCTATAGTTTTTTTCAGCTGGTGGATCTGATTCACCGGCACCACGGGGACGATCTGGAGCGAAACAGCGAAGACCAACCCCGCCAGGAGCGGATCCGGTTTTCTGCCTCTGCGGGTCTGGGGTTTCCCGGCAGCGATGTGGTTTCGGCGCTTTCGCCGGAGCACGAGCACGCGCCGTATCAGATGGAAGTCAGCTTTCTGGGGTTGCACGGCTCACAGTCGCCGTTGCCGGGCTATTACCTTGAAGATCTGGCCTGGGAAGCGGGGCAGAATCTGGGCATCCGGCGGCATTTTCTTGATTTTTTCAATCATCGCCTGGTCACGCTGTTCCATCGGGCGTGGCGCAAATATCGCTACTACGTTCGGTTTCAACCGGGTGCCTCGGATGGCTTTTCAGAGCTGATCTTTGCCCTGATCGGGCTCGGCGACAGCCGGTTGCGGGAGGCGACACCGGTTAACTGGTCAAAGATGCTGGCCTATTCCGGCTTGATGGCCGGTCGCAGCCGGTCGCCGGAGGTGGTGAGCGGTATCGTCGCTCATTGCTTCGATCTGGACGATGTCAGTGTTGAACAGTGGGTCCTGCGCAAGGTGACCATCGCCGATGATCAGCAGACCCGACTGGGCCAGGCCAACGCCTGTCTGGGCAGCAACACATTGGTGGGATCGGCCATCCGGGATCGCAGTGGCAAATTCGTGCTCCGGTTGAGGAATCTGAGCCGACAGCGTTTTGCGGATTTCCTGCCCAATGGCCAGGACCACCAGCGCCTGGTCAAACTCGTGGAGTTCGCTACACGGGAGCAACTGGCCTACGACCTGGAGCTTCAGATGCGTCCGAAGGACGTTCGCCCCATGGAGCTGGGCGAGGATGTGCGGCTGGGCTGGAATTCTTTCGTGACACCGGAGAAGGCCCGGCGCCGACCGGCAGTCCGGATTCAGATTCGCCGGTAATTCCGGCAGGGAAGGTATTCATGGATGAACCAAAGGCCGAGGGCCTGAAACTGACCGTCACCAATCCGACCGTTGCCGGCGGTGGGGTTACCGCAGAGCACTGTTTCAGCGTTCGAGGCGGCTCCATCGGCACCGCAGCCAGTGATACCTGGCGGTTATCTTCTCATCGAACGGGTGCGGTTCCCGGCCACGCGGAAATCCGGTTTCTGGATGGCGGTTTCTGCCTGATCGATCGCAGTGGCCGGACCTACATCAATAGCGCCAGTCAGCCTGTCGGCCGGGGCCGTCGGGCACGACTGAATCCTGGTGATACCGTCAGCATTGGCCGCTATCAACTTCGTGCGGAGATGGCCGAGGGTTTTGGTGAACCTTTGCTGGAGAGAGGTGAAGCAGAGCGGGCCGGGCAACTGGTTAATGTCGATGAAGGACCGTTGCTGCGAGCTGAGAGCTCAACCGGACCGACCCCAGACCCGGAGCCGCTGCAGAATTTTGGCCGGGTAGCCGGGGAGGCAGCCAGTGATGACCCGTTGGCACCCTGGAACGATCAGCCGGACGAACAGACGTCGGATCCTGACGCGCTGATGGCCAGCGAGACCTCCTGGCGCGCCGCTGAAAGGGAGGTTTCGGATGAGTACCGTGAAAACCGAGACGTAGCGATGGGCCTGCCCGTTCGCAAAGGAGAAAAAGACAGGATGTCTGAGATTGCAAAGAGCGCTGGTCGCCAGGAGCCTTCAGATAAGAGCAGTAAACACATCAGTGGTGCTCCCCTGTTGCGGGGTATGGAAGCCGGGCTGGACTTTGCCGACAGCGATGAGATGCGTCTGTTCCTGGAGGAAGCGGGGCAGACACTGAAGGCGACCGTAGAAGGGCTGTTGGCACTGCACCAGGGAGAAGACAGCAGGCATCAGGCGCTGCGAACCCGCCTGCAACCCATTGAGGATAATCCACTGCGGTTGGGTGAGGGTTATGAGGATACCGTGCAGACCCTGTTCGCCAGCCACCGCAGCCCGGTTCACCTGTCGGCGCCGGCAGCAGTCCGGGAGAGTCTGCAGAGCCTGAATCAGCACCAGCAGGCAACCCGTGACGCCATCAGCGAGGCGCTGGAGGCCATCCTGCACGCCTTTTCTCCCGAGGCTTTGCTGCGTCGTTTCCATGGTTACCGTCGGGGACTACGCCAGAACGAGGACGAGGGACGCTGGGCCTGGGATATGTACCAGCACTATTACCGAGAGTTGAAATCCAGTCGTCAGCAGGGATTCGAGCGTTTGTTCCAGGAAGTGTTCGAACAGGCTTACGACCAGAACCTGCGCCAACTACAGAGGGAGAACCCGTTGTGAAGACCTGCAAATGGAGTTTGCTGGCCATCGTATTCGTGCTTGCCGGATGCAGCACCCCCTATAACGCGGTCACCAAAACCGCAAAAGTGCTCTGGGACCCGGATATCCCGGTTGGATACCCTGAGGATCTGCCCAGCCGGGTCGGTCTGACCATGGTGGCTGAACCGGATGTAAACCCGAATGAATCCCTGGCGCCCACGCCCATTGCCTTTCAGATCATCGAGATGCGCGACAGCTCACTGTTGATGGCCGGGGATTTCGACCAGCTATTGAGCGACCTGGAGTCGTCCCTGGGCCAGAACTATGTGGACCACAGCGATTATTCCCTGGTGCCGGGCCAGTTCAAGTTCATCGAACCCTTCGAAATTGGCGAGGACACCCGATTTATCGGCGTCATTGCCTTTTACGCCTACCCCAACCTGTCCCAGTGGAAAAAGGTGGTGAAGGTGGATCCGATCGGGGGCCGTTACAACCTGCTGGTGAACCTGCGGGAGCGGGAAGTTCAACTCAAGCATTCGGATGATACCTGATGGCAGTAACCAATCGAGTCGTCTGGAGTGACGGCCTGTTTATCAAGCCCCAACACTTCCAGCAACAGCAGCGATACCTGGAACACCAGATCAATGAGCGGGCGCTCGCGGTCTCCGATTATCTGTTCGGCTTCAGCGACCTGGAACTGAACTCGGAGTACCTCAGTTTCGGCCGGGTTGGCCTGGTTCGGGCATCCGGGCTATTCCCGGATGGCACTCGTTTCAGCCTTCCCCAGGACGATGTGATGCCGGAGCCGATGGAAATCACCGATGCCTCAGTGGCCAATCAGGTCGTCTATCTGGCCTTGCCTCTGGGCAGTGAAAGCCTGGCGGAAGTGGAATGGCCAGACGCGCCTGTAGCCGGTCGGTTCCGAGCAGACTCCCGGGAAATCCGGGACCTGCATTCGATCGACGGCGATGCCCACACCATTGATGTGGGCCGAGTGGCGCCCCGCCTGATGCTGGAGCGGGAAGATCGTAGCGCCTATGCAGCCCTGGCGATCGGCCGGATTCTTGAAAAGCGCCCGGACGGAAGCCTGGTGATGGATCCGAACTTCCTCCCCACCATGCTGAGTGTGCGAGCCGCACCCAGGCTGCAGCGATTCGTCGGTGAAATGGCAGGCTTGATGCGGGAGCGGGCACGCAATATCGCCGAGCGTGTCGGAGCCCCAGGGCAAGGCGGCGTTGCCGACGTGGCGGACTTTATGTTGCTGCAGATGCTGAACCGGGCTCATCCCAGGTTCATGCACCTGGCCCGTCTGCGTCAGTTGCATCCCGAGCGGCTGTTCGAAGCCCTGCTTGAACTTTGTGGTGAGCTGGTGACCTTCACCGATGAAGGGCGCTTGCCGAGGGAGTATCCGGCCTATGACCACGATCTGCCTGAGGATTGTTTTAGCCCGCTCATGCAGGTTCTGCGGCAGTCCCTGAGTACGGTGCTGGAACCGAGGGCCCTGGCTATCCAGCTCCAGCAGCGCCAGTTCGGCCTGACCGTTGCTCCTGTTCAGGATGCCCAGCTGGTCCGGGATGCGGAATTCATTCTTGCGGTCAAAGCCGACATGCCGCTGGACGATCTGCGCAAACAGTTCACCCAGCAGTGCAAGGTGGCCTCCGTGGAAAAAATCCGCGACCTCATCAGCCTGCAGCTGCCGGGGATTCCGCTCGCTGCGTTACCGGTTGCACCCCGGCAGTTGCCTTACCACGCCGGCTTCGTGTACTTCCGCCTGGACGACCAGAGCCAGGCCTGGCAAATGCTCGACAACGCCAGCGGCTTCGCGTTCCACGTGGCCGGCAGTTTCCCGGGCATGGAAATGCAGTTCTGGGCAATCAGGAGCTAAATCATGGCAGATGCACAGGTAATGGACTTACCCAATGGCAGCAGGAATTCCGGCAGCCGTGTGTTCAGTGATCTGATTTTTGCCGACAGCCAGAGAGGAGGTGAGGGCAACAGGGACGGCCGGGTCGACCAGCAGTTCCAGCTCAGAGGGTTGGAACATAACCGTCTGATTGACGCGGCCACACCACTGCTTGGCCTGGTCATCAGGATACGCAGGTTGGCAGAGTATCGCGCGGTGGAAACCCTCTACCAGCAGGTGGTGGATGAGATTGGCGCCATCGATCGGGAACTGGTGGAAGAGGGTTACGATCGGCCGGTTGTTGTCGCCTACCGGTATGTCCTCTGCGCCTTCATCGACGAGGCAGTGCTGGGAACTGACTGGGGCGCCCACAGCGTCTGGTCACAGCACTCGCTGCTGTCCCGCTTTCACAACGAGACCTGGGGTGGGGAAAAAGTGTTTGCCATTCTTGCCCGGATGGAGCAGGAACCGGCCCGTTATCGTGACATGCTGTCGTTCATCTACCTGTGTCTCTGTCTGGGTTTTGAAGGCCGGTACAAGGTGATGGAAAACGGTCGGGATGAATACGACCAGATTGTCCGGGGCCTGCACGAACAACTTAGAGCTTTAAGGGAGGAGCAGGACCTGGAGCCTCTATCGGAGGCCATGGCGAACGTGACACCAACCCGGAACCGGTTGCGCAGCGGCATGCCCGTCTGGGGCATTGCTGGTCTGTTTGTGGCGGCCATGGCCGGAATCTACTCCCTCTACAACATGGCACTGAACGAGCGCATCACGGACGTACTGCGCGTACTCGACCAACTACCGAAATAAGGATATCCACGTGATTCGGGTAGAACTGCCGGCGCTGATCGGGCGCCTCAACGACATTTCACGCCAGGCCCTGGAAGCCTCAGCCGCCCTGTGCATCAGCCGCCAGGGCGCCGAGATTACCCCGGCGCATTTGCTGTTCAAACTTCTGGAAACGCCGTTCTCCGACGTGCGCCAGATTCTGGAGCATACCGGCATTGAGCATCAGCAACTGCAACCGCTGGTGGGGGAAAGCCTGCACGGCGAGGCGCAAAGCGCTGAGCCCTATCCATCCTTCTCGCCGCTGTTAGTAGAGCTGATGCAGGATGCCTGGCTGCTGGCTTCCACCGAACTGGGCCACACCGAATTGCGTTCCGGCGCGGTATTCCTCGCCCTGCTGATGAATGCCGACCGATACCTGATGCCCCGGGTGGCAAAGGCACTGGTGGACATCAACCGAGAGCAGTTGCGCAAGCAATTTGACCGGCTGACGAGCGGATCCGTCGAACGCCCGCAGCTGGCGGAAAACGGCGCGGACAAGCCGACCGTGCAGGCCGATATGGACCCGCTCACCCGCTACGCCACCGATTTCACCAGACTGGCCCGGGAGGTCAAGCTGGACCCCGTGGTTTGCCGTGACGCCGAGATCGACCAGATGATCGACATCCTCTGCCGCCGTCGCAAGAACAATCCTATTGTGGTGGGCGACGCCGGCGTGGGCAAAAGTGCCGTGGTGGAAGGCCTCGCCCTACGCATCGTCAATGGCGACGTGCCCGACCGCCTGAAAAACGTTGAGCTCTGGACCCTGGACATGGGCGCCCTGCAGGCCGGTGCCTCGGTGAAAGGCGAGTTCGAGAAACGCCTGAAAGGCGTGATTGAAGCGGTCAAAGGCTCTGCCACGCCGATCATCCTGTTCATCGACGAAGCCCACACCCTGATCGGCGCTGGTAACAGCGAAGGTGGCTCAGACGCCGCCAACCTGCTGAAACCGGCTCTGGCCCGGGGCGAGCTGCGCACCATCGCTGCCACCACCTGGCGCGAGTACAAGAAATACTTCGAAAAAGACCCCGCCCTGAGCAGACGTTTCCAGCCCGTGGCCCTGGACGAGCCGACACCAGGCGAGGCCGTGCATATCCTCCGTGGCCTTCGCACGGTCTACGAAAAAGCCCATCAGGTATTGATCACCGACAGCGCCCTGAGAGCCGCCTCGGAGATGTCCGCCCGTTATCTTGCCGGCCGACAACTGCCAGACAAGGCCATCGATGTTCTCGATACCGCCTGCGCCCGAGTCAGCCTGAATCTGAGTATGCCGCCCCGGCGCCTGAGCCACGTGCGCAGCCAGCTGCACCAGTTGGCGATGGAGCAGAACCTGATGAACCGGGAGCATGCCCTCGGTCAGAGCGTGGATGCCGAGCACGAGCGGGCATTGGAACAGAAGATGAGCGACCTGACCGCCGAAGCCGAAGCCCTGGATCGGAGCTGGAACGACCAGCGGGAACTGGTCGCCCAACTGGTCGACATTCGTGAGCGCCTGCTAAAGGCAGACTCCGAGGTGGAAACGACTGAGGCCGCAGAGCTGGCCGAGGCCGACCACGAAGAACGCCCGGATTTGAAGAGCGAAGCCGCGGCGATCGAGCAGGAACTGTTGGAACTCCAGGCCGACGAACCGCTGGTCCACGCTCGCGTCGACGCGCGCCAGGTAGCCGAAGTCATCGCCGACTGGACCGGCATCCCGGTCAACCGCATGACCACCGACGAGCTGGAAAAAATCACCCATTTGCCGGCGTATCTGCAGGAGCACATCAAAGGCCAGGACACCGCCATCGACTGCCTGCACCAGCACCTGCTCACCGCCCGCGCCGACCTGCGCCGGCCCGGTCGCCCCATGGGCGCGTTCCTGCTGGTTGGCCCGAGTGGCGTTGGCAAAACCGAAACCGTGGTGCAACTGGCAGAGCTGCTTTACGGCGGCCGCCAGTTTCTGACCACCATCAACATGTCCGAGTACCAGGAGAAACATACCGTCTCTCGGCTAATCGGTTCACCGCCGGGGTACGTTGGCTTCGGCGAAGGCGGCATCCTCACCGAAGCCATCCGACAGAAACCCTACTCCGTGGTCTTGCTCGACGAAGTCGAAAAAGCCCATCCGGAAGTCCTCAACCTGTTCTATCAAGCGTTCGACAAAGGCGAACTGGCCGACGGTGAAGGCCGATTGATCGACTGCAAAAACGTCGTCTTCTTCCTCACCTCCAACCTCGGCTACCAGACCATCGTCAACCACGCCGAGTCCCCGGCCAGTCTGGAAGAGGCCCTATACCCGGAATTGGCCAACTTCTTCAAGCCCGCTTTGTTGGCAAGGATGGAAGTGGTGCCTTATTTACCCCTGGGCGAGGAAACCCTCAACCGTATCGTTGGCGACAAACTCCAGCGCCTGGTGAACCAGATCAAGGCCCGTTACCACACCGACGTGGAACTGGAAGAAGGACTTATCGAGGCTATTCGAAACCGTGCGACAAGAAGTGAAAACGGCGCAAGGATGCTTGAGTCGATCATAGAGGGTGAATTGTTGCCGCCTGTTTCACTGGCGTTGCTGGAGAAACTGGCGGCGAGGGAGCCAGTTACAAAGGTGACGTTGGGTGTTGAAGACGCCAGATTCACGGGAATAGTGGTTTAGGGCCACTCCAAAGAACCGCACGATGTGCGGTCGGCGAACACAAAAGCATAAAAATCTTAGGGAAGAGAACCATGGGACGGATGCAGATGGAACTGCACACCGGCATTGACCTGGCGGTAGCCCTGATCCAACAGGACAACCTGCCGGACCTGCTGAAAACCGCCACAAGGCAGCTGGAAAACGCCTTCGGGCTGACCCGCTGCTGGGCGCTCGAACTCGACCTCAGTGGCCGAACCCTGCACTGCAGCGATTTGGCAGAACACGGCGAATTCGACTGCGGCGACTTCAGCCACCCCTTTGCCCACGTGCTGCAAACCGGCAAAGCCCGTGAACTTACCCGTGCCGCCAGTTACCGCCTGGACCACGTCGGCTTCCAGGCCCTGTTCGAGGCCAGCGATCGGCCGCGCTCCCTGTGGCTCGAGCCCCTCACCGGCAATGATGGCCGAACCCTGGGAATACTTGTTCTGTGTCGAGACGAACCCGACTGGGACGGTATTACCGGCCAACCTCTGTATGGAGGCTTGCGGCAACTGCTTGTTCATCAATGGATTACCCAACTTCAGAGCCGCGATCAGGTCTGGCAACGCCGTCTGCTCAAGCGGTCACTGGATCATCTGCACGACGCCGAAAGCGTTCGCACCCGCTGCGAACAACTGGCCCGAACCCTGGTCGGCAACTCACAGGCCATGACCAGCCTTCGGGCCCAGATCGTCCGGGCCGCCGGCAGTCAGCTATCCGTACTGGTGCAGGGTGAAACCGGATGTGGCAAGGATGTGGTCGCCCGCGGTATCCATGAATTGTCCGACCGGGCCGAGGGCCCGATGGTGGTGGTCAACTGCGCCGCCATTCCGGATACCCTTCTGGAAAGCGAACTATTCGGGCATACCCGAGGTGCGTTTTCAGGTGCCGACCAGGACAAGCAGGGGCTTCTGGCACAGGCCAATGGCGGCACCCTGTTCCTGGATGAGATCGGCGACATGCCCATGGCCCTGCAGTCGAAACTGCTCCGGGTGTTGGAGAGCCGTCAGTTCCGCCCGTTGGGGGCCCGCGAGGAACAGCATTCGGATTTTCGGCTGGTAGCGGCCACCCACCAGCCGCTCCAGACAGGTATCGAAGACGGTCGCTTCCGGCGGGATCTGTTTTACCGCCTGAGCCAGTTTCCGCTGAGGGTGACGCCCTTGCGGGAACGCCCCGACGACCTCGAATCTCTGAGCCGTCATTTCATTCGGCTGTATACCGAGCGTGAGGGTAGCGGGCCCATGGGAATTTCCAGCCACGCCCTGCACCTGCTGGCTGGATACGATTTTCCGGGCAATGTCCGTGAGCTGCGCAACATCATTGAACTGGCCTGTCTGCAGACCCCGGGCGGAGATGATATCCAGCCTGAAGTTCTGAGGATAAATGACCTGTTTGAAGAGTCATCAGATGGTTGGACCAGCGCACCATGGGATGTCGGAGACAGAAATCCCGTTGATCTGCCCGCAGTGGAAGACATCCGGGATCTTAAAGCCGCAGCACAGGCCTTTGAGGCGGCAATTATTCGTGAGCGTTTGCGCCAGTATGGTGGCAACCGGGCCCAGGCGGCGGAAAGCCTCGGTCTGCCAAAGCGGACCCTTGCCCATAAGTGTCTGAAGTATCAGGTGGCAGAGTCATGAGTCACCGCAACCTGCGATTAACCGGTCGAGTTGTCGGGGCATGGGCTCTGGCTTTTCTGGTCTCCCATGCCTGCGCTGGCCAGCTTGAAGATGCCCGGGCCTGTACCAGTGAGCCCCAGCGACTTGAACGGTTAGCCTGCTTTGACGAGGTCTTTGGCACTCCCCTGGCGGCAGCCGTCGTGGAATTCAACGCTCCGGATGCACGCCGATCCGAGCGATGGCGGCAGGCTTACGCCAGCCTTGATGGCAAGAATGCCGGTGCTGGCGTGCTTTACCGGGATACCGGAAAAGCCGCTGGCCAGTTGGTGACGGTTCCGGCTTTGGGGGTTCAACCTCCCAGGCCGCTGCTGGCTCTTCAGTGCCACAACAACATCACGGAACTGACGCTGATGCTGCCCAAGGCAATGGACCAGGAGCGGGTTCAACTGGGGTTTGGCCGGGAACAGACTGTCTGGCGGGTGCGGGACAACGGTTTCGTACTCAGCGGCGGCCGGGGACTGCCAGCCATTCGTACCGTGAAAGCCATGATCAACGGCACAGAAGCCCGCATCGACTCGCCCAACAGCCGCATTGACGGCCTGCTGTTTGATCTCTCGGGATACCGCCGGGCGATCGAACCGATACGCGAGACCTGTGGTTGGTAGATCCCGGGTGAACACAGTGATTCAGGACAGCAACATGCAGATCATTGAGCAACATCCCTACGTTGAACAGGTCGTATCACCATTGCCCGGCGATTCCGGTGTCGGCGAGGCACTCGGAGACGATGCAACGCTCGAGTTTCTGGAAAACGAGATCATGAAGGTGGGCTCACTGGCCCATACCGATATCGATTGGAGCAAGGTGGAAAGCGATGCGCTGACAATTCTTTCAGACCGAAGCAAGGATCTGAAAGTTTTGGGTTTTTTGCTGATCGCCCTGCAACGTGGAGGCGACGGGGAACGGTTCGCCCTGTCTCTGTACCTGCTGCACCGCGTCCTGGACGAGTGGTGGGAACAGGCCTGGCCGTATCCTGGGGACAAGGGCAAGCGGGCCCGCAAAATGATGTTCACCCAGATGCTTCAGCGCGCCGGCAAGGGTGTAGACGCCCTGGCGTTCGATGGCAGTGTTGGCGACGGTCGGGCGTTCTGCATTGAACTCCTGTCCAGGCTGATGGACCTGGCCGCTGATCGGGAGTTGCCGGAGGGTTCACTGCAGGATCTGAAACGGGCAGTTGAAAAGCTGCCCAGGGTGAACGACGTCACGTCAGCCCCCGAACCCCGTCCATCGGCAGGGCAGCAGGCCAACCAGGATTCCGGTACGGAAACGCCAGAGCCTAAGCCCGCACAGCCAAAGCCTTCCCTGGGATCGCTCACCCTGGATCCCGGTGACGAAAGGGCAACCCGACAGAGTCTTCTGAAGGTTGCGGACATGCTTACCGAGGCAGAGCCGGATCAGCCTCTGGGATACCAGATTCGCCGTTACGCTATCTGGCAGAACATCACTACGGTGCCACCGACACGGGACGGAAAGCGGACCGATCTTGCCGCCGTAAGTGCCGATCGTGTGGCCGATTATCGGGAAGCCCTGGAAAAATCAGCAGATCTGGCGTTGTGGCAGAAAATCGAGCAGAGCCTGTCGGTCAGTCCGTTCTGGCTCGACGGCCATTGGTTAAGTGCCCGGGTAGCCGGGGCCCTGGGCCACCATGCCTGTGCTGAAGCCATCCGTGTGTCTACAAAGGAGTTTGTTGAGCGTCTTGCCCAGTTGCCGGAGCTCACATTCAACAATGGCACCCCGTTCCTTTCCCGGGAGGCGGAAGAGTGGCTCTGGTCCGCTCCGGCGACCAGTGGTTCCGCCGGCGGCGCCAACGCCTGGGAGCAAGCTTATGACAAGGCCCGGGATCTGGTTTCACAAAAGGGACTGGCTGCCGCGATGCAACTCCTGGAAGACGGGCTGGCGGAAGCGAGAGAGCCAAGAGACCGCTTTTACTGGCGCCTTGCCAGCGCCCGATTAATGAAAGACGCGGGCCTGAAATCACTGGCCACGCAGCAGGTTCAGGATCTGCAAACGCAGGTTCGCGGGCTGGCTCTCGAGGACTGGGAGCCCGCCCTGATCAGACAGCTTGAAAAGCTGGGCTGATCCCCGGAACACACCAAGGAATCACAGCAGGAATGGACACCATGTGGAGAAAAGCTTTACTCATCGGTCGCTGGCTTCTGCCATACCTAAAAAACGCAGCCCCGGTCACCCTGACACTGGGCGTTATTGCCTTGCTGGCTGCCACCTGGTGGCTGGGGCCGCGCTGGCAGGTGAATGGTGAGTTTCCATTGGCGGCCTGGCAGATGCGGGCCCTCGTTACCCTGGGCGTTGTCCTTGTGGTCGCGATGGTGTGGGGCATGGTGCTGGCGCGCCGTCTGCGCAAGGTGAATGTCAAACAGTCCGAGGCGCAGAAGGAACAGGAAGATCCGATACTGCCCATGGAGCGCAAGCAGCAGCGCCTGCTGGATCGACAACTGGCGGCCCTGAAGAGCAACCTTCCGGGCCGCAAAGGCATTTACCGGCTGCCCTGGTATCTGGTGATGGGGCTTGAAGATGCCGGCAAGACCAGCCTGATTCAACGCTCCGGACAGACCTACACGCTCACCAATGTCACCCGCAACAATCGGGGCGATCGCAATGCCTTCGGTTTTGACTGGTGGATCGGCGATGAAGGCGTGCTTATCGATCCGGATGGTGAACTGCTGAGCCAGAGTCAGGGTGAGGGCGCTGGCGCTGAGATCCAGCAGCGTCTTTGGAATCATTTCATTGCCTGGCTTGAGCGAAATCGCCCGCAACGTCCCCTGAATGGTGTGGTGTTGACGATCGATCTGGCCAGTTTGAGCGTTGCGGATCCTGACCAGAGGCGGGATCGGGCCATCCTTTTGCGTACGCGCTTGCGGGAGCTGATGGAGCAGATCGGCTCGCGCCTGCCTGTGTATGTCACCTTCACCAAGATGGACCTGCTCTACGGTTTCGGTCCGCTGGTGCGGACCCTGAGCAAGCAGGAGAAGGACCGGGCCCTCGGCTTTACCTTCAGCCTCGAAAATCAGATGGACAGTGACGATTGGCTGAGCCAATTCGTTGATCGATACACAGCCCTGGTTGAGCGGCTTACTGATCGCCTGCCGGATGTTCTGGCCAATACCCGGGATGCCGAGGAACGGGCAGCGGCCTATTCCTTCACCCGCCAGCTCGCCGGCCTGAAGCCTGTTCTGGAGCAGTTCCTGACTGACCTGCTGTCGGCAGATGTGTTTTCGACGCCAGCGATGGTGCGTGGCACCTTCTTCACGTCGGTGTTGCAGGAAGGCGTGCCGGAGGATGCCTTTGTCTCAGCCGCCGCCGCCAACTATCAGGTTGCCGAGCCCATTCAGCCGGCTCAACGGTCAGGGCAGTCCGCCAATCTGTTTACCCGTGAACTGTTTCCCAAGATCATCTACCCGGAGGCCGGCCTGGCCGGAGATAACCGGCGGGTGATTCAGTCCCGGCAACGCCGGCTGGCCGTGGCCGCCGTGGTGGCCATTTGTGCCGGTGCGGGTATGACCGCCGGCTGGCAGCATTTCTTTATCAAGAATGCAGAGGCCGCGACCGCTGTGGAAAACCGTGTTCAGGGATTCATCGATAACTGGCAGCCGGTGGGCTTTGAGCCGGACAACACCGGCCGGAACCTGCTCGGCCCGCTGGACGAACTTCGTGAGGCGACCCTGGCCTTTGGCGATCATCGCCGGAACTGGCCGTTGTTCAGTGATATGGGTCTGTACCGTGGCCACGAGGTGGGGCCGGAAGTGGAGAAGTCCTACCTGGATATGCTGGCCTACCAGTATTTGCCGGCGCTGATGTTCGGTGTGATGGCCGAGATGGGCCAGGCGCCGGACAATAGCACCGAGCGCCTGGAGCATCTGCGGGTGTTGCGCATGCTGTATGACGCCAGTGGTCGTCGGACCGATATTGTGACCCGATACATGCAGAACTACTGGCAGCAGGCGTTTCCCGGCCAGAGCGACCTGCAGCAGAGGCTCATGGGTCATTTGGACTATGCCATGGCGCATACCGATCTGGCGCGTCTCACCCAAGAGGGAGATGCGGTTGCAGTTATGACCCTGGCGCCGTTCCGCAGCAGTGTCCAATGGGCGCAGCATGAGCTTGGACGGGTTGCCACGCCAGAACGGGTCTACCGGGATCTGGAAATTGAAGCAGAACAGGAATTCCGGGCACCGTTGGAACTGGCCCGGGAATCCGGGCCGGCATTCAGCACGGTGTTCACCCGGGTAGATGGCTATGGCGAGCCGGTCGTATCTGACGGATCGGGGGAGGAAGACCCATTGACCATCCCCGCGTTGCTGACCCGGGAGGGGCTGGAAAAATGGTTCCTGCGTAAATCCGGCTCGGTTACGGAGCTGGCCCTTGTGGACGCCTGGGTTTTGGGTCGCAGGGACAACGTTGAATTCAGCAAGGCGGATGAAGCCAGACTGCTGGCCAGTTTGCAGACCTTCTATGCTGAGCACTACGCCGAGGCCTGGCGTACTGCCTTGAGCCGCATCGATATCCAGCGGTTTGAGGACCTGAACCACGGCGTACGCATTCTCGAGAGCCTGACCAGTGGCCACGAGCCTCTGGCAAGCCTCCTCGGGCAGGTTCGCCATAACACGCGTCTTGTGCCTTCCGCCGAAGTGGAGAGTGCCGCAGCCCGGGAGCTTCTGGAGCAGTCGCCCCATTTCCGCATGCTGCAGGATATTGAACGCCAGTTTGCGGAGCTCAACGATTTGACCCGGGATAATGGGGATCAGCCAACCGGACTTGAACAGATCATGCTGGTGGTCGGGGAGCTTCACGAGTACATGCGTAACATCCAGGAAGCGCCAGACAAGGGCAAGGCTGCACTGGCCGCTGCCCGGGCCCGTATGGGCCTGCAGGGTGCGGACCCGATCTTCACGCTGCAGCGTATGGCCGATAACCAGCCCGAGCCCCTCAATCGGCTTTTGACCCGGTTGGCCACGGAAAGCTGGCGAGTGGTTCTGGACCAGGCGGTGGCGCAGCTGGAGCGTGAGTGGTATCGGGAAGTGTATCAGCCCTTCCAGCAGAATCTGGCCCGCCATTATCCGTTTAATCCGGACTCCGGGCGGGATGTTGCACTGCAGGACTTTGAACGGTTCTTCGCCCCGGGCGGCGTATTGGACGCCTTCTATCAAGACAACCTGAAATTGTTCCTTGAGGATCATCCCGAACAGGTGGGCGATGCCCGACGAGCGGGACTGGTGCGCGGTGCGGTACTGACGTCATTGGAAAATGCCGACCGAATCAGAAGGGCCTACTTTACCCGGGGTGGCTCCCTGGATGTGGAGTTCGCGCTGGAACCGCTCAACCTCTCAGCCAACAAGCGCCGCAGCGTGGTTAACGTGGACGGCCAGTTGGTGGAATTCAGCCACGGGCCGCGCCAGAGCATTCCCCTGGTCTGGCCCAATACCCTGCGAGACTCTGTTGAGAGCCGTATTACTCTGGTGCCTGTCCAGGTGAACCGTTCACCCCGAAGCCTGTCGGAAAACGGCCCCTGGGCTCTGTTCCGACTGCTCGATAAAGCCGACATTACCGGCGTGAGCAGCAGCGCGGTGGACGTGCGGTTCCGGGTTGATGACGGGGATATGCGTTATCGCCTGCATGCGGCCAGCAATACCAACCCGTTCACACAGCAACTACTGGCGGGGTACCGCATACCCCGTAGCTTGTATTAAACTCTCGCATTAAATCAGGACTGCCCTGATGAGAACAGGACGTTTTCATCAGGGCCGGGCCTTCGCACAGGATGGTGCGAAAGCCCGGACTTTTTTCTTCTTCAGGGACCGAAGACATGCCCCAGGCAAGCGGACTGCAATTCACCGCCACCATAGGCGAATTCCCCTCTGATCACTTTTCCGTTGTTGGCTTTG
This sequence comes from Marinobacter sp. MMG032, assembly GCF_040112695.1. Classification (NCBI taxonomy): domain Bacteria; kingdom Pseudomonadati; phylum Pseudomonadota; class Gammaproteobacteria; order Pseudomonadales; family Marinobacteraceae; genus Marinobacter; species Marinobacter sp. MMG032. The sequence goes on from NZ_CP157802.1 coordinate 2,581,402, forward strand.
CGCTGACAGAACGGCTGTCCGAGCTGTTCCAGGGACGTATTGACCTGGCCAGTACCGATCCGTCTGTTGTCGCCTCGAATGTGCTGGAGCAACCGGTGGATCTGGTGGTCTGGCAGGATGGTTTACCACTGCGTCGTTTTACCGGCGTGGTCAGCGAGTTCGCCCGAGGAGATTCCGGCCATCGACGTACCCGCTACGAACTGGTTTTTCGGCCTCCGCCCTGGCGCCTGGCTCTGATGCACAACAGCCGTATTTTCCAGAACCGGGGCACGGATGAAATCGTGCGTACCCTTTTGGAGGAACGGGGGATCGTCGACACCGTCTTTGACCTTAAACGCGGTCCTGAGGAGCGGGAATACTGCGTGCAGCACCGGGAAAGTGATCTGGCCTTTGTGGAACGTCTGGCTGCCGAGGAGGGCTGGCACTACCGTTACCAGCATGGCAGCCTCGATGGTAAGGAACCACCGGCCTTGATTTTTGCCGATCACCATCGCGATTCACCACGGCTTGAGGCCGTCTCATACAACAGCAAAGCAGGTGCCCGTTCCCGAACGCCCTGTGTGTTCCGGTTCGCCTACCGCGAACGCGTACGTCCCGCATCGGTCGCCATGAAGGATTACACCTTCAAAAACCCGGGTTACGCCCTGATGCATCATGAGTCTGGCGATCAGCTGGTCCATCGGGAGGATTACCAGCACTACGACTATCCCGGCCGCTTCAAACAGGATGCCAGTGGTCGGCCGTTCACTGAAACCAGGCTGCAGGCCCTGCGCAGTGACGTCAGCACGGCCTTTGGTGAAAGCAATCGCCCGGATTTTGCACCTGGTGCCCGGGTGGCACTGACCGACCACGACAATGAAATCCTGAACCGCGACTGGCTGCTTACGGCGCTCACCCACACCGGCTCTCAACCCCAGGCCCTGGAAGAAGAGGGTGGGAGCGAACTGACACGCTACGGCAACCACTTTACCGCCATCCCCGCAGACCGAAGCTGGCGGCCGCTGTGTGAGCACAAACCCCTGATGGACGGGCCCCAGATGGCCATGGTTACCGGCCCGCAAGGCGAAGAAATCCATTGTGACCAGTATGGTCGGGTGAAAGTGCGGTTTCCCTGGGATCGCTATGGGGCCAACGATGAACGCAGCAGTGCCTGGCTTAGGGTCAGCCAGGAGTGGGCCGGCGGCCAGTATGGATTCACCGCATTGCCGAGGATCGGTCATGAAGTAATCGTCTCCTTCCTGGACGGAGACCCGGACCAGCCCATCATCACCGGCCGAACCTGGCACGCCACCAACACGCCGCCGTATGCGCTGCCGGAGCATAAAACCCGCACCGCCCTGATAACCAAAACCCACAAGGGCGAGGGCAGCAACGAGCTGCGGTTTGAAGACGAAGCCGGCGAAGAACAGATCTACGTTCACGCCCAGAAAGACCTGGCACTGCGCACGGAAAACAACCGCACTGAAGTCATCAAGAACGATAGCCATCTGACCGTGGCAAACGAACAGAGGGCTCGCATCAAAGGCAATGACCACGCCAAGGTCGAGGGTGAGAAACGGGAAACAACGGGCAAGGACCGCAGTTTGAACGTCACCGGCACACTTCACGTCAAGGCCGGCACCGCCTGGCTCAGTGAAGCCGGCACCGAACTGCACATCAAAGCCGGGCAGAAAGTCGTTATCGAGGCGGGTGCGGAAATCACCCTCAAAGCTGGTGGCAGCTTCGTGAAGATTGATCCCAGTGGTGTGGCCATGGGTGGGGCGGCCATCAAACTTAATGCTGGAGGTTCGCCGGGTAAGGGGAGCGGGCAGGAGGTTCAGATGCCGGAGATGCCCGCCCTGGTGGAGAAGAATGGGGGGGCTGTTGCGCCGGTGGCCCTCCAGGAGGGACCCCAAAGACCGATGGCCAAGTCCGACCAGATACGTGCCATCAAGAATGCCGCGAATCAGGGGAAGGGAATTTGCCAGGTCTGCTCATCAGAATCACAAGGTGCGATCTGATGGGGTATCTTGCTGGACTTCCCGGTAAGGGTAAGACGTTCATTCTTATTGATGGCGCCAAAGTAAATAATTTGCCCCAGGTTATTTTTCGTGAGATCGAAACACCTCATTGTGATGCGCTCTACAGGGAAACTGAGCTTGTCGACTTATTGGAAATTTCACCGTGGCTGGTTGAGGCGGGAATAGATAGCTCCCTGGCACTGAAATGCTTCGACGATTGGAAACATCAGGGTGTTGCCATTGTATTGCGGGCTGACTGTCACTTCGAAGAGGTCATGCACCACTTGCGTGGATTGCTTCTGGCGAGGCTGGTCACAGGAGATGAGGTTGTTTTCCGGTTTTATGATCCTGAAATCGCGCGGCACCTGTTGAAGCTGGATGCAACAGGTGAAAATGTGAGGCGATTGATGGGGCCTTGTAGCCTGTTCGCCATTCAGGAGCGCCGAACTGGTGAGTGGGACTATTTTCATAATGATCAGCCCAGTATCGAGCAGCAGGCTGAGAGGTTCAGCATCCTTGAGGAGCACCAGGTTGCCATGGAAAGAGCGGCGGAACGGACGGCCCTCAGGAAACTCGAACTTCACGTTGCAAACTACTTTCCCCATTTGCTTCAGAAAACGGATACAGATGGGAAGGATTGGGGGATGGTCTCTGCTTTAGTCGATGCGGCGAAAGCGCGGGGACTCTGTAGTACCCGAGATATTGCGCTGTTTATCAATACGATTGGCTGGCGTGGACACCAGGCATTCGAAGACAGTGAAGTACAGCTTCTGTGGAAAGAGAATTCCGCAGCGCCAGGCAAAGCCATAGCGCGAATTGCAGAATTCGCCGAGAAAAAGTCAACGGAGGGACTGGTTCATGGGTAGTGCTAACAGCTCAGCGTTTTTACAGGGTGCTGATGACATCGACTCAGCGGCACAGATGTGCCCGCTTCCGCTCAAAACCGTTGCTTTGTATCCGGTACGTTGGGCAATCAGCCAGGAAGAAGTTGCTCTACCCTCCAATTTCCGTGCTCCAAATGTGTCGCTGGACAAAGCGTTCTATTGCTTGCGGACACTTAAGGCCGGTTGGTTGTACTTGTACTCCGAGTTATACGGGACACTTCATGAATACCGGGTTGGCAAAGATGGTGTCATCAGTGAAGTTCAGGCAGGTGTAAATTCTGTACTCCTTCCTGATGCGGATGCCGAGAGTGCCCTGCCGTGCATTCATCATCCGGAGGCGGGAAAGGTTTTCCTGAAGTTTGTACAGCATCGATGGACCGTACGTTTACAGGAGCTCGCTAGAACAGATGCGGAAGTTCGCAGCGAATATATGCAGGCTTTCAATCTGGATGGACTGTTTGCCAGGGGCTACGGTGAAAACATTGCCGAAACAGAAACCGTCAACCAGTTTGTCGAAGAGTATCGAGCGGAGCAGTCGGAGTTCGAATGGAGCTTAACAGATTTTACCGCCGGCCTTTCTGAACAGGATTTTCAGGGGCAGAGCAAAAAAGCAACCGAGTTTTCCTATTACGTCGCGTTAGATGATGAGATTGGAATTACGTCGGAGCTTGGGCAATTGCATGCCCTCTATGTCAATTTGATTACGAATCATGCAGAAGAGAATGTTTACCCCTACTCCACAGCAAAACTGGTCGATGCACTTATCGAGCTTGAGGCCAGCAAAAAGACTAATGCAGATGATCAGGAAGATGTCCGAAATGAGTTGAAGGAACGCATTCGTTATGGGGATAAAGAAGCGTTCGTTGCTCAGTATCACAAGAAGATCGAAGAGTACGATCGAGAGCGTGGCCGCGTTTTTGAGGACTGGAAACGCTGGATTGATTCAGATCTGCTGGCCAGGAAGCTCGAGTTTAATGACATTTGCATGGCTACAGGCTTTGAGGCCGTGGAAAAAGAGTTGGCGGATATTCTGGATGGCTACGTATCGGCGGAAAAGGGGAGAGAAGACGCCAACAAATGGATGGAGACTGAAGACGGTGAGGCCGGTATCGTCGGAGATACCCTAAAAGCGGTTCTGTTCCTTGTTTCTTCCATCAACAAAGTTACCGAGAAGCTGAAGGATCTTCCGGGGTTTGACTATGGCCGTCTGAAGATCGTCGATAGCATGTATGATCTGCCTGCGTTTGTGAGTGTAACCACAGCTACAGATACCTTGTTGTTAGAATTTGCGACGCCTGCAGCGCAAATGGGAGAGTGGGCAAGAAACCGACAAACAAGGCCACAGTGGAAAAAGTGGATCAAGAACGTTAGCAGGCGGTATCAGATTCAGGTCCATGAACACAGTATGTCGCTGGATAGGGCAACCGATCTGCTCTTCAAGGCTCATCAAGATGCGCTGACGGCTTCCTCTGGCATCAGCCTGTCCGGCGCGACGCTATCGCCGGTCGCCGCAGGTATGATGGAAATCGATATCCGGAATCGACTTAAAAGAAGTTTTATCGACGCATTCCACTTAACACCGGATTTCAAGGATAACCCATTTGGTTGGCTGCATACGCGCCTTGACCCAGTGGTCGAATCAATTAAGGAGAATCGGGGAAATTTCATTGGTGCAGTGACCTTCTTCCACGCTGTGAACATGGTCGCGCTGATGTCCTCTTTGAAGGAAACCCAGAAGGACGTCATGTTGGGGGACCGGTCAGCCATTGATAAGTGGCTGCCATTTGTTGACAACCTTTGGAGCTTGGCGGAGGGGGTTGTCAACTTCAGCGGGTTGCTAATTCAGTCTGAGTACATCAAGATTTTGTCAGAGCGGTTCTCAGCAACAGGATCCCGAGTTTCGGTAGCTGTAAACGGTCTCCGTGGTTTAAAGGTATTGTCTGGCTTTGCAAGGTTTATAGCGAGAGGGGCTGTAAAATTACTTCCCTTTGTCGGAACAATGCTGGCGATAGGGCTTGAGGGTAGAACTGCTTGGCGCGCTTGGCATACCGGCCATAACACCGCACTGGGCTTAGCCGTCGTTCAGGTTGGGTTGACCGCCGGCATCGGGTATCTGACCTTTTTAGCATTGGCGGGCGCTTTTGCAGGGACAGGTATTGGGGCAGGGGTTGCAGTTGTTGGTGCGGTTCTGGTGGTCCTGACAGTTGCTATAACCGCGGTCCAAATGTACGTCGCCCGCTCAAGGATCGAGGATTTCCTGTCGACGTCCTTCTGGGGTGATGCTCGGACGCTCCGTTACTGGGGCGATCAAATACGGCCATCGAACGACGAACTTTTGGATACGAGTAAGTCCATCGTTTTACCCGATAAGGGCCTTGAAGTTCGGCAGTATTTTGAAGTGGAGTTAGATGCCTTCTACTACCTACTGTTTTCTCCCATCGTTCGAATAACTGAGAATATGTCTAAGCATCCGGCAATAACTCAGCAGGGTGAGTACAAAGTCTTATCGGAATACACGAGTTTCGTTGTGTATTTCCCAGGGTTTGACCCATCGTCTTCTGCCGCTTCAGTTAGATTATTTGAGGCGGAAAGAAACATACTATTTAAAGATGATTTCGAAGAAATTACGGAGTTATTCAATCGGAGAAAAGAGGAAGACTTCTCCGGAAGTGGCGCTACTAATAAGTTTACTCATTACAATCACAATAACCGGGAACAGCTTGAGTTGCTTATCGAGTACGTTAAAGATGGTCGAAACGTGACAGGGGATGACGGTCTGCGCGTCATCTTGGATGGAGATAATGTAGAGGAGCTGGGAGTTGATGAGCGACTCACCTTTGAGCTGTGATTTCCCAGAGACGGACATTGAGCAACAGCTTGAAAAACGACGATACCGTACTTATGGTCAGCGTCTTGCCAGCCCACCGGCTTTGAAAGTGACGGGAGTGTCTGATTCTGCAGAAGATATGGGGCACGGTGTCGCCCATATCAGTGGGCGATTCATTGACATTCGAACAGCCTTTCTAACTCTTCGAATAGGACTCCTCCCCATCATAAATTTGTTCATGGTGTTTGTACTTTTTTTTGCGTGGATTATTGACCAGTTTTACACCGGAGTGTTTGCAGCGTCTGCTGTACTATTTTTTCCGTTGTGGGCTGGATTTATTCTTTACGAAGCGTTTTTTCCATTTACTTTGCCAGTACGCATAGATCGGAAAGAGGGATTTGTATACGTTGGGCACAGGGGAACATTCTATCGTATACCGTGGAGCGAACTGGAAGTTACCTTTTCTTATAATTTACAGTATTTCGGTTCTGGGGTGATGTGGGACAGACAATATTATTCCCATATTTTTCTTAGAGATAAGCATTATTTTTGTGGGAAAACTCCGAAGAGTTCCCTGCAGCGAAAGAGAATATCTTCTTACTTTAAAGAAGATCACTTGTATAGGAAGTGGAACTTTATTGTTAGATACTATCACGAAGGGCCTTTGGAAGAGGATTTCGTGAACCTTGAAACGGGCAACTACGAGTCGTATGTGCAAGGTATGCACGGGAAGTCAGTGGCAGCATCAGCAGCCGATTATCTCAGTCTAGTGCTCTTCATGCCGACCATGGTTTGGGCGAGATTTTCTCCTTTTAAGTATAAATGGCCGAAGGAAATTGAAGCCATTTTCGGTAAAGCCAACTATTACTAGCCTTTGAAAAGGAATTCGCAGTGTCTGTAAAAATCGCTCTAACGCTCCTCTGCCTTCTCCCCCTCACCGCTAACGCCGGCGTCTACAAATGGGTCGATGCCAACGGCCAGACGCATTTCGGGGACCGTCCTCCGGCCAAGGCGGCAACAAGTGAAGTCTCGGTGAAGGCCGCTCCGGCCAGTGTGGATGCGGGAGCGCGGGAACGGCATCAGAAGATGACCGAGTTTCTGGAGCAGCAGCAAAAAGAGCGTGAGGCCCGGCGGGCCGTTAGTGCCAAGGCAGAAGAGAAAGCGGAGAAGCAAGCTGAGCTGTGCAGGAAGCTTCGGGCGCGCCTCAAGTATCTGGCTAGCGTCTCTACCTTTTACAACATCAACGATCAGGGCGAGCGGGTCTATGTGAATGAGGCCGAGAACACCCGCATTCGTGAGGATTTCAGGAAGAAGGTGAGAAGCACCTGCGGGAACGAATAACGCGGTGTTGATGAGCAGGGCCGGAAAGGAAAGTCTGGCCTCTGCAAAAAAGGTAACTGAGTGCAAAGGAATTGCCATGCATTATCGATTGTTCAGCGCCGTGCTGTCGGTGCTGTTTTCTCTTCTATTTTCCCCCCTGGCGACCGCGGAGCCGCCTGAACTGACACTCGCTAATGTGTACCAAAAAGACATGTCTCTGGATGGCTACTGGGTCAGTGAAAAGCTTGACGGGGTTCGTGCTTACTGGACTGGCGAAGGTTTTCTCTCCCGAGGCGGGCATGATTACCGCGCGCCCGAATGGTTCACCAAAGGTTTTCCGGATCACCCTCTGGACGGCGAGCTCTGGATGGGGCGTGGCCGATTTGCCGAGTTGTCGGGGGCGGTGCGTCAGGAAGTGCCAGATGACGACGATTGGCAGCGGATTCGGTTCATGGTGTTTGATCTTCCGGATAAGGAGGCAACCTTCGATCAACGCCTGACACGGCTACGTGTATTAATTGAGGAGGTTGGATCACCGTACATGGCGCTGGTCGATCAACAACGGGCAAGCACCCATGAAAAGCTGATGCAGCGGCTGGATGAGGCGGTCGACGGCGGAGCAGAGGGGTTAATGCTGAGGCTGGGGGGCAGTGGTTACCGCAGCGGGCGCTCGAACGATCTGCTGAAAGTGAAACAGTATCAGGATGCCGAAGCAGTAGTGGTCCGTCACCTACCGGGCCAGGGCAAATTCGAGGGGCTGATGGGGTCACTGCTGGTGGAACTGGAAGATGGCAGGCAATTCCGGATCGGTTCGGGGTTCACCGATGCAGATAGAGCCTCGCCTCCTGACCCTGGAACCACGATCACGTTCAAGTACTATGGCCTCACAGCCACCGGTTTGCCTCGCTTTGCCAGCTTTCTTCGTATCCGGAACGATGAACCTGTGCGGTAATTGAGTGTGCAGGCGTTTAGCCGCTTGACGGGGATCAAGACCGACCACACCGGCGAGCCATACACTGGGATCAGTGAATTCAATCTCATCCCCCACAGTCATGGAGACTGCACGAATGTCCCTGGAAAAGCACGATCTGATTCACGAACTGCCGGAATACAAAGAGGCCATCCACCTTCTGAAAACCAACAGCGCTCACTTCGCCAAGCTGTTTGATGAATATCATGAGCTGGATCATGAGGTGCATCGCATCGAAACGGGCGCTGAGAACACGTCCGACGACTACCTGGAAACGCTCAAGAAGAAACGGCTGAACCACAAGGATCAGTTGTTCTCAATGATACGTGAATACGAGGCCTCAACGGCCAGCTGAGTATCACGCCGCCTTCACGGAAACGTCTTACCGTCGTAACCCTCCTTGTGAACACTGGTGATGCAGTATCATTCATTTCACAAGGAGCTGGTTATGAAGTTACGCACGATCCTCGGGCTATCGCTCTGCTCGGCCGCCCTCTCTGTGGCGCAGGCCGCGCCGGGTAAGTCCCATCCTGAGTCCTGGGTGCCGCCCGGTCTGGACGACTGGAAAGATGTGCCTGCCCAATCCTGGCACCAGCGCGCGGGGAGCAAGCAGCCCATCCAACTTGGGCCTCGGCCTTTCTGGCTGGTCGATAATATGGATGAGGGCCCGCTGAAGGAGCGCCTGCAGTCCTGCAATACCCGCCATCTCAAGCGCTCGGATTTTTCTATCGGCCACCGTGGCGCCCCTCTGCAGTTTCCCGAGCACACCAAGGAGTCTTACGTTGCCGCAGCGCAGATGGGCGCGGGGATTGTGGAGTGTGATGTGGCATTCACCAAGGACCGTGAACTGGTTTGCCGGCACGCCCAGAACGACCTGCACACCACAACGAACATCGTCGCGGTCCCGGAGCTGAACGCCAAGTGCACCCAGCCGTTTGTACCGGCCGATCCGGCATCGGGTACACCGGCCCGTGCCGAGTGCCGAACCAGTGATATTACCCTCGCAGAGTTCAAGTCCCTGAAGGGCAAGATGGACGCCCATAACCCCATGGCAACCACGCCGGAGGAGTATCTGGCTGGCACGGCTGACTGGCGTACAGACCTTTATGCCAGCCGTGGCACGTTGATGACCCATAAAGAGAGCATCAAGCTTTTCAAGGCACTGGGCGTCAAGTTCACCCCGGAGCTGAAAACCCCGGTGGTGGATATGCCGTTTGAGGGTGACTATAGCCAGCAGGACTATGCCCGCCAGATGATCCAGGATTACATCGATGCGGGCGTCAGGCCGAGGGATGTATGGCCCCAGTCATTCAATCTGGACGATGTGCTGTTCTGGGTAGACGAGACACCCCGCTTTGGCCGGCAGGCGGTGTTCCTCGATCAGTCGGCCCCTACGCCGGAAAACACCTCGCTAGCCTACACGGAAAGCCTGAAGGCACAAGGCGTGAATATCCTGGCTCCGGCCCTCTGGAAGATGCTGACGCTTGATAGCTATGGTGCGATTGTTCCGTCAGAGTACGCCGAAAATGCCCGTACCGCGGGTCTGGACCTGATCGCCTGGACGGTTGAGCGCAGCGGCCCACTGGAAAACGGAGGCGGCTGGTATTACCAGACAGTGACTGATGCCATTAACAACGACGGCGATATGCTGACCGTGATTGATGTTCTGGCCCGTGAGGTGGGTGTGATTGGTATTTTCTCGGACTGGCCGGCAACCACTACGTTCTATGCCAACTGCATGGGGCTGGCCAGGCACTGAGGCTAAACAGGCGCAGCAACATGCTGCGCCTTTTCACAACTATTGAACGTTTTCCAGTTCACCAAACCGGTCGGCGAACAGTGCCGAAGACAGGTAACGCTCCGCAGTGTCTGGCAGCACCACCACAATATTCTTACCCTGGTATTCCGGCTGCTTGCTGATTCGAACTGCAGCCACCACCGCCGCGCCGCAGGAAATGCCGCAGAGAATGCCCTCTTCCTGCATCAGTCGATGGGCCATGTCCATGGCGTCTTCATTGGTGACAGTCTCCACCTGATCGACCATTTCCAGGTCCAGGTTCTTGGGTACGAAGCCAGCCCCGATGCCCTGAATCTTGTGAGGGGATGGTTTGGGGTCCTCACCGTTCATCACCTGCGTAATCACGGGCGAGTCGGCGGGTTCGACGGCAATGGTGGCAATTTTCTTGCCCTTGGTGCCTTTGATGTAGCGGGAAACACCGGTTAGTGTGCCGCCGGTGCCAACCCCGGCCACAAAGACATCGACCTCACCATCCGTGTCGTTCCAGATTTCCGGGCCGGTGGTGTCCTCGTGAATTCGGGGATTGGCCGGGTTCTGGAACTGCTGAGGCAGAAAATGATTGTCTGGATCGCTGGCAAAGATTTCTTCAGCCTTGGCAATGGCGCCGGGCATACCTTTGGCTGGTTCGGTCAGTACCAGCTCTGCACCGAGTGCTTTGAGCACCTTGCGACGCTCCAGGCTCATGGAAGCGGGCATGGTCAGGATCAGTTTATAGCCCCTGGCGGCTGCCACGTAGGCCAGGGCGATGCCCGTGTTTCCACTGGTGGGCTCCACGATGGTCATACCGGGTTTCAGGGTGCCGCGTTTTTCGGCGTCCCAGATCATGGCTGAGCCAATCCGGCATTTGACCGAATAGGCCGGGTTGCGGCCCTCGATCTTGGCCCAGATGGTGGCGCCATCGTTGACGCGGTTCAGTCTGACCAACGGGGTGTTGCCGATGGACAGGGAGTTGTCCTCGTAAATGCGTGCCATGGTGTTCTCCTTGTAGCTTTGTTTTTATTCTAGTCTAGCACCACTCACGAGCCCACCGAACGAGCTTCGAGGCGGTTGCGGCCATTCTGTTTGGCCTGATAGAGCGCTTGGTCAGCCTGCCGCAAAAATTCCGCTGGTGAGTCGTCGGGTCCGGGAATGCCTGTGGCAAGGCCAATGCTGATGGTCAGGTTGACTTCGTGTTCGCCGCACACCGAGCAGCTTTTCTGTACGGCCTTGCGGAAAGTCTCGAGGCGATTCCTGATCTCGTTCCTGTCTTCGTAGCTGGCAAAAATAACAAACTCTTCCCCACCGAAGCGGGAGAGCCTGTCGGTTTCGCGGCGGAAGTGTTCACGCATCAGGCCAGCCAGTGTTTGCAGGCAGACATCCCCCGCCTCGTGGCCGTAATTATCGTTGATCATCTTGAAATGGTCGGCGTCCACCATCGCGACAGCAAAGCCCGAACCGTGGCGCTGGCACCATTGGAAACTCTTGCGGAATTCCTGGTCGAAATAGCTTCGGTTGCCCAGCTTGGTCAAGTCGTCGGTAACGCTCAGCCGGGCGAGGGTTTCGTTGGCGTGGGACAGATCCCTGTTTAGCCGACCGAGTTTTCGGTTCCAGAAGACAAGAAGGCCGGCTATGAGTATCGCGGCGATGGATAAACGCCAGATCAGCGTGTAGTCCACGGATTCCTCAATCTGAATATTGCGCCATTGCCGTTCGAGATTTTTCCGCTCTTCAGAAGTCAGGCTGGATACCAGCTTTTGCATGATGCCAAAAACCACGGGCTCCTCTTTGCGAGTAGCTACCGACAGTGACCAGTCTGCCGGAATACGGCCGATGACTTTCAAGTCGGCAAGCCCGAGTTCCTGCATGTAATAGCTGGCGGTTGCCAGTGTTGTAATGTACCCATCCAACTCGTTGCTCTGTAATTTACGCAGACCTGCCTGCTCGTTGGCGACTTCAACCAGGTTCATTGAGGGGTAGCGGCTTCGCAGAAGTTCTTCAAAGGCGTAACCCTCAACAATGCCGATTCGCTGGCCTCGCAGATCGCCAACACGTTCGATAAACGGAGCCTCAATCCGGCCCAGGACAACCGTGGGCACCTCAAGATAGGGGTCGGTAAAGTTCAGGTAATCCAGCCGCTCTGGCGTTTGCATCGCCATCGTGAAGATATCGCACTCGCCCCTCTTCATGCTGAGAATGGATTCTGTCCAGGTGTCGGTGCGAACCAGTTCGAATTGAATGGGCGTCCGTTTTGAAAACAAGCGGACTACTTCCGCCGATAACCCGGCATGCTTACCCTCTGCATCAAGGCCTTCAAGTGGAAACCAATCCGGATCGATGCAGGTGTTGATCTGGTGGTTGTGGGACTCGAGCCAGGCCAGCTCTGCAGCATTCAGGGTCACGTCTCCCGTTGCCTGCACTTCCAGGTCGACACTGGCACCCAGCCAGCGGGTTTCAATGGCGTGCATCTCTTCCGGGGTGATTGCTGACAATGCCTGATTCAGGATGTCCACCAACGGTGCCAGACCAGGTCTGACACCGAACCTCAGATCCTCCCCGCTCTGGCCGTCGATGATTAGCTCGCCGGCGATTCTCACGCCTGTTATGCCCATCTCACGCACCCAGAAGTTGCCGTTGGGCAGGGCCGCGAGCACCACATCCACCTCATCTCTCGCAAGTGCCTGGAACATGGTGTCCTGGGTGGTAAAGATCCTCGCATTCTCACCGAGTGCATTGCGCACCGGTTCTTCGTAGTAGATGCCAGAGCCCAGAGCCACGCGCTGGCTCTTCAGGTCTTCAAGGCTGTTGATTCTCAGGGCAGGGTCCCGGGTAAACGCCACGTTGGGAATCGTATGGTAGGGCTGGGTAAATCGGGTAAATGCCTCGCGCTCGGGTCGGTATGACATGTTGGCCAATACATCGATTTCCCCGTCTCTGAACAGCGGGAGCAGTTCGATCCATTGGCCTTCCACAGGGATGATCTGCAACCCGGTCAGGTCTGATATTCGGCCGAGCACATCAACGCTCAGCCCGTGAATCCGGGTTGCGCTCTCGAAGCTGTAGGGCGCGTAGTCCCGCATCAGGCCAACGCGAACGGGGCCGGTCTCGGCGATAAACTCGCGTTGCCTTGGCGTCAGGGTAAAGCTGACGCCGTTGGCAAGGTTATTACCGCCCAGTTCCTGCCAACGGTTGAGCAGCTCGTTGATGCGCTCGACTGGAATCTGCTCCAGGCCCTCAGTGATTCTCTGGTAAAGGCCCTCATTGGATTTGAGTACGCCAATGCGAAAATCCTCGGTTGCCAGATCTCCAAGGGGGGCGGTCCCAGCGATTTCAAGAAAACCAAAGCCGGCCTGGTTGGCATAATATTGAAGGGTCAGTCTTGGGCCGATAATGACATCAACCCAGCCAAACGCGAGGGCACGAATCATGCTGTGAACAGAATCGTAGCTGGTAATGGACAGCCCGTGTTCCTCAAGAGCGTCACGGTAATAGACATCGCGTACGACGCCTACACGCCTGTTTTCGAGGTCCGCCAGCGAGCTTATCTGCCCCATCGGCTCCTGGCTGTTGTGCATCAGATAGGTCTGGCGCAGATGATAGGGCTCGGTAAACAGGATTTTTTCCGAGCGCTCGGCACTGAAAGAAATGCCATCAATAACGTCCAGCTCACCGCGCAGAAACGCATCGTAGATTTCCGGCCAGCTGCCGGCCCGGAACCGGAAGTTCAGGCCCGACTGTCGGGCCACCTCCCTGAGAACATCCACAGAAAAGCCAGAGGCGCCGGGGCCATCATCGAACGAGTAGGGTTTGTTGTCGCCAACGATACCGACGGTAATGGTCTCGTCGGGCTGCTCGGAAAACGCCAATGGGGCTGTCAGCAAAAGATAAAAGCCCCAGAGAAATGCAGCGGCCACCCTCCAGCATCCGCTATTTTTGTGAGTCGCGCGAGTTTTCATCGGCAGGCCGGCGTTCCTTTACAGCTTCTTTTTTAGTGTAGCTGTAAGCGGCCCGATTGAACATTATTCAGGCGCTGACCGAGCGACCGGTGTAATCGGAGAAGTCGGGCTTTTTCGGCTGATGCTGGTCGTCTGTCATGTAGGCTGAGGTCAGAATGAATTCGGCCGTTGCCCGGTTGCAGGCCACCGGGATGTTCCACAGCGCGGCAATCCGCAGCAGGGCCTTGATATCCGGATCGTGGGGTTGGGGTTCGAGCGGATCCCAGAAGAACACCAGCAGGTCGATTTCGCCCTCGGCAATTTTTGCGCCGATTTGCTGGTCGCCGCCCAGGGGTCCACTGAGCAGGCAATGGATGTCGTCCCGCTCCAGGTTGTCCCGTAGCAGCCGTCCGGTGGTGCCGGTGGCGTAGAGTTTTAGTGGAGCAAAGCGGGTGCGGTTTTCGGCAACCCAGTCCACCAGTTCCTTTTTCTTGTTGTCGTGTGCCACCAAAGCGACGGATTTTACGGCCATTTGGGGTAAAGTCTCCTGTTATCAAGGTTTTTTCAGGGTCAGTGTTTCACAGCCTGACCCGCGACGGAATAGGAAAGAGGTTTATGTCTGCGACTGCACCCTTTGACTGGCAATCCACTCCGGCGGCGGTCTGGCGTCGCCATCGTTCAGGGCTTCGTGCCATCCGCCGACTCGATCCGGTGCAATGGCAGGACCTGAAGGGTATCGACCGGCAACAACAAGCCCTGGCCCGCAATACCGAGCGCTTTCTTGCCGGTGAGCCCTCCAACAACGCCTTGCTCTGGGGCTCCCGGGGCACCGGTAAGTCGTCCCTGATCAAGGCGTTGCTGAATCGATATAAGGAGCGCGGGCTCCGGATGATTGAGGTGGACAAGGACGATCTGGTCAATCTGCCAGAGATTGTTGACGACATTTGCGATCTGCCGTTCCGGTTCGTGATTTTTTGCGACGACCTGTCGTTCGATGTCGGGGAATCCAGCTACAAGGCCCTGAAAAGTGTGCTGGAGGGTTCCCTGGAACTGCCTCCGGAGAACGTGCGGGTATATGCCACCTCCAACCGCCGACACCTGATGCCGGAGTTCATGTCTGACAACCTCAAAAGCGAGATGCGGGACGGGGAGCTGCAACCGGCGGAGGCCATCGAAGAGCAGGTCTCCCTGGCGGACCGCTTCGGTCTGCAACTGTCGTTCTATGCCTTTTCGCAGGACGTCTTCCTGCAGGCCGTGGACGCGCTTTTCCCGCAATTTGATGACCGGGAAGGCTTGCACCGGGAGGCCATTCGCTTCGCCACTGCCAAGGGCGTGCGCAACGGTCGAACGGCTCAACAGTTCTACCGGCAGTTTGCCGGCGAACGGGAGCTGGGCAAACTGAAGTAGCTACTGCCGTTTTGCCATCTTGATGAAGTGGTGGTGGACCACACGAACCCCGAGAAACACCAGGGTCATCACCACCGGAATGGCGATGCCGAGAACCAAGGTTTTGTTGAAGGCCACGCCAGCTTCATAAACCGAATCCAGCCCGAATTTCAGCAGGCCAATCAGGTAATAGGTGATGGCCACCACGGAGAAACCTTCCACCGTGTGCTGCATCATCAGCTGAATTTTGGAGCGCCGGTCCATGGAGCTGAGCAGTTGCTGGTTCTGGCTCTGGATGGCCAGTTCCACCCGGGTGCGCATCATGTCTGACGCCCGGTCGATCCGGCGTGACAGATCTTCCAGCCGCTCACTGACCGCCTCGCAGGTTTTCACCGCCGGTGTCAGCCGGCGGGTCATGAATTCGGTCAGGGTCAGGTGGCCTGAAAGTTCGTCTTCCCGCAGTTCCTCCAGGCGGGTCAGGACCAGTTGATGGTAAGCTCTGGTGGCGGAAAACCGGAACGTAGAGTGGGCCCGGAAGGCCTCGATACGGGCCGCGATGTTGGTCAGCTGGGCCAGGAGCTTTTCTTCATCCACCGTTTCGTTTTCGGCCAGTGATCGGGTAATCACTGCCAGTTTCTCGTCCATATCGTTCAGGGAGGGCGTGATTTCCCGGGCAACCGGTAGCGCCAGCAGTGACATCAGGCGGTAAGTTTCAATTTCCATCAGGCGCTGGGTCAGGCGGCCCAGCTGGCTGTCTGACATGTGGTGGTTCATCACCATAAAGCGGCCAAAGCCGTCACTGTGCAGCCGGAAGGTGCCCCACACGCGGGCGGCGCCTTCCTGGGGGCTGGAACCAACCAGTCGCATGCCTTCGAAGTGCTTGCGGACATAATCCAGGTCGCCTTCGGTGCCATCAGCGGCGGGCCGGACTTCCAGATGGAAGGCTGCGATCACTGTGCCGGTCAGCTGTTCCAGCCAACCTGCAGGCAGCGGCGTAATACCCGTCTCCGTAAACGGTGTTTCATCGCTCGCGTCCAGATTGATGAAGGTGTAGGACGCAAACTCCATGTGCATCTCGCGCCGAACCCGCAAAGAACCAAAGGTGTGCTCGAAGCAGCCAACTTCTTTTTCGGGCACCGGGTGCCCCATCAGCCGATGAAGCTCCTGCAGATGCCGGAATTGCTGTTCCCGCTGCTCGGGCGTGGTCAGCACCGCCATCTGGGTGACCCGCGCCGGTGTCGGCAACACCTGGAACGGCCGCGAATGGAGCTCGTTGTAGAGATCGTTCCGAAGCGGGTGGATATCGAGGGAGTCCAGGCGTGCGCTCACGGCGGGCAGTTCCTGTTTTCAAGAATGGATGGCAGGGATAATAACCCGGAAGCTCACGCCGTCAATGCCACCTTGGGTGCGGTTGTGGGCTTCCACCCGGGCACCATGGTAGTCGGCAATCAGGCTGACGATCAGCAAACCCTGCCCCAGGTGGCCCTGTTCCTGGCCGTCCCGCATCGAGACAAACGGGCTGAAAATGTCCGTTGTGGTGTCTTCTGGCAGCGCCGAGCCCTGGTTGAAAACGGATAGGCACAGGCCTTCTGAACTTGAGTCCAGGGCTACCTCGATCAGGCCTTCCTGTGGTGTGAAATCACGGGCGTTGTCCACCAATTTGTCGAGAAGCTGCACCATGAGCTCCGGAGAGCCGGTGATCATGCAGCCCGCATCGGGCCCCGAATAGCGAATCTGATGGCTGGGATCAAGTGCCTGGTAGGCGGCCGTGGCTTCGGCGGCCACTGCGGCCAGATCAAACTGTTCTTTATCCGCATGATCCAGGCTCTGCTCAAGCCGCGCGGCTTCGCTCATGCCGTGGAGTATCTGCCGAAGGCGCTCGGTGGCTGAGGCGGCCCGTTCAATGTACTGCCTGCGTTCTTCTTCCGAGTCGCTGTGGTTCAGGTTTTCCAGCGAGGAACGTACCACCGCGACAGGGGTCTTCAGCTCATGGGACAGTCGCCTCGAGAAGCTCTCCAGGTAGCGGTTGTAGCCGTGGAGCCGGTCCACCATCAGGCTGAAGTGCCGCTGCAGTTGGCCCAGTTCATCGTTGCTTCGGGCATCCGGCACCCGGCCGGTAATCCGGCCATCTTCGTCAATGCTTGCGCTGACAGCGCGCTGCAGGCGAGTAATTCGCCATGACAGCCAGCTGGCGTAGCCGAGCAGAACCAGGGTCAGTGCGACAATGATGAGTGTGCTTCGGGCAATGACCGAGCCCAGGGCAGAGCCGGAAAGAGTCAGGAGCTGGTCCAGTGACTGCTCGAGGATCAGTGTGCGACCACCGAAAACCTCCCTCGTGGTTAGCAGCCAGACGCTGTCATCCTCGTGTCGAACGAGGCCTTCCTCCGGGAGAGCCTCGATAGCCACACGGTTTGTGCCGGTTTCAATGGCGGTGGGCTCCGGCTGGTAGAGGCGCACCAGGCCCCGGAGGGCGTTGAGACTGATCTGCTCGACCACCTGCAACGGGCTCAGGCTGTCGAAATCCGGCGCTTGCGACGCAGTGTCCGAATGCTGCCGTGCGATCACCCAGCCCGCCGGTTCAACCAGGCGTACCCGCTGGCCCTGGTTCAACTGCGGTTCCAGTTGGCGCTCAAGGGCCAGATTGCGACTGACCAGAACCGGCAGCGGATCGACCGGCGTAGAAACGCCGGCTTCCTGGCCATTTCCCCACAATGCCGCAAAACCCAGGCGGCTGCGGTTTGCAGGCATGGGTAACTTCAGCTCCAGTTGCCAGCCGCTGCCGGTTTGTTGCATGAATCCGGAAATACGGTAGTCCGGCTGTTGGCTGGCTTCTTCCAGACCATACAGCTGACCCGGAGCCGGCGTGCGCAGCAGCCAGGATGTCCGTTGCGCACCGGGAGTCAGGTTGCCCGCAGCCGGCTCCAGCCACAGCCTGAGACGATCATGGGCCTGGTCTGGGCTGCCCGGGTTGAAGAACACCGGTTGTCGCTGGTTAACGCGGATCAGCAGGAACAGGTGCCGCCGGTCGGTCATGGCCTGCCATTGAAGAGAGTGCTCTCCGGTTTGGCTGCGGGTTTGGCCTTGCCAGTTTCTGTCCTGATTTTCTTCGTCAAAGCCCGGCCAGTCAGCACCATAACCATCCAGATTCAGGCTACCCGTTAGCGGCTCAACATAGATGGCTGACTCCTCGGGTGTGATGACGGTTGCACCAATGATTTGATCGCCGGCGGTTTCCGCCAGCCTCTCGGCCTGGGCCTGCAATTGCAGCCGGGCCTGCTGTCGGAGCGCGTCGTCCAATTCCAGAACGAACTGCAGACCTGCCCAGGGGATTAGCAGCATCAGCAGGCTGGCGACGAACAGCTGTCGTTTGAGACTCAAGGTTCAGACCTCACGGGCATTCCAGCGATAACCCATGCCGTAGGCGGTCTGGATGCCATCGAAGGTCTCATCCAGTTGCAGGAACTTGCGGCGGATACGTTTGATGTGAGAGGTGACGGTATTGTCGTCCAGTACTGTGCTGGCGGCTTCCATCAACTGCTCGCGACTGCGCACATGGCCCGGGTGCTGTACCAGGGAGTGCAGCATCCAGAATTCGGTGACGGTCAAATCGATGGGCGTCTCATTCCAGGCGACGGTCATGCGATCCACGTTGAGCGTGAGTTTGCCTCGCTGGAGTACTTCATCCGGCTTCTGCAGGGCTTCGGCCCAGGCATCGGCACGTCTGAGAAGGGCGGTCACCCGTGCCAGCAGGTGGTCCAGGCTCATGTCTTTGGTGACATAGTCGTCGGCGCCAAGACGCAGGCCGTGGACAGAGTCGATGTCGCTGTCCCTGGCAGTGAGGAAGATGATGGGCAGGGTCTGGGACAGTGACCGCAGATCCTGGCACAGGGCGAACCCACCTTCCGGTTCATCGCCCAGACCGACGTCGATAATCGCCAGATCGGGCAATGACTGACGCAGAACCTGCCACGCAGATGACCGGTCGCCATGGGCGCTTACACGGTAGCCACGGCGCTCGAACGCGGCGCGGTAGTTGTCGCGGATGGCGGGTTCGTCTTCGATCAGTACAACGTGTTTTTTCATGGTGGCGGCTGCTTCCCGTTGCCGATGTGTGCCTATTTAAACACGGCAGAGGGTGATAACAAGTTCGAAGGGCATTGTTGCCACAATTCATCATTTTTTGAGGGCGGTTTGTCGCAATCTGCCATGGGAGTTCCTTTCCGGATTGCTGGAATGGCGGTGTTTCGCACAGTCATGCAGTCACAAGGATTCTCTCATGATTATTTCCTGTTCTGCTCTCAGGCTTTACTCAACAGCCGCTGTTTCACAGCGCCAGCGCTTCCGGCTAAAACGTCTCATGGAGGGTGTGAGTCTCTGGCTGGCAGTCATGTTGATGCTGTTTGTCCACCCACTCTATGCAGACGCGAACGAGGCAGACAATGTCGGCCAGCTGCACTTTGTTGATGGTCAGGGGCAGTGGCAGGAGCCGGCGCTGGTGCTGGACAGTGAATTCGACATACAAGTTAGCGGGCTGATTGCCGACAGCCGGTTGCTTCGCAGTTTCCGCAATACCAGCAACCAGTGGCGGGAAGGCGTGTTCGTGTTCCCGTTGCCGGAGAAGGCCAGCGTCTACGGCCTGACCATGAAAGTGGGGGAGCGGACCATCGAGGGCAAGGTGCAGCCGAAGGAAACGGCGCGTAAGACCTATGAGAAGGCAAAACAGGCCGGGCAGCATGCGGCGAATGTGGAGCAGCAGCGTCCGAACCTGTTTACCGCCCGGGTAGCCAATATCCCGCCGGGGGAGACGGTATCGGTGGAGCTGAAATACCAGCAGCCGGTGCAGTATCAGGCCGGGGTGTTCGAACTCACGGTTCCCACCACGCTGACGCCCCGATACATGCCGGGACGGCCGGTCAGCAAGGCACCGGATCAGTGGCAAGGTGGGTGGGCGCTGCCCACGACCGAGGTGCCGGATGCCAGTGCGATCAGCCCGTTTACCGTTAACCCGACCGATGTGGCGACAGACAGCCATCGTGCCTCCATTGAACTGGTGATTGATTCCGGGCTGCCGCTGGAGAGCGTTTCCAGTCCGTCGCACCGTCTCGCTAGCCGCCAGGATGGCCAGACCTTCAGTGTTAGTCCCGAGGGTGGCGAAATCCTTATGAACCGCGATTTTGTGGTGCGGTGGCGCCCGGTTGCCGGGCTGGAACCCTCCGCAGCGGTCTTTCATCAGTCCTGGCAGGGGGAGGACTATTTGATGGCCATGCTGGTGCCGGGTGATAACGGTTCAATGGTGCTGCCGCGGGATCTGGTGTTTGTAATCGACACCTCCGGTTCCATGGCGGGGGAGTCGATCCGACAGGCTCGAAGTGCGCTTCAGGCGGGGCTGGACACACTGACACCACGGGACCGTTTCAACGTGATCCAGTTCAACAGCCAGACGCACTCCCTGTTCATGCAGCCGGAAGTGGCCACCGGCAATAATCTTGCCCGAGCCCGTCAGTACGTGGATCGCCTTCGGGCTGATGGCGGAACGGAAATGGCGTCGGCCCTGTCCAGGGCGCTGGACAGTGGGGTGCAGACTGAAGCGGGAGCGCGCGTGCGTCAGGTGATTTTCATCACCGATGGCGCGGTGGGCAATGAGGCTGCGCTGTTTAGGCAGATTCGCGAGCAGCTGGGCAGCCAGCGGTTGTTTACCGTGGCTATTGGCTCTGCGCCCAACCGGCATTTCATGCGTGAGGCCGCCCGCTGGGGCCGGGGGACCTATACGGCGATCCAGTCGCCTTCCGATGTGGACGGACCTCTGCAGGCCCTGTTTTCAGCCATGGAATCGCCGGTTCTGACGGATATCCGGGTCAATTGGCCCGGCCAGGAAACCGGCAGGGAGGCCTTCCCGGCACGCCCGGGGGATCTGTTCCAGGGCGAACCCCTGATTCATGTGGTCCGGGGCGTCCCGGCCATGGGGGAATTGAAGGTGTCGGGGCGCCTGCCAGGTGGCCAGGACTGGAACAGGACACTGGATCTGCAACAGGCTGCCTCCGCAACCGGGCTTCATCGGCATTGGGCCAGAGAGAAGATCGACAGTCTGGAGGATGAGGCGAAGGTGGCGGGCCGGGAGCCAGACAGGGCCGGCATTACCGGGCTGGCGGTCAAGCACGGACTGATGTCTGCCTATACCAGTTTTGTCGCCGTGGATTCCACACCGGCCCGCAGCACAGAAACGCCGATGGTCTCGGATAATCTGCCCACCCTCCTGCCAGCGGGAAGCCAGGCCGGCATGCTGCGCTACCCACAGACGGCAACGTCGGCGCCGTTGCTGATCGCGCTTGGTGTGGTCGGTCTGATGTTTTGCCTGGCGCTCGTGCTGCTGCAGAGGAGGGCATTCGCATGACCAGGCTCCTGCTCCTGTTGTTGACCAGCTCTGCTACCTTGTTGGTATTCGGGTTATGGATTCCCCTAAAGGCGGTGATTGCCCAGGAATTGCTAGAGGTTGCCTGGGCGGAAAGCCAGGCCCGCCAGACGGAATCGCGGCCCTGGCCCTGGGCAGACACCTGGCCGGTCGGTCGACTGGCTATTCCGGAGCTGAACGATTCCATGATTGTGCTGGCCGATACCCATGGCGAAAGCCTCGCCTTCGGGCCAGGTCGGTTGACCGGCGGAGACAATACCGGCGGAGCCGTGATCATTGCGGGGCACCGGGATACCCATTTTCGGAGTCTGAAAGCGCTGGAAACCGGCAATGAGGTCCGTCTGCAGGCCCGGGATGGTCGTTGGCAAAGCTACCTGGTGGAAGGGGCCCGGGTGGTCGACAGCCGTTCAGAGCTTATCGATACCCAAAGTTTGCCGGAGGGGACGCTTCTACTGGTGACCTGTTACCCGTTCGACAGTGTCGACGCCGGGGGGCCACTGCGGTACGTCGTCAGGGCCTCGGCAAGGGGTAAACAAACGGAACAAATTGACACTGTTGCCGGAATATAGAGTTGGCGTACACTTGTGCGCCAAAATTGTGCTGCAGAGTTTGGTTGCATGGGTATTATCAGAAAACTGCTGGCTTGGCTGAGCGTGCCGATCATCTGCCTGTTCGCGCTGGTGTTCTACGCGGCAAGGCCCTTCAATCCGGATAACAACCGTTATCTTGCGTGGGTTGTGGCTCGTTTCGGGCGTGCAGTCCTGGGTATGGAGCGGCCTTTGGAAGGCTGGGAAAATATGCCGCAGGATCGGCCCACCGTCGTCATTGCCAATCACCAGCACAATGACGATCTGTTTGTTTTGGGCGACCTGTTGCCGCCGCGCACCGTCACGGTTGGTAAATCGTCATTGGTCTGGGTGCCTTTCTTTGGCCAGGTGTTCTGGCTCGGCGGCAACGTTATCCTCAACCGCGGGCGCTCCCACAAGGCCATTGCGGTTATGAAGGCCACCAGCAGTGCCATTGCTCGGGATCGCAAAAGCCTTTGGGTGTTCCCCGAAGGCACTCGTAGCAGGGGGCGAGGATTGCAGAAATTCAAGAAAGGCGCATTTCATGCAGCGGTGGCATCGGGTGCGCCGATCACGATGGTCTGTGTTCAGGAATATGCCGATGAGGCCGTCGGTTGGACTGGCCGCCGTGAATCGGTGTCTATTCGGATCCTGCCGCCCATTGAAACCGAGGGCCTCACTGCTGAGGATATTCCGGAGCTGATTGAACGTTGCCACCGAAAAATGTCGGAAACGATTGCCACACTGTAATTGTCGGATCTGGAAGTGCTTGAAGCACCATGGGAAACAGGGCAGTCTTGCGGGACTGATCGTTTCGTTCAACGACCCTCAGGGAGAGGCAAGAGATGAATCTGATTCTGTTTCTGATTATTGGCGGTGTAGCCGGTTGGTTGGCTGGTCTGATCATGAAAGGCCGTGGCTTCGGCGTTCTGGCCAACATCGGTATTGGTATTGTTGGCTCGTTTGTCGGCGGTTTTGTTTTCCGTCTTCTGGGTCTGGCTGCCCAGGGTGCTGTCGGTGAGCTGGTAACGGCGACGGTCGGCGCAGTGTTACTTCTCGCTATTGTTAGTGCAATCAAGAAGGCCTGAGCATGATCGTACCCGTAACCGGAGTGTTTTCCGCCGTTATCGGCATTCTTTTGCTGGTGTTGTCGGCCCAGGTCGTCAGGTTTCGTCTGAAGTACAAGAAGGGCCTGGGTGTAACCGATGACCGGGATTTCGAGGTGGCGGTAAGGGCCCACGCCAATCTGGTGGAGTATGCGCCGATTGGTCTGATCATGCTCGCCATCGCAGAACTCAATGGCGTTGCCAGCGGACTGATTTACTGGACAGGCATGGCGCTTGTGGTTGGCCGTATTCTTCATGCCTTCGGCATGATCAACGGGCAGGGCGGCACCCATTGGGCCCGGATGATCGGCATACTGCTGACCTGGTTGTCGATTCTGGTGGCTGCTTTGTTACTGCTATGGAATGTCTGGCAGGTCTATGGCTGAGCAGGGCTAGGATAAGTCAAAGAAGTGAACAAAGAGGGGGCCTGGCCCTCTTTTTACTGCAAACTGGTTTCCATAATGCCAGTTCAGAGTGCTCGGGCCACATCCATGGTCAGGTATTCGAGTTCCACGCGGCGATTGGCTGCCCGGTCTTCTGGCGTTGCCAGAGGGCGGGCTGAGCCCCAGTGACTCATGAAAATCCGGGATTCGGCCACACCTTCCTGCATCAGGAACCGGGCGACCGCATTGGCGCGCAGTCGTGAAAGAAACCGATTGTAGTCTTCCGAACCGAAGTTGTCGGAGTGGCCGTGAATTCTGACGGAGATGGCAGGATGGTTCCTGAGGTAGCTTGCGTGCTGTCGCAGGAAAGCAACGTCGTCGCTGCCCAGGGCGTGTTTGTTGAAGCCGTAATGGAACTTCATGCGGTGCGGGCGCCTGGTTCCGGCTTCGAAGTTGGCCGTGGTAAAGCCGGCAGCTATCGCGGCATTGGCTATCAGCTCCGGGTTATCCAATACGAGTACGGTCATCTGAAAAATCCTTGGTTCGGTGTCCGGTTTTTCTTGTTATTCCTGATCACTATTGGCTGGAGCAGGAACAACGGCAATTGGCGAAAGGTCGATATGTGGCCCGGTTCACTCTCTCGATGAAACCGATTGAATGTCATTTGTGTGACATCCGAATGACAGCCGGGCCAGTGTCGTGGGCTTTGCCGACTCTGTGGGGTGTGCCACATTTCCGGGATTGACCCGGTACGACCTTCGCGCTGGATTCCATTTGAGCGCGAAAAGAAGGCCGGGCTGTGGTAAAAAGCAGAGTTTCAGGGACAGATTGTGATGAATTGTGACCGCCCATGCTGATTATCCCCGCTGAAAACGCCATCAACTGGAAGCGCCCGCCGTGGGTGACCCTTGGCCTGATCATGGCGTGCCTGCTGGTTTTCCTGTTTTACCAGGGCGGTGACAGCCGCAAACTCGAACAGGCGGTTGAACAATACCTGGCCGCCGATCTTCACGAGCTGGAGGCACCTGCCTACGAGGACTACCTGCAGCGGCAAATCCAGTTCCAGGGCGAGGAGAGCAGGGTCTACGAGCTCCAGCAGTTCCAGCAACTCCGGGAAGAGAACGAACATTTCTGGCTGGCCATCAACCTGATGATGGATCGGGAGTTCTACCAGTACCTGCTGCAGAATCGCGATGTCATCTGGGCACCGGCGGAGCGGGCGCACTGGCAGGAACAACGCAGCATCATCGAACAGGACTACCTCCAGAAACTCAGTGCCAACCAGCTTGGTCTGGTGCCGGCGGATATGTCGCTGTACACCCTGATTACCTACCAGTTTCTGCACGGCGGCTGGGGTCATATCATTGGTAACCTGATCTTCCTGTTCCTGCTCGGTTTTACCGTCGAGAAGGCGCTGGGGCCCGGTCGGTACCTGATCGCCTATCTGGTGTGCGGCGCCCTCTCCGGTCTGATGTTTACTGCATTCTCGGCGGGCAGCTACGTGCCATTGGTGGGTGCGTCCGGTTCGATCTCTGGCCTCATGGGCATGTACGTGGCCATCTACGGGCTTCAGAAAATCCGTTTCTTCTATTTTCTGGGCGTCTATTTCAACTACTTCCGGGCGCCCGCCATCGCCCTGCTACCCGTGTGGGTGGGCAAGGAAATCTACGATTACTGGTATGCGGGTGCCACCGGTATCGCCTACATGGCTCACGCCGGAGGCCTTATCGCTGGCGCAGGACTCGTCTGGCTGCTCGGCAAGAGCTGGTTGCAGGTTCGTGAAGAGTTCTTCGAGCCGGAAGAGGAAGAGCAGGACGCCCGGTTCACCAGTGGTTACGCCCAGGCCATGGCCAGCCTGGGCCGGATGGAGTTCGATCTGGCGAGACGGCAATTCGAGGCCCTGCGCGAGCATTACCCGGAACGCCATATTCTGCTGGAACATCTTTACCACTTGGCCAAGCTCCGGCCGGATCTGCCAGAGTACCGGGATCGGGCCAAAGAGCTTATGAACGATGCCCTCAGCCGCCGACAGCCGGAGCAGATGCTTGCTATCTGGCAGGAATACCTGGGCAAGGGGGAGAGCTATCAGCCGTTAGCGGCGGAGGACCATAACCGGGTGTTGTTTACCAGCCTGAAGCAGCATGACTTGAAAGCTGCCGAGAAAGCCTTCGAGCGGCTGAAAAGCACCGGCGATGATATGTTGACCACTGAGGCCTGTCGGTTGCTGGCGGAAGAGTTCGAAAAGCGGCAGATGGCGCCCAAAGCTCGTCATTATCGCCAACTTCTTCAGGCCGGCTAGCCTCGGGGGAGCAGGGTATGGGAGGGGCTTCCCAAAACACGCTGTGAATACGTCCCTGTACGCTCGGCTCCGCCATCCCTGGCTCCGCACGGTTTTGGGAAGCCCCTCCCACACCCTGCGTCAGTCCTGGACAGAAAACGTTGCTTTCGGTCCCTTCAATGGCTCTTGATTCTTAGCCTGCTCCAGATAAACCGTAATCTGCTCATGCAGCGGATGGTTCACGCACTTCTTCTGGATAAACGTCAGAAAAGCCGTCGCCTTTTCCCACTGGGATAATCCGTTGGCCAGGGTCTGCGCCACCAGTAGATAGGCCGGGGCCAGTTGTTCGCTGTCCGGGAAGCGCTTGTGGAAATCCTGCAGTACCCGCAAGGCCGGCTTGAACTGGCCCCGGTGGTACAGGGCCCGGGCGCAGCGTACCGAGAGATCCGGATCCTCCAGTTTGAAGCCGGGTTCTGCTTGCTGAAGCGTGTTCAGCACACCGGCGATGCCTTCGCCATCATTGCGGTCGGCCAGCCAGCCCAGGATGCGTGGGTGGTACCGGTAGAGTTCGTCGGTGTCCTGGCGGGCCGTCAGGAGCTGGTACAACTGGCCGATTCTCAGTGCGTTGTCCCGATCCCGCTTCAGTGCTTCCTTCAGCATGCTCTGTACCCGATCGTAGTTGCCGTCTTTCAGGTTCATGTCGATATCGGCATCGAAGCGGGCACTGCGGTCGCGCTGGTGGGTGTCCTGCCCAGAAATTTCGTCTTGAATGTCCGGGGCGAATCCCAGCTCTTCCTGATACTGAAACAGCAGATAGCCCAGCATGTGGAACAGAATCAGTGTGAAGGTACTGTTCAGGAAACCGGCCAGGGGCTGGGCGACCCAGAACGGAAAGTGATTTACGGCGAAGTCCTGGGCCGCGCCGGAGGCCAGGGTGAGCAGGATCAGGTAGCCGTAAAGCAGGAAATAAGGGGTGCCGATTCGCGAGATCAGCACCGCGAGATTCATCGGATTCACGGCCGCGCCCACCGAACGCTCCATGGCCAGCACCATGATGCTGGCCGGCAATGCCAGAATGACAAACGCCAGCGCCAACAGCATCAGGATCGGGCCGCCGAGCATGGCGGCAGCGCCGACCAGCCCGCCCATCAACACGAACACGAGTAGCTGCAGGATGACAATATCAAACCCGCTGCCGGTGAAGGCCACGGACACGGCGGGCGGTTTCAGGTGGCCTTCAGCGGTGTGGTTGATCACCGCATAGGTGTATTTGAAGAGCGCAAGCGCCAGCACCAGCCAGATCAGGATGCCAATCAGGTTGGCAGGCGCAACCACCGGCACCAGGGTACAGATGGCAATTACGATCAGCGGATCGGTATGGAATGGATAGCGGAAGAACGCGCCGAGTCGCTGCCAGAACGGAACCACTTCGGTGGCGGCGCCCAGGTATCGCATGGCCTTGCTGCAGTGCGGGCACAGCGCGCGGCGCTGGCGAGTGTCGGCGTCGGGCATGCAGCGGCTGCAGTAGTGGATCTGGCACTCGCCGCAGTGCCATTTTGCGGGGTCGCCGGGATGGTAGTGGCAATCGTGTTTCACAGGTGCTTGTGTCCTGGTCCATCAGAAAATCGTTGGCTCATCATGACAGATGTCGGTTTTGATCGCAGCAAACCAGTTAACAGGTAGACTATTGTCAGTTCCCGGGCGTATCCAACCGGGCAGATTTCATTTTCCGGAGGTTATTTGGAACACCCGCAGAACAGCGTAACCGGTATCGACACCCGTGAAGCCCGACAGCCGTATACCTGGCGGGATATCTTCGGGCTTGCGCTCAAGCACAAGCCCAGGCTGGTGCGCGCCAATCTGCTGGCGATCATGGCCACCGTCATGAGTGTGCCGGTGCCCCTGCTGCTTCCGGTTCTGGTGGATGAAGTGTTGCTCGATGAACCCGGCCCGGTGTTGCCCGTTATGGACTCGATACTGCCGGGCAGCTGGGAAACACCGGTGGTTTATATCGGGCTGATGGTTCTGGCCGCGTTTCTGCTCCGGGTGGCGGCACTGTCGTTCAATGTCTTGCAGTCCCGGGAGTTTTCCAAGGTCTCCAAGGATGTGGTGTTCCGTATCCGCTCCCGGTTGCTCGGGCGGTTGCAGCGCGTGGCCATGTCGGAGTACGAAACCCGTGGCTCCGGCGGGATCAGTAGCCACTTTATTACCGATCTGGATACCGTTGACCAGTTTCTGGGCACCACCATTAGCCGGTTTCTGGTGGCCAGTCTCACGGTATTCGGCACCGCCCTGGTACTGCTCTGGGTTCACTGGCAGTTGGCCCTGCTGATTCTGCTGTTCAACCCGCTAGTGATCTTCGCCACGATTTTGATCGGCAAGCGGGTCAAGGAACTGAAGCGCCGGGAGAACAGCGCTTACGAGGAGTTCCAGGGCGACCTTACGGAAACCCTCGATGCCATTCACCAGTTGCGGGCGGCCAACCGGGAAAAACACTACCTGCGCCAGTTGATCGACCGGGCCCGCAATGTTCGGGATCATGCCATACAGTTCGAATGGCGCAGCGACGCCGCCAGCCGGGCCAGTTTTGCTCTGTTCCAGTTTGGCGTTGATGCCTTCCGGGCCGCGGCTATGATCACCGTGCTGTTCAGCGACCTGAGCATCGGCATGATGTTCGCTATTTTCGGCTATCTCTGGTTCATGCTGACGCCAGTTCAGGAAATGCTGAACATGCAGTATGCCTGGGTTGCCGCCAATGCGGCCCTGGCACGGATAAATAGATTGCTGGATCTGAAAGAAGAGCCACGCTATCCGGCGCTTGAGAACCCCTTCCGCGACCGTCACACCGTGGGACTGACCCTGCGGAATATCCACTTTGCCTACGGGGAAGAAGAGGTCCTGCGGGGCATCAATCTGGAGTTGGCACCGGGCGAAAAGGTGGCGCTGGTGGGAGCCAGTGGCGGCGGCAAATCGACCCTGATCCAGGTGATCCTTGGCATGTACACGCCCCAGCGGGGCGAGGTACTGATTGATGGCGTGCCGGTTCAGCGTATCGGCCTGCCGTGCCTGCGCGAGCATGTGGCGACGGTGCTCCAGCATCCTGCTCTGTTCAACGATACCGTTCGCCAGAATCTGACCCTGGGGCGGGAGAAGCCCGACGCCGAACTGTGGGAGGCCCTGCGCATTGCCCAACTGGATGCCACGGTTGCGGCCATGCATGATCAGCTTGATACAGTGATCGGCCGCCAGGGGGTTCGCCTTTCTGGTGGCCAGCGTCAGCGTTTGGCCATTGCGCGGATGATCCTCTCGGAACCTTCGGTGGTCATACTGGATGAAGCCACCTCGGCACTGGATGCGGAAACCGAATTCCAGCTCCATCGTGATCTGGAAGCGTTCCTGAAGCAGCGCACTACCCTCATCATTGCCCATCGACTCAGTGCCGTTAAACAGGCAGATCGAGCCTGCGTTTTCGAGGATGGACGCATTATTGAAGAGGGTCATCACGACGAGCTTATTGCCAGGGAAGGGCTCTACGCCCAGCTTTATGGCGAACGGCAGATGTGAGTCACTCCTGAAAAGTTAACTATTCATTACAACAAATACTGATCTGTCGCTTTTAGCGTCCGTAATATGCCCCACATGCAAGTTTTTGGGCTGGTGCGGTGTAATGCACCTATAGCGTGGCTTCACTTTTCCCAGCAAACTTGCGGCGATTTTTACGGACGGTACACGTGAACAGACAAACCACAAGCATTCTGCTCTTTGCCGCAGCGTTTCTGCTGGCCATAGCACTTCCTGTAATGCCGTCGCTGCTGAATCACAGTGGCTTCTACGGCATGGCTCTCGATGAGCCGGGTGAGCGCCTGAATGACTATCAACCACCCCGGAATGGGCTCGCCTTTATTTTCTTTGGTTATCGCCAGTGCGGAACCGTTTGCCCCGTTCAATTGGTCAATTTGATGGAGCTGAGCCAGCGTTTTCACGGGGCAGACGTCGAGTTCCTGTTCGTCACGCTTGACCCGGAAAACGACACGCCAGAGGCGCTGGAACAGACTACCGCGAGTCTCGGCGAAGCGTTCAGAGCCTACCGGCCTGAAAACCACCGGGCCGCGCAAAAACTCGCTTCAGCGTACAACGATTTTGCCGTTAAACAGGTAGGTACAACAAAAGACCTCATCGCCCACAGTGCCAATTTGCATGTGGTCACGGGAGACTTCCGAAGAAGGCTGGTTTACACCACGCCGGATCTGAACCTTGAGCTGGTTGAACAGGATATTCGCCGCTTGTTGAAAGAAAATAAAAGTGAGAGTCCTATATGACTTCAGCGGTAAACAATCAGTCTTATGAAATTGAAATCCGTGAGCGGACCGATCGGCAGGTGCTCTACATCCTGTTGGCTCATATTCCGGTAGTCGGGTTGCTGGTGCCGATGGGTTACGGCACCACCACCTTTGCTCTGGTGGCGTCTTTGCTGGTCGGCGGCCTGGCGGCGGGCGGGTACGCCACCATGCGAGGAACCCGGGCCCTGTCGTGCCTGTATGCGGTCTGTCTGATGCTGTTTTCTGCCGTCATGATCCAGGCCCAAATGGGGCGGATAGAAATGCATTTTCACATTTTTGCCGCGCTTGCCCTGGTGATCATCTACAGAGACTGGCTCCCGGTGATGGTGGCGGCAGGTACCATTGCCGTGCATCACCTGGCGTTAACGGGTCTTCAACTGGGCGGGGCATCGCTGGGTGACATGCCGTTGATGATCTACAACTATGACTGCAGCTGGTCGATGGCGTTTCTGCACGCGGCTTTTGTGGTGTTTGAAGCGACAATCCTCGTGTTCTTCGCGATTCGAATGGGCGCAGAGCAAAAACAGTCGATCCAGATCATTGAGATTGTCCGCAGCTTCGACAGTGACAACGATCTTACCGCCCGTCTCGATGACGCCGATAAGAGCGTAACGGCTACTTCGTTCAACAAGATGCTGGCGCGGTTCGTCGAGCTTATTGCCAGACTCCGAGAGCTGTCGGAGCAACTTCGCTCCAATGCCGATGAAATGACCAGTGTCAGCGATACCACCACGCAGATTGCCAACGAGCAGCAGGTGCAGACCGACCAGGCGGCTACTGCCATCAATGAAATGTCGGCCAGTGTTCAGGAAGTCGCCAGCAACGCACAGCTGGCCTCCGACGCGGCCAGCAGTGCCTCCGGCGCTGCTACCCGTGGTGGCGAAGCGATGGCCAATGCCGCAAAGCTGACCGAAGCCACTGACGAGGCGCTTGAAAGTAGCGCTAGCAGGGTCGATGAGCTGGGCGAAAAAATTGAATCCATAACTTCTGTGGTCGGTTCGATCAATGCGATCTCAGAACAGACCAATCTGTTGGCCCTGAACGCCGCCATTGAGGCAGCCAGGGCAGGCGAGCATGGCCGTGGCTTCTCCGTGGTGGCGGATGAGGTCAGGGCGCTCTCCCTGAGAACTCAGGAGTTTACCGACCAGATTCGGACGACCATCGGTGAACTGAGCGAAATCTCTGAAGCCACCAAGGCCTCTATGGAGATGGGGCGCACCCGATCGGCGGAGTCCACACGGGCAATGCGCGACACCGGCGAAGCGATACGGGAAGTTGAGGCCGCCATCAGCGAAGTGTCCAGGATGAATTATCAAATCGCCTCTGCCTCGGAAGAACAGGCGGCTACCTCGCTTCAGATCAATGAGAATATTCATTCCATCGCTAACCGCAACAACCATGTGGTGTCCGAGGCTGAGCGGGTCAGAACCATGGCTTCGGGCCTTGAAGCAGTTACCGAAAAACTGAATGAACTGGTGAAGCTTTACCACATCTAAACCCTCCAGTAACTGATGTTGGAGAGTCGTGCGGCTCTCCGACCTTGGTCTGACATTCACCGCACTGATGCCGAACATTCATCAGCCCGCGGTTGAACTCTGCTTAATTGCTGCAATAGTTAAAGGTGACTTCACATAGTGGAGTCCTTTCATCAGGCTATTGCCCGGTATGGGATTGCTTTCCCGGTCGATGCGTTGCTGAAAGGGCTTCGAAAGAGCCTTCCGGAATACGCGGATAACGACGAAAAAGGAGGCACCACATGTCGAACGAAAGTCTCAGTAAAGACAGTCTGAATACCCTTTCCAGCCTGGACGCTGGCGGTAAAACCTTCCATTACTACAGCCTGCCCAAGGCTGCGGACACCCTTGGCGACCTCAATCGTTTGCCGTTCTCACTCAAGGTGCTCATGGAGAACCTGCTGCGAAACGAGGACGACACCACCGTGGACAGAAGCCATATCGATGCCATGGTGCAGTGGATGAAGGACCGTAAGTCCGACACTGAAATCCAGTTCCGGCCTGCTCGGGTGTTGATGCAGGATTTCACCGGTGTGCCCGGGGTTGTCGACCTCGCAGCCATGCGTGAAGCGGTGAAGGCCGCCGGTAAGGATCCGGCGATGATCAACCCGCTGTCGCCAGTGGACCTGGTGATTGATCACTCGGTAATGGTGGACAAATTCGGCGACCCGTCGTCGTTCAAGGACAACGTAGCCATCGAAATGGAACGCAACCAGGAGCGCTATGAGTTCCTGCGCTGGGGCCAGCAGGCGTTCGATAATTTCCGTGTGGTGCCGCCGGGCACGGGTATCTGTCACCAGGTGAACCTCGAGTACCTCGGCAAGACCGTCTGGCAGAAGGACCAGGACGGCAAGACCATCGCATACCCGGACACCCTCGTGGGCACAGACTCCCATACCACCATGATCAACGGCCTCGGCATTCTTGGCTGGGGCGTTGGCGGCATCGAAGCGGAAGCCGCTATGCTGGGCCAGCCGGTCTCCATGCTGATTCCGGAAGTGGTGGGCTTCAAGATCACCGGCAAGCTTCGGGAAGGCATTACCGCGACAGATCTGGTGCTTACCGTCACCGAAATGCTGCGCAAAAAAGGTGTGGTGGGCAAATTCGTGGAATTCTACGGTGACGGCCTGAAGGACATGCCCGTGGCAGACCGGGCCACCATCGCCAACATGGCGCCGGAATACGGCGCTACCTGTGGTTTCTTCCCGGTAGACGAGCAGACCATCAAGTACATGCGCCTGACCGGCCGTGAGGAAGAACAGCTGGAGCTGGTGGAAGCCTACGCCAAGGCCCAGGGCCTGTGGCGTGAGCCCGGCCATGAGCCGGTGTACACCGACAACCTGGAACTCGACATGGGCGAAGTTGAGGCCAGCCTTGCCGGCCCCAAACGCCCGCAGGATCGTGTTGCCCTGAAAAACATGAAGTCCTCTTTCGAGCTGTTGATGGAAACTGCCGAGGGGCCTGCCGAGAATCGTGAGGCCAACCTGGAATCCGAGGGTGGCCAGACCGCCGTGGGCGTTGACGACAGCTACAAGCATCATGCCAGCCAGCCCCTTGAGATGAATGGCGAAAAAAGCCGGCTGGATCCGGGTGCGGTCGTCATTGCGGCGATCACTTCCTGCACCAACACGTCAAATCCGAGCGTTATGATGGCCGCAGGCCTGATCGCCCAGAAAGCGGTCCAGAAGGGACTGAGTACCAAGCCCTGGGTCAAGACATCGCTGGCGCCGGGTTCCAAAGTCGTCACTGACTATCTGAAAGTGGGTGGTTTCCAGGACGATCTCGACAAGCTTGGTTTCAACCTGGTGGGTTACGGCTGCACTACCTGCATCGGTAACTCGGGTCCGCTGCCCGAAGAGGTAGAGAAAGCCATCGCAGATGGTGATCTAACGGTCGCTTCTGTCCTTTCGGGTAACCGTAACTTTGAAGGCCGGGTGCATCCGCTGGTGAAAACCAACTGGCTGGCATCGCCGCCCCTGGTGGTTGCCTATGCGCTGGCAGGCAACGTGCGCCTGGATCTCTCAAAAGATCCGCTGGGCAACGACAAGGATGGCAACCCGGTGTACCTGAAGGACCTCTGGCCGAGCCAGCAGGAGATCGCTGAAGCGGTGGAGAAAGTGAAGACCGATATGTTCCGTAAGGAGTACGCGGAAGTCTTCGACGGCGACGCCACCTGGAAGTCCATCAAGGTGCCAGAAAGCAAGGTGTACGAGTGGTCCGACAAGTCCACCTATATCCAGCATCCGCCGTTCTTCGAAGGGCTCAAGGAAGAACCGGACGCGATCGACGATATCAAGGATGCCAACATACTGGCACTGCTGGGCGACTCGGTGACTACCGACCACATCTCACCAGCCGGTTCCTTCAAGGCGGACACCCCTGCCGGCAAATACCTGCAGGAGCACGGCGTTGAGCCGAAAGACTTCAACTCCTATGGGTCCCGCCGGGGTAACCATGAGGTGATGATGCGCGGCACTTTTGCCAACGTGCGTATCAGGAACGAAATGCTCGACGGCGTGGAAGGCGGCTTCACCAAGTTCGTGCCCACGGGTGAACAGATGGCCATCTACGATGCCGCCATGAAATACCAGGAGCAGGGCACGCCGCTGGTAGTCATTGCCGGCAAGGAATACGGCACCGGCTCCAGCCGGGATTGGGCGGCCAAGGGCACACGTCTGCTGGGTGTAAAAGCTGTGGTGGCCGAATCCTACGAGCGCATCCACCGCTCCAACCTTATCGGTATGGGCGTGATGCCGCTGCAGTTCCCGGAAGGCACCGATCGCAAGAGCCTGAAGCTCACCGGTGAAGAAACCATCAGCATCGAAGGCCTGTCTGGCGAGATCAAACCGGGCCAGACCCTGACGATGACAGTGAAATACAAGGACGGTTCCACCGAGACCTGTGAGCTGAAATCACGGATTGATACCGCCAATGAAGCCGTCTACTTCAAACATGGTGGCATTCTCCATTACGTGGTGCGGGAAATGCTGCGCACTGCCTGAATGGCCAGGGCGACAATGGCATGGCGGGCTTCCGCCATGCCGAATTCAAGAGATCAATGAGAGAAACGAGAGAGACCTTATGACCGATCAACCGTTTCTGACAGACGTTAAAACCCTTCGTGAAAGAGCCCGCAAACACATTGAAGAAGGAGCTCTGACCGAGGGCTACGGCGCCAACCGCGACAATGTGGTGAAGATTCTGAACGAGGCTTTGGCGACAGAGATTGTCTGCACACTGCGTTACAAGAGCCATTACTTCCGGGCCGATGGCATCAACGCCAATGTTGCCGCCCAGGAGTTCCTGGAGCACGCGGACCAGGAGCAGCAGCATGCCGACTGGCTGGCGGAGCGCATCGTGCAACTGGGGGGCAAGCCCAACTTTTCACCGGAAGGCCTGTTGACCCGATCGCACGCCGAGTTCGTTGAGGGTGAAACGCTCCGGGATATGGTGGTCGAGGATCTGGTTGCCGAGCGCATCGCGATCGACAGCTACCGCGAGATTGCCCGCTATCTTGGGGATCAGGATCCGACGTCCCGGCGGATTATCGAGGAAATCCTGGCCCAGGAAGAAGAGCACGCGGACGATATGGCCGGTCTGCTTGAAGGGCTGGATAGCTGAATATCGCGGGCCAGTGGCGTAATTGACGAGTGTGGGTGCCGCCCGTCAGGTGGCGCCTTTCTCGTCTGCGTCGGCCAGGGGCAGACTTAGCCAGAAACACGCGCCTTTGCCCTCTTCGGAGTCGAAGCCGACTTCTCCCTTCATGGCATGCATCAGCTCCCGGGTGATGGCCAGACCCAGTCCGGTGCCTTCTTTGCTGCGTGACGATGATGCGTTGGCCTGGGCAAACTTCTGGAAAATCCTGTCCCGAAAACTTGCGGGCACACCTGGCCCCTGGTCTCTCACCTCCAGCCTTATCAGGTTTCCGGATTGCTGGATCTCGACATTCACTGCGCCGCCCTCCGGCGAGAACTTGATGGCATTGGACAGCAGGTTGGACAGCGCCTGTGTCAGCCGGTTGGCATCGAAACTGGCTCGGACCCCGGGGTTGGCATTGCTCAGTTTGATCTTGATACCGTGCTGGTTTGCGATCGGCTGGATTTCCTCCAGTGCCACCCGTACTGCGCTTTCGAGGTCCTGTACTGATGCATCGATTGCCATGTTGCCAGTGACCAGTTTCTCGATATCCAGGAGGTCATCAATCAGGCGCCTGAGCTGATCGGTATTGCGTCTGGCAATCTCCAGCATTTGCGTGGTTTTCTGGGTGAGTGGCCCGGTTGCGCCACCGAGAATCAACCCCAGAGAGCCCGAGATAGAGGTCAGGGGTGTTCTCAGCTCATGGCTCACTGTGGAAATAAACTGGTTTTTCATCTCGTCGATCTTGTGGCGCTCGTGGACGTCGGCGATATAGCCATGCCAAAGGATACTGCCATCAGGCAGTGGTTCAGGCCGGGCGAGCCCCTCCACCCAGTGCCAGCCACCGGTCTTCCAGCGTATGCGATACTGGTGCTGCCACTGCTCAAGTGACTCTGCAGATCGCTGGATGGATTCCGCCACTCCTGCGAGATCGTCCGGGTGAATACGATCGAACACGGGGGAGGCGTCAGCCGCTACTTCTTCCCCACAGACACCATAAATGTCCTGAATGCCGGGGCTTGTATACGGAAAGCTGGAGTGCCCATCGGGCCAGAGGCGATACTGGTAGAGCATGCCGGGGGTCTGGGTCACCAGTTTGTGGAGGGTTTCCGTATGCTGCTGCTGGTAGATGGTGTCTGCGACCCAGCGTGCCAGCAGCGTAACGAACATGCGTTCGGTGGCGCTGAACGGTGTCAGCCTTGGATGTCTTGAAGAAAAATTGATAGTTCCGAATATCTCGCCGTCAATCCAGATCGGGGCTGCCAGGTAGCTTTCCAGCCCGAAAACCTCGTAGCAGATGTGGTTGCGATACGTTGACTGCCCCATATGATCAATGGCCAGCACCTGTCCGGTCGCCACCATTAACGAGCAATAGGTGCGCTCCAGGGCGATGGTAGTGCCGTTGCTCAGAGTGTCCTGCAGGTGTGTGAAATGCCAGTGCACTGTATAGGCACCACCGGTTATCCGGCTGACAATGCCGGTTTCAAGGCCCAGGTAGTTGCAGGCCATTTCTAGGGCCCTGGTCACTCTCTGGCTGGCGTCGCCCTCGGTGTCCAGGGCAATCTCCGTCAGTAGATTCAGCGCCCGGTTACGCTCGTCATAAAAATCGCCGAGCTCTCCCAGCCCGAACTCCCGCTCTACCAGGTCGGCGAGATCCCGTAGAGTGGTTTTGTCGTCGTCGGAGAAGGACCGGGGTTTACGGTCAATCACACAGAGAGTGCCAACGCGATGGCCGTGACGGTCGTGGAGCGGAGCGCCGGCGTAGAAGCGGATGTTGGGCTCGCCGGTTACCAGAGGATTGTCCACAAATCGCTCATCGTTCAGGGCATTCTCGATGACGAGGGGTTCTTCCCGCAGGATGGCATGACCGCAGAAAGAAATATCCCTGGCTGTTTCCGGAGTCTCCAGTCCGTGTCTTGATTTGAACCATTGACGGTTGCTGTCAATAAGCGATACCAGGGCAATCGGAATATCGAAGCTGCGGGCGGCAAGCCGGGTAAGCCGGTCGAATCGTTCTTCTGGCGGCGTGTCCAGAAGCTTCAACTCGTCCAGGGCGCATAGCCGATACGCTTCATCCGGCGGCAGATCAGGGGTTTTCATGGCGCTCTCCAGTTTCCGGCACTTCGGCATCAGCCGCTGGCAATTCCACCCAGAAATGGGCTCCGCTGTCGTAATAATAGCCGACTTCCCCGCCCATCATGGTTGCAAGCTCCCGGCTTATGGCCAGCCCAAGGCCGGTGCCAGCCTTTGCCCGGGTGGAGCCGGCTTCCGCCTGCGCAAAACGTTGGAAAAGCCGGGGCAGAAAGTGTTCCGGAACGCCCTTGCCCTGATCCGACACGGTGATTCTCACACGGTCGGATGCGGCGACTTCGGTTCGGACCCTGACCGTGCCTTCAAGCGGAGAGAACTTGATGGCGTTGCTGATAAAGTTATCGAGGATTTGTCTCAAACGCATCGGGTCTGCGAAAACGTGTTGTGCCCTGGATGGTTCCGCGTTGAGAGGAATCCGGTAGTGCCGGGCCATGGCCCCGTTGCCCTCGCAAGCATCCTCAATGGCTGAGCTCAATTCGATGGTTTCAGGATGGATGGGCATCTGTCCCGCCAGAGTCTTATTGAAGTCGAGCAGGTCTGAAATCAACCGTTGCAGCTGTTCGCTGTTGCGAAGCGCAACATCCACCATGGCCCGGGCTTTTACCGGCAGGTCCCCGGCGGCACCAGAGTGAAGTAGCTTCAGGGAGCCGTTGATGGATGTCAGCGGGGTGCGCAACTCATGGCTGACGGTGGATACAAACTGGTCTTTGAGCACATCGAGAGCTTCCCTCTCCTCCATCAGCTGATTGAAGGCGCTGGCGACACTCCGGATTTCCGGTGGCCCGGCAGGTTTAAGCCTTGCAGCAACGAAACCATCCCGGGTCATGGCGCGTATTTTTGACGACATTTTCTCCAGTGGCCGGGTTGCGGCGCGGGCGAGTGCCCAGGCAGTGACCGCCAGGATCAGCATGGCAAGGATACTGATGCCCAGGAATGCTCGGAATGAGGCCCAGGCCGGCTGTGTTACCTGCTCGTACGGCACTGCACGCAGGAACATCCAGCCCACCCGCTCAAGATGCCGGGTGGCGTAGATCCATTTTTTGCCTTCCTGGTCTGTGACAACTCCGGAGGTGACTCCGGACAGGGCCGCGTCGATAATCAGGTTCTCACCGGGCTCCGGAAGATCCGGCATGATGTTGTTTCCGGAAAGGGCATCCACCTGAATAAAGTGTTCGGTATCTAGAACCTTGAACAGCGTATCCGAACGTTCTGCTGCCTGCCTTGGAATGATGCTGGCTTTGGCAAGATTGATGATGCCGCCGGCAAAGCCCAGCAGGTCGCCTTCATCGGTTTCAATGGGGGCGAGAAACGACAACAGTGGGAGGCCGGTGGTCCGTCCAATGATGGGCCGGCTTATGACCGGGGCCCGTGAGGCAAGTGCTTTTCGGAAATGCTGCCGGTCGGCATAGGAGGTACCAAGGCGCCCGGGAACATGCACATTCTCGGCAATAGCGACGCCCCGCTCATCGAATATCACCAGACCTTCCTGAAAATAGGCCTGGAGAGACGTCTGGCGACCCAGAAGGTTTCTGATCCGCGGTAGTGGTAGTCGGTTTTGGCCGTCTGTAAGCAGTGTGGAAAATGCCTCGAGGGCCTGCAGCCGGATCTGCAGGTCCTGGTTCACCCGACTGGCGCTGTTTTCGGTTTCGAGTAGCTGCCGCTGGGTCAGCACGTCTTCGAAGTCGCGCACCAGCTCGTTGTAAGCAATCGCCAACAGGACTGCGACCGTAACAATGCTGCTGAAGATGGCAATCAGGGCGACGCGACTGCCTAGGGACAGATTTCGCAATATACTTCCTTAAGGTTATGGCCGGGCGAGCCTAAACGTGATTTTATTGGGGCGAGAATAGTGGATTTTGCGAGAGCGGCAAAACACATTCATTGGGGGAATTGATTTGGCTTCGCAAGAAAGCAGCGATGTCGCGGCAAAACTGGCAGCGCTGAGGCAAAAGTTCCTTGTTCGCGCGAATGAGGACATTCAGATTCTGCGTGACTATGCGGAGCAGACCCGCCGTGGTGAACTGTCTGCGGAGGGGCTTATTCAGTGCTATCAACAGCTGCATCGGCTTGCTGGTTCCGCCGGTACCTTTGGTTTGCCGGAGCTGGGCGTTGCCGCCCGAACCCTGGAAAAAAAGCTGAAAAGCCAGGCCGAGGATCTCGCCGAGGGTGGCGCTGGCCGAAGCCAGTCTGTTGATGTAGATACGGATTTTGCGGAGGGCGTTGATGCCCTGGCGAGACTTGTTGAAGTCAGGAGTGAATATCAGGATCCGGTAAGCACACCAGTCCAGCGGAGTGATGTTTTTGAGGGTAGTCACGGCATGCAGGTCAGCGTGATCGTCATGGAGAACGGTGACGATGGGCTGACGGCGCTGGCTTCCGAGATGGCCCGGTATGGCTTCAACTGCCGTAACGTTGACCGGAGGGAGCCGGAAGCTGTGCATCAGGTGCTCGCGGATACGTCTGGCGCGGCCGCGATACTTTGTCAAGATTCCGATTTGGCGGACGTCATGGCGCTGCGCAACCGGGCCCAGGCAAAAGGGTTACGGCGGAGACTGCCGGTAATCTGCATCGGCCGGGACGGATCCTTCGAGAACAAGTACCACCTGGCCAAGCTAGGGGCATTTGCGTTTTTCCCGGAACCCCTTGATATCCCCGAGCTCGCCGAACGGATCGAATCCCTGGCCATCGAGCGCAGCGCCGGGGTTCAGGGACGTGTGTTGATTGTCGAGGATGACACTGAGTTGGCCGAACACTATTGCCTGGTTTTGCAGTCGGCTGGTATCGAGGCGCGAACGGTTTCCGCCCCGCTGGACCTGATGTCAACCCTGTCTGCCTTTCAGCCTGATATTGTCCTGATGGATGTTCAGATTGGTGGTTATTCCGGGGTCACCCTGGCCCGGCTGATCCGGTTTGAACCGCGCTGGCTGAGTCTGCCGATTATCTACCTGTCTTCCGAGGATGATCCTGACAATCAGCTGGAAGCACTTTCTAAGGGTGCCGACGAGTTTCTTATGAAACCGGTCTCTGATGATTACCTGGTCCGGTCGGTCAGGATCCGGTGCTACCGGGCCCGTCAGCTCTCGGAACTTATGAACCGGGATAGTCTGACCGGTCTGCTCAAGCATTCGCTGATCAAGCAGGAAGTGGAGAAGGAACTGGCCCGGTGTCGCCGGGACGGGCATCCGTCCAGTGTGGTCATGCTTGATCTGGACCATTTCAAACAAATCAACGACACCTGGGGCCACCGGTACGGAGATATTGTTATCCGCACGCTTGCGAATCTGCTGCGGAACCGGCTGCGTGAGACCGACATGATTGGTCGGTATGGAGGCGAGGAATTCCTCGTTGTCCTGCCGCACTGTCCGGTTTCCGCAGCGGCAGAACTGATTCAGAGTATCGGTGAGAGCTTTGCCGAGCTGGCATTCTCGGCTGGCGACACCGCTTTTCAGGTAACGCTCAGCGCCGGCATTGCCGCAATCAATGATTTTACAAACGGGGATGATGCCCTCGAGGCCGCGGATCAGGCCCTGTACCAACAAAAACGCAACGGTCGGAACGGCGTAACCGTGTACACACTTCAATAGTTTTCCGGGTAAATCCGAGGTGGATTGTTTGAAAGCACTGATCCTTGAAGACGATGATCTCATCGCCGAGTTGCTGGAGACTGTGGTGGCCGGGCTTTACCCCGGTGTTGCGGTGACCGCGGTGCCAACGCTTACGGAGGCGTCTCAACAAGTAGTCAAAAACCGGTTTGATCTACTCATTGCTGATTGGAACCTACCGGACGGATCAGGCCTGGATCTGGTCAAAAAGGTTCGCAGTTCAAACCGGGATATGCCGGTTGTTATGGTGTCTGGGCGCTCGGACCGCGATTCGGTGCTGCAGGCGGCCCATTACGGTATTGATGGATACATCACCAAACCTTTCGATGTCCAGCTTCTGCATGAGCGTCTCTCCAGGTTGCTGAAGATCGA
This sequence comes from Marinobacter sp. MMG032, assembly GCF_040112695.1. Taxonomy (NCBI): domain Bacteria; kingdom Pseudomonadati; phylum Pseudomonadota; class Gammaproteobacteria; order Pseudomonadales; family Marinobacteraceae; genus Marinobacter; species Marinobacter sp. MMG032. The sequence goes on from NZ_CP157802.1 coordinate 2,622,795, forward strand.
GTCCCGGGAACCGCCGGCGCTCCCGGAGTTGCTGGAAAGCTCCCTGGAACAGCTGATTCAGCTGCCGTCAGAGATAGATCCCCGGGACATTCTGGAGTTGATCAGTCGACAGGATGAACTCTCACCGGCCCAACTCGCAGAACGCTGGCGAGAGGAAACCAGTCTGACAGCCCGTTTGATGGATGTTGCCAACACCAGTTCGTTCCGGCGTACAGGCAAACCGGTGGAGACCCTCAGAGACGCCATAGCCTCGCTTGGCGTGGCTCTGGCTCTCAATCAGGCCCTGGCTTTGTCTCTGGATGTGTCCAGCAAGCTGCAGCACGAACTGCTCCGGGAGTTGGCGGTAACGCATCATGAGATGGCATTGCTGGTGGCCAGGGAAGCACAACGCCTGGCCATCAGGCTTCAAAAGCCAGCTGTTGTTTTCCAGCAGGCGGGATTGCTCAGTCGGTTAGGTGAACTGGCAGTGCTTAAAGTGCTCAATCAGTTTGTCGCTGTTGGTGGCTCCCTGGGAGAGAACGAGGCAGAGCAGGCCCTGCACCAGTGGTCGCAACGCTATGGCAACCGTCTGAAGGTCCAGTGGCGTTTGCCGCTCGGTCTGCGGGAGTTGATCGGATCTGTCCATTTTATTCCGGGCGATTGCACGCGGGAGGATCGGTTGATCATGCGGGCGGCTGCGATGATCGCTGCTGATGAGCAGGCTACGGGCGAGTGTCAGAAGCTGCTTCGACGTATTGGTCTGGAAACCGAAAACCAGTTACAGGAGTAGCGTATTGGTGGCTGAGCGGGAAGGTTTGCCCCAACGGGTTATGTATGTGGAAGACGACCCGGATATCCGGGCGATCGCTGAAATCGCATTGCAGGATGTGGGTGGGTTTACCGCCCGGCTATGCGAGTCAGGGGCACAGGCGCTGGCTGTGGCCCCGGCCTTTGGCCCGGAGCTGGTGCTGTTGGATGTGATGATGCCCGGTATGGATGGCCCGGAAACCTTGCAAGCGCTTAGGGAACTGCCGGACATGGGGCACGTGCCGGTCATTTTCATGACGGCAAGGCTGCAGCGATCCGAAATTGATGAGTACCGGGCTTTGGGAGCAGTGGGTGTTATTCCAAAACCTTTTGACCCCATGACGCTTGCAGAGCAGATTGCAGAGATTCTGGCCAGGGCTCGAATGGAGCCATAAACTGTTTCTGGCAGACTGCGAACAGATGCGGGCGGGCGCAATTTCCGGTAGTCTGGCCAGCCTGAGCGCTGTTTTGATTGATGAGGTACTCATGTCATCCTCCCAGTCCCGGGACGAACTGAAAAGCAAGCTGAACCTTGAGACTTCCCGTATCCGCTGGCACGAACTGCAGACCTACTTTGCCCGTGGGCAGGTGGTCAGAGTGGCGCCGGAGCTTGATTTGCTCGAAGTGGCCACCGAGTTGGCCGCCGATAACAAACCCCGTTTCGAACAGTGGATGCAGGACGGTCGCGTTGGCGAGGTTGCGCCGGATACCGCGCAAGACTGGTACGACCGCAACGCTGAGCTCTGGGCGGTGGTCATCGCGCCCTGGGTTCTGGTCCAGGACAGGTCTGGTCATGTTCTGCATTGACTCCCTGACGTCATGAAACTTCACTATTTTCACGGTCGCAGTCCGCTTCGGGACCTCGTGATGGTGAAGGAGGGCCAGCGGATTGAGCTGCATATCAAACCTGTCGGCGATGATCGCTGGGGGCTGGTGGCTCTGTCTGGCCCGGATCAGGGGCGACCGGATGGCCAGTTCTGCCGAGGCCCATGGCCCACCCAGACCCGCGCCGAATCCGTCCTCAGGAGTGTGGCAGGCACCATGATGGGAAAGGGCTATGAACCCAAACCTGGTGACTATGTGGTGTGGTCCGTGGCAGCCCAGCGCCTTGCCCGAACCATCGGAATCCCAGAGGATGCCCCAGCTGGCCCCAAAACCGACCCCGACCAGTTCAAGCCCCTGACCTGACTCACTTTTCTGTTTTCTTGAGGACGCCATGCTGACCGGAGCCCTGCTCATTCTTGCTCCCCTGTTCCTGGGCTTTGCCATCGCCCTGGAAAATCGCCGGGCCATGACTGTGATCCATTACACCGTGGAGGGGCTGGTCTACTTCATACTGTTGCTGCTCGGCCTGGGGCTTGGCCAGATGGAGGGGCTGGCGGCGCAACTGGGCGGCATGGCTACCCAGGTAATGGGGCTGGTGTTGGTGCTTTTTGTCGCCAACATGTTCGGGCTATGGCTGTTTCACCGCTGGCAGCCAATGTCGGTTGAGCGGGTTGAGGGCAGTGTCAGCCCGGGTTACCGCAGGCTGTTCCTGGCCGGCCTGAAACCGTTGGTGGCAGTAATTGCCGGTCTCCTGGCCGGATACTACCTCTTGCCGGACATGCCCATGGCAGAAGAGCTGGCGACCTGGGCGCTGATGTTTCTGCTGTTCCTGATCGGTCTGCAGTTGCGCAATGCGGGGTTGTCGTTGCGCAAGCTGCTGATGAACCGTCAGGGCCTGGGCATTGCACTGGCCCTGACGCTCAGCTCTCTGGCTGCCGGAGCGCTTTTGATTCCCTGGCTTGGGCTGCCCTGGCACGATGCCCTGGCGGTCGCCTCCGGGTTTGGCTGGTATTCGCTGTCCGGGATTGTGATCGGCGAGGCCCTGGGGCCTGCGTGGGGCGGGGTTGCCTTCCTCAACGATGTACTCAGGGAGATCGTTGCTCTGGCCATTATTCCCCTGCTCATTGCCAGTCGACCGGCAATGGCTATTGGCTACGGTGGTGCTACCGCCATGGACTTCACCCTGCCGGTTATCCGCAGCAGCGGTGGCCTCCCCTGTGTGCCGGTGGCCATCGCATCCGGTTTTCTGTTGTCTTTCCTGTCACCGGTGTTGATGGGCGTGTTCCTGTCTTTGGGATAAATTGACCCGGTGCAATGCAAGTTGCGGTTTTACGGGTAGTATGTGAAACAGTAAACTACTGTTTATTGACAAATGTTAATGTCTTGACCCGGTCCGGATCCTAATGCAACGCCGTGAATTTCTTGGTTTTTCGATAGCAGCCGGACTGTCCGCGGCGGGATTGCCCGGTTGCAGCGATTCCGGCCCCCTGAGATTCGGCATCCACCCCTGGATCGGCTACGAACCGCTATACCTTGCCAACGATTTCAACTGGTTACCGGCGACCGTTGCGCTTCAGCCGGGTAATTCTGCAACCGACTCCATGGACGGTCTTTTGTCCGGGGCTCTTGATGGCGCGGCTCTCACCCTGGACGAAACCATACGAATCTGGTCCAGAGGTCTGGAGCTGGTTGTGGTAGCCGTGGCTGATGTGTCAGCCGGTGCAGATGTGCTGATGGTCAGCGCTAGCATCGACGAGTTGGCGGCTTTAAAGGGTCGGCGAATTGCGGTAGAGGTCAATGGTGTTTCCGGCATTATGCTGTTGAAGATTCTCGAGGTCGCGGGCCTTGGCCCAAATGATGTCATAAAGGTGGATGTGCCGGTTAGCCAGCATGCGGAAGCCTGGTCCCGGGGGGAAGTGGATGCTTCGGTATGCTACGAGCCGACGGCCTCCGTGATCGAGAGCCTGGGTGGGGTCCGGCTTTTTGACAGCAGTGATATTCCGGAAACCATTTTTGACGTCCTGGTTGTGACCCGCGAGGCCGCGGAGAAACATCGACGCCCCGTTAGTGATCTGGTGGGCGCCCACTTCGCCGGTTTGCAGCACCTGGTCAGAAACCTGCACGATTCGGTTTATCGGGTCGCGGACCGTCAGGGAATAGATCCTGATGAGGTCCGCTCAGCGCTTGCGACAGTCATGCTGCCGGACCTGGCGGCAAACCAGCGGTACCTCACGGCAGCCGGCCCGATCGAAAGCATGGCCGGCTCTCTCTCTCGCCTGATGCTGGCACAGGGAATGATCGATCGGGATCCCGACATCCAGCGTTTATCAGATGCCTCGTTTCTGCCGGCGAGGGTTCCGTGAACGTTCGACGCTTTGCTATCAGTCTGTTCCTGCTGTTTGCCACGGATTTTCTGGCGGCAGCGAAAGCCTATGCTGATGAGGCGTTGACCCTGGGCGTGTTTGCCTACCGACCGGACCAGGTACTTCAGGAGCGTTACCAGCCTCTGGCTGACTATCTGTCGCAGCAAACCGGGATCCAGATAAGGCTGGAGGTGCTCAACCAGGATAATATGAGTAGGGCGATTGCCGCCAACCGGCTGGATTTCTTTCTCACCAACCCCAGCCATTTCCTGTTGATTCGGAGCGAGCGAAGTCTGACCGGTGTGCTGGCTACCCTGGTCAGACGATCCGGCGAATCCTCGACGGCCAGTCTTGGCGGCGTGATTATTACCAGGGCAGGGCGTACCGACATTGAGCATCTTGCCGATCTCCGTGACAAGACGATTGCTTCACCCGGCGTTCATTTCCTCGGTGGCTACCAGACCCAGGTCCTGGAACTCCTGGACGCCGGCATTGATATCCGGCGAGTGAACCTGATTCGCTTTCTGGGCACCCATGACCGGGTTGTTCGCTCGGTACTGGCAGGTGACGCCGATGTGGGTTTCATCCGCACCAGCATTCTGGAACAGCTGGCGCAAACGGACCCTGATCTGTTCTCCAGGGTGAAGGTTCTGAACCGTCAGCGGCTGGCGGGTTTCCCTTACGTTGTTTCAACACGTCTTTACCCGGAATGGCCCCTGGTGGCCTTGCCTCATGTAAACGAGAGGTCTGTGCGAAAGATCGCTTCGGCGCTTTTTGCCATAGAACCGGAAGACGATGTTGCGCTGGCGGCTGGTATTGCCGGCTTTTCGCCTCCCGCCGATTACCAGTCGGTTGAGTACCTGGCGCGCACCCTGCGCGTGCCGCCCTACGATCAGATGCCTCAACTCACCTGGGTTGATGCGTTGCACCAGTATCGGCTCTGGGTTTTTACCATTCTGGTACTGCTAATGCTGCTGGTGGCATCATCGCTCTGGCTGGCAAGGAGCAAGCGGCAACTGGCCGCGGAACAGAGGCGTTTGCGCCAGCTTATTCGGGGTTGGCCACAAGCCGCATTGCTGATTCGCGGTGGACTGTTCAGCGATACCAACCAGGCTTCTGTCGACCTGCTCAGGTATACATCCAGTGAATCGCTGATTGGCAAGGACCTGGCAGTCTTTTCGCCGGAATATCAGCCGGACGGACAGATTTCCCGACAGAAACTGGCAGCTATGCTGGAGCGCGTGTCCGCGGGTCAGGTCGAGCAGTGCGAGTGGGTTTTGAATCGCTCTGACGGTAAGGAAATCTGGGTTGAACTTACCATGGCGCCGGTCCACACCGAGGATGAACCGGAAGCATTGATTCTCTGCTCCCTGTATGACATCACCCGGCGGAAGCGAGCAGAACAGCGTCAGCGCCTGGCGGCGAGTGTATTCGAATATGCCCGCGAGGCCATATTCATTACCGACAATCACGGTGTGGTGATTGATGCCAACGAGGCGTACCTGGCAATTACCGGTCGGCCACGCCATCGGGGCATCGGGCGTCTGCCGCCCTTGCCGGTGGATGAGGGAACCGGCATTTTCGCCAGCGCCCGTGCCCAGGGTTTCTGGTCAGGTGAGTTCACAAGTCGAAGAAACGATGGTGAGCCCGTTGCTTTGGCCGCGACTCTCAGCAGTGTTCGTGGCGACCATGGTGAGGTCTCGCATTTTGTCGGTATTTTCAGTGACATCAGTCGGCTCAAGGAACAGGAACGGAAACTCCGTGTCATGGCTCACTATGATGCCCTGACCGGAATGCCCAACCGGGTACTGTTTGCCGACCGTTTGCAGCAGGCCATGGCCCTGACCCGGAGACAGGGCGGCAAACTGGCGGTGGTTTACATTGATCTGGATGAGTTCAAGCCTGTAAACGATGCCTTCGGTCATGAGGCGGGCGACCAGTTGCTGGTTGAGGTAGCCACCCGTATGCGTTCGGAACTCAGGGAAGAAGACACCCTGGCGCGGCTCGGCGGTGATGAGTTCGCGGCGATTGTCATGAATGTCCAGGATGACGCTTCCCTGGAAAGCCTGTTGGTGCGTCTTCTGGCCCGGGTGGCAGAACCGGTCTGGGTTGCCGATCACAGCGTCGAGGTCTCAGCCAGTATCGGCTATACGCTGTTCCCGCAAACCGGGGATCTGGATGGAGATCAGCTTCTGCGGCAGTCGGATCAGGCCATGTATCAGGCCAAGCATCAGGGTCGTAACCGTTATGTCCGCTTCTCTGCCCCGTCTTCCTGACGGCTGCTGTTGAGCAGTTCCACTCCTGGCTTCCAAGCCAGTGACTTGTTCCACTGGTCACAGAGGCGTCGAACGGAGCTCAGGTCGTCCAGGGCCCGTTCTCCGGCAATGGCAGTGAATTCTCCTTTGACAATCATCGTCAGCATCCTGGGTTTGAGTACGTGGTACGCCTTCTCTAGATCATGGAACGTGTCGGGTTGCGGACTGTCCGCGGCAACCAGCGTTCTCAGCAAGCCAAGATAGTGTTCAAAGTCTTCAGCAAGACAGTCCAGTTGGGACAGCCGACTGGCCTCTTTTAGCTGCAGCAGGGCAGGGGCCAGAACGGTGGCTTCGGTCAGGTAGCGACAGGTCAGAATGGTCCTGCTGAGGACATCAACGGTCGCCAGATGCATCCTCTCCGCCCGCAGCCGGGAAATGTAATCTGAAATGGACTGGTTAAGGCTCAGACAGGCATCGGTTTTCGGGCGGATCTGGGCGGGTTTCAGGTCCTCCCGGTCAAGGCAGACCCGTAGCAGACCTCGGGTCAGCCCAATCAGTCGCTTCATCTCCTGATCAACGGCACCAACCGCGAGTTCAGGGGTTGTAACCAGAGTGTTATCCAGGAAGCGCGGCTCGGCGCTGTCTTCCTCCTTGCTTCGGAAGAGTCTGCCGAGAAATCGGGCAAAGCGGGGTGTCAGCGGTAACATGATGAACGCGCCGAGCACGTTGAACAGTGTATGAAACAGGGCCAGTGAAACGGCTATGTTGGCGTCCATGGAAAGCCAATCCGCCAGTACGGCTACCATCCAGAGCATGACGGGTAGAATGGCAAGCGCAATCAGCCCGGTCGCTGCGTTGAACAGGATGTGTCCCACCGCAAGCCGGCGGGCGTTGGCTGTCGCTTTCAGCGCAGACAGGGCAGCTGTGGACGTTGAGCCGAGATTGGCACCTATCACCGCCGCAGCGGCGTTGTTCAATGGAATCAGGCCGCCCGCAGCAGCAGTGAGAACAATGGCCAGCGCGGCGCTTGAGGACTGGGTAAGTACGGTTGCCAGAAACCCGATAAGGAGGAATGCGGGCAATCCATAGTCGTTGTCCAGCAGAAAGTTGCCGTCGAGTCCGCCGGTCAATGTCTCCAACGACGATTTCAGTATGGATAGTCCGAGGAAGAACAGCGCGAAACCTGCCACCGCCTCACCGAGCGAGCGGGTGCGCGGATTGGAGGCGATCAACTTTAGCCCGACACCGGCGGCAAGAATCGGGAGCGCAACCGCCTCGATGTTGAATCCGAAGCCCACCAGGCTGACAAGCCAGGCGGTCATCGTGGTGCCGATATTGGAGCCAAAGATGACGCCAAGGGATTGGCTGAGGTTGAGCAGGCCGGCGTTCACAAAGCCGATGGTGGCCACGGTTACTGCACCGGAAGACTGTACCAGGCCGGTAATCAGAAAGCCTGCGGCCAGACCCCGTAAGGGAGTTTGGGTCCAGTGACCGAGCATATGGCGCAATTGATGCCCTGCAGCGCTCTTCAGGCCATTGGTCATCATCTCCATGGCCAGCAGGAACAGGGCCAGGCCACCAAGAATCTGGAAAACTGTGGCAGTCATATTGGTTCTTCTGGGTAGAAGCCGGTTTTCTCTGAGCTTAGCAGAGCCCGTGACTGGTGGAGTTGTCGGCTACTCAGGCGAGGAATTTCCGGATATCGATCCTGTAGGTTTCCGGGTCCACGGCACGAAGAATCCGGTCCTGGGTACCCGGTTTCGCAAGATCGATAGTGTCCACCGTGATCGGCATGCGGAATTTGGTGTGGTACATCACGCGCACGGCTGGCAGTCTTTGATCACTCTCATTCGCCTCAACCACCACACCGAGACGGCCACTTTCCAGCAGCACCAGCGAGCCCACCGGATAAAGCCCCAGGCAGCGGATAAACTGTTTGACCAGAACCGGATCCAGATGGCTGCCGCTCCACTCCAGAAGCTTCTTCAGACCCTGTGTTGGCGTCATGCCCTTGTGATAGACCCGATCTGCGGTGATGGCGTCGTAGACATCGCTGATCGCGACCATGCGACCGTACTCCGAGATCTCGTCCCCTTTCAGGCCTTCCGGATAACCGGTACCGTCCAGGCGCTCATGATGCTGTGCTGCCGTGATGACGGTGAGTTCACCAATGCCCTCGGTGGTGGCCAGAATGTCCCGTGAGTGGCGGGCGTGAAGTTTCATTACCTCGAACTCTTCGGGTGTCAGGCGGCCGGGCTTGTGCAGTATTTCGTCAGGAGTGAGGATTTTGCCGAGGTCGTGGAGAAGCGCGCCCACGATGGTCTGGTGCAGCACATCGGACGACAGGCCCCGGAAATTCCCGAAAAGGGACATCAGCACACTCAGGTTGACCGAGTGTTCCAGCAGATAATTGTCCTTTTCCCGGATGCGTCCGAGGCAACTGAGAGCGTTGGCATTCCGGAGCACGGAGTGCTGCAGTTCGTCTGCCAACTCGTGAATGGGCGCAACATCAATCGCTCCGCCCACCTTGGCGTGGTTCATGAAATCGCCCACCAGCCCCTGAGCCTGGTTGTGTATCTGTTGGGCAATGACCATTTCTTCCGCAAGGGGAACATGTGGCCGCAGGCCAGGCGTCAGCTCTCCGGCTCTCTGCAGGGCTGACTCATTGCGGCGATCCACCTCGGCGGCCGTTTCAGAGTCCTGGGTGTCCAGACCCTTCGAAGCATCGATATAGACGAATTCCACGCCCATCCGGCGGATTTTCTCGATGGTTTCCTCTTTTTTGATAACACCGCGCTTGCGCTGGGTGTTGTGGGGAATCCAGTCGTTGTTCAGGTCGGTTATATACATGCCGACCTTGAGTGCCGAGATGGGGACGCGTTTGATCATTCGCCGGGGAAGAACGTCCTCAGGCTGTTCTGATAAGTCTTACCAATAACCTCATCCAGAGGCAGCTCCTTCACCTCAGCAATTTTCTCGGCGACAAAGGGCAGGTAAAACGGTGCGTTTTCCTTCCCGCGATAGGGGACCGGGGTGAGGAAGGGTGAATCGGTTTCCAGCAGGATCTGGTCGATCGGTGCCATGCGTACGATGTCCCGCACGTTCTCGGCCTTGTTGAACGTGGTGATGCCGTTGAAGCCCAGGCACCAGCCCTGATCCAGGGCATACCGCGCAAGCCCGGGGCCGGACGTGAAGCTATGGATGACACCGCGGCGCTTCAGGGTGGCCTCAAACTCGCCAAGAATCTCGATGGTATCGTCGTCTGCTTCCCGGCTGTGAATAACGACAGGCCGGTCCGTGTCACAGGCAATCTGCAACTGACGCCGGAACACCTCGCGCTGTACGTCCCGATCGGCGTTGTCGTAGAAGTAGTCCAGCCCAATCTCGCCCACGGCAACGATCTTTTCGTCCCGGGCATGGGTGCGGATTTCCGCTTCCACGTCGTCGGAATAACTTTCGGCATCGTGCGGGTGGATTCCCTGGGTACCGTAAACCCAGGGTGCCACCTGGCTGAGTTCGCGTACCCTTGCAAGGTTGTCCGGGGACACCGCAATGGTGATCACCTTCTCGATATTGACCCCCTGTGCCTGTTCCAGTGTTTCCTCAAGCGGGCGGTCCTTGAGGTAATCCAGGTGACAGTGGGTCTCGATGATCGGGTGATCGAATACGGGAATCTCGCGACGTTTCTTACTCATTGCCGGGTACTACACTCCATCGCAACCTGCGTCCAGGCTGCTATTCTGTGAATTCAGTCTCACAAGTTTACCAGCTTGTTCGATTGTTGACCTGTATTACATCCATAGGGAGTTGCACGGAGCACTTTGATGAAGCTGTCGGCGTTTGCCAGCTCTTTTCTTTTCGACCCCGGAAAACCCAGATTCCGGGACTACCCGACCTTACTGGAGAGCGATGAAACGGAGCTGCCCGGCCTTGAGGCCAGCCTGGAACAGATTGGTGAATACCAGCGTCGACTCTGGGCAAATCAGGCCAGGGCAGTGCTGCTGGTCACACACGGACCGGATACCAGCGGTAAGGACAGCCTGATCCGCACACTGGCCACCTTTGCAGACCCCGCGGGCTTTCACGCCTGGTCATTCAGCCGGCCCAAGGGTGCCGAAACCCGCCATGACTTTCTATGGCGGGTCACGCCCTTCTTGCCCGGCTTTGGCGAGATGGTGGCCTTCAATCGCAGCCATCACGAAGCTGTGATCGCCGAGCGGGTATGGCCGGTCCATGAGCCCGACAGCTACAACTGGCAGAACCGTTACTGCTCCATCCGGAACTTCGAGACCCACCTGGTGGAAGAGGGCACCACAATCATCAAGATCTGGCTCAACCTGTCTGAAGACGAGCATCGACAGCGCCTTCTGAAGCGCCTGGACAAACCGCGTAAGCGCTGGAAATTCGACAAGTCGGATATCGACGGCTGGGAGAAACGTCGACAGTACGAAGCCTTCGCCGAGGAGGCCCTGGCCGCAACCCATACGGAGCAGGCGCCCTGGTTCATTGTGCCGGGTGACCGGAAACCCCAGGCCCGTGCCATTGTCGCGGCGATACTGGCAGAGCAGCTAAAGCGGTTGGCGCCGGATTATCCGAAAGAAGATGAGAATGTCCTGAAAGAATACCGACGCCTGTTGGCAAAAAACGGCGTGAAATAAACAAAGCGGAGGAACGCATGCACATTGTTGTAGTCGGTGGCGGCGTGGTGGGAATGACCACGGCCTACGAACTGAATCGCCGGGGCCACCAGGTGACTGTGCTGGAGCGCCACGCAATCGCCGGGAACGAAACCAGCAAGGCCAACGCGGCCCAGCGCTCCTATGGCGTGGTCTACCCCTGGGCCGATCCCTCAATTGTGTTCAAGGCCATCCCGTGGATTCTCAAGCAGGATGGTCCTTTGAAACTGCGGTTTCCGCCGTCTGTGGAAACACTGAAGTTCATGTTCGCTACCCTGCGTTACGCCTGGTCGCCGGGCCTGTTCGGCTTGAATCGCCGCGCCATGTTGCGCCTCGGCATCCACAGCCGGGAACGGTTTCTCGCGCTGGAAAAGGAGTTGGATCTTGCCTTCGATGGCGACCACCAGGGCCTGCTGCACCTGGCCAGCACCCCGGAGGCCCTCGAGGGCTACCGGGTTACTCATGACCTGCTGACCGAACTTGGCATTCCGTCCCGTCTGCTCACCCCTGATCAGGTACGCGAGGCCGAACCCGGTATGGTCGGCAACGGCCCGCTTTATGGTGCCCTGAGCTACGACACCGATGGCACGGGCGATTGTCATCAGTTCTCCCGGGAACTGGCGAAAGCCTGCGAGGAAAAGGGTGTTGTCGTTCGTTACAACGTGGAAGCGGAAAAGCTGATTGCAGATGACGACAGGGTTAGCGCCGTTTCAATCAGAAACAGCGATGGAGTGATGGAAACCCAGGAAGCCGATGCCGTGGTGATCAGCGCCGGCTGCTGGTCCAACCATCTGGTTCAGCCCCTGGGCCTAGAGCTGCCCATCTATCCGGTAAAAGGTTACAGCCTCACTGTGCCGATGAAAGATTCAGAGCGAGGCCCGACTTCCACCATTCACGACGACAACTACAAAGTCGTTTCCACCCGTCTGGGAAATCGTTTACGGGCCACCGGGTTCGTCGAGCTGGCGGATTTCAACCGGGATATTCCCGAAGTCCGACTGGCAACTATCAAGAAATCGGTCGAATCCCGGTTCCCCGGCTGCGCCGATCTCGATGCCGCTGAAACCTGGACCGGCTTTCGCCCCATGACCCCGGACGGCCCGGCGATTATCGGCCGTGGCCCCCGAGATAACCTCTACCTCAACACCGGCCACGGCACCTTCGGCTGGACCCTGTCCGCAGGTAGTGCCGACGTTATCGCCCAGGTAATCGAAGGCGAGCAACCCGCCATCTGTCTGGATGCCTTCAGGCCTGGGAGGTTTTCGGAGTAAAACTTCTGGTTCGGTGCATGAGCCGGTCTGGTGGCCCTTTCCGGGATACGCTGTAAATACGTCCCTGTACGCTTGACGAAAACCATCCCTGGTTTTCGACAATCCCGGAAAGGGCCACCAGACCGACTCCCGAGCTTTGGAGGTTATTCTTGCGTATCCCGGGGGGACTTATCCGTCCGGCTCTTACTCGTCAACAAAATGCGCTCAATGTTCGAGCAGAGCGTATGAGCAAACCCGATATCCCGATCAGACAGTAGTGGCAGTCGCTCGAAAACCCACTGGGACAGTTTTCCCGCGGGTGGTGTGTCCAGTTCCGGTAGCAAGGCTTCTAGTCGCCCACGAAGCGCACCAAGACGATGTTCACCTGCGGGCTCAATCTGGCTCTCCGTAGCTACCGAGAGCCCGGACATTTCCCAGGCATAGAGCATCACCGACTGGGCCAAGTTCAGGGAGGGGTAGGCGACCTTCATGGGAATGCCGGTCAGCAGATCGCAGAGCGCAAGCTCCTCGTTGGACAGCCCTCGGTCTTCACGGCCAAAGACCAGTCCTGCAGTTGCCACGGAAGCACCCTTCGTGGCCAGAGCCTTTCGCAATTCTGAAGGGCTATGCCAATCCTGGCGCTGATGCCGGGTCTTGGCGGAGGTTCCCATTAGCAGGTCTACGGAGTTTCTTACCGCCGCCAGATCAGGGAAAATGCGCGCATTGTCCAGGATGTGGTCGCTGCCGTGGGCCAGCCAGTGGGCCTCCGGGCGGGTGTGCAGGTCGGAATTCACCAGCCAGAGCTCGCCGAAGCCCATGGTGCACAGGGCACGGGCGGCCGCGCCGACATTTTCCGGAACCTTGGGTTCAACGAGTACAAAGGCCAGTTGCATGACGTTACCTCCGGCGGCGAGTTTACACCACGGCGCGGAATCTTTTTACCAGCGGTGGCAGCGGTTGAACGACTGGCTGGTGCAGCACCAGACGTTCTGGCAGCCGGCGCCGTTCATGACACCGCAGCCGGCCTGGACAAAAGCCTATCCGGAACTGGCCGCCATGCTGGCGGAACTCACCGATGCCGAATGCCAGTATTTGGATGACAGGCCCGTTGAATTGGCGGCTCGGGCAGCCCGGTGGCTGCCGTCCCTGGAAGCCTATGCCGACATCGTGCAACTGCCGGCCTTTTTGCCTTCGGACGCTGACGCATCAAAGGCGACCCTGCCGGAAATCCGGGCCACGGATATGCCGGGCCGGAAGCGGCTGCAGTCGGGTGCCTTTGCTGCCGCACTGGCGCCACTGGAATACCCCGCCCTGGACTGGTGTTGCGGCAAGGGCCATCTGTCGCGGACGCTGGCACCGTTGTGCCCCGGCGATATACAGGGTTTCGAGTGGAATCCGGAGCTGGTCCGGGACGGCAACCGACTGGCTCAACAGTTCGGAGATCCCGTTTCGATCCGCTGCCAGGATGTCATGGCAGTGGATCTGTCGCTCCCAGAGCGTCGCCACGGGGTAGCCCTCCATGCCTGCGGTGACTTGCATCGGCAACTACTGACGCTGGGCAGCGAGGCCGGGTTGCCGAGGCTGAGCATCTCACCTTGCTGCTACCATCTGACCGACCAGAGCGTTTACCAACCCCTGTCAGAGCGAGCGTCGGGCTATCAGAAAACACTGAAACCAGGCCGAAACGACTTGCGGCTGGCGGTTCAGGAAACGGTAACAGCCCCTGCCCGAGTGCGGGAACAGACTCGTTTGATCAGCCAGTGGCGTCTAGGGTTCGATGGCCTGCAACGGTTCCTGCGAGGGCGTGATGAATACCTTCCTGTACCCTCTCATCCGGCGCGACTGCTGAGCGAGGGCTTTCCGGCTTTTTGTCGCTGGGCAGCGGCGAAAAAGCACCTGGAGTTACCCGCCAGGGTCGATTTTGATTTTTGGTTGGCGTTTGGCGAGCGTCGGCTGGCAGAGGTCCGCCGCCATGAGCTGGTCCGGCACCTGTTTCGGCGCCCACTGGAACTCTGGATGGTGCTTGATTATGCGCTCTTCCTGGAAGAGCAGGGCTACCAGGTGCGTCTCGGTAAATTCTGCGACCGGGCGCTGACGCCCCGAAACCTGCTGATCGATGCGGTCAGGGTTCCCGGTACTCCACCCGCTCAACACAGCCATCCCTGAAATACACATAGGTCAGCTCATAAAGCGCCCCGTAATAACGGGTCTGGTAGATCCAGACTTCCTGGGGGCTGGTGTAGGTTTCCGGTGGGTTGCCGAAAGCCCGGCGAACATGCTCCCGGGTCATGCCCTTTACCACCTGTTCCCGAACCAGATAACGACGCAGATCGGTGGAGTTGATAAACCGGCAGGTGCCAGCCTCTTCCTCTGGTTCCGACTTTTCTTCCTGTTCTTCGGTGTCAGGGGGTTCCTGCACCGGGAGGTTCTGATTGAAACTGCCGCCAATGCGGTTATCCCGCAGCTCAACCGATTCAGCATCCTCGCCGCAGGGCTGGTCGGAGAACACCGTATTGCCGTCTTTTTCACAGCGAAAAACCTGAGCCTGCGCTGGCAGGGCCAGAACAGAGAGGGTAATCATCAGGGCTATGCCTCTGAGCATAGGTTCCTCGCGCATGTTCAGATACGAAAAAGGCGCCCGAAGGCGCCTTGCGTGACCATTCAGATGTTGACCGTCAATTAACGGCGAACCTGAATTCGCGCCTCAACCCGGCGGTTGGCAGCACGGCCATCTGCCGTGTTGTTGGACGCAATTGGCTGCTCTTCACCGTAACCTACGGCTTCAACACGTGAAGGATCAATTCCCAGAGGACCGGTCAGACGACCGGCCACTGCCTCGGCGCGACGCTGGGACAGAAACTGGTTGTAGTCGGCGTCACCGCGGCTATCGGAATGACCGGCAATTTCCACGATGGTTTCCGGGTTTTCCTGCATGAAGTCGGCGACGCGACGGATTTCCTCATCGTAGGCGTTGCCGATGACAGAACTGTTGGTCGGGAACTGCACTTCGATGGTGAAGGTCTGGACGGTCTCGGTTACACCCTCGCAGCCTGTGTCATCCACTTCTGCACCGGCAGTGGTATTCGGACACAGATCCTGGCTGTTGACCACGCCATCGTTATCGCTGTCCAGTTCACAGCCACGGCTGTCAACTTCTGCGCCCCGTGGCGTATTGGGGCACTGATCCCGGCTGTCAGCAACGGCGTCACGATCGCCATCCGGCTCACAACCATTGCTGTCAACGGGCGCTCCCGCCGGTGTGCCGGGGCATTGGTCCCGTGAATCGGGGACTCCATCGCCGTCCGCATCGGCCGGTTGCATGGGCTCCGGTGCGGCCTGGGCTACCGTGCGGGTAAAGGCAAAACTGATGCCCAGAGACACCTGGGTGTCGAAGGTGCTCTCATCGATACCATGGAACTCACGGAGGTCGCCGCGCAGTGAGATCGAATCGCTGATGTTGTAGCGGAAACCGGTACCCACGTTCACGCGGGTCTCGTCATGATTGCTGCCAGCGGTCCGGACACCGCTGTTGTCCGAACCAAAGTCGGCATGGCCGGCGCCCAGGGACACGTACGGGTTCCAGGCCTCGTCAGGGCCCGCAAAGTAATAGGTGCCGTCGACCCTGATTTCATCAAATTCGGATTCCCCGGCTACGTATTTGCGATCAGCATCGGCACGGGAGTACAGCGCCTCAACCGACCAGTGGGGGCGGAAACGGTATTCCACACCAACTCCGAAGGTTCCGGTTTCGCTCAGGTCGCGCTTGTCATCGAACAGCTGGAAAGCCGCAAACGGGTTGATGTAGACGGTTTCCTGACGGTCGGCGATGGCCGGAGTTGCCACCGTGGCGGCCAGGACAGCCGCGGAAATTGGACGCATGATGTTCATGCAGAACCTCCTGTTCATTGTCGTTGTGGAAGTACACTTTTCAGCAAAGTGCTTGTTAAGGCGGAATTTAGGCCAGTCGGCAACAAAACACAAAGAATTGATAAGGTTTGTTACGTCCGCAATTGTACCCAGTTGACCTATACGTGCCGGAAGTCGTTTCAGGCCAGAGCGGTAAAGTACAGATGCGCGCTCTTCTTACTGAAGTTGAGGGTCTCGCCGTTGTCGAAGTTCACTTCGAACGAGCTCTCATCCTCGGCAACCACCGAACCGGTGCCAAAAATTGCGTGGCTAAGACGCTTCTGATGCCAGAGCGGTTCCATCGAAGCTGCAGGTGTTGCCGACTGGCCTTCCAACATGACGTTCTCGCGTTTGGCATAGCGTTGGCTGACCGGTGTCAGGGGGGCGGTTAACCGGATGGTTGAAGTCTCGGCCGGGCTTCGTTCATCCAGCCAGCGCCCGAACTCCTCGGCCAGGGAGAAACAGAATTCCTCCACAAACCGGCTCGGGCCCAGATCGCCGTCCAGATGCGGTTGTGTGCTGGCCGGCCGGGTTATCAGGTGCAGTTGTTGGCGGGTTCGGGTCATGGCGACGTAAAGCAGTCGCCGTTCACTCTCCAGAAATCCTCTGGCATCGTCCTGGGGCCGCGGGCTGTAAGGCAGGTATTTCTCCTGCAGGCCCGGAATAATCACGGTTGGCCATTCCAGACCTTTGGTGCGATGAATGGTCGAGAGCAGAACGCCGCCTTGCTGCTTTTCACCTGCCTGTTGCTTCAGGGCTTTCAGATGCTCCAGGGCCCCCTCGGCGGTGACATCCAGGCTTTTCAGGTATTGCCGGAATCCCTGCACGGTATCAATCCGCTCTTCGGCGCTCTCATGGGTCAGAGCCAGGCTCCGGATGCCCTCGTAGAGATCGGTATGTTCGGCATAGACACTGATCAGCCCAGCCACCGGCCCCCCATAGCTGCGCAGTTGGGCAAGTACCTCGCCCAGCTTCCTGAGCTTGCGAGCGGCCATCGGGGCCAGCGCATCAAAGTCCATGGCCAGCAACCGCTCGTGCCAGCCGGTGGAAAATCCGGCCAGGAACCGCGCCAGTTGCTCCAGCTCGGGCTCTTTCAAGCCAACGTGGGGGAAGCGCAATAACTGTCTGGCCAGTTCCAGCCTGTCCTCGTCCGGCACGTTCTCCAGCTTGCCGGTCACCACCATGAGCAACGCCGTGATGGCCTGGACTTCCCGGCTGAACAGCGCGCCCTTGCCGGCATCAATGCGGTAGGGAATCTGCCGGGCCAGCAATTTCAGCTCGATGGGAACACTCTGGCTCCAGACCCGGAACAGGATCGCCGTTCCGGCTCGAGCCGGTTCCGACTGGCCCTGAAGAATCTGCAACACCGCATCGGCATCGCTGTCCGCCTGATGCAGGGTGATCTCTGTGCCGGGCGTGGAAGGGTGGGAATGGCAGAGCAGATCCTTGCGCCCGGTGTTGTGGCAGATCAGATGGTTTGCCAGCAATGCCACCCGGTGGCCGTAGCGGAAGGTGTAGCTGAGGGTCTGCTCCAGCGGACTTTCGAACTCATCGCTGAACCGCTTGAGGATAAATTCCGGCTTTGCGCCCCGGAATTCGTAAATCGTCTGGTCCGGGTCGCCGACCACCGTCACCCGGGCCCGGTCCCCGGCCACGTAACGCAGCAGCAGATGCTGGATCTCATTCGTATCCTGGTACTCATCCACCAGAATCAGATCCATTTTGTTGCCTACCAGCCTTTGCAACGGCGGATTCTGGTGAATCGCCATCACCGGCTCGTACAGCATATCCGCGTAACTGATCCGACCCTGGCTTTTGCGCCATTGCTCGAAACTGTGAAACAGGTCGATCAGATACTTGTGCTTGTCCGAATACCCCAACTCCTCAAACACAATCTCTGCCGGCGACAGCGTGGTCTTGACCAGATCAATAAACCCGGTCGCCGTCTCCACAAAATCCTTCTTGTTGCGCCGGATCTCATCCGCCAGATCCTCCGGTGCCAGCCGACGCGTCAACTGCCAGGCCTGAAAACTGATCTCCTGTTCGGTCAGAATCTTGTCTGAAAACCCCGGCAGGTAGCCCTCCCGCACAAACCGTTTGTACAGCCGAAGACCCATGGCGTGATAGGTCCGGATCTCTGGCAACGCCAGCCCGCTCTGGGCACACACCTCCTGCAGCTTGCGCTCGAAATCCACCCGGGCACTCCGGTTGAACATCAGCACCAGCATCCGGTCCGGATCATGCCCCTGTTCCAGCAAGTACCGAATCCGCCACGCCAGAGTCGACGTCTTGCCACTGCCGGCCACGGCGGTAATCACCGCATGTTCATAGCCGGCGGTAATAACCGCCCGCTGTTCATCGGTGAGGTAGTCCGGCAGGTTGGTGGCGTCAGAGATTTGGGGTTCGGTCGGCATGGCCGGTATTGTAGCTGCCTGCTGGTAGAGCGGATACCGCTGCCGCATAATTGACTCAGTTTGAGACTCGGGGACGCCAACTCACAAGTATGACAGTCAGTTGGTGAGCGGCCTTCCAAAACTGTGCGGAGCCAAGGATGGCGGAGCCCAAGCGTCACAGGGATGTGCCGCAAGGAGCGTGTTTTGGAAGGCCGCTCACCAACTGGCTGCCCCCGAGCTCCCGCTAACTCCCAAGCCAAAAGGTCTGAATAATGGAAATAGCAGAATCCGTAAACGTATTGGGCGAAAAACTGGAAACCTGCGGCAAAGACCCGATAACCGGCTTCTACCGCGATGGCTGCTGCAACGTCGGCCCCGATGACTTTGGCCTGCATGCCGTCTGCGCCGTGGTCACCGACGAATTCCTCGAATTCTCCAAAGCCCAGGGCAACGACCTCAGCACCCCGAGACCTGAATTTGGCTTCGAAGGCCTGAAAGCTGGCGACAGCTGGTGTCTGTGCGCCGGCCGCTGGCAGGAAGCCTTTGAGGCTGGTTGCGCACCAAGAGTTCGCCTGCGCGCCACCCACCAGGCCGCTCTGGAAAAATGCGCCCTGGACGACCTCAAAGCCCACGGTGCCGACCTCAGCTGATGAGTCATCCCGAACCCGATACCGCGCCAGATCATGCAATCTGGCGAGCCCTGCAGGCCAGTCTTGCCGCCAGAGGCGAACGCCGTCTGGTCCTGCTGGAGGGCAATCGGGAGAGCAACCTCAGGTGGCTTTCTGGCCTGCTACCTGAGCTCGACATTCAAACCGGCGTCTGGACCGGCCCTGCAGACCAGAGCCCTGATTCTCGCCTGACGGGAATTGTTCCCACTGACGCCAGGAAATGGCTCGGTCGTGAGGTTTCCGTGATTGTCTGGGACGGCTGGCAGGGAAACCCTCCAGATGCCCTGGCGGCGCTCTCCGGGGCATTGACCGCCGGCGGCCTGCTGTTCTGGCTGATGCCACCGCTGGATGAATGGCGCCGGTTTGCCGACCCGGATTACCCGAGAACCGGCCTGGACCATGGTGGCGAGCATCCTTTCGCCGCCCGCATGGCCGACATTCTTGCCGACCATGAGGCTGTGATCCGCATATCCCCGGGCCGTGCCGAAACGCCCTCGCTGACCATTCCGCAGATACCGGAGCAAAGCTTCCGGATTGAAACAACTCCGGACCAGGAACAATTGATCCAGCGCCTGGTTCGGTTTGGCCAGGGCCGAAGACGCCGGCCGCTGGTGGTCACGGCAGACCGGGGGCGAGGCAAGTCCGCCGCTCTGGGTATGGCGGCCGCGGAATTGCTGAAGAAAGGCAGGCAGGAAATTGTTGTTACTGCGCCGTCAAAACAGAATGTGGACACCCTGTTCCGTCACGCCCGTGATGCCCTTTCGGATCAACTGGATCAGGCCAGCGCTGGTACGCTGACAACCCGGTCGGGCGCGCGCCTGAGGTATGTTCCGGTTCAGGAACTCCTGGCCTCGCGGCCGGAGGCCGAGGTGATTCTGGTGGATGAGGCAGCGGCTCTTCCCGCGCCTCTGTTGAAATCGATCCTTCTGGGCTGGCCCAGGGTAGCGTTTGCCACCACGGTGCATGGTTACGAGGGCGCCGGCCGTGGCTTTGCCATACGCTTTCGACAGGTCCTTGAGCAATCAACGCCTCACTGGCAGGCGGCAACGCTTACTGAACCGGTGCGCTGGGCTCGCGGGGATCCACTGGAGACCCTGATCACCCAGCTCTTCCTGCTGGCGGCAGATGGCAGTGGTTCAGCCGTGGAAACCGAAAACAGCGCCGGGGAACTGGTGATCGAGCCCTGGCAGCCGGCAACCGCCAGTGACGAGGCGTTGTCGAACGCCTTTGGTTTGCTGGTGGATGCCCATTACCGGACCAGTCCTGCTGATCTGCGGCAATGGCTGGATGATATGGCCGCCCGAAGCTGGCGGGCGAGAATTGGTGAACGCACGGTTGGAATACTCTGGTGTGCCCTCGAAGGTGGGCTTTCGGCCGGGCTGGCGGAGCAGGTCAGTCTGGGGACCCGTCGAATTCGCGGCCATCTACTGCCGCAGTCACTGGCCAGCCACAGCGGCTATCCAGAAGCCGCTGCCCTGAAAGCGCTCCGGGTGGTCCGGATTGCAGTGTCAGACGACGCCAGGCGGTCGGGTATTGGCCGAAGCCTGGTGGAGGCCGCACGAGCCTACAGCACCGAGCAGGGCGTTGATTACCTGGGAACCAGTTTTGGTGGCAGCGCCGACCTGCTGGCGTTCTGGCAAAACTGTGGTCTTCGTGTGGTGAGAGTGGGGCTGCAACAGGAGGCGTCCAGTGGTGAGTACCCGCTGCAGATGATCCAGGGTATCTCGCGGCCAGGCCGGGAACTGGAGGGGCGTATCCGCAAGCGGCTCGCTGGCCATTGGCTAACCCTGGTGCCGGACAACTGGTCGGGGCTGGACACGGATACGCTGGCGGAGATAACCGCAGAATTGCCACCCGGGTTGGCGTTGGATGCCGACGATTTGAGGGAGCTTTGGAATTTCGCCAACGGCCACCGGGGGTTTCAGATAACGGTTCCGGTGCTGCGGAAGCTGAGTCAGGCGCCCGGTGCCATGGCAGGGTTGCGTGGCCATGCAGACCGCGCCCTCTGGTGCCGCTGTGTACTTCAGGGTGCGCCATGGTCTTCGCTTCAGGCCGAGAAGCTGTGCCTGGGGCAAGAGACGGCGAAGATCGCTTGCGGCAGCTGGTTCGCGATCTTCTCAAGGACGGTCCGGGTTTGTGACTCGCTCGATTTAATTTCCGATGGTGTCTGCCCAGAATAGGGCCTCGTATCCTTCTACAAAGCCCCACAGAGACTGTTTGCTATGGCCAAGGGAACCGGCGCCCCCCGTTTTTTGCTGATTTTGCTTCCGCTTCTTGCTTTCCTGTCTGCCTGCGCTTCCCAGAGCCAGCCGGTTGCTCTCAGCCCCGAGGCCCTGGCCGAGGCCGACGCGCTGCTGATTACTGCAGCAGGCAATGGCGAGAAAAGACGCGTGCAGCTGTTGCTTTCCGCCGGTGCCGATGTGAACACCAGCGATCGCAACGGCTATACGCCTGTGATGCGCGCGGCCGAAAACGGCCATCTCTCGGTGGTCAAGGTGTTACTGGCGGCCGGTGCCAACGTCAATGTCAGCCAGGGTGGGGAATCCCTGCTCATGAAGATAGTGGCCAATGGCGACTTGCTGACTGCGGAAAGGCTGGTGGCTGCCGGGGCGGACGTGAATTACCGGGCCAGCGACGGCCAGACCGCGCTGGACATCGCCCGGGCCACCAATAACCGGGATCTGGAAATGCTACTGGTGCAGGCGGGCGCGCAGCTGTAGTTCCCGGACGCTATTCCAGCCCCATCGGATCGGTTTCGTCATCCCACTCCGGGGTGAAATGGGCCGCAACCACCTCTTCCGGTACATCAGCAACGCTCAGATAACTCCACTTCGGCTGCCGATCCTTATCGATGGCCAGGGCTCGAATGCCCTCGGCCAGGTCCGGCCGGCGGATGCATTCCGAGACCATCGCCAGCTCCATCCGGAAGGCGTCCTTCAGGGACATCTGCTGGGCCTTTTGCAACTGGGTCCAGACCAGCCAGGCCGACACCGGGCATCCCATTCTCAGCGTGTTCATGCAGGCATGCCACCAGTCGCAGTCCACCTCCGCCGTGAGCAACTGATCGACGATTTCCGGCAGTTCATCGCCCGCGCTCAGCCGGGCAATCCGCTGTTCGTGTTTTGCCAAATGGCTGGGCGGCAGCGACCGGTAATCCGGTGTCTGGATCTGATTGAGCAGGCGGAAAAGTCGGTTGTCGTCCGCGGCGGTCTGCCCGGTCCACCGTTCAGAGGCCAGGCGATCGAGCAAACGGTCCCGGTCTTCAGGCAGAATGGCCATGTCCGCAAGGCCGACCCGAAGTGCATCGCTCACGTTCAGGCGAGCACCGGTCAGGCCCATGAACAGGCCCAGCCGGCCGGGTAGCCTTTTCAGGAACCAGCTGGCGCCAACATCCGGAAACAGGCCGATGGTGATCTCGGGCATCGCGAGCGTGACATCCGGGGTTACCAGCCGGTACCGGCAGCCGGAAAACACACCAAGACCACCGCCCATCACCACGCCGTGGGCGATACCCAAAACCGGCTTGGGAAAACGGTGAATGTTGTAGTCCATCCGATATTCCCGGGTGAAAAAGCGCACCGGTTTCTCCGGCTCTTCCGGATTCTGAATGGCGTCATAGAGTTCGCGGATGTCTCCACCGGCGCAGAAGGCTCTCTCGCCCGCGCCCCGGATAACCACGACACAGATCCGGTCGTCCTCGGCCCACCGATCAAGAACTTCCTGGGTTTGCTGGATCATGTGCTCGGAAAGCGCATTGAGCGTGCCTGGGGAGTTGAGCGTCAGAACACCGATGTGGCCTTCGCGACAGGCAAGTTCCTGGGCCTCTACAGACATTGACGTTATCTCCGGAGAATTAAATCGATCTTGGATTCGGAATTGAACGTACTTTCACCTTAATAGCCCGGCCAGGAAAGAGGACGAACGTCGAAAAGCCGTCCTTGACCTATCGCATTTGAGGTTCCCCGGCTCTGTGCTATAAGTGCTAGTCAGGTTACCGTCCGGCGTCCGAACCGGCCTGAAAATCTTTAAAACGATGATGAGAGGGTAATGACAATGAATCTGAAACACTACGCTGTTGCGGGAATTTTTGCGCTTGGCGCTGCTGTGCCTGCAGTAGTTTCTGCCGGCGACGCGGAAGCTGGTAAGGCCAAGGCGGCCGTCTGCGCTGCGTGTCATGGTCAGAATGGTCTTGCGCAGATCCCGACCTATCCGAACCTGGCGGGCCAGAATGAGCAGTACCTGGTATCGGCCCTGAAGGCGTACAAAAACAAGCAGCGCTCCGGCGGCCAGGCGGCCATCATGCAGGGTCAGGCTGCTGCCTTGAGTGATACAGATATCGCAAATCTGGCAGCCTATTACGCCAGCCTGCCGGCAGACGGCGGTAAGTAAACGCGTGAAGGTCAGCGAGGCGGCTCAGGCCGCTCCGCTGACGATACGGTAGCTGGGTTTGTAGGCCGAGGAACCCGGCAGTTTCATCCGATTCTGGGCTACAAACTGTTCAAGCATGGCCTCAAGCGGTTTGATCAGGCTGGGATCACCGGCAATTTCAAATGGCCCCTTCT
The DNA here is from genome assembly GCF_040112695.1 of Marinobacter sp. MMG032. Taxonomy (NCBI): domain Bacteria; kingdom Pseudomonadati; phylum Pseudomonadota; class Gammaproteobacteria; order Pseudomonadales; family Marinobacteraceae; genus Marinobacter; species Marinobacter sp. MMG032. The sequence goes on from NZ_CP157802.1 coordinate 2,646,479, forward strand.
CCTGAACCTGTCGAATACCACCTTCCTTGACGTTCCCGGCCACAATGCCACTGAATGCCTTGCGCAGATTCGCGGCGATCAGGTGCACGGGCTGGTCCCGGTGAAGCTCCAGGGCTCGCATATTGTCGTGATTGGGCTCGAACGGTAGCTGAAACACCGGGTCGATCTTCAGCATCCAGTTGAAGTAGTAGGCATCCTGCATGGCGCGCCGGAAAGTCTCCACCTCCTTCATGCCCTTTTTCATGGTCTGCGCCACGCGCACTGGATCATCAATGATGATCTCGTACTTGCTCGCGGCTTCGTCCCCGAGGGCGTTCCGAATGAACTTGTCGATCATTTCGAAGTATTCCGCATTCTCCTGCTGACCGGTGAACACCACCGGGAAAGGCAGATCAGCATTGTCCGGATGCAGCAGGATGCCCAACAGGTACAGAATCTCCTCGGCGGTGCCGACCCCTCCCGGGAACACTATCACGCCGTGACCACAGCGGACGAAGGCTTCCAGGCGTTTCTCGATGTCCGGCATGATCACCAGTTCATTGACGATGGGGTTGGGGGCTTCCGCGCCAATGATGCCGGGCTCGGTGATGCCAATGTAGCGGCCGTCTTTAACCCGTTGCTTGGCGTGACCGATGGTGGCGCCTTTCATGGGCCCCTTCATGGCGCCCGGGCCACATCCGGTGCAGATACTCAGGGCTCTCAACCCCAGTTGATGGCCCACATCCTTGCTGTACTGGTATTCGTCATGACCGATCGAGTGGCCTCCCCAGCAGACCACCAGATCTGGCTGCCGCCCGGCCTGCAGCACACGGGCATTGCGGAGTATGTGGAAAACATAGTTTGTAAGATCTTCCGGATCGTCCCGCCGGAAACCGGCGGCAGACTGGGGAATTGAATGGGAGTAAATGATGTCTCTCAGGACAGAGAACAGGTGCTCTCGGATCGCCCGAAGCATTTCTCCATCAACGAAGGCATGTGCCGGCGCATTGATCAGTTCCAGTTTCAGCCCCCGGGGCTGAGGCACCAGGCGTACATCGAAGTCGGCATGGGATTCCATCAATGCCTGACAGTCGTCGGTTTCCACCCCTGTATTCAGGACCGCCAGGGCGCACTGGCGGAAAAGGCGATACAAGCCCCCTTCGCTGCGGTCCTTGAGGCGGTTGACCTCATGATTGGAGAGGATCTCGAGGCTGCCCTCGGGAGAAACCAGAGCATTGATGGTCGATTCCTGCATTAACGGTGAAACTCCTGAATGTTGCGGAAATGCCCGATTTTGAGGCATTGGGTCAAAAGGGTAGACTAAGGCCTTTCCATACAATACGCCACCCGACAAAATTCCGATTTATGAAACTGCTTATTCGTCCCGCTCCGGAAGTTGCGATCAAGAGTAAACCCGTCCGTCGTCAGCAGATGCGTCACCTGCGGCAGAACGTCCGAAAACTGCTGGCACGACTGGATCCCGAGATTCGGGTGGACGGTAGCTGGGACCGGGTGGATGTGGAAGTGCCTGATGGCCGCGGACTCTCCGGCCCTGCCCTGGAGGCGCTTTTGCGCATACCGGGTATTTCTACGATTCAGGAAATCGGGGCATTTCCGTTTGTCAGCCTTGACGATGTGGCCAACAAAGCCGTTGAAGCGTTTGCTGACCGGTTGAAAGGCAAAACCTTTGCCGTCAGGGCCCGGCGCCATGGCGAGCACAACTTCCGCTCCATCGATCTGGAGCGGACGGTCGGCGGCGCCCTGATGCAGGCATCGGAGGCCAGAGGTGTAGATCTGAAATCGCCGCAGGTTGAAGTGCGAATTGAAGTGCATGACGACCAGTTCCATATCGCCCACCGCAAACATCGCGGATTGGGCGGTTATCCACTGGGCAGTGTCGAAAATGTCCTGACTCTGATTTCCGGGGGGTACGATTCTTCGGTAGCCGCCTATCTGATGATGCGCCGCGGCCTGCGCAACCATTTCCTGTTTTTCAATTTGGGGGGCGCCGCCCATGAGGTGGGTGTACGCCAGGTGGTGCATTACCTGTGGGACCGCTACGGCGCCTCCCACAGCGCCAAATTTATCTCCGTGCCCTTCGAGGGCGTGGTTGCCGAAATCATGCGTTCGGTCAGTCACCGTCACTGGGGTGTGGTGCTGAAGCGCCAGATGCTGATGGCGGCTGCCGAGATTGCCAAAAACAACAACGCCTCCGGGGTGGTGACCGGCGACGCGGTAGCCCAGGTGTCGAGTCAGACTCTGAGCAACCTTAACGTGGTGGATCGCGCCAGTGACGAGGTGGTCCTTCGCCCGTTGGTGTCCATGGACAAGGAATCCATTATCCGTATCGCCCGTGAAATTGGCACTGAAGTCTATGCCCGCAACATGCCCGAGTATTGCGGTGTCATCTCCCAGAAGCCGGCTACCAGAGCCAAGCTGCACCGGGTGGAGGAAGACGAGGCCCAGATGGACGCCTCCGTGCTCGCCAGTGCGATTGAGGCCCGTGAGGAAACACCCGTGAACCGGTTGTTGGAGACGACCGTGACACCTGAAGAAGTGGAACTGGTGCAGACACCATCGGTGGATGATGTGATTATCGACGTGCGCCACCCTTCGGAGGGCGAACAGTCACCGCTCAAGCTCACCAATAACGAGATTCTTCAGATCCCGTTTTACGAGCTGAACCAGCAGTTGCCGGAGTTGCCGGCCAACCGGCAATACCTGCTGTACTGCGATCGGGGTACCATGAGCCGGATGCACGCGGGCCACCTCAAGGCCGAAGGGCACGCGAACGTGAAAGTCTACGTGCCCGCCGCCTGAAGCTTCAGCCCGCCAGGCCTTTGAAGAACTGCTGGACGTTCTCGCTCAGGGCGTCCAGATCGTACCCGCCTTCCTGAACCACCAAGGTTGGTAGCCCCAATTGACGCACGTGGGTGCTGAGCCTGCAGAAGCCTTCGGAAGAGACTGATACCTTGGCCTGTGGATCGTTCTTGTAGATATCGAAACCGAGGGCGAGGATCAGGGCGTCCGGCTGGTAAAGCTTTATGGCCGCCAGGGCGTCGTCCAGTTTTGCAAAGAAATCGTCTTCCGTTGAACCGTGGGGCATCGGCATGTTGATGTTGTAGCCAAAGCCTTCCCCTTCGCCACGCTCGTTCTCGAAGCCGGTGACCACCGGGTAGAAGTTGGTGGGATCGCCGTGGATTGAGATGTAGAGCACGTCGCTGCGGTCGTAGAAGATCTCCTGAATGCCCTGGCCATGGTGCATGTCGGTATCCAGGATCACGATCCGGGGGAACCGGGTTTTCATGTGCTCGGCGGCGATCGCGGCATTGTTCAGGTAGCAGAACCCGCCGGCCGCATCCCGGCGGGCATGGTGGCCCGGCGGGCGGCACACAGCGTAGGAGGTGCGATCGCCAGCTATCAGCGCATCGGCAGCACCGAGCGCGCTCTGGGCCGACCAGTAGGCCGCGTGCCAGGTGTTCTCGCCGATCGGGCAACTGCCGTCGGCCTGGTAGCGGGCTGCTTCGGCCAGGATGCCTGTCAGGTGGTTGGGGGAACGGACAAAGATATTGGAGATGACTTCATCACCCCAGTCATCCATCTGTTTCCAGCGCCGATGGGCGGATTCCAGAAAACGCAGGTAACCCAGATCGTGAACCTTCGAGATGGGCCCCGCACCCTGGTCCGCTGGCTGCAGCACGGAAATGCCCATTTCCTTCAGTCCGCCCAACATTTCACCGGTACGAGCAGGGATCTCCTGGGGCTGGCGCATCTGTCCACGGGTAAAGTACGTCTGTGGAATATGCTCATCCTGTGCGTGATGGAAAAATGCCTTCATTGTCCGGTCTCCTGAGTGTCTGATTCCCCGAGTATAGGCACACTCAGGGGATGATCAAAAGCCTGCCCTTGACTTTACAGGTCGGGATACAACATCCACTATGGAAGACATAAAACACTGACGCAACCAGATTACCTATACTGCGCTCCACACGGGGGCGGAGCCAATCACAGAAGAGGAGCCGAGATGATCGAGTCACCCCTGCTGGAAAAGCTGACCGGCTATATCGGTGGTCGCTGGACTGACAATGAGCATGGCAACACCTTCGATGTTTATAACCCGGCAACGGGCAAGGTGATCGCCCAGGTCGCATCCATGTCGGAAGAGGAAGTGAACGCTGCCATCGCATCAGGCAAGTCGGCGCTTCGGCTTACAAGTCCTTACAGCATCGAGACCCGCCGCAAGTGGCTGGAAGACATACGGGACGCGCTCAAGGCCAACAAGGAAGAAGTCGGTCGGATTTTGTGCATGGAACATGGCAAACCGCTGCAAGAGGCCCAGGGCGAGGTAGATTATGCTGCCGGATTCTTCGATTACTGCTCCAAGCACATCCAGGCCCTGGACGCGCACACCATTCCCGAGAAACCGAAAGACTGCACCTGGACGGTTCACTACCGGCCCATCGGTGTCGCCGGCCTGATCACGCCCTGGAACTTCCCGATTGGCATGATTGCCAAAAAGCTGTCGGCGGCTCTGGCCGCGGGCTGTCCGTCCGTGATCAAGCCCGCCAGTGAAACCCCGCTGACCATGATTGCCCTGTTCAGCCTGATGGACAAGCACACGGACATGCCCGACGGAATGGTGAACCTGGTGATGGGCAAGGCCAGTGTCATCGGAAAGGTACTCTGCGAAAGCCCGGATGTACCCATGCTCAGCTTTACGGGCTCCACAGAAGTGGGCCGCAAGCTGATCGTCGACACCGCCGAGCAGGTCAAGAAACTGGCCCTGGAACTGGGTGGCAACGCGCCGTTCATCGTCTTCGACGACGCCGATCTGGACGCCGCGGCGGACAACCTCATCGCCAACAAGTTCCGTGGTGGTGGCCAGACCTGTGTCTGTGCCAACCGGATCTTCGTGCATGAGAAAGTGGCCGATGCCTTTGGTGAAAAGCTTGCCGAGCGGGTCAACAAAATGACCGTCGGTGACGGCATCAACGGCGACGTGGATATTGGCCCGCTGATCAACCAGGCTGGCTACGACAAGGTCAAACGCCACGTGCAGGACGCCCTTGAGAAAGGCGCGACCCTGGTCGCCGGCAAGAAGCCGGAGGAGCTGGGCAACGATCTGTTCTTCCCGCCGACGGTGGTACACGGGGTAAACCGCGATATGTGCTGCTACCAGGAGGAAACCTTCGGCCCGCTGGTGCCCATGGCGCTGTTCCGCACCGAAGAGGAAGTGATCGAAGCCGGCAACGACACCGAGTTCGGCCTGGCCTCGTACGTGTTCACCAACGACGCCGAGCGAGCCCAGCGCGTGGCTGCCGGCCTTCGCTTCGGCCATTGTGGCTGGAACACCGGCACCGGCCCGACCCCGGAAGCGCCGTTTGGTGGCATGAAGGCCTCGGGTATTGGCCGTGAAGGTGGCCTGGAAGGTCTGTTCGAGTTCGTGGAAGCTCAGACGGTGCCGAGAGGCTTCTAACTTCTGAAATAACAGCCCTCTTTCCTGGGGGTGTCGCACGGGGGAGGTTCCCGTTCAGGACACGCTACGAGCACATCCATGTGCGCTTGTCTGTGGCCATCCTTGGCCACAGACAGTCCTGAAGGGGAACCTCCCCCGCGCTCTCTCTGACATGGGGAGAGGGCTTTTCGAATCATTAGATTCGGCATTACGTAGGTCGGATTAGCAACGCGTAATCCGACGCGCAACCAGTAAAAACTCCCACCCGGAAATCCTGCTTTTCTCCTGTTATACTCCTTAACCTGTTTATTTAACCAGTAGCGAACCGAATCTTTATGGACGTCTCCCACATCATCGATCCTTTGAACGATGCCCAGCGCGAAGCTGTTACCGCACAGAACGATCACCTTTTGGTTCTGGCCGGCGCAGGCAGCGGCAAAACCCGTGTTCTGGTGCACCGGATCGCCTGGTTGATGACTGTGGATCGGGTTCCGCCCACTGGCATCCTGGCGGTGACCTTCACCAACAAGGCCGCCAAGGAAATGCGTTATCGCATCGAGCAGATGATGCAGATTCCGGCCCGTGGACTCTGGTTCGGCACGTTTCATGGCATCGCTCACCGCCTACTGCGTTCGCACTGGAAAGACGCCGGACTGCCCGAGAACTTCCAGGTGCTGGACAGCGACGACCAGCTGCGGCTGATCAAACGGGTGATGCGCGAAAACCAGATCGACGAGAGCAAGTGGCCGCCGAAGCAGGCCCAGTGGTTTATCAACAGCCAGAAGGACGAGGGGCTGCGGGCGGATCATATCCAGGAGAATCCGGGCGATCAGTTTCTGTCGATCATGCTGAAGATTTACCGCCAGTACGAGAAGCTCTGCCAGCAGGGTGGTCTGGTGGATTTTGGCGAGTTGCTGCTGCGCTCCCACGAGCTCTGGCTGCACCGGCCAGAGCTGTTGGCCCACTACCAGGGCCGGTTCCAGCACATCCTGGTGGACGAGTTCCAGGACACCAACACCATTCAATACGCCTGGCTGCAGGTGCTGGCCAGCAACCGGGTGCCGCTGACGGTGGTGGGTGACGACGATCAGTCCATCTACGGCTGGCGGGGCGCCAAGATCGAGAACATCCAGCAGTACCAGCGGGATTTCCCCAATTCGCGGCTGGTTCGCCTGGAACAGAACTACCGCTCCACCCAGATGATTCTGAAGGCGGCCAACGCTGTGATCGCCAATAACCAGGGTCGGCTTGGCAAGGAGCTCTGGACCGACGGCCCGGAAGGCGAGCCGATCAGTCTGTACGCGGCGTTCAACGAACAGGATGAAGCGAACTACATCGCCGACAGCATTTCCGCCTGGGTTCAGGACGGCAATCTTCGCAGTGAGTGCGCGATTCTATACCGCTCCAATGCCCAGTCCCGTGTGCTTGAAGAGGCGCTGATGCGCCAGGGGATTCCCTATCGGGTCTACGGCGGCCTGCGCTTCTATGATCGCCAGGAAATACGCAACGCCCTGGCGTACCTGCGGCTGGTTCAGTACCGCCGCGACGACGCGGCGTTTGAGCGGGTGGTGAACGTGCCGCCCCGGGGCATTGGCGCCAAGAGCCTGGCGGAGCTGCGGGAATACGCCACTGAGCAAAACATCTCGTTGTGGGAATCCGCCGAGCGCCTGCTGGAAGCCGGGCAGGTGAAAGGCCGGGCCAAAACCGGGCTGCAGTCGTTTATTGCGATTATCGAAAAACTGTCCGGCATGGTGGGAGATGCGACCCTGCATGGGTTGATGAAGCAGACCATTGAGGACAGCGGGTTGAAGGATTACCACGCCAGCGAAAAGGGCGAGAAAGGTCAGGCGCGGGTGGAGAACCTGGAGGAACTGGTCAACGCTCTGTCTGACTATGAGGTGGAAGATGGCGTCGATCCGCTGGCGGAATTCATCGCCCAGGCCGCGCTGGACGCCGGCGAATCCCAGGCCGAAGCCCATGAGGACAGCGTGCAGCTGATGACCCTCCATTCAGCCAAAGGCCTGGAGTTTCCGATGGTGTTCCTGGCCGGTGTGGAGGAGGGTTTGTTCCCTCACGGCATGTCCCTGGAAGAGCCGGGTCGCATGGAAGAGGAGCGTCGTCTGGCCTACGTGGGCATTACGCGGGCCATGAAAAAGCTGGTGCTTACTTACGCCGAATCCCGCCGGTTGTACGGGCAGGAGAAGTTTAACGCTCTGTCCCGGTTTGTGCGGGAAATTCCGGGCGATTGTTTGCAGGAAGTGCGGCTGCGAAATACTGTGACTCGGCCGGCGATGGTTGAGCGTCCCAACGAAAGCCTGTTTGCCCAGGATTCGGCCCGGCAGTCAGGCTTCAGCCTGGGGCAGAGGGTTCGCCATCCCAAGTTTGGTGAAGGTATCGTGATGAATTCAGAGGGTACCGGGCACCATACTCGGGTGCAGGTGAACTTTGATGAGGGCGCGAAGTGGCTGGTTTTGGCTTATGCGCCTTTGGAGGCCTGCTGATTTCTACTTTGGAGGTGGCACAGGTCGGGTAAGGGTTTCCAAAACACGCTCCTTGCGGCACATCCCTGTGGCGCTTGGGCTCCGCCATCCATGGCTCCGCACAGTTTTGGAAACCCTTACCCGACCTGCGCTTCAGACCATTTGCTAGCCGCTCCTACATAAGAATCGCGTAGATTACGCCTGCTAGAACAATTCTATAGATTACGTAAGGCCACATTCCTACCTTGTTCAGCCACTTCAGGAAGAAGTGGATCGCGGTGATGGCCATCAGGAACGAAGTTACCCCGCCGATCAGGAAGCCACCCCAGTCGACGATCACGTCCGAGGTTGCCACTTCCAGCAGTTTCACGGCTGATGCCAGCACGATAATGGGAATTGCCAACAGGAATGAGAACCGGGAGGCGGTTTCGCGGGTCATGCCGAGGAACAGGCCGGCGGTGATGGTGACGCCGGAGCGGGAGGTGCCGGGTACCAGGGCCATGGCCTGGGCGATGCCGACGAGGACGGCGTCTTTCCAGTTCAGTTTGTCGAGGGTGCGCTGGCGTTTTGGCAGCCAGTCGGCAACGCCCAGTAGCAGGCCGAAGAACAGGGTGGTGAAGAAGATGACTTCCACGGCCCGCAATTCGTTGTCGATCATGTCCAGCAAGGCCAGGCCGGCCAGGCCTGCCGGGATAGTGCCGATGACCAGGTACCAGGCCAGGGCGCCCTGGCCAACGATTTTGCGCTGGCCAATGGAGATCAGTCCGTCCCGGGCGATGCCAAAGACGTCCCGCCGGAAATAGAGCACGACCGCCAATAACGTCCCCACGTGTACGGAAAGATCAAAACCCACGCCCTGATCGGTCCAGTCGAACAATGCAGGGGTGAGGATCAGGTGGGCGGAGCTGGAGATCGGGAGGAATTCGGTCAGTCCCTGGAGAAGGCCAAGGAAAAGGGCCTGGAAAACGTCCATTGCGTGGATTCCGTCAGGTTCGGTGCGTCAGAAATGTCGGCGCGATATTAGCAGGGTGGGCGCGAGCTGAACAGGTAGCGGGGTAAGGTCAGCACCGTGACTGAAAGCCCGGTGCTGACCACCGGGATTCAGGCGGGAAACCGGTCCCGGGTGCGATTGGCTATTTTTACCAGCATCAGCATGAGCGGTACTTCCACGAGCACACCAACCACAGTAGCCAGCGCGGCTCCGGATTGCAGACCGAACAGGGCGATGGCCGCGGCCACAGCCAGTTCGAAGAAGTTGCTGGCACCAATCATGGCGCCCGGCGCCGCGATGCAGTGGCGTACTTTCCAGAGCCTTGCCCAGCCATAGGCCAGGAAGAAAATCAGGAAGGTCTGAACAATCAGCGGCACGGCAATCAGCAGGATGTGCAGGGGGTTGTTCAGGATTACCTCGCCCTGGAAGGCGAATAGAAGCACCAAGGTGACGATCAGCGCCGCCGGGGTGACCGGGCTGAGCCGCTTCATAAACACATCGTCGTACCACTGCTGACCGTGGCGAGAGATCAGGGCGCGGCGGGTCAGGTAGCCGGCCGTCAGCGGAATCACGATGTACAGAACGACGGACAACAGCACGGTATCCCAGGGCACCTGGATATCTGAAATGCCCAGCAGGAACACAACAATCGGGGCGAAAGCGAACAGCATGATGATGTCGTTCAGGGATACCTGCACCAGGGTATAGGCGGCATCGCCTTTGGTCAGGAAACTCCACACGAACACCATGGCGGTGCAGGGTGCCGCACCCAACAGGATCGCTCCGGCCAGGTACTCGCTGGCCAGTCCCGGCGCGATCCATGGTTCGAACACCACCATCAGAAAGAACCAGGCAATGGCAAACATGGTGAAGGGCTTGATCAGCCAGTTCACTATGGTAGTGATCGCCAGGCCCTTCGGTTCTTTGCGTACCCCGACTACCGCACTGAAATCAATCTGCGCCATCATCGGGAAAATCATCGCCCAGATCAGAATGGCGATAGGGATGGAGACCTGCGCGTATTCGAAACGGGACAGGGTTTCCGGTACCACCGGTGCGATCTGGCCCAGCGCTACGCCGGCGATAATGGCCAGGGCGACCCAGACCGACAGGTATTTCCCGAAAAGATCCATGCCGCCCGAGCTGGACTCGGTGGTTATTGCATCGTAATTGGCATCCATTGTGATTTTGGAATCCTGTACTCGTCGCACTGTTGCGCCTATTGTGCGCCAAGTAAGATGGTTCTGAAAATGTCGGTGCGGGAAACCGAGGATGAAACTCAGCCTCACTGTCCAATACTTGTAACCATCATGGTATGTAATGGATTGAAGAACACTGTCAGGAGAAGATTATGAGCAAAATCAGGGTAGGCATTAACGGCTTTGGCCGCATTGGGCGCCTGGCCTTGCGGGCGGCCTGGGGCTGGCCGGATATGGAGTTTGTGGCCATCAACGACCCGGGTGCCGACGCCGCCACACTTGCCCATCTGCTCAACTTTGACAGCATCCATGGCCGCTGGAGCCAGGAAGCGACCGCGGATGGAACGGATATCGTCATCGAGGGCCAGCGCATTCGCGTTACACACAATCGCACCATCGGGGAGACCGACTGGTCCGGCTGCGATCTGGTGATCGAGGCCAGCGGTGTAAACAGGAAGGTCAGTGCCTTGCAGGCCTATCTGGACCAAGGGGTAAACCGGGTCGTTGTCACGGCGCCGGTTAAGGAAGCTGGTGCGAAAAACATTGTTGTCGGTGTGAACGATGACATCTTTGACCCGGCCAACGACCGCATAGTGACTGCCGCTTCGTGCACCACTAACTGCCTGGCGCCCGTGGTCAAGGTGATTCACGAGAAGCTGGGCATCAAGCACGGCTCCATCACCACCATTCACAGCCTGACCAACACCCAGACCATTATTGATGCGCCCCACAAGGATTTGCGTCGGGCCAGGGCCTGCGGCAGCTCACTGATCCCCACCAGCACCGGCTCGGCAACGGCGATTATCGAGATCTTCCCGGAACTGAAAGGTCGTCTGGACGGCCATGCGGTGCGAATTCCGCTCACTAACGCTTCATTGACCGATTGTGTCTTTGAAGTGGAGAAGGCCACGGATCGTGAAACTGTAAACGAACTGCTCAAAGAAGCGGCCGAAGGCGAGCTGAAAGGCATCCTGGGCTATGAAGAGCGCCCGCTGGTTTCAATTGATTACAAGACCGACCCGCGTTCGTCCATCGTCGATGCGCTTTCCACCATGGTGGTCAACGGCACCCAGGTGAAAATCTACGCCTGGTACGACAACGAATGGGGCTATGCCAACCGCACCGCAGAACTGGCGCGCAGGGTGGGTCTGGCCTGATATGACGGCGGCTATACGACAGTATCTGGTCATTACAGGTAACTACTGGGCCTTCACGCTTACTGATGGTGCCCTGCGGATGCTGGTGGTACTGCATTTCCACCAGCTGGGTTACTCGCCCCTGGAAATCGCCATGCTGTTCATCTTCTACGAGTTCTTCGGGGTGGTGACCAACCTGGTGGGCGGTTACCTGGGCGCCCGCATGGGGCTGAACCGCACCATGAACATCGGGCTGTTCCTGCAGATTGTGGCGCTGGCCATGCTGGCCGTACCGGCGGCCATGCTCACGGTTCCCTGGGTGATGGCAGCACAGGCGCTGTCCGGTATTGCCAAGGATCTGAACAAGATGTCTGCCAAAAGCGGCATCAAGTTATTGGTGCCGGATGAGCAGCAGGGCACGCTGTACAAGTGGGTGGCGATTCTCACCGGTTCGAAGAACACTCTGAAAGGCGTTGGCTTCTTCCTTGGTGGTGTGCTGTTGATGGCTGCCGGCTTCACAGGCGCCGTGATCATCATGGTCGTGGCTTTGGGACTGGTCTGGCTGGCCAGCCTGTTTCTTTTGGGGCAGGATCTGGGCAAGAGCAAGGCCAAGCCTAAATTCCGCGAGATCCTCTCCAAAAGCCGGGCTATCAATGTGCTCTCGGCGGCGCGGATGTTTCTGTTCGGGGCCCGGGATGTCTGGTTTGTGGTGGCTTTGCCGGTCTACCTGCACACGGTCTTTGGCTGGGACTTCTGGAAAGTAGGCGGCTTTATGGCCAGCTGGATCATCGGCTATGGCTTTATCCAGACCATGGCGCCACGCATCACCGGCGACATGGAAGGTAAACAGCCTGCTGTGCTCTGGGTGGCGGCCCTGGCGCTGGTTCCGGCAGGAATTGCCATTGGCCTGACGGCAGGCTGGTCACCCCAGTTCGTGATCGTTGGCGGTCTGCTTTTGTTTGGCGTGCTGTTTGCCGTCAACTCGTCGCTGCACAGCTATCTCATCGTCAGCTATGCCCGTGGGGATGGCGTGTCGCTGGACGTTGGTTTCTATTACATGTCGAACGCGGCCGGGCGTTTGCTGGGCACCATCCTGTCGGGGTGGGTCTATCAGGCCTACGGATTGGAGGCCTGCCTGTGGATATCGTTCGGTCTGGTGGCCACCGCTGCGCTGCTGTCGCTGATGTTGCCCGAGCGTCGGCCAGTAACAGCCTGACCGGGCCTCAGAACCGAATGGCCAGCCCGGCTGCGGCTTCCACCTGCAGGTAGCCGCTGCTGTCGAATCTGAGTTCGCATCCCCCTGAGCAGAAGGCCGAACCCCCGGAATTCAGGGCGGTGTAAACACCGCGCAGATCCAGCCTCAGGCGCAGTTGTTCAGTCAGGAAAAACTGGTAGCCGCCGCCAATGGACAGGGCGGCCCGGTGGTGGGTTTCATACCGTGAATCGTCCGGTTCCAGTCGGGTAACTCCGAATACACCGGAAACAAAGCCGCCATGATTCTGGCCGCCGGGGAAATACAGTCCGCCAAACTGGAGTTGGTAGATGGTCAGGTCGATGGATTCCACACCCGGAGCGAACAGGCCATTGTCCAGTCTGGCCGAAGTGGTCTGCCGCCCGACATACAGTTCTCCCTGCTTGCCGGGATCCGGCAGATCGAAATTGAACACCAGCCCCTGGCTGGGGGTATCCCGGAAGTCGATCTGGTCTGAGGTGCTGGCCCCGGCGGTCCTTATATCCACCGAACTGCTCATCCGATACCCCGCAAAGGGCGCCAGGCTGACTTCCGCTGCGACCGGAGCGGCGATCAGTGCAGATGCCAGTGTGAACGTGACAAGAGATCGAAGCTTCATACCTACCTGGCCTGAGCGACTGTCGACTGGTTGTTGGCGGAACACTGTGTAATGGTATAGCCGTTACGAACTTGGGCGAAACCTGGTGATGCTATCTTGACAGATCTGGTGCTGGAAAATCTCAGCGTTGGCACTTTGCGTAACGTGTCGTTACGGGTCCCCGGTGGCGAGGTTGTCTGCGTGTCCGGGCCTTCGGGCAGCGGCAAGAGTCGTTTGCTCAGGGCTGTGGCAGACCTGGAACCCCATGATGGCAGGGTTTCTCTGGGTGATACCGGTCAGTTGGACGTTCCGGCACACCAGTGGCGAAGTCGGGTTGTCATGGTTCCGGCAGACAGTCAATGGTGGTTTGATGACGTGGGTGGTCACTTTCCCGATGAGGCGAAGGCAGGATTGCCGTCAGCGCTGGGGTTTACGCCAGAGGTCATGGGCTGGTCAGTGAGTCGGCTGTCCTCCGGAGAACGGCAGCGGCTCGCAATCTGGCGTGCTCTGGCCCTTGAACCAGAGGCTCTGCTGTTGGACGAACCTACCGCCAATCTGGACAACGACAGCACCGAAGCCCTTGAAACCTGGCTGCTTGACGAGATCCGGAGGCGGCAGATTGCTGTGCTCTGGGTCGCCCATGACCCGGCGCAGATCCATCGGGTGGCGAATGCCCACTACCGGATTCATGGCACCACGCTGGAGCGCGTCGATGGAAGTCATTGATCTGGCCTGGTGGAAGCTGGGGCTGGCGGCCCTGTTGGTTCTGGCGCTTGCCGGCACCGGGTATCTGGCCCGACTCGGCATTACCCGAAGCCTGCTGATTGCGGCCCTGCGCACGATCATTCAGCTGGCCCTGATCGGGCTGGTGCTGGAGGCCCTGTTCGCGTCCTCTGCGTTTTACTGGATTGCGCTGCTGGCACTGATCATGCTCCTGGTTGCAGGCCGTGAGGTTGTCGCGCGCCAGGGGCGCCGGCTTCGGGGCTGGTGGGCATTCAGTATTGGCACGGGGGCGATGTTTGTGTCGTCCTTTGCGGTTACCGTTCTGGCCCTGACTGTGGTCATCGGCCCCGAGCCCTGGTACGCCCCGCAATACGCTATTCCGCTCCTGGGCATGATGCTCGGTAACACCATGACCGGCGTCAGTCTCGCGCTGGACCGTCTGAATGAATCGGTCTGGCGGCAGCGGGCGGTTATCGAAAACCGGCTAATGCTGGGCCAAACCTCACAGCAGGCGCTGGAGGATATCCGTAGGGACGCCATGCGCAGCGGTATGATGCCGTCCATCAACGCGATGGCCGCCGCTGGTATTGTCAGTCTTCCGGGTATGATGACTGGTCAGATTCTCGCGGGTAGTCCGCCGGCGGTGGCGGTCAAATACCAGATTCTGGTGATGCTGATTATTACCGTTGGCACCGGTTTCGGTGCGCTGATGGCGGTTTCGTGGAGTGGTCGCAGACTGTTCGATGACCGGGAACGCTTGCGGCTGGATCGACTGGTGAAGTCCTGAAACAGCGGTCCCAACCTCAACAAGACACCAAAGTAGCATGGGCGAGGCCAGCCCCTCGAGGCTAGGCTTGGTCCATCGCGTGGAAGAAGACAACAACAATGATCGACCTGCTACGACGCTATCCCCTCCCTGTGATTGTCCTGGCCCAGCTTTTTGGCACCTCGCTCTGGTTCAGTATCAACGGTGTCTGGCTGTCGCTGTCCGCGGAACTGGGCCTGTCGGAAACCGATCTGGGACGGCTGACGCTGGCGGTGCAGGCCGGGTTTATCGCCGGTACCCTGACCATTGCAGTGACCGGTCTGGCTGACCGGTTCGGCGCCAGTCGTATCTTTGCGCTGTCGAGTCTGGTTGGTGCACTGGTTAATGGCGGATTTATTTTCGCCGCCGGTGCACCGCCGCTCGATTTTCTTCTGCGGTTTGCCACGGGTCTGTGTCTGGCTGGAATCTACCCGCTGGGCATGAAAATGGTAATCGCCTGGACCCCGAAATACGCCGGCGCCGCCCTGGCCTGGCTAGTGGGCATGCTCACCCTCGGCACGGCCTTGCCACACCTGATGCGAGGAGCAACTCTGGGCATGCCCTGGGAGTGGCCGTTGATGGCCGCCTCCTGCCTTGCGGTGGCTGGGGGCCTTCTGGTGTATGTGTTGGGGGAGGGCCCGCACTTGCCCAAAAGCAGCGGGCGTTTGCCTCTGAGCCAGGGGCTGGCGGCACTGCGTATCCCCAGATTCCGGTCCGTGGCCGGAGGTTACTTCGGCCATATGTGGGAGCTCTACGCATTCTGGACACTCACGCCGCTGCTCATCGGTCGGGAGCTGCAGCGATTAGGTCAGAGTGACTCGCTCATTCCCTGGTTGTCGTTTGCCGTTATCGGGATTGGCGCGGCGGGCTGTGTCGGTGGCGGCAGGCTCAGTCGCACCCTGGGCAGCGAGTGGGTAGCCCGCCGAGCACTGATGATTTCCGGTGCTTTCTGTCTTGTGTATCCCTGGCTGAATGGGCTCTCGCCGGTCGTTTTGATGGTGTTGCTGATTGTCTGGGGTATTGCCGTAGTGGCAGACTCCCCCCAGTTTTCCGCGCTGGCCTCGGCAGCGGCACCCAGGGAATCAGTGGGCTCCTCGCTGGCGGTGATGAATGCGGTCGGGTTTGGGCTGACTCTTCCGGCCATCTGGCTGACCAGTGGCTTATGGGGGCAGCTGGATGTCTGGGTGGTTCTGCTTCTGTTCCCGGGGCCGGTGCTTGGGTTGTGGTCACTGTCCAGGGCCCGGCCTGAGGTTCAGCCCGGCTAATGGTTGTGAGCATGACGAAGTCCGAGAAACCTGGCGCACGGGTTCTTTTGCTGTCCGGCTACGATGCCGCCAGTCACCGCCGCTGGCGCGAGCACCTGGCGGCCCTGTTACCGGAATTCCATTCGCACACACTGGCACTGCCTCCCAGATTCTTCCGCTGGCGCATCCGCGGCAACCCGCTGAGCTGGCTGAAGGAGCCACTCCTGCAGGAACCCTGGGATCTGATAGTCGCCACATCCATGGTGGATCTGGCTACCCTGCGGGGTCTGAACCCGCGCCTCGTCCGCACGCCCTGCCTGCTGTACATGCACGAAAACCAGTTTGCGTTCCCGATCTCCAGCGGCCAGAACGCCAGTGCCGATCCGCAAATGGTCAACCTCTACAGCGCCCTCTGTGCCGACTGCGTGGTCTTCAACAGTGGCTGGAATCGGGACAGTTTTCTGGCCGGAGCCCGGGCGTTCCTTCAGAAACTGCCCGATGAGGTACCGGAAGGCCTGATCGAAACCTTGCGCGACCGGTCCCGTGTCATCCCGGTTCCGATTGAGGATCGGTTGTTTTTCGAGCGCCCGCCACTTTCGGGCCGGGCCTGTCCGCATCTGCTCTGGAACCATCGGTGGGAATACGACAAGGGGCCTGATCGGCTGCTGAATTTGCTGCAGGTACTGGAACAACGCTCGGTGCCTTTCCGGCTGAGCGTGGTAGGGGAGCGGTTTCGCAGCTATCCAGAGGCATTTGACCGGATTCGTGAACAGTTCAGTCATCGAATCGAACACTGGGGCTTCCTGGACAGCCGTGACGACTACGATCATTTGCTGCGTCAGGCGGACCTGGTCGTCTCCACGGCACTTCACGATTTCCAGGGGCTGGCGATGCTGGAGGCCATGGCCTCAGGTTGCGTTCCGCTAGCCCCCAATCGACTGGCCTATCAGGAATATGTCCCGGAGCAGTGTCGTTATGTTAGCCATGAACAGGATGCCAGGCGAGAGGCGGAAGCAGCCGCCGACTGCCTCGAAGCACTGCTCAAAACAGACGTGCCAGCCTGTCCGCCCGAGGGTTGGCGGGCATCAAGACTGGCCGGAGACTACCAGGCTTTGTTTGATGGATTGATTAAAACCTGAGCAGGCAAGCCCTGATCCTGTTTCTTCCCCAAACCTGTCTCAGATCAAACCTGCCCTCTTGCGGTTGTCACCGTCGATACTAGACTCAGAACTGTCTGTCGGCCTCACCACAGGGAGTCGTGGCCATGGAGTTCCATACCCTCGACGGCAATGAAGCGGTGTCCTCGGTGGCTTATCGCCTGAGCGAGACCATTGCCATCTATCCGATTACGCCCGCCTCGGTGATGGGCGAACACGCTGACGACTGGGCGGCCCTGGGCAAACCCAATCTCTGGGGGCAGGTTCCCAGCGTGGTGGAAATGCAGTCCGAGGCCGGTGCCGCCGGGGCCATGCACGGGGCGCTGCAGGCCGGTTCCCTGGTGACCACCTTTACCGCGTCCCAGGGCCTGCTGTTGATGCTGCCCAATCTGTACAAGATTGCCGGTGAACTGTCGCCCTTCTGCATGCATATTGCCGCCCGCAGCATCGCCACCCATGCCCTGTCGATCTTCTGCGATCATTCCGATGTGATGAGTGCCCGCGGTACCGGGTTTGCCCTCTTGGCGTCCGGTTCGGTCCAGGAAGCCCAGGATATGGCCGCCATCGGCCACGCAGTCACTCTGGAAAGCCGTGTCCCGGTGATGCATTTTTTCGACGGCTTCCGTACCTCCCATGAGATTTCCAAGATCGCCGCCCTGAGCGATGACGATCTGAGGGCTCTGGTACCCCATGAAGGACTGGAGGCACACCGGAGCCGCCGAATGACGCCGGACCGGCCGGTGGTTCGGGGCACATCCCAGAACCCCGACGCCTTCTTCCAGGCCCGGGAGGCCATCAACCCGTTCTATCAGGCATTTCCGGACAAGCTGGAAGCCGTGATGGACCGGTTTGCCGGTATTACCGGCCGTCAGTACCGGTTGTTTGATTATGTCGGCCACCCCGACGCTGACCGTGTGATTATCCTTATGGGATCCGGCGCCGAATGCGCCCACGAGACGGTCGAATGGCTGCTGGAGCAGGGCGAGAAAGTCGGTGTGCTCAAGGTGCGCCTGTTCCGGCCCTTTGCGACCGACCGTTTCCTGAATGCTCTGCCAGACACCGTCGAGCACCTGGCCGTGCTGGACCGAACCAAGGAACCCGGTGCCCAGGGCGAGCCACTGCTGTTGGAAGTCAGTGGCGCCCTGATGGAAGCCTGGAGCCGGGGCGAGCGCAAGGTGCTGCCCCGGGTGATCGGCGGTCGCTATGGTCTGTCTTCCCGGGAATTCACTCCGGCCATGGTGTGCGCCATTTTTGACGAACTGAAGGCCGAGGCGCCGAAAACCCGTTTCACCGTTGGCGTGCGGGACGATGTCAGCCATCTTTCGCTGAACGTGGACAGTGAACTGGATATCGAGTCTCCGAAAACCCGTCGGGCGCTGTTCTTCGGTCTCGGCGCTGATGGCACTGTCAGCAGTAACAAGGCCAGCATCAAGATTCTGGGCGAGGGCACGGACCTCTTCGCCCAGGGGCATTTCGTCTATGATTCCAAGAAAAGCGGCGCGACCACGGTATCCCACCTGCGGTTCGGCCCGTTGCCCATCCGCTCCAGCTACCAGATCAACACGGCCCAGTTTGTGGCCATTCATGCGCCCCAGTTCCTGGAACGGTTTGAAGTGCTGGAACACGCCGCCGAGGGCGCTACGGTGCTGCTGAACGTGCCCTGGCCAGAAAACGAGGTCTGGGATCGGCTCTCGGTGGAGGTCCAGCGTGCGCTGGTCGAGCTCAAGGCCCGACTGTTTGTGATTGATGCCGCCGAGGTGGCAGAAAAAGCGGGGCTGGAACGGCGGATCAACACGGTGATGCAGGTCTGCTTCTTCGCCCTGGCCGATATCCTGCCCCGGGAAGAGGCCATTGCCCACATCAAGGAGTCCATCCGAAAGACCTGGGGACGGCGCGGGCCGGAAGTGGTGCGCCGAAATGTGGAGGCGGTGGACTCGGCACTGGACAACCTGCATGAAGTAACGGTGCCGGATAAGGTAACGGCAACCCGCACCCGACCACCGAGAGTGCCAGAGAGTGCGCCGGACTTTGTGCAGAAAGTCACTCGCCTGCTACTGGAAGGGCAGGGGGACAAGCTGCCGGTCAGCGCCTTTCCTCCTGACGGAACCTGGCCAACCGGCACCAGCCAGTACGAGAAGCGAACCATCGCCCTGGAAATTCCGATCTGGGAGTCCGACCTCTGCGTTCAGTGCAACTTCTGCGCAATGATCTGCCCGCACACCGCGATCACCAGCAAGGTGTTCGAGCCCGAGGCGGCCAAGGGGGCGCCGGAGAGCTTCGAGGCCGTGCCGGAAACCCAGACCTCTGAACTGGAAGGCCTGGATTACCGAATTCAGGTGGCGCCAGATGACTGCACCGGTTGTGGTCTGTGTGTGGAGGTCTGTCCCGCCAGGGACCGGGCCCAGCCAAAGCGCAAAGCCATCAACATGCAGCCCATCGAGCAGCACCGTGAGGTGGAAGCGGAGAACCTGGCGTTCTTCCGGAGTATTCCGGATGTGCCCAGAGACCGCATCCCCCGCGACTTCAAAGCCCTGCCGCTGCTGATTCCGCTGTTCGAATATTCGGGCGCCTGTTCCGGCTGCGGTGAGACACCCTACATCCGTCTGCTGACCCAGCTTGTGGGTGACCGGCTGCTGATTGCGAACGCCACCGGTTGTTCCTCGATCTACGGTGGCAATCTGCCCACCACGCCCTACACGGTGAATGCCGACGGCCGGGGGCCCACCTGGAACAATTCGTTGTTCGAAGACGCGGCGGAACTGGGTCTGGGCATGCGCTTGGGGCTGAACAAGCTTGTCGGCCGGGCCCGGCAGTTGCTGGACGCAGTGCAGGGTCAGTTGCCCGGGGGGCTTTATGCGTACCTGACCTCGCCCTGCACGACAATCGATGAAACCGCCATGGCGTCTCGGCGCGCAGCCATCGAGGATCTCCGTAGCTGGCTGACGGACCAGGAGGGGCAGGAGGCCCGGGAACTCGACAGCCTGGCCGACGAGCTCTGCCCGAAGAGCGTCTGGGTGATTGGCGGTGACGGCTGGGCCTACGATATTGGCTATGGCGGCCTGGACCACGCCCTGGCCTCGGGCCAGAACCTGAAATTGCTGGTGCTCGACACCGAGGTCTATTCCAACACCGGCGGGCAGCAGTCCAAGGCCACGCCCATGGGTGCAATTGCCAAGTTTGCCGCCGCCGGCAAGGCGACCCGCAAGAAGGACCTGGGCCTGCTGGCCATGAGCTACGGCCATGTCTACGTGGCCCAGATCGCCATGCAGTCCCACAGTAACCACACCACCAAGGCCCTGCAGGAAGCCGAGAGCTTCGAGGGCCCGGCACTGATCATTGCCCACAGCCCCTGCATTGCCCACGGCTACGATCTGGTGCACTCGCCGTCACAGCAGAAGCGGGCAGTGGACAGCTGGGCCTGGCCGTTGTACCGGTTTGATCCCCGTCGCACCCACGAGGGGCTGCCGCCACTGCAACTGGATTCCCCGCGCCAGAAAATCACCATGAAAGCCTACATGCAGGAAGAGGCCCGTTTCCGGATGCTGGAGCTGAGGGATCCCCAACGCTACGAACAGCTGGTGGCTGCGGCGTCGGAGGCGGCCACCGAACAGCGCGAGCTCTACAAACAGCTGGCCGGGATCCACTTTGAGCCCCACGAAGCTTCCGGCGCAGATAACCAAGAGGGTGAACGTCATGACTGACCTGGCAACCCGTTGGCTGGGCCTCGAACTCCGCTCGCCCCTGGTGGTCGGCGCCAGTCCGCTGACCGACGACCTGGATGCACTGAAGGCCTGCGTCAAGGCCGGTGCCGGTGCGGTTGTCATGCACTCGCTGTTTGAGGAGCAGCTGGTCGAGGAGCAGATGGCGGCTCATCGATTTATTGATTCCCGGATCAATACGGACGCCGAAGCCCGCTCGTTTTTTCCGGAGTCGGAGCTTTTCGAGATGGGATCGGGCAGCTACCTCCAACGGCTGGAGCTGTTGCGTCGATCACTGGATGTGCCAGTGATTGCCTCGCTCAACGGTATTTCCACCGGAGGCTGGACCGGACACGCCCTTGAGCTGGAGGCCGCCGGTGCCCATGCCATTGAGCTCAACCTCTATGACCTGGCCACCGATCCCTCCGAGACAGCCGCCAGTCTGGAACAGCGTCAACTGGCGGTGGTGCGCTCGGTGGCCGAACAGGTCACCATTCCCGTCAGCGTCAAACTGTCGCCGTTCTATTCGGCCTTGCCGTCCTTTGTCTCCGGTGTTGAAGCGGCAGGAGCCCGGGGACTGGTGTTGTTCAACCGCTTCTATCAGCCGGAGATGGACCTTGATGAGCTGGAATTGAGCCGGGAAGTGGTGCTGTCTTCCAGTGCCGAGCTGCCACTGCGGCTACACGCGTCGGCCATGCTTTATGGCCAGACGTCTCTGGAGATGGCTATATCGGGTGGGGTTCACACCGGTGATGATGCGGCCAAGGCAATCCTGTCCGGTGCAGCCGCTGTTCAGGTGGTATCAGCGATCCTGGCGGACGGTCCCGATGCCCTGGGGCGAATACACCACGGTATGAGCCGGCGCTTGTCCGATATGGGCTATCGTGATCTGGCTGAGGCGCGAGGCGCGCTGTCAATGGACAAGGCGCCCAACAGTCGCACCTGGGAGCGCCTCAACTATGCCCGCCTGCTGCACGGCTGGAAGTGACAGCCTAGAGGTTCTGTTCGGGGACTTCCCGGATCCGTCCATGCTCATCGATGGCGACATAGACAAACAGACCCTCGGTCACCTTGCGCGGGTTCTTGGCCGTCCGGTCCAGGGTCCACACTTCCACGCTGATCTTCATGGAGCTGCGGCCAATATCGACAAGCTCGCAGTAGCAACCTACCTGTGATCCGACCCGCAACGGTGACAAAAACTCCATCCGATCCATAGCCACCGTGGCATTGCGACCCTGGGAAATACGCCCGGCCATGGTGGCGGCGGCGAGATCCATCTGTTTTACCAGCCAGCCGGCGAAGACATCGCCATTGGCATTGGTATCGGCGGGGAGAGGAATGACCTGGAGGGTAAGATCACCACGGGGCGTGGGTTTGTCGTCGTCTAACGCTGTCATAGTACTGCCTTCTTGCGAGCCTGGAATTGTTTTACCCCGCATGGTAACGGGCTGGAGCGCCGCTGCAAGCAAATTTGAACATTCCTGACTATATTTCAGAGGCTGTAACAAAGTTGTCACAGAGTGCCATTAGTCTGCATTCATCGGTAAAGCACATCCTACACAACGTCCAAACCGAATAATGGAGACTTGACGTGATGAAACTGAACAAAGCACTCGCGACTGTAGCGCTGGCAGGCTCTGTAGCCGCCATGTCTGCACCGGCCATGGCCCGTGACACCATCAGCA
This sequence comes from Marinobacter sp. MMG032, assembly GCF_040112695.1. Taxonomy (NCBI): domain Bacteria; kingdom Pseudomonadati; phylum Pseudomonadota; class Gammaproteobacteria; order Pseudomonadales; family Marinobacteraceae; genus Marinobacter; species Marinobacter sp. MMG032. The sequence continues at coordinate 2,668,860 of NZ_CP157802.1, forward strand.
TCGTGGGTTCTTCCACTGTTTATCCGTTCGCCACGGTTGTTGCCGAGCGTTTCGGCACCAAGACCGACTTCAGCACCCCCAAGCTGGAATCCACCGGTTCAGGCGGCGGTCTCAAATTGTTCTGTCAGGGTATTGGTACCCAGCACCCGGACATCACCAATGCGTCACGTCGCATGAAGACCTCCGAGTTCGAACTGTGCCAGAGCAACGGTGTCAAAGACATCACTGAATTCCGCATTGGTTCTGACGGCATCGTGATCGCCAGCTCCAAGGAAGCCGAGAACCTCGACATTACCCTGGAGCAGCTGTTCCTGGCCCTGGGTTCCAAGGTTCCCGTTAACGGCGAGTGGGTCGCCAACCCCAACAAGAACTGGAGCGACGTTGACGCCAGTCTGCCGAACAAGCCGATCCGTGTGATGGGGCCTCCTCCGACTTCCGGTACCCGTGACTCTTTCAACGAGCTGGCTCTTGCCGCTGGTTGCGATGAACTGCCTGAGGCCGCCGATCTGAGCAAGGACGAGCACGCTTCCATCTGTGAAAGCGTTCGTGAAGACGGCGCCTTCATCGAAGCCGGTGAGAACGACAACCTGATCGTGCAGAAGCTGATTGGCGATGAAGGCATGTACGGCGTATTCGGCTATAGCTTTATGGAAGAGAACTCCGACCGTCTGCAGGCCGCTACTCTGAATGGCAAGATACCGACCGCTGAAGCGATTGCAGCCGATGACTACCCGGTTGCGCGCTCGCTGTTCTTCTACGTGAAGAAGGCACACGTTGGTGTAGTTCCCGGCATTCAGGAATATGTCAGCGAGTTCACCAGCAACGCCGCCATGGGCCAGAACGGCTACCTGAAAGATGTTGGTCTGATCGTGCCGCCCCGCGCTGCGCTGATGGATCTGATGGACAAGGCAGAGAATATGCCCAACCTGACCCTGGACGAGCTCAAATAAGACCGCAGTCCGGTCAGGAACAGAGGTACGGGTCTCGATCGAGGCTCGCGCCTTTTGCACGTTTGGGTGATCCGGTGCCAGTGCAGGGCTGAGCCTGTAAACTGTGTGCCAATCCGAAGTCGAATACAGGAATTTTCATGCAACCGGCTAATCTTTTATTACTGACCCTGGTTATGGCCGTCGTGGCTTATGGTCTTGGATATGCTCGTTCCCGGTCATTAGCGATGCCTATGGGCGGGATTCGTCATCTGAAGTCCCTGCCTTTTTACTATGGCGCCCGGGCGGCTTTATGGAGCGTTATCCCTGCTCTGCTGGTACTGGGCTGTTGGATGGCTTTTCAAGGCAAAGTGATTCAGTTAATCGTGATTGGTGGCCTGCCTCAGGATATGGTTCCTGCTACCGATGGTGAAGCAAGTCTCTTGCTGAGCAAGATCAGTAACGTCGCCAGCGGAGCATTGCCGCCTGGATTTGTTGAAGCGCCCATTGTCGAGGCTGCGGAACGGTTAAAGGCACTGCGCTCCCAGAGCCAGTTTCTGATGTCTGCGTTGGTTGTCTCGGTTGCTGTATTGGCGGGCTTTCTGGGCTGGTTAAGAATCCGGCCGCATTTGAATGCCCGTGTCCAGGTTGAATCCATACTAAAATGGGTATTTTTCGCCTGCGCGGCTTTGGCCATATTGACCACTGTCGGAATCATTTTCTCGGTAGCGTTCGAGACATTCCGGTTTTTCGGCAAAGTCCCGTTCACCGAGTTTTTCTTTGGCAGCCACTGGAGTCCCCAGACCGCCCTTCGGGCCGATCAGGTAGCATCCGAGGGTGCTTTCGGCATGATCCCCCTGTTCACCGGCACCCTGCTGATCTCAGCCATCGCCATGACTGTGGCAGTTCCGGTCGGGTTGCTTTCGGCGATTTACCTGTCCGAATATGCCGGCAAGAAGGTTCGCGGCGTGGTCAAGCCGTTACTGGAAATGCTGGCGGGTATTCCGACTGTGGTCTATGGCTTCTTCGCCGCTTTGACCGTGGCACCGTTTATCAGTGACCTTGCTGCCTCGATTGGTATTGAGGCGTCGTCCCAGAGTGCCCTGGCAGCAGGTGCCGTTATGGGCATCATGATTATTCCGTTCGTTTCGTCCCTTTCGGATGACGTTATCAATGCAGTGCCCCAGGCCATGAGGGATGGTTCCCTAGCGTTGGGCGCGACGCAGTCGGAAACCATGAAGAAGGTGATTTTCCCGGCTGCGCTGCCCGGCATCATGGGCGGTATTCTGCTGGCAGTCTCCCGGGCTATCGGCGAGACCATGATTGTGGTCATGGCGGCGGGCCTGGCGGCCAACCTGACTGCCAATCCGCTGGAAACCGTCACCACCGTTACTGTCCAGATCGTGACTCTGCTTACCGGTGACCAGGAATTCGACAGCGCCAAGACGCTGGCTGCCTTCGCATTGGGCGCCATGCTCTTCCTGGCAACCCTGTTGCTCAACGTCATTGCACTGAAAATCGTACGCAAATATCGGGAACAGTATGACTGATCAACGTTCACAGGCGGAAATTGTCCGCCAGTCGCTCAAGCGCCGCTACCGTAAGGAACGCCGTTTCCGCGCCTACGGCGTCATGGCCATTGCCATTGCATTGGGGGCCCTGATAATCCTGTTCACCGATATCATCGGCAAGGGTTACACCGGCTTCGTCAAAACCACCATCACCATGGATGTAAACCTGGATGGTGAAATGATGTACCTGGATGATCCCACGGACGAGCGTCAGATCAAGATGGCTGATTTTGTCGAGCCGCTGGTTCAGGCGTTGATCAAGGAGATACCTGGTGCAACGGAGGATGACCGGAAAAACGTTCGCGAACTGATAAACCCCTACGCATCGGTGACGCTCCGGGATGCACTGAAGGCCAATCCGGAATGGCTGGGTACCACCCAATCCATGACATTCCTCACGCACACCGACGTGGATGTCTACGTAAAGCACGCAGGGGATGACGCCTACTCGATCAAGCTGAATGATCAGCAAAAAGCCTGGGTGGATGAGCTTTTGGAGCGGGATGTCATCGAAACATCGTTCAATGATGTGTTTTTCAGTGGTGGCGATTCCCGTGATCCATCCAAGGCAGGTATTCTCGGCGCAATTGTCGGTTCGTTGCTGACCATGTTCGTTACCCTGATCCTGTCGTTCCCGATTGGTGTTGCCGCAGCGATCTATCTGGAAGAGTTTGCGCCTCAGAACAAGTTTACCGACTTCATTGAGGTCAATATCAACAACCTGGCGGCGGTGCCATCCATTATTTTTGGTCTGCTGGGCCTGGCCGTGTTCATCAATCTTTTCGGGATGCCGCGTTCGGTTCCGGTGGTTGGTGGCCTGGTGCTGACACTGATGACGCTGCCAACCATCATCATCTCCAGCCGGGCCGCAATCAAAAGCGTTCCGCCCTCGATCCGCGAGGCCGCCGAAGGTATCGGCGCCTCCAAGATGCAGGTGGTTCTGCATCATGTGCTGCCGCTGGCCATGCCTGGAATGCTTACCGGTTCCATCATCGGGATGGCCCAGGCTCTGGGTGAAACCGCACCGTTGCTGCTGATCGGCATGGTGGCCTTTATTGTGGATGTGCCCGACGGCTTCTTTGATTCGGCCACCGTTCTGCCCGTACAAGTCTTCCTGTGGGCCGGCAGCCCGGAACTAGCCTTTATTGAACGTGCGTCGGCAGCCATCATGGTGCTGTTGACCTTCCTGATCAGTATGAATGCATTGGCCATCTGGATGCGCAAACGCCTTGAGCGCCGGTGGTAAGGAGAATCAAGATGAATAGTGTGAATACAACCATTGCCAGTGAAGTTTCCCAACCGGATGAGGTCGCCTTGCCAGTTCAGGAATCCAAACCCGCTGAAACCATCATTGAGGAAGGGAAAACCGTCGGGAAGCCGTTCTCGGACGACCCAAAGTTCAAGCTTCGGGATGTCGAGGTATTCTACGGCGATTCTCCCGCCATCAAAAAAATCAGCCTCGACATTGGCCGTAACGAGGTCATTGCCTTTATCGGTCCGTCGGGTTGCGGTAAATCCACCTTCCTGCGGTGCCTGAACCGAATGAACGACAGTATCGATATCTGTCGTGTAAAGGGCTCCCTGAAACTGGACGACCACGACATCTACGATCCCAAACGGGATGTCGTTGAGCTGCGGGCCCGGGTCGGCATGGTTTTCCAGAAGCCCAACCCGTTCCCCAAGTCCATCTACGACAACGTGGCATACGGCCCCCGAATTCACGGTCTGGCCAATCGCAAATCCGATCTGGACGAAATTGTGGAAACCAGCCTGCGCAAGGCCGGCCTTTGGGATGAGGTAAAGGATCGCCTGGACGCCAACGCAACCGGCATGTCCGGCGGTCAGCAGCAGCGTCTGTGCATTGCGCGCGCCATTGCTGTCAGCCCGGAAGTGGTTCTGATGGATGAGCCCTGTTCGGCGCTGGACCCTATTGCCACGGCGAAAGTGGAAGAATTGATTGCCGAGCTGTCCGAGAGCTACACGATCGTTATCGTTACCCACTCGATGCAGCAGGCGGCCCGGGTATCCCACCGTACAGCCTATTTCCACCTGGGGCACCTGGTGGAAGTGAACGAGACCAACAAGGTATTCACCTCCCCGGAACACGAACTGACCGAGTCCTACATCACCGGCCGTTTCGGCTGATTCCGGACCTGAGGAATTTTGGAGAAGAACAGTATGCCTACGAAGAAGGACGACGTTTACGGGGATCACATCTCCCACAAGTTCAACAACGAACTGATGGAGCTCAAGACCGAGTTCCTGAAAATGGGTGGGATGGTAGAAGCCCAGGTCGAGAATGCCATTCAGGCATTGGTGGATGGTGACGGTCACATGGCCGACGAAATCCGCGCCAACGACAAGAAAGTCGACAAGATGGAAGTGGAGATCGACGAGGAAGCCACTCTGATCATCGCCCGTCGGCAGCCGACGGCACGGGATCTGCGACTGGTGATCTCGGTCATCAAGATGGTTGCCGATCTGGAGCGGGTGGGCGACGAAGCCAAGAAGATTGCGAAGCTGGCCATCAAGCTGCAGGAAGAAGGCCAGGCGCCACGCGGCTACGTGGAAGTGCGCCACATCGGCACCCACGTGCTCAGCATGCTCCACGATGCCCTCGACGCTTTTGCCCGCCTGGATTCCGAGCAGGCCCTGCGGATCATGAAGGAAGACAAGCGCGTCGACGAGGAATATCAGGCCGCGGCGCGCACCCTGCTGACGTTCATGATGGAAGATACCCGCAATATCTCACGGTGCATGTCCGTGATGTGGGTGCTTCGTGCCCTGGAGCGGGTGGGTGACCATGCGTGCAACATCGCCGAGAACGTGATCTTCATGGTCAAAGGCGAGGACGTTCGTCATACGCCGGTGGAGGAAGCTGAGAAGGTAGTCGGCCGCTGATTTATCCGGCTTGGGAGGAGGGCCGCCGTGCGGTGCGGCTTTCCGGGACCGCTTGCCGGCACCCAAGCCTAAAGCAATCAGCCCTGCTTCATCTTATCGGTATACGGAGGCCAGCCCAGCGGCTTTCCGGCAAGAACGTGCAGGTGAATGTGGAACACGGTCTGCCCTGAGTTCTCCCCGCAGTTCATGACAACCCGGTAGCCATCGTCGGCAAACCCCTTCTCCTTGGCAATCTTCGCTGCCACCAGATAAAGATGCCCCACCAGTTCCCTATCGTCTTCGATGATGTCGTTGATGGTGGCGATGGCTTTCTTGGGGATGACCAGAAAATGGACCGGCGCCTGCGGGTTGATGTCACTGAACGCGAGGGCGAGGTCGTCTTCGTAGAGGATATCCGCAGGGATCTCGCGGTTGATGATCTTGGTGAAAATCGTCTCTGACATGGTGACTCCTTCTGGGTTGTCCTTGGGATTGTTGTTCGGTGTTAAAGCTGATTCAGGCCCGGAATCCGGGAAGTTATCTGCCTGATTACGGCCGGCAGTTCCTCGTCGATGCCCATGGCGTAGCGGGCCACCCGGTTGCGGGCGAAGGGCAGGGCGCGGGCGGCGCCCAGGCCCAGGTTGCGCAGCAGATGGACCGGCGGAATCCGGTTGCTGAACAGATGGTAGAACAGATCCATGGTCAGCATCATTCGGCGGTTCGCCGGCCGGCGTTGTTGTTCATACAGGGTAAGCCACTTCGGGTCCGCCAGATCATCGCCCGCCCGCTTGGCTTCCTTGAGGGCGGACTGCAGGGCTTGGGCATCCTGGAAGCCCAGGTTCACGCCCTGGCCGGCCAGGGGGTTGATGGTGTGGGCGGAATCGCCGGCCAGAACCACGCGCCCGGAATGGTATTGTTTGGCATGTTGCCGGGCGATGGGGAACGAGGCCTTGCTGTCGATGTGGGTCAGCAGTGGCAGGCTCGCGGGAAATGATGACTGGATTTCGCTCATCAGGGTGCTGTCGTCCAGCGATTTCAGGCGAGCGAGTTCCTCGGGTGAATCGTACCAGACCAGGGAACCCCAGCTTTCGCCGGCATGCTCCGGGCCGGCACTGTGCAATGGCAGGAAGGCTCGGGGCCCCGAGGGATGAAAGCCCTGCCAGGTAATGTCTTCAACCGGCCCCTGATAACGCACGGAGATGACCATGGCCTGCTGGTCATACTGGTTCCGGGTGGTCCCGATGCCGGCGACGTCCCGGATTCGGGATTGGGCGCCATCGCAACCGACTACCAGACTTGCGAGTAGCTCGCGGCCATCGTCCAGAGTAACAGTCGCCGTATCACCGGACTGTGCCAGGGAGGCAACACCATGGCCGTGGAACAACGTCACATGGGGGCAAGCGTCGGCGGTTTGCCAGAGTGCCTGCTGGGTGACCGAGTTCTCGACGATGTGTCCCAGGTGGTGTGCGCCCAGTTCGGTGGCGTCGAATTGGACTTCGGCCAGTTTCCGGGGCACGAGATTCTGTAGCGGAAAGCGGGTTTCATCCCAGACGGCCAGTCGCTTGTAAGGCGTTGCGCGCATTCCAAGGATGTGGTCCCAGGCGCCGAGGCTCTGAAGATAGCGCTCGCTGCCGGCGCTAAGCGCAGAAACCCGGATGTCCGGGGCGGTGTCTGGACTAAAGGCGGGCGGCGGAGACCGATCAATGAGTGCAACACTGAAACCATTCTGGCCGAGGCCAGTGGCCAGTGCGGCACCGACCATACCGGCGCCAACTACCACAATATCAAAGGCTTGAGTCATATAGGTTTCCTGTCTGATGCCCCAAGTTTACGCGATGGCGGCAGCCAGACAAGAGACCGGGATCAAGCCGGCAGAAAAAGCCTCAATACCCGACCATGCCTGATACCCGCTGCTTGTCAGCCTCCTCTGGCCGGCGACGGCCTTTGACCAGCCAGGCGGGCTTCTGGGCCCCCGGTTTATTGAAGCCCTGGTTCAGTACCATCGGTTGCACAAGGTTAATAAAATCGGCAGTTTTCATGTGGACCGATTCGCTGTGGCTGCCAGCGGCAAAGGCCAGTTCCGGCTGTTCGGTCAGGGCTTCGGCGCAGTACACGGTCATACCGAACAGGTTGCCAAAGGGCGGCATGGCGCCCACTTCACAATCCGGGAAGCGGTCTTTGAATTCCTGTTCGTCCGCAAGATCAATAAAGTCGGTGTCCAGAATACGGGATAGCCTGTCCCAGCGGATTCGCCAGGTCGCCGGCATCACCAGCATCGCCATTTTGCCATCAAGCTCGATGATGACCGTTTTAACGACGCGGTCGCCGGCGATTTTTACGTGGTGGGCCAGTTCCTGGGCGGTATACGCAGGGGGGTGAGAGAGGCACATGTACTCGACACCTGCCTCATCGAGGAATTCCTTCAACTGCTGTACCGGCATAGTGACAACCTCCTACCAGCAATGACAGCGTTCCGGAGCCCGTGTGGATCAGATTGCCTGGCCCCGATGGCTTGGCGGGGTCGCTAAACCCCGCCATTAATGGTCAGCTTAGTCGAGGTTACGCAGTTTGCGAGTAACCGGATGTATCAATGAGAAACCGATCGCGAATCTCAGTCGGATTTGATCATATGCACATCGCGCTGAGGGAACGGAATGCTGATGCCCTCGGCGTCGAACGCTTTCTTCACTTTCTCGTGCATGTCCCAGTAGAACGGCCACAGATCAGCGGACTTGGTCCAGGCCCGAACCGTCAGGTCGACGGAGCTTTCGCCAAGGGCGCCCACCACGATGAGGGGTGCTGGGTCTTTCAGTGCCCGCTCGTCTTCTTCGATGAGGCGCTTGCAGACGGCCTTGGCCTTGTCGATGTCATCGCCGTAGCCAATGCCGAAGCTCATGTCGCAACGACGGGTTTCATAGGCGCTCAGGTTGGTCAGGCTGGCGTTGGCCAGTTGCCCATTCGGGATCACGATCCGGCGGTTATCGAAGGTATCGACAATGGTGTAAAGGATGGAGATTTCCCGGACGGAGCCAAGGTAGCCCTGAGCATCAATCGTATCGCCAACCTTGAAAGGCTTGAAGATAAGGATCAGCACGCCGCCAGCGAAATTGGCGAGGCTGCCCTGCAGCGCAAGACCGACGGCGAGACCGGCAGCACCAATGATGGCAATGAACGATGTTGTGGCAATGCCAACCATGGAGGCGACAGAGATCAGCAGTAGAATCTTGAGAATTGCGCCGATCAGTCCGCAGAGAAACTTGTTCAGGGTGGGGTCTTTCTTGCCCAGCTTGTTGTCGAGAACTCCGACAAAGCGGTTGATCAGCCACATGCCCACGATCAATGTGAAAATGGCCAGCACGACTTTTGGTGCGTAAGTCATCACCAGGGAGACGGCTTGATTCATGAGTTCCGAGGCGCCTCCCTCAGCGCCGAAGAGATCTTCCATAATGGACTCCTTGTTCGTTGGTATTTTTCATAAGTATTGGATTAACGGACAAAATCTTGCAACAACGTGATTCGTCTACTTCTGTATATAGCAGACAAATGTCAGAGATGTGTGTCGCAGGAAAAAATGTTCATTCAGTCGCTTACGCAATTGAGCGCTCGCTGGCCCACTGGAGAATGGTTTTTGGGCCCCCGCGGACCAGAATCCGGCCTTCCTTTTGGCCCAATTGGTAGTCGTACATGGGGTCGTAATAGTCCTTCAGCAGTGCCTCAATCCAGGCGTCATGGGTGCCAGTCCGTCCGGTGGTTTCCTGCTGCAGCAGCGCCTCTTCCATCAGGCCTCGCAGTTGCCTGTGACGTTCACCACCCAGGCGCTTGCGGATGCGATCGATGGCGCTCAGCAGATAGTCCCGGAAGTTCAGCCAGCCAGCTTCGGTTCCGTCGCGGTTCACGTAATCCGCAAACATGCCCTCGACATAGTCCTCCCGGATGATGCCAATGCGCTCTTCCATGGGTTGTTCGAGAATCAGTAGTGGCGACTCCGCCATGCGGTTTTTAAGGGATTCGGGCAGGGCGCATCGCCCCACCAGCCGGCTCTCATCTTCCAGGTAGATCGGGCCGCCCTTGAGGTGGTGGGCCTTGAGCATGGCCACGGCCAGCCTGTTTTCGAAATCGATCTGTGAAGGTTGGGGGGTCACCTGGCGCCCGAAACTGGACCCCCGGTGGTTGGCCAGGCCTTCTAGATCCACCGGGTTCGGCAGCTGTTGTAGAACCCGCGTCTTGCCGGTGCCGGTGCGACCACTGAGAATCCGGAATTCACCAGATTTGACCTGCGCTTCCAGGCTGTCAATCAGAAACCGGCGCAGCGCCTTGTAGCCGCCTTTGACCAGCGGGTAGTCAATGCCAGCGTCCCGTATCCACTGTTGGGTAAGCCGGGACCGCAGGCCGCCCCGGAAACAGAACAGATAACCTTCGGGATGCCGGGCAACAAAGCGTTTCCAGGCTTCGATGCGTTGGGCCTTGCTGTCACCGGACACCAACTGATGGCCGAGCTCAATGGCCTTGTCCTGGCCTTTTTCCTTGTAACAGATGCCGACCCGGTGGCGCTCCTCATCGTTCATCAGGGGCGCGTTCTCCGTGTTCGGAAAACTGCCACGGCTGAACTCCACCGGTGCCCGGACGTCCATCAGTGGTACGTCATTCAGGAACAGGGAAAGGTAGTCGTCGGTGTCGGGTCTGCTTGCCATTTCAGCGGTAAACCAGTTGTCAGATGGAGGCGGCAGTATAGCGGAAATGGGGGTTTTCTGCTTGTCGCGCCCTGTTTCCCGTCCCTGTCATGGGTACAATGTCGCCTTCTTGAAACCTGAGGTTGGATAGCCCATGTCAGCCGACTGTCTGAATGCGCATCTTCGCAAAACGCTGGCCCGTGGCCGGGTTGCCGTTTCCCGTCCCGCTGGCTGTGAGCGCGTCGCGCTTTATCTGTTTGACCCGACCGTTCTTGAGGGGCCCCTGTCCCACGAAGAAGCCCAGGCAGTGGTTGCCGAACCTGCATACTGGTCGTTTTGCTGGGCCAGTGGTCAGGTGCTCGCCAGCTGGATTCTGGACAACCCCGGGTTGGTCGAAGGCAAACGGGTTCTCGATTTTGGTTCCGGTTCCGGGATAGTGGCCGTGGCTGCGGCGATGGCTGGCGCCCGTGAAGCCATCGCCTGTGATATTGATCCGGCAGCGCTGGACGCAGCCAGTGCCAATGCGGCTCTTAACGGCGTTTCCGTTGGCCTCTGCCAGGACTGGGCAGATCGCCCGGATGAGCTCGATGTCGTAACAGCGGCGGATGTGCTCTACGACCCCGAAAACCGACCGTTGCTCGGCGTTTTTCGAGAGGCGGCACCTAGAGTGCTTCTGGCGGATTCACGAATGAAAGTGTTGGGTGACAGTGCCTATCGCAGGCAGACAACGATTGAGGCCCGGACCTGGCCAGATCTTCACGAATTCGAGGAGTTCAATAAGGTGCGCATCTATCTGGCCGAAGGCGTCGCCAGATAACGGGGATGCAGCAGGAAGCGTATAAAAAATAAAGGGCAACCAGTCGGTTACCCTTTCTCGGAACAGGTCGGCGCATCCGTGCGCATTGGGCAACAGCCGTGTTGCGAGATCCTTGAGCCACTCCGTGGTGCCGGCATCCCAGCCGGCTATCCGAATAGTTATCCCTTAAGCGAGGCGTCCTTGAGTCCCTGCCTCTCCCTGCATTCCGTGCCGGGGTGCATCCAGTGCGTCGTCCTTTTCCCTGTCGTCCTTGATGTAAACACTATACCAATTGAATTCTTACGAACGCGTGAACTGTGCACGGGGCGCAGGTGTTCTCAGCGAGGTCGCATCCAATAAAATATGGTTATCAACGGGTTAGGTTTTTGCTAAGGGCGTATTCGCACCACTGCGCACGTGATATCACTGCAAGATCTCACGCCTTTGTAAGAAATCTCTTACAAAGATCCTGGCGAATTTCGCAAATCCGGTTTTCCCAGTTTTCGAACGCCCGGCCAGGGGAGGAGTCCCAGTGCGATGCCTGCGCCGTCGGCAGCAAGGTCTGCCAGAGAAAATTCGCGGTAGGGCAGATTTGCCTGGATGATTTCGATGCCCAGACCAAAGCCGAGGAGCGCCGGTACAAACCAGATTGCCCGCAGTTCCGGCCAGGCCAGACGGGTCAGGATGGTCAGCTCAAGGAAGGCGACCAGGTGGTTTATCTTGTCGCTTGAAGAGGAGGGAATGGGGTAAGGGTTGTCGGTTGTTGCAAGAAACCCGATGGCGAGCACGGAAATCACAAAGGCTGCCCGCCAAAGTGGGCGATACTGCAGTAGGCTGGTCACTTGTTGTTTCAGTGTATCCATCGGGGAAGTCCCTGAGTGCTCTCGGGCTGTGGGAATGTTGTCAACATGATATGCTTTGCGCCCCGTCATTGTCATGGAAGCGGAGGTCCTGCCAGCGATGCTCAAGGGTAATTTTTTTCGTGGACTGGGCTACCTGGGGGAAGGTTTCCGCCTGATTCGTCAGCCCGGTCTGCGGCTGTTCGTCATTATTCCACTGGTTATTAATATTTTGCTCTTCGGATTGCTCTTCTTCTTTATGGGAGAGCTTTTTGCCGGGCTGATTGCCGCCGCCATGGCCTGGCTGCCGGACTGGGCGTGGCTACAGGCGCTGGATTGGCTATTCTGGATTCTTTACGGCGCAGTCATCGTGCTCATGCTCGCCTACGGCTTTGTGATCGTTGCCAACCTGATTGGTTCCCCTTTCTACGGCTATCTGGCCGAGCTGACGGAAAAGCACCTGACCGGTCAGGAAGTGAATACCGACGACAGCTGGGCGGCCATCATCAAGGATATTCCACGTGCGCTCTGGCGTGAGGTTCAGAAAATCCTGTATTACCTGCCGAGGGCTATCGGCCTGCTGATTATCGGTCTGATACCCGTCGTCAATCTGGTTGCGGCTGTTCTCTGGTTTCTCTTCAACAGCTGGATGATGGCGCTGCAATACGTGGACTACCCGGCAGACAACCACAAGGTCAGTTTCCCCGCCCTGCGCCGGTTGCTCGGTGATACCCGCTTGTCTGCTTTCGGCTTCGGAGTGCCAGTGGCATTGGCTGCCATGGTGCCTGTACTGAACCTGTTCGTGGTGCCTGCGGCGGTGTGCGGGGCAACGGCTTACTGGGTGCGTGAGAACGGCGCCACAAGAACGTAATTGGTCTGGAGGTTACTTGGATACATCGGGATTTGTTATTGGTCAGCGTTGGGTCAGCCACAGTGATACCGGCCTGGGGTTGGGCATTGTCACGGATATCTCCGGACGTCGGGTAACCCTGGGGTTTCCTGCTGCCGATGAGGAACGCACCTACGCGATTGATAACGCACCTTTGTCCCGCATCATCTATCAGCTGGGCGAGGAGATTGAGACCTTTGACGGCGAGCGGTACATCGTTCGAGCGGTCGAGGATATTGGTGGCGTGCTCATGTACCACGCCGACGATGGCACCGACCTGCATGAAATTTCCGAGGTCAAACTTGCGGGCTCGGTGAACTTTTCAGCGCCACACCAGCGGCTTTTCGCGGGCCAGTTCGATCGCAACGGCGCTTTTCGTCTGAGGTATGCGACCCTTCAACATATGAACCGCCTGAGGGCGTCTGCTGCCCAGGGGCTGATTGGTGCACGCACCCAGCACCTGCCGCACCAGATCTATATTGCCCATGAGGTTGCCCGGCGCCATGCGCCACGGGTGCTTCTGGCCGATGAAGTCGGCCTTGGCAAAACCATCGAGGCGGGGCTTATCCTGCATTATCAGCTGCACACCGGGCGGGCGAAACGCGCCCTTATCGTGGTGCCGGATTCCCTCACCCATCAATGGCTGGTTGAAATGCTTCGGCGCTTCAATCTGCGGTTCTCGATCGTGGATCAGGATCGCTACGATGCCCTGAAAGAGCAGGAAAGCGATGTCGACGCCCTGGTTAACCACATTTTTGGCGACGAAGACGAGGTCAATCCCTTCGAGAGCGAGCAACTGGTGCTCTGCAGTCTCGATTTCCTGAAGCAAAGCCAGAAGGCGCAGGACGATGCCCGCAAGGCTGAGTGGGATCTGATGATCGTGGACGAGGCTCATCACCTGGCATGGAGCCCGGATGAAGTCAGCCCGGAATACCGGATTGTTGAGGAGTTGTCGGCGATCAGCCGGGGCTTGCTGTTGCTGACGGCGACGCCGGAGCAGGTGGGTGTCGCCAGTCATTTCGCCCGGTTGCGGCTGTTGGATCCGGCCCGTTTCCATGATCTGGAAGCCTTTCGGAAAGAGGAGCAGCAGTACGAGACGATCAACGCGGTGGTCCGCCGGCTTCTGAACGAAGAATCCGCAATCAGCGCCGAAGACCAGAAGTTGCTGCGGGAATGGCTGGGAGAAGAGCTGGACCAACTGCTGACTGGAGACCATCCACGGCAAGCGGTCATTGATGCCCTGCTGGATCGCCATGGTACCGGGCGGGTGCTGTTCCGGAACACCCGGGCGGCCATCCAGGGATTCCCCGAACGCCGTCCCAACCCGGAGCCTCTGCCATGCCCGGCCATGTACGAAGGGCAGGCTTCAGGTCTTCAGGGGCTGACCCCCGAGCAACTGGTGCCCGAGGAGCAATGGCTGTCGGACGATCCGCGGGTGGCGTGGCTCGAGAAAAAGCTGGTCAGCCTGCGTCCCGCAAAGGTCGTCGTTATCTGCGCCAGCGCTGAGACCGCCATGGCCCTGGAGCACTATCTCCAGCTGCGCGCCGGTATCCGCAGTGCGGCGTTTCATGAACACCTGAGCCTGATCGAGCGAGACCGGGCTGCCGCCTACTTCGCCGACACCGAACAGGGAGCCCAGGCGCTGATCTGTTCTGAGATCGGCAGCGAAGGCCGCAACTTCCAGTTTGCCCACCACCTGGTGCTGTTCGATCTGCCGGGCAACCCGGATCTGCTTGAACAGCGTATCGGTCGGCTGGACCGGATTGGTCAGACCGAAACCATCGATATTCATCTTCCCTACCTGCGTGATACCAGCCAGGAGGTCCAGTTCCGATGGTTCCATGAAGGGCTGAACGCTTTTGCCGAAAGTTGCGCCGTCGGCGTTGCGGTTCAGGAAGCGGTCCATTCCCTATGGCAGCAGGCCATTGATGGCGATGCCAGCATTGCGAACGAGCTGGTTAAAGCCTCCGCCGAAGAGGCGGAGCGCCTGAAAACCCTGCTGCAAAACGGTCGGGATGCCCTGATTGAACTGAATTCCTGTCGCCCGAACGTGGCGGAGAACCTGATTGCCGCCATTGAAGAAGAGGAATCTGAGGAGCAGGTTCGGGACTACATGATGGAAGCCTTCGATATTCTCGGGGTCGATGTCGAAGACCATGCCGAACACTCCGATATCCTGCGGCCGGGCGAACAGTACCGGGCCGGCCATGTCGCCGAATTGCCCGAAGATGGTATGACCGTGACCTGGGATCGCAGGAATGCCCTGGAGCGGGAAGATCTGGCGTTTATGAGCTGGGAGCACCCGATGGTCACCGGGGTGATGGACTCGGTCACCAGCTCCGGCCTGGGCAAAGCCGCGCTCGCCAGCCTGTCGGTCAAGGCTCTGCCTCCGGGAACGCTGCTGATGGAAGCGCTGTTTACCGTGCACTGCCCGGCTCCAGACGCTCTGCAACTGACTCGCTACCTGCCGGTTTCGCCGTTGCGCCTGCTGGTGGACGTGAATGGCAAGGAGCTGTCGGGGGCTTTGCCCCACAACCGGCTGAACGAGATGTGCTCGAACATCCGCCGGCGCACGGCCCAGGCTATCGTGCCCCAGATTCGGCCCCAGGTCGAAACCATGGTGGATCACGTCGAGCGCCTCTCGGAGCCTCATCTGGAGCCCCTGAAAGCCCGGGCGCTTGAACAGCTCGCTGCCAGTTTCGAGCCGGAAATCCGGAGACTGGAAGCGTTGCAGAAAGTGAACCCTGCCATCCGCGAGGAGGAGATCGACTTTTTCCGGAACCAGTTCGAAGCGGCGAGGGATGCCATAGGCCATGCCAGCCTGGCTCTGGAAGGTATTCGTGTGATCGTGACCTCATAAATCGGGGTGCGACGGCTGTAACTGGCTGACTGAGCGGCATTTGCTGGTCAGCCTTCATCTGATGCGGTACCGTAAACGTAACGGTTTATAGTCTTCGACATTCCCGAACCATGGATGACAGAGAGAACCTATGATGACTTTCATACTGTTTATTGTGGCGCTGGCTGGCCTGCTGATAGTGATGCGGCGCGAGTCCGGTGCAATGTCCGCGATTGGCGTCATGGCCATCACCGGCCTGCTGTCGCTGATTTTTGCCTCTGGTTGGCTGGCCCTTGTTCTGTTTATTGGTGCCGCCGTCACCGCTGCCGCCGGCCTGCCCGGGTTCCGCCAGGGCTGGCTGACACCCCGCATTTTCGCGATGTTCAAGAAAGTCGCACCGAAAGTTTCCGATACCGAGAAAGTGGCCCTGGAAGCCGGTACCGTAGGCTGGGATGGCGAGCTGTTTACCGGTCGCCCCGACTGGCACAACCTGTTGATTAATCGCAACACAGGCCTGAGCGAGGAAGAACAGGCCTTCGTGGACAACCAATGCACCCAGGCAATCTCCATGTGCAACGCCTGGGATGTCGCCGTCGAGCGGGCGGATCTGCCGAAAGAGCTGTGGGATTTCCTGAAGAAAGAGAAGTTCTTCGGCATGATCATCCCGAAGGAATACGGTGGCCTGGAGTTTTCCGCCAAAGCCCAGACTGCGGTGCTGCAGAAACTGGCTGCCAATGAATCATTGATGGTATCCGTTGGTGTGCCCAACTCGCTCGGCCCGGGTGAGTTGCTGGTCAAATATGGTACCGAAGAACAGAAAAACCACTATCTGCCCCGGTTGGCGGATGGCCGCGAGATCCCCTGCTTCGGCCTGACCGGTCCTCGCGCAGGCTCTGATGCAACGTCGCTGCCGGACACCGGTATCGTGTGTAAACAGAAAGTGGATGGCAAGGAAGTGGTCGGTATCCGACTCAACTTCGAGAAGCGCTGGATTACCCTGGCACCCATCGCCACCGTCGTCGGCCTGGCCTTCCGTATGTTCGATCCGGACGGGCTGCTGGGTGACACCGAAGACTACGGCATTACCTGCGCGCTGATTCCCCGGGATACCAAGGGCATGGAAATCGGCCGTCGCCACTGCCCGATTGGCAGTCCGTTCCTGAACGGACCGATCAAGGGTAAAGACGTCTTTATCCCCCTGGATTACATCATCGGTGGTGTGGATATGGCCGGCCAGGGTTGGCGCATGCTGGTTGAATGCCTGTCTGTTGGCCGTTGCATTACGCTGCCCTCAGGCGCTGCAGGGGCAGCCGCCTACTCGGTCGGCACCGCCGGCGGGTTTACCCGTATCCGTCGCCAGTTCAACACCCCGGTTGCAGACATGGAGGGCGTGCAGGAGCCGCTGGCCCGGATTGGCGCCAAGACCTATATTGCCCAGGCGGCTGTTAACCACACCGCTAACATGATCGACAAGGGCGAAAAGCCGGCTGTGCCGTCGGCCATCCTTAAATACCATCTCACCGAGTTCCAGCGTGGTGTCCTGACCGATGCGATGGATGTTCACGGTGGCAAGACAGTGACCCTTGGCCCGCGCAACTACCTGGGCATTGGCTACAGCGGTGCGGCCGTTTCGATCACTGTTGAGGGCGCCAACATCATGACCCGAAGCCTGATGATCTTCGGTCAGGGTGCGATTCGCTGCCATCCATACGTGCTGAAAGAGCTGGCGGCCAAGGATAACGACGATATCAAGGCGTTTGACGATGCCTTCTTCGGCCATGCCGGCCTGATCTTTGGCAATGCGGCCCGCGCCTTTACCCAGGCTCTGGGGCTTGGTCGGGCCGATGTGCCGTTTGACAGCGCCAGCCGCAGGTACGCCCAGGCGGTTGCCCGTTTCAGTGCCGCCTTTGGTCTGTGTTCGGATGCGGCGATGACCACTCTCGGCAGCGAGCTGAAGATGCGTGAACTGATCTCCGCGCGTTTGGGGGATATGCTGTCTAACCTCTACCTCGCCTCGATGGTGCTGAAGAACTGGCACGAGACCCAGCCGGTGGAAGGTGAAAAGGAAGTGATGGAATACAGCATGAGCCTGCTGCTGCATCGCACCGAAAACGCACTGGATGAGTTCCTGCAAAATCTGCCGAACCGCGCTGTTGCGATGGTTCTGCGTGGTGTGACCATGCCACTGGGTCGCCGTTGGGACAGCCCCCATGACGATTTGGCCCGCAAGCTTGCCCGTGCGGTCTCCACTGACACACCGATCCGCAACAAGCTGATTGCCAGTGTGTGGACGACCGACAGCGAAGGAACCGTGGAGAATCCGGTCGCCCGCTATAACGGGTTGCTGAAGGATTACGACAAGGCGGAGCAGCTTTACCGGAAGGTGACCAAGGCCTACGCCAAGGGCGAGCTGCCGATGACGGCATTGCATCCGGAAGAACGTTTCGAGGCCGCGCTTGAGGCCGGTGTTTACACCAAGGAAGAGGCCGATTTCATGCGCCAGTACGAGACTGTGGTACTGGAAATGCTGACGGTCGATGACTTTGCCTTTGATGCCTTTGCCCAGAACAAGGAGTCTGTGATTGATCACAACCCCGCCTGACAGGGATCTGTCCTGAAATGTGGTTGTCTTTTGTAGCAGTCAGCGTTGGCGCCGTGATCGGCGCCAACCTGCGTTGGGCCCTGGGTTTGTGGCTGAACACCACCTACCATGCCGTGCCTTACGGAACCCTGGTTGCCAATCTCAGCGGCGGCTGGCTGATCGGCTTGCTGATCGGCTACTTTAGCCATGGCAGCGCGCTCGCACCGGAATGGCGACTGTTTGCAATCACCGGCCTGTGTGGCGCATTGACCACTTTTTCCACCTTCTCGCTCGAGATGTTTGCCGCCATCCAGGAGGGCAAATGGGCGATGGCGATTACCGGCATCCTGGCGCACGTGATCGGCTCCATCCTCATGACAGCGTTGGGAATTTACACCTTCGGTCTGTTGAAGGGATGATGGGTACCACTACCTACATAAATTCTCGAAAATACCCTTGGCAAGCTTCTGATTCAGGAGTACAGTGAACGGCGTAGGAAAGATTCAGCAAAGCATTTCATGAATAAGACGTACCTCCGCAGTTAGTAGTGACCGTCCTGTTTTTGATTCCGCGAGTTCTGTATTTCCGCAAAACGCCGACCTGACACCATGCAGGTGCGAGGCGGCAGATAATATGATTGATTTCAGGAAGTTTAAGTATGTCTACTACTACCGGTACTGTTAAGTTCTTCAACGAAGCAAAAGGCTTTGGCTTTATCACTCGTGAAGGCGGCCCGGACGTTTTTGTTCACTACAGCGCTATTCAGGGCAGCGGTTTCAAGACCCTGGCAGAAGGCCAGCAGGTTGAGTTCACCGTTACCCAGGGCCAGAAAGGTCCTCAGGCGGAGAACGTTGTTGCCCTGTAATCCCTGACGGATTCGGCAATAACCGCCAAAAAGGCAGCTTCGGCTGCCTTTTTTAATGTCTGAAAAAGGACATTGGGTCATGCCTCGCTTTTGTCATTATCCCTTCTTTGTGTAATCTTTACGGGCCTGCTGCTCGTTTAAGCGGAAGTCGAGATCTCCAGGAATCGTTACATGCTCCGAGTGCTAAAAGCTGCCTGGATCCTGTTCTGGGCCATACTGCTGACCCTGATTCTGTTTTTTCCGATTGTGATTGCAGCCCTGGTGGGAAAGCGGGGGGATGCAGCCTTCCATGGCACCCAGGTTTATGCCTGGATCATCCTGAAAGTCTGCGGTATTCGGCTCAGAGTGCGTGGCAAGGAAAACATTGAGCCGGGCCAGCGCTACGTGATTCTAAGCAATCATGCATCCTACTTTGACCCGCCCGCGCTGGTGCTTGCGCTCGGCCTGCAGTACCGATGGGTGATCAAGAAGGAGCTGCGCAAGGTACCCCTGTTCGGATTGGCCCTGGAAACTTCACGCAACCTGTTTATCGACCGCTCCAAAGGCAGCGATGCATTGGAGAGCATCAAGCGTGGGGTTGGCCAGCTTCCGGATGGCACCAGCATACTGATCTTTCCGGAAGGTACCCGTTCGTGGGATGGCAAATTGCTGCCCTTCAAGAAAGGTGGCTTTGTTATTGCCCAGGACGGCCAGCTTCCGATCCTTCCGATCACCATCTGCGGATCTCACCAGCGTTTACCCAAGGGCTCTGCGGCATTCAGCAGCGGTGAGATTGAAATCGTCATCCATCCCCCGATGGCCTCCGGGGCGTTGCCGCTGGATGACCTTATGACGGACGTTCGCAACAGCATTGCGTCTTCCCTTTAAAAACCAAAACCCGGCGGTCAGGCCGGGTTCCGGTTTTCAGAGCCCACTGTGTTACCGGGCGAAAATCTCCTCATAGAAACGCATGGTGCCGTTCCAGGAGCGGTTCGCGGCTTCTTCGTCATAGCCAATCGGCATACCGAACTCCTCGGCGACCTTGTCAGCGCCGGGATTGGTAAATGAGTGCAGCACTCCCGGGAAACTGACCAGCGTGAGGTCGACTTCTGCGTCCTGCATCTCTTTTACCAGACCGGCGACCTGCTCTGAAGGAACCATCTTGTCGGCGCCACCGGTATATACCTGAACCCTGGCTTTCACGGTTCCAGCTTCCGCGGTGATTGGACTTCCAAGGGCGCCGTGGTAGCTGACGACGCCGTCCAGGTCCACGCCCATACGGGCCATGTTCAGGACCACCGCCCCGCCAAAGCAGTAGCCTTGTGCGGCAATACGGGAGGCATCAACGCTCTCATGATTCTGCAGGATTTCCATCGCCTTCAGGAAACGCGCCTTTATCTGGTCTATGTCCTTGGTCGCTTCCTGCATGAACTTCTGGGCGGTATCGGGATGGTCTGCCAGCTTGCCGGAGCCATACATATCCAGGGCAAACGCCGTGTAGCCAGATGCTGCAAGCCGCTCTGCCTGGTCCCGGGCGAATTCATTGTGGCCCCACCACTCGTGGACCACCAGAACGCCCGGGCGCTTCTCCTCGAACTCGTCATCCCAGGCCATGTAGCCGGTGAAGGGGGTCTCACCGATCTTGTATTCGACGGTCTTGGTTTGCATTTCTGCCAGTACCTGCGTGCTTGCCAGAGTAAGTGAGAGGGTTGCCACTGCCGCTGTTGCTTTCAGGGTTCTCATAATCAGTCCTGCTCCTTTTGGGTCGGATTGTCTTTTTGTCCGGAAATCTACGCCCGGAACCGGTAAACCGATGCAATCAGTTGCCAATCCAGTATAGGACCTTTTGACTACACTACATCCAATGACTCATGAATCCGGACTGTCTTGGAGGTTGGCTATGAAAATCGGCGTGCCCAGGGAAATCAAGAACCGCGAATACCGTGTAGGCATGACGCCGGCGGCCGTTCACGAGCTGTGTGGCCACAATCATGAGGTGTTTGTGGAAACCGGGGCAGGCGTTGCCATCGGGTTTTCCGATGACCATTATCGTCAGGCGGGGGCCAGTATTGTTGATACCGCGAGGGAGGTTTTCGACACTGCCGAGCTTATCGTCAAGGTCAAGGAGCCACAGGCCGAGGAACGGGCACTGCTGAAACCGGAACACACACTCTTCACCTATCTGCATCTTGCTCCGGACAAGGCCCAGACCGATGACCTGGTGAAGTCTGGCGCCACCTGTATAGCCTACGAAACGGTCACCGACCGCGGGGGCCATTTGCCCCTGTTGGCACCGATGTCGGAAGTGGCGGGGCGTATGTCGATTCAGGCAGGCGCCCATTGTCTCGAGAAGGCCATGGGTGGGCGCGGCGTCCTTCTGGGCGGTGTGCCCGGTGTCAGCCCCGCTCGGGTCGCGGTGGTTGGCGGTGGTGTTGTTGGCCAGAACGCCGTTGCCATGGCGGTGGGTCTCGGCGCGCAGGTGACGGTGCTGGACCGGAATATGGATGTGCTCCGACACCTGGACCACCTGTATGGCAACCGCATAACCACGCTGTTTTCCACGGCCCAGACTCTTGATCAGGCGGTAACGGAATCGGACCTGGTCGTTGGCAGTGTGCTCATTCCCGGCGCTTCTGCGCCCAAGCTGATTACCCGTGACATGATCCGTCGCATGCCGGAGGGTAGCGTTATCGTGGATGTCGCCATTGATCAGGGCGGCTGTACTGAAACCTCGCGGGCAACCACCCACGACGATCCCACGTATATTGTCGACGGTGTGGTACATTACTGCGTGGCGAACATGCCGGGTGCCGTGGCGCGCACGTCCACACTGGCGCTGAATAACGTCACCTTGCCCTTTGTGGCGGCCCTGGCTAACAAGGGCCCGGACCGGGCGATGAAGGAAGATCCGCACCTCAGGGCCGGGCTGAACGTGGCTGCTTGCAAGGTGACTTACAGGGAAGTGGCAGAGGCGACCGGGCACCCATACACAAACCCTGAATCCCTGTTGGGATCCTGAGTGTGAAACCCTCGGAGAAACCATGAAACTGATCGGATCCACTACTTCACCCTACGTTCGGCGCGTTCGTATCCTGCTGGATGAAGAGCCCTATGAATTCGTCAATCTCAATATCTATGGTGAAGGTCGGGACGAACTGCGGCGCAACAATCCGACACTGAAAATTCCGGTGCTCGAAGACGGCGGTCAGGAAATCTATGATTCCCGGATCATTGCTCGCTATATCAGTGCCAAGCAGGGCCGTGACCCGCTGACCTGGGACCAGGAAAACCAGCTGACCATGGTCGACGGTGCCAATGACTCCGCGGTCACCATGCTGCTTTCGGAGAAGTCCGGTATTGATACCGGCGAGGACCTGATGTTCTACAACCTGCAACGTGAACGCATCATGATGACATTGCGCACGCTGGCGGCAATGGCCGAAGAAGGGCAGTTCGAAGAATGGAATTATCCGGCAATCTGTTTGTATTGCCTCGTGGACTGGCTGGACTTCAGGGACCTGGTGGATTATTCCGGTGTTGAAAGTCTGTTGTCATACCGTGACAGCCACAGGGATTACCCCTGGGTTGCAGAAACTGATCCCCGCAACGCCTGATTTCAGGCGGCCGGCCACTGCCGGCCGCCCCTCAGCCCATGTCAGGGCATTTTTTGAGCACTCTGCCTTTCCCATCCGCCATTCTTGACTATAGTTAAGAGTAAGGAGTGGTTGCTGATCTGACAGTTTCCGCATCCCGTATTTCACAATACCAACAACAGCGAAGAAGGGGGTTGTCCATGCTCCTGTCACATGCGTTCGGTCTCTTCACCCATCCTGATGAAGAGTGGGCTTCCATACGAAAAGAACATGAAACACCGCGCCGGGTCTACGTGGCCTATGTCCTGATTCTTGCGGCCATTGCACCGGTTTGCGCCTACATTTCGACGGCCTATTTTGGCTGGACTGTCGGCAATGAGCGGCTGATCAAGTTAACCGAGATCAGTGCGATGCAGCTCAGTGTGCTCACCTATCTGGCGATGCTGGTCGGCGTTTTCGCACTCGGCTATGCCATTAACTGGATGGCGAAAACCTACGGTGCCAAGGAGGAACACGTGCCCTCCAACGGCATTGCCCTGGCAGCATACTCCTGCACGCCCCTGTTCCTGGCGGGTTTTGCCCTGCTGTATCCGGTGCCCTGGTTCAACGCCATCGTTTTCCTGGTTGCGGCCTGCTATGGGGCTTACCTCATGTACGACGGGCTGCCGATTGTCATGGGTATCGAGAAGGAACGGGCCGTCATGTATGCCGGTGCGTTGTTGACTGTTGCCCTGGTGATTCTGGTATCGACACGGGTCGGCTCAGTCATCCTCTGGAACTTTGGCGTAGGGCCGGTATTCGTCAGCGGATAGGCCGGATCTGAACGGAATGCCAAGGGGGAGCCTCGAGCTCCCCTTTTTTATGAATTCCGGCAGTTAGCGCAGGCCTGTCGTGATTTGCCATCCCCCTGTCGCAATTTGGCAATGCGTTCTTAACGAAGCCCGACTAGGTTCTTCAGTTGGAGTAGTACCGGCAAGGACCGCAGGATGCCGGGCTATGAAGGATGAATGCAGGGGAAGACACAACAATGAAACGATTGACACGACGGGATTTTCTGAAGGCATCAGCCATGGGTATGGGCGCCGTGGTGGTCTCTACCGGCCTGGCAGGCTGTGTGCTGGACAGCTCGGATGAGCGCACAATCACCTTCACTCACGGTGTGGCCAGTGGCGATCCGCTTGCTGACGGTGTCATGCTCTGGACCCGGGCAGCGCCTGCGAATGGCGGCGCCCCGGTGGGCGTGGCCTGGGAGGTATCCACGGACGAGGATTTCGAGAACCTGGTGCATTCAGGCACGGCGGAGGCTGCTGCAGCCCATGATTTCACCGTCAAGGTGGATGTGCGCGGTCTGGCGCCCGGGCAAACCTACTATTATCGCTTCCAGACGACCGATCGTCAGTCACCGGTGGGCGTGACCCGGACATTGCCGGAGGGCAGTATCGACTCGGTGCGTCTGGCCGTGGTGTCCTGTTCGAATTACCCGGCCGGTTACTTCAACGTCTACCGGGAAATCAGTAAACAGACTGATCTGGATGCCGTGGTGCATCTGGGCGATTACATCTACGAATACAGCTCTGACAGCAGCAGCTACGCGGCTCAGGATGCCCAGGACCTGGGCCGGACCTTCCCCGAGAACAACAACCTTGAGCTGATTGAACTGGCGGATTATCGCAGGCGTTACGCTGCGTACCGGTCAGACCCGGATCTTCAGTCTCTCCATGCCAGAGTGCCGTTTATCGTGGTGTGGGACGACCATGAAGTGGCCAACGACACCTGGGAGGAGGGCGCCGAAAACCATAATGACGGAGAAGGGGATTTCACCGAACGCAAACTCAATGCCCTCAAGGCCTATTTCGAGTGGATGCCGATCCGGCCGGTGATCGAAGGAAGCGACGAAGCTATCTTCCGGACCTTCCGGTTTGGCAATCTGGTGGATCTTCACATGCTGGATACCCGCATCATCGGGCGCGACCAGCAACTGGACTATATGGACTACTTCACAGGCGAAGGCCTGGATGCGGCTCGTTTTACTGCGGATGTCGGCAGTCAGAACCGCACCCTGCTGGGCGCGGAGCAGCTGCTGTGGCTGCAGTCTTCCCTGAACTATTCCACGGCCACGTGGCAGGTGTTGGGGCAACAGGTACTGATGGGCCGTATGAATCTGCCCGCGGAACTTCTGGTAGCGATTGCTACCGAGCAGTTTGAAGGCCTGCCACAAAACCTTGCCGAGCTGGCGCAGCTCAAAGGTCGCGCTCTCCAGGGGGATCCGTCTCTGACGCAAGAGGAATTGGCCCGCATCAACACCGTTGCCCCCTACAATCTGGACGCCTGGGATGGCTACCAATATGAGAGGGAGGTGGTTCTGGGGACCGCCAAGGCGCTGAACAAGAATCTGGTCGTGCTGGCCGGGGATACCCACAATGCCTGGGCCAACAATCTGAAGGACATCAATGGGGACCAGATTGGCGTGGAATTCGCCACGGCCTCGGTGACATCACCCGGTCTGGAGGAGTACCTGGGCATTCCGGATGAGATGATTCAGGGTGCGGAACAGGCGATCAGTCTGCTGGTCGATGATCTGGATTACCTGAATGTGAATCAGCGGGGGTTCATGCTGGTTACCTTCACTCCGGAAGAAGCAAAAGCGGACTGGTACTTCGTGGACACCATCAAGTCCCGGGAGTACCAGATCGATGCGGGCCGAACAGCTTCTCGACGGGTATTGGCGGGTCAGGGCGCACTCATGGCAGACCCCGTGTAATAACGGCCGGGTCGCCCCGGCCCTCAACCGCTGCCAACTCGGCGCTGGACAGCCACTCCCCCGGTGGCTTGTCCATAACACCTGCGCAGGCAGCCAGGGCATGGCCCCAGGAGCAGCCGTTGGCAAACAGCATGCCGGCCTCGTTCAGTGTGCCCCCGCGGTTGATGTAGCCCAGAACCCGGGATTGGGACGGGTCAGGGAACAACGGGTAGAGGTGGCCCCGGAACACCTCAGGGCGCATGTGAGTCAGGGCTACCCGCCGGTGAATGCGATGGGGGAACAGGCGCTCCCTCTCGAATTCCGACAGGCATACCTCTGCTTCCATCGTGTCCCTTGGCTGGCGGAACCTGCCCGGCTCCTGGATATAGACCAGCCGGAATGGGGTGCCGGTTTCACGCAATCGTTCACACGCCCGGATGGCCTCGGACAACTGATAGGCACCATTGGCCATGAGCAGCAACGGTTCGCCACCGGCGGTGTCCTCATCGACCACCAGGGCACCATGTCTGGCCAGCAGTTCCGCTTCCCGTCTGTCAAACACACAGGGGCGTTCACGTTTCGGGATGACCATGCACGTGATCCTGCCTCTTTCACTGAACACCGAGGGCAGCGTCGCCAGGGTGCTGTTGTAGTCTGCCGGAAACAGGACCCGGGACACGTCATTCATCTCAGCGAGCATGCTCTCGCAGAAGGTGGTGTCCTGGTGGGATTGCTCGTTCTTTCCGTTTTCCCAGGTATGTGAGGTGGCAATAACCGGCAGTCCGAGCCAGCGTGCCGGTCGACCCACTTCCTTCTGGTGCCGGGCAAAGATCAGCTCCTGGCGGATGGCGCCGAGCATCTTCACGCAGAACGCCTCATAGCTGGCCACCAGGTTCAAGCCGGCCTTGTTGGCCAGGCAAGCCGATACCACGGCTTCTTCGTTCAGGGCCGTGATGATCTTGCCATGGACCGATTCCTGATCGTTCTCGGGTTCATTTACCCGGTGTTTCAGATCTTCAAGGACACCCTCAAGCCGGTTGCTTGCCAGTTCGTCCGGATTGCCCACTCGCGCCCTGAGCCCCGGGTTGTTGGCCACCAGAGCCCGGAAAAACTCATCCACGGCCTTCATGGGCGAGGTGGGGGCGGGATTGGACGGCAGTCTCGGGATCACTGGATCCGGTGGATTGCGTACTGCGAGGGCATGGTCCCGTTCCAGGGCGCGTGATTGCCCGGCGTGCTGATTCAGCTGAGCAATACAGCTGTGCAGTTCGTCAGGAGCCACCCACAATCTGGCTGCATGTTCGTTAAACAGCTCTCTGGCCCGGGCGTCCATGCGCGGGTTGCCGGGCAACGGCAGGTTGTGCGCAGCGTTGCTGCTGGCACCATAAAACCCGTAACCCTTGTTGGTTTCCGCTATGCCATGGGGCACCCGCACGGGATAGCTGCTTTCGCCCCTCAGAGCGGCCTCGCCATTGGTAGCCAGTGCCTGTTCCATCTCATACAGGGCACAGACAAACGCGGCAGGATCCCGGCCATCGAAACGGAAGGGCACGAAGCCCCGGTGCTCAAGATGTGCTTCAAAACGTTCGAGGCCTTCGCGGGTACCCAGTTCGGTGCGCTGTTCGATGCGCCGGCCGTTGGCAATCATGACCGGCATCACGGCGCCACAGTCCTCGGCGCGCCACCAGCGGGGGATCCAGTCACTACCGCGCTGTTCCTCGGCAGCGCCGTCCGACAGGAAGGCCACCAGGGACTCTCCCGGCAAGGGCATGTGGGCATACTGGAGTTCGGCAAAACCCAGGTAACCACCTTCGAGAATGCCACCCGCGGTGTGCGGATTGACATGGCTGCCAAGAGGGGCTGCCATGCTGCCATCCGGCTTCTGCCGGTAGCTGTAGAAATCGGCCACCAGGGTGGAAAGCCCGTCGGGCCCGCGATAACGTTCTGCCTGTTCCGGATGCAGGTTTCCGGTGAGGACATTCAGGGCATCCACCGCGGCCACGCAATGTCCCTGGCCCATCAACCAGCTCCGCGTCCGTCCGGTCAGGTTGTTCAGGGCGAGATAGCCGGCATAGGCCGGTACCATATTCAGTGCACCGCCAGTGTGGCCTTCCGGATTGGTTTTGAAGTCCTGGGGTGCCAGGGGTTGACCGGAGACATCGACCCGGCGGGCATAGGTCATATGCACCACCAGCCACAGCCCGGCACTGGTCAGCCGGTCCAGATCGCCAAGCCTGCGATAAACGGTGGCGGCGTCCGGCTGGTGGCCGGCGGCGACCAGATGCTCTGCCAGCAACCTGACCTGATGTCGCGTGGTTTCGTTGTGCTCGATGACGCCATAGCCATCGCACCAGCGCCGGTAATCCGGGCAGTCGGTAGCGGTGTGATCCGCCGGTGCTGAATGAATTGGCGATGGCATGAGATGCCTCCATGGCGTCAGTATGTCAGTGGATTTTAAAACCACCGCTGTTAACTGCCATTGATGCAGGTCAGTCGAAACTGCATCTTTCTGCGGGCAGGCTTGCTCGCCCGCCCGTTGCCGAATGCGATGGTTTCTGAGAGTCTGGTCGGACAAGGCATCTGAAAAGGAGACTCCCATGACGCAAGACAAGAACCAGGACAAGCGCCGTAAATATTCGGCTCCGGTGGTTGATGGCATTGGCAAATCCGCCAGCCGCGCCATGCTTCGGGCCGTCGGGTTTACCGATGAGGATTTCAAAAAGCCCCAGATCGGTATTGCGTCTACGTGGAGTAACCTTACGCCCTGCAACATGCACATCAATCAGCTGGCGGAAGAGTCTGCTGCCGGCGCCGATGAGGCAGGCGGCAAGTCGCTGATCTTCAATACCATCACGATATCGGACGGCATTGCCAACGGTACCGAGGGTATGAAGTATTCCCTGGTGTCCCGGGAGGTGATCGCCGATTCCATCGAGACGGTGGCAGGTTGCGAGGGCTTCGATGGCCTGGTGGCTATCGGTGGCTGTGACAAGAACATGCCCGGTTGCATGATGGGGTTGGCGCGCCTGAACCGGCCATCAGTGTTTGTCTACGGCGGCACGATCATGCCCGGCGAGAACCATACCGATATCATCTCCGTGTTTGAGGCCGTGGGTGCCCATGCCCGTGGCGACCTGGATCTGATCGAGGTCAAGCAGATCGAGGAAACCGCGATACCGGGGCCAGGCTCCTGTGGTGGCATGTACACAGCCAACACCATGGCATCGGCCATCGAAGCCATGGGCATGAGCCTGCCGGGAAGTTCGGCGCAGAATGCCGTATCAGATACAAAGGCCGCGGATTGTCGTGGTGCCGGTGCCGCAGTGCTGAATCTGCTGGAGAAAGACATTAAACCCAGTGACATCATGACCCGCAAAGCCTTCGAAAACGCCATCACCGTGGTGATTGCCCTGGGCGGTTCCACCAATGCGGTACTGCACCTGCTGGCCATGGCCAGTACGATCGGTGTGGATCTGGAACTGGAGGATTTTGTCGAGATTGGCAAGCGGGTGCCGGTGCTGGCGGATCTTCGCCCGAGTGGCCACTACATGATGTCGGAGCTGGTGGCCATTGGCGGCATTCAGCCGCTTATGAAGATGCTGCTCGATCATGGGCTGCTGCATGGGGACTGCCTGACTGTAACCGGCCAGACCATTGCGGAAAACCTGGCCGACGTGGCGCCCTATCCGGAGGGACAGGACATCATTCATGCCTTTGATAATCCGATCAAGGCGGACAGTCATTTACGGATCCTGTTCGGGAACCTGGCGCCAACCGGGGCAGTGGCGAAGATTACCGGCAAGGAAGGTACTCACTTTACCGGCCGTGCCCGGGTATTCCATTCGGAAGAAGAGGCCCAGGAGCGGATTCTCGACGGCACGGTGGTGGCCGGCGATGTGTTGGTTATCCGTTATGAAGGCCCCAAAGGTGGACCGGGCATGCGGGAGATGCTGAGCCCAACCTCCGCCATCATGGGCAAGGGCCTGGGTAGCGACGTGGCGTTGATAACCGATGGCCGCTTTTCCGGCGGCAGCCACGGGTTCGTGGTTGGTCATATTACGCCGGAAGCGGCCGAGGGCGGCCCCATCGCGCTGGTTGAGGATGGCGACACCATTACCATTGATGCCGTCAGCAACCGGATTGAACTGGATGTCTCGAATGAAGAGCTGGAGCGTCGGCGCAAGGCATGGGAGGCGCCCAAGCCCCGCTTCATTCGCGGTGTACTGGCAAAATATTCGCGCACCGTGGGTTCCGCATCCAATGGGGCCATTACCGATCTGCCATGATGCGATGGTAACCGGCAATCGCTGCTATAATCCGCTGCTGGCGAGGCAGTAAGTGCCCGGACAGGAAATAAGAGAAGAGGCGTTGAGGCATGGGTATCCGGAGTTTGACCATTGGCTGGTTGTTTTTGCTTGCGCTGCTGCCCGGAGTGTCCCAGGCGCATCAGCAGGAGACATCGGTCAACCCACCAGCATCGTCGCCGGACGCTGGCCCTAACCTGGCATCGGTGAATGCGGCGGTCGCGGTGGCCGGCGATAACGAACTCATTTTCGGCAAGAATGCGGACCGATCCGTACCCATTGCCTCGGTCACCAAGGTCATGACCGCCCTGGTTGTCCTGGAATCCGGAGAGCCGCTGGATGAGTGGCTGGTTTTCCGGGAGCGGCACACGCCCGCCGCCGCGAATGCTTACAGTCGGATCCGTATCGACTCGGAGATGCGTCGTAAAGATGTATTGCGCATAGCACTGATGTCCTCTGAAAATTTTGCCGCCTACACCCTGGCCCGCAGCCACCCCGGTGGATTCGATGCCTTTATCGAGGCGATGAACGCCAAGGCCTTGGCCCTGGGCATGACCGGCACCCGGTTTGTCGATCCGACCGGACTGTCGTCCGAGAATCTTTCAACCGCTGCGGACCTTGTGAAGCTGGTAAACGCCGCGGCTGAATATCCGGAAATCCGGGAATACTCCACCACCGGTTACTTCCGTGGCCAGTTCCGCCAGCCCCGTTACAGCCTGTCGTTTGGTAACACCAACGCCCTGGTTCATCGCGACAGCTGGGGTGTGGGATTGAGCAAGACTGGCTACCTCTCCGAGGCCGGGCGTTGTCTGGTCATGATCTCGAAGATGAACGGGAAAGAGGTTGTGACCGTTTTGCTGGATTCGTTGGGTACGCGCTCGCCCATGGGCGATGCCGGGCGCATCAAGCGCTGGCTCGATACCGGAGCCCGGGGTTCGGTGGCTGCGGCGGCCAGACGCTATGAACAGGAAAAGAACGCGGCCTATGCGACCGCAGGTAACAGCACGGTCAGTGTGAACTGATCCTGAAAGGAACTCCG
Source organism: Marinobacter sp. MMG032 (assembly GCF_040112695.1). Classification (NCBI taxonomy): domain Bacteria; kingdom Pseudomonadati; phylum Pseudomonadota; class Gammaproteobacteria; order Pseudomonadales; family Marinobacteraceae; genus Marinobacter; species Marinobacter sp. MMG032. The sequence continues at coordinate 2,699,371 of NZ_CP157802.1, forward strand.
CCATGATCCAGATCTTCACGACCGGTGGCACCATCGACAAGGTGTACTTCGATGCCAACAGCGAGTTCGAGGTGGGGCACAGCATGCTGCCGGAGCTGCTGTCGGAATCCAACATCCACGAGGGCTATCGCCTGCGGGAACTGCTGCGCAAGGACAGCCTGGAAATGACCGATGAGGACCGCCAACTGGTGCTGGCGGCGGCGACGGAATGTGACTGTGACCGGATCGTGATCACCCACGGCACTGATACCATGGCCGATACGGCCGCAGTGTTGGCCCGCCTCAAGGACAAGACCATTGTATTGACCGGCGCCATGCAGCCGGCCCGCATGCGTCGAACCGATGCCGTATTCAATATCGGGTTTGCCTGGGCCGCAGTGCAGTTGTTGCCACCGGGAGTCTATATCGCGATGAATGGCGAGGTGTTCGAGGCCGGAGCCGTGCGCAAGAACCTGAAGGCGCAGCGTTTCGAGCGCACCTGAATGTCACGCCAGGCTGTCTTTTTCCTCTGGGGTCAGTTCCCGGTATTCACCCGGTCCTAACGCTGTATCCAGTTCAACCTTCCCGATCCTCAGTCGATGCAGCGCGTCGACGTGGTTGCCAACCGCTGCCAGCATACGCTTGACCTGATGGTAGCGCCCTTCCGAAATCGTGAGCTCGATGATTCGTTCTTCCAGAACCTTTACCCCGGCCGGTCGCGTTGGCTTCGGGTCGTTGTGCAACTCCACCCCACGCTCCAGTTGTTGTGCCGCTGCGTCGGTCAGCGGTTCGCTCAGCGTTACCCGGTAGGTTTTGGGGCAATCGGTTCGTGGTGAGGTGACCCGATGGGACCACTTGCCATCAGTGGTCAGCAGCAGCAAGCCGGTGGTGTCTGCGTCCAAGCGGCCGGCGATGTGCAGGTTCCGGGTGATATCTGAAGGCAACAGGTCGAGTGCCGTTGGGTGGTCACTGTCGGTTGTTGCGCTCACCACCCCTGCTGGCTTGTTCATCATCAGGTAGCGCTCTCCCGGCAGGTTCAGGAGTTTGCCGGACAATGCGACCCGTTCATGGCCCGCCAACCGGGTATTGGCGCCCTTACAGATCTGTTCATTGACAGTTACCTCACCTCGGCTAATAGCCCGTTTGGCGTCTTTTCGGGAGAGTTCGGTACTGGTGGCAATAAACTGGTCGAGTCGCATGCGATTCAACAGCGCTGTCCCGGTGCTGGCGAGCTCAGGCTGGCCAGGCAAAGCACCGGGGTTTCTCCCGTCATCCGGGACCAGAGCAGCCCCAGGGCTTCGGTGTTCACATCGGGTCGGGGAGTCCGGAAGCTTGCCGTCGGGTCGATACCGCTGCCATTCCGGGTTGCCAGAACAAAGGTAAAGGGGTGCGCGCCGGGAATTCCCAGCCGGATGTCGGTGGCCATGATGCGGTCACCAACCTGGTCGTAATCGAGGAAGCCACGGGTGAACCATTCCAGGCGCTGGGCCTCGGGCAGATCCGACACTGCCTCCTGCAGATCCGGGCGGCGCGGAAAATATTCAAGATTCAAAGGGGTATCGCCGTCCAGAAAGCCGGTAACAATCTCTACCCGCTGGGCACCCTGCAGAGCCGTGGCGCGCCACAACAGGGTGTTGAAAGGCATCGGTTGAACCAGAAGGTCGGGGTTTTCCAGCCCGGCTTCCGCGAGCGCGGGTTGCACCCTTTGGGTAATGACCTGTTGCGCAATCAAGCTCCAGCCAAGGTAGAGGGTGGAGACGGCCAGCCCGGCGATGACCGCCGATTTGGCCGGCGGCCGGGCCAGGAAAAACAGGCAGCCTGCCAGCAGGGGCAGGGTATAGAGCGGGTCGATGATAAAAATGCTGCTGATGGCCACCGGCGGGCCGATGGGCCAGAACAGCTGGGTGCCGTAGGTGGTAAAGGAGTCCAGCAGTGGGTGCGTGATCAGGATCAGGCCAGTCAGCGCGAGCCATCGCTGGAAACTCAGCTGCGGTTTCCAGCGCCAGAGCAGCCAGGCAAGCACCACCGCCAGAGGGGCGAGAATGAACAGTGAGTGGCTGAATCCCCGATGCTGGGTAAAATTAGCCACCGCTGTTCCGTAGTCGATGACCACATCCAGATCCGGCAGGGTGCCCAGAACGGCGCCTGTCAGCAACACCGAGCGGCCAAGGGTCTTGCCGGCTACGGCGCCGGCCAGGGAGGCGCCCAGGGCAGCCTGCGTTATGGAGTCCATATCAGATCAGTCTCGCGTCAAGAAAGGTACCTGCAGTAGTAGGCCCAAGGCGCTCCCGTGGATCACTGGCCTGCCGGTATTCCCAGCTGCGCCAGAACCGCTTCTCCCGGATAGCCATCGGCCACCAGGTCGTTGGCACTCTGAAACTGACGAATGGCAGACCGGGTTGCCGGGCCCATGATGCCATCGGGCTTGCCGGGCTCATAGCCACGTTTCTGAAGGGCTTTTTGCAGGCTGATGATATTGTCGCGGGACAGCGCTGGAGCATCCACGGGCGGTGGGTTCTGCAACTTGCCGGCACCGGCAATCCTGTCCGCCAGATGACCAACGGCAATGGCGTAGAACTCGGAGCGGTTCCAGCCCATGATCACGCGAAAGTTGTCATAGGCAAGGAACGCCGGGCCGCGGTGTCCTGCGGGTACCACCAGGGCGGCATCAATCGGTTCGCGGGCCAGCGCATTGCCAAAGGCATCGGTGATCCCCATTTCCCGCCATTCGTTCAGTGGCAGGCGACGCCCATCTGCCAGGGAATAGTCGAAGTTCTCTGGCAGCAACACCTCACGCCCCCAGCGATAGTCGCCATTCCAGTTCATCGATTCCAGGAATCTGCCGGCCGACATCATCGCATCCGGAAGGCTGTTCCAGAGATCCCTCCGGCCATCGCCGTCGGCATCCACCGCGTGTTTCAGGAAGACGGTGGGCATGAACTGGACATGGCCCATGGCGCCGGCCCAGGAGCCTTCCATCTGGTCGGCCGGAATGGCGCCCTCGTCGATAATGCGCAGGGCGGCGATCAGCTGCTCGGTGAAGAAGGTGCTGCGGCGCGGATCGCAGGCCAGTGTTGTCAGGGAGCTGGGCACCGGCATCTTGCCGAAATAGCTGCCGAAGTTGGTTTCCAGGCCCCAGAAGGCTACCAGATACGGCGCAGGCACGCCGGTTTCCCGGGTGACTCTGGTCAGAAGCTCCTGGTGTTCCTGCAGAAGCTCACGGCCCTTGCTGACCCGGGCGTCGTTCACGCGCCGGTTCAGGTAATCAGCAAATGTGGTGGTGAACTCCGGTTGACGCCGATCCAGCTCGATCACCCGGGCCAGGTGCTTGACCTCGGACATCACCTCTCTGGCGGTCTTGCTGCTGACGCCGGCAGTAATGGCCTGCTCCTGAAGCCGTGCTTTGCATTCAGCAAAGCCTGCCGGCACGGAATAAGCGCCGTCCTGGGCGAGAACGGGCAGTGACAGGAAAGAGAGAAAACCGGAAAACAACAAGCCGCGGGTCAGGCAGCCCTGGCGAAGAATCCTTGCAGGTCTGGTCAGCACACAAAACCTCTATCAGGCTGATGGTGGAATGATCCTGAGCCCATGTTAGCGCGTTTTCCAGCCGGAGAAACACTGTCCGGGGCCCGGTGGAGTGACAATTCTTTAACCTGCGGGTTCCCGGACTCTGTTGATTGTCGTCTTTTTGTTGCCGGCAGGTTTCTGGCGCGAGTCTTTGTTCTATAGTTGGACCATAGATTCGGGTTGTAGCTAGGGGAAGGTCTGAACCATGGCAATGCTGAAAGCGCTGGTCGTTGATGATGCCAGCTTTGTACGTGATCTGGTTAAACGAACCGTGCGCCAGCGTTTTCCGGTGATTGAGACAACCGATGCCCAGAATGGCCGTCGGGCCCAGTCGCTGATGTCGCGGACGGCGTTTGACCTGATCCTGTGCGATTGGGAGATGCCGGAAATGTCGGGACTGGAGTTGTTGCAGTGGATGCGCCAGCAGCCGCAATACGAAAACGTCCCGTTTATCATGATCACCAGTCGCGGCGACAAGGATCACGTAATTGAAGCGGTCAAGGGGGGCGTTTCCGAATACCTGGGCAAGCCGTTCAGTCCCGAGGGCTTGAGCAAAAAGATCATCAAGGTGATGGGCCGCAAACTGAAAGACGCCATGGATCGCAGTGGCAAGTCCATGGCCAGTCCGGCCGATGCGTTCAAGGAGTCGGCCAATCTGCTCACGCGCAAGCCGGACACCGTGGCGGATAGCCAAGCTGCTGCATCTTCTTCGTCACCTGCGCAGGCAGCCCCTGCCGCAACGCCCAAACAGACCCCGTCCCGCGGTTCCATGAGCATGGCTTCGGTACGCTTTGCGGAAAGCACCCTGAAATCGGTGGTCAAGGATATCAACCTGACCGAGGTGCGGGTGATTGCCAAGCGGGATCAGGTGTTTCCGGGCATTCTCGATCAGGCGGTGGTCGATATCGATACCGGCGAAGGCCAGATGGCCCGCCTCAATGGTTACGTGCACCAGTTGCAGGCGGTGGATAAACGCCAGGACACGGATTTTGTCAGCGTCACCATCCGTTTTGTCGATGAAGACCCGAAAAAGCTTGAGGACTTATCGAGGTTTGTCGCCCGTTTCCGTGCGGGTATGCGCTAGCCTTCCGCACTCTCCGGGATGCGTTCGACCAGTCGTTCCCGGGGGAAATGGCAGATAAATTCACTGCCCTCGCCAATCCGGCTGCGAATTTCCAGGTTGCCATCGTGGTTGAGCAATACGTGTTTGACGATTGCCAGGCCAAGGCCAGTGCCGCCGGTATCCTTATGACGGCTGGGATCGGCCCGGTAGAAGCGTTCCGTCAGGCGAGGTATGTGAACCGGATCAATGCCGATGCCGGTGTCCTTCACGGACAGGTGAGCGCCTTCCCGGTTTGTCGACCAGGATACGCTGATCTGGCCGTTTGCAGGTGTGTACTTCACGGCATTGAAAATCAGATTCGAAAACGCACTGCGTAGCTGGCTTTCATCGCCTTTGAGCAACCGGTGGTCGCCGATATGCACGGAAATCTCGTGCTGTTTTTCGCCACTGAGTGCCCGGGCGTCATGGCAGATCTGAGTCAGCAGTTGGTCCACGTCCGTGAGCGTGTCGTTCACCGTCTGTTCCCCGGTTTCGATCCGCGATAGCAGGATCAGGTCAGTTATCAGGGCTTCCATTCGGGATGACTGGGCGGCCATGGTGTTGATGGCGCGGCGCCACTTCGGGGGCAGGTCTTCAGCGTTGTCCACCAGGGTTTCCAGGTAACCACTGATGACGGTCAGAGGCGTGCGCATCTCGTGGGAAACGTTACCGACGAAGTCCCGGCGCATCTGTTCGAGCTGGTACAGGCGGGTTACATCCTTGGCGACGATCAGGCGATCGTCATCACCGAACAGGCTGATCTGAATTTGCAGGTGGATGTGAGGCTTGGCCGGCGAATGTATTTCCAGGGGGTCCCGGTAATCGCGCGAATCGAAGTAGGTCTTGAACGCTGGCGTGCGGATCAGATTATGGATGTACTGCCCCTGGTCGGTATTTCGCCTAAAGCCCAGCAGGTATTCCGCGGAGCCGTTCCACCATTCCATGGCTCCCCGGGAGTCAGTCATGATCACACCATCGCGCATGGCGTTGGTGGACTCCTGCACCCGGTTTATCTGGGCTCTCAACCGGTCCTGGGTTCTCAGGTGGGTCTGATGCAGTTTGTGGAGATTGTCGAAGATGTCGCCCCAGAGCCCGATACTCTGGGGTGCTTCGTCGGTGGCGCTGGGGTTGGTCAGCCACTGGTAAAGGCGCCGGGCCTGAAGCAGCGTCCACCACAGGTAGACAATCAGACCAAAGGTCAGGCCGTAGACAGGCTCTCCGAAGTAAAGGCCAACCAGGGTGGAGCCAATCAGGCCCCCGATAATGTAGCGCAGGTATCGCGACCAGTTGTGCTGCATCAAAAACTGCCTTGTGTCCGTTCCGGGGCCGATGCTCAGCTGGCCGGAGTTACTTACGCGGCTCTGGTCGAGAAACGATAGCCGGTTCCCCGTACCGTCTGGATCAGGTGGTCGTACTTGTCGCCAAGCGCCTTGCGGAGCCGGCGGATGTGAACATCGACTGTCCGTTCCTCAACGTAGACGTTGCCACCCCAGACCTGGTCCAGTAGCTGGGAGCGAGTATATACCCGTTCCTGGTGGGTCATGAAGAACTGTAGCAGTCTGTATTCGGTGGGGCCCATGGTAAGGGCACCCTCCTGGGTGGTGACGCGATGACCGACCGGGTCCAGGGTCAGGCCCTCCACTTCAATCGGGCTGTCTACGCCCGGTGGCGTTGCACGACGCAGGACCGCTTTCAGACGGGCAACCAGTTCCCGGGGGCTGAAGGGTTTGGTGATGTAATCGTCGGCACCCACCTCCAGACCCTGGATCTTGTTGTCTTCCTCAACCTTGGCGGTGAGCATGATAATGGGAATATCGGCCGTCGCTTCCTCTTTCTTCAGGCGACGTGCCAGTTCCACGCCACTGGTGCCGGGTAGCATCCAGTCGAGGAGCACGAGATCCGGTTGTTTGTCGACAATCAGGGCATGGGCTTCCCGGGCATCCTCTGCCTCCAGATAGTCATAATCTGCCATTTCGAGGGCCACGGCGATCATCTCGCGAATCGGTGCCTCGTCATCGACGATCAGGACAGTTTTTCCATTCATGGGCGTTAACCTGTGTCAGACCTTGATTTGTTGCTGCCTCATTACAACGCTCAAGTGTTACAAGTATATGACAGGTTCAGTTGACCATGAGATCAATCACCAGGCCCACAAAAACCGCAAAGCCGGCCCAGTTATTATTGAGAAACGCCTTGAAACAGCCCTCACGTTCCCGTTCCCGCGCCAGGTACTGGTGGTACACGAACAGGCAGGCCATGGCCACAACACCCAGGTAATAGAAAGTGCCCAGTTCAGCGCGGTGGCCTACCATGATCAGTATCAGCACCACCATGCCCTGCAGCATGGCAATGATCGCTTTATCGGCATCGCCAAACAGGATGGCCGTGGATTTGATGCCCACTTTCAGGTCGTCGTCCCGGTCCACCATGGCATACAGGGTGTCGTAGGCAACGGTCCAGAGCACGTTGGCCGTGAACAGGAGCCAGGTGAGCTGGCTCAGCTCCCCCGCTTCCGCCGCCCAGGCCATGGGAATGGCCCAGGAAAAAGCTGCGCCGAGGAATAGCTGGGGTAAATGGGTGTAGCGCTTCATGAACGGGTAGATAAACGCCAGCAGCGCACCGCCGAAGGAGAGATACAGAGTCAGCGGGTTGGTGAACAGAACCACCATCAGGAAGGAAACCAGGCACAAGCCGGCGAACAGCGCTACCGCTTCCCAGGGTTTGACCCGGCCGGCGGTCAGGGGGCGATCCTTGGTGCGTTTGACGTGCTTGTCCCAGTCCCGGTCGGCGAAATCGTTGATGGCGCAGCCGGCCGCACGCATGAAGAAGACGCCCAGGGTGAACACAATAACGTTGCCAAGCCCAGGGCTACCATCACCGGCCAGCCAGAGCGCCCAGTAGGTTGGCCACAGCAGGAGCAGGGTGCCGATCGGGCGGTCGATTCTCAGCAGGCTGGCATAATCGGCCAACCGGCGCTGGATAGGTTCTGGCACAACATCAGGCAGCATGGCGGGCGTCCGTCTGGTGTTCTGGGAATTGAATGAGAACAGCGATTATAGCCAGTCGCAGGAGGCAGGTTAAAGCGTGCTCCGCTGAAACAGGGCTGGCAGCAGGTATTCACCAACCAGCAGGGAGCTGTTGTGGCCGCTGAACAGGGAGCGACGGGCCAGTTCCGGCTGGCCGGGCAGTGCCGGGTTGCAGAGCCCGGTTTCCAGTGGTCCCCGTTGCCAATGGGGGCTTGTGAACAGGTAGGCGCCCAACGGCCGGTTTCCCAGGTGCAGCAGTCGTCGGCCCTCACCTTCCAGGCAGTTCAGGGGAATGACCGTTCTGGCCAAAACCCAGGGCTGGTTATCACCACACAGGCTGACTTCCCGTATCCACGCGAACTGCCGGTGTGGAATGCCAAGATGTCGGGCCTCTTCCTGTGTGGGCGTTGCAAAACCCTCGCGGCGGACCTCAACGTGAAAGGAGCGGCTGCATTGTTTTTGCAGGGCCCGGGTAAATGAGCCCTCCACCTGCAGCCAGTACCGGGCGGGCCCATGAACTTTCGGGTTTCGGAGGCCGGCAGCCGTCAGCGATTGGTACCAGTCCGTCGGAGGTATGGTCAGGCGGCTGTCGATGTCAGAGTCCCTTGACAGCATAGATGCCGGGCGCGTTACGCCAGTAGCCCTTGTAGTCCATGCCGTAGCCGAACAGGAAGCGGTCTTCCACTTCCAGGCCGGTGAAATCGGCTTTCAGATCCGGGCGGGCTTTGCGGTCGTGTTGCTTGTCGACAAGAACCGCCGTGAGTACTTCACGGGCGCCGTGGGCGCGGCAGTAGTCGGCGATGGCGCACAGGGTGGTGCCCTCATCAAGAATGTCATCGACAATCAGGATGGTACGGCCGTTCATGTCGGCCTCGGGCTGTAACTTCCACTCAAGGATGCCGCCTGTGGTTTCCTGACGATAACGGGTGGCGTGCAGGTATTCGGCCTGGACCGGAAACCGGAGTCTGGGAAGCAGTTGTCCGGTAAGGATAAGTCCGCCATTCATCACACAGAATAGCAGGGGGTTGCTGTCTTTCAGGCGGGCGGTAATATCGTCGGCCAGGTTGCCGATTGCAGTCTGTACCTGCTGTTCATCGACCAGGCAGTCGGCCTCGGCCATTACCTGGTTCATTTCGGCGACGGTATCGGTCATATCGGTCGGTCCTGTCGTAAAACCGGCGATTATACCGGAGAGGGGCGGCAGAAGGGAGGGGCGGCTTCTGTTGTCAGATCTGTAATTGTGGCTATTGGCAGAAAACCCCCGGCGGGGCCGTCGGTATTGGCATTGGTCAATTCCGGAGCGATGGGTATGATGGCCTGATTCGACAGTTGTTCGTATCTGTTATGCGAACTAAACACTTGCGTGCATGATTGTCCGACAATTATTATTGCGCCCGACTGATTTTTTGGAGAAAACCTATGAAGAAGTGGCAGTGCGTGGTTTGTGGCCTGATTTACGATGAGGCCGAGGGCTGGCCCGAGGACGGCATTGAGCCTGGTACCAAGTGGGAAGATGTACCGGAAGACTGGGTCTGTCCCGATTGCGGTGTCGGTAAGGAAGACTTCGAGATGATCGAGATCAGCTGATCTTGACCGGCGCGCGGCAGGTGAAATCTGCCAGGGTTCGTTAAATACAGGAATGCGGTTATGACTGAACAGGCCCCCATCATCATCGTTGGTACCGGGTTGTCCGGCTATTCGCTGGCACGGGAAATCCGCAAGCAGGACAAGGAGTCACCGGTTCTGATGGTGACCGCCGACGATGGCGTGAGTTATTCAAAGCCCATGTTGTCCACCGGCTTTACCAAGGGGAAGGATGCTGACGGGCTGGCCCAGGGCGCGACCGACGCCATGGCAGAGCAGTTGAACGTCCGGATCCGCACCTTTGCCACGGTTACCGGCATTGATACCGACGCCCACGAACTGATTCTCGGTGATGAACGCCTTGCCTACCGCAAGCTGGTCCTCGCCTGGGGTGCCGATGTAATCCGGCTTAGCCTCGACGGGGATGCTCAGGAGCATGTGTTCTCTATCAATGACCTGATGGATTATCGCGCCTTCCGGGAAGCCCTGGGCGAGGGTAAGCGGGTGGCGATCATGGGGGCCGGTCTGATCGGTTGTGAGTTTGCCAACGACCTTCGCAACGGCGGTTATGACGTTGAGGTAATTGCACCCTCCGAGGAGGTGATGCCCGGATTGCTACCGGAGGCTGCGGCCAGCGCTGTCCAGCAGGAGCTGGAGAATCTGGGGGTTGGCTTTCACCTGGGTACCGTGGTTGAACGGGTGGACCGCCAGGGTAATGGTGTCAGTCTTACCCTGGCCAATGGCGAAGTTCTCGAGGCAGATCTGGTACTGTCCGCCGTCGGCCTGCGTCCCAGGACCGATCTGGCCCGGGCTGCCGGGCTCGAGACGTCCCGTGGCATCGTCGTTAATCGCGCTCTGGAGACCTCGGCACCGGATGTCTACGCACTCGGTGACTGCGCCGAAGTGGACGGACACGTCCTGCTGTATGTGTTGCCGCTGATGGCCTGTTCCCGGGCGCTTGCCAAAACGCTGCTGGGTGAGCGCACTGAAGTGAGCTACGGCACCATGCCGGTGATGATCAAAACCCCCTGTTGTCCCACGGCGGTTTGCCCGCCACCCTCGGAGGCCGAGGGCAGCTGGGAGGTGGAGCAGGATGGCACCAGCGTCAAGGCACTGTTCAAGAGCCCCGGTGGCGATGTCCTTGGATTTGCGGTGACCGGCAGCTTTGCCATGGAAAAGCAGGCCCTCTCGAAGGAAGTGCCACCGATACACGGCTGACTCTCCCGTTCCATGCGACAGCCCCGCTCCCACGGGGCTGTTTTATAATGACCGATCACGGCTTTCCGTTGCGAAATTTCGCCGCTTGCGGTAGAAAACTCCTTCGTGTGCTAACGAAATCACAGGAGCAGGCATGCTTGAGGTAACCAAGAGACTGGTGGAGTTGCTGGATCTCTCGCCCATCGGTGACGATCATTTCCAGGGTGACAGTGAGGATCTGGGCTTTCCCAACGTGTTTGGCGGCCAGGTGCTTGGCCAGGCGTTGATGGCGGCCAGCCGGACGGTCGAAGGTCGCCTGTGTCACTCCCTCCATGCCTATTTTCTGCGCCCTGGTAACCAGAGCATGCCCATCGACTACGAGGTCCAGCGCGTCCGCGATGGTGGCAGTTTCTCGGTACGTCGGGTGATTGCCCGTCAGGATGGCAAGGAAATCCTGACCGGGTCGATGTCCTTTCAGGTGGCCGAGGAGGGTTTCGAGCATCAGCTGACCATGCCGGATGCGCCGGACCCGGAAACACTGCGCTCGGAACAGGAGTGGGGCGAACTGCTGGCCCCCCAGGTGCCGGAAAAAATGCGGCCGATCCTGACCCGCGACCGCCCGATCGAGATTCGGCCGGTGAACCCGGTCAACCCCCTGAAGCCGGAGAAGCGCCCGCCCCATAAACAGAGCTGGTTCCGCGCACAGGGGTATCTTCCCGACGATCCCGTGCTGCACCGCTGCCTGCTGACCTATGCATCGGATTTCCAGTTTCTCGGCACTTCACTGAACCCACACGGCCTGACCTTCATGAGTAAGGGACTGCAGGTGGCCAGCCTGGATCACGCCATCTGGTTCCACCGGGATTTCCGCATGGACGAATGGCTGCTGTACGACAAGGACAGCCCCAGCGCGTCGGCCGGGCGGGGTTTCAATCGCGGTAATTTCTTCAATCAGGAGGGGGTGCTGGTGGCATCCACCACCCAGGAAGCACTGATCCGGCAGAGGTCCTAGCCAGTCACCCCAGCTTGCGCCGCTCGGGCTGTTGTTGACTGCGCTCCAGCCACTCCAACAGTTCATCAAACGGCAGCGGCGGCGTCAGCAGGTAGCCCTGGATCATGTCGCAGCCCATGTCCCGGAGCAGATTGGCTGTGACGTCATCCTCCACGCCTTCTGCCACCACCTGGTAGCCCAGGCTGTGGCACATTTCGATGGTGGTCTGGACAATCACACGGTCTTCCGCCTCGGTGGTGAGCTCGGTAACCAGTGAGCGATCGATCTTGATCTCGCTTGCGGGCAACTGCTTGATATAGGACAGGGAGGAATACCCGGAGCCGAAATCATCGATTGATACCGGGATACCCGTGGCGCTCAGAGAGTTGAGGGCTTTCAGGGAGTTGCCCGGGTCCTGCATCATGGAGGTTTCGGTTACCTCGAAAATAATGGCGCCCTGATGGCTGTGATAGCTGTTCATCAAACGTTGAACGAAAATGGGAAAGTCCGGTTCTCGCAGGTTGTTGGGCGAGATGTTGATGGATATGTTCATAGGCCAGCCACGATCCAGCAACCGTGAACGCAGCTCCAGTGATTGCTCGAGTACCCACCGGGTCAGCGGTTTGATCAGGCCCGTCTGTTCCGCAAGGGTAATTATCTCATCGGCGCGGATCGGTTTCGCCCGGCCAGGCCAGCGAATCAGAACTTCAACTCCGACAATCCGACCTGTCTTCAGGCTCTGCTTGGGCTGCATGAACAGGACAAGCTCGTTGGTGTTCAGGGCGTGTCGCAGCTCCGACACCATGGTCAGCCGGTCGGCACTGTAAGAGTCTTTTTTGGACTTGTAATAGGCAATACCGCGCTCTAACGCGGAATCCGAGCCTTCGGCGATGACGGCACGGCGTATCAGGGTGTTGGCATCCGTGCCGTGTTCAGGAAAGATGGCCACCCCAAGCCTTGGGTCCAGGGGAATCTGCATGCCCAGATAGTCTATCGGGTAGCGTATGCCTTCCAGAGCCTTGAGAATGGCCCTGGGCACGGCGCCTGTGGCATCGGCGTCGACAATGAACGCAAAGGTCTGAGGATCCAGTGATGCCAGGTAAAAATTGCGCTGGTCACTCTGTTCCACCGGCAGGGTGCCCGGAAGCTCCCGCGCCACGGCATTGTAATGCTTGGATGCCAGTTCCAGAATCCGGTCACTGTTGCGATGCCCCAGGGTTTTGGTAACCGACTGCAAGTTGTTCAGGTGGATGACCGCAATGCCATAGCGTCGCTCCGGGCTGCGAATCATCAGATCATTCAGCATCATCTCCAGACTGCCCCGGTTGGGAAGGCCTGTGAGGGGGTTGTGCAATGCATGATCCATCAGCTTCAGCTCTGCTGACCGACGTGCCGCCAGAGCCTTCAGTTCCGCTTCCCGCGCCTCGACCTTGTCCTGCCGTTCCTGATAAAGCCGTGCCGCCAGGGCCAGGGTTAGCAGAATGGCTTCCAGTGCCGATCCGATCTGCATACCGTAAGTGGTCACAAAATTGTTGGGCAGCAAACCGTATTTGTTAGCCGCCGTAATCGCGCTGCCCAGAGTCAATGCGGCCCAGGCCACGGTGTAATAGCCGGCCTGCGGGTTGCCCTTCCACCATTGCACCGGCCCCAGCACAGTGAGCAGCAGACAACTGGGTATTGCCAGGGCTACGGTCAGGCGACTGCCGGTGCTGTAGTCCAGGAAGAATGTCATAAGCCCAACTACTGCATTCACGGAAACCATGAACACTACGAGCCGGTTCAGAACGGGGCCGGTGGCTTCAAGCTTCAGGAACGAACGGGAAAAAATGAGCGTGAACAGCAGAGAGAAGGGCACCGCCAGCAACATGATCTGATTCTGTAGGGCGGGGCTGTGGGGCCAGAGAAACTGAAAGGTAGTCCCGTTCAGGCTGCCAATCAGCAGGAGGTAGCCCAGTGTTGAAAGAACGTAGAGAAGGTATACCGGCTCTCGTAGAGCGGCAAAAATAAACAGATTGAAGAAAATGACGGTGATCAGGATGCCGTAATAGACCGCATGCATCTGGTCTTCCGTGGATGAGTGCTCGAAAAACGCCTGGGCGTTCCAGAGTCGCACCGGAATCTGCATGGCACCGTCTGTGCGCACCTCAAGCAATATCTCATACTCGCTGGCAATGCTCTGTTCAAAAGGGAACAGGAAATGACGGTGCAGTATCGGGCGCTGGTCAAAGGGAACGTGATCGCCGGTTTCCACGCGCTGTGCGATCCGATCGTTCTCAAGCAGGAAAAAGGTCAGCTCGTCCAGTTGTGAGTAACGAACTTCCAGCAGATTGATCGTCGCAGGGTGGCCCACCGGAAACCGGAGCCAGACGATGTCCTGGATATAGCCAAAATTCGGGCTTTCTTCCTCGAGCGTTTGCCAGTCGTCGGAAGCCAGGGCTTCACTGGCTGTGAGCTTGTTATCGGTGGCGGTGCGCAGATACTCGATCTGCGGAACATAGGAAACCTCAGCCCCGAGGGATGGGGCGGCCAGACCCGATAACAGCAGAAGCGTTATCAGTAAACGAAGCCAGTAAATGGATGCCACGTCGTACCGTTTAATTGTCGTTGTCCAGACGAGTATGGCGTGTCGCCTTTGGCGGCTCAAGTCACCGGCGGGTCCTGTTTGGCAAATTTTTGTAGCTGTGGCTCATACCTGCTCCAGCCATGACCGGACCCAGGGCAGTGCTTCGGTTTCCGGTTCCATGGTTTCGAGTGCATCAATCCGAAGCGTGTCTCCAACCTTGCGGGCGGCAGTCTCGTACAGAGCTTCCTCAATCAGGTCGCCGGCGCCACAGAAGGTATCACCGTAAGAGCTGTCGCCCAGCACGATAATGCCAAACGGCCGGCCTGGCTGCTGGGGCAGTTGATCCCGAAGGTCCAGGTAGAAGGGCAACAGGTTCGCCGGCAGTTCGCCCTGCCCGGTTGTGGAGGTGCACACCAGAAGTGGATCATCGTTCGAGGTGATGTCATCCAGCGCCGGATTTTCCAGCACGGTCACGTGGTGCCCCTCTTTTTCCAGCTCCTTTTTGATGGTTCTGGCCGTCAGGAGTGCGCCACCGTAGACGCTGCCTACCAGGATTCTGAGTGATGTCATAGGTTACCTGTTCGCTGCCATGGAAATGACGTTACGGTTGTTCAGTGGCGCACGATCATAGCGGTAGTAATTTGCTGCCTCAAGGCGAGAGACTGGCGGAGGTCCCGCTTTCCTGGCTTCGAACCCGCGGTGCTATCTGGTTGCGCCCGGCTTCCTTGGCGTTATAGAGGTTCAGGTCGGCCTGCTTGAGCAGATCGTCGAGGGAGCGGGCCTTGGCAATGGAGCAGACACCGGCACTGATGGTCACCGGCAAGGCCTGATCACTGAACCGGAACGGATGGCGGGCAACCTGGGACCGTAATCGCTCAGCCAGCGTGAGGGCCTGGAGCAGGGAAGTGTCCGGCAACAAGACCAGAAACTCTTCACCTCCCCATCGGGCCGCGACATCCGCCTGGCGAATCACGGTTCGCATCAATGCGGCGAACTCCCGCAGGACATGGTCGCCAGCGTCGTGTCCGAATCGGTCGTTGATCTGTTTGAAAAGGTCCAGATCGATCAGGGCAATGGAAAAATGGTGGCCGGAACGCTGGTAACGGGAAAACTCCATGTTGAGGCGGTTCTGCATTTCACGGCGATTGGCCAGCCCGGTGAGCTCATCGGTGCGGGCGGCGTGCTCGTGGGTTTCGGCAAGGATCAGAAGTTCGTTACGTGCTTTCAGTCGGCTGGCCTCAAGGACGAAACAGAAAATCGATTCGAAGGTCAGGGCTGCAAAAAAACGGATCTTGAAATCCATACTGTATTCCGCGGAGACCAGGGGCAACCCCGGAAACTGGAAGACCACGACGGCAATCAGGTAACAGAACAGCAGAACGGCCGTGCCGGTTTTGAGATCGGTCAGATAAAACAGCAGAGGGGGGAAGACATAAAACCAGAGTGGCCCGGTGTTGCTCTCACCGCCGGAGGCGATCAGGTAGGTGAACAGCAGCCCCACAATCACGATCATCCCGGCTTTCTGGCGCGCACGGTTTCCGGTGCTGGCGAAGTACAGCATATTCAGCGCGATCAGGCCGATGAATGACCAGAGCACCCAGGCATGGGTCAAGTGCCCGGCAAACCAGGCCTTGGTTCCGATGCCAATAAGAAAAACGATAGCGGTTGCCGAGAGCCAGGTAAGCAGTCGCGAAACCTGGCCGTCTTCCCGCTCGCCGGCAGCCAGCTGTCCGGAGGAGGGTGAATGGGGCATGGGGACCTTATTTTGCTGTTTTTGTAATTTTGACGCTTATTTTTGAAATTATGAGTCAATTTAATGGGTTTTTGCACTCCAGTCTGTGATGTGTTTAGTCTGTGCGAATTGTGACCGTTTTATTTCATTTTCATGTCAAAAATTTTATAGTTGCCGCGCGACTGAGGTCGCCCCCAATCCTCACAGACTAAACGAGACCTGATCTGTTATGGCCCGTTCGAGCGGATACCTGGATACCCTTCTTACCAGCCCTACCACGGAACGATACAGGGTCGGCATCAGCCTGCTTTTTTTACTTGGCGTATGGTTGACTGTCGGATCATTCAGTCAGGGAATGCCCAGCAGTATGCTGCTGATGGCCGCTGCGGTCATTGGTGGATACATGGCTATCAATATCGGCGCCAATGACGTTGCCAATAACGTGGGCCCTGCCGTGGGCTCCGGGGCCTTGTCCCTGGGCGCGGCTGTCGTTATCGCCGCAATTTTTGAAGCCGGTGGTGCGATTATCGCCGGCGGTGACGTGGTGTCCACCATCAAGGGCGGCATCATTGATCCTTCCAATCTGGAAGAGAGCAGAGCGTTCGTTTGGCTAATGACCGCCGCCCTCCTGGCTGGCGCCCTATGGCTGAATCTGGCTACCTGGATGGGCGCGCCCGTGTCTACAACCCATTCCATTGTTGGTGGCGTTCTGGGTGCTGGTATCGCTGCTGGCGGCTGGGGCATTGCTGATTGGGCGGTGATGGGCAAGATTGCCGCCAGCTGGGTGATTTCCCCGGTTCTTGGTGGTGCGCTGGCGGCCCTCTTCCTGTTCGCGATCAAGAAGACCGTGCTTTATCGCAAGGAAGTCATTCCGGCTGCCCGCACGTTCGTGCCCTGGCTGGTCGCAATTATGGCGTGGGCTTTTGGCACCTATCTGATGATCAAGGGCGTCAAGAAGATCGTGAAAGTCGATTTTCTTGAGGCTACGCTCATCGGCCTTGCCGCGGCTGCCGTGGTCTTTTTCATCATGCGTACCCTGGTGGGGCGCATGGCATCGACCATGGAGAACAGTTCAGCAGGCGTGAATACCCTCTTCACTTGGCCTTTGATTTTTGCTGCGGCATTGCTGAGTTTTGCCCATGGCGCCAACGACGTTGCCAATGCCATTGGTCCGCTGGCGGCGATCAACGATGCCCTGTCCGCGAATTCTGTGGTGACTTCCGCCAGTATCCCGATGTGGGTGATGATGGTAGGCGCCCTGGGTCTGGCCGTTGGCCTGATGCTGTTTGGGCCGCGACTGATCAAGACTGTTGGCAGTGAGATCACCGAATTGGATAAGACCCGGGCCTTCTGTATTGCCCTGTCGGCAGCACTCACGGTGATTCTTGCGTCCCAGTTGGGCCTGCCGGTCAGCTCCACCCATATCGCAATCGGTGGCGTGTTCGGCGTTGGCTTCCTTCGCGAGTACCTGAAGTCCAACTATGCAACCCAGTTGCACAAGATCATGGAGCACCATGATCCGGCAGAGCAGGAGCGTCTCAAGCCTTTCCTGGATGATTTCCGCAATGCCTCGGTGGAGGAGATGGAGAATCTGCTGAAACAGGCGAAGAAGAAAAAGCAGGTACCCCTGTCCAAGTCGGAGCGCAAGCGCCTGAAGAAGATTTACCGCGAAGAGATGGTCAAGCGTTCGCACCTTGTGCGAATTGCTGCAGCCTGGATCATTACGGTGCCTGCATCTGCCATCATGGCGGCGACGCTGTTCTTTACGCTCCGGGGCTTGTTGATCTGACCGGGCTGGTTGTATAAACCGAGTTTGGTCATACTATCTTTAAAAAGGGGTGTTTCACCCCGCAAGCCTATTTGTCCATGGAGTGAAGTATGAGTTCATCCGTTGAGAGCCGTCAGGCGAAGATGATTGATGAGCTGAGGACCTTTATCAAGAAGGTTCTGAGCGATCCGACTATTGCCGTAAAATCCATGGAAATCGCTCGCAAGCATCGCGGTCAGCCGAATGCCGAGGAGCTGATTGCGCAGGAGATCAGTGCCAGCACCAACATCCGGATTCCGGAGAACTGGAGTGAAGCGGACAAGATGTTCCTGGATATCATCCACGATGTGCTGGATGATGAAGAGGCGCTTTACTGATCTAATCCAGGCTCTTGGCCTGAAAGCTCGGGGAGGAGTCGGCTGGCGGGACGTTTCAAAAACACGCTGTGAATACGTCCCTGTACGCTTGGCTCCGCCATCCCTGGCTCCGCACAGTTTTTGAAACGTCCCCCCAGCCGCCTCTTCAGGCTCCAGTGTTTCCCGCCGTACTCAAGCCTGTTTGGCGTTTGGCGTTGCCTGCTTCAATACCGCATCCGCCATCTGGTGCAGGATGCTGATCTCATCCTCGATACCCTCATCCCGGGACAACTCTCTCTGTTCCGAAAGGATGTCCGCCAGGATTTCTTTGGTGGTCAGCGGGTTGGCCAGTACCACCCGGAACACGATGCACGGGAAGTTGAAGTAACGGGCCGGTTCCAGGCGCGTCCGTGACACGAATGCCTTGCCCCGTTCCCGCTGGGTTTTCTGAATGAACTTGGTGATCCGGTTCAGGCAGGTGTTGAGCTTTTCCGCCTGTAGGGGGTCGGCAATGGCCAAGGCTTCCTGGACGTTTTCCGGGCAGTAGCGGTAGGTCAGGATGTTCAGTTCGGGCCTGGTGACCAGTTCGAAATCCGATTCGGCTTCGATCATGTCCGCGAAGGTCTTGGCTTTGTCGATGCCCTGGTCGATCAGGATCTCGTAGCCTTCCCGGGCCAGGATTTTCAGGCCGGAGTGGATCAGCATGGACATGCCCGGCCGCGAGCCCTCAAGGGTGGTGCTGCCGAGATCTCGGGAGCCTTTCCGGATGATGTACTGGGCGTGGTGTTCAACGGCACTGGCGAGGCTCGGGTCGCGGAATACCACCAAGCCAACGCCCATGGGGACGTAGAGCTGTTTGTGGGCGTCGAAAGTGACGGAGTCTGCCTTCTCGATACCGCGCAGCAGGTGTTTGTAGGTGCGGGAGAACAGGGTCGGCCCGCCCCAGGCGGCGTCCACGTGGAAGTGGGCGCCGAATTCCCGGGCGATGTCGGCCATGGCATCCAGGGGGTCGACGTTGCCGGTTTCGGTGGTGCCGGCCACGCCGCAGATGGCCATGACTTTGATCTTCTGACGCTGCAGTTCCAGGCATTTGTCCCGCAGGGCATCGGTATTGATGCGGTTTTCGTCGTCGGTATCCACCGGTATCAGGGACTCGCGGCCCAGGCCGAGTACGTCGGCGGCTTTGCGAAGGGAATAATGGCCGCGGCGCGAGACAACGATGGCGGCGCCTTCGTAGCCGTAGTATTTCAGCGCGCGGAACAGGCCTTCCTGGTGCAGACCCCGGAAGCTGCCTTCCGCGGGGAACGCCCGGTTGCGGGCAACCCACAGGGCGGTGAGGTTTGCGACCGTGCCGCCGGAGCACATGGCCCCCAGGGCGTAACGGGGGTCGTGCATCCACTTGCGGTAGAAGGCGCCGTCTTCCTGGTATACCAGGCGGTGGATCATGCCCAGTACCTGGCGTTCCATGGGCGTGAAGGCCTTGGAGGTTTCGGTTTTGACCAGGTTCTGGTTCAGGGCAATCATGATCTTTGACAGCGGCAGCATGAAGTACGGCAGCGCTGAGGTCATGTGCCCGATAAAGGCCGGCGACGCAGTGTGAACGGAGTTGGCCACCAGTTTGTCGAGCAGGAACTGGGCCTGTTCAGACACGAAGACAGGCTTCTCGGGGATGCTGTAATCGGAGAAGTCTTTCTCCACATCCGAGAGATCCCGTTCAACCGCTACGATGTGCTCCTGCAGAAAGCCTGCAAGATTGCTGGAGATGTTCTGGTCAATCCGGCTCAGCGTCGATTCCGGCGCCTCAGGCACCGTGAATACGCGATACATGGCCTCTACCGAAGCCTGGGCGGATTTTTTCTTTCCGGTCATAGGTGCCACTCACACTCAGTGGTCATCCGAAGGGCCGGTTCCGGATGCCCTGCGGATACGGCCGGCATTCATGTCCGGCATTGGTTTCTGGTCACCCGCCGCTGGCAGGCGCACTGGCATCCCTGAGGGGGCGTAGTATACGGCCTGACAACGGGTTACGCCACACGGCTGCTGCCCGGGATTTTCCGGTCAGAGTATCTCCCGGTGTATATCCAGTATGGCAGCATCCACGCGTTCTTCGATGGCTTTTTCGATCTGGTCGAGGCGTTGGGTGATCTGCTGGGATGAGGTGCCAAGGGCCGCAATGGTCCAGGTGGCGCAGTCGAGGGCCTCCTGGTCGGCGGTTTCGGCGACGGCCAGGTCGGGTTCTTTGCCCCAGACGGCCTTCAGGGCGGTGAAGACTTTGCGCTTGGCTTTGAGGTCGTCGCAGCCGTAAAGCTGGAAGTGCAGGGTCAGCACGCCCACGTGGGGGGTGATGACTGGCTGCTGGGGAGCGTGGCCTTCCCGCAGGAGTTTTCTGAGTGCTTCAGACATAGACTTGGGTGCAGGAACCGGCGGGGAACTCCTTTCCAAAACACGCTGTGAATACGTCCTTGTACGCTCTGCTCCGCCATCCATGGCTCCGCAAGGTTTTGGAAAGGAGTTCCCCGCCGGTTCTCGATCTCTCAGTTGGATTCTGTTGTGTCTAGCCTACTACAGGCGTCGCCCGTTTGATAATGGCTGCCGGATCGGTGCCCGAGGGCAGGTTGCCGTAGTTCATCCCGCCATTGGACTGCAGGCGAGAGGCGCAGAAGGCGTCGGCGACGGCGGCATCCGAGTGTCGCAGCAGCAGGGAGCCCTGCAGGGCCAGGGCCATGCGGTCGACGAGGTTTCGGGCGCGGTACTGGAAATCGCTGATGTCGGCGAAGTCGTGTTGTAGCTGGGCCAGGAACTGGTCGAAGCGGCGGTCGGCGCCTTTGGCTTCGGCGGCTTCCTTGAAGAAGGCGTCGAGGGTGTCGGGCTCTTTTTGCAGGGCGCGCAGGGTGTCGAGGCACTGGACGTTGCCGCTGCCTTCCCAGATGGCGTTGACCGGCGATTCCCGGAACAGCCGGGGCATGATGCAGTCTTCCATCACGCCGCTGCCGCCGATGCATTCCATGGCCTCGTAGGCATGGTTCGGTGTGCGCTTGCAGATCCAGTATTTGCCGACGGGGGTGGCCAGGCGTGCCAGCAGACGTTCGTGTTCCTTATCCTGGTTGTCCAGGGCGCGGGCGATGCGCATGGTGTAGGCCAGCGCCGCTTCGCTTTCCAGGGCCAGGTCGGCCAGGACGTTCTGCATCAGGGGCTGGTCGACCAGGCGGGCGCCAAAGGCGCTGCGGTGTCGGCAGTGGTGGCTGGCCTGGGCGATGGCCTGGCGCATGCCGGCGGAGCTGCCGATCATGCAGTCGAAGCGGGTCATGGCAACCATTTCAATGATGGTGGGGACACCACGGCCTTCCTCGCCAACCATCCAGGCCAGTGCGCCCCGCAGTTCGGCTTCGCTGGAGGCGTTGGCGACGTTGCCCATCTTGTTCTTCAGACGCTGGACCTGCCAGGGATTCTTGGTGCCGTCCGGGCGCCAGCGGGGCATCAGGAAGCAGGACAGGCCTCCCTGTGTCTGGGCCAGCACCAGAAAGGCGTCGCACATCGGGGCAGAAACGAACCATTTGTGGCCCACCAGCTCATAGGCCTGGCCGGGGCCGCCAGTGCCGATCGGGTAGGCTCTGGTGCTGTTGGCACGAACGTCGCTGCCACCCTGTTTCTCGGTCATGGCCATGCCGATGGTAACCGAGGTTTTCTGGCTGTCCGGCCGGTTGCGGGGATCGTAGCTGTCGGCCAGTATCCGAGCTTCCCAGTCCGCCGCCAGCTCCGGTTGTTTCCGGATCGACGGAATGGCGGCAAAGGTCATGGTCACGGGGCAGCAGTGGGCGGCCTCTACCTGGGAGTGCATGTAGTACTTGGCAGCGCGGGCAACATGTGCACCCTGTCCTGGATGGCTCCAGGGGCTGCTGTGCAGGCCGTTGTCGAAGGCGATGCGCATCAGCTCGTGGTAGGCCGGATGGAAGTCCACTTCATCAATGCGGTGGCCGTAGCGGTCGTGGGTATTGAACACCGGTTTGTTGGCGTTGGCGCGAAACCCCAGGTCGATGGTTTCCGCTGCTCCGGCCAGAGCCCCGAATGCCTTGAGATCCTCGGCTGCCTTGCCGGCCCCTTCACGGAGGGCTGCTTCCTGCAGGGCGATATCCTGCTCGAACAAGTTGTAGTTCTCCAGAGCCGGAGGCTGGTTGAAGACCTCGTGGGTGCTGGCCAGATAGCGATCTTCCTGGTCTTTTAATGGCATCTCTGGCTGGGGCTGCCGCGCGTTCATAGCTACCTCCTGGTGCCGGTCAACCCCTGCATACAAAAGCGAATGATGGAATTGACCAGCGGGTCATTGTTGTCTTCTTTTGCGCTGTTCGCCTGGCTGGTCTGTGTGGGTGACAGTGGGCCAACCAGGCTTTCCGCGATGGCGCCGACCAGGCATGTACTGCTCTGGAGAGCGTCCTGATCCGGGATGCATCCTTCTTCAATGCCTTCGCGGATCGCTTTCTCAAACAGGTTGGCGTAGGCCTTGCGATACGCCAACCTTTCCTCTTCAACTTTCGGGTCCACCGGCTCGGCGATCAGCGACCAGGCCATTTGCGGGCCTTTCAGTGCCCGTTCGGCAAACTGTCTGAGTGCCCGTTCCAGCCGCTCGGCGCCGTTCCCCCCGGATGCGAGTGCTTCGGCGACCTTGTCCACTTCTCGCTGGGTCGCCAGTCGGAAAATTTCGGCGAACAGGTCTTCTCTGGACTCGAAATGCCGGTAAATAGTTCCTGTGGCAACGCCGGCCAGGCCGGCGATACGGGTCACCCGGGCGCTTCGGAAGCCGCCTTCAGTTACGCACTGATAGGTGCAGTTCACGATCCGTTTCCGCGCCTCGGCTTTGCGCTGGCGCATTTTCTCAGTCTCTCGATAAGCCATTCCGGCTCCCTATAAGTAGTGAATCATTATTCATTCTTTGTGTCAATTTTTGAAGTCACTGACGGATATAAAATTTTCGCATCAAATTCAATCGCTTGTTATTGGTTACAAAAAATTACAAAAAAGGCGTTGCCAGTAAATAGCGTGGTCGCAAAAAGCAGATTATAAAGACGCCAAGGCGAGGCCGTAGGCGGTCGATCGTCGATACGGAGTGAGGTTCCCCGCGGGGTCGCAGCACTCGACCATCTGTTTTCGTTGATGGAGAAAAGATTATGAGTGAATTCGACGAAAGCAACCTGGAGCAGTCCGGAAGCTGGACCAGCGACAGTGATGACAACCATTCCATAGCCGGCCGTGCCCGAGTTCGCGCACAGTTGCAGGCAGACATTGAAGCGTTCCTGAGCCAGGGCGGAAAAATTCAGGAAGTGGATACCTCCTTCCGCTCTGACACGCCGCGCAAGGTGGAAGTGGGTTTTAACAACCGTTCCCTCTGAGCGTTCAGACGGCAGTCCGGGGCGTTCCGCCCCGGCTCCGTTTTTGATCCCTGTCTCGGTATGACCTGTCAGCGTCGTTTATCCTCATTCATTATCGTTTTGCGCCGTTAGACCGGGCAAATCGCCAGTCACCCGATGATGCGGAACGCCTTTGGTAATGAAGTCTCATTCCCGTCTTTTGCTTGTTTTGCTACTGATAATAGCAGCTGTCAGCAGCTTCTGGCTGATGAGAGCAGATCCGATCGGAGTTGGCGAACCCGTCACTTCGGTACCTGTTGAAAAACCATCTATATCAGTAACTCAGGAGGACGGTGCGGCTGCACCGTCGGACCTGGTAAACAGGGCCTCCTCGATACCTGTCCCTGACCAATTGCCTGACTCGCTGGCCGGTACATCAATCCCGGATGGGTGGGCCCGGACAGACCGACTTGGCAATCTCATCCCTACTCCGCATCTGCGGCAACTGTTCGAGTATTTTCTTTCCGCCCTGGGCGAGGAATCGCTGCAACAGCTGGTGGCGCGCATTGAGTCGGCTTTGTCGGTCCTGGATGAGCCGGCCAGATCCCAGGCCCGGGCAACCCTTGGCAACTACCTGGAATACAAGCTGGCTGTTTCGGAACTGGAGCAGAGCTACGGAGAGGTGTCCGGACTCGGCGCCGGGGAAATGCAACGGAGGATGGCAGAGATCCAGGCCCTGCGCCGTACCTGGCTGGATGCTGACACTGCCGACGCGTTCTTTGCCGACGACGAGGCGGTGGACCGTTTCCAGATTGAAAAGCTCAGGATTACAAGCGACGACAGTCTGACCGACGAGCAGAAGGCCGAGGCACTGCGCCAGGCCGAGTCCTCCCTGCCGGAGCCCCTCCGCAAGGCCAGGGAGGAAACCCGCCGGTTTGCCGATTATGAACAGGCGCGCCGGGAGCTGGCGGATGATCCTCAGGCGCTTGCGGCCTGGCGTCAGGAGGTTTTCGGTGAGGCCGCGGCGGACAGGCTCGCCCGGCTTGAGCTGGAGCAAAAGGCTTGGGATCGCCGCTGGCAGGCCTACGCCGATGAGCGGGACCGGTTGTTGTCCTCGGGGCTGGCCGAGCCGGAACGCCAGGAGGCGCTGGAGCGACTCAGAGCCAGCCACTTCAATGAAACCGAACGGATCCGTGCCGAGGCGCTGGATTCGATTCGGTAATCCGCCTGTCATGTAATCGCCTTATCCTGCTGAGGGAGTCTGCAACCGGCGGCGTTGGCCGTGTATGATGGCGCAAAGGGCGCCCGGCGAATGCCGTGACGGTCCATCAGACTTTTTGTTCAGCCATTCAGGAGGTTGTCAGTGCCGATTTCGACTCCCCGTGCGTTTCCCGCCACCCGCCTGCGCCGTAACCGGGCCAGCGACTTTTCCCGTCGCCTGGTTCGGGAAAACCAGCTGACACCGGATAACCTGATCTATCCGGTGTTCGTGCTGGAGGGGGAGGGGCAAAGGGAACAGGTGCCCTCCATGCCGGGCGTGGAGCGTCTGAGCGTTGATCTCCTGGTGGAGCAGGCGGCGGAGTTGGTTGACCTGGGTATCCCGGCCATAGCCCTGTTTCCTGTGGTTCCGTCTGAGAAGAAAAATCTCTCCGGCTCCGGGTCCTGGGATTCGGACGGTCTGGCCCAGAGAGCGGTTCGCGCCCTGAAAGCCGCCCATCCGGAGTTGGGTGTCATTACGGACGTGGCGCTGGACCCATTCACCACCCATGGCCAGGACGGCATCATCGACAACGACGGTTATGTTCTCAACGACGTCACCATTGAGGCGCTGGTCAATCAGGCGCTTTCCCATGCCGACGCCGGTGCCGATGTGGTGGCACCGTCAGACATGATGGATGGGCGAATTGGCGCTATTCGCGAAGCCCTGGAAAACGGCGGTCATGTGAATACGCGGATCCTGGCCTATTCTGCCAAGTACGCCTCGAGTTATTACGGGCCTTTCCGGGATGCGGTGGGCTCGGCGGGCAATCTTGGTAAGGGCAACAAGGCAACCTACCAGATGGATCCGGCCAACGGCGATGAGGCGTTGCATGAAGTCGCCATGGACCTGTCTGAAGGTGCGGATATGGTGATGATCAAACCCGGCATGCCGTATCTCGATATCGTGCACCGGGTCAAGACTGAATTGCGGGTACCAACATTTGTCTACCAGGTCAGCGGCGAGTACGCCATGCATATGGCCGCGGCCCAGAACGGTTGGCTGGACGGTGATGCGGTAATGATGGAGAGCCTGATGGCCATGCGCAGGGCCGGGGCCGACGGAATCCTGACCTACTTTGCCGTGCGCGCCGCCCGCCTGATGCGGGATCGAAAATACGGGTAAGCCAAGCAAGTCATTCGCCACTGGCGGCGAACACACTGGAATCGAGGAATCATGACAACGGATACGGCGAAGAATCAGACGGCAGGGGATGAGCGGAGTGTGCCTGCGCCGGTGGACGTGCCGCCGGTTGGTGAGGAAATCAACCTGGACGCCAATGAAAACTACTTTAACCGGGAACTGAGCCAGCTGCAGTTCAATTATCGGGTACTCAAGCAGGCATTGGATACGACCCACCCGTTGATCAATCGCCTGATTTTCTGCTGCATCTTCAGCAGCAACATGGATGAATTCTTCGAGATTCGTGTCGCCGGTCTGCGCCAGCAGATGAAATACGGCCGTGAAACCGTCGGTGCCGACGGCATGATGCCGGACCAGGCCCTGGCCGAAATCAGTCGTGTGGCTCACGAATACATTCGCGAACAGTACGACATACTCAATAATGTCCTGATTCCCGAGATGGAACAGGAGAACATCCATTTTGTCCGCCGTCGGGAATGGACGCCGGAGCAGGCGGAGTGGGTGCGGACCTATTTCGAAGAGGAGATCCTGCCGGTGGTCAGCCCCATCGGGCTGGATCCGTCCCACCCGTTTCCCCGCCTGGTCAACAAAAGCCTGAACTTTATTGTTGAGCTGGACGGCAAGGATGCCTTTGGACGGGAAACCGGCATGGCGATCGTTCCGGCTCCTCGCTCTCTGCCGCGTCTGGTCCGGCTGCCTGATGATGTCTGCAACGGTGGCGACAACCTGGTGTTTCTGTCGTCCATGATCCACGCCCACGCCGATGAGCTCTTTCCCGGCATGGAGGTGAAAGGCTGCTATCAGTTCCGGCTGACCCGCAATGCGGATCTGGAGCTGGAGGATGACCTTGAAGACCTGGCCTCGGCGCTCCGTGGTGAGTTGCTCAGTCGCCGGTTCGGTGATGGCGTGCGCCTTGAGGTTGCCGACAACTGCCCGGAGGAGCTGGTCCAGTTCCTGCTGAAGGAGTTCGGCCTGACCGAGCGGGATCTTTACCAGGTACACGGCCCGGTCAACCTGACCCGGCTGATGGCGGTTGGTGGGCTGGTAGACCGGCAGGATCTGACCTATTCCGGCTTTTCGCCATCAATTCCCCGGCAGATCCGCAACAAGGAATCGATGTTCGACGCCATTCGCAAGCGTCCGATCCTGCTTCTGCACCCCTATGAGAATTTCAGTCCGGTGGTGGATCTGCTGCGCCAGGCCGCGAAGGATCCCCAGGTTCTGGCCATTCGACAGACCCTTTACCGCACTGGCGCCGATTCGGAAATTGTTGAAGCCCTGGCGGATGCCGCGCGTCGTGGCAAGGAAGTTACTGCGGTCATCGAGCTGCGGGCCCGTTTCAGCGAGGCGGAGAACCTGGAATTGGCCAGCCGCCTGCAGGAGGCCGGGGTGATCGTGGTTTACGGTGTGGTCGGCTACAAGACCCACGCCAAGATGATCCTGATTGTCCGTCGCGAGGAGGGCCGACTGCGTCGTTATGTCCACCTGGGTACCGGTAACTATCACGCCGGTAATGCCCGCCTGTACACCGATTACAGCTTCATGACCTGCGATGAGTCCATCGGTGACGACGTCAACAAGCTGTTCCAGCAGCTCACGGGCATGGGCAAGGCCCTGAAGATCAAGAAGCTGTTTCATTCGCCATTTACCCTCCATTCGCGCCTGCTCAGCCTTATTGAGCGTGAAGCCGGCTATGGCGAGAAAGGCCGGATTATCTTCAAATTCAATGCGCTCACCGAGCTCCAGTTGATCAAGGCGCTTTACCGGGCCTCCCAGGCGGGCGTGAAAATCGATCTGATTATCCGCGGTATCTGTTGTCTGCGGCCGGAAGTGCCGGGCCTCTCGGAGAATATTCGCGTAAGGTCCATCATCGGACGTTTCCTTGAGCATACCCGGGTATACTACTTCGGCAACAACGGCCGCCCGGATGTGTATTGTTCCAGCGCCGACGGCATGGAGCGGAACCTGCTCAGCCGTGTGGAAACCGCTTTTCCGCTGGATGACCCTGAGCTGATTTCCCGGGTAAGGGAGGATCTGGATACCTACCTGGCGGATAATTGCCAGTCCTGGGTGCTGCAACCGGACGGCAGCTATATCCAGAACCAGCCTGGCGAAGACGAAGAACGCCTGGCCTCCCAACTGGTGCTGCTGGAACGGCTGACCGGAAAAACCTGAGTCCCGAACTGGAGAATGCGTTTGAATGCCAAATGGATGATTGCTGGTGCCGGTGTACTGGCTGTAGCCGGTGGTCTGCCCTGGATCGTGGGGTACGTGACTGAACAGCAGTGGCAGCAGGCAACGGAGGAGGTGAACAGTGCGCAACCGTTCCTCCGCATGGAAACCGAAAACTACCAGAGGGGCATTCTCAATGCCCGTTTCAATGGTTCGGTCAACCTCAGAAACCCGGAAACCGGAGAAACCCAACAGTTTGCCTATCGTGCCACAGTGACCCATGGGGTGACCGGCAGCCTCATGGATTTCGAGCCCGAGGGCGGCTGGTCTGCAGGGGATACGGACTGGTTTTCCGGCGAGGAGCCAAGGCTGACCCTGGAAACCCGACTCTGGGGCACCGCAGTGCTTGAACTCGAAGCGCCCGAGATGCGCGTTACTGACGCGGATACCGGAGAGACTCTGGCCTCGAGTGGCGGTCTGGCAAGAATCGAGATCAGTGACTCCGGATCACAGGCCGATGCCCTGATGGTCTGGCCGGCCCTGACTCTGTCTGGTCCGGATCTGGATGTTCGAGTCAGTGACCTGCGCCTGGAGCAGACCATGAGCCATCTGACGGGCGAGGTCTGGACCGGCTCCGGGGAAATTGTGGTGGACTCGTTGGCGGTGACTCCGGTTGCGGAGACTCCCTTCACGCTCCAGGAAATCTCGATTCGCAGCAGCAGTGAGCCGGTCAGTGATGGCGAGCGCCTGGATTCGCGCATGGCTTTCGAGGTTGCCAGAGTTGCAACGGCCGATGAGACGTATGGCCCCCAGCGGCTGGTGTTCGAACTGTCAGGGCTGGACGTGGCGGCCTGGAGTGGGCTGACGGAAAGCCTGTCATCACTGCAGGCCCTTGCGCTCAACCAGGCTTCCGGTGGTCCTCAGCAGTTCGAGCAGCAGATGACTGCCATGCAGCAGGTAAACACAGCCCTGCGTGACCTTGCAGCTGCCGGCTTCTCCGTTGGTTTTCCGGAACTGACCGTAACCACGCCGGAAGGTGTGGTGGAGGGCAGCGCCAGTATTTCCCATCCGGAGCTGACAGCCGATAAGAAAGGCGAGATGTTGATGGTGATGCAGCAACTGACCGGTGAAATGGATCTGAGTCTGCCGGTTGCGCTCGCGGAGGAATATCCGGAGTTCCGGTTGCAGCTGGCACCCCTGATCAAACAAGGGTTGCTGGTCCAGCAAGACGATCGACTGGTGCTTGATGCCAGTATGAGAGACCTCATGCTCGAGGTGAACGGGGTGGAGATCCCTTTGCCGCCGTTGCTCTGAGGCCTGGTTCCCTGTCGTAAAAAAGCCCCGTTGACCGGGGCTTTTTTACGGCTTCAAATTCAGCTGAATTTCTTTTTGAGTGCAGCCTCTACCGCCGGATCGACAAATTCCGATACATCGCCGCCCAGGGATGCGATTTCCCGGATCAGGGTGGAGGAGATGTAGGACAGGTGATTGGCGGGTGTCAGGAAAACGCTTTCCACTTCCGGAGCCAGACGGCGGTTCATGTCGGCCAGCTGGAATTCGTATTCGAAATCCGATACCGCCCGGAGTCCCCGGAGGATCACGGTGGCGCCCTGTTCACGGACAAAATCGGCCAGCAGGTTGCTGAAGCCGGTGACGCTGACATTGGGGAGATGCGCAGTTGCCTGGCGGACCAGTTCGCAGCGTTCTGCGAGGTCGAGAAGTGGCTGTTTCTTGGGGTTGTAGGCAATGGCGACGACGATTTCATCAAACATTCGGCCGGCACGTTCGATCAGGTCGGTGTGGCCGTTGGTGATGGGATCGAAGGTGCCCGGGTAGATGACTTTGGACATGCACAGCTCCTTTTGTTTGAGGCTAACAGGATATCAGGATCACCTTTGGTGCTGTAGTCCGGGCATCCCTGTGCATGCGTTCCAGGGCTCGTGCCATGCGCCTGTGGCTGGCCTCCTCCCGGGAAACGCTCCGAGCACATCCATGTGCGCTTGGCTCAGGCCATCCCTGGCCTTCGACATTCCCGGGAGGAGGTCAGCCACAGGCGCGAGCTGACCATGGGTTTTACCTCCCCGTCAGCTTCATTAAGTCTCACTCAGTTTTTGCGCCAACCTCGTACTGTTCCTCGCTGCCAGCGCATAGACCGACAGCTGCGGGTTTGCCCCAATGCTGGTCGGGAAAATCGAGGCATCGTGCACGCTGAGGTTGCTGACGTGGTGGTGCTCGCCGAAGCCGTTGACAACCGAGGTTGCCGGGTCCGCGCCCATGGCGCAGCCGCCCATCTGGTGGGCGGTGAACAGGCGGACGCGGTGGGGTGCCATGGGGAGTTGGTCGATGGCGGCTTTGGCGTCGGTCCAGTTGGTGTACCAGTCGGAATCCAGGTGCATCAGGCGGACTTTTTCGGCGCCGGCGGCGAACTGGATTTCGGCCATGGTGTGGAAGGCCTTGCGGAGGCCCTCCCAGAGGTAGTCGGTGACCGGGTAATCCAGTACCGGGCTGCCGTCGTCGCGTAGGGATACTGTGCCGCCGGGGCTTTCGGGGTGGAAGCCGTCCCGGAGCAGGGCGATGACGGACTGCATGTGGGGCAGACCGGCCATGTTGTTGATCTGGGTTTCGCCGTGGCCGGGGATGACGCCGCTGGACATGCCAGGATGCAAGGGCGGTACTTCGAGCTTGTAGCCAACCGGGCCGTCGACGCCGTCGCGGAAGTTGAATTCGTCGGAGTAGATGGATTGGGGCGCGCCGTAGAACGGATCGACGCGCTGAGGCATCTGGGCGACGGTGGCGTTGACCGGATGGATGAATGAGCGCTTGCCGATGCGCTGGTTCGGGTCCGGGATGTCGGAGCGGAGCAGCAGGCCGGGGCTGCCGATGGCGCTGGCGGCGACCACGAAGTGTCGGGCTTTGAGCGTGACCTTGATCCCGGTTGGGGTGACGCCATCATCCGCAAAGGCAGAGGCTTCCAGGTGGTCGATCTTGTCCTGGTTCATGACCAGGCGGTCGGCGCGCAGGCTGTGGAACAGGCGGGCGTTGTTGTCGAGTGCACCGGGGATGGTGGTCATGAGGGCGCCCTGCTTGGCGTTGGTCGGGCAGCCGACGCCGCAATAACCCAGGTTCCAGCAACCTTTGACGTTGCGAGGAATGATCTGCCAGCTGTAGCCCAGTTTCTCACAGCCCTGGCGCAGGATGTCATTGTTGACGTTGGGGTCTACCTGCCAGGGCGACATGGAATGCCGTTCTTCCCGGCCGTCGAACCAGGGCGCCATGGCCTTCGGGCGGAGGTCTTCCAGTCCAAACTGGTCGGCCCAATAGTTCAGGGTCGGCTCTGGTGTACGGAAACTGCTGGTCCAGTTCACCGTGGTGGAACCGCCAACACAGCGGCCCTGAAGAATGGCGATCGCTCCGTCCCGGGTAACCCGGCTCATGCCTTCCTGATAGAGGTTGGCATAGGAGGTCTGCTCGTCCATCTTGAAGTCTTTCTGGTAATACAGCCGGCCTTCTTCAACGAGGATGACGGACAATCCGCTGCGAGCGAGAATCTCTGCAGTGGTCCCACCACCGGCGCCGGTTCCGATAACAACAACGTCGGCTTCCGTGGTCAGGCTTTCCGTCAGTCGAGCACCATCGGTGACTTTCCAGCCCGATTCCAGGCCCCGGGCAATACGATCGGTTAATGACATGCTTTTGCTCCGTCAGATCAGCTGGCAATCAGGCGTTTTGGAATTGTGGTAGTGCGTCGACAGCATACTGGGGCGGTCCGGGGTAGCCGGACAGGTGCCAGAAATCGCGATAGCCATAAAACGCCACGTTACTGATCTTGGTCAGCGCTATGTAGCCATTGTTGAACAGCCCGATACGGCTGGTGCGCCAGCGTTCCAGAAACGCATCCGCTTCCTCTGTGGTTACATTCGGCCAACTGGACCAGACCCGGGCAACGGTCACGCGGGTGAGCCCGAAGTTCAACAGATCAAACAGTCGCCGCAGTTCCTTCTGGTTGGCCGGTCCGAACTTGTGGATGCCGGCGTCAATTCGCTCGATCGTCCCGGCAATTGCCATGTTTCTGGCCTGGGGCTGCTCTGGCAAACCCGGACCAACCATGGCGGGCAGCAGGGCCTCGAACAGCGCTATGTCATCCTCGGTCAAAAACCGGAACTGGTAACTGGCATCCATACGGGTGCCAACGGCACTGAGTCTGCCCGCTGGTTGCGTCGCGCAACCGCTCAGCCCGGCGGTGACACTGACGGTACCAAGAAAAAGAGCGCCGCCCAGTCCGGTTTTGAGAAAGCTTCGGCGGTTGAGATCGTTAAATTGAGGGTGTCCTGACGGATCAGGGGGCTGTTTCTGCATGGGTGTATTCTCGTTATTGTTCTATTGAAGGCACTGACGTTGTCTGATCGTCGGGGGCCGGTTCTGCCTTCCGAAACTGTGCAAAACAGGGATGTTTTGCTCAAGCCTACACGGACGTATTAACGGCGTGTTTCGGAAGGCAGAACCGGCCCTCGACAGACTCCCACAAATGGGCCCTAGCGGATAAAGAACTTGTAAACCATCTTGTGCGCCGCAGTCCCGTGGGGCGCATAGACAAACTTGCCGCTGTTGAATTTCTGCTTGGTGAAAATGGCGCGGTGATGGGAGAAGGTCAGGAACCCTTCGCGGCCATGGTAGTGCCCCATACCGGAATCGCCGATGCCACCAAACGGCAGATCGTCCTGGGCAACGTGCATCAGTGAGTCGTTGATGCACATGCCACCGGAGTGGGTGTTGTCTACCACATGCTGCTGCTGGGTCTTGTCGTATCCGAAGAAGTACAGGGCAAGGGGCCGCGGGCGGTCATTGATGTAATGGATGGCTTCATCCAGCCCACCATAGCTGACGACCGGCAGAATCGGACCAAAGATCTCATCCTGCATCACCTTCATGTCCGGCGTGGTTTTCAGGACCAGTGTCAGAGGAATTTTGCGGGTGCCATCCTTGAGATTTTCCCGGGCCGGATTGATTTCCACCAGCTCGGCGCCCTTCTCCCGGGCGTCCTCCAGGTAGCTTTGCAGGCGATCGTACTGCCGCTCATTGATGATGGCGGTGAAATCGTCGTTGTCCCGCAGGCTCGGGTACATCTCGGAAAAGCGGGCCCGGAATTCGTCGACAAACGACTGCACCCGGTCGGCGGGACAAAGCACGTAGTCTGGCGCCACGCAGGTCTGCCCTGCGTTGAACGCCTTGCCAAAGGCAATCCGCTGCGCAGCGTCTTCCATCGGTACATCCGGCGAGACCACGGCCGGGGATTTGCCACCCAGCTCCAGGGTGACCGGCGTCAGGTTCTCAGCCGCTGCCTTCATGACCAGCTTGCCTACTGACGTAGAGCCGGTGAACAGCAGATGGTCAAACGGGCGCGCCGAGAAGTCCGCAGCCACGTCAGCCTCCCCGGTAATCACCGAGACCAGGTCTTCCGGGAAGCTGGCTTCGATCAGTTCCTTGAACAGGGCCGAGGTATGGGGTGTGTATTCCGACATCTTGATCATGGTCCGGTTACCTGCGGCCAGGGATGCGACCAGAGGACCCACCGCCAGATACAGGGGATAGTTCCAGGGCACGATCACACCTACCACGCCCTTGGGCTGGTAGTGGACCTTGTTGCTGGCAGGCTGGAACAGCACGGATACGTGGCGTTTGGATGGCTTCATCCAGCCACTGAGGTTCCTGAGCGTGTAGTTGATGCCCTGGATTGACGGCATGACCTCGGCAATCAGGGATTCGTCCTTCGAACGGCAACTGAAATCCCGGTCAATGGCATCCAGTAGCCGGTCCTGGTTGCTCAGCAGTACCCGTTTAAGGCGCTTCAGGTTCTCCTGCCGCTCCGCCAGGGAAGGCATGGGGTTGTTACGGAACGCCTTTTTCTGATCTTCGAACACCCGGTGGGTGTGCTGGATCTGTTTCTTGCTCTCGGTGAGCTGAACGACAGTGGCTCCCATGATGCTTGCTCCTCTGTGGCCGCGACCAGAGTTGGTTCGCGGCCTGGCATTTCGGATACTGAACAATTGGCGAAAAAGTGTTCAGTTTGCGTCTGGGGGTATTATTAGAGTATATACTCTAGTGAGTCAAGCGGGGCCGGATGGCGAATCAGGCCATCTGTGAGCTGTACAACAACAAACGCCGACGGGTCTATGAAGACAAGAGACAAAATACTGCTCTCCAGCCTGGAGCTGTTCAACGAACGGGGCGAGCGCAACGTCACCACCAATCACATTGCAGCGCACCTGGCCATTTCGCCGGGCAACCTCTATTACCACTTTCGCAACAAGTCGGACATCATTTACGAGATCTTCCTGGAATACGAAAAGCTGGTGGATTTCTACCTGGATATTCCGGAAGACCGGGCCATGACCCTGGACGACATGACCTTTTATCTGGAATCGGTCTTTGACGGTCTCTGGAGTTACCGATTCTTCCACCGGGATCTGGAATACCTTCTGGACAGCGATCAAAGGTTGCGGCAGGACTATCGCGATTTCACCAATCGCTGCCTGGCATCCATCAGTCGGATCTTCGAGAAACTGGCGGAAGCCGGCATTATTGAGCCCCAGGAGGAGGACCTGCGGTCGGCGATGTCGCTCAATGTGTGGCTGGTGATTACCAACTGGATGGCGTTCCTGAAAACAGCCCATGCAGCCGAGGAATCGGCCTGCCTTACCCTCACCGAGTTGAAGCAGGGCATCTATCAGGTGCTGACACTCGAAATTCCCTATCTGACACCGGCGTATCGGGAGCGCGTGATGGCCCTGAGAGAAAAATACCGCCCGGCATTGCACGACTGAGATGTTCCAGGTTCCGCGGTGTGTAAGTGAAACCCGAAAATCTGGTCAAAAAATGATCTAACCTGGAACTTTGCGCGAAGATTAGAGTCACAAGGGTGACGTTGGGAATTCGGACATTCCTTGCGTCTCCTGAGTGCGATCTCAGGTTTTAGCACGTCGCAAACCCTGACGTTTCACCGGTCTGCTTTTGGTAGGCCGGTTTTTTTATTCCCTGCTGTTTCCTGCTCAAAAAACACCCTTGTAAGTGGTTTCCGAATTAGATACGCTGCATATGTTACCGGTAACATATGCCGGCACAAAAACAATCAGGAGACGCGATTATGTTCCCAACCCGATTCGCAACTGGCGTACTGTCAGCTGCACTTGCCTTTAACGCCTTCGCGGCGGACTACACCTTCAAGTTCCAGTCCTCCGATCCCTCAGGCGTCAAGAACTTCGAGATTCAGCAACAATGGGCTGACCGCGTCGAAGAAATGACAGGTGGCCGTGTTGCGATTGATCTGCTGCCCGTGGGTAGTGTGGTAAGCCATACCGAGACTCTCGGTGCCATGAATATGGGCGTTCTGGATGGCCATGTATCGGTTACCGGTTATTTTTCCGGCAAGGATCCTGCGTTCGGGCTAATTGGCAATACCGTGGGCGCCTGGTCCAGCCCGGACCAGCTCATCGATTACATCAATTATGGCGGTGGCTATGAGCTGATGAACGAGCTCTACGCGCCCTATGGCGTGAAGTTTGTTGGCGGTGGTGGCACTGGCCTGGAGTCGTTTGTTTCGAAGAAGCCTCTAGACGGTGTGGAGGACCTGAAAGGCCTCAAGATGCGTGCACCGGAAGGTCTGGTGCAGTCGGTGTTTGCCGCCGCCGGGGCAGCGCCGGTGAATCTGCCAGGTTCCGAGGTATACACGGCACTGAGCAAGGGTGTTATTGATGCCGCCGACTACACGGTGTTTTCTACCAACCACGAAGCCGGCCTGCACGAGATTGCCCCGCATCCGGTGTACCCGGGCTTCCACTCCCTGCCGCTGATCGAAATTGCCATGAACCTGGAGGATTGGGAAAAGCTTCCCGAGGACATTCAGACAATCATGACCGTCTCGGCCCGGGACTTCGCCCAGGATATCAGCACCCAGCTGGCCATGGCTGACAAGAAGGCCGTCAGGGAAGCCCGCGACAATCCTGATATAACCGTTCATGACTGGTCGGCGGAAGAGCGTCGGAAGTTCCGCACCATTGCCCGGGATCAGTGGAAGAAATACGCTGAGCAATCCCCCAATGCCGAGAAAGTCTATCAATCGGTAACAAGCTATCTGGAATCCCAGGGCCTGCTCTGAAGGCGATGCCCCGTAACCAGTCACTGGACGGGCAAGGCCTGCCCAGTGCGCGGAGTTGATTATGTCTGCTGCAAACTTTTCCTCCGGGCCGGAAAGCACTCCGGGCCAGGGTGATCTACTGCCCGAAACCGACGAGGATATCGGCTTTACCCGCCTTGACCGTGCCATTGTCTGGCTGGGGAAAAAGCTGAGCCTGGTGTTCGCGTTGATTGTTCTGGTGTCTTTCTACGAGATTGTCCGCCGATATGTATTCGGATCGCCAACGCTTTGGGTGCATGAAACGGTGACCTTCGCCGGTGCCACTCTATTCGTGCTGGGTGGGCTCTATGCACTGGCGACTGATCGCCATGTGCGTATCGTACTGATCTACGACGCAGTGTCCCCGGCCGTCCAGCGCTGGCTGCGGGTGGTTCACCATCTGTTCGGGCTGGCGTTCTGCCTGATGATGCTCTATGCCAGCTGGTTCATGGCCAAAGGCGCTGTATGGGCCCCCTGGGGTGGCTGGCGTCTGGAGACTTCCGGGTCGGCCTGGAATCCGCCGTTTCCCGCCTTACTGAAGGTGATCATTCTGGTAGCCATTGCTGTCATGACCCTTCAGTTCATCCTGCACCTGCTCCGTGATCTGCGTGGTCCGGCACCGTCCGGGGAGAAAGACAATGTTTGAGCTGGCTTCCCTTGGAATTGGCTACGGCAGCCTGCTGATGCTGGTGATGCTGATCGTGCTGTTGCTGACCGGCATGCAGCTGGCCTTTGCCACCGGCCTGGTAGCCCTCGTCTTTGCCCTGGGCTGGTTTGGCCCGGACGCGCTGCCGATCGTCAGCAGCCGTCTGTACAGCTTTATCGGCAACTACGTTTTCCTGGCAGTGCCCATGTTCGTGTTGATGGCATCGCTACTGGACCATTCCGGCATTGCCCGGGACCTGTTTGATGCCATGGCCCGTTTTGGCCGCAAGCTGCGCGGTGGTGTCGCCCTCCAGACCCTGGTGGTGGCGGTGATTCTCGCTTCCATGTCGGGGGTGATCGGTGGCGAAACCGTGTTGCTTGGTATTCTGGCACTGCCGCAGATGTTGCGCCTGGGTTACGATCGCAAGCTGGCCATTGGCACCACCTGTGCCGGGGGTGCGCTGGGGACCATGTTGCCGCCGAGCATTGTCCTGATCATTTATGGCCTGACCGCAAACGTCTCCATTGGTGACCTGTTCAAGGGCGCGTTCCTGCCCGCGCTGATCCTGGCGCTACTCTACATGGGCTACGTGCTGGTCAGGGTCTGGCTGAAGCCGGAGATGGCCCCCATTCCCTCCGACGAGGATCAGCCGGACAACCCGGCGCCGAACTTCTTCAAGGCCCTGCTGTTCCCGATTCTGTCGGTAGTGGTCGTGTTGGGCAGCATCTACGGCGGCGTGGCGTCGGTTACCGAGGCGTCGGCCCTGGGTGTGCTGGGTATTGCCATCAGTACCTGGATCCGGGGCGAACTGTCTCTGGCCATGGTGCGCAAAGCCACGATCAGTACCCTGAGGGTGTGTGGCATGATCATCTGGATCGGCATCGGCGCCACCGCTCTTGTGGGTGTCTACAACCTGATGGGC
This sequence comes from Marinobacter sp. MMG032, assembly GCF_040112695.1. Lineage (NCBI taxonomy): Bacteria > Pseudomonadati > Pseudomonadota > Gammaproteobacteria > Pseudomonadales > Marinobacteraceae > Marinobacter > Marinobacter sp. MMG032. Next base: position 2,736,889 of record NZ_CP157802.1, read on the forward strand.
GGTATCGAGTTTGTCCGCGAGATGGTGTTTGCGGTCAGTGGCGGCGATAGGCTGACGACCATCCTGTTCATGATGTTTATTCTGCTGATTCTGGGCATGTTCCTGGACTGGGTCGGGGTGGCTCTGCTGACCATGCCGATTTTCGTGCCCATTGTTACGGAGCTGGGCTACAGCCCGATCTGGTTCGGTGTGGTGTTCTGTATGAATATGCAGGTATCCTTCCTGTCGCCGCCCTTTGGCCCGGCCGCGTTCTATCTGAAAACGGTAACCCCCAAAGACATCACCCTCGGCGAGATCTTCCGGTCACTGCTGCCGTTTATTGCCTTGCAGATTGTTGCGCTGGCCCTGTTGATTGCATTCCCGCAACTGGCTTTGTGGTGGCAGTGATATGAGTGTTTCCAAAATCATCGTCATGGGTGTGTCCGGGTGTGGCAAAAGCCTGATTGGTACCCGGCTGGCGGAACGTCTTCAGGTGCCGTTTTTCGACGCCGACGACTTCCACAGCCCAGCCAACGTAGCCAAAATGGCCAGCGGTGTGCCGCTGACCGATTCCGATCGCAGCGGTTGGCTGGATGATCTGGCGGGGCTGGTCGAGGGTGAGCAAGGCGGTCTGGTGCTGGCATGTTCTGCCCTCAAGCGGGCGTACCGTGGACGGCTGAGGTCGGGTAATCCGTCACTGCAGTTTGTCTATCTCAAGGGCGACATGGAAACCATTTGGTCCCGGCATTCCAGTCGGGAGGATCACTATTTCAACGGTCGGATCATGCTCGAAAGCCAGTTTCGCACACTGGAGGAGCCGGAACCCGAGGAAGGGGTCATTGTCGTGGACGTGCGCGAACCGCCCGACCGGATTGTTGAGCGCTGCCTGTCAGCGCTGGGTACATCTGACCAGGGGCAGGAAAACTGAATGGTGAAGAAGAAGCGCCCAACACTGCAGGATATTGCCGATCGGGTCGGTGCCACGAAAATGACCGTGAGCCGTTGCCTGCGGGGCGGCGATAATGTGTCTGAACACATGCGCGAGCGTATTTTCGCCGAGGCAGAGGCTCTGGGCTACATCCCGAACAGGGCGCCGGACTTGCTGTCCAAATCCACCAGTCATGCAATCGGGGTGCTGCTGCCATCGCTGACTAACCAGGTCTTCGCCGATGTCATCAAGGGGATCGAATCTGTCACCGAGCCGGCGGGCTATCACCTGATGCTGGCCCACTACGGTTACAGCCGCGAGGTGGAAGAGCGCAGTCTGGCCTCGCTGCTGTCCTATAACGTCGATGGCGTGATCCTGTCGGAAAGCCAGCACACTGACCGCACCCTGCGAATGCTGGGGACTGCGGGCGTGCCCACGGTGGAAATCATGGACACCCACACGACGCCCTTCGAGCAGGCGGTGGGCTTTGACAATGTGCGTGCGGCCTATGACATGGTGCGTGAGATGATTCGTCGCGGTCGCCGCCATGTGGTGTACCTGGCGGTTCGGCTGGATGCCCGCACGTTGCAGCGACAGCAAGGTTACACCCGCGCCATGGAGGAGCAGGGGCTGACTCCCGTCACCCTGCGCAGTGAACAGCGCTCATCATTCAGTGTCGGCGCCACATTGCTTCAGCGCATACTCATTGAAGCGCCGGACACTGACGCGATATTTTGCACCAACGACGACGTGGCTATAGGCGCGTTCTACGAGTGCCAGCGGCAGGGTATCGAAGTGCCGGGTCAGATGGCGATAGCCGGCTTCCATGGCCACGATGTTGGCCAGGTCATGGTACCGACACTGGCCAGTGTTATTACGCCACGTGAGCAGGTGGGCCAGAGGGCCGCTGAGGCCCTTATTGCTCGCCTTTCCGGCGCGACCATGGACCAACGGGTGATTGACCTTGGTTACCGGATCGAGTGTGGTGGCACCCTGTAATTCCGTGTTACTCCGCTTCCAGCCAGTCGATCAACGCCTCCCGGCACTCCTCCACGCCCCGTTTTGACGTTGCAGAGAACATGATCAGGTGTTCCACGCAGGTGTACGCTTTCAGATCCTTTGCGATGCCGAGCATGGCCGTTTTGGCCTGGCCGAACTTCAGCTTGTCGGCTTTGGTGGCCAGAATCATCAGCGGCAGGTTGTTATGCTCGCACCATTCCACCATCATTTGGTCGAAATCGGTCAGCGGATGACGAATGTCCATCACCAGAACCAGGCCACGCAGACAGCGCCGGTCATTCAGGTAGTGACCGAGGTGTTGCTGCCAGTCGTCTTTCATGTCCCTGGATACTTTGGCGTAGCCGTATCCGGGAAGATCGACCATTCGGCAGTTCTCTCGGTTGAGAGAGAAGAAGTTGATGAGCCGGGTACGCCCGGGAGTCTTACTGGTCCGGGCCAGCTTGCCGTTGGCCGTGATTGCGTTCAGGGCGCTGGATTTTCCGGCGTTGGAGCGGCCGGCGAAGGCGACTTCGGCACCGAAATCCGGCGGGCACTCATCCAGACGGGAAGCGCTGATGAGAAATCGGGCGCTGTTGAAAGAGAGGCTTTTTTGAGTCAGATCAGGGTCCACAGCGGTTGGCTTTCCTTTGGATTTCAGTTATCAGGGATTAATGTATAATGCTACACCAATTCCGGGCGGCGCGCTGCGCGCGACCGCTGTCAGCCCCGGTTTTGAGCCTGAACTGGTCAGCGCCTACCGGCTGCATAGCGAAGAATACCCTTAAAAGATGAGAGAAGCGGAGCGAGCATGAAAAAACTGATCGCAGGAGTAGTTCTCGGTGTTGGCCTCACGGCGATGGCGCACGGGGCGGGAGATCCTCAAGCAGGCGAACAGAACGCAGCGGTATGTGCCGGTTGTCACGGCCAGAATGGTGCCAAGCCCATTATGGGGTCTTATCCCAAGCTGTCCGGTCTGGGCGAAAAATACCTGTATCGCCAACTGGTGTTGATCAAGGACAAAGAGCGGAATATCGCGGAAATGACCGGTATTCTGGACAACATGAACGACCAGGATCTGCAGGACCTGGCTGCCTACTTCAACGCCCAGGACATGGTGGTTGGTCAGGCTGATCCGGATCTGGTCGATCAGGGTGCGGCACTTTACCGTGGCGGCAACATGGCAACGGGCGTACCGGCCTGTGCCGGCTGTCATAACCCGCAAGGTGTTGGCAACGAGCCGGCCGGTTACCCGGCTCTCGGTGGTCAGAACGCAGAGTATCTGATCAAGCAGCTGAATGCCTATCGCGATGGTTCCCGGGATGCCGGCACGAACGCATCGATCATGATGGATGTCGCCTCGAAGCTGACCGATGCCGAGATCGAAGCGGTTTCCAGCTACATCTCCGGCCTGAACTGAAATCGCCGGACTGTACCGAAAACCCCGCCTGGTGCGGGGTTTTTTGTTGCCTTTCGTTTCTGTAACTGCCGACCTGTGGAACTTTTCAGGTACGCTGGGTCATAATCCTCCCAAAACGATATTCAAATAACCGGAGATGTTTCATGTTTCGATCCTTCAGAATGGTTTTCCTGCTCCTGTTGGCACTGTCGGTTTCTGGCCAGGCCAACGCCGCAGAGTGGAAAGAAGGGACTCATTACAATCGTCTGGATAACCCGGTAAGAACCGATAGCGATTCTGGTATCGAAGTAGCCGAAGTCTTCTGGTATGGCTGTCCCCATTGCTACAACTTCAAGCCCCTGGTTGAGGCCTGGGCGGCCGATGCACCGGATTACGTCAACTATGTGAAGATTCCTGCGGCGCTCGGCAGAAACTGGGAGCCCCATGCCTACGCCTTTTACGCCCTGGAAGCCATGGGTGAGCTGGACAAGGTCCATGATGCGCTGTTCGATGCGCTTGCTGGCGAGCGCCGCCCCCTGAATTCGCCGGAAGCCCTGGCGGACTTCGTTGCAGATTATGGCGTGGATCCGGATGAATTTGTCAGCACCTATAAAAGCTTCGGTGTGAATGCCCGCATGCAGAAAGCCCAGTCGAAAATCCGTGGCGCGCGGATCACCGGAACTCCGACTATGCTGGTTAATGGCAAGTACACTGTCAGTGCATCCATGGCCGGTAGCCACGAGGCCGTTCTGGAAGTGGTGGACTACCTTGTCGCCAAAGAGCGGGGCGAGGTGGAGTAAGGGAGCGCCAAAGAGCCAGAACCGAGTTCAACAAGCAGCCGGCCGGTTGAGACCGCCACTATGTACAAGCATATAAGAAAGCAGTTGAATGGCATCCTGAAGCCGGCCGGCGGGCCGAGGGGTGCCTGCTCCGGGACCGAGCATGTCCCCGAGTTTGAGCCGCAACGACACATTCGCCTGCTCACCTTCAACATTCAGGTGGGTATCAATACCTCTTCCTACCGTCACTATCTCACGCGAAGCTGGCAGCACATACTGCCCCATCGCAATCGAATCGAGAATCTGGACCGGATTGCCTCTCTGCTGCGCAGCTACGACGTGGTGGCCTTGCAGGAGTGCGACGGCGGCAGTTTGCGCAGCGGCTACATCAACCAGGTGCAATACCTGGCCGAAGCGGCCGGCATTCCCTATTGGTACCAGCAGCTGAACCGGAATCTTGGCCAGATCGCTCAGCACAGCAATGGTCTGTTGAGCCGGTACCGGCCCCTCGACGTTACCGAGCATAAGTTACCGGGGCTGATCCCGGGCAGGGGGGCGATCATCGCCCGCTATGGCACCGAGCATGACCCTCTGGTGCTGGTGCTGATGCATCTGTCTCTGAGCAAGACGGCCCAGCAACGCCAGTTAGGCTACATCCGGGAGTTGATCGCTGATTACCAGCATGTGGTTCTGATGGGAGACATGAACGCTCATGCGGAGCAGCTGCTTACCCAGACACCCCTCAAGGAAACCGATCTGGTGCCCTTGCCAGACACAGCCCACAGTTTTCCAAGCTGGCGGCCCGAGAAGGCCCTCGACCATATTCTGGTGAGTCCCTCATTGGAGATCCGACGTTCAGAAGTGGTCAGCTATCCGATGTCAGATCACCTTCCTATTGCCATGGACGTGGCGTTACCCGAGGGTTACCTGGAGAAGTTCTGAGTGTCAGAGAGCCACAAAAAAGCCCGGCGCATTGGCCGGGCTTTTATGTGGATGCCGGATCAGGAATTACTTGATCTTGGCTTCCTTGTACGCAACGTGCTTGCGGACAACCGGATCGTACTTTTTGATCTCGATTTTTTCCGGCGTGTTACGCTTGTTCTTCTTGGTCGTGTAGAAGTGACCAGTACCTGCTGATGAAACCAGCTTGATTTTCTCGCGCATGATGCGGCTCCTTAAAATTTCTCGCCGCGGGCACGAAGATCGGCCAGCACAGCGTCAATGCCTTTTTTATCGATGATGCGCATGCCCTTGGTGGAAACGCGCAGCTTCACGAAACGCTTCTCGGACTCAACCCAGAAACGGTGGTTCTGCAGATTCGGCAGAAAACGACGACGAGTGTGGTTCATCGCGTGGGAAACGTTGTTACCGGATACCGGACGCTTACCGGTAACCTGACAAACTCTGGACATACTTGCCTCCGACCTGAGCAATGGTCTTAATAATACGAATTCGTTTTTAATGCGTCTCTGGTTGCAAAGGAGCCATCACGCCCCCGTTCGCGCCTCTAAACTGAACGCTGCTCGCCAGACGCCGCCAGAAAGGGACGCTTTTATACCAGAACTCGCACCCCAACGCAAAAAATTGTTGGGAATTTGGCCAGTTTTCCGGCATTGACGTTCACCATCGTAAAGACGGTTTTACAGCAGACCCCGTTCAGCGAGGGATATTACCTCACCATGGCCAACAACCATATGGTCAAGAACCCTGATATCCACCAGACCCAGCGCCTCTTTCAGCCGACGGGTCAGTGAAATGTCGGCCTGGCTGGGCTCTGCCACGCCCGAGGGATGGTTATGTGCGAAGATCACTGCCGCGGCATTGTCTTCCAGGGCCTGTCGCACCACTTCTCTTGGGTAGACGGCCGCGCCGTCAATGGTGCCCCGGAACAACTCACGGTACTGGATGACGCGATGACGATTGTCCAGGAACAGGCCTGCGAACACCTCGTGGGGATAGGTGCCCAGCCGGCTGGTGAGGAAGCGCCGGGTATCCTCGGGAGATCGCAGGGGGTCCCCCGGGCGTAGTGGTTCCTCCATGACCCGGCGTGCCATTTCCATGGCCGCCTGAACCTGGGCGTATTTGGCGGTTCCCAGGCCTTTGACATTGCAGAACTGGCGCTGGGAGGCGGTCAGTAGCCCCCGGAGCCCCGAAAATTCCTCAATCAGGTGGCGCGCCAGTGCCATCACCGGCATGCCAGTGGTGCCCGTGCGCAGGAATATGGCGAGCAGTTCGGCGTCGGAGAGGGTTGGCGCCCCGTGGGCGAGCAGGCGTTCCCGCGGACGTTCGTCCGTGGGCCAGGTGGAATCTGTCATCTTGGCTTCCTTGCGATGGTCAAGTCCGGCCCCGGGCGCTTCCTGCGCCGCGACGGGCCTGTCAGGGTTACAAAGGTTACTTCAAAAAGTAACAATCGGTAAACGTATGCCTGGCCTGGCAGGCTGTCGCTGTGGCCTGAGCATGCTATCTTATAAGCCTTTCATTTTATGCGGAAACGGAGCCCCTATGGCCGCCAGACGAATCCTGTTGGGAGTGACCGGTGGTATTGCAGCCTATAAAAGCGCCGAACTTGTGCGTCAGCTGAAAAAGGCCGGCCATGAGGTGCGGGTTGTGATGACCCGAGGAGCAGAAGCTTTTGTGGCACCACTGACCTTTCAGGCTCTGAGTGGCGAGCCAGTTCGGACCTCCTTGCTGGACCCGGAGGCGGAAGCGGGCATGGGGCATATCGAGTTGGCCAAATGGGCCGATCAGGTGGTGATAGCGCCGGCGTCGGCGGATTTCATCGCCCGTCTGGCCCAGGGGATGGCAGACGATCTGCTAACCACTGTCTGCTGTGCAACCGAGGCGCCCATCGCCGTGGTGCCGGCCATGAATCAGGCCATGTGGAGCAACGCCCGTACCCAGAGAAATATCCGGCTTTTGGAAGAAGATCCCCAAATCGAATTGTGGGGGCCCGACCAGGGCGCCCAGGCCTGTGGTGATACCGGTCCCGGGAGAATGCTGGAGCCAGAGGCCATTTTCGGTCTTATTGATCGGGGTAGCGAGGGGGTGCTCTCCGGTAAGACCGTGGTGATTACGGCAGGGCCGACCCGAGAGCCCATCGACCCGGTTCGCTATATCAGTAACCACAGTTCCGGGAAAATGGGCTACGCCCTGGCCAGTGCAGCGAGCAAGGCGGGCGCCCGGGTGATTCTTGTCAGCGGACCGGTGGCCCTGGCGCCTCCGATCGGTGTTGAAGTGCGCCAGGTTCTGACGGCCGAGGACATGTTGCGAGAAGCCTCGAATGCCGTGGATGAGGGTTGCGATCTTTTTATTGCGACGGCGGCGGTGGCGGATTACCGTCCGGAAACCTGCGCCGGAGACAAGATCAAGAAATCCAGTGAGGCCATGGCACTCTCGCTGGTGCGCAACCCGGATACGCTGGCAACCATTGCCGGGCGTGACGACGCGCCCTTTACCGTGGGGTTCGCAGCGGAGACCACTGACGTGGCCAGCTATGCCATCGACAAAATGCAGCGCAAGAAGCTGAACATGATCGTGGCGAACGACGTTTCGGCGCCGGGCCTTGGTTTCAACAGCGACAATAATGCGGTAACCGTGTTCTGGCCAGGTGGTCAGACGTCTATCGGCCCGAACAGAAAAACGAACATTGCCCGGGAACTGGTGGCAATGATAAGCGAACATCTCGACCAGGCCGCCCGCTAATTCAGCGAAGCGTACCGGTACCACAATCGACAGGACACCTCATGAGCAGGAAAAATCTTCAGGTACGTATTCTGGATGACCGTATCGGTAACCAGATTCCCTTTCCCGAATATGCCACCGAAGGCTCCGCCGGCCTTGATCTGAGAGCCTGCCTGGATGAGCCGCTGACCCTGGAACCGGGCGATACCCAACTGATCCGGACCGGCTTGTCGATCCACATTGCAGATCCTTCCCTGGCCGCCATGATCCTGCCCAGAAGCGGGCTCGGACACAAACACGGCATTGTCCTTGGCAATCTGGTGGGGTTGATCGATTCGGATTACCAGGGCGAGTTGATGGTGTCCTGCTGGAACCGTGGGCGCACCAGCTTTACCGTGGATGTAGGCGAACGCCTGGCCCAGTTGGTACTGGTGCCGGTCGTCCAGGCGGATTTTGAGGTGGTTTCGGAATTTGACGCCAGTGTCCGTGGTGACGGCGGCTTTGGCTCCACCGGCACGCGGTGACCAGGAGGCCGGCCACGCAGAACCACGCGCCGGCGTCTATACTTTGCGGGTAACTGCTTGTCCAGGACGATAAAATTACAACTGCAGGATGGACTATGAAGCTGGGTAAAAAGAAAGATGCCGACGCGTCCGTTGATGAAAAACCGTCGAAGAAGGCGGTAAAAAAGGAAAAGGCCAGTGCCTCGGGCCCCAAGCTCAAGCGGCTGAATACCGTGGCAGTAAACCAGTCACTGGTCGTGGTTCTGGCGAGCGTAATTGCCGTTGCATTGCTTCATTTTCTGGTGGTCCAGCCTTCGGCAACGGAACGATTTGGCTCGTTGAAAGCGCTGGAGGCCGATGCCGCAGCGCTTCGACTGAACCAGTATTTCGACCAGGTCCAGAAAAGCGTCAATGGTCTTGCCACCCAGCCGCATGTGGTTCAGGCGCTGAGCAGCCCGAACGAGATACCGCCAACCGAAGTGGAGCTGGCGGATTCACTGCCCGGCATAGAGGCAGTCCATCTGTTTCCCTACCGTGACATTCCCCGTACCTCAAGCAATGAGGGACTGTTGGGGTTCTCGGGCCTTGAACTGGCCCGGCGCGCTGAAACCGGCCAGCGGCTCTTCCCGGACGCCTTCCCAAGGGATGATCGCTGGTTTTTCCAGATGGCCACCCCGGTGCGGAACCCGACAAGCAATGCGGTCATCGGAAGCCTGCTGATCATCTTCGACTCCGCCCAGATCCAGCCGTTGCTGCAAGTGGTCAATTCCAGCCTCGGCGGCCAGTTGGCGCTGGTCCAGACGGTGTCAGGTTCGTCCCGCACCGTAGTCAGCAATGGCAACGGATCCGGAAGCGCCGAATCCCGGAAGCTCGGCAATCCTGACTGGACGGTAACCTATACCCCCGCCAGATCCTCCGCAGCGCCGGTGGATACGTTTATGATCGCTATTCTGGTTGGGGTTCCCGCGCTGATCGCAGCCATTATTGTCTGGGTCCTGCTGGGCGGAGCCCAGAAAGGTCTGCGCCAGGATGTGACCGCTCTGATCCAGTGGGCTCACAAGGTTTTTGGCGGAGAGCGGGTGAAGTTGCCGACCTTCCGCTGGGATATGGTGGCGTCAACCGGTGAGGTGCTGTACCGGTTGTCGCAGGTTGTCGATAAGCGGGTCGCCAAGGCTGGCGAAGCGGCGAAGCCAAAGCAGGCTGCTGCCGGGAAGGCCGGTGCAGGTACCGCCAAGGGCAGCGATGAACCTCTGTTCCAGGAAAAGGACATGCTCGATATCGACATGCTTGATGGCGATGAGGACGTTCTCGGTTTTGGCAGTGGCGAAGATACCGTCTTTGGTTCGGGCGACACCCCGGATGTAGAAGAGGTGGCACTGCCTCAGGTAGAGCTGTCCCAGGATATTTTCCGGGCCTATGACATTCGAGGCATTGTCGGCGAAACCCTGACTGCCGAGGGCGTTGAGGTGATCGGCCGGGCCATTGGTTCCGAAGCCCTGGAGCGTGGTGTCGACAGCCTCTGCATTGGTTATGACGGTCGCCATTCGAGCCCGGATTTTGCGGATGCCCTTGCTCGTGGAGTGATGGCCACCGGGTGCAACGTGATTCATGTGGGCGCCGTGCCCACACCGGTACTCTATTTTGCCACCCACGAACTCCAGACTGGTTCTGGCGTCATGGTCACCGGCAGTCACAACCCCTCCAATTATAACGGTCTGAAAATCATGCTGGGCGGGGAAACCCTCTCGGGGGAAGCCATCCAGAAACTGTATCAGCGAATTCAGACCGGCGATTTTGCCAGCGGTCGGGGCAGTCAGAGCACCGAGGATGTCCGCCGTGCCTATCTGGACCGGATTGTTGGCGATATTGCGGTAGCGGCACCGCTCAAGGTCGTCGTTGATGCCGGCAATGGCATTGCCGGCGAACTCGCACCCATGCTCATTGAAGAGTTGGGCTGTGAGGTGATTCCGTTGTACTGCGAGGTGGATGGTGACTTCCCGAACCATCATCCGGATCCCGGCAAACCGGCAAACCTTGCGGATCTGATTGCCCGTGTCGAATCGGAAGGTGCTGACATCGGGCTGGCTTTCGACGGCGATGGCGATCGACTCGGCGTGGTCACCAATTCCGGCAAGATCATCTGGCCAGATCGCCTGATGATGTTGTTCGCCCGGGATGTGGTGTCCCGCAATCCGGGTGCTGACGTTCTCTATGACGTGAAGTGCAGCCGCAGGCTGGCCGGTGTGATATCCGAAGCGGGCGGCCGGCCCATCATGTGGAAAACCGGACATTCACTGATGAAAGCAAAAATGAAAGAGACTGGCGCGCTCCTGGCCGGGGAAATGAGCGGTCATATCTTCTTTGGCGAGCGCTGGTACGGTTTTGATGACGGGCTCTATTCCGCCGCCCGCCTGCTGGAAATCCTGGGTATTGAAGACCGGCACAGTGATGAGGTGTTCGAGGATTTCCCGGACGATATCAGCACCCCGGAGCTGAATGTCGAAGTGACCGAAAGCTCCAAGTTCGACATCATAAAACGGCTCGGCGAGGCCGGTGACTTTGGTGACGGCAACATAAGCACCATTGATGGCATCCGTGTGGACTACGCCGACGGCTGGGGGCTGTGTCGGGCATCCAATACCACGCCAGTGCTGGTACTACGCTTCGAGGCGGAGACCGAGGACGCACTGGAGCGAATCAAGTCTGTGTTCCGGGACCAGCTGCAGAAGGCAGCGCCGGATCTGGTGGCAGAGTTTTGATTTGAAAGCCCACTGACGATTTGCAGATCGATAACAACTCAGGATTAACAAGGCAAAAACATGGCGCTGGATCGTGAAACAGCAATGCAGGTGGCTTCGGTACTGAGCCGGGGGCTGCCCTATATTCAAAGATTTACCGGCAAGACCGTGGTCATCAAATATGGCGGTAACGCCATGGAAAACGAAGACCTGAAGAGCAGTTTTGCCCGTGATGTGGTGTTGATGAAACTGGTAGGGATTAACCCGATCGTTGTCCACGGCGGTGGGCCCCAGATCGGAGAGTTGCTGGAACGATTGAATATCCAGTCCCGGTTCGTCAATGGCATGCGGGTCACCGATTCTGAAACCATGGACGTGGTGGAGATGGTGCTCGGTGGCCAGGTCAACAAGGAAATTGTTTCCCTGATCAATTCCCACGGTGGCATGGCGGTGGGGCTCACCGGGAAGGATGCGAACCTGATCCGGGCCCGCAAGCTGGAGGTGGTCAACCGTTCTCCCGAACTGGAGCGGCCCGAAATCATCGACATCGGCCATGTTGGTGAGGTTGCCAGTGTGAACGTGGATGTTATCGACATGCTTACTCGCAGCAACCTGATTCCCGTGATCGCACCAATTGGCGTGGGGCCCGATGGCGCTTCCTACAACATCAACGCTGACCTGGTGGCAGGCAAGGTGGCCGAGGCCATGAAAGCCGAAAAGCTGATCCTGCTGACCAATGTGGCCGGACTCAAGAGCAAGGACGACAAGGTGCTTACCGGGCTCACGGCCAAGCAGGTTAACGAGCTTATCGAAGACGGTACGATTCATGGCGGCATGCTGCCCAAGATCCGGTGCGCCCTCAGTGCGGTGGAGAATGGTGTACGCACGTCCCATATCATCGACGGCAGGGTCGCTCATGCGTGCTTGCTGGAGATCTTCACCGATGAGGGTGTCGGCACCCTGATTTCACGTAACTGACGGCACCCGACAAGGAGTCTCCGGATGAAGCGCCTGCTTGCGACGCTGGTAGTACTGGTTCTGATCGGCTTTGCCGCGTTCAAGGCAGGTGTCTGGTGGCTGGCAGACCAGCGCATGGCTGAAGCAAGACAGGCGCTGGAATCCTACGGTGTGCTGCATCGAGGCAGCATCAGCTCCGGTATTGAGGGCCGACTGGTTCTCAACAATGCCAGTTGGCAGGATTTCGAGCTTACCCAGCCGCTGGATATGGCCCGGGCGGAGTTTGATACTGGTTCACCCGTTGACCTGCTGTCTGCTCTCGCCGATCCGACCAGTCTGCCGGCCCAGTGGACCCTGAGACTAGATGGCCTTGGCCTGACTCTGGACCCGACCATGCTCCGGAACTGGGTCACCGCAGAGGGCGTTAACAGTGAGGGAGATCCGGCGCTGTTTGTCCTGTCATGTGCGCCAGATCCGCGGCAGCAACTGGGGAGCGGCGATCTGATCCGCATGGGCATCACCGCGTTGGCCGGCGATGGTTTCGTGCGCCAGACCCAAGGCAATCTCCACGCGGAGCTGAATACCATCAGCACCGGTAGTCTCGAACTGGACTGGACTGATGCCCGAATCCGGGTTCAGGATTCCGAACTGTCCGTTTTGGACGGTGACGAGCCTATGCGTTTGACCCTGCGCGATGGCGGCCTGATGCGCCGAATCGCCGCCTACTGTGCCCGCGAAGCCGGCATTGAAACCGGCGAATGGGCCGGGCGGGCGGTGGCCGCGCTGGTTGCTGGACTCGAAGCCCGGGGGTTGGCCGCCAGCGATCAGCTGAAGGCGCTTTACCGGCAGTGGCTGCTTGAGGGCGGTGAGCTTACCGTGAACCTGCAACCGGATCAGTCCATGTTTGGTGTTCCTGTCAGAGTGGATGACAACGGTGGGCAGGGCCCAAGCTGGCAAGTTCGCTACAATGGTGCCGGCGTACCGGACGTCTTTCTGACCGAGGCCGAGCCTGTTGTTCAGGAAACACCAGAAGTGGCGGTTGAGCCAGTGGTGCCAAGAGAAGATCCTGAGACCGAAAGCTGGTACCCGGCGGAACTGGAGAGCGCCGAACAATGGATTGACCGGCAGGTTCGGGTAACCCTGTCCAACGATAATGTTGTGGAGGGTCGTCTGGTGAGCGTCAGCGAGCGTGAGCTGGAAGTGGCCCGCGTGGTTGCCGGTGGTGAAGTCGCCTATCCGATGTTGACCAGGGCGATCGTCAACTTTGAAGTCTGGCGTCGTGGCCGTGCACAATGATTCCAGTGGGAATCTGAGAGGAAACTATGTCGCAGTCCGATAGCAAATCCGCAACGGTGCCGGGCATTCGTGACATGCTTGCCCGCCTGATATCGCTGCCTTCCATCAGCAGCGCGTCGGCGAAGTGGGATCACAGCAATGAGCCCTTGGTGCGAACGCTGGCCGAATGGCTCGAGGCTCTCGGGTTTTCTGTGGAAATCCTGGAAGTGCCGGGGATGCCCGGAAAGTACAATCTGATCGGAACCCTCGGCAGCGGCCCGGGTGGTCTGGTGCTGTCCGGCCACACCGACACAGTGCCCTTTGATGACAAACGCTGGCAGAGCGATCCCTTTACCCTGACCGAGCGGGACAACCGCTGGTACGGGCTGGGCACCTGTGACATGAAAGGTTTTTTTCCGTTGGCCATCGAGGCGGCCAGGGCCTTTGTGAACGAAGATCTCAAGCAGCCCTTGATCATACTGGCCACGGCCGACGAAGAGAGTTCGATGGATGGCGCCCGGGCCCTGGCCGAAGCCGGCAAGCCCAAGGCCCGCTACGCGGTCATCGGCGAGCCCACTAGCCTGAAACCGGTGCGCATGCACAAGGGCATCATGATGGAGCGCCTGAAATTCGAGGGCCAGTCCGGCCACTCCTCCAACCCGGCCCTCGGCCGCAATGCCATGGAAGGAATGCACGAAGCGCTCACAGAATTGCTGGCACTCCGGTCAGGCTGGCAGGAAAAATACCGGAACCCGAACTTTGAAGTGCAGTTTCCAACCCTGAACCTGGGCTGCATCCACGGCGGTGACAACCCCAACCGCATCTGCGCCCAGTGCGAGCTGCACTTTGACTTGCGTCCACTGCCGGGCATGAACATGGAAACGCTGCGCCAGACCATCCTGAGCAAGGTCCAGCCGATTGCGGAGCGTCGGGAGCTGTCGCTGGAATTCGAGCCACTCTTCGACGGCGTGCCACCCTTCGAAACCCCGGCCGATGCGGCCCTGGTCAAAGCCTGTGAAAAGCTCACCGGTCACACGGCCCACGCAGTCGCTTTCGCCACAGAAGCGCCCTGGTTACAGAAACTCGGCCTGGAAACCCTGGTCATGGGCCCCGGATCCATCGATCAGGCGCACCAACCGGATGAATTTATAGAGCTGTCCCAGCTGGAGCCAACCGTTAAAGTACTGCGAGGGCTTATCCGACAGTTTTGCCTTTAAGACGGAGTCCGGGTCAAATAGGGGGCTGAACACTGTCGGGAGCCCTCTCCAAAACACGCCCGTAAATACGTCCCTGTAGGGCTCGGTCGCGCCATCCCTGGCGCTCCACGGTTTTGGAGAGGGCTTCCGACAGTGTTCGTCAAACTGAATTGCAGGCCGCGTAAAGAAAAAAGCTTGGAGTATTCGAATTGAAATCAAACGACTGGCTGCATGGATTCCGCCATTCATCCCCTTACATCAACGCCCACCGCGGGCGTACGGTTGTGCTGACCATACCGGGGGATGCGATTGAACACGGGAATTTTATCAACATCATCCATGACATCGCGCTGCTGAGCAGCCTTGGCGTGCGGCTGGTCGTTGCCTTCGGTGCCCGCCCGCAAATCCAGGCGCGGCTGGATGGCGCCGGGGTGGAATCGTCGTTTGCCAAAGGGCTGCGGATTACATCGCAAGAGCACCTTGGCATGGTGATGGAGGCCATCGGTGGCCTGAGAGCTTACCTGGAAAGCCACCTTTCCATGGGGCTGGTGAATTCGCCGATGCACAATGCCCGTATTCGGGTGAGTGGGGGTAATTATGTGGCCGCCAAGCCGGTGGGTGTGCTGGATGGTATTGATTTTGGCCACACCGGCAAGGTGCGCCGGGTGGATGTGGCCGGCATCGAGAAACTGCTGGAGTTGGGGCACATTGTTCTATTACCGCCGATGGGTTATTCGCCCACCGGGGACGCCTTTAATCTCTCCTACGAGGATGTTGGTAGTCAGGTAGCGGCGGCGCTGCAGGCCGAAAAGCTGATGGTGTTTATCGATGATCCCGGCTTGCAGGAAGAGGACAGCAGCCTGATCAGGGAGCTGTCAGCGCGTCAGGCGTCCGAACGTCTGGCTTCCGGTGCGGTAACCGGTCACGATGCGGATCTGCTCAGGGCGGCCTGTGATGCCTGTGTGAAGGGCGTACGGCGTGCTCACATCATTAGCTATGTGGACGACGGGGCGTTGCTGAAAGAACTGTTCACTCGGGACGGTGCCGGCACGCTGGTGAGCGGCGATCACTACGAACAGTTCCGCCAGGCCAGGGTTGAGGATATTGGCGGGATTCTGGAACTGATTCAGCCATTGGAGGAGCAGGGCATTCTTGTGCGCCGTTCCCGGGAGATGCTGGAAACCGAAATTGACCGGTTTGTCGTGGCAGAGCGAGACGGGACCATCGTGGGCTGTGCCGCTCTTTACAGTTACCCCGAGGAAGGTGCCGGCGAGCTGTCCTGTTTTGCCGTGGATCCAAACTATCGCCGCGCCGGGCGGGGTGACGAGATTCTGGCGATGGTGGAGAAGCTGGCCAGGGGGCAGGGCATCCAAAAGCTGTTTGTGCTGACCACCCAGACGGAGCACTGGTTCCGGGAGCGGGGCTTCCAGCCTTCCACCGTGCAGGCCCTGCCCGGGCCGAAGCTGGCCTCCTATAACACCCAGCGGAATTCAAAGGTTTTCTTCAAACCGCTGTGACAGGGCAGCCAGGTACACGGACCTCTCGGGTTCGGTTTTATCGGAGAGCGCCTCCACTGCCTGGTAAAAGGCCGGGAAATCGTAGCCGGTGTCCCGGAGCATCTGCCGGAACGCGGGTACGTGCTGGTTGTACTGGCGAAACAGCGCCAGATTGGCATTGTTCAGGCTGATCGGTGCCGGCCCGAATGGTCCCGGCTCAGGCCAATCTGCGGAAATTTCCTGATAGGCGAGAGCCAGGTCCTCGAGGATGGCGGCCTTGCGGGTTCGCAGATGCTGCTCTGGCAAGCTGTCTGCCTGTGCGTACAGAGCCTCCAGTCGGGCGCTGAAGTCTTCAACCAGGGCAAGGGTCTGGTTGCGGCGGGCAAGACGGCCCAAAGCCTCCTCGAACTGTCCGTGCTCGCCCTGTTCCGATAACCACAGTCTGAGCCCCTCAAGCTCCACAGCGGTGGCGAAGCTCTCGTTGAATGCGGTGTCATCGGCGATGTAGACCACACGGTGGGCCAGTTCGTGGAACATCAGGGCGACCATGCGATCCTCCGACAGTCGGGTAAAGCCGGTGTGCAGTGGGTCGGCAAACCAGCCGAGGGTGGAATAGGCCGTTACGCCACCAATGAACGTGTCGAAACCGTTATTGAGAAACAGCCTTTCCTCGGCATGGGCATCTTCCAGGCTGAAGTACCCCCGGTAGGCCTGGCAGCCGAGAACCGGGTAGCACCAACGGTGTGGCTCCAGCGAGAACTCCGGTACGGCCACCAGGTTTACCACCACCCAGGGTCTGTCGAGCTCCACGTATTCGCTGAAGGCGTCTCCCACCGGCAGGGCCAGTTTTTGAGCGGCGAATTCCCGGGCCTTTTGAGCCAATGCAAGTTTTTCCCGCAGTTCCACCGGTGTTGTGTCGTCTGAGAAGACCTTTTCCACCGGCTCCCCCGACATCATCAGGGATAGATGCCCACTGACGGCTTGCGAATAGTAGCCAAAGGTCGAACAGCCGTTCAGTAATGTTACCAGTAGCAAAAGTAGATAGATCTGACTAAGCTGTTTCATGGGTCAGGATGTTATAGTGGATTGGTTTGCCTGTGGGGGCCAGGCCGCTATAGTACAATCATGGTCTCTATAGTAGCAGCCGGTGGCATCCGCCATCGTTTCAGGGACGTGAGTCGGTACCGGGCAGTGTCCCCGGTGACTGTTCCGGCTTTGCGAGATATCAGGTAGTTCATGGATCCGAGAGAACGTCGTAGCAGCCCCCGCCAACCTATCAAGCTTGCCGCTCAGATTGATTTGGGAACCGGTGAGGCGTGGCCGTGCCAGATCGCCGATTTTTGTGCAGAGGGCCTTTTCGTTCGCTATTCGAGTGAAACCTCGAAGAAGTTGGATCGGGCGTTTGCATCCGGCACGCCGCCGGAACTGGTGGTTCGTTTTCGTGGCCTGGATGGCGCCCGCCGCCATGAACTGCACGTCAGTATTGTCCGGCGGATTGATGGCGCCATGGGGGTCAATTTCAGCCGCCCGAACCCCGAAGCGGTTGATGCCATGCTGCAGCAGTGCGGTGGCTCCCGCCGACAGGATCGCTCCTCTCTCCGGGCCCCCAGCGACCGGATCCAGTTTGTTCTGCATCAGTCCGCCAAGGCGGTGATCCAGTTCATCGAGCCGTTGATGGATGCCTGTTTTGTGCAGATGGTGGAGGGCCTGAAACAGGCGGCCCAGAAAGCCTCAAATGATCAACAGGCGAATGAATACATGGACGCCTCGGGGCAGATCCAGGCCCGGCAACGGGTCATCTGGCACCAGATGGCGAGAAGCCTGGAATCGCCGTTGAAGCCTGCCCCAAAAGGCTTTCCCGGCTCCGAGCTCTCGGTGGTGGACAAGGGCGAGTTCGAGGACTGGCTGACCATCCGGGTGATGGTGACCAAAGCGGATACCCAGTACCGCGGCGACCTTCTGCAGCTCAAGCTCCGGCTGGACAAGCTTGGCATCGCCAATGCCACCGGCCACCACAACCCTCTCGGACCATCCCTGGTCTGTGAAGCCTTCCACAATGGACTCAATCAGCTCAAGGCTTCCCGGGAGGTGGAGAAAGTCTGCCTGCGGGTCTTCGAGCAGACCGTGCTGCAGCAGTTGGGGCCTCTTTACAAGGAACTCAACGATATCCTGATTCGACACGGCGTTTTGCCGGACCTGGATCTCAGCAAGTATCTGAGCGAGCAGGCCGGGGCGAAGCCGGAGCAAAAGAAGGAGACGGTTCAGCCAGAGCCGGTATCGGCGGAGAGTGCCCCTGACGCATCGGAACCAGCCCCAAAGGCGGAACAGGACAGCGCCAGATCGGCGCAACCTCGCCGCAAACCCGGAATGCTGGGTGGCGAATTCCGGGGCTATGCCCAGGCCGCGCAGACTGCATTTGCAACTGTACGCAATCTTCTCAATACCCTGAGTGCCAGCCGTGTGGCCCGCGGCGATCCGGAACCCATGCCGTTCCAGCCAAACGCCAGACCACTGTCGCCCGGAGAGCTCCAGAGAGAACTCCAGCAGTTGCAGTCACAGACCGTCGAAGCCGGGGAAGAGCTCGCGCCCTTAAAAGACCGGGTGGTAGAGAAGGTCAAGGCGAGCGGTGACAACAGGCTGGATGAAGAACAGCAGGAAACGGTTGATGTGGTCGACCGCTTTTTCAAGTCGGTGGTGGAAAGCCCCAAACTCAGTGAATATGCCCAGCAGCGCATGCGGCAGCTGGAAGTGCCCGTTCTGAAAGTGGTCATGAGGGACCCTGCGTTTTTTGATGACCAGGACAGCCCGGTTCGTGGGGTGATGAACCGCCTGGCTCAATTGGGTGTCAAGGGTGGCCGGATCAATCCGGTGGTCCAGCGTCGGGTTGATGAGCTGGTGCAGCGGATCACCACGGATTTTGAGCAGGATACCGGAGTATTTGAGCATACGGTCCAAGAGCTGGACACCCTGATCGATCGCCAGAACCTTGTCTATCGCAGGAATGTGGAGCGTGTGACGGCCGCAGCAGAAGGCGCCCAGAAGGTAGCGGAATCCAAGAAGGCCGTGGCCGACGTGCTGGACCAGAAACTGGGCGGGCGCAAGGTTCCCAGGGCGGTGCTGAGCCTGTTGGACGGCGGATGGCGTGATCTGCTCTCGCTGACCTGGATCCGACAGGGGCCTGACAGCCAGCTCTGGCAGGATTACCTGGCGGTGATTGATTCCCTGCTGTCGTTCGCCGACGACCCCAACAGCACGATTAACCTGCCTGAATTGCTGCGGGTCATTCAGGATGGCCTGGCTTCCATTTCCAGTAACCATATGCCCTCATCCCAGATCCGTGACGAGCTCAAGCAGTTCCTGGTTCGCAGCCCGGAAAAAAGCCCCGAGCTGGTTGAGGTGCCGCCGGCCAAGCCGGAGCAGCCGGACACGAAAAAACTGTCCGATCGTGAACAGCGCAGCCTTCAGCGCTGGATCAATCGGGCCCAGCAACTGCGCACCGGTGACTGGCTGCGGGACCAGGAAAACCCCAAGGAGCCCCAGTATATCCGTCTGGTCTGGATTGCCCGCGGGTTCAGCCGGTTCGTGTTTGTGAACCATCAGGGCATGCGGGTGGTGGAGCTCGAGCTTGAGGCCCTGGCCCGTCAGATGCGCAAGGGGATTATCGTCCCCGATAGTCAGTACGAGCGACCACTGGTGGATGAGAGCATCGACCGCATGGTTCGCAAGGTCTACGACCAGCTGTCCTGGGCTTCCACCCATGATGAGCTGACGGGACTTCTGGGGCGCCGGGAGTTCGAACGGATGCTGGATCAGCAACTGGCCCGCCGGGAAGACGAGCGCTCCGTGGTGCGTCTGGATCTCCGCCGTTTCCGCCTGCTGAACGATACTGCCGGCTACCAGGCCGGCGATGAGACCCTCAAACGGGTGGCGGATATTCTGCGCAGTCACGTGGGGGATGGTATGCCTGTGGCCAGGCTGGCGGGCAATGAGTTTGCCATGCTGGTGCCCTCCGAGAGTGCCAGTGATGCCGCCAGGGATCTGGTCAAGGCAGTGGAAGCCGCCGAGTTCAGATTTGGTGGCAGGGATTACCGGCTTTCTGCCAGCGCCGGCGTCGTTCCCACCTTGCCGGCACTGGTCAGTGCCGAACGCTGGTTGCGGGCTTCTGAAGAGGCCCTGGCAGCTTCCCGGCAGCAGGGTCATGGGAAAGTGTCGGAGTATGCGCTGGATGCCGGGGATCAGGCCCGCCAGGAACAGATTGCCGCCAAGGTTGCCAGTCTCAGTGATTTGAATGAGGAACGCATGTTGCTGCGTTGCCAGAAAATCATACCTCTGCACGCCAAAGCCTCCATGGCGGCGCAGTACGAGGTGCTGATCAGCATGTACGATGACGACGGCAACCTCATTACCGGTCGGGACTTTGTTCGGATGGCCGAGCGTTATGACCGTATGCAGGCGGTGGATCGCTGGGTGGTCGGCCACATGCTGGACTGGCTCAGGGAGCAGGCACCGGACCCGCGGCATTTTGGCGGTGTCTGCATCAACCTGTCCGGTTACTCCATGAACGATCAATCGCTGCTGGAGTTCATCTACGAGAAGCTGAGTGAGAAGGACGCGCCCATAGAGCGGTTGTGGTTCGAGCTGACCGAAGCCTCGGCGATCAACGACGTCCAGTCAGTCGCCGATTTCATTATCGAGATGAAAGAACTCGGATGCCGGTTCTGTCTGGGCAACTTCGGTAGTGGCCCAAGTTCGTTCGAGTTCATGCGCTCCCTGCCCGTGGATCTGATCAAGATTGACAGTGCCTTTACCGGCCAGCTGGCAACCAGCGAGACCGATCGGGCAATGGTGCGCTCTATGGTGGATATGGCCCATTACATGCGTCGGGAAGTGATTGCTTCCCAGGTTGAGTCCCGGGACGTTCTGGACATGCTCAGGCAGCTGGGTGTCGACTATGCCCAGGGCTTCGTGGTCGAGAAGCCCCGTTTACTCGACAGTCTCACCTGATTCCGGCAATCTGCCCCTATGTCAAAACGCCATCCGATCATAGCGGTAACCGGTTCATCCGGTGCGGGAACCACCACCACCGGCCAGATTTTCAGCCGGATGTTCGCCAGTGAAGGGCTGAACGCTGCCATGGTCAGCGGGGACAGCTTCCACCGTTACAACCGTGAACAGATGGCCAGGCTCGCTGCGAAGGGCCAGTTCGGTGAGCGTAACCACTTTGCGCTGGCGGCCAATCACATCGACAAGCTCGAAGCCCTTTTCTACGATTACGGTCACACCGGTAACGGCCGTTACCGGCAATATGTCCACGACGAGGACCGACGGCTGGTGGAAGCCGGACACAAGCCCGGAACCTTCACGCCCTGGGGGCCCTTACCCCCGGACACGGATTTGCTGTTTTACGAGGGGCTGCATGGCGGCGTCGTCAGCGAAACCTGCAATATTGCCCAGTACGTGGACCTGTTGATCGGAGTGGTGCCCATTGTGAACCTCGAATGGATCCAGAAGATCCACCGGGACACCCACAAGCGGGGATACAGCCAGGAAGCGGTGGTGGAAACCATCATCAACCGCATGGATGACTATGTTCACGATATCGTTCCCCAGTTTTCTCATACCCACATCAACTTCCAGCGCATTCCACTGGTGGACACGTCCAATCCCTTTGTTGTCCGGGACGTTCCGACCGAGGACGAGAGCATGCTGGTTATCCGGTTCCGCGATCAATCTGAAGTGGATTTTCCTTACCTGCTGCAGGTGATCTCTGGCAGCAGCCTTTCCCGACACGACACCCTCGTGATTCCGGGCACAAAAATGCCGCTGGCCATGGACCTGATTGTCAGGCCCATGGTGCAGCGGCTGATGGCAAGAAAGCCATTCGCCTGATCCGTCAGGCCGTCAGTCGGCCGTCCCGGTAATCCCGAAGCGTCTGCTCAATTTCCTCCCGGGTATTCATCACGAACGGGCCGTACTGGACCACAGGCTCACCAATGGGCTTGCCGGCGATCAGCAGCAGGCGCGCCCCAGATTCTCCGGCAGTGAGAGCAATCCGGTCTCCGTTGTCACCCAGAATGTTGGCAGCGCTGCGTTGAAGTGCGCGATCGGCCAGGTTGGCGGTGCCCTCGTACAGGTACAGCATGGCATTGTGACCCTCCGGAACCGGCAGCGTCACACTTGCACCCGATTCGAGGTGGATGTCAGCGTAGATTGGCTGGGTGCTTCGATCCGCTACTGAGCCCTCGTGAAGCTGGCCCTCGATCTCCATGTTGCCGGCGATGAGCTTCACCTTGCCGCCTTCAAAGACGATCTCAGGGATCTCTTCCGGCTGGATATCGCGGTAACCCGCTTCTGTCATTTTCTCTGCCGCGGGCAGATTCAGCCAGAGCTGGAAACCCCGCATCACGCCTTCTTCCTGCTGCGGCATTTCCGAGTGAATGATCCCACGGCCGGCGGTCATCCACTGAACGCCGCCATTGCGCAGGTCGCCGCGGTTCCCCAGGTGATCCTCGTGCAGCATGTGCCCCTCGATCATATAGGTCACCGTCTCGAAACCCCGGTGAGGGTGCGATGGAAAACCGGCGATATAGTCGGCGGCCTCGGCGGAGCCGAACTCGTCCAGCATCAGGAACGGATCCAGGCGGATATTCTGTTGCTGGCCGATGGAGCGCTTGATGCGCACGCCGGCACCGTCGGAAGTTTCCAGGGCTGGAATAATCTGTTTCAGGGAGCGCAGGGTCATGGTGTCCTCCTCTCGTTAGCTCATGACTCCATTAAAACGGCAGACGAGGGGAGAATAAAACGTAGAATTCTGGCGGGTGACATCAAAAAAACTGAAGGACCCGTGACGCCCCGGGCGGAGCGTCACGGGAGGCGATCATTCGACGTTGCGGGAATAGAAAATCTCAAGCATCTCACGGCGCAGGCGGTCTTCGATGGACTGTGCTTCCGCCGGGTCGAGATCACTGGCGTTTACCCCGAAGACATAGTTATCGAGATTGAAGTTTTTCAGCATCATCTTGGTGTGGAACAGGTTTTCCTGGTACACGTTCACATCGATCATCTGATACGCGTTCTGGGTATCCTCGGTCAGATAGTTCTGGATCGAATTGATGTCGTGATCAATGTAGTGTTTGGTACCGTCCACATCGCGGGTAAAGCCGCGAACCCGGTAGTCCACAGTGACGACATCAGAATCGAAGCTGTGGATCAGGTAGTTCAGCACTTTCAGCGGTGAGATCAGACCACAGGTGGAGACATCGATGTCAGCCCGGAAGGTGCTTACGCCATCATGGGGGTGGCTTTCCGGGTAGGTGTGCACGGTGACGTGGCTCTTGTCCAGGTGCGCAACGATGGTATCCGGCAGCGGCCCCGGGGATTCCTCGTTGTCCGGTTCTTCGCCATTGGTCAGTTCATGCTCGGCAATCAGCATGGTGACCGAAGCGCCGTGTGGCTCGTAATCCTGGCGCGCAATGTTCAGGACGTTGGCGCCAATGATTTTGACCACGTCGGTCAGAATCTGGGTGAGACGCTCGGCGTTGTACATCTCATCGATGTAGTCAATGTAGGCCTTGCGTTGCTCTTCGGTCTGCGCATAACAGATGTCGTAGATGTTAAAGCTCAGGGATTTGGTCAGGTTGTTAAAACCATGCAGCTGGAGTTTTGATTCCATGCTCAGCCCCTCCGGATCGTGGAGATGAATGACTGCAGAGCTGCATTGCTGCGCTCTGCCGAGGCCGCCACCGACTACTGACCGGGTTGTTCACCTTTTGCGCAGACCGGCGGAGAGGGTGCGTATTATGCACACCGCAAGTGACGTTGAATAGTATTTGCAATGACATTTTAGCATCCGTGATTTCCGCTGCATTCGACCCACGTAATCTGGCCCATGGATGGTGTCGAAGCGCCTTGTCAGGCCTGCTATTCCGCCTCATGCACCTCATAGGTGTGACTGATCTCAACGCCCGCCTTTTCCAGCATGATGGAAGCTGAGCAATATTTTTCTGCCGACAGGCTGACGGCCCGTTTGACCAGGTTCTCCTTGAGGTTTTTGCCGGTTACCACGAAATGCAGGTGAATGCGGGTAAACACGGCGGGCACCGCGTCGGCGCGCTCTGCCACAAGTTCGGCATGGCAGGTGGTCACGTCCTGGCGGCTTTTCTTCAGGATGCTCATGACATCAAACGCAGAGCAGCCTCCCAGACCCATCAGCAGCATTTCCATCGGGCGCGGACCCAGGTTCTGGCCGCCATGGTCCGGTGGACCATCCAGCTGGACACTGTGGCCGCTGCCGCTAGTGGCTTTAAAACTGGCGTTGCCGGTCCAGTCAATGGTTGCTTTCATGGGACGACTCTCCGTTGTAATAAGACGGGACCAACACTTGCGGTGGCCCGGGTGAAAATGATCTGTGACGGGATGCTAGCACAACCGGCCTCGCCAGGCAGGCTGATCCCGGATACATGTTGTATACTCTTTCCGGTTGCCCGCAACAGACCTTCTTGTTATAAGTTGCGCAGTTTTGCAGTAAAAAAGAACGAACCCGCAAGGAAAGCCGGGTGCATAAAAAACATTGGGACCCGCCAGTATCTGAGGAGGCACGACTCGCATTATGGCCACTATCGTCAAGCCGGTTGAGCAGAAAACCAAGCATCTCGACTATTTCCTTTCGCAGTGTCATCGTCGTCGTTACCCAGCCAAGAGCACGATTATCTATGCCGGTGACAAGAGCGATTCACTGTTCTACATCGTCAAGGGATCAGTAACCGTCATCATTGAGGATGATGATGGTCGCGAGATGATCATGGCCTATCTGAACGCCGGCGACTTCTTCGGTGAGATGGGCCTGTTCGACAACATGGATTCCCGCAGTGCCTGGGTGAAGGCCAAAACCGAGTGCGAGGTGGCGGAAATCAGCTACACCAAATTCCGGGAAATCGCCCAGCAGGATCCAAGGGTCCTGTACTTCATTGGCGAACAGATGGCCTCGCGCCTGCGCCAGACTACCCGTAAGGTCGGCGACCTCGCGTTTCTGGATGTCACCGGCCGTGTTGCCCGTACGCTGCTCGACCTGTGTAAGGAACCGGATGCCATGACTCACCCCGATGGTATGCAGATCAAGATCACGCGCCAGGAAATCGGGCGGATCGTCGGCTGTTCCCGGGAGATGGTTGGTCGGGTGCTGAAAACGCTGGAGGATCAGGGGCTGGTGCGCGTCAAGGGCAAGACCATGGTGGTCTACGGCACGCGCTGAGCGTTATTACCGTTCATCCTGTATTTGAAAAGACCGCTATCAACTGCGGTCTTTTTGCGTTTGGCAGCCACCATCCTGGCCGGCTGTGACCGCCAGCGCTACCCTATCACGGCAACGGATTTGATCTGCAACCAGACGTTCATGCCTGGCTCAAGGCCGAGCTGGGCGACGGCCCTGGAGGTCAGTCTTGACAATATTGGCGTCGGTCCTGCCAGAAGTCGCACCAGGCTGATGCCAGGAGCAATATCCGGGTCGATCTGGTCGATGACCGCAGGCACCAGGTTCTGGATGCTCTGGTCGGAATTTTCGCTCAGGGCCAGACTGACGTCCCGGGCCAACACTCGAACCCGAACGCGGTCTCCGGGCTTTACGCGATGCTCACACCGTAACCAGAGCTGGCCGCCCTCGAACCGGAACAGTGCCAGGTGCCAGTGATCGTCAAGTTCGATAATCTGGCCTTCCAGCAAGGCACCAGCGTCGTCCTGAACGCGAAAAGGATTATCGATGCCTGCCAGTGTTTCCCGCAGTGGCCCCTGGGCAACCACACGACCTTCCTCCAGCATCACAATATGATCCGCCAACCGGGCAACTTCTTCGGTTGAATGGGAAACGTAGATGATCGGAATGGCCAGCGTATCGTGCAGTCGTTCAAGATACGGGAGAATTTCCTGTTTGCTGTTGAGGTCCAGGGCGGACAACGGCTCATCCATCAGCAACAGCCGGGGACTGGTCAGCAGAGCCCTGGCGATTGCCACCCGCTGGCGTTCACCTCCAGAGAGGCCGACAGGCATGCGGTCCAGGTGTGATTCCAGGCCAAGCCAACGTACTGCCTCGTCGAACCCGATCTGCCGGTCGCCAGCCGGGATGCGCCGGTACCCGAATTCCAGGTTCCTGCGCACGTTCAGGTGAGGGAACAGGTGGGTTTCCTGGAATACATAAGCCAGAGGCCGTTTATGGACTGGTCGAACGAACGTCTCGGTTTGCCAGGGTTCGCCGAGAACGGTCATGGAACCCGGGGCACTTTGCAGGCCCGCCATGCACCGTAGCAGGGTGGTTTTGCCACACCCGGAGTGCCCGAACAGCGCGGAGATGCCTGTGCCTGGCAGGGTTATGTCAACGTCCAGGCTGAAGCCGGGGAACGTGCATTGGAAGCGGGCGTCGATGGTGCTGGAGGCGGTCATCTGATCGCTCCGGAGCGGGCTTTGCCGTTCAGCGCATAGAGCGTTACCAGAACCACGAATGAAAACACCACCATGCCGGCGGACAGCCAATGGGCCTCGGTGTATTCCAGCGACTCCACATGGTCGTAGATGGCAACCGACAGTACCTTGGTTTCACCCGGAATGTTGCCGCCGATCATCAGGATCACCCCGAACTCGCCAATGGTATGGGCGAAGGTTAATACGGCTGCGGTCAGGAAGCCGTTCCGGGCCAGGGGCACGGCAACGAACAGAAACCGGTCCCAGGGCGCTGCGCGGAGAGTGGAAGCAACCTCCAGGAAACCTTCCCCGACGGCCTCGAACGCGTTCTGAAGGGGCTGGACGGTGAAGGGCAGGGAATAGATGACCGACGCGACCACCAGACCCTCGAAGGTAAACGGCAGCAGACCGATACCCAACGACTGGGTCAGTTGGCCAACCCAGCCTTCCGGCCCCATGACCAGTAACAGATAGAACCCCAGCACAGTGGGCGGAAGAACCAGGGGCAGTGCTACGACGGCCGCAATCGGTTGACGAAGCCAGTGTCGGGTTCGCGCCAGCCACCAGGCAATGGGGGTGCCGATCAGTAAAAGCAGCAGGGTTGTCGTCGTGGCCAGCCTGAGTGTCAGCCAGACCGGGTCCCAGTAGGTTTCAAGCATCAGTTGGCCGTGTCGTACCCGTAGTTTCGGATGATGGTGGTTGCGGTGTCTGATTTCAGGAAATCCATCCAGGCCTTGGCCGCGGCTTTGTCTGCACCGTGTTGCAACAGGATGGCCTGTTGGTCAATGGGCTGATAATAGGCCTCGGGTATGTGCCACAGTGTGCCATCATCTTCGTGCCAGGCCTTGATTTGGGACAGGGCCACGAAGCCTGCCTGGGCGTTGCGGCTGACCACAAACTGGAAAGTCTGGGCGATGGAGTCCCCCCGGACCAGTTTGTGTTGCAGGGCCTCCCAGTGATTCAGGTGCTCCAGAACCTGTTGTGCAGCAAGACCGTAGGGAGCGGTTTTCGGGTTGGCAATGGCCAGCCGCGAAAACGGCTGGCGGGCAAGATAGTCTTCGGCATTGCCAAAGGCGGCGACCGTGGGGCTCCACAGCGCCAGTTTGCCCCGGGCGTAGGTGAAGCGGGTGCCAGGAACGCCCGCCTGTTCTTCCTCAATCAGTGCCGGTCGCAGAGCGTCTGCGGCCATGAAAACATCAAACGGGGCGCCATTTTTGATCTGGGCGTAAAGCTTGCCCGTGGAGCCGTAGCTTGCTGAAACGGTATGACCGGTTTCGGTTTCAAAGCGCTTGGCCAGTTCCCGGGTGGTGTCGGTAAAGTTGGCGGCGACGCCGAGACTGACCTCGCCCGCCACTGCTCCGGCAATCGCGGAGCCGGACAGCACAAACAGTATTAGGGTACGGAAGATCCTGCGGCCTCGAGGATAACCCACACAACATCCTTATTCGTTCAATCATTGATGGCAAGTGTCCGGGAGTGACATCCCTGGTTGCTCTGACGTCCACGGCGACTCCGAGGTCAGGCACAGGGACCGGAGATACTCCCAGACCTCCTCCCGGTTGGTTTCGTTGAGCATCTCATGACGCCCGCCTTCAAACAATCGCAGGGTCACATGCTCCACCCCCGCTTCGCGGATTGTCTGGAAATGTCGGCGTACGCCACGTCCCATCTCACCAACCGCATCTGCGGTGCCGGAAAACAGGTGCACGGGAAGATCTTTCCGGAAGGCAGACGGCGCAAGCGCTAGCATACCACCAATAAAGTCCCACCAGAGGCCAACCGTGCAATCGAAACCGCACAGGGGGTCGGCAACGTAGCGGTCCACCTGGTCCGGATCGCGGCTGAGCCAGTCGGCCCCGGTTCGGTTCGGGCGGAACTTGCGGTTGAACTGCTCGAAGGTCATTCGGGCCACCAGGCCGCTGCGGTGCCGCTTGCCACGAACCAGACGAATCAGGCCGATCAGGGTCCTGGACGCCAGGAGGTGGCCCCGGTCAATCCGGTTGGTGGCGCTGAGAATCAGGGCGTCCAGCTGGTCGCCATGGGTCTGGGCATAGGCCTGGGCGATAAAGGAACCCATGCTGTGGCCCAGCAGGTTGACTGGCAGCCGCGGGAATTGCGCGCGGGCGTGTTGAACAACCAGGTGCAGGTCGGCAAGCACACAGGCCCAGCCACCCTGGTCGGAATAGTGTCCCAGGCTCTCGGGAGGGCAACTCCGACCATGGCCGCGGTGGTGGTAGGTGATGACCGCAATGCCGTTTTCGCCAAGCCAGTGGGCCAGTGGTTGGTAACGGTCGCCGTGTTCGGCCATGCCATGGCTGATGATGAGAATGGCGCTTGGTGTCGCCGGGGTAAAGACTGTCCCGGTTATCGTGTGGTCATCACCGGCGTTCAGCGTCAGGGGATGTTCGTTGATTGTCACGGCCCGTTTCCTTGTTATTTTTCACTGTGGCCGGGCGTTGCCACTCCGGCGGTTTCCATAGGTGGGTGAGGCGAGACAATAATCCGCCTGGCTGTGCCATGTCGCGGAACAGGTCCACGTATTCGTGGGTCCAGAGCACAATCAGGTTGTTGGAGCGGATGGGCCGAGTGATGCCATACTCGGGCGGATGCTGGGCGTCTTCGTCAACAAACGTGCCGAACAGCCGATCCCAAAGGATCAGGGTTCCGCCATAATTACGGTCGATGTAGCCGGGATTGCGGCCATGATGAACCCGGTGGTGACTCGGGGTGTTGAAAACAAGTTCAAGCCAGCGGGGCAGCTTCCCGACCAGTGTGGTGTGAATGAAGAACTGGTACACCAGTGACAGTGCATAGGCCACACCGATCCAGACAGGGTTGAGCCCCAGCAGTGCCAGGGGCAGATAGAAAATCCACATGCCGTTGAAAATGTTGGTGGCATTCTGGCGCATGGCGGTGGAGAAGTTCATCCGCTCGGAGGAATGGTGCACCACATGGGCGGCCCAGAACCAGCGTACCCTGTGACTGGCCCGGTGCATCCAGTAGAAACAGAAATCCACGCCCACAAAGGTCAGCAGGACCGTGAACCCGTTCAGCTCCAGGTCAAATAGCCGATAGTGATAGCACAGGGCGTAGACAGGAAACGCAATCAGCCCGGCGAAGAGCAGCTCTGTAACCTGATAGCCGGCACCCAGGGCGAAGTTGCGGATCGCTTCACGGGTATCCATCAGCCGCGGATCGTGGCGAATCTTCAGGTATTCCCAAAGTGTGACGGCCACGAAGACGGGGGTGGCGATCACAAAGATCAGCTGCCGTTCATCCAGCGCCAGCCAGGGAGAGGCCGCCTTCCAGAGGGCAAGCAGGCCGCTTTCTTCCAGTACGGCCAGCATCATGTCGGTCAGAGCCATCGAATTCCTGCCGGGTTCCATTGGTAACAGGACCATTCTCGCACGCAGCTGGGCCAACGGAATGTCGGTTCACGCCAGATTGGCTGGCGATTTCCGACAGGATCCGATTCAGTCTGGCCGGCGATTATCACTGTAGACTTTTTCCAGAGCCCGGATCTGCGGTTGCCACTGGTCCAGCCAGGTCTTGATGTCTTTGGGAATCCGGGCAGGTTTCGGCCAGGGAACCGGGTACTGCGCTGGCTGGAACATGGGTGCAAACAGGGCGGCGGCCGTGAGGTCGGCGCGGGTGAATTGATTGCCTACCAGGAACGGGCGCTCGGCATAGATCGCTGCCAGCTCGGTGAGAAGATCCTCCATGACCTGCCTGGATTTTTCTGAAGTTTTCTCGTTGATCTTCATCCACTGACGCATCACTTCATCAACTCGGCTGAACGCCAGGCTGAGCAGAATCCTGTTGTAGAAGGGCGTGCCGGCAGCCAGCATGGGCACTACGATTTTGGGTCGCTGCAGGAAGTGGTGGTAGGAGTAGCAGCGAATGGCGGGCCCCGCTTCTTCGTCCAGTCGCCGTTCCCAGACCAGCGCCTGCTCGCGAAGGTCCGGATCCTCCGGTGTCAGGGAATGCTCGGGAAAGGCCTGATCCAGGTAATCCAGGATGGCCGCCGAGCCCTGGACCACCTGACCATCGTGCTCCAGCACCGGGACCGAAGAAGCCTGGCCGGTCAGCTTCCGGATGGTCTTTACATGCTGTCCGGGCAGCAGGTTTACCGTTTCGTAGTTCAGCCCCTTGTATTCCAGGGCCCAGCGAATTTTCTCGCAGTAGTGGGAAATGGCAAATTGGTACAGTTTCAGTGCCATGGGCTTGTCTCCTCGGTTCAGCGTTCTAGCATACTGTCGGTTAGGCGCGAGAAGAAGCCTCGTCGAATACTCGCGGTGGCCTCTCCAGTCGTTGGGTTCTAGAATGTAGTCCGAAAACATGCCTACAAGGGAACTGACCATGCACTCACGACGAGTATTGATGTTGTCCGTCGTTACGGCCTCGGGCCTTGCTCTTTCCGCCTGCTCCGCTCTACCTGAAACCAGTCAGCCGGTTTCCGGAAGCTATGCCTGCGGGCAACTTGATATTGCCGTATCCGGGAGCGAGGACAGCGATCTGATCAGTGTGGACTATCTGGATCGGCGGATTTTGCTCAAGCCGGAAGTGAGCGCGTCGGGGGCTTTGTATGTTGCCCCGGGTGATAACCAGACCCGTTTCTGGAACAAAGGTGAGAAAGCGACCCTGACCATACGTGGGCAGACTTACCCGGAGTGCCTGCAGCCAGGTGATCTGGAAATGCCATTCGAGGCGAGGGGCAATGAGCCTTTCTGGCACGCGACGATTGAGGGCGGCGAGCTTTTGTTAACACGTCCTTTCGAGGAACAGGGCACCCGCCGTGTTCCGGTTGAAGTGAAAACAGCCAACCGCCACGGGCGGGAATTTACGGCAACACTGGATGACCTGCCCATCACGCTCACGGTGGCCCGGCAGCTTTGCGAAGACAGTATGTCCGGAGCGCAATACCCGGCACAGGTGCGCCTGACGGTCGGCAATGATGAATACACCGGGTGTGGCGGGGATCGGCAACGGCTCTTGCGCGGTGCGGTCTGGGTTGTCGAGGATCTTGCCGGCGCCGGCATCATCGATCGGTCGCGGATCACCATTGAGTTTCTTGAGGACAACCGGATGGCCGGTCGAGCCTCGTGCAACCGTTACACCGGCAGCTACCAGCTCAGGGGCGAGGGCATCGCAATCGGACCCGTCGCATCGACCCGCATGGCCTGCGCGCCCGCGCTGATGAACCAGGAGGATCGGTTCCTCAGCCTGCTGGATCAGGTGAGTTCAGTGCGTATCGGGAAACATGGTGAGCTGCTTCTGTCGACGGCCGACGGCAAGACAATCAAGGCGTTTCAGTCCG
This sequence comes from Marinobacter sp. MMG032, assembly GCF_040112695.1. NCBI lineage: Bacteria > Pseudomonadati > Pseudomonadota > Gammaproteobacteria > Pseudomonadales > Marinobacteraceae > Marinobacter > Marinobacter sp. MMG032. The sequence continues at coordinate 2,768,582 of NZ_CP157802.1, forward strand.
ACCACGATACGCCGTAGCGAGCCAGGATCTCTGATACCCGCCCGCTCCTTTGCAGTGCTCTTGCACCTTCAGACAGGAGTGCTGCGAGCTGGGTGGAATCACGGCCGACCGGTGAAAACGCCACGTAGATCGGTGACTCGTGGATTACCGCAGCCATTCTCAGGCTCTCGGTGTCGCCTACCTGCTGCAACTGCCAGTTCATCACGTACCGATCCTCCGGGAATACGTCAGACCGCTGCTGATGCAGGAGTTCTATTGCCCTGCTGAGTGGTGCCGGGCCCGACAGTACCCAGACCCGTTCGGGGTCATCCTGGTGGCGCTCGATATATCGGTCCAATACCGGCGAATAGGCATAGCCATTGATTGCAAGCAGTGTGAGCTCGCTGAGCGACTCTATGCCACCGTACTGCCAATCGTTGTCCGGGTGAGTGTAAAGCGCAATCGTTGAGTAGCCGGTTGCGGCGTCGGGGAATACAAAGTCCGGTGCGTCCCCCGGAAGGGCCCCGACAACAGCATCAATATAGCCGTCCCGGGCCTGTTGCAGGGCCCGAGCCCAACTCATGTTGACATACTCCACATCGATACCTGCCAGGCTGAACGCTTCCCTGGCGATATCGATCATGTAGCCTTCGTGCTCGGAACCGGCCTCACAATTATGGGGGCACCACGGATCGGCGGCGATGACAACGCGCTGGCGCGGATTTGAGGGTGCCGGTGCCGCGGGAGCGGTCTTCGTTGCCTTTGCTGCTGTTTCAGGAACCAGTGGTGGCGGGTCCTCTGGCTGCGAGCAGGCGACAAGAAAGAACGCAATGAAAAGAGCCAGGGTTTTTGCCATGGTAATAAAACCGGGATGCCGATACCGTCGGCTTTCCCTGAAGCATAGACCCTGGATGTCGTTTTGTAATGCTAGGCCGCGGTTTTGTCCCGTTCGGCAGATGCCGCGGTTGGCACGAGCGCCTTGGCCAGATCCTCCATGTGCAGGGTGCCAACGTGCTGCCCGTCCCGCACAACCCGGAAATTCAGGGACATGTCACCATCCGATTTCAGCAGAATCGACTCAAGATTGTCTTTTTCCGAGATATCGCCGGCAAACTCTGAGTCAGCGTCGTCCGGCGGGCTCATCACAGAACGAACCCTGAGCACCCGCGCCCGGTTGATATCGCTGATGAAGTCGACAATGTAGGGGTCGCCGGGATTGAGCAGAATCTCCTGGGGATCGCCCTGTTGTACCACCTCACCGTCTTTCAGAATGACCAGGTGGTCCGCCAGCTTCAGGGCTTCATCCAGATCGTGGGTGATAAATACGATGGTTTTCTGCAACTCTTCCTGCAGCTCCAGTAACAGATCCTGCATGTCGGAGCGAATCAGCGGGTCCAGTGCCGAGAAGGCTTCGTCCATCAGCATGATCGGGGCATCGGACACCAGGGCTCGGGCGATACCCACGCGCTGCTGCATGCCACCTGACAACTGGTGCGGATACTGGTATTCATTGCCTTCCAGGCCAACCCGCGCGAGCCATTTCCGGGCATCGGCCTCAAAGTCCGCGGTTGTGTAGCCGCGAATGTCCTTGGCCATGCCGGCGTTCTCGAGCACGGTTTTGTGGGGCAGCAGTGCAAACTTCTGGAATACCATCGACATCCGCTCACGACGCAGCTTTCGAAGCTGCTCCTCGGTGTAGCTCATGATGTCTTCACCGTCGACATGGATTTCGCCAGCGGTGGGGTCGATCAGCCGGTTCAGGTGGCGGATCAGAGTGGATTTTCCGGAGCCGGACAGGCCCATGATGACGGTGATCTCGCCATCGTGCATATCGACGTTGATATCCCGAAGGCCGAGGACGTGTCGCTGCTGTTCCAGCAACTCGGCTTTGCCCATGCCCTTGCGAACGTGCTCCAGGGCAACATCCGGGGTCGGGCCGAAGATCTTGTAAAGGTTTCGGATCGAAATCTTGATGTCTTTTGCCATGGGGCGTTCCTCACTGCTTCTGAGAGACGTTGATTCGTGCCAGGGACGCCTTGGTTACCCGGTCGAGAATAACCGCCAGGATAACGATGCCAAGGCCGGATACCAGGCCAACACCCAGTTCCAGGTTGCGGATACCCCGAAGTACCAGAACGCCAAGCCCGGGCGCCGATACCAGGGATGCGATGACGACCATGGCAAGACTCATCATGATGGTCTGGTTGACCCCGGCCATGATGTTGGGCAGCGCCAGCGGGATCTGTACCTTGTAGAGTTTCTGTCGGGGCGTCATGCCAAAGGCGTCTGCAGCCTCAATCACGTCTTTGTCCACCAGGCGGATGCCCAGATTCGTCAGCCGGATTACCGGAACTATGGCGTAGAGGATGATGGCGATACCGTACAGCTTCGATTCGGTGACACTGAACAGGAAGATAAGCGGGATCAGGTACACGAAAGGTGGCAGTGTCTGCAGCATGTCCAGAATCGGCACGATCATGCGCTGCAAGGTGTTGCTTCGTGCCATGGCGATGCCTATGGGAACCCCCAGTAACACGCACAGGAAGGCGCATACAAAGATGATCGCGAGGGTTTGCATGGCGTAATCATAATGGTCGATAAACGCCAGCAACACGATACTGCCGCCGACGAAGAGCATCAATTTCCAGGATTTTGTGACCAGGTAAACAACCGCCAGTAACAGTGGAATCACGATCCACCAGGGCGTGTTCAGCATGGCGTAAAGCGCCCCGTCCAGGAACCAGCTGAGTGGCTGGGTTATTGGATCTAGAACCAGGCTCAGACTGTCCTTTACGGCCAGAAATCCCTGCTCCAGACCCTTGGTGAGTTCCCGGGACTGGGGAAAAGCGGCACAGGATTCGTTCAGTGCGTCCATGGATGGAAACGGGAGTTCCCATATTGAGGCCGGCTCGGCGCTCTCTCCCTTGTTTTTATTCAGCAAATCGGCCATCGACATAGGGCCGCTGCTCTGGCCTTCCGAACACCACTGCTCGAGGCCCAGTGATGAAAAAAGTGAATCGTAGGTTGCCATGGGCAGTCAGTCTCTCCTGCGCGCGTCTGAAATCAGAACGGTTGTCGGGAAACGGCCCGGGACATCCCAGCGGGTGTCCCGGGCGGGGCAGGTCGATCAGTTAAGAACGTTGGCCAACCGCTCTCTCGCAGAGTCGTTGAGCCAGGTTGACCACTCGTCGCTGTTATTGGTGAGGTAGTAAACTGCAGCTTCTTCGCCGGAGGCGTTGTTCGCGTCCATCCAGGCCAGAATGCCGCTCATGGTCTCGGTTTTGAAGGTCAGCTTGCTGAGCATCTCGGCAACTTCCGGCTCGCGGTCTTTGAAGTCAGTGGTTACCGACGTCAGGATCGTGGCCGCGGGGAAGTCGGAAACACCCGGGTTTTCAGCATCCGGTGTCTGGTTTTTCTGGTGAACGTCCGGCTTGACTTCGCCCAGGTCAACCCGGGTCATGTCGTACTTGCCGAGTGGGACCGTGGGACCCCAGTAGTAGCCGAACCAGGGTTCTTCGTTCTGGACGGCAGACGCCATTGATGAGGCCAGAGTCTCACCGGAACCATGGTTGAAGACGTCAATGCCGGATTCTTCCAGATCCAGGGCACGAATCAGGTTGTCGCTGACAACACGGCAGCCCCAGCCGTCCGGGCAGTTGTTGAAACGGCCGCCAACGAGCTCGGGGTTGGCCATCACGCCTTCGATGGTTTTCAGTTCCGGGTGCTCTTCCGCAAGGTAAGTCGGAATCCACCAGCCTTCAACGCCGCCCGGATCCAGAACTTTGCCGAGGCGTTCGACCTTGCCCTGCTCTTCAAGGCGCAGGTAGGCCTCGCCCGCGGAGTTGAGCCACAGCTCGGTGACGATGTCGGGCTCGCCATTCTCGGCAACCGAGGTGACAGCCGGGACGGTATCGGAAGGGACAATGGTGACGTCACAGCCGTAACCCTGCTCCATGATAAAGGTGGCCACGTTGGTGACGACCGTATTGGATGCCCAGCCCATTTCGGTGATGGATACTTCGCCGCAATCAGCCTGGGCGGCGACGGGTACGGATAGCGCGCAAAGCAGTGCAGCAGACTTTAGCTTTCGCATAGTCACTTCTCCTTCTTCAGGGTTTGTGATTTTTGAAGGGTGTGGTCGGTGTTAGTTCCGATACAGGGGTGCCGCGATCCGGACGGATCGGGAGAACAGCCGTTTTATGGTCGCTGTTATGGTCGAACAAATCAGAATATCTCGGTTAATACCTAATATTAGGATAACGAACCTCAGCTTAGTTACAAGGGCGTATTCCAAATGTATCTATAAAACAGACAGATTATGCGCTCCGATAGCTGTCAATAAGCTGTAGCAATCAGCGGCTACACTCCGCGGATCTGATACCGGAGATTGCCATGACAGAGCTGCGCGACCTGACGCCTCACACGTCGATTACCCAGGAGCAGGGCAGCCGTGATGGTCGCCAGCGGAGACTGTTACGAACCTTTCTCCCGGAGCTGATCGGCCTTGAACGTCTGCTGGCAGAGGCACCGGAACTCGTAACCACGCAAGTGCTTGATTGCATTGCCCTGAAGGATTTATCGCTACCCATCTACCGAGTCGACATCGGCTCATCCCGAGCGGATGTGCCGGCGGTATTGATTGTGGGGGGCGTGCATGGGCTGGAGCGAATTGGCAGTCAGGTGGTGATGGCGTGGCTGAAGTCGCTGCTCGCCCGGGTAACCTGGGACGAGCATCTGGCCGGATTGCTGCAGAAAGTACGCATTACCCTTTTGCCGATTCTCAATCCGGGCGGCATGTACCTGAACCAGCGCAGTAATCCCAATGGTGTGGATCTGATGCGCAACGCGCCGATTACTGCCCAGGACCGCAGTGTGTTCCTGCTCGGGGGGCAGCGCATCTCCCCCCGCCTGCCGTGGTACACCGGCGATCCGGAGCAGGGCATGGAGCCTGAAAACCAGGCGCTGGAGGCCGTGATAGAGGAATTATTGCCCGGCCGACCGTTTAGCGTGGCGCTGGACTGTCATTCCGGTTTCGGTATGCAGGACCAGATCTGGTTTCCTTATGCCTACCGGCGGCGACCGATGCGCCGGATTGCTTCGGTCATGGCGCTGAAACTGATCTGGGAGCAGGCTTATCCCAACCACGATTACCGGTTTGAGCCCCAGTCCCGGCATTACCTGACACACGGTGATTTATGGGACTACTTCTACAAGCAGGTCAATCGTGAAAATGCCGGGGTTTTTCTGCCTCTCACCCTGGAAATGGGGTCCTGGCGATGGATCCGCAAGCGCCCGCGCCAGTTGCTTCGACTGGATGGCTTTTTCAACCCCCTGGTTCCCCATCGCCACAAGCGGGTTTTACGCAGCCACCTGGCCTGGATGGATTTTCTGGTTAACGCCGCGGCCAGCCATGAGAACTGGTTGCCGGTTCGCGAAGAGGAGTCCATGCTGAGGGAAGCCGCGATCATGCACTGGTATCGCGATTCGAATTAGCGATTCGGTGGGCCCGGGCACTCATCAAACGGAACACTTGTATGCACTGGATTCTGTTGCGGGGGCTGACGCGGGAACACGCGCACTGGGGAAACTTTCCGTCCCGTCTGCGTGAGGCGTTTCCCGATCAACTTTTCCATACGGTCGATCTGCCCGGAACGGGAGTGCACTATCTGGAAAACAGCCCGTCAACCGTGGCCGCTATCCGGCAGAAGGTCTCCAGGCAGGTCAGCCATATTCCCGGTCCCTTCAGCGTCCTGGCACTCTCGATGGGCGGCATGGTGGCCCTTGATTGGGCCCAGCATGTCCCCGAGGGTCAGATTCAGAACCTGGTGCTGATCAATACCAGTTCGGGTTTCAGTCCACCCTGGCAGCGCATGCGGCCGGGCGCCTGGCCTCGGGTGCTACGACTCATGGGGCGCAGAGAGCTGTTTGATCGCGAGCGGGACATCCTCAGACTTACTTCCAATCGAGAGGTCCCCTTGTCACTGGCAAAGCAGTGGTACAGCATTCAGCGACGACGCCCTGTCAATCCCCGGAACGCCCTCAACCAGTTGACGGCGGCCGCCCGCTACAAGCCTGATGAAAAACGACCGATGCCAGACGCTCTTTTGCTGGCCAGTCGGGGTGATCGCATTGTTCACTGGCGCTGCAGTGCCGCGCTGGAAGAACGCTGGCAATGGACCATGAAACTGCATCCTGATGCCGGGCATGATCTCCCGCTGGACGACCCGGAGTGGATTATCCAGCAGCTCCGAAACTGGCTGCCCCGGTAACGCCGGTTGCTTGACGCAACTCTTCTTTCCCGTCAGTCTTCTCGTTTTGAACCACCAAAGCCGTCATTGATAAGGAACGGAGCCCATAATAATGAAAATCTTCGAAACCAAAACCGCCCCCAACCCGCGTCGTGTCCGTATGTTCATGGCTGAGAAGGGGTTGCTGGACAAGGCCGAATTCATCGAAATCGACCTGCAGAAGGGTGAAAACCTGACCCCCGAATTTGTTGCTCGAAACCCGATGAAGAAAGTGCCGGTAATGGAGCTCGATGACGGCACCTGCATCGCCGAGACCATGGCCATCTGCCGTTATTTCGAGGAAAGCTACCCGGATACACCGAGCCTTCTCGGTGATACTCCGCTCGAAAAGGCGCAGCTTGAGCAATGGCTGCGGTGGATTGAGCTGTTCTTCTTCATGCCTACCGGCATGTGCTTCCAGCACACCACCGGCTACTTCAAGGACCGGATGAACCCGATCAAGGAGTGGGGAGAAGAGTGCGGCAAGAGTGTCGAGAAGTTCATGCATTTCCTCGACAAGCAACTGGCTGGCAAGGAATACATCTGCTGCGATCGATTTACAGCTGCTGATATCAACGCCTTCACAACAGTGGCCTTTGCCCGAGTAGTAGGTATCCGGATCCAGCCGGAGCAGACCAATCTGCAGGCCTGGTACGACCGAATCAAGGCCCGCCCCTCGGCCCAGGCCTGAGGTCGTAAGCGAAAGAGAGACGTAAATGACCACAATGGATTCAAGACTCCAGTGCGCGCTGGCGGCGATCGACACAGCAAACCAGGCCGATCCCAAGCTGGAACCCTTTAGCGACGAACACCTGCCGAAGGAATACGCTTACAGCCTGCACATGACCCGCTGGCTGTTCGAGCTTGAATCCGACCCTTCCGAACGCATGCAGATCGCCTGCCGGGCCCAGCACATTGAGCGCTGGACCATGCCCCGGAAGGACTATCCGGAAGGCCGTAAAGCCTATTATCAATGGCGCCAGGCCTGTGGCCGGATGCATGGCCGGCGGGCGGCGGAGATCATGGCGGAGTGCGGTTATCCGCAGGAGGAGTGTGAGCGGGTGGAGACCATTCTTACCAAGCGGGAGCTAAGGCAGGATGCCGATACGCAACTCCTGGAGGACGTGGCCTGCATGGTGTTCCTGGAGAAGTACTTCGCGGATTTCTATGAGGAAAAGGCGGACTACGACCGGGAAAAGTGGTTACGCATTGTCCGCCGGACCTGGGGCAAGATGTCGCCCCGTGGGCACGAGGCAGCACTCAAGCTGGCCGAGGGCATGCCGGCGCATCTTCTGGAACTTTTGCAGGAGGCTTTGGCCGAAGCCTAGTATCAATTGCCTGCTGCGTACTTTTGTGCACAGTCCAGCGGGTACGACCTGCCAAAATACGCTGTAAATACGTCCATGTACGCTCGGCTCCGCCATCCATGGCTCCGCACGATTTTGGCAGGTCCCTCCCGCCGGCCTGTTTATAATTGGGAGTTAGCCTTGAGAAAAAAACATTTCTCGCAGTTTTGAGCCAGGCTCCTCGGCACGCATAAACGATTCGCCCACAAGGAAACCGTAGATCCCACGGTTGGTCATGGCCTCGACGTCATTGCGGCTCATGATGCCACTTTCCGTAATGGTAAGCCGGTCCTGGGAGATCCGCTCATGCAGATCAAACGTGGTGTCCAACGACACATCAAAGGTATGCAGGTTCCGGTTGTTGATGCCGACCAGAGGCGTCGTCAGCGTCAACGCATCGTCCAATTCCTCACCATCGTGCACTTCAACTAATACATCCAGGCCGATCTCATGGGCAATGCCTTCGAGTTCCTGCATCTGGTCTTTGGTCAGACAGGCGGCAATCAGCAGGATGCAGTCGGCGCCAATGGCCCGGCTTTCATAGACCTGGTAGGGCGCCACCATGAAATCCTTGCGAATTACCGGCAGGCTGCAGGCATTGCGGGCGGCGACCAGATAGTCCTCGTGGCCCTGGAAGAAGTCGCGGTCGGTGAGTACCGACAGACAAGCGGCGCCGCCGATTTCGTAGCTCTCGGCAATAACGGCCGGCTCGAACGGATCCCGCAGAATGCCCTTGCTGGGTGACGCTTTCTTGATCTCGGCGATAACAGCGGGAGTCTGCTGTTCAATCCGGCGGCGCAGAGCGTTGGCAAAGCCTCTGGCTGCAGGTTGATCCCCGGCCATGGCTTTCAGGTCTGCAATGGAAAACCTCGGTTTCCGCTCGTCGATCTCTTCCCACTTCCGATCAACAATCCTGCGAAGAATCGTAGGCGTCTTATCCAGATGTCGTTCAGTCATTAGCGGCCTGCAAGTAGTTAGCGAGAGCCGGTGGGGCAGGGCTTGCCAAAACTGTCGTCAGCCATGGATGGCTGACGCCAAGCCCTACAGGGACGTATTCACGGGCGTGTTTTGGCAAGCCCTGCCCCACCGGGTCGTCCTGCCGAAATCCGGCAGTCTTATCCGATCAAAAGCACTGTGAAAAATCAGCCAGCTCCGACATCTTGCCGGCAGCGAGGCCGGAGCCCATGGCGTCCAGGGCCATATCCACACCTTCTTTCGGCGTCTTGGCCAAACCAGCGACGTAGATGGCTGCGCCGGCGTTCAGGGCAATCAGGTCCCGGGCTTTCTCGGCCATTTCGTCGTGACCACGACCGAAAGCTGCCTTTATCAGCTTTAAGGAATCGTCGGCGGTGTCCACGGTCAGGCCCACCAGAGCCTGGCTCTTGATGCCAAGATCCTCCGGGGTGATGTCGTATTCGGTGACCTTGCCGTCTTTCAGTTCCGCCACGTGGGTGGCGCTGGCCAGGCTGATCTCATCCAGGCCGTCTTTGGAGCAAACCACCATGATGTGCTCGGCCCCAAGGCGATGCAGCACCTCCGCCATGGGGCGGCAGAGTTCCCGGTTGAACACGCCCACCAGTTGGCGCTTGACGCCCGCCGGGTTGGTCATGGGTCCCAGGATGTTGAAAATGGTCCGGCAACCCAACTCTTTGCGGGGGCCGATGGCGTGTTTCATGGCGCCGTGGTGAGCGGGAGCGAACATGAAGCCGACACCGATTTCCTCGACGCAGCGGGCCACTTCCTCCGGTTTCATGCTCAGGTTGATACCCAGCTTTTCCAGCAAGTCGGCACTGCCGCTCTTGGACGAGACCGCCCGGTTACCATGCTTGGCCACAAAGCCGCCGGCAGCGGCTACCACAAACGAGGCAGCGGAAGACACGTTGAAGAGGTTGGCACCATCGCCGCCGGTGCCAACGATGTCCACCAGAGGTTCGGCCTTGACCGTTACCTTGGTGGCCAGTTCGCGCATGACCTCGGTGGCGCCGGTAATTTCATCGATGGTTTCGCTCTTGAGACGCAACCCCATGAGAAACGCGCCAATCTGGGCGTCCGTGGCCTCGCCATTCATGACAATACGCATCACGTCCTTCATCTCTTCCCGGGACAGGTCCAGGTTGGAGGCAATGCGGTTGAGAGCTTCTTTCATGTCCATGTGTCGGCCTCTTATTGTGATCTCAGAAAGTTGCGCAGCAGTTCGTGGCCCTGTTCCGTCATAATAGACTCCGGATGGAACTGCACGCCCTCAATGGGCAGCGTCTTGTGGCGAACCCCCATGATTTCCTCGATGGAGCCGTCGTCGTTGCGGGTCCAGGCGGTCACTTCCAGGCAGTCCGGCAGGGTGGTCTTGTCGATGACCAGGCTGTGGTAGCGGGTGGCCTGCAGCGGGTTGCTCAAGCCCCGAAATACGCCGGTGTCCTTGTGGAAGACCGGGGACACCTTCCCGTGCATGACCCGGCCGGCCCGGATAACGTCACCGCCGTAGACCTGGCCTATGGCCTGGTGCCCCAGGCAGATCCCCAGGATCGGCAGCTTGCCGGCAAAGTGCCGGATGGCCTCCATGGAGATGCCGGCCTCGTTCGGAGTACAGGGGCCAGGGGAAATCACCAGCCGTTCCGGGTTCAGTTCCTCGATCTGTTCTATGGTAATTTCATCGTTCCGGTACACCTGCACATCGGCGCCCAACTCGGCCAGATACTGCACCACGTTGTAGGTGAAGGAATCGTAGTTATCGATCATCAGCAACATAATCCGTTCCTCCGCCTCAGTGGTCGAAATCGTTGTAAGTCATGGCCACTGCCCGGAAAATGGCGCGGCCCTTGTTCATGGTTTCCTTCCACTCGAGGCGGGGCACCGAATCGGCCACCACGCCGGCGCCGGCCTGGATGTGCAGGGTGTTGTCCTTGATTACGGCGGTACGGATGGCGATAGCCGTGTCCATGTTGCCGTTGAACGACAGATAGCCCACGGCGCCACCGTAGACCCCACGCTTCACCGGCTCCAGTTCATCGATGATTTCCATGGCCCGGATCTTGGGCGCGCCACTGAGGGTGCCGGCGGGCAGGGTGGCCCGAAGCACGTCCAGGCAGCTGGTGTTGTCTTTCAGCCGGCCGGTGACGTTCGAAACAATGTGCATCACGTGAGAGTAGCGCTCGACAATCATTTTATCGGTGAGCCGGACCGTGCCGGTTTCCGATACCCGGCCGGCGTCGTTGCGGCCCAGGTCGATCAGCATCAGGTGCTCGGCAATCTCTTTCGGGTCGGCAAGCAGTTCCGCTTCCAGGGCCTTGTCCTCGGCATCGGTGGCGCCGCGCTTGCGGGTACCGGCGATGGGGCGAACGGTGACTTCCTCGTCCTCCACCCGGGCCAGGATTTCCGGGGAGGAGCCAACGATGTGGAAGTCCTCCAGATCCAGGAAGTACATGTACGGTGACGGGTTCAGCACCCGAAGTGAGCGGTACAGGTTGAGCGGCGGTGCTTCGAAGGGAATCGACATGCGCTGGGAAATCACCGTCTGCATGACATCGCCGTCGAGCACGTAGCCCTTGATCTTGTCCACGGCCGCTTCGAATTTGTCCTGGGTAAAGCCGGAGACGAAGTCGCTCTCGTCCACGGCTTTGCCGCGAAGGTGTTGAGGCGTGCGCGGCGCGTCGGCGGTTTGCCGATGCAGGTGCTTCTCCAACTCATCAATGCGGCTGTGTGCCTTCTCGAAGGCGCCCTCAACGGCCGGGTCAGCATGGACAATCAGGTGCAGTTTGCCACGCAGGTTGTCGAACACGACGATCTCGTTGGACACCATCAGCAGAATGTCCGGCGTGCCGATCTTGTCCGGTGGACAACTTTGGCGCAGGCGCTTTTCGATGTAGCGCACGGTGTCGTAGCCGAAGTAGCCTACCAGGCCACCGTTGAACCTGGGTAGCTCGCCCAGGTCGGGCGCGTGGAAGCGCTTCTGGTAGGCCTCGACAAACGCCAGAGGGTCGTCGACTTCTTCGGTTTCGACGATCTCGCCGCCGCGGCTGATCTCCACCCGGTGGTCAAAAACCTTTAGCACTTCATGACTGGGCAGGCCGATGATGGAATAACGGCCCCATTTCTCGCCGCCCTGAACGGACTCGAACAGATAGGAATACGGCCCGCTGGCGAGCTTGAGGTAGGTGCTCAGAGGCGTATCGAGGTCGGCCAGAACCTCGCGGTACACAGGGATGCGGTTAAAGCCGGCGTTGGCGAGCTCGGAGAATTGCTCGGGTGTCATGGTACGGTTTCCTGAAATCTGATCTGCATTGTGGACGGAAGCCAGTGCTTCCATCAGGTGCTGCGGGCTCGACGGGCAGGAGCCGGTCGGCCGCCGGGCTTGCTCAGCCGGTGCGCCATCGCCACCATCGTGTTGCGCGGGTTGTCAGGATGCCTCGCGCTGCAGTCAGATTCAGTCCCTGCACGGCAGGAATCTCCCGTAAAGAAGTGCTCAATGTAAGTTCCTTGTGAGATTACAAAAGCTCGGCCAGCGAATCAACAACCGCATCCGCGCCCAGGGTATCTACGGCTGGCCCATAATTGTAGCCGTAGCGGACCGCCACGCAGGGAATGCCCGCTGCCAGTGCGGCGTTAATATCCGCCCCGGAGTCGCCCACCATTACCGTGGTTCCCCGGGTTCCCCCCAGCGTCTCCATGGCATGAAGCAGGGGCGTCGGGTCCGGTTTCTTGACCGGCAGGGTGTCACCACCCACGGTCAGATCAAACCAGTGGTCCAGCCCCATCTGTTCAAGCAGCGGCGCCACAAACTGTTCCGGCTTGTTCGTGACAATGCCCAGCCGGCAGCCCTGGTTTTTCAGATGTGTGAGACAGGCCTCGACGCCGGCATATACCACCGAATGCCGGCCATTGATGGTGCCATAGGCGTGATAGAAGATTGCCAGGGCATCGTTGAACAGGGCATCGTCTTTCGGCCGCGCCGGTTCCCAGTCCACCTGGCCTGCCAGGGCCCGGCGCACAAGCACACTGGCGCCGTTGCCGACCCAATTCCGCACCCGGTCAATCCCGGCGGGGGAGCGGCCAAGATGCTCGAGCATCTGATCAATCGCTGCCGCAAGATCCGGCGCGCTGTCCACCAGGGTGCCGTCCAGATCGAACAGGGCAACCCCTGGCCAGCGGGCGTTGAACAAACCCGCCAGGCTCATTGGCTGATCACCCTGCGGGCCTGCTCCAGCTCTTCGCGCATGGCGTCGATGGTGGCCTTGTAGTCGTCCGTATTGAAGATGGCGGAACCGGCCACGAAGGTGTCGGCACCGGCCTCGGCGATTTCCCGAATGTTCTCGGTCTTCACGCCGCCGTCGATTTCCAGGCGGATGTTGTAGTTGCTGGCATCGATGCGTTTGCGGGCTTCCCGGAGCTTGTCGAGGGTGCCCGGTATAAACTTCTGGCCGCCGAAACCGGGGTTCACGGACATCAGCAGTACCATGTCCAGCTTGTCCATCACATGATCCATGTAATGCAGGGGCGTGGCCGGGTTGAACACCAGGCCGGCCTGGCAGCCACCATCGCGGATCAGTTGCAGTGACCGGTCAATGTGATTGGTCGCTTCCGGGTGGAAAGTAATGTAACTGGCGCCGGCGTCGATAAACATACGGATCAGGTCGTCCACCGGCGATACCATCAGATGGACATCGATGGGGGCGGTCACGCCATGCTTGCGCAGGGCCTCGCAGACCATGGGGCCAATGGTGAGATTGGGCACGTAGTGATTGTCCATGACATCGAAGTGCACGACATCTGCGCCAGCGGCCAGCACGTTGTCGACTTCCTCGCCAAGGCGGGCAAAATCGGCGGACAGGATGGATGGGGCAATCAGGTAAGGGTTCATGACGGCTCTCTCACAACAATGGATAATGGCGTGGTCAGCGGTCCCTGCCGCACATTCAGGATGGCTGCTAGTCTAACAGCTCAGTCGCGTTTTTTCGCAGTCAAAGGATCAGTATCTGTGCAGAGATTCGAGTTTTACCGGCCGGTCGTGTTCCGGTCTGTCATCCTGGCCCTGATGTTTGCCGTGCCCTCGGCTGTCTTCGGCCAGGAAGAGGGTGATCAGGCCGCCGAGCCTGGAGATTCGGCGGCGCCGGCTACCGATTCTGCAAGCCGGGCCCTGGTCTGGACGGGCACCGGGGAGCGCTCCCTTAACCAGAGCTTTCCCGAGGCGGCGGTATGGCTGGAACTTGAGGAGGGGGACCGGGCGCTGGGGCTGTTCTATCCGGAAGCCCGGCTGCCGGCCCGTGGTGCCGTGCTGGCTCTGTCGGACGAGGGCGAAACCGCCGCCTCCGGCGTGACCGGAGCGCTGGCGGCGGGGCTGGCTTCGCGGGGATGGGCCGTGCTCACGCTGGGCCTGGAATCGCCTTCACCGGTACTGAGTGAGATCCTGATGCGGCCGGTGTCAGAGAAACCGGCGGCTGAAGCGGATGCAGAGGAGCAGCAAGCATCAGAATCGGTCATGATTGACGTCATGGCCTCAGAGAGCGCCGACGATCTCGAGGCGCGCTACAGAAGTCGAATCAACCAGATGCTCGCGGCCGGACTGGCTCTTCTGGTGGAGCGGGGCTATGAGGCTCCGGCTGTTCTGGGAGTCGGGCGGGCCAGCATACACGTGACCAACCAGGTGTTGGAGGGTGGCAATGCTTCTGCGCTTGTCTGGGTGGCTCCGCAGTTTTACCCGGTCGACAGGCCAGATCTGCCGGAACGTCTCGAGTCGCTGGGCACGGAATTGCTGGAGCTGTATCCCTCCGGAGACGTTGATGATCGATCAGGTTGGAGTGTTGGCATGAGGTTGCGTCGGGCCGGGATGAGTGGCTTTGAGCGACAGCCGGTGCCCTGGCTCACACCCGCACCCGGAACTCTGGGCGATACGGTCGCCAGCCGCGTTGCCGCCTGGCTTGAGTCCCGCTAGGCGTGGCCTAGGTGTTGTGACGCTTGATCAGCTCCCAGGCCTGCTGATAGTAGAGCAGACGTTCTTTGGCGAGGTTCTGGTCACGGGCGCTTATCTGCTGCTGGGCCAGTTTGTCCGGATGGCACTCGGATACCTTCTTGCGGTAGGCCCGTTTTATCACCTCCAGAGAATCCCGTCGGGTAACCCCTAGAATCTCACAGGCTTGCTGATAACTGTTAGGTCTGGAGAGATTCTCGCTGTGCCGGGTCCAGACTTTGCTGGCATAGCTGTCAAAGATGTCCTCGGTGACGCTGACCGGCAGACCAATCTGATCAATAGCATCTTCGCAGCGGTAGCGTCTGGGCTTGCCGGGCCGACCGTTAAGCTGACTGGCGTGGCACAGGCAGATGGCGGTTTTCAGGGCCGGTGCTGGCCACAGGCGGCGGGACAGGCGCATGGCCAGGCCGCGGATGAAGGGCAGTTGCCCGGCTGACTTGCCGTCCTGGAACCAGCCAATGGCGCGTCGTCGTTGACGCTTCGACAGCTTCATGGCCTTTATCAGGGATTCGGCATAACCGATGTCGGCTTCGGTCACACGACCCTCTGATTTGGCGATGTAGCCCAGAAAGAAAAACAGGGGGCGCCTGCACCAGCGGGGCAGGCGGGCGCGTTCGATCAGCGCTGGAGCCTGGTGGCCGCACGCCGAGAGTTCCCGCATCAGGCTGGAAAACTCGGCTTCCATCCGGGCCGGCAACACCGGTTGTCTGTTACTGCCTGCCATGGCTTTCGGATTCCGTTCTGCCCAGTTGGCTGTCCAGCGCTTGCAGGCGTTCCGGGGTGCCCACGTCTACCCATTGTCCCGGATAGTAAAGGCCTCTCACACGGCCATCGCTCATGGCGTTGCGCAGCACCGGCCCGAGCTTTCCCGCCCGGTCTGTCAGGCCGTCGAACAGGCACCGGCGCAACAGGCTGATGCCGGTGAAGGTCAACTTGTCCGGCCCGTCGTCCATGAGCAATCCCTGGTCCGTCAGGTGAAAGTCTCCCTCGGGATGGTGTGGCGGGTTGTGGGTGACCACCAGCAGCGCGTCGGCGTCGGCCGGCGGTATCAGTTGGGCCAGGTCGAAATCGCTCCAAATGTCGCCATTGATCACCAGGAACCAGTCGGTTTCATCATCGGCCAGCAGGGGCAGGGCGCGCACTATGCCGCCGGCGGTCTCCAGGGGCTCGCCCTCGCGGGAGTATTGAATTGACAGGCCGAACTGATCGCCATTGCCCAGCGTTTCCTCAATCTGGTCGCCCAGCCACGCGTGGTTGATGACCACCTCGCGGAATCCCGCTCGCCGCAGGTGGTCCAGGTGATGGCTGATCAGAGGCTTTCCGGCGGCCTTGAGCAGGGGCTTTGGTGTGGCCAGGGTCAGCGGCCGCATGCGTTCACCTTTGCCGGCGGCGAGAATCATGGCTTTCACTGGTGCGAATGCTCCTGGCCGGGGGCCGGGCCAATGCTCGCCTCGATGCGCGGCATAACCGTATCGCAGAGCCATTCGTGGAAATGGCGCAGAGCCGGCTGCCGGCTGCTGGCAACGATCAGGTACTGCACGGTTCGCGGAATGTCATTGAGGTAACCGTGTTTGCCGTCGCGGATCGACAGCCGGGCGAAAATCCCGGCGGCCTTCAGGTGGCGCTGCATGCCCATAAGTTCAAACCACTGACGGAAGGTTTCCGGATCGGCCCGATGCAGCCCTGCGTCCCGGCTGCCCTGTCGAAACACCTCCAGCCAGTCGCAGATCCGTTTCTCCGGCCACTGGATGTAGCAATCCTTCAGCAGCGACACGACATCGTAGGTGACTGGCCCGGTGACCGCATCCTGGAAATCAATGACACCGGGGCGTGCTTCGTAGGGGCGGACCAGCAGGTTGCGGGAGTGGTAGTCCCGGTGAACCGTTACTTCCGGTTGCGCCAGGGCGCTTTCCCGAAGCATGGAGAACGTGGTGTCCAGCAAAGCCCGCTCACAGTTCTCCAGCTGCATGCCCAGATGCTGTTCCAGTAGCCAGTCCGGAAACAGCGCCATCTCTTGCTCCAGGAGGGTGGCGTCGTAGGGAGGCAGTGGGTACTCCTCGGGAGAGGGCTGGCGGGCAATGAGAGTGAGTTCCTCAAGGGCATTCCGGTACAGCCGGTCGGCGGACTCCTCGTTCAGTTGGCCAAGCATCAGCTGGTCGCCAAAATCTTCCAGCAACAGGAAGCCGTGTTCCAGATCAGCCTGGACGATTTCGGGCACGGCAATTCCCTGCTGATGCCAGTGCCGTGCGATGGCCACGAAGGGTTCGCAGTCTTCGTGTTCCGGGGGCGCATCCATAACGATAAACGGAACATCGCCACCGTTAGTTTTCGCCTGACCGGCGTGCTGCCAGACCCGAAAATAGCGGCGAAAACTGGCATCGCCGGAGACCGGTTCGGCTTCGCTCTGTTCGAAGCCGGGGAACTGTCTGACCCAGTTGGTCAGCAACTGCAGGCGGGTATCCATAACTCGGGTTGCGATCCTGAAAATAAGTTGTCGCTGACAGCGAAAGTTAGCAGAGGAGTATAAAGAGGGTAAATCGGTTTTGCAGCGGAGTTTCCGTTAACAACCCCGGAGGGCACGTGTAAACTAGTCGGCGGTTATTATCGCCCGTCCTCCAATTCACCCGGAACAGGATCCAGCCACCGTGCCATGTCCCGAACGCCCACTGCAATCACCGCAAAGCCGGTGGCAGAGCCGGTATGGTCATTTGCTGCTGGCCGCGTTTCTGGGGGGCGGAAGTTCCGCAGGTTATGCCCAGGCAGCGCCGTCGGCCGCGGAAATTGACTGGCGCCCCAGGGCGGAACTGCCCTCTGAGGTTCGGTCTTCGTTGCCTTTGTTTTGCGAGGGAGGCTATATGCCTTCTGGTGGTGCCGACGGCGTTGGCGGTGCGTTTGCCAATGGCAGCGATGCCGAACAACCGCTGGAAGCCAGTGGCCTGAATGCGCGGTATGAGATCGATCGCGAGCTGTTTCTCCAGGGCGACGTCCGGATTCGCCAGGGCGGCTTCCAGGTAACCGGTTCGGAAGCCCGTTACAGTCAGGAGCGCGGCGCCGTCTCGGTCCAGGGGCCACTGGTCAGTCGAGGTGAAGGCTTTTTACTGACTGGTGAGGACGCTAATTATGATGTGGAAACCGGTCGCCTCGACATCAATACGGCGACCTTTCTGCTGCATGGGCCGGAAATGCGTGGCAATGCCGGCAGCCTGTCGCGTATCAGCGAGGAGCAGGTGATCATTCAAGACGGCTTGCTCACCACCTGCGGCCCCAGACAGAATGACTGGGCCATCGTCGCCTCGGACATTCGCCTGGATCGGGCGGAGGGGTTTGGCACTGCCAAGCATGTTCGGCTGGAAGTCCTGGATGTACCGGTTTTTTACTGGCCCTGGGCCAGCTTCCCCATTGATGATCGCCGCAAATCCGGCTTCCTGTACCCTCAGTTCGGCTCCTCCAGTGCTGGCAGTGGCGCTTTCATCGCTGTTCCCTACTACTTCAATCTGGCACCCCACTACGATGCGACGCTGACGCCCCAGTACATACATGGCCGGGGTCTTTTCAACGAAGTTGAGGGTCGGTACCTCAGTTCGCTCGGGGAAACCACCCTGCAGCTTGGTTATATTGGTAATGATTCGGCGTTCGAGGAGGAGAATCCCGGTGAGTCCGGAGAGCGCTGGGCCCTGGATGCCACCACCCGGGCCGCCTTTGGCGGTGGCTGGCGCGGCTACGGGGATTTTTCCGTGGTAAGCGACGAGGACTATCTGAGCGACCTTAACCGCAGCCTGGAGATCAACCAGGCCACCCACCTGCAGAGAAAGGGCGGGGTGACTTTCCGGAGCGACCAGCAGTACTTTGACGCCTACCTCAATGACTACCAGACCATCAGCGACCGCATCGCCGATGTCGACAAACCCTATGCCCAGCTGCCTGAAATAATCTACGCGGGGCAGACCGATGCCGGCGTTGTGGAAGCCAGTGTGGAAAGCCAGTACACGGTCTTCTATCGGGATAACGAGGCCCTGACCGGTCTCGATCGTGCCAACGGCCAGCGCTTCCGGGCGCGACCGGAGCTGGCGTTGCCGATGCGGGCCTTGTGGGGATTCAGCCGGCCCTCGGTGAGCGTGGATTACACTCGCTACGATCTGGATGACTACACCCTGGGCGATGGCGCCTTCGATCGCACCGTGCCGGTTGCCGAATGGGATAACGGGTTGTATTTCGACCGGCAGAGCAGCCTGTTCGATGTGCCCTATAACCAGACCCTTGAGCCCCGCCTCTATTACGCCTGGGCCGATGCTGATCGGGACCAGAACGACATCCCGGATTTCGACACCGACCTCCAGACCTTTCGCTTCGAGCAGTTGTTTCGTCCGGACCGCTTCACCGGCGGCGACCGCGTAGGCGATGCCAACCAGTTGACCGTGGCCCTGACCAGCCGTTTCAATGATCTGCTCACCGGCGCCGAGCGTGCCCGGTTCAGTATCGGTCAGGTGCAGTATTTTGAAGATCGCGAGGTCACCTTGTTTGGTGAGGGTGCCGGTACCCGGAGTCGTTCTCCCCTTGCGGGCGAGGTGGTGCTTAACCCACTGGATACTCTCGAGATCCGTTCTTCCGGGCTGTGGGATCCGGATACCGGTAACACGGAGGAAGGCCGGAGTCAGTTGCTCTTCCACTCCAGTGATTATCGCTACCTGGCCAGTGTTGGGCACACCTACAGCCGGGACGAACTGGAACAGTCGGACATTGCGGCGGTTTTCCCGGTATCGGACCGTGTTAGTCTGATCGGCCGCTGGGTCTATGATTCCGACCTTGACCGGACCGTCGGATCCCTGGCCGGACTGGAATACAATAACTGCTGCTGGAGTGTTCAGGTTGTTCACCAGAACTATCTGACCGACGACCGGGAGCTCGATAGCCGTATACTGTTCCAGATCCAGCTGAAGGGCCTTGGTGGCAGTGATGGGGCTTCATCGAGTATTTCCGAGGCCATTTACGGTTTCGATGAAAGGGAGCGTCGTCGTTTTGGAACTCCCTGAGTGGATCCCGGACTAAGGCCCCCAAAACGCCAGAAAAGCTCAAATTCTATTTGCAGAGGTGATTATGAAGGCGACCCTTCGCCATGGTGTACAAGCGTTACTGGTTCTTCTTGCCGTTCTGGCTCCGCTGTCTGTTCAGGCCGAGCGCAAGCTGCTGGATCAGGTGGTGGCCATTGTCGACGAGGATGTCATCCTGCAGACCGAGCTGGAAGCGCGAATCAGTACCATCACCAGTCGTCTTAGCGCCCAGGGCACGGCGTTGCCGCCGCGGCAGATCCTGGAAGAGCGGGTGCTTGATCAACTGATCACCGAATCCATCCAGATGCAGATGGCGGATCGCGCAGGTATGCGTATCAGCGATAACGAGCTGAACGAAACCATGGCCAACATTGCCGAGCGCAACGGCATGAGCCTGGCCCAGTTTGAAAACCAGCTGGCGGCCGAAGGCGTGAGCTACAACCAGGCCCGCGAGCAGATTCGAAGGGAGATGCTGACCAGTCGCGTTCAGCAGCGCCAGGTTGGCAACCGGGTGCGGGTAACCGACAGGGAAGTGGAAAACTATCTGGAGAGCCTGGAGGCCCGTGGTGGCAATAACGCCCAGTACCGGCTGGCGTATATTTTTGTCAGCGTTGATGATCCGTCCGACGAGGCGGAGGTCGATGCGGCCCGGGAAAAGGCCCAGCGTCTGCGCAATGAGATTGCCAGCGGCCGTGATTTCCGCGAGGTGGCTGTTGCCGAGTCCGATGCCAGTAATGCCCTGGAAGGCGGCGATATGGGCTGGCGTGCCGAAGGCCAGCTGCCGTCTCTCGTTGCCCCGGTGGTGCCGGAGCTGCCGGTGGGTCAACCGTCGGAAGTTCTTGAAAACAACAGCGGCTTCCACCTGGTTATGGTCATGGATAAACGCGGGGGCGAGCAGCAGCAATTGATCCGGCAGCATCGCGTTCGCCATATCCTGGTGCGGCCTTCCGAAGCAACCACCGACAGCCAGGCGGAAACCATGATCCGGGATCTGTATCAGCAACTGCAGAACGGTGCCAGCTTCAGTGCCCTGGCCAAGGAGTATTCGGATGACCCGGTGTCCGGTTCCGATGGCGGCAATCTGGGTTGGGTGAGTCCCGGTCAGATGGTGCCCGCGTTCGAGCAGGCCATGCTGAATGCTGATATCGGCGAGTTCCAAGGGCCGTTCCGCTCCCAGTTTGGCTGGCACATCCTGCAGGTTCAGGAGCGCCGTCAGAAAGACATCAGCGGTGATGTGCGCGACGCCGAGGCGCGCCAGGCCATCTACCGGCGCAAGTTCGAGACCGAACTGCAAAACTGGCTTCAGGAGATCCGCGACGAGGCCTTTATCGAGTTCAAGGGCGAGTACGCCAAGGACGAACCTGCAGAACAAGAGCCGGTCTCCTGATGAGTAATCCTGTGGTTCTGGCGCTCACCGCCGGCGAGCCTGCCGGAATTGGTCCGGAGTTGTGCCTGCAGCTGGCGCTGGAGTCCAGAACCTGTGGTGTCGTGGTGGTTGCCAGCAGGCCGCTGCTGGAGGCCCGCGCGAAGCAAATGAATCTGGCGGTTGAACTGCGTCCCTGGCAGCCCGGTGAGGCGCCGGAAATGAAGGCGGGCCTGCTGTCGGTGCTGCACGTGGAGGGTTGCGCCAATGACCAGCCTGGCTCGCTGGATACTGGCAGCAGTGCCTATGTGGTCAGGACGCTGGAGGTTGCCGCTAATGGCTGCCTGGACGGCGAGTTTGATGGCATGGTAACGGCGCCTGTCCACAAAGGCGTGATCAATGATGCCGGCATTTTGTTCAGCGGCCACACCGAATTCCTGCAGGAGCTCTGCGGCGTGGAGCGAGTGGTTATGATGCTGGCGACTGAAGAGCTGCGCGTTGCGCTGGTAACCACCCACTTACCGCTCAAGGATGTTTCCGCCGCCATTACCCCCGAGCGCCTGACTCAGGTGACGCGGATTCTCGATACCGATCTGAAAAAGTTCTTTGGCATTGCCCGGCCCCGAATTCTGGTCGCCGGCCTGAACCCCCATGCCGGGGAAGGCGGCCACCTTGGCAGGGAAGAGATCGACACCATCGAGCCTACACTGGAGAGTCTGCGCACGGAAGGCCTTTCGCTGACCGGACCGCTGCCGGCCGACACCCTTTTCACGCCGCACTGGCTGGACCAGGCCGACGCGGTTCTGGCCATGTACCATGATCAGGGACTGCCGGTACTGAAGTTTCAGGGCTTCGGGCGCGCCGTAAACATTACCCTGGGCCTGCCCATTGTCCGAACCTCGGTGGACCATGGCACGGCCCTGGATCTCGCTGGCACCGGCCGGGCTGATGCCGGCAGCCTGCATACGGCCTTGAAGGTGGGCGAGCAAATGGCTCGTTGTCGTAAATCTGCAATTGAAGAGACCCGTTCGTGAGCAACAAAGCCGGCCACCAGGCCAGAAAACGGTTTGGCCAGAATTTCCTCCATGATCCAGGGACCATCGAGCGGATCATCCGTGCGATCAATCCGAAGCCCGATGACGCAATCGTGGAAATTGGTCCCGGTCTGGGCGCGCTGACCGAAGAGATACTGGCCGTGAATCCAAGGCTGCAGGTAGTGGAGCTGGATCGCGACCTGATTCCGGTGCTGCGCACCAAGTTCTTCAACTATCCAGAGTTCCGGATTCATGAAGCGGACGCGCTCAAGTTCGATTTCAGCCAGCTCATGGTGGATCGTCCCCTGCGGATCATCGGTAACCTGCCGTACAATATATCCACGCCCCTGATTTTCCACCTGCTGTCCCAGGCCGGCGTGGTGCAGGACATGCACTTCATGCTGCAAAAAGAAGTGGTTCAGAGGATGGCCGCGGTGCCCGGCGACAACAATTACGGTCGCCTTGGTATCATGACCCAGTATTTTTGCAGGGTGCAGCCGCTGTTCGAGGTGGGACCCGGCGCGTTCCGCCCGGCGCCGAAAGTGGATTCTGCCATCGTCCGGCTGGTGCCTCATAAAACATTGCCCCACCCCGCGAAGGATCTGGCGACGCTCCAGGCAGTGGTTCGCACGGCCTTTAACGCGCGCCGTAAAACCCTGCGCAAGGCCCTGGGCGGTATGATCCCGATTGGACAGCTCCAGAGCCTGGGAATCAATGACGGTCTGCGCCCGGAGAATCTGGGGTTGGCCGATTACGTGGCCATCGCGGATCTGCTTTTCGAAGAGAAGGGTGCAGCCAGCACCGCAAACGAGGTAAGTGATGACTGATTACGCCATTGGCGATATTCAGGGCTGTTACGAACGCCTGAGAGACGTCCTGGACAAGGTGGATTTCTCCCCCTCCCGAGACCGTTTGTGGGTGGCCGGCGACCTGATCAACCGTGGCCCGTCCTCACTGGCAACTCTCAGGTATATCGAGAGCCTCGGGGATTCTGCGGTTGTGGTCCTTGGCAACCACGATTTGCATCTGCTTGCGGTGTCGATGGGCGGCCACCAGACCCGTCGCAAAGACACCCTGTCGGATATCCTCGACGCGCCCGATCACGACCGGCTTGTGTATTGGCTAAGGCAACAGAAACTCTGTGTTCACGATGCGGCCCGGAATCTGGTGATGACCCACGCCGGTTTGCCCCATGTCTGGTCGGTCAGTCAGGCCATGGACTGCGCCCGTGAAGTGGAAGCTGTGATCCAGGGCGATGCCGCCGAGGAATACTTCACCCATATGTACGGCAACCAACCCGAGCGCTGGGACGATAGGTTGCAGGGTATGGATCGCTGGCGTGTTATTACCAACTATTTTACCCGCATGCGCTTCATTGCCGAGGACGGCACCCTCGAGCTGGCGGCCAAGGAAACCGTTGACAGTGCCCCGGAAGGCTTCGAGCCCTGGTTTTATTTTCCGCGCAATGACGATGTCCGAGTGGTGTTTGGCCACTGGGCAGCCCTGGAAGGAAAAACCGGCAGCGACCGGTTTATCGGCCTGGATACCGGCTGTGTCTGGGGCGGTGCCTTGACCATGATGAATCTGGATACCGGAGAAAAGATCCACTGTGACTGCTGAGTCCGTACATCAACCCCCGGGGCGGGTCCTCGTATGGCCTCTGGTCGCGGGAGCTTTCCTGGCGCTTCTGGCGGTAATGGCAGGCGCCTTCGGCGCCCACGGCCTGCGCGGCCTGGTCAGTGACCGGGGGCTTGAAGTTTTCCAGACCGCCGTCACATACCAGATGTATCATTCCATTGCGCTGGTTCTGTTGGCTTTGCTCAGCGGGCAGGGGCTTCCCCGGAAATGGCTTGGTTGGTCGGCAGGCTTTTTCCTTGCCGGCATTCTGCTGTTCAGCGGCAGTCTTTACCTGTTGGTGCTTACGGACATCCGCTGGATCGGCCCGATTACGCCTCTGGGCGGCATGTCTTTCATGGTGGGCTGGGCGCTGTTAATAACCTCCGGTCTCCGCCGGAACAATTGATGAATACAGAGGTGCAAGAGTCACGATGCAGGTTCAGGTGAATGGCGATGCAATGGAGCTGCCGAAAGGCGCAACCGTTGCCACGCTGATTGAAAAGATGGCTCTCGCGGGCAAGCGGCTGGCGGTCGAGGTAAACGAGGACATCGTGCCACGCAGCCAACACCCGGAATTTACCCTGAGCGATGGCGACCGTGTGGAAGTCGTTCACGCGATTGGCGGCGGTTAAACTGGCCGGTCCGCCCGGCCCGGCAACCACAGCGGTTTCCATCCTCCCGTATTCAAATTATTCAGGAACTTTATGACAGAGACATCCGAAATCCAGCTTCCAGAAGACAGACCGCTAGAAATTGCCGGGCGGGTTTACCAGTCCCGTCTGCTCGTTGGCACCGGCAAATACCGTGACATGATGGAAACCGGTCATGCCATCGAGTCGAGCGGTGCAGAAATTGTTACCGTTGCAGTTCGCCGCACCAATCTCGGCCAGAATCCGGATGAGCCGAACCTGCTGGACGTAGTTTCCCCGGATCACTACACCATTTTGCCGAACACCGCCGGTTGCTACACCGCCAAGGATGCGGTGCGCACCTGTAAGCTGGCCCGGGAGCTCCTGGATGGCCATGATCTGGTGAAACTGGAAGTCCTCGGCGAGGAGAAGACCCTCTACCCGAACATGACCGAAACGCTGGTGGCCGCTGAGGAGCTGATCAAGGATGGCTTCAAGGTGATGGTCTACTGCTCGGACGACCCGCTGCTGGCCAAGCGCCTGGAAGACATGGGCTGTGTGGCCATCATGCCGCTGGGCGCGCCTATCGGTTCCGGGCTCGGTATCCAGAACCGGTACAACATCCGGTTGATCGTGGAAAACGCGAAGGTACCCGTACTGGTTGACGCCGGCGTCGGCACTGCGTCAGACGCTACCATCGCCATGGAGCTGGGTTGCGACGGCGTATTGATGAATACCGCCATTGCCCAGGCCAAAGACCCGATCAAGATGGCCAATGCCATGCGCCTCGCCATCGAGGCTGGCCGGGAAGCCTACCTGGCAGGCCGGATGCCGAAGAAACTCTATGCCAGTGCGTCCTCGCCCATTGATGGCACCTTCTTCTGATCTCGGGCACAATCCTGACTAACGATAACCGAGGGCCGGCGCTGAACGACCGGCCCCGACAACGATAAATCAGAGCGCTGCTGTCCTGCCATGACTGATCAGAAACCCAGTCGCCGTGAGGCGATTCTTCATGCTCTTGTGGAACTCCTGGAGACCGATCCGGGGGCTCGCATCACCACCGCCGGCCTGGCCAAATCCGTTGGGGTCACCGAGGCGGCCTTGTATCGGCATTTTCCGAGCAAGCGGAAGATGTTCGAGGCGCTCATTGAATTTGCTGAAGAAGCCGTGTTCTCCCGTTGTCAGGTGATTCTGCAGGAGCAGGAGGATGTGCGGGTTCGACTTCAGCAACTGGTGCATCTGGTGCTGGTGTTCGCGGAGCGTAACCCTGGCCTGTGCTGCGTGCTGACCGGAGACGCCCTGATGGGCGAAAACGACACCCTGCGCAAGCGTGCCTCCCAGTTCTTTGAGCGCCTGGAAACCCAGGTGCGCCAAACCCTCAAGGAGGGTGAGGTCCGCCAGGGGCTTCGCCCCAGAACCACTTCTGCCCGCGGTGCGGATTTTGTTTTGGTGTTCGTTGAAGGGCGGATTCAGCGGTTTATCCGGTCTTCGTTCTCGCGGTTACCCTCCACTGACTTCGAAGAGAGTTGGGGGCTGGTTGCTGAAGGTGTTTGGGGCTGAGTTTTTCGTTCGCCACTTAAAGATTCCTAGCCTGCTTGGTCTGGAGTTGAGGCGAGGGCAGGAAGGGCTTTCCCGAAACCGCTACGAGCACGTCCATGTGCGCTTGGCGTCGGCCATCCATGGCCGCCAACATTTCGGGAAAGCCCTTCCTGCCCCCGCCTCTCAGACTTTTGAGATATACCGCCTTTTTCTTACCTGATGAATTGCCTTCTGCATTTTCGAGCTATCACCACAGCAACGCCGGCACAGGATGGGAACCGTCTTCCCGGAATGTCGCCGGCCATGGATGGCCGGGGTCAAGCGCACATGGATGTGCCCGTAGCGGTTCCGGGAAGACGGTTCCCATCCTGTGCCAGCCCCAAAGCTGGAAGGCTAGGGCCAAAAATCTGCGGGCGAGCACAGGTCTGATCAGTTGTACCCAGAGGCAGACCGGAGAATAGAACGAACAGGCTCCCAAACAGCCGGCGCCGATATCAGAATATCGCGGCCCCAGAGGTCGGCAGGATAACCCTCAGGTACTTCGCTGAAGTGGCCTGCTGTAGCTCCGGCTTCCAGGGCGATCAGGCGAGCGGCGGCGAAGTCCCAGGGGCTGACGTTCTCGTAGTAGATATCCAGTCGGCCACAGGCTACCCAGCAGATATCCAGAGCCGCCGAGCCAATACGGCGCAGGTCGCGGCACTGGTGAATCATCGCATCCAGGCGTTTGACCAACGGCTCGAGGGCGTCCTTGGTGTAGGGAAAGCCGGTGGCGAACAGGGAGTCACGCGGAACGGTCGCCCCGCTGTGCCGGATGGGGCGGCCGTTCAGCGTGGCGCCTTCTGAGCGGGTTGCCCGGAAGGTTTCGCCGGGGAACGGCGCGTGGACCACGCCGGCCTGGACCCGACCTTTTTCGGCATAGGCAATGGACACCGCCACCTGCGGGTGGCCGTAGGCATAGTTCACGGTGCCGTCGATGGGGTCCACGATCCAGAGAGGAGTGTCCAGTTCTTCCGCCTGGCTCAGGTCCGGCATGGTTTCTTCTGAGAGGATTCGATGGTCGGGGAAACGCTTGCGGATGGCGCCGGTGATGAATTCGTCGGCCATCACGTCGGCGTGGGTGACCAGTTCGGTCTGGTGTTTGTAGTCGGTGCGCAGGGCGTTGTTGTCCCGCTCGCGGCGAATCAGCTCTCCGGCCTCGCGGGCCAGGTTTTCGGCAAAGTCGGTAATCTCGAGCAGAGAAACAGAATCAGACATGGCGCCCCCGTTGATATCCCCTAGGAATGAGGACGCCAGTCTAACACGGCAGAATCAGAGGCTGTTCAGCCACTGCTCCATCTTGTCCATGGCCAGAACCAGTCTTGGACACGCCTGCTTGACAAAGTCGTCGCCCAGCTCCTGTTCGGCATAGTCAGTGCCGGCGAGGTGCAGGGATTCGGTTCCATCGAAGTCAACAAAGGCCAGTCGGGCCCCAAGATGATCCGGCACAAAGCCGAAGTCGCTGGCGGGCAGGATGGCAACGCCGGTGTTTTCCAGCAGAGCCTGGCAGAAGGCCTGGCTGGTTTTGATGTCTTTCCTGGCCAGTTGCTCCCGGAACCCGGAGAAGTCGGGGAACAGGTAGAACGCACCTTCCGGTTTCTGGACCACGGCGCCCATCTCGGTCAGGCGGCGATGCATGTACTCGCCCACAACCTTCAACACACGGCGGGACTGTTTCAGGTATTCATCAATGTCCTCACCGCCGTTGAACGCCGCTATCGCTGCGTGCTGGATTGGTGCGCTGGTGGCGGTATAGGTCTCGCTGGCGATGATCGCCATGGCGTCCTGCAGCGGCCTCAATTCCCGGGGGAAAATAAATGTGCCCAGGCGCCAGCCACCGGCACCGGCCCACTTGCTCAGACCCGTACTGATGATGGTGCCTTCGGGGTAATAGCGGGCGATGGATTTGTGCTTGCCCTCGAAATGCACTTCGCCGTAGATTTCGTCCGACAGCAGAATCAGCTTGTATTTGCGGGCCACGTTGGCGATGGCCAGCAGCTGGTCGTCGGTGTAGGTGCAACCCGTGGGGTTGGACGGGTAGTTCAGGATCAGGATCCGGGGCCGCGAGGGATCATCGCGACAGATGATATCCAGCTCTTCGGCGGTCAGTTGCCAGTTGTTTTCGGCATGGGTCGGAAGCCAGTGTACGGAGCGCCCGATGATCCGGGCTTGCGGCGCATAGGAAACCCAGCTCGGGCGGGGGATCAGGAGGTCCCCGTAGTAGGCCAGTTGAAGCATGAACAGCAGCTCCTTGGAACCCGGGCCGATGAGCACGTCCTCCCAGGTACAGTGCATGCGTTCGCTCCGGCGGATGTAACCGGCGATGGCCTCACGCAGGCCTTTGAGGCCCTTGACCGGCAGGTAGTCCTTTTCGTGGGCGTGCTCTTTCAGCGCCTCCACCACGCGATCGGGCACCGGGAAGGGGGATTGCCCCAGCCCGAGTTTGATAATGTCCTTGCCTTCGGATTTGAGGTGATTGCTCAGCTCATTGATGCGAAGGGTGGCTGAGGGCTGAATGCCCCGAACGTTCAGGTTGATCGCGTAACGGTGGTCGTTTTGGATGTCCATTGTCCCTGTCTGTTGGTTGGAAATGACCTCGTTAGTATAGAAAACCCAAACATAGGTGTGATGCCGCAGCGGATAGGTGATTGCCGCAGTTTGGCATCAGACTTTGGTCGCGGCTAACGGGATTTGATCCAGACTTCCACGCGCCCGTTGCGAGAGTTACCGCTGCCGCCCACTGGCATGTACTGGCCATAACCCGTGTAGGCAACATCCGGCACGTTCACTTCCTGCAGGGCCTTGCGGACCGACAGGGCCCGAAGCTCGGAGATCATCTGGGCTCGCAGTTCGTGGCTCTGGGTGTCGGCAAACCCGATCAATAACAGGTCATCAGCGGATCGACCGTTCTGGAGCAGGTACTGCTGAACCCGCAGCAGGTCGCGGCGCGCCTTGTTATCGAGCTTGGTTCGACCTTCGGAGAAGCGGAAATTGACGGTCAGACGATGGTAGTTACCGGTCAGTCGGCGAAAGCTCTCGGGCGTCGAGTCGTCGAACTCCGGCTTCACCGCGATGGGGTTCTGTGAAATGAACCCGGATTCGGCCACCAGTGCCTGCCCCTGCTGGCCGAGGGCGAATCCGATCAGGCCGGCGGAGAGCGGCGGGACATCACTTCCCGGCGTGTACATGAACAATCGACGTGACAGCGGGTAGTCCTCACTGGCGACGGTGAGCTGATTGGGGCGCAGAGCTGGCGCATTGCCTTCCGAGATGGCCAGCAGTTTGCTGTCTCGAACAGAGGCCAGGCCGGAGAAGCCGATGCCGGAGGGATCCCGGCTAACGTCATCGGATAGCTGGTCGTTGGATTCGTAGCGCCTGGCGGTGTTGTCCAGTTCGAACTCTTTCCCCAGTACCAGGGATTTGAAGGTGTCCCAGGTCCCGGAACGGTCGTCCCTGGCATAGAGTTGAATGGGGCGATCCGGGCCGCCCAGCTCTGACCAGTTCCGGATCTGTCCGGAGAATACCCGGCCCAGGGTCTCGATACTCATTTTACTGATGGGATTGGACGGATGAACCAGAATCGCCAGTCCATCGATGGCAATGACGTGCTCGCTCTCTGGCGCATTGAGGTCGGCCCTGGCACGAAATTGCTCGGCTTCCTGTGGTTTTACCGGCCGGGAAGAGGCCCAGATGTTGGCTTTGCCGGCGGCCAGGGTCTTGAAGCCGGTGCTTGAACCGTGCGCTGCCACCAGCACCTCCGTCGCCCGGTTGTTCACCGGTGCGCGTAGAACTTTTTCGTTCTCCACGCCCGTGCCCCTGGACGTAACCTGCCCGCCGCCGTGCTCTTCCAGGTAGCCGGTGACCAGCATGGGTGCCAGGGTAGCGCCGACGGTATTGGAACCATGAATTTCCAGATCATAGGCCTGGGCCTGGAACGCCATTATCGTTGGCAGTAGCAGCCCCGGCAGTTTTGAGGTCATCCGTGGAAATCGCGGCATTTTGATAAAAGCCTTTACCAGTCAGTTGGTTGGAGCCGAGAAGGATGCTTCAGGAATATGACAGTTGTGTTTCATCGGTCCCACACAATGGAGGTGCCCGGGCGGGGGTTGTAAAAAAATGTTAAGCAGTACGCGGAGAGCAAGGGCGCGCTGGCCTATAGTGAGTCATCCGCCGTAACAAAAATAAACACAGCGGGCAGAGGCTCATCCATGGATGCCATCACATCAGAAACGGGGCAGTCTGTTGCCTGCCCCACTCAGCCGCTTCCTCTGAACAAGGTGTTGCTGGTTGATGATCATGCCCTGTTTGCCCAGGGGTTGGCCGGTTTAATCCGGCAGGAGGGGCTGGCCGAATCTGTTATAACGGCCAGCTCGGTTGAGGTTGCCTCAGGTCTCCTGGCCCGCAAGGACGATTTTCAGCTTATCCTGCTCGATATTGCACTCCAGGGCGAGACGGGGCTGGCCTTGTTACCGAGACTGGCAGTCCACCGGGACCCACCTCCGGTGGTGATCATTTCAAGCAGTGAAGATGAGGCGACGGTGCGGGCAGCAAGGGCGGCCGGTGCCAGTGGTTTTCTGGCGAAATCTGCCGGTCGGTCGGCTCTTGTGAGTATGGTTCGGTCTGTGAGTCGTGGTGAGGGTTATTTCCCGGGCGGCCTGGAACCCGTGGCGCAGGATCTGGCGTTAACACCGCGGCAAATGGAGGTGCTTCTCCTCCTGGCGCAGGGCTTCCCCAATAAACGCATCTGCCAGAGTCTGAATCTGACCGAACACACGGTGAAAACCCATCTCAAGGCCATCTTCACCCAGCTTGGTGTTCATAACCGGACGGAGTGCGTGAATCTGGCTCGTGCCCGCGGGTGGCTGTGAGGGCCGCCGGTAGCCGCACCCAGAAAACCGAACCCCGGTCAGGCTCAGTGTTGACGCCACAGGTTCCCTGCATCAGGACAACGAACTCCTTTACGATGGTCAGGCCCAGACCCAGGCCGGGATAGTCTGTCTGGTTCTGGCCCCTGACGTAGGGTGAGAACAGGGAATCGCTCAGCTCGGGGGGCACTCCGGTTCCGTTATCCGAGACCTCCAGCTTAACTTGAGTATCTATCCTTCGTGCGGACAGGTTAATACGATTGCCGCCGCTATGTTGCATCGCATTGAACAGCAGATTCTGGAGCACCCGGGACAGCAGGGACGGATCTGCCATGACCTTGAGGTTGCCAGCGCCCTGGTCGATCTTCACTGTCACGTCACTGTTGCCCGATGAATCAGCCACGAGATCATTCAGATCCCGGAAAATCGTCGCCAGTGGGGTGGGCCGCATATCAGCCTGCACCATGCCTTCATTCAGTCTGGCGCTGTCAAAGACGGTGCCGAGAAGGCGGCGAAGATGTCGGACCATATCCTTCAACTGCCGGGTGGTGGAGCCGTCATGGGCAGGTGAAAGGTTCTCCAGCGTTATGTCGATCACGTTCAGGGGTTGGCGAAGGTCATGGCTGGCCGCGGTGATCAGTTCGGTTTTTCGCCGGCTTTCATCCCTGGTTGCCTGGTGCAGTCGATCCAGCAGTTGGCGATCCAGGAAGTGTGAACGGTGACGGTACTCGCTGGTCCAGGCGCCTACCATGCCTATGATGTTGGCTGTGGTCAGAAAGAACAGATTGGTGGCGAGGGCGGCGCCGGACATGCCATTTAACAGCTCGATCATCAGGTAGCCGATCACCAGCACCAGTGACACCAGGGACGCGCTGAAAAACGGCAGCCCCATGGCAAAGTATCCGAACATGAGCATGAGGATCATGCCCTCGTAGGGCAGGGGGTACCCAGCCTGTCGCGCCGCCGCGATGATCGCCACCACGCTCAGGCCGCCCATGAGATAGGCGAGGATATAGATGCGTTCAAAGTTGATGTCGGAAGGAACTGGACGGTAGGCGAGCCAGATCACAATGGCAATTACAGGGCAGGTAATCGCGAGCCGGATGGACACCGTGACCTGGGCCAGCTCGGCAGGGAGGGTCAGTGCATCCATCACCGCGTAGATCAAAAACAGGATCAGCCCGGCGATCGAGACTGGCCTGGCCCGATGCCTGATCAGGCCGGCCCGTGATCGCCGGAAGGCCTCTTCGAGGTCTGGCGTGAAGCGCAGGTTGCGGAATCCGGCGGCCTGCTGCTGTTCGATCTGCTCGGTCGTCATGGCCGTGTCCAGTATCGCGTAGGTCTCCGGATTGTATCTGGCACGGCCCACGTGTTCGGGAACCCGAGCACATTCTGGTCAGCCGTTGCCCAGCATTTTCAGTCGTGCCCAGGTTCTGTCTTGCGGCTGCGGGAAATGTCGCTCCAATAATGCCTCCCGCTGTTTCTCCAGATCAGCGTCAGCCAGTCCTGACGAGGCTTCCCGGTCCACCGCTTCCCGGAAGTCTTCGAAACGCTGGTCAAAGTGTTCCCGCTGCTTCAGGTAATTCACGACGCTCTCAACGCCTTGCTGGTTCACGCCCAGCTCGGCCAGTTGCCGTCCGGCTTCCTCGGGCGAAGACGCCGATTCGATGGCTGCAGTTCGGGCCTGCTGCTGCCGGCTGCTGGCATGCAGGTGTTGTTCCGTCGTTCTCAGTTGCTCCGGCAGCTGGTTGCGGTGCCATTGGACGAGCGCCTGTTTGCCCTGATCGCTGAGGTCCGTGCGTTGCTGGATGGCAAGGGTCGCCAGGGTGTATTCGCTGTAGGCCTCCTCGAGCCCGAAGAAAGCCCGATGGGCCTCGGAGCTGAACGTGGCAGACCGCAGCTGCTTGAGCTGTGCCAGGGCGTCGCCCAGCGCAGCCAGCTGATAGGCCGGCTCGCCTGCCCGGGCAGGATCGAGGCGCGCCTGCATGACCTGAAGGGATGCCTGCTTATAGGCAAGGTATTCGTCCAGCAACGCCATTGCTTGGGAAGAGGCTGGCTCTGGCAGGTGGGTCCGGGCCATCGCCTCGATCTGTTGGATGGCCGTCTCCGGAGCGACTTCGCCGACTGTGCTCAGGAAGTAATCAAAGAAGTCGCGGACCTGGAGGTTGATGACAAGCTCACCGTTGTCATCGGCGGTCAGCGCACCGTCGATTTCCGTGCCTGACAGTGAGGCGGCGAAGGGTTGCGGTCCGAGCGAATCGGGCGTCGTGGCAGGCTCAGACTCCTGACCGAGGTTTTCTAGGCCCCCTTGCTCGCCAGACTCCTGGGAAGGTCTTGTTGAGTCGGCCAGGGTGGCAGATTGCGTTGGCTTTGAAACCGCGCCGCTGGCTTGTGTCGGTGCGGTATCGTTGAGGCCGTACCAGAGACCACTGCCGGCCAGAATGGCCGACAGGGCACCGGGAAACAGCCATCGACGGGCTTCGATGGATGTCCGTTTCATGGTTACCTCACAGACCGCGGTTTTTAAGCCGGTTGGCCTGGGTGCGGTAAAGGGTGACCGGGTTGGTCCACAGAGAACGCGCACCCAGGAGGTGGTTGATGGCATCCACATGGTTCATGTCGTAGTGGGTGCCGATCACCCGGCCCATCATGGTGGAGCAGACGCCCACAAGACCATCGTTGGGCTCGCTGCCGAAAGCCAGGGCGGTCACGCCCAGGAAGGGGTCGGTAATGTCGAACACATTGGTCCACACGTCCCGTCCGGTCCAGGAAAAGAACTTGATGCGGTTGCCATTGATCCAGACATCTTCACTCGTGCCGGCGCAGCTATTCCTGTTGACGCCTTTCCAGCCAAGGGCGTCGTTGAGGCTGGTTGTTCCGGGTGTGGTGAGGGTCTCCAGGGCTGCCAGTCCGTTCTGCGGATTGTCCGCACCGGACAATGCATTCACCAGGTCCCCCAGGGCGTTGGCGATGGCATTGGCGCCGCCCTCGACGTAGCTGCCGGGTGGAAGGATTCCCCGTACCACATCGGCTACTTTGGAGCCCTTGTTGACGCCATCGATGGAGGTGATAGAGGCAATGCGGTGAGGAATCAGGGCTGCGGTTACCCGGGAGGTTGGCGCGCCCTGGCTATGGGCCATCAGGTTGACTTTGGAATGCCCGAGGCTGTTCACGTAGTTCGCCAGTTGCTGGCCCCGCTGTTCACTGCTGTTGACGAAAGAAACGCTGGCGGAATAGACCCGTGCGCCACTGCGCTCAAGATTCCAGGGGATGGTATGGAAATAGTTTACAAGACCGCCAATGGTGTTGAACCCGGTGACACCATGAACCAGAACGATCGGATGGCGGGTCTGGGTATAGCCGGCGAAGCTTGAGAAAGAGGCGGACAGCAAGGCCAGCCCCAGCAGAACTGCTGTGGTAAATCGAATACGCATGTGTGACTCCTGTTGTTTTTGTTGACGGCTGCATCAGGCAGCCGACGGTCGTCGATGCGTTGTCGATTATTGGTGTGGAAAGAACGATCAGGAATCGCCCAAATGGGTGAGGACAGGGAGGCTGCGTATTCAGGAAATCCTATGGGGTTCCAGTTCCATATGCTGGATGCGTTGGCCCAGCATGATGATACGCCCGGTATAGCGTTCCTCGCCGGTAGACGTGAAATCGAACAGGAAACGGCGCCACACGCGGATCTTTCCCTGGTCGTCGCGTTTGAACCAGAGACCACGGAGGAATACCGCATCATCCAGCAGCATCACGTCCATGCTTTTGCAGTAGCGATGCGCCGCCTGGAGCACGAAATCCTTGATGGCTTTGGCACGCCACCAGTACCAGACAGCGAATCCGGCCACGAACAGCCAGAACAGGGTTCCAAGAGTCACGGTTTCAGCGATCTTCCACGGTTGTTCAGAGGGTTGATCGCCAGCCTACCCTATTGTGTCGGCTCGGGGAATCGCTTACCGCTCTCCGATACGGGTGCGGGTAACAGTCGATCAACCAGCATCTGCAGGAAATGGCTGGTCAGCAGCTGGGCCTGATCCACGTTATTGCCCAGGTGTTCGGATTCTTCCCGGGCGTTTTCACTGCTCTCGACCGAGCGGTTACCCAGCTCCAGCAGTCGTGCCGCCTGACGTTCCACCTGGACACTCAATGCGGCCTGTTGCTCGGTGGCACCTGCCACTTCGTGGGTGCAAGTGGTAATGACATCGACATCTTTCAGTGTTGCCTCCAGGGTTTCACTGGCTTCACTGGCGATGCCCGCCGTCTGCTGGCAGCAGTGGGTGCCGCTGTTGATCACCTCGACCACTTCGTGGGTTTCGGTTTGCAGAGCGCCGATCATCTCTTCGATTTTTCGGGTAGATTCGTGGGTTCTCTGGGCCAGGCCCCGCACCTCATCGGCAACGACGGCAAAGCCGCGTCCTGACTCGCCAGCGCGGGCGGCCTCGATGGCGGCATTCAATGCCAGAAGATTGGTCTGTTCGGCGATGTCCGAGATCACGTCCAGAACCATGCCGATGGCGTCGCTCTTTTCAGACAGCGTCTTCATGCGTCCATTGGCAACGGCGAGCTGCTCCTTCAAATCCGACAATGACTGGTTCATGGAGGTCATCTGACCACGACACTGGCCCGCTGACTGGCGGGCATCGTCGGTTGCCTCGTAAGTACGGGCGGTCAGCTCACTGACCCGACGAACGCTCTCTGCCAGTTCCTCGAAGGCCCGGGTTATGTCCTGGATATCATCCTGTTGGCTGCGAATGCTGGCCACCGAGTTGGCGACCCACTCCACGGTTCGCTGCTTCCGGCCATGTAGCTTGCCGACATTGGCATGCATGCGAGCCGAAAC
The DNA here is from genome assembly GCF_040112695.1 of Marinobacter sp. MMG032. Lineage (NCBI taxonomy): Bacteria > Pseudomonadati > Pseudomonadota > Gammaproteobacteria > Pseudomonadales > Marinobacteraceae > Marinobacter > Marinobacter sp. MMG032. The sequence continues at coordinate 2,804,129 of NZ_CP157802.1, forward strand.
CGCTCTGAGTACCGCGTCCCGTTTCTGACGATCGAATTCGATCCACGCACCCTCATCCCGACGGCCGGTATAGACCCAGGGCATCGCGGGATGCGCTTCGCAGCAGGCGGCTCTGGCGCTGCGCATCATCGGGAGCGTCAGCCAGAAAAATACAATGAATACCGACAACACGAGCCCCTGCAACAACAGCAGGTGAGGCAGCGTCAGCTCGGACAGGCCGAACCAGGCAAGCGCAAAAGCGAGCAGTCCATAGAGGCAGCCGATTTTCAGTGACAATGGTGGGCTGATCGCCAGGTATCGGCGTGGCACCTTGCCCCGGTTCCAGGCTGCATACAGCTTTTCGGCCCGGGCGACCTGGTCTGGCCGGGGACGGGTGCGAACCGACTGGAATTCAACAATTTCGCCATCTTTGCGTATGGGGGTGACAAAGGCGTCCACTGTGTAGCCGGCCACTTCGGCGAACTCTTCATTGGCGGCGGTGATCTTGCCGCGAAGGTCGGTGGTGGTGATCAGGTGATAGTGGTCCGGGTATCCCCGTTCTTTTTGGCTGACGGGTTCGTTGATTCGCATGAAGTATTCTGGGTCTCTTCCGTTTTGTGTGGAACATTAGCTTGCAACCATTCTCTGTAATGGCGTCTGGAACGGGTTTGCTGGCAGATGCTTGAGCTTGCCGGCAATCAGAAAGCAGATGGCAATGAAGTGGCTCGCCGTGCCGTAGCCGCGCGCACGGGCCTTGGCCGCCTGGATCAGGCTGTTCATGGCTTCGACATAACCATTGCTCAAGCCGCTTTCAAAGCCCTGTAGGACTCCGGCCCAGTGTCGCTTGAGGGTGGCAGCTAGTTGTTTCATCGGTTCCAACCGACAGCGTCTGGCCCAGGAGTGCCATCGCTTCAGTAACCCTTCCGCTTGTTCACGACCAGGCTTGGCCTGGAAGATGTCACGCAAGGCCTCTTTGATGCGCCAGGCACGAGCGGTCTTCAGGTTGGAGCGGGTCAGGTCGTAGACGGCCTCATCCTGCTTTTTGCTCCAGCGGGCCATGTCCGTGAGCCAGGCCCATTTGGTTCGCTTCAGGCGGGCGTCGTGGCGTACTTCAGACTTGCGCACGGCATCCACAGCCTGATTTGCCAGCTGAATGATATGGAACCGGTCAAAGGTGATTTCGGCGTTGGGCAGGTGCTGCCCCAGGCCGCTGATGTAGGCTTTAGACATATCGATGCTGGCGTGCCGGATCTGATCAGCCTTGCCCTGATGGCTTGCAAGATCCTCAGAGAATCCTTTCAGAGTCTGGGCGTCACGACCGGGCGTTGCAAAGATGAGTCGGCGCTCGGCCAGGTCATGCACCAGCGTGATGTAGTGATGGCCACGCCGACAGGCGGTCTCATCGACCCCGATGGTGGTCACGGTGCTGTAGTCTTCACGAGCTTGTGCCTGGGTGACATGGTGGTCCAGTACCCGCCAAAGGGCCCTGTCATCAGTCCTCAGCTGCCTTGCCGTGGTCGATACCGGCATGGCCTTGGCCAACGTGAGCGCAAAGGCTTCGAATAGCAGGGTGAAACGGCTGCCCGGGCGAGCCCAGGGTACTTCCACCTGAGTGGTCTTCTTGCAGCCGCCGCAGCGCACCCGGGGCACCTCGGCATGGACATAGGCGGCAAACTGGAAGAAGTCCAAATGCCGCCAAGTTCGCGGTTTCCGGTCGTGAATAGGCTGATCAGCTCGCCCACAACCAGGACACGGTAATTGCTTCGCCTCACAGGAGACCCGGAAATCGATACGCTGGGCCTTTGGGTCAAAATCGATGTCATCGACAGCCCATGGTGACGTCAGACCCAAGGCTTGTGTGAACAAGAGTTCCGGATTCATAGAGATGTTCGCTGGAGGTCAGAAGATATCAGGGAGTATGGCTCAAAAAGGCGTTAGCTGGCGACCGATTCCACACGAAATGGAAGAGAGCCAGTATTCTTGCCTCGGTATCGGTTCTTGTCACGTTGACTAACTATCGGCCGCCTTCTGTCTGTTCGATATCCGGTTATTGCAAAAATTGAACGTTTCTTCATGTTTTCTCCTGCTTTGGTCGTAGCAATTGTGTTTTTGCAATATGTGGCTAGGTTGGCGACAGATACTGATTATGCTGGTGACTGCAACTGGTCTGACCAGGTTCAGGGCTGCACGAAGGGAGTGAGCAGTGCATGCAGGTATTACAACAACAAGATTTCAGGGCGCTGGTGGATAACCACCCCAGGGCAATCATGCTGTCGACGACGGAGCCCAGAATTGCCTATGTGAATCGGATGTTCCGGTCTGTAACCGGGTACCAGGCGGAGGAGGTGGTTGGTCAGGCGCCGTCGATGCTCAGCTCCGGGCTTCATTCGCCGGAGTTCTATGAGGCCATGTGGAAAAGCCTGAGTGATTACGGGCGTTGGGAAGGGGTGATCTGGAATCGTCGCAAGAATGGCGAGACTTACCCCCAATGGTTGACGATTTATCCTGTGCACCGGGAGGGGCGACAGTTCTTTGCCGGTGTCTTTACCGATGTTGGCGACATTGCTGCCGGCGATGAACGTCTGGCCTCGCTGGCCTATTACGATCCGCTGACGGAGCTGCCCAACCGTTCGCTGTTCCAGGAGTTTCTAAAAGCTCGTGTGGCTCAGCGGGAGCGTGACGGCGGATGTTTTGCGGTGCTGTACGTCGACCTCGATTTCTTCAAGTCTATTAACGACTTGCACGGACATGAATGTGGCGATCAGGTGCTGCAGCAGGCTGCCCAGTGTATAAAGAGCGTTCTGCGAAAGGGCGATGTGGTTGCACGGCTTTCCGGCGATGAGTTCGCGGTTATCATCGAACTGCAGAATGATGAGGACCTGGAGAGTGTATGTCAGCGCATGACGCAGATTTTCCAGGCGCCGATCATCGTAGGTGCGCGGGAGTACTTTCTGTCGGCATCGGTTGGCGCTGCCGTCTACCCGGGTCATGGCCGAACCGGTGCTGAGCTGTTGCAAAATGCAGATCGGGCAATGTACTCGGCCAAGATGGCGGGGCGGTCCTGCTACCGGATTTACAGTGCTGTGGATACCGAAAGGGGGCGGTACAGGCAGCGTCTTTCCGAGGCGTTGATCGCATCGGTGAAGACCGCCCCAGAGGAATTCAGTGTGGTCTATCAACCCCAGTACCACCTCGCGACTGGTGAGGTCGCTGTGGTGGAGGCGCTGCTGCGCTGGAATCATCCGGAATTCGGCCCGGTATCACCGGGGGATTTTGTTGCCATTGCCGAACAGCGGGGCCACATCCATGAGCTGACCGAACATCTGGTGCGGTGTGTGTTAGCCGATCTCTCAGACAAGACGGCAACGTTACCTGAAGGGCTCGGCCTGGCGATCAATATTTCGGCGCGTCAGATTACCGATTCCCGGTTGGAGGCCTTGCTGACGCCGCTGTTTGAACGCATTCGTGGTGTGGGTTGGGTACCGGAAATCGAGATAACCGAAACCCATCTGATGAATTTGTCGCGACAATGTCTGAACCGGCTGCAGGAATTCGGCGAGCAGGGCGTGGTGGTTGCGATCGACGATTTCGGGACCGGCTACTCTTCTCTCGCCTATTTGCATGCGCTTCCTGTGCAAGTCTTGAAGATTGATCGTCAGTTTATATGGCGTCTTGGCGGAAAATCCCGCGATTCCCGAATCGTCTCTGCGATCCTTGGAATTGCCGAGGCCCTCGATCTGGAAGTGGTTGCCGAAGGTATCGAGACCGAGGAGCAGCACAACAAACTGCGGGAGTTGAACTGCCACCGTGGGCAGGGTTTCCTGATGGCCAGGCCAGCGCCCTGGCAGGAACTGATTCCCTTATTTTTTGATCGAAATCAAGATTAGGTCAGTTCGATGCCTTTCCACGGGCATTTTGCAAGATTTGGCTAGGTCGGATACCCCGATTGTTTTAATAAGGGGCAAACTCTCATCCCGGATCTCTATGCCAAATACTGCGCCAGAACTGGAACTCGATGCCTATCTTCGACTTAATCGTGCCTCCATCGCTGAGTGGCTGGCCGCGATTCGCGAGTTGTCCGGGTGTGATGACATCGACTGCTCCCTGTTTGAGGGCAGTGGCCACCAGGTAGGTGCCTTGTCGACGCTGACCACCGAGCGTGGCCGCCTGATCTGTCTGTATGCAGCGGAGGGCATGGAAATTACAGGCTGCCGGGCGACTGAGCCTGTTTTCCTGTTACCGAGGGCCGGCAACCCCGAGATCGCAACACGTGATGAACCCTGGCAATACCTGAGCGGGCTGGTCCTGGCATGGCCGGGAGACCGGTTTCGATTGCGTCTGACGCCGAGATCGAGGGTATTGATTGTCAGGCTGGAACCGGACTTTTCGGCCCCGGTTGTTCCCGATGCAAGTGACGTCTGTCTGTCAAACTACGAAGAGCTCATCACCTGCTATCTTCATCGGGCACCCTTCTTTCGGGATGATTCGGATGCCATCAGGCTCACGAATGAGCTTTTCTGCAACCTGACACGTCCCCCGGTGAAATCGGATTTTACCTGTCAGTGCCCGAAACTCGATCGTCGGTTACTCCGGGCCATCGAAAAAATCAGATACGAGCCGGGCTGGGACTTCAACCTTCAGGAACTGGCCAGCCATTCCGGCGTCAGCGAACGTAACCTCTACTATCTGATGAAACGGGAAACCGGTATGACACCTTACCGGTTGTACCAGCGAAACCGGCTGCTAAGGGTGCGTCAGCGTCTGGTGGACTGCCAGTGCGACGTGCCGCACATCTCATGGTATGCCGCCGATGCAGGTTTTTCCCACCTGGGGCGGTTCGCGGCCCTGTACCGGGAACACTTCGGGGAATTGCCCAGCGAAACGGTTCAATGGCGGCGAAACCTTCAGGGCAGTGGAGCTGGCAAACCGATTGTGGAAGAGCCGGACCTGTTGATGTCCTGAGGTGATTCACAAAAAAGCCCGGCTCACGTTGCCGTGGCCGGGCCTGATGCCTTACTCCGGGTCAGTGGGCGGGGGCCGATTTACCCTCGGATTCGGACCCGTTGCCGTACTCATCGGAGGCTGAACCGTGATGATCACGGCCCAGCAGGATGTAGAACGCCGGCAACACAAAGATGGTGAACAGGGTGCCGATACCAAGACCTGCGCTGATCGTCAGGCCGATGGCGAAGCGGCTTTCCGCGCCCGGGCCAATGGCAATCAGCAGCGGCACCATGGCAAAGATCAGCGCCAGGGACGTCATGATGATTGGCCGCAGGCGAATCGCCGCCGCCTCGATCACCGCATCCACCTTGTTAAGTCCGCGTTCCTTCTGCAACTGGTTGGCAAACTCGACAATCAGGATGCCGTTCTTGGAGACCACCCCGATCAGCGTTATCAGCCCCACCTGGGTGTAGATGTTCATGGTGGCAAAGCCGAGCACGATGAACGCCATGGCGCCGGCAACCGACATGGGCACCGAGACCAGGATGATGAACGGATCCCGCCAGCTTTCGAACTGGGCCGCCAGCACCAGGTAAATCACCAGAAGCGACAGGAAGAAGGTCACCATCAGGGCGCTACCCTGGGTCGCCAACTGTCGGCTCTGACCGGTGTAGTCATAGCTGAAGCCCTGGGGGAAAACCTCAGCAGCGGTCTGCTCCATGAAGTCCATGGCAGTGCCGGCGGCAATCCCCGGCATAACCACGCCCTGGAGTGTCAGGGAGTTCTGCTGGTTGAACTGGGTCCGGTTGGACGGTTCAACATCCTGGCTGAAGCTCACCACGCTGCCCAGTGGCACCAGTTCGCCGTTGTCGGCACGAATGTAGTACTCATTGAGCGCCTGGGCGTCCAGCCGGAACTGCTGGTCAACCTGTGGAATCACCTGGTAGGAACGACCTTCCATGCTGAACCGGTTGATGTATCCGCCGCCCAGCATGCTCGACAGGCTCTGGCCGACGTCCTGCATGGACAGGCCCAGGTCGGCGACCCGGTCCCGGTCAACGTTGATCCGGGTAATTGGGCGATCGAAGTTGATGGACTTCTGCAGGAACATGAAGTTGCCGCTGCCCATGGCTTTGCCCAGCAGCTCATCCGCAACCTGATCCAGCTGCTCATAGCTGCTGCCGGTGGTAATCACGAACTGGAACGGCAGGCCACCGCCGGATCCGGGCAGTGAGGGCCGCGGGAACACCGCGGTTTGCAGTCCGGTGACATTCTTGAGCTCGGCATCCAGCTTCGGCTGTGCTTCAAACTGACTGATCTCCCGCTCACTCCAGGGCGCCAGCTTGAAGCCACCGAAGACCGCATTGGGCCCGGTAATACCGATGATCATGAAGTCCTCGTTGTAGCCCGGGACCGTCGACATCCGCTCCTGGATTTCATCACCGTGCTCCAGCAGGTAATCCAGGGTGGAGGTCTGGGGGCCAAGCCCCTGATAGAAGAGAATGCCCTGATCCTCGGTAGGGGCGAGCTCATTCTGGCTCATGGAGACCATGAAGTAGATGGAGCCGAGTACAACGACGGCGAAGAAGACCACCACCGATTTGGTCTGCATCAGTGAGCTCAAAGCAGACTTGTAGCTTGCCGCCAGGCCGTTGAAGGTTTTCTCAACTACCTGCTCGAATCTGCCGGGGTTGCCGTGGGGCTTCAGGACCTTGCCCGACAGCATGGGAGAGAGCGTCAGGGCAACAATGCCGGAAATAACCACGGTCCCTGCCAGCGTGAACGCAAACTCGGTGAAGAGCGAGCCGACCAGCCCGCCCATGAAGCCAATGGGTGCATAGACGGCCACCAGCGTTGTGGTCATGGCGATGATAGGCACCGCCATTTCACGAGCACCATTTATGGCCGCATCGAAGCGCGATTCGCCATGTTCGATGTGTCGGTGTACGTTCTCCACCATGATGATGGCGTCATCCACCACCAGGCCGATGGCCAGTACCATGGAGAGCAGGGTGAGCAGGTTCAGCGAGAAACCGAACATCAGCATGATGAAGGCGCCGCCGATCAATGAGAGCGGGACCGCAACCGATGGCACCACAGAGGCCCGAACCGAACCAAGACAGAGGAACACCACCACCAGAACGATGATCATGGCTTCCAGCAGTGTCTGGATAACCTCGTTGATGGAATCCTCGATAAAGTCAGAGGCATCGTACGCCAGGCGCACATCCAGCCCGGAAGGCAGCTGGCTTTCGATATCAGGCAGCTCGTCCTTCACCAGGCCGGCGACCGTTAGGGGGTTGGCCCCGGGAGCCAGTTCAATGGCGACGTAAGTGGCCGGCTGGCCTTTGTACAGGGCCAGTTGATCGTAGGTTTCAGAACCCAGCTCAACCCGGGCGATGTCCTGCAGGCGGATCTGGGTGCCATTGGATTGCTTGACCACCAGATTGCGGAACGCATCCGGATCACCCACATCAGTGTCGCTGGTCATACTGATTTCGGTGTAGGTGCCCTTGGTGTTACCGACGGCAGCCTGGTAGTTATTGGCCCTGAGTCTGGCCACCACCTCCTGGGGTGTCATGTCCACCGCCGCCAGGCGTTCCGGATCCAGCCAAACCCGCAGGGCGAATTTGCGGCCCAGCAGTTCCGCTTTGCCCACTCCGGAGAGCGCCTGGAGTCTGGGCTGGACCACACGGGTGAGGTAATCGGTGATCTGGGGTACGGCCAGCTCGTTACTGTAAAAGGCAATGTACATCAGCGCCGTCGAATCACCGGTGGTGGAGGTGATCACCGGATCCTGAGCTTCGGCCGGCAGGACGTTTCGCTGGCTTGCCACCTTGGCCTGTATTTCCGCCAGGGCCGCGTTGGCGTCATAGTTAAGCACCATCTTTGCTTCGATGGTGGAGGTGCCCTGAGAACTGGTGGATGTCAGATAGTCGATGCCACTGGCTTCAGCGATGGCCTGCTGCAGCGGTGTGGTGATAAAGCCCTTGATCAGGTCTGAGCTGGCACCGGGATAGGCGGTAGTGACGGTTACCGTCGTGCTTTCGAGCTCGGGGTACTGGCGGATCTCCATCTCCATGGCCGCCCGGGCGCCCAGGAGCAGGATCAGCAGGCTGACCACCGTCGCCAGGACGGGACGGTGGATAAATATGTCGGTGAAGCGCATTACTCAGACGCCCCCTGCTTCTGGTCTTCTTCCTTTATGGCCACCTGCTGGCCAGCGCGCAGACGCAGCAAACCCTTCTCGACGACGGTTTCGCCGGCTTCAAGGCCGGACAGAACGGCAACACGGGTGTTACGGGTTTCGCCGGTGGTTACCGTGCGGCGGTTAACGACCAGATTGCCCTCGTCGTTCTCCTCAACCACAAACACGAAATCGCCATAGGTGTTGTAGGAGATTGCAGTGCGTGGCACGGTCACAACCTCGTTGTCTTCCGGCTGCTGTGTCAGGACGGTGGCAAACATGCCGGGGCGCAGCAAGTTATCCGGGTTGGAGAGCGTGGCGCGGACACGGACAGTCCGGGTTTCCGGGTTGACCGAGGTGTTGATGGCACTGACGGACCCTTCAAAATCCTGCTCCGGAACGGCAGCGACGGTGGCGACTACCGGATAGCTGGTCTTCACGTTCGGCAGGTTTTTCTCGGAAAGGGTATAGTCGACGTAGATCGGATCCAGCATGTTGATCTCGACAATCGGAGTGCCGGTGGCAATGTACTCACCCTGGTCGACCATCCGGATACCCAGCGTGCCATCAAAGGGCGCCCGAATGATTTTTTTGCTCAGTTGTGCTTCGGCTTCATTCACCCTTGCGCGGGCCGCGTCGAAATTGGCCTTGGCTTCATCGTACTGGGACTGGGACACTGCGCGCTTGGGGAGCAGGTCGGACACCCGCTTGAACTCCTGCTCGGCCAACTGTGCCTCGGCGCGACGTGTGCGCAGGGCGGCTTCATCGATTGCTGAATCAATCCGGATCAATACATCACCACGGCTAACCTGGTCACCGGATTCGAAATTGATGGTCTCAATGACGCCGGGCACTTCGTTGGCCACCTGGATGCCGTTGATGGCTTCAACACTGCCGACAGCCTTGATGGCGGGCGTCCAGGCTTCTTTCTGGGCCTCAACCGCGGAAATCTGGGCGGGTGGCTGAGGCTGGGACATCTGCTCTTGCATCTGGCCAAACTGGTAGAACTTGTAGCCGAAGATGCCTCCGAGCACTACGCCGAGAAAAATAATGACGATTATAAAGCGGGAAGCAGTGCGCATGGTTCGGGTCCTGGGGATCTGTGTCAGATTTTGGGAAGCATAGCATCCTACAAAATCAGGGTCGCTATTGTCACTGGGTTGTAAGTATTTCTATCTAGACTCCGGGTTTGCCGGATTTGACAAGCATCAAGGCTGTCTGGGTGTTTTCATGAGGGGCGGCTTTCCCTGCAGGGTGCTGGTAATGTAGCTCGCGTCGATGACAGAATTACGACGGTATTCAGGGTGAGGATCAATAATGCAGTGGATTCTGGGGCTTGCGTTGGCAGCCGCCGTTTTTGTGATTCTGAAACAGTGGGGCGCGTTGTCCGCGGAAAAGAAAAAGGCGGCCACCTGGAAGGTGATCCTCGTGGTCGGTGGAGCCTTGCTGGTGTTCATGGTCCTGACCGGACGCGTGCATGTGCTCACAGCGGCAGTTGCGGCTGTGATTCCCCTCTTGCGCAAGCTTCCCGCCTTGTTGAAATTTGCTCCGGAAATCAACCGGTTCATGGGGAGGAAGCCGGGGCAAGAAAGCCGTGAGCAGGCGAGTGATCATTCTGGCTCGGGCACGGATCTGGCTGGGCAGATGTCAGAACGAGAGGCCTGCGATATTCTCGGGGTAAAAGCCGGCTGCTCTGAAGAGGAAATCGTGATGGCGCATCGCCGGCTCATGCAGAAACTTCACCCCGACCGGGGCGGAAACGATTACCTGGCAGCCAAACTGAACGAAGCCAAACAGGTACTTCTCGGCAAGCGACAGGCCTGATTCAGGGCAGAATATCCACTCGGACTTCAAAACTGCGATTGTCGGAGCGGCTACTGTTCACCTGATAGGTAATTCCACTGCGCTCCTGGCTGGAATGGGTTGTTGTGCTACCCAGTGACACCCACTGTCCCGGCTCAACTCGGCGAATGGTAACGACCGCTTCCGTTTCATATCCGTCCATATTTGCCGGTTCCTCCTCGAACGAGACAATGCTCAGTTCGACCGCCTGATCGGAAATGACCTGGGGACTGACCAGGAACCCGCTGCGGGTTTCGACCTGTTGCAGGAAAGCCGCGGGATTACGACCGCCGCGAATGGCGACTGGAATCGTCCGGACCTGGCCCGACGTAATGTGTGCCGACTGGCCATCCTGCATCACGATGGTTCGCTCCTGGGCGCTGCCGGTCGTGGTAACACGGCGTTCGGCTGAGAGTTCGGCCCGGCCGTTCGACGCGGAAATGCCGGCACCTGAGCGCTTGCCGCCGCTATCCGTTCTGGAGCGCACAGTGATCCTGACCTGAACGGGCGCCACATCCAGGGTTTCGACAAGCCGTCCGATTTCGTCCAGCAGGGCGGGTTCACCGCGTACCACCAGCTGTTGGCCCCGGGCGGTCACGGTTACCGGCGAGCCCTGGTAAAGCTCGCGGATCTGCACCGCCACATCGTCGCCCGGTCGGCTATTGAGCTGGTACACGCGAGACTCCGCCTGGGCCAGAGCCTGGCTGGAACAAAGTACCAGCAGCAGAACAAGAAAAAGCTGCAGGGGGTATCCTCGGACAAAAACGGCCATTCAGTGCTCCAATCCTTCTGTCGGTATTGAAAAAACTCCGACACACGGGTTGCCAAGGTGAAAACCAGGGGTATATATTGAAAAGCATGAAGACGACACACGCGACCTGTCAATTGAATGTTTTGCAAGCTTTCGGCACCAAGCCGGCGGCTGCAGTCGCTGCTGTGTTTTTCTGGTGGTTTGGTTATGGCTTTTATTTTAGCCAGAGCCGGGGCCGCCCATAAGATCTTCATCGAACGAATAACGAGGAAGGCAGCCCGGCAGAAAACCCAGGCTGCCACCGGACTCAAAAAGCCCCGACTGGTAGCCCAGCCGGGGCTTTTTTGATTCTGACGCAGGGAAACGGGAACACTGACATGAACATGCCCTTGAACACTGAACTGACACAGCAGGATGCGGAGACCCAAGCCCGGCACCGACAGGAAGTGGTCCTGCCGACGCCCGCGGAGCTGAGACTTGAGATGCCGGCCAGTGCCGCTGTTGTCCAACAGGTAGAAGAGCACAGACAGGCCATCCGGGACATTCTGCAGGGCGAGGACAGCAGAACCCTGATCGTGATGGGGCCGTGTTCCATACACGATGAGGTGGCGGCCCTGGAATACGGGAAGAAACTGAAAGCCCTGGCGGACGACGTCAGCGACCGCTATCTTATCGTTATGCGGGCGTATCTGGAGAAGCCCCGGACCACGGTCGGCTGGAAAGGGCTGCTTTACGATCCGGAGCGCACAGGGGCCGGCGATCTGAATGAGGGGCTGCGCCGCTCCCGCCGCCTGTTATTGAATCTGGCGGCCATGGGGTTGCCGCTGGCCACCGAGGCCCTGAGCCCTTTCGCGATGGATTACCTGGGTGATCTGGTAAGTTGGTCTGCCATTGGTGCCCGAACCACCGAATCCCAGGTACATCGTGAAATGGTCAGTGGCCTCCCGATGCCCACCGGCTTCAAGAACGGCACCGATGGCGGCATTGCCGTGGCAACCAACGCCATGAAGTCGGCATCCCATCCTCATCACCACCTTGGGGTGTCCGCGACCGGGGCGCCGGTCATGATTACCACCCGGGGCAACCCTGATACCCATCTGGTGTTGCGCGGTGGCCGCGGTATTACCAACTATGATGCTGCAAGTATTGAACAGGCCGTTGGAGCCCTGGCAGAAGCCGGATTGTCGACTGCGGTGATGGTGGACTGCAGCCATGACAATGCCTGCAAGCAGGCCGAACGACAGCTGGATATTGCCCGGGAGGTAATGGCCCAGCGCCGTGCCGGCAACCAACACATCCGTGGTTTGATGCTGGAAAGTTTCCTGGAACCGGGCCGCCAGGACGATGGTGAAGACCTGCGCTACGGCTGCTCGATTACCGATCCTTGTCTGGGATGGGCGCAGACGGAGGCTCTGATCCGCTCACTGTAGACAGTAGCAGCTGGCCTGCCAGTAACAGCAGAACACCGCCCATCAGCCGGTCCAGCCAGTGGCCAAACCGGTTAAACCCGCGGCGGATCCGGGGCAGGGTGAAGAAGACAGCGACCATGGCAAACCACAGCCCCGTGGCCAAAGCCATGTAAATGCCGTAGCCGGCCTGGAGCGCAATGGGCGTGCCCGGGCTGATCACAACAGAGAACAGGGAGACAAAAAACAGCGTTGCCTTGGGGTTCAGCGCGTTGGTCAGGAAACCCAGTCGCAGGGCGGCAAGACCGGATTGCCCTGCAGTCGGGGCCTGTTCTACATGAACGCCACCGGCCCGGGCCCTCAAGCACTGAACGGCAATCCAGGCAAGGTAGAGTGCCCCCAGCACCTTGAGAACATTGAACAGCATGATCGATTGCTGGATCAGCAGGCCGATTCCGAGCAAGGAATAGCAGACATGCACCAGAATGCCCCCGCCGATACCGATGGCTGTCAGCAGCGCGTTCCTTCGGCTCTGGCAGAGCGCCTGTCTGAGCATCACGGCAAAATCCGGGCCGGGACTTGCCACTGCCAGCAAGTGGACGAGGGCCACCGTCAGAAACTCCGGCCAGTAACTCTGCATAATTCCAACTCCTCTCCTGAGCCTGCCAAGGTCTGAAAAGTCTGACAGCATAGGCTGAATCCGGTCTTTTTTCACGGTATGGGTGAAACTTGCCATGGCTTCTATACTGAGGTCTCACCCGTTCCAACCTTCCGTGTTCCCCGATGCCGGGAACGCCTGTCAGGAGACCTTGTATGGAAAAGCGAGCCGTAGACGTTGCCATTATCGGAGCCGGTACCGCAGGAATGGTGGCGTATCAGCGTGTGCGCAAGGCGACCGACAGAGTAGTACTGATTGAGGGCGACCAGTACGGAACCACCTGCGCCAGGGTCGGGTGTATGCCCAGCAAGCTTTTGATTGCGGCCGCCGAAAATGCCCATCAGATGCAGCTTGGCGACCTGTTTGGTGTGTCTGCCGGAGCGATCAGAGTTGATGGCAAACGGGTTATGGAACGGGTGCGAACCGAGCGGGACCGTTTCGTTTCTGGCGTGATTAACTCGGTCGAGAAGTTTCCGGAGGCGCACCGGTTGAGAGGTCACGCCCGGTTTGTCGGCCCGAATCATCTGGTCGTTGGCAACAACCTTGAGGTGCAGGCCGGCCGGATCATTATCGCTACCGGTTCACGGCCCAACATTCCCGGGTTTCTGAAAGAGGCCAAAGACCGGCTGGTGGTGAATGATGATATTTTCGAGTGGCAGGATCTGCCGGACTCGGTGGCGGTATTTGGTCCGGGCGTGATTGGCCTGGAGCTCGGGCAAGCCTTGAGCCGGCTTGGTGTCCGGGTGCGAATGTTCGGGGTTGGCGGGGCCGTCGGTCCCATCCAGGATGACTCCATCCGGGACTACGCCCTTAAAACCTTCAACGAAGAGTTCCCGCTGGATCCCGATGCGGAGGTCAAGAACGTTGAGCGGGTTGATAAGGGTGTTGCCATTACGTTTGTGGATGGGGATGCCGGTGAAAAGACCGAAACCTTTGATTACCTGTTAGCAGCTACCGGCCGTCGTCCGAATGTGGACGGGCTGGATATCCAGAACGCCGGTATTGAGCTCGATGACAAGGGCCTCCCCCTGTTTGATCCCCATACCCTGCGATGTGGCGACAGCCACATATTCATCGCCGGTGATGCCAATAACAGCCTGCCGCTGTTGCATGAGGCGGCCGACGAGGGCCGTATCGCGGGCGACAACGCGGCGTCCTACCCGGATGTTCGGACGGGACTTCGCCGTACCCCGTTGGCGGTGGTATTCACCGATCCGCAGATTGCGACCGTAGGCCTGACCATTCAGCAGGTGGACGAGCGGTGTCGCGGTTGTTTCGCCGTGGGCGAGGTATCGTTCGAGGATCAGGGGCGCAGTCGGGTCATTGGCAAAAACCGGGGGCTACTGAGGGTTTATGGTAAGCATGGCAGTGGCCTGTTCATGGGAGCCGAGATGTTCGGCCCTGCGGCGGAGCATATTGCCCATCTGCTCGCATGGTCGGCCCAGCGACGACTGACCGTCAGCGAAATGCTGGAAATGCCATTTTACCATCCGGTTATCGAGGAAGGGTTGCGGACGGCCCTGAAAGACCTCAACCGAAATCTCAGTATCGGACCGGCGCCAGAAGAGGGCTGCACCGATTGTGGGCCGGGTGTTTGAGCCGGTCCTTGATCAGAATCAACAGGTGTGGGGCTGAGTCTGGGATAAAGTTCCGGTTGTTGTCCTTGCGTTACGCTGGCGGCGGGCCCAGATCTTTTCATGGAAGAAATAGGCAACGGTGTTGATGGCCGGCTCCACCATGGCGATCAAACTGCCAATCAGGATGTCACCCGTGAGCATATAAGCCACGGTGAAGGCCACTGTAAAATGGGTGAGGGCGAACGTTACCGTTTTGATCAGCGACTGGTCGCCATTCGTGCCATGGTTATGTACAAACAGTTTTAACGTGCTCATGGTCATCTCCGGTTTCGCTCGTGGTTCATTGCTTATTTAAGACCGGGTGAGAATGATTGTTAAATGAATTGTATTGAGAATGAGGATAGCTTCGGGCTATTTGTTTGACTCCTTCCATAGCATTATTCAGCGTCGCTATTAACGAGATTAGCAAACTAAACTTCCCGACCGTGTTTGGTCGGTCGTATACTTTTCAAAATGTCATACATAACTGCCAAGGAGATGCGTTATGGGTAAGAACTTTATTGGTCTTGATACTGAGAAAGCAGCGCAGCTTGCTGATTCCCTGAATGATCTTTTGTCCAACTATCAGATCTTCTACATGAATGTCCGTGGCTACCACTGGAATATCAAGGGCGACAACTTCTTCGAGCTGCACGTCAAATTCGAAGAGCTGTACGATGATCTGTTGCTCAAGATTGATGAGATTGCAGAGCGCGTGCTGACGCTTGGCCATCGGCCGGCTCACGCCTACAGCACCTATATTGAACGGTCTGAAGTGCCCGAGCGCAAAGATGTTTCGGATGGCAAGGAAGCGATGGAGAACATCGTGGAAAGCTTTGCCAAACTGATCGGCAAACAGCGTGCGTTGCTCAGTCTGGCTGGTGACGCGGAAGATGAGGGCACCGTTGCCCTTATGAGTGACTACATCTCTCAGCAGGAAAAGACTGTCTGGATGTATCGGAGTTACCTCGGCCATTGAGTCGATCGAAGTTACGGAATGGCGACCTCCGGGTCGCCATTTTTTGTTCCTGTCAGCAATTCGTCATGGTAATGACTCGGAATTGACGCTGAACTGTCACGCCCGTGGCCTAGCGTGTGTAGGAATTCCCTACATCAAGCAATGCCAGAGGCACAATGTCATGTTCCGTAAGACCCTGCTTTCCGCAACCATCCTGTCTTCCCTCTTGGGCCTGAGCGCCTGTACCGATGATGGTGACGATGGCGCTGATGGTATCAACGGCACCAGCAAAGCACTGATCGAACTTAATGTCCTGGGCACCTATCAGGCCCCGGGCGATGTGTTCGACGTGGGAGCCGCCGAAATTGTTGCCCACGATGCTGCCAACCAGCGATTGTTCGTTGTAAACGCCGGTGCCTCCACGGTAGACGTGCTTGATATCCAGGACCCCTCCCAACCGGTTCTCTTGCAGACCATCGAGGCGACCGCCGAGGGTGCTTCCGCCAACAGTGTGGCTGTCTTCGGCAGCCTGGTGGCGGTGGCCATCGAAGCCGACGTCAAGCAGGACAACGGCAAGGTCGTTTTCTACAACACCACTGACCTTGGCAAGGTTGGTGAAGTTACGGTAGGGGCGCTGCCCGATATGGTTACCTTTACCCGGGACGGCATGAAAGTGCTGGTCGCCAACGAGGGTGAACCCAGCGACGACTACACCAACGATCCGGTGGGATCCGTCAGCATTATTGATCTGTCAGCGGGCGTTGCCGGTGCAACGGTAACCACCGCAGGATTCGAAGCCTTCAATGCCGATGAGGTGGCCCTGAAAGCCAGCGGTGTGCGGGTGTTTGGGCCGGGAGCAACCGTCGCCCAGGATATGGAGCCGGAGTACATTGCGGTCTCCCTCGACAACAAGACCGCCTGGGTCGCCCTGCAGGAGAACAACGCCGTAGCCGAGCTGGATATCGAGGCCGGGGTGATCAATGCGATCCTGCCCCTCGGTTTCAAGGACCACAGCGTGATAGGAAACGAGCTGGACGTCAGCAACCGGGATAGCGGCATCAACATTCGCAACTGGCCGGTAAAAGGTATGTATATGCCGGACGCGATCACCAGCTACGGCTACAACGGCAAGACCTACTACATCACCGCCAACGAGGGTGATTCCCGGGACTATGATGGCTTCTCCGAAGAGTTCCGGCTCGGGGATCTGACCCTGGATGCCACGGCCTTCCCAAATGCGGCCGATCTACAGCTGGAGGAGAACCTGGGCCGGATCAACGTGACCTCGACCCTGGGCGTCAGCAATGGCTGCGATCCCTCTGACCCGGCGACAGATCCGGGAGTAGACTGCGAATACAGCGAAATCTACACCTACGGCGCACGATCCTTCTCTATCTGGTCTGTCGATGGCCAGAGGGTCTTTGACAGCGGCAGCGAATTCGAGCGGATCACCGCCAGTCTGTTGCCTGAGAACTTCAACGCCACCAATGACGAGAACAATTTCGACAACCGATCTGATGACAAAGGTCCTGAGCCGGAAGCCGTCACGGTTGGCACAATCAACGGCCAGACCTTCGCGTTTATCGGTCTTGAGCGAATTGGCGGAATCATGGTTTACGACGTGACCAATCCCCAGAATCCGGAATTCGTCCAGTACCTGAACAATCGGGATTTCTCAGTGTCGGATGCAGACCTGCGGGCCGGTATGGCCAAAGATCTTGGGCCGGAGGGCATTGCCTTCATCGCCGCTGAGGACAGCCCGAATGGGCAGCCCTTGCTGGCAGTGGGAAATGAAATCAGCGGAACCACCACCCTGTACGGTATTGACGTGATTGAACTGACGGCGAACTGAGTTCAGGGCCTGAAAGAAACCCGGGGGCATCGTTATAGATTCTCCCGGGTTTTTTGTTTTCCGTCTCAGACAGCGGCTTTCAGCGGCGGCACTTCCTGATGGAGGAACCACTTCTCCGTAACCACCTTTCTTGTAAACCAGTGCGAGCGCATCAGGCTGCTGGCCAGTGGCGTCTTGATCCAGTCCGGAACCTGCCAGCCCTGATCCGTGTCTGCCGCCCGATTGCCAAAGCGTTCGGCAATGGCATCGCCGTAGATCTGCAATGAGGAGGCCGAATAATCCGGCGCGTCCCGTATCACATCTGCCGCCAGCAGCGCCGATTCGATGGCGGGCCGGATGCCTTCACCGCTCTGGGTGTAAGCCAGGCCGGCGGAATCGCCAATCAACAGAATACCGTCGTCCACCAGTGGCCTCTCGGCATGGGCATAAAGCAGGTAGGCGTGGCCTTTGAAACGCCCGGGCAGGTCCTCCGGAATGCGCCCGGCGGACTTCATCTCATCGACAAAAGCCTCTAGATGACCGCTCAGCTTGTGGTTATCCTCCCGGCCCAGCCCGATATTCAGGTAATTGCCTTTGCGAAACACCCAGGCATAACCCTTGAGATCGCGGCAGAACCAGAGCTCCGGGGTGTCGCCCCGGGCCTCGCAGGCGGAAGCCTGCTCGGGTGTCATTTCGAATTCCACCTCCTTGGCGGCGACAACGGTCTCGTGGCTACCCGGGCCTTCGCCAAGCAACCGTGCAACCGGGCAGAAGTGCCCGCCGGCACCCACGACAAGGGGGGCTTCCCAGGTGTCGTTGATGAGCCAGTTGCCGTCTTTCCGGACGATGGACTTGACCGGCGTGGCGAGCTGTTTCGGACCGGTGACGCGGCTGAGCAGATAATCGTCGAATTCACACCGGCGAATGCCATAGCTGACCACATCGCCGTGGTCGTTTTCCACGGCCGGCTGCCCCATCATGCCGATGCGAAACCGGCGAATAGGCTGGAATGTCCGTCCGTTGGCGTACTCGTCGAGATCAATCTTCAGGGTTTTCATGACGGCAGGAGTCACCCAGCCCGCGCAGGTTTTATCCCGGGGAAAATCCTGTTTGTCGATGATCAGTACTTTTTTGCCGCTGGTCTCAAGGGCACTGGCCAGGGTGGAGCCGGCTGGGCCGGCACCGACGATGATCAGGTCGTAATAATCCATCAGGCCTCCTCTGGTGCCGCTGGAAACTCATACAGGTCCCGGCGGTTCTGCGGCAGACTGTTGTTGTCGCCGTGGGTGAAAACCACCTGGAACAGTTGCAGTGAGCCGGCGCGGAACGCAGCGATGGAGCCCGCCAGATACATGCGCCAGGCCCGGGTAAAGTGGCCATCGTACATAGCCGTTACCTTGTCTTCGTTCTCGTTGAAACGATCCATCCAGTGGCTGAGGGTCTGGGCGTAATGCAGGCGCAGGTTCTCCACATCCAGTACCGAGAAATCGCCGTGTTCGCAGATTTTCATGAATTCGCCGATGCTGGGCGGATAGGCGCCGGGGAAGATGCGTTTTTCGATCCAGGCGTTCATCAGCATCGGGCGATTGCGGCCAATACTGTGGAGCAGGGCAATCCCGTCGGGTTTCAGGCTCCGCTTGATGAGTTCGGACAACGCCTCGTAGTTTTCCTTTCCCACGTGTTCCAGCATGCCGATGGAGACAAAGGCATCGTACTGGCCGCTGATGTTTCGGTAGTCGTCCTCGACGTATTCCACCAGATGATTCAGCCCCTGCTTACGGGCCTCCTCCCGGGCAAAGGCCAGCTGCTCTTTTGAGATGTTGTAGGAGTGCACCTTGACGCCGTAGTTGCGGGCCATGTAACGGGCCAGCCCACCCCAGCCGCAGCCGGCCTCGACCACGGTCATGCCGGGTTTGAGACGGAGCTTGCGGCAGACATGCTCCAGCTTGGCCAGTTGAGCCTGTTCCAGGGTCAGCTCGGGGCTCTCGTAATAGGCGCAGGTGTACTGCATTTCAGCGCTGTCCAGCCAGAGCCGGTAGAACTCGTTGCCCAGGTCATAGTGGTGGTTAATGTTTTCTTTGGCTTCGGAGATCCCGGTGGACCGGGGGTTGTGATTGCGCCAGAGTGCTTCGAGCCATTTTGGCCACTTCTGGCGCGCCTGATGAACTGAGCGGTAGAGGGTTTCCATCAGGTCGGGCAGGTCGCCTTCTACCTCCAGTCGGCCCGCGCTATAGAGATCGCCGAACGCCAGGTTGGGGTTGGTCACCAGTGCGTACAGGGCCTTGGGGTCGGTAAGGTGCAGAGTGAACTGTGCCTGTTGGCCCTCCGGTTCGATGACATCGCCGTTCCAGAGCCGGAACCGAAGCGGCGGTGAGCCGG
The DNA here is from genome assembly GCF_040112695.1 of Marinobacter sp. MMG032. Lineage (NCBI taxonomy): Bacteria > Pseudomonadati > Pseudomonadota > Gammaproteobacteria > Pseudomonadales > Marinobacteraceae > Marinobacter > Marinobacter sp. MMG032. The sequence continues at coordinate 2,823,680 of NZ_CP157802.1, forward strand.
CCATGCGCATCAGCTTGGCAATCAGCCAGCGTTCGTACGTGTGCGGTGACCGGTCCACGTGGGTGCTTTCCAGTGGCAGGGTCAGAACATGGCTTTTGGATTCTTGCCCGTGGTCACGGGGTTTCTGGGCAGTGCTCTGATTCATGGACTCCACTCTCCCTTCCTAACCTCAACATCAATGTTTTGTCGACGTGCGTTTTCCAGGGTTCCCGAATACCAGTCTGAGAATCACCGCTTGTCCGTTCAGTATAGAAAACAGTCAGATTTTGTCAGGTGAGGCGTATGAAGAAGAAAACTATCGTGAGAATAGAGTCGCAGGAAATGAGAGGGACTGAAAAAAATACCGGGCCCTCAGGCCCGGTATTCTTCGAATCAGTATGAGGAACTCATACCAAACCATTCTGGGAAAATGACTATCAGTGCCAGCACAAACATCTGTATCAGGATGAAGGGCAGCACGCCTTTGTAGATGTCCGTTGTTCGCACCTCGGGCGGTGCTACCCCCTTCAGATAGAACAACGAAAACCCGAATGGTGGCGTCAGGAAGCTGGTTTGCAGGTTCATTGCAATCAGAATCGCGAACCAGAGCATGTTGATGCCCATGGCCTCGGCCACCGGCGCAAGGATCGGCACGATGATGAAGGAAATCTCCACGAAATCGATGAAGAAACCCAGTACCAGGATGACCACCATGGCCAGGATGATGAAGCCCCACTTTTCACCGGGCAGCTGGAGCAGCCACTCTTCCAGCAGGTAGTCGCCGCCGGTGTAGCTGAACACCATGGAGAAAGCGGTGGCACCAATCAGGATCGCGAAGACCATGGCAGTTACCTTCACCGTGTCCTTGGATGCATCCCATACCATCTTGAACGAGAACTGACGGTAGATGATGGCCAGAACAACAGCGCCGACGCCACCCAGAGCAGATGACTCCGTAGGCGTGGCAATGCCGGTGAAGATCGAGCCCAGAACCACCACAATCAATGCCAGCGGCGGAATGATTGCCAGCAGCGCATTGAAGATTTCCTTCTTGCGCGATACGCCTGGCTCATCCGGCATGGCCGGAGCCGTCTCGGGCCGCAGCCTGGTCAGAACCAGGATGTACACGATATAGAGCCCCACCAGTACGATGCCGGGCCAGACGGCGGCCTTGAACAGGTCCCCGACCGGAAGGCCAAGCACGTCACCGAGGATGATCAGGATGATCGAGGGCGGGACGATCTGGCCGAGCGTACCGGATGCACAGATGGTGCCTGTAGCGAGCCGTTTGTCGTATTTGTGGGCCAGCATCACCGGTAAGGAAATCAGGCCCATGGCCACCACACTGGCGCCCACGACGCCGGTGGATGCGGCCAACAGGGCACCAACCAGGATGGTCGAAATCGCCAGACCGCCTGGAAGGCCACCAAAAAGTCGACCCATGGAGGTCAATAGCTGCTCTGCCAGCCGGGTGCGCTGAAGCACCACGCCCATGAAAATGAACAGGGGCACCGCCATCAGAACGGTATTCTGCATCACGCTCATGATGCGATAGGGCATGAAGGCAAAGAGATCCATGCCCTCGGCGAAGATTCCGAAGAACAATGCCACGCCACCGAAGGTGAATGCTACCGGGAAGCCCAGCATCAGCATCAGCAGGGCGACACCGAACATAATCATACCGATCATGCGAGGCCTCCTGCGCTATGCTCACCTTCGTATTCTTTCTCGCCCGACATAACCCGTATCGCATAGGTGGCCATATTCAGGCCTGCAATGCCGATGAAGACTGCGCTGATAGGGATGACGGACTTGATGATCCAGCGGTGGGGCAGACCGCCGGGGTCGCCACTGCCTTCACCCATGTTGTAGGAGTCCACGGCAAAATCGTAACCATAGACGCCGATCAGGTAGGCAAAGGGAATAACGAAAATGAATGCACCCACCAGATTTACCCAGGCCTTGGCCTTGTTGCTCCAGCGAGTGTAGAAAACGTCGACCCGAACATGACCATCCGTGCGCAATGCGTAGGGAATACCCAGCAGGAACACCACCGAATAGAGGTGCCACTCCATTTCCTGCATGCCGATTGAAACGTTGTTGAAAGCGTAGCGGGCCACGACGTCGTAAAAGACGTTGGCTGCCATCAGTATCATCGCGACACAGGCAACCCAGCCACAGAATGTGGACAAGCGCGAAAGCCCCTCGTCCAGTTTGATAATCCACCGCATTGATGATCCCCCGCCAGGAGAGCTGGCGCTTTTTCAGTTGCTATAAACGACAAAACCGGGATCACTCGTAGAGCGATCCCGGCTCCGTTACAGCCTATATCTTACTCGACTTCGGCCATGGTGTTGAGGTAAGCGCGCTCGGAAATGTTGGTATAAGCGCGGCTCTGCTCAAGGTAGTTCTCCTGGGAGTCGATAATCTTGGCAGCCATGTCGCTCTCAGCAGCGGCTTCTTTCAGCAGCTTGTTGTTGGCTTCATACATGGCATCAAAGATTTCGTCCGGAAAACGTTTGATCTGGACATTCGGATATTCCTCGCGAATGTTGGCCCAGGCTTCGGCGTTGGCGTGCTGGGAATGAACCAGCATGTCGTAGGAGGCAGTGCGCATGGCGACACGCATGATTTCCTGCAGATCCGCCGGCAGTTTGTCCCAAACACGCTTGTTCACCAGGAACTGCAGCTCGGTGGCCGGCTCGTGCCAACCGGTGTAGTAGTAGTCGGCAATCTGCTGGAAGCCAAGACGGAGATCCAGGGCCGGGCCTACCCACTCAACCGCATCGATGGTGTTGCGCTCAAGAGCGGTGTAGAGCTCACCCGGCGCAATGTTGGTCGGGTTAACGCCAACTTCCGCGAATACCTCACCGGCGAAACCGGGGATACGCATTTTCAGACCCTGAAGGTCTTCCAGAGAGTTGATTTCCTCGCGGAACCAGCCGCCCATCTGAACACCGGTGTTACCGCCCGGGAAGGACAGCATGTTGTGGGGCTCATAGACTTCCTGCATCAGTTCCATGCCGCCGCCATGGTAGAACCAGGCGTACTGTTCCATGGCGTTCATACCAAACGGCATGCTGGTGAAGAACAGGGTCTCGGGAACCTTGCCTTTCCAGTAGTAGGAGGCAGAGTGGCCCATGTCATATTGTCCGGCCTTGACCATGTCAAACACGCCCAGCGGGGCCTTGTGCTTGTTGGCAGAGTCGATGCGGACTTTCAGGCGTCCGTCGGACATTTTCTCGACGTTCTCGGCGAAACGCTTGGTGGTGTCACCGAAAATCGGAAAGTTAGGTCCCCAGGTTTCCGCAAGGCGGAGGGTGAACGTGTCTTGGGCGAGCGCCTGCGAGGAGGCAAAGGTAGTTGCCACAGCCAGCACAGCCGCGGAAAGAACAGAACGGATCTTCATTGCTCTTCTATCCTCTTATCTTTTTTGTGGGTCGAGCGTTCCCCCTTTTGGGGGAAAACTACTCTTGATGCTAGTTCACGTTAGCAATTATCGTTAACAAACGAAATCAAAAACCGGTTCTTATACGACCTTGGTCGTAAGGTGGATCAGAGGTCTTGCATCCTGCCAATCTGGCTGGCGAGACGCATCGCCTCGTGTTCTTCCAGCGCCAGGAGGTCTTCCAGCAGCGACTTGGCTTCGGGGATTTCCGCCTTGCCGATCAGTGAATCGTAGAGGTCCATGACCTGGTCGTGAAACTGGAAGACCTCCCGGGCGATGTCTTCGAAAGACATGGACGCATAATGGGTGTAGGAGTCGGCGCTGGGGCCAATCGGCTTGTGCTGGTTGTTCAGGTAATCGTAGAGGCGTGTGCTCATGGCCTTGGGCTCGGCCTGGTTCTCGAATTCACGCACGGCTTTCTCCAGCAGCGACTCATGGCGCGACAGGTAATCGAGCAACGCGGAGGCTCTCTCGTCATTGTTCAGTTTGGCCGATTCATGAAGGCTTCGGGACAGATGCGCGTGCAGCTGACGTGTCCAGTCAATCAGGTCCTCGAAAGTTGTTATCTCCATTGCTCTGCTCCTTGCCGGGGCGGATTGTTTGTAGTTGGCATTAGAGATAAGTCTAGTCAAAATTGAGGGTTATGGGGTACCCGCCGGGCTCCGGCATCAGCGAAACGGAAATTGGCCATGACAACGACATTAGGCATCATTGAAGGATTCTACGGCCCCATGTGGACCTGGCAGGAACGTCGACACCTGGTCCGCACCCTGGCCCCCCACGGTTACGGGTTTTATCTCTATGCTCCCAAGGCCGATGCCTTCCTCCGGCGCAAATGGCAGCAGCCACACCCGCCAGCCATGGCCTCGGAGCTGGCCGAGTTTTCCCGTTTCTGTCGTCATGAGGGGGTGCGTTTCGGCATAGGGCTGAGCCCGTTCGAGATATTCAACCGGTTCGACGACGAGGCCCGCGCGGCGTTGGCAGACAAACTCGCGCTGCTGGAACGTATCGGTATTGATGAACTGGCGATCCTGTTTGACGACATGCGTTCCGATACCCCGGACCTTGCCGGTACTCAGGCTGACATAGTGCACTGGGTTCGTGAGCACACAGCCATCAAGTTTCTGAGCGTCTGTCCCAGTTACTATTCTGACGACCCCGTACTGGATCGGGTGTTTGGAGAGCGTCCGGCAGATTATCTGGAAACTCTCGGGCGCAAACTGGACCATTCGGTGAATATCTTCTGGACCGGGGAGGAGGTGTGCTCCCGGGAAGTATCGCCCGGGCACCTGAAGAGGATCGGGGATCTGCTCGGGCGCAAGCCGGTACTCTGGGACAATTACCCGGTCAATGACGGTGACCGGATGTCGCAGCATCTGCACCTGCGTGCGTTCACCGGGCGACCGGCGGCCAATGCCGCGCATCTGGCAGCCCACGGGATCAATCCGGCACTGCAGCCGACGTTAACGGCAGTTCCGGCCATCACGCTGGCAGAATCCTATCGCCTGGGACCCTCCTATCAATACGGCCAGGCGTTCCGCCACGCGGCCCGGGAGGTGCTGGGCCGGGAGTTGGCGGCGCAGCTGCAGGCGGATTTGCTGGTACTGCAGGACGCCGGCCTGGGCCGGATCAGTGCTGAAAAGCGGCAGAGTCTGCAGCACACCTACGATGCCTTCGACCACCCTGCAGCCAACGAGGTTCTGCGCTGGCTGGCGGGTGAATATCAGGTTACCGATGAGATGGTGGCTACCCAGTAACCCGCGCGGCTAGCGAAGGTAATATTCAACGGTCGAGACCACGCGAACGGTTTTGACGGGTTGCTGTCCTTCCATGATGCCCGGTGCCTGATCCCGGGCCAGAATCTGGAACACACCCTGATTGGCGCGTCGCAGACCCCCGAGTTCCGCCTTGGCATCCTGGGCAAACTGGGCTGCCGCTTCCCGCGCTGATGCCGTGGCTTCGGCGATCATCTCGGGCTTGATATCGTTGAGTCCGTTAAACAGATAGGTAGGCCCCGATGGGCCGTAGTCCGAGGAGAGCACCACTCCCGAGTCCACCAGTTCACTGACTCCCTGTGCGGCCTGGCGGATTCGGTCAATATCGGTGCTACGGACCATCAGGGTCTGGCTGATGATGAATTTCTGCTCGCCGTTATTGGCCTGGTAGGGGTTGGCCCGGGTATCGGTGACATCCAGGCGCTGGAGTTCAACCGCATCCTGGTCAATGGCCTGCAGTTTCAGGAAGGCAATGATTGCATCCCGGCTGCTTCTGGCCTTGTCCTGGGCCTCACTCAGCGACGCCCCTGTTGCAACAAAGCGAATGGGCCACAAGGCAAGATCTGCAGTTACTTCCCGTTCAGCCACACCCTTGACGGTGACATAGCGGTCGCCGGTTTTCAGGTCAGTCAGGCCGTCACCGATCAGGGCGGCGGAGATAATGGCGCTGATGCCGAGAATCAGCGAGGCAAGAATTTTCATGGAGTTTCCCTGTTGGAATCACCGGAGAGCTCCGGAAAGCGTCCGGATGATGGCTGCTATCCTGAATGTCAGGAACAAGACTAGCGCTTCACCTCAAAAGCTGGAAGGGAGGAATCATGACGGCTGTGAAAGTTGAGTGCGTCAAAGGCAATATTGCCGCACAACCGGATATCGATGTCATCGTGAATGCGGCCAATGCCGAACTTCTGCCCGGCAGTGGCGTGGCCGGTGCCATTCACGGTGCCGCAGGCCCCGGTCTGGCAGAGGAGTGCCGGACTTTGGCGCCCATCAGTCCTGGCGAGGCGGTGATCAGCTCCGCCCACAACCTGCCTAACCAGTATGTCATCCATTGCCTGGGCCCGGTTTATGGGGTGGATGAGCCCTCAGACCGTCTGCTGGCGGACTGTTTCCGGAACGCGCTGCGACTGGCGGACCAGCGCGGCCTGTCCTCCATTGCCTTTCCTGCCATTTCTACCGGGGTTTTCGGTTACCCGTTGAGAGACGCAGCGGCTGTGGCCATGAAAACGGTGGCCGACACCCTGGCAGATCTCAACTCTGTTCGTATGGTCCGGTTTGTTCTTTTCAGCGATCAGGATCTTTCCATATTCGATGAGGCCCTCAAGCTGGAACCGGACCTTTCCGGTAGGTAGAGGTTGCCTTAGTCACAGGTCCTGTCGGTTGATCGGCTGAAACGGGCCTGCATGGCTTTGCGTTCCCGCTCGGCATCCCGGAATTCGTCGGGCAGGGGCTGGATAAAGTAAACGAAGTCACCTTTCGCGCGATTCTGGTCCAGTGGTGGTTGGTTGATGTCTGATGGCCAGAAAACTGGACTGACCACGGCAACCGAGACCTCCGGTGCACGTTGCTTTAACAGCGCCACGGTTCCCAGGCCTTCTTCACTGTGAAACGTGCCGGTCAGGTGCAGCACCTGGTGCCCCGGATGCTCTGCCCGGGCCTGCAGAATGCGGGCAGCCATGGTGTTGTCACGGAGTAGCTGAGCCTTGTAGGTGTTTTCCATGCGCTCGCTCATGGTGTCGTCTGCCTGATGGCTCGCACCAATGGCTGCCATGAACTTTTCCCGGTAGGCCGGGGTGTCCATGAAGGGGGCGGAGGGCAACTTCTGTTTCAGGGTGTCTGAGACACGCTCGAGGTACTCCGGACCTTTCCGGCCGACACAGCGCACAACGTCTGCCGGCGCATTCGCGGCGATCACTGGCAGATTATGCCGGCGGGCAAATTCCACCAGTGGCCGATAGGAGGCCCGGTAGTTATCCCAGGCATCGGCATCCTCAATCATTTCGGTTTCGCCGGTCTCTCCCTTCAGGTACCGGCGCAGCTCGTTCTGACGGTCCAGGTTGAACTGTTCCATGCTGAGAATCTGCTCTGGCCGTTGCTGGAACAGGGCGGTTTGAAGCCGGGATTGAAGAAGATGCGAGCCATGGTGCCCATGGTATTCGCCGACAAAAACCACATCTGTGTTGACCAGTCGCTGGGCCAGCTGTTCAGGCGTCAGTGCGGTATTGTTCTCCGGCTGAATGATGCGGGCATCGTACTGGGTCTGCGGTGCTGTCAGAACCGCATCAGGGTCTTTTGATGAAGGCATGGCAGTACATCCGTTCAGGGCGGACAGTGTGGCAATGAGCAGGGCTGGCGCAAAAACGTTCATGACAGTCCTTACGTTTTGATCACATTCAGGATCGTTTTTCGCGTTCTTCTCGCCAGTCGGGGCCCAGCCTTTCTTCCACGTATTCCCGGATGAATTGGCGCACCCTCTGGGAAGGGGTTACGTCTTCCTGCTTGCACAGTTCTTCAAAGGCGGCCTTTTTTTCCGGGTCGATCAGTAACGTCAGACGGGCAGTGCGCTTTTCCATGGAGTTGTTCATAACCTTTGGTGATTGCTAAGTATGTTAATAATATTAACATTGAATGAATATTTTATGAGCATATAATTTACAGGCATCAGTTGCAATTAACGAGTCTTTTATGCCGCATCGCGCCCACCTGTTTTCACTCCGGATAGCCCACGCATTCCGAGAAGCCTGCATCGATGAGCCCTATCGCGGAAGGCGTTTTCTACGGGATCTGATGGCCGGTGTAACGGTGGGCATTATTGCCATACCTCTGGCCATGGCGTTGGCGATTGCCAGTGGTGTTGCGCCACAGTACGGGCTCTACACCGCCATTATTGCCGGGTTTGTAATTGCACTGACTGGTGGCAGCCGGTTCAGTATCTCCGGGCCCACGGCTGCCTTCGTTGTTATTCTCTATCCGATCGCCCAGAGCTATGGTCTGGGTGGTTTGCTGCTGGCTACCCTGATGTCCGGCGTTTTGCTGATGATCATGGCTCTGATGCGGCTGGGGCGATTCATCGAGTACATTCCGGAGTCTGTCACCCTGGGGTTCACCGGAGGCATTGCGGTGGTGATTGCCACTTTGCAGGTCCGGGATTTTCTGGGTCTGCCGGTTGGCGATATGCCCGAGCACTACTGGGATAAACTGGCGTTGCTGGCAGGGGCGTTGCCGGAGTTTGGTGCCATGAGCACGCTCGTGGCCAGCGTCACCCTCGCCTGCATGTTGCTCTGGCCAAGACTTAAAACCCCGGTGCCTCCGCATCTGCCGGCTGTGGTGATCGGGAGTCTTCTGGCTCTGTGGTTGAATACACAGGGCGCTGCTGTCGAAACCATTGGCTCAAGGTTCAGCTATCTGCTGCCCGATGGCTCGATGGGGGCGGGTATTCCGCCTTTCCTGCCAGAGTTTGCCTGGCCCTGGCAGCAGGCGGGGGCATCGGGCGAGCCAATTGGCTTGTCATGGTCGCTGGTTCGTGACCTGCTACCTGCCGCGTTTGCCATTGCGATGCTCGGCGCCATCGAATCCCTGCTCTGTGCCGTTGTGCTGGATGGCATGACCGGAAAACGCCACAGCGCCAACAGCGAGCTGATGGGGCAGGGGCTTGGCAACATCATCACGCCGTTTTTCGGCGGCATTACCGCGACCGCCGCTATTGCCCGCTCTGCTGCCAATTACCGCGCTGGCGCCGAGTCACCCGTATCGGCCATGGTGCACTCTCTGGTGGTGCTGCTTGCCCTGGTTTCTCTGGCGGGCCTTCTGGCCTATCTGCCTATGCCGGCCATGGCGGCCCTGCTGATTATGGTGGCCTGGAACATGAGTGAGGCGCCCAAGTCACTGCATCTGCTGAAAACCGCGCCGCGCAGCGATATCCTGGTTTTTATCACCTGTTTTTCGCTTACGGTGCTGCTGGACATGGTAATTGCCATCACCACCGGAGTCTTGTTGGCGGCCGTCCTGTTCATGCGGGAAATGGCCCAGATGACCAAGGTCACGGATATCACACTGAGCAAACGGATTGCGGAAGCTCGAGTGCCCGAGGGCTGGCAGGTCTTCAAGATCAATGGTCCCTTGTTCTTTGCCGCCGCTGACCGGATTTTCGGAGAGCTGGCGCTGATGGCCAGAAACGCGCGCGGGTTCGTCCTCTATATGGACGGCGTCACCATTCTCGATGCCGGAGGGCTGTCTGCCCTGAACAAACTGATTGCCACCTGTGAGCGGGACGGTACGCAAATTGTGATCGCCGATCTTCAGTTCCAGCCGTTGCGAACCCTCTCTCGCGCCGGTGTCATGCCAGTGCCTGGTGTGAGCCGCTACACGTCCTCCCTGGACGAAGCCTTGCGGCTGATTGCTGAACCCGGCGCTGAACCTGGCCAGCCCGCCGGATAAAACATTGATTCCCGAAGTCCCGGAATGGTTTACCCTTAGGCGATAAGACTACGCGCAAAAGAAGGAATGCCATGCTGCCTTTTCGGCTGATCGACCGAGTGAAATTCATACTGGAACGCCAACTGGTAAAAGGGGCGGGGTTCCAGCTTCTTGTGGTCGGTGTGTTTATCGGCCTGATTTCCCTGATTGGCGGCCTTCTGGTGGTCCCCCAGGGCGGAGACTTCGAGGAGCCGGGCTCGGCCATCTGGTGGGCTTTTCTTCGGCTGACCGATCCCGGATATCTGGGGGATGATGTCGGCACCTGGCAGCGAATCGTCTCGACGCTGCTGACAGTTCTGGGGTACGTGGTGTTCATGGGCACCCTGGTGGCCATCCTGACCCGATGGCTGATAGCCAAGATGGCGGACCTGGAACGCGGTCTCACACCGGTAACTCTTAAAAACCATGTGGTGGTGCTGGGCTGGACCAGCCAGACCCTGCCCTTGCTTTCTGAATTGCTGGGCTCCAGTGGCCGGATGCGCCGCTTTCTGGAAAAGCACGATGCCCAGAAACTGAATCTTGTTGTGCTGTCGGAGGAGGCTTCTGCAGCCCAGGTTCACGAGCTGCGGAGTGAACCGGGCATCGGTCGCAGGGCCCGGCAGATCATCCTGCGTTCTGGCTCGGCAATCCAGCCGGACGCCCTGCATCGGGTGGCCTGTCTGGATGCCGCGGCGGTTATCGTCCCCAGCGCCGCCCATGAGGCCGGAAGCCTGGTGACCTCGGATGTGGAAACCGTCAAGGCACTGCTCTCCATTGCGGCCCAGGCCAGGCAGCTCAAGTCTTCCTTGCCTTTCGTTGTGGCCGAGATCCAGGACGTTCGCAAGCTTCCGGTGATTGAGCGGGCCTATCCAGGCGCGGTGGAAGTGGTAGCGGGCGATGCCACGATCAGTCGTCTGATGGTTCAGAATATTCTTCATCCCGGGCTATCGGAGGTATACAACGAATTGCTCACGGCCGGTGAGGGCAACGAGATCTACATCCGGGGCGGAGAGTCGCTGGGCGGAATAACGCTTGGTGAGCTGGCCGCGGCCCGGCCCGAGGTTATCGTGCTGGGCCTTTTGAAACAGCGCGGTGCAGGCTGGGACGTGCAGCTGCTGGCACCCTCAGACTCACGAATTGATCCGGCCGATCGGGTGGTGATCATGGCCCGGGACTACTCCGAGACCGAACCCGATCCCAAAAAGACACCTTTGCCGGAGCTGGAAAGAGGGCAGGCGGTGCGCGTCGACCGGCCTTCTGACCAGGCCAACCACCGGGTCCTGGTGCTGGGGTGGAATCGGCGGGTGCCCAGCCTGATTGCGGAATTCCTGAGTTACGGACACCGTCACTTCGAGGTGGACCTGGTTTCCGTGGTTCCGAAAGCCGAGCGGGAACAGGCGATTGCCCAGTACGTGGAGAATGCCGATCGCCTGACCTGCCGGCATATCGAAGCGGATTACATGGTGGAGGGAGAACTGCGCCGGATCGGGCCAGCGGGCTACGATACGGTGATCCTGCTCAGCAGCGACCGACTGGCCTCCGGCGAAGAGGCCGATGCCCGTGCGATGGTGGGGTATCTCCAGCTCGAGGACATCCTGGCCGATTTTGCCCGGCGGCCACAGCTGATCATGGAGTTGAGTGACCCGGACAACCGGCACCTGCTGGATGGGCACAAGAGTGAGATGATGATCAGCCCCATGATTCTCAGTCACGTTCTGGCCCAGGTGGCCTTGCGGCGGGAGCTTCGGATCGTGCTGGATGAGCTGTTCACCGTGGGCGGCGCCGAAATCCAGTTCCGGGATCCCGCAGATTACCCGCTGCCCGCGAGTGCGACCTTTCAGGTCCTGGAAAAAACGGTGGCCTCAGAGGGTGAGCTTGCCCTGGGTGTCTTTCGCAACAACGCCAACGAACGTGGGCGCCACCTGCAACTGAACCCGCCCAGGAAGGACTACCTGGAGTTGCAGCCGGGTGACCGCCTGGTGGTGCTGTGCCTGACCTGATGACACATCAGTCGATGCTGTCGAGCAGGGCCGCCATGATGTCGTCCATGACCACGAAGCCCTTGAGGTCATTGTCGGCCAGCACCAGCAGGCGCTTTACCCGGTATTTGCTCATCAGGCTTGCCGCATGCCGAACGTTCAGGTTCTCGCCGACGCTGATCACCGGCTTGGCGCAGGCGTCATAAACGTTGAGAAGATCGATATCGCCGTCTTCGGCGATGACGGTTTTCAGTACATTGGTGTAGGTGATCAGGCCCCAGGCATCGTGTTCGCTTGTCTTTTCCACCACCAGCGACTTCAAGGAATGCTGCTTCATCTTTGATAGCGCCTCGCGGATGCTGGCAAACGGAGAGATGGTGATCACGTCCCGAACCATCACATCTTTGACCAGTTTCATGGGTGTTCTCCGGTTACAGTGAATCTTTCAGGTGTTGTTCGAATTTTTCGACTTGTGACATGTCGATCCCACCCAGATGTTCCAGGGGAAGTGTGAATACAAGCCCCTTCGAATCGCTATGGTCAGGCATGAGTATCTTCTGGATGGCTTTGAGAATATCGAGCGAAAGGCTCTTTTCCAGGACCATCAGCAGAATGCTCTGGCTGCCATCGTAGGTCAGACCGAAGAAGGTTTTCTTGGCGGTATTGCTGATACCGCGACCAGAAAGCACCGTGATGCCGCCGGCACCAAGATCCCTTGCGGCATCAACGCAGTCCTGCTCCTGATCCTCGGGAACGATTGCTACCAGTACCGAAAATTTCATGGGTCTGTTTTCCTCTGCTTTGCGAGCATTTCAACAATGATGGCGTAGCTCATCACCGTCACAATCGGAAAGATGGAGGCGAAGGCGATCAGGCCGAAACCGTCGATGAGCACGTTGCGGCCTTCGATGCTGCTTGCCAGGCCAATACCCAGTGCGGTCACCAGAGGTACGGTCACCTCTGAGGTGGTGACCCCGCCAAGATCGTACGCCAGGGGGATGATGTACCTTGGGGCCAGCGCGGTCAGGACGATGACCAGAATATAGCCGCCAATGATGTAATGGTGAATGGAATCGCCGCTGATAATCCGGTGAACGCCAAGGGTGATACCCATCGCGACGCCGACTGCCACAATGAGTCTGATGGCGTTGCCGTTGATGGTGCCGGCGGCCGCCTGCTCCGCCTGGTGTCCGATCGCGATCAACGCGGGTTCGGCCATGGTGGTGGCAAAGCCGATCATGAAGGCGAAGAGGTAGACGAACAGATACCCCTCCATCCCCATCAACTGTCGGGCCATGCTTGTTCCGATGGGAAACAGGCCAAGCTTGAGCCCGACCACGAAGGCATACAGCCCCAGCACCACCAGCGCAAATCCGAACAGGATCTTGCGGGGATTGGTCAGCCCGCGACGCAGAACCAGATACTGGAAAAACAAAATAGTAATGATGATGGGAAGGACGTCGCGGACCATCCCGGCAAGATCGAGCAGCATGCCCAGCACAACGGGTGTCTGGTCGACTGTTCCAGTCTGGGCCGTCGTTGGCAAAGCTACCGGGTCTGCGGGGGCTCCGGAATACACAACAATCCCGTACAGCTGAACGGTGATCATCGGAACCATGACGGCGAGGGCTACCAGACCGAAGCCGTCCAGTAGCGGATTGCGCCCCCGGATTGAGGCTGCCAGCCCGATGCCCAGGGCTGCGATGAGAGGAACGGTAACGATGTTGGTGGTAACGCCACCGGAATCGTAGGCCAGGCCCACGATCTCGGGCGGTGCGAACCAGGTGATGATCACCACAACGATGTAGCCGATGATCATGAACCACTGCAGCGGGTAACCGAAGATGGTTCTGAACACGCCCAGAGCCACCACCAGCCCGACAGAAACGGCCACCAGTATCCTGAGTGTCAGGGCCTTGATCTTGCCCTCGCTGATTTCCTCGGCCTGCTGGGCTACCGCAATAAGCGCCGGTTCTGCGACCACGGCGGAAAAACCCATGGCGAAGCCGAACGACAACAGCACCGGTACCGAGCCCTTACGGGCAAACTGATTGGACAGGCTTTTCCCGACCGGAAAAATGCTTAGCTCCAGACCCTGAAGAAACAGGGCGACACCCACTGCCACAATCAGCAGGCCTGCCGCCATCACGAAGATGTTCTCGGGTATTTGCTGGAGAATCAGAAGCTGGAAGAAGACAACGACGGCGATAATCGGAAACAGATTTTTCAGGGCATGCAGCAAGGAATGACTGAAAGCGTGCAGATAGAACACTGTTTGCGCCTGGTGGGTTCCGGTTAAAAGTGCTCGTTGGACACCGTAACAATAGCCATGGTTCCCGTGTTGATCCAGCTCAAGACCGGCGTCAATTCGTCATTCACCAGGAAAATGCCGAAAATAGATCATATAAATTTCAATTATAAATTTGAAACCACTAAAGTAACCCTCAACGTCATCGCTTTGCTCAAAAAGTGAGCAGGTTGTTGGCTTCGGAAGTTGCTGTACGCTTCTCCCTAACGACTTAGAAAACCAACGTAGAAAGGATTGAGACCATGCCCTATGCACAAGACGTTGACCAGATTGCTTCCCTGTTGAAGCAGCACCCGACCTGGAACGCTATCAACCCGAAGCACGCCGCTCGCATGCGCGCCCAGAACAAGTTCAAGACTGGTCTGGACATCGCCAAGTACACCGCCAAGATCATGCGCGAAGACATGGCGAACTACGACAAGGACACTTCCCAGTACACCCAGTCCCTGGGCTGCTGGCACGGCTTCATCGGTCAGCAGAAGCTGCTGTCCATCAAGAAGCACTTCGGTACCACCAAGCGTCGTTACCTGTACCTCTCCGGCTGGATGGTTGCCGCCCTGCGCTCCGAGTTTGGTCCGCTGCCTGACCAGTCCATGCACGAGAAGACGGCTGTATCCGGCCTGATCGAAGAGCTGTACACCTTCCTGCGTCAGGCAGATGCCTGGGAACTGAACCACCTGTTCCGCGCTCTGGAAGAAGCCGAGAAAGCTGGCGACAACGCCAAGGCTGAAGAGCTGATCAAACAGATCGACAACCACGAAACTCACGTTGTGCCGATCATTGCCGACATCGACGCCGGTTTTGGTAACGCCGAAGCCACTTACCTGCTGGCCAAGCAGATGATCGAAGCCGGTGCCTGCTGCATCCAGATCGAGAACCAGGTGTCTGACGAGAAGCAGTGTGGCCACCAGGACGGCAAAGTAACCGTTCCCCATGCTGACTTCCTGTCCAAGATCAACGCCGTTCGTCTGGCGTTCCTCGAGCTGGGCGTGGATGACGGTGTAATCGTAGCCCGTACCGACTCCCTGGGCGCTGGCCTGACCCAGAAGCTGGCTGTTACCGACGAGCCGGGCGACCTGGGCGACCAGTACAACAGCTTCCTCGACGGTGACTACATCGAGGACGCTTCCGAGATCAACAACGGTGACGTGGTCATCAAGTCTGACGGTAAGCTGATGAAGCCCAAGCGTCTGGCCTCCGGCCTGTTCCAGTTCCGTCCGGGCACTGGCGAAGACCGTGTTGTTCTGGACTGCATCACCAGCCTGCAGAACGGCGCTGACCTGCTGTGGATCGAAACCGAGAAGCCGCACGTTGGCCAGATCGCCGGCATGGTTAACCGCATCCGTGAAGTAGTGCCCGATGCCAAGCTGGTCTACAACAACAGCCCGTCCTTCAACTGGACCCTGAACTTCCGTCAGCAGGTATTCGACGCCTGGAAGGAAGAAGGCAAGGACGTATCTGCCTACGACCGTGACAAGCTGATGAGCGAAGAGTACGACAACACTGAGCTGGGTCAGCTGGCTGACCAGTGGTGCCAGAACTTCCAGCGTGACGCGTCTCGCGAAGCGGGTATCTTCCACCACCTGATCACTCTGCCGACTTACCACACTGCGGCCCTGTCTACCGACAACCTGGCCAAGGGCTACTTCGGTGACGAAGGCATGCTGGCCTACGTTGCCGGTGTACAGCGCAAGGAAATCCGTCAGGGTATCGCTACCGTTAAGCACCAGGACATGGCTGGTTCCAACATCGGTGACGACCACAAGGAATTCTTCGCTGGTGATGCGGCCCTGAAGGCCGGTGGTAAAGACAACACTATGAACCAGTTCGGTTAATCGACGGTTCGGATGTTGCTGAGGCGGGCCTGACCGGTTCGCTTCAAACCACAAAACCCCGCCTTGTGCGGGGTTTTGTTTTTCTGACACCTCATTTCTTCTGTATGTGTCTGAAACGACCGCATAAACCTCCCATATCACCCTTTTTATTTGCACTCGCTGTTTCATCGCTGAAACAGTTTCGCCATTACCAAGACCGCATGCATTTCAGGCGCTTAAGATAAAAGATATTAAAAACAATGTGTTGCATGCGAATTTCCGGTATTGGCACGGGAATCGCTCCTTGTCCTGGCGGGTCTGAACCTTGGCTTACCCGAAGGCTAGCGGGTTGGGTCGGATCCCTTAAAAGCCAACAACTCAAAGGAAATGACATCATGAATACCAAAAAAACACTGCTAGCAGCTGCCATCGCAATGGCAATGGGCGTTTCCGGTTTTGCCTATGCCGATCAGGGCGGGGACGGTGATCCGAATACCAATGCGGACAACACCTCCACCGCTAACAACGACCAATCCGGCAACACTGACTCCGGTAACGACAATTCCACTGACAGCTCGGACAACAGCACCAACGTGGCTGATTCGTTCAAGATTGCCGACAGTGGTAACGACAACTCCACGGACAGTTCCGATAACTCAACCAATGTTGCGGACAGTGGCAACGACAATTCCGATAACAGCACCGACGTGGCCGATTCGTTCAAGATTTCCGACAGTGGAAATGACAATTCGGACAATTCCACCAACGTTGCTGACAGCGGAAATACGGCTGTGGCCGATAGCGGAAATGATAACTCCGACAATTCCACTAATGTGGCAGACAGTGCAAACGACAGTTCCGATAATTCCATCAATGTCGCGGACAGCGGCAATGACAGTTCGGACAACTCCACCAATGTCGCCGACAGTGGAAATGACAGTTCCGACAATTCCACCAATGTTGCGGACAGCGGAAACGACAATTCCGACAACTCTACCAATGTGGCAGACAGCGGGAATGACAGTTCCGATAATTCCACCAACGTTGCGGATAGCGGAAACGACAATTCCGACAACTCCACCAACGTAGCGGACAGCGGTAATACCACCGTTTCGGATAGTGGCAATGACAGTTCCGACAACTCCACTAACATTGCCGATAGCGGGAATACGACTGTCTCCGACAGCGGTAACGACAGTTCCGATAACTCATTGGCACTGGATCTGGACGGCAGTGTGTCGGGCTCTTCAACCTCCTATGGCGATGCCAACGGCAGAGCATCTTACACCGAGGCTCGCAACCGCAACGAAATCGCCGGCGGTTCAGCGAACTACACCGGCGTTGGCGCCTTTGCCCAGAATGCCGGCAACGGCAGCGTTACACAGGCAAATGTCAGTGTAATGTCCAACCTGTCCACCGGTGGTGGCGGCCAGTAAGGAATCCAGGCCGCACCTTGGCGGGTGCGGCCCGGTTATTCCGGGAGAACTGCCATGGGTTACGTCATCAGATGGAAACTGAAGGCTGCCTTGCTGGCGCTATTGGTTACAGGAGCGGGATATGCTTCGGCCGAGGAGTGGATGGACGCCCATTCCCTGTCGGAAGATCAACTGGAAGATGCCAGCGGTCGCCAGGGAATCCCGCTGCAATGGCAGATCAACAATAACCAGCAGAATGCGAACGTCTCCGATAACCTGCTGTCCGGAAACGTTGTCACTGGCAATAACAGTATTTCCGACAACGCCTTCGGCAACATGAGCGGAGTCGCCACGGTTATCCAGAACACGGGTAATCAGGTGGTCATTCAGGACAGTACCCAGATCAACATACTGATCAATCACTGACGGAGGTGGGCCATGACCAGGAAGGTTCTTGTCGCGGTTTGCGCGAGTGCCGGGCTGCTGTGGTCCACCGCATTTGCCGGATCGGTCATGGTTCCCGGTATAGGCGGGGATTTTCGTCTTACCGTAAAGAGTTTTGAAAGCCGTCGCTTCGACAGTGTCCTGCGCCAGCAGTACGACTTCAGTTGCGGCTCTGCGGCAGTGGCCTCGTTATTGTCGTTTCATTACGAGGATCAGGTCACCGAGCACGAAGTCTTTATCGACATGTTGGCCTTGGCAGATGAAGAGAAGGTGCGCCGGCATGGGTTCTCCATGCTGGATATGAAACGTTACCTGGGGTCCAGAGGGTATCGGGCCGATGGGTTTCGCTTGCCATTGGAAGGGCTAAGGGAGAAGGTGCGCCTGCCGATGATTGTCTTGCTGAACATCGAGGGTTTCCGTCATTTTGTGTTGATCAAGGGCATCAGCGATGACGAGGTACTGATAGGCGATCCTGCCCGGGGTCTGAAAGTCTATCCCCACGAAACATTCAGAGAATACTGGGATGGCACTGCCTTCGTTATCCGCAGTCACCTTGATCAGGGGCGTGACCACTTTCTTGACGACGGTCATTGGCCACAGGTGGCCAGGGCCCCTTTGCAAAAAGGGCTCGGGGGGCCATCTCTCGGTCACACGCTGCCCTACTGGCCCTCCACGAGGGAATGGTGATGATCATGAAGGGCAGGATGCCCGCGGTCGCATTACTCGTTATTGCCTGTTTGGCCCTGACGCCAATGGCTCACGCGGAACTGAACCCCGGAGTTGACCCCATCAGTGACAGGGAGCTTTCGGAGTTCCGGGGTGGCTTCCTGATGGATAATCTGGAGATCAGTATTGGTCTGGAACAGGTTGTTGGTATTAATGGTGACACCCTGGTAATCAACCGATTGACTATTCCCAACCTCAACCAGCCCGTTAATGACCGTTTGCTGGACCACCAGATGGAAACAGTACTGGAAGTGATCAGTGCCAACCGTAGTGGTGGTGCGCGGGTGGCCAGCCATATGGCAGGTCCCAGTGGCTGGATGACGGTGGTTCAGAACAGCCTGGACAGCACTGTCATACAGAATATGCATCAGTTGAATATCGAGCTGAATAACCTGGGTGCGGGAAATCAGTTCCCGGCCCGATTCAGTGATCAACTGATTCAGTTGCTTGGCCGCTGAAAGAACCCCGATCCCACGCTAGAGACTGATTGGAAGCTTGAGTGTAATCTCGCTGTTGGGCGCGTTTTCCGTAACGCCAATACTTACCGTCAGGTTAAGAGATGTGGATCGCGACAGGCGCTGGGACAGCCCGAATGAAAGAGACCCGATCTGAATTCGGTCGAAATTGGATTCGAAGAGATCAATGTCTCTCTCGAATGTGGTTTTTCGAATGATCGAGTGATCGTAGCCGAGGCTGAATGATGTGCGATCGTTAAACGCGAATCCCATCCCGAAGCCGAAGCGCACGATGTCGCCGGGGTCAACGGTGCCGCCATTTTCAAAGCCCTGCTCCTCTTTGAGGGTCCAGACATAGCTCAGATTGCCGAACAACACGGCCGGGTCTGTGGGGTAGATGAAAGAGAGTCCGGGTTCGAATGCCCAGAAGCCTGAACCTGTTGGCCGGCTCTCCAGCTCGACGCCAATCGGGTTGCCCTGATTATCCTCGATGACCCGCTGGTTAACATCGTAGGGGCCTTCACCGGTTGGCGCCCTGACACGCAGCGCGCCGATTACGTAGGGCCAGCCCCCGAGGCCATCAGTCAGTTGATAGCGAGCTGATACTTCAACATCACCGAGACCCTCGCCAGAAGACTCACGCAGGGTATCCACCGGAGTGCCCTGGAAAACCTCACGCTCTCTCAGGTCCTCGTTGATGCTCAGGTAAGGCACCCGGACCGCCGCTTCAAACTTGCTGGTCAATCCGTATTTGAGTGACACGGCGCCGACGAAAATATCGCGCTGGATTTCTGAAATATTGATCAGTCCGATCAACAGCGCAGGGATGACGGTGTAGCCTTCGATCGCGACTGCCGTCGAGTTGCTATGGGCATGGGAAAAGGATGGCTCAATGGAAAACCGGCCCGGCCGGGTGACGATACCGCGGTCGGCGGTTATGGAGGCGATATCGGTCGCCGGGTCGTGAACCGCGTCAGAGGTTGTCCGGATTTCGGTGGCCAGGGGGGCGGTATCCCGGTCTGCCTGAGCGGCTTCAACCAGCATCGCCGGACCCAGAGAAACAAGCGGGATGAGCCATAGTGTGTTTTTGTTCATGCGAAACTCCTTCAGCTGTCTTTCTGGAGCCGGGTTGAGGGGCCGTGGGGCACGTGGTGCTTGTCCATCAGCCGGTAGAACGAAACCCGTGAAATATTCAGCAGCCGGGCAGCTGCCGACACGTTGTTGTGGGCAAGCGCGAGACTTACCGAGATCGCCTGCCGATCGGCTCTGGAGCGGAAAGCATCCAGTGAGAGGTCTCGGTTTCGGTCGTGGTTATCCGCCGGGTTGGTGGAAAACCCCATGTCTTCGGCCCCGATCTGTGGGCTTTCTCCCAGCAATAATGCCTGACGCAAACGGTTCTGCAGTTCCCTGAGGTTGCCGGGCCAGGGGTGCCCGGCCAGGCAAATCATTGCATCGTCCGTGAGGCGCCTGGTGCCTCTGGCTGAGGGTGTGGCCGACAGTATCCGGCTGGCCAGGATGGGAATGTCTTCCTTGCGTTCCCGCAACGGTGGTAACAACACATGCAGGCTTCCAAGCCGGTAAAATACGTCGCTGCGGAAGGCCCCGGTCTTGACCAGCTGTTCAAGCGGCTTGGTGCTTGTTGCAATCAGTCGAGTGTCGACACTGATGGGATGGTTGGAGCCCAGGCGCTCGATCAGGCCTTCCTGGAGGAAGCGCAGAATGGCGGATTGTTGCTCTGATTCAAGCTCGTCGACACCGAGCAATAGCAAAGTGCCGCCATTGGCGGCTTCAATGCGCCCTTTCTGGACGCTCATGGCATGGGTAAAAGCGCCTTTTTCGTGGCCGAAGAGCTCGTTTTGGGTCAGTGAGCGGGGCAGGGCTGCACAGTTCACGGCGATCAGTGGCTTGTTTTTACGTGGTGAATGATCGTGCATGAAACGGGCTGCGGCTTCTTTGCCGGTCCCGTTCTCGCCATAGATCAGTACGGATTCCTCCGTGCGGGCAAATTTCTGCAATAACGCTCTGACATGTCGGATCGCCACCGAGTCACCCTCAAGAGCAACGTCGTGATAACAGGCGGGCTTGGTCCGTGACGCCTCCGCCTGAAGTTCAGACATACCCCAAAGGTGGCCAAGAATGGCATTGAGGCGTTCGGCCTGCAGAGGCCTCGTGTGGTAGTCCGTGCAGTAACGGTTAATGAGGGCACAGGCGTCCGGGCTCCGGATCTGGTGAGGCTCCAGCGTGGCAATCCAGTGCTGGACCGGAATCGTGTCCAGCCATTCGGGCAGGTGGGTCAGTTGATCGGCGCTTAACGAGCCAAGATCAAACACGCCGACTCTGGCCCCATGGACGGGCGTCTCACCTGACGTGGGCTTGTCTGAAATGGGAATGTGAACAAGCTGCCAGTCCCTGAGCAAGGGCCCGCTGACAGAAAGGCACGGGTACACCGCCGACAACCAAACGAGCGGTCGTTTTTCCTTCATGGCGACTCTCCCTGAGACTTTGCCTGGAAAACGAACTGCTGGACGTTCAGTAAATGTTGGTAATACCGGAACTGCTCGATCCGATCACTGCCCTGTGACCGCATACGGCTGGGGGAAACAGGCAAACAACTCCTGCTGGCGGACATTCAGTTTGTATGCCAGTTTATACACTTGTAGGCCTTTCAGGAGCTTAAAGAGAGAGGGTTCTGTCATTCCTGGCTCCCTGTAAAGTTTGCCGACACAGACTGCAAACCAGACGGGCAGGGACTGAAAGCATGGAGTTACAGTGAGCGTCAGTCAGGCTATTGTTTTTTCGATACTGGGCATCGCCCTGGTGCTGTTCGTCTGGAATCGAATCCGGTTTGACCTGGTCGCCCTGATGGCGCTTCTCGCCGTTGCCATCGCCGGGATCGTGCCGGCAGATCAGCTATTCGATGGCTTCGGCCATCCGGCTGTTGTGACCGTGGCTGCGGTTCTGGTGATCAGCCAGGGGCTGGTCAATGGCGGCGTGGTTGACCGCCTGGCGCGCCTGCTCGGTAAGGTGGGGCACCGGCCGACCCTGCAGGTGCTGATGCTGACGTCTGTGGTGGCCCTGTGCTCGGGCTTCATCAACAACGTCGGTGCGCTTGCGCTTCTTATGCCGGTGGCAATCTGGATGTCCCGGGAAGCGGGGCGCTCTCCGTCGCTGCTGCTCATGCCACTGGCATTTGGTTCTCTGCTGGGGGGAACCATGACGCTGATTGGCACGCCCCCGAACATCATCATTGCCAGTTATCGGGAAGCGGGATCCTTTGGCATGTTTGATTTCGCGCCGGTAGGCCTGGCGATTACCCTGGCAGGCATTGCCTTTATCACGCTGGTCGGGTGGCGCCTGACGCCAAGACGAGGCAAACCCGATGATGGCGGCAAGCTGTTCAGTGTCGGGGATTATGTGACCGAACTCCGGGTTCCCGACGATTCCTCGCATGTTGGTGCCACACTCCATGGCCTGCTGACCCGGGCTGACGCCGAGAAGGATGTGGTGGTGCTGGCGTTGATCCGGGATGACAAGCGGTCTCTGGCACCATCGACGTTTTCCGTTTTGCGTGGTGGCGATCTGCTATTGGTGGAGGCGGATACCGATGCTTTGCAGGAATTTCTGGACAGCACTGGTCTTGAGTTGGCGAATGTAGAGGAGTCCTCATCCAAAGAGGCTGACGAGCAGGAGAGTGCACCGGAAAAACCGCGCGAAAAGTCTCTGTCCGAGGGTGATGTCCGATTGCTGGAAGCGGTCATCACGCCGGAATCAGGCCTGATCGGGAAAACCGCCAACAGGCTGAATCTTCGCGAGCAGAATGGCCTCAATATTGTGGCGGTTGCACGCCAGGGGCAGCGGTTGCAGCGCCGCCTGGGGGACATTCGCTTTCAGGCTGGTGATATTCTCCTGGTGCAAGGTGAGGAGGACACCCTGCGCGTTACCCTTCAGGAACTCGGGTGCCTTCCGCTGGCAGAACGAGGACTCCGGTTCGGCCGTGAACGCAACGCCTTACTGGCCGGTGGACTGTTTGTGGCTGCTATCGGAGGAATCGTTGTGGGCTGGTTGTCTCCGCCTGTTGCCCTGGTTGCCTGTGCCGTCGCAATGGTTCTCAGTAGCGTGCTCAGCAATCAGGAAGCCTACCGTGCGATCGACTGGCCGGTCATCGTTTTGCTGGCGGCTATGATTCCGGTGGGTCAGGCCCTCGAAACCACCGGTGGCGCGGAGCTGATAGCGTCCTGGATGCTGATGCTTGGCTCCGGGGGCGAGGCCTGGGTGGTCGTTACGATTGTACTGATGGGGACCATGCTGCTGTCGAACGTCGTGAACAATGCGGCGGCGGCCATTCTGGTCGCCCCCATTGCACTGAGTCTTTCGGGCCAGTTGGGCATTGCCGCAGACGCCATGTTGATGGCAGTGGCTATTGGCGCCTCCTGCGCCTTCCTGACGCCCGTGGGGCACCAGTCCAACGCGCTCGTTATGGAACCCGGTGGCTACCGGTTTGGCGATTACTGGCGCCTGGGGCTTCCGCTGTCTTTACTGGTGGCCCTGGTGGCAGTCCCTGTCATTCTGGCAGTCTGGGGGTGAGTCCGTTTAACGCGGTTTGGCACTCTCTGGTATGCTGACAAAACCGTTGATGATAAGTGGTTGGCAAGATGACAGCGATTGAGCAAATCGATGCGGCAAAGGCGGAATTGCTGGATCAGCTTGAATGGACACGCAAGCGTACTGAAACCCTTGTAGGTTCTCTGCAGGAAAGCGCGCTGGATGTTCCCTACCATCCGGGCGTGAATCCACCGCTCTGGGAGATGGGGCATGCTGCCTTCTTCTTCGAGGTGTTTGTATTCAATCTGCTGGATGGCACGCCCAGCCACGATCCATCCATGGACGATCTCTGGGATTCGTTCCATATCGAGCACCGGGATCGCTGGAACCGGGAGCTGTTTCCCGGGCGCCAGAAGACCCTCGATTACTTCAATCTTATCTATGACCGCGTGGCCGAACGGATCGAAAAAGAGCCTTTGACCGATCAGGCCCGTTACCTTTACCGCTACGCTATCTACCACCAGAACATGCACATCGAGTCGATGATCTGGTGCCGTCAGACCATCGGTTACCCGGCGCCGCCAGACACCGATTTGTACCGGCCTGCACCGGGTGAACCGCATCACGGAGATGCGGTGGTTCCGGCGGGGGAGTGGCTGATCGGGATGCCGGGCGAATCCCAACGGTATGCCAGTGACGACTTCGCCTTTGACAATGAAAAGCCGCGCTTCAGCGTGAAGCTGGATGCTTTCGCCATTTCGAAATGCCTGGTCAGTAACCGCCAGTTCCTGGAGTTCGTGGAAGACGGCGGCTATCGGCGCCCTGACCTCTGGTCATTTGGCGGACGCAAATGGCTTCAGACCGAAACCGACGTGGCCCTTGTTCATGGCAGTCGGGAACCCCTGTTCCGTGTTCCACGTCACCCGCTGTACTGGCGCTGGCATGATGAGCAGTGGCAGGAGCGAGTGTTCGACCGGTGGCAGCCCCTTAATCCGGACGCTCCGGTTACCCATGTGACGTTCTGGGAAGCAGAGGCGTATTGTCGTTGGGCAGGGCGTCGGCTGCCGACAGAACACGAATGGGAAGTTGCCGCTCTTGGGAATCGTCCGGGCGAGCCGTTCCGGCGTTTCCCATGGGGGAATGAGGCGCCGACCGGTCAGCTCGCGGATCTGGACGGGAGAGCCATGGCCCAGAACCCGGTGTTTGATTTTCCCGAAGGCGACAGTCCCTTTGGCTGCCGCCAGATGACCGGAACGGTCTGGGAGTGGACCAGTGATCAGTTTCTCCCTTACGACGGCTTCAAGGTGGACATGTACCCTTTCATGTCCACCTTGCAGTTCGGCGATCACAAGGTCACCAAAGGCGGTGGGTGCGCGACATCATCCTGTCTGATCCGCGGCACCTATCGTCAGGCTTATCTGCCCCAGCGCAATGATGTCTATACCGGCTTCAGGACCTGTGCACTTGAGCGAGAGTAAACGTTAGGCGCTCGGGCCGATTCGATTACTCCGGATTGCCCGTCACCAGGGACGGTTTCGCCGGTGTCTCGTCGATCAGGTGGCTGGCCAGCGCAACGCCGGTCTCGCTCATGGTCAGATAGGCCTCGTCGGCGCCAGCTTCCCGGATCTGCTTTGCTTCGTCCTCATACATGGTGTGTGCCACGATAAAACCCTTGAACCCCATCTTGCGAAGCATGCGCGCGGCGATGAGCTTGCCCTCGATATCACCCATGGCAAGGATCACCGATTGCACCGCCGGCATGTGCAAACCATTCCAGAAAGAAGCGTCCTCCGCGTCAGCAAAGACCACGTTGCGGCCCTCTTTCTGGTGTTGTTGGGCCTTAGCCGGGTCAGAGTCGAGCCCCATCAGTTTGGGCTGGTCATCGATCAGCCAGTCGTAGGCAGCGGTGCCTGTCCGCCCCATGCCCATGATCAGCACCCGGGTGTCGCCCAATGACAGCGGTTGTTCGTCCGGATGATGCTTGCTGCCCTCATACCGGCTGAGCCCCTGGGCGTAGCGTTCGTAAAGGCCGTGCGCGAACCGGTTGATGGGGGCTGATACCAGGAACGACAGAGACACGGAAATGGCCAGAGGTACCAGCCATTCAGGCAAGGCAACGCTGGCGACAATGAGGCCGAATTCGCTGTAGTTGGTCAGTGCCAGCGCACTCAGGAAGCCGCTGCGGGCCCGCAGGCGGAAGGCCAGTAGCAGGAAAAAGAACAGAATGCCTTTCAGCGGAAGGACCAGGCCGGCAATCACGGCAAAGAGAAGCGCGTCGCCATCGGGCAGCCCGCCAATGCCGATTTGCAGGAAGAAGCCCACGAGGAACACTTCCTTGACGCTCCAGAGCGATTTGGAAAGCTCCTGGGAGCGAGGGTGATTGGCCAGCATGGCGCCGAAAACAAGTGCGCCAAGCTCGGAACTCAGCCCAACCGCTTCGAAGCCAAGTCCGCCGACAACAAGCGCAAGCAGCAAGCCCAAGAGAACCAGCAGTTCGTCGTGGCCGCTGGCATCCAACAGTCGGAACAGAAGAGGTCGAAGTAGCGGCAACCCGAACACAATCAGCGCCCACTCGGAAGGTGTCTTCCCGGCCGCGAGACTCATGACGACCAGCGCAATCAGGTCCTGCATGATGAGGATGCCGATGGCGACCCGACCGTGGAATGCCCGTAGCTCCCGTTTGGATTCAAGCACCTTCGCCGCCAGTACGGTGCTCGAGAAGGACAGGGCAATGGCCAGCATCAAGGCTGTCGACCATTCGATATCCATGAGCAGGTACAGCCCGGGCGTAAAGACCGCGCAGGTAATTCCGAAATGAAGCAAACTGCCGCCAATCACTTCCGGGCTGACGATGGAACGGAGCTTAAGTTTAAGCCCGACAGTGAATAGCAGCAGGAGTACCCCAAGGTGCGCGATGTGTTGGAGAACGTTGGTCTCCTCGATCACAACACCGGTTGCCTCGGCGATGCCACTGAGCACGAAGCCTGCGGCCAGATAGCCAACAAGCGGAGGGAGTCCAACAAGCTTGACCAGCAGGCCAAGGCCGAAGGCAAAGGTAATCCAGATCGCTTCAGGCATGGGGTATCAATTCGGATGTCAAAAACACAATAGTTGCTAGGCTACCCTGTTTTCCTCTGCTCGTGTACTCGCAGAAGGTGGAAGGCAGGCAAAGTAACCCCCAAAGGCTTCATTCTGCTGGTTGCCCGATAAAGGTTCGGAACAGTTCTGCCGATTCTGCGGGGGCCTCCACCATGGGGGCGTGACCAATGCCTTCCATCAGCTCTAGGCGGCTACCCGGTATTGCTTCCGCAAACACCTCGCCGTTGCGGTAGTTTATAACCCGGTCCTCTTTGCCCCAGATGATCAGGACCGGCGCCTGAATCTCTGTGATGGCGTCGCGGAAGTCCGACTCGAAACCGGCGTCCCGGATGGCCGCAAAAATGACTTCGTTCACTTCCCGATTGGCAATGGCCCGCTCTTCCATTACACCCATGATCGGCCAGGGCACAAAGGGCTCTTTCTCAAGAGCAAATTCCATGAGTCGCTCGAAATCACCGGGTTTCCTGGGAATCAGGGGGTTGTCTCCCTCCATCACCAAATCCACCAGCTCGCTTTCATACTCCAGAATACCCGCCGGGTCGAACAGCACCGCCGATTTTACTTTACCGGGATGGTTGGCGGCATAGAGAGCCGTAATCGCACCCCCCATGGAGTTGCCCATAATGTGGGCGTCATCGACGGAAAGCGCGTCGAGAATCTGTGCGACGTAACCGGCCTGGTCTTCCAGGCGATAGCCGATATCGAGGGGTTTGCTGCTCTCACCATGCCCGGGCAGATCGATCGCGTAGACATTGAAATCGCCGGTCAGGTGGCCGGCGAGGCGGGTCCAGTTGTCTTTGTTGGCCCCGAACCCGTGGATCATAACGATGGTGTCGCCATCCACCGCTTTGTGATTCCGCAGGTAGGCGATATCCAGGCTATCGACAGTCACGGTATCTGCTTCCAGGCCTGCCGAGGACCGTTCGAGCCCGATGGCCGTCTCGTAGATGCCCTGGCGTGAGCAGGCGCTCAGAACCAGCGAGACAGTCAGAACCAGGAACAGATTGAGGGTTAGCGGGCGTGGCATCAGGGGCTCCTTTCGGTTGGCTTGTCGGCATCCGTTGCGAGGCGTTTACATTACTCCATAAAAAAGCCCGGTCAATGACCGGGCTGTGTTTTCGCCGACTGGTTCTGCCAGGGCTCAGGACTGTTCGCGGGCAATGGCCCGAAAAGCGATGTCCTTGCGATAGAAAGCGCCGTCCCACTGGATCCGTGAGGCCAGTTCATAAGCCCGTTTCTGAGCCTCGGTAACGGTGTTGCCCAGTGCGGTGGCGCAAAGTACACGGCCACCGTTGGTAACGACCTGGTCTCCGTTCAGGCGAGTGCCGGCGTGAAACACCTTCTCGCCCTCGGTTTCGGTTTCCGGCAGGCCGGAGATGGCATCGCCCTTGTTATAGCTGCCCGGGTAACCACCGGCTGCCAGTACGATACCCACGGAGGCCCGGTCGTCCCACTCTGAGGGACACTGGTCCAGCTTGCCGTCGATAGCGGCATCGCACAGTTCCACCAGATCGGACTTCATCCGCAGCATGATCGGCTGGGTTTCCGGGTCGCCAAAGCGGCAGTTGAATTCGATCACTCTCGGGGCGCCGCTGTTGTCGATCATCAGGCCAGCGTAAAGGAACCCCTTGTAGGGGTGGCCCTCAGATGCCATTCCGCGCACAGTCGGGTAAATGACCTCATCCATGATGCGCTGGTGCACGTCGGCGGTAACCACCGGAGCTGGTGAGTAGGCGCCCATGCCCCCGGTATTGGGGCCGGAGTCGCCATCGCCCACCCGTTTATGATCCTGGGAGGTGGCCATGGCCAGTACATGCTCGCCATCCACCATCACGATGAAGCTGGCTTCCTCGCCGTCAAGGAATTCCTCGATGACCACGCGGCTACCGGCATCACCGAACGCGTTGCCGGCCAACATGTCGCGAATGGCGTCCTCGGCTTCTTCCAGGGTCATGGCCACGATCACGCCCTTGCCGGCGGCCAGGCCGTCAGCCTTGACCACGATAGGGGCGCCCTGCTGACGGACATAGGCCAGAGCTTCATCCACGTCGGTGAAGTTGCCATAGCCGGCCGTCGGAATCTTGTGGCGTGCCAGAAAATCCTTGGTAAAGGCCTTGGAGCCTTCCAACTGCGCGGCGCCGGCAGTCGGGCCGAACACCCGCAGGCCACGCTGTTCGAACTTGTCCACGATGCCTGCCACCAGCGGTGCTTCCGGGCCGACGATGGTCAGTCCAACGTGGTTGGTGGCGGCGAAGTTGGCCAGTCCGTCCAGGTCCATCACGTCGATGTCGACATTTTCCAGGCCGCCTTCCCGTGCCGTGCCGGCGTTGCCGGGCGCTACAAAAACACGGTCTGCCTTGGGTGACTGGGCGGCTTTCCAGGCCAGGGCATGTTCGCGGCCGCCGGAGCCAATAACGAGAATATTCATGTTGCGTATCCCTCAGTGCCGGAAGTGGCGCATGCCGGTGAAGACCATGGCGATGCCGTGTTCGTTGGCCGCATCAATGACTTCCTGATCGCGCATGGAGCCACCAGGCTGGATCACAGCGGTAATGCCGGCTGCTGCGGCCGCGTCGATGCCGTCGCGGAACGGGAAGAAGGCGTCAGAGGCCATCACCGACCCTTTCACTTCCAGACCTTCATCCGCGGCCTTGATGCCGGCAATCTTGGCACTGTAGACCCGGCTCATCTGGCCGGCGCCCACGCCAATGGTACGGCCGGCCTTGGCGTAGACAATGGCGTTGGATTTTACGTACTTGGCTACTTCCCAGGCAAACAGCAGGTCGTTCAGTTCCTGTTCGGAAGGCTGGCGTTCAGTGACCACTTTGACGTCTTCCATGGCCACCATGCCCAGATCCCGGTCCTGGACCAACAGTCCGCCGGTTACCCGTTTGTAGTCCATGGAACGGGCGCGTTCACCATCAAACTCGCCGCAGGCCAGCAGGCGCACGTTCTTCTTGGCGGCGACCAGTTCCACCGCTTCCGGAGCGACGGTGGGGGCGATGATCACTTCCACAAACTGGCGGTCAATGATGGCTTTGGCCGTCTCTGCATCGAGCTCCCGGTTGAAGGCAATGATGCCGCCAAACGCCGAGGTGGGGTCGGTGGCGAAGGCCAAGTCGTAGGCCTGACGGATATCTGCACCGATGGCTACGCCACAGGGGTTGGCGTGTTTGACGATTACGCAGGCCGGGTCGGCGAAGGGCTTCACGCATTCCAGGGCGGCATCGGTGTCGGCTACGTTGTTGTAGCTGAGCTCTTTGCCCTGGAGCTGTTTGGCCGTGGCTACGCAGGCTTCCTTCGGGTTGCGCTCGGCGTAGAAGGCGGCGCGCTGATGCGGGTTTTCGCCATAGCGCATGTCCTGGACCTTCACGAACTGGGCGTTAAAGGTACGGGGGAAATCCGCGTTGTCGTTATCCGGCGTGCGGCCACCCAGGTAGTTGGCAATGGCACCATCGTAGCCCGCAGTGTGCTCAAATGCCTTGACCGCAAGGTCAAACCGGGTGCTGTAGCTGAGTTGACCATCGTTGGCGTCCAGCTCTTTAAGGACCCGGCTGTAGTCAGAGGCGTTCACCACGATGGCAACGTCGTTGTGGTTCTTGGCCGCAGCGCGAACCATGGTCGGACCACCGATATCGATGTTCTCAATGGCAGTCGCCAGATCACAGTCGGGTTTGGCAACCGTCTCCTCGAAGGGGTAGAGATTGACCACGACCATGTCGATGGGGTTGATGCCATGCTCGGACATGACCGCATCATCAGTGCCCCGACGGCCAAGTATCCCGCCGTGAATCTTCGGGTGAAGGGTTTTTACCCGGCCATCCATCATCTCGGGAAAACCGGTGTAGTCGGAGACTTCGGTAACCGGGATGTTGTTTTCTTTCAGGAGCCGGAAGGTGCCACCGGTGGAGAGCAGCTCAACGCCGCGTTCGGTCAGGGCACGTCCGAAATCGACGATGCCGGTTTTATCACTCACGCTGATCAGGGCGCGACGGACGGAGGTGTTAGCCTGGTTTGCCATGGGTCACTTTCTTCGCTGGAGATGAACGAATAAGGGCCTCGCGAATGGTGTCCGGGAGGCCCTCGTCAAATCAGGGTGTCTGGATTATAGCAGACCGTACTGCTTCAGCTTCTTGCGCAGGGTGCCGCGGTTCAGGCCCAGCATGGTGGAGGCCTTGGTCTGGTTGTTGCGGGTGTATTTCATCACCTGCTCCAGCAGCGGAGCTTCCACCTCGGACAGTACCAGCTGGTAGACCTCGGTCACCGGAGCGCCGTCCAGTTGGGCGAAGTAGTTTTTCAGGGCAACCTCCACGCTGTCACGCAGGGTGACGGTGTTGCCGCTGCTGTTCACCGTCTGCAACTGATGAATATCATTGTTGGCCGGGGTGCTCAGGTTATCGTTTGCCAAAGTCTCAGCGCTCATGCTGCGAATACCTCTCCATTTCGTAAGCCTGCAAAATACCGTTGAATCGTGTCTCTCTGCTCCAGCGCATCGTCGATGGCGTTGAAGCGTTTGCGGAACTGTTTACCCGGATCGTGGGACTGCAGGTACCAGCCCACGTGTTTTCTGGCAATGCGCACACCCATGGTCTCGCCATAGAAGGCGTGCAGTGCCTGGAGGTGCTCGGTCAGAATATCTTCGACCTCGTCCAGCTCCGGTGCGGCCATGTGGCTGCCGGTTTCCAGGAAATGCCGGATTTCCCGAAAAATCCAGGGGCTACCCTGGGCGGCACGGCCTATCAGCAAGCCATCGGCACCGGTGTGGCGAAGCACGTCCCGGGCTTTCTCCGGTGATGTAATATCCCCATTGGCAAACACCGGAATGCTGATGCGCGACTTCACATCGGCGATGGTGTCGTACTCGGCGTTGCCCTCGTACTTGTCCGCACGGGTCCGGCCATGAATGGCAACCGCCTGAATACCGGCATCCTCCGCCATTCGGGCAACGACCAGTGCATTGCGATTGTCCCTGTCCCATCCGGTACGCATCTTGAGGGTGACGGGAATATCAACCGCCTGAACCACAGCCTCAAGAATGTCGCGCACCAGGACTTCATCTTTCATCAGGGCGGAGCCGGCGGCCTTGTTGCAGACTTTCTTGGCCGGACAACCCATATTGATGTCGATGATCTGGGCACCGAATTCCGCATTCTGACGTGCGGCGTCGGCGAGCATCTGCGGATCACCGCCGGCGATTTGTACCGAACGGGGCTCCGGCTCACCCTGATGATTCAGACGTGTCCGGGATTTGCGCGTATGCCAGAGTTTGCTGTCCGCTATGACCATCTCCGACACCGCCAGACCGGCGCCCAATCTCCGGCAAAGCAGACGGAAAGGGCGGTCTGTTACGCCAGCCATGGGCGCAACAATCAAGGGGTTGGGCAAGGTGTACGGCCCGATTTTTGCCGTTGGCAGCATGATCTGAGTCCGTGTCACAGCGGGTTAAGCAAAGGTCGGGCTGAGCGGTTGTTCAATAAGTAACCGATCCAGCATCCGAAGGGCGGTAATGATACCGCCGGGTGGACCATGATTGAAGGGGCTGGGCGGTGAAAAAACTGATTATTTTTCGCCCTTTCTGGTTGACTTTTGTTCTGTGCGATGGCCGTCGGCCATCTCTGTCGAGTGAATACTTCCTGACTCGATCAGGGAGTGTGGGGGCGGAAGAGGATGTTGTAATTCACTGCGTCACGGCCCGGATCCCGAATGTTGATGGCAATGCGCACGGGGGTATCCGTGGGCATGGCTTCCAGCTCTCGACCCTCGCCGGCCAAGTATTCTTCGGGCGTGAACAGGCTTTGTGCAACAACATCGCCATTCAGGTTGGAAAAGGTCAGGGCAATGGCGGGGAACGGCTGCTCGAAGTCGGCCCGGTTGATGATCACGGCATCGACCACCAGTTGCGAGCGGTTATCCGGATCGGTCCGAACCACCAGTTTCCGGCTCTGTATCGCCTCAACATTGATCAGCGGTTTGAGCTCGCATCCGGCCAGTTCACACCCTTTTTCATAAAACGGCCGCAACTCGGGAATGGCCGACAGGCGGTCGAACTGGAACCAGGTGACCTGGGCGATCAGAACACCGATCAGGCCCAGCACAATGACACTCCATACGATGGTTCGAATGCCGCTCCCGCCCGAATCGACGGCAACGGGGTCGCGACGCAGGTCCCGGAAGGGCGGGTCGGCATGGAAGGTGTCGGCCGGTCGATCCGGCTCATCGAAATCGAAACCGGATTCCTCCACAAAGTCATCGAAAGGATCAGGCTCTTTGGCGGTCCGGTCGCCCCGGGAAGCGGGTGTTTGGGTCTGCTCGAACACCGGTTCTTCCTCGAGGCTTAACTCGCGGTCGGGTTCCTGTCTGGTTTGTGGCTCGAACGCTGGCTCTTCCGGCTCGGGCTCGGGTACGGGCTCCGGTTCTGGCCGCTCTGCAGCAGACGGTTTCCGTTGCGCTGGCTCGTCATCCTGCAGAATGGCTTCGGCCCAGCTTTCATCCACATTCTCGTCGGAACTGTCAGTCTCAGCGTCTTTGTAGTCTGCTTCGTCGCGCTCGTCGAAGCTGCGGAAGCTGTCGCTGAGCTCGTCATCGGAAAAGGTCAGCTTTGTGCCGGCGTACCGGCCTTCCGCCGCATCCTCTTCCGGGTTGTCAGCAAAGACAAAATCTTCCTCGCTGACGCCGGAGCCGGCCGGTGATTGGGTGCCCGCCGGTTGCTCGGGGCTGGGTTGGGTTCGTGGTTTATCGCCGCCGGGAATAACCTGGTGTTCGATGGCGTTGAACACTTTCATGCAGTTCCCGCAGCGTACCTTGCCCTTGGCAATGCCAAGCTGTTCTTCGGTTACCCGGAACCGGGTCTGGCAATTGGGGCACTGTGTCTGCAGGCTGCTCTGGGTCATGCTTCTTCCTGAAAGCGACTGGGCTACGAGTGTCGGAGTTTAGTCGTTAAGACCGGTTTCGTCATCTGTCGTTGCGCCGTCCTGTGAGGCGTATCCACTCTTCCCGCTGTTCGGGCTCGTCCATCACGAACCAGGGCTCGTAGGCGGCCATCACTTCCCGGGCCTGGCTGGACAAAATGCCGGATAGCACGAGGTCGCCGCCGGGTCTGGTCCGGGAAGCCAGATGAGAGGCAAGGCCGATCAGAGGTTGGGCCAGGATATTGGCGAGCATGATGTCGGCTTGGGTCTCGGGTTCGTCTTCTGGCAGAAACAGGTCCAGCTTGCTGTCTTCGACACCATTACGCCGGGCGTTTTCCCGGCTGGCTTCAAGGGCCTGTGGGTCGGTATCAACGCCAATAACATGGTCTGCGCCAAGCAGCAGGGCTGCCAGGCCAAGAATGCCGGAGCCGCAGCCATAATCGATGACCTGCTTACCCTGGGCGTCCTGGCCATCGAGCCATTCCAGACAGAGGGCTGTGGTCGGATGGGTGCCGGTACCGAAGGCCAGGCCGGGGTCCAGCATCAGGTTCGCGGCATCCGGGTCCGGGGCGTCATGCCAGCTGGGCACGATCCAGAGTCGCTCGCCGAATTTCAGGGGCTGAAAATCGTCCATCCAGGCCCGCTCCCAGTCCTTGTCCTCAACCAGCGTTACTTCGATTTCGGGAAGCGCCTGCTGGGTTCGCTGGTGCCAGGCATCCCGGATATCGGCGCATAGCTGTTCGATATCCCGATCGGAGTCGAATAATCCGGTGACGGTGGTCTGGCTCCAGAGAGGGGTGGTGCCCGGGTCGGGCTCGTACAGGGGCTGGTCGGCGGCATCCTCCATGGAGACGGCGTCGGAGCCCATCTCCATGAGCAGATCTTCCAGCTGATCCGCGTTGTCCGGATCAGCCGGGATCTGGAGTTGTATCCAGGGCATGTTTAATCCCGCATCAGTTTCTCAAGGTAGTGGATGGTGAAGTCTACCTGTTTAAAGCCACCATCGCGTACCAGTTTCCGATGCAGAGGCTGGTTGGTCTTGATTCCCTCGACCACCAGTTCGTCCAGCGCGTTCTTCATCCGGCGCCGGGCAATGTCTCGGTCGTCGCCCCAGGTGATCAGTTTGGCCACCAGGGAATCGTAATAGGGCGGAACCGTGTAGCCGCTGTACAGGTGGGAATCCACCCGCACTCCATTCCCGCCAGGCGCATGGAAATGCTTGACCTTTCCAGGGCTGGGGATGAAAGTTTTCGGATCTTCGGCGTTGATCCGGCACTCCATGGCGTGCCCGGAGATCCGGATGTCGTCCTGGGTGTACTGCAGTGGCAGGCCGCTGGCGATGCGTAGCTGCTCACGCACGATGTCCACGCCGGTGACCATCTCGGAGACGGGGTGTTCCACCTGGACCCGGGTGTTCATTTCGATGAAATAGAACTCGCCGTCTTGGTACAGGAACTCGAAGGTGCCAGCGCCCACGTAGCCAATTTCCTTGCAGGCATCGACGCAGGCCTTCAGGGTGCGCTCCCGGGATTCCTGGTTGATGTTCGGGGCCGGGGCTTCCTCGATGACCTTCTGGTTCCGGCGCTGCATGGAGCAGTCGCGGTCGCCCAGATGGATGCAGTTGCCGTGCATGTCGGCCAGAACCTGTACTTCCACGTGACGTGGCGCTTCCAGGAACTTCTCGAGGTACACCGTAGGGTCGCCGAAGGCATTCTTGGCTTCGCTCTGGGTGATCTGGACACCTTTCAACAGGGCCGCCTCCGAGTGCACCACCTGCATGCCGCGTCCGCCGCCGCCGGAAGCGGCCTTGATCATCACTGGATAGCCGATTTCGCGGGCAATTCTCAGGGTCCGCTCTTCGTCGTCATCCAGCGGGCCATCCGATCCTGGCACAGTCGGAACGCCGGCCTTGATCATGGCGTTGATGGCGGACACCTTGTTGCCCATCAGCCGAATGGTATCGGCCTTGGGGCCGATGAAGCGGAAGCCGCTCTTTTCCACCTGTTCGGCAAAATCGGCGTTCTCGGCAAGGAAGCCGTAGCCGGGGTGAATACCCACGGAATCGGTGACCTCGGCGGCGCTGATGATGGTCGGGATGTTCAGGTAGCTGTCGGTGGCGCTGTTGGGGCCAATGCAGACCGACTCGTCAGCGAGGCGCACATGCATCAGGTCGCGATCGACCTGGGAATGCACTGCCACGGTCTTGATACCCAACTCCTTGCACGCGCGCAGAATCCGGAGGGCAATTTCACCCCGGTTTGCGATCAGAACTTTCTCTAACATGGCCATGAGTAGCTATCACCGCGTTCAGGAAATGACGACCAGGGGCTGGTCAAACTCAACCGGCTGGCCATTCTCGACCAGGATGTCCTGGATTGTGCCGCTCTTGTCGGCCTCAATCTGGTTCATCATCTTCATGGCTTCCACGATGCAGATGACATCACCCACGTTGACCGTCTGGCCAACTTCCACAAACGCCTTGGCGGTGGGCGACGGCGAGCGATAGAACGTACCTACCATGGGGGATTTCACAGTGTGTCCGGACGGACCCGCTGGCGCTGATGGTTCTTCAGCCGCCGGGGCAGCCGCCGCAGGGGCCGGAGCTGGCTGCTGTGCAGGCGCCGGGGCCGGATAATGACTCACGTACTGGGCGCCGGCGGCCGGCTCACGGCGGCGGGAGATACGAACCGAATCGTCCGCCTCGTGAATCTCCAGCTCCTCGACGTCGGATTCCTCGAGCAGCTCGATCAGTTTCTTGATTTTACGAATATCCATAGTCAGTCCAGTCCCGTTTTGTCAGGTCTATCGGTGAATGCGTGTCAGGGCCGCCTGGAGTGCAAGATCGTACCCCTGGCTACCCAGCCCACAGATAACGCCTTCGGCGATATCCGAGAAATAGGAGTGATGCCGGAACGGTTCCCGTGCATGCACGTTGGAAAGATGCACTTCAATAAAAGGAATTCCCGAAGCCAGCATGGCATCCCGAAGGGCAACGCTGGTGTGGGTGAAAGCGGCTGGATTGATGATGATAAAGTCCACGCCTTCTGCCCGGGCCTCGTGAACCCGTTCAATCAGTTCGTATTCGGCGTTCGATTGCAGATGCAGCAGATGGTGCCCGTGCTCCGCCGCCTGTGAACGCAACCGGTCGTCGATGTTTGCCAGCGTCTCGTAGCCATAGACCTCTGGCTCGCGTGTACCGAGCATGTTCAGGTTGGGTCCATGGAGTACGAGAATTGTCGACATGGTTCTGTCTGCCTTGGTGTCTTTTTACAGGATCGCCGAATTTAACGGCATGTTCCCCCAATGGTGCGTGCTTGTTTTGTTCAGATCAACACTTTTTGACAATCTTCCCTGTTGTCCATTGGTCGTAAAAAAGACGGCAAATGAATCGAAACGGGATCTTTCCGCTGATGACAATCATTGTCGTGAACGGAGGATCTAACTTCTATACGACGTTGGTTTCATAAAAGGTAGCAGCCGGGCAGGGACTCAGCCATGCCCGACCGAAATTTGTTCTGGAGGGTCTGCGCGGGGGGATGCGGGCCGGAACGGCCCAGAATCAGGTGTCTGCCAGAGTCACGCAGTTGCGGCCCAGTTCCTTGGAGCTGTAGAGCGCCCGGTCTGCCCGCTCGCACAATGCCTGGGAAGTGTCGTCATCCCAGGCTGCGATTCCGCAACTGAAGGTGACGTTGAATTCCCGGTCGCCGGCGGGCTGCTGGAGCTCCGAGAACCGCTCCCGGATTTCATTGAGAACGTTCCGGGCATCGCTCGGGCGGGTGTTGGGCAGGATAATGGCGAATTCCTCACCGCCATACCGGCCGATGTGATCGGTTTTGCGCAGGCGCTGTTTGAGGAACATCGACAGGCTTCGCAACACACGGTCGCCGATCGGATGGCCAAAGGTGTCGTTTACCTTCTTGAAGTAATCGATGTCGATCATCGCAAAGCACAGTGGCTGCTCTTTCTGGCGAGCCCGCACAATCTCCTGGTCCAGCAGGTGGAGCGTGTGAGTGTGATTGAACAGGCCAGTCAGGCTGTCACGGATCATCAGTGCCAGTAGAGAGCGGGCACGGCGGCCACGGTTGTGGATGGTGGCTATCAGATGTTTCGGGTCGATTGGCTTGGTCAGGAAATCGTCGCCCCCCAGACTCATGGCATGGAGCTGTTTGCTGACGTCTTCCTCTGCTGACAGGTAAATAATGGGGACGCTGTGGAAGCGATCCTGTTGACGGATGACACGGGCGATCTCCATCCCGGTGCAGCCCGGCATATACATGTCGAGGATAATGATCTCCGGGGAGAACTCTTCCAGCGCGTGGATGATCTGCATCGGGTCGGTGATGATGTGGGCGGTCATGCCAGCCTTTTTCAACACCGTTTCCATGTACTTGGCCTGGGCCCGGGAGTCGTCCAGAACAAGAACCTTGTAAGGCTCCACGGTATTGCCGTGGGTATAGGTTTCGATCTTCTCGATCAACTGGCCCGGATCGACGGCGGGATAGAAGAACTCTTCCCCGCCGCACCGTGAGGCCTGCAGACGGGTTTCAATGGAGCCATCCTCATCGCTCATGAAGATGATCGGGATGGGCGTATCGTGACGTTCCTGCAGATGCTCGATGGTGGTAATGCCGGCATTGGGAGAACCGCCGAAATTGACGTCTACCAGGATGGTCTCGGGCTTGTGGAGTGCACAGGCTTCGGTCAGTTCATCGGCGTTGGCAAAGGCCGAAGCCCGAAACCCGAAAAACTCCAGTTGCCGGATGAGGCGGCTTGCCATTTCCTGGTTGGCCAGAGCAATGTAGACCGGGGTGCGGCGAAACTGGTGAGGCGCCTCGGAACTGTTGCGGTCTGTCCTGCGCAGGGTGCTCTGGGACAGGGTTTCGATGGCATCCTGGAGCTGTCGCTCAAGGCCTTCGTCCAGTGCCGAACCCGGTTCCCACTGGTTGATCAGTTCCAGCGTGGTTTGCCCGGCCCTGGCGTGACTTTCCATTTCGAAGCGCTGGGCGTAACGCACCAGCTTGTCGGTGGCAGCGGCAAACTCGTTGCGATGGGCGGCGGCCTTGTCCCGGTCTTCGTGAATTTTCTGCCAGGTGTCCAGAACAACCCGGGCCTGGGTTGTTACACGGCGTGCGAAATGCTGCCTGAGTTTTTCTTTCTGGCTTTCGTCGTTCATGTGGCTCGGGCCTGTCTCTTTTTCGTTATTGGTCGTCCTTCCCCGGTGCGGACGATTTTTCAACCTTAGTCCTTTTGCAGAGTCTATAGTGTTTAATGTTGTCGGCGTAGGTTGCGCTATGTAAATGTTTGTCAACTCTGCGGTGCAAGTCACAAACACCTGGCCGGCTGGCTCACAGCCAATCCGGAGAAGCTCCCCATGGCACGGAAGCAAATCCTCTTGAAACGCAGGCAGCAGGGTGTGGTTACTCTGCGAACAATGCTTCTGGTGTTGACCGGAGGTTTGCTGGTAACCCTGCTGATTGCGGTTTTCATTACCAGCTTCGGGTACTTCCGGAATTATGTCTCCGATCAGTTGGCCGGCCACGCCCGTGACGGGGCTACGGCCATCGGATTGTCACTCTCCAACGCCATTGATGGTCGTGACCCGGTGGCTTCCGCCTCATTGATTGATGCGGTGTTCGACAGTGGGCGATACCTGTCCGTCAGCTACCTGAATCATCAGGGTGAGCAGGTTGCCGGGCGCGCAATGACTCTGAACAAGGTCGCTGTGCCGGCCTGGTTCCGCACTTTTGCGGATCTTCCCCTGCCGATCGCCGAGGCAGAAGTGGTCCGCGGCTGGAGCCGACTTGGCACGGTTCAGGTAATCAGCCACCCAGGTCGGGCCTACGAAGACCTTTGGCGAATCACCATTGGTCTGACTGCCAGTACTGCGGTTATTGGCGGTATTGGACTATTTGCGGTTTTCCTGCTGCTTCGCCGGACCCTGCGGCCGCTGCATGCTCTGGAGGATCAGGCCAGGGCCCTGGGCCAGAGGGATTTCAGGAAACGGGTGTCGATCAAGTCGACCCGTGAAATCAACCAGGTCACGGACGCCATGAACCAGATGGCGGGTGATCTGGGCCAGCTTTTTGAGGGCCAGGCCAAACTCATCCAGCACCTGCGCCGGGTCAATAACGAGGATTCGGTCACCGGGCTGGCCAGCCGGGGTGCCTTTGACCAGCGCCTGAAAGTCGAAGTGGAATCCGAGGAAAAGGCCGCGCCCGGGGTTCTCATACTGATTCAGCTGGCGGATTTTTCCGGGTATAACCAGGCCTATGGCCGGAGCGAAGCGGATCGGCTGCTGTTGAGAGTGGCCACAGTGATTGCAGAGTTCGTCAGGCAGCATGCCGGATCGTTTGCCGGTCGACGAACCGGTGCCGAGTTTGCCATTTTCCTGCCCGGTGTCATGCCGGCCGACGCCGGTGTCTGGTGTCGGCAACTGGTAAATGACCTTGACGGGGTGTATTCGGATCTTGCCTCACCCATGGATACAGCCGTGCATGCCGGGCTGGCGAGAACGCTTGAGGGCCGCGGAGCCCGCGATCTCATGGCTGCTGCGGACGAAGCCCTGCGGACCGCCCAGAGTAGCAACGGCACGGGCTGTCACCTGGCGGATCCGGAGAAGGATGGCCATCACAATCTGGAGACCTGGCGGGTAATCATCAGTGAGGCGATCCGTCGACAGACACTTTCGCTCTGGCTCCAGCCCATGGTCCACGAAGGTCGTCTCATGCCGGTTTATCACCAGGTGTTCTCCCGCATTGATTCCGTTGAAGGGGCCCTGAAGGCAGGTACCTTTGTGCCCATGGCCGAGCGCTTCGGCCTGATTTCCGATATTGATCGACTGTTGGTCCAGCGGGTACTGGATCGTTTGAAAGACCTGCCCGATCAGCCTCTGGCCGTCTCACTTGGCAATGCGTCCGTGGCCAACGAGGCCTTTCGTACGGACTTGCTTGAACAACTGGGGCAGGCCGGTTCGCTGGCCCGAAATCTCTGGATAGGTATCTCCGAACAGACCATTCACCATCACCGCACGGCAGTGGGCCTGCTGGTCAGGGCGCTGGGGCGCCTGGGGGTGCCGGTACTGGTAGACCGCTTCGGCGTTGGTGGCGTGCCATTCAGTTATCTCAGAAATCTGAGGTTTCAGGGCCTGCGTATCGATAACAGTTTCATCCATGACATCGACACCCACGAGGATAACCGCTTCTACATAGAGTCCGTTGTGGCCATCGCACACAGCCGCGGCGTGAAAGTGTTCGCTACAGGAGTGGAAACAGCCGCGGAATACTCGGTACTCTGTAAGCTGGGTGTCGACGGAGCCATGGGTTACCATCTTGGTCGGCCGTTTGCCGCTGATAATCAACAGACAGGGGATTAAGAGTCATATGCCAGGCAAAATCAGACAGTACTTCAAGGACAAGAAAGACGATGTTCAGGATTATGCCGGTGGCAGCGGCGTGATCGGCAAACTGATTCTGGCGCTGGTTGTGGTCTACCTGCTGGTGGCTTTGGTGCTTGGCATGTTCTGGAGCAGCGAGCCGGAAACTTTCTCGGTGCGCGAACATACCCGGTCGGTGGCCAACTCCATGGAAAGGGAACCCATCACCGGCTTCGCCACCACGGTGACCATGATTCGAATTGGCGAAACCCTGCTGGACAAGCCTGGTGGCTACATCTCCAACGACGTTTTCCCTCCCGGGCTTTGGCTGGACAACATGCCCAACTGGGAATATGGCGTGCTGGTTCAGCTCCGTGACCTTTCGCGTGCCATGCGCAAAGATATCAGCCGCTCCCAGAGTCAGTCGGCCGAGGATCAGGATCTGGTCATTGCCGAGCCCCAGTTCCACTTCGACAGCGAGAGCTGGGCCATTCCCTCAACAGAGGCTGAGTACCGCCGGGGTATCACCGCTTTGAAGCGCTATCTTGATCGTCTGTCGAACCCGGAACAGGCTGATGCCCAGTTTTTCGCGCGTGCAGACAACCTGAGTAACTGGCTGGCAGACCTGGAAACCCGGTTGGGCAGCCTCTCCCGGACTCTGGGGGAAAGTGTGGGCAAAGCTTCCGTTTCTGATGCCGTGGTGAATATGGATGCGGGAGATCCTCTGGCTGAAGAAACCACGGGAGAAGATATCAAAACGCCATGGACCAAGATTGACGATGTGTTCTATGAGGCCCGAGGCAGTTCCTGGGCGCTCCTGCACATCTTCCGGGCGATCGAAGTGGATTTCCGCAAAGTTCTCCAGGACAAGAACGCCATGGCCAGCGTACGGCAGGTCATTATCGAGCTTGAGGGTGCCCAGGGCGAAATGTGGAGCCCGGTTATTCTGAATGGCAGTGGCTTCGGCGTGCTGGCCAATCACTCTCTCACGATGGCCGCTTACCTTTCACGGGCGAACTCGGCAATCAGTGATATGCGGGATCTGCTGTCCCGGGGTTGAGGTCAACGGGCTTTCAGCCAGACATTAAAAAACCGGGCTCAAGGCCCGGTTTTTTAATGCCACGAAAAGTCCGGCTCAGCCTTTGTAGGCGTTCACGGAATCTACGATGGCTTTCCTGGCGGCTTCTGCGTTATCCCAGCCTTGCACCTTCACCCATTTGCCCGGCTCGAGAGTCTTGTAGTTCTCGAAGAAGTGCTTGATCTGGTCGCGCAGCAGCTCCGGCAGATCGGTGATTTCCTTCACATCGTGGTAGGTAGTGGTCAGCTTGTCGTGGGGTACGGCTACCAGCTTGGCATCACCACCGGCTTCGTCTTCCATGTTCAGAACACCCACTGGACGGGCGCGGATCACAGAGCCGGCTTGCACCGGGTAGGGTGTGACCACCAGCACGTCGAGGGGGTCACCGTCGTCGGCCAGGGTGTGCGGGATGAAGCCATAGTTGGCCGGGTAGAACATGGGGGTGGCCATGAAACGGTCTACCAGCAGGGCGCCCATGTCTTTGTCCAGTTCGTACTTCACCGGGGAGCTGTTGGCCGGGATTTCGATGGCAACGTAGATGTCTTCAGGCGGGTTCTTGCCTGCGGGGATGTTGTCGAATTGCATGTGCGATCCTTCCTGGTACGTTAACGGTACGTTTAACTGCGGTTAAAAAGTGGGCGCAATTATACGGGAGTATCCTGCAGTTCGAAACTAAACCTTGGTCGTTGAGTTTGGTGCAAGCGGCTATCTGGCGGGACCTTCCGAAAAACGCCCGTGAATACGTCCATGTAGGGCTCGGTCGCGCCATCCTTGGCGCTCCACGTTTTCGGAAGGTCCCGCCAGATACCCGCCCGAACCTTTGAGGAAGGCCGCTGAATTACGCCCGAAACAAGCGCACATGGACGTGCTTGTAGCGTGTTTTGGGAAAGCTACTGACATGGCCCGCCACCAAAACCCGGCAGGCTGGGGCAGAACCAGAAGACACGATCGACGCCAGCGGGCTAGAGCTTGATCTGCTTGGCGATGAGCTCCTTCATGATCTCGGTGGTGCCGCCGCCGATGGAGAGAATCTTGGCGTCACGGAAGAGGCGCTCGACGACGGTTTCACGCATGTATCCCATGCCACCGAACAGCTGCACCGCTTCCCGGGTGACCTTTTCGCAGACATCCACCGAGAAATTTTTGGCCATGGCCACTTCCTTGATGGGGTTCTTCCCGGCCTGCATCAGGGCCGCGCAGCGGTAGGTGTATTCACGGGCTACGTCGATCTGGGTGGCCATATCCACCAGTTTGTGGCGGGTTACCTGGAAGCCGGCAATGTTGCGGCCGAATGCCTTGCGTTGCTGGGTGTACTCCAGTGCTGCCTCGTAGGCGAGCTGGGCGGTCATATAGGCCATGATGGACAGGCTCAGGCGTTCGGCCAAGAAGTTGCTCATGATGGCGATGAAGCCGGCGTTTTCGGCGCCGATCAGGCGGTCGGCAGGAACCCGGCAGTCCTCGAAAAACAGCTCCGCGGTATCGCTGGCCCACCAGCCCATTTTGCGCAGTTTCTTGCCGGTGGAGAAACCGGGCATCTCGCGGTCGATCAGTAACAGGCTGATGCCACCGTGGCCCTCGCCGCCGGTGCGTACGGCAACCGTGTAGTGGTCGGCGCGCATGCCGCTGGTGATGAAGGTTTTGCTGCCGTTGACGATGTAATGGTCACCATCGCGGACCGCTCGGGTTTTTAGGTTGGCGACATCGGAACCGCCGCCGGGTTCGGTCACTGCCAGGGCGGCGATTTTTTCGCCGCGCAGTACCGGCGGCACAATCTGTTCCCGGACTTCCTTTTTCGCCCATTTGGCGACCGGTGGCAGGCCGATATCCAGGGAGCCCAGGCCGGCCACCAGGCCGCCGGAGGTGGAGCGCATCAGTTCTTCAGACACAGCCACTTTGAGGAAAATGTCGCCTTCCCCGATGCCGCCCAATGCTTCGGGAAAACCAATGCCCAACAAACCGGCATCGCCGGCTTTTTTGTAGAGATCCCGGGGAAATTCGCCCGCTTCTTCCCAGTCGTCGATGTGGGGTAGTACGTGGGTTTCGATGAACTTGCGGGCGGTCGCACGGACCTGCTGGTGGGTTTCGTTGAAGTAGTCGGACACGGTGGAGCTCCCTCTGATCGGAATCAATGCAGGGCAGTGTCGCCGAAAAACTGATACCAAGCAAGCGCTTGGTTTATGATCTTCCAGGCAATAAAAAAGCTGGCCCGAAAGGCCAGCTTCGACAATCGAGCAGTGATAGAAATCGGTCAGGCGCCCTCGCTGGAGATAGTTTTCACCCCGTCTTTGGTGCCGAGCAGTAACAGATCCGCGCGCCGGCGGGCGAACAGGCCGTTGGTGACCACGCCAACAATGTTGTTGAGCTGCTCTTCCACCCGGATCGGCTGGGAAATATCCATGTTGTGGACATCGATGATGATGTTGCCGTTATCGGTGACAACCCCCTCACGATAAACCGGGTCGCCGCCCAGTCTTACAATCTCCCGGCCAACATGGCTTCGGGCCATGGGGATGACCTCCACGGGCAGGGGAAAGGCGCCAAGGATACCAACCATTTTGGAGTCGTCGGCAATGCAGATGAACGTCTTGGCCACCGCTGCCACGATCTTTTCCCGGGTCAGTGCGGCGCCGCCACCCTTGATCAGTTCCAGGCGTTCGTTGGTTTCGTCAGCGCCATCCACGTAGAACTC
Organism: Marinobacter sp. MMG032; assembly: GCF_040112695.1. Taxonomy (NCBI): domain Bacteria; kingdom Pseudomonadati; phylum Pseudomonadota; class Gammaproteobacteria; order Pseudomonadales; family Marinobacteraceae; genus Marinobacter; species Marinobacter sp. MMG032. The sequence goes on from NZ_CP157802.1 coordinate 2,868,166, forward strand.
CAGCCCACTGACGCTGTTGAGATCATAAACCGGGATTCCGTGGCTTTTCAGGCGCTCGGCGGTCGCTTCCGAGCTGGCGACGGCGCCGTCGAATTCGGTTTTCAGTTCCGCGAGCATGTCGATGAAGAAATTGGCCGTGCTGCCGGTGCCCACACCGATCACGCTGTCGCTATCCAGGCGAGGGGCAATGTAGTCAATGGCGGCTTTGGCGACGGCTTTTTTCAGTTCGTCCTGGGTCATCTGGGGCTCCGGCTGCAAATCAGGTTGGATTTAGGCGGATTATAACGCTTAAGCACCCTCTGCTTATAGACGGCTGCCGTGCAAACTTTCTACACTGTGGGTTTTTCTCAGCCAGCCATCACACACCAACCAAAAGCCGGAACTGCTATGCCGCAACGCTACATCAAGAAGATTCTCGATGCGCGCGTCTATGACGTGGCCATCGAAACACCCCTGACTGAAGCCCGTAGTCTGTCAAAGCGCTTTGGCAACAATATTCTGCTCAAGCGTGAAGACCTTCAGCCGGTGTTTTCCTTCAAGATTCGCGGTGCCTACAACCGGATTGCGCAGCTTTCCGAGGAGCAGAAGGCCAAGGGCGTGATCTGTGCATCTGCTGGCAATCATGCCCAGGGTGTGGCGCTGGCGGCCAAGAACCTCGGTATCAAGGCGGTAATTGTAATGCCGCAGACCACGCCGGAGATCAAGGTGCGTTCGGTGCGTGACCATGGTGCCAAAGTGGTCCTGAAAGGCGACGCCTTTGACGAAGCCGCTGCTCACGCCCAGGAGCTGATCCAGAAACACGGCTACACCTACATCCCGCCCTACGATGATCCGGATGTCATTGCCGGTCAGGGTACGGTGGCCATGGAGATCATGTGGCAGTTCAGCAAGCCGATTCACGCGATCTTTATTTGCGTTGGTGGCGGCGGTCTCATCGCTGGCATGGCTGCTTACATCAAGTACCTGCGTCCGGAAATCAAGGTGATCGGCGTTGAGCCGGAGGACTCCAACTGTCTGCAGGCAGCCATGAAGGCCGGCAAGCGGGTAGTGCTGGACGAGGTGGGCATCTTTGCCGATGGCGTGGCGGTCAAGCAGATCGGCAAGCATCCCTGGGAAATCTGTAAAGACTACGTGGACGAGGTGATCACCGTATCCACCGACGAAATCTGCGCCGCCATCAAGGATGTGTTCGAGGACACCCGCTCCATTGCCGAGCCGGCCGGTGCCCTGGGTGTGGCGGGCATCAAGAAGTACATCGAGCGGGAGAAAGTGGAGGGCGAAAACCTGATTGCCACCCTCAGCGGTGCCAACATGAACTTTGACCGCCTTCGCTACATTTCCGAGCGTACGGAAGTGGGCGAGAAGCGCGAGGCAATCCTGGCAGTGACCATCCCGGAAAAGCCGGGTGCCTTCAAAACCTTTATCAACGCCCTGCACAAGCGCAGCATCACCGAATTTAATTACCGCTACGCGGACGCCACCAATGCCACCATTTTCGTGGGCATCCAGATCGCAGCGGGCGGCCACGGCCGTGAAGACCTGGTGCAGGATCTCCGGGAGAACGGCTATTCGGTCGTCGATCTGACTGACAGCGATCTGGCCAAGCAGCACATTCGCCACATGGTGGGCGGCCACGCGCCGACGATCACGAACGAAAAAGTGTTCCAGTTCGAATTCCCGGAGCGCCCGGGGGCGTTGCTGAAGTTCCTGATGTCGCTGGGTACCCGCTGGAATATTTCCATGTTCCACTACCGCAACCACGGGGCAGCCTACAGCCGTGTTCTGCTGGGAGCCCAGGTGGACGACGACGAGGTGCAGGATTTCGAGAAAATGCTGGATAAGGTCGGCTTCCGCTATGAAAACATGACGGATAATGAGGCTTATCAGCTGTTTCTTGGGCAAGGAAATGCCCGGTCGAATTAACGCAGAGTAGGCCGGGGTCTGGTGGAGCTTTCCAAAACTGTGCGGAGCCATGGGTGGAGCGCGAAAGCGCTTCACGGGTAGGCCATGGATGGCCTTCCCAGGACCCTCAGCGCGACGCAGGAGCAAGAAGCGCTGAGGGGCGGAGCCAAGCGTACATGGAGGTATTTACAGCGTGTTTTGGAAAGCTCCACCAGACCCTGGCCGGTCGCCGCACACAATGCTTACTGAATTTTAATCTGTCAAAAATTGTAAAAGTACAGATAGGTGTTAGTCTTTCTTCTGATTCTTGAAGTCAAGAATAGCTGACTGATTTCCCGACACTTTTAAAGCGCATTTTGAGGAACTGAAGCCATGGGCGGCAAGCCTGACATCATCAAAGCCATTGTGCTGATTTTTGCCATCGGCCTTGTGATTACTGGTTTCACATCCATCCACGCCTCTGAAGACAAAGACGCGCGAGCGGCCAATCTGGTCGGCTCCGTTCAGGTCATGAGTCAGCCGCTGAACCGGTAACGTCGCTTATCGGTCACCACGCTGTGTAGGGGCACATCCCAGGGCTCTATTGGCAGCTTTTCTACCTTTTGAAAATCATGAGCCAGGCCAATCAGCTTCGGCGCCAGCCTTGGTCGTATCTGGCTGAAGGCGAACGTTCTGTCGTAGAATCCGCCTCCCATTCCCAGTCTTCCGCCCTGCTCGTCAAAGCCTACTAACGGAAACAGTACCGCATCCAGGGCCCAGGCCGGGCGCCGCAGGCCTTTGCTGAACGCCGGCTCGGGGATGCCAAACCGGTTGGCGGTGAGCTCTACACCGTCGTAATAGGGGCTGAAAACCAGCCTGCCTTCATGGATCGGATGCAGTACCGGCAGATAGAAGCGGATGCCTTTGCGGCGGGCGATGTCCAGGTAGACGTGGGGATCAATCTCGCCGTCATTGGGCAGGTAAATGGCAATATGCCGGGCGCGGTGAAGGTCTGGATTCTTCAGCAGGTTGAGTGCGAGATACTCGGCGGCCTGTTGCTGTTGCTCGAAACTCAACGAGCGACGATGCTGTCGCAGATGCTTGCGAAGTTCACTGCGTGAGAAGGTGTCAGGATGGGTCTGGAACGGTTGAGGCTCGATAAACTGGCTCAAAATAAAGCTTCCCGGGCTGCCGTTATCGGATGTGGCCCTTGAACCCAGAGTTCAAGGTCGGTGGCCGCTGTGACATATTAGGCTTTCCCCTGTCGGGGACGTGCTCACAATGCCCTGAAGTAGCCACCTGGGTAGTGCGCATCGGCTCGAGGACGTATCCGACTATCCCGAACAGCCCAGGAAGTTGTTTCCATTATACGGGCAGTGGCGGGGCCGATTGCAACACCTGTCTCCGATTCTCTGCCGATTCAACGGCCCGAGCCGTCACCCAGGGCACCGTCGAGTTTACTGTCCATGGCGCGCAGCAGCGTGCTGGTGGCGTCCGACATGGTGTCCCGCTCGAGCAGTTCATGGGTAATGTTCAGAGCTGCCATAACGGCAATGCGCTCGGTGCCGAACACCTTGCCGCTGGCGCGGATTTCGCGCATTTTGCTGTCCAGGTGGCGGGCAGCCCGCAGCAGTGCTTCCTGCTCTTCTTCCGGGCACGCGACCAGGTATTCCTTGTCGAGGATCTTCACCTCAACCGTGGTGGATTGCTGTGCCATCAGTGATGCTCCAGGGCCCGAAGGCGGCTGATCATAGCTTCGATCTTGTGCTTTGCGTGATCGTTCTTCTGCACCAGCTGGGCCCGTTCCCGGTTCCAGTCATCTTGCAGCTCCCGCAATGTGGCGTTGTCCCGCTCAAGTTTCTGACAGCGCTCAATCAGCCTGTCCAGCTTGTCCGCTAATGCCTGTACTTCGGACTGTTCCATGACGTGCCCAGCAGTGGTTTGAGGTAATTGCAACTAACTATAAGTGTGGACGCTAAGTCGGTCAATTTACAGGCTTGTCATTGCGTTCCCTGCGTGATGCGCATCACTGATCCGCGGGTTCGCCAAAGCCCAGTCGGCGGCTCTGGCGCCAGGTGCTGAAGGCCGGTATGAGCGCCACGATGAAGGCTGCGATTGGCACCGAGACGAGCAATGCCCATTCCTCGGAAGTCAGCGGACGCAGGGCGATCTGCAGGCCATAGTTGGTCAGCAGCCACGGGCTTGCCAGTGAGACGCCTGCCATTCCAATGGCAAGGGCCAGCACGCAGGCCGCGACAGCAAGGGCGACACATTCAATGATATACAGCGAGGCGATAAGAGCTGGAGAGGCACCGGTAGCTCTGAGTACGGCAATTTCGTGGGCGCGTTGCGCCTGTATGGTTAACAGAACAGCGATGAGTCCAATCAGGCTGGTAATCACGACGAATACGGTGATGCCCAGCAACGCCCGCTCGAACTGGCCCATCAGCTGCCAGAGCTCGCTCAGCGCAACGCCAGGGAGTATGGCTGACAGCGGCTCACCGGTGAACTGGTTGATTTCCCGCTGTATCCGGAATGTCAGCACCTGTCTTTCGATGCCGATAAACGCGGCGGTAATGGCATCGGGGGTGAAATCACGGCCTTCCGCCTGTTCCCGGGTAATTGTCCGGCCCGGAATGGCGACCCCGGATTCCCAGCCCACGTGCATCGCCTCCATGCCATCCAGACCAATGTAAACCGCCTGGTCCACTGGCGTCCCGGTGGGTGCGAGTATGCCAGTAACGGTAAACGGCGTGTCTTCATGGTTGGAGAAGCTGGTTCTGCCGCCACCATGGGACAGTATGATTTCTTCGCCCACCTGATGAGCCAGCGACCGTGCTACGCCTGCGCCCAACACAACATCAAAGACCCCTTCAAACCACTGGCCCTCTGCCAGTTCAAGCGGCAGGTCGCGGCCGTAACGGAAGTGCTTCAGAAAGTTCTCGTCGGTAGCGACCACTCGATTGCCCCGGTAGCTGTCTCCCAGGGAAATCGGAATCAGCCACTCGAGGCGAGAATCATCCTTCAGGCTCTGGTAGGTAGACCAGCGAATGTTGTTGGTGGCATCGCCAATATGAAACACGGTGTACAGCAGCAGGTTTAGCTGACCGCTGCGGGCGCCGACGATCAGGTCGGTGCCACTGATGGTGCTGGTGAAAGACTGTTTGACTTCGGTACGTAGGTACTGGATGCCCAGTAGCAAGGAAACACTCAGGGTAAGCGTCAGGCACACCAGGGCCAGTACCTTGTTCCGGTGCCACAGGCTGGCCAGGGCCAGTGTCAAAGCAAGGCGTGCTTTCATGTCCGGTTACCCCGTAGTTCCAGCTGATTACCGAAATGGCGGGCGAGGGACTGATCGTGACTGACGAACAGCACGGAGGTGTTATGCCGGTGGGCAAGGTGCAGAAGCAGTTCCAGAAACCGGTCACGGTTGTCAGCATCCAGCGCGGAGGTGGGCTCGTCCGCGAGAATCAGACCCGGCGCGCCAATCAGTGCCCGGGCGGCTGCGATCCGCTGTTGCTGGCCAATGCTCAGCCTGGTGACTTTTCGCTGCCAGTGATCTTCGGGGATCGACAGGGCGGCAAGCAATCTCTCAGCTTCCTCTGCGACCGTCGGTTCGGTGTGCTGTTTGCGCAGTTCAGACAATCCGCAGGGTAAGGTGACGTTGGCTCGGGTCGTCAGGTAAGGCACCAGATTGAACTGCTGGAAGATAACACCCAGATGGTCGGCGCGGAATTGGTCCCGGGCGCCGGCGCCGAGCCGGTGAATGTCGGTATCCAGTATCCGCACTGAGCCGGCGTGGGGCCGAAGCATGCCCGCCAGGAGGCTCAGGAGTGTGCTTTTGCCGCTGCCGCTGGGGCCGTGTAGAAACAGGTGCTCGCCGCGCTTGAGGTTGATATCCGGAAAACTGAGGGGTGCCTGTGCCGGGTCCCAGGAAAACACAAGCCCGCTGACGTCAATCGCGGTTGACGTACTTCGGGAACTGTTGCTGGTTGAGTCTGTCTTGCTGGTCATGTTGGTTGCTGTCTGCCCGGTGTATGATGGCGGTTTCCCAGTTTCCGTATCAGGAGTTTGTGGTCCAATGATGTTTGCCCCGGCGCGTTCGCGCTTTGCGCTGCCCTCGATCACTGCGCTTGTCCTGGCGCTCTTGCTCCCGGCAGCCAGCCAGGCCGAAACCAGGGAAATCGACTGGCTCGAGCTGATGCCTGCCGAGGACCTGGCGCTGCTGGAGAATATGCCAGAGATTGAACACGAGGGCGATGGCCCGCCACTGCTGCCTGACGAGATCATGACCGGCCGGGTTGTGCCGGAGATGGGCAATGTGGAAGGGCGCATCCCCGGGTTTGCGGTGCCCCTGAAAACAACCGAGGATATGCGCATCCTGGAGTTCTTCCTGGTGCCTTACTACGGCGCCTGTATTCATGTGCCGCCACCACCGCCGAACCAGATCATTCACGTGAAGTACAAGGAAGGTTTCACCCTTGAGGCCCTGTACGATCCGGTCTGGATCGAAGGCAAGCTGGTGATCGACCGCACCGAAAATGACATTGGCACCTCGTCCTATTCGATGGTTGCAACGAATGTCGAGCCCTATACGGAGTAGGGCTCGCAAAACTCTGTCCTCTGCCTTATTGGCCCTTCAGGCTGAAACTGCTTTCTGGCTGTTCGAGGCGCGTTGATCCCTGGCCTCCTGACCACACCCACTGGACACCGAGATCTTCAATCTCGGGAAAGCGCTCGGTGAGGGGAATCAGCAGCGCTTCTGCGGATGCCAGTCCGGTGCAATTCAGAACCTGGGTCACTTCGAAATCCGAGTGGCCGTATCCTTCCGAATGCTCGTGTTCGTTATGCTCGTGGTGGTCGTGTCCATTACTGTTATGGCCATGGTCGTGGTGGTCGCCAGACCCATCACCAGCCTCATGATAAACCTCAGCGCTCGCCACCTTGCAGCTGGCATCTGGCGTGTTGATCAGCGGTGTGCGCTCGAGCCATTCTTCGGTTTCCTTGACCAGGGCTTTCTGGTCGTCTGTCCGAGCGCGGTGTTCGAATCCGAGCAGGTTGTAGGCGGGCGACGTGAAAATCAGATCGATCTGATTGCCATCCAGTGCTACCTGCAGTTCGGCATGACCATGTTGGTGAGCTCCCGGATTGTCGCTGGCATTCGCGCTAAGGGCCATCAGAGCACTGCTGGTAGCCAGAAATACGGCGTTGAGTTTTGATCGCTTCATGGCAGGAAGTTCCACGTTAATTGATATGTTATAACATATTGTTCTCTCGCCGGTTAAAAATCAACAGGCAGTGCCTTGAGGGCGCCTGAATGCTAAAGTAGGCGTCTAATCCACCAACACAGGATTCGCCTGTTTCATGTCAGAAACCGACACTTCCGGTGCTGCCCGCGCCGCAGAATTCGAGCGCTGGGCCAACGTTTTTACCGCTCACAAGGCATTCAGCCACCCATCCGAATTGCACGGTGCGCTTTGTGGTCGCCTGGCGGCCGGATCCCGTATAAATGAGCCGGAGTGGCTGGCCATGGTATGTGAGCACATGGGCCTGGCTGAAGACGCAGTCGAGGAGTCTGACGATCTCGCTCCGTTCATGAACAGGGCCTACGAGCAGACACTGGAGCTCTTGAAATCAGCAGACATGAGTTTCCATCCTTTGTTACCGGATGACGACTACGCCATTGAGCAGCGCCTCGAGGCCCTGGTTTCCTGGGTGCGTGGGTTTCTCGAAGGCATGGCATTGTCAGCAGGTGAATCGCTGGGCCAGGCACCGGATGAGATCCGGGAGCTGATCGAGGATATGGTCGCCATCAGTCAGTTGTCCGACGAGGAAGAAGCGGACGACGAAAGCGAGCAGCAGTTGCTGGAGATTACCGAGTACATCCGGCTTGGGGCGCTTGCCGTCTTTACCGAATTCAACGCCCCCGAACCGCCGAAGTCTGATTCGCCGACCCTGCACTGAGCAGGGTCCTGATTGCAGGAGAGACTATGAACTCCATGATTCCCGTGAAGGAGTTTGCCGAGCGCCGTCGAAAGCTGATGGAGCGCATGGCGCCAGACAGCATTGCGATTATTCCGGCCGCCCCGGAGCGCGTTCGCAATCGCGATGTGCTGCATCCGTTCCGCCAGGACAGTGATTTTCATTACCTGTCCGGTTTTGGCGAGCCGGAGGCCGTGCTGGCCCTGATCCCTGGCCGTGAACACGGGGAATCCGTTCTGTTCTGCAAAGAGCGTGATCCTCAGAAGGAACTCTGGGACGGGTTCCTGGTGGGCCCGGAAGGCGCCATTGAACGCTACGGCCTGGACGATGCGTTCCCGATCGCCGACATCGACGACATACTCCCGGGCATGATCGAGGGGCGCAGCCGGGTCTATTATCCCCTGGGCAAGGACGATCATTTTGACGCCCGGGTGATGGACTGGGTAAAGATGATTCGCAGCAAGGTTCGCAGCGGCGCCCATCCGCCCGGCGAATTCGTGTCCCTGGAGCACCTGCTTCATGACCTGCGGCTCTACAAGAGCGCCAACGAGATCAAGATTATGGCCAAGGCGGGCCAGATCAGCGCCGAAGCCCACTGCCGCGCCATGAAGCGGGCCCGCAAGGGTGGCTTCGAGTACAACCTCGAGGCCGAGCTTATCCACACGTTTATGGAACACGGCGCCCGTTCAACGGCCTACCCGTCGATTGTGGGCGGAGGCGGCAATGGCTGCATCCTGCATTACATTGAGAACAGTGCACCGCTGAAAGACGGCGATCTGGTGCTGATTGATGCCGGCTGTGAATACCAGTGCTACGCCTCCGACATTACCCGCACTTTCCCGGTCAGCGGAAAGTTCAGCAACGAGCAGCGGGCGTTGTATGAGGTGGTGTTGGCTGCCCAGTATCGGGCCATTGAGGCTGTGTCGCCGGAAAACCACTGGAACCGCCCCCATGAAGCGGCGCTGGAAGTGCTGACCCAGGGCCTGATCGATCTCGGGTTGTTGTCTGGCACCCTCGAAGACGCCATTGCCAATGAAGCCTACAAACCCTTTTTCATGCACCGCACCGGCCACTGGTTGGGCCTGGATGTGCACGATGTCGGCGATTACAAGGTCGGTGATGCCTGGCGCCAGCTGGAGCCAGGCATGGCCCTGACGGTTGAACCCGGGCTGTATATCGCGCCGGATAACACCGATGTGGATGAGAAATGGCGTGGCATTGGTATTCGTATCGAAGACGATGTGGTGGTGACCAAAGACGGCTGTCGGGTCCTGACCGAAGCGGTGCCGAAAACCATTGCCGAAATCGAAGCCCTGATGGCGGACTGACACCCTGTGACCAAGCCCGATACCGATCTGATCATTGCCGGTGGTGGCCTTGCCGGAGCAACCCTCGCCCTGGCGCTGGCCCGGATGGTGCCGTCGCTGCACGTGACCGTAGTCGAGGCCTTTCCGCTATCTCCCGATGCCCTGCCGGACAGTTACCAGCCCAGCTACGACGCACGTTCCACTGCTCTGGCGTGGGGCTCCCGGCTGATTTTTGAAGAGCTTGGGCTGTGGCATCGTCTCGCCGAGCATGCCACGCCCATTGAGCATATCCATGTGTCGGATCGGGGGCATTTCGGCGCCACCCGGTTGCATGCCGCCGAGCATGGTCAGCAGGCCCTTGGTTATGTAGCTGACAACCGCTGGATGGGGTTGTGCCTGATGCGTGAGTTGCTGGAGACCAACGTCCAGTGGCGCGCGCCGGCAGAGGTGACTGATATGACGCCCATTCCCGGCGGCGTTCGGGTCCGGCTGTCGGAGGATGGCGAAGATGCCCCGGAACTGACGGCTCGCTGCCTGGTGGTGGCGGATGGCGGTCGCTCCGGACTGCGTGAGAAGCTTGGCTTCAGGCCCGATCGTCACAGCTATGGCCAGAATGCCCTGATCGCCAATGTCTCCACAAGTGACAGCCACGGTTTCACTGCCTTTGAACGATTCACCGATGCCGGCCCCATGGCGCTTTTGCCCCATGGTTCTCCCACGCGTGCAGGGCACCAGTCGGCACTGGTCTGGACCCTGTCCGACGAGGCATTGCAGGAAGTTCTTGAACTTCCCGACCAGGAAAAATGCCGCTGGCTCCAGGACCGGTTTGGCTGGCGTCTTGGCCGGTTTACCCGCATTGGTACCTGTCACCATTACCCGCTGACCCTGACGACGGTAGACGAGCCGGTGCGCCCCGGGGTTGCCCTGGTGGGCAATGCGGCCCATGCCCTGCATCCGGTTGCCGGGCAGGGATTCAATCTGGCCCTGCGAGGGCTGATGACTCTGGTGGAGCAGTTCCGGCTGGCGGAAGAACAGGGCAGATCCATCGGGGATCTCGAGGTCCTCAAACGTTACCACGCTCTGCATCGCCAGGATTGGCAGCAGACGGTACGCTTCTCGGATTCTCTTGTACGCCTGTTCGGACACTCCATGTTGCCGGTAACTGCTGCCCGCGATGCCGGTCTGGTGGGTCTTGATCTGTTGCCCGGGGTCAAGCGCTGGTTTGCGCGCAAGGCGATGGGCCTGGGAGGGCGCCGGGCGGTGATTGACCGGCCTGGAAATCTGGGCCGGGAGGCGCCTGGTCATGAGTGAAGTGAAAACCTTCGATATTCTGGTGGCCGGCGGGGGCATGATCGGATCCGCCCTGGCTCTCGGGCTATCACGTCAGGGCTGGCATGTGGCGCTGGTGGAGGGCTCCGATCACGAAACCCTGGTCAGGGCACCGGAGCCTGCCGCCACCGTTGTCGATTTCGAGCCTCGGGTCAGTGCCATTTCGGTCGCCAGCCAACGCTTGCTGGAGCAGCTCGGAGTCTGGTCCGAGGTGACCGCCGGTCGACACTGTCCTTATCAGACCATGACAGTCTGGGATGGTGATGGTACTGGGCGAATACAGTTTGAAGCTGCCGAGCTTCAGGCACGGGCCCTTGGGACGATCGTCGAAAACCGCAGTATTGTGCGGGCATTGTTCCGCGCCCTGGAGCAAAGCCCGGTTGAGCTGATCGAGGGCGCAAGTATTACCGGCTGCAGGCGGTCCTCAGGGAGTTACGCCCTTGAGCTGGAGGGTGGCCGATCCCTGGCGGCCGGATTGGTCGTGGGGTGTGACGGTGCCAATTCCCGTTTGCGTCAGTGGGTAGGTTTGCCAACCCGCGAATGGGACTACGACCAACAGGCCATCGTGTGCACGGTGCAAACCAGTCAGAGTCATCGCTTTACCGCCTGGCAACGGTTTTCAATGACTGGGCCGCTGGCGTTCCTGCCTTTGCTGCCCGAATCGGGCATTGAGCATTTCTGCTCCATTGTCTGGTCCCAGGATACCGACGAAGCCAGGCGCCTGATGGCTCTGGAGGACACGGAATTTGTGGCCGAGCTTGAGCAGGCGATCGAGCGCGAGCTTGGAACGGTTCAGGCAGTCTCCAAAAGGTTTGCTTTTCCGCTTCGCCAGCGCCACGCGAAAGACTACATTGCGCCCGGTTTCGCCCTGGTCGGCGACGCAGCTCATACCATTCACCCGCTGGCGGGGCAGGGCGCCAATCTGGGCTTTGGCGATGTACGCACTCTGTTGGACGAGCTTTCGCGGGCAAGGAAAGCAGGCCTGGGGCCAGCGGATGAACTGGTTCTGGCGCGCTATCAGCGCCGGAGGAAAGGTGAAAACCTGACCATGATGGCGGCCATGGAGGGGTTCAAGCAGCTGTTTGGTCGTGATGAGTTGCCGGTACGCTGGCTGCGCAACACCGGTTTGCGCTGGCTCAATCAGCTGGGCCCGGTGAAAAACCGCATTGCGGCCGAGGCCATGGGTCTTAACGGTTGAACAGAAAAGGAATTTTGTAATGGCAGGAAGCAGTCTTCTGGTTCTGATCGATGACATCGCCACGGTGCTGGACGATGTCGCCCTGATGACCAAGACCGCCACCAAGAAAACGGCGGGTGTTCTGGGTGACGATCTGGCGCTCAACGCCCAACAGGTAACTGGCGTGAAACCTGCGCGGGAGTTACCCGTGGTCTGGGCTGTAGCCAGGGGGTCGATGATCAACAAGGCCATCCTGGTGCCGGCGGCCCTTGCGATCAGTTTTTTCATGCCCTGGCTGGTCACGCCGTTGCTGATGCTTGGCGGTGCCTTCCTGTGTTTCGAGGGTTTCGAGAAACTGGTGCACAAGTTTCTGCATCGGGAGGAAGATCAGAAGCGCAAAGGGCAGCTGCGTGAAGCCCTGAAGAATCCGGAAACCGACCTTCGGGCGATCGAGAAAGACAAGATCAAGGGCGCCATCCGTACCGATTTCATTCTGTCTGCGGAGATTATTGCCATCACGCTGGGCACCGTAACAACCCAGACGATCGGCATGCAGTTCATGGTGCTGGCGGTGGTTGCCATCATGATCACAGTTTTTGTGTACGGCCTGGTGGCAGGGATCGTCAAGCTGGACGACGGCGGTCTCTACCTCAGTCAGCAGGACAACCCCGTGCTCCAGAAGCTGGGCGCAGGTATTCTATGGCTGGCCCCCTATCTGATGAAGACGCTCTCCATTCTTGGCACCCTGGCGATGTTCCTGGTGGGTGGTGGCATTCTCACCCACGGATTCACGCCGGTCTACGACGCCATTCATCACTTTGCCGAGGGATTCAGTGGTGTGGTTGGTGCTCTCGTGCCGACGATAGCCAACGGTCTGTTCGGGGTGTTGGCCGGGGCGTTACTGGTGGCCATGATTACGCCACTGGCCCGGTGGTGGCAGGCTGCTAGAGACAGGCGTCGAACAGCCGGCTAACCAGCACTGGTACCGCAGTTTCCACTCTCAGGATGCGGGGGCCGAGGTGGACACCCTGGCAACCGGCGTCTTCGAGTTTGCCTACTTCGTAATCTGTAAAACCACCCTCGGGGCCAATGCAGAGTACCGTCGGCTGGTTCAGATGCGTCGGGCAGGGTGTGCTCGTGCCGGGGTGGGCTACCAGGGCTTTTCTGCCTGCCACCAGCGACGGAAGCTCGTCTTCCACAAAGGGTTTGAACAGCTTGCGGATCTGCACCCGGGGCATCAGGGTGTCTTTGGACTGCTCAAGCCCCAGGGTGAGGTTTTCTCGCACTTGCTGGTCTGAGAGCCACGGTGTTTGCCAGAAGCTTTTTTCCACCTTGTAGCTGTTGATCAACCACAGGTCTTTCACGCCAAGTGCGGCGCAGGTCTGCAGTATCCGGCGGAACATCTTCGGTCGGGGCATCGCCAGAACCAGGGTGAGAGGCAGTGGTGCAGGGGGAGGCTGGTCCAGGGTTACCTGGAGTTCCGCCTCGGTATCGGTCAGTCGGACGACCTCTCCGGTGCCCATTTGGCCACCCTCGCGGCCCACCGGCACTGTATCGCCAGCAACGATTTTGATCACCGAGTGCAGGTGAGCCAGGCGCCGGCCGCGTAATACGGCCCGGTCAGGCGCTATGAAATCCTCATCAAACAGTAACGCCAGATTCATTCGCCGGCAGGCTCATCGCTGTCCGCGTCCGCCACTTCCCGTTTTGCCAGCCGCCCGAACAGGATGCCGACCTCGAACAGGATCCACATGGGAACAGCCAACAGCGTCTGGGAGATAATGTCAGGCGGGGTCAGCAGCATGCCGATGATGAAGCAGCCAACCACCACATAGGGGCGCTTGGCCGCCAAATCTGCTGGCGTGGTGGCCCCGGTGAGGATTAACAGCACGGTGGCGATCGGAATCTCGAAGGCCACACCGAATGCGAAGAACATCTTGAGCACGAAATTGAGATAGCTGGTGATGTCCGGCAATTCGACGATGCCTTCCGGACCGATCGCGGTAAAGAAGCCGAATACCAGCGGGAATACAACAAAATAGGCGAATGCCGCGCCCGCATAGAACAGGATTACCGAGGTAAACAACAGCGGAAAGGCCAGCCGTTTCTCGTGGGCATAGAGGCCCGGTGCAATAAAACTCCAGAGCTGGTAAAGAATGATCGGGATGGCGGCGAACACCGCCAGTACCAGCGCCAGCTTCAACGGCGCGAAGAAGGGCGAGGTTACATCCGTTGCGATCATGGTCTGGCCAACCGGCAACAGGGAGCGGATCGGTTCAGACAGGAACAGGTAGAGCTCGTTGGCAAACGGATAGATGGCCGCGAAGCACACCAGTACCGCTAAAACCATCTTCAGGAGGCGGTTGCGCAGTTCGAGCAGGTGCTCGATCAGAGGCATTTCCTGGTGTTCCGGAGGCATCTGGTTGCCGTCGGGTTTTGCATTCATGAACGGTTATCCGGCGGACTTTGCGGGGTTTCGTTTTTGGGTTGGTCGTTCCCGGCAGAGCCTGTATCCGGCGTCTGCGGAGCGTCGCTGGTACCAGCCTGCTCCCGGTCAGAAGACTCGGAGGGCTTTGGCTGGCCAGACACACGTCGTGTCGCCGGCGCGGGCCTTGGCTTCTGGGTTTCGTTATCGGGCAGGATCATGTGCTCGTACTTTTTAGCCTCGTCGAGGGCGCCACGCACGGTTTTCTGCACATCATCCAGACCAACATCGCCTGCCTTGCGAAGCTCTTCGCGGAGCTCATCGGCTTTCAATTGCCGGTCCAGTTCCGAGGTGAACTGGCTGACCATACGTCGCGCGCCACCCACCCAGCGGCCCGCAGCACGTGCAGCCGTGGGCAGGCGCTCGGGGCCGAGTACCAACAGCGCTATGACGCCGCAGATCAGCAGCTCAAGAAAGCCGATATCGAACATTCAGCCTGGTCTCAGCTGTGGGACTTGTCCCGGGGCTTGTCTTCGGCCGCGGCCTGTTGTTGCGGCTGCTCGTTTTCCTTGCCTTCCAGGGATTCCTGGTTCTCGGCCTTGGAGTCCTCATCGTTCATGGACTTCTTGAAGCCGCGGATGGCGCCACCCAGATCGCTGCCGATGTTGCGCAGTTTCTTGGTTCCGAACAACAGAATGACAATGCCGAGTACGATAAGTAATTGCCAGATGCTGATACCCATTACGGGGTCCTCGTTTTAATGTTTCTGTTCAATGACATTGTACGTTACCAGAACGGTTACGCGGAAACCCCTTTAGAGGTATTACCGCTCACTTTTCCCGTGACGCTTTTTCTTCCAGGCCTGACAGGTCGAACCGGCTGGCCAGCTCATCCAGGATGTCCTTCGGGCCAAGGCCCAGTCGGGACAACATCACCAAGCTGTGGAACCACAGGTCGGCGGTTTCATAAACCACATCCCGGGTTTCACCGGAGTGTTCTGCGTCCTTGGCGGCCAGCAGGGTTTCGGTGCACTCTTCCCCGACTTTCTCCAGAATCTTGTTCAGACCCTTGGCGTGGAGACTGGCTACATAGGAGGTTTCCGGGTCTGCCTCTTTCCTGGCCTCCAGAACCCGCGCCAGGTTTTCCAGTACATCGCTCACTGTCCGTGCTCCTCAGTTGCTGCCGTAAATAGTGCCGGGGTCCTTGATCACCGGGTCAACGCTGACCCACTGACCATCTTCCAGGGTCCGGTAGAAGCAGCTGCGCCTGCCAGTATGGCAAGCGATGCCGCCCTTTTGTTCCACCTTCAGCAGGATGACGTCCTCGTCGCAGTCCAGTCGAATGTCCCGAATGACCTGCTGGTGTCCTGAGGTTTCCCCCTTGCGCCAGAGCTTGCCTCGAGAGCGGGACCAGTAAATGGCCTGGCCTTCTTCGGCGGTCAGCCTGAGCGATTCCCGGTTCATCCAGGCCATCATCAGGATATCGCCGGTTTCGGCATCCTGGGCGATGGCTGGCACCAAGCCGTCCTCTGTCCAGCGAATGGCATCCAGCCAGTCAGGGGTCTCGACGTTATCCGAGCTATTTTGCATTTTTGTGAATCCTGAAATCTTTGTCGGTTATCGGCTGCCGCGGAGCATGAGTCCACCGGCAATTGCAAACAGGGCCCAGCTCCAGGTGGGCACGCTTTCAAGCCATTGCTGGCCCTCAGGCTGGGTGCCCAGAATGCCTCCGGCAACCAGAAGTACCGCCAGTGTAACCCGCCGCCAGCGCCGCTCGGTGCGAACCTGCTGCTCACGGAGCAACTCCAGTGTAGCCTGGTTCTGCGGCTCGGTGGGCCCGGCCTGCCGCAGCTGGAGGAGGGCGTCGTGCACCAGTTGCGGCATTTCTGGCGACTGTTCCAGCCAGGACGGAAGGTGGGACTGCAGCGACTTGATCAACCCCGACGGCCCAATCCGTTTGCGCATCCATGTTTCAAGGTACGGTTGTGCGGTACTCCACAAATCCAGATCCGGATAGAGCTGTCGACCCAGCCCCTCCACGTTCAACAGGGTTTTCTGCAGCAGAACAAGCTGGGGTTGCACCTCCATGTTGAATCGCCTCGCTGTCTGGAACAGGCGCAAAAGGAAGTGACCAAAGGAGATGTCCTTCAACGGCTTCTCGAAAATCGGTTCACAGACAGTACGAATGGCCGCTTCAAACTGGTTCACCGGGGTATCCGGTGGTACCCAGCCAGACTGGATATGCAACTGCGCAACCTGCCGGTAGTCACGACGGAAAAATGCCAGAAGGTTGCGGGCGAGATAGCTCTGGTCGTCCGGTGCCAGGGTGCCAACGATGCCGAAATCGATGGCGATATATCGAGGATCCGAGGGGTTGGAGGTATCCACGAAGATGTTGCCCGGGTGCATGTCGGCGTGAAAGAAGCTGTCCCGGAACACCTGGGTAAAGAAGATCTCCACGCCTTTTTCGGCCAGCACCTTCATATCGACGCCGGCGGCTTTCAGGGCGGCGGTATCGGCAATGGGGATGCCGTGAATCCGCTCCATCACCAGCACGGATTTGCGGGTGTAGTCCCAGTCGATAAACGGGATATAGATCAGGGAGGAGTTCTCGAAATTCCGGCGCAGCTGGCTTGCGTTGGCGGCTTCACGCTGCAGGTCCAGTTCGTCGTGAATGGTGGAATCGTAGTCGGCAACCACTTCCACCGGGTGCAGGCGTTTGCCCTCGGACCAGTATTTTTCCAGCAGGCCGGCCATAAGGTACATCAGGGCAAGGTCCTGGCGAATCACCCTTTCGATACCCGGGCGCAGTACCTTTACCACTACTTTCTGGCCGTTGGGCAGGGTGGCTGCATGCACCTGGGCAACCGAGGCGGAGGCCAGCGGGTCCGGGCTGAATTCGGCAAACAGGTCCGACACTGGGGCGCCCAGCGAGGTTTCGATAATGCCCCGGGCCTCATCGCTCGGAAACGGCGGCACACGGTCCTGAAGGTTTTTCAGGGATTCGGCCATGTCATCCGGCAACAGATCCCGTCGGGTCGAGAGTATCTGGCCGAACTTTACAAACACGGGGCCCAGCTCCTCGAGGGCCAGCCGCAGTCGATCACCCCTGTCCAGTTTGGGTTTGGGGAACAGATGCCATGGCGCAAGCAGGAAGAACACCTTCAGGGGCGCTGGCAGTTCCGCGATGGGCAGGAACGTGTCCAGCCGGTAGCGGCAAAATACCCAGGCAATTCGAAACAGGCGTTGCAGGCGGGTCACAGGTTCTCCGGTTCGTCAGTCTTGCCGCGGTTCTCAACCAGGTTCAGTCGGGCTTCCAGTCTTTCGGTGCGCAGATTCAGTTCGTCGATATCCTCGAACGTGGCTTCCAGTTCCCGTCGCCCGGGCAAGGCACGACTTTCTTCATGCACATATTCTTCGATGTTGGCATTCAGCGACTGAAAGGCCTGCCGGCTCCACCGGATGGCGCTGCGAATGCGTTTGCCCAGAAAGTGCGCGGGGACATCACCGATGTGCTGGGCCATGGCGGCTTCCCAGTCCGGCTCAAGCTGGTTCAGTGCGCGCTGCAGCTGGTGAGCCAGCGCTGTATCGCCCGTCACTTCCAGGCGGCCGTCGGCAAAGACCCGATCATCACCGGTGGCCAGTGCCGCAAAGGCGATGGGTTTGCCGGTGATCTCAAGAGCCGGTTGGTCCACAGGTTGGCTGCCCATCCGGATACGTTCTCCGGCCCTATCCAGCGTGTAGGTCAGGGGAACCGGATCGGTGACATTAAACTGCACCGGGCCCGCCAATGCTTCCATCAGGGCACGATGCCCCGCTGGATCCAGTTCCAGGGCCCGGTTCAGGGCACTTTCCAGGATCGCGGAGACAGCCGAAAGCAGGGTGGGGCCGGGAAACATCAGGGCTTGATTCCCACGTGCAGGGCAACAATGCCGCCGGTCATGTTGTAGTACTTGCAGTTCACCAGGCCGGCATCTTCCATCATGCCTTTCAGGGTGTCCTGGTCGGGGTGCATGCGGATGGATTCGGCCAGGTACTTGTAGCTTTCGCTGTCGCCGGCGATCAGCTGACCCATCAGTGGCAGAGCGGAGAACGAGTAGGTGTCGTAGGCTTTGCTCAGCAACGGATTGGTGGGCTTGGAAAACTCCAGGATCATCAGCTTGCCACCGGGCTTGAGAACCCGGGTCATGTCACGCAGGGCCTGGTCCTTGTCGGTGACATTGCGCAGACCGAACGCGATGGAGACCGCATTGAAGTTGTTGTCCGGGAATGGCAGGTGCTCGGCATCCGCCTGTACGTACTCAATGTTGCCGGCGTAACCACGATCCGTCAGTCGGCTGCGGCCCACCTGGAGCATGGAAGCGTTAATGTCAGCCAGCACCACTTTGCCGGAGGGACCAACCAGGTCTGAAAACTTCATGGTGAGGTCGCCGGTGCCGCCGGCAATATCCAGTACCTGATGGCCGGGCCGTACCCCGGAAAGCTCAATGGTAAAGCGTTTCCAGAGCCGGTGGATCCCCATGGACATCAGGTCGTTCATGAGGTCGTATTTGCCCGCCACACTGTGGAATACCTCGGCCACCTGGCTCGCCTTCTGGCTTTTCGGTACATTGCGGAAGCCAAAGTGGGTGACGTTATCCTGGCCGTTATTGTTTGCGGCCTGGTTGGCTGGCGTTTGCTGCTCGCTCATGGGAGATGTCCTGTCAGAATGTCGGGTAGGGACAGGCCATTACTGGCCCATCCCCCCCTAAGAACCGTACGTGCGAGTTTCCCCGCATACGGCTCAAGCCTATTTAAGTCAGACGTTCATCTGACCGGCGTCGTTTCTCAGTAGAACGCATTCTAATGCCGCTCCACTTAAGAGTCACCTTTGTACCGCCCTGGCTATGAACCTGAGCGTGGCAGTTGGGATGAAGTAGTACCCGATTCTGTAAGGTATCCGGTCCGCCGTCCACACGTCGAATGATGTGATGGTCGTGCCAACCAGTTGCCTCCGTTATCGGGTGCCCACAGAGTGCACAGAGTCCTTGTTGCCTGATATACAGACTCATGATCTGTTTGCGGAAGCGCAGTTTGTGCCGCTGCCGCTGTACCCTGAGGGCTTCCCACTTCAGTTCATGCTCTACGTCGTAAGGTTGGTAATCAACCGGGAGACGTTTGTGACGCATGATAGGCGTGCCGGGTAGGTGATACAGCTCCCGGTATGCCCGTTCCCCTCTGCGGTTTATGTAGGGATGCGCGAACACCCGTTTCCGTCCGCCTATGTGATGGAAGTATTTCTTCCTGATCCAATCAGCGGATTTCTTCGGGTGCCTGCGCTTCGCCCACCTCCAGAGACGCCAGAAAATGAGATTTTCCAGCTTACTGAAGGTTTGTTTCGCCACAACTGGGGAATGGTAATTGGCCCATCCCCGCAGTATCGGGTTCAGTTGCGCGATGAGCGCCTCCTGCGTTAGCGCGCCGCTGCTTTTGATGACCTCGCTTACTCTCCGATAGAACGTTTGTACATTCTTCTTTGAGGGCTTGATCAGCAGCTTTGGCTTCCGGTAAGGCGATGTCGGCACATACTTTCTGAAATTCCATCCCAGAAAGTCGAACCCGTCGGTAATGTGAGTCAGGTGCGTTTTTGCTTGGGACAGCTCAACGCCTCGCTTTGCAAGGAACTGTTCTGTCCAAGGTCTGATGACATCCTCCAGCAGCTCTTTCGAGTCTGCCAGCACGACAAAGTCATCCGCATACCTTATCACTTGTACCTTTCTCTTTTTGGCCTTGGCTTTGCCCAACTGATCAGCCAGATAGCTTTTCAGTTGAGTTTCCAGGCCGTTCAGAGTGGCGTTTGCCAAGCAGGGCGAAATAATCCCACCCTGTGGTGTTCCGGCTGTGGTAGCCGAGTACTGTTGCCGGTCAATGACCCCGGCTTTCAACCACTTGCTGAGGACTACTTTGTCCATACAGACATTGCGACTCAGCCACTCATGGTTGATGTTGTCAAAGAATCCCTTGATGTCGGCTTCCAAAATCCACTGAGCACCGGTTTTCGGTGCCAGTAGATGGAAGAGCTCCACCATCGCGTCAGCCGTCGAGCGATCTGGCCGAAATCCATAGGACTTCGGATCACTCGTGGCTTCAACAACGGGCTCAAGGGCAAGGAGGTAAAGCGCTTGCATGGCACGGTCCAGCATGACTGGGATGCCGAGCGGACGCTTTTCCTTTTTGCCGGGCTTCGGTATCCAGACCCGCTTGAGGGGCTTAGGCCGATAGCCACGCTTCTCTGACAGACGTTGTACAGCACACCATTTGGCACTGGGCGTCCCCCAGGTGATGCCGTCAACCCCGGGCGTTTTCTTGCCCTGGTTTTCGGTTACTCGTTTAACGGCCAAACATCGACCGTAGAACGAGTTGACTAACAACCGTTGGAGGCGTTTAACCCTCCGCCAGTCTTCGTCTTTTGCCGCCTGCGCGATTCTCAACTGCGTTTTTCGAACAGCGGTTTCCACCGTGGCCCAAGGAACCTCGTGCCAAGATGTTACCTCGCCGCTGGAAGACGCAGACGTTTCTGGGTAAGCCAGATTCGTTTTCATACAGCCCTCCTTGAGGAATTTAAAGAATCCTCCGGAGGCAGATGTCCCCCGAGGGGGATATCTACCCCCTCGGGTTTGTTGTTTAATCCTCGCCGAAATCGGCAAGTGTCATCACGCAAATAGACCAGGTGCACGTCGGCCGCAGTGTCCCGCGTCGGCATGTTTCAGCCGCTATGCTCGCCATTACAGCGAGCCATTTGCTTCTTGCACCCTCCTACTCCTCACTCTGATCAGCGCCGCTTACGCGTTGCCTGCCCATCGCTGGGCCAGAGATCAGGGTTTCCACGTTCCCTGTCTGTCACCAATCCATCCCCGTAGGTTCCATCTATCCACCGGCGGTTGTGTGGTACCGCATCATTAGTTCAGACAATGATGACCAACCGCATTGCCGATTTTGGCTGAGGCCAATAATCGCCGTAGGCCCGTCAATACTGACGATGGTTCGAACGATGATTCACTTACGTTAACCGTAGGGTGGGGTCACTAGCCGCACCAACTCCGTGCGATTCGGAGTTGATATCCCTCTCGTCGCCGAGTTGGATACTCTCTGGGAATGCGACATTGTCAGACGGGCTTCACACCATCGGGTTGGCCCCAATAGCATGCCGTCGTAGTGAACTCGCAGGTACATGCGAGGATCCGATACCTTTCGCCGGGTAGGCGATCAGCCGGACATTGACAGACAGAGCTTTCGCTCCGCGTGGTTGGATACTAAGCACTCAAGTCTCGCGACTTTAGAGACATTGCACTCAATAACCTATTCAGAGGACGCACGGACCCCGCAGGGGTCGTGATCCCCTATAGGGCTTCGTGCGCTGTAACAATTTTTTACAAAAAATTGTCCTGCAGCTTTAAGAAAGTTGCAAAAGTTGATCATATTTTGATCAAAAATCGCGCCTTTCTTCTATCGGGTGGCCCGATATCTTACCTGAGCGATGCGCTCAGTGTAGCTTTACAGCTATGCTTAATATGCTGTTTTTGACTTTAACTCATTGATAGCAATGAGTTTTGGCGTCAAGGCCAGCTACCACCAATCACGCGACACGATAACGTGTCGCACCTGAACCCCGTATTCTAACCGCTGACGGGGTTGCTACAAGGGTGGCGGTGAGTTAAATAGCGCCCTAAACTGTAAATTCGTCCAAATCCGAGAGAAAACGTTTTCATGTCCGTCATTGATGTACACCGCCCGCATGCCCTGGATAAAGAACACGCCAGAGAGGCTGCCGAATCCCTGGCCAAAGACCTTTCCAGCCAGTTCGACGTGCATTACCAGTGGGAAGGCGATCACCTGAAATTCAAACGAAGCGGCGTCAAGGGGCACCTGAACATTACCCCGACGGATCTGCACATTCATCTGGAACTGGGCTTGATGTTGCGGCCCTTCAAATCCCGCATCG
The DNA here is from genome assembly GCF_040112695.1 of Marinobacter sp. MMG032. Classification (NCBI taxonomy): domain Bacteria; kingdom Pseudomonadati; phylum Pseudomonadota; class Gammaproteobacteria; order Pseudomonadales; family Marinobacteraceae; genus Marinobacter; species Marinobacter sp. MMG032. Next base: position 2,890,247 of record NZ_CP157802.1, read on the forward strand.
AGCAGGAAATCCACTCGCAGCTGGACCAGATCATCAAGGCCTGATTCGTTGCTGCATGTCGGCTTAAAGGTCGCCCGGCAGGCTGAACGGGTCCGGGTGATGGTTCAGAATGTTGTGCATTACCTGCTGTTCCCGGGACACCAGCCGGTCGATCAGTAGTTCCACATCGTCCATCTTGCGGAAGGCGGAGTAGCCCCGGTGCAGGAAGCTGTGCAAATCGGTCAGATCGGCCATTTCCGCCGGGCTCCGGGTCATCGACAGCAGCCACCCCAGAGTGCGGTTGCGGACATAGCGATCAAGTTGCTGCCCTACCTCGGCTACCAGGGAGATCTGTCTTTCCCTCTGACTCAGCATCCGGCTCTGGCGGTAGACGGCACAATAGTCGTCAGTGTTAATTGAGTCGGCCCGGATGCCCTGTTGCTCTAACAGCTCGGCAAGCTCAAGGTCCAGCCGTTGGGTGATCAGGTTCAGCTCCACCAGCCCGGCAAACGTGTCCAGCAGATTATCCGGCAGCCACTTCACCATCTTCGGGAATACTCGATCAATATTGTCGTCCCGGCGGGTCATACCGGCGGGGGCGTACAGATCGGTCAACAGGAACTCCAGGCCGTGATGGTAGCCGGGGTGGTGGTAAAGGTCTTCATGGGTTGCCTTCAGCCGTTCCGCCTGCCAGTCGGCGAGGTGGAACGCATTCTCCACCAGTGGGTGCTCGGCTTTCAGACGCCTGAAATCATGGTAGTCCAACAGCAGTGTTTGCAGCCGGCGAGCGCTTTCGGTGCGGGCTTCGGTAGCGACAAGGCGCTCACGGTACATGGGCGATGGCTCCACTAAACTTCAGGAAAAGAGCGTAGTCTAGCGGAGCTGCGGCGGTCTTGCAGCAGGGCAATGCCCGGGCTAGCCCTGTGCGGCTGCGGGCAGCGTTTCGAACCCCGGGACCCATTCCTTGCTGTCCAGGGTGATGAAGTGGCTCGGCGCCTCGGTTTCGACGATTCGCATGGTGGTCGGGCTCTGGCGGGCACTGGCGAGCATGGATGAGCGATCCAGGATGCGGTCTACCGCTGGAATCAGGAAGGTGCCGTGGCGCACGTGGCTGTAGACGCTGGTATCCGTTCGCGCCATCCAGTCCATGATGTTTTCGATGTTACGAACAATGGTCAGATGATCCTTGGTGGCAGAGAACAGTTTGCTGAGCAATTGCTTCTTGCGCGGGTTCATCTTGCCAAAGAAGGTCTGTCCGTAAGCAGACGAGGGCGCGCTGTTGATCAGACGAATCAGCCAGGGCCACATGCCATGGCTTACCGGCTCCAGAATGGTGGTCACCAGCGCCGAGAGTCGGCCGTCGGGAAGTACGGGCGCTTCAAGCACCACTTCAACGTCTTCATACAGGTCGGGCCATTGTTTGATGGCCTCGAGGATCACCGCCCCGCCCCGGGAGTGACCATGTACCCGGATGTTGTCAGTCGTGGGCAGGCTGGAAAGCGCTTGGTTGAGAATGCAGGCATCGTATTCGATGGTGCCTTCCAGGTGCTTGATCGGCACTTCCCAGTCCGGGGCCTCCGGCGTAACACCGTTCACCGGAATGTGGTAATTGCTGCAGGTGAGCAGAATTAGCTCAGTGGTGGGTGCTTCGTAGGCCTGGGTAAAGTAGCAGTGGTTTTCCAGAAAGCCGTGCACGCCGATCACGGTTTGTTCGGCCTTGCCACTGTGGTTGCGAACGGACACCGCGCCCTTGCCAACGCGATACACCCGCCCGGAGAACATTTCCGAGTAGGCGCTCTCAATCGGTTTTATCAGCTTGCGAACATGGCTCGCTTTCATAACTGCTCTCCCTTCCAGCACGGCAATGGCCTGTTATTGGAATTAGGGTGTGCTGGTAAGCCTTTTGTACCCCGATCAACTCGCTTTGTTACTGGCTCTGAGTGCAGAGTTTTTGATGTCTCAGGGCCAATCGATCACGGATCGGCAGCGTGTAATAACCATGGCACCAAGGCTTATAACCAGTATAGGACTGAACAGTTACTCACGTGTAATTTTTTGTAACAGCGTGCGCTGGTGCCTGATATGGAGCCGACGGGGCTTGTCTGGCACAATGCGGAGTTCGGTTTTTACTTACCTCCACCACTTTTCCAGGGACGTTCGGGTTTGAGTCACGAACAATCGCATCTCCTGCTACCTGCGGATTCGGCCTGGCTGGCCCTGGAACGCCCGGAAAATCCCATGACCATCACCGTGATGCTGCGGGTTGATGGTCTTACCGCACCCCGTTTCCGGGAGTTCCTCCGTGTGTACTGGATGGCCTGGGAGCGTTTCCGGTACATGCCGGTCAAGCGCTCGCCTGCCTGGTGGTGGGAGCCAGACCCCATGTTTGATGTCCGCCACCATCTTGACGTGGTGGTAGATCGTTTCACTCCGGAAAGCCTGCAGGAATGGGTGTCGGTGCGGTTGAACCAGCCTCTGCCCATGTATCGCCCACGCTGGAAATTCTGGCTGGCGCCCAATGCCGAGGGCGGGGCGGTGCTCCTTTTGCGTATTCATCACTGTTACGCCGATGGCCTGTCCTTGCTGGGGATTTTTGATCGCCTCTGTCCGCCTTCCCCCCAGCAGCATCCGGCCATCTACGGCGCACCCGAGACCTCGGAGCTGTCACGCTGGACCGCTGCGGCAAAGGTCTGGCTCGGTCAACTGATGGCCTCCGGGGATTCCCGGGAAGAACTCCATGACGGTGCAGGAGCCGATGAATCCGGTGGTAACCAGTGGCAGGATGCTGGCCGGCTGGTGGAGCGGGTTGCCCAGAACAGTCTCAAGCTGGTCCATGAATTTTCGGAATTTCTGGTGGAGCCGGAGGATTCAGACACCGACCTCCGGCGCCCGTTGCTCGGGCGACGGCATTGTCGCTGGTCGGAACCTGTGCCTCTGGAACGTTTCCGGAGCATTGCCCGAATCACCAACGTGACCATCAACGATGTGTTGCTGAGTTGTGTAGCCGCGGCTGTGCGAACCCGCCTGGGCATTGAAGGCGAGGACCTCGATGAAGCCGTGCTGCATGCCGCCGTACCGGTGGATATTCGCAGCCGCCTGCCGGAGGAGCTCAAGCCAACTCCCGGTGCCCTGGGCAACTACTTCGGTACGGTGTTTGTGCCTCTGCCTGTGGATGGCGAAAGTCCCCTTGAGAGACTGTACCGGATCAAGCATGAAACCCGCCGCCTGAAGAAAAGCTGGCAGCCGGGCATTGCCTGGGGGCTGGCAGCAAGTGCGACTGTCGTACCGGAGCCCTGGCGGGAGCCCCTGGCCGAGGTGTTCTACCGCAAGGCCAGTGCCGTGGTGTCCAATGTGCCGGGCACCCCGGAACCCCGTTACATTGCTGGTTGCCGGATTGCTGAGCAGATGTTCTGGGTACCCCAGGCCGGCGACATCGGCCTGGGCATCAGTATTGTCAGCTACGCCGGCCAGGTACAGTTTGGCGTCGTGGCCGATGAGGCGGTGATGGCCGATCCCGAAGACTTCCTTAACGACTGCCTGCAGGAACTGGCCCAGTTCCCCGGCGATTGATTCGCCTGGTCGTACTCCCAAAGTTTCATTTCAAGTGCCTCCCAAATGAGCAGAAAACCTGCTCCCTGGAAGCATTTTCCCTCTCCCCTGCATCACCGACCATGGAATTCAGGCGACAGACCGCGCCTCGAGAGTCCGGATAACCCGGGCCTCCGATCCCAGATTTCCAAAAACAACCGGGGGAACTATGAAAAACAACAATCTCAAAAAGTCAGGGTTGGCCATTGCCATGGCCGCGGCCATGGGTGCAAGCGCAGGTGCCAACGCCGCTGTGGAACTCTACAACCAGGACGGCACCAGCTTTTCCGTCGATGGCTACTTCAACGCGTTCTATGTGAACCGTGACGACAAACAGAACGATGTCCGCGATTCCCGTATCAAGATGGGCTTCCTGCCGAACACCATCGGCTTCAATTTCAGCAAGGACATGGGTGATCTGACCCTGGGCGGACGTTCCTCGTTCTGGACCACCATCAATGACAGCCTGGGTGCCGATGCCGGTACCGCCACAGATACACAAATCGATGTGCGTCAGTTCTATGCCACGGTAGATGGAGATTTTGGCCAGGTATTGATCGGTAAGGACTTCGGTCTGTACGCCCGCTCCAACATTTTCCTCGATGAAATCCTGATGGGCTTCGGCTCCCCGGGCGTTGCCGGTGGCGTTTCCTTCGGAAACATTCGCGCAGGCTATCCATACCCGACACCCTCCGCCCAGATTACCTACCGCTCGCCGGACATGAGTGGCCTCAAGATCGCGGCCGGTGTGCTGGATCCCGCCGACACAGTGACTGGCGCCAACGATGAAAACTCAGCGCCCCGTTTCGAGTCCGAGGTAACCTACAGCGCCAACCTGAACGATGTGGCTCTTACCGGCTGGGTGAACGGCCGCTACCAGTCCGCCGAGAATGGCACCACCACCATCGACAGCACGGGCCTTGGCTACGGCATCAAGGCGTCGGTTGCTGGACTGACCCTGGCAGCGTCCGGTTTTACCTCCAAGGGGGATAACCCGGTTCTGATCGTTAACGGGGCTGTTACAGAAGACGATGCAGACGGTTTCCTTGTTCAAGGCTCCTACGCCTTTGGCGCAAATCGCATTGTGCTCTCCTATGGCGAAACTGATGCTGAAATTCTGAATCTGGAAACTGAAAACACAACAATCGGGTTCTTCCATGATGTAAACAGCAACTTCAAGCTGGTGGCCGAGTACAACATGTACGAAGACAACAACCGCACCACCGGTGCAACTACCACTGAGGCGGATACCATCGCCCTTGGCGCCATCGTGATGTTCTAAGCACTATCCGGCGTTGCGGGTGGCAGGAGGCCGCTCGCCGCGCCGGTTTGTCTAAGACTAAAGTGCCGGTTTGCCTGAAGGGAAACCGGCAGCGCCATCAGACATTGATTCAGGAGGCATTTTAATCAATGGCTTACGATCATTTTGGCGCGCCCATTAAAAGCACTGAAGTCGCATTGGCTGCGTTTACGGATGCCGTAGAATCGGTGAAAAGTCATCCGTTCTCGGGATCTGCGTTTATGAAGCCAGCGACGACCCTGCCCGCGGTCCGGGTAGCGAGCTCCAGTGTTCGCGATCCGATGTTGGCCGCTACCAATCTCGCCAGCCAGCTCAGCCACGAGCACCTTGGCTGTGTGCTGTTCTTCTGTTCAGCGGAGTACGACCTGGGTCGACTTGGTAGTGCCCTTGAACACAGCTTTCCGGGCGTGCGCGTCTGCGGCTGCACCTCCGCCGGGGAGATCACCCCGGAGGGCTATGGGCGTGGATGCATCACCGCCATCGGATTCGACCGCCGCTATTTCGCCATCGACTGTGAGCTGATCCGCGAACTGGACCGGTTCACCCTGCAGGATGCCCAGGGCGTGATCGACGGCCTGCTTTCGACTTGCCGGGATGCCAGGCTGGCACCGGTCAAGGGCAACACCTTTGCCATCACGCTGCTGGACGGCCTGTCCAGCCGTGAAGAGCTGGTGCTGGCAACGCTCAACTCGGCCCTTGGCAGCATTCCCCAGTTTGGCGGTTCCGCCGGCGACGATGAACGCCTGGCCAACACCCATGTGTTTTTTGATGGCGAGTTCCATACCGGAGCCGCCACGGTATTGCTGGTGAACACGCCACTGGATTTCCGGGTGTTTTCCACACACCACATGGTTGAGCGTCGTGAAAAGCTGGTAGTGACGGACGCCTGCGCGGAAAGCCGCACGGTGTACGAGCTCAATGCCGAGCCGGCGGCCGATGCCTATGCCCGGGCGGTAGGTGTAGATGTTGATGCCCTGGATCGCAAGGTGTTCGCGCTGCGGCCAATGGGCGTGAAAATCGGCGGCCACTATTTTGTCCGCTCGGTGCAGCGGGTGAACCCGGACAAGAGCCTGACCTTCTACTGTGCGGTGGAAACCGGGATTGTAATGACCGCCATGGAGCCGGAATCCCTGCTGGACAGCGTTCGCACGCAGATCGAGGCGGCGGAGAAGGTCGTCGGGCCGCCCCTGGTCACTATCGGCTGCGACTGCTTTCTGAGGCGCCTGGAGGCAGAGCTGACCGGCGAGGTGGAGGCGGTCTCGGAGTTCCTCCGCCACCACAATGTGATTGGCTTTAATACCTACGGCGAGCAGTTCGACGGTATGCACATCAACCAGACGTTTACGGGGGTGGTCATTGGCCAGCCTGATGTCCGTTCCGGACAAGATTGAAGCACCCGTCGAGGACGAACGGGACCGGCGGATTGCCGAGCTTGAGGCAGAGAACGAGCGCCTGAAGCGGATTCGTGATGCTCTGATTGTTCGGGTGGAGTCCGGCTCGGCCCACAAGCCGGAGCCCTATGCCGCCTTTGAACACTCGGTGGTACTGGCCGAGCAGGTTCGCGAGCGAACCGAGGCTTTGAATCAGGCCATGGACCAGCTCAAGGGCAGCAACAAGGCCCTGAACCGCGCCCGGGAAGAAGCCGAAACCACCCGTCAGAGACTGAGCGACGCCATCGAGAGTATTGCCGATGGCTTTGTGCTGTTCGATAACCAGCATTGCCTGATCCAGAGCAACAGCCGGTTCCGCAGTTACTGGCGCCACGCCGGCGTTGATGCGCCGGGCCAGGGTACCCGGATTTCAGAGGTGAAGCGGCAGGCGGTGGCTTGCGGTCTGGTTCTCGAGGAGCACAGCCACCCCGACTCGGAAGGCGTGGTGTTCCTGCTGGCCAACGGCCGCTGGGTTCAGGTGACCGAGAGACCGACCCGGGAAGGTGGATTGGTCGTGCTCTACTCCGACATCACCGATGTGAAGAACAGCGAAATGGCCCGGCGGATCAAGGCGCTGGAAGAGAGCGAGCGCTGGATCCGGGTGGTGACCGACCATGTTCCCGCGCTGATTGCCTACATCGGGGCCGACATGACCATCCAGTTCTGCAACAAGGTCTATGCCTCCTGGTACGGGCGCAAAGGCGAGTCGCCACTGGGTAAACGGCTCAACGAGGTCCATTCGCCGGAATTCTACCAGCGGTTACTTCCCCAGATTCTTGATGTCATGGACGGCCACAACGTCACTTTTGAGTTCGAGGAGACCGGAGAGCAGGGTGAGGTGCGCCATATGCTGCGCTCCTATGTGCCGAACTTCGATGAGCAGGGCGACATCATCGGTTTCTTTGTACTGATCCGGGACATCACCGACCGCCGGAAGACCGCACTGGCACTGGAACAGGCCTATGACAACCTGGAACGGCGGGTGAAGGAACGTACTGCGGCGCTCACGGGTCTGAACAGTCAGCTGCGCCAGGAAATCACCGAGCGGGCTGCTGTGGAGGCACGGCTTCGGGATGCCAAGCTGGAGGCCGAGCGGGCCAACCTCTCGAAAACCAAGTTCCTGGCTGCGGTCAGCCACGACCTGCTGCAGCCTCTGAATGCAGCGCGCCTGTTCACAAGTGCGCTGCTGGAACAGTCTTTCGGGCCCAAGGCGGAAGGCCTGGTCCGGTCGGTGAGCACCTCGCTGGACGATGTCGAAAACCTGCTGGGCACCCTGGTGGATATCTCCAAGCTCGATGCCGGCGTGATCAAGCCGGATGTCACCGCCTTCGATCTACGCGATCTGCTCAACAATATCGCCCGGGAATTCCGGCAGATGGCCATGGCCGAGGGCCTGCAACTGGACTTTGTTGCCAGCTCGGCGATCGTGGAGTCGGATTCCCAGTTGCTGGCGCGAATTCTCCGGAATTTCCTGACCAACGCCATCCGCTATACCGGCAATGGCCGGGTGCTGCTCGGCGTTCGTCGGCAAAAGGATCATGTGCTTTTGCAGGTGTGGGATACCGGCCCCGGTATTCCCGAAGACAAGCTCACCGAGATCTTTCAGGAATTCAAACGCATCCGCCCGTCCGGCTCACAACCCGATAAAGGCCTTGGACTTGGCCTGGCCATCGTGGACAAAATCTCCCGAATGATGGGACACGAGGTGACGGTGAATTCCATCGAGGGCAGGGGCTCAGTCTTCAGTGTTCGAGTTCCGGTCGGCAAACTGAAGCCCCGGCAACCGACGGCCGACCAGAACCGGGCCGTGCCTTTCGATAGTGGTCTTGGCGGGGCCCGGATCTGGGTGATCGATAACGACCAGTCGATCTGCCAGGGCATGAAAACGCTGCTCGAGGGGTGGGACTGCCAGGTGGTGACGGCAGTGTCCCTGGAGGATCTCGAGCGCCAGTTGGACCCGGCCAGCAGCGCGGTGGACCTTATCCTGGCGGACTACCATCTGGACAACGATGAAAACGGCGTCGATGTGGTTGCGGAGATCAATGGGCGCCGGAGATGTCCGGCGCCAGTGGTGATGATTACCGCCAACTACACCAACGAACTCAAGCAGCATATCCGGGAACTCGGGCACCTGTTGATGAACAAGCCGGTGAAGCCCCTGAAGTTGCGCAGTGCGTTGAGTCATCTGCTGAGAAGTTGAGATCGGAGGTAGGTGTCGGGTTACGGCTGCGCCTAACCCGACAAACACGCCACCCTACCGCTTCAGATACTGACTGAAATCCACATCACTGGCAGACAGAATCGCCTGCACCCGGTTGTGAACCCCCAGCTTGCGCAGTATCGCCGACACATGGGCCTTCACCGTGGTCTCGGCAATGTTCAGGTTATAGGCGATCTGCTTGTTGGATTCGCCCTTGGACATGCGCTCGAGCACCAGTAGCTGGCGGCGGGTCAGGGAGTTGAGCAGCTCCGGTGAAATCGGGTTGTCTTCATTGCGACTGCGCCGGGTATTGCTTTCCTTGCCGGTTCGGATGATGTCCGAGGGCAGGTAGACATTGCCGTTCAGTATCTGCTGGATGGCCTCGGTCATCTGGGCCCGGGGCGAGGATTTGGTAATAAACCCGCAGGCACCGTAGGTAATCGCTTGCAGCACCACCTGCTTGTCTTCCTCGGCAGAGACAATCACCACCGGAATGGTCGGGGCTTCGTTGCGCAGGGTGATCAGGCCGTTCAAACCGTGCATGCCCGGCATGTTCAGATCCAGCAGGATCAGATCCAGATCGTCATTTTCACGGGTAAGATCCAGGGCGCTGTCCAGATCGTCGGTTTCAATGATCTCGCTGCCTTCGAAACCAGAAGCGATAACACTGCTGATGGCCTCACGAAACAGTGGGTGGTCGTCGGCAATCAGAATCTTGTAAGCCGGCTCCATGGATGGGTCTACCTGTTTGTTTTCAGTATCGGGTATCTTTTCCGAATCATGATAGCGGTTTTCGGAAGCATGATGGCAGTTTTCGGTAGAGAGTGCGGCATCGAGCTCGTTCAGCATGGCGGCCTCCTGTGCAGAGAATCGCCGGAGTCGGGTCCGATCCTCTGTTTATTATTGTGATGGTTTCATTACACGCCATCTTGGTCTCGGGTTGAATGCGACCATCGCACCAAAAAACAGGCACCAAAGTACTATTCTTGCCGGGCTATGGGCTTCGTATCGTGAAGCCATGTGCCTACAACCAACAAAAACACCAGTCTCCCAACCCTTTTTTGCCGACCGCTGGATCAAAAAGGGAGTGGCCGCCCTGGTGTGCCTTATCTTCAGTCTCGCAGGTGGTGCTCAGGCGGTGGCGAGAGCCTCGGAGCTGCCCGTTCTGTCGGTCAGCGTGTTGCAGTTCGGCACGGCCCATTGGGAGCTTGACCACATACTGCATCGGGGATTGGATCGGGAGAATGGCTATCGTCTGGAGCTGAAACCGGTTGCAAACCTTCCCGCATCCAGGCTGGCGGTCACCAGCGGTTCGGTGAATGGCGCCGTGGCCGACCTGCTGTGGGCGCAGTCCCGGTTCCAGGCAGGAGCGCAGTACCTCTATGTGCCTTTTTCATCCCAGATCGGCGATATCGTTGTCGCCGATGCCTCCCCGATCCGCTCGGTGGTAGATTTGGCGGACAAACGCATCGGCGTTGCCGGCGGGCCGGACAGCAAAGGCTGGGTACTGCTTCAGAAAGTCGCACAGCGGCAGGGCATCAACCTGGACGAATCCGCAGAGATCCAGTTCGCTGCGCCGCCGCTGCTCAGTCAGGCTCTCAAGCGGGGGCAAGTAGACGTGATTGTCACCTACTGGCATTTCGCAGCCCGGCTCCGGGGTGAGGGTGGCTGGCGGTCGGCCTTCAGCATGGCCGATCTGCTCACGGAGCTGGATCTGGATCGCAACCTGCCGGTGCTTGGATATGTGTTTTCAGAACGTTGGGCGCAAGAGCATGGCCCCCTGATTGATGGTTTCGCAGCCTCCCTGCAACAGGCCAAAGCCGAGCTGTCGAACAGTGAATCACACTGGCAACGCTTGCGTCCCCTGATGGGTAATCCTGAAGATGGCATCTTCACGGCATTGCGCGAGGGCTTCGTCGCCGGGACTCCTGCGCCCCAAACAGACCAGCGAATCGCGGACCTGCAGCGTTTGATGACCCTCACCGGCGCCGACCCGAACAACCTTATGCCGGCTTCTCTGTTTTACCGGAGCCAGCCGTGAAAGGCCGAGTCGGCCGCCCGCCGCTATGGAGCTACTGGATAGTTCTGCCCTCTTTTGTTGTGCTCTGGGCGATAACCGCCTGGCTACTTCAGTCGCCTCTGCTACCAACGCCCCTGAGTGTACTGGACACCCTGGCTCGGGAATCGGCGACAGGCGAGCTCTGGAATCATCTGGGCGCGACCCTCGCCCGTGTGTTGGTCGCCTTTATTCTGGCCATGGTTATTGGCACTGCCATCGGCATTGTGATGGGCCGTTCACAAACCACCAATGCCCTGTTCGATCCCTTGCTGGTGTTGTTACTCAACCTGCCGGCGCTGGTCACCATCATCCTTATGTATGTCTGGTTCGGCCTGGTGGAAGTGGCTGCCGTGATGGCGGTCGTGATCAATAAAGTGCCCAACGTGGCGGTGACGGTTCGCGAAGGCGCCCGCAGCCTCGACTACCGGCTTGAGGAAATGGCCACCGTGTACCAGTTCACCCGCTGGCAACGGTTGCGCGAAGTGTGGGTGCCGCAGCTGTTTCCCTACCTCATGGCCGCCACCCGGGGTGGTCTGGCCCTGATCTGGAAGATTGTTCTTGTGGTGGAACTTCTGGGCCGCTCCAGCGGCGTCGGCTTCCAGCTGCACATGGCGTTTCAGGTATTCGACGTGGCCGCCATTCTGGCCTATAGCCTGGCCTTCATAGCCGTTGTTCAGCTGATCGAACTGGCCATCCTGCAGCCCCTCGAGCGTCGATCCAGTCGCTGGCGTCAGCCGGAGGCGGCCCATGCTTGAACTCAGAATCGCCGGCCGTGATTTCGGCCAGCCGGTGCTTGGCGAGGTGTTCGCCACCATCGATCGAGGCGACCGCATCTGCCTGCTTGGACCTTCGGGTATCGGCAAGACCACACTGCTGAACGCCATTGCCGGTCTCGACAAATCGGTTCCACAGGAGGCGGTTATTGGGCGCGACAAACTTCGGGTGGGCTATCTGTTCCAGGAGCATCGTCTGCTGCCGTGGAGAAGTCTGGATGCGAATCTGAGGCTGGTTGGCGCCAGCGAAGAGGAGGCCAAGGGCTTGTTACAACAGGTGGGATTGTCGGGTTACGGCGATTACCTGCCGGATCAGCTCTCCCTGGGAATGGCCAGAAGGGCGGCACTGGCCCGTTGCCTGGCCGTGAAACCTGACTTGCTGCTGCTGGACGAGCCGTTTGCGTCACTGGATCCGGTCATGGCGGGTGAACTCAAGGCGCTGATAGCCGGGATTCTGGATTCGCATCCGGATATGGCGATGATCTGCGTTACCCATGATGGCGGGGATGCGGAGATCCTGGCGAACCGTCTGTGGTATCTCGACGGCAAGCCCGCTCAGTTACAGTGGGATAGTTCGGTAGGCGAACCCGGGTTGGTCGACGGGCTGCTTGGCAGGCTTCGTGGCCTGGATTTGGCCGGCTCCTGAATCCGTGTAAGTCAGCTTTCGGGCATTATGCGGGCTTCCCGCCCAGTATTTTCGTGCGTTGCGGACGAAAGCCGGCTGTGGCAAAAAACGCCAGGAAAACAGTCACACCTGCGGTAATCCCATAAGCCATCGGATTCCACTCCAGATACAGGGAAAACCGGATCGCCTCCACCGCGTGGGTAAACGGGTTGAACTGGCAGATCCAGTACAGCCAGGGGCTGGCCTCGTTCATGCGCCAGAGCGGATAGAGCGCCGAAGACATGAAGAACATCGGGAAGATGACAAAGTTCATCACCCCGGCAAAGTTCTCCAACTGCTTGATCCACGTGGCGATCAGCAGCCCCAGGGCGCCCAGCATCAGGCTGGTCAGAATCAGCGCCGGCAACACCGCCAGGTAGCCCCACAACGGCGGCTCGACATCCACCAGCAGAGCCAACAGCAAAAACACATACACCTGCCCGATGGACACCACACCCATAGCCAGCAGTTTGGTGACCAGCAGGAAAGGCCGGGGCAGGGGGCTCATCAGCAGCACCCGCATGCTGCCCAGTTCCCGGTCGTAAACCATGGACAGGGCACCCTGCATGCTGTTGAACAGGATGATCATTCCGCACAGCCCGGGGGCGATGTAGGTCTCGTAGGTGATGTAGGTTTCATAGGGCGGGATGATGGAAATGCCCAGCACCGCCCGGAACCCGGCAGCGAACACCACCAGCCAGAGCAGTGGCCGGACCAGAGCGCTGGCAAAGCGGGTGCGCTGCTGCCAGAAGCGCAGCCATTCCCGTGTCTGGATACCTACAAAACAGTGCCAGTAGTGAGCTGCTTTCATATCAACCGGCTCCGGTCAGGGCGTGGAAGGTTTCGGCCAGATCGCGGGTGCCTTCGGCGTCGCAGATGGCCTGGCCATTACCGTCAGCCAGCAGTTGGCCCTGGTGCAGGATCAGTACCCGGTCGTCGGCGCGAACTTCTTCAATCAGGTGGGTGGCCCAGAGTACGGTCAGGCCGTCTTCTTCACACAGCGTTCGAACGTGTTCGTTGAGCGCCTTGCGGCTTGCAACGTCCAGGCCCACCGTGGGTTCGTCGAGCAACAGCAGCGAGGGCTCATGCAGGAGAGCCCGGGCGATTTCCACTCGCCGGCGATGGCCACCGTTGAGCTGGCGGACGGCATCTTTGGCGCGCTCCAGCAGGTTGAAGCGTTCCAGTTCCCGATCACCCCTGGCTCTGGCTTCTTTGCGGGACAGCCCGTGCAGAGCGGCGTGGTATTGCAGGTTCTGGCGAACGGTCAGGTCCAGGTCCAGCGCGTTCTGCTGGAACACCACGCCGATCTGGCGCATGGCCTCGGCCGGCTGCTTTTTCAGGGATTGGCCACCCAGCCGAATGTCGCCCTGCTGCAGAGCCAGAAGCCGTGTGAGCAGACCAAACAGGGTAGACTTACCCGCGCCGTTGGGCCCGAGCAGGGCATGAAAACGGCCAGAGGTCAGCGCAAAGCTGACCTCCCGGAGCACCGGCTTGTCGCCGTAACGAAAGCTGAGGTTGCTCGCTTCAATGGTCATGAGGTTGGATCGATCACCACACCCCACGGGTAGCGGCCTACCTTGATGGATTTAATGACCTTCAGGTCTTCCACGTCGATCACAGACACATCGCCGGACACGCCGTTGGTGGTGTAGAGGTGCTTTTCGTCCTTGTCGAGATCCAGCTGCCACACCCGGGCGCCAACCAGCAGATAGTCCAGAACCTCGTAGGTCTGGGCATCCACGACGGCCACGTGGTTGGAGGGGCCGAGCGCCACGAACGCGTATTTGCCATCGGAGGTCAGTTCAATGCCCACCGGCTGGACCCGATCCTGGTTTACGCCGGGCACCTTGAAGGACATCTCATGGATCTGCTCCAGGTTGTCCACGTCGATGATGTGCACGGTGCCTCCGATTTCGGCAGACGCCCAGGCAATCTTGCTGTCCCTGGTGAACTCCACATGGCGAGGCCGCTGACCTACGACGATGTTCTTCTCGATCTCGAAGGTCTCCGTGTTGATCCAGTGCAGCATGCTGGTGGTCTCGGAGGTGTTCACCGCCCACTTGCCGTCCGGGCTCACGGCCATGCCTTCCGGCTCGATGCCCACGTCGATCTGGGCCAGCACATCCTTGGTGTCGACGTCCACTACGGTCACGATGGCATCGTCTTCATTGGCAATGTACAGGTGCTTGTTGTTCGGATGCAACGCAAACTGCTCCGGATCTTCGCCCGAGGGCAGGGTGTCCACAATCTTGCGGGTGGCCAGGTCCAGTACCTGCACCGTGTCGTCGTCACTGGCGCAGATATACAGTTTGGTAAAGTCCTTGGAGAGCAGGATGCCCCGGGGCCGCTGGCCAACATCGATGGTTTCGACCACCTCCTGGGTCTCGGTATCAATCACCGAAAGGGTGTTGTCTTTCTCGTTGGAGACGTAGGCCAGGCTGGCCAGCGCCGGTGTCGACAGGCCGATCATGGCGGCCAGGGCGGTGCGCTTGAACAGGGTTTTCATGGGGTAACTCCTTCTTGTTTTGAAAATGGGCAACCCGCGGGTCAGCCGTTGATCCGACACTCGCTCTCGGGCCGGTCAAAGCCGAGGGTGTCCAGTTCGGTATTCGGGTGCAGAAAGCCTTCGAACGGGGCGGTGGCCACCAGCCCTCTGGGGTGAACCAGGGGAATGGGCTGGCGCATCTGGCCATTCCAGTCCCGGAAGGTGACTTTGCGACCCTTGAACGCTGCCAGCTGGAACTTGTCGCTGAACAGGAAGTTCCGGATCTCGCCGGGATTGGCGGAGTTCAGGTCGGTGACGGCGGTCCCGATGGCGCGAATGGCCGCCCAGGCGGCGTAGTCCTCGCTGTTCATATTCCGATCGGCCAGCTCGCGGAACCGGTTCTGGAGTTGCGCTGCGCCCCAGCTCTCCACTACCCGGTGCCAGGTGACCGGTGCCATGCCCTGAGTGCCCACCACCGGTCGCGGCAGCCAGGTATTGAAGGGCACGTACTCGCCAAAATCGCCGCGCACGTCGGCCACCACCACCGCGTCGTAATCGCTGGCCTGGGTAAACAGCGGCAGCTCTTTGGAGGCGGTTCGGCGCAGGTCGGCGTCAAAGGTCCAGGGCTTGTCTTCGACAATCTCCAGCCCGAAGCGCTTGGCTGAACGTCGGAAGGCATCGGCCCAGCCCTTATCGGCGCCGGTCGGCCCGGTAATCAAAAACACCTCATCCCAGCGTCGCTGATTCAGCCACTGGCCGAGGGCGTCCGTGAGCATGGAATAGCTGGGCATGGTGTGCAGCAGATTGACGTGGCACTGGCCGGTACGCAGGGCATCGTCTTTGGCGCCGGCATTGAAGATCAGGGTGTTATCACCGGCTTTTTCGGTAAGGGTTTTCAGGGTCGACGCCGGCGCATTCACCACGAACAGTTCCAGGCCGCTCTCGCGCATTGAATCAAAGGCCGCGATGGCCGCTTCTTCGGAATCAGCAACGGTGTTCTGGAGTGAGTAGGTCTGGCCCAGAAACCTGCCGGTGGTGCTGTTGTCGTTGATGGCCAGTTCGGCGCCCCGCAGACCGGCGTCCTCAGGTTCCGGGATCACATTGGACAGCACCGGGCCCTGGTCGGGCACCCACTGCAAATAGCCAATCCGCACGTCCAGCGATTCCGCTTTCAACGGGGTTGCTGCTACCAGGGCGATCAGTGATGTGGCCGCTGTCCGGGTGAGAAAAGACATGGGATTCTCCGGTTTGTTGTTGTGCTTCCAGCTTAGAGAAGGGAAAAAGTCCCGGAAATATTCAGAAAGTAGGAAAGTGGCGGTACTAAAGAACTATTCCGGTGAAATCTGGCGGCTTTAGCATGGATGTAGAGACGCTAATTACCCGCAACGGATAACAACAATGACCGTATACCGGAAGATTTCCCTGTTGATGCTGGTGGTTTTCCTCCTCATCTACCTGCTTGGGGCGCTGCTCTACACCCAGCAGGCCCGCCATGATGTGCAGCGGGAGCTCGACGGTGTTGCCGGGCTTGCCCAGAGCCTGGCAAGCCCCAAGAGTCTTCCGGACTCCATGGTCAGCAGCATGCGCCACCTTACCCCGGCGGCGGGGATGGAACGCGGGTCCGGTGGAGAAGTGCCGGCCTGGTTCTCGGTGTTGATAGCCGGAGAAACGCTCCGGCCTGTGATCAATGGCTGGCGGGTTGATCCTGCCGACGAGGTTGAAGAGATCTGGGAAGGTTTCCTGCTGATCTCGGGTGCTTATGCGATTGGTATGGGGCTTTGTTTTCTGGCGCTGTTCGTGATGGTTCGGCGGGGTATGCGCACGCTTGCCACCCTGTCCGAGGCCATGGGAGCGGTGTCTGAGGGCCAACTGACGTCCAGGCTGCCTCGGCAGGGCGAACAGGAACTGGATGCGCTGGTTTGCCGGTTCAATTCCATGGCCGGGGCGCTGGAATCGGAACAGCAAACGGTGAGCCGTCTGCTCAACGAACTCCTGCAGTTGCAGGATCGGGAGCGCGAACACATCGCCCGGGTGCTGCACGATGATCTCGGCCAGTACCTGACGGGCATTCGGGCCCAGGCCCGCAGTCTGCTCTACGATCCGGACCTCGGTGACCGCCAGAAGCAGCAGGCCAGGGATCTCGCGGAACACTGTGAGACTGTCCAGAAACACTTCCGGCACCTTTTGCAGGAGCTGCATCCCCTGGTGATGGAACAGCTGGGCCTCGGCAGTGCCATTCGCCATCTGACTGAACAATGGCAACAGCTCAGCGGGCTTGAATGTCGCCTGGCGATGGACGAGCGCCTGCCCGATTTCACCGGGGAGCAGCAGACCCACCTGTATCGTTTCCTTCAGGAAGCCCTGAATAATGTTTCCCGTCATGCAAAAGCTTCCTGCGCCACGCTGGCCGTTGCCCGCAATGATAACGAGCTGAGCATCGAGTTGCGCGATGATGGCGTGGGCAATGATCAACTGCCCGGCAATGCCGGCCTGGGCGTGCGTTCCATGTGCGAGCGAGCCCGCTGCCTGGGGGGCGAAGTGAAGTTTCTGAGCCGATTGGGCGAGGGAACCCGAATCCGGCTGGCCGTGCCGCTGACTCCAGGTACCGGAGGTGTTTCATGAAACTGATGATTGTGGATGACCACCAGGTCGTGCGACAGGGCATTGCCAATCTGCTGCGCTCCATGCTGCCGGCAGTGGCCATCACCGAGGTCGACAACGGTCAGGATGCCGTGGCCCGCTATGGCGAGCTGCGGCCCGATGTGGTGCTGCTGGATATGGGGTTGCCGGATATCTCCGGACTGGAGGTTGGGCGACGATTGCGCCAGCGCTGGCGGGGGGCGGCGATCCTGTTCTTTACCATGCACGATGAATTGCCCATGGTGCGTCAGGCGCTGGATGTGGGAGGGCTCGGTTTTGTCTCCAAGAGCTGCGCGCCCGAGGAACTCGCGGAAGCTGTGAAGCGGGTGGCATCGGGCCAACCGTACATCGAGCATCCGATTGCCACACGTCTGGCGATGAATCAGGAGCGGCCGGTCGATCACCGCCTCCGGGACATGACCCAGCGGGAGATGGAAGTGTTGCTGATGTACGCCAGGGGCGAGAATGTCTCAGGCATTGCCGAACGGTTGTGTGTCAGCAGTAAAACCGTTTCCAATCACCTGGCTGGCCTGAAAAGTAAGCTTCAGGTGTCGTCGTCGGTGGAGTTGATTCATCTGGCGGTCGATGCCGGCCTGATTCGCTACGGTCAGCTTGAGGAAGCGAGGCGGGTCTGAGCCCGCCCCGGATTACCAATCAAAGGGGCAGGCGGTACAGCCCTCCATGTAGGTGCCTTCAAAGGTGGCGTAGTGGATGCGGGTTCCGGTCAGGTCCGCCTTTGCCAGGTTGGCCAGCCCCAGCTTGGCCTCCTGAAGGTTTGCGCCTCTGAGGTTAGCCCCCTCCAGATTCGCCTTCGGCATCCAGGAAATCTCGAAACTGCTGTATGGCATGATGACGTCTACCATTGTGGCACCGGAAAAACGGGAGAAGTCGAAGTTGGCGCCGGTCAGATCTGCGCCGGTGAAGTCTGCACC
Source organism: Marinobacter sp. MMG032 (assembly GCF_040112695.1). Taxonomy (NCBI): domain Bacteria; kingdom Pseudomonadati; phylum Pseudomonadota; class Gammaproteobacteria; order Pseudomonadales; family Marinobacteraceae; genus Marinobacter; species Marinobacter sp. MMG032. Next base: position 2,908,297 of record NZ_CP157802.1, read on the forward strand.
CTGGGCAAACAGGTATTCGCCCTGCATTCCCTGCAATCGGGCATTCTTTAGCGATGCGCCGCGCATGCTGGCCCGGTAAACCTGAAGACGGTATCCCGTGACCTTGTCCAGTTTAGCCCCATCAAGGTTGGCTCCGCGCAGGCTGGTATGGCTCAGGTTGGCGCCAGACAGGTTGGCCCCCCGGAAGTTGGCAGAGCGCAGATCCATATTCGACAGATCCGCTCCCCGCAAGTCAGCGCCGGCACAGCTGGTCTCTTTTTCCAGTTTGCAGCCATTGATAACAGGAACTTGATCCAGGTCGGCCATGTAATCGCCGGCCAGTGCGGGTGTAATGAACAGTAAAAGCGAAACGCCAATAAACGGTCTCATGAGTTCACTCCTGAGTTCCGGTTGGGAAAAAGGGGCCTGGCGAAAGGCCAGGCCCAGTCCGGAGGTTCGTTAGCGGGAGGCCTGTGCCCAGGAGGGCATCTTGAAGACCCAGAAGGACCCGCCCTGGGAAATGGGCTTGGTCAGCTCCGCCATGTCGCCGCCCCAGAGCGGAACGGCGCCGCCGTAACCGGAGGCAACCCCGATGTACTGCTCGCCGTCCATCTCCCAGGTAATCGGTGAGGAGATGATTCCGGAGCCGGTCTGGAACTTCCAGAGCTCTTCCCCGGTTTCAGAATCGAACGCCTTCAGGAAGCCGTCGCCGGTGCCGGTGAATACCAGGCCACCCTTGGTGGCCAGCACGCCGGCCCACAGTGGCAAGCGTTCCTTGTGCTCCCACTCGATTTCACCGGTGAGCGGATTCATGGCCCGCAGGATGCCCACGTGGTCATCGTACATGCGCTTGATCCGGAAGCCCTGGCCCAGGTAAGCGGCGCCTTTCTTGTAGGTGACTTCCTCGGTCCAGTAATCCTCTTTCCAGTGGTTGGCGGGCACGTAGAACAAACCGGTGTCCTGGCTGTACGCCATCGGGTTCCAGTTTTTGCCGCCAAGGAACGGCGGCGATACCTCAATGGCCTCGCCACGGGTTTCACCCTCTGCGACAGGTGGCGGACGCTGACCTTCTACCTCGACAGGACGGCCATCCTCGCCAATGCGCTCGGCCCAGGTGATGTTGTCCACGAACGGGAAGCCTTTCTTGAATTCGCCGTTCTCACGGTCGATGACGTAAAAGAAACCGTTGCGGTCAGCATGGGCCGTAGCTTTGACTGTTTCGCCGTTCTCGTCGTACTCAAACAGCACCAGCTCGTTGTTGCCGGAAAAGTCCCAGGCATCGTTTGGCGTGTGCTGGTAGAACCACTTCACTTCGCCGGTAGTGGGGTCTACACCCACCTGGCCGGAGGTGTACAAATTGTCGTAGTCGGCAGGGTCACCGCCGGGGGATGTGCGTTTCCAGGTATTCCAGGGCGCTGGGTTGCCGGCACCAATGATGATGGTGTTGGTTTCCGCGTCAAAGCTGGCGCTTTGCCAGGGGGCGCCGCCGCCATGACTCCAGGCTTCCACCTTGCCGGTTTCGGTGTTGGGGTCGTCCGGCCAGCTGGGTGCCCGGGGGTCGCCGGTGGGGGTGCTCTTTTCGCCATTGAGGCGGCCGTAATGGCCTTCAACAAACGGGCGCATCCAGACCTCTTCGCCGGTGTCCGGGTCCCGGGCAAACAGTTTACCGACCACGCCGAATTCATCGCCGGAGGAGCCATGAATCAGCAGGACCTTGCCGGTCTTTTGATCCTTTACGAGCGTTGGGGCGCCGGTCATGGTGTAGCCGGCCTCATGGTCGGCGAACTTCTCACGCCACACCACTTTGCCGGTGTCTTTGTTCAGGGCAACGATGCCGGCATCCAGTGTGCCGAAGAACACCTTGTCGCCGAAAATAGCCGCACCGCGATTGACCACGTCGCAGCAAGGGCGAATGCCCTCGGGCAGACGGTGGCTGTATTCCCAGAGACGTTCCCCGGTTTTTGCGTCCAACGCGAAAAGGCGAGAGTAGGAGCCGGTGACATAGATAACACCATCATGAACCAGTGCCTGGGATTCCTGGCCCCGTTGCTTTTCATCGCCGAACGAGAACGACCAGGCCGGAACCAGGCGCTCGACGTTGTCGCGGTTAATGGTGGTCATGGGGCTGTAACGTTGCGCCTTGGGACCAATGCCGTAGCCCAGCACGTTCTCGGTGGTCTGGGCGTCGTTGGCGATATCTTCCCAGGTAACGTCTTTGGCGCTGGCCTGGGCGGCCAGTCCCGCTGCTGACCCAAGGGCCAGGGCCAGTCCGATCCCGCGAAGCAGCGGGTGTTTGCGTGTTCTGATGTTCATAGTCTTTCCCCTTGGTTTTTGTTGTAACCATCGTCTTGCCCATGGCATCGACGCCCCGAGTATTGGCGAGCGCAAACGTTGCTGGCGACGGAAAAACCCACCCGGGGTGCGGGAAAATAGCTGTAAAAACCGGGAAAAGTTCCCGAAATACTCGCTTCATCATGAAAAGTGGCCAGTTTTGGAAGTTCGGCCGGGCACCTCATGCTTTGGCCTTCGCTCTGAGCGTCTACTACCAAGGAACTAAGCCAAAAACCCCAAAGTGGCATTCGGATTGGACAGGGGGATTCCTAGACTGGAGATCAGCAAGTTGGCAACTGATAAATCCAACAGCCAACCACGGGGAATCCAAAAACAGAGGTAAGACCAATGGCAATGTCCTTTTCACTCAAAGCAATCGTGGCTGCGGCCATGCTTGGCCTGGCCGGCTTCGCCATAGCGCACGGCAATGTCACACCACAGGAAGTGGATACGGGCAACCTGCCAGAGCTGGGCGATGAGGTTCGCGCCGAGAATCCGTTCCGGGAAGGCAACGAGTTGGGCGAATTCAACGCCCAGGCCATCAAGATCGGCGAGAGCGCCTACGCCGGTAACTGCGCCGCCTGCCACGGGATCCGCGCGATGTCCGGTGGCCTGACGCCAGACCTTCGGGAACTGACCGAATGGGATGACGAGTACTACATCGGCCGGGTCATGAACGGTACCGATCGTGGCATGCCTTCCTGGAAGGAAAGCATGGACCAGAACGCCATGTGGGCCATCCGCACCTATGTGGAATCCCTCCCCAAGCCGGAGTGATGAGCGCGGCCCCTGTCAAAATGAATGCCTGAATTCGGGTCGGCCCTGTGCCGGCCCTTCGTCGTTGGGAGAAAACAATGAAAATACTGTCTCGAATTCTTGCCCTGTTGCTGCTTGCCCAGATGGTAGTCGCCCAGGAGGTTGACGACGGGAACGAGCTGCTGAACCGACCGGCGGAGCGCACCTACGACATTATTCTGGATTCCGGTTACCTGAAAGTTGGCGTTTACGAGAATTTTCCACCGTATTCCTACCAGGTTGATGGTGAGCCCCGGGGCATCGACATCGAACTCGGTCGCCGGATTGCCGAGGAAATGGGCGTTGAATTCAAGGTCCACTGGATAATCCCGGACGAAAACCTCGGCGACGACCTGCGCAACAATGTCTGGAAAGGGCACTACCTGGCCAAGCAACGGCTGGCCGATGTCATGCTGCGCGTGCCCTACGACAAGACCTACGCCTACATGCAGGATTCCACCGGTGAGTACATCAACGAACAGGTGGTGCTGTTCGGACCTTATCAGCAGGAAACCTGGCAGATCGCCTACAACCCCGAAAAGCTCGAGAGCGTCGAAACCGTGGCGGTCTTTCAATACAACCCCATCGGCGTCGAGATCGACACCCTTCCCGATTTTTACCTGACGTCGGCTTTTGGCGGTCGCATGCGAGAGAACGTGCGCCATTTCCACAAAGTCGCCGAAGCGTTCGAGGCCATGCGTAGGGGCGAGGTGAGTGCCGTCATGGGTATGCGCTCGGAAATTGACCATGAACTGGCCAAACCCGAGAACGACGGCTTCAAGTCGGCCGGTAACGGCTTCCCTGGTATTGGCAAACAGGTATGGGATGTGGGCATGGCGATCAAACACACCCATCGCCAGCTGGGCTATGCCCTGGAAGCCATCGTCGACAGGTTGGTGAAAACCGGTGAAATGAATGAGCTCATGGTTGAGCAGAATCTCAGGTACAGCGTGCCGGGCTACTATCGGGCGTTTCTGGATGAACAGGCTATAGCAAGGGCGGAAGGGGAGCTCTGATGGTTCGATCGGTGTGCGCCGGCCTCAAGTTCCGGGGTAGTCGTACTACCAAGTGATTAGAAAACCTGTTCGGGCGAGCAATTGTTGGTTTTTTCCACAAAGCGAAGAATCGTATCAGAGGCGGGAAAAGTTCCCGGTTCGGCCTGAAACGAACTCAAGAGAACTGAAAACAAGAGACTTGGAGAGCGCAACCATGAGAACCAACAAGTTCGGGATTCGCATTGCGGCCAGCGCCCTGGCCATGGCTGTTTCCTACGGGGCCCATGCGGTAACCGACGAAGACATCCTCAACGATCACAACACCCCGGAAGACATTGTCAGCTATGGCATGGGCACCCAGGGTCAGCGTTACAGCATTCTGGAAGACCTGAATACCGATAACGTGAAGTACCTGCAGCCCGCCTGGGCGTTCTCCTTCGGGGGCGAGAAGCAGCGGGGCCAGGAATCCCAGCCGCTGATCAAGGACGGCGTCATGTACGTGACCGCCTCCTACTCACGTATCTACGCGATTGATGCCAAAACCGGCGAGGAAATCTGGCAGTACGATGCCCGCCTGCCGGACGGCATCATGCCTTGCTGTGACGTGGTCAACCGTGGTGCCGCCATCTATGGTGACAAAGTGATTTTCGGTACCCTCGACGCCAAGCTGGTTGCCCTGAACAAGGATACCGGCAAGCCGATGTGGATCAAGAAGGTGGCTGACTACCAGGCCGGCTATGCGATTACTGCCGCGCCAATCGTGGTGAAAGGCAAGGTCATCACCGGCGTGTCCGGGGGTGAATTCGGTATCGTCGGCAAGGTGGAGGCCTACGACGCCAACACCGGTGATCTGGTGTGGACCCGTCCCACCGTTGAAGGCCACATGGGTTACGTCTACAAGGACGGCAAGAAGGTCGAGAACGGCATTTCCGGTGGCAAGGCCGGCGTGACCTGGCCCGGCGAAATGTGGAAGAACGGCGGCGCCGCGACCTGGCTGGGTGGCACCTACGATGCCGACACCGACTCCCTGTTCTTCGGTACCGGTAACCCGGCGCCCTGGAACTCGCACCTGCGCCCCGGCGACAACCTGTTTTCTTCCTCCCGTCTGGCGATCGACCCGGACGACGGCAGCATCAAGTGGCACTTCCAGACCACCCCGAACGATGGCTGGGACTATGACGGCGTCAACGAGCTGATCTCCTTTGATTACGAAGAGAACGGCAAAACCGTCAAAGCGGCGGCTACCGCCGACCGTAACGGTTTCTTCTACGTGCTGAACCGCGAGAACGGCGACTTCATCCGTGGCTTCCCGTTCGTGGACAAGATCACCTGGGCTGAGGGCCTGGATCCGGAAACGGGGCGTCCGATCTTTACCGAGGGCGGTCGTCCCGGTGACCCCGCGGATCTCGACGGCAACAAGGGCGAGACCGTAGTGGCACAGCCCGCCTTCCTGGGTGGCAAGAACTGGATGCCGATGGCCTACAGCCAGGACACCGGACTGTTCTATGTGCCGTCTAACGAGTGGTCCATGGATATCTGGAACGAGCCGGTGTCTTACAAGAAAGGTGCGGCCTTCCTGGGTGCCGGCTTCACTATCAAGCCGGCCAACGACGAATACATCGGCGTGCTTCGGGCCATGGATCCGAAAACCGGTGAGGAAGTCTGGCGCTATGAGAACCCGGCTCCGCTGTGGGGCGGCGTGATGGCGACCGCAGGTAATCTCGTGTTCACCGGTACGCCGGAAGGCTACCTCAAGGCGTTCGACGCCAAAACCGGGGAAGAGCTCTACCGCTTCAACACCGGTTCCGGCGTCGTGGGTACACCCGTGACCTGGACCATGGACGGCGAGCAGTATGTCTCCGTTTCATCGGGCTGGGGCGGCGCGGTTCCACTCTGGGGTGGTGAAGTGGCCAAAGTGGTCAAGAACTTCAACCAGGGCGGTACTGTCTGGACCTTCAAACTGCCGAGCGATCGCGTGGCCAGCAACTGATCGCGACGAGCGACTTGAGTAACAGGGGCTGCCTTCGGGCGGCCCCTTTCACGTTCAGGCCGCCTGATTTCTGGCGGTTTCGCTGACCGACTCGTGAATGTCCTCGAACAGTTTTTGGTCTGTCTGGCCGATCGGCAAGTCGTAGGTGATGGTGGCCCCGAACGCCTGAGGATCGTGCGGGTCGTTTCGCACCTTGTCGAACACCAGCAGCCGGGTACCCAGGTAAAAACCTTCCTTCAGATCGTGGGTCACCATGAAGATGGTGGTGCCGGTTTCCTGCCAGAGTTTCAACAGCAACTCGTGCATGTCGCCCCGGATGCCAGGATCCAGCGCACCAAAGGGTTCGTCCAGCAGGAGTACCCGTGGCCTCATGATCAGGGACTGGGCGATGGCCAGGCGCTGCTGCATGCCGCCGGAGAGTTCATGGGGCCACTTATGGGCAGACGGGCTCAGGCCCACGGACTCCAGCATCGCATCCACCTTTTCAAGCGCCTCCTTACGCGCGCTGCCAAACAGTTTGCCCAGCCAGGGTTTCTGTTCAAGTTCCAGGCCCATCAGCACGTTCTGGCGCACGGTCAGGTGCGGGAATACCGAGTAGCGCTGGAACACGATACCGCGGTTTCGGTCCGGCTCGGCGGGGAAGGCCTCGCCCTCCAGCAGCAGTTCGCCGCGGGTCTGGGTCTCCTGGCCCAGCAGCATTTTTAGAAACGTGGATTTGCCACAACCGGAGGCGCCCACCAGGGTGCAGAATTCACCCTGTTTTACCTCCAGATTCAGGTTCTCCAGGACCACCTGATCCCCGTATTCTTTCCAGAGTTTGTTGACGGTGATAAAGCTCATCAGTGGCCTCCTGCGTTGTACCAGGGGAACAGTCTGCGATTGGCAAGGCGCAGACACTGGTCGATGACGATGGCGAGAATGGTGATCCAGATGACATAGGGCAGGATGACGTCCATAGCCAGGTAGCGCCGCACCAGGAAGATCCGGTAGCCGAGCCCCTCAGTGGAAGCAATCGCTTCGGCGGCGATCAGGAACAGCCAAGCGGGGCCAAGGCTAAGTCGTACGGCGTCGATCAGTCGGGGCAGTACCTGGGGCAGGGCCATGCGGGTGATCACCTGCCAGGAATTCGCACCCAGGGTCTGGATCTTGATCAGTTGCTCGCCCGGGAGTTCGCGAACCCGCTGGGCCACATCGCGCATCATGATGGGCGCGGTGCCGATCACGATCAGCATCACCTTGGAAAGTTCGCCCAGCCCGAACACGATGAAAAGAATGGGCAATATGGCCAGGGGCGGCACCATTGAAAGGGCTGAAACCAGAGGCGCCAGGTTGGCCCTGACCAGCGGCAGCACTCCGTTCAGTATGCCGACCACCAGCGCCAACAAGGCGGCGATGCCAACGCCCATGCCGAGGCGTTCCAGGCTGGCGGTGGTGTCCTGCCACATCAGGTAATCGCCGCTACGGCGGTCTTCCTGAAACGCCATGCGTTCCACGGCGGCAGTCATCTGCTCAAGGCCGGGAAGGAGTTTGTCGTTTGGGTTTTCTGCCAGACGCTCCTGGGAGGCCAGGCTGTAGATGAGCATGATCAACAGGAAGGGCAGCAGCCCCAGCAGCGTGGCGGACACTCGCCCGGGATGGCGGTTGATCACTCGCATTCGTTGTCTCCTCTGGTCACACAACACGGCAAGGTCATCGCGGATGGCAGCATTCCTTGCGATTCAGTCTCCCGGGCTTTTGTCCCGCCGTGTAACCTCCCAGAGGTCGGTAACTCTCGGACCAGCCATCCGGGCAAATATCTACCCGGACCGGAACCCTAGTCACCCATTTTGTCCGTCGCTCTGTCTGCGGTGTTGTGAACAGTGCTTTGAACGGATCGGGGTTTTGAAAACCGTCAGACCGAGCCGTTGCAGATGGCGTGCCAGATCCGGCAAGCGGGCGAAAACGGGTCATCCCGGCGAAGTCATCGGCGAAAAGCTGCACCGGATTGGTGCAGTACAGGTTTGGGTGCTCGATCATGACGCCTGTCCTGAGAGTAGAGCCCGGGCGGCCGCGAGGATGCGATCGTGGCTGGCGGCCTCCCGGCCCGCGCCACCGGCAATATGACCCCAGTCCGAGTTCAGTGGTTCGATCTTGGCTCCCGGCATCCTGCGGCCGTCCTCGCTGGCGTCTTCTTCAGTAAAGTAAAGATCCGTGGTACCGGGCATAATGCAGGTAGGCATGGTAATGGCGGACAGCGCCGCTTCGTAATCCTTGCAAAATGCGGGGTTGTCACTGATATCGCCGCTCTGCCAGGTATTCAGCACGGTGAGCAGATCATTGGCATCCTGCCCCAGATGATCTTGCTCCCAGAACTGCAAGAGTTCTTCAATGGCGTTGAAACCCAGGTCGCGCCAGAGTTCGTTACGGAAAAACGCCTGGGAATAGGCCCAGCCGGCGTATACCCGGGCAAAGGCCCGCAGTCCCCGTTCCGGTGGTTTCCGGTAGTGGCCGTTTTCAAAGCTCTGGTCGCAGGTCAGGGCAGCTTTTACACCTTCCAAAAACACCTGATTGTGGGGGTAGCACCGTGCGGTGCAGCAAGTGGCCAGCACCGAATGCACCTGCTCGGGAAACAGGCAGCCCCATTGCAGCGCCTGCATCCCGCCCATGGACCATCCCATGACCAGTGCGATCCGGGCGTCTCCGAAAACTTCTTCTACCAGCCGTTTTTGCAGCATGACGTTGTCGCACAGGGACACGGCAGGAAAACCCGGGCCACCCTGTTGTCCGGAGGTATTCGAGGGAGAGGATGATTCACCGGCGCCCAATAGGGAGGGAATGACGATGCAGTAACGCTCCGGGTCCAGTGGGCTGTTCTCGCGAACCCACGGGTAATTACCCACTGCTGCACCACCGTAGTACGTGGGCAACAGAACCAGGTTGTCTTTTGGTGCATTCAGCTCGCCGATTCGATGATACCGCAATCGTGCAGAATAGAGCGTTTCGCCGGAGGCCAGAGGCAGGTCGCCCGCTTCGAAATCCTCTACAAGCCATTGCTTCGACGTCATTTTCTCCTCTCTTCCAGGCTGATTGGCTACCTGGAGTTGCTCGCATTCGATCTTATATATACACGCTGGCATGTATGTTGAATGGCAAAAGCCAAGAAAGAAATGTGCCAGAACCCCAACTGATTGCCCGCATGCCGGGCCGGAGAGAAAGCAGGATGAAGGAATTGACCAACACCCAGGCCCTGAAAGAGAAACTCAGCGAGGCCGGCGTAAAGTACGCCATCGCGAGCTATGTGGACATCCACGGTGTGACCAAGGGAAAGTTCGTTCCCGTGGCTCATCTTGGGCAAATGATGGAAGGCTCGGAGTTGTATACCGGTGCTGCCCTGGATGGTGTGCCCCAGGATATCTCCGACGACGAAGTGGCCTCCATGCCAGATCCTGACGGCCTGGCCATCTGCCCCTGGAATCGCCAGCTGGCCTGGTTCCCGGGCAACCTGTTCCTGAACGGCCAACCTTTCGAAGCCTGTTCCCGGAATATTCTACGGCGTCAGCTGAGCGCGGCGGCGGATATGGGGTATCGCTTCAACCTGGGTATCGAGACCGAGTTCTTCCTGTTCCGGGATACCGATGATGGCGGCTTTGCGCCCCAGAGCGACCGCGACAACCTGGGCAAGCCCTGTTATGACCCCCGTACCCTCATGGACAACCTGCCCATCATGGATGAACTCGTCGACGCCATGAACGAGCTGGGCTGGGATGTGTACTCGTTTGATCACGAAGACGCCAACGGCCAGTTCGAAACCGACTTCAAATATGCCGATGCCCTGACCATGTCCGACCGCCTGGTGTTCTTCCGGATGATGGCGAACGAGATTGCCCGCAAACACGGCGCTTTCGCGAGCTTCATGCCCAAGCCCTTTGCCGACCGCACCGGCAGTGGTGCCCACTACAACATGTCGCTGGCAGACCTGAAAACTGGCGAGAACCTTTTCGAGCCAAAAGGCGACGACCTGCACAGCTGCGGCATCAGCAAGATCGCCTATCAGTTCACCGCGGGTGTGCTGAAACACGGCGCTGCCATCAGCGCCGTGATCGCGCCGACGGTCAACAGCTACAAGCGGCTCGTTCGCCAGGGCAGCATGTCCGGTTCCACCTGGGCACCTGTGTTCATGTGTTATGGCTCAAATAACCGCACCAACATGATCCGGATTCCCGGTATGGGTGGGCGCATCGAGTGCCGGGCCGCAGACATCGCCTGCAACCCCTACCTGGGCAGTGCACTGATTCTGGCAGCGGGTCTGGAAGGTATCCGGGAAGGCCTGGACGCGGGCGAGCCACACCACGAGAACATGTACAACTACAGCGATGCCGAAATTGCCGAGCGCGGCATCGAGTATCTGCCGCGGAATCTGGGAGAAGCCGTGGAGGCATTCGAGGCCGATCCGCTGGCCAGACAAGTCTTCGGTGACGCCATGTTCGAAAGCTTCGTGGACTTCAAGAAAGCCGAGTGGGAGAGCTATCAGAACCACGTCTCTTCCTGGGAGGTGGATCGTTACCTGAAAATGTTCTGATAGCTATCGGGGACGGTGTCAGCTCCGGAAGCCAGGATCGATGCGGTCAAGCTTCCGGAGAAGTCCGGGCCAGGCGAGATTGCCACCCATGCCTTTTGTGACCTTTTTTGCCTGTTCACGAATAGAACTGAGAATGGTGTCGGGAATACGGACCAGTGGCTGGCCCCCTGACATGGCCTGGATCTGAACTTCGCAGGCGCGCTGCAGGATATACATGTTCAAGAACGCTTCTGCCACGCTGGGCCCTGTGGTCAGCAGTCCGTGGTTGCGCAGGATCATGAACCGGGCATGGCCCAGATCTGCTTGCAGGCGCGCTTTCTCGTCTTCGCGCAGCGCCACGCCTTCGTAATCATGGTACGCCAGACCCGACAGCGGAAACAGGCTCTGCTGTGACAGTGGCAAGAGTCCCTCTTTCTGTGCTGACACGGCTACACCGGCAGTGGTGTGTGTATGCATCACGCAGGCAGCATCCTCACGAACCGCATGGATAGCACTGTGAATGGTGAACCCGGCCGGATTGATGTCGAAATCCTCCGGATTGATCTTGTTGCCGTCCTGGTCGATTCGCACCAGGCTGGAAGCCGTAATTTCCTCGAACATCATGCCGTAGGGGTTGATCAGGAAATGATGCTCCTCACCGGGAATCCGCGCGGAGAGGTGGGTGAAGATGAGGTCGTCCCAGCCGTAGAGAGCAATCAGGCGATAGGCGGCGGCCAGGTCAATGCGAAGCTGCCACTCCTCCTCACTTACTTCATCCTTCTTGGATGGAATTGCCAATTGCTCGGACATAATGCTGACTCCTCGAAAACGTCTGGTTTTGTTGTTGATTGACCGTCAATTTAGCGCCCGCAAGAATCGGATGGAAGGGGGCGAGGCAAACGCGCATCATAGGGATGCTGGGTTGTGTGCACATGAAGGAGTCAAAGCATGGCAAGTTCCCGAATCCCGATGCGTGACGAGAGAGATAGCGAGGCGGAATCATCCATCCCTGTTGCCGATCGAATGGTTGCTCTGGCCAGATACATCGAGAGCCGGCCAGATGAATCGTTGAGCCTTGCCGACCTCGGCGCTGTCGCTGGGTTGTCGCCATCGCGGGTACAGCGGGTGTTCAAGGAAGCCTTCGGTGTCTCGCCAAAGGCCTATCAGGACGCGCTGCGCCTGAACCTCTACAAGCAGGGTCTGAAGCGTGGTCAAACGGTGACTGAGGCAATCTACGATGCCGGTTTTGGTTCGATCAGCCGCGTCTATGGCAAGGCTGACCGACAGGTCGGCATGCCGCCGTCCCGTTACGGCAAGGGGGGAGAGGGTGAAACCATTACCTATGCCTGCCGGCAATCCTCACTTGGTTTGTTGATGATGGCCGCCACTGATCAAGGTGTATGTTTTGCCGAATTCGGGGACGACGAGGTGGCCCTGCGAGAGCAGCTAAAACAGGAATTCCCGAAGGCACGACTCTCCCCCTCTGAGGCAAAGATGTCACCAGAACTGGATGCCTGGATTGTCGCCCTGGACGACCACCTCAGCCAGAACACGCCTCGCCCGGAGGTTCCTCTGGATATCCGTGGCACTGCTTTCCAGACACGGGTCTGGAAGCTTCTTTTGAGCGTTCGCGAGGGCGAGGTCGTGAGTTATACGGAACTGGCAAGGCGACTGGGTGAGCCCAAAGCCGTTCGAGCTGTGGCCTCGGCTTGCGGTCGCAATCGCATCGCCGTGCTGATTCCCTGCCATCGCGTGTTGCGCAGTGACGGCTCCCTGGGCGGTTACCGCTGGGGGCTGGATCGCAAACGGAAATTACTTGAAAGAGAGTGCCAAGGTTCGTAATCGTGAGCGTAACGCCAAACAAAGCGAACCCCGGAAAACCGGGGTTCCTCAGTCATTCGAGAGCCCACGTTACGGGCTCTGATTGGGCAGAAGATTCCTGCTTTACTGGGGGGCCTCGGTCACTTCCGTGATGAACATGAGATCCATGTCGCCCTGGTACACCAGCGTGGTGTAGGGGCTGTCACCTTCAATCGGCAGGTAGGTCCATTCCGCGCCGCCCTCCACGTAGGTGAGGGAGCCGGAAGTCAGGACGGACCAACCGTTGCTGTCGATCTGGTTTTGGTCGCCAGTGACATCAAAGTCCATGTAACCGCTGCCATCCTGGTTCAGCACCAGATCAATGGTCGCGCTATCCGGAGCATCCATGTTGTAGATGCCGGCCTCGGCTGGCGTTCGGCCATCGATATCGGCAAAGCTGAGGGTCTGGGTAACGCCACCGATAAAGTCGTTGCCGCTGGCCTCGACGTAGACCTGCTTGGTGTCGCCGTCGAAGTCCTTCAGCGTGACCGCATAACGGCCCAGGCGACGGAGGGTAAATGGCTCGCCTCCTTCGGCAACAGGAAGGTTGTCGGAAAGGGTCAGTTGTCCTGTCGGGTGGAGCTCGGCCGGACCATCGACGAAACCATTTCCGCCTTCGTCTTTCGCCGGGTCGTCAAACAGGCCTCCCGGGCCGTCCAGTTCCGCCGACACGGAGGTTACCGCAAACGTGGAACCGTCGAAGCTGTAGGTGCCCCACTCTGAGGAAACCGGCTCGACGACGTCGCCGTCGTAGACCTCGCTATTGTCATTGTGGACAACGACGTAGGTGCTGTCATCGAGAATGGTGAGCACGTTGTGACGATCGATTTGCTTCTGTTCGTTAAAACCTTCGCCCAGGTACCAGCTACCGATCAGGCTTTGCTGGGCATTACGCACTGCTTCAAACCTGACTTCTTCGCTTTCTCCGACAGACGTCAGCATGAGTGCGCCGTCGCTCAGTTGCATTGTCCAGGTTGCGGGGGAATTGTTGTCGATCAGACCACCACTGAGGTCTGATTCGTCAATCAGTGTCAGCTCGAGTTGACCGGAGGCACTGTCCCAGGTGTAGGTGCCGTACTCCGCACTTGCGGCCCGCTGGTCACCGTCATCAGCCTTGGAGTGTGCAATCAGGTATTCGCTGTCATTCAGGAAAGTCAGCACGTTGACGTTGCCATTAGCTTCCTCAAAGACCCAGCTGCCAACCAGGTCGCCGGATTGGGAGCTCTTGAAGTGTTCAACCGCATCTGCTGTTGCAATCAGGGTCTTGCCGGTGGCGTTGATGGCCGTGTTGGCCTGGGTTTCGAAGTCCGCCTCGCTGAGCGAGGGGTCGAGATCCATATCCTGCAAAGCGGTATGCACAGCGTCGGAAATGGTAATGCCATTGCTGGCATCGCCATCGGAATCCAGGGTCTGCAGTAGGCGCAGGATGTTCACGACGGTCTGGTCAGAGCTCCAGTCTGTAGCACCGCTACCCATGTCGGCCGGGGTGATGCGGCCGGTGGCTTCGACGGCCGGCAGGTCGATGCCGCCGATGCTGAAGACCACGGTATCGCCAGCTTCGTAATTGTACTCGCCCAGTGCGTTGGTTTGGCCGGATGTGCCGCTTGGTGAGGTGGTGTAATTGATGCCGGCAACTGCGGCGTCAACGAAGATGCCCGTTTCAGTGGCGGTTGTGCCGCCCGTGTTGCTGTCATTGGAAGAACCGCCGCTGCTACCACCACAACCGGTAAGAACGAACGCAGAGGAAATGGCCGTCGCCAGAGTCAACTTCTTGAACTTTCCCATAACCACACCTTTTTGATGAATATCAGATTGATTGGGTAATCGGGAAACTAGCATCGGATTTATATCAAGACATGACCCATTTTAGGGATGGGCATGATTGAGAGGCCGATTCTGCGACGTATGCTGCACCGAAAAGCGACTAAGTGCTCTGAACCTATAGCTTTTCTGAAATGTGTAACTGTTTGTCTGGCAACTGTAAAAGCGGCAAAACAATTATTGGTTCAAGTGACGGCTTGCGCTCTACGCCAATGCCCGCACCAGCATGGACACCAGCTCCGTCTGTTTGCGATAGCCGTTTTTCGCGAGCAGGCTCTTGATGTGTTGGCGGGCGGTATGGATGGAAATCTGTTTTCTCTCGGCGACATCACTGGCGCTCAGGCCCTGGGCCAGAAGCGCGGCGACAGCCGCCTCCGTTGGTGTACAGTGGAACAGCGTCTGCAATCGGTCATGATCTGGTTCCAGCGAGGAGTCAAAACTGAACAGCTCCGCCAATACGCCGTTATTCTCAGCGCTATCAGCAATCAGTGGCGTCAAACAGACCGCGATACGCTCCTGGCCGCGACAAGTAAATACCGTTTGTGGTGAGAGAATGCCTTTGTGCGAGAGGACGATGCAGGTGGTAATGGCATCCTGAAGCTTGCGGGTAATCTGACTGTCTGAGCTTTGCAGTCTTTCGGAGTCGTTGATGGACAGGCTTTTGCTGTTTTCCATCAGAGCCTGCGCGGCGTCGTTTGCCTGGGCAACATTGCCCAGTGCATTGAAGACAATGAGCGGTTTTTTCACGTGGTTGAGTGCTGTCGCCAGGTTTTCATTGTCGCTGCGCGTCTCATACAGTTTCAGGTGCAGAGCAACGGCATTCTCGATATGCGGAGCCAACAGATTCATCTGCAGAAGTTCGTCTGAAGTGTAGGGACCGAACTCTTTGTGCCGGTTGGCAATGAATACCACATTGGTACCGGTTTCACGAGTAACCAACATGCCGGCACTATCGACCATACCAGCCTCCTCGACCCAGGCACGGCTTTCCGGGCTGAGAATATCGAGAATGCTACGGCTGGTGTCACCACGAAGGAGGGAGTCAAACTGGCGTGGTGGAAGCTTTACATAGTGGGTGAGCGCTTCGTCCCGTTCCGGCAGATCACTGTTGATATACCACTCTTCGAACCCTTCCGGGTAGCCAAACGTCCAGCCATAAACCATGCGCTGTGGGTGGCTTGCCAGCCCGAGAATTCCACCTTGCAGGGCTTTGAAATGATGTTTGAACGCATCAAAGAAAGGCTGGAAGCCGGTGTTGTCATGGAGGCAGCGGTAAAGGGTTCTGACAAGCGTGTTATACGCTTGAAGGTCCTCACCTCCCAGGGCTGGGAAAGGAAAAGCGAGTTCCGTGTTGGAATCTGAAGGGTAGGGAATGCTGGCGTTTGTCACAGCGAAAAGTTCCTTTTAAATTAACCGCCAACACCCAGGCAGTGAGCGCTGTGTGGGACGGTAACAGTCTCTGGCCAATCCAGTGAAAAACGAGGTTGCTCACAATTAGCTTAGCCGAGCAATGGCGCCAGAGGGTAAAACAATGCAAAAGATTATGGTGCCGGAATGGTGAAAGGATTAGCTGGCCGAATGAGCCATTCAGTTGGATTTGCCTAACAGTCGCCAGAATTGTCGCTGGAAAAACGCCGTTTCCTGTTTCAGTGAAAACAGCTTCGGCGCAAACAGCCAGGTCTGGGTAATGCCCATCAGATAGGTGTAGCTCAGCAGTCCCAGGTCCTCCGGCTCTTCCCGTGTACTAATCAGGCCCCGCTCGATGGCCTGGCTCACCAGATCCCGAAACATGGCGATAATCGACCGGGTCAGCGCCCGTTCCCGTTTCAGTGTCCGACTCATGGCATCGGTGAGTTCGGTTTTGTTCAGCAGAATTTCAAAGGACTGACGGTACTTGCGATCATTGGCCAGCAAGCCCAGCCAGTGCTCTATGAAATGATCCATGGCTTCGATGGGCGTTTCCCGCATGCCCGAACACTCCGCGACCAGGGCCTCCAGTGGTTCCTGGGAGTAGGCCAGTACGGCCTCGTAAAGGTCGTCCTTGTTCTCGAAATGCCAGTAGATCGGCCCCCGACTGCAGCCGGCCTCTTTGGCGATACGGCTCAAAGTCGTCAATGAGTAACCATCTCGGCTGAAGAGTTTTAAAGCAGCTTCCAATACCGTCTGGCGTGTTTTCTCGGCATCTTCCTTGGTACGGCGCATAAAAGGTGTTTCTCAGAAGTTAACTCCATGGTCGGAAGATCGGCGTTGGGAGGCCTTCCCAAAACTGTGCGGAGCCATGGATGGCGGAGCCCAAGCGTCACATGGATGTGCCGCAAGGAGCGTGTTTTGGGAAGGCCTCCCGACGACGATCCGCCCCAAAAGTCTAAACAAAAAAGGGCACGACTAATCGTGCCCGATCCTAGCAGAGTTTTAGCGGATGATCGCTCAGATCTCCCCGTCAGCCGCCATCTGCATGTAGCTGTCGTTAAACCGCAGTTTCACATTGCTTGTGTCACCCATGATGGAGCCATCCGGGAACTCGATGCCGACAAAGTCCGGGCTCATCGCACCCTGGCCCAGCAGCCCTTTCTCGAAAGAGAACTGTCGAACGCTGTCCATCGCCTCACGGGCCTCATCGCTGCGGATGAACTCCACAGAATTCTCCGGCTTCCAGAACATTTTCATGCCATCCAGCTGAGCTTCGTAGCCAAGCTGGTCGGTGCCGGACAACTCACCCAGAAACGCCCGGGCTTCCTCACCTTCCTCGGAATCGGACGCCAGAATACTCATGGTTTCAAACCAGGCACCTACAAGTGCCTTGCCAAGTTTGGGGTTATCTTCCAGGGTTTCGGTGTTCACCAGGGTCAGATCCTTGATGTGGCCAGGAATCTGGCTGGAATCGAACAGTTTGGTCGCACCCGGGTAGGCTTCCACTTCGGCCAGCAGCGGGTTCCAGGTAGCCACATGGCGGACATCGTCGGTCTGGAACGCGGAAACCAAGTCGGCATCGGAAATGTTCACCACGCTCAGATCACGCTCTTCGAGACCGACGCTTGCCAGTGCACGTGCCAGCAGGTAATGGGATACGGAGAGCTCAACCAGGTGGACGGTTTCACCCTCCAGCTCTTCGATGGTCTTGGCATCTTTGGATACGAGGCCGTCGTTACCATTGGAGTAGTCGCCCACGATAAGCGCAGTCGTGTCCACGCCGGAAGCGGCCGGTATTGACAGGCCGTCCATGCTGGTGGCGACTACGCCGTCAAACTGGCCGGCGGTGTACTGGTTGATGGATTCGATGTAGTCGTTCACCTGCACGATATCCACTTCGATATCGTACTTGTCCGCCCACTTCTTCATGATTCCGTAGTCTTCGGCATACTGCCAGGGCACCCAGCCGGCGTAGATGGTCCAGGCGATGCTGAAGGAATCCCTTTCCTGGGCCATTGCGCCCATGGATCCCAGTCCCAGGGAGGCCGTGAACAGACCGGCCGCCAGGCGTTTGGTGATGTCGCGTGTAGTCATGGTGTCTCTCCTCGGGCTTTGCCCGTGTTTGCAGGTTTGGTCTTTCTTCAGTTTTTTTGGGTTGATGGCATTACTCGGTAATCTCTTCGACGATCACGACCGGGGTTCCGGGCGAGACCGCCTGTCCCGCTTCCCGACGCACGTCCACTACGCGTCCGGTTATGGGGCTCAGTAACTCGATTTCCATCTTCATGGATTCGATAACCGCTACCGGCCGCTGGGCATCGATGGTATCGCCGGGTTGCACCAGGCACTCCCAGAGGTTGCCGGCTACGTGGCTTTCCACCGCGTGCTGGCCTGCTGGCAGGTTGGCAATGTCGTCTTCGCCGGTTTCTTCGATCGGCGCCTCGGAGCTGAAGTTGATCTGGCCCGACTCGATCCAGCGCTGCAGTTCCTCATCGAAGGCCTGTTTGCGCTTGGCGGTGAAGGTCTGGATTTCGTCGTCGTTGTTTGCCAGAAACTGCTCGTAGTCCTTCAGGTTGAAGCGGGTTTCCTCGACCTTTATCGGGTAGTCGCCATTGGGAAAGTCCCTCCGGATCTGCTGCAGTTCTTCGGCACTGACTTCGTAGAAGCGCACCTGATCGAAGAAACGCAGCAGCCAGGGTTTGCCGGGCTCAAACAGGTCAGTGGTGCGGTACCGGTTCCACATCTGCAGGGTGCGACCGACAAACTGATAGCCGCCCGGGCCCTCCATGCCATAGATGCACAGGTAGGCGCCGCCGATGCCGACAGAATTCTCTGCGGTCCAGGTGCGGGCCGGGTTGTATTTGGTGGTCACCAGCCGGTGCCGGGGATCCAGCGGCGTCGCGACTGGCGCTCCCAGGTAGACATCGCCAAGGCCCATCACCAGATAGGTTGCCTCGAAAAGTGTTTTCTTTACCTCGTCGATGCTGTCCAGCCCGTTGATGCGTCGGATGAACTCCAGGTTGCTCGGGCACCAGGGGGCATCCTTGCGCACCGACTGCATGTATTTGGCGATGGCGGTCTGGCAGGTCTCGTCGTCCCACGACAGGGGCAAATGCACGATGCGCGCGGGCACATCCCACTCGGGCTGTTTTTCCAGTTCCTTTTCCGCGCCGATCAGCAGATCCAGCAGCGTGCGCTGATTCAGTTTCCGGCTGTCGTAATGCACCTGCAGGGAACGGATGCCAGGAGTCAGCTCCAGAATGGCGTCATGATTCTGCTCGCGAAGACACAGCATTAGCGCGTGGGCACGGAAGCGCAGGCGGATATCCAGCTCCATGGGGCCGTATTCCACCAGCACGTAATTGTCGCCGGCGGCCCGGTAGACCACGCCGGTTTCATGCTCGTTGGTGCTCAGAGAGTCCAGAATTGGTGTGGTTGGCTTGATGGGTTTGATGTTAGTGGTCGCGGCGGTCAGTGTGGCCACGGACTCGTCCAGCGCCTCCCGCAGGGCCACAGCCTGATCCTGGCTTACCGGAACAAATTTCACCTTGTCGCCCGCTTTCAACTGGCCCAGTTTCCAGAGGTCCGCGCTGATGACCGTCACCGGGCAAACAAAACCACCCAGGCTGGGACCGTCGGGACCGAGAATCACGGGCATATCGCCGGTGAAGTCCACGGTGCCCACGGCATAGGCGTTGTCGTGGATATTGGACGGGTGCATGCCGGCCTCACCGCCGTCACTTCGCGCCCACTGCGGTTTCGGGCCAATCAGGCGAACGCCGGTGCGGCTGGAGTTGTAGTGGATCTCCCAGTCGCTGGCAAAGAAGGTGTTGATGTCCTCGTCGGTAAAGTAGTCCGGCGCGCCGTGGGGCCCATAGGTGACGTGCAGTTTCCAGGTCTTGCCGATGGTTGGTTTAAGTTCGGCGGGCAGGGCGGTCAGGCCGGTTGGCTGGGAATCCGCCAGGGCCAGCACATCGCCCGCCCGCAGGGCACGGCCACAGTGGCCGCCGAACTGGCCGAGCGTAAAGGTGCTGCAGGAGGTCAGGTACTCGGGACAGTCCAGTCCACCGCGGAACAGCACGTAGGCCCGGGCGCCGTCCGCCGTGGTGGCGCCCAGCTTCAGGGTAGCGCCGGCGGGCACGTCGATCACCTGCCAGAAAGCCACGGGCTCATCATCCAGCGTGGCGTCCAGCTGGGCGCCCGTCAGGGCGATCTGAGTGGCGCGATTAAAGGTCAGCACCGGGCCCTTCAGGGTGATTTCCAGGCCCGGAGCCCCTTCGGGATTGCCCAGCAGTCGATTCCCAAGCCGGAATGAATAACTGTCGAAAGGGCCGGACGGCGGCACGCCGACTTCCCAGTAGCCGATGCGACCGGGGTAGTCCTGAATGGTGGTCAGAGTGCCGCCGCTGATCACATCCACCGTGGCTGGCTGGTAATGGAATTCGTTTAGAGTACGGGTGAACAGTCGCCCTTCGGCGAAGCGTGGGTCGTCCAGCACCTGGCGCACATACTTGAGATTGGTCTCGATGCCATAGAGCTGGCTGTCGTCCAGGGCTTGCATCAACCGCTGACGGGCCGACTCGCGATCGGACTCATGCACGATCACCTTGGCGAGCATGGGGTCGTAGAGCGGGGACACTTCCGTGCCCGGCTGAATCCAGGTATCGATTCGCAGGCCATCCTCGTTGGGCCAGGCCACGTTGGTGAGCAGGCCGGCGCCGGGCTGGAAATCCTTGTTGGGATCTTCCGCATAGATCCGGGCCTGGATGGCGTGACCGGAAGGGACAAGGTTGCTGCCCAGTTTTGCCAGGTTGGGCAGGGTGCCTGCGCCCAATTCCACCATCCATTGGACCAGATCCACGCCATACACCTGCTCGGTCACACCGTGCTCCACCTGTAAGCGGGTATTCACTTCCAGGAAGTAGAATTGGGTAGTGTCCGGGTCGTAGATAAACTCCACGGTGCCGGCGCTGCGGTAGCCAATGCTTTCACCCAGCTGACGGGCTGTGGCGTGCATGCGGGAGCGGACGTCGTCAGATAGCCCTGGCGCCGGAGCTTCCTCGATCACTTTTTGGTTGCGACGCTGGGCCGAGCAGTCACGCTCGCCCAGGGCCAACACCTGCCCTCCGCCATCGCCAAACAGCTGTACTTCCACATGGCGGGCATGTTCCACGAATTTTTCCAGGAACACGCCGCTGTTGCTGAAGTTGTTCTGGCTCAGGCGCTGGACCGACTCGAAGCTTTTGCTGAGATCGTCCGGGCCGTAGCAGCGGGACATGCCAATGCCGCCACCGCCGGCGGTGCTTTTCAGCATCACCGGGTAGCCGATGGTGTCGGCGGCTTTTAGCGCTTCCTCCAGATTGGTCAGCAAGTCGGTGCCTGGTAACAGCGGTACGCCGGCGCTTTGGGCCAGCGACCGGGCCGTATGCTTGAGCCCGAATTGCTCCATCTGCTCGGGTGTCGGGCCCAGGAAAACCACGCCTTCGGCTTCACAGCGCCGGGCAAAATCGGCATTTTCGCTCAGGAAGCCGTAGCCAGGGTGAATGGCGCCGGCACCACTTTTACGGATGACTTCAAACAGCTTGTCCTGATCCAGGTAGGTGGTCGCTGCTGGCCCCTCGCCCAGGGAATAGGCCTCGTCCGCCTGACGCACATGCAGCGAATCGGAATCCGCTTCCGCGTAGACTGCAACAGAGGTCAGGCCCATCTCACGCAGGGTACGGATCACCCGGCAGGCGATGGCGCCGCGGTTGGCGATCAGGACTTTGTCGGGGTTATTGAGGGCGCCGGTCAGTTCCATACCAGCACCTCAATCGGTGTCGGGTTCCAGCCGTTGCAGGGATTGTTGAGCTGCGGGCAGTTGGAGATCATCACCAGCACGTCCATCTTCGCTTCCAGCTCCACGTATTTACCGGCATCGGAAATGCCATCGGCGAAGGTCAGGCCACCGTCGGCGGTCACTGGCACATTCATGAAGAAGTTGATGTTGTGGGTGATGTCTCGCTTGGTCATGCCCAGTTCTTCGTGTTCGGTGACGGCCACCAGCCAGCTGTCGCGGCATGCGTGCATGCACTTCTTCTCGAGGGCATAGCGCGTGGTGTTGCTTTCGGCCGCACAGGCGCCACCAAGTGTGTCGTGGCGGCCACAGGTGTCGGCGGTGATTTCCAGCATCACATTGTTTTCTGAGGACATCAGCTTGGAGCCGGCCGTCAGATAGACGTTGCCCTGCTCGCGGATGGTGTCGACGGCGCTATAGCGTTCGGTCGGGTTGTGGGCGTTGTAGAACAGGGTGTCGGCGGCCTGGTTGCCTTCCAGGTCCAGAATGCGGACGGTTTCGCCGGCTTTTACCACTTTCAGGAAATACTCGCCCGCCGGGACGGTTTCGCGGAAGGCAGCGTTCTCAGGCTTCAAATTGCTTTGCTTGATCATATCGGGCCTCCCATTACTGCATCAGGTGATAGAGCGCGGTGTTGGCGAAGGCCCGGGCGGCCTCCGGTGACGAGATCTTGCACGGATCGGCGTCGGTCACCGGGGCTGCCTTGAACAACTGGTAGCGCAGCGGATGGCTGGGGTATTCGCTGGCCGTGTTCATCGGGTGCGGGCAGGTGTGCAGTACCACGATGGTGTCCATCTCGAAGCGCAGGTCGACGGTGGCGCCGGCGTGGGAGTGACCCTCGGCGAAGGTCATGTTGCCGTCGTCATCGGTTTTCACCTTGCTGAACCAGTTCAGGTTGGCGGTCAGGTCTTTCTTGCCCAGGCCGTACTTCGCCAGCTCGTTCAGGAAGCTGTTGAAGCCATTACGGTGGTAGTGGTTGTGGGCTTCCTGGTAGGTCTTTTTGCCCCAGCGCTGTTCCACCAGGTCGGCATTGCAGGTGCCGGCGACGGTGTCATGCCAGCCGAGGTCATCACGGATGATGGAGGCAAAGACCCGGCCCATGTCGGATAACAAGACGTGGCCTTTGGTAAGCAGAAAGGTGTGCTGGTTCTTCAGGGTATCCGGCATGTTGTAACGCTCGAGGGGATTCTCGGGGTTGTACATCAACATGCCGACGTTGGCCCCGCCGGTTTCGTCAATCAGGCGCAGCATATGGCCGCGGCGCATGATAAAGGACCAGTGGGATCCGCCGGGAATCAGATCGTCGTAGAGGGGTGTTGCATACGGGGAGGCTGCGGTTTGCAACATGGCCTTTTCCTCCTGGTTAGGGCATCCAAAAAAGCGAGAGGCGTCAGTAACTGAGCGATCCTCCCGGGCTTTTGTCCCGCCGTGTAACCTTGGAAAAGGTCGTCAACTCTCGGACCAGTCGTCTGCTTTCACTGTTGGCAGACCGGAACCCTAGTTGACCATTGGTCAGATTGTGGCGCTTTGATTGTGGTTTCAGTAACCGACGTCTCGCTGCGTACGCTGTTCACTGCAGAGTCCATGCCAATCGCCAACTGTTTGATTTCATTGAGGTCGTGGTCCGATCGTGGAGTATAGGTGCTTCCTGCCTGGGCGGGTGCACTTTTTTGGTGCATCAATCAGTGCGCTTTTCGTGCGTTTATTTTCGGAGTTTGATTTCGGAGTCGGGTCACTGGTGGCGTGGCCTTCGAGCCATCTACTACCAAGGGAGGAGTTTTTCGCCTCCATCGCATCATTCAAACCTCGAAGATTGAGGTCTACATTGAATGAGTAAACGCGAAAGGCCGCGTTGCCCTGCGACAAACACAACAAGAGGTCGAGATCATGATCTACGCACAACCAGGAAAGGATGGCTCCGTCGTTTCTTTCAAATCCCGTTACGAGAACTACATCGGTGGCGAGTGGGTTGCCCCGGTAAAAGGCCAGTATTTCGAGAACATCACCCCGGTTACTGGCGAAGTGATTTGCGAAATTCCGCGTTCCGGCGCTGAGGACATCGAACTCGCACTCGATGCCGCGCACAAGGCAGCGCCGGCATGGGGCAAGACCTCACCAACCGAGCGTTCCAACATCCTGCTGAAGATTGCCGATCGCATCGAGGCCAACCTCGAGAAGCTCGCGGTTGCCGAAACCTGGGATAACGGCAAAGCGGTTCGTGAAACCCTGAACGCCGACATTCCCCTGGCCGCCGACCACTTCCGGTACTTCGCCGGTTGTATCCGTGCCCAGGAAGGCCATATGGGCGAGATCGACCACAACACCGTGGCGTACCATTTCCACGAGCCCCTGGGCGTTGTTGGTCAGATCATTCCTTGGAACTTCCCGCTGCTGATGGCGGCCTGGAAACTGGGCCCTTGCCTGGCGGCTGGTAACTGCACCGTGCTGAAGCCGGCCGAGCAGACCCCGGCCAGCATCCTGGTACTGATGGAAATTATTGGCGACCTGCTGCCGCCGGGCGTGCTGAACATCGTCAACGGTTACGGCATCGAGGCCGGTCAGGCCCTGGCCACCAGCAAGCGTATTGCCAAAATTGCCTTCACTGGCTCCACGCCGGTTGGCTCTCACATCCTCAAATGCGCGGCAGAAAACATCATCCCGTCCACGGTTGAGCTGGGTGGCAAATCCCCGAACATCTACTTCTCTGACGTGATGAAGGCCGAGCCGGAATTCATCGACAAGTGCGTGGAAGGCCTGGTTCTGGCGTTCTTCAACCAGGGCGAAGTGTGCACCTGTCCGTCACGTGCGCTGGTTCAGGAAGACATGTTCGAAGAGTTCATGCAGAAGGTGGTACAGCGCACCAAGTCGATCAAGCGCGGCAACCCGCTGGACACCGATGTTCAGGTTGGCGCCCAGGCGTCCAAGGAACAGTTCGACAAGATCATGTCCTACCTGGCCATTGGTAAGGAAGAGGGCGCTGTGGTCCTGACTGGTGGCGACCGCGAGCATCTGGATGAGGAATTCAACAACGGCTTCTACATCCAGCCGACCCTGTTCAAGGGCGACAACAAGATGCGCGTCTTCCAGGAAGAGATCTTCGGACCGGTTGTCGGTGTTACCACCTTCAAAACCGAGGAAGAGGCACTGGCCATCGCCAATGACACCGAGTTTGGTCTCGGTGCCGGCGTCTGGACCCGCGACACCAACCTCGCCTACCGGATGGGTCGTAACATCCAGGCCGGTCGTGTGTGGATGAACTGCTACCACGCCTACCCGGCCCACGCAGCCTTCGGTGGTTACAAGAAGTCCGGTGTTGGCCGTGAAACCCACAAGATGGCCCTTGAGCACTACCAGCAGACCAAGAACATGCTGGTCAGCTACGACACCAACCCGCTGGGTTTCTTCTGAATCTGTGAGCGGTAAGCGGGCCTCCCACACGGGCCCGCCTGTGAGTCAGCACAGCGGATGTGCACCTTCATTCCCCGGTGTCTGGCCGGGGCGACTCTCTGATGAGAGTTCGGGTTTTTCTGTCACTCTCTTTTGGCCCTTCCCAGGGCCTTTTTTCGTTTCAGGCCGGAGTCACTTCCGTCGCCCGGATTTTGCGACCTAGGGAGGCACCAAAACAGTTCCAAAGTACCATATTGGCCCCTTGCCCCGGCCGATAGGATGGGAACTGGGTTATCGGCAATGTCGTTGATTCACCCGCAATGCGCTAACAATCATGACAATAGAGGTGAGCATTATGTGGACCAAACCAGCCTACGAAGATCTCCGCATCGGTTTCGAAGTCACCATGTACTTCGCCAACTGCTGAGTGCTGAAACGGCCAGCCTTGCGCTGGCCGTTTTGCTTGTGGAGTGACCCACCATGTTTATTCACGTTCTGGGCTCCGCCGCAGGCGGTGGCTTTCCCCAGTGGAACTGTAACTGCGCCAACTGCGACGGCTTCCGCAAGGGCACCCTGAACGCCCGGGCCCGTACCCAGTCCTCCATTGCCGTCAGTGAAGACGGCGAGCACTGGATTCTGTTTAACGCGTCCCCCGACATTCGCGCTCAGTTGGCATCCTTCGAAGCGATGCAGCCGGCCCGTGCTCTGCGGGATACCGGTATTGATGCCATTGTGCTGATGGACAGCCAGGTGGACCACACCACCGGCCTGCTATCCCTGCGCGAGGGACTGCCGTTGGACGTCTGGTGTACCGAACAGGTGCATGAAGACCTCAGCGGTGGTTTTCCCCTGTTCACCATGCTCGAGCACTGGAACGGTGGCCTGAACTGGCAGCGCATAGAGGCGTCCGAGCAGACGCGCTTTACCATTCCCTGCGCACCATCCATCGAGCTGACCGCCATTCCGCTGCTGAGCAACGCACCCCCGTATTCACCGCGCCGGGACAACCCACACCCGGGCGATAACATTGGTCTGTTCCTGAAAGACACCCGTACCGGCCAGACTGTGCTCTACGCCCCCGGACTGGGCGAGCCGGATGACTGTATTCTCGGCTGGATGCGCCAGGCCGACGTGCTGCTGGTAGACGGGACCGTCTGGCACGACGACGAGATGATCCGCCAGGAAGTGGGCACCAAGACCGGCCAGGCCATGGGCCATCTGGCCCAGAGCGGCCCGGGCGGCATGATCGAGGTGCTCGATGCCATGCCGGCCAGCCGCAAGATCCTGATACACATTAACAACACCAACCCGATCCTGGATGAGGATTCCCCGGAACGGGCGGAGCTGACCCGCCATGGTATCGAGGTGTCCTGGGACGGAATGCACATCGACCTGTCGGGGCAGCCATGAACGCCAAAGCCAACACCGCCATGAACCGGACGGATTTCGAGCAGGCCCTGCGCGCCAAGGGCCAGTACTACCACATCCACCACCCGTACCATAAAGCCATGTACGGCGGGCAGTGCACGCCCGAACAGATCCGCGGCTGGGTGGCCAATCGGTACTACTACCAGATCAAGATTCCCCAGAAAGACTCCGCCATCATGGCCAACTGCCCGGACGCTGGTGTGCGCCGGCTCTGGCTGCAGCGGATTCTGGACCACGATGGCCACGACGGCGACGTCGGCGGCATTGAGGCATGGCTATCCCTGGCCGAAGCGGTGGGCCTGAGCCGGGAGGAAGTGATTGACCAGCGCCACGTGTTGCCCGGTGTCCGCTTTGCGGTGGACGCCTACCTGAACTTCGCCCGCCGGGCGACCTGGCAGGAGGCGGCCTGTTCGTCCCTGACCGAACTGTTTGCCCCGGAAATCCACCAGTCCCGACTGGACAGCTGGCCTGCCCACTATCCCTGGATTGAGGAGAGCGGCTACAGCTACTTCCGCAAGCGCCTGTCGGAAGCCAGACGAGACGTGGAGCATGGTCTGACCATCACCCTGGACCACTTCACCACCGAGGCCCAGCAGACCCGGGCCCTGGAGATCCTGCAGTTCAAACTGGACATTCTCTGGACCATGCTGGATGCCATGACCATGGCCTACGGCCACCGTACCCCGCCATACCACACCGTGACCGACGACCAGGTCTGGCACCGGGGTCTGTGATGGAGGTGGGTATGCAGGAGATACCAAGATTTCGCCGGGGATTCCGGTTCCAGTGGGAACCGGCCCAGGAAAGTTATGTGTTGCTGTATCCCGAGGGCATGGTAAAGCTCAACGGCAGTGCAGGCGCCATTCTCAACGAGGTGGACGGTCAGCGTAGCGTGGCCGATATTGTGACGAGCCTGGAACAACAGTTCCCGGACGCCGGCCCGCTCGGCAAGGACGTGAGTGAGTTCCTGCAGGACGCCCGGCAACAACACTGGATCGAACTGTCATGAGCTGCACCAACCCCCACAATGCCGGACCGCCCCTGTGGCTGCTGGCGGAATTGACCTATCGCTGCCCGCTGC
Organism: Marinobacter sp. MMG032; assembly: GCF_040112695.1. Taxonomy (NCBI): domain Bacteria; kingdom Pseudomonadati; phylum Pseudomonadota; class Gammaproteobacteria; order Pseudomonadales; family Marinobacteraceae; genus Marinobacter; species Marinobacter sp. MMG032. The sequence goes on from NZ_CP157802.1 coordinate 2,935,747, forward strand.
AATGCCCCTATTGCTCCAATCCGCTGGATTTTGCCCAGACCGAACGGGAACTGACCACCGAGGAGTGGGTGAGTGTGCTTCGACAGGGGCGGAAAATGGGCGCGGCCCAATTAGGCTTCTCCGGGGGCGAACCCCTGGTGCGCCAGGACCTGGCGGAGCTGATCGGCGAGGCGCGGCAACTGGGGTATTACACCAACCTCATTACTTCAGGGCTTGGTCTGACAGAGGCCAAGGTGGATGCTTTTGCCGAGGCTGGATTGGATCATATCCAGGTCAGCTTTCAGGCGTCCGATCCCGAGCTGAACAACGCCGTGGCGGGTTCCCGAAAAGCCTTTGACCAGAAGCTGGCCATGGCCCGGGCGGTGAAGGAAGCCGGCTATCCCATGGTGCTCAATTTCGTGATCCACCGCCACAACATCCACCAGATGAACGACATCATGGATTTGTGCGAGCGCCTGGGGGCGGACTTTGTGGAGCTGGCCACCTGCCAGTATTACGGCTGGGCCTTCGAAAACCGGGAAGGGCTGATGCCTTCCAGGGCGCAACTGGTCAAAGCCGAACAGGAGGTAAACCAGTACCGGGAACGGCTGCAGCAGTCCGGATCGGCCATGAAGCTGATCTTCGTGACGCCGGACTACTACGAAGAACGGCCCAAGGCCTGCATGAATGGCTGGGGCAACCTGTTTCTGACCGTGGCGCCGGATGGCACTGCCCTGCCGTGTCACAGTGCCCGGCTGCTGCCGATTGAATTCCCCAATGTGCGAGACATGGATCTCCAAAACATCTGGTACGACAGCCCGGGATTCAATCACTACCGGGGTGACAGCTGGATGCCGGAGCCCTGTCGTTCCTGCGATGAGAAGCAAAAGGACTTCGGCGGCTGCCGTTGTCAGGCCTATCTTTTGACCGGGAATGCGGATAACGCAGATCCAGTATGCAGCAAATCGTCGTATCATGATCGAATACTGGCAGCCAGGAGAGCTGCGGATCACGCCACGGCCGGCCTGACTGGACTGGTTTACCGAAATGCGGACAATTCAAGGTTATTCTTCAGGGGCTGAAAGCTCTATTTCAGCCTCTACTTTTGCGGGCTTTTCTCACGACAAAGCAGCAATGAGTGCCTATGAGGCCTGCGCAATGCATATCCAGCGCGGGGAATTGGCCGTGTCGTCGGCCGGCGTTTTCTGGTTGCAGACCGATCCGGCCCTGGGCTGCAATACCCTCTGGCATCTCTCCGATCATGGTCCGATCCGTCTTGGCCCCAATCATCTCGGGATCCGCAGCCGGGTCAATGGCTATGGTGGAGGTGCTTTGGCAGCGAACGAGCACGGTGTGTTTGTGGTGGGTGAGGACCAGCAAATAAGGTTCATCGGCCATGCTGGAGACGAATGCACCCGCCTGACCAATGACCCTGAGGCGGCCTATGGCGGTCTGGTGGCCGATGAAGCCCGTCAGCGAGTGCTGGCTGTGCGGGAAGCGAACGGCCAGCAGCAACTGGTGGCTGTCTCCATGCAGGGCGAACGAGAGGTACTTCACTCCGGCCAGGACTTTTACAGTGCACCGGCCCTTTCCGCCGATGGCCAAAGGTTGGCCTGGGTGAGTTGGCAGCTTCCGGATATGCCCTGGTTGCGCACCCGACTGTGGACGGCAAACGTGTCTGATGATGGAGCGCTGGGTCAATGCCGGGAATGGCCAACGCCCTCTGACGCTTCGGTTCAGCAGCCGGTGTTTGATGGCAATGAGCTTTGGGCAATGTCTGACCACGAGGGCTGGTGGCAACCCTGGCGTATCGATACTTCGGTCGAGGGCGGATGGCACGCCAGCGAATCTTCGGCCCGGGATCATGCAAACGCACCCTGGCAATTAGGCGAATCTCACCACTGCCCGACCGGCAAGGGCAACTGGGCGAGGGTCCGCTTCTGCAACAGCACCGGCGAGCTCTGGCTCAGCCGGGGAGATACGGGTGAGGACCTGCGGGTGGCGCGGGACTTCGGGGACTTCCGTTGCCTTCAGTCGACCAGCGGCTACGTTTACTGCATCGGGCGGTCTGCGAGCCGTCTGGACACAGTTCTCATGATTGATGTCGAGACCGGCCAGACCCATACCATTGCCGGCGGCGAGGAAGCCATGCCGGGCGCCCGTGCGGCGCTGCCACTCGATATCGAGGTTCCGGCACTGCACGCCGGTGAAGCGCCTATCCATGGCTTTTTCTACACTCCGAAACTTGCCTCGCCGGATCTGCCGCCGCTGATTCTGGTAGCCCACGGCGGCCCGACATCTGCGGCTTATCCGGTGTTCAATCCCCAGATTCAGTATTGGTGTCAGCGGGGATTTGCTGTCGCCGAAATCAACTACCGTGGCAGTACCGGCTTTGGTCGTGATTTCCGGCTGGCGCTGGAAGGTCGGTGGGGTGAAGTGGATGTCGCGGATATGGAGCGGGCGGCAGATCATCTCGCGTCTTTTGGCCTGGTCGATGGCAGCCGAGTGTTTATCCAGGGGCGAAGCTCCGGGGGGTACACGGCACTGATGGCCATGATCCGGAGCCAACGTTTTACTGCCGGAGCAAGTATGTTCGGCGTGACAGATCCGATGCGTTTGCGAGCCATGACCCATCGCTTTGAATCCGGTTATCTGGATTGGCTATTGGGCACGCCGGAAGCGTATCCGGAGCGGTGGCGGGATCGCACGCCGCTGTACCACGCTGACCGGATTTCCGCGCCCGTGATCTTTTTCCAGGGCGGGCAGGACAAGGTTGTGGTACCAGAACAGACCCGTGCCATGACAGACGCCATGAAAGCGGCCGGCCAGGCGCCTGAACTGCATTGGTTTGAGGATGAGGGGCACGGGTTTCGGCGTCAGGAGAACCTGGCCGGCATGCTCGAATGGATGTTCAGTTTCTACCGAAAGCATAGCCAAAAGGCCAATGATCAGGCGGAGAACTTGAGTTAAACTCTCGGCTATTCTTATAACAACAAGCGGTCGAGTGCAGTCTGATGAGTCACGATATATCCAGCTTGCGAAAGTTTGTGTCACCGGAAATTGTGTTTGGTGCCGGCTCCCGGAAGTCCGTGGCCAACTTCGCCAGTAATTTCGGTGCCCGGCATGTGTTTCTGGTGTCCGATCCCGGCGTGGCGGCCGCTGGCTGGGTCAATGAAATCGTAACGCTGCTGACCGATGCGGGTATCCGCTCGACCGTTTACACCGGCGTATCACCTAACCCCAAGGTGGATGAGGTGATGACCGGGGCCGAACTCTATAAATCCAGTGAATGCGATGTCATCGTCGCCATCGGCGGCGGCAGCCCCATGGATTGCGCCAAGGGTATCGGTATTGTCGCGACCCACGGTCGCAGCATCCTCGAGTTCGAGGGCGTGGACACCATCACCAATCCGTCGCCGCCCCTGATACTGATTCCGACCACGGCGGGCACTTCAGCGGATGTTTCCCAGTTCGCGATCATTTCTGACCCCAACCGGCGGTTCAAGTTCTCGATCATCAGCAAGGCGGTTGTGCCAGATGTATCCTTGATCGATCCGGAAGTCACCGAGACCATGGACGCCTACCTCACCGCCTGTACCGGGGTGGATGCCCTGGTGCACGCCATTGAGGCCTATGTGTCCACCGGCAGCGGCCCGCTGACGGACACCCACGCGCTTGAAGCGATCCGCCTGATCAACCGGAATCTGGAGCCATTGGTGGACAACACCGCTGATCCGTATCTGCGGGAGCAGATCATGCTGGCGTCCATGCAGGCCGGGCTGGCATTCTCCAATGCCATTCTCGGGGCCGTACACGCCATGTCCCACAGCCTGGGCGGGTTCCTGGATTTGCCCCATGGCCTGTGTAACGCGCTGCTCCTGGAGCACGTGGTGGCTTACAACTTCCAGTCTGCCGAGGACCGTTTCCGGCGGGTCGCAGAGGCTATGGATATTGATACCCGTGGTATGGCCAAACCGGAAATCAAGAAGCGACTAATGAACCGCATTGTGGAACTCAAACGTCGGGTTGGACTTGAAGCACGGCTGGCCCAGCTTGGTGTTTCGGTATCCGACATACCGCATTTGTCCGGATTTGCCCTGCAGGACCCCTGTATTCTCACCAACCCCCGTAAGTCATCGCTGCGGGATGTCCAGGTTGTCTATGAAGAAGCCCTCTGACATCAAGGACGGCGAAAACGACAGCGGCTACGGAATTGGCGATCTTCTGGGGCTGGGCAGCCAGTCTGTCCGTAAGAACTATTACCCCGCTCTGCAGGAACGCATTGACGAGCTGGAGCAGGAACGTAACCGCTACAAGTGGTTGTTCGAGAATGCCCTGCACGGAATCTTCCAGGCCAACCTGCGAGGCGGATTTCTGGCTTGTAATCCCGCCATGGCCAGAATCTGCGGTTATGACAGCCCCGAGGCGCTCACGGACAAGGTCATCCGGCTCCGGGAACAGCTTTTCTGCAGTTCCAGTGAGTTCGATGCCATACGTCAGGAGCTCCTCGACGAGGGTAGCCTGAGTGCCCGGGAAACCCGCTTCCAGCGTGCTGATCGCACGCCGGTCCACGTTGCGGTCACCCTGTTGAGGCGCCCGGACCTTGGTCCGGAAGTGGTGGAAGCTTTCGTGGCGGACATCACGGAACGAGTGTTGGCCCGGCAAAAGCTGGAGCAATTGAACGCCACCCTGGAGCGGCGCGTCGAAGAGCGGACTGAAGAGCTGCAGAATGCCAACGTGGGTCTTCGTTACCAGATTGAGGAGCGCGAGAAGGTTGAGCGCGAGCTCTTTGTTGCCATGGAGGCGGCAAAAGAGGCCAACCGCAGCAAGGACAAGTACCTTGCCGCGGCCAGCCATGACCTGCTCCAGCCCCTGAACGCCGCCCGTCTAATGATCTCCGCGCTTCAAGACAGCACGCTCCCCGAGCAGGAAACCCGCATGGTTCACCAGGTTCATCGGGCTCTGGAGGGCGCGGAAGACCTACTTGCAGACCTGCTCGATATTTCCAAGCTTGACCAACAGGCAATGAAGCCGGACCTGGTTTATACCGATGTGGCCACCCTGGCCAAATCCCTTGGAGAGGAGTTCGAGGCCGTTGCCAGCAATGCCGGCCTCGGGTTCCGGGTTCGGACCATTCCGGCGATGGTACGAACGGATCAGCGCATGCTCATCCGTATCCTCCGAAACCTGCTCAGCAATGCCTTCCGCTACACCCGCAAGGGTGGAGTTGTCATGGCTTTGAGATCTCGGGGCGACCGTCTGAGAATTGAAGTCTGGGACACAGGTGTCGGAATCGAGGAGGACAAGCTGAGAGACATATTTACCGAGTTTCACCAGCTGTTGCCTCAGGGTACTGGCGGCCGTCAGGGTGTCGGTCTCGGTCTGGCCATCGTGGAACGGATGGTCCGGGTACTCGGATACGATATAGATGTGGCCTCAAGGCCCGGCCGTGGTTCCCGGTTCGTACTGACCCTGCCGCTGGAACCCGCCCAGGCCAGCCCGGATCTGGGTCGCGCCGATTCGCTGAACAATTTCGCCGATGGATTTGACGGCGTGCCGGTGCTGGTCATCGACAACGAGCCGGCGGTACTTGAGAGCATGCAGTTGCTGCTTGAGAAGTGGGGCTGTGAGGTACTGACGGCCGCCAGCAAAGCCGAAGCTGTAGAGACTCTCGAGCAAACCGGGCGGATTCCTGCGATCATTCTCGCTGATTACCACCTGAACAATGAGCGAACCGGATACGATGCCGTGCACGGTGTTCGTCGCTTCATTGGCAGGGATATTCCTGCCGCCATCATCACTGCAGATCGCAGCGACGACACCCGCAAGATACTGCGCGCCCAGTACCTGCCAATCCTGAACAAGCCGGTGAAACCCAACCGGCTCAGGGCCCTGATGACCAGCCTGCTGACTTCTGCCCCGGCCTGACAGCTCCTGTAAGACGTTCTTACATACAGCCCAAACCCCTTCGCGAAATACTCCCTCAACCGGTTTTCGACACCGGCAGGTTTCAGAACATCTGAGGGAGTAACAGATGAAAATAACAACGTTTGGCCGGAAAACTGGCTATGGACACGGGCTTTGGTCACTGGCGTTTGTCGGCATGGCGCTGCTGGCCGGCTGTGGTGGCGGAGGTGGAGACACCGAGGTTTCGAGCCCTTCCGATTTCGAACCACCTGCGGAGCCCGTGAATATCGGCGGCGATGCCGAACTTTACGATCCTGATCGGCTGATAAACGTGTCGGTCACCATGAGCCCTGCCGATTTCAGCCAACTGAAATCGGAAGCCCGCACCCTGGCCAGCACCGACCGGGAATGTGTCCCCGAGTTCGACTACACGGAATTTTCCGCCAGTGTCACCATCGACGGTGACCGCATGGACCGGGTGATTGTGCGCAAGAAAGGCTACATGGGTTCGCTGAGCCCCAGCATTCCCTCTCTCAAGCTCGATTTTGACGATCTCTGGCCTGGCCGCACCTATCAGAATATGACCCGGATGACCCTGAACAATAACCGTCAGGACCCCTCCAATGCCCGCCAGTGCCTGGCCTATGACCAGTTCCGCCAGGCCGGGCTCGCCGCGCCGAAATGCAACTACGCCAGGGTGTCGGTGAATGGGCAGGATCTGGGTGTGTTTACCAATGTCGAATCCATCAAGAAGCCGTTTCTGGCACGGGCATTCGGCGACGACGATGGCAACCAGTACGAGGCCCAGACGGCGGATTTCGGCACCTGGCTGAGCCAGCGTTTCGAGAAGAAAACCAACGAAAAAGAGAACGACCGTACTGACCTGCAGGCCGTTACCGATGCTCTGGCCTTGCCCGATGAGCAGATGGTGAATGTATTGCCGCAGCTGGTGGATGTGGATGAATTTATCCGGTTCTGGGCGGTGGAAACACTGTTGGGCGCCTGGGATTCCGCCACGGGTAACGCCAACAACTTCCACATCTACCGGGACCCCGCAGACGGCCTGTTCCATTTTATTCCCTGGGGTGCCGATACGGCATTCCGTGGCGCGCATCCCCTCAAGCCCCTGACGGGGGTGCTCTATCGCAATTTCTCGCTGGCCGACCGGTTGTTCAATATTCCCGAGTACCGGGCGCGCTATGAGGCCGAGCTCGAAGACCTGCTGGCCACCCAGTGGGACGAAACCGCATTACTGGCGGAAGTGGAGCGGATTCGCGAACTTACGGGAACCACCGCGGACGCGGCAGCCAGCCTGAAAACCTTTATCAACGGCCGCGGTGAGCCCGGCGATGGCGACTACCGGCCAGCGCGCAGGGCCGTCATTGAACAGGCCATCGCCGAAGAAACGCCCACCGGGGAAGTATATCGGCTTTCGGATACAGAGCCTGACTGCGGTGCCCCGGCGACAACCAGCCTGACCGGCACCATCAAGTCCGAGGACGGTGCCGACACAGGTGCCTTCCGCTTTACGCTGCCGGGAGGTCGGGCGGTGAACGCGAGCCTGACGTTTGCCGCCTTCGAGGTGGACAGCCTGGTTTACTCGGTTGATCGAGAATCAAAACCGGCGGTGATCAGCCTCCTGCTGATTGGCGCGGATATCAACGACAACTTCACACCCTATGTGCTGCAACTGTTTATCGAGGCATCCGACTACGTGCCCGGTACCCATCAGTTCCACGGCTTTGCCACGAACGCTCTGCTGTTCGAAGTGGACGAAAGCCAGCCCGGCGATGTGCGTACCCTGGCCCTGGGGGCAGAAGGCAGTATTGCTATCACCCGAGCAGGCACCGGCGCCAGTGAGGGCGACGTGGAACTGACCCTGGATGCCACCCTGGAATACGATTCGGGCATCCAATGAACATGGCCGTCACCGGCCCGCGGGAAGGGTTCCGCGGGCACAGCCTGGCTGATCAGATGCAGGCCCGTTTGATTGACCGGGTCGACACCAAGTTCCTGGTGCCGGTCCACCTGCTGGATGCTTGCCTGCGTGGATTGGAGCACCACTACTCCATGTTGGAGATCGACGGCAACCGGCGATTCACCTACGACACCCTGTATTTCGACACCCCCGGACGTCAGCTGTACCTGGATCACCACAACGGCAAATTGAATCGATTCAAACTTCGCATACGGCACTACCGCGAAACCGGGGACAGCTTCCTGGAGGTGAAGAAAAAGAGTAATCGAGAGAGAACCATCAAGAACCGGTTACCGCTCACCCCGCAAACCGTTGCGATCGGCCAGGTGAGCCACTTTCTGGAAGAGCAATTGGGCCTTCCGGTGGCAGGGATGCTGCCGGCTCTTTTTGTTAGCTATCGTCGGATGACCCTGATGAGCCCATTAGGGACTGAGCGCATCACCCTGGATACCGGACTGGCGTTTCATTCGGTCGACCGCCAAAACGGTCTTCGCCTGCCCGACGTTGCGGTTTTCGAGGTCAAGTATGATCGGAAAACCCCCTGTTCTCCCCTGCTTGACCGCCTTGGTCAGCTTGGCTGCCGACCCGTGCAGTTCAGCAAGTACTGTATCGGCACCAGCCTGTTGTTCGGCCACGAATGCAAAACCAATCGCTTCAAACCGCTGTTGAGGAGACTCCATGGAATCTGCAGTTGATTTCCATTTTGTGATCCGGCTCTTGATCAATACGGCCTCGGTGTTCGTGCTGATCCGTTGCTACTACGCCTTTTCCCGCCATCGGGAGAACGCCGCCTCGTTCATTCTGTTCGGCGTCGGTGTTTTTCTGGTGACTGCCTTGTTGCATTCGGTCACCGTCACCATGGGTTTTGCCTTCGGACTCTTCGCTGTCTTCTCTATGCTCCGGTACCGAACCGAGGCGCTGGGCATCAAGGAAATGACCTATCTGTTTCTGGTGATTGCCATGGCCCTGCTGGCGGCGGTTGGCACCATGCACCACCTGGAGCTGGTGTGTCTCAATCTGCTGGTCATTGTCCTGTCGCTGGTGCTTGAGACCCGGGTGCTCCTGCCCAGGCATAGCGAGAGGGAGGTAGAGTACGAAAAGATCGAGAACGTCCATCGGGACCGTCGGGAACTGCTCATTGCCGACCTTCGTGATCGCACCGGTCTGGATGTGTTCCGGGTGGATGTGGTGTCGGTCAGCTACCTGCGGGATACCGCCCTGTTGCGCATGCACTTTCGACAGGAGCCCGATCATGTTCGCTGAGCTGAAATGGGCATTGCTGGTTATCGGTCTGACCCTGGCGTTTAGCCTGCAACCCCTGCTTGTTATGGCGTCACCGCTGGAAGCCGAACTGGGTGGTTATGTTGCCGCCGGTGTCGACCATTACGGTGCGTTTTATGACGAGGATGGCGAGCGCAGCACCACCCGGGGCGTACTGCGCAATGCGAAGCTTGAACTGGAACTGAGTTGGGGAAAGCGCTGGGAGGCAGAGCTGGACGGCAGCTACAAGATCGAAGCCGACAAGAAAGAGCTGGATCTTGGTGATGCCTACCTTGTTTACGATGGCCCGAGCCGGTTCGAAGCCCAGGTGGGGCGCTTCAAAGAACCTTTCGGCCTGGAGCGCCTCGCAAGCTACACCAACCTGAACACCAGCGAGCGTTCGCTGGTGAGTTCGGCGTTCGCACCCGGGCGATCTACCGGTATTGTGGCGGGGCAGTATCGCAATCGAGGCACCTGGTCACTGGGTCTGTTTACCGATGAACCCGATGGCGGCGCCACTCACGCCGTAACCGCGAGACTGACCCGTGCCCCTGTTCGTTCAGAGACCCAGACCGTGCATCTTGGCACGGCGGTCTCCTACCGTGACCTCGGCGACAGCCGTTTCCAGATCAAGGATGAGGGGGAGGTGTTCAGCGCCGATAATGTCATCCGCAGCCCGAGATTCGAAGCCCGTGATGCCTGGCTTGCAGGTCTTGAAGCCGCCTGGCTGTATAATCGCCTGACCCTCGTGGCGGAAGCCATGGCCCAGAACGTGCGGCGAACCGACGGGTCACGCTGGCAGTTCGCTGGCGCTTACCTTCAGGCCGGTGTGTTCCTGACTGACGATCAACGCTATTACAGCCGCGGAGAGTTTGACCGGATTGAGCCCCGGCATCGGGCGGGCGCCCTGGAACTGGTCGCCCGGCACAGTGCGGTAGACCTGCGAGACAGGAACCTGGGGGCCGAGGCGAGCGTAACGTTACTGGGTTTTGCCTGGTACCTGGGCGAGGTGTTCCAGCTGCGCCTCAACTATCTGATACCGGATATCCGCGGCAATACCTTGATGGCCGCGCCGGACGGAGACGCCGTTACCCTCCGCGCCGTGCTGCGGTTTTAGGCAGCGTGAGGGTTACCTCTGTCCATTGCCCGGGCTCGCTGGTAATCCACATGCTGCCCTTGTGATGTCGCATGATGGTCTGGCAGATGCTCAGGCCCAGCCCCAGGTTGTCCGGTGTATCGCTGGTGGAATAGAACGGATCAGCGAGGCGCTTGATATCCTCCGGCGCGATGCCCTGGCCGTTGTCCCGGATTTGGATGCGATGCGCGGTGTCGGTGCTTTCGGCGGTTATCTCGATTTTGCCGTGCCCGTTGCTGTTGCTGACTGCTGAGGCACCGTTTAGCAGCAGGTTCACGAACACCTGGGTCAGCGCCGATGGGTAGCAGGGAAGCAGGGTCCCGTCCGGAATGTCCAAGTGAAGCTCCACGCCTCTCAGTTGATGCCGGCAAAACCCGGTTGCGGTGGCCACCAGTTTGCGCAGATCGGCTGTTTCCAGATTGTGTTCCGGCACGGGACGAGAAAATTCGATCAGGTCAGAGACAATATCGGCGATGCGTTTCTGGTGCGTGCTGGCGTCCGTCAGGGCATCTGCCACTTCGGAATCCCGGTTTACCGAACTTGCAAAATCCACCGCCTGGCTGGCGCAGTTCAGCGGGTTCATGATTTCGTGCAAAAGTCCTTTCGCCATATGGCTCAGAGCCTGTTGTTTCTGCTCCTGGGCCAGTCTCTCTTCCGTGATTTTCAGGGTCTCCAAGGTGCGGGACAGCTGGCGGTTCCGGTCGCGCAGCAGGAACTGGAGAGCCAGCAGATTGCGCAGAAACTGCGACAGGAACCACGCCGACAGGGGCGCGACGACAAGGCACATCAGAATCAGCCAGTTGGTCAGAATGCCGATCAGGGTTTCGGCCACCTCGTGGCTGTCTACCGCCAAAAACGTGCAAAGTACCAGCAGTGACAGGTTAATCAGGATAATCAGGCTGGTGTGCAGCAGAGACAGGGTAATGATGCCCACGGAGCTGATAAAAAAGAACAGCCCCACGATGGGAGCGAGAGTCGCACCTGTTGTGATGTACCCCAGGTAGCTGAACACGGCCATGTTGAAAAATACCAGGTAGACGATCATCGGCGCGGACCGGCGCAGGCGCGTGAACCGGTGAGCGGCAATCAGGCCGGTCAGGATCGCTGTGTAGATCAGGTAGGTGCCGAAAATATCCGGTGCGTCCGGGTTCAGCGCCAGCCCGCCCAGGAACAGCAGGGTGCCGATGAAGGCAATGACCAGGTAAACGTCAGCGAACAGCGGCAGCACCCGGTAGCGATACTGGGTGTGGTAGAAGCGCTCGAAGCGCCGCTGGCGCCAGGCGGGCAGTTGGCGGATCTGATCGATGCCGGAAAGCAGTTTCACTCGGCGGCTCCGTGTTGGTGTCGTTGCATGAACAGTATCAGCTCGGGCAGGCGTTCGAAGCCGAGCTTCACGAATATCCGATCCTTGTAGGAGTGCACTGTTTTGCAGGACACGCCAAGCCGGCCGGCAATGTCCCGTACCGGAAGCCGGCTGGCCATTAGCTGCGCCACTTCCCGTTCCCGTCCGGACAGGCCCTGGTATGCGAGCATGGCCGCCGGTTCGGGCTGCTGCCTCCAATTGCCGATATAAACCTGCCCGTTTCGAATGTAGAACAGGGTCTTGATCAACTCCTGAATTGGCTGGTCCTTGGACACTACGGCCTTGATGCCCGCTTCCAGATAGATTGCCATTCGCCCGTTGCTGACCGGTGTGTCTGAAATCAGCAATACCGAGAGAGAAGGGTTCATCGTCAGTGCATGCTCGGCGATGGTCAGCCCGTCGTTGTCCTGGAGGTTTTCTTCAATCAACAGCACCGTCGGCCTGGCCGCCTGCAGGTGATTGAGGGTTGCAACGCCGGTCTCGGATTCGCCGACCAGTTCGACCTCGCTGTCCAGCAGGATCTGGAACAGCAGGCTGTCACGGAGCAGGCGTTGCCCGATGGTGACGTACAGCCTGAGTCTGCGCTGGCCCGCCACCATCAGTCGGCCCTGGCCGGCAGTCGCAGGCTGACCCAGAGACTCTGGTCGCCCCCGTCGGTATCGATGTCGCCTGCCAGCAGCCGGCTACTTACGAACAGCATCAGCAGGGCGGTTTGCTGTTCCAATAATGGGCGTGAAAGCCGGGTAATGGGCGCTAGCAGGTGGCTGTACATATGAAACGCATTTGGGTTGGTTACAGTGAGGTGGTCCCCGGCCTGAGTGATCTCCAAAGCAGTGGCCTTCAGGCCCGACGCATTCAGAAGCGTTGCCAGTGAATGGCAGAGCATCATAAGTGGTGTTTGTGTTTCGCTCGCGGCGGCGGGGTTGTCCAATGCGTCGGTCAGGGCCCTTGCAAAGGCTCGTCTGGTCAGGGGGTTGGGTGGTGCGTCTAGTTCCAGGTTGTCCAACTGCCGGCCCACCAACCCGACAAAGTCTCGCATCAGATCATGCTCCAGGGCGGTTTCCCGGCTCGCCCGCAGGTGAGGCGGCTGGGCCGGAAGCGTGCGGATGCTTGTCAGGGCGTCCAGAAAATCGGCGGTTGTCGGTTCGCCGGTAACACTGTCCACTCTGTCAGACAGGTGTTCGAGCAGCCGGGCATGTCGTTGTTGGCGCAGTTCCGCAAACTGTTGCTCGGCCATTGAGCGGGAGCTGTCCCGTGTTGCAACCAGGGCACGATGATGGGCCAGTGCCTTGCGGAAAAGGTTCAACAGTTCATCGGCGCGCCAGGGTTTTCTCTGGTACCTGAAAATCCGGCCTTCGTTCACCGCATCCATCGCCACATCCACTTCGCCCCAGGCCGACGTGAGAATACGGACAATGGTCGGATGCGACTGTCGGAGTTCGTCCAGCAGTTCTTTGCCGTGCATCCCGGGCATTCTCTGGTCGGTCATCACCACGGCAACATTGCCGTCATCCCGGAGGGTAAGCAGGGCTTCCTCGGCACTGATGGCGCTCAGCACCCGGAACTCGGTCTGCATGTGCGCCAGCTGCCTCGACAGGTAACGGGTGGCAGTCGGTTCGTCATCCACAATCAGAATCGCCGGGCTGGGGCCCTCCGGGGCCTCTCCGGTATCCGGAGCGAATGATTGCGCTTCCCGGGTTAGGGCGGCGGCCAACACGTGAGACCGGATGACATCCAGATCGACTGGTTGTTCGAAACAGCGATCGATCAACTGATCATCAAGCAGCGTCACCAGGAGGTTCAGGGCAATGGCATCCCCGATCAGTATCTTCAGGATCCCGGGGTAGCGGTCACGGACCTCTGATAGCAGGGACGATTCCAGGTGACCATCAGGCTGGTCAGGCATCAGTACGATGGCGGCCGGTAGTGTGGAAGCCGAGGCGAGGTGATCGAGGGCAGTCTGATCAGAGGCGAATGCCTGAATCGCGAAATCGTCGCCAAACAGGGTTTCGAAATGCTGCCGTTCCTGGTCATCGTCATATCGGAGAAGGATCTCCGCCACTGCGCTGGTAGCCATTGTTGTGCGGGGGCCTGCTGATGGGTTTTGGAAGAGACTAGCAACGGCAGAGAATTAGTGGTGTAGGAAATTCCTACAAATGGGGCCTGTCCAATGTTGGAAGCGTTGTTCTGTGACGGCCTTGGCACTATGGCCTGTTTCAAAGTCAGGAGCGACTACACTTATCACAGGTTTATCGAAAGGGAGATAACCATGACAGTTCCGGAAAATGGTCTGACGAACCACGAAGTGACAGTCTGTCTGGCTGGCGGTGCCGTTCTGGGGCCGTTCAATGCCACCTGGAGCAAGGATTCCGGGGGCGATGTGCGTGAACTGGTCCGCGAATACGACGCCTTCCTGCAGGGTGAAAAGCAGCACCGCTACAAGTTCCATCTGCATGATACCTACACAAACACGGTTCATACCCTGATCCTGAATTTTGAACAGGTTACGGGCATCTGCGACCATATTCGGCTCAGGTCCCAGGGCGGCGGTTGAGCCAGGGCCGGCCCTGGAGCGTACACGCCCAAAGCCACGAAAAAATGGACGGACAGGAGGGAATATGAGCGAATTCAGAACGGAAACGGACAGCCTCGGAGACGTCCAGGTACCTGCGGATGCGCTCTGGGGCGCGCAAACCCAGCGCGCCGTGGAGAATTTCCCGGTCAGTGGTCAGCCAATGCCCCAGGCATTCATTGCCGCAGTTGCGCAGATCAAGCGGGCAGCCGCAGAAGCCAACACCAGCCTGGGTCTGCTGGATAACGATCTGAGGGATGCCATTGCCCAGGCCTGTGAGGATATTGTGAAAGGCGAGTACGCCGATCAGTTTCCCGTGGACCGCTACCAGACCGGCTCCGGCACCAGTACCAACATGAATGTGAATGAGGTGATCGCCAGCATTGCCCGCAATGCAGGTTTCGAGGTGCACCCGAACGATCATGTGAACATGAGCCAGAGCTCGAACGATGTGATTCCGACGGCCATCCACGTGAGTGCAGTGATTGCGGCCAAGGAGAAGCTGCTGCCGGCGCTGTCGCATCTGTGCGGTGTGATCTACGAACAGGAGGCGGCATTCTCCAGCCAGGTGAAGACTGGTCGAACCCACCTGATGGATGCCATGCCGGTGACGCTGGGCCAGGAGCTGAAGACCTGGCGCGAACAGCTTCTGGCCGTTGAAAAGCGGGTAGAGGCCGCCGCTGATGAACTGTTGGCGGTACCCCAGGGCGGTACGGCAGTGGGTACCGGAATCAATGCGCTGCCGGAATTTTCCGGTCAGTTCGTCAAGTTCCTGCGGGCCAATACCGGTTATCCGTTTACGTCGCTCGATCACAAGTTTATCGGCCAGAGCGCGGTGGACGCCCCGGTGGCGCTGTCGGCGCAGCTGCGCGGTGCAGCCATTGTGCTCACCAAGATCGCCAATGATCTGCGCTGGATGAACAGTGGTCCGATTCACGGTCTGGCTGAAATCAGTCTTCCGGCATTGCAGCCGGGGAGCAGCATCATGCCGGGCAAGGTCAATCCGGTGATCCCGGAATCCGTTGCCATGGTGGGCGCCCAGGTGATGGGGCTGGATAGCGCTGTGGCCATCGCCGGCCAGTCCGGTAATTTCCAGCTCAACGTGATGCTGCCCCTGGTGGGTGGGAACCTGCTGGATATGACCGATTTGCTCTCCAACGCGGCCATCATGCTGGCAGACAAAGCGATCAGGGACTTTACGGTCAATGCCGACAACCTCAATGCAGGGGTGGGCAAGAACCCGGTGCTGGTAACCGCGCTGAACCCGGAAATCGGTTACAGCCTGGCGGCAGACATCGCCAAAGAGGCCTACAAGACGGGGCGTCCGGTCATTGATGTGGCGGAGGAGCGCAGCGGCCTCAGCCGGGAACGGCTTGAGGAGTTGATGGACCCGCTCAAGCTGACCCGGGGCGGGATTGCCTGATCGGCCGTTTCAGAGAGGCGCAAACGCTTGCTGATCGTCCTGGAGCTGTTTTTGATGCTGGTGCTGGCCAACGGTACACCGGTGGTCGCTGCCGGATTGTTGAAAAGCCGCTGGTCAGCGCCGGTTGATGGCGGAAGACTCTGGTCCGATGGCCGGCCTGTCTTCGGTGAAAGCAAAACCTGGCGGGGAGTGGTTTCCGGCGCACTCGCCTGTGCGGTGTTTGCGCTGTTTACCGGTCTGGGGTTCCTTTTCGGGCTTCTGTTCGGCCTGCTCGGGCTGGCCGGAGATATGCTGAGCAGTTTTATCAAGCGCCGGCGGGGGCTGGCCTCCAGTGCCCGGGCCATCGGTCTGGATCAGATTCCTGAAGCACTCCTGCCTATGTTGCTGGCCATGTGGTGGCTGCCGGTGAGTTTCTGGGTGGTGCTGATTGTGGTGGTGCTTTTTACCCTGTCCAACATTTTCGGTTCACCGCTGCTGTACCGCCTCGGTATCCGTCGGCAGCCTCATTAATCCGGCCCACGGGTCAGAGTGTGAAGGGTGACTTCCGGTGGACAGTTAAGCCGAACATTGACAACAGACGTGCCCGAACCGGGGGAGGTATAGCCCTGCATACCGTTCATTCGCCAGTAGCCTCGTCCGAGTGTTCGCGGGCAGTCAGAATCCAGGGTCACCGGTATGCCACCGGGCAGGCAGATCTGCCCGCCGTGGGTGTGACCACAAAGAAAGACGTCATAGCCCGCGTGGGCGGCCTCGCGCCAGATCTCCGGCGTGTGGCTGAGCAGAATGCTGGTGCCACCCGCCGGGATCTTGTCACCGGCCTGGTGCAGGTTGTGGACCTTGAAGAAGTGGGCATCGTCGACGCCCGCCAGGTACAGGGTCTGGCCGTCGCGCTCAATGGGTGCCATTTCGTTCATTAACAGCTGGTAGCCCATGTCTTCCAGCGCCGGTACCATGCGAACGCTGTCGTGGTTACCCAGCACGGCGTAGGGTTTGCCCTTTATGCCATCCCGCAGCCTTGCCATGCCGTCCAGGGCGCCCTCGATGGGGCCCCAGGTCAGTTTCCGGTAATCGCCGGTCAACACGCACAGGTCATAGTCCAATGGTTCGATCTGGCGCAGCACCGCCTGCAGGTTGGCTTCGTCCATGTCCACGTGAAGATCGGTCAGGTGCAGAATGCGAAAGCCCTCAAAGGCCTCGGGCAGGCCGGGGAGGTGGAAGCGATTATGCACGGTGTTCAGGCGGCGGCTATTGCTCTGGCCGCGGCCCCAGAGACCAACCATTCGCAGACAGGTGCGTATAAACCCGGGCGCCGTGGCCCAGTTTTCCAGATGGAAGGAGCTGTGGTTCTGCCCGAATACCTTCGCTTCAGCCTCCCGTTCAATGCCGAGTCTCTGGCGGGCGTGAACAGGGCCGAGCCGCAGGCTCAGGCGGTACTCCAGGAGTTCATCCTGGTTTTCCGGTGTGCGAGCCCTTGCCGTCATTTTTCTTCCTTTGTATGCCGAGCGGGGCATGGCCGATATGCAATGTGGCAAACCCTGACTCTCATTATGGATGGCCCTCGAAGGTATGCAACCAAAACGACATAATGTTCATGTTTGATGACATATTGGCAGGCCGGCAGCGCACCTTGGGTTCTTCCATGATGAGTTCGTGAAACGTCGGCGATGGCTCTCGGACAGTGCCTACGGAAAAGTCGTGGCCCTTTGCCAGCTGTTGCCTGGTCCGGCGTCCAGCCAGGTGGGCCTGACCATCGGATTCCTGCGCGGCCATTACCGCGGTGCCTTCGCCGCGTGGCTGGGATTTACCCTGCCATCGGCGCTGATCATGATCAGCTTCGCGCTGGGGTTGAGCGCGTGGCCCGAGGCCGGTAGTGGCGGTTGGATACACGGCCTCAAACTGTTTGTTGTGGCGGTGGTGGCCCAGGCCGTCTGGCAGATGGGGCGAGCCCTGTGTCCGGACCGTCCCCGAATCGCCATGGCTCTGCTCGTTGCTGTGAGTCTCCTCATAATCAGCGAAACCTGGATGCAGATACTGGCCCTGGCCATCGCCGGAGCTGTCGGTTCTGTTATGCAGTTGAGGAGCAGTGCGGCATCCGAACTGCTGCATGTGCCTTTGCAATCCCGGAAGCCCGCGCTTTTTGCCGTGGCTTTTGCGGTCCTGTTGCTGGTTTCTTTCCTGCCACAGGCGACAGGTAGCCTCGGCTGGATCGCTACGGAAATGTACCGGGCCGGCGCGTTGGTGTTTGGTGGCGGGCATGTTGTGCTGCCCTGGTTGCAGGAAGGCTTCGTGGCTTCCGGTGCCATGGCCGCGGACACCTTTCTGGCGGGGTATGGCGTTGCTCAGGCTATGCCGGGGCCGCTGTTCTCTTTCTCTGGATTTCTGGGTGGTTCACAGGCGGGTGCTATCGGTGGTGTTGTCGCCGTTATCGCAGTTTTTCTGCCCGGAACCCTGTTGGTCTTTGCCGGTCTTCCATTGTGGAGCTGGCTTCGCGAGCACCGTCGGGCAAGGTCTGCACTGGCCGGGGTGATCCTGCTGCCTTGAACAGCGTACATATAAGCCGGCTCACGCCGGCGGGTACAAGGGTTGGCAAATCCGCAGGTTTCCAGCCACAATCGGGCCGTTACAGGCAGAAAACGTGAACGCAGAGGTCATCATGACGACATCGTGCAGTATTCCGGGTCTCAACGTTCCGCGCAGCCGCTTTCCCGACCCCGAGCAGGATCTGCCAGCGGCAGAAGGTGAGCAGCGGGTTGTGCTGGCGGGCGGCTGCTTCTGGTGTGTGGAGGCGGTTTTCCTGGCAATGGATGGCGTCACCAGCGTCCAATCCGGTTACGCTGGCGGTCATGCCAGTTCCGCCAATTACGAGGCCGTATGCTCGGGTACTACCGGCCACGCCGAAGTGGTGGATGTCCACTATGATCCTGCCAAGGTCAGTTTTGGCGAGCTGCTCAAGGTATTCTTCTCGGTTGCCCATGATCCCACCCAGTTGAATCGCCAGGGTAATGACCGGGGCACCCAGTACCGCTCGGCGGTATTTTATGAAACGGCGGAACAGCGGCGAGTGGCCGAGGCCTACATCCATCAGCTCAATCAGGCCGGGGTATATCCGGATCCGATAGTAACCACTCTGGAACCGCTCGAAGCGTTTTATCCGGCCGAGGAATATCACCAGAATTTTGCGGCCCGGAACCCCTATCAGCCATACATCATGGCCGTGGCCGCGCCGAAAATGGAAAAGCTCGTAGACAGCTATCCTGACCGCCTGAAGCCGGAATTTACAGACAACGACACAGGCAGTACCGCCTGAGGAGGCAGACCATGGGAGTGTCAAAGGCAGGCTATGACCTGACGCCATTGACTGAGGCGCAGGTTGAGGAAAAGGCCGCAGATCTGACATCGGAAGAGCGACGTGTATTGCTGGACCATGGTACCGAGCATCCGTTCTGCGGGACCTTGCTGGATAACAAGAAAGCCGGAGTTTACCACTGCCGGCTCTGCGATCTGCCTCTGTTCAGTTCGGACTCGAAATTTGACTCGGGAACCGGCTGGCCAAGCTTCTTCCAGCCCTTTGATCCGGAACACATCCGGTACATCGAGGACACCAGTCTGGGCATGACCCGCACCGAAATCCGCTGTCCCAGATGTGACAGCCATCTTGGCCATGTTTTTCCCGATGGCCCGCCGCCAACCGGGCAGCGTTACTGCCTGAACTCGGTTGCCATGGTGTTTGAGGAAAACGCCTGAGAACTGATGGGGGCCGTCAGGCCCCCATTCTATTTACTGCCGCCTGTCACAGTGGCTACATAGTGTGCCACCGCGTGGATCTGTTCCTCAGACAGCGACTCGTTAAACGCGGGCATAATACCAACCCCGCCGGTGACGGCATTGGCCACCTGTTCCAGGGTTGGCTTGAGTTCATCCAGGTTCGGGCCGACGGCACCGGCTGAACCTGCGTCGGCGAGTGTGTGGCATATCGTGCAGGAGGGTTGTGCCTCCTGGGTGAAGACCTGCTTTCCTTTCTCCAGCTCACTGGCGACAACCAGTGAAGGTAGCCCGATCAGGGCTACCGCGAAAAATAATGCAGTTTTTCTCATGTTGTTGCTTTCCGCAAAGATCGGGGTCGACCTACTCCCGGCCGACCCGACCAGTCATCAACTGATGGCAACCGTAACTCCGTGGTCGCTCCAGCCATTGTGGCCGTAACCACGTTCATTCTCGACCCGGCCCTCAGGCTGGGTATTGCCCTCCACGTCTGTGGCCCGGCTGACAATTCGATGCTCTCCAGCGGTTAGATCGGCTGCCAGTACAAACGGCCGCCAGGCATAGGGACCCAGATCCGGGCCCAGGAAGCGAGCCTGTTTCCAGGTTTTGCCGCCATCCACGGAAACGTCGACTTTTTCCAGCGCAACGGTGCCACCAAAGGCCACCCCGTAAATCATGTTTCGGCCGGTCCGACCGCTTTCCAGAGGGGCGGTCACCCAGGATTTCACGTTCATTTCCCACATGGAGGGCTGATCCGGGGCGCCTTTTACACCAACATCACGGATCCGGTAACCGGAGGCCTGGATCTTGGCGTCAGTCTGGTTTTCGGTGAAGGCGACGTTCTTGACGTACTTCACGTTGTTCACGCCGTAGTAACCCGGCACCACCATGCGCAGCGGGCCACCGTGGGTATGGGTCAGAGGCTCGTCGTTCATTTCCCAGGCCAGCAGGGCGCTTTCCATGGCTCGGGTGGGAACGGAGCGCTCGACGATCACGGTTTTCGGGTCCAGACCGTCAGGCAGTGTCTCGCCGCCGGTACTGGTGATGTAGCGTGCCCCTTCGACAGGACCGCCCAGAGCCTCTACAACGTCCTTCAATGGCACCCCGGTCCACATGATGCAACCAGCGGCGCCAACAGACCACTGGGTGCCACCTGCCCCGTGAGGGAAAAACGCCCGGCCGTTACCGGAACACTGCAGGACAGACGCAACGGTGGTTACGCCCATCTGCTTCAGGTCACCGACTGTCAGGGTTCTGGGGTTTTTGACGCCCTCGATCCGCACCTCCCAGACATCCGGGTTTTCAGTCACCGAGGCCGGTGGTGCCGGCAGGTTGTTGCGTACGAACAAACGGTCACTGGCGGTGATTACGCCGTTGCCGATGGCCCCCCGTTGGGTTTCCATGGTGTTGGTGCTGTGAACGATCAGGGCGTTGCGTTCTTTCCAGGCCGCGTAATCCGGCAGTGATTTTGGCTCATCGGCCTTGGCCAGGGGCGTAAACCCCAGCACGGAAACCGCCGCCATGGCGCCGGCGCTGCCAAGCAGCAGGGTGCGCCGGGTAGGGTTCTGGAGGCCCGGGTCATTCGGGCCACGCATCAGAGCTGTTTCCTGCTTCATGATCCGTCTCCTTTTTAGGGTTGTCGTCGGACGGTGGGACTGCTCTTTCGATTCTTTGGAGTTATATCCTTATATCTTATAGATAATGATCAAAAATTAATCAATGCTTTTGTGCGTTATCCAACGGGTTTTTCAGTCGCTATAATTCGCCGCTATTGAAATTCCCGGCAAGGCCGGGAGCGAAACCGGGAAACAGAGAAGGGGCGCTGTGATGATTCGATTGAAGATGAATCCGCTAACGGAGTCGGCAACGCTTCTTCGGCGGGCGGGCGTGGTTCTTGGCAGTGTCGGACTAACCGCACTCTTTTCCCTGTTGGTGTTGCTCCGGGCGCTGTTCGGAAGGCTGAACCGACCCATCGTTGATCAATACTGTCGGGAGTGGTCGGCGTCGCTGTTACGACTGGTTCGTGCCAATCTGACGGTGCGAGGGCAGGTGCCGGATTTCGGTGATGGCCGGCGCTACATCATCCTGTGTACCCATGCCAGCCATTATGACATCCCGGTCACCTTCGTGTCGTTGCCGGGCTCCATTCGAATGCTGGCGAAAAAGGAACTGTTCAGTATTCCACTGCTGGGGCAAGCCATGCGTGCAGCGGAATTCCCCTCGGTGGACCGTTCCAACCGACAACGTGCCGTGCGAGACCTGGAAAAGGCCCGTGCCATGATGGAGAGCGGGATCGTGCTCTGGGCCGCACCTGAGGGGACCCGTTCACCGGACGGCAAGCTTCTGCCCTTCAAGAAAGGCTGCTTTCACCTGGCGCTGGATACCGAGGCGGTGATTGTGCCGGTGGCCGTGCGCGGGATTCATCGGGTGTTGCCGGCCCGCACCTGGCAAATCAACCTTGGCCAACCGGTGGACGTCCGGGTGGGTGAGCCTCTGGAGACGGCCGGCAAGACCAAGGCCGACCTGGATGAGGTGATGACCGAGGTGCGCGAAAGGCTGACTGAGTTGCTGGGGGATGGTGAAGCCGGTTAGCACCGGCCTCACACAGTTACGCTATATCAGGCGGTGCCGGCGGCCACCACCGTGGACAACAGATAACCGGTATAGGCAACGTAGACCAGTACCAGGATGCCGCCATCCACTCGGCTCACCAGTTTGCGCCAGCCAGTAAGGCCGTAGCCCATCAGGAACAGGCCCACCGTAAGTGCCAGCATCAGCGTCCAGTCCCGGTAAAGCACTTCCGGATCCACCGCCAGGGGTTCGATAGCCGCGGCAAGCCCCACTACGGCCAGGGTGTTGAAGATGCCGGATCCCAGAATGTTACCCAGGATGAGGTCGTGCTCGTTCTTCTTGACCGCCGCCAGGGCCGAGGCAAGCTCGGGAAGGGAGGTGCCGATGGCAACAATGGTAAGGCCGATCACCAGGTCGCTGACACCCAGGCTCTGTGCAATGGTGACTGCACCCCACACCAGCAGGCGGGAACTGACAATCAGCAGTACCAGGCCGACCACCAGCCAGATAACAGCGGTTTTGAGGGGCATGGGATGGGCGATGATTTCGGCATCGGCGTCACCAGCGAGGGGGTCGGCTTTGCCTCTCAGGCCCTGATAGATGGACCAGCCCATGACTGCCGCGAAGACCGCCAGTAGCAACCAGCCATCCAGGCGCGAGAGTTGGCCGTCCAACAGTTGAACCCCGGCAATCAGAGTGAGCCCGATAAGTAGCGGCAACTCTTTTCGAATGACCTGTGAGTGCACCGCGATCGGGGCGATAACCGCCGTGAGGCCGACAATCAGGGCAATGTTGGTGATGTTGGAGCCATAGCCGTTACCCAGGGCCAGGCCGGGGTTGCCGTCGGACGCGGCCATGGCGGAGACCGCCAGTTCCGGTGCCGAGGTGCCGAAACCGATAATCACCATGCCGATCAGAAGGGTGGGCATGCCCAGATGTTTGGCGGTCGCCGCAGCGCCCTCGACAAATTTGTCGGCACTCCAGACCAGCAGTACCAGGCCGGCGATGATTGCGCCAAATGCCATTAGCATAGATAGACCTCAGTTGATGAAACGTCCGAGCATGAAAACCCCGGCATAGCCAAGGGTGTAGGCTGCCAGGAGGTGTGCAAGATACCGCATATAGGCCGCAAAGGTCAGCCCCGGGACCTTGCTCATTGCCACGATGCCGGCGGCTGAACCGATCACCAGCAGCGAGCCGCCCACGCCCACGGCGTAAGTCAGTCCCATCCATTCGCCTGGACTCATGTCGATGCCGGCCTTCAGCAGTGCTGCCGTCAACGGCACGTTATCGATCACCGCCGAGAAGATGCCCATCAGGTAGTTTGCGTAAAGCGGTGGCAGGACATCGTAGATGGCCACCAGCGAGTCCAGTGCATGAATCTCCTTGAGCATGCCCACCAGCAGCAGGATGCCGAGGAAGAACAGCAGGGTTTCAAACTCGATGATACGGATGTATTCGAGAATCGGGTCCAGGTCCGAGTCGTCACTCATGAATCGCGACACCAGGAACATGATGGACAGGCCGAACAGAAAGGTCAGAACCGGTGGAATTCCGAACAGGGCATTGCCGGCGATCGTGCTCAGGATTGTTAACAAAAACAGTCCGCTGATGACCGCATCAACCCGTCGCACCGGGGTGGTGTTGGAACGAAGTGTCACGGTACCTGTCAGGCCCCGTGAGAGGAAGATGGCAAGGATGAAAACCGTAATCGAGGCCGGGATCGCGAGGGTCAGCAGAGTCAGTATTTCCACCTTTTCCGCGAGGAAAATCATCAGAGTGGTAACGTCGCCGGTGATCAGGGAAACGCCGCCTGAGTTGACCGCAAAAACCACCAGCGTGACGAACTGGATGCGCTTTTTCAGCTCCAGATCCAGCGACAGAATCAGGGAGCATGAGACTAAAGTGGCGGTGATATTGTCTGCCAAAGAGGAGAAAATGAAACAAAAAAGACCGGTCAGGAAAAGTAGCCGCCTCTCGCTTACCTGTTTCGGCATGATCAGGTAAATCACGTTTTCGATCATACCCTTCTTATTCAGGTAGGCGACGAATGTCATGGCTGCGACGAGAAACAGCCACAATCCGGCGATTTCGGCAATGCTCTCGGACAGGCCGGCGGAAATGGCAGACGTTTCATCCGGGCTATCACTGAACAGGAAGAGCAGCATCCAGCTCATGGTGCCAAAAAACAGCGTTACCTTGGCTTTGTTGATGTGGATGACTTCTTCAAATATGACGCCCAACAGCGCCAGAACCGCGAGAACAATCAGAAACGCATCAAGGGCAGACATTGGGGAAATCCCGTCCTGGTTTGTCAGAGTAAAGGCCGAAGCCGGCCAGACAGATCATGCGGGCGGATTTTAGACCTTTGGCCCGAAGCAAACCACTGTTCGCAAGTGCACGTATCGGCAGGTGGAACCAGTAAAAGCCTGATAAGGGCGCAACGATTGACAATCGCAATTTATTATCCCGGCGAAAATCGGGATAATTGCGCGCACATTCAGACCGGAAGCAGACGGCGGCGCCGTTTACCTCGCGCCCGACCGGCTTTCGACAGGCCTTCTTGCTGATCGTGAGGGGGCAAAAAGGCTCAACACTAGCTAGGGTGAAAACCAATGGCCGTTAGACAGGCAGACGTAGTGCTGGTCGGTGGTGGCGTCATGAGCGCCACTCTCGGCATGATGCTCAGGCAGCTTGATCCGTCCCTGGACATCGTGATGGTGGAGCGTCTCGACCACGTTGCCCATGAGAGCACAGACGGATGGAATAACGCAGGTACCGGACACGCCGGATACTGTGAGCTTAACTACACCCCTGAAACCGACGATGGCGACGTGACCATCGATCGTGCCCTGCAGATCAACGCCCAGTTCGAGGTGTCCCTGCAGCTCTGGTCCTATCTGGTGGAGCAGGGCATTCTGCCGGAGCCATCCACCTTTATTAACCGCACACCACACCAGAGCTTTGTCTGGGGTGAAAAGGACGTGGCCTTCCTCAAGCGCCGCTACGAGCGCCTGAGCGCCCATCATCTGTTCCGTGATATGGAATACACCGAGTCCCCGAAGGATCTCGAGGAATGGATGCCCCTGATCGTCAATAATCGGGACCCGATGCAGCGTGTTGCCGCGACCCGGATCAAGCACGGCTCGGATGTGGATTTCGGTTCTCTCACCCGCAGCATGGTGAGCTGGCTGGAGACCCAGCCGAACTTCGAGCTGATGCTCAGCTCGCCGGTGCACTACATTGACCAGCGGGACAACGGCCGCTGGAAGCTTCGCGTCAA
The DNA here is from genome assembly GCF_040112695.1 of Marinobacter sp. MMG032. Lineage (NCBI taxonomy): Bacteria > Pseudomonadati > Pseudomonadota > Gammaproteobacteria > Pseudomonadales > Marinobacteraceae > Marinobacter > Marinobacter sp. MMG032. Next base: position 2,960,980 of record NZ_CP157802.1, read on the forward strand.
GAACCAGAAGACCGGCGAGCTGACCAAGCTGGAGACCGGCTTCGTGTTCCTCGGGGCCGGTGGTGGTGCGTTGCCGCTGCTGCAGAAGTCCGGTATCGAGGAAGCCCGGGGCTATGGCGGCTTCCCGGTCAGTGGTCAGTGGCTGGTGTGTGGCAAGCCCGACATCGTCCAGCAGCACGATTCCAAGGTGTACGGCAAGGCGCCGATCGGCGCGCCACCCATGTCGGTGCCGCACCTGGACACGCGTATCATCAACGGCGAGCCGGCCCTGTTGTTTGGCCCCTTTGCCGGTTTCACCACCCGCTTCCTCAAGCAGGGCTCCATCTTTGACCTGATCGGCTCGGTGAAATCCACCAACCTCAAGCCGATGCTCTCGGTGAGCAAGAGCAACATGGACCTGACCCGCTACCTGATCGGGGAAGTGTTCCAGTCCCACAGTGACCGGGTGGCCTCGCTGCGCAACTTCTTCCCGGACGCCATGGAAGAAGACTGGCAGCTGCGGATGGCCGGCCAGCGGGTGCAGATCATCAAGCAGGTTGATGGCGGCGGTGGCAAGCTCGAGTTCGGCACCGAAATCGTGGCGGCCAAGGACGGGACCCTGGCAGCACTGCTTGGCGCTTCCCCCGGGGCCTCTACCGCAGCCAACGCCATGATCAATGTGATCGAGCGCTGCTTCCCGGAAAAGATCAAGACGCCGGAGTGGCAGGAGCGAATGAAAGAGCTGGTGCCGTCCTACGGCCAATCCCTGGTTGAAGACGAAGCACTGCTGACTGAAGTCCGTGCGAGGACCCTGTCGACCCTGAAACTGGGCTGATATTCCCAAACGATCTAAGAAACCGAAAGGCACTGCGAGCACTGGGTTTTATCCCGCTGATCGCGGTGCTTTTCGCGTTTTGGAAAGGGGCGAAATTTGCGATTTCACAGCTACCGCGTAGGGTTATAAGGCAACCCTTAGGAAAGGAGAGAGCCTGTGAGTGAGCAAAAGTACAATCCTGAGAAAGGGTATATTGCGCTGTTGGGCTGGAGCCTGAATGCGGTGGAAGCAGCCGACAAGTTTGACCGTCGGTATGTTGTCGTGGCACCGGATTGGGCGGAAGCCTACTGCGAGGAGCATGACATTCCCTACGTGCCCTGGAATTTCGAGCGCCTGAACGACCGCTCTGTGGAGATTGCACAGACCCTCAAGGAGATGGGCGTTGACGTTGCCATCCCGTTGTTTGAGGAAACTGTGGAGTGGGCCGGTGCCATCAACTCGGTGTTGATGGACAAGCCGCGTCTGTTCGGTCAGGCCATGTTGTTGCGTGACAAGGCGCTGATGAAACGCCGGGCTCAGCTCGGAGGCATCCGGGTGGGTATCTTCGAAGAGGCCCATGATAAGGGCGACGTTATCCGGTTCCTCAAGCGGGTTAACCAGACTCTGCTGAAACTGGATGGCGACCCCAACGACCCTATCCACCTCAAGGCGTTCGACAAGGCCGGTTGTCTTGGCCACCGGGTGATCCGTACGCCTGACGAAGTGGACACCATCCCGGAAGAAGAATTTCCGGTTCTGATGGAGTCGCACCTGGATGGCTGGGAATTTGCGGTCGAGGCCTGGATCCACAACGGCAAGATCGCCTTCCTGAATATCTCCGAGTATGTAACCCTGGGCTACTCCGTGTTCGTCCCGGCAACACCCGACCTTGAGAAATACCGGGACCAGATCCGGGGTGAAATCGAGAAGCTGATCAAGACCTTTGATATCGAGTTCGGATTTATCCATCCCGAGTATTTCGTAACCAGCGACCGGACCATGTACTTTGGCGAGGTGGCCTATCGTCCGCCGGGCTTCAAGGTGTTCGAGTTGCTGGAGAAGGCCTATGGCTTCAACGCCTATCAGGGTCTGATTCTGGCCTTCGATCCGAAAACCACCGAAGAAGAAATCAAAGCCTTTTTCCCGAAGGAAGTGGTGGATGCCAAGGGTTATGCCGGCTGCTTCGGGGTCTATCCGCGTCGCCGGGTGGTCAGCAGGCTGGAGATCCCGGAGGAGACCGAAAATCACGAGTATTTCGAGTCTCACGAGCTGACGCCGCCGCTGGAAGAAACCGTTACCAAGCGTACTGCGTTCGGTACCCACTGGGGTCTGGTGTATTTCTTCGGTGAAGATCCTTACGTCATGCGGGACCTCCTGAAACATCAGGAAGACCTCGATTTCTATGTATAATCAGGAGAAGCATTAATAACAAACGGGTTTGGTGCCAGGCCCTGAGGACTATCGTTTGAGCGATCACCAACCGGGCAGCGCAGCGCCAGCTGTCAATTTCGAGAAGCTGGTTCAACGTCTGGATGATGCAATCCAGGCCATGGAAGAAAGCCGGTCCTTTGCCAGGGCCGGCAAGCTCCCGCGCGTACTGGATACCGCCCGACGGGTCCTGCTGCAGCCTGGTGGCTGCCAGGTTATCGAGGAGCGCGCCGAACGCCTCGAACTGGCCGGCGTGTTCGCCGGTACGGACTGGGCCGAACCCGGTATTCTTCTCCCCACACTGACAACCCATTCGCTGCAAAGCCAGAGTGCCGACACCGTGGTCATTGAGGCTTTCAGCGAACTGCGGTTGCTTGCCGTGGCCCGAGGCCACTATCTGCATCCCTCGGTATCGGCCGAACAGGCGCACCACTACCTGACTCAGGTCCTGGCCATCAACCTGGGCCTGTTGTTCGGCATGACCGGTGAAGCCGAGCGGGAGCAGGGCAAGCTCGCGCTGATCAGTCAGGCTGTGGTCCAGTACGTTGCTGATCACATCGGCTACGAGCATGTGATCGACAGTCTGATCGAAGAAATCTGGCGGATTCTTGAGCAACGCCCGATCCAGGTGACCGACGTGCGCCGCATGATCACCCAGATTGCTTTGTGCCGGGCGGATCCGCAGGCCGATCTTGGTGGTGCTGGCCGGGGTGCGGACCGGCTGATTTCCAGCCTCTACGGGCCCACCCGGGCCTGCAGCGAAGATCCCGGAACCGTGGTTTACCAGCAGCGGCTGGAAACCATGGATGCCCAGGCCCTGCAGAACGAAGCCACCGGGTTCGCACGTTCCATGCACGACACCGGATTGGTGTCGCCCTACCACGCCGCGTTCATCCGATTCATTCTTGCAGATCAGGACACCTTGCTGAGCGAGGCGCTGGGTCTGTCCAGTACCGGCAGAGATTGCCTGATGTGTTACCGGGAGCTGGTTCACACCCTGATTAACGAAGGCATCTATCCGGAAACGGCCCAGGGCATTTATGGCCTGGCGCTGCTGCTGGAGCGGGGCATTCTCTATCAACCTCCGGTAGCGCCTGGTCTTTGGCGTCAGGCACGGCTGTCTCTGTGTCCTCATGCCCGGGAGCGACTTGAACTGGCCTATGGCTATCAGCCGCAACCGAATGCCTGGCTGATTCAGGGCGTACTGAATATGTTGGGCCAACCGTTGGGCGTAGGGCAGGGCAACAACCCGACCTGTCAGTCGGCTCGTGCTCTGTCGATGTGGGCCTACAACGATCCGGACTATCTCTTGCAGATGGTGGCCTGGGCTGCCCGGGATAATGAAATAGTTATTCATTTTGAAGGCCAGCCCGTGTCGTCGGCGCAAAGTGCCGGCGGTGTCGCTTCAGAGGTTACCCTGGACCTGGACCCTGTCTCTCTGGTGGTGGTGCCGCATCTGGACCGCATTTATGTGGAGATGGGCCGATTGTGTGTCGGGCGGGAGGGTGATCCCCATAAATGGGTAAACCCGGAATTTCACGGCTGGTCGGCTGGCCGCGGTTTTGCCATCAACGTCGATGTGGCTACCGGCAAACTGCACGATCTGGAAGGCTTTATCCGCCACTTCTACGCCAGCTATCACCCCTACTACAATGGCAATCAGCCATTGATTCACCCGCAGCCGGCGGGTATCGCCGTTACCGACAGTGCCGCCCGGTTTATCGGCTGGCACGCTATCACCATTCTCCGGGCCGCGCTCGACCCGGATGGTGAGATGCGGATTTACTTCTTCAACCCCAACAACGACAGCGGCCAGAACTGGGGCGACGGCGTCAAGGTAAGCACCTCCGGCTACGGCGAGCGTTTCGGCGAGTCGTCGCTGCCTTTCGAGCAGTTCACATCGCGGCTGTACATCTTCCATTATGATCCCCTGGAGCGGGGCGAGCCTGCGGAAGTGAACGAAGACGCCCTCCGGCGCGTAACAGAGGGTGTGTATCGCAGCTGGGGTCAGGATCGCGTACCGGCAGAAGCGCTTCAGGCGGAGCCGCCCAGAACCGATTGATCCTGGTACCTGCCGATCACCCGGAATCCACAGATCAAGAGGAAGGCCATGGCCAACGAACACTCGCCGGCCCGTAACGGGGCCGAGTTGTTTATCCGGGCGCTGGAAAACGAAGGCGTTGAATACATTTTCGCGGTGCCCGGCGAGGAAAATCTCGCCTTCCTTGAGGCCCTGAGAACCTCCAGTATCAAGCTGGTGCTCAATCGTCATGAACAGGCCGCCGGCTTCATGGCCGCCACCTATGGACGCCTGACCGGCAGGGTAGGTGTCTGCTTGTCCACACTCGGGCCCGGCGCCACCAACTTCGTCACCGCAGCCGCCTATGCCCAGCTGGGCGGTATGCCCATGATGATGATCTCGGGCCAGAAACCCATCAAATCCTCCAAGCAGGGGCTATTCCAGATTCTGGATGTGGTGGACCTGATGCGTCCGCTCACCAAGTACACCCGGCAGATCACCAATGCCAACACCATTCCCGCCAAGGTGCGGGAAGCGTTCCGCCTGGCCTCCGAGGAGCGTCCGGGTGCGGTGCATCTGGAATTGCCGGAGGACATCGCCGACGAAGTGCCTGAGTCCGACACCCATATCTTCAAGCCCAGTGATGCCCGCCGCCCCTCAGCCAGCCCGAAAAGTCTGGAGATGGCCTGCGAAATGCTGCGCGAGGCCCGGCACCCGCTTATCATGATCGGCGCCGGCGCCAACCGGAAACGGGTCTCACAGGCGCTGCTGCATCTGGTGAACGTCACCGGCATCCCTTTCTTCACCACCCAGATGGGCAAGGGCGTGGTGGATGAACGGCACCCCCGTTACCTGGGTAACGCGGCCCTCTCGGCCGGCGACTTTGTGCACTGCGCAATCGACCGCGCCGATCTGGTGATCAACGTCGGGCACGATGTCGTGGAAAAACCGCCCTTCTTCATGACCCCCGGCGGCAAGAAGGTCATCCATGTGAACTTCAGTGCTGCCGATGTCGACCCGGTTTATTTCCCCCAGCACGAAGTGGTGGGAGATATCGCCAACAGCGTGGAATACATGGCCGAAAACTGTGGCCAGTGTGCCAACCACGACTTCACTCGCCTGATGGAAGTGAAAGACGCGGTGGACGCCCACCTGCAGGAACGGGCCGAGGACGACCGCTTCCCGGTGATTCCCCAGCGCATTGTCCACGATGTCCGGCAGGTGATGCCCGAGGACGGGATCATCACGCTGGACAACGGCATGTACAAACTCTGGTTTGCCCGCAATTACCCGGCCTACGACAACAACACCGTGCTGCTCGACAACGCCCTGGCTTCCATGGGGGCTGGCCTGCCAAGCGGCATGATGGCCTCCATGCTGTATCCGAATCTGAAAGTGATGGCGGTGTGTGGCGACGGCGGGTTCATGATGAACAGCCAGGAGCTGGAAACGGCGGTACGTCTGAACCTCAACCTGGTTGTGTTGATTATCAACGACAGCGCCTACGGCATGATCAAGTGGAAGCAGGGGCAGGAGGGGTATACCGATTTCGGGCTGGACTATCGCAATCCGGATTTCGTCACCTATGCCGAGTCCTATGGTGCCAAAGGCCATCGCATAACCCGCACGCAGGATTTGCAGCCAACCCTGGAAAAGGCCCTGGCGGAAGGCGGTGTCCATCTGGTGGAGGTGCCGGTGGATTACAGTGAAAACCGCCGGGTGTTTGATGAGGAGCTGGCGGAACTGACCTGTAGGTTGTAAGGGGTGTATCATGCTCTGCGGATATTGAACCCGAGGTAGCCCAGCAATGATCCGTCTCCTTATTCGTGGCCTGATTGCCGCTTTTGCACTTACTATTCTCGCCGGTTGCAGTAGACCCGAGACGCCCCAGGAAGTGGCAGCGGCGTTCTGGCAGGCCATGGCCGAGAATGACGCTGGCGACGTGATGGAATACTCCACCCTGTCGGACACCGCTGCGTTCGACGGTTATAAGCGGAGCTGGACCGATGCCGTGCCCTCGTTCGGGCGGGTCATCATCGAAGATCGGGAAGCCACCATCGTAACCCGCCTGCCCGCCGAGGCGGGTACTGAGAGCGAGCGGCTGGAGTTGGTGACTTACCTCGTGCGCCTCGAGGAGCAATGGCTGGTGGATTACGACCGCACCGGCGAGGCCATCCTCAATCCATCACCGTTCAACAGCATCATGGGTGAGCTTAGCCGGCTTGGCGAGGAGCTCAGTGCCCGTTTCTCCTCATCGTCTGATGAGTTTGAGCAGCAAATGGAGCAGTTGGCTCGCGACCTGGAAGCCTATTCTGACGAAATGGGCCGGCAGGCAGAAAGCGCCATGGATGAATTCGGTCAGAAACTGCAGGAAGCCATGCGGGAACTTGAGCGGTCGGTGGAGGAAGCCCTGAAAGACAGCGAGCCGACACCGGAGGAGGACCGGATGATCCTGGAGCAGGCTGCCCGGGACCTGGATCGCCAGGCCGATGAATTGGGCGACCCGACCATGGAATCCCTCGCCAACGCCAGTCGCACCGTGGCGGAAACCGGCGAACGCTTCACGCGCCTGAGTGAGGATACCCAGGAACGTTATCAGGATGAGTGGCAGAGAAAGTTGGCTGAGATGCGCGCCGATGCTGAGGAATTCATCCAGCAGCTCAGGCCCTAGCGGGCCTGTTCGGCGCCTCTGAGCATGGCCTGAAGCAGCTCTTCCGCATCGAACTTCGTCAGGGCTTCGTTGGCACCAACCTGATTGGCGTAGCTCAGGCTCATTTCGCTGTTCAATGATGTATGCAGAATGATGTAGGGCTGCTTCAGTGCTGAATTGTCCCGCACATTGAACGCCAGCTCGTACCCGTCCAGCCCTGGCATCTCGATATCGCTGACCAGAATATCCGTGGGCCGGCCCAGTTCGTGATCGCGCAGCAGGATCTGCAGGGCGTCATCGCCATTGGACGTTACCTGGTAGGGGATATCCTTGCTGTCCAGCACATCTGAGAGCTGTTTCCGGGCCACCTGGGAATCGTCCACCATGAGTATGTTCAGCGCTTTGAGGGTCTCACTCTGCACATCTGTGAGAACCACCTCCTGGGTATCCAGGGATTCCGGGTAAACCTTGGCCAGCAGCAATTCCACGTCCAGCAGCTGGATGATATCGCCATCCACGTCCAGCAGGCCGGTGATAAAGGCCTTGTTGCCCAGGGCTTTGGGCGGCGGCATCACTTGCTTCCAGTCGGTTTCGATAATCTGCTGAACGCTGCGCACCAGAAAGCCAATTTCCTGGCGCTGGATGTCCGTGATAATAATCGAGGCCTTTTCCTGTTCCTCCCTGCTCAGCGGTGGGTAGCCCACGGCCGCAGCCATATCAATCACCGGAACGGCGGATCCCCGGAAGGTGGCCGTACCGATGACCGCATGATGGCTATGGGGCAGTTTGGTCAGCCGCATGAAAGGCAGGATTTCCCGGATCTTCAGGGTACCGATCCCGAACAGACGTTCGCCGGAAAGCCGGAATAGCAGAAGTTTCTGGGTCTGCTTCGCTTTGCTGGACATAAAACCGGATCCTTTCAACTGCAAAAGCCCCTGAGGCAGGAGCTTTTCAAGAAATGGGTTCAGCAGGCTGAATAACGGGCATTTTGAAGCCCGCAAGCCAAGGGTATGTAGCAATAGTAGCAGCTTTACCGTAAATCGGGATTCAGAAGGATTGTTTCAAATGGTGACAGACCCTCTCATTGCAGGAGTGTCACCAGGGAAGGTTGTTCCAAACGAACCAGGCAGTGCCACCGGTCGCCAGGATCGCCACCAGGGCGAGCAGACCATCCCGCGCCACAATAGCCAGACCAAAGGTCATCAGGGCAATTCCGGCACCGTTGGCGCTGAATGGGATTACCTCCATCAGTGGCATGGCAGCGGCAACGGCCATGCAAATGATGGCGATAACGTACTGGCCCGGCCCTCGAACCAGCCAGAGCAGCCGCTGTTTCGTCCAGCGATCCATAAAGCGGGCTGGCCTGGCCATCCAGTCCAGGCCCCTGGCAAGCTTTTCTCTTTCAATGTTCCGGCGCGCCAGCTTTGAGGGGATCCAGATCGAGTGGCGCTGGAAAATCAGTTGCCCCAGGGTGAGCAGCACCATCAGGCCAAGCAGCGTCGGTACTCCCGGAATATCCCCTATCAGCGGGGCCAGGGTGATTACGCCGGCGATCAAAACCATCGGCCCGAAGGAACGTTCACCGACAGCTGCCAGTACATCGCCCACAGACACCTGAACCTGACCCTCGGTGTTTGCGCGAAGGCGTTCCAGAAGTTCTGTCAGGCTGGCCGGATCGTCTGGCTGGTTCATGGTGGTGCTCGTGGTCTCCTATTGAACAGGTTTTGCAGACACTACCTTGATTGCGCAACGAGTGCATGAACACAAGATGACAGGGAGTTAGCCCGGGCGTTGCTACTCAGAATATTGAGTGCCTGATCAATTAGTCTATATTAATTAGACTTTCCTTCGTCGACGGCATCAAAGATGTATCCAAGCAAGAGCAACGGGTTGCCGTTCTCAAAGTTGTTGCACTCGCGTTTTTTGACGCCCGCCCTGTGCAGACCTGCGTTGGTGTTCGCGTTCATTCTCTGTTTTTCGGCCCCAAGCTATGGGGGCTGCGACATCACCCTGCGCTGGGACGATGATCCGCCCTATTTCATGGTTCAGGAGGGCAAGGTGGTCGGCATTGATGCCGACCTGGTCCGTGAGGCCATGGTGCGCCTGAATTGCGGGCTTTCTTTTCAGAAGATGCCATGGGCCAGGGCGCTCCGGGAGTTGCGTGACGGGCATGTGGATATGCTCTCCGGCGCCTACCGGACTCCGGAGCGGGAGGAGTTTGCCCATTACTCCGAGGTGGTCGGTCTGGTATCACCCAATATCCTGTTTATTCGGCGATCTGACGAGTCCAGGTTCGAGCTGAATGGCTTGCGGCAGCTGCTGGAATCGGGTTTCAGGCTTGGTGCCCAGATTCATGTGTCCTACAGCGATGAGTACAGCGCCCTCATCCAGAATCCCGACTACGACAAAAACATCGAGTACCTCTCCCGGAGGGAGCCGCTATGGCTCATGCTGGCCCGGGATCGGGTCGATGGTGTGGTGGCGAGTCAGTTAACCGGGCTCTATGAGATTCAGGAGCTGGGGCTGACCGGAACTCTTATTCCCAGCTCCCTGGTCGTGTCCAATAAGCCTGCGTACTTTGTTTTTTCCAAAGCCACGGTTACAGCCGGATTTGTGGCAGATTTTGATCGCGCGCTGCAGTCGATGCTGGATGATGGCACCTTTACATCGATCGTGAATCGGTATGTTTGCGTGGCTGCATGCGCTGGGCTGCCAGAAACTGAAGATGACCCAGAGGCTTGTTCTTTGGCAGGTCTTTAGGCGGTAGCAAATCTGGCAAAAACGAATGAAAAAAGCCGGAGGGTTGCTCCGGCTTTTTCGTCTTCAGGATTGGGTCATCACTCGCCAGTTTCAGTGGCGCCGACACCACCCCGGTAGTTGGCAGGAATGAATTCGTAGCCCTGGTCTGCGCTTTTCAGGTGCCCCAGGCCGGGAAAAGACAGGTGGGCAGAGCCTACCCAGTACCCGGTTTCCTGGGCGTCGGCAAAGGCCTGTGCGCGTGACTCCACTGCCTGTTCACTGTTCACATCGAACTGAATGGCAACGTCGGGCTGCGGGAACTGAACCGCTGCCACGTGAATCAGGTCGCCCCAAAGCATCAGCGTGTTGTCCCCGCTTTCCACCTTGTAAAGGCTGTGGCCCGGGGTGTGCCCGCTGGCGGACACTGCAGAAATACCCGGCACCAACTCCTGGTCTTTGTCGAACGGCTTGAACTGGCCGGACTCGACATACGGGTTCAGAGAGGCCATCGCGCCTTTGAAAAAGCCCTTGGAACCTTCATCAGCGGCCTTCAGGTTGTCTTCGTTCAGCCAAAAATTCTGGTCTTCCACATTGGCGCGAACAATGGCATTGGGGAACACAATCTCACCGTCAGATACCAGCCCGCCAACATGGTCCGGATGCATGTGCGTAATGTAGATCTCGTCGACATCTGCGGGCTCGTAACCGGACGCTTTCAGATGTTCAACCAGTTTTCCGAGAGTCGGGCCAAACAAGCTGCCAGCACCAGTGTCCACCAGCACCAGATGATTGCCGGTGTTGATCAGGTAGCCGTTAACAGACGTCTCAAGCGGCGCAGACAGGAAGTTATCCGCCAGGGTGTTATGCACGTGTTCTTCGGTGGTGTTCAGCAACAATTTGTCCACCGGCAGCTTGACGGTGCCATCGGACAGGGCGGTGATTTCAAAGTTACCGAGCATGGTGCGGTAATAACCCGGTGCCTGCTCTTTTACCATCGGGGCTTCAGAGTGTGCGGCAGCCGCAAACAGAATACCGGCTGTCAGGCCGGTAATGCGAGTCAGCATGGTAGGCATAGGTAATCCCTCTTCCGTCTTGTAAACAGAATGAATGTTTGGGTGTGGGCGTAATCTTCGTTGAGGGAACCAGTTTAGACCACTCCGGCCAGGCACAACCAAAAGGCCTCGTCGTGGGACGAGGCCTTTTGGTTGTTTGGTGGAGACGGCGGGAATTGAACCCGCGTCCGCCAGTACTCAGCCTTGAGGTCTACATGTTTAGCGTCTCTCTATTGATTTAAGTTCAAGCGACCCGAGAGCCAGGGTGCAAGAACCGAGTTCTTTAAATCTTAGCCGTTAACCAGTGAACTCTGGGTAACGGAGCATCCCGTAAGCGATGACGTCCTGAGATGTTGCTTCCGGGCTACGGGCGACCCGGTCAGGACGACTAGCAGCTTACGCTGCTAGTGCGTAGTTTTCGTCGTTTGCGACTATTGCGTTGCAGCTTTGGATTAACGAGATTGGCTGCCATCTCGACATGCACTCAAGGGTTCGCCACCGGCGTCGAAGCCATGTCGTCCCCTTACGTCCAGTATATGTGTCCGGTTTGCCGGACTTCAAGGTTTGTTTGTTGCAGTTTTGTGCTTTCATGGCTGTAGATGTACCTACAGCCCTAGCTTGCCTTGCGTTCAATGGCATCCTGCCGGCCGGCCAGAGCCGCGTGGCTCAGGGCCTCAAAGCTTTCCCGGAAGTAGCTCATCACGGCATCGGGGTCGGCATGAATGGCTTTGTCCACGGTAATGCCGAACTGGACGGTGCCTGCATAACTGAGAATACTCATGCCGATACCGATACTGCCGCTCTGAGGTACCCAGAACATGGGCTGGGTCACCTTGCTGCCCGCCAGGTAGAGCGGCTCTTTAGGGCCGGGCACGTTGGTCAGCACGGCGGACGCCTTGTTACTCAGCAGATCCAGTGCCCGCCGCTCAATAACATCTGGGCCTCGCCCGAAAATATCAAGCAGGCTGTAGGTGACCTGGGCCTGATAGGAGCGCTTGAGCCGGTTCATGTTCTCCTGCACCTGGCGGAAGCACATGAGCGGATCCCGTATCTCCACCGGCAGCGTGACCAGTACCAGGCCAAACCTGTTGCCGAGGGTTTCTATGGGTTGATCCAGCGGCCTCAGGTTGAAGGGCACGGCCACGCGGATTCCGCATTCGGGAATGGTTTCCCTGTGGGCCTTGAAATGTCGCTGCAGAGCCAAGGTGACGGTGCAGAGCAGGGCATCGTTGATGGTGCCGCCCAGGGCCTTGGCACAGGCCTTCACTTCCCCAAGATCGAGAGGATCCGCCCAGGCGACCTGCTTGCGTCCGGATAATGGTTCCTTCAAACCGGTTTTGGGCTCTACCGGAGCCAGGCCGAGTTTGAGAAGGTCCAGAGCCACGCCACTGGCGGTCGTCGCCAGTTTCAGCGGGTAGTTGGGCTCTTCCCGAACAGACTGGATAAACAGTTTTGCCTGGTTGGTGGCGGCTTCCGCGCTGTCTACGGCACGGTGCAGGAAGTTCTGGACGGTCGATCTCTGGCGGTGTTTCGAGCGACGCTTGCGAGCCACTTTTCCCAGCCTGGGTTCCGGCGTTTTGTCGGTGAGTGACAGCATCACCCGCACCAGCGAAATGCCATCGGCAATGCAATGGTGGATACGGATCAGAAGGGCGCCACCGTCGCCGTAGTTGTCAATGTAGTGCATTTGCCAGAGCGGTTGCCGGAAATCCAGGGAGGTGCTGTTCATGTCACTGACCAGCTTCTGGAGTTCGGCTTTGTCGGCCTTACCCGGCAGGGCGATGCGGTGTAGGTGGTTGTCCAGATCAAACAGCGGGTCGTCCTGCCAGTAGGCCCGGTCGCCCGTATCTATCACTCGCTGCCTGAACCGGTCGAAGCAGAGAAATCGCTCCTCCAGCGTATGTCGGAAGCGGCTCATTGAAAGCGGGCGCTCCAGAGTCCACACCCCACAGATCATCATGGGGTTCTGGGGCGAGTCCATGCGCAGCCACGCGCGGTCCACGGCAGACATTGGTATCTGTTTGGGTGACATAAGCGGCTCCCTTTGCCCTGCACCAGAGTTCCCGAGTATAGGCCTGCAGGAATTCTGAACAAAGAGAGTGAGTATGCGACATACCCGCCAACGCCGGCCATGACCGGCGTCAGGTATTTGCTAATTCGTGGGGAATGGAATCAAACGTTGGCTTCCCGCAGGATACGCTGCTTCTGACGGTTCCAGTCGCGCTCTTTCTCGGTGGCTCGTTTATCGAACAGCTTCTTGCCTTTCACCAGGGCAATTTCGCACTTCACCTTGTTGTTTTTCCAGTACAACGCCAGCGGAATGCAGGTGTAACCGGCCTGATTGACCTTGCCGACGATCTTGGCAATTTCCTTGGCGTGCAGCAGGAGTTTGCGGGTACGCGTCGGGTCTGCGATTACATGGGTGGATGCCGCGATCAGCGGGGTAATGTGAGAGCCGAGCAGCCAGGCTTCGCCGTCCTTGAGCAGCACATAGGCGTCCACCAGCTGGGCCTTGCCCGCGCGGAGGGATTTCACTTCCCAGCCCAGGAGGGCGAGGCCCGCTTCAAAGCGTTCCTCGATGTGATACTCGTGCTTCGCCTTCTTGTTCAGCGCAATCGTGTTGCTCGGCGTTCCGGGTTTTTTCTTGCTCATGAATCAATGAATCCGGGGTCGGACGAATGAACGGGCCGGCCTTGCTGCAGCCGGCAAAGGGCGCATTGTAGCCCAACACTGCCAGACCGGTCACGAATTCAGCGTTGTGGCGGTTTCTGGCTCGTGCGCGATGGGATCCTTCAGCTACAATACTGGCCCAGACCTTCTCCCCGACCTGTTCAGTGGCCTCAGGGAAGCGAATGCCTACGCCGTATCAGACACATATCGGGTCGTTTACCCGAAAATCAACCTTCTTCTGGGCCGCGGTGGGCGCTACCGTGGGGCTTGCCAATCTGTGGCAGTTCCCCTACCTGGCCAGCCTGCATGGTGGCGGCCTGTTCATCCTGCTTTACCTTGCCTGTCTGCTGCTGGTTACCTTGCCGCTGATGGTGACCGAGGCTGCCATTGGCCGCTATGCCCGTCACGGCATTGTCCTCGCCATGGACGGGCTGATCCGCAGTGCCAAGCAGTCCCGAGCCTGGATGGCGGTGGGCCGGCTCAGCATACTGGCGGCGTTCCTGGTGCTTTCGTTCACCGCTGTGTTCGGCGCCATTGCCCTGGCTTACGTGTTTTTCGGGGCGCTCGGCCGGTTTTCCGGTGCCGGCGAGCCGGAGGCAACCGGCATTCTGGCCGGCCTGGTGTCCGACCCCAAGGCATACCGGGTTTTCATGGGTTGGCATGTCTTTTTTCTGTTGCTGGTGTTGTGGGTCTCGGCCCAGGGGGTGGTGAATGGGTTGGAGCGGGCCCTGCGAGTGGTGGTGCCGGGCGCCCTGGTGCTGATGCTTGTGCTCTTTGCCCTGGCAGCCTGGCACGGGCGGGTCGACGGCGCCATCGATCACATCCTGGCAATGCATCCTGAGGGTCTGTCCTGGGAGAGCCTCAAGGCGGCGCTGTTTCATGCCTTCTTCACTCTCGGTCTCGGCATGGGCGTCTGGGCCATACTGGGTTCCTACACCACCTCCCACACCCGTCTGAAGCGCTCGATTCTGGCGGTGGTGCTGATGGATACCCTGGTGGCCATCCTGGCAGGCCTGATGATCTTCGCGATTGCGACCGACGGCAACAGCTTTGACGGTGAGCGAGGCTTCAGCCTGTTGTTCGTCTCCATGCCGGTCACTCTGGCCCATTTGCCGGCAAGCCAGTTCGTGATTGCGGCCGTATTTTTGCTGGTAGTGCTGATTGTCTGGACCACATCCCTGAATCTGCTTGAGCCGATTGTTGGCTGGTTCCGGGAGTGGACCGGCGCGCCGAGAAAACTGTCGGTGTTGCTCATTGGCCTGGCAGTGTGGCTGGCGGGGCTTGCCTCTCTGCTCTCATTCAATGTCTGGGCCGAACAGCGCATTGGCGGCGCTACCCTGTTCCGCTGGCTTGAACTGGTCACCGGTGGTTTGCTGATTCCCCTCGTGGCCATCCTGGTAGCGCTATTTACAGGCTGGTGCCTGACCAGGCATCTTTCCGGTACCATGCTGGGCGCTGCACCGAAGCTGTTTACCGGCATCTGGTTCTGGGTGATGCGCCTTGTACTGCCTCTGGTCGTCGCCTGGATAGGGGTGCAGTACACGGCCTTTTCACTGGCCAATCTTTGCAGCAATGGCAATGCGGCGGCCTGGTGCGAACGGCCCGCAAGCTTGCTCTCAGAGGTTGAGGAGGCGCCATCGACCGATCGTTCGCCTGCTGGCACATCAGCAGAATCCGATGAGCAGGCGGAAGGAGACAGGGCGACGCCTGCGGCCGACCAGAAGTCGTCCGAAAAGGACGAAGGCGGTGGTAAGCCAGGCGAAAAAGCCCCAAAACAGGACGATATCCTTTATCATAGCGTGTGATTAAGGCTGTCTTCCTTTCCAGAAGTCTGCAACCTTTTCACAGCGTGTTTGCAAGCAGGACAACCGGTTCCAATGCCCCATCAGATTGATAAAACAGCTTTGGTTATGCACTCCGCCGAGCGCATGTTTCACCTGGTCAACGATATTGCCCGTTACCCGGAGTTTCTGCCCTGGTGTGCGGGAGCGGAAATTCACGAGCAGGAGCCAGAGCAGATAACTGCGTCCCTGGAGATCGCCAAGGGTGGAGTTCGCCACAAGTTGACGACCCGAAATCAGCTGCTGATGCCAGAGGCAATCGAGATGAATCTGGTGGACGGCCCTTTTCGCAACCTGACGGGCCGTTGGCACTTCAAATCCCTGGATGAGAACGCCTGCAAAGTGGTCCTTACGCTGGAGTTCGAGTTTTCCGGATCGCTCTCAAGGATGACCTTCGGGCCGGTATTCAGTCAGGCGGCGAATACCATGGTGGATGCATTCTGTCGTCGTGCCGATGAGTTGTACCGGAAGGAGGGTGCATGATTCAGGTGGAAGTGGCCTATGCAAGGCCTGACCGGCAGGAAATTGTTCCGGTGAATGTGCCAGAGGGAACGACTGCTCTTGAGGCCGCCAAGCTGTCCGGAATCACCGATATTTTTCCGGAAATTGATCCTGACACCATCGATATGGGTGTGTTCGGAAAGGTGATCAAAGATCCGGCCGCCCACGAATTGCGTGAAGGCGACCGGGTGGAGCTGTATCGCCCGCTGAAGATCGATCCCAAGCAGGCGCGATTGAACCGGGCGAAAAAGAAAGACCAGGCTCAGTAAGCCGGTGTTTCTTCCAGCAATTGGGCCTCGTAGTAGGCGTACTGGTCGTCTTCGTAGTACACGATAATTCTTTGTTCCTGGATGTCTCCACCCTCTCTCTGGAACGTATACACGTAGTACTCGCGGGACGGATCCACCGGATTAAGCATAAGGGGCGTTCCCATCACGGCGTGCACCTGGCTGCGGGGCATGCCTTCGGTCAGCTGCGTCAGCTCCTCATCGGTAACGATGTTTCCCTGCTGGACGTTGATCTTGTAAACGCCGGGGAAAACGCAACCGGATAGAACGAGAGTGAGAATCAGAGCTGTGAGCTTTTGCATCGCCGGGGGAAATCCTCTATCTTGAAATCGCCTGCCAGAGGCAGGTGTGACACGGGTTGACCGTTCAATGGCGGCTTCATCATACCGGAAGCCGTGAGGCACACCAAAGAGTGAATAGTAACATGTCATCTGAAAACGCCGAATTGCGAAAAGTCGGTCTGAAAGTGACGCTACCACGCGTAAAGATCTTCAACATCCTGGAGACTGCGGAAGAGCATCATCTCAGTGCCGAAGATGTGTACAAGAAGCTTCTGGATCAAGGCGATGACGTGGGGCTGGCAACAGTCTACCGGGTGCTGACCCAGTTTGAGGCGGCGGGTCTGGTTCTCCGCCACAACTTCGAAGGCGGCCACGCCGTGTTCGAGATGGCTGGCGACGATCACCACGACCATATGGTTTGCACCCAGACTGGTGAAGTCGTCGAGTTCGTCGACGAGATCATTGAAGAGCGCCAGAAGAAGATTGCCGAAGAGCACGGTTACGAAATCGTCGATCACAGCCTGATTTTGTACGTAAAGCCCATCAAGTCCTGAGCCTGATCCAGTCGGCCTGACGAAAAAAGGGGCGGGTTTTGCCCGCCCCAACAGCTCTCAGGATCGAGAGGGGTAGTGGAAAGTAGCTCGCGGCTCAGTGATGGGTTGCCTGCCCCTTCGAAAACATTTCCCGGGCATGAGCGATCGTGTGTTCGGTCATGTCAACGCCTCCCAGCATTCTCGCCACTTCACTGATTCTGCCCTGATCGTCCAGTGTCTCGATTTTCGAGAAGGTTGCATCCTGCTCGGTAAACTTGCTGACAAACAGGTGCTGATGGCACTGGGCTGCTACCTGCGGCAGGTGGGTAACGCACAATACCTGGCCATTGCTGCCAAGCGTCCGGAGCAGTCGGCCAACCACTTCGGCTGTGCCACCGCCAATGCCTACGTCCACCTCATCAAAGACCAGCGTCGGCGTGGTTGAGGTCTGGGCTACCACCACCTGGATGGCAAGGCTGATCCGCGACAGTTCACCGCCGGAAGCCACTTTGGCCAGTGGCCGCGCCGGTTGCCCCGGGTTGGCGCTAACCAGGAATTCAATCTCTTCCAGGCCGTGGGGCATCGGTTCTTCGCTGTTGCTGCGATTCAGGTGGGTAATGAACTGCATGTTGGGCATGCTCAGCTGGGCAAGTTCGGCTGCGACCCGCTGATCGAGTTCGGCTGCTGCTTTGGCGCGGGCTTCTGACAGCTTGCCGGCCAGATCGTCGAAACGTGCTCGTTGGCTTTCCAGTTCTGCTTCCAGCTGTTCCAGGCTGCCTTCGCCGCCGTCCAATTCCGCCAACTCGGCGCTCAGGCGCTGGTGCAATTCCGGTAATTCCTCCGGTGTGATCCGGTGTTTGCGGGCCATCTGGTAAATAGCGCTAAGCCGCTCTTCCACTTCAGCCAGGCGAGCCGGATCGGCCTCATAATCTTCGACAAAATGACGCAGGTTGTCGCCGGCTTCGCTGATCTGAATCTGGGCTTCGTTCAACATCTGGATGGTGTCGGCCAGCGCGGGCACGTCCACGGGAAGCTGTTCCAGTTGTTGCAGTGCCTGGCGAACCAGGTCGGCTGCGCTGGTCTCATCTTCGGTGCACAGCAGCGCAGCCTGGTGGCTGCTGTGCAGAACCGCGTCGGCCTGGCTCAGTTGCGCCTGCTCTTGTTCCAGTTGTTCTTGTTCGCCGTCTTCCAGAGCCAGGCGGTCCAGCTCTTCCACCTGGTAACGCAGCAGTTGCAGCTTGGCCTCCGCTTCGTCGGCGTTCTGCCGACGCTCGGTCAGCCGTTGGCGGATCTGGTTCCAGGTTTTCCAGGCCTCGCGGGTGTCGGCGGCCAGGGCTTCAACGCCGGCAAACTCGTCCACCAGTTTGCGGTGGGTGTCCTTGCGTAACAGCGACTGATGTTGATGCTGGCTGTGAATGTCCATCAACAGCCCGCCAAGTTCCTTCAAATGGTTCAGTGGGCAGGGCTGGCCATTGATGTAGGCCCGGGAGCGGCCATCCTTGCTGATCACCCGGCGCAGGATGCAGTCGTTGTCGTCATCCAGTTCGTGCTGGGCGAGCCAGTCTCCCGCTTCGGGAATGCCGGACACGTCGAAGGTGGCGGTAATATCAGCGCGCTTGGCGCCATGGCGGACTGCTCCGGCATCTGCGCGCCCGCCCATGGCCAGGCCCAGGGCGTCCAGTACGATAGATTTGCCAGCGCCGGTCTCGCCGGTGAGCGCCGTCATGCCCTTGTTGAACTGGAGTTCCACCCGTTCGGCGATGGCGTAATTGGAAACCGTAAGTTGAGTCAGCATGCAGATAACCTCCGCGTTTTTCCTGAGACCGGCAAAACACTGTGAATGTATACAGTTGCTGTGAATATATACAGGGTTTTTGTTGTTTGCAAATCGGCGGATGGGATTTTCTTCAGGAATGCAGGCATTGGTGGTTGAAACCTGAAGAGCGGGCCCCATATCCGTTCGCAACGACATTTTCCGGCTCGCTGCGGCCGGAGCCCATGTTTAACCGGCCACTGATAGTGGGCCGCATTCGAACAAGCAGGAGTAGCCATGAGCACTGACGAGAACCGGAACGAGCACGAGGAACTGAACGAAGCCCTCGAGGCTGCCAAAGAGGAAGCCCAATCTGCCGAAGGCGAGGCTGGAGAAAACGGCGAAGTCTCCGAAGTGGAAGCGCTCAAGGCTCAGGTTCAGGAGTTTCAGGAGCAGATGCTGCGCTCCCAGGCGGAGATGCAGAACGTTCGGCGTCGCGCCGAAATTGATGTGGAGAAAGCTCACAAGTTTGCCCTTGAAAAGTTCGTCAAGGAGTTGCTGCCGGTTGCGGACAGTCTTGAGAAGGCGGTCGAGAGCACTGAAGGGCACGAGGAATCGGGCGAGTTGGTTGCGTCCATCCGTGAAGGTGTGGAAATGACACTGAATCTGTTCATGTCCAGTCTGAAGAAGTTCAACGTTGAGCAGCTTAACCCTGTGGGCGAACCGTTCGATCCCCAGCAGCACGAAGCCATGTCCATGGTGCCCGCGCCTGATGCAGAGCCAAACAGTGTGGTTGCCGTGGTTCAGAAAGGCTATCTGCTGAATGGTCGGGTTGTGCGGCCGGCCATGGTGATGGTCGCCAAGGCGGAAGACGCACCAAAAATTGATGAGCAGGCTTGAAAAGCCGATTAAAGCGCCAATATAGCCAGTAAATAGCGAAAGCGGAGGCTAATCCCCTCCGGGAAAGCATTCAGAAGAATTGGAGTGACTCAATGAGCAAAATTATCGGTATCGATCTGGGAACGACCAACTCCTGTGTTGCCATCATGGATGGCGATAAGGTGAAGGTAATTGAAAACGCCGAGGGTGATCGCACCACCCCGTCCATCATTGCCTACACCGATGATGGTGAAACCCTGGTTGGCCAGTCAGCCAAGCGTCAGGCGGTAACCAACCCGAACAATACCCTGTACGCCATCAAGCGTCTGATCGGTCGTCGTTTCGAAGACGATGTTGTTCAGAAAGACATCAAGATGGTGCCTTATAAAATTACCAAGGCGGACAACGGTGACGCCTGGGTAGAAGTGAAAGGCGAAAAGATGGCGCCGCCGCAGGTGTCTGCAGAAGTTCTCAAGAAAATGAAGAAGACTGCAGAAGACTACCTGGGTGAGAAAGTGACCGAAGCGGTTATCACCGTTCCGGCCTACTTCAACGATAGCCAGCGTCAGGCCACCAAGGATGCAGGCAAGATCGCCGGTCTGGAAGTAAAGCGGATCATCAACGAGCCGACCGCGGCTGCCCTGGCCTATGGCCTGGACAAAAAGAGCGGTGACCGCACCGTGGCTGTATACGACCTGGGCGGTGGTACTTTCGACCTGTCCATCATCGAAATTGCCGACGTGGACGGTGAGCACCAGTTCGAGGTTCTGGCCACCAACGGTGATACCTTCCTCGGTGGTGAAGACTTCGACCTGAAAATCATCGAGTACCTGGCAGACCAGTTCAAGAAAGACAGCGGCATCGACCTGCGTGGCGACTCCCTGGCGATGCAGCGTCTGAAAGAAGCTGGCGAGAAAGCGAAAATCGAGCTTTCCAGCAGCCAGCAGACCGACGTGAACCTGCCGTACATCACGGCCGATGCGTCCGGGCCCAAGCACATGAACGTGAAGTTGACCCGTGCCAAGCTGGAATCCTTGGTGGAAGACCTGGTCCAGCGCAGCCTTGAGCCCTGTAAGGTGGCTCTGGAAGACGCAGGCATGAAGGCCGGTGAAATCGACGAGGTTATCCTGGTCGGCGGTCAGACCCGTATGCCGCTGGTTCAGGAGAAGGTTAAAGAGTTCTTCGGCAAAGAAGCCCGTAAGGACGTTAACCCGGACGAAGCCGTGGCCATGGGTGCTGCGATCCAGGCAGCCGTTCTGTCTGGCGACGTGAAAGACGTGCTGCTGCTGGACGTAACCCCGCTGACCCTGGGTATCGAAACCATGGGTGGCGTGGCCACTCCGCTGATCGAGAAGAACACCACGATTCCGACCAAGAAGTCGCAGACCTTCTCCACAGCGGACGACAACCAGACTGCCGTGACCATTCACGTGGTTCAGGGTGAGCGCAAGCAGGCGAACCAGAACAAATCTCTGGGCCGTTTCGACCTGGCAGACATTCCGCCGGCACCGCGTGGCGTACCGCAGATCGAAGTTACCTTCGACATCGACGCCAACGGTATTCTGAACGTGTCCGCCAAGGACAAGGCTACTGGCAAGGAACAGTCCATCGTGATCAAGGCCTCTTCCGGTCTGAACGATGACGAAATCGAAAAGATGGTTCGCGATGCCGAAGCCAACGCCGAGGAAGATCGCAAGTTCGAAGAGCTTGTTCAGGTGCGCAACCAGGGTGATGCAATGGTTCACGCCGTTCGCAAGACCCTGAAAGATGCCGGTGACAAGGTCAGCGACAGCGAGAAAGAGTCTATCGAGGCTTCCATCAAAGAGCTGGAGGAAGCTCTGGAAGGTTCCGACAAGGAAGACATCGAAGCCAAGACTCAGAAGCTGACTGAAGTCTCTTCCGAGCTGGCCCAGAAGATGTATGCAGATCAGGCTGATCAGGCGCAGCAGGCCGGTGGGCAGGAGCAGGCCCAGGGCCAGCAGTCTGACGACGCCGTCGACGCTGAGTTCGAAGAAGTCAAAGACGACGACAAGCGGTAAATCTGACGTACATCAGGCAGTTGGAAAACGCGGGGAGCTCCCCGCGTTTTCCGCGTTTAAAAACAGGGTTTTAAAAGCATGGCCAAACGCGATTATTACGAGATTCTCGGGATTTCCCGGGACGCGGACGAGAAGGAAATCAAGCGAGCCTACCGAAAGCTCGCCATGAAGTACCACCCCGACCGTAACCCGGACGACACCGAAGCCGAGAACAAGTTCAAAGAGGCCAGCGAAGCCTACGAAGTACTGGCAGAGCCGTCCAAGCGGGCTGCCTATGACCAGTTCGGCCATGCCGGCGTGGACGGCCAGGCCGGCGGTGGCGGATTCGGAGGCGGCGGTGCCAGCTTCTCGGATATTTTCGGCGATGTGTTCGGTGATATCTTCGGTGGTGGCGGTGGTCGTGGCCGCAACACCCGTGGCGCCGACCTGCGCTACACCCTGGAGTTGGATCTGGAGGAAGCTGTAAAAGGCAAGACGGTCCAGATCAAGATTCCGGGGCATCGTGAATGTGAAGTGTGCGACGGTAGCGGTGCCGAGAAAGGCTCCCAGCCGGAAACCTGCGGTACCTGTAAGGGGATGGGCCAGGTGCGCATGCAACAGGGTTTCTTCACCGTGCAGCAGGCATGTCCGACCTGTCGAGGCTCGGGCCAGATCATCAAGAACCCGTGCAAAGCCTGTCATGGCCAGGGTCGGGTTCAGGAAGAGAAAACACTGTCGGTTAAAGTGCCCCCCGGCGTGGACACCGGCGACCGCATTCGCCTTTCTGGCGAAGGCGAGATGGGTGTCGATGGCGGGCCTCCGGGCGACCTGTATGTACAGATTGCAGTGCGCGAACACTCCATCTTTACGCGCGATGGCCGGAACCTCTACTGCGAAGTGCCCATCAGCATCGTTGATGCCTCTCTGGGTGGAGAGCTCGAAGTGCCGACACTGGATGGCCGGGTGAAGCTGAAGATTCCGGCGGAAACCCAGACCGGCAAACTGTTCCGTCTGCGTAACAAGGGCGTCAGCCCGGTTCGGGGTGGCCCCGCCGGTGATCTGCTGTGTCGCGTGATCGTGGAAACACCGGTAAACCTCACCAAGCGCCAAAAAGAACTGCTGGAAGAGTTCCAGAAAACCCTGGATGGCAGCAACGGCACCGAGCATGGTCCGAAGAAGAGCTCCTGGTTTGAAGGCGTTAAAAGCTTCTTCGACGAAATGAAATTCTGATCGGCCCGACAAAAAGGAACGCGAACATGAGGGTAGCAATCATCGGCGCCGCCGGGCGCATGGGAAAAGTCCTGATCGAAGCCGTTGACGGTACCGAAGGCCTTGAGTTGGGCGCTGCGGTCGTTGAGCCGGGCAGCAGCCTGATCGGCGCCGATGCGGGCGAGATGACCGGTATCGGCAAAACCGGCATAAAAATGGCCGGCAGTCTGGCCGATGTGAAGGACGATTTCGATGTCCTCATCGACTTCACCTTCCCGGACCTGACCCTGGAGAATGCTGAATTCTGCAAGGCCAACGGCAAGATGCTCGTCATCGGCACCACCGGCATGTCTGACGCCGAAAAACAGCAGCTGGCTTTGGCCGCCGAAGCAACGCCAGTGGTGTTCGCCCCGAACATGAGCGTGGGTGTCAACGTCGTCCTCAACCTGCTGCGCACCGCCGCTGCAACCCTGGGTGACGACTACGACGTGGAAATCATCGAAGCCCATCACCGCCACAAGAAAGACGCGCCCTCCGGAACGGCCCTGCGCATGGGCGAAGTTGTCGCCGATGCACTGGGTCGCGACCTGAAAGAATGCGCCGTCTATGGCCGTGAAGGCTTTACCGGTGAGCGCACCCGCAAGGAAATCGGTTTCGAGACCATTCGTGCCGGTGACGTGGTGGGCGACCACACCGTTCTGTTCGCCACCGAGGGTGAGCGCATCGAAGTGACCCACAAGGCCAGCAGTCGGATGACTTTTGCCAAGGGCGCCATGCGGGCGGCATTGTGGCTAAAGGACAAGTCGGCGGGGCTTTATGATATGCAGGATGTGCTTGATCTGAAGTGAGTCCATTTCTCATGGACACAAACCGCCATATTTTTTACAATAAGGCGGTTTGACTGCACCAAGCGTACCTTTGCACAAAGTTTCTGAAAAAGCGGGACCGAGTTAAGACTCCGTCTCGCTTTTTTGCAACCTGAATTTGCGCTTGCGTTCCTGTTCGTGACGAACCGATACGCCACTCGATGAGGATACAAGCCTTGAGCACACCCGCAATCCTTGCACTCGCAGACGGAAGCCTGTTCTACGGCAGCGCCATTGGCGCCGACGGAGAAACCAGCGGTGAAGTGGTGTTCAACACCGCCATGACCGGCTATCAGGAAATCCTGACCGACCCGTCCTACTCCCGCCAGATCGTAACCCTGACTTACCCGCACATTGGCAACACCGGTGTGAACGAAGAAGACATTGAGTCAGACCGCATCCAGGCCGCCGGCCTGATTATTCGCGATCTGCCGCTGCTGGCCAGCAACTGGCGCAGCAAGGGAAGCCTGGACGACTACCTGCGAAGCAACAACATTGTTGGTATCGCTGACATTGATACCCGTCGCCTTACTCGCATCCTCCGGGACAAAGGTTCCCAGAACGGTGCCATCGTGGCCGGAGAAAACGCCACTGCCGAGCGCGCGCTGGAGCTGGCCAAAGCCTTCCCCGGCCTGAAAGGCATGGATCTGGCGAAAGAAGTTACCTCCGACAAGATCTGGTCCTGGAGCGAGACCGAGTGGACCCTGGGCGAGGGGTACGGTGAACGGAAGGAATCCCGGTTTAAAGTGGTTGCCTGGGATTATGGTGTAAAGCTGAACATCCTGCGCATGCTCGCCTCCCGCGGCTGTGACATTACCGTGGTTCCGGCCCAGACCCCGGCCTCCGAAGTGCTGGCGATGAATCCGGACGGCATTTTCCTGTCCAACGGCCCCGGTGATCCCGAGCCCTGCGATTACGCCATCACCGCCATCAAGGAAGTCCTGGAAACCGAGATTCCGGTGTTTGGCATTTGCCTGGGGCACCAGCTGCTGGCCCTGGCCAGCGGTGCGAAAACCATGAAGATGGGCCATGGCCACCACGGTGCCAATCATCCGGTGCAGGATATCGCCAAGGGTACCGTGATGATTACCAGCCAGAACCACGGGTTTGCCGTGGATGAGGCAACACTGCCGGCAAATGTCGAGGCGACTCACAAGTCTCTGTTTGACGGTACCCTGCAGGGCATCCGCCGGACCGATAAGCCGGCCTACAGCTTCCAGGGGCACCCGGAAGCCAGCCCCGGTCCCCATGATGTGGCCCCGCTGTTTGACGAGTTTATCCGCCTGATGGAAGCGCGATCGGCCTGAGACCGATCGCCACGGAAAGCTCACGGGCGCCATATATAGCGCTGCAAGAATTCAAAAGTTGCTGACAGGTTTACCAAGACATGCCAAAACGTACCGACATCCAAAGCATCCTGATCCTGGGCGCCGGCCCCATCGTGATCGGGCAGGCGTGCGAGTTTGATTACTCCGGAGCCCAGGCCTGCAAGGCCCTGCGCGAAGAGGGCTACCGGGTTATCCTGGTGAACTCCAACCCGGCCACCATCATGACCGACCCGGTCATGGCCGATGCCACCTACATCGAGCCGATCACCTGGAAGACTGTCGAGAAGATCATCGAGAAAGAACAGCCGGATGCGCTGCTGCCGACCATGGGCGGCCAGACCGCACTGAACTGCGCCCTGGATCTGGAGCGCCACGGCATCCTCGAAAAACACGGCGTGGAAATGATCGGCGCCAACGCCGACACCATCGACAAAGCCGAAGACCGCGACCGCTTTGACAAGGCCATGAAGAAGATTGGCCTGGAGTGCCCCCGGGCCACCATCGCCCACTCCATGGAAGAAGCCTGGAAAGTGGCCGACGACATCGGCTTCCCGTGCATCATCCGCCCCTCCTTCACCATGGGTGGCTCTGGTGGCGGTATCGCCTACAACCGCGACGAATTCGAAGAAATCTGCACCCGCGGTCTGGACCTGTCGCCCACCAACGAACTGCTGATCGACGAATCCCTGATCGGCTGGAAAGAGTACGAGATGGAAGTTGTTCGCGACAAGAACGACAACTGCATCATCGTCTGCGCCATCGAGAACTTCGACGCCATGGGCGTGCATACCGGTGACTCCATCACCGTGGCCCCGGCCCAGACCCTCACCGACAAGGAATACCAGATCATGCGGAACGCCTCCCTGGCGGTCCTGCGTGAGATCGGTGTGGAAACCGGCGGGTCCAACGTTCAGTTCGGCATTAACCCGGACACCGGCCGCATGGTGGTGATCGAGATGAACCCGCGGGTGTCCCGTTCCTCGGCCCTGGCCTCCAAGGCCACCGGCTTCCCGATCGCCAAGGTCGCCGCCAAACTGGCCGTGGGCTACACCCTGGATGAGCTGCGCAACGAAATCACCGGCGGCGTCACCCCGGCCTCGTTCGAGCCGTCCATCGACTACGTGGTCACCAAGATTCCCCGGTTCACCTTCGAGAAATTCCCCCAGGCCGACGCCCGCCTGACCACCCAGATGAAATCCGTGGGTGAGGTCATGGCCATCGGTCGCACCTTCCAGGAGTCGCTGCAGAAAGCCCTGCGCGGCCTGGAAGTGGGCTCCGAAGGCTTTGATGAAAAGCTGGAAGAACTGACCTCGGAAAACGCCCAGGAGACCCTGACCCGGGAACTGAACGTGCCCGGCGCCGATCGCGTCTGGTACATCGGTGACGCCTTCCGGGCCGGCATGAGTGTCGAGGACGTGTTCGCCCACACCAAGGTGGATCCCTGGTACCTGGTGCAGATCGAGGATCTGATCAAGGAAGAGCAGGCCCTGAAGAGCGCCGGTAAGGCCGACATTGATCAGGCCACCCTGTTCCGCCTCAAGCGCAAGGGCTTCTCTGACGCCCGCCTGGCCAAACTGCTGGGCATCTCCGAAGTGAGCCTGCGCAAACTGCGCCACGACCTGGGCATCCGCCCGGTGTACAAGCGCGTGGATACCTGCGCCGCCGAGTTTGCCTCCGACACCGCCTACATGTACTCCACCTATGAGGAAGAGTGCGAGGCCGACGCCAGCGATCGAGAGAAGATCGTGGTGATTGGTGGTGGCCCCAACCGGATCGGGCAGGGCATCGAATTTGACTACTGCTGTGTCCACGCGGCCCTGGCCATGCGTGACGACGGCTACGAAACCATCATGATCAACTGCAACCCGGAGACCGTGTCCACCGACTACGACACCTCCGACCGGTTGTACTTCGAGCCGATCACCCTGGAAGACGTGCTGGAAATCATCCACGTGGAGAAGCCCAAGGGTGTGATCGTCCAGTACGGCGGCCAGACCCCGCTGAAACTGGCCCGTGGCCTGGAGGCGGCCGGTGTGCCCATCATCGGCACCAGTCCGGACGCCATTGACCGCGCCGAGGACCGGGAACGGTTCCAGCAGATGATCCAGCGCCTGGGGCTGAAGCAGCCGGAGAACGCCACCGTCCGCAGTCACGAGGAAGGCATCCTGGCGGCCCGGGAAATCGGTTACCCGCTGGTGGTTCGCCCGTCCTACGTGCTGGGCGGCCGGGCCATGGAAATCGTCTATGACGAGGAAGAGCTGGTTCGCTACATGCGCAACGCGGTGCTGGTCTCCAACGACAGCCCCGTGCTGCTCGACCACTTCCTGAACGCCGCCATCGAGGTGGACATTGACGCCATCTCCGACGGTAAGGATGTGGTGATTGGCGGCATCATGCAGCACATCGAGCAGGCCGGCGTGCACTCCGGCGATTCCGCCTGTTCACTGCCGCCGTACACCCTGTCCCAGCAGGTTCAGGACGAGATGCGCGATGCGGTCAAGAAGATGGCCATCGAGCTGGACGTGATTGGCCTGATGAACGTGCAGCTGGCGTGGCAGGATGGCGAGATCTACGTGATCGAGGTCAACCCGCGGGCCTCCCGGACCGTGCCGTTCGTCTCCAAGGCCATCGGTGTTTCCCTGGCCAAGGTCGCCGCCCGGGTCATGGCCGGCAAGACCCTGGCAGAACTGGGCTTCACCCAGGAAATCATCCCGCGTTACTACGCGGTGAAAGAATCGGTATTCCCGTTCAACAAGTTCCCGGCGGTGGATCCGATCCTGGGGCCGGAAATGAAGTCGACCGGTGAGGTCATGGGCCTGGGTGACAGCTTTGACGAGGCCTTTGCAAAGGCCGCGCTGGCGGTGGGCGAGCGTTTGCCTGCCAAAGGCACCGCCTTCATGTCCGTACGGGATGTGGACAAGCCGGGCGCCGCGAAGGTAGCGCGGGACCTGGTGGAAGCCGGATTCAAGCTGATTGCCACCACCGGCACCGCCAAGGCCCTGAAAGAGGCCGGAATCGAGGTGGATCGGGTGAACAAGGTCCGTGAGGGGCGTCCGCATATTGTGGATGCCATCAAGAACGGTCAGGTTCAGCTGATCATCAATACCACTGAAGGTCGCAAGGCGATTTCCGACTCAGCGCAGATCCGCCAGTCGGCCTTGCAGACCAAGGTGACCTACACAACAACACTGGCGGGCGGCGAAGCCTTCTGCCGGGCCATCAAGTTTGGCCCGGAGCGCACTGTACGCCGCCTCCAGGATCTTCACGCAGGAAAGTGAGACTATGGCTGACAGAGTACCGATGACAAAGGCGGGCGAAACCCGCCTCCGCGAGGAGCTTCAGAAGCTGAAGTCCGAGGACCGTCCGCGGGTTATTGCGGCGATTGCCGATGCCCGTGAACACGGCGACCTGAAAGAGAACGCCGAATACCACGCTGCCCGTGAACAACAGAGCTTTATTGAAGGCCGGATTCAGGAAATCGAAGGCAAGCTCTCGGCAGCTCAGGTTATCGATGTGACCACCATGGAGAACACCGGCAAGGTGATCTTCGGTACCACGGTGCATCTGCTGAACATGGACACCGACGAGCAGGTGACCTACAAGATCGTTGGTGAGGATGAGGCGGATATCAAGGCGGGTAAACTGTCGATCTCCTCTCCCATTGCCCGGGCGCTGGTGGGCAAGAGCGAAGGCGATGTGGTTGCCATTCGAGTGCCTTCCGGTACCGTGGAATACGAGATCGAGCAGGTCGAATACGTCTGATCCGATCTGCAGGTAACAAAAAGCCGGCTCGGGTTTCCCCAGCCGGCTTTTTTGTTCCTGCTTCCCCTGGCGTCAGGTCAGTGCTTGTGGCGCAACAGGTTGGAAAGCTTGGGGTTGGGCTGCTTGGCCCGACGCAGAATAACGGCGATCTTTCCGATGGTCTGGACCAACTCGGCGCCGGAGGACTCACACAGGGCCGTAATAGCTTCCTGCCTCGCTTCACGGTCCTGGCTGGCCACCTTGATCTTGATCAGCTCGTGATCGTTCAGTGCGCGCTCCAGTTCTTCCTGGAGTCCTTCGGACAGGCCTTTGTCGCCTACGATGATAACGGGCTTGAGGTTGTGGGCAATGGCCCGGTATTCCCGGCGCTGTTCCGGTGAAAGACTCATGATGTAATCTCTTTATCGGTGCAATTAACAAAAGGTCAGCGGCGAAAGTGCTGACTCAAACGTATAATCGACGAATTGTACCAGATCGCCCTGCTGTAAAAATGGCCGTTAACACGTACCAACGTGGTTGGTGCAGGCTGAAGGAACCAACCCGGGGGCGACGGGTCAAAATGCTTGAACGAACTGAGCCATATCCTGGGTTGCTGTTGTAATTTCAGATATGGCACCCAATATGGGGGTTAAAGGGTACTTTTCATCGAAGGTAGTTGTGCGTGGTTTGTGGCCGATACGGATGGGCCGTTTCTGGTGGACGGGCGTACAATTGGTGTAAGGTGTCGGAAAAGGGTGCTTTGCGAAAGGCATTCCCTTCAATTCACAGGTGATGATCCTTGAACGATATGGCAAAAAATCTGGTTCTCTGGCTAATCATAGCCGCTGTGCTGCTGATGGTGTTTCAGAATTTCTCTCCCACCACCACCGGCCAACAAGTCAACTATTCCCAGTTTGTGGAGATGGTCCAGCAAGGACAGGTCCGTCAGGTCACAATTGATGGGTTGCAGGTTCAGGGTACCCGTGGTGACGGCTCCCAGTTCCAGACAATCCGTCCTCAGGTGTCTGACAACAAGCTGATGGACGATCTGCTCGCAAACAACGTCGAGGTCATTGGTAAGGAGCCTGAGCGCCAGAGCCTGTGGACTCAGCTGCTGGTGGCGGCGTTCCCGATACTGATCATCATTGCACTGTTTGTGTTCTTCATGCGCCAGATGCAGGGCGGCGGTGGCGGCAAAGGCCCCATGTCGTTCGGCAAGAGCAAGGCGCGCCTGATGAGCGAAGACCAGATCAAGACCACCTTCGCGGACGTGGCCGGTGTTGATGAGGCCAAGGAAGACGTGAAAGAGCTGGTGGATTTCCTGCGGGATCCGAGCAAGTTCCAGCGCCTCGGTGGCAGTATTCCGAAGGGCGTTCTGATGGTCGGCCAGCCTGGTACGGGTAAGACCCTGCTTGCCAAGGCCATTGCCGGCGAAGCGAAGGTGCCGTTCTTCTCCATCTCCGGTTCTGACTTTGTCGAGATGTTCGTGGGTGTGGGCGCGTCCCGGGTTCGCGACATGTTCGAGCAGGCCAAGAAGCAGAGCCCCTGCATTATCTTTATCGACGAGATCGATGCCGTCGGCCGCCATCGTGGTGCCGGCATGGGCGGTGGTCACGACGAGCGTGAGCAGACCCTGAACCAGTTGCTGGTTGAGATGGACGGTTTTGAGGGTAACGAAGGCGTTATCGTCATTGCTGCAACCAACCGTCCGGACGTTCTTGACCCGGCACTGTTGCGTCCGGGCCGTTTTGACCGTCAGGTTGTTGTTGGCCTGCCAGACATCATTGGTCGTGAGCAGATCCTCAAGGTGCACATGAAGAAAGTGCCCCTGGCTGACGGCGTGGAGCCGGTTCTGATTGCTCGCGGCACGCCCGGGTTCTCCGGTGCGGACCTCGCTAACCTGGTCAATGAGGCAGCTCTGTTTGCGGCCCGTCGCAACCAGCGTCTGGTGTCCATGGAAGAATTCGAACTCGCCAAAGATAAAATCATGATGGGCGCCGAGCGCAAGTCCATGGTGATGAGCGAGAAAGAAAAGCGCAACACGGCGTACCACGAGTCCGGGCACGCGATTGTCGGCCGGCTGATGCCGGAACACGATCCGGTCTATAAGGTGAGTATTATTCCTCGCGGTCGTGCTCTGGGTGTCACCATGTTCCTCCCTGAAGAGGACAAGTACAGCCACAGCAAGCGCTTCCTGATCAGCTCCATCTGCAGTTTGTTTGGTGGTCGTATCGCCGAAGAGCTGACACTCGGCTTTGATGGCGTTACCACCGGTGCGTCCAACGACATTGAGCGGGCGACCAGCCTGGCGCGGAACATGGTGACTCGCTGGGGGCTGTCCGAGAAGCTTGGGCCTTTGCAGTACGATACCGACAGTGAAGAGCCGTTCCTCGGCCGCTCTGCGGGCCAGTCCCAGACGGTGTATTCGCCGGAGACGGCCCAGCGCATTGATGAAGAAGTCCGAAATATCATCGACAGCTGCTACGAGAAAGCCAAGCAGATCCTGATCGACAACCGGGAAAAGCTCGATCTGATGGCCGAAGCCTTGATGAAATACGAGACTATCGACCGTTACCAGATCGACGACATCATGGAAGGTCGCGAACCGCGTCCGCCCAAGGGTTGGGATGGTAGTGGCCCCACTGGAGGCGTTAAGGCCGATGAGCCTGAAGCGGCGCCGGAGCCGAAGTCCTCTGATGACGGTCGTCACCCCGGTGTCGGTCGACCGGCTGGAGAACACTGACCGCCAGTGGCTTCCGGTTAGAAATAGTGTAGTTCCCTGCGCCGCCCGGATTCCGGGCGGCGTTTGTTTTTGTCATTGAAAAAAAGGTTTGCCATGAAAATGAATTTTGCCGGCCGGGAACTGGATATGTCCCGCTGCCATGTGATGGGCATCTTGAATGTAACACCGGATTCGTTTTCCGATGGCGGGCAATTCAACCGGCCTGATGCGGCCCTCGCCAGAGCAAGGCAGATGGTTGCTGATGGCGCCACTTTCATCGATATCGGCGGCGAATCCACGAGGCCGGGAGCGACGCCGGTCTCCGTCCAGGAGGAGCTGGATCGGGTGTGCCCGGTGGTGGAAGCCGCTGCCCGGGAGCTGGATGCAGTGATTTCGGTAGACACCAGTGCACCGGAAGTCATGGCCGAGACGGCAAAGCTCGGCGCCGGGCTTATTAATGATGTTCGCGCCCTTCAGCGTGACGGTGCTCCGGAAGTTGCAGCACAGGCGGGTATCCCTGTTTGCATCATGCATATCCAGGGAGAGCCGGATACCATGCAGGATCGCCCGGAATACCGTAACGTGCGGCGCGAGGTGAGTGCCTTTCTCACGGAGCGTATGCGTGTTGCAGAGCTTGCCGGTATTCGCCCCGAAAATATCCTTCTCGATCCCGGCTTCGGTTTCGGCAAGAGCCTTGAGCACAATCTGCAGCTGCTTGCCTGTCTTGAGCAGATGCATATCCTTGGGCATCCGTTACTGGTTGGCGTTTCCAGGAAGTCCATGCTGGGGCATATCACCGGCCGGGGCGTGAACGAAAGGTTGCCTGCAAGCGTTGCGGCCGCGACAATAGCGGCCATGAAGGGTGCGAGCATTATTCGCGTGCACGATGTAAGGGAAACAGTAGACGCCGTCCGTGTGGTGGCGGCAGTGAAGGAGGCAGGTTAATGTCCGAGAGAAAGTACTTTGGTACGGACGGTATTCGCGGACGCGTGGGTGAGTTTCCGATAACGCCGGAATTCATGCTCAAACTGGGTTGGGCCGCCGGCCAGGCCTTCAAGCGGGATGGTCAGCGCAACAGCGTGCTGATCGGCAAGGATACCCGGCTTTCCGGTTACATGTTCGAGTCCGCCCTGGAAGCCGGCCTTGCGGCTGCAGGCGTCGATGTAAAGCTTCTCGGCCCGATGCCGACGCCCGCCATTGCCTATCTGACCCGCACTTTCCGTGCCTCGGCGGGTATCGTAATCAGTGCCTCCCACAACCCACATCATGATAACGGTATCAAGTTCTTCTCGGCGGCCGGTACCAAGCTTGATGACGCCCTGGAGGCAGAGATTGAGCGCTGGCTGGATAAGCCCATTGAAGTCTGCGGGCCAACCGAGCTGGGCAAGGCCTCCCGAGTGGATGATGCCCCCGGCCGTTATGTGGAATTCTGCAAGAGCACCGTGCCCAACGAGTTTACCCTCGACGGGATGAACATCGTGCTGGATTGTGCCCATGGTGCCACCTACCACGTGGCGCCCAAGGTGTTTCGTGAGCTTGGCGCCAAAGTGTCGGTGATTGGCGCTGATCCGGATGGGCTTAACATCAATCTGAACGTCGGCTCCACGCATCTGGACGCACTCAAGGCCGCAGTGGTCGAGAAACGCGCTGACCTGGGCATTGCGTTCGATGGCGATGGCGACCGGGTTTTGATGGTGGACCGTGACGGCTCTGAAGTGGACGGCGATGAGCTGCTCTACGTGATCGCCTCCCAGCGGTTTGCGGAAGATCGCCTTAAAGGCGGCGTCGTGGGTACGCTGATGACCAACCTGGGCGTTGAGCTTGCGCTGAATGAAATCGGAATCGAATTCGAGCGCGCGAAAGTTGGCGATCGTTACGTGATGGAGCGGCTGCTGGCGAACAACTGGGTTTTGGGTGGCGAGGGCTCTGGCCACATGGTTATCCGCGACTGCACCAGCACCGGCGACGGTATTGTTTCGGCGCTGCAGGTTCTGCTCTCTGTCTGGAAGTCCGGGAAAACGCTTTCCGAGCTGCGCCAGGGTATGAGCAAGCTGCCCCAGAAAATGATCAATGTCCGGGTAGAACAGCGTTTCGATCCGTTCAGTCGTGACGATATCGTAGCTGCGGTTCGTAAATTCGAAACAGAGTTGGGCGGCTCCGGCCGAATTCTGCTCAGGGCCTCCGGAACCGAGCCGCTGATCAGGGTGATGGCGGAAGGCCAGGATGCCAACGAAATTTTGCGAGTGGTCGAGGAGTTGGCAAAAGTCGTGGAGAAATCCACCGCTTAATTTTGTGTTTTCAGGCGGTTGTCTGCCGGGAGGGAGTGCTGTATAGTTCGCCCTCCCTCACGTTCGGGAACTGTTATGCGTCGAAAGATCGTAGCCGGAAACTGGAAAATGAACGGGTCGAAAGGCCTGGCGCAGACGCTGGTAAGCGATGTGCAATCCCAGGCGGCCTCTCTTGATAATGGCGTCGAGGTTGTTATTATTCCTCCCGCAATTTATGTCGGAGACGTAGTCGCGAACGCAGGTGGTAGTCTGTCAGTTGGCGTTCAGAACGTGGGGCAGTGGAGTTCCGGTGCCTACACCGGCGAGATTTCTGCGGAAATGGCGGTGGATCAGGGTTGTCAGTATGCCCTGGTCGGGCACTCCGAGCGTCGTCAGCTCTTTGGTGAGTCAGACGATGTGGTCGCGGAAAAGGTTGGCCGGGTCCTTGCCGCCGGGCTTCATGCAGTGCTCTGTGTCGGTGAGACTCTGGAAGAGCGCGAGGCGGGCAAAGCCGAGTCTTTGGTCGCTTCCCAGGTGAAGGCCGGGCTGGCAGGCGTTGCAAAGGATCAGTGGCAACGCGTGATTGTTGCTTACGAGCCGGTCTGGGCAATTGGCACAGGCAAAACCGCGACGGCGCAAGATGCCCAGGCAATGCATGCGTCGCTCCGGCAGGTGCTTTCAGAGATGGGCGCGCCGGCGAATGATATATCCCTGCTTTACGGGGGCAGCGTAAAAGCGGATAATGCAGCCGCTCTTTTTGCCGAGCCGGATATTGACGGTGGTTTAATCGGCGGAGCGTCGCTTGTAGCAGAAGATTTTGTGAGTATTTGCCGGAGTGTTCCGGCGGGTACCTGAATTTAAAGGTTCGCGAGAGTCGTTATGGATTGGGTAGAAACACTGGTAGTCGTTGTGCACGTGGTTATCGCGGTGGCGCTGGTGGGTCTGGTGCTGATCCAGCAGGGCAAGGGCGCCGACGCTGGTGCTGCCTTTGGTGGTGGCGCTTCCCAGACGGTTTTTGGTAGCCAGGGCAGCGGTAGCTTTCTGACCCGCTTTACGACCCTGCTCGCAGTGGTATTTTTTGTAACAAGTTTCTCGCTGGCGATTTTTGCCAAGCAGCGTGCCGAAGTGGCAGGGGAAGCGGGTATTCCTGTTGTTCAGGAGTCCAGCAGTGCCGCCCCGGCTGACACCGCTGCCGATAACGGCGAAGCCGCAGCCAGCGAAGCCGAGGGTGGGGAGTCTGATCTCCCTGAGCTCGAGTAAGAATGTTGCCCGGGTGGTGAAACTGGTAGACACGCTATCTTGAGGGGGTAGTGGCGAAAGCCGTGCCGGTTCGAGTCCGGCCCCGGGCACCATATTAGAAGAAAAACGGCTTGGAGTTTCCAGGCCGTTTTTTTTGGTCAGTCCTTGACCAGTCTGTCCGGCGTCTCTATACTCCGGCGGATATTGGGACGTGCCGCGTGGTGCTGGCGGGTTTCTGGCAGGCCAGGTGTCTGTCAGCAGGAAACGGTACACCGGTTTGTTTCCTGCGAGTTCTTGCAACAAAAGGCCCCATTGTTCGGGGCTTTTTGATTAAGGGGCCTGGCGCAACGGGCCCTGGTGCATAAAAAGGGCTGATAAAACAGCCCTTTTTTTGTTTTTGGGGCCGGTAAATTGATAACGGAGAAGGCAAAACTTGTCAGCCAAGCTTAAGCAACTGGAAGACATTCTTCAGCCCGTCGTGGAAGGTCTGGGGTATGAGTTCTGGGGCATTGAATTCCGCTCGCAGGGCCATCATTCCCTGTTACGGGTGTTTATTGACGATGCCGAGAACGGCATCGGCATCGACGACTGCGAAAAAGTCAGTCGTCAGATCAGCGGTGTGATGGATGTGGAAGATCCCATCCAGACCGAATACACACTGGAGGTCTCATCCCCGGGGATGGATCGCCCGCTGTTTCGTCTAGAGCAATACGAGGCCTTTGTTGGTCACCAGGTTCAGATTCGTCTCCGGATGGCATTTGAAGGTCGCCGGAAGTTTCAGGGGCTGATCAAAGGCGTGGAAGGTGATGATGTGGTTGTGGTCGTTGATGATCACGAGTATCTGCTGCCATTCGACAGCATTGAAAAAGCCCACATCGTGCCGGTATTTGAATGAACGATCTGAATGAAGTCCGTGGACGCACAGTTGATTTAAAGGGCAGGGCAATCCAATGAGTAAAGAGATCTTGCTGGTGGTTGAATCCGTCTCGAACGAGAAAGGTGTCGAGAAGGATGTAATTTTTGAGGCGATCGAGCTGGCACTGGCCACCGCTGCCAAAAAGCGCTTTGAAGACGAAGAGGCGGATATCCGGGTAGCAATCGACCGGAAAACCGGCGAATACGAAACCTTCCGCCGTTGGCTCGTGGTCGATAACGATGCCGTTCCTGCGCTTGGCACTGAGCTTACCCTGCAGGAAGCCGAGGAAATCGATCCGGCCCTGAAGCCTGGTGATATCCACGAGGAGAAGATCGAGTCTGAAGCCTTTGGCCGCATCGGAGCCCAGGCCGCCAAGCAGATTATCTTCCAGAAGGTTCGTGAGGCAGAGCGCACCAAGATAGTGGACAGCTACCGCGACCGCGTTGGTGAGCTGGTCTCGGGTACTGTAAAGAAGGTGACCCGGGACAATGTCATTGTTGATCTGGGTGCCAACGCAGAGGCGCTGTTGCCCCGTGAATACCTGATCCCGCGCGAGACGTTCCGCATGGGCGACCGTGTGCGCTCCCTGCTGCTGGAAATTCGCACCGATCATCGCGGCCCCCAGTTGATTCTGAGCCGCACCTCTCCGCAGATGCTGATCGAGCTGTTCCGCATCGAAGTGCCGGAGATTGCTGAAGAGCTGATCGAGATCCGTGGTGCTGCCCGTGACCCCGGTTCCCGGGCCAAAATTGCGGTGAAGACCAACGATCGGCGTATCGATCCCGTTGGTGCCTGCGTTGGTATGCGAGGCTCCCGGGTTCAGGCAGTGTCCAATGAGCTGGGCGGTGAGCGTGTTGATATCGTGCTGTGGGACGACAACCCGGCCCAACTGGTAATCAATGCCATGGCGCCGGCAGAAGTTGCGTCCATCGTTATGGATGAAGACCGGAACACCATGGAAGTGGCTGTGGCGGAGGACAACCTGGCACAGGCAATCGGCCGGAACGGACAGAACGTTCGCCTGGCCACGGACCTGACAGGCTGGACCCTGAACGTGATGACCGAGGAAGAAGCCGGTGAGCGTCAGGAGCAGGAATACAGCCGGCTTGTCGAGCATTTCACTGGCAATCTGGACGTTGATGAAGAATTTGCCGGTGTGCTGATCGAGGAAGGGTTTACCTCCATTGAAGAGGTGGCCTATGTGCCAATGGAAGAGATGCTGGCGATCGAAGGCTTTGACGAAGAGACCGTCACCGAGCTGCGCCGTCGTGCCAAGGACGTCCTGCTTAACCAGGCCCTGGCAAGCGAGGAAGCGCTCGAGGGTGCCGAGCCGGCCGAAGATCTTCTTGGAATGGACGGCATGGACCGTAGCCTGGCCTTTAAACTGGCCGGTATGGGTGTGCGCACCATGGAAGATCTGGCAGAGCAGTCGGTAGACGACTTGCTCGAGATTGAAGGTATGGATGAAGAGCGTGCTGGTCAGCTTATCATGACTGCACGTGCCCCCTGGTTTGAAGACCAGGCCTAATTCGGGAGGAGGACCAGTATGGCTGAAGTAACGGTAAAACAACTGGCCGAAGATGTAGGCGCTCCCGTGGATCGTTTGCTGAAGCAGATTGTGGAGGCTGGCCTGAAAGCCCGCTCCGAGAATGATTCTGTCTCCAGCGATGAGAAGCAGCAGTTGCTGGCCTATTTGAGAAAAACTCACGGCGAGGCAGACGCCGAACCGCGCAAGATTACCCTGAAGCGTAAGACCACCACCACGCTCAAGGCCGGCAAGGCAAAGACCGTCAATGTTGAGGTTCGCAAGCGCCGTACCTACATCAAACGGGCTGAATTGCAGCCTGAGGCTGAAGCACCGAAACCGGAAGAGCCGGTAGCAGAGCAGCAGCCGGAGCAACCACCGGTTGAAGAGGCGCCAAAGGTAGCAGCCGAGCAGGCGCCGCAGGCTGAGGTAGAGAAGCCGGCCGAGGCAGCAACATCCGAGCAGCCGGAACAGGCAGAAAAACCAGAGCCGAAGAAAGAGCCCGAGCCTGAGCCCGAGCCGGTTCCCGCTCCGGAAGACATGCCGATGCCGCCGCCCGAGGGCGAAGGCAAGGATCGCAAGCCGAAGAAAAAGAAAGAGAAAGTTCGCGAGCGCGGCGACGAGATTGAAGAGGGCAAGCCTAAGAAGAAACAGGCTGGCCATCGTGGTCCTCGCAGCCGCCCGGTGGAAGAGCCGCTGGTTATCTCCGAGGACGAGGAAGAGACCACGCTGCGTAAGCCGCTGCGTGCGAAAAAGAAACCCAAAGAGAAGCGTCATGGCTTCGAGAGGCCGACCAAACCAATGGTCAGAGAAGTAGAGATTCCAGAAACGATTTCTGTCGGTGACCTTGCCCAGCGTATGGCGGTCAAGTCGGCGGATGTCATCAAGACCCTGATGGGCATGGGCGTCATGGCTACCATCAACCAGGCATTGGACCAGGAAACTGCGGTTCTGGTGACCGAGGAGCTGGGCCATAAAGCCAAGACGGTCAGTGAAGACGCGTTCGAGGAAGAGGTTCTGAGCGAGTTCTCCTTCGAAGGTGGCGAAAAAACCAAGCGCGCTCCGGTTGTGAGCGTAATGGGTCACGTTGACCACGGTAAGACCTCCCTGCTGGACTACATCCGCCGTACCAAGGTGGCCTCCGGGGAGTCTGGTGGCATTACCCAGCACATCGGTGCCTATCACGTGGAAACCGATCACGGCATGGTGTCCTTCCTGGATACCCCGGGCCACGCGGCCTTTACTGCCATGCGTGCCCGCGGTGCGCAGTGTACTGACATCGTGGTTCTGGTGGTTGCTGCCGATGATGGTGTCATGCCCCAGACCAAGGAAGCGGTTGATCACGCGCGCTCTGCCGGCGTTCCGATCGTCGTCGCCATCAACAAGATGGACAAGGAAGAAGCCGATCCCGACCGCGTCAAGACTGAACTGGCCGGTATGGAAGTGATTCCGGAAGACTGGGGCGGTGATGTCCAGTTCGTGCCAGTTTCCGCGCACACCGGTGAGGGTATCGAAGACCTGCTTGAAGCACTGTTGCTCCAGGCGGAAGTACTGGAACTTGAGGCAGCCACTGATGCGCCTGCCAAGGGTGTGGTTGTTGAATCCAGTCTCGAGCGTGGACGTGGTTCCGTGGCAACCGTACTGGTTCAGAACGGTACCCTGCGTCAGGGCGACATGGTTGTGGCCGGCTCCTACTTCGGTAAGGTCCGGGCGATGACCGATGAAGCTGGCAAGCAGGTCAAGGAAGCAGGCCCGTCGATTCCGGTCGAGATCCTTGGTTTGAACGGTACACCGGATGCCGGTGACGAGTTCTTCGCCGTTGCCGACGAGAAGAAGGCCAAAGAGCTGGCTGAATTCCGCCAGAGCCGCGAGCGGGAGCAGCGTCTGCAGCGTCAGCAGGCGGCCAAACTCGAGAACCTGTTCGAGAACATGGGCAAAGACGAGGTCAAAACCCTCAATGTGGTGCTCAAGACCGACGTTCGTGGTTCTCTGGAAGCCATCACCAAGGCCCTGCAGGATCTCGGTAACGACGAGGTCCAGGTGAAGATCGTATCGTCCGGTGTGGGTGGCATTGCCGAGACCGACGTCAGCCTGGCCATGGCAACCAACGCGGTTATCTTCGGCTTCAACGTGCGTGCCGACAGTGCTTCCAAGCGCCTGGTCGAGCAGGAAGGTCTGGATCTGCGCTACTACAGCATCATCTACAACCTGATTGATGATGTGAAAGCAGCTCTGACCGGTATGCTGGCTCCGGAATTCCGCGAAGACATCGTTGGTATTGCCGATGTCCGTGACGTGTTCCGTTCGCCGAAGTTCGGTCAGGTGGCCGGTTGTATGGTTACTGAAGGTACCGTTTACCGTAACAAGCCGATCCGGGTTCTGCGGGACAACGTGGTTATCTTTGAAGGCGAGCTGGAATCCCTGCGCCGCTTCAAGGACGACGTGCCTGAAGTCCGTAACGGCATGGAATGCGGTATTGGCGTTAAGGGTTACGACGTAAAAGTCGGCGACCAGATCGAGGTCTTCGATCGCGTCCGGGTCGAGCGCAAGCTTGAGTCCACCGGCGCCTGATGCGGCCGATTTTGAAGGAAACCTGATGCCAAGAGAGTTCAGTCGTATTGATCGCATCGGCGATCAGATGCAACGGGAACTGGCCCAGCTCATCCAGCGGGAGGTCAAAGACCCGCGGGTGGGCATGGTCACGGTAAACGCGGTCAAGGTCAGTCGTGACCTTGGCTACGCTGATATTTATGTGTCTCTGCTTTCCACCGAGGAACTGACGGAGGAGTCGCCGGAGGTCAAGGAATCGATTGCGGTGCTGAACAAGGCCTCGGGCTTTTTGCGGGGCCAGGTAGGCCGCGCGATGAAGCTGAGGGTCGTACCCCAGCTGCGGTTCCACTTCGACACGCTGCAGGGTTACAGCCGCAAGATGGACAGCCTCATTCGCGAAGCAGTCGGCGACAAGCCGGCCGTGCAACGGAATGAAGACGACGACCAGGATGATCCGGAGCGTAACGCTTGAGCCGCAGACGCAAAGGCCGTGACGTCAACGGTATTCTGGTTATCGACAAGCCGCAGGGTGTGACCTCCAACGGCATTCTGCAGCAGGTCAAGCGTCTGTTCGGGGCGGCCAAGGCCGGCCATACCGGCGCCCTTGACCCCCTGGCGACCGGCGTTCTGCCGCTATGCTTCGGTGAGGCCACCAAGTTCTCCCAGATGATGCTCGACAGCGACAAGGCCTACATTGCCACCGCCCGGCTCGGAATCCGAACCGAAACCGGTGACAGCGAGGGCGCGGTCGTTGCCGAAAAGCCTGTACCAGACGGTCTGACCGCAGACTTGCTTGAGCCGGTACTGGATGGCTTCCGGGGTGATATCCAGCAAGTTCCCTCCATGTATTCGGCGCTCAAGCACAAGGGGCGTCCACTCTACGAATATGCCCGCGAGGGTATCGAGGTTGAGCGTCCGGCAAGACCGGTGACCATCTACGAACTGACGCTGCTGGACATTCGTGAGAACGAACTGGATATCGCGGTCAGCTGCACCAAGGGTACGTACATTCGCTCACTGGTTGAGGATATCGGTGAAGCTCTCGGTTGCGGTGCCCATGTGACTGCATTGCGCCGCACCATGGCGTCAGGGTTTACCCTGGCGAATGCCCATGCCGTCAGTGATCTCGAGGCGATGCGCGAACGGGGTGAGAGCCTCGATGGTCTCCTGGTGGCACCGGATGCCGCTCTGTCGATGTTCCCCGAGCACCGTCTGGCGGGGCAGGCGCTGGTATCGATCTTGAACGGACAACCGGTTAGAATACCGGGTCAGGCTTACGAAGGCTTCGTGCGTCTCTATGCAAACGAGAGCGCAAATGAAAGCTTTGTGGGGCTGGCAGAAGCATTCCCGGAAGGCGAGCAGACCAATCTGGTCCCGCGCCGACTGGTGAAGAATAGCGGAAAGCGTTAGACGCGCCGCTGTTTAGCCGGGCTGTAGAGATGCGCGGTTCGGCCGTATTCGAAAGCATCGCAAACAATGAGGTGAGTTATGGCACTTTCTGCCAACGAGAAAGCACAGATCGTTAAGGATTTTCAGCAAGGTGATGGCGATACCGGTTCCCCTGAGGTTCAGGTAGCTCTGCTGAGCGCCAACATCAACAAGCTGCAGGATCACTTCAAGGCCAACAAGCAGGATCACCATTCCCGCCGTGGCCTGATCCGGATGGTTAACCAGCGTCGTAAGCTGCTGGACTACCTCAAGCGCAAGAACGCCGACCGTTACCTGGAGCTCATCCAGCGTCTGGGTCTGCGTCGCTAATCCGGGTCTCTGCGACCTGAGGGCTGCGCCGGCTTGTTCGGTGGCAGCCGTCGACCAGCAGGCCCTTTGTGGGGTCTGCTGGTTGTGTTTTTCTCCCGCTGCAGTTGGATTGTCTGTGTGTTCGAAGGATTCCCTGTCGTAATGGAAAGCCGAAATTGATAGCAGGTTGTTGAAAAGCCCGGGCCCGGCGGCCTCTGGAATTGCCGCCTCCCAGACCGGGGTTTTGCAACAGCCTGTTAGCTTTCAGACGGGTTGCTCTTCAGACCACAGCGCATCACCTGCAGGACTATGGTTTCGAGCGCAGGGGCGCTCGGAACGAATCAATCTGGACCAGATAGACCAGGAGTTTTTTGTGGATCTGAAACCTTTCAAGAAATCATTTGAGCTGGGCGGCAAGACCGTCACTCTGGAAACCGGCCGTATTGCTCGTCAGGCAACCGGTTCTGTATTGGTAACCGTGGATGACATTTCCGTGCTCGGTACCGTTGTCGGCGCGAAAGAAGCCAAGCCAGGCCAGCCGTTCTTCCCGCTGACCGTAAACTACTTCGAGAAGACCTACGCCGTGGGCAAAATCCCGGGTGGTTTCTTCAAGCGCGAAGGTCGTCCTTCCGAGAAGGAAACCCTGACTTCCCGCCTGATCGACCGTCCGATTCGTCCGCTGTTCCCGAACGGCTTCATGAACGAAGTCCAGGTCATCACCACGGTCATGTCCTCCAGCAAGAACCAGGATCCGGATATTGCCGCGATGCTGGCTGCGTCTGCGGCGCTGGCCATTTCAGGTATTCCGTTCGATGGTCCCATCGGCGCATCCCGCGTGGGTTACACCAACGAGCGCGGTTACTTCCTGAACCCGACCTTCGAAGAGCTGGAAACCTCCCTGCTGGACATGGTCGTAGCCGGTACGGAAGACGCGGTGCTGATGGTTGAGTCCGAAGCCAAGGGCCTGACCGAAGACCAGATGCTGGGCGGTGTGCTCTATGGCCACCAGGAAATGCAGACAGCGGTTGCCGCTATCAAGGAATTCGCTGCTGAGATTGGCAAGCCCCGTTGGGACTGGCAGCCGGAGCCGGAAAACACCGAGCTGCTGAATGCCATCAAGGCCGAGTTCGCCGGTGCCATTGAGGAAGCCTACGGTATCCGTGACAAGATGGCCCGCTATGAGCGTCTGGGCGAGGTGAAAGCCGCTGCAGTTGAAAAACTGGCCGGTGAAGAGGAAGGCCAGCC
Organism: Marinobacter sp. MMG032; assembly: GCF_040112695.1. Classification (NCBI taxonomy): domain Bacteria; kingdom Pseudomonadati; phylum Pseudomonadota; class Gammaproteobacteria; order Pseudomonadales; family Marinobacteraceae; genus Marinobacter; species Marinobacter sp. MMG032. Next base: position 3,003,770 of record NZ_CP157802.1, read on the forward strand.
TTCCGAAGACGAAGTCAAAAAGTACTTCGGCAAGATCGAGAAGAGCGTGGTTCGCCAGCAGGTTATCGATGGCAAGCCCCGGATCGACGGTCGTGATAACAAGACCGTGCGTCCGATCGAAATCGAAGTGGGCGTTCTGCCCAGCGTTCACGGCTCCGCCCTGTTTACCCGTGGCGAGACCCAGGCCATCGTGACCACCACACTGGGTACGTCCCGCGATGTGCAGATCATCGATGCCCTGGAAGGTGAACGCAAGGATCCGTTCCTGTTCCACTACAACTTCCCTCCGTACTCCGTGGGTGAAGCTGGTCGTGTTGGCTCACCGGGCCGCCGCGAAGTGGGCCATGGTCGTCTGGCCAAGCGTGGTGTTCTGGCGGTCATGCCGACCCTGGAAGAATTCCCGTACGCCATCCGTGCGGTTTCCGAGATCACCGAGTCCAACGGTTCCAGCTCCATGGCCTCGGTCTGTGGTTCCAGCCTGGCACTGATGGACGCGGGCGTACCTATCAAGGCACCGGTTGCCGGTATCGCCATGGGTCTGGTCAAGGAAGGCGACAAGTTTGCGGTTCTGACCGACATCCTGGGTGACGAGGATCACCTGGGTGACATGGACTTCAAGGTTGCCGGTACCCAGGAGGGCGTCACTGCCCTGCAGATGGATATCAAGATCAACGGCATCACCGACGAGATCATGGAAATCGCGCTTGAGCAGGCTCACGCTGCGCGTCTGCACATCCTTGGCGAGATGAACAAGGTTATCGCTACCCCGCGTGCCGAGCTGTCTGCCCGCGCTCCGAGCATCACCACCATCAAGATCAACCCGGAGAAGATCCGCGACGTTATCGGTAAGGGTGGCTCTACTATCCGTGCGATCTGTGATGAGACCGGTGCTTCCATCGATCTGGATGATGACGGCAACGTGAAGATCTACGCCGACAATCAGGAAGCTGCCCAGGCGGCGGTGAACCGGGTCAAGGAAATCACGGCCGAGATCGAAGTGGGTGCTATCTACAAGGGCCGCGTTGAGCGCATTGTTGACTTCGGTGCCTTTGTAAACATCCTGCCTGGCAAAGATGGTCTGGTGCACATCTCCCAGATCTCTGATCGCCGCATCGAGAACGTGACTGACGAGCTGAGCGAAGGTCAGGAAGTTCTGGTGAAGGTCCTGGATGTGGACAACCGTGGTCGCGTTAAACTGTCCATGAAGGAAATCAAGGAAGGCGATCAGCCGACCGATTTCTCTGCCTGATCGTTTTCGGGCTTAATAAAAACCCGCCTTTCCTCTGGATTGGCGGGTTTTTTATTGTGCTTGGCTTGGTTGCAAGCGGCTGTTGGGTTTCCCTTTTCAAAAGACGCTACGAGCACATCCATGTGCGCTTGTTTCGGGCCGTCCTTGGCCCTCAACACTTTTGAAAAGGGAAACCCAACACCCGCCCGTGCATCACAGGTAAACGCCGTAGGTCGGATTAGCCAAAGGCGTAATCCGACAAAACCAGAACTCTATTCTCCACTTTCCATAAACCGAATCATTTCCCTCCGGTACCCGGGAATAACAAACGTCGCCCCGTGAGGCGTATCCGTCTGCAAAAACTCCTTGGGCTGCTCCGCAGCTTCATACAGTGCTTCGCCATGATGGAACGGAATAATTCCGTCCCGAACGCTGTGGATTACCATAACGGGAACCGGGCTGATCCTGGGAATGTGATCTACCCCCTCATAGTCGTCCGGAATGGTCAAGCTCAGCGGAATCTGGAGTGTCCAGGTAAGCCAGAATTCACCGAGCTTTTCCCGGGCGATTTTTCGGAAGCCTGAGAATGTGCCGTCCAGAATGACGCCGTCCAGGCGGGGTTGCTCCTGCCGTTGGGTCCATTCACTTGCGAGGGCGATGCCCAGTCCACCGCCGAGGCTCTGGCCAAGGACATATAGCGGACGTTCACTTGCTCCCGGCTTCTTCACCAGCCAGCGCAGGCCGGTTTCCACGTCGTGCAGGGCACCTTCGATGTCCGGGTCGCCGGTGGATTGGCCGTAGCCCCGGTAGTCGATGGTGAAGACGTTGTAGCCTCTCTCGGGCAGCCAGGCCACGTTCAGGATGTGGCTGCTGATATTCTGGGCATTGCCGTGGAGGAAGTAGACCGTGCCCCTAGCGTTGTTCTCAGGGGCTTCTGCGGGCAGCCACCAGCCATGGAGGGTTTCGCCGTCGGCTGTGTCGAGGTAGATGTCTTCGTATTCAAGGTTTAGCCGGTCCGGGGTGATGTAAGTCGCCCGATCCGGGTAGAAGAAGACGCTGCTGCAACCGGATAGCAGCAGAAGCGCAACCAGAAGCCCGCTAAACCGGGCCGTGGTGGCGTTCAGAAATACGCGTGGATTCCGGCGTGCCATGTGCTCTGGTACCTGTCGTAGTGGTCTTCCCGGGTGAACTCGGCAAACAGACTGAACTCGCGGCCGATGTGCCAGTTGGTTTTGGCGTAGAGCTGGTCCTGGCGGTGCTGGCTGCTGACGATCCAGGCCTTGGTTTTGGCACCGGCTAGCAGGCTGAACTGGTTGTTCTGATGGAGCAGGCCGATGTCAGCGCCCGGGGCAGCATCGTAGCCGCGGCGCAGGTCGTCGTCGATTTCCAGGTCGGCGGTAGCGATGGCAAACGCCTGGGTCTGATGGCCAAGGCTCCAGCTGCCCCCTGCGCCGCCTTCGAGATAGGGGGTAAGAACCCGGTCGTTGCCAGTGTCAGTGCGGCGGCCACCAAAACCTACCTGCCATGACAGTGGCGAGAGAAAGGCGTTCCGCGGGCTCAATGAGCGGATCTCCACGCCGGTGAGCTGTTCCAGTTGCAGCTCGTTGTTGTCTGTATACAAGCGCGCGTCGAGGCGGAGGAACTGGAGCTGGGCGCCGGTGCGGTAGCCGGCCGGAGGGTCCAGTATGTCGTGGTAGGCGGGGCGCAGGGTCAGTTGAGTGAACTCCCTGTGTGCCAGTTGGCCTGCCCCGAGGCTCATCCGGAAGGTGTCGTGGCCCTGGTCGTCCCTCACAACCGGCCTGGGCGGTTCTTCCGGTGGCGGGACGTTGTTGATCTGGCTGCGCTCTCTCAAAAGGTCATGGGAGAGTGGCGCCGCGATTTCCCGGGGCCAGCCGTCGGCCTCGCTTTTATAACGAACATAATCGTAGGTCGCGTCCAGTATATGGGCTCGCTGTTCGGCTGGCAGCGAGCTCACCTCGTTGGCATCGGCGTCTACATAACCGTTGGCAATGGCCGCCGAGAGGGTCTGGTGGTCGTCGGGCAGGGTCGAAAGGCTGTAGGCCACCGAGGTGGCGGCTGACGGCCGGTAATACACATCGCTGACCAGGTTCTTGTCCACTACCCAGCGGACGGTGTCCGAGGGAATCGCGTGAGTGCTTACTTCGCCCAGAAGGTCAGTGCCGGGGCGCGCGATGTCTATCAGTGCCAGCAGGCGGTAGGCACAGTTCTCGTCGAAGAAATAGTAGTCAAAGTTACGATCCCTGATTTCCCATGCGTGGGCGATCATCAGGTCCACTTCTTCCTGTGTGAGGTTCAGTTTGTACTCCCACAGGTCCCGATGCTCGATGTCCGAGTACAGCCGTATTTTTTCGTAGTAGGGCTGGACGGTGGTTATTCCGGGATAGCCGCCAAAAATACCCTTGTAGGCAAACAGCAGTTCACTGTCGTGAGCGGCAGCATCCGCTGCGTAGGAAATCGTGTTGGCCAGCAGCAGATTGGTTTCTTCGTCGTCCTGGGGCGGGTCCAGGCGCAGGAACGTGTGACCGAACATGGAAGACGGACTGTTCAGGTAGGAGGCGGCGAACACCAGGGTCACGGTTTCAGTGTTGAGTGTCTCCGACCATTCCTGATATCCGGGGCAGCTGACTTCGGGCAGCGCCAGATTCAGCTCTTGCTGCAGCCATTTGGTTCTTGCCGGAAACTGGCAGCGTGCGTGGTCATCACCCTCGCCGGGCTTCTGTATTGCCTCCAGAGTGGCCTGCAGCTCTGACTTTGGCGAGCGCTTACCGTCTTCGCTGAGAAAAAAGGCCGGGTCGTCTGCCTGGCTGGTGTAGCCATCGCCGAAAGTGTCGGGCTGGTAATGGATCAGTGTGAGCCAGGCAGGATCGAGATGGAGCTCGGATGTATCTGCAGGAGTATCGGCCTGGGTTGGCAGGCTGACTGCGAGCCAGATCAGGGCTGGCCCAATGCGAAGCATGTTGCCCATGGAATGTGCTGCATCCGGGGTTGAACGGTAGAGAGTGGAGCGATGCGCCGTCCCTGGCGCAAGAGCGCGTCCCTTCAGCGAGCCTGGATCAGGCTGCTACGTATTTGCTGAGTGACTCGTTTTTCTCCAGCAGCGCGACGATGGCATCGACCGCTTCGCCGGAGGTGGTGTCAGAGCTCGGGAAGATGGTGGCAAAGTTGTCCTGCAGCACCTTGCGGAAGGTGTCACGGTCCGCTTCGTCCACGCCCAGCAATACCGCAAGGGTATCGAGGTTTTCACCGGAACCGCGGGACATGTCACGGGCAACCTTGTCGATGTTGCTGTCCATGTACATGGCCATGGACTGAACAGACTGGTTGGTCTGGCAGCCAAGGGTGCCTGTGGTCATACCGAAGGTCTGGTTACCAAAGGTTCCGTTGGTGGTTGCAGCCAGTACGTGGGGGGCAATACCGGACTGTCCTTTCCAGATCATGGCGCCTACACCACAACCCGGTTGGGCAAAGGCCATGGAGGAAGCACCAAGAAGAATTGCACCTGCGATCAGTTTTTTCATTATCCACTCCTTTCTGTGGTTTAAAGCTGTCGTCGCAATACACAATGCTGCCCCTGGCGTGGAGCAGCATTGCGAAAACGGCCCTGACTGGTCTTGTGGAGACAGGTTGACCGTTGGTCTGAGTATAGTTGATATCCAGCCAACGCAAGTTTAAAGATTGGTGAGTATTTGATTTGGCCCAAAAAAAAACCGGTGCATGTTGCCACGCACCGGTTCCAGGCAGCTTTTGGACAGTTTGAATCAACCGCCCAGATAGGCGTTCTGGACATCCGGGTTTTCCAGAAGATTCTTGCCCGTGTCGTGCAGCCGAATCTTGCCGGTTTCCAGCACGTAGCCCCGGTCGGCCAGGTTCAGCGCCTGGTGGGCATTCTGCTCGACCAGGAAGACGGTGATGCCTTCCTCGCGAAGCTGGCCGATGATCTCGAAAATCTGCTTGATCACCAGCGGTGCCAGGCCCAGGGAGGGCTCGTCGAGGATGATCATGCGCGGCTTGCTCATCAGGGCCCGCCCGATGGCGAGCATTTGCTGCTCACCGCCGGACATGGTGCCGGCACGCTGATGTTCCCGCTCCTGAAGACGCGGAAAGAGCTCATAGACGTGATCGATACTCTTGCGGATTTCCGCCTTGGTGTTGAAAAAACCACCCATGTGGAGGTTTTCCTCAACGGTGAGGCCTGAGAATATCCGCCGTCCTTCGGGAACGATGGCAATGCCGGAGCGCATGATCTGGGCGGTGGGTTCGCGGGTGATCTCACGGCCCTCCAGGAAAATGCGACCGGAGCTGGCCTGGGGATTCCCGCAAACGGTCATCAGCAGGGTAGTCTTGCCCGCGCCGTTGGCGCCGATCAGCGAGACGATCTCACCCTTTTTGACCTCGACAGACACGCCGTGCAAGGCCTCGATCTTGCCGTAATGGGTATGGACATCTTCTAGTACTAGCATGTGTTTACCTCAGGCCTCGCCCAGATAGGCTTTGATCACGTCGTCGTTCTGGCGGATTTCTTCCGGAGTGCCACTGGCCAGGGGGCGGCCCTGGTTGATGACGTTGATGCGATCGGAAATATCCATTACCAGGCTCATGTCGTGCTCAATCAGCACCACGGAAACGTTGTAGTCCTCTTTCAGGCTGACGATCAGCTGATTGAGTTCCTTGGTTTCCGCCGGGTTGAGACCGGCTGCCGGCTCGTCGAGCATCAACAGCTTGGGCTCCGTTACCATGCAGCGGGCAATCTCCAGGCGCCGTTGCTGGCCATAGGCCAGGTTGCCGGCTTCCCGGTTGGCCAGATCCAGCAGGCCTACCCGATCCAGCCAGTAGGCGGCCCGATCCAGGGATTTCTGCTCTTTTGCCCGATAACTGGGGGTTTTGATCAAACCGGAAATCAGGTTGGTGTTGAGGTGGCGGTGTTGCGCCACCAGCAGGTTTTCCACCACGGTCATCTGGCTAAACAGCCGAACATGCTGGAAGGTGCGCACCATCCCAAGTCGGGAGATCTTGTAGTCAGGCTTGCCCTGTACCTCCTTCCCCTCGAACAGGATCTTGCCGCCAGTCGGCTTGTAAAAGCCGCTCATGCAGTTGAAAACGGTGGTTTTTCCGGCCCCGTTGGGGCCGATGATGGACACAATCTCGTGTTCCTGGACGTCCAGAGACACTTCGTCTACCGCCAGCAGGCCGCCGAAGCGCATGGACAGATTCTGTACTTCAAGCATCGTCTGTCACTCCTGCTTTTTCAGTTCAATGTGAATGCGGCGCATGGGCATCAGGCCCTGCGGACGCCAGACCATCATCAGCACCATGGCGGCACCGAAGATCAGCATCCGGTACTCGGAGAACTCACGGGCCAGTTCCGGCAGGATGGTGACAGCGATTGCCGCCAGCACCACACCAATCTGGGAGCCCATGCCGCCGAGTACAACGATGGCAAGGATGATGGCCGATTCCAGGAAGACAAACGATTCGGGGCTGATAAAGCCCTGCTTGGAGGCAAACACGGTACCGGCGAAACCGGCGAAGAACGCGCCGATGGTAAAGGCCGACAGTTTGACCGCGGTGCGGCTGAGGCCCAGGGAGCGGGCAGCGATTTCATCTTCCCGCAGTGCCTCCCAGGCACGACCAACGGGCATGCGCATGAAGCGACGGATGACCAGAGCTGTGAACACCGCCAGTACCAGGGCGATCAGGTACAGGAAGATCACCTTGTGCTCACCGCTGTAGGCGATGCCAAAGGTTTCGTGGAACGAGGTATTGCCTTCCTCCTTCACCCGGCGACCAAACTCCATGCCGAACAGGGTCGGATCGGGAATGCCGCCAATGCCGTTGGGGCCACCGGTAAGCGTTGTCCAGTTATTCAGCAGGATCCTGATGATCTCACCGAACCCTAGAGTCACGATCGCCAGATAGTCGCCCCGTAGCCGCAGCACCGGGAAACCAAGCACAAGACCGAACAGGGCGGCAAGCAGGGCACCGATAGGCAGCGCCAGCCAGAAGGAAATACCAATGTACTGGGAGAGCAGCGCAAAGGTATACGCGCCCACGGCATAGAACGCCACATAGCCCAGATCCAACAGCCCGGCCAGGCCAACCACCACGTTCAGGCCCAGGGCCAGCATGATGTAGATCAGCACGAGGGTGGCCAGATCCACTGCACCCCGTGATACGAAGAACGGCCAGAACAGGGCAAGAACCACGATGCCTGTCAGCACCCAGGATTCAATCTTGGCCCGGCGATTCTCTGCCATGGGCTCCTTGCTGGCCTGGGGAAGGGGGTGCGGGAGGCTTTTCAGGCCGCCCATGATCTGTTCCCGGAACAGCTGGAACAGGAATACGATCACGGCAGCGAGCAACACCATGACAACGGTGCTGGCATCGGCTCCGGTCAGGGTTACGTTGATGCCCTGGGCCTCAAGGTTAAAGCCGATGATCGGGTAGGAAATGATCAGTGTAATGATCGCGCAAAACAGCGCGTGTCTGAAGTTATTAGCAGCCATCAGATCTTCTCAACCTCCGGTTTGCCGAGCAGGCCGGTGGGTTTGAACAGCAGAATCAGGATCAGCAGGCTGAACGAGATAACGTCCTTGTATTCACCGCTGAGGTAGCCGGAAGTCATACTCTCTGCCACGCCCAGTATCAATCCGCCCAGCATCGCGCCGGGAATGCTGCCAATGCCGCCAAGTACCGCCGCGGTAAAGGCCTTCAAGCCGGCAATGAAGCCGAACAGAGGGTCAACCGAACCGTAGTACATGCCCAGAAGCAGGCCGGCAACCGCTGCCAGAGCCGCACCAATTACAAAGGTTGCGGAAATGATCCGGTTGGTGTCGATGCCAAGCAGGTTGGCCATACCCAGGTCCTGTGATACCGCACGGCAGGCTCGGCCCGTCCGTGAGCGGGATATGAACAGAGACAGGGCGGTCATACAGATCAGCGTGGTGATGAAAATCGTGATCTGCATGTAGGACAGAGACATCTGGAAGCCGTCACCGGAACCGAAGTTGAAACCGCCGTCGATCAGAGCCGGGAAACCGACGTTCCGCGAACCCTGCGCCAGGTGGACGTAGTTCTGGAGGAAGATGGACATGCCGATGGCGGAGATCAGCGGGATCAGGCGATGGCGCCCCCGCACAGGCCGGTAGGCCACCCGTTCCACGGCCCAGCCCATGGAGCTGGAGACGATCATGGCGCAAATCAGCGCAACAATCAGAATCAGTGGTAGCCAGGCAATGCCCAGGGCAGCCAGACCGGTAATGGCAATCAGCGCCGTGTAGGCACCGATCATATAGATTTCACCATGGGCAAAGTTGATCATGCCAATGATGCCGTAAACCATCGTGTAGCCGATGGCGATCAGGGCATAGGTGCTCCCGATCGTCAGCCCGTTGATGAGCTGTTGAAAGAAATACAGGAGGTCTTGCATTGTTATGGGACTCCGAAAGCCTGCTCCCTCCGCTACCACACCCCATGCCCGGGATAACCGTGCAGGAAGTGGGGGAGGATCAACAGGAGCCTAGAAAAACACCTTCTCCCGGATCGCGGTGAGAAGGTGCTCTCATGATTACCGTTTGTTAACGATTTGGCTTAGTTTACCGGAGTTTTGCTTCCATCTGAATGCCATTCGTACACAACAAACTCGAATGACTTCATGTCGCCGGCCTTGTCGTATTCAACGGTGCCGATCGGAGTCTGGAAGGTGCCCTCGCGAAGAGCAGCGGCAACATCGAACGGATCGGTGGAGCCAGCGGCTTCAATGCCTTCGGCAACAAGCTGAACGGCGGTGTAGGAGGTCAGAACGAACGGACCGGAAGGATCCTCGCCCTTGTCTTCAAATGCCTTCACCAGCGCCTGGTTTTCAGCTTTCTGGTCGAATGCAGGTGGCAGGGTTACCAGCAGGCCTTCGGCGGCTTCGCCGGCGATGGTGTTGATGTCCTTGTTACCCACGCCCTCGGGGCCCATGAAGCGGGCATCCAGGCCAGCGGAGTCAGCCTGGCGCAGAATCAGGCCTAGCTCCGGGTGGTAGCCGCCGTAGTAGACGTAATCCACATCGGCCTGCTTGAGCTTGGTTACCAGTGATGAGAAGTCCTTATCACCGGCGGTGATGCCTTCAAACATGGCGATTTCAACGCCAGCGTCTTTCAGGGTGTCACGAACGGCGGTGGCAATACCTTCACCGTACTGCTGCTTGTCGTGAACGATAGCAACGCGTTCCGGGCTCTGGGAGGCGATGTAGCGGGCCGCAACCGGTCCCTGCATGCTGTCCAGACCGATGGTACGGAACACCAGCTCATAGCCACGCTCGGTGATCTCCGGGCTGGTGGAAGCCGGGGTTACCATCAGGATGCCTTCATCCTCGTAGATGTCGGAGGCGGGCTGGGTGGAGCTGGAGCACAGGTGGCCGATCACGAAGCGCACGCCGTCGTTGACCAGGCTGTTGGCAACGGTCACGGCCTGCTTCGGGTCACACACGTCGTCGTATTCCACGGCAACCAGCTCTTCACCCATCACGCCGCCGTTGGCGTTGATTTGCTCAATCGCCATGCGGGCGCCGGAGAATTGCATGTCACCATACTGGGCAACAGGGCCGGTCATGGGGCCGGCAATACCGATCTGGATCTCGGCAGCGGCGTGGCCAGCGCCCATCAGGGCTACGGAAGTGCTAACAGCGGTTACGAGTTTTTTTACTGAAGTTCTCATTGAGTCTGTCCTGTTTTATTTCAGGGTTATTCTTGTGTTCTCAGAGAGTTAAACAAACACCACACCTCGCTGCTTGTCAAGCCGACGGGTGGCGCTTGCTCCGGAACACGGGCCTGTCTGCAAAGGCAAATCCCGTGCCGCTCTGAGCGGTGTCACGCATCCGTGCCGTCTTCTTCATCCTGGGAAACCAGCGCGCGGAAGCTCTCGTGTTCGCGGAGCTGGTCAAAACTGACGTCTACGGATGCATCGTCGCGGTATGCCTCCGAAATTTCAATAGCTTTCTTCAAAGTGCTGACGGCATCTTCCCAACGGCCGATTTCCGCATAGGCGCATGCCAACTGATAGTGCGCGTGGCCATTATCCGGTGCAAGCTTCAGTGCACGCTGGCAAAGACTGATGGCCCAGAGCGGTTCCTGCATTTCCAGAACAGCGTCTGCCTTGTAACTCAGTGCTTCCACATCGTCGGGGCGAAGGTCCAGAATCTGATCGTAGGCGGCAATCTTGTTCTGCTGGGAGGTTTCCTGGCTGGCTTTGAGCCACAGCGAGTGCACTTCGTTGGTGCGCTCGATCTCTGCCTGGTTCTGGTGGATGATGTCTGATTTCTGCTTCAGCTGTTCTTCGATGGATTCGAGGCGCTTCTCGTATTCAACCACCAGCTCGTTGACCCGTTTTTCCGCCAGACTGGTAAGCTGGTTGCGCATATCCCGGATGGAGTTCCAGCCGATAACCACGAGAATGGATGTGGCGCCCGCGATCAAGTAAAAGAAGTAGGTAACCGTATCGGTCGCGTAAGACATGGTTTTGTCGGCAACGGACAGTTCCTTGTCGACCACCTTTTCAATGAGTTCTGCGCGAGTGTTCTGCATCTCCTTGCGAAGCGCCTTACTCTCTTCCAGCAGATAAAGTTCCACGAAGGGCGTGTACATGGGCTCTTCCAGCGTCTTGATGCTCTCTTCCAGGTCTTCTGCAGTGAGCTCTTTCTCGGGGCCCAGCTCATCCTGACCGTAGAGGGTGCCGGCGAATGTCATCATGAAAAGAAAAGGCAGGAAAAACTTGATCATCGGGCGTATTCCGTCCGTCTGTCGTAAATGGAATAAAGGCGAAACCTTAGCATAGTGGATGGCCGAAAAAATGCCGGGAAACTCGCCGACTTGCAATTCTCGGTGCAAAGACCTCTAATACTTAGGGGTGTAAATAAATCGCGAAATCCGAATCGGAGCATTGCTGTGAACAGTTATGAAGATGTGCTGGTGGCTTTACGACGTGTCATTCGGGCAACTGACCTCCACTCAAAGCGCCTGAGCAAGCATGCCGGGCTGACCGGGCCTCAGCTGCTGATCATGAGAACGATTCGGGATCTTGGCGAAGTCACCATCGGCACCATCGCAGAAAAGGTCAGTCTCAGCCAGGCAACGGTAACGACGATTCTGGACCGTCTGGAGCACCGGAATCTGATTTATCGCGTGCGCAGTACCCAGGACAAGCGAAAAGTGCATGCCCACCTGACCGATGAGGGGGCGGATTTGTTGGCCCGGGCGCCGAATCCGCTGCAGGAGGATTTCATCCAGAAATTCCAGAGTCTGGCCGAGTGGGAGCAGACCATGATTCTGGCCTCGCTCCAGCGTGTGGCCAACATGATGGATGCCGACGATATTGATGCGTCGCCGGTGCTGACCGTTGGGTCGGTATTGAAGGACGACGGCTGGAAAGAGAAAGCCTGACTTCAATGAGCCAGGCTTTCTCCTGATATTAATGCACCGAAGACCCGCTCTTGGGCTTATTGCCAAAACACACCTGAAATACATCGTTATAGTGTTTGGCAAAGTTCACCGACAGCCCTTCCTTGAGATACTCCGGCAGCTCCTCGTAGTCGCCCCGGTTCGCTTCCGGCAGGATCAGGTTACTGATTTTCTGCCGACGCGCGGCAATAACCTTCTCGCGAATACCTCCCACTGGCAGCACCTGTCCGGTCAACGTGAGCTCACCGGTCATGGCGATGTTCGGCTGTGGCGCTTCCTTGCGGGCGATGGAAAGCAGTGCGGTGGCCATGGTGACGCCGGCGCTGGGGCCGTCTTTGGGCGTGGCTCCCTCGGGTACATGCAGGTGCACGAAGGATTTGTCGAAGAAAGTCGGGTCGCCCTTGAAGCGTCTGAGGTTGGATGACACATAACTGTAGGCGATCTCCGCGGACTCCTTCATCACATCCCCCAGCTGACCGGTCAGTTTGAAGCCGCGCTGAGAGCTGTGGATTCTGGATGCTTCGATGCTCAGTGTGGCCCCGCCCATGGCGGTCCAGGCCAGTCCGGTAACAACGCCGATGCCTTTGAGCGACTTCTCTTTCTTGAACGATGGCTGTCCCAGATAGCTCTGCAGATCCGATACACCCACCTTCACAGGTTGGTCCGGGCTCTCCAGCAGCTTTACGATGCCCTTGCGAATCACCTTGTGCAGGAGCTTCTCCAGGCTTCGCACACCGGCTTCGCGGGCATAGCCCTCAATAATCTGCTTGATAGCGGCGTCGGTAATGTTGAGCTGTTTTTTCAGCAGCCCGGCCCGTTTAAGCAGCCTCGGCAGCAGGAAGTGCTTGGCGATGGCCAGCTTTTCTTCCGCGATGTATCCGGACAGCCGAATCACGTCCATCCGGTCAAGCAGTGGTCGTGGAATCGTGTCGAGCTGGTTGGCGGTGCAGATGAACAGAACCTTGGACAGGTCCATGCGCACGTCTAGGTAGTGGTCCAGGAAGTCGCGGTTCTGTTCCGGGTCCAGTGTCTCCAGCAGGGCTGACGCGGGGTCGCCCTGGAAGGACGCACCGATCTTGTCGATTTCATCCAGCATGATCACCGGATTGGCCACCTTGGAATCCTTGAGCGCCTGGACAAACTTGCCCGGCATGGCGCCGATGTAGGTGCGGCGGTGGCCTTTGATTTCAGCTTCATCGCGCATGCCGCCCACACTGAAGCGGTAGAATTTCCGCCCCAGTGCGTCTGCCACGGAATGACCGATGGAGGTCTTGCCAACACCTGGCGGGCCGACCAAAAGCAGAATGGAGCCGCTCACCTCGCCCTTGAAGGTCCCTTCAGCCAGAAACTCGATGATGCGGTCTTTGACATCGTCCAGGCCGTCGTGGTCCCGGTCGAGAATCTGGCGGGCTTTCGCCAGGTCGAAGTGGTCTTCTGAATGGATGCCCCAGGGCACCTGCGTCAGCCAGTCCAGATAATTTCGGGTGACACCGTATTCCGGCGAGCCCTGTTCCAGCACCTGCAATTTTTCGACTTCATCGTTGAAGCGCTCTTGCACGGCTTCGGGCGGGTTGAGTTCCGCCATCCGCTGCTGGAAGCGCTCGACATCGGCGGTCTTGTCGTCCTTGGCCATGCCCAGCTCGCGCTGGATCACCTTGAGTTGTTCCTTCAGGAAGAATTCGCGTTGGTGCTTCTGGACTTTCGCGTTCACCTCTTCGCTGATTTCCGACTGCAGCCGGGCAACTTCCTGCTCTTTGCGCATCAGCAGAAGAACCTTCTCCATGCGGCGGAGCAGGGGGACGGTGTCGAGCACATCCTGCAACTCTTTGCCTGGAGCGCTGGTCATTGAGGCGCCAAAATCGGCAAGAGGTGAACTGTCGTCCGGCCCGAATCGGGACAGGTATTGTTTTACCTCCTCGCCATAGAGTGGGTTGGTACGTAGCAACTCCTTGATGGCGCTGATAATGGCCAGCGTGTAGGCTTTGAGTTCGTCGGCGTCTTCTTCCGGTTCTGCCGGGTACTCAACTTCCACCAGATACGGTGGCTTACGACGCAGCCACTGGACAATCCGGAAACGTTGAAGCCCCTGGGCAATAAACTGGACCTTGCCACTGTCATTCTGGGCATGATGCACACGCACGGCGCAGCCAATGGTCTCCAGCTGCTCACTGGCCGGGACGCCTTCTTCAGCGTCTGGTTCTTCCACGAAGCAGATGCCCATGACCTTGTGGTCAGTCTCACCAACCCTTTTCAGGGTTTCCTGCCACGGGTTCTGGTTTACCACTATCGGCTGTACCTGGGCCGGAAAGAAAGGCCGATTCGAAACCGGCAGCACGTACATGCGCCGGGGCATCATCTGCTGGGGCAGGGCAAGGCTTTTGCTATGCTCGTCCTTGCCAATGTACTCGGTCACGTCCTCTTCGAATTCCTCAAAAGAATCGTTTTGCGTCTCGTCATTCATGCCGCGAGTGTCCATCCGGAAAGGTTGTGAATCGGCCCGGGACAGGCTGCGTAGTGATTGTCCCGGCGTGTTGCTTACTAGCTATGTAACGGCAGATACGGTGATTTCAAGGACTTGGGTTAGCGCGTTTGGCGCTTGAATTTCGGGGAGTTGGCCCCATGTTTCTGGCAACTCCGAACAAATCATTCGACTTTTCAGGTGCCTTGCATGAGCAACTCTACCTACATCTTTGATGTCACCATGGAAAACTTTCAGCAGAAGGTGATGGAAGCCTCTGCAAGCACGCCCATCCTGGTGGATGTCTGGGCCGAGTGGTGTGCCCCCTGTAAACAGTTGATGCCCCTGCTGGAAAAACTGGCGGAGGATTACCAGGGTGCGTTCATGCTGGCCAAGGTGAACGCCGACGAGCAGGAACAGCTTACCTCCAGTCTCGGCGTGCGCAGCCTGCCGACCGTCATCCTGGTCAAGAACGGCCAGGCCGTGGATGGCTTCAACGGTGCCCTGCCGGAAAGCGAAATCCGCAAGGTTCTGGACAAACACGTGGAAGCCCCCAAGGAAGATCCCTATGAAAAGGCGCATCGGATCTGGGAAGAAGGCGATGTGGAGGGAGCATTGGCTATCCTGTCCCAGATGAACCAGGAGGACCCGGAAAATCTCAAAGTCCTGATCGACCTGGCCCAGTTGAAGGCGGAAATGGGTGATCTGGAAACGGCCGAGCAGGTCCTTGAAAGTCTGCCTCCAGAAGAAAAAATGCAGCACCAGGCCAAACAGCTGGCAGCACGAATCAAGTTTCTGAAGCAGTCGGCCGAACTGCGTCCGATCAAGGATCTGGAAATGGCGCTGGAGCAGGATCCGAAGGATCCGAACGCACTGCACCAGTTGGCACTTCATCACGTATTACAGGAAAACAACGCCGAGGCCATGGACCTGCTGATCCGCCTGATGCAGGTGGACAGCAAGTACAAAGACGAAGTGGCCAAGACAACGCTGATCGAGCTGTTCGACAAGCTGGGTAACAACAACCCGGACGTAAGGACCTATCGCCGGAAGCTCTATACCCTGATGCACTGATTGTTTGGCGCTGGCCAAATACAACGTAGGTCGGGTGGAGCCATGGGCGAAACCCGACTGGTATTTCCGCAATGCTCAAACTCCCTCCCCAACCCGACAACTGCGAACTCTGTGAACGCCCGGTTGCGAAACTTACCAGGCACCACCTGATTCCCAAACACCTGCACCGCAAGAAGCGGTTCCAGAAACTGTTCACCAAGGACGATTTGATCACCCGAACGCTGTGGGTGTGCCGTCCCTGCCATAACGCCATTCATAAGGCTCGCTCGGAATACGAGCTAGGGCTGCACTTCAATACCCGGGAAAAGCTTCTGGAACTGGAGGAGTTGCGAACGTTCGTGGAATGGTTGAGCGACAAGCCGGAGGGGTTCGTGCCCAAGTTTGTCCGGCAGAAATAACGCACCTGATCCAATGGCCGTCTCCGTCGGTAATTATGAGCTCATTCTTTTGGAGAGGGTCCTATGCCTAAGCAAAAAGACAATCATCGAATCAAACGTTTCCTGTCATTGAGCGCGCTGATTCTTCTGACGCCATGGCTCCTGATCGGAGGACTGGTAACAGCAGAAACCCTGAATGAGGGTGCGATGGACAATGGAAGCCTTCAGGTCGCGTTGATCGTAATCATCGGAGTGGTGTTTGGCGCGCTGGTGTTCCGGGTCATCCCCAGCTGGAAGGCGCGTAGATCCAATCGCTGAAGAGGCAAGCGGCCCCAATCCACGGGGCCGCTTCAGAGAGGCTGGCGATTATCCGTTCCCTTTCTTCATTTCTTCATACTCATCTTCAAAGAAGAATTTCTCTTCTCCAAAGGCCGGTTCCAGCTCATGCAACCAGGTGGCCGTCTCGCTGTACTTGGCGAAGAACGGGCGCTGAACCCAGTCCGGGTTGCGGCCCTGCAGGAAGCGCAGTACAAACACCTTCTCGCCGTTGATTTCGGTAATCCCCTGGATCTCCACCTTGCCGGGGCCGGCGCTCATGGACGGTCCGCGGGCGGTGCGGGCCAGGCCGCTGACTTTCTTCATGGCTTCCCGGTAAATGTGGAAAGCCTCGACAAGAGGTACTTCGAAGTAGTTCTTGGCGCCGGTATCCCGCTCTACAAACATGTAGTAGGGGATGATGCCCAGCTGCACTTCTTTCTTCCACAGCTTTGCCCAGGCGTCGGCATCGTCGTTGACGTGCTTGATCAGCGGGCCCTGGGCACGGATCTCGGCACCGGTGGCGCGAATACGGCGGATGGCCTCTTCGGCAATCTCGGTGGTGATTTCCTGCCAGTGGTTGTAGTGGGCCATGATGGCGACGTGCTTGCCGGCGTCGACCAGTTTCGCGAAAAGGTCGATCAGTTCATCGGCATCCTTGTCGGTCACGAAGCGGTAGGGCCAGAAAGTGAGGGCCTTGGTGCCGATGCGAATGGTCTGGATATGATCGAACTCCGGCTGTAGCAGCGGTTCCAGATACTGCACCAGGTTCTTGGTTTTCATCACCATGGGGTCGCCACCGGTGACCAGCAGGTCAGTGACCTCGGTGTGCTCCTGCAGGTAGCCATGAAGCTTTTCTGCTTCGGTGCTGGCCATTTTCAGGTCTTTGTCACCCACGAACTGCGCCCAGCGGAAACAGAAGGTGCAGTAGGAGTGGCAGGTCTGGCCCTGGGCCGGGAAGAACAGCACTGTCTCGCGGTACTTGTGCTGAACACCGTCCAGAACTTCACCGTCGAGCTCCGGCATGTTCATTTCCATTTGGCCGGCGGGGTGCGGGTTGAGCTCGTCCCGGATTTCCTTGGCGACGGCCTGGATCTCTTTCTTGTCGGCACCTTCCCGGTGCAGTTTCGCCATGCGCTCGTAATGCTCGTCCTTCAACATCCCTTTCTGCGGAAAAACAAGCTGATAGATCGGGTCGTTGGGTACCTTGTCCCAGTTGATCAGTTCATTGATCACATACTCGTTGACCCGGAACGGCAGCACGCTGGCTACCACTTTCATTTCAAACAGGGTCTCTTCAGGGAGATTCTGAATGACTTCGATCTTGTCGAGCTGGCGGTCTGTGTAGACCTTGAAACGCCGTTCCTCGAACTCCGTGGTGGGAATCCGGTTCGGAAAGGTGACGATGGAGTTCATAGATCGCCCTCTGTTGATGCCAATGACAAAAAAGTGGTCCGACCACTTTTTCCTGGGTGGTTAAAAATCAGGCAGGCGAGTATACATAAATCCGGAAATATTTTCAGGTCTAATAAAAAAGCTGAAATAGATCAGTGGGGCGCTTCTGAGGAAAGAGTCGAAAATTCAATAAAAAGCGCTAAATATCCTGAATGATCGGCGAATAGCGGCCAGAAGATCGTTTAGCGTGGTAATCAATTTTCGGCCTGATACGAATGCTACGACATTGGTCGCAATCTGGTTGTCTGTTGGTCCAAAAACGGTCATTCTTCCGTAAGTAACCGAAAGAAGCCCGTTACAAAAGGATGTTTGGAGGGCTTTGATTGAATTTGATGGTCAAAATGTAGTAAAAATACTACGAAACCGGGTGTTCTAATCCACGCACTTCGCCGGCATGCCGGTCATCCCCGGGGCCAAAAGCCCGTGAAACCGAGGTGATCAGGCAGGAAAAGTGTGAAAGCTGTTCTATGCTTTGTACAGGTTCTGTGTACTGGTAGCCGGTACACCTGTCAGGCTGAAAATACCCATAACAAAACACTGCATTCCATCGCAGCTTATCGACACCGCAACGCGCCCGGCTGCTGATCGTGGCGGCGCTGCACTTTTTGATGCCAAGGGGAGGGTTTGATGTACCAGGACGATGATCCCATTGAAACCAGTGAATGGCTGGATGCGCTGGAATCTCTGATCGAGAACGAAGGCGTAGACCGGGCCAAATATATTCTTGAGAGGCTTTCCGAGCGGGCGAGCCGCGATGGAACCGAACTGCCATATTCCATAACCACGCCGTTCCGGAACAGTATTCCGGTTTCCCAGCAGGCGCCGATGCCTGGCGATCTTTTTATGGAGCGCCGAATCCGCTCCCTGATCCGCTGGAATGCCATGGCCATGGTTATGCGTGCCAACCAGCGTCCCGGTGATCTCGGCGGACATGTTTCCTCGTTTTCTTCGGCAGCGACCCTCTACGATGTTGGCTTCAATTATTTCTTCCACGGCGGCGACGAAAAGCGCGAGTCCGACCTTGTTTACTTCCAGGGTCACTCTTCCCCGGGCATTTATGCGCGCTCCTTCCTTGAGGGCCGTTTCGACGAGAAAGATCTCGACAAATACCGTGAGGAAGTAGACGGCACTGGCCTTTCTTCCTATCCGCACCCGTGGCTGATGCCGGATTACTGGCAGTTCCCAACAGTTTCCATGGGCCTTGGTCCGATTCAGGCGATTTACCAGGCCCACGTAATGAAGTACCTGGACAGCCGTGAACTCATCGAGATGGGCGATCGCAAGGTCTGGTGTTTTGTTGGTGACGGGGAGTGCGACGAGCCGGAAACCCTGGGTTCCATCTCCATGGCCGGCCGGGAAAACCTCAGCAACCTGATTTTCGTTGTTAACTGCAACCTCCAGCGTCTGGACGGGCCGGTGCGTGGCAACGGCAAGATCATCCAGGAGCTTGAAGGTGTCTTCCGGGGCGCTGGCTGGAATGTCCTGAAAGTTGTCTGGGGTCGCCACTGGGATCCCCTGTTCGAGCAGGACAAGGACGGCAAGATGCAGCGGGTCATGGACGAGGTCTGTGATGGCGACCTTCAGAACTTCAAGAGCAACGGCCCGGCTTATACCCGGAAGCACTTCTTCGGCAAGTACCCGGAAACGGCCAAGCTGGTCGAGGGGCTTTCCGACGAGGAGATCAACAAGCTCAACCGGGGCGGTCACGATCCGTACAAGATCTACGCGGCCTTCCACCATGCCATTCACAAGAATGGCGGCCGGCCGACGGTTATCCTCGCCCACACCATCAAGGGCTACGGCTTTGGTGAGGCCGGTGAAGCGCAGAACACAGCTCACTCCCTGAAAAAGCTCGATATCGAGCAGCTGAAATCGTTCCGCGACCGTTTTGCGGTGCCGTTGAAAGACGAAGAGCTCAAGGATGTGCCCTACTACCGGCCAGCGCCGGATAGTCCGGAAATCGTCTACATGAAGAAGCGCCGGCAGGAGCTGGGTGGTTTCTATCCCAAGCGTCGGAAGGATTGCCAGCCACTGCAGATTCCCGATCTGGACATCTTCAAGGCGGTCCTGGACGGTTCCGGCGACCGGAAGATTTCTACCACCATGGCCTTCGTTCGTATCCTGACGGCACTGACCAAGGACAAGCGTATTGGTAAGCGCGTGGTGCCGATCGTGCCCGACGAAGCCCGTACCTTCGGGATGGAAGGCATGTTCCGTCAGCTCGGTATCTACACGGCAGAAGGGCAGAAGTACGTCCCTGAAGACCGTGACCAGATCATGTACTACCGGGAAGACAAGAGGGGCCAGATCCTTGAAGAAGGTATCAACGAGGATGGCTCAATGGCCGCCTGGATGGCAGCGGCCACGTCATACAGCACCAACAACTTCCCGTTGATCCCGTTCTACATCTTCTACTCCATGTTCGGTTTCCAGCGGGTTGGTGACCTGGCGTGGGCGTCCGGCGATATCCAGGCCCGTGGCTTCCTGATTGGCGGCACCGCCGGCCGGACCACCCTGAACGGCGAGGGTCTGCAGCACCAGGACGGTCACAGCCATGTGCTGGCCAACACTATTCCGAACTGTAAGGCCTATGATCCGGCCTACGGCTACGAAATGGCGGTTGTGCTGCGCAAGGGTATGCGAGAGATGTTCGAAGACAACCAGAACGTCTTCTACTACCTGACCATCGAGAACGAGAACTACGAACAGCCTGCAATGCCCAAGGGATGCGAAGACGGCATCATCAAGGGTATGTACCTGTTCGAGTCTGTTGAAACCAAGGGCCGTAAGAAGACCCCGCGGGTTCAGCTGCTGGGTGCCGGCGCGATCCTTAACGAGGTGCGTGCAGCGGCCCAGATGCTGAAAGACGACTGGGGTGTTGCCTCCGACGTGTGGAGTGTTACCAGCTTCAACGAGCTTGCCCGTGAGGGGCAGCATATTGATCGCTGGAACCGCCTGCACCCGGACGACAAGCCCAAGAAGGCTTACGTCACCCAGATGCTTGAAAAGCAGCAGGGTCCGGTGGTGTCCTCCACCGATTACATCAAGCTGCACTCCGAGCAGCTCCGGGCGTTCATCCCCAAAACCTACCTGACCCTGGGTACCGACGGCTTTGGTCGTAGCGACACCCGGGAAAAGCTGCGCAGCTTCTTTGAGGTGGACCGTTACTACGTAACTGTCACCGCGCTGTCAGCCCTGGCTCAGGATGGCGAGGTGAAGAACGATGTGGTTCTCGAAGCCATGCGCAAGTACGGAATCGATCGCAACAAAACGAACCCGGTGCTGAGCTAAGGAGTCCGCCATGAGTGAACAGGAAATCAAGGTTCCGGATCTCGGCGGTGCGGATGAGGTCGAGGTTATCGAAATCATTGTCAGCGCAGGGGATTCGGTTGAGGAAGAAGATCCGATTCTGACGGTTGAGTCAGACAAAGCCTCGGTGGAACTGCCGTCTCCCGGTGCCGGCAAGATCACCAAGATCACCGTAAAGGTGGGTGACAAGGTAAAAGAAGGTGATGTTGTTGGCATGATGGAAGCCAGCGCCGGTGGCTCTGACGATGCCGGCAGCGACGAGCCCGAGGAAAAGGCCGAGGAAAAGGAAGAAGCAAAGCAGGAAGAGAAGTCCGAAGAGAGCAAGCCAGCGCCGAAGAAGGCTTCTGGTGGCTCCCGCAAGGAGACCGTCAAGGTTCCTGCGCTGGATGGTTTCGACAATGTTCCGGTGATAGAAATCAACGTTGCTGAAGGCGATACCATTGAGGCCGACGATCCATTGGTTACAGTGGAATCGGACAAGGCCACCATGGAGATTCCTTCGCCCTATGCGGGCAAGGTGGGCAAGATCCTGGTATCCGAGGGCGACAAGCTCTCCGAGGGCGATGAACTGCTGGAGATGACGGTTCAGGAAGGTGGTGGCGAAGAGGAAGAAGCCTCGGCGCCCGCGTCTGAGGAACCGGCGAAGGAAGAGAAGCCTGAGCCCAGGTCCGAAGAGAAGCCGAAACAGGAGGCAGAGTCAGCGCCCGAGCCCCAGGGTGCAACCTATGAGCCTCCCACGCCAGGCGCCAAGGTCCACGCTGGCCCGGCCGTGCGCAAGCTGGCCCGGGAACTGGGTGCCGATCTGGCCCGCATCAAGGGCTCTGGCCCCAAGAGCCGGATTATCAAGGACGATGTCCATGCCTACGTGAAGAGCCAGCTCAAGCAGGCTCAGCAGGGTACTGGCGTTGCTACCGGTTCTGGTATTCCGGGTGTCAAGCTGCCGGACTTCAGTCAGTTTGGTGAAGTGAAGCGTGAGGCCATGTCGCGGATGATGTTCGCCACGGCCAATAACATGCAGCGCAGCTGGCTGAACGTGCCTCACGTAACCCAGTTCGAGGATGCGGATATCACCGATATGGAGGATTTCCGCAAGGCCCAGAAAGCGGCCGGCGAGAAGAAGGGCGTGAAGATGACGCCGCTGCCGTTCCTGCTGAAGGCCTGTGCCACGGCGCTGGCGGAACTGCCCCAGTTCAATGTGTCTCTGGACATGGAGCGCAAGGAGGTGGTTCGCAAGAAGTACATTCACATCGGCATTGCGGTGGATACGCCCCACGGTCTGATGGTGCCGGTGATCAGGGATGTGGACAAGAAGGGCTTGTGGGAGCTGGCGGCGGAAAGCGCCGAGCTTGCCCAGAAGGCGCGGGACAAACAGCTGAAGCCGGCAGAGATGCAGGGTGCGTGTTTTACCATCACGAGTCTCGGTGGTATTGGCGGCACGGCATTTACGCCGATTGTGAATACGCCGGAGGTGGCGATTCTTGGGGTGTCCAAGGCGGCGATGAAGCCGGTTTGGGATGGCAAGGAGTTCCAGCCCCGCCTGATGCTGCCGTTGTCGCTGTCTTACGATCACCGTGCGGTGAATGGGGCTGATGCGGCCCGGTTTACGGCGGTGCTCAGTCAGCTTCTTGGGGACATTCGTACCCTTCTGCTTTGATCTGAAGCCTGGTGGCACCCAGCCTGAGGGTTGGGTGGCACGACAAAGGCCGGTGCAACTTTTCAGAACACGCTACAAGCACATCCATGTGCGCTTGTTTCGGGCCATCGATGGCCCTCTACAGTTCTGAAAAGTCGCACCGGCCTTTCTCGTTCTGGCTTCTATCTAATCGCTTTTCTGCATGTACATCTCTCTCCGCCTAGCCTACCAATCAATGAGCTTCGAGGTGTTGCTGGTCAATAGCGCCTCAAGGCAGAAGCAATCGGAGAGGTCTGAATAAAGCCCACACAAACAAAAACCCCGGCCGGAGCCGGGGTTTCTGCTGAGTCAACTAACTTCTAACGGAAGGATTAGAAGTTGTATTGAGCTATGTACATGAGACGATTTGCGTCGCCATCGGCTCCGCCTTGGCTTTCAGTTTCGAGATTCTCGAACTGTACACCCATGCTCACGCTATCAACCGGACTCCACATGTAGTTAATATACATGGAAGTGTTCTGTTCGGTCGTTGTTGCTGCAACTGCTCCACTTTGAACGGCGTCGTCCAAGTCTGACATTGATGTGCCGTAGCCTACGTTGACCGAACGTCCATTACCCAAACCAAAGCTAGCACCCAGAGCGCCGCCTACTGCTTCAATGGTTTCCAGATCGCCATTGCCGTCTACATACGCATCTGCCCCGGCAAAGTTACTGCCCGCACGATATACGTAGGCATTGGCGCCGTCTGCAAAGTTGATCGCGCCCTGAATGGAGATCATGTCAGTAATGGCAATTTTACCAGCCAGGAATGCCGCATAGCCAATGGCTGAATCATCGGCTGTGCCAGTGTCATAGCTTGTTTGCTTGGCCATGACGGCTGCTGCGTAGGAAAATCCACCCTGTGAATCTTCGAACTTCGCAGTCAGTGCGGGAGTGCCAGCCTTAGCAGGAGCGCCTACTACTCCACCGTAGTCGATTGGATTCTCCAGAGAGAAGGAGAGGGGGCCGTTCATGTAGGTGATTTGTTCGGTCCGGTCTTGTGCACCAGCAGTACCTGGAACGCCATCGAAGTCCACGTTGGCAGTGTTACCGACCCAAGAGTTATAGTTGGACCAGTACCGACCAATTCTGACGTTGTTGTACTCGCCATAAGCGTGACGCAGGCGTGGATCAAGGCTGGCGCTGTTGTCGAAGTCGAACTCAATGACAGCTTTTACGCCTTGCGGGTTTACGACAGAGAGGCCAACGCGGCTGGTGTTTGCGTCCATACCAAAGTGGCCGTCGGCCGTGTCGGCATCACCCTTTGTGATTTTGCTGAAATTGCCGGCGCGACCGCCGTTAGAAATTTCTTCGTCGATATCGTAAGCAGCAACTATTCGAGCGAAACCGTAAAGGTTCGTCTTGTAGTCGCCGGTGTTCAATTCTACCGCGCCAGCCTGGCCAGCCACGCCGAATACTGCAGCTGCTGCCGTCGCACGAATTGCCAATCTCAGTTTGTTGCTTTGCATCGTTGTTGTCTCCACACATTTTTGTTGTTGGACCCAAAAACAAGGTAGTTACGAATTCGTGACAATTCAAATAAATTCATGCAGAAATTAGACGAATGTCTATAACAGCTTTTCGTTCATATACAGACATCTGCAGTTGCCAATGAGGCGTAAAGTTGTTCCATGACGTCCGAAAGTACAGTTATTGAGTCAGCCACGTTCGCGTTTCTTGATATTGAAACCACCGGCGGTAATTCAGCCCGGGACCGGATTACCGAGATTGGTATCCGGTTCTGGCGGGCCGGCGAGGTTGTTGGCGAGTGGCAGACGCTGCTGAATCCGGAAACGCGGATTTCCCCGTTTATCGAAAACTTCACTGGCATCTCCAATGAAATGGTGGCAGATGCGCCGCTGTTTGCGGATGTAGCGGACGAGCTGGAGGAACAGCTTAAGGACAAGGTGTTTGTCGCTCACAATGCCCGTTTTGATTACGGTTTTATAAAATCCGAGTTTCGCAGATTGGAGCGTCTTTTCTCGGCGAAGGTGCTCTGTACGGTGAAGCTTTCCCGAAGGCTCTACCCGGAATTCCGGCGTCATAACATGGATGCTCTGATAGCCCGTCATGGTCTTGCTCAGGTTCAGCGGCATCGGGCCATGGGGGATGTCTCCGCCATGCTGTCGTTTTTCGAGCATGCCCGTGCAGAGAAGGGGGATGATAGATTCGAAAGTGCCCTGCGGGAGCTGCTGCAACGGCCAAGTATACCCTCTCATCTGCCAACGGATATCCTTCAGGATCTACCTCGTGGGCCGGGGGTTTATCGCTTTTACGGTGAGAACGATGTGCTTTTATATGTGGGCAAGAGCACGAACATTGCCCAGCGGGTGGCGTCGCACTTTTCCGGCGATCATAACTCGTCCCGGGGTGTGCGGATGTCCGAGAGCCTCCGTCGCGTCGAGTGCACAGAAACGGCCGGGGAGCTTGGAGCGCTTCTTCTCGAACTCAAACAGATCAAGACGCTGAAGCCCCTGTTCAATCGTCGGTCCCGGGCCGCCAAGAATCTGGTGAGCATCGAGCTTTCGAAAAACGAGGCAGGGTATCTGCAGGCTCGGCTGGTTCGTGAGATCGAGCCGCACCGGTTGGGGGATTACTTCGGGTTGTTCCGCAGCAAGCGGGATGCGGAGCGCGCCTTGAGCGGCATCGCGGCCAAGAACGAGCTGTGCAATCGACTGCTCGGGCTGGAGCCCGAAAACGAAGGGCCATGTTTTCAGCGTTCGCTGGGGCGCTGCAAGGGCGCCTGCGAAGAGCTCGAGAATGTCGAGCGCTATAATCTCAGGGTACAGATTGCCTTTCACAGCCTGCGGCTGAAAACCTGGCCCTGGAAAGGCCCGGTTGGGATTGTCGAGCGCAATGCCCGAACCGGCCGCACGGATATCCTGGTGGTTTATAACTGGATGCACGTGGCTACCCTGCATGACGAAAACGAGCTGCAGGATCTTTCTCTCCGCGGCCAGGCGGTCACCTTTGATCTGGACTCCTACAAGCTTTTGATCGGCACGCTGTTGGATAGGACCAAGGCTGGGAGCATGCCGCACAGGGTGATTGAATTGCCGGCCATCGGGGAACCGGATGTTCTTATGCCGTGAGTGGCGTATTATGGTGCAAGAGTCCGCACACCTACTTACTTGTCTGGTGTGGTCACTCAACTATTTTTATGTGCTTAGCCGCTTTCCCGAGAGAGATTTATGAATAAAGACCCCGTCAGCCGCGAACTGTTCGATGAAGTCATGGTGCCCAACTACGCTCCCGGTTCCATTATTCCGGTGCGAGGAGAGGGCTCCCGGATCTGGGATCAGGAAGGCCGCGAGTTCATCGATCTCCAGGGCGGCATTGCAGTGACCTGCCTGGGCCATTCCCATCCGGGACTGGTGGGTGCGTTGCACGATCAGGCCGAGAAAATCTGGCACCTGTCCAACGTGATGACCAATGAGCCGGCCCTGCGTCTGGCAAAGACTTTGTGTGACCTCACCTTTGCCGAGCGAGTGTTCTTCGCCAATTCCGGTGCCGAGGCCAACGAGGCGGCCTTCAAACTGGCGCGGCGCTACGCCTGGGAGCACTTTGGCAAAGACAAGAACGAGATCATTTCGTTCAAGAATTCCTTCCACGGGCGAACCCTGTTCACCGTGAGCGTGGGTGGCCAGCCAAAATACCTGGAAGGCTTCGAGCCTGCGCCTGGCGGTATTCATCACGCCGAGTTCAACGATCTGGAATCGGTGAAGAAGCTGATCTCCAAAGAGAAAACCTGCGCCGTGGTGGTGGAGCCGATTCAGGGTGAGGGCGGCGTTATGCCCGGCGACCAGGCGTTCCTCCAGGGGCTTCGCGAGCTTTGTGATGAAAATGACGCGTTGCTGGTGTTTGATGAGGTGCAGTCTGGTGTGGGCAGAAGTGGCCACTTCTACGCTTATCAGATGTACGACGTGGTGCCGGACATTCTCTCCAGTGCCAAGGGGCTTGGTGGTGGCTTCCCGGTAGCGGCGATGCTGACGACGGCCAAGGTTGCCGCCAGTCTGGGTGTTGGGACCCATGGCAGCACCTACGGTGGTAACGCGCTGGCCTGCGCCGTGGCCCAGAGGGTGGTGGACACCGTCAGCCAGCCGGAGATTCTCAAGGGCGTGAAAGCCCGTTCCGACAAACTCCGCAAGGGTATGATGAATATTGGTGAGCGCTACGGTGTGTTCAGTGAGGTTCGTGGCGCCGGTCTGCTGCTCGGTTGTGTGCTGACCGAAAAATGGCAGGGCAAGGCCAAGGATTTTCTGAATGCCGGCCTGGAAGAGGGCGTGATGGTACTTGTGGCCGGTGCGAATGTGATTCGTCTGGCGCCGTCCCTGATTATCCCCGAATCGGACATTGACGAAGCCCTCGAACGTTTCGAAGCGGCGGTGAAAAAACTGGCGGCCTAAGGAGATTTTATGTGGCTGGTACGTCCGGCTCTGCCGGATGATCTGGACCCGATTTTGGCCATGGCGGGCACCCAGTGTGCCCGTCTTTCTTCCACTCTGCCCAAGCAGGGCGACGCCCTGGCTTATAAGATCGAGCAATCCCTGGCGTCTTTTGCCGGCAGGATCAGCGCCGAAGACGATCCGCCCAGGTTTCTGTTCGTGCTGGAAAACACCCAGACCGGAGACATTGCTGGCACCGCCGGTATTGATGCCCGCGCCGGAAATGGCCAGCCCTTCTACAGTTACCGCCGGGATGCCCTGATCCATGCGTCTCATGAGCTGGGGGTGTCGCGCCGGGTGGAAGTGCTCTACCCCTCTCACTCGCTGACCGATGTTTCACTATTGTGTTCGTTCTCCATACGGCCCGAACTCCAGAATACCGACGCGTTCGAATTACTATCCCGTGCCCGGATTCTGTTTATTGCAGATCATCGGGAATGGTTTACCTCGCGGATGGCGGTGGAAATCCAGGGGGTGCAGTTGGAGGATGGCAGCGTGCCCTTCTGGGATAGTCTTGGCCGGCATTTCTTTGATATGGATTTCGAGACGGCAGACCAGTACTCCGGTCAGTTGAGCAAGACTTTCATTGCCGAGCTCATGCCCCCGAATCCCATTTATGTCACGCTGCTGAGTGAGGCTGCCCAGAAGGCGATGGGGCAGCCGCATCAGATAACCGTGCCTAATTTTGAGCTACTTCAGCGGGAGGGATTCCAGCCGGGCAGTTTTCTGGACATTTTTGATGCCGGCCCGGTTCTGGAGGGTCGCACCGATAGCCTGAAAACCCTGGTGACCAGCCACCCCAAGGAGCTTCATGGCAGTAATGAGGCTGTGGGTGAAACCTGTCTGATCGCTGCTGGCGAGCGGGAGCAGTTTCGCTGCACCCTCACACCGGTCGCTGAAACTCTGGACGACAAACTCAAGGTTCCGGTTTCGACCTGGAAGGCGCTGAACAGTACCGCGGGCGACCGGGTAAGGATTGCGCCGCTATGACGAGCTTGGGAATGGCAAAGTTTGTAGCTGTCGATCTCGGGGAGGCGACCTTATGCTGGTAATTCGCCCGTTACAGGAAAACGATCTGGATGACCTGTACGCCATGGCCCAG
This sequence comes from Marinobacter sp. MMG032, assembly GCF_040112695.1. Classification (NCBI taxonomy): domain Bacteria; kingdom Pseudomonadati; phylum Pseudomonadota; class Gammaproteobacteria; order Pseudomonadales; family Marinobacteraceae; genus Marinobacter; species Marinobacter sp. MMG032. Next base: position 3,031,665 of record NZ_CP157802.1, read on the forward strand.
GGTGCCGGTAAAGGGCTGACCACCTTGCCGGCGGACCGAGAGCTCCTCCAGAAAAAAATCAATCACGCCCGTGAGACGTTCAATCAGCGCATTGCGCCGGAAGCAGGTTTGTATCTGTTTGCTCTTGAGGATATCGAGCGCAAAAAAACCGTTGGGATCAGTGGTATTCAGGCCCGGGTTGGTCTGGACGAGGTGTTCTACAATTACCGCCTGAGCGTTACGGTGAATGCCTCTAAAGAGCTGGGTGTGCATGTACGGACACCCACGTTGCACCTGTCCAACGACATGACCGACACCAGCGAAATCTGCTCGCTGCTGCTGTCGGATGAATACAAAGGCGGGGGCAGCGGGCTGCTGCTCTCCCGGTGCCGGTTCATGTATCTGGATGAGTTTCGCAAGCATTTTTCGGAAAAAGTGTTCGCGGAAATGCGCGGCGTGTCCGATGCCCAGGGTCGAAGCCCGTTGTGGGACGCGCTGGGGACCAAGTTCTTTGACATGGAATTCAGCGAGGCGGACATGCTGTCTGGCCTGGGCAACAAATCCTTTATTGCCGAGCTGATGCCCAAGTACCCGATCTACCTGCCCATGCTGCCGGATTCGGCCCGGGCGGTCATTGGCCGGGTTCATGACAACACCGCGCCAGCGCTTCGCATGCTTCAATCAGAGGGGTTCAACTTTAACGGGCTGGTGGACATTTTCGATGGTGGCCCCGTGGTCGAAGCCTTCGTGCACAACATCCGCACGGTGAGGGAAGGCATGAACCGGCACGCAATGGTTACTCGAAAGCCAGTGAACCTTAACGTGCCTGCCGACGAGCGGGTGATGGTGTCGAACCGCTCATTCCGGGACTTCCGGGTGACCACCCTGCCGATAGATTGCATAGGGCCGGATACCGTCAGCCTTCCGCCGGAAGTGGCCGAGGCGTTGCAGATTGAATCTGGTGATCCGGTTCGTCTGGCCCCCTTGAAAGACTCGGGGATGCTGACCAAACATACTTATAGAAGCTCAGTACCGGGAGGTGCATCGAAATGGCAAAGCTGACAGGTGAACTGTTTATCGACGGGCTCTGGCTGCAGGGCCATGGGCCGATATTCGAATCTGTCCAGCCGGTCACCGGTGAGACAATCTGGGATGGTGAAAGCGCCAACCTTGAAGATGTGGATGCGGCCGTTCGTGAGGCCCGCAATGCCTTTGTAAAGTGGCAGCGCAAAAGCTTTGCCGAACGACAGGCCGTGGTCGAAGCCTTTGGTGAGTTGCTGGAAGCTCACAAGGAAGAGCTGGCCCATCAGATCGGGCTGGAAACCGGCAAACCCCTGTGGGAGTCACGCACCGAAGTAGCGGCAATGATCGGCAAGATCGGCATTTCGGTGAAAGCCTACAACGACCGCACTGGCACATCCGAATCCGATGTTGCAGGTGGGCACGCGGTGCTCAGGCACCGGCCCCATGGCGTGGTTGCAGCATTTGGCCCCTATAACTTCCCGGGGCACCTGCCGAACGGCCACATAGTGCCCGCCCTGCTGGCCGGTAACACGGTGGTGTTCAAACCGAGCGAGCTGACCCCCGGTGTCGCCGAACTAACGGTGAAACTCTGGGAGAAGGCTGGCATTCCGGATGGAGTGGTCAACCTCGTGCAGGGTGACTCGTCGACTGGCAAGTCCCTGGCCAATCATCCCGGAATCGATGGCCTGTTTTTTACCGGCAGTTCAACCGTTGGCCATCTTCTGCACAAGCAATTCGGCGGCCAGCCGGAGAAAATCCTGGCCCTGGAAATGGGCGGCAACAACCCGCTGATCGTGCAGGACGTGGCCGATGTGGATGGCGCCGTGCATCACGCCCTGCAGTCGGCATTCCTGTCGGCCGGCCAGCGTTGCACCTGTGCACGGCGACTGCTGGTGCCCAAGGGCAAGAAAGGCGACGCGTTCCTCGACCGGCTGGTGGAAGTCTCCGCACGGATCAAGGTTGGTGAATTCGATGCAGATCCGCAGCCGTTCATGGGATCGGTCATTTCCGCGGAAGCCGCTGACAAACTCCTGGCGGCCCAGGCCAGCCTGCTTGAAAAGGGGGGCAAATCCCTGCTGGAAATGAAATCCCTGAAATCGGGAACCGGCCTGTTGTCCCCGGGTATCATTGATGCCACTGGGCTCGACGTCACTGATGAGGAATTCTTCGGGCCGTTGCTGATGGTGTATCGCTACAAAAGCTTTGACGAAGCCCTGGAGCTGGCCAATGACACGAGCTACGGGCTCTCCGCAGGTATCCTGTCAGATGACCGGAAACTCTATGAACGGCTGGTGGAGGAAGTGCGTGCCGGCATTGTGAACTGGAACCGGCCATTGACAGGCGCCAGCAGTGCCGCGCCATTCGGTGGTGTTGGCGCCAGCGGTAACCATCGCCCGAGCGCCTACTATGCCGCCGACTACTGCGCCTGGCCCATGGCGTCTCTGGAGGCCGGCAAGAGTGAGTTGCCAGAGTCTCTGGCACCCGGCCTCAATTTCGATTAACGGGACCCAGTGCCATGGTGAAACACGCGGTTGAAGCAAACTTCGATGGCCTGGTTGGCCCAACTCACAACTACGCAGGGCTGTCCTGGGGCAACGTTGCATCCAAGTCCAATGTCAGTTCCGTCTCCAATCCCAAGGAGGCGGCATTGCAGGGCCTGGCCAAGATGAAGCGCCTGGCGGACCGGGGCTATGTGCAGGGGGTTTTGCCGCCCCATGAACGCCCGCACATTCCCACCCTTCGTGCCCTGGGGTTTGAAGGGACGGATGCCCAGGTGCTAGCGCAGGCGGCTAAATCCAGTCCATCGATACTGGCGGCGGTCTCGTCGGCGTCGCCGATGTGGACGGCCAATGCGGCCACCGTGTCGCCGAGTGCCGACACGTCAGATCACCGCGTGCATTTCACCCCGGCCAACCTGAGCGCCAAGTTTCACCGGTCCATCGAACATACGGTGACTGGGCGTTCCCTGAAGGCCATCTTTGCTGACGAGAGCTACTTCGCCCACCATCCTGCACTGCCATCCGTGAGTCACTTCGGGGATGAGGGCGCCGCCAACCACACCCGGCTGTGCGCCGGTTACGGCGAACCCGGTGTGGAACTTTTCGTGTACGGCCAGATTGCATTCAACGAACAGGCGCCGGCACCGAAGAAATACCCGGCGCGGCAGACGCTGGAAGCCTCCCAGGCGGTGGCGCGACTGCATGGGCTCAAGGATCGTAATGTGGTCTTTGCCCAGCAGAACCCGGAGGCCATTGATGGCGGTGTTTTTCATAACGATGTGATTGCCGTCGGTAACGGCAATACCCTTTTCTACCATGACATGGCGTTCCTCGACGAAGAACAGGTGCTGGCGGATATCCGTGAGCGCCTGACTGGCGCCGAGCTGGAAGCGGTGCGGGTCAGCAGTGCCGATGTGCCACTGGACGATGCGGTGGCGTCCTACCTCTTCAACAGCCAGTTACTGAACATGCCGGATGGCATGCTGCTGGCGGTGCCCGGCGAGTGTCGGGAAGTGGCTTCTGTCAGCCGTTATCTGGATAACCTGGTGAAGTCCGGTGGGCCGATTACCTCGGTCGAAGTTTTTGACGTTAAACAGTCCATGCGCAATGGCGGTGGGCCTGCCTGTCTGCGTTTGCGAGTGGTATTGAATGACGAGGAGCTCAGGGCTATCAACCGGGGCGTGCTGCTCACTGACGAACTTTACGAGCGTCTGACCACCTGGGTTGAAGCCCACTATCGGGATGAGCTTAGCCAGGATGAGCTTGGCGATCCGATGTTGCTGGAAGAGGTTCGCAAAGCCCTGGATGAGTTAACCGGGATCATGGGCCTGGGTTCCATCTATGATTTCCAGCTCTAAAGGTTGTTGAGCCCCGGGGCCGTCAGGCTGAGATCGACGACGTCAGCATATCCATCGTGTGTCGGATCAACTGCTCGGCCGGAAATTCCGGGTTGCCTTCGCCCATTTCCGACTGACATAGCAATATTACCCCGTGCAGGGCACCGCGCAGATACAAAGCGGTTTGAACGGGGTCGGTAATCCGGTCCCGGTTCATGGTGCCGTCCTGAAGCCCCAGCTCTATTGCCCCCACCATCAGTTCCATCAGGTCTGATTTCGAGCACAGCATTTCCTCAGCCTGGCTTTCATCGGCCTCGGCCATGGCTGTGGATGCCTTGGTCAGCGCCGAGAAGTAATCCGGTTCCTCCAGATAGAAGCGATAATAGGATTCCCCCATTGCCCGTATCTGGGCCAGACCATTGTCGGCGGTCTGTCTTGCCTCTTCGAACCGCCGGAACAGGCTGTGTCCCGCCCTTAGCATGATGCCCCGCTGTATCGCTGCCTTGTCCTTGAAGTACACGTACAGCAAGGCCCGGCTGAGACTGGCGGTTCGGGCGATGTCGTCCATGGACGTGCGCTCGTAGCCCTTCTCGGAGAACACCAGTTCGGCAGCATCCAGAATGGTGTCGTAACGGGCCTGTTTCTCTCGCTCACGGCGGGTTTTCAGCGGTTCGCTCATTCAATCATCCGGTTGGTTGGCAACAACAGGCATAGGATACCTGAAAACGAATCAAACCCGATTATTGACAAAATGTCAAAGAATGACATGATGTCTAAATCAACCATCGGGTTTCTCCAGGGACTGGACCCCGCCAACTACACGAGCATGGATGAAAGGAAGAGTCATGACACCACTTCGAATCCCCGTCGCCATCGTTTCGCTTGCGGTTTTTTCACTGTTTCTGTCGGGCTGCAAAGCCAGTGACGTAACCCCGGAATCCGGGGAGCAGAAGGTTTCAGTGCGTGTGTCAGAGGTTACCGGCGGTGAACGCCAGGATATGCCCCTGCGGTTTTCAGGTATTGTTCGCGCCACCCAGCGCGCAACGCTGACATTCCAGGTCAGTGGCACCCTCAGGGAGCGTGCGGTGGAGCTGGGCCAGAAAGTGCAGGCCGGTGATCTTCTCGCCCGGGTCTACAATCCCGGCCTGGAGCCGGCCCGGGATTCTGCCCGGGCCCGGCTGGAAGAATTGCGAACGCAGTATCTGCAGGCCCAACGGGAATGGGAACGCTCCAGCCGGTTGCATGAGCGTGGTGTTGTATCAGAACAGACACTCGAGCAGCTTGCAGCGCGGCGGGATTCCCTGGAAGCCAGCGTGGCAACGGCGCGGGCGTCCCTGGCTGAGGCAACGCAGCTACTGGAAGAGAGTACACTCCGGGCACCTTTTTCCGGGCGGGTGGAAGCGCTGCTGGTTGAACAGGATGAATTTGTTGCCGCCGGTCAGCCGGTGATGCGGCTGTCCTCTCCAGAAGGGCGCGAAGTGGAGGTGCGGGTACCCGCCTACCTGCTGGATCACGTGGAACTGGAGCAGACGTTGCCCGTCTGGTCGGTGCAGGATCGCAGTCAGCCGCCGCAAACCGGTTCGGTGGTTGAAATCGCCCAGGCAAGCGCCATTCGCGGTGAGTTGCATCCGGTTCTGGTGAGCCTTCCGATTGACACGCTTGAGCCTGGAGCGCCCGTAGAGGTGGGGATTACCCCGGTGCGGGAATCCGCTCTCACGGTTCCGCTGCTTTCGGTGATTCGCAACGCCGAGGGCGTCAGCGTGTTTCGGGTTCGGGATAGTGTGGCCAACCGGGTTTCGGTAGAAGTCGACCGGGTTGTCGGGGAACGAGTGGTGGTTACCTCCGGTGATCTGTCTCCCGGTGATCAGGTGGTTTATGCCGGAATGACACGGCTGGCGGACGGTGATGCCGTGGAGGTGCGCTGATGACCCGTCGGCTTCTGAACTGCCAGCGCCTGCTGGGCATGGTTGTGACCATGCTCTGCCTGCTGGGTGTGGCTGCTTACAGCACCATGCCGCGACAGGAAGATCCGTCTTTTCCGTACCGGGCCGGCCTGGTCAGCATTAATTATCCGGGTGCCAGTGCCGAGGCTGTCGAACGTCTGGTACTCCGGCCCCTGGTGGATGAGCTGCGTCAGGTGGAGGAGGTGGATTATACGCAATCCACGGCCCGTACCGGCGTAGCCATCGTTCGTCTGCGCCTCAATGACGATATCTACGACACCGACCCCGCGTGGGACCGGGTGCGCCAGGCTATGGAGCGTGCAAAGCAGGACTTTCCGGATGACGTGGGGCGGATGGTGCTCGACGATCGCCTGATCGATATTCCCGCCATTGTCATGGCCGTGGGTGGTTCACCCTCGGTCACCGAATTGTCCGATGTGGCCGAACGGCTGAAGCAGAATCTCTCGGATCTACCCGGTGTGTCGCGGATTGAGCTGGAAGGCGATGCCGACGAACAGATTACCCTGGCCCTGGACGATGCCGCGCTCTACCGGCTTGGCATATCCCCGGCGCGGGTGCTGGACACGCTGGCCCGGCGCAACCAGACCATTCCCGGTGGGTTCGTCGTGGTGAACGGCCGCCGCCTGTCGGTGCTTCCCAACAGCGAGTTTGCCGACATCGATGCCATCCGGGCAACACCCATCGAACTTCCGGATGGCTCCCAGGTACCGTTGGCTGCGGCGGCGGATGTCTGGCGCGGGCCGGTGGAACCGAGACAGCCGGAAACCTGGTATGACGGCGAGCGGGTTGTTCTGGTCTCCATCATCATGGAAGAAGGCACCACCGATGCGATCCGTTTCGGTGAGCGGGTGCGTGAACGCCTGGAGCAGATTCGCGGAGATTTCGAACCCTACGAGATCCGCGAGATGTTTTTCCAGCCAGACAAAGTACAGGAACGACTCGACAACCTGGCCTGGAGCCTGGTGCTCTCGGTGCTGATTATCGTGGCGGTGGTCTTCACCGGCATGGGTATCCGGATGGGGCTGCTGGTGGCCTCGATTCTGCCCATGGTGGCCCTGATCAGTGTCGGGCTCTATGATCTTGGCGGCGGCGTGCTGCACCAGATAGCTGTGATCGGCATGGTAATCTCCCTGGGCATCCTCATCGACAACGCCATCGTGATTGTCGAAAACATCCAGGGGCATCTGGATGAGGGTATGCGCCGGCTGGATGCCCTGCGCAAAGCCGTCAGTGAACTGGCTGGCCCGCTGGGAGCCTCGACGGGCACCACGCTGGCGGCCTTCGCACCCTTGCTTCTGGCCAAGGGCGGTGCCGCTGACTTCACCCGCGGCGTGCCAGTGATGATCATGCTGACACTGTCGGTCAGCTATCTGCTCGCCATTTCCGCCGTTCCGCTGCTGGCGGCCCGATTCCTGAAACCCCGGCGCAAGGCCGGCCAGGACCGATTGATTGGCGTCGCCCGCTTCCTGGGGAGTCTGGTTTCCCGTTATCCTGGGCGACTGATTGCCGCCGGTGCCATCCTGGTGGCTATCAGTGTTGCGATGACCCCCTTTATGGCCCAGCAGTTCTTCCCGAATGCCGATCGCCCCCGGGTGATTGTTGAAGTCTATATGCCCGAGGGCACCGACCAGGCTCGCACGGCAGAGGCAACCGAAGGTCTGGAGCGAATGATCCGCTCACAGCCGGATGCGCTTGAGATTCACCGATTCGTAGGCTTCACCGGACCTTCTTTTTATTACAACCTGCAGCGCGCGCCTCAGGCACCGAACCGGGCTCGTCTGGTGGTTACCACACCGACGCTGGAAGACACCACCGGCATGATTCGCTGGATCCGCGCCCATGTGAAAGCCGAGATGCCGGAGCTGGATGTCACCGTGGGTATCCTCGGGCAGGGGCCCCCCAGAGCTGCCCCGGTGGAAATCCGCGTCTACCACGCTGACGACGGCTCGCGAATAGAAGCGGTGGAACAGATTTTCAGCATCCTGCGAGGTGTTGAAGGTACGGTTGACGTACGCCACGACCTGGACATCGGCGTACCCAGCATCGCCATCAACGTGGACGACGCCACCGCGGCCCGATATGGCCTTACCCGAGCGGATGTGGCCCAGAGCCTGTACGGCCAGAGTTTTGGTGTGGTTGCCGAGCGCTATCGCCAGGAAGATGATCCCATTCCCCTGGTGCTGCGTTCCCGTGAGGGCACGGCTCTGTCACTGTCGCGATTGTTGTCCGTCAACATCTACAACGACCGCGGCGACGCCGTACCACTGTCAGCCGTGGCCACCGTGGATACCACCTGGGAGCCGGCGGCCCGATACCTTCGGGATGGCGTGCGTATGAACACCGTCACCGCGAACCTCGAAACCGGCTACAGCTTCAGCCAGGCCCTGGATGGCCTGTACGCCGGCCTTGAGAAAAATCCGTTACCGCCCGGCACCCGCATGGCCATGGGCGGCGATGCCGAAGGCTCCGGTGAAGCCAACACAGCTCTGCTCACCGCAGCCCCTATTGGCATGTTGCTGCTGCTGTTTTTCCTGCTGCTGCAGTTCAACTCCTTCCGCCGGGTCGGCATCATCCTGCTGACAGTGCCACTGGCCACCGTCGGTATCTTCCCGGGGCTTGTGCTGTCCGGCTCACCCTTCGGCTTCCAGTCGCTGCTGGGCGTGATTGCGCTGGTGGGTATCGTGGTGAACAACGCCATCGTTCTGCTGGATGTGATGGATCGGGAACTGGAGAAAGGAAAAGACATCCGCGACGCCATGCGCAACGCGGTAGAGCAGCGCACCCGCCCGATCCTGCTGACCACCGCGACCACCGTGGCCGGCCTGCTGCCTCTGGCATTCTCCAGTTCGACACTCTGGCCACCCATGGCCTGGGCCATCATCTCCGGCCTGCTGGCTTCAACAGTGCTCACATTACTGGTTATACCGGCTGTATGTACCCAGCTGATCAAAGTCAGCGTGCCGGAACCCGAAAACGCCCCGGCCTGAGTCGCTGAAACTGGGGTCAGGTGAAGCTCTCACCTGACCCCGTTTTTGGCCGGATCAACAGCCCGACTCGATGGCCGACCGGCACCTCCGGATTTGGAAACACAATCGCCTCCGGCGAATGCCCAACCCGATAGCTGGTCTCGTCATCCTCCCAGACCACCGTGCCCGGCGGGTAGTCGGTGAAATTGGCCACATCGTCCGGAATATGAAACCGGAAATTCTTCCCGGTATTCAGAATCTCATGCACCACCTCGAATACCGTCAGGTGATCAAACGGCGGCTGTGGAGCAGGTGAGGGTAGCCCCCGGAACCGCCGTCGCAAGGCATCCCGGATACCCGAGAAACGCCCCAGATCATTCTGCCCGAACGGCCGAACCTTACCCAGCTCCACGGTGAAACTCTCGGCCTTCAGCAGCGACGACGAAAACGACGAAAACGTCGTGCCCGCTTTATGCTGCAGCAGAAGCGTCTCCACCTCCGCCTCCAACAGAAATTCGCACTGCTCTGACGGAACGGTCCGCCCCTCAACATACGGATACAACGCAAACCGCTCACGGTGAGAAGGGCGAATCGCCGTGTGCAGATCATAGTGATAAAGCGCCTGTGGATTCGCCATCGCAAACTGCCGGCACGCCTCCTCAAGCTCCTGCGCCCGCGCAGCCTCGGCCAGCCCCTGATACTCGCTCCGCCCGTGGGCACCATCAAACAGCCGGTTCAGGTTCACCTCCATAAACCGCTTCCCCGCGACCATTGCGGGTGGGTTCCCAAGAATCAGCAATACCGGACAGGCAAGCTGCCACTCGCCCGCAATCAGCTCGGAAACCAGCCCGTTCAGAACCTCAATCGGCGCCGTTTCATTGCCATGAACACCGGCAGAAACAATGATGGCTTCAGCGTTCGGATTGTTGCGGCTGGCTGGCGGGACAATGTCCAGCACACCCACAGCCTTTCGGCTGATACGGGTGCCATCGGGGAGGAGGGTTTTTACCTCCGGTAGATCTGTGCTGGCGTTTTCCAGAGTGTGGGAGAGCCAATCAGGGGAACTGCCGAATAGATCCGAGCAAGCGGTCATGAGGACTCCACGGAAAAGTCTGAGGGCGGTTGGCGGGTGTCTTTCCGGGAGTGTCTGAGGCCATGGATGGCCTCAGTCAAGCGCACATGGATGTGCTCGTAGCGTCTCCCGGGAAGACACCCGCCAACCGACCCGGCACCAAACTGGGAGGCAATACCCTGCCTGCCCGGGCACATAGGTAAAACGCACTGAAGTCAGCCGCTAACCGGCCGCTGATGCTTCAGCAGATGGTTTTCCAGTTTGCGGAACGCGAACACCAGAATAAACGTAAGCGCCATATAGCAAAGCGCCACAAAGATAAACGCATCAAACGGCGCATAGAACCGGGAATAAATGTTACGGGCCGCCCCGGTCAGATCCACGATGGTCACCACACTGGCAATTGCACTGGCATGCAGCATGAAAATCACCTCGTTGGAATAGGCCTGCACCGCTCGCCGCGCCGCACTGGGCAACACAATCCGCCGCATCCGCATAAACCAGTTCATGCCATAGGCCTTGGCCGCTTCAATCTCGCCATTGGGCGTAGACACAATCGCGCCCCGGATAATCTCCGTGGTATAAGCCGCCGTGTTCAGCGTGAACGCCAGAAGGGCCGGGTAGAACGGCTCCCGGAAAATCTCCCACCAGAAGGTCTCCTGGATGCCGGGAATCTGCGCAATGCCGTAATAGATGATGTAAAGCTGGATCAGCAACGGCGTACCGCGGAACAGATAGGTGTAAAGCCAGACCGGACCGGACACGAACGGATTGCGAACCGTCCGCAGGATGGCCAGCGGAACCGCCACCAACAAACCGATGACCAGGGACAGGAACACCAGATGCACGGTCGTGACCATGCCATCCCAGTACTCCATGAGGGTCATGGCGGTAAAGATTTCATTCTGGTTCAGCCACTCGGCAATGAAATCAGGCATCTGTTAACTCCCCTGAACCACGCCGACATTGGCCCGCTTGTCGAGCCACTTGATGAACAATTCTGATCCCGCCGTCAGGGCCAGATACACTGCCGCTACTGGAATAAAGAAGTGGAACGGCATGCGCTCCGCCTTGGCAGCTTCCTCGGCCACACGAACCATATCAGTGAGTCCGATAATTGAAACCAGGGCGGTCGTCTTCAGCAGAACCTGCCAGTTGTTACCCAGGCCGGGCAGGGCATGGCGCAGCATTTGCGGCAGCATGATTCTGCGAAAGGTATGAAGCCGGGTAAAGCCGTAGGCCCGTGCCGCTTCAATCTGGCCCTTTTCAACCGCCAGGAAGGCACCCCGGAAGGTTTCGGTCATGTAGGCGCCAAAGATCAGCCCGATCGTTACAACGCCGGAGATGAACGGGTCGAACTGAAAGAAAAAGTCGATTTCGTAAGCTGCCCAGAGGTAATCCGAGAGCATATTCACTGCAACCTGGCCGCCATAATAGAACAGCAGCATCATCACAAGGTCTGGCACGCCACGAATCAGGGTGGTATAGGTGGTTGCGATACCTTTGGCTACCCGGCTTTGCGACAATTTGGCAGACGCGCCAATGAGTCCCAGGGCAACCGAGAGAGCAAGAGACAGGAAGGCCAGTTCAATGGTGACTACTGCCCCTTCCAACAGGGCTGGGCCATAGCCTTTCAGATCGAGCATGGGAGTGTCCGGTAAGCAGGGGCGGCCCTGATGGGCCACCCCTCGGCAGATTTACATCTTGATGTCGTAAGCGAAGTACTTCTGCATGATGGTGTCGTAGGTGCCATCTTCCTTCAGGGTGCGAAGGGCAGCGTTTACTTCGTCTGCAAGATCGGTGTCGCGCTGGCGCATGGCAACACCCACGCCCTGACCCAGCTTGACCGGCTCACCGACTTCCTTGAAGCCGTCTTTGGAGAGCACAGTTTCTTCACCCACCGGGTAGTCTACGAAGACGACATCCAGACGCTGGCCTTCCAGGTCCAGAACCATGTCATCAGCAGTGGTGTAGCGTTTGATAGTAACAACGCCGCCCATGTTTTCTGTCACGTAGGTGTCCATGGTGGTGCCACGCTGAACACCAACGGTCTTGCCTTCCATCGCGCTCATGTCAGTGACGTCAGTGTTGAAGCTCTCAGGTCCGAACCAGCCGCCCGGGGTGTTGTAGTACGGCTCGGAGAACAGAACCCGCTCTGCGCGCTCCGGCGTAATGGACATGGAAGACATGATCAGATCGAATTTACGTGCCAGCAGGCCCGGAATCATCCCGTCCCACGCCTGAATCACGAATTCGCAGTTGGCATTCATTTCTTCGCACATGGCTTCAGCCAGCTCTACTTCAAAGCCGGTCAGGTTTCCGTTCTCATCTTTGTATTCAAACGGTGCGTAGGGCACGTCGAATGCGATGCGGAGATCCCGCTCCTGGGCTTGTGCGCTACCAGCAATCAGGGCGAGGGCGCAGCTTGCTGCAAAAATCATTTTCTTCATGTGTCACTTCTCCAGTGGTTTGCCTTTTGGGCTTTATTTTTGATGGAAGTTTTTGGTTCCAACATTTTATTTCTTCACCGGTTCAAGATAGCACCGAGCGTCAGAAGTTGGGAGTCAGGAACTGTTTCATGCGTTCCGAATCCGGGTGATCAAACACTTTCTCGGGGGTACCCTGTTCCTCGATCACGCCCTGATGCAAAAACAGGACCTGACTCGACACATCCCTTGCGAATGCCATCTCGTGGGTGACCACGATCATGGTTCGGCCTTCCTCGGCCAGGCTTTGCATAACCTTCAGTACCTCACCGACCAGCTCCGGGTCCAGAGCCGAGGTGGGTTCGTCAAACAGCATGACTTCCGGTTCCATGGCCAGGGCGCGGGCAATGGCTGCGCGTTGCTGCTGACCACCGGACATCTGGGCCGGGTAGTAGTCCTTGCGTTCGTAGATACCCACCTTGTTCAGGTAGGCTTCGGCGCGCTCGATGGCTTCTTTCTTGGGAACCTTGAGCACGTGAATCGGCGCTTCAATAATGTTCTCCAGCACGGTCATGTGGGACCAGAGATTGAAGCTCTGAAACACCATGGAGAGCTTGGCACGGATCAGTTCAACCTGTTTGTTATCCGCCGGGATACGTTCGCCCTTACGGTTGGTTGTGAACCTTATTGGGTCGCCGTGCACGATAATGTCGCCGGAGGTGGGTGTTTCCAGCAGGTTGATGCAACGCAGGAAGGTACTCTTGCCGGAGCCGGAGCTGCCGATCAGGGAAACCACATCGCCTTTGCGGGTCTCCAGTGAAATACCTTTGAGCACTTCAAGCTGGTCAAAGGTTTTGTGAATGTCCCTGCAGATCAAAGGCGCTTGGTCCGCCATGGGTGACTCCTGGGGCTGTAATTCAAAGGCGCATGTTTTACGGACTGTGGATCCGGAAATCAATCCCTTAATAAGAGCGTTTTACCGAAATTCACCGCCGTTGGCTGCATGACATTGTGGTCGAATGATTGTTCAATGCAAGCTTTTTGCCATGCTCAGGTGCCGGCCCGGGAATATTCATTAGCCGCTTCCTGGTTGACTGGCAGCCGGATGAGGGTGCCGCCATCCTTCTCCATGTCTCTCATTGCCTCGCTGACAAAGCGTACATGAGCCATCGCCACCTTCTGTGCATTGGCAGCCTTTCCGGCAATGACGGCTTCATAGAGCTGCCGGTGCTGGCGGACGATTTTCTTGCGCATTTCTTCTCTTGGATTCAGGTTGGCAACCGAGGCCTGGACGGTCAACAACATCATGTTTTTCAGGCTATTGAGTACATGCACCAGAACCGGATTGTGGGAGGCCTCAACAATCGCCAGGTGAAACCCGTGGTCGAGCCGGGCATTGCTGAGGGGGTCTGTGTCTTCCAGGGCGCGGAAGGCCTTGGTGATGCGATGGCGATCAAGCCGGGTCGCCCGTTGTGCGGCGAGGTAAGCGGCCTGACCTTCCAACTGCTCCCGTACTTCCAGGAGATCGAACAGTGTTCGAGGGTGCCCCTCGAAAAGATGCATCAGCGGGCTTTGTTCCCCCAGCTCGTCTGCTCCGGGAACCATGCTCGCAACAAACGAGCCCTTGCCGTGGCGGGTTTCGATCACACCGCGACCCTGAAGCTCGTGCAAGGCCTCCCGAATGACCGCGCGGGACACACCCAGACGCGTTGCCAATTGTCGTTCGGACGGTATCTTCTGCTCGGGAGCCAGCCCACCATCGAGTATGAGGCGCTCAAGCCGGTATGAGATTTCCTGGGAGATTGCCATGTGAGTGCCTGTGCGCGCTCTCTGGTCTGACCAGTGATTGCTTCTGATTAATCATTTTTCCTTTACTGACTACTATGCGTCCGAGCCCGTTAAATATGGCTGATTCAGCGTATTTCGTCCATTTTTAATGCCTCAAAAACTGGTCAGACCAGTGCTGCCCGAACTGGACTAAACACGGATTGCCTACGAATATTCTTCTAATGTCGGCTCGAGCCGGCGTTGCTTCAACGTTGATAACAACAAAGCCAACGGAGACGTTTCGATGAATTCGAAGAATAACATCCGAACCAAATGTGACACCGGCGAGACCCCACCTCGCAGAAGTTTTCTCAAAACCGCCGCCATGGGCGCTGCTTTGGCGGGCGCAATGCTGATGGGCGCAGGCCAGGCCCAGGCTGCAACCACATGGAAGATTCAGTCCGTTTGGGACGCCGGTACTGTGGGCTACTCGTTGTTCGACGAGTGGTGCAAAAGTATTGAGGCCAAGTCTGGCGGCGAGCTGAAGTTCCAGTGCTTCCCAGCCAAGGCTGTCGCCGCCGACAACAACGCACTCTTTGACGCGGTGCGTAACGGTGTTCTTCAGGGCATGAACCCGTTCACGCTGTACTGGTCAGGAAAGATTCCTGCTTCCGTGTTCCTGTCCTCCTACCCTGCAGGTCCCGACCAGCCTCACCATTGGGACACCATGTTCTACTCCATGGGCATGCTCGAAAAGACCCGGGAAATCTACAAGAAGTTCGGCCTGTTCTACGTTGGTCCTATCCAGCACGACGCCAACATCATCCACTCCAAGAAGCCGGTTAACAGCCTTGAAGATCTCAAGGGCATGAAGATCCGTGTGCCGGGTGGCATGGTGGCCGAGGTGTTCCAGCAGTTCGGCGTTTCTACCGTCAGCCTTCCGGGCTCGGATATCTTCCCGGCACTGGAGAAGGGCACCATTGACGCCGCGGACTACGTAGGCCCCGCGGTTAACTACGAACTGGGCTTCTCCCAGGTGACCGACTACATCATCTTCGGACCTCCCGGGGTCATGTCCATCTACCAGCCGGTAGACCTGATGGACCTGACTGTCAGCATGCGTGCCTGGAACTCTATTTCCCCGGAGCTTCAGCAGCTGGTTGAGGACGAAGTGCGCATCTATTCCCAGAAGCACTATCTGGCTATCCAGGAGCGCAACATTGAGGCCATGGAGAAGTTCAAGGCAGAGGGTGACACGGTTACCCGCCTGAGCCAGGAAGATCTGGAAACCTGGCGGAAGGCTGCGATTCCCATCTGGTTTAACTGGGCGAACAAGAACGAGGACGCACGTGCCATCCTCGATATCCAGCTTGACTACATGATGAACGAGACGGTGGGTTACATCACGGAAGAAGACGTTGCGGACTATCAATAAAGTCTGACCATTCAACAATAACGATAAACGGGGAAGGCAGGGTTAGCCGATTCTGGATTAACTCTTCCTTCCCCGCTCTTTGATCTAGGTGGTAACAACATGTCTGATCTGAGTGCATTTGGCTTTGTCATGCCGCACTGGTTCTACTGGGGCTGGCTTGCCGTAATGCCACTGCTCATGATGGCTTGGGACAAGTGGAGCAGCAAGCATGGCGGGGATGAGGCCGAGCCCGAGAAAACGGTTTCCGAGTTACAGTCTGAAGAAGATGATCCGCTTGCTAAGTTTGAATATGAGGGTAACTGGTTTACGAAAATCGTTGACTGGATGTGCGAGAAGTCAGGCCTTTTCGTTGCGTTCTGGACCATCAACGCAGTGCTGTTCTATTTCTTCGAAGTGGTAATGCGTTACCTCTTCAACATGCCAACGATCTGGGTGCACGAGGCCAGCTTCCTGATTTTCGGTATGCAGTACATTCTTGCCGGCGCTTTCGCGCTGTTGCATGGCGCTCACGTGCGGGTGGATGTTGTCTACAACTTCCTGCCGGTTCGCGGGCGAGTGGGCATGGATATTTTCACTTCCATGTTCTTCTTTATTTTCGCGGCGGTTCTGGCCATCACCTCCTGGACCTTCTTCCAGGACTCTCTGATGATGCAGGAGACCACTGTCGAGACCTGGGGCATTCAATACTACCCCGTGAAAGGTGTGATGTTTGTGGGCGCAATCCTGTTGCTGCTCGCCGGTTTTTCCAAACTGCTTAAAGACATCGTTCTGTTCATTCGTCTCGGTCAGGAGCGCACATCATGAGTTCTACTACTGCAGCGCCCAACAACGGCATGGCCGGGAAGCTGGGCACATGGTTAATGATCATCGCCACCGTTGCGCTGGCGTTTGTCATCTGTGTTGAGTTGATCAACATTCTGTTTTATGACCCGTGGAGTGACGAGAAATTTCTCTTCAAGCTCTCGGGTAGCCTTTCCGGCGTAGAAATCGGTCCGTTGACCTATCTGATGTTCGGCTCCCTTGCCGTCGCCCTGATGATGGGCTTGCCCCTGGCTTTCGTGACCGGTGGCCTGGGTGTCATGTTCATCTATCTGGTGGGTGACGCCATGATGCTGAATATCGTCCCCGGCCGGATCTTCCCGCTGATGGCCAACCCGGACATCGCGGCGATCCCACTGTTCATCTTCATGGCATCCATGCTTGAGCGCGCGGGCCTGATCGAAGAGATGTTCAGCGTGGTGTACAAGTGGATGGGTGGCATCAGTGGTGGTCTTGCCGCTGCAACGATTGTGGCCTCTACGATTCTGGCGGCGATGGTGGGTGTCATCGGCGCTGCCGTTGTCACCATGGGCATTATTGCCCTGCCTGCGATGCTGAAGCGGCATTACGATCACAAGATTGCCATCGGTTCGATCATGGCCGGTGGTACCCTGGGTATCCTGATCCCGCCCTCGATTCTGGCCATCCTGTACGCGGTTGTGGCGCAGCAGTCGGTAGGCGAGCTTTATCTGGGCTCCCTGATGCCGGGTTTGCTGCTCTCCGGCCTGTATCTGACCTACGTGCTGGTTCGCAGCTGGCTGAATCCGAAGCTTGGGCCGCCGATTCCGGTAGAAGACCGGATCAGCCTGAAAGAAAAGCTTAAGCTTCTGGGCAATCTGATTGCGCCTCTTGCTCTGGTTGGTCTGGTTCTTGGTTTGCTGTTCGGCGGTATTGCTACCCCGGTTGAGGCCGCCGGTATCGGCTCCTTCGGTGCCATTATTGTTGCGATGATGCACAAGAAGTTCTCGATCGCGGGTCTGCGTGAAGCATCTGTGACCACCGCAAAAGCATCCGCCATGGTTCTCTGGATCATGTTCGGTGCCTCGGTGTTCGTGGGCTTCTACATCCTCCAGGGTGGTCAGCAGTTCGTAACGGACGCGATTCTTGGTACAGGTATGTCTGCCTACGGCATCCTGTTCCTGTTGATGGTGCTACTGGTTGTACTGGGTATGTTCCTTGACTGGGTTGGTATCCTGTTGCTCGCGGTACCCATCTTTATTCCGATCGTGAAAGCGCTGGAGTTCCCCGGCCTGTTCGGCTTCCCGCCGGTTGCCGGTGACGACGTGGTGCTCTGGTTCGGTGTGTTGTACCTGGTGAACATGCAGATGTCTTTCCTGAGTCCGCCGTTTGGTTACGCACTGTTCTACATCCGTGGCGTTTGTCCCCCGGAAATCTCCATGGGTACCATCTTCAAATCATCCCTGGTGTTCCTGGCGATTCAGGCGTTCGGACTGTTCATGTGTGTTCTGATTCCCGGCATCGTGACCTGGCTGCCAGGGCTGGTTTACGGCTAATCAAATCAAGGAGTAATGCTTTATGTTGACGATCAAACGACTGGACCTTGCCGACGCGCGGATCCTGATCGAGGGCGCGGCCGAAAAAGCCCGCGAGATCGGTGTGCCCATGTGCATCGCTGTGGTGGACGAATCCGGCAATCTGGTGGCCTTCGAGCGTATGGACGGCGGCAAGATCACCAGTGTGACCATTGCCCAGGACAAGGCCTTTACCGCGGCTGCGGCCAAGAAGGCCACCCATGACTACAACAAGGTGAACGTGCCCGGCAGTCTGGCCTTCGGTATCCATACCGAAGTGGGCGGGCGTATCAGTTCTGTCGGCGGTGGCCTGCCGGTGATCGTCGACGGCGATGTGGTGGGTGGTATCGGCATCAGTTCCGGTACTCCCCAGCAGGATATGGACTGTGCCCAGGCCGGTCTCGACCACTTTGAAACAAAACGCGGTTGATGACTGTCACACAGACGTAATTCATACCCAGAGAATGCTATGACTACCAAGCCGAAAGCCAGCAAAGCCGAGCTGGCGGAGCAGTTCCGGGCGTTTATCGACCCGGACTACGTCATCACCGATGACGAGACCATGAAGCCCTACGAATGCGACGGCATGTCGATGTATTGCGAGATGCCGTTGCTGGTGGTGCTGCCGGAGACCGTAGAGCAGGTGCAGCGAGTGATGCGCATCTGTAACGAACACTCAGTGCCGGTCGTGGCCCGCGGTGCCGGAACCGGGCTCAGTGCAGGTGCCATGCCCAACAAGGAGGGCGTGGTGCTGTCGCTGGCCAAGTTCAATCGCATCGTGGAGATCGATCCGCTGGCACGAACGGCAAGGCTGCAGCCGGGGGTTCGAAACCTCGCAATCAGCGAGGAGGCGGCCCAGTATGGCTTGTACTATGGCCCGGATCCTTCTTCACAGATTGCCTGCACCATTGGCGGTAATGTGGCGGAGAACTCCGGCGGCGTGCATTGCCTGAAGTACGGTTTGACCGTGCACAACATCCTCAGTGTGGAAATGGTCACTGCCGAGGGTGATGTGGTGACTGTGGGCAGTGATGGTCTGGACAGCTGCGGCATGGAGCTGCTGGCTTTGATGACCGGCTCGGAAGGTCTTCTGGGTGTAGTCACGGAAGTCAAAGTGAAGCTGCTGCCGAAACCGGAAGTGGCTCAGGTTGTCATGGCCGGATTTGATGACGTGCAGAAAGGCGGTGACGCCGTGGGTGGGATCATCGCCCACGGTATCATCCCCGGTGGCCTGGAAATGATGGATGGCCACGCCATTATCGCAGCGGACGACTTTGCCCAGGCGGGCTACCCGAGGGATGCCAAGGCGCTGCTGCTGTGTGAAGTGGACGGTACCGAGGAAGAGGTCCACGAGCATATTGCCGAAGCCGAGGAAGTGTTCCGCAAACTGGGTGCCACGTCGGTACGAACCTCGCAGAGTGAGGAAGAACGTGCCCTGTTGTGGAAAGGTCGCAAATCAGCGTTCCCGGCGGTGGGCCGGATCTCCCCGGACTACTACTGCATGGACGGTACCATTCCCCGCCGCGAGATCGCCTACGTTCTCACGGAAATGGAGAAGATGTCCGAAGAGTTTGGTCTTCGTGTCGCCAACGTGTTCCACGCCGGTGATGGCAACCTGCACCCCCTGATCCTTTTTGATGCCAACGTACCTGGCGAATTCGAGCGCACCGAAGCCTTTGGCTCCCGCATTCTGGAAATGTGTGTGGAAGTGGGGGGTTGCATAACCGGCGAGCACGGTGTGGGCGTGGAGAAAATCCGCCAGATGGCGGTGCAATTCAACGACGAGGAGCTGCAACAGTTCCACGACGTGAAGGCTGCGTTTGACCCTGCCGGTATCCTGAACCCGGGCAAGGGTGTTCCCGCCTTGCGGTTCTGCCAGGAATACCGCTCACTCGAGCACAAACAACACACGCACGAGCATACGGAAGCCGCCCATGGCTGATATTTCCCAACAACTGAAGGAGCAGGTGCTCCAGGCCCGGGACAGCGGGCACAAACTCAACATTGTCGGCGGTGGCACCAGGGCCTTCATGGGCCGGGAAGCCGACGCCGATGCCGGAATCCTCAACGTGGGCGAGCATACCGGCATCGTGGATTACCACCCGGTAGAGCTGGTGCTAACGGTTCGCGCCGGCACGCCGCTGAGCGAGATCGAAGCCACTCTGGCCGAAGAAGGCCAGTGCCTGCACTTCGAGCCGCCGCATTTCGGCGAGGCCTCCACCATCGGCGGCACCCTGGCCTGTAACCTCTCTGGCCCGGGACGCCCCTGGGCGGGCTCGGTGAGGGACCAGGTGCTGGGTATCCGGCTGCTGAATGGCAAGGGCGAACACCTTCGCTTTGGTGGCCAGGTGATGAAAAACGTGGCGGGTTATGACGTATCCAGGCTCCAGGCCGGCGCCCTTGGCACTCTGGGTGTGATCACCGAAATCAGTATGAAAGTGATGCCGAAACCGGCGGCCTCCCTGACCCTGGTTCAGGATATGGGCATGGACGAGGTGATTCACTATATGAACAGCCGCGCCGCCGAGCCCAAGCCGATCACGGCCGCCTGCTGGGTAGACGGCAAGGTTTACCTGCGCCTGGCCGGTGCCAAGTCGGGAGTGGAAGCCACGGCTGAAAAATGGACCGGCGAGGTGATGGAGCAGGGCGACCAGTTCTGGCGCCAGGTGCAGGACATGCACCATGAGTTTTTTGCCGGTAATGACGTGCCGCTCTGGCGTTTTTCGGTGGGCTCGACGGCCGAAACACCGAAACTTGAAGGTAACTGGTTTATCGACTGGGCTGGTTCCCAGCGCTGGTTCCGGGGCGCCGGTGAACTGAAGGACCTGGAACCTGCCGCCCGTGCTGCCGGTGGCCAGGTAAGCCTGTTCCGTGGTGGCGACCGCAGCGGTGAGGTGATGCACCATCAGCCGGAGTCCCTGAAGGGGATTCAGCGCCGTATCAAGAATGCCTTCGATCCGGACAATATCTTCAATCCCGGACGTTTATACAGCTGGTTGTAATTATGCAGACGAATCTGGTTCAACAATTTGCCAACACCAAGGAAGGCCAGGAAGCCGAGTCCATCCTGCGGGCCTGTGTGCATTGTGGCTTCTGCACCGCTACCTGCCCGACCTATCAGGAGCTGAACGACGAGCGGGATGGCCCTCGGGGCCGGATCTACCTGATGAAGATGTTCCTGGAGGGGGCGGAAGTCACCGAGAAAACCCAGGAACATCTGGATCGCTGCCTGACCTGTCGGAGCTGCGAGACTACGTGCCCCTCCGGCGTTCAGTATGGCCGCCTGGTCGATATCAGCCGTGGCCTGATGGAAAAGGAGCTGCCCCGCAAACCGAAAGACAAATGGCTGCGCTGGGCCCTGGCCCGGGTGATTCCGAATCGCCAGCTGTTCGGCGTGCTGCTTCGGATGGGGCAGATCTTCCGGCCGGTGTTGCCGGAGAAGCTTCGCACCAAGGTACCTCCGAGAAAACAGGCCAGCCCATGGCCGGCCGCCAGCCACAGCCGCATTGTGCTGGCCCTGGCTGGCTGTGTGCAGCCTTCTGCGACGCCCAACACTAATGCGGCAGCAGCCCGGGTTCTCGATCGCCTTGGTATTACCATGGTGGAAGCGCCCGAGGCCGGTTGCTGTGGTGCTGTGAACTACCATCTATCCGAGCACGAGAAAGGCCTGGAAAGAATGCGCCAGAATATTGATGCCTGGTGGCCTGCTATTGAAGCAGGTGCAGAAGCCATCATCATGACGGCGTCCGGCTGTGGTGCCATGGTTCAGGACTACGGCCACCTACTGAAAGACGACCCGGTCTACGCAGCCAAGGCGCAGAAGGTCAGCGAGCTCTGCACCGATCTTGGCGCCTTCCTGCTGAAGCAGGATCTGGAAAAGCTGAAGGTCCGCCAGGATCCGGGCAAGGTGGCGTTCCATTGCCCCTGCACCCTGCAGCATGCCATGAAGCAGAATGGTGTGGTTGAACAGGTTCTCACCCGGGCCGGTGTCAACCTGGCTGCCACCAAAGACAAGCATCTCTGCTGCGGCTCTGCTGGCACCTATTCGGTGACCCAGCCGGAGATGAGCCAGAAGCTGCTGGGCAACAAGCTGAAGGCTCTGACCGTCGACAATCCGGATCGCATCGTAACCGCCAATATTGGTTGTCAGATGCACCTGGAGACCAAGTCGCCGGTGCCAGTACAGCACTGGGTTGAGCTTCTGGATCAGTAGCTTGAGTCCGGGGTCAGATGAGCTTTTCATCTGACCCCGTTTTCTTTTGCCCCCAGGTTCGCGGCTTTTTCCGCTATACTGCCCCACCAAATTACCGAACCACAGGGAGTGGAACCGTATGCCAAGGATGATGGCTGGTCTCGTTTTGTCTTTTTTTCTCACTTCAGCAGTCAGTGCCGAGGTCTACACCTGGATAGACGGCCGGGGCGTAGCGCACTTTTCCGATTACCCGCCTGGAGAAATTCCCCATAAGCAGCTTGACGTGCAGGCGCCTGTCACGGTGCCGATGTCCGAGAACCTCGGGCAAGGAAAACGCGTTTCAGGAATCCGCAAAGAGGTTGAAGGCCTGCTTGCCTCAGGTCGCCCGACGGGCTCCGGAGCAACGGCAAAAGAAAAGGCCGATGCCGAGCTGGAGAAGACCTGCGCAACCTACAGAAGCAAACTGGAGCGGATCCAGTCCAAACTGCGGGCGGGCTATAGCAACGACCGGGGGAACAGTCTCCGGCAGCAGCGCAGGACGCTCAGCCAGAAGCTGAGCCGCGAGTGCATCCTGCGCTGATTGAGTCTGATATCAGGCGCGTTTGAAGCTGGCCAGGGCAACCGCGGCGGTAACGAACAGCCCGCCAAACACCCGGTTCATTTGCCGCTGGCGGCGGGCGGTGGTCATGAATCGGAACAGTTGGCTGGCGAGTAGGGCATAGCCCAGCATCACCAGGCAATCCACCAGAATCAGGGTAACACCCATGGTGATCAGCTGCGGGCCATGGGGTGCACCTGCAACCAGAAACTGCGGGAACAGGGCCACGAGAAAGACCGTGGCCTTGGGGTTGGTCAGGTTCACGAACACTGCATTCCAGAAACGTTTTTGGCCGCTCACGGGCTGGCGGTCATCGTCCATGGACTCCATGACCGGTTCGCGCCATTTCGAGATGCCCAGCCAGATCAGGTAGACAACACCCAGCCACTTGATGACCGACAAAGCGATGTTCGAGGAGGCAATGATGGCCCCCAGCCCCGCACCCACCAGCAGAATCTGGATCCCGAAACCCAGCTGCAGCCCCATGATGGCTGGCAGCGAACGGCGGACACCGTAACGCATACCATTGCTCATGGTATTGATCGCCCCGGCGCCCGGGGAAACACTGATCAGTACGGCCGCAACAAGGAAGGTCAGCCAGGCTGCAAGTGACATGATTTACGCTCCTGAAAAAGCCAAGAGATACACCGTATAGGCCACGAAGGCAAGCAACAGGGCGCCGCCCTCAAAACGGTTGATGCGTCCGGCCCCACGAAAGCCATAGCACATTGCAAACAGAACCAGGGTGAGGGCACCCATGACCGGGAAGTCCCGGGCAAGCACCTCAGGTGCTACCGACATGGGCGCAATCAGCCCTGCAATGCCCACAACGGCCAGGGTGTTGAACAGGTTGGAACCCAGAATGTTGCCCAGTGCCAGGTCGTGTTCACCCTTGCGAGCAGCAATAATGGATGACGCCAACTCCGGAAGTGAGGTGCCAACGGCCACGATGGTGAGGCCAATAACCAGATCGCTGATGCCGAACATGGTGGCCAGATCAACGGCGCCCCATACCAGAATGCGGGAGCTGACAATCAAGAGCAGTAGTCCGACCACGAGCCATAAAAGCGCTTTTCGCAACGGCATGGTGTGAACTTCTTCGGTCATCTCTTTCGCCAGGGCATCGTCAGGTTGCCGGAAGCTTTGGTAAATGCTCCATCCAATCAGTGCCACGAAAACCAGCATGAGGCCGATTGCATCCATTCGGCTCAGGTTGCCGTCCCAAAGCTGCCATCCGGCAAAGGCGGTTACCAGAATCAGGATGGGCAGTTCCTTGCGCATAACCTGGGAATGCACCGCGATTGGCGCCAGTAGCGCCGTGATGCCGAGAATCAGGGCTATGTTGGTGATGTTTGAACCATAAGCATTGCCCAGCGCCAACCCAGGGTTGCCCTGGGACGCGGCCAGCGCAGAGACGGCCATCTCCGGCGCCGATGTGCCGAAGCCCACCACAACCATGCCAATCAGCAGTGGTGGCATCCCGAAGTGGCTGGCTGTGGTAGCCGAGCCTTCCACAAATTTGTCTGCACTCCACACCAGCAGAGTCAGACCTGCAATGATCGCCCCAATGGCCATCAGCATTTTAGTCACTCCTTGTCATCAATTGCCTTGTCGGCAGCGCAAGAGTCGACGGTGCCACAGGTTCCTGCAATAGGTACAAATGCCCTGCCTTCTATCACTTGGTCTCAAGGTAATTGATTTCAGTCAACCCCCGGACGTGCCCAGGAATGTTACGTTGGTCAAACATTGATCAGAAAAGGAGGGGGAAACATGGCACAAGGAACTGAGAACATCGTAGTCGCATGCGACGGTTCAGAGCATTCGTCACACGCCGCCAAATTGGCAGCGGAGCTTGCCAAAGCGACCAGTCAGCCACTCAAACTGCTTGCCGTCTTCCCCGGCACCAAGGTCGAAAGAATGATCGTAAGTGGTATTCCACAGAGCGACATAGACGAAGAAGCCAGCGAGTACGGACGCAAGGCATTTGATGCCGCGAAGCAGGCGGTAAGCGGGATTGTTGAGCCGGCTGAGGAGGTTCTGCTCAAAGGGGACCCAGCTAAGGAAATCGTCGAGTATCTCGATGAAAATCCCGGCTCCCACATGTTCCTCGGTCGGCGCGGCGACTCAATGCTGAGAAGTCTCACTCTTGGTAGTGTCAGTGAAAAAGTCGTGAGGCATGCTCATAGACCAGTGACAGTTGTTAGTGAATAAACGGCAAAGCTCGGTAAACACTCCAAAGCCCGCATCATGCGGGCTTTTTCGTTCCTGATCCCCGCGCCCTCCAGGATTCGCCACAATTCATGCGAAAAACAACCGAGATAGGGCGCAGCCAGGTCTTTATGCTGACCGAGTGAATTCAACGAAACGAGGTGGCTATGAAGACGACAGAGCTGATTGAGAAATGGCTCGACAAATGTGACCTGGCGAGACTGGCCCAGGAGCGTTACGAAGAGGATCCCAGCCCCACCAATTACACGGAACTGAAAAGAGCCATGAGTGAGCGACGGCTGATGGAAGAGCGCATTGATCCCAGGGCGAGTCATGCCCAAAGAGTCGCGTGAGTCATCTTTCTCAGGCTTCAAAAGCGACAAAACCCGCACGAGGCGGGTTTTGTCTGAATTCTTAATGGTGCCCGGAGGCGGAATCGAACCACCGACACGGGGATTTTCAATCCCCTGCTCTACCAACTGAGCTATCCGGGCATGTTGCGCTACTGCTGTGCAACGGGGCGCTATTAAACCGGTTTCGATGTATTGAGTCAAGGCTGAGCCGGAAAAATTTCCGAATCTTTTCAGGCATGCTCAGGCTTTGATCAATCCGGCGTTATTGTTCCGGTGGAACGTAGCCTTCAGCCTTGTCGAACGGTTCGTTATTGAAGAAATGTTCCATCTGCGCCTGCAGGTACTTGCGGGTGTTCGGGTCCATCAGGCTCAGATGTTTCTCATTGATCAGCATGGTCTGCTGGGCCTGCCATTCTTCCCAGGCCTGCTTGGAAATATTCTCGAAGATATCCTGGCCCTTGGCGCCGGGCATGGGCGGGAAGTCCAGGCCTTCCAGTTCTTTCTGGTATTTGCGGCAGAAAACGGTACGGCTCATGGTGGCTCCTGTTGGCAAATGTTGCTGGCGGTGATGATAACAGATCGTTGCGGGTGAGGGCGTTGGCCGGCCAGATCAAAGCAAGGCAGCTTGCTCAGGTTCGGTAAGCAGCGACCGGATCGGCGCCGGCAGACCGAGGTTGAGGGCTTCATGGCGGTGCAGCCATTTCAGATGATCGCTGTCTGCAACGGTGTTGGCTCGGCCAGTGACGTTCAGGCGGGCCGGCTGAATGTGCAGGTGGTAATGGGAGAAGGTATGGCGAAAGCCGCTGATCAGCTCCGGCTCTCCGCAATCCAGCCCCAGGCTCTGCTCGCAGGCCTCCTGAAGTTCGTCGGCCCCGTAAGCCGGGTCCAGTTCCGGCAGGCTCCAGAGGCCGCCCCAGATGCCACTGGGAGGGCGACGCTCCAGCAGGATGCGCCCCTCGCCGTCCTCGATGATAACCATCCAGGTGGTTTTCTCCGGTTTGGCCTTTTTCGGTTTGGAGCCGGGATAGAGTGAGGTTTCATTCTGAGCGTAGGCCGTACAGCCTTCTTGCAGGGGGCAGCTCTCGCAGGCCGGTCGGCTGCGGGTACAAACCATGGCGCCCAGGTCCATGATGCCCTGGGTGTAGTCACGCACCCGCTGTTCAGGAGTATGCTCTTCCGCCCGTTGCCAGAGTTGATTGAGGACGGCGGTCTGTCCGGGCCAGCCGGGGATCGCATGGTAGCGCGCCAGCACCCGTTTGACGTTGCCATCCAGGATGGCGGCGCGAACGCCGAAGGCCTGGGCCAGGATGGCGGCGGCTGTGGAACGGCCGATGCCGGTCAGGGATTCGAGCTCTACCTGGGTTTGTGGAAACTCACCATCAAAGTCCTGAACAACAGTCTGCGCGGCTTTTTGCAGGTTACGGGCCCGGGCGTAGTATCCAAGGCCGGACCAGTGGCTGAGCACATCATCCACGGGGGCTTCGGCCAGGGCATGGACGTCCGGGAAGCGTTTCATGAACGCTTCGAAGTAGGGGATAACGGTGGTTACCTGGGTTTGCTGCAACATGATTTCCGAGACCCACACCCGGTAGGCGTTCCGGTTGTGATGCCACGGCAGGTCATGCCGGCCGTGGCTGTCGTACCATTGCAGCAGCTTGTCGGCGAAACGGTCGTGCATCAGTTGAACAGACCTTTCAGTTTGTCGCCGAGTTGCTCCTGAACCTTTTCTTTCACCTTTTCCTCCGCCTTGGCTTTTGCCTTGTCGACTTCCTCTCGGGCTTTTGCCTTGGCAGCGTTTTCCGCAATGGTTTTCAGAGTGTCCCGGAAGCGGGATCCGTCGAAAGAACACAGGCCGGCCGGGTCCTCGGCGAAGTTGCCCCGGCACTCTACAGGAATAACCGCGTTTTCCACGTATTCGGTGACACGGCAGGCCTCGTCCCTGTGGATCTCACCGACGATTCTCAGGCCCACTTCGTAATCCAGCTGGCTCTGGGCCATATCCACGGTACCGTTGCCCTCAAGGCGCATGCCGGCCAGTGCGGCGACCAGATCGGTGTTATTCAGAGTGTTGCCGTTGATGTCCAGGGTGCCACGCATGTCGTTGAACGGCGTGCTGGTGCCCCAGTCTGTGGTTGTCAGATCTTCCTGGTTGACCAGTGCGATGCCCTGGCAGGCCATGCGGGTCAGGTTCATGCGACGGAACTCGCCCTCTGCCAGGTTGAAGCTGATCTGGCCGTCAGCATTGCTGCGCAGTGACGAGATTCGGTTACCGGTGGTGGTGGCGTTCACTTTGAGGTTCGCACCGCCGCCGAGCATGTCTACCTCCGCAAGATCGGTGAGCAGGGGCAGGGTCTGAACGTTGGTAACGTCTGAAGCCACGGTCCATTTCGGGTTGTCGCTGCGGGCGTCGATGGTCACATTGGCGCCAAAGCTGCCTTTGTAAAGTTTGCCGCTGAACTCATCAATCTTGAGCAGGCCGTTTTTCGCGGTAGTGCTCGCCTTGATTTCGTTGATGGTCAGGTTGCTTACGATCAGCTGTCCGAGACCCAGATCAATATCCAGCAACAGGCTACGAAGGGTCTCCAGGGGCAGCAGGTCACCCTCCGGTCCAGTTGCCGCGGTTTCCTGGTTAGTAGGTGCTTCCTCGGCTTCCCCCTCTGCCTTGGGTGGCAGGTAGCGGTCGGCATTCAACTGGTCACCCTGCAGGTTGAAGACAATGCCTGAATCGGCCAGGTTGTAACTGCCGGAGCCATTGAACGTGGTGTCATCCAGTTTGATGGTCAGGTCGGTGAGTTCCACCTTGCCCGCCGGACCGCCAATTCCGGTGGAGAATGCGATGGCTTCAAGGACGTCCGCATCGCTGGTTTCCACTGCAGGCTGGCCGAGGTTGTTCAGAAGGTCTTTCAGCGAGAACTCAGCGATGGAGATCTTGCCGCTCAGGGTTGGCTTGTTCCCGAATCCGGAGACATCCAGATCGGTAGACAGGTTCAGGTTGGCCAGGCTGGCGGTAAAGCCGCTCAGAGTGGCGGTTTCGTTTTCCAGATTCGCCCGGGCAGAGCCGCCAAGTTCAGCAGTGACCTCTTTGCCGCCGAACGGCTCGCCGGTCATGTCAAACACAGCATTCAGGCTGGATACGGCGAATTCGTTGAGCGCTTCGTTGGCAGCGAGGCGGGCGCTGATGCTGCCATCCACTTCAAACGTGGGCTGGGTAGTGGCAACCCGGAATCCGATTTCCAGCGGGAACTCGGAACCCAGGGTGATATTGCTGGCGTTAACGGTGAAGTTCTCCAGAGTGACCGATTGGCCGGTGCTCTTGTCCGTGTAGTGCACCTGGGCATTACTGATCTGAACGTTCTCAACGTTGAAGTTCAAGGGCTCGCCGCCGGCTCCTTCACCTTCCTGAGCCTGCTCATCCTGGGTGCCGGCTGATTCTTCCGTTGCCGCTCCGGCTGACTCCTCGGGCATGATTCTGGTCCAGTTGCCGTTGCCCTGTTCGTCCACTTCCAGCCGGGCGTCCAGCCCGTCCAGCACGAAGGTGTTTACCCGTGGCGACATGGCAATAAGCGACCAGAAATCGATCTGGGCAACCAACTGCTCCAGGGCCACAAAGCGATCACCCTCCAGTGTGGCTTCTACGGAATTCAGCTCCAGACCGAGTGGAATAAAAGACCAGCCAATGTCGCCCTCGAGGATGAGGTCCAGGTTCGTTGCATCTTCAACGGCTTGTTCAATCTGAGGCTTATAGTCGTTGGGGTTGATCACGGCCATGGCGATGGCAACGGCAGCCACAGCAAGAACGATGAGTGCAACGATACCAATCAGCACATAACGGACGGCTTTCATGATTCAGGCTTCCTTCCTAATGTTGGGAACTTGCAGTATTCGCGGCGAATACCGACGCCAATGACCCAAAGGATAACGCAGGGTTAACAAATTAACAGCGCAGGAGTATGACAATGCGGTAGTGTTGGGCCAAAATACACGTCCTTGATTTTCCGACTACATTGATACCTATAAACACAAGAAGGAGTTGGCCGTGGCTATTACCGTCTCTATTGAGCTGAACCGGGAGCTTGAGATTCCCGGAGGCTATGATGAAGTGTTTGATCTGCTGGCCGATGTGCCACGTTCAGCCAGTCACTTTCCCAAGGTTCACAAACTGACCGACCTCGGCGACAACACCTACCGCTGGGAAATGGAAAAAGTTGGTGTCGACAAGCACGCCATCCAGTCCGTTTACGCCTGCAAATACCATTCGGACAAAGACGCCGGAAGGATTACCTGGGAGCCGGTAAAAGGCGAAGGCAACGGCGTTGTAAGCGGTTCCTGGACCATTAAACCCAAGGGCGACAATGCCACGGCCGTGAAATTCCAGACCAGTGCAGAGCTGACGGTGCCCCTGCCAAGCCTGCTCAAACTGGCAATCAGCCCGGTTATCAAACACGAGTTCAACAGTCTCGTGGACACCTACATGAACAACCTCAAAAAGGCTTTCTGACAAGACCCGGTCTGCTGAATAACCGCGTTTCGCTATTGCAGCGATTAAACCGGTTGTGGGACTCCGGCGGACATAAAAGGTATAATCGTCGGATAGAATTTTTCCGGCGTTATGCCGCTCAATTGTCACGGAGTCCCCATGGCCGAACGCAAGGCTCGGGTAGAAAGAAATACCCTTGAAACCCAGATCACCGTTGAGATTGATCTCGACGGTACCGGTAAATCCAGTTTCGACACCGGCGTGCCCTTTTTGGAGCACATGATGGACCAGATTGCCCGTCATGGCCTGGTTGATCTGAATATCGTTTCCAGGGGCGATCTGCACATCGATGACCACCACACCGTTGAAGACATCGGAATCACCCTTGGCCAGGCCTTCAAGCAGGCCGTTGGCGACAAAAAGGGTATCCGCCGTTATGGCCACGCCTATGTGCCGTTGGACGAGGCTCTTTCCCGTGTGGTTATCGATCTTTCCGGCCGCCCGGGCCTGATGATGGATGTGCCCTATACCCGTGGCGCCGTGGGCGGTTTTGACGTTGACCTGTTCGAGGAATTCTTCCACGGCTTTGTGAACCACTCCATGGTGACCCTGCACATCGACAATCTGAAGGGCAAAAACACCCACCACCAGATTGAAACCGTGTTCAAGGCCTTCGGTCGTGCCCTGCGTATGGCGATTGAAATGGACGAGCGCATGGCTGGCATTACGCCGTCCACCAAAGGCTCGTTGTAAAAGGCTCGTCACCAGAAGGCTCGCTTTAACCGGTCAGTTGTGGCCGGTCAATCAAGGACACCGCAACAATCATGAAAACCGTTGCCATAATCGACTACGGCATGGGTAACCTTCACTCTGCCAAAAAAGCGGTAGAGCACGTTGCCCCGGATACCACCGTACTGGTCACCGACAACGCCCAGAAAATCCGTGAAGCCGACCGTGTCATCCTCCCAGGCGTCGGTGCCATTCGCGACTGCATGGCGGAAATGCATCGCCTTGGGGTGGTGGATCTGGTTCGTGAAGTCTCTCAAGATCGCCCGTTTCTCGGCATCTGTGTTGGCATGCAGGCCCTGATGTCCCGCAGTGAAGAGAACGGCGGCGTTGACTGCATCGGCCTGTTCCCTTCGGAAGTGCGTTATTTCGGTGACCACCTCACGGAAAACGGCGAGCGTCTGAAAGTGCCCCACATGGGCTGGAACCAGGTGCAGCAGACCATGGATCATCCTCTTTGGCAAAACATTCCCGAGGGTGACCGTTTCTACTTCGTGCACAGCTTCTACGCAGAAGCCGAGGGCAACGCTGATATGGCAGGCCGCACCCACTATGGGGTGGATCTTGCGGCAGCCGTCGCGCGAGACAATATTTTTGCGGTGCAATTCCATCCGGAGAAAAGTGCCCGGGCGGGATTGCAGCTGCTTGAGAATTTTACAAACTGGACTGGAAAATGCTGATAATTCCCGCGATCGATCTTAAAGACGGCAAATGCGTGCGCCTTCGTCAGGGCCGTATGGATGACTCCACGGTGTTTGGTGACGATCCTGTCGATATGGCGACCCGCTGGGTGGAAGCAGGTGCCCGCCGCCTGCACCTGGTTGACCTTAACGGCGCCTTCGCCGGCGAGCCGGTCAACGGTGAAATCGTCCAGGCTATTGCCCGCAAATATCCGGATCTGCCGATACAGATCGGTGGCGGCATCCGCTCGGCTGAAACCATCGAGGCCTATCTGAAGGCAGGCGTGCAGTGGGTCATCATCGGAACCAAGGCCGTTAAAGAGCCGGAATTTGTCACCGAGATGTGCAAGAAATTCCCCGGTCACATCATCGTGGGTCTGGACGCCAAAGACGGACGTGTGGCCACCGATGGCTGGGCGGAAGTTTCGGAAGTGATGGCCACCGATCTGGCGAAGCGTTTTGCCAACGACGGCGTGGACGCCATCGTGTATACCGACATCAGCCGCGACGGCATGATGCAGGGCGTCAATGTTGAGGCCACTGCTGCGCTGGCGGAAGAGGGCGGAATACCGGTGATTGCCTCTGGCGGTGTCACCAACATGGACGACCTCAAACGCCTGGCGACCGTGGCCGACAAAGGTATCCTGGGTGCCATCACTGGGCGTGCCATTTATGAAGGCACGCTGGACGTGGCTGAAGCCCAGGCCTTCTGCGACGGCCTGAAGGGGTAAGGACGGCTTATGGCTCTTGCAAAACGCATCATTCCCTGCCTCGATGTCGACAAAGGCCGCGTGGTGAAAGGCGTCAACTTCGTTGATATCCGTGATGCCGGCGACCCGGTGGAGGTAGCCCGACGCTACAACGAGCAGGGCGCCGACGAGATCACCTTCCTCGACATCACGGCCAGTCATGAAAGCCGTGACACCACCTACGAGACTGTCGAGCGAATGGCAGCGGAAGTCTTCATTCCGCTGACGGTGGGCGGCGGTGTGCGCACGGTGGATGACATCCGTAAGCTGCTGAATGCCGGTGCAGACAAGGTGTCGATCAACACTGCCGCTGTGTTCAACCCCGAGTTTGTGCGGGAAGCGGCTGAACGTTTTGGCAGCCAGTGCATTGTGGTGGCCATTGATGCCAAGCGCGTCAGTGAAGAGGGTGAGGAGCCCCGCTGGGAGATCTTTACCCACGGTGGTCGCAAGCCCACGGGGCTGGATGCCGTTAAATGGGCGCGCAAGATGGTAGATATGGGCGCTGGTGAGTTACTGCTGACCAGCATGGACCGGGACGGCACCAAGATCGGCTTTGATCTGGGCCTGACCAAGGCCATCAGCGATGCGGTAATTGTGCCGGTGATCGCCTCCGGGGGGGTCGGAGAGCTCCAGCACCTTGCTGATGGCGTTACCAAGGGTGGTGCTGATGCTGTACTGGCGGCCTCTATCTTCCACTTTGGGCAGCACACCATTCCGGAAGCGAAGGCCTTTATGAAGGCCCAGGGTATAGAAGTCCGCGATTAATCCTTCTTTGCGAAAGCAGGTCGAATGGCCTGCTTTTCTCCCTCCGCAAACATCTCACGATTACCGTTGCGCATGGCCCAAAGTCCGCTGACGGTGGCTATGGCGATACCCTGCTCATCCAGTTTTGGCAGGTGCTTCTCCAGATAATCCACAGTGACCTTGTGAGGATGGCCAATGCCGATGGCACTGCCGTTTTCCCGGGCGCGCTTGATCAGCAGTTTGAACTGGCGGTCTACAAACTCTTCGGTTTGTTCGTGGTCGAGAAACACGTCCCGAGTCATGGTTGGAATCCGGTAGGCGGCAGCAACATCACCAGCAACGGATGAGGCGATGGTGCGGCTGTCGATAAAATACACCGGGTAGCGGAACAGCTCCTTCATCACCCAGTCCATGGGCTGCAGCTGCTGGGTCAGCAGGCTGCCCATGTGGTTGTTGACACCCTGCACATGGGGAATCGACTGCAACGCACGGCGAAGCGTGGTTACCATGCTTTGTTCGTCCATGTCCGGGGTCAGGCCGCCCGGCCCGAGGCCGTAATTGCGGGTGTTGGCCATGGGCGCGTGCAGCATGATTTCCTTGTGCTGCTTGTGGGCGAGCCGGGCAAGGCTGTCGGTGTGGCGCCGGTAGGGCAGGAAGGCCAGCGTAAGCGGCTGATCCAGGTTTGCCAGTCGCTTACCTTCAGCAAGGCTGTGGCCCATGTCATCGATGATGATGGCAATGGTCGGGGGTAGGGCCGTTCGTGTCGGCTCTGCCAACACCGCGCCGGCCGTAATGCAGAATGCCAGTGCCAGCAGGGTACGCGCTACTGTCACTGATCGCTTCCTTCTGCCTTGTCCTTCTTGTTCGGGTTCAGAATCCGGATGCCTTTAAGAAGGTTCAGTGCCGAACGCAGCTGGTAATCCCGGTCTGCGAGGGAGCCTGAATCGGCGTTTGCTTCGCTTTCGCCGTCCTTCTCCTGGCCTTCGTTCTGGCCTTCAAGGTGACCGCTCAGGTCCGCTTCGGTAAAGAAGGGTTTGCTGTCGAGTTCCTTCAGCTCCGCCGGGCGTACTACGATGTCCGGCTTGATTCCCGTCGCCTGGATGGAACGGCCATCCGGCGTGTAATAGCGGGCGGTGGTCATCTTGATGGCATGGGTCTCATCCAGTGGAATCACCGTCTGGACACTGCCTTTGCCGAAGGATTGGGTGCCCATCACCACGGCCCGTTCATGGTCCTGGAGTGCACCGGCCAGGATTTCCGATGCCGAGGCAGAGCCACCGTTGATCAGCACCACAATGGGCGTGCCTGCCATGATGTCGCCTGCCCTTGCGCTGAAACGCAGGCGCGAGCTCTGGATACGGCCTTCGGTGTAGACGATAAGCCCTTCATCGAGCAAGGCATCCGCAGACTCTACAGCCGCCTGCAACACGCCACCCGGATTGTTGCGCAAGTCTATGATAAGCCCGTCAAGGTCACGGCCCAGCTCGTCTTCAAGGCCGTTGAGGGCATCCCTGAACTGTGAACCGGTATCCGCCTGGAACTGGGTAATGCGAACATAGCCATAGCCATTCTCCAGCATGCGGGATTTCACGCTGGTGACCTTGATGATGTCGCGCTCCACTTCGATTTCAATGGGGCCTGTCTCGCCTTCCCTCATGATCGTCAGTGTCAGCACAGAGCCGGGTTTGCCCCTCATCAGTTTGACGGCTTCTTCCAGGCTCATGCCTTTGACCGGCTTTTCATCAAGCTTGATGATCAGGTCCCCGGCCTGAACGCCCGCTTTCTGGGCCGGTGTGTCGTCGATGGGCGCAATCACTTTTACGAAGCCGTTCTCCATGCCCACTTCAATGCCCAGCCCGCCGAACTCGCCGGAGGTGCTTTCTTCCAGCTCTTCGTAGTCCTTCGGTGCCAGGTAGGTGGAGTGTGGGTCAAGGTCGGACAGCATACCTTTGATGGCGCTTTCGAGGAGTTTGCGATCGCTTACTTCCTCTACATAGGCGTCTTTGATGCGGCTGAATACTTCGGTGAACTTTCGAAGATCTTCCAGGGGTAGCTGCTTCTCGGGATCCGGCAGGCTGATTTCCACCCGTTCGCCATTCTGGATGCCTTCGAGAAGCTGTTTGGTGGTGGTGTCTTCATCCTGGGCCCAGACCAGTCCGGAGGCGGTTGCGAAACAGGTAGCGAGCGCAATGCTGCGTAATGGAAAGGCGTTAAGTGTACTTCTGACCCGTTTCATTCACATATCCTGTTTTTATTCCGATAGTTGGACTGGATTCCCTGACTCCGGACAGTATGGCGTTACCCGCGGCGTTTGTCAGCCCTCGACGAGTGCCTCAGTTCGCCAGCCACCGGCCCGGGTTGTCGGGCTTGCCATTGTGGCGAACCTCAAAATACAGAGCCGGGGAATCGGTGCCACCGGTACGGCCTGCCTGGGCGATGGGCTCGCCTGCAACCACCCAGTCCCCGGGACTGGTGAACAGGCTACTGCTGTGGCCGTACAGTGTCATGTAGCCGTCGCCATGATCAATGATGGTAATCAGGCCAAAACCCCGAAGCCAGTTGGCGAACACCACCCGACCGTAGTGTATTGCCCGAATTTCCGCTTCATCACCGGTGCCGATAAGAAGGCCGTTGCGTCGGAGTTTGCCATCGGCATAGCGTTCACCATAGCGGCTCAATACCTTGCCCTCCACTGGCCACGGCAGCTTGTTGCGCAGTGAAGCGAAGGGCTGGGATTCATTGGGTGAGGGGATGTTGTTGATTGCCTGCTGGACTTCTTCAAGCAGGTTTTCCAGCCGTTTGCGATCTGATTCCAGCTCTTCCCGTTCGCTCAGGCGGTTCTGGATGTCGGCTTTGAGTGCTGCCAGGGTCTGCTGGCGTTTCTGTCTGGATTCGGTCAGTTCCTGCTGGCGTTTGGCGACGTTTTCCTCGGTTCTGGCCAGTTCGACCCGTGTCGATTGCACGGCAGCCTGAGTGTTTCTGAGTTCTTGCAGGCTTTGCCTGAACGCTTCCAGGCGGTTGACGGTGTCCTTGCTGAGGTATTCGTAATAGGTCATGGTCCGGGCGATCTTGTCCGGATCTATCTCATTGAGCAGGACTTTTACCGCTGGCGCGTCCCCTTCCATCCAGGCTGCGCGGATCTGCTTCTTGAGGCTCTCCCGCTGGCGGTCGAGGGTTCGTGTGAGCTCCTGCGCCTCATTCTCCAGTTCCCTGAGTCTTTGCTGCTGCTGATCTGCCAGCTGGCGCAGGGATCGCCGCTCGCGGGTCAGGCGGCTGATGTTCTTTTCGGTCGCGGCAAGCTGCCGCTCCAGGGAGGAGCGGTCTTCTTCGGCGTCCTCCAGCCAATCGTCGATGTCCTCAATGCGTTCCTTGAGTTCCTCGATCTGGGCCGGGGTAACATCCTGTTGGGCGAGTGCCGGCGCTGCACCCAGAAAAAGGGTGAGCGCCAGTAGTGCGGTGAGTCGCAAAGGTTGGTTCCGTTCCCGGATCAGCCGATCTCAACCAGGCTGTGCCCGGTCATCTCCTCTGGTTGCTCCAGCCCCATCAGGGTGAGCAGCGAAGGTGCCACATCGCTCAGGCTTCCGTCGTTCTTTAGCTCAACCTTGCGATGGCCGGTGTATACCAGTGGCACTGGCCCGATTGTATGGGCGGTGTGAACCTGACCGGAGTTGGGGTCGGTCATCTGCTCGCAGTTGCCGTGGTCGGCGGTAATCAGTGCTTCGCCGCCAACTTCATCCAGAGCTTCGACAACACGCTTTACACATTCGTCCAGGCATTCGGCTGCTTTGATCGCCGCATCCAGCTTGCCGGTGTGGCCAACCATGTCGCCATTGGCGTAGTTGCAGACCACCAGATCGTATTTGCCGCTTTTGATGGCCTCTACCAGCTTGTCCGTAACTTCCGGCGCGCTCATCTCCGGCTGCAGGTCGTAGGTGGCCACTTTGGGGGACGGCACCAGGATCCGGTCCTCGCCTTCGAACGGCGTTTCCAGGCCGCCATTGAAGAAGAAGGTTACGTGGGCGTATTTTTCAGTTTCGGCAATTCGCAGCTGGGTCTTTCCCTGCTTCGCCATATACTCGCCAAGGCCATTGGTAAGCTGCTCCGGCGGGTAGGCGCAGGACGTTTTGATGTCGGCCGCGTACTCGGTCAACATGACAAAATCGGCCAGTTCCGGGTGCTTCTTGCGTTCGAAACCGTCAAAGTCCTTTTCCACGAAGGTGCGGGTCATCTCCCGGGCGCGGTCGGCACGGAAGTTCATGAACAGCACCGTGTCGCCATCGTTGATGGTGCCTTCCGGCTCGCCCGCGGCGTGGATGCGGGTAGGTGCCACGAACTCGTCGTTCTCCCCGCGCTCGTAGGCCTGTTCCAGCCCGGATACCGGATCGGCTGCGACGAACTCGGCGGTTCCCTGGGTCATCAAGTTATAGGCGGCTTCCACCCGGTCCCAGCGGTTATCGCGGTCCATGGCATAGTAACGACCGACAATCGACGCAACCCGGCCAACACCCAGGCTCTTGAGTTTCGCGGCCGCTTTCTCCAGTGACGGTTTGGCGCTGCGAGGCGGCATATCGCGGCCATCAAGGAAGGCATGGATATAGACTTCCTTCGCGCCGCGGGCAGCAGCCAGCTCCGCGGCCGCAATAATGTGGTCCTCGTGGCTGTGCACACCACCGGGAGACATCAGCCCCATGAGATGGACGGCGCGGCCGCTCTGAACGGCTTTGTCGATAGCGGAGCAGAGAACTTCATTCTTCTGGAAAGTGCCTTCCTCCAGGTCCTTGTCGATACGAGTCAGGCTTTGATAGACCACGCGCCCTGCGCCCAGGTTCATATGGCCAACTTCCGAGTTGCCCATTTGCCCCTGCGGCAGCCCGACAAACATCCCTGACGTGTTGATGAGGGTTTTGGGCTGGCTCTGCCAGAGTTGATCCCAGAACGGGGTGCTGGCGTTGCTGATGGCATTGTCTTCAGCCGGGTCACGGTGGCCCCAGCCGTCCAGGATAATCAGTGCAGTCGGCTTGCGCATTGCAGTCATCATTCAGTCCGGAAGTGAAATGTTAGTAAATTTACTAAAACGAAAATCGAGTTTATCTATTTTCGCATTTACTGGCCAGTTTCGTCACCTTCTGTCCGGGGAGCAGGCTGTGTATAATCGCGCCAAACTCATCATCAGGGTAAATTCATGGACCGGTTGTTTGAATTTGTCGTTAACCACTACATTCTTGTGTCGCTGTTCGTGGCATTTCTGGTCGCCATTCTTATTCTGGAGTCCCGTCGTGGCGGTGCCAAGATCTCGGCCCAGGGCGCGGTCAATCTGATCAACAAGGATGAAGCCGTTGTAGTGGACATCCGGGACCGCAAGGAGTTTGGTGAGGGGCGCATTACCGGCTCGATCAACATTCCCCTGAACAGTCTCAAGAGTCGCGTTGGCGAGCTGAGCAAGTTCAAGGACAAGCAGATTATCGTTGCTGACAAGATGGGCCAGCATTCCGCCATGGCGGTCAAGCAGCTGAATGCGGAAGGCTTCAGCAATGTGGTCCGCCTGAACGGTGGTGTGGCGGACTGGAAGGCAAGCAACCTTCCGCTCGTGAAGAAATAGGTTGGCCCTTGATCTGAAGATCATTCTGCCGCACTGTTTCACATTAGCCGGCCCGGCCTGAACGTAAAATGTCCCGGCAGCAAGCTCTAGAGCATCCCATAACAACGGGCCCCGAGCCCACGATTGAGAACGAAAGGACTGAAAATGGCTGAGAATCAGCAAGCCGCAGCAGGCAGTGACAACCAGAACCAACCCCAGTTTGCCCTTCAGCGCATCTATGTGAAGGACCTGTCTTTTGAATCGCCCAACTCTCCAACTGTGTTTCAGGAGCAGTGGAAGCCGCAGGTTAACCTGGATCTGAATACCTCCCACAACAAAGTCAGCGACAACCAGTACGAGGTTGTGCTTTCCCTGACCGTTACCGCGAAAGTGGGTGAGAAGGTGGCTTACATCGTCGAGATCCAGCAGGGCGGTGTGTTCCTGGTTCAGGGCATCGAAGGCCAGCAGCTGGGCCAGATGCTGGGCGCCTACTGCCCGACTATCCTGTTCCCCTACGCTCGCGAAGCGATCGACGGCATTGTGAACAAGGGCAGCTTCCCGGCCCTGATGTTGGCGCCGGTGAATTTCGATGCCATCTATGCCCAGGCGCTCAAGCGCAAGCAGGAAGAAGCTGCGGGCGAGGCAAACGAAGAGCAGCAGACTCACTGATCTGCGGCAGATGAAGCAGAAATAGAAAAACCGGCTCCGGCCGGTTTTTTTGTGCCTATACAAAAATTCCAGCCCAGGCATTGATATAAATCTAAAATCAAACGATAATCGTTCGCATTAAATTGTGAGTCGTTTGGTTGATCTATGCATTTTCGAAAATCATATCTCTCTCTGTCCTGCCTTTCCCTGGTTGCCATGGTCTCGACGGCAACGCTTGCCGACAACCGGTCGGCCGGTTACCTGAATGAGCTTGTTGTTACCGGAACCCGCACGGAGCGTCAGTTGCTGGATACTCCAGTTCGAACCGAAGTGGTTACGGCCGAAGAGATTGA
The DNA here is from genome assembly GCF_040112695.1 of Marinobacter sp. MMG032. NCBI lineage: Bacteria > Pseudomonadati > Pseudomonadota > Gammaproteobacteria > Pseudomonadales > Marinobacteraceae > Marinobacter > Marinobacter sp. MMG032. The sequence continues at coordinate 3,070,850 of NZ_CP157802.1, forward strand.
GAAAACCCACGCTCGCAATCTGAAAGAGGCTCTGGAGAACGTTCCGGGTTTGCAGCTTCGGGAAATCCACGGCAAGCCCGGTTATGAGGTCTGGCTCCAGGGCGTTGAATCCGATCGGGTGCTGGTTCTGATTGACGGTTTGCCGATGACGGCCACAACCGGGTCGACTGTCGATGTCAGCCAGTTGTCCGTGCTCGATATCGAGCGGGTGGAAGTGGTCAAGGGCGCCGTCTCTGCCCAGTATGGCAGTTCTGGTATCGGTGGCGTGGTGAATGTTATCACTCGGCCGCCAGCGCCGGGGCTCTCCGGTCAGTTCACCACCGATGCAGGTACCTATGGTGACCAGAATCCCTCGGGCGATGAAGCCGACCCCGCCCGATATTCGGCCCGAGCCACGGTCCAGGGGGGGAGCGAAGAATTCGCCCTGCGGTTGTCCGCGTCACACCAACATTCCGATGGTATCGACCCGGAGCCGGATACCTGGGCAAGGCCCGGCGATGAATACGATCGTACCGATCTCAGTTTCCGCACCGACTGGTCCCCGAACGAAGACCATCGCCTCAGCGCCGCGGTGGCACGATTCGAGGAGGAGTCCGGATCCCGTTTCACCGAACAGAACCCGCCTTTTGTTATCAATCAGGGCAAGGATGAAACGGTTACCCGTACCCGCTATACCCTCTCTGGAGATCATGGCCGCAACTCTGATCTGCGTGCGGGCTGGTCCGCCGTCCACGAAATCCTCAACGACGATACCTTGAAGTACACCGGCAGCGGAGCCTTTGATGACCGTCGTGCCGAATCTACGTTGTCCCGTTTTTCGGCCCATCTGGGCAAGCCAGTGGGGCTCAGTCATCACCTGCAGGGTGGCATCGATTTAAACCGTGAAACGCTCGATCAGACCAAGGACGGTGCTTCCGAGCTCGGTGCAGAACCTCGCCGACAGCGTGAAAGCCAGGAAGCCTGGGTGCAGGACACCTGGATGCCCAATGAACATCTTGAGCTAGTGCCTGGCGTCCGGTTCCAGAATGACTCCGACTTCGGAACTCACACAGCACCCAAGATTAATGCACGCTACGACTTGGTCCGAACCGATTCACTGACGGGCTTCCTGCGTGGTGGTGTTGGCGCCGGATACCGTGTGCCGAATCTGAAGGAAAGGTACTTCACCTTTGATCACAGCCAGCTTGGCTACGTCGTGCAGGGGACTCCAGGGCTGCAACCGGAGGAATCCATCAGCTATCAGTTTGGGGGAGGGCTGTCCTGGAACCGGTCTGCATGGCTGGAAGCGAACGCCTTCTTGAACGACATCGAGCAACTGATCCAGACCTCACCGGATACTGAGGCCACCCAGGCGCGGAACGACGGCGTTCAGGTTTTCTCCTATGAAAACCTTGCCGAGGCAAGGACCTGGGGGTTCGAGACCACTGCCGGCTGGGAGCCTTCCGAGCACTGGCGGCTCACCGCTGGCTACACCCTGACCCGAACCGAGGATTTGGCGACAGGCAATGAGCTTAATCGCCGGCCAAGGCATCAGGCGCGTCTCGGACTGGATGGTCCGCTCGGGGTAACCGGCCTGTCCTGGAGTGCGCGGCTTAAGTACCAGAGCGAAGAGTTTGTGGATGCTGCTGCGGGAACCGAATCCCCGGGCTATACCACAGCCGATCTGAAGCTGAATTACCAGATTTCCAACCAGTTTCGGCTGTTTGCCGGTGCCGACAACATCACCGACGAGCAGCGCGACTTTTCCAATGCCAGTGAAGATTTCAGACCGGTTGCCGGGCGGTTCCTCTACGCCGGGCTAACGGTTTCCTTTGGCGAATAATGCCTGACCACCAAAAAACGATAGGAAGGAGATATCCATGGATCTTTTCGATACCAGACCCCCGGCCATTGTGCTGGCCGCCCTGGCTTTGACGGCCTGTGGCGGAGGCAGTGACAACTCCATTGCACAGGACGACGCGGATGATGTCAGCAGCTTTTCCGAGCAGTTGATGCCCGCGGCTACGGAGACGGTCTATCTGAATCTGGAAACCGGAGCGATGGTGGAAGAAGGCGATAACTGGCACATCGCTGCCAGCCGGTTGAGCTTCAAAGTAAACAGCGGTGCGTCGGGAACCGGCCGTGTTGGTGGTGCCCTGGCCATCGCCCAGGACGATTTCTACGACGGTAATGGGGATCCCGACCCGAACGTATTTACCAACGCCACCGCCAACTCCGAGCAGGAGCATTTGCTGGGCATCCTCGAGGAACCGGCAAACTGGCAAGAGGATGCCTTTGCCAGCGCGTTCGGGGCGTCCGACGCCTGGTCCCAGTACGATTTCACTACCGGGGTCATCTCCGAACAGTCGGACGTTGGCTATCTGGTGCGATCCGCCGAGGGCGACAGCTTCGCCCGGATGCGGGTTGTCGACTTCAACTTCCCGACCCGCGAGGGGCAGGGCATTGACGATTTCACGCTGGAGTTTGATGTGCAGGCCTCCGGTGCGTCGCAATTCAGTGCCACACCTGTCACATTCACGCCGCCCACAGGCTACGACGGCGGCGATGCGTGCTTCGATTTCGATTCGGCCACTGTTGTTGATTGCGCGACCAGCGACCTCTGGGATGTCCAGGTCGGTTTCTCCGGACGCGACTGGTACCTGAAATCCAACAGCGGCGTGTCCGGCAACGGCAGTGGCGGCGCCTCTGATCCGATGACCTGGACCGAGCTTGCAGCCAATGACAGCGATCCAGGGGTTCCCCAGCTTTACAACACGGACTCAACCGGCGGGGTATTCACTGATAACACCTGGTACGCCTACAACCTGACCGATCAGCACAAGATCTGGCCAAACTTCCGGACCTTCCTGATCAAGGCGGATATCGATGATTCGGAGTCCATGGTCTGGGCGCTACAGATTGTCGGTTACTACGACCAGAACGGAACCAGCGGCCAGCCGACCGTGCGCTGGCTGCCGGTTGAACTTCAGCAGGCGCAGGAGTAACCCCATGCAACAGACAGCGATGGCAACAGGCACGGCAACCGGATCGCTCGCAGCGCGCTGGCGGACACTGCAAAAAGCAGAGCCAAACATGAGGATCCGCCAGATGGCGGATAAGCTGGGCGTCAGCGAGATGGAGCTGGTTCGGCTGCGTGGCGGCGATGCACTGATTCCTCTCAAGGACAACTTCGGGGAACTTCTAAAGGCCCTTGAGAGCGTCGGGCCGGTCATGATTCTGAGCCGTAACAACGAGGTGGTTCATGAGGTTACCGGCACCTTCAAGGATTTCACCAGTGGCAGGTCCGGGGCCATGGGGCTGGCCGTCGGCGAGATCGATATCCGGGTCTTTTTCAAACACTGGGCCTATGGCTACCAGGTGCAGGAACAGGTTCGTTCCGGGTCAAGGGAGAGTCTGCAGTTCTTTGATCAGTACGGCGCTGCGGTCCACAAGATCTACCGGGTTGCCGATACGGATGGCGAGGCATGGGAGCGTCTGGTTCATTCCTTCGCCGATCAAGAGCTGAGGCCGTTCAAGTCTCAGGGCACGCGCCCGGTTCCTCAACGGGTAGCACCAGAAGCCGTCAACACAGAGGTTCTCCGAGAGGGCTGGCGGGAACTCAAGGATGTCCATCATTTTGGTGCGCTTTTGAAACGGGCGGGTACCGATCGTTTGACGGCGCTGGAACTCCTGAGAGGCGAATGGGCGACCGAGCTTGAGCGTACCGATGGCGACGTGCTGGACCGGCTACTGGAGCTGCTTCGGGATAATCAGTGCCCGGCGATGTTCTTCGTCGGCAATCCCGGAATAGTGCAGATATTCACGGGCAAGGTGGCCAATCTGCGCCGCACTGGGCCCTGGATGAACGTTCTGGACAGCGACTTCAACCTCCATGCCAACACCGAAGCAATCCGGCGCTGGTGGCTGGTCCGCCGCCCCTCTGCAGACGGGATTATCACCTCAGTAGAAGCCTTTAACGCCGACGGTGAGCTGGTGTTGACCGTGTTTGGTGAGCGCAAGCCCGGCATCCCGGAATCCGAACTCTGGCGGGAGCAGGCGGCGACCCTGGAGGCTTTGTCATGATATCGAGGGTTCTTGGGTGGTTCCTGTTGGCTACTGCAATCGCGTCTCCCGCCCAGGCGGGGGATTCGCCGCGGGTTGTGACGGCTGACGGAGCAATTACCGAGATTGTGTACCGACTGGGCATGGAGTCATTGCTGGTAGGCGTAGATACAACCAGCGGCTATCCGGAACAGACCGACTCGCTGCCCAAAATTGGCTATCTGCGGGCGTTACCTTTTGAAGGGGTGCTCGCACTCAAGCCGGATCTGCTGATTACCTCCGAGCAGGCCGCTCCGGAAGAAAACCTGGAGCGACTGGCCAGGGCTGGTGTTCAGGTCGAGAAACTGTCGTCGGCAAGAACACCGGATGCTGCGTTGGAGCGCATTGTTACCGTGGGCGAATTGCTGGGCCAACAGGAGCGGGCACAGACCCTGGCCTCCGAGCTTCGGTTGCAGATCAACCGTATCCAGCAGGCATCGCAATCCCGGGGAAGCCGGCCGAAGGTGCTGTTCATTCTTGCGGCTGGCAATCACTCGGTGATGCTGGCGGGCGAAGAAACCGCTGCTTCAGCACTGCTGGATACCGTTGGCGCGGACAATGCGGTGTCCGGCCTGAAGGGCTACAAGCCGGTCAATAGGGAGGCCATCCTGGCTTCCCAACCGGATGCCATCGTGATTGCCGAGTCTACGCCGGGCCAGTTTGCCATCGGGTCCTGGCCGGAGGTGGAGCGCCTCGACGCCTGGCAGAGCGGGCACCGGCTGGTAGCAGACGGAATGCTGTTGCTAGGGTTTGGCCCGAGGTTGCCCGATGCCATGGCTGCGGTAAGCGAAGTATTGCCTGCATCCTCCAACGTGCCAGCCAATGATTCGTGACGCCGCGGGCCGGTTCGGTTTTACGCCGTCACTGGTGGTCGGGTTACTGGCTGCCGTGCTCGTTGCCCTGGTGTCCGTTACCAGTGGCGCCTATCCGCTGGCATTCACCGATATCCTGAGTGTGATCACCGGTCGGGAAGCGAGCGATCCGGTGGCTTCGATGGTGCTGCTGGAAGTACGGATGCCGAGATTCCTGCTCGGGTTTCTGGTCGGAGCGGTGCTGGCAGTCTCAGGCGCCCTGCTGCAGGGACTGTTTCGCAACCCTCTGGCCGACCCGGGGCTGATAGGGGTCTCTGCCGGCGCTTCCCTGGCGGCCATTGCGGTGATCGTGCTGGGTAATACCTGGCTTGGCGGTTGGCTGGCCATGACCGGCGAATGGGCCTTACCCATCGCTGCGTTTCTTGGGGGCAGCGGTACGGTGTTGCTGGCCTGGCGCATTGCCAACCGCTCGGGCCAGACCGCCGTGGCAACTCTGCTGCTGGCGGGGATTGCAATCAACGCCGTAGCGGGCGCCGCCACCGGGTTGCTGACTTTCTATGCCAATGACGAGGAGCTGCGTTCGCTAACGTTCTGGACCATGGGCAGTCTCGGCCATGCCGACTGGGATGACTTGCTGGTTGGGGCTCCGTTCATGCTGTTGGCGTTATTGGCTGCACCGTTGCTGGCCCGTCCATTGGATGCGTTTTTGCTTGGCGAATCAGTGGTCGGGCACCTGGGCTATCGCACCGATACCGTCAAGAAAGTCGCCATTCTGGTGGTCGGTCTGGGTGTTGGAGCGGCCGTTGCGGTCAGTGGGCTTATCGGGTTTGTCGGGCTGGTGGTGCCCCACCTGGTTCGCCAGTTACTTGGTGCCAGTCATCGGGTGGTGTTACCCCTCAGTGCCCTTGTGGGCGGCACACTTCTGGTGGCGGCGGATTCCCTGGCAAGGGTGGTTGTAGCGCCGGCGGAACTTCCCATTGGCCTGATGATGGCGCTGATCGGCGGCCCCTTCTTCCTGGCGCTTCTGTTGAGGACAAAGGTTATCTGATGGTTCTCTGCGTAAACAATGTCCAAATATCCGTTGAGCGATCAAGGATTGTCCACGGCATGGATTGCCAGTTGGCTGCAGGGGAGCTGTTGATGCTCCTGGGCCCGAACGGCGCCGGCAAGTCGACCTTGCTCAAGGCCATCAGCGGCGATCTGCCCTACATCGGCAACGTGATGCTTTCCGGGCGGGAACTCGGGTATTGGCGCCCGGAGCGGTTGGCCCGTCAACGCGCCGTCATGCCCCAGCGGGTGGAGGTGAATTTTCCGCTAACGGTCGAGGAGGTGGTGCAGCTGGGTCGCCCCGGAGCAGCCCGGCGTGGCAGTGATCCGGCGGTGGAGCGGTTGCTGAACGAACTGGATATTGCTCACCTGAAGCATCGGCTCGTCCCGGGACTGTCCGGAGGCGAGCAGCAGCGGTTGCAGCTGGCACGGGTGCTGGCCCAGATCATCGACAGCCCGGGCGACCGGTTGTTGTTGCTGGACGAATGCACCTCCGCCCTGGACCCGGCCCATCAGCAATTGGTGCTGGATCTGGTCCGACGTCTGGCCAAAGAAGAGGGTGTGGCGGTTCTGGCGGTTGTCCACGATCTGAATCTGGCGGCCCAGTTTGCAGATCGGCTGCTGTTGATGAAGGCGGGCCATCTTGTTCAGGAGGGCTCTGCGTGGGAAGTGCTCACGCCTGACCTGCTTGAAACGGTTTACGGCTTTGCCGCACGGGTTGTGGAGCTTGAGGAGGGCTACCCGATGGTGGTGCCACGGCGCAGCGGGCTCTCGGGCACCTACACCGCGCCCTGGAATCCCAGTTGCCGCCAGGCCTCGTAAACCACCAGGGCCGCGGTGTTGGAAAGGTTCAGGCTGCGGCTCTCCGGCTGCATGGGAACCCGCAGGCGATGCTCGGGCTGCAGGCCTTCGCGAACTTCCGCAGGGAGGCCACGGGTTTCCGGGCCGAACATCAGGTAGTCGCCTTCCTGATACTGCACCTGATGGTAGTGAGTGCTGCCTTTGGTGGTCAGGCCGAACAGGCGTTGCGGTTGCTCGCTGGCGAGAAAGTCCCGGTAATTCCGGTGAATCCTTACCGACGCGTATTCGCTGTAGTCCAGCCCGGCCCGCCGCATCTGCTTGTCTTCCAGGTTAAAACCCAGCGGTTCAATCAGATGCAGCTGACAACCGGTGTTGGCGCACAGCCGGATAACATTGCCGGTATTCGGCGGTATCTCCGGCTCGTACAGGACCACGTGGAGCATGAAGCTTAGCGCTCGACAGCCAGGGCAACGCCCATGCCGCCACCGATGCACAGTGTGGCCAGACCCTTGTGAGCGTCGCGGCGAACCATTTCATGCAGCAGGGAGACCAGGATACGACAGCCGGAGGCGCCGATGGGATGGCCCAGGGCAATGGCGCCGCCATTCACGTTTACCTTGCTGGTATCCCAGCCCATGTCGCGATTGACGGAAATGGCCTGGGCGGCAAAGGCTTCGTTGGCTTCCACCAGGTCCAGGTCATCCACGCTCCAGCCTGCGAGTTTCAGGCAGCGCTGGCTGGCAGGGATCGGGCCGGTGCCCATGATGGTCGGGTCCACGCCGGCGTTGGCATGGGCCTTGATGGTGGCAATCGGAGTCAGTCCCAGCTCTTTTGCCTTTTCGGCACTGCAGACCATCACGGCGGCGGCGCCATCGTTCAGGGAGGAGGCGTTGCCGGCGGTCACCGTGCCGTCCTTCTTGAACGCTGCACGCAGGTTACCCAGGCTCTCGGCGGTCACGCCATCGCGCGGCCCTTCATCGCGGTCTACCACGATCGGGTCACCTTTGCGCTGGGGGATGGAGACCGGAACAATCTGGCCATCGAAGTAGCCGGCATTGCGGGCTGCTGCGGCTTTCTGCTGGGACGCCGCAGCAAACTCGTCCTGTTCGTCACGGCTGATACCGTATTTCTCGACGATGTTCTCGGCGGTAATGCCCATATGGTAATCGTTGAAGGCATCCCAAAGGCCGTCCTTGATCATGGTATCCACCATGGACCAGTTGCCCATACGCTGGCCGTTGCGGCTGTTAGGCAACACGTGCGGCGCCTGGCTCATGCTTTCCTGGCCGCCGGCAATCATCAGTTCGGCGTCGCCGCAGCGAATCGCCTGTACCGCCATATGCACGGCCTTCAGGCCGGAACCGCAGACCTTGTTGATGGTCATTGCAGGTACGGAGGCAGGAATGCCGGCGTTGATGGCAGACTGGCGAGCGGGGTTCTGGCCGCAACCGGCGGTCAGCACCTGGCCGAGCACCACTTCGTTGATCTGGTCGCCGGCGACGCCGGTTTCTTCAAGGATTGCCTTGATCACAGCGGTTCCCAGCTGGTCTGCGCTCAGGCTGGAGAGACCTCCGCCAAAGGTTCCGATAGCAGTACGGCGGGCGGCAACAATAACGACATCACGCATGGGAAATCTCCGGATCAGAGGCACGCGGGGAAGCAGGCCCGGCGCGTGCAGGATTGAAATCTGCCGGCATTGTATCCGGAAAGCTTCGCCCGGCCAAAGTAGGCAGCCTTGGAGGCCACTGTCTGGATTACATGTTCAGGCTTCGGCCACCATCCACGGCGATAACCTGACCGGTGATGAAAGGCGCATCGCAGACCAGGAATGCGATGGTATGGGCAATATCATCAGGATTCCCTGTGCGGGCCAGTGGGGTCTTCTGGAGAATCGCCTGCTGCGCGGTCTCGTCCATTTCGGCCTCGCCCTCTGGCCAGAGGATTGCGCCCGGTGATACACCGTTCACCCGCACGTCCGGTGCCAGGTCTTTCGCCCAGGAGCGTGTCAGGGCGGCGAGGCCGGCTTTACTGGCGCAGTATAGTGGATGGTCATCGATGGGTCTTTCACTGTAAATATCGATCAGATTTACCACGCTGCCGCGGTTTCGCCGAAGTTCGGCCAGGCATTCCTGAAGCAGGAAAAACGGGGCCCTGAGGTTGGTGTTCAGGATGGTGTCCCAGTCGTCTTCGGAGGTGTCCGCAGTCGGGGTGGGGTAAAACACCGACGCATTGTTAACCAGTGCATCCAGTCGGCCCCAGTGTGCGATGGCATCACCGGCCAATCTTTTCACGCCGGCTGTATGGCTGAGATCCGCCTGAAGGGCGCAGGCAGAGTCGGGCCGTTGCCGGTTCAGTTGCTCAATCAGTGACCACGCCTGCTCTTCTCGGCTCCGGTAGTGAATCACCAGGTTCCAGCCTCTTTCGTGAAGTGTCCGGGCCGTCTGTGCGCCAAGACGGTGGGCTGCGCCGGTGACCAGGGCAACGGGTGTGTTGGTCGTCATGGTGGCTCCTCAGTCTTTGGTCGCGGCGATGGCATCGCCGATACGTTTCAAGCGTTCGGTTCGGATTGCGCTGCCCAGCTCCTTGCCTTTGTAGCCCCGGGCGAGGAGAGTTTTTGGGTCAACACCGGTAGCGGCCCCAGAGGCGGTTCGAAGCAGGTTCAGTGGGCCCGACTCGCCGGGAAGGGCGCATTCGAGCACGTTCATCAGTTGCGAAAAGCGCTCCGGGCGGCGCCAGAAGTCCGCCTGGTCCAGCAGGTCCAGCAAGGCTTCGGCTTCAGGGTGCTGAGCATCGATGTTCCTGATTTGTGGCTTGAAGGCTGTAACCAGTCGCGCCAGGTTCTGGCAATCATTTGGGGCTTTCAGTGCCTTGGCTCGTGCCACGGCTGCAGAGTCATCCAGGGGGGAAAGCAGGGCGGCAAAGCGTTCTTCCGTCTGGGCGTCAGATTGGTTCTGGACACAGCCAAGCGCCGCGATCGCAAGTTGAAACACCTTTTCGGGTGCCAGTTCCGGAATGAGTACCTCCAGGGCCCCGCAGTCCCGGAGAACGTCGAAAAAGGCCCGGGGCGCCTTTTCATGCAGTGCCCGCTGAAATTCCTGCCAGACCCGTTCCGGAACCAGGTGATCCACTTCTCCGCTAGCCACCATTTGCTTCATCAGGCCCATGGTCTGATCGCACACGCTGAATCCAAGTGGCTGAAAGCGGGCTGCGAACCGGGCGGTGCGAAGAATTCTCAGGGGGTCTTCGGCGAAGGCTTCCGAGACATGGCGGAGCTTGCGATCTTTTATATCGCTTCGGCCCTTGAAGGGGTCCACCAAGGCGCCGTCTTCGGTTTTGGCTATCGCATTGATGGTCAGATCCCGTCGCCGCAAGTCCTGCTCGAGGGTGACATCCGGTGCGCTATAAACAGTAAAACCGTGGTAGCCGCGCCCCTCTTTGCGTTCGGTGCGAGCCAGGGCATATTCTTCCCGGGTGCGGGGGTGCAGAAAGACCGGAAAGTCCGCGCCCACCTGTTTGAACCCCTTGGCAAGCATTTCCTTTGGTGTCGCGCCGACCACCACCCAGTCCCGGTCCTTGACCTCAAGGCCGAGTAATTCGTCACGAACGGCACCGCCAACCAGATAGGCCTGCATGGAATGTCTGATTCCTTTCGGGGGAGTGTGTCGGTGGATTATCCGGTTCCAGGGCAGGGCAGGCAAACCTGTAACACGACAGGCCATAAAAAAGCCCGCCCGTGATAGCCATGGGCGGGCTTTAATCGGAAGTTGGAGGCAGATCAAACCTTCATCTGCTTCCTCTTTCAGTTTTTGATCAGAACGCGGTGCCAAGCTCCAGGGCTGCGCCCACATCCGCATCGCTGTAGAGGGCGCCGAGATCAAGGCGGACGCCAACAATGTTCAGGCCAAGACCGGCGGTGAACTGGGTTTTCTCTTCAATGCCGTCGTTGTCATCGTTGCTGGCCATGTTGTGGCGAACGCCAAACCGAAGCTGGGCGTAACGGAAGGCATCGAATTCGGCGCCGAGGGCTGCCCACTGGGTGTCGTCCTCGAAGCCAAAGGCTTCCTTCTTGGTCAGGTCAATTTCTGCAGTAACTACATGGTATTCGCTCTTGTGAGCAATGCCAGCTGTAACCATCGGGTCGAGCTTCAGTGTACGAACTTCCTCTCCCAGCAGCGGCCGGCTGGCGGCGGAGTCCAGTTCCATGGGGATCAGGTTTTTAACAACAATACCTGTGTTCCACTGGTTGGAGTTACCGAAGCTGTAGGCTGCACCAACGTCCACGTTGAACCCACTCTTTTCGGTCTGATACTGGTCGCCATCGAATTCGTCATCTTCGAAACCGGAAACCGCCTCGGTGTACTGGAACGTGCGCAGTTCAACGTATTTCGGTGAAAGGCCCAGCTGGAAGCTGTTGCCATTCTGCAGCTCAAAGGAACGCGCAAAGCTGATGCCCACTTCCCCGACGGCGGATGCAAGTATCTGTCCCTGCGATGTCAGGTCCAGGGTGCCATTCGTGCTGATCTGGTCGACGGCATCTTGCACATCCTGGGCCGTTGCGGCGTTGGCAATGTTGTCGAGGGCGGTAATATCCTGATCAGAGACATCACCACGAACCGTCGCCGTCAGATTACCATTGGTGAATACGCCAACCGACAGGGATTGTCCGGGCACAGCCAGAGCCAATCCAAGACCTGCGTTCACTCTCATGGTGTCCCTGTCGAATTCAGTCAGGCGATTGCTCAGATCTGCCGCACCATCCTTAATTACCTGTTCGTCGTCTGTATTCGGATCAAAGCCGGAAACGAGCGATTCCAGATCCGTGATCACATCCTGAATATCGTCTACCTGATCAACTGTTTCTTCTTCATCGGCTGCCCGGGCGTTCACCGAGGGCAGCATCAGCCCGAAATCATCCTGCCAGCTGTGGTGATCCGCAGCCATCATTGCCGGGTTGTCCGAGGGCGCTGTAGAAGGTGTTGCAACCGCCACCCCTGTGCCGCCCATGGCGAAAGAGCGCGCAGACATAAAAGACTGGGGGCTGGCCAGTGTTGATGAGGTGGCAATGGATAGGCCGATGGCCACAGATAGTTTGGTCAGACGATGTCCGGTCATGAAGAATCCTGTCGTGTAAAAAAGCAAAATAGATATGACGTACTGGAAAGGTTAATGCAGAACGTTTTCCAGCACATGACGCATGGGGGTAACGGTTTGTTTTTGATGTGTAAACGGAGGCAGTTTTTTGCCGCTTGGGGATTGCAGAATGAGAGGAACGGACGTTGTTAATCGAAATATCAGTGGTTTAGAAAAACTGGCGTAATTTTTTCATGGTCAAGCGGAAATGATGTTTTCTGGAGACACGCAATGAATCTTCGCTGGATACTCATGCCTCTGTTGGCCACAACAGTCGCTGCCTGTGCGCCGATTGGCAGCCACCAGGGGGATAACGGCAGCCAGCCCCGCCAGGATACGATGCTTGAGCCGATAACGGTGCGGGTGAGCGGTCTGGGGACCTATGAGGATGTTGCGGCCAACCGTTCGGATACCCGCAAACGTCTGATGGCCCGGCGAGCGTCCCAGCTGGATGCTTACCGCAATCTTGTGGAACGCGTATACGGTACCGTCGTGTACGGCAGTTCCACCGTGAACGATTTTGTCTTGCGCAATGATATGTTCAGAACCTACGTCGACAGTTACATTCGGGGAGCGAAGCTGGTCGCCGTGAACGAGCACAGCGACGGCGTGTTCGAGACCGTGATGGAACTGAAACTTGAGCCCCGTTTCCGGGCCTGTGTCGCCGAGGTGGCTGATGATCAGGTGCAGGACCTCTGCCCGATCCCCATGCCGCAGGAGAATGACAGCGTGGGCGATGTGCAGAGCAAGGGCGTGGATTCCCTGTATTACCTTGATTGATCGAGAGTACTGAATGCTATGAAACGCTTGCTGCCACTGGCTGTATTCGGGATTCTCGCCCTTGTTCTGGTCTCGGGTGCCCACGCTGTTGTTCTTGAAGGTGTTGGCCACGCCAATATCCACAACGGAAATCTGGAAGCCGCCCGGGCCGAAGCCCGCAAGGCGGCGATCCGGGACCTCTCGCTCCAGTATGAGGCCCGGGTAAGCACGCACGACACCATGAAAAATGGCGTTATCACCGAATCCCGGATGGATCTGGCCTCAAGCGCCAGAGCCCGGAACGTGCGGATAATTGACGAGTACCAGAGTGGTAACCTGTTACGGGTGATTGTTCGTGGAGATATCAGCGAGAGTCACAGTCAGTGCGGCGCGGGCGATGCCGGCCGGCTGAAAAAGCGGGTCGCGGTGACCGGCTTCCCGATGCTGTATCCGGACCAGGCCAGGGTAGGGCGAATTGACGATGCCGGCGAGATCTTGCCGCAACAGCTGCAACAGCGTTTGGTGGCCCAGGGCGGTCTGCAGGTTTTTGGCGCGACCACTTCAAGAATGTTTACCGACCTGCTGAACGCACCGACGGTTCAGCAGAACGACAATCGATTAAGCAACGTACTCGAGCTGGCCCGTGAAATGGGTGTGCAGTTCGTGGTGACCGGGGTTATTCGGGATCTGGGTGTGGCAGACCCGTCAGCCTGGGGCACTTCTGTGCTGGACAGGATGCAACGGGGCATTGGCGTGGTGGATCAACGCCGTCGGTTCGCGGCTGATCTGATTATATTTGACGGATTCAGCGGTGCGCCTGTCTACCGGCAGAGGTTTGCAACAGCAGCCCAGTGGGATGCCGGTCCGGGAAGTTCTGCCGGATTTGGTTCAGCGGGCTTCCAGAAGACCGCCTATGGACAGGCAGTGAACGGTTTAATCGGGGAAATGGCGGCCGCCGTGACCGAGGCGTTGGCGTGTCAGCCCTTTATTACCCGGATTGCGCGGGTCGATGGTCACGGGGTGACGCTGGAATCGGGGGCTACCGCCGGGCTCAGGCCGGGCGACGAGTTGAAGCTTTACCGGAGCAAGCGCTATCTGGATGCTCCTGAAGATTCTCCGGAGCTACATGACGCCGAGGTCACCGTCACTCTTGATAGCGTTCAGCCCCATTTCAGTCGGGGCACGATGCCGCAGCTCGGCGGCATCTTGAACATCCAGAGAGATGATATCGCGATTATCTGGTAAGGCGGGTAGGTATCAGTTGCTGGCGCCGGCCGCCTCTGCAGCCGCAATATCCCGGATTTTCCCGACCATGGCCCGAAGGCCGTTGCCCCGGGTCGGCGAAATATGGCGGAACAGGTCCAGTTGCTCGAACAACTCATCGATGTCGGTTGCCAGCAGGTCCCTAGGGGTTTTGCCGTTCAGGGCAACCAGAATGATGGCGGCCAGCCCGCGTACAATCATGGCGTCTGAATCAATCAAGAGGTAAAGCCGGCCGCTGTCTTCGTCGAAGTGGTGGATCAGCCAGACCTGGCTCTGGCAGCCGTGAACATAGTTTTCCTCTACCCGGGATTCCTCCGGGAAGGCAGGAAGCTGTTTGCCCAGATCGATGATGAAAGCGTAGCGCTCTTCCCAGTCGTCCAGAAGCTCGAAGCCATCCAGAACGTCTTCCAGGGTGGTGTCTTTGCCAAGGGGGTTGTTCAGAAAGTCCTGTTCACTGGCAGTCATTTACAGCATTCCCAGTTCGAGTTTGGCTTCGTCGGTGAGCATGTCGTTGCTCCAGGGCGGATCGAAAGTCAGCTCAACGGTGACTTTGTCCACGTTGGGCACGTGCTCGAGCTTGGTTTTCACATCCTCGGTAATCACCGGGCCCATGCCGCAACCGGCGGCCGTCAGAGTCATCAGGACGTAGACGTGGTTGCCGTCTTCGGTGCCATTTTCAATCTTGCACTCGTAAATCAAGCCAAGATCCACCACGTTTACCGGAATTTCCGGATCGTAGCAGTTTCGCATGGCTTCCCAGACCTGGTTTTCGTTGACGGTGCCGTCTTCGGGAGTTTCGAAGCTGCTTTCCAGGGGCTTTTTGCCGAGGGCATCGGCATTGTGGCCTTCAATGCGGGCGAGATTGCCATTCACGGCAACGGTAAAGGTACCGCCCAGTGACTGTGTGATGGTCACAAAGGTGTCCGACGGAATCATGATTTCGGTTCCGGAAGGAACAAGGCGGGCTTCCACCTCGCGTTTGGTCAGGACCACTTCCCTTTCTTGCATGCCTGTTCTGGCCTCGCTTTTCTTAAATCTCTGGTGTCGGATTACGCTAGGCTAATCCGACCTACACGTTCAGTGAGGGATTACGCTACGGTAAAGCTCTCGCCGCAGCCGCATTCCGCGGTGGCGTTCGGATTGCGGAACTGGAACATGGAGTTCACGCCCTCGGTGACAAAATCAATTTCGATGCCGTTCACCAGAGGCAGGTGCTCCTCTTTCACGAAGACATCGACACCATCGATGTGGAACACCTTGTCGTCAGCGGAGGCCTCTTCCACCCACTGGGTTTCGTATTTGAAGCCGGAACAGCCACTCTTCTTGATGGCCAGCCGGATGCCCCTGGCTTCCGGCTTTTTCTCAAGCTGTTTGCGCACGTGTTTTACGGCGCTCGGCGTCATGGTGACGGCAACGGTCGGGGTGAAGACTTCGGCTGTCATGATTCCACCTCCATCAGGCAAACAGACGCTGGACTTTCTGCAGGGCGGTAAACAATGTATCCACCTCGTCCAGTGTATTGTAGAACGCGAATGAGGCCCGGGCTGTACCGGGAACTCCATAGAAATCCATCAGCGGCATGGCGCAATGGTGGCCGGTGCGGATCGCAATGCCCTGCTGATCCAGCAGCGTGCCTATATCACTGGGGTGCAAACCGGCAATTTTAAAGGACATGACCGGCACTTTCTGTTTGGCGGTGCCGATGATCTCCATGCCGGGCACGGTTTCCACCAGCTGGTTGGCGCGCTCTAAGAGGGCGGCCTCGGCCGCTTCCATGCCAGCACGGTCCAGGCCGTTCAGGTAGTCGATGGCTGCGCCCAAGCCCACCGCCTCGGCAATCGCCGGCGTGCCGGCCTCGAATTTGTAGGGCAGGGTGTTCCAGGTGGTCCGCTCGAAGGACACCCGCTCAATCATCTCGCCGCCGCCCTGGTAGGGAGGTATTTCCTCCAGCAACTGGGCCTTGCCGTAGAGCACGCCAATACCGGTGGGGCCAAACAGCTTGTGCGATGAGAACACGTAAAAGTCGCAGCCCAGTGCCTGCACATCCGGCTGGTAATGGGGTACTGCCTGGGCGCCGTCCACCAGGGTAATGATGCCGTGCGCCTTTGCCTGTTCAATCAGGGCTGCCACGGGGTTTACGGTGCCAAGCACGTTGGAAACATGGGTGATTGCCAGTACCCGGGTTTTTTCATTGAGCAGGCTGGTGAAGGATTCGAGATCCAGCTCGCCGTCCGGGGTTACCTGAACAGGAACCACTTTTGCACCCGTGCGCTCGGCAATCATCTGCCAGGGCACAATGTTGGCGTGGTGCTCCATGTGGCTCACCAGAATCTCGTCTCCGGCCTTCAGGCGAGGAGCCAGGCCGTTGGCAACGAGGTTGATGGCCTCGGTAGTACCACGGGTCCAGATGATCTCCCGGGTACTTTCCGCATTCAGGAAGTTTCGGACAGTCTCACGGGCCCCTTCGAACGCAGCGGTCGCCCGGTCTCCGAGCGTGTGGGCGCCACGATGGACGTTGGAGTGCATCTCACGGTAATACCGATCCATGGCGTTCAGCACGGCCTCAGGCTTCTGGGCCGAGGCACCATTATCCAGATACACCAGGGGCTTGCCGTTCACCTGCTGAGACAGGATCGGGAAATCCCGGCGAACGGCGTCCACATCAAAGGTGGTGCGCTTGGCTGTGCTTGCCACGGAAAGATCGGTCATAACCGCTTACGCCTCCTGGAATGTCTGTTCGAAGAAGTGGTTCAGCCGGCCCTGGACCGTTTCCCGCACTGCTTCAACCGGAATCTGTTCCACCAGCTCGTTGATAAAGGCCATGGTGAGCAGAACGTTCGCCTCACGCCGTCCGATGCCTCGTGAAACCAGGTAGAACAGAGAGGTCTCATCCAGCTGGCCGATGGTTGCGCCATGGGCACACTTTACGTCGTCGGCGTAGATTTCGAGTTCCGGCTTGGTATCGATTTCTGCCCCGTTGGACAGCAGCAGGTTCTTGTTGTTCATATCCGCATTGGACTTCTGGGCGTCCTGATGGATATGAATCCGGCCATTGAACACGGCATGGGACTGATCTGCTGCAATATTGCGATAGGTTTCCTCGCTGTTGCAGTGGGCAGCCACGTGCTCAATGGTGGTGTGGTTGTCGTAATGCTGTTTTCCCTGGGTAACAACCACGCCGTTAAGCTTGCACTCGGCGCCTTCGCCTTCCAGCCGAACCTGCAGATCGTGCCGGCGCAGCGGGCCGCCAAAACCGACCGTGTGGCTCTCGAACCGTGAGCTGCGTTGCTGCAGGACACCGGTAGAGCCAATGTGCTGGACATTCTCGCCTTCCATGTTGAGGCGAATGCTGGTGATGTTGGCGCCCTCTGCGACGTTGAACTCGGTAACGGTGTTAACCATGACCGGGGCCGAGCCGCTGGAGATATATTCCTCTACGAGCGTAATCTGGCTGTGACGGCCGGCGTCTACGAAAATACGCGGGAAGGCCGAACCGCTGGCCTCAGCTGTGACTTCGTGAACGATGAACAGCGGCTGGTCGAGCACAGCGTCCGGCTTCAGGCGAATCAGCAGACCGTCTTCAAAACGGGCGGAGTTCAGCCGCGCCATCTGGACGGCTTTGTTGTCCAGGGTGCTGTCCAGACGGTCCGCCAGATCACTGGCCTCCTCGTCGCTCAGATCACCGAAACTCTGGATGCTGATGCCGTCCAAGTCCGGGTATTCACAGGCCTCAGGCATCATCACGCCATTGAGAAACGCGACCTTGTAACCGGGCACTGCCAGACTGCTGCCGGTCTTGCCTTCCGCCGGCAGCGAAATAGCCATCTCGTCGGTCAGCTTCAGGTACTTGCTGGAGTACTTCCAGTTTTCGGTTTTCCGGGTTGGCAACGGCATGTCGACCAACGCGGTACCCCGTTGCTTGCGCAGGGCGAGCAGCGGCTCCGGCAGTGACTGACCGGCCGGATGCAGGAACGCGGTGGAAAGCGTGGGTGCTGGTTTCATTCCGCGACCTCCTTAATTGGCTGAACTGTCGGCAGTTTCTTCATCCTTGATGCCCAGCCAGCCGTAGCCGCGTTCTTCCAGCTCCAGGGCCAGCTCGCGGCCACCGGATTTGATGATCTTGCCGCCGGCCAGCACGTGCACGTAATCCGGCACGATGTGGTTCAGCAGACGCTGGTAGTGGGTCACCATCAGGATGGCGCGGTCTTCAGCGCGCAGAGCGTTTACGCCGTCAGAAACAACCTTCAGGGCGTCGATATCAAGGCCAGAATCGGTCTCGTCGAGAATTGCCAGCTTCGGCTGCAGCAGCAGAGCCTGAAGGATCTCGTTACGCTTCTTCTCGCCACCAGAGAAGCCTTCGTTGACACCCCGCTTGAGGAATGAGGGATCCAGATCCACCTGTTTGGAAATCTCTTTGGCGAGCTTCATGAACTCGGCCGCGTTCATCTCGTCCTGGCCCTTGTGCTGACGCATGGCGTTCACGGCGGTACGCAGGAACTGCAGGTTGCTTACCCCGGGGATTTCCACCGGGTACTGGAATGCCAGAAAGATGCCTTCACGGGCGCGCTCTTCGGTTTCAAGTTCAAGCAGGTTTTCACCGTTCAGGCTGATCTCACCCTCGGTGACTTCAAATGCCTCGTTGCCTGCAAGCACCTGCGACAGGGTACTCTTGCCAGAACCGTTCGGGCCCATGATGGCGTGAACTTCCCCGGCCTTGATTTCCAGGTTGATGCCCTTGAGGATTTCTTTGCCCTCAACGGATGCGTGCAGGTTCTTGATGCTCAGCATTTGTGGCTTCTCTCTATTCTGAAATTCTGTCTGTAAATTTAGACCCTTTCGGTGCCCGTAAAATGTTCGGGGCAGTGGGCGGGGGAGCTTTCCGGGATCGTCAAAATCATGGATGATTTTGTCGAGCGTACAGGGACGTATTCACAGCGTATCCCGGAAAGCTCCCCCGCTTGCTGACCTCCCCGAGGCCAGCGGGGCATAGACGTTTAACCAACGGACCCTTCGAGGCTGACCTCGAGCAGCTTGCCGGCTTCGACCGCGAACTCCATGGGCAGCTCCTTGAACACTTCCTTACAGAAGCCGTTCACAATCATGGACACCGCCTGTTCCGGGTCGATACCGCGCTGGCGACAAAGGAACATCTGCTCGTCGCTCACCTTCGAGGTCGTCGCTTCGTGCTCGACGATGGCCGACTTGTTCTTGCTCTCGATGTACGGGAAGGTGTGCGCGCCGCAGCGGTCGCCGATCAGCAACGAATCGCACTGGGTGAAGTTGCGCGCGCCTTCCGCGCCGGGACCGAATTTGACCAGTCCACGGTAGGCGTTGGAGCTCTTCCCGGCGGAAATACCCTTGGAGATGATCGTGCTGGAGGTGTTCTTGCCCAGGTGAATCATCTTTGTGCCGGTGTCGGCCTGCTGAAAGTTGTTGGTCAGGGCCACGGAGTAGAACTCGCCAACACTGTTCTCGCCACGCAGGACGCAGCTGGGGTACTTCCAGGTAACCGCGGAGCCGGTTTCAACCTGCGTCCAGGAAATCTTGGAATTCTTGCCGATGGCAGCGCCGCGCTTGGTGACGAAGTTGAAGATGCCGCCTTTGCCTTCTTCGTCGCCCGGGTACCAGTTCTGTACGGTTGAGTACTTGATCTGGGCATCGTCCAGGGCCACCAGCTCGACAACTGCCGCGTGCAGCTGGTTTTCATCCCGCATGGGCGCGGTGCAGCCTTCAAGGTAGCTCACGTAGCTGCCTTCGTCGGCGATGATCAGTGTGCGCTCGAACTGACCGGTGTTGGCCGCGTTGATGCGGAAATAGGTGGACAGTTCCATGGGGCAGCGAACGCCTTTGGGCACGTAAACGAAGGTGCCGTCAGAGAAGACCGCTGAGTTGAGCCCGGCGAAGAAGTTGTCGCCATGGGGGACAACCGAACCGAGGTATTTCTGTACCAGTTCCGGGTAATCGCGAATCGCCTCGGAAATGGAGCAGAAAATCACACCGGCCTTGGCCAGCGGTTCCTTGAAGGTGGTTGCCACGGAGACGGAATCGAACACCGCGTCTACCGCCACGCCCGCGAGCTTCTCGCGCTCGTGCAGGGGAATCCCCAGCTTCTCGTAGGTTTTCAGCAGTTCCGGATCCACTTCATCCAGACTCTGGGGCATGTCTTCCTTGCGCTTGGGCGCGGAATAGTAGGAAATCGAGTTGTAGTCGATTTTCGGGTAGCCCACGTGGGCCCAGTCCGGCTCTTCCATCTCGAGCCAGCGACGGTAGGCTTTCAGACGCCACTCCAGCATCCACTCCGGCTCTTTCTTGATGCCGGACAGGCGGGCGATAACGTCTTCATTCAGTCCGGGCTCGAACGTGTCGGATTCGATGTCTGTCACGAATCCGTGCTCGTATTCCCGTTTGATCAGCTCGTTCACCTCTTGGTCGGTGGTCGCCATGATCGTCGCTCCGTATTCTCTCATCGCGGGCTTTCGCCCTTGGTGTCGCCGGCAGCCTCAAGGATGGGTTGCCGATCAGATATCATCAGTTTGTGTGTTGCAGTGGTCGCTCGTCCTGTGAGTACGCCCTGCAATCGCTTTTTGGATGACGGATTGCCCAAGCTGTCGCTGGTAACTGAGCAAAAAAGCAGCCTGGATCCATCGCTTCTGGCGAGCGATTATACAATACCAGAGTAAAATAGTCAGGTATTAATTTGTGCGTGGGGTGATTATACCTTAATCGGCCTTTGGGGCACTAAGGGGGTGGTAATGAGGCTGATAGCCTGGTTCTTGTAGGTCTGGGGCTTTTGAGGTGAGTGCAGGGCGGGGTGAGCGGGAAGCCTCCCCAGACACGCCGTGAACCCATCCATGGGGGCTTGGTGTTGCCATCCCTGGCAACACACAGTCTGGGGAGGCTTCCCGCTCACCCCTCCTCAGACTAATTGCTATGCGCCGAGGGCAGGATTCTGGTTAGGTAGCTGTGCTCCAGAGTCTCTGGAAGATCAGCCGGTTTCGGAATACGAACGGTATGCCCGCTGCCAGGTGCATAGTCCATGGCCTGACCGTTTCGGTTTTCCATGGTGCTGGCGGAGAAGCGGATGTTGCCGGCCGGGCTGATCAGTTCGAGGTGATCGCCCGGGGCGAATTTGTTTTTCACGTCGATGGTCAGCCATTGGTCATCTGTATCGGTGATGGTGCCGACCACCTGCTGGGTGCCGAGGAATGAGGAGCCCTGTTCGTAGGTCTGGTACTCGCGGGGCATGTGGCGGCGGAGGAAGCCTTCGGTGTAGCCGCGGCTGGAGAGGGCTTCCAGTTCGTCCATCAGGTTCATGTCGAAGGGCTTGCCCTGCATGGCTTCGTCGATGGCACGGCGGTAGACCTGGGTGGTGCGGGCCACGTAGTAGGTGCTTTTTGTACGGCCCTCGATTTTCAGGGAGTGGACGCCCATCTTTGCCAGTTCGGCGACGTGCTGAACGGCTCTCAAATCCTTTGAGTTCATGATGTAGGTGCCGTGCTCGTCCTCGTAGGCGGGTATGTAGCCGCCCGGCCGGTTGGGTTCTTCCAGCAGGATTTCTTTTGGCGTCATTTCCTGTACGTCGCTGCCGCCGCAGGTGGCGATCAGGTCGCCGGTCTGGTCGTGGCCGTGCTGGACCTGCTTGTAGTTCCAGCGGCAGGCGTTGGTGCAGGCGCCCTGGTTGGCGTCCCGGTGATTCATGTAACCCGAGAGCAGACAGCGGCCCGAATAGGCCATGCACAGGGCGCCATGCACGAAGACTTCCAGCTCCATGTCCGGCACCCGATCGCGGATCTCGCGAATCTCATTCAGCGCCAGTTCCCTGGACAGGATGACCCGGCTGATGCCCTGTCGGCGCCAGAATTCTACGGTAGCCCAGTTTACCGCGTTGGCCTGTACCGAGAGATGGATCGGCTGGTCTGGCCATTTTTCCCGCACCAGCATGATCAGGCCGGGGTCGGACATGATCAGGGCATCGGGTTTTTGCTCCAGTACCGGTTCCAGATCCCTGAGGTAGGAGCGCACCTTGTCGTTGTGAGGTGCTATGTTGGAGACAAGGTAGAACTGTTTGCCCAGTTCGTGGGCCTGTTCAATGCCGGCGCCGAGGGCTGCAACGTCTTTGAAACTGTTGTTTCTTACTCTCAGCGAGTAGCGGGGCTGGCCGGCGTAGACCGCGTCGGCGCCGTAGGCAAAGGCCGTTTCCAGGTGTTCGGGGGTGCCCGCGGGGGCGAGCAGTTCCGGGGTGTTCATAGTGGCTCCGGGGATTCTGAAAGCGGGGCATTTTGCCGTATGCGGTCGGATGTTCCCTTGATCCTGCTCAAAGGTCGTATTGATTGTTTTCGGCTAACATGTGTACGCTCACGGGTCCGGTATTTCGAGCCGACGCGTTGCAAAGGAGGAGTTCCAGATGGCATCAAAGCCTCTGACGCCAGAGGTGGCGCGGGCTTCGCTGAGTGTCAGGGTCAGTTCCCTGATCAGTGTTCAGCTTGCCCGTGGCAAGGTTGGTGTGGAAGTCGTGGCGTCGCAGCTGCATATGAGCCGTTACACGCTGCACAAGAAACTGAAGCGTGAGGGGCTGACATTCGCCCGTCTGCTTGAGGATGTTCGGCGGCGGCAGGCGCTCACTTATATGCAGGATAGGACCAAGCCGCTGGTGGAAATTGCCGAGCAGCTCGGGTTTTCGGAGTTGAGCGCATTCAGCCGGGCTTTCAAGCGCTGGATGGGGACATCCCCGGCTGAATACCGCTCTGTCAGGCTTTCCTGATCAGGCTCAGACTTTCTTGAACACCAGCGTGGCGTTGGTACCGCCAAAGCCGAAGCTGTTGCTCATCACCAGGTCGAGGTTCTGGTTGTCCATGCGCTCACGGACAATCGGATAACCTTCTGCGCCTTCGTCGAGGGTCTGGATATTGGCAGACGGCGCAATGAAACCTTCACGCTGCATGATCAGGCTGTAAATGGCTTCGTGCACGCCGGCGGCACCCAGGGCGTGACCACACAGGGGCTTGGTGGAGCTGAGCGGCGGAATCTTGTCGCCAAATGTTTCCTTCAGCGCTTTCAGCTCGGTTACATCACCGGCCGGTGTGCTGGTGCCGTGGGTATTGATGTAGCTGATTTCGCCATCCAGGTTTTTCATGGCCTGCTGCATGCACCGCACTGCGCCTTCGCCACTCGGGGCGACCATATCCGCGCCGTCTGAGGTGGCACCAAAGCCGACCAGTTCCGCCAGGATATTTGCGCCACGGGCCTCGGCGTGTTCCAGGGCCTCAAGTGCCAGCACGCCGCCGCCTCCAGAGATGACAAAGCCATCCCGGTTTGCGTCATAGGTGCGTGAAGCCAGTTCCGGCGTGTCGTTGTATTTCGTCGACAGGGCACCCATGGCATCGAAAAGCAGGCTCAGGGTCCAATGGATATCTTCACCGCCGCCGGCAAACATCACATCCTGGCGCCCGAGCGCAATCAGGTCGGCGGCATGGCCGATGGAATGCGCGCTGGTGGCGCAGGCGGAGGTAATGCCGTAGTTAATGCCGCGAATACCAAACCCGGTTGCCAGTGACGCGTTGATCGCGCTGCCCATGGTGCGCGGCACGCGATAAGGGCCAACACGGCGGATGCCGCGGTCGCGATGTGTGTCTATGGAATCCAGCAACTCAACCGTCGACGCGCCACCCTGACCGAAGATAATGCCGGTGGTATCGGCCTTGATGTGTTCGTCGGTCAGCCCGGCCTGTTCGATAGCCTCGCGCATGGCCAGATAGGTATAGCCGGAAGCCGGGCACATGAAGCGCCACAGTTTACGGTCAATCAATTCCGGTAGGTTCAGGTTGATCTGGCCGCAGATGTGGCTGCGCAGACCGTTATCCCGGGCTTCTTCGCTGAAGCCTATGCCGGAACGGGATTCCTTGAGGGACTGGGCGACTTCCTTCTGGTTGGTACCAAGGCTGGAAACGATGCCCATACCGGTGATTACAACACGACGCATCCTGTTAACTCCTAAAAATCATCGGTCGAAGTGAACATGCCAACCCGCAGGTCTTTGGCTGTGTAGATTTCCCGGCCGTCTACTTCCATCCGGCCGTCAGCGATTGCCATGGTCAGCTTGCGCCTGATCACACGCTTCAGATCCAGGTGGTAAGTGACCTTCTTGGCTGTGGGCAGCACCTGGCCGGTAAACTTCACTTCGCCGGCGCCCAGTGCGCGACCCTTGCCTTCACCGCCACCCCAGGCCAGGAAGAAGCCAACCAGCTGCCACATGGCATCCAGGCCAAGACAACCGGGCATCACGGGATCATCAACGAAGTGTACCTTGAAAAACCACAGGTCCGGATTGATGTCGAGCTCCGCTACCAGGCTGCCTTTGCCGTAGAGGCCGTCGTCGTCTGCGATATGCGTGACGCGGTCGAACATCAGCATCTCGTTGATGGGCAGACGCATGGAGCCAGGGAAGAGCTCGCCATGGCCGCATTTGATCAGGTCTTCTTTATCAAAATGATCCGGGTTCATAGTGCCAGTGTCTCTGTTACAAAATGATTTCCTCATACTTTAGCTCGAATTTCACGAGGAGCTATTGACCTTTAGTGGATGATTGCCCGTTTGAAGTTCCCGCCTTCCTTCTGTTCCCACCCGTTTGATGGTCATCAAGGTGGATGCACGTGCCCGCGAATACAATCATCCAGAGTCCGTTTTGCGAAATCCGGAGAGTCGAAACCGGCAAGGAGGACATCGTATGTCCGGGTATGAGGAAACCATCGAAGGCAAGATCCGGCGCAAGGGCGACCGGGTCATGGTATGTCTGGAAAGAGAGACCGGGCATTTGCCGGAACGCGTCTGGGAAATGCTCACCGACTCGGTGTGTCTGGCAGAGTGGTTGGCTCCGGGCACACTCGACGCCCGGCCGGGCGGTCGGGTTCAGCTTGATTTCGGTAACAGCGGTATGCCGATCGATTGCCGCGTGACGGATTGCCAGCCCAATCGTCGCCTGGCCTATTCCTGGAGTTCCGGCGATTCCGCCGAGCGGCCGTTGGTATGGGAGCTTGAGCCCATCGACGAGGGAACCCGTCTGTCGCTGACATTACTGCTGCCCGATGATGAACTGGTGCCCATTGCGTGCGCGGGCTGGGATGCGCACCTTGAAATGCTACTGGCGGCCCTGGAAGGGATCAGTATTCACTTCCCGGCGAGCCGGTTTCGCCAGGCGAGGGCAAGGTTCGAGTCGCTGGTAAGGCAGGAGTTAGCCGCCTGACCAGCAAGCGGTTTCAGCCTTCGCGGCCATCCGGTCTTGGGCTGGCCAGAATGCCGGTGTAGCGGTAAAGGAACATACCGAAAGCAAACAGCCAGAGCAGGGTGCTGCTGCCAATGCCGGGGTGCCATGGGATGATTTCGAAAGCCGTGAGCACCCGTACCAGCGCGGCCAGATGAATCGCGACGAACGCAAGCACCATCCCCCTTGGTAACACCAGCGGTCTGCCGCTGTGGCCGAGTGCCACCCGGGCAATAACCCCCAGAATCAGGCATGCGACCGCCCCGGTTCCGGCAGCGTGACTCCACGCGTTGGACGGCCAGCCGGCGAACAATGTGCCTGCCAGCAGGAACAGGGCGACCGGCACCCACAATATGGACAGGTGCAGAATCCAGAGCAGGGGTTCCCGACGCACAAGCCAGCCTTTCCAGCCAGCCAGCCGCACCAGCATAAGCGTACCTGACAGCATGGCTAGCGCACCGGTAACGGTTTCCCAGCCGGTGACAAGGGAAGCCATCAGCAGAATAAGGCTGAAAATTGTTGCCATATCGAGGGCGGGAACCGTTTTCACCACGTTGCCGTTGAAGCCGCGCTGGCGCAACCAACCGCCGGAAAATGCCGGCGTGATGCGCCCTCCGATGATGCTGATCAGTGCCATGGCCATGATCAGGGCGCCGTAACTGAAGGTCATGTCCAGACGTGTAACGAAGCCGATTTGCATCAGCCAGAGCAGGCCGAGCACCACCATGATCATCAGCTGTCTTTTTTGCCGGGCATGCCAGATTCGCCAGCCGGCATCCACCATTACCAGAGGCAGGAAAGCGAGGTTCACGCCCTGTACCAGCCAGTATGGAAGGTCTGCTCCGGTTGCCAACAACAGACGGCCGGCGAGCCAGACGCCCCATAGCAGCACCAGTCTGAATCCGTGGGTACGCTCGGTCTGGGTCCACACGCAGACGGCGGTCAGCAGGAACCCCGCGATAGCTGCCGAGAGGAACCCGAACAGCATTTCGTGTTGGTGCCAAAATAATCCTGGCATCGCCAGAGGCAGGCTGATAACTCCGTTTACCTGCATTACCCAGAGGGGGATGGCGGCGAGAGCCAGAACGGTCATGGACAGAAAGAAGATCCGGAATGGATAGGAAAATAACTGACCGACGCTGGCAGACGCCCGATCAGGGGAAGTCGGAATGGCCCGCATAGATGTCTCCCATATACATGTATTTTGTGTATATGTTAAACCCTGCCGACTTTGTTAACCATACCTGCTTGGAGGTAGATTGCGTACAATAGGCGCAACCCATTCAATTACAAGGGAACTTCCATGACGTCGTACATGATCCTGAAGCACCTGCACATGACCACTGCGTACCTGACTATCACGCTGTTTGCCCTGCGGCTGCTGCTGGACGCGGTCGGTCGGCCTGGCTGGCGCCAGACCCCGCTGCGGTTTATTCCCCACATCAACGACACGATTCTGTTGGTGGCGGCCATTTCCCTGGTTTTTGTCGCCGGCTACGCCTCGGCCATGCCCGGGTGGCTGATTGCCAAGATCGTGTTGCTGTTCGGCTACATCATTACCGGCGTATTCGCTCTGAAGACCACCCTGGGCAAGCCCGTTCGAATTTCAGCCGCCGTACTTGCCCTGGTACAGGTGAGCGCCATTCTGCATCTGGCGATGACCAAGCCATTCTGAGTCAGCGTTTTTCGCTGACCTGCTTTGTCAGTTCCGCCAGCTGAACCTGCACTGCCTGGAGCTGGCGGGCAATCTCGTCCCGCTCATCGTGAGCCTTCTGGGCCTGCTTGGCGTTCTGCTCCTCGCCCATAACTTCCAGGATCGCCCCGATCATCATGTTCAGGAACACAAACGCTGTGAGGAAAATGAAGGTGAGGTAGAAAATCCAGCTAAGCGGGTATTGCTCCATGGTGGCGTACATCACGTCCGTCCAGTCCTCGAAGGTGGCC
This sequence comes from Marinobacter sp. MMG032, assembly GCF_040112695.1. Taxonomy (NCBI): domain Bacteria; kingdom Pseudomonadati; phylum Pseudomonadota; class Gammaproteobacteria; order Pseudomonadales; family Marinobacteraceae; genus Marinobacter; species Marinobacter sp. MMG032. The sequence continues at coordinate 3,097,943 of NZ_CP157802.1, forward strand.
ACCCGGAACAGCGTCAGCATGGCTATGGCCACGTCGCCCCACAGTTCCTCGTCCACGCTGGCGAAGAACATGGAACCCATGGCCGCGTATATGTAGAAGATGATGAACATCAGCAGGGCGATATAGCCCATGCGCGGGATCGCTTTTAACAGCGAATTGATCAGGAACCTGAGTTCGGGCACCACCGACACCAGGCGCAACACCCGGAACACTCTCAGCAGTCGCCCCAGCAACACCGCTTCGGAATTATCCAGAGGAATCAGACTGCCGATCACCACCAGGGTATCGAACAGGTTCCAGCCGTCGAACAGAAAGCGTTTTTTGTTGGCACACACACCGAAACGGAACAGGATTTCCACCAGGAAGAAGAGGGTGATGGCGTTGTCCATCACGATGAGCGACTTCTCCACCAGGGGCGGCAGATCATAGGTTTTGGCGCCAATGGTCAGCGCCGACAAAATGATGATGGTAATGACGGCGCCCTGGAAAACCTTGCTGGATTCAATACGGCGGAGTCTCTCGAAACCGGAGACGGGGCTTAATTGGGACGACATGGCAGACGGCGGCTCCAGATAGTTCGGGGAAGGGCCGAATTCTAAAGGGCCTTGAATAAATTGGATAGACTAGGCCTGATTAACCTGCTGCAAGATGATCTGCCATTCCCGTTCGCTCACCGGCATGACGGAAAGCCGGTTACCTTTGCGCACCAGAGGCAGGTTTTCGAGCCCGGCCATGGATTTCAGCTCATCCAGCGGGATTAGCTTTGGCAGCGTGCGGACGTACTTCATGTCTACAGCCTGCCAGCGAGGCTTTTCCTTCGTGCTCTTGGCATCGTGGTAGGGCGATTCCGGGTCAAACTGGGTGGGGTCGGGATAGGCGCTGCGAACAACCATGACGATACCGGCAATTCCGATGTGTTTGCAGCTGGAGTGGTACAGGAAGACTTCGTCGCCTTCTGCCATGCGGGCCAGAAAGTTGCGGGCCTGGTAGTTGCGCACGCCGTCCCACGGGATAATCCCGTCTGGCGCCTTGGCGAAATCCTCGATGCCGCATTCCGCGGGCTCTGATTTAACCAGCCACTTGGCCATTGAGTTCTCCCATCACTGAATTCGCCTGAATTATAAGCCAAAAAAAGCCCCCGGAGAGGGGGCACAGAGGCGCAGGGTAATGCCCGGTCAGGGCTTTTTGCGGTTAAGCGGATAAAACAGCTGTGGCGAGGCCAGTTCCGGGAGGTCGGTTCTTTCCTCGTTTGCGGCCCACTCCACACGCTCGGCAGAGCGGATTGCGTAGTGCATCCAAGCCAGGGCAGCTGCCACGATCACGAACATCAGCATAAAGCAGCTCTGCCAGATGCCTGTAAGGTCGTTCAGTACGCCGAAGGTCAGTGGCAGGATGAACCCTCCAAGCCCGCCAATCATGCCAACCACGCCGCCTACAGCGCCGACGTGCATGGGGTAGTAGACCGGAATGTGCTTGTACACGGCTGCCTTGCCGAGGGACATGAAGAATCCGAGGATAAAGATCAGTGCCACGAACATGGGCAGGTTCATGGCCAGCGTAAAGCGGATATCGCCATCAATGCCCTGGACCACGTAATCGGTGGGCGGATAGCTCAGCAGAAACGTGCACAGAACCGAGGCGCCGAAGGTCCAGTACATGACCCGGCGGGCGCCGAAACGGTCTGACATCCAGCCGCCCAGAATCCGGAACAGGGAAGCCGGGATGGTGTAAAGCGCGGCAATGATGCCCGCGGTCTTGATGTCCAGGCCGTATACGCCAATCAGGAAGTGCGGCAGCCAAAGTGCCAAAGCCACAAAGGCGCCGAACACGAAGAAATAATACAGGGCAAAACGCCAGACCCTCAGTTCCCGCAGGGGTTCCATCTGCTCAAGGAAGGTCTTGGACTTGCTGCCGGCCCGCTCTGCGGCCAGGGGATCTTCCTTGGCCAACAGTATGAAGGCAACGCCCATGATTGCCAGCACCGTGGCATAGATCTGTGCGGTGCTTTCCCAGCCGAATGCCACCAGCAGAAACGGAGCGCCAAAGTTGGTTACTGCCGCGCCCACGTTACCCGCCCCGAAAATGCCCAGCGCTGTGCCCTGGTGCTCCGGTTCAAACCAGGCCGCTGTGTAGGCCACCCCCACGATAAAAGCCCCGCCTGCCAGGCCCACACCCAGGGCACCGATCAACAGCATGAGGTAGGTCGTAGCGAAGGTGAGCAGATACACGCAGGCGGCAGTGGTCAGCATCAGAATGCCGAATACCCAGCGACCGCCATACCGGTCTGTCCATATGCCAAGGAATAGCCGGCTTACCGAGCCGGTCAGAATCGGCGTCGCCATCAGCAGACCCAACTGGGTATCCGAGAGCCCGAGATCTTCGCTGATGCGAATCCCGATGATGGAGAAAATGGTCCACACCGCAAAGCACAGGGTGAAGGCGAAAGTGGATAAACCCAGCGCTCGATATTGCTCGGGTTTTGACGGGCTAATGGCCATTTTTCCCCTCCTTTCAAATATCCATCGAGTGCTGTCTGAAAGCACCTCTTAAACCATACCAAAAACAGGGTTTTTCCATGCGGGGCATTGGAGGTACCTCCTGCTGGGTGCAGTGGTGGTAGGCAATTTGAGGGTTTTGGCGCGCAGGGGATAGGCCCTTGATTTCTCTCGTGGGGTACGCGTTGAAAGGGTTGATATACGTCAATTATGGGCGCCACCAGAGTGTGGGCTAATGCTGACAGATATCAATGGATGCCTTTTGAAATCGCCTTTGAGAGGGGGGCAAAACGCCCTCGGGAGAACCCAGAAATGAAAATCATGATTGCCTATGACGGATCGCGAAATGCCAGGCTGGCATTGGCTCAGACCATCACCATGTTTCGCGATCTCAAGCCTGTAATCACCCTGGTTGCAGTGGCCGAGAATCCGCGGGACATCACCTCCGGAAACGAAGACCTGTTCCAGGAAGAAGTTTCAGAGCTCAAAAAGCACCTGGCCGAGGCCATGGAGTTATGTGACCAGGAACAGATTTCAGCCGAGAACATGCTTCTGGAGGGCGACCCCAGAAAAATGCTGCTGTTCGCCGCGGAAAAGAAGGTCCACCCGGACATGCTCGTTATCGCGCGCCACAGCCATGAGCCCGACGGTGGCTTCATCGCCCGCTCACTGACCTATTTCGTGGACGAACTGGATTACATGACCTTCGGCAGCGTGAGCTCATTCCTTGCCCGCCGCATCCAGTGCCCGCTTCTTATTCTGCCCAGCCGTTGAGTCTGGCCAGCAACCGTTTCTGAATCTGAAAGCCCAGGGAGGCTGACATGAAAGTCGCAGACGTTTTCCACGTCAAGAATCCTGAAGTCAGGGCACTGCACCTGACCTGGATTGCATTCTTTATTACCTTCTATGTGTGGTTCAACATGGCGCCGCTGGCATCGAGCATGCTCAAAAGCGTCAATTGGCTGACCGCCGATGACCTCCGCCTGTTTGCTATCTGCAACGTGGCATTGACCATTCCTGCCCGGATCATCGTGGGCATGGCCCTGGACCGTTTTGGTCCCCGTCGGGTGTTTTCCGTTCTGATGGTCCTGATGTCCATCCCGGCTCTGGTGTTTGCCTTTGGTAATACCATGACGCAACTGCTGGTCAGCCGTCTGGTGCTCAGCTCTATCGGTGCCAGCTTCGTGGTCGGTATCCACATGACCGCCATGTGGTTCAAGCCCAAAGACATCGGTTTTGCCGAGGGCTTCTATGCCGGTTGGGGCAACTTCGGTTCTGCCGCTGCGGCCATTACCCTGCCAACCATCGCGCTGCACATGTATGGCGGTGAGGACGGCTGGCGCTGGGCCATCGCCCAGAGTGCAATCGTGATGGCGGCCTATGGCGTGTATTACTGGTTTGCAATTACCGACGGCCCGGCCGGCACAGTCCACCGCAAGCCTCGCAAGGCCGTAGCGCTGGAAGTCAGCAGCTGGGGCGACATGGTCAAGCTTATCCTCTGGACCATTCCCCTGGTGGGTGTCCTTGCCATCCTGGTATGGCGCATCGAGAACATGGGCTATCTGAGCGCCACCGGCGCCGCTATTTGCTACGCGGTTATTGTGGCCATCGTGACCTACCAGATTATCCAGATCCTGCGGGTAAACGTTCCGATCCTGAAAAAAGGCGTGCCGGAAGATGACAAGTACCCGTTCAACAGCGTTGCCGCCCTGAACAGCACCTACTTTGCCAACTTTGGTGCCGAGCTTGCGGTCGTTTCCATGCTGCCGATGTTCTTCGAGGAAACCTGGAGCCTGAGCGCGACCGCAGCCGGCCTTATCGCTGCCTCCTTTGCCTTCGTGAATCTGGTGGCGCGCCCCATGGGTGGCCTGGTATCAGATCGAATGGGTAACCGCCGGTTTGTGATGCTCAGCTACATGTTCGGCATCTCTGTAGGCTTCGCACTCATGGGCCTGATGAACTCCAACTGGCCGCTGATCATTGCCGTGGGCATTACTGTATTCACCTCCTTCTTCGTGCAGGGGGCAGAAGGCGCCACCTTTGGCATTATCCCCTCCATCAAGCGGCGCCTCACCGGCCAGATTTCCGGGATGGCGGGCGCCTATGGCAACGTCGGCGCGGTGGTTTACCTGACTATCTTCACCTTCGTAACCCCGACCCAGTTCTTCTACATTATTGCCGGCGGCGCGTTTGTCAGCTGGTTGCTGTGCATCATGTGGCTGAAAGAGCCGGAGTCAGGCTTTGCCGATGAATACCAGGTGTCCTCCGTGGATCTGCAGATCGAAGAGGAAGAGCGTCGCCGGCAGGCTGCCGCTACCAGCTAACCCCTCGCTATCAAAGAGAAAGCCGCCGAGGCATTGCCCGGCGGCTTTTTTGCGTTTGCTTGAGCCGTCCCCAATAAGGTTCACGCCCGTCGATCAGAAGTGATCGTAGCCGAATTTCATGTAGGTGATGCCAGGGCTCAGCACCAGGCGCCAGGCCAGTTCTGTATCGTCGCTGCACTCCCAGTCATAAGCTCTTACTGTATCCGTCAGGCAGTCCAGCCAGAGATCGTAGAGGTGGGGCTTGATACTCAGGTGGCGGGCACTGTGCAGACAGGCAATCCGGTGGAGGACATCGTCCACGTTGCCGCTGGCGTAAAATGCTACCAGGCTGAAAAAGGATTTCTTCAGCATACTCCGCTGAACCGCCATATCGGTATTGCGAAACAATGCTCGCACCTCCGGCGAAGCCATCAGGAACCGGCGGTAGAAGGCTTCAAAGAAGTCAGGGAAGCCGGGGCGGGGCTGAAGCACGCGTTCGTAGCTTGCATCGAAGAGCTCTTCGAAGGACATGGCTGGCTCCCTGGCTTTGTCGGGAATTAATCCAATATCCTGAATCTAGCATTTGCCGGCGTGGGCGTCATTCGGTGCAGATGGGGAGGCAGGGCCCGCTGGAATGCAGACGTAAAAAAAACCGGCGCCTTTGACGGGCACCGGTTGTTAAAAGAGGCTGTTATCAGGGATTCTTGATGTACGCGTTCTTGCGCAGGTAGAACCACCAGTTAACCACCAGGCAGAGTGCATAGAACACCGCAAACCCGTACATGGCCACTTCCGGAGTGCCGGCCTGGATTTCCTGACCCATCACCCGCGGGGCGATAAATGCGCCGTAGGCGGCAACCGCGGAGGTCCAGCCCAGGACCGGGCCCTTCTGCTGCTGGTTGAAGATAAAGCCAATGCTGCGGAAGGTAGAGCCGTTACCGATACCACTGGCCGCGAACATGATGATGAACAGGATCAGGAACGGCGCAAAGTAGGCGTTCGGGTCGGTGGAGTTGTAGGCCAGCATCATCACATAACCGGTTGCTACAGAGGCTGCAACCATCACAACCGAGATGATCTGGGTAACAATGGAGCCGCCTACCTTGTCAGAAATCCAGCCGCCCACGGGGCGAATCAGCGCGCCTACAAACGGTCCCATCCAGGCCCAGGTGAGTGCGCTGGGCGCATCCGGGTTCACCACGCGGGTGACCGTGCCATCGGCCGCTACTTCCATCATGTTGCCGAAGATAACGCTGATAGACAGCGGCAGGGCAGCGGAGAAGCCGATGAATGATCCAAAGGTAAGGATGTAGAGGACAGTCATGGACCAGGTGTGCTTGTTGCTGAAGATCGCGAACTGGGCCTGGATGTTGGGCTTGATGTCGCCCGGTATCAGCCGCAGAAGAATCAGCGTGAGTACAATCGTCAGAGGCAGGGCCAGCCACATGTTCAATACACCCAGGGCCCAGACGCCTGCGATAGAGGCGAGAATGCCTACGCCGTAGAGCCCCAGAATCTTGCCAAAGGCCGAAAGCGGTTTACCGGGATTTGGGGTAACCACTTTCAGGTTGTTCATGCCAAACCAGCCGGCAAACGCGAGCGGAATCAGAAAAACGAGCCAGATAAACCCGGCGTTCTGGATCCAGGTATCGGTACCCGCTTCGATTCGGCCAATCAGCGTGCCGCTGGGGCTCTGCAGTTGCATCGGGTCACCGGCCAGGGCGCCGAAGATACCGACAGTCATCACCAGCGGAATGAGCACCTGCATGGTGGTCACGCCGAAGTTACCGAGACCGGCATTCATGCCCAGGCCATAGCCCTGCTTGCTTTTCGGGTAGAAGGTGCTGATGTTGCTCATGGAGCATGCAAAGTTACCGCCACCGATGCCGGAGAGCAGTGCCAGGGCCTGGAAGACAAGAAACGGAGTATCCGGATTCATCAGGGCAATGCCGGTACCGGCAGCAGGAATCATCAGCAGGGCGGTGGTCAGGAACACCGTGTTTCGTCCGCCGGCAATCTTGATCATGAACGAGGCCGGGATCCGCAGAGTTGCCCCAGACAGGCCGGCAATCGCAGACAGGGTAAACAGCTGCTCGATACTGAATGGAAAGCCCAGGTTCTTCATCTGGGTGGTGATCATTCCCCACATCAGCCAGACGGCAAAGCCCATCAGAAGGCTGGGTATGGAAATCCAGAGGTTGCGGGAAGCAATGCGCTTGCCTTCCCGCTGCCAGAATTCGTCGCTTTCGACATCCCAGTTTTCGATGTCAGCGTTTGTCCTGTTCTTCGCGCCTATCTGTCCGGCGCTCGCTGTACTGTTGGCCATGATGTGTGCTCCTCGGTTTGCTTTACCCATGGCCTCGGGTCAGAGGCTTCAGGGCTTTGAGCCATTGTGCAAAGCAGTGCGGGGAGTAATTCTTGATATTGCTCAAGGACAAGAATGCGGCGCGAGTGGTCGATTTTCAGGCGCCATTTTTATGCCGTTTTGGTCCGTTAAAATCTATAAAAATCAGTAAGATGCAGCGGTGATATTCCGAAGGGGGTAGGCAAACCGGTTGTCGGCGCAGTAGAGGTAGCCAATCATTTCCGCCGGTTTTGGGCGCGTCTGAACAGCAAAGCCACCTGCAGCGCCACAAGGCCATAGATGCAGGACCAGCTCGCCGCTGAGAGCCAGAGAGCAGTCGGTTCGAGAAACGGCGTGTTTCCTGCGAAGAGGCGAGCGATTGCAGCAACGGCCATGCCTGAAGCTAGGCCAGCAACCTGCCAGGCGGGTGGCACCGTTCGTCTGGCTCGCTGCCAGGCCAGGCGAAGCATGACGCTGGTGGAAAGCGTACCCAGGCCCCCGATGGTAATCAGGTGCATGGAAGCAAGAGGATCGTTCCTTGTCAGTAGGCTTATGCCGCTCAAAACCGCACCGGCAGCCAGCCAGAGGTAGCCAAGTGCCAACACCAGAAGGTCTGGGCGGTTTCGGCAATGCCAGAGTTTCCAGCGAACCGTGCGAATCACAATCAGAAAACCCGCAGCGAGCAATAAAAGTCCAACGGCCGGGGCCGCGACTGGCAGAAAACTCAACAGCAATGCCAGCAGCAAGGTGGCCAGAAGAGTTCCCTCAACCTGTGGCTGAACCCGGGCCCCAAGGGGAATTCCGCGCTTTTCCAACGTGCCCGCTACGGCCGGGGCGATGATGCGTCCACCGATAAACGTCATCAGAAGCAGCAAACCAACAAGGGCGGTTGTCAGTACCTGGCGGCTATCCGGAATTGCCGGTGTGCTTGCGACCAGTGTGTTGCTGGCAACCCAGAAAACGACTGACAACAGGCAAAGAAGCAGAATCAGCGGGCCGGCAACCCGGTTGCGCCACTTTTTGGCTGCCTGAAATCTCGGGACGGCGTGGCGCGCCAGCAAGAGGGCGAAAGCCGGGCTCAAAAGTTGGGCAGCAAGGCTTTCCGGGGCCAGGATCCAGCTCACCCTCGCGAGTAACCAGAGTACGAAGAGTACGGTAAGCACCCGGTACGGTTGAGGACCAAGCGTGTAGCCGGCGACAAGAGCCAGGGCGAAGCCGAATATCAGTTCGTGGCCGTGTCCCGCCCCCAGCAAACCAGGTGGCCAACCTGTCCCGGACAGCACACTGAAAACCGACAGGGGAACAGTCAAGGCGGCGAACAGCGATGCGGCAGGGAAGAATAGCCAGAACGCATGAATGTTCTTTCGTGGCATGCCTGAGTTGTCCGAAGTCATCTCGTATCCTTGACCGTTCGGCGCACCGAAACTATCAGTAAAAATAACGCGGGAAACATTTTAAAGGTGCATCATGAATATTACACAACTTGCCCGTCTACCATTCTCTGGCAATGGCGCCTGGTCAGAGCTTCGGCGCCTTGACCTGTCCATTCCGTTCCTGGCATGGGTGGTGGTCGTGCCCATGTCGTTTCTGCCGCCGGTGCTGCTTTACTTCGCCGGCACGCAGTACGGAGACGCCTTCATGCAAGGGTTCGGAGACAAAGAGTGGCGGTTTATCACCACTATTCTTTTCCTGGCAGAGTTACTCACGTTCTTCGTGATGGGCTGGCTCATCCACGCCGTCATGGGCAGTCATCAACTGAAAATCAGTTATCAGGATGCCTATTTGCTGGCTGCAATTGCGCCGCTGCCGCTCTGGCTGTCATCACTGGCACTTCTGGTGCCTGCGCTGGCAGTAAGCGTTGTGGCGGTGTTTGCCGCCTTGTTCCTGTCTTGTGCTTTGGTGTACCAGGGCGTTCGCTCATTCTGCGAACGAAGCGATAATGATGTGGTGGTCATGTCCGCCACCTACACCGTTATGTCGGCGTCTTTGCTGGCATGGGGGGTGCTGATGGCGATGGTTTGGGCGTTCTGATCAGACCGTATGGGGCAGGACGCCAAAATAGATGGCGCTGAAGTGGCAGGCGCTGCCGCCGATCACGAACAGGTGCCAGATCGCGTGCATATAAGGTATGCGGTCGGCCAGGTAGAAGGCGACACCGGCGGTGTACACAATGCCGCCGGCAATCGTCAGGTTCAGGGCTGTTTCACTCAGGTTGGCCACCAGGTCGGATGAGGCGAAGGTAATCAGCCAGCCCATGGCCACATAGATGCCAACCCTTGCGAGCTTGAAGCGGTTCTTGAAAATCACCTTCAGAACAACGCCGGTGATCGCCAGTGACCAGATCACGGCAAACAGGGTCCAGCCCACCGTTCCACGCATGTTCACAAGCAGAAACGGCGTGTAGGTTCCGGCGATCAGCAGAAAAATGGCGCAATGATCAAGGGTTTTGAATGCCCTTTTCAGTTCTGGCCGCCGGGCACCGTGATACAGGGCGGACGCCAGGTAGAGCAGAATCAGGGAAGCGCCGAAAATACTGAAGCTCACGATTTTCCAGGCATCCCCGACCTGACTGGCGCCCACGATCAGCGCAATCGTGCCAATAACACTCAATATGGCGCCCAGGCCGTGGGTGGCACTGTTCAGCCACTCTTCAATGCGGTGATGGATGTTCTGTGTCGCGGATACAGATGCTGTCACTGAGAGGTCTTCCTTGTAAGCCATGTCCATAAAATACTTGAGCGTACACGTGTACGCAATGGCTGATGGTGACCATCTTGTGAAGCTGTTCAGAAAAACTGAACAACCTGTCGGAAAAGTTCCGATTTCTCTCGAGTCCACCGCTGGTTAGCATGCGTATAACAGATTTCGGACAAAGGAGGTTTTTCAGATGGCAAAAGTACTTGTTCTTTATTACTCCATGTACGGCCACATCGAGACGATGGCAAATACCATTGCCGAAGGTGCCAAAGAGGTTGATGGCGCCGAAGTTACGATTAAGCGGGTGCCGGAAACCATGTCTGATCAGGCGTTCCTGGGCGCTGGCGGTAAGGCTGACCAGCAAGCTCCCGTAGCCGACCCGAAAGAACTGGCCGAATACGACGCGGTGATTTTTGGCACACCGACCCGGTTCGGCAACATGGCCGGTCAAATGCGGACGTTCCTCGATCAGACCGGTGGGCTGTGGGCTGAGGGCAAACTCCACGGCAAGGTGGCGAGCGTGTTTACCTCTACAGGCACCGGTGGTGGGCAGGAGCACACCATCAGCTCATTCTGGACCACCCTGGCCCATCACGGCATGGTGATCGTCCCTTTGGGCTATGGGATCCCTGAGTTTTTCGACATCTCGGAAGTGAATGGCGGAACGCCCTACGGAGCGTCGACCATCGCTGGAGGGGACGGCTCACGGCAGCCGAGTGAGAAAGAATTGGCCATCGCGCGCTTCCAGGGCAAGCATGTAGCCGAGCTGGCGGTAAAACTGCACGGCTGAATCTGAAGCATTACCAAAGCGTTGAGCGTTTTCCAGGGCAGCAGGCGAGAGCATGCTGCCCTTTTTTATGTTGTGCTTGGTTGGCGTGTCGCCTCATGGCCGAATTTTCGCACTCGCGGTTTTCAGCCGGGAAAAGGTCGCTGGCACGACGCCGAGCCATGATGCCAGTTGATTATCCGGTACCCGTTTAACCAGCTCCGGGTATTCCTCAAGCAGTAACTTGTATCGTTCTCTTGCCGGCATGGTGTGCTTGCGGAACTCTCTCATGCTGGTCAGCTCGGCAATTTCTTCCGTCAGGGCAAGGGCGAACTGGGGCCAGAGTCCCTCACCGTGAGACTGGATTGCAGACCGGAAGGCAGAGAAGTCGGCAACCCAGGCTGTTACCGGCGTTACTGAAGTCAGGCAGAGGGTATTTCTGACGGTTCGGCTACGGCCAAAAACGGGCCAGACCATATCACCCTCAGAAAAGAAATGGTGCACGGACACCTTGCCACTGGGTGCTTCCCGGAACAGCCGTAGTATGCCGTACTGAACCAGATACACGTTTGCCCAGGGTTTGTCGTGTTTTTCCAGAGCGGTCTCAGAATCAACCCGACAAAGATGGAAAAGTCGCGCGAGGTCTGCCAGAAACCGTGCGTCCGGATCATTCTCGTGCCCCGCCAGGCGAATACCAAAGACCCGGCTGAGACCATTCAGCAAGGCGGCCGACTCAGGTGCGGCATCCTGCTGGATAATATCGGGGTTGTTTTCTCCCAACATGCAGGGGGCGGAGGAAACGTCTGGCCTGAAGATGCTGTTCATGGCGTTGACCCTGTTACGAGTGTTCGATGAATTATGGTATCAGAGAAGCATCTTTTGAAATGACTTAAATCATTAAGGCTTTTTCACTGAGTCGATATCGCGATCTGACGAACATTCAGTGATAGACTCCGGCACCTGTTGCTGGAAGTTACCCCCTTTCCTCACGGAGTCCCGATGGCCGCAGCCTTTGCCCTTTTCTTCAAGCTTATTCCGCTCTATGTGACGGTCGCCCTGGGCTGGGTCGCCGGTCGTTACCTTGAGGCCAGTGGTCGTCATATTGCCGGCATAATGCTCTATATCGTGACACCATCTGTGGTGTTTTCAGGGGTTATGGCCGCTCCGCTTTCTCCCGAGGTCATCCTGCTGCCGTTTCTGGTATTCGGGATTTCTTCTGTTCTGGGCGTTGTGCAATTAAAGCTGGCCAGGCAGGTGCTTGATGATGGCAGTGCCAACATCATTCCCCTGTGTGTGGGGTCCGGCAACACCGGGTACTTCGGCGTGCCGGTGGCCTTGTTGCTGTTTGGCGAAGAGGGGCTCGGGCTCTATATCGTGTGCATGCTGGGCACCACGCTGTTCGAGAACTCGGTGGGCTTCTATCTGGCGGCGAGAGGACGCTACAGCATCAAGGATGCGCTCTGGCGGGTGTTGAAACTGCCGTCGGTATACGCCTTCCTGGCAGCCGTTGCCCTGAATCTGGTCGGTGTTGGTATTCCGGATATCTTCGTGCCGCTGTTCGATAATCTGCGCGGCGCCTACAGCATTTTGGGCATGATGATCATCGGCATGAGCATCACCAGCTTTCGCGGCCTGGCGGGCAATGTCCGTTTCACGGCACTGGCGTTCTTCGGCAAGTTTGTGATCTGGCCATTGGTCGCCATCGTGTTCTGGTGGGTGGATTCCGCGGTTCTGGGCATTTACGAGCCGGCCGTTCACAAGGCCATGTTCCTGATATCGATCACCCCGATTGCCGCCAACACCGTGGTTATTGCCACGTTGCTGGATACCTCGCCAAGGCAGGCAGCGGGTACCGTCCTGCTTACCACGCTGTTTGCCCTGGCGTTCATTCCGGTGATGATTTCGCTGGCGTTCTAACGGTTGCTAGAGCCTGCCGCTGCCGGCTCAACAGAGCAGGCCTTGGCTTCCGCGATGTCGCTACGGGCGTGGCGCACCACACTGATGCCGGCTGTTATCGCCAGCGTACCCATGATCGCGGCAACGACCAGGTCGGGCCAGGCGGTTCCAGTACCGAACACACCCAGGGCGGCTACCATAACGGCGATGTTGCTGATGGCATCGTTCCGGCTGCACAGCCAGACCGAGCGCATGTCGGAGTCGCCTTCACGGAATTTGAACAGTATTGCTGCCACGCTCACGTTTGCGGCAAGTGCCAGCAGACCTACCGCCCCCATGGTCAACGGCTCTGGCGTTATGCCAGCCTGCACCACCCAGACTGCCCTGGCCCAGACCACAAGGCCGAACACGGCCATGGTAATCCCCTTCACCATGGCTGCTCGTCCGCGCCAGAGCATACCCATGGACAGTACGGTGAGGGAAAGAATGTAGTTGGCGCTGTCTCCAAAGAAATCGATGGCATCCGCCATTAGCGAAACAGAGCCCGAGGAAAGACTGGCCATGCCCTCCACGGCGAACATGGCCAGGTTCACCCACAAGGCAATCCATAACGCTTTGCGAAAGCCCGGGGCCGGGGATTTGGGTTCTGGGGCAGAACAACTGCACGCCATAAAGACCTCCTTCGTCCAGATGCCCCCTATTGAAAACCCTGTAGTTGCTATAGGGTCAACAGTTGTCGCCGAAATTTTTCACACCGGTCATTTTTGGCCGGGGCCATGGGTGCCGGGCACGTGGTTGTGGCGATCTTCTGGCTCCAATGCACCGAGTTCGGAATTCAGTTCTCCAAGAATGCCGCACTCCCGGACTGTTCTGCCATCCGTACAGGCCTTCTGAAGCCGCACGAGGGTCTCTTCCAGGCTCGCCAGTTCTCTCAATCGCTCACGCACGTGAGTCAGATGGCGCGCAAGCAGGGCGTCTACATCGCTGCAGTCTGCCTCCGGTTGCTCGGCCAACCCGATCAGCTCACGAATCTCGTCCTGCGCCATATCGAGATTGCGACAGCGTTTGATAAAGAGGAGGCGGTCCAGGTGGGCGTTGCGGTAGGAACGGTAGCCGCTGCTGTCCCTGTCCGGTTCCGGCAACAGACCGATCTTTTCGTAGTAGCGGATGGTCTCAACAGGAATGGCTGTTGTCTTTGCGAGTTCGCCAATTTTCACTGAGGGGTCCCCCCGGTTGTACCCGGAAAATGCACCGTGGCCTTGAGGCCTCCGATCGAGTCGGCGCTGAAATTCAGGGTACCACCATAGCGCTCTGTAATCTCCCGCACGATGGCAAGCCCCAATCCGTGCCCCGGCGTTTGTTCGTCCAGACGCAGACCGCGGGTGCCCAGGGTGTCCAGCGCGTCCGGAGGAATTCCGGGGCCGTCGTCTTTGACGGTAATGGTAAATCCCTGCCGGTCCTCGTTCAGGCCCAGCTCCACGAATCTGGTGGACCACTTCCCGGCGTTGTCCAGAAGGTTGCCCAGCACCTCGTTCAGGTCGTGTTCCTCGATGGGCCAGCGTCTCTCTTCCGTCAGGACAGTGGACATTTCAAATGACTTTGCCGGGTACAGCCGGCCGAGCATCCACAGAAGATCCCGGGCCTGCTTCAGAGGGTAGGCGCTTTTGCCCACCTGTGGACCGGCGAAACGGCTGCGCCGCATTTCTGCTTCCAGTTGTCTGTCGATATCGTCGAGCCTCCCGGCCATCTGTTGTCTGAGATCGTTGGCCAGAGGTCGGTCTGTATCTTCCAGGATCTGGCGAACGGCAGCGATGGGCGTCTTAACGCTGTGGGATAGGTTGGCCAGTGCGTCCCGGGAGCGCTCCAGCCGCTGGTCCATGGAGTCGAGTAACTGGTTGAGTTGCATTACCAGGGGCTGGAACTCCTCGGGCGCTTTCACATCAATCCGTGATATCTCGCCATCCTGCAGCCGCCTCAACGCGGCCTTGAGACTCACTACGGGCCGCATGGACAGGTTGATGCCCAGCCAGAGAGCGCCAACCAGTAGCAGGATCAGGAGCAGGGAAACAACGGCTGTCCATGCATGAAGCTCGGCCTGACTGCGGCTCAAGGCACCAAGGTCTTCAGAAACGATCACCACGATGGGCTGGTCGTTCACGCGAAAGGACTTCCGGTAAGCAAGGATATCTGAGGGCGCCTCTTCAATCTGGGCGCCACTGACCCGCAGCGTACCCTCCTGACTGGACTCTACAAGCGGCATTAAAAGTGGCGCCCAGGTTTCCGGGGAGATAATGGTTCGGGTATCGGAATGGATTGCAAATGCGTGGTGAAAAACTTCCTGGAAATAATCACCGGTCTGTAAAGTGTCCAGCCGACCACTGGAATCGCGAATCTGGTGTTCAAGAAAAGCGACTTCGTCTTTCAGACGGGTTTCAAGGAATTGGCGGGACATCCGGTCAAGTAGCAGCCCGTGCACCAACCACGCGAGAGCCATCAGAAGAATGCCGGCCGGCAGCAGTAGTGCCAGCAGGGTGCCCTTCACTGATGCCGGTTTTTTAAACCAGGTCATTAAACAGGTACCCTTGGCCACGTCGTGTTGAGATGGTGTCCGTGCCTACTAGTTTTCGGAGTCTCCTAATGTAGGCCTCAATAACGTTCTCGCTGGGGTTGTCGTTCAGGTTGTAGAGCTGCTCCATAAGTTGTTCTTTCGAGAACACGTGCCCTGGCCGGCTCATCAGGCAGCGTAACAAGCGGAATTCGGTTCCGGTAAGACTGTGTTCTGTGCCATCGGCCAGTTTCAGGCTCTGACGATTCTCATCCAGCTCGAGATTGCCGGCTTTCACCAGAGAGTGCACCCGCCCTTCGCTCCGGCGAATGATGGCGTTCAGTCGTGCAATCAGCTCTTCGGTCTGGAAGGGTTTGGCCAGGTAGTCATCGGCGCCGGCTTTTAGTCCGTTGACCTTGTCCTGCCAGTCGCCTCGGGCAGTCAGAATCAGGACAGGGAAGCTGGCCCTGTTCATTCGCCACTTGCGCAGAACGTCCAGCCCGTTGCCGTCAGGCAGGCCCAGATCCAGGACAACGGCCCGATAATCCTCCTGCTCTGCCAGCACCATGGCTTCTTTGGCAGTAAACGTTGAATCCACACTGAAACCCGCCTTTTCAAGTTGGCTGGCCAGACCGTCGGCCAGCAGTCGGTCATCTTCGACGAGCAGTAAACGCATAAGTCTGTCCTTCAGAATGTGAATCTCAGCGACTCAGTATCCCTGTGTTAACTGAACCCAGCCTGAACGCTAAATAATTCGTCATTTTCAGAAAGGATTCAGGTTTGTGCGCGATGGTATTCATCGTTTCTGGATATTGCTCAATTTTCGAATCAAACCATGGTTCATTCGAGTCTCACCAATTCACAGGAGTATACAAGATGAACGCATCCGCATTTCTGGTTGCCGCCACAGCCATGACCATGTCAGCAACGGCTTTTGCCGCCGGCGCCCACAGCGGTGGCCACGGGGGAGGAAGCGGAGAGCCAGGCAAGGCCTCCGAGGTCAGCCGAACGATCAACGTTGAGATGCACGACAACTATTACGAGCCCGAGTCCATCGAGGTTACTCCCGGTGAAACGGTTCGTTTTGTTATTGAAAACAAAGGCAACCTTGTTCACGAGTTCAACATTGGCACGCCCGATATGCATGAGGCCCATCAGGAAGAAATGATGATGATGGTTGAACATGGCGTGATCCAGGGCGGAACTCTCAATCACGACATGATGGAAATGGACATGGGTGACGGCCACTCCATGAAGCACGATGATCCCAACAGCGTTCTTCTCGAGCCGGGCGAAAGCAAAGAGATCGTCTGGAAATTCTCCGAGGAGGGCAATATCGAGTTTGCCTGCAACGTGCCCGGGCATTATCAGGCCGGCATGTACGGAGATGTGAATTTCAACTGATCCCTCCAAACAACGACGTAGTTGAGAGTAGTCAACCATGAAGAAATCCTTTCTGGCAGGCCTTGCGGCCTTGCTGATGCCGGCGTTTGGCCTGGCTGGTGAATACAACCTGACAGTGGACCGGGTCCAGATTGATACCGGCGATTTTGTCAAAGAGGGCATTGGCTATAACGGCGAATCCCCGGGACCCGTTCTGCGCTTCAAGCAGGGCGAAGAGGTGACCATCAATGTCACCAACAATCTTGATGAAATGACCTCCATCCATTGGCACGGGCTTATCCTGCCCTATCAACAGGATGGCGTGCCCGGCATCAGTTTCCCGGGTATCAAGCCGGGTGAAACCTTTACCTACCGGTTCCCCATCCAACAGGCAGGCACCTACTGGTTTCACAGCCACTCCGGGTTTCAGGAACCGGATGGTGCCTACGGTGCCATTGTTATCGAACCGGAAGGCCGCGAGCCGTTCCGTTATGACCGCGAATATGTGGTTCAGCTGACTGACAAACACCCGCACTCCGGGGATCGCATCATGCGCAACCTGAAGATGATGCCGGACTACTACAACCGCCAGCAGCAGACCGTTGGTGAGTTCTTCTCCGATGCCGCCGAGCATGGCTTCATGAATACCCTGAAGGACCGGATGGCCTGGGGCGATATGCGGATGATGAAGGCGGATGTCGAGGACCTGCAGGGGTTTACCGCGTTGATCAACGGCAAGGGTCCTGGCCAGAACTGGACGGGCATTTTTGAGCCAGGAGAGAGAATCCGGCTGCGCTTTATCAACTCGTCGGCAATGACCTACTTCGATATTCGTATCCCGGGTCTGAACATGACGGTGGTTCAGGCTGACGGCAACAATGTCCAGCCCGTAAACGTGGACGAGTTCCGCATCGGCGTGGCTGAGACCTATGACGTCATCGTTCGTCCCCGCGATGAACAGGCGTACACCATCTTTGCTGAATCCATGGGGCGTTCGGGTTATGCAAGGGCAACACTGGCACCAGAAGAAGGCATGGAAGGTGTGGTTCCCGAATTGCGCGATCCGGCTCGGCTGACCATGGCGGATATGGCCGGCATGCACGGTATGGATCATGGAAGCATGGATCACGGAAGCATGGATATGAGCGGTTCCGGTGATATGGCGGGTATGGACCATTCTGCCATGGGAAGTATGAATGGGTCTGAGATGTCGGGGATGGATCATTCAAACATGGCGGGCATGGATCACAGCGGCATGATGATGTCCAGCAATGGTGCCAGCGATCCTTTCTACGCCGAAGGCAGTGGAATTGTGCCGGTCGCCGCCAACGGCGGAAAGTTCCTGTCCTACGCCGATCTCAGGGCACAGAACCCCCTTTATGAGGACCGCGAACCGACTCGCGAGATCGAGCTGAAGCTCACCGGCAACATGGAGCGTTACACCTGGAGCATCAACGGTGTGAAATACGAGGACGCTGACCCGATCCGCCTGCAGTATGGCGAACGTGTCCGCTTCAAGTTTGTGAACGAAACCATGATGACTCATCCCATGCACCTGCACGGCATGTGGTCCATTCTTGATGTCGGCGCCGATCAGTGGAACCCCATCAAGCACACCATCAGTGTTCAGCCTGGCACCACTGTCTATATGGAAACCGAGGTGGACGAGCCGGGACAGTGGGCCTTCCATTGCCATCTTTCCTACCACGCCGCCGCGGGTATGTTCCGCAAGGTGATTGTCGAGGGTGGTCCCGACACGACTCAGGCCAAAACTGACGCTGTTGCCGAGAATGGAGGTGAAGCATGAGCCGTGTGCAATTCCTGACGCTGGGGCTATTGAGCTCGTTGGTAGTGTCAACGCCGGTTACGGCCCAGACCATGATCCAGGACACCACTGCCCGTAAGCAGCCCCTGGCGACCTGGGGTGTTCAATTCGAGGAGCTGGAGTACCGTTACAGCGATTCGGATGAGGAGCTTGGTGTCTGGAAATCTGACGTGTTCTATGGCACCGACGAGCTCAAGTTCCGCTGGCTGAGTAAGGGCGAGTATGCCATCGAAGAACAGGCCTATGAGGGCCTGGAAAACCAGCTGGTTGCGCAGACGCCCATCTCCAAGTTTTTCGATGCCAAGGCGGGCGTTCGGTTCGACACGCCGGAAGGACCCGATCGCACCTATGCGGTTCTTGGGGTAACCGGCTTGGCGCCACAATGGTTCGAAGTGGACGCGAGCCTGTACGTCAGTGATGAGGGAGATACATCGGCGGAGGTAGATGCCGAATACGAGTTGTTGCTCACCAATCACTGGATTCTCTCCGCTGCTCTGGATGCAACGGTGGCATTCAGTGAGGATCGGGAGATTGGCCTGGGTAAGGGGCTTAGCTCAACAGAGGCCGGCCTCAGGTTGAGCTATGACCTCATCGACCGGGCCGTGTCTCCCTACATTGGTGTGGTGCACGAACGCAAATACGGCGACACCGCCGACCTGGCTGAGGCCGAGGGCGGCAGTACCGAAGACTGGTTTGCCGTTGTTGGTGCGCGAATCGCCTTCTAACCGAATGACATAGGTCAACAAGAAGGGGCTAAACCGAACCAGCGGTCAAATTTTCAGTTTCAATTCAGTTTCATGGTCTTTACTGAGAAGGATGCACAGAGTTGCAGCCGATAAGGAGGATCTTATGAACAGATTAACCCGTTTTGTAGCGTGTTCCGTGCTCGTTGCTTTGCCTGCCTTTGCTTTTGCACAGGGAAACTCGGGGCAAATGCCTCGCGGCGGCATGATGACCGAGGAACAAGTGCAGCAGATGAATGAAAACATGGCACGGATGCAGGCCATGATGCAGGAAATGCGGAATGCCAATTCCAACGCTGAACGCCAGAGACTGCGCGAGCAACACATGGAATACATGCAGGAGCACATGCAGATGATGCGTGGCGGCATGATGGGCCCCGGCATGATGGGCAGTGGCCAAGGAATGATGGGTAATGGCCAGGGCATGATGAACAACCAGGGCATGATGAATAATCAGGGCCAGGGTAAAAAGCAGTCCGGTAATGCCCAGGGGAATCGCTCTGGTGGTCCGGGGATGGACAACGAGCAGCGTCTTCAGATGATGGAGAACCGGATGAACCAGATGCAGATGATGATGGAGCAAATGCTGGAGCATCAGCGGCAAATGAACCGCAACTGATGTGTTCCTGCCCTCTAGTCAAACAGTGACAGTTGATCGGGCGGCTGCTTCGCTGGCACGCCGGGGCGTTTCTGGACAGGCCCCTTGCGACTGCCGTGGCGGACCAGCACCCGGTCTGTTTCTGCCTTGCTGACGTGCTGCTTGCGAAAGTCGCCAACCGCCTTGCGGGCAACCCGGGCCGCCTGCTCATGGTCACACACCGGTGAGATGTAGGTATTGCCGCCATAACGCTCTTTCTGGGCCGGAGTCATCAGCCAGGGCGTGTGGATCATTTCACTGGGCACGCCCGACAGCTCCGGGATCCAGCGCCGGATGAATTCGCCTTCTGGATCCAGTTTCTGGCTCTGCAACACCGGGTTGTAGATGCGAAGGGCGTTGATGCCGGTCAGGCCAGACTGCATCTGGGTCTGTGAATAGTGAATGCCCGGCTCGAAATCGGTAAACAGGCGGGCCAGATGAAGGGCCGGGTCCCGCCAGTGTAGCCAGAGCTGATAGCTGGCGATTGCCATTAACATGGCGCGCATCCGGAAATTGATCCAGCCCGAATGGGCCAGTGCGCGCATGCTGGCGTCCACGAGGGGCCAGCCGGTCTGGCCTTCCTGCCAGCGCTGCAGGCGCTCGGAATCGTTAGGTCCCGATTTAAGCGCCTCCATTTCCCGGTGCATGGCCCGAAATTCCAGCTCGGGCTCATCTTCCAGTTTCTGGATAAAGTGGCAGTGCCAGTGCAGCCGGGACCGGAAGCTGGTCAGGCTTTTCTTTTTCCTGGGCAGGGTGTTGCGGTGATTGCCGGTGCTCTTGGCCTCCTGGTAGACCTCCCGCAGGCTGACAGTGCCATAGGCAATGTGCGGACTCAGGCGCGAGCAGGCTCTTACGGCGGTGTTCGGGCTGGAGATGTTGTACTGGTAGCCGACGCAACGGCGATCCAGGAACGAGGTCAGGAGCTTTTCGCCTCTTGCGCTCCCACCCATCTGGCGGTCCGGACACTCGTCAGGTACTTCAAAAGCCTTGTGATTGTCGCCAGCGCAAAGGGTCTTCAACGTATCCGATGTCGGAATTACAGTCGGAGCGTCCTGCAACGGTTGCCGCATCAGCTCGGTCCAGGCCCTGTCCCAGACATCCCGGTCGCTCAGGCGACGAACCACGCCAAACTGGTTCCACTCCCGGAACTCCACATGGTTCTCCGAGCACCAGCCAATCACCGACCTGTCACGCTCGTAGGTCCACTGCCCGCCGGTTTCCTGATGGCAGAAGATGCGGTTAATTGGCTGGTGGGCCTGAATTTGCTTGAGGGCATCAATCATCGACCCTCGCAGTACCAGCAGCTGACTGCCGGCCTTGCGCAACTGCCGGTCCAGGTCGTCCAGAGAATCCCGGATAAACGCCCATTGGCGGCCGCTGGTGTCCGGCAGTTGCCAGTACTCATCTTCGATGACGTACAAGGGTATGACCGGCTCTCCCAGGGCGGCTGCCGCCACCAGCGGGGCATGATCACGGGTGCGAAGGTCGCGCTTGAACCACACCACGGTGGTCATGACGATGCGCTCCTTTCACGCCGGCAACGTTCGCTGCAGTAGCGCACGTTGTCCCAGTCTTTGGCCCATTTTTTCCGCCACTTAAAGGGCCGCTGGCAGACCGGGCAGGTCTTTTCGGGCAGGTTGAGCTTTTTGTGGGGCACTAGCGGGCTCCGTTCAGGTTTCTGGCCATAGTACGTCCGGCTCACACGCGGGGATCAGCAGTAGGCAAGTGTTGGGCAACTACCGGCCTCGCGCTCCCATTGGATGGTCACGTGATGGATGTTGAAGTCGCTTGCCAGCATGCGGGTGGCCTGCTCGATGACCTTATCGTCACTGGCCGGGTCAGGCTTTACCAGATGCACCGTGAGGGCGTTTTCCGTTGTGCTTAGCCCCCAGATATGGAGGTGATGAACCGATTGAACGCCGGGCAGTTCCTTGAGGCTATCGAGAACTTGCTCCGGGTTGATCTCTCTCGGTACCGCGTCCACTGCCAGATTGAGGGAATCTTTCAGCAACCGCCAGGTTCCCAGAAAGATCACGGCTGCGATCACGAGACTTACGAGAGGATCTATCCAGTTGAGGCCGGTAAACATGATCACAAGTCCGGCAACCACAACGCCAACGGACACCGCCGTGTCTGCAGCCATGTGCAGGAACGCGCCGCGGATGTTGAGGTCACCCTCCTGGCCTTTCATGAACAGTAGCATCGTGAGGCCATTGATAACGACCCCGATGCCGGCGACCACGATGACGGTCAAACCGGTAACCTCCGCCGGTTCGCTGAAGCGGCCAATGGCTTCCCAGGCAATGCCGCCAACGGCTGCGATCAAAAAAAGCGCATTGAACAGGGCTGCCAGGATCGTGGATTTTTTCAGTCCGTAGGTGTTCCGGTCGGTCGCTTTCTTTGTGGCCATCCAGCTCGCAACCCAGGCCATGATGAGGCCCAGCACATCGCTCAGGTTATGGCCGGCATCAGCCAGCAGGGCCAGGGATCCGGACAGGACACCGTAGACTGCCTCGATGGCAACAAAGACCACGTTGAGCACGACGGCCAGCGCAAACGAGCGGTTGTGGGTGTCGAAATTTTGCGCATGGCCGTGCCCGTGACCGTGATCGTGGTGGCTGTGCATTGTCTGCTCTCCATTTTCTGATGCGTCTGGTGAGCATTCAAAACCCTGTAGTAGCTACAGGGTCAAGAGTCAGATTAACCTGACTCCTTCGCCAGCTGGGCCAGATCCTCGCTGATCTGCTCAGGCGATAGGCCGGGGCGCAGCAGCAGCCGGGCGTTGCCCCTGTGATCGAACACATAAACGGCGCTGCTGTGGGAGACGTTGTAGTTGCCGTTGGCGTCGGGCTGGTCATAACCGAAGGTGGTCCGGTAGCGTTTGGCGAGCTTTCGAAGCGTGGGTTCTTCGGCGGTGAGGCCAACGATTCCTTCCCCGAAGAAGCTTACGTAACTGGCCAGGCGTTCGGGGGTATCCCGGCGCGGGTCAACGCTGACGAACAGGGTGGTGACATCGTCATGATACTCTTCGGGCAGTTGCTGAACCGAGCGGCGCAGATCGGTCAGCGTGGTTGGGCAGACATCGGGGCAGGAGGTAAAGCCGAAATACACCAGCCGAATGTTGCCTTGTGAGTCATCAGGAGTCACGGTTTTCCCATCGGTGCTCTCCAGCTGGAACTGGAGCTCGGGCATCAGGCCCGATATGTCCTTGCCGTGCCAGCTTTTCTCATCGCCAGCGCAGCCAGCGAGTATCAGGGCAATGAAGACGAACCACAGTGACAGCGTTCTATTCATGCGTTTCCTCCTGCCAGAGAGCGGCGCCTGGGAAATTTGCCATCTTCATGCATGGCCCGGCGGAGCACGATCAGAATGCCGATGATGCTCATCATGGCCGGGGGGATCCAGGTCAGCAGACCGCCCAATAACTGATCGGTTTCGGGAGGCATGGGCCATGCCCGGCCGCAGACTTCGTACACGTCGTACACCATGCCCCGGGAAAAGACGATCCAGGCCCCGAGTACCATCTGGGGAATGGCCACCAGCGCTAGCAGCAGAATACGCTTGCCGTAACCCAATGCGTTGGTAATGGCCGGCGATCGGGGGTCGAAGATCAGCCACCAGAACAGCAGACCATCCAGCAACATGCTCCAGTTCATGATCCAGTAGAGCTGCCGGCTAAGCATGGCGTCAAAATGGATGGGCGGCCAGAGCCAGAAATAGATCAGGCCCACGAACAGAAACGAGGCGATAAAGGGCTGTTGCAATACCCGGTAAATCCAGCCAAATGGTTGTAGCCAGTAGCGCAAAGACGGTGACATCTTCTGGTACCAGAAGCGCATCACTGGCAGCGGATTGGATAGCGCGATCAGTATTGGCCCCAGGTGATGAAGAATCAGATGCTGCCCCCGGTGAACGAAAAACATGTACTGGGAGTAGTAGTCGAATCGGGTCTGCATCACCCCGTAACAGAGCATGACCCCGAGTGTGAACGTGATAATCCGGCCCGATCCTGGCCGGTCTTTCTCCGGCATCTTCAGAAGCGCGACACCATAAAATCCGAGCACCAGCATGTAGCTGAGCAGGGTCAGAGGCGAAAAATCGTAGGGCAGCAGGTAGCTCGATATTGGCATGGATCGGACTCGATGCGTGCACGCACTGGCAACCGGGTTTATCTTTCTTGTCAGTACCGCCGAGTTTTGCCGGCCCGGCGGCGGATTTCAAGGCCGGCTTCAGGAAACTTCTGACGGAGGCGGGGCATGGCCCGATTCTGCGATTCCATTTCAGCGCCGTCGGTGTTGATCTTCGACTGGCACGGCACGCTGGTAGACACTCACGATGCCATGTTCAGTGCCATGGAAGACATGCTGCCGCAGCTGGAGGATCTGGGGCTGGTGGAACGGCTGCTGCCCGAGGACAAGTGCCGAACATCGGACGATGCGCGCCTGGTGCGCTACATCCGGATTTTCCGGCGGCTGCATCCACGGATCCTGGCGGAGCGTCGGGTGTCGAGGACCGACATCTTCAACGCCATCTTTGGTGATGACAAAGAAGCCAAACTGATCGCCCACAAGGCCTATAACGAGGCCTATCGGCGATACTTCGGTCAGGTAAAGCCGTTCCAGCCTGGCGCATACGAATACCTCTCCGCCCTGAAGGCCATGGGAATCCGACTGGCGGTATCCACCAACCGGAACCGGGAGTTTCTGGACCGGGAATTACAGACGGTGGACGAGGGCCGATGGCGCAACCTGTTTGATGCCACGGTCTGCGCCGATGATGTCACCGAGTACAAACCCGACCCGGAGGTGATCCTGAAGGCGCTTGAGAAGCTCGATCTTCCGGCCGATGAAAAGGCCTGGTACGTGGGTGACAGCTACGTTGACATGCTCACCGCCAACAAAGCGGGCGTGTCGGGCGTTTTCTACAACGGGGCCCGTTGGGAGTCCGGTCGAATAGACAGCTGGTTTTCCCACCGGGACGCCCCCGCGGCCATTCTGGACAGCTTTGAAGACCTGATGGACCTCTTGGCCCTGCTTGAACGGAGCCAGCCGGAAGTTTTTGAACAGACGCCTGCCGAGGTTCGCCCACGACCCTTCCCGCCGCCACAGCGCCCGGAACCCCGCATTGAGCCGGACTGGCACCCGGCGGTGGTCAAGCTTATTCGCCCGGCGGTCATCCTGTTCGACTGGCACGCCACCCTGGTGGATACCCTGGACGCCATGTACCACGCGGTGGATGACATGCTCCCGGATTTCCACAAACTCAAACTGATGGACCGCATGGTAGCGCCGGAAGACAGCAAGACCCCGGAAGACGTGAAGCTGGTTGCCTATGTCCGGGAGTTTGCCAAGTTGCACCCGAAGGTGAAAGCAGACCGCAAGATTTCCCGGACCGACATTTTCGAGGTGCTGTTCGGGGACGACCAGGAAGCCAAGCAGATCGCCCACCAGGCGTTCAATCACCACTACCGAAAACACTACGGTACTGTGAAGGCCTTTGAGCCGAAGGTCCGAGAGGTTTTGGAAGGCTTAAGGCGCCTGGGTATTCAGGTGGGAGTCATTACCAACCGGGACCGCGAGTTTTTCGAGCATGAACTGGCGGCGGTGGAGGACACCGGCTGGACCCATCTTTTTGATGTCGACGTCTGCGGTGATGACACGCCCCTGCGAAAGCCGCACCCGGATCAGTTGCTGCTGGCGGTTCAGAAGCTGGATTATCCCCCGGACCCGAGTGTCTGGTACGTGGGCGACAGCACGACAGACGTGATTGCTGCAAAACGCGCGGGCCTGACTTCGGTATTCTTCAACGGGGCCCAGTGGGATCTGCCCTGGCTGAACAAGATTTTCCCCGGCACCCACAAACACCCGGACAAGCCGGATGTGGTGGTCAATGACTTCTCGGAATTCTGGGCCCTGGTGCTGGCCTGCGAGGTGGGACCACCATGATTTTTCGCGGTGACCGCAGAAAGCGACGACAATGATCAGTATTTCTCAGAGTCGCTGAGAGCTTCCTCAATACTGAGTCCAATCACGATAACACCAATAGCCGCCTCGCCATTGTCAGGCGACACCGTTGTGCTGGCAGTTACCTGAAACCTTGCCGCGGAGGTGTCATAGCGAATCGGGGATATGTACAGCCGCCTTTCGGCTTCGGTGCCGGTGACCCGGTTTTCCATTACCCTCTGGAACTTGGGTTCGTCTCCCTGCCAGTAGTCAGATGTTAGCTGGCTCATCGCCGCTAGAGTTCCCATGTCGTTGATCAGCATCACCTCGGTAACAAGGCCTCGGTGAGACTCTTGCCAGGCGAGAAGTGCCCTCGAGCCCGGCAGAGCGAGGATCCTTTCGGCGAGATCCGGCGTTGTGACCGGCACCAGCGCTTGCCACTGACTGTCGATGGTCATCACATCGGTAAAGCTTTCCTGCCTGGGGCCTGCCTCAATGATCTGGTTGATGTCCAGAACGCTGTTCATTTCTTTGAACAGGCGCCCCGATAGTTCCGTGATGCGGCGTGTTTCCTCTTCGGACAGTGCGAGCTGACCGGCCATGCAACTGTTCAGAGTACGGTTGAAAGTGCCAAGAAAATCAGGATAGTCGGAAACGAAGGCTTCGCTCAGGTACAGGTAAAGCGGCGCGTAACGGACAAAGTGCGCGGTGAGTCGTGTGGCTTCGGAATCGTTTTCGTAACGCAAACGATTCATCACGCGCTCATCCATCAGTGCCGTATCGATCCGGCCCCGTTTGAGCAGCGCAAGCAACTGCGACGGCGAAGACACGCTCAGGAAAATGGCATAGCCGTTGGATTCCAGCCAGGCTTCTTCGTTGCTGCCGGCCACGACTCCGATTCGCAGGTTATTGGTAAACGCTTTATTGCCCCCGGTAAAAAAGTACCATTTCTCCAGAGCCACGGGATCGCTGCGCCTGGCTATGTTGTCGAGTTCTGCGGAGGGATCAATGGCAAAATAGCCATCGATCATGTTGCGTTCCAGCGAGTGTATGGCGCGATTCTGGGGCGTAATCCGAATACGCGTTGCCCAGCCAGCGCGGTTTGCGGCACAAACCACGGTGTCTGTGGTTTCGCCGGAAATTCGATTGCCTCCACCCTTTTCCTGGCTCGCCACCTGATAGGGTGGGCTTTCGAAAGTGTAGAGGTTCAGTGTCGGAGGCTGGGCCTGACACACGGTTGAATACAGTATTGTTGTCAGACTCAGAGCGAGTCGAAGGTTCATCGTGAAGGCAGCATCCGTGATGTTGACAATCCTAACGTCAGGCTAGCACCAATGTGGGGCTTTTGCTGCACAACGTTAGGACATATTCTGATAGGTATGAATAACAACAAAGTCCAACCCATGAATGAAAGAAAAGCATCGATACTGGTAGTGGATGACGACGCTGCGATCCGTGAGCTGCTGGAGGAGCATCTGACCCGGGTAGGGTATGAGGTCAGGACCGCGGGCGACGGCGATCAGATGCGTCAACAGCTGGATTCGGCTCATGTTGACCTGATTGTTCTGGATGTCATGTTGCCCGGCGATGACGGTTTCACCCTGTGCCGGCAGATTCGTGAACACAGTCGGGTACCGATCATCATGCTCACGGCAAGCTCCGACGAAACTGATCGGGTTGTTGGGCTAGAGCTGGGCGCCGATGACTACCTCGCCAAACCCTTCAGTGCCCGGGAGCTTCAGGCCCGGGTCAAGGCGCTCCTTCGCAGGGCGAGTTTCAGTCGATCCGACAACCCCCGCTACGTCGTCTTTGATCGCTGGCGGCTGGATACCCTGGCCCACGAACTGATTGATGAGAATCAGCAGGGTACAGCGCTGTCCGGTGCAGACTTTGCCCTCCTCCAGCTGTTTCTCAGTCATCCCAATGAAGTGCTGGACCGTGACACTATTTCTGACGTTACCCGTGGCCGTGAATCCATGCCCCTGGACAGGGTGGTGGATGTGGCGGTGAGTCGTTTACGGCAACGGTTGGGCGATCAGGGGCGTAATCCCAGACTGATCAAGACTGTGCGGGGCGCCGGCTACCTTCTGGCGGCAACGGTGACCCATGTTTCCGAGTAGGGAAAGTCGATCGGAAGAAAGAAACTGGCGCTGGTTTCCCTCCTCACTGCTCGGGCGGGTACTTCTGCTTACGCTGTTGGCAATGGCGAGTGCCCAGATTATTTCCAGCGCCGCCTGGATTGCCACATTCCGGGCCCAGCAGGTTGAGGGTCTGGTGGCCACCACCCGTAACCTGGCGCAGTCGGCTGCTGCAACGGCCCAGTTCTTCAATTCGCTTCCGCTGGAATACCGGCATATCGTGCTCGATCAGCTACGGGACATGGGCGGGACCCGCTTCTTTGTCTCTCTCAATGACAAGCGTATCGATATGGAACCTTTACCCGACACTGGGCGGAAACGGCTGGTGACGGAAGAGGTCAAAACGGTACTTCGCAAAAGACTGGGTAATGAGATCAACCTCTACGTCGACTTTGTCGATCCAGCCGATTTGAGGATCCTGAACACTGAGCTGCCACTTGATGCGCTGCCACAGTCCTGGGCCCACTATGCACTGACCTTGGAGCCCCTGAATCCACCGGTCCTGGTTACCCAGGTTGAAGTCGCAGACGGCGAATGGTTGTACCTGGCCGCGGCACTGCCGGCCCCCTTCGTGTCACTTGAGGATGAGGGTATACCCGGGCAGCAGGTCCTGTTCCTGGTGGTAATGATCGCCATACTGTTCCCGGTACTGGCATGGCTGATACGACAACAGACACGGCCGTTACGCAAGCTCGCCAAGGCCGCCCGGGATCTGCCCCTGGAGGATGATCAGCCCCCACTGGTGGAAAAGGGCAGTGCTGAGATTCGGGCAGTGACCCGAAGCTTCAATACCATGCGTCGCCGATTGCAAAGTTACATCAGCGACCGGAATCAGCTGTTCCGTGCCATTTCCCACGATCTCAAAACCCCGATCACCCGCTTGCGTTTGCGGGTGGATCTGATTGACGACGACGTTATGCGCGAACGCCTGGAGGCTGATCTCCATGAGCTGGAGCTACTGGCAAAAAATGCCCTCCAGTCCATGAAAGACACCGATATACACGAAAATGCCGAGCCCGTGGATGTGGAGCGTATGCTTCGGGGAATGGCAGAAGCCTATCAGGGCGACGGGCCCGACAGGGTGATCGTGCAGGGCCATTGCAGCCCTTATCGGGGCAAGCCTCTGGCTCTGAAACGATGCCTTGGAAACCTGGTGGATAACGCCGTCAAGTATGGCAACAAAGCCCTGGTGCGAATTGAAGACATGGCGGGCCAACTGGTGATCCACGTGGAGGATGAGGGCCCCGGTGTTTCCGAGGAACAGTTGTCCCGCATCTTCGAGCCCTATTACCGGCTGGATAAAAACCAGCACCAGGGTTTTGGTCTCGGTCTGGGAATAGCCCGTAACATCGCACAAAGCCATGGCGGTGACCTGGAGATCAGTAACCGCTCCGCCGGTGGGCTGCATGTTGAACTTAGCTTGCCGCGCCACTGACAGCCCATGTAACAACCCTGTTACATGGCTATTTCCCTTTGATACGTAGAGTGTTCGTTTCTTGCCATAGACTCCATCGTTGCCAATAAAACAAAAACAAGGAGTCAAGAATGCTCAATGTTATCGATGGCACTACCCCTGCAAAAAGAACACCTATCGCACGCCTGTTGCCCACTGCGGTTGGCCTAGCATCGCTGGGTCTGATGGCCGGACAGGCGCAGGCCCAGGACCAGACGGTCGAAGAGCGGCTCGCGGCCCTTGAGGCACAGCTGGCCGAGGTGGAGCCGAAGGCCAGTGGCCTGGAGGGCTTTTCGTTCAATACCTATGCCCGGTCCGGGCTGCTTCTCAATGGCGACTTGCAAAGCGCACAGGGTGGTCCTTACCTGACCCCCGCAGGCTCCGTTGGTGGCGCTGTGGGCCGCCTCGGCAATGAGCCTGATACCTACCTTGAAGCCATCCTGAACTACAAACAGGTGGCCGAGAACGGTACCAGATCCCACTACCGGCTGATGATCGCCGATTCCACAACGTCCTCGAATGACTGGACCGCCGGCGATGGCGCACTGAACGTTCGTCAGGCCTACGTGGAATTCAGTAACCTGGCCAGTTTTTCCGGTGTTTTCGAGGAGGCGGCGATCTGGGCTGGCAAGCGTTTTGACCGGGACCTGAATTTCGATATCCACTGGCTCGACAGCGACATCGTTTTTCTGGGTGGTCTGGGCGCGGGCGTCTACGACGTGACCTTTGCGGACGGCGTAAAGTCCAACTTCTCCCTCTACGGCCGAAGCTTTCTGGAATTCCCTTCCGACATTCAGGACCAGGACATCACATCAGACACAGACAACCTGATCCTTACCGCCAATAACTACTTCGGTAACGTGCAGTTTCTGATCAATGGCATGAAGGCCCAGGAAAACGATCTCCGCGTGGTTGGTGGTGTCACTGAAGCCGCCGAAACCGGCTTGCACACCATGCTGGCGTATCACGGGGACAGTTTCTTCGGGCTGTCAGACGGTAACTTCAAGGCCGCGGTCATCCACGGCACTGGCCTGGGGGCCGAAACCAAGAACATCGGCGCTGATGGCGACCTGCATGAGGATGCAGTCAGCACCCGTGTTGCTGTGTACGGCACCACCTATCTCAGCGAAAGCTGGCGGTTTGCCCCGGCGATTCTGGCGGAAACCAGTGAGGACCGTTACATCAAGGGCGACGAATACCAGTGGCTGACCTTCAATGCCCGTGTTGCCCAGGAGCTGAGTGCGAATTTTGAAATGCAGTACGAGGCCTCCTGGCAGACCATGGATCTCACCACCCTCGGCTACCAGGGTAGAAATTCCGTGGATGGCGACTACAGCCGTTTTACGGTAGCGCCCACCTTCAAGCCCCAGGTCGGCGGGTTCTGGAACCGTCCGGAAATCCGCGTGTTTGCAAGTTACTCCACCTGGGATGACGAGCTTGAAACCTACGCTGCTGGCGATGCACTTGGCGTCGACAGTGATTTCGAAAGCAGTCAGTGGACCTTTGGTACCCAGATGGAAATCTGGTTCTGAACCTGATCTGGACAACAAAACAGGAAGGAATTGACCATGACTAAGTTCAAAAAAACGCTTGCTGCTGCAGCCGTATCTGCAGCGTTGCTTCCCACCCAGGCCATCCAGGCCGGCGAAGTAGAAGTTCTGCACTGGTGGACCGCTGGTGGTGAAGCTCGGGCCGCGGCTGCACTGAAAGAAATGATGGAAGAGCAGGGCCACACCTGGAAAGACTTTGCCGTGGCCGGTGGTGGCGGTGAGGCGGCCATGACTGTGCTCAAGACCCGCGCTGTTTCCGGCAACCCGCCGGCTGCCGCCCAGATCAAAGGCCTGGATATCCGGGAGTGGGCCAAGCTGGGTTTTCTCACCAGCCTGGATGATGTGGCCGAGGCCAACAACTGGGATCAGCTGATTCCGCCGGTTATTGCCGATGTCATGCAGTACGAGGACAGCTATGTCGCCGTACCCGTGAATGTGCACCGGGTTAACTGGCTCTGGGCCAACCCGGAGGTACTTGAGAACGCCGGAGTTTCCTTGCCCACGACCCTCGAAGAATTCTACGCCGCGGCCGAGAAGCTGAAAGCCGATGGCATTGTTCCCCTGGCCCATGGTGGCCAGCCCTGGCAGGACGCAACGGTTTTCGAGGCCGTGGCTCTCGCGGTCATGGGCCCGGAAGACTTTGCCAGCGCCTTCGTTGAGCACGACATGGACGTGATTAACAGCGCACAGATGGAAGAGGTCTTCGCCGAGTTTGCCAAGGTGATGAGCTACGTGGATGACAATGCAGCCGGCCGAGACTGGAACACCGCCACCGGCATGGTTATTCGAGGCGAGGCGGCCATGCAGATCATGGGCGACTGGGCCAAGGGAGAGTTCACTGCTGCTGGCCTGACTCCTGGTGAGGATTACATCTGTGCCCCGGCCCCGGGTACTGGTGGGCAGTTCACCTTCAACGTCGACTCGTTCGCCATGTTCAGCCTCAGCGATGAGGACAACACCATGGCGCAGAAAGACCTGGCCCGCACGATCATGGAGCCAGAGTTCCAGACCGTGTTCAACAAGGCCAAGGGCTCGATCCCGGTCCGTACCGACATGGACATGTCCGGCTTTGACACCTGCGCCCAGGCGTCCATGGACACGTTCAAAAGCAGTGCTGACGACGGCGGACTGGTGCCCAGCTTTGCCCATGGCCTGGCCACCACCAGCTATGTGCAGGGCCAGATCTTTGACGTTGTCACCAACTTCGTGAACTCCGATAACAAGGATCCGGCCACGGCCACCGATCAGCTGGCAGCGGCCATCCAGGCGGCGCTCTGATCCGGTAGGGGCCGCCCGTCCGGGTGGCCCCCGATCCTCTCGGGAGACTCATCATGGAACACACTCAACGCCAACCTGCCAGGGTGGCCCGGGCGCCGTCACGCTTTCTGGACGCGTTGCAGCGCTGGCTGCCAAAGCTGGTTGTGGCACCCACATTCGTTCTTATCGGTGTTGGCATATACGGCTACATGCTCTGGACCGGCGTTCTGTCGTTCACCAGCTCCAGCTTCCTGCCGGTTTATGACTTTGTCGGCTTCGATCAGTACGCCAAGCTGATGGCCAACGACCGCTGGCTGACCGCCTCTGTCAATCTGGGCATCTTTGGCGGCCTTTTCATTCTCAGTTGCCTGGTTATTGGCGTGATACTGGCGATTTTCCTGGATCAGCGGATTCGCCAGGAAGGTGCCATCCGCACCATCTATCTCTACCCCATGGCCCTGTCGATGATTGTCACCGGCACCGTCTGGAAATGGATCCTGAATCCCAGCCTAGGGCTGGAAAAGCTGATGCATGACTGGGGCTGGACGTCGTTCAGTTTCGACTGGCTGGTTAGCTCGGACATGGCCATCTATACCATCGTGATGGCCGCGGTCTGGCAGGCCTCCGGCTTCGTCATGGCCCTGTTCCTGGCGGGGCTGCGCGGTGTGGATTCATCCATTATCCGGGCCGCCCGTGTCGATGGCGCCAGCCTGCCGCTGATCTACTGGAAAATCATCCTGCCGTCCCTGCGACCGGTATTCTTCAGTGCCGTCATGGTACTGGCCCACATTGCGATCAAGAGCTTTGACCTGGTGATGGCCATGACCGCCGGTGGACCGGGCTATTCCACCGACTTGCCAGCGGTATTCATGTACGCCCACACCTTCACCCGCGGCCAGATGGGCCTGGGTTCCGCCAGTGCCATGTTGATGCTTGGCGCCATCCTGGCATTGATCGTGCCCTACCTGTACTCGGAACTAAGGGAGAAACGCCATGACTGATGTCGTTCGCACGGGCTTTCGTCCCAGCCGCGTGGCCATCTACGGGCTCTTGCTCCTGGCCGCCCTGGTCTATCTGATTCCGCTGTTCATCATGCTGGTGACCAGCTTCAAGACACCCATGGATATCCGTACCGGCAACCTGATGGCCCTGCCCACGGAGTGGACGACCATCGGCTGGACCAAAGCCTGGTCCGAGGCCTGTACCGGGGTCCAGTGCGAAGGGATCAGCGGGTATTTCTGGAATTCCTTCAAGATGACCGTGCCCGCGGTACTGATTTCCACGTTGCTGGGTGCCTTCAACGGCTATGTGCTCTCCAAGTGGAAGTTCAAGGGCTCTGACCTGTTCTTTGGCATGCTGCTGTTCGGCTGCTTCGTGCCGTTCCAGGTGGTTCTGTTACCGATGGCAGCCACCCTCGGGAAACTGGGCCTGGCCAACACCACAACTGGTCTGGTGCTGGTGCACGTGATCTATGGGGTGGCCTTCACCACGCTGTTCTTCAGGAACTATTACGTGGCCATTCCAGATGCCCTGATCAAGGCAGCGCGCCTGGACGGTGCCGGCTTCTTCACCATTTTCTTCCGCATCCTGCTGCCCATGTCCACGCCGATTTTCATGGTGTCGCTGATCTGGCAGTTCACCCAGATCTGGAACGACTTCCTGTTTGGCGTGGTGTTCGCCAGCGGTGATAGCCAGCCCATCACCGTGGCGCTCAACAATCTGGTCAACACCAGTACCGGAGTAAAGGAATACAACGTGGATATGGCGGCAGCCATGATCGCGGCGCTGCCCACACTGGTGGTCTACATCGTCGCCGGCAAATATTTCATCCGGGGTCTGACCGCCGGATCTGTGAAAGGTTGATCTGAGAGGATAACAACAATGTCTCAACTGGAACTGCGGAGCATCCGCAAAACCTATCCGGGCGTGGCCGAGGAAACCCTCAAGGGGATCGACATCGACATCGCCTCCGGTGAATTCATCATTCTTGTGGGCCCGTCCGGCTGTGGCAAGTCCACGCTGATGAACACCATCGCCGGTCTGGAAACGATTAGCGACGGTTCGATAGTGCTCGACGGCAAGGACATTTCCACCATGGAGCCCAAAGACCGGGACATCGCCATGGTGTTCCAGTCCTACGCCCTTTACCCGACTATGTCCGTGCGTGAGAACATCGCCTTCGGCCTGAAGATACGCGGTCTGCCAAAGCATGAGATCGATCAGGAAGTGGAGCGGGTGGCCGATTTGCTGCAAATCTCCCAGCTGCTCAACAAGAAGCCGGCCAACCTGTCCGGCGGCCAGCAGCAGCGGGTCGCCATGGGCCGGGCACTGGCCCGGCGGCCGCGCATTTACCTGTTTGATGAACCGCTGTCCAACCTGGACGCCAAGCTGCGGGTGGAGATGCGTACCGAGATCAAGAAGCTGCATCAGCGCCTGAAAACCACGATCGTGTACGTAACCCACGATCAGATCGAGGCCATGACGCTGGCGGACCGGATTGCCGTGCTCAAGGACGGCGAGCTGCAGCAGCTGGGTACTCCGAAAGAGGTCTATAACACCCCTGCCAATCTGTTTGTGGCCGGTTTCATGGGGTCGCCGGCCATGAGCTTTGTGACGGTGACAGTGGCCCAGGGAGAACAGGGGCTGTACGCCGAGGTACGGGGAAACAATGGCGGCACCCTCAGGCTTCCGGTGCCGGATTACCTGGCCAACCGGGTTGGAAAAAAGGTGATTCTCGGTATCCGACCGGAGCACATTACCCAGCCCCAGGATCAGAAGAACGACCAGTCCCTGGTGGCAAAAGGTGAGTTCACGATTGAAGTCACCGAGCCCACCGGCCCGGATGTGATCGCTCTGATCCAGCTGAACGATACCAACGTCCATTGCCGGATCGACCCGGAACACCCGGTAACCTGGGGCGAGACTGCCGAGCTGATGTTTGATATGAAAAAGGTCGTGTTCTTCGATGCGGACACGGAAAAGCGGATCGCCCCGCACTGAGAGGCTGTTGCGGCTTTAAAGTTGCTCCACGTTCGCCAGCAGGTATTCGGCGCGCTGGAGCAATGCTTCCCGTTTCTCGGGTTTCTGCTTGTTCCAGTTCCTGTACATCATGCCCATTCGCGGGTTGTTGGCGAAGTCGTCCCGATGGCGATCTATGAAATGCCAGTACAGGGCGTTGAACGGGCAGGCGTCCTCTTCGGTGGCCTTGTTCACCTTGTAATGGCAGTTCGAGCAGTGGTCCGACATGCGCTGGATGTACTTCCCGCTGGCGGCGTAGGGCTTGGAGCCCAGGTAACCGCCATCGGCGTGCATCACCATGCCCAGCACGTTGGGCAGTTCCACCCAGTCGTAGGCATCGGCGTAGACCGCCAGGTACCAGTCGCAGATTTCCTCCGGTTTGATGCCCGCCAGCAGTGCGAAGTTGCCGGTGACCATCAGCCGCTGGATATGATGGGCGTAGGCGTTGCGTCGAGTGGCATCAATGGCTTTGTGCATGCAACGCATTTTCGTATCGCCGGTCCAGTAGAACCAGGGCAGGGCGCGGGTGTTACCCAGGCTATTCTCCTGCGCATACTCCGGCATGTTCATCCAGTAAATACCCCGAACAAACTCCCGCCACCCCAGGATCTGCCGGATAAAGCCCTCCACCGCGTTGATCGGTGCCTGTCCCGAATACCAGGCCTGGGCCGCCGCTTCGCAAACCGCCACCGGATCCAGCAGCCCGGAGTTGATATAGGGCGACAGGATGGAATGGAACAGCCAGTCTTCGGTGTCGGAAATCGCATCCTGGTAATCGCCAAAGCAGGGCAGGGCATAGTCAATGAAGTGCTCAAGCGCCGCCTGTGCGTCTTCCGCCGTTACGGCAAAGTGGAAGTCGTCGGTGGTGCCGAAATGATCGGCAAGATGCTCGTCCACCAGCGCGATCACCTCCCGGGTAATGGCATCCGGTTCCACCCGAAAGGTCGCCGGGGCCGGCGGCTTGCCGGTCCACTTCTTGCGGTTATCGGCGTCGAAATTCCATTGCCCGCCCTCCGGTTCGCCTTCGGAGGTCATCAGCAAACCGGTCTTGCGCCGCATCTCCCGGTAGAAGAATTCCATCCGCAACTGTTTCCGGCCCTCGGCCCAGTCCGTAAATTCCTGCTTGGTGGCAATGAACCGTGTATCCGGGCGGATCTCCACCGGCACACCGAGGCGTTCATGCCAGCCACTGATCTGTTCGTGCAGCCGCCATTCCCCGCACTCGGTGGTGATGACTTTTTCCGCGTTCATACGCTCCACCTGCTCGCCAACCACCGCTTCGAGGCTCTGGTGCTTGTTGTCCCGGTGATACGGCTGGTAGTGCACCTGCCAGCCATCGCTCTCCAGTTGCCGGGCAAAATGGCGCATGGCGCTGAACAGCAGCACAATCTTCTTCTTGTGGTGATTGGTGTAGCTGGCTTCGTCATGAACTTCGGCCATCACCACCAGATCCCGATCCTTGTCGGCGTTGTCGAGAGCGCTGATGTTTCTCGTTAACTGGTCGCCGAGAATCAGAATCAGGTTGGCCATGGTGGGGGAATCCTCCAGTCAGTAAGCTGCGGGCTATGCCCACAAAGGGGTAAACCAAGTACGCCAAGAGCCCAAGGGTGGTTCAGTCTCCGGGCTGGTAAACTCAAACCATCAGTCAACTGACCCGAATCAAGAAGCCAGCCAAAGGATTGCCCTAGAATGCCGGCAAATCCTCGATGCCCCCGTTATACCCCAGAGCGCTTATTATGACCTCCACATCCGCACTCAAAGCCCATGACTCAACCCTGCCGGAATTCATCTGGGATGATGCCCTGATCCGACGCTACGACCTCAGCGGCCCGAGGTACACCTCCTATCCCACGGCCGTCGAGTTCAACCAGAACTACCCGGTGGAAGAGATGGTCAAGGCTGCGGCCCGCAGCAAGGCCAGCAATCGTCCGCTGTCGCTCTATACCCACCTGCCGTTCTGCGCGCACCTCTGTTACTACTGCGCCTGCAACAAGGTGATCACCAAGAAGCGCGACAAAGCCATGCCCTACGTGGAGCGGGTGCTGAAAGAGGCGGCCATCCAGTCAAAACTGTTCGGGGCCGACCGGCCGGTCACCCAGCTGCATTGGGGCGGCGGTACCCCCACGTTTTTGCCAAAAGATGTGATGGAACACCTGATGGCGGGATACGGGGAGTTGTTCAACCTGCAAACCGGCGATGAGCGGGATTACAGTGTGGAGATTGACCCGCGGGAAGTGGACCAGGATACCCTGCCAACCCTGTGGAACCTGGGCTTCAACCGGATCAGTCTCGGCGTTCAGGACGTCAACCCGGAGGTTCAGAAAGCCGTGAACCGTATCCAGCCGCGGGACATGACCGAAGCCGTGCTCAACGAAGCGCGGCGCATCGGCTTCCGGTCCATCAACCTGGACCTGATCTACGGCCTGCCGTACCAGACGCCGGAAAGTTTTGCCGAGACACTGGAAGCGGTGATTGAAATGTCTCCGGACCGGCTCTCCGTGTTCAGCTATGCCCACCTGCCGGACCGTTTTTATCCGCAGACCCGGATTCAGGGCGACACCTTGCCCAGTCCGCAGCAGAAGCTGACCATTCTGCACAACACCATCAATCGCCTGCTGGACGCCGGTTATGAATACATCGGCATGGACCATTTCGCCAAGCCGGACGACAGCCTTTCTGTGGCACAACGCGAAGGCCGCCTGCACCGGAA
Organism: Marinobacter sp. MMG032; assembly: GCF_040112695.1. Lineage (NCBI taxonomy): Bacteria > Pseudomonadati > Pseudomonadota > Gammaproteobacteria > Pseudomonadales > Marinobacteraceae > Marinobacter > Marinobacter sp. MMG032. Next base: position 3,135,645 of record NZ_CP157802.1, read on the forward strand.
TTTCCAGGGCTATACCACCCACTCCGAGTGCGACCTGGTGTCGCTCGGCGTTTCCGCCATCGGCCAGACCGACGATGCCTATTTCCAGAACAACCACGACCTGCCTTCCTGGGAGGCCGCCATTGATGCCGGTCAGTTGGCCATCACCAAGGGCGTGAACCTGACTCGCGACGACCGGATTCGCCGCTGGGTGATCGGCCAACTGATCTGCCAGTTCCGGCTGGACCGCCACCAGTTTGCAGAGGCCTGGAGCGAAGATCTGGACCGCTATTTTGCCGATGAGCTCCGCCGTCTGAAGCCCATGATTCAGGATGAGTTGATTGCTGATGATGGCAATACCCTTCAGGTGCAGCCCGCCGGTCGGCTGCTGATCCGGGCCATCTGCCAGATCTTTGATCTTTACCGCAAGGAAGGCGCCAGCCAGCGGTTCTCCCGGATTATCTGATTGGCGGGAACCGAAGTCGGGGTCAGATGAAGGCTTTCATCTGACCCCTTTTCATTTTTCCACATTAAAAAAGGGGCTGCCCGTTACCGGACAGCCCCGTTTTGCATCTACTGGCGTCAGCTATAAGCCGGCACCTTGAACTCATTGGCCAGGTCCTGCAGCACCCGCGCCAGCCGTGCCTGCTCGCCGGTTACCTGGGTGATTTCCTGGGAGCCGGTCAGGGTCAGGATGGCGGCTTCGCTGACCGATTCCATGCTGCCTGCCAGTTCCCTTGTAACGGCTACCTGTTCTTCGGAGGCGGTGGCAATCTGGCTGGCCATATCGGAAATGCTGTTCACATCGGTCAGGATATCCGCGAAGGTCTGCTCCAGCTCGGATGCCTGCTCGCTGGTGGCATTCGCCAGTTTGTGGCTTTCCACAATCGAGCGGCTGGCGTTGTCAGTTATGCTCTGGAAGCCATTGATAATGTCTTCGATCTGGGTGGTGGACTCGTGGGTCTGTTGCGCCAGGGTCCGAACTTCGTCGGCAACCACCGCAAATCCTCGGCCGTGCTCGCCCGCGCGGGCGGCTTCAATGGCTGCGTTCAGGGCCAGCAGGTTGGTCTGGTCGGCAACCTTCCGGATCACGTCCACCACATCGGCGATGGTTGAACTGCGGTTTTCCAGTTCTTCGATCACCTCGTTCACCTTCTGAACCGATTTGGCCAGGGAACGAATACTTTTTACGCTGCCGTGCAACACCTGCTCGCCACTCCGACTTTTTTCCATGGCGCTGCGTGCAGCATCGGCCACCTGCTGGGTGTTCCGGGAGATCTCCTCGGAAGTGGCAGACATCTCTTCGGTGGCCGCTGCCACCTGTTCGATCTGTTGCTGCTGGTTTTTCACCTGGCTGGCATTCTGGCCGGCGGTGGAGCTGGTCTCCTCGGTAGCGGTGGCCAGCTGGACGCTGGATTTGTCGATGTGCAGTAGGGCGTTGCCGAAGCGTCCGAACAGCTCGTTAATGGCCTTACCGATGGTGCCCACCTCATCCCGGCTGGAGATTTCAATCTCGCGGGTCAGGTCCTTGTTGTCCATGGCAAACCGAACGCCATCGAGCAGTCGGCCGACCTGCAGATTGATGGCACGGATGATCACCAGCATCAGCACCAGTACAGCCAGAACGGCACCTGCGGAAATGCCGGAGGCCAGCATCAGGTCGTTCCGGGCGTCGGCAACGCCATCTGATGCCAGACTCACCACGTCGGATAACATATCCTTTCTCGCCTGATTGAGGTTGCCGATTCGCTGGGTGGTGGTTGTAAACCAGTCAGAGGCGTCCAGTGCATACATGCCTGACGGGCTGCTGAAAAGTGTTTCACGGCGCTGGGCCAGAGCCTGGCTTGCAACACTGCGGTTATGATTTTCCAGGGTTGCACGGATCTCATTGTCAGACGCCAGCATTGTGATGGCTTCGTTGAGGAAGGCTTCCTGCTGGCCGCCGAGACCCGCAATTCGGGCCACGGTGGGCAGGTCGAAGTCACCGCTGCGAATCATGGAGGCGCCCGCGGCTCTCTCACGGCCGGCCATCTCCGCAACCTTGGCGAGGGCGTAGTAGCCGTTAACCTCGCGGGTCAATTCCGGATCGGTTGAGCGCCGGACAATAAGGCCAATCCGGTCGATTAATCCCATGATCATCGCGGTGTAGCGCGGAGCGACGTCGCTACGGTTGTCGACCGACCGACGCAGAGCGTCTATGTTGTCGAGTTCCTGGCGAACGGACTGAATGCTTGTTTCAACCATCCTGTCAAACGATGCATCTGTCATCAGGGCAGTGATGTGGCGCTGATACTCTGAAATCCGCGTGTCGGTTTGTCGCCGCTGTTCCGCAAGATCTCTTTCGGCCTGCCGGGCGGCATCGCTTCCCGGGCTGCTGGCAAGGAAAACCGCGGAGCGACCACGCTCTTTCTGCAGGGCTTCGGTGAGAGGATCACCGGCTTCAGCCAGTTCGATCTTCGAGAGCAGTTGTCGCATGTCATCCAGTTTGCCCTGATTCAGAACGACGCTTTCTGCCGCGAAAAATAGGATAACAAGCAGGGCCGGTACCACCAGAGTGATCAGTTTGCCCCGCATGGAGAGATTGTTGATAAATTTCATAGCGTTCTGCCTTGGCTGTCCGTGTCGGATATGCCGCTATTATCCCGGCATAGCAAGGTCGCTCTCTATCAGCGTGAAGGAGTAGCAGTGGAGGTAGTTACGGGCAGGTAAGCTTATGTTTCTGCTTGTTAAGTTTCTGATAATTATCAATTAACTGTGGCATCCGTAATACCGCGTAGAGTACCACCACAGAGGTATACAGCAGACCGGGGCTATCCTGCTGACAAAGGTCAAGGTACTCGGGCCATGCGTCCGATATGGTCGATGCCGTTAATCCAAGGCGGAGAAAACCATGGAACTTGTGTGTCCGGCCGGCAGCCTCCCGGCCCTGAAAACCGCCGTTGATAACGGCGCCAACGCCGTATATTTCGGTTTTAAAGACAGCACCAACGCACGTCAGTTTGCCGGCCTGAACTTCAATGATAAACGCGCCGCTGAAGGCATTGAATACGCCCATCTCCGGGGCGCAAGAGTGTTCTGTGCCATCAACACCTACCCGCAGCCAGACGGCTGGGAGCAATGGAAGGGGGCAGTAGACCGCGCCGCAGGTCTTGGTGTGGATGCCATTATCCTGGCCGATATGGGCCTGCTGGATTATGCCGCGAACCGATATCCGCACATCCCCCGTCATCTGTCGGTTCAGGGGTCTGCCACCAGCCACAAAGCCCTCTCCTTCTACAAAGACAACTTCGATATTCGCCGGGCCGTGCTGCCCCGGGTTCTGTCACTGGACCAGGTTCGTGGTGTGGCCAGACAGAGTCCGGTGGAACTGGAAGTCTTTGCCTTCGGTAGCCTGTGCATCATGGCCGAGGGCCGTTGCTACTTGTCTTCCTACCTGACCGACGAATCCCCGAACACCCGCGGAGCCTGTTCCCCCGCCAAGGCCGTGCGCTGGCAGGAAACAGCGAACGGGCTCGAATCCCGCCTCAACAATGTCCTGATTGACCGTTATGGCCAGGGTGAACCCGCGGGCTACCCGACTCTGTGTAAAGGCCGTTTTGAAGTTGAGGGTCATGTCTATCACGCCATTGAGGAGCCGGTTAGCCTGAACACTCTGGACCTTTTGCCGGAGCTTCAGGCGCTGGGTATCAGTGCCGTGAAGATTGAGGGGCGTCAACGGAGCCCGGCCTACATCGCGGACGTAGCCAGAACCTGGCGTCATGCTCTGGACGACCTTCAAGCCGGCACCGAAGGCTTTACGGTTGAGCCTCAATGGCAGCAGACGCTGGCGGGTCTTTCCGAGGGCGGCCTGACCACACTGGGCGCCTACCATCGCAAATGGAAATAAGGTTTCACCACCCATGCTGAAGTTATCCCTGGGGCCGATCCTGTGGTTCTGGTCCAGGCAGACCGTTTTCGAGTTTTATGCCAATGCCGCCGAGTGGCCGGTGGATACCATTTATCTGGGGGAAGTGGTGTGCTCCCGCCGGCGGGAACTGAAACCGGATGACTGGCTGGATCTGGCTCGTGATCTGAAAGCCTGCGGCAAGAATGTGGTGCTCTCCACGCTCACACTGATTGAGTCGGAGGCCGATTTGCGCCGCCTGCGACGGTTCTGTGAGCAGGATGAATTCCTGGTAGAGGCCAACGATCAGAGCGCCTTGCAAGTGGCCATCCGGAACCGAATTCCGTTTATTACCGGCCCCTCGATGAACATCTACAACACAGCCACCCTGAAGATCCTTGCCAAACAGGGCCTGAAAGAATGGAACCTGCCGGTAGAACTGGGCAAGGAAACCCTCGAGCAGCTGATCAAGGAGCTGCATCAGGAAGGACTGGATCTCCCCGCCGAGGTATTTTCCTGGGGCTTCCTGCCCCTGGCCTGGTCCTCCCGTTGTTTTACCGCCCGCCATTACAATCTGCCCAAAGACAACTGCGAGTTCCGCTGCCTGCAGCATCCGGACGGCATGGAGTTGCGCTCCCGGGAAAGCCAGGAGCTGTTTCGCATCAACGGCATTTCCACCTTGTCCGGCTCCCGTTACGACCTGATGCGGGAGCTACCGGACATGGAGCGTATGGGCGTCAGTACTGTGCGCCTCAGCCCCGAACATCAGGGCATGGAGGCAGTGATCAGGCGTTTTGATCAGGTACGCCGGGGGGAGATGCCCGCCACCGACCCGCTGCAGTTGGTGGAGGCGCCCCCCTGCAACGGGTACTGGTACGGCAAGCCGGGAATGGATCTGATCGGCTGAGGCCGATCAGTCCTGAACAGGTTTGACGCTAGGAAAGCGGTCCGACACGTAGGTGCTGTGGCACTGGATGCAGTTGCCCGTCATTTTGCCAAACAGCTGGTTTTGCTTCTCCGTGTCGTCATTCCTGCCGGCCTCGGCCAGCGCCGCCGCCAGCTGATGAAACTCCTTGTCCAGCTTGATAAAGCCTTCTGGTACTGCCGACATCAGGTCTTTGCGATCCTCTTCAGTGAGGGACTGCTGCAGGATGAAGCTGTCGTGGATGTTCTGGGCCTGCTCTGCAACCTTGCCGTGCTGACCCATAACGATGGCCGAATGAATCTGACCCATGGCTGACTGAATGGACCGCATCTCTTCGCGCAGCAGACGGTCCAGCTTGTCGGTCAGCTTGGGAGTGACCGGTTCGGTGGCAGAGGCAGCGAATGATACAGTGATGGTCAGAATGACGATGCTCAGAAGCGCTCTGTTTGTTTTTATCATGAGGATGCCCCTCTATCGATTAATGTTGAGCATCATTCAGGCTATCACTCTTGGCTGGTGTACCTGTTGAGATATGTTAATTGTTCAACACTGGCGTCCGATGATGTGTAGGCACAAGATTGTGAGCCGAGCAACGTCCAGAAGTCCGCTGAAGAGGTGAGAGCTCATGGATATCCGACTGAAGCGCGCATATGCAGAACCCGCACGCTCAGATGGCCCACGGGTGCTTGTAGACCGTATCTGGCCACGCGGCGTGGCCAAGAAAAATGCAGATATTACTCTCTGGCTGAAAGGGCTGGCACCGTCGACTGAACTGCGGAAGTGGTTCAGCCACGATCCTGGCAAATGGCCGGAGTTCCGGGAGCGGTACCTTGATGAGCTGACATCAGGTGATGCCAGCGAGGATCTTGAGGCACTCAAGGAGCTGCTTGAGCAATATGACCGCATAACGCTCGTGTTTGCCGCGAAGGATACCGAGCACAACAATGCTGTGGCGCTTCGGGATTATATTTTGAACGACCAACTCTAAATAGTCAGAGGGTGGCGGCCTTCGCCTTCTGGGCCGCCCAGATTGCTGAAAACGCTCGCACCTTCTTGATCTGTTGGCGAGCCTTATTCCTTACTGAGTGCTTCCTGCGCCCACTGCCAGGCAGCAACCGTTGCCGGAAAACCTATTGAATTCATGCCCAGCACCAGTGCGTGCTCGATTTCCTCGCGAGTAATGTCCAGTTCCAGACTGCGACGAATGTGGGATTTCAATGCGGATTCTCGACCCGCACCAACGCAAATGCCGAGTTTAACCAGAGCACGCGACTTTTCATCCAGAGGGCCGGCATCGGCGAGGGCCTTACCAAGCTGTTTGTGCGCTTGTTGCAGCTCTGGAAACCGTTCGCTGAAGTTAACGAAGGTTTTGGGGAGTTCGCTGTCGTGTTTAGCCATTGTATTTCCTCAAATTTGGGGTTTGCTTTGCCGCCATGGGCGGCTCTTGAACCTTTTGGAAAGATAGTCGATCTTCACCCGCCACTCCACGCTGTCGAGCAGGTTTTTCAGGCGTAGTCCTAGCTCGGTATCGCCTTCAATGACCAGCCGACGCTGGAAAAACAACTGGTCGGGATCCTGTCGGCGTTCCGCAAGCGCCCTGAAAGCAGCCAGTGAACCGCGAATGGTTGCCTCGCCGGGGCCATCGATTACTCGGAGGCGGCCGGCCCAGAAGCCAATGGTGATACCGGGTTGTCCGCCGTTAACTTCCAGGCGAATACGGCGGCCTTCGAAGTCATCGAATTCGCCGTCATTAATTGCCTGGCCAAAAATGCGGTTGAGCGGCGCTTCTGCAGCCAGCTGCTTCAGGGGCACCGGGATTCGGCGATCAATAGCGCCCAGCACGGGCACGGGGGAGGGCAGGTATTCCCGAAGGACCAACAACGTTTGCCCAATCAGGGGAGATTTCAGGGAGGCAATGGAAGGTAGTGAAAAGGCCATGCTTTACTCCGGGCGGTCAGTAACCGGCACAGAGTAAAGCAAACTTTTCTGAAACGATTTGATATAACTCAGCCTTTGTGAAGGCCTTCTTCCACCGCCCAAACAGCAACTTCCACCCGTGAGCGCAGGTTCAGTTTCTTCAGCAGGTGCTTCACGTGGACCTTGACGGTGCCGTCACTGATGTCGAGCTTGCGGCCGATCATCTTGTTTGAGAGCCCCTCGGCAATATGACGCAGAATATCTTTCTCTCGGGGTGTCAGGCTGTCGAAATCCGGGCGTGATGCTTGCTGGGGCTTATTTGAGCGAAGCGCCTCGGCCAGCAAAGCTGTAAGTCGTTCACTGATCACCATTTTACCGACTGCCGCCTGATGGAGCTGCTTGATCATGTCTTCCGGTTCCATGTCTTTCAGCAGGTAGCCGTCTGCACCGGCCCGGAGTGCCGCAACAACGTCGTCTTCCTGGTCTGACACGGTAAACATCACAATGCGGGAGCTGATGTTCTGTTCCCGCAATTTCTTAAGCGCCTCGATGCCGTCCATCTCCGGCATGTTCAGGTCCATCAGGATCAGGTCGGGCTCCAGCTCGGTCGCCTTCCGAATACCGTCGGCGGCATTGCTGGCCTCTCCGGCCACGACCATATCGTCTTCCATGTCGATCAACTGTTTGATGCCCTGGCGAAGAAGCGGGTGATCGTCGATCAACAGAATACTTGCGGGTGACTCAGACATCGGGTTCTCTCTTGTTGTCAGGCGTTTGATGCTTCGGTGGGAATCAGGTTCCGGCTTTTTGGAACAAAGCCCAGGGAGACCTCCACACCCCCTTCATCGCGGTTGCTTACCTCAACTTTACCGCCAAGGTTGCGGGCACGGTCCTTCATGATAATCAGACCGTAGTGGTTTACGGGCTGGTCACTGCCGGGCAGGCCTTTGCCGTTGTCGCGGATCCGAACCCTTACCTGGGGCGATTCAAATACAACTGCCACACTTATGTTTGTGGCATCTGCATGTTTCACAGCGTTGGCAAGGCCTTCTCTCACGATCTGCAGGGTGTGTATCTCCTCATTCGGAGACAGGGTCTGTGGCGGCAGATTGTACTGCAGCTCAACCGGCTTACCCAGCCGCTCTGAAAACTCTTCGATGGTCTTTTCCAGGGCTGTAAACAGATCTGGTGTATCCAGCTTCAGCCGGAAGGTGGCCAGCAACTCCCGGAGCTGGCGATAGGCGCTGTTCAGGCCGGTGCTCAATTCATCAAGAATGGCCTCGTGAATTTCCTGTTGTTCGCCCTCGATGTCAAGTCGGCGCAGCCGGGCAACCTGCATTTTCAAGTACGACAGTGACTGGGCGAGGGAGTCATGGAGCTCCCGGGCGATCACCGTACGTTCCTCGGCCAGTGTCTGCTGCTGTTCCTCGGTAATCTGTCGTTCCAGGAAAATGGCCGTTGCCAGCTGGTCGCTAAGGGTTTCCAGCAGGCGGCGGTTGGTTTTCGACAGACCCTCTGCAGCGGGATACCAGACCTCCAGTGTGCCGAGGAGTTGCCCGGGCGTCCGGATTGGAAGAAGAAGCCTGCGGCCGTCGTTATTCTCCAACGGCAGTTCATCGTATACCTCAGGTTTGACCAGGCAGGCGTTACAGTGGTGATCACGACAATAGAAGGGACGTTCTCGGCTGGCTGTCGTGATAGCCTCAACCGGCTCGGAAGACTGCTTGTCATGCAGGAAGAGACGAATCGGGCCGATGCCAAGGAGCTGCTCAAGTTCCTGAAGCATGGGTATCGCCCCATGACAGAGGTCATGCTTGGCGAACAGGTCGCGGCTTGCGGAGTGCAGTAGCTGAAGGGCGGTGTGGCTTTTTTCAAGCTCTTCCGTTTTCAGACGTGCACGTTCCTCCAGCTCGTAGTAGGTGAGGGCCAGTTCGCTGGTCATCTGGTCGAAGGCTTGGCCCAGCTTCGCCAGTTCGTCGGAGCCGCCCAGGTTGGCTTTGCGGGTAAAGTCCTGTTCGCCAACAGCAATGGCGATACTGACCAGCTTTCGCAGTGGTCGAAGGATGCGGTTTTTCAGATCAATGAACAGCGCCACAATGATCAGGATAGAGAAGGCCAGGCTGATGATCTGAATAAGGTGCAGGAGGTCAATGCGGGCTTCGGTTCGCTGTTCCAGCATGGTAACCAGCTGGTCCACATCGTCCACGTAGTTCTGTGTTGCGTCCAGCATGGCATCATCGACCGGTGTGCCCTGCAGGTGATTCTGAAGCGCCGGGCGAAGCATGGCTTCCCAGGAGTCGAGGATAGCCTGGTACTGGCGGGCCAGAGGATGTTCCGGGTTCTCCGGAATAGCGTCAGTGATCCCGGTGTTGGCCAACTTTGTTTCATACCGATCCAGCAGTTCCCGGATTGATCCCTGGCCGGATTCTACGGCAAAGGGGCCTGCACTGCGGGCGAGTAGCTGGAAGGCGCCCATGCGCAGGGCGCCGGCCAGATTGATCGCGGTGGCATTGCCCTCGATGCTTTTGGAAACCGCAAGCGTGGCCGCCATGCTGACAAGGGCTGTCACCACCACGGCGCCAACGACGAGGGCGATTCGGGTTACAAGCGGGCTTCTGGATTTCATTAAGTCTCTTGCGCATCAATGCGTTTGACGGGGCTGAGTGAATTATGCCCCGCACCTGGATTCCGTGATACCTCCTTGAGGATAGTCAATTACCCCAATGGTTGGTAACCCATCATAATCTTTGACCCTTTTATGAGCAAAAGATGAAACTGAAAAGCAAGTTTCCACAAGAGCGACAGTAATGAAGTCCGAAACGGATCGTGCAGATGACCGGCTGGCGTCATTGGCAGTGGTATTGCCGTTGGCTGTGGCAGGCTTTGTTGTCGCCGCCGGCTGCTGGACGCTGTTTGCGGTGGCCGGAGTCCATCTACGCTCGGAACTGGATCTCAGCAATTTTCAGTTCGGGTTCCTTCTGGCAATGCCGATGGCGGTAGGCGCTGTCCTGGCAATTCCGGCTGGCCTGGCGGCGCAAAAATTCGGCGCTCGCCGGATCATGCTTTTCTGTCTGGCCGGACTTGCTGCATGCATGGTGATACTCCTGACTACCGATACCTTCCCCGGGTACCTGGTTGCCGCCGGCGGTCTCGGACTTGCTGGCGGTTTTTACAGTGCCGGGTTGCAGTTTGTGACGGGACACTGCGATTCCCCGCGTCTCGGCCTGGTTCTTGGGGGCTTTGGCGCGGGTGTGACTGGCGCGGGTTTTAATTACTACCTGGTACCATTGATTCACCAGGCATTTTCCTGGCATGCGGTGCCACTGGCCTATCTCATCGTGCTTGCCCTGGTGCTTGTGCTGCTGTTGTTGCTTACCGATCCCGAGGATGCCGCCGCGGAGCCCGGCGCGGAAACGTCTGTTCGTGTACTGATACGTGGTATGCGGCGAAAACGAGCCGGACAGCTCTGCGCCTACTTTGGCGTTGTGGCGGGAAGTTTCTTTGCGCTGGCTTTGTGGCTGCCGGATTATCTGTCCTCCCAGTTCGATCTGTCAGTGGATTCCGGTGCGCGTCTGGCCCAATGGTTTGTTATTCCCGGTGCCCTGGCCCAGATAGTCGGAGGCGGGCTTTCTGATCGCTTAGGCAGTGCAAAGGTGGTTAGTCGGGCCCTGCTGGTCTGTCTTGTTGCACTGTTCGTGTTGTCCTACCCACCGATGACGCTGTTTGTCCAGGGCGTTGATTCGGTCATCCGTATTGAGTTTGCGCTTCCCATCCGAGTCGAGGCGGTATTTGTGGTCGCCCTCGGTATGGCCATGGGGTGCACCATGGGAGGTCTTCAGCGGCTGGTAATCATTGAAAACCGTCGGGTTGCGGCGTTTGTGGCCGGCCTGTTGCTGGTCAGCGCCTGTTCGGTAGCCTTTGTTCTGCCAGTGATCTTCAGCAGCGTTAACCACTGGTTGGGCGTCCGCAGTGCGGTCTTCATGATTCTCTTCCTGCTGCTTGTGGGCTGTCTTTTCCTCTTTGCCAGGGAAAGTCGCCGGCACGAGCGTGAACACCTACTCCACCCGGGGATATAAGCCACCTACCCCCAGGGTGGTAGAAGCGGGTTATGAGGTAGTAACCACGCAGATTTCGCGGTTTTTCTCACACACAATGGTCTCAAATCGGAGCAACGATCCGGCAGACGGAGAGAGAGACCATGAGTCATTTGATCGATAAACTTAATTACTTCAGGAAGAAGCGCGAGCCGTTCTCAAACGGCCATGGCGAAACCCACGAAGTCAGTCGCGAGTGGGAAGATAGCTACCGCCAGCGTTGGCAGCACGACAAGATCGTGCGTTCCACCCATGGCGTAAACTGTACCGGCTCCTGCAGCTGGAAAATTTACGTCAAGAACGGCCTGGTGACCTGGGAAACCCAGCAAACCGATTACCCCCGTACCCGTCCGGACCTGCCCAACCATGAGCCTCGCGGCTGCCCCCGTGGTGCCAGCTATTCCTGGTACATGTACAGCGCCAACCGCCTGAAATACCCGCTGATGCGCAAGCACCTGATGAAGCTCTGGCGCGCGGCAAAAGTCGAGCACAAGGATCCCGTCGATGCGTGGGCGTCCATTGTTGAAGATCCCAAGAAAACGGCGGAATACAAGCCTCGTCGCGGCATGGGCGGTTTCGTTCGCTCCAGCTGGGATGAAGTCAACGAGCTGATCGCGGCTTCCAACGTCTACACCGCCAAGAAGTATGGCCCGGACCGCATTATCGGCTTCTCGCCGATTCCCGCCATGTCCATGGTTTCCTACGCGGCCGGCAGCCGTTACCTGTCCATGATCGGTGGCGTCTGCATGAGTTTCTACGACTGGTACTGCGACCTGCCGCCGGCCTCCCCTCAGACCTGGGGTGAGCAGACCGACGTGCCCGAGTCCGCGGACTGGTACAACTCCGGCTACATCATTGCCTGGGGCTCTAACGTACCCCAGACTCGTACCCCGGATGCCCACTTCTTTACCGAAGTGCGCTACAAGGGCACCAAGACTGTCGCCATTACTCCGGATTACGCAGAAGTCTCCAAGCTGTCCGACGAGTGGATGAACCCCAAGCAGGGTACCGACGCGGCTCTGGGCATGGCCATGGGCCACGTGATCCTGAAAGAGTTCCACGTCGAGAAGCCCAGTGAGTACTTCACCGATTACGTACGCCGTTACACCGACATGCCGTACCTGGTCATGCTGGAAGAAAAGGACGACGGCAGCTATGTGCCGGGCCGTTTCCTGCGCGCCAGCGATCTGGTGGACGGACTGGGTGAAGAGAACAACCCGGAATGGAAAACCATTGCCATCGACGAGGCGTCTGGGGAACTGACCGCGCCCAACGGCTCCATCGGCTACCGCTGGGGCGAGAAGGGCAAGTGGAACCTCAAGCAGACCGCCAAGGAAAAAGACGTCAACCTGCAGCTCTCTATGGTCGAGAAGCACGACGAGGTTGTGGACGTTGCCTTCCCGTACTTCGGTGGTATCGAGCATGACCACTTCAAGCATGTTGAAATCAAGGATGTGCTTAAGCACAAGCTGGGTACCCGCAAGGTACAGCTGGCGGATGGCTCTGAAGGCCGCGTTGTCACCGTTTACGATCTGATGGTTGCCAACTACGGCATCAGTCGTGGTCTGGGCGACGACGACGGCGCCACTTCCTATGACGAAGTGAAGCCATACACCCCGGCCTGGCAGGAAAAGATCACCGGCGTGCCCGCCGAGAAAGTGATCCGCATCGCCCGTGAATTCGCCGACAACGCCGACAAAACCAAGGGCCGTTCCATGGTTATCGTGGGTGCCGGTATGAACCACTGGTACCACATGGACATGAACTACCGCGGCCTGATCAACATGCTGATCATGTGTGGCTGTATCGGCCAGAGTGGCGGTGGCTGGGCCCACTATGTCGGCCAGGAAAAACTGCGCCCGCAGACCGGCTGGCAGCCGCTGGCGTTTGGTCTGGACTGGCAGCGTCCGCCCCGGCACATGAACTCCACCTCCTTCTTCTATGCCCACTCTGGCCAGTGGCGCTACGAGAAGCTGGGCGTGGACGAGATCCTGTCACCGTTGGCTGACAAGTCGAAGTTTGGTGGCAGCCTGATCGACTACAACGTGCGCGCCGAGCGCATGGGCTGGTTGCCGTCGGCACCACAGCTGAACCGCAATCCGTTGACCATTGCCGCTGAAGCGGAGAAGGCGGGCATGGAAGTGCCCGACTATGTGGCCAAATCCATGAAGGATGGCTCCCTGGCCTTTGCCAGCGAGGACCCGGAAGCACCCGAGAACTGCCCGCGCAACCTGTTCATCTGGCGCTCCAACCTGCTGGGCTCCTCCGGCAAGGGCCACGAGTACATGCTCAAGTACCTGCTGGGCACCAAGAACGGCCTGCAGGGCAAGGACCTGGGCCACGAAGGTGGTGCCAAGCCCCAGGAAGTGAAATGGCGTGACGAAGCGCCCGAAGGCAAGCTGGACCTGCTGGTCACCCTGGACTTCCGCATGTCTACCACCTGTCTGTATTCGGACATCGTTTTGCCGACCGCAACCTGGTACGAGAAGAACGACCTGAATACCTCGGATATGCACCCGTTCATTCACCCGCTGACCGCGGCCACTGATCCGGCCTGGGAAGCACGCAGTGACTGGGAGATCTACAAGGGCATTGCCAAGGCGTTCTCCAAAGCCACCGAAGGCCACCTGGGTGTCGAGAAAGACGTGGTCACACTGCCGCTGTTGCACGATGCGCCAGCGGAACTGGGCCAGCCGTTTGATGTGAAAGACTGGAAGAAAGGCGAGTGCGACCTGATCCCGGGCAAGACCGCGCCCAATTTCATGACCGTTGAGCGGGATTACCCGAACACCTACGCGCGCTTTACCTCCCTCGGTCCCCTGATGGACAAGCTGGGTAACGGTGGCAAGGGCATCAACTGGAACACCGAGAAAGAAGTGAAGTTCCTGGGTGACCTGAACTACAAGCACATCGACGGCGCCAACGCGGGCCGCCCGAAAATTGAAAGCGCGATAGATGCGGCGGAAGTGATCCTGACCCTGGCTCCGGAAACCAATGGCCAGGTGGCGGTGAAGGCCTGGCAGGCGCTGTCCGACATTACCGGTCTGGACCACACCCACCTGGCGACCAACAAGGAAGAGGAAAAGATCCGCTTCCGGGACATCGTGGCGCAGCCGCGCAAGATCATCTCCAGCCCCACCTGGTCTGGCCTGGAAGACGAGCATGTGTCCTACAACGCCGGCTACACCAACGTGCACGAACTGATCCCCTGGCGCACCCTGACCGGCCGCCAGCAGTTCTACCAGGACCACGAGTGGATGCGGGCCTTCGGCGAGAGCCTGCTGGTGTATCGCCCGCCGATCAACACCAAGACCGTGAGCTACATGCTCAATCAGCGCAGCAACGGTCAGCCCGAGAAGGCACTGAACTGGATCACGCCGCACCAGAAGTGGGGTATCCACAGCACCTACAGCGACAACCTGCTGATGCTGACCCTGTCCCGCGGTGGCCCGATTGTGTGGCTGAGTGAGGACGACGCCAAAGAATTGGCCATCGAGGACAACGACTGGATCGAGCTGTTCAATGCCAACGGCGCCATTGCGGCCCGTGCGGTGGTGAGCCAGCGCGTGATGCCCGGCATGGTAATGATGTACCACGCCCAGGAGCGGATCGTGAACGTGCCTGGTTCCGAAATCACCGGCACCCGGGGCGGTATCCACAACTCGGTTACCCGGGTATGCCCGAAACCGACCCACATGATTGGCGGTTACGCCCAGTACTCGTACGGGTTCAACTACTACGGCACTGTTGGCTCCAACCGCGACGAGTTCGTGGTGGTCCGCAAGATGCACAACGTCGACTGGCTCGACGGCGAAGGCAATGACACTGTTCAGGAGGCTGTAAAATGAAAATCCGTTCCCAAGTCGGCATGGTGCTGAACCTGGACAAGTGCATTGGTTGCCACACCTGTTCAGTAACCTGCAAAAACGTATGGACCAGCCGTGAAGGCATGGAATACGCCTGGTTTAACAACGTCGAGACCAAGCCCGGTATTGGTTACCCGAAAGAGTGGGAGAACCAGGACAAGTGGAAGGGCGGCTGGATGCGCGACAGCTCCGGCAAGATCCGCCCGAAGATCGGTGGCCGTTTCCGGGTACTGGCGAACATCTTCGCCAACCCGGATCTGCCCCAGATCGACGACTACTACGAGCCGTTCGATTTCGATTACCAGCACCTGCACACCGCTGGCGATACCAAGCACCAGCCGGTTGCCCGGCCGCGCTCGCTGATTTCCGGCCAGCGCATGCAGAAAATCGAATGGGGTCCGAACTGGGAAGAGATTCTCGGTACCGAGTTCGCCAAGCGCCGCAAGGACAAGAACTTTGACCAGGTGCAGGCGGATATCTACGGCCAGTTCGAGAACACCTTCATGATGTATCTGCCGCGCCTGTGCGAGCACTGCCTGAACCCGGCGTGTGTTGCCAGCTGCCCGAGCGGTGCCATCTACAAGCGTGAGGAAGACGGTATCGTCCTGATCGACCAGGACAAGTGCCGTGGCTGGCGGATGTGTGTCTCCGGCTGTCCGTACAAGAAGATCTACTTCAACTGGAAAACCGGCAAATCCGAGAAGTGCATTTTCTGCTACCCGCGGATCGAAGCCGGTATGCCCACTGTGTGCTCCGAGACCTGTGTTGGCCGGATTCGCTACCTGGGCGTGCTGCTGTACGACGCCGACCGCATCGAAGAAGTGGCCAGCGCCCCGGGCGAGCATGAGCTCTACGAGAAGCAGCTGGAAATCTTCCTCGACCCGTTCGATCCGAAAGTGATCGAGCAGGCGAAGAAGGACGGCATTCCGATGAACGTGATCGAAGCTGCCCAGCAAAGCCCGGTGTACAAGATGGCAGTGGACTGGAAACTGGCCCTGCCGCTGCACCCGGAATACCGCACCCTGCCCATGGTCTGGTACGTGCCGCCCCTGAGCCCGATCCAGTCTGCGGCGGAGGCCGGCAAAGTCGAGTTCGACGGCGTACTGCCGAAGATCGAAAGCCTGCGGATCCCGGTGAAGTACCTGGCCAACCTGCTCACTGCCGGTGATGAGAAGCCGATTGTGCTGGCTCTCAAGCGGATCATGGCCATGCGCCTGTATAAGCGTGCTGAAACCGTTGAAGGCAAGGAAGACCTGCGCGCCCTGGAGGAAGCCGGTCTGACCAAGGCCCAGGCGGACGAAATGTATCGCTACCTGGCCATCGCCAACTACGAGGATCGCTTCGTGATTCCCACCAGCCATCGCGAGCTGGCGAAGGAAGCCTTCCCCGATGCCACCGCCCACGGCGAGCGCAATGGTTGTGGTTTCAGCTTCGGTGAAGGTTGCAACGGCGACAGCAAGTTCAACATGTTCGGTGGCCGAAAGCAGACCACCAGCATGGTTCAGAAGCTGTCGACCGTGAAGCAGGTTGACCCGAAACAGCTGCAGGAATAAGGAGGCCGAGATGCAACTCTTGAAAGTACTGGCACGGGTGCTTGAGTACCCGACCGAAGAACTCCAGGCCTCCAAAGACGCCCTGGTAGCCGCAGTCCTTGAGGACAGCCGGCTGCCGAGGCAGAACAAGGAGCAACTGCTGCGCTGTGTAGAAATGATCTGCGATGGCGACCTGCTGGACATGCAGGAGAACTACGTGGGCATGTTCGACAAGGGCCGGGCGACATCCCTGCTGCTGTTCGAACACGTGCACGGGGAATCCCGCGACCGGGGCCAGGCCATGGTGGACCTGATGGAGGAGTACCGTACCAACGGTCTGGAGATCGACGCCCGGGAGCTGCCGGATTACCTGCCGCTGTTCCTGGAATACCTCTCCACCCGCCCCTGGGACGAGATCCGGAACTGGCTGGAGGACATCCACCACATCCTGGGTTTGCTGGGCGAGCGACTGTATCAACGGGAAAGCTTCTATCACGTGGTGATGGATTCCCTGCTGACCCTGTCCGGTCGAAGCGCGAACCGCCAGGAGCTTGCGGAGATTGTCGCCGCGGAAGAGCGCGACGATACCCCGGAGGCTCTGGACAAGGTCTGGGAAGAGGAAATGGTGAAATTTGTTGATGATCAGGGCAGCTCCTGCAGTACCGGCAGCGTTGTAGGCCAACGCCGCCGCGAACTGGAACAGACCCAGACCATTCACCTGAGTGATCAGCTGATGACGGATGCAACACCCCGTCAGGCAGGGCGCGCCTGAGGGCGCAGGAGGAAACGGAAATGATGTCCTATCTGAATACACTACTGTTCGGGGTTTATCCCTACATTGCTCTCGCGATTCTGGTGATTGGTACCTGGGCACGCTATGACCAGGGCCAGTTCACCTGGAAAGCCCATTCCAGCCAGATGCTGCGCAAGAAAAACATGGTGATGGCCAGCGTGCTGTTCCACGTGGGTGTGCTGGTGATCTTCTTCGGCCACCTGGTGGGCCTGCTGACTCCACACGCCTTCTACGAGCCGTTCATGACGCCTGGCACCAAGCAGGTCATGGCCATCGTAGTCGGCGGTATTGCAGGCGTGATGGCGATCATCGGCGGCGGCATGCTCGCCTGGCGCCGCCTGACCGACCCACGCGTGAAGGCCAGCAGCACCTTTGCGGACAACATGATCATCGTCATTCTGGTGGTTCAGCTGGCACTTGGCCTTCTGACCATCCTGCCCACCATGGGCCATCTGGATGGCAGCACCATGTTGAAGTTCTCGGCCTGGGCTCAGGGCATTGTCACCCTCCAGGGCGGCGTGGCCGGCTACATCGCCGATGTGCACTGGATCTACAAGACCCACATCTTCCTGGGCCTGACCATCTTCGTACTCTTCCCATTCACCCGCTTGGTGCACATGCTCAGCGTGCCGGTGGAGTATTTCGGGCGGAAGTACCAGGTGGTACGCAAGCGCGCTTGATGTAAATGAAAACCGGGTCAGATGAAAGCCTTCATCTGACCCCATCTTCCCTGAGGTTATTGCTATGCAACTCATCCCCGTCGGCGACGCCGAAAAACCCAGAAACCAGTTCCCGCCGGTCTATGTGGGTGAAACCCTCATCGGCGAAGACGACATCGCCCGGGAAATGCAGCATCACCCGGCCGAGGAAGTCGCCGAAGCCTGGCACGAAGCTGCCAAAAGCCTCGTCATCCGCGAGTTGCTCCTGCAGCAGGCCAGCCGCCTCAAGCTCGACGACATCGACGACGAAGAAGACCGCATCGCCCGGGTTCTGGAATTCGAACTCAACGTCCCGGACCCGACCGAACAGGACTGCGAACGCTTCTACAACGCCAATCCGGCCCGCTTCCGCAGCCCCACACTGATGGCTGTCAGCCACATCCTCCTCGCCGCTGCCCCGGACGACGTCCAGGAACGCATCCGCCAGGAAGAAGCCGGCCAACAGTTACTGTCGTCCCTCATCGACGGCCGCTCCCAGTTCGCCGAACTGGCCAAACAATACTCCGCCTGCGAATCCCGTCACCAGGGAGGCAGCCTCGGCCAGATCAGCAAAGGCCAGACCGTCGACGAATTCGAGCGCCCGGTCCTCGCCCTCCAGGAAGGCCTGAACCCGGAACTGATCGAAACCCGCTACGGCTGGCACATCGTTCGCGTTGACCAGAGAATCGACGGCCAGCAGCTCCCGTACGAGCACGTCAAACCCCAGATCCGGCAGTATCTGAGCGAGAGTGTAACCCGCCGGGCATTCCGTCAGTACCTGCAGGTGCTTGCAGCGGAAACTGGCGTGGAAGGTGTCGATCTGGAACTCCCAGACTCGCCCCTGATGCAGTAATTAAGGGTTTGGCTCCGGGGTCGGGAGGTTGGTGGTCAGTAGGGCTTCCCAAAACTGTCTGCAGCCATGGATGGCTGCAGTCAAGCGTCACAGGGACGTGCCGCAAGGAGCGCGTTTTGGGAAGCCCTACTGGCTGCCAACCTGTGCTCTACAGTCAGTCCGCCAATACCAAGGCTCAGTGAATTCCTATTGAGCTCAAATTAGTTGGCAACAGAACACTTTGAGTTAGGTCAATTACTCCCGAATAACTCCCCGACTACCCCCATGGGGGGAGCGATTTTCCCCCAGTATCCTTCTACTATTTAAAACATGATTTCGAATGCATGAATATGCAGAGAGGATACACCAATGGCAATGACCCAAACGGCCGAAACCCGCTACACCAAACCCGTGCTCGTCGCCGTCAACAAGCCTTTCGATGACGAAGACGGCCTTCAGGCCCTGCGCAGCCATCCACTGTTCTCGGAACTCAATGGCAAAGACCTGCAGCACCTGATCCAGCAATCCCGAAGAATCCGTCTTGGCCATCACCAGCTGCTCTACCGCCAGGATATGCCGGCGCACCACTTCTTCTTCGTGATCTCCGGCCGCCTGCGTCTTTACCGCCTGGACTCCTCCGGCATCGACCGAACCCTCGACAGCATTGCCCCCGGTGACTGCTTCGCCGAAGTCATGATCTACGCCGATCCGCCCCGGTATGCCTGCTACGCTGAGGCCCTCAAATCCAGCGAAGTGCTGATGATTCCGGTCAAAGCCTATCAGGACATGCTGGAAAGCAACCCCGAATACGCCCAGGCAGCGCTGCGGCATTACGCCAAACGCGCCGTTTCCCGGTTCCACGACCTGGAAATTATGACCGTCCAGAACGCCCGGGACCGGTTGATCCGCTACCTGATCGACCTGCTGCCCAACGGCGCAGAGGAAGGTGGAGAAGTAGAGTTGCCGCTGCCCAAGTGCCTGGTGGCTTCCAGACTTGCCATGCAGCCGGAAACCTTCTCCCGGATTCTGGCGGATCTCAAATCCAACGGCCTGGTGCGGGTTAACCGTAGCCGACTGTTTATTTCAGACCCCCAGCGACTGATCGAGATCAGTCAGTAACTAACCACATTAAAGCGAGCCTCCAGGCGTCTGGAAGGGAGGACAAGTGACAGCGAGAAAACAGCGTCCACTGATCTACTCATGTTCCGGCTGCTCCGACGTGGCGCAGCTGGCCAACAATGCAGCGGTCAGACTCGACCATGCCGGCGAATTTGAAATGTCCTGCATCTCGGGCGTCGGTGGCAAGGTTCCGTCCCTGGTGAAAACCGCCCGATCCGGTCGCCCGATCACGGTTATTGATGGCTGCCCGCTGCACTGCGCCCGGGCTTGCCTCGAGAACATTGGTGTCGAGCCCGATGAGCATGTCCGGCTCTACGACTTCGGCTTCAAGAAACACTACGGACAGAGTTACGGCGAAGACGCCGTGGAAGAAGTGTGCGACGAAGTTCGCAGGCTCACCTCAAACCACCAGCTCATTGCCCGCCAGGCGTAAATCGCAGCGGCCTGGTACCAGTAAGGATTCACCAAAATGATCAGCAGTTACAGTGACCTGATTCAGGCCTCTTATAGCCAGCAGGAACCCCAGCGCCTGCTATTCGTGTTCTGCCGGGCAGAGTTGCCGGACGAGGCCTCCCCGGAAGAAAGAGCCGCCTTTGAGCGCGGCGAGGGTGGCGCCCTGACGCCGGTGGTCTGTGTCGACAAAACCCCCGATGAAGCACCGGATTTCGCGGCGCTGGAGGAAGAGTCCCGGGCCACAGGCCAGTCCTGGGATGTGGTGTTTGTTGCCGCCATGTCTGGCCGTGGCGGCACGCCTCCATCCACTGATGAAGCGCAACAACCATTGACCATGATGGTGGAGTCTATCCGCCTTGGTCATATCAGTAATTACCTCCCCCTCGATACGCAGGGAAACGCTGTCAGCCTTGGCTGACAGCGAGAAGTCGATCAATACCCCGGGCAGGTGTATTCAATAAGAGGTATTTGATTTTCCTCTAATTTGCCTAGGCTGAAGCAATAAGGCGCTTTTTCTCAGGGAGTCTTCTGTGTCCGTTTTTTCCCGCTTCGCTGTTCTCTTTCTCGCGTCGATCATGGCCATGGCCCTGAATGCAGCGCCTTTGGCCAAGTATGAGCCTGTTGCCGGTCGTCAGGTCATCGGGCAGGCTTTCCCGGAAGTCACCAGGGTTGTCCCCCGGAAAGGCAACCGAGCCATTCAGGAGCTCTATGCCCGCGATGAACTGGTGGGCTACGCCTATCAGTCCCTGGACTTTGTCCAGACACCCGCCTACTCGGGCAAGCCCGTCAACGCCCTGGTGGTACTGGATATCGAAGGCACCATCAAGGCCGCCAAGGTCATCCACCACGATGAACCCATACTTCTGGTGGGTATTCCGGAGAGTAAGCTTCACACCTTTACCGACCAGTATACGGGCCTGAAGGCCGACCAGCGGGTAACCGTGGGCGGAACCTCCTCGGAGCGCAAGGTGGCCGTTGACGGTTTGTCCGGCGCAACAGTAACCGTAATGGTCATCAACGAAGTGATCATGCGTACTGCCCATCGGGTGGGCGTGGAACTGGGTATGGTCGAGGGCGAGGACGGCTCCCGTCCGCCGCTGGCTACCGTGGACAAGCAGGCCTTCGAGCAGAAAACCTGGGAGGAACTGACCGGAGACGGCTCGGTGCGCCGGCTGCTGCTCACCAAGGGGCAGGTGGATGATTCCTTCAAGGGTACGGAAGCCGAGGGTGTTGATACCGCAGGGCCCGAAGAACGAAATGAGCCACTGATCGATCTGTATACCGCTTACCTGGATGTTCCGACTATTGGTCGTAACCTGCTGGGAGAGAGCCAGTACCAGTGGCTGACATCCGAGCTTGAGGAGGGCGAGCACGCCATTGCCGTCATGGCCAACGGCGAGTACTCCTTCAAGGGCTCGGGTTATGTTCGCGGTGGCATTTTCGACCGCATCCAGATCCGTCAGTTCGGCGATACCTTCAACTTCCGCGACCTGGATTTCTACCGGCTGAGCGATGTCTATGCCGAGGGCATGCCGGAATTCACCGAGATGGCGATCTTCATTATTCGCCAGCAGTACAACTTCGATCCCGGCACCCCCTGGACACTCGAACTCACGGTCAAGCGCCAGACCGGTCCCCTGGATAGTGAATTCCAGGTGTTTCCGCTGGAGTATCAGTTGCCGGAGCAGTATTACACCCGTCCGGAGCCTGTCGTGTCCGAGGAAGAATGGCTGGAGAGCCAGCCCATGTGGGTCCAGGTGTGGTACCAGCGGGAATTCCAGATTGTGGTGCTGGGTATCGGTATCGGTGTGCTGATGTTCATCCTGTTTTTCCAGGACTGGCTGGTGAAAAAGCCGAAGATGATGCGCTGGATTCGCCACGCCTTTCTGACCTACACGCTGTTCTTCATCGGCTGGTACGCCATGGGGCAGTTGTCCATCGTCAACGTGCTCACATTTGCCAATAGCCTGATCAGCGGGTTCAGTTGGAGCACGTTCCTGATCGACCCGATGCTGTTCATCCTCTGGGCCGTGGTGGCCGCCATCGTCCTGCTCTGGGGGCGGGCGGTTTACTGCGGCTGGTTGTGCCCATTCGGTGCACTCCAGGAATTGCTGAATGAAATTGCCCGGAAGCTGAAGGTGCCTCAATACACCGTGCCCTTTGCAGTGCACGAACGGCTCTGGGCCATCAAGTACATCATCCTGCTGGTGCTGTTCGGGGTGTCCCTCGATTCCATGGCAACCGCCGAGCGCCTGGCCGAGGTAGAGCCGTTCAAGACCGCCATCACCCTCAAGTTTGATCGTAGCTGGCCTTTCGTGACTTACGCCGTCCTGTTGCTGGTGGTCAACCTGTTCACCCGCAAGGTGTTCTGCCGCTACATGTGTCCGCTGGGTGCAGCCCTGGCGCTGCCCAGCAAATTGAGAGTGTTCGACTGGCTCAAGCGGCGCAAGGAGTGTGGCAACCCCTGCCGGCTGTGCGATCACGAGTGCGAAGTTCAGGCGATCCATCCGGACGGGCACATCAACTACATGGAATGCCATTACTGCCTGGATTGCCAGATGACCTATTTCGATGACCACAAGTGCCCGCCGCTGATCGTCAAGCGACGCGGTAAGCGCCGTGGTCATAATGCACCGGGCCACCCGGAGGAAATACCCGTGGTTCAGGTGTCCTGAGTAGTCCCAAAAAAAGAAAGCATGAGAAGTAAACCGCCATTACCAATAACGGAGTTGGATGTTATGAAAAGAAGAGATGATCTGACCAAAGACCTGAACGAGCTTCCGGAAAGCGGCCAGAGTCGCCGTCGGTTCATGGGGGCTGCTGCTCTGGCAGGTGTCGCCGGTGCAACAGGGCTTGGCACCGCGGTAATGTCCCGTGAGGCATTCGCGGCCGCAGCCGAGGAGGCCCGCAACAAATATGTGATCCATCCGGGAGAGCTTGATGAGTATTACGGCTTCTGGAGCGGTGGTCACTCCGGTGAGGTTCGGGTTCTGGGCGTACCCTCCATGCGGGAGCTAATGCGTATCCCCGTATTCAACGTGGATTCCGCGACGGGCTGGGGTATCAGCAACGAGAGCAAGGACGTTCTGGGCCATGACAATACCCACCTGAACGGCGATTCCCACCACCCCCACATTTCCATGACGGACGGTCGTTACGACGGCAAATACCTGTTCATCAACGACAAGGCCAACACCCGCGTTGCCCGTATCCGCCTGGATATCATGAAGTGTGACAAGATCACCACGATTCCGAACGTTCAGGCCATTCACGGCCTGCGGCTTCAGAAGGTGCCCAAGACCAAGTATGTGTTCTGCAACGCCGAGTATGTCATTCCCCATCCGAACGATGGCAGCGACACCAGCCTTGAGAGCAGCTTTACCATGTTTAACGCCCTGGATGCGGAAACCATGGAGGTGGCCTTCCAGGTGATTGTTGACGGTAACCTCGATAACACCGATGCCGACTACACCGGCAAATACGCCTGCTCCACCTGCTACAACTCGGAGAAGGCGCTGGATCTGGCCGGTACCATGCGCAACGATCGCGACTGGGCGGTGGTGTTCAACATCGAGCGTATTGAGCAGGCGGTCAAGAATGGCAACTACAAGACCCTGGGTGATTCCAAGGTGCCTGTGGTAGACGGTCGTGCCGGCTCGGAGCTGACCCGTTACATTCCGGTTCCGAAGAACCCGCACGGTCTGAATACCTCTCCGGACGGCAAATACTTCATTGCCAACGGCAAGCTGTCTCCGACCGTGTCCATCATTGCGATCGACAAGCTGGATGATCTGTTTGATGGCAAGATCGAGCCGCGGGATACCGTGGTGGGCGAGCCGGAACTGGGTCTTGGGCCCCTGCACACGACCTTTGACGGCCGTGGCAATGCCTACACCACTCTGTTTATCGACAGCCAGGTGGCCAAGTGGAACATTGCCGATGCCATCAGGCACTACAACGGCGAGGATGTGAACTACATCCGTCAGAAGCTGGACGTGCATTATCAGCCGGGCCACAACCACGCGTCCCTGACCGAATCCCGGGATGCTGATGGCAAGTGGCTGGTGGTACTGTCGAAGTTCTCCAAGGACCGGTTCCTCCCGGTTGGACCTTTGCACGCGGAGAACGACCAGTTGATCGATATCTCCGGCGAGGAGATGAAGCTGGTTCACGACGGCCCGACCTTCGCTGAGCCCCACGACTGCATCCTTGTACGTCGTGATCAGATCAAGACACGGAAGATCTACGAGCGTGACGATCCGTTCTTTGCCTCTGCTGTTGAGCAGGCCAAGAAGGATGGTGTGACTCTGGAAGTCGACAACAAGGTTATCCGGGATGGCAACAAGGTTCGTGTTTACATGACCTCGATTGCGCCGCAGTACGGGATGACTGAGTTCAAGGTGAAGCAGGGTGATGAGGTGACGGTGTACGTTACCAACCTGGACACCATTGAGGATGTGACCCACGGTTTCTGCATGGTGAACCATGGTGTGAGCATGGAGATTAGTCCGCAGCAGACGGCTTCGGTGACCTTCAAGGCGGATCGTCCCGGGGTGCACTGGTACTACTGCAACTGGTTCTGTCATGCGCTGCATATGGAGATGCGCGGTCGCATGATTGTAGAGAAGGCCTGATAGGCCTCTCTTTCGCCGGGACTCCTTTTGGGAGTCCTGGTGATTTCCAACTTCGGAGAAGCAACCCAAGAGGAGAACCCTTTCCAAAACACGCTCCTTGCGGCACATCCATGTGGCGCTTGGGCTCCGCCATCCATGGCTCCGCACAGTTTTGGAAAGGGTTCTCCTCTTGGCTTGCCGTACCTAGGGCGGTGGCTTCGGACCTGCTTCACTTATAGAGAATCATAGATGTATCCACTGTTGCGTTATGGAGTGGCCCTGACAGTCGCTCTTTTATCGCTGACCGCGCAAGCGGACCTGCAAGAACAGCTTGATGCCCTGGAACCGGGTGCGAGCTTTGAGCTTCCCCCTGAGCAGATTTCGTCTCTGGCAATCCGGGTGTCCGGGGTGTCTGTGTCTTGTCATGAAGAAACAGTGATTGACCCGGGCGGGCAGGGCAATGCGGTGGATATCGTCGCCGAGGAGGTGACGTTTTCCGGCTGTGCCGTTCGTAACTGGGGCAGCAATCTGAACGAGCTGGATGCGGGGATTTTTGTCGCCCGGGGGGCGCGCGGTGTCGTGGTGGAGAACAACCGGTTGGATGGGCCGGGTTTTGGGGTGTGGCTGGATGCAACGCCGGATGTGACGGTTCGCAATAATACGATTCGAGGTGATGACTCGCTGCGTCCGAATGACCGGGGTAACGGGATTCATCTGTTCAACACGACCGGGGCCCTGATTGAGGGCAATGACATTCGTCAGACCCGGGATGCGATCTATATCGAGACGGCGAATAACAATACGATCCGCGGCAATGAGATGGCGGATCTGCGTTATGGCATTCATTACATGTACTCGATGAATAATCTGCTTGAGAACAACGTTACCCGCAACACCCGAACCGGTTATGCGCTGATGCAGAGCAAGCGTCTGACGGTGATCAACAACCGGTCGGTGAATGATGAGAACTACGGGATTCTGATGAATTTCATTACCCAGTCGGAGCTGCGGGGGAATGTGGTGACGGGGGTGTCCCAGGGGCAGACAGCTGGTGTTGCCATTGAGGGCGCCGAAGGCAAGGCGGTGTTTATCTATAACTCCCTGTACAACACCTTTGAGGGCAATGTTTTCGCTGACAGTAATATCGGCATTCATCTGACGGCGGGTTCGGAAGACAACGAGGTTTTTGGCAACGCGTTCGTGAACAATCAGCGGCAGGTCAAGTATGTGGCCACCCGCACCCAGGAGTGGTCGAAAGGTAACAGCGGCAATTTCTGGAGTGATTACCTGGGCTGGGACCGGAATCAGGATGGCGTTGGCGATGTGCCCTATGAGCCCAACGACAACGTGGACCGGCTGCTGTGGAAATACCCGGAAGCCAAGGTTCTGATGTTCAGCCCGGCGGTGGATACCCTGCGCTGGGTGCAGGATGCGTTTCCGGTGGTCAAGGCCGCCGGTGTCACCGATTCCCACCCTCTGATGCGGATGCCCGCAGAGCTTCAACCGGAGATCCGATGAGCTGTTTTCACCTTGAAAATGTGAGTTACCGGTACGACAAGAGCCCGGTGCTGCACGGAATTGATCTGCGCCTGGAGCCGGGCGAGATCCTGGGATTGTTTGGTCACAACGGGGCCGGAAAGACAACCTGCATCAAGCTGATTCTGGGGTTGATGACGCCCAATCAGGGCTCGGTTTCCGTGCTGGGTGGTCACGCCGGGGATCCGCAGGTGAGCCAGCACATCGGTTACCTGCCTGAGAATGTGATGTTTTATCCGCAACTGACCGGGCGGGAGATTCTTACCCATTTTGCCCGGCTGAAAGGTGCGTCATTGCAGCAAGTGCCCCGACTGCTTGAGCAGGTGGGCCTGGGCGATGCCATGAATGCCCGCACCAAGACCTACTCGAAAGGCATGCGCCAGCGTCTTGGTCTGGCCCAGGCGCTGCTGGGCGAGCCCAAGCTGCTGATGCTGGATGAGCCTACCGTTGGACTGGATCCGGTCGCCACGGCAGACCTGTACCGGCTGCTACGAGAGTTGCGTAATGGCGGCACGGGCATCGTGCTGTGTTCCCACGTCCTGCCCGGTGTCGAACCCTATATTGATCGTGCCGCCATTCTTACCAATGGTGCGCTGAAGGCCGCCGGGGATCTGGCCGCGTTGAGGCGGCAGGCCAATATGCCGGTAACCCTGTCTCTGGATCCCGCGAACAGTATCTCGGCGCTGGAAAAGGTAATTGACAGGGCATCGAGTAACAGTGGCCTGATCCTCAGGACTGACAGCGGGCGCCTGCAGGTAGATGTGCAGCCGAGGGAAAAGATGACGCTGCTGAATGCCGTAATGGCCTCGGGTGAAGTGGCCGATATCAGCATTCATCAGCCCAGCCTGGAAGACATCTACGTGCACTTTATCGGTTCGGGTGGCCTGGCCCACCGGGGAGGCAGCAAGTGAACAGTATCTGGACCATTGCCCGAAAAGAACTCAGCGATAGCCTGCGCAATCGTTGGTTGATGGCCATTTCCCTGGTGTTTGCGACCCTGGCTTTGGGCATCGCCTGGTTTGGTGCCGCAGCGTCGGGGCAGGTGGGGTATGCCTCCACGCCGGCCACCATTGCCAGCCTCGCGAGCCTTGGGATTTTCCTCATTCCACTGATCGCATTGTTGTTGGCGTACGACGCCATCGTGGGCGAAGAAGAGGGGGGAACCCTTTTGTTGCTGCTGACCTACCCACTGAGTCGGAGCCAACTGCTGCTCGGCAAGTTTCTGGGCCATGGTCTGACCCTCGCGCTGGCCACCGTAATTGGTTTCGGCGTAACGGGCGTGGCCATTGCCGTATTGGTCGAAGACGTGGCCATCGCCAGTCTCGCGGCAGCCATGCTGCGCTTCATCGGCTCTACCGTGCTACTGGGGTGGGGCTTTATTGCCCTAGCCTATGTGATCAGTGTCCGGGTCAGCGAAAAGCCCATCGCCGCCGGCCTGGCCCTAGCGATCTGGTTCTTCTTCGTGCTGATCTTCGACCTGATGCTGTTGGGTACCCTGGTGGCCAGCGAAGGCCAGTTCAGCGCGGAACTGCTGCCCTGGCTGTTGATGCTCAACCCCACGGATATCTACCGCCTGCTCAATATCGTTGCCTTTGGCGACAGCGCCCAGCTCAGTGGCGTGCTCAGCCTTGGCGCCGATCTGCCCGTCGGCGCCGCCGGCCTGTGGATTGGTCTGGTGTTGTGGTTTGCCATCCCGCTGGCAGGCGCTCTGTTACTTTTCCGAAACCGCCGTATCTGAACGGAGTTATCCCGATGAACAGAAGTAAACCCAACTGGCTCCTGGTCGCCCTGGCAGCCTTCGCATTCACCGCGTGCTCAGGTAGCGAAGAACAAACGACTGCCAAAGCCGCCCCGGTTAATTTCGCAACCGGCGACGAGTGCCACGTTTGCGGCATGGTCATTACAAACTTCCCCGGTCCCAGGGGCCAGGCGATTACCGAAAAGGACCAGCACGTCCGCAAGTTCTGCTCCACCCGAGACATGTTCGCCTGGGCGCTCCAACCGGAGAACATCAACCGAAATCACACATTGTATGTGCACGATATGGCCGAGACTGACTGGTCAAGCCCGGACGACACCTCTCTGATCGACGCCCGTGAGGCCTTCTACGTCGTTGGTTCCAACCGCAAGGGTGCCATGGGGCCAACACTGGCATCGTTTGCCAGTAAGGCTGATGCAGATCATTTTGCCAATTCACATGGTGGTGAGGTGCTGGCGTTCAGCGAGGTAACGATGAAGAACCTGAATGCTGGAATGAATATGAACAGCATGGATGGAATGGACCACTAGAAACGAAAAAGGGGCCAGATGAAAACCTTCATCTGGCCCCTTTTTTATGCTGGCTTTTCAACCGCCAGTCATGTTCATGAACCGGAGAATCTGCACATCCCCGTTACTGGAGAAGTGATGCCGCTCAGGCTTCAGATCCATGGCATTGATGATGGTCTCCCGCAGCTTGTCATCGGTCACCGGATTGCCCCGCAGAACCCTGCGCAGATCCACCGAGTGCTCGTTGCCCAGACACAGTAGCAGACGCCCTTCGACGGTTACCCGCACCCGGTTGCAGGTGGAGCAGAAGTTGTGGGAATGGGGTGAAATGAAACCGACCCGGGTCTTGCTATCTTCCATGCGGTAATAACGCGCAGGACCGCCGGTATCCTCGGTGGCAGGCACCAGCTCGTGGTGCTTTCGGATGATGTCCCGCACTTCCTCACTGGTGCACAGGGCCAGGCCACGATCATGCTCTGAAATCTCACCCAGGGGCATTTCTTCGATAAAGGTGATGTCCACGTTCTTCTTCCGGGCGAACTCGACCAGCTCGGGGACCTCTTCATCGTTGCGGCCTTTCATCACCACGGTATTGATCTTGATGCCGCGGAAGCCGGCCTCCCGGGCAGCATCAATGCCGTCCAGCACCTGGGAGAGTTTGCCGGTGCGGGTAATGTTGTGGAATTTCTCCGCATCCAGAGAATCCAGGCTGATGTTCAGGCGATGCATACCGGCCTTGCGCAGGGGCTCGGCCATGGCGGGTAGCTGGCTGCCATTGGTAGTCATGGCGAAATCGCGCAGCCCGTAGGTGCCGATTTCCTTGACCAGTTCCAGAATATCCTTCCGTACCAGGGGCTCGCCGCCGGTCAGGCGTATTTTCTCGGTACCCAGATCAACAAAGTTGCGGGCAACGCGGGCGATTTCCTCAAGCGTCAGAACCTGCTGGCGGGGCAGGAAAGTCATGTCTTCGGCCATGCAGTACACGCAGCGGAAGTCACACCGGTCGGTGACGGACAGACGCACGTAGTTGACGGTGCGGCCAAAACGGTCTGTCAGCTTGTTCTGGGGCATCGGGTTGGTCCTGTTGCCGATTGTTTTTTAACCTGATTATAGACCAAGTATTACAGATCAGATCACCAATTCCGATACCCCTCGGGAGGTAAGCCCACTAACTCTGGGCCGTCAGCCCGTCTATGCGGGCGAACAGCTCGGAGTTTTCCAGAGCTATGTGTTCCTTAAGGTCTTCACGAAAAACAGCAATTTGTTCATAGAGCCTGCGCCAGGTGTTGCAGGCACCCTCGGGGAGACTCAGATTATTGGTGAGCGCATCGAGGTGGATCAGGGCCGAATCGTGGCCCTCATGCTCTGCGCGCATAACCGAGATTGGACCCAACGCCATGCCCGATATGCCGCGGGAGATCATCGGGAACAGAATTTGCTCTTCTTTAGCCATATGGGTCTCCAGCTCCTCGGCCATCTGCGTAAGATGAGCCGAGAGTCCGGCAGGGCAGTCGGTATGGCCGCCGTGCACTCTTTCCACCCGTTCGGAAAGCCGAATCAATTCCGGTAACTGGTCCCGATGAGTGTCGTGATAACGGGTCAGGATATGTTCGATCAACTCTTCGTTGGATGCCTTGGTTACAGGTTCAGTCATTCTCATGACAGCACTCCTTGGTTGAGGTTCAAAGAGAGGGGCCTTCCGTGGCCCGCACTTTCTTTATCAGGCGCTCAGCTTGCTGGCTGCGCCATTTTCATCAGTTTCCAGGGCAACCGGTTCCAGATCCGGGAAGAAGACCCCTTTTACCACCTGCCAGGTGACGGCCAGGGCGCCGACGATGAAGACCACGTCGCCAATGGTTCTTACCCAGCGCAGGGTCTGCAGGATATCGCTCTGCATGAAGGCTTCGCTGCGTGCGTACCAGAGACCTTCGCTGGCGCTGGCAATGAACTGGATGAACCCGACCGGCAGCAGGCTGGTGAACAGCATCAGAACCAGGCCAATGTTCAGCCACCAGAAGCCGACTTTCATCAGCCGCTCGTCAAAAACGATGCGCGGGCGGATATAGCGGAGGATCATCAGCGCGAAGCCCAGGGCCAGGAAGCCGTAGACACCGAACAGGGCTGCGTGGGCATGGGTGGGCGTGGTGTTCAGGCCCTGGATGTAATACAGCGCGATGGGCGGGTTGATCATGAACCCGAGTACGCCGGCACCCAGCATGTTCCAGAAGGCAACTGCCACAAAGAAGGTCAGCGGCCAGCGGATATTTTCCATCCACGGGGCACGGGATTTCAGGCGCCAGTTTTCCCAGGCTTCGTAGCCGAGGACCACCAGCGGTACTACTTCCAGTGCACTGAAGGTGGCGCCCACTGCCATGACCGGTGTGGTGGTGCCGGAGAAGTACAGGTGGTGGAAGGTGCCGGGTACACCCCCGAGCATGAACAGGCTGGCAGAAGCCAGGCTGGCAGCGGTCGCCACGGTGCGGGATACCAGGCCCATGCTGCAGAAAATGAACGCCAGGGCCGCGGTTGCGAACACTTCAAAGAAGCCTTCGACCCATAGGTGGACAATCCACCAGCGCCAGTACTCCATGATCGAGATATGGGTACGCTCGCCGTAGAAGAAGCCGGCACCGTAGAACAGGCCGATGGCAACGACCGAGGCAGTCAACAGTGCCAGCAGGTTCTTGTCACCGGGCTGGCGCAGGGCGGGCACAATGCCGCGAAGCATCAGCACCAGCCAGAACACGATGCCGAGGAACTTGCCGATCTGCCAGAGGCGGCCGAGGTCGACATACTCGTAGCCCTGGTGGCCCAGCATGAAGCTTAGGTTGGCCGGCATGATCTGGTTGATGGCCAGGAAATTGCCAATAAACGAGCCGGCAACGACTGCAACCAGAGCCCAGAACAGCACATCAACACCCAGCTTCTGGTATTTCGGATCCTTGCCGCCATTGATGATGGGCGCGAGGAACAGGCCGGCTGCCAGGAAGCCGGTGGCAATCCAGAACATGGCCGACTGAATGTGCCAGGTGCGCATCAGGGAGTAGGGGAACCACTCCGAAGTCTCGATGCCGTAGAAGCCCTGACCTTCCACCGTATAGTGGGCGGTAAAGCCACCAAGCATCACCTGGAACGTGAACAGACCAACCACGAGTAATAGATACTTGCCCAGTGCTTTCTGGGAGGGCGTAAGGCCAACTGCAGTGAGCGGATCCTTGACCGGTGCCTCAGGCTCCTCGTCCTCTTTGCGAAGGAAGGCCCAGGCCCAGATCAGGCCACCGACACCGGCAATAAGAAGAACCACGCTGATCAACGACCAGACAACGTTCTCACCGCTTGGCCGGTTGTCGATCAGCGGCTCGTGGGGCCAGTTGTTGGTGTAGGTAACGTCACTCTCCGGGCGCTCGGTAGCGGCGGCCCAGGCGGTCCAGAAGAAAAACTCGGTCATCCGCTCCCGACGCTCGGCGCTGGGCAGGGTGTTTTCCTTCATGGCGTAGTTTTCACGGGTAGACTGTAGTTCCGGCGCGTCGCTGAACAGGCGGCTGTAGTAGTCGGCGGTTTTGGCAATGGCTTCGACCCTGCGCTCGGAAAGGTGCAGGGTGCTGGTTGCGGCGTCGTAGGTGTTGGTGCGGTACTCGGTTTTCAGGTCGTACTGCAGAGCGTGTTGCTGTTGCCCGCTGAGGCTGTGCCAGTCCTGTCCGTACTCTTCCCGGGCGGCGATTTCCAGCCATGTCTCCAGTTCCCGGTGCAGCCAGTCGGCGGTCCAGTCCGGTGCCTGGTAGGCGCCGTGGCCCCAGATTGAGCCAAGCTGCATACCCCCGACGGACTGCCAGGCTGTCTGGCCATCAAGAATACTTTCCCCGGTCATCAGGGTGTCGCCATCGGCGGATACAACCCGCTCCGGAATTGGCGGTGCTTCGCGATACACCTCTGCACCGAAATACCCCAGTAGCGTGAAAGTTACTGCCAGGATTCCGATCAGCAAAAACCACAGGCGGCGATATTTAGCCATGGTGCGCTCCCTCCAGTCGGCTTGTGTAGGCTTCTTTGAACTTCATGAAACTTCTCCTCTTTAACATTCATTCAAAATAAATCTTTATGTAGGAATTTTGATTAGGTGTATTTCAGGTGTCAAATTTAATTTATGGGTATATCCGATGAGGTATTGCCCGTAGAGATCCTGAGAAGAGCAGGAGCAGGTGAACCTCTCCGGTTTGATTTTCTGAGGAAGTGGTCATATCATTAACATGTATTTAAAATAAATGTTAAGAGGTATGTCATGGCTGATTATGAAAAATGGCTGTTCGCAGCAAACGGTGCTCTCGGACTGTCCGTCTTCGGTTTGCTGGCTACGATTCTGCTTGCCTACCCGCTTGCGGACGCGCTGTTGCTCTCTGTGCAAATTGCCGCGCACATCGGAACCCTGGTTTTTGCAGTTGGTGTCAAGGTGGCCTATGTGGCGCGTCTGGTTTTTCTGAGCCGTTTGGGCAGACCTGTTCATTGAATCCCGGTAGAATAGATGCAGTTATCAACCTTGGTGAGAACCCCGCAATGGGCGACCGTTTTGGGAAAACCGGATTTCGAATTCTTGCGTATATGTCTGTTGCGCTTGCTGCCGCTGGTGTCGTGCTTCCACTGTTGCCCACGACGCCTTTTGTTCTGTTGGCTGCATTTTTCGCTAGCAAGGGGTCTCCGGCTTTTGCCAAGTGGCTTGAAGACCACCCCAGATTTGGTCCGGCCATTGATCAGTGGCGCACACGCAGAGCCGTGCCGGCACGGGCGAAGGTGCTGGCCTGCAGCATGATGGCGCTGAGTTGGGGAATGCTGTTTGCGCTTGGGGCGTCCGGAGTGGTGCTGGGTATCTCTGGCGTATTTCTGTGTGGCACAGCCTGCTATCTGTTAACCCGACCTTCTTACTGAACGATTGTGACAATAACTGGAGTATTGAATGCACATCACCCGCTACACGGATTATTCACTTCGAGTACTGATATATCTGGCAGTTCAGGGTGATCGTCTGGCCACCATTCAGGAAATCGCCGACAGCTACGACATTTCCAAGAACCACCTTATGAAGGTGGTGCATCAGTTGAACAAGAAGGGATACATTGAAACTATCCGGGGCAAGAAAGGAGGCATGCGCCTGCACCGTTCCCCTTCTGACATCAGTATCGGTATTCTGGTTCGGGAAACCGAACAGGATCTGAGCATCGTGGAGTGCTTTTCCTCCAAGAATGCCTGCAAGATAACTCCCGTCTGTGGTCTGAAATCGATGTTTGGTGAAGCTCTGAAGGCTTTTCTGGAAGTGCTCGACAAATACACTCTGGCCGACGTTATCCAGGATCAGCACAGGCCCCAGCTTTTGAGATTGCTTCAGATAGCCTGATTCGGCCAGCCGCCTTTAAGCGACTGGCCGGTCGGGTCTGCTCAAGCCGCTCTGGCCATTCCGGTCACCTTTTCAGGCAGTGAGTGCCGGAGTATCCGCTTCAACACTGTGCCGTACTGCTTCGCAAAGCGACCCGTGTTGTAGTGAATACCGTGCTTTTGACACACGGCCTGAACCTTCCCGGAAATTTCCGGATACCGGTGGGCGGGCAGGTCCGGGAATACGTGGTGCTCCACCTGGTAGCTCAGGTGCCCGCTCAGAATGTGCAGCCAGCGGCCCCCGGTAAAGTTTGAGGACCCTGTTAGCTGGCGCAGGTACCAGTGGCCCTTGCTTTCACCCTCGCACTCCTCTTCCGTGAAGGTTTCCGCATCCTGCGTAAAGTGGCCGCAGAAAATTACCGTGGACGACCAGAGATTACGGATCAGATTGGCGCCCACGTTCCCCGCCAGAACAATCGGGGCCACCGGAAACGTGAGCAGCGGGAAGAAGACGTAGTCCTTGAACGCCTGCCGGCCACCCTTTCGAGCAAACTCTTTGAGAAACGGAAGCTTTTCACGCCAGCTGATTTCCCGGCTGCGAAGTTTCTCGGTTTCGAGTTCGTGCAGCCCCACGCCCCACTGAAAAAACACACTCAGCAGGATGTAATTAATGAACTGAAGTGCGTGCCAGGGTTTCCAGGGCTCCTCATCCGTGAGTCGCAGCACGGCGTAGCCGTAGTCACGGTCCTTGCCGATGATGTTGGTGTAGGTGTGATGCTCGTAGTTGTGGGTGCGACGCCAGGAATCTGATGTACACACCGTGTCCCACTCGTAGGTCTGGGAGTGAAGGCTCGGGTCATTCATCCAGTCATACTGGCCGTGCATGACGTTGTGGCCGATTTCCATGTTCTCCAGGATCTTGGCAACGCCCAGGGTCACCGTCGCGGCAACGAATACAGGCGGTATAAAGCCAAACGGCATCATGAGCCGGGCGCCGGCTTCGAGACTTCGGTGCAGGTGGACCATCCGCCGGATATAGCGCGCGTCCCGGTCGCCGAGGTCTGCGAGAACCTCGTCCCGGATCGCGTTCAGATCGGTTTCAAGCTCTGCGAGTTGCGCTTCGGTCATCTTTTTCATGGTGATACTCCCTGCGGTGCATCAAGGCTCCGCGATAAAATCGGGTGATAGGCTTAAAGGTCGAGTGACACCGGGCCCCGGGGTACGGAGATGCAAAGCTGAACGTTTTCCTCGCCGGGGCCGGAGGCCTGGCCGGTCAGGCGGTTGATGACGGTGCCCGTGGTTTTCCGGCAACTGCATTGGTGGCATATGCCCATACGGCAGCCGTGGCGCGGAGTCAGGCCTGCGGCCTCGGCGATCTCCAGCAAGGTGGCATCGCCCTCGGATCCGACTTCCAGTTGACTGGTTTCAAACTGAACCTCGCCACCAAGCGTTGCTCTGTCCAGATCCGCCGTTGGCACCGAGAAAAAGGTGCTGTGGATATCCGAGTCAGCAATACCCCTCCGGTACAGAAGGTCCCGGGCCAGATCCATGAGCCCCTTCGGTCCGCACAGATAGACCTGCCGTGCCTTGATGCCCGGCACCGCTTCCAGATCCCGGTCACGCAGGTAGCGGGGTTCTTCTGACTCGTTGGTGGCAATGATATTCAGCGTCAGTGCGCTATAGCGTGCCTCCAGTGCCCGCAGTTTTTCCCGGGCGATGATGTCGTCACGGGTTCGAACGAAATAAAGCAATGTCACCGGTGCCCGGTAATCCTGTGCCGCCATGGTCTCAAGCTGGCTCAGGACTGGCGTAATGCCGCTGCCGCCGGCAATGAACAGGACCGGCCGGGCAGGTTCTGGTATCAGGAAGTCGCCAAAGGCCTCGCCCATACCGATTACCGCACCAGTTTGCAGATGATCGTGAAGCCAGTTGGTCACCGGGCCGCCCGGAAGGCGTTTGATGGTCAGGGTGACCAGCCCCTGGTCCCGCCAGAGCAGGGGGGAACTTGAGAGGCTGAACGTGCGGTTGCGGCGGACGCCATCCACTTCAACACAGATGTTCACATGTTGGCCGGCACTGAAGCCGGACCAGCGTCGGGCCGGTTTCAGCACCAGGGTTTTGGTGTCATGGGTTTCAGAGAGAACCTGCTCTACTCGGGCCGGTGTGTACTCTTGTACCCACATCGGATTGATGCGCTCGAGCAGGGGGTCGAAAAATGCCTCTGGATCGTTCCGGTTGAACAGCTGCCTGCCAAGCCATTGCAGAGCTTTGTGTTGGGTGTTTCTCGCTAACATGCTGAGTGCCTCCCTGAGGCTTTCGGTTGTCCATGTGTACAAGTGTTCACTAATGTGTACGACTGTACACATGGCGAATTAAAGTGACAACGGATCAGCTGGTAATGGCTCGAAATGACAAGCATTCTGTACTTTTATTTTTTCGGATGTGTACACTTGTGAACCATTCGTAGACGGCAGGCGGTACGGACAAAAGATGGCGGAAAAACTACGCAGAAAGCCCGGCGAAACCCGCGAAAAACTGATGAGCGCGGCGTTAACGCTGGTCGGCAAGGGGCGGCATTTCGCCAGTCTTGGTATCCGGGAAGTGACCCGTCAGGCGGGTGTGGTTCCAACCTCGTTTTACCGGCATTTCCGCAATATGGACGATCTGGGGCTTCAGCTCGTGGATGAGCTGGGACTGGTGTTGCGCAGAATGATGCGAGAGGCCCGGGCCAACGTGTCGCAGGCGGATAAACTGATTGAGGAATCGGTGGCCATTTTCATCAGTCACGCCCAGGCGAACCGGAGCTTTTTCCTGTTTATGGCTCAAGGGCTGGCCGGTGAAAGCAGGGCGGTGCAGGAAGGTATCCGGAGCGAGATGCGTTTCTTTGCCAGCGAGCTTGCCAACGACCTGCGCAGGCTGAGGCTGGTGGATCACCTCACCGATCAGGATCTGGACATGACCTGTGATCTGGTGGTTCGGAGTGTCGCTTTCAGTCTGACCGATCTGCTCGGCGTTTCAGCCGATGATGACTATCAGATTGAACAGATCCGGAAGCGGACCACCCGCTTCCTTCAGCTGATTTTCGTGGGCGCTGCCCACTGGCAAAGCGCGGGCTGATCTTACGCTCGATCAGTCTGCTTTACTCTTTTTTGTCGCCGGCTTTCGTGGTGCCTTGGGCTTGGCCGCCGCTTCTGATTTGGCCTTTGGCGGCAGAATCAGGCTTTCCAGTTCGTCCAGCGCCTCACCGGTGTAAACCGCCAGTCTCTGCATGCTTGGCAGTGTGTCCCTGCAGCCGGTGTAGCCGAAGTTCAGTGATCCGTCATAACTAAGGCAGGTGATGTTCAACGCACCGCCGTGTGCGATCAGGGACACCGGGTACATGGCTTCCAGTTTCGCGCCCTCGTAGTAGAGGGTCCTCTGGGGGCCCGGCACATTCGAAATCGTTACATTGAACACCGGTCGCATCCGTCCGCCGAGACCCGACATCAGTTGCAGTATGTAGGGAGACATCAACAGCATGGTGTATTGGGTCAGGGCGCTTTTGGGCAGCTTTTGCAGGTGCTCTTTGGCCCTGCGGGTGGATGTCTTGATGTTCTGCAGCCGCGTTAATGGATCCGCCTCGTCGGTCGCCAGGGATGCGATCATGAAACTGATCTGCGTGCCTGTGCCCTGGTCATCGGAGGGGCGAATGTTCACCGGGATACCGGCGGTCAGCGGAATGTCTGGCAGCTCGTCCTGCTCCACCAGAAAACGTCGGAGGGCGGTACCGCAGAGGTACAGAACAATGTCGTTCAGGGAGCCGCCGGAGATGTGGGCAAGCTCCTTGATGCGGTCAAGCTGGTAATGCTGGGTGGCAAACCGGCGCTGCCCGGTGACCCGGTGATTGATCTTGGAAACGGGCCCGGTAAACGGCGCGGTGAGGCCGTCTTCGGGATGACGCACCGAATGCACCAGCCGGTTGCCCGCCTGCCACAGGCGTGGCGCCATATCCGCCTGCAGCTTCAGGGCTTCCATGGCCTGTGAAACCGCGCCGGGCACGCTGGCCTCGGAGTCGGATTTGCTGCCGCGGCGACGCTCCGGACGTACCGACCAGGGGGGCGGCATATCCCGTTTGTCAGGGTCAGTGGTCAGTACCCGCTGCATCAGGCGCACACCACTGATGCCATCGATCATGGAGTGATGCATCTTGGTGTAGAGCGCAAACCGGTTGTTCTCAAGACCTTCAATAACGTGGCATTCCCACAGCGGGCGGGCGAAATCCAGGGGATTGGAGTGCAGGCGCGATACCAGGATACCCAGTTCCCGCTCACCGCCAGGGCGCGGCAGGGCGGAATGGCGAACGTGATAATCCAGATCTATTTTCTTGTCGACTTTCCATGCCGGCGCCAGAACCCGGCCCAGCAAACCGGACCAGGCAAGCTTGTAACCCCAGGGAGGCGCTACATCGCCGGTTTCCTTCATACGGGTCACCATGTCCCGCAGAAAAGTGTCAGGGGCGCCCTCCGGTAGCGAAAAAATCTGCAGGTTGCCCACGTGCATGGGGGTGTCTTCAGATTCTACGGCCAGCCAAGAGGCATCCAGGGTTCCCAGGCGTTTCATTCCTTGTGTGTCTCCACCAGTGTCCAGGTATTTTAATTGTCTGATGCAAGTATACGTGCAACTGCTTCTGGACACGATGCTTGCGTCCACAAAGTTCCCGGTTTTACAGCGTTTAACCGTTACACGCTGTTGCCGTTGAAAGCTCCCGAAAGGGCACAGTGTGTGCTACTTTTCATCGGTTGGTTGCAGTAAAAACAAAAACATCCGGAGGCGTTGTGGAATCCAGCCCGCTTATCTCGGCAGGACTGCCGATTGCTCTGTTCATTATCATGATCGGTATCGGCATGACCCTTACGATACGTGACTTCCGCCAGGTAGCGGTGTATCCGAAAGGGATGATCGTCGGCACCGTTACCCAGATTCTGGTCATGCCCCTCATTGCTTTCTTGCTGGCCACATTGCTGGCGGTTCCACCGGCCATCGCCGTTGGGCTGGTAATTATTGCCGCCTGCCCCGGGGGCACCACATCGAATCTGTTTGTGCTGCTCTCACGGGGTAATATTGCACTGTCTATTGTGCTGACGGTCAGTGCCAGCCTGATCACCATCCTTACCCTGCCGCTGTTCACCAACATTGCCCTTCAGCATTACATGGGAACCGAGGAAGACATTGTGCTGCCGGTGTGGAAAACCATCGGCATGCTGGTTGGTATCGTGCTCTTCCCGGTAGCCATTGGAATGGTGGTTCGTACCCGCAACCCTGAGGTTGCCCGCAAGGCAGAAAGCATCGTTAGCATCTTCGGCGGTATTGTGCTGGCCGTCCTGATTGTGGCCCTGGTGTACGGGGTTCGTGACCAGATCTGGGAGCTTTTGAAGCAGGCAGGGCCGGCTACTATTCTGTTGAATGTGGCCGGTATCGGGCTGGGCCTTGCTGCGGGTCGTATGACGGGGCTGACCCAGAGAGAATCGCTTGCGGTGGCGGTGGAGCTGGGTGTGAAGAACGGCACCATTGCCCTGATGGTTACCCTGACCCTGCTGGAGTCCAGCGCCATGTCCATTCCGGCAGCGGTATACGGAGTGCTGATGTTCCCGATCGGTTTTGTCCTGGCCATGTATGGCCGGAGTATCATTCCCATTTCGACCTTACAAAGCAAACCCTGACTGGAGTCCTGCGTCATGCAGTTCCTGAACGGCATTACCC
Source organism: Marinobacter sp. MMG032 (assembly GCF_040112695.1). Taxonomy (NCBI): domain Bacteria; kingdom Pseudomonadati; phylum Pseudomonadota; class Gammaproteobacteria; order Pseudomonadales; family Marinobacteraceae; genus Marinobacter; species Marinobacter sp. MMG032. The sequence goes on from NZ_CP157802.1 coordinate 3,175,256, forward strand.
TGCTACTGGTGTATCAGCTGGTGGGTGAGATCACGGTTCGATTGCTGGGGCTGCCCATTCCAGGGCCGGTGCTGGGTATGGTGATGCTGTTCATTACCCTGATGATCCGGGGCAAAGCCCCGGAGTCCGTTGACCAGGCGTCTACCGCCTTGCTGAGCCATCTTTCGCTTCTTTTCGTTCCGGCCGGTGTGGGAATGATGGCGCATTTCGGCCGCATCGCCGACGAGTGGATTCCAATAACCCTCGCGCTGCTGCTGAGTACGGTCATAACCATGGTTGCCACGGCCCTGATCATGCAGGTAACCACGCGCTGGTTTGCGTCGCCCGTTTCGGAAAAGGAGGCAGATGATGACTGAGCCGGGGCTGAAAGACATCTGGGTCTACCTTTCCACATCGCCGCTGCTTGGGCTGACCATCACCCTGGTGGCCTATGGTCTGGCCTACCGGCTGTACCTGAAAACCAACTCCAATCCCCTCGCCAATCCGGTCGTCACGTCCGTCGCCATGCTCATCATCCTGTTGCTGGCCACTGGCACGTCTTACAGTGATTATTTTGAAGGCGGGCAGTTTGTTCACTTTCTGCTGGGTCCGGCGACGGTGGCGTTGGCTGTTCCCCTGTACCAGCAGTTTTCCCGGTTGCGACAGCTCTGGCTGCCGGTGACGATTTCGCTCCTCTGCGGCGTCGTCATCGCTGCCGGCAGTTCCATTGGTCTGGCCCGCTTTCTCGGAGGGTCTACGGAGATCCAGATGTCCCTGGCCCCGAAATCGGCAACGGCACCGGTAGCCATGGGTATCTCTGAAAAAATTGGCGGGCTCCCGTCTCTGACGGCCGTCCTGGTCGTGATAACGGGCATCACTGGCGCCGTTCTGGGCACAAAACTCTTCGAGTGGATCCGGGTTCGCGATGATACCGCCAAGGGCATCGCCATGGGGGTTGCAGCCCACGGTATCGGAACCGCCCGGGCGTTTCAGGTAAGCTCGCAGATGGGGGCTTTCTCAGGTCTGGCGATGGCACTTTCGGCGTTCGCAACGGCTTTGCTGGTGCCCTGGCTGGTTGATCTGCTTGAAGCGTGGATCCCCGCCTGATTTCGCCGCCTTGTACCTGCAACCAAAGTCCTATAAAAAACAGATGAAATGATTATTTAAAACTGGCTTTCCGCCGGATTGAATGGGATGACACCATTTTCCGATTGCTGGCGTACCCGTTGTCAGGAGAAGTTCTTGATAACGAGTCCCCTGGAGGCCCTTTGAACAAGAATAATTACCTTGCAACTCTGGCACTGGTTCCCATCTGCTTTTCAGTCTCCCCTGTTGTGACGGCCCAAGCACCTGCAGGCCAGGGAGAGGAAGAGTTGGTTCTGGAGGTTACGTCACCGAGGCTGGTGCGGGACCTGTATGAAACGCCCGCAGCGGTCTCCGTGGTCAATGCTCCGGACATCCGTGAGGGGCAGCAGCGGTTGCAGCTGGACGAATCCCTCGATACCGTCCCCGGCCTGTTCTTCCAGAACCGCTACAACTTTGCCCAGAATCTCCGGCTGTCCACTCGCGGGTTCGGGGCGAGGGCGCCTTTCGGTATTCGGGGTATCCGGATCCAGGTGGACGGCATCCCTTACACGCTGCCGGACGGCCAGTCGCAGATTGATGCCATTGATCTGGATTCGGCCCAGCGCATCGAGGTCATTCGGGGGCCTGCTTCGGTACAGTACGGAAACGCTGCCGGCGGTGTCATCGATATTTCCACTGCGTTGGGAGATGAGTTGCCTGAGGGCGGTCGGCTGCGGTTGGATGGCGGCAGTGACGGCTATCGCAAGGCTGCCATACAGGGCAACGGCGTGGATGGCGATACCAGTGGCATAGCGACGCTTTCGTGGCTGACATTCGATGGCCACAGGGAGCAGAGCGAGGCGGAAAAGGCGCTGTTCAACGCCCGTGTCGCGCGGGATCTGGAGTCCGGAAGGCGTCTGACCGCAACGTTCAACGCGCTGCATAACCCGAAATCCGAAGACCCCGGCGGGCTTACCCTGGCCCAGGCGGAAGAGGATCCAGAGCAGGCCACCGCGCTCGCCAAGCGACTGGACAGCAGCCAGACCGTGAACCAGCAGACCCTGGGTGTAAGATGGGAGGATCCCGTTTTGCTGCCCGGTCAGCTCACCCTCGATACCTTCTACACCCACCGGGATTTCGCGCAGCAACTGCCGTTTCCCGGAAGCAGCCGGATAGCCTACGACCGGCACTTTTACGGCATCAGTTCCCAGTACCAGCAGGAATCGATGCTAGCCGGATTGCCTCTGGTTTGGGTCACTGGCCTGGATGCACATCATCAGTCCGACGACCGGCGCCGTTATTCCGTGTCGATCGATGGCGATATCACCGGCCAGACCCAGGCGGAAAACCAGAGTGCTACCAATGTGGCGGTTTTTGGCCAGGGCGATTTGGCGCTCAGCGACGCGCTCAACATTTCCCTCGGCGTTCGATTCGACCGGTTGCGTCTGGCCATCGACGACGAATGGCTGCAGGACGGTAGCGATGATTCGGGCAACCGGACCTTCCGGGAGTACAGTGGTGTTGCAGGAATCAGCTACAAACTGGCACCGAGGCACCAGGTATACGCCACCCTGGGTACCGCCTTCGAATCCCCCACCTTTACCGAGTTTGCCAACCCGAATGGCGGTGGCTTCAATCCCGATCTGGAGCCCCAGCAGGCATTGAATAGCGAGCTGGGTATGCGCGGCATGCTGGGTGCAGGGTTGAGCTATGATATGGCGCTGTTTTCCATTCGGGTGGAGGACGAGATCCTGCCCTTCAACGTGGGCGATCAGACCTTCTATGAAAACGCCGGTGAAACCCGTCGCAATGGCTTCGAACTGGGACTGGCCTGGGAGCTGTCCTACGCCTGGCGGGTAACCAGCGCGCTGACCCTGGCGGATTACGAATTACGGGACTTTGCCGATGAGCAGGGCAACGATGCCAGCGGCAATGCCATTCCTGGTCTGCCCGAGCAGCTCTGGGTGAACGAACTGGAGTGGCGCGGAACAGGCGGCCGTTTTGTGGCCCTCGAGTGGCAGTATGTGGGCGAATTCTTCGCCGAGAACAGCAACCAGACCCTGGTCAGTGATTACTGGCTGGCTGGTCTGCGTGCCGGCGATTCAATTCGCATGGCGGATCAGACCCTGAACCTGTACGCCGGCATGCGCAACCTGCTGGATCAGGATTATTTCAGTAATGTGCGCATAAACGCCAATGCGAACCGCCCGGTTGAAGACCGGGGATATTTCGAACCAGGTCCCGGAAGAACTTTTTATGCGGGCCTGGAATGGGTATTCTGAATACCTATAACAGCACAAACAGTAGGGATTTTTAATTCATGCAAACCAAGTTCCTTCTCGAAGAAAGCCAGATGCCCAAATACTGGTACAACCTGCAGGCGGACCTGCCTGAGCCGTTGCCGGCCGTACTGCATCCGGGCACCCAGAAGCCGGTAGAGCCTTCGGACCTTGAGCCGTTGTTCCCGATGGCGCTTATCGAACAGGAAGTGACCACCGAGCGGGAAATCGAGATTCCGGAGCCGGTGCGTGACGTCTACAATCTCTGGCGTCCAGCGCCTCTGTACCGGGCCCATCGCCTCGAGAAGGCCCTCGGCACGCCGGCAAAAATCTTCTACAAGTACGAGGGCGTTAGCCCGGCGGGCAGCCACAAGCCGAACACGGCGATTCCGCAAGCCTTCTACAACCGCGAAGCAGGCATTCGTACCCTGACCACTGAAACCGGTGCAGGGCAGTGGGGCACGTCGCTGTCCTTCGCCGGCTCCCTGTTTGATATCGACGTTACCGTGTTCCAGGTGCGGGTTTCCTACAACCAGAAACCCTATCGCCGGGCCGTCATGGAAACCTATGGCGCCAAATGTGTGGCCTCACCCTCGGAGCTGACCGAGTTCGGCCGCAAAGTGCTGGCTGAGAACCCCGACCACACCGGCAGCCTGGGCATCGCCATCTCCGAAGCGGTGGAGCTGGCTGTGCAGGATCCTAACACCAAGTACGCCCTGGGTTCGGTGCTTAACCATGTGTTGCTCCACCAGAGCATCATCGGTCTGGAAGCCATGCAGCAGATGGAAATGGCAGACTGCTGGCCCGATGTAATTGTGGGTTGCACTGGCGGTGGTTCCAACTTTGCCGGTATTGCCTTCCCGTTCATGGGCCACGCCCTGAGAGGCGGTGAGAAATCCCGGATCGTCGCGGTGGAACCCTCGGCCTGTCCCACCCTGACCCGGGGCAAATACGCCTACGATTACGGCGATACCGCCCACATGACCCCGCTCACCAAGATGCATACCCTGGGCTCCGGATTCACACCGCCCGGCTTCCACGCTGGTGGCCTGCGCTACCACGGTATGGCCCCACTTGTTTCCCACGCCAAGGAACTGGGGCTGTTTGATGCAGTGTCCTATACCCAGCGGGAGTGCTTCGAGGCCGGTGTGCTGTTCGCCAAGAATGAGGGTATCGTGCCGGCTCCGGAAGCCAACCATGCGGTCAAGGGCGCCATTGATGAAGCCCTGCGCTGCAAGCGGGAAGGCAAGGAAGAGGTGATTCTGTTCAACCTCTGCGGTCACGGCCATTTCGATATGGCGGCCTATACCTCCTACTTCGCCGGTGAACTGAGCGACCACGAATACGACGAACAGGAACTGGCGATGGCGCTGTCCGGACTGCCTTCGGTCAACGCCTGATTAGTCGTCTTTAGCGCGCCGCTGAAAAATCGTACCCCCGCCGCCGGCATCCAGTTGCCGGATGGCGGTGGGTGCGCCTTCTTCATCCAGCCGCACATCTCCGATGCCGGCTCCGTTCCACAGCCGCTCACCGGCCTCCCGGCCCTCCGGTAGCCTGGGAGAGATCCACATTCGCCGTCTCTTGGTGAACCAGTTCAGGGGCGACCAGGGCGCAAACAGCCAGCGATTGAGCCGGTCCAGCCATTCCAGCAGGGTGTTGGGGAATTCATTTTTGATGCCGCTACTGGTGATCTGCCAGACATGTGGACCGTTCTGTTTGTGGCGCAGCCTAACGTCATAGGCAAACGAATAGTGGACATCCCCGGAAAGAATCACGAAGTGTCTGGGCGTTCGGGGGTGGCCGAAAATATTGAGCAGTACACTGGCGGCGCCTCGATGCGCCATCCAGTTTTCAGCGTCTACCAGCAGGGGTTTGCCGAAAAAGGTAAACACCAGCTGGATCATCTCGATGAGCTTCACCCCGAACATGGGCGCCGGGGAGACCACCACGACCGCGTCCTCGCCCATGATCTCATGCTGGAAATCGGTCAGCGATTCCCAGTCCATCAGGCCGGACGGGTGGCTGCGCCGGATCTCACTGCGCCAGCGGTGCGTGCGGGTGTCCAGAACCACCAGTCTGGGCGAGGTGGGCAGGCTGTAATGCCAGTGCTGGAAGTGAAACAGTTGGTCGATCAATTCATCCTGGATGGCCTTGTCCAGCTCGTGTTGTCCGTCACTGGAATCGAACAGCTTCTGACACTGTTCGATCAGGTCCCCGAAATTACCCGGTTGGTTACCCCAGCCCTGGCACAAGAGATAGCCCAGCAGGGCATTGCCGATGATGCGCCGGGAAAAGGGGTGTTCATAAGCGGTGGTTTCCCAGAGGGCCGAGAGATTCCAGTCGTCGGTAACGTCATGATCATCAAAGATCATATAGACGGGCACGTTAGCCATGGCCCGCGCTGCCCGCGGAAGGGTTCTGCGAAACTCGTCGATAGCGGCCTGTTCTTTCCGATAACGCGCCAGTTCGTCCGGATCTTCGACTGGCTCCGCGCTGGTAAAAAGGTGCCAGGGCTCCGGCGACCACACCAGCAGGTACATGGCCATCACCTCGGCGAACGAGATCAGGTGATTGCCGGCGTTGGCGGTTGTGAACACTGGCTTGCGGACGCCACCAAAGAAACGCTCGGTGAGGTCCTCGTTAAATTCGGATTCCGGCAGCAGTTCATCCCGGTGGTAATAGGCATTTGCTACCGAAGTCAGTTCCTTGCTGTGTGAAAGCGAGGCGCCTTCCAGCACTTCCTGGTAAAGACCCAGCTGGTGAATAACGCACTGGATGGCGTGCAACATCGGACCGGCCACATCATCGGCGTAGACCTGGTCGCCGGTCATCAGCAGCAGAGACGGAACGTCCTCTAGTCTCTGTGCCTTCTGCAGTTCCTCATCCACCCGCACCAATCCGTCTCGCGAGGGGTGATGGGGTCTCCGGCAGGAGCCGTGGAGTATTCGGTCCAGCCTGGATTTCAGGGTAAAGCCTGGCCTCTCCCGGCCCTCGGGGCAGAGATGTGGAGCCCAGGTCCGGATCCACTCGCAAGCCTCTGAGCCGTCGGTGGTGAGCCCCAGGTCGTATTCCAGCCTGGTGTCCTGTGGAAGAGCAACCTCAGGCGTAATGGTCAGCAGGTTCAGCCAGGCTCGGGTACCCATCCGCAGCCGGATCACCTCTGAATCGGCTAGCGGCCGGTTCAGAGGCGTATGGGTGTCATGGAACACCTGAACAGCAAACTCTGCCGGCTCACTGGTTACCAGCCACAGCACCAGTGAGTCCGGTGCCGCATGGCGCAAGACCGGGCCGGCAAGTACCGGCCCCGGTGTTGTTGGTTTCATGGCTGTGTGCCCGTCAGTCAATTTTAGTCATCCCGGTCAATCCTGACCGGCGTCAGGTCGCCGACGCGAAAATCAATTTCGAGTTCCTGGCCGGAAGAGTCATTACCTTCCACTTCAATATAGCCCCGCGAACTGACCTTGAGCTCCTCGAGCCTGTCCATTCCTTCTGCCTGTGCTGCCTTCAGGTAGTTGCGGACCTCATCCGCAGTCAATCCGGAAGGCTCTCCGCCGTGCTTGCGACGTTGCTCTCGTTCTATAGAGCCATCGTCGTTCATGTCCAGCTCAACATACCAATCGTTATCGACCCAACCTTCCAGTTCTATATCGTCGTAGCCTTCATACTCAAATTCGAGACTTCGGAACTGGGTGATACCATAGTCGCTGCCCGCCTTAAGAATACGTTCAGCATCCTCAAAAGAGCCCATTGCCATCGCTGCAGGAGCGGAAATCATGCCGCCGGCCAGCGCAAGCGCTATGATCGTCTTCATAGTATTCTCCTTAGTGCCGTTGATAGTTTTGAAAACAGGATCGGAGACAGGAAGGGTTTTCCCGTCAACCTGAGTGCATCCTAGGCAGGATGTGCTTACCGCAGCGTGAGTGCTCCGTTCATGATTCGTTCATCCGGGCTTTGACAAAATGACGCCATGAAAAATGCCACGAAAGCAGCAAATCACTACCTCCGTCTCTTGGTGCTCACGGTATTGCTGGTGCTGGTGATCGCCTCGGTAGCTGGCGTGCCCAAGGCTCTTGCCGATGACGATGAGGATTGGCACAGCCTGCACCGGGAGGTACAGGCGGGTAGAATCAAACCCCTTGGCGAGATTCTCGAGAGCCTTTCGAAGGACTGGATCGGTGACGTAATCGATGTGGACCTGGATCACGATGATGGCCGGCGGATATACGAGATCGAGCTTCTTGGGCCTCAGGGACAGGTCGTGGAATTTGAAGTGGATGCCCAAACCGGTGAAATAATTGAAATGGAAGGTCGTAATATCCAGGGGATGAGGCGCCGATGAAAGTATTGCTGGTGGAGGATGATAGGGCTCTTGCCGAGGGCCTTGCCGCTGCGCTGAGCAATGCCGGGCTCCTGGTGGAGGTGGCAGAAGATGGTCGCAGTGCAGATTTTCTGGTGAGCACCGAACGCTACGACGTGGTGATTCTGGACCTCGGGTTGCCTGATGGTAGCGGTGTGCAATGGCTTGCGGGTTGGCGGGAGCGAGGAATTGACCTGCCGGTCCTGATACTGACAGCCCGGGAGCGATGGTCCGACAAGGCCGCCGGTTTTTCTGCCGGGGCGGATGATTATGTCACCAAACCGTTCGAAACGGCGGAGGTCCTGTTCCGGCTTCGTGCGCTGATGCGCCGGGCCCATGGTCATGCCCATCCGATGATTACGGTCGGCGAAATTGCCCTGGATACCCACGCAGGGCAAGTCACGCGTGCCGGAATGCCGGTTGCCCTGACCGCCCAGGAGTTCAGGCTACTGTCCCGCCTGATCCACGCCGCCCCGAGGGTAGTGAGCCGTACCGAACTGTCCGAACATGTGTATGACGGTGATCAGGAGCCGGATTCCAATGTGATTGATGTCCAGGTCAGCCGGTTGCGTCGGAAGCTTGGCGGAGAGTCGATCGAAACCGTTCGTGGCCAGGGTTACCGGATGAATGGCGGGAAAGCTCCAGCATGATCCTGTCGGGCTTGAAACGCTGGGGCATTGCCAGACGGATGATGGTGTCCGCCCTTGTGTTGATTCTGCTGGTTTTGCCTGTCGCTGGAGGGCTGCTGGCCTGGAATTTCCGCGAGGCCGTGAATACATCATTTAACAACCGGTTGGATTCCCTGCTGAATGTGGTGATTGCCGGTGTCGCCTATGACCTTCCCAACGATGCATTGGTCCTGGAGCGCCAATTGGGCGACCCGCGGTTTGAGAGGGTTTTTTCAGGTTGGTACTGGCAGGCAACTGATGGTGCCGAACGCGTGATCACCTCACGATCCCTGTGGGATCAGCGGCTTCCAGTTGTAGAAGGTTCACAGGTTGTCTATCGGCAGTCAGCAGGCCCCGGGGGACAAACGCTGAGAGTGGCGGCGCGCACGATCCAGATTCCGAACCTGCCAGACCCGTTGCATGTATCAGTGGCGGCCGACCTGTCCGAAGTTCGAGCCGAGGTCGCTCGTTTCCACAGGTTGCTTGCTGGGTCTCTGGCGACGCTTGGGGTTCTTTTGTTGATCCTTATCGGGCTCCAGATACGCTGGGGTCTTGATCCCATGAGGCGAGTCGAAAAAAGTCTGAAGAGTGTCGAAGCCGGTCTACAGAATAGCCTCGCAACCGATCTTCCTGAGGAGCTTGCCCGCCTCGCGCGGGCGATTAACCTGGTCCTCGAGCGGGACCAGACGCTGATTGAACGCGGCCGTTCCGCGGCCGGCAATCTTGCTCACGCTCTGAAAACACCGCTGTCTGTGCTGGGCACGTTGTCCGAGCAGTTACCCGCGTCTCAACAACAGGCTTTCCGGGCGGAACTGCAGCGCCTGAATGCCGCTGTCAGGCATCATCTGGCCCGGGCGTCGGCGGCGGGCCCGGTCGGTTTGGGTCGGAAAACCGATCTGGCCGAGGCCCTGACTCCGGTCTTTGCCGCACTGGAGGGGCTCGCCTCGCGTCGGGGCGTTCAGTTTGAAAAGAATCTTGGACTGGCCGGGCCTGTCAGGTTTGAGCAGCAGGATATTCAGGAAATAGTCGGTAATTTGCTGGAAAATGCTGTCAACTGGGCAGAAAAACGAGTTGAATTGGTTCTTGAGCAATCGCCTGAGAGCCTCTCCATCGTTGTCGAAGATGACGGACCGGGGATGTCCGAAACCCAGTGCGCCGAAGCTCTCAGCCGGGGTGCCCGGCTTGACGAAGAGCGCTCGGGATCGGGACTCGGACTTTCGATCGTGAACGACCTTGTCAGAATCTATGGCGGAACCCTCACGCTGACACGTTCAGGCCTCGGGGGCCTGAGGGTCAGCGTTGAATTGCCGGCTTAATCCTCCTCAGCTTCCCTGGGCGGGCAGTGGTGGTCCTCTACCACGGTGCCATCATCCACGCTCTCGAGGTGCACATCAAAGCCCCACAACCGGTGCACGTGCCGCAGGACTTCATCAGTTTCCTTGCCCAGGGGGACGCGGTCCACGGGAATATGGCGCAGGGTCAGTGAGCGGTCGCCGCGCACATCCACATTCCATACCTGGATGTTGGGTTCCCGATAACTGAGATTGTACTGTCGCGCCAGTTTCTCGCGTAGGTCCCGGTAGCCAGGTTCATCGTGGATGGCGGTTACCCGGTAGACGTCTTCCTGATCGTCGTTCTGGATCGCAAAGAGCTTAAGGTCCCGCATCACCTTGGGTGAGAGGAACTGCTGGATGAAGCTCTCGTCCTTGAAGTTCTTCATCGCGAAATGCAGGGTTTCCAGCCAGTCGCCGCCGGCGATGTCCGGGAACCACTCCCGGTCTTCGTCTGTGGGGTTTTCGCAGATTCTGCGCAGATCGCTGAAGATCGAGAATCCCAGAGTGTAAGGGTTCAGGCCGGAGTACCAGGGGCTATTAAACGGTGGCTGATACACCACCGCCGAGTGGCTCTGGAGAAACTCCAGCATAAAGCCGTCGGTCACCAGGCCCTTGTCGTACATACGGTGCAGAAGGGTGTAGTGCCAGAAGCTGGCCCAGCCCTCGTTCATCACCTGGGTCTGGCGCTGGGGATAGAAGTACTGGCCCAGCTTCCGCACGATACGGATGATTTCCCGCTGCCAGGTCTCCAGCAGTGGCGCGTTCTTCTCGATGAAATAGAGTATGTTCTCCTGGGGCTCCTCCGGATAGCGCTTGCCACGTCTAACCGGGTCATCCTCGTCGTCCATTTTCGGAATGGTGCGCCAGAGATCGTTGATGCGCCGCTGCTGGTATTCCTCACGCTCCTTCTGGCGCCGCACTTCTTCTGAAGCCGATATCGGTGCAGGGCGCTTGTAGCGATCTACGCCATAGTTCATCAGGGCATGGCAGGAATCGAGGATTTCCTCCACGGCATCCACGCCATAGCGCTCCTCGCACTCCGCCACGTAATGGCGGGCAAACACCAGGTAATCGATGATTGCGCTGGCGTCGGTCCAGGTGCGGAACAGGTAGTTACCCTTGAAGAACGAGTTGTGGCCGTAGGAAGCGTGGGCAATGACCAGCGCCTGCATTGGCAGGGTATTCTCCTCCATCAGGTAAGCGATGCAGGGATTGGAGTTGATCACGATCTCGTAGGCTAGGCCCATCTGGCCCCGCTGATAGCCTTTTGAAGTACTGAGAAACTGCTTGCCGAAGGACCAGTGATGGTAGCCAACCGGCATGCCCACAGAGCTGTAGGCGTCCATCATCTGTTCGGCGCTGATCACCTCAATCTGGTTGGGGTAGGTGTCCAGGCCGAACTCGGCGGCGCACTTGGCAATCTCGTCGTCGTATTTCTGGATCAGCTCGAAGGTCCATTCAGAACCGGTAGAGATCGGCTCCCGGGCTCTGGGCTGATCGCTTTCGGGCGAGTTTGGACGGTCCATGAGGTTAGTCATGCGGCTTTCCTCTCGAACAACTGCCGGAATACCGGGTAAATTTCGCCGGGGTCGGCGATCTGCTGCAGGGCAAAGCTCTGGGGGAATTGCTCCTGGATCTTCTCGTACTCGTACCAGAGCATCTGGTGGTCCTGGGGTGTGATCTCCACGTAGGCAAAATACTGCACCAGGGGCAGGATATTGTCGGCCAGGATCTTCCCGCACACCGGCGAGTCATCGTTCCAGTTATCACCGTCCGATGCCTGGGCAGCGTAGATGTTCCACTCGGCCGGGGAATACCGGGATTCAATAATCTTGTGCATCAGCTTCAGGGCGCTGGAGACGATGGTGCCGCCGGTTTCCCGGGAATAGAAGAACTCCTCCTCGTCCACTTCCTTGGCGCTGGTGTGATGCCGGATGAAGACCACTTCAATCTTCTTGTAGTTCTTCTTCAGGAACAGGTACAGCAGGATGAAGAAGCGCTTGGCAATGTCCTTGTGCATCTGGGTCATGGACCCGGACACGTCCATCAGGCAGAACATCACGGCACTGGTGGCCGGCTGTGGCTTTTTCACGTGCTGGCGGTAGCGCAGGTCGATCTCATCAATGAAAGGGATGCGGCGAACATTCGCTTTCAGTCGCGCGATTTCCTCCTCCAGAACCTGGATCTGGTCTTCATGGCTGAACGCGGGATCCAGGTCTTCCGGCGCTGACTTCAACGCTTCCAGCTGCTTTTCCAGATCCCGAATCTTCTTCTTGCGCGCGCCTCCCAGGCCCAGGCGTCGGGCGTGGGCACCGCGCAACGAGCGTACGACATCCAGCTTGGCCGGCACCCCCTCGGTGCTGAAGCCGGAGCGGATATACTTGAAGGCCTCGGTGTCCTTGAGTTTCTTGCGGGCCAGGTTGGGCAGTTCGAGATCGTCGAACAGAAAATCGAGGAATTCTTCCTGAGTGATCTGGAAGGCGAACTCATCCATACCTTCGCCGTCCGGGCTGGCCTGGCCCTGTCCGGAGCCCTGGCCTCCGCCGCCCTCTGGCTTGGGGATGGTGTCGCCGGCCAAAAATTCCTGATTGCCGGGGTGCACCACCTCCCGTTTGCCGCCCTGGCCGTGGTGGAAGATGGGTTCTTCAATGTCCCGGGACGGAATACTGACCTTCTCGCCCCGTTCTATATCGGTGATTGAGCGCTTCTGAACCGCATCCGACACCGCACGCTTGATGTGGTGGCGGTAGCGGCGCAGGAACCGTTCCCGGTTCACCGCGCTCTTGTTTTTACCGTTCAGTCGCCGGTCGACTATGTGGGTCATTCCCATGGCGTTACTCCAGCTCAGTGAATGGTCACTGACTTAGTGAGACTTGCGAACCCGCAGGTACCATTCGGCCAACAGCCGGACCTGCTTCTCCGTGTAGCCTCGATCGACCATACGCTCGACGAACTGCTTGTGCTTGTTCTGGTCTTCCTGACTTGCTTTCGGGTTGAACGAAATCACCGGCAACAGATCCTCGGTGTTCGAGAACATCTTCTTCTCGATCACGCTGCGCAGCTTTTCGTAGCTGAGCCAGGACGGGTTCTTGCCACCGTTGTTGGCCCGGGCCCGCAGCACAAAGTTGACCACCTCGTTCCGGAAATCCTTCGGGTTGGAAATGCCCGCGGGCTTCTCGATTTTTTCCAGCTCTTCGTTGATGGAGGAGCGATCGAGGATTTCGCCGGTGTCCGGATCCCGGTATTCCTGATCCTGGATCCAGAAATCGGCATAGGTGACGTACCGGTCGAACAGGTTTTGGCCGTATTCGCTGTAGCTTTCCAGGTAGGCAGTCTGGATTTCCTTGCCGATAAACTGCACATAGTGCGGCGCCAGGAATTCCTTGATGAACCGGAGATACTTCTCATGGGTTTCTGGCGGGAACTGTTCCTGCTCGATCTGTTTCTCCAGCACATACAGCAGATGTACCGGGTTCGCCGCCACTTCGGTGGTGTCGAAGTTGAAGACCTTGGACAGGATTTTGAAGGCGAAGCGGGTAGAGAGCCCGTCCATGCCTTCCATCACGCCAGCGGCGTCACGGTACTCCTGGATGGATTTGGCTTTCGGGTCGGTATCCTTGATGTTCTGGCCGTCATAAACCCGCATCTTGGAGAAGATGCTGGAGTTTTCCGGCTCCTTGATGCGCGAGAGCACCGAGAACTGGGCCAGCATGTCCAGGGTGTCTGGCGCGCAGGGAGCGCCTTCGAGCGAACTGTTGCTGAGCAGTTTCTTGTAGATCTCGATTTCTTCCGTCACCCGCACACAATAGGGCACCTTGACGATATAGACCCGGTCAAGGAACGCCTCGTTGTGCTTGTTGTTGCGGAAGGTCTGCCACTCCGATTCGTTGGAGTGGGCCAGGATCACACCGTCGAAGGGGACAGAGCCCATGCCTTCGGTGGTGTTGTAGTTGCCTTCCTGGGTCGCCGTCAGCAATGGGTGCAGGACTTTGATGGGTGCCTTGAACATCTCCACGAATTCCATCAGGCCCTGGTTGGCCTTGCACAGGCCACCGCTGAAGCTGTAGGCATCCGGATCGTCCTGGGAGAAATCCTCCAGCATGCGGATGTTGACCTTGCCGACGAGGGCGGAAATGTCCTGGTTGTTGTCGTCACCGGGCTCGGTCTTGGAAACAGCAACCTGGTCGAGCACCGAGGGATACATTTTCACAACCCGGAACTGGCTGATGTCGCCGCCGTACTCATGCAGGCGTTTCACGGCCCAGGGCGACATGATGTTTTTCAGGTAACGTGCAGGAATCCCGTATTCCTCTTCGAGGATCTGGGCGTCTTCGGCGGGATCGAACAGACCCAGGGGAGATTCGTTTACTGGCGAGCCCTTGATAGCGTAGAACGGCACTTTCTGCATCAGTGACTTGAGTTTTTCCGCCAGGGACGATTTACCACCGCCCACGGGGCCCAGCAGGTAAAGGATCTGTTTCTTTTCTTCCAGGCCCTGGGCGGCGTGGCGGAAGAAGGAAACGATGTTTTCTACGGCGTCTTCCATGCCATAGAACTCGGAAAACTCGGGGTACCGCTTGATGACCTTGTTGGAAAATATCCTTGAAAGCCTCGGATCTTTGGAAGTATCGACGAGCTCTGGTTCGCCAATGGCAATTAACATTCTCTCAGCGGCCGTGGCATAGGCCGTTGGGTCCTTTTTGCAGATCTCCAGGTATTCCTCCAGGCTGTATTCTTCTTCCTGGGTACTCTCATACCGGTCTTTGAAGTGCTGCAGTATGCTCATAGATTGCCCTCGCTCGCTGTATCTTCAGCTTTCAATTCACGCAATTTCCCCGTTGGAGTCGGCTCCGCCCATCCGGGCGGTTCGTTTAGTTATGGGTGGAAGGAATGGATACTTACAAGCCTGTGAACGATCAACTCGTGGCCGGCTTGGTTACTTTGAGCTTAGTTCACGGTTCGGGAGTTGGACAGTGTGTGAGTGGTTAAGGTTCATTAAATTATGTTAGGCGGGTGTGTTGGTTTTGTAGCTTGCCGGGTTTCTTGGGGGGGACAGTGTGAGGGGGCTGGAGTGCACCGGGTGGCTTTCTGACAACGAATTGGCAACTCGCTTCGCTCAGACATCAAATTCGTTGTCAGAAAGCCTCCCGATACACTCCGATCGGGCCACGGAGGCGACCGCCTGAAGGCAGGCTAAAGTTTGGTTAAACGGAATACGCTTTCCGAGGCGTTTTCCAGGCCTTTTCTCTTTGTAAACGGATGATCCTTGGCCAGGGTGTTGGTCAGGATATGTTCGATTTTGTAGTCGTCCTGGTAGAGTTGCCGCACCTCTTCGTCGCTGACGTTAAACGGGGGGCCTTTGATCTCTGTGTCGTAGTCCAGGGTGATCAGCAGGATTTTTGTGCCGTCGGGGATGATGGCGGTGAGGTGGTTTACATAGTCTTTGCGCATGTGGGGCGGCAGGGCGATCAGGGCAGCGCGGTCGTAGACCAGTCGCACGTGTTTGAGGTCGTCGGGAACCAGCTGGAAGAAGTCGCCGCACCAGAGTTGCAGGTTGTCGTGTTTGAAGGTGATGAAAGGCTCACCGGGGTGGACCTTGGCTTTTTCGCCGGCTTCTTCAAAGAAGTCCTTGCAGGCCAGTTCGCTGAGTTCCACGCCGATGATGGGGTGGCCGCGGTCGTGGAGCCACCACATGTCGTGGGCTTTGCCGCACAGGGGTACGAAAACGGCCTCAGTGCCTTTGCCGGCCAGTTCCGGCCAGTGGTCGTGGAGGTACTGGTTGACCGTGCCCTCGTGGAATCCGATTTCCTTTTTGGCCCAGCGTTCGTGCCAGAATTCATGTTCCATGGTTCACACCCTGTTATTGCTTGGACATTTTGAGTCTTGGACGTTTACCTCAGTCTACCCTAATCTGTGGCCATCTGGATTCAGGAGAAAAGTATGAAAGCGGTGTTCCTTGATGCCAAAACGCTTGGCGATGATGTGGATTTCTCGCCCATCGAGTCGGTGACCGGCGGGCTTGAAAGGTATGAGCGAACTGCGCCGGATGACGTGCTGGAGCGCATCCGGGGGTTCGACACCGTGCTGGTCAACAAAGTGGTGCTGGGCAGAGAGCATTTCGAGGCGTGCCCGGAGCTCAAAACCATCGCGGTGGTTGCGACCGGTTTGAACAATATTGATCAGGCGGCAGCCAGGGATCATGGCATCAAGGTGATGAACGTGACGAACTACGGCCGCTCGACGGTGGCCCAGCACACGATGGCTCTGATGCTGGCGCTGGCCACCCGGCTGCTGGATTATGACCGGGATGTGCGGTCCGGGCTTTGGGGCAAGAGTGATATGTTCTGCCTGATGGATCATCCGATTATGGAGCTGGAGGGGCGCACGCTTGGTATTGTCGGCTACGGCGATCTGGGTGAAGGCGTGGCGGAGCGGGCTGCGGCCTTTGGCATGCGGGTCTTGTTGGGGGCCCGACCGGGTCAGGAAGCCGGAGAGGTGGACGGGTATTCCCGGATCCCCCTGGATGAACTCTTGCCTCAAGTGGATGTGCTCTCACTGCATTGCCTGCTCACGGATGAAACCCGGGATCTGATCGGTGCCCGTGAACTGAAAATGATGAAGCCGGACGCGTTGCTGATCAACACCAGCCGCGGCGGCCTGGTGAACGAGCAGGCGCTGGCAGACGCGCTTCGTGCCGGCGAGATCGGCGGTGCCGCGTTCGATGTGCTGACCGAGGAGCCGCCCCGCAACGGCAATCCCCTGTTGGCGGACGATATTCCGAACCTGATTATTACCCCGCACTCTGCCTGGGCCAGCCGTGAGGCGAGGCAGCGGATTGTTGGTATTACTGCGGCGAATCTCAATTCGGTGCTGTAAAAGAAAAGCCCCGGGCGAACCGGGGCTTTTGGGACTGGCTAGGGTTGGCTCAGTACTTCCAGCCGACGCTGACTGATGCGCCCAACTGGTACATTTCCAGATCGATGGTCTGGTTCGGTGCCAGCGGGTTGGGTCCGGTCACGGTCTTGGCCGGTGAGTAAAACGCCATACCCGACACATCCAGGTTTTCGCTGAAGTTGTGGGTAAAGCCGCCGGTAAAGTGCCATTCCTGGACTCCCGGTGCCAGGATGTTGAACAGCACATCTTCATCGGAGATGGGATTCTCACCGTAGCTTACGCCGGCCCGCCATGCGTGGGAGGCTGTTTGCTGCCACTGCCAGCCCAGTTTGACGATGGTCATGTCGTCCCAGCCAAAGCCTGCGCCGTCATCGTCGCCGAGTTGAGCCGTCTGCAGATTGGGCAGGAGCGGATTGCCCACGCTGTTAATCTCGCTGTAGCGGATATGCTGGATATCCAGCAGGAACCAGTGGTCTTCGAGTCCAGACCAGGCAATGCCTGCGTTGAACATCTGTGGAATGTCGAAGTCGCCTTGCTCGGCGAACAGGCCGCGGTATTTGTCGAACTCGTTCATCTTCAGAATGTTGCGCCAGCTTACGCCGCCGCGGAGGGTGTCGGTGATTTCGCCCTGCCAGCCGATCTGGTAGCCGTAACCCCAGGCGTCATCAGTGCCATTGTTGGAAAGGGCACTGGCGTCTGAGGAAAAGGGTGCGAAGCTTTGCAGGCCTTCTGCCTCAAAACGCTGATAGGCAATAACGGGCGAAATGCCGATGGCCTGGTTATCTGAGAACTCCCAGGACCAGGTAGGCGCAATAAATAGCTGCTCCAGGTTGACCCCGGTGCGGCCCGCGTAAAACGGACCACCGCTTTCACCGGAGTAGTCGGTGTTCATGCCACCATTGGCAAACACCGAAACGCCGAAGCTTGTGGTGTCGGACAGTTCCCGATTAAAGCCCAGGTGGGGGATAACGAAACCGTTGCGGCTGCTTTTGTAAGTGCCCGGCTGCAGGGAGAACGCGGGGGGAGGAGAGAGCGGCCCATCTACGGTGTACTCCCGCCTTGGCGAAAAAACTTCGAAACCGCCATCAATGCGATTGCCAATAAAAGCCATGCCCGCCGGGTTGGTCGCCGCTGCAATGCTGTCCTGGGACAGAGCAGTGCCAGCACCGGCCATGCCTTTGCTGATGGTGCCATAACCATGGCTGAAGTAGCCGTTGGTGGCGTGTGCGGTGACGGGAGAAAGTGCCGTTAGTGCGGCAACTCCCAGAGCAAGCTTGATTCGCATGAAAAATCATCCGTTCAGGTAAGCGACATATTATGAATAGCCGTCTTTTTACATGTTTTTCGTTATAAGAGAGAGAAACAAATATTGATATGGTTATATCGTGATCTGAGTTCCTGGACCGGATATCCATACGCCCCCCGCTTCATCCCCGAAAAGATGACCGCTGTATGACGCCATAGTTGTCGCTTCCCGCCTAAACTGCCCACGCTCAAACAAAAACAAAAGGGCGATACATCATGATCGGGAAAACACTGGCGGCACTTTGCTGTGCTCTGCTTTGTTCCCAGACGGCACTGGCGTTCGAGCGGGGCGAGTTGCTTGTCTGGATTAATTCTGACAAAGGCTTTAACGGCCTGGCCGAGGTCGGCAGGCGCTTCGAGCAGGAGACGGGTATTCCCGTCACGGTTGAAACTCCGGACGATCTGACCTCTCAGTACGACCACTACGGTTATACCGCCAAGGCCCCGGACATCGTGATCTGGCCCCACGACCGTTTTGGTAGTTGGATCAACGAAGGCCACCTGACACCAATCAAACCTTCAGACACCTTCCGTGAATCGATCGCACCCTTCGCCTGGCAGGCAGTGTCGGTGGGCGATCGCGTTTATGGGTATCCCATCGCTATGGAGGTTGTGAGCCTTCTCTACAACAAAGAGCTAGTAGAGGAACCGCCGCGGACCCTGAATCAGGTGGCCGAACTGGACCGGAAGCTGGCCAGTAAAGGTGTCAGCGCAATTTCCTGGGACTACCGCAACGTGTACTTTTCCTGGCCAATCTTTGCCGGTTCCGGCGGATACAGTTTCGGGGCCGAGGGTTTTGTCTACGACCTTTCCAACGTAGGCGTTGCCACTGACGGTGCCGTCAATGCGGTGACCGGTATCCGCAACCTGCTCAAGCAGGATGTGCTGGCCGCCGACGCCGACTACGGCTCCATGATGGAAGGCTTCAAGGCCGGAGAAGTGGCCATGATCATCAACGGGCCCTGGGCCTGGAGTGAGCTGCGTGAAGCCGGCATTGATGTCGGCATTGCGGATGTGCCGACAACAACCGGGGATCCGGGACGACCCTTCGTGGGGGTCCTGGCGGCCGGCATCAGTGCGGTGTCCACCAATAAGGAGATAGCCCGGGAATTCCTCGAGGAGTATTTGCTTACCGAGCAGGGACTCCACGCGGTCAACGATGATAAACCCCTTGGTGCCGTGGCCCATCTGGATGTTGTGAACACGCTCCGAGAAGACCCGTTCATTGACCATACCTTCCGGTCCGCCAGTCGGGGCGAGATCATGCCCAACATTCCCGAGATGAAACGCTTCTGGGATCTGATGACAATTCGGTTCGCCAGCATGCTCGAAGGTGAGGTCCCGATTCGCGCCACCCTCACCGAGGCCTCAACCCGGCTACAACGCCTGGACGAAATGCGCGGCTGGACCCGCCGCCATTATGTGACGACCGAAGCCTCCAACTAACCCCTCATCAATTGACGCCCGGCAGGTGCCCAGACAATGACGCTACGCTTCTCCAGTTTCAGTATTCGTGCCCGGATCGTGGCTCTGTTCTCGGTACTGATCGGGCTTTCGGTCCTGTCATCCTGGCTGATGCAGTCCCGGATCGATGATGTCGGGGCAAGAGTGGACGACCAGGCAACCATCATTGCCGGCCAACGCGCCGCGATCAAACAACAGTCGGAACTGATTGACCGTCAGCAGGCAATCGGTGTGTTGGCCGGCCGGGTGACCACTGCGCAGCAGCACCTGGATGCGATGCAGTACTGGTATTTCCACGCAGCGCTGAACGCCGATCTGGAATCTCTTGAGAAGGCCGAGGCGGCTCTGGCGCTGTTGCTGGCGGAGCTGGATTCCATGGCCATAGCCGATGCGGCTCTGGGTGATAGGGTTGCCGACATGAAGGAATCTGTGGATACCTATCGGACTGTTGGTGCACGAATGTTCGAATTCTTCGAAAAGTCCATGATGCTCATGGGGCGCTCAATGGCGGAGGTTGCCCGCGAAGAGGCGGTAAAGCTGACCAACCATCTGGGTGCCATTCGCGCGGACTACCAACAACAGGCGAGCGCTCTTTCAGAAGGCGTGCTGGCCGCCGGTGCCGACCTGCTGACCGCCTCGGATGATGTCGTGGGCAGCGCCGAGGCTGTCCAGCAGGATATTAATGGCGCCCGGCAGACCGGTCTGGTCATGGCGGTTGCCCTTGTGGTTGCGGCCCTGGCGCTTGGCGGCCTGTTCCTGATGTCACTGACGCGGCCCATAAATCGTCTCGGGCGGCAGATTTCCGACATCCAGGAAACCAATAATCTCTCTGGCACCCTGCAGTATCGACGAAAGGACGAGCTTCGGGTTATTGCCAGCGCCTTTGACCAGATGCTTGAGCGTTTCGCCAGACTGATTGGCCAGGTGGCAGGAACCACCGGAGATCTGGGTGATGTGGCGGCGCGGGGCCGGGCCAGCTCCCAGAGCCTGAATGAATATGTGGGGCGTCAGAAACACGAAACCAGCCTCGTTGCGACCGCAGCCAACCAGGTGACGGTCACCGCTGAAGGTGTATTGGATAATGCCCGGAACGCCGAACGCCTGTCCCGGGAGGTCAGTGAACTGACGTCCTCCGGAGGCGCCGCCGCTCAGGCATCGGTCACAGCAATGAGCCAACTTGAAGCGCGCATTGAAGAAGTGGCTGTGTCTATTCGCTCGTTGGCTGGACAGAGTGAATCCATCGGGCGTGCGGTGGAGGTTATCAGGGGTATCTCCGAGAAAACCAATCTGCTGGCGCTCAATGCGGCCATTGAAGCAGCCCGGGCGGGTGACGCGGGGCGGGGATTTTCCATTGTTGCCGACGAAGTTCGTGGCCTGGCCCAGCAGACCGCCGGATCTACCGAGGAGATTGACGAGCTGGTAACGGCCCTGCAGAAGGGGGCCCGGAGCGCGGTAGATTCTGCCGAGACCAGTCGAGAGGAAAGCCGACGCACGGTGGCGCTGATCCAGGAGTGCAGCCAGAGCCTTCAGGCCATTGACGACAAGGCCCTGGCAATGCGTTCGCTTAATCAGGAGGTCGCCCAGGCGGCCGCAGAACAGAGGGACGCTGTGAGCAGTATTGACGAAAACCTGATCAATCTGACCGAGCAGATAGAGGAGATATCAGACAACGCCCGAAATGCCGAATCCATGACTGACCGTGTGGCCTCGCTGAGTGAGATCCTGACCAGCAACATTCGTCAGTTCCGGTACTGAATACGCAAATAAGCGCCAGCCGGGTTGTCTACTGACAGTTGCCTGATAAGCTTAGGAAAACACTTGCATGCAGGACTTTGCGTGGCTTCCATTCAGATGAGAGAAAGACTCCAGGCTGCTGAAAGCTGGATTCTGTCCAACTCGAACCCTCCCCAGAGTTGGCCCTGGACCTGGTTGTACAAGGTCGGACGCACGGCGTACGCCATGGCCCGGGACGTAGTGAGCGGGCAGCTCACACTCCATGCCATGAGCCTGGTCTACACCACGCTGCTGAGTATCGTGCCGCTTCTTGCTTTGAGCTTCTCAGTTCTTAAGGCGTTAGGTGTGCATCAGCGGATGGAACCATTCCTGTTCCAGTTCTTTGAACCCCTGGGGCCCCAGGGGATACAACTGGCCGAGCAGATCCTCGGATTCGTGGATAACATGAAGGTTGGGGTGCTCGGCTCTGTGGGTCTGGCGTTGCTGGTTTACACGGTCGTTTCCCTGCTTCAGAAAATCGAACGCTCCTTCAACATGATCTGGCGCGTGCCGGACATGCGCTCCATGGCACAGCGCTTCAGCAACTACCTGAGCGTCATCATGGTGGGACCGTTGCTGATGGTTTCAGCCATTGGTGTGAGCGCGACCATTTTCTCCTCAACCATTGTTCAGAAACTGATTGAAATCGAGCCGTTCGGTTCGGTGATTCTGGTTGCCAGCCGCTTCACGCCGTTTTTCCTGGTGGTTGGCGCGTTCACCTTTGTTTACGTGTTCATGCCCAACACCCGGGTCAAGTTGCGGTATGCCGCCATCGGCGGTCTCGTGGCCGGGGTTTCCTGGCAAGCTGGCGGTATGCTGTTTGCCTCCTTTGTGGCGGGTTCGGCCAAGTACGCCGCAATCTATTCCAGTTTCGCCATCGGCATCATCCTGCTGATCTGGATCTATTTGAACTGGATGATCCTGCTCCTCGGGGCCAGCCTGGCGTTTTATCTCCAGAATCCCGGGTCAGTGGCCAAGCGGCGCCAGGTGCAATTGGCACCGGAGCTCCAGGAAAATGTGGCGCTCGCGACCATGTGGCTGGTGGCCAAACCGTTCAGCGAAGGGGAGCCGGCGCCTCAGCAGGAAGTATTGGAGCACCAGTTGAGAGTGCCAGGCGAAGTGACCCGTGCGCTCAGTGACAAGTTGATCCGGGCGGGTTTGCTTAGCCTGGCCGGAAGCCAGGGCGATCGACTCGTGCCGGGGCGTGCGCTGGATCTCATCACCGTGGGGGAAGTCTTGAAAGTGGTTCGCAACGATGAGGATCGGATCGTTGACCGGTTGCCAGCGGTGATCCCGGCTGAATTAACTGGCTCGCGCAAGGTTGAGGAAACGCGAACATTCGCCGAGTTGTTGCGAGCTGATGATGAGCAGGAAACGACCACATCATTGGCCGAACCCGAGCCGGTGTCAGCTCCTGACAGTTGAGCGCCCGCCTTCCCGGAGCATCTTCTGCACCGCGTTGCGCACGTCGCTGATTTGCTCCGGGGTTAGACGCACCAGTTTTGGCAACTGCTCTTCGGCAAGATTCCGCTGGTGTGCGTGCCTGAGTACTTCTCGGGTACCAATGACCATGCCATCCGTCAGCGGCGTGTGTTTCTGCCTCGGCGCCGGCCGTTCGGCCGCCAAAAGGTAGGCGTGATACTTGGGGGGAAGGTTCCATTCGTTCGCCAGTAACTGGCAGGTCGCCCACTGGTACCTTGCCAGAGCATGGCGGATAAGCGCGGGCTCCGGTTCTCCTACAGAAGAAAGTGAGCGGCAGATCCGTTGCAGTTCCCTGCGGATGGTGATGTACCCAAGTGCAGGCAGCAAACCCACCATGAAGTGTGCGCTGGTATCCTCGCCCTGGGTCCTTGCGATCAATTCCGCCGATCGTGCGCAGGTCAGGCCCCAGCGCCAGACGCGTTGCCCGAAAAGTGCTTCACGGCTGTTTCTCGCGGCCATCATGGGGCGCATTACTGCGGCGGAAATAACATTCCTGATGCCATCCACCCCAAGTACGAACACCGCCTGGTCCACTGATTCAATCGCATGGTCACTGGTGCGGAAGTAGGGGCTGTTGGCAATTTGCAGTAGCTGGTCGGTCAGCGATGGATCACCCAGGATGATTTCGGTCAGCCGATGGCGGTCGGTCGATTCATCGGAGAGAGCCCGCATGAGCATGGGCAGGCTCATGGGTTGCCGTGGAAGTTCTTCCAGTTTGTTGTTGGACAGGCGCTGATGGAGTTCCGCCAGTACCTCGTCATAAGACGAAAGGTCAGCCCGTAACGCCGCGGGTTCGGCGTCCAGTAGCCAGCAAAACAGGTGCTCTTCCAACTGTTTAGCCAGTTCAGGGCCTGTGTCCGGGGTATCTTTGGCCGGGTTGTCCGGGGATGGATTGAACAGCCTCGCTTCTGGAGCTGGTGGTGCCGGCTGTTTTGTCGCGAATAATCCTGAAATCCAGGAGAGAAAACCTGGCATCCGTTGCCTCCGGGTCGAACCTGTTCGAAGTAATGAACCTCCGTTTCCGAGAGTATAGATGTACGACGCATCCTTGCACAGGTTTCAAGCCCGTGAATTACTGCGGAAATTTACAGTAACGATTCTCCGAACACGAACACCAGTTGGCAGATGCCGGCACCAAAGCCCAGGAAAGCGCCTACCAGAATCAGTTTGATTTCATCCTCCTGGAAGCAGGGTCGGAGAAGGTCCTGGAATTCTTCGGAAGACAGGGCAATCATGCGCTCGACCATGATTGATTCGACCGCCTGGGCCCGGTCCTTTTCGAACACCGGGTTGTTGAACGATGTCTGGGATATCTCGATGGCTTTTTCGCCCACCTGGTTCTTAAGCGTTGCAAAGCCGGTGGGTCCAAAGGCCATCTGCGTCAGCGCCTTGCCCATGCCAGCGGTTTCATCCACCAGCGGTTTGATGTGTTTCTTGACCATGTTGCGGGCGCGGTCGCCCTTGGGGCCGTCGAGAATTGCGTTAATGATGTTGCCAACGGTCAGAATCTCGTGGGTCACAATGTGGCAGAAGGACTCCGCCACGGCCGGCTGGCGTTTCAGGAACAGGCCCTGAATCCGGAATGGGCCGACTTTTTTGGCGTGCAGCGGCCGGAAAATCACGTTCAGCGCAATCCAGTTAGTCGCCCAGCCCACCAGCAGGCCGAAGAAGGGCAGCACCCACCAGATCGGGTAGACATACCAGACCGCCATCTGGATAAGGCCAAAAAGGAAGCCGAAGTAGAGGCCCGAGTTGATGATGAAGCGGAATTCGACCTCACCGCATTCAATAAAGATCCGGTTCAGCAGCTCCTTGTCGCTGGCCAGGCGGTCAATGACCATACCCTTGATGTCCAGCAGGTCTTCGATGTTGTCGGAGACGTCTTCCACCAGGTTGTCCACCAGCTGAGGGGTGGATTTGCGGACGCGATCGTAGACCATCTTGCGAGCTGAGGCGGGCAGGTTTTCCCAGAAGGTGGGGTATTCCTTGAGCATCATCTCGTCCACGTACTCCTCGATTCGGGGGTCGACAGAGTGAACGATGTGGGTGGCCAGAACCTTGGGGTCAATCTGCTGGAAGATTTCCCGAACGGTGCCGATCTTTGAAATCGTGGCATCGACGCTGATGGCCGCCATTTTCCGGGCCTTCGAGGGGATGATGCCCTGCCAGCCGAGCAGCGGTGGTTTGCCAATGAATTCCAGGGGATAGAAAGTCATTTTGATGGCCAGCCAGTTGGTGGTCCAACCGATCAGGGCGGCAATAACCGGGATACTGAGGTATTGCCAGAATTCTTGGGTGCTTAGCAGGCTTGTCATCCCGTTACTCGCGTGTGATCGTTTTTTTGATGTCGGAGTCGACAGGGATAATGTTGTTGGCACCCCTCCATGTCAATGACTTGCGTGCCGACATGAGACGGCGGCACGGTCGGGATCGATCAGCTGCCGATATCACCCCACAACCACTGGCAAAGCGCCATGGCCGCAACCGGTGCGGTTTCGGTGCGCAGCACCCGGGGGCCAAGGGCTACCGGCAGGAAACCTTCTTTTTCGGCCTGGGCGATTTCCTCGGGGGAAAGCCCGCCTTCCGGGCCGATCATCAGAGCCACCCGTTCTGGGGGAATGATGGACTTCAGGGCGTGTTCGGTGCGGTGGTGGAGAACCAGGCGGACTTCGCAATCGCGGCTGTGTTCCAGCCACTCGGAAACCATCATCACCGGCAGTATCTCTGGCACCCGGGCGCGCCCGCACTGTTCGGCGGCGCTGATGGCAACGGATTGCCAGTGGCGCAGGCGTTTGTCTTCCCGGTCGCCCTTCAGTTTTACGTCGCATCGTTCGGTGGTCAGCGGCACGATACGGGTAACACCCATTTCCACGGCTTTCTGCACCGCGTAGTCCATGCGGTCGCCCTTGGAGAGAGTCTGGCCGAGGACGATTTCGAGGGGGGATTCTGTGGCGTTGGCCTGTGGAGTGCCGACCTGGACTTCCACGTTCTTCTTGCTGGCGCTGGTGATGGTGGCGGGGTAGTCGTTGCCATCGCCGTTGAAAAGCAGCAGATCCTGCCCCGGTTGCATGCGCAATACCCGCCCGACGTGTTGCGCCGCGTTGTCATCAAGTGCTGCGGTGCCGCCCTCCGTGAGGGCGGAATCGGTGTAGATGCGGGGTATACGCATGGGCTGGTCTCTCAGGTCCGGTCGGCTGTCAGTCGCGAACTGCGATCTCAATGCCTTCCGTTGCAACCTGGCCCAGATGGCGGATCTGTTCTTCGGTGATCACGTAAGGCGGCATGAAGTAAACCACATTACCCAGGGGGCGAAGCAAGGCCTGGCGAGTCAATGCATGCTGGTAAACACGAATGCCACGGCGTTCCTGCCAGGGGAAGGGCGTTTTCGAGGCTTTATCTTTCACCATTTCCACCGCTAGGGTCATGCCATGCTGGCGGATGTCGCCGACATTGGGGTGGTCCACAAGATGGGCGACGGATTCGGCCATGCAGGCAGATAGCCGGTGGTTGCTCTCGATGACATTGTCATCACGGAAGATGTCCAGGGTCGCCAACGCCACGGCGCAACCAATGGGGTTGCCGGTATAGCTGTGGCTGTGGAGGAAGGCCTTCAGGGTTTCGTAGTCGTCGTAGAAGGCGTTATAGACATCATCGGTGGTCAATACCACGGACAGTGGCAGGTAGCCGGCGGTAAGTCCTTTGGACAGGCACATGAAATCCGGAGTGATGCCGGACTGTTCACAGGCAAACAGGGTGCCGGTACGGCCAAAACCAACGGCGATCTCATCCGCAATCAGGTGCACGCCATAACGGTCGCAGGCTTCCCGAAGTTTGGTGTGGTAGATGGGGTGATGCATCCGCATGCCGCCGGCACACTGGATCAGCGGCTCCACCACCACGGCGCAGATTTCGTCGTGCTTTTCGGCGAGGAGCTTGTCCATGGCTTCAAACTGGCGCAGTGCGTAGGCCTCATCGGTCTCACCCGGCTCTTTGTTGAAGGCGTCTGGGGAAGGGGCTGTCAGTACCTCCATCAGCAATGGCTGGTAGGTGTCCTTGTAGAGCGACACATCGCCGAGGGCCAGAGCGCCAAGGGTTTCACCGTGGTAGCTGTTGCTCAGGTTCACAAAGTTTTTCTTGCCCGGTTTGCCATGGTTCTTCCAGTAGTGGAAGCTCATCTTCAGGGCGGCTTCGATGGCCGAGGAGCCGTTGTCGGCGTAGAAAACCTTGTTCAGGCCCGGTGGAGTAACTGCGATAAGACGCTCGGACAGATTGACGACCGGCTCGTGGGTAAAACCGGCAAGGATAACGTGCTCAAGTTCGCCAATCTGCTTCTGGATCGCCGCGTTGATTCTCGGATTGGCGTGGCCAAACAGATTGACCCACCAGGAGCTGACGGCATCGATAAAGCGATTGCCTTCAAAATCTTCCAGCCAGACACCTTCACCCCGCTTGATGGGCACCAGGGGCACGGCGCCCTCGTGGTCTTTCATCTGGGTGCAGGGGTGCCACACGGACTTGAGGCCACGGGTGACGAGGTCAGCATTGCGCATGATAATTCTCCGTCAGACGGTCTGATTCTGGGTTGTCGCTGTTAACCTGTGCGGATATTACAGTTAACAGCGGATATCGGCCACCCGGATTTCGGGTCGACCTGGCCCGGAATTGCCTGACGTTTCCTACCCCTTGATTCCATCACACTGTGAGATCGAAGGGTTTGGCTGGCAGAGTGCTTCAGTATAAACTGCCGGTTTCCAGCTAAAGAGCCAGGATGGCTCTGCAAAAACGCAAAGGACGCGACATGAGTAAAGCGATTGTTCTGCTCGGAGACCTCGGCTCCGATCACGAAGGTTTCCCGCCCACCCCGGTGATTGCCGGTTCCCCCGATGTACTGATCGATGGCAAGCCCGTTGCCCGCGTGGGCGATCCGCTGGCACTCCACTCCAAACCCAAGCATCCGCCTCATCCGAGGACCATCACAGGAGGTTCGTCAACTGTCCTGATCAATGGCAGGCCGGCAGCGGTGACAGGCGGTTCGATTTCATGTGGTGGGGTGACTATTGGGTCGGGAACTGTGGTGATTGGTGATTGAGACACTCACAGTTATTTCAGCGTTCTTGGGGATTGCCTCCATGATAGGCGGCATACTGGGAATTCTGTTTACAGTGACAGTGGCGTTTTCGAGAATACGCATGGTAGAAGCCAAGATTGCCGCACCCGGCGCCTACCTGGATATGACAAAAACTCTGTGGGGCGATGGTCCCTGGGGAAGGTGGATTCGTGCGATGAACGTCTGGGCCTTTTTCTTCTACAGGAATCTCCCAGTGATCGGTAGCAAAGTTGCGTCGCGAATGGGTAAAGAGGATGGGGCGACGCCCAGGCATTTAAAGCTGTGGGCGCTTATTCCGGTCACCTTTACTTTTGCATGCGCAATGATATTTGCAATGTCGGCCATTGTTTTGGTTATTGCTGAGTGAAGAGTCGCCTGCTGTAAACAACCCCTTTTCTCTTACACAGCTGAGCTACGAGGCGCGCAACCGTGAGTGAGGAATGGCGAATCTTCGCAGCGTATGTGGTGGCCGGGGGTGTCATTCTGAGCTTGTTGTTCATCTTTGTGATCGTGACCACGGGGTTTCGTTATGCCCAAAAAATAGAGCAACGAGTCGCGACGCATTCTGGCAGTCTTTCCAGTACCAGCCAGATCTGGTCAGAGGCGCTTGTCGGTCGTCTCGTCAGGTGCAGCCATGTCTTCGCGTTTCTTGTTTTCCGTAAATGTTCGTCTCGTTTCTGCCGCAAGCGAGCATCGACGTTGGGCGACCCAGATGTTCCGCTGCCGAGGCTCTGGCAAGCGTGGTGTCTGGTGCCTGTGTTGTCGATGTATGGAGTGCTCGCGGTTGTTCTGCTGGCGGGTATATTTATGCAGCTTGAATAAGAAAACACCGAAATGATTTATACGTTGGCGCATATTGGTTATCTGAGTCTTTTTATTGGATTTATGCCCTTACTAGTTATCTTCACGTTTGGTTTTCGCTATACGGTTTTGATTGAAGCTCGGGTGGCGACTGAGAGAAGGGGTATTTCAACCGCAAGGAACATTTGGCAAGGAAAGATCATTGGGCGATTGATGAGAAGCGGTAATGTATTTGCTTATCTGATCTTCCGAGCGATTCCCTCTCCGTTTTTCCAGCAACGCGCGTCTTTACTAGGCGATCCGGCCGTGCCCTTGCCGCTAAGCTGGCAAGCCTGGGTTATAACGCCAATGCTTCTCATGTATCTGGCCGTCATTACCACCCTGGTCTCCAATTTGGTGATCCAGTCTGTGAGATGAGATACATCAGGGTTGTCACATGACAACCTTGATGTATATTATTAGCACAAGTAATGGCAAGAATGCCCCGCAAGAGACACGCGAACAAAGATATTGAAGAGGCCGTGGCTCACGCCGAATCACACGGCTGGCGGATAGAGATTAGAAAGGGCCACGCCTGGGGGCGGATGTATTGCCCGTTCAATACCAAGGATTGCCGGTGCGGAGAGTTCTGTGTTGCCAGTATCTGGAGTACACCCAAAAACACGCAGAACCACGCAAAGCAGATTCGTCGCATCGTTGATAACTGCACCGGATATCGAAGTGCTGGAGGTAACGACCATGAATCGTGAATATGACTTCACGCTCAAATTTTCAGTTCCAACTGGTCTTGAACAAGAGGCTCTGGAATCCGCGCTGTTCGAGTCGGGGTGCGACGATGCCATCATTGGCCTTGGCCAAAAAGGCCGGCTGGCTTTGAATTTCACTCGCGAGGCGGAGTCAGCAGAAAAAGCCATGCTGAGCGCACTTCAGCAAGTGAAGAAAGCCGTTCCAGAAGCCCAGTTGGTGGAGGCAGGCCCGGACCTTGTTGGTATTTCCGATATGGCCAGCTTGTTGAACTTCTCCCGCCAGAACATGCGTAAACTCATACAAACTCATCTGGCCAGTTTCCCGTTGCCGGTCCATGAGGGCGCGAGTGCGCTATGGCATCTGGTAGATGTGCTGACCTGGTTCTCCGAAACGCAGAGAAGAGCGATCCCGACTGATTTGATGGACGTGGCCGGAGTGAGTATGGGCGTTAATCTCGTGAGGGAGGTGCGTCGGGTTGATCATCAATTACAGGCCCAATTGGATAGCATAGCCTGAAATTCCGTTGCGAGACGGGAAACGTTCAAGGAAAAGCCCCCGAAGCGGGGGCTTATGGCGCGGTTACTTCAGTGCGCAAGAACCCGAGAAAGAAACGCCTGCGTGCGCTCATTCTGCGGGTTGTCGAACACATCGTCCGGTTTGCCCTGTTCCACAATCTGGCCTTCGTGAATGTAGATCACACGGTCGGCTACTTCACGGGCGAAGCCCATTTCGTGAGTCACCACCATCATGGTCATACCTTCCTTGGCCAGCTCGCGCATAACATCCAGCACCTCACCGATCATTTCCGGGTCCAGTGCTGAGGTTGGCTCGTCGAACAGCATCAGGCGCGGTTCCATGGCCAGGGCCCGGGCGATCGCGACCCGCTGCTGCTGGCCGCCGGACAGCTGGCTGGGGTATTTGTCGGCCTGGTTGCCAATGCCCACCCTGTTCAGCAGTCGTTCGGCGGTCGCGTTGGCTACGGTTTGAGACGTGCTCTTCACCTTCTGGGGTGCCAGCATGATGTTCTTCTTGACCGTGAGGTGCGGGAACAGGTTGAACTGCTGGAATACCATGCCCACTTCCTTGCGGATTTCCGCGAGGGATTTTGGGTTGCCACTTTTCGGGGCAAGTGGATGGCCATCCACCTCAAGGGTGCCGGACTCGAACTCCTCAAGACCGTTCACGCAACGGATCAGGGTGGATTTCCCGGAGCCACTGGCACCGATGATTACCACCACTTCGCCTTTTTCGACAGTAAGATCAATATCTTTCAGGACATGCAGTTTGCCGAAGTACTTGTTCATGCCCTTCATTTTTACAATCTGAGTCATGGGTAACGTTCCTTCAGACAGAAGCCAGACCGCGCCGCTCAACGAAGCGGAGAATCAGTGACAATGAGAGGGTGATGGCCAGGTAGAGGATCGCGACCACAAAATACACCTCAAACGCGGTAAAGGTGTTGGCAATATAGATCTGACCCTGGCGTACCAGCTCACCCACGCCAATCACCGAGAACAGCGATGTGTCCTTGATGCTGACAATGGCTTGGTTGCCCAGCGGCGGAATCATCCGGCGGAACGCCTGCGGCCAGACCACAGACCAGAAGGTCTGGGTGCGGGACAGGCCCAGGGAAAGCCCGGCTTCGGTCTGGCCCTTGTCGATGGACTGGACACCACCACGGACCACCTCGGATATATAGGCGCCGGAGTTCAGGGCGATGGCCGCGATGCCGGCCGTCAGGGGATCAATCGGACCGCCGATAAGGTCGGGCAGACCGTAGAAGATGAACAGCACTTGAACCAGGATCGGCGTGCCGCGAAAGATTTCAATGTAGGCGGTTGCCGGCCACCGCAGGAACCACTTCTTGTTGATGCTCAGCAGGCCAAAGACAATGCCCAGAGCAAAACCGATCAGAAGACCGCCAAAAGAAATCAGCAGGGTGTAGGGGATCCCTTTGATCAGAAAAGGGATGGAGTCGATGGCTGCCTGCCAGTCGAACTGAAACTGGAATTCCACAGTGAGAGTCTCCGCAGAGTTTTGGAGTCACGGATTGCCGGGGCAGTGATGCCCCGGCACAGGGAATCAGACCAATGGGGTCCGGGAGGCCTTACTTGCCCTCGGGCATGGGGCCAAACCACTTCTCGTAGATGGTCTTGTAGGTACCATCTTCTTTCATGGCGGCCAGGGCCTCGTTAACGTCATCAACCCACTCACTGCCACTCTTAAGAGCAATACCATACTGCTGGCCTTCATACAGCGGGCCAACGGTTTTCACCTTGCCTTCACCTTTGGTGCGGGCGAAGTAGCCAACGTTCGGCGCATCATAGAAGACAGCATCAATGGAGCGGGACATCAGCGCCATGTACATGTCCGAGCTGCCCGGATAGGGGGTTACGCCGTCATCGGCTTCCAGATTCTTGACCAGGTAGTCGTAACTGGTGCTGCCAATCTTGGTGCCGATTTTCTTGCCTTCGAGGTCATCGAATTCGCTGACATCGCCGTTGCTCTCGCGAACAAGAATGCGCAGACCGGAATCGTAGTACGGGTCTGAGAAGTCGACGATCTCTTCACGTTCTTCGGTAATGGTGATGCCGGCAATGGCAATGTCGACGTTACCGGTTTGCAGGGCAGGGATGATGCCGTTGAAATCCATGGTGTTCAGATCAATCTCGAAACCTGCACGGTCGGCCACCTCGCGGATGATTTCCATGTCGAAACCGATCATCTCGCCGGTTTCCTGATCCATCATTTCAAACGGAACGAAACTGGGGTCAGTGACGACGCGCAGGGTCTCTGCGCTGACGGTTCCTGCGGCAACGGTGAGTGCCAGGCTGGCGCTTACGGTCTTTAGCCACTTCGTGCTCATACATTCTCCTTTTCTTTCTTATGAGGCTCCATTTGCCCGGTAAGGCAAGCCGGACCAATCACTGCTGTTGACTGCGATCTCCGGGGAGCGTTGATGGAACTGCATCACATACACTCTAGACTATTACGCAGATGGGCACAGGAAATCAAATGCTTGGCGGGGAGGTGCGGCTGGCGGGAGTTGTTGGATTACGGTCCTTTGGACCTGATCCAACCTACGGTGAGTGGCTTGAATTTGCGGGAGAAAGGTAAGTCGGATTAGGGCCCACGGGCCGTAATCCGACACCGGTTACGCACATCAGAAAGCAATCTTCTCCCGCTCACTGATGCCCAGGTTCTTCCAGATGCTGATGCTGGGTTCCACCTGGTTCAGGGTATAGAAATGCAAGCCCGGCGCGCCGGCCTTCAGCAGCTTCTCGCACATCTCGGTGACCACTTCCTCACCGAATTTGCGGATGGAATCACTGTCGTCGCCGTAGGCCTCGAGCTGCTTGCGAATCCAGCGGGGAATTTCCGCGCCGCACATGTCGGAGAAGCGAACCAGATTGGAGAAATTGACGATGGGCATGATGCCCGGCACCACCGGAATGGTAACGCCCATCTTCTCCAGACGGTCGATAAAATAGAAGTAGCTGTCTGCGTTGAAGAAGTACTGGGTGATGGCACTGTTGGCGCCAGCCTGAACCTTGCGGGCAAAGTTTTTCAGATCTTCTTCGGCGTTGCGGGCCTGGGGATGAAACTCAGGGTACGCTGCCACTTCCAGGTTGAAGGTGTCGCCGCTGTGCTCGCGGATGAATTCCACCAGCTCGTTGGCGTAGCGCAGCTCACCGGCTGCCCCCATACCAGAGGGCATGTCGCCCCGCAGGGCGACAATCCGGTTGATTCCATGCTCTTTGTAAAGATCCAGCAGCTCGCCGATTTCCTGGCGGGTGCCCCCGACGCAGGAAAGGTGCGGAGCCGTGGAAATGCCCTGGCTATGCAGGTTGAGCACGGTCTCGATGGTGCGGTCCCGGGTGGAACCGCCGGCGCCGAAGGTGACCGAGAAAAAGTCCGGATTCACCTCGGCCAGCTGGTTGCGCACGTTCTGCAGCTTTTCCTTGCCCTGATCGGTCTTGGGCGGGAAAAACTCAAAGCTGAAACGGCGCTTGAACTGTTTCTGGGATTGCATCTGTTTACCCGATCAGTACTTGTAGCTTTCTGGCTTGTACGGGCCTTCGACCGGTACACCGATGTATTTGGCCTGCTCCGGCGTCATCTTGGTGATCACGCCACCAAAGCCTTCCACCATGGCCCGGGCCACTTCCTCGTCCAGGTGCTTGGGCAGAACCTGAACGTACACGCCTTTCTCACGGGCATCTTCCGGCAAGTCGGCGAACTTGCGCTCGAACAGGTACATCTGGGCCAGAACCTGGTTGGCGAAAGAGCCGTCCATGATTCGTGACGGGTGACCGGTGGCGTTACCCAGGTTTACCAGGCGACCTTCGGAGAGCAGGATCAGGTGGTCGTTGGTGGCCTTGTCGCGGTACACAACGTGCACCTGCGGCTTCACCTCGTCCCATTCCCAGTTCTTGCGCATGTAGGCGGTATCGATCTCGTTATCGAAGTGGCCGATGTTGCACACTACGGCTCCGCTCTTCAGCGCCTTGAGCATGTGTGCATCGCACACATTCATGTTGCCGGTGGTGGTGACCAGCAGATCGGTGTTCTGCAGCAGATCACGGTCCACGCCCGCTTCGGTGCCGGTGTTCACGCCGTCGATGTAAGGGGACACCACTTCAAAACCGTCCATGCACGCCTGCATGGCGCAGATCGGATCGGCTTCGGTGACTTTCACAATCATGCCTTCCTGACGCAGAGAGGCGGCAGAGCCCTTGCCCACATCGCCGTAACCGATTACCAGGGCCTTCTTGCCGGAAAGCAGGTGGTCGGTCGCGCGCTTGATGGCGTCGTTCAGGCTGTGACGACAACCGTACTTGTTGTCGT
The DNA here is from genome assembly GCF_040112695.1 of Marinobacter sp. MMG032. Taxonomy (NCBI): domain Bacteria; kingdom Pseudomonadati; phylum Pseudomonadota; class Gammaproteobacteria; order Pseudomonadales; family Marinobacteraceae; genus Marinobacter; species Marinobacter sp. MMG032. The sequence continues at coordinate 3,209,359 of NZ_CP157802.1, forward strand.
TCTTGGATTTGGTGACCGCGTCGTTCACGTTGATGGCCGGAACCTTCAGGGTGCCTTCGCGCAGCATTTCCTGCAGGCGGTGCACGCCGGTGGTGGTCTCTTCGGTCACGCCGTGGCACTTGGCCAGAATCTCCGGGTATTTTTCATGGAGCAGGGCAGTCAGGTCGCCGCCGTCGTCCAGGATCATATTCGGCTCCCAGCCGTCAACGTCGGCACCCACGGTGCGCTCAAGGCACCAGTCGTACTCTTCGTCGGTCTCGCCTTTCCAGGCAAACACGGGAATGCCCTGCGCAGCGATGGCCGCTGCAGCTTGATCCTGGGTTGAGAAAATATTGCACGAAGACCAGCGCACGTTAGCGCCCAGTTCCACCAGGGTCTCGATCAGCACGGCGGTCTGGATGGTCATGTGGATACAGCCCATGATGTTGGCGCCTTTCAGCGGCTGCTCTGCTTTGTACTTCTCACGGAGCTTGATCAGGGCCGGCATTTCGCCTTCAGCGATGTTGATTTCCTTCCGGCCCCAGCCGGCGAGGGAGATGTCGCGAACCTTGTAGTCGTCAAAGCTGTTCAGTTTTTCTGCGGGAGTGCTCATGGTGTTCTCCTGTCAGTCAGTTTGGCTTGGGCATATGTCTGGTGACATACGCCCCAAATCGGTTTAGATACCAGCAGCATCCTTGAGAGCGGCGGCGCGATCGGTCTTCTCCCATGGGAAGGCAGTAAAGGTCTTGCCACCCACAGTCATCTCGTACGGATCGCGGCCAAAGTGGCCGTAGGCTGCCGTGGCCCGGTACATCGGATGCAGCAGGTCGAGCATGTTGGTGATCGCATACGGGCGCAGGTCGAAGTTCTCGCGCACCAGCTGGATGATCTTGTCATCGCTGATCTTGCCGGTGCCGAAGGTGTTCAGTGAAATTGACGTTGGCTGGGCAACGCCGATGGCATAGGACACCTGGATCTCGCACTTGTCAGCCAGGCCGGCGGCAACAATGTTCTTGGCTACGTAGCGGCCGGCGTAAGCGGCGGAACGGTCGACCTTGGACGGATCCTTGCCGGAGAAGGCTCCACCACCGTGGCGAGCCATACCGCCATAGGTGTCGACGATGATCTTCCGGCCAGTCAGGCCGCAGTCGCCCACCGGGCCGCCGATCACAAACTTGCCGGTCGGGTTGATGTGGAACTGGGTGTCCTTGTGGAGCAGTTCAGCGGGCAGCGCGTGCTTCACGATCAGTTCCATCACCGCTTCTTTCAGGTCTTCCTGGGTCACGTCTTCATCGTGCTGGGTGGACAGAACCACCGCGTCGATACCGGCGACACGGCCATTCTCGTAGCGGCAGGTTACCTGGCTCTTGGCGTCCGGACGCAGCCACGGCAGCAGGCCGCTCTTGCGGGCCTCGGCCTGGCGCTGCACCAGACGGTGGGAGAAGGTGATCGGTGCCGGCATCAGCACGTCGGTTTCGTTGCTGGCGTAGCCGAACATCAGGCCCTGGTCGCCTGCACCCTGGTCTTCCGGCTTCTGGCGGTCAACGCCCTGGGCGATATCCACCGACTGCTTGCCGATAATGTTGATGATGCCGCAGGTGTCGCCGTCGTAGCCCACTTTCGAGGAGGTGTAGCCGATGTCCTTGATCACACCGCGCACCAGGTCTTCCAGGTCGACCCAGGCGCTTGTAGTGATTTCACCGCCAACGATGGCCACACCGGTTTTCACCATGGTTTCGCAGGCAACGCGGGCGTGGGGATCGTCGGTCAGGATGGCGTCCAGCACGGCATCAGAGATCTGGTCTGCCAGTTTGTCCGGGTGGCCTTCAGAGACCGATTCGGAAGTGAAGATATTGTAGTCAGCCATAACGCATGCTCCTCTGTGAGCGATTCAAATTCAGGCCGGTAAGTGGCTTTCTTAAAGCGCTTTCCGGTATCCGGTTTGGTGGTCTGTGTAAGGATACGTAAAACTACGTATCCGTATATCAAAATTTGTTGATATTGCGATTCAGGTCGTCAAATCTGGCCGCTGTGTTTCCAGAATTCGCGAACCTGGATCTGGAAACCGTTTCGCAAGCCGATGAACAGCTGTTCCCCGGCTACCAGGCCAGCGTCCGCTGCCCAGCTTGTCAGCTCTTCCGGCTCGAAACCGAGCCAGAGATCACCGCAGTTTTCTTTTGCCCAGTCCTGGTCGTGACTGCACAGGTCGCTGATCACAAAGCAGCCGCCGTTGTTCATCAGTGCTGCGGCATCCAGGAAGATGTCAGCGGGGCTGGGCACGTGGTGCAGCACCATGTTGGCAACGACCAGATCGAAGGCATCGCCCCGGGCCAGCAGGGTGTCGGTCACACCTTCAATCAGATCAATGTTGTTCAGCCGTTCGTCGATGCAGGTGCGGGTGGCCTTGGCCAGCATGTCCCGGCTGTTATCAAGGGCAACCACGTGTCCGCAAAGCTCTGCCAGAACAGGCAGAAAGGCGCCTTCACCGGGGCCGATTTCCAGGGCCGACTGCCACTGGTGCTTGCGGGACCGCTTGCGGATCATCTCCGCTACCGGCTCCGCATAAAGGTCAAAGGCCGCGATCAGCTCCTGCTGTTCCCGGAACTGCTCTGCATGGCGGGCAAAAAAGGCCTGGGACTGATCGGCACGCTGAGTGCGAATGGCTTCAATCCGTTCCTGCAGGTGCGGCGGCAGCGGCACCCGGTCGACCACCTCAAATATCTGGCGAATGGTCTGGTCGGTTGGCTTGTCGCTGTCCAGGTGCAGCGGGCGGCGATAGAAGATCGCATTGCCTTCGCGCTGTGGCTCCAGCAGACCGGCCTTGTTCATCACTTTCAGGTGGTGGCTCATGCCGGACTGGCGCATATCGAACAGCTGGCTGAGTTCCAGTACCCCGAAGGTATCCCTTCTCAACACACGCAAAATCTCCAGGCGCAAAGGATCCCCGCTCGCTTTGAAGATCGGGGCCAGTGCGTCCACGGAGGACAGGTTATCGGCGTGTGCGTTCATGGATGTCATGGCAACGAAGTGTAGGGTGCTTCGGGTGGTCAATCAATAGGCATATCAAAAAATTTTGATATAGATTTATCGTTCTTTGAAATCAGACCCTTTCGGAAATCCACAGGCAAACAATAGTGAAACAGGCGTATGCCGATTTGCCCCGGCACACACTAATCGGCGAAAATACGCGCCTCATTTTGATCGCCCTTTAATCACTACGAATTCTTTTCCTGCAAAACACTGGAGAAACGTCAATGCCGTCTCGTAAAGATCTCGCCAACGCCATTCGCGCGCTGAGCATGGATGCGGTTCAGAAAGCCAAGTCCGGCCACCCGGGTGCGCCCATGGGTATGGCGGATATCGCCGAGGTTCTGTGGAACGATTACCTGAGCCACAACCCGGCCAACCCTCAGTGGGCCAACCGGGACCGCTTCGTGCTGTCCAACGGTCACGGCTCCATGCTGCAGTATTCCCTGCTGCACCTGAGCGGTTACGACGTTTCCATCGACGACATCAAGAACTTCCGTCAGCTGCACTCCAAGACCCCGGGGCATCCCGAGTACGGCTACACTCCGGGCATTGAAACCACCACCGGCCCCCTCGGTCAGGGCATTGCCAACGCCGTTGGTTTCGCCATTGCCGAAAAGTCTCTGGCAGCGCAGTTCAACCGCCCAGGTCATGAGATCGTTGATCACTACACCTACGCATTCCTCGGCGACGGCTGCCTCATGGAAGGCATCTCCCACGAAGTGGCATCCCTGGCAGGCACCCTCGGCCTCGGCAAACTGGTGTTCTTCTACGACGATAACGGCATCTCCATCGATGGCGAGGTTGAGGGCTGGTTCACCGATAACACCCCGCAGCGTTTCGAGTCCTACGGCTGGCAGGTGATTCCCGCCGTCGATGGCCACGACGCCGACGCCATTCGCGCCGCCATCGAAGCCGCCCGGGCCAACACCGATCAGCCCACCCTGATTTGCTGCAAGACCATCATCGGCTTTGGTTCCCCGAACAAGCAGGGCAAGGAAAGCTGTCACGGTGCTCCCCTGGGTGACGACGAAATCACCCTGACCCGCGAGCAACTGGGCTGGCAGCACGGCCCGTTCGAAATCCCGGCCGACATTGCCAGTGCCTGGAATGCCCGTGAGAAAGGCGCCGCAGCACAGTCCGAGTGGGAGCAGAAGTTCGCGGCCTACGAGAAGGCCGAGCCGGAGCTTGCCGCAGAATTCAAGCGCCGCATGGCCGGCGACCTGCCTGCCGATTTTGCCGAGAAGGCCCAGGCCTACATCCAGGAGTGCCAGGACAAGGCCGAAACCGTGGCTTCCCGCAAGGCTTCCCAGAACACCCTGAATGCCTACGGCCCGCTGCTGCCGGAACTGATGGGCGGCTCTGCCGACCTGGCTGGTTCCAACCTGACCATCTGGTCCGACACCAAGGGCCTTACCAAGGAAGATGCCAGCGGTAACTACATTTACTACGGTGTTCGTGAATTCGGCATGGCCGCCATCATGAACGGCATCGCCCTGCACGGCGGTTTCGTGCCCTACGGCGCTACTTTCCTGATCTTCATGGAATACTGCCGTAACGCCGTGCGCATGGCCGCGCTCATGAAGCAGCGTTCCATCTTCGTGTTCACTCACGATTCCATCGGCCTGGGCGAAGACGGCCCGACACACCAGCCGATCGAGCAGATGGCCAGCCTGCGCACCACGCCCAACATGAGCATGTGGCGTCCGGCTGACACCGTTGAATCTGCGGTGGCCTGGAAAGCCGCACTGGAGCGCAAAGATGGCCCGACGGCCATGGTGTTCTCCCGTCAGGGCCTGCCGGCTCAGGATCGCGACGCCCAGCAACTGGCTGACGTGGCTAAAGGCGCCTACATCCTCTCCGACAGCGAGGGCACTCCGGATCTGATCCTGATTGCCACCGGTTCCGAAGTGGCCCTGGCCCAGGACGCCGCTGCCAAGCTGCGGGAGCAGGGCAAGAAGGTGCGCGTTGTTTCCATGCCGTCCACCGATGTGTTCGACGCCCAGAGCGCTGAGTACAAGCAGCAGGTTCTGCCGCTGGACGTGACCAACCGCATCGCCATCGAAGCCGGCATTGCCGACTACTGGTACAAGTACGTTGGCCTGGACGGTCGCACCATCGGCATGACCACCTTCGGTGAGTCCGCTCCGGCCGGCGAACTGTTCAAGGAATTCGGCTTTACTGTGGACAATGTCCTGGAAGTGGCGGCTGAGCTGCTGGACGCCTGATGACAGACTCTGCGCCTTTTCGTGTCGCCATCAACGGGTACGGCCGAATCGGCCAGTGCGTGTTGCGCGCGCTTTATGAAAACGGCTTTCGCGACCACCTGCAGGTGGTCGCGATTAACGAGTTGTCGGATATCGACACCATTGCCCACCTGACCCGATACGATTCCACCCACGGTCGTTTCCAGGGTGATATTTCGGTATCGGGCCAGGATCTCATGGTCAATGGCGATGCTATTCGCGTGTTGAGTCACGCTGACCCGGCAGAACTGCCCTGGCGTCTGCTGGAAGTCGATCTGGTGCTGGAGTGCTCCGGCGCCTTCTCCGATCGCGTCACGGCCCAGAAACACATCGATTCTGGCGCCAAACAGCTGCTGTTCTCGCAGCCGGCCGAGTCGGATGTAGACCGCACCGTGGTCTACGGTGTGAACCACGCCGATCTCACAGCTGATGATGTGATCGTGGCCGCCGCCTCCTGCACCACCAACTGCCTCGTTCCGGTGATCAAAGTGCTGGATGACGCGTTTGGCGTGGAGCAGGGCAGCACCACAACCATCCACGCCGCCATGAACGACCAGCCAGTCATCGACGCCTACCACCACCAGGATCTGCGGCGCACTCGGAGTGCCCTGCACAACATCGTCCCGGTGGAAACCGGTCTCGCCAAGGGCATCGAGCGGCTGCTGCCCAACATGGAAGGCAAGTTCAGCTCGGTGGCCATGCGGGTGCCGACCATGAACGTGTCCGCCATCGACATGGTGGTGAATGTGCGCAAGAACACCGATGTGGCAGCGGTGAACAACTTGCTAAAAGAGGCCGCCAACGGCCCATTGAAGAGCATACTCGGCTACACCGACGAACTGCTGGCAAGCTCCGATTTCAACCACGACGCCCATTCCGGCGTGGTGGACGGCGGCCAGACCCGGGTAACCGGGGGCACCATGGTGAAAGTACTGTGCTGGTTCGACAATGAGTGGGGGTTCGCGAACCGGATGCTCGATGTCAGCAAAAGCTGGTTAACCAAACATTCTTAATCTGAAATTTTGTTGAAGGGACGAACGTTATGGCCATCAAAAGAATGACCGACCTCAACCTCGCCGGCAAGCGAGTGCTGATCCGCGAAGACCTGAACGTGCCGGTCAAGGACGGCAAAGTCGCCAGCGACGCTCGCATCCGCGCGTCACTGCCGACCATCAAGGCCGCCAAAGACGCCGGCGCCAAAGTCATGCTGATGTCCCACCTGGGCCGCCCGGAAGAAGGCGTGTACGACGAAGCCTCTTCCATGAAGCCTGTCGCCGATCACCTGACCAAAGTCCTCGGTCAGGAAGTCCGCCTGATCAAGGACTATCTGGACGGCGTTGAAGTGGCCGATGGCGAAGTCGTCCTGTTCGAAAACGTCCGCTTCAACAAAGGCGAAAAGAAAGACAACGAAGACCTCGCCAGGAAATACGCGGCCCTGTGCGACGTCTATGTAATGGACGCCTTCGGCACCGCCCATCGCGCCCAGGCCTCCACCCATGGCGTAGCCAAATTCGCCCCCGAAGCCTGCGCCGGCCCCCTGCTGGCGGCGGAACTGGAAGCCCTGGGCAAAGCCCTGGATAACCCGGCCAAACCGGTGGTTGCCATTGTTGGCGGCTCCAAGGTTTCTACCAAACTGGACGTGCTCAACGCCCTGGAGAAAGTTTGCGACTCGATCATCGTCGGCGGCGGCATTGCCAACACCTTCCTGGCGGCCGCTGGTCATCCGGTGGGCAAATCCCTGTGCGAGCACGACCTGATTGACACCGCCAAAGACATCGCCAGCCGCGTTGAAATCCCACTGCCGGTAGACGTGGTTGTTGCCAGCGAATTCGCCGAAACGGCTACGGCAACCGTCAAGAACATCTCCGACGTCAGCGACGACGACATGATCCTCGACGTCGGCCCCGAAACCGCTGGCGAATTCGCCCAGTTGCTGAAAAACGCCAAAACCATCCTGTGGAATGGCCCGGTTGGCGTCTTCGAATTCGACCAGTTCGGCAACGGAACTAAAGCCCTGGCCGAAGCCATCGCCGAAAGCGACGCCTTCTCCCTCGCCGGCGGTGGTGACACCGTCGCCGCCGTTGACAAGTACGGCGTTGCTGACAAAATCTCGTATATCTCCACCGGTGGTGGCGCCTTCCTGGAATTCGTAGAAGGCAAGACACTCCCGGCAGTAGCGGTATTGGAAGAGCGCGGCGAGTAAACAAACAAAAGCGGCTCTGGCGGAAGCTAGCAGAGAGACCAGAATCGCAAGGCAGGTGGAGGATCGCTTCCCGGGACTGTCTGCAGCATGGATGCTGCAGTCAAGCGTACATGGATGTATTTACAGCGTGTCCCGGGAAGCGATCCTCCTCCTGCCGCAGCAGACTCCCAAGCAAGAAACGAACAGAATTCAAACATCCAAAGTCCAAATGAAGGAGACGACCCATGGCCCTGATTTCGATGCGGCAAATGCTGGATCACGCCGCCGAGCATGGTTACGGTGTGCCAGCCTTTAACGTCAACAACCTGGAACAGATGCGCGCCATCATGGAAGCCGCCGACAAAACCGATTCCCCGGTGATTGTCCAGGCCTCCGCCGGTGCTCGTAAGTACGCTGGCGCCCCCTTCCTGCGCCACCTGATCCTGGCGGCCATCGAAGAATTCCCGCATATCCCGGTGGTCATGCACCAGGACCATGGCACCAGCCCCTCCGTGTGCCAGCGCTCCATCCAGCTGGGCTTCAGCTCCGTTATGATGGACGGTTCCCTCGGTGAAGATGGCAAAACCCCCACCGACTACGAATACAACGTTGACGTTACCCGTCGCACCGTTGAAATGGCCCACGCCTGTGGTGTCTCCGTAGAAGGCGAGCTGGGCTGCCTGGGTTCACTGGAAACCGGCCAGGCCGGTGAAGAAGACGGCATCGGTGCCGAAGGCACCCTGGACCACAGCCAGATGCTGACCGACCCGGAAGAAGCCGCCGACTTCGTCAAGAAAACCCACGTTGATGCCCTGGCCATCGCCATCGGCACCAGCCACGGCGCTTACAAGTTTACCCGTCCGCCCACTGGTGACATCCTGGCCATCGACCAGATCAAGGCTATCCATGCTCGCATCCCGGATACCCATCTGGTTATGCACGGCTCCAGCTCCGTGCCCCAGGAATGGCTGAAGATCATCAACGAATACGGTGGTGAGATCCCGGAAACCTACGGTGTACCGGTTGAAGAAATCGTGGAAGGCATCAAGCACGGCGTGCGCAAGGTCAACATCGATACCGACCTGCGCCTGGCCAGTACCGGTGCCGTCCGTCGCTTCCTGGCTGAGAACCCGGCCGAGTTCGACCCGCGCAAATTCCTCAAGGAAACCATGAAGGCCATGACCGACGTGTGCATCGCACGCTACGAAGCCTTCGGTTGTGCCGGCAACGCCAGCAAGATCAAGCCGGTTAACCTCGAGCGCATGTTCGAGCGTTACGCCTCTGGCGAGCTGGACCCCAAGGTCAAGTAAGCTTAAGAGACCGGAACCGAATCGGCCTCCGCATTGCGGGGGCCTTTTCGTTTGTGGCGCCAGGCCGCCAGGAAAATGAAAAGACCGATGGTTGCCGTCGTGGCCCCGACATAGCCTGTCGAAGACCAGCCGAATCCAGCGGTGATAGCCATGCCCGCCAGCCAGGGCCCAAGAGCGTTGGCAACATTGAAGGCAGCGTGGTGAGAGGCGGCTGCCAGGTTCTGGGCGCCGTGCGCCACATCCATCAGATGGGTCTGAAGCGCCGGGCCCAGGGCGCCCATCATGGCGATCAGGAAACAGGCAACCAGCAGTATCGGAAGTGTGCCGGTGGTGGAGGGGAATACCACCAGGATGCAGGCGCTCAACAACAGGATGACGCCGACCGCCCGGAACCCCAGGCGATCGAACAACCAGCCGCCCAGCAGGTTGCCGGTGAAGCCGCCGAGCCCGAACACGGCCAATGCCAGGGGAATCCAGTACTCTTCAACCTGTGTGACTTCCAGCAGTGTCGGTGCCAGGTAGCTGAACACGGCAAACATACCTGAGAAACCAATGGCGCCGATGGCCAGGGCGAACCAGATGCCGGCCCGGTTGAACGCGCGAATCTCGCTGAATGCTCCCTTCCGTTGTTCCTGCGGATCAGTTGGCAACACCGAGATCACCATGGTCAGCGTGAGTACGGAAATGAGCCCCACGAACATGTACACGTAACGCCAGTCCAGAGACTGCCCCATCCAGGCCGCCATGGGGTTGCCCAGCAGCAGCGCCAGGGTCAGCCCCATCATGACGCGGCTGACCGCTTTCGCCCGCTGATGGACTGGCACCAGGGACGCCGCCACCAGGCAGGCGACGCCGAAATACGCCCCGTGAGGCAGGCCGGCGACAAATCGAGCAATCATGACCCCGGTATAGTCCGCCGCCAGAGCACTTGCCAGATTCCCTGCCGCATAAAAGGCCATCAGCCATATCAGCAACTGGCGCCGGAAAAAGCGGGCTCCGATCACTGCCAGCAGCGGGGCACCCACGACAACCCCAAGTGCATAGGCACTGATCAAGTGCCCCACCTGTGGTTCGGTGACACCGAGGTCCTGCGACACATTAGGCATCAGTCCCATGATGGCAAACTCCCCGGTACCGATGGCAAAGCCACCCAGGGCCAATGCGAATTCGATCAGCAAAATCCGGAGTCGTGTGGCTGGTTCGCTACTCAAAAAGCTCTCCCTGGCGCTGGTTTAAAGAGTAAAACCGGTAATTCTCACCTCTACCGGAACGAGATGCCATACGAATTATCACAGTGGGGTGGGTCACAAGCTCTCACGTGTTTGATCTACCGCAACTGCGCAGCACCGGGCGCTTGTAATTTCGCTGCCAGCGTCAACTATAGGTAACAGAGATCAATTGTTGATCACCATGATGATCAGTAACGAGGAGTGCCATGGACTTCAAAGACTATTACGCCGTACTCGGTGTGAGTGAGTCTGCCTCCGCCGAGGAGATTAAAAAGGCCTACCGGAAGCTGGCGCGGAAGTACCATCCGGATGTCAGCAAGGAGGAAGATGCGGACACCAAGTTCAAGGATGTTGGTGAAGCTTACGAAGTACTGAAAGATCCTGAGAAACGGGCGGAATACGACCAGCTGCGCAAATACGGCGCCCGGGCGGATGGCTCCTTCGAGCCACCACCGGGCTGGCAGAGTGCATCCGGCTTCGGTGGCGGTGGTTACACCGAGGCCGACGCCCGCCAGTTCAGCGACTTCTTCGAGGAGATCTTCGGTGGTGGCCGTCGCGGCGGCTATTCCGGTGGCTTCGGTGGTGGCGGTTTCCGCCAGAACGTGAGAATGCGTGGTGAGGACGTGCACGCCAGGATTGCCCTGTTCCTGGAAGAGGCGTTTCACGGCTGTGAAAAACAGGTGTCTTTCGCGGTTCATGAGGCTGATGAGCATGGCCGGGTGATTCCCCGGCAAAAGACCCTGAAAGTGAAGATTCCCGCCGGTATGCGCGAGGGCCAGAACATCCGCCTCAAGGGGCAGGGCTCGCCGGGTATTGGCGGCGGGGAGCCGGGTGATCTGTTCATCGAAGTCGAGTTTGCGCCGCATCCCCATTTTTCCGTGGAGGGCCGCGATGTCATGGTGACTGTGCCGATAGCGCCGTGGGAAGCGGCTCTGGGGGCAACGGTGACGGTGCCGACTGTTGGCTCGAAGGTGAATGTGAAAGTGCCCAAAGGTTCCACCAGTGGCCGTAAGCTTCGGCTCAAAGGCAAGGGCTTTCCGGGCAAACATCCGGGCGATCAGATTGTTATCCTGCAGATCGCCATGCCCGAGAAACACAGCGCCGAAGCTGAGAAGCTCTACGAGCAACTTGCGGAGGCCGAGAAGAACTTCAATCCACGCAGCAAGCTTCACGTGTGAGCGGGAGTAAGGTATGAGCAAGCAAGATCATATTCTGACGGTCGAGGTGCTCGATCAGGATGGCAGCACCTTCACCCTGCGTGAAATCTGCGAGCGCGGCGAGTGCCATGCAGAGTTTGTCATCAAGCTGGTGGACTACGGCATCATTGCCCCGGTTGAGGAGTCACCGGAAGCACGGCAATGGGAGTTCGATGTCGTCGCCCTGAGCCGGTTGCGTAAGGCCCAGAGGCTGCAGCGGGACCTGAAAATGAATCTGCCCGGTCTGGCCATGTCACTGGAGTTGCTCGACGAGGTGGAGGAGATGCGTCGGGAAGTGGGCCGTCTCAATCATCGCATTCGGCAATTGATGGGGGAGTAAACGCTCCCCCGCTTATTTCTTTTCTTCCAGCGCCTGAATCTCGGCGTAGATTTTTTCCGCCTCTTCCATAAGCGTACCGTGAGTTCTCAAATCGCCGTTGCGCTGGGCATCCAGTGCTTTGGCGAGTTTGGCCTCGTATTCCTTCTGCAGTTTTTTCTTCGGATCGCCTTTCAAAAATCCCAGCATGTTGATGACCCTGTTTTGGCTGACTGTTCAGAGGTTTACGCTCTCTGCCCCATAAAGTTCACAAAATTTTCATGATCAAAAACTGGACAGCTAGAAAAAATGGGATTAAATTCCCAAATAATATTTTGGGAAAATAATCCCAATTATGGTTTGGGTGGTTCTCGGTGACTGCCCGCGGACGCAATAACAAACCTGGAGAAGAACGATGAATCGCAAACCTTTAACAATCGCAGTGAAGTTGGCCATGACAGGGGCTCTGGCCGGTGCCCTCGCCGCTTGTGGTGGCGGTGGCTCGGGAGACACCTCTACCAGTGGCACCTCATCGGGCACCAGTGTCGGGGCGGTTTCCGGCTTCGGCAGTGTTTACGTTAACGGTACTCGCTTTGAAACCACTGGGAGCGTTAGCAGCGACGACGGTCTCGAACGTGAGGATCAGCTTGAAAAGGGGATGATCCTTAAAGTTGAGGGCGACTGGGATGACCGTGGTGAAGGCCGGGCCGACAGGGTCAGCTATGACGATACCCTGCGCGGCCCGATTTCCGGAATGAGCTGGGACGATGTCACCCGCACCGGAAGCCTGACGATGCTGGGCCAGGCTATCTCATTGGATGGCAAAACGGTCTTTCGTGGCGCCACCCCGACGGCTCTCGCCGGCAATCCCCAGGGATATCGGGTAAGGGTCAGCGCCTGGCGCCTGGAGGATGGCAGCTTCCGGGCCAGCTTTGTTGGCGCTCGTGCCATCGGCCTTGATTTCGATGACGACAACGAAGTGGAAATAGAAGGCGTTGTCGCGAACCTGGATACAAGCGCAGAAACTTTCACCATCAACGGTTTCCTTATCGATTACACCAGCGCTGTCGGCGATGACGACTTCTCCCTGGATGATCTGGTAGATGGAATCGTGGTGGAAGTGGAAGGCTACCTGGACGGCAATACCATCATGGCCGAGGAAATCGACGATGAGGATGACCTTTTCGACGATGATGACGATGTCGAAATCTCCGGAAGCATTTACGACTATGACTCTGCCAGCCGTCAGTTCTCGATAAATGGGGTACGAGTTCAGATTAACGGCGGCACCGAGTTCGACGATCTCCGCGAGAGCAGCCTGGCCGATGGCCTGTTCGTGAAAGTGGAAGGGGATTTCCGCGAAGGCGTCCTGGTGGCTGAAGAAATCGAAGGCCGGGAGTCCGACGCAGAGCTGGATGGCCGCATCGAGTCCATTGATCTGGCCAATGAATCCATGCTCGTCAGTGGCGTTCGGGTTCAGCTCACCAGCAATACCCTGATCGATGACGACGATGATGATGACGATGACCGTCGCAGTCGAGTTCAGGACGTCCAGAGCCTGCAGGTGGGTGACTATCTCGAAATTGAAGGCCGCCAGCGCAGCAGTGAGGGCGGATTCCTCGAAGCCCTCAGCATCGAGCGTGAGGATGACGACGATGATGACGATTTTGAACTCGAAGCACGGGTGACTGCGATCGGCGCCGAGTCGATCACCATCATGAATCTTGAGGTGCTCCGCAACGGCTACAGCTTTTCAGGCGCCCAGGTTGGTGATGAAGTGGAAATCGATTACCGCCAGACCAGCGGTGGTCAGTATGAACTGACCGACAATGTCGAAGTCGAGGACGATAGTGACGACGACAGTGATGATGATTGACCAGTGAGCCGAGGGTGCGGGCCAGACGGTTGTCGGCCCGACTCCTGGCTTTCGGAGTCGCTATGGGAATACAATCCCAAACATGAAAAAGACCAACCCCCTGCATCAAGCGCTGTTCCGCATTCTGCGCCCTCTGGCGAGGTTGCTCTTGCGGAACGGCATCCCCTTCGGTGAGTTCTCGGAGCTGGTGAAACGTGCCTACGTGGAAGCTGCCCTGGAGGACTTTGCCGACGGCCGCCGAAAGCCCACGGATTCACGGGCTGCGGTTATGACCGGGCTGACCCGTAAGGAAGTAAAACGCCAACGGGAAATCCTGGCAGGGGAAGATGCCGGGAGCCGAGATGTCATTCATGCCAACCGGGCGTCCCGGGTGGTCTCAGGTTGGGTTCATGATTCTGGTTTCCAGGCCGAAGACGGAGAGCCCGCCATGCTGTCTTTTGACGGACCCGGGAGTTTCAGTGAACTGGTCAAACGCTACAGCGGTGATATGCCGCCCCGCGCCGTGCTGGATGAACTGCTTCGGGTAGGCGTGGTGTCAGTAGACGGTGAATCGGGCCGATTGAACCTGCAGCAAAGGGCTTATGTGCCAGCTGGAGACAGCGAGGAAATGTTGCAGATTTTTGGCGAGGATGTGTCTGACCTCATCGCGACCATTGATCACAACCTGGTCAGTGATGAGTCCGGAAAGCCACCACTGTTCCAGAGAACACTGACCTACAACAACATACCTCCGGAAGTGATGGAGCGCTGGCGCAAGCATGCCGCTGCCCAGTCCCAGGCATTGCTGGAACAGCTGGACAAATGGCTTGGTCCTCATGATCGCGATATCTCGGGGCAAATATCTGGCAGTGAATCCGGGGATCCGGTCCGCACCGGCGTGAGCATCTTCTTCTTCGAAGAGCCCGCCGGGAAAGCGCCGAAAGGAGATTGAGTGCTATGAGTCTCACGAGGCAGCCGAACATGATTTGTCGCTGGGAGCCAACGGAGCTTGCAAGCACAATACTTTCCGCATCGTCCAGGCAGGTGATTCGCTCCTGGATCAGCTTCAACGAGTTTCTCGATGAGCATCACCACCCCGTGATGCTGATGACCGACAATCGTTCACCAAACTCTTTCAGCTACCTGGTGCGGGCAACCAATCCGGAATTTGCACCGACAGTGGTGCTGAATGAACTGCTTCGTAAGGGCGTGGTTGAGTCCCTGGATAACGGTTACCTCTTGCTGAGACGCAGCGTTTACGCGCCGTCGCAGCCCCGCCTGCATGGTGAGTCACGGATCAACAAAGTGTTCAGGCATGAAGACGAAATTCCTCGCAGGCGTTATAACGATGTTTATTGAAGATCACCGGCCGGGAACGCCGGACAGGGAGAAAAAGCTATGAAACGGCACATCCGCAATCGGGTTATCGGGCTGGCCGCCGGCACAGTGGCCTTCGGGGTGATTTCCGCCTGTGGCGGGGGAGGTAGTGGCGGAGGCCTGGATGTTGCCGATGGCGGGATCCGGGGCACCGGTTCCAGTGTTGGGCCGGTTTCCGGGTTCGGGAGTGTGTTTGTTAATGGTGTGAGGTTTGATACGAGAGATTTAAATGGATTTGTTTCAAGCGATGATGGCATCGATACCGAAACTCAGCTCAGTGAAGGCATGATTCTTCGTGTTGATGGCGAGTGGCGTGATAACGGTGAAGGCGTCGCTGAGAGCCTTGAATACGACGACACATTCCGGGGTGCGGTGTCGGATGTGACGTTGAGCTTAAACAATGAACAGGTAAGCTTCACCATATACGGCCAAGAGCTGTTTGCCACCACCCAGACTGTGTTCCGAGGCACCACTTTAACAAATCTGACCAACGATGATTTTTTGCGAGTAAGTGCCTACCGGGGGCCGGATGGGCGTTATCGTGCAAGCTTTGTTGGAACTGTTACTCGCGACGAAACGGATATTGAGCTTGAGGTTGATCTATCGAACGCAGATTTTTATGCAGGCACCAATCAAATTCTGAGCAATGGTTATACGATTACCTATTCCGACAATGTCTTTGCGGATGGCCTGACAGAGGCTGACCTTGAAGCGGGCGGATTTTTCGAGATCGAGGGAGAGTTGGTGGTCCCAAATGAGATTAATGCCATCAGTATCGACAGGGACGATTTCCGCCGTTATCAGCGAGGAACAGGAGACGATATTGAGCTCACTGGAACTGTCCAGACTGGCTATGTGGCAGACGGTGGCACTCCACGACCTGGAGAGTTAACCCTGGGCGGGCTCAGGATCAGAATTATCAACGCTACTGAACTCGACGATGGCCTCACACTCGACAGTCTGCAACCCGGCCTCCTGATCCAGGTTGAGGGGAACTTCACCAGTGATGGTGTGGTGGAAGCCGAAGAAATTGAGTTGCGGGAGCCCGACTCCAAGGTGAAGGGCTCGATTGATGTGAATTCGGTTGATCCTTCAAGCCGCCGTTTCGAAGTTGGCGGCGTTACGGTCCAGGTCACACCTCTGACGATTCTGACCCGTGAAGACGACGGCGAAATTGACTTTGCCCAACTCACTGCTTTCGGAACTGAGGTTGAAGTCGTGGGCATTGAGAGAGGCGCTCCGGACAGCATTTATGTTGAGGCTTTCAAGGTTGAGGTCGAGAGCGAGGGGAAAGACGCTAGCAGCTTCGAGTTGGAAGGACGTTTGCGGTTTATCTCTTTGAACCCGTCGGCGAATGGGCTGTCCATCCTCGGAATTACCATGAGTGATCTTGGCGCAGAGTACGATGGAGATAACGAGAGCACGGCCAGGCAGGAAATCGTTGATGCCTTTGAGCGGGCAGAGCCGGTGTTCCTTGAAGTCGAATACTTCAACACTTCGTCAGGCTTCGTTGCAGAGGAAGTTGAACTCGAAGAAAACGATGACGATTAACTACAAAACCCGTACATAAAAGCGCGCTATTCAGGCCCGGGTTTTGCTATACATACGGACAAGCCAAGCAGGGACGCTGTTGCCGACTGTGCAGGATGCATGAAGTACACATGCTAGCGGAGTCCGTATGTCACTCAGTTTTATCAGGCGGCTGATCTCAAGCCGCCTTCTGCGGCCGGTATTTATAGTTCTGGTCGTTGCCGGTCTTGTCCAGGTTCTGGTCAGCCAGTGGTTGATTTCCAGTCAGGTGGAGCGCCTGGTCGACACCGCAGGGTCAGCCCTTGAGGCGAGCAGTAAGCAGGTCAGCGCCTCGTTTGGGGATACCCGCGAGGATGTCCGGACCCGCCTGGAGACCATGCGGCAGAAGACCACCGAAGAACTCTCCGCCGAGCTCACCCGCCAGCAAACCGCCCAACAGGAACGCGTTGCAGGCAACGTTCGAACTGCTGTTATGGCTGAAGCCCAGGGCCTGGCCGATGTGCTGGCTGCGGTCGCAGCTCCGCTGATCTGGGATCGTGATGTCCCCCGCCTGACTGATCTGGTGGAGCTGGCCGATGCCCGGGAATCGGTTCTTTTCGCGGTTTACTACGACCAGTACGGTGAGCGACTGACCCGCTATGTGGATCGCACCGATGATCGGGTACGCACCTTAATGGAGCAGGGGGAAGGTCGTGGTGCAGCAAATCGGGTCCTCGATGCGGCAAGCCGTGACCCCAACGTTGTCATCATTACCGCTGATATTGCTCCCCAGGGGTCGGCCATTGGTCAGCTTAAGCTGGGTTTGTCCCTGGAAGGCATTAACCGGGATCTGGCCGCCCTGGAAGAAGAATTCAGTGCCACGATTACCGGTAGCATAGACGCTCTTCGCGACACCCTGGAGGCGGAAACCGAGCAGGTGAACCAGCGCCTTCAGCAGCAGCTGGCGGGCATGGACTCCGATACCCGCTCCAGAATCCAGAGCACTGTGGAAGCGCTGAATGCCGAAGCCTCAAGCCTTTCGGCCAACCTGAGCATGCTCGCAATCGGCTCTGTGGTGGTTCTGATCCTGCTCGTTGCATTGGTCCTGGGTGGCGGATTGCTGCCACGGGTCTTCCGTCTAAGCTCGGCGATCTGGGGAATTGCCGACGGTGAGGCAGATCTTACCCGCCGGGTATCCATGAAAGGCAAGGATGAGCTCACCGAAATGGCCCAGGGTGTAAACCGGTTCATTGCCCGTATCCAGGAGCTGGTTTCCGACGTCAAGGAGTCGGCCGAATCGGCCGCTGGCCAGGCCCAGGCTCAGGGGGATATCAGTCGTAGTGCGGTCTCCGCCGTGAATCGTCAGGAGCAGGAGGTGGCCGAGGTGTCCGGCACCATGGATGCCATGTCCCGGAGTATTTCCGAGGTGGCTGAAAACATCCAGGATATCGCCGGCTCGGTCAGCAACGTCAGTTCCGAGAGTGAGGCCACCGCCGGCATTTCCCGGGAGGTGCGAAACCGGCTTGATCAGGTGGTGCGCAACGTTGAACAGGCGGTGGACGCGGTCAATCAGTTGGACCACCAGAGCAAGGAGATCGGATCGGTGCTGTCGGTCATCGGCGCCATCGCGGAGCAGACCAACTTGCTGGCTCTGAACGCTGCTATTGAGGCCGCGCGCGCCGGGGAATCCGGCCGGGGCTTTGCCGTGGTGGCCGATGAGGTCCGCACCCTGGCGAGCCGCACCCAGGAATCCACAACCGAGATCCAGTCCATCATCGAGCGCCTTCAGCAGGGCAGCCGGCAGGCGGTCAGCGCCATTGGCGAGGTGTCGGGCCAGGTGGCGGAATCCTCCTCGGAGTTCCGTCGCGCCGATGAGCATTTCGATCGGATCAACCAGTTGCTCAGCAGCCTTCAGGATCGGGCCATGGCCATTTCATCCGTGGCGGAAGAACAGGGCCGGCACGCCAGTGAAGTCAGTGTGAGCGTGAGCGATATTGCCGGCTCTTCCCGTCAGACGGTCGAAGCCATTGAGCGCTCCGACGAGGCCAGCGGCCAGATTGCCCGGACACTGACCTCGCTGAAGGACAAAGCCTCGCAGTTCCAGGTTTAGGTGCCTGAAGATAGCAGGCGTTCCCGGGCGCTTCTGTATTCGTCGGCCAGGCGGCTCACCAGGTCCGGGACGGTGAGCACATCGTGGATCTGGCTGACACCCTGGCCGGCAGACCAGACGGTTTTCCAGGCCTTGGCTTCATCATCAATGGGCTTCAGCTTTTCCCCGTAGTTGATCTCGCCGGCCTGGTTCAGCTTGTCCATGGGGAAGCCAGCCGCCTCCAGACTCTGGCGCATGAAGCTGGCGGGTACACCGGATACTGCCGGTGTATGAATGATGTCGCCAGATACCGCCTCGATGATCATGTTCCGGTAGGCCTCGTCGGCCTGAGATTCGAAGGTGTTGATAAAGCGGGTGCCCAGATAGGCCAGGTCCGCCCCCAGGGCCTGGGCCGCCAGCAGGTCCTCACCATGGGATAGCCCCCCAGCCAGCAGAATCGTGCCATCAAAAACTTCCCGGATTTCATGCACCAGCACGAACGGGTTGATGGTGCCTGCATGGCCACCGGCACCCGCTGCCACGGCGATGATGCCGTCGACACCCGCTTCTGCAGCCTTGCGGGCATGCTTCTGGTTGGTCACGTCGTGGAACACCACGCCGCCGTAACTGTGCACCGCCTCCACCACCTGGCTGGCGGCACCCAGGGAAGTAATGATGATGGGTACCTTGTGTTTTACGCACAGCTCAAGGTCTGCCTGCCAACGGGGGTTGGTCCGGTGCACGATCAGGTTCACGGCATAAGGGGCAGTTGTTACATCCGGATTCGTGCTTCGAAAAGCATCCAACTCCTCATTCATCTGGGTGAGCCAGTCTTCAAAGCCTTCGCTGGTGCGTTGGTTCAATGCCGGAAAACTGCCAACAATGCCCTGCTTGCAGCAGGCAAGCGCCAGTTCCGGGCCAGAGATCAGAAACATGGGGGCGGCCACCAGGGGCAGTGAGAGCGAGTCTTTCAGGGACGCGGGCAACGGCATGAGGATTCCTTAATTTTTGTTGGAACTTTTGTAGGATATAAAGGATCTTAGCGTGCCTGGCCCGATCTGAAAACGGTCGCGAGCTAATTAATTCCGGAAACCATAAACAGAATAAGGAGTCCTTCCATGGGCGAAGCAAAACGTCGCAAGGAAACCGGCGCACCGCCTCCCCGAAAAGCAAAATCCAATAAGCCGCTGTATGCCGGTATTGGTCTGCTGGTTCTGGCCGCCGTGCTCCTCGGTGTCTTTTTCCTGACCGCCGCACCCGAGCCGACCTCTGACGATCTGCCCGTCGCCGCCCCCAATGCCGATGATTTCCCGGCCCAACTGGACCAGTACGGCGTCTCTCTTGGCCCCGAGGATGCCCCCGTGGTGGTACGTGAATTTGCCGATTACCAGTGCCCCGCCTGTGGCAATTTCTCCTCAGCCAGCAAGAAGTTGAAGGAAGAGTATGTGGAGGCGGGCAAGGTTCGCTTCGTCTACTTTGATCTGCCGTTGCAGCAGCATCAAAATGCCATGCCAGCGGCCCAGGCTGCCCGGTGTGCCGGCGATCAGGACGCTTACTGGGCCATGCACGATCGCCTATACGATTCCCAGACCGAATGGAGCGGCTCGAACGATCCGGTTGCCACCTTTTCTCGCTACGCCGGTGATCTGGGCCTGGAAGAACGGCGCTTCCGCAGGTGCATGACTACCGAGTTGCACCGTGAAGCTGTCGAGCAGAGCCGCCAGGTGGCCATGCAGCTTCGGGTAACCAGCACGCCCACGGTTCTGGTGGATAACATCCGCCTGACACGGCCGGGCTGGGGGCAACTTTCTGCCGTGGTTGAGCGTGAACTGGCCAATGAGGCGGACTGACGCTTTGCTCCAAGGGTAACCCCGCACTTGATCGTGAGCCTGAGTTGGTTAAAATTTGCGCCCTCTCAGGCTCCGGCCTCCGAGACTTTCTAACAGTTACCAAACCATGCTCCGGATTTACGATCCGGCCCGCAGGAGAAAATGATGAGCAACAACGTTGTTGTCTGCGCACTGTACAAGTTCGCAGTTCTGAATGATTACAAATCCCTCCGCCAGCCCCTGCTGGATCTTATGCTTGAGAAAGATGTGCATGGCACTCTGCTGCTGGCGCGGGAAGGTATCAACGGCACCATTGCCGGCAGCCGAGAGGGCATTGATGCCGTGAAAGCCTGGATCGCCAGCGACGAGCGGTTCGACGGCATTGATTACAAAGAGTCCTTTGTGGACATCCAGCCGTTCAAACGCACCAAAGTGAAGCTCAAGAAAGAGATTGTCACCATGGGTGTGGAGGGTATCGATCCGAAGCGGATTGTCGGCACGTATGTTGATCCAAAGGAATGGAATGATCTGATTTCCGATCCTGAGGTTGTGTTGGTTGATACCCGCAACCAGTACGAAGTGGAAATCGGCACCTTCAAAAATGCCGTCAATCCGGCCACCGATACCTTCCGGGAGTTCCCGGAATACGTGAAGCAGAACCTGGATCCTTCGAAACACAAGAAGGTGGCCATGTTCTGCACTGGCGGTATTCGATGCGAGAAATCCACCGCGTATCTGAAGGAGCAGGGTTTCGAGGAGGTTTATCACCTCAAGGGTGGCATCCTGAAATACCTCGAGGAAGTGTCCGAGGAGCAGAGCCTGTGGCACGGAGAGTGCTTTGTATTTGATGACCGGGTTACGGTCAACCATCGGCTGGAGCGCGGAGAATACGACCAGTGCCATGCCTGCCGCCGGCCGATCACCGAGGAAGACAAGCAGCGTCCCGAGTATGAGCAGGGTGTGAGCTGCCACCAGTGCATCGATTCGCTGACCGAAGAGCAGAAGGCCCGGTTTGCCGAGCGTGAACGCCAGATGCGTCTGGCGGAGGAGCGAGGTGAGGCCCACGTTGGCGGCGAAGCGGCGCGCATCATCGCCGAGCGCAAGGCCCGGAAAAAGGCTGAAAGAGAACGTCAGGCCCGCAAAAGCCTGGAGGGCGAAAGGGCGAGCAGCACCGAGAGGGCCTGACCAACCCGGAAAGGAGACTTCATGGATTTACGACAGACCGTAGCTATTACCGCAGTTGTTATCGCGCCCTTTGCCAGTGCGCAGGAGGCAGACAACTGGAAGGGCGAAACCGAGCTGGGTGTGTTGATCACCTCGGGCAATACCGAAGAGACCAACATCAAGGGGCGCCTGGGGCTGATCCATGAAGTCGAAACCTGGCGCAACACGGGTGAGTTTCGGACCAATTATTCCGAGACCGACGACGAAACCACAGCCGAGAAGTATCTGGCCGCCCTGGAAACTGACTACAAGTTTGCAGAGAACCAGTACTGGTTCCTTCGGGGCTCCTACGAGGACGACCGTTTCTCTGGCTACGACTTCGAATCTTCAGTGACGACGGGTTATGGACACCGTGTGTGGACATCCGGCGAGCGTTCCTTCCTGGATCTCTCTGTCGGTGGCGGTTATCGCTACAACAAACTGGAAACGGTGAATGCCCAGGGCGAGGATGCCGAAGAAGAGGCGATCGCCCGCCTGGCAGGCCAGTTTGATTATGCGCTGTCGGAGAACTCACTGTTCCGTCAGAAGCTGAGTACTGAAATCGGACTGGATGAGAACAACACGGTCACCGAGTCGGAAACGTCACTGCAGGCGAATGTGGTGGGAAACCTCTCCATGAAGGCTGCGTTCCGGGTCAAGCACCTGTCGGATCCGCCCGCAGGCTCCGAAGACACCGACACGGAAACGTCGCTTTCGCTTATCTATGGTTTCTGAGGACGTGAAATCCGGGTCAGATGACGTGTTCATCTGACCCCATCTTCAGCATCAAACGTTGTTTCTGAGGCCCAGCTCATCCGGGTATGGCGTCAGATACTGCTGGGCATGCAAGTAGTCCACCGGCTCCCTGCGCTGAGCCATGCGCAGCAGGGTCATCGGCACCACCAGCGGCACTTCCCCACGGCGGTATGCCTCCATCTGCTCCATCAGTACCTTGCGGTCTTCATCACCCATGGAATCCCTCAGGTAGCCCATCAGGTGCTGCATGGCGTTCATGTGTGAACCCCGGCTCACCTTCTTGCTCATGGCCTCCATGAACAAGTGGATATAGCGCTCTGCAATGTCTGCCAGCGGTTCGGATTTCAGGTCCCCCAGCATGGGGCCGAGCTGGCGGTAGATTCGCTCCGAGTGGGCAAGAAGCTGAAACTTGTGGCGGGTATGAAACTCGATCAGCGCCTGAGCGGAAAGCTTGTCGCCGGCCACGTTCTGCATCCAGTCGTCGTAGGCAAATACACGCTCAATGAAGTTTTCCCGGATCATGTCGTCATTGAGACGTCCTTCTTCCTCCACCGGCATCAGCGGATAAGCCTTCAGCAGCGCCTCGGCGAACATGCCCCGGCCATCGCGGCGGATGACATTGCCATCCTCATTGTGGACCTTGATCCGCTCCATGCCGCAGCTCGGGGACTTGGCCATCAGGATGTAGCCGCGCAGGTCAGCCAGGGTGGGCATGACCTGGTCGATAAAGCCCTGCATGGCATCGGTATGGTCCGCAGCCCCCTTGGTTTCGATCAGGCGCAGGCCGTCACTGTACTCGCGCAGGTGGATGGCAGGGCGTGGAACGCCCAGGCCCGCTTCCAGTTCAGGGCAGATGGAGCGGAAATCAAAATGCTTTGAAAGCACCTGGGTGCAGTAACGGGAATGTTTATGGCCGCCGTCATGGCGAACTTCCTTTCCCAGCAGGCAGGTGCTGATTCCGACAGGGATACCGCTCACGTTACTCTCCATTCATCAGGTCGGTCCGAGGGTGAAAACTGTCTTTATAATACGTGAATTGAGTCTAGCCCGATCAGCTCCGCCAGGAAAACCGTAACCCTACTTACTCGGGTCGAAGCACCGATCCTTTTCGCTTCTTGTCGTACATGGCCAGGGTGGTGGCGTAGATGGTGCGAACGTCACTGGCAAACTGCTCTACCGAATAATCGCCGGCAAACTCCAGGGCCTGGGAGGAGAGCTTCTCGCGCAGTTCGTCGTCCTCCAGCAGTTTTTTCACCTGCGCCCGCCACTGGTCCTGTTTCTCCGGCGTTTTGAATCCGTTGAACCCGTGCCGAACCACGTCCTCGATACCGCTGGATCGAACCGCGACTACCGGCAAGCCGGCGGCCATGGCCTCAAGAATGACCATGCCCTGGGTTTCGGATATCGAGGCAAACAGGAAGGCATCGCCAAGCCGATACCAGATGGCCATTTCGTCCGGCGGAACGGCGCCGACGAGGGTGAAGTGTTGTTTGAGCCCGAGGTCTTCAATCTTCCTCTGCAGCCGGTCTTTCTGGTGGCCATCGCCGATCATCAGGAACCGGAAGGGCACATCGGTTTCCCGCCTGAGAGCATCAATGGCCTCGATCATGAAGTCGATATTCTTCTCATTGGAGAGCCGGGAAACGCTGACGAACACTTTTTCGTCTTTCAGTTCCAGCCTGTCACGGAGCTTCTTGATGTCTTCCTGCTGAACGTCCTGGAATTTGTGGTATTCGATGCCGGTTGGCTGCACGAACGTCGGCGTTTTCACCCCAATCATCCGCAGGTATTCCTCGGTCGAGTAGGTTGGCACGATCACGCCGTCGCACTTGTTGGCAAACCGCTTGATCAGGGCGTGGGAGATCAGGTTCCGGAACAGCATGCCCGGAAGTGGCACAAAGTGGGCATAGTGCTCCAGCCGGGTATGGTAGGTATAGATGGCCGGTATACTCAGGGTACGCGCCACGAACAGACCCAGCGACCCCAGCCAGAACGGATGATGCAGATGGATAATATCCGGCTTGAAAGCCCGCACTCGCTTGCGGATCCGGCTCAGGAAAATATTGGCCAACCTGAATTCCCGCTTTTCTCCCATGGCCAGAAGTGAGGGCACCCGAAGTACGTGGGGTTCGGCCTCAGGCTGTCCCTTGTAACGGGGCGCCACTATCAGCAGTTTATCGCCAAGGGCTTCCAGACCCCGACGCAGGCGTTCGATGGAAATCGGCACGCCGCCAATAAAGGGCAGGTAGTTGTTGGTAAACATCGCCACCCGCATCGGCTTCTCGAGCCAGGGGGCCGGGTCCAGATCGTAGTCCGGGTAATAATCCTTGCCGATGAAAATGGCTCCGTAGAGTTTTATAGCAATGGCCGCAAACACGGCGACAATCAGAATGAAATTGAGGTAGCCGGTGTAGAACAGGGAGTAAATAAAGAACCAGAGACTCTCCAGCCGCTTCAGAATCGGGTGCTGGCCTACTTCGAGGCGCTGCAGGCTGTGGCTTACCTCGCCACCGGCGCCCACATTCACCCGCACATAGTGATAGAAACTGGTGTCGTTGTTCATGACCAGGCCACCGGCACCGCCCGTGGTAACAAACGTGGTGTCTCCGACCGTCTTTTCGGAATAGAGCGACAGGTTGGAGGAAAACACCCGGTCAACATCATGCTCCTCGATTGTCTGGAGCAGTGCGTCCCGAAACTCGGGCGGCGCCAGGTAATCATCCTTCTGATCGAACGGAGCGTTCTCGTCCGGGTGCAGGGGAGGATGCCCTATGAACAGAATTCGGGCCTTTGAGTTGTCCTGGGCCAGCAGATCCTTCAGCCAGCGGATCTGCCAGCGCCAGGGGGTTTTCCCGGTGCTGTCGAGGAAAATCAACCGGGCGGCGCCTGCCTCTATGCTGAAGAAGTGCGGGCCGAAGTGATCGTAGAAACGGAAACTGCCAAAATCCTCAAACTCGTGGGCGCCGAAGGTCAGCAGGTAGGGAATCTCCAGATGACCCAGAGTGCCGTAGAGGGCACGGTACTTGTCTTCTCCACCGCCGCTGACTGCATTACCCGCCGAGACCAGAAAATCGAGCCCGGAACGGTTCAGCTCCGGAATGATGCGGTCCTCGAAAACCCCCACCGAGTTGTTGATGTTACCCACCACCGCAAAGCTGAATGATTCACCGGGGTCAAGCTCACGATAGATCCGCTCCACCTGCTCGGTATGGATCCCCTCGAAATCCTCTGTGAACAGGTTCAGATAGGTCTTGTAGCCCACCAGCAGAAACACCACCAGCAGGCAGAGGTAGAACAGAAGCTTGAGGGGGTTGCGGAAAATCATCCGGCTCTCCTGCGATTGGCGACAAGTTCCTTCTGCAGCACCACCAGCCCGATGATCATGCCCAGGTAGATGGTGAGCAGGCGCCAGCAGACGATGACCAGTATCAAGTGGTTACCCGAAAGGATATCCCGGAAGAAACTTCCGAAAACACCTTCGGAAATACCGGAAGCCCCCGGCGTGGGCGAGAAATACATAACGAACGTGGTGACGACCAGCAGCCCCACCGACACCACATAATCCACACTGTAGTCCAGGCTGTGCATCAGCAGGGCTGGGAAGCTAAACAGGCTGAGCAGAAATACCGCAGTGAAGAGAATCGACAGCCACACGAACACTGGCGCGCCGCGTAGGTAATCACCAAAACTCCGGGAAAGCCGCAGCATCTCCCTGCGCGCCTTAAACTGCCAGCGTCGGTGGCGGCGTTCGCTGATCAGGTGAAGCCGACGCGCGGCTTTCAACAGTCGGGTCAACGGGCCGATCAGCCATCGGGTCCGGAACAAAAGCACCAGGAAAAAGCCAAGGTATAGAACGATCAGAAGCGCCAGCGCGGTGCCGATATCACCGACAATTGAGTTGCCGTCCAGGGGCTTGAGCGTGAGCAGAAATACCGGCGTGAGCGAGAAAATGAACAATACCGCCAGTACCGTTCGGATCGTTGTGGCTGCCGTGGCCCTGCCAACCGGAACGCCATGTTGGCTAAGGAACCAGATCTGTGCGAAACCGCCGCCGGTGGCCATCGGTGTGATGTTGGAGAAAAACAGATTGATAAATACCAGCCGGAACATCGCCGGCAGCGGCAGCCGATGCCCCAGAGCACGAAGGGTAAAATAAAGCCGAAGGCCATCGGAGATGAAATAAACCAGCAACAGGCCAGCCACCGATAAAAGGGTCCCCGGAGCGATCAGCCTGGCATCAAAAGTAAGGGTGCGTTCGGCAAACAGTTCGTAAACGGCATACAGCCCGGCAGCGGTAAGCGCCACAAACAACAGGCTGAACATCGCCAGCCTTTTTCCAGAGGCGCGTTTCGAATAGTCGATGTCCGTGGAGTGAGTCATGGGCTGCCCGTCAGAGTGAGACGGGCAGTTTACAGGGTAGGGTGTGGTGGGTGTCCAGTGTCCGGCTAGTGGCCATACACCATCATGGTGGTGTTGGTGATGGCAAAGTCGGTGAAATAAACGCCGCCGATGCTGTTGTCGCCAACCCGGAACACAGGCATATCAATATCGGCTCTGAACTCCACATCATGGATGGATAATCCTTCCACCCCGGTTGCGGCGCTTGTTCCTTTGGACAGCTTGGCACTGACGTTGGCCATCCC
This sequence comes from Marinobacter sp. MMG032, assembly GCF_040112695.1. Classification (NCBI taxonomy): domain Bacteria; kingdom Pseudomonadati; phylum Pseudomonadota; class Gammaproteobacteria; order Pseudomonadales; family Marinobacteraceae; genus Marinobacter; species Marinobacter sp. MMG032. Next base: position 3,236,105 of record NZ_CP157802.1, read on the forward strand.
GAAATGCCCCAAAGTGTCGTCGCCCCGGCGGTTGTGAATCTGTAGATCCTCGATACCGATGGCAGCGAGATTGAAGATCAGAATTACATCGGCCACATCCCAATTCAGCCTGCCGTTGGTGATCTCAAAATGGCTGTCGAGCTGCAGTTCCGACTCGGACACTACATTACCGTTTGAAAGCGTGCGGTTGCTGCCTGAGTTGCGAATCACCAGGTCAGTCGGCCCAAGGTTTCCCTGCAGCAGAATATCCGAAAACATCGTCGTGGTAGGTGCGCTGCCGTCAGACTTGCTCAACGCAATGCTGTCTATCGCCAACTCGAAATCTACCGCGTCCCGGAAATTGGCAAGGCTGGAGGGATCACCGTAATCGATGGCCCCGAGGTGCATCACCAAATCGCCGTCATTGAACTGCTTGCCAAACGCGCCATTGGCTTGTTTGTAGGCAGAAAGTGCATCCGCTACGTCGGGATCATTCGGGTTCAGCGTCCCGGCATCTGCACGACGGGCAATCTCCGAAAACCCGAAATCCAGCACCTCATTCTGACCGGCAATATCAATGGTCAGCTTCATGTTGTCCAACATCGTATCGTTCTGACCGGACAGTCGTATGTTGTCCACATTCAATCGTCCTTCATCCTGATAAGTCAGCTGACCAATGCTGATCTTCGTTGCCATCTCAATTGTGACACCCGCCTGACCGGTTACGCTCGCCATGGCGGCATCGCCCAGCGGCCTGAAATCCGCTGTTGCGGGTAGGGCGACACCAAAACCCAATACCAACGCTGTGGTGGCTCGGAACAATTGCAAGTTGCAATTTGATTTGGAGAACGTTGAGAAGGAAATGGAAGTCATGGCGCCCCGGATCCATTTTTTTGATGTTTTTCAGGAAGCTCAAACAGGGCTTCCGGGCCGCAGGGGGACAGCACAACCTATGCAGCAAGAACTTTGGTTTGTTACAGACTGTTACGATAGAGGGCGAAACCTTCTAGATCCGTGCTCTCTGTCACAATCGAGGCATCGAAAAGGTGAGGGAGGAGGGGATGGTCGGGCTTTCCAAAACCGTGGAGCGCCAGGGATGGCGCGACCGAGCGTACAGGGAGGTATTTACAGCGTGTTTTGGAAAGCCCGACCATCTCCTCCGCTAGCACCAAATGTTCTTGGCCTAGGAAGCCAAAGCCTGCTGAATGAGAGACTTCTGGTGCTCCGCAAACTCCCGAATCAACGCCTGCGCCTTATCAGAATCCCGCGCCAGCACCGCCTGTGGCAGATTGGCAAAAAACTCACTGGTCTGCGCCAGATCCCGCCGATACCGATCCGCGCTCAGATAATAGGCCCGACTGACCGCTGGCTTGAAATTCGACAAAGCCTCCGTGAGATAAGGATTCCCCACCACCTCACAACAGGCATCCATCACATCAAAACTCGCCTCAACCACCCCGGAGATGTCGGCAGAACCCTCGTTGATCTTTTCAACAGCCTTGCTCACCGCCCCAAGCACCAGAGGCTTATCCTTCTCCTGCCAGCGCTCGCATAAACGCACCGCCATCATCATCAGCAAATGCATGTAGACATCGTAAAGCTCGGACGCATGGGCCGCGTCCAGCCGGGTTGCCGAAGCACCCTTGCGGGGCGTGATCTCCACCAGATGCCAGCGCTCCAGGGTGTACAGGGCTTCCTTCACCGAGGCACGACTGACCTTCAATTCACCGGCCAGGGTCGCCTCCTGAATCCGGTCACCGGGGCGAATCTGCCCGTTCATGATCCGCTCGGCCAGGTAATTGGCAATCTGCTCGGCCAGAGTGTTGGGCACCTGAAAATCCATAAAGGCTCTCTGAACAGGTCGTAAAAACCGGTCGGCTGCTGCGGTAAGCCGGCCGGCGTGGGGATGAGTGCGCATGAGTTTATCACAGCCTCTGAGTCTGACAGTCACAACGCCTTGATCCGCCGAGGCTTCCTGACATTTGTCAAAAAACTCCCGTCCATCGGTTGACGACTGATGTATTGTAGGACAATAATGCACGAAACAACAGGTGATCAGAGTTTCACCAACAAGCATTTGATGGAGATAACCCAATGAGCACGACGCAGTTATCGGTAAATCGCGAGGCCACTCGCCGGCGAATATTGCTTACCCTCAAGAAGTACAGCTACCTGATCGCCATGGTGCCGCTGGTGCTGCCCCCTCTGCTGCTGGCCGCCGGCCACGCCACTGATCTGGTAAACCTGTTTTCCTGGGGCGTCTCCGTCGTCGTCTTCGGGATCATTCCGGTGCTGGACATGCTGCTCGGCAAGGATTCCCTGAACCCGGATGAAGAAACCGACGTGCCAAGAATGGTCGGCGAGCGTTTCTACAAAGCCATCACACTGGGCTGGGTCGCCGGTTTCGCAGCCTTATTGGTCTGGAGCATGCTGGAACTGGCTTCCGGCACATTCAGCCTGATAGGAAGCATTGGCTGGATCGTCTCCATCGGCATCGTCGGCGGCCTCGGCATCAACGTCGCCCACGAACTCATCCACAAAGACGACAAACTCGAAACCCGGGCTGGCGGCTTCCTGCTGTCACTGGTCTGCTACGCCGGCTTCAAAGTCGAACACCTACGCGGCCACCACGTCCACGTCTCCACCCCGGAAGACGCCTCCTCATCCCGGTACAACCAGTCCCTCTACAACTTCCTGCCCCAGGCCTACGTACGCAACTTCCTCAACGCCTGGAAACTGGAAGCCGAACGCCTCCAACGCAAAGGCCACAAAGCCCTCAGCTGGCACAACGAACTGATCTGGTGGTACAGCCTCAGCGCCCTGGTACTGGCCGCCTTCACCATCGCCTTCGGCTGGCTCGGCGCCGCCTTCTTTTTGGGGCAGAGCTTCATCGCCTTCACCCTGCTGGAAATCGTCAACTACCTCGAACACTACGGTTTGCACCGCAGAAAACTCGAAAACGGCCGCTACGAACGCACCGGCCCCGAACACAGCTGGAACAGCAACTACTTCCTGACCAACGTCTTCCTGTTCCACCTCCAACGCCACAGCGACCACCACGCCTGGGCCAAACGCCGCTACCAGATCCTCCGCCACCACGACGTAGCGCCCCAACTACCAGCCGGCTACTCCGCAATGATCGTCCTGGCCATGTTCCCCCCACTCTGGCGGCGGGTAATGAACCCAAGAGTGGAGGCTTATTACAAAGGAGAAGAACACCAGTTGGTCTAACTCAAGAAAAAAAGGCGGGCTGACCCAAAAGTTCGGTCGGCCGGGGTATGAGGGGTAATTTCTGCAGGGAAACGACTGTCTGAGCAAAGCGAGTTCGGCTTCCCGAAAGAAATTACCCCTCATGCCTCGGCCAGCCCCCAACCCCAGATCGGCCTGAACTATAGGCCACCAAGCTTCAGAGCGTCTCTGAAGAAACGCCGGCCAAAAACCGGCCCTCAAGACCCCGGCGGTTCGTCTCTGGCCCCGGGGTCTTTTTTTGTGCCCTTGAAATCCCCCTGAAACGCACACAGGTATAACGTTTAAATCCTGCGAAAAAAGAAGGGAAAACCAACATGCCCAAGCATTTCGAACAGGCCCCTGGCCTCCACGAAGAACCCGTTCCCGAAACCGAAGGCTACGTATTCAACCAGACCATGATGCGCATCAAGGAACCCGAGCGCTCCATGGACTTCTACACCCGAGTGATGGGCATGCGCCTGGTTCGCAAACTGGACTTCCCCGAAATGAAGTTCACCCTGTATTTCCTGGGTTACCTGGATGATCGTCAGGCTGGCCTCGTGCCCCAGGACGACGCCCACCGGACCACCTACACCTTCGGCCGCGAAGCCATGCTTGAGCTGACCCACAACTGGGGCACCGAAGACGACAACGACTTTGGCTACCACAATGGCAATGACGAGCCCCAGGGCTTTGGGCACATTGGTGTTGCCGTGCCAGACGTCTATGCCGCCTGCGACCGGTTTGAAAAGCTCGGTGTGGAATTTGTGAAAAAGCCGGACGACGGCAAGATGAAAGGCCTGGCCTTCATCAAGGACCCGGACGGCTACTGGATTGAAATCCTCCAGCCGGACATGCTCGAGAAACAGCGTAAGGAAGACTGATCTTCCTTACTCCGCACCGGCCTCCTGGCCGGCTGCGGGTTTACGACCGTAGCGGGAGGCCACCACCACCGCTGCGGTCAGAATCAGCGCCCCCGCAATACCGATCGGCCCCAGAATCTCCTCCAGAAACACCCAGGCCAGCAGCGCCACAAATAGCGGTTCCAGAGTCACGATGATGCTCGACAGCGTTGCCGGTGTCGTTTTCATGCCTGTGAAAAAGCACACATACCCGATGCAGGTTGGCACCACGCCAACATAGATCACCATCAGCCAGTGGCCGAAGTTCAGGGTTTCCAGCCCCTCGAACCCGCCAGTCAGCGCCACCACCGGTAACAGAATCAGCGCCGCCGTAAAGAAACAGATAAACGCCGTGGTGAACACCGGTGTACCGGCAGAGCTGTAACGGCTGGTGAGCGTGAACCCGGTGTACACACAGGCGGCCAGTAACGCCACCAGAATGCCTGCGAGCCGGAGTGTACCGGTGGTGTCCATATCGCTGAGAACCAGCATGGCGGTGCCTGCAATGGCCGCGAACAACGACAGAACGGTTAAAAGGCTGGGCTTCTCTCCCAGCAGGGGCGCAGCCAGAATGGCCACCAGCACCGGAGGCAAACACAGCGCGATCAGGGTGGCAATGCCCGCACCGGTGAGGTCTACGGCCAGAAGGTAGCTGCCCTGGTAAAACGCCTGGAACAGACCAAGCGCCGCCAACGGAATCAGGGTCTTGCGCGTAAGGCTTCGCAGCGAACTACCGGGCACGCTGGCGCCCGGATTGGCGCGCTCAAGGCGTGCTTGCTCCCGCCGCATCAGCAGCCAGAAAAAGGGCAAGGCCACGGCCAGTCGCAGGAAGCCCAACGTAATGGCCTGCAGCTCGGTACCGGTAAACAGAAATTTCGCAACAATGCCCGTGGTCGCCCATAGCAGGGCAGCCAGGGCGATCAACAGGGCGCCTTGGATCATTCAATAATCAACACAATCAGCTCTTTGGGACCGTGAACACCGTAGGCAAGGGTTTGCTCGATGTCGGCGGTTTTGGAAGGGCCAGAGATTAGCAGGGCATTGGTCGGCATGCCAGCGGCCCAGTTCTGGGCCTGCATGGCTTCGTGGAAGGTGGTATAGAGTTCCGAGGCCTTCAGCACGGCAATGTGCACCGGCGGCACCAGGCTCATAAGCCGGGGTTCGTCGTCGTTTGGCCACAGGATCAGCGAGCCGGTCTCGGCAATACCGCCGCGGGTGGAGGTGATGCTGGCGTCCACCTCGTTGAACAGATGGGCCTGCCAGCTTTCGATGGGCTCATCGTAGATCAGCAGTTCCGGCAAGTCGTCACGGTCGGCAGAGCGTAGGGTCTGGCCAATCTGGTGCTGCTTTGGTACCAGCAGGTTTCGCGCACCGCGGGTATTCAGCACCTCAGCGAGGCGGTCCACCCAGCTGTCCTCGCTAACGTGATGCACCTCGCCATGTACGGACTCGATCATCTTCTCGAATCGTTCGATGCGCTCGTTGGTGGGCCAGTCCGGCCGTGCAAGCACCGAAAAATCACACTCAGGTACCGTCAGTTCGCCACCCGTCCGATTGCGCAAACGCTGAAGAATCGTTTCCCGGGAACTCATTGGCCACGCTCCTTCATCCGTTGGTGCAGAGTTTTGGCCGCCAGTTTGGGGGCCGTGCGGTAATCGGTCCAGGCGCCGGCTTTCGAGGGCTGCAACGCCCTGAATTTTGTCGCGGCGCTAGTGCCAAAGCGGTAAATGCCCGGGCTTGCGTGCATCCAGGCCCAGCCTTTCCAGATCAGTGCCTCTTTTGAGCTTCGCTTGGCACCATGGCCACGGACCTTGGCCGGGTGCAGGTTGTCACCATCCACCGATTCCTGACGCAGGCGCACCAGCAGATCCGGTATGGGAATCTTCACCGGGCAGACTTCGCCACAGGCGCCGCACAGGCTGGAGGCGCTGGGCAGGTGCCGGCCTTCGTCCAGGCCAATCAGATGCGGCATCAGGATTTTGCCGATGGGGCCCGGGTAGGTGGTGCCATAAGCATGGCCGCCCACTCGCGTGTACACAGGGCAATGGTTCATGCAGGCGCCGCAACGGATGCAGCGCAGGGTATCCAGCAACTCATCGTCCTGGTAGATCGACGAGCGGCCGTTATCCACCAGCACCAGATGAACTTCCTCGGGGCCGTCCAGCTCTTCGGCCTTGCGCGGGCCGGAAATCATATTGAAGTAAGTGGTGATGTGCTGGCCGGTGGCAGACCTTGTCAGCAGGGCGAGCAGGGCAGAGACGTCCTCCATGCTCGGCACCACCTTCTCGATGCCGGTTACGGCGATGTGGCACTTTGGCACCGTCGTGGTCATCCGGCCGTTACCCTCGTTTTCCACCAGACAGAGCGTGCCGGTCTCCGCCACCGCAAAGTTGACGCCGGAAACGCCGACATCCGCGTTCATGAACTTTTCCCGCAGCTGCTGGCGGGCACTGGCGGTGAGGTATTCCACATCGTTGGAGAGATCCGTGCCGGTTTTCTCGTGCATAAGCTCGGAGATCTCACCGGTATTCTTGTGAATCGCCGGCATGATGATATGCGAGGGCGTCTCATCCGCCAACTGCACGATGTATTCGCCAAGGTCCGATTCCAGGGCTTCAATGCCCTCTGCTTTCAGGTAATGGTTCAGCTCCATTTCCTCGGAGACCATGGACTTGCCCTTGATCACCGTCTTCGCATCCCGGGCCTTGCAGATATCCCGCACGATCCGGCAGGCTTCGTCGCCGTCCACCGCCCAGTGCACCTTGATTCCGTTTTCAGTCAGCTTTTTCTCAAGCTGCTCCAGCAAGTCGGGGAGATTGGCCAGGGCCCGCAGCCGAACATTGGCGCCTAACTCCCGGAGGGTTTCCAGGTCCCAGCCCTCGAACGCCGTCTTGCGCTTGGACATCAATCCGTCCATGGCGCTGCGGAAGTTCTTGCGGATCTTGGGGTTATGAATGGCCGCCTGAGCCCGCGGGTGGAACTCTTTTACGTCGATGTGATGGCCAGTGTGCTCGGCTGTCTCGCTCATGACTGCTGCCCCCCTTTGCCCCGGGTGCGCGACCACAGGAAACTGAGAATGTGCTGGCCTTCAACAGGCTTCTGGTTCTTCTCGGCGTACCCGGCAATGTTCATCAGGCAGCCGCAATCGGTGGTGACAAACTGTCTGGTGCCTGCCTCCACCAGTGCATCTACTTTCTCGCTCACCATGGCGCCGGAAATCTCCGGGTGGCGAACCGCAAAGGTACCGCCAAAGCCGCAGCATTCCTCCGGCCGAACCTGCTCCACGAGATTCACATTCTTCAACTGGCCCAGGAGCTTTGGCCCTACCTCGGCCACGCCCATTTCACGGCGGGCGGAGCAGGAGGTGTGCATGGCAACCGTGGTGGGCTCACCCAGGTCTTCCAGTTTGATATGGCAAACGTTCAGCAGAAAATCCGTCAGCTCCCAGACCCGGCCAGCCACCTCGGCGGCTTTGACTTCATCCGGAGTGTCCTTGAACAGATCCGGGTAGTGCTTGCGCATCATCCCGCCACAGGAGCCGGACGGCACCACAATGGGCCAGTCGCCAGGAAACAGGTCGAGCTGGGCTCGGGCTACCGATCGGGCCTGGTCATGGTAACCGGAGGTGTAGGCCGGCTGGCCGCAGCACGTCTGGTCCTGCGGGAACAGCACCTCAATGCCTTCACGCTCCAGCAGCTCCACGCCGGCGATGCCTGCATCCGGGTAGAACATGTCCACCAGACAGGTGCCGTAGAAATACACTTTTGAAGGTTTGGATGGATAAACCTTGATGGGATCAACCATGGGCCGACGCTCGTCATTTTTGAATTGTTATCCAGCAATAATAGGGTGGCGAGCGCGGTGTTGCCAGACGACTTTATGGGCAGCCGGAAATCGAAAATGGAGCGATGCAGGAAGGGAAGAAGGGCAGCGGCAGCGCGCCACTGCCCGGGGTATTACTTGACGGTCAGGCGCGCAGCATTTTTCTCGATGGTGCGCTCGCCAATGCCTTTTACGTTTGCCAGATCTGCAGTCACTGCAAACGGGCCATTGGCTTCGCGATAGGCAACGATGGCTTCAGCCTTGCTCTGGCCAATGCCGTTCAGGCTGGCGAGGGTGGCCACGTCGGCGGTGTTGATATTGATTGCGGCTTCCTGGGCGTAAGCAAAACCGGTAACCAGGCTGAACAGCAGAATGAGGGTTGCGAAAAGCGGTGTGCGCTTCATGGGTGTAAGCTCCTGAGGCTAATTTGCGTTATTGGTGTGGTGCCAGGGCGCAAAGCAGCAGAAGCGAAATGTAAGAGGAGAGCAGAAATGTCTGTGGGGATGGGGAGTGCACGGACGGGACCACATTCCTTGTGATCCCCGATTCCGTGGCTGACCCCTGCCTGTTCCTTCAGGCGTGCGACTCATCCTGAGCGCGTCTTCCCTGTGGTCATCCCTGTAAGCCCTGATCCTTTCGGCAACTCCATATCCATGGAGTTTTCATCCTTGCGGCTTCGATCCTTGAAGCTCTCGTCCTTGGGCCAACATTCCTTGCTGGCTTGTCATCCCTGACAATGACAATTCTACTGTGGTTAGAATTCCTACCTATCGGAGAATCGCTCCGGGGGCTGTGCGATATGTCTTACAGATTTGTAAGCATTTCGGAGGCGAGCAAAATGAACCAGAATTCAGTATTTGCAGGGCCTTCGAGGCAATTTATTGCCCGCCGCGGTGGGCCTCAGCGGCTTCGCGGATTCGCTCCATCGTAATCTCCCGAACCGCCTTCTGGCTGGCACGGATATGGCGGGTCAGCCGATCGGCGGCCTCGCTGGCCATGCCGCTCCTCAAGGCTTCCAGAATGGCCGCGTGCTCAACGTAGGTGGCGTCCACCCGTTCTTCCCGGCTGAAGTCCAGGCGCCTCACAATCCGGAGCCGGTCGGTGATCTCCCGATGAATCCGCGTCATTTCCCGATTCCCTGCGGCGGCGACCAGATCGCAGTGAAAGCTTTCGTCCAGCATTCGGACCGTACTGCCCACCGCGCGCTCCGAAGGATGATCCGGATTCCAGAGAGCGGTGAGTGTGCGCAATGCTTCCGGTTTCTCAGCCAGGCCACAGATCTTGTGCACGGCCGCCCGCTCGAGGGTGATACGCAGGTCATAGAGCTCTTCCACTTGCCCGAAATCAAACGGTTTTACCTGCCAGCCACTGCGGAACAGCACCTCCACATGGCCCTCCCGCTGCAAGCGGTAAAGCGCCTCCCTGACGGGTGTCCGGCTCACATTCAGGCGGGTTCCGATATCTCCCTCGCTGAATCGGTCGCCCGGAAGCAGCCGGAACTCGAAGATGTCCTCTTTCAGGGCTTCATACACCCTGTCTGCCACGGACTCTTTTCTTCTTTGGTTTGCCATTGGCTCCGATTGTCCCCCGTCAGGCGCCAGATTTACCCGCCATACTCAGGATCTGGAGGCGATATAGGCGCGCCAGCCACCGAATTCCGTGACATCCTCTGCACCCTCAAAACCATAGCCTTCGCAGATAAAACCGTTTACCCATCGGCCATCCGCCAGTTCAACGTTGCCAATACCAAGGGGCGCTGGAATCAGATCCACAAAGGAGCCGAAGGCGGAGGCGGGCATCTCCCAGACTTCCACAATGATCGCCTCCCCCTCGCCCGGGGCCGCGCGCTTCAGCCCGGGCTTCGGCGGTGTGGTGTTTGGCAGGGCGAACAGCCGGTAGTTGGCCGAGGTTGTGGTTTGCTCAAGCAGCACCGCATGGCGCTCACCGAGCTGCGTGTTCAGGGGCATGCCACTGAGGTGGGCGCCAACAACCGCCACCTTGATGGTGGGTGTGGAAATGGCGGCCCCGGGTGTCTCCTCGGGGCGCGCCCGGGCGGTAGCACCCAACGGTGTGGGGTGTGAATTCAGCCACTGGCAGGCCAGGTGTTGCAGCTCCGCGTCTTTCCAAGCGCCGCTGATCAGGGTAACGCCAAAAGGCAGGCCGTCATCCCGGAATCCCGCTGGCACAGCGAGGGCGCTCATGTCGGCCAGGTTAACGAAATTGGTGTAGGTGCCCAGTTGGCTGTTAAGGGTCACCGGGTCTGCATTCACCGCTTCCATGGTGGGCGCGGTCGGAGCCGTGGGTACCAGCAGGGCATCCACGTCTGCCAGCAGCTCATCGATCTGGCGAAGCAGTTCTTCTTTGCGGTAAAGGGCCTTGAACGTTTCGGTGGCGCTGAAGTTCGCAGCCTTGCTGATAATGCTTTTGACCACCGGATTCATCTCATCGCCATGGCTGGCCATGAACGATTCCACGGCCGCATGGCGCTCTGCCACCCAGGGGCCTTCGTAGAGCAACGCGGCGAGTTCCAGCAGGGGGCTGAAGTCCATAGGAATCAGCTCCACGTTCTGCTGACGCCACTGGCTGATGGCCGTGTTCCAGGCCGCTTCCGACTGTTGATCGCCAAACCAGTGCGGATGCTCGGGAATGGCGAGTCGTTTAATGGGTCCAGGTCGCCGAAGGGCGGCGCCATCAAGCGGTAAGGCGTCCGGGGACTTGCGCGAAAAGGCATCGCCGGCGTCGAAGCCGGCCAGAGTATCCGACACCAGGCCGGCGTCGTTTACGGTGAGCGCAAAAATGGATACGCAGTCCAGCGAACGACAGGCCGGCACCACGCCGCGAATGCTGAACAGCCCTTTGGTTGGCTTGAGGCCCACCAGATTGTTCAGCCCGGCAGGCACCCGACCGGAACCGGCGGTGTCGGTACCCAGGGCAAAAGGGACCAGCCCTCTCGCGACAACCGATGCTGAGCCGGAGCTGGAGCCGCCGCTGATAACTTCCGGTTTGAACGTGTTCGGGACTGCACCATAAGGGGAGCGTGTGCCTACCAGGCCGGTAGCAAACTGATCCAGATTGGTTTTGCCAATCACCACGGCACCCGCGGCCTTGAGTCTGGCCACGGTGTGGGCATCTTCCGCCGGCGTGTAGGCGAAGGCAGGGCAGGCTGCGGTTGTTTCAAACCCGGCCACATCAATGTTGTCTTTCGCCGCAAACGGAATGCCGTAAAGAGGCAGCGTGCTGATATCGCCACCAGCCTTCTCGAGCTGCTCATCCAGCTCAGACAGCGCGTTACCCAGCCCCTCCTGGTCCAGAATCGAGATCCACGCAGCATCGTTTGAATCGAGGCCGGTCAGCAACTCTCCCAGCAGTAACCTGGGCGTAGCGCCCTCCTTAATAAGCGTTCTGCCAGTCCTTGATGGTCCATCCGAGCATTGAAGGCATTCGTTTTCCTCATGTGCGTTATCAACTTGTATACATGAGGAATGGCAATGCCTGTGCCATCTACCGATTTTTATCGATAGTGACTGAAAAACATAAGGTTATGAGTTTTTTTGATGCACAGAGCTATTCAGATCTGCCCGCATCAGGTGCGGGCGCACCAAAAACGCTCATGAATGCTGTGCTCTGGAGGCATGTTTAGTGGTGCTGGCCTGCGGAATCTGCCTTGTATACTAGATAACTAATTGTTTTTTAATGAGATGTGAGGGGTGTGGAACAGCAGATGCAGAGGCCCTGCTGCGTTTTAAGACGAACTGCATACCTAACTAAGAAAAGGACGCCTGAAATGACCATTAAAAAACACGTGAAACTTGGCCTCTCTGCACTCGCACTTTCCATCTCTTTTAATTCCCTGGCGGCGGAAGATCCCATCAAGGTGGGTATCCTGCACTCTCTGTCCGGCACCATGGCCATCAGTGAAACCGTTCTGAAAGACACCGTTGAAATGCTGATCGAACAGCAGAACGCCAAAGGCGGTGTGCTTGGTCGTCAGATGGAAGCGGTTGTTGTAGACCCGGCCTCCAACTGGCCGCTGTTCGCCGAGAAAGCCCGCGAGCTGCTGGCCCAGGAAAAGGTCGACGTAATCTTCGGTAACTGGACCTCGGTTTCCCGTAAGTCCGTGCTGCCGGTGGTGGAAGAGCTGAACGGCCTTCTGTTCTACCCGGTTCAGTACGAGGGTGAGGAATCCTCCGAAAACGTTTTCTACACCGGCGCTGCGCCCAACCAGCAGGCGATTCCTGCGGTTAACTACCTGATGAACGAAATCGGGGTAGAGCGCTGGGTTCTGGCAGGTACCGACTATGTATATCCGCGTACCACCAACAAGATCCTTGAGACCTACCTGATGGACATGGGTGTGGCCAAGGAAGACATCATGATCAACTACACACCGTTTGGTCACTCCGACTGGCAGAACATTGTCTCTGACATCAAGCGCTTCGGTTCCGCCGGCAAGAAGACCGCCGTGGTTTCCACCATCAACGGTGACGCCAACGTACCTTTCTACCGTGAGCTGGGTAACCAGGGTATCGCGGCCTCCGACATTCCGGTAGTTGCCTTCTCCGTGGGTGAGCAGGAGCTCTCCGGTATCGACACCGGCCCGCTGGTTGGCCACCTGGCTGCCTGGAACTACTTCATGAGCGTGGACAACGACGCCAACTACGACTTCATCGACCAGTGGATTGAGCACACCGGCAACGAGCAAGCCGTAACCAACGATCCGATGGAAGCGCACTACATCGGCTTCAACATGTACGTGGAAGCGGTCAAGAAGGCCGGCACCACCGACGTTGACGCGGTGAAAGACGCCATCATTGGTGTCACCGTACCCAACCTCACCGGTGGCTACGCCGCCATGATGCCCAACCACCACATCACCAAGCCGGTACTGATCGGCGAGATCCAGGATAACGGCCAGTTCTCCGTTGTCTGGGAAACGCCGTCGCTGGTCGCTGGCGATGCCTGGTCTGACTACCTGCCGGGTTCACGGGACATGATTGCCGACTGGCGCAAGCCTATGTTCTGCGGAACATTCAACACGGCAACCGGCACCTGTGGCGCGTCTGCGGGCGAAATGGCCGCTGAAGCCGAGTAAGGCTCAGACGGTAAAGCACCATCGACAGCCGGGGGAGAGTTACGCCCCCGGTTGTTGCCCCGCAACACGCTTGAAACAGACAGGACACTCTCATGAGCATCTGCCGATCGCTCACACTGTTGCTTATCGCCCTGATTTCCCTCGTGTCGCTTCCTGCAACGGCTCAGGACGACGACCCTGGCAAGGCTCTGCTGATTAACCTCGCAGAAGCACCGGCCAGCAAGGTGGAAGAGGCGGTGAACGCCATTGTCAGCAGTGGTGATGAACGGGCCAGGGGCTGGCTCGAAGCCTATGGAAACAACCGCCTGAGCCGGGTAAAAGACACCGGGCAGGTCGTACTGGTACTGAACAACCGGGGCAGGGACTGGGAAATCGCCGATCCGCTGACCGGAGAGAACATGGGTGAAATGTCCCGCCGTGAGCTGGACAGAGTCGCCATCAACAACCGTATTCGGGGGCAGCTTGAAGGCATCCTGGCCATGCTGGACCTGAACGCCAAAGACCCGGATGTACGTGAAGCGTCCGCACAGGACATGATGGGCAAGGTGGATGCCTCCCTGGTTGAGCCGCTGGAAGCGCAGTTGGCCAAGGAAGAAGACGCCTCCGTCCGCAACCGAATTGAAGAAGCCCTGGCCATCTACCGGGTAGGCGAGGGTAACCTCGATGCAGTGGATGTGCTGGCTGGCAGCCTGCACCCACGCGCTCGCGCCGCCCTCAACGAAGCCGTCCGCAGCGATAACCAGGCGCTGGCCGCAAGAGCCACCAAAGCTCTGGACAGCATCGAACAGAAGCTGAAACTCAACCGCGCCGCCGAGACCCTGTATTTCGGCCTGTCGCTCGGTTCGGTTCTGGTCCTCGCCGCCATCGGCCTGGCCATAACCTTCGGCGTGATGGGCGTGATCAACATGGCCCACGGCGAACTGATCATGCTGGGGGCCTACACCACCTGGGGCATGCAGCAGCTGTTCCCCGGCCAACCCGGCCTGGCACTGATTCTCTCGATTCCCGCCGGCTTTCTGGTGGCCGCCACCGCCGGCATCATCATCGAACGCAGCGTGATCCAGTATCTGAAAGGCCGGCCGCTGGAAACCCTGCTGGCCACCTTCGGCATCAGCCTGATCCTGCAGCAGCTGGTGCGCACTGTGATCTCGCCCCAGAACCGCACCGTGGTAACCCCGGACTGGATGAGCGGCTCCCTGGTGATCAACGACGCCCTGTCACTCACGCTAAACAGGCTTTATGTGCTGGCCTTCGCGCTGATTGTCTTCGCCGGCCTGATGCTGATCATGCGCAAGACCCGCCTGGGTCTGGAAGTGCGTGCCGTTACCCAGAACCGGGCCATGGCCCGATCCATGGGCATCCGAGCCACCCGGGTGGACATTATGACCTTCGCCCTGGGCTCCGGCGTGGCCGGCCTGGCCGGGGTGGCGCTGTCCCAGCTCACCAACGTGGGGCCGAACCTGGGCCAGAACTACATCATCGATTCGTTCATGGTGGTGGTGTTCGGCGGCGTCGGTAACCTCTGGGGCACCCTCATTGCCGGGCTTTCCCTGGGCACCATCAACCAGCTGCTCGAACCCTGGGCCGGTGCCGTACTCGCCAAGATCATCGTGCTGGTGTTCATCATCCTGTTTATCCAGAAACGGCCGAAGGGGCTCTTCCCCCAGAAAGGCCGGGCTGCGGAGGGTTAAGCTATGTGGTTAACAAGACCCTTGCAGGAACGTTCAACCCAGATCTTCCTTGGCGTGCTGTTCGCCGCCCTGGTGGTGGTGAGCTTCCTCCACGTGTTCATGCCCGAGGACAGCGCCCTGCATGTCAGCGCTTTTACCGTCACGTTGCTGGGCAAGTACCTGTGTTACGCACTGCTGGCGGTGGCGGTGGACCTGGTGTGGGGTTACCTCGGTATCCTCAGCCTGGGCCACGGCGCCTTCTTTGCCCTCGGCGGTTACGCCATGGGCATGTACCTGATGCGCCAGATTGGTGATCGCGGCGTGTATGGCGATCCGATCCTGCCGGACTTCATGGTGTTCCTGAACTGGCAGGAGCTGCCCTGGTTCTGGCACGGGTTCGATATGGCCTGGTTCGCCTTCATCATGGTGCTGCTGGCCCCGGGCCTGCTGGCCCTGGTGTTCGGCTTCCTGGCTTTCCGCTCGCGGGTGACCGGGGTGTACCTCTCCATCATCACCCAGGCGCTGACCTTCGCCCTGATGCTGGCCTTCTTCCGCAACGAGATGGGCTTTGGCGGTAACAACGGCCTCACCGACTTCAAGGACATTCTCGGCTTCAACCTGCGCACCGACGCCACACGACTCGGGCTGTTCATCGCCACCGGCATCGCCCTGGCCATCGGCTACGTGATTTGCCGGGGCATCGTGACCAGCAAGCTGGGCCGGGTGAGCGTGGCCTGCCGCGATGCCGAGGCCCGTACCCGCTTCCTGGGTTACCGGGTGGAACGGGTTCAGCTGTTCGTGTTCGTGGTGTCTGCCATGCTGGCGGGCGTGGCCGGGGCGCTGTACGTGCCTCAGGTGGGCATCATCAACCCCAGTGAATTCTCGCCTCTGTTCTCCATCGAGATCGTGGTGTGGGTGGCCCTGGGCGGCCGGGCAACGCTTTATGGCGCGGTCATCGGGGCGCTCCTGGTGAACTACGCCAAAACCGTGTTCACCGGCATCATGCCAGACGCCTGGCTGTTCGCCCTCGGGGGCTTGTTCGTGCTGGTCACCGTGTTCCTGCCCAAGGGCATTGCCGGGCTGCTGCAAAAACGCCGCAAGGCCAAAGCCGATGACGATACACCTGCCGGGCAGGAGGCCACCGCATGAGCATTTTCAAGGAACTGGCTGACCGGGAGCACGTGTTCGAATTTCTCACCGAGGTGCAGTCGCCGGTTGACGTGCGCCACGGCCCCATCCTGTACATGGAAGATGTGAGTGTGAGCTTTGATGGCTTCAAGGCCATCAACAACCTCAACCTCACTATCGACGACGGCGAGCTGCGCTGCATCATCGGGCCCAACGGCGCGGGCAAGACCACCATGATGGACATCATCACCGGGAAAACCCGCCCGGACACCGGCTCGGTGTGGTTTGGCAGCCGACACAACCTGCTCACCATGAACGAGCCGGACATCGCCACCCTCGGCATCGGGCGCAAGTTCCAGAAGCCCACGGTGTTCGAAGCCCTCACCGTGTTCGAGAACCTGGAACTGGCCATGGCGGCGGACAAGCGGGTATTCCCGACGCTCACCGCCATCATGAAAGCCGAATACCGGGACCGCATCGACGAAGTCCTGGAAATGATCGGCCTGGAATCCCTCCGTGACCGCCTCGCCGGCATCCTCTCCCACGGGCAGAAGCAGTGGCTGGAGATCGGCATGTTGCTGATGCAGAAGCCCCGCCTGCTTCTGGTGGACGAACCTGTTGCCGGCATGACCGAGCAGGAAATGGAACGCACCGCCGAACTGCTCACCAGCCTGGCCGGCAAACAGTCGGTTGTGGTTGTGGAACATGACATGGGCTTTGTGCGCTCCATCGCCCGCAAGGTAACCGTGCTGCACCAGGGCAGTGTGCTCGCCGAAGGCACCATGGACCAGGTCTCCAACGATCCGGAAGTGATCAAGGTGTATCTCGGGGAGGAGGCGTAATGCTGAAGATTGACAAGCTCAACCAGTTCTACGGTGAAAGCCACACCCTCTGGGATCTCGACCTGGACGTGCCCCAGGGCCAGTGCACCTGCGTGATGGGCCGCAACGGCGTGGGCAAGACCACCCTGATGAAATGCATCATGGGCGAGGAAACCACCAAGAGTGGCCGTATCGAGTTCGCCGTCGATATGGAACTCACCAAAAAGAAAGTGGAAGACCGCTCCCGCCTGGGCATTGGCTACGTGCCCCAGGGCCGCCAGATTTTTCCGCTGCTCACCGTGGAAGAAAACCTGCGCACAGGGCTGGCGGTGCGCAAGGACGGCAGCAAGAAAATTCCCGAGCGGGTGTACGAGCTGTTCCCGGTACTGAAGGAAATGAAGCATCGCCGCGGTGGCGACCTCTCTGGCGGCCAGCAACAGCAGTTGGCCATTGGCCGGGCCCTGGTAATCGAACCGCGCCTGCTGATCCTGGACGAACCCGGGGAGGGCATCCAGCCCAACATCGTGGCCCAGATCGGCGAGGTTATCCGCAAGCTGATAGAGGAAGACGGCCTCACCGTGTTGCTGGTGGAGCAGAAGCTGCCGTTTGCCCGTAAATACGCCGACCGCTTCGCCATCCTCGATCGGGGCCGCCGGGTGGCGGACGGCGAAATCGCCGAGCTGACCGATGAACTCATCAAGAAGCACCTGACCGTATGACCGCCTACCAGCCCATCACCGCCCACACGTCCGGCCATCGTTTTGATGGCGAACGGCGCTGGGCCGCAGCTATCGATCTGGGGTTTGAGGCGCGCAGCGAGGGTGATCCTGTGACGGTGACCCGTCTGGTACGCCGCCGGCACATTGGCCCGTTACGGGTACAGCGCCCCTTCTACCCGGAAGGTAAAACCGGTTGCTGCCACGTGTATCTGCTGCACCCACCCGGTGGCCTTGTGAGCGGCGACGAACTGCGCATCGAGGCGTCGGTAGCGGAAGGCGGGCACGCCCTGCTCACCACCCCGGCCGCCGCCAAACTCTACAAGGCCGACAGCCACGGCGTGGCCTGGGGCCAGCACACCCGGTTGCAGGTGGCGAAAGACGCCATCCTCGAATACCTGCCCCAGGAAACCATTGCCTTCGATGGCTCCCGGGGGGAGCAGACCACCACCATCGAGCTGGCCAGCGGTGCCCGAACCCTGGGTTGGGAAGTCCTTGCCCTGGGCCGCCCGGCCAGCCGGTTGCCGTTTGCTTCCGGCGCTCTGGAACAACGGTTTCACCTGAGCCTGGATGGCAAGCCCCTGTGGCTGGAGCGTCAGCTTCTGGACCCCACCCACCGGCGGTTCACCGGCCACTGGGGCCAGGGCGGAGCCACCGTGCAGGCCACCCTCTGGGCCGTCGGCCTGGAGGATGAAGCCGCCGCCATTGAATTGTTGAGAGAACAACTGCCGGACAACAACCGCTGGGCCGTCACATGGCGCCGTGGGGTGGTCCTGTTGCGTTACCTGGGCACCGAGCGCAACGAAGTCTGGGCCCTGTGCGAGCAGGCCTGGCACCTGTTGCGACCCATGCTCGCCGGTGTGCCGGCCCACACACCCAGAATCTGGCTTACCTGACGGCGTTAGCCGCAACAGAGAGAGAACGGAGTCACCATGGAACTCACCCCAAGAGACAAAGACAAGCTGCTGCTCTTCACCGCCGCCCTGCTGGCGGAACGCCGGAAGGTCAAGGGCCTGAAGCTGAACTACCCGGAAGCCGTGGCGCTGATCAGCGCCGAAATCATGGAAGGCGCCCGGGAAGGCCGCACGGTGGCTGAACTTATGAGTGCCGGCACGGAAATCCTCACCCGTGACGACGTGATGGACGGCGTGGCCGACATGGTGCACGAGGTGCAGGTGGAAGCCACCTTCCCGGACGGCACCAAGCTCGTCACCGTTCACAACCCGATTGTGTAAGGAGACCGACATGACCCCCGGTGAATACCAGATCCAGGACGGCGACATCGAACTCTGCGCCGGCCGTGAACGCATCGAGCTCGACGTGTCCAACACCGGCGACCGCCCGGTGCAGATCGGCTCCCACTACCACTTCGCCGAGGCCAATCCGGCGCTGGATTTCGACCGAGCCAAAGCCCGCGGCTACCGCCTCGACGTGGCTGCCGGCACCGCCATCCGCTTCGAGCCCGGCCAGACCCGCTCGGTGACCCTGATTCCGTTTGCAGGCAACCGGGAAATCTACGGCTTCCGCCAGGAAGTGATGGGCAAGCTGGAGGGCAAGGCATGAAAACTTCCAGACAAGCGTACGCCGACATGTACGGCCCCACCGTGGGCGACCGGGTTCGCCTGGGCGATACCGAGCTGTGGATCCAGGTGGAAAAGGACCATACCCACTACGGCGATGAAGTGAAATTCGGCGGCGGCAAGGTCATCCGTGATGGCATGGGCCAGAGCCAGCGCTGCGACGCCGCCGTGATGGACACCGTGATCACCAACGCCCTCATCCTCGACTGGTGGGGCATCGTGAAAGCCGACGTGGGCATCCAGAAAGGCCGCATCGCAGCCATCGGCAAGGCCGGCAACCCGGACACTCAGCCAGATGTGACCATCGTCATCGGCCCGGGCACCGAAATCATCGCCGGTGAGGGCAAGATTCTCACCGCGGGCGGCATCGACCCCCACATTCACTTCATCTGCCCCCAGCAGGTGGAAGAAGCCCTGATGAGCGGCATCACCACCATGCTCGGCGGCGGCACCGGCCCGGCCACCGGCACCAACGCCACCACCTGCACCCCGGGCCCCTGGCACATCGGCAAGATGCTCCAGGCCGTGGACAGCCTGCCCATGAACATCGGCTTCCTCGGCAAGGGCAACGCCAGCCTGCCGGAAGCGTTGGAACTGCAGGTGAAAGCGGGCGTGATCGGCCTCAAGCTGCACGAAGACTGGGGCACCACCCCGGCCAGCATCGACAACTGCCTGACAGTGGCGGACCAGTTCGATGTGCAGGTGGCCATCCACACCGACACCCTGAACGAATCCGGGTTTGTGGAAGACACCCTGGCCGCCTTCAAGGGCCGCTGCATTCACACCTTCCACACCGAAGGCGCCGGCGGCGGCCACGCCCCGGACATCATCACCGCGTGCTCCAAGGATTACGTGTTGCCGTCGTCCACCAACCCCACGCGGCCTTACACCGTTAACACAATCGACGAACATCTGGACATGCTGATGGTGTGCCACCACCTGGACCCGAACATCCCGGAAGACGTGGCCTTCGCCGATTCCCGCATCCGCCGGGAAACCATCGCAGCGGAAGACATCCTGCACGACATGGGCGTGATCTCCATGATCTCCTCCGACTCCCAGGCCATGGGCCGGGTGGGCGAGGTGATCTGCCGCACCTGGCAAACCGCCCACAAGATGAAAGTGCAGCGCGGCTTGCTGCCGGAAGACCAAGAACTGGGCGCCGACAACTTCCGCGCCAAACGCTACATCGCCAAGTACACCATCAACTCCGCCATCACCCACGGCATCGCCCATGAAGTGGGTTCCGTGGAAGTGGGCAAGCTGGCGGACCTGGTGCTCTGGAGCCCGGCGTTCTTCGGCGTGAAACCCGCCTGCATCATCAAGGGCGGCATGATCGCAGCGGCGCCCATGGGCGACCCGAACGCCTCGATTCCCACGCCCCAGCCTGTGCACTACCGCCCCATGTTCGGCGCCTTCGGCAAAGCCGCCAGTGCCACCCGCCTGACCTTTGTCAGCCAGGCCGCGCTGGATGCCGATATTGGCAAGGAGCTGGGCCTGGACAGCCCGCTGTCTGCCTGCAAGGGCGTGCGGGAAGTGCGCAAGGGCGACATGAAACTGAACGACGCGTGCCCGCACCTCACCGTGGACCCGCAAACCTACGAAGTACACGCAGATGGCGAGTTGCTCACCTGTGAGCCCGCCACCGAACTGCCCCTGGCCCAACGTTACCATCTGTTCTGAGCCGGGCACTGGAGAAAGACTATGTTGGAACTGACAAAACGACTGAGTGAACAGGAAGCGGCCGGGATCGAGAGCTCCGAGATTCTCGACAACCTGATCCTGCCCTACGAACTGCGCATCCGTGGCCGCTTGCGGGCCACCACCGAAACCAAGGTGGACGTGGGCCTGTTTCTCGACCGCGGCCCGGTACTGCGTGACGGTGACCTGCTGCAGGCCAGAACTGGCGAGATCATCCGCGTCCGAGCGGCGGAAGAGCAGGTGGTGACCGCCCGCATCGAAAACGGCCAACCCCTGGCGCGTTTGTGCTACCACCTGGGCAACCGCCACGTGACTCTGGCCATCGGCATGGACGACAAGGGCGCCTATGTGCGCATCACCCCGGACCACGTGCTGGAAGAACTGGCGGAGCGCCTCGGCGCCACGCTGATTCACCACACCGCCCCGTTCGATCCGGAACCCGGCGCCTACACCCAGGCCGGGTATTCCCACGGAAACGGTCACAGCCACGGCCATTCCCACGGGCACAGCCATTCACACGACCACGATCACGGGCATAGCCATGGCCACAGTCACAAGCACACCCACTGAAACCGGCGCGGCCCCGGCTGGCGATCTGGCCCTGCTGGGCCTGATGCAACTGGTGAGCCCGGCACTGCCCATCGGTGCTTTCGCCTGGTCCCAGGGCCTGGAAAGCGCCTTCGAACTGGGCTGGGTGAACAACGAAGCCGAACTGGCCGAGTGGGTTGAAGGCTTGCTGGAAGACGGCCTCAGCCGCTGCGAACTGCCGCTGCTGGCGCGCTTGCTGACCGCGTGGGCCGAAGGTGATGCCATCACGCTGGCAAAGTGGAACGACTGGCTGCACGCCACACGGGAAACCGCCGAACTGAGCGACGAAGACACCCGCCTCGGCGGCGCTCTCGTCACCCTGCTGCGCAACCTCGAGCTGCTGCCAGAGCCACACCTTATTCCGGAAGAGCCGGGCTACATCACCATGTTTGCCTGGGCCGCCCACAAACGGTTTGTGCCCGTGCGCCAGACGCTGCTCGGCTTCGCCTGGGCCTGGCTGGAAAACCAGCTCGCCGTCGCCTGCAAAGCCTTGCCCCTGGGGCATACCGCCGCGCAACGCATCATCGAACAGCTGCGCCCGCAACTGGTGGCGGCGGTGGACACTGCCCTGGAGCGAGACGATCACGAACTCGGGCCCATCCTGCCGGGACTGGCGCTCGGAAGTGCCTTACACGAAACACAGTATTCACGGCTTTTCAGAAGCTGAATAACAATTGAGGAGATCTGCCATGACACATTGTCTGAGAGTTGGAGTCGGCGGCCCGGTTGGCTCCGGTAAAACCGCGCTGCTGCGCCAGCTGTGCAAAGCCCTGCGGGACCACTACGACATCGCCGTGGTGACCAACGACATCTACACCCGGGAAGACGCCGACTTCCTCCTGCGCCACGAAGCCCTGGCCGCAGACCGCATCCTCGGCGTAGAAACCGGCGGCTGCCCGCACACCGCCATCCGCGAAGACGCCTCCATGAACCTGGCGGCCATTGACGACCTGCAAAGCCGCCACCCGAACCTGGAACTGGTGCTGGTGGAATCCGGCGGCGACAACCTCTCCGCCACCTTCAGCCCGGAACTGAGCGATCTCACCCTGTACGTGATCGACGTTTCCGCCGGCGACAAGATCCCCCGCAAAGGCGGCCCCGGCATCACCAAATCCGACCTGCTGATCATCAACAAGATCGACATCGCCGAACAGGTGCACGCCTCCCTGGACGTGATGGAGCGGGACAGCAAGAAAATGCGCGGCGAACGCCCCTTCGTGTTCACCAACCTGTACGACGGGGTAGGGCTGGAGACGATCATCAGCTTCATTCTGGAGCGGGGCATGCTGCCGGAACGCCGGCCTGAAAAATTGGCGGAAACCGCTTGAGCCAACCGACTTCGAACGACTTGAGAACCATCAGGAGAAAACCATGAAACTCACAGCCAAACTCCTCACCGCTGCCGCGCTGCTGACTGCTTCCGCCACAGCCATGGCCCACTCCGGCCACGCCGAAGGCGGCTTCACCAGCGGCCTGCTGCACCCCATGCTGGGCCTGGACCACCTGCTGGCCATGGCCGCCATCGGCTTCTGGAGTGTGCGCCAGAGCAAGCACATGAAAAACGCCACCCCGGCCTTCGTGATCGGCGGCATGATCCTCGGCGCCACCCTCGCCTGGGGTGGCCTGACCCTGCCGGGCGTGGAAACCGGGATTACTTTCTCCGTGCTGGTCGCCGGTATCCTGATTGCCACACTGGCGAAATTGCCCACGGCTGTGGGCGGTACTCTGGTTGGTGCGTTCATGCTGTTCCACGGCTTTGCGCATGGTGCTGAAATGCCTGCAGGTGCGACACTCGCCGCTTACCTGGCCGGGTTCTCCATCGCTACGCTGGCGATCACCTGCGCCGGCCGTGGGCTGGGTAGCTTGATGCTGAACGCGGATAGCCGGTTCAGTCGTGGGGTTGGTGGTGTGTTGGCGGTTGCGGGGGCGTATCTGGCGGCTGCCTGATACGCACGTTTAGACGACCAGAAAGCAGACAACAAAGCCGCTCGGGAAACCGGGCGGCTTTTGTTGTATCGGGTTTACTAAATTTTACGTCTCGCGGGTAGGAAGTTTCCTAAGGATTAGGCTAGTGTGTCGTTATAAGAATAGTATAAACGCCGCTGTTAAGGATGACGGATGGACTACACCCAGCTACTGCACGCCCTCCAGAACAACATTCAGAACGAGATTTGGTATCTGATTCCACTGCTTATCGTGGCGGCGGTTATCAAATCGCCCTGGTTCAAAGGCAGAGCCGGGGAAGCAGTGGTTAATCTCTCCGCCAAACTCTCTCTCGATAAAACCCGTTACCACCTCATCAAGAACGTTACCCTGCCCACGGAAGACGGCACCACCCAGATCGACCACATCATCGTTTCTCAGTACGGGGTCTTTGTGGTGGAAACGAAGAACATGAAGGGCTGGATCTTCGGTAACGCCAAACAGCGGTATTGGACCCAGAAGATATTCAAGTACTCGCAGAAATTTCAGAACCCGCTGCATCAGAACTACAAACACGTTAAGACACTGCAAAACCTGTTGGACTTGGGTGATGAGCAAGTGTTTTCGGTAGTGGTCTTTGTGGGGGATTCTACATTCAAAACGCCCATGCCGAAGAACGTGACTCACGGTGGTGGGTATGTCCGTTATATCAAAGCCCAAACCGAGCAGCGGCTGTCTGACGCTGAGGTTCAGAAGGTGATCGAAACCATTGAATCCGGGCGGCTGGCGGCTACGTTCAGAAATCACCGGAAGCACGTGGCGCATGTGAAGGAGATTGCGGCGAAGAAAATCAGTGAGCCACTTTGTCCGAAGTGCCAGGGTGAGATGGTAAAGCGCACGGTGAAGCGTGGAGAGAATATTGGGAAGGAACTTTTTGGCTGTAAGGCATTTCCCAAGTGCCGGGGGATGGTTGGTACTTCGTTATTGCAGTGACGAAGCTTTCAAATGATTTCAATAACGAAGCGCGATATCTAATCACTGTTAGGATCAGTAAATGACACATCACGTAATTGGCTTTGTCGATGGAGAAAATCTTGTTGCTAGATACCAAGCAATGGTTTCTGAAGGCAAAGTGCCCCGTAGCCAAGTGAAACATATGAAAGATGTATTAATCTGGCACCCTAAGGTAACAACTCAGGCTTTATGTGACTTTACTAGGTTGTCGTATTATCAAACTGTAGTTGGCGATGACGTTAAACTAAATAATATAAGGGAGAAGATCTCAAATATTGAGTATCAATTCCACCCGTCGCCCGAAGGTGAAGATGATTCTGAGTTTTGTGGAAGTCTATTCCCAAAGGTTTACAAAAAAGAAACAAAAAAAGCTAAGACGAAAAGTGTTGATATCAATTTAACAGTAGATGCGTTGAGGCATGCGCGTCAGGAAAAATTTGACGTGATTTTCATATTCAGTGGCGATGGAGATTATATCCCGTTGATCGAAGAGATTTCCCGGCAAGGTAAGCAGGTGTGGGTTGCTGCCTTTTCAAGTGGGTTGAACCACGCGTTGAAATATTCAGCAGATGAATTTTTTGACTTGGATGAAATATTTTTTGAAGTTGATGGGACAAAATCCTAACAATTGGCTGTTGTCGGACGTACCTACGCTGGCGCTCCGGTGCGCCGCAGAGCCATGGCGTTGGCATCCAGGGGGGGAGTGTGGGCGTATGTAGCAAATGTGGAAACCCAGTTGAATTTAGATACGTCAAAGGAAAATGCATTCCAATGCATTTTGACGGTGGGTGTGTTGTCTCAAGTTCAAGAGTTAACGATTATTCTGGCTACAATACCGCGGATAACAGTGCGTGCTTTGGCACTACCTGTCCTGAGTGCGGAGATGAGATATTCTTCGTTCGGCACAATGGAGGAAGTGTATGGTTAGACCCTCCTTTGGGTTGGCCATGGTATAAACATGGCTGTTTTTATTCTGAAGAGAAAGCTGCAGGTCTTTATGAATCAGCTTTGGTGACGAATCAAGAAGCAGAAGAGCTGAAAAAATACGCCAACGCCGAAATCGGGATCGTTAAAAGAACCTGGGTGGAACCAAATAGGAATTATACAGATATTGTGTTGGATTTTGGACGGCCGGACACTGATGAAGTCCGAGTAAAGAATAATGCCGGATTCTTATTGGGAAAGCTATGTGTTTTAGAACGGGAAAAGGAATTGATATGGCCATTTTATGAGTCAGAATATGTTTTTACCTTGTATGATCCTGAAAAACACACATATTTTGTGCCGCCTCCCATAGTAAAAACTGATAACAAAGCAAAGAAGCGAAAGTTGTCTCGTCAGGAGTTGGTTCAATGCAGCATATGTAACTGTAAGGTTTTAAAGAAAAGATTGCGCAAGCACATGAGTAAGGTTCACAGCAATAAAAACAAGTAGCTGAACCGGACTCGCTACCGTCTGCTCGGTGAGCAAGGCGTTTGATGTAAAAACTTAAAAAACGTTATTACCAAGTAGGGAAACAATATAAGCATGAATAATACGGAAAGCACCCTGACTAAATGGTTTTCAGACCGCCCTCAGTGGCTTCAGATCGCGGCAACTCGGCTTCTTCAGAACTCTGAGCTTAGCAATCAAGACATCTCTGAACTCGTAACTATGTGTCGGAAGGACGCAGACGGGACGTTGTCTAAACCGAGTTGTTCCTTTCCCAGCTCTGCATTTTCCCAGGGCACTGCAGGCACACTGCGTTTATGTTCAATCAGTGATGTTGAAGGTGTTAATGCTCTTGCTCCCAAAAAACCACTTGAGTTTGGTAAAGGCAATATCACGACTGTTTATGGAAATAACGGCTCTGGTAAGTCCGGCTACGTCAGGCTCCTGAAACATATATGCGGTGCCCGCGAGACGGAGACTCTTCATCGCAATGTTTATGAGCCCGACTCCGCCGGACAAAAGGCTTGCGTATCGTATGAAAAGGACGGGATAAAGAAGAGCCATAAGTGGTCAGGCCAAGGTGTCTGCGATGAGCTCAATAGTGTTGATATTTTCGACACGTCCTTTGGCAAGGTCTTTGTCGGCAGCGAAGACGAGGTGAGCTATGAGCCGCCAGTATTATCGTTTTTCAGCTCGCTCATACTCGTATGTGAAAAGGTTGCATCAGCTTTGGACTCCGAGGCCAATCAGCAACAGTCGAAAAAGCCGAATATTCCCGCTGACAAGAAAGTAACTCCAGAAGGTAAATGGTACGAATCGCTAAGTGCCAAAGCCACTACCCAGGACATCGACAAACATTGCACATTTAACAGTAGCGACAATAAAGAGATGCATACGCTACAACTGCGCCTTACCGAACAGGCACCGGCTGAGAAAGCGAAGCAACTCAGGAAACAGAAACAACATATAGAAACCCTTTTCGGAGATGCCCTGAGGTGTCTTGAGCAACTATCAGAAGAAAACTGCAGACGGATCATTGCTGCCAAAAAGAAGTCGATCCTCAAGAAGGCAGCGGCTGACGCTTCAGCAGAGAAGGTATTTTCCGATAGTGAGCTTGACGGCATTGGGTCTGATGTCTGGCAGGAACTTTGGGAAGCTGCCCGGAACTACTCCCTATCGGGTGCCTATCAAGGGATCGACTACCCGAATGTTTCCGATGGTTCCCGGTGTGTTCTATGCCATCAGACCTTGACCGAGGAGGCCAAGAACCGATTAACGTCCTTTGAAAGTTTCGTGAAGGGTGAACTACAGAAAGCCGCAATCGATGCTGCCAAAGAATATGAGTTGGCCAGTCAGACTATCGAGTTGTTACCGACCTCGGAGACGCTAAAGACGAGGATTGATGCGGCAGGTATTGCACAAGATGAAATCGCCAGCCAAGTGGCCGAATTCTTTCGTCAATTGCAGATCAGAAAAGATAAGCTTCCGGAGATCGATTCTGAAGAAGCCATTCCCGATCCCCTTAGCACGCCGCAATGGATAGAACAGCTACAGGCTCAGGCGAAGAGCCTTGGAGAGTTGGCGGCAAAATATGATGAGGATGCCAAAAGCGACAATCGGGCAGATATTAATAAAAAATTGAATAGCTTGCAGACTAGAAAGTGGTTGTCTGAGCATCGATCCGCCATTAGCGATGAAGTAAAGCGGTTGAAGCTGCTGAACCAAATCCAGAAGGCCAAGAAATTGACCAACACCAGGGCACTGTCTCAGAAAAAGGGTGAATTGGCAGAAGCTTTGATAACAGATGCGTTCGTTCAGAGATTTAACTCTGAGCTTAAGGCTCTTGGCGCCTCCCAAGTTAAGGTTGAGCTTGTTAAAGCAAAGGTCTCCAAGGGCCGAGTCCTTCATAAGCTCCAGCTTCAAGATGCCTATCAGGGCGGCCTCGCTGAAGTCCTGAGTGAGGGAGAAAGCCGGATCGTTTCAATTGCAGCATTTTTGGCCGATGTGACAGGCAAGACCAACCAAGCCCCATTTGTCTTCGATGATCCAATATCATCGCTTGACCAGACCTATGAGGAGGCTGTAGTCAAAAGGCTGATTGAGCTCTCTGAGGACAAGCAGGTGATTGTTTTTACTCACCGGCTGTCCTTACTCGGAACTATCAAGCATTTTGCCGAAAAAAAATCTATCAAGACGGACGTAGTTAGCATTCGCCCTGCAGGCTGGGGCACAGGTGAGCCGGCACCCATTCCGCTCTCGCAAAGTGATATCAAGTCCGCCCTTAACAGCCTTATGAATCAGCGATACCAAGACGCAAAGAAAGCGAGCGAGAATGGCGAATTTGAGCATGCTGAAATCTTGCTAAAGTCAATGTGTAGCGACTTTCGCACATTGGTAGAGCGATCTATTGAAAATGATCTACTTTGCGGGGTGGTTCAGAGATTCCAACGTCCAGTCCATTCCTTGAAGATTAAGGATCTGGCAAAGTTAAGAGATGCAGATTGCCATTTCCTTGATTCGCTCATGACGAAATACTCCGGGTTTGAACACTCTCAACCAACAGAGTCTCCCGTGGAGCTGCCGGAACCAGAAGATCTTATGGCTGATATGGCTTCCCTCAAAAGCTGGCGTGAAGAGTATGCTAAGCGCACGGCATGAAACATCGAACAAGGCGTGGCACCGGACGCCACTGGCGCGGTGCAAGTGTGCTTAGCGTTAAATTCCAGGGAGCTTATATCTGCTTACGAGGAACTCGAGTGAAAACCGGGTCAGATCTAATAGTGCGGTTATTTGGGTAACCTGCCCCGCTTTTCCGGAGACATTCCCTTTTCCCACTCAGCTTCATCGCCCGGCGCTGGCAAAAACCGCCCAAACTCGATCATCTGGGTGGCCGGAAGGTCCTGCAGATAGATCCAGACATCTTCATATGAGATGTCCAGGATTTGGCCGATTTCTTCAAGCATCTGGCTCATCAGGGCCTGTTTAATCTCAATGCGTCTACCCTCCCGGACCAAACCGTGCACATACACCTGAGGCGCGGTGTTCACTCTGCCACCTACAAAGTGGTTGCCCTCATTGGCCGCAGAAAACAGAACCTGCGCAAAGAACCGGGGAGCGCCGGTTTGGGCGCTGTGGGCCGCTGTGATGGCCTCGGCGATCTGTGATTTCTGCTGCGGCGACAGAGGCAGGTTTGCGACCGTGACGGTGTAAGTGGGCATGGGAAACTCCTGCCATGGGTTGTACGTTTGCACTGGATGTCGCCACTATGGGAATGAGGCGAGCTTGTTTCACTATAGCAACGCTTATCTGCCTGGCCACGCGCACGGGCCAGTTAGGTCGACTGAGAGACTGAACGAGGCGTAAATATGCAAATCGGGGTAATCGCAGACACCCACAGCAAAATGCGTCCCGAAGCCCTGGAAGCTCTGGAGGGCTCGGATCTGATCCTCCATGCCGGTGACGTGGGGCGGGATGAGGTTTTGGAAGCACTGGAGGTCATCGCTCCTTTGGTTGCTATCCGCGGCAATATCGATACAGCAGGCCGTGCAGCGACGCTCCCTGATGCTCAGGATCTGGAATTTCTCGGCCATGCCTTTTACATGCTTCACGACGTCAAAACCCTCGAATTCGATCCGCAAGGCCGTTACCGCGTGGTGATCGCCGGCCATTCCCACAAACCCCGCAATGAGTGGGTTGGCGATGTGCTTTATTTCAATCCGGGCGGCGCCGGGCCCCGGCGTTTTAAGCTTCCAATCACGGTAGGGCGGCTGCAGGTGAATGAAGACGGTGTGGTTGGTGAGATTATTGAACTGCCGGTTTGATCCTGAAGCAATGAACTATCCCGAGACTCTCGACCTTCAAGCATGCGAGCCAGACAATGATCGAAACGCCCTTGGAATTTCAGAGCGATGGTACAACCTCTCGCGGGTCATGCCCTGGGATCCCAACGGTTAACGGGAGCCACACATTGTTTTATCGTGTAGTTAGATGAATGCGATGCAAACAAGGGAGAGGGCGATGACGGCACCAGGCAATCAGCTTCGCGTGTTCTACGATGGCGCCTGCCCGAGCTGTGTCAAGGATCGCAGGCTCTATGAGCGGCTCGCGGGTAGGACCGGCGAATCGGTGGAATGGGTGGATATCACCGGCCGTGATGAGGCGTTGAAGGAACGGGGTATAGACCCGCAAGCCGCGCTTCAGGAGCTCCATGTGGAGGATGGCCAGGGCAACATCCACCGGGAACTGGATGCCTATATCCTGTTGATGTCGCGGGTCTGGCTGCTGAAACCGCTTGCCTGGCTGATTGGTTTGCCGGTGATTCGGCCAGCGCTGGCGAAGCTGTATCACAAATGGGTGAGCGAGCGGTTGGAGAGAGCCGGGCGCATGTCATAATTTGGATGTGATAATGGATGGCGAGGAGCATAGTCCTCGCCGCCACTGATCAAAGGATCGGTACAAAGCCAACGGTGTTGCAGTCGGCATGGCTCTCAACAATCTGGCCATCTATCCATACAGCTACGGCGCCTGCTGTGCCAGCCGCACTGCTGCCATATCGAACTTCCGCAGAACCATCACTGGCAACACGGATGATTCCCTCAGTTGGACAGGTTTCGTTGACAGAGAGGCTCACCGGAGTGGGGGTCGATACCTGAACATGTCCCTGAATTGCAGAGCCGATCAGCGTGCCAGCCATTGAGTATTCAAGGTTAGACTCCGTGCCTTCCAGGCGTGTCTCGGTATTGGTGAGAGCGATGTAATGGTTGCCGACCTTCAGCTCGAAGGCTTCGATGGTGTCAACAAAACGGCCGCTTGCCGAGTCGTTTTCCCAGCGGAATAGTTGATCCCAGTCGCTGCGACCTTTTACGGTCAACGGTTCGCCGCTGTTTTTAAGCTCACCGGTGATGTTATAGCTTTCATACCCCTTCCAGCTTTCGCTGGTCGCCGTTTCGCCGGTGAGAGTATCAACGTACCGGAAAGTGCCATTGAGCAGGACGTCGCCGTGGCTAAAGGTGGAAACGACGCAGTCATTGAACGACCAGCGTTCATCTATATTCCAGTCTTTGCCCGCGTAGGTGACGGTGGCCGTGCCACCTCCATCACAATTGGCTGTTCCCGATACCCCTCCGTTCTGATCCCAAAGAGATTCATGAAGATCCTCAAGCAAACCAAAAGCGCCGTTTATATCAGCCGAAAGCTGGTTCACGTTGTTGACGTTCGTGGACGAGGAAATCTCAATCGTTTTGCCCGCGTAGCCGCTTGAGTCAAGGGAGAGAGTTGGCTCTGCGCGCACGCCGCTCCCACCGCCGCCACCGCCACCGCATGCGGTCAGTAGCGCCAAGCTGGAGACTAAAGCGCAACGCCCGATCAATTTCTGTTTACTCATGCTTCCCTCTCAGATTTCCTCAAATGCTTGATGCCTGGGGCCCAGTGTTTTGCGGACCGCTCCAGACGCGCGTGTCTGCATTCAGGTAATTTCAAGGGAGCACGGGAGGTAAAACGGGGGTATGTTTCCAACATCCAATGTCGCTTCCTATCTATCCCTGAATAACTGCCAATAGATACGACATATGCAAATAAAGTTAAAGCCCGGGTGGTGAGTTTTGTGACAGGGGTTTGCGGTTATTGAATACGAAGGTCTTTGGGGGAGAGCGGGGCCAGGCGAAAAAGGGCAACTGCTGAAACGCGAGGGGGCAGGGCGCTTGCGCCATGGATGCCCCCCGGCTTCATGAGATTCCCTTTACCGAACCTCGTAAACCTCAATAATCGCTTTGGCCAGCTCAAGATCGTTCTCATTCGCCAGCGCAAGCCGGTTCAGTGCCCGAATGGTGGTCTCTTTCTCCGAGGCATCGACGCCCAGCAGTTGCACGATGGTGTCCACCTTTTCACCGCCGCCGCTCGCCAACTGGTGCCGAAACTCTCCACTGAACGCGATGATGATTTCCTTGATCTGTCGCGGTTTGGAGGTCGATATTCCGGAAGGGGTGTCAGGCTTAAGAGTGACGAAGTACTGGTCGGGAGAAAATTCGTGGATGGCACCGGATACACCATCAGTTGTGGAGCCCAGTAGCCCCCCAATCACGATGTTACCGAAGAACCACGGGTTGGTTGTGGTGGAGAGCTGAGCGGTGTAAGTCTCGTAGCCTTCCTTTTCAAAGGTAATGGATTGGTTGGAGCCCCGGTCCACCGGCACAGTCAGCGGGGTTTTACCGAGCACACGGCCGGAAACCGTAACAGTGGCTTCTTCAGGCTCACTGTTGAAGGTAAGTTTCTGGTCGGTCCCGGAGACCACCGACGCGCAGCCGGTAGATAGAAACGCAATGGCGGCCAGTGTAAGGAGTAGTGAAGACTTCATGATGCTTCCTTGTCTTGGTGCTGAATTCCCGAGGAGTTATTGCGCCAGGGAAATGTTGCCGGGCTGGATTCGAAGTTCGGAGAGTTTGTCGAGCAGCCCCTGAATGTTGGCTTTTCCGGATCCTTCGTTGGCCAGCCTTAGTCGCTTGATGGCGGCGAACGCATCGCCAATGGTGGCGGTGTAGGGGGTAACGACCGTTTCGTTGAGAACCACGGCGCCGTTGTTTTCGCGGTCATTCAGGATGTATCTCACGTGGGTGGTTACCTCGAAGTCCAGCCCGAACATGGGTTGGTCAACTTCCAGCAGGAGCGCTTCCAGCTGATAGCGACCGGTGCCAGACAGCAATCCCTGTTTTTGCAGGGTTTGTTTCAGGGCGCCTGCGAAGGCGTCGTTATCTATCTCCGAGGTCCATGCAGGGTTTGTTTCTTCGCCGCCGGAAACGTTGGTGACGTCCACATTATCTTCCAGGGCTGTGTCATAGGCCTTTAATGGCCCTTCATACACCATGTTGCCCATTTTGGCGCCAGAGGCGCAGCCGGTGAGGTACAACAGGGCAGCCAGCACTGCCAGGATCCTTGCGTTTCGCACAGTAGATTCCTTCTTACTTAATTGATTATTTTGAGTTATTTCCTGCCGACAAGCCGGAGCTTCCAGCGGCGAGCCATGGTAGCTGAGCATTGGTGAGCTTGCTATGAACTGGGCAGGTAATCGGAGTAAAATCTCGTGAAATCTTGCGGTACTCGGCTGGCTGTTGTTCTGGCCGGATGCGGAGTTTGCGCGGCAGGCGCTGGAGCGGCCTTATGAGCTTATGACACAGAAGTGACTAAGGGGAACGCGTCAGGCTCTATTCCTTGAGCCGAACAAGCAACTGCCCATCTTCGACCTGGATATAGTCCACCCCTGCCGCAAAGGACTGCCAGAACCCCGGATTAGCGCCAAACTCGTTAACCAGGTCCACATTCTTGAGGTTGCCCAGCCAGGCATTCGGGATGGGGACGCCCATCAGGCTGACACCCTTTAATTTCACCAAGGGTCGCCCGTTGGCGAAGGAGAGCTCTACGCCGGCATTCACTCGCAGGGTTCGGCCGCCGAGTACAGGGAAGTCCTCTTCAAGAGGTACGAGAAGCAGGGCGCTTAGAAGATTGTCCGAAAGATCCACGGCCAGTCTTTGCGCCAGATCGGTGTTATTGGCCAGCATCCCGTTGAGTTCCCGCTCACTGAAGCGAACCTCCCGGCTGGCGCCTTCCTCACTGTAGGGCTCCGGCTTTAACGGACCGCCAGATCCACCGACTTGGGTATCAATGCCGAGGGTATTCAGCTTGGTGTTGAGTGAATTCTGTTCGCTGGCATTCAGGGTTACCGGCTCGAAATTATCGGGAAAGACATAGTGGCTGAGCCACCAGTAACCCACGCCTACGGTGGCAACGATGGTGAGCAGTACAATGCCAAAGACGTGCAAGCCACTGAAGCCTTCCTTTTGAGGTGGCGGCGCTGACGCTGTTTTATCTTCGGTAGTCTCATTCATTGCCAATGTCACCTGATGGCCCTTTGAATTCCCCGTTGGGCCGGTGGGGCAGTCGCCTCCTTGCCGGCTTTCAGGTTACCGAAGGAGAGTTTATACGGGGTGGGATGATTATCCCAATCATGGGAGGCGTTCGAAGACCGGAACAGATTTATTGTTGGGGGCCTATACTGAGGAGAGGCTGAACGCTGCCAAAGGCGGCTGGTCTCTGAGTTCTCGTTACCAGGGAGTTGGCGATGGTGGAAAGCTGGCACGATTTGCTGGTTGCCATACAGGAAATAGGTTTGCGGGATGTCCTCCCGCAGGGAGCAGTTCTGGTGATTGCGGGGACGGCTGCGTTCTATCTGCATCGCCTTGTTGCCCGGCGCACCGCTGCGGACTCCCAGGGCGTGCGCCACCTGACGCAACGTGCCCTCCAGCGCCTTGCCTTTCCCGTCTCGATGCTGATGTTGGTTCTGCTGGGGCGCGTGTTGCTTGCCGCGCTTAACCAGGCCTACTGGGCCCTGGATCTGGCGGTCCCGCTGCTGATCTCGTTCGCCCTGATCCGCACCCTGGTGTATATGTTGCGCAAGGGCATGCGAAGCGGCCCCCTGGTCAAGGCTTCGGAGAATGTCATCAGTACCCTCATCTGGCTGGTGGTGGGCCTGCATCTCGTGGGCTTGCTCCCCGGGTTGCTTGAGGCCATGGATAGCCTGGCCTTCTCCGTGGGTGAGCTGCGCATATCCCTGTTGGCGATCGTCAAGCTAATCCTGCTGATGGGCCTGGTGTTGGTTGTTGCCATTTGGCTCTCGGGCATTATCGATCGGCGACTGACCCAGTTGCCGTATCTGAGCGCCGGTGCGGCCGTGGGGTTCTCCAAAGTCGCCAAGCTGGTGCTGATCACTGTCGCGGCTCTGTCTGTTCTTAATCTCGTCGGCATAGATCTTACGGCGCTCGCGGTGTTTGGCGGTGCGCTGGGTGTGGGAATTGGCTTCGGCCTGCAGCGGATTGCCAGCAATTTCATCAGCGGGTTTATTCTTGTGTTCGACCGCTCGATTCGCCCCGGTGATGTGATCAGCATTGGTGAGAAGTTCGGCTGGGTGGTCGCGCTGCATGCCCGCTACGTGGTGGTTCGCAACCGCGATGGTGTGGATACCCTCATTCCCAACGAAAACCTGATTACCACTGAGGTGATCAACTGGTCTTATTCAGATCCCAATGTGCGCCTGAAGATCCCGGTGTCGGTGAGCTACAGTGATGACGTGGAGCGTGCGATGGCCATTATTCTTGATATCGCCCGCGAGCACCCGCGAGTGATTGCGGATCCGGAGCCGGTATGCCGGTTAACAACGTTCGGCGACCACGGCATTCATCTGGAGGCCCGGGTCTGGGTCGCCGACCCGCAAGCGGGTTTCGGAAGCGTAAGCTCGGACATCAACCTGGCGATCTGGCGCCGATTCAAGCAGGAAGGCATCACCATTCCGTTTCCACAGCAAGACGTTTACATCAAGGAATTGCCGGCGAAATAGTCTACTCTCAGGATCACCTCCTTCTTTTCTGTGGACCGACTATGCTGTTAAGAGGATGGGTGCAAAGAAGGGAGAACAATCATGCGCTATCTTCTGGTTTTACTCGTAACGCTGCTTTTTTCCGCACCGGCTCTCAGTGGCCAGTGCCCCGCGTTAATGAAGGAGGTCGACTCTCAGATGGAGTCGGCGGATCTGGACGCAAGCACAAAGGCTGAAGTTGCGAAACTCCGTGCGAAGGGCGAGTCGCTTCACAAGGAGGGCAAGCATGG
This sequence comes from Marinobacter sp. MMG032, assembly GCF_040112695.1. Taxonomy (NCBI): domain Bacteria; kingdom Pseudomonadati; phylum Pseudomonadota; class Gammaproteobacteria; order Pseudomonadales; family Marinobacteraceae; genus Marinobacter; species Marinobacter sp. MMG032. The sequence goes on from NZ_CP157802.1 coordinate 3,271,351, forward strand.
GGAGTCTGAACGGGTCCTCCGGCAGGCCATCGAGACAATAGACGCCGCTGTGGAGCAGGCCGCAGGAACTTGATCGGGCTTGGATGTCGTCACTATAGGTTGCTGAAGGTCTGTGAAACGATGACCTCGTACTCTTCTGAATAGCTATTTCACAGACAGGCCTGGACATCGTCCCCAAGGGCAATGCTACCCGCTTCAACCACCCGCGTCGTGATTCCGCCGTGCCCGCGCATGGCGTTGTAGCCGCCGGGCCCAAGCGCAGTCTCCATCTTGCTGCAGGGATGGCAAAGGCCGGTATATTCCAACACCACATTGCCAATTCGGAACTGTTTGCCCTTCAGGGCCAGCAGGTTCAGGCCAGAGACGACGATGTTGCGCCGGAAAACCTCGGGTGCGATGGCCTCGCGTTGCAGACACGAGGCAATGGCATGCAGGTGTTCTTGCTGGATCAGGGTTACCTGTCGTTTGCTGGTTTCTCGACCCTTGAATCGGTCGCCCTCCAGGCCCTTGCCAATCGTTACCGCCACGCTGTCGCGTGCCTCCACGGGTTCGCCGCGGGCAGGTCGGATGCCAATCCATTCCACGCGGCCACATTGGGGCAGGGTGTCCAGCAGGGTTTGAAGTAGGGATGGTTCAGACATCGGTGCTCGCTCGTTCACAGAGGCGAATCAGCTCCGCCTTTCGATTTTCACGAAGGTATCAAAAAATGGAAGAAAACCCATTCTTTTGAGGAATCGTATGCGTATCGTTCTGGTCAGCGCATTTTTGAGGAGTAACTATGTTTCGCATTCACGTCGAGCGCGTGCTTGGGATGGATATCGACACGGTCTTTGAGGCCATCGCTGACCATGCTCGTTACGATCGGTTCCCTGGGGTGAGCAAGTCTTTGCTGGTTGAAGAGGGAAAAGACGAAAAAAATGGCACCGGTGCGCTCCGGGTGATCGGCGCCGGCAAGCTTGAACTGACTGAACGAATTACGCGGTTTGAGAGGCCAAACCGTATGGACTATCGCATCGAGAAATCCAGCCCGTTTCGCGTTCAGCACACGAAGGGGGAGATTTTTTTGAAGCCCGAAGGTGAACAGACACGTGTGATCTGGATTTCCGAGGGTTCTGTGAAGGTGCCCTTACTTGGAAGGATGATGGATCGAATGGCTGAGCGCAGCTTTTCGAGAGCCTTCAGCTCGCTACTTAAGGCCATTGAGCGGCTTTAGGGGCAGTAGGCCTATTCCTCGGAGGATTGAACGACATAGAATGGGCCGATGATATCGACCGGGTGTCTACATGGATCCCTGATAAGAGGCGCAGATGTCCTCAGAGGTAACCTTGGCGAAAAAGCAATGTCTAGAAAGATTGTCGGCGGCGCTTTGCCGCACATTCATGGTTGTTTTGCTTGCTTTGCCCGGTGTCTCGTTAGCAAGTAGCAATCTGACATTCGCGTTCGGCGACAAATCACCGCCCTATAGCTCCTCGCTCGATGACAGGGCCGTCGGGCTATTTCCGGATTTGGTGCAGCTCGCCTTCAGTTTTATTCCCGGCTACACCACGGAACATGTGGTGCTGCCCTGGGCCAGGGCACAGTACAACGTGCGACTCGGCCTTGCCGATGGCCTTCTTACCTATCCGTCGGAGGAGCGAAAGGAATACGCCGTCTTTTCAGACCAACCACTCTTCACGCAGGACTTTGGCCATTTGGTTTACTCGGCAGACAACCCCAACAGTGACCTGATCGAATCGGCTACCAGCTTTGCTGATTTGTCCAGTCTGACGGTGATCGTCGAGAGGGGCTCCCGGTGGGAAGAGGACAATATTCCCGGCTATCTGGAACGCGAGCCGGGCCGGGATATGAAAGCGATGATGCATCTTCTTATGCTGCGGGAGGCGGGCGATTTCATGGTGCAGCCCGCCGAAGACGCCCGATACATCGCTCAACAACTTGGCTATTCGGAGAAGCTGAGAGTTCGCCAGGTTGATTTCATTCCGAACTCCCGGATCCCCTTCCACATTGGTGTTTCGCGGCAGCATCCCTCCGCTATGGATGTGATCAATGAGGTCAACGCGGTCATGCAGAATCCTGAATTTCAGTCAGAGCTGAACACGTTTATCAGAAGATATCGATAACGCGGCCAAGGCCGGAACAATTTCGTCTAGTCATCCGTTTTAAATTTTGCTTTGCAGTTACCGCTCATGCACATCGTGCAGTAATGCTCGCGGTCCTCGTGGCTGGTGCCTTCTGCGATCTTGATGCCACAGCCGTTGCAGAGCAGGGTGGCCACGTCTCCCTTTACTTCTACAACTGCGTGTTGGTAGTTCATTAAAAAGCTCCGTTGCAGGCTGTTGGTGTTAACGCGGTATTATCGTATCCACGTTGGGTTAGAACGCTGCAGGCGATTACGCCTTGGGTGCTGGATTGGTTCTCCCCGTGAAGGTTTTGTGATCTCTTCTTTACCGACTTTTGACCGGGCCGTGACGGCCGCGTAAGCGTTCCTTTTTATCCTGCATTCTGGCGCTGCAGGCTCCGACTCAGGAGCCGGGCAGTGTCGAACACAAATTGTTTCCAGCAAGGAGAATGCACAATGAAAAAGCTGACAGCCACTCTTTTGGCACTTGGTACCACCCTGGCCTTGATGGCCCCGGCCCACGCAGACGACATGGCTAAGGACAGCAAGGGTATGGACGAGACCATGATGCATGACGACATGAAAGATGACGGCATGGCCAAGGACTCAATGAAGACCGATACCATGCATGACGGGATGAAGACCGATGGCATGATGGATGAGGGAATGAAGAAGGACCATATGAACAAAGACACCATGAAAAAAGATGAAATGTCCGACGGGGATAAAACCTCGATGTGATGACCGTGATTGGGAAAAGGCTCAGGTTTCGTCGCCCGGATACATTTCGCATTCGGCGACGGGCACAAACGGCGAAACCTGTAGTAACCCCTTAATACCCGCTCCATTAGCCCCGCTGCTACTGTTTCCGGACCTGGCAAAACAAACACAAGGAGACAGCCATGAGCGGAGGAAAAGCCATGAGCGGGAAGAAGATTCTGATGATCACCGGTGATTTCACCGAAGACTACGAAACCATGGTGCCATTCCAGGCGCTGCAGGCCGTTGGTCACACGGTGCATGCCGTTTGCCCGGATAAGAAGGCGGGCGATACCGTGGCCACTGCCATCCACGACTTCGAGGGCGACCAGACCTATTCTGAAAAACCGGGTCATCGGTTTGCCTTGAATGCGGACTTTGAAGGGATCAACCCGGCTGATTACGACGCCCTGGTGGTGCCCGGCGGGCGTGCCCCCGAGTATCTGCGCCTGAACAAGGATGTGCAGAAGCTGGTTCGCCATTTCTTTGAAACCAACAAGCCAGTTGCGGCGATCTGCCACGGTGCCCAGTTGTTGGCAGCGGCTGGCGTTCTCGAGGGACGGAAATGCTCGGCTTACCCGGCTTGCCAGCCGGAGGTGGAACTGGCCGGCGGAACCTTCGCTGGTATCGAGGTTGATCAGGCCGTCACCGATGCTAATCTGGTAACAGCGCCCGCGTGGCCCGCCCATCCGGCCTGGCTGGCGCAGTTCTTCAAGTTACTGGAGCAGTAACAGGGCAGGGGCCGGCCTACCGGCCCCACAACGCGTCCAGGGAGGCTGTTATGTGCAAGCTCTTCATCAACGCCGATCCGGAGCTATGGGTCAGCCGAACCCACTCCCTGCGCATTGATGGCATGGTCACCAGCGTGCGGATGGAAAACGCCTTTTGGCAGGTACTGTCGGAGTTGGCCGAGCGCGACGGCATGAACCTTCCCCAGATGATCACCCGCCTCTACCACGAGTCCATTGATGCCGGCCACGACCTCGGCAACTTCACGTCCTTCCTGCGGGTTTGCGCGCTGCGCTATCTTGAATTGCAACTGAGTGGCGCCGTGCCCAGGGATCCCCGGGTGCCCATTGCCTCACTTAATGCCGACCGGATTCTTGCCGGTAAAACCGGTGAGCCGGTAGCGCAGGAAGTGGTGAGCAAGGCGAAGCATTAAATTCTCTGGAAGGTCAAAAATACAGGCCAGACTGATTCGCACCAATCCATGATTCGGATTAATGGGTGAATGAGATTAAATCATTTTTATTCATTGATTCATGCGCCTAGCATAGATTTCAGTCTCAACCGCAGCCGACTGAACGGCGACGGTGAGAGGCAGCCAATGAATTCAGGTTTTATCTCAGGAATCAGGATACCGGGTCGTCATGAACAACGAGTTCACATTCGCCATCAAGCGTCTTCGTTTCGATGAAAGCTACCGTCCATCGCAGAACACGCGCATTACCACCAACTTTGCCAATCTGGCCAGGGGAGAGAAGCGCCGGGAGAATTTGCACAACGCGTTGACGATGATTGATGATCGTTTCAACGCTCTGGCGCACTGGGATAACCCCGAAGGCAACCGCTATTCAGTCCAGCTTGATATCGTTTCCGTTGACATGATCGTGGGTGTTGAACACCAGGCCGACACCTTCCCGGCGATAGAGGTGCTGCAAACGAGCATCGTTGATCGCAAAACCGGCAAGCGCATTGAAGGCGTTGTCGGCAATAATTTCTCCTCCTACCTGCGCGATTATGACTTCAGTGTGCGGCTGCTGGAGCACAACCGGCATCAATCCGGATTCAGCGTGCCCGAGGATTTTGGCGATCTGCATGGAAAGCTCTTTCAGCATTTCGTGCATTCAAAAGCTTACACGCAGAATTTCGGCAAGCCGCCGGTTATCTGCCTCAGCGTTTCGGACAGCAAAACCTATCATCGCACGGGCAATCAGCACCCTGTGCTGGGTGTTGAATACCAGCCCAACGACTCCTCCTTAACCGAGCTGTATTTCCGGAAGATGGGGCTGGAGGTTCGGTATTTCATGCCTGCAGGCAGCGTCGCGCCTCTGGCGTTTTATTTCTTCGGTGATCTGCTGAACGACTACAGCAATCTTGAGCTGGCCAGCACCATCGCCACCATGGAAACCTTTCAGCGAATCTATCGACCAGAGATCTACAACGCCCATTCAGCAGCAGGCGAGCATTATCAACCGGATCTGAAAAACCGTGATCACTCGCGCACAGACGTTGTTTACGATCGCGAGGAGCGCAGCGAGCTGGCGGTTGAGCAGGGAAGATTTGCTGAGGAGCGTCTCATCAAACCTTACCGAACCATCCTGGAGCAGTGGTCTGCCAACTACGTGCCTGATTACGCGCTTTGATCACCAAGAACCCATAGGTTAGCCATCGTGAAAAAACTGTTACCTACTTCAACCGCGGGCAGTCTGCCAAAGCCGGCCTGGCTTGCTCAGCCCGAGACACTCTGGTCACCCTGGAAGCTGCAGGGTGAAGAACTCGTTGAGGGCAAGCAGGACGCCTTGCGGGCGTCATTGCAGGACCAGCAACTGGCTGGCGTTGATATCGTCAGTGATGGCGAGCAGACGCGCCAGCACTTCGTAACCACCTTCATCGAACACCTCGACGGCGTTGATTTCGAGAGGCGCGCGACCGTTCGAATTCGTGATCGCTACGATGCCAGCGTGCCCACGGTGGTCGGTGCTGTGAGTCGCCAGAAGCCGGTGTTCGTAGACGACGCCCGGTTCTTGCGAGAACAGACCGATCAACCGATCAAGTGGGCACTGCCTGGCCCCATGACGATGATCGACACGCTGTACGATGCCCATTACAAAAGCCGCGAGAAGCTGGCCTGGGAGTTCGCCAAGATACTCAACCAGGAAGCCAGGGAGCTGGAAGCGGCCGGCGTGGATATCATCCAGTTCGATGAACCCGCCTTTAACGTGTTTTTCGATGAGGTGAATGACTGGGGCATCGCTGCCCTGGAAAAGGCCATTGAAGGGCTTAACTGTGAGACCGCCGTGCACATCTGCTATGGCTACGGGATCAAGGCCAACACCGACTGGAAGAAAACGCTTGGGTCCGAGTGGCGACAGTACGAAGAGATTTTCCCCAGGCTGCAAACCTCCAATATCGATCTGATTTCACTGGAATGCCAGAATTCGCACGTGCCGATGGAGCTGATTGAGCTGATCCGGGGCAAGAAAGTGATGGTGGGTGCGGTTGATGTCGCCACCAATACCATCGAAACGCCGGAAGAGGTGGCCGAGACGCTCCGAAAGGCGCTCCGGTTTGTCGATGTCGACAAGCTCTATCCCTGCACCAACTGTGGCATGACGCCTCTGTCCCGCCGTGTGGCCAGCGGCAAGCTGCGAGCGCTGAGTGCCGGCGCTGATATTGTCAGGCGCGAGCTTTCGGTGACGGGAAGTCTCCAATGAGTGCGGATTTGATGACCCTATCGTCTACCAGCAGCGTTATCGAACCCGCGCGCTTTCGCGAAGCGCTCGGGCACTACGCCTCGGGTATCACGGTGATTTCATCTCTCGATGAGGGCGAACCGGTTGGTTTTACGTGCCAGTCGTTCTACAGCGTGTCGATGAACCCGCCGCTGGTGTCATTCAGCGTGAAGACCAGCTCCTTCAGCTATCCGCGGATTCGCCGGGCCGGTCGATTCGCCGTCAATATCCTCTCCGCCGAGCAGGAAGCAATTTCCAATCTGTTTGCCCGCCAGGGCGCCGACAAATGGAAGGACGTTCAGTGGCAGGCATCGCCACTGGGCAACCCGATCATCCCCGGTAGCCTGCGCTGGCTGGATTGCGAGATCCACGCTGAACATGCGGCAGGGGATCACCTGATCGTGATTGGCGAAGTGAGGGCGTTGAATGTGAAGGAAACCACAGCCTCCCGGCCATTGCTGTATTTCCGGGGCGAGTATTGTGATATCGCCGAGCAATCCACGCAGATACATGCTTCGCAAAACCGGTAGTCTCAGGCGCTTGCAAGCGACTGCACGCATCGACGGAAAAGCTCCGCTGAGAAAAAGGGATGCTCGCCCGGCTGGTCGGCCACGAAGAGCTGGCCACCTGAGCCGTAGATGCCGCCCTCAATCATCAGGTTGTCGCTCATCTCAAAGTCTTCAATGCTGTGTCCCAGATCGTCCAGGTCGGTGCCGCCTGCCCGTTCCCGGTAGTACCGGTTATCCAGGGTAAATCCGAAGGCTCGCTTTCCCTGTCCGATCATGTAGCCGACTTCGAAGACCGTACCCGGGTCGGCACTGATGCCCCGGAACGGGGTGAGGTTGGCGATGATGGCATCGCAGCTGTCCATCAGTTCTCGGTTGGCCCGGTAGATCCGGTGGCCAAGTCTGAATTTCGTCTCGCTGTCGGAAGAGGCCAGTTCGCTGTCCAGCGGGTCTACGCCCTCCAAACCGTATTCCAGCAGCAGTCGTTTTTTCTCAGCCACGATGGCCTGGTGTTCTTCTGCGGGGAAGAAGACCTCCGGTCCGGCGAGGTAGATACGTTTGGGTGTTGCCATGGAGCCCCCTTCAACCCTGGTAGAACTGCCGGATAGCATCCAGCAACCGGTCAACATCCTGGCGGTTGACGTCCAGGTGCGTCACGAAGCGAATGGGGTCTCCCGCCGTGATCAGGATGCCCTGGTCAGCCAGGTAATCTCGCAGCTGCGCGGCTCTGCCGGACGTGCAGCGGGCGTAGACGATGTTGGTCTGGGTGCTGGCGGGGTTTATCTCCAGCTGCGGAATATCGGCCAGGCCCGCGCTCAGGTACTCGGCGTTCTCGTGATCTTCAATCAGCCGAAGCGGCCCTTTCTCCAGGGCGATGCGCCCGGCCGCTGCCAGTATGCCGGCCTGACGCATGCCGCCACCGACCATTTTACGCAGCCGTGTTGCCCGCTCGATAAAAGCTTTCGAACCCAGCAGCAGCGAACCGACAGGTGCACCCAGCCCTTTTGAAAGGCACACGCTTACCGAATCGTAGCACCTGGTGATGTCGGTAATGTCGCAGTTGGATTTCACGGCTGCGTTGAACACCCGGGCGCCATCAAGGTGCAGCAGCAAGCCGTTTTCGTCGCAAAAGGCGCGGGCCTCGCGCTGATAGTTCAACGACAACACTTTGCCACCGATGGTGTTTTCCAGCGAGAGCAGTCGGGTAGGGGCAAAATGGAAATCGTCGGGCTTGATGGCGGCTTTGGCTTTGCCAAGGTTGATGCTACCATCCGGCTCGTTCTCGATCGGTTGTGGTTGCACGCTGCCAAGCACAGCAGCGCCACCGCCTTCGTAGCGGTAGTTGTGAGCCGACTGACCACAGAGGTACTCATCGCCCCGGCCACAGTGGCTCATGATGGCCAGCAGGTTGGCCTGGGTGCCGGTGGCGGTAAACAGGGCCGACTCGAAGCCCAGCCGTTCGGCGGCGTAGGCCTGAAGGCTGTTCACGGTGGGGTCGTCGCCATAAACGTCGTCGCCCACCTCGGCGCTGGCCATGGCCTCGCGCATTTCAGGGGTAGGGCGGGTGACCGTGTCGCTGCGAAAATCGATCATGTGTTCAGTGTCCTGAAGAAAACCTGTTCCAAGCTTATCGGGATCTCACTACAGTTTCACTGTCGCCGCTTCCTGATCAATACCTTGTGCAGTTCCTCGACAATGACAAGACTCATGGCAAGTGCGAGCAACTGCAGCCATTCCGCCAGGGATATGGGTTGAATCTGCAGGACATCGGAGAGCCCCGGCACATACATGGCACCGATGTGTGCCAGTTGGGCCAGGGGAACTGCCAGCATCAGGAAGGGGTTGCGGAGCAGGGGGATGCGGAACAGCGAGCGGAATTCCGAGCGGCTGCTGAGCGCGTGAATGTTGCCGAACAGCACCATCAGCATCAGCGTGAGGTTGCGGGCTTCCTCAATGGTTTGGCCCGGGTCGAGTGTCCACTGGAAATTGAGGAAGGCAACAAGGCCCATCCATGAGCCCACCACCAGAACATGCTCAATAATGTGTTTATCGAACACGGGCTCGTGGGGAGAGCGCGGTTTCACAGAGAGCTCACCGCCTTCCTTCGGCTCGAAGGCGAGGGCCACGTCCTGGAAGCCGTTGGCAACCAGGTTCAGCCACAGGAGCTGTACCGCGATCATCGGCATCGGCAGACCGGCCATGACGCAGAGGAAAAAGAGCAGGATTGCGGAGAAACCGGTAGCAACCAGCAGCCCGATGACCTTGCGGATGTTGTTGTATACCACCCGGCCCTGCTCGATGCCGGCGACAATCGACGAAAAATTATCGTCGGTGACGATCAGGTCGGCCGTTTCCTTGGCCACATCGGTGCCTCGCTTACCCATGGCGATTCCGGCATGGGCCTGTCGCATGGCGGGGGCATCGTTCACACCATCCCCGGTAACCGCAACAAAATGGCCATCCCGCATAAAGCTGTCCACGATCTGGGCTTTTCGGGTGGGTTCTATGCGGGCGAATACCCGGGCAGGGCGAATGAGCTGATCGACGGCCTCCTGGCCACGAGCGCTGGCTTCATCCAGCATCGGGCCTGTTACAACGGTTGCGTCTGCGTCACACAGGCCCAGTTCCTGTGCGATTGATTTCGCGGTCGCCGGGTGGTCTCCGGTGACCATGGCGACCTCAATACCGCCGGTGCGACACTTTTCGATCGCGTCGAAGGCTTCATGGCGAAGTGGATCGATCATGGCAACCATGCCGAGAAAGACCATTCCGGCCATTTCATGGTCGCCGTGCGCGGAGGTTCTCTTCGCAAGGGCAATAATCCGGTAGCCCCGGGAGGCCAGTTCGGTGAATTGGCGCTCGAGGGCCGGCTTGTCGATGGCTATGGAGCCGTCCGCGGTGGTCATCCGGTCACACATGGCCAGCATTTTTTCAGGGCTGCCCTTGGCGTAAATCACGGTTTGGTCGCCAACCCGGTTGACCACGCCGCTGTAGGCCTTTTCCGACTCGTAAGGGATCAGGGCCACCTGTTCCTGCCGGGTTCGAAGGTCCGTGATGGACATACCCAGCTTCTTGGCCATCACCAGAAAGGCGATGTCGACGATATCCCCCTGGGAAACCCACTCGCCGCCGCTGTAGTCCAGGTGGCTTTCATTGGCGAGGACGCCAGCGACACAGAGTTCCCTGAGTGTTTCCTGGCCTGTCGCATCCATGTCGGTGCCGGAATGCCCAGTGATTTCCCCTCCCGGTGCCACGCCCTCGCCAGTTACCTCGAACTGTCGTCCATCAGGCAGCATAACCCTGCGAATGGTGAGCTCGTTAACGGTCAGTGTGCCGGTCTTGTCGGAGCAGATGAGAGTGCAGGATCCGAGGGCCTCCACGGCGACAAGCTTGCGAATGATGACATTGCGTTTTGCCATTCGGGACATGCCAATGGCCAGGGCAACGGTGAGTGCGGCAGGCAGGCCCTCGGGGATCACCGAAACCGCCAGGCCGATGGTCATGAGGATCATCTCTTCGATGGAATAACCGCCATCCAGGATCATCAGGCCTGCCAGTGCGGCAATAGCCGCCAGAATGCCGAAAGCGACCTGATAGGTGAACTTGCGGATCCGGATCATCAGCGGCGGCTCGGCCGAGGTTTTGCCGGTAACACCCTGTGCAATCTTGCCAAGCTGGGTCGCCGAGGCGGTAGCGATCACCCGGCCGCGCCCGCGCCCATGGGTGATGATGCTGCCCGCAAAGCACTGATCAGCGCGCTCAGTCAGCGGCGTACTGTCATCGCTTGTAGTATCGACATTCTTGGCAACCGCCAGGGATTCCCCCGTCAACATGGACTCATCCACTGCCAGGCTGCTGGCGCTGAGCAACTGAAGATCAGCGGGCACCTTGTCGCCGGAGGACAGCAAGACGATATCGCCCGGAACGATCTCCTCGACGTCAACGGTGACAATCTGGCTGTCCCGAAGCACGTGGGCTGTCCCTTTCATCATTTGCTTCAAGGCGGCGGCCGCTTTCTGAGCCGAAAACTCCTGCACGGTGCCGATGATCGCGTTTATCAGCAGAACAATCAGAATAAAAACCCCGCTCGGGGTCTGGCCGAGGGCAAATGAAACCCCGGAAGCGATCAGGAGGATGTAAATGAAAGGGCTGAGGAACTGCCCGGCAAACAACTCTAAAACACCCGGCGTGGGAGGGGCAGGCAGCCGGTTGTAACCGAACTCCTCCAGCCGGGCACTGGCCTGCTGGCTGGAAAGCCCGCTCTCAGCAGGATTGGGCGTGATGGGTAGCTCTGGCGCAGCGTCGTTCATGGCGGTCCAAGTTGGCCATTCAGGAAAAGGGGTCGGATCTCGTGTCGGCCCAAGGGTAAAGGTAATGGCATCTGCTAGTATGGCCAAATTTTCGTTCAGAAGACGGCCAGATACTGCAACATGAATGCTCCTTTCAAACTACGCCCGTACCAGCAGGACGCGGTCGAGGCCACGCTGAATCATTTCAGAAAGTCGGATGAGTCCGCCGTTATTGTGCTGCCCACTGGCGCCGGCAAAAGTCTGGTGATTGCCGAGCTGGCTCGTCTCGCCCGGCGGAAGATTCTGGTGCTGACCCATGTGAAAGAGCTGGTCGAGCAGAATCACGCGAAATATGAGAGTTATGGGCTGGAGGGCGGCGTTTTCTCTGCAGGCCTGAAGCGGAAGGAACGCCACCATCAGGTGACTTTTGCCAGCGTGCAGTCAGTGTCTGCGAATCTCGATCAGTTCCGGGATGAATACTCTCTCTTGATCATTGATGAGTGCCATCGGGTCAGCGGTGAGGAAACCAGTCAGTATCAACGAATCATTGAACTTTTACGCGAGCAGAATGATTCCCTGAAAGTGCTCGGGCTGACTGCCACACCTTATCGCCTGGCGATGGGCTGGATCTATCGCTACCACTATCGGGGCTTTGTTCGTGGTGAGGACGACAAGCCCTTTCAGCACTGCATTTATGAGCTGCCGTTGAGCTACATGATCAATCGCGGCTATCTCACCAAACCCGAACTTGTGAACGCAGCTGTGGCGCAATACGATTTCTCGGCGCTGCCTCAGGACCGTTTTGGCGAGTACGCCGAGAAAGACGTTAACCAGCTGCTGAGCAAGCACAAGCGAGTAACCCGCGCGATTACAGAGCAGGTGATGGAGCTGGCCGCCGACCGGCAGGGCGTGATGATCTTTGCGGCCACGGTGGAGCATGCGCGGGAGATTACCGGGTATCTGCCGGAGCACGAAACCGCATTGGTGACTGGCGCGACCGATCTGAAGGACCGGGACTTGCTGATTCGGCGCTTCAAACAGCGGGAGCTCAAGTATCTGGTCAATGTGTCCGTGCTGACCACGGGCTTTGATGCGCCCCACGTGGACTTCATAGCCATACTGAGGCCTACACAGTCAGTAAGTCTTTACCAGCAGATTGTGGGCCGTGGTCTTCGTCTGGACGAAGGCAAGCGTGATTGCCTGGTGATTGATTACGCCGGCAACCATGTGAACCTGCATCACCCGGAAGTGGGTGAGCCGAAACCGAACCCCGACAGCGAGCCGGTGCAGATGTTCTGCCCGGGCTGCGGGTTTGCCAACATCTTCTGGGGCAAGGCCGACGATGACGGCCGGGTGATTGAGCACTATGGCCGTCGCTGCCAGGGTTTGTTAGAGGTCGCGGAGCAGGACGGGCGCCCGCAACAGTGCGATTACCGTTTTCGTTTCAAGGAGTGCCCGCACTGCGGCGCCGAGAATGACATTGCGGCCCGCAACTGCCATCAATGCCACAAAGCCATTATTGACCCGGACGATCAGCTCCGGGATGCCCTGAAGCTCAAGGATGCCATGGTGATTCGATGTGCCGGCATATCGCTGGGCGCTGACGGGAGCAAGTTGAGGATCACCTATCACGGCGAGGATGGGGAGGAACTCAACGAATCGTTTGATTTCAGTAAACCGGGCCAGCGCACTGTCTTCAACAGGATCTTCGGGCGTCGTTTTGCCAATGGCCAGGCCCCGAAAGTGTTCAGCTCAGCGGATACGGTGCTTGAATGTCAGGCTCTGTTGCCGGCACCGGATTTCGTGATCGCTCGCAAGCAGAAGCATTATTGGCAGGTGCAGGAGCGGGTTTTTGATTATCGGGGTAGTTTTCGGAAGGCGTATTGAAAACCCAGATTGGGTAAGAAATTACTCAATCTGGGTAGCGTTTTGGGGCTGATCCATCATCCGAACGCAGGCTTGGGTGGCTTACTGCCAGCAATCCGCTTCATCCAAGCCATGTCCAGTGGAACCAGCACGTTCAGGGCGAACAGCACCCAGCCCAACGGTTGGAGGCTCGGGGCAAACCAGATCATCAGACCAAGGGCCACCAGGCTCCAGGTGACATCCACCACTACCATCAGGTTGAGAAACTTTTCCTGCCACTGTTCCTTGCTGGCGATAGCGGCCATATCCACGCACCACAGCAGCATCACGATGCCGACGACCATGTAGAAGGTTGCACCGGGGCCACCCGCCCACTGGGCAATCGGCTCTGCAGCCAGGATTAGCGCCAATGCCAGGGGCGTGGAGAGGAAGACATCGCTCAGGATAATTTGCTTGACGCTGAATCGACGGACTAGGTTTTTCATGGGATCACCTCAATCGGGTTTCGCAATGGGTTGGACTACACTGCAAAGCTTCTACCCGGGCGGTGTTAGTCTCAATTACCTGTGAGGTAATGGTTTCGCCTACCCTCGACTACGATAATGATTGAACACTCGGAACTCACGGGAAAGTCAATGAGCGCCTTCGGTACGCTGTTCAGAGAAATGCGGCAGGGCAAGCGCCTGAGCCAGATGGATTTTGCCCTTGCCTGTGAGGTATCACCCAAACACATCAGCTTTCTGGAAACCGGCCGCAGCAAGCCCAGCAAAGGCATGGTGTTGCATCTGGCGCAGATGCTGCAGACGGATCTGGCCGGAACCAACCGGCTTTTGTCGGCGGCCGGTTACAGTCAGGTTTACTCCGACCAGGATTTGAACGCGCCCGGTATGGCCATGATCCGGGAGGCGCTAGGGCACCTGTTGCAGGGACACCTGCCGTACCCGGCCGTGGTATTCGACCACGAGTATTATCTGGTGATGGCCAACCAGGCCATGCAGGCGATGATGGCGAGAATGATCGAGTTGGGGGCTCAGTTCCCGGCCCGGCCAAATTTTTTGCTGTCGCTGCTGGATGAGCAAGGCATGAAGCCGTTCGTGGGTGACTGGGAAAATATTGCCTGCCACATGCTGCAACGGGTCTATCATGAGCATCTTGCCGGACCCTTCCGGGATCAGCCCAATCGATTGCTGGAGCAGGCTCTGACCGTCCCCGGCGTCCCCCGGAACTGGAAAAGCCATGTGGTGGAACACCTGGACTATCCGGCGATTCCCTTCACACTGAATCTGGGCGACCAACAGCTCAAAATCTTTTCCACCATCGCAACCATCGGCACCCCGCTGGATGTCACCGCTCAGAATTTGCGGATTGAGCATTTCTTTCCAATGGATGAGGTGAGTAAGGCATATTGGCAGGGATGAAGCCAATTTCCACTCTGAAGTCAAAGCCGCAGCCGGTTACAATGGTGCATCTTTAAACGTCGAAGAGAATCCTATGCCAATCGAAAAGAACCAGGTCGTCCTGTTCCATTACAGTGTCCGCGATGAACAAGATAACGTTGTTGAAGACTCCCACGGCGGTGAGCCGAACGCTTACCTCCATGGCCACGGCGGCATCATCAAGGGCCTGGAGGAGGCCCTGGAAGGTCGCGATGCGGGTGATACGTTCAGCGTCACCGTCACTCCGGAAAAGGCCTACGGACCGCGCAAGCCCGACGCCATTCAGCGGGTGCCGATCAAGCACTTGATGGGCGCCAAACGCTGGAAGGCAGGCATGGTTGCGCAGGTACGGACCGAGCAGGGCCCGCGCCATGTGGTTGTTGCCAAGGTTGGCCATAAGTTTGCCGATGTCGACACCAACCATCCGATGGCGGGCAGGACCCTGACCTTTGACATCGAGATCCTGGAAGTCCGCGACGCCGATGCCGAAGAAATTGCACACGGCCACGTACATGGGCCGGGTGGGCATCATCATTGAAGACGTACATGGCAAGGAGTCATCTTGCCATCACCCTTGGGTAACGCGCAGTGTTTGAAAGGTTAAGGAAAACCATAGATCCCGTCCTGTTTTTCTCGCTGCTTTTGCTATTTGCGAGCGCAGGTCAGGCAAAGATCTATAAATGGGTTGATGAGGATGGAAAGGTTCACTTCAGCGACCGCCAGGACCACAGCATTGAGCAGGAAGTGGTGGACGTTAAGCCGGGTGTTTCGGAATGGTCGCGTTTCGAGATCGATATCAAAACTGTTGATGTTGAGCTGAGTGAACAGGAACACCAGCAGATCGTGGAGGGTGTGAACAACGTCTATGAGTTTTTTGACCGGGTGATGTCCTTTGATATGAACAGGACGGTACCGGTCAACATCCTGATCCTCAAGGACAGTACAGCCTACCGGAATTACCTCATCCGTCGTAACAGGGGGATGGCCGCTGCTTCTTACGGGATCTACATGTCCTCCGAGAACCAGATCGTCGTCTATATACGGAAAAACAGGGCTCTTACCTTTCCGACCATCAAGCATGAAGTGAGTCATGCGGTTGTTGATACCATCGTTCCCTATGCGCCCGCCTGGCTGAACGAAGGGCTGGCCGAGCAGATGGAGACCATCGAGCGTGATGAGTCGGGTTTGTATTTTGAGCGGCACCGCGAGAACAAATGGGTTGTTAACCAGGCCCGTGAACATGGTTCCCTGGCGGGTATCGACCAGCTATTGAAACTGCCCAGTAATAAGTGGCGTCATTCAGACCTGTCGGGGCGCGGAAGCTTGAGGGCCCAATCCGGCCAGTTCGTGTATTTCCTGCTATCCAATTCCACCCGCCGAAACTTTGTGGTTCGACTGATGCACAACTTTAATCGGGGTGATCGCACCATTGCTTATTATCTGGTCAACGACAATTACATCGGCGGTGTCGCTATGTTGGCTCTGGACTGGCGGCGCTGGTTGCATGATCAGGGGGCGGGTGTCATTCGGCTTTAGGGGTACTTTGCTGTTCGGGCACGAATTTCAGGCTTCCCTGTCCTAGTCTGGTGTGAAGGCAGATGCGTACCTGATTGAGGGGTTTGATTCAGGTGCGTCGTTGCCCCGAACAATCGCGATAGGAGGATTAGATATGCCTCAGCTTCGTTTTACCTACCTGATGTGTTTCGCTGTCTTGCCGCTTTCCTCGCCGCCTCTTCCGCACAGGCCCATCACGGGTGGGCGTGGGCGACCGATGAGGAGTTTGAAATCACCGGTGTCATCCAGTCTGTACGCCTGGGTAATCCCCATGGCGAGGTCACCATACGCGTGGATGGCGAGGATTGGGTTGTGGAAGTCGGCCAGCCCTGGCGCAACGACCGGGTCGGACTCACCAAAGAGATGTTGAGTCAGGGCCGGGAAATCACAGTGCATGGCCATCGATCCGCCCGGGAGGGCGAGCGGCTGGTCAAGGCGGAGCGGGTTGTGATCGACGGGCAGGACTACAACCTGTATCCGGGCCGAACGTCCTGACACCCGGGATGATTGAGCAAGCGCTGGTTTCCATCGAAAACTTGGCTTTTGTTTCGGCCCTACGCAATTCCATATTCATGTACCCGCTGGTGAATGCCGGGCATATTCTCGGTGTTTCGTTACTGGTAGGCGGCATCGTGCCGCTGGATCTGCGTCTGCTCGGGCTCTGGCGTAAATACCCGGTGATGGTGTTTGTCGATGTGCTTCGAATCTCAGCCGCGGTCGGTTTGGCGTTGGCGGTGGTTTGCGGAGCATTGCTGTTTACCACCGCAGCCCCGGACTACGCCACTTCGCCGCTGTTTCAGGCGAAGATTGTGCTTGTGCTGCTGGGTGTGTTGAATGCGTTGGCGGTAGGCCGGTTAATGAAACTCCGGGATATACGGAGCTTCCCGATGAGGGCTCCTATGCCTGTGGTCCTCCGGGTCGGTGGCCTGGTGTCTTTGGCCGTCTGGATCAGCGTACTGATTCTCGGCAGGTTACTGGGGTATTTTTGACGTTGCGTTGCGATTTAGTTGGTATAGGTTCTGGAAATGAAGCCGTTTTTTCTGATTGTTGTATATCTTGGTGCTGTCACGTTGCCGTTGATCCTGTCCGCTGCGGTTGGGGGACCTCCGCGCGAATGGCACCAGGAACTCGCCTCGGGTCTGGGCATCCTCGCCTTCTCGATGATCCTTATGGAATTCATTCTCTCCGGGCGTTTCAAGGCCATTTCGAATGGCGTCGGAATGGATGTGACGATGCGGTTTCATCAGATTATGGCCCGTACGGCCCTGGTTTTTGCGCTTGTGCACCCATTTCTCTACCAGGAAACGCCCTCGGGAGGTCCCCGTCCGTGGGATCCCACCCGTGAATTGACGCTCACAACCGATTTTTCCGCGATTTTAAGCGGAATTGGCGCTTTTTTGCTTCTTCCCAGCCTTGTTCTCCTCGCCATCGGCCGGACCCAGCTGGACTATAAATACGAGACATGGCGCCTGATGCACGGGGTCGGCGCGCTTTTGATTGCACTTCTTCTGCTGCACCACACGGTCTATGGGGGACGTTACGGATCAGAGCCAGTGATGACCTGGGTTTGGCTGGCAATGACAGGAGTTGCGGTCGGGTCATTGCTCATGGTTTACCTGTGGGTTCCCCTTCAGAAAAGGGCACGCGCTTGGCGCGTGGTCTCCGTGAACCAGCTGACAACGAAGCAATGGGAATTGACCGTGGAGCCTGAAGGGCATGCGGGGCTGGATTACAAAGCCGGTCAGTTTCTGTGGCTGAATGTGGGGCACAGCCCCTTCTCGCTGAAAGAAAATCCCTTCTCTATTTGTTCGGCACCTGCCGAGGGACCACGGGTATCTTTCATGATCAAAGAGCTCGGCGACTTTACCCGCTCCATTGGCCAGATAGAACCTGGAACCCTTGCCTTCCTTGACGGCCCCTACGGCAATCTTTCTGTTGATGGTCGAGCGGAACCTGGGGTTGCCCTCATTGCCGGGGGAGTAGGACTAGCGCCACTGCTGGGTATACTCAGGCAAATGCGGGCCACCAACGATCCCCGCAAGGTGAGGTTGATCTATGGTAATCGCGTGATTGATCAGATCGCTCACCGGAAAGAGCTCGGGACCGAGGATGTGGTCTACGTGTTGTCGGAACCACCAGATAACTGGGAGGGTGAGACCGGCTTCATTGATGGCGCGCTGATCGACAGGGTTTTCTCCGAGGAAGAATTCAGCGAATGGCTCTTTGTGATGTGCGGGCCTGCACCCATGATGGATGTTGTTGAGGATCATCTGATCAAGCGAGGCGCGCCTTCCCACCACATCCTATCGGAGCGTTTCAGTTATGACTAATCCCATCAAGCGGGCAAGTCTACGGCGCCGGGTTTCCTGGATCGTCTGGGCAGTAAACATCGCGCTGTTCGCGACTCTCCTCGTTTTTGTGTTCCGTTCGGGGCTCTGAATCGCGGGTTCCGTACGCGCGAAAGGACTGGCACAGTGTTGTGTACTGCACCTGACAGGAGACTAGATGACGTTCGAGCATATTGTTCAGATAAACGACCTGACCAAGCCAGAGCTACCGGTCCTGACCCGATTCCAGGTTTGGGAAGGCCTTGTGCTCCGAGCCCGGCGCCTGGGGCGCTTTTTGTCCGCTTCCGGTATCACACAGCGAGCATCGAGAACCGCGGTGACTCGATGCCCTATGATCAGTATCTTCATGAAGCGTCTGTGGCCACAGACGTGGAAACCATTCAGATCATACGGCAATTGGCGGAGACGGGTGTGTTCTGAAAGGCTTTGGTTTTGAGCCCAAGGTTGATTGGTGACTGTGTTGCTGCAGGCCCGAATAGGCTAATGTTCAGGTTAGTGGGTGCAGTTTGGATTGTCAGTTCCGGAACCTGGAGAACGGTCATGCAGCCAAAGGACATTGTGGCTCAGTTCATCGAAAATATCCGCGCCCAGCGCTTGGATGAAGCCAAGGATCTGCTTGCTGAAGAGGGCTTTGAGTATGTGGGGCCCAACATGCGATTCCTCAGCCGCGACGACATGTTGGCCTACCAGTTCGGTATGTTTGCCATTCAGAAAGACCTGGTTCTACGGCAACTGAGTGCCGACGGTGAGCACGTGTTTGCGATCCTGGATTACCGTACCTACTTCGAGCCGATTGGTGATGTGCGCCTGGCAATCTGGTTTCGTGTAAGGGAGCAAAAAATCCGGTGCGTTGAAACCTTCTACAACGCAGCGGTGATTGAAAACATGCTAGGCGGGAGTTTGCCTGCAGCGGAGTGATTCAAGCCTCGAACTTCAGAGTTCGACAAACCTCGGCACAACCATGAGTACGACCCCTACGGCCAGCATTTCCCATGCGCTACTGGCCAGATAAGGATAGATGATCATGGCAATGCCGCAGTATCGGGTGACGATGTTTTTCCTGCGCCGGCCATACATGAAATACCCGAAGCCGATGCAGCCGAACAGCAGCGCCAGCAAGATGTCAGCGGTTTCCATGCAATGAACTCCTCCGTTCTGTTTCACCGTATAGATTGTTGCTGAGGCGCGCCAGGAACGCGGCCTTTAGGAAGCGAACAATTTTTAGCCACATCGGGTATAATGAACGGCTTATGCTGTAAAACAAGCCACCTTGACCTGGATACCATCATGAGCAAGAAAAACGAGAAAGCTACCCTGACCTCCGCCGAAATTGAGGAACAGACCGCCGCCTTTCTGAAAGCGGGCGGGTCTGTCGAATATGTCGGCAAGGGCCAGAGCGGACAAGTTTCCTCTACAGGTTCAAAACAGATCAGCCTGAAAAAGTAAAGCGCGGCTCAAACCTATTGACGAGCTCACTCCGATGGGCGCCAGTGTGTGAATAGTTTCGACATGACTGTGCCGCCTCTTCAGGCAAAGTCGTAGTCACCGCCTTTCTCAAGTGCTTTCTGATAAGCCGGCCTGGCGTGAACCCGTTTCACCCAGCCGGTGATGTGAGGCCTGTTCTTACCGACAATGCCCCTGGCTACCGAGGCTTCAAGCGGGAAGCTCATCTGGATATCTGCAGCACTCAGTTTGTCACCCAGGAACCACGTGTTTTTTGCGAGGTGGTCTTCCACAAAATCCAGATGCGTCTTGATCATCGGGCCGATGAAGACTTCATTGGTTTTGTCTGAAATGCCCTTGGCGACCGGTTTTATAAAGAACGGCATCGGGCTGGTTTTGACCTTTTCAAACACCAGGCGCATGACCAGAGGGGGCATCAGTGAGCCCTCGGCATAGTGCAGCCAGTAGGTGTAGTCGAGCCAGGTCTGGCCGCCGCTCTCGGGCAGCATGGTGTCTTTGCCGTAGGTGTGGGCCAGATATTCAATAATGGCGCCGGATTCGGCCACCACCAGATCGCCGTCGGTAATCACCGGGGATTTGCCCAGCGGGTGAACCTTCTTCAGGCTTTCGGGCGCCAGCATGGTTTTGGGATCACGCTGGTAATGCTTGATCTCATAGGGCACACCCAGCTCTTCCAGCATCCAGAGAACGCGTTGTGAGCGGGAATTATTCAGGTGGTGGACGGTAATCATGCGCAAGCTCCGTTCGCATCGAAAAATGATCAGGTGTGAAGAGTAGGCTTCAAAAAGCGTTTTGGTTCACCGCTGGCGATGATTAAGTCGCTAATGTCGATTGCGCACCGCAAAGCCGTTGCGTTTGAGCTCCTTGAGAATCTCGGGCACCTTGAAGGGCATCAATGTACGGGTTGTTCTCAGAAGGCTGATCGCAACGTGCATTCGCTTGTACCAGAGCACCCGGCGGATCTTTTTCTTCATGGGGTGATAGCCTTCCAGGTACAGTTCCTCAACACGGTCTGCATTATTGGTCAGGCTGTAGCCGCTCAGGTCCAGAGGTACCGCTATGTCGGCGTTCTTGAGTTGCTTGCGGGTGTTGAAATCGATGCCAATGTTGATGGCGTTGGTGATCACATCGAAGGTGTTATCAGGCTTCGGGTATCGGCTTACATGGCTGAGATCAACCGCCACAGTGATGCCGGCCCCCATTTTCGCCAGTGGTGAAATCGGCACATTTTCTACCAGCCCGCCGTCCACCAGTGTTCTCCCATCGATCTCTACCGGTACAAACAGGCCGGGCACCGCCATGGACGCGCAAACAACGTCCGCCAGGTTGCCCTCCCGGAAGATCAACTGTTCGCCGGTTTCGATATCCGTTGCGCAGATGGCCAGTGGAATCTTGGCGTCTTCGATCCGGACATCCCCGAGATCCCGATGAATCATTTCCCGAATGGCATTGGTGCTGAAAAGCCCGCCGCGCTCGAAGGTAAAGTTGATGATTTTCGAGAGGTTCAGGGTGGAGCAAATGGAAAGGATGGACTCCGCCGGGCGGCCGAAGGCGTAGTAGCTCGCAATGAGTGCGCCGGCGCTGGTTCCGGAAATACAGTGAATCCTGATTTGCTCTTCCTCGAAGGCCTTAAGAACGCCGATATGGGCGATGCCCTTTGCCGCGCCGCCACCGAGGGCAAGGCCAATGCGGGTATTAAAGGGATTGAGTTTCATGGTGTTTGGCCCATTTACGTGCTCGAGGAGATAACCGTTAAAGCAAGTCTATCAGAGTAGCTCGCGCATTAAATTCAACGCGATGCGAAGGAATAGGAATTTGTGAACGCAGTGGTTTGTGCGGAGCTTTGCAGACCGGTTGGAAATTTCAATTCTTAGAGTTCAAAATATTGGTGTGGCACTTAAGGAGGTAAATTTTCCAACCGACTGCGGGTCGATGCAGTCATAGGAGTCCTCACATTGGGCGACGTCATTAAAGATGATTACCAGACTGACTACGTGGCCGGTCAGGATAATATCGAGAAATTCGGCTTCGACATCCACAACATCGTATTCCCGTTAACCGCCATCCTGATTGTGGCCTTTGTTGTCGGGACACTCATTTTTCCATCCGGTGCAAAGGAATTGCTGGATAGCGCCAAGAATGGCGCGATCGCTGTTTTCGACTGGGGTTTTCTGCTCAGCGCAAACCTGTTTGTTCTCTTCTGCCTGGCCCTGATTTTCATGCCGGTAGGCAAGATCCGAATTGGCGGGACTGAAGCCAAGCCTGAATTTTCCCTGCTTTCCTGGTTTGCCATGCTGTTTGCAGCCGGCATGGGCACTGGGCTGATGTTCTGGTCGGTCGCTGAGCCGGTGGCCTATTACACTGACTGGTATGGAACGCCTCTTGGTGTTGAACCTAACACCGCAGAGGGTGCACGCCTGGCGATGGGGGCAACCATGTATCACTGGGGTCTGCACCCCTGGGCGATTTATGCAATTGTCGGGCTTTCGTTATCTTTCTTTGCTTTCAACAAGGGCCTGCCGCTAACCATACGCTCTGCGTTTTTTCCGATACTTGGTGACAAGGTCTGGGGGTGGCCGGGCAATGTGATCGATACGGTGTCGGTGCTGGCGACCATTTTTGGTCTTGCGACCTCGCTCGGTTTCGGGGCCCAGCAGGCCGCATCGGGTATTTCCTACCTGTTTGATATTGAGGGAGGCCTGAATATTCAGGTAGGCGTGATTGCCGGCGTTACGGCTGTGGCCACTTACTCTGTGATCCGGGGCATCCACGGTGGTGTTCGGATCCTGAGTAACGCGAATATGATCATGGCGGGGCTGCTCCTTCTGTTTGTAATGTTTGCCGGTCCCACGCTGGCGGTGTTCCAGTGGCTCTGGGATACGTCGGTGTCCTACGCCTCCAACATGGTCGCGCTCAGTAACCCGTTCGGCCGGGAGGAGGACACGACCTGGTTCCACGGCTGGACGGTATTCTATTGGGCCTGGTGGATTTCCTGGTCGCCGTTTGTGGGTATGTTCATCGCGCGGGTGTCCCATGGCCGCACGGTGCGTGAGTTCGTTACAGCGGTTCTGATCATCCCGACCATCATCACGCTGTTCTGGATGAGCGCCTTCGGCGGCGGTGCCCTCCATCAGGTGCAGAATGATATTGGCGTGCTGGCCTCGGAGGGACTTACTGAAGTATCACTGGCGATGTTCCAGGCGCTTGAGAATATTTCACTGTCGGGGATTACCTCGTTTATCGGTATTACCCTGGTGTTGACTTTCTTCGTGACCTCGTCGGATTCCGGCTCGCTGGTCATCGATAGCATTACCTCGGGCGGCAAGACGGATGCTCCCAAAGCCCAGCGGATTTTCTGGGCGGTTATTGAAGGTTCGATTGCCGGCGTGCTGCTGTTCGTAGGCGGCGAGCAAGCGCTGGGGGCGCTTCAGGCCGGCGCCCTGAGCGTGGGTCTGCCTTTCACTCTCGTGCTGCTGGTAATGACCTACAGCCTGTTCAAGGGGCTTCACCATGAACGCCGCTTGCTGATCGCTGAGGGCAAAATGTAACCGGCAGTCTGCTCGTTACAACCCTTCACCGACCCAAGGGCCCCTCACCGAGGGGCCTTTGCATTTTCGGGATCCTGTCCCCATATAAACGGAAAAGGCGCAAACAAACAGGAGATCGGAAATGACGGCACCAACTCTGAAGGAACAATTGAACAACGCGGTAAAGGAGGCAATGCGAAACAAGGATAAAACCCGTCTGGTTACCTTGCGCATGGCCCAGTCTGCTGTAAAGCAGATCGAGATTGATGAACGCCGCGAGCTCAACGACGAGGATGTTCTCAAGGTGCTGGACAAGATGCTCAAACAGCGCCGCGATGCTGCCAGTCAGTATGATGATGCGGGTCGTGAGGAGCTGGGCGACAAAGAGCGCGCCGAAATGGTGATCATTGAGGAGTTCATGCCTGCGGCCCTGAACGAGGACGACCTGGATGGGTTGATTCGAATGGCGATCAGTTCAACGGATGCACAGGGCATGCAGGATATGGGGAAGGTGATGAACGAACTTAAGCCCCAGGTGCTTGGCCGTGTTGAGATGGGGCATCTGAGCAAGAAAGTTCGAGCTGCGCTGACGGGTTGATCAAAAGCTTTCCCCGCCTGGTAGAACGAGCGGGGGTTGCATCCTTACTCGTGTTTCGCTAATTTAAATCGTGCACAAGGTAATCGTGAGCGAGTTAAATGCCAGAGCATCAGTCTTCAAAACGATCGGTCCCCGGAAATGATCTGTTAACACTGGATCGGCAAATGTGTTTTGCCCTGTATTCTGCGTCGTTGGCAATGACCAAGCTGTACAAGCCACTGTTGTCAGAGCTTGGGCTGACGTATCCCCAGTACCTTGTCATGCTGGTTCTATGGGAGACGGACGGCATTCGGGTGTCCGGTCTGAAAGATCGTCTGTTTCTGGACTACGGCACTCTGACCCCGCTCGTGAAACGGTTGGAGAAGCAGGGCTTGCTGGTTCGGCAGCGTTCGCCCGAGGACGAACGTCAGGTCATTGTTCGCCTTACTCCGCAGGGCCGGAATCTTCAGCAGGCAGCAGCAAGGATTCCGGAGCGGGTCGCCGGCGCCTCGGGTTGCTCATTGTCGGAGCTGGACGGTTTGAAGACGGAGCTCTGTGCACTCAGGAGCCGTTTGCACAGTCACCTGGAAAGTCATCTGGAGGAGAGTGCCTGAGCTGGCAGTCTCATCTGAAAGCAAAGCAGAAGAGGAAAGCGTTATGTCTATCGAACAAGTGCTATACCGTGCCCACGCAGAGGCAACCGGTGGTCGTGACGGCCGGGCCATTTCTTCAGACGGCATTCTCGACGTCGAGCTGGCAACCCCGAAAGAAATGGGTGGTGCCGGCGGCAAGGGCACGAATCCGGAGCAGCTGTTTGCCGCAGGTTACTCTGCCTGCTTCATTGGCGCGATGAAGTTTGTTGCCGGCCGTGACAAGCTGAAGATGCCGGAAGATGCGTCCATTGAAGGCGTGGTTGGCATTGGCCAGATTCCCAATGGATTTGGCATTGAGGTGGAACTGCGTATCAGTCTGCCCGGTATGGACGATGCCGAAGCGAAGCAGCTGATCGATGAAGCGCACAAGGTCTGCCCTTACTCCAATGCGACCCGTGGCAACATCGATGTGACTCTCAACCGGGTGGACTGATCCCCGGTTTCGATCCGGTCTCTGGGTTTACCAATCGAGCCTGAGGCTTCCGACCAAGGCATCGCCCAGACTCAGATCAATGGTGCCCGTGTTCAGGTCTTCGTATTGGACACGGGTATCAAAACTGGCACCGATACCAACAGTCAGGGTTGGCCATGGTCCATGCCCCCTAAGTATCCGGTAGGTCAGTTCTGTTCTCCACTCGCGAAAATACAGCGCACCTTCTACCTCTCTGGCCTTGTCCAACGTCGCCCAACGATCCCCGTCGCGTTCCACCCGGAATGTCCATAGCTCCCGTGGGCTTTGCCACTGGATCAGTACCGGCAGGTCGAGCAGCCAATACCCGTTTTCATTGCGTTGTTGCCATCGTATTCGGGGAAGCCAGCGGAAAGACCCGAAGCGATGGTCGCCGCCGATCCCGACGCTCAATGGGCTTGTTTCATCCATGGCCCGGTATAGTGCGATGCGGCCATTCAACACGTCACCGTGGAAGTCCCGGTACTTGAACATGTTGGAGGTTCCGGCAACGCCGGCCCGTGCTTCTGCTCGGTAAAGCCGATGCTGCCAATCGCCACCGAAGGTCAACCGATGGAGGTGCCCGTTGTGGGCCGGTTCGCCTGTGCGGATTCTAAGTGGCTGGTAATCGTAATCGATGTCAAAGGTGCTCGCAGAGTTCTGCTGTTGCCAGCCCAGGCCGCGCTGCGAGCGGGTCACCTCGCTGGCAGATGGCAGATCCTCTGGCCAATCGTAAGCTTGCCACTGGCGATAGAGCAGATAAAAAGAATTTGAGGCCTGTACCGCGCAGGGCATTGCGAGGATGGCAACAAGGAACGGCGCCAGAAGGCAAAAACGAAGTCTGGCCAGGTTCCTGATTCGGTACCAACGCCCTGTATCCACGATGCCCCGCCTCTTGCCAAACCTGTGAATTGAGCGATCTATGCCCTACTATTTTAGCGTCAGATTCTGCAATCGCTGCGATTTTCAGGAGCCCATGGCCGATAAAGATTTGAGAATCCGATCCGACAAACAGGCGATCGATCAGTTTATTAACGAGGTTCGCTCGCTGCCTAAACAGGGTGGCGGCCAGGGGCGTCTGATTTTCGCGCTGGACGCAACCGCAAGCCGTGAGGCAACCTGGGATCAGGCTTGCCATCTTCAGAGCGAACTGTTTATGGCAACCCGGGATCTGGGCGGTCTGGCCATTCAGCTTTGCTACTATCGTGGCTTCGGTGAGTTCAAGGCTACGGGGTTTGTGACCGAGACGGGGCAACTGCTGAACCTGATGAACGGCGTGTCCTGCCTGGGCGGCCGAACCCAGATCAGCCGGGTGCTGGCCCACGCGGTGAAAGAGACTCGCACAAACCCCGTCAAGGCGGTGGTGTTTATCGGCGATTGCTGCGAGGAACCGATAGACGAGCTTTGTCATACCTCCGGGGAGTTGGGAATGCTGCGCACGCCGGTATTTATGTTTCATGAAGGCAGTGACGCCCATGCCAGGGCGGTCTTCCAGCAGGTGAGCAAGCTTTCTGGCGGCGCGTACGCGCCCTTTGATCGGAACAGCCCAGAGGTTCTGAAGGATCTTATGGCGGCGGTTGCGGTCTATGCTTCCGGGGGAGCCAAGGCCCTGCAGGACTTTTCAAGCCGCAGTTCCCCGGAAGTGAAGCGCCTGACGAAACAGATCCGATAGTGCTTCTGGAAATCCATTCAAGGGCCGGTGTGCCCGGGGTATCTGAGTGCCGTTAACGCTTGTTGCTATCGTTGTCGCGGTTGTTGCCTGGGTGTGGTTGCGCAATCAGCCAGCCAGCCAACGTAATGCAGCCATTCTCAAACTCGCTTTGCTGGTCGGTATCGGGATCGTGGTCGGTCTCGCCGTAACCGGACGCCTGCATTTTGTGTTCGCCGGGTTGGCGTTTCTTTATCCGCTGTTGCGTCGATTGCTGCCCTCACTGTTGCGCGGTGGACTGGGTGGTATGGCTGGCGGAGCTCAAGCCAAATCCGGCAATCAATCTCACGTGGCCAGTGACATCCTGGAAATGACCCTGGACCACGATTCCGGAACCATGAGTGGCAGAATCATAAAGGGGCCCATGGAGGGCCGTGAGTTGTCAGATTTGAGCGAGAACGAGTTCCTTGAGCTGCTGCGTTATTGCCGGGCGCAGGACGAAGACTCGGCCCGGCTCCTGGAAAGCTATCTGGATCGCAGGTTCGGTGATTCCTGGCGACAGGATGATGAAGCTGGGTCCGAAGGCTCGGAGTCAGGCGGAAATGGCAACGCCGGAGGTCCTCTGACCGAGAGCGAAGCGCTGGATATCCTGGGGCTGGAGCCTGGCGCGAGCCGCGACGAGATTATCAAGGCCCATCGCCGGATGATGCAGAAGCTACACCCGGATCATGGCGGCAGCAATTATCTGGCGGCGCGCATCAATGAAGCCAAGGAGTGTTTGCTGGGCTGAAGGACGGCCCGGTTCGCAGGCGTTTTGCCAGAGTCGGTTGCCTGTGGTGACGGTAAGCGATATTGTTCAAAAATTGGACTTCTCTGGGCCTGGGGGAGAGCGCCTCGGTTGAAGACGTCATCGCTGATCTCGTGGATCTTGCTTTTTATATTCGGTTTGCCCCAGTCCGGGCTCGCCGAGTCATTAAAGCGGCTGAAAGTACTCGCTCCCGAAATCCCGGGCGCAGCCGAGCCTAGTCTCAAAGGTCGGGATATTGAACTTGTGCTGGCAACGTTCAATGAGTGCGGTTTTGACGCCCGGTTCGTTTTTCAGCCCTTCGAGCGGCATGCTCGTACCTACCGGGATCGTGAGGACTTCGACGCCATCATGACTGTGCCCCTGCACTGGCGTCTTCCCGGGTATTCTACTTCTGCCTACATCTGGTATCAGAACGGAGCCTTCTACAATTATTCCCATATCGGGCCGGTTGAGCGGATCAATGACCTCGCCGGTCTTGATGTGCTTACTTTCCGCCAGGGAGTTGATGTTCTGGGAATCAGCAGCGATGTTCCGGAATTCGCCTCTCTTACCGAGATTGCCGATCAGACAATTCACTCGCGGCTCCTCTTCATGGGGCGGGTCGATGCGATTCTGGCTGATGGATTCGTGGTCGCGGAGGTGAATCGCCGAATATTCAGCGAAAAGCGCCGTGGTGAGAGCTGGCCCTCGCAGTCTGATGCTTTTCGTTTCGCGCCAATCTTTAACCCGGCGCCGCATAAGATGGTTTTTCGAAACCTTGAACAGGCCGCTGCGTTCGATATTTGCTTTGATGATTTGCGGCTGGCGGGTGTGATTGACGAAATAAATCAGAAATACATCGACAAGTACCAGAATGTCCTGCGCTTCAGATACCTGGGGCGTTAAGGACAGGAGCCTGGCGATTCAAAACCGTCGCAATGGTTTTAGTGCGTCATTTTTTCGGGAGATCTCGCTTTCGGCTTATCGGAAGCCGATTTCCTTTTTGATGGTTGCCTTGGTTTCCTGGCTATCGGGGTGGGCGGTGCGGGTTCATTGCGCAAGTAGGCCCCGGGCGCCGGTTCAATCACCGGCAGATTGCCCTCTCCCGGAATGCGAGCCTTAACCTCACCGCCACCAAACTGCTCGGCCCAAGCCACCCAATCTGGCCACCAGGAACCTTCAAACTGCTCGGCACCTTTGAGCCATTCCTCTGGATTGGCTGGATTGTCTTCGTTCAGGCGATAACCGTACTTCTTCTTCTCGGGTGGATTGATGATTCCGGCAATATGTCCCGAACCGCCGAGTACAAAACGCAGTGGCCCGCCCAGGTTGCGCGCGCCTTTGTAGCAGGAAACCCACGGCGCGATGTGGTCTTCAATGGCGGATGCGAAATAGCTTGGAATCTTCACCTTTCTCAAGTCGATTGGCGTGCCCGCCAGGGCAATGCCGCCGGGCTCACGCAGCCGATTGTTCAGATACATATTGCGCAGGTAAAAACTGTGCATGGCCGCAGGCATGCGCGTGGCATCCGAGTTCCAGTAAAGGAGATCAAAGGGCGCAGCGTCACGACCCAGGAGGTAGTTGTTGACGAAGAACGACCATATCAGACTGTTGGCCCGAAGCATGTTGAAGGCCGTTGCCATGGAGGCGCCTTCAAGATAGCCCTGTTTGTTCATAGCCTTTTCTATTTTCGCAATAGAATCCTCGTCGATGAAGACTTCGAGATCGCCAACATCTGAGAAATCCATCATGCTGTTGAGAAACGTCGCGCTTTTGACCCGGTCGTCGCCACGAGCGGCCAGCCAACCGAGCGTGCAACCCAGCAGGGTGCCGCCGATGCAGTAACCCACGGTGTTGACTTCGCGCTCACCCGTTGCCTGCTCAATAGCTTCCATGGCGGCGACCGGACCTTCGAGCATGTAGTCTTCAAAGGTCTTGTGCGCCAGCTCTGGGCCGGGATTGACCCAGGAGACCACAAACACAGTGTGTCCCTTCTCTACCCAATAGCGGATGAAGGATTTTTTCTCGCCAAGATCGAGGATGTAGTACTTGTTGATCCAGGGCGGAATCACCAACAGAGGCCGACGATGTACAGTTTCGGTGGTAGGCCGGTATTGGATGAGTTGCATCAGATCGTTCTGTAACACCACGTCGCCGGGTGTGTTGGCCAGATTGTCGCCCACCTCAAAGGCGTCCGGGTCGGACATGCGAAACGGCATCGGGCCCTTTCCCTCGTCCAGATCACGTAACAGGTTCGCCAGTCCACGCAGCAGGTTTTTACCGCGTGTCTTGACAGTAGTTCGCAACACTTCCGGATTGCTCAGAACGAAGTTGCTGGGGGCGAGGGCGTCGGTCATCTGGCTGGTGAAAAAGCGGACTTTCCGTCTCTCGTGATCGTCCATGTCCCGGACATCATCAATGGTGTCCATTACCCAGCGTGTTGTTAATAGATAGGCCTGCTTGAGGGCGTTGAAGGCGATGACGTCGTTCCAGGCCTGGTCACGGAACCGACCGTCGCCAGGCTCTGGTTCTGCTACGGTCAAAGGTTTCTTGCCAATACCGCTGGCGAGAAGGCCGGACCAGAACAGACTGGTGTCCTTGAACAGTCGCATCTGCGCGAACAGAAGTGTGTCGGGTTGGGTTGCAAGCTTGCCAGTCAGGGTAACGAAGGGCCTGGCCATGCTACTCACGCTGGCGGGGTTCGGCGGGCCACCGCGTAATCGGCGCATGACAGAGCGCTTGAGCAGACGGCCACCATGAATACCTACTCGTGCCAGAGAGCGGCTTACCACATTGGGTTCGAAGTCAGGCGTTGTTTGCTTTTTTATTGGTTTATCAGCCATTTTCTCGCCTTCTGCTTTGTTCGTGTCACATGTAGACGCCGCCGTTCACATTGATCTGCTGGCCAGTGATGTAATCCCCCTCTGCGGCCAGGAAAACCACGGCGCGGGCAATTTCCTCCGGTTTGCCGAAACGCCCCATCGGAACCCGGGCAATGATTTGCTCCCGGATATTCTCCGGAACCTGGGCGAGCATTTCGGTTTCGGTGAAGCCCGGGGCAATGGCATTGACGGTGATGTTGTATTTGGCCATTTCGAGCGCGAGGGTCTTGGTAAAGGCGATAATGCCGCCCTTGCTGGCTGCGTAATTGGCCTGCCCGAAGTTGCCGGCCTGCCCGACGAACGATGTGATGTTGATGATACGGCCGTACTTCTGGTCCATCATTATTTTCAACACTTCCGAGCAGGTGGCGTAGACGCTGCCCAGGTTGGTATCCAGGACGTCGTTCCAGTCATCGTCAGTAAGCTTCTTCATGGACTTGTCTTTGGTGATGCCGGCGTTGTTCACCAGAATGTCTATGCGGCCCCACTGATCATGAACCTGACGGACCAGGCTGCGCGCTTCCGGCATCTTGGAAAGGTCTGCTTTGAAGGACAGTGCCCGGACGCCAGTTGCCTCGATTTCCCTGGCAACTTCGTCGCCTTCGGACTGGCGGGAGCGGTAGTTGATGGCGACGTCAGCGCCGCGTTGAGCAAGTTGCAGTGCGATGTGACGACCGATGCCTCGTGAGGCTCCGGTTACCAGGGCGACCTTGCCCTTGAGGTCCTGCATGACATCCTCCCTGGAGCGGTGGCCCGCTCTGATTGTTATTCCTTATTATTCATCACCTCATTTAAGCTAGCAGAGCACCTGAGTGGCGACAAGAAAATGTGACGCCTGTCACGCTTGGCCAATGAATGTCTTGAGGCGAGGCGCAATGGATTCGCGCCATTGACTGCCGTTGAAGACGCCGTAGTGGCCAACCCCTTCCTGGAGGTGGTGCAGGCGCCTGGCATCGGGAATACTCACGCAAAGGTCGTGAGCGGCCCGCGTTTGTCCGGGGCTGGAAATGTCGTCCTTCTCGCCTTCGATCGTCATCAGCGCCGTCTTCTCGATAGCGGCGGGGTTCACCTTCCTGCCCCGGTGCGTGAAGCAACCGCGGGCAAGGTGGAATTCCTGAAAGACGCGCTTGATCGTGTCCAGGTAAAAGGTGGCCGGTAGATCCATAACTGCGAGGTACTCGTCGTAGAACTCACGATGACGTCTGATCTTGTCGACTTCCCTGTCTCGCATGGACTTGAACAGGCCCCGGTAGGCGTCAACGTGCCGGTCGAAGTTCATGCTCACGAATCCGGACAGTTGCAGAAATCCTGGATAAACCTTACGCATGGCGCCCGGATAGGGAGCGGGTACCGGATGGACCAGATTGCGTCGGAACCAGGCAAGATTATGTTTGGTGGCCAGTTCGCAGGGTGCGGTGGGATCAATACGTCCGTCGATGGGGCCGCTCATGAGGGCAAGTGAGCGGGGTGTTGCCGGGTTTTTATCTTCGGCCATGAGGGCGGTGGCCGCAAGCACCGGCACAACGGGTTGGCAAACCGCCAATACATGGGTGTCTGGCCCAAGCTGTTCAATAAAATCGATAACGTAGTCGATATAGTCGTCCAGCCCAAAATCTCCAGCGGACAATGGGACCCGGCAGGCATCGCGCCAGTCGGTAATGTAGACGTCGTGGTCTGGGAGCATTTCCTTGACGGTACCCCGCAGCAGCGAGGCAAAGTGTCCGGACAAGGGCGCAACGATCAGGAGTTTCGGATCATTTGACCGCGATACGCTGCGCTGGAAGTGCTTGAGCTGGGCAAAGGGTTTTCGCTGGACAATGACTTCACTGACGTCTACTTCCTCGCCATCGCACACGGTTGAATGCAGGTTGAACGCCGGTTTCGGGTAGCGTCGGGTCAAATCGCCAAATACACCGTAGGCTGAGGCAATACTGCGAGCGCCCGGCAAGCGGGACAGGGGGCTGAGAGGATGCCTGAGCAATTTGCTCTGTGTGTCTGTCATCATGCGCAAGGGCATCAGCGCTGCGCGGCTCATTTCATGGGCAAAATACATCATGGCATTGTCCTGCTGGAGTTATGGAGGCCGGAAGTCAACGCAAAACTCAGTAGCCATCGATTTCCGCGCTCGATCTTCGATACCCGATGCTGATACAGGTCCGGGCGGAAGAGGTACACTCTTCCAAGAAGGTTGAAGATGTTTTTCTCGCAAATGAATTCGCCGCCCGCCTTGGGCTTGGCCAGAACGCAATTGAGTTTGTAAAGCCGGCCCTCGGAAACCATGTCCACGTGCGGCCCTACCTTGTGCCCTTCTGGATATCGGACCAGGTATATATTCAGGCGTCTGGAATGAAAGAGAATCCGGGTTTTTACTTTTTCAGGCATGGTAGTGGCATACGCTCTCGCAGAATCACTATGGGCAGTTTGCGCGCTGTGCGGTCCATTGGTCAATTACGGCCGGGAACTGGCTCGTAGAGAGATGAGGATTTGAACGTATGACCAGAGCATCAGGTGGTAGCAAGCTTTTGCGATGGTTTTTGCTGCTAAGCGCTGGCGCTATCGTGCTGGTCCTGTTGGTGGTGCTGATGTTCCGGTTCGTAAACCCACCCACCTCGGCCTTCATGCTGGGGTATCAGGTTCAAAGCGCGAACAGATCCCTCGCTCACGAATGGGTGCCCATAAATGAGATCTCTGCCTGGATGCCGCTGGCGGTGGTTGCCAGCGAGGATCAACGCTTCCCGCATCACGCGGGCGTGGATTTTGAGGCTATACGCCAAGCCCTCTCGGAGTACAGGGCGGGCGAGGGGCTTCGAGGGGCCAGCACCATCACCCAGCAAACGGCTAAAAACCTGTTCCTGTGGAACGGGCGCAGTTTCGTCCGCAAGGCTGTTGAGGCAGGTTTGGCCGTTGTCATAGACGGCCTCTGGCCCAAGCAGCGCATACTGGAAGTTTACCTGAACGTTGCTGAGTTCGGACCCGGTATCTATGGGGTCGAAGCGGCAAGTCAGGCCTACTTCGATAAGCCTGCCCGTCACCTCACTGAGTACCAGGCAGCGCTGCTCGCGGCCGTACTCCCAAATCCGATAGTCCTGCGGGTCAATTCGCCGTCGTCGTATGTGTTGGAACGAGTGGCCTGGATTCAGGGGCAGATCGCACAGCTTGGTGCTGGGTACCTGCGCGATCTCTAGCTGAGAGGCGTCGAAAGAGGATTGGCGCCCAGTCAGTCGCTCTGCTTCAGGCCCATTTCCCAGAAATCGATCTCAAGCCGGGTGGCATCGCTGAAAATCCGGGTCAGCTCTTTGAAGCGGGCAGGGGAGACATCGGCCAATCGTTCATTGAGCCAGCAAATTTCAGCTTGCATCGCATCCTGGAACTCCTCGCTCTCATACATGGCGATCCAGGCATCATAGGGGTTGCTGTCGCCACGGATAGTCTCCGCCCGGCTGTTCAGCC
Source organism: Marinobacter sp. MMG032 (assembly GCF_040112695.1). Lineage (NCBI taxonomy): Bacteria > Pseudomonadati > Pseudomonadota > Gammaproteobacteria > Pseudomonadales > Marinobacteraceae > Marinobacter > Marinobacter sp. MMG032. The sequence goes on from NZ_CP157802.1 coordinate 3,305,119, forward strand.
AGTTGGCGATCTCACCGTAGCCCACCATGCACGGCGATAGGGCGACGTGCAGGTCCAAAAGGTCGCCACGGTTACCAGTATCCAGAACGTAGCGTGTGTAGGCCAAAGTGGCCCGGGCTTCTGGCAATTCCGCCAGCTCTTGCTCGGAGATGCCCCACTCCTTGCAGTAGTTGACGTGGAGATCCAGCTCCACATCCAGGATGGCCTGCAAACCCTCTTTCGCTTGGCGGAGGTCGGATAATGTCGGGCTTTTGTAAGCGGCCAGGGCGAATGCTCGGGCAAACTGGATCAGAAACAGGTAGTCCTGCTTCAGGTAATGCTGGAACGCTTCAGGCGCGAGCGACTCATTACCGAGTTGCTGCACGAAGCTGTGCTGGATGTAGGCTTGCCATTCGGCCTGGCAGCTCTTCTTCAGGTCATCGAACTGGTAAGGCATGCTTTCTCCTGAAAATGCTGTTGGTTCAGTAGCAGGAATTGGGGGACGAGTCCGGATTGATCTCGCCGGCCACTTCTTCCGGATCAATGCCGTGACGGGTCAACACTTCCCTCACAAAGTTCACCTGAGCCAGAATTCTGTCGGCATCATCCCCATATTCAAACCGATTAATTTCGACCGGCTGGGGCATGAAGGTAAAGGCGGTTTTGAGGGCGGTGAGTGTATCTTCATCGGCCATTGGCAGACTCCTCATGCGGTTTGATTGATAGATGAAGAGTATACGCAAGTCATTGGGGAAAGGCCGACAGGCAGCCATGGAAAAGCAATTGACCCCGGGCATCTTGCGGGAGATTGCTGATCGGTGTCCGTGTTAGTCTGAGGAATGATGTATTCAACCAGCTGAAAGGATTCCCCATGCAAAAGATTCACATCGACATTGTTTCAGATATTGCCTGCCCCTGGTGTGCGATTGGTTATGCGCGGCTGGAGCAGGCCATGAAACAGTTGGCGCCTGAATACGAATTCGGCGTCCAGTGGCATGCCTTTGAACTGAACCCGGATCACACTGGGGAAGGTGAGCCAATCCTGCCGGCGTTGGCCCGCAAGTACGGCCGGAGCGAGGAAGAGATGCGTGCCACTCAGGACCAGATGATGACAATCGCGAAGGATCTGGGCCTTAACTTTGAAAAAATGCAGGAGCGTTTCACCTGCAATACCTTCGATGCTCACCGGCTGGTGAAGTGGGCCGGCCAGCAGGGCAAGCAGACGGAGATGAAACAGGCGTTGTTCGACGCCTATTTTGGAAAGGCAGAAGACGTCTCAGATCGGGACGTGTTGTTGGGCTGTGTCGAGAGCCTTGGGCTGGATCGCGCGAGGGCAGAGCAGATTCTGGATTCTGATGAATTCGCCAGTGTAGTTCGCGAGGACGAAGCCACCTACCAACAGGCGGGCGTGTCTGCGGTGCCGGCATTCATCGTGAACGGGAAATACCTGATCTCCGGCGCCCAGGAACCGGATACGCTGGTGCAGGCATTTGAAGAAATCAGCGCAAAGCCTGAGTGAGCGCCTGAACTGGAGTAGAAATGCCGAAACCTTCCGAAGCCCGGCAGCGGGCCATTCTGGCACGGCTGGATAAATTCAGCCGCTTTACCGATAGCAACATCGCGATTCCGTTCACCAATGTACGGATTGGTGCGGAGGCAGTGATTGGCCTGTTGCCCGTGGTGGGAGACATGGCCGGCCTGGTGCTGGCAAGCTACGTGCTGGTGGAGGCGCAGCGGGCGGGCGCCAGTAAGACAGTTAAGCTTCGCATGCTGCGCAACATGGGCATTGATTTTCTGGGCGGGCTCTTGCCGGTGGTCGGTGATGCGTTCGATGCGGTCTACAAAGCCAACACGCGGAACACCCGCCTGCTCCGAAATTACCTGGAGAAGGAACTGGCCATTGAGCCACCTCCACCGCCCTTCCCCTGGATGACTGTCATCGGGTTGTCGGTTCTGTTTGCTGTGGTGACCGGTGGCCTCACGCTTTTGTTCTGAATCGGGCAACTCTCTTAAAGAATCAGGCCGGATTCCGGGTGGGATGCCTCCCGCCGGACCAGCACTTGCCCGTCTCGTACAGAAGCCAGCACCGGTCGTTGCCCGAGCAGCACTTCATAGGGTGTGGTTCCCTGAAGCACCACGCACCGTGCTGGCATCCCCTCATAAACGCCATACTCATCAAGGTCCAGCGCAGCCGCGCCATTGTCGGTTATCAGTTCCAGCGACCGGTCAATCCAGCTCATTCCCAGCATATGGCAGGCGTGCAGGCCGACATCGAGGGTGCGGAGCATGTTGCCATTGCCCATGGGATACCAGGGGTCGCGGATGGAATCCTGGCCGAAGGCGACTTTCAGTCCGGCATCAAGCAGCTCGGGGACCCGGGTAATGCCGCGGCGTTTGGGGTAGCTGTCGAACCGACCCTGCAAATGCAGGCTTTCCGTAGGCATGGAAAGAAAGCGCAGCCCGGACTTTTTCAGTAATCGGAACAGGCGGCTGCAGTAGGCGTCGTTGTAGGAGCCCATGGCGCAGGTGTGGCTGGCGGATACCCGGGAACCGTAATCCAGTCTGAGGGCCTCGGCGGCCAGAACCTCCAGGAACCGGGATTCCGGATCATCAATTTCGTCGCAATGGACATCCACCAGCCGGTCGTTTTTGTGGGCCAGCTCCATCAGCCAGCGAACGGATTCCGCGCCGTAGTCCCGGGTAAACTCGAAGTGGGGGATGCCACCAACCACATCAGCTCCGAGTCGCACGGCTTCCTCCATGAGCTCACGCCCGTTTTTGAAAGACCAGATGCCCTCCTGGGGAAACGCGACGATCTGCAGGTCTACAAAGGCTGCGGTGTTTTCGCGAACCTCAAGCATGGCCTTGAGGGCCGTCAGGTTCGGATCCGTTACGTCCACATGGGTACGGACGTACTGGATGCCGTGGGCGGCAAACAGCTTCAGCGTCTGGGTGGCGCGGTTGATGACGTCCTGGTGGCTCAGGGTTGTCTTGCGCTCGGACCAGCATTCAATGCCTTCAAACAGGGTGCCGCTCTTGTTCCATCGGGGCTCGCCGGCCGTCATAGCAGCGTCCAGGTGAATATGTGGTTCCACGAAAGGAGCTGTGACGAGGTTGCCCGCGGCATCCAGTTCGCCGTCTCTGGTGGTGGCGTTGTCGGGCTGGGCAGTGATACCTGAAAAGCGTCCGTTGGTGATCTCGAGCCTGTACAGCCCATCCTGGCCCTGTAAACGTGCGTTCGTTATGGCATTCAATGGTTTGGTCATTTTATCTCCGGTAAGTCGGTCACCAGCCGTTATGGCTTCAAAAGCAGATGGGCCAGTAACAGTGTTCTGAATTGTTCTGCCGGCGTGCCCTGGCCCGGAAATGAGTCAGTGAGTTGATTGATTCGGTTGCGGATGGTGTTCCTGTGGCAGCCCAATGCTTCCGCCATGGCGCTCTGATTGCCCCGACAGGCGATCCAGGAATCGAGCAATTCGGCAGAATCGGCCAGAATGCCCTGATCCATCTGCTCAATCGATGTGTGTTCGGACCAGACAATGGCTCTGCCGATGGCCTCCGTCACTTCCACCATGGGCAGCGAATAGGGCTGTTCGAACAAAGGTATCGCGAGCTCGTCGGCCAGCCGGCAGAGGGTGTTGGGTAGTTGCCCGATATAGGCATCTCCGGTCAGGACGACAAGTCCGGAGACGTTGCACTCCTTGCCCTCATACAGGCATTCCGCGAGATTCTGGGGGCTGCGATGCCGGCTGATGCCGGTAACAAATACCAGCTCGCCACCTTTGACCCAGCTCTTGAACGAGCGGTTTTCCGCCACATAGGGCCAACGCACCGGGTTATCCCCGGCGGACTCCCCACCCCGGAGCCGAATGGCGTCCAGGCCGGGGAGAAGTGGCACGTCCCGGCATCGCAGTGTCACTCAGATTGCTCCCATTACCTGTGCTTTGCGCTCACGGACTGCTTCGCTGACGATCAGAATGAGGCTGTAGCTCAGGGCCGCGACGAGGACGCCCACAATGGGCGCAATCCAGGGAGAAGTATAGGCGGCTGTGGAGCCGATGGCGTAGGCCGCAAGCCCCGGGACGTTGAAGGCTGGCAATGTAACCGTGGTCAGGTCCGGATACTGGCGTTTATAGCCGACAAAGTAGCTGGCCATGATGACGCCACCGATCGGCGGGATAAAGGTGCCGAGCAGGACAAGGAACGGGATCAGCCATTCGTACATACCCAGCACCGCCAGTACGGTTCCGATCGCGGCACCAGCAATGGTCACTGACTTGCGGCGGCGGGTACGGATCAGGTTGCAGCCTGCCACCGCAAAGTTGTAAACCGTGTTGTCCTGGGTGGTCCAGAGATTCAGGAACAGCATCAGGATACCGAGTGTGGCCAGACCCTGGGCGACCATGATGTCGACGATGTCGGCCTGCTGATAGACGAGGGCACCGAAAGCGCCGATCAGGGTCATCAGGCCGTTGCCCAGGAAAAAAGCAAGCAATGTGGCAATCACCGCGGTTTTGCCGGATTTCGCGAAGCGGGTCCAGTTGGTGGCCTGGGTTCCGCCACTGACAAAGGTGCCGAATACCAGAGTTATTGCAGCAGCAACGGTCATTTCATTCGTCGGGGTAATGGCCAGCAGCCCGGACAGGCCACCGGCATCGGACGTGGCGATAGACATGCTGACGGCCACCAGAATAATCATGGCAGGCACGGCGACTCGGGACAGCCACTCGAGGCCCTGATAGCCGATAAACGCGGTCACACAGAAGGCGAAACCGAACAGCACCATCAGCGGCGTTGTCATCCCTTCCGGCATCCCCGTGAGTTTAACCAGTAGAATTGCCATGGTGGCGGTGCCCCAGGCATACCAGCCAATCTGGGTGAAGCCCAGAATAAAGTCGGACAGTTTGCTGCCCAGCTCGCCGAAGGTGAACCGGCTCATCAGGGCGGTGTTCAGGCCTGTTTTCGCGGCGATATAACCCAGCCCTGCTGCGTAGAGTCCCAGCAGCAGATTGCCGACCGCCAGCACCATGAGCATGGTGGAAAAGTCGAAGGCAACACCAACGCTGCCACCGGCCCACATGGTGGCGGTAAAGAAAGTAAAGCCAAGGAGGACCAGCCCCATGGACCAGACGCTTTTACGCTGATCCATGGGGACGGGGCTTAAGGGGTAATCCTGTTCTTTAGGTGGTGGTTCAGTGGTCATGGCGATCTCTCCGTGTCGTAGTTAACACAAGGAGAGTTGGCAACGTTTGTGCCATAGGGGTTTTTCGGGGCGAATCTTGTGGCCTGGTCGATCAGTCATTGTGCATGCTGCACAATAATGCTGTTGAAGAGCCGTTGACAGGAATCCCTTTGCTTCAACATGGTGCGATTTGGTGGCTAAGTTGCTCCTTTGGTGCGTCGAATGGTGAAAATGCTGATGGTTGAGTGAGGCCTGCGCTAAAAACCTAACAGTGGTACGTCTTTTGAACCTTCTATTTACTGGTGGTCAGGGCGAGAATTTGTTTAGACTCGGCATGTACAGGGAATCAAGTGCGTTGTGGATTTTACTTTTATGCCGACTCCTTCGGTTGAACTGAATACCGTGTCCTCCCGCGATCTGCTTATGCTGCGACTCTCAATCGTGGTTGGCGGGATTCTGATCTCCCTGTTCATGATTGGTGACCTTCAACTGATCCCTCCAGAATTGTCTGGCGCCTACATCACCAACAGGGCTCTTATCCAACTTCCGATTCTTGCTGGCCTGCTGGTTTTCACCTTTGCTCCGCAATTTCTGCGCTTTGCCCAGACAGCATTCCTGGCAACCGTTATCAGCATTACCTACGCGAATTACTACCTTATCCATGTGGCCTGGGAACAGGCGGCCTTCAGCTTTCCCTATGAAGGTACGCTGCTGTATGCCTTCTTCGGTTTCTTTGTTTTCGGAATGAAATTCTATTATGCGTTGGCTGCGATGCTGATCAGTTCGGCTGGCTTTGTCGGGTTGATGCTGCTGGATTCAGTTTACGGCGAGCGAACATGGATGAATGCCGGGTTCGTGGCTGGTTCATTGTTCGTCGGTGTTATTGGCAGGCACAGGATTGATCGATTGCTGGGGCAGCTTGAAGATGCCAACGAGCAGTTGGTTGGCCTGAGCACCGTGGATGGTCTCACGGAGTTGTTCAACCGGCGTGCTCTGATGAGCGAATCTGAACGCCTGTTTGCATTGAAGCGGCGTGCCAATCATCGACTCGCCGTGTTCATGATGTATCTGGATCATTTCAAGCAGTTCAACGATCGCTATGGCCACCAGGAGGGCGACCGAGCCATCCGCATCCAGGCCGACATCATGCGACAGGTACTCAAGCGGCAGACGGATATCCTCGGGCGCTACGGCGGCGAAGAATTCATGGCGGTGATCGAAGGCGACCATGCTGACCGTTTCGAACGACTTGCGACGGAAATACTCCGTCAATGGCAGGAACGGGCGGTGCCAAATGAGGACAGCCCCAATAGCAAGATACTCAGCTGTTCCATAGGGATCTGTCAGGGCCTGGCCAGCGAATTCGATACAATCGAGGACATGATCAGAAGGGCCGACGAAGCCTTGTATTGCGCTAAAAAACAGGGCAGAGCCCGCTACGTGATGGGTTAGCGGTCGGAGATGAGCGATGGATACCTCCTGGTTCCTGGTCTTTGCTGATGCGCTCCTGATCCTGCACACGATGCTGGTGGCCTTCGTGATCCTCGGGCTGGTGGCAACTTTCGCTGGTCATTTCTTTCAGTGGCGGTGGGTACGCAATTTCTGGTTCCGCCTGAGCCACCTGGCGGTTATTGCCGTTGTGGTTCTTCAATCCTGGCTGGGCGTGTTATGCCCGCTCACAAGCTGGGAAATGGCGCTCCGGGCCAAGGCCGGGGAGGCGGGCTATGAAGGCTCATTTATCCAGCACTGGCTGCAGTCAATCCTCTACTACAGCGCTCCGGATTGGGTGTTTATCGTGGCTTACACGGTGTTCGGAGCGCTCGTCCTGGCCAGCTGGTTTGTGGTCAGGCCCGAGCGGTGAAAAACAGGCAGGGTTATTTCTTGAAGAATGTCAGGAAAGCGCCGGCTGCAGCAGCGGCCGCCCCGCCGATCAGGTACCACATGGTGTCGTCGGTAAATCGGCCTGTGACCGTCTCGGTTAGCTGGTTTCCGAGGGACTGGGTTGATTGATAGCCGAAATAAAGCAATCCGATGCCAACAACCAGTAAAACGATACCGACCAGCTTTGAACTTCCCATTCTGTTCTCCTTTTTGATTGGCGCTGAAATACAGCGTGCCGTGGGTCAGGGAAGCTTGCCATCCGATTCCGGTTTTTCCAACCGTTCTTATTACTCTGTTGGGGATAAACCCCGTCCTATTCTGGTTTTCTGGCAATCAGGAAGTAAACGTCTTTCGAGGTTTCAGGCACCCAGCGGTAATCAATCTGGAATCCGGCATGCTCCAGATGCCGCTCCAGCTGAGCACGGGACAAGAAATTAACATAGGGCGCGAGTCGCAGCACTCGAGCCAGGGCAGCGACTGGTTTCAAATAGGGGCAGGTATCTTGAAGGCAGGCGGTGTTGCTAATGAATACTCCGCCAGGTTTCAGCATGCTTGAAACCTGTTGTATCGCACCTTCGGGGTCTCGGAGCAGGTGCAGAATGTTCAACCCCAGAATTGCGTCGAACGCCTGCTGTCGATGTTGCATGTCGTCAAGTGTGGCAACCACAAAGCGGAGGTTGTCGGCGGATTTTTCTGTCTTTCGCTTTCGGGCAATGTCTATCATCCGGGGCGAGGCATCGGTTGCCAGATAGCTACGCACCCTGGGAGCATGAATAAGTGCCGTCGATCCGGTACCGCAGCCGAACTCCAGAACATCCATTTCCGGATTGAGATATTTCTGGGTGAGGGCGATTTTTCGCAGATAGGCATTCTGGTCCGCGATTGGCCGTTGGGCGTAGCGTGCAGCGCTGCGGTTCCAGAAACTGATGGAAGAATTCATGATTTCGGCTCTTAGGGTAGTTGATTCAATACCTGGAACGGATTCTATATCTTCACTTTTGTTGGTAATATCGACAAAAAATTATTTCAGGTATGCATTTCTGAATGGATTGGCGAGCCGTTAAATTTGACTGGAACCGAGCACGCGCATTCCTGGTGACTGCGGAGGAGGGATCTCTCTCGGCTGCCGCAAAGGCGTTGGGCGTTTCGCAACCAACCCTGGGAAGACAGGTTGCGGCACTGGAAGAAGAGCTTTCTACAGCGCTTTTCGAGCGGGGTGGTCGAGGGCTGGAACTGACTCGGAATGGCCTGGATCTGCTTGCCTACGTTCGAGCGATGGGAGAGGCTGCCAGCAGCCTATCACTTGCCGCAACCGGTCAGGCAACGTCCATTGAAGGCGAGATCGCTATTTCGGCGTCAGAAATCACGGCCGCTTACGTTCTGCCCTCTATTCTGCACAAGCTGCGGGACCAGTATCCCGGAATTCGCGTTAATCTTGTTGCCTCCAACGAAGCCAGCGATCTTCGCCGCCGCGCAGCAGACATTGCCATCCGTAATTTTCGGCCTACCGAACCTGATCTTATCGCCCGAAAGGTAGGTAAATTCTCTGCGACTCTTTTCGCCACAGCGGAAATCCTGGCTGATCTGCCATCGCCGTTGACCGACGATCTTTGTGAGGCCCCATTCATCGGGTTTCTCTCAAACAATGAGAGATATATGGAAGCCTTGGCGCAACGTGGCCTCAAGCTGCAGGAGGAACAATTTGTTGCCAGGACGGACAGCCATCTGGTTCATTGGCAATTGACTCGCATGGGTATCGGTATTGGCATGATGCCCGTCGAATTGGGTGATGCAGAGCCTGACGTTGAGAGGGTCTTCGAGGATCAGGTTTTCGGCGGCGATGTCTGGCTGGTATCACATCGGGAACTCAGGATGAACCTGCGGGTTCGGACGGTCTTTGATTTTCTGGCTGCTGAACTGTCTGGGTACTTTGGGAAGTCTGAACGTTAATTCGAGAGAGATTGGTTTGCTAGCCTGTCCCTCAGGTCGGTAACGCATTCTGTGATTTCACGCTCGTTGGCACTGGCAAAGCCCATTACCAGGCCCGTTTTCGCGTTTTTCCCCAGGAAGTGTGCGCTGAGCGGCGTGCTGCCAAAGCCTCTGGCTTTCAACCACTGGCTGAGGGCCACATCATCAAAAGCCCCTTCCAGCACCAGATGCATTCCCGCGCTTTCCGCCACTGGTTGGGCAAGTCCACCGAGCTTTTCGATCACCTCATGCTGGAAGAGTTGCCATTTGTCCCGGTAGAGCTGGCGCATACGCCTGAGATGACGCGTGAACTGACCACTCTCAATAAATTCGGCGATGGTGGCCTGGGTAAGGAGCTGCGTCTCGCCACCGCTGATCTGCTTTGCCCAGAGCAAGGGTTCGACCACCGCTTCCGGGACCACCAGATAGCCGATGCGCAACGCGGGTAGCAGGGTCTTGCTGAAACTGCCCATGTAGAGCACGGGCGCGTTCTCGAACAGGCCCTGAATGGCAGCGAAGGGCTTGTTGTAGAAGTGGAACTCGCTGTCGTAGTCGTCCTCGATGATCCAGCAGCCGGTTCGTTGGGCCCACTGAACAAGTGCCATTCTCTGGGACAGGTCCAGGATGCCGCCCATGGGGTATTGGTGCGTGGGTGTGCAAAACAGGAGTCTGGCCCTGGCCGACTCGAGGCCAGGCAGCGCCTCCACATCCAGGACCTGGTTTTTGAGAGGGATTGGAATCAGTGGATTGCCAAAGCGGCCCAGCGCGTTCCGGGCGCCACGGTATCCGGGGTTTTCAAACAGGATGCTGTCACCTGGTTGCAGAAAAACATCCGCTAACAGCGAGAGCGCCTGCTGGGCGCCGTTGGTTATGATCACCTGATGCTCTTGGCAACGAACACCGCGGGAGGTTCGCAGGTAAGCGGCGATGGCGCGTCTCAGGGGTTGATAGCCCTGGATGCTGTCGTATCCCCGCAGTGATCGGCGGCTTTCCTGATGATGCATGATGCGATTCCAGGCCCGAATCGGAAACGCGTCCAGGTCCGGCAGGCCCGGCTGGAACGGCAAGCTGGCGTCTTCCACGGGTTTTGATTTTCCAGAGGGCCGCGCAGGAAGCGGCGGCAGCTCCATGCCAACCCCGACAGCTTTGTCCACGCCTGGTCCGGATGGTTTGACGACTGATTTGATGTCTTCGTGGACAAAGATACCCTTGCCGGCACGACTTTGAAGAAAGCCCTCGGCCTTGAGCTGTTCGTATACAGCGTTCACCGTGTTGCGGCTGATGCCCAGGTCCTGGGCCATCTGACGGCTGGGCGGCATTTGGCGCCCGGCCGGATATCGTTGGTCGAGTATCCGTTCGGCCAGTTGCTGATACAGCTGGTGTTGCAGTGGATGCTCACCATCCAGCCGGAGATCGTCAATCACGTCAACTGGTCCTATTAAAATTCACAATCTGGATCTTTTGATGGTATCAGAAGTGCCTTTCAATAGAAGTACGTTTTTTTGAAGTGCAAGACCAGAAAGGAGCTTTTGATGACAACGACTGATGTGGCCCGTATTGGAGCGTCCCCGCTGACTTCCTGTCCGCGCAGTAGGGTGCAGAGGGCAGCCAAGAGAGCCAGTTATGACCGGGAAACAGCCTACAGACTGATTGATCGACTAAAAACGGCCCACCTGGGATTTGTGGAAGAAGGTGAGCCCCGGATCATCCCGATCACCGCCTGGCGACTTGGTGATGATCTCTTCGTGCATACGCTGAATGGCGGACGGTTGTCCCGACGTCTGGAATCTGGCGCATTGCTCTGCATTTCCTTCGCCGTGACAAATGAATGGGTGATGACCAAATCGGCTTTCAATCACAGTGCCAACTATGAGTCACTGGTGTTGTATGGCCATGCGGTTCCGGTAACTGATGATGCTGACTTTGATGCCGCGTTCCGCGCGATTATCAACCAGATTGAGCCAGGACGGTGGGAACAGGTCAGGTCACCAAATGACAAGGAGCGAAAAGCAACGGCGTTATTCCGGATACCGATTGAAGAGGGGGCGTTCAAAAGCCGCACCGGCGGACCGAATGACGATCCGGAAGATCTCGGGTTGCCGGTGTGGCATGGGACTTTGCCAGCCGGATTATGACGGCTCTTCGGGTGAGGTCTGGTCTTTAGGAGCCATTTGGAGGAATACACCCAACGATGCCAGGAGTAGGGCGGTGCTTGCGATGATAGCGACCGGATAGTAGAGATTTCCAGCCAGCTCCAGTTGGCTGTACTTGATGATCATGATCAGGCCCTCAAGCGACATGGCAACGCACACTGTTCCAATAAAACGCGGCAGTGTCCGCCGCATCATAGTGATGACAGCGTGCGATTCTGAGCGTCCGCTGTATTCGGAGCGGATAACCATAGCGAGCTCGTAGACGGCAAGAGCAATGATGCTCCCGTTGACGCCTTTGATCAGGGCCTGCATAAGTTGCTGCCCAGACTGGAGGGCTTCAATCACTTCCATGACAGTGGCACTGACCAATGTGAAAGCAAGCACGAAAAAAACCAGCGAAAATAATCGGGCGAATAGAGCCCTGACCGGAATAGCAGCCAGCATATTGACCATATTGGTTAACCCTCAGCGTATATCTAGTCAGGCGCAGGCTACTGATGACAGAGGTAGATTTCGCTTAAGGATTGCTCATTTTTTGGTAATCTCTGATCCCGTTAAAGCGCCCCGATCAAAAATAGGGAAAGGATGTTGTTCGGGTGCATCTATAGTAGTTTTTCAGCCCGGCTGCGGCCCATGATTCGAAAGAAATGAATCGTCCCGGCCATGCGATCGATTCGAAAGGCCACGCCAGATCCAGCCAATCAATGATCTCGTGTTCGATTCGCTCGGCAACCTTTTTATCGAGGTTGAGGTGAGTCCACAGGTACGCTTCAGCGTCATGGCCCATGCTAGCGGTAGGATAGATGTAAAGGCATCCAAGACATTCCCGTTGGTCCGTGTCGAGGAGATGGTAAGCGAAAGATTTGCCCAGTTCGAACTCATTTGCATGCCATGCGAGGTCGGCCTCATCCATGCTTCGGCTAAGATCTCCTGGGGGCCAGTCATCTTCGGGGCCAAAGAGGTGCTTCAGCTTGCTCCGACTCGCGACAACGGCTTCGAAATCCAAATCTGTCCACTCTGGCCCTGCGGGAATGAGGCGAGCGTAGGTTCCCTCCCAGCTCTTGGGCACCGAAAAGCCTTGTGGCAAAAGGGGCTGGAATCCCTCTGGGCGGGCAGCCAGATCAGGCAGCATCCCGACCTTCCTCCCCCATCAGTCGACGAATCTGGAGTTCGAGGCGCCGGTATTCATCTGACTGCAGGAAGGCTTCGCGGTCGTTTTCCGGCAGATCGACTTTGAAGTCCGTATGGATCGTTTCTTTCAGGCGGCCAGGGTGGCGTGACAAGAAGTACACCACGTCTCCCAGGTAAAGTGCTTCCTCAATGTCATGAGTTACGATCAACACGGTATTTCGTTCCTTGCGAACCACGTTCAGCAGCAGGTCCTGCATTTGCCAGCGGGTTTCCGGATCCAAGGCGCCGAAGGGTTCATCCATCAATAGTAGCTCAGGGTAGTTGGCCAGCGTTCGGGCGATGGCCACGCGCTGTCGCATACCGCCAGAGAGCTGGTGAGGATAGGTACTGGCGAATTTTTCGAGACCGACGGCCTGAATGAAGTGGTCAACGGTTCCCTCATTCAACGCACTGCGATCGCCGTTGATTTTAAGTCCGTAGGCCACGTTCTCCCGCACGGACAGCCAGGGAAACGAAGTGTAGTCCTGAAATACCATGCCCCGGTCCCGGCCGGGCTGGGAAACCGCCCGGCCATTGAGGTTAATGTCGCCTTCCGAAGGTTTCTCAAGGCCTGCAACCATGCGCAGCAGGGTGGATTTGCCACAACCTGAGGGGCCCAGCAATACGCCCACCTTTCCTGCCGACAATGACAGCGAGATGTTTTCAATGGCCTGAACGGTCCGCCCGCCAGATTTGAACACCTTGCTTACGCCTGTGATAGAAAGACCTGTGTTGGAAGACATGGGGTGGCTCCTTTTCTGCGGTCGGGTCAGAGCGTGGATTTAAGCGGTGTCATATCCACCCCGGATTCCATTGGATGGCGCTCTTCTATGAGACCGAATTTGAGCCACCAATCGGTAACAGTCTCCCAGTTGTTGGTAACCTGGCCATTGGGCAGGCCCAGAGGCAGTTCGCCCGGCATCAGTCCCATGTACTTGGCAGCCTGCGCCTTGTCGAAGATCCAGATCCCGCCTTTGTAGATCTCGCCGTCTGTGCCCAGAACTTTCTCAACGTCGGCAACCGGGAAGTTTAGGCCTTCGGCGATGATCTTGTTGGCTTCGGTGGGGTTGGCTTTCCAGAAGTCTACAGCATCGAAATAGGCCTGCATGACCTTGGCAGCTGTTTCCGGTTTTTCCTTGAGAAAGTAGTCGCTCATGTACATGGCATCGCCCAGCAACGCTGTCTCGATCCAGCCGGGTTCCTCGGAAGTAGCGACAACCGTTGCGCCTGGCAGGGCATCCAGTGCCTGGGATCCGAACGGTTCCCAGAATTCAGCGGCCGCCACGTCACCGCCAACAAGGGCGCCAACGGCATCATCCATGATCAGGTTGGTGAACTGGACCTCATCAATGCTGACGCCATTTTCTTCCAGCCAGATGCCCATAAAAATCTGGGTGAGGCCGCCTTCAAGAACGGCGACAGACTGGCCCTTCAGGTCTTCAGCACTGTTCACGCCGGGTGCCAGAACGATCTTGTCTGTGCCGTAGGAGGGGTTGGTATAGGTGACCATCTTTACCGGCACCTCTTTATCGGCCGCAATGGGCGCATATTCTGCGGTGCTTGAGGTTACATCCAGCGCGTCGGCCGACATTAGCGCAAAGCTTTCATAAGGGTCTTCAATGATCGCAATTTCGAACTCAAGGTCAGGTGCCAGGTTTTTCTCCTGAGCGATGAACCAGAAGCCATAACCAGGCCAGGAGAACAGTGACAATCTGACCTTTTCAGCCGATAGAGCCGTGCTGGAAAGCAGTGCCAGGAGCACCAGGGGCATTCCACGTTTGAGCCAGTTCATTTTTGATACCTCTTGGGTTGGAAAACGAATCGGAGATGGTATTTCATGCTTCACTTCGCCTGTCCGAGATAGGGGAAGCACTTCCGGTAAATCAGTCGGAACAGAACATCGAACAGCAGGCCGAGCACACCGATGGTGACAATGCCCGCCATGATGTCGTCCACGTGTACAAAACGTTTGGCCCGCATCATCATCGCCCCGATACCGTCGGTCGCCGCGACAATTTCCGCGATGACCAGGTAGGTCCAGCTCACGGCCAGCATTTGCCGGCAGGTGTCCACATAGCCGGGGAGCGAGTTCCGGAACAACACGGTCCAGAGGATGATGCGCCGGCCGCCGCCCAATGTTTTAGCGGTTTCGATCAGCACCCTGGGCGTCTGCCGGGTGACGTCGGCCAGCATGATGACCAGGAAAAACACCACGCCCATCAGCAACAAGGTGATTTTCTGGCTGTCGCCGGTCCCGAGCCACATCAGAAGCAGTGGGATGAACGCCGGAGCCGGCAGGTAGCGCCAGGCTCCGAGCAATGGGTTGAGGATACTGTCCACCCGGGCGAAGGAGCCCATCAGGAGGCCTAACGGCAGGGCAATCAAGATGGCAATACCGAAGCTGATAACAATCCGGCTCACACTCGCCAACACGTCACTGAAGAACGCTTTCTCCAGAAACAATTCCCGAAGGGAGCTGAAGACAGCGGCTGGGCCGGGATACAAGCGATCAGGCGCAAGATCCATCTGGGACGTCACCTGCCACAGAGCAAGAAACGCAACCCAGCCGACGGCTCCGAGCACCAGTCGCTGACCACCGGGCACGCTCTGATTGAAATCAAACCACTTGTCCGGCTTCGGTCCGACCTTGCTCACGGTAGTCCTGGTCAGTGGTTGCGATGTGGCCTGTCCGGAGAGTTTTGCAGTCATGGGGTGAGCCTCAGAAAGCGGTCAGGAAGCTGAGTCCGTAAACGGGGACTGCTTTGCCATCCCGCAGGGCTTCGGGAACTTCCACCTGGCCGTAGGTTTCCGCGTAAATGCCCGCCAGGCGATTCCGGTGGTAGCTCCTGAGCTGTCCTCTCAGCCCTACTGTCCGGGTATAGTTGTCGCCGTAGAGTTCCCTGTGCAACGCAGGCAGCTTGTACCAGGGCATAGTCGGTTTGGTGTGGTGCGCGTTGTGATAGCAGAAGTTCAGCACCAGCAGGTTCAGCGCCGGCCAGCGACGGCTGATGAGGTTGCTGTAGGTATTGTTTTCCTCGTACTCGCGGTTGCCTTTGTAGGGAAACACAGCATCGGGATCATTCAGGTTCACCAGGATTTCATAGTTGTGCTGGTAGGCATCGAAGAAGCGGAGCACAGTGAGCATCAACAGATAGGCAACCGCATACAACAACACGGCTTTGAGGCTCCAGGAGGCCAGCGCGAGCAGAAGTAGTGTCCTGATCGCGATGACTGCCAGAGACCGTCTCCGGTGCTCGCGGTTGCCGATACTGGTGAATGGGGCAATGATCAACATGGCATGCATCACAATGTCGACAGCCGGAAAGTAACACCACTCGAGGGCAAAGACGGCTTTCTCGGTTCTTGGGTGCGCTTTGAGCCATGCCCGGTAGTCGAAGGAAATGGGGTCGGCATTGTCCACATGGTGACGCATGTGTTTGTAACGGAGGTCTTCGTAGGTGCCGTAGCAGCCGCCAGTGAGCCAGTTCAACGCCTTGCCAAGGCGGGTGTTGTACTCGGTTTTCTTGAACAAAGCATTATGTCCGCAGTCATGTATCAGGTAGGCGGCGATGACCATCCCATGGCCGCAGGCCAGGACGCCGATAATGGGCAGAAGAAAACCCGGCTGGGCCATAAGTACCCAGCCACCGATATAGGTCGTGAGGATGTAGGCCAGCACAAGCGTCAGCGGCCAGACACCGTCTGAATAGCGAAAATGCTGAGTCAGATTGAACATGGTCCTGTTCTCTCCCAGAAGGTTTAAGCGATTTTAGATGTTTTGGTTGCCGCGGACTGCCAGCGCTGGAAGTGGGCCAGTTCTTCCTCTCCAATCCAGCGGTTCAGGGACCAAAGGTCTGCGATGGGCGCCTTGGTGAAGGGCAACAGGTGCAGGTAGCCATCGGTACCGAACTCCGGAGTCATGGTGGTGACCTCCAGGCCGCGTGCTATTTGGGATTCCCAAACGGCCTCCCAACACGCCTGATGTGAGGCGAGAGCATCCGCATATTCAGGCGCGGCCGGGTGCGGTACCTGCGGCCCCTGATCGTAGCCGACGCGGGAATGAATATGGCGGGCCTGCTGGGCCGTGCGCACAATGCAGTCCCATTCGATGTGAGGGAGTCGCTCGCTGACCACGGCCCAGTGGCTGAAGTCACATGTCACATCGATGTGCGGTACTTTCTCCAGGATGGCAACGGTGTTCCATGGGCTGAAAAAGCTCCGTCCGCGATGAGTTTCGAAGCTGGCCGGGACGTTGTGTTTGTCCGCAATGTTCTGGGCTTCGGAGAAGAAACGCACGGAATCGTCAATTGGCCAGGCATCGCACCCCCCCATGACATTGACGAATTCGGGTTTCAGGCCAGTGTATGAGGCGCTGATTATCTTCGCTTCAAAGTCTTCCAGATGCTCTGTTATCGCCGCATGGCGTCTTGGCACATAACTGCCTGCCGTACAGATTTCCTGAATCCAGAGCAGTCCGTTTGCGGCGAGGGTCTCACCAAAGACTGCGGCTTCGGCCGGAGCGTCTGGTACCGGCGCTTCGATTCCTGAAAACCCCGCCTCTCTGACTTGATCAATGGCTTCTGCCAGAGAACCCTCGTGTCCCCAGAGGGTTTTGAATTGTCTTAGGTCCACAGTCGTCTCCCGAGCAACACTTGAGAATTTCCCCTGACCCGCTGCAACCGTTGTGCCATAAGTTCTAAAAGGCTTTAAATATACAAGCTGGCATGTAAGCTGCGGGGTTTGATTGGTGCTTAAGGGCTCTGTGAGTGGTAAACAATGGTGCGCCTGCACGCAGCAAGTGCACTCCCGGGGCTTTTTATTTGCGCCCGGGCTTGGGCTACCATGTCCGGCCTGACGATCATCCGGTATCAAAAGGCAACCACTTTATGTCTGAAGATCCTTTGAAAATTCTTTCCGACCTGGCCAGCGATGCCCATGCCCGCATCCAGGCAGCCCATCAGCACATCAATCCGGTGGTGGAAGTTCGCCGGGGTATGCGCGACGCCGGTGTACCCGCGGATGTGATGACCATTGACTGTTTGCGAACCCGGCGAAGAATTACGCTGATTCTTCACGATGAACAGCCTGGCGTTCTGCTATATCAGTTTGTGACCATCGAGGATGAGGTGGGCAATGACTTTCAACAGATGGCACTTGGCGACATGACAACCACCAAACTGTTCGAGTGGATTCAGGACTATTTTGGCTGACTGGCGCTAATTAAAACGCACCCTGACGAGGACTTTATGAAACCTGTTGCACTTCTCGACGGCGGCCTGGGCCAGGAAATCTATCGCAGGGCCATGAATGTTACGTCACTGCTGTGGTCGGTGGCGGTCATGCGGGAGCAACCGGAGGTTGTCACCGATGTCCACGCTGACTTCATCAGGGCGGGCGCCCGGACCCTTACACTGAACACCTATGCCGCGACGCCAACGCGACTGGCCAGAGAGGGCCTCGGCGACGAGATTGGTGCAATCCATCAGCGCGCTTTCGAGGTGTTGGAGCGAGCCATCGCGTTAACCGGCGCCGAGGTTGATATCGCCGGTTGTCTGCCACCGCTGGTTGGTAGCTACCGTGAACAACCTGCCCGGACGTTCGAGGACTTGAAGTCAGAGTTCGATGTGCTCGTGAAATTGCAGGGTGGCGCGGACGTTTTCCTTATCGAAACCATGACCAACTCGCTGGAGGCGAGCGCCGCTTGTGCTGCCGCCAGTGAATCAGGTAAGCCTTTCGGCGTGGCATTCAGGCTGGAGGCCGATCGCAAGCTCCGGTCAGGAGAAACCCTCGCAGAGGCCGTCGAAGCGGTGAAGGCGTCAGGACCAACGGCCATTATGCTCAATTGCTGCGACCCGGAAGTCATTTCGCTGGCAATGCCAGAGCTGGCCGGTTTGTTCCCATGCACCGGCGGCTACGCCAACGCGTTCAAAACGGTTGAGCCGATGGCCGGCGGAGCGCTGGTGGATGAACTGGAAGCCAGACCGGACGTTTCTCCCGGGCTATATGCGCTTCAGGTGAAGCAGTGGCTGGAGGACGGCGCAGCCGTCGTTGGCGGCTGTTGTGAAATCACGCCGGAGCACATCAGCCATCTGGCCGATGTGCTGACAGACGAGTATCGCCTTATAAAGTTCTCGGAACTGGCCCGCCGTTAACCGGCGAGTCGAGGGCTTTTCGTCCTGCGCGCTTCCATGGCACGTTTGGAGCGGCGTGCCTCGATGTATTGCATTGCATCATTCCGGATAGGAAGGTGCAGTGCCCCTTCCAGATCAAGGCGTTCGTAACCAAGATCGGAAAGCGTATCGTCTTTTTCTTTAAGCAGTGACTGCGCCATACGCCGGAATTTCTGACGCCTTGCGTACCCTTCAATCCACTGCATTGCGGCGTTTGCGTGATGCTCTGTGTGCTTCAACATGTCTACGGCCCCGAGTGTTGGTGAATGGCTTGCCGCAGCTCGTTTAGAGGTGTTGTGTTACTCGCTAACGGGTGCCTGTAGCCAATATTCTGGTGTTGTTTTTGCCTTCAATCAAACGAAAAGAATTTAAGATCTCGTTCAGTTATGCTTAAGGGAGTTGCCGGTCATCAATCCAACCGAAAGGACCGCACATGAATATGCCTCTGCTTGATAACGACGTGCTCAGGAGTTTCATTGCCATTGCGGAACACGGCACGTTCACCAGTGCCGCCAAAGCTGTGCACCGAACGCCGTCAGCCCTCAGCATGCAGATCAAACAGCTTGAACAGAACCTCGGCAAAACTCTGTTTATCCGGGAGCCCAGGAGAGTCTCTCTGACGGCGGAAGGTGAGGTTCTCCTGGATTACGGGCGCCGGCTGTTACGCCTTAATGAAGAGGCCGTGCAGCATTTCCTTGCGCCAACCCTCGAGGGGAAAGTGGGTATTGGCACTTCCGACGATGTTGGCACCCGGATTCTGCCGGACGTTCTGGCGGAATTTGCCAGATCCTACCCTGCCGTGCTGGTTGACGTTGTGGTTGGCTCTAGCAAACAGAATCTGGCGCGTCTGGATGCCGGTGAACTCGATATGACCCTGGTGACCGTGGCCGATGAGGGACGAATCCCCCGTGGCGAGGTGGTTCACGAAGAACCCCTGGTCTGGGCGGCGCGAGAGGGCTCATCGGCCTATCAGCGTTCCCCGCTGCCGATTGCCATGGCCCACGAAGGATGTGCCTGGCGGCGCATGACACTCAGGGCACTGGACAGGGCGGGCATACCCTACAGGATTGCCTACACCTGTGAGCATTGTTCCGGCCAGGAGGCCGCCATGCTGGCGGACTTGGCCGTGGCCCCGTTTCCGCAAAGCCTGATCCGCCCGCCTCTGAGAGAGGTAGCCGGTGATACCCTCCCGCAAATCGGATTCTATCAGCTGGCTTTGGTACGGCGGGGTTCAAACCCCCTGAATGATGCGCTCGCGTCTCATGTGAAAGAAGCGTTCCAGGGTCTACGCTAAACGAAGGCGCCACGAATGGACCGTTGCGCACCCCTGGCCCCCGATTTTCAATCAAGGAAACCATAGATGACAGTATATTTCGTCCAGGCGTTTATCTACCTGGTCGCAGCGGTAATTGCTGTGCCCCTGGCAAAACGACTGGGGCTCGGCTCGGTCCTCGGCTACCTGGTGGCGGGTGTGGTGATTGGTCCTGTCACCGGGCTGGTAGGGCAGGAAGCCAACACCATCCAGCATTTTGCCGAGTTTGGCGTCGTTATGATGCTGTTTCTGGTAGGCATGGAGCTCGACCCCAAGGCGCTGTGGGCCATGCGGGTCCGTCTGGTCGGTCTTGGCGGACTGCAGGTGGTGTTGACTGCGGCCGCCGGTATGGCAGTGGCTGCCTGGCTCGGGCTTCAGTGGCAGACAGCGCTTGCGGTCGGCCTGATTTTCGCCCTGTCGTCCACGGCGATTGTCCTGCAGACACTCAACGAAAAGGGATTGGTTAAAACTGAAGGCGGTCGCAGTGCCTTCTCGGTATTGCTGTTCCAGGATATTGCGGTCATTCCCATGCTCGCACTGATTCCGCTGCTGGCGTTGCCGGAACTGATGGCGGCCGGTGGGGCTGCTGAAGACCATGGAACCCGCTTGAGCCTGGTAGACAGCCTGCCAGGCTGGGCCCATGGGCTGGTTGTGGTGGGGGCCATCGCCGCCGTGGTTGTGGGTGGCCATTACCTGAGCAGGCCCCTGTTTCGGTATGTGGTGCAGTCCGGTTTGCGTGAAGTCTTTACTGCCACCGCGTTGATGCTGGTGATCGGAATTGCGGCCCTGATGAGCCTGGTGAATCTGTCTCCGGCGCTTGGGGCCTTCCTGGCCGGTGTGGTGTTGGCTAACAGTGAATTCCGGCATGAGCTGGAAGCGAATATTGAGCCGTTCAAGGGACTGCTTCTGGGCCTGTTCTTTATTACCGTGGGCGCGGGCATCAATTTTGACGTTCTGGCTGAGCAATGGGGCACGGTGGTGTCCCTTGCGGTGTCCGTGATTGTCGTCAAGGCCGCGATTCTGCTGGGCCTGGCGTTGCTGTTCAGGGTTCATGGCAGTAATGGCTGGCTGTTCACGCTATCTCTGGCTCAGGCTGGTGAATTTGGCTTTGTGCTTCTGACCTACAGCGTCCAGAACAACGTGATTCCTGTGGACACCTCCCAGATTCTGTCCCTGGTAGTCGCGCTGTCCATGTTCCTGACACCGTTGCTGTTTATTGTCTATGACCGGCTGGTGTTGCCGCGCTACCGGCGATCCCAGAACGATGAGCGGGAGGCGGATACCATCGACGAGCAGGCGCCGGTTATCGTCGCCGGAGTTGGTCGTTTCGGCCAGATAGTCTGCCGGTTGTTGCGGGCCAACAATGTCCCGATTGTTGCGCTGGACCATGAGATTGAACAGATCGAGAACCTCCGGCAAATCAATATCAAGAGTTTCTTCGGTGACGCCAGCCGGCCGGATTTGCTGGAGACCGCCGGCATCGAACAGGCCCGCTTGCTTGTGGTGGCTATCGACGATCGGGACCGTTCGGTCCAGATGGTGGAGCACGTAAAGCAGTTTTTCCCCGGTGTCTGGGTGTTGGCACGGGCTTTCGACCGGGGGCACGGCTACCGGTTGAGGGAAGCAGGTGCCGATGATGTCGTGAGTGAAACCTATCATTCGGCACTTGAGCTCGGCGGTCATGCATTGACCGCCATGGGGGTCCATCCGATGCGTGCCCGCCAGATGACCTGGGCATTTCTCGACAACGAAAAAGCCCACGAGGATGAGTTGTTCGAAGCCTGGAAAGAAATCGAGGAAGGTATCCGGTTCAGCCCCCGTTATGGTGAACTGTTCATGAAGCTGGAAGAAGCACTTAGTAGCGCCATGCACCGTGACTGGGAAGAGCCGAAACAGGAGGATGTTCCTGTATGGCGACCGCCCGACCGCTGACAGTGAAGCAACGCTGGGCTAGATTATTGTCGGTGCGGCTGTTGAGGTGATTGTGGTGTTCAGGAAAACGCTTGTTGTTTCAGGTCTGGTTTTCGCAGGGTCCTGCGCTGCTGCCGAATCGGACAGATACAACTGCATTGCCAGCAACATTCAGCCGGAAGCCATTGATCTGGACAAACCGAGGGACCAACTCGCCCGTCAGAACGATCTGGTCATTCCGGAGGGCGCGCGCATCGGTAGCATCCGCATTCTTCGCCGTCCGATCTTTGATACCACCGATCCGGAGCAGAACAACGCGCTGTATCGAACCCTGAACGCCCTCAACACGCCTACCTGGGAATCTGCGCTGCGGGCCCAGCTGGTGTTCGAGCAAGGCGACGTCTACGAGCCAGAGCTTATTTCCGAATCCGAGCGGGTGTTGCGCCAGCGCGAGTACCTGACCGCAGCCTGGGTGGGCGTTACCCGGGTTTGTGGAGACGAACTTGAGGTGAGTGTTCTGACGCGGGATACCTGGACGCTTTTCCCCAGCGTTGGTGTGTCGCGATCCGGAGGTGAGAACACTACCAACTTCGGGCTTTCTGATCCCAACTTTGCGGGGTCAGGCAAAAGCCTCGGCATCGGCTATGCGAAAGACCCGGACCGCACCGAAACCAGTCTGTATTTTGATGATCCGAACGTCCTGGGCTCCCACTGGCAGGCCGGGTTCTCGTTCGATGAACGGAGCGACGGCCGGGGCCGAGGCGCTTACCTGGAAAGGCCTTTCTTCAGCGAAACCACCAACTGGCGATTTGGCCTGAGTGGTATCGACGATGTCCGGGAGGAATCCCGCTACGTAGGGGCGGAGGCCATTGCAGATTATCGGCGCAGCCACGAATTTTTCAGCATCGATGGAGGATGGCGCCTGGCTGAGAAGGACGACCGGCAACTGAGATTGCTTGCAGGCTACCGCTACGATGCACTGGTATTCGACCGTTTACCCGACGAACCCAATCTCGACATCCTGCCGGAAGACAGAACCCTGAGTTATCCCTGGATTGGCTTCGATTACCGCCAGAATCGCTTCCGGGAAATGACCAACCTGACCCGGCTTCAGAGGGTCGAAGATGTGCGGGATGGCTTCGTGTGGCGTACCGAGCTGGGTTATTCCGGCAGCGGGCTGGGTGCCACTGAGGATCGTGTGGTTCTCAATATGGATTTCCGGGATGTGCTGCACGTAACCCAGACCAATTATGCCAGCTATACCCTCAGCCAGAGCGGCACCTACCGCCTCGACGAGGACCGGGTGGAAAACCTGCTGGGTACAGCAAGCGTGCGATACTTTCATGGCGGCTCGGAACGCTGGAACAGCTGGTACACCAACCTGGCGTTCACCGCAGCGCACAATCTGACGGCCGATCAGCAGCTGCTCATCGGGGGCGAGAACGGGCTGCGCGGTTACCCAAGTGAGTACCAGCAGGGCAATCGCCGGGTGCTCTGGACCCTGGAGAGGCGCTACTTCCCGGATTGGCATCCGTTCCAGTTGTTCCGGGTGGGCGGCGTGGTGTTTACTGACGTCGGCCGGGCCTGGTTCACCGACGACCGGAATAGTGGTCCTGACGAAGGGGTGCTGAAAGATGTCGGCTTTGGCATGAGGCTGGCGTCCAGCCGCATCGAGGTGCAACGGATGCTGCACCTCGACTTTGCCTTCCCGCTGGACGGCGACGATAGTATTGATGAATTTCAGATACTGTTGCGGGGTCGAAGCCAGTTCTGACCCTCCGGGTCACCAGGTATCGATGAATTTTCCGTGATCCCCAGAGTGCGTGCCGGCAGTGGAATTCAGCCCCCGGACCAGCCAGGCCCGTGTTTCCTGCGGGTCAATCACCGCATCAATCTCCAGGTAGCTGGCCACATTGAGTGCTTTGCCCTGCTCATAGGCCTTGGCAACCAGCGTATCGAACATGGTTTTTCGCGATTCTTCGTCGGGCTGGGCGGCCAGCTCCTTGGCAAAACCCAGACGCACGGCGCCCTCCCAGCCCATGGGGCCGAACTCGCCACTGGGCCAGGCAGCCGTAAAGAACGGCGTTAGCATGCTGCCCGCAGCCATGGCCTGGGCGCCAAGGCCGTAGGCCTTGCGCAGAACCACGGTGAAGAAGGGCACATTGAGCCCGGCTGCTGCCACGAACATGCGCGAGACATGGCGAATGGTGGCCTGTTTTTCCGCTTCAGGTCCCACCATGAATCCTGGCGTATCGCACAATGACAGGAGCGGAAGATTGTGGGCGTTGCACAGCTGCATGAATCGGGCGGCCTTGTCGCCTGCGCTGGCATCAACCGCACCTCCCAGGTGGGCGGGATTGTTGGCGATCAGCCCCATGGGGCGGCCTTCAATACGGACCAGGGCCGTGATCAGGCCTGGCGCGAATTGCCTGCGCAGTTCCAGAACGCTGTCCTGATCGGCCAGGGTTTCGATGACCTGGCGGATATCGTAGACCCGCATTCGGTTTTCCGGAATCAGGTGGCGGAGCCGTCGTTGATCGGCGCACTGCCAGTCCTTCCCGCTGCCCTGGAAGTAAGACAGGTACTGCTTCGCAACGCGAACAGCTTCGGCTTCATCCTTGACCAGGACATCAATCACCCCGTTGGGCGCCATGACGGAAGCCGGCCCTACCTCTTCCGGTCTGAAGCGCCCAAGGCCGCCGCCTTCGATCATCGCGGGCCCGGCCATACCCAGATTGGCGTCTTCGGTGGCAATGATGGTGTCGCAGCAGCCAAGCAGCGCCGCGTTGCCCGCATAGCAACGGCCGGACACAATACCTAGCGTGGGCACAACGCCGGATAGCCGGGCCATACTGACAAACGTATGGCAGTCCAGAAAGGATACGCCGTTGGTATCTGTGTCGGAGGGGCGACCACCGCCGCCTTCTGCGAACAGAACCAGCGGGATTCGCCATTGCTCCGCCAGAGCAAGAATACGGTCTGCCTTGCGGTGATTGGCCAGCCCCTGGGTGCCGGCGAACACGGTGTAATCGTAAGCCATGGCGGCACAACGGCCGGCTTCCGGGCCAAACATCGGCGCGTTCACGGTGCCGATAGCGGTAATCAGCCCATCCGCCGGGCTCATTTCAACCAGTTTGTCCACCGAACGTCGGCGGCGCTGTGCCGCCAGTGCCAGGGCTCCGTACTCATTGAAGCTGTCCGGGTCGAGCAGGTCTTCAACGTTTTCTCGGGCGGTTCGCTGGGCCGCTTTGTGCCGTTTTGCGACGGCCTCCGGTCGGCGCTCATCAGTCAGCAGGTCGTGTCGCTCCAGAACCTCGGCCAGATCGGCTCGAATGTACTCCAGATCGACCGTCTCTTCATTCTGCATGCCACTGGCGTCTACTTCAGCGGGTTCCAGATAGACCATTGCCTGGCCTTCGTTCACCGTTGCTCCCGGTTCTGCGGCAAGCGTGTGGACGATGCCGGACTCGGTTGCCTTGACCACGAATTCCATTTTCATGGCTTCAAGCACCGCGATTGGGTCGCCGATGGCAACAGAATCTCCGGGTGAAACGTCAAAACTGACGACCGTGCCTGAGCTGGGCGCTTCAATGCCGATGGTACCCGCCGGTGCGAGTGAGGAGTCCGGTCTCCTGGCTTCCTCCGCGCTGAATGTGTTGCCAAAGTGCAGGTGCGGATGGGCGTTTTTGGTCTCTACCGGAACAAGGGTATTCAGATTATCTTCAACAAAGCGGGTGGAAACCGTCCAGGTTTCGACGCCGGAGTGGCGAACCAGATTCTGCAGCAGACCAATATTGGAGCTGACCCCGGTTAGCCGGAACTCACACAGGGCGCGATAAAGTCGCCGAAGTGTTGAAGGGTAATCGCTGCCTTGGGCCACCAGCTTGGCGAGCAGGGAGTCAAACGATGGGGAGATGGTGTAACCGGCATAACCATAGCCATCGACCCGTAAACCCGGGCCTGAGGGCGGCTCGTAGGTGCCGAGTGTGCCAGTTGCCGCGTTGGCACGCCCATCGGAGTGAAGCGTCTCGGTGTTGATTCGCGCCTGGATCGCAAATCCCCGCACCGTCGGTGCTGACCCAAGACCCAGATCCGCAAGGCTGTGGCCTGCGAGTAACTGCAGTTGGGTTTGCACCAGATCAACACCCGTAATCTCTTCGGTGATCGTGTGCTCAACCTGGATGCGGGGGTTGGCTTCCATGAAATAGAAACGGCCAGGCTGGTCCTGGTCCACCAGAAACTCAAAGGTTCCCAGGCCGCGGTAGTTAACGGAGCTGGCCAGCCTGAGGGCGCAGTCGATCATGGCATCACGGATCGAGGCGTCCAGTGAAGGACTCGGCGCAATCTCGATCAGTTTCTGGTTGCGCCGCTGGAGGCTGCAGTCCCGCTCCCAGAGGTGGCTGACGGCTCCGGTACCATCGCCAACTACCTGGATTTCAATGTGTCTCGCCCGCCCGATGAGCTGTTCAATGTAGAGCGATCCGCTGCCGAACGCCGCTTGGGCCTCGGACTGGCAGCGCTGGAAAGCCTGCTCGAGCTCTGTCTCGGCGTGAACGGCCCGCATGCCCCGGCCGCCGCCACCGGCAATGGCCTTGAGCATCAGAGGGCCATGTTCCCTCAGAAAAGCCTGGGCTTCGCCAAGGCTCACCGGCTTGTTGATTCCCTTGATCAAAGGAACCTTGCAGTTCTCGGCCAGATCCCGGGCTGCCGATTTGTCGCCAAACCCTTCCAACACCTCTGGTGACGGGCCAATAAAGACCAGACCGGCATGCTCGCATTCGCGGGCAAAACCGGCGTTTTCCGCCAGAAACCCGTAGCCCGGATGGATCGCATCGCAGCCATGGGTCTTTGCAATGTCTATCAGCTGTGCCCCGTCAAGATAGGCCTTTACGCCACGGCCCGTAAGAGCCACTGCCTCATCGGCCATACGGGTATGCAGACTGGCGGCATCGTCTTCAGAGAATACAGTGACCGCGTGCATACCCAGTTCGCTGCAGGCTCTGGCAATACGGATGGCGATCTCGCCGCGATTGGCAATCAGTACGGAGCGGAAAGTCATGGTGCCTGGTTCCCCGGGTGTGGTTCTTCTTGTTGGTGACAGAAGTCACCATCCTAGGAACGGCTCCCTGATGAGGCAAATGAATTTGTTTGAGCGATGGTTATGAATCTGGCTGATGGTTTCAGGTTGTTTTGGTTTGTGGGCTCTTCCTGTTGCTTACCCTGAGCCCAACAATCACCATGAAGGCTCCCAGCCAGATGGTTAACGAGTAGTTCTCCCTGAACCAGATAACCCCGATCAGCAATCCGAACACGGCCGCTACTGCACCGAGCTGACTGTAAAAAACCGGGTTGGAGCGACGCTGAAGCTCAAAGGCGCAAAGGTAGGTCAGCGCGGTTAGTAGTCCCTGCAGAACCACAATGCCAATAAGATCCGATCCTGTGCCCTTCGGAAAAATAGGGGTGTCCGTCAGGCTGGCGACCAGGGCAAGCGTGAAGGCCGACGCCAGCAGCGTACCCGATGCAAGGACCATGGGTTTTACATCATCAGGCCAGGCGACTGAGCGATAGACGTTACCGATGGATAGCATCGCCGGGATAATCAGGCCCATGGCGATCCAGATTATGTTCGGGCTGCTGATCTCCGAATGACGTTGCAGCACAATCCAGGCGCAGGCGACGACCGCAATAGACAACCCAGCCAGTTTGATCCAGCTTCGTTTTTCCAGGCCGATGCTGGTGGCGAGCAGGAACGTAAAGATTGGGGGGAGGGCATACATGATTCCCGTGAAACCGGCTCCGAGTTTGGTCACCAGATAAAATCCGATCACATTCGGGATCGCGATACCGGTCAAGCCGCTGATGAGGAAATAGCGGGTCAGGCGACGTTCCAGCAGAGAACGGCGTTTTTGGGAGCACAACAGTAGAACGGCTCCTGCAATGAGCGTTTGCCAGAAGGCATAGGTGACGGCAGGCATACCCTGGGATGTTGCCGCTTTCGCCAGCGCCAGCATCAGTGCAATCAGAAATCCGTTGGCCAGCAGTAGGCCCCAGATCAGGGCTTGGGGAGGGATAAAGGAACGCTGCGCTGTCGCTATCATCACTGAATGCTCCGGTTGGTGAGGCGGGTTGTTGATACTCAGTGTGCAGCAATCGATTGGGTTGATAATTGGGTCTGGGCGAATAATACTCCTTCCAAATCAGAAATAATCAGGAGTTTTAAGTGGCTACGGACAAGCTGGTGGCAATGAAAATTTTCAGGCGCGTTGCAGAGCTGGGTAGTTTCACCCGGGCTGCGGATGACCTGGATATAACCGCTGCAACGGTGAGTAAGCATATTGCCTTTCTGGAACGGGATCTGGATACCAGGCTGATAAACCGCACCACCCGCCGCATGAACCTGACTGGTGCCGGGCTCGCTTTTCTGCAACGTACTCAGGCGTTGTTGGATGATCTGGACGAGGCAGAGCTTGAGACAAGAGGGTTGCAGGCAGAGCCTCGAGGCACGATCAGGCTGAACGTTCCCATGTCGTTCGGGTTGACCCACATAACTGAGGCCATCGACAGCTTTCTCCGCCTTTATCCTGACATTGACGTTGACCTCCAGCTCACCGATCGCATGGTTGACCTGGTGGAGCAGGGCGTAGACATCGCCATTCGGGTTCGAAGCTCTTTGGCCGATTCCACCCTCATGGCAAGACCGCTCAGAACATCCAGAAATATCGTATGCGCATCACCGGCGTATCTGGAGAACGCACCTGAGGTTCATGTCCCGAATGATTTGGCAGGGCACAACTGTCTGACGTTCAGTCTTCACGACAGGCCCAGGGTCTGGGAGCTCGGCGATCAGGAAGTGATGGTCAGCGGTAACTATCGGACAGACAGCAGCCTTGCGATTCGCCAGAGTCTGTTGAGAGGGACTGGTATTGGCTTCTTACCGCGCTTTCTGGTGCAGGGCGATATTGAAAAAGGCGTCCTGGTTCCGTTGTTGACCAATTTCCCGCCCAAGCCCTATACCGTATTCGCCCTGTTTCCGCCGGGGCGCAAACAACCCACCAAGGTTCGCCTGCTGCTTGAGCACCTGGACAAGCACCTGGGCGAGAAACCTTATTGGGAATAGCGCTGATCCCGTGGCTTAACTTCTCGCTATTTCCATTTTGGAAAATATGTAGTTCTATTCCATCCGTTTTTTAGGGCTCACCGGTTCCATAGAGTGGTTACCTCGATCTGAAGGAGGCAACCCTATGAACATACACGAAGCCCTGGACTGGCGTTACGCCGTCCGCGAGTTTTCACCAGAAAAGCTTGATGGCCAAACGGTGGAAACACTGGTGGATGCAGCCCGCAAGAGCGCATCTTCCTATGGACTGCAGCCATACAAAATTCTGATTGTTGAGAGCAAGTCGGTCCGGAAGGATTTGCTGCCTTATTCGTATGGCCAGCAGAAGGTCTTGGACTGCTCGCATTTGATTGTTTTTGCAGCGCAGACAGACATTGGTGATCACACCGTCGACAGGTATGTCACGCAGTTTGAGAAAACCCGGAGCGTACCTGCGGCGGAGATCTCGGGCTATGTGACTCACATGAAAGAGGCACTCGCATCCAAGTCGCAAGCAGAGAAGCAGGCGTGGGCGCACCAGCAAGCCTATATTGCCCTGGGCACGCTGCTCACCGCGGCCGCCTCCATGCGGATCGACAGCTGCCCGATGACCGGTTTTGACCACAACGCCTATGATGACGTGCTGGGGTTGGCAGAGTTGGGGCTGGAGAGCTCGGCGATTGTTGCCTTGGGTTACCGCAGTGCCCGAGACCGGAGTTCTGGCTTGCCGAAAGTGCGTTTTGATTACGACGATCTGGTCATCACGATGTAAGGTTTGGCCGGGCCGATTGGCCTCTCTGGCTGGTGTTCCTTGGCTATAGGGTATAGGTTCGGGAGAACGGCGACACATTCTCGAGCAAACTGCCGTGTAAAAGGAGCACCAGCTCTATGAAGGTTTTCTCCAACCCGGTTGGTTCCGGAAATCTGTGGTTTGACAATCTCACCACTGCCGAGGGCACGCCGGTCGCTTACGATCCACAGGCCAGGGCGTTCGTCCCCATGCCGCCTTTCTGCGTGAATCGGGATATTATCGGCTGCAACTGGATTGCGCCTGAGAAAGGGGCTTTCTGCAGGTCGTGCGCGATGACAGCGCTGGCGCCGGACCCGAACATTCCCCATGCCATGCCGAACTGGGCCGAGACTGAGGCTGCGAAACGGTGGGTGCTCGATAACCTCGGGCGCTGGCACTGGTTTCGCCCGGAGGATCCGGGCACCCGCCCGGTTTTTCATATGTTGGCGGAGGGGCTGACCCCGGTTGCCATGGGGCACGCCAATGGTGTGGTTACCATCAGTGTTGCAGAGGCGGATCCGGTGGTTCGTACCACCCGACGACAAGCCCTCGATGAACCCTACCGCACCATGGTTGGCCATATGCGCCATGAGATCGCTCATATGCTCTGGTGGCGTCTGAGTTTGCGGGAAGATTTTCTGGATGCGTTCCGGGAAATGTTTGGTGATGAGCGCGCCGATTATCCGGCGGCCCTTGAGCATCACTATCATAACGGTCCGCCAGAGGACTGGAGGCTGTTCTACCTGACCAGTTACGCCTCGGCACATCCTCATGAGGACTGGGCAGAGACTGCCGCGCACCTGCTCCACCTGACAGACATCACCGACAGCCTGGTGTCATCGGGGCTGACATCGCCGGAAGTGCCCAGACAGGGCTGGGATCCTTACGCCGAGCCCGACACAGCCATGCTGATTAACGTCGCGGCGTCGCTGGCCATTCGGGTCAACCATGTGAACCGCTCCATGGGCCTTTCTGACCTGTACCCGTTTGTGTTGTCAGAAACGGCGCAACGCAAACTCGCGTTCGTGCACGACTGGTTGCGCCGGGGCGCCCAGGGCCTCTAGTGAGAGTTTGCGCCGGCCAATCAGGCTGGCGCCACACCAAACAGCCACTGGTGGGCCCACACCACCATAACCACATACACTGCCAGGCCGCCGGCGACTGCAATAACGTCATTGGCTTTGGTTGCTGGCAGCGTTGGAATGGCCCGCTGGGTTCTGCGCTTCATGGAGATCCGGTCGGCAACGGCCCAAGCCAGGAACGAGCCGAACAGCAGAAGATCGTGGAGCATTCCGTTTGCGAGAAGGTGTGCCAGCGCCCAGAGTTTGACAGCAGCCAGCATGGGATGCCCCAGCTTCGCCTTGATCTTTCCCGGGAAGTAGGTAGCAAACAGCAGCGGGAATAAAGGTACCAGAAGCAGGAAGGCCACGTGCTTTAGCCAGGCGGGTGGCACATAGATCACCGTCGGATCCATCCGTGCTGCACCATAACCCCAGACGATCAGAACCAGACCTATCAGGGACACTACAGAATAAAGTCCTTTGAAGGCTCCCTCGCCCATAGAGGCATTCAGCCGGTTGCGCAGGGGCTCGTTTACGATGGAGAGCGAATGCACGCCGAGAAACAGAATCAGACCAACAATCAGTGTGGCCATTTGCAGAACTCCTTGTGGCTTTTGGAGGGTGGTTCCTGAGTGTCAGGGCCGTTGTCCGTAGCGGGCCCCAATGCATTGAGTCCCGGGTAGTATAGGAAACCGGGACAGAACATGCCTGAGCGTTTATGATCGGCGATCTGATTCACCGGATTGAAAAGGCCCCTATGAAGTTTCCAAAGGTGACTGTTGTACTGGTATCTGCCGCCCTGCTGTTTGTTCTCTGGGACCAGACCCGCGAACAGCCCGACCCCATCGACGCAAGCCGCCTTTCCAACTTGCGGGCCAATCCCGTTGAACTCAGTGCTGCAGTCGACTGGATTTTCGGGCAGATTCCGGACTTCTGCTCGGATGTTACGGGCGAGAGTAGTGGCGCGACGGCCCAGTCTGATTGCGTCGAAAAAGCCGAAGCTCGAACCTCTACGTGTCGGCGGATGCTTTACGATAGATTCCCGAGTGTTGTTGCCTCGGAGGCGGTATTCCGGGATGTTTCGCTCACGGCCATGGCGTGTCTGGTGCCCCGATCAGGAATCG
Source organism: Marinobacter sp. MMG032 (assembly GCF_040112695.1). Classification (NCBI taxonomy): domain Bacteria; kingdom Pseudomonadati; phylum Pseudomonadota; class Gammaproteobacteria; order Pseudomonadales; family Marinobacteraceae; genus Marinobacter; species Marinobacter sp. MMG032. The sequence goes on from NZ_CP157802.1 coordinate 3,336,916, forward strand.
TGAACTAGCCAACGGTTCTTCCCGATAGTTACAGGACGCCAATTGCATGCCCATCTCTGCTCACTATGGTTTGACGGTACTGATCTGGGGGCTGACCTGGACAGCGATTCGGCTGCAGGTTGAAGCAGCCCCTGTCGATATCTCCGTGTTTTACCGGTTCGTTATGGCCTCTGTGGTGACACTGGTGGTTCTTGCCATCGTGCGCAGACTGGAGAAGCTTACCCTGAAACAGCACGGCTGGCTGGTACTGCAGGGGGCGACCCTGTACAGCATCAACTTCCTTCTGATCTATCGTGCGGCAGAATCGATGACAAGCGGTCTGCTGGCGGTGGTGTTTTCGCTGGCCGCGCTGTTTAACGCTTTGAATGGCTGGCTTTGGTTACGGCTCTGGCCTACCGCCCGGCTTTATCCGGCAATCTCTCTGGGGATCACCGGTGTGGCCCTGCTGTTCTGGCACGATTTGCAGCTGGGTAACGCCACAGCCACCAGCATTTTGTTCGCCATTGCAGGAACTTTCTGGTTCTCCATGGGCAATCTGGTCAGCGTCAAGGTGCGGATGTCACAGGTGCCGCTGTTCCTGGCCAACGCATGGGCAATGGTTTACGGCGCTGTGATTCTCGGCATCTGGTGTCTGATTCAGGGTGTGGAATGGGTGGTGCCCACTTCAGCGACATTCTGGGGAGCGACTGTTTTCCTGGCTGTGCCTGGCTCCATCATTGCGTTTTATTGCTACATCACTGTCATCCAGACGCTCGGTGCCGACAAGGCCGGCTACGCGACGGTGCTTTTCCCCGTGGTTGCCCTGAGCGTTTCGACCTGGCTCGAGGGCTTTGAATGGACAGCAACGGCTGTGTTGGGAGCATGCCTGGCGCTGTTGGGGAACTATGTTTTGTTTCGCTCCGCCAAGGCGTAGCGCTGGTGTAGCTCTCGGATGGCGTCGGCAAGGGCAGGGAAAGGACCCTCAGTAGGAACACCCGGAACCACCTGATTGATTGGCAAGGTTGCCACGGGTGGTGGCGCCAAATGCAGCTCGTCCAGCCAGCTTGAAAGCTGCTCTGACGAGCTTGCATAAACGATGCGGCCGAGCCCCACCCAGCCATGGGCGGCTGCGCACATCGGGCAATGTTCGCCGGAGGTATAGACAGTTGAGGCGGCTCGCTCGTCCGGGGTCATATTGGCAGCTGCCCAACGAGCTATTGCGAACTCGGGGTGCTGGGTTTCGTCTCCACCGGCAGTCTCGTTATGGCCCTCATACCTGACAGCACCGGTTTCATCCACCAGCACGGAGCCAAAAGGCGGGTTTCCGCTGTCCACTGCCATTGAGGCCAACTCCACACAGCGGGCCAGGTGCTTCATTTCGGTTTCGTAGATCACGTTGCCTCCTTTATTGACCTCGTGCGTCCAGGTAATGCATCCAGAGCATGCGAGCGGCTACGGCTCGCCACGGCTTCCATTGTTCCGCAAAAACAAGTTGTTCATCTCTGGTTGGCCGGGCCTCCAGCTGTTTGATGTCCTGTAGCGCGGATGCCAGAGCCAGGTCTCCCTGAGGCCAGACATTCGCTCGCCGGAGCGCCATCATGTAATAGACGTCGACGGTCCAGGGCCCGAGACCCGGTATATCCAAAAGGTGGCTTCGGCCCTGCGCATCGTCAAGGGTGTCAAGCTTTGAGAGTTCCAGCGCACCGCTGGCAACCCGATTGGCGAGCTCGACGCAGTACCGGGCTTTTTTGCCGTGTAAGCCCGACTTGCCTCAGCTCAGACTCGCCAGCCTTTTGGACCAATTCCGGGGTTACCGATCCTAGATGCGACGCGAGCCGCTGAAACATGGTGGCTGCGGCTTTGATCGAGACCTGTTGTTCCAGAATGATATGCACCAGTGAGGCAAACCCCGGCTCTCGAGCCCAGAGTGGCGGGTACCCAAGCCGGTCCCGGATCCTGTATAAATCGGAATCTCTCTCGGCCAGAACGTCAACGCCCATTCTCAAGGTTTCGTCAGTAATTGTCTTTTGTTGCATAAACCCCTTTTAGCTTAATGGCTCGCCGATTCCCGATCTCCGTTCAGGATCTGCTGTTGTCACGAAGGAGCGAGCTTGCTCTTGCAGTGTATGCCGTCGATCTTTGGTTCCGCCATCATTCAATATCCGAAGACATGATGCCAATTTGTACGAAACAGGCCCTCATTGGTTCTCAGGGCCGAGCCTTGGCGAACCAGGGGTGTCATTCCCATAAGGATATGCCCTTAGAGTCGAAAGGAATCCTGGTATGGGTAGGATGCGTAATACTCAGTGCTTTCAATGACCAACCAATGAGGTGAAGTCACTATGAAATTAACGCTGAAACACACCGTTGCTGCAGTTGCACTCACTTTTATTTCTGGCGTTGCAATGGCGGCCGAACACGTCGTTGAAATGAAGAACTCCGGCGCTGACGGTGCCATGGTCTTTGAACCGGGATTTGTTAAGGCCGAGCCTGGCGATACCGTCAAATTTGTCCTTGTCGATCCAGCCCACAACTCAGTGTCCGTAGAGGTGCCTGAGGGTGCTGAAGGTTGGCAGGGAGCCATGAATGAGGGCATCACGGTGACCCTGAACGAAGAGGGCGTATACGTTTATAAATGCACGCCCCATGCCGCGTTGAACATGGCCGGTGTCATTCAGGTAGGCGAAGCGGTCAACTACGACTCTGCGAAAGCCGCCGTGGATAAGCTCACTGCAGCCGCTGCAACGAACAAGGACCGTCTGACCGGTTACTTTGAGCAAGTCCAGAAGTAAGTCAATCGGGATAGAGGCCGCTCACATTACTGCGCGGCCTTTTCTATTTTAATCGAAGACAATTCGATTACGGCCGTCCCGCTTCGCTTTATAGAGTCGCTGGTCGACCAGATCCAGGAAATCGGCGATGCGGTCGTGGCGTGAGGGAATCACAGTGCCTATTCCCATGCTCATAGTAACCTGTTTACTGTGCGGGCTGCCTCCCTGGGGAAGTTGTTCCTCAAGAAGCAACTGACGGCAACGTTCAGCCACACTGATGGCAGCTGGCGTGTCCGTTTCGGGCAGGATGATCACGAATTCCTCTCCACCGAACCTTGCCACGAAGTCGCGGGGCCGTTGGGCCGCGTTCTCCAGTAGCGTAGCGATTCGCTTGAGACATTCATCACCCTGCAAATGGCCGTGAAGATCGTTGTACGCTTTAAAATTGTCGATATCGAGCAGTATGACTGACAGAGAAGACTGGTGTCGGATGGCGTCGTTCCAGTTCTCGTTCATGACGGTATCAAACATTCGGCGGTTTGCGACGCCGGTGAGTCCATCCTTGTAAGAATACTCTTCCAATTTCTTCTGCAGAGCGACCACTTCGTCTTCGGTTTTCTTGCGCTCGCTGATGTCGAACATAAAGCCGATCAGAGCCTCGACATCACCGTTATCGTCTCGCAGTACATGCACCACATCCCGCAACCAGACGTATTCTCCTCGTTCGGTGAGGGCCCGATAGTCCGCCTCATGATCGACCCCGGCCTGGGATTGCGATACGCAGAAATTCACGACCCGCTCCCGATCCTCGGGGTGCATGCGGGTGGCCCAGTCGTCTACGGTTAGCCAGCTGTCCTGGGGCCAGCCGAGCAAGGCTTCAATCTGGGGCCCTATGTACTCGAATCGCATGGTTCGCCAGTTGATTTTCCAGGGAATCGCTTTGGTTGACTCCAATAAGGTTCTGTAAACGGAGCTATCTTCAACCAGTCCAGCGGGGGTGTCACTCAATTCATTGTTCTCCGATTACCGAGCCAAAGCAGCTCTGTGTCTGCGTGTTGAACGTAATAGAAACATTGTCTCCTAAAGTTAAGATAAACCAGTCCCGGCAACAAAAATACCGCTTTTGGCGCTTCGCATGAACACCAACCTGGGTGGCGATAACGTTGACAGAGACATGGTGCTGGGGGCGCTGTTGTGCCTGGCGAGCGGTCAAGTAGCCACCAACTGGTTCGATCAGTTGGTGGACCACAAGGCGATCAGTGAGGGGATCACCGCGCTGATCAGCGCGGCAACCGCTCCCAAATAGTTACTTCCGACAGGGTATGCTGGAACTTGTGCTGGGTTTCGCGAATCACGAACGGCACTTTTCTCGGCTCATTGACTAACCGGAAGTGCTTGGAGAGGTGATCTTTCAAGCCATCCAGGGTGGTGTGATTCTCACCGTCCTTTTTGAAACCGCCGATCCACTCCTCCTTAGGTGTGTGTTCTTCCAGCCATGTGTAGGGAGAGGCAATAACCAGAAGGCCATCGTCGTTTATCCGTTCGTGGATGCTGTCCAGAAAACGTCTGGGCTTATAAAGCCTGTCGATCAGGTTGGCCGCCAGAACAAGGTCGTAGTCCGAGTACTGCGGTTTGAGATTGCAGGCATCACCCTGATAAAAACTGACTTTCGCCGCGTGCTCGTCAAGTGCCAACTCTTTGAGGGTTCTTGTGTGGTAACTGACCAACTCGCCTTCCTCTGCAAGCGCGTAGCGGATGGAGCCTTGCTCGGCCATCTCCACACCCAGACGGATAAAGTTGGCGGAGAAGTCGACACCTTCAACCTGGTCGAACTCTCTCGCCAATTCAAAACTGGAGCGACCACAGGCGCAGCCGAGGTCCAGCGCTTTACCTGTCGGTCTGCCCCTCATGGCTTCCAGAGCAATGTCCGCCATGGCTTTCGGGAAATTCTCGACACCAAACCAGGAGTCGCCGTAATGGAATTCCGCGTACTCAGTCAGCAACCGGTCGCTTTCGTAGTAGGCGTTGGGTTGCACCGCCTCGCTTTCAGAGGCGATGTAGCGGAACCCCGCGTGCTGGAAGAAGTGTCTGCGAAAGGCGTAGCGGGCCGATAGCCGGGCTTCGTTGCCGCAGGAGATCCACGAACCGCCCTTGATAAGGTTATGCTGCCCGTCGAACGTTGGTGTCGTGAAGTCATCGTAGAGCGGATGAACTTTGAAGTTATCGAACGGGTAAGTGGGCGTTTCTGTCCACTGCCAGACGTTGCCAACAACGTCGAACCAGTTGCCGTGCCTGAAACGGGTAACCGGGCACGATGATGCCCCGTGATCCAGATGGAGATTTGCGTTGGCAGGGTCGTGACCCACTTCCTCGATCCCAGCCTCCGCACAAAGTCGGTACCACTCATCCTCCGTGGGCAGGCGGATAGGCTGGCCGGTTTGTTCTCTTTTCCACTCACAAAAGGCTTTGGCTTCGTGGTAATTCACTTCCACGGGCCAGTCCCAGGGCATCTCGACTTCTTCTGTCATCAGGCGCAAATACCATCCATTCTGCCAGCGCCAGAAGGTCGGGTGCCGGGCCTCGGCAAATTGCCGCCAGGCACAGCCTTCCTCGCTCCAGAACCGGTCCTCCTGATAGCCGCCGGCCTCGACAAACTGAAGGAATTCCTGATTACTGACCAGATATTGGCTGGCCCTGAATTCATCTACCTCGGCGTCATGCTCGCCGTACTCGTTGTCCCAGCCGTAGCAGGCGTCATCGTAGGATTTCCCGATGGAGACTGTGCCGGCGGGCACGGTAATCAGTTCATTTTCCGGCGCTTCACCGGTTTCGCGAATGGGTGCCCATTCTGGCTGGGGGCGGACCCGTGCCAGATCGTGCTGGCGGATCAGCACGGACGAGGTCTCCAGGTGTATCCGCTCGTGCTCGACCCCCATAACGATGGGCCACCAGGGGCTCTCCCAGTTGATCGGCAGGCTGAGCGGCAGTGTTTCCATCACCTCCAGAACCGTGGCACGGACTTTGGCCCGGTAATCCATCACTTCGGCCACGGTTGGCCAGTCGTAATGGTCCTCGTCCAGATCGTCCCAGCTCATCTCATCGACACCCACGGCAAAAATAGACTCCATGTGCGGGTCAATGCGCTCGGGTAGCAGTTTTGCCAGTACCAGTTTGTTAACGAAGAAGGTGGCTGTGTGGCCCAGGTAGAAAATCAACGGGTGTCTGAGGGGGATCGACTTTAAAAAATATCCGGCATCATCGGCCAGGCAATCGAACAGGCGGGTATAGGTGTCAAAAGTATTCGTGAAATAGGAAGCGATTTCGTCTCGCTTGTCCTCGGCGCCCCCGGCTGTGAGATTCGGTGTTCTCAGTAAGCCTGCGTGTGATTCAAGTGTTCTGGTAGGAGATTCTACTTCCGGTATTGGCATTGTCATTTCTGGCCACGTCCTTTGTTGTGTTCGCTAACAGCAATACGTCTTGTGGGAAGGAGGTGGTTCATTCCTCCCCGAAAACTGTTTAGACGATCCCTGTGCTGAAATTGTTACACGCCGGATTTTTTCGCCAAAGTCACCGCACGGGGCGCGCCCAGCGCCAAAAGAACAGCACCCGTTGAACAAGCCAGCATAGCAATTGCGATGCTGGACAATGTCTGATCCCCCGTGATTGAGGACAGGGTGCTGATGGCGCCGGCAATGGTAAATTGCGACGCGCCCAGCAGTGCCGCGGCGGTGCCGCTGAGGTTCGGAAAGAATTCCATGGCGTTGGCCATGTTGTTGGGCACGATGCCGCCCTGGCAGCCAATGGCAACAATGATGCAACCTGCCACCAACCAGAGCGGTCCCTGGAGTTGGACGCTGGCAACCAGAGCGACAAGGGCCAGCCATTGGGCGATGACCTGGGCGCGCACCAACTGCACTGAGGAAAATCGTCTCAGCAGGGGGCGGTTGAGCAAATTGAGGCCAGCCATGAAGCCAATGTTGGCGGCGAACAGGATGGCGAAGGTGCTGTTGGAGAGACCGTACCACTCCTGGTAGATGAACGAGCAATGGGTAATAAATAACAACATGGTGCTGAAACAGAGGACCTGTATCCCGATGAACCGCATGGTGGTTGTGTGCCGGAGCACGAGCAGATAGTTGGTCACCAGGGATCGAACCGGTGTCTTGATGGGGGCTCTTGGTTTCAGCTTCGGGAAAAGCGCCACCTGCAGAACCACCACTAAAAACGCCGCGTAGCCGGCCAGCATGAGAAAGATCCACTGCCACTCGCCAAGCGCCAGCATGAGTGACCCCAGCGAGGGAGCCGCAGCCGGGGCTATGAACATGATCAGACCAATCAGGCCAAACAGCCTTGCGGCGTCTTGCCCACTGACTTCGTCGCGAACAATGGCAGGAACCGATACCGCACAGAAGGCGCCACCAATCCCCTGGGCTATCCGCCAGAACACCATGTCGGACAGACTGTCGGCCATAGAGACCATGACGGCTCCGGCCATGAAGATCAGCAGTCCTCCGAAAAGGATTGGCTTGCGACCGTATCGGTCAGACATGGGGCCGCCAACCAGCTGTGCCAGACCCAGCGTGGTGACATAGGCGCTGAGGGTCAGCCCCACATGCCCGTGATCAATGCCCAGGCCATCGGCGATATCCGGGAAAGCAGGCAAGTAGGCATCAAGCGCCAGGGGTCCGAGTGCCACGGTCATGCCCAGCATTATCGCCAGGTACAGATGGGACAAAAGAAACCTCCAAGAAAGATAGAATCCTAACAATACGGTGATGTTTTTCATCGGACCATGCGTATTTTCAGAAATCCCCCGTGCAAGAGGCTTTCACTTCCTGTAGCCTGCGCGGCTTTTTCTTCCGGAGGCAGACCAGATGACCGTTCAATCCCAATCTCTCCCGCGAGCCAGAAGCGGACCGTTTTCAGACAGTGATCCCGTCGTTCTGGTGCTCACTATCGGCTTCATTCTTCTATTCGTGGGTGCTTCAATCATCGACAGCAGCCACGTGGCCGACCTGATCGGCGCCGGGTTTGCGTGGACCGCCACCTACCTGGGATCCTTTTTCCAGTTGCTGCTACTTCTGACGTTTTTCATTGCAATTGGCACAGCCCTGAGTCGCGCTGGCGCCGCACGGATCGGCGGGCTGGAAAAGCCGGAAATAGGCCGTTTCCGGTGGTTGTCGATGATCATGTGTACCTTGTTGGCCGGTGGCGGCGTGTTCTTTGCCGCCGGTGAACCGGTTTACCACTTCGTCGTGACGCCCCCGGCGTTTGACACCGAAGCCGGCTCCGCCGCAGCGGTCGCCCCGGCTATGGCCCAGTCGTTTACTCACTGGGGATTCCTGGCCTGGGCCGTGCTCGGCTCCCTTACCGCGCTGGTACTGACCCGGGCCCATTACGGCCAGGGCAAGCCGCTGCAACCGAGAACGCTGCTGTACCCGGTTTTCGGTGAGAAGGTGATTCAGGGCCGCCTCGGCGGGGTTATTGATGCTTTCTGTGTGATCGCTGTGGTGGCCGGAACCGTCGGCCCCATCGGTTTTCTCGCCACCCAGATGAGCTTTGGGTTGCACGAGCTGTTTGGCGTGGCGGACGGCTATGGCACCCAGTTGACCGTGCTGGTGGTATTAGCCGGCGTTTACATGACATCTGCCATGACCGGTCTGCACAAGGGTATCCAGTTGCTGAGCCGTTTTAACGTCATACTGGCGCTGGTGATTGCCGGTGTCATTTTTGTTTTCGGGCCAACTCTGTTCCTGGCAAATACCTACACCCAGTCTATGGGTGAATACGTCACCTCCTTCTTTGCCATGGCAACCATGACTGCCGAAACGGCGCCAGCCTGGTGGATGAAATGGTGGACGGTGTTCTTCTTCGCCTGGTTTATTGGCTACACGCCGCTGATGGCGGTCTTCGTCGCCAGAATTTCCCGGGGCCGGACGGTACGCGAAATGGTCCTGGCGGTAGCCGTGCTGGCGCCGATCGCCACCACCATCTGGTTCACCCTACTGGGGGGCTCCGGTATCTACCACCAGCTTGCCGGTACCTTCGACCTCACCGAAGCGCTTAATAACTTCCGCTTTGATGTCGCCACTCTGACGGTGGCACAGGCCCTGCCCGGTGGTACCTGGATGGCGGCTGCGATTCTGCTGCTGACAACCATTTTCGTCGCCACCACCGGCGACTCCATGAGCTATTCCATTGCCATGGTCGGCGCAGGCCATGACGAACCGAACCCGTGGATTCGTGTGTTCTGGGGTGGTGCCATGGCATTAATGGCGGCGATTCTTCTGTACATGGGCGCCGGCCAGATTGGTGTGCTGCAGCAGTTCATTGTGCTGACGGCGATTCCGGTTTCGTTGATTATCCTTCCCTCGCTCTGGACCGGCCCGAAAGCGGCCATGGCAATGGCGCGAGAGCAGGGCCTGGTCTAGGCTTTTATGGAACGCGGCGACCCAGAAACATGCTCGCCGCGGACTCTTCTGATCGAAAGCTCCTGGAGGGCTGATGCTGGAATCGTTTGAGGCCGGTTTCACGGCGTGGTTGTGGCCGGGGTTTTCGGCGATTCTGGCGGTTGCGGTCACCTATATCGTCTACCGGCTTGCCCTCGCTGTGTTCCGGCATTTTTCCGAGTCCAGAACGGTTATCCGGTTGTTCCTGGATGCGGCGGCGCGGGCGCTCGGTGTGGTTTTTTGCCTGCTTGCGCTGGCTGGCTCTCTGCAGACTGCACCACCTGATCTGCCCCTGATGGCGGCGATCCAGCAGGTGACAACCCTGTTGCTTGTGCTCGCCATTACCTGGGCGGCGGTTCGGCTGACCTCAGCCATCGGCGAGGTCATTGTGGCGCTAAATCCGGTGCTGGAAGGGCAGTGGAAACGGGCGCGCAAGGTCGAAACCCAGACCCGCTTTCTCGTTCGGGCACTGAACATCCTGATCGTTATTATCGGCCTGGGCGCTGCCCTGATGACCTTTGAATCCGTTCAGCATATGGGCGCGAGCCTGCTGGCTTCTGCTGGCGTTGGCGGTCTGATTCTTGGCTTCGCGGCTCGCCCGGTATTGAGCAATCTGCTGGCAGGTATGCAGATCGCCCTCACTCAGCCCTTCCGCATAGACGATGTCCTGCACGTGCAGGGCGAGTGGTGCTGGGTGGAAGAGGTAACAGCCACCTATGTGGTCTTGCGGGTCTGGGATCTGCGCCGCCTGGTGGTGCCGTTGCAATGGTTTATCGAGAACCCGTTCCAGAACTGGTCCAGAAATACCTCGGAGCTGCTGGGAACGGTCTTTGTCTGGGTGGACTACACCATGCCGGTTGAACCACTCAGACAAGAGTTTGCCCGCCTGCTGAACGAGTCGGGGCTATGGGATGGCGAATTTTCATCAGTACAGGTAACCGATTCCAGCGATCAGGCGATCCAGGTGCGGTTTCTGATGAGCGCTGCCGATTCCAGCAAGAACTGGGACCTGAGATGTGCGGTTCGGGAGGGCATAGTAACCTTCATCCAGGAACACTACCCGGCCCAGCTACCGAGACTCCGGGCCCGTGTGGTGGAATCCTGAGCCCCGGTTGGAAATGTTTAATAGGAGTGGCGTACCCGACATGAGCAATAACGAACAGAATCAGGTAATGGAAATGGATGGTGAAGAGCGGTACGACTACTTCCTGAGCCAGGTGGCCGAGGACCGGGAAGTCTGGATTCTGGTCAACAACGACAGCCGCTTCCTGAAGATTGCCTCGGATGACGGCGATGTGGAGTACCTGCCGGTTTGGCCCACTGCGGCCTTTGCTTCCGAGTATGCCAGCGGCGGCGAAGAGCTGACGCCTCGAAGCATTTCATTGCCCGATTTCTTCCGGAAGTGGGTTCCCGGCTTAACGAAGGATGGCCTGGATGTGGGTGTGTTTCCCGGCCTCGATAAAACGGTGTGGATCACCGAACCTGCAGAGCTCAAGCAGGATCTGCAGGATGTGATGTCCGAATTCTGAATTTGGGCCTTAACGTCTGGCCGGAGCGGAGGCGCTTCCGGCCAGTATGCCGCCGTCGATGTTCAGCTCGATGCCTGTCACATAGTTTGATTCGTCAGAGGCCAGGTACAGGGCCGCGTAGGCAACATCTTCGGGCTTTCCCATCCTGCCAATCGGAACGCCGGCTTCTACCTCGGCGATTGCGGCTTCCCGGGCTTCCCCCTCTCCAAGCATTGCTTCCCACATCGGGCTCATAATGGCGCCGGGATGAATGGAGTTGCACCGGATAGGGTAGCCTTTTTCGGCACAGTAGAGAGCCACGGTCTTGGTGTGATTCCGGACGCCGGCCTTGCTGGACGCGTAAGCAGCCGCCCCGGGAATACCAACAATCCCCGATCTGGAGGAAATGTTGACGATGCTGGCGGCCCGGGAGGTCTTCATCAGCCTGATCCCATACTTGCAGCCCAGGGCAACACCGTTAAGGTTCGTTGCATGAACGGTCTGCCAGGAATCAAGATCGAGGTTTTCCGGATCGTGAGGCCCGCTACTCTCCAGAAATCCGGTAATGCCGGCGTTATTCACCAGAATGTCCAGGCCCCCGAACTGCTCTTCGATCAAGCTGGCGCAATCGATCCACTGGGCTTCATCGCTCACGTCCAGATGGAGATAGTGCATGTCGAATTCTGAGCTATCAACGAGTGCCTGACCCTGCTGATCGTCAATATCTGACACGATGACCTTCGCTCCATGCTTGGCGAACTGAACGGCGATCGCCTCACCAATGCCTCTGGCCGCTCCGGTAACCAGAGCCGTTTTGCCATCGAGTCTTCTCATGCTGAACCCCTGTATTCCTGATGCTTTCCCACTCTTGTTGATCATTATGGTCGCAAACGGCCGGTCTGGCGATGCGAGCGTGAGCGCTGCAGCTTGATTTCCTGCCGTCTGCCCTGATCATCTTTACCAGTAAACACTCTGAGGGTAATGAATCATGACCGACATCCGACACCTGGTTTGTCCCCACTGCCACAAGGTCAATCGAGTACCGGCGGAGAAATTGTCAGCCGGCGGAAATTGTGGCGCCTGCAAACAGCCGTTGTGGCCGGATCAGGTTCTGGAACTCACAGACCAGAGCTTCGCAGCCCATACCGGGCGCAGTGATTTGCCGGTGCTGGTGGACTTCTGGGCGAGCTGGTGTGGCCCCTGCAAAATGATGGCACCGCAGTTTGAACAGGCCGCGAAGGACTGGCGGGGCAAGGTACGGTTTGCCAAGCTCAATACTGAACAGGCCCAGGGCCCCGCCAGCCAGTTTGGCATTCGTAGCATCCCCACCATGATCCTGTTCCAGAATGGCAGGGAAGTGGCCCGCCAGAGTGGCGCTATGAATCAGGCGCAAATCAGTCAGTGGCTGCAGTCCAAGGGTATTCGATAGCCCTGGCGAGACTGTTTGTTCTTTGGCCGGTCATTAAAACGCCACAATTGCTGAGGCCCTGCCATTGCAGGGCTGAAGGCACCTATCCGAACGCTTCCCACAAAGTTATCCACAGTTTTTGTGGGTAAAGCTGACTTCGCAGCGATATCGACTCTGTCATGGCATCTGGCCGGAATTCGAGCCAAACTGTCTTTAACCAGTAAGGCAGCGTTGGGCAAACGACGACCTTACCCGATTGATCACTTCGACGGGGACCGAATGAGAGTAGTTCTGTTTTTTGTAATGGCAGTCTGGCTCCTTCCAGTTTATTCCCAAACGCTTCAGATTATGGGATCAGACGAGGGCTTTATGCCGTTTTATTACGGCAGCGAACTCAAAGAGGGCATTCTGGTCGAGGTGATCAATGACTTCACGATGGAGACTGGTATCTCGGCCGATTTCCTCTCGATGGCTCGTAAACGCCAGGCCTGGGCGTTGGAAAGAGGACTGGCCAACGCGGTTTTTGCCAACCCGCTATGGATGCCTCTGCCGGACAGAGTGCACGCCGTTGGGCCGCTGTTGACCTGGCGCGATCGTGTGTTCGCGCAACCAAGCCTTAAAACGGACTCCTTCGATGACCTTGAGGGAGGCATCTGCCTTCGCAGATGGTTTGTCTACAGTGATCGACTCGAGGAGCGGATCGGGAGCCAGCTGGTGCGCCATGACGCATACAACACCCAGCAAATGCTGCAAATGTTTCTGCGCAACCGCTGCGATTACATCGTCATGAACGAAATGGAGTTCCGGTTCCTGGCACAGCTGGGGTCCATCGACCCGGACCGTTACAGAACCGAACTGATAGACGCCGAATGGCCGGTCTATCTCGGAATACTCAAAACCGAGACGGCTCTGATTGAAGCGGCGGAAGCTTTTTTTACTACCTACAAGATTGACGTGGAGGCCATGCTACCCGGACTGCCACGGCCAGGCCTTTAATGGTGCAAGATCTGGCTGCTGTGGGTCCAGCACAGAGGTGAAGAGAGTGGCGTTTTTATCTTTCATACTCAGACTGGCTCTAATGAGTCCCTCCCCCATATGGCACAAATCAGCCGCATAGCATTATTCCAACAATGAACGGTCATTCTGTGACCGGTCGAGAGCCTCAGCTTCTAAACAAAAGCGAACATTCGATTTTATCTTAATAATTCGATAGAAACGCGTAAACCGCTACAGGACTTAGTCGAAAAGCTGATTTTACCTTCATAGCGAGTCACTATATCTCGAACGATAGCAAGGCCGAGACCGTGCCCAGGTGTTTGCTCATCTAGCCGCAGACCCCTTTGGCCCAAACTGGCTAAATCCTTGTGATTAACCCCTGGGCCATCATCAGCAACAACTATTCGCTTGAAGCCGCTGCCTTGTTCCACAGAGAGCTCTACGCATCTCGAAGACCATTTGCCAGCATTGTCGAGTAAGTTGCCCAATACTTCATTTAGATCATGTTCTTCTATCGGCCATCGGCTGTCTTCAGGCAGAGAACTCGATAGTTCAAACGACTTTTCCGGATATAAACGACCGAGCATCCACAAAAGATCCCGTGCCTGTTTTATGGGGTAGGCGCTTTTTCCAATCTGGGGCCCTGCAAAACGGCTTCGACGCATTTCAGCTTCTAATTGCCTGTCGATATCGCTTAGTCGCTCCACCATCTGGCGCCTTAGATTGGTGTCGAGAGGACGTGTGTCGTCTTCCAGTATCTGCCGGACGGCTGCGATGGGGGTTTTGACGCTATGAGACAGGTTTGCGAGAGCGTCCCTGGAGCGCTCCAGTCGCTGATCTAAGGAGTCCAGCAACTGATTTAGTTGAAGAACCAGCGGGTGGAACTCCTCTGGCGACTGAACGTTGATTCGGGAGATCTCTCCGTCCTGGAGTCTTTTTAATGCGGCTTTGAGTGTGACAACCGGTCGCATGGACATCGTGATTCCGAACCAGAGCACGGCGACCAAGAGCATAATCAACAGAACTGATACTACGGCGGTCCAGGCATGAAGTGCAGCTTGGCTGCGTTTCAGCGCACCCAGATCTTCAGAAACGATTACGACGATGGGTGTTTCGCCGACCTGAAAAGACTTTCGGTAGGCGAGGATGTTTGAGGGAGTATCAGTGCTCTCGGCATCTTCTACGCGAACGGTTCCGTCACCTTCGTTCTCAATCAGAGGCGTCAACAAGGGCGCCCAAGCATCGGGTGAAATGATGGTCTGTTCGGGTGTATGTATGGCGAAGGCATGATGGAAAACATCCTGGAAATAATCGCCCGTCTGGAGAGTGTCCACTTGACCATTCGCCTCGCGAACCTGGTGTTCGAGGAAAGCGACTTCATCTTTCAGTCGGCTTTCAACGAACTCCCGGGACATTCGGTCGAGTAGCAAACCATGGACCAACCACGCTATCCCCATTAGACCAATTCCGGCGGGCAGTAACAGCGCAAGCAAGGTTCCTTTTACGGATGCAGGCTTTTTAAGGAATCGCATTAAAAATGTACCCCTGGCCGCGTCGTGTTGAGATGGTTTCGCTGCCCACTAGCTTCCTTAACCTCCGAATATACGCCTCAATGACGTTTTCACTCGGGCTATCATTCAAGTTGTAAAGCTGTTCCATTAGTTGTTCTTTGGAAAAGACGTGGCCAGGGCGGCTCATCAAACAACGTAGCAGCCGGAATTCGGTGCCGGTAAGTGTATGTTCCACGCCGTCGTCCATCTTGAGGCTCTGGCGGTTTTCGTCCAGTTCAAAGCGGCCGGCTTTAACCTGAGCATGGACCCTTCCTTCACTACGACGCACGAGTGCGTTGAGGCGTGCGATTAGCTCTTCTGTCTGAAAAGGTTTTGCCAGGTAATCGTCTGCCCCGGCTTTTAAGCCGTTAACCTTATCCTGCCAATCGCCTCTCGCGGTCAGAATCAAGACCGGACAGCTGACGTGATTCGTTCGCCACTTTCTCAATACGTCCAGCCCGTTGCCATCAGGTAGACCCAGGTCCAGAACAACAGCACGGTAATCCTCTTGCTCACCCAGAACGACGGCTTCTCGGGCACTGGGAGTTGTATCAACGCTGAAACCTGCTTTTCCCAACTGCCTGACCAGACCCTCAGCAAGCAAGCGGTCATCTTCGACGAGCAGTAAACGCATGAGTCTTTCCTTCTCTGTATGGTCCGCAGTCGAAAGTGTGACTGATTAACCTGAATTCAGCCTGAACGGAAAATAGTTCGAGTTTTTCAGAAAGAATTCAGGTTAGTGAGAGAAGGTAACAACCGATTCTGGACATTGCTCAAGATTGGGGCTCAATCCAGCAGTGTTTTCGCGATTTTTATTTTACAGAGGATAAAAAGATGAATGCATCAAAACTATTCGTAGCGGGTATGGCGTTTTCAATGTCGGCAACAGCGTTTGCGGCTGGCGCCCATGATGGTGGCCACGGGCACGGCGCTACAAGCGGTGAACCTGGCAAAGCGTCGGAGGCCAGCCGAACCATAACTGTCGAGATGTACGACAACTACTACGAACCCGAAGAAATCAGTGTAAAGCCGGGTGAAACCGTTCGCTTCGTGGTGGAGAACAAGGGAAACCTCGTCCATGAGTTCAATGTTGGCACTCCCGACATGCACGAAGCTCATCAAGAGGAAATGATGATGATGGTTGAGCATGGCGTCATCCAGGGCGGCAAGCTGAACCACGACATGATGAATATGGATATGGGGAATGGCCATTCCATGAAGCATGACGACCCGAACAGCGTGTTGCTGGAACCCGGCCAAAGCAAAGAAGTGATTTGGAAGTTTTCTGATAAAGGCAATATCGAATTTGCCTGCAACGTGCCGGGCCACTATCAGGCCGGGATGTACGGTGAGGTCAATTTCGAATAACTCGCTTAACTGAGGTCCGCGAGCGCGGGGCTGAGACACGTTTCTCGGCCCGGCTTCAATGACGTGTAGTTTGGAGTAACACAGATGAAAACACGCTTTTTGACAGGGCTTTTGAGCCTGCTGATGCCAGCCATGGTTATGGCCGGTGAGTACGACCTTACGGTCGACCGGGTAAAAATTGATACCGGCGATTTTGTGAAGGAAGGCATTGGATACAACGGCGCATCTCCGGGACCGGTAATGCGTTTCAAGGAAGGCGAGAACGTCCGGATCAACGTGACCAACAACCTGGATGAGATGACGTCCATTCACTGGCACGGCCTGATCCTTCCTTTTAACCAGGACGGTGTGCCTGGTATCAGTTTCCCGGGCATCAAGCCGGGTGAAACCTTTACCTATGAGTTTCCTATCCAGCAGGCAGGCACCTACTGGTTCCACAGCCACTCTGGTTTTCAGGAGCCGGACGGCGCCTATGGTGCCATTGTCATCGAGCCCGAGGGCCGTGAGCCGTTCCGCTACGATCGTGAATTCGTGGTACAGCTGACTGATAAACACCCCCATTCCGGTGACCGCATCATGCGCAACCTGAAAATGATGCCGGACTATTACAACCGCGAGCAGCAAACCGTGGGCGAGTTTTTCTCGGACGCGTCAAAGAATGGCCTGATGAATACGGTCCGAGACCGGATGGCCTGGGGCGACATGCGCATGATGAAAGCGGACGTTGAGGACCTGCAAGGCTTTACGGGTCTGATCAACGGTAAGGGGCCGGACCAGAACTGGACTGGGCTTTTTGAGCCGGGCGAACGCATCCGGCTGCGATTCATCAACTCTTCGGCCATGACCTACTTTGATATCCGGATTCCTGGTCTGGATATGACCGTCGTTCAGGCCGATGGCAACAACGTTCAGCCCGTTAGTGTCGATGAATTCCGGATTGGTGTAGCGGAAACCTACGACGTGATCGTACGTCCGAAGGATGAGCAGGCGTACACCATCTTCGCCGAATCCATGGGACGTTCCGGATACGCCAGGGCAACACTGGCCCCTGAAAAGGGTATGGAAGCGGCCGTGCCGCAACTGCGTGAACCTGCCCGCCTGACAATGGCTGATGTAGTAGCCCCCAATTAAACCGGACACCTTGGTAGAAGCAAAGGCCTAGGCATAGACCTAGTGCAAAGGAGTGTCCAAGGTGGAGAGAATCGAAGTCATAACCGGAGTGCAGCGCCGTCGCCGGTATTCCGCGCAGGAGAAAGCATTCATGGTTGCAGAGTGTGAGCAGCCAGGCATGTCGGTATCGCTTGTAGCCCGGCGTCATGGTATATCAGCAAGTCTGTTGTTCCGTTGGAAGAAGCTGATGAAAGACGGTGGCATGTCCGCGATTGAATCCGGTGATGAGGTTGTAAGCGCATCCGAGGTCAAAGCCCTGAAAAAGAAGGTTCGGGAGCTGGAGCGGATGTTGGGCCGCAAGACGATGGAAGCTGAAATACTCCGGGAAGCCCTGGAGGTGGCTCAGTCAAAAAAGTTGATCTCGCGCATGCCGTTGCTGCCACCGGACGATACCCTCTGAAGCGGGTTGCGGAAGTGCTGAAGGTATCGCGCTCCAATCTTCTGGATCGCCTTCATGGTCGCCAGAAAGGCCGAAGCCCGAGATACAGCAAACAAGACGATGACCGGCATTTGCCGTTTATCCGTGAGCTGTGCGAGGCCCGTGCTGCCAATGGCTATCGAAGGATCACGGCTCGACTGAATCGGTTGCTCGCAGCCAACGATGAGCGAGTAAACCACAAGCGCGTGTACCGACTGATGAAGCAGGATGGGCTGCTGTTACCCCGGTATACAGGGCGACCTCAAGAGCGCTGCCACAATGGCCAGGTTATTACGTTGAAGCCGGACCTTCGTTGGTGCTCAGATGGCTTTGAGATCCGCTGCTGGAACAAGGAGGTTGTCCGCGTAGCCTTCAGCCTGGACTGCTGTGATCGCGAGCTGATGCGCTATGTAGCGACTACTGGTGGCATCACCGGTGAGATGGTTCAAGACCTGCTGCTGGAAAGCTTGGAATACCGGTTCGGCCAGTCAGAGCGAGTGCCTCATCCGCTGGAATGGCTGACGGACAATGGCAGTTGCTACATTGCCAAAGAAACGCGAGCCTTCGCGTCCTCTCTGGGCTTTGTCGTGTGTACCACACCGGTGAGAAGCCCTCAGAGCAACGGCATGGCTGAGGCCTTCGTGAAGACGTTTAAGCGCGACTATGTGTACTTGAACGATCTCCCTGATGCCGCCACGGTGATGGCCAGGTTGCCGGAATGGGTCGAAGACTATAACCGCAGCCACCCGCACAAGGGGCTGAAAATGAAATCGCCCTGGGAGTACCGGGCGGAACTGGCATCAAACGAATGAGGTGGTGTCCGGTTTAGCGGGGGCAACTACAGCTGATATGGGCGGCATGCCCGGTATGGACCATGGCAGCATGGCGGGGATGGATCATGGAGGCATGGATATGGGCAGCTCAGAAGATATGTCCGGGATGGATCACTCCTCAATGGAGGGAATGGACCACTCCAACATGGACAGCATGGATCATTCCAATATGGAAGGTATGGACCATGGTTCCATGACGATGGGAAAAGAAGATAAAAGCGATCCTTTCTATGCCAAGGGCAGTGGCCTCATGCCCAAAGCTGCTAATGGCGGTAAATTTCTGTCTTACGCCGACCTGAAGGCTCAGGATCCGTTGTATGAAGACCGCGAACCGACCCGGGAAATCGAGCTTCGCCTGACCGGCAATATGGAGCGTTACACCTGGAGCATTAATGGCGTCAAGTATGAAGACGCCGATCCGATTCGTCTGAAATACGGTGAGCGGGTCCGCTTCAAGTTTGTTAACGAAACCATGATGACGCATCCAATGCACCTGCACGGCATGTGGTCGATTTTGGACGTCGGCGCCGGCCAGTGGAATCCCATCAAGCACACTGTGAGCGTGAATCCGGGCACCACTGTGTACATGGAAACCGAAGTCGATGCCCCGGGGCAGTGGGCGTTCCATTGCCACCTTTCCTACCACGCGGCGGCCGGAATGTTCCGTAAGGTGATTGTCGAAGGTGGCCCGGATTCAACCCAGGCGAAAACAGACGCGATTGCTGAAGATGGAGGTGAGGTATGAGCTGTATTCGATCACTTGTCGCAGTCAGTCTTATTGCCTCTGTTGGCTTCTCAACGGCGGTGACAGCTCAGGAAATGATTTCTGACACTACCGCTCGTAAACAGCCGCTCACAACCTGGGGGGTTCAGTTCGAGGAGTTTGAATACCGCTACAGCGACGATGATGAGGAACTGGGCGTCTGGAATGCGGATGCCTTTTATGGCACCGACGATTTTAAAGTCCGGCTGCTCACAACCGGTGAATACGAGATAGAAGAACAGGCCTACGAAACACTGGAAAATCAGTTGGTCGGCCAGATCCCCATCTCTAAATTCTTCGATGCCAAAGCGGGTGTTCGCTTTGACACCCCTGAAGGACCGGATCGAACATACGCCGTACTGGGTGTCGCTGGGCTTGCACCCCAATGGTTTGAGGTTGATGCCAACCTGTATGTGAGCGATGAAGGTGAGACGTCCGCTGAGCTGGACGCAGAGTATGAATTATTGCTCACCAATTATTGGATCCTCGCGGCGACACTGGACGCAACGGTGGCCTTCAGTGAGGATCGTGAAATTGGTGTTGGCAAAGGTCTGGTGTCCACCGAAGCAGGGCTGCGTCTGCGTTATGACTTGGTTGATCGCGCCTTTTCGCCCTATGTCGGTGTGGTGCATGAACAAAAATACGGTGATACCGCGGATTTCGCTGAAACCGGCGGCGGAAGCACAGAAGACTGGTTTGCCGTGATCGGCGCTCGAATTGCATTCTGACGTTGATGTTGAAGGGCCATTGGGAAACTGATGGCCTTTTTCGTCTATGATTTGATGTAACTCAAATCCACCGAAAGCATGTGTCCATTTTCAGTCGCAGTTCAGGTTGAAGTGTTTTGATGCAGGGAGAAGTCATCAGGAAGAGAGGTGTCACCCCATGACCAAAGCACACAAAGCAACCAACCAGGAGCAGTTTTTGTTGCGCCGAAAAATGACCGTCGAGGGGCTTGGAGAGGATCAGTGGGAGGGGCTCATCCACGATCTGAATCACCACCCATGCGTTGATTTCGCCGAGCGTAAGCCAAATGGCACATTGCAGGTGACGTACGATGGAACCCACTGGTCCGTCGATGAATTACTGGAACTGATCAAGGCTTACGGTGGCCGATTGAAAACCGGATGGTGGACCCGGCGCAAACTGGCCTGGTACCGGTTTACCGACGACAACGTCCGGGCAAATGCCAAGCATGAGCCGTTCTGCTGTTCCAAGATTCCACCCATGAAAAAATAAGAGGAGATTGAATGAGCAGGGAGGAAGATCGAAGCACTCGCTACCAGGAAGGTAGTCTCACTCTGCCAGGGACGGTGATGCTGGGTACCGGCGTCATGATTGGCGCCGGTATTTTTGCTCTGACCGGGCAGATGGCCCAGATGACCGGTGTGCTATTCCCGCTGGCCTTTCTCGCTGCAGCGGTGATTGTGAGCTTCAGCGCCTATTCCTACATCAAGATCTCCAATACCTACCCTTCCGCCGGCGGTATCGGCATGTACCTGCACAAGGCCTACGGAAACCGGCTGCCAACGGCTTTCAACGCCCTGTTGATGTATTTTTCCATGGTCATCGCTCAGAGCTTCCTGGCCCGGACCTTTGGCTCTTACACCATGCAACTTTTTGGCGGGGATGACAGTGGCCGCATGGTGCCCATTCTCGGCGTGGCGCTCATTCTGGCGGCCTTTCTGATCAACCTGCTGGGCAATCGGATGATTCAAGGGGTGGCTTCCTTTATCGGGATCCTGAAAATCGGCGGCATACTGATTTTCGGTCTGGTCGGGGTCTGGATTGCCGACTCAATCTCGGTTGATTTTTCGGAGACTGGTGAAGCTGGAGCGCTGGGCAACTTCCTGGGCGCAACTGCATTAGGCATTCTAGCGTTCAAAGGCTTTACGACCATTACCAACAGTGGTTCGGAAGTCATCGACCCGAAGCGAAATGTCGGCCGTGCCATCGTTATCTCCATTGCCGCCTGTGTGGTGATCTACACGCTGGTGGGATTTGCGGTCGCCAGCAATCTATCTCTGGCTGAAATTATCGAAACGCAGGATTACTCTCTCGCCGCTGCTGCACGCCCCGCTCTCGGCGAATACGGCGTCTGGTTTACTGTTGCGATTGCCATGATGGCCACGGCGGGAGGAATTCTGGCCAGTGTATTTGCTGTGTCCCGCATGTTGGCCATGCTGACGGAGATGAAACTGGTTCCTCATCGGCATTTCGGGATGCCCGGCAGCATTCAGAAACACACACTGGTGTATACCGTTGTCCTGGGTCTGATTCTGACCGCCTTCTTTGACCTGTCACGCATTGCTGCGTTGGGTATCGTGTTTTATCTGATTATGGACATTGCCATTCACTGGGGTGTGCTCCGTTATCTACGCAAAGACATTAAGGCCAACACCTGGGTGCCAGCAACAGCCATCTTGTTGGATCTTTTGGCGCTGGGCGGCTTCGTCTGGGTAAAGCTTAATACGGACCCGTTCGTCATCAGCGTGGCGGTCGTGACCATGATCGTGATTGCAGTATCCGAGCAGATTTTCCTTAAAAGATCACCGGAATCGGCGCAAGCGAAACAGGAAGAGAGTCATGCGCATCATCATTAATCTGAATCAGGCAGAGAGGCTATTTCCATGATGGGAGATAACATGTTCGGGAATACCATGTGGGCAGGCCACTGGCTGTGGATGCTGGTGATTGCCATTGTGGTGGTCATTCCGGCTTGGCGTATTTGCCAGCGCACCGGGTATCCGGGGTGGATGGGTGTGCTGATATTGATCCCCATCGTCAATCTGGTTCTACTGTATTTTATTGCATTTGCAGACTGGCCCGCCGACAAAACAGGAGATCGCAATGACTGAGCACCATCACGCCTATGACGACGATCACCACACCGATAACGAACCTGGTGAGCACACCGCCAAGGATCCGGTTTGCGGCATGGCAGTGGATCCGCATACCGCGGAACACCGCAGCCAGCATGGCGGTAAAACCTGGTACTTCTGCTCGTCGCGTTGCCAGTCCAAATTCGACGAGGACCCAGAGCAATACCTCGGTGAGGAAAAGATGCCGCAAGAGCCAGTAGCACCGGGCACCATGTATACC
Organism: Marinobacter sp. MMG032; assembly: GCF_040112695.1. Taxonomy (NCBI): domain Bacteria; kingdom Pseudomonadati; phylum Pseudomonadota; class Gammaproteobacteria; order Pseudomonadales; family Marinobacteraceae; genus Marinobacter; species Marinobacter sp. MMG032. Next base: position 3,359,231 of record NZ_CP157802.1, read on the forward strand.
TGCCCCATGCACCCGGAAATTCGCCAGCAAGGGCCGGGGGACTGCCCAATCTGCGGCATGGCCCTAGAGCCCGAGCAGGTAAGCCTGGACGACGGGCCTTCGGAAGAACTCAAAGACATGACCCGCCGATTCTGGATCGGCCTGGTGCTGGCCCTGCCTGTACTGGTACTGGAGATGGGTGGGCACCTCACCGGACTCGATCACATTATAGCCCCGCAGATGTCCAACTGGATTCAACTGGTGCTGGCAACGCCTGTGGTGCTCTGGTGCGGTTGGCCCTTCTTCGTCCGGGGTTGGAAATCCGTGGTTAGCCGTAACTTGAACATGTTTACGCTCATTGCCATTGGTACCGGCGTCGCGCTGATCTACAGCCTGGTGGCGACCCTGGCGCCGCAGATCTTCCCAGGCGCCTTCCGGCAGGAAGACGGGTCGGTCGCCGTCTACTTCGAGGCGGCTGCTGTCATCGTGGTGCTGGTGCTGCTGGGGCAGGTGCTGGAATTGCGCGCCCGGGAAAAAACCTCTGGTGCCATCAAGGCCCTGCTGGATCTGGCACCGGCGACGGCCAGAAAACTGGACGACGATGGCAGCGAATCCGATGTGTCGCTTGATCAGGTCAAGGTCGGTGACCGCTTGCGGGTACGTCCGGGAGACAAGGTGCCGTTGGACGGCGAGGTGCTTGAAGGCAGCTCCAACGTGGATGAATCCATGGTGACCGGTGAGCCTTTGGCAGTCAGCAAAAAATCCGGCGACCAGGTGATCGGCGGCAGTATCAACCAGCAGGGCAGCTTTATCATGCGGGCCGACAAGGTTGGCCGTGACACCATGCTGTCCCAGATTGTGCAGATGGTGGCGAGCGCCCAGCGCAGCCGCGCGCCCATTCAGGGCCTGGCCGACAAGGTGGCGGGTTATTTTGTGCCTGCGGTGATCGTGATCGCCATTATCGCCTTTATAGCCTGGTCATTCTTCGGGCCCACGCCGCCTATGGCGTTCGGGCTGATTGCAGCGGTCAGTGTTCTGATCATTGCCTGCCCTTGCGCACTTGGCTTGGCGACGCCCATGTCCATCATGGTGGGTGTCGGACGCGGTGCTCAAAGTGGCGTTCTGATTCGCGATGCGGAAGCCTTGGAGCGTATGGAGAAGGTGGACACCGTGGTGGTGGATAAAACCGGCACGCTGACAGAGGGCAAGCCGCAAGTCACCCGGCTTGTCGCGGCCAACGGGTTCGATGACAGTAGTCTCATGCGTTATGCAGGTGGCCTGGAGAAAGGCAGTGAGCACCCACTGGCTCACGCCATACTCGATAAAGCCAAGGGCATGGACCTGAAGCTTCCGGATGCGGAAGACTTTGACTCTCCGAATGGTAAAGGGGTTACCGGTCGAATAGACGGCAAGCGGGTGCTACTTGGTAACCGCCTTCTCATGGAGTCGGAAAATGTCGACACCACGCGATTTGACGGCGACGCCGACCAGCTCCGAAAAGATGGTGCTACCGTGATTTTTGCTGCTGTCGACGGAAACGTCGCAGGGTTGCTGGCGATTGCCGATCCGGTCAAGGAAACCACCGAAGCCGCTATTTCCGCTCTGCAAAAAGACGGCATCCGGGTGGTCATGCTGACCGGCGATAACCGCACTTCAGCTGAAGCAGTTGCCCGAAAACTGCATATCGACGAAGTGGAAGCGGAAGTCCTGCCGGAAGATAAGGGCAAGATCGTCCAGCGCCTGAAAGACGAAGGCCGTGTTGTCGTGATGGCGGGTGACGGCGTAAACGATGCGCCTGCACTGGCAACGGCGGATGTCGGTGTGGCCATGGGCACCGGGACCGATGTCGCCATCGAAAGCGCCGGCATTACGCTGCTACGCGGCGACCTGATGGGCATTGTCGAGGCGCGCCGTTTGTCTCTGGCGACCATGCGCAATATCCGTCAGAACCTGTTTTTCGCCTTCGTTTACAACTCCGCCGGTGTTCCGATAGCGGCAGGGGTTTTGTACCCGTTTTTCGGGATACTGCTGTCGCCCATTTTTGCAGCGGCCGCCATGTCGCTGTCCTCGGTCAGCGTGATTGTGAATGCGCTGCGTTTGAGGGTGGTGAAACTCGGGTCAAAGCAATGAACTTCTGAATCATTGGAGGTAGCTATGTCATACACGATGGCCTATGCAGCCAGAACTCCCCGTTTTATTCCGCGATTGAGGAATTTGAGGCGCAAGGAAATCGAGGAACAAGAATGATGCATGGGGCAACTATCTCAATAGGCGTTCTTGCGGTCGCACTAATCAGCGGCTGCGGTAAGACGGTGGATGACCGCTGGTACACACAGGCCCAGGTCGAGCGCGGCGCAGTGGTGTTCGACGACAACTGCGCAAGCTGCCATGGCGGCAATGCCCAAGGCGCTTTCAATTGGAAAAAGACCCTAAAGGATGGCTCTTACCCGCCGCCACCGCTCAACGGAACGGGCCATGCCTGGCACCATTCCTTCGACACGCTGATGGGTACAATTAGTCAAGGCGGCGCCCCCATGGGTGGGAAAATGCCGGCCTTCGCAGACGAGCTTTCCAGGGATGATCAAAAAGCCGCTATCGCCTATTTCCAGAGCAAATGGGACAAGCGGATCTATGAGGCATGGTCTGAAAGGAGTGGGCTCTGATTTCTCTGGGTAATCAGACGATTAACTCAAGGAGGCAGCGTATGAAATGCTTATGGGTGGTGGCTTTTCTAAGTGTTTTCCGGGCAGTGCGCTGGGTGGTGCGCCCTCGGCGGAATCATTGATTGAGGGGATGGAGGCCACCCTGTGGTCGGACAGCAACCACGGCCGTTTCACCATGCGTATCGAAACCGAATACTGGACCTGGGAACCGGACCTGGAGGCCTGGATGGTTCGGCAGGTTTAAGATGGAATTATAGCGAGTTAATGCCGGTAGTCACATGGACGGGCACAGGGGTAATTCCTCTTGCACAATGGGTTTTCTTGCCACCGATAACGGGCCTGATTGTCAAATGGATGTTTCTTGGGTGGTTGACTCTGAGAGCCAAATGAAGAGGCATCGTGGAAGTGAAGTAAATTACTTTCTGTATTTTCAATATTTAATAAATAGTCGACTGTCGTTCTAAGAGACAGTCGACTACTGGTTATTCTCTAACACGCTGGATTTATTTAAGTATGATTGTGGTGTGTGTTTCTGACTGATACTTTTTGCTGCTTATTGACATTGGACCCGTTCATTGATTTTTGAGATTGCATTTCTTTCATGCAGGTCATTATTTCGGTTTTCGTTTCGACTGTTTTATTTGGGTAAGTGCGCGCTTCATTAATCCGATCGGCCAATCCTGAATTGGCAGTGGCCATGGTAGAAAATAAAGTGGCAGCTGCGGCAGCGATAATGATTTTTTTCATGATGTTCTCCTTAATTGCCTTAAACCGTTCAAGAAATTCAGTTCAGTTTCAGATTTCTGTGATTTACTTGAGCGTGATCAGGACGTCGACTGCTCGAAGCCCGAGCCAGCCGACGCTTGCGTCTCCACGAGTTGACTTTACCGCAGGGATTACCCTGCGGTATTTTTTTGCCTTTGTTTCAGAGCTTTGTGATAAGCCCGGCCTTCTTTCGTCATCATTTGCACGCGAGCCTCAAAGCCCCCTTCGGACATCGCATTACGTGTCATGTCTCTGTGTAAGCGCTGCATCTCTTCATTCTTAAGTATTTCTTCAATGGATGATTTTTCCATCATTTGGCTGTGCATGGCCTTCATGTCCTTATTGTCTGACATGTTGCCGGCGAGTACGGACGTTGAAACAGTAACTGCTGCTGCAAATATAAGTAAATTTTTCATTTTTACACCTCCTAGTTGGTTGATGAGTTAATTAAAACATCGGTTTCTGAATTGATCCTGAAAGAAATAAGAAAATTTAAAATAAAGTAACTTTTTTCAGGAATAACAGTATCTTGATATAAATCAAATTGTGCATTTTCGTTCTGCAATTCAGTTTGGTTTCAGATAATTGCTATAAGATTGCGAGTCAGAAACATTTCAATGGAGATATAACGTTGTCCATTCTTCCTCACCTTATAAAGCCGGCCTTTCTCGGTGCTCTGGTTTTGACCAGTTTGCCCGCTTGGACGGCAACCAGACTTGAGTTAACCGGCGCGATTGATGCGGCCATCGAGAACGATCCCTGGCTTCGCCAGAGTGTCCAGATTCAGGATGCGCTTCTGGAAGAATCGATTGCCGATGGCGCCCTGCCGGATCCGAGAATGACCATCGGTGCCGCGAATCTGCCCACAGATACTTTTGATATGGGCCAGGAGGCCATGACTCAGGCTACCGTCGGTCTTACCCAGCGAATTCCACGTGGCAACAGCCGTCAGCTGGCAAGTGCCAGAAAAGAGGAGATGGCCGGGGTTCACCCGTTCATGCGCGAGAATCGTCGGGCACAGGTGGCGGAAACCGTCACGCAACTCTGGCTGGGGGTCTGGCGCTCCGAGCAGAGTATCCGATTGATTGAAAGCAACAGAGGCTTGTTTGAGCAATTGGAAGATGTTGCTGCGGCGGGCTACACCTCTGCCTCCATGGGGGCCAGGCAGCAGGATGTTATCCGGGCTTCGCTGGAGCTGACCAGGCTTGAGGACCGGCTAACAGCACTGCATGTGCAACAGGCATCGAATCGGGAAGCGTTGGCCGAGTGGATTGGCCTGAATCAGGCACAGCTGGCCGTCACCGACCATGTCCCCCGCGAACTGCTGGCAGAACTCCCTTCTGCCTGGGCTGAAACCGCTACTGATTCACTGCCCCGACATCCTGCCGTGCGCGCCACCGATCAGTTGATTGAAGCCCAGAGTGTTGACGTTGATCTGGCCCGCCAGTCCTACAAACCGGAATGGTCGATATCGGCCCAATACGGATATCGGGACCGGGCTCCGAACGGCGAGGACCGGGCCGATCTGTTTTCCGTGGGGATTGGCTTTGATCTGCCTCTTTTTACCGGCAATCGGCAGGACCGGAAGCTCAACGCGTCTGCGGCTAGACTGGAGGCGGCGAAAACCGAGCGCATTCTGCAGCTCCGCGGGTTTCGCGCCAAAGCTCGGGCTGCGGTTGCCAGACTTCAACGCCTGGATGAGCGCATAGCGCTCTATGAGCAGGCCTTGCTGCCACAGATGGAAGCGCAGGCGAGTGCGGCACTGACCGCCTACAACAACGATGACGGCGACTTTGCCGAGGCAGTGAGAGCGCGAATTGCCGAGCTTAATGCCCAGGTGGAACTGATTCAGATGAAAGCCGAGCGGGCCGGGAATATGGCGAACTTCCGCTACCTGACGGCTGACACTTCCGAGATCCCTACCTTTTCAATGACCCGTTATCAGGACTGATCACTATGGCTAACTTTGTTCGCCCTCTGGGCTTTGTGTTGCTCGGCGGTCTCGCCGGTGCGGTAGCCACCTATTGGTTTGCATCGGACACCCACGCGCTTTCTTCTGCAGAACAGACCAGCTCCGATTCAAAAGAGCCGCTGTACTGGGTCGCTCCCATGGACCCCAATTTCAAAAGTGACAAACCGGGAAAATCACCCATGGGTATGGATCTGATTCCGGTGTATGAGGGCGGAGGACAGGCAGACGATACGGCGGGCACAGTCCGTATCTCACCGACGGTTGTCAATAATCTGGGGGTTCGCACGGAGCCGGTGATTCAGGGGCGGCTGCCCAACAACATCACCACCGTGGGCTATGTGGCCTACGACGAAGACCAGATGGTTCACGTCCATCCCCGGGTTGAAGGCTGGATTGAAACGCTGTTTGTCAAAGCCGAAGGCGAGCCTGTCGAACAGGGAAAGCCCCTGTACACCTTGTATTCCCCGACCCTGGTAAATGCTCAGGAAGAGCTGCTGTTGGCGATGAACCGTGGCAACCAGAAATTGGTGGAGGCTGCCACAGAGCGGCTGGCGGCGCTGAATGTGCCGGCCAGTCTGATCAGCCGGTTACGCCAGAGCCGGGACATTCAGAGGACGATGACCGTTTACGCGCCCCGCTCGGGTGTGATTGAGAACCTGAATGTGCGCGAGGGTATGTTCATCAAACCGGGAGACAGGGTTCTGTCGATCGCTGCGCTCGATGAAGTCTGGGTGATCGGTGAAGTGTTTGAAAGCCAGCTTTCGGCTGTAGAGGCAGGCAACCGGGTGCAGTTGACCCTGGATTACATGCCCGGTCGTGAGTGGCGTGGCCGAGTGGATTATGTCTATCCGGAAGTAAACCCCAAAACCCGGACAGCCCGGGTCCGGATGCGGTTTGATAACGAGGATGGTGCCCTGATGCCGGGCATGTTTGCCCGGCTGGAGGTTCAGGGTGAACGGGGAAAACGGCAGTTTCTGGTGCCCCGGGAGTCGGTTATCCGCACTGGCCAGAGTGATCGCCTCGTTCTGGCCCTGGAGGAGGGAGCTTTCAAGTCGATAAACGTCAGCGTTGGGCGCGTGGGGGAAAAGCATGCGGAAATACTCGATGGCCTCACGCCGGGCGACACAGTGGTCACATCCGCCCAGTTCCTGATCGATTCGGAATCCAGCAAAACCTCGGACTTCCAACGGATGTCATCGCCTCAGGATATGGATGAGCAGGGGATGGATCATGAAGGCATGGATCACAGCACCATGAGCCATGGCGGGGGCGAGTCATGATTGCCGCTATTATTCACTGGTCTATTCGTAACCGCTTCCTGGTGTTGCTGGCGACGTTGCTTATCACAGGGCTCGGCCTTTATTCGCTGAAACAAACGCCGGTGGATGCTCTGCCGGATCTGTCCGATGTGCAGGTCATTATCAAAACCAGTTTCCCGGGCCAGGCGCCGCAGGTGGTGGAAGACCAAGTCACCTACCCGATGACGACAGCCATGCTCTCGGTACCGGGCGCGAAAACGGTCAGGGGATACTCGTTCTTCGGTGACTCCTATGTTTACGTGATCTTCGATGAAGACACCGACATGTACTGGGCCCGCTCCCGGGTACTGGAATACCTGTCCCAGGTTGCGCCCAGCCTTCCAGACTCTGCAAGGCCTCAGCTCGGGCCAGACGCTACCGGAGTTGGCTGGGTTTACCTGTATGCGCTGGTAGACCGCACTGGGAACCAGGACCTAAGCCAGTTGCGCAGCCTGCAGGACTGGTTCCTGAAGTACGAACTGCAAACGGTGCCGGGTGTCTCTGAGGTGGCTGCGCTAGGCGGTATGGTGAAGCAGTACCAGGTCAAGGTCAGCCCGGAAAAACTCAGGGCGCTGGGAATTCCTCTGGCTCACATCCAGAACGCCATTAAGAGAGGCAACCAGGAAGTGGGCGCCTCCGTCATCGAGATGGCCGAGGCGGAATACATGGTGCGCACGTCTGGCTATATAAAGTCCCGTGAGGATCTTCTGTCGATTCCATTAGGACTCGATGACAACGGTACCCCCATATTGCTGAAAGATGTGGCCACCGTTGAAGTTGGCCCGCAGATGCGGCGTGGGGTTGCCGAACTGAATGGGGAAGGTGAAACCGTCGGCGGTGTTGTGGTGATGCGCTTTGGTGAGAACGCTCAGGCAACCATTAATGGCGTGAAGGCGAAACTGGAAGACCTGAAATCCAGTTTGCCTGAAGGCGTCGAGGTGGTGACGGTTTACGATCGCTCTGGTCTGATTGAGCGGGCGGTCAATAATCTCGGCTTCAAGCTGCTTGAAGAGTTTCTGGTGGTGGGCCTGGTGTGCATCGTCTTCCTGTTCCACGTGCGCTCGTCGCTGGTGGCGATTCTTAGCCTTCCCGTGGGTATTCTGGCGGCCTTTATCGTCATGCACTGGCAAGGCATCAATGCCAACATCATGTCACTCGGGGGGATTGCCATCGCTATCGGCGCCATGATTGATGGTGCTATTGTAATGATCGAGAACATGCACAAACACATGGAGCGAACCCCGTTAACGTCTGAGAACCGATGGGAAGTCGTTGCACGGTCAGCCTCTGAGGTCGGGCCCGCGCTGTTTTTCTCGCTCCTGATCATTACCGTCAGTTTTGTGCCGGTGTTTGCCCTGGAGGCGCAGGAAGGGCGGATGTTTTCTCCCCTGGCGTTCACCAAAACCTACGCCATGGCGGCGAGTGCGGCCCTGGCGGTGACGCTGGTGCCGGTGCTGATGGGCTATTTCATTCGCGGCAAGGTGCTGCCGGAGCACAAGAACCCCGTGAACCGCCTGCTGGTTGGCGTTTATATGCCGGTGCTGAAGCTGGTGTTACGCTTCCCGAAAACGACGGTTATTGTTGCGTTGCTGGCATTGGCTGTGGGCCTTTGGCCAGCCACCAAAATCGGCAGTGAATTCATCCCGCCACTGGATGAAGGCGACCTGATGTACATGCCCACCACCTACCCGGGCATCTCCATTGGTAAGGCTCGGGAACTGTTGCAGCAAACGGACAAGCTGATTGCCACCGTACCCGAAGTCGAAACCGTGTTCGGCAAAGTGGGGCGGGCGGATACCGCTACCGATCCGGCTCCATTGACGATGATCGAGACCTTCATCCAGCTCAAGCCGAGGGATCAATGGCGGGAAGGCATGACCACCGAAAAGCTGAAGCAGGAGCTCAATACTCTGATTCGGTTCCCGGGGGTAACCAATGCCTGGGTTATGCCGATCATCACGCGCATCGATATGCTGGCAACGGGTATTAAAACGCCGGTGGGCATCAAGATTGCCGGTCCGGACCTTACCGTCATCCAGAACATCGGTAAACGCCTTGAGGAAGTCATGGTCGACATCCCCGGTACAGCCTCCGTTTACTCTGAGCGAGTCGCTGGGGGCCGCTACATCAAGGTGGATATTGATCGTGAGCGTGCCGCTCGTTATGGGCTGAATATCGCTGATGTTCAGCAGGTAGTGGCCTCCGCTATTGGTGGAATCAACGTTTCCAGAACCATCGAGGGACTTGAGCGGTATCCCATTAATCTTCGTTATCCGGAAGACTACCGGGATTCGCCCGAGAAGCTGGAGCAACTGCCCATCGTGACCGCATCCGGCCAGCGCATTGCCCTGGCAGATGTGGCGGAGATCGGCGTGGAGGATGGCCCGCCGGCCATTAAGAGTGAGAATGCCCGCCTGAACGGCTGGACCTTTGTGGATATTGAGGGTGTCGATGTAGGCACCTATGTTGAACAGGCCATGGTTACCGTGAGTGAAGAGCTGGATCTACCTCCCGGTTATTCAATCAACTGGTCTGGTCAGTATGAGTACATGCTCCGTGCGAAGGAAAAACTGACCTATGTGGTGCCGTTAACGCTGGCCATCATCGTCATCCTGCTGTTTCTTAACTTCCGCCGTTTTGCCGAAGTGGGGATTATTATGGGCACGCTACCGTTTGCGATGATCGGTGCTATCTGGCTGATGTATCTGCTTGGTTATAATTTTTCGGTAGCCGTCGGTGTCGGTTTCATTGCGCTGGCCGGCGTAGCGGTAGAGATTGGGGTGATCATGCTGGTGTATTTGAATCAGGCTTATAACGAAATGCTGGAAACGTGTGATGACAAAGGGCTGACGCCAAGGCGAGAAACCCTCCGCCATGCCGTACTACACGGTGCCGGTATGCGGGTTCGGCCAATCATGATGACGGCGGCCGCCATTATCGGGGGGCTTGTGCCCATTATGATTGGCACCGGTACAGGGTCGGAGGTGATGGGCCGGATTGCGGCACCTATGGTGGGCGGTATGATTTCCGCTGTCATTCTGGCGCTGCTGGTGATTCCTGTGCTCTTTTATCTCTGGAAACAGCGAACTCTTGGTGAGTAACGCCGATAGCAAGGTGCCAGGATTCGGCCTGGCACCTTGCTATCACGTCTTTACCGGTTATCACGATCATTCGCAGAGTGCCTACCCGTCTACTGCGCATATTCCAAAATCTATTTGCCTGAACGTTCGCTTTGCAACCCTCGCAGCCTTCTCCGGAGCTTAAACGAGAGGGAGTGGACTCATGGCCCCGATCCAGAAGCCGAGATAAAGTTTTTGGCGTGGAGTGAACTAACTTCACTAAGCTGGACTTTTGGATCAGTGTATAGGTGGAGATACGGGCCTTGATAAGAAAGGATAAAATCTATGACGGTTTACATGGCGAGTTCTCAAAGAGCTCAACCAAATAGTCAGCTACACTGGTAATGAAATCCAAAGAACGGAGAACCAAATCATGATCCACGACTCACGTGAGCGGTACGGCGCTCTCACCAAACTGTTGCACTGGTCGATGGCGTTGCTGGTGTTCTGGCAGCTGCTCAAGTTTGGTGATCGAATCGCCGACGGAGAACACTGGGTCGGACAAACGCTGGTGCCCTGGCATATCTCCATAGGTTCGCTGATGTTGCTGCTGATTCTGTTACGCCTGGCTTGGGCCGCTGGCCAGCGCCATCACCGTCCGCAGCCTGACCCGGCGCAGGCTATGTTGGTCAAGGCCGGTCATGGGGCGTTGTATCTTGGCCTGCTGCTGATGCCGATAACCGGGGTTATGGTCATGCTGGGTGGTGGCTATGGCGTTAAGCCGTTTGGGATCGAGATTTTTGCCAAGAGTGAGGAGATTGCTTGGGCGAAAGCCCTGGGGCAGCTTCATTCGCCAATTGCGTGGATTTTGACCGTTTTGATCGTTGGTCATGTTGGCATGGCCTTGATTCACCACTTCGTTAAACGGGACGACACCCTTAAACGCATGCTTTGAGCCTAGGTTTGAGCATGGAGCGTTTGACCTGGCAAAGCGAGAGTCCCGCATCGCGGACAGCACCTAAACAAAAGCGAACATTCGAGTCAGGGCTTCCTCCAGTGCCTCCAGGCAAATCGCATCCATTTCATCCGGTATCATTGCCGGAACAAGTTGGAAACGCTAAATCATTGCACGGCAGAGATGGAAGGAAAATGCGCCAGCGATTATTGTGCCTCATGCGAACAGGAATGCGTGGAGACTATCGGACTTGAGGATTGTCGAACAGGGCCTTTACAAACGCCCTTGCAAAGAACACTATCGAATCCTTCAGTCATTCAGGAACTTTCTTCAAGAAGGGCAACAAGGTCCTGCCGAATGGCTTGAGCGCTTAAATCTTCCGGTCGGATAAGCAGGCGTGGATTACCCTCACGATCAAACACATAAACTGCGCCGCTGTGAGTGACGGCGTAATCACCTTCTGCGTCCGGTTCTTCATGCCCGAACGTGGTCCGGTATCGCTGGGTAAGTGTGCGTAGGTCAGAGGTTTTGCCGGTCAGCCCGACGATCCTTTCACCAAAAAAATTGACATACTCTGCCAGGCGCTCGGGCGTATCGCGCTGAGGGTCAACGCTGACGAACAGCGTAAGTACCTCCTCCTGGTTTTCCGGGCTCAGGCCGCTAACGGCCTGACTGAGTTTTTGCAGAGCAGTGGGGCAAACATCAGGGCAAGAGGTAAATCCGAAAAACAGCATTCGTACCTGACCACTGTAATCATCGCCTGAAACCGGTGCTCCCTGACTGTCGATCAAATCGAATTCAAGCTTGGGCATCACGCCGCTGATGTCTGTTCCGTGCCAATCCGGCGCATCATCGCCCATGCAGCCAACAAGGAGGATTGCCAGCATCATTAATGCAATGGATGCAAAGCGCTTTGTGTGGTGTTGGAAGCAGGGTGTGATCATAAAGTGGTGTCCTTCAGTTACGTGTTGGAAGGCTTCTGGTGTCCCAGAACAATCGCCAAGTCTTCCGGCACCGCCATCGGTTCAAATGCGCTGACGTTGGCACGTCCCGTATTGCCGACAGGAACCCAGATTCGTGAAACCAGCAACGCAGCGAAGGCCCGAGCCAGCTGACCGAGAACCTCGCGAGCATCGCGCGTGTGCCAGCCGAGCCGTAGCATGCGCAAATGTGTTGTCGTGTGCGCTAACGCGAACTTCTGGCTCAGAATATGAGCCCGTTCAAGATGTCTGAACGCTGTATCGACATCGCCCTGATTGTCTGCATCAGCGGCTGCTGCCAGTTCTGTCAGATAGAACGCCTTGAGTTCACTGTTCACTGCTCGGTTCTCCTGCCTTATCGGCCAGCTGAGTGGTGGGCAAAGATTTGCCCGGGATCAACCGAGTCTTCCGAGTACCGGAAATGCGGATAACATCCATGATGCAAACCGGGTCATCTGTCCCGTCAGCACCATTACCCCCATAACAACCAGAACCAGCCCTGCCAGAATTCTCAGTGACTGACTCCAGCGGCTCATCCAGCGCACTCGCGCCCGAAAGTGCTCAATAAATAGAGCCGTTGCCAAAAATGGAATTGCCAACCCCAGCGAATAAACGGCCAGGTACAGCATGCCGGTTTCAGCATTCGCATGGGTGGAACTGAGAGCCAGGATAGCGCCCAATATCGGGCCAATACACGGTGTCCATCCGACGGCAAAGGCCAAACCGAGAAGAAACGCTGCCGTGGGCCGTCCACCCTCAAGGGTTTGCCCAAAGCGCCAGTCGCGCTGTAGCGCGGGCATGCTCCACCAGCCCAGCATAAATAGCCCCATCAGCACGATCAGAATGCCCGCCACCAGATTGGCTTCCTGCCGGTAGGCCATCAGCCACTGACCGAGCAGACTAGCGCTGGCACCAAAAGCGATGAACACCACACTGAATCCAAGGACAAAACAGATACTGAGCCACAGAGATTGCAGTCGACTCGAACGGTCTGTGACGGTGCCGCCCGTAACGACCGAGAGATACCCCGGAACCAGCGGCAGAGTGCAGGGTGAGAAAAAAGACACCAGGCCGCCAAAAAAAGCAGCCAGCATTCCCCATGTCGCAAGATCTGGCATTTCCGTGAGTCCTCAACTTTCTGAGTTCAGTTGACGGTGGAGGGCATCAAGCCCATCCGTGTTTTAATCGACACCGGTCGCTATTGCTGTGCGTCTGGGAGCGACTCCTGAACAAGGCGAAGTAGCGGTTTGGGACCAAACTCCGTGAGTTGGCGGCCATTCACGAAAAAAGTCGGGGTGCCCCGAACGCCGATGGTTTTGACGTCCTGCATGTCTTGATCAAGGATGGCGCTTATCCGTTCGGATTGCATATCCTCACGGGCTTGGGACAGGTCCAGACCGGCTGCCTCGGCCGCTCCCCATGCCTTGGCAACCTTCGGATCGTCGTGCCAGGCAGGCTGCACCTCCAACACAGCTTCCAGCACCGGTTCATAGACATCTTGCAGGCGAGCTGCTTCCAGAATTCTGGAGACTTCCTCGGAACCCTGATGGAACAGTGTGTAACGCAAAACAAGGCGCACCTGACCTGGATACTCAGCAAGAATCTGTTTCACGATGGGGTAGAACGCCCGGCAGGCTTCGCAGGAGGGGTCGAAAAACTCAACGATGGTCACCGGTGCGTCGGCAGGCCCGAATGTGGGCGAATGGAAGCGTACCAATGCTTGTTGGTTCGCGATCGGTTCGGAAGCGACAACAGACTTTTCACCGGTGGTGGCCGTTTTTTGAGGCTGCTGGGGCTGTGGCTTGAACAAGACAGCGGCCGAAAAGGCTGCGATCAGCACGAGACACACGACAACAACGATGGCACGACGATTCATGAATGAATTCTCCGACGGACAAGCAAGAGCAGAATTATGATGGCAACGAAAATGGCCAGCGATAGAAACGGAAGCGGCAGCCCACCAAATATCGTCATTCCGTCACCCGAGCAGGACGGGCCAGTGGCCGTGCAGGGCTGAATGGGTTGTGGAATTATCCCCACATAAAGCAGTGAGTGGGCCAGAGCGAACAGGGAGCCAATAACAGCCAGCGGCATAGCGTAGCGCCAAACGTTGAAATCCGAGTAGTAGCAGGCGACTGCGAGAATCACCGCCAACGGAAACATGAAGGCGCGCTGAAACCAGCACAGAACGCACGGAGCCTGCCCGAGAACTTCCCCGATGTAGATGGCTGAAAGCGAGGACACCAACGCCAGTAGCCAGGCCGACAGCAGCAGCCCCCATGGAATCACCTGGTTATTGTTGGTCACCGGGATGGCTCTTCCGATGCACTGCCACACGTGCTTTGCGATGAAGAACAGCAGTTGTCTCCGGTAGTGGCGACCTCACCTTCGTCCGATTGGTTGGCGGATTCTGCGCCACCGGCACGCCATTCCCCCATACCTTCACTGATGACTTGCCAGGCGGAATGCAGGAAAAGCGCAGCAATGGCGAGGCCCACAATGATGTCCGGCCAGAGGGTATTGGTGAGGGCGACCAATCCAGCCGCAATGATGACACTGCTGTTGGCGAACAGATCGTTCCTGGAACACATCCAGGTGGAACGCATGTTGAGGTCGTCCGCACGATGACGGTAGAGCAACACAAAACAAACGCCGTTTGCAAAAAGAGCAAGAGCGCCGACAGCGCCCATCCACTCGGCGGCCGGCACTTCCTGTATCACCAGCTTGCGGATGGCATCGGCGACAACAACAAGCCCGAACAACAGCATAAAGCCGCCTTTGAACAAAGCCGCTCCGGCACGCGCGCGACGGCTTCGGTCCAGCACGAACAGTGTCAGTGCATAGACAGACGCGTCGCCGAACATATCCAGCGAATCGCCCAGCAACGCGGTAGAGCTTGCAATCCAGCCGGCGCTGAATTCCACCACAAACATCACTGCGTTTATGGCAAGCGCAATGTAAAGCACCCGGCTTTGGCTCGCTCGCAATTGTGCCAGTTCACCGGCCTTGTTTTCACAGCAGCTATCCACGACGAACCCTCCTAGTATTTGCAATACAACGATACAATAGGGGTTATAGTAACTATAAGGTCAATGATGATGAGCGAAAAAACCTACACGGTCGGTCGGTTGGCTGATGATACGGGCATCAAGCCCGTAACCATCCGCTACTACGAAAGAATTGGACTGTTACCGAAAGCGATCCGCTCGGACTCCGGATATCGACTGTACGCCAAAGCGGATTATTCGCGGCTGCTGTTTATCCGACGAAGCCGGGGGCTCGGTTTCAGCCTTGACGATATTCGAGAGCTGCTGTCGCTAGCAGATCGACATCAGGAGTCCTGCGCTGGAGTAGACGCCAAAGTTGAACAACAGTTGGAACAGGTGCGCTCTCGACTGAAAGATTTGCGTGCGATGGAACACGAGTTGGAAAGACTGAGTGCGTGTTGTGAAGGCGGGGTTATTATGGATTGCCGAATTATTGAGACACTCTCCGGCTCTGCTTAACCAATTTGTATCTGCCCGCCAATCAGGACTGTCCCAATTCGAGTTGGGACAGTCTATTCAGTCAGGAATCCTCCTGAATAAGAGCAACGAGATCATGCCGAATTTCTTCCCCGCTCAAATCGGGCCGAATTAAAAGGCGGGGGTTACCCTCGCGATCAAATACATAAATCGCGCTGCTGTGTGACACCGCATAATTTCCATCGGGGTCAGGTTCGTCATAACCGAAGGTGGTTCTATATCGTTTTGCGAGTTCACGAAGCTGGGGTTCATTTCCAGTGAGTCCTACAATATTGTCACCGAAAAAATCCACGTATTTTGCGAGGCGCTCAGGCGTGTCACGTTTCGGATCGACACTCACGAACAAAGTGAGTACTTCATCCTGAAGCGTCGGGGCCAGGCCACTGGTTGCCTGATTGAGCTTTTGCAGGGCGGTTGGGCAAACATCGGGGCACGAGGTGAACCCGAAAAACAGCATTCTCACCCGTCCACTGTAATCCTCGCCAGATACCGACTCGCCCTGGCTATTGATCAGGTCGAATTCCAGCTCAGGCATCAAGCCACTGATGTTTTTACCGTTCCAGTCTTCCTCGTCATTGGCAAAGCAACCAGTCAGCAATAGGGATGCAATCAGCGTTAAGGTCGCCGATATGATGTTGGTGCGCTGTCGCCAGAAGCGAGTTCTCATGACGCTGTTTCCTCAAGTGGTTTGGATTGATTGGCATATTTTCCGTCCTGATGCATGGCTCGCCGAAGCATCAGAAGAATGCCAAGGATGCTCATCATAGCGGGAGGGATATAGGTCAGCATGCCGCCCAGGAGCTGGTCGACTTCCGGGTCCAGCGGCCAGGCCCTGCCACAGACTTCGTAAACGTCGTAGACCATGTCACGTGAGAACACGATCCACGCCCCAAGAAACATCTGAAGCACACCTGCGGCAGCCAGAACCAACATGCGTCTGCCATACCCCAGCGATGAGGTGATCGCAGGCGGTCGCGGGTCGAAGATCAACCACCAGAACAGCAGGCCATCCAGTAACATGCTCCAGTTCATGACCCAGTACAGATCCCGGCTGAGCATGGCGTCGAAATGGATTGATGGCCACAGCCAGAAATAAATGAGCCCGACAAACAGGAATAGGGCGATGAAGGGTTGTTGCAGGACCTGATAAAACCAACCCAGAGGCCGGAGCGTGCGCCTCCAGCCTGGGCTGATTTTTTCAAACCAGAACCGCATGACCGGCAAGGGATTGGAAAGCGCGATCAGGATAGGCCCAATATGATGAAGGATCAGATGCTGGCCCCGATGGACGAAGAACATGTATTGCGCGTAGTAATCGAAGCGGGTCTGCATCACCGCATAACAGATCATCACCCCCAGGGTGAACGCAAAGATCCGCAGTGCGCCTGGCCGGTCCTGTTCCGGCATCCGAAATAGCCCAACGCCATAGAACCCCATCACGAGCATGTAGCTCAGTATGGTCAGCGGCGAGAAATCGTAAGGTAATAAGTAGTCAAGCAGTGACATAGCGTTGCCGGTTCTGAAGTTGTTATTGAGGCGACTCTACCTTGGAGGTGACAAGGTCGTACAGTTCTTGGGGTCCCAGCCGACTTAAGGTGTCCCCGTTGACGTAAAAGGTTGGGGTTCCAGAAATTCCAACCGCTTTCACGTCAGCCGCATCCTGTTGAATAATGCGGTCAATCTCCTGCGAGTTCATACCGGCCCGGGCGGCTTCTAAATCAAGCCCGGCTGACTCCGCCGCATCCCATGCTGCGGCGACCTTTGGATCGTCATGCCACTGGGGTTGGGCTTCCATGACAGCGTCAAGCACCGGCTCGTAGATCCCCTGTTCGCGGGCGGTTTCCAGAATTCTGACGGCCTCTTCCGAGCCTTTGTGAAACAATACGTAGCGCAGGACCAGACGCACGTTGTCCGGGTATGCAGCCTGAATCTGTTTCACATAGGGATGCATGGCGCGACAGCCTTCGCAGGATGGGTCGAAGAATTCGACAATGGTTACCGGCGCGTCCTCAGGGCCGATAACGGGAGAGTAATCTCTCACCAGCGGCGTTTTTTCAACAACGGCGGGTTCATCAATGCCTTGAGAACGATCGTAATAAACGAAAGCGGCCGCGAAGACAACCAGACAAAAAAGAACGAGGCTTGTGACCAGGGTTCGGGTACGCACGTAAGATCTTCCTATTTTAGATAAGTTTAACGAGTGTCAGATTTTCCGGTATTCGGTAGCAGCCGATTGGGAAGCCACCTCAGATAAAACATCATATCAATAAGTTCCACCAGGGACTGCACGACAATCACCACGACAGCCGCGGCCCAGGCCTCTGGTAGCGACAATGCCAGAGGTTAAACCACGAAGGAGTTGCGGGTGCCAAGGCTGAAAATGACGGTGCGACCGGTTGCTACCGGTAATCGAAAGACCCGGCGCAGAGTCTTTCCAACCGGAGCCTCAGCTAGCAAATAGGCCGGAAACAGAATCATCAAGGGCCAGATAAGTGGGCCGGTACTGTCGATCTGGCTGACTTGTGTCATTGAGATGATGAAAAGTACGACTGTCAGCAGAGGGACCGGCATCAGACCCATGAAGCGAATCAACCCGGTGGCTTTTTCGGACTTTTCCGCCCATTTTTCAGTCAGAAATGCCAGGAT
Source organism: Marinobacter sp. MMG032 (assembly GCF_040112695.1). Classification (NCBI taxonomy): domain Bacteria; kingdom Pseudomonadati; phylum Pseudomonadota; class Gammaproteobacteria; order Pseudomonadales; family Marinobacteraceae; genus Marinobacter; species Marinobacter sp. MMG032. The sequence goes on from NZ_CP157802.1 coordinate 3,377,072, forward strand.
AAGGGGGACAACAAGCAGCCCGACAAAGGCCGGCAGGAGGTGTCGCCCAAGCTCAAGATTTACGTCGAACTGATTGCCCAGGAAAAGCCAGAGGTAAAGTGCAAGAAGAGCCAGTTGAGCAATCAACAGAACCGGCGTTGCCGCAATGGCTCGGGTGCTCTGGCACTCCTGCACCCTGTCGCCGAGGGAAGAGGTCCATCCGGCAATGAGGCCGGAAAAAACAGCGATGAGGTAGGCCCAGACCTGATGGCGTTCAATTACGTCTCGCATAAGGTGTTCTTAACCGTGTGGCATGTCGGCCATTCGCAGTCGATCTGCCACACGGCACCCATTTCAGCAGCCCTGTTAGCCATGGCCATAAGTATGGGCATCTTTGTGACTGTGATCAGGGTGTTCAAACTCCAATGTTGAATGAGTGATGCTGAACTCGTTATCCAAAGTTCGTTTTATCCGGCCCTTGACTTTTTCAAGTTCATTCCATGCACTTATTTCGACCACCACATGGGCGTCGAGGGAGGCATCATGCTCACCCATCTGCCAGAAATGTACGTGGTGAAGGTCTAAAACGCCTTCTACGTTTGATAAAGCCTCGATGACAGAATCTGTGTCGATATCCACTGGGCTACCCAGCATGAGTGTCCGGATGGTTCCGCCGATTTCCGTTAAGCCCAGGTAGAGAATATAGCTTGCGATACCAATTGTGATCGCGGGATCAACCCAACGCATGTCGTACAGGAGAATCAGGGCGCCGCCTACAACGACTGCAATTGACGCAAACGCATCAGACAAGTTGTGTAGAAACAGCGCACGGATGTTGACGCTGTCCTTTTGCATGGAGTAAGTGAGCAACGCGGTCAAACCATCCACTACCAATGCGATAATGCCAAGCCAAACTACCCACCAGCCCTTGATTTCCGGGGGATCTAGGAATCGCATGCCACCTTCGTAGATTAAATATGCCCCGATCATAATCAAAGTGGTGTAATTTATAAGTGCCGCAACAATCTCAATTCTCCCGTAGCCAAAGGTCATCTTCGAGTCGGCCGGGCGGCGTGCAATCTTCCGCGCCGCAAATGCAATAAATAGTGACGCCATATCCGAAAAGTTGTGTATAGCGTCGGCTATCAGCGCCAAGCTGCCAGCGAAGATCCCTCCAGCGATCTGAGCCAAGGTTAGGATACCGTTCGCCCAGATAGCTACTGCAACTCTCTTATCCTTAGTATCCGGTGACATGTGAACATGCTCGTGGCCCATTGTTTTCTCCTTGGTCGTTGCTGTTCAATTAAACGTAGTCGCAACACTCGCTAAGCCGGACTCAGAGGGCTTAGCGAGTGATGCGACCGCGCGAAAACTAGTCATTCTGGCGATTTTTCGTGTTGTTCCCAACACCTTTCTCGGCTGTGAAGCCCGTGACCAAAATCATGATCACGCCCAGGACGATGAACACGTCGGCAAGGTTGAACGCCGGCCAATGCCAGGATTGCCAATGGAAATCCAGGTAATCGACAACGTGGCCTCGAAAAACTCGGTCGATGACATTTCCCAGTGCGCCTCCAAGAACCATGGCGTAAGCTAGGGCTTCTGTTCGTTGATGGCTGTCCCGAATCAATTTGACCAGAACAGCTGAGACGACAACGGCTATTGCGATAAAAAAGTATCGCTGCCAGCCCCCGCCATCGGCGAAGAGACTAAAGGCAGCGCCTTTATTCCATACGTGCACCCAATTAAAGAAAGAAGTGATCTCAACCGATTGCCCGTAAGCCATGGATTGCTGGACCAGCCATTTAATGGCCTGGTCAGCCAACGCTATCAGCGTGGAAAAGCCGAGAAAGTTCAGCGTAAAAAAGCGAGAACGGTCTCCAGACATCGAATTATCCTTTTAGTGCAAGTATGCGCTTGGCACCGATGAGTACAATGCCTCCCACAATGCCGCCAATAACCAGATCCGGGTAGTTGGAGCCGGTCCAGGCGACAAGAAGCCCTGCGAGGATAACCCCTAGATTGATGACCACGTCGTTGGCCGAAAATATCCAGCTGGCTTTCATGTGAGCACCGCCTTCACGGTGTTTGGCGATCAGGAGCAGGCAACTGACGTTGGCAATAAGGGCCACAGATGCGACGGCCATCATCATCAGCGACTGCGGATCACTGCCGAACAGAAAACGCCTGCCAACCTCAACTAGTACACCGACGGCAAGGATGAGCTGGAGAATGCCAGCAACATGGGCCGCTCTGACCTGCATTTTGATGCCATGCCCGACGGCGTAAAGCGCAAGACCGTAGACGGCAGCGTCGGCAAGCATGTCTAGCGAGTCAGCAATCAGGCCAGCGGACTGGGCGATCAGGCCCATCGTCATTTCGACCAGAAACATCAGACCGTTGATTGCCAGCAGTATCCATAAAGTGCCGGATTCCTCGGTTTCGTTGGCATTAGACGACTCAGCCGATCTGACGGATTCAGCGCTGGCCTCTTCTGACTTCTGCAAGGAAGCGCCCAGCCCCAGGGTTTCCAGCTTGCTCGTAATAGGTCCGGCTTCGCCTTGATGAATAATTTCCAGATTTCGATTCGATAGGTCGAATGAGAGTGACCGAATGTTGTCAAAGCCATTGAGCGCCATTCGAATCATTCGCTCTTCCGAAGGACAGTCCATTTTTGGCACTTTGTAGGTGCTGATCTGGGCTCCATGTGTGGTGATAACGGGGTTCCGAGTGTAATTATCTGTGCCAGCTTCCTCACTGCCACACTGTCCGTCACAGGTGTTGCTCATTTTCTCGGCTCCGGTTCTCGTACAAATGATGCAATTTAAAACCCTGTAGTTACTACAGGGTCAATGACTAATTTACTCTAGTCGTTAAGATCGGCGTTTATCTGGATAAAGATCTACAATGATAAGTGAAATGGAGTGGGCATCTCATTTTTGGGGGATAACTTTATGATTTCATCTAAAGGGCTTGCTGCAACCGCTGCGCTATTGGTTTTTCCAGCATTGGTAATAGCACATGGTGACCAAGGCCCCTGGCAAGGGCATGGTCCCGGCATGATGATGGATCAGGAGCAAATGCAGCAGATGCACCAGAACTGGTCTCACATGAACCAGCTGATGCAACGCATACCTGATGAAGCATCACCGCAAGAGCGGCAACGATTGATGCGAGAACACAGGGAGGCGATGCAAGAACAAATGGATTATATGCATCGCGGCATGATGGGACCTGGCATGATGCGTGGACAAAACGACATGATGGGAGGTCAGCACCTGATGAACGGCGGCGGTAAATCAAAAAATGGTGGTAGTCTGTCTAACGAGCAACAAATTCAGATGATGCAAGAGCGCATGGATCAAATGCAGCTGATGATGGAGCAGATGTTGCAACACCAGAAAAATTTGAACGTGCAGTGATTTGACGTGGCACTCGCCCCCAACTCGACCACCAAGCGTGTGGCTGAATTGGGGGACTGAACATCTCTATATGAATTACTGTTTCGAACCTTGCATCAGTTGCTAGATTCTTTATCCCCGGTCAGGCAAAGCGTCCAATTATTTAAAGTGCGCTCTCGCCCATTCAGCACAGAATGCTCTTCATCAGCTATGGCGAACGCGTTCAATCGCTCCGAACAATCTAAGCTCTTGATCGAACTTTCTGCGTTAGATCTCTATTTGACCCTGTAGTTGCTAAAGGGTTTAGGGATGTCTGATCTGAAGAAAAAGAGGGCTTGGTATGAACCGCATGATAATGGCTTGCGCAACTTTTATGCTCGTCGGACTCTTGATCTTTGCAGGCTTTGATCTTCGGAAAGTGGATGTTACCGAGAGCGTTGTTGTTGATGCGCCCCGCACGGAGATTTGGGGGGCAGTGACGGATTTCGAAGGCATCTTTCACCGAGCAAATGACGCTCATATTTTGACTGAGATAACGAGCCGACCCGGTACGGGATTTGTTGACGGGCTTAGATTTCTCCAGGTTGAAACGGTTGGTGGAATAAAAGGGGTTCTGGACGGGCGTGTGTACGACGTCTTTCCGCCAACACGCTACAGATGGTCAGCCGAAACTACCTACAGCCTTTTGGGGATCGATATCGTTGACGTGTTCGAGGGGGGAGATTTACGAATTGAAAAGACCAACTCTGAGAAAGGATGGCGTCTCTCTCACCGGGTATACGGTGTCTTCCCCGATTCCTTTAAAGGCAGAGCCTTGAGTTGGTTCATGTCAGCCTTTATGGGCATCGAGTCAGACGCTGCGCAACACACCCGGGTTGAGTTGGAGTACGTCAAAAGGGAGCTTGAGAAACGATGAGACAGGGCGACAAGAGCGTACTTGTCCTTGGTGGCTACGGAGCTGCCGGGACCGCTACTGCGACTTTCTTGGGGCAACGGATCGACGGCAATATTGTCTTGGCAGGGCGTTCACTGGAAAAAGGGCGTAAACGAGCGGAACAGTTAGATCGCGAAGCCGGTGTCACAGGTCGTTTCAACGCCAGATCAATTGATGTGGCTGACGCTGCACAGGCCAGGCAATGCTCGCATGAGCAAGATGTCGTTATTGTGGCATGTGACCTTTCCGTGTCTGCTCTTGAGAATCTGGTTCACGGTTGTATCGCGAATCGAGCCGACTACATCGATATCACTCCAAATCCGCGCAAGCTTGAGGTATTCCAAGGCATGCGGACACTCATCGAGACCAGCGACAGCCGATTTGTACTGGATGCAGGTGCTGATCCGGGGCTGCCCGGGTGGCTGGCTCGATGGCTTTGTCAGGCCTCTCCGGGGACAGTGAAGGATATTCAGATGTATGGGCGTTATCGATCCACCGACATAGGCTGGGGCGGTGTTGCCGACATCCTGAGTGCCGCTGATCGCCAGGGGTGGAAGTATAATGGCGGATGGACACAGTCCCGTTTTTGGGACGTCCGTTATAGAAGGTTCGAAGGCGGGTTGGGAAGCAGCATCTGTGTTCCGGTTTTTCTGGATGAACTTCATGGCTTACCGCAGGAGCTATCACTGGAATGCTTCAGCTTCTATCACGCCGGTCTCAACCCGGTTACCGATGTGCTGATGACATTTGAGAGAACGGGAATGCTTGGCTGCTTTTCCTTCAAGTCACGCCAGCGCGCATTTTATTCAGCTCTTAAACGCTTCACTAACAAGCCATTCGGCCTTGAATTGACTGCCGAGAGCCGAGGTGACCGCGCATCGCGCCGAGTATCAATTGGCCATCATGATCTTTATCGCGCAACCGCAATCCCTGCCGCGATTCATTGTGAGTCGCTTTTGGAAGGTTCCGGGGATGAATCTGGGGTCAGATGGGAATCGCTTTCATGCTCACAACGCGATGTACGAAAACGGCTGCTTATATTCAAGTTCAATTCAGTGTCAAAGGATATAATAGAAGGTTTTAATTTTATATTGTTGAAAATAAAAAAAAATATTTCAATGTAATAATTTTGCAACAGATACAAAGCACCATCTTCTCAGCATTTGAAAGACTTCAAGTGTCATTTTGAATCTATCTAATCTGAAGAGGTGTCCATGAAAAAGTGTCTATCGATGTTCGTGTTTGGTGGATTTGTCGTTACTTCAATAAATGCACTCGCGGCGGACGGTCCTATCCTGTACGGCAAAGCCAATGTTTCGTATGAAAACCAGGACGACGGTAATAGCGATACTTGGAAGCTTCAGAGCAATGCTTCCCGTCTTGGTGTAAAAGGGGCGTTCGATACCGACCTCGCAGGCCTGGAGGCGATATACAAGGCGGAATTTGAAATATCGATTGATGATGGAGATAAAGATGGCCAAACCTTCTCGCAGCGTAATATATACGGCGGCTTCAAACAGGCGAACCTCGGTGCACTGATTGCGGGAAAATTTGACACACCTTTAAAGTCAGCGCAGGGCAAGGTTGACCAGTTCAACGACCTACAGGCGGATATAAAAAATATCATGGCTGGTGAAAATCGGACCAGCAACATTGTTCAATACAGTTCCCCACGTCTGTTCGATGCTGTGGGCGTCAGTGTTGCCGTCATCCCGGGTGAAGAGCAGTCAGCTGGTGCAGAGAACGACGGACCTGCGGATGCAGTTTCCAGCTCTTTTACGTTTGAGAATGATCGTTTCTACGGAAGTATTGCCTACGATTCTGATATCGACGATTCACTGGAAGCCGATTCAAGTGGCGATAGTCGTCTCAATATCCTGCGAACCGTAGGGAAGGTCCGATTAAGCAACTTCGAGATCGGCGCAGTTTACCAGTTGGCAGAAGAAAGCGATGGCCCTGGAGAAGATACGTCTTATCTGGTTGGCGGTGCCGTTAACCTTGAGCGTTGGAAGATCAAGGCTCAGTACGGACTGACAGAAGCCGAGACAACAAACGAGGAGCTAACCCTGTTGGCCTTGGGGTTCGATTATAAACTGGCAAGCAAGAGTAAGGTTTATGCTTACGTGTCTCAGGTGGAGGCGGACCTGGCTGACTCTGAGGACTCCACATTTGGTGTGGGCTTCGAGCATAAGTTTTCCATGTAGGGTCGAGCGTGATCGCTGAATATGGCGAGACCGACGTATCTAAAATATTTTCCGGATTTCAAGTTCATTTAAGGTTCGTGTGAGAGCCTACTTGCGAGTTAACTAAGGTTATTTAATGGCGGGAATGCTTCATTCCCGCCTTTTTTTTGGTCTTTCGTCCGGTGTTCTAGCTGGTTTTAAGATTTACGCCACTATCCGTACGAATCGAACATCACAAACAATCAAGAAAGAAACTGGAGGAGACTACGTTGAAACGCAACATTCTGGCCACTGCGATTGCGGGGATGACAACACTGTCGGGAAGTTGGGCCGCGACGGCAGCGGAGATTGAATTCCACGGTGATATGGATAACCGCTTTCAGGCTTACACCAATCAAAGAGACTGGTTTTCTGGTGGTAACTCAGGTGGCGGTACGCTGAAAGATGACGAGCCGACCGAGAGCTTCGGCGAGGTCAAATATCGCTTCTGGGCGAAGGCAACTTCCGACGACAAAAACGTTACCGGTGTATTCGCGACGGAGATTGGAGGCATCCGCTACGGTGAGGGTTCGGGTGGCGACTATTCCGGTGATGGTGTGAACATCGAAACACGGTGGGCTTATGTGGATTTTTTGGTGCCCAACACGCTAGACCAGCGCGTATCGCTGGGCTTGCAGCCGGTGTCAGTGAACCGACATGTCTGGACTGAAACCGCCACAGCCGCTGTTTGGAAAGGCTCACTGGGCTCTGGATTTGACTATCAGTTGTTATGGGGGCGAGGTGACTCTTCCAATGAGAGCGGCGTCGACTCAGAACAGGACGAAGGCTGGGATGGCGCGGACAACTTTGCGATCAACCTGAACAAGCGTTACTCACCGAACCTGAGCGCGGGCCTCTTCTATCTCTATCAGATGAATGATCAAATTGCTGAGGGAATAGGTACGGTAAATAGCAGGGAGTATGAACTGAAGAGTATCGCTGATAACTCCAAATATTCCGTTTCCAGCTTTGGGGTGGAGATGGATTACGGTCAAGAGACGTCGCTAGGCCGCATGTTCGTGAAGGGTACGGTGATTGGCCAAAGCGGAACAATAGAAGGTGTAAATTTCGTCCCATTGAATGGTGCTACGAATCCCAATACGAACTATGACCTTTCGACCTTTCTGGGACGCGGCGAGCTCGGGCTGCAATTTGGACCAAACCAACTGACGTACACCGTGCTCTACGCATCGGGCGATGGCAATGAGCAAGACGGGGACTTCGACGCCTTCATCGCCACGGATGTCGACTTCAGCGACAGTATGATTTTTCAGGAAAACATGACGAGCGATGACTACTTCGCCGAAACACCCTATATCCTCGACAAAGGGTATTTCATGAACAAGCTACAGCTCGATCATAAAGTAGCGGCCAATATTACGGTCAGCGGAATGATTGTCTACAACCGCTTGGCTGAGGACATTGCACTTGCCGATGGATCGTCCTCAAAAGATCTCGGACTGGAATTTGGCTCCAAGGTCTCGTACTTCCCATACCCTTCGCTTGAGCTGTCGGCAGAAGCTGCATACCTGGCATCAGGCGATGCTATGGATGCGCTGGAAGAAACTGCCTTGCAGGACGGCAAAAGCGATCAGGACATTGTTCATGTTGCCGGTCGGGTAAGGTACAAGTTCTAACAAGAACGGGGTGGTGGGAGCGCCACCCCGCTTTTGTTATACAAAATGAATCCGCATTAAGTGACTTTTTCCTATGATGACTCGTTCTGCAGTATTTGTGTTCCTGATGCTACTACTAGCTGGTGCGGTACAGGCGGTTGAGCGTGAGCATCCAGCAAAGGCAAAGGTCACTCAGGTAGATCGTGATCAAAAAGTGCTTTCCCTCACAGTCGACGATGCCACTGTTGAGGTAGGTGATTTATTTGTTGTGTTGTGGGAGCCTGATCATGCAGGCATCCTGGAGCAAAACCTTGCAGTCATCGGTATCGAGAGTATCGGAAAGGATCAGGCGGTAGGGAAATTGCTGTTTGGAACGATGCCCTCCGTTGGCGCTGTATCGAAACGCTTTTACGGTATCCCGGCGGTGTTTACTGATAGAGCCGGCGACCCCAGGGCGGTAACGCCGGCGTTGAAAGCCCGATTTCCTGATCTTTTGTGGCGGGACGAGCCAGAGGCGTCAAACGATGTGCCATTGGTGCGTTTTCAGGTTACCGGGAGAGGTCAAGCCGTTGCGACTTACAATAACACCTGGTTGGTCGGCATCGTACAGACCAATGCTGAAGAAGGTCGGGTAGGTCCGGTTGAGGAGGAGGCTTTAGCGTCTCCATTTGCCAGACTGCCCATCAACGCAAAGTCGTTGTCCGCGTTTCGTTCTGGCAGCGATTACTATTTTGCGGCGGAGCATGGAAACAAACTCAGCTTTTTCCATGTTAATTCCAGTGGGGCTGTTCAGAGCCTGGCGTCCATTGAGGTGCCCCGTCGGGAGAAAGTCATCCGAATGGACTGGTACGTTTCAGAGAACTCATACTACCTCATTTTAAATCAGTGGAATGGCCGTCGCGTTTCAAGTTCTTTGATCCAGTTGGCCGAGGGGGAGGCCGAAGCCATCGGTTTCATTCCCTTAATTTTGGGGTTGCAGGATTTGGATGCTGACGGACGCCGGGAAACTATTCTCGGGCAGTCTTTCTACTCAGAGCAGGGGTTTGGTTCAGAGATTTATGAGATATTAATCTCACCGAACGGGCCTGACCTCTATAAGGCCGATCATGAAAAGTTAAGTCGATACACGTCAGTGTTTCGGGTAATCGGTGCTGTTGTTCAGAGCAAACCGGGACCTTTGAATATGGTGACCGTCTCCCAAGGGAAGGTTTCATTTTTCCCTGCTGGCACTGAGGGCCCACAGCTGGACTATGAAATTGGAAACCGGGTGGCAGGCACGAGTATGACTTACGACGTGTCGCCTGAGCTGGTGTTTAGTCCGAGGCAAACACTATTTTTGCCGAACCTGCTCGTACGCTCCGGTGAGGACCCAGTTAATATCGGGATTCCACAGAAATCCAGTGCAGCCGAAGATATGATAGGTGTTTATGATACGCGAGTTGATTGGTTGACGCTGAGATCCGGGAAATCTCCCCAAACGCAGTCAACAAGTCTTCTAACGTCGGCTCCGGTGTCGCCCGTATCAGGTAATACAGGGTTGTTCTTTATGTCGCCTGATGAGAACTCAGTTCAAAGCAACAGTTTTGATGTTGAGACGTTGGTGTATCGGGCTGCTATGCCTGCTGGTCGCTGACTAAAGCTGGATAAGTTGCCCTTGTAGTCGTCAAATGCTTCTGGGAAGCTCGATTAGAACCCGCAGACCACCTTTGGGTGATATAGAAAAATGCATGGCGCCACCGTAGTCATTGGTGATTTCCTCAACGATTGATAGGCCAAGGCCATAGCCAGGAGTTTTTTCGTCCAGTCTTTTCTGGCGCCTGGTAAGATCGGCAAGCTGGTGTGACGCTACTCCGGGGCCGTCATCTTCAACAAGAATGGTCAAAGTGTCATCGTGAAGTTTCAAGTGTAGATGAACTTCCTGAGAGCACCATTTGCTTGCGTTATCAAGGACATTACCCAAGATCTCATTAAAATCACGCTCATCAATTGGCCAGACAAGCTCTCTGGGTAATGTTTCTTGAAGATGGATCTGTTTGTAAGGATAGATTCGACTGACTACGTCCACCAGTGCCAGAGTTCTCTCAATGATCGGTGTCGCCTTTCCAATGTACTGACCGGACATTTCGGTTTTTCTCATTTGAGTGTCGATCAGCTCGTGCATTTCAGACAGTTGAGACTTAATTTGACTCGCGATTGTGGTGGGAATGGCTTCGTCATTGATCATGGAGTTTATGACGGCAAGGGGGGTTTTTAAGCTATGAGAAATATCTGCGGCTAGGTGGCGTGAACGGGAAAGTTTTTTGTCGTACGACTCTAATAGACGATTAAGATGTTTGACAAGTTCAGTGAATTCTTCAGGTACGTTCTCATCCAGTCTATTACGCTCACCATTTTTAAGCGACGTTAATTGGGAGCTCATCATTTTTAAAGGTTTTAGTGCGATAGTTACCCCAATAAATATGATGATTGATATCGTAACGAGAATTGTAAATGATATGATCCATATAAGACCGTGGATTTTGTCAAGAGTGTTTGGGGAGTAGGAGCTTTTTTCAATTATAGTAACGCTTAGCTTATCTTGTCTGTTATTAAATATTTTGTAGTATCCAAGGATTGATCGATCATTATACGATATGTGAAAAATTCCAGGATTTCTGAACGATTCTACCACCTGTAATTTCGGTTCAATGTTCTCGCTTGTAAAACTCCGACCTTGACTGTCTTCGATGTGAACAGAATATTGGGACAATGAAAAATCTCTGAGAGAAGATTTTGTAATTTCTTCTTTATCATTTGTTAGTGTCTTTGAGAGCCGGTTAGCTGCAGCCTCTAGCTGCTGCCTGTGAAGCTCGTCATGGATATAGTCGATTAAAAGGGTGTGTGAGAAGAATATTACCCCGGTACACGCGAAACCCGTTAGTGTCAGGAAAGTAAGCAGTTTCCGTTTTATTGAAGGGCGTTGTTTTTTTCTGGGCATGTGGTCTGCCAAGCAGGTAATTGGAAGTTGCTATCGACTAAATCTAGGCCTAAAAAAGCCGCACTACAAAAGTAGTGCGGCAAGACGGAATGGTGGAGACCATTCACGATGCAACTGGTTTTAAAACGATCTTTGTCGACAAGTTTCTATTGTTCAATCAAAAATTCTATTAATGCGACATTATTTCTAATGAATAAACTGATCTTTTGAAAATTGGTCCAATTGAGATAGATTGATATCTCCCGATTTGATCATCTCGTGATAGATATCGTCCTTAGTCGATAACATCAATTTTCGGCGTGCCTCCATGCCCACTTCAGATAACGCCGCCTGTGTCATTACCTTATGTTGTCTCTTCATATCCTGAATGCTGCTTTTGGAGAGCATGCCTTGTGCTAACTTATCGTCCTTGGCCTCAGTGGCATGGAGGTTTCCTGCCGCCAAGGCTAATGCTAACGATGTGAGCCAGAGATAGTTCCTCATAGAGTCACCTTTAAGTTGAATGATGTGCACCCTGATGGAACCAGATGAACTTTAACTCAGCTTGAAAAAATAAAATTAAATCATGAAAAGAGGACACGGGTGTAAGAACGGTTGCGATGGGGTCGTTAATACAAAGGTATTAAGGGGGTATTTTTTTCAATTTCGTTTCAAGTTCATCTGCTATCAATGGCGATGCGTTGTTCTGGCCGAAAGTGCCGGCATAACCAGCAACTTACCGGTGGTGGTCTGTAACCGAAGCGCCTTCGCGTTTGGTTTATGAGGTGTCGATCGCCGGTAGGGGATCTTATAACGAAAGCTCACGGAGACTGATTTATAATGCAAACTAAAAAACTCAGGTTAGCGATAAGAGCAACACTTGCGATATCAACCATGGGCCTGGTGGTCCCATCTGCTTTGGCGCAATCAACTGCGGAACTTCAAAAGCAGATCAATGACTTGCGCAGTCAGGTGGATCAGATGGCGGGGACCAATGATTCCAAGGGGTGGTTGCTGCCCGGCACTAACACTTCGGTTACGATTGGTGGTTACGTAAAATTGGATATGATTTACGACACAGACCAGGATATCGGTGACTTGCACGACCCGAGTGTTCTCGATACATCCGTAGAGGATGGTGATAGCTCTTTGAGAGCGCATGCCCGTCAATCACGAGTGCGTCTCGGAACCAGTACCCCGACCGATATTGGAGAAGCCAAGACGGTTGTTGAGGCAGACTTCTACGGCGGTGGTGGCAACGAACTGTTCTCCAATTCACGGGGGCTTCGTATTCGTCACGCCTATGGCGAGCTCAACGGCTGGCTTGCGGGTCAGACGTGGAGTAACTTTATGCACTTTACGGCTTACCCGACCACACTGGACTTTAATGGGCCGGTAGGTGTGAGCTTTATTCGTCAGGCACAGATTCGTTACACGATGGGAATAGGTGACGGACAGTTCTCGGTGTCAGCTGAAAACCCTGAAACCAGTGGGTTTGAAGGTTCACGTGATACCGTTCCTGACCTTACCGCCCGTTACAAGTGGGCAGGGTCTGGTGGTGGATTTGAGGTTGCTGGCCTGGCCCGTTCTCTCAAGACCGACGACGTCAGTGCTACAGGTGACGACGCTGCGTTTGGATATGGCGTCATGGCGGCTGGTCGACTCAACGTCACTTCAGAAACCTCGCTCATGGCCGGAGTTGTTTTGGGTGATGGTGTAGGTCGTTATCTTTACAGCTCGTACAGTAACAACGACAGCACTGCGAGTCGGACTGGCATCGGTGAGGCATATATAACTTCCGATGGTGATCTCGAAACTATCGAGGCTTACGGCTTCAACGTGGCGGCGAGCCATAAGTGGACGCCAAAATTCACCACGAGTGTGGCCTATGGGTTTTTAGAGGGTGATCAGGACGAGACTCTCTTTCCAAACTCTTTCCAAACCCTAGAGAGCGCTTACTTCAGCAACTTCTACCAAGTAGCTGATCCGGTGACTGTAGGGGTTGAGCTGTCGTACGCCAACAAAGAACTTGCAAACGGTGAGTCAGCTGACAACACCCGTCTTCAGTTGGCTGCGCAGTTTAGCTTTTAATTCATTATTACATTGCTTCACATAGTTGGACCCCACGACGGGCCTCAGTAGGCCCGTCGTACGTTATTGTTCACTTACACGCGATGCCGTCAGGGGCTCTTTCACCTCTCCTCCTTTTACGACGTTATCCCTGCCATTGTCTCGTCGATTCGACCTGCCCTCGGCATTTAATCCAAAAGTTCGCTAGTAATGTCCGTTCAGTCGCAATGTAGCTCTTATGGAGCGGCATTCAGACTGATTTAAAGGTTTGTCTGTAAGGTCGTCTTGGAATTTACGGCGAAAACGCTGATTCATGTATCTCAGTCAAATAGCCAGGATGATATTGAATGAACAAACGACTGTTGTTGTGGGTGCTGATAGTACCCGGAGTCTTGAACGTCATGCCTTCGGCGGCAGCCACCACCGGGGAGAGCGTTTCACTCAAGGAGTACCAGCAAGCCAAGGCCAGCCAGGCTGTCTCCTTGAATGAGGCAATGGTAATGGCATTTGAGAATAGCCCGGTGTTGGCTTTGAGGCGGGCTGCGGTGTCCATGCAGGAAGCTGACCTCGATCATGCCAGCCGCTGGGCGCCCAGCAACCCTGAGCTTGAGCTGAGTGGCCGTGACAATCCAGATCAGGCGGATCAGGCACTGAATTACGAGGTTCGGGTCACTCAGGAAGTCTGGATGGGCAATCGGGGCGATCTCGGTCAGTCGCGTGCTCAGAGCACTCTCACTTCTCAACAGCAGGAACTTGAATACCTGAAGGTGGCGACCAAGGCCCGAGTGCGGTCGGCCTACTTCAAGATTCTGCTTGCACAGAAAGAGCTGGAAACGGCAAGCCGCACCGTTGAGCTAATGCGGCGAACCAAAGAGCTGGTTGAGGTGTCCGTTGAGCGGGGCAAACAGACCCGAATTGACCTCAATACCGCTGTCATTGGCTTGGCAAGAGCTAAGAACCAGAAGGCCGAAGCGGAGCAAAAGCTTAGGCAATCAAAAATTGACCTGACGGAAGTTCTTGGGGTGTCCCCCTCTGATGCGGTAGAGGTCTTGGGAGAGCTCAATGTAGCTCGTGCCAACTTGCCACCAACTAATCGCCTGGTCGCGATGGCTCAGCGCCAGAGAGGGGATCTGAAGGCGGCAGCAGCCAGAATTGCTGCGAATGAGTCCGGCCTGAAACTGGCCAAGAGTCTAACGATTCCGAACCTGAAAGTGTTCGGGTTCTACGAGCGGGAGGAAAGATCCAACCTTTTTGGTGCGGGTGTGTCGATGCCTCTGACCGTGTTTCATGACTATTCCGGTGAAAAAAGGAAGGCCTCGGCTCAGTTGAAAATCTCCGAGCTTGAGGCCGAAGCGCTGCGTTTGGCGACTGAACGCCAGGTCGTGTCTGCTGTAGCTCAGTACGAATCCGCCGTACGCAGACTGCGCCAGATGAACGAGTCGATTCTCGAACGTTCGGAGGAAACGCTGCAACTGATGCAGAAAGCTCTTCAAGCGGGAAAAGTCGATGCCTCCGATGTCCTAGCTGCCCAGGACAATCTTTTGTCGGTGAGGAAGGAATATGTCCAAGTGCAACACGACTATATCGATGCCGTCCGGGCGTTGGAAGTGAGCACCGGTGGTGCCCTTTCAATGTCATCCGGTTCCTGATGGCAAGAAAATTAATGGTTGAACGTTCTCTTATATCGAAGGTGTTTAGATGATTCGAAATATGCAGATAATGTTTGTCGCGATCAGTTTTCTGGTCTATCAGCCACTGGCGCACGGCGCCGAGGAAGCCGAAGGAGGGCAGCACCAAAAGGGTGAGGCTGGGCACTCGGCTGAAGGCAGTGAGGCCCGCGAAGTTCATCTCACCCCAGAGCAGAGGGAGTTGCTTTCCGTGCAGACTGTAACGGTGCCCCGAGGCCGAGCTGACAATATCGTGACTGCGCCAGCTGAAGTTCATTACGTTCCGGATCGCGTCGCTGAGGTAGGGCCGCTCCTGCAGGGAAAGCTTACGAGACTGGCTGTTGATCTTGGGGACCAGGTTGAAAAAGGCCAGTTGTTGGCCGCGCTGAACAGCGTTGAGTTGGCTCGCATTCGTTCTCGCCTAAACTCGTTGAAAGCTCGGAAAGAAGCCGCGACTGCGGAGTATCAGCGAGAAAAGCAATTGCGGAGTGAAAGCTTCACCAGCGAAGAAGAGTTCCTGGACGCCAAGGCTGCTTATCTTGAAATTACAGCGGAGTACGATTCAATTCGTGAGCAACTGGCGGTTTTTGGCAGTGATTCGTCAGGCGCTGATAGCAGTCTCGCACAGTACGCGCTCCGTTCTCCTATTCAGGGGCGTATTGAGCGCATGGATGCCAGGTTGGGCCAAACCTTAAGCTCTTCAGATACGCCCTTTACCGTGGCTGATACCTCTGTGGTGTGGGTGATGTTGCAAGTTGCCGAAACTGACATTGGCAGGGTATCCGTCGGAGATGAAGTTCAGGTCTTCTCAAAGTCGGTTGAAGACCGCTTTCACACCGGAGAAGTGTCTTGGATCTCAAATGAGCTTGATGAGGAAACCCGCACCATTCCGGTTCGCGTTGTACTCGAATCCCCCAACGGCGACCTTCGTCCAAATACCTACGCCACGGCCAGAATCATGACTGAATCGGCGGCATCACTGCCCCTGGTTCCACACGATGCCGTGCAAACCATCGATGACGAGTCCGTTGTATTTGTTCCGGGTAATGAAAGGGGAGCCTACAAGGCGGTTCCAGTCACTCTTGGCAAGGAGGCTAACGACTGGATAGAGATTAAGTCCGGCATCAGCGCAAACACGGAAGTGGTTTCAGTGGGCGCTTTTGATCTGATGTCGGCCATTACCGCCAGTGGCCGCAGCGCCGCTCACGGACACTAATACTCGGGGGGAGCATGATCAACGCAATTGTGAATTATGCGCTGAACAATCGTTTGATGACGCTTGTTTTTGCTATCGCCGTGATCGTTGCCGGCATATTTTCATTTCAAAAACTGCCGGTGGATGCGTTTCCGGACGCGACACCGACCATGGTTCAGGTGTTCACTACCAGTCCTGGTTTGTCGCCAGTTGATATCGAAACGCTGATTTCCTATCCCGTTGAGATCAGCATGTATGGAATTCCCAAGTTAGAAAAAGTGCAGAGCACGTCGATTTTCGGACTTTCGCGGGTGACCATCTATTTCGAAGATGGCACCGATATCTACTTCGCCAGGCGGCTAGTTAACGAACGGCTATCCGAGGCCAAGCGCCAGATTCCCGAAGGGATGGGGGAACCCGAACTCGGGCCCATCGCAAGCGGTCTTGGGCGCATCCTGATGTATTCCTTGGAAACTGAGGATAAAGAGCAGTACAGCCTGCAGGAAATCCGCACGATCCAAGACTGGATTGTCAAGCCACAGCTCAGAACCGTGCCGGGTGTAACCGGTGTCCTGTCCATCGGCGGCGAGGTAAAACAATACCAGGTCAATATCGATGCGCAGGAGCTTCAGGCAAGGAACTTGACGGTGTCTGATATTCGCGGCGCTCTCACCCAGAATAATCGTAACGTCGGCGCCTCTTTCATTACGCGAGGCGGTGAAGAGTACATTGTTCGCGGTTACGGTTGGGTCGACTCAGGTTACGAAGGCATCGAAGACATCCAGAACATCATTGTGTCCAAGAGTGAGGGTGAGTCCCCTATTTACGTCAAGGATGTGGCGGAGGTTGGGCTTGGGCCAGCGATTCGCCGTGGGGCAGAGGTGTCCTCGGGTGAGGAATCCGTGGGCGGTTACGTGATGAAATTGATTGGCACCAACACCAGTCAGGTGCTTGAGGACGTCAATGCGAAAATCGACGATCTGAACAAGTCCCTCCCAGAGGGGTTGAAGATTGAAGCGTATTACTCTCAGGCAGACTTGGTGGGCAAGGCTATAGGCACTGTCGAGAAAGCACTGCTTGAAGGTTCGGTTCTGGTACTGGTTTTTCTCTATCTGTTCCTCGGAAATGTTCGTTCCACACTGATCGTGGTGGCGACATTGCCGTTGTCTGTACTCTTTGCGTTCATTGCCATGCGCATGTCGGGCCTGTCGGCCAACCTGATGAGTCTGGGGGGGCTGGCTATCGGCATCGGCATGATGGTGGACGGCGCTGTCGTGATGATAGAGAACATCTTCCGACACCTTGAGGAGCGATCCGATGAAAAGGTCAGCGTTTTGAGGCTTGTAGGTGAGTCCGCTCGGGAAGTGGCTCGTCCGATCGTGTTTGCGATTGGCATCATTATCATTGTTTTTTTGCCGCTGTTTACCCTGCAGGGCGTTGAGGGCAAGCTGTTTTCGCCCATGGCCTACACCATCAGCTTCGCGTTGATTGGTGCGCTGCTACTCGCGTTGACATTGGTGCCGGTTCTGGCCTCGCTCTCATTCAAAATGGGTGGGCAACATAAGGAGCCGAAGCTGGTTCTGTTCCTGAACCGGTTATACAAGCCGGTGGTGAATACTGTCGTCAAAGTCCCTAAGATTGTGATGGGCGTGGCCGTCGTTGCTTTTGCAGGCAGTCTTCTGCTCTTTCCCTATCTCGGAAGCGAATTCGTTCCCACGCTCAGGGAAGGCACGTTCCAGATTCGCTCGACACTGCCACCTGGAGCCAGTCTTGAATCCGCCATCAAATATGGCAAACGGATTCAGTCCGTTGTAGATGAATTTCCAGAGGTCACCGGCACCTATGCCAGGATCGGTCGTGCCGAAGTGGGTGGTGATCCTGAACCTGTGAACGTTGTCGCGACGCTTGTCAATCTGAAGCCCCTGGATCAGTGGCGAGAGGACGTGAGCTATGAGGATCTCCAAAGCAGGATTGCAGAGGCTTTGGATGAACGGGTCCCGGGGCTTGCCAACAATCTGTCCCAACCGATTCAGCTCAGAACCGACGAACTCCTGTCAGGCGTTCAGGCGCAACTGGTTGCCAGCATTTTCGGCGATGACCTAGACGAGTTGGGCCGGATCGGCAGGGAGGTAGCGGCCCTGGCGAATGATGTGCCGGGTGCAACGGATGTGCGCGCGCAGCAGAGTGCGGGTAAAAAACAGATCGTTATTCGCCCCGACCGTGAAGTGCTGGCGCAGTTCGGCATCAGCATCGATAACCTGATGAGTACGGTTGAAACCGGTATTGGCGGTAAAAGCGCCGGGCTGGTTTTCGACGGTGTCCGGCGATTTGAGATTTTCGCCCGGCTGCAAGAGTCCTATCGCGGGTCCATCGATGAAATCAGGAAGCTTCCCCTTAGGGGCAACAGCGGCGAGCTGATACCGCTTTCACGGGTGGCAGATGTTGAGATGTACGCGGGACCCAAGAAAATTTCACGCTCCAATGCCAGTCGGCGACAGTACGTGCAGATGAACGTACGTGGTCGCGATATGGGCAGTGTTGTTCAGGATTTGCGCAATCGGATTGAAAAGCAAGTGGACATGCCGCCGGGGTATTTCGTGGAGTTCGGTGGTCAGTTTGAGAACCAGGAAAGGGCCATGGCGCGGCTGGCGATTGTTGTGCCGATTACCCTGGCGCTTATTTTCCTGCTTCTTTTCTCCGCATTCAGCAGTCTGCGCTATGCGGCGCTGATCTTCATGAATGTGCCCTTTGCGGTTACTGGTGGCATTGTCGCGCTTTTTGTGACGGGGCTTTACCTCTCCGTGCCTGCAGCGGTGGGGTTCATCGCTGTGTTTGGCGTAGCCGTACTGAACGGTGTGGTGATGGTGAGCTACATCAATCAGTTGCGGGACGAAGGCTACGAAGTCATTGAAGCAGTCAAGCTGGGTGCTCAACGCCGTTTGCGGCCGGTTCTGATGACAGCCTCGGTGGCTATTCTGGGGCTGATTCCCTTGTTGCTGGCCGACGGTATTGGTTCCAATGTCCAACGGCCGCTGGCGACGGTTGTGGTTGGCGGTCTGATCACCTCAACGCTGCTGACGCTGGTGGTGTTGCCCAGTGTGTACCAGTGGTTTGCATCCGAACGTCGTGACGTTGAAGTCTGATAGGCAGGAGAAGGTTTATGTACGAAATAAAGGCTTATGTCAGAGAGGTGATGGCGGAGCATGTGGTTGATGCTCTAGCAAAAGTCCAAGGAGTGGCAAGCATTGCCGTCGTGTCTCTCAACGAATTTGGCCATCTGGTCGGTGATGAGTCGCCTCTGGAGAAAGTGAAGATGGTCAAGCTGGAAGTAGATGTAGCGACCGAAACTGTTGCCGATGAAGTTGTGGACATCATTGTGCGAACGAGCAGGACCCGGGATGGACACCCGGGGGACGGCAAGGTACTGGTATCCCGCCTGGTTCGGGCTGTTCGCATCGAGGATGGTGCGGCCAACGAAAGCGCACTTCAACCCACTTCAAGCTAGTTCTATTTAAGCTGGATGGTGGCATCGCGGCTGTGCTGGTCGCGCGAGCCGCCATCACAGCTCCATTCCCGGCTGAAAGATTTCAGACCTCGCCTAGGCCGCCCGCAACGAGTCGAAAAGCTCAAATTGCTTGTTTGATCTTGCGCGAAGAGAAGACAATGGTGGCGTAGGCATAAATCAGTAACTTTAGCATCGTCCGTGGATTGAGCGGCGAGTTGCGCCGGCCGACCACTTCATGTTCGTGTTGCGGCGGAAGCGGCGCTTTGAGAATGGGTCAGTCTCTAAAAAGTCGAGGCTCCAACTACAACAAACCCCCGCCGTAATGACGAGGGTTTATCAGCAATCTGAGCCCCAGCCTCGGGCTCTTTGCTGTCGTGACGTAAACGCGAAGCCACCCGGAAATCAGGCGCCATCCGGTTGTTCGTCAGAAGTTGACGCTTATCCCCAATGAAGCGGTGCGTGGTAGGTTTGCCATGGCGCCATCGGGCAAACGTGAGACAATTTGCTGCTCATCGAACACATTGTCCACTTTCAGGAAGACATCCGCACTGGCGGTCAGTGCGTAGCGGCTGATGAAATCAACCAGGAACAGGGACTCGGTCTCGTCCAGTTTCGTGGCGGTGTTGTTGCAACCTGCGCTGACGCACATTTCATCGACGTAGGTGGCCACAAGGTAGTTGTCCCAGCCACTTGGGTGTTCCATGCCTGTCCGGAAGCTCATCTGGTTTTCAGGTACGTCTTTGAGCTGCTCACCTTTTGTCAGGCCCGAGGCAGCATTGTCCTTGCTGATTTCCGCTTGGGTAAAGGTGTAGGTAAGGCTAACCGGAAGGTAGAACTCGCCCGCCCGCGTGCCGGTCTGGAGCTGGAACTCAACACCGGAAATTTCAGCCTCGCCGGTTACAAAACTGCCAGAGGTGGCGCCATTGCTGCACGGCGATCCCACGGAACAGTTTTCGGCCTTGTTGGAGAAGTCGCTGTAGAAGCCGATCATTTCCGCGAAGAACGCATTGCCAAAGTACCGGAGGCCGGCCTCCCAGTTCTTGCTGGTTTCCGGCTCTTCGTTTGCCTTGGCACCACCCCCGAGAGGTGAGAAACCCCGGTGTACGCCACCCAGAACCTGCCAGCTTTGGGATAGGTCATAGGTAAAGGAAGTGCCGGGCAGGAGTTCAGCACTCTCATTGGCGCGGGTGCTGTCGATGGTTGTGCGGCCGGGATCCGCGTATTGGGTGCGACCGGTTTTCACATCCTCGTAGCGCAGGGCGAGGTTAACGCTGAGCTTGTCCGTCGCCTGCCAGGTGTCGAGCGCCCAGAAGCTCAGGGCCTCGCCGGTCTCAAAGCGATTATTGCTGCCCGTGGGGGCGACAGTGTTCTGGAACACCAGAGAGCCGTTGACCTGGTCATAAACATCGACTGGCTGGAAACGATCCATTTCATCTTCGTGGTAGCGGGCGCCGAAATCAAACTGGTGGCTGCCCATGTCGACATCAAAGTTTACCTGCACGCCCTCGGACAGGTAGTCCCTGGCGTTGTTTTTGTAATCCAGACCGCTGGCATCAACTGTGCCGTCCAGAATACCCTGGGCATTGGCGTCGCCGCCGTTTGCCGAGTCGATGATGCTTCCGCCGCCGCTGAGCTTGAACCAGTTCCGCTTGAAGTCGTTGCGATAGAGGGTGGCCGTGCTGCTTACGGTGTTACTCCAATCGAACTGATGGGTCAGGCTGATACCGGAGTGGGTATTGTTCATCTGGTCGATGCTGGACAACCCGTAACGCCGGTTCGGATCCTGGCTGAAGTCCGCATCGGTCAGGCCGAGGTAACTGGAGTTGGAGGTTTCCTCGGAGTATTGCAGCTTGGCGGTCACGCTCTGGCGCTCTCCCTGCCAGCGTAGTTTGCCGACATAGTCTTCGATATCAAAGCCGGTATCGCGGTTGCTGCGGTCAATTTCCTTGAAGCCTTTCGCGGAGCGCTGGACGGTCTCAAGCAGGTAGCCCCAGTCGCCGGCCGTGTCACCGTAGGTTACATGAACGTCGGTGGAGCCGCGGTCGTTGGTGACGGACTCAATATAGCCCTGCCGCTGATCGGGAATGGGTGTGGAAATCAGGTTGACGACACCACCGGTGGTTTGCGGGCCATAGCGCAGCAGCGGGGCACCCTTGAGCACTTCCAGCGAGGACATCCGCTTCAGCGTCGGGAAATAATAGGCGGCCGGATTGGAGTAGGGCGCCGGTGCGATAAGAATGCCATCTTCCATCAGGGTGACATTGCTGCTGCGCTCGGCCGTGGCGCCGCGGATGCCGATGTTAGGTCGCAGACCCAGGCCTTCCTCTTCCCGCACATAGACACCCGGAACGGTTTTCAGTACCTGGTTGATGTCGGTCTCAACTTCGGTTTTCATCTGCTGCTCACCAACAACGTAGCCTGACCCTGGCAAGGTCTGGACGGCAGAAGCATCGCCAATGATTTCCATGGGTTCAAGCATCTGGGGCTGGTTATCTCCGGCGGCCCAGTTCAGACCCGGGGCAAGGCTGATTGCCACGGCCAGTGATAGTCGGCAAGGTTTAAACATGTGGTTATTCTCCGTTATCATTTGCTGGTGGTAATGCAGGTGCAAACAATTCGCATTTCTGTCTATAAACTTTACGGCTCTGTAACTATCGAGTCAATAGTCAATGCTCATGGTGCGGGAAGGTGTCACCAGGCTGAAAACGGTTAACAGCCTTTCCCTGATTACTCGGTCTGAGGGTTATGCCGTGAGCCATCCTGGCGCCCCGGTTGACCTGCTGGCCAGTCGGGCGATGAACCGGTTCAAAACATGGCAGGTCAAAAGCTTATGTCGCGCAGGCCCTAGGCGATTTTTCTAAAATAGGCTGCAAATTCAAACTCATTTCAAAGTTCACACTTAAGATTCCGATCACTTCCTACCTCGTCACGGGCTTCTTACCGCCCATAATTTTTGGCTACTAATTGCTTCGGGAGAACGATGATGAAGGCAAGCAAGCACTCGCCTCGGGCGTTGCTGTGTTCAGTACTATTGTCCATTCCTCTGTTAGGTCAAGCGGAGACTGTCAATTGGGCGAATTGGCTCACAGGCCAGATAAGTAAGCACCCGGAGGTACTGGCAGCGACAGAGCAGGCGGCAGCGCGGAAAGAGGACGCTCAGGCAAGCGAACAACCGCTGTATAACCCGGAGTTATCCGTGGGAGCAGACAGAACGGGCAGTGAGAATAACTTTGAGGCAGGGCTGTCACAAACGATCGATTGGTCTGATCAACAGGGCGCATTAAAGGAGAAGGCAAAGCTGATCAGGCTTTCTGCGCAAGCTGGCTTGAGCGAAGCAGTCCTGACACAAACGTCTGAATCATTGTTTGCGCTTGTCGAGTGGCGCACCACTACGCTGTTAGAGGAAATTGCTGAATCCCAACAGCAGCGCCTGGATGCCTTGCTGGACCAGGTTGAACAGCGCCAGCAGGCAGGTGATCTGGGGCGTGCCGACGCAGAGCTTCTGTTTTTAAATCTATCCCGTCAGTTGAGCGAAGTCGCCCAGGCAAAGGCCGCAGTTGATCGAGCAGAAACTCAAGTTAGAGAACGTCTGCCGGACTGGAGGCCTCAGGATGGGGGAATCCCCGAGTATATATGGTCAGCGCTGGAGTCCGAGATTGGTGATGCTGATCTGCTGGCACACCCGTCAATTGCTGCCGCTCGAGCCGAGTGGCAGGTGCTGAAAAGTGAGGCAGAGGTTGCCAGACGCAAAGCCACAGCATCGCCGACAGTAGGGCTGAGCGGAGGGCGTGACGGCGGCGAGAACGTGGTTGGCCTGACATTCTCGATCCCTCTGAACGTCCGTAATAACTACAGCGCTGAAACCCGGGCTGCGAATCGACGGGCTCTGGAGGCGGAAGCGCGGTTTCAGGCGCTCTACCGGAAACGACAATATGACCTGGCAGGCGCTCGCGCTTCCTGGAAGCGATACGACAAGCAACTCCGTCGATGGAAAGAACTATCCCAGGGGCGTGTACAGCGAAGTGCCGATTTGCTTGAGAAGCAGTGGCAGGTCGGCGACCTCTCCACCTCTGAGTATCTCCAGGCGCTGGGCCAGCGCGCGGAGAGTCTGAAAACCGGTATTGAACTGGAAAAGCTGGCGCAGCTGGGCCTGATTGAGCTCTTGAGCCAGTCTGGCGAACTGATCACCCCCTTCCAATAATATTCTGGAAACTGGATATTCATCATGAAAAAAACTCTGATTTCAGTATTTGTTTTGACGCTGTTTATAGCTCCCCCTTCACTGGTGCAGGCCGAGGAAGATGCTCATAACGAGGCGGGCCACGATCATGCCGCCGGTGGCGACGATCATCGAGAAGGCACCGGTGAAGAGGATGAGCATGAGGGCGGACATGCTGAAGAACGTGAGCATGAAGAAGAAGGTCATGGCCACGAAGAGGAGAGCGATGGTGGTCATGAAGAAGCAACCTCCGCAAGCATCAATGCCAAACAAAAAGAGCTTGCCGGCATTGAAGTAGCAACCCTCGAGAGCAAGCGCGTTGACTATGAAATTTACGCTCCCGGTGAGCTGCTGACCAACGGCTATACCAGCTATCACGTGTCCCCCCGAGTTGCCTCGGTGGTGTTGAGACGTCACGTGGAATTGGGTGAGCACGTAACCAAAGGTCAGCCGCTGGTAACCCTGTTCAGTGAGACGGTGGCACAGGCGCAGGCTGATTACAGGAAGGCTTTTCCTGAATGGGAGCGAATCAGCGGGCTGGGTCGTTCCGTGGTGGGTGATCAACGGTTCAATACCGCGAAAGCCAATATTGAAGCGGCGAGGGCGACTCTGCTTGCTTATGGGCTAAACGATGATGACATTGGTGCGTTGAAGGCCAGCGGCGTAGGTAGTCTCGGTGAATACACGCTCAGGGCTCGCGTGGACGGCGCAGTGCTGACCGATGAGTTTGAGCAAGGACAAAGAGTTGAGGCAGGCCAACCGCTGGTGACTCTGGCTAATGAAAGCGAACTTTGGGTAGAGGCTCACCTGCCAGCAAACTCCGACATTGTCCTTAAGCAAGGAGCAGAAGCGGAAGTAAGAGTTGCAGGTCGTGTAGCTGTGGCAACGGTATCCCAAGAAGCTCATACCATTGACGCTGTGACCCGCACGCGGATTGTTCGGTTGGAGCTGGACAATCCTGAAGATCGTTTTCATCCCGGAATGTTTGCAGATGTGTATTTCCTTTTTAAAACCAAGGAGCCGGTACTTGCGGTGCCGGAGAGCGCCTTGATGCGAAGGGCCGATGGCGACTGGACGGTCTATGTGGAAGAGGCTGAAGGGGAGTATGAGCCTGTGGAAGTGGAACTGGGCCGCTCAATTGGCGGACTCCGTGAAATTTCCGGCCTGACTGCAGGCCAGCGGATTGTTTCGCGGGGCGCATTTTTTGTGGCCTCTGAAATTGCCAAAGGCGGCTTTGACCCACACAACCACTGATTCCGGGAGCCATTATGTTCAACCGAGTTGTCGACTGGGCGGTTCAGAACCGCCTGTTGGTTCTTATTGCGCTAGCAGTGCTTATCGCCACGGCCGCGTTTCAGATCCCAAAACTGAATCTTGATGCCTTCCCTGACGTTACAAACGTCCAGGTCGCTGTTAACACAGAGGCGCCCGGACTTGCGGCTGAGGAGGTCGAGCAGCTGATCACCTATCCCATTGAAGCGGTGATGTATGCGTTGCCGGATGTTGAGGAGGTTCGATCCATTTCCAAAACCGGGTTGTCCGGTGTCACCGTGGTCTTTAAAGAGGGCACGGATATCTATTTCGCGCGTCAACTGGTGTTCGAGCGGTTGCAGGCCGCGCGGGAGCTGATTCCGGACGGGGTCGGGGTGCCTGAAATGGGCCCGAATACGTCCGGTCTCGGCCAAGTCTACCAGTACTTGTTGATAGCGGACCCGAATTCGGGGTACGACGCAATGGAATTGCGCAGCTTGCACGACTGGCTGGTCAAACTGTTGCTGATACCGGCCGAAGGGGTTACAGAAATCCTGTCGTTTGGCGGAGAAGTTCGCCAGTACCAGGTGAACCTGAATCCGGCTCGAATGTTGTCCTATGACTTATCACAGAATGACGTCATGCATGCCCTGGAAAACAACAACTCCAATGTTGGGGGCTGGTATATGGGCCGCGGACAGGAGCAGTTGGTTATTCGCGGTATGGGATGGCTGGGCAATGGCGAGCAGGGGCTGGAGCAGATCCGTCAGGTACCCGTTAAAACCAGTGACGGCATCACAGTAACCGTGGACGATGTCGCTCAGGTGGGACTTGGCACTGAAATTCGCCAGGGTGCGGTGACCATGACCCGGAAGGACGAAGACGGTCAAGTTGAACAACTGGGTGAAGTGGTTTCTGGCATTGTACTCAAACGAATGGGGGCCAACACAAAAGCCACCATCGACGGCATCGAGGCTCGCATTGAGCGCATAAATCAGGCGCTTCCGAGTGGGGTTCGTTTTGAGCCCTATTACAACCAGGCGGATCTGGTGACCAAGGCAGTAGAGACGGTGACGAATGCGCTTTTGTTGGCTTTTGTGTTTATTGCGATTGTGCTTGCTCTCTTCCTGATGAATCTGCGAGCAACAACGCTCGTGCTGCTTTCAATACCGATTTCCATCGGTATTGCCCTGATGATCATGGCCTGGTTCGGTCTCTCGGCCAACTTGATGTCTCTGGGCGGCATTGCTGTGGCAATTGGCATGCTGGTGGACGGCTCTGTTGTTATGGTCGAGAACATGTTCAAACATCTGACGCATCCCGATGCTGAGCATGACGCCCATCGAGATGAATTGATTGAAAACGACCCCGATCCGTTGGACGCGTCACACGATGATCATGGCATTGCGCTCAGACTCCAGGAAGCCGGCCGGGAAGTGGCGCGCCCCATCTTTTTCGCCACGGCGATTATCTTGGTCGTTTTCATGCCTCTGTTCAGCTTTGAAGGTGTGGAAGCCAAGCTGTTCCAGCCAATGGCGATCAGCATCATGCTGGCCATTGTGTCCGCTGTGATCGTTGCTCTGATCGTCGTGCCTGCGTTGGCTTCGTTTGTGTTTCGCAAGGGTATCCGGGAACGGGAAAGCTTCGTTTTAAAACCTCTTGAGAAGCTTTATCGCCAGGGCCTTGACTGGTCGCTGAAACACACCCGATCTGTTGTCGGTGCTGCCGCTGTTCTTGTGGTGCTGGCGGCCCTGGTCGTGCCGCGACTCGGCACTGAGTTTGTCCCTGAACTGGAAGAAGGGACGATCAACCTCCGGGTGACGCTGGCCCCTTCATCAAGCCTTGATACGGCGATTGAAGTTGCGCCAAAACTGGAAGCCATGTTGATGGAATTTCCAGAAGTGACTTACGCTCTGTCCCGGGCTGGTCGAGCAGAAATAGGGGGCGACCCGGAGCCCGTCAACAACATAGAGATCTATATTGGCTTAAAGCCAACTTCGGAGTGGACCAGCGCCAGTAATCGCTACGAATTGCAGGCCCTGTTTGAGGAGAAGCTCGAACAGCACCCGGGGCTACTGTTTAACTTTTCTCAGCCTATCGCGACTCGGGTTGATGAATTGTTGTCAGGTGTTCGTGCGCAGTTGGCCATCAAACTCTTTGGCCCGGATCTCGACGTACTGGCGGAGAAAGGCCAGCAGATTGAAGCGGCGGTCCGAACAGTTCAGGGAACACGAGACGTCGCCATGGAGCAGATTGCTGGTGAAGCGCAGTTGGTGGTTCAGCCTGACCGTCAGGCACTCTCCCGGTACGGACTCGCCGTGTCTGATGTGATGAGTGTCGTCCGGGATGGACTGGGTGGTGCCGCCGCAGGCCAGATCATCAACGGAAATGAGCGGTACGATATCTATGTGCGTCTGGCCAAACGTTTCCGGGAGGACCGGGATGCCATTGCCGATCTCAGGTTACAAGCGCCGTCCGGGGCCTGGGTGAGACTCGGTGATGTGGCCGATGTGTCTATTGAGTCCGGCCCGCCTCAGGTGCGCCGCGATGACGTGCAGCGCCGTGTGGTCATTCAGTCCAATGTGCAGGGTCGTGACATGGGCAGTGTGGTTGCCGATATTCAAGATACCATCGCGTCAGAAGTGAACCTTCCCCCCGGCTATTCGGTGGATATTGGTGGTCAATTTGAAAACCAGCAGCGAGCTCAGAAGCGATTGGCCATTGTGGTTCCTGTATCCTTGGGTCTGATTGCGTTGTTGTTGTACTTTGCTTTCAGTTCGGTTGGTCAGGCGCTGCTGATTCTTGTCAACGTACCGCTTGCTGTCATTGGTGGCGTCTTTTCACTCTGGATCTCCGGCCAGTACCTTTCCGTGCCCAGTTCCGTTGGATTTATCACACTGTTTGGTGTGGCGGTGCTTAACGGAGTCGTTATGGTCGAAAGCATCAATCAGCGAATACAGGATGGGTTAAGCGTGGATGCCGCGGTGTTTGAAGGTGCCGTCTCCCGTTTGCGTCCTGTCTTGATGACAGCAATAACCTCGGCACTCGGTTTGATACCGATGCTATTGTCGACGGGCGTGGGTGCGGAAATCCAGAAGCCATTGGCCAGCGTGATTGTAGGTGGTCTCGTGACTGCGACTTTCCTAACGCTTTTTGTTTTGCCGGCTCTATTCACGCGCTTCTCAAGGGCTAAACTCGATGATATGCAACGGTAGAAAAGAGGTGGAAATACACAGTTTTGATCGCGAGCAGGGGAGGGTAGTCCCTCCGTCATAGCGGGGCGGAGGAATTATGGTTGTGCTCTACTCTGGGAAAGGAAGCACAACTGTAATTCTGGCGCCCCCCGTTTCTGAGGGGCCAATGTTCATCCGTCCGAAATTGTCTTCTAGTATTTCGGACACGATGGACAGTCCCAATCCAAATCCAGAAACGGTTTCGTCAAGCCGGGAACCTCTATCCATCACTTTTGAGGCCGCTTCTGGAGTAATCCCAGGGCCGTCGTCTGCAACTTCTATCGTTAGCCCGGAATCGGTCTGGCTTATTGAAACGTCAATCTCAGCCTGACTCCACTTCCCGCCGTTTTCGAGCAGGTTACCGAATAACTCTGATAGGTCCTGACGCTCCATGGGCCAACTGAAGTTATTCGGCAAGGATGTATTAATACGGAAACTCTTATCGGGAAAGATTTTTTCCATGACAGAAATGACGTTGTTCGCTATTTCAATCGGCAAACATGTTTGCCCCATCTGCCTGCCGGAGATATCTGCCTTGCTCATGCGGTAGTTCAAGGACCGGCTTAGATCCTTTAGGTTGGAGGTCATGAACTCTATGTCGTCGCGGGACGGAG
This sequence comes from Marinobacter sp. MMG032, assembly GCF_040112695.1. Taxonomy (NCBI): domain Bacteria; kingdom Pseudomonadati; phylum Pseudomonadota; class Gammaproteobacteria; order Pseudomonadales; family Marinobacteraceae; genus Marinobacter; species Marinobacter sp. MMG032. The sequence continues at coordinate 3,405,934 of NZ_CP157802.1, forward strand.
GTAATGAACCAGTGTCTGACAAGATTGCGAGATTGGCAGAGATCGAGGTCTTGACCATGTGAGAAAGATCGGAATTGAGGCGGCGATGGCGGTCAAGGCGACGACTTGCTAGTTCAAGTAGGTTATTGAACTGTTTGATCAGCGGACTGAACTCCTCTGGTGCGTCAGGATTCAAACGAGGTTGTTTGCCAGATTGCAGTCTCCTCATGTCTTCCTTGATGTGTTCGATCGGTTTCAAAGCCAGGTAAGTAGTGGTGCCTACCAGAGCCAAGAGAACAACAAGTAATATTGCGGAGGCAGCCAGCAAGGTCAGGTGAGCCCCACTGGATCGCTCAGCTAGTCCGCTTTCCATTTCCAAGATGGTGATTGACGAAAGCGAACTATCAATTCCGACACCACGTTTTAATCCGAGAAGGCGATCCGCACCGTGGGATATTTCGACAAAGCCCGCCGGCTTTTCTGAGATCATACGCAACTTCGTTTGATTTACGTTGTTACTGGCAATGACGCTTCCATCTTTCATTTCAACAATGAGGGCGTGTTCCAGTAGCAATTGGAATTGATCGATCATGCTTCCGATCTCGTCGGCCGTCGGCATTTCGTTTGCAATGATGGTTTGAAAACTCTCCACCTCTTTGTCAAGACGATGTTTTCTGGACTCGTTCGAAAGCTCCTCTATCACATAGGTGTGTGAGAAAAAAATAAGCAGAAAATACAGGATGCTAAAAACCATGCCATATTGGAGTGCAGTTTTTCGGATGCTTTTCTGCGCTGTCATGAGGGTGCTTTTGTCGATTGAGCGGAAGGGTTCAGTTGAAAGCAAACAGAGGTGTTCCGGTCCGAAAGCATAGTTGGAATCGAAGCGTGCCGCAACGGGTGCGAACCTGAGGGAGGGCGGCTCTGGCCTTCAGATAGGTCTGGCCTAGTCTTATTTTCTCAGGCATTGAAAAATTAGGTTTAGTGTCATCAAAGCCGACCTGAATGGCTTTTGAGCTAGGGGTAAACGCTAAAAAAGGCTCTCTTCCATTTCGTGTGGAATCGGTCGCCAGCTAACGCCTTTTTGAGCCATACTCCCTGATATCTTCTGACCTCCAGCGAACATCTCTATGAATCCGGAACTCTTGTTCACACAAGCCTTGGGTCTGACGTCACCATGGGCTGTCGATGACATCGATTTTGACCCAAAGGCCCAGCGTATCGATTTCCGGGTCTCCTGTGAGGCGAAGCAATTACCGTGTCCTGGTTGTGGGCGAGCTGATCAGCCTATTCACGACCGGAAACCGCGAACTTGGCGGCATTTGGACTTCTTCCAGTTTGCCGCCTATGTCCATGCCGAGGTGCCCCGGGTGCGCTGCGGCGGCTGCAAGAAGACCACTCAGGTGGAAGTACCCTGGGCTCGCCCGGGCAGCCGTTTCACCCTGCTATTCGAAGCCTTTGCGCTCACGTTGGCCAAGGCCATGCCGGTATCGACCACGGCAAGGCAGCTGAGGACTGATGACAGGGCCCTTTGGCGGGTACTGGACCACCATGTCACCCAGGCACAAGCTCGTGAAGACTACAGCACCGTGACCACCATCGGGGTCGATGAGACCGCCTGTCGGCGTGGCCATCACTACATCACGCTGGTGCATGACCTGGCCGAGCGCCGACTCATCTTTGCAACGCCCGGTCGTGACGCCCAGACTCTGAAAGGATTCTCTGAGGATCTTGCAAGCCATCAGGGCAAGGCTGATCAGATCCGGCACGCCAGCATCGATATGTCTAAAGCCTACATCAGCGGCCTGGGGCAGCACCTGCCCAACGCCGAAATCACCTTTGACCGGTTCCATATCATTCAGCTGGCAAATCAGGCTGTGGATGCCGTGCGCAAGTCTGAAGTACGCCACGACGCCCGCCTGAAGCGAACCAAATGGGCCTGGCTCACGGACATGGCCCGCTGGAGCAAAAAGCAGGATGAGGCCGTCTACGACCTGACCCGCTCCAACCTGAAGACCGCTCGTGCCTGGCGCATCAAAGAGGCCTTGCGTGACATCTTCCAGGCCAAGCCTGGTCGTGAACAAGCGGAAGGGTTACTGAAGCGATGGCACTCCTGGGCCAGACGCTGTCGGTTGGAACCGATGAAACAACTAGCTGCCACCCTCAAGCGACACTGGGCCGGAGTCCTACAGGGCTTTGAAAGCGGCTTGAGCAATGGTTATGTCGAAGCCATGAACAGCCTGATCCAGGCGGCCAAGGCCCGTGCGCGCGGCTACGGCACGGCGAGCCACTTCATTGCCATCTGCTTTCTGATTGCCGGCAAGCTCAAGCATCTGCCAGCAAACCCGTTCCAGACGCCATTACAGAGAATGGTTGCAAGCTAATGTTCCACACAAAACGGAAGAGACCCCTAAAAAAACGTTTCATCACCATAGATTTTCAAGTGTGTTTAAAGTTTCGATGTTCTACTGATCATCCGAGGCCATTGAATTTTGTCGGTCTAATTGGAATAAATATCGGAGCCGTTTTATGAAGAAAGTATCCATGATTCTAGTAGCTTCTTTCCTGGCAAGTGGTGCTTCAATAGCCCTCGCAGGAGGGCAAGCGGACAGATACAACGAGGCAAGAACCTATCCTAATAAGAGCATAGATGAACGTTCCTCCCAGTATCGTGTGGAAGAGATCGAGACCATCAAAAAACTGAAGGAAGAACATAGATTGATTAAAGAGTTGATTGGGGATCTTTTGGCAAAGCAATAACATTTATCGTTGTTTATTTGGAGCCAGGCGCGCAATTGCGTGGCTCCAAGATTAGTTTGATGATAGATTTTGTTAATTTTTCCAAAAACGGCGAAAGTCGCGCTTTAAGGCTGATCAATTTCGAAAAAAAGACAGAGTGCAAAAAGTTGGAAATTTGCATTCTTTACTCAGAGTTTTTTTAGTAGTATTCATGACCAATTAAGACCTACCTCTATTTTCCTAATAGAACCATATCTTATCTCGAATTTTTGCGTTAAAAATATTCTACTTTAGTGATATTTTTATTTCAGTTTTTGTTCCTATTTGGTGCGCATTATTAATGAGTGCACTATCGTCGAGCAATGCGAAACTATGAAGCAAAATGTTCATTGCATTGAATGATTAAATATTCAACGGATTTTATTAACTATGGACCTGATTTGACAATAATTGCTCATAAACTAAGTCTCTAAAAGTTGGCGCAAAATATGCAGTCATTGTAGATGCGTTATTCGATGCGCAAATAACTAAGCTGTCAAAATTTAAGGTGAAAACGATGAAAAGACGTATCTCGACTAAGGATTGTTTGCTAAGTGTTGGTTTGCTCGTAACCCTCCAAGCGGTCCCGTTAATTGCCAACGCTAATGTAAGTGCAAATTTAGGTGTAACAAGCAACTACTTATTTCGTGGTGTGACACAAACAGATGGCTCAACGGCGACGCAAGGCGGGCTTGACTACGAACATGCGTCGGGGCTTTATTTTGGCGGCTGGGGCTCCAATGTGGATTTCGGCGATGGGACGAGCTATGAGCTTGATCTTTATGCTGGCTTCTCCGGTGCAATCGAGGATATTGGTTACGATGTTGGGTACATTTATTACTCTTACCCTGATGCTCCTGAATCTATTGATTTTGGCGAAATATACGGAGAGTTGAATTACAGCATTGCATCTATAGGTGTTGCTTACACAGCAAACAGCGACGTAAGCGGCGATGGGCTGTTCGTTCAAGGCGATATCTATTATTACGCATCTGTTGATGTGCCGCTGGAAGACGATTTCAGCACAGGTGTTTTGATTGGCTATTATGATTTCACTGATGATAGCAAGGCGTCTATTGGCGAGGCGAGCTACGGACATGCAGCTGTCAACATCACCAAAGATGCGGAGAGCTTTGGAGCTTTTAGTGTTAATCTGGAGTACGCTGATATCGATTCAAGTAACGCACTTGGTTCGGTCAATTCGGACGACCCGAAGTTTTGGCTGGGCTGGACTAAGTCCTTTTAATCTATTTGGTATTTTTCACCGAAACGGTTAAACATTGAGAAAGCTGGCCCGGTCTTTGGGCCAGCGCATTTATCTGGCGAGCCTTGGCCCTTGAGGAAAAATGGTTAAATCACAGTAAAATAATTTAACCTTCAACCCCTTTTTGAAGAGGATCTCTTGCAAAGAAATATCCTTGTCCTCTCAATGTTTTTATTCGTTTTTTACCGAGTATCTTTCTGAGCCTAGCTATGTAGACTTGAACGACATTTCTGGTTGGGCACCTTTCGATATTATAGAGTGCTTCAACAAGTTCGTCCTGCGAGAAGACTCTGTCAGGAGAGCGAAGAAGGCATTGTAAAAGGCGGTACTCCGTTGCGGTTAGTCTGAACTCTTTATGATCGGGAGTTGTTAGGGTTCTATAGGTTGCATTAAGTTGAAAGCCATCCACGATAATCTTATCAGTTGCTCGCCCGTCTTTTCTTCGTATTATGGCGCTAAGTCGAGCTTTTAGTTCATCGAATTCGAAGGGTTTTGGAAGATAATCGTCTGCGCCGGCATTCAAGCCCTCAACTCTCTCTGTCCAGTTGGAGCGAGCAGTTAAAATAAGAATAGCCTCATCTTTGCCACCGCTTCTCCACTTCTGCATCAAGGAAAGTCCGTTCTGGTCGGGCAGTCCGATATCGAGTATAATCGCCTGATAACTGCATGTTTCTACGAAAGAATTGGCCTCTGCGCCGTTTTTGGCTACATCAACAGTAAAGTGTTCCTTCGCAAGCCAACCAGAAATTTTTTCTGCGAGTATCGCGTTATCCTCGACAATTAGAACTTTCATCTATGAACGCCGTTTCTGGATGTTGGATGATTTTGGTCGCCACCTATCTCGTGCGCAAATCAAAATAGCTCAAAAATGGATTTCAAGCGACGCGGCATTTCAACAGACGAACCTGAATTCAGCTTGAAAAGCACATTACCTTTCGGACAGGTTGGCAATCCACAAAGCATGGGCTGAGGCAAGTTGGTCTTCCACCGTTTATCGTGACAGATGCACCAAGTGTAGTGGTTCAATGATTCCGGACACCAACGTAGGTGGTAATATCGCCACCATAAACGAGGTGTCTGATGACCAGAAAGCGACGTTCTTTTTCTCCGGAGTTCAAACAGGAAGCAGCCAGCCTGGTGCTGGATCAAGGTTACACGATTCCCCAGACGAGCGTGTCCCTGGGAATTGGTGAAAGCGCTATCCGGCGCTGGGTTAACCAACTGACCGAGGAGCGTGACGGTGTCACCCCGAAGGGCAAGGCGTTAACCCCGGAGCAGCGCCGTATTCAGGAGCTGGAAGCCCGCTGCAAGCGCCTTGAGCAGGAGAAAGACATACTAAAAAAGGCTACTATGAGTTCAACCGGTCAACGCAAATATACTTTGTAGCTTCTCCACAGGTGTTAGGTAGTCGAGTGTTTTCCTCGGTCGTTCATTCAGCTTCCTTGCAAATTCATTTAACTGCTTCTGGGAATAGCCCGATAAATCGGTCTTCTTCGGGAAGTACTGGCGCAACAGACGATTGGTGTTCTCGTTGCTGCCTCTTTGCCAGGGGCTCTGCGGGTCACAGAAATAAACCTGCATGTCGGTCGCAAGCGTAAATTTCCTGTGGTTACCCAGCTCACCTCCTCGATCCCAGGTCAGGGTTCTCTTCAACTCCTCGGGGAGTTGGCCGACTTCCCGACAAAGCGCCGAAACAACGCTTTCCGTATCTTTTCCGCCGACATGAACGAGCATCGTAAATCTGGACTGCCGCTCTACTAGCGTCGCAATATGTGAGTTCTTGGATCCGGATATCAGGTCTCCCTCCCAATGGCCAGGAACAGCCCTGCCTTCAACCTCTTTTGGCCGAGCACGGATAGAAACTAAATCTGTGATGCTGGTGCGGGATTCTGCCTCTTCAGAGCTTCTGTGCCGTGATCGACGCATACCGCGTCTTGATCGGAGGTGTTTGATAAGTTCCTTCTTCAGAACACCTCGGGCTTGAATAAAGAGACTTCGGTAAATCGTTTCATGGGACACATGCATCGACTTGTCGTCCGGGAACTGGCGTTTTAGCCAGCCTGCTACTTGCTCTGGAGACCAGTCAAGGCTCAGCTTTTCGGCAACGGCTGCACGGAGGGGCTCATTCAATGCGAGAAGGCATTTTTTCGGACGTCTTGATTGGGTCCAGGCACGCCGATCTGCCACGTTCGCCCTGTACCGACTTCTTCCTCCGTTACGACTGACCTCTCGACTGATGGTTGAGGCAGACCGTCCCATCGAGTCGGCAATCTGAGTCAATGTCAGTCCCGCTGAGATGCCTCTTGAAATCTCTTCGCGCTCAGAGCTACTAAGCACCCTCGCCGACCTGGAACGTCTCAGAGGGGCAATGCCGCCATGTATGGCGAGCATTCCAGTAATCGATCCAGCATGCTTCCCAAGGGCTCTGCCAATCTCGCTAAGCGACTGTCCTTTCTTCCATCGAGCCCATAGCTCCTGCTTCTGCTGGTAGGTCAGCCCTCTGGTCTTTAATACTTGCTGCGACATTCTGAAAGCCCCGATAGTTACCAGTGTGCATTATGTTGCACTGACCGGTTGAATCTACCACCGCTCTCTTGATGTCGGACGACATGAATCGTACGCGCTGATAGACCAGTTGAGTGAGCAAATGCCTGTTGAAATGGTCTGCAATGCGTTTGATATAAGCCGTTCCAGCTATTACGAGTACCGCCAACGGCGGAAGCACGTGGATGTTGAGCGTCTGGCCCTAAAGGCTCAGGTAAACCGCCTATTTACCAAGAGCCGCAGCTCTGCCGGCAGTAGAACGATCAAGGGCATGCTCAATGACGACGGCGTTGTCATCGGGCGCTTCAAGGTTCGACGATTGATGAGTGAGCTGGGGCTGATCTGTAAGCAGCCGGGTCCTCACGCCTACAAGCAGGCGACCGTTGAGCGACCGGATATCCCGAACCATCTGGCTCGTGAGTTTACGGTAGACCGGCCGAATCAGGCGTGGTGTGGTGACATCACCTACGTATGGAGCGGCCAGCGGTGGAGTTATCTGGCTGTCGTTCTGGATTTATATGCCCGACGCGTCGTTGGTTGGGCGATGTCATCCAGCCCCGATGCCGATTTGGTGGTCAAAGCTCTAGACCACTCCTGGGAACAGCGTGGTCAACCAGAAAAAGTCATGTTCCACTCGGATCAGGGAAGCCAGTATGCCAGTCGAAAGTTCCGTCAGCGGCTCTGGCGCTATCGAATGACACAAAGCATGAGCCGACGTGGCAACTGCTGGGACAACGCACCGATGGAGAGGCTGTTCCGGAGTCTGAAATCTGAATGGATACCGGCCCTGGGATATCGAAATCTGCCTGAGGCCAAAAAAGATGTTGGTGGCTATCTGATGGACTACTACAACCAGCAAAGACCTCATACGTTCAACGGCGGCATTTCTCCCGTTGCAGCAGAGGAAAACCTTAAAATACTGTCCGGGATTAGTTGACCACTACAAAGGGGTTCTACCCCGTTACTGCGCACCTTTCTAAAAAGAGTCCGAATTTCTTCTAGGGAGAGTCTTGGTCTATCTGTCTGAATATCCGCTTTGCGACCTTAGCGTGAGTTTAGTCATGGCGAATTAATCACGCTCAGCATCAAAAAACTATTCTTCCCTCTTAAAAAATAAAGAGAATAGGCAGACCTACCTCAACCAAAAGTGCAAACCGCGTGGAATACCTGATTACGATGTGGGAGCTGGCTAGAGCAGGTGAAAAGCAGGGTGTCATGTTTTTCATTGCGCTCTACTGCTTTTTGATCATGAGCATTTCGCTCTTCGGCCAGTTGCGTATGAGGCAGTGGCCTTCAGTCACAGGCAAATTACTGGACGGAGGCACCCGCACCTTTGGTGGAAGTGATCGATATGATGCTGATACGCGTTATGTTGTCAGCGCCCTCTATGAATATGAGGTCCACGGCAAAAGGTATCAGGGCAAACGTGTTTCACCTTGGATCTTCGTCACCAATCGAAACGCCAGGGGTATTCTCGAGCACCAGTTTAAAAGCGTGGATCGGCAGGGGGACTTGGTTAAGATTTTCTATAACCCGAACAATCCCAAGAAAAGCACGCTGTTGAAACCCGGTAAATTCGGACTCTGCGTATCTTTCGCGATTTGGATTGGCCCGCTGCTTACCTACTTTGCCTCCTATCATTGAACCCTGAGAATAGATCTGAAAGTTGCAACTAAGAAGACTAATTGATGTTGAATCTTGGGTTCGCGTGTCACACAATCAGGTTCAGTGAAGTAAACAAACACTCACTTTAATTCCGGTAGAGAGGTAGTACAGGTGACTGAGCTGGTAAGTTATGACTTGAAAGACGGTGTCGCTACGATTGCCATCAGCAATGGCAAGGCCAACGCCCTGAGCCATGAGGTGTTCGAGGGGCTCAATGCCGCGCTGGATCGGGCAGAGCAGGACAAGGCCGTTGTGATCCTGACTGGCCAGCCAGGCGTTTTCTCTGCCGGCTATGATCTGAAAGAAATGCAGAAAGGCCCCAAAGAGGCCGCCACGCTGGTCAAGACTGGCTCCACCTTTACCCGTCGACTGGCGGCGTTCCCCTTGCCGATTATTGGTGCCTGTAGCGGCCATGCCATTGCCAAAGGCGCCTTCATTCTGCTGTCAGTGGATCACCGCATTGGTATTGAGGGGCCCTTCAAACTCGGCTTGAACGAGGTTGCAATCGGCATGACCATGCACCACGCCGGGATCGAAATTGCCCGCCATCGACTGGCGCCTGCGCACTTCTATCGCTCGGTCGTGAACGCGGAAATCTACAACCCGCAAGGAGCTGTAGAGGCGGGCTTCCTGGATGAGGTGGTCGCCCAGGACAAGCTGGTTGAGCGGGCCACCGAGCTGGCGCTCCACTTCAAGACCCTGAACATGCGCGCTCATCGTGAAACCAAGGTAAAGGCCAAGGCGGACTATCTGGCGCTGCTGGATCGTTGCATCGAGCAGGACGCCGAGCACCTCGGCCTGAACGGCTAGTTCAGGCTTCGGAACCAAACTGGACTGCTTCGCGAAAACGGAACAGCTTGGTAAGGATTACGTCGGGGAACGACTGAATCCGCGTGTTGTAGATCATGGCACTCTCGGTGTAGCTGTTTCGCAGTAGCGAAAGATAGTTTTCCGTCTCTGCCATGATTGACATGAATTTCTGAATCACCTCATTGTTCTTCAGGTCCGGATAGCCTTCGATCCGGGCCTGAAGTGCGTTGGTTACCTTCTTTTCGAACTGAATCAGCTTGTCTGCCTGCCCGCTCGAATTCATCTCGGCAGGGTCAGCGTTGCGCAGCTGGGCAATGGCTTTCAACAGTTGTTTTTCGTGGGCCAGAGACGCCTTGACGACGTTCTCCAGGTTGGGCCACAGGTCATGGCGTTGCTGGAGAATGGTATCGATATTGGCGGCTGCTCGATCAACGCGGTTTTTCAGAAAAACAATGTCGTTGTAGTGCAGGATGCCGGTGTAAATGAGCAGTACAAACGGTACCGTCAGCGCTGACAGAATCAGATTGTCCGGGCTGAAACCGCCGTCTGCCGCAAACAGGGCAGTGGTGGCGAACAGGAACAGGCCGAGGGTCAGGGCAATGCCCGCAAACCCCCGTGCTCCGCGGTCCAGCACAATGTCCTCTTCTTCGTTGCCACTGATCAGGAAGGGGGAAGCTTCATCCTTCTGAATTGTGAGTCGGTCCGGCCTGTCGCGGTCCAGTCCGGCAAAGCCCAGGCAGTAGACATTCACGAAGGTGTCGAGGAAGCGCACAGTGTAACGCCTGTCACCTTCGCGCTCTGAATGGTATTGCGGGTATTCGATCTTCGCACCGTCTGGCTGTACGAGAACCTTCCCCTCGTTGTCCTCAAGCCAGAAAGGTACGCTTTCCTGGCGATGCTCTATCACACGCCATTTTTCGTTTTTTCCGGAGCCACGCTTCTCTTCCACCTTGTAATCGAAGGCCACGCATTTTTCGTTTTTCAGTGGGTCACGAAGGGGCGGGTGGTCATCATCAACATCCACCATGGCCTTGAGCTCAGAGAGACCAAAACTGAGCCCGCGGGTGCTGCTGGTAGGAACCGCCTCAATCAGGCGCTTGAATTTGACGGTCCGGATCGACAACCACAAGAGCAAGAGGGCAGCAATAATGCTGGCTGCTGCCAGCCCCCGGCTGGTCCAGGCGTGCTGATATCGGCCTTCGGGCTGGCTGGCCACGATAGATTGGGCCATGTTTGCTGTCCTTTCATCCAGCTCGGGAACGGGCAGGCGATTCTGGACCACGCTCCGGAACATCCAGCGATCCAGCCAGCCACTGGTGCTCTGGCGGATCAGTTGCTGCAGTGCGGCCACGTCGGCAAGCACCAGTGGCTCGGAGCTGGCTGCATCCAGCTGTTGATAGCGGGTTTCATACAAATCGGCGATGGCCGACCATTCCTGCCGGAGCTTGTTGATGCCAAGCACTGATAGAGTTCCTGACACCGCAAACGTCATCACCAGGACGTAGACCCAGAATCGGTGAATCTTTACGAGGGGCAGCAGTAGCGCAACGCCCAGCGCCAGCAGGCCGGTTGCGATGGAAATGCGGATGGCAGCTTCGAAGAACCTGTCGCCACTGTCTGCGGCCAGGGTATTCCTGGAGACCATAGCGGGCAGACTGAAATCATCCAGGCCTGCAAAGCTGATGGACGAAGTATTGCTATCGTATTGGCCTATTACTCTCGCTGTGTGGCCCGGAACGAGGGCCCACTCCGAATAGATTCGCCGACCGGATTGCTGGCGATAGGTCCGCTCCAGGACCCACTCCGCGGCCCCAAGATTGCCGCCCGCTGCCACAGTGACCGATCCGGTCTGGTCCCTGAGCAGGAAATTGCCGCCACGAGCGCCCGAATCCAGGGTGCGGATGCGCAAATCACCGTCGGAATCGCGATTTTCTTCCTCCAGTTTGTAGCGATAGTAGACCGCCTTGGTTTTGGAATAGGGCGTATTGAGCGTTCCCAGCTGGTCCGTGACATCGCCTGCGACCACGTATGGGCCCGTGGTCAAACCGCCGATGGGTGTCTCAGGTAGCCGTTCCAGTTGCCGCGCCTCGGTGAGCTGGCTAAGGCCTGTCGTCATCGCGTAGTAGCTGCCGGCCAGGCAGACGACTGCAATGATGGCGGTAATGATCCGGCCGGGAATACTGGCGATGTTGAAGCGCCTCATGGCGGGAGTGCCCCTTTGCTACTGGCTTTAAGGGGCAAGAGTATAAAGTATCCGGCTTCGTCATACTGCCAATCCAGTGGCAACGGGGTATCGGCAAGTTGGCAACTGCTGGCGGTTGCTATAACGTAAAAGGCTTTCCTTTCAGATTTCAGGAGCGGTTGTGTCCCAGTCCGAGCAGTTTGCCAGCGACAACTACAGCGGTGTTTGCCCACAGGCCTGGAAGGCCATGGAAGCGGCCAACCGCATGGATGAACCCGCCTACGGCGAGGACAGCTGGACGCAAAAAGCGGCGGATGGTCTGAGAAAGCTGTTCGATACCGACTGTGACGTTTACTTTGTGTTCAACGGCACCGCCGCCAACTCTCTGGCCCTGGCGTCGATTGGCCAGTCATTCCACAGCGTGATCTGCCATGAGCTTGCGCACATCGAGACCGATGAATGCGGCGGCCCGGAGTATGCGTCCAACGGCGCCAAGCTGCTTCTGGGGCAGGGTGAAAACGGCAAGCTTACGCCGGAGAGTATCGAACACCTGGTCACCAAACGGACTGACATTCACTACCCCAAGCCCAAGGCGCTCAGTCTCACTCAAGCCACGGAAGTGGGCACGGTGTATACGCCCGAGGAACTCAGGGTTATTCGAGAGGTTGCTGATCGCCACAGGCTTAATATCCATATGGACGGTGCCCGCTTCGCGAATGCGGTGGCAGCGCTGGATGTACATCCGTCCGAGATTACCTGGAAGGCCGGTGTCGACGTTCTTTGTTTTTCGGGCACCAAGAATGGTCTGGCGCTTGGCGAGGCAGTGGTGTTTTTCAACCGTTCTCTGGCGGAGGACTTCGAATGGCGCTGTAAGCAGGCCGGCCAGTTGGCCTCGAAGATGCGCTATATCTCGGCACCCTGGTGCGGGCTTCTCGAGGGTGATGTGTGGTTGGAGAATGCCCGCCATGCCAATGCCTGTGCACAGCGTCTTGCCGAGGGTTTGGAAGGGCTTCCCGGTATTCGGTTACGCTATCCGAGGCAGGTGAACGGTGTTTTTGTGGAAATGCCGGACCCTGTGCAGGCAGCTCTGCGGGCCAGGGGGTGGCGCTTTTACAACTTTATCGGTGGCAGTGCCCGCCTGATGTGTTCCTGGGCTACGAGCACTGAACAGGTCGACCGTTTCCTGTCGGATGTACGAGCCTTCGTGAGCTAAGAGCTATCGATTCCGGGGCGAAGTCGTGGTATATCAGCAGCCCCAAAACCCCAATTTTTACGGAACCAGAAGTCATGCCCAGAGCCAGTGAAATCAAAAAGAACTCCGCCGTTGAATACGATGGTCGGGTGTATTTTGTGAAGGATATTGAGCGTTCAGTGCCTCAGGGCCGTGCCGGCGGCAGTCTCTACCGCATGCGCATGTATGACGTGGTCACCGGCCAGAAGCTGGACGAGACCTTCAAGGATTCCGACATGCTCAACCTGGCCGATCTCACCCGTCGGGAGGTCACCTTCTCCTACGCGGATGGCGATGAGTATGTGTTCATGGATACCGAAGACTTCACCCAGTACAGCCTGAATCGTGAAGCCATCGCCGACGAGTTGCTGTTCATCTCAGAGGACACGCAGGGCGTGATGGTCATCCTGTTGAAGGATGCTCCGGTTGCACTGGCACTGCCGCCAACGGTGGAGCTCGTGATTGACGAAACCGATCCGTCGGTTAAGGGCGGTTCTGCTACTGCCAGAACCAAGCCCGCCCGTTTTGCAACGGGGCTGGTCGTTCAGGTTCCTGAGCACATTTCCACCGGAGATCGCATTCGCATTAACGTGGAGGAGCGCAAGTTCCTTGGCCGCGCCTGATTTGAAGACACTCTGAAGTAAGGACACCCGTGAAGCCGATTGGAACCATAAAGGTGCTGGTCGCCAGCGTCATTGCTGTTGTGGTGATGGTGGGTATTGCCCGCTTTTCCTACACACCCATGATCCCGGAAATGGTCGCGGCACTGGGGCTAAGCAAATCCGTTGTTGGGATGCTGGCAACGGTGAACTACGCCGGCTACCTGACTGGCGCAGTGCTCATCACCCGCATCAGCGACCTCGGTCTCAAGGTAAGGCTTTACCAGCTCGGGCTGGTGGTTGCCGTGGTTTCGACGGTTCTCATGGGGTACACCACCAATGTGTGGCTGTGGTTCATCCTGCGTTTCATCTCCGGCCTGAGCACCTCCGCGGGCATGTTGCTTGGCGCCGGCCTGCTGATGAGCTGGTTGATCAAGCACAACCAGAAGTCCGAGCTTGGGGTGTTCTTTTCCGGTATCGGCCTCGGGATTGTCCTGACCGCCGTTACCGCGGAGCTGATCAAGGATCCGTTTACCTGGGATCAGCAGTGGGTAATCTACGGCCTCGTGGCCCTTGCGCTTTTAGTGCCTGCCTGGCGCTGGATGCCGGACTATAGGGCCTGTGCCTTGCCGAAAACAGGTGCGGCCAAAACAGGTGATGAACGCAGCCGGTTCATACGGATCCTCCAGCTAGCGTATTTCTGCGCCGGCGTGGGCTATGTGGTAACGGCAACCTTCCTGGTAGCCATTGCGGAATCGATGCCCGAGCTTCAGGGGCAGGGCTGGCTGGTCTGGCTGATAGCAGGCCTTGCCGCAACGCCGGCCTGCTGGTTGTGGGATGTGTTCTCCCGCCGCTGGGGGCAGTGGCTGGCCTTGTATCTCGCTTACATCCTGAACTCCGTCAGCATCCTGATGCTGATCGTGAACACCAGCCTCGCCAGTGTGATGCTCAGTTCGGTTATTTACGGCGCGAGCTTTATCGGTATTGTCAGCATGATGCTGGCAATGGTGGGGCGGGTGTTCCCGGAAAATCCATCACGCCCCATGAGCAGGCTGACGTTCAGCTATGGCATTGCACAGATGGTGGCGCCGGCGGTGGTTGGCTATCTCGCCGACGTGGAGGGCAATTACACCAACGGTCTGTGGCTGACGCTGGTGGTGATGGCGTTGGGGGTAGTTATGCTTCACCTGGCGAGGCGCGCGCAGCAGCGTCAGGGCGAAGCCGCGATAGCGGGTTAAATTGATTCCGCAATCGAATGTCACTCGAAGAGGAAAAGGAAATCATGCCAGGAAAGCCTTCAAAGCCCGTATCAGCATCCGCTGTTGAGAAGCACGTTTACAAGGTGTTTCCGAACGACATGAATTCCCATAACACGGTGTTCGGCGGCATGATCATGGCGAAGTGCGACCGGCTGGCTCTGGTGGTTGCGGAGCGCCATTCCGCCCATGTTTGTGTGACGGCTGCCGTGGACTCAATCCATTTCCGGGCGCCGGCGAAGGGTAACGATACGCTGTTGTTCAGCCTGTCGCTGAACCGGAGTTGGGGTTCGTCCATGGAGATCGGCGCGAGGGTGGAGGCCGAAAACAGCTACACCGGCGATACCCGGCATATTCTTTCGGCCTTTTTCACGTTTGTTGCACTGGACGACAATGACAGGCCGGTGGACGTGCCAGAAGTGATTCCCGAGACGGCCGAACAGAAACGCCGCTTCAAGAATGCGGAAATCCGTCGCGAGGGGCGTTTGGCAACCAGAGAACAGCTCTCGTCCGCTGACGGGCAATCCTCTGATTAGCCATGGTTTATAGCACTTCCGGTTCTGTTCTGGGTTCTGTCGTGGGCGCGGTGTCTCTCAATCCGCCAAAACGCTTGTAGAACTTTTCACCAGGACCGGGAAGGGGGCCAGAGGCGTTTTCCAGGTTTTCGTCGAGCCACTGCTCGGCGCGTACGTAGATCTGCCGGTACAGGTTGCGACACAGCTGCTTGGCACTGCGACCTTCCCAGTCTCCGGGTAACAGTTCATCCGGTAACAGCGGATCCCTCAGAAGGATCTTGCGGTATTCGTGGATCAGAAGTATGCGGAGAATCAGGCACTCTTCAGGGCTGAGGGTGTCTTCCGACTGAAGCTCCCGCCATAGTGGGCGGAACTGGCTCAGAAACCGTCGGTACCGGCCGCCGAGTTCCTCAAGGTTCCAGCTCTCCCGGACCTGCAGCCTCAGGGCCCTTGGGCTCTTCTGCTCCATGGGCATGGTCTGCATGACAATGGTGTCTTCCAGGGCGCCCCATTCCTGCAGCATCGGAATCAGCTCGCTGCGGGTAAATCGTGGATGTTCCATCAGCCCTGGGGCCATGCTGCCGAAACTCAGCCATTTCAGCTCTTCCCGAACCTTCTGCCTGAGCTCTGGTGACAACTGGTTCAGATACACCAGGCACCAGCTCCCGCTCCACTCCTCGGTGTCCAGGTTATAGACGTGCTGGAAAGCCTGCTCGAACCGGCGCAGGCCAGGTCCCGTGAGGCTGTAGTAACTGCAGCGCCCCACCTTTTCTGTCTGCAACCAGGATTCCTGAACCAGGCGATACACCGACGTGCGTACCAGTCGTTGACTGATGCCCATGGGTTCAACCAGCTTCATCAGGCTTCCCAGCCAGACATTGCCACCCCGGGGAACAATGGCATCGCCATAGATGGTAATGATGAGGGAGCCTGCGCGCAGCGGCCGCTTCTTCTGGAAATTCTTGACGAGCAATTCTAGCTGGCTTTTTGCAGTCATGGCCTGAGTTCGCAAATAAGAATCAATGAAACAAGTTGCACGTATTATGCGGTTCTTACGTGTCAGGTAAAGGCTTGTCTTTCTATTTACCGCGCTGGCACGTTGCGCCAGTGTCGGCTTTACTGAAAGAGCTGTGGCCGAGTGCCGTGAAATCGGTTGACACGAGAGTTATGATACAATAACTTCGTTTGATATTCGTCAATGGTATCGAATTTACCGGTAGCGAACATCAGGAGTGCTGTAATCAGGGACGACCGGAAAACCATAAATTCAAGCCCCTGCACAATTCGGGAGAACAAAAACAATGTTTAAAACAGTGATTCGTCGCGCAGGAAAATGCGCAGCCGTAGCAGCAGCCAGTCTCATGATGATGAGCGCCCAGGCTGCGGATCCCATCAGGATCGGATCGTTCCTGTCCGTCACAGGGCCGGCATCCTTCCTTGGTGATCCCGAGCTGAAAACGCTCGAAATGTACGTTGAAAAAATCAATGAAGAAGGTGGTGTCCTTGGTCGTCAGCTGGAACTGATTCACTATGACGACGTTGGCAACGCTTCCTCTGCCCGTAACTTTGCCAGTCGCCTGATCCGTTCAGACCAGGTCGATATCATCGTCGGCGGCAGTACTACCGGCGCCACCATGGCGGCGGTTCCTCTGGTTGAGCAGGCTCAGGTTCCGTTCATCTCTCTGGCCGGTGCGGTGGTTATCACCAATCCTGTCAAAAAATGGGTCTTCAAGACGCCGCAGACCGACCGGATGGCGGCTGAGCGGATTCTCGCCGACATGAAAGACCGCGGTATCACCAAGTTTGGTCTGATCTCCGGCACCGGCGGATTCGGCAGCTCCGGCCGCACCCAGACTCTGGAAGTCGCCGAGCAGATGGGCATGGAAGTAGTGGCCGATGAGACCTACAGCGGATCTGATACAGACATGACCGCCCAGCTGACCAATATCCGTAACACAAGTGGTGTGCAAGCGGTCCTGAACTTCGGTTTCGGTCAGGGTCCGGCCATCGTGACTCGCAACTATGCCCAGCTGGGCATGGAACTTCCGTTCTACCAGTCTCACGGTGTTGCATCTGACAGCTTCCTGGAGCTGGCTGGTTCTTCTGCAGAAGGTCTGCGTCTGCCTGCTTCCCCGCTGCTGGTTCCGGATTCCCTGCCGGATGATGATCCCCAGAAAGAAGTGGTTCAGAACTACAAGGCTGAATACGAGGCCCGTTGGGATTCCAGGGTATCCACCTTCGGTGCCTACGCCTACGACGGCCTGATGCTGGCAGTTCGTGCGATGGAAGAAGCCGGTTCTACCGATCCGGAAGCTGTTCGCAACGCGCTGGAAAACATCAATGGCTATGTTGGCGTAACCGGTGTGTTCAACATGTCACCGGAAGACCACAACGGCCTTGATCCGGAATCCTTCCGCATTCTGGAAGTCCAGAACGGCGAATGGAAGCTGATTAACTGATACTCCTTTAACCTGTCTCGCGGCTGGCGATGCTCCTCCCCCTGGGGCAATCGCCAGCCGATGTTCGACCGGAACCACCGCTATGCTCGCAGAATTCTTACAGTACCTGTTCACCGGGATTACTATCGGTGCGACCTACGCCCTGATAGCCCTCGGCTTTACGCTGATCTATAACGCCAGTCACGTCATCAACTTCGCCCAGGGCGAGTTCCTGATGATTGGAGGCATGGCCACGGTTTCCCTGACGGCCATGGGTGTGCCCATGATTCTCGCAGTCGTGTTGGCTGTGATTCTGGCCGGCATCCTCGGCATTGCCCTGCAACGTTTCGCGATTGCGCCGGCCAAGCAGGCCGATGTTGTAACCCTTATTATTATCACCATCGGTGCGTCGATCTTCATTCGTGGTATTGCCCAGATTGTCTGGGGCAAGGAATACCATGTGATGCAGAATTTCAGCACCGACCAGCCCATCGAGGTGTTTGGAGCGGTGTTGAACAGCCAGAGCCTTTGGGTACTCGGAATAGGTGCGATCCTGGTGGTAGGCCTGGTGCTGTTCTTTACCAAGACATTGATTGGTAAAGCTATTCTGGCTACTTCCATGAACAAGGAAGCTGCACGACTCGTTGGTATCCGGACCCAGATGGTTCTCATGCTGGCGTTTATGGTGTCAGCACTATTGGGTTCGGTGGCCGGAATCGTGGTGGCACCGATTACGTTTACTTCCTACGACATCGGTATCATTCTCGGGCTGAAAGGATTTGTCGCCGCTGCGATTGGCGGTCTGGGCAGCGGTGTCGGTGCGGTTGTCGGCGGTCTGTCTCTCGGTATCGTTGAAGCCATGGCGGCCGGCTACATCTCATCCGATTACAAGGATGCCGTGGCATTCTCCATGATCCTGTTGGTGCTCTTCTTCATGCCCCGTGGATTGTTCGGTGCCAAGGTAGTGGAGCGCGTCTGATGTTGAATACGTTTATGCAGTCGCGTCTCCGGGGGCTGATTATTCTTGCCCTGATTCTTGTCATTCTTCCCGCATTTCTGGGCAACCCGTTCCATTACGAGCTGGTTACCCAGATGGCGATCATTGCCGCTACGGTGGTTGGTCTTAATCTGCTGGTGGGCTTTGCTGGCCAGATCAGTCTTGGCCACGCTGGTTTCTTCGGGCTGGGCGCTTACTTTACCGGTATCGCGACCGGCACCTATGGCTGGTCTTCGGTGCCCGCACTGGTGGTGGGTGCCATTGCTGTGGGCGCTATTGCCTGGATTGTCGGTCGTCCGATTCTGCGCTTGAAGGGCCACTATCTTTCCATGGCCACCCTCGCGGTGGGCTTCATTATTGCCATCATCCTCAACAACGAGCGGGCGCTGACGGGCGGGCCAGACGGCATGCCTGTGCCGGCGTTTGAGGTGTTCGGCTGGCAACTCAGCACTTTCGGCAGCTATTCGCTGTTTGGAATGAAGATTGAAGGCTTCCAGGCCTGGTATATCTTTGCCAGCGTTGTGCTTCTGGTGGCGGTCTGGTTTGCCCTGAACCTCATCGAGTCACCCATTGGCCGGGCGTTGCGTTCGGTTCATGGCTCGGAAGTAGCTGCCAGTGTTGTCGGTGTGAACACAGCGAAGTACAAAAGCCTGGTGTTCGTGATTTCTGCGATTTACGCCAGTCTCATGGGTAGCCTGTATGCCCATTTCCAGGGCTTCATAACGCCCGCAGTAGCAAGTTTCGAATTCTCAATCCTTTTCATCACCATGGTTGTACTGGGTGGCATGGGATCGACTTTCGGAGTGATTCTCGGTGCCGTGGTGCTGAAATTGCTGCCCCAGGTTCTGGCGGATTTCCAGGAGCTGGAACACGTGATGTTTGGCCTGATCCTGATGCTTACGATGATTTTTATGCCCAAGGGGCTGCTCCCGACTCTGAACGCTTTTGTTTCCAAGAAGATGTGGAAAAAAGCCGGAGGTGAGGCATGACAGCACTTGTTGAGGTCAAAGGGCTGGATAAAGCCTTTGGTGGTGTGCATGCGGTCGAGGGTGTCAGCTTCTCTGTGGAAGCCGGGCAGGTCTATTCCGTCATCGGTCCCAACGGTGCCGGCAAGACAACTCTGTTCAACCTGATCACCGGCCTTTATACGCCAACCAAGGGTGAGATCCTGCTGAACGGTGAAAGCACCGCAAAACTGGAGCCGAATGAGCTGGCTGAGCGGGGCATGTGCCGCACCTTCCAGCAGATGCAGATCTGCATGAACATGACCGCCATCGAAAACGTGATGCTGGGTCGACACCTGCAGCTCAAGAGCAATCTGTTTACCACGCTGTTCCGTTTGCCTTCCCTGCGCCGCAACGAAGCGGCGGCTCGCAAGCGTGCGGCGGAACTCATGGAATATGTAGGATGCGGTGACTACCTTGATGCCGAAGCCTCGGCGATGTCCTATGGCGCGCTGAAGCGTTTGGAGATTGCCCGGGCACTGGCGGCAGAACCCAAGGTAATTCTATTGGACGAGCCGGCAGCCGGTTTGAACGCGGTTGAAACCGCTGCGCTGGAAGAACTGATCCGGAAGATTGCAGATCAGGGCACCACGGTAATGCTGGTTGAGCACGACATGAAACTGGTAATGGGGATATCCGACCGGTTGCTGGTGCTTAACTACGGCCGTGTTCTGGCTGAAGGAACCCCCGAGGAAATCCGCCAGAACCCGGATGTTATCGCCGCCTACCTGGGTGGCTGAGCAAGGAGACATTTCACATGAGCGAGCAAACTACTGAAATGGCGCCTGCCCAGTCACGCAGCGAGCAGGCCGTACGGATTATTGTTCATGAACACCAGGCACTGTGGCGGATTCTGGATCTGCTGGACCAGTTGCTGAGTGATATGAACCTCAACGATCAGCGCCCGGATGAGCGGCTGCTGACCACCATTTTCGATTACATTCAGCACTTCTCCCAGAGGGTCCACAGCACGCCCACGGACATCGAGCTTTACAAGCGGCTCAGTGAGAAGTCCCCCGAGACAGCGCCCCTGCTGGAGAAGCTGGCGAAGGGCTATGTCATTGGTCATGAAAAGCTGGTGGAACTCCGCCGTTTGCTGACTGACTGCGAACAAAACTGGCCGGAAGGCCGAGAGGAGTTCAGTCATGCCCTGGCGCGCTTTACCGAAGCCCTGCGCAAGCATATCCGCAAGGAAGAGGGCGTGGTCATTCCGCGGGCCCGTAAACTGCTGACCGAAGAAGACTGGCAGCAGATCATTGAAGCGCGGGATGTTGAAAATGATCCGCTGTTCGGTGAGCGGGTCCGGGAAGAGTTCCGGGAGTTGCGGCACCAGATTGTCAGCTACACCCCGGAGAAGTTCGGCGGACTGGGGCTCAAGCACGCGGACCGGGTGACAGCTCCTCACGCCAAAGAGGAAATGCTGTCCATCAAGGGGCTGGTGACGTCCTACGGTCAGATCGAAGTTCTGCATGATGTGGATATTCACATCAACAGCGGTGAAATCGTGTCACTTGTTGGTGCCAACGGTGCCGGCAAATCCACCCTGCTGATGACCATTTCCGGTCTGCAGCCCACTGACCGCGGTGCTATCACCTTCGAGGGCAAGGATCTGTCCAGGATCAGTGCCGATCAGCGAGTGGCTGAAGGCATTGTTCAGGTGCCCGAGGGCCGGCAGGTTTTCAAGGACCTGAGTGTGCACGACAACCTGCTGTTGGGTGCCTATACCCGGGGCAAAACCCCCGAGGTGATGGACGATCTGGAACGGATGTATACCAAGTTCCCGATACTGCGCCAGAAACGCCATAACCTGGCGGGTGAACTCTCCGGTGGTCAGCAGCAGATGCTGGCTATGGGGCGCGCCCTGATGGCCAAGCCGAGGCTGCTGCTTCTGGATGAGCCCAGTATGGGGCTGGCGCCACTGATCATTGAGGAGATCTTTAACATCGTTAAAGAGCTCAAGGAAGAGGGTATCACCATCTTCCTGGTGGAGCAGAATGCGTCCCAGGCGCTGGCGCTGGCCGATCGCGGCTATGTGCTGGAGACCGGCAAGGTGGTTATTGAAGGCTCCGGCCGTGAACTGCTCAGCAACGAGAAGGTCCGGGAGGCCTACCTGGGCATGTAACCGCCAGGCATTTTCTTCTGACCAATAAAAGGGGGACAGGTCTTGCGACCTGTCCCCCTTTTATTTGCCTGAGGCTTTCTCCCTGGGGTCCAGGACAGGGAGAAAGCAGGGAAGCCCGGTGTTACTCGGGCTTCTTGGCAACCAGTGTCAGGATGTCGTAGCTAGCAACCAGCTCGTCGTTCTGGTTGGTCACCTGGACGTCCCATACCACCACACCCTGGGGGTGGCCGTCGGGGGATGTCCGACCCTGATCGATCTTGCGCTTGCAGGTCAGCCTCGCCCGGATGGTATCTCCCGGCGCAACCGGCTCAATGAACCGCAGTGTATCCAGGCCGTAGTTCGCCAGGACCGGGCCTTCGCCCGGGGAAACGAACAGGCCGGCCGCGGCCGACAGTACGAAGTAACCGTGGGCGATGCGTTTGCCGAACTGGGATTCCCGGGCGGCAAGTTCATCGAAATGCATGTAGAAATGGTCACCGGAGAGGCAGCCGAAGTTCACGATGTCTGCTTCGGTCACCGTACGACGATGAGTCAGCAGAGACTCGTTGATCTGCAGGTCCTCGAAATGGCGACGGAACGGGTGTACTTCGGTTTCGATAACGTCTGCGCCACGCACATACTCACGGGTAACCGCTGCGAGCATGGTCGGGGAGCCCTGAATCGCGGTGCGCTGCAGGTAATGGTGTACCGCACGGATACCGCCCAGTTCCTCACCGCCGCCGGCACGACCGGGGCCACCATGCTTGAGCATCGGCAGGGGGGAACCGTGGCCAGTGGACTCTTTCGCCGCTTCGGCATCCAGGAGGTGCAGACGGCCGTGGAACGCAGCCAGTAGAGGCGCAACCTTGCCGGCAATGGCGGGATCGCGGGTGGTGAGCGTGGTAACCAGTGAGCCGCGACCCTTGGAGCACAGCTCAACGGCATCCTCGATGGTGTCGTAAGGAATCACCGTAGCCACGGGGCCGAACGCTTCAATGTCGTGAGCACCACAACCGTTTTCCGGGTTACGGCACAGCAGCAGGTGCGGCTCGATGAAAGCGCCCTTCTCGGTGCCTTCGCCGGTGGCCTTGAAGCTTCCGTCACCACCGATAACCAGCTCGCTGGTCTTGAGCAGTTCCTGGATATTGGCTTTTACATCTTCTAGCTGGTCGATGGAGGCCAGTGCACCCATGCGAACGCCTTCTACAGAGGGATCGCCAACAGTAACCTTTGACAGGCGCTCTTTGAGCTTGTCGCAGACCGCATCCACCTGGCCTTTTGGAACCAGAATACGACGGATAGCGGTACACTTCTGACCGGCCTTGGCGGTCATCTCGCGGCCCACTTCCTTTACGAAGACATCGAATTCGTCGTGCTCGGGGGTCACGTCCGGGGCGAGGATTGCACTGTTCAGGGAGTCCGCCTCGGCGTTGAACGGAATCGAACGGTTGATGATGTTCGGGTGGTTACGAAGCTTGCGCGCGGTGGCGGCGGAGCCGGTGAAGGTCACCACGTCCTGCTCTTCCAGGTGGTCAAACAGGTCGCCGGTGCTGCCGATGATCAACTGCAGGCTTCCTTCCGGAAGCGCGCCGGATTCGTGCATCAGGCGCACGGCAAGCTCAGTCACGTAGGAAGTAGAGGTAGCCGGCTTCACGATGGATGGCATGCCCGCCAGGAAGGTGGGCGCGAACTTCTCCAGCATGCCCCACACCGGGAAGTTGTAGGCGTCAATGTGAACCGCCACGCCACCACGGGGAACCAGAATGTGGGTACCGGCAAAGTGGTTGTTCTTGCCCAGCGGAGTTACTGGCCCCTCGTGAACCACGTTGCCTGACGGCAGTTCGCGCCGACCCATGCTGGCGTAGGAGAACAGGGTGCCGAAACCGCCATCAATATCGATACCGTTATCGCCCTTGGTGGAACCGGTATGCATCGACAGGGCGTAGAGTTCTTTCTTGTGCTCCTGGAGGTACAGGGCCATGGCCTTCAGGGCCAGGGCGCGCTCCTGGAAATCCATCGCCATCAGGTTCTTGCCGCCAACCTTGCGGCCATACTCAACGGCGTTTTTGAAATCGAGAGTGTCGTCGTGGGTGTGGGCGACGATCTCGCCATTCACCGCGCTGGGCAAAGCCTTGGCGGGCTTTTCACCGACCCACTGGCCGGCAATGAAACTTTTCAGGACTGACATGGGAAACTCCATTCGTTTCTGAAACGCGAAGGCAAGCTCCGCTGCTGCGGAACTTGCCTTGCTCGTATCTTGTTTTGAGGGCGGAAACTACATCTCGTCGTAGTCCAGAACCACCTTGTCGCTGATCGGGTAGCACTGGCAGGAAAGCACGTAACCGGCTTCCACCTCGTAGTCTTCCAGAGCAAAGTTCTGGTCCATCTCCACTTCACCTTCCACGACCTTGGCGCGGCACGTGGAGCAGACACCGGCCTTGCATGAGTACGGCAGATCGGCGCCTTCTTCGTTTCCGGCATCAAGAATGCTCTTGGTATCGCGCACCAGTGGGAAGGTCAGGGAGCGGCCATCGGCGATCACGGTCACTTCGCTGATTGACTGGGGATCGACGTGGGCCGGATCCCGGTCTTTCCGGGACTGTGGTACACCGCCGGCGGGGGTGAACAGTTCAAAGTGGATCTTGCTCTTTTCCATGCCGTGCTTGAGCAGTGAGTCACGCACGGTTTCGGTCATCATCTGCGGGCCACAGATAAACGCTGCGGTCAGTTCCTTGGCGTCAATCCAGTGGTCGAACAGCTTGTCGCATTTCTCGTGATCAATGCGGCCGTTGTAGAGGTCAATGTCCTGCTCTTCACGGGTGAAGATGTACACCAGGTTCAGGCGGGACATGTACTCGTTCTTCAGGTCCTGGAGTTCGTCACGGAACATGGTGCTGCTGGTAGCCTTGTTGCCGTAGAACAGGGTGACCTCGCTCTTGGGCTCGGTCTCCAGAGTGGTCTTCACGATCGACAGGATCGGGGTAATGCCACTTCCAGCAGCAACGGCCAGGTAATTACCTTCGCGTTCCGGGTCCAGATCGATGGAGAAGTGGCCCTGGGGAGGCATGACTTCGAGAGTCTGGCCGGGCTTGAGCTGCTCGTTGGCGAACGTGGAGAAGCGACCGCCGGGAACCTGTTTGACCGCAATGCGCAGTTCCTGATCGTTGACGCTGCGGCAGATCGAGTAGGAGCGGCGCACTTCCTCGCCATCCAGCTTGGTGCGCACGATCAGGTGCTGGCCCTGCTGGTAATGAAATTTGTCTGCCAGATCTTCCGGCACGTCAAAAGCTAGTGATACGGCGTTTCTTGTTTCAGGTCTGACCTCTTTGAGGGTCAGTGAGTAAAATTTGTTCATGATCGTGTCGGCTCTAGATGCATTTGAAATAGTCGAAGGGTTCGAGGCATTCCTTGCAACGGTAAAGGGCTTTACAGGCGGTGGATCCGAACTCGCTGACCCGTTCGGTGTCCTTGCTGCCGCAGTGTGGGCAGGCAATCACCTCCGGTTCCCCGAGCAGGCTCATCTTGCTGGAGCTGCCCTCGGGTGGCGCGATGCCAAAGGCCCGAAGCTTCTCTTTGCCTTCGTCTGTTATCCAGTCGGTGGTCCAGGCAGGGGTCAGCACCTGATTGATTTTCGGATCCCGGAAGCCTGCAGCGCGCAGGGCTTCAGCGATCAGTTCTTCAATCAGTTCAGTGGCCGGGCACCCGGAGTAGGTCGGGGTCACGTCGATGGACAGCTCTTTGCCATCCCAGTGAACCGCCCGGACAATGCCGAGCTCCACGACACTGACTGCCGGCACTTCAGGGTCTTTGACCTCCTCAAGAAGTGCCCAGATGTCGTCTTCTGTCAGCAGATCGGGGCGGGCGTTGGCCGGCACCCGATCGCTGGCAATCAGAATGTCGACAGCTGACCGGCTGTCTGAATCACCATGTTGTGGCATCGGGATAGGCCCTCTGCAGGAACTGCATTTCTGCCAGGATGAAGCCAAGGTGCTCGGTGTGCTCGCCGTGCTTGCCGCCCATGTACATCCAGGCGTCTTCTGCGCCCGGTGTCAGGGTTGCCTGGGTAAGCACCTCATTGACCATGCCGCGCCAGTCTTTGGCCAGCTGGTCAGGATCCGGGCCAATGCCCGCCTCGGCCATCAAACGATCGGTGTCATCCGGAGTGATCAGCTCACCGGTGAAACGCCAGAGGATATCAACGGCATCCTGCATGCGGCGGTGGCTTTCTTCGGTGCCATCGCCCAGACGCTTCACCCACTCCGAGGAGCGACGCAGGTGATAGGTCACCTCTTTGAGCGACTTGGCAGCGATGCCGGCAATGCGCTCATCACTCGACTCGGTCAGGCTCTTGAGCGTGAAGTAGTGGTACACGTCGAAGAAGAACTGACGGCCCATGGTGACAGCGTAATCCTCGTTGGGCTGCTCGGTGAGCAGCAGGTTACGGTAGTCGTGGGCATCGCGACGGAAGCACAGCTTGTCGGCATCGCGGCCATCATTGATCAGCTCAGCGGCGTACTCGTACCAGTTGCGGGCCTGGCCGACGAGGTCGAGGGCAACGTTCATCAATGCCATCTCTTCCTCAAGTGCCGGGGCCTTGCCGCAAAGTTCGCACAGGCGCTGGCCCAGGATCATGTCGGAATCTGCCAGGCGCAGCAGGTATTCCTGTAATGCTTCTGCTTGTGTCATGGGTACCGCTCCTTACATGTGTCCGACTTCATCGGGCAGCTTGTAGAAGGAAGCGTGCCGGTAAACCTTGTCTTCCGACGGATCGAAGAGCACTTCCTTCTCGTCGGACGCGGACGCCGTGATGGTGTCGGAGGGCACAACCCAGATGCTCACGCCTTCGTTGCGGCGTGTGTAAAGGTCACGGGCGTTCTCCATGGCCATCTCGGCGTCAGCAGCGTGAACGCTGCCAACGTGTTTGTGGTTCAGACCGTGCTTGGATCTCACGAAAACTTCGTAAAGGCGCCATTCAGCCATGTTCTATTCCTCCGGTATCAAGCGGCTTGCGCGCGCTGTTTTTGTTTTTCGGCGTAGGCGACGGCCGCTTCGCGGACCCATGCGCCTCCATCAATCGCGTTCTTGCGAGTCTTGATGCGCTCGCGGTTGCAGGGACCATTGCCCTTGAGAACGTCGTAGAATTCCTGCCAGTTGATTTCACCGAAATCGTAGTGGCCGGTTTCTTCGTTCCACTTCAGGTCTGGATCCGGTGCGGTGCAACCGAGGAACTCGAGCTGCGGTACGGTCTGGTCGATGAACATCTGACGCAGTTCGTCGTTGCTCTTGCGCTTGATTTTCCAGGCCATGGACTGCTGCGAGTTCGGGGATTCGTCATCGTGTGGTCCGAACATCATCAGGGCCGGCCACCACAGACGGTTGATGGCGTCCTGAACCATGGCTTTCTGCTCTTCGGTGCCTTCGCGCATCATGTCCAGCAGGATCTGGTAACCCTGGCGCTGGTGGAAGCTCTCTTCCTTACAGATGCGGATCATGGCGCGGGAGTACGGGCCATAGGAAGTACGCTGCAGAACCACCTGGTTAACGATGGCAGCGCCATCCACCAGCCAGCCAACGGCACCCATATCCGCCCAGTTCAGGGTCGGGTAGTTAAAGATGCTGGAGTACTTGGCTTTGCCCTGATGCAGCTTCTCGATCTCTTCGTCACGGTCAGCGCCCAGGGTTTCCATGGCACTGTACAGGTACAGGCCGTGGCCCGCTTCGTCCTGGATCTTGGCCATTAGCTGGAGCTTGCGCTTGAGGGTCGGCGCACGGGTTACCCAGTTGCCTTCCGGCAGCATGCCAACCACTTCCGAGTGGGCGTGCTGGGAAATCTGGCGAATGAGGGTTTTCCGGTAACCTTCCGGCATCCAGTTCTTGGGTTCGATTTTGGTTTCGGCGTCGACCTTTTCCTGAAACTCGCGCTCTTCAGGCGACATCTCTTCTTTGGTCTTCAGGCGCTTGGCGCCGGTTTCAACGAGCTGGGCGTACATAAACAAATACCTCCGGATCGGGCTTGTTGTTCTGTTGTCCGTGAACAAGAGAGACCTCAGTGACGGCTGAGGGTCAATATGTCCATATTATATGATACTGAATAAATATCAAGAACTGCCTTTGTGTGTCATGTTATATCTAAAAGCTTCCTTAAAGAATCCTATAGTGCTGATTTGCATAATAAAAAATATGATACGTGTGAAAATGCTATTGAGATCAGCGAACGGAAAGTGAAATTAAATCGACGATTATGTGCAGGAGAAGGCAGGAAAGGGCGAGAGGGCCAGCCGCAATGGCTGCGGTCTGGCTCTCTGTTGGGCTGAGGGCTTACTTGTTCCGGCGGTCGAACACGCGCTTGGCCTTGCCTTCTGAGCGGGCCAGACGATTGGTTTCCACCACTTCAACACGGGTGCTGATGCCGATGTAGGACTTGATGTGGTGTGTCAGTTCCTTGGCCGCTGCGGCGCGACTTTCGGGGGTGTCCGTCGCGCCCGGTTGCAGCTCGGCCCGGATATCCACACAGTCCAGGTTGCCTTCCTTGTAAACCTCGATCTCGTAGTGGGGCGCCAGCGCGTCGCACTTCAGTACCTGCTCCTCGATCTGGCTCGGGAACACGTTCACGCCACGAATAATCAGCATGTCGTCGCTGCGACCGGTGATCTTGTCGATCCGGCGCATCGGGCGGGCGGTGCCCGGCAACAGGCGCGTGAGATCCCGGGTGCGGTAACGCAGAATCGGCAGGGCCACCTTGGTCAGTGAGGTAAAGACCAGCTCGCCGTATTCACCGTCTGGCAGTACTTCGCCGGTATCCGGGTTGATGATTTCCGGGTAGAAGTGGTCTTCCCAGATGGTGGGGCCATCTTTCGTTTCAATGCACTCCATGCCCACACCGGGACCCATGACTTCAGAGAGGCCATAGATATCCAGTGCCTCGATGCCAAGGCGCTCTTCGATCTCGGTGCGCATGGCGTTGGTCCAGGGCTCTGCGCCGAAAATACCAAGGCGCAGAGGCAGCTTGTGGGGATCGATACCCTGGCGTTCCATCTCATCGGCAATGTTCAGCATGTAGGACGGAGTGACCATGATGATGTCTGGCTCGAAGTCCTTGATCAGTTGTACCTGCTTCTCAGTCTGGCCACCGGACATGGGGATGACGGTGCAGCCCAGGCGCTCCGCGCCGTAATGGGCGCCCAGGCCACCGGTGAACAGGCCATAGCCATAGGAAACATGTACCTTGTCACCCCGGTAGCCGCCGCCGGCCCGGATGGAACGGGCGACAATGTCGGCCCAGGTGTTGATGTCGCTCTGGGTGTAACCAACCACGGTTGGCTTGCCGGTGGTACCACTGGAAGCGTGCACCCGAACCACATCCGACATGGGTGTGGCAAACATGCCAAATGGGTAGTTGTCGCGCAGATCCGCCTTGGTGGTAAATGGCACCTTGGCCAGATCGTCCAGCGAGTTGATGTCCATGGGCTTCAGGCCGATGTCATCAAACGCTTTGCGGTAGAACGGCACGTTGGTGTAAGCATGGACCACACTCCAGCGCAGGCGTTGCAGCTGTTCGTGGCGCAGCTCATCGATGCTGGCGGTTTCCATGCGGTCAAGTTTGCCAAGTTTTTGCAGTGGTAAGGTCATGAGTCTGTCCTGCGTTGTTCTTGTCGAGTAATGGTCTTAGTTCAGTTCCGCACGGTGGCCTCAGGCCACCGCATCCGTCCGCTCAATGATCAGGGCGATACCCTGACCAACGCCGATGCACATGGTGCAGAGGGCATAGCGCGCTCTCTGGCCTGCAGCGTGGCGACGTTCCAGTTCGTTAAGGGCGGTGGTTACCAGCCGGGCTCCGCTCATGCCCAGGGGGTGGCCCAGGGCAATGGCGCCACCGTTCGGGTTCACGTGCTCGGCATCATCCGGCAGGCCGAGGTCCCGGGTAACTGCCAGGGCCTGGGCGGCAAACGCCTCGTTCAGCTCGATCACATCCATATCCGCCAGTTCCAGGCCGGCCGTGGCCAGAACCTTGCGGGTGGCGGGAGCCGGGCCAAAGCCCATGATCCGGGGCTCCACGCCGGCCGTTGACATGGCAACGATTCGAGCGCGGGGTTTAAGGTTGTATTGCTTGAGAGCATCGGCTCCGGCCAGCAGCAGTGCGCAGGCGCCGTCGTTCACGCCGGACGCGTTACCGGCGGTGACTGTGCCGTTTTCACGGAACGGGGTCGGCAGCGAGGCCAGCTTTTCAAGGCTGGTTTCCCGGGGGTGCTCATCAGTATCCACCACCAGTGGGTCTTGCTTGCGACGGGGAATCGTGACCGGTGTGATCTCCGTAGCGAATCGGCCATCCTTTTGGGCGGCCGCTGTGCGCTGCTGGCTGCGCAGGGCAAAGGCGTCCTGATCTTCCCGCGAAATGCCGAAATCGGCCGCCACGTTCTCGGCGGTTTCGGGCATGGAATCGATGCCGTATTGCTTTTTCAGGACCGGGTTTACAAAACGCCAGCCGATGGTGGTGTCAAAAATCTCCGCCTTGCGGCTGAACGCGGACTCGGCCTTGCCCATAACAAAGGGAGCCCGAGACATGGATTCGACGCCGCCGGCAATCATCAGCTGGGTTTCGCCAGTACGGATGGCCCGGGCGGCGCTGCCCACTGCATCCATGCCGGAACCGCACAGGCGGTTGATGGTGCTGCCCGGCACGTCTACCGGCAGGCCTGCCAGCAGAAGGGACATGCGGGCAACGTCGCGGTTGTCTTCGCCGGCCTGGTTGGCACAGCCGTAGAGAACGTCGTCAACTTTCGACCAGTCCAGGTCG
This sequence comes from Marinobacter sp. MMG032, assembly GCF_040112695.1. Classification (NCBI taxonomy): domain Bacteria; kingdom Pseudomonadati; phylum Pseudomonadota; class Gammaproteobacteria; order Pseudomonadales; family Marinobacteraceae; genus Marinobacter; species Marinobacter sp. MMG032. The sequence continues at coordinate 3,436,088 of NZ_CP157802.1, forward strand.
GGATGACGCTCGGTCAGCGCCTTGATGGGGATGGCGCCCAGGTCGTCTGCACGCACTGCGGAGAGAGCGCCGCCATAACGACCGATGGGGGTGCGAATGGCATCGACGATGTAAGCGTCTTTCAAGGTGTTGTCGGTGCTCATGCAGTTTCCTCCGAGTTGCGAACGGTGCCACGAACCTCGTAGGAGCGGCCCCGGAACAGGGCAACCTTGCGGCCGTCCTGGTTAGTGAGTGTGATGTCGTAAACGCCGGTGCGGCCGCCGCGGGCCTGTTCTTCGGCGGTGGCGGTCAGCTGGTCGCCCTCTTTGGCGCCGTACATGTAATCAATGCTGCAACCGGAAGCCACGGTGGCCCGGTCGTAACTGTTACAGGCAAAGGCAAATGCTGAATCAGCCAGGGTAAACAGATAGCCGCCGTGGCAGGAGCCGTGGCCCTGGATCATGTCGCCGGTCACGGTCATGGTGAGAACCGCTTTGCCGGGGCCGACAGATTCAATGTTCATGCCCAGCTTCTGGCTGGCGCGGTCCCGCGCGAACATGGCTTTCGCGCATTCTTCGGCGAGTACTTGCGGGTCCATCTCGCTCATGAATAAAACCCCTTTTGTGCAAATGCGTTCTTACGGAGCAGCAGGGCAGGGCGATAGCGGTCCTCTGCGTAGCTGTTCTGGATGTTGGTGAGCACCTTGAACACGTGCCCGGCGCCAAGACGGTCGCTCCAGCTCAGGGGACCGTCGGGATAATTCAGGCCAGCTTTCATGGCCAGGTCGATATCGGCGACTGTCGCGACACCGTGCAGGGCGGCATCGGCGGCTTCGTTGGCCAGCATGGTAACGGTCCGCATGATTACCAGACCGGGACGATCAGCTATCAGGCTGACGTCGATACCCGCTTTCTGCAGTAAAGCACAGGCACAGGAAACCGCTGCCTCGGACGTCTGGTCGGCGGGCGCCAGGGCAAGCCTGGTTGCTTTGCTGTAATCAAAAGCCAGGTCGAACAACACCAGATTGGCGATACCATCGGTGGCCGCGCGCTCGGTTGCCATTCTGCCGTCGGTGAGCGCCAGTACGGCATCGCCGAATCGAATCTGGCCCGGGCCGTCGCGCTCGATAATGGTCAGGCCGGCAGCCTTCAGTCGCTCAAGCAGCGGTGCAGCGACACCGGGATTGCCTTCGGCGATGACCACGGATTCATCGGATTGATGTGCCGGCTCGGTCTTTGGTTGCGGCTTCTCCGCATTCTCGCCATAGGGATAGAAACCATGGCCGCTCTTGCGTCCCAGGCGACCGGCTTCCACCAGTTCTTTCTGGATCAGTGAAGGCAGAAAGCGCGGGTCCTGGTAATAGGAATTGAACACAGAGTTGGTAACCGCGTAATTGACGTCGTGTCCGATCAGGTCGGTCAGCTCAAACGCACCCATGCGGAACTGGCCCGCTTCGCGGATGATGGCATCCAGCGTGGCGGCATCGGTGGCCTGCTCCTGGAGCAGGCGAAGGCTCTCTGCGTAAAACGGACGGGCTACGCGGTTGACGATAAAGCCGGGAGTCGATGTCGCATAAACCGGCTTCTTGCCCCAGGCAGTTGCCGTGGCATGGATGGTGTCGGCAACGGCTTTGCTGGTGGCCAGACCCATAACGACCTCAACCAATGCCATAAGGGGCGCCGGATTAAAGAAGTGCATACCCACCAGGCGTTCGGGTTTGTTCATTTCAGCGCCGAGGGCGGTCACTGAAATGGAGGAGGTGTTGGTGGCCAGGATCGCATCGCCGGCACACAGGTCTTCAAGATTGGCCAGCAACTGACGTTTGATCTGAAGGTCTTCGATGATGGCCTCGATCACCAGTCCGGCATCGGCTACTTGATCCAATTTCGCGACTGGTTGAATCCGGCCGATCACATCATCCAGCTCCTGCTGCTGCATCTTGCCCTTGTCGACGCGACGCTGGAGCTGTTTGGCGATACCGTCACGTCCGGCTTCGGCTGCGCCTTCTCTCTGATCGTGCAGGTAAACCTGATGGCCAGCCTGTGCGGCCACCTGGGCAATGCCAGAGCCCATGGCTCCGGCCCCAACGACGGCAACTTTGGTTTGGGTGTCCAGTGCCGGCATGGCTTATTTCCCCTTGAAGTTCGGAGTGCGTTTTTCCATGAAGGCGGCAACGCCTTCACGGTAGTCTTCGGTCTGTCCAGCCATGCGCTGCAGATCGCGCTCCAGGTTGATCTGCTCTTCGAACGTGTTGCTGGCGCTGGCATGCAGTGCCCGTTTTATCAGTGCGAGGCCCTTGGTCGGTTGGGTCGCAAAATGACGGGCCAGTTTCATGGTTTCGTCCATGAGCTGCTCGTTGTCGACACAGCGCCAGATCATGCCCCAGTTTTCGGCCTGTTCTGCACTGATCTTGTCGCCCAGAAGCGCCATGCCTTTGGCACGGGCCATGCCCGCCACGCGGGGCAGCGTCCAGGTGCCGCCGGAATCAGGTACCAGCCCCAGTTTGCAGAAGGCCTGAACGAAATTGGCTGAGCGGGCGGCGAGGGTGATGTCGCAGGCCAGGGCAATGTTGGCACCTGCGCCAGCCGCCACACCGTTAACGGCACACAGAACGGGCATTGGCAGATCCCGCAGGCTGCGCATCAGCGGGTTGTAGTAGTTCTCAAGGGAAGCGCCAAGGTCCGGCATTTCCTGATCTGGAGAGACGCTGCGGTCGGAGAGATCCTGACCCGCGCAAAAGCCCCGGCCGGAGCCGGTGATGACCAGTACCCGAACAGACTCATCCTTGCGCACGGTGCTGATGGCATCGCGCATGCGTTCGTGCATTTCGACATTGAAACTGTTCAGGTTGTCCGGACGGTTCAGGGTAAGCAGAGCCACGCCCTGATCGATTTCAAGAAGAATGCTCGGCTGAGTCATGGCGGTGTTGTCCTGTTGTTTGTTGTAGGGGGATAGCGTGAAAGGTGTCCTTGATCGGCACGGTGCTATCGATCGTGGAAAATGAGTATATCTTAGAATTGATACTCGTCAAGGATTGTGCTGGCCATGTTTTGTATCACTTTAGTCCAGTGTGGCAGCGTGGAATTTCTATGTTGCTGAAAAGTCGATAAAAATTATCAAGATCTTTTGTGTTGGCCGGAGAATAGCGTTGAATCCTGCCCTGGAAACAGCTTGCAGGCTATGAAAAAGCTCCAGGAAAAGGATAATGTGATACAGAAAATGAATCACAATGACTTTTCGGGTCCCACGTTTTGCTCCGATGTATCCCGGAACGCTGCAGGGCCCTGCCAACCAGGAGATCGCTATGCCCAGCTACAGTATAGAAGGCGTTGTTCCCGTCGTTCACCCGTCTGCCTATGTGCATCCCACAGCCGTTCTGATTGGCGATGTGTGGATTGGCCCGGATTGTTACGTGGGCCCGGCGGCTTCACTGCGTGCGGATTTCGGTCGGATCGTTCTCAAGCAGGGATCCAATGTCCAGGATACCTGCGTGATGCATGCCTTCCCGGGCATGGACACGGTGGTCGAGAAGAATGGCCATGTCGGGCACGGGGCGATTCTACACGGCTGCATTGTCGGCGAGGATGCCATGGTAGGAATGAATGTGGTGATAATGGACGAGGCCCATATTGCGCCGCGCTCTATCGTAGGCGCCTGCGCTTTCGTAAAGGCAAAGTTTACTTGCGAGCCAGGCTCACTGATCGTTGGTTCTCCAGCCAAAGTGATGCGGATGCTCAGCGACAAGGAGATTGCCTGGAAGAAGAAGGGCACCGAAGAATACCAGCGACTGACGCTTCGTTCCCTCGCCAGTCTGCAGGAAGTCCAGCCACTGGAGGAAGCCGAGCCCGACCGGGCCCGTGTGGACGCCAGCGGGTACAAGCCCAAATACGAGCAGTCTGAGTGACTGCCAGCGCCGGCGTCTGAGGAATCCTCTACAGGCCGGCGTCTTTCACGTTCTCCATTACCACAAAGGTACTGGTCTGCAGCACATGGGGCAGGGCAGAAATTTCCTCCCCCAGAACCTGCCGGTACTCCTGCATGTTGCGGGTCCTGACTTTCAGCAGGTAGTCGAAGTTGCCGGCAATCATGTGGCATTGCTCGACCGCCGAGACGTTTTGAACGGCTTTGTTGAACGCGGTAAGAGCGTCGCTGCTGGTGTCGTTCAGGGTTACCTGGGCAAAGGCGATGTGGCTGAGGCCGAGTTTGGTCTGATTCACCAGGGCTGTGTAACCGGTGATGTATCCGTGTTCTTCAAGCCGGCGCATCCGCACCTGGCACGGCGTTTTGGAGAGACCCACCCGAGAGGCAAGCTCGGTTACCGTGATTCGGGAGTTCTTCTGCAGCTCGCGAATAATGGATTGGTCTATTCGATCCAAATCGGCCATGTTGTCTGTCCCAGGTTGAATTAACGGCTAAATCATGTGGCAAATATAATCGAAACTCCTCTATTCCGAAACTATATGGTCCAAGTGACTTTCTGGGCTTGCGTATACTGGTAGTTCCATTAGTCCAGTAAGAACGTTTACCAAGTCCGGAGAGTTTCGATGACCGATTCCCGCGCATTACAAAAACAAACCCTGCTGGAACAGCTTGCCGATGTCCTCCAGAATCAGGCCGCCGACAACGACGACTCCCTCGAACTCCGGGAGCTTGTGGCCAGAATGGTCGAAGAGTCCCGATCCTGGGACGATGACTTGCATGGTGAACTGGTTCGGAGTTTCGGCGACTCGATTGGCGGGCGCTATGCCCAGGTTTTCAGCGGCGGTTTCCCTTCGGCTTACCGGGCAAGATTTCCGGTATCGGAAGCACTCGCTGATATCGAGCAGATCCAGTCCATCGCCGTGAGCACCGATGTCCCCATGCGCTTCTACCAGCCGCGGGACCCGGCCGAAACCGGATTCCACTTCAAACTCTACAGCGAAGGCCAGCCCGTTGTTCTTTCAGACGTGATCCCTATTCTGGAAAACTTGGGAATGCGTGTTCTGGGTGAGCACCCCTATCGGGTCCGTCGACGGGATGGCGAAACCTTTGGTGTCAGTGATTTTACCGTCGAGCTCCATGATCGGTGCCGTGCCGCCGATCTCGACACCGCCAGGCCATTGATCCAGTCGGCATTCCGGGAGATATGGAACGGCTTTGCTGAAAACGATGATTTCAACCAGTTGATCATGCTGTGCGGTCTCAGCTGGCGTGAAGTCGCGTTGATCAGGGCTTATGCCCGCTATATCAAGCAGATTCGGTTCGGTTTCAGTCAGCCCTTTATTGCAGAGACACTGGCCCGCAATCCGGAGATCACCTCGCGGCTTGTTGCATTCTTCTTCAGCCGTTTCGAGCCGGATATAAAAGGACGCAAGGGGAAGGTGGAGCGAATCGAAACTGAGCTTCGCGACGCCCTCGAGGCGGTGGCAAGCCTGGACGACGACCGAATTCTACGTCGCTTTTTTACCCTGATCCGGGCAACGCTCCGGACCAACTATTTTCAGGCCCGGGAGGACGGTGGGTTTCCGTCCTACCTGTCACTCAAGCTGGATCCGTCCTCCATCCCGGATATCCCGCGCCCCACCCCGAAATTCGAGATTTTTGTCTATTCGCCCCGTATTGAAGGCGTGCACCTGCGCTCCGGGCCGGTGGCAAGAGGCGGGCTCCGGTGGTCTGATCGCATAGAGGATTACCGCACGGAGATCCTTGGTCTGGTGAAAGCCCAGCAGGTGAAGAACTCGGTGATTGTGCCCGCCGGTGCCAAAGGTGGCTTTGTGGTGAAGCAGCCGCCACGGGACGGCTCACGGGAGGCTCTGCGGGAGGAAGGCGTTGCCTGCTATCAGACCTTCATCAGGGGGCTGCTGGACATCACGGACAACCTCGACAACGGCCAGGTGGTGCCGCCGAAAAATGTGGTTCGATACGACGGCGATGATACCTATCTGGTGGTCGCCGCCGACAAAGGTACAGCCACCTTTTCCGATATAGCCAACACATTGGCAGCCGAGTACCGCTTCTGGCTGGGCGATGCCTTCGCCTCCGGCGGCAGTGAGGGCTATGACCACAAGAAAATGGGTATTACCGCCCGGGGCGCCTGGGAGTCGGTCAAACGGCATTTCCTGGAAAAAGGCACGGACACCCAGGCGGATGAGTTCACCGTGGTCGGGATCGGTGACATGGGGGGCGACGTGTTTGGCAATGGCATGCTGCTATCGGACCGGATTCGCCTGGTCGGTGCGTTCAACCACCAGCACATATTTATTGATCCGAATCCGGATGCCGCGGCATCGTTTCGTGAGCGACAGCGGCTTTTCGGCCTGCCAGGCTCCTCCTGGGCCGATTATGACACCGGGTTGATCAGTGACGGCGGTGGTGTTTTTTCGCGCTCCATGAAATCCATTCAGGTATCTGCTCAGATGCGCAAGGTGCTTGGTATCAAGGCCCGGACGCTGTCGCCAGCGGACCTTATCAGCGCTCTTCTGAAAGCGCCCGTAGACATGCTCTGGAATGGTGGCATTGGCACCTACGTGAAATCGCCCTCGGAGTCCCATGAGGATGTGGGTGACAAGACCAATGATGCTTTGCGCATCGACAGTACCGAACTTCGCTGCAAAGCCCTCGGGGAGGGCGGCAACCTGGGTGTTACCCAGAAGGCCCGGATCGACTTCGCCCGCCGCGGTGGCTCGGTCAACAGCGATTTTATCGATAATGCCGGTGGTGTTGACTGCTCGGACCACGAGGTAAATATCAAGATCCTGCTCAACGATCTGGTGCATCGGCAGTTGATGTCGCTTCCGGAGCGAAACCGGATGCTCAGGGCGATGACGCCGGAAGTGGCCGAGCTTGTTCTGCGTAACAATTACCGGCAGGCCATGGCGCTCAGCCTGGCGCAGAATCCGGCGGTTGCCACCGCTGACCAGTATGATCGCCTGATGCGCAGGCTTGAAGCCGAGGGCAAGCTGGACCGTGATCTTGAGTTTCTGCCCTCTGACGAGGAACTTCAGGCCCGCCGCGATCAGGGTGGTGGCCTGACCCGGCCGGAGCTGGCGGTGCTTGTTTCCTACGCGAAGATTGAACTGAAGCAGGCGCTGGTCGCGTCGCCCATCGTGCAAGACAAGCGTTTTAATTCGGCGCTGCATTCCGCCTTCCCCGCCTCCCTGCTGGCCGCCTTCCCGGAAGCGGTCGAGTCTCATCCTCTGCGGGCCGAGATCTCGGCCACGCAAATTGCCAACGATATGGTGAACCGGATGGGCATTACCTGGTTCGACCGTATTCGCAGTGCCACGGGGGCAGATGCCGGCCGGATCGCCGCGGCCTACCTGATCTCCCTGCGAATCCATGACGTAGACGCCCATTGGGAGGCCATGGAATCACTGGATGGAAATGTCAGTGCAGCCGTTCAGGCAGATCTTTTCGCCGACGCGGTTCGCCTGGTCACCCGCAGTACCAGCTGGCTGTTGCAGAACCGTCGGCAGGCGTTGGACCCGGTGTCCTGCATTGATCATTACCGTGCGCCGATGGCTGACGTTTTGGCTTCCAGAAGCCGTCTTGAATCGGTGATCCCTGCAAGTCGGTGGTTTGACCGCTATGCTGAATACTGTGAGCGGAAGGTTCCCGAGGACCTGGCGGCGTGGTGCGCATCCGCAGAAAGCCGCTACTGGTTGATGGACATGATCGAGATTGCCCGTCAGCTGGGGGAGGATCTGGAATCGGTGGCCTGGGTCTACTTCACGCTCGGCGAGAGTCTTAATCTGACCTGGCTTGACCGGCAGATGCGGGCGTTCCGGGCGAATGGCCACTGGCAGGTATTGGCGACCATTCATTTTCGGGATGAGCTGGACCATCAGCTGCGGAACCTGACGTTCAGCGTGTTCTCCGAGCCTGTCGAAGGCGAAGGAACGCCGGAACAACGCCTGGAGGCCTGGCGTAGGGACAAGCAGATGCTATTGGGCCGGTGGGAGCGGATGCTGAACGACATGCAGGCCGCTAATGACGTGGATTGCGCCGTTTTCTCGGTGGCGCATGGTGTCCTCAGAGAGCTGGCGATGAAAGCAGCTTAGGGAGTCAGTAGAGGCAAAATGCCCTAATTTTGAGGTTTTGGAAGAAAATTATTAAATTTTCATTATCTAAAAAAGCCGTAATGGGGTGCATGTCCGAATTTTATAGAGAAATTGTCTTTGTTGATCTCGGTAGAATGCGGGAGAGACAAACAACTAAGAGGGTACAACTATGAGACCGCAGCAATCACAGACGCCCGAGCTTGTCGATAGCCGGCAGGCGATTCGTGATTATTATCTCGCTGACGAGCACAAGGTTATCCACGAGATGATTGCCGGTGCCCAGTTGTCCCAGGCCGAGCGCGATGCTATTTCCGCCCGTGCCGCTGAACTGGTACGCAGCGTTCGCAAGAATGCCAAGTCCACCATCATGGAAAAGTTTCTGGCAGAGTACGGCCTGACCACCAAGGAAGGCGTTGCCCTGATGTGTCTGGCCGAGGCGCTGCTGCGCGTGCCTGACAACACCACCATCCACGAACTGATCGAAGACAAGATTACCTCCGGTGCCTGGGGCACCCACGTGGGCAAGGCGTCCTCTGGGCTGATCAACACCGCCACCGTTGCCTTGTTGATGACCAGCAACCTCTTGAAAGATTCCGAGCGCAACACCGTTGGTGAAACCCTGCGCAAACTGCTAAAGCGTTTCGGTGAGCCCGTCATCCGTACTGTGGCCAATCAGGCGATGAAGGAAATGGGCCGCCAGTTCGTTCTGGGTCGCGATATCGATGAAGCCCAGGATGAGGCGAAGGAATACATGGAGAAGGGTTACACCTACTCCTACGACATGCTGGGTGAAGCCGCCCGCACCGATGATGACGCCAAGCGTTACTACGACGCCTATTCCACGGCCATTGACAGCATTGCCAAGGCAAGCAAGGGCGATGTCCGCAAGAACCCGGGCATTTCGGTCAAGCTCTCCGCTTTGCTGGCCCGTTACGAGTATGGCAACAAAGAGCGGGTTATGAACGAGTTGCTGCCCCGGGCCCGCGAACTGGTCAAGAAGGCGGCGGCCGCGAACATGGGCTTTAACATCGACGCCGAGGAGCAGGAGCGGCTGGATCTGTCCCTGGACGTGATCGAGGAGCTGGTAGCCGATCCCGAGCTTGCCGGCTGGGATGGCTTTGGCGTGGTTGTCCAGGCTTACGGCAAACGTTCCTCGTTCGTGCTCGACTGGCTGTATGGCCTGGCGGAAAAGTACGACCGGAAGTTCATGGTGCGTCTGGTGAAAGGGGCGTACTGGGATGCCGAGATCAAGCGTGCCCAGGTGATGGGGCTGAACGGGTTCCCTGTGTTTACCCGCAAGGCCTGCAGCGACGTGTCGTTCCTGTCCTGTGCCACCAAACTGCTGAATATGACGAACCGCATCTACCCGCAGTTCGCGACCCACAACGCCCATTCGGTATCGGCCATTCTGGAAATGGCCAAGACCAAGGGAGTCGACAACTACGAGTTCCAGCGCCTCCACGGTATGGGTGAGTCCCTGCACAACGAGGTTCTGAGGGTCAGTGGTGTGCCCTGTCGGATTTACGCGCCGGTTGGTCCCCACAAGGATCTGCTGGCGTACCTGGTGCGCCGTCTGCTGGAAAATGGTGCCAACAGTTCCTTCGTCAACCAGATTGTCGACAAGCGCATCACTCCGGAAGAGATTGCCAAGGATCCGATCGTCAGCGTTGAGGAAATGGGCAACAACATTTCCAGCAAGGCGATCGTGCATCCGTTCAAGTTGTTTGGTGATCAGCGTCGCAACTCCAAGGGCTGGGACATCACCGATCCGGTTACGGTCAACGAGATCGAGAAGGGCCGTGGTGCCTACAAGGACTATCGCTGGAAGGGCGGACCGGTAATTGCCGGTGAAGTCGCCGGCACCGAGGTGCAGGTGGTGCGCAACCCGGCCGATCCGGACGATCTGGTGGGCCACGTCACCCAGGCTTCCGATGCCGATGTGGATACCGCGATTACCTCAGCGGCGGCTGCGTTCGAGAGCTGGTCCGCCAAATCGGCTGAAGAGCGTGCGGCCTGCGTGCGTAAGGTGGGCGACCTTTACGAAGAGAATTACGCCGAGCTGTTCGCCCTCACTACCCGTGAAGCGGGCAAATCCCTGCTGGATGCGGTTGCTGAGATCCGAGAGGCTGTCGATTTCTCCCAGTACTACGCCAACGAAGCTATTCGCTATAAAGACAGCGGCGATGCCCGCGGCGTGATGTGTTGTATCTCGCCCTGGAACTTCCCGCTGGCGATCTTCACCGGGCAGATCCTGGCCAACCTCGCGGCGGGTAACACCGTGGTGGCGAAGCCGGCTGAGCAGACTTCCTTGCTGGCCATTCGCGCTGTGGAGTTGATGCATCAGGCGGGTATTCCGAAAGATGCTATCCAACTGGTGCCGGGCACTGGCGCAACCGTGGGCGCGGCGCTGACCTCCGATTCGCGGGTGAGCGGCGTGTGCTTCACCGGTTCTACGGCTACCGCCCAGCGCATCAACAAGGTGATGACCGAGAACATGGCACCGGACGCGCCGCTGGTGGCAGAGACTGGCGGCCTGAATGCTATGATCGTGGATTCCACGGCATTACCTGAGCAGGTTGTCCGTGACGTGCTGGCGTCTTCGTTCCAGAGTGCCGGTCAGCGGTGTTCGGCCCTGCGCATGCTCTACGTGCAGAAAGACATTGCCGATGGTCTTCTGGAAATGCTCTACGGTGCCATGGAAGAGCTTGGCATCGGCGACCCCTGGTTGCTGTCCACGGACGTGGGCCCGGTGATCGACGAGAACGCCCGCAAGAAGATCGTCGACCATTGCGAGAAGTTCGAGCGCAACGGCAAGCTGTTGAAAAAGATGAAGGTACCCGAGAAAGGGCTGTTTGTTTCGCCGGCGGTTCTCAGCGTAAGCGGGATTGAAGAGCTGGAAGAGGAAATCTTCGGCCCGGTACTGCATGTGGCCACGTTCGATGCGAAGAACATCGACAAGGTGGTGGATGATATCAACGCGAAGGGCTACGGCCTGACGTTTGGCATCCACAGCCGTGTTGATCGCCGCGTAGAGCGTATTACCAGCCGGATCAAGGTGGGCAACACCTACGTAAACCGGAACCAGATCGGTGCCATCGTGGGCTCCCAGCCTTTCGGCGGTGAGGGTCTTTCAGGTACGGGTCCCAAGGCCGGTGGACCGCAGTACGTCCGCCGTTTCCTGAAAGGTAAAACGGTTGAGCGCGAAGCGGATTCCAGCGCGAAGAAGGTGGACGCCAAGCAGTTGCAGAAACTGATTGGCCAGTTGGACAAACTGAAGGCGTCCAGGCCTGAGGCCCGCATGGACGCTATCCGGCCCATCTTCGGCAATGTTCCAGAGCCGCTGGACGCTCATGTTGAGGCCCTGCCCGGGCCAACGGGTGAGACCAACCGCCTGTCCAACCATGCACGTGGTGTCGTGCTGTGTCTGGGACCGGACAAGGAAACCGCGCTGGAGCAAGCCGGCACCGCGTTGTCACAGGGCAACAAGGTGGTGGTGATCGCACCGGGCACTCAGGATCTGGTCGATCAGGCGAACAAGGCCGGGCTGCCGATTGTGGGCGCCGAGGGGCTATTGGAGCCGGACGCACTGGCATCCGTCGATGGCTTCGAGGCGGTGGTCAGCTGCGGCGAACAACCCCTGCTTAAAGCCTATCGTGAGGCACTGGCCAAGCGTGATGGCGCCTTGCTGCCGCTGATCACAGAGCACACCCTGGATCAGCGTTTCGTGATCGAACGCCACCTGTGTGTCGACACAACCGCAGCGGGCGGTAACGCCAGCCTGATTGCCGCCTCCGAATAAGCGGCGACAATCGGTGCCAAACGCGCCCGGCGTCAGGTAGTGCTGACGCCGGGCGCGCCTGTTTTGAGTCGCTGGTTAAACAGCATTCGGCGGCCTTCGGCCTCGGCAACGTCCGAGAGGTAAAAGCTGACCGATGATCCCGGGCCCCTCTGGGACAGAAGCCCCGCATCCAGTGCGCTCAGGCAGCCGATTTTCGGATAGCCGCCGATGGTTTGCCGATCTTTCATCAGAACAATTGGCTGGCCATCTTTCGGAACCTGAATGGCGCCATAGGCAATTCCCTCCGACACAATCCCGTCCAGATCCGAATGGATGGCATCGCCTTTCAGACGATAGCCCATGCGGTCGATGTTCTGGCTGATTTCGTATTCACACGAGAAAAATTTCATCCGTTGAACCGAGGGGAAGCTCCGATACTGATAGCCGGGAATCAGACCCAGGCGCAGGTGCTGTTGATAATCGGGAATTTCCGGCTCGGGAAGAAACGCCTCAACAAAGGGGGCATTTTGGTCGAACTCCAGCTTATCGCCCTTGGCCAGTTTCGCGCCTTTGCCATCGAGACCGCCCAGGCCCTCCCGGGCCACGGTGGCGCAACTGCCCAGTTTCATCGCGGGCCTGAACCCACCACTGACCGCCAGGTAGGCCCGCAGGCCGCTCACCGGCGCGCTAAAATCCAACCGGTCGCCTTTGCTGATGTGATGGGTGCGCCAGGGCGCAATGGCCCGATCATTGATCCTGGCGCCCAGGTCGCCGCCGGTAATGGCAATGCAGGCATCATGGTTTGCCTTCAGGCTGAACCGGCCAAAAGTGATTTCGATCTGGGGGGCATTGAGATCGTTGTTCAGCAGGCGATTTGCCCAGAAAAACGCGAACTCGTCCATGGGGCCGCCGGTGGTCACCCCCATATGCTGGTAGCCGTAGCGGCCAGCGTCCTGGACGAGGGCCAGCATTCCGGGTTCAAGGACGTCAAAGCTCATCGACCTTCCCTCCCAGCTCGAGAAATTCGTCCCGGCTGATGGCGCGAAAGCGCACCTGATCACCGACCTGTACCAGCGCCAGGGAGTCGCTGTCCCAATCAACCATTTTCTGCGGTGTGCGGCCAATGATCTGCCAGCCACCGGGCGTGCAGCTCGGATAAATGGCAGTTTGGGTGCCCGCGATGCCAACGCTGCCGGTAGGGACTTTCAACCGGGGCGTGGATTTCCGGGGAATGGCAATCCGTTCGTCGGTGCTTCCCAGATAGGCAAATCCCGGAGCGAAGCCGATGGCGTAAACCTGGTAAAGCTGTTCACTGTGAATGCGAACGACTTCGTCTCGTGACAGGCCGGCATGCTCGCAGACATCCTCCAGATCCAGACCCACTTCCGGATCATAGTAGACTGGCAGCTCGACAATACGGGCAGCACCCTCCCCGGTGGAGCCATGGTCGTCGGAGTCGATCGCTGAGCGCACCCTGCGGGCAATGGCAAACCGGTCGGCCTGCTCCAGATCCCAGGTCAGCAGGATCGACGTGTAAGACGGCACCAGGTCGACGATAAGGTCGGACATATCGCGCCGGAGCCGGTCGGTGGCCTGTTTCACCAGGCCGGCAGACTCCGCACCAATCTGGTCGCCAAAATAAACCATGCAGGTGTTTTCGTTGACCGACTCGATCCTCATAGCGCTTCCACAACCTGTCGCATGTGCCGTGCAGCGTCGACCGCATGGTAGCTGTCGCCGTGAATGCAGATGGTATCCGCTTTGATCGGAATGCGTTTGCCCGAAATCGAGGTGACCGTTCCGTCCTGGATAATCTGGGTAACCTGCGCCTCGATGGCTTCCGTGGTTTCGTGAACGGCACCGCGCACTGACCGTTTTACCAGTCGGCCCTCGTCGCTGTAGGCGCGATCAGAGAAAGCCTCGAACCAGACCTCGATACCGTACTCGTCTGCCCGGTCCTTGACCTGCCGCCAGTCCGGCGTCGCCATGACCACCAGGGGGCATTGTGGGGCATAGGAACGAACCGCCGACATCACCACGGACAGGGTGGTGTTATCGACCATCATCCGGTTATACAGCGCGCCATGGGGCTTCACATAGGAGATGGAGGTGCCGTGCACCTGGCAGATCCCGTTCAGCGCCGCCATCTGGTAAACCAGAATGGCCTTGAGCTCGTCCGGCCGGCAATCCATGTCCCGGCGACCGAACCCTAGCAGATCCGGGTAGCCGGGGTGGGCGCCAATGGTCACGTTCTGGGCCAGCGCCAGCTTCACCGTATGGTCCATGGTCAGCGGGTCGGATGCATGAAACCCGCAGGCAATACTGGCCATGTCAATGTAGGGCATGACTTCGGCATCCATACCCTTGGTCCAGGTGCCAAAGCTCTCGCCCATATCGCAGTTGAGTTTCATTGTGTACCTCCAAAAAACGTTGTTGCCCGCGTCATCCCTGGCTCATGGTCTGGGGCAGGTAAGTGACAATCTCCGGGAACCAGCCGATCAAAAACAGCGCGGCCATGATCAGCAGGAAGAACGGCAGGGCTGCCCGGGCCACATAGAGAATGTCCTTGCCGGTCAGGGCCTGGATGACGAACAGGTTGAAGCCCACTGGCGGCGTGATCTGTGCCATCTCTACCACCAGTACAATAAAGATCCCGAACCAGAGCAAATCAATGCCGGCTTGCTGAACCATCGGCATGACCACCGCGACAGTCAGGACCACGACTGAGATCCCATCAAGGAAGCAGCCGAGAAGAACGAACAGCACAGTCAGGCCTATCAGAAGTTCAAACGGTGAAAGGGACATGCTGCCGATCCAGGAGGCCAGTTCCCGTGGAATGCCCAGGAAGCCCATGGCCAGGGTCAGGAAGTGTGCACCGACTAGAATCAGACCGATCATGCAGGAGCTTTTCACCGCGCCCAGCAGGCTGTCGCGGAAACTCTGAACGCTCAGAGAGCCGGTTGCGGCCGCGATGATAAGGGCGCCAAAAACGCCCAGGGCGGCTGCCTCGGTCGGGGTAGCGAAGCCGGTATAGATGGAACCCAGCACGAAAATGATCAGGCCAACAATTGGCAGCAACATCTTCAGCGCTTTGATCTTGACCGAGAACGCCAGGTTTTCCTTTTTGGTGGTCGGTAGTTCGTCTTTATTGAGCTTCGCCCAGATCATGGTGTAGCCCATGAACATGGCAACCAGCATCAGTCCGGGCAGGGCGCCGGCGATAAACAGGCGGCCAATGGACACCTCTGCGGCCACGCCGTAAACGATCAGGATGATGGAGGGCGGAATCAACAGGCCAAGGGTACCGGAACCGGCCAGGGTGCCCACCGCCATCTTGTCACTGTAACCCTGTGCTTTCAGTTCCGGCAGGGTCATTCGTCCTATGGTTGCGGCAGTGGCCGCGGATGAACCGGAAACCGCCGCGAAGATGCCACAACTCAGAATGTTCACATGAAGAAGTTTGCCCGGAAGCCCGCCCATCCAGGGGGCCAGCCCCTTGAACAGATCCTCGGACAGTCGGGTACGGAACAGGACTTCGCCCATCCAGATAAACATGGGCAGAGCCGTCAGGGACCAACTGGTACTGGCGCCCCAGCTCGACGTTGCGAACAGCAGCCCGATCTGATCGTTGCCAGACAGCAACAGGCCCAGAACGCCGATGCCAACGAGTGTCAGGGACACCCAGACACCGACAGCGAGCATCAGAATCATCGACACCGCCAGGACAATGGAGAGAAACGCAATATCCATTACACTTCCTCCAGGTTGAGTTCGTCTTCATGCTGCTGGTAAGAGGGCGTTCGCTTGCGAAGGATACCCACCAGATCATCCAGGACCGCAATGTTGAGTGCCGTCATTCCGAGTGCCACCGGAACCTGCGGTATCCAGATGGGGATGGGAATATAGCCGTGGGAAACTTCTTCAAAAATGTAGGATTCCCAGACCATGTGCCAGCAGTAGAAGGTCATGTAGCAGGCGAGCCCGAAACCGAAAATCAGCACGATCAGCTCTTGAAAGAAGCGTGGCCGCCCGGACCATTTCTGGATCACCAGGGTTACCCGAATATGACCGCCGTTATGAAAGGTGTAGGCCAGACCGAAAAAAGTGGATGCGGCGAGCGCCCAGCCGGACACGTCTTCCGCTGAGGGGATGATAAAACCGAACAGCCGACCGACGATCTGGGCGAGAATAATGACCATGATCAGTGCTATGCAGAAGCCAGCGGCGTAGCCGGATGCCAGATAAAATTTCTTTCGAAGAGAGTTCATAACGGATGCCTCCCGGAACAGCCTCCCGAGCACTCGGGAGGCTTCCGTTGAGTGAACTTTTTAGCGGTAGTTGGACAGGATAGCGCCGACTTCCTCCGGTGCTTCCTGTTCCCACTCTTTCACCATGATGTCGCCGATTTTCTCCAGTTCGGCCATCAGTTCAGCAGAGGGCTCGGTAACGGTGATGCCATTTTCCGCCAGCGTGGCTGTGTCTTCAGCGGCGGTCTTGCGAACGCCTTCCCAGCCTTTCGCCTCGGCAGCGGCGGCTGCATCCAGGATTACCTGGCGCTGTTCATCGCTCAGGCGACGGAAAGCGCGCTTGTTAACAACGACTACGTTTTTGGGAATCCACGCCTTGATGTCGGTGTAATGGGAGAGGTAATCCCAGGCCTGGCCGTTGGCACCGGTTGACGGTGAGGTGATCATGGCGTCGATAATGCCGGTGCTGAACGCTTGCGGAATCTCCGGAACCTGAACCGTGGTCGGGGTGGTGTTCATCAGGTCGGCAAGGCGCGAGGTCGATGGGCTGTAAGCCCGCATCTTCAGCCCTTCGAGGTCTGCAAGTGTATTAACCGGCTTTTTGGTGTACAGGCTCTGGGCCGGCCAGGGCACGGTATACAGGAGAGTCATACCTTCCTTGTCCAGCTGCTTTTCGATCTGCGGCTTGGCGGCCTCCCAGAGTTTCTTGGCGTCTTCGAAGCTGGTTGCCAGGAACGGAATGTTATCGTGTTTGAACACCGGGTGGGTGTTGCCCATGATGCCGATGAAGATTTCACCCAACTGCACCTGGCCGGTTCTCACGGCACGTGGAATTTCCGGGTGCTTTACCAGGGAAGCACCAGAATGAACGGTGATGGTGATGTCGCCATCGGTGCCGTTTTTGATGTCCTCGGCAAAACCGTAGGCGATCTGGGTAGGCAGGTTGGCATCGCCATAGGGCGTTGGCATGTGCCATTGCTGGGCCTGAACGGATGAGGTCAGCAGCGCCCCGGTAACCAGGGTGGCTGTAGCGAGTTTTTTGAACATAACGAATCTCCCGTGTTTCTGCTTTTTTATCGTTTCAATAGAACAGCGGCTTCAGAGTACCGCCAGTTCTTCATTCAGCCGCTCGGTAAGCAGCATCTTTCCCGGTACATGGGTTATGGCGAACGGCAGGCGTGCATTCTCCAGAGCCAGTTGCGGAGTTACCCCGCAGGCCCAGAACAGCGGAAGCTCGCCCGGCCTGATCGTTACCGGATCTCCAAAATCGGGTGTGTTAACGTCCTGGATGCCAATAAGTGACGGATCACCGATGTGAACCGGTGCACCGTGGGCCTTGGGCAGGCGTGTGGTAATCTGTATCGCGCGAATCGCATCCGTACCGTTGAACGGACGCATGGAGACCACCATGTTGCCACTGAACGGGCCTGCAGGCCGGGTAGCGATATTCGAACGGAACATGGAAACGTTCCGTGCCTCGTCCACGTTCCGCACCGAGAGACCGGCTCTGATCAGGGCATCTTCAAATGAGAACGAGCAACCCAGAACAAAAGTCACCAGGTCGTCCCTCCAAAGGCTTTTTAGGTCTGTGGCAGTCTCTGCTCGTTCGCCATTCCGGAATACCTGGTATTCCGGCACATCGGTTCTGATATCCAGATCATGCCCCAGATCAGGGAGGCTGGGGTCACCGGGTTGAGACATGCCGATCAGGGGGCAGGCAACCGGGTTATTCTGACAGTATAGGAGAAAATCGCCGGCCCATTCGGACGGCAGGATAACGACATTACCCTGGAGCAGGCTGCTGGCCGTGCCGCTTGTGGTGCCGGTATGGGCTCCGGACCGGATACGGGCGCGCAACTCGGACGCCTGATCAAGCACGCTGTTTTTGAATTCGGAATACGCACCGGTGTGCATGTCGGTTACCCCTGATTGACATTGATTATTACAACTAAATTTCAGGGTATACCGGTTGGTGAAAAAGTCTAATTATCGTTTTTTACATCTTCCGATAATTTTTTGTGATGTGTGGTCCGGTCATACTCGTCGGACACCATCACGCCAAGGTTGGCTGCAAGCTCCGCAATCGGGTTAAAAGGCGTGCCGGAATAAGACGCAGTGAAGGCAAGTTCTGAGGGCGTCCACGAGGTATTGAGCTGGATCAGGCGGCCGCTTTCCAGTTCATGTTTGATTACGCTCAGTGGCAGCGTGGAGATGCCAATGCCGTCCAGAGTCAGCTGCCGACAGGCTGCGAGCGAGCTTGACGAGTAGAAACGTGCGGGCAGTTCATCCAGCTCGCTGAATTTCTGGCTGATTTCCGCGAAGGGTTTGGTGTTTCGGGCGTAGGTAATGATTGGCCATTCTGCCAGCTCTTTGAGGTCCAGGAGCCTGTTCGGCAGATTCAACTCGGGGCTTGCCACCCAGATCAGCGGGAAGCTACAGAGTGCCCGGTTTTCGACTTTTGGCTCTGATACAGGGCCCATCAGAAAAGCAAGGTCAAGGCTCCGGTCCAGCAAACCGGACCGGAGGTTGCCGGAGACATCCACGGTGATTTCCACATCCAGGTTGGGTGCCGTTTCGTGCAGTTCCCGGAAAAAACGCGGCAGCCAGGAGTGCACAATGGTTTCCGAAACCCCGAGCCTGAGAATACCCGATAGAGAGGCTCCACGGTCTGCGCGTTTGCGCAGCTGCTGGGCCATAAAAACAATCTTCTCGGCGTAGGGCAGGATTTCCTGCCCCTTGCTAGTAAGTTTGCTGTGCCCGGATTCGCGCTCGAACAGCCGGACGCCAAGCTCGTCCTCAAGCGCGGCAATACGGTTGGAAATGGCCGGCTGGGTGGTGTGCTGGTGCTCGGCCGCCTTGCGAAAGCTGCCCAGCGTCGCAACCCAGATGAAGGTCTCCAGACGCTTGAAGTTCATTGATTAACGGACCTCTGAGGGGCCTACAGCGCGGCATAGCGCTCGTGAAGGATGCCAACCCTTTCTACGTAGGCCTTTGTTTCGGCATAGGGCGGTACGCCTTTGTATCGGCTCACGGCGCCGGGCCCCGCGTTGTAGGCGGCGGTGGCCAGCCGGATGTCGCCATTGAATCGGTCGAGCATCTTGGCCAGGTAATGGACGCCGCCACGGATATTCTCGGCAGCCGCCAACGCGTTCCGAACACCCAGTTCTTCGGCCGTGCCCGGCATCAACTGCATCAGGCCCTGGGCACCGACCGGGGACAGGGCTTTTTCATTGAATGCCGATTCGGCATGGATCACAGCGCGGACAAGAGCCGGATCAACTCCGTATTCCTGGGCTGCGGTCTGAATTTCTGAGCGGTACGGTTTGGTGAACAATGGCGTTTTGCGCCAGTCGACGCTGGACTCCGGGTCGCACGCGTAACAGTGAAAACGGATAACGTCGAACTCAGCCGCGGTTGGCTGGACGCTGCTGTATGCAATCACGCCATTGTCATCGGTGTAGCGGTAGACGGTATCGTTACCGCTGGAGGCTCTGGGCTGGCCGGCATTTTTTACGTTGGTGAATTCGACGGTGCCATCGGGATGCACAATACGTTTGATGCCATCTGCCAGAGCGGATGCTGACAGAGCAAGCACCAAAGCTGCTATTGATGGGATCAGAAGTGATCTGCCGGTGGTCATTACTCACTCGCGAAAGATGCCGTCGGTGGCCGGCTTCAGGTATTCTCTGAAAACCGCCGTTGCCTGAATTATACGGGCTTGCGGGCCGGAATAAAGCGCGCGCTCTGTCGTAAAAATGTTACGTTCTGCCTTTATTGCCAGCCAGTTCTCATTCTCCGGAGAGGTCACACACAAGCATCATGGTTAACCCGACCGATACAGGAAACCTTGTTCTCATCGGTATGCCCGGTAGCGGCAAGAGCACCGTGGGTGTTCTGCTGGCCAAGCGTCTGGGTCTCGGGTTTGTCGATACCGATCTGCTGATCCAGGAAGAAGCCGGCCGTACCCTCCAGGCTATTGTAGACCAGGACGGCTACGAAGCCCTCCGGCGGATTGAAGAGCAGGTGCTTCTGAAGCTGGATGTGGAGCACAAGGTTATCAGCACCGGAGGCAGTGCGGTCTACAGTGCCCCTGCCATGGAACACCTCAAGACCAATGGTACCGTCGTGTTTCTTGATATCCCGCTCGAGTTGGTCATTGAACGAATTGGGGATCACAGCATGCGGGGCATTTCCCGGAGGCCTGATCAGTCCCTTGCCGAGCTATTCTCAGAGCGTTTCAGTTTGTACTCCCGGTGGGCGGACGTAACCGTGAAAGGTGAAGGCCGCAACCAGGAGCAGGTCGCCGATGCGGTCTTGGCGGACCTGCAAGCGCACAAAAACAGGTAAAGAATCCCTAAACGCCCGTAGTCCATTCCCTACCCATTCCTCACCCGCGCCCTATCGCATAATCGGTCTGGCACCGATTGTTCCAGTGGCCTTCCCGATAGGAACATGATCCTGTCGAAATAGGGAGCCACTCGTGCCAAATACTCAACCTTTTCCTGAAAAACTGCTGATGGCGGTCATCGCTGCACCCGGACTGCTGGCGGTGGTTTTCGCCGTATTTCTGATGCCCGTTACAAGCGGTCTGGTTGTGGCTGGTCTGTTGGTCGCGCTGACATTGGTGTCTGCCCTCTGGTTCAGAAAATTGGTCCGCTGTTGGTCCAGCTCCCTGACGCTGGAGCTAGAGGAGAGCCTGCAGCAGGTTTCCAGCACACCCTCCCCCGTTCAGCGCGCCCAAATCCAATTGGGGAAAGAGCTTCTTCCGGTCTGGGAGCAGCAAATCGAAACTGCACGGTTCCAGACAGAGACCGCGATCACAGATCTCACCGGTTGTTTCAGCAATCTCGCCCAGGATTTGCGGGGCTCCACGGCCATGGCATCCGAGGTGGCAAGCTCCCTTGAAGGTGGTGTTGGCAGCAGCTTTGGCCGTGCTGGTTCTGAACTGCAGTCAGTCGTTAACACGCTGCGTGGTGCCCTCGAGGATCGGGATGGGCTGCTTCGACAGATCAATGGCCTGGATACCTTTGTGGATGAGCTGGACAGCATGGCGCAGGACGTCGCCAAGATTGCAGGCCAGACCAACCTGCTGGCCCTGAACGCCGCCATCGAAGCGGCCCGTGCCGGAGAACACGGTCGGGGGTTCGCAGTGGTTGCCGATGAGGTCCGCAAATTATCCCGTCTTTCTGCCGACACCGGCGAGCGAATCAGCACCAAGGTGGGTTACATCGGTGATTCCATCCGGTCCGCAGTGAGCGCAGCCCAGGAATCCAGAGGCAGGGATGGCGAGTCGTTACGTGCCTCGGAAGCAACGATCGAGCGTGTCCTCGACGACTTCAAAGGACTGGGCACACGGCTGGTGGATTCGGCAGAGTCCCTCCGCCGCACCAACGTGGGTATTCAGTCCGACGTGGAAGACGCGCTGATTCAGCTTCAGTTCCAGGATCGCACCAGCCAGATACTCACACACGTTAGCGCCAGCATCTCGAACGCGGGTGGCCAGATGGTCTCTGGTGATGCCGTGAATGTCGATGCGCTCATGAGAGACATGGAGTCTTCGTACGCCATGGCGGAGGAGCGGAACAATCATGGTCGGAAAACATCTGCCCAATCGGTGGCCAGTGGTGAGATCACCTTTTTTTGAATGACCCCGGAACCAGCCGAAATGGCCCGGGAAAGACGAACAGACAGCGGTTTATAAGTTATGGCTAAAAGTATCTTGATAGTTGATGACTCGGCTTCCATCCGACAGGTGGTGTCGCTCACCCTTAAAGGCGCCGGCTTTGATGTCATTGAAGCCTGCGACGGGCGCGACGCCCTCAGCAAACTCAATGGCCAGCGGGTTCACCTGATGATTTCGGACGTGAACATGCCGAACATGGACGGCTTGACCTTTCTAAGGGAAGTCAAAGCCCGTCCTGAGTATAAGTTCACGCCAGTAATCATGCTCACCACCGAGTCGGCCGAAGAGAAGAAGAAGCAGGGGCAGGCTGGTGGTGCCAAGGCCTGGATGGTAAAGCCTTTCCAGCCTCAGCAGATGCTCGCAGCAGTGAACAAACTGGTGGGCCCATGAGCACGTTCGAAACGTTTAACGCCGATACCGGCTGCCTTTCTTTCCAGGGCGAGCTGACTATCTACGAGGCCAACGCTGCGTCCGAGAACCTTTGCAGGGCTTTTAGCACCGGTGAGCTGCGGAATGTTGATCTGGCAGGGGTGACCGAGCTTGATACTGCCGGTTTGCAGATACTGTTGCTGGCCAGGCGTCTGTGCACGCCTGCCGGAGAGCCAGTGGCCCTGGTGAACCACAGTGAAACGGTTCGGGAAGTATTGGGGTTGGTCGGGCTGGAGCCGTCTCGATGAACATGGAGTTGGCCCTTCAAACCTTCCTGGATGAAAGCCGGGAGCTTTTGTCCGACATGGAACGCATTCTGCTGGAGCTGGAGACCCGTCCGGGCGAAGCCGAGCTGCAGAATGCCCTGTTTCGCTGTGTGCATACGGTCAAGGGCTCGGCCGGCATGTTCGGTCTGGACCATGTCGTGAATTTCACCCATGTGGTGGAAAACGTTCTCGACCGGCTGCGGGCGGGCGAAATCGAGCTGAGCCGTGAACTGGCCAATCTGCTCCTGCGGTGCCGGGATCACATCAGCCTTTTGGTTGAGGTGCCCGAGCCCGCGAATGCAACGCACCTCGAATCGGCCGGCGCCTCACTTCTGGCTGAACTGGAGCCTTATCAGTCGTTGTCCGTCGAATCGAATCCACGGTCAACGGCGGCAGAAGCCATTCCTTCGGGTGTGGCTGGACTCTGGCGAATTCAGATCCGGATCCACACGGATGCCCTGCGCCATGGCATGGATCCGTTGGGGTTCATCCGGTTTCTGGGCACACTGGGGGAGCTTGAGCAGGTCGTCGCCCTTGATCAGGCACTGCCAGCACTGGACAAATTCGACCCGGAAGCCTGCTACCTGGGATTTGAGGTCTCGCTCCGGAGCTCTGTTGAGCGCTCTGCCATTGAGGAGGTGTTCGAATTCGCCGGTGATCTCTACCAGCTCGAGATTGACGCACCGGAACAGTCCCCGGTGGCTGACCTGGCGTCGGCAGAAAGTCTGGAGGAAGCCCCGCAAAACCCGGCCCGCAACGACGCCGTGCCTGCGGATTCGCCAGCGGACCCCCTGCAGGGACGCCGGAAGAAATCGGTACAGCACCTTCGTATCCAGGCCGACAAGCTGGACAACCTGATCAACCTGGTGGGCGAACTGGTCATTGCGTCGGCGACTGTGTCAATGGACGCTCACCGGTCAGGCGATGCCTCCGCTCGTGAATCCGCCGCCAACCTCAACCTGCTGGTAGAGGAGATCCGGGATAGCTCCCTCGACCTGCGTATGGTTCCAATCGGGGAAACTTTCCAGCGCTTCCAGCGAGTGGTTCGGGATGTGTCCTCCGAACTCGGCAAGGACATTGAACTGTTGATCACCGGCGCCGAGACCGAGCTGGATAAAACCGTCGTTGAGAAAATCGCCGACCCACTGACCCATCTGGTTCGCAATGCCTGCGATCACGGCGTGGAAATGCCGGAGCTTCGCCGGGAAAAGGGCAAGCCTGGCCGAGGCCGGGTTCATCTCAACGCCTACCACGAATCGGGCGCCATCGTGATTGAGGTCAGTGATGATGGCAGCGGTCTGAACCGGGAGCGACTCCTGGCAAAGGCGGTCGAGCGCGGCCTGGTCAAGCCTGATGCGAACCTGACTGATCAAGAGGTGTTCAACCTCATTTTCGAGCCGGGGTTCTCTACAGTCGAGCAGGTCACCAACCTGTCCGGCCGCGGGGTGGGCATGGATGTGGTGCGTCGTAACATCGAGGGCCTTCGCGGAATGGTGGAACTGGTGTCTCCGGGAGTTGCCGGGGGCACTACTTTCCGGATACGGCTGCCACTGACCCTGGCAATAATCGATGGTTTTCTGGCCCGGGTGGGCGAGGCTACCTACGCAGTTCCGCTGGAAATGGTGGTCGAGTGCACCGAGTTGAGCCGCGAACAACAGGTGCTCAGCGATGACCAGGACTACATCAACCTGCGCCAGGAAGTGTTACCGCTGATTCGTTTGCGTGAACAGTTCAGTGTTCCCGGCTCGCCGGGGCGGCGCCAGAACATCATCGTGGTGCGGCACGCCGGCCAGAAGGCCGGGCTGATCGTGGATGAGCTGCTTGGCGAGCACCAAACGGTGATCAAACCATTAAGCGGAATCTTCTCACACCTCAAGGGGCTTTCTGGCTCCACCATTCTCGGTAACGGGCAGGTGGCCCTGATCCTCGACATACCGGCCCTGATTTCCCAGCTCAGCATTCGGGAACAACAGTCGCTGAAATCGCATGGAACGCGCTCAACCAATCACGATGCTTTCTTGAACAGGGGATGAAACCCAATGAATCTGTTAAATAACCTCCGAATTTTTACCAAGGGAAGGTCTGAATAACTGCTGATATTTGCCCATCTTGGGTTTAAACGGCAAAAAATCGAAGATTCAGACACTATTTTCCCTTTATTTGTGTGTTTTTTGCCCGTTTCCCGCCATTTTGGCGGAAAACAGGCGCACTGGCCCTACGCCAGCATGTATTTTTCACCGATCAGCAGGTTGCTAAACGCGGCCAGCAAATGCAACCGGTTGCTGTTCTTGGCAAGGCCGCGATAGCGGACCTTGCCATAACCAAAGACCCGCTTGATGTACCGGAAGGGATGCTCGACCTTGGCACGAACACTGGCTTTGATCTTCTCTGCTTTCAGTTTGTCGGCATCCAGCGTCTTCCGGGTGCCAGGCCGTTTGGCAATGAACCAGGAGACGTTTTTGCGGTGCTTATGCTCATCCCGCTTCTGAATGCCAAGGTAACCGGCGTCGCCGAAGACTCGTTGCTCTTCACCATGCAGCAGCTTGTCGGTGGGCACGATGTCGTGAACATTGGCAGCGGTGGTATCAATGCTATGAATCAGACCGAACGTGTCGTCGACACCAATGTGCATTTTCATGCCGAAGTGCCATTCGTTGCCCTTTCTGGTCTGGTGCATCTCCGGATCACGCTTGCCAGTTTGGTTCTTGGTGGAGCTGGGAGCAGAGATGATGGTGGCATCTACGATGCTTCCTTCACGCAACATCAAGCCGTTTTTCTCCAGGTGTTTGTTCACCTCTTTAAACAGCGCCTTGCCAAGACCGTGCTGCTCCAGGAAATGCCGGAAGTTGAGAATCGTCGTCTCATCTGGCAAACGGTCCAGCTTCAGACCCGCGAAGTGCCGCATGGATTCGATCTCGTACAGCGCGTCTTCCATGGCCGGATCGCTCAAGTTATAGAACAACTGCATGCAGTGAACCCGCAGCATGGCAGGCAGCGGATAAGGGGGCCGTCCGTTCCGGCCCTTCGGGTAATAACGGGCTACCTTCTTCTCCAACTGCTTCCACGGAATCAGCTTGTCCATCCGTTCCAGAAAGATCTCGCGACGGGTCTTGCGCTTCTTGGTCTGGTATTCGGCTTCGGAGAAGGTGATCTGATCCATGCTGGCAACGATCCTATGCGATTGACGATGGCCGTATTATCGCTGATTTTGGAGACTTATTCAGAGCCTCCCAAGCTTATGGGCGCCTTCGGGGTCGTCCTTATGCTATTCCTCGCAACCGGTATCTATGCGCTTTTGCAGATGTCGACCATGAACGATTCTGCCAATGAGCTGGCGGATAACTGGATGGTGGCGGTGGATTCCGCACAAACCATGGACTCGCTGATCGGTGATTTCCGGCGGATTGAGTTGGAGCACATCATCTCCGACTCGAACCAGGAAATGGCCAGCAACGAAAAACGTCTGGAGGAGCTGCGGGCAAAACTCGCCACGGTGACGACGACTTTCGAGAGCCTTCTGGCGCTGCCGGAAGAGAAAGCATTGTTCGAACGGTACCAGACCGCCTGGGCGGGCTACCAGGACGAGCACCAGAAGCTGCTGGATATCTCTCGCACCAATAATGTTGAGCAGGCCCTGGCGTTCTACCGGGACGAATCCCGGGCCGCGTACGGCACCATCAGCGAGATCCTTGACCGCAACGTCGCCTGGAACGTGGAAATGGGGAAAGCGTCCAGCGATGCCGCTAGTGAAGCTTACTCCGCTGCCCAGGTGGCAGTCATCGCTCTGCTGACAGCAAGTATTCTGATTGGACTCGGGCTGGCATTTCTTATTGCCCGTAACATCACCGTGGCTCTCAAAGAGGCCATGGCAGCAGCCACCAGCCTCGCGGATGGCGATCTGACGGTGAAAGTACAGGCCCGTGGCCGCGACGAGATTGGCCAGATGATGGACACCATGCAGCGGATGGTGACCAAGCTTTCCCAGGTGATTTCTGAAGTCCGCTCCGGTGCCGATAACCTGGCCTCTGCCTCAGAGGAAGTCAGTGCCACCAGTCAGTCGCTGTCCCAGGCGTCCAGCGAGCAGGCCGCCAGCGTTGAAGAAACCAGTGCCTCCATGGAGCAGATGACCGCCTCCATCGCCCAGAACACCGAAAACGCTTCGGTAACCGACGGCATGTCCAGTAAGGCTGCCAGGGAGGCTGTCGAAGGTGGCGAAGCGGTTGGTCAGACGGTAACCGCCATGAAGAGCATCGCCGAGAAAATCTCGATCATCGACGACATTGCCTACCAGACCAACCTGTTGGCCCTGAACGCGGCTATCGAGGCTGCAAGAGCCGGTGAACATGGCAAAGGGTTCGCTGTGGTGGCTGCTGAGGTTCGCAAACTGGCGGAACGAAGCCAAGTGGCAGCCCAGGAGATTGGAGAGGTTGCTGGTTCTTCCGTGGAGCTGGCGGAGAGAGCCGGCCGGCTGCTTACGGAAATGGTGCCTTCAATTCAAAAAACCTCTGACCTTGTTCAGGAAATCGCTGCAGCCTCCAGTGAACAGTCAGGCGGTGTTGAACAGATCAACGGCGCGATGGAGCAGTTAAATCAGATCACTCAACAGAACGCGTCTGCTTCAGAAGAGCTTGCGGCCACAT
Organism: Marinobacter sp. MMG032; assembly: GCF_040112695.1. Lineage (NCBI taxonomy): Bacteria > Pseudomonadati > Pseudomonadota > Gammaproteobacteria > Pseudomonadales > Marinobacteraceae > Marinobacter > Marinobacter sp. MMG032. The sequence continues at coordinate 3,463,149 of NZ_CP157802.1, forward strand.
CCGAGGAAATGTCTTCCCAGGCAGAGCAGCTGCAGCAGGCCATGGCTTTCTTCCGGACCAATGACAGCCAGAGCTTTCAGGCCCCGGTGAAGAAACGCCAGGAGACAGTCCCTGCCAAAGGACGGGAAACAGCCGGGCCAGCTGGCGACAACGCCGAGTTTGATGCGTCCGCCTATGTACGGTTCTGATCGGGGGTGTTATGAACCAGCCACAAAAACGTGAAGATGTTGTCCGCATCGCGAATACCTCGGGGGACCAGAACCAATATCTGACCTTCCAGATCGGCCGAGAGATGTTCGCAGTCGGGATCCTCCACATCCGGGAGATCATCGAATACGGCAGCCTGACCACGGTGCCCATGATGCCGGAATTCGTTCGCGGGGTGATCAACCTGCGGGGCAGTGTGGTGCCGGTCATTGATCTCTCTGCACGGTTCGGCCGGGGCGAGAGTGAAATTAATCGGCGCAGTTGCGTGGTCATCCTGGAGGTGGAGGCCCTGAGTGGCAGCGAGGAGAGCCTGCAGGAAATCGGTGTGATTGTTGATGCGGTCTCCGAAGTGCTGGAAATTCCGCCGGAAGAGATTGAACCGGCGCCGAGTTTCGGAGCCCGGATCCGCGCCGACTTCATCGCTGGCATGGGCAAGGTGCAGGGTCAGTTCGTGATCCTGCTTGATGTCCAGCAGGCACTGAACACCCGGGAAATGGCCGAATTGGCCGCCATTGGGGATGCGACCGGTCATGGCCTCGACAGCTGAAGTAGGCCCCGCGTTTGCGGTGAACGCTGCGCCGGTAATCAGTGAAGCCGAGTTCCGGGAGTTCCAGCAGATGATCTTTTCGGTGGCCGGCATTCACATGCCGGCCAGCAAGAGAACCATGGTGGCCGGACGGCTGTCCAAACGCCTCAAGGAACTGGCTCTCGCCGGTTACGGCGACTACTGGAATTTTCTGCGGAGCAACCAGGCGGAAAAACAGATGGCGGTGGACCTGCTGACCACCAACGAAACCTATTTCTTTCGAGAGCCCCGGCACTTCGAGTTTCTACGGGACCGGGTTTTGCCCCAATGTTCACGCCGTCAGCGTTTTCGCCTCTGGAGCGCGGCCTGCTCCAGCGGCGAAGAGGCCTACACCGCAGCAATGGTGTTGTCTGATGTGCTGGGTGCAAGCGGTTGGGAAATACTGGCCTCGGATATAAGCACCCGGGTGCTTGAAAAGGCCCGATCAGGGCGGTACCCAATGGCAAGAACTGATCGGATCCCCCCCGAGAGCCTTAAGCGTTATTGCCTGAAAGGCATTGGTGAGGCGGCAGGAACCCTGATGGTGGACTCGCCTCTGCGGTCGAAAGTGGATTTCCGGCAGATCAACCTGAATACAAGATTGCCGGATGTCGGGCTGTTTGACGTGATATTCCTGCGCAACGTGATGATCTATTTCAATGCCGAAACCAAGCGGCAGATCGTTGCCCGGTTACAGTCCTGTCTCAAGCCCGGCGGGTATTTGATTATTGGTCACTCCGAAACCCTTCACGGGTTTCAGAGCGGCCTTGAGGCAGTATTACCCTCCATTTACCGGAACAGAAAATGACGACACAACTGGGTTCGGGGATTGATATCTTTCTGCATCCGGGCGACTGGTATTTCGGGGACAGACATACCCGGATCCACACCACGCTGGGTTCCTGTATTTCCGTGACGGTTTGGCACCCGGTTCTCAGATTGGGAGGCATGTGCCATTACATGCTGCCGGGCCGGGGACTTGAGGAGGAACTCAGCGCCCGCTATGGCGATGATGCCCTTCAACTGCTCATGGCAGAGATCAGGCAGCACGGCACCCATGCCAGTGATTACGAGGTCAAGTTGTTTGGAGGTGCCAGTATGTTTGAGGTCGGCCCCCAGGGCAGTTTGGTTGCTCGGCGAAACATTGAAGCGGCCGAAGCGCTGGTGGCCAGGCATGGCCTGTCCGTGGTGGCAAGAAGCCTCGGCGGTACCGGGTATCGGCGACTGTTTTTCAATATCGCCGACGGCGATGTATGGGTGCGCCAGGGAGAGAGTTCGAGCACCGCAATCTGTACCGATAAATCGGGGGGTGTGGCATGAATGCACCGGTGTCTGTGTTCATCGTTGATGATTCAGCGGTTGTCCGGCAAGTGCTCACCCAGTTACTGACAGCGGCGCCCGGCATTCGCGTTTCCGGGGCCGCGCCCGATCCAATCTTCGCATTGCAGAAAATGCAGAGGGACTGGCCGGACGTCATCATCCTGGACGTGGAAATGCCACGGATGGACGGAATTACCTTTCTCCGAAAGCTGATGAAAGAACGCCCGACTCCGGTAGTGATCTGCTCGACGCTTACGGAAAAGGGCGCGGATACTACGCTTCAGGCGCTTTCCGCCGGAGCAGTGGACATCATCACCAAGCCGAAAATCGGGTTGCGGGATTTTCTGCAGTCTGGTGGCCAGCACATGGTTCAGGTGCTCAAGGCGGCGGCCCGGGCCAGGACCGGTGCCATCCGTGCCCATCGCCAGCCAATGGTTGCCGAAACCAGGATGGCGGCGCCGGCAGCCATGGTGCGAACCACGGACAAGGTTGTGGCACTCGGAACTTCCACAGGTGGCACTCAGGCCCTTGAGGCTGTGCTGACGCGGCTGCCTGCGGATTGCCCCGGCATTGTCGTAGTTCAGCACATGCCAGAGAAATTTACGGCCGCGTTTGCACACCGTCTGAACCAGCTCTGTCGTTGCGAAGTGCGTGAAGCTGTGGATGGCGACCGTGTTATCTCCGGGCTGGTGCTGATTGCGCCCGGGGGCAAGCACATGCAGCTTCGCCGAAGCGGCGCCCAGTATCGGGTCAGTGTCGCCGATGGGCCACCAGTGAACCGGCACAAGCCCTCAGTTGATGTATTGTTTCGATCAGTTGCGGTCTCCGCCGGGCGAAATGCGCTGGGCATTATCATGACGGGAATGGGAGACGATGGAGCCCAGGGGCTGCTTGCCATGCGCCGGGCAGGTGCGATAACGATAGCTCAGGACCAGGCCACCTCGGTGGTTTTTGGTATGCCGCGAGAAGCTATCGAAATCGGGGCTGCGACGGAGGTTCTCCCGCTTGCTGGTATGGCACGAATCATCCTGGGTCACAAAGTATAAAAGCCCTCTGCCCCGCAATGCGCCATCCCCGCATCGGCGAAGCGGGGCATGTCGTGCTACATTTAAAAAGTTACATTCAGCAACCTTGTCGAGGTGCACATGGGATCAGAAGCCAGGATCTCAGTTGATGCCCTTCCAGGCGCATTGCTGAGACTCGGGCCTGATGGCCACATAATCGATCTTAATGAAACCGCTGAACGATTATCTTGCTGCTGTGAGCAGGATACGAGTTTTGCCGATTGTCTGAACGATGCCGATCGGTGTGAACTCGAATGGCGACTCTCCAGCAAGGGAAAGCTCCCCACTGAAGATTGCGAGTTTGAGGTAACAATTGATGATCGCCTCTATCGCCTCCAGTTTGCGCGCAGCACTAATCCGGATGGCTCACGCTTCATCCAGATTGCCGACATCTCGGAATATCGTTCCTTGTCTGAGCGAGTCGCATTCAATGAACAGCGTTACCGCTCTTTGTTTGCCCAGAATCCTGATGCAGTTTGTCGGCTCGACCTGAACGGCCGGCTGGTTGAGGTAAACCACTGCACGGAACACCTGACAGGCTATTCTGCCAACCAGCTTCTTCGGCATCACTGGGATTCCATTGTAGAAGAACCTGATCGGGAGGCAGCGAAAGAATGCTTTGAAGCCGCCCTGGACGGCAATCCTGCAGGCTACGTCTGTAAAGTGCGAAACAGTGACAACCAGAAGGCCATTGCGCAGGTCACCTACATGCCGATCGTTGTGAAAGATGAGGTTGTGGGTGTGTTTGGGGTAGCCCAGGACAAAACCGAGAGTTACAAGCTTGAAGAGAGCCAGAGGTTGCTTCAGGCCTGCATGTCACAGATTCAGGACGTCATTATCATTACCGAGACCGATCCTCTGGACCCACCGGGGCCAAGAATCGTCTATGTAAACGAGGGCGTCGAGCGGATGACCGGTTACAGGCCCGACGAGGTTTTGGGAAACAATCCCCGGATGTTTCAGGGGCCTGACACCGACAATAAAACTCTGCGGCGCATTCGCAAGTCGCTGGAGCACGGCCGTCCAGTCAAAGAGGTGGTAGTGAACTATTGCAAGGACGGCGTGCCTTTCTGGAATGAGATCGAGATTGTTCCGATACCCACGATGAGGAACACTGGACGTTCATACTTTGCCGCCGTCCAGCGGGACATCACCGTCACGAAGCAACGGGAAGCCAAGTTGCGACACTCAGAGGAGGAGCTCAGGCGCTTGAGCAGGGCCCAGGAGGGGATTCTCGAGCAGGAAAGAAGACGGATTGCGCGAGACTTGCACGATGAGCTTGGGCAGACTTTGACAGCGCTGAAACTGGAGCTTGGTGTTGCCGTCAAGGAAATGGCAGACCTGCCGAAACAACACCGTATGCGTCTTGATAATGCCATCGATCACTTTGATGCGGCGGTGGAAAAGGTGCGTGAAATTTCAGCGAATTTGCGACCGCCGATGCTGGACGACCTTGGATTCGAAGCTGCCGCGGAATGGTTTCTGGAGCGATGTGCCGGTCGGGAAAAATTCAAGGTGCAATGGAACCCAGATCCGGCTGGCGAGTGCCTGGTGGCGGGCGAAGTCGCTACAGCGTTGTTTCGAATTCTGCAGGAATGCATGACGAATGTAACCCGCCATTCCCGCGCCTCCCACGTGAAGGTGCGCTACTGGGAGCAAGGGGGCCTCGGAACCCTGGAGGTTTCGGATGACGGCGTTGGTTTCGACCCAGGAAAGGTAGGCGCGTCAAGTTTCGGGCTCGTTGGGATCAGAGAGCGCGTTGTCATGTTTAGGGGCGACATGGTGGTGGAATCAGCACGAGGGAAGGGTACCAGGATCCAGGTCGAGCTACCGCTTGGGAGGAAACTTGATGATTAGCGTGTTTGTAGCTGACGACCACAGCATCGTTAGAGAAGGAATGCGGTCGTTGGTTTCGTCTGCGGCAGATATGGAAGTGATTGGTGAGGCAAGCGATGGTGATAAGGCCCTCGATCAGGTTCCCAAACTGGGTCCGTCTGTTTTCCTGATGGACATGTCCATGCCTGGTTGCTCTGGCCTGGAACTGATTGAAAAGCTGTGCCGGAGAGCACCTGATACAAAAATACTGGTATTGAGCATGCATCGTGAAGACCACTACGCAATCCGGACCATCAGGGCAGGTGCCCGGGGCTTTATCACCAAGACTCGACCTCCGGACGAGCTTTTGGATGCCCTGAGAAGAGTAGCCAAAGGGGATCTGTACATTACCCAGGAGCTGGCCAATAAATTGGCGATGGGAGCGTTGACAGGAAAGTCCGACGAAGAGCCGCACACTCGAATGACGAAACGGGAGTACGAGATTTTCCTCGATCTCGCTCGAGGAATGACGGTTGGCGACATCGCCGATAAGTTGTGTGTGAGCTCAAAGACCGTCAGTACACACAAAGCGCGACTAATGGAGAAGCTGGGAGCTCAGAGTGTTCCGGATCTGGTGCGTTACGCCCTGGCTGAGGGACTGCTCTGACCCGTTGTAGGGCAATCCCTACAACATTTCCGTTCTCTCCTGATGGTTTTTTCACGACTTATCCGGCATTTTGCGATTGGTGATCTCAACTCAAAATGCAGGACATCGAAAATGAATCCAGTCTACGACCTGGCTTGTCCTGACGCATTTTCCGGGGACAAAGCGATGGCGGCGCCGCAACAGGGCCAGCTGTGGGCTGGGATGACCTCGGTTAATGCCTCTGACACCTACTCGTCCGATTTAACTTCGAGCCAGCCGGTCAGGCGAGAGCTCTCAAAATTGGCCGCTGAAGCCAATCTCCGGGGCTGCCACTCAGCTGTTGTGGTTCTTAAGCTGAATGACCTGGGGCAGATTAACTGCTGGAGTGGTTATGAAGCGGGTGATTACGTAATTCAGGAAGTGGTAAGGAGAATCCGGGCAAGTTTGCCAGATGGTCGATTAATCGGCCGCATGGGAGGCGGTTGTTTCCTCGCTTTCACTCGGATACCCAGTGAACGGAGTGCGTTAGGCCGATTGATTGACGGTCTGATCTCCAGAGTGTCCAGCCCCGTGGATCTGCCGACCGGAGAGTTGCCTTTAAATTGCAGGGTTGGCATAAGCCTCATGCCACAGGATGCGATCCATGGAGATGAGTTACTGAGGAACGCCGAGCTGGCGGTTCGTCATGCGAAGTGCAGAGCATATGCCTTTTACTCCGAACAGCTGCGAGCGCATCAGAGCAACCTGGCTGTTTTGCAATCGGCGCTTGTAGGAGCGCTGGACCGGCAGGAATTCCAGCTTGCTTATCAGCCGCAGGTTTGCCTTGAGACTGGTAAAGTATTCGGAGTCGAGGCGCTGCTCCGTTGGCATTCGCCAGAACTGGGGCAGGTCCCGCCTGACCGATTTGTCCCTGTTGCGGAGAAAACCGGACTGATGCCAGAGCTGGGCGACTGGGTCCTTGTCAGCGCCGTCCGTCAGGCCCGGCGCTGGATGGAGGCAGGCACACCTTTGCGGGTTTCGGTCAATATCAGTGCAACGCAAATGCAAACAGGGGCATTTCCCGCAAGAATCCAACAGATTCTGAGAAGGAACAAAGTGCCGGCCGCGATGATCGAACTGGAAGTTACCGAGAGCATGCTGATCGACAATGTGGAGCAAAATCGGGCTATCCTTGAAGAAATCCGGCAATCTGGCGTAAAGCTGGCTCTGGATGATTTCGGAACAGGCTATTCCAATCTTGCCTATTTGCAGCACTTTGTTTTCGACACCCTGAAAATTGATCGCCTGTTTACCAAATCCCTCTCTGGCAATGATTCGAGGGATGTGTTGGTACGAGCAATCATCGCAACAGGTAGGGAACTTGTAAGCGACATCATCGCCGAAGGCGTGGAGACAGAGGAGCAAAATCAGGTGCTCCAAAAACTTGGGTGTTCGAAAATGCAGGGTTACCTTTTCGGTCGTCCAATGACAGCGGAGGATGTTGAGCTTCAGATCAACAGTGAGTCCCAGTATTAGGTTTAGTTAAGGTGCATCCAGCCTGACCTCGCTGCTACAGTCCAGAGATATTTCAGGAGGGCTGAACGATGTTGAACCGGACTTACGCGTTTGCGATCGCTTTTTTTACAATGTTTTCAGGGGCTGTTCTGGCCGAAAAATTGTCCGATGATTCCTCGGTGGAATCGCTTAAAGAGGAAACCCGGGAGTTGGGCGAGGCGCTCCACGAGACGGTTCTGACCAGAAGGAGCAGGCCGAGGACTCGATCAATAGAACACTGTCTGCCCTGGACAAACGTATCCAGGAACTGGAACAACAACTTTCCGAAAACTGGGACGATATGAGCGACACCGCTCGGGAACGGTCCCAGAAGAGTCTGGAGTCTCTGCGTGAGCAGAGGGCGCGTGTGCAAAACTGGTACGAGGAACTGAAAGAGAGTTCTGCATCCGCCTGGGAGCGGGCTCGCAAGGGTTTCTCCGAGGCCTATGAAGCGCTCTCAGAGCAATGGAACAGCACCGAAAAGGAGCTGGATGAGGACGCCGGAAAGCGCTCTGAAAGTATCTGATCCAGTAGTGCGCCGATTATTTTACTTCCGTCCGGTCATGAAGTTTCCTCGGGAACTGGTTCGGGCGGAAGTCTCTTTCCCGCCAAATTTTCCATTAGCCGGCAGGTCACCAGGTCTCCCGTCACGTTGATCGCGGTCCGGCACATATCCAGAATCCGGTCCACGCCCATGATCAGCGCAATGCCGCTGGGCGGAATGCCTACGGTCTGGAGTACCATCGCAAGGATCACAATGCCTACCCCAGGCGTGGCCGGGGAGCCGATTGAGGCGCCCACGGCCATGGCAACCACAAGCGCCATGCTTCCCATACTCAGATCAATACCATAGACCTGTGCCAGAAAAATCGTAGCCACGGACTGATAGAGTGCGGTGCCATTCATGTTGATGGTCGCACCCAGTGGAATCACGAACTGGGAAACTGAGGGCCGCACCCCCAGTTTGTCTTCGGCCGTTCTGATGGACAGGGGCATGACGGCCGCCGAGCTGGATGTGGAAAAGGCCAGCAAAAGCACATCCCGGGTGTCTTTCAGAAAGCGAACGGGGGATTGGCCGGCGAGGAGCTTCAGGATCAGCATGTAAACGCCCAACAACACCAGCAAACCCACAATAACGGTTGCGACATAAGAAGCCATGCCCAGCATTGCGCGGAATCCGAGCGTGGTTGTCAGTTGGGCCATGAGGCCGAACACAGCAATCGGAGCCAGGCGCATCGCCCAGCGGACAACGGTCATGCAGATTTGCTGGAGGGAGTCGAGCAGGTCCAGCATGGGCCTGGATTTTTCCGGAGCCATGCTTACCAGGGCGATGCCGACAATGATGGAGAAGATCACCACCTGGAGCATCTGGCCCTCAACCATCGCGTCCAGGGGGTTGCCCGGTAACAGGCCGATCAGGGTCTTGGGCAGCTCGTCGACACCGGGCATGCTGGCAACCGGCGCACTGTCCTGGGGTGTTGCCGCCGGGGTGCCAAGGCCCGTCATCATCCTCCCCGGGTTGATCAGGTCGCCGATCCAGAGACCTATCGATGCCGCCATGGCCGTGGTGACTACGAAGAAACCGGTTACCCTCAGGCCGAGCTTGCGCAACTGTTCCAGGTCCTCGCTGGCGGCGAGCCCGCGAACTACCGAGGCAATCACCAGGGGAATGACAATCATCTGGATCGTGGCGAGGAACAATTGCCCGGGGAAAGCCAGCCAGTTGCCAATCAAGGTGCCGGTGTCCGGTTCCACCAGTCCCACGGAGGGGCCGAGGAGCGTTCCCGTGATCAAACCCAGGAACATGCCGATCAAAACCTTCAGCCAGAGCTTTCCCTGCACCAGCCCCGAGAGGTAGCTGCTGAGGTGACGAAGTGGCCGTGGATAAAAATCGTTCGTCTGGATTGGCATTACTCTGAACCATCCCTGTTTCTCTGGAACGCCATACAAGGATAGTCGATGCGTGCGAAAGTCTCGTGAGACAGATCAAACCTGCATCAAGTCGATTTCTTCAGGAGTAAGAGGGCGGTATTGGCCGGGTGCCAGGGAATCGTCCAACCGGATCTTCCCCATTCGCTCCCGATGCAGCGCAGTTACGCGGTTACCGGCGGCATGAAACATCCGCTTTACCTGGTGGTAACGGCCTTCGTAGATGGTCACCCTGGCTTCGCAGGGGCCCAACAGGTCTAGTTGAGCGGGTGAGGTGGTGAGTTGCTCATACTCGAACCAGATCCCTTCCGCGAATCGTTGAGGCGTGTACGGAGAAATCGGATACGCGGTGCGGACCCGATAGACTTTCGGGATCTTGATGCGCGGTTCGGTAAGTTGGCGAGACCAGCGGCCATCATTGGTGAGAATCAACAGCCCGGTACTGGCCCGGTCTAGCCGTCCGGCAATGTGTAAATCTTCGCGCAGTTCCGGCGCTATCAGTTCCATCACGGTTGTGTGCGTGTGATCGAGGGTGGCGCTCAGGAAGCCCGCCGGCTTGTGCAGCATGAGGTAATGGCCGGGTTCCGCCTTCTGAACGATTTCGCCGTCGACCTTCACACTGGAAAAGCGGTCCACTTCGGCAGCAGGATCCCCGCAGGCAACGTCATTCACGGCAACCCGACCCGATGCGATCAGGAGCCTGGCCTGACGACGACTGACGCCATTCTGGTTGCTCAGAATTCTCGAAAGCTTCATGGTGTGAATCGGCTATGCTGAAGGTAACCCCGACAATAATACGAGGAAATTCCATGCCATTCTCTGTTGATCATCTTGCCGAACTCAATTTGCTGGGTCAGTTTCCCTCTACTTCCACCCAGGAAGGCCTCAAGGTACATGCTCATTCGGCGGCCCCGGAGACGGTGAGGGCGGCCGAAAGCCTGCACGCCAAGGGGCTGATCAGCCAGAAAGACGGCGGTTATCTCACCCCACTGGGCGCAGAGGCAGTAGACCTGACGCAGAAGCTTCAGTCGATTCTCAGCAGCGGCTGAACCGGAGATGAGCCTGCCCGCACTTTGAGCCCGGGCGTCTTCACAGGGTAGGGTGTGGGCATGAGGAACTGGAAGAAATCGCCCTTCCTGTGGATGGGCGGCAGCATAGCCGGTGTCGGACTGATCGTCGGTCTGCTCTATGCGTTCGGGGTTCATCAGCAGGTGTTTGACCTGTTGCGCTGGTTCGATACCCAGGGCGCGTGGGCAGCTTTCCTGTTTATTGGCATCATGGTGCTTGCCATGGTGCTGCTATTGCCGGGTGTGCTGCTGACCACCGGTGCAGGTTTCGTGTTCGGTGTGCTGGAAGGCACCGCGTATGTGGTGGTGGGCACCACCCTGGGCTCGGCCATCGCCTTCCTGATTGCCCGGCATTTTCTGGGCGAGCATGCCCGGGTCTATATTCATAGTCGCGCCCGGTTGTCTGTGGTGAGCAATGAAATGGTGCCCCATGGATGGAAAATAGTGCTGCTCACCCGTCTGATTCCCTTCTTTCCGGGCAAGCTGTCCAATTTTCTGTTCGGTCTTACCAACTTCTCGTTCGGCGGATTTGTTGCCGGCACCTTTCTGGGCGTGATTCCCTTTTCCTTGCACAACGTGTACCTGGGTTCGCTTGCCGCCGACCTTTCTACGCTGGGGGTGCGGGAAACCGGCCGTACGCCCCTGGAGTGGGCTATTTACAGTGCCGGTTTCGTAGGCACGGTATTGGCCGTGGTGTTTCTCAATCGTCTCGCGCGCCGGGCCCTGGCCCGTTACAAAGTTGAAACCGAACCAAAGGAACAGGAGGCAAACGAATGAGCTGGATGAAGTGGCTGCCCTGGCGTTATGTGGTTAAGCGTGTGGCCCATCGTCATGGTTTTCTGGATCCGATAGCGCTGCTCGGTAAGCTGCACAGTTTTGCCCAGCCATCGGAAGTCGGTGAGCCCATCGAGCTGCTTCGAGCAGGCGTGGTGTTCCACGCTCGGGGGCTGATCAACAGCCGTGTTATCCAGCACAACCTGGACTGGGTCTGGCCCTACTGGGTAGAGCGCCAGTTTGACCCTATGGATCAGTCCTTCATTCCCCGCGCATTTTCGATCACCCATATCAATCTCAGTAACCGCAACTGGACGGCGATCGGCCAGCCGGATGTGGATGAATTGCCGGTTGTGGATCCCCGTGGATTGCTGACGCCGTTCCACGACGGCTGGTCACTGGATGCCTGGGTCCTGGCGGACGACGGCCGATGTCTTTTACCTTCTCGAAGCAACACGGCCCGGCAGCGCCAGGAATTCGAGGATGGCCCCTGTATCGTGACCGAATCCGAATTGAACGGTCTGAGCCTGACCAGTCGTTCCCGGGTGGTGGTGGAAAAGGGCCGGCCGGTGTGTGAGATGGTCCTGAAGGCGCGGTCGGAGACATCCGGGTCACTGGCGCTTTCGCTGCGTCCGGCCAACCCCGAGGGGATCAGTTTCATCAATCGGGTTGGCCTGTCAGAGCAACGTGATGCATGGAGCGTGGATGGCCGGCAGGCGGTCTTTTTCAGTCGACCCGCGGAAAGCCATCACGTGTCAGACTATCGCCGGGGCGATGTTCGCATTCACCTGCAGGATAAGGAAGACCAGAGCCGGGGCGAATGCGATGTCGGAATGGTGACAGCCGCGGCTCTGTTCGCGCTTCAGGCCGGCGAAGAGTCGGAACTGACGGTAAGGATTCCGCTGAAGGATGAGTCGGCGCCGACCATCCGCTCGGATGGCTGGGAAAGCGCCATTGGGGAGTACGCCCGGCTGGAGTGTCCGGACGAGAACTGGCAGTTTCTCTACCAGGCGGCTCTTCACTCACTGGTGCTTCATTCTCCCGAAGATGTTTACCCCGGGCCCTACACCTACAAACGGTTCTGGTTTCGCGATGCCGCCTTCATCATCCATGCCTTGCTATGCGCAGGTCTGACCGACCGGGCCGAGCGAGCGCTTTACCAGTTTCCGGCACGACAACTCAAAAGCGGCTATTTCCGCTCTCAGGAAGGGGAGTGGGACGCCAACGGTGAGGTGCTCTGGATTCTCAGACGGTTCCATGAACTGACCGGTCGGCCGCTGCACCATGAATGGCAGGAGCCCGTGCGCAAGGGCGCCCGCTGGATCGAGAACAAACGTCTCAGCGACACTATTGATGAGCCCCATGCCGGTCTGCTGCCCGCCGGATTCAGTGCCGAGCACCTGGGGCCCAATGATTATTACTACTGGGACGATTTCTGGGGCATTGCCGGCCTCAAGGCGGCGGAAGCAATGCTTGCCCCGGTTGACCGGGAAACCAGTGAGCATTTCGGTGCCGGTGCCCGTGAGTTCAGCCAGACCGTTGACCGCAGCCTGGCAACCTGCGAGCAGCGACTGAAGCGACCGGGAATGCCAGCTTCGCCCTATCGCCGTCTGGATGCCGGCGCCATCGGCTCTCTGGCGATGGGATATCCCACGCAATTGTGTGAACCGGATGATCGCAGATTGCTCGACTGCGTCGAGTTTCTGCTCGAAAAATGCTTTGTGAAAGGCGCCTTCTATCAGGACATGATTCATTCGGGCCTGAACGCCTACCTGACCCTGCACGTGGCGCAGGTGCTGCTGCGCGCGGGTGATCCGCGGTTCCTGGAGTTGGTGGATGCGGTGGCCGGGCTGGCTTCACCAACGGGACAGTGGCCGGAAGCGATCCACCCTGCGACCGGCGGCGGCTGCATGGGCGATGGCCATCATGTCTGGGCGTCCGCAGAGTGGGTGTTGATGGTGCGTAACTGCTTTGTCCGGGAGGAAGGTGATCGCCTCATTCTCGGGGCCGGTATTCCTCCGCGCTGGCTGGCTCAGGAAAAGCCAATCCGGTTTGGTCCCGCACCAACCAGTTTCGGAACCATATCCATCACCATTACGCCAAGGCCCGGTGCCTCGCCCGATGTGTCCTGGGAAGGCCGCTGGCATGACTCGGAACCTGACATCGAGGTAAGGCTGCCGGACGCGGAAGACTGACAAACTGTACTGGTCGCGAAACCGGATTTCTGTATCTGTTTTGTTTGCCTGCTAACTTATAAAGTAGAAGGCTTATAAATACATTGAATCCGGTTGAGGTTCATGCGCTCACTGTTCTTCTCGTTTTTCGTGCCCGCACTGTTTGTCTGGTTGTGGAGTACCGGTTTTATCGGCGCCAAATACGGCCTGCCGTTTGCGGAGCCGTTTACGCTTCTGCTGATCCGCATGTTGCTGACGCTGGTGGTACTCGGGGCGCTGGCTTGGGTTATGAAAACCCGTTGGCCGGGCTGGCGGGGAGCCGGGCATCTTGCGGTCACCGGGATGCTGGTGCATGGCTGCTACCTCGGCGGGGTCTATTACGCGATCCAGGATGGTATGGCGTCCGGGATTGTATCGTTGATCGTTGGTTTGCAACCGCTGGTGACGGCGGCGGCTGCCGTCGTGATTCTCAAGGAGTCCGTGAGTGTCCGGCAGTGGGTCGGCCTGACCCTGGGGCTGGTCGGTGTTGCGCTTGTGCTGTTGGAAAAATTTGGCGTCAACGGTTCAGACTCGTTGTATTCCCCCTGGAGTCTGCTTTGGGCCGTTTTTGCACTTGCCGGTATATCCATGGGGACCGTCTATCAGAAGCGGTATGGTACCAATGCGGATCTGGTGGCGGGCACCCTGATCCAGTTTGCGGCAGCGGCCGTCCTGTTTGCCATTGGAGCCTTTGCCCTCGAAACCCGGGAAGTCGAGTGGAGCCTGCAGCTGCAGCTTTCCATGGCCTGGCTTGTCATCGGTTTGTCCACCGGTGCCGTTCTTCTGTTGATGTGGCTGATCCGCCAGGGCGCAGCTTCCCAGGTCGCCAGCCTTTTCTATCTGGTGCCACCGGTTACCGCGCTTGAGGCCTATCTGTTGTTCGATGAGCGTCTGGGCGGGCTCGCCATGACGGGCGGCCTGATCGCCATCGTTGGCGTGGCATTGGTTGTCACCCAGAAAAAACCGGCTTAGCCAATGTTCCCAGGGGTGATTGACACATGACGGAAGTGACCAAAGGCGTCTGGTATGGACTGGGCGCCTACACCATCTGGGGCTGCTTTCCTCTGTTTTTTGCCCTGTTCGAGGGCGTGCCTGCCTTCGAGATTCTGATTCACCGGATCATCTGGTCCTGCGTTTTTCTGGCCGTGGTTATCAGTGGCCTGCGTCGCTGGCCGGCGGTTAAAGCCGCATTGGCGAATCCCACCCAGCTCTGGCGGGTGCTTGCCTGTGCCGTGCTCATTGCCGCCAACTGGGGCATCTACATTTATTCCGTGGAAACCCGCCATGTTCTCCAGGCCAGTCTGGGTTATTTCCTGACGCCGCTGGTGAATGTGGCGCTCGGGATGCTGGTGCTTCGTGAGCGTATGGGGCCATGGCAGATGGCGGCCGTTTTGCTTGCCGGCGTCGGAATTCTGATCCAGTTGGTGATCCTCGGTGAGCTGCCCTGGATTTCCCTAGCTCTGGCGATCAGTTTTGGCACCTATGGCCTGGTTCGAAAGCAGGTGATGCTGGATGGATTATCCGGATTGTTTGTCGAAACCATGTTGCTGCTGCCGGTTGGCCTGCTGACCTTTGGCTGGCTTGCCAGGGAGGGTATGTCCCACTTCGGAGATAGCGCTTATATAGGCGCGCTGTTGATGGCCAGCGGTATTGTGACTGCCATCCCGTTGTTGCTGTTTGCCGGTGCTGCCCGACGTCTGCGGCTGGCGACCGTCGGTTTTCTGATGTACATAAACCCGACCCTGCAGTTCTTCATTGCCCTGCTGGTTTTCGGCGAGCCACTGAGTGACGTTCAGTTGATCAGTTTCGTGGTGATCTGGATCGCACTGGGCCTGTACAGCTGGTCGTCCTGGCATTACCGGCCGCGGGTGCCGGTTGGCCAGGACTGACATCGCCACCGTCAGGCCTGCATTTGTCAGGACAGGGTAGCGAGCAGACCGTTGATCGCCCGGGCGAAGGCCACGGGTGAATCCTCCTGGAGAAAATGGCCGCCTTTGAGGGTCACGTGGGGTTGGTCCTTTGCGCCCGGGATCCGCTTCTGCATATACGCATCGCCGCCCCGGGTTATCGGATCGCCGTTGCTGAAGGTGGTCAGGAAGGGCTTTTCCCAGCGCTCAAGCACCTTCCAGGCGTTGCGGTTGGCCTCGCTGGCGGGGTCGTTGGGGTGCATCGGTACCAGTCGGGGAAAGGCCCGGGCGCCGGCTTTGTATTTCTTGCCCGGAAAGGGCGCATCATAGGCGCGCATTTCATCGGGGCCCAGCTTGCGGAAGGAGCCGGTGTTTATGATCCGTGCGATGGGGAACCACGGGCTGTGCAGGGCGAAGTTCTTCCATATTTTGAACGCTGGCGGCGCTTTCTGGTCGCCGGTGGGCAGCATGCCGTTGCCGACCACGATGGCCCGAAACCGGTCGGGATTTTCCGCGGCCAGCCGCAGCCCTAACAGAGACCCCCAATCCTGGCAGACCAGAGTGATATTGTTCAGGTCCAGTTGATCCAAAAACGACTGCATCCAGTCCATGTGTTGCTGGTAGGAGTAGTCGTTGATCGCCGTGGGTTTGTCGGATTTGCCGAAACCGATCAGGTCCGGTGCGATAACCCGGTGTCCGGCCGCCGCGCAGATCGGAATCATGTGACGGTAGAGGTAGGACCAGGAAGGTTCCCCGTGCATCATCAGAATCGGGCTTGCCTCTGAGGGACCTTCATCCACGTAGTGCATTCGCAGACCGCCTACCTCCAGGTAGTGGGGCTCAAAGGGATAGTCCAGCAGTCTTTCAAAGCGTTTCTCCGGGGTTCTGACAAAATCCATCGCGCTTGCCTTGTTGTTCATTATTGTGAGGGAATGGTCGCAAGGATTGTGCTGGAGCAGGGGAGCAGAGACAAGCGCCATGGCTTATTGGCTGATTTGCAATTCCAAGGCGGGTGATGGTGCGCGAGGCCGGGACTTCTGGCTGGACCGCCTGGCATCTGCGGGTATCCGGGATCTTCACTGCCATGACTTTGAAGAGGCTGACTGGACCGACAATCTGGGCGCCCGGGATACCGTTATCGTTGCAGGGGGTGATGGCTCCGTAAACCGTGCGGCTGCTGTCTGCCGGGCGACAGGCGCCACGCTGGCCATTCTGCCCTCTGGAACGGCCAACGACTTTGCGCGGAATCTCGGCCTCCCTGACCAGCCGCAAGCCCTGTGCGAGCTGATTGCCAGCGGCACCACGCAAACGGTCGACGTTGCAGACTATGGCGATGGCATCTTCCTGAATGTTGCCCATATCGGCATGGGAACCTTGCCTGCGAGGGAGTCCCATGGTGCTGAGAAAAAAGTCCTCGGGCGTTTCAGCTACGGTGTGGAATTGCTGCGTCGGTTGAACGCAAAGCGAGGTTTCCGGGCAACCATCCGATGCGACCGGGGTGTGGTCAAGGGACGGTGGCTTTCCATCGCCGTGGCCAGCGGCGCTTTTTTCGGGGGCGGCAACGAGATTCCCGAGGCGTCGGCCAGCGATGGTCAGTTGGATATCATCGCCATCCGGCCACGACCAATTCTTCAGCTTCTGTTGACCTTTCTGATGGTCCGCCTGAACAGGCAGGCTCCGCAACGCACCAGCACCCTGGTCCATATCAAAAGCCAGCGCTGTCTGGTACATACCGGCAAACCGAAAACGGTGACGGCCGATGGTGATGTGGTCTCCCGGACCCCTCTCAACGTAGTGTGTAAGCAGGGCAGCCTGCGTGTGATCGGGTCGAAGGTCGTTAGCACCGCCGCCAACACTGAAGACAGATTAGGTATGCCCGGCACCGCATGAAGGGTTGCAGTAGGGTTGATAAAAGGTGGCGGGCTTTCAGATACGTTTTGTCACTGACTTTTCCCGCAGGAAGCGCAATCATGGGCTTTGCTGGCATAATCAACCATGATGGCTGACATTAAATGCCAGAGTGTCGCTTTTGCAACCATATTTCTGATTTCTGGCCTACCGTTGCGGCCGCCTGACTCCCGTTCCAGCTGAATCGTCGAAAAGGACTAGAGAATGCCCACAGAAACTGCATCGCTCTCCTCGAAGGTAATCAAAGGCATTAAAACCGGCATCATCGCCCTAACGCTGTCTGCCATCGGTCAACCGCTTCTTGCCGCCGAGCGTCTGTATATCTTTACCGAAAACTACCCTCCCTATAACGCCTCTGAAACCGGAAAAGGCTTTGCCCATAACGAAGAGGACATTACCGGCATTTGCACGGATATGGTGAAAGCCATGCTTTCCCGGGTCGACTACGACTATGTCATGAAGATGCGGGACTGGAGTTACGCCTACAACTGGGTTCAGGACAGGGAAAATCATGGGCTTTTTTGCACCGCACGCACCGATGAGCGGGAAGACCAGTTTCAATGGGTTGGGCCCCTGGCATCCATTAAGTGGACCCTCTTTGCGGCACCGGATTCCGACATCACACTGGACTCCCTGGAAGATGCCAAAGACCTGAGGATCGCAGGCTACAAGGGCGATGTGATGTCCGAGTACCTGGCCGATCAGGGTTTCAACGTAATCATGGGTATTTCCGGGGACGTGAATACCCGTCGTCTGACCCTGGGCCAGGCGGATCTCTGGGTAACCGATGGTCTGGTTGGTCCCCTTGTGGCGGAAGAGGAGCACGGGATTACCGGGCTGAAGCCCGTGCTGGTGTTCCGGGAAACGCCCATGTATCTGGCATTCAGCAACAAAACTGATCCGGCGGTGATCGAAGATCTTCAACGGGCTCTGGATCAGGCCCGTGAAGCAGGAGAGATCGCCCGCATTGCGTCGAGCTACGAGTAAGCATCCAGCGTTGCGCGGAAATGTCAGAACCAGAGCCCGATCTGCGGATCGGGCTCTTTACGTTCGATCATCAGGCCTTTCTGTTCGAGCAGGCCAATGAGCTTTTCAGTGTCCTCAATATTCAGGAAGCCGCCAATTGAAACCTCTGTATCCCGATGGGTAAGTGACAGTTTGGCCGGCGTGAACGGATGCGGCGGTGATTGGATCCGAAGCCGTGCATAGCGGGTTGGGAGCGTCCATTCTGCCTGCTTGCGTTTTCTGCCCTTCTCCAGATGAATGTCGTCACGGCTAATGGAGAGAACCTCCTGCCGCTGGCACGCCCGGGATGTGAGGTAGATGCCGCAGGCAAGCGCAACAAGTTCCAGCCCGGCAAACGGGATGATTACCCAGGCGCCAATGAGCGTGAACCCCGTGGCTATGAGGGCTGAAAGGACAAACAGGGCGGCCCAGATTTTGACATTGCCATGCCAGCTCAGGGAGCGGTTGGGGGTAAGAATTAGCCGGAAGCCGTCCGGATGTGGCAAGCGTTCCACCATGGAATCTGCCTCAGTATTAACGCGCCGCTTGACTTGATGATAGTCAATTATACGGTGAGCGCGACCTGATCAGATCTGGCAGTTGGCTGGCGGAACGGTCTCGAAAACCGAGCGGGCAGCCGCCAGCTGACTCTGCAGCGAGGCAATGCGGGTATCGTGATTCGGGTGGGTGGAGAGAAATTCCAGCGGTTGTGCGCCCGAAGCCCGCGCCATATTCTGCCAGAGGCGAACACTCTGGTCCGGTTCGAAGCCGGCTCGGGCCATGATTTCCAGACCCATCAGATCCGCCTCTTCCTCATGGGCACGGCTGAACGGCAGAGTGATGCCCAGTTGGGCACCGATGCCGAGGGCCTGCTGAATCTGGTCCTCAGCAATTTCGCTCTCGGTGAACAGGCCGATCAGCAACATGCCGGCTTGAAGACCCAGTTCCTGGGTCAGCCGTTCATTGCCATGATCGGCAAGAACGTGGGCAATTTCGTGGCCAACGACCGTGGCCAGTTGCGCCTGATTCTCCGCGATCTCCAGAAGGCCTGAATGCACGCCGATCTTGCCTCCGGGCAGGGCGAAGGCGTTAGGTGTGTGGTCCTCAAAGACGGCCACCTCCCAGGATTGGGGCATCGGTGCCCCGGGATATTCTGTCTGGGCCGCACTGACCAGGGCCTCTGTAATGCATTGTACAAGGCGGTTGACATCTGGTCTTGTGATTACCGGGTTCTGCTGCTTCATCTGCTCGAAGCTGTCCTGGCCCATGTCCGCCAGAACGGCGTCGGGAACCAGGGCCAGCCGGTTCCGACCGGTGGGAGATTCCTGGCAGCCGGTCAGGAATGTGACAGTTACGAGGATAAGCAAAAGCGATTTCAAGCAGCGCTCCGATACTGTTGCTGGAGATTGTACTGTCAGCAACAGTAGCGTTATTTTCGTCTCTTTGTAGTGGTTCAATGATTCCGGACACCAACGTAGGTGGTAAGATCGCCACCATAAACGAGGTGTCTGATGACCAGAAAGCGACGTTCTTTTTCTCCTGAGTTCAAACAGGAAGCAGCCAGCCTGGTGCTGGATCAAGGTTACACGATTCCCCAGGCGAGCGTGTCCCTGGGAATTGGTGAAAGCGCTATCCGGCGCTGGGTTAACCAACTGACCGAGGAGCGTGACGGTGTCACCCCAAAGGGTAAGGCTTTAACCCCGGAGCAGCGTCGGATTCAGGAATTGGAAGCCCGCTGCAAGCGCCTTGAGCAGGAGAAAGACATACTAAAAAAGGCTACCGCTCTCTTGATGTCGGACGACATGAATCGTACGCGCTGATAGACCAGTTGAGTGAGCAAGTGCCTGTTGAAATGGTCTGCAATGCGTTCGATATCAGCCGTTCCAGCTATTACGAGTATCGCCAACGGCGGAAGCACGTGGATGTTGAGCGTCTGGCCCTGAAGGCTCAGGTGAACCGCCTGTTTACCAAGAGCCGCAGTTCTGCTGGCAGCCGGACAATCAAAGGCATGCTCAACGACGACGGCGTTGTCATTGGTCGCTTCAAGGTTCGACGATTGATGAGTGAGCTGGGGCTGATCTGTAAGCAGCCGGGTCCTCACGCCTACAAGCAGTCGACCGTTGAGCGGCCGGATATCCCGAACCATCTGGCTCGTGAGTTTACGGTAGACCGGCCCAATCAGGCGTGGTGTGGTGACATCACCTATGTCTGGAGCGGCCAGCGGTGGAGCTATCTGGCTGTCGTGCTGGATCTGTATGCCCGCCGCGTTGTTGGTTGGGCGATGTCATCCAGCCCCGATGCCGATTTGGTGGTCAAAGCTCTGGACCACGCGTGGGAACAGCGTGGTCAGCCAGAGAAGGTCATGTTCCACTCGGATCAGGGAAGTCAGTATGCCAGCCGTAAGTTCCGCCAGAGGCTCTGGCGTTATCGAATGACACAAAGCATGAGCCGACGTGGCAACTGTTGGGACAATGCCCCGATGGAGAGGCTGTTCCGGAGCCTGAAATCTGAATGGATACCGGCCCCGGGGTATCCGAACCTGCCCGAGGCCAAAAAAGATGTGGGTGGCTATCTGATGGACTACTACAACCGGCAAAGACCTCATACGTTCAACGGTGGCATCTCTCCCGTTGCAGCAGAGGAAAACCTTAAAATACTGTCCGGGATTAGTTGACCACTACACTTCGCACTAACCGGTAGGCCAATACAGCGTCTTTAATCGGGCACATCGGAGACACTGTCGACCACCGCCGCGTAAAGATCCCGCGTGGACGCCAGGGCGCCATCGTGCACCTCCTGGGCGGACAGTACCTTGCCGTTGGCAGCCTGCAAAGGACGGGTGGCGGTGGCGCTGGCGACGACGGTCGGCGTGTATCCCAGATTGAAGCCGCCGTGAGCGGTCGAGTTGACGCACATGTGGGTCATGAACCCCGCAAGGATGATGTTTTTCACGCCTTTGGCTTTGAGTTGCTCATCAAGGTCCGTCTGCACAAACGAGTTCGGGAAGTTTTTGGTTATCACCGGCTCGCCCTCGATGGGCGCGACAACATCGGCTATGGCCCCGATGTGATCATTGATGTCATAGGGAGAGCCGGGGCCGGCATCGTGCCGGATGTGAAAGATCGGGATGCCCAGTGCCCGGGCTCGTTCCAGCAACTTTTTCCCTTCTTCCAGAGCGTTCTCGACCCCTTCAAGTTTCATGATGCCTTCGCGATAGGTGTTCTGGCAGTCGATCATGATCAGGGCGGATTCGGAAAGGCTCGAGGGAGTGTGGCCGAGGCCTTTAAGGTCCCGTAAGGTAGTGGAGGCTGTTGTCATGGTTGTTCTCCTGTTGTTGGTCTGCAAGGAATAAGTGCAACATGGGGCGTTCAGGTGTTACATACGACAATAAACCCGTTTCGATGGGTCTTTGGTAGGATAGGTTCAGATGAATCTGGGGAAGGGCTGATATGCGGGTGATGTTGCTGGGTGCTACCGGTTTGACCGGTGGCAAGGTGCTGCAGGGTTTGCTGGGCAGGGACGAGGTGTCACAGGTGGTGGCACTGGTGCGGCACAAGCTGCCTACGCTGCATGACAAACTGGCACAGCATGAAGTCGATTTTGATCGCCTGGAGGATCACTCCGAACTCTTCGATGTCGATGTGATTATCTGCTGCCTGGGCACCACCATCAAAAAAGCCGGCTCGCAGGACCAGTTCCGCAAGGTGGATCTGGGGTACCCTCTGAAAGCGGGGGAGCTGGGCCGCTCCCAGGGTGTGAGGGCGTTTATCCTGATGTCCGCCATCGGCGCCTCATCCTCGTCGACCATTTTCTATAACCGGGTGAAGGGCGAGCTTGAAGACGCCCTGAGAGATCTCGACTATCCCTACCTGTCCATTTATCACCCCAGTCTGTTGCTGGGCGACCGGAAGGAACAGCGGACCGCCGAGGCTTTGGGGATAAAAGCGATGCCGCTGGTCAACCGCCTGTTGATTGGTCCCCTGGATAAGTACAGGGGCATTGAGGCGCAAACGGTGGCTGATGCCATGGTCAATGAGGCCTGCAGCCTGGCCTCAGAACCGGCCGCCGAGCAGGTGGTCCAGACTCGCGAGTACGATGAGATTGTCCAGCTGGCCGGTTGAGCCGGTTATTTGCCGTTCAGAATACCGAGGACCAGGCGGCCGGCCAGGCCAAGCAGAATGGCGCCAAAGATACGCTCGAACCACACGGCCTTCTGCCTGAGCAGGGTAAGCCATTTCGGGTTGGAGAAAAGCCAGGCAACAATCAGGTACCAGCTGGTATCAATGACAAGGGCGGTTGCGGCGTAGCCGAACTTGGCCATCAGGCTGGTGTCGGTGCCCACGACCTGGCTGAAAAGCGCCAGAAAGAAGACGGCGATTTTCGGGTTGAAGAAGGCAATCAGAAAGCCGTCGCGGGCGGCACTCTTGGTGGTAGGCGGCTCGGGCAGTTCGTCATCCGGCTGCCGTTTTGCCATCAGCCCTTTCATTCCCAGCCAGGCGAGATACAGGGCGCCGCCCCACTGCAGGATTGAAAACGCCGTTGGCGAGGCGGTGATTATGGCGGCCAGCCCGAGAATGCTAAGGAAGGCATAGATGCCGACACCGATGCCGTGGGAAAGGGCGGTAATGACGCCGTTGCGTCGACCGCCGGTAAGCGTCTGTTTGAGAACCAGGGCCAATGACGGGCCCGGTGACATGGCGCCCAGAACGCAGATGGTGACAACGGCCAACCAGGTGGCAAGCGTCATGATGAGTCAGTCCTTTGCAAATGAAACAGGCTGCCAAGTCTAGCAGCCTGATCACCGTCAAAAACCTGGAAACTGCAACCAGTTCAATACTCACTCACCGGCCAGAATCCAGCGGGCGGCCTTTTCGGCAATCATCAGGGTTGGGGAGTTAGTGTTGCCGCTGGTGATGGTGGGCATGACCCCGGCATCCACCACGCGCAGTCCGGCCACGCCCCGGACCCGAAGGTGCGGGTCGACTACTGCCTGGTCATCATCGGCCCGCCCCATGCGGGTTGTTCCCACCGGGTGAAAGATCGTAGTGCCAATATCTCCGGCGAGCTTGGCCAGTTCGTCGTCGGTCTGGTACTCAATGCCTGGTTTGAATTCCTCGGGCTGGTACTGCTGGAAGGCCGGTTGTTCGGCAATACGTCGCGTCACCCTCAGAGAGTCGGCAGCCACTTTGCGGTCTTCCGGCGTACTCAGGTAATTAGGCGAGATGGCCGGCGCCTGCTTTGGATCGTTACTGCGGATGCGCACAGTGCCCCGGCTGGTGGGGTTCAGGTTGCAAACGCTGGCGGTGATGGCCGGGAAATTGTGAAGTGGTTGGCCGAATGCGTCCAGGCTCAGGGGCTGAACGTGGTATTCGATGTTGGCGTGCTTGTACTCCTCGGAGCTGCGGGTGAACAGGCACAGTTGTGACGGCGCCATGCTCATGGGGCCGGAACGGGTGAGGAGATACTCCAGGCCGATACGGGCCTTTCCGATCAGGGAGTTGGCCATGGTGTTCAGGGTTGTGGCGCCTTTTACCTTGTACACGGACCGGATCTGCAAGTGATCCTGGAGGTTCTCCCCAACGCCAGGAAGGTCGGTAACCACATCAATTCCGTGCTCGTTCAGAAGGTCGGCAGGGCCAATGCCGGAAAGCTGGAGCAGCTGAGGTGAGCCAATGGCGCCCGCGGACAGGATGACTTCTCGTTTTGCCCGGGCGATGACGTCATCGCCGCCGGAGCGCTCGACCCGGACGCCGACACAGCGGGGCCCTGAGCCGGAGTTCTCTGTTTCCAGGCCCAGCACCTGGGTTGAGTGCCACAGGGTCAGGTTGGGGCGCTTTTCGGCGTCCCTGAGGAATGCTTTGGATGTGTTCCAGCGCCAGCCGGAGCGCTGGTTTACTTCGAAGTAGTCCACGCCCTCGTTGTCGCCGCGGTTGAAATCCCGCGTACGCGGTATGCCAGCCTCAACGCAGGCGGTAGCGAAGTCCTCCAGCACTTTCCACTTCAGGCGCTGGTGCTCCACACGCCATTCGCCGCCGTGGCCGTGGTACTTGTAATGCTCAGGGTCAGCATCGCCGCCATCATCAAGACGATAATGGTCCTCGTGGCGCATGAAATCGGGAAGGCAGTTATCCCAGTTCCAGGCGTCCTCGCCGGTTATCTCGGCCCATTGGTTGTAATCTCGGGCCTGGCCGCGAATGTAAAGCATCCCGTTGATACTGGAACACCCCCCGAGCGTCTTGCCCCGCGGGTAGATCAGGGAGCGGCCATTCAGGCCGGGGTCCGGCTCGGTGCGGAAGCGCCAATCCGTGCGTGGGTTGTCGATGCAGTACAGATAGCCGACCGGGATGTGAATCCAGTGGTAGTTATCCCGCCCGCCTGCCTCAATGAGCAATACCCGGTTCTCCGGGTTCGCGCTCAGGCGATTGGCAAGCAGGCAGCCGGCTGAGCCGGCGCCTACCACGATATAGTCGAATTCCTGCTGTCCCGTTGCATTATTGTTGTCGGGCATGGCGCTCTCTCCGCAGCTGCGTCAGTCGTTATTTGGCTGTTGGCATCACAAATTCGGCGCCGGCATCAATGGAATCAGACCAGCGCTGCATGATGGATTTCTGGCGCGTGTAGAACTTTACGCCCTCTTCGCCGTAGGCGTGGGTATCGCCGAACATGGAGCGCTTCCAGCCACCAAAGCCATGCCATGCCATGGGTACCGGGATGGGAACGTTAATTCCGACCATGCCGACCTGGATCCTGCGGCCAAATTCCCGAGCGACGCTGCCGCTCTCGGTAAAGCAGCTTACGCCGTTACCAAATTCATGATCATTGATCAGGCGGATGGCGGTGGCGATATCCGGTACCCGGACACAGGCCAGAACCGGGCCAAAGATTTCTTCTTTGTAAATCGTCATCTCGGGCGTGACATGATCAAACAGTGAACCGCCCATCCAGAAGCCATCGGCACAGCCCTCGCCAGTGTTCGATGCATCGAACTCACGGCCATCAACCACCAGTTCAGCGCCTTCGGCCACACCTTTGTCAATGTAGCCGGTAATACGCTGGTGTGCGGCGGCAGTCACAATCGGGCCCATCTCGGCATCAAGCTGTTCGCCGTTTTTCACTTTCAGGGCGCGGGCTCTTTCGGCAAGCCGGGGCATAATCTTGTCGGCAACATCGCCAACAAGCACGGCCACACTGATGGCCATGCAGCGTTCGCCGGCACTGCCGTACGCGGCACCAATCAGGGCATCAACCGCTTTGTCCAGATCCGCATCCGGCATGACGACCATGTGGTTCTTGGCGCCGCCAAGGGCCTGAATGCGCTTGCCGTGTTTTGCGCCTTTCTCGTAGAGCAGGTTGGCAATGGGTGTAGAGCCGACAAAACTCAGGGCCTGAACATCGGGATGTTCAATGAGGGCGTTCACCGCCTCTTTGTCACCCTGGACCACATTGAATACGCCATCGGGCAGGCCAGCCTGTTTCAGCAGGTCGGCAATCATCAGGGACGCGCTTGGGTCCAGCGGGCTGGGCTTCAAAACGAAGGTGTTCCCTGCGGCGATCGCTACCGGAAACATCCACATGGGCACCATGGCCGGGAAGTTGAAGGGGGTTACGCCGGCGACCACGCCCAGGGGCTGGCGGGTGGTCCAGTTGTCGATTCCGGTGCTGACCTGCTCGGTGTAATCGCCCTTCAGAAGCTGGGGAATACCACAGGCAAACTCGACAATGTCGATGCCCCGGGCCACTTCGCCCTGGGCGTCTGTGAACACCTTGCCGTGTTCCGCGGTGATGGCGCGGGCCAGATCATCCTTGTGCGTGTTCAACAGCTCCAGAAACTTGAACATGACCCGTGCCCGGCGGATGGGCGGGGTGTCGGCCCACGCGGGGAAGGCTGCATCGGCAGCAACAACAGCAGCGTTCACATCCTCGCGGTTGGCCAGGGCCACCCGTCCGGTTACCTGGCCGGTAGCCGGGTTGAATACCTCCTGGGAGTGGCTGGATGTGCCGGGAGATATTTGGCCATTAATATAATGCTGGATGGTTGCTTCGGTCATGGATGCCTCTGTCTGTTCGTGCTCAGCCTCTAAAAAGGGACAGAATGTTTGATTCTGCGGGCTAAAATGAGCGTTGATTAATATCTGACCATATAGGTTAGGGGTGGCTATTGGGTAAAGCAATTGAGATTTTTAAAAGCACAATATAAGTTAATCTTATATCGTGTCCTGTAAGCGAGGTCTTCTATGCATCCCCTTCAGAGCCTTCGGGCATTCGTTACCGTGGCGCGGGAGGGTAGCGTTTCCCGTGCAGCAATTCGCCTTCACCTGACCCAGCCCGCCGTTAGCCTGAAGCTTAAGCAATTGCAGGATGAGTTAGGGCTGAAACTGTTTCTACGCAAACCCCAGGGGCTGGTCCTGACACCGGATGGCCAGGCTCTGCTCCCGCCGGCAGAGAAAGCGCTGGCAGCCGTGGCCGCCTTTGAGCAGAGCGCCCGGGCAATGCACAGCACGCTGCGAGGGCGATTGCGCATCGGTACCATTGTGGATCCAGAATTCATCCGTCTCGGTGCGTTTCTGCGCCGGTTGGTCGAACGGGCGCCTCAACTGGAGACCGAACTAAGGCAGGGCATGAGCGGCAGCGTATTGGAGCAGGTACGGGATGCCCGGCTCGACGTCGGCTTTTTTCTGGCTCCGCCGGGTGTTGGGCCGGGGTCACTGGCACCCGATGTGACTCATCGTGAGCTGACCCGGTTCAACTATTATGTTGTTGCCCCCGCGGGCTGGGGGCCGAGAATTCGGTCTGTGCAATGGTCTGATCTGGCCACCATGCCCTGGATTGTGACGCCCGAGGACTCCGTTCATCACCGGCTACTCAAAGGCACTCTGGATCCCATGGGCTTAATGCCCCGTGGCGTGGCTCAGGTCGATCAGGAGGCCTGCATGCTGGACCTGGTTCGGGCCGGAGTGGGCCTCAGCCTCGCCAGGGATGCGCTGGCCATGGCTGAGCGCCAGGAAACCGGTCTGGAAATTGTCGATGGGGTACAGTTGCCTTGCGCACTCAGTTTTATATGGCACCGGGACCGGCAGGACGAGCCGCTGATAGCCGAGGCGCTGGAAGCCCTTGCGGGCGTCTGGGCTGTTAGCCCAGCGTAGCATCCAGGAACATCATCACCGCGAAACCGACCATCAGGCAGAAGGTGGACATGATCTTCCACTGGCGATGGTGAGTTTCCGGGACGATCTCATTGCTGATGATGAACAGCATGGCGCCCGCTGCGAAGCCCAAGGTCCAGGGCATCAGGGGCTCGGCCAGCCACACCAGGGTAGCGCCGAACAGGCCACCCAGGGGTTCGGCAAGGCCGGTCATGAGGGCGATGGCGAATGCCTTGGTACGGGAATAGTCGATGGCAAGCAGGGAAAATGCCACGGCCAGCCCTTCCGGGATGTTCTGAAGCCCGATGCCGGTGGCCAGCACGTACCCGTTATTGACGTCGCCGCCAGCAAAACCGACACCCACGGCCATACCCTCGGGAAAGTTGTGAAGGGTGATGGCGACAATGAAAAGCCAGATGCCGCGAATATAGGAGGCGTCCGGTCCCTCCCGGCCCAGCTCGAAGTGCTGGTGTGGGAGTCTCTGGTGAACGAAATAGAGCGCGGCAGCTCCAGATAGCAGACCGAAAATGACGATCAGGGCGGAAGTCCAGGTTTCGCCGGTAATCTGCTCCCCATACTCCAGTCCTGGCAACAACAATGAAAAAAATGAAGCTGCGAGCATGACACCCGCGGCCGACGCGAGCATTCCGTCCTGCAGTTTATGGGTCAGGGTGCGAACAAGGAACACGCCCAGAGCGCCGACGCCGCTGGCGAGGCCAGCCAACAGACTGGCCATGGTTCCCAGCCAGACAATACTGATGTCAGAGGTCATTCAGTCTCCCTTTCGCTTGTGATGTCAGCATAGCAGTTCGAAGTAGCTACGCAGGAGGAACCCAGCTGGGTTCCTCCTGCAACATCGATAGGGAGGGAGAGACGATCAGGCGGCGTTTTGCTTGCGCCAGGCCAGTTCGTTGGTAATCGTGGCCTTCGGTTGCAGCATCGCGAAATCGATGTCTGCTATCTCTTTGCCGTCTTTGAGTCGCTGCACGAAGTCGGGGTTTGCGAGCGCTTTCTTGCCGACCGCAAGCAGGGTGTGGGGGAACTGGTTGGCAACGTCCTGGCAATTGGTTTCATCAATGCTGCCATTGAGGATCAGGTTGATGCCTTCAACGCTGGCCGCCACGCTAGCCAGACTTTCATCTCCTTCCACAAAGTGCTTCCGGTTCACGTCACCGTCGGTGGTGTGAACGAAGTCGGCACCGGCATCACGCACGGCCTCCACAATTTGGCGGAACCCTGCTGCACCTTCGGGCAACTGGTAGTCGGGGTCGGTTACGGTGCCCTGGGACAGTCGAATGCCGACGGTAAATTTCTCGCCAACAGCCTCTCTTACTGCGCGGACGACTTCCACCACCAGGCGAAGCCGGTTTTCCAGTGCTCCGCCGTACTCATCCTCGCGGCGATTGAAATACGTGCTCAGGAACTGATTCAACAGGTAGCCATTGGCACCGTGAATCTCAATACCGTCAAACCCGGCGGCCTTCGCATTGGCGGCGGATTGTGCGAAACCATCAACAGCCGCCTGAATGTCGGCCTTGGTCATGGCCGCAGGGGTTTGCCATTCAGTCTGGTCACCGTAAAACCCAAGCGGTGCGCCTTTGGGTGTGACTTCACTGGGGCCCTGGGGCTGTTCGGTGAAACGGTTTGCCTGGAACTGCGCGCCGGCGTGCATAAGCTGAACAAGGATTTTGCTGCCTGCGGCGTGAACCCGATCGACAATGGCTTTCCAGCCATCGATCTGTTCCTGGTTTATGATGCCGGGTTGGTTGGCATAGCCCTGACTTGCCTTGTCGTCGGTGTAGGTGCCTTCAGTGATCACCAGTCCGAAGCCGCCTTTTGCATAGCCTTCGTAGTGATCGGCCATCAGGGCATTCGGAGTGCCGTCTGGCTCTGCGCTGGTCCGCGTCATCGGTGCCAGGGCGAATCGGTTAGGTACCTCAATGGTGTTGAACTTTATGGATTGCATCACGTCGCTCATAGATACCCTCACATATAAGTGAATTGATGGGCACCTACTATCGGGCCGCGCCTCGGACTCTTAAAGCGAAGAATATCGACGCAGCCTGTCAATATTTTTGAACGATTATTCTGAGGAGGCGGATTTATTGTCCGAATGCCCAAGCGAGCGGTCCGGCGCAATCTGATCCCGAACCAGCTGTTTGAGTCGGGTAATTTCCGGGAAGCCACCGTCCTCCTTGCGAGACCAGATGCGCTTGTCATTGACCCATACCTCGAAAACCCCGCCAGTGCCGGGATGCAGGCTGAGCTCACTGATTTCACTTTCGAAGGTTGTCAGCAGCTCCTGTGCCATCCAGGCCGAACGCAAAAGCCAGCGACAACCCGTGCAGTAATGGATATCAATTTTGTTGGTCATGATGATGCGTGTAACTCCTTTCTCTTCTCGCTGCCCAATTGCAGCGTGAGACGTTGAAAAAGCTGATCCTGAAATTCCCTGGATAGAGGGTAAAGATGCCCGAGCCCGGGCATTGTGATCAGTTCCCCGGCAGGTAGGTTTTTGGTGAGATGGAGAGCATAGTCCATGGGTACGAATGGATCCTCTTCGCCCTGGTAGATGAGTACCGGGGTTCGGACATCACGAAGGCTGAATCCCCAGTTTCCAAGCTCTGTCAGCAAATCGGTGGTAATGGCTCGTCCGCCACTGTTAAGACACATGAGCTGATCTCTCCGGAATTCTCCCTCGTTAATTAACGCCTGCAAGAGCCTGCGATCGCGTCTGCTGGCCATTTCCTCGGCACCTTTGAGATACAGCCCCGGGTGACGCCTGGACAGCCAGACCATCAAGGTGACAGCCAGTCGG
Source organism: Marinobacter sp. MMG032 (assembly GCF_040112695.1). Taxonomy (NCBI): domain Bacteria; kingdom Pseudomonadati; phylum Pseudomonadota; class Gammaproteobacteria; order Pseudomonadales; family Marinobacteraceae; genus Marinobacter; species Marinobacter sp. MMG032. Next base: position 3,493,063 of record NZ_CP157802.1, read on the forward strand.
GTCAGTCTGGGGCTGAGCCGGACCAGCTGCGGGCCTGGCCATCTTGTGGCCTGAAGCAGTCCGCCGGAGCCCGGGTATTCTGCAAAATGTGTGAGACCTGAAAGGCAGACACCGAGATCAACTCTACCCGCCAGTCTGTAACAGCAAGCCAGGGTCCGCGAACCGCCGCTGGACCAGCCGATATGACAGAAATGGGCAAGCTCCAGTGAATCGGCAAGCTGTTCGATATCGTCCGGGTAATCGAGAAGTTTACGCCCGGGTTGGAAATCGGAGTTGCCGATACCGGGACGGTCCGGGCTCAGGATGCGAAACCCGTGCTCCCGGGCTTTGTCGTGAAAAAAGCGGCCCTCGAGACGGCTGCCCGGCATGCCGTGACCAAAGACAATCGGGTAGCCAAGAGGATCGCCAAGGTCTGTGTAGGCCAAAATCCTGCCATCTCTGAGCGTCAGAACCCGATCCCACTGGCCAGCGGCGTTAGTCCGTGTCATGGGTTGGATAGACCGAACGGGACAGGGTAGGGGCACAGCCGACGACGCCTCGGGCCTGTTTGTGGGCGTGGAGATACCAACGCTGGCCGGGTTCTGCAAATGTGGTTTTGCTCACGGAGAAGTCCGAATTTTCCATGGTTGCCGGAATTGGCGAGCCGTCGGCGTGGCGATATACACAGCTCACGCCGATGGTCAGCGCTGTGGCTACCGGTAGCTCAACAAAGCCGTCCTCTCTTACATCCGGCTCTTCGCCATTGATAGCAATGATCTTGAGACAGGGGCCGTAATGCACCTTCTCGAGATCATCCAGGTATTCGTTGAGACAATGACTGGCGCTGACGAAGACAGTGTCGGCCTCAATCCCGTCCTGGCCGGAGGGCAGCGACTGGCACCCCTGGAGTATCAGTATCACGAGAGCCACGAGCGGGATCTGTTTCATGATTTCTCCTCAACTGATGGGTGTATCCTGTTTCAGAGCTTTGCCCGTTCCGGATTCGAGACGGATACCGGTGTAGTGTAGCGCGTATCCCCCTCGGCGGTTTTCCGGAGCTGGTCGATCAGGCGGGCGTCGCGATTGTACAAATCATTGCGGAACTGCAGTTGTCCCTCGTTGTCCACCCACGACGTCCAGTACTGAATATGCACAGGCACGGGTTTCGGAAGCACGACCGTCTCCGGTTCTGCCCCGGAAACCACCCGGTCAATCTTTTCCCTGGACCAGCCGGGCGCCGATGCCAGAAGCCGCTCTGCGAGATCGAACGGTTGCTCCACCCGGATACAGCCAGAACTGAATGATCGCTCGGCCCGGGAAAACAGCCCGCGCCCCGGCGTATCGTGCAGGTAAACATCGTACTGGTTCGGAAACATGAACTTAACCTGCCCCAGGGCATTCTGGGGGCCGGGTTCCTGCACCAATTGGTACGGGAAGTTATTCCGGTTCAGTGATGACCAGTCAATGTCCAGAGGATCCAGCTTTTCCCGGTCAGCGCCCCAGCCCCGGTAAACGCTGATATTGAGTCGGGAGAGATAGCCTGTATCGCGGACAATTTGTGGCAACTGGTCTTGAATCATCACTGTGCGCGGTACGGTCCAGGTGGGATTGAATACCAGATACCGGATGCGGTCGCTGAACACCGGGGTTTGACGGAAGGGCTGGCCCACGATCACCCGTTTGCGCAGCACTTCTTCCCCGTTTTCGACCATCTTCATCTCAAATCCGGCGATATTGACCAGTACATAAGTGTCGCCCAGGGTTTCCGGCAGCCAGCGCCAACGTTCGAGCGTGGCGTCAATCTGGCGCAGTCGTTCCACCGGCATCAGGTTAAGGGCCGTTACGGTGTCGCGCCCGATAAGACCATCGGATTCAAGACCATGTCGGGCCTGGAAACCCATCACCGCGGCTTCAAGTTTCGCATCGTAGACAAGCGGATCCGTACCGGTTTCAGTTCCCTGCGCAAGCTCTCCCAACAGAGAGAGTCTGCGGCGAATTTCACTCAGCCGCTCATCGCTGTCGCCGGGGCGAATGGTCGGGCGAGAGGCCAGAGGTAACCAGGGCTGGCCCAGCAATCTGGTCAGTTCCTGTCGTGCAGTCATCAACTTTCGGTAGGCGGGATCGGATGGCCGCAACGAATCCAGTGTGCCGGTGATGTCCGAGCGCTTCAACGCATCCCGCAGAACGGATTCCATCTGGCGTTGGCGCCGATTGGCCGTCCACTCGGCGTGGACCGTTTGTGGGTTGACCTTGCCGACCAGCATATGTGAGCTGAGCATCAGAAAGGCGTCAGAGAAAAGCAGATCCAGATCGGCCCTCAGGTCCTCAGAGAAATCGCTCATGGGTCTGAGCGTCAGCCCGGAAAGAATATCCGCGTGATAGTCAGCCGGGTTCAGGCCGTCATCGCTGGCTTGTTCAACCGAATCAATCAATTGCCGGCGAAGCTCGGCTGATTGCCATACTCGCTGGTATCCGTTGGCGCCATAAAAGGCAGACAGTGCCTGATGGGCCATTAACCTGTTTCCGAGCACCTGCACCGGGAAACCGGCCTCCATGGCTTCAATCCTGGAGACAATGGCTTCGTCTGCGGCCAGGCAGCTGGGTTGCCAGAGGGTGGCAAACAGGGCAAACAAGGTCGGGGCGAGATAACAACGTCTGATTCCATGCATGGATGTTCTCCACCTCATCCCTGAGAGGCATTAAATTGCGGTGGTCGGAGGGACGATACTTTGATGCTACCACAGTGGCATTTGTTCCCCACCTGGTCGCCGGAAAAGATCCTTCCGCAGCGGTTCCTCTTCATGGAGGTTGAGCCCAAGCCGTCGTGCCTTTTTGGTGAAGCGTTGGCGAATCAGATCCGAGTAGGGGCCCGTGCCCGTCATCCTGCGGCCGAAGGTGGCGTCGTAACTCTTGCCGCCTCGCAGGTCGCGCATCCGGTTCATCACGTGCTCTGCCCTTTGCGGAAAATGCCGGTGCAGCCAGTCCTGGAACAGTTCGTCCAGTTCGTGGGGCAATCGGAGCATAATCCAGCTGGCGCGGGTAGCACCCGCGTCCGCAGCGGCTTCGAGAATGGACTCGATTTCTTGATCGTTGATGAAGGGGATCACCGGCCCAAGGATAATCCCGGTTGGAATGCCGGCCGCCGAGAGCTGCCTGATCATCTTCAGGCGAGTGGCCGGAGCGGCTGTCCTTGGCTCCATGCGTCGTTTCAGATCGTTGCTGAGACTGGTGAGGCTGATACGCACAGAACAGAGCCCCTCGGAGGCCATATTGGCGAGAAGATCAAGGTCCCTGAGAATGAGAGCACCCTTGGTAATGATCGATACCGGGTGGCGGTACTCGGCAAGAACCTCCAGCACCTGGCGGGTGATTTTCTGATCCCGTTCAAGGGGCTGGTAGGCATCGGTATTGACGCCCAGGGCAATCGGCGAAACCCGGTAGCCGGGCTTGTCCAATTCTTCTCGCAGCTGCGCTGCAGCGTTCGGCTTTGCGATCAGCCGGGTCTCGAAATCCAGCCCTGGTGACATGTCCCAGTACGCATGGGTAGGGCGGGCAAAGCAGTAAATACACGCGTGCTCGCAGCCGCGATAGGGGTTTATGGACTGATCAAAAGGCACATCCGGGGAGGTATTGCGGCTGATGATGGATCTTCCGGTTTCCTGAATGACTTCAGTGGCCAGGGTATCGGGATTGAGGTCGTCCTCGGGATCGTTATACCAGACGGGGTCGACCTCTCGGTCAGTAACAATGGGCTGGAAACGGTTGTGGGGATTCAGGGCGGTGGCGCGAGTTTTCATGGGCATACCCGATACTGTTTAAATGTACAGTATCGGGTATGCTAACCTCTGTAAACCGCCCGCGCAACCGCTGTTTCAGCGAGTCAGAGCCGAAAGCCCTGGGAGGCCTGGGTCAAGGCTGTTACCTGGGACGACAGTCGCCCGATGTGGGCGTTGAGCTTTTGGCGGATATCCGCGGTTTCTCGGGTGTGGCCGTGAATCTGCTCAACTTTCTGGGCGATTTCCTCGGTGGTGGTTGATATCCCCTCAACCGACGACACCACCTGGTTCATATCCCCCGCCAGTTGTTGGATGGAACTGGTGATCTGTTCGATCGAATGGGCCGCCTCTTTTGAACTTTCCTCACCCTCGCCGGCGGACTTGAGGCCCTCTTTCATTAGTCCGGATATCGCCTGGGTTTCACGGTTCAGTGACTCCACGATGTCGGCGATGCCATTAGTGGCAGATACGGTTTTTTCTGCCAGGGATCGAACTTCGTCTGCCACAACAGAAAAGCCTCGCCCGGCCTCGCCGGCTCTTGCGGCCTCGATAGCGGCATTGAGAGCCAGCAGGTTGGTCTGCTCAGCGAGACCGTTAATGACGCCGACGATAGAGTTGACCTTCTCTCCGGTTTTGCTCAGCTGGCTTACCTGATCGTGGGTTTTCTGAATCCGCTCGGCAAGTTCGGTCATGGTTTTGGCGCTGCGCCTGACCACCTCGGCACCGGAATGGGCGGCCCCGTTGGCGCTCTGAACGGCGTCATTGACGGATTGGGTATACTGGGCAATATCCACTGCGGTGTGGGAGATCTCCTGAACCGCCGTCGCAGTTTGCTCGGTTTCATCTTCGACCTGTTCGCCGTTTTTTCCCATCTGATCGATCAGTGCGTTCAGTTCGGTCTGAAGCACTGACAGCGTCCGATTACCCTCGACGACCTGGCCGATAACATCCGAGACATCGTCCAGCATTTTGTTGGCCGCCTGGCCAAGGCGATTGAATTCATCATTCGGATTGCGGCCCGGCTCGAGGCGTTGGCTGAGGTCCCCGCCAGCAACCCGGGTCAGCAGGTTTACGGTCTCATTGAGTCGCCTGACCAGGGTGCTGGAGGCCGTCGTGAGTGTGAGTACGAGGATGATGACGACCGCTGCGGCGGTTGCAACGATGAGCCATGTTGAGGCTGTCCTGGCTGCGTCAGCCTGTTCGCTCGTTGCCACGATAATCTCCCGGCGGAGCAGGGTGTTCTGTTCCGAGATCAGATCCCTGATTCGAGTGCCGGCGCTCGCGAGCTGGTTCTCGATGGCGGACAGATCCGCGATCAGCGTCTCGGCGTCGGAAAAGGCATCGTCGAAGGCCTGTACCGCCTTGCCAATGTCGATTTCCTGCCAATCCATTTCTGTGACCGTGGCCTGCATCCGCTCCAATGCTTCCCGTGTGGTCTGGGCGTAGGTCGCGTCGAAGGTTGCCAGGTAATCGCGGTAGGTAGAGGCGATGGTGTTGATGTCGTCGTTGAAGATCGAGATGCTGATTTGACGGAGCCTCTCATCAATCGCACTGGACATCGTTGCTCTCAGGCCATCCGACGGCGTGAGCCCGAGTTGTTGGCTCAGGGCCAGCCATTGCGTGCGAAGTCGGGTATACTCCGCAACCTGTTTGTGGATTTGTTGTGCCGTGGTCTTTACGGCGTCGCCCGGGAGGGTTTGCGCTGATTCATTGAGTGCCGATGACTGGGTGGCCAGTGACGCCAGCCGCTCCTGATAGGTTTCAACCTGGTTTGGCTCCAGGCTTTCGCTCATTCTCTCGAGACCCAGCCAGTCGTTCAGCAGGGTGAGGGATGCTGATTCGTAGGCTCTCGCTTCGCTTTGGGCCTCGTACGCGTCCGATACCCTGCCAAGCCCGCTCAGTGATGCCAGTGTGGCAATGGCCAGGCCAATCAGTGTGGCAACAATCAACAACAGGAACTTCTGTTTCCATGACAGGGCCATTCTCATCCTCCGGACAATGTTATTTTTCTTCGCAAATAGCTGAGTTTAGACCAGTTCTGGACAAATGACGGCCCTTTTGACGACAACCGGGAATCCATGTCTGATCTCGCAATTTACCAATATCTGCTGATTGCACTGATTTTCGTCTGGAGTGGTTTTGTCCGTTCCGGGCTGGGATTTGGTGGTGCCGTTCTGTCCCTGCCATTCCTGCTGCTGGTTCTGGATCAACCGTTGGTCTTCTTGCCGATCATTGCGGTTCATCTTCTTGTGTTTTCTTCCCTGACCATCTGGATGAACAACCGCAGAGGGTCGGGTGAGCAACGTCAGGCGGGAACGGGAACCGTCGACTGGCAATACCTCTGGCGAATTCTCGGCATCATGATCGTGCCCAAGCTGATTGGCGTGTTTGGCCTGATTACTATGCCGTCCGACATTCTGAGCGCCATCATATTCGTGATCGTGGCGCTTTATTCGGTCTCCTACATCGTAAACCGGCCGTTCCGCAGTGGCAGCAAAACGGTGGATGCGATCTTCCTGATGGTGGGGGGCTACATCAGCGGTACATCCCTGATCGGCGCCCCCCTGATCATAGCCGTGGCAGCCCAGCATTTGCCGAAAGAGAAACTCAGGGATACCTTGTTTGCCCTGTGGTTTATTCTGGTGCTGATCAAAATGGCCGCTTTCGTGTGGGCCGGCGTCGATCTTCAGCTTATCCACCACCTCTGGCTGTTGCCCTGTGCCGCGGTGGGCCATGTCATAGGGCTTTACGCTCACGACCGGATTCTCCGGGCAGAGACTCCGGTCTTCTTCCGGTTGTTGGGTACGGTGCTGCTGCTGGTGAGTAGCATCGGGATTGTCAGCGTCTTGTGGTAAGCGGAGTGGCGGGCTTCAGCCCGCGCGTCCGAACACCCTCTCGAAGAACCCAACCTCTCGTACGTCCGGAATCGGGAGGTTGTCGACTTCCTCCATGGCCCGTCGCCAGAATTTCTCGGGTTCATCCAGGTGGGCCACTTTAGCCCGCTCATCCGGGCTGTAGTGATTGTGTTCTCCGGCAATACCCTCGGCCATGAGGTCCTGGGTCCAGAGGTAGATCGCGGCGCGAACGGTTCTAAGCAACCTGCAATAGGCGTCGCGGCTCAGATTGATGGCCAGTTCGGCCGTCAGATTGATCTGCTTCTGCAGCACCGCCATCTCGTCTTTTTCCAGCAGCACCCGGTTGCCGTTGCCCTTTTTGCAGTTCACGCAGATTTTCTCAAGGGCTTTTACCCCCTCGGGCAGATCCATGTAACCGAATTCCTCTTTTTGCTGATCATCTACCGGTGCAGGAATCCAGCCGTATTGGGGAGATTTGGCAACGATGTGTCCGTGCAAACCACGCCGGTAGGGCGGTGCGGCTGCAACATCCTGGTAGCCGTCAAATTCGGTACGCAGCCAGGCCGCCATTTTCCGGTGGCGAAGCATCATGGCAAGGGTGATGGCTGAGGGCATGATCTCTTCGAGCAAATCGGAGGAATCCCGCGTGCGCTCGTCAAGATGGTTCACGGATGTTGACATTTCTCCTCCTCGACAACGGGGTTCCCGGTGTTCCTTCCCGTTGCACGTTTGTTGTTTTTGGCGTTCGGTAGTTGTATCTGTCATTGCCGGTGACTAAAAAGTAGTCAGATAATGTTGGGTGCGCCGTTGTAAAAAAGTTACTGCTTTGTAACTTCCGGTAATCAGCCAGACCACGGGAAGGGATCAAGACAATGAATCGGGATAATGGCTTCGAATCGCGCAGAGCTTCCATGGTGGATTATCAGCTTCGTGCCCGGGGAATCGAGTCGCCGCTGGTGCTGGAGGCCATGGGCCGGGTGGCACGTGAACGCTTCGTTCCCGAGCGCATGCGGGACTGCGCCTACGATGACAGCCCCCTGCCCATCGGGGCCGGACAGACCATTTCTCAGCCTTATATCGTAGCGTTAATGACAGAAGCCCTGGACCTGGAGGGCGGGGAAAGGGTTCTCGACATAGGTACTGGCTCCGGGTATGCCGCCGCGGTTCTAGGGTGCATTGCCGGTGAGGTGTTCAGTATTGAACGGGTAGAGGAACTGGCCGATCGCGCTGCCCGTACGCTTGCCGCCGAGGGGTTTGACAATGTCGAGGTTTGCTGCGGCGACGGCACCATGGGGTGGCCGGAGCACCAGCCTTACGACGGTATCGTCGTGGCTGCGGGCGCGCCAGCTGTGCCCGATTCGTTAAAGCATCAGCTTGCAGTTGGCGGGCACCTGGTCATTCCGGTGGGCTCGGAGCATTCCGTGCAGACACTAATGCGCGTTACCCGCCTGGCAGAGGATGGATTCCGGACCGATAACCTGGGCGCGGTGCGGTTTGTCCCCCTGCTCGGCGAGCAGGGGTGGTCTTGACGGTCAGATCTGACGCGCTGGATCAGCTGCCAGCGTTTGTGCTTTCGAAGATCTTGTCGGCGGATGCCGCCACGAAACCCGAGTAGAGCTGGCCATCGGGTTTCGGATAACGCAGGGCAAACTCGTAGAAACAGCTGGGTATGGTCACTGTCTGGTCGGCAAACGCCACAGGTACACGGTCAGCCATGGTTGATGATTGCTCCAGCAGGTCTTCCGGCGAGCCCTTCACCTCCCCGCCAGATGCATTTACCTTGTAGCCGTGAGCTTTCAGCAACTGGTTGATTTCCGGCACCGAGCGGAACTGGTCCAGATGGTTGATGCTGACCGTGAAATGGTTGGCGCGATAGCCCCAGGCGGCCATCCAGGCAGCGTATTCGCTTTCCTTCATCAACTCGCGGTACGTGTTGTAATCGACTTGCCAGTGGCGCCCCGAATACAGGAAATCATCGGCGGCAACCGCTTCCGGCCTTACCTGTTCAACAAGCCGCTTCACCACAGACTGTAACTCCGGCGAACATTGCTCCACCAGCAGCTCGGAGATGAACACCTTGGGAAGCTCCAGGGAGGGGTGCTCATAATGCCTGGCATAGAGTTTCTTAGCCTCGAAATGGTATTCACCGCCCTGACGGTAGCCGAGGCTGAGAAAGTGCTCGGCCAGGGCGTCCAGGCGCACCGGATCCAGGTTGAAGGTTCGAAGCGCAATATGATCGTTGACGATGGCCTGCCCCTCTTCGGCGCCCAGGATTTTATGTATACGTTCGGCAGAGGGCGTCACCTGCCGATAGGACTCCCATAGCCTCTCGAACAGGGTGTCCGGATCAGTATGCATAGCGAATCTCCTCATTAGCCTGTTTGTGACGGGGCGGTTGGCGCTTCTGTGACTGCTTGCTGGTCTGGCCCAGGGGCAGGCAGCACACCAGACTGCCGTCGCCAAGGTCCAGTTGCTTTGCGATTTGCGGTTCCACCACAAGGTCATTGCTGTATGTGGCAGGCCAGACCTGATCGGTCACAGTAGCCCTGAATTCTGAACAACTGGCATTGGCAACTATAGCGGATTTACCGGTTCCTCCCGAATTGTCCGCCGGATCCTGTTGCCCGGTCACGGTGTTTGCCAGGAAGGTTTCCCGCACGCTGGCAATGTCTGACCTGCGGCACTCCAGGGTCGGTCCGCCGTCCAGAAGATCCACGAACCCCCGGTGGCGAAAGCCTTCGCGTTCCAGCATATGCCGTGCCGCACGGGTGTCCTCGTGCACCTGACCGATAGCCGCGATGGCTTCACCGGTCATCTGCCGGGTATACAAGGGTGTGGCGGGGATGAACCGGTCAATGAAGCCGCTCTGGCCGCAGCAGGCCAGCTGTGTTGCAGACATGAAATCCAGATCCGCCACCTGGTGCCTGAGCCAGTTCCAGAACGGAGATTGGCCAGAAGCATCTGAAACACCGCGCATTTCTGCGATCACGGTGTCTGCGAACCGCTCCGGGTGCAGGGCCATGAAGAGAAAACGCACCCGGGAGAGCAGTTTGCCGGCATTGGCCCGTCGAAATTCAGGCCGAAGGTACAGCGAACAGACCTCGGTGCAACCGGTGTAGTGCTGGCAACGGGTCAGGCTTTCCTCAATCTGACGTTTCTGTCGATCTTCTGCGTGATGAATAACGGCATTGCGACGGAAATGGACGAGAGGGCGGTTGACGCCAGCGGCGGCTTCAATTCCGGTGGTGCCCATAATATCGCCGGTCGTGCTGTCCTCCAGCACGAAAAGATAATGTTCATCGCCTGGCTTCGTTACCGTTCGGGCGAAGCTTTCCACCGAGTGATCGATCTTTCGACTCAGGGCATCGCGATCCGGCATCAGCGAGGTGAAGCCAGGGCCGGATTCAGTGGCGATCTGTTCCAGGGCATCGAGATCCCTGGGGGCGATTGGTCGAATTATCATGGCGAGGATCCTGAGCTTTGTTTCGGCTCAGTATGAAAGGCGAGGCTGCCAGATTGCAGCTGCATAACGGTCGAAATGGTCTACAATAACGGCAAATTGATAAGGAGTTTTGGCAGAATGATCAGTTCTCAGGATCAGAAGCTATTGATGCTGCTGAGGCAGAATGCCCGGGCCAGTATTACCGAGCTGGCGAAGGCCATGCATGTGTCACGGTCAACGGTACAGAATCGCATCGCCCGGTTGGAGGCCAGCGGGGTGATCCGCGGCTACTCGGTGCAGTTGGGTGGGGAGTTTTCTGCCAGCCAGGTGGAGGCGCATGTATCGATCAAGGTTTTCCAGAAACTGACCAGCCGGACCAATGCCGCACTGGAGGGGATCAGCCAGGTTTCGCAGCTGTTCTCGGTGAGCGGAGAGTACGACCTGATCGCCATCGTGCAGGCCCAGTCCCTGGAGGAGCTGAGCACTGTGCTGGATGACATCGGCAATCTGGAAGGAGTTGAGAGGACCAACTCTGCCGTGGTCCTCGAAACCCGGTTCCGACGCTAGAAAAGCCTGCTCCGATCAGTACCCCAGCATTCCGGCGTAGGCACTGTAGAAGAAGGCACCCGAACCCAGAAGAATGATGCCCCAGGCGGGAAAGATCAAAAACGAACGTTTTGCTTTGCTCATTGCCATATCCAATTTGCTCGGAAAGTGGAGTCACACTATTCACAGTAGCTCAAACTTGACAAATGTTACGAAAAATTTTGAGGAACAGCTCTCAGGCGAGGATTAATTTGCCAATCGTGCGGGCACTAAATGCTATTGAGCGGGTCTGAAATGACGCTAGTATGAACAGGAATTGCAAACCAAAACATAGAGTAAAATAACAAAAAGGAGCCGTTTATGGCGGTAGATCCCCGGAAGCAGACCTCACTCCATTGCCTGTACTACTGGGCAGAGGAAACCCCCGATAACGTTTATCTTACCCAGCCGTACCCGGATGGCCGTGTCGAGGATATTACCTGGAAACAGGCTGCCGACCAGGTGTCCAGGATGGCCGCTTACCTGAACAGCCTGGAACTGCCCGAGCCCAGCAATATCAGTATCCTCGGCAAGAACAGTGCGCACTGGATCCTGGCCGACCTGGCGATCTGGGCAGCGGGCCACGTTTCCGTGCCGCTCTATCCCACGCTCAACGGTGACACGGCCGCTTACGTGCTTGAGCACAGTGAGGCAAAGCTGCTGTTCCTCGGCAAACTGGATGGCACCGCAGACGGCTGGAACGACATCAAGAACCACATTCCGGACGACCTACCGATCATTTCGCTGCCCATGTCGCCACGGGACGACACCCCGAAATGGCTGGATATCATCGCCGACCAGCAACCGGCAGAGCCCAAATTGCCGGATCCGGACAACCTGGCCACCATTGTGTATACCTCGGGCAGCACCGGCCGTCCGAAAGGCGTCATGCACAGTTTCCGCACCATGATTTCAGTGGCCGATGGCCTGCAGCAGTTGTTCCCGGTTTCCTCTGAAGAACGCATGCTGTCCTATCTGCCCCTGGCTCATGTGGCGGAGCGCGCAGCGGTTGAAACGCAGTCCCTCTATTACGGATTCCATCTCTACTTTGCGAATTCCCTGGATACCTTCCAGGAAGACCTGCAGCGGGCAAGGCCGACGCTGTTTTTCTCGGTACCTCGCCTGTGGATGAAGTTCTATCTGGGTGTTAACGCCAAATTGCCACCGAAGAAGCAGAAGCTGCTCTTCAACCTGCCCATTATCAGCGGTCTGGTCAAAAAGAAGGTTCTGAAACAGCTGGGACTGGACTATTGCCGGGCAGCCCTTACCGGCGCGGCGCCGCTGTCAGCGGATATCGTCAACTGGTATCGCAATCTCGGGCTGGAGCTGTTGGAAGTGTACGGAATGTCGGAAAACTTCGGGTATTCCCATGCCAACCGGCCCGGGCAGGCCCGTGCTGGCTCTGTGGGGATGGCTAACCCTGGAGTGGAACACCGTATCGGCGAGGGTGGCGAGGTGCAGGTGAAAAGCCCGGGGCAGATGCTGGGTTATTACAAGAATGAAGAGAAAACCAAAGAGGACCTTACTGACGACGGCTTCCTGAAAACCGGCGATATGGGCGAAATTGACCGGGACGGTACCCTTCGGATCACTGGCCGGGTAAAGGATCTGTTCAAAACGTCCAAGGGCAAGTACGTGGTTCCGGTGCCCATCGAGAACCGCTTCAATCATCCCAAGGCCGAGGTGGTCTGTGTCGCTGGCGCGAACCAGCCTCAGCCTTGCCTGATGGTCCTGCTTTCCGAGGAAGCCCGGGATGAACTGGAAACCGGCGCTGATCGCGGTGAGCTGGAGCAGGAACTCGCGGCCGAGCTGGACGCGGTGAACGCGGAATGCGAGTCCCACGAGAAGGTCGCCTTTGTGGTTGTGGTCCGGGAGCCCTGGACCATGGAAAATGGCATGCTAACGCCGACCATGAAGATCAAGCGGAACGTGATTGAAGACTTCTACAACCAGAAGATGGACGACTGGTTCAGCCAGAAGAGGAAAGTCGTCTGGGAATTCTGATCCGCTAACGCAAAACGCCGGTGGCCCCAAGGGTACCACCGGCGTTTTCAAATCCTTATGTTCTTTCTGTTCTCAGCCTGAGCGATCTCCCCGCTCATGCCAGACCCAGCTGCCGTTTAGTGGCCGCCCTGCATCTGGCTCATGTCCGGAGCAACGTTTGCTGCTTTCCGGTTGAAGTTCCGCATCTTACGACTGACAAACTGTACCGCCTGCTTTGCTGCAGCACGGGTATACTGGCGCCTGACCTCAGCACTGTTGTGGAGGATACTGGACGGCAGCGGGTTTACGGTTGCGTTATGGTTCTGAGTCATAGCGCCTTCCTCCTTATTTCTGGTGAATTGATTAGCGATCTACCTTTAATTTACAGACGATTCTAAGGGTTCTTATTTGCAGCTCAAATACGTTAAAATCCCTACTCACGTTGCAAATATGCAGTAGCTATGGACTGGGATTATCTTCGATACATAAGGGCTCTGGCAATAGGTGGAACACTTGCCAAAGCCGGAGAATTACTGGGTGTGCACCAAACCACAGTTTTGCGTCGACTCGATCAGATGGAAGAGTCGATGGGGGTGCAGTTTTTTGAACGTAGCCGGGATGGATTGCATCTGACGCCGGTGGGCGAAACCGCGTTTCGGGAGGCCGAGCGGCTGGCCATAGAGATGGAAAATCTCGAGCGTAAACTGGTTGGTCAGGATTCAGCGCCGGTCGGCAAAGTGAGGCTGGCGGCCGAAGACGCGATGATGAATGCATTGCTCAGCCCGATCCTCGCCGAGCTGGTGCGCGAGTTTCCGGACATAGAACTGGAAACCCTGACCGACAACGACGTGGCCAATCTGAGTCATCGCGAAGCCGACCTCACCCTGCGATCGGAAAACAAGCCCCAGGCAACCCTGGAAGGCGAGCGGATTGCGGCCATCGAGTCTGCTGTATACGGGGCTGCGCGTTATTGCCGGCGTCACCGCAACATGGACATCGAGAATCACCCGGAAGGTTGCCTCTGGATCCTGCCGGATGAAACCTTCAGCCATCTGGCCACTGGCCGGTGGTACAGGAAGCACCTGAAGAATGTCACTTCTTTCATTCGCTGCAACAGCTTGCAATCCATGCATGTTCTGGCGAAAGCTGGTGCGGGGCTGGCTGTTCTGCCCTGCTATCTGGGGGAGGGCACCCGCGAACTCCGTCGTCTGTCGGACCCGCTGGAAGGTGAGAGTGTTGACCTATGGCTGCATGTCAATCAGGACACCCAGCAAATGGCCCGGGTTCGCATCGTCATGGAATACCTGGTTGAACGACTTCAGGCTCTGGAGTCCCAACTTGAAATTTCTTCGACTTTTTAGCGAGCATCAGCCGCAAAATGGCCAGAACTGGTACCAGCGCCAGCACTGGAACTCCTGCTCGCAGGTTTTGAGCTGGTTGTCATATCGGAAGGCCCGGTTCTGCACCCGTCCCGCCAGGTTCATGACGGACGGCTTTTGTTCGAAACTCCTGCGAGCGTAACCTCCACGGCCCTCATGGTAGGCAAGATACAGCTTCCTGGGTGCTGAATAGGGAATACCCAGCTGTTGGTGGCTCAGCTGGTTGTACCAGCCGACGAAATCCAGCGCATATTCCATGTCGGTGCGCACGGTAAACCAGCCCTCGCCGTTGGCCACGAGATATTCCTGCCAGGCAGGGTCCAGTGCCTGGGCATACCCGTAGGCTGTTGTCGGCCTGGTCCAGGGGATAAATCCCCACAGTAGGGTTCGTGGCGGCCGGGCATGACTGCGGAACGAGGATTCGTAGTAGACGAACGCCATCTGGGTGGCGATGGGCGTGCCCCAACGTTGCTCGGATTCGCTGGCGTAGTCGTACCAGACGGGGTGCTCCCGGAAAATTTCGCAGACATCTTCGGGATTTGCCGGGGGATCCGGTGCCAGCAGGCTGAAGCGAAGGGTTGCCCAGGTGCCCATCAACAGACCGAGTATCGGGAGCCCATACCATCTGGCCCGGCTTTTCCAGATCTCCAGAGTTGTGCGCCGGCCTCTGTTTCGCCGGCGAGGTCTTTTCCGTATTCCTACCAAACCGTCATCTCCGGCCCCCCGGGATTGCTTGCCGCACGCATCACACCCATGGCATAAGGGAATCAACGACACGTTCTGGATGATAGGTAAATGATGCGATTTCCCCTAATTAAACCTCTTTTAGTCACAGCCCTGCTGATGACCGGTACTGCCCAGGCGGCGCCGGAAGCCCGGGAGGTGCTGGCAGTATCGCCTGTTGACGACATTGTGGCCCGCTACCCGGCGATGATGAGCCAGGGCATCCGTGAGGGGCTGAAGCAGAATGGTCAGCTCCCTCCGATGATGGCCAATACCATCGGCAACATTGTCAGCAGCGGCTTCAACTCGGTGGACATCGAGAAGCAGATCGTTAACGATCTGCAAGCCAGCCTCACCGACTCGCAGCTTCAGGCCGTTCATGACTGGTACGAAACCCCCGTGGCCAAAAAGATCTCCGCCGCCGAGATTGCGGCTTCCGAGCCCTCTGCCTGGCAGGAAATCCAGGCCAGCGCAGCGGAACTGAACAGCCAGTACAAAGGTACTCGCAGAGCGGACATGTTCGATCGGTTTGATCGGGCGGCCCGGGCAACAGAGAGCGCGGTAGATACCACTATCGCAGTCCAGCTCGGTCTGGCAACTGCGATGGCGGCGTTCAGCAGTGACTCGGCCAATTATGAACAGCTGCGCCAGCGCATTGAAAGCCAGCGCAGCATGCTCAGGGGCGTTGTTGGTCAGCAGGTTTACGACAGCTATCTGTACACCTACCAGAACATCGGTGCACAGGAGATGGGCCTGTACCTGGAGTTTCTCGAGAGCCCGGCCGGTTCAGCCTTCTCGAAGGTTGTGACCAACAGCATTCAGCAGGCAATCACCGAGCCGGTGGAGAGTATCGGCAAGCAGATGTCGCGGTTTCTCAGTCCGGAATCGCCAGGCGGTCAGTGAATCCTGCAAGCTCCCTGTAGACGTCGTCCCGTTTGCGCTCATAGCGATGGGAAAAGTGGAATGCAATCAGTTGCCGAACGTTCGCCGCGTTAGCGATGTCGGCACACGCCCTGGTGGTAAGGTGATGCGTTCGCCGGGCCTGATCCTCGTCCACCGCCATGAAGGAGGCCTCACAGAACAGCGTGTGGGCCCCCTGGGCCAGATTCGTCATTTTCCGGATGTTATCGGGGGTGTCGGCGAAATCCGTGCCGTAGGCAATTTTTTCCCCCGGCGCCTGAATCAGGAGCTTGCGGGCCAGATCCTCGGCGCGATAGGTGCACCTGGCGTCTGGTGAGATCAGTTCATCCGGCTGCTGGCGCAGAACAGCCATTTTCAGGTTATGTAGCCAGGGGCCGGGTGTCAGGCCTTCAGCCCGCAACCGGTCATTGCGCACCTGCAGCTTGCCAAAAGGTTGCAGGGCGAAAGCCAGAACAGGCGTGCCGTGGTCCAGCATGGCAGCACGAACCTGGAATTCCGGTTCCCGGAGCAGCACATCGCCAGGGGTGGGCTGGTCTTCCAGCACCGTGGGCGTGCTGTCGCCGGCGGTTATTCTCCAGCGCTTCAGGTGGTCGCCGTGCCATTCGTGAACCACGAATCTCGGGCCCCGATCCTCCACGCGATCCCACAGAATACCGCTGATCAATCCGGTGATGTGCCGCACCAACCCTGGTGGTCCGAACAGCCGGCAGGGCGGGAAGTGACCGATCCGGCTGCGAAGAAACCACATGAATCCCCCGATATGGTCGGCGTGGCAATGACTGATGAAAACGTCAGTTACCTGGTGCGCAGACCGGAGTGGCATGCGCCCGGTATCGCCCAGATCAAACAGAAGACTGCGGGCTTGATGCAGAAGCCTGAGCTGCAATAAAGGGTCACCGCAAACACCGTTCACGAGGGACGCGACCACAGGCCCTGCACGCACTGCCACTTGCGGATCGCTGGTAACGCTGGTCAGGGCGCCCAACTCGACGCTGACCTGGACAGCACCATCGCTCTGTTGCTTGCGGCCCATGGGGTCTCCCGATTGATGAATTATTCGGTGAGTGGGATTTGTGCAAAGCTGGAATAGGGTCCAATCTCCCTAGTATATGCCAGTGAGGAGTGCCGTTATGGATTTCAACGCCTATCAGAAAGCCTTGTCCTCACAATTGAGGGGGGTGGAATGTCCGTTTCCAGAGCAGGAACTTGCAGAGCGTCTGGCCCGTGTCCGGGACAGGATGGCCCGGGAGGATTTTGGTGCGCTGTTGCTGACTGATCCTTCCGACATTTTTTACCTGACCGGTTACAGCACCTTTGAGGTGTCTGTGCATGTGGCCCTGGTGGTTACCCAGGAGGACCTCCTGTTGCAGGTGCCTTCCATTGAAATGGGGCCAGCCATGGTGACCACCCGGGTTGCCCGGGTCAGCGGCTACCGCTGGGAAGGCATCGGTGAAGTGCTCGAACCACTGGTCCAGGCTCTTAACGACGGCGTGGAAACGGTGGGCATTGATGCCTGGCACGGGTCCCTGCGCCATGGCGTGCTGGAAAGCCTGAAGGCACGAATGGCAAGCGTTCGGTTTCTGAACAACGGCGGTCTGTTGAAACAGATCCGGATCGTGAAGTCGGATGCCGAAATCCGTTTTTTGCGGGAAAGCGCGCGGATCACCGCCGAAGGTCTCAGGGCAGCCGTGGCCGCGGTCCAACCGGGTGTCACCGACAATGACATCGCCGCCGAAGGTGCCCGGGCATTGCTGGAGGCTGGCAGTGAGTTTATGAGTATGCAGCCGATTGTCGTGACCGGGCGTCGAAGCAGCGTAATCCACTGCAATCACAAGCGTACGGTGGTGCAGGAAGGCGATCCGGTGTTTCTGGAATTCGGATCAGCCTGGCACCGCTACACCGCCCCGATGATGCAGACTGTTGTGGCCGGGGCAGAGCCCTCTTCTGAAATGAGAAAGGTGCATGACGGCTGCCGGCGGGTTGTCGACACTCTGCTGGCATCGGTTCGCCCGGGGGTCACCTTCGATCAGGCCGCCCAGGACGCAGAGAGAGCACTCCAGCCATTGGCGGGCAAGGTGTTCTTCTCCGGCGTCTTCGGCTACACGGTGGGCGCACAATTTCCACCCTCCTGGGTAGAGGGCTCGGGCTTTATCGCCAGGGGCGGCAATCTGGAGTTCCGACCCGGCATGGTCTTCCATCTTCCCATCTGCTTGCGCATCCCGGGGCAGTGGGGCATTGGGTGTAGTGAAACCATTCTGGTTACCGAAGATGGCGCAGAACCGATCACGGATAACCCCTGGACGCTTGGTTAATCCGGCCCGCCAATAAACAGGAAGGGCGCAATGAGTAGCGAAGCAGCACCGGCCAGCAACGGCAGTTGCCGGCCGATGGTTGGTATTCCCGGTATGAAACCAGGAATCATCAGCTACGGCTGGTTACTTCCAGCAGGTGATAGCCAAACTGGGTCTTGACCGGGCCGATCACGGTATTCAATTCGCTGTTGAATACGGCCTTGTCGAACTCCGGCACCATCTGGCCCGGGCCGAAGGAGCCCAGGTCGCCGCCATTACGGCCGGAGGGGCATGAGGAGTGCTGCTTTGCCACTTCGGCAAAGTCCTGACCGCCTTCAATCGCCTTCTTCAGTTCTTCACATTTTGCTTCGCTGTCTACCAGAATGTGGCGCGCTGTTGCCTGTGCCATGATCAAAGTCCTTATGTCGGATGAATGGGTACATCAGAACGGGAATGCTGCCCGCACAGCTCGCCGGAGGCAAGCCTTTTTATCCGTGTTTCTGCGGCCTCACAGTCCAACGGGCAAACCTGTACAATGCCGCCTTTCTTTTCGCCGGCGTTCGCCCGGCCCCACATCGACAGGTTTGTTTCTTGATCTCCACCGCCAATATCACCATGCAATTCGGGGCTAAACCCCTGTTTGAAAACGTCTCCGCCAAATTCGGTAACGGCAACCGCTATGGCCTGATCGGGGCCAACGGTTGTGGCAAATCCACGCTGATGAAAATTCTCGGCGGCGACCTGGAGCCTTCCGCCGGGCAGGTCATGCTGGAGCCCAACACCCGTCTTGGTAAACTGCGACAGGACCAGTTTGCCTACGAGGATTGCTCGGTCATCGATACCGTGATCATGGGTCACGAAGAGCTCTGGAACGTCAAAAAAGAGCGTGACCGGATTTATTCCCTGCCGGAAATGAGCGAAGAAGATGGCATGGCGGTGGCGGACCTGGAAGTGCAGTTCGCGGAAATGGACGGCTATACGGCTGAATCCCGTGCCGGTGAACTACTGCTGGGCCTGGATATCCCGCTGGAACAGCACAACGGCCCAATGAGTGCCCTCGCGCCGGGCTGGAAACTGAGGGTGCTGCTGGCCCAGGCCCTTTTTTCCGATCCGGACGTTCTGCTGCTGGACGAGCCCACCAACCACCTGGACATCAACACCATTCGCTGGCTGGAAAACATCCTGGTGGCCCGCAACAGCACCATGATCATCATTTCCCACGATCGCCATTTCCTGAACAGCGTGTGCACCCATATGGCGGATCTGGACTACGGCGAACTGCGCCTGTTCCCGGGCAACTACGACGAATACATGACCGCCGCCATCCAGGCCCGCGAGCGCATGCTGGCGGACAACGCCAAGAAGAAGGCACAGATTGCCGAGCTGCAGCAGTTCGTCAGCCGCTTCTCCGCCAACGCCTCCAAGGCCAAACAGGCCACCTCCCGCGCTCGCCAGATCGACAAGATCCAGCTGGAAGAGGTGAAGCCTTCAAGCCGGGTGAGCCCGTTTATCCGTTTCGAGCAGGGCAAGAAGCTACACCGCCAGGCCGTGACCGTGAAAGATCTCTACAAAGGCTTCGGTGAGGAATGTGTGCTGTCCAAGCTGAACTTTCAGATCGAAGCCGGTGAGCGTGTCGCCATCATCGGCCCCAATGGCATCGGCAAGACCACCCTGTTGCAATGCCTGGCCGGCGCCTACACCCCCGACAGCGGCGAGGTGAAGTGGACCGACAGCGCGGAAGTGGGCTACTTCGCCCAGGATCACACGGCGGACTTTGCCGACGATGAAACCCTGACCGACTGGATGGCCCAGTGGACCAAGGGTGGTGAACAGCTGGTGCGCGGCACCCTGGGGCGTATGCTGTTTTCTGGGGACGACATCGGGAAATCGGTAAGGGTGATTTCCGGCGGCGAGCAGGGGCGGATGCTGTTCGGCAAGCTGATTCTGCAGAAGCCCAACGTGATGCTGATGGATGAGCCGACGAACCACCTGGATATGGAGTCCATCGAGGCGCTGAACCTGGCGCTGGAGAACTATCCGGGTACACTGATTTTCGTTAGCCATGATCGGGAGTTTGTGTCTTCCCTTGCGACCCGGATTATTGAGCTTAAGGCTGACGGCATTACTGATTTCAGCGGCTCTTATGATGATTATCTTCGGAGTCAGGGATACGCCTGAGTCTCTGAGTTTTCTTTTGAGCCCAAGATTTGGGGGCTGGGCAGCCGGGGAGGGCTGTCCAAAACACGCTCCTTGCGGCACGTCCATGTGACGCTTGGGCTCCGCCATCCATGGCTCCGCACAGTTTTGGACAGCCCTCCCCGGCTGCCCGACCGGACTTCTGTGCGGGCCTCTAAAAAAAGAGAATCCAGTATGGATGAGACCGGGATTATTACTGCTACCCGCAAATGGGTCGAAGACGTGGTCGTTGGCTATAACCTGTGCCCGTTCGCCAAACGGGAATTGGTTCGGAACCGGGTTCGGTTTATTGTGTCGGAAGCAACAACCGAGGATGAGCTGCTGCAGGCCCTTCACTCGGAGCTTCAACGTCTGGAAGACGAACCGGAGATTGAAACCACGCTGTTGATCCATCCGGGTGTATTGCAGGGTTTCGGTCCCTACAATGAGTTTCTGGATGCGGCCGATGGTTTGTTGGCGTATCTGGATATGGAAGGCGTTTACCAGATTGCCAGTTTTCATCCGGAGTATCAGTTTGAAGGCACCGAGCCGGATGCGGCGGAGAATTACACCAATCGGTCACCGTTTCCCATGCTGCACCTTTTGAGAGAAGCCAGTCTGGAAGCGGCGATTGACAGTTATCCGGATGTGGATGGCATTCCTCAGAGAAACATTGAATTGATGGAACAACTCGGCGCGGAGAAGATGCGAGGCATTTTAAAGGCGTGTCTGGATCGATCTGCGCCAGAGCGGACTGGGGAGTGAACGGAAGGAGCGGCTGGGAGGACCCTTTCAAAACTGTGCGGAGCCAGGGATGGCGGAGCCCAAGCGTCACATGGATGTGCCGCAAGGAGCGTGTTTTGAAAGGGTCCTCCCAGCTGCTCCTGGCACGGACTTTAAGGCTGGTAGCGACGAACTCAGGTGTATCTTTTTCAGCTAAAACATAAGAGTTGGAATTAATGGGACTGCTTTTCGAGCAAATTGACAGCCAGCCTTCGGTGATCGGGGAGATCACGCTTCGCCGGCGCCGGATTCCTGCTATTGGTGACCGGGATATCTACGAGGTGAAGCTGGGCGAGGAATTCCTGATGTCCAGCATGTTCGTGGATGCTGAAGTAGCCCTCTCGGATATCGGACTTGGCGAAACCGAGGGTGACGACCTGAATGTGGTGGTCGGTGGCCTGGGCCTGGGTTACACCGCCGTGGCCGCGCTCAGGCATGAGCGGGTTGCCGAGTTGCTCGTAGTTGAGTACCTGGAGCCAGTCATCGGCTGGCATCAGCAGGAACTGGTCCCCCTGGGTAAAAACCTGAATGCCGATCCGAGGAACCGCTACGTTCATGGCAGCTTCTTCGACCTTGCGGTTACCGATCCAGAGGTTGGTGGTTTCGATCCTGAGAACCCCGGCAAACAATTCGATGCCATCCTCCTGGACATCGACCATTCACCCCGGGCGCTGCTTCACGATTCAAGCGCTAGCTTTTACACCGCCAACAATCTGCGCCTGATGGCCCGGCAGCTGAAGCCCCGGGGCGTGTTTGCCATGTGGTCGAACGAGGGCGAGGATGACGAGTTCATGGCCGTTCTCAACGAAGTGTTCACCGATGTGGCCTGCCATGTCGTATCCTTTTTCAATCCATTTCAGAACAGGGAATCGTTTAACACCGTGTATGTGGCCCGCAAGCCGGGCTGAAAACCGGAGTCTGTATGTCTTTGACCACGCACCGTAGCCGACCTTTCAGTTCCAGCCAGCGTCTGCCCGAGCCGGAGCAGCCGCCGGTGTTGCATGAGCCGGAGGAGGCCGGGGCATTGCTGGCGGAGTTTATCCATCGCTACCCCCGCTTGCTGATTCTGACCGGTGCCGGGGTCAGTACCGATTCGGGCATCCCGGATTACCGGGACGGCGATGGCGCCTGGAAGCGCAAGCAGCCGGTCCAGCACAAGGCGTTCATGGAAGACTTCTACACGCGCCAGCGCTACTGGGGCCGCAGCCTGATTGGCTGGCCGGTGATGCGCAACGCCAGGCCCAATCCCTCTCATCATTACATCTCCGATCTCGAACTGCTGAACCACAGCAGCCTGGTGGTTACCCAGAATGTCGACCGGCTTCACCAGAAGGCGGGTACCCGGGCGGTAACGGATTTGCACGGGCGGGCCGATGAGGTTGTGTGCATGAGTTGCGGCTACCGTTGCCCGCGGGATGAGGTGCACGATCGCTGCGCCGATCTGAACCCGGGCTTCCAGAAATACACGGCCGAGACAGCGCCGGACGGTGATGCCGATCTGGATGTCGATTTCGAGGATTTCCGGCTGGCGGACTGTCCGAAATGCGAGGGGATTCTTAAGCCGGATGTGGTGTTCTTCGGTGACTTCGTTCCGAAAGACCGGGTGTATTCGGCCCTGGATACGCTGAAAGCCAGTGATGGCCTTCTGGTGATCGGTTCGTCGTTGATGGTGTATTCCGGCTTCCGTTTCTGCCGGTACGCCAATGAGTGGAACAAGCCCATTGCCACCCTGAATCTTGGGCGGACACGGGCCGAGGATCTGGTGGATCTGAAACTGAATGCCCGTATCGGGGAGACCCTGGCGTCGGCCCTCACGCAACTCTGACGAAGAAGGGGTCAGATGAAAGCGTTCATCTGACCCCAATTTCACGCTGTTTACATCAGGTTGTAGATAAATACCACGGCCACCGCTACCGGCGTCACAAAACGCACGGTGATTAGCCAGAGATTGAACATGCCTGGAGACAGTGCCAGTTCCTTCTCCATGGCCTGGCGCGACATCACCCAGCCTGCAAACAGGGCCACAAGCAAACCACCCAGCGGCAGCATGATGTTGGCGGTGAAGAAGTCCAGCAGGTCGAAAATGGTCTTGCCTTCCAGCATGGGCACAAAGCCAAGCGGAGCGAAGTCGGACCAGAGGTTCAGGGACAGAATCGAGGCAATGCCCAGTCCCCAGCAGACAAAACCGGCGCCCAGCGTGCTGACGGTGCGGTTCATGCCTTTACGCTCCTCCAGCCACTCCACGATAGGCTCCAGCAGCGAGATCCCGGATGTCCAGGCGGCGAAGATCAGCAGGACAAAGAACAGGGTGCCGAACAGGGAGCCCATGGGCATCTGGCCGAAAGCCAGCGGCAGGGTCTGGAAGATCAGGCCCGGGCCGGCACCCGGCTCAAGGCCGTTGGCAAACACGATCGGGAAGATGGCCAGACCGGCCAACAGTGCCACACCGGTGTCGATGACCGACACGGTCATGGAGGTCTTGGCGATGGAAATATTCTTGGGCAGGTAGGAGCCGTAGGCCATCATTACTGCCATACCCAGGCTCAGGGTGAAGAACGCATGGCCCAGAGCTACCAGGATCCCGGACGTTGTGAGCTTGGAGAAATCCGGCTGAAACAGAAACGCCGCGGCCTGGCCAAAGTGCCCGGTGGTCATTGCATACCCCACCACAATGAGCAGGAGCACGAACAGGGCTGGCATCAGGATGCTGACCGCCCGCTCAAGACCCGAGCGAACACCCCTCACAACCACAACCATGACCAGCGCCATGAACAATGTATGCCAGGCGAGCAGGGTTGTGGGATCACTCAGCAGACCCGAGAAGATAGCGCCGACGGCGTCAGCAGTCTGGCCGGTAAGCTGGCCGCTGGCGGTTGTGCCCACGTAGGAAATGGCCCAGCCGCCAATCACCGAATAGAACGAGAGAATAAGGAAACCTGCCAGAATACCGATGGCACCGACCAGCTTCCAGGCCGGGTTGAGGCCGTCCCGTTCGGCAATCAGGCTCAGGCTCTTGACGGGGCTTCGACCGCCGCGACGACCGATCATGACTTCCGCCATCATGATGGGAATACCCACAACCGCGATGCACAGCAGATAAACCAGCACGAAGGCGCCGCCCCCGTTTTCGCCGGTCACGTAGGGAAATTTCCAGATATTGCCCAGGCCCACTGCGGAGCCGGTAGCGGCCAGAATAAAGGCCAGACGTGATGACCAGAGCCCGCGTTGGGCGTTTGAACCTTCAAGCTGCCCCGAATAGGCGGCGGAATCTGAAGAAGTGACGGACATAACTATCTCCCGAAGTATTTGTTTTTGTATCAGGGTTTAAGAGGGAAGCTGCAGCTGCCTGCAGCTTCCTGAGGGGTGCGCCGGTGTCAGCTCAGCCGGTGCGAGCCAACCGCTCGGGTGCCAGGCTGGCTCCGACGGTGTGCTTTTTGAACCGTTCTTCCGCCAGTTCGTTGGCGATCTCCCCGGTGGGGCGCCCTGAGCGATCGGAACGGTTGAAGATTTCGGTCAGGGTGTCGCCGATGGTCTCGACGTGGGCCCGAACGGTTTCCGGAGTGGCGCCAGTGCGCTCGTAGAACACATCGATGATGCCACCGGCGTTGATGGCAAAATCCGGCGCATAGAGGATGCCCCGGTCCCGCAGCATGGCATCATGCTCCGGGTGTTCCAGCAGGTTATTTGCGGCGCCGGCGACAATGCGGGCCTTCAGCTGGGGAATGCTGTGATCGTTCAGTACCGCGCCCATAGCACAGGGCGCAACCACGTCGACCGGCAGGGAAAGAATGTCCTCGGCAGCGGCCGGTCTGGCCCCTAGCTGATCCACCGCTCGTTGCATGTTGTCTTCGTGGATGTCATACACCCAGAGATCAGCGCCAGCGTCCTTGAGGTGTCTGGCCAGCCGGAAACCAACATTGCCGATGCCCTGAATGGCCACCTTCAAGCCGTTGAGGTTATCCCGTCCGAGTTTGTGTTTCACCGCTGCCTTCAGGCCAATAAAAGTCCCATAGGCAGTTGCCGGTGATGGGTCGCCGTTACTGGGATTGCCGTCGAAACCGGTCCGCGAGGCGATGCCGGCAACGTGGCCAGTGTGTCGGCCCATGATTTGGAGGTCCGGTACGCTGGTGCCTGAATCCTCTGCCGCAATGTACTGACCGCCCAGACTTTCCAGATGACGGCCCATGGCCTCCATCAGCGCTTCGGTTTTCTGTTTGCGCGGGTCGCCAATAATCACCGACTTGCCGCCACCCAGATCCAGATTGGCTAGGGCCGACTTGTAGGTCATGCCCCGTGAAAGCCGCAATACATCGCGCACCGCCTCTTCATCGGAGGCATAGGGAAACATTCGGCAGCCACCCAGTGCGGGGCCGCGGGACGTGTTATGGATAGCAACGATGGCCTTCAGGCCGGTTTCGGGATCGCAGAAAAAGGACAGATGTTCGTGGTTATCGAACTCGGGATGGCTGAATAGCATTGTGAAATCCTCTCCCACCGGCCGGATCTCGGCATGAGCGGGTATCTTGTTCTTGTCGACCGGCTTGTGGCCGGCGTTACGATTTCAGGTGTCCGCTTTTCGCTTGGGGGTTACCCATTGAAACTGCCCTTTTGGGGCTGGACGAAAAACAAACTAGCCGCATTTAACGTTAACGTCAACATGCAAAAGTGAACTATTCGGTGCGGTGGTGGTTCTTCGGTTTACAGGCTTTCCTGGAAAGTTTCGGCGTAATCACGGGTTTATCTATTCGCGCTTTCTGCTCGGATCTGGTCCATTAGTCGCAGATCTGGTGGTTTCTGCGGGAACTACCTATACGCGTTTCGGGGAAACTGGCCTAGTTTCCCCTGATGTCTGTCGCTTCCTATTCTTATCAGCTTCAGCCGGCCCGGGTGCGGGTGGAGTTTTTCCGGCTACTTCCCATCTCCTTGTTTGTGGTGGCGTTCGGCGCTGCCTTTGGGCTGGCCGCTACCCAGAAAGGTCTTGAACCACTTCAGGCCGTGCTGATGAGTGCCACGGTCTTTGCCGGGGCCTCCCAGTTTGCCGCCGTCGATATGTGGGGCGCTCAAGTCTCTGTCCTCCCAATGATTGCCGTGGTCTTCGCCATTAACTCCCGCCACCTGCTGATGGGCGCTTCCCTGTACCCGATGCTCCGAGATGTATCGCCTGGCAAGCGCTACGGCCTTTTGCTGCTGCTGACAGACGCCAACTGGGCGGTGTCTGCCCAGGAATACCAGAGCGGCCGGCGCAACCTGGAGGTCATTCTGGGAGGCGGCCTGGCTTTGTGGCTGGCCTGGATTATCGGTACTGGCCTGGGCGTCTACTTTGGTGGGCTGCTACAGAATCCCAAGGCCCTCGGGCTGGATATGGTGCTGGGCTGCTTCCTGCTGGCCATGGCCCTCGGCGGCAAGAAATCATCCAGGGTGCTCGTGGCCTGGACAGTGGCCGCAGTAGCATCACTGGCGGCCTGGAAATGGCTGCCGCCCAATACCCATGTGGTGGTGGGTGCGCTTGCAGGGGGCGCGATCGGGTTTTTCTGGCTGGAGCAAAAACCTGCAGACACCCAGCGGCAGCCGGATATTGAGGAGGCGAGTGATGGCCATTGAAACCACCACGGCCGGGATACTCCTGCTGATCGCGATCATGACAGTGGTCACGCTGGCGACCCGTTTCGGCGGTGCTTTCGTCATGTCGTTCGTAAAGATCAATCCCCGCATTGAGAGCTTTATCAACACCATGGCCAGCTCGGTTCTGATTGCCATCATTGTGCCCATGGCTTTCAGCGGCGACCTTGGGGCAGTGGCAGCCCTGATTGTCACTGCGGTGATCATGCTGGCCCTGCGCAAGCCGCTGCCGGCGATAGCGGCTGGCATCGCCGCTGCCGGTATTGTGCGCTATCTGAACTGAACGCCCGAACCTGAGGCGATCAAAAACTGCTCAAGTCTGGTGCCGCCCGGCCGATATACCTGTGTAGTGACCACAGGTACCCGAAGCCATGATTTCCTCCAGCCAGATTTCGCTTTTCCAGGACAGTTCCCGCCAGGTATCGGCTTTCGACAGCACCCAGCTGCGCATCAACCGGCAAGCGCCAGCGCCCCGGGCTAATGAAAATGCGGTGGGCTCTGAACTGACGCTCATGCGCCAGGCTGCCTACCGTTACAGCAGCCAGGAGCAGCTCGCGTTCAGTGGAAGCAGCACCGTGACGGGTGACGGTCAGCAGAGCGTTTTCACCAGTGCACAGCTGGCGAGAAAACCTCAGAGCTGTTCCTGATGGGCCAGCAGGCGCTGAGCGTAAGCCGTGCGGCTCTGGGCGGTGATGCTGGCGTCGAGGGTCGTGTCAGCCTTTCGGTTTCCGCCGGGCGCTACATGTTCTACTCGGAGAGCGAATCCAGAAGCTTTGCCTCTACCGGCACCATCAGCCTGGAGAATGGCGAAACCATTGATTTCACGCTCTCCCTACGGCAGTCGCAGTCTCGCACTTACGAGTATTCCGAGCTGGTCCAAATCCAGGAACGGCCGCTCACCGATCCTCTGGTGATTAACTTTGGCAATGCCACCGCGCGCCTGACCGACACGCTGTTCGAATTCGATCTGAACGGCGACGGAGAAACCGGCCAGTTCGCCACCCTGGGCAGTGGCAGCGGCTATCTGGTGCTGGATCGCAACGGCAACGGAAAGGTGGACGACGGCACTGAACTGTTTGGCCCCCAGAGCGGCTCCGGCTTCAGTGAGCTGGCTCGATTCGATGACGATGGCAACCGCTGGATTGATGCCAATGATGAGATCTTCAAATCGCTGTCCGTTTGGGTTCAGACCGCCGATGGTTCAGAGGCTCTGAGGTCCCTGGAGGAGGTAGGAGTTCAGGCCCTCTACGTGGATAGCGTGGACGACCGATTCACTCTGGCGAACAGTCAGGGCGTGCCCCTGGGCCAGATCAAGGGTTCCGGTATTTACCTGACGACCGACGGCGAAGTCCGCACCCTGGAAGAAATCGATCTTGCAGAGCAGAATACCGCCGACGCGCCGGCCGCGGAGACCGTACTGAGCTCTGACCGCGGCTCACCAGATCGCGGCGGTAACGGCCTGGTTGAGGCTCGGGTGGAGGCTATCCGCTCGGCACTGGAGAAGCTGAACGAAATCCGCGAAAAGCAAAAAGCGTTTATCGAAGAGTCCAAAGACGCGGGCAAGCCCGAATCACCGCTTGATGACTACCTGAAGCTCATCGAAAAAATGCGGCTGGAAATGCTGAACAGCCAGGATGAGAAGAAGCAGGCTGCGAGTCGGTATCTGGAGTTTGCCAGCCTATGACTTCCGGATCTGGAGTATGAAACAGGCGGGCAGGGGTTCCCAAAAAACGCTGTAAATACTTCCCTGTTGGCTTGGCTCCGCCATCCCTGGCTCCGCACATTTTTGGGAACCCCTGCCCGCCTGTTTCCCGTGCCTAGGGACTGACTTCTGGCATTGGGTTGGTATTTCTGAGTGCCAGTTCCCCAATGCCGGGTAGCTTGACTCCGAGTGCCAACGGGTTAATCCCGAAAGAAAGACCCAAAAGGTTCAGTTCCAGCCCTTCGCGGACACCTGCCAACACGCCAAAATACCCGCCCAGCGAAACCTGGTAACCAGCGCCACCCGGAACCTCTGCGAACACCCGATCGCCCAGGTAGTCCTTGCCAATAGCGTGGTTGGGCAAAGCGACATCAAGTCCAGGAACCTCCCGTATCACCCAGGCCACGAAGGTATTGCTGTTGGGGCCCGGCCAGGCTTCGTATTCGGTCGGGTAGGGGTAGGATTCCACTGCCCGGTAGATGTCGGGAATAAGCTTTTCTGCCTCTTCTCCGCGGATATCAGCATAGAGTTCCGGTTTCGCACCATACCAGTGTCTGTCGGGTTCGCCCGGGCGGGAATTGACCACGTAGCTGCGCCAGCCAGTAACCTCATGAACCCGGTAGTGGCTGGCGCCTTTTTCCTTTGTGGCTATCCAGGTATGGACTGCAAAGTAGCCTCGCCAGCTCCAGGCCCGGGCCCCGTAGACCTGGACGATGGCCTCGTCGGCCTGTTCTGGCAGGGGCGCAATGCGGGCGCTTTCCCGGGTGGCTGTCTGCCAGCTCTCCGCTCCCTGCAAGCTGCCGCTGGTGGCCAGCAGGATTGGGCCGGAAAGCAGCAGGAGCACCGCACCGACAAACCAGCTGGTGTATTTCAGAAATCGTTTCATGAATCCAATCCAGAACGTGAGGGTATCCGGGACTCGTCGGGGCTCAGAAAGTTCCGGATGGCGTTATTCATTGTAGTGAACAAATACGTCCTTCGTCTTGTTGCGGATGAGGACTGTGCCGGGCTGTAGTTTGCTGGCATCAGGCTTGTCTTCTAGGCTGAAAACTACAAGCTGCGATTTTAAGGAGGGTTCCATGTCTGACCATCATGTGTACAAAAAAGTGGAAATTGTCGGGTCTTCCAAGAAGAGCATTGAAGACGCCATCGAGAACGCACTGGAGGAGTGCGGCAAAAGTGTTCGCAACATGGAGTGGTTTGAGGTAACCGAGACCCGCGGCCACATCGTCGATGGCAAGGTCGGCCATTATCAGGTGGTTATGAAAGTAGGGTTTCGTATCGCTGACAGCTAAGGCTGGCGGGTCCTCAGCTGCTTCGAATGGTCCGGTGCCGGATAGACGAAACCAACTGGTTCATCAGTTCCCGGGCTTCGCCCTCATGCAGGCTGTGACATTTTTCCTGCAATACCCGGCGGTCGTGGTTGGATGAGGCGCTGGTGACGTCCTTGAGCAGATCCAGATACTGGCAGGCAGCCAGGTGGGCCTTTATTTCCGCATCGATCAGCCGGGTAACCAGTTCATCAACGGATTCGGTGCAGAACGGACGGTTCCGGTTCAACAGGTTGCGGGCCTCCAGGGCAGCATTGCGGGCTTCCAGTCTGAGTTCGCCGGCGGCCTCGCCCGCTTCAACCGCCCTCAGGAACATGCCCAGGCGTTCATGAAGATGCCATACCTGGGGCCATATCTTGCTGTAGGCTTCCACTTCTGTGTGATAACGGGCTTCTTCAACCGGCGAGCCTGACGCTCCGTTGCCGGCCTCCCCGGGACGATTGAACTGCGCGACTCTTATATCGTCCACTTCCCGCCATAGGGTGTCCGAGCGCTCACGCAGCGCTGTCAGTTGCTCTTGGTATCGGCGTCTTGCCCCTGAACCCAAAAACAGGGCAATGA
Organism: Marinobacter sp. MMG032; assembly: GCF_040112695.1. NCBI lineage: Bacteria > Pseudomonadati > Pseudomonadota > Gammaproteobacteria > Pseudomonadales > Marinobacteraceae > Marinobacter > Marinobacter sp. MMG032. Next base: position 3,523,168 of record NZ_CP157802.1, read on the forward strand.
GCGCCAGGCCCAGCGCTCCGGCGGCAAGAAGGAGCGGCAGGCCACCTGCCGATACCGTGCTCCAAAATGGGTCTGCATCCATAATATCTGACCCCTGCGCAAATCCTGTCTGGGTCTTTCAGTATAGAAGTTAATCCTGCGTCTGCTGTCGAAAGGGTAGGACAGATTGTGCGTCTTTGAAGTAACCGAGGACGTGTTCGGCTTCTTCATGGGTGAAGTTTTCTATCGCCTCGCGGAAGCCGGGGTGAAGGATTCCGTGCCAGGAATGGGTAATCACCGGTTCAAAGCCGCGCACCAGTTTATGCTCGCCCTGGGCGCCGGCGTCAATGTGGCTGAGCCCCAGCTCCATGGCCAGCTCGATGCCCTGGTAATAGCAGGTTTCGAAGTGCAGGTGGTTGTATTCGTCCAGGCACCCCCAGTAACGCCCGTACAGGGTGGTTTTGCCTGCCAGGAACAGCGCCCCGGCAATCATTTCACCTTCGCGCTGGGCGATCACGAGGTGTACATGTTCGGGTAACTGTTCCCGAAGCAGCTCAAAGAAGCGCTTGTTGAGGTACGGCCGCTGGCCACGTTTCAGGTAGGTAGCCTGGTAAAACACATAGAAGGCAGACAGCACATGCTCGGGAATATCCCGGCCGTGGAAACGGGCAAAGGAAATGCCCTGTTCAGCAACCTGGCGACGTTCCTTGCGTATGGATTTTCGCTTGCGGGACGTCAGAGCTGCCAGGAAATCCTCGAAGTTCCCGTAACCGTGGTTGTGCCAGTGGAACTGGCATCCAATGCGGTGTAGCTCCTGGTCGTGCTGGAGCAGTTTCTGGTCCTCGCTGTCCGGAAAGAGAAGGTGCCAGGAGTGGGCGCCCAGTTTGTCGGTCAGCGTGTCCAGCAGATCATGAATCTGCTCGGGCGTCAGTTGTTCCCGCAGGTCCGGGGCCAGCAACAGTCGGGGCCCGGCAGAAGGCGTAAACGGGATGGCGATCAGCAATTTCGGATAGTACGCAAGGCCATGTCGCTGATAGGCATCGGCCCAGGCCCAATCGAAAACATATTCCCCCATGGAGTGGCTTTTCAGGAAAGCCGGTGCCAGGCCTACGATTTTGTCGTCCGACTTGAACACAAGGTGGCTGGGAGACCAACCGGTGGCTTCGGACGTGCAGCCGGAGGCTTCGAGAGCCTGGAAAAACTCGTAGCGAAGAAAAGGGTTGGTGCAGCCCGCCAGTCGTTCCCACTCTCGTGCGGGAATGTCATTGAGGCTGGCGCAGGTTTCCAGGGTAAGAGTCGCTTGTCCGGATTCTGGCATGGTGCGGGAAAACTCCTGTGTGTACCCGTTACCATACGTCAGAACATGGCTTTTGATCACCCTCGGCGGCCCTCCGGAACCTCGTCTGTGACTGTGTAAAGGTTCTGCAAAGCGGGCAGGGCCAGCCCGGCACTATACCCCGAGCGTGTTAGACTTCATCCAGCTATGGTGGCCGGCACGACAGTTGGAGAGGCAAGATGCAGAACAGGGTGTTACTGGTCGAAGACGATGATGAATTACGGCAACTGCTCGCACGTTACCTGACCAATCAGGGGTTCACCGTTCGCGAGGCGGCAAACGGGCGGGACGGACTCGCCCTGGCGCTTGGCCAGGACTGCGATATTGTCGTGCTCGACATCATGTTGCCCGACATCAGTGGTCTTGAGGTGTTGCGGGAATTGAGGGCAGAGACGCATCTGCCGGTTGTGCTGCTGACTGCCCGAGGCGATGAAACCGATCGGATTGTGGGTTTTGAAGTCGGTGCTGATGATTACATTCCCAAGCCCTGCAACCCTCGCGAGCTGGTGGCCCGGCTGCAGGCACTGTTGCGGCGGATTGCCTGGGACCAGAAAACCGAAGTCAATGCGGCCCGGACCTATGGCGATCTGAGAGTCGAGCCCGGCCATCGCCGGATTTATCAGAACGATGTAGCCATGGAACTGACCGCCACCGAATACGAGGTTCTCCAGGTCCTTCTGGCCCATGCCGGCAGCGTCGTACGCAAAACGGACCTGATGCAATGGGCCCTGGGACGCCGGCTCGAGGCCTACGACCGAACTCTGGATATGCACATCAGTAACCTTCGCAAAAAGCTGGGCAACGACGATCCGCCCCGGATTGAGACCGTTCGGGGGCTGGGTTACAGCTATCGGGTGCCGGAATGAAGCAGCGGCCCATGTTCCCGCTGTTCTGGCGGATCTTCCTCTCCATCTGGCTGGCCATGGCGGTCACCGTGGTGGCCAGTAACCTGGCAACCAGAATGCTCCTGGATCGCGAACGGGAAGCGATCGAGCGGCAGGCAGGGCTCAGGGACCTGGCCGAGGAGGCAATCGCTATCCGTGAGGCTGGTGATCGAAGCGCTGCCTGGCGTTTTCTGAGGGACGAGGGCGAGCGTCTTGAACTGTTTCTGGTGCTGCTGGAGCAGGATGAAAATGATGGCAAGCTGCCTTCGTTCATTCGCGACCGAATGAAATCCGGCTGGTACCCGCAGAAACCGGCGGTTCTGGATGTGGGCGGTGATTACCGCCTGGTGGCCTGGCCGCGGGTGCAGGGCGCCGGCTGGCTCAACCCCAGGTTCTTCCGGGCTATCGAGCTGGGTCTGGCTCTATTGATGATTTCCCTGGCGTGCTGGTGGATTGCCCGCATGGTATCAAGACCGCTGCGGCATATGGAAACCACCGCCCGCGCGATTGCGGGAGGGGACAATTCACTCAGGGTCAGCGACAAGATCGCGCAACGCAGGGATGAGGTAGGGCAACTGGCAACAGCCTTCAATGCCATGACAGAGCAGCTTTGCAGTCTCCTGGATCGCCAGAAACACTTGCTTCGGGATATTTCCCACGATCTGCGAACGCCGCTCACCCGCCAGCGTATTGCCATTGAACTGGCGAACGAAGCCGGCGCAGACGAAGAGCTCATGGCGAGTATTCTGCGCCAGAACGAGCGGCTCGAAACCATGACCGGGCAGATACTGACGCTGTACCGGGTTACGGAGGCCGGCGGCAATATTGAGCGCGAGCCCCTCCGGCTGGTACATGTAGTCAATCAGGTGCTCACGGATGCGGCCGATTATGCCGAACACCAGGGGGTGGACTGCAAGCTCGTGGTGTCGCCTGAAAGCTCGCGGGCATCGGTATTGGGTGATGAGGGGCTTCTGCAGCGAGCAATCGACAACATCCTTCAAAACGCCCTTGATCACACACCACCAGGCAGAGCTGTTCACTTGGCGGTCACGGTGGCCGATGATTTGTTGACTCTGACGGTTGATGACGAAGGGCCAGGCGTAGCGGATGAGATGATTGGTCAGCTTTTTGAGCCGTTCTTCCGGGCGGACAAGTCCCGCGGCGGTAAGGGATGGGGCCTGGGCCTGGCCATCGCCAGAGACATTGTTGCTGCCCACGATGGAACGATCGCGGCAGCGGCGGGCGAGCATGGAGGCTTAAGGGTGACGCTTCGCCTTCCTGTGTTTTTCGGCGGTGGCTGATTCTGGCTCCGGATCGGAGGGCTTGAGTTTCTCCGCGCCGGAAAAGTCGATACCCTCCTGCAACTCGTCCTCGTCAAAGCGAATTCCGCACGCTGCTTTGCGGATTCTTGCGGGTTTGGCAGTGCCCGGGTTGTTGTATTCGTCTTCAGAGGCCATAGGTCGGTGTCCATGAAAAAAGATTACCCCGTTCCGGCAGGATACCTTGAGCGTGAAACGGAAGTGAAGAAAAGCCGGTTCATTGCCCGGGTAGCGCCCGTGAGTTCCCGGGAGGAGGTGAAAGACTGGCTGGAGCAGGCACACCAGGACCACCCGGACGCCCGCCATATCTGCTGGGCCTACCAGATCGGCCGCCCCGGTTCTGCCGCTGAGGCCGCCATGAACGACGATGGCGAACCCTCTGGAACCGCCGGGAAGCCGATTCTCAACGTGATTCAGCACAAGGATATGGGCGATGTCCTGGTGATGGTTATCCGGTACTTCGGCGGGATCAAGCTGGGTGCCGGCGGACTGGTGCGGGCCTATGCCGGGGCGGCAGAGAGCGTGCTGTCAGCGGTTGACCGGGTGGTGCAAACACCCATGACGGACGCGCTGGTTTCCCTGTCCTTCGCCGATGAACAGCCCCTGCGACACTGGTGCGACGTTAACGGTGCATCGGTGGAGTCTGTTGATTATGGCGCGTCCGTTCGCGCCCGGGTTCTGGTTCCGGAGGACCAACTGGCAGCGTTCGGGGCTTTCTGCGATGCCCAGAAGCTGGATTACAGTTTTGAAAGGTGATGGATCCCGGGGGCATCGTACCGCGTCCGCTAAGCGTATACTGTTGAAAAAGCGAATTCTCAACCGAGGGCAGAAATCATGATGCGTTTTCTGATGTTGGCGCTTGTCACACTGGCCATGACCGGTTGCGCCAGCAATGTGGTGACCGACTACAACTCGTCTGTGGTTTTTGGGAATTATTCATCCTGGGCGTTTGCCAGTGGTACGAACGAGTCGTCATTCACCTCGCTCGACGGCACACGGGTACGCAGTGCAGTTGAGAGGGAGCTGAATCGCAAAGCGTTGCGACAGGTGCCTGAGGCAGAAGCGGATTTGCTTGTAAGCTGGCAGATTGTGCCGGAAGAGAGGCTCGAACAGACTGGCCTGGGCCTCGGGTTTGGCTTTGGTAGCGGAAATTTCGGCTGGGCCTTGTCCGCGCCGCCACCGGTGCGTGAAATTGAAGAGGGCAAGCTGGTGGTCGAACTGGCGGACAGCAAGTCGAAGGAAGTTGTCTGGCGCGCAGCCAGTCGCCGCTACCTCAATGAAAACCAGTCACCCGAGACCCGCAGGGAGCTGATCGACGAGGTCGTGGCTGAAATGTTTACCAAGTATCCCCCCGGTCTTGATTGAAAGACCGGGCAAGACCGGAATGGCACGGAGACGGAATGAAGAAGCGATCTGAGGGCGGCCTGGTTTTCTCGACAGAACAGGGGCGCATGTGCCCCGATTGCCGTAACCCGGTGAACGAGTGCATCTGCGCTGCAGCGTCGCGGCCGGCCGGCGACGGCATTGTCCGGGTGAGCCGGGAAACCAAGGGCCGCAAAGGCAAGGGTGTCACCTTGATTACCGGCATTCCACTGGATGACAAGGAGCTGAAGGCTTACGCCAAGGTGTTGAAAGCCAAATGCGGCACCGGTGGTACGGTAAAAGACGGCGTAGTCGAGATTCAGGGCGACCAGCGGGACCTCCTGGTTCCACTTCTCGAACAGAAAGGGTGGACCGTCAAGCGCTCCGGTGGCTGATGGTATAACACGCAATTCCTTTATGCTCACGTTACAATAGACCCTGCGAAGAACGAATCCCGAGTTTCACATCAACTGGAATCTGGCCGAAAATCCCCGGGAATATCCTGTGGGATGGCGGTTTCCGTTCGACCGGAGGCGAGCATGCATATACTGGTTTTGGGCGCAGGCGTTGTGGGCATTACCACAGCCTGGTATCTGCAGAAGCAGGGGCACCAGGTAACCGTGGTTGATCGCCAGAACCAGGCCGGTGTGGAGACCAGTTATGCCAACGGGGGGCAGATCTCGGTCTCCCATGCCGAACCCTGGGCCAATCCATCAGCGCCCCTGAAGGTGTTGAAATGGCTCACCAAGCCGGACGCGCCTCTGCTGTTCCGGCCAAGGCTGGATCCCAACCAGTGGCGCTGGGCGCTCTCCTTCCTGGGGCAATGCACGTCGGCCAGGGCCGCTCACAATATCCGCCAGATGGTGAACCTTGGCACCTACAGCCGTAGCCAGTTGCAGGCTCTTCGCAAGGAGGCCGGTATAGAGTACAACCACCTCGAGAAGGGTATCCTGCATTTCTATACAAATCCGGCCGAATTTGATGGCGCGATCGAGCCTACCCGAATCATGCAGGATCTTGGCTGTGACCGGCAGATCATCGACGCTGACCGCGCAGTTGAACTGGAGCCGGCACTCAAACCGATCCAGAACCGGATCGCGGGTGCAACCTACACCTCAGAGGATGAGTCCGGTGATGCCCGGATGTTTACCCAGAACCTGGCAAAACGCTGCGCCGAGGCGGGAGTAGAGTTCCGGTACGGCACTGAAATTCTGGCGTTCGAGCGTGCCGGTGAACGGGTGCTTGGCGTCCAGACCCTTCACGACGGCCACCATGAGACGCTCCGTGCAGACGCCTACGTGCTGAGCATGGGGAGCTTCAGTGCGGCACTCGCCCGGCAGCTGGGCATTTTCCTGAACATCTATCCGGCCAAGGGTTATTCGATTACCGTGCCGGTGAAAAACGAAGAGGCAGCGTTCCAGGTCAGCCTGACCGACGACGAGTACAAGCTGGTATTCTCACGCCTGGGCGATCGCATGCGTGTGGCAGGCACGGCAGAACTCAGTGGCTACAGCCGGAAACTGAATTACACCCGTTGTCGCGCCATCGTCCGGCGCACTGCGGAAGTTATGCCAGAGGCGGGCTACTGGGACCAGGCCGAATTCTGGACCGGTCTGCGGCCGGCAACTCCCTCCAATGTGCCCTACATCGGAAAGAGCCACTTTGCCAACCTGTACCTGAATACCGGGCACGGCACCCTGGGGTGGACCCATTCCTGTGGTTCTGCCGCGGCACTCGCGGACATTATTGACGGTCGCAAGCCTGAGGTGGATTTTACGTTTTCCGGGCTATAGAAATGAAACGGGGCCAGATGAAAGCCTTCATCTGGCCCCAGTCTTCAGCGTTCGGCCGGTTTACTGCAACTGATCCCGAATCAGCTTCTTGTTGATCTTGCCAACACTGGTCTTCGGAATATCCTCGACAAAATCAATATGCTCGGGGATTGCCCATTTATTGATCTCGCCACTCTCCACAAACTGCTTCAGGTGGTTCTGGATATCCTCGGCACTGGCTTGTTCACCTTGCTTGAGGGTAACCAGAGCGTGAGGACGCTCGCCCCATTTTTCATCGGGCACACCCACCACGGCAGCGCCGGCGACGGCCGGATGCTGGCTGATCAGGTTTTCAAGGTCCAGTGACGACAGCCACTCACCACCGGTCTTGATCACATCCTTGATGCGATCCTTGATGGTGATGGTGTTGTCGGGCTCCATGGAAGCAACATCGCCGGTGTGGAGCCAGCCGCCTTCCCAGAGCTGTTCGCCTTTCTCGGGCTCTTTGAAGTAGCCCTGGGTCAACCAGGGGGCGCGTGCCACGATTTCACCCTTCGCCTCGCCGTCGTGGGGTACCGGGTTGCCCTCAGGATCCACGATTTCCAGTTCAACCATTGGCGTTGCAATACCGGTCTTCACGCGTTTTGCGGTTTGCTGCTCAAGAGGCAACTCCAGGTCTTCCGGTTTCAGGTGGGAAGCGCACAGCAGCGGGCAGGTCTCGGACATGCCGTAGGCGGTGAACATCTTGATGCCAAGCTTGGCCCCGGCATCGCACAGACCTTTAGTCAGCGCGCTGCCGCCGATCAGCACGTGCCAGTTGCTCAAATCGGCGGTCTTGATGGACTCTGTGGCCATCATCATCTGCATGATGGTGGGCACGCAGTGGGAGAAGGTGACTTTATGCTCTTTGATAAGGTCGACCAGCAACTCCGGCTCGTAGCGACCGGGGTAAACCTGCTTGATGCCCATCATGGTGGCGGCATAGGGAACACCCCAGGCGTGCACGTGGAACATCGGGGTGACCGGCATGTAAACCGACGAGGAGCGCATCAGCGGCATCTCATCAAACGACGCTACGGTGCCGGTCATGGCCAGTGTATGTAGTACCAGCTGGCGGTGGCTGAAGTAAACGCCCTTCGGATTGCCTGTGGTACCGGTAGTGTAGAACGTGGTTGCGACACTGTTTTCGTCGAAATCGGGGAAGTCGAACTTATCATTGGCCTTCGCCAGGAGGTTCTCGTATTCGCCGATGGTTTCAACCGGTGCCTGTTTCGCGGCATCGTCGTCGGTGAGCTGAATCCAGGTCTTGACCGTTTTGATCTCGCCCTTGACAGCGTCAATGATCGGGAGGAAGTCGTCGTGTACCAGCACCACATCGTCTTCGGCGTGGTTCATGGTGTAGACAATCTGATCCGGAGACAGCCGGATGTTGACCGTGTGCAGAATCGCCCCAATCATCGGAATGGCAAAGAAACACTCGAGGTACCGGGGCGTATCCCAGTCCATCACTGCAACGGTATCACCAGGCTTCACGCCGGCATCGGTCAGTGCGTTGGCCAGGCGGTGGATGCGCTCAACCAGATCTGTGTATGTGTACTTGCTGCGGTTGGAGTAGACAATTTCCTGGTCCGGGTTATACCTGGGGCCGGACAGCAGGAGTCGTTTGATCAGCAGCGGGTACTCGTAGGCGTTTTCAGCCGGGGGCAGAATGCGGGTCTGTGCCATTACCTGTTTCCTCTTTCCCAGTTGTTGGTGTTATCGCGAGAAACAGGAATAAATCTGACACAGTTTGGCTGAAACAGGAACCGGTAACAGTGAAAAAATGCAGAGCGAACGGTGGCTTAGATGCAAATTCCGTTTCGCTCTGCGGACACGTCCGTCAGCGCTGACGCGACACTCAGAGGTGTCGAATCACAGGCAGGTGCGCACTTACTCGTAGGTGCAAAGATAGGCTGTATCGATATCGGTCTTGGCCTTGAAACTGGCCTGGCCCGCGACATCGAAGCTTTCGCCCGCACCATAGGTCATCCACTCGTCCATGCCCGGCAGCAGGACGGTCAGAGCGCCACTGATGACGGTCATGGTTTCTTTCTTGCTGGTGCCAAATTCATACTCGCCCGGGCTGATGACGCCGACCGTGGCAGGCAGGGTGGAGGTCTGGAAGGCGATGGATTTTGCCTTGCCGTCGAAATATTCATTTACTTTCAGCATGTGCTGGGCTCCTCGAATAAGTTTGGGAGCCTACTATACGGCAATTTTCTTGAACTCCAATGACAAAATGCTGATCAGGATGCTCGATCAGGGTTTTCACTGGTCCCAGGGGTTACCCTCGGTATTTTCCATGGTTTTGACGCCGATATGCATCGCTGCCTTGGCCAGAATGTTTGCACTTACCGGGGCGGTCATCAGCAGAAATACAGTGATAAGGATTTCTGAGATACCGATTCCTGCGCCATTGGCACTGAAATAAAACACGGAGCTCAGCATGATCGCGCCAACGCCCACTGTTGTGGCTTTTGTTGGGCCATGCAGGCGGGTGAAGAAATCCGGAAGTCTTGCAAGACCTATGGCGCCTATCAGTGTAAAAGCGCCACCCAGTAGCAGCAGCGCTGATATGAGGTATTCCGCAATCAGGCTCATCGTGACATTTCTCCTGCAGGTGAAGGATAGAAATCGGGACTATTCAATGACACTGCCTCGCTTGAGATACTTGGCCATGGCAACGGTCCCGACAAAGCCCATTACCGCGATCAGCAGAGCTGCTTCCAGGTACATGCGCGTACCCAGGGTGATGCCGAGGAGGATGATCAGAGCGATGGCGTTGATGTAAAGCGTGTCCAGTGCCAGAACACGATCTGGAGCATCGGGTCCCTTGATCAGCCGGTAGACGTTGAGCAACGCGGCCAGAGTCACCATGGCGATCGTGATGTAGAGAGCGGCTGTCATCATTGGAACATCTCCATCAGTGGCTTCTCATAGCGCTTGTGAATGGCGTCAATGACCTCCTGATCGCTGCCGGCATCCAGAGTATGGATCAGCAATGTTTTCTGGTCATCACTGACATCGGCAGATACGGTGCCCGGCGTCAGGGAAATTGTGCTGGCGAGAATTGAAATGGCCAGCGGATGCTCAAGCTGAAGCGGGTAACAGACGAAGATCGGTCTTGGCTGGCGCGGGCTCAGAATCAGACGTGCCACAGAGAAACTGGCCACCACAATGTCTTTCAACACGATGGCCAGATAGGCAGGCATCTTCCAGGATTTAATAAATGCCGGTCGCTCAGGCCAGAATCCCTGGGTGATTTGGGGGATCAGCCAGGCGAGAATGATCCCCATCACAACGCTGGCTCCGGACACGCCATCACTCAGCAACTGCCAGGTCGTAAAAAGGATCAGGCTCAACCACGGTTGCGGAAAACTCAATCGATCAAGCATCAGTCATCCTCCCCGACCACGGGGGTCTGCAAGATGTTGATATAGGCATCGTTGTTAAAGAGTTGGGCCGCCGTCTCATCGGTGTAGCGTGTTATTGGCCCTGCCAGGACCACTATCGCAACCGCCAGGGCAGTCAGGGCGCCGGCTGCGACGGAAATCCGGCCGTTGAGGGGGTCAGGCTTTTCCAGATGGCCATCCACAGTCCGCCAGAAAACAATACTGCCCGCACGACTGTACGCGATAACGGTCAGGAAGCTGCCAATAAGCAGTACAGACCATAGCCAGGCCATTTCAGTTCCCGACTGAACGGATTGCAGAATCAGCAACTTGCCAAAGAATCCACTCAGTGGTGGTAGCCCTGCCGCGGCAACGGCTCCGACCAGGAACAGCACGCTCAGGAAGGTACGATTCTGCATTCTGGGGGCCGTAACGATGCGATCCTGAGCAGAACCTCGCTGGTTGGCCACCAGTTCCGAGACGAGGAACAGGCCACCAACCGTCCAGGTTGTGCTCAGCAGATAGAAGAGGGCAGCGGACAGCCCGGCTTCGGAGCCGAGCGATATCGGAGCCAGTAATGTGCCCACGGAAATGATGACCTGCCATGCGACCAGGGTTTTCAGGCTGCCAGAACCCAGTGCTCCAACAACGCCCATGGCGAGTGTGGCCAGGGCAATCGGGAACAGCCAGTCCATACCCAGGTTTGCCAACTCGCCGGCGTCGTCACCGAAAATCAGCAAATACACGCGCAAAATCGCATAAATTCCAACCTTGGTCATGACTGCAAACAATGCGGCGACCGGAGCCGTGGCTTTTGAGTAGGCCCTGGGTAGCCAGAAGCACAGGGGCAGAATGGCTGCTTTCAGGCCGAAGACGACGAGAAGCATCATCCCTCCAGCCTTGACGATATTCACGTCCTCGCCCGAGACCTGGGGAATTTTTACTGCCAGATCGGCCATGTTCAGGGTGCCGGTGACACTGTAGATCATCCCGACACTGATGAGGAAAATGGCGGAACCGGCGAGATTCAGGACCACGTAGTGCAGGCCGGGGACGGTTCTGACGGTTCCCCCGCCGTGCATCAGCAAGCCGTAAGAGGCAATGAGTAACACCTCGAAGGCAACGAAAAGGTTAAATAGGTCACCGGTGAGGAAGGCAATGTTCAGGCCCATGATCTGGAACAGGAACAAGGCGTGGAACTGGCGGTTTCCTTCATCGGCGCCGCCAATGGCATAGATATGGCAAAACAGGGCCAGCACGGCTGTCATCACCAGCATCAGCGCAGCGAGGCGATCCAGTACCAGAACAATCCCGAAGGGCGGCTGCCAGTTGCCGAACGCATAGATCCGATAGCTGCCATCGTCTGCCAAAACCAAAAGCACGATCGCTGAGACCAGGATCAACACAGTTGTTGCCAGCGCCAGGGTGCGGCGCAGACTGATAGGCGCATAGCCCATGAAAGCCTGAAGAATGCCACCAAGCAGCGGAATAAGAACAGGAGCGGTAAGCCAATGGTTCATTTACCGGTTACCTCCTCTTCTTCTTCCGGAGCAGGAGATTTGTAGGGCTGCTTGCCATCAACATGATCGTCATCGTTGTCTGCCAGGTTTCGCAGCGACAACACCACAACGAATGCCGTCATGGCGAAGCCAATCACGATAGCCGTCAGTACCAGCGCCTGTGGCAGTGGGTCTGAGTGGGTAGCTGCAGTGCCGAGCACTGGCTGCTGGCCCGTCGCCAGGCGACCACTGGAAAACAGGAACAGGTTCACGCCGTAGGAAAGCATGGTCAGACCGACCACCACGGGGAAGGTGCGTGACCGCAGAATCAGATAAACGCCGGATGCCGTCAGGGCGCCAATAACCAGTGCGAAAACGAGCTCCATTACGCACCCTCCTTTTTACTCTTGATAGCCGAGTGGGGCGACAGCCGTCCAATACTCACCAGCGCAAGCAGAGTGGCTCCGATAACCGTCAGATAGACGCCGAGGTCAAAAACCAGGGCGGAAGCAACCTCGAATTTTCCTACTACAGGCCAGGTTATGTAGCCGAACGTGGACGTCAGGAATGGGTAGCCGAAGGCAAAACTTCCGACGCCAGCAATCGTTGCGAACAGAAGGCCCAGACCAATTACATTGTGATAACGGAATGGAATCCGGTCCTGGGTCCAGATCATGCCGCTGGCAATGTACTGGAGAATGAGCGCCACCGAGGTGATCAGGCCGGCGATGAAGCCCCCGCCAGGCAGGTTGTGGCCTCGCAGGAAAATGAACACCGATACCATCAGAGCCAGTGGTAACATCGGGCGCGCAATCTGGCGAAGCATCAGCGGATAGGCATCCCGGGTCCACGCGTGCCCCTCGCCATCACTTGGGGGTGGTGTCAGGGCTGTGTTTTTGAGCATGGCGTAAATGCCCAGGGCGGCAATAGCCAACACGGCGATTTCCCCGAGGGTATCGAAGCCACGGAAGTCCACCAGAATAACGTTGACCACGTTGGTGCCACCGCCGCCGGTTTTGCTGTTCTCCAGGAAAAATTCAGAAATTGAACTGAATGGCTGGGTCAGCATGGCGAGCGTGACCAGCGTCATACCGATACCTGCAGCTCCTGCAATAACCATGTCCCGCAAACGCCGTTTCATTGGGGTTTCTATTGGCGTCCAGGACGGCATGTAGAAAAGTGCGAGCATCAGAAGAACGATGGTCACAACCTCGACAGACAGCTGGGTCATGGCAAGATCCGGCGCCGAGAATCGGGCGAAGGCCAGGGCCACAATCAGGCCCACCACGCTAAGCAGAACCAGTGCATAAAAACGCTGCCGGTGCAGAGTAGCGGTTGCCAGGGCGCAAAGAATAAGGATGCCAGCCGCAATCGTCGTAGGTGCATCAATCGGACTCAATCCGTTCTGCCCCACGAAAATCCCCAAATCAAGAAGTGGCGCTGCGGCAACGGCAATAACACTGACGAAAAGCAGCAATGCGTATCGTTGAAGCGAACCGTTCTCGATACGCGTGGTAAACCTGTTGGCCAGGTCGACGACCCTCAGGACCACCGCTTCGAAAACAGCCTTTTCGTCAATTTCCTTGAATCGGGCGTGGAAATCGAAGAAACGCTGACGCTGACTGTACATGAGCAGGCCACCAAAGAAGGCGACGAAACTCATGAGCAACGGAAGGTTGAATCCATGGTAGACAGACAGGGTGTAATCCGGCACATCACCGCCAAGCGTGGCCGAGGCGGCAATATAGAGTAGCGGGCCGACAGACACCGCCGGGAACACGCCTACCATGATGCACGCAAACACCAGGATCTCCACCGGAAATTTCATATAGCGCGGTGGTTCATGGGGAGGGTAGATGGGAAGATCCACCGGTTTGCCATTGAAGAACACATCGTGGACAAAACGCGCTGAATACGCCACTGCGAAAATCCCGGCCAGGGTCGCGACAATCGGGGGTAGCCAGGCTATGAGTCCCGGGAGGTTCAGTTCCAGGGATTCGGCAAAGAACATTTCCTTGCTCAGGAAGCCGTTCAGCAGCGGAACACCGGCCATGGATGACGCCGCGACCATGGCCAGGGTGGCGGTGTGTGGCATGTAACGCCACAGCCCGTTGATGCGCCGCATGTCCCGGGTACCGGTTTCATGATCGATGATACCGGCGGCCATAAACAGGGAAGCTTTAAAAGTAGCGTGGTTAATCACATGAAAAACCGCTGCCACTGCAGCCAGCTGCGTACCCATACCGAACAGCAGCGTGATCAAGCCAAGGTGGCTGACCGTTGAATGGGCCAGCAGCCCTTTGAGGTCATGCTTGAACATGGCGACATATGCGCCAATGAGCAGGGTAGCCATACCGGTAAAGCTGACCATATAAAACCATTGCTCGGTGCCTGCCAGCGCCGGATAGAGCCGGGCCATCAGGAAGATGCCGGCTTTCACCATTGTGGCCGAGTGCAGGTAGGCCGATACCGGGGTAGGCGCCTGCATGGCATGGGGTAACCAGAAATGGAACGGAAATTGGGCCGATTTGGTGAACGCGCCCAGCAGAACCAGTGTCAGGGCGACCGGGTACATGGCATGGGCCTTGATCTGGTCACCGGCTGCCAGCACGTCATCGAGTTCGAAACTGCCGACGATATTGCCAATGATCAGTATGCCGGCCAGTAGCGCTAGGCCTCCGCCACCAGTGACCGCAAGGGCCATCCGGGCGCCGCGACGGGCGTCCTGCTTGTGTGTCCAGAAACTGATCAACAGGAACGAGGTCAGGCTGGTCAGTTCCCAGAAGATCATCATCAGCAACAGGTTGCTGGAAAGCACGATGCCCAACATCGAGCCCTTGAAACAGAGCAGAAGGGCGTAGAACTTGCCGACGTTCTCGTGAGCTTTCAGGTAATAGCGAGAGTAAAGAATGATCAGCAGCCCGATAATCAGGATCAGCAGGGCGAACAGCAGCGACAGTCCATCCAGCCGGAAACTGAATGAGAGGCCCAGGGCAGGGAGCCATTCGTAGCTGTGCAGAACCACGCCGCCGTCAGCAAGGGTTTCCCAATGAGGGAACAGGGCTGCCAGAGCGATCAGTGCGGGTACTGAAGATGCAACGGCTATCGCCGTTCTGCCGCCCTGGGCGAACAGGGGTGCGGCTATGGCACCCAGAAAAGGCAGTAAAACAACCAGCGGTAGCGACATCGCAACCTCGTTATTGGTTTTCTTTTACGTGAGTATTGAAGGCATGTTTGCCAGAGTCTAGTCTCAGGCCGGCCACCCTGCACATTGGGCAAAGATGCCATTACGGCACAGGGGATGGCGTGGATCAGCTGAGACGAGGCGGATCCGGAAAGTACGGTAAACGTCCCCGGTGCCGCGCGATGTCAGCGGTAACAGGTGGGCGGGTAACTCTTGTGCAGCCGAAGGACCTTGCGGTCATGGTTGCTCCGTCAGTCAAACTTGTTTGCCGATGATACGTGGCCCGTCTGGAAGGTCAAGTCAACTTGCCATTGATCAAGTGTATACTCCCGATAAATATTTTATGAGAGAGTCCCATGACCGATAGCTATCCCAACCTTTTGAAACCGCTGGACCTCGGCTTCACCGAACTGAAGAACCGGGTGCTGATGGGGTCCATGCATACGGGCCTTGAAGACCGGTTCTGGAACATTCACAAGCTTGCCCGTTATTTCGCTGAGCGAGCTGAAGGTGGCGTCGGGCTCATGGTAACGGGCGGCTTTTCGCCCAATCTGGCCGGGCAGTTGGCTCCGCTTGCTTCAACCATGAACAACCGTGCCACGGCCTTGCTGCATCGCCACGTGACCGGCGCGGTTCATGAGGCGGGCGGAAAGATCTGCATGCAAATCCTGCACGCGGGACGCTACGGTTACCAGCCACTTATTGTTTCTGCGTCGGCCACCAAAGCGCCGATCAGCCCATTCAAGGCACGCGCTCTATCCACGAAGGGCGTTGAGCGACAGATCAACGATTTTGTCGGTGCCGCGAAACTTGCCAAGTTCGCCGGCTATGACGGCGTTGAGGTGATGGGCTCCGAAGGCTATTTCATCAACCAGTTTTTGTGCGAACGGACGAACAAGCGGACAGACAAGTGGGGCGGGCCGTATGAGAACCGTATGCGTCTACCCGTGGAAATTGTTCGCCGGATGCGCGAAGCCGTGGGGCCCGACTTCATCATTATCTATCGGTTGTCCATGCTGGACCTTGTTGAGGGCGGCCAGACCTGGGATCAGATCGTAACCCTGGGCAAAGCCATCGAGCAGGCAGGTGCCACTATTATTAACACCGGTATTGGCTGGCACGAAGCGAGGGTGCCCACCATCGTTACTTCGGTGCCCCGTGGCGGCTTCGCTGATGTCACCGCCAAGTTCTATGGCGAAGTGGATATCCCGGTGTGCACCACCAACCGAATCAACACCCCGGAGAAAGGGGAGGAGATTCTGGCGGCCGGCAAGGCGGATATGGTGTCCATGGCCCGGCCTCTGTTGGCGGACAGCGAGGTTGTGCGCAAGGCCGAGCAGGGGCGCAGTGATGAAATCAACACCTGCATTGCCTGTAACCAGGCCTGTCTGGACCATGCCTTCCAGGCCAAGCGGGCTTCTTGCCTGGTGAACCCCCGAGCCTGTCACGAAACCGAGCTGGTATTGACGGTAGCGCCTGTTGTGCGCCGGGTCGCCGTGGTAGGTGCCGGACCTGCCGGTTTGGCGGCAGCAACAACAGCCGCGAAACGCGGCCACAAAGTGACGCTGTTCGAAGCGGATGACCAGATTGGTGGCCAGTTCAACTACGCCAAGCGCATCCCGGGCAAGGAAGAATTTTATGAAACCCTTCGCTATTTCCAGCGCCAGATCGAGCTGCTTGAGGTTGACCTCAAACTCGGCACTCGTGTGGATGCTGAGTCACTTAAGGCGCAGGGTTTCGACGATGTCGTGATCGCCACCGGTGTGAAGCCGAGAACTCCGTCCATTGACGGCATTGATCATCCCAAGGTGCTCGGCTACCTCGATGTACTTCGCCATAACAAACCCGTTGGCAAGAATGTGGCGGTTATCGGCGCCGGCGGCATCGGTTTCGATGTCAGCGAATTCCTGACCCATGATTTCAGCCATCATCCCGAAGGCGAGCAGGTCAGCGTTGCCGACTGGCAGGCGGAGTGGGGCGTTAATCCCGATTTTGATGGCCCCGGCGGCCTGGCGGAACGTCAACCGACCCCCTCGCCCCGCAAAATTTATCTGATGCAGCGAAAAACCGGCAAGGTCGGTGGGGGCCTGGGCAAGACCTCGGGCTGGGTGCACCGCAACAGCCTGAAGCATCGCGAAGTGGAAATGCTTCCTGGGTGTCGCTATGAGCGCATCGACGACCAGGGACTGCATATTTCCGTCACCGATAAAGAGGGCAAGGTGACGGAAAGCCGGGTGCTGCCGGTGGATAATGTGATAATTTGCGCCGGTCAGGAGCCGTTCCGGGAACTTTTCGATCAGTTGTCGGACTCTGGGGTTAACGCACATCTTATCGGCGGCGCAGACGTTGCCGAAGAACTCGACGCAAAACGGGCCATCCGGCAGGGAACGGAAGTCGCAGCCAAACTATGACATTACTTATTGCCTTCGCAGTGCTTTCGATAGGCTTCTCCTTCTTGTGTTCCATTCTCGAAGCCGCGTTGCTGTCGGTGACGCCGAGCTACATCGCCTCATTGAAGAAAGAGAAACCGCAGCTGTTTTCCAGATTGCGCAAACTCAAAGACGATGTGGACGACCCCCTGTCTGCAATCCTTACACTGAATACCGTTGCCCACACCGTCGGCGCCACCGGTGTGGGCGCCCAGGTCACCGTGGTCTTTGGTGAGGCCTGGCTCGGTATCGCCTCGGCTGTGATGACCCTCGCCATCCTGATTTTCTCTGAAATCATTCCCAAAACCATCGGGGCCAAGTATTGGCGGGGCATCGCTCCTCGATTGCCTGCCATTCTGGGCTTCATGATCAAGGCGCTGTTGCCGTTCATCTGGTTGTCCAAACAGGTCACTCGGCGCATCGCCTCGGGTGAGGCAGATACGGATATCCGCGCCGAGATCAGCGCCCTGGCAGAAATAGGAAAAGACCAACAGGCGCTGGACGAAGATGAGCGGCGGATGATTCACAACGTTCTGCGCTTCCACGAAATCAAGGTCAGTTCGGTCATGACACCGCGGACGGTTTGCAAATACGTCGATCCGGACGTTACCTATGAACAATTCCGCGACCAGGTCAGAAAATCACCCTTCTCCCGTTATCCGGTGATAGACGAAGACGGAGAGGCACTTGGCTACCTGCACCGGGCCGATCTGATCAACCTCGATGCCGACGTCGACCTCCTGGAACACATGCGCAAGATCAAGCGCGTGAAAGGCAACACCAACATCGAATTCCTGTTCTCGGACATGCTGAGAGAACGGCAACACCTGGCCGTGGTCTATGACGAACTGGGGACCTGGTTGGGGATAGTGACGCTGGAGGACATATTGGAGACACTTTTGGGCACGGAAATCATGGATGAAACCGACAATGTCTCTAACCTCCGCCGGTATGCGAAGCAGCGCTGGAGCCGTCGTCTGAAGAAGTATGGCTCCGGATAAACGGGGATGTGAGGTTTAACGGGCGGCTTTCAGTGCATTGGAAATTGCTTCGGCTTCTGCTTCAAGTACCTGACACCGAAGGCTGTTTCCCTGCTGCATCGCCTGCTCGATCTGCTTGCGCTTCATGTCGTACAGCTTGCTCAAGATATCTGCCTGGCTTTGTCTGATCGGTGCGTTCATGGCGGGCCTCCCCATAGTGACACCTGTCGGTATTCTTTACGTTCAAGACCGGATGTTGGCCTTCGCTGAAAACCGATGCATAACCCGGGCCAGTCGGGGGGCAACATTACCTGACAAAGCGGGACCGGTAAGCACCCGGGGATAGTCCGGTATGTTTGCGGAACAGACGAGTGAACGAGCTCACGTCCTCATAGCCTACCAACTGCGTGATTTCATCAATCGGTAACCGCGATTTCTCCAGATGCTGACGTGCGACCTCGATCCGTAGAAGCTGTAGGTACCCAGTGGGCGTATCGCCGGTGGCTGCCTTGAACCGGCGAATCAAGGAGCGCTCGGTGAGTCCGCCCAAAGAAGCCATTCGGTGGAGGGTGACGGGTTCACTGTAATTACTATCCAGCCAGTCCTGAAGCTTCAGAATGGCAGCATCGGAATGGTAGCGCCGGGCCTGGAGTGCACTGTAGGGCGCCTGACTGGTCCGCCCTGCATCAATCACAAACGCCTTCGCCAGCTCCCTTGCGACTTGTGCCCCCGCGTACCTTTCCACCAGATAGATCCCCAGATCCCACCAGGCCATCCCGCCCCCGGCACAGGCAACGTCGCCGTCCACCGTAACGAGCTTGTCCGGCTGCAGGTTCACCGCCGGGAAACGTTGCCGAAACTGATGGCTGAACCCCCAATGTGTCGTCGCTTGCCGACCATCCAACAGCCCCGCCTCGGCCAGCATGAACGCCCCGGTACAGTTACTGGCTACCCGGACCTGCCCGGCGTCTGACGCCCGAAAGGCGCCGAGCCACTCAATGAGCTCCGAATTCCCTGCCAGCACAACATCAATTGGACCGCCAATTGTCGGTATCACCACCAAATCACTGTCGTCGCCCCCCGGAAGCAATTCGTTCCAGGCTCCGTCTGGCTGAATGGTCAGCCCGTTTATGCAGCGGCAAGGCGCTCCGTCCTTCGTGAGAAGTCGGGTTGTGAATTGGGGTACCGGCGTTTCATCGTTAATCCGCGCCCAGGTAACGCCGGCAAGACGGAAAAGGTCAATAATCCCGGTGATGGCACTGGCAAGTGCCCCGTCAAAACCGATAACAGAAACGGTTCGCATGCATTCTCCAAGGTAGGCTCTGGGGTGGGTCAGTCTGGCCGGGACTGTCTGCAGCATGGATGCTGCAGTCAAGCCTACATGGATGTATTCACGGCGTGTCCCGGCCAGACTGACCCACCTCAGAGCCGGTCGGTCAGCAATGAATCAGCGACAGGTGATCAGGTGGTGGCAATATTGACCATAATTATGTCATAAACGCCGGTTCCCAGGAAAAACCAGTTGTGAGAGGCTGTCGACAACAAACAGGAGACCAAGCATGACCGACACCCTGATCGACCGCCGCGACCTGGCGTTCCAGCTATACGAAGTACTCGATACCGAAAACCTCACCACCCGCGAGCGCTTCAGCGAACACAACCGCGACACCTTCGATGCCGTCATCGAAACCGCCGACAAAATGGCCCGGGAGAAATTCGCTACCCACAACAGCGCCGCCGACAAAGACGAGCCGAAATTCGTCAACGGCCAGGTCGAGATGCTTCCGCAGGTAAAAGAAGCCTTCGACGCCTACGCCCAGGCTGGCTTCATCGCCGGACGTTACGATTATGAACTGGGCGGCATGCAGTTGCCTGAATCCGTCATGGCCGCCTGCAACGGCTTCTTCACCGCCGCCAACCCGGGCACCGCCGGCTACCCCTTCCTTACCACGGCTGCCGCCAACCTCATCCGTGTCTTCGGCAACGAAAAGCAGAAAAATACCTTCCTGCCGAACATGCTCAGTGGCCGGTTCAGCGGAACCATGGCGCTGACCGAGCCCCACGCCGGCTCCTCTCTGGCAGATATCCGGACGTCCGCGTCTCCTACCGATGAAGGGCACTATCTGATCAAGGGTGCCAAGATCTACATCTCAGGCGGAGAGCAGTCCATCACCGACAACATCGTTCACATGGTGCTGGCCAAAATCAAAGGTGCGCCTGCGGGCGTGAAGGGCATCTCCCTGTTTATCGTGCCCAAGTTCCTGGTGGATGACGAAGGTAACCCCACCGAGCGCAACGGTGTAAGCCTGGCCGGTTTGATCCACAAACTGGGCTACCGCGGCACCACCTCAACGGCACTGAGCTTCGGTGACGACGCCCCGTGTCACGGTTACCTGGTTGGCGAACCCCATCAGGGTCTGAAATACATGTTCCAGATGATGAACGAAGCGCGGGTTGGTGTTGGTTTTGGTGCTGCCGTAATCGGTTATCGCGGTTACATGCACAGCCTGGAATACGCCAAAGATCGTCTTCAGGGCCGCAAGGCCAGTGAGAAGAATCCCGAATCACCGCAGGTGCCCATCATTGATCACGCTGATGTCCGGCGCATGCTGCTTGCCCAGAAAGCCTACAGTGAGGGTGGTCTGGCCCTGTGCCTGTATGGCGCCAGGCTGATGGATGACCAGCACACCCACCCGGATGAACAGAAACGCCAGGAAGCCGGCAAGCTGCTGGACCTGCTCACCCCGGTGATCAAAGCCTGGCCGTCTGAGTATGGCCCCAAGGCCAACGATCTGGCCATCCAGGTTTACGGTGGCGCGGGCTATACCCGCGAATATCCGGTGGAGCAATGCTGGCGCGATAATCGACTGAACCCGATTCATGAGGGCACCAACGGCATCCAGGCCCTGGATCTGCTGGGCCGGAAGATCTGGCAGGATCAGAGCCACGGTCTGCAACTGCTGATGCAGGAAATGCAGGTGGACCTGCAGGCGGCTACAACCGATCGGTGCCAGCAGTGGGCCTTGTCCCTGAGTGAAACCCTGCAGCAGGCGGTGAAGGTTACCCAGAGCCTGGGTAAATCACTGATGGAAGGCGACCCCGATAAAACTCTGGCCAACGCGTCCTGCTACCTGCACCTGTTCGGGCATATTATCGTTGCCTGGATGTGGCTACGTCAGGCCAACGCAGCAGCCCACGCCCTGGGCTCCGCCAACACAGATGACGAGCGCAACTTCTACCAGGGCAAACTACAGGCGGCCCAGTATTTCTTCCACTGGGAGCTGCCAACTGTGGCTCAGGATCTTGTTCTGTTGCGCAATCAAGACGATACCTGCCTGAACATGAAATCTGAGTGGTTCTGACTTTGGAGTAGGCGCAACCGGCCGGGATCGCTTTCAGGGACACGCTACAAGCACATCCCTGTGCGCTCGGCTGTGGCCATCCATGGCCACAGACGGTCCCTGAAAGCGATCCCGGCCGCTTGCGCCCAGAGCCGGGTGCAGTCTGCAGACAAGAGAAATCTATTAAAGGTGAGAGCGATGGCTCTGGTAAACGTTGAAAAGAAAAACCACATACTCCTGATTGGTCTTAATCGCCCTGAAAAAATGAACGCCATGAACCGCGAGATGTACCACCAGATCGCGGCAGCCTATTACCAGTTGGAAAACGACCCGAAGCTTCGGGTCGGATTGATGCACGCCGAGGGCGACCACTTCACCAGCGGCCTGCAACTGGACGACTGGGCGGGGGTGTTTGCCAACGGCAAAGGCATAGAGCCGGGTGAAGGCGAACTGGATCCGTTTCACATCACTGGCCAGGCTCTGAGCAAACCTGTCGTTTTTTCTGCCCAGGGGATCTGCTTCACCTGCGGCGTTGAGATGATGTTAAACACGGACGTGCGCGTCGCAGCTAAAGGCACCCGCTTTGCCCAACTGGAAGTAAAACGAGGCATCTTCGCCTGCGGCGGAGCCACAATACGTCTGCAGCGGGAAATCGGCTGGGGCAATGCCCAGCGATACCTGCTGACCGGCGATGAGTGGACTGCCGATCAGGCCTATCAATGGGGTTTGATCCAGGAATTGGTGGAACCTGGCGAACAGTTCAACGTCGCGTTGGAAATCGCTGAAAAGATTGCCAAGGCCGCCCCTCTCGGTGTCCAGGGCAGCCTGAAATCGTCAAAAATTGCCGTCGGCGAAGGGCAGGAGGCTGCGAAGCAGCGTTTGTTCCCGGATCTGCAGCCGGTGATGGCCAGTGAGGACGTCAAAGAGGGAATCCAGTCTTTCCTGGAACGGCGCGAAGCTGTTTTTAAAGGCAAGTAAATTCTAAATTTCTTCGGGAAAAACCTGCTCTCGGGAACTAAAAGAAGCTGGCGAACTCATCAGAAATCTGGGCAGCCGACCGGGGTCTCCCTTCCGGGAGTGTGAGCAGCATGGATGCTGCGATCAAGCCCCCATGGATGGGTTCACGGCGTCTCCCGGGAGGGAGACCCCGGTTGGCTGCATGCACCAGACCTCGAAGGCTGGGGCCCCAAGATGGCAACCCCCCACACCCGAATTCAGGCTGCCTCGGAACTCCGAGATTCGCGACGGGCCTGAGCTTCTGCTGCCACCTCCGCAGCGTAGTCCGCATACTTGGCCATCAGTTCCTCTTTCCGATCCGGATCCCAGTTGATTTTGCTCAGATCCCCCTCGTAGTGATCAATTACCCGCTTATCCATGGTTTCATACCACCACTGAGGCAGGTAGGCCGGCAGAAGCATTGAAGCATAACCCCCGGGCAACTGGGGTGCCTTCTCGAAATGCCGCAGGGCCTGGAAGCTGCGCTGGGGGTGGGCGTGATGGTCTGAATGCCGCTGCAACTGATACAGGAACAGGTTGGTCACGATGTGATTGCTGTTCCAGCTGTGTTCAGGCTGGGTGCGCTCGTACTTCCCGTTCTTGTCCTTCTGGCGCAGCAAGCCGTAGTGCTCAATGTAATTTACGCTTTCCAGCAGGCTGGCACCGTACACCGCCTGGGCCGCCAGGAAAGGCACTGCTCTTGGTCCGCAAACCAGGGTTGTCGCGCCAAAGAAGCCAGCGCTCATGGCCCAGCCCTGCAGTAGCTCGTTGTCCAGGCTCCAGAAGGTTTTACCCTTGCGGGCAAGTCTCGCCTTCTCGATCTTGATGGAGGATTTGATGCCTCCCAGCACCGTGCGCGGCAGGAATTTCCAGAAACTCTCGCCCATGCGGCTGCTGGCGGGATCCTCCGGCGTAGCCACCCGTTTGTGATGACCGAAATTGTGTTCGACAACAAAGTGGGTGTAGCCGGTGGGGGCCAACGCCGCCATCGACAACAGCTTGTTCAGTTTGTTGGATTTGTGGCCAAGTTCATGGGCCGTGTTGATGCCCACGCCATTGATGGCACCGACCGTCAGCGTCAGCCCTATCTTGTCGTCCAGGGGCGTGCTTTTGCGGCTGGCAAGCCAGGCGCCCATAAAGGTCATGGCGTACTGGGTGGGAATAAACGCCTTCACAATCCGGTCGTAGTACTTGTCCTGCTCCAGTGTCTTCACCGCCGATTCCGGAGGGTTGCTCTGATCTTCACCAATAGCGCGGTCCAGGGCGGGAATGATTCCGTGCACCAGCGCCGGGCCAGTCCAGGCAAGGGCTTTCAGCTTCTTCGGAGCCAGGGCATAGCCGGTCAGGGCGGCCAATCCGATTCCCGGCAGGGCAGGGCCGAGCAGCCACATGTAGCGTTTCGGGTCTTTCCAGTTGCCAGTGGCTTCCTTTTCGACAGGCGATGAGACCTGATGTGATTGCAGATTGTCTGGGGTTTTGGCGTTCATTGTTTTCTCCCGTTCGGTGCGCGTACCTGCAATTTATGTCGGACAATCGAACAATGCAACGGGCGTCCAGATCCAGATCAAACCTTGGCTCGAAATGACAAATGGCTTTTCTTTGGCACAAACCCCGTTTCTGGGCCAGACTGACATAGACAACAAGAGCTGGATCACAAGGAAGAATCAGCCATGCCAAACTCTTCGTCTGCCACTGCTTCATACTCTGTCCAGGGGATGCTTCGCGAATACCTGTCTACCGGCAGGCTTACCGAAGTGGTCTACCGCGATAGTGCCGGCCAGGTATGTCTTGTCCACGATGTCATTCGCGATCTTTTCAGTCGTGCCGGGCAGGATTTTCTTCTACTCGGGCGGGGAACCATGTTGCCGTTTGATCATGTGATTACCATCAATGGCCAGGTGCTCTCCGACAGCGCCGGTTAACGAAAGGGTAATCGGCCGGTAATTGTGTTTGTCAGAGTTCACGCCGTACCCTGTGCTCCGTTGTAAATACTTACCAACAGAGGGATATGGTATGAACAAGCTCACATTGAGTGCGCTTTTGATGGTGCTGACACTTGGCCTGGCTGCCTGCAGCTCGGAAGACAACGAAGGCGTGGATGTCGAGCAGGCAGCAGATAACGCCGGAGAAATGATGGAAGACGCGGCGGATTCCACCGAGGAAACCCTGGAAGAAGCCACCGGCCAGGATGAAAGTGCCATGGGCGAGTTGCAGGAAGGTGCAGAGGAAGCTGGTGATGCCATGACTGATGCCGCCGAAGAAGCTGGCGATTCCATTGAGGAAGGCTACGAAGAAGCCACTCAGCAATAACCGAGTGAGCTGACCGCTCCGCCGCAACAGGTTGCACGGAGCGGTCGGTCCCCCGATTCGAGCGCTTGTAAACTAATGTTAACGAATTTGTCTTTTTAACTTCCGCTTACTGTCATATTTCCCGCCGAAACTGGCCTCTCAACAACATTGACCCGCTGTTCTTTGAGAGAGGCAATAACATGGCTAAGCACGACCTTGATCCCAATTACCTGGATCCCAACTACGAGCCGGTAGTCAACCACACTGAAAACACCCCCTTCCACCAGGTCCTGTCCGCGCGCATGCAGCGCCGCACCCTGATGAAAGGCAGCGTTGGAGCTGCCCTTGCCAGTGTGATGGGCCTGGGCCTGGCAGGTTGTGGCAGCGACAGCAACGACGGCACCACCAGCAGCAATGTTTCTAGTACCGATATCGGCTTCAAGGCGGTACCGACATCTACAGCCAACGAGGCAGTTGTTCCCGAAGGATACTCTACTGAGGCGTTCCTGCCGTGGGGCGCGCCCATCACAGGGTCTTACCCTGCCTACAAGCCGGATGGCACCAATACCGGCGCCGAGCAGGAACAGCAGATGGGTATGCATCATGACGGTGTGCATTTCTTCCCCATCGATCTGAAAGCGGGCGGTAACAGCTCCAGTGAAGGTCTGCTCGTGATGAACCACGAGTACATCAACCAGGGCGCTCTGCATGCCAACGGCGCAACCTATGTAAACGATATGCGCCCTGCGGACGAAGTGCGCAAGGAAATCGCAGCACACGGTGTTTCTGTCGTTCACATTAAACGCGACACCAATGGCAAGTGGGACATCGTGTTTGGCAGCCCGTTCAACCGTCGTATTACGGGTAACACCGAAATGGATATCCGTGGCCCGGTTCGTGGCTACAGCAAGCTGATCACCAAGTACAGCCCGGATGCCACCGAGACCCGCGGCACTCTCAACAACTGTGCGATGGGTCCGACGCCCTGGGGAACTTACCTCGCTGCAGAAGAAAACTGGCACGGCTACTTCGCCAATGGCGATGCCACGCAGCCACGTGAGCAGACCCGCCATGGTGTAGGCAGTTCCAGCCGATATGATTGGGAACTGGCGGATAGCGCCGCGGACCAGTACGTTCGATTCAACGTGAGCACGATCGGCGCAACCGCTGCGGATGACTATCGCAACGAGGCCAACACGTACGGCTATATGGTCGAGATCGATCCGTTTACTCCTGAAAGCAAGCCGCAAAAACGCACTGCGTTGGGCCGTTTCGGTCACGAGGGCGTCATCTTCGCACCGGCCAAGGAAGGCGAGCCGGTGGTTTGCTATTCCGGCGATGACTCCCGTTTTGAGTACATCTACAAGTTCGTATCGTCGAAGCCCTACTACGCCGCCACCGCCGGTGGATATCTGTTGGATGAAGGTACTCTGTACGTAGCCCGGTTCAATGATGACGGCTCCGGCGACTGGTTGTCACTGGATCTCGACGACGCGGACTTTGCAGCCAAGGTTGCTGCAGCCGAGGGCACTCAGGTGGGTGATGTCCAGTTTGACGGTTTCGAAAACCAGGCTGACGTTCTTCTGAACACCCGTCTGGCCGCCGATATCGCCGGTGCAACCCCGATGGACCGCCCGGAGTGGGGGGCTGTCGACCCGAATTCGGGCCAGGTATATTTCACGCTGACCAACAACTCCCGCCGGACGGAAGAGCAGGTTAACGCGGCTAACCCGAACGCCAACAACCGCACCGGTCATATCATCCGCTGGAGTGAAGAAGGCAATGACCATACTGCCACCAGCTTCGATTGGGACATCTTCGTCTTTGCCGGTGAGCAGGGTACGGAAACCGTGGTGGATGACGAGGTGATCGTATCCCTGACTGACGACAACATCTTCAACAGCCCGGATGGCCTGTGGTTCGACTATAACGGTCGCCTCTGGATCCAGACCGATGGCTCCGATGCAGCGCCCTACCAGAACAACATGATGCTGGCTGCCAACCCCGAGACCCGCGAAATCAAGCGCTTCTTCGTCGGTCCCGTAGGTTGTGAGGTTACCGGCGTTGTCTCCACTCCTGATGTGAAGACCATGTTCGTCAACATCCAGCACCCCGATGGCAACTGGCCAGATTCCAGTGATCCGCGCCCGCGTGACGCAACCGTCATCGTCACCAAGGACGATGGAGGCGTGATTGGCGCCTGAGCCAACATTGAAGTAATAATCTGAACACCGCAAACCCGGCCTGCTCGGTAACAGAGTGAGTCGGGTTTGCGGTTTTTTGTTTCAGAAATGCTATTCCCCGCCGATATGTATATTAAATACACTAAAGTATGAGTTATAAACTCATGTCAATTCTTTAGTCTCCACAATGGCCTTTAATAACAAAATGTTTGCAGAAGCAACGAAAAAGAAGAGGTTTCTATGGGCTTACTGGATCGGGCTTCAATTCTATGGGGGTTGGCGGTTGCCGTTGTTCTTGCGGTCGTCTGCGCAGTGGTGGCGCCTTTGTTAGGTCTGGAACCTGCGTCCACTTTGATCGGGCTCGTCGTCGGCCTTGCGGCCGCTGGCGGTTTCCTCATTGTCCGGGTGCTGGAGCCAACTGAACGGGGCCTCAAGGCTCTGAATGACGGCACCCTGTCTGACAATCATCCGCTGCATGCCCAGTGTCACCAATTGCTTGCCGATGCCAGGGCCGGACGCGCGTTGGTAGAAACCCTGTCTGGAAGCGCCGACAGGAACGCAATATCGGCGGCCCAGGTGTCTTTTGCCGCTGATCAACTGAAGCTCCGGCTCGATCGTCAGGTTGAAGAAACCGCTCAAATGGCCGACTACGCAGGCCAGATTACCGAGACTGTCCGGGAGTCCTCGGAACAGGCCACGGATGCGGCCACCATGGCTTTGCAGAACAAACAGGTCAGCACCGAGGGACGTGAGGCCCTTGTCTCCGCCATCGACAGCGTCAGGGCAGTGCATCAGCAGTCCGGGGAAAATCTGCGGCTGATCCAGGAGCTGAACGAGAAATCCAACAAGATCCAGGGTGTAACCACCACAATCCAGGGAATCGCTGAACAGACCAACCTGCTTGCTCTCAATGCGGCCATCGAGGCCGCCAGGGCAGGTGATCAGGGGCGCGGTTTCGCAGTGGTTGCCGACGAAGTGCGCCAACTGGCGGGCCGAACAGCCCAGGCGACGGGGGAAGTGGCTGAAACGCTGGAAGAAATACGGTCCGATACCACGTTGATCGTGTCTCGCATTGAAGACCTTGCCCGCAGCATCGAGGAAGGACTCGCCTCAGTTGAGAGCGTGGGCGAGCGATTGGACCAGATCAGTTCCCAGTCGGACCGGGTTCAGCAGCAAGTAGCCCGAATTGCCGAGATCGACCAGAACAACGAGCAGAGTCTGGCCCAGGTGTTCTCCGCCATTGAAACGGTGCGTGACCAGATCTCGGAGAGTGATACCAGCGTTTCTTCACTGGCAGAGCAGGCTGCGACGCTGATGGAACTGGCAGAAAAAGCCAATGCTTCATTCGCCTTGAACAGCGAAGCAAGTTATCACCGGCCCTTTTTCGATCAGGCAAAAGCCGGCGCTGACCAGATTGGCCAGATGTTCGAGCAGGCCATACGGGATGGCAAGCTTTCGGAAAGCGCTCTGTTCGACAAGACGCGGACTCCCATCCCGAACACGCATCCGCCGAAATACTCCAGCAGCTTTGACAAGTTTACTGATCAGTACCTGCCGGCCATTCAGGAACAGGTGAAGAACGCCCATGAGGCCATTGTCTTTGCCATAGCGGCTGCGCCCGACGGGTATGTACCGACCCACAACCGGGATTTTGCACACGCACCAACCGGAGATCCGAAGGTGGATCTGGTTAAAAGCCGAAGCAAGCGGCTGTTCAACGATCGCACGGGTATCCGCTGTGGTCAGCACACCGAGAACATGCTTTTGCAGACCTATCGACGGGATACCGGCGAAATCATGCATGATCTCTCGGTGCCGATCTATGTGAATGGCAAGCATTGGGGCGGTTTCCGCCTGGGCTACCGTCCGGATAATCACTGACCGGGTCGGGATTATCGACTCTAGAGGCTGTGCTAGACTCCAATTGTCCAATCAATAGGAGAGTTGTCTTGGCTGAACCGGAGTTTATACCTGCCGACACGGATCCCGCTTCCCGCCGCAGTGACCCGGCGCGTAACCTGGCGGTGGTGGTCTACATCCTTCAGGCACTGTCTTTTTTCGTGGGAGGCATTACCGGTCTGGTGGGTGTAATTATCAATTACGTGAAGCTGGACGACGTTCGCAATACCTGGGTGGAGCAGCACTTCCGCTGGCAGATCCGCACCTTCTGGATTGGCCTGCTCTGGACGGTGATTGGCATTGTGACCACGCCGATTATTATCGGCTGGTTCATTCTCCTTGGTATTTCTATCTGGATCATCTACCGGATCGTCAAAGGCGCTCTGGCTCTGAACGATGGCAAGGCACCCTCCTGAGGAGGGCGCCCCTGATCAGTCTTCGGTGACTTCCTTCAGGCGGATTGCGCTGAACATCCCTGCCAGCCCCATCAGACCCAGAACAATAATCACTGCTACCTCTGAGATCATCGATACGAGGGCGGTCAGGCCGCCGGTAACCAGCAGAAGAACACCAATGACCGTGTTGCTCACCGCTGTGTAATCGGTGCGTTTGTTGCCGCCTGCCATATCCACCAAGTAGGTTTTGCGCCCCAGCCTGACGCCGGCGTGGGCTATGCTCAGAACGAAAAAGGCGACCGGGTAGAACCATACACTGCCGATTTCCGTCCCGATAAACAGCGCGGTAAAACCGACGAGCAGACACACGCCGCTGGCCATGGCAGCACCACGTATCATGACTCTACGGCTTGAGGTGTCCGCGGCCCAGCCCCAGAAGCTGGCACTGAGGGAACTGGCCAGACTGCTGGCCAATAGGAAGATACCCAGCATCCAGCCAATGTCGGACTCCTTCTGTGCAAGCACCACGAAGTAGGGCGACGCCAGGGCCGAGCAAAGTAAAAGCGCCCGGGTGATCACGAAGTGTCTGAACGGTGCATCATCGCGGAGCAGGGAAAGGCTTTGGAACGCTTCGGTGATGGCGTTACCGCCACCTCCGGTTTCACCTTCATACTCTTCCACTCCGGCAAACAGGAACCCGGCAATGACCCAGAGAACACCGGCCAGAAGTAGTAGCACGGTATAGAAGGCAATGGTCGGGTCGCCGCGTTCCCAGAACAGGAGGGCGGTCAGCACAACGGTGGCCGTGCCGCCAATGGTAGAGGCCAGTCCGCCAAGTCTCCCCCTGCGGGTTTTCGGAATGCATTTGCCCTGAACATCTTTCATGGATACTGAGCAGAATCCTCGGGCCAGGGAAAACACAATGAGGGCGGCTATGATCCCGGAACCTGCGACATAGCCCTCGAAAAACCAGATGCTCGCCGCCATGGCCACAACACTTGCAGCCTGGCCGAAACTTCCGAGGGTCCAGAACCACTTGCGAACGGGTTTGCGGCGCACCCAGGCTGCGATGACCATTTGTGGAACGAGAGAGCCGGATTCGCGGATCGGAACCAGCCAGGCCACCAGCGCAGGAGCACCTATGGCACTCATCAACCAGGCCAGGACGGTTTTGGGGCTGATGAGGAGATCGCCCAGCTTGGTCAGTACGTTGCTGGCGAGAATCAGGAAGAAATTTCGGGGCACCTCGCGACAGGCCTCCTCCGGAATGTCTTTGCAGACCCGTGCGTCTTCTTCGTTGGCAATCAGGCTGTAAAGCTGGTCGATGGTGTCCTTTCTGCTCTCGGGCAAACCGCTGTCCTCCGGAAAATGAGTCAGAAGGATACCAGTGTGGACCGGTATCCTTAAGTCCGGAGTACGGTGGTTGCCACTAATCAGACCAGATGGTGATCCCAGTAAACAGGAAGATCTGCCAGTTCCCTGGCCGGTGTGGTAGCGCCCATCCGAACCAGCTTGCCCTGGCCGGAGGAGATCAGGAAGTCGCCCCCGGCAAGGGCCTGGACACCGGCGCAATCGGCGATGGAGGCGCGGTTCACCAGTTCACCGGTACTGCCCCTGAAGATAATGGCTGTGCCACCAACAGGTGAGGCAGCAGCAACAAGGTCGTTCTCTGGATGGGCAACGACACTGGCTATGTAGTTGGCCATAGCTTTCTGGGTGTCCGCATCGAATCGGTATTCCCGCAGTTTTCCCTGTTCAAGGCGCGCCAGTAGGGGCGGCGTTTCGTACTGCGGTCCCTGATATTGAAAGGCCACGTACACTCGGCCACTCCCGCT
Organism: Marinobacter sp. MMG032; assembly: GCF_040112695.1. NCBI lineage: Bacteria > Pseudomonadati > Pseudomonadota > Gammaproteobacteria > Pseudomonadales > Marinobacteraceae > Marinobacter > Marinobacter sp. MMG032. The sequence goes on from NZ_CP157802.1 coordinate 3,554,281, forward strand.
GACGCTTACATGGCGGGCACTTTGCTGATGATGGGGCGGCTTGAAACGGCCAACGATTTTGCCGGAATGACGATTCATCAGAAGCAGGGCAGGATCCATGGTATCCAGATTCAGCTTTATACGGTCGTAGTCTGGGTGGGTCAGGATACCCCCGAGTCCGATCACCAGGGTTTCGCCGTCCGGGTGCATGGTCAGCTCGTGGGGACCAATGCCGTTAAGATCGAAGGTATCGGTTCGCTGGTACTCCTTTTCCGCGTCGTATACCGCAATAATGCCTTCGCCCTGTTCGTACCGGCTGGCGGTTACGTGTAGCCAGCGGCCATCCAGGGAAAAAACACCGTGGCCCACGAAGTGCTCGCCGGCTGCCGCGTCTATGCGATGTTTGAAAGCTCCGGTCGTTGTATCGAACACATAAAACGACCATCCGGGGCGACGATCAAAGAAAAGGGTTTCGCCCCTGGCAGGCCGGTTGCACCCGCTGTGGCAGCGTGTTTGAACCGGCGTTTGCCAGAGGACGTTACCGGTGCGATCGAACGCGCTGACGCCAAAGCTGCCATCCGGCAAGCCGATGGCGCCGGCATAGTGGTCTGGTTCGCCCGAGGCTTTTCGCGGAAGCATTGAACAGCCGGTCAGGGCCAGTGCAATACCACCGCCAACGGATGCTTTGAGAAGGGTCCGCCGGTGCAAACGCATAGGAACAGTCGCCTCCTCAGTCGCCATCGCTCGAGTTGAAGCCTCTTACTACGTTGAGAGCAACCGCCGCCCGGTCATTCACCAGAATGGTCAACTGCGAAACGTCCACGTAGAGGCCCTGAAGGACCCGGAATTGGACTTCTTCGTCGAGTGCCGTTGCCATGGGAAGATAAGCACCAGGAAAGTTTTGCTGAACTTCGTTGAACTGATTACGAATGCGCTCAGCAAGGTGCTTCTCTTCGTTGCCTTCAAGCGCTGTCGTGAGCCCTGGCAAAAAGAACTGGTCCAGGCCATCGACTGTGGCCTCTATGGTCTTCAGTGTTTCGCCGCTGCGCCAGGCGTCCGTGATGTAGGGATTGCGCTTTCCATTCCCGCGCAGACCCATTGGTTGGGCCAGTCGGCGCTCCTCGAGGATCTCCAGTGCGGCCATCCCAGCGCGGACGGTAGTGTCGAAGTACTGTTCGCTCTTCAAGTAGTGAGGCCTGAAGCCCTGCCATCGGGTCACTAATTCGTCGCCGTTGCTCTCTACGTGGGCAGCCACGCCGGTCAGCAGTTCGCAGGTCCGGGGGGCGGGCAGTTTGTTATCCCCGGTATTAAATGTCTGATCGAACAGCAGGTATTCAATCATCGGGAAGCCCTGAACGGCCACGCCGGATTGGCTGATCACCTGCGGAGTGATCGGTTCCTCGCCGCCGGTCAGGTAAGCTGCTTTCCGCGCGACCAGATTCTTCGGGTCGGGCCAGAACTGGAACTGCCAGGAAAGATTGTTGTTTTCGACCGGTCCGAAATCGACAAAGCGCACCCGCTGCCAGGCCAGGAAGGCATCCAGCCAGGCGGCTTCCAGTTGTTCCCGGCTTTGCGGGGCAGGATTCCGGCAGTAGTCCCGGGCGCGTTCAGCCAAAGCACCCGTTTCTTTTTTCAGCGACTGATAGCCAGTCGCAATGCCCTCATACCATTGCTGGCGGGCCTGGCTGGTGGCATCGCTTGCCCACACCAGGGGCGATGTTGCTGCGAGGATAAATGTGCACAGCAGTCTGGTGATCGGTTGCATGGCTGATCCTCAGAGTGAATTCAGGAAATCAATCAGGGCCGAACGATCCCCGGACGACATCTTGCGGTATTGTTCGGCGGCGGTCGTTGCCTCACCACCATGCCAGAGCACGGCTTCTTCCAGTGTGCGGGCACGACCGTCGTGCAGGAACCCGGCCTGAGGATTCACTACTTGCGCCAGTCCAATGCCCCACAGCGGGGGTGTTCGCCATTCGTTGCCATTGGCCAGGAATTCATCACGTCCATCCGCCAGAGCCGGGCCCATGTCATGGAGCAGCAGATCTGTGTAGGGCCAGATAGTCTGATTGCTGAGATCCGGGCGTTCGGCTACCTCACCCGTCTGGTGTCGGGGAGTATGACAACCAGCGCAGCCAATTTCGTTGAACAGTTTTGCTCCTTGTTGAACCGAACCGGACTCAAGATTTCGGCGTGCCGGAACGGCGAGGCTCCTGGCATAGAAGGTCACAAAGTTGGCAACCTTATCGCTTACTTCCGGTTCGCCGCCATGGGCGAACCGCTCACAGTTCTGCTCGGGCATGCAGTCGGTTGTGGGTTTCAGGGTCGAGGTCAGGCCCATATCGCCGGCGAAGGCACCCATGCTTTGCTGATGGACATCCGGCTCCGCCGCCTTCCAGCCAAATCGGCCAGGCCGCGTCTGTTCCGTTGCCAGATCCCAGACCTGGTTGAGTTTTCCGGAAATGCCATTGCCGTCGGCATCGTCAGGGTCATGAAGGGCTTGCAGCTTTTCGATGGGGATGGCTTCCAGCAGGCCCATTCCGATCATCTGCGGTGCTACCCTGGGTGAAACCAGCAGCTCGTTGGGCAACGGACCGTAGTTCGGGTTTTCGATGCGATACACAGGCTTGCGCAATTCCACAACAGTGCCGTCGGCCAGGGTCCTTTTCACCGGCGTCCATTCAATGACGAATTCGGCCTCGGGCTTTGCCGCGGGAAGTGCAGCGGTCTGCAACTGGCTGCCGTAGACCGGTGCCGGTTTAAAACCGTGCTTGCGCAGAATTTCGGCGTCCCGTACCGGATCAGCAGGCACTGCCAGCCTCAGAAACAGGGAAACTGGCGGTTCATCAACACCGGGGGGATGTCCGCGACCATCCTTGATGTGGCATCCCTGGCAGGAGTTGGTGTTGAACAGCGGGCCAAGGCCATCACGGGCATCGGTGCTCGCCGGTGCCTCGACCCAGGGGTTCCGGAAGAAGCTGTTGCCCACGCTGAAATCCAGACGCTTGGTCATGGACAGATTGCTCTGGGGCAGCGAATAGGCGTTGGTATCTGACTGCTGAACCGTCCCCTCGCCACCGGTGGCGGGAGTGGTCTGAATAGGGTAACCCGCGTGGGTTTGGGCGGAGACGGGTGCGCTGGCAATTGCCAGCGCACCGATCAAGGCGAACGGTCTCATCATGCTCAGAACGCGTGACCGGCGTCATCCGGAGACAGGGCTTCAATGCCAAGGTCTCGCGCAGCCTGCTCAATGGATCCGGTCTGGGCGACCAGTGCCATGATCGCGCCGTTGACGATCCGGCTACCTTCGGCGTTCCCCGGTGCGATCATGGTATCGAATGCCATGGGGTTCTCGCTGCTCTCTGCACGAGCCTTCATCAGGGCGAGGGCTTCCATGGACGCATCCAACTGGTTGTTCAGGCGCGCATCCAGTTCAGGGTTGCTCTGCTGGACAAGGTCAGACAGAGAGGGTCCAGTCACCAGGCTGCCGTCGACACGACGGTAGGTGCCGGTATAGACATTCTGGATGCCCTGGCCGTTGTAGTAATGGGAATTGTGGGTATTGTCGCTGAAGCAGTCGTGCTCATCTTCGTAGGAGTTGGCCTCCAGGGCAACCTTCATCCGTTCACCGGCCAGTTCACCCAGGGACAGGGAGCCCATTCCGAACAGCATTTTCTGAACACCTTCATTGGCGTCGGCGGCAGTCAGCTGGGCGCGATAATTGTCGTTGGCACCGGGTGCCCACTGGGCCACCATCCACTCCAGATCTGAGACCAGAAGGTCGGTTACCGCGTCCAGGTATTCCCCGCGACGTTCACAATTGCCATTGGTGCAATCAGCGCCCTCGGCGTAATCCGTAACCGGGCGCTCACCGGCGCCGCTTTCGAAACCGTGCAGATCCTGGCCCCAGAGCAAAAATTCAACTGCATGGTAGCCGGTAGCCACGTTGGCTTCAGATCCGCCTACTTCGTTCAGATCGGCCAGCAGTGCAGGGGAAAGAGAGGCCACATTCAATGTTTCACCGCCCACATTGATGCTTTTGCTCGCGATGATATTGGCGGTGGCCCCGGAGTTGCCCAACTCGTGCTGGTAGCCGTCAGCCTTGACGTAATCGATCAGGCCCTCATCCAGCGGCCAGGCGTTCAGTTGTCCTTCCCAGTCATCGACAATAGCGTTGCCAAACCGGAATACTTCAGTTTGCTGGTAGGGGATTCGCGCGGCGAGCCAGGCTTCTTTTGCGGCTGCAAGGTTCTCTTCGGTCGGGTTGGCAATCAGCCGATCGGTAGCGTCGTCCAGCGCGCGGGCGGTAATCAGGGCATCTTCATAGTTGGCGTGAGCAAGGTCGGCATAGTGTTCAACTACGGAAGCCTTGGTAGCGGGTTCTGGCTTCTCTGAGGCCCAGGGAGTATAAGCGCATCCCGCAGTTAGCATGGCGGCCACTGTTAGCGCCAGTGGGGCCGGACGAAACATGGATTTCATTCCTTTCTCCAGTTTTGGTAATCGTGGTGAAAATGAGAAAAATTAGCGTTCACGATTATGGTTGCCGACTGATGAAAAGGCAAGCGGGAATAGGGGGTGTGACCATGATGCGTGTCTGGTCTCTTGCTCTTGGCAACTGTGATCGGGCTTAATGGCTCCGTTACCAGGGAGCTATTTTTGTATGTTGAGCTATCTACACGCCTTCCACGCCGGCAATTTTGCCGATGTCCAGAAACACAGTTCACTGGCGCTTGCCCTTGCGATGATGCAGTCGAAAACATCCGGCATTGCCTGTTTCGACACCCACGCCGGCAGCGCCATATACGATTTGCGCAGTGAGCGAGCCCGAAAGACAGGAGAGGCTGATTACGGCGTTCAAAAGGTATGGAGCGGAAGAGATAGGCTAAGGTCCGGGGATTGGAAGCCGTTTCTGGACGTGCTGGCAGGATTCAATGCCGGTGACGGAGAGCTCTCTGTTTACCCGGGGTCTCCGGTGTGGTTCCGGCATTTTCTACGGCCCGCGGATGCGCTGACGTTGTTCGAACTCCATCCATCCGAGAGCGAACAGCTGGCGGGATGGGCCGCCGAAGCCCCCGCCCGCGTGCTCAAACAGGATGGCCTGGCCGGCCTTCTGAAGCAGCTGCCACCGAAACAGCCACGGTTGCTGACGCTCATTGATCCTTCCTATGAAATTAAATCTGACTACGTTGAGGTCGCTGAAACCCTGGCAAAGGCTTGGCAAAAGTGCCGTCACGGGGTTTATCTGGTCTGGTATCCGATACTCACGAGCGGATTGCAGCAGCAACTGAAAGAGGCTGTCGGGCGCACCGGCGTGCGCAAGGTGCTGTGTAGCGAGGTGTATCTCAGAAAGCCGCCGGAGCGGGGCATGGTCGGATCGGGCATGCTGGTGGTGAATCCGCCCTGGGGCTTTGATTCCCGTTTATCGGCGATGATGAGTGATGTAGCCGGGCCAGATGTTCTGAATCTGACCCATGATATTGGATGGCTGGTGCCGGAATAGTCCGGCAGTCTACTCCGGCTTATTGGCGTCCAGCTCTTCGATCAGTTGTTGCAAACGCTCGAAAATACGCTGTCCGCTCTCGCCGGTGCGTTCCAGATAGAGGTCACGCACAGGCATGCTGGCTTGCCGAAATGCCTCCCGCTCTGCATCTGTCAGGCGGACAACTTTCAGGTGTCCTTCTTCCAACATTTTTTCCAGCCGGGTCTGATTCAGTTCCTCCTGGGTCTCCCAGGCAATCTGCGCAACATCATTGAGACCGTTATCAAGCCATTGTTGCTGGTTTTCCGGCAAGGCGTTGTACCAATCAAGATTTGAGACCACGGAGGCAACGAACTGTGCCGGCCGGGCAAGCGTCATGGTGCTCTGCACTTCATAGAAATCCATTTCCTCGATGGCAAAAACGGGATTGCTCTGGCCATCGATCTTACGTAGCTGAAGGTCGCTGTAGACCTGTGAATAGGGGATCTGACTCGGTTCGGCGCCATAGGCTCGAAAGGCTTCCTCGGCCATGTCGGATGTCATGGTGCGTATCCGCTGGCCATTGAAATCGTCCGGTGTGCGCAGCGCTTTGTTGGCCGTCCAGGCCATCCAGCCCTCTGGCACGAAGCCAAGCAGTTTCATGTTCTGGTCGGCATAGGGCTGTTCAAACAGATTAAGGAGTTCCGGACTCGCCAGAAGCTGTCGGGTCACCTCAGCGTCGTCCGGCAGAACATAGTGCAGAGTGAAAAGGCCCACTTCCGGGATGGTGTTGGCCAGGTGCCCGGGAGAGGCGAAGGCAAGACTGACCGAACCGTTCTTGACGAGTTCGGTGAGCTGCGCCGAGGTGCCGAGAGAGCCGTAGGGAAAGATATCGACTTCAATCTTGCCATCGGAACGCTCTTCTATGCGTTCTTTCAGGGCTTCGGCATAGGCGTGTTGAACGCTACCCTCGATTTCTTCCAGGGCGAAGCGCCAGGTGACGGGGTATTCGGGCGCTTCCGGTGCCTTGGCGGCCTCCGGCCCATGGTCGGTTTGGCTGTCTGAGCAGCCGGCCAGCGCAATGACCAAGGCGATGCTTAATGGCCAGAACCTGATACGGGCAGCGGGCATAACGGGGCTCCAGTTTTCTCAATCCTTTTCGACATTGGTAGACAAGGTAACACAAGAATGCGCCCTGCCGTGGGTAACAGGGTTCGATTGCATTACACTGTCGGCCAGACGATCCCGCGGGTAGAGGAGAAAATCGATGGAGTTCCAGTGGCTGGCAGGAGGCCGTGAATGAAAAACCAGAAGCAGGCGATGCTTTATGGCCTGGGCACGGTGCTATTGTGGTCAACAGTGGCAACCGCTTTCAAGCTGTCGCTCAGGGAGCTGGCGCCCGTTCAGATGCTGTTGATTGCCTGCAGTGCGTCTGTGGTCGTCATGGCCGTCATTCTGATGCTGCAGGGGCGCTGGCATCTGGTGTTTTCTCTCAGTCGCAAACAGTACGCCCAGTCGTTCGGCATGGGGCTGATCAATCCCTGCCTGTACTATTTTTTGTTGTTCGGGGCGTTTGACAGGTTGCCGGCCCAGGAAGCGCAACCGCTGAATTACACCTGGGCGCTGGTATTGGCCTATATGTCGGTGCCTTTTCTTGGGCACCGGCTGCGCAAGCTCGATATTGTGGCGGGCCTGATCTGTTACGCCGGCGTAGTGGTCATTGCCACCCGTGGAGCGGTGACTTCGCTGAGTTTCGAGGATCCTCTGGGTGTATCTCTCGCCCTCGGCAGTACCGTGGTCTGGGCGTCCTACTGGATTATTGCCACCCGGGATACCCGCGATCCGGTGGTTGGCCTGTTCCTGAATTTTCTGTGTGGGCTCCCGGTGATTCTGCTGATTTGCTGGTGGACAGAGGGCCTGAATTTCGCTTCGGGAACGTCGCTTGCCGCTGCGGTTTACGTTGGCGTTTTCGAGATGGGCATTGCCTTTGTGCTCTGGTCCTACGCCATGAAGAAGGCAGAGAACACGTCGAAAGTCAGCAATCTGATTTTCATCTCTCCTTTCCTGTCACTGGTGTTCATCTATTTCATTCTGGGGGAGCATATTCTGCCCTCCACCTACATTGGCCTGGTTCTTATCATGATGGGGCTCTGGATCCAGCAGAAAAAAGTCAAAGACAGGGAAGAGGCATTAAATCTTGGCTAGCTGGTTTGTCTACATGGTTCGAACCGCCAGTGGAGCGCTCTACACCGGAATAACGACCGACGTTGAACGACGTTTCCGCGAACACCAGGCGGGCGCGCCCAGGGGCGCCCGTAGTCTGAGGGGAAAGGGGCCACTGGAACTGGTCTTCAGCGCCGCCGCTGGCGACAGAAGCCAGGCTTCCCGTCTGGAGTGGCACATCAAGCAGTGGCCCCGGCTAAGGAAAGAGGCCCTTGCCCGGGGTGAACTCAGCCTGCCAGATGACGTTTGATGTGTTCGCCAGCGGTTTCCATCGCCTTTGTGGCCCTGTCGAGCTGACCGCTGTGCACCTGAAAAACGTGCCAGAGGCTGTTGTATATCTCCAGGCGGGCTTCTACATCCTGACGGTTCGCCGCTTCGGCCAGCCGCTCGGCATCATTCAACAGAATCTCCTGGCTACCCACCTGGATCAGCAGGGGCGGCAGGCCGCTCAGGTCGCCGAATACCGGTGAGATCAGCGGATTGCTCAGGGACTCCTTTCCGGCATAGAGCTTTGCTGCCTTACTGGTCCAGCTTGGCTGGAGTACCGGCTCACATTCGGGTTCATAGAGCAGCTCCTGAGTGAGGTCTACCCAGGGTGAAAATACTGTTAGCGATGCCGGAAGGGACTGCTGCTTGTCGCGTAGCCGCATGGCCAGGGCAACGGCGAGGCCGCCGCCGGCGGAATCCCCTGCGACAGCGATCTGCTCCGGCTTGAGGCCCTGCTCCAGCAGGCCGTTCCAGCAAGCTTCCGCATCATCCAGAGCTGCGGGAAAGGGGAATTCGGGTGCCAGCCGGTAATCAGGCGTAACAATGCTGCAATTGCTGGTCTTGGCCAGATGCCCGGTTATGCCGCGGTGGGTACTCGAAGAACCGATGATATAGCCACCGCCGTGCAGATAGAGAATAGCGCCTTGCGGATTGATGCTGAAAATGGTCCGGGTAACGGGAATACCGCCGACCGTGGTGGCTTCGAATTTTGCACCCTTGGGCGGTATCGAACTCCTGTAAGCCTGGCGCACAATGCGTCGCTGAAGCGGAACCGGCACCGCCGGGTTGAGAACCGGTCTTACCAGCCGGTTCATGGTCTGGCGCAACGCACTCTCCAGAAGGTGTTGCAACATCTGTGTCTTTCCCCTGCTATGGGTTAGGATTGGAGGCCAAAATTTATAATCTATTCATGACAGGCGTTTAACTCTACGTGTACTGGAAAACAGATACCATAGAAATACCGGATTGGGACAGGCACTCGCTTCTGGACAGGCTCGAACCCTTCGATCCGGCCTGCGCGCGGGATCTCAGCGACGAAATGGTCGCCTACTGCCGCTTTTACGGTCTGGATCTCTGGGTGGAGCACCCGGACGTTGCTTACCATCAGGGGTACGTCAACGCGTGTGATCACGAGGTCATGGTGCATTATTTCCGGTTGCCGGAGCAGGCAGGTGAACGCGGTACAGTGTTTATTATGCATGGCTACTTCGATCATGTTGGACTGTACAGCCAGTTGATTGACCGCTGTCTGGGCGCCGGCTTTGATGTGCTGGCTTATGATCAACCGGGACATGGTCTTTCCAGCGGCACGCCGGCGGCGATTGGAAGTTTTCTCGAATACCAGGGTGTCTTGACAGATGTGATGGCCAAGGTCAGAGACAAGGTACGCCAGCCCTGGTTTGCGGTGGGCCAGAGCACCGGTGGCGCGATCCTGATCGACTATCTGTTGTCCAATCAGCACAATCAGCAGACCTCGGATTTTCGGAAAGTAGTGCTGCTGGCGCCACTGGTAAGGCCGGCGGGCTGGTTAGGAGCTAAGGTACTCCATAGCATCGCCAAACCGTTCATTTCCCGCTGGCGCCGGGTGTTTGCGGAGAACAGCGGTAATAGCCGTTTTCTGAGGTTTCTGCGTGAACACGATCCGCTCCAGGCCAGGGCGGTACACGTAGATTGGGTGAGTGCGTTGCGAAAGTGGGTGCCCCATATCGAATCGGCCCGGCCTGTCGACTTTCCCGTGACCGTCGTGCAAGGTGAAAAGGACCTGACAGTCGATTGGCAACATAATTTGCGCATTATCCGGAATAAATTTTCGGCGGTGGAGGAACTGAAAATCCCTGACGGACGTCATCATCTTGTGAACGAAGCTCAGGATTTACAGGCAACCGTATTCAATACCATCATTGATACATTCACGAATTCGGCAGAAAGGACCCGTTGAATCGGGTTTGCTGAAGAAACCAGGCACAGGAGAAAGCTGTGAAGAAGACGATTCTTGCATTTACAGTGGCAACGTTTGGTCTTGGTGGTTGTATGACCTATGACCCGTACACCGGCGAAGAGAAAACGTCGAATGCGACCAAGGGCAGCATTATTGGCGCGATTGGCGGTGCGGCCATCGGTGCCGCAACTTCAAGTAAGAGTGATCGGGGAAAAGGCGCCCTGATTGGCGCGGCCAGTGGCGCTGCTATCGGCGGTGGCGTTGGTTACTACATGGATAAGCAGGAAGCCGAGCTGCGTCGCAAGCTGGAGGGTTCCGGTGTTCGCGTAGTGCGTAACGGCGACGAGATCGAACTGATCATGCCGGGCAACATCACCTTTGATCTGAATGAATCGACGATCAAGCCTTCATTCAGCGGCACTCTCGAGTCAGTTGCCCTGGTGCTGAAGGAATTCGACAAAACGATTATTCAGATTGAAGGCCATACCGACAGCTCTGGTTCGGACAGCTACAACCAGCTGCTCAGTGAGCGTCGCGCATCCTCAGTACGTGACTTCCTGCTGAATCAGGGCATTGAGCCCAAGCGTACCCGTGCTGTGGGGTATGGTGAGCGCTACCCTGTGGCCTCCAACGATACCCCGGCCGGTCGTGAGCAGAACCGTCGCGTTGAGCTGACGCTCGTGCCCATGCAGTAAGTCGCTGTTCTAAGGCCATAAAAAAACCGGAGCAAATGCTCCGGTTTTTGTCTCAGGCCATGAATCAGAACAGGACGCGGCAGCGAATCGTTCCCTTCACTTTGAGCAGCTTTTCCAGCGCCAGCTCGCCGTATTCTTTGTTCACATCCACAACCACGTAACCAATGTCTTCCTTGGTTTGCAGGTACTGACCGCAGACGTTGATGCCGTTCTCCGAGAATACCTGGTTGATTTCGGACATCACGCCCGGCACGTTCTCGTGGATGTGCAGCAGGCGGTGCTGGTTGGGGTGTGACGGCAGGGCCACTTCCGGGAAGTTCACGGACGAAACAGACGTGCCGTTGTCGCTGTACATGGCCAGTTTTTCCGCCACTTCCCGACCGATGTTCTCCTGGGCTTCGATGGTGGAGCCGCCCACGTGCGGGGTCAGGATCACGTTATCGAATTCCCGTAGCGGAGACACAAACTCCTCATCGTTGGATTTGGGTTCCACCGGGAATACGTCGATGGCGGCGCCCAGCAGTTTGCCACTGCGCAGAGCGTCGGCCAGGGCATCAATGTCGACAACCGTGCCACGGGAGGCATTCATCAGAATGCTGCCGGGCTTCATCTGGGCAAACTGCTCGGCCTTGAACATGTACTTGGTGGCCGGTGTTTCCGGCACGTGCAGGCTGACCACGTCGGCAATGTTGAGCAGCTCCTGGAGCGTGCCCACCTGAGTGGCGTTACCGATCGACAGCTTTGACACTACATCGTAGAAATACACATCCATGCCCAGGCCCTCGGCCAGGACACTGAACTGGGTGCCGATGTTGCCGTAGCCGATGATGCCCAGCTTCTTGCCGCGGATTTCGTAGCTGTCCTTGGCGGACTTCAGCCATTCGCCGCGATGGGCTTTGGCGTTTTTCTCTGGAACACCACGCAGGAGCAGGATGGCCTGGGCCAGAACCAGTTCGGCAACGCTCCGGGTGTTGGAGAAGGGCGCGTTGAATACGGCAATGCCGCGCCGGGTGGCTGCCTGGAGATCCACCTGGTTGGTACCGATACAGAAACAACCCACGGCCACCAGCTTGTTGGCGGCTTCAAATACTTTCTCTGTCAGCTGGGTGCGCGAGCGGATACCGATGAAGTGCGCATCGGCAATTTTCTCAATCAGCTCTTCCTCGGCCAGCGAGTGAGACAGGTACTCGATGTTGGTATAGCCCGCAGCGTTCAGGGTATCAATGGCAGATTGATGGACGCCTTCCAGCAGCAGGATACGGATTTTGCTCTTCTCAAGAGACGTATTTGACATGGGCTTGCTTCCGAACCTTTCGTCACGTGAAATGACCTGTGGCCAGTGATCGTCGGGGCTGGCTCACAGAACAGGGCCGGTATGATACCATAAACGCAGATTTTCACAGCGCGCCGGTTTGCCTGAATCAACTGTCTGTGACTCCTGTTGCAGGATGCTCCGGCCGAAACCTGACGAGACCGAATAGCCCATGAATTCTGAACAGATCATTGCTTCCCTCAAAGACCTGATGGCTACTGGCGATGCACCCGGCAAGGTGCTGACCGACCCGGCAGATCTGGATACCTATGGCAAGGACTGGACCAAGATCTACCCACCCAAACCTTTGGCGATTGCCTTGCCCAAAACCACTGAGCAGGTGCAGGCGCTGGTGAAGTTCGCCAATGAGAATCAGGTGGCGCTGGTGCCTTCCGGCGGCCGGACAGGTCTGAGTGCCGGTGCCGTGGCCGCCAATGGTGAAGTGGTTGTGGCGTTCGACAACATGAACCAGATCCTGGATTTCAACGCCAGTGATCGAGTGGTTCGCTGTCAGGCGGGCGTTGTGACCGAGCAGCTCCAGAATTTTGCTGAAGAAAATGATCTGTATTACCCGGTAGATTTTGCCTCCGCGGGTTCCAGCCAACTGGGGGGCAACCTCTCCACCAACGCCGGCGGTATCAAAGTGATCCGTTATGGCATGAGCCGGGACTGGGTGGCCGGGCTCAAGGTAGTCACTGGCAAGGGCGATATCCTGGATCTGAACAAGGACCTGGAAAAGAACAATACCGGCTACGATTTGCGTCATCTGTTTATTGGTGCTGAGGGGACACTGGGCTTTATCACGGAAGCGACCATGAAGCTGTCCCGCAAGCCGGATAACCTGACCGTACTGGTGTTGGGGTTGAACGACCTGACCAACACCATGGACGTGCTGCAGACTTTCCAGAAAAAGATCGACCTCACCGCCTATGAGTTTTTCTCTCATCAGGCCATGGGGCACGTGCTGGCCCATGGCCAGGTGCAGGCGCCGTTCGAAACCGAGGCGCCTTACTACGCTTTGCTGGAATTCGAGTCTGTCTCCGACCAGGTGATGGACGACGCCATGACCCTGTTTGAGCAATGTGTGGAGAACGGCTGGGTGCTCGATGGTGTGATCAGCCAGAGCGAAACTCAGGCCCAGAATCTGTGGCAGTTGCGCGAGCGCATCTCCGAATCCATCGCGCCCCGCACGCCCTACAAGAATGACATCTCCGTGGTGGTCTCCAAGGTGCCGGGTTTCCTGCAGGAAATCGACGCCGTGGTTACCGAGCACTATCCGGATTTCGAGATTATCTGGTTCGGGCACATCGGCGATGGCAACCTGCACCTCAATATCCTCAAGCCGGAAGATATGGCCAACGAGGACTTTTTCGAAAAGTGCCAGCAGGTTAACAAATGGGTGTTCGAGATTGTCGAGCGCTACCAGGGCAGTGTGTCAGCCGAGCACGGTGTGGGTATGACCAAGAAGCCCTATCTTCAATACACACGCAGTGAGGCGGAGATTGCTTACCTGAGAGGTATTAAAAAGGTATTCGATCCCAACGGCATCATGAACCCCGGCAAGATTTTCGACTGATGCAGGACCACATCGTTGTACTGACAGGCGCAGGTATCAGCGCCGAGAGCGGCCTCTCCACATTCCGTGACAACGGCGGGCTGTGGGAGCAGCACAGTGTGTACGATGTGGCCACGCCCGAGGCGTTTGCCCGGAATCAGGAGCTGGTGCTGAGGTTCTACAACGACCGCCGGCGCCAGCTGGAATCCGCCCAGCCCAACCAGGCCCATCGCCTGCTGGCAGAGCTGGAAAAGCGGTACCGGGTAACGGTGATCACCCAGAACGTGGACGATCTCCACGAACGGGGTGGCGCCAGCAACGTCATTCATCTTCACGGCGAGCTCACCAAGGCCCGTAGTTCAAGGTATCCGGAGCTGGTTTACGACATTGGTTATCGTGATATCAATCCGGGCGACACCTGTGACCGCGGCGCCCAGCTTCGCCCCCACATCGTCTGGTTCGGTGAGGAAGTTCCCATGTTGGAAAAGGCCGCCGACATTGTGCGCACCGCCGATCATCTGTTGATCGTAGGGACGTCGCTCCAGGTCTATCCGGCCGCGGGGCTGGTGTATGAGGTGGACATGGACGTGCCCATCACGGTCGTCGACCCGGGAGAGCCCGCTTCAGTGTCCCGTGCCCGGGTCATTCGCAAGGGGGCTGCCGAGGGTGTGGCCGAGTGGGTTGATAGCCTGAAGTGACCCTCCGTTTCTCGCGCCTCATCCTCGGGCAGAGGTCTCTGAGGCTTTAAGGTATTTCTCGAGCTCTGACCGAAATGCCGCCTGAACCCCCAGCCTTTTCAGCATCCAGTAATGACCGGCAATCATTCGGTCAATGAAAATGCTCTCTACGGGTGGTTTGAAATAGTCCAGGTATTTAAACACTGTGCTGGTTTTTTCAGCGACGCGTTTGTGAATGTCGGCTTCCGCGAAATCGTAGGGCTGGTCGCGCTGCTCGAAAGGCACCACGAGTATGTCCCGCCACATGGCGTAGTAGGCTTCATCCACGGCTGGCTGGCTTCCCACCCGCGCGCCGAGGTCGATCAGGTAGCGGTCCAGAGCCTCATAGTCTTCATCAAGCGCTGCTACCAGGGCGTTGCGGTAGGCTTCGACGATCTCCGGCTTGAGTTTTTTCACGCAGCCGAAGTCGTACATGATGATGGAGCCGTCCGGTCGGTAGGCGAAGTTGCCGGCGTGAGGATCGCCGTGGATGCACTGGAACCGGAATAGCTGGTCCGCCATGAGGGTGAAGATGCGATGGCCGATCAGGTTGATGGTGTCCTGATCGTATTGCTCCCGGGTGACCTTGCTGACGTGATCGCCCTCCACCAGTTCCATAGTCAGCACTCGCCGGGTGGAGTGGCCGGGAACGACCGCCGGGATCAGAACCCAGGGCTGTTGCTCGTGGAACTTGCGGAACAGCTCGATGTTCCGGGCCTCGTTTTCGTAATCCAGCTCTTCTTTCAGGCGTTCCCGGATTTCTGCGAACAGCTTGTCCACGGATTCCTTTGGCATTTTCAGCAGGCCGCCGAGTTTGAGCGTCATTCTCAGCTGTTTCAGGTCCGAGTCGCAGGATTCGTCTACGCCGGGATACTGGACCTTGACGATCACATCGGTGCCATCGTGCAGGCGGGCACGGTGCACCTGACCGATGGATGCGGCCGCGTAAGGCTTTTCCTGGAGGTACTCGAACAATTCGGAGACCGGCTTCCCGAGCTCGGATTCGATCTGCTCCACGATCACCTCGAACGGCATTGGTGGCGCTTCTTTCTGCAGCTTTTCCAGGGCTTCCGAGAATTCCCGGGGCAGAAAATCCTGCGTCTGGGAGGCAATCTGACCGACTTTCATCACGGCACCCTTGAGCTCCCCGAGGGTGTCGGCTATCTGACCGGCCATGCGGGTATAGCTTTCACTCTGGGCGCCTTCGTCGTTCTCCGATCGAAAAAGCCTGCGAGCGCGCTGGCCCGCATACTGGCCTGCCACGGAAGCAGTCATGCCAGCGAGCTTGAAGAAGCGACCACGTCGGGAGGTAACCGGTTTTTTTGCCATAAATACAATTACGCCTTTGACCGGATTTGGGTTTAGCCGGTCCTGCACGTTAAACCACTTTAGTCTCCACGAACAGCAGGTCTTCCAGTTCAAGTGACAGGGTCTGGCCGGAGACCAACGGGCCAACGCCCCTTGGTGTACCCGTAAGCACCACATCGCCGGGGAGCAGGGTGAACTGGCCGCTGATGTGGGCAATTAACGGCACAATGGGATTCAGCATATCCCGAGTGTCACCGGTTTGCTGGCGGTGCCCGTCGATATCCAGGGTGAAGTGAATGTTGTCCACGGCGAGCTTGTCAGCCGAAATGAACGGTGACAGCGGACAAGCTCCATCGAATCCCTTGGCCCGCTCCCATGGCTGCCCTTTCTCTTTGAGTCGGGTTTGCAGATCACGGAGGGTCAGGTCCAGCGCCAGGCCATACCCGAGTATTGCGGCTTCTGCCTGGCTGGCGGATGCGTTGGTCAGAGGGCGGCCAATGAGAACGGCCAGTTCGGTTTCATAGTGGACCTCCCCCTGGTCTGCCGGAATTCTCAGGGGGCGGGTGATATGGACGGCCGAGGTGGAGGGTTTGATGAACAGCAGGGGCTCGTCGGGCACCGGATTGTTCAGTTCCTTTGCATGCTCCGCGTAGTTGCGGCCAACACAGACGATCTTGCCTAACGGCAGGTGAATCGAAGTGCCGTCTTTCCAGTGATGTTGGTAATCCGGCATGGCTGCCCCCTGTCCACGTTCGGTTAATCCCCTTCAAACGAGCAGACAGTATAAACCTGAAGACCCTCTTCCTGAAGCTTGCGGGAGCCGCCGAGATCCGGGAGATCAATCATGGCGGCCACTTCCACAATTTCGGCGCCGATCCGGCGGATCAGCCGGGCCGCGGCCAGCATGGTGCCACCGGTGGCAATCAGGTCGTCCACCAGTACCACATTATCGCCCGGCTTGAAGGCATCTTTGTGCAGCTCGACGGAGGCGGTGCCGTACTCGAGCTCGTAGTCTTCCACCAGGGTATCGAATGGCAGTTTGCCCTTCTTTCGCACCAGTACCAGGGACGCGTTGAGCTCGTAGGCCAGTGCTGAGCCGATGATGAAACCGCGCGCGTCCACCGCTGCCACCGCATCAATCTTGTGGCCGTGATAGCGGTGTACGAAGGCATCAATCAGCTTCCGGAATGCGGTCTTGTCCTGCAGTACCGTGGTGATATCACGAAAGGCTACGCCGGGCTTTGGCCAGTCCGGCACCGTACGAATCGCCTTCTTGATGCTCTCAGAAAAATAATCCATAAACGTTCCGGTTAATGCTCTGGATGCGGATCAGGCCGCATCCAGGAAAATGAATTTCAGAACAAAGACGACAGCAATAATAACAACGCTGGCGTTCAAATCCGCCCAGCGGCCGCTCAGAGCCTTCAAGATGGCGTAGGTAATGAACCCGAGGGCAATGCCGTTTGCGATGGAGAACGTCAGCGGCATCATCAGGGCTGTGACCACAGCCGGAGCCGCGTCGGTAACGTCATCCCAGTCAACCAGTTTGAGGCCGCTGGCCATCAGAACCGCAACGTAGAGTAGCGCCGGAGCGGTTGCGTAGGCGGGAATGATGCTGGCAATGGGTGACAGCAGCAAACACGCCAGGAACAGTGCGGCAACAACCACAGCGGTCAGGCCGGTACGCCCGCCAGCGGAAATACCCGCCGTTGATTCGATGTAGCTGGTGGTGGTCGAGGTGCCGAGGGCAGCACCGGACATGGTGGCGACCGAATCGGACATCAGGGCCCGGCCCAGGCGCGGCAGCTTGCCGTCCTTGTCCAGCAGTCCGCCACGCTGGGCAGCGCCTATGAGCGTGCCGGAGGTGTCGAACAGGTCAACGAACAGGAACGCAAAAATAACGCTGATCATGCCCACGTTCAGGGCGCCCGCCAGATCCAGCTGCATGAAAGTGGGAGCCAGGCTGGGCGGCGCGGAAACAAAGCCTTTGTATTCCACCATCCCCAGCGCCATGGCAACGCCGGTAACCGCGATGATACCAATCATGACAGCGCCGGTTACCTGACGGAACGACAGGGCGCAGATGAGCACGAAGCCGCCAAAGAACAGCAGGCTTTCGGCAACCTTCACTTCACCAAGGCCAACCAGAGTTGCAGGATGATCCACCACAATGCCGGCGTTCTTGAGCGCAATCAGGGCCAGAAAGAAACCAATGCCGGCAGAAATGCCGAACCGCAAGGACATCGGGATGCTGTTAATGATCCATTCGCGGACCTTGAAAATGCTCAGCAGGAAGAACAGGAAGCCGGATATGAACACCGCCCCCAGCGCCACCTGCCAGCTGTAGCCCATGCTGCCAACGACCGTAAAGGAGAAGAAAGCGTTCAGTCCCATACCCGGCGCCAGGGCGATGGGGTAGTTGGCCCACAACCCCATGATCAGCGTGCCGATAACGGCTGCAAGGCAGGTAGCGACGAAGACAGCCCCGAAATCCATGCCGGTAGACGACAGGATGCTCGGATTGACCACAATGATGTACGCCATGGTCAGGAAGGTGGTAATGCCCGCAACCACTTCTTTACGAACGGTGGTGCCGTGGGCCTGGAGTTGGAACAGTCGTTCAAGCATGACGGGTGTCTGCCTCACAGGATGCTGAAAGTTAGTATTTGGGAATCTGGTCTGAGCGGAATTCGTGGATTGCGTGAAAAAACGGCAATATTACCGACTCGTGCGCCTCAGGCCAAGGGATGATTGACAGTTCGTCAAGCAGCCGGTGGGGCTAGCTGTTGTGTGGATCCCGCTGGAGTCGGATATCAAACCGCACGGCCAGCATGCGCACGATCACGATGAAAAGCAGTCCGATTGTCAGAGGCAGGGCCTCGTTGTCCAGGAACCACTGGCAGACGAAATATAGCCAGCAACCGGCAAACGAAATGGATGCGTAGATCTGGTCTTTGCGGAAAATGTAGGGTACTTCGTTGCACAGAGTGTCTCGCAGTGCGCCGCCAAAGGTACCGGTCATTACGCCGAGAAGAGACGCTACAAACCACGAGTGCCCCAGGTCGAGGGCCAGTTGGGCGCCCAGAATTGAAAAAACTCCGAGTCCGATGGCGTCCGGAAAGACGATTCTGGACTCCCGAAGCCGTTCCGCCCGTTTCCAGTAACTGAAGACAATTGCCATCGCCAGAATCAGCATGGGTTGTTCTTCATGCTTGATCCAGTAGAGCGGGTGGTTGTCCATGATCAGGTCCCGGAGGGTACCGCCGCCCAGGGCCGTGATGAATCCGATGGTAAACACGCCCACAGGATCCATATTCTTGGAGCGTGCCACGATCATGCCCGAAATCGCGAACGCGACGATTCCTATCATTTCAAGTACGTAGATGATGTCGAGCATGGCGAAACCCGGGAGAGGCGGAGAATGGCCTGATGGCCTGGTTTTGAGCGCCGAGGATATCGGAAAAAGCGTCTCCTTTCATCTACGGATCGGGCCTGGCAGGTTTGTGGCCACCCGGAACTGTGATCCATAACGACACGTTCAGACGTATCTTGGATTCATCTTACGTCTATCCTGTTGTACGGAGTTGCTATGTCCTTGATGCGTCTGGCCTATGCCAGTGAAGCCACGTTCGAAGCCAAGCCGGTGGAAAAAGGTGTAGAGCCTCACGTTGCGCGAATCCTGATGACCTCCCGAAAAAACAACGCCAGAGACCAGCTGGTGGGTGGTCTTTATTACGGCAACGACCGCTTTTTCCAATATCTTGAAGGTGATGAAGATGCGGTGCGCAGGACCTTCGATCGCATTCTGAAGGATGAGCGCCATCGGAATGTCGTGACCCTCATCGAAGAACCGCTCACAAGCCGGACCTTTAGCAACTGGTCTATGAAGTATGTGCCTCTGTCCCGGGATGTCCGGAACTTCCTCGATGAGCAGGGTCTGGAATCCTTCGAGCCTTCCTCTTTCACATCGGATCAGTGCGAGAAAATGATCGAGCTCATACGCAACTCCAGCCAGGATCAGAATCTGGTCAACCGGGACGGAAATCAATCCGTCGGCGATGCCCCCCAGGTGTTGTCGTCCGGAATGAAGATGGGCCTGATCGTGGCTGGTCTGGTGCTGGTAGGGGCTCTGGTGATTGGTGGCACCATGCTGTGATGGAAATGCTGTAAAAATAAGCCTTGCTTATGCGGTTGGATAAAAGAACTTTATTTGCTTCATGATAAGACTCTGTTTAGCTTGACGGATAACAATCACAGGCGTGCACTGCCTGGAGCCCGATCAAACAAAAATGGAGAGTTCATGAAAGCCATCCTCTGCAAGGAATATGGACCCGCTGAGACGCTGGTCATCGAAGATGTTCCCAGTCCTGAGGTGAAAGGCCGAGGCGTAAAAGTCCGGGTAAAAGCCGCCGGCCTGAATTTCCCCGACACCCTCATTATTGAAAACAAATACCAGTTGAAGCCAAGTCTTCCGTTTTCGCCCGGTGGTGAAATGGCCGGTGAGGTTATCGAAGTTGGTGACAAAGTCACGCGCTTCAAAGTAGGGGACCGTGTCGCAGGCCTGACCGGTTATGGCGCTTTTGCAGAAGAAGTCATCGTGCCGGAGCAGAACCTGCTGCCCGTTCCCGATGGCATGTCAGACGAGAAGGCCGCCGCCTTCACCATGGTCTACGGCACTTCCTATTACGCCCTGAAACAGCGAGGCAACCTCCAGCCTGGCGAAACGCTACTCGTTCTTGGCGCCAGTGGTGGCGTTGGCCTCGCCACGGTCGAACTCGGCAAGGCGATGGGCGCCAAGGTCATCGCAGCGGCCAGTTCTGCCGAGAAGCTGGCTGTGGCCAAAGAGGCCGGCGCCGATGAGCTGATCAACTACACGGAAGAGCCTCTCAAAGATGCGGTAAAGAAGCTCACCCACAGCAAGGGCGTGGACGTGATCTACGACCCGGTCGGCGGTGACTTTACCGAACAGGCCCTTCGCGCCATGGGGTGGAACGGCCGCCACCTGATCATCGGCTTTGCTGCCGGTGATATACCGAAAATCCCCGCCAATCTGACGCTCCTGAAAGGCTGCTCCGTGGTTGGCGTGTTCTGGGGCAGCTTCACCCAGCGCGAGCCGGAGGCGAGCGCGCAGAACATGATGGAGCTGATGAAGCTCTATGCCGAAGGCAAAATCGATCCGAAGATCAGCGCCGTCTACGACTTTGAGAACTACGCCGAGGCTCTGGGGGCTCTGACTGGTCGTAAGGCCACCGGCAAGGTTGTGCTCAAGGTCGGCTCCTGAGTTATATCGTAGCCTGCGAGTCTGAGGAGGTTGCCGATTGGAGGCACTTCCCAAAAACCGCTACGAGCACATCCATGTGCGCTTGGCGTCGGCCATCCTTGGCCGCCGACATTTTTGGGAAGTGCCTCCAACCGGCAACTTCTGACATCAGTTATATCTCAGGTTGCAGAGACTATATCGCTATAGCCCGTTGGTGAGGGTGGGTGCCTCCTCCCAAAAATGTAGAGGGCCAAGGACGGCCCGAAACAAGCGCACACGGACGTGCTTGTAGCGGTTTTTGGGAGGAGGCACCCACCCTCACTACTCCGCTAACCCAAAAGGCTAGGGCCCAGACAAACGGCCAATCATCAAAACCGAACCGAGCCCGAGTTAATCTCCGAAACCAGCTCCGAAGTCAGCAGGGAATACCCGTCAGTCCCCGGCAACCAGGCATAAACCTCCTCGCTTTCCCGAAGTGAATAACCAAGCTTCTGGATGTCCACTTTGCGGTACTTGAAGGTGCCGGTTTTCTCTATGGCGTGGGTGACGCGCACGAACACCGGTACCGCATAGGCTGGCAAATTGTCCTGCAGATAGCGGAACAAGCGATTTATATCGAAGGCCCGGCCGTTGCTCTGGGGCACGAGCGTCACCATCCCGGCCTTGCCGTTGGTTCCGGGGATCTCGACGCCGTAGACAATGGCTTCCTCTGCCATGCCAGAGCCGTCTATGATGTTCTCGACTTCCGTGGTGGAGACATTTTCGCCTTTCCAACGGAAGGTATCACCCATGCGGTCAACGAACTGCAGATGGCCGCAGCCGATTTCCTTCAGCACATCACCGGTGTTAAACCAGGCATCGCCCTTTTTGAATGCGTTGCGGAGGATGGATTTTTCCGTGGCCTCCTTCTGGGTGTAGCCCTCGAATGACCATTTCTTGGTGATCTCCCCGATCAACAGGCCGGGCTCACCTTTTGCCACTTCCTGCATCAAGCCTTTTTCGTTACGCACCGGGTCCCGCGTGCCTTCGTGGAACTTCACCAGCTTGTAAGGCGCCGTGGAGAAACCGACAGTGTTGTCCATGTTGAAGAAGTTGCTGAAGCCGATGTTGCCTTCGCTTGAGGCATAGAGTTCCGCCACGGTTTCTATGCCGAAGCGTTCCTTGAACTCTTTCCAGATGGATGGGCGCAGGCCGTTGCCGATCATTTTGGTGAGGCTGTGGTTGCGGTCCTGCTCGCCAGGCGGCTGGTTCAGCAGATAGCGACAGAGTTCGCCGACATAACCGAAGGTGGTGGCATGGTAACGGCGCACATCGTCCCAGAAGGCGCTGGCGGAGAATTTGCGGCGCAGGGCAATGGCCGAGCCGCCGGCCAGCACTGAGCCCCAGCACACCAGCAGGGCGGTGCCATGGTAAAGGGGCAGGGTGCAGTAGAGAACGTCCTCTGGCTCCATGGCCAGCGACATCAGGCCGAATCCGCCGTAGGCCTTGATAAACTTCCTGTGCGAGCCCGGGGCCGCCTTGGGCAGTCCGGTGGTGCCGGAAGTAAACAGGTAAATGGCGTTGTCCCCCATTTTCGGGGGAGTGTTCACCACCGGACTATCGCTGTTGAAGGTGCTGACCTGCTCGGCCATGTTGGCGTAACCGGACGGGGCATCGCCAAAGGCGTTCAGGGTATTGGTGTCTGCCAGAAACTGGAAGGGCTGCGGGTGGTCGGTCTTGAGTTCTGCCTTGATACCGTCAAAGGCCTCCACCAGCTCTTCGCCCACAATTGTCATTTTCGGCTCAATCAGGTTAATGCTGTGTTCCAGCACCTTGCCTTTCTGAGAGGTATTGAGCATGGCGCAGGCGACACCGAGTTTGGCGGCGCCGGCCACGACGGCCAGCAGCTCCGGCCGGTTTTCAAGGAATACCGCAATGGCATCGCCTTTGGTGAGTCCCTGTTCTTGCAGATAGCGTGCGATTCGATTGGCCCACGAATTCAGCTCGCCCCAGGTGATCGTTCGATCTTCGAACAGGATGGCCGGTCGATTGCCGAAGGATCGGGCGTTGTTTTCGATCAGCGTGCCCAGAGTGAGCTCTCGCTTCTCGTTCTTGAGGGAATAGTAATAAAGCCCCCGCGTGATTGACGGCAGGCGCCGAAGCACGCCGGGCAGGCTGCGAGCAATGTCCAGTGCGGATACGTTGTCTTGGCTCATGGTTTTTCCGTTGGTCCCTTTTATTGTGCGAGCTGAGAGCCTGTAACAACGCATGTCGCGGCCTCAGTCCAGAAACAGATCCGGCATCAGCGGCTTGTCGCCTGGCTCGTACCGGTAGTGCTCGAAGTCGGTCATACCGTCCTGCCTCAGCAGGTCTTCATCGATCAGGTTCTGGCCGGTCATGGTGTCAGGCGACCGGCCCAGGATGCTGACGGCGGCATCGGCCATAATGTCCGGCTTTCTGCCCTGGGCCATCAGTTGCGGACCGCCCACTTCGAACTCGATGGCCGCCGTGGCGATCAGGGTTTTCGGCCACAGGGTATTTACCGCTATGCCATATCGCTTGAATTCCTCGGCCATGCCCAGGCTCAGCATGGTCATGGCGTACTTCGTCGTGGTGTAGGGCCCATACTGGGCGAACCACCGGGTATTCAGGTTCAAGGGCGGCGAAAGGCTCAGTATGTGGGCCTGGTCCGACTCTTTGAGCCAGGGCAGGGCCGCCTGGCTGCAGGCCATGACCGCCCGGGCATTGACCTGATGCATCAGGTCGTACCGGCTGACCTTGAGTTTCTCAACGCCGGTAAGTCGAATCGCACCGGCGTTGTTCACCAGGGCGTCGATGCCATCAAAATGTTCGCCCGCTTCGTCGATGCGCTGGCGAATCTGTTTTTCGTCCCGCACATCCAAAACCAGTGGCAGTGCCTGGCCGCCGGCTTCGCGCACTTCCTCGGCCACGGTGTGAATGGTGCCAGGCAGCTTCGGGTGTGGAGTGTCCGATTTGGCGGCGATCACCACGTTGGCGCCCTGGCGGGCACAGGCGAGGGCAATAGCTCTGCCGATGCCCCGGCTGGCGCCCGTGATAAAAACGGTGCGGTTACGCAATGTACTCATGCGTTACTCTCCTGTTCGGCTGTCTCGCTGGCGCTGATTTCAACCAACAACTGACTGCGTTTGATCTGGTCGCCCTTGCCGGCATGAACCTCGCCCACAATGCCGTCTCGATCGGCTTTTACCGGATGCTCCATTTTCATGGCCTCCAGTATCACCAGCGTATCGCCCTGGCGAACGCTCTGACCAGCCTCTACCAACACATCAATAATGGCGCCGTCCATGGTTGCCTGGATTCTTCCACTGCCAGCGCCACCTGCGCCCTGCGCAGGCTGATGGGTAACATCCCGAACCGACCAGGATTGCCCGAACGCCTGCAAATATAAGGAATCGGCCTGGCGGTGATATTGGCAAGTCTGACGAACACCATTGTCGATAATGCACAACAGGCCATCTCGCTGGCTTTCAAGCACCAGAGTGTGCCGGGTTTCGCCCATGTCGAACGTCAACCGGTTACCGCTTCGAGTCACCAGCAACTCCACGGTGGCGTCGCCACTTTCGAGCTTGATTGGTGTCATGGTGGCCGGTGCATTGCTCCAGGCGCTCTGGCCGGCAATGCCATGGTCAAGCACGCAGGCGGCCAGCGCCAGTTGGCGTATATCCAGAGTCTGGGGCTGCAGGGATGGATCTTCGCTGAACGCCTGCTGCAGGAAGGCGGTGGTAGCCTCACCAGCCCCGAAGGTGTCGTCGGCGATAATCCGGCTCAGGAAATGTCGGTTGGTGGTCACGCCGAATACGGTGGTGTCCTCCAGGGCCCGGATCAGGCGGCGACGGGCTTCGTCCCGGTTCTGGCCCCAGGCAATGACTTTGGCCAGCATGGGGTCGTAGTGGGGTGTGATGCTGTCTCCGGAGCGAACGCCCGTATCGTATCGAAGGCCTTCTCCCTCTGCTGGTTCAAAGGCATGCAGCGGTCCGGTCTGGGGGGTGAATCCGTGAGCAGGATCCTCCGCATAGAGCCGCACTTCAATGGCGTGGCCATTGAGCTGTATTTCGTCCTGCGTGAGTGGCAGCTCACGGCCTTCAGCAACGGTGAGCTGCCAGGCCACCAGGTCCTGGCCGGTAATCAGCTCGGTGACCGGGTGCTCTACCTGCAGGCGGGTGTTCATTTCCAGGAAGTAGAAGTTCCGGTGTTTATCGACCAGGAACTCGACGGTGCCGGCGCCTTCGTAGTTACAGGCCAGCGCCGCTTTCACCGCGGCCTCGCCCATGGCCTGGCGCAGTTCGGGTGTTACAAAGGGAGAGGGCGCTTCTTCGACCACTTTCTGGTGCCGGCGCTGGACCGAGCAGTCTCGTTCGCCCAGGTAGACGGCGTTGCCGTGTCGGTCGGCGAACACCTGGATTTCCACGTGCCGGGGCTCAATCACGGCTTTTTCGAGGATCAATTCGTCGTCGCCGAAGGCCTGCTTGGATTCAGACCGGGCCCTTTTGATGTTGTCGGCCAGTTCGGATTCGCTCTCAACCAGGCGCATGCCGCGGCCTCCACCGCCGGCGGAGGCTTTGATCATCAGCGGGAAGCCGATGTCTTTGGCGGCGGCGATCAGTTCGTCGTCGCTGGCACTGTTACCTTTGACAGGGCCCTCATAACCGGGCACCACGGGTACACCGGCCTCCTGCATGGCAATTTTGGAGCGCCGCTTGCTACCCATCAGTTCGATGGCCGATGCGGGCGGGCCAACGAACACCAGGCCGGCGTCTTTGCAGGCGTTGGCGAAGGTGGCATTCTCGGAGAGGAAGCCGTAGCCGGGGTGGATGCAGTCGGCGCCGGTTTTGCGGGCGGCCTCGAGGATGGAATCGCTGTTCAGGTAGGAGGCGGACACCTGGGCCGGGCCAATGCAAACGGCTTCGTCAGCCAGTTCCACGTGCATGGCTTTGGCGTCAGCCTCGGAGTAGACGGCCACGGTGCGGTAACCCAGTGATTTCGCGGTTCGGATGACCCGGACTGCGATTTCGCCTCGGTTGGCTACTAATAGTTTCTTTAACATGTTCTTAGTCTCTCCTTTGGAGTAGGCCGCGAGGCTGAGTGCCGTCTGGCTTCCAGAAAATGTCGGCGGCCATGGATGGCCGACGCCAAGCGCACATGGATGTGCTCGTAGCGTTTTTCTGGAAGCCAGACGGCACTCAGCCTCGCTCCGCATCAGTCCGATTCGCCTGCCCACGCTGGCTTCCGCTTTTGCATGAAAGCCATGGTGCCCTCTGTTCCTTCGCTGCCCCGGATGGCTTCAGCAAACTTTTCAGCCGCGCTGTCAAGCAGGCCGCTCATCGGCTCATGACCAACCCGGTGCAGCAACGCCTTGGTTTCTGCGGTGGCAACCGGGGCACATTGGCGAACTCGATCCAGAGCGCTGCCCAGCATATCTTCAAGTTCATCATCGGAAGATGCCGCCTGGTGTGCGATGCCGAGACGGCATGCCTCGTTTGCATCAATTCTCAAACCGAGCAGGGCGAGTCGCCGGGCCTGTGTGAGGCCGATGCGTTCAACCACGAACGGCGCAATCTGGGCGGGAATGACGCCGAGGGAGGTTTCCGGCATGCCGAATTTCGCAGTCGGCCCGGCAATGGCAACGTCGGAGACGCAGGCCAGGCCGAATCCACCGCCCATGACGGCACCCTCGGTGACCGCGATGACCACTTTCGAGGATTCGTTCACCTGCTGGATCATCTGGCCGAAGGCTCGGTTCAGGCGGTAGAAGGGATCGGCCTCGCCCTCGGCTGCCTTCTGGCCCCGGGCACCGGCCATGTCTTTGATGTCACCGCCGGCGCAGAAATGACCACCGGCGCCCCGGATGACGACGGCGCGGATGTGCAGGTCGCTCTCGATTTGCGTAAATACGGCCGAGAGCTCCGCCACCATTTCCAGACTCATGGCGTTGCGGACGTCCGGGCGGTTAATGGTGATGAACAGGGTGGGGCCCTGTTTTTCCAGTAGAAGTGTTTCGCAATGTGGTAGCTGATCCATAACTGACTCCACGAAATTTGTCTGGGGGCTATCGGGTCGGGTCAGGCGTCCGGGACTGTGAGCAGCATGGATGCTGCGATCAAGCCTACATGGACGTATTCACGGCGTGTCCGGGACGCCTGATCCGGCCCGATAGCCCTGCCACCGAAGCCTAAGGCACTTAGTCGCGCTTTTTGCCCGGAAGCGTCCCCATCATCTTGCAGATAATCCCGAGCATGATTTCATCGGCACCACCGCCGATGGACACCAGTCTTACATCCCGGTGTGCGCGAGAAATCGGGTTATCCCACATGTAACCGTTGCCACCCCAGTACTGCAGGCAGCTGTCCGTAACCTCACGTCCCAGACGTCCGGCCTTGAGCTTGGCCATGGACGCCAGGCGGGTCACATCCTTGCCTTCAACGTGCAGTTCACAGGCCTGATAGGTGAGGGCACGCAGGGCCTCGACTTCGGTTTGCAGCTCCGCAAGGCGGAAGTGGATAACCTGGTTATCGATCAACGGCTGGCCGAATGTCTTGCGTTCGCGGCAGTACTCGATGGTCTTGTTGATGCAATTTTCCAGCGCCTTGATGACGTTGGCGGCACCCCAAAGGCGCTCTTCCTGGAACTGCAGCATCTGCATCATGAAACCGGTGCCCTCGGCGCCAATGCGGTAGCGCTGGGGCACGCGCACGTCGTCAAAGAAAATCTGTGCGGTTTCTGAAGAGCGCATACCCAGCTTATTCAGGTGCGGGCTGAAGGAGATGCCCGGTGTCTTCGTGGGCACCACAATCAGGGACTTGTTCTTGTGGGGCTTGTCGTCCGAGGTGTTAGCGAGCAAACAGATGAAGTCGGATTTGGGGCTGTTGGTAATCCACATCTTGGAGCCGTTGATGATGTAGTCGTCACCGTCTTTTTTTGCGGTGGTTTTCATCCCCGCTACATCCGAACCTGCGCCCACTTCACTGACACCGATGCACCCGACCATGTCACCGGCAATGGCCGGCGCCAGGAAGCTGCGCTTCAGCTCATCGGAACCAAACCGGGATATCGCCGGGGTACACATGTCAGTCTGAACCCCAATGGCCAGCGGCACGCCGCCACAATGGGCCATGCCAAGCTCTTCCGCAGCCACCAGGTTGTAGCTGTAATCCAAACCCATGCCGCCATATTCTTCCGGCTTTTGAATGCCCAGGATCCCGAGGTTGCCGAGCTTTTTGAAAAGCTCATGAATCGGGAATTCCCCGGCCGCTTCCCATTCGTCGCAGTGAGGATTGATTTCCTTCTCCACGAAATCGCGGACGGTTTTTCTGAGGGCTTCGTGTTCGGCTGTGAATTTCACGTTCTTGTTCTCCTGAGGTAGTTCGTGCCTTCTGTTTCGGGTTCACGTTCTCTAGCTTGGGTGGCGGCTGCGTGGGATCGGTTTCAGAAAACCGCTACGAGCACATCCATGTGCGCTTGGCGTCGGCCATCCATGGCCGCCGACATTTTCTGAAACCGATCCCACACAGCCGCTTACGTCTGCAAATTGGTTGCTGCCTGCTGGCAGCTTTTTTTGTCGGATTACGCCCTTGGCTAATCCGACCTACGATTGTTTTTTCGCATGCTGCGGCGGAAAAGCATGCTGGCTAAAAGCGTTAACTTTGAGCTTCGTAGAATCGGTTGAGACACCCTGTCCAAAAATGTCGACGGCCAAGGATGGCCGGCGCCAAGCGCACATGGATGTGCTCGTAGCGGTTTTTGGACAGGGTGTCTCAACCGGTTCATCCCGCAAAACAAGCAATCCCATAGGCGGGCCCCACCAAACCCAAAAAGCCTACAGGCGGGCCACACCAAAGGTATTGGGCCGCAACTGCCTCGCCTCGGCTTCCCGGCAAACGTCCAGAACCAGGGCCAGAACGCGCCGCGTATCCCGCGGATCGATTAGCCCGTCATCCCACAATCTGGCCGTTCCGAACAGCGCCGTTGAGCCTTCCTCCAGTTTTTTGGCCGTCGCCTGCTCCAGAAAATCCAGTGTCTTCGGATCCGGCTCCATGCCCCCGCGACGCTGCTTGTCTTCGGCCACAATACGCATCACCTTGCCCGCCTGCGCCGGGCCCATGACCGCCGTTCGGCTGTTGGGCCACGCGAAGATGAACCTTGGGTCCAGACCGCGACCGCACATAGCGTAGTTACCTGCGCCATAGGAACCACCGATGACAATTGCGACCTTTGGCCCCCGACAATTGGCCACGGCCTGGATCATTTTTGATCCGTGTTTGATGATTCCGTTCTGCTCCGAGTGGGTGCCCACCATGAAACCGGTTGTGTTATGCAGGAACAGCAGCGGCGTTCCGGCCTGGTCGCAGAGCTGGATGAACTGGGCCGCTTTGGCGGATCCGGCCGGGGTGATCGGGCCGTTGTTGCCGATGATGCCAACCGAGTGACCTTCGATACGGATGGTGCCGCAGACGGTCTGGTCGTCGAACTCGTTCTTGAAGTCCATGAACTTCGAGCCGTCGGCGATTCGGGCAAGAATCTCGCGAACGTCGTAGGGTTTTTTAGAATCTGCCGGGATCACGCCCAGGAGTTCCTCGGCCGGGTAGAGAGGCTCCTCCCATTTTAGTTCTCGCTGCGGTGGCAGTTGCTCATTCCAGGGCAGGGCTTCGAGGATATTTCTGGCCTGGCGGATGCCGTCGGCGTCGTCTTCGGCCAGGTATTCGGCGGTTCCTGCCACAGTGGCGTGCATTTCGGCACCGCCGAGTTCCTCGTCAGTGGCAACTTCGCCGGTGGCGGCTTTCAGAAGCGGGGGGCCGGCCAGGAACATCTTGGCCTGCTCACGCACCACGATCACATAGTCGGACAGCCCCGGCTGATAGGCGCCGCCGGCGGTGGCGTTGCCATGGACGACGGTAACCTGGGGAATGCCGGCGGCCGACATGCGCGCCTGGTTGGCAAAGCCCCGGGCGCCGAGCACGAAAATATCGGTGGCGTAGTTCAGGTTGGCGCCGCCGCTTTCGGACAGGGAAACCACGGGGAGCTTGTTCTCCATAGCAATCTGCTGAAGCCGCAGGGTCTTGTCCAGGCCGGCCGGGGTAATGGTGCCGCCCTTGATGGCGCTGTTGCTGGCAACGACGAGGCAACGAATGCCACTGACATAACCAATACCAGCGATGATCCCGCCGCCGGCCATGCTCCCGTCCTTGTCATCGTGCATCTTGTAGCCGGCGAGCGAGCAGAGCTCCAGGAAGGGTGTTCCCCGGTCCAGCAACCGGTTGATACGGTCCCTCGGAAGCAACTTGCCCCGCTTGGTGAACTTCTCCCGGGCCGCTTCGGCCAGATCCAGCACCTTCTGCTCAACGTCCCGGAAGGTGGTGATGTGGGCGTCCATGGCCTCAGCATTGGTGCGGAAATCCTCGGACTGGGAGCTTACGGTGGATTCAAGTACCTGCATGGTAGGCTCCTCAGTCGTCGCTCAGAACTTTCGGGGTAACGGCCCGGTGAAAGCCGTTGTAGGGCGCGTTATTCTTGGCCTTCGGCAACGGCCACACCCGGCCACCCTGGGAGGCGCCGCCATCAATCCGCAGGCAGTCGCCGCTGATAAACGCTGCGCCAGGGCTGAGAAGGAAACAGATCGCCGAGCTGACTTCGGATTCGGTACCCATCCGCTTGATAGGCACGTTATCGCCCAGGCTGCGAATCCACTGCCTCATGTGTTCGGGGTAGTTGTCCATGCCGCTGGAGGCAATCCAGCCCGGAGCAACGGCATTCACCCGAACGCCCGATGCACCCCACTCAACAGCGGCCGTTTGAGTAAAGTTCACCATCCCGGCCCGGGCAGCACCGGAGTGCCCCATGCCGGGCATGCCGCCCCACATATCTGCGACGATATTGACGATGGCCCCCCCGGTCTTCGACAGCGCCTGAGTGTATGCTTCCCGAGCCATCAGAAAACCGCCGGTCAGATTGGTGCGAACGACCGTCTCCCAGCCCTTCTGGTTAATCCCGGTCAGCGGCGCCTGGAACTGCCCGCCGGCATTGTTTACCAGTCCGTTCAGACCGCCGTGTTCGGCAATGATCGCTTTCACCGTGGCTTTGACTGATTCCTCCTCACGGATATCGCAGACATGGGCGGACGCAATGCCGCCGTCCTCAGTGATCTCAGCTTTCACAGATTCCACTTTCTCGGACTTGCGACCGACCAGGGCAACCCGCGCGCCCAGGGCAGCGAGTTCATGGGCCGTACACCGGCCAATGCCAGAACCGCCGCCGGTAACAATAAACACCTGGCCCTTGAACAAGTCGGGATGAAAAACAGATTGGTAGCTCATATCTCGAAAACCTTTCCAAATGTTCGGGCGTTCGGGCCGTTGGCCCCTCCCGGGACTGTGAGCAGCATGGATGCTGCGATCAAGCGTACAGGGACGTATTCACAGCGTGTCCCGGGAGGGGCCAACGGCCCGAACGCGTGCTCCATGGTCTATTAGTTGATGATCTTTGAAGGAACAGGCACCGGAAACTCCAATAGCTGCTGCGCAAACGCCTTCCCCTGGGGATCAATCCGCAAGCTGGCGACACCCCCGCCACCAAGACTGTGCTCCAGCAGAAAATTGATGGCCTGCAAACCGGGCATGGCCCAGCGGGTGACCCGACCGTTTTCCGGATTCAGGGTATGTGCCATCCATTCCGCAACGGCCGCTTCCGTCAGTGCGGTTTCAATGAACGGCAAAAATTCCGGCTTGCGGGCGATCACGCCAATGTTGGTGTGGTCGCCCTTATCGCCACTGCGGGCCCAGGCAAGTTTTACCAGTGGAACAGTGGTATCGGTGGCGCCAGTGTCATGAGTGAACGACTGTGGCGGAAGGTCGGCACTATCGAAGCCGCCGCTGGTCTCAACTTCAACGGCCTGCTGCTCGCCACCCAGATCCACGGATACCTCGACTTCTGTTTTCGGCACCAGGCAGGAATACAGCCGGATTTTCGGCCACACGGTCGGACGCCCTCCGACAATTCCGGTAATTCCCGGTGCCATGCCCGTTGCCGCCTGGGCAATTTCCCGGGAAAACAGCACAAGCGCTTCTTTCTTGGGATGGGCCGTGCTGATCTTGACCACGACTTCCCTGCAATCCTCACCCCGGCCGTGAGCGCCATAAGTGGTTTCGGTACCCAGAAGCTCGATGCTGGTTTCACTGTAATCGGGCAAACCAAGCTCACTGAACATGCGAGAGGTCTTGGCGAGGATGGCCTGGGCCACGGTCTGGGCTTTGGCCCTGGCGTTCATACCAGCCAGAAGGAATGTGACAGTACACTTGAAGCCGTCCGGCCAGGTGCCCGACACCTTGTAGCTGTCCGTGGGCGCAAGGCCCCGGGCGCCTCGAACCTGAACCTGGTCCTTGCCCGTTTCCTCCAATTCAACGCCCGTGAAATCGCAGGTAACGTCCGGCAGCAGATAGGCCCTGGGATCGCCAATCTCATAGACCAACTGTTCGGCCACGGTGCCCCGGCTCACCAGGCCGCCTGTGTCCTCGGGCTTGGTGATAAAAAAGCTGCCGTCGGCACTCACTTCGGCAATCGGGAAGCCCATGTTGGCGTAGCCACCGGCCACCTCTTCCCAATCGGTAAAGTTGCCACCTGTAGCCTGGGCGCCGCATTCCAGCAGATGCCCGGCCAGGCTACCCTGGGCCAGCTTGTCGTAGTCCTGCCAGCTCCATCCGAATTCGTGCACCAGAGGGGCCAGCGCCAGAGCGCTGTCAGCAACCCGGCCGGTAATCACAATGTCGGCGCCCTGTTCCAGGGCGGCAACCAGGCCCGGCGCGCCGAGGTAGGCGTTCAGGCTGATCATCATGGGTGGCATCGGCTGGCCGGAGGTCATTTCCGTGATGCCCATATCGGCCAGCTTTTTCTTTTTCGCCAGCAGGTCGTCGCCCAGAACCAGGGCAATCTTCATGTCTACGCCTGCCTTCTCGCAGAGGGCCTGAAGGGCGTCGCGACAGGCTACCGGGTTCACGCCGCCAGCGTTGGCCAGTACACGGATGCCTTTTTCCTTGATGTCCCCAAGCAGGGGAGCCATGACGGTCTGGACGAAATCCCTTGCATAGCCCTGGGACGGATCTTTCATCTTCTGCCCGGCCATAATCGACATGGTGATCTCGGCCAGGTAATCGGCCACCAGGTAGTCAATGTTGCCCTGATGAACCAGTTGCGCGGCGGCGGTCTCAGTATCGCCCCAGAAAGCGGCGGAGCATCCGATGCGAACAGTTTTTTGAGATTCAGCCATGTTCCTGTGCCCTGTTTAAGCCCTGTCTATGGTTACCGATTCGATGCCTGGGGCAATCGCGGTTTTGTCTAACATGGAATTGACAATACCAAGCAAGCGCTTGGTTTGTAAATAGGCAGGTTTCAGGTAGAATTAAAGGCCTCTTTTGCCAACTGGAAAGCCTCAGTGAGCCAGAACAAGATCCTCCAGTCCCTGATCGCCGAGAACCTCGTGTCTGATCCCAATGGTGCCCGCGGCCGTCTGCTCACAGAGGCCGCCCGCCTATTCCGGGAAAAAGGCTATGAGCGCACCACGGTTCGCGATCTGGCCGCCGCCGTCGGTATTCAGTCTGGCAGCCTGTTCCATCACTTCCGGACCAAGGAAGAGATCCTCAAAGCAGTGATGGTTGAAACCATCCGTTTGAACACCGCACTCATGCAGGCGGCGCTGGAGGCTGCCGATACCAACAGAGAAAAGCTGCGGGGTCTTGTTCGTGCCGAGCTGGAGTCAATCAACGGTCAGACCGGCGAGGCCATGGCGGTATTGGTCTTCGAATGGCGGAGTCTGTCGGCCGCCTCCCAGGTGGAAGTGCTGGAACTTCGGGATATCTACGAGAAGCTCTGGCTCGATGTCCTGGAATCGCTGAAACGCGAAGGCGCTCTGAAGGCGGATCCCTTCGTTGTTCGAAGGATGTTGACCGGTGCTCTCAGCTGGACCGTAACCTGGTACAAGCCGGAGCGGGGAGGACTGACGCTGGATGGTTTGACCGATCAGGTCATGGCCATGATGTCTCTCTGAATCGGTGTCATTTTCGAAAGTCTTTGTTTTAAATCAATAAAACCCAGAGCAATTCCATTCCCTGGAGGCCATTGGCCCGATCGGCATAACAAAATCGGCATTCGAGCCATTTTTGTAGGACAGTTTTCACCGCATTCTTGCACCCGTTGACAAAAACCGAGTTCAGATCGGGCAAACAAAAACAACGTGATGCAGGGTGAAATATGATCTCCTCTCTGGCAAGGCTCGGACCGCGCCTTTTCGCGGCTCGCCTCAAGGCTCTCTCGCTGGCGGCGGTTGCCGCACTCGCAGGTTGCTCGGCAAATCCCATCTACACCACCACTGGCGTTGTGCTCTCCAACTACTCCGAGGGCGAGGCCACACCCTACGTATTGCAGATGTCCGATGCCCAGATGGCCTGTGCGTTGGGTGAGGGTGTTGATCCGTTGCTCTATTCCTTTTCACGGGTGACCGATGCCCCTGACAGCACCGGCTCCTTGCTGATGCTCCTGGCAGGCAATTGCGCCGAGTATGAAGCCTGGGAGGCTGAGCTCGCCTATCTCAGGGCAGACTATGAGGGTGATGTGGCAGCGGCCAAGGACGCCAGAGAAGTGGCCAAGCGCTTGAATGCGCTGACCGCGAAACGCAGGTACGCCTCCTTTCAGAGAGCGATGGCAGCCTATGAGTTTGATCCCGCCGCCGAACCCCTTGAATGCCCGTTCCTGTTCACCGAGCAGGACGAAATCACCTTCCTGCTGGGCCTGCTGACCGGCATGCAGGCTATCGTAAACGATGCCAATTCCGGCGCTATGGCTGGCGTACCCAGGAACATTGCGCCTCAGGCCGAGCGTGCCGCTACCTGTCTGGACAATGAAAAGTGGGGCGGAATGCCCAATGCCATCCGGGCGCTGGTCTGGCTGCTGCTGCCGGATACCCGCCCGGCACTGGCGCCGGATCCCTGGCAGGTGTTGGAACACAGCAGGAAGCTGGGCGTCGAAAAAGGCATGCGGGTTCCGCACGCGCTCCAGACTGTTGCCGCCGAAACCTTTGGCCGGCCCGAAAAACTTGAAGAAGCCATCGTTACTTTCGCCGAGGCCGATGCAACGATTGAGGTCTGGGACGACTACCGTCTCGTGGATGAAGTTGCGGCCGGAGTGGTTCGCTTTTCTTCGGACAAGCACTGGACCGCCAACTACGGATATCGGACGCCGCAATCCTTCTTCGGCAGGATGAGCCCTGAGCGGCAAACCGAAAACGTCGAAACCATGAATCTGGACGACCTGCTGTAAGGCAGGTGGCCGACATCCTCTGAAAACTGACAAACACAAGAATGACCCGGAGGTCGTTATGATCCGCAAATCCCTGACTGCTATGGCTCTTGTCGCTGCCGCTCCTCTGGCATCGGCGCAGTCTGTCTCCATGTGTGTATTCGATGTCATCGGCGCCAATGGAGACTTCTACAACTTTGTCAAAGACTATGCCCTGGAGATGAAAGGTCACGGCGTGGATTTCCAGCTGAAACCTTACACCGACGAGGGTGTAGCCATAGGCGATTTCAATGCCGGGCAGTGCGATGCGGTTGCCGCCACCGACATCCGGATTCGTCCATTCAACAAGTTCACGGGCAGCATCAGTGCCGTGGGAGCCCTTCCCACCTACGACAACCTGAAAACCCTGTTGGCCACGCTGGCCCAGCCCAAAGCAGCGCCGTTGATGAAGGATAATGGCTACGAAGTGCTTGGAATCATTCCGGTCGGTGCCGGTTATCTGTTTGTGAACGATCGCAGCATCGATACCGCCGGCGAGCTGGCGGGCAAGCGGATGGCGACTCTCGATTACCAGAAAGACGCCATTCACATGGTGAACTTCGTCAAGGCCACGGTGGTGCCTTCCGACATCACCAATTTCGCCGGCAAATTTAACAACGGTTCTGTGGATACCGCCTATGCGCCGGCCTTCGCTTACGAGGCCCTGGAACTTTATAAAGGCATCGGCGAGAGCGGGGGTGTGGTGGACTATCCGCTGGCCCAGCTGACGCTTCAGATGGTCGCCCGGGATGACGTGCTCGATGATGAAACCGCCCAGAAAGCCCGGGAAGTAGCCTGGAATATGTTCCCGCAGGCCATGGGCCTGATCGAAGGCCAGGAAGCGGCGATTCCTGAAGAAAAATGGGTGCGCATCCCTGAGAAGGATATCCGTGGTTATCAGGAAATGTTCCGGGAGAACCGGATCGAGATGCGTGATGGATTGAACGGTGCCCCGGATGTGTATCACCCGAAGATGATGGGGCTGCTCAGCAAGATTCGTTGTGCCAGTAACCCCGCTGCTGCCGAATGCACCGCGGCTAACCGCGAATAACGGGGCAAAACCATCATGAACTGGCGAGCCATCACCGCCCCGGCCGCACGAACCCTATACCCCGTACATCGCATGTACGGGGCTGTTCTGCTGCTCCTGCTGCTGTTCACGCTGTTGCTGGGCATGGGCAATTCTCTCCATTCCCGTCTGCTCTGGGTTGGTGAGCAGACCTGGCCGAATTATTACCTGCTCAACCCGGATGCCACGGAGCCATCGTGTCAGTTGGCGATGGACATTGATGCTGAGGTGGCCCGACGGGTAGCCAACTATAAGCCGGATCCGGACGACCTATTCAGTTCACCGCCCAATCCCGAAGCCATTCGTAAATCACTGCAGAGCAATCTGGAACTCTGCCAGCAGCAATACGATGTCTACGAGCAGAACCTTGCCCATGCCACGCCGGCTCTCGGCGCTTTCAAGGCGGTAGAGCAGGGGCTGGCGGATTTCCTTCTGGACAACATTGAGCTTACCAAGTACCTGTTCATCGCAATGTTCGCGATGGCCGCCGCCATCGCGGCACTGGACACTGACCACATAGCCTTGCGCCTGCCCCGCAATCGTGCCGAATGGCGGTTGAGCCAGGGTGTGCAGTTTGTGGTTAACGGTCTGATGGTGGTGTCCCTGAATGCTTACCTGGGCAAGCTGGCGACATCGCCCGGATCGGAAGACACAATGAGCCTCCAATACGCCTGGGGCGGGGTCTTCGGCCTGTTCATGGTGATCAATGCGGTCCGGTTTCTGAACGTCCCGGAACGGATTCGTCCCGGCGGACTTTCTGCCTCCTCGGGCCTGGTAATTCCGCTGTATTGCGCCATGGGCCTGATCGCCATGAGTTACTTCTTTTTGGTAGACGGGTATGCCTCGGGCCTAGCCATCTATTTCGGAATGATGTCCAACCTGTCGTCCATGTTTATCAACATTGGCCTTTACGTGCTGGTGGGCATGATGCTCAAGCAGACCCGGATTCCCGAACTTCTGCTGAACCTCATTAAACCTTTCAATCTGCCCGCGCCGCTGCTGGCTTCGGTAATCATCTTCGCCACGGCCTTTCCGACTGCATTTACCGGCGCATCCGGTATATTCATCCTGGCCGTGGGCGGGGTTGTTTATGACGAACTGCGCCGCGCCGGTGCAGGGCGCCAGCTGTCTCTGGCAACGACCGCCATGTCCGGCAGTCTCGGGGTGGTTCTCAATCCATGCCTGCTGATTGTCGTTGTCGCAGCCCTCAATAAAGAGGTCACGACCACCGAAATGTACAGTTGGGGCTTCTGGGTTTTCATCATGTCAGCAACGCTGTTTTCGCTGATTGTCTGCAAGACCCAGGGCAACTGGAAGCCCCGTCCGGCGCCGGGGGCCTTTCGCGCCGCCCTCGCTGAAAGCCGGGCTTTGCTGCCTTATGTGGCAGTGGCGGCCCTGGTCATCGTGTCTATCTGGGTGGTTCTCGGATTGAAGTTTAACGAGTACAGCGCACCGTTGATTCTGCCGCTGGTCATGCTCGCCTTGGTGTTGCTGGATTCCGGTCGCAGTAATGAGGAGCAGGGCCAGACCCTCTCTCAGGTATTCTGGAGCCGTAGCTCCGCCGCGGCCAGCGATTCAGCGGTGCATATTGGAGCACTGCTTGCGCTGATCGGGTTTTCCATTTGTCTGGGGGGGATCCTCGAGCGCTCGGATATTGTCCATTCGCTCTTCCCGGAGGATTTGACCAGTCCCTGGGTCGCCATGCTGGTGATTGTGGTGATGCTCACGGTAATTGGTATGGTCATGGACCCATTCGGTGCGGTGATCCTGGTCTCAGCCACCATTGCCCAGCCGGCGATCCAGCTGGGTATTGATCCGCTTCACTTCTGGATTGTGTGCCTGGTGGCATTCGAGCTCGGCTATCTGAGCCCGCCAGTGGCGCTGAACCACCTGCTGACCCGGCAGGTGGTGGGCGAGACAGAAGTGCTGGCGGCAGAGCGCACCGGTTCCTTCTGGCATCGCTATGAGCGGCTGCTGCTGCCTTTGGCCGTGATGGGGCCGACACTGCTGTTTGTGGCGTTCGTGCCGATGCTGTTCTATGCGCTGTAATGTTGCAGTGAGATAAATAGAACCGCCTGAGGGAAACTTCAGGCGGTTTTTTGCATCTGGAATACAAGGGGAAGCGTAGTTTGAACGAAACCGAACACTTGAGAGAAGCGTGTTTGGTATAACCTGGGAATCAACATTGACCTGCTGCCAGTGGCCTGACCTATGAACTCGCTTGCACTTTCAAAATCAGTCCCGCTTTTCCTCGCTGCAATTTCCCTGGTGGGTTGTGGGGGAGGAGGTAGTGGTGACAGCCTGGATTCTCAGGAGCCCGGATTGAGTGGCACCATTACCATCGAAAGTGGAACACGGGTGGACTCGGACACAGCTGATGACCGCCGTCTGAACGAAGCAGTTTCCAATGATTCGTCGAGCACCGCGCAGTTAATCCCTTCAACCGGTATTCTGGGGGGCTATCTGAGTGCCACCTCTGGTGTCTATCCGGATTCTGACGGGTTTATATTTGAGTATGTCATCGACGGCCAGGATACATTTCGCACAGATCTGGCAGCGGGCAGCACGATTGCCGTACAGGTTTTCAAAGATGCAGGTTTTACCGAGCCTACGATTACACTTTCCGTTGAGCAGGGCGGTGCCTCAGATTCAGATTCGGGAGCAGGCGATACGCCTCTGATGGTAAGTGCGCCTGCCGAAGGGCCGGCAGAAATCAGCGTCAGAACGGCAGGTGGTGGTCCTTTCCGATACGTCCTGTCTGTTTCGACTACCGGCGTTACCAGTTTCCAGAATGCTCAATACAGCCAGCCGGAGTTTGTGCCCGACGAGGCCATTGTGTTGATGTCGCCGGAAGAGCAGGGTGGTTTCAGTTCGCAGGGCCTTGCCGGCGCTTTGTCAGCCTCCTCCGCGAAATCACTGGGGCGGGGCGCCTGGTTAATCCGGCGCGACCCTGCCGGTGTCGTTGCTTCCCAATCATCCAGCACGCCGGGAGGCTTGCGTGATCAGACGCTTCGCTGGATCGCTGACCTGAAAACGCAGCCCGGGGTTGAGGTTGCTGAGCCGAATTACATCTATCGCGCTCAGGCGGATCGGGATCTCTCATCTCTGCAATGGAATCTGCCGCTCATCAATCTTCCACTTGCCTGGCAAGCCGCACCGGACCTTGGCAATGATGTTGGCGTTGCCGTCATGGACACGGGTCTGTTTACGTCCACCCCGCAAACCTACGGCGGATGGCACCTTGATCTGGATGCGAACGTTGTTCCGTTCAATTCCAACCGCATACTGGATTATGTGTCCGCCGAGGTGGATATTGATCCGCAGTTCAATGATCAGTTGGGCTATGACAACAATCCTGCCGACCCGGGAGACGGAAAACCTCAGAGCAGTAACTTCCACGGCACTCACGTTGCCGGCATTGTTGCGGCACTGGCAAATGGCGAGGGTGTAGATGGAGTGGCTCCCAATGTCACTCTGTGGCCAGTCCGGGTACTGGGCCGGGACGGAGCAGGAACTCTGGATGATCTGGTGGCGGCGATGAACTGGGCTGCAACCAATCCGGATATCGATGTCATCAATCTGAGTCTGGGAGGCGTTGGTCCAAGTACCGTGTTGGAGGCTGCCATAAACCGGGCGGATTCAAACGGAAAGCTGGTCGTCGCAGCCGCAGGCAACCAGGGAACCGATGAATTGACCTACCCGGCAGCCTTTGAACGAGTGATTGGGGTCGGCGCAGTTGATGCGGGCAAGGTGAGAGCATCTTATTCCAACTTCGGCGGTTCCGTGGATCTTGTTGCCCCTGGCGGGGATGCCACCAGGGATGCGAATCTGGATGGTAATGCCGATTTTGTCATTAGCACCTGGGGTGTTGACGATGGCGGCGAATTTATCCGCTCATACACGGGATTGCAGGGTACTTCGATGGCGGCTCCCCACGTCGCGGGTATATATGCCTTGATGAAAGCTGCGAATAGTGAAACTGTCAGCCCCTCAAACTTTCGCGCCTGGCTCGCAGCCGGTCTGCTGACAGAAAGCGTCGGGAGCAGCGTTGAATACGGCGCCGGGCTGATGAATGCACTCAAGTCAGTTGACGCCGCCCTTGAAGGTTCGGTCAGTACCATTGTCTTGCCTTCGCCCTCAGCACTCGAGTTTGATATTGCACGTTTCAGTCTTGATCTCGACTTTTCAGTGTATCCCGACGGCGAATCGGTTTTGGTAAACGGTGTTTCCTTCAATTCCGATCTGATCAGTCTCGAACCCGCACTTTCAGCTGGGAGCCCTCTGCCGGGGTCGGTGGCAGTCACTGTGGTGGAGGGAAACGTTATCGATGGGCAGACTTATGCCACCACCATCGAAATCGATTACAGTGCCGGGGGCGATTCGGGAACTGTTGAGATCCCGGTCTCTATAGACCTCAGGGCATTGGCTGATGAGCGAGACGCAGGTCGCCATTACGTATTGTTGGTGAGTCCTGATGAAAGTCGCGAAACCATTGAGCAGCGCGTAGTGACTGCCCGTGACGGAAGCTACAGCTTCTCGTTCGATGACATCGAGCCCGGGGAGTATTTTCTGGTTGCGGGAACGGACACGGATAACAACGGCTTTATCTGTGAAAGTGGTGAAGCTTGCGCCGAGTACCCGGTAAATGGCCTGCCAGAGAAGATCGTTATCGGTGAAGGGCGGGTTTCTGGAGTCAGTCTCAGCACAAGCTTCCGTCGCCCGACCATTGCATCCATGGGATTGCCCCGCATCGGTTTCGAGGGCTATCGTCTGAAAAACCATGGAAACGCCAGTGCTGAGCCAATGAGAAACCTGGAGACCAATCGTTGATGTCCATTTACTTTCGCGCCGGATTTCTACTGGTTGCAACGCTGCTGGCATCCGGGTGTGCGAGCAGTCGTTCTGAAACTGCAGCGGGCGGGCCGCTGGCACGCCAGATTACCCAGTCGGCACACTGCGGTCTGACCGCTCCGGGTCATGTTCATCTGACAAGCCGTGAGGAGGTTAGGCGCCTGGAAGCCCTGCCCGGTCGGAACCTCTCCCTCGAGTCTTTGAAAAACATTGAGTTTGAGCGAGAGCACATCGTTCTGGCGGCTATTGGACAGAAGCCAACCGGCGGCTACAGCGTTACACTGGACGCCTCCGAAATTCGGAGTGGGACCCTGGAACTCAGGGTCAGAGTGACCGAACCCGCCCCCGGCATGATCGTCACTCAAGCCCTGACCACCCCATGCGCCGTGATCGCGGTGACGGCTGAAGGCTGGGACGATATCCAGATCACCCGCGCAGAAAACAACCGTTGATCTTTCGTCACGAATCCCTAAGCTATGGCTCAGCTTTTCATATCAATTGCGGAGTCAGTTCCTGCCCATGAGCCAGCAACAATATAACGCCGATGCTATTGAAGTACTGAGCGGCCTGGATCCGGTGCGCAAGCGGCCGGGGATGTATACGGACACCAGTCGGCCCAATCACCTGGCGCAGGAAGTTATCGATAACAGTGTGGATGAGGCGCTGGCAGGGCACGCAAAACGTGTTGATGTGGTGTTGTACAGTGATGGCTCTCTGAGCGTTGAGGACGACGGCCGGGGCATGCCGGTGGACCTTCACAAGGAAGAGGGCCTGCCTGGCGTCGAACTGATCCTGACCCGCCTCCACGCCGGCGGCAAATTTTCCCAGGGCAACTACAACTTTTCCGGTGGCCTCCATGGTGTCGGTGTTTCCGTTGTAAACGCGTTGTCCACCCATCTGGAAGTGACCATCAAGCGGGATGGCCAACTGCACAGGATGACATTCGCCAACGGTGAGAAGGCCTCCGAGCTCGAGGTGATCGATACCGTCGGCAAGCGCAACACAGGTACCCGCCTGAAATTCACGCCGGACATAACTTACTTCGACAGCCCCAACTTTTCGATCAGCCGGCTTCGCCACAACCTGAGAGCGAAAGCGGTTCTTTGTCCCGGCCTCACGGTGACTTTCCTGCAGGAAAAAACCGGCGAGAAAGATGAGTGGTTCTATGAAGACGGGCTGCGGGACTATCTGCGCACTGCACTGGCGGATATCGAAGTGATGCCGTTGGAGCCTTTCACCGGCAGCTTTTCCGGCAACAAGGAAGCGGTGGACTGGGCCATCCAGTGGCTTCCCGAGGGCGGCGAAGCCATCATGGAGAGCTACGTCAACCTGATCCCCACGGCCCAGGGTGGCACTCATGTAAACGGATTGCGCACGGGGCTGCTGGAAGCCATGCGCGAGTTCTGTGAGTTCCGTAATCTGTTGCCTCGTGGCGTAAAGCTTTCACCGGAAGATATCTGGGAGCGGGCAGCCTATGTGCTCTCCTTCAAGATGCAGGAGCCACAGTTTTCGGGGCAGACCAAAGAGCGCCTTTCTTCCCGTGAGGCTGCCGCCTTCATCTCCGGTGTGGTCAAGGATGCCTTCAGTCTCTGGCTCAACCAGCATACCGATGTCGCTGAGGCGCTGGCGGAACTCTTTATCAGCAATGCCCAGCGCCGCCTGCGGGCCAGTAAAAAAGTGGCCCGGAAGAAAGTTACCTCGGGGCCCGCGCTGCCCGGTAAGCTGGCGGACTGTTCCGGCGGTGATACCGCCCGTTCGGAGCTGTTCCTGGTGGAGGGCGACTCCGCTGGTGGTTCCGCGAAACAGGCCCGGGATCGGGAGTTCCAGGCAGTGATGCCGCTGCGCGGCAAGATCCTCAACACCTGGGAGGTGGACTCCGGCGAGATTCTGGCATCCCAGGAGGTCCATGATATTGCCGTTGCCATTGGTGTAGATCCGGGTTCTGACCAGCTTGATGGCCTTCGGTACAACAAGATCTGTATCCTCGCCGATGCGGACTCGGATGGTCTTCATATTGCCACGCTGCTGTGCGCGCTGTTCGTAAAACACTTCCGACCTGTGGTGGCCGCTGGCCATGTGTTCGTCGCCATGCCGCCGCTGTATCGGGTAGATTTGGGCAAGGAAACCTTCTACGCCCTCGATGAGCACGAAAAGCAGGGCATCATCGACCGCATTGCTGCCGAGAAACGCAAGGGCAAGATTTCGGTGACACGCTTCAAGGGCCTGGGTGAAATGAACCCGCTCCAGCTGCGGGAAACAACCATGGCTCCGGACACCCGTCGACTGGTTATGCTGACCATAGAGGACGGTGACGACACTGATAGCCGTATGGACATGCTGTTAGGCAAGAAGCGTGCATCCGATCGGAGAGCCTGGCTGGAGACCTACGGCAACATGGCCGACATTGAAGTTTGATATGCCGTAAGGTGCTATAAAAAGCATTCTTTATTCTTTCTCCGCATTCTGTAAACTCGTTATCCTGCCAGTTTTCTGATCGGGAAGAACCGTTGATGGACTGGCAGGGCTGGTTTGCGCTGGGCCTCGCAGGCACCGCGCTGATACTGATGAGTGCAGGGCGATTTGCGCCCCATCTGATTATGATGGGTGTGCTCGTGGTGCTCAGTGCCAGCGGAATTGTTTCTGCGGATCAGGCCCTTGCCGGATTCAGCAACAGCGGCCTGATTACCGTTGTGGCCATGTTTGTGGTGGCCGCGGGCATTCATCATTCCGGCGGCGTCGATCTGCTGGTGCATCATCTGCTTCGCAATCCCCGGACCGTCCGCTCTGCCCAGGCGCGGATCGCGCTCCCGGTCTCCCTTCTGAGTGGCTTTCTCAATAATACTCCGGTCGTCGCCACCATGATTCCGGCGGTGCACGCCTGGTCCCGGAAAATCGGTATCTCACCGTCGAAACTGATGATTCCCCTGAGCTATTCCGCCATTTTGGGGGGTACCCTCACGCTGATTGGCACCAGCACCAACCTGGTGGTCAACGGCCAATATCAGCAACTGACCGGCGAGCAGGGATTCTCCATTTTCTCCATCACAGCGGTGGGGCTTCCGGTGGCCATCATCGGTGTCGCGGCACTGTTGCTGGTTATGCCCAGAGTGCTGCCGGACCGCAAGGACCAGCAGAAATTCGGTTCCATGAGGGAATTCACTCTGGAAGTGGCGGTGTCCTTCGACGGGCCGCTGGTCGGGAAGACCGTCGGTGAGGCAGGGCTCCGGGAGCTGGAACGTCTATACCTGGTCGAGATTGAGCGGGATGGTAGCGTGGTTACCGCAGTGCCTTCGGAGGAGCGGCTCAGGGGTGGCGATCGGCTGGTGTTCGCCGG
The DNA here is from genome assembly GCF_040112695.1 of Marinobacter sp. MMG032. Taxonomy (NCBI): domain Bacteria; kingdom Pseudomonadati; phylum Pseudomonadota; class Gammaproteobacteria; order Pseudomonadales; family Marinobacteraceae; genus Marinobacter; species Marinobacter sp. MMG032. The sequence continues at coordinate 3,598,584 of NZ_CP157802.1, forward strand.
TGATACCCAGGCCATTTCAGACCTCTTGCGCATCAACGGTATCGTTCCGTCGGTTCATGAAGATGAGCCCAGCCTGAGCAAAGACCGGGCCGAACGGCGTCTCGTGGAAGCGGCCTTATCGCCGCAGTCTGATGTTCTGGGCTCGACCATCCGCGATGCGCGGTTCCGTGACCGATACGGTGCTGTCGTCCTGGCTGTTGCTAGAGGTGGTGAGCGTGTGTCCGGCAACCTCGGTAACATTCGACTCAAGCCGGGCGATGTGCTGCTTCTGGAAGCACGCCCCGCGTTTGTCAGTCGCCAGCGCTATAACAAGGACTTCCTGCTGATCAATGACCTGGAAACCGAGACACCCCGGCATGACCGCGCCTGGTTGTCCTGGGGAATCCTGTTGGTGTTGGTGGGCCTAGCTGCCTGCGGCACGCTGAGCATGCTGAATGCGGCCTTGTTAGGTGCCGCGGCGATGATTCTGTCGGGCTGCTGCTCGGTCGGCCAGGCCCAGAAATCGGTCGATGTGCCGGTTATTCTTACGATAGCGGCGTCATTTGCCATGGGTGCAGCGCTGGAGCAAACCGGCGCTGCGGGCTTTGTCGCTGAGGGCATTCTTGGCTTCAGTCAGGGCAATGTCCTTCTAACCATCCTTCTGGTCTATCTTGTTGTGTCGGTGCTAACTGAGGTTATTACTAACAACGCTGCCGCTGTGCTGGTCATTCCCATTGTTCTGTCGATGACGACCAGTATGGGAGTCGCTGCCGAGCCCTTCGTGATCGCAGTCATGATGGCCGCCTCGGCCAGCTTTGCCACGCCACTGGGGTATCAGACCAACATGATGGTGTTCGGGCCGGGCGGTTACCGATTCAGTGATTTTGTGCGGGTGGGGTTGCCGATGAATCTGTTCATTGGTGCGGTCACGGTCGTGGTCATTGCACTGGTTTACGACATAAATCCCGGATTATGAGGTTTGCTCGGTCGGGTTGGCGAGAATGTCGCAGCAGAGCACCTGGAGTTTTCCGTCCTGAAAATACCCCAATGACAGAGTGACACACATATAAGCACCGGTAACGCAGAGATACGGTGCGGTGACGTGCAGGCTTTCCGGGTGGGCCAAAGCCTGGCGGAGGTACTGTTGGCGGAACCAGTCGGCACTGCTGGTACTCTCCAGAGGTTTAAAACGCGGGTCCATGCTGCGGGTACCGGTGTCGGAAACCAGCGTGTCATCGATCTGAACGCCTTTATCGTCGACCAGGTAGCAGCGTGAGACGGCGGGGTGATTCAGCAGCTCCAGACAGGATTGTTGCATGCTCATACCGCTGCGGAGCTTGCTGATGGCATGGTCAAAAAAGCCACTGAAGAAGTCCACCAATTGCCGTGTCGGGTCCAGTGTAACCTGGTTGCGGTTCTTGTATTCCTGCAACAGATTGTCGAAATCGGCAGGCCCGTGGGCCAGTTGGTCCAGTTCGGTACTAGGTCTGCGGAAATAGAAGCCTTGCACGAAGTCCACGCCGGCATCAATGGCGATCATCGCCTGATCGCGGGTTTCAACACCTTCCAGAAGCACCAGGCAGCCGGACTGGTGCAGCAGTGACACGATGCCATTCAGAATCTGTCGGGCTTTGTGATCGTCTGTTGCCCGGGTCAGCAGCTTCCGGTCCAGCTTGACGATGTCCGGGGACAGGTTCCAGATTCGCTCGAAATTGGAGTGGCCGGCGCCGAAATCATCAATCGCCGTCAGGCAGCCCAGTTTTTTGTAGTAGGCAACGGTTTCCCGCAGCCTTTCTGCATCGTCTGTTGGCTGCTCGACGATTTCCATGACAATACGGTGCGGCGGAAGCCCGGTCTTGGTGAGCAATTGACCGAAAAACGAATCGGCTTGGCTGCCGCTGGTGACCACTTGCGGAGAGACGTTAAGGAAAAGCCAGTTCAGTTGATCGCGGATGCCACTGTAATTACGTATGTGAAGGTATCGGCACAGGCGGTCGAGGAGCAGGTTTTCCGCGTCTGAAGTCGGTAGCTGAAAAAGATGGAGCGGCAGGACGGCGGAGTTATCGTTATCAAACGCTCTGATCAAAGCCTCGTAACCGACGATGCGCTTGTGCGAAATGCTGTAGATGGGCTGGAGTGCTGTTCTGAGGGTCAGTCCGCGAAAATCGGCAGTCCATGTATCACCTTCCCTGTTCAGCATAGGGGATAACAGTTCCACTTCGGGATCTGTCAGCTTTTCAGGGAGGCGTTTCGACATAGCTGATTCTGGTCAATTAAACGAACGCATCAGCCGCCCCACTCTGGCGCCTGAACTGTCTTTTATCAGTACAGATGACGCAGTAAAACTTGCGAAGTTACTGATAGTTGGAGGGAAGATTGCCAAAAAAACGCGTTTATTACCACTGTTTCATGTGGAAAGTGGAAACGGTTTGTATCTTTCGCTGTCTTGAGATGGGGAGAGGAGCCCAGCGGCCCGGGCGGACCGCCAGAGAATCAATTGTTGCTGGGTACAACCACGCTTTCGTCGAATTCGAGTTCCATGTCCTGTCCTCTCGGTCACTGAGGCCCCAGACGGGGCGTTCAAATATGCAATAAGTCTATCGTTGCTATAATTTTGAGCAATCCGTAAAACCCGTATGCGACCAAAGGCAAAAGGCGGGGGAATGGTCAGAAATTCTGATGTAGCGCTGCAAAAGATTTCGATTTTTTTCGTCGTTCCGAGTTTCTAAACTCGCCTAATCACCTTTAACCAGGGAATAGGGTCATTTTTCATCATGCAATTCAGAAACACTCCGGCCAGCTACGGTTTAGTGGCGATCATTATCCACTGGCTTGTCGCTGTGGTTGTTCTTGGACTTTTCGGGCTCGGTTTCTGGATGGTGGATCTGTCGTATTACGACGACTGGTATCGCAGAGCACCCGACATCCACCGCAGCATCGGAATTCTTTTGCTGATGGTGATGCTTTTTCGTGTGGCCTGGCGAATGTTGAACGAGGCGCCGGAGCCGTTGCCCGGTCACAAGCGCTGGGAGATCCGAAGCGCTCACATGGCCCACCTCCTGCTGTATGTGCTGATTTTCGTTGCCATGGTGAGCGGTTACCTGATTTCAACAGCGGACGGTTCTTCAATCAGCGTTTTCGGCTGGTTTGAGGTGCCATCAGTTACCGGCCAGATCAAGGGAATGGAAGACACCGCCGGGACCGTTCACTACTGGTCAACATGGGCAATAGTTGCCCTTGCAGCGGTCCATGCGGCCGGGGCTTTGAAACACCATCTGTTTGATCGTGATCGGACCTTGTGGCGTATGTTCGGGAAGTGACCCGTCTGCCGTTTTTCTCATCGTGTAACGCCCGGGAGTCGGGCACCTATGAAATAAGGGAGTTAATCATGAAAAAAGTTCTGCTTGCTTCTGCCGTGTCGATGGCGCTTGTTGGTGCGGTTCATGCCGACGAGCACAGTGGCACCTATGCCTTTGATACCAAAGGCGCCCACCAGTTCGTCACTTTCAAGATTTCCCACCTGGGCTATAGCTGGCTCTACGGGCGTTTTAACGATTTTGACGGCGAATTTGTTTATGACGCCGAGAATCCCGAAAACAGCACCGTGAACGTGACGATCGATACCAGCAGTGTGGATTCCAATCATGCAGAGCGTGATAAGCACCTGCGTAGCGAAGACTTCCTGTATGTGGACGAGTTTCCGCAGGCAACTTTCAAGAGCAAGCGCGTGGTGCTGGATGAAGAAGGCGAGGCAGATATCATCGGTGACCTGACTCTCCGTGGTGTTACCAAGGAAGTCACCCTGGATGCCGAAATGCTGGGTCATGGTGAGGACCCCTGGGGAGGCTATCGCATGGGTTTTGAAGCTGAAACCGAGCTTCGCCTGAAAGACTTCGGTATCCCGATGGATCTCGGAAAGGCCTCCGAGACCGTTGAGATCATCATTTCTGTCGAGGGTATCCGGCAGTAATCCTGGCTGACCCTGCCACTGACAGATTCCGGGCCTAGACCCGGAATCTGCCTGTCTGACTTTCCAGTTCCCTCGCATAGCCCTCTAGGGATTCACTGATTCCATCAATATCCCGTGAGCGATTTGCGCTCTCTGTTGCCAGATCGTTGATTTCAGTGATGCTGCGGTTGATCTCGTCCACTACCTGAGTTTGCTCTTCAGTGGCTGACGCAACACTGGTGTTTACATCTGCAATGTTTGCCATAGCCTCCAGAATGGCTTTGAGTTCAGATTCTGCATCGGTGGCCAGTTTTTCGGTTTCGCTTGCCTCCTTGCTGCCCGTCTCCATCACCGAGACAATGTCCGCAACGCCGGTCTGCAGCGTGGTGATCATCGTCTGAATATCTTCCGTCGATTGCCCTGTACGTTGCGCCAGGGTCCTGACTTCATCGGCAACAACGGCAAAGCCCCGTCCCTGCTCGCCGGCACGTGCTGCCTCGATAGCGGCGTTCAATGCCAGCAGGTTGGTTTGCTCGGCAATGCCCCTGATTACGTCCAGAACGGACGTGATGTTGTCGGAATCGTCAGACAGCTTGCGGATGACTTCCACGGCTTTTGAAATCTGGGCGGCCAGCCGGTGCACCTGCTCTGAAGAGCTGCGGATAATTCGTGCGCCGTTCTTGCCCTTTTCTTCCGCCTCCCGTGTAATCTCCGCGGCCCTGGAGGCGTTGCCAGCAACCTCTTCGATGGCACTCTGCATTTCGTTGATGGCAGTGGCGACCATGGAAATGGAGTCCGTCTGTCGCGTCACGCCATCGTTGTTATCCTTCGCCGCCCGGGCAAGATCTGAAGCACCAGTGCCAAGCTCCCGGGTCAACTGCTGGATGGAGCCAATCATCGATTGCAGGTTTTCCAGGACCAGGTTGAAGCTTTTTGCGAGTTTGCCCAGATCATCATCCATCTCGACCGGAATTCGCTGGGTCAGATCGCCTTCTCCCTGGGCGATATTGTCCAGTTGATCCCGGAGGGCACTAATCGATGCGATAATCATTTTCAGGAATACAGCGAAGAGCCCAATACTGATCAGTATGGCGACGACTGTGATCAAAAGGATGGTCACCGAGCTGCTCTGGCCTTCAGACGAGGCTTCACCGGCTCGAATCTGGGCTTGCGCATCGGCGTGAGCGCCAACCTCATCAAAGTAATTGCGGAGATTATCGAAAAGCTCGTTGGTCTCACTGGCTGCCAACGATCGTGCCTGCTCGGCATCTCCCGTCTCTGCCAGCTGAAGAACTCGCTGGGCGGAACTCAGCCAACGCTCGTAGGCCGTATCAAACCCTCTGGCAACATCGGATACACCAGTGCCTTCAAGCCTGGCCACCGCCTGGTTAAAGCGTTCGAGAGCCTGTCCAGCATTTTCATCGAAACTGGCGAGGTAGTTCTCACCCTCCTCATTGTTGAACTGGGCGTCCACAAAGGCCATCTGGGCCACCATTGCCTGGTAGAGATCCCGGTCACCATTGAGGATTTCGCTGACGGATGGCAGGTAGGTTTCGGCAATGTTGTCGGTGTCGGAGACCAGATTCCGGACGGTACTGACAGCGAACAACCCGATAACAATCAGGGCTACTGCGGTAATAGCGAAAGGCAAAGCAACTTTTACCCGAAGCCCCAAACGCTTACCAAAATCCATAGATCTCTCCCGTACTGTCGGTTTGGCTTATTGCCAATATAGCATCGGGGAAGAGAATGATTTGAAAAACAACTGGGTAATTGCTCCCGGTCAAGGAGGCAGCATTCTGGCCGGGAGCAGATCGGGTTATCGGGAGGGGTCGGGTGATTCCGATGGTGTGTCGCAGGATCTGCAGAGATGTCGCTGTCGCCAGAACTGTCCCGCGAAAATGACCACCCAGATCAGTAATCCTGCCCAGAGATAGGTCTCGGGAATCTGGAAGCTGCCACTGATTGCAAACTCCACAAGGAGCATCAGTGCTACCGCCAGAACTGCATTTACCATGGCTGTGACCATGGCTTGCCCGCAGGCTTTGATGTTGGGTTTCATAGTGTTCCGCTTGTCAGAGAAGTAAAACGGTCTTCTATTCACTGAATGCGAGAATACGGCCCACCTTACAGACTCTCCATGCGGGAATTCCGCTATTGGAATCAGGCGTCTGTGCAACGGCGGTCCGTTTTTGGCCAATAAATCCGCAGGTTGTTGGTGTATCGGCGCCTTGCTCCATATAATGTGCGCTCCTGCTGTCCGGTGATTATTACGGGGCCAGGGCACAGCATCACCGATGGTTTTCAAATCAGGCAACACAGGCAATCAAAGAGGCATCCATGCCAGAGTTTCAGACTACGGATGAAGGCTTCGAGAGGGTTTCGCTCCGGGATTACACGGAGAAGGCCTATCTCGATTATTCCATGTACGTCATTCTTGACCGGGCACTTCCCAATGTCGGCGATGGCCTGAAACCGGTTCAGAGGCGAATTGTCTATGCCATGTCCGAGCTGGGACTGAAATCCACCTCGAAATACAAGAAGTCCGCGCGCACCGTGGGCGACGTGCTGGGTAAATTTCACCCCCATGGTGACAGCGCGTGTTACGAAGCCATGGTGCTGATGGCCCAGCCTTTTTCTTACCGTTACCCGCTGGTGGACGGGCAGGGGAACTGGGGCTCGCCGGACGACCCGAAATCCTTTGCCGCCATGCGTTACACCGAATCCCGCCTGGCGCCTTTCGCGGAAGTACTCCTGGGCGAGCTTGGGCAAGGTACGGTGGACTGGGTGCCCAATTTTGATGGCACCATGGAAGAGCCGTCGGTACTGCCTGCCCGGTTGCCTCATGTGCTTCTGAATGGCACCACCGGTATTGCGGTTGGTATGGCCACCGATATCCCGCCGCACAACGTGCGGGAAGTGACCGCCGCCTGTATACGCCTGCTGGATCAGCCCGGGGCGACGGTGGAAGAGCTTTGTGAACACATCAAAGGCCCGGATTTTCCGACCCAGGCGGAAATCATTACTCCCCGGAAGGACATCCGGCAGATGTACGAAACCGGCCGCGGATCCTTGCGGATGCGCGCCCGCTGGATTCGGGAAAGCGGCGAAATCGTGGTTACGGACCTCCCACACCAGGTCTCCGGTAACCGTGTGCTGGAGCAGATTGCCCACCAGATGCAGACCAAGAAGCTTCCGATGGTGGCCGACCTTCGTGACGAATCCGATCACGAAAATCCGACCCGCCTGGTGATTGTGCCCCGCTCCAATCGGGTCGATCTTGATGGCTTGATGGCGCACCTGTTCGCCAGCACCGATCTCGAGAAAACCTATCGGGTCAACATCAATGTGATCGGTAATGACGGCCGGCCGGGCGTGAAGGGATTGCAGCAGATTCTGACCGAGTGGCTGGCCTTCCGTCGCACTACTGTAATCCGTCGTCTCCAGCATCGCCTGGACAAGGTTCTTGCTCGCCTGCATATCCTGGAAGGCTTGCTGATTGCTTATCTCAACATTGATGAAGTGATCGAAATCATCCGTACTGAAGACAAGCCCAAGGCCGAGTTGATGGCCCGTTTCGGTTTGTCTGCCGATCAGGCCGAAGCCATCCTCGAATTGAAACTGCGCCATCTGGCCAAGCTCGAGGAAATGAAAATTCGCGGCGAGCAGGATGAGCTCTCAGCCGAACGGGATGAACTCCAGTCCATTCTCGGTTCTGAAGACCGGCTCCGCGAGCTGATCAAGAGCGAGCTGCAGGCAGATGCCGAAACCTTTGGTGATGACCGTCGCTCACCTATTGTCGAGCGTGAAGAGGCCCGGGCCTTCAGTGAAGTGGATCTGGTTTCGAACGACCCGGTGACCGTCGTCTTGTCTGAAAAAGGCTGGGTTCGCGCGGCCAAAGGGCATGACATCGAGCCGGAAGGCCTGAGCTACAAAGCCGGCGACCGTTTCTCCCTGGCGGCCCGTGGGCGCAATAACCAGCAGGCGATCTTCCTGGATTCCACCGGGCGGGCCTATTCGCTGATGGCTCACAGCCTGCCGTCTGCCAGGGGGCAGGGCGAGCCGCTAACCGGGCGGATCAACCCTCCTTCCGGGGCAAGCTTTTCAGGGCTGTTGATGGGGGATCCGTCCCGCAAGGCACTGCTGGTCACCGATGGGGGCTATGGTTTTGTGACATCACTGAACGACATGATCAGCAAAAACCGCAATGGCAAGGCGGTAGTGAGTGTCCCCAAAGGAGCAAGGATCATGGCTCCGGTGGTAATACCGAGCACTGAAAAAACATTGTACCTTGGAGCGGTGTCCAACGAGGGCCGTATGCTGGTGTTCCCGCTGAGCGAGCTGCCGGAACTCGCCAAGGGTAAGGGTAACAAGATCATCAGCATTCCTTCTGCCAGGGTCCAGAACCGCGAGGAATATGTGGTGGCAGTGGCCGTATTTGCCGAGGACGACCAGTTGGAGGTCCGGGCGGGCAAGCGCAAGATGGGGCTCCAGTTCAGTGACCTTGAACACTACCTCGGAGAGCGGGGCCGGCGCGGCCACAAGCTGCCCAGGGGACTGCAACGGGTTGATGGCATCGATGTGATTCCTTCCGCTGCTCGGGCGCAGGAAGAGGCCGGCTCAGACAGTGAGGGTGTCGACAGTGAGTGAACTGGTACTGATTAATGTCTCCGGGCGTGACAAACCGGGCCTGACGTCGGAAATCACCGGCATCATGGGGCGTTACGATGTGCGGATTCTGGATATTGGCCAGGCGGTCATCCACGATCACCTGACCTGGGGCATCCTGATCGAAATTCCGGACGAGTCCAAATCCTCTCCGGTCATCAGGGATCTGTTGTTCCGGCTCCATGCCCTGGATCTGCAGGTGCGGTTTGCGCCCATCACGGTGGAGGAATACCAATCCTGGGCCGCCGCCCGGAACCGGGCCTGCTACATCGTGACGCTGCTGGCCCGAGATATCAAAGCCGAGCAGATTGCCCGTGTTTCGGCCATTACCGCCCGCCACGGCCTGAATATCGACAATATTTCCCGGCTGTCTGCCCGGCCTTCTCTGAACGCCGCCGATAACCGGATTGCCTGTGTCGAGTTTTCGGTTCGGGGTACACCATCGGATCTCGAGCAGTTGCGCGCGGACTTCCTGCACATCGCGGGCGAAATGAATGTGGATATTGCGTTCCAGGAGGATTCCATTTTCCGGCGTAATCGTCGTCTCGTGGTCTTTGATATGGACTCCACGCTGATCGAAGCCGAAGTGATCGACGAACTCGCGGCGGAAGCCGGCGTGGGCGAGCAGGTGGCGGAGATTACCGAGAGGGCCATGCAGGGCGAACTGGATTTCAGCCAGAGTTTCGCCGAGCGCCTTGCGCTTTTGAAGGGGCTGGACGAGTCGGTACTTGAGGGCATCGCCTCACGGCTGCGAATGACCGAGGGGGCTGAGCACCTGATTCGAAGTCTCAAGGCACTGGGTTATCGCACGGCCATCCTGTCGGGCGGATTCACCTACTTTGCCCGCCATCTGCAGCGCAAACTTGGCATCGATTACATCTACGCGAACGAGCTTGAGATCGAGGCTGGCAAGGTCACCGGACGGGTGTCAGGGCAGATTGTGGACGGCAAGCGGAAGGCAGAACTGCTGCTGCAGATCGCCGAGAAGGAGCATATTGCCCGGGAACAGGTGATTGCCGTCGGTGATGGCGCCAATGACCTCCCCATGCTCAGTCAGGCTGGCCTGGGTGTGGCGTTCCGTGCCAAACCCCTGGTCAAGGAGTCGGCTCGCCATGCGATTTCCACGCTGGGTCTGGACGCAATCCTTTATCTGATTGGTTTCCGGGAGAGCGAAACCAACCAGAGTCTGGAAAACGCCGACTTCTGAGCCGATCAGGCTCAGTTGTCGCCGAAGTCGTAGTTCATTTCCGGTACCGGCGCCTGCAGATAGTAGCCCTGAATGTAATTCACGCCGGCCTGCCATAGTGTGGCGAGAACGCCGGCGTTCTCCACCAGCGGAATGATGGTGAGCTTGCCGCTGGACTGCAGGCTCTTGACCATTTCCTTGACCTGCTCCTTGGCCTCATCGCTCTTCTGGATTTCTTCCGTGAAGGAACCATCGATTTTCACGTAGTCGGTATCGATGTGCTTCAGGGTATTGAAGGGATTGAGGGCGCAGCCGAACTGGGCGATGGATACCTTGCAGTGAAGCTCGTGGACCGCCTTGGTGAAGTCTTTCGCCTGCTTCATGAAGTTGTTGGCATCGCCTTCACGGATCTGGAAGATCAGGGAGTCTCCGGGCAGACGGGCGGCCTTCAGGGCGACACTCAGCCATGGAGTGAAGGTCTTATCCTGCAGGGTTTCAGCCGTCACATTGAGGAACAGGCGGGTATCGTGACCCCGTGACCGGTGGCTGGAGAGCTGCTTGATGGTCTGCAGGATAACCCAGCGGTCGATCTTGATAGCGGTGTCGCTCGGGCCCGTCGGCGGCAGGAAGTCATAGGGGGAGACTTCCTCGTCGTCCTTGTCGAGCATACGCACGAAGGCTTCGTAATGCTCTTCGCCTTCACCGCGCAGGTTGATGATCGGTTGGAACAGAAGGCGGAATCGGTTGTCGTCCAGGGCTTTCTGAATCGCTTCCACCGAATTGCTTTGATCCAGTGTTTCGAAGTCGGCCGGGTTGTACACCACCACACCGTTGCCTTCGGCATGACCCTCAAGCTTGCGCACTTCCGCAGACGCCGTATGCGCCCGGGCCATGAGCTCCTCGGCCTTCGGAGAGTTCTCGGTAATTGACGCAACACCGATGCTCACAGTCAGCTGTACCGTGCGATCATTGATGTCGAAAAGATGGTCTTCTACGGCCTTACGGATACGCTCGGCGTGTTCGACCATCGTGCCTTCGTCGCATGGCTGGCACAGCAGGCTGAAGGCATCGTCGCTCAGACGTGCCAGGGTGAGATCCTCCCCGGCCTGTTCCTTGAGCAGGTTGGCCAGATCCCCCAAGAGCAAGTCTGCGCCGGAAATGCCTACCTGGCCCTTCATGCTCATGAAGTTGTCCAGGGCGATGTAAGCCAGCGCACCGGTCTCATTCTTCTTGCCGGCAGTGGCAATGGCTTCGGCGAGTGCATCCATCAGGTACTGACGGTTGTAGAGGCCAGTCAAAAGATCCTGGCTGCTGATCTGGCGAAGCTTTTCTTCCAGTTCCGCATCGCTGTGCTCTGGCTGCAACACAATCTGTGTGCAGGCCTCGCCGTCATAGGTCGCAGCCGATACCGACATCGTGACGTTCAATTCGTGATCGTCGCTACGCCGTGCCGTGCAGTTCATGGTCATGCCGTCTTCGCCCTTTTCGGCAAACGACTTCATGAACTCCTTGTACTTTTCCTGGCTTTCCGGAGTAAGGGTGTCCAGCACCGGAACGCAGATAAGGTCGTCAATATCGTCGTATCCGAGGAATTCCATGTACGACTGGTTGGCATAGATATGCATGCCGTCGTTGATGTAGGCAATGGCATCCTTGGAGCTCTCGAGGAGCAACTGGCAGCGCTGTTCTGCCTCTCGCAGGTGGGATTCCAGAACACGACGCCTTCTTCGCTCATCAAGGGCTGCCAGCTCCCGGTTTACCTTCAGAACAATCAGGTCGGTATGCTCAAAAGCCACAGTATCCTGGGCGCCTGCCTTCATCATGCCAACCGTGCGTTCGCGGCTTTCCTCTTCCGTTAGGAGGATAAACGGAATGTCCTTGTCCATCCTGCGGATCATGGCAAGGGCATCATCGGCCGAGAATTCCTGGTCCAGATCACGGGCCAGAAGGAGATCCCAGTTACCCGCTTTCAGCGTCTCCTCAAGATCTTCTTCCGAGGTAATTCTGTGGGCTCGGGTGGCCTTGCCGGAGTTGCGGAGCAGGCTGACCAGCGATTCGGCATCGTTTTGCGATGGATCAAGAATCAGCAGGTGTACGGTCGCGTTCTTTTTCTGCATTCGAAGGGCGTCTCGTGATACACGGTTCATTCACTAACGCTGAATGATGCAGGGGTTGTGGTTCAATAACAACCCTCTGCCGGGCCGGTGTCTCAGTTTGGTGACCTTACAGCGATGGCCAGAGCGAGTCGAACTCATCCTCGCTGGCACCGGACGATGCTGGTGGGGCGCCAGCATTCAGCGTTGCGGCATTCTGCAATTTGAGTTCGAACTGGCTGATGCTGCCAGTGGAGGAGACCTTGCGAGACAGTTGTCCCTGGTCCTCCCGGCCGTCGTGGAGCAGGGAAATGCGGCTCCCGGACTGGAACGGCAGGCGAGGTGTGATCAGCGTGGCGGATTGGTTGACCACGCTGATTTCCGGCAGCAGCAAGCCACGTAGATATTCGCTGCTATTTCCTACCTTCTGAACAAGGCGAACCCCGCAGGGTGAGGCGCTGGGGGCCAGGAGCTCAATTCCGACCTGCGTACCCTGGTTCTTGATCTGACGAATCCAGCGCACAACGGCTACGCTCCAGGGGTGGGTGCTTTGCTCCCTAACCCCCAGGATTTCACCGGCCTGCAGTGAGGGTGGCACATTGCTTTCCCAGGCAACGCAGTAGCCGCCCGGACTTGTATTGATCAACAGGGAGTGGTGAGACCTCGGCCGATTCCTGTCCGTCGATGGCGCCTGCGAGTTGCCGAAGGAACCTTTGAAATTGATGGGCGTATCGGCGGCATGGAGTCGTTCATCGCTGGGCCCTGCATCGTGGGCGCCCGACCAGGCATCCTGTTTCTGGCGTGAAGACCGTACGAACAGGTTTTCATCCTCATGATGGCCGTTGTCATTGCCATTCACGAATTCGGTAAACGTTTTCTCGCCGGCGATGAAGTAATGGGCGGCGGTCAGACCCACGCACACTTCGAGAGATCCCTGGCTGGCGATTCGGTTGAAATTTCGCTTGGCGAGAATGCCCAGGGCCTGGCTGAGATGGGTGAGCAGGGTGTCGCTGACCTTTGCCGGTACTCTCAGTTCGTGATCGGTCTCCTTATGCTCACGCCGGGCGTGAAGCGTTTCAGAGAGCATCGCCGAGAGATCCCGGGTATCGAAGCCAAAGCTCTCATCACCGGGCTTTTGTTCCAGAAGGCTGCGGTAAAACGGTGGGTTGTCCCGTTCCATGTTGATTACGAAGAGACTGTCGTCATCGATATCAGGCCCGCAACGGGTGTGGTCAGTCCATGATTCACAAAGCTCATAGACATGCAGAAGTTCCGACTGTCGCAGCTGATTCGGACGAGCACAGCCAAGAAGGAGAATTCTCTTGTAGGCATCGGCTACTGAGCTGGTGCGACGATGCAGGAGCGTGTCGTCTTCCACCTGAACCACGGAGAGCTTGTTGCGATGGGCAAACCGGTACAGCCGATGACACTCGAGCCAGCTCTGGGCAGGGCTGGGGCAATAGAGTTGATGTGATCTCAGAATCGTTGCCGAAAGTTCGGAAATGGCGCGATGCGCTGCGGTGGCAATCTGGCGGCGGTTTTTGTCCAGGCCTCCGTTGTCGATGAACTCCAGCACACACAGTTTGTAACCGCCGGCCAGGTGTAATTGAAGCGCCTGGGACAGGTTGGCGATTTTCCTTTGTTTTTCAGGAAGCGCCACGGCCAGACCGAGGTAGTGCCGGGAAAGCTCGTTGCACACGAAATGAATCTTTTCCCGGATAAGCTCCAGGAACTGCATGCGTTGGTGGGGTGTCAGAAACAGGTGGTTCAGCTCGATAATGGCATGGTAGAGCTGCCGTGATACCTCGCCAATATTGGCCATAGGCAATTGGTCAATCCAGACCCGGAACGCCTTGGGCGTCGTGTCACAGAACGACAGACTGGCCGTTTTCTGTTCGGGAACGCGGAGATCAGGTTTCAGGGTCTTACCTTCCATGAATGCATGCCAATGTCTGGACCACAAGTGGTATTCCGGGGTTGGCCCTGGCCGGCCACTGGTGGCTACTAAGTGCCCACCGGCCTGTCAGGAAAACGCCGTAAATACATGTTTTTATCTTCAACATTACTGGACTTTAAAGTAGCAAACCAGTCGTAAAAAGCGAGAAGATCATGAGTTGACAATCTTTGACAAGTGAAATCAGGCCCTTTTTTGCGAAACCGGTCACGGGAACAGGTTGATCGGGGTCTTGCTTTCCTTGCCTGGCTCCTCTCTTACCAGTTTTGGCACCAGGAATCCTGGCAATCTCGACAGCAGTTCACGCACCAGGTGTCGCGCTTCTTCATCCGGCACATCGTAATGGTGGGCGCCTGCCACCGGGTCAAATGCGTGCAGGTAATAGGGCATTACGCCTGCTTCAAACAGGGTCTCGCTCAGTTCTTCAAGCACCGAGGCCTGATCATTCACGCCCCTCAGGATAACGCTCTGGTTAAGCAGTGTTGCTCCTGCGGCCCGGAGATACGAGAGGGCCCGGCGCGTGGCGGTGTCCATCTCCGCCGGATGATTGACGTGCAACACGATCACGATCTGAAGGGGCGTTGTGGAGAGCCATTTCAAAAGCTCGTTACAGACCCTTTGCGGGATGACCACTGGCAGGCGTGTATGCAAACGCAGGCGACGAATGTGCGGGATGCCACTTATGGCGGTCGCCCATTGGGCCAGCAGTCGGTCGTTGACAGCCAGGGGGTCACCGCCGCTGAAAATGACTTCATTGATTTCCGGGCTGGCCGCCAGAGTGTCAATTACCCGCTTTCTATCATCGGGGTTCAGTCGCTGTTCATCGTAGGGAAAGTGCCTGCGAAAACAGTAGCGGCAGTTGATCGCACATTGTCCGGTCACCATTAACAGGGCTCGGCTGCGGTATTTTCGAATGAGCCCGGTGGTGGCAATAGCGCCCGACTCTTCCAGTGGGTCGCTGACAAAACCCGGCGCGTGACCGGTTTCTCCAGCAAGAGGAAGCACCTGTCTGAGCAGGGGGTCAGCGGGATTGCCCTTTTCCATGCGAGCGAGAAACGGCTCGGGAACCCGTACCGAAAACAGGCGATGGCCTTGCCGTGCCGCCGACAGCCAAGGTTCCTCGGGCAACTCCAGTCGTCGGAGCAGCTCTTCCGGCGACGTCACAGAGTCCGACAGCAATTGCTGCCAGCTGCGATGTTCGTGGTCGGAAAGGTGGGCTTCTATACGGGCGGGGGTTCGCTGTATCATAACGCCCTTCGAATTCTAAACAGCATTTTGTCAGGTGGACATTTCATGGCTTCATATTCTACCAATGAATTTCGCGGCGGTCTTAAGGTTTTGCTGGATGGCGACCCCTGCATCATTCTCGAGAACGAGTTTGTAAAACCCGGTAAGGGGCAGGCCTTCAACCGCGTAAAGCTGCGTAACCTCATGACCAACCGGGTCTGGGAGCGCACGTTCAAGTCCGGCGAAACTCTGGAAGCCGCAGATGTCATTGATCAGGACATGGAATACCTCTATACCGATGGTGAGTTCTGGCACTTCATGCTCACTGACGGCTCTTTCGAACAGTACCCGGCTGATGCCAAGGCGGTCGGCGATGCCCTGAAGTGGCTGAAAGAGCAGGACGTGTACACCGTGACGCTCTACAACGGCTCGCCACTGTCGGTAACGCCCCCCAATTTCGTCGAGCTGGAAGTGGTCGATACCGATCCGGGCATGAAGGGCGACACCGCTCAGGGCGGCTCCAAGCCCGCGACGCTCTCCACCGGTGCCGTGGTCAACGTACCTCTGTTCATTACCATCGGTGAAGTACTCAAGGTTGATACCCGCTCCGGCGAATACGTCAGCCGGGTGAAGAGCAGTTAATCCAGCCATGACCCGCAAACCTGTCTGGCAGCCTTCTGCCTCGCAGGCTGCCCTCGAAAGCCGTGCACAGCAACTGGCGTTTGTGCGCGGCTTTTTTGCGAGAAGAGGGGTGCTTGAGGTCGAGACGCCGATTCTGGGGCGGTGCGGCGTCACCGACGTCAACCTCGATGGCATTCACGCCCAGGTCACCGCCGGTTCCACGACCGGGGGTTGGCTCCAGACCTCTCCCGAATACCACATGAAACGTCTGCTTGCAGCTGGCTCAGGTTCGATTTATCAGATCTCCAGGGTGTTCCGCAACGGCGAGCAGGGGCGTCGCCATAACCCGGAATTCTCGATGCTGGAATGGTACCGGACGGGTTTTGATGACGTGGCGCTTATGGAAGAAGTGTCGGATCTCGTGTGCGGCTGGCTGCAATGTCAGCGACCAGTCACTATCCAGTATCGGGACGCACTGGAGCGCTGGGCGGGCCTTGATCCTTTTGCGGCAACCGATCGGGAGCTGATGCGTCGCTGTGAGCAATGGATGGAGCCGGAACAGTTGGCGGATCTCGGGCGCGATAGCTGCCTGGATCTGTTGATGAGTTTTGCGGTGGAGCCGCATCTTGGCCGGGACAGACCCGTGTTCATAACCGGCTATCCAGCGTCGCAGGCCTCTCTGGCCAGGGTCTCACTTTCGCAGGGTTACGAAACGGCGCACCGTTTCGAGCTGTACATAGATGGCCTTGAACTGTGTAACGGCTACTGGGAATTGACCGATCCGCAGGAACAGAGGCTGAGATTTGAAGCCGATAATCAGCTACGAAGGCACTCCGGAAAGCCCGAAATGGCGCTGGATGAGGCGTTTCTTGCCGGTCTTGAGCAGGGATTGCCCGAGTGCGCTGGTGTCGCCCTCGGACTGGATCGCCTGTTGATGCTCAAACTCGGGGTTCAGGATATCAGTGAGGTTCTCGCCTTTCCGTTCGAGCGGGCGTGAGCCTAAAAGAACCGATCAGGCCAGGGCTCCAAAGGCCTCACCCATGCGGACGGTTTTTCCGGCCACCTGATCGCTGTTCCAGGTGACGGCCCCCTTGGGCATAACCATAATCACCGTTGAACCAAGGCGGAACCGCCCCATCTCTTCACCTTTCTCGAAGCTGATCGCCTGCTCACCTTCATGCCGCGTTGAGGTAACCTGCCTGCTGCCGGGTACAACCACGCCTGCCCAGCGGGTTTCCACGCTGCCGACGATCATGGCGCCAACCAGTACCATTGCCATGGGGCCGGAATCGGTATCGAAGATACAGACAACCCGTTCGTTGCGGGCAAACAGGTTCGGAACGTTCTCGGCAGTAACCGGATTCACCGAGAATAGCTTGCCGGGTACATGGATCATTTGCCTGAGTGTGCCTGCCATCGGCATATGGATGCGGTGATAGTCTTTTGGAGAGAGATAGATTGTCGAGAACTCGCCGCTGGTAAACGGTGCGGTGGTTGCTTCTTCGCCGCCCAGCAATTCACTCAGGCTGAAAGACTGGCCTTTGGCCTGGAATACCCGGTCTCCGGTTACCTGTCCCAACTGGCTGATGGCACCGTCAACAGGGCTGACCAGGGTTTTTTCGCCGTCCGCCAGAGGGCGGATGCCTGGCTTCAGCGCTCGGGTGAAAAACGCATTGAAGGTAGGGTAGGCTTCCGGATCCGTTTCGGCCGCTTCGCTCATGTCAACGCCGTAGCGGCCGATAAACCACTTGATGACCCGGTTCTTGAGCGCAGGGGAGCTGTCACTGTCGGCCAGACGACCGGCAAGGTTGGAAACCCCCAGTTGCGGCGTGATGTACTGGCTCAGAACAAAAAGCTTGTCGAACATTAAATGTGATCCTTTGCGCTCAAAGGCGCGAAGTTTACCAAAGACTGCCACCTGTATAGAAATTGTTTCACGGCTTCGCGGTTGTGGCATGGCCTTGCTATTATCGGGTCAACTTGTGCGTGGCAGCTTCCGGCTTCGGCCAATAACCAAGAAAATAGGGCGTGCGTAGATTCTATGTTACTGATCGTCGGTTCGATTATTGTTCTGGCCAGCGTGTTGACTGGCTATGTTCTCCACGGCGGCAATCTGATGGTGCTCTGGCAGCCGACCGAAGTGTTGATCATTTTCGGGGCGGCTCTGGGGTCGTTCATTATTGCCAATCCCATGCACACCCTGAAAGAGGTGTTTGGCAGGGGTATTCAGCTGCTCACAGGCTCGCCCTACAAAAAAGCGTTCTACATGGACCTCCTGAGCCTGCTTTATGAGATTTTCGATAAGTCCCGTAAACAGGGTGTGATGGCGATCGAGGAAGATATCGACAACCCCGAGTCCAGTCAGATTTTCAGTCGCTACCCGGCCATTATGAAATCCAAGGAATTGCTGGCCTTTATCACCGATTATCTGCGCATTATCAGCTCCGGCAACATGGCAACCCATGAGCTGGAAGGCATGATGGAGAACGAAATCGACAGTCGCCAGCATGAGCTTGAGGAGCCTGCCCACGCGGTCAACAAGATTGCCGATGCGCTGCCCGGGCTCGGCATCGTCGCCGCTGTGCTTGGTATCGTGATTACCATGAACTTCCTCACCGAGGGGCCGGAAAAAATCGGTCTCAGTGTGGCTGCGGCCCTGGTGGGTACCTTCCTGGGCATCTTTATGGGGTATGGCTTCGTTGGTCCTGCGTCCATTGCCATGGAACACGCGGCAAAATACGAGCTGAAGGCCTACGAGTGCGTAAAATCGTCAATTGTCGCAACCGTATCCGGACAGGCACCCCAGATGGCCATCGAGTTTGGCCGGAAGGCATTGCCCACGGACAAACGCCCTGGATTCCAGGAGCTGAACGACCACGTTCGCTCCAAGTAAAAACGTCCTCATCTGAGCCCGGAGCCGATTCGTGGAAGAGCAACCGATCATCATCAAGCGGAAAAAGGTTGTTGCCGGTGGCCACCATGGTGGTTCCTGGAAAGTTGCGTTTGCCGATTTCGCAACCGCCATGATGGCGTTCTTCCTGGTACTCTGGTTAACGGCTACAGCATCGCCTGAGCAGAAAAAAGCCGTAGAGGGCTATTTCCGGGATCCCGTTGGTTTCACAGAAGGGGGCTCGCCGAACCCCGTCGATCTTGAGGGCAGTGCATCGGTGGTCAACGAGGCAAGTCCGGATATCGAGTCCAGCCAGATCCAGATCGAAGACCAGGTGGTGGATGAGCTCTCCGAAACCCTCGAGCAGCGGCGTATGGAGGAGCTGTTTCAGGAATTGAAAGATCGCATCGAACAGAATGAAACCCTTCAGGAGTTCAAGGATCAACTACTGATCGATATCACCGACGAGGGCTTGCGAATCCAGATCGTCGACCGGTCGGGGCGTCCCATGTTCGATAGCGGCCGGGCAGAGCTGAAGTATTACTCTCAGGATATTCTGTTTGAGCTGGCCAAAACACTGGGCTCCGTGAACAACAAGCTCAGCATTACCGGGCACACCGACTCTACACCGTTCAATGGCCGGCCAGGCTACACCAACTGGGAGCTGTCAGCAGATCGGGCCAATACTGCCAGAAGAGCCCTCGTGGCCGGCGGTGTTCGCCAGCAGCAGATTGCCCGCGTTGTGGGGCTGAGCGATTCCGTGCTGTTCGACAAGGAAGATCCGAATGCACCGGTCAATCGCCGCATTTCCATCATCGTCCTTAACAAGAAAACCGTCGACAACATCCAGAGCAGCGCAGGCCAGTCCGACGAGCCGCTGATCGATCTCACCCAGCCAACCGAAGAAGAGCAGGAGGCTGCCCGTGAACGCCTGGAGAGTGGGGAATGGCTGCAGGAGAAGGAAGAGCCGGCACCGGGTGAATTGAACTGGTAAAGCCGGATACCTCAGTCCAGCTTGAGCCCCCGGGCCTGTTGTTCCGCCATATCCTGAAGAATCCGGTGGAAGCTTTTGAGCCGCTCGGGGCTGATTTTCCCTTCCTCTGCGGCCCTGTCGATGGCGCAACCCGGATCACCCATGTGCCGGCAGTTGCGGAACTTGCAGGTGCCAATCACCTCCCGGATTTCCCGGAAACCATATTCGATCTCCTGCGCCGTCATATGCCAGAGCCCGAATTCGCGAATGCCCGGCGAGTCAATCAGTTCGCCGCCCAGAGGCAGGTGGAACAGTTTCGCCGTAGTCGTAGTGTGGATTCCCTTGCCGGTACTCTCTGATACAGCCCCAACGCGAATGGCTTCATCCGGCATCAGGGTCTGGATAATCGAGGACTTGCCCACGCCGGATTGGCCAACAAACACACTGGTCTGATCCTTCACCAGCGCCTCAACCTCCGGCGACGGCTTATCTCCAGACTCCGCGGCAGACGTTCGCACCACCTCATAGCCCAGAGCCTCATACCGGCCCAAAAGCGCATCGATACTATCCCGGTTACTGTCGGTGATCAGATCCGTCTTGTTCAACAGAATCACGGCCGGAATATCCGTGATCTCTGATGCCACCAGGTATCGGTCAATCAGGTTATCGTGGGGTTCCGGCTCCGGAGCGATCACAAGAATAATATGATCAATATTGGCGGCCACCGGCTTCAGCGCGCCAAAATTATCCGGCCGCTGCAGCAGATTGCGACGCTCACCCCGGGCAACAATAACCCCGGTCTCGTTCTTCCCCGGCCGCCAGACAACTTTGTCGCCGGTCACCAGACTATCGATGTTGGCCCGAACAAAACACCGCACCACGTTGCCGGCCAAATCGCCTTCAAGCGCTTCGACATCCAGCTGTTGCCCATAGTGAGCAATGACTAACCCTTCCTGCTCCGGACCAAGCTCCCCGGCATCAGCCTGCTCCTGAACCTTCTTCTCCTTGTGCGCCGCCCGGGCCGCCCGCTCTTCCTGGACTTTCTTGATGCGGAATTGCTGCTGTTTGTTCAGTCGCCGTTTTGCCATTTACGTCCCGGATAACCAGATGAAAGTTTTGCTCTTGGTGTGCCATCATACTGCAATCGTAATTGATCGGCCTAAGCAATGCCGGCACGTCAAAGATATATCATTCGATTTCGCGGTGGGGCTGGGACCGGCTTTCCGGAAGTGGCGTCACATTTTGTATATCTCTTTAGTTGCAAGCGGGCGTGGGGATGTCATTCCGGGAATGTCGGCGGCCATGGATGGCCGACGCCAAGCGCACATGGATGTGCTCGTAGCGTTTCCCGGAATGACATCCCCGCGACCGCAAACTCAAATCTGGAAGGCTAGGAAAACAATGGCAGAGAGCAATAGTCGCCTCGTATGGATCGATCTGGAAATGACAGGCCTGGATCCGGAAAAAGAACGGATCATCGAAATGGCCACAATCATCACCGATTCAGAACTCAATATTGTGGCAGAAGGACCAGTTATCGCCGTCCATCAGCCACAATCCTTTCTGGACTCCATGGACGAATGGTGCACCCGAACCCACGGTGAAAGCGGCCTCACCAAGCGCGTTCAGGAAAGCGACATCTCCGAGTCTGAAGCCGAACAGCAGACCATCGAATTCCTGAAGAAGCACGTCGAAAAGGGCCAGTCACCCCTGTGCGGCAACAGCATTGGTCAGGATCGCCGATTCCTGGTCAAGTACATGCCCGAACTGGAAGACTTCTTCCACTACCGGAATCTCGACGTATCCACGGTCAAAGAACTTGCCCGCCGCTGGCGCCCGGATGTCCTGGCCGGGGTTAAAAAGAAAGGCAGCCACCTCGCCCTGGATGACATCCGGGACTCCATCAACGAGCTGCGCCATTACCGGGAACAGTTCTTCAAACTATAAACCGTGGCGTTTCAGTGCCCATTGGACATGCTCGCGGACCATCTCGGAAGGGTGATCCGCGCGCTTTTTCAGGGCTTCAATCACTGGAATAGTGGATGGCGCGTTGCCCAGCCCCACGGCCAGGTTACGCAGCCAGCCCTCGTAGCCCGTTCGCCGAATCGCCGATCCCTCGGTGCGCTTCAGGAACTGCTCCTCCGTCCAGAGAAACAGCTCTGCCAGAGAACTGTTGTCCAACCCGTGTCTGGGCTGAAAATCCTTTTCCCCGGTTGGCTTGCTGAACTTCTGCCAGGGGCAGACCAACTGGCAATCGTCGCAGCCGAAAACCCGGTTACCCATCAGCGGGCGTAGCTCCTCGGGAATGCTCCCCTTGAGTTCAATGGTCAGATAGCTGATGCAGCGCCGGGCATCGAGCTTGTGAGGGCCGACAAAGGCGTCTGTCGGGCATAGATCGAGACAGGCCGAACAGCTGCCACAATGATCGGTCTCAAAGGGCTCGTCGACGGGTAGGGGCGCGCTGGTAAAAATTTCTCCAAGGAAAAAGAAAGAACCGGCCTTCGGGTGGATCAGCATGTTGTTCTTGCCGATCCAGCCCAGGCCCGCCCTCTGGGCTAGGGCGCGCTCCAATACCGGCGCGCTGTCCACGAACGCCCGGTAGTCGTATCCGCTGACGGCGTCATCAATCCTGGCTGCCAGCTGCGCGAGACGCTTGCGGATCAGTTTGTGGTAATCGCGCCCCAGTGCGTAACGGGTAACATAGGCGCCCTCCCGGTTAGTAAGCGCTTCTTTCGGGCTGTCCGGCGAAGGCAGATAGTCCATTCTCACAGAAATCACCCGAGTGGTACCCGGCACCAGGGAGGTGGGCGTATAGCGCTTGTCACCATGATAGGCCATATAGTCCATTTCGCCCTGGTAACCCGCTGCCAGCCAGTCCTGCAAATGGGTTGCGTGCTCACCGGTATCCGCGGTGGTGATACCCACATCAGAGAACCCGAGCTCAGCCGCCCACTGGCGGATAAGCGCTGGCAGATCAGCGAGTTCCGGATATGTTCTGGTGCTCAATGATGTGGCGCTCATAGTCACGGCCGGTGCCAGAGTTCGTTCTCGAACCGGGGTACGGATAATTAATCTGATTAAGTTATGACCTTTTCCACTGTTTTGCTATGCTTTACAGGTATCTGGCCAATTTTCTTAAACCGGTTTCTGTAACGGGAGCAAAGGTTCATGCCGCCGTCCGTTGGACACAGTCTACCAGACGCACTGTTTTCCGCCGATGCGGTGAGGCAGATTGATCGCTATGTGATTGATAATCAGGGCGTCGATGGTTTTGAGCTGATGCAGTCTGCCGCCCATGCGGCTTTTCGCTGTCTGGTTCGGCACTGGCCCAAGTGCGGCTCGGTTCTGGTGCTGTGCGGTGCGGGTAACAACGGCGGTGATGGCTACCTGGTTGCAGCCAGCGCGAGGAGGCATGGCCTGGATGTCCGGTGTGTCGCCGTTGCGCCCACAGGCAAACTGTCCGGTGACGCACGAAAAGCCTGGCAAAAGGCACTGGCAGACGGCGTTGACGTGCTCGATCTGGAGGCACTCAGCGACTCTTCACTGGATGATCTGTTTTCCGACGCAGGGCTCATCGTCGATGCGATGCTTGGCACTGGCGTTTCCGGTGCACCCCGGGAACCGTTTGCAGGGCTGATAGGCCGATGTAACCAGGCGCCCGCGCCTGTGCTCGCAGTGGATCTGCCCTCCGGGCTGAATGCCACCACCGGGGCGGCCGAAGGAGATGTTGTTAACGCAGCCATGACGGTCACCTTTATCGGGCTTAAGGCCGGCCTATTTACCGGGCAGGGAGCGGCGGTCTGCGGTGAGGTGGTCTTTGAATCCCTGGATACTGCCGATGGTGTAGCTGGCAGCGGCCAGAAGCCGGTGGCTGTTCGTCGTGATTGGGGCTCTGTGATGTCCTGGTTGCCGCCACGGCCTGCCAACGCCCACAAGGGGCGGTTTGGGCATGTGCTGGTGGTGGCTGGCGATCGGGGCTTCGGCGGCGCCGGACTGCTGGCGGCAGAGGCGGCTGCGCGCTCGGGGGCAGGGCTTGTCTCGCTGGCAACGCGCCCTGAGCATGTGACGGCAGCCCTGGCAAGATGTCCGTCGGTGATGGTTCATGGACTGATTCATGGTTCTGAGCTTCCGTCGCTGCTTGACGCAGCTTCAGTGGTCGTCTGCGGCCCCGGTATCGGGCGAAGCGCATGGGGGCAGCAGATGCTGGAGCAAGTCATTGTCAGTGGCAAGCCCAGGGTGCTTGACGCAGATGCCCTGAACCTGTTGTCCGGTCGGGTTGCCGTACCGGCGGATAACCATGTTTTGACGCCGCACCCGGGTGAGGCAGCCAGACTGCTGAATTGTCTGGTGCCGGATGTAGAAGCGGATAGAATGGCCGCAGCCAGAAAATTGCAGGCACTGTATGGCGGCACGATTCTCCTGAAAGGCGCAGGTACGGTTGTCGCTTCTGAAGGCGGCGCCCTTGACATCGTCAGTGGCAGCAACCCCGGCATGGCTACTGGCGGTATGGGGGATGTGCTCTCGGGGATTATCGGTGCCGTTCTGGGACAGATTGGTGACGGGCAAAAAGCCGCCGTGCTCGGAGCATCGGCCCACCTGGCAGCAGCGGATCGGGCCTCGCAAACCCATGGGTATATGGGTTTGATCCCTAACGATGTAATAGACGCACTGCCGTTGGTTTTTCGGGAGTCTGAAACCCACCCGGGGGCAAGAGATCTATGAGCATAATGGGCAATGAACGCCGGCTTTTCCTCGAGGGTGAGGCGGAAACCGAGCATCTTGGCCGTGAGCTGGCGAGAACCGTCGCTGAATCTGGCCACGGTGTGGTTATCTACCTGGATGGTGATCTTGGTATGGGTAAAACCACCATCAGCCGGGGTGTCATGCGCGGGCTTGGCCACCAGGGGGCTGTAAAAAGCCCGACCTACACGCTGGTGGAGCCCTATGAAACCCTGCAGCCACCAACTTACCATTTTGATCTTTATCGCCTGGGCGATGCGGAAGAACTGGAATATATGGGCATCCGGGATTATTTCTCCGGTGAAAATCTTTGTCTGATTGAGTGGCCGGAGCGTGGTAAAGGTATATTGCCCGAGCCGGATCTGGAGATTCATCTGGAGACCCGGGGCGAAGGGCGTTCTGTAGTGATCAGGGCCCGTTCAGAGTTGGGCGGCCATTTGCTGAACGAATTGGATGTGTTGGGTCCGGCGCATTAGCGACTCCGAAACCGGGAACAGACTGGCAGGTAAGCTGTATGAATTGTACAAAGCTGAGTAAACAACTGATATGGCCAATAGCGCTATTGCTTGCGACATTGGCGTTTCACGGTTCGGCTGCAACGCAGGTCGAGAGTGCCCGTATTTGGCCCGCGCCCGATCACACTCGCCTGGTTCTGGATACCGGCGGTCAGGTCGAGCACAACATCTTCTCCCTCAGCAGTCCGGCCCGGCTGGTTATCGATCTGAAAAATGCCAATCTGAAAACCGACTTCTCCGGCCTGGATCTTTCCGGCAGCCCTATCAAACGGATCCGGAGCGCGCCAAGGAACGGGACTGACTTGCGTGTAGTCCTGGATCTCAAGGCCGACATCAAGCCGCGGAGCTTTCAGCTGGAACCGAATCAGCAGTATGGCCACAGGCTGGTGGTCGATCTGATTGATGAAAGTGGCAGCCGGCTGGAAAAGGCAGCTACGCCGACCGTGACCCAGGATTCTTCGGGGAAGCGTGACATCATCGTGGTCATTGACGCCGGGCACGGCGGAGAGGACCCCGGCGCCATTGGTCCGAGAGGAACCCATGAAAAAGACGTGGTTCTGAAAATGGCGAAAACCCTGGCCAGCCTGATCAATGATCGGCCGGGATATACCGCCAAACTGACCAGGACAGGGGACTATTATATTGGTCTTCGCAATCGCACGATTCTGGCCAGAAAATACAATGCCGACCTTTTTGTATCGGTACACGCCGATGCGTTCCGGACGCCCCAGCCGAGGGGAGCTTCCGTGTTCGCTCTTTCCCAGCGTGGAGCCACCAGTGAGACTGCCCGATGGCTGGCTAACAGTGAGAACCGCTCCGATCTGATCGGTGGCGCAGGTGGATTGTCTCTGGATGGTCGGGACGACATGCTTGCCGGTGTTCTGTTGGACCTCTCGATGACGGCCAGCATCAACGCCAGTCTTGGCGTAGGCAGTTCCGTTCTTGGCAAATTGGGTAGCGTAGCGAAATTGCACAAGCCCGGCGTCGAGCAGGCCGCTTTCGCGGTGCTGAAATCGCCGGATATCCCCTCCATTCTCGTGGAAGCCGGATTCATCTCGAACCCCCAGGAAGAGAAAAACCTGTCGACCGAGTGGTACCGCAACAAGCTGGCCGGTGCCATCATGAAAGGCATTGATGATTACTTCCAGAAAACGCCACCGCCGGGCACCCTTCTGGCGTGGCAGAAACAGAATCGCCAGGGCGGGAACAGCATCAGCCACTATCGCATACAGCGCGGCGATACGCTTTCCGGCGTGGCTCGGAAAAACCAGACGACCGTCAGCGAGCTGATGCAGTTTAACGACCTTCGGGACGACCGTGTTATGGTAGGGCAAACCATTCGTATTCCCGCGTCCTGATCAAGAGGTTTTTCCGTAACATGCCCCCCATTCGATTGCTGTCACCACGGCTAGCGAACCAGATTGCCGCGGGTGAAGTGGTGGAGCGACCCGCGTCTGTCGTCAAGGAACTGGTCGAAAATGCCCTGGATGCCGGTGCCAACCGGGTCGACGTTGAAGTTGAGCAGGGCGGCGTCAAGTTGATTCGCGTTCGGGATGACGGCAGCGGTATTGAGGAAGATGATCTGCCCCTTGCCCTCAGCCGCCATGCCACCAGTAAGATCGCCAGCCTGGATGATCTGGAGGCTGTCGCATCGCTTGGCTTTCGCGGAGAAGCGCTCGCCAGTATCAGTTCCGTCTCTCGGCTTACCCTGACTTCAAGAACCGAGTCCCAGGAAGCGGCCTCCCGGGTGGAAGTCGAAGGCCGGGAAATGGACGCGAGGATTTCGCCTGCAGCCCATCCCGTTGGAACGACGGTGGAAGTGCGGGATCTGTTCTTCAACACCCCGGCCCGTCGAAAATTCCTGCGTACCGAGAAGACCGAATTCAACCACGTTGAGGAGTGCGTGCGCCGCCAGGCGCTGAGCCGTTTCGATGCAGGCTTTACCCTGCGCCACAATCAGCGGGTTGTGCAAAGCCTCAGGCCAGCGGAATCGGCTCTGGATCGTGAGCGGCGTATTGGTGCCCTGTGCGGCCAGCAATTCATCGACAATGCCGTGGTAATTGATGCCGAAGCAACCGGTTTGCGGCTCTGGGGTTGGGTGGCTCTACCTACCTTTTCGCGTAGTCAGGCCGATCTACAGTACTTCTTTGTTAACGGTCGCGTTATCCGCGATCGCCTGGTGGCCCATGCCGTGCGCCAGGCCTACCGCGACGTGCTCTACAATAACCGGCATCCGGCGTTTGTGCTCTATCTTGAGGTGGATCCCGCCACTGTCGACGTGAACGTCCATCCGACCAAGCATGAGGTCCGGTTCCGTGATGGTCGCCTGGTCCACGATTTCATCTTCAGAACCCTGCATAAGGCGCTGGCCGATGTGCGGCCGGACGATCATTTTCGCGGTGCGGTGGCGCAGTCCTTTGGTCGCGAGGCATCGGCCCAAACCCAAGAGGGAGTTGCGGCAACCGGTGCTCCTGTAGAGGGGGGTTGGAACGGCCAGCCCTCGGTACCCAATTACGGTTATGCGGGCGGCTCAGGTGCCGGATTTCGCGGGCAGCCTCAGCCGCAGCAGGAGTGGCGGGCCAGTGATCAGATGGCCTTTTACCAGTCCCTGAATGCCGGCGGGGGCAGCGAAGGGCCGCAGCCTGTATCCACCAGTGATAGCGTAGCCACGCCAATGCCCACACCGCCTGTTGACAGCGATCAGGAACCACCGCTTGGCTACGCCATTGCACAGTTGCATGGAATCTACATTCTTGCCCAGGGGCGCGCGGGGCTGATCGTGGTAGATATGCACGCCGCTCACGAGCGAATCACCTATGAGCGAATGAAACGTGCACTTGCCGAGCAGGATCTGAAAAGCCAGCCATTGCTGGTGCCGTTATCGCTGGCCGTCAGTCAGAAAGAGGCGGCCCTGACCGAGACCCACGGTGAAGAATTGCAGAAGCTTGGTTTGCAGATCGAGCGCATTGGCCCGGAGACCCTGGCGGTGAGGCAGGTACCCGCGCTGCTGCGTGGTGCGGATACCGAACAGTTGGTGCGTGATGTACTGGCGGATCTGATCGAGCATGGTCAGAGTGACCGGGTTGAAGCGGTGACTCACGAACTGCTTGGAACCATGGCGTGTCATGGGGCCGTCCGTGCCAATCGGCAGCTCACCATTCCTGAAATGAATTCGCTGTTGAGGGATATGGAGGCAACCGAACGCAGCGGCCAGTGCAATCATGGTCGGCCGACATGGACGCTAGTGACCATGTCCGAACTGGACAAGCTGTTTCTCCGGGGCCGCTGAGGTGTCGCTGCCGCCTGCCATTTTCCTGATGGGCCCCACGGCCTCGGGTAAGACCGATCTGGCCATGGCGCTTTGTGATCACCTGCCTTGTGAAATCATCAGCGTGGACTCTGCGATGATCTATCGGGGTATGGATATCGGGACGGCGAAACCGACCGCAGAAGAGCTTGCGCGGGCGCCCCACAGACTGATCGATATCTGCGATCCGGCGGAAACATACTCAGCTGCAGATTTCCGCCGGGACGCCCTAGCTGCGATGGCAGAAATTACAGCAGCGGGACGGGTGCCGCTGCTGGTAGGCGGCACCATGATGTATTTCAAGGCGCTTCTCCACGGTATGTCGGGCCTGCCATCGGCAAGTCCCACCGTTCGAGTTGCCCTGGAACAAGAGGCCGAAGAGCGAGGCTGGGAGGCCCTGCACGAGGAACTTCGGCGCAGCGATCCTGTCGCAGCTGAGCGCATTCACCCCAATAACCGGCAGCGCCTGATGCGGGCCCTGGAGGTGCTGCGTCTTACCGGCAAGCCCATTTCCGAATTCTGGAAGGCCGAAACCGGTGCCGGCGAACAACCAACGGCCGCGGCGCAAGGCGGTGATATTGAGGATTACACCTATTTCACTCGCTGGCAGGCAGACGAAACATCTTTGCTTCCGTATACTGTTGTTCAGCTTGCCATGATGCCGCCGGAGCGGCGCGTGCTTCATGAGCGAATTCGCCTGCGTTTCCTGAAAATGCTGGATGCAGGCTTTCTTGAAGAAGTGCGGGCACTGATGCTCAGGGAAGACTTGCACCCTGATCTCCCTTCCATGCGTTGTGTCGGATATCGTCAGGCCTGGAGTTATTTGTCCGGAGAAGACGATTACGAGACATTTGTCGGCAAGGGAGTGGCAGCAACACGCCAGCTCGCCAAGAGGCAGTTGACCTGGTTGCGCAAGTGGTCCGATGTGGAGTGGCTGGATAGCGACGACAAACTTATCGCTGAGGCAGCCTTGAAAAAAATCCGACTTCGCACCACATTTAAATTTTACAAATGACGATCTGCACTTACTAAAAACAGGAGAAAACACATGTCAAAAGGGCATTCGTTACAAGACCCTTACCTTAATGCACTGCGCAAGGAACGCATTCCGGTTTCCATCTTTCTGGTCAACGGTATCAAGCTACAGGGCCAGATCGAATCTTTCGACCAGTTCGTGATTTTGCTGAAAAATACTGTCAGCCAGATGGTCTACAAGCACGCTATTTCCACTGTGGTACCTGCACGTAATGTTCGCATTCCGCAGCAGGCTCCGGGAGGAGAGGGCGAGTCTGAGGACTGATACGCCCGTCTCCCGATCTTGTCACCCGCGTTCCAGAAGATCCCGCCAGTCAAGGGATCTTGTGGCCGCGGGTGTTTGTTTTTATGTCACCCATAGTCTGATTGCCCGGAGTTGACGCCAATTGTTTGAACGTCCTGATGTCGGTGAGCGCGCAGTACTCGTCCACATCGATTTTACTGCCCACGATGGCACCGAAGACCCCGGTGAATTTCGGGAGCTTGTAACCTCCGCCGGTGTTGAGCCTGTTTGTACCGTCACGGGGTCCCGGAAGCAGCCTAGTCCCAGATTTTTCGTCGGTGAGGGCAAGCTGGAAGAAATTCGTGACGCAGTGGCGGCCAATGAGGCTGATGTTGTCTTGTTCAATCATGCCCTGAGTCCTCGCCAGGAACGCAACATTGAGCATGAGCTCAAGTGCCGTGTGCTGGACCGTACCGGTGTGATTCTCGATATCTTTGCCCAGCGGGCGCGGACACACGAGGGCAAGCTCCAGGTAGAACTTGCCCAGCTCGAACATATGTCCACGCGTCTGGTTCGGGGCTGGACCCACCTTGAGCGTCAGAAAGGGGGTATTGGTCTTCGCGGCCCCGGTGAGACCCAGCTGGAAACCGACCGCCGACTCTTGCGGGAGCGGATCAAGTCCATCCACAAGCGTCTGGAAAAGGTGCGTCGCCAGCGGAACCAGGGGCGAAGAGCCCGTGAGCGGGCTGACATTCCTACGGTGTCTCTGGTCGGTTATACCAACGCCGGCAAATCCACGCTATTCAACCGGATTACCACTTCGTCCGTATATGCTGCAGACCAGCTGTTTGCCACGCTCGATCCGACGTTGCGGCGGCTGGAACTTCCGGATATCGGGCCGGTCGTAATGGCGGACACCGTAGGCTTCATAAGGCATCTGCCGCACAAGCTGGTTGAGGCGTTCCGGGCGACGCTTGAAGAAACCACGCAGGCGACTTTGCTGTTACATATCATCGACTGCCACGATCCGCGCCGCGACGAGAATATTGAGCAGGTTGAAGAGGTTCTGGCGGAGATTGGTGCAGACGAGATTCCCATGCTGCAGGTGTTCAACAAGATTGATCTGCTGGAAAACTTCACACCGCGTGTCGAGCGAAATGAAGAGGGGATTCCAGTCCGGGCCTGGGTGTCCGCAGTAACTGGTGAGGGCCTGGACGGTCTGTTCGATGCGATCGTTGAGCGGGTAGCGGAAGATGTGGTCCATCACTTCGTCCTGCTTGGTCCGGCGGATGGCAAGTTGCGCGCACTCCTGCATGAAGCGGGTTCGGTGCTGAGTGAGGAGTACCGTGATTCCGGCGACACCGTTGTTGAGGTGCGATTGCAGAATCGGGACTGGCAACAACTGCTCAGCCGGGCCGGCGTCAACGAAAAGTCAATCCGACTGGACGGTGGACACGCATGAAACCGCCCCGGCTATTGCCGGGGCGGAGATAAATCCCTAGTATTTGCAGCCATTCTATCTATAAGTCAGTAACGGAGAGCACTATGGCCTGGAACGAACCGGGTGGAAACCGTAACGACAATGACCCCTGGGGTACCGGTGGTGGTCGACGCGGCAATGATCAGGGGCCGCCAGACCTCGATGAGGCGCTGAAAAAAGGTCTCGACAAGCTCAACAAAATGCTGGGCGGCAAGGGTGGCAAGTCCGGCGGAAGCGGTGGCAGCGGCGGCGGAAGTGCCGGCGGCTTCGGGGCCATCCTCGCGCTTGCAGGCATCCTGGTAGTCGGCTACGTGATTTTCCAGTCGTTTTACACCGTGGACGAACAGGAACGGGCGGTTGTGCTTCGTTTCGGTGAGTACCATCAGACCGCTAACCCTGGTCTGAGGTTCAAGGTTCCATTGATCGACAGTGTAACCAAGGTGCGTGTCACCAGTGTTCGAACTGCCGAGTCCAGTGGCCAGATGCTCACTCAGGACGAAAACCTGGTAACTGTGGATCTGCAGGTGCAGTATCGCGTAGGCGACGCAGAAGCCTATGTCCTGAACGTTCGTGATTCCAACCAGGCGCTGGCATTCGCGACTGATAGTGCCATCCGTCATGAGGTGGGCAGT
The DNA here is from genome assembly GCF_040112695.1 of Marinobacter sp. MMG032. Lineage (NCBI taxonomy): Bacteria > Pseudomonadati > Pseudomonadota > Gammaproteobacteria > Pseudomonadales > Marinobacteraceae > Marinobacter > Marinobacter sp. MMG032. The sequence goes on from NZ_CP157802.1 coordinate 3,630,056, forward strand.
TCCACCCTGGATGACGTGCTGACCGAAGGCCGTGCCGAATTGGCTGTTCGAGTAGAGCAAAGGCTTCAGACCTTTCTGAGAGAATATGGCACCGGTCTGGAGTTGGTGCGGGTGAACGTTGAAAGTACCCAGCCCCCCGCCCCGGTTCAGGATGCGTTCCGTGAAGTTCAGCGCGCCCGGGAAGACGAGCAGCGGGTCAAGGAAGAAGCTGAAACCTATCGCAACCGAGTCGTACCTGAGGCCCGTGGTGAGGCTCAGCGCATGATCGAAGAGGCTAATGCCTACAAGGAAGAAGTGATCGAGCGGGCTCGTGGTGAAACCGCCCGTTTTCTCGAGCTCCTGGCTGTGTATGAGATGGCTCCGACCGTGACTCGTGAACGTCTGTATCTGCAAACCGTTGAAGAAGTGTTGGCCAATAGCAGCAAGATCCTGGTCGACACAGAGAGCAGCGGCAACATGATGTACCTGCCGCTTGATCGTCTGACCCAAGGTTCTCTGCCACGCACCGGTGGATCTTCTTCCGGTAGCAATCAAGGCAATGTGGATATCCAGACCCTGACTGATCAGGTTCTGCAGGAACTGCGAAGCAGGCAGGATACTACCGTTCGGAGGAGCAGATAATTATGGGACCTAAAGGTGTAGTGGGCCTTGCAGGCGCCCTTATTGTTGTCCTGCTGGTCTTGTCCAGTGTGTACATTATTCCGGAAACCCACCGGGGCGTTCTGCTACGGTTCGGTGAGCTGGTAGAGACTGACATTCAGGCAGGTATCCATTTCAAGGTTCCTGTCATCGATCAGGTTCGTGAATTCGATATCCGGGTTTTGACCATGGATCTGCCATCCAGGCAGTACCTGACCGTGGAAAAGAAACCGTTGGATGTGGATTCCTACATCGCCTGGAAGATCCGGGATGTGGACCAGTTCTACCGAGCGACCGGCGGTGACGAGTTCCGTGCGCAGTCTCTGCTCGCCTCTCGAGTGGACAACGGACTTCGGGATGAGTTTGGTATCCGGACCATGGTTGAAGTAGTCTCTGGCCAGCGGGATGAGCTGATGCACACCCTGAGGGATCGTGTAAACCAGACCGCGCAGAGCGAATTTGGCATCGAAGTCCTGGACATCCGGGTCAAGGCAATCGAATTCCCGGGGCAGGTGAGCGAAAACGTCTATCGTCGGATGGCGACTGAACGTGAAAAGCTGGCTCAGGAATTCCGTTCCCGGGGTCGCGAGCTGGCCGAGGGTATTCGGGCCGACGCGGATCGTCAGAGAACCGTTATTCTGGCGGAGGCCTTTGCCCAGTCGGAAGAAACCCGTGGTGAAGGCGACGGTGAGGCGGCCAGGATTTACGCCGATGCCTATGGCTCGAACGCGGACTTCTACAGCTTCTACCGGAGTCTTCAGGCTTATCGCAATACCTTCATGAGCAAGGATGACATCATGGTGATCGATTCCAACAGCGCGTTCATGAAGTTCCTGAACGACCCCCAGGGCGCCCAGTAAACCGGAGCCTGACAGCAAAAACCGGAATACCTCCGTATTCCGGTTTTTTTGTGCCCGCCAACCGTGTAAAATTCTGCCGGTTTTGTGTCGGGCTTTTTAACGAGTGCCGCCTTAAATCCTGTGTGATCCCCCGCCGACTGCGCCGGAGCGGATATAACGGACAACGGAATCTCATGACAGTATCTGATCGCTGGTTACTGCCAGACGGGGTAGAGGATATTTTGCCCCCACTGGCCGGACGGATCGAATCCCTGCGCCGGGATGTAATGGATACCTGCCAGCGCTGGGGTTATCAGCTGGTAATCCCACCGCTCATTGAATATCTCGAATCCCTGTTTACCGGAACCGGAAACGACCTGGAGCTTCAGACCTTTAAGCTCACCGACCAGTTGACCGGTCGCATGATGGGTGTTCGCGCCGATATGACGCCTCAGGCCGCGCGCATTGATGCCCACACCCTCGGTCAGGAAGGGATCACCCGTCTGTGCTATGCCGGACACGTACTCCATACCCGTCCCCGGCATATGCTGACCGGTCGCACCCCCATCCAGGCCGGTTGCGAGCTGTTCGGCAGTGCCTCGGAAGCTGCGGACATGGAGGTGATCAGCCTGATGCTGGAGACCCTCCGTGTGGCCGGTTTGCCGAGAATTCACCTGGATCTGGCGCACGTGGCCATTTATGAGAGTCTGATCGGCGAAGCGGATTTTGATAGGGATACCGAGCGCGCCATTTTCGATGCCATGGCCCGCAAATCGGTCCCCGAGCTTGACGAACTGCTGGGGCAGTGTGCTGCAGGTTCAGCCGGGGCCCGCCTGCGCGAGCTTGCGCGGGTCAGTGGCGGCCCGGAGGCCTTGAGTGAAGCCCGCCGGATCCTGCAGGGCGCCTCCGACAGCCTGGACGCCGCACTTGACCAACTCGGGCGGGTGTCCGATATGTTGAGTCGGGATTATCCGGAGATCAGCTTCGGATTCGATTTCTGCGAGCTGCGTGGCTACAACTACCACACAGGGCTGGTGTTTGCGGCCTATGTGCCTGGCCATGGTGATTCCGTTGCCAAAGGCGGTCGCTACGATGCCATTGGCAGCGATTTTGGTCGGGCCCGCCCGGCAACCGGGTTCAGTCTCGATATACGGGCTCTCGTCGCCCTCGGAGAGCGGGTGGCACGAAAGGCGGGTGCTGTCTGGGCGCCGGCGGACGATGACCCCGCTCTTGAAGGCGTGATTTCCGGTCTGAGAATGACGGAGACCGTTGTCCGGGCTCTGCCCGAAGACGAGGGTGTTAATCCGACGGCTAAAGGCTGTGATCGGGAGCTGGTGAAACAGAACGGCCAGTGGGTCGTGCAGAAGCTGGGCTGATGGCCCCGGGGCCTCGGTGAATTCATTTACAGGTAAACTTGCGAAACGCGTGTCCTTCGGGGCAGCCGCATTGAGAGAGAATCATGGGTAAAAACGTTGTTGTGCTGGGCACCCAATGGGGTGATGAAGGCAAGGGTAAGATTGTTGACCTGCTGACTGACAAGGTCGCAGCGGTTGTTCGCTTCCAGGGCGGGCACAACGCCGGACACACCCTGGTAATAGACGGCAAGAAAACAGCGCTTCACCTGATTCCTTCCGGTATTTTGCGGCAGCATGTTTACTGTCTTATCGGCAACGGTGTTGTCCTCTCCCCGGAAGCTCTGCTCAAAGAAGTACGAGAGCTTGAAGCCAACGATGTGGCGGTTCGCGATCGCCTGCGTATCAGCTTGGCGTGCCCGATCATACTGCGCACCCATGTCCGCATTGATCAGGCCCGGGAAAGGGCTCGTGGCGTCGACAAGATTGGTACCACGGGTCGCGGTATCGGCCCCGCTTATGAAGACAAGGTTTCCCGCCGCGGCCTGCGCCTGGGTGACCTGTGCAATCCCGCCGACTTCGAAACGAAGCTGCGCGAGATCATGTCTTACCACAACTTCATCCTGACCGAGTACTTCAAGGAAGAAGCCGAAGATATTGATGCGGCCCTGGAAGAACTGAAGCAGATGGGTGAGGAAATTCTGCCCATGGCGGCGGACGTGACCGACATGCTGCACGATTTCCGCAAGCGTGGAGAGAATATCCTCTTCGAGGGAGCCCAGGGCTCGCTGCTGGATATCGACCTGGGTACCTATCCGTACGTGACCTCGTCCAACACCACCGCCGGCGGCACCGCCACTGGCTCCGGTTTCGGTCCGCTGTTCCTCGACTATGTGCTGGGGATCACCAAGGCCTATACCACCCGTGTCGGTTCCGGCCCGTTCCCCACGGAGCTGTTTGACGACATGGGCAAACATCTCGCGGTGAAAGGCAACGAAGTGGGCACCACAACCGGTCGCGCCCGTCGCTGCGGTTGGTTCGATGCGGTGGCGATTCGACACGCGATCCAGATCAACAGTGTCTCCGGCATCTGCCTGACCAAGCTCGACGTGCTGGACGGGCTGGAAACCGTGAAGGTCTGTGTCGGTTACAAGACTCCGAATGGCGAGATTTTCCGGCCGCCCATCGGCTGTGACAGTTACAAGGACATTGAGCCGGTTTACGAAGAGCTGCCTGGCTGGAGTGAGAGTACCGTTGGGCTGACCAGCGTCGATCAGTTGCCGGAGAATGCGAAGGCCTACATTCGGTTCCTGGAAGAGCAGATCGAGGCACCGATCGACGTGATCTCCACGGGGCCGGACCGCATTGAAACCATCACGCTCCGTCATCCATTTGGCGAGTAATCGCCGATGGATGAAGAAACCGCCCTGCCGAAAGGCACGGCGGTTTTTTTGTGCTCAGGGCTTCTCGGCAATCACGGTGGCACGAAGGGGCCCAGGGTAACCCTCGACGGTTTTTGACGGGTCGTTCGGATCCAGAAAATCCTGTAGGGAATTGAAGCGCATCCAGTCGGTGCTGCGCTGTTCCTCGGTAGTGGTCTCGGTCACATCCACCACCCGGGCATTGCGGAAGCCGGTGCGGTCGAGCCAGCGCAGCATTGTTTCGCAGCTGGGCAGGAACCAGACATTGCGCATCTGTCCGTAGCGACCCTTGGGCATCAGGCTGAAACCTTCAGGGCCCTCCACCACAAGTGTTTCCAGAACCAGCTCGCCACCCCGGCGCAGTGTTCCCTTGAGCTCCAGCAGATGATCCAGAGGCGAGCGACGATGATAAAGGACGCCCATGGAAAAGGTGGTGTCGAAGGTTTCAAGATCGGCTGGCAGATCCTCCATCCGGATCGGCAACAGATCGACGGCGACATCGCCCAGGTAGTCCTTGACGCTGAAGAACTGGAACATGAACAGCAGCCCCGGGTCGATCCCGATCACCCGGCCGGCCCCCTCACCCAGCATGCGCCAGCAGTGGTACCCGGAGCCGCAGCCCACATCCAGTATCCGGCGACCGGAGAGGTCTGAAAGGTAGGGTGCGACCCGGTCCCACTTCCAGTCGGAGCGCCACTCGGTATCAATGTAGGTGCCGAAAAAATCGAAGGGACCCTTGCGCCATGGCATCAGGCCGCGCAGTCCCTGCTCCAGCTGTTCCTGCTGTGCCAGGTTCAGCGGCTCGGGTGAATTCAGGGTAATGGCAGAGCGGTTCAGCTGCGCCTCCACCTGCTCAATGTTGGGCAGGCGGTCCAGGGCGGCCTGCCAGCGATCCAGATCGCCATGGGGGCGGTCTTCGAAGCGGTGAACCAGTTGCTGCTGAAGCGAAGTGGCCCAGTGACCCAGGCCGTCTTTTGCGAGTTCATTGATGATAGGCCCGAATCGGGCTTTCCAGTCAAAATCTGCCATGGTCATTCGATGGTTTTGTCAGCCTTGATGGCGAGCATGGATACAAAGTTGAAGCACTGGTACCAGACCACCACATCATTGAAGCCCGCCGCCAGCAGTCGTGCCTTATGGGCCGCCAGTGTCTCTGGAATCAGTACCTGTTCAATGGCCGTTCGCTTCTGGCTGATTTCGAGATCCGAATAGCCGTTGGCACGCTTGAATTCGTGGTGCAGTCGGGTCTGAATGGCCTGCTCGTCCTCCGACTCAAAGCGGATTTTTTCTGACAGAATCAAAACGCCGCCGGGGAGGGTAGCATCCGCAATTCGTTTGAGCAGGCTGGACCGCCTTTCCGGATCCACAAACTGCAAGGTGAAATTCAGCGTGGTCACCGAGGCGTTGCTGAGTTCGGTGTCCAGAATATCCTCGCACCTGAGGGTGACAGGGAGGGCGCTGTCGTCCAATGCAATGTAATGCTCGCAGCGTTCGATCATGGCGCTGGAGTTATCCACGCCCACAAGGGTGCAATCCCCATATGAGATGCCGTGCCGCATCGCCAGGGTCGAGGCGCCCAGGGAGCAGCCCAGGTCATAGCAGTGGGAGGCTGGCTGGGCGTATTGTTCGGTGATCACCTCGATCATCGGAATGATGGTGGTGTAGCCCGGCACGGACCGGCGAATCATGTCCGGGAAAACCCGTGCCACCGACGCGTCGAACCGGAAATCCTCGGGTCGGCGTTCTGTGGCAAACAATCGGTCTGTCACCTGCTCGGGTGGCTCCGAAGGCTTGCGGGGCTTAACCATTGGGGTCTGCTGCCTCTGGAGAGGGTGGAACCGCAGGGCCTGTCGGTGACGGTCGGGAGCAGCGCACGCCCCGGTTCTTGTAGTCCACCAGAATGCCCCGGAACGAGGGGTCCACATCGGCGGCAATTGCCAGATAGCCATTCTCGCAGACCGCATGCAGTTCCGATGCCTTGGGTGACATGCGGAACGGATCGTCCTCGGTTACATGTATGGCCTGGAAATCGCCAACCGGCATGTGATCCTTGTTGTCGCTGTGACTGATCTTGCCGCTCATTTCCAGCGCAAGAACGGTCCCGATTACCGCAACCAGTGCGGTCACGATCAGGCTGCGGACGGTGTAACGGGCCTCACTCTGGCTCATGCCTACCTCGAATCAAACGAATTTAAAGTGTTACTCAGTATTGCCCCGGCACCGTGATGGCCGGAGACTGCAGGGCGGATAGTTGCTCCCGCAGCGAGAGAATCTGGTCTGACCAGAAGCGTGGCTGGGCAAACCACGGAAAGAAGCGCGGAAACGCAGGATCATCCCAGCGCTTTGCCAGCCAGGCGCAGTGCGCGATCTGCCGGTAGCACCGCAGCGGCTCAATCAAGTGGCGTTCTCGACGATTGAAATCACGGAACATCTCATAACCTTCGAGGAGTTCTCCGAGCTGGGCCCCCCGGTCGACATCGTCTCCGTTAAGGAGCAGCCACATGTCCTGGATAGCAGGCCCCGTGCGGCAGTCGTCCAGATCTACGAACAGCATCTGCTCGTCCCGGCACAGGATGTTGCCGGAATGACAGTCGCCATGAAGTCGCAGAGTTTCTACCGGGCCGGCTTCATCAACCCGTACCGCACAGAGCCTTTGCAGGTCGGGGATCAGGCTGTCCCAGGCGGGCCTGAGATCCGCTGGAATCCAGTCGCCTTCAACCAGAAGCCGGTTGCTGACTTCAATGCCCTCAAGCAGATCCATGCCAGGGCGATTGGCAAATGGTTTCTTGGCGCCAATGTTGTGAATCTGACCCAGCCACTGGCCGAGACGGTAGAGAGTGTCTGTCACGCTGGTATCGGGCGCCTGTCCGCCACGCTGTGGAAAGGCCGCGAACAGGAACTCGCCGTGGCGGCCGAGCGTATCGCCCGAAGTCAGCTTCATCGGTGCAACAACCGGAATGTCTGCCTGCAGAAGTTCCAGGGTGAACTCATGCTCCTCCTGGATTGCCTTTTCGCTCCACCGACCTGGCCGATAAAATTTGGCGATGACCGGGGCGCTATCGTCCAGCCCCACCTGATAAACCCGGTTTTCGTAGCTGTTCAGCGCGAACAGCCGCCCACTTACCGCGAACCCGGCCTCTTCCATGGCATCCAGGATAGTATCAGGCGTCAGGGAATCGTAAGGGTGGGTGGATGCAGCGAGTGAGGAGTCATGGGTCATAAAGGGATGTATCAGAGCCTTGTGTCGTATTTGGATTTCATGGATTGCAGATGGTACCAGTTTTCATCCAGCTCTGAGTCCATGAAGGCCTCGCGGAAAAAGACATCCACGTAAATTTGGAGCCAAGTATAACCGGTATCCGCAATCGAGTAATGGTTCATCATGAAGTCACTTTTCTGAGAGCGCTGAGAATGGGGTATGCTCGTTCGCTGGGCAGTTGAGTGAGGGCGAGTGAGGGTGCAGAAAGAAATTCTTGAAACACAAACCGTGGTAATCGGTGCCGGTGTGGTTGGCCTTGCTATCGCCCGCGCCCTTGCGAGTGCCGGCCATGACGTGATTTTGCTGGAAAGCGCTGGCCGGTTTGGTGAGGGCATATCCTCTCGCAACAGTGAGGTCATTCATGCCGGCATCTATTACCCGGAAGGATCACTGAAGGCGGAACTTTGCGTTGCAGGCCGACAGCGGCTTTACGACTACTGCCAAACCCGCAAAGTCGACCACCGGAAGTGTGGCAAATGGATCGTGGCAGCCGATGAATCGCAGAATGGAAAACTCAAGGATATTCAGGCGGCCGCGGCCCACAATGGCGTCGAGCTGACCTTGCATGAAGCAGACCGGCTGGCCCGTGAGATTCCGGAAGTTCGCGCGAGTTCCGGCCTCTGGTCGCCGGAAACCGGCATCATAGACAGCCATGGACTGATGCTCTCACTGCTCGGCGAGCTCGAGGATGCCGGCGGCCAGCTCGTTCTCCGGTCACCCGTGGTGGCCGCCGAATCGGAAAACCACTGGCATCGTCTCCACGTGGGAGGCGACCATCCGCTGACTCTGAAAGCGAAAAACGTCATCAACGCCGCCGGACTGGCCGCTGTTCCACTGGCAAAAACCTGGGCCGGCTTACCTGACGACTTCAAGCCAGAACAGTGGTTCGCAAGAGGCGTCTACTTCAGCTACAGCGGCCAAACACCCTTCAAAACCCTGATCTACCCGGTCCCCGAACCCGGCGGCCTCGGTGTACACCTCACGCTCGACCTCGCTGGCCAGGCCCGCTTCGGCCCCGACGTGGAATGGATTGAAACCGAAGACTACACAGTCGACCCGAACCGCCAGGAAACCTTCGCCAGAGGTATCCGCCAATGGTGGCCTGGTCTCGACCCGGCCCGACTTCAACCTGCGTATGCCGGTATCCGCCCCAAGTTGGTGGGCCCCGATGGTGGTTTTGCGGATTTTCGAATCGATGGACCGGAAGATCACGGTTTGCCTGGACTGGTTAATCTTTTTGGCATCGAATCGCCTGGATTGACGTCTTGCCTGGCAATCGCAGATTTTGTGAAGAGAAAGCTGAACTGAACAACTTACTCAACAGTCCGGGCGCCGGTCAGGCAGTCCCTCCCGGGATTGTAGAGGGCCATGGATGGCCCGAAACAAGCGCACAGGGAAGTGCTTTTAGCGTATCCCGGGAGGGCCTGCCTGACCGGTGCTTGCTGCCAAGTATGAGTTAATGGCCTTTCCCGGCGAATGCTCCAGGGTAAATGCGGTTAGTCGCACTAACCGGGTGTCCGCGCCAAAGCCCAAACCTGAATCTCCCGAGCCCCAGCCTCCCGAAGAACCGAAGCCAACACCCGAACCGTCGCCCCCGTCGTCACCACATCATCCACAATGGCTATCCGCTCAGGCGCCACCGTTGTCACCTCGAACACCCCGCGAAGATTCGCCAGCCGCGCCTCCCGGTCCAGCTCTCGTTGTGCCCGGACCCGCCGGACGCGCCGCACCAGCCCGGTAGCGACAGGAATGTTCAACTGACTCCCGATGGTCTCGGCAATGTCCTGGGCCTGATTGAATCCCCTTTGGCGCCGTCGTCGCGCATCCATGGGTGCTGGTATCAGCGCCAACGGCTTCGGGATGCTGCCATCCTGTAATGCTTCTGCAAGAGATTTCGCAAAATCGGACATCAGGGGCCGGCCGAACTTACGTTGGCCATTGTATTTGTAGCGGCCAATCATGCCGTTCAGCGGGTACTGGTAGCGCCAGGGAACAAAGGATGTATCAAAAGGTGGCGGGTGTTTCAGGCAGTCGCCACAGAGCAGTTCCGAGGATGGAAAGGCCAGGGGTAGGGCGCAGCAGCGACAGTGCCAGCGGTTAACCGGCAAATCGTCCCGACAAGGCTGGCATAACCCATTGAAAGCGTTGGAGGAGAGGCACGCGACACATAGCCCACCGTGCCTGACGCTGTTAACCTTTTTCTCCGTGAAGGTTGACAGCCAGTTCAGTCTCTTTATCATCTGATTCATCCGTAAACCCAGAGACCGGAAAAGGTTAACAGGACTTTTACATGACCGCTACAGAACTCCGCCACGACTGGACACTGCAGGAAGCCCGCGAGCTGTTCGAACTGCCCTTTAACGACCTTCTGTTTCGCGCCCAGAGTGTGCACCGGCAGCATTTTGACCCGAATGAAGTGCAGGTCAGTACTCTGCTGTCGATCAAGACCGGCGCCTGCCCGGAGGATTGCAAATACTGTCCCCAGAGTGGTCATTACAACACCGGTCTCGAGAAAGAGAAGCTGCTGGAAATCGAAAAAGTGGTGGCTGAGGCCCGTGCCGCGAAAGAGAAGGGCGCATCCCGGTTCTGCATGGGCGCCGCCTGGCGCAGTCCCTCCAAAAAAGATATGCCCTACGTGCTGGATATGGTGAAGCAGGTCAAATCCCTGGGACTTGAGACCTGTATGACGCTGGGCATGCTGAAGGAAGAGCAGGCGGTTGAGTTGGCTGACGCCGGGCTGGATTACTACAACCACAACCTGGACACTTCCGAAAAATACTATAGCCACATCATCACCACGCGGACCTATCAGGACCGCCTGGATACGCTCGATAACGTTCGCAAGGCCGGCATGAAAGTTTGCTGCGGTGGCATCATGGGCATGGGTGAGGATGAGGATGACCGGGTAGGTCTCCTGGTCCAGTTGGCAAATCTGCCTCATCATCCCGAGAGTGTGCCGGTTAATATGCTGGTAAAGGTGAAGGGCACGCCCATGGAGAACGTCGAGGATCTGGACCCGTTCGAGTTCGTCCGGATTATTGCGGTGGCGCGGATCATGATGCCGGCATCTCATGTTCGTCTGTCAGCTGGCCGTGAGAACATGAATGAGCAGATGCAGGCCCTGTGTTTCATGGCTGGCGCCAACTCGATTTTCTACGGCGAGAAACTGCTGACCACCGCCAATCCGGAGGCGGATGCCGATATGCTGCTGTTCAAGCGTTTGGGTATTCGTCCTGAGCAGCGGGAGCAGTGCGCTTCTGAGGAACAGGAAGAGGAGGCGATTGCCGAAGCCGTGGAGTATGAGGCGACGCGTCACATGTTCTATGACGCCACGCGGGAATCTGCCTGAGCCTTTGATCCTGGGGAAGCAACGAGCGGGTAAGGCTCCCCGGGATACGCTACGAGCACATCCATGTGCGCTTGTTTCGGGCCATCCTTGGCCCTCTACAATCCCGGGGAGCCTTACCCACTCGTTGCCCGGGCCGTTGAGTTAACCTCCAGGTGCTATCGTGCGGGACTTTGCCCTTGAACTTGAAGAGCGGAAACAGGCCGGTCTGTACCGGACACGTCGGCATGTGACGGGTCCCCAGCGACCCTCTCTGATTGCGGACGGCATACCTTTGCTGTCGTTCTGCAGCAATGATTACCTCGGTCTCGCCAATCACCCCGCCAATATCGAGGCCCTTCGTAATGCGCTTCCTGAAACAGGGCTCGGCGGCGCGGCTTCTCATCTGATCTGTGGTCATCACGATGCCCATCACCGCTTGGAGCTTCGTCTGGCGGAGTTTACCGGGCGCAGTTCGGCGCTGTTTTTCTCCACCGGTTACATGGCCAATATGGGGGTTATTTCGGCGCTGGCCGGGCGGGGCGATACGATTTTTTCGGATCGGCTGAATCACGCATCCATTATTGATGGCTGTATTCTGAGCCGGGCCCGGGTTCGGCGTTATGCCCATGGTGATGCGGCAGCGCTGGAGGCGATGCTGGCGGAGACGTCGGGGCACAAGCTGGTGGTGACCGATGGTGTATTCAGCATGGACGGTGATGTTGCGCCGCTGGCGGAGTTGGCCCGGGTCTGCCGGGCTCACGATGCGTTACTGGTTGTTGATGATGCCCACGGGATTGGAGTTCTGGGGCCCGAGGGTCGGGGCAGTGTTGCGGAGTTGGGGTTGTCGGAGGAAGACGTGCCTGTGTTGATCGGCACCCTGGGCAAGGCGGTCGGCACCAGTGGCGCATTCGTGGCCGGTCCGCCGATGTTGATGGATTATCTGGTTCAGAAGGCCAGAACCTATATCTATACCACGGCGATGCCGCCGGCAATTGCCATGGCAACGATTTCGAGTCTGGATCTTATTGAACGGGATCAGGGGCGTCGTGACCATGTAATGGGGCTGGTGTCCCGGTTCCGTCGCGAGGCCTCTGCCATGGGGTATGAATTGATGCCGTCGCGTACGCCGATCCAGCCGATCATGATTGGCGACAATTACGGCGCGCTGGCGCTCAGCCAGGCCCTGGAGAAGCGGGGGTTGCTGGTTTCGGCGATTCGCCCGCCCACGGTTCCGGTAGGCGAGGCGCGGTTGCGGGTTACGTTCAGTGCCGCGCATTCCCAGGAGGATCTGGACTGCCTGCTGGGCGGGCTTTCAGAGTGCCGTCACCTGCTTCAAAAGACGGACGTTGCGATATGAGTTCCGCCATCGTCTGTCAGCGCCTGGTAGTGGTTGCCGGGTGGGGTGTCCGCGCAGAGATGCTGTCGAAGCTGTATGGCTACTGGCCCGGGGAAGTTGTGCCGGTGTCACTGGACGATGAATTACTCGCCCGTTGCGATTCTCTCTCGCAAGTCACGGATGAACTTTTGTCGCTGTACCCGGAGCCGTCCGTCTGGATGGGGTGGTCTCTGGGTAGTCAGGTCGTGATGGAGGCCGCAGCGCGACAAACCGGCTCGGTATCCTGCGCCGTAACGCTGGGTGGGTTTCCGAAGTTTGTTGCCGATGACAGCTGGCTCCATGGAATGCCGGAAGCGGACTTCCGGGCTTTCGCCCTGGGCATTCGCCGTGACCCTCAACGGTACTGGCTGCATTTCCTGTTGTTGATGATCAACGGTGCGTCGAACGAAAAAGACGAGCGACAAAGTCTCAGGCCCTGGCTCGAAAAAGGCACCTTGGTTTCGCACGAGCACCTCAGCAAGAGTCTCGCGTGGCTGGAAGCCGGGGATCAGCGGGCACTATGGCGTTCACTCGTCACCCCGGCTCTGCATGTGACGGGTGAGAAGGATATTGTGGTCAGATCCAGGGCTCAAGATCTTTCACTTCCAGCCTCAAGTGGCTATGCCGTTGTCCCTGGCATGGCACATTGGCCGGGTGGATGCTCTGCCTCGGATTGCTGGGCTGCGATTCAGTCGTTCTTTGCCTCGCAAAAGGCACTGTCATGGGCGTTATGAACTCGCCGGTCGGCGCATCGGCCGGTGTTTCTGAAACCCTCAAATCGGATATTGCCCGGGGCTTCGGCATTGCCAGTGGCACCTATGAAAGCGCCTCCCGGCTGCAGCGTTTCATGGGCAACACCATGCTGCAAAAATTCCAGGCCGTCGAGCGCGAGCAACTTCATTCGGCCACCCTGGACCTGGGTTGCGGCACCGGTTGGTTTACCCGCAAGTTCGCTGGGCTTGAGGGTATTGGGGTGCTGGCCGGGCTTGATCTCTCACCGGGTATGCTGGCGCAGGCCCGTGAGAACTCGCCTGCGGGAATCAGCTGGATTGTGGGCGATGCCGAGCACCTCCCTTTGCTTGATGACAGCGTGGACCTGATATTCAGTAATCTGATGATTCAATGGTGTGATGACCCCCGTTCAGTGCTCCGGGAATGCCAGCGTATTCTGCGCCCCGGTGGATTCCTGATGGTCTCGACGCTCCTGGATGGCACACTGCGAGAACTGAAAACGGCCTGGCACGCCGCGGACCCCGATCATCAGCACGTCAATCGCTTTGAGACCCACCTTGCCCTGCAGGCCAAGGTGGGGGCCGAGTTGCCGGGTGCCGTTATCGAGAACCGTACAATAAGGCTGCCCTACGAGTCGCCGATGGCCCTGGCCGGTGAGCTCCGCCATCTTGGCGCCGGCTTTCGGGGCGCTGGTCGTCGCCGAGTGGTCACGGCGCCGGGGAGGTTGCGGACAATGTGCAGGCATTACCCGAAAGAGCCGGACGGCACTATTATGGCAAGTTATGAGGCTGCCTGGATTTACTGGCAGGCACCACAGGAAGCGTTAACCGGGAAACAATAATGGCCAAACACTCCTTCTTTGTAACGGGCACCGACACAGGGGTTGGGAAAACCCTGGTTTCCGCCGCCATTCTTCACGCGGCCCGGACCATGGGCAAGCACACCCTGGCGATGAAACCCATTGCGTCTGGTTGTGATCGGACGCCCGAAGGTCTCCGCAACGAAGACGCCCTGATTCTGCAGAACGCTATTACCGAGCCGCTGGCTTATGAGCTCATCAACCCGGTGGCGCTGGAACCGGCGATTGCCCCCCACGTTGCCGCCGAGCAGGCCGGACGTCACATCACTTCGGATCGCCTCGTCGGGTTCTGCCGTGGTTTGCAGATCCGTCCGGCAGACCTGCTGCTGGTGGAGGGCGCTGGCGGCTGGCGAGTGCCTCTAAACGATCGGGAAACCTATTCGGAGTTTCCGCGCCAACTGGCCATGCCGGTTATTCTAGTCGTCTCACTCCGCCTCGGCTGCATCAACCATGCTCTGCTGACGGCGGAAGCCATCAGAAGTGATGGTCTGCGGTTGGCGGGGTGGGTTGCCAATCGGACGGAGTCCGAGCCAATGAGCTGCGAGCAGGACACTCTCAATTACCTGGTGAACCACATGGGCGCGCCCTGCCTGGGTATCCTTCCCTGGCTGGAGCAGGCGCGGCCGGAAATGTTGGCCGGCTATCTGAATATCGATGGATTGTTTGAAAATTGACCAAATGTGTGGCTTAATTGAGTCAATAAATGGTCACCAGGCAGCTTTGTCATGATCAATAACACTCTCGCAGTTGGAATTCAGGGCATTCAGGATGGCATGGTCGGCATGGAAAATGCCGCCCGTAAGATTGCCCGTGCCGGTGCTGATGGTCCCCAAGGAACCGCGGAAGGTGCGGGTAGCCTCGTCGAGCCCATTGTTGATCTCAAGATTTATGAGCGCAGTGTTGAAGCGTCCGCGCAGGTGGTTAAAACAGCAGACGAAACGCTGGGAACGCTTCTGGATATCATGGCCTGATTAACCAAAGAGCGCAGAGTTCGTGCTTTCCTCTCTCCCTCCTGTTCCTTCGCCTATACCAGCGGCTTCGTTTCAGGGCCCGGTTTCTCCGCGAGTCCAGGCCACGGGCCCAGTATCGGCAAAGCCGGAGGCGCCGACCGCTGGAGCCAGATCTGTTGAGGCTGCGGGCAAAGCCGAGTCCGCGCGGGAAAATCCGGACCCCGGGCCCCGCAGCGGGGAAGCCGACAATCCTCAGGGGCTCACAGACCAAGAGCTGAAACAACTGACTGAGCTGAAAGCGCGGGACCGTGAAGTTCGTGCCCACGAAGCCGCTCACCAGGCAGTTGGCGGCCAGTATGCCGGCGCCATGTCGTTTACCTACCAGCGGGGGCCGGACGGCGCCCAGTATGCGGTGGGTGGCGAAGTCTCCATCGATATCTCCCCCGTGCAGGGGAATCCCCAGGCAACCATTGAAAAGATGCGAATCGTCCGCGCGGCAGCCATGGCGCCGGCGGAGCCTTCTGGACAGGATCGGGCCGTTGCCGCTCAGGCCATGCAGATTATGCTTCAGGCCCAATCCGAGCTGGCTGCCGAATCCGGATCCTCTCCAAGGGAGGCAAGCGATGCCTATCGCAAAGTCTCCGCCATGGGCGAAGGTGAACAAAAAGGCGACGAAAACCGCGCGTCATCCTTCAAGCCTGTGTCCGCCTGACCCCCGCCTTGCCAGGCACTGATTCCTGTAAATATATCCCATAGTTAAAGGTTACTTCTGCCCGGCATGCACTGTCGTGGCGCATGATCCGGTGACAGTTCGCAACACAAATTTTGCATCCGGCTATTGACAATTCTGTGCCTGTAAACGTATGTTTCAAACAAGTGTTTAATTAAGGCTGCAGCGCATTGCGTTGCGGTGTCTGAGCAAACCCAAGGCCAGAAGCTGTTAAACCCGATTCAGCTGAGACCGAGAACTGAGGTGGATTCCATGCCTGATTACAAAGCGCCCCTGCGTGACATCAAATTCGTTATGACCGAGCTGCTGAACAGCGAGCAGCATTACGCCAATCTGGAAGGTGCTGAAGACGCTACTCCGGATATGGTGGATGCCATTATCGGGGAAGGTGCCAAGTTCTGTGAGCAGGTTCTGTCTCCGCTGAACCAGGTGGGCGACAAGGAAGGCTGTACCTGGAGCGAAGATGGCGTCAAGACGCCGACTGGCTTCAAAGAAGCCTACCAGCAGTACGTTGAGGGCGGCTGGCCTTCCATGACCGCCGATCCCAACTACGGCGGCCAGGGTCTTCCGCATTCCCTCGGCCTGGTGATGAGTGAAATGGTCGGTACCGCCAACTGGTCCTTTGGGATGTACCCTGGCCTGAGCCACGGTGCCACCAACACCATCGAAGAGCACGGCACCGAAGAGCAGAAGCAGACCTACCTGACCAAGCTGATCAGCGGTGAGTGGACTGGCACCATGTGCCTGACCGAGCCGCACTGCGGTTCCGATCTCGGCACCCTGCGCACCAAGGCAGAGCCGAATGCCGATGGCACCTACGCCATTACCGGTACCAAGATCTTTATCTCTGCCGGTGAGCACGACATGGCCGAGAATATCGTCCACATCGTTCTGGCACGTCTGCCGGGCGCACCGGAAGGCACCAAGGGCATCTCCCTGTTTATCGTGCCCAAGTGCCTGCCTAACGAAGACGGCTCTGCTGGTGAGCGCAACGCCGTATCCTGCGGTTCCATCGAGCACAAGATGGGTATCCACGGTAATGCCACCTGTGTGATGAACTTCGACGGCGCCAAGGGCTGGCTGATCGGGCCGGAGAACAAGGGCCTGAACTGCATGTTCACCTTCATGAACACTGCTCGTATCGGTACCGCCATCCAGGGGCTGGGTGCCGCCGAGCTGGGCTTCCAGGGGTCACTGGCTTACGCCAAAGAGCGTCTGGCCATGCGTTCACTGAGCGGCCCCAAGAATCCGGAAGGCATTGCCGATCCGATCATCGTTCACCCGGACGTACGTCGCATGCTGCTGACCCAGAAGGCCGTCGCTGAAGGCGCTCGCGCCCTGATTTACCTGACTGCGCAGCAGGCTGATATCGTGCACAGCGGCAAGACCGACGAAGAGCGCAAGGCGGCCGATGAGGCGTTGGGCTTCCTGACGCCAATCGCCAAGGCGTTCCTGACCGAGATTGGTTACGAGGCGGCCAACCTGGGCATGCAGGTGTTCGGTGGCCACGGCTTTATCTCAGAGTGGGGTATGGAGCAGAACGTTCGTGACGCCCGTATCGGCATGATCTACGAGGGCACTACTGGTATTCAGGCGCTGGATCTTTTGGGCCGCAAGGTTCTGATGACCCAGGGCGAATCCCTGCGAGGCTTCACTAAGCAGGTTCATCTGTTCTGCAAGGAAAACGCCGACAACGAGCAGTTGCAGGAATTCATCGAGCCGCTGGCCGCCATGAACAAGGAATGGGGTGAGCTGACCACCAAGATCGGTATGTCCGCCATGAAGAACCGCGAAGAAGTGGGTGCGGCTTCCGTGGATTACCTGATGTATTCTGGTTACGCGGTCTTCGCCTACCTGTGGGCGCGGATGGCCAAGGTTGCACTGGACAAGATGGTTGAAGGCACTACCGAAGAAATGTTCTACAACGCCAAGGTTCAGACTGCGCGCTTCTACTTCAAGCGCATGCTGCCCCGGGCCAAGAGCCACGCAGAAAGCATGCTGGCCGGCGCCGACAGCCTGATGGACATGCCGGAGGAAGCCTTCGCCATCTAAGGCGCGGGCACCGAAGGACGGTTCGACAGGACAGGAAGCCCGCACTCCCCGGAGGCGGGCTTTTTTCATGAGTTGCGGTCCGCTTTTAGGGTAGAATAGGTGCCCATAAAAATAATCTTCAGCGGACACATAGCCCGAGCAGGTGTGACCGGCCCGAACTGAGGCCCTATTGCCACCTGAACAGACTGACAGAATTTTTGGAGAGTTTTAGATGGCTGATTATCAGGCACCCTTACGTGACATGCGCTTCGTTCTGAATGAGGTTTTCGATGCCCCCGCCCTATGGGCCTCGCTGCCCAAGGTTGCCGAGCATGTGGACCCGGAAACGGCGGACGCGATTCTTGAAGAGGCTGGCAAGATTAGCAGCGGTGTACTGGCGCCCCTGAATCGCGAGGGCGACGAGCAGGGCTGCAAATGGAACGACGGGGAGGTGACCTCACCGGACGGATTCAAGGAAGCCTACCAGACCATCGTAGAAGGCGGTTGGAACGGCCTCGGCGGTAACCCGGATTTTGGCGGCATGGGCATGCCCAAGACTCTGGTGGCCCAGTTCGAGGAAATGATGCAGGGTGCCAACATGGCATTCGGCCTGGCTCCTATGCTGACGGCCGGCGCCTGCCTCGCGCTGGACGCCCACGGCAGTGATGATCTGAAAGAAAAGTACCTGCCGAACATGTATTCCGGTGTCTGGTCCGGCGCTATGGATCTGACAGAGCCCCACGCCGGCACCGACCTGGGAATTATCCGCACCAAGGCCGAGCCCAACGAAGACGGCTCTTTCAACGTCACAGGCACCAAGATCTTCATTACCTGGGGCGAGCACGACATGGCGGAGAACATCATTCACCTGGTTCTCGCCAAGCTGCCGGACGCGCCGAAGGGTCCCAAGGGGATTTCCCTGTTCCTCGTGCCCAAGTTCCTCGTGAATGACGACGGTTCATTGGGTGAGCGCAACAGCTTCTCTTGCGGTTCCATCGAGAAGAAGATGGGCATCAAGGGATCTGCTACCTGTGTTATGAACTTTGATGGCGCCAAAGGCTGGTTGGTCGGAGAAGAGAACAAAGGCCTGGCGGCCATGTTCACCATGATGAACTACGAGCGTCTGGGCGTGGGCATCCAGGGAATCGGCGCTGCCGAGGCCTCTCTCCAGAGTGCCCGGGAATACGCCCTTGACCGTATCCAGAGCCGCGCGCCAACCGGCGCCCAGCAGCCCGAAAAGGCAGCAGATCCGATTCTCGTTCATCCGGATGTGCGCCGCATGCTGCTGACCATGAAAGGCTATGTGGAAGGCGGCAGGGCCTTCTCGACCTACGTTGCCCAGTGGCTGGATATCTCCAAGTACGCCGAGGATGACGAGCGTCGCAAACATGCCGAGGGCATGGTGGCCTTGCTGACCCCGGTAGCCAAGGCATTCCTGACCGATCGCGGCCTGGATGCCTGTATCATGGGCCAGCAGGTTTTCGGTGGCCATGGTTTCATCCGCGAGTGGGGCCAGGAGCAACTGGTTCGTGACTGCCGTATTACCCAGATCTACGAGGGAACCAACGGGATTCAGGCGCTGGATCTGATGGGCCGGAAAGTGGTTGGTACGCGGGGTAAACTCTATGAGCTGTTTGCCCAGGACGTCGCAAACTTCCTCGAGGAGAGCAGTGGTAACGAGCATCTGCGCCCGTTCCTTGAGCCCCTCGCTGCAGCGGTTGAGCGTCTTGATGATGTTACCGAGCACGTGATCAAACAGGCTGGGGACAATCCGAACGCCATTGGCGCGGCCTCCGTAGACTATCTGGACCTGTTTGGCCTGACGGCGCTTGGCTACATGTGGGCGAAGATTGCCAAAGCAGCGGCACCCCAGGCCGAAGCGGACACCTCCGGCTTCTACAGCGGTAAAATGAAGACGGCGCGATTCTACTATGACCGTCTGTTGCCAAAGACGGTTTCGCTGGCCGAGGGTATTCGCAGCGGCAGTGATTCCATGATGGCGCTGACTGCAGAGGAATTCTGATTCCGTCAGCAATAGCAACGCGCAAAAAAAAACAGGCCCTCGGGCCTGTTTTTTTATGGATGCTGACCAAGTGGCCTGATCCTTGTAGAGCTTACAGGCGCTCCATCCGGTTCGGATCGGTGACGAAGGGGTTGTCGTTGCCCTGGATTTCAGCGATGCGCCTATGACGGGTGATCTCGCCATCATCCGGCGGGTCCAGACGATTCCAGCCCTTGAAGACCGCGGAGGAGCCCAGCCAGGGCAGGTCATAGGTATCCACCATGTACGCAACGGTGCGCGCAACATCGCCTTTGACCCGAACCGGTGGCTCGAAGAACTGGGCGCTTTGGCGAATGCCACATTCATCCTCGCTGACAGAAGACCCGAGATCCTCATAACGGGCATTGCGGCGCCCCATCTCGGTCCGGCTGCGTACCGGTATCATATTGTGCATGTCAGACGCGATCTGGCGGTAGCGATTGTTCTGTTCACATTCACGGGATGTGCCGCAATCAAGTGCGCTACGGACATCCGCCAATGGATACACATATCCGTCTGTCAGCACGAACCCTTTGCTGGTAAAGGCCGTGTTGCAAAAGAAGGAGTTGCCGCCGTTGGCGTAGAGGTCACCCCAGAAGTGATCGGAAACAACGGTTTTAGGGTCACTGAACCGGGTATTTTGGCCAATCACGAGGGTGGTGGTGAGCAACAGGCAGAGCGCTGTGGGTATCAGTAAGAATTGTTTCATACGCCTTTTATATCTCGCAGTGTTCCCAAACGTCCTGGCAATTCGGGCCCTGATGATAAGGGTTGATCATAAAATGACCAGGTGGGTCAAAACTATGACGCTTTGTTCACTGATACTGTGAAGTATGACACAGAGGCTCTAAAGCACAGAGCCTCTGAGGTAGAAATTTGTGGCGTAATGTTAACGGGTTAACAGTTTTACTTCAGTTTGTTGCGGATGTTCTGATAACCGTTTTTCAGATCTTCGCCCAGTTTTTGCGCGGTTTGGCGGGCTTCCTGGGACGCGTTTTCTGCATCGTGCAGAACCTGGTCGATTTTGTTTTTGAATCGATCCCAGTCCTGTTCGAGGTCCTCCCACTCGTCCTTAACGTCTTCCCGGGCCAGATGCATCTGAACGCGCGCCTCATCCCGGTACTGTTTTACCTTTTCCGACAGCTTCTTGAGCTCTTCTTGAAGACTCATATCAAGCACCTCCTTGGATTGTTGGTGTGCTTACAATGCGCCCGATTGTAAAAATCTGTCAAGGGGCTGGCCGGGCCAGACGATAACAAGAAAGGCAGAGTTTGATTCAGGTCAGGAACGACCGGCAAGCAGGGCGGACATATCTCGCAAATAGTGCCACGGAGTGAGGGAATCGAAGCCCTTGGCGGCGCGGTCGATCTGACTGCAAAGGCTGATGGCCTCATTCAGTTGGGAGCGGTTCAGCCTGCGTGCGGCCTGCTCAAGCGCCCGGGCCCGCTGGGGCTGGAACACCCCTCGCTTTTTCAGGAAGGCTGCGGGATTCTCCGACTGACCGGCTGAGGACTTCAGCTCCAGCAAGAGATTCAGGTCGCGGCTGAGAACCGACAGCAGGCCCAGCGGGTTTTCTCCCTCTTGCTGAAGCACAGTGATCACTTTACCCGCGTGAGGGGCCCGGCCACTGATCAATTCCGTGACCAGTTCGAAGCCATTGAATCGGGAACTGTCCTGCACTGCCTGTTCAACAGTTTCCTCGTCGATGGTATTGCCGTTTGCCAGCAGAGACAGCCTGTCCAGCTCCTGGCTGGCGGCAAGCAGATTACCTTCCAGGCGTTCGCTCATGATGGCCAGGGCGCCCCGGGTCAGGCTCAGGCCCCGGTTGCTGGCCCTCTGCTGGAGCCACCCCTGGAACTTATCGGCATCTACCGGCCACACCGGCACGTGAACACCTTTTCCCTGGAGCTCTTTGTACCATTTCCTCCGTGTCTCCGCGGCGTCCAGGCGGGCGCTGATCAGCAGCAGGATGATATCTTCGGGAGGATCTGCCAGTACCCGTTCCAGTACCGCGCGACCGTCACCAAGCTTGCCCGTGGGCAAATGAATCTCGATGCGCCGTTTCTCGGCAAACAGGGACATGGCACTGAATTCTTCGCCAACGGCATTCCAGTCCAGTTGGTGATCGGCGTGGAAGGTCAGGCGGTCATGATAGCCGGCGTCTTTTGCGGCCTTTCGAACCTGATCACAGCATTCCTGAACCAGCAGGGGTTCATCACCGGAAACAAGATAGACAGGCGAGAGGCCCTTTTTCAGAAGCTGGGATAACTGGCCCGGGTTGGTCTTCATGGCTGGCCTGTGGCTTGGGCGTCATCTTCCTGTTTGCGCTGGTATTCTGTCCGGATGGCGTCGATGCGCTGTGGGGTCAGAGGAGCCAGCCGGAATATCACCTGCTGTGCAAGGCGATCGTCCATTTGCTGGCGGAGGGCCTCTTCTTCACGCTGTCTTGCCAGCACGTTGGTCTCGTCGTAGCGGTAACTCTCGCTGGTCGTCAGGCGTGTAGTGCCTACCATGGGAACCCGATCCGAGCTGACCACTTCAAGATCAACGGAGTGACGGAGCGTGTATTCGGCGGCCGCGGCCTGGGCTGTGATGGCGCTTGCGCGACGATCCCGCTCGAAATTCCTCAGTCGCAGAATGTAATCGGCCTCCGCCACTGGCGCCACACGGACATTGCCCAGGTTCAGTTGTTCGCGCAAGGAACGGCACAGGGTGTCGGGTACCTGGGATGAGCAATCCACCGCCAGAGGTTCAAGGGCCGAAGAAACCGGAGGCGCACCCCGCAACTGGAATCCACAACCAGCAATCAGCGCCGCCATTACAGCGGTCAGCATCAGGCGTGCTGAAGATTTCAGAGCGGAGTGGCATGACATATCAGTTGGCCACCACATTCACCAGTTTGCCCGGCACCACGATAACCTTGCGTACCGTCGCGCCCTCCGTAAAGCGCATAACGTTCTCGTTCTCGAGGGCTAGCTTTTCCAGATCGGCCTTGCTGATATCGGCCGGCACATCTTCCTTGGCCCGAACCTTGCCATTGACCTGCAGTACCACCTGGATCTGGCTGCGAACCATGGCGGACTCATCAGCTTTGGGCCAGGAGGCATCGACAACGGGCTCTTCGTTACCCAACGCCTGCCAAAGGGTATGGCAGATGTGCGGAACGATCGGCGACAGTACAAGCACCGCGGTGTCCAGGGCTTCCTGGCGGACGGCACGTGTCTGGGGCTCGTCACCCTGGAGTTTGCCAACATCGTTGAGCAGCTCCATCACGGCGGCAATGGCCGTATTGAACGTCAGCCGCCGGCTGATATCGTCACTGACCTTGGCAATAGTCTCGTGAGTCTTGCGACGCAAGTTCTTCTGGTCATCGTTCAGTTCGGCCGCGGCCACAGCCGGCGCAGGGCCGCCCGCTGCATGCTCGTTCACCAGGCGCCAGATGCGCTTGAGGAAACGGTGTGCACCCTCAACGCCACTGTCCGACCACTCCAAGGACTGTTCCGGGGGTGCCGCAAACATCATGAACAGGCGAACGGTATCGGCACCGTGCTCGTCGATGATGGCCTGGGGATCAATGCCGTTGTTCTTGGACTTGGACATCTTGGTGACGCCGCCGGATACTACCGGCTCGCCATCTTCCCTGTGCACGGCCCGAACAGGCTGGCCTTTCTCGTCTCGCTCGACGGTCACATCGGCTGGCGAAATCCATACCTTGCCACCCTTGCCATCTTCCCGGTAATAGGTCTCCGCAAGGACCATGCCCTGGCAAAGCAGCCGGTTGAAGGGCTCGGAACTGGTCACCAGGCCCACGTCGCGCAGCAGCTTGTGGAAGAAGCGGGCATACAGCAGGTGCAGGATAGCGTGCTCAATGCCACCGATGTACTGATCTACCGGCAGCCAATAGTTGGCGGCAGACGGGTCCAGCATGCCCTGATCGTAATTGGGGCTGCAGAATCGGGCGTAGTACCAGGAAGACTCCATGAAGGTGTCGAAAGTGTCGGTTTCCAGGGTCGCCGGCTGGCCGTTGAACTCGGTCTTGCACCACTCAGGATCGGCCTTGATGGGAGACTGAACACCGTCCATTTCCACGTCTTCGGGCAGGCGTACCGGCAGCTTGTCATCGGGCACCGGCATCTCGGTGCCGTCTTCCAGTGTCATCATCGGAATCGGCGCGCCCCAGTAACGCTGGCGGGATACACCCCAGTCGCGCAGGCGGTAATTCACGGTGCGCTTGCCAATGCTGTGCTCTTCCAGGAATTTCGCAATCTCATCGAAGGCTTCGTCGCTGCTCAGACCGCTGTACTTGCCCGAGGAAACGAGGATGCCCTTCTCGGTGAAGGCCTGCTCCTGGACATCGATCTCCCGGCCGTCACTGGCGGCAATCACCTGTTTGATGGGTAGTTTATACTTGCGGGCAAACTCATGGTCGCGCTCGTCGTGACCGGGCACCGCCATCAGCGCACCAGTGCCGTAATCCATCAGCACAAAGTTGGCGACCCAGACCGGAATCTCTTCTTGTGTAAGCGGGTGCACCGCCTTGAAGCCAGTATCGATGCCGCGCTTCTCCATGGTGGCCAGTTCGGCCTCCGCGGTCTTGCTGTTGCGGCACTCCTCGACAAACTCAGCCACGTCGCGATGGCGCTCTGCCGCCTCTTTGGCCAGGGGATGCTCTGCGGCCACGGCCATGTAGCTCACGCCCATCAGGGTGTCGGGGCGGGTGGTATAAACGGTCAGACCGCTATCACGGTCTTTAAGCGGGAAGGTCAGCTCGGTGCCTTCAGACTTGCCGATCCAGTTGCGCTGCATGGTCTTGACCTGCTCGGGCCAGTCTTCCAGCTCGTCCAGATCGTTCAGCAGTTCTTCGGCGTAATCGGTAATGCGGATAAACCACTGCGGGATCTTTTTCTGTTCCACCAGTGCACCGGAACGCCAGCCCCGGCCGTCCACGACCTGCTCGTTGGCCAGAACCGTCTGGTCCACCGGGTCCCAGTTAACCGTGGACATCTTCTTGTACACCAGGCCCTTCTCATACAAACGCGCGAAGAACCACTGTTCCCAGCGATAGTAATCCGGCTTGCAGGTAGCCAGTTCCCGATCCCAGTCGTACCCGAACCCCAGCTGCTTGAGCTGGTTCTTCATGTACTCGATGTTGGCGTAGGTCCACTTGGCCGGTGCAGTCTTGTTGGCAATGGCGGCGTTCTCGGCAGGCAGGCCAAATGCATCCCAGCCCATGGGCTGCATCACGTTCTTGCCCTGCATGCGCTGGTAGCGGGAAATTACATCGCCGATGGTGTAATTGCGGACGTGCCCCATGTGCAGCTTGCCACTGGGGTAGGGGAACATGGACAGGCAGTAGTACTTGGGTTTGCCCGGTTCTTCCTTCACCGTGAAGGTCTTGTTCTCTTCCCAGAAATTACGGGCATTCTGTTCTACGTCACGGGGATTGTATTGCTCGTCCATTCCTGCCATTACCGAAATTACCTTGTGTGGAAAAAATAAAAGCCTGTATCAAAATCACGTCCGGAGCGAGCCGGACATTCTAACGCACACTAGCCTTTACAGGTAGTCTGCCAATTTTCTGTTCTTGTGCCAGACTTACAGTATTGGTGGGAGACGGCGGCCGGTGCGGCTTCCTGAGACACGCCGTAAATACGTCCCTGTAGGCTTGATCGCAGCATCCATGCTGCTCACAGTCCCAGGAAGCCGCACCGGCCGCCGTCCCGAACCTTGGGGGCAATCGTCAAGAAGACGAGCACCAAAGGTCCGGGAGGCAGGCTGTGTCAGGTCTTTCCGGGACTGTCTGCAGCATGGATGCTGCAGTCAAGCGTACAGGGATGTATTCACAGCGTGTCCCGGAAAGACCTAACGCAGCCTGACTCCTACACCCATAGTTTGATTTAACGCCTGTTTTTTGGAACACCGAGGTCCATTTCAAGGAGCAGTTATGACACAACCAGAAAGAAGTCATCTCTCAGGCAAGGCACTGGAAGTTTACGACCGTATGCTGGAGCGGGTAAAAACGCGTCTCCATGACCTGGAAGAAACATCGCTCCAGAACCTCGAAGAAGAGGTCCAGAAAGCGGTGGAATTTGAGTACGAGCTCGAGGAGATGACCAGGGATGAAGCGGCCCTGCTCGGCGAATACCTCCAGAGGGATCTCGAGCACCTTCTGCACTTCGTGGAGGAAACAGGCGAAGGCCTGAATGAGTGGCTGCAACTGGATATCGCCTTGCTGGAACACCAGCTGGCCGACAGCCTGCTGTCGGTTGCTGACAAGACGGTAGTGGACTTCCTGGAGCTGAAACAGAAACTGGAGAATAAGGAGGCAGGCCAGTACATCTCTGGTGAGGTCGCGACAGCGGGCATGTTCCAGTGCCTGAACTGCGGGCATATGCGGTGCCTGACTGCCACCAGTCACCTGGAACCCTGTGAAGCCTGCGGCTCACACTACTATGAGCGGGTTACGAGCCGCTGGCCGAAACAGGAGGAATGATGCGCTCCCGGACAAAAACGATCAGAATGACCGCAAGGGTCAGCACTGGCCAGGAGCCGGTTTGCATATAGGGCGTGCTACCCGTGGCAGTGAACACCTCGCCGGTCAGGGTGGCGCGCTCGAACTGGGGAATGGTTTCGGTCAGTTCACCACGGTTATTGATGATTGCCGTTACGCCATTGTTGGTGCCTCGAAGCACGTAGCGGCCGGTTTCCAATGCCCGCATCCTCGCGATTTGTAAATGCTGCAACGGGCCGATAGAGTCGCCGAACCAGCCGTCGTTGCTGATGGTGAGCAGAAGGCCTGCGCCCCGGGCGTTAAAGGCGACAAAATCGGGATAGGCGACCTCGTAGCAGATAAAGGGCATCACGTTGATGCCATTGGCCTCGAGCGGATCCTGCCACTCAGGTCCCCGGCTGAAATCGCTCATGGGCAAATCGAAGAAACCGATCAGACCCCGCAACACACTTTGTAGAGGCACATACTCCCCGAACGGCACCAGCTTCTGCTTGTGGTACATGCCCTCGCCGTTGCCGATGGCCATGATGCTGTTGTGGAAGGTGAAATCCTCAATTCGGTCACTGAATCCATACCAGGGTATACCGGTAATCAGGGTGCTGTTCTCCCCCAATTCTGCACTGATGTGATCAATGATCTTGCCAGCCTGATCCTGAGGGATGGGGATGGCCGTTTCCGGCCATAGAATCAGGTCTGTGTCCCAGTGGTCTTCCGTCATTCCCAGATAGGTGACGATCTGGTCCTTCAAAAACTCCGGGTCCCATTTTATCTGCTGGGGGATATTGCCCTGCATGGCAGCAAAGGAAGTAGGGTTCTCGCTCAGATCCGTCCAGTCGAGGCGATTCATGGCCGGAGCAACCAACCAGGGAATCAGGGCAACAACGAGTGTGATCCCAGCAGCAACTGGTCGCAGATGCTTCACGAGCCACCAGCTGCCGTAAAGTGCGGCACCGGTAGCAGCAATCCAGAGGGTGATGCCATGAACGCCGGTCAAGGGAGCTAGCCCGGCCAGGGGGCCGTCCGTATGCGCCGTGCCCAGATACAGCCATGGAAAGCCGGTAAGCAGCCAGCCACGGAGCCAGTCGCCAAGAATCCAGATGGCAGGGAACAGGATCAGGCGTCGGACCGGGCTGTCCTTGGCAAGCTTACCCCAGAACCAGAAAGCGAGGCCGTGGAACAGTGCCAGACCCGCTACGAACAGAACAGTGAGCAGGATGGCTATGGGAATCGCTGTGTTGCCGTGTTCGCTGATGCTGATGTACACCCAGCTGGCCCCGCTGCCGAACAGCCCCAGGCCAGTCAGCCATCCGGCCCGGAAAAGCTTTTCCGGGGCCAGGGGTACGGTAACCAGAAGGATCAACAGGAGCGAAACCGGGCCCAGCCACCAGAGGTTGAATGGAGAAAAAGTCAGGGTTTGCAAAGCGCCGGCCACCACAAGGGCGGCGGCGCCCAGCCAGGCGTTGGAAGAGAACGGGGTTTTCAGCGCTCTGGTGTTGGCGGCGTCACTGGTCACTTCGGGTTACCTGCAGCAGACGGATTACACGGTTATCGGCGTTGGCAATGGTAAAGCGCAAGCCGCCGAATTCAACCGATTCGCCCCGTCTGGGCAGGTGTCCGAATTCCTTGAGAACCACGCCACCAATGGTATCGAATTCTTCTTCGTCCATTTCGGTTTCGAAGAACTCATTGAAATCATCAATGGGCGTTACTGCTTTTACGGCGTAGCTGCCATCGCCCCGGGCCTTGATGTTCGTCTCTTCATCGAAGTCGTGCTCGTCCTCAATCTCGCCAACGATCTGCTCTAGTACGTCTTCGATGGTGATGAGGCCGGCGGTGCCGCCGTATTCATCCACCACGATGGCCATATGGTTGCGGTTTTCCTTGAACTCCTTGAGCAACTGGTTGAGGCGCTTGCTCTCGGGGACAAAATTGGGTGGCCGCAGAATTTCCCGGATACGATTCCAGTTCAGGTCGTTGTTCAGGGCCAGGGGAAGCAGATCCTTGGCCAGCAGCACGCCGATGACATCGTCCTGGCTGTCGCCAATAACCGGGAAACGGCTGTGTGCAGAATCCATGATTTCGCCCAGAAACTCTTTGGGCTCCTGGGATGCCTTTACGGTGACCATCTGTGAGCGGGGAATCATGATCTCATCCACCCGCATGTCGATCACCTGCATGGCACCTTCGATGATGCTCATGGCATCGACATCGATGATGTTCTGGGACTCGGCGTCCCGCAGGATTTCCAGCACGTCCTCAACGGACTCAGGCCCGCTGGAGAAGGCCTGTGATATACGTTCCAGCCAGGACTTGCCGCCCTGGCTGCGACTCGACTGATCGTCGCTCATGAGTCTTGTTCCGTTTCCTCTGCTTCGTAAGGATTGCCATATCCAAGCTGCGTCAGCAGCCGGATTTCGAGGGCTTCCATGACCTCGGCATCATCGTCTTCAATATGATCAAAACCCTGGAGGTGCAACATGCCATGCACCACCATATGCGCCCAATGGGCGTCGAGGGTTTTGTCCTGCTCCCTGGCCTCTTTCTCGACAACCGGCGCACAAATCACCAGATCTCCGGCCAATGGCACCGTTATACCGGCTGGCGCCTCAAATGGGAAGGACAACACGTTGGTCGGATAGTCCCGCCCCCGGTACTGGTGATTCAGTGCCTGACTTTCTTCGGTTCCGACAATACGGACAGTCACCTCGGACGGATCCTCGCCCTGCCAGGCAAGTTGCGCCCAGGCCCTAACCTGGGCTTCAGAGGGAATTCCGGGTGCCTTGAAAACCTGCTGAAAATCTACTGTCAGCTCGCTCACTGGCCGGTCGCACTCCCGTCATCAAAGGAATCGTAGGCTTCAACAATCCGCTGGACCAGAGGGTGGCGAACCACGTCTTTTGCTTCGAACCGGGTAAAGCCGATACCCGGCACCTTGCTCAGAACGCCGGCAGCGTGAATAAGCCCTGAATTCTGGCCTCGAGGCAGATCAACCTGAGTAGTGTCGCCGGTAATCACGGCGGTAGAGCCAAAACCTATCCGTGTCAGAAACATCTTCATCTGCTCCCGGGTGGTGTTCTGGCTCTCGTCCAGGATTATGAAGGAATTGTTCAGTGTACGACCGCGCATGAACGCCAACGGCGCAATCTCGATCACGCTCTTCTCGATCAGCCGGGTAACCTGGTCAAAGCCGAGCATCTCGTAAAGGGCGTCGTACAGCGGGCGCAGATACGGATCCACCTTCTGGGCCAGGTCCCCGGGCAGGAAGCCCAGCTTCTCGCCGGCCTCGACGGCCGGCCGAACCAGCAGGATCCGCTTCACCTGCTCGTCTTTCAGGGCCTCAACGGCACAGGCCACCGCCAACCAGGTCTTGCCAGTCCCCGCCGGCCCGATCCCGAAGTTGATGTCATGGGTGCGAATGTTATGAACATACTTCTGCTGGTTCGCACCCCGCGGTTTGGCCTGCAGCTTAGGTGTCTTGATCACCGTCACAGCGCCATCGTAGGGGACGTCCTCCGGCAGACGCTCAAAGCCGGTTTCCCGGATAAACAGATGCACAGTATCGGGCGGAATATCATCCGTCGCCTCGGTTTCCCGATAAAGATGCCGGATAACCTCAACGGCCGCTGCTACATGCTCGGTTTCCCCTTCCACCCGGAAATGGTGACCACGCCTGCCGACTTTCACATGCAGGCGCTTTTCAATCATCTTCAGGTTTTCATCAAACTGGCCACAAAGCGTCGCCAGTCGACGCTGGTCCACCGGGTGCAGGTCAAATTGTCTGTGATCGTTGGCGTTCAAAAGTGCTCCGTTTAGGTTTACTTCCCCTGGCTTTTTGTTGGGGAGTACGTCTTTCTGATGTTCGGTTAACGGGCAAGGGCCGGAGGGGCTTTCCAAAAAACGCCCGTGAATACGTCCATGTAGGGCTCGGTCGCGCCATCCCTGGCGCTCCACGTTTTTGGAAAGCCCCTCCGGCCCTTACCCTTTACGTACTATGTGCAGGCCCGAATGCTGAAAAACAAGTAGGTCGGATAAGCCGGTAGCGTTATCCGACAGGTTCACTCGTGACAGGCACGTTGATGGATTACGACTTTGTCTAATCGAAACTACAGCCCTATGCATTGCCGTCTGGTTGTTTTGGGCATGCAATGGAGTAGTCAGCGGAGAGTGGTGGGGCCTTCTTCCCAAAAATGTCGGCGGCCATGGATGGCCGACGCCAAGCGCACATGGATGTGCTCGTAGCGGTTTTTGGGAAGAAGGCCCCACCGCTCGCCAAACTCCCAAGCCGGACGAATCCCGAATAAGGCCTAAAACATCTCCGAGTTCACGGGCACCCCGCGAAGTGAGTTGGGATAGGCCTCCACAATATCGACATCAATAAAGTGCCCAACAACCTCCGGATTCTCATGCCGGAAATTCACAATCCGATTATTCTCGGTACGCCCTGCGTATTCGCCAGGGTCCTTCTTGGACAACCCGGTTACCAGAATACGCTGAGTAGAACCCACCATCTTGCGGCTGATATCCATCACATTCTGGTTCAGGCGATCCTGCAGGATGCTCAGACGCTGCTTCTTGACGTCCATCGGCGTATCGTCCGGCAGATCGGACGCCGGCGTGCCGGGGCGTGCGCTGTAAACAAAACTGAAGGACATGTCGAAGCCGATGTCGTTGATCAGCTTCATGGTGTCTTCAAAGTCTTTCTCGGTTTCGCCCGGGAAGCCGATAATGAAGTCCGAAGAGAAGCTGATGTCCGGGCGGATCTTGCGCAGGCGGCGGAGTTTCGACTTGTACTCCAGAGCCGTGTGGCCACGCTTCATGGCAGCCAGAATCCGGTCGGAGCCGCTTTGAACCGGCAGGTGCAGGTGGCTGACCAGCTCCGGAACACGCTCATAGACGTCGATCAGTGCATCCGAGAACTCCACCGGGTGAGAGGTGGTGTACCGAATGCGGTCGATGCCTTCGATGGTGGCAATCAGCTCAATCAGCTCCGCCAGATCCATGGTGTCGCCGTCGTGGGTTTCGCCACGGTAGGCATTCACGTTCTGGCCCAGCAGGTTCACTTCCCGAACACCCTGGCTGGCCAGATGAGCCACTTCAGCGATCACGTCGTCCGCCGGGCGACTGACTTCTTCCCCGCGGGTATACGGAACCACGCAGAAGGTGCAGTACTTGCTGCACCCTTCCATGATTGAAACAAACGCAGAGGGGCCATCGGCGCCGGGCTCGGGCAGGTTGTCGAATTTCTCGATTTCCGGGAAGCTGACGTCCACAACGCCCACGCCGTTACCCTTGGCGCGCACTTCGGTAATCATGTCCGGCAGGCGATGCAGGGTTTGCGGGCCAAAGACCATGTCCACGTAGGGCGCCCGGTCGATGATCGCCTGGCCTTCCTGGGACGCCACGCAGCCGCCCACGCCGATGATCATTTCCGGCTTTTTGCTTTTCAGCTTTTTCCAGCGGCCAAGCTGGTGAAACACCTTTTCCTGGGCTTTTTCCCGGATGGAGCAGGTGTTCAGCAAAAGGATGTCGGCGTCATCGGGTGAATCAGTCATTTCGACGGTTTCACCGGTTTTGAGCAGGTCTGCCATGCGGGCAGAATCGTACTCGTTCATCTGACAGCCGTGGGTTTTGATGTACAGCTTCTTGGCCATGGGTCTCACGTAATCTGGTGCGTATTCTGGTGGATGGTGCGCCGGGAACTGGATGGTTTAAACGGGGCGCCAGCAAAAAGGAACTGCGTATTATAACGGGGTGCTTAAACTTCAACCACCTTTGTCTCGGCTAGTTGCTAGTCCGCTTGTGGTATTATTTTTGGCTCTTTAAATCGACAATCAAGCCCAAACACGATCATGACCCCCGAACGCCTAGCCCGAATCAAACAAACCCTGAACACCCGGCAACCGGACCTGAGCGTCCTCACCGATCAGGTTCACAAACCCCGGAACCTCTCCGCCATTATCCGCTCCTGCGACGCGTTTGGCCTTGCCAACATGCATGTGGTCTGGCCGAAGGAAGGCTTCCGGGCCTTTCGCAAGACCGCCGGCGGCAGCTACAACTGGGTAACGACCCACACCCACCGGAGCATGGACGAAGCGATCGACAGTCTGAAAGGGCAGGGCCACAAGCTATACGCGGCTCAGCTGTCTGACCGGGCCATCGACTTCCGGGAGGCGGATTACACAGTGCCGTGTACGGTGATCATGGGTAACGAGGTGGATGGCGTCAGCGCCGATGCTGCGGCCCAGGCCGACGAGCACATCGTGATCCCGATGATGGGCATGGTGGAGTCGCTCAACGTGTCCTCCGCCTGCGCGATTATCCTGTCCGAAGCTCAGCGGCAGAGAAAACTGGCTGGTATGTTCGACCAGCGCCGGTTGCCGGATGACGAATACAACCGCCTGCTGTTCAGATGGTGCCAGCCAACCGTCAAACGCTACTGCGACGACCGCAACCTGCCGTACCCGCCAATCGATCCGGACACCGGCGAGTTAATTGATGGTGTAGGCTGGATGCAGGAAGTAAGAAAACTAAGGGCAAATCGCCCAAGATGGGACGATCAGCCCATCACTCCTCGCGAGCCTCGAGATACCGCTGAAGCTGTTCCCGCAAAGCCTTGGGAAGCCGGGTAATCGTCAAGGCATCTTTGTCGCGATCATAGTAAACCGCCTGATTTACCAGGTCCGACGAGAACGACACGCTCATGCCACCCCCGGAGCCTGCAATACGCACCAGCTTTTTCACCTTACGTTGGTCCGGGTGCAATACGCCGCTCTCCGGCAGTTCGGCGGTTTTCGAGGCGAATTCCTTGAAGCGTTGCGGCTCGCTCTCGTCCAGGTAGCCGGATAGCGCCTCGATTTCCACAGGCTCGCCCAGGGCATGCTGCTCCTTGCAGAATTCATAGGCCTTGTTGCGCACCTCGCCGGCTTTTTCTGGCTCCGAGGATTTTGCGAAGGCCTCGACCGCGTCCAAGAAGGTCATGGTTTCCTTTTCCACGTCTACCTGATTGGTAAACCCGCACAAACGGATAAACAGCTCGCCTGGCTCACCGGTTCCACGGCCATGCACCAGGGTGAGGTAGTTCTCCGCCGGGCTGTTGCCGCGCCAGTCATCCAGCTCAATGCGAACAGCCAGGTTCAGGCGGGAAAGACTGAGGACGTCGGTCGCATCCAATGATTGGTTGCCATCGAAGCGCATGGCGCTGTCGGTTTCCAGAATAAACAGGTAAACCACCTCGGCGTCGGCCAGGGCATCGTGGACAATCATCAGATGGCCATCGAATTCTTCCTGGCTGCCAGTGAGCAGTTCCTGCCACTGTCCGAACAGGCGGTCGGTCATGGCGCCAAAGGTTTGTTTGTCTTCCAGATAGTCTTTTAGCCAGGCGCTGAACGGGCACTCGCCCAGATCTTCGGAAAACCGGCCGTATTTCTTGCCTGGCTTGCTGTTGAACAGGCGCTTCATCTGCTTGTGCAGGCCCTCATAATCGCCACCGGGCTCCTGCAGGGCCTCACCGGTCACAAGGCGGGCGGGCTGGCCCGGCTGGTACTGGCTGGCGAAGGCAGTGCGGAGGTGTTTGATGGCCATTTTTGGCTCCTGTTCGTTGTTTCGGTTAACTCAGAGAGGCGGGATTTTGCCATGGATTGGTGTTGGATTCATTCGTAGTCTGCTGGTTCTGGGGGTGGGCCGCAGGGCAGGTAGGTCTTTTTCTTGCGGAAAAACAACTCGCTTCGCTCAGACATTTTTTCCTCCAGAAAAAGACCTACCTACCCCACGTCCACGGGCATCTCAGTGATCCGAAAAAAAGAATGAAGGATTTGCCCGAATGTTAATTTGGGAATTAACGCCAGAGTTCGCCGGCGGTGGGGTGGGGTATATTTTTCTGCCGGGAAAAGATGTCTGAGCGAAGCGAGTTGCTTTTCACAAAGAAAAATATACCCCGCCCCGGCGCCAGCCACCGAGGCGAGTATCTCGCGTTTACTCAGACGCCAGAGATCAAATTCGCTTGCTGCGA
Organism: Marinobacter sp. MMG032; assembly: GCF_040112695.1. Taxonomy (NCBI): domain Bacteria; kingdom Pseudomonadati; phylum Pseudomonadota; class Gammaproteobacteria; order Pseudomonadales; family Marinobacteraceae; genus Marinobacter; species Marinobacter sp. MMG032. Next base: position 3,664,131 of record NZ_CP157802.1, read on the forward strand.
ATCAACTCCTGAACAAGTTTGCTAACAGCCTCAGGAATCTCCTGTTCGCTGTCCGCGGTCGCAGCCGCATTGGCGATGTCAGTGCCGAGGTTCACGGCAATGGCAACCAGTCCGTGGGAAGTCAGAAGCTGGGCAACACGGCGGCGCTCGTCGGCATCGCCGGCGTTCTCTTCGTTGACCACAACCGCGGTTTTGCCCTGGTCGAACAGTGCACGCTCAACGGCGAGGGCCAGTGCCGGCGCCTGTCGGCCGTTGCAGGCAATGATCGCCGGTTTCTGGGCCAGTCGGCGTTCGCGTTCTTCTGCTGAGACCGGATCTAGGGATTCCCCGGAATCGGCCAGGCCAGCCACCATGCCCGCACCAATGGTGACGTTGGACAGGCGGTCGATCACGATAAAGCTGCCGGTGACGTGGTTGCGCTGGTATGCGTCAAAGGCAATCGGCTGGTTAAGGGTCAGTTCACACAGACCAATTTCGTTTAGCTGCAACTGGCTCGGATTGGCATGCTGTTCAAGTGTGTTTACGTCGGTCTGATGGTGGATCTTTTTCACCGTCCCGGAGGTAAAGGTCGGGCCCAGCTTGATGTCGTACAGGCGACCGGTTTCCAGTGGTGCATCGGTCATCCATACGATGTTGGCATTGAAGCGGTTGCCCACCTCCGGCTCGTCTTCCACCTTGACCAGCATATCGCCGCGACTGATGTCGATTTCATCAGTCAGGGTGAGGGTGACTGCCTGATCGATATACGCCTCTTCCAGGTTGCCATCGAAGGTGACAACTTCCTTGACCGTGCTGGTGCGGCGTGAGGGCAAGGCCATCACCTGTTCGCCCGGGCGGATCACGCCGGAGGCAATAGTGCCGCAGAAGCCCCGGAAATTGAGGTTTGGTCGGGTAACGTATTGAACCGGGAAGCGGAAATGCTCCAGGTTCTTATCCCGGCCGACTTCTACCGTTTCGAGGATTTCCATCAGCGGCTGGCCAGTGAACCAGGGCGTGTTCTCGCTCTTGTTCACAACGTTGTCGCCTTCCAGGGCGGACAGAGGCACGAAGCGGATATCCTTCAGGCCCAGCTTGGCGGCAAACGCAAGGTAATCGTCTTTGATTTCGTTGAAGCGTTCTTCGCTGAAATCCACCAGATCCATCTTGTTTACTGCCACGACAATATGGCGGATGCCCAGCAGAGACGCGATGTAGGAATGCCGGCGAGTCTGGGTCAGTACGCCATGGCGGGCATCGATCATCAGGATGGCGACCTGGGCCGTGGACGCGCCGGTTGCCATGTTACGGGTGTACTGTTCGTGGCCCGGGGTGTCGGCAATGATGAACTTGCGTTTGTCGGTGGAGAAGTACCGATAGGCGACATCAATTGTGATGCCCTGTTCCCGCTCTGCCTGTAGGCCGTCCACCAGCAGGGCGAGGTCAAGTTTCTCGCCGGTGGTGCCCATCTTGGCGCTGTCGGTTTTCAGGCTGGCCATGTGATCTTCGTAGATCATCTTGGTGTCGTGGAGCAGCCGGCCGATCAGGGTGCTCTTGCCGTCGTCCACGCTGCCGCAGGTGAGCAGGCGCAGGAGTTCCTTGTTCTCGTGCTGCTTCAGGTAGGCCTGAATATCTTCTGCAATCAGATCAGACTGGTGTGACATCTTAGAAATACCCTTCCCGCTTTTTCTGTTCCATGGAGCCGGCTGAATCGTGGTCGATCACCCGACCCTGGCGCTCGGAGCTCTTGGCCAGCAACATTTCCTGGATAATGTCCGGAAGCGTGTTGGCTTCGGACTCGATGGCACCCGTCAGCGGGTAGCAGCCCAGTGTCCGGAAGCGGACCGATTTCATCATCGGTTTTTCGCCTTCCTTCAATGGCATGCGGTCGTCGTCCACCATGATCAGGGTGCCATCACGCTCAACAACCGGACGCTCGGCGGCGAAATAAAGCGGAACGATGTCGATGTTCTCGAGGTAGATGTACTGCCAGATATCCAGTTCTGTCCAGTTGGACAGCGGAAAAACCCGGATACTCTCGCCCTTGTTGATCTTGCCGTTGTAGATGTTCCACAGCTCCGGCCGCTGGTTCTTGGGGTCCCAGCGGTGGTATTCATCCCGGAACGAATACACGCGTTCCTTGGCCCGGGATTTTTCCTCATCGCGACGGGCACCGCCAAACGCTGCATCGAACTTGTACTTGTCCAGTGCCTGTTTCAGGGCCTGGGTCTTCATGACATCTGTATGTTTCGCGCTACCGTGGGTAAAGGGGCCGATTCCCTGGTCCACGCCTTCCTGGTTTGTATGGACGATCAGATCGAGGCCAAACTTATCAGCCACGTTGTCCCTGAACTTGATCATGTCCCGGAATTTCCAGGTGGTATCAATGTGCATCAGGGGAAAGGGTGGTTTGCCCGGATAGAAGGCCTTCAGGGCCAGGTGGAGCATTACCGCGGAATCCTTGCCGATGGAGTACAGCATTACCGGATTGTCGAACTCGGCTGCCACTTCCCGGATGATGTGGATGCTTTCCGCTTCCAGCTGTTTCAGGTGCGTGAGGTTGTATGTGGTCATGATAATCCGTTGCCGCCGTGCGGGCCGTGTTGGCTGTGCGAATGAATACGGCAACTATACCAGAGGGGGTAAGGGCATAAGAAGACGCCCAACTAGACATTGGCGTTATAACAATATAGCAGTGGCAGGCTCTGAATGGAGGTGAGCCAGAGGTGACGTTCAGGCCGGATTGCGGGAGTCGGCCAACAGTTTGGAGACGTAGCGGTCAACGTAGTCGAAGCCGTTGCCTTCAAACTCTGCGAACTGGATGCCCAGCTGGAACTCATCCCGCGCGATGCGTCTCATGTGAACGATGTTGCCGTCGGCAATAATAGAAACCGGTTGTGTGGCGACGACGGGCACGGCGAAGCGCGTTTTTACCGCAATCCAGTTGCCAGGGGCGGGCGCCTTCTGCTCGGGTATAAGCTGTTTCACCGTCTCCTGATTACAGGAGATCATCACCCCGGTGCGGGAAAGATTGGACACCGAACAGGTCAGGCAGCAGCCGTCCGGTTTCTCAATCGTAATGTCGGTGGCTACATCCACCCGTTGTTGGTTGCGCAAATTCAATTTGGCGGCGACAGGTTTCATGTTGACTCTTCTGGCGTGTCTGGTTGCAAATGAGGCTGCCTTTCCCATAAATCTCTTCCAGAAAAACACTTAAACGCATGATAAGCGAGTAAAAGTGTAGTTGTTTACTTTGTGATCAGCAAGAAGCCTGCCGCCTATAGTGGCAGATTTGTTAAATCTTTCTGAACAAGACGTCACAATTTTTGACGTCTGTCAGATTATTTGGCCAGTTTTGCTGATGGGACTTTTGCTGCAGGCGGTCATGTAGCTGGTGTAAAATGTCGGCCTTCATTCATTTGTGGGCTCGTGCCGAGCTCCGGGAATTCCAAGCCTTTTATGACAGATAACACCCAGACCCCTGCCTCCTCCGGTAACGGCAAAGTCGGTTTCATCAGCCTTGGCTGCCCCAAGGCTCTCGTAGACTCCGAACGAATCCTCACCCAGCTGAGGCTGGACGGCTATGACGTCGTACCCACCTACAACGACGCAGATATCGTTGTCGTAAATACTTGCGGTTTCATTGATGCCGCCAAGCAGGAATCCCTGGACGCCATCGGCGAGGCAATCAGCGAAAACGGCAAGGTGATTGTTACCGGGTGCATGGGCGTGGAGGCCGACAAGATTCGCGACACTCATCCCGGAGTGCTGGCGGTTTCCGGTCCTCACGCCTATGAAGAGGTGGTAGGCGCGGTTCACCAGTTCGTGCCCCAGCAAAAGCAGCACGACCCGTTCACCGATCTGGTTCCGCCTCAGGGCATCAAGCTGACGCCGAGGCATTACGCCTACCTGAAGATCTCCGAAGGCTGCAATCACCGCTGCACCTTCTGCATCATCCCCTCCATGCGCGGCGACCTGGTGAGCCGCCCCATCGGCGATGTGATGAACGAAGCCCAGCGCCTGGTGGATGCCGGTGTGAAGGAGCTCCTCGTCATCTCCCAGGACACCTCGGCCTACGGCGTCGACACCAAATACCGCACCGGCTTCTGGCAGGGCAGGCCGCTCAAGACCAAAATGCAGTCCCTGTGTGAAGCGCTGGGCGAGTTGGGTGTCTGGGTTCGCCTGCATTACGTTTATCCCTATCCCCATGTGGACGACATCATTCCCCTGATGGCCGAAGGCAAGATCCTGCCGTACCTGGACATCCCGTTCCAGCACGCCAGCCCGAAAGTGCTCAAGGCCATGAAACGCCCGGCCCACGACAGCAAGACCCTGGATCGCATCCGCAAATGGCGTGAGATCTGCCCCGAGCTCACCATTCGCTCCACCTTCATTGTCGGCTTCCCCGGTGAAACCGAGGAAGACTTCCAGTATCTGCTGGACTGGCTCGACGAAGCTCAGCTGGATCGTGTCGGCGCGTTCAAATACAGCCCGGTGGAAGGTGCCAAAGCCAACGAGCTGGAGGGTGCGGTTCCCGAAGAGGTTAAGGAAGAGCGGCTGGCCCGTTTCATGGAGAAACAGGCCGAGATTTCAGCAGCCCGCTTGCAGGCCAAAATTGGGCAGACGATTGACGTGCTGATTGATGAGGTCGACGAGGAAGGCGCCATTGGCCGCTCCAAGGCGGATGCGCCGGAGATTGACGGTATGGTTTACCTCAACGACGAGACTAACCTTGTTCCGGGCGAAATCGTTCAGGCCGTGGTTGAACATGCCGACGAGCATGACCTCTGGGCTCGTTTGATCTGATCTGCCGGGCGTTATCGAAGGAGTCCGCAGCCTTGGCAGGTGGCTTCTCCCAAAAATGTCTGTGGCCAAGGATGGCCACAGTCAAGCGCACATGGATGTGCTCGTAGCGTTTTTTGGGAGAAGCCACCTGCCATGGCATCCCCCAAACAACCAGGCCAGGGCCGCAACCAAGAGCCACGGCCCAAAGCCAGCAGGCTATCCCCCAAGCTTGCGAACAAGAATCTCGTTAAACAGCTTGGGATTCCCCTGACCCTTGGAGGCCTTCATCAGCGGCCCCATAAAGCCACCAAGCATCTTCTTGCGCTTCTTCGGGTCTTCCTCGTTCTGATACTGCGCCACCTGATCCGGCATACCGGCTAGAACCTCATCCACCATGGCTTCCAGGGCACCAGTGTCAGAGACCTGCTTTAGCCCCTTGGCATCGATGATGGCATCGACGCTGTCGTTCTCGCCGGTCCACAGCGCCTCAAAGACCTTCTTCGCGCCAGCGGATGAGATGGTATTGTCGGCAATCCGCACAACCAGGTCGCCCAATTGGGCGCCGGTGATGGGGGAGTCGGCAACGGATTTCTCTTCCGCATTGAGGCGGGCAGAGAATTCGCCCTGGATCCAGTTGGCCACCAGCTTGGCATCTTTGCCGTGGCTGGCGGCTTCCTCGAAGAAGGCGGCCAGTTTCGAATCGCCGCTGAGCAGGCCGGCGTCGTAGTCGTTCAGACCGTACTGCTCCATAAAGCGGGTCTTGCGGGCGTCCGGCAGTTCCGGAAGGCTGTTGCGGGCTTCTTCGATGAACGAGTCATCGATCTCCACCGGCAGCAGGTCCGGGCAGGGGAAGTAGCGGTAGTCGTTGGCTTCTTCCTTGGTGCGCATCGACCGCGACTCATCGCGGTCGCCGTTGTACAGGCGAGTTTCCTGCTCAATTTTGCCGCCGTCTTCCAGGATATCCATCTGCCGCTCGACTTCGTGGGCAATGGCCTGTTCCATGAACCGGAACGAGTTCAGGTTCTTGGTTTCGGTGCGCGTACCCAGCGTGTCGGAGCCCTTAGGTTTCAGCGAAATGTTGACGTCAAATCGCATAGAACCCTGGGACATATCGCCGTCGCAGATGCCCAGCGAGGTCACGATGCTGTGCAGCTTCTTGGCAAAGGCGACCGCTTCGTCCGCGTTGTTCATGTCCGGTTCGGTGACCACTTCAATCAGCGGTGTGCCGGCCCGGTTCAGGTCGACGCCGGTCATGCCGTGGAAATCCTCGTGCAGGGACTTGCCCGCATCCTCTTCCAGGTGGGCGTGGTGAATGCGCACCCGCTTGGACTCACCGTTTGGAAGATCAAGGTCCACGTAGCCGGGGCCAACAATCGGGCGCTCAAGCTGGGTGGTCTGATACCCCTTGGGCAGGTCCGGGTAGAAATAGTTCTTCCGCTCGAAGACCGAACGGCGCTCAATCTCCGCGTTCACTGCCAGGCCGAACATCACCGCATAGCGGAACGCCTGCTCATTGGGCACCGGCAGGGTGCCGGGCATGGCGAGGTCAACGGCATTGGCCTGAGTGTTGGGCTCGGCGCCGTAAGCGGTGCTGGAGCCGGAAAAAATCTTGGTTTTGGTGGCGAGCTGAACGTGAATTTCCAGCCCGATCACAATGTCCCACTGCATATTCGTTCTCCTGTCCCGGGCTTATTGCGGTTCGCGCTGGTGCCAGTCGGTCACCTGCTGGAATTGATGGGCGGCGTTCAGCAAACGGGCCTCTGAGAAATAATCCCCAATGATCTGCATACCCACCGGCAGACCGTCCACGAAACCGGCCGGCACGGACATGGCCGGAACGCCCGCCAGGTTGATGGCGATGGTGAAGACGTCCTCAAGGTACATGGTCACAGGATCACTGGTCTTCTCGCCCTGGATAAAGGCCGGCGAGGGCGTGGTCGGGCTCATCAGTACGTCCACTTCCTTGAAGGCGTTGATAAAATCCTGCTGGATCAGCCGGCGAACCTTCTGGGCCTTGAGGTAATAGGCATCAAAATAGCCGGCGGACAGGGCATAGGTGCCCACGAGAATCCGACGTTTCACCTCTTCTCCGAAACCCTCCGCCCGGGAGCGGGTGTACAGATCCATCAGATCCTTCGGGTCCTCGCAACGGTAGCCATAGCGCACACCGTCAAACCGTGACAGGTTGGCAGAAGCCTCGGCCGGCGCGATCACGTAATAGGCGGCAATCGCTAACTTTGCGTTTGGCAGCGACACTTCTTTAACCGTGGCACCCAGCTTCTCGTATTCCTTGATCGCGTTGCGAACCTGCTGCTCCATCGCCGGGCTGAGCTGGTCACTGAAATATTCCTTAGGCAGGCCAATCTTCAGGCCTTTGAGCGGTTCATTCAGCGTGGCTGTGTAATCAGGCACCTCGCGGTCAATGGACGTGGAGTCCTTGGGATCGAAGCCGGCCATTACATTCAGCATAAGCGCATTGTCTTCTGCTGTGCGGGCCATGGTGCCACCCTGGTCCAGACTGGAGGCAAAGGCAATCATCCCGTACCGGGATACCCGGCCATAAGTCGGCTTCAGCCCGGTAACACCACACAGCGCCGCCGGCTGACGGATCGAACCACCGGTGTCCGTGGCCGTCGCCGCCGGAGTCAGTCGAGCCGCAACCGCCGCAGCCGACCCGCCAGACGACCCGCCCGGCACACGTTTGTTGCCTTCGCTCAATCCCCATGGGTTGGTCACGGCGCCAAAATAACTGTTCTCATTGGACGACCCCATGGCGAACTCGTCCATGTTGGTCTTGCCCAGGCATACCGCGCCCGCCTGGCGGAAATTCGCCGTAACGGTCGCGTCGTAGGGCGGAACAAAATTCTCCAGCATCTTCGAACCACAGGTGGTGCGAACGCCGTTGGTACAGAAAATATCCTTGTGCGCGAAAGGAACCCCGGTCCAGGCCGTGGCATTCCCCGCTGCCCGCTGCTCATCCGCCATCCGGGCATCAGCCAGCGCCTGCTCCTCGGTCACGGTAATAAAGCTGTTGTACTTTGAATCTTCCCGCTTGATGCGGTCGAGGAACTCCTGCGTCAGCTCAACGCTGGACACCTTGCCGCTCTCCAGATCCCGGGAAAGCTCTGCTACAGATTTGCTATGCATGACGTTTCCTTTCACTCAATCACTCGGGGAACCAGATAAAGCCCGTTCTCGGTAGCCGGCGCAATCGCCTGGAACGCCTCCCGCTGATTGGTCTCGGTTACCTCGTCCGCGCGCAGGCGCTGGACCGCATCCAGCGGATGGGCCATGGGCGCAACCGAATCGGTGTCGGCCGCACCCAACTGATCAACCAGATCCAGGATGTTGCCCAGATCCTTCTCCAGAGCCGAAACCTGCTCGTCATCCACACGAATGCGGGCGAGCACAGCGACTTTCTCAATGTCCTCACGGGAAATGGTCACGTATTGCCTCCCAGGTAAATGAAATGTCGGTAATAAATCTTTGAAAGAAGAGGGCCGTTAAAGAATCTGGGGCCGTTCGGGAAGTCCTTTTCAAAACTGTAGAGGGCCAAGGATGGCCCGAAACAAGCGCACATGGATGTGCTCGTAGCGTGTTTTGAAAAGGACTTCCCGAATGGCCCTACACCGAGGCCCGAAATCGAAAGGGGGTATGGTAACAGATTCGAACAATGGCGGGAGGCCCCAGCCCATAAGGTAAATGTGTGAACCGTAAGGCGTGAGGCCCGCTAGCGCCTTGCCTGCAGGGGTGCTCACTGCTAAAGTTGCCGCATCTTTTCTTTGCGACTGCAACTCTCAGGTTGAAACTACACGAATGTTGATAAAAAGACTCCGAGGCATCTTCTCCAGCGATCTGTCCATCGACCTGGGCACCGCCAACACCCTCATTTACGTGCGTGAGCGCGGAATCGTGCTGAACGAGCCCTCGGTAGTGGCCATTCGCACCAACAACTCCCAGAAAATGGTCGCCGCGGTAGGCGCCGAAGCCAAGCGCATGCTCGGCCGTACACCGGGCAACATTACCGCCATTCGCCCAATGAAAGACGGCGTAATTGCAGATTTCGTGGTAACCGAAAAAATGCTCCAGCACTTTATTCATAAAGTGCATGAGAACAGCTTCATTACCCCTAGCCCGAGAGTGCTGGTGTGTGTGCCCAGCAAGTCTACGCAGGTTGAGCGCAAGGCCATCCGCGAATCCGCCCTCGGTGCCGGCGCCCGGGAAGTCTTCCTGATTGAAGAGCCCATGGCGGCTGCTATCGGTGCCGGCCTTCCGGTTGAGGAAGCCAGCGGTTCCATGATCGTCGATATCGGTGGTGGTACCACCGAAATCGCCATTATTTCCCTGAACGGCATCGTCTATGCCGAATCCGTGCGGGTTGGTGGTGACAAGTTCGACGAAGCCATCGTTACCTACGTGCGCCGCAACTACGGCAGCCTGATTGGCGATTCGACCGCCGAGCGCATCAAGCACGAAATCGGCTGCGCCTACGAAGGCCTCGAAATTCGTGAGATCGACGTGCGCGGTCGCAACCTTGCAGAAGGTGTGCCCCGGGCATTCACGCTCAACAGCGAAGAAATTCTCGACGCGCTGCAGGAATCCCTGGCGCAGATCGTTCAGACCGTCAAAAGTGCTCTTGAGCAGTCTCCGCCTGAACTGGCCTCCGACATTGCCGAGCGCGGTATTGTACTGACCGGTGGCGGCGCTCTGCTGCGCGGGCTGGACAAACTGATCAGCGAAGAAACCGGCCTGCCGGTGATCATCGCTGAAGACCCGCTGACCTGTGTTGCCCGTGGTGGCGGCAAGGCGCTGGAAGTGATTGATCGGGGTGGCATCGGAATGTTCTCCCAGGAGGGATAATCCTGTGGGGAGGGCTCGCCATTAAAACCATCTTTGTCCAGGGGCCTGTTCCCGGTTTCAGACTCCTCATTGTTCTTCTCGTATCGGCAGCCCTGGTGGTTGCCGATGCGCGGTTCGACAAGCTCTCAACCGTGCGAAGCACCATCGCCACCGGCCTGGCCCCTGTGTACTGGCTGGGCAACGCGCCTTACGAATTTACCGATTGGGTCGCCGGACTGTTTGAAAACAAACAGGATCTACAGGAAGAAAACGAAGATCTCCGCGCCCGATTGCTGATCCTTGAACGTCGCGCCCTGAAATACGCCGCGCTTGCGTCGGAGAACAACGAGCTGCGCCGCCTGATGAACTCTTCCGAAGTTCTGGATGATCGGGTGATTGTCGGTGAGGTTGTCGGCGTTTCCCCGGATCCCTTCTCCCACGAAATCATCATCAACAAGGGCCGTAGCGACGGCTTGTCGCCGGGCCAGGCAATCCTGGATGCCCATGGTCTGATGGGGCAGGTGGTGCAGAGTAGTCAGATCACCTCTCGCGTTCTGCTGGTTTCTGACAGCAGCCACGCGGTGCCCGTGGAGGTAGTGCGCAACGGCCTGCGCGCAATCCTGCTGGGCACCGGTGATACCGATACCCTGGATCTCGTTCATGTGCCGGACACGGCCGATATCCGTGAGGGCGATCTGCTGGTCAGTTCCGGGCTTGGCGGACGTTTTCCGAGGGGGTACCCGGTTGCGGAAGTCAGCCGTATTTCCAAGGAACCGGGCGAACCGTTTGTTTCCATCGAAGCGTCACCCAAGGCGCAGCTGAACCAGAGCCGTCTTGTACTGGTGGTATTCCCGCCGGAGAATGCCTCTCCGATCGAAGTCGAGGTGGTCGAGGGTGAGACTGCCGCTAACGCCGAGAATGACGGCAACCAGGGAGGGGAGGACTGATGTTATCCGTAATCAGCTATCCGGTTTTCGCGCTCTCCGTGGTTGTTGCACTGGTGTTCAGTATTTCCCTGTTTCCTGTGGGTTGGTTCGAGTTCCGCCCGGAGTGGCTGGGGCTGGTGGTGTTCTATTGGACATTCCGGGCTCCGGCCCAGTTCGGAATCCTCCTGGCCTGGTGTCTGGGCTTGTTGCTGGATGTGCTCGAAGCCACTCCCCTTGGCGTCAATGCCATGGCCATGGCGCTGATCGCCTTCCTGGTGCTTACCATCCATCAACGTCTGCGCATGTATCCGATGCCCCAGCAGTGCCTGATGGTGTTCCTGTTGCTGGGCATCAATCAGATGCTGGTGCATTTCGTGAAGCAGCTGCTGGGGGCCGATGACGCCGGGTTCAGCTACCTTTGGCCGGCCCTGACCAGTGCCCTGGTGTGGCCGGTATTCTGTATCCTGCTGGACAACATTAACCGCAAACTGGGTTAGCCATGCCATCCATCATTCTTGCTTCGGCTTCGCCGCGCCGGGCGGAGCTGTTGCAGCAAATCGGCCTGAAATTTTCGGTTCGTCCGGCGGACATCGACGAAACAGCGGAAGTCGATGAAACGCCGCAACATTATGTGGAACGTTTAGCCCGGGAGAAGGCGCTGGCTGTGGCCGAATCCGCGCCGCAATGCCTGGTTCTGGGGTCGGACACTTCAGTGGTGCTCGATGGAAGAATCCTTGGTAAGCCCACAGACGCGGCGGATGCCCGGGAAACCCTGGCCCGCCTTTCGGGCGCGACGCACCAGGTGATGACTGCCGTGGCGCTGGCCAACGATGGGCAATGCCAATCCGTTCTGGTCACAACGGAAGTCTGTTTCCGGGATCTCTCCTCCGAAGAGATTGATGCTTACGTGGCCAGCGGCGAACCCATGGACAAGGCCGGAAGTTATGGAATTCAGGGCCTTGGTGGTATTTTTGTTAATGAGCTCCGGGGTAGCTACAGTGCCGTGGTTGGCCTGCCGCTGCAGGAAACCGCCGCGTTGTTGGCTGGTGCCGGTTACCCGGTCTGGAAAAACTGGCCGCGCAGTCTGGAGAGCCAAACATTATGAGTGAAGAGATTCTTATCAACGTCACCCCGGTGGAAACGCGGGTGGCCCTGGTTGAAAACGGCATGCTGCAGGAGGCCTACATAGAGCGCACCAGCAGGAAAGGCATTGTCGGGAACATCTACAAGGGCAAAGTGGTGCGGGTTTTACCGGGCATGGAAGCCGCGTTCGTCGATATTGGTCTGGAACGGGCTGCATTTATCCATGCCTCCGATGTGGTTCCGAGTCAGTCCAATGGCGATGAGCCTGCCGACACCCCCAAGACCGTCCCGGATATCCGCAGCCTGCTCCGGGAGGGCCAGTCCCTGGTGGTTCAGGTTACCAAGGACCCGATTGGTACCAAGGGCGCCCGTCTGACCACCCAGCTTTCAATCCCTTCAAGGTATCTGGTGTTCATGCCCGGCGTCAGTCACGTTGGCATTTCGCAGCGCATTGAGGATGATGCCGAGCGAGCGCGCCTGAAAACCCTCGTCGAGGAGGCGGCAGCGGCAGATCAGGACGTTCAGGGTGGTTATATCATCCGGACGGCTGCAGAAGCGGCCTCGCCTGAGGACCTGATTGGCGATATGGCCTATCTGCACCGGTTGAGCCAGTCCATACACGAGCGAATTGCCCGGGTTCAGGCCCCGGCCGTTGTATACCAGGATCTGCCGCTGTTTATTCGCACCATCCGTGACCTGATCCGACCGCAGACTGAAAAGGTTCGCATCGACAGCCGCGAGAGCCACCAGAGGGTGATGGAGTTTGTCGAAGAGTTCGTTACGGAATTTGCCGACAAGGTAGAGTACTACCCGGGCGAGCGGCCCATCTTTGATCTCTACTCGGTGGAAGACGAAATCCAGAAAGCCCTGAGCCGAAAGGTCCAGCTCAAGTCCGGCGGTTATGTGATCATCGACCAGACCGAGGCCATGACCACGATCGATATCAACACCGGCGCGTTCGTGGGGCACCGTAACCTGGAAGAGACCATCTTCAAGACCAATCTGGAAGCAGCCCGGGCGATCAGCCGCCAGCTGCGGCTGCGGAACCTGGGCGGTATCATCATCATCGATTTCATCGACATGGAAGATCCCGAGCATCAGCGCCAGGTGCACCGGATGCTGGAAAAGATGTTGGAACGGGATCACGCCAAGACCAAGATTACCGGGGTGTCCGAGCTGGGCCTGGTGGAAATGACCCGCAAGCGCACCACCGAGAGCCTGGGCCAGGTGCTTTGCGAACCCTGTCCGATCTGTGACGGACGCGGTTTCCTGAAGACCACCGAAACCGTGTGTTATGAAGTTTTCCGGGAAATTCTCCGGGTCAATCGTGCCTACGATGCCGAAAGCTATCTGGTGATGGCCTCCCAGAGCGTGGTGGACCGCCTGCTGGATGAGGAGTCTGACAACGTCGCCGATCTGGAGACTTTCATCAGCAAGACCATTCGGTTCCAGGTGGAGCCGTTCTACAGCCAGGAGCAGTATGATGTGGTTCTGCTCTGAACCCGGGAAACCGCGCCGGTTACCGGGTTAAGGGGCCTGGATGTCCTCCGCTGATCACGAACCGCCGCTTCCGGAGAACCTGCCCGAGAGCCCTCCAGTGCGGCTATTGGCGCGGCTGGCCAGTCTGATCTGGTGGATGCTGTTGGCTCTGCTCGTGCTCCTGGCACTGTACGCCGGGCTCGGGCGCCAGCTAACCCAGAATGTGGACAGCTTTCGCGATGATCTGGCACAGGAGTTGTCCAATCGACTGGGCCATGATGTCAGCATCGGCGGTCTTTCCTCCCAGTGGTACTGGCTGGATCCTGCATTCACCGCTCGGGACATTCAGATTAGTCACCCTGATACCGGCGTCGTTGTAGCGAATCTCCAGCATCTGAACATCCGTTTTGATGCGCTCGCCTCGCTGACCCGCCTGAGGATCGTCTTTGAGGACTTCCAGGCAGACGGTCTGGAGCTGACCGTCAACCAGGAACGGGGTGGTGACGTCGCTGTGAGGGGGGCGGACATACCGGAACCAGTGAGCAACCAGTTGCAGGAGTGGCTGGAGCTTGCCGGCAACTGGCTGTCCGATCCCTATGTGAAAATCACCCGGGTCAATCTGGGCATCCGGGATAATCAGGGCAATCTTCGGCACCTGGACATTCCCCAACTGGACCTTGATTATCGCCGTGGCTTGTTTCATGCGTCTGGCCGCGCCATGCAGTCCGGTACCACCCAGCAGTTGGCCAGCTTTGCTTTGGTAGGTCGTCACTTTTTTCGGGGCGATTTTACCGGTCAGCTGTACCTTGATGTGGATTCCGGTCGGCTGTTCGATGGGCTGATCGACGAATACCAGTGGCGGACGCTTCGGGTGGAAGGGTTCGATCTTGGCGGCGAGGCCTGGCTCACGTTCCGCAACGGCCTGCTGCAACAGGTGACCGGAACCGTTCGAACACCCTACCTGCAACTGGGTGTCGGGTACGAATCCCTGGCGCCCCTGGAGGATATCCAGGCCAGATTCGGCTGGCGTCGCCACGATAGCGTGATGACCGATGAAACCCTGGTCGAAACCGGCGCCTTCGCACTCGGGGAGTGGCACCTGAAGCAGCTCCAGTGGACCTGGGATGGTGACGTGGTTTCCCCCTTCAGCCTCAGGCTGGCGCCGTCGGATGGCGGCATGTCCGTGATCGCCGATGCCCTGCCACTCGCGCCCACCCGCCGCCTTGCGGCCAGGCTTCCGATACTCCCGGAGCGCGCGCTCACGGCTTTGGGAAACTATCGCCCGGGCGGTTTCCTTGATCAACTGAAGATCTTCTTCCCCGATGGCGCACCGGAGGATTTCGAGCTCTCGGGACGTTTGCGCGAGGTCAGCGTGAGGGCCCACGGCGGCGCACCCGGCATCACCTCCGCCAACGGTGAGATCTTTCTCGACAGGCAAAAGGGCTATGTCCGAATTGCGGCGGGGCAGTCTCCTGTCTCTCTCGAGTTTCCCCAGCTTTTCGGTGGCGCCTGGTCCTTCCCGGAAATTGAGGGGGACGTGGCCTGGCAGCTGGATGGTGCCATTACCCGGGTCTTTTCAGACGGCGTTCGAATGCGTTATGGCGAAGCCACAGAACTCGACGGTGCTTTTGACCTGAGGATGGATCGCGAAGGCGAGGACAACCTTGGTCTCAGGGTTTCGGTGAAAAACGGCAATGCCGGGATGCTGGCAGACTTTGTTCCGGTCAAAGCGGTCAATCAGGGACTGTATGACTGGCTTACCACGGCGATCCTTGAGGCCGATATCACCTCGGGAACCTTCTTCGGCCATGGCCAGATAGGCTCGGATGCTCCGAAAGGGTCCTTTGTGACGTCCATGATCTATGAGTTTGACCAGGCGTCCGTTCGTTACGATGACGCCTGGCCAGTAGTCACAGGCGCCCGGGGCAATGTCAGGGTTCATAATGGTGATACCTTGGTCCGTCTGGAGGAAGGGCGAACCGGAGGCTTGGATCTGGCTTCCGGAACAGTCCGGGTTATTCCCTCTGATCAAGGTACCCGAATAAGGGTGGATGCCTCGGCTCGGGTGCCGGGCGAGTCGGTTAGTTACTGGATGGAAAACAGTCCGTTGGGTGATATGGCAGGGACGGAGGCTCAAAAGCTTCAGTACCGCGGTCAGTATCAGCTGGATCTGGGCATTGATCTGCCGCTGGGCTCGGACCAGCTGCCCGTGGTTGAAGCGAGTATTGACGTCGAGGAGGGCGCGGTGTCCTATCCGGCCGCCGGGCTGGAATGGCAATCGGTTCGTGGCGCGCTGACCTATCACAGTGAAGATGGATTCTCGGGTGGCCCCCTGGCTGCAGAGTTTTTCGGCGAGCCGGTAACCATCGCCTTCAGCAAGGCCCGCGCCGGCAATGCACTCAGCATTCGCCAGTCCGGCTCTCTCCGGGTACCGGAAGTGTTCGCCAAAGCCGAGCTGTCAACGGACTCCGGGTTTGGTCTGCAGGGTAAAGTTGCCTACAGCGCCGAACTGGATGTAGGAGCCCAGTCAACATCCGGAATTCGCGTTCGCTCCAGTCTAGAGGGACTGTCAGTGGACTGGCCGGAGCCGCTGTCAAAAACAGCGAGTGAGGCCGCACCGCTGCGGGCCACGATCAATCCATCCGCTTCCGGCGGTCTCGGCATTACCGGTGATTGGGAAAACCGGGCTACGTTCGATCTGTTGTGGAAAGAAACCGGGTTTGATCTGCGCCTGGGGCGGCTCTATCTTGGCCCAGAGGTCCTGAGCGACATCGAGATCAATGCGCTCGACCTTGATGACCGCTGGGTGGTCAACACCAGTTCCCGACGCGCCGAAGGCCGGTTGGTGATTCCGACGAGCGGCGAGACAGTGAAGGCTGATTTTCAGGTGCTACGGCTCGTCCGTAGCGAGACCCCCCGTGAGGAGTCCGAAGAATTATTAACGCTGGAAGAACAGTTGGAAGCCTTCCGGGCGCTGGATATGGGCAGTTGGCCAGATATCGATGTGTCGATCGCTGAACTTCGGCTGAATGAAGAATCCCTGGGGCAGTGGGCCTTCCGGCTTCGCCCTGAGCCTTTCCGGCTGCAGGTGAACGACATCGAGGGTCGCCTCAACTCCCTGACCCTGCTGGGAGATATGACCTGGAGCATCGTCGGAGACCGTGAGACCAGCCGGTTCAAAGGCTCGATAACCGGTGGTGCCCTGTCGGACTTGAATGAATTGTTGAATGCCGAAATGCCGGTTACCAACGAGGGCACGAACATCGAGCTGGACCTGGATTGGCCCGGCCGCCCTGATGAGTTCTCCATACCGGAACTCAGCGGTTCCGTAAGCCTGCGACTGGATGAGGGTGTCATCCTTGAACGAAACAACACAGCTCAACTGTTCCGTGTCTTCAATCTGCTGAACTCCGACACACTCTGGCGCCGGCTGAAGCTCGACTTCTCTGATCTGTATGAGCGGGGCGTGGCCTTTGACGCGATCTCGGGGAAGGCGCAAATTATCAATGGATTGCTGACCATGGATCCGGAGCTTCAGATTGTGGGCCCATCGGGCGCTTTCAAGCTCAGTGGTACCACCAATATGGCCAGCGAAGATCTGGATATGCGACTTGTGGTTGTGTTGCCCCTGACCCAGAACTTACCCCTGGCCGCTTTGCTTATGGGGGCAGGAGCGCCGATTGGCGGCGCTCTGTTTGTACTGGACAAGATTCTGGGCGATCCTCTTAGCAGGCTGACCAGTGCGACCTATAGTGTGACCGGTACATGGGATGAGCCGGAGGTGGATCTGCAGCGGGTCTTCGATACCGGTGAGTGAGTTTTCTGTTCGGCAATAGCGGAGGCAGTTATGAGCAAGCGTGTTTCCAACCGGGTTGCGGCCATACAGATGGTCAGCGGCCATGATATCGAGGCCAACCTGGCTGAAGCGCAAAAGCTGTTGAAGGAGGCCGCCGCAGAGGGGGCTTCTGTCGCGGTGCTGCCAGAGAATTTTGCAGTTCTGGCCACGTCTCAGATGATCGATTGTGGCCGTCAGGAAGCCGGCCCTGAGCCTGTAATCAGTGCATTTCTGGCGGAGCAGGCCCGAAAGCTCGGAATCTGGATCGTGGGCGGATCAATGCCTGTGGCCAAGCGACCGGATGGCTCCGAGATCGAAGATCGGGTTCGGGCGACCTGCCTGGTGTTTGACGATCAGGGCCGGGAAGTTGCCCGCTACGACAAGATCCACCTGTTCGACGCCATGGTCGAAGACGCCCATGGCCAGTATCGGGAATCCGACACCTTCGAGCCCGGCGAGCAGGTGGTGACCGTGGACACGCCCGCCGGGAAGCTGGGGCTGGCGATCTGTTACGACCTGCGCTTCCCGGAGCTGTTCCGGCTGTTGCGGGAGCAGAATGTGGACTGGATTTGCCTGCCGAGCGCTTTTACCTGGCAGACGGGTGATGCTCACTGGTATCCGTTGATCCGGGCGCGGGCTATCGAAAACCAGGTATGGGTAGTGGCGCCGGGCCAGGGTGGTCAGAACAGCGAGCGCCGGCGCACCTATGGCCACAGCCTGATCTGTGATCCCTGGGGGCGGGTGGTGACGGAAATGGGTGAAGGCCCGGGACTGGTTGCCGCCGAGCTGGACCTGGATCAGGTGGCCAACCTGCGCACCCGGATGCCAGTGTGGGAGCACCGTCGGCTCAAAGGCTGAAAGCAGGGCAGATGAACCGTCATCTGCCCCTGACTTCACAGGTTCACATCGCCTCAGCGTCGTCGATGCATTCCCGAAGGTACCGGAAGAGTTTTCGGGCCTGGCCGGTGTTCTTTTGCTTCTCTACATCCTTGCGGGCGTTGCGGGCAAGGTTGCGCAGATGCTGCATGTCGGCGCTGGGGCAATAGCTGAAGAATTCCCCAACAACCGAGTCCCCTTCCGAAATCATTCGATCCCGCCAGCGCTCCGCAAGGTGATGCCGGCGGGTGTGCTCTTCGCTACCGGCGTCGAAGGCATCAATGGCTTTTGCCAGGGCCTCGGGATCATCTTCTTGGCGAATCACCTTGCCGATGTATTGCAGATGCCGCCGTTTCGCCTCGTTCTGGCGGATGCGCCGGGATTCTTCGATGGCGGCACGAAGTGTGTCGCTGATCGGCAGCGTTTCCAGCTGATCATTGCTCAGATCGAGCATCCGCTTGCCAAGATCCTGCAGGGCATGCATCTCCCGTTTCAACTGGGATTTGCTGGGACCGTCGTATTCTGGCGCGTCGTTGTCTTGGTGATCTTTCATAAATCCGACATCCGTTTAAGCATAGAAAATCGTCGCAAGGCCGAGAAACGCCATAAAACCGACCACGTCCGTAACGGTCGTGAGAATCACGCTGCCTGCCAGGGCCGGGTCGATGTTGCGGGATTTGAGAAACAGTGGCAGGACCGTGCCGACGAGGGCAGCTGCAACCAGATTGATCACCAGAGCGGCAGCGATAATGGCTCCTATCAGCAAATCCTGGAACCAGAGCATGGCGGCGCCGGCAACAACGGCGGCCCACAGCATTCCATTCAGGATGCCCGACAGGAACTCCCGGTTCAGCAACCATTTTACATTGGCACCACTGATTTGCCCGACCGCCATGCCTCGGATGACGAGGGTGAGGGTCTGGCTGCCGGCAATACCGCCCATGCTCGCTACGATGGGCATCAGCACCGCCAGAGCTACGACCTTGGCGATGGTTTCCTCGAATAAACCGATCACCGCCGATGCAATCAGGGCGGTGATCAGGTTGATTCCCAGCCAGACGGCGCGGCGGCGCGATGTCTTCCACACCGGCGCGAAGGTGTCCTCGTCCTCGTCCAGACCGGCCATGCTCATCAGGGAGTGGTCAGCATCCTCCCGGATAACGTCTACCACGTCGTCGATGGTGATGCGGCCCAGAAGCCGGCCTTCCTCGTTCACCACCGGCGCCGAGATCAGATCGTAGCGTTCAAACAATGTCGCTACCTTGGTGTCGGAGAGGCTTACGGGAATCGGCTCGATGTCGGTATCCATCACTTCCCGCACGGTGGAGGCGGGGTTGGATACCAGCATCTTGGTAATCGGCAGCATGCCAATGAAATCATCCCTCCGGCTCACCACGATCAGACTGTCGGTCATGGGGGGAAGGTTGCGGTGTCGGCGAAGGTAGCGGAGTACAACGTCAATACTGATGTCCGGACGCACCGTGATGGTGTCCGTATTCATCAAGCCGCCGGCGGTGTCCTCCGGGTAGGAGAGCACTTCCTCAACCCGTTGCCGGTCCTGTTCGTCCATGGTCTCCAGGACTTCCTGGATGACCGTATCCGGCAGCTGCTGCAGCAGGTCCGCCAGGTCGTCGGATTCGAAATCCTCGATGATGTCGGCCAGTTCCTGGGCGTTCAACTGGCTCAGGAAGTAACCCCGGATATCATCGCTGAGATACTGGAGAACCTCGCCCTCCAGCTCTTTGTCTACCAGGTTCCAGAGCAGGGCACGCTGGCGGGGCGGAGAGGATTCGAGCAGATGGGCAATATCACTGGGGCTCAGGCCACCGTTCAGGATGCGGGCAACCTGTTTCAGTGCGCCACTGTCCAGGGCCTCGCTCAGTGAGCGAAGGCGCTGGCGGGCCTGGCTTTTTTCCAGAATATCGGTCATGTGTCTATTTTACTCACCTTCGCCGAAATAATCGTTGATCAGTTCGGCCAGGGCTTCTATGGCCTGCTCTTCATCCGGACCATCGGCAATAAGCTCCACATCGGTCCCCTTGCTGGCGGCCAGCATCATCACCTGCATGATGTTTTTTGCGTCTACATCCCGGCCCTTGCCACTAATCCGCACACTGCTGTCGAATCTGGATGCCGTGTTAACGAGTTTGGCCGTGGCGCGCGCGTGCAAACCCAGCTTGTTGATAATGGTAATCGGGCGGCGAATCATGGTTCGATCAGATCTCTTCCCGGGTCTGAAGGTGTGGCAGTTCGGTATGGCGTACCTGCACATTGCTGTAACGCTGCCGGAAGTAGTCGCCCAATTGCTCGCAAACATACACTGAACGGTGCTGGCCGCCGGTACAGCCAATGGAAATCGTCATATAGCTGCGGTTGCTGTCTGCGAAAGAAGGCAGCCAGGTATCCAGGAAGGCCTTCAGGTCGTCGATCATCTTCCGGCTCGCCGGTTCTTTTTCCAGAAATTCTATAACCGGCTGATCCGTGCCCACGTACTTCCGCAGACTGGTATCCCAATAAGGGTTGGGCAAACAGCGAACATCGAAAACATAGTCGGAATCCAGCGGTACTCCGTGCTTGAAGCCAAACGACTGGAACAGCAGTGCCAGTTCCTGATCCTTCCGGCCCACGACTCGCTGCTTCACCATATCCCGAAGTTCGTACATCGACATACCGGTGGTGTTCACATACAGGTCGGAAAGCTTGGAAAGTGGTTCAAGCAGCTTCTTCTCGCTGGTAATGGCTTCCCTGAGGGAGGTCCTGTCGTCACTCAGCGGGTGCTTTCTGCGGGTAGCATGGAAACGCTGGAGAAGTGACTGCTCGTCGGCATCAAGGAAGATAATTTCAACGGTAACCCCGGTCTCCTGGAGGCGCCGGTAAATTTCCTCGAAATTGGCGAGCTCGCCGGAAAGGTTGCGCGCATCAATGCTGACCGCCATCTTGCCGAGCCGGCCGGGCTTGGTCTGGCTCGCTGCTTCCCGGGTGAGAGGAAAGAGCAAGCCAATGGGAAGATTGTCGATGCAGTAGAACCCGAGGTCCTCCAGCACATGAAGCGCGGTACTTTTACCCGAACCGGACCTGCCACTGACGATAATCAGCTTCATGACCAAATCACCTCCACTGCAATGAAAATCAGCCGCCTGAGGCGGTCATGCGCTGGTACAGCGTGCCGGCGTCCTCACATTGCCGGAGGCGATCACAGAACGACCGCTCATTGAACTTCTCTGCCAGTTGGCTGAGCAGCTCCAGGTGTTCGCTGGTTGCCTCTTTCGGGACGATCAGGGCAAAAATCAGATCCACCGGCTGATTGTCGATGGCATCGAATTCAACGCTTTCTTCGAGCGTCATCAGCACGCCCACCACGTGATCAAGGCCCTCCAGGCGACAGTGGGGAATGGCGATCCCCTGGCCAATGCCGGTACTGCCCAGGCGCTCACGGGAAATGAGGTTGTTGAAGAGCTGGGTCTCGCTGAGCGTGTTGTCCTGGTGGTTTATTTGCTCGGCAATAAACTCCAGGGCCCGTTTCTTGCTGGACGCAGGTACCCTGCAGAGGGTGAGCTCCGGAACAAGAATAGTGTCTATGGTCAGGGATGTGTCGCTCATGGATCGACTGCGTTTCCGTTAAAAAAAAGGCTGCGACACGTTGTTCATGTCGCAGCTCGATTAGATGACTTGCATGAAAACAGCCAGTTAGCGAGAGCCGTTTCCGTGCATCCGGTCTACATTCTTTTCCTTGTGCTTGAGGATCTGGCGGTCCAGTTTATCGATCAGGGCATCGATGGCTGCGTACATGTCCTCGTTTTCTGCCTTTGCGTGAATCTCACCACCAACCACGTGCAACGTGGCTTCCGCAATCTGGCGCACCTTTTCCACTTCCAGGGTCACCTGGCAGTTACTGATGTGGTCGAAGTGACGCTCGAGCTTTTCGAACTTCTCTGAAACGTAATCTTTCAGTGCGGGAGTCAGTTCTACGTGATGGCCTGAAATATTGAGTTGCATAGGCGTCTCCTGTTGTCATCGTGCCGGCTCCCGGGAGCCGGTCTGGGTGCT
The DNA here is from genome assembly GCF_040112695.1 of Marinobacter sp. MMG032. Classification (NCBI taxonomy): domain Bacteria; kingdom Pseudomonadati; phylum Pseudomonadota; class Gammaproteobacteria; order Pseudomonadales; family Marinobacteraceae; genus Marinobacter; species Marinobacter sp. MMG032. The sequence continues at coordinate 3,685,977 of NZ_CP157802.1, forward strand.
GGCGCAGTGTGCGCCGGCGAATAAGGTGTTGCGTCCCGCACCGGGGTATTCAGACCAGCCGCTTGCGCTCGTTGGACGGCGGAATGTGCATGGCCTCCCGGTACTTGGCAACGGTGCGTCGCGCAACCTTGATTCCCTGTTCCCCTAGCATGGCTGCAATTTTACTGTCGCTCAACGGCTTTTTGGGGGTTTCCGCAGCAATGAGCTTCTTGATCATCGCCCGGATGGCCGTGGAGGAGCATTCGCCACCCTCGTCAGTGCTGACGTGGCTGGAGAAGAAATATTTCAACTCGAAAATGCCCCTTGGGGTATGCATGTATTTCTGGGTGGTTACCCGTGAAATCGTCGATTCATGCATTTCTACCGCCTGGGCGATGTCTGAAAGAATCAGCGGCTTCATGGCTTCCTCGCCGTGATCCAGGAATCCCTGCTGGTGTTCGACAATACGGGTCGCCACTTTCAACAGGGTCTCATTGCGGCTCTGCAGGCTCTTGATAAACCACTTGGCCTCCTGCAACTGATCACGCAGGTAGGTGTTGTCGGCACTGCTGTCCGCACGCCTTATAAGTGAAGCATAGCTGGCATTCACCCGAATGCGCGGGGCAATTTCCGGATTCAGCTCAACACGCCAGCGGCCATTGTGCTTGCGAACGATAACGTCCGGAATAACGTAGTCGGGTTCGGCGCGATCAATCACGTCGCCCGGCCGCGGGTTAAGGCCGGTGATCAATGCCAGGACTTCCCGCAACTGATCTTCTTTCAGACGGCTGCGCCGCAGCAACTGGGCGTAGTCACGGTTGCCCAGCAGATTGATGTAGTGGGTAATCACCAGTCGCGCCTGGGCCAGCCAGGGCGTCTCGGGTGGTAGCTGGTTGAGCTGGATCAGCAGGCATTCCTGCAGATCCCGGGCAAACACCCCTGGCGGATCAAAGTGCTGGAGGCGGTGCAAGACGGCTTCCACTTCATCCAGTTCCAGAGGGTCTTCCTCGTTCTCATCCAGCAGTCCGGCGTGGATTTCTTCCAGGGGGCTGGTGAGATAGCCGCGCTCATCCACAGCGTCCATCAGGGCATGGGCAATGGCCTGGTCCCGTTCACTCAGCGGGGTCAGATTGAGCTGCCATTCCAGGTGATCCTGAAGTGTTTCGGTGGGCGAGTTGCGGGTCTCGAAATCGTGATCGTTCTCGTCGTCGTTGCGGGCGGCCGGCGCGGGCGCGGACTGGTAGATGTCGTCCCAGGCGGTGTCTACTGGCAGGTCATCCGGAATGTTGTCCGGAATGTCGTTCTCGGAGGACCAGTCCGGACCGTTCTCTGATTCGTCCCAGTCGCTCGAAGGTTCCGGCGCGGACTCGGCCGCGGATTCTTTATCGTTAGTCTCGCGCTCGTCGTTCTCGGCGGTTGCGTCAGCCTGATCATCGTCCTCGGATGTCTCCAGCATGGGGTTGGATTCCAGTGCCTGCTGGATTTCCTGTTGGAGGTCGAGGGTGGAGAGCTGGAGAAGCCGGATCGCCTGTTGCAGCTGGGGCGTCATGGTCAGGCTCTGACCCAGCTTTAACTGTAAGGAGGCTTTCATAACCATGGTTCAGGATCCGTCACTCATCAGCGCTTTGTGTCATAAGTCGTGAAAAATTCTATATATGCCGGTTACTTGCCGTCGTTTTATTTTACCCTAGCAAGTTCTTTGCCGAGTTTACTTGCTACAGGTCATCAAAACAATGAGCCTTTCGGTGTCACAGCCTGAATTCATCGCCCAGGTAGACTTCCTTGACTTGCTGGTTGGCCAAAATCGCATCGGCATTGCCGGAGGCGATGATGTGGCCTCCGGAGACAATGTAGGCGTTCTCGCAGATGTCCAGGGTCTCTCGCACGTTATGATCGGTAATCAGAACGCCAATACCCTTGTCACGCAGATGCCGGATGATGTGCTTGATGTCGCTTACGGATATCGGGTCGACACCGGCGAAGGGTTCATCCAGAAGTATGAAGGCCGGTTCCATGGCCAGCGCCCGGGCAATTTCCACCCGTCGCCGTTCCCCTCCCGACAGGGCCATGCCAACGCTGTCCCGGATATGGGTTATGTGGAATTCTTCCAGCAACTCCTCGAGCTTTTTCTCTCGATCCGCTTTGCCCAGCCCCCGACGGGTTTCGAGGATCGCCATGATGTTGTCGCGTACCGACAACTTGCGGAACACCGAGGCTTCCTGGGGCAGGTAACCGATGCCTTGCTGGGCGCGTCCGTGCATCGGCAGTGGCGTAATATCCCGGCTGTCGATGGTGATACGGCCACGATCGGCAGGGACCAGCCCGACGATCATGTAGAAGCAGGTGGTTTTCCCGGCGCCGTTGGGGCCAAGCAGTCCCACTATCTCCCCACTGCGAATTTCCAGGGAAACGTCGATCACCACTTTTTTCTGCTTGTAACTCTTTGCCAGGTTACTGGCTCTCAGAACTGCCATCGGTTTCCTGTCTGTCAGTGCGTCTGTCGGCGCTGCGTGGCTGAATCACCATCTCTACCCGGCCGCTGCCTTCGCCCGTGTCGGCGCCGCCTTCAGCGGTCACTACCCGGCCGGCGGTATCATAATGAATGACGTCGCCGCGGAACAGGTTGCCATTCTGCTCGATGACTGCTTCGCGTTCAAAGGTCAGCCGACTGTCGGTGGCTGACCAGGTAATGTTCAGGGCGCGTGCGTCGGTTTCTCCTTCGCCCTCTCGCGCCGGCTGCCGATATCTGGCCGGGGTGCCGGAGGCTTCGATCCGGCTCAGCCCGTCCTCGGAGCGATAGAGGACTACCCGGTCCGCGTTCAGCCGGGTGTTGCCCTGCTCAAGTTCTACATCCCCGGTGTAGGTGGCAATGCCCTGACTGTCGTCGAGGCGTGCATTGTCTGCGGTAACCTTGATGGGGGTGTCGGAATCAAGGTCGAAAGCGGCCGCCGGGCCGGTCATCGCGGCTGTCAGCAGGGCAACCAGCAGGCGCCGGTATCGGTTAGTTTCCGGTTTCATAGCGTCCTTCCACCTGGGAGTTCAGTTCCAGAATCCGCTCGTCTATCCACGCTTTCATGCCCGTGGCCCGGGTAATACCGGTAACGTCGCGTATTTCTACGGGTGCATCTGTATATACCATGCCCCGGTCGTTATCCAGGGTCAGGGTTGATGTTGTCAGGGTGGCGTCCCGTTCTCCAATCGTGCGCTGAATCCGGACATTGTCCGTCAGGTACACCAGATTCTGGTTCTGTAGCAGGCTGCCATTCTCGGCTTCAACAATCCAGGGTAGGGCGCCGTCGCCGCCATAGAGTTCGGCACGGGGAGAGTCCATGGTGGCAAGGTTGCCTTCCTCGAACTGTTCGATGCGAGGGCTGGAGAACCGGATCTTCAGGTTCCCTGATTCGTCGAAGGAAGTGTACCGGCCATTCACCACGAAGCCGTCTGGCTCGGCATCGCCCCTCAGCGCCGCTGCCTCATCATCGATGACCGGCGGCTCATCGCTTTGCCAGAGCAAAAAGACGGCTGCCACCACGGTGCCAGCCAGCGCCAGGGTTCGCAGCCAGGGCCGGTCCGGGAGCCAGTTCACGCCTCGGGCTCCAGATAGGGTGCCAGTGTAGAATCAAGCTTGCCGTGGGCGGTAAGCAGCAGATCGCAGGCTTCCCGCACCGCACCTTCTCCGCCTCGAGCGTGGGTGCAGTAGTCCGCATGTTGCTGCACCAGCCAGTAACCGTTGGGTACGGTGATGCCGAGCCCGGCGAATCTGAGCGCCGGCAGATCTGGCAAATCGTCGCCCATATAGGCGATGGCTTCCGGACCAATGTCCATGGTGCTCACCAGCTCCTGCAGGGCCACTTTCTTATCTTCGCGCCCCTGCATAAGGTGAGGTATGCCAAGATCGCGCATCCGTTTCTCAGTCAGCGGCGACTGCCGGCCGGTAATAACGGCGACGGTAATGCCGGCCGCCATCAGCTGTTTCAACCCCAGACCGTCGAGGATGTTGAATGCCTTCAGTTCATCGCCGTTGGCGCTGAAGTAAAGCTTGCCATCGCTCATAATGCCGTCGACATCGAGGGCAATCAGTCGGATTCTGGCAGCTTTTGTAAGCAGGGCGTCCGGCCATTGGTGCGTCATATCACATAGCTCCCCATAGCCCTTATATTACGCCGGCCCGCAGCAGGTCATGCATGTTGATGGCGCCAACCAGAGCACCTGCGTCGTCCGTCACCGGCAGGGCGTTGATCTTCATTTCCTCCATGATATTGAGCGCTTCCGCCGCAAGATGATCGGCCTGAATGGTTTTGCCATTCCGGGTCATCACCTCGCTGATGGGGGTATTATGAATATCCACTGACCGATCCAGGGTCCGGCGCAGGTCACCGTCCGTAAATATTCCGGTGAGGGTGCCGTCCTGATTGACGACGGTGGTCATGCCAAGCCCCTTGCGGGAGATTTCAAGGAGTGCGCCACTGAGAAGTGTGCTCTCGTTGACGACCGGAATCTGGTCACCTGTGTGCATGATGTCGGATACCCGGAGCAGAAGCCGGCGCCCCAAGCTGCCCCCGGGGTGCGAGAAGGCAAAATCCTCGGCACTGAAGCCGCGAGCTTCGAGCAGGGCAACTGCAAGAGCGTCGCCCATGACCAGGGTGGCCGTTGTCGAGGAGGTGGGGGCAAGGCCCAGGGGGCAGGCTTCCACCATCACGCTGACGTCCAGGTTGGCAATGGCTTCCCGGGCCAGGATGGAGCTGGCATTGCCTGTCATGCTGATCAGGGGGGCACCCATGCGTTTGATAAGCGGCAGAATGGTGACCACCTCGCTGGTGCTGCCACTGTTGGAGATAGCAATCACCACATCCTGAGGGGTGATCATGCCCATGTCACCGTGGCTTGCCTCGCCGGGATGCACGAAAAAAGAGGGCGTGCCGGTACTTGCCAGGGTGGCCGCAATCTTGTTGCCGATGTGGCCGGATTTTCCCATGCCGGTCACCACCACGCGGCCCTTGCAGTTCATAATGACGTCGCAGGCCCGGGTGAACTGGTCGTCGATCCGGTTCTCAAGGGCATCAATGGCGTCGCGCTCGATGCGGATGGCGCGGATGGCAGAGGATCGGAAATCATTGGGTGTCGGTTCGGTCATCGGGCTTGGGGCCTGGCTGTCGGGACATTGAAAATGTTGGGCAGAGTATACCATTTTCACCCGGCAACAATGCCCGCTTACCGAAAGTTCAGTCAAACTGATCATTGCTATCAGTACATTTTGGGCTGTTTGGATTGAGCTTGAACGCTCCTTGGCATAATGTAGCCCCTCTTTTAAAGGTATGGATTATGAATTCACCGGCCTACATATCGCTCAAGGATGTCGTGTTCTCCCGTTCAGGGCGCCGTATCTTCGACGGTGTCAGCCTGGAGATTCCGCGCGGAAAAATTACCGCTATCATGGGCCCCAGTGGCACTGGCAAGACCACACTGTTGCGCCTCATTGGTGGTCAGCTCAAGCCCGATTCCGGCAGTGTTGTGGTGGATGGTCATGAGGTCCCGAAGCTCAAACGAAAGGCCCTCTACAGCCTCCGCGAAAAGATGGGCATGCTGTTCCAGAGCGGGGCACTGTTCACGGATCTGAGCGTGTTCGAGAACGTCGCCTTCCCGCTTAGGGTTCATACAAAACTACCGGAAGACATGATCCGTGACATCGTCCTGATGAAACTGGAAGCCGTTGGCTTGCGTGGTGCCCGCCAGTTGATGCCCTCGGAGTTGTCCGGAGGCATGACCCGCCGCGTGGCTCTGGCCCGAAGCATTGCCCTGGATCCGGAGCTGATCATGTACGACGAGCCATTTGCGGGCCAGGACCCGATTGCCATGGGCGTTCTGGTCAAGCTGATCCGTGATCTGAACGGTTCCATGGGGCTGACCAGCGTGCTGGTCTCCCACGACGTGCCTGAGTCCCTGAGCATCTGTCATTACGCCTGCATCATCTCGGACGGCAAGGTGATCGGTGAAGGCACGCCGGAAGAGTTGCGGGCCCATCCCTCCGGGCAGGTGCAGCAGTTCCTTCAGGGGCAGCCGGACGGCCCCGTGCCGTTCCATTACCCCGCGGATGGCGCCGCTCAGGACTTCGGGTTGTCCGGGGGTGCCTCTTGATCGACAGAATAGCGGCCTTCGGTCGTCTCGGTCTTGATATTGTCTCCTCATTCGGCCGATCCGGTCGTTTCCTGGCGGGCGTTCTGGGCGGGGTGCCGAGGCCGGCCACCGGTTTCCCGCTCCTGCTGAAACAGCTTTACGCTGTTGGTGTTCTGTCCCTGGCCATCATTGTGGTGTCCGGCCTGTTTATCGGCATGGTGCTGGGGCTGCAGGGGTATACGATCCTGAGCGATTATGGCTCTGAGGCAGCCATCGGTCAGATGATAGCCCTGACTCTGGTGCGTGAACTCGGGCCTGTTGTGACTGCGCTGTTGTTTGCGGGCCGGGCGGGTTCGGCGCTGACGGCGGAAATCGGTTTGATGAAAGCCACCGAGCAACTGTCCAGTATGGAGATGATGGGCGTGGACCCGCTGCGGCGCGTCATTGCGCCCCGGCTCTGGGCCGGATTTATCGCCATGCCTGTGCTTGCCGTGATTTTCTCGGTGGTCGGCATCTGGGGCGGGATGCTGGTAGGTGTAGACTGGCTAGGCGTGTTTGAAGGCTCCTTCTGGGGCAACATGCAGTCGTCGGTGGATTTTGTTGATGACGTCCTGAACGGCGTCATTAAAAGCGTTGTTTTCGGCTTTGTCTGCGCCTGGATCGCGGTTTATCAGGGTTATGACTGCGTGCCGACCTCGGCAGGTATCAGTTCGGCGACCACCAAAACCGTGGTTTACTCCTCGCTGGCCGTGCTGGGCCTGGATTTTGTGCTGACCGCTGTAATGTTTGGCGATTTCTGAATCATCGATTAACGAGAGAATACCGGAGCCGGAAATGGCACAGAGAACCACTGAAATCATCGTTGGACTGTTCATGATCGCAGGCTGCGCGGCGCTGCTTTTCCTCGCATTGCAGGTGAGCGGACTGTCGCCGAAGTCGGCCGACAGCACCTACACGATCTACGCCAATTTCAACGATACCGGCGGGCTTACGCCGCGTGGGCGAGTCTCCATGGCAGGGGTGACCGTGGGCACCATTGAGTCCATTAGCCTGAATAAAGAGACATTTCAGGCGCGGGTGCAAATGTCGATTCACTCGGACGTCGACAATATCCCCTCCGACAGTTCCGCAGTTATACGTACATCCGGCCTGCTTGGTGAACAGTACATTGATATATCGATAGGGGCCGAGATGGACTCGCTGAAGGAAGGCGATACCTTCTATTCGACGCAGTCGGCCATGAACCTGGAGCGATTGATCAGCAACTTTGCATCGGGCCGCTGACTCGGGCCGGAAAGATTTAACAGGAGATCCTGATGTTTGCACTGAAACACCACATTCTACTTGGCCTTCTGATGGCTCTGGTTCTCGTTATGCCGGCTCGCGCTGGTGACGCGGAGGATCTCCGGAACTATGTGGATGAAAACACCCAGCGGCTCGTGGAAAAGCTCAATGAAGAGCGCGGGCTGTACGAGCGAGATCCGGAAGCGTTCTACGAGAGCATGGACAAGGCATTGACGGATTTTGTGGACTTCCGCCGTATTGCTGCGCGAGTGATGGGGCGTTACGCCCGGCAGACCACGCCTGAGCAGAGGGACGAATTCGTGGTCAAGTTCAAGCGCAGCCTGTTTGACAGCTACGCACAGGCGCTGGTCAACGCCGAAAATTTCGAGATTCAGGTTAAAGAAGCGACCATCAACCCGCAGAGTGACGACCGTGCCTCTGTTCAGATGGAGGTTATCAGTGCATCCGGAAACCGTTACCCGGTGACCTACTCAATGTACAGGAACTCCGAAGGCAAGTGGTTGATGGAAAACGTGATCGTTGAGGGCGTGAACATCGGTCTGGCCTTCAGGGATCGGTTCAGTCAGGAAATGGAAGAAAACCGCGGCCAGATTCAGGTGGTGATTGACGGCTGGAGCGATGCCGTTGAATCGCTGAACCTGGAGGCGGAAGTGGACAACTCATGACGACAGGTGTGCCTCGGGTTCAGCTTTCCGACGGAGTCCTGATTGTGTCTGGAGAGGTTACTCCGGACACGGTGGTCAGCCTGCGGAACGAGGGCGAGAAACTGATCCGCTCGGTATCCAGGGACCTGGTTATCGACCTTGATGGCCTGGTTACCGCGCACAGTGTGGTGCTATCTATGCTGCTCTGCTGGCAGCGCCTGGCACATCAAGCCGGTATTACCCTCTCATTCCGGGGCGTCAGTAGTCGATTGGCTTCTCTGGCGGCCCTGAGCAACCTGGATGACCAGCTTACGGGTTTTCGCCCGGAAACTTCCCAGGCGCCCCACTGAATTTTCCGGTCTCGGGCCCTCTGTTTACAAGACAGTAAAGCTGACCCGAGCGCCGGAATTGGTTACAATCTCGCCCCTGATTTCAAAACACCCGAGGATTTTCTATGGATGCCACCCAAGTCACCGAGCTGGTCAAGGAAGCGTTGCCCGGCTGCGAAGTTCAGGTACAGGTTGATGGTACCCATTATCTGGTCGTCGTGGTGGGTGATGTCTTCGAAGGCCTGCCGACCATCAAGCGCCAGCAGCTGATCAACAAGGCGCTGTTCCAACAGATCATGGATGGCACGATTCACGCACTTCATCCGAAAGCCTTTACTCCGGCTGAATGGGCCGAGCGCCAGGGCTGAACGGCCCGGACAAAACAGGATATTTATTGTGGATAAACTTCTGATCAGGGGCCGCAAGCCTCTGGATGGTGAAATCCGGATTTCCGGTGCCAAGAACGCCGCACTGCCGATTTTGGCAGCAACCCTGCTGGCGGATGAGCCGGTGACCGTCGGCAATCTGCCGCACCTGCACGACGTAACCACCATGATCGAGCTTCTTGGCCGCATGGGCGTTGAGGTGATTATTGATGAGAAAATGAGCGTGGAAATTCACGCCAATACCATCAAGCACTTCCACGCGCCGTACGAGCTGGTGAAAACCATGCGCGCCTCCATCCTGGTGCTGGGTCCCCTTGTTGCCCACTTCGGCGAGGCGGAAGTATCCCTGCCAGGCGGCTGTGCAATCGGTAGCCGTCCGGTGAACCTGCACATCCACGGCCTTGAAATGATGGGCGCAGAGATCAAGGTCGAGAATGGCTACATCAAGGCCAAGACCAACGGTCGCCTGAAGGGCGCCCACATTTTCCTGGATACCGTCACCGTAACTGGCACAGAGAACCTGATGATGGCCGCTGCCCTGGCAGACGGAAAAACCATCCTGGAAAACGCGGCCCGCGAGCCGGAGGTTGTCGACCTTGCCGAGTGTCTGATTGCCATGGGCGCAGACATCAAAGGTCACGGTACTGCCACCATTGAAATCAACGGTGTCGAGCGTTTGCACGGTTGTCATTACAACGTGCTGCCAGACCGGGTTGAAACCGGTACCTACCTGGTGGCTGCCGCCGCAACCGGCGGTCGTGTGAAGTTGAAGGATACCCGGGAAGACCTGCTGGAAGCAGTGGTGCTCAAGCTTGAAGAGGCCGGCGCCCACATCAACACCGGTCCGGACTGGATCGAGCTGGACATGAAAGGCAATCGCCCGAAAGCGGTGAGCCTGCGCACAGCGCCTTATCCGGCCTTTCCCACAGACATGCAGGCCCAGTTTGCTGCAATGAATGCGGTGGCCGAAGGTACCGGCACCATCGTGGAAACCGTATTCGAAAACCGGTTCATGCACCTGCAGGAGCTGATCCGGATGGGCGCGGACATCACGCTGGAAGGCAACGCTGCCATCATCAAGGGCGTGGATCACCTTACCGGCGCGCCGGTCATGGCGACGGATCTGAGGGCCTCGGCCAGCCTGGTTATCGCTGGGCTGATGGCTGACGGCGATACCATTGTTGACCGCATTTACCACATCGACCGCGGTTACGAGTGTATCGAAGAGAAACTGCAGTTGCTGGGCGCCACCATCCGACGCTTGCCAGCCTAAAAGATATCCATCCAGACAATACGGGAAACCGGAAGAATCCATGACAGATTCCATCACCATCGCCTTGTCGAAGGGACGAATCCTGGAAGAAACCCTGCCTCTGCTCGCAGAGGCGGGCATTGAGCTGATCGACGACGTCAAAAAGTCCCGCAAACTGGTGTTCCCGACTACGGACCCGAATGTCCGGGTGTTGATAATCCGCGCCACGGATGTGCCGACCTATGTTCAGTACGGCGGTGCGGATCTTGGCGTGACTGGCAAGGACGTGCTGATGGAGCACGGTGGCGAAGGGCTGTATGAGCCACTGGATCTGAATATTTCCCGTTGCCGCCTGATGACTGCCGGCCCGAAAGATCAGACTCCGCCATCCGGCCGTATCAAGGTGGCGACAAAATTCGTCAATCTGGCTCGCCGATATTATTCGGCCCAGGGTCGCCAGGCAGACATCATCAAGCTTTATGGCGCCATGGAGCTGGCTCCGATTCTGGGCCTGGCTGACGAGATCGTCGATATTGTGGATACCGGTAATACGCTGAAGGCAAACGGTCTTGAAGCCCGAGAGCTGATTGAGCATATCAGCAGCCGGCTGGTGGTCAATCGCGCCTCCATGAAGATGAAACACGAGCGTATTAACCCCATAATTGAAAAGATGTCTGTTGCGGTGGATAAGCGCAGGCAGACTTCGGAGTAAGAATTGGCCAGGGATGGCTTCCCAAAACACGCTACGAGCACATCCATGTGCGCTTGTTTCGGGCCGTCCTTGGCCCTCAACAGTTTTGGGAAGCCATCCCTGACCAATTCCCAAGCCTTGATGCGACGCCCGGCAGCGTCACTTATATAGCCAACCTAGGATTTGACTCATGACCGTGAACATCAAACGACTGAGTGCCTCACAAAGTGACTTCGACAGCGTCCTGGCCAAACTGCTGGCCTGGGACGACAGCGTTGATCATCAGGTGAACGAGTCGGTGCGTCATATCCTGCATGAGGTGAAAACCCGTGGCGACCAGGCGGTTCTGGAATTTACAGAAAAGTTCGATCGCCTGAAGATTGGGTCCGTTGCCGAGCTGGAAATGGACCAGAGTCGATTGCAGCAGGCCCTCGAAGCGATTCCTGAGGACCAGCGCGCGGCACTGGAAAAAGCCGCTGAGCGGATCCGTGATTATCACGAGCGCCAGAACCAGAAGTCCTGGCAGTATGAAGACGAGGACGGAACCGTGCTCGGCCAGAAGGTGACTCCGCTGGATCGGGCGGGCCTGTACGTGCCCGGTGGCAAAGCCGCCTATCCGTCCTCGGTGCTGATGAATGCTATTCCTGCCAAGGTTGCTGGCGTCAGTGAAGTGGTGATGGTTGTTCCGACACCGGATGGCGTGGTGAATGACATGGTCCTGGCTTCCGCAGCTATTGCCGGTGTTGACCGCGTGTTTACCGTTGGTGGCGCACAGGCCGTCGGTGCGCTGGCCTATGGCACGGAAACCATCCCGGCAGTGGATAAAATCGTCGGCCCCGGCAATATTTTCGTCGCCACCGCCAAACGCGAAGTTTTTGGCGTCGTCGGCATCGACATGATTGCCGGCCCCTCGGAAATCCTCGTGATCAGTGACGGCAAAACCGATCCCGACTGGATTGCCATGGACCTGTTCTCCCAGGCAGAACACGACGAACAGGCCCAGTCCATACTGATCAGCCCGGATGCGGAATTTCTGGATGCCGTCGAAGCCAGCATCAACAAACTACTGCCTACCATGGAGCGTGCAGACATAATCCGCACCTCCATGACCGACCGTGCCGCGCTGATCCAGGTCGCCGACCTGAAACAAGCCGCCGAAGTCTCTAACCGTATCGCCCCGGAGCACCTGGAGCTGTCGGTTGAAGACCCCGAAGCCATGCTGGAAGACATCCGTCACGCCGGCGCTATCTTCATGGGCCGTTACACCGCAGAAGCCCTGGGCGACTACTGCGCCGGGCCGAACCACGTGCTGCCTACCAGCGGCACAGCTCGGTTCTCCTCGCCCCTGGGTGTCTACGACTTCCAGAAACGGTCTTCCATCATCGGTTTCAGTGCCGCCGGTGCTGATCGTATGGGGCGCGTGGCGTCCGTTCTGGCCCGTGGTGAGGGGTTAACCGCCCATGCCCGGTCGGCGGAATACCGTATTAAGGATTAAAAAGACCTTACCCCCTATGTCTGCAGGGATGGTGGGGGCCGCCTTTCCGGGAATGTAGAGGGCCATGGATGGCCCGAAACAAGCGCACATGGGTGTGGCAGAGCGATGATGAAGCGGAGCTTCATGCGATAGCCACACGACAGCAATCTGCGATTGCTGGCCGGACCCGCTTGCGGGTGCTCGTAGCGTTTCCCGGAAAGGCGGCCCCCTTCAGACCGTTAGCTCGGAGTTAAAAATGAGCAAATTTTGGAGCCCCCTGGTAAACGACCTGGTTCCATATGTCCCAGGCGAACAGCCAAAAAGGGCCAACTTGGTGAAGCTGAACACCAACGAAAACCCCTTCGGCCCCTCACCAAAAGTCATCGAAGCCATCCAGGCCGAACTGAACGACAGCCTGCGCCTCTATCCGGATCCGGAAGGCGAAAGCCTGCGCCAGACCATTGCGGCGTACTACAAGGTAAAGCCGGAGCAGATCTTCCTGGGTAACGGCTCGGACGAAGTCCTGGCACACATCTTCTTTGGCCTGTTCCAGCATGGCGAACCGATCCTGTTTCCGGACATCACCTACAGCTTCTATCCGGTGTACTGCGGCCTCTATAACATCGAGAGCAAGAAACTTCCGCTGACGGAAAGCTTTGAGATCAACCCGGACGACTACAAGCAGCCCAACGGCGGTGTAATTTTCCCGAACCCGAATGCGCCAACCGGTCGGTATCTTGAGTTGCAGTCCGTGGAAGAGATCCTGGCTGCCAACCCGGAGCGCGTCGTAGTGGTAGACGAAGCCTACATCGATTTCGGCGGCGAGTCGGCGATTACCCTGGTCAACAAGTATCCGAACCTACTGGTGTCACAGACTCTGTCCAAGGCCCGTTCGCTGGCTGGTTTGCGCGTAGGCTTCGCCGTTGGCCATCCGGACCTAATCGAGGCACTGAACCGCGTAAAAAACAGCTTCAACAGCTACCCCCTGGACCGTCTGGCCCTCGCCGGCGCGAAAGCGGCCTACGAGGATGAAGCCTGGTTCCGGAAGTGCTGCGATGACGTGATCTCCGAGCGCGAGCGCGTAACGGCAGCCCTCGAAGATCTTGGATTCGAGGTGTTACCCTCCAAGGCAAACTTCATCTTTGCCCGTCATAAAGATCAGCCGGGTGAGGTTTTGGCCAAGAGCCTGAGAGAGCAGGGGATTATTGTTCGGCACTTCAACAAGCCCCGAATTAGCGATTTCCTGCGAATCACGATTGGCACTGTTGAGCAGAATGATGCCTTGATCGGGGGGCTGCGGTCACTCTAGCCTGCGTATTGGCGGGTAGAGCGGGGTAGGCGCCCCTCTCCGGGAACCGCTACGAGCACATCCATGTGCGCTTGACGTCGGCCATCCTTGGCCGCCGACATTCCCGGAGAGGGGCGCCTACCCCGCTCGTCTAGCTTCCATGAAATAGTCGGAGCGTAGCTTTATGGCGAATCGAAACGACATCCTTAAGAAAATCGGCGAATGGCTGCAGCCAGAGAACTTCCAGGATTACTGTCCCAATGGCCTCCAGGTTGAAGGCAAATCCGAAATCAATACCGTTGTCTCTGGCGTAACTGCCTCAAAAGCGCTCATCGAAGCCGCCATTGAAGCAAACGCAGATATGATCCTCGTACACCACGGCTACTTCTGGAAAGGTGAGGACCAGCGAATCCAGGGGATGAAACGTGAGCGCCTGAAACAGCTTCTGGACAACGACATCAACCTTGTCGCCTACCACCTCCCGCTGGACGACCACCCCGAATACGGCAATAACCGTCAGCTGGCGGATATCCTCAACATCAAGAACCCGCGCCCGTTGGGCGGTCTGGTCTGGGAAGGCGAGCTGGAAGAGGCGATGTCTCCGGAGAAATTCGGTCTTCACATCGCAAGGCAGCTCCACCGCGAACCGCTCGGGGTTGGCGAGGGCCCGGCAACTATCAAGCGGGTAGGGTGGTGCACCGGTGCTGCACAGGGGTTCATCAACACGGCGCTGGATGCTGGCCTCGATGCCTACATAAGCGGTGAAATCTCCGAGCCGACGACGCACATGGCCAGAGAATGTGGTATCCACTATTATGCAGCTGGTCATCACGCGACTGAACGTTACGGGGTTCAGGCCCTCGGAAAGGCTCTAGTGGAGGAGTTTGGGGTAACCCACAAATTTATTGATTGCGACAACCCTGTCTAATCAATAACAGGCGATTAAATGAAGGTTTAGTGCGAATTGCACAGAAGCTGATTGAGCGGGGTAGGTGCCCCTTTCCGAGAATGTCGGCGGCCAAGGATGGCCGACGTCAAGCGCACATGGATGTGCTCGTAGCGGTTCTCGGAAAGGGGCACCTACCCCGCTCCCTCCCCGAGTTCAGCAGTCTTAATCCAGGCTGAATTCCCAAACTACCGCAAGAAAAATCAGGCCTGCTGAGCCTTATCACCCTTCTTGAGCCCAAAGTCCTCGGCAAGCGTCCCGGAATCCTTCGGATCCGTCTTCGGCGCATAATCCCGTGGTGGCTCGGAAGCGTCCTCGCGGACTTCCTCCAGGCGCTTCTTGGAAGTCTCGTGAGCCAACTCTTCCATCCAGTCCTCATCATTGCAAAGACGGTTGGCGCCCCGGGCCATGTGCTGGTTTACATCGCGATAGGCATCGTTGAAACGGCGCAGCAGATGGGCCGACTCCATGAAATGTTCATTCACCTGGGCCTGGTAGCGGGTATATTCGCTTCTCAGTTCCTCAATCTGCTGTTCCGCCCGGCGCTGCCGAAGCGTCGTTCCCTGCCCGGAACGGCCAACAAATACCCCGATGACAATGCCAACAACCAATGCGGCAATCGCTGCCAGAATCAGGTTTGTCATATGCTGTATCGTCCTTTTACCTAGAAGTGAGCCAAGCCCCTGCAAGCCGAGTATAACGCCCCAGGCTCCATCATCCCATGATTGCGGCCTGCGCCTATCGTCGTATTGCCGCAAAGGTGGCCAACGTGGCGAAAAATCGCTAAATGCGAGACAATACGGCGCCCAAATTTACGTTCAACTTCCGGGAATACCTGATGCCAGCTGCGATGTCCTCCGAAACCAGTGCGAACATGACCCCTTGGCAACGCTACCAGAAGGATCTTGAACGCCCCGATTTCCAGAAGGACTCGGCCCAGGAAGATGCCGTCAAGCGCCTTCAATCACTGTACGACAAACTGGTGGAAGCCGAAAGGGATCGCAGCAAGCCCAAGGCCAAACTTTTGCGCAAGCTCAAAAAAGGCAAGGAAGAGCCGGTCAAGGGGCTGTATTTCTGGGGTGGAGTAGGCCGCGGCAAAACCTACCTGATGGATACTTTCTACGAGTCGCTGCCCTTCGATCGCAAGATGCGGGTTCATTTCCACCGCTTCATGCAGCGGGTACACAACGAACTCAAATCTCTCAAAGGCGAAAAGAACCCGCTGGAGCTGGTCTCCAAAAAATTCGCCGATGAAACCCGGGTTATCTGCTTCGATGAGTTTTTCGTGTCAGACATTGGTGACGCCATGATCCTGGCCACCCTGATGGACGGGCTGTTCAGCCGCGGAGTTACCCTGGTTTGCACCTCCAATATCGTACCGGACGGCCTCTACAAGGACGGGCTTCAGCGTGCGAGATTCCTGCCCGCGATCGATCTGGTCAAGAAACACACCGATGTGGTCAACGTGGATGGCGGAGTTGATTACCGACTGAGGACTCTCGAGCAGGCGGAGCTGTTCCACTCCCCTCTGGACGAGGACGCGGACGTAAGCCTTCGGAAGAGCTTCGATGCCCTGGCGGTCGAAGCCGGTAAACACAGCAAAACCATGGAAATCAACGGCCGAAAAATCCCGGCCCAGGCCCATGCGGACGACGTGGTGTGGTTTGATTTCAAAGATGTGTGCGACGGCCCCCGAAGCCAGAACGACTACATCGAAATGGCCCGGCAGTTCCACGCCATCATCGTCAGCAATGTGCCCATCCTGGGAAAAGAAAAGGATGATCAGGCTCGCCGCTTTATCAACATGATTGACGAGTTCTACGACCGCAACGTCAAAGTCATCATCTCTGCCGCTGCACCGATCACCGAACTCTATGCTGGCGGCCGCCTTGGCTTTGAATTCGAGCGAACCGAATCCCGCCTGCTGGAAATGCAGTCCCGGGAATACCTCGAAGCGCCGCATAAACCTTAAAAAGAAAACAGCCCTGAGTAGGTCGGATTAGCGAAGCGTAGTCCGACAAAAACCGACCATACAATCAACAGAGAGATTCAGAAATGAGCACAGACAACGTCGTCATCGTCAGCGGTGTCCGCACCCCCATGGGCGGATTCCAGGGTAGCCTGGCCAGCGTCAGCGCAACTGACCTGGGTGCCATCACCATCGCCGAGGCCGTCAAGCGCGCTGGCCTTCAGCCTACGGATGTGCAGGAAGTTATCATGGGCAACGTCCTGCCCGCCGGCCTCAAGCAGGGCCCGGCACGCCAGGCCATGCGCAAGGCCGGTCTTCCGGACCACACCGGCGCCACCACCATCAACAAACTCTGCGGTTCCGGCATGAAGGCCGCTATGTTCGCCCACGATCTGATCAAAGCCGGCAGCAACGACATCATGGTTGCCGGTGGCATGGAGAGCATGTCCAACGCCCCTTACATTCTGCAGGGCGTCCGCAGCGGCTACCGCATGGGCCCCGGCCAGGCACCCCAGGATCACATGTTCCTGGATGGCCTGGAAGACGCTGAAACCGGTCGCCTGATGGGGGCGTTCGCCCAGGAAATGGCCGATAAGAAAGGCTACACCCGTGAAGAAATGGACGAGTACGCCATCACCTCCCTCACGCGGGCGAAGAAAGCCATCGAAGAAGGGCTGCTTAAAGAGGAGATCATCCCGGTTACCGTCAAGAGTCGCAAAGGCGAGGTCGTTGTCGAGGATGATGAGCAGCCTCACAACGCCAATATCGAGAAAATCCCGAGCCTGCGTCCGGCCTTCGCGAAAGACGGCACTGTAACAGCCGCTAACGCCTCATCAATTTCCGACGGCGCCTCGGCGCTGCTCCTTATGCGTGAATCCGAAGCCGAAAAACGCGGCCTCAAACCGCTGGCCCGTATCGTTGGCCACAGCACCCAATCCCAGCACCCGTCCGAGTTCACCTGCGCCCCGGTTGGCGCCATCGAAACCCTGTTCGGCAAAACCGGCTGGAGCAAAGACGACGTCGACCTCTTCGAAATCAACGAAGCCTTCGCCATGGTCGCAATGATGCCCATCCGCGAACTCGGCCTGGACCCCGATAAAGTCAACATCCACGGCGGCGCCTGCGCCCAGGGTCACCCGGTCGGTTCCACCGGCTCCCGCCTGCTGGTAACCCTCATGTATGCCCTTCAGCGTTACGGCAAGAAAAAAGGCGTTGCGGCGCTTTGCATCGGTGGTGGTGAAGCTACCGCTATGGCTATCGAGATGCTGTAAATTCTTATAGCCCTTTGCTTTTGAGTTCCGGCAAGGGGCATTGGCCTTTCTGAAACACGCCGTAAATACGTCCATGTAGGCTTGACGGCAGCATCCCTGCTGCCGACAGTTTCAGAAAGGCCAATGCCCCTTTCCGCCAGAATGAGGGAATGCTTTTCAAACTATTGTCAGCACAGTTCTGTTTTCGTCTCGATTTGAGGCGTAATAGTTCCCGGCCTTTGCGCCAAGTATGGGCGCTGGCGCCGGGGTGGGGCTTCCGGGAATGTCGGCGGCCAAGGATGGCCGACGTCAAGCGCACATGGATGTGCTCGTAGCGGTTCCCGGAAGCCCCACCCCGGCGGCAGTGCTTTCACCCAACTTGAAGACTTCAAGAAAACCAGAAAAACCACCAAAACCAAAGTGGTTGCATCCAAATTTGTTGTCTATAGTGATTCTGTGCGAAGAAACCCGGCGGCAAACGGCGTTAACAGAGGGATGAGAGCAAAATCATACTTTTGACTGATCAAAGCGCCTGAAGGCGTTAGCTATAGTGCCAACATCACGAGCACTGTGCATGAAGCCTCCAATACATCGTGAACACCAATAATCAGAGCAGCGACTCAGAACAACAATGGAGTAGCCTTCCAATGACAAGAAAAACACATCAATGGCAGCGTTGGACCAAATTACCGCTGGCCGTGGCCGTTGCAGCCGGTATGTCTGGCAACGCAGCAGCTTTATCGTTTTACATGGGAGATGTGGAAGCCCAGTTCAACACCACGCTTTCTGCGGGTGCAGGTTGGCGAGTTGAGGATCGGGACAAGCGTCTGATCGCCCAGGGTAACCTTGGCCCTGAGTATGCCCCCGGTGGCTCGCTCGCGAATATTGGTGCCTCCACGAACAACTATGATGACGGTAACCTCAACTTCGAAAGTGGCGATACCTATTCCAAGATCGTCAAAGGCAACAGCGAACTTTACCTGAACTACTACGTCGACAACCCCTACCTGACCAGGGTTGGTGGTTTACTTCGTGGCAGGTACTGGTACGACTTTGAGTTGAAAGATGAAAGCCGCGCAGTAGATTACGTGGGTCAGCAACGCGAGCTCAATCCTGAAGCCAAAGATAATGCTTCTGGTGGCGAAATTCTCGACGCCTACGTCTTCTCCGATTGGTATTTTGGTAACGTTCCAGTCAGTCTTCGCTACGGCAAGCAGGTTTTGAGCTGGGGTGAGAGCACTTTCATTCAGGGTGGTATTAACGTTATCAACCCTGTAGACGTGCCAGCTTTTAGAGCGCCTGGCTCCGAGCTGAAGGACGCCCTACTGCCGGTCGAGATGTTCTACATGTCTGCCGGTATCACAGAGAACGTAACTATTGAAACTTTCGTTCAGGCTGATTGGGAGCCTGTACGTCCTGATGATTGTGGCACGTTCTTCTCGACGAATGATTTTGCGCCGGATGGATGCGGCCCCGTTTTGCTGGCAGGCCAGCTACCCGATTCCCAGGCTTTGGCTCAGGGCTTCATAGCGCCTCGTCTTGGTGATCAGGAAGCTGATTCCAAGGACCAATTTGGTGTTGCACTTCGTTGGTACGTCCCCGAACTGAATGATTCGGAGCTTGGCTTCTACTACATCAAATACAACAGCCGTCTCCCCTATGTCAGTGGCACTATCAAAGACACTGGCGAGCAGTTTCCGTCCTATTTTATCGAGTATCCGGAGAACATTGATCTCTACGGTATCAGTATCAACACGACAACTCCCGGTGGATGGTCCCTCGGTGCTGAATACTCTTTCCGTGACAAGGTCCCCTTGCAATGGAACGCTTTCGAGCTGATCTACGGCGGTATTCAGCTGAGAAACCCGATCGATGGAAGCGTTGTAAGTCTTTTGGAAAAGCAAAGGCTTGAAGAGGCAGGTGGGTTCATCGCCCCGGGATCTGTAGTGTCTGGCAACGACCGCTTCAATGTTTCCCAGGCCCAGTTCACCCTGATCAAGTTCTTCGACCAGGTTATGGGTGCCAGCCGTATGTCGCTTATCACCGAATTCGGGGCGACTTATATTCATGATCTGCCTGGATACGATGAGGCTCGTTATGGGCGTTCCGGTACCTTCGGCGTGGGTCCCATTCCTAGCGCGGGTGGACTTGATGCCTGTGCCGCTGGCGTCAACATCAACACCAACTACTGTGAAAACGAAGGCTTCACAACGGACTTCTCTTGGGGTTACCGTGCACGCCTGGTTTGGGATTATCCCAACGCCCTGGCTGGTGTAAATCTGTCTCCTCAGCTTGCCTGGAGCCACGATGTTGAGGGTTACAGCCCACAGCCGGGCGGCGCCTTCAATGAAGGTAGCAAGGCCATTGGCCTGTCTCTGCAGGCGGTCTACCAGAACAAAATCACCGGTAATATCGGTTACACAAACTTTTTCGGCGGCAAGCCGTATAACGAGTTGACTGACCGTGATTTCGTGAGTGCTAGCGTTTCATACTCATTCTGAACCCGGAAAGAATTCGTTGAACGAGGGAATTTAAATGAAACTGAACAAGAAACTACTGGCCACAGGCGTACTGGCAGCAAGCATGTTTGCTGGCCAGGCCTGGGGTGCGGTTTCTGCTGAAGAAGCGGCCAAGCTGGGTAACTCGCTGACACCGATGGGTGCAGAAAAATCCGGTAATGGTGGTGCGATTCCCGCCTGGACTGGAGGCCTTACAACTCCGCCGGCCGGTTACAAGAATGACGGAATCTATGTGAATCCGTTCCCGAATGAGCAGCCGAAGTTCACCATCGATCAGAGCAATGTCGAGCAGTACAAGGACAACCTGTCCCCGGGTCAGGTCGCGATGATTGAGCGTTACGACGACTACTTCATGCCGGTGTACGAAACCCATCGTACCGCTGCTTATCCGCAGGAGGTAATGGAGCAGACTGTCGAGAACGCGACAGAGGTGGAGCTCATTAAAGACGGTAATGGTCTGGGCAACTATCAGTCCGCCACACCGTTCCCGATTCCCCAGAACGGTCTGGAAGCGATCTGGAACCATATTACCCGCTACCGTGGTGGTTCTGTTCAGCGTAACGTTGGCCAGGTAACCCCGACAGAAGGTGGTGACTTCTCGGTGGTCAAATTCCAGGACGAGCTGACCTGGCGGACCTACCTGGCAGACTACGAGCCAGGCATGGATCCGAACGTGCTGTTCTACTTCAAGCAGGCCATCACCGCGCCGGCACGTCTGGCGGGTAACGTTCTGCTGGTACACGAAACCATTGACCAGGTTGCAGAGCCTCGCCGTGCCTGGGTATACAACGCCGGTCAGCGCCGTGTTCGTCGTGCGCCCCAGGTAGCCTATGACGGACCGGGTACCGCAGCTGACGGTATGCGTACGTCTGACAACTTCGACATGTTCAACGGTGCTCCGGATCGTTACAACTGGGAGTTGGTAGGCAAAAAGGAAATGTACATTCCGTACAACTCCTACAAGCTGGTTGATCCGAGTCTGACGTATGACCAGATCATCAAGGCTGGCCACATCAATCAGGAATACACCCGCTACGAGCTGCATCGCGTGTGGCACGTAAGGGCAACCCTGAAGGATGGCGCCCGTCACATCTACGCCCAGCGTGACTTCTACATTGACGAAGACTCCTGGCAAGCATCGGTTATTGATCATTACGACGGTCGTGGCGAGCTGTGGCGCGTTGCCGAAGCCCACAACATGCAGTTCTATGATCAGAACGTGCCTTGGTACGCCATCGAGACTCTGTACGACCTGCTCTCTGGCCGCTACCTTGCACTGGGCCTGACCAACGAAGAAGAGAATCCGTACGAGTTCGGCGTTGAGCGTCGCTCACGGGATTACACGCCGGCCGCACTGCGCCGCGCAGGTACCCGGTAACGGATCATCTGAAGATCTGAAAAACGGCGGTCCCCATGGCCCGCCGTTTTTTTTACACCTGAGAAAATCCTTTCACGTCAAAATTTTGCAGCCTACCCCTCAATTGGTTTAACCTTCCTATCATACTAAAGGCGTACCCGATGCCGGTCGCCACTCAAAAGTCAGTGCAAGATCCACTTTTCCGGCGGTGCGAGGCAGTTCAGGCCGGAGTTAAATGGGGCAGTGCGTGAAACCATTCAATGATGGCTGTGCAGCCAACGATGAATTTCAGTCGGCGAATAATGGTCTACAGCGAGGTGAACTGGTCAGAGACCTGCTCAGACAGCGGGTTCAGCTTCCGCCGATTCCGTCTGATTCAATGGCACGGCCCAGGCTTGATGGCAAGATCTCCGAAGCGCTGAGTCCCAGAAGTGTTCTGTTTGTAGAGGCGCCCTGTGGCTACGGAAAATCCCATGCCGTAGTGAATGCGCTTGGCAGTGCAGACATGACTGCCGAACAGGTTCGGTGGGTTGCCCTTAACTCCCAGGACAATGCGCCCTCCCGTTTTCTGACCTTGCTGGCCATCGCCCTCGACCTCCCCGAAACGCCGGAGCAGGGGTTGCAGAGTGGCGCGACCTTCTCGGATATCCTGTCAATGATGCAAGTGGCGCTGGCCCGCCAGGGTTCAGATCAGCCAAGAGTCCTGGTACTGGACAACCTCCAGAATCTCACTAACCCGGCTGTCGTGGACCTGCTTCAGCAGCTGGTTAGTGATTTTGCTGCAGGCTCCTCCATTGTGCTGATTTCGCGCAAGGCATTGCCGTTTGAAACACACAGCCTCGAGCTGGAAAACCGCTTTATCCGGATTGGGCTGGAAGCGCTGGAATTCTCTCGTTCAGAGACCTTCGAGTTTTTCCGGCCGGCCACATCAAACAGTGGAATGACCAGTGTGGCTGTCGACAACCTTTATGACATGACTGAGGGTTGGGCAACGCCATTAGCGCTTTATCGTCGAGAAGTCCTCCAGAATGTTGAAAGGAAACCGATTCAGGAAACGCCCAGTGTTGAGCGGTTTCTCAAGGAATCGGTTCTTGGCACTCTGACACCGGGGCAAATGCGTTCCATGCGCGGCATTGCCGAGCTTGAGCTGTGTTCCGATGAGCTGTTCCTGGCCCTTGAGCCCCTCCTGCCTGAAGCGGGTTTCGTTCCTTCCCAGGCCGTTGAGCGGGGGCTCCCGCTAAAGTCCATGCCGGGCCGCGGGCGCTGGTACCGCATCAATCCTTTGTTGCAGGAATGGTTGAAATCGCCGGTGATGGCCGGCTATTCGGAGCGTATGCTCCAGGCCAGTCGGTGGTTTGGTGTGCGTGACCAGTTTCCGGAAGCGCTCAAGTATGCCCTGTTGGCTGGCGATGCCGACGAGGTAATCCGCATTGCTTCCGAGGGGTCAGAAGCCCTGTTGCTGGGGCAGGATACGGCCTCACTCTTACGCCTTCGCAAGAGTCTGCCCGCTCAGCTGCTGGAACGGAGCGTGCGGCTCAGGATCGTCTACAGCTGGGTTCATGCGATTGGTGGGCAGTTCCGTCAGGCGCGAGCCCTGATTGACGGCCTGGCGGAGCCTGACCTGAGAGAACAGGCTCCGCGCATTTGCGCACTCAAAGCCTTTATTCTGCGCGGAGAGGGAAGTGTTGGCCCGGCCCTGGAAATGGCGGATCGGGCCCTGGCCGAGGGTGAGCTCAGTACCCAGGGCCAATTGGTTACCCAGATGGTCCGCTCCAGCGCCCTTTGTGCAGCAGGTAGATTCCAGGAAGCGCGGGAAGCGAATCGCGCTGCCTCGAGACTGGCCAGGGAAGCGGGCGATTCCGGTTCTGAAGCCCTTGCGGTTTATGCCCATGCCCGGATTGAACTGGGCAAAGGCGCACTGAAACACGCCGAGCAGTTACTGCGCACTGGCCTTGATACCGCCATGCAGGAACTGTCTCGCCCCGCCCGAATTGGCGAAACCCGGCTGCAGTTGAATCTCGTTCTGGTGCTCTGGCATCAGGGGCGGGAAGCCGAAGCAGACCGTTTGCTGGTTACCTGCGGGCGTCATGCCGAACAGACCCGCGATCTGGGCCTGCTACTGGCAATGACCATCCGCGTACTCATGTGCAAGGCCCAGGGCAGGCTTGAGGATGCTTTTGTCTGGATTGGCAGGGCCGAGAGAACCATGCATTCCTGGCAAGTCGACGAATCGCTGTTTGTGCCGGTGCTTGAAGCACTGAAAGCAAATTGCTGGCTGGCCCAGAACCAGATCGACAGTGCCGATCAGGCTGTTCGTAAGCTGGCCCCATATCGGGAAGCTGGCTGTGTGCCTGAGCTGTTCCCGATGATGCCAGGGCTTCTGGACTGCCTGCAGGTGCGGGTTGATCTCGCCCGTGGTGACCTGATCCGCGCCCGGGAGACTCTCCAGGGAATCCGTGAGCGTTATCAGGGCGCTATTCCCTGGGGCGTTGAGATCCACATGCGTCTGCTGGAGGCGGTGATTGTTCTGGATGAAAAGGGGCCCGTGGTCGCCGTTAAGATTCTGTCTAACGTTGTTACCGAGGCGGAGGCAGAGCACTTCATCAGTCCGTTCAGGGAGTTGCGGAATGAGCTTCAGGAGTTGATGGCAAAGGGCTTTGGTCAGTTGCCGGATAGTGCTTTCAAGGAGGCGCTGGGTGAGCTTTTCGAGTTGCGTGCCGGCTCAGCCGGTGCTGACGCTCTGGCGGAACCGATCAGCGAGCGGGAACAGGGTGTGCTTGAGTTGATTGCCAAAGGGCTGTCAAACCAGGAAATTGCCGACAAACTGCACATTTCCCTCCACACGGTGAAAACCCATGCCCGCCGAATCAATGCCAAACTGGAAGTGAAATCCCGGACTCAGGCTATCGTCCGGGCCCGGGAGTTGGGGCTGCTTTAAGCGCCTCGATTCGCGCATCCTTCTCGGCCCAGATCTCACTGACCCAGCGCTGGAATGCGACTCGGGTTTCCCGGTTGTTTTCGTAATCCATTCCCAGAAACTCGCCGGGTATTTCGCGCGTCCGCACATCAATAATAATCCTGCGGATCCGCCCACACAGATAATCCCAAAAGCCGGCGCGGCCGTCCGGATACACGATGGTGACATCAAGCATGGTGTGGATCATTTCGCCCATAGCACCCAGTACAAAAGCCGTTCCGCCTGCTCTTGGTTTCAATAGGTGCTTGTAGGGTGAATTCTGGCGATCATGTTTCTCGGGTGTAAACCGCGTGCCTTCCATAAAGTTGAAGATCGTCACCGGTGTGTAGCGAAACTTTTCGCAGGCGGCCTGGGTGGCCGCCACATCCTTGCCTTTCAGCTCCGGGCGTTTTGCTAACTGCTCCTTGGTATGGCGGTGCATAAACGGGAAATCCAGTGCCCACCAGGCAACGCCGAGCAACGGCACCCAGATCAGCTGTTTCTTCAGAAAGAACTTCAGCAGCGGGATCCGGCTGTTGAGCACGTACTGAATGGCAGGAATATCGGCCCAGCTCTGGTGGTTGCAGGTTACAAAATACCAGTGCTCCCGGCTCAGATTCTCAACGCCCCGCACATCCCAGTCGACCTTGTGTAACAGATCCATCAGCAGATTGTTGAAACCGATCCAGACCCACGCAATGTCGCTGAGTACCACCGTGCAGCCCTTGCGAACGGACGTGATCGGCAGCACGAGTTTCAGCAGGGCGAATGCCAGAAGAACCGGAAACAGCACCAATGTGTTACACAGGATCAGCAGGGCCGCCAAAGTCCCCTTCAGCGGCGCGGGGAGAAAATCGAGCATGGGGTAGGTTCTCTAGCCTTCAGCCGGGTTCGTGTTCAGTGAGGATTGGCGGGGCAACAACCCGTTTGGTGCGTCCGTCGAGGCCAGTTGCTCCAGGCTGCCGGGGTCGAGGTTACTGACGACGCTGCGGAAATTGTCATCATAGAACTCAAGGTTGTTGTAATGAATCATTGCCCGGATCTCTTCTATATAAACTTCGCCCCTTTCGGAATAGCCGAGCAGGCCTTCAGCCAGTTCCAGGCCGGACAGAGGCGTATCGTTTCGGCGATCCTTGAGGCGAACGTCCCGCAACAGCTGGTACGTGGGGTGGCGGTTCAGGTTCTGAATATAGGCGCGAACCGACCGGTACGGTGAAGAGAACTTCGCCACTTCATGGCTGGCGCCTTCAGCACGCCCGAGGGGCACCAGGCCACAGCCCTTGGAAAAACACCATTGGCCGAACAGATTGTTGCCCTCGGTCGCAAAGCGGGAGGTGCCCCACGCTGATTCGTTGGCAGCCTGGGCCAGGATCAGTGACGGTGGAATCACATCCAGACGCTTGCGTAACAGGGAAAATTGCTCCTCGCTGCCCGGCTCGGCGTCCACTCTCAGCCTCTCGGATTGCTGCGCCAGCCAGTTGTATTCCTTGCTGGTCAGGGTTTCCTTGTCGGAAAGACTGTCGAGGTAGTCGCGTTCAATCAGAATCCGGGAGTTGGCCAGGACAATCCTTGGATATAGAAACGAAAAGAAGGCGGCTTTCTTCTCAGTTGTGTCGACGTATTGAGAGAAATCCGGAAGGTCGTCGTTGGCCCAGTGCGGCAGTGGTGGCAGGGAGGAAAGGGCAGGTTCGGAACCCGAGTTATCAGAATTACCCCGGTCAACGCTCGCCTGTGGCGTATAGAACCCTCCCCCGATCGCAAACGCAATCAAGGGAACCATCAACATGGCCGCACGTTTACCTGCAGACATAAAACCTCTCGTAAAAGTCGATATGGCGATAATTATAACAGGTTATACGTAAGCGTCTGCCTGTTGGGTTTTGTCGGATGCTGCCGGGCTCAGGGCAATCTCGTGGCAATCAGGAGGCCTATCTGTTCCTCGCTGGCCTCGGTAGTTCGGAAGCGCAGGTAAAACTGGTCCTGACTTGCTGTGTGAAAGCCATCGAGAACAAGGCTTCCGCTGGTGAACTGCACCTGCCCACCGCCGGATTGGGTGTAGGTCAGGGCGATGTCCGGCAGGCTCTCAAGGGCCGGTTTTGTCACTGTCTCGTTATCGACAGAATGGGTGCTGGTAATTGCTACCGGTGACAGTGTTGCGGCACTGGAGGAGTCGATGGTCAGCATGGCATTGTCGAAATGCCAGAGCCGGTTTGTATCCGGTGTCAGGGCCATGGCCACGCCCTGCAGCCGGAACTGGCCCGTGGCCGGTGCACTGTTGGTGGTTTGCTCGCTAGCCACCAGGAGCCCGTCACCCAGTGGGCTGTCGTCCAGGTTAAATGCCATCAGGGAACCGTCCGGTGTGCTGGCGCCTACACCAATATCCGGTTGTTCGAAATTTCCGGAGGCGGTGGTGATGTCCAGGTTCAATCGACCAATATCCGCATCGCCATTGCTGAGCCGCGCAGTGCGGGAGCTCAGGGTCCAGGAGTCTGTTCGGGAGCCGGTGGGGTCCGTGGTGACAGTGCCCGAGTTACCGCGCTGTACCGTTGTATAGCTCTGGGATTGGCTGACCGTGCCGCCATTGATTTGCCACTGACCAATACCGGCTTCGATGGTCAAAGGTGCCGTCCCATCGCTGAACCGATTTGCCAGGTAGACAACGTTGTAGTCCCGGCCGTTCAGAGTGCCAGCGTCAAAGCCTTCCTGTCGCAGCAGGTTTATCTCGAGAACAGACAGATACTGGTCTTCCAGCGTAGTGAGCCGTTGTAACTGATCGCCCTCAGCTTCCAGTTCAATTGCCTTGCCGGCACTGAAATAGCCGCTGATCACCCGGTCCGGCCCGGTGGTTTCATCCACGGGAGTGCTGGTGAAGGCATCCAGGTAGTAGGGATTCCGGGTCCATCCGATGATTTTGGAGCTGCCACGACCGGTAATACTCTGGTAAAGCGCCCGGCCAGCCAGTAACCGAGTGTCTTCCAGCAAGGTGGCAGCCCCGGGAGAGGAGGAGTGGGTGTTACGTTCCCAGTTCTCGGAGCCGCGCACAAAGAAATTGTTGCCATCCTGATGAATCAGGGTTTCCCGATCGTAGGGGATATCGTTAGCCAGGGACGTAACGCGAATATTGAAGGCATCGAAGCTGGTAAGTGTCAGGGCCGGGTAGACATAGCCGGTGCCGTTATTGTCCGTCAGCACCTCTTCTTGAGCAGTACGAACACCCCATTGCCCCGATCCGCTGAGGGAGGATTCCAGAAACGTTTGCCCCAGCTCCATGCCCAGAAATACCGCGTTATAGTCCGCCGAACTGGCGCTGATCTTGCCCGAAGAAGTTTCGTCCAGCACGGCGTAATCGGCCATGGCGCTTACGTACCGGGCAAAGTCTCCCCGATTTTCCAGTACATCCAGGGCGCCGCCCAGGCCTACATTCGAGGGAATATCAATTTCAAAGTCGTGCACCTGATCGGCCAGAGTGGACCATACATATTTGTTCAGGCACAGCTCGCCACCGGCATCGGCAACGCAATCCATTATGGTCTGGAACTCACCGGCCGTGTAGCTGCTGAGCGTGTTGCGTATCAGATACTCGGAGAAAGGATTCACCTTCACATCCCGGTCGGCATCGGCGGCCAGGGCCCGCATGCGGGTATTGCCGTAAGTGGCATCGATAATCACATCCGGCCCAAGAGGCAGGCCATCGGTAAACTCGATAATGGTGAAGCCTTCGCTGTCGGTGCGCGTGGAAATCGAGGGTTCATCCAGCACAGACAGGGCCTGATTGGTGTAGTAAACGCTCACCCTGTCCGGCTGAACGATTCTCAGGTTTCGGCGGGTAAGCTCGCCCTCGCTGGTGACTCCATCCGGTACCTCCATTGTCACCCGGACTTCGTTGCTGGCAAGGCCACCTGCGTTGTTGGAATCGCCGGTGCTGCCGGTACTGAAGTCATCAACCGGATTCTTGTTTCCAGCGAAATCGTTGGGTTGGCTGGCCGCGCCTTCAATGGCGTCTTCGCCGCTTCCGCAGCCGGCGGTAAGCAGCAGAGTTGAGGAGAGCAATAAACCGAGTGTGAAACGCATGCCTGGCTATCCGTGCAGAGAATACAGGCAAACAGTCTAACAGTCAGATTATCGGGAAAGCGTGAGGAAAAGCACGAAAGGGTTATGGCGCGGCAGTGTTGCGAAGAGAACAGAAAACGGGCCCAGGAAGCCGGGCCCGTTTCGGAGGGGCTGGAATCAGAAGAAAATCTTCATGCCCGCCATAACGCCCTCATCGAGATTGACGTCTCGTGACGAGTTCTCAATATCGGTGTTCAGATAACGGTAGCCGGCAAAGAGCTCGGCGTTGCGGATAACCCGATAGCTGCCACGGAGTTCCAGGCTGGTCAGATCGTCGGAATCGCCAAAGGACAGGATGCTTGGCGCATAGTGCAGACCACCGGTAAATGACAGGCCGGGAACATTCGGGATATTCACGGTAGCGAAACCGCCGAGCCCCAGCGCTCCGCCATCTGCACGGCTCTGATCCCAGAAGATACCACGCATCCCGATGCCCGCGGTGGTAGGTAGGTTACCGATAGCGGTGCGGCCCTGAGCGTGGAAATCGGCATTGAAAATGTCGCGGCCGCCTTCGTGATAGGTGTAACCGGCGCCAAGCTGGACATCATTGTTGGTGTTGAAAAAGTTAACCTGGCCTTTCACCGAATCGTTGGTAAGGCTGAGATCAGCATCCGCCGCAAATGCCGGCGCGGCCGCCAGTGAGAGAACCAAGAGAGAAATCCGGGACGCTTTCATATGTGTGCACCTTCGTTACGTGTTTAGCAGAATTGCCGGTATGTTAACGGGGTGTACCAGGCCACTCAACTTAAATGCCAGTAAGTCCCCGTTAACTTTCATTTTTCGGCGTTCAGTGCCGGGTGGTTTCGCCGCCCTGGTCCAGGTCCTCCGGTGATGCATTTTCTGCGGGTACCCGGTATTCCTCGTTGGCCCAGGCCCCCAGGTCGATCAATTTGCAGCGCTCGGAACAGAATGGGCGCCAGGGGTTGGTCTCGGTCCATTCCACGGACTTTTTGCAGGTTGGGCATTCAACGTTCATGGTTGCCTTCGGGGTTTGGAAAGGTGTCTGGATGTCTGTGCCCGTATGTCAGAAAGTTGCTCTCAGGAGGCAGCAGACGCCTGACAATATTGTTCCAGTACTGCCCGCAGCATTTCAATATTGACAGGCTTGGCAACGAAAGAATCCATACCGCTCCGGCGGCAGCGCTCTTCGTCTTCTTCCATGGCGCTGGCTGTTAGTGCGACCACCGGGATTCGCGCGCGGTTATGGGCGGTCTCCCACTCCCGTAGGCGGCGGGTGGCTTCGAAACCGTCCACCCGGGGCATCACGCAGTCCATGAAGACTAGGTCAAAGGGATGCCACTGCCACAGGCTGGCTGCCGCCTCGCCGTCGTTGGCGGTCATCACGTCGCAGCCCAGTTTCTCAAGCAGCCTGCGGGTAAGAGTACGGTTGACCGGATTATCTTCCACCAGCAAAACCTTCATGCGACCACAGGGGAGTTCCCGGCGCCGCGCCGTGTCGGTAACCGCCTGCAGTGAAAACCGGGTCAGGAAACGCCGCTCGTCTCTGGCGGCATCAACAAACAACTGGTTGAGAATCGGAGTCAGGCAGGATTCTCGCAGAGATTTGCTCAGGAAGGCATCGGCACCGGCCTGGCGGAAATGTTCGGCGTCGCCCCGTTGCGGGTTGGACGACAGAATCAGCAGACGCATGTCTGCCCAGAGCGGATTGCTCCTGATTTGACGGCACAGCAGATCGCTGTCCATATCCGGCACGAATCCATCCAGGATGATCGCGTCGAACGGCTGCTGGCCATCGAACGCCGTACGCAGGGACGTCAGGGCCTCGCCGGCAGACTTCACCGCCTCGATGTGCACCTCGTGCCGGGACAGCATTTCCAGAGTGATCTTGCGGGATAACTCGTAGGAATCCACCACCAGAATCCGGCGATTCTTCACCATCCGGGTATCTGGGCGAACCCGGGCGGCATTCTCCGGGGCAATGGGCAACGTGAGTTCCATCCAGAACGTTGAGCCCTCCCCGGGGCGGCTTTCCAGATCCATAGAGCCATCCATCAGGCCAACCAGTTGGCGGCAAATGGTGAGGCCCAGGCCTGCACCGGGGAGCTGGCGCTGGAACTGCTGGCCCAGTTGCACGTAGGGCTCATAAACCAGCGGAACGTCTTCCGGATTGATGCCTACACCCGTGTCTTCCACCGCAATGCGAATGCGCGCCCTGTCGTCGCGGCGCCCCAGCACCTCGATACTGATCAGCACATGGCCGGAATCGGTAAACTTGATGGCGTTGGATGTCAGGTTGAGCAGGATTTGGCGGATTCGCACCGGGTCGCCTTTCAGGGCCCAGGGCAGGTTCTCGTCGATTCGAAGCTCCAGTGCCAGACCCTTCTCCCGGGCCCGGGAGCCCAGCATGTGCACCAGATCATTGAGGGTTTCCCTCAGATCAAAAGGAATGTCATCCAGTACCAGCTTGCCGGCTTCCATGCTGGAGATATCCAGCAAGTCATTGATAATGGCAGAAAGGCTCTCGGAGGCACTCAAGAGCGTTTGAACGTATTCCCGCTGCTCCTGGTCCAGGGGCGTGTCGGTCAAAAGGTTGGCATAGCCCAACACGGATTGCAGAGGAATGCGCAGTTCGTGGCTGACATTGGCCAGGAACTGGTTCTTGGCGTGGTTGGCGCGTACGGCTTCGTCACGCTCACCCTGGGACTGGATCGTGGTCTGGCGCAGGGAGCGAGTGTCCTCGAGGATTTGCAGGCGCATCTTGTTCAGGGCCTGCTCCAGTTCCGAGAGCTCGTCTGGCGTTTTCCGGGTTTTGCGTCTGAGTTTCAGCGGGTCCACCAGCGCGTCCAGATTCAGCCGGGCTGCGTAATCTGCCATGGCTTCCAGGTGCCGGGACAGCGTTAGACGAACGATCACCAGCAGCCCCAGGGTTCCCAGCATCACCACGATTGATTGGAACAGCAGGTTCAGCAGGGCACGGTTGCGCAGATCCGTGTATATCTGGTCGATGGAGGAGGTAACCGTCAGTGTGCCCACACTTTCCGGGCTGCGGGTGCTGGAACGGTCGAACACCAGGGGGAACGTCTGGGAGAGCACCCGGCCTTCGGGATAGGTGCCGGTTGTGAAGGTTTCGCCGGTGCTGGTCACCACCCGACCGTACTGGACCGCGGGCACCGCCTTCATATCATCCAGGGCGTTGGCCACCTCGCTGAAATTCATCAGCCAGATGTTGTTGCTCATGCTCCCGGAAACCAGTTCGGCCGCCCGAGTCTGGTCGTTCAGAAGGTCATTCTTCCGCCGCTCGAACTCACCAATCAGCTGAACGCCGGTGGCCACCAGAGAGAGAAACACGCTGAACAGTAATACGTAGGCGAGCAACCTTGCCGCCAATGGCCGTATTCCCAATCGTTTGAACAAACGTGTTGAAGGCAAGGCACATATTCCCTGTGTCGACTACAAAATCACCAGAAGCAGTTTAACAGACCGTCAGCACTTCGACACGTTTTCGTGAATGATCATTCACGAATCGGAATCGCACGTTCAGGTCGTACAGATGCGCGCCGTAGATGCGTTCTTCTTCCCGCCCTCTGCGAAAAGAGGGCCTGGGATCGTAAGCGACCACATCCTCTATAAGGGGGCGGAGTTCCGGATAGTCTTCCGGTGAAAGTTGACGGATCTGCGCTTCCGCTTTCGGCAGAAAAACTACCTCCAGCCGTTCCGTGGGCGGAGAATCTGCCCAGCCAAGGGTGGCTTCGGGCACGGAATCGGCGAAGGGCAGGTAGGGCTTGATGTCGAGAATCGGTGTTCCTTCGATAAGGTCATGATCGCTGATGCGCAGGATAAGCTCGCCGTCTCTACGAATCAGCCCTTCATTGCGGACCACGGACAAACCGAGACTGTTTGGGCGAAACGGTGAGCGACTGGCAAATACACCCATCTTGCGGTTACCGCCCAGCCGGGGAGGGCGCACCACGGGCCGCCATTCTGCCCGCACCGCCTCGTGAAACTGGAAGGTCAGCCACAGGTGGCTGGCGGTCTCCAGCCCCCGAAACGCATCTTCCCGGTCAAACGGTGGCTGAATGATCAGGTCGGCTCGGGCATGAAGGGTCAGCCCAGGTTGGCGTGGCACCCCGAACTTGTCCCGGAAGCAGGAGCGTGTAATGGCAATTGGCGTGAGGGTAAGGGCCTCGGCCGCCGGCTTTGAGAGGTGTCTTGGCATTACAAACGATCATCCTCGATAGTACCGGAGAAAAACATCTCTACCCGGAACACCACAGACGCCCGGTCTTTAAAGCTATCTTCCCTGGGGAATTCCAGCGCAGGAATCAGCTCCGCGTAAAGCCAGTTGCTGTGGAGCCTATAGCGAAATGTGATATCGGTGAATGCAGAAGTTGTGCGCCAGGAGGGTTTGCTTTCCCCTAGCAGGCCTAGTCTCGGCGTCACGACCAACCGATTATTCATGCGCTTGCGCATGCTGAAGATCTGGCCCGCCACAAATTCCTTATCGTTGTGCACCCATTCCAGTTCCGAAGACGAGCGGAAATACCAGTCATTCCCAACCGGGCGACCAACGCCAACCCAGGTTCGCTCGCCCCAGCCGTCCTGATGAAAATAATAAAACCGCTGTTGGGCGTTCAGAACCCACTTGTCGTCAAGCCGCCATCGCTTTTCAGCCGTTGCCCGCCAGAAAGCATCCGGAGGAAGCCGAAGACGCACACCCACGTCATTGGAGAAGTTGATGGCATCGCCAATTTGGGTCAGGTAGCGCAAAGCGCCCGTGGCTTCTGTATCAGATCGCTCCGGCTCGGTAAGCTGGCGGTCCCGCTGGCGCTCTCCGAGAGGAATCAGGTCCTCGCTTTCGCTTTCGATAACCAGGCGCAGTTTGCGTCGGGTGGTGGGAATGTCCAGCCGAAATCGGGCCTCCGGCTCAAACTGTGCCGGGTCGCCATATTCGGATTCTGTAGCAAAGCCAATTCGAAGATAGCTCTCGTTGTTGGGCAGATTGTGCTCGCTGCCGGATAGTGTCCGGTCCGCCCACTGGCCAACCGTCTGAACCTTCTGCCCGTGGAGGCGCTCCTGTCGCAACACCCAGTTGCTGAATTTCAGCCAGTAGGAATCACGCGGTTCGGCCCAGTATTCGTCCGGTTCAAAGGTGTAGAATCCGATTGGTAGTTGAGCCGGGGACAGAATCTCCGCCACCGAACGCTCCCGAACCTCAAACACCGGCTCAATGGTGTGGCCCGGGGAAGAGAATGTCAGAGACAGTGCCGCGGCAAGACCTGCAAAACGAGAGCGGAAAAAACAGTCAGCCAAAGTCCACCAACAACCTTTCATGCAGCTCCCGCACCTGACGCGTTACATCATCCAGAGGTCGATCATTATCAATCACCTCATCGGCCCGCGCCAGCCGATCCTCGCGTGACATCTGCGCCGCAATAATGCGCTCAACCTGCTCCCGGGAATTGGTGTCCCGGGCCATGGTGCGTTCGAGTTGGACGTCTTTGGGCACATCGATCACGAAAATTCGATCAACTAACTCGTGCTGGTCGGTCTCGAGGAGGAGAGGGGAAACCAGAAGCACATAGGGAAGCTGGTAGTTTTCCGGGTTCAACTGCCGAATCAGCTCGTCACGAATGATCGGGTGTAACAGGGACTCCAGCCAAACCCGTTCCTCGGGCTCCTGAAAGACAATCCCGCGAAGCTGCGCCCGATCCAAAGCGCCCTCGGGAGTGAGAATCTCCTCCCCAAAATGCTCCGCAATCCGGGCAAGCGCTGGCGTTCCTGGCTCAACCACCTCCCGGGCCACATCATCGGCATCCACCCAGTGCACGCCCAATTCGCCGAACAGGCGAGCCACCGTCGATTTCCCGGAACCAATGCCGCCGGTCAGGCCAGCAATCTTCATGAATCAGACTCCCAGGAATCCGTACCAGAACGCCTGAATTTCAGTCCCGAACCACAAACAGAGCAGGCCGGCAGTCGCCAGGTAAGGCCCGAATGGAATCGGTACCTCGCGCCCATGCTGCTTGAACACCATCAGGCTGATACCGACAACCGCTCCAACCACCGAGGAAAGCAAGATAACCGCGGGCAACAACTGCCAACCCAGCCAGGCGCCGAGTGCGGCAAGCAGTTTGAAGTCACCGTGGCCCATGCCTTCTTTGCCGGTAACCAGCTTGAACAGCCAATACACAGACCACAACGATAGATAACCTGCCACCGCGCCCCAGAAGGCACTGTTAAAGTCGGTCAGCACACCGAAATAATTCAGCACCAGCCCCAACCACATTAGGGGCAAGGTGATGCTGTCTGGGAGTAACTGGGTGTCGAAATCGATTATGGTCAGTGCCACCAAAGACCAAACCAGCAGCAGGGCCCAAAGCGCCGACTCGTTCGGCCCGATGACAGCAATGGTCGCCACCGAGAAAATCGCGGTAACGGCCTCAATGATGGGATAGCGGGGGGATATAGGCGCCTTGCAGGAGGCGCATTTCCCTCGAAGAATCAGCCAGCCGGCCACGGGAATATTCTCCCAGGCGCGAATGCCATGGCCGCAGGAGGGACAGGTGGAGGCAGGTTTGGTGAGTGAGATGGGCGGTTCCTGCTCTCGCTGCTTTTCAGGCACCTCCAGGAATTCTTCGCACTGGCAGCGCCATTCCTGGTGCATCATTTTCGGTAGCCTGAGAATGACGACATTCAGGAAGCTGCCGATGCAAAGCGAGACAAGAATCACGATTAGGTAAAGGAACCAGGGGGTAGAGAGAAAGGTTTCCAGCGTCAGCATTAATTATCCGGGGAGCAGCACTAAAGAATTCGGGTCAGAAGAAAGCGTTCTTCTGACCCAACATTAAAATTTCCAGCAAAAATCAGCCAACTACCTGACCCATCTGGAAGATCGGCAGGTACATGGCAATAATCAGACCGCCAACCAAAACACCAAGTACCGACATAATCATCGGCTCCATGAGCGCTGTCAGGTTGTCGACCATATCATCAACAACCCCCTCGTAATGTACCGCCACCTTCTCAAGCATGTCGTCCAAATTACCAGACTCTTCACCGATCGCAGTCAACTGCACAGCCATTACGGGGAATACGCCCTGTTGGCGCATACTTGCCTGCAATTGAGTACCGCTGGATACATCGTTTTTGATGTTGTTAATTGCATCGCGGTATACGGCGTTGCCGGTAGCGCCCGCAACGGAATCAAGAGCATCTACCAGTGGGACGCCAGCTGCGAAAGTTGTTGAAAGAACCCGGCCGAACTTGGCAACGGCCGACTTGTCCAAAATTTCACCTACAATCGGTAATTTGAGTACATATTTATCAACCGTGTCCGAGAAAAGGCTTGATCGTCGTTTTGCCTCCCTGAACACGTAAATAAAGCCCATGATGCTCAAGAGAACAACGAACCACCAGGACTGGAGCCACTCAGACATATTAATGACAAACTGAGTGAAAACCGGAAGGTCTGCGCCGAACCCACTGAACAGCTCTTCGAACTGGGGAACGACTTTTATAAGGAGGATCGCAGTAACGATGATCGCCACCACCACCACCGCAATGGGATAGGTCATTGCTTTCTTGACCTTCTTCTTGAGCAGCTCGGTTTTTTCCAGATAGAGGGCTATCCGACTCAACATGTGCTCGAGCGCACCGGCCTTCTCACCTGACTCAACGAGGTTGCAGTAAAGGTCATTGAAGTGTTTAGGGTGTCTTCGAAGAGCCGTAGCGAACGTTGTACCGGATGCAATATCGTTTCGAATATTAACAATCAGTTCCTGAAGGCTTTTGTTTTCCATGCCGTCGGCGACGATATCAAAGCTCTGCACCAGGGGGACACCGGCCTTCATCATGGTCGCCAGCTGCCGGGTAAGAAGCGCGATGTCAAAAGGGGTAATCTTCTTTTTACCACCGCCAAAAAGGGGCTTCGGCTTTTTCTTGACCTTATCCGGAATAATCCCCTGCTTGCGCAGCTGTGCTTTAACAAGAGCCATGTTCGAGCCTGTGAGCTCACCCTTGGACGTGTTACCCTTACGGTCTTTTCCTTCCCAAACGTACGATTCCAGCTTTTGTGCTTTCTCAGCCATGCTTAATCCTTCGTCACGCGGTTGGCTTCCTCGAGGCTGGTTACACCTTCAATCACTTTGCGAAGAGCAGATTGTCGCAAAGTACGGAAGCCTTCTGCTTGAGCCTGTTTCCCAATTTTAATGGAGCTTGCCTCTTCCATAATCATGTTCGCGAGCTCGTCGGTAATCTTGACCACCTCATAAATACCGACGCGGCCTTTATATCCTACAGTGCATTTATCACAGCCCTTGGGGCGGTACAACGTAAAGCCTGTATCAATTTGTTCCTGTGTGAACCCTTCCTTCAAAAGGACATCTTTTGGGATGTTTGCAGGCTGCTTACAGCTGCTACAGAGCCGTCGTCCCAACCGCTGGGCAATAATCAGGCTCACAGAGGTGGCAATGTTGAACGCCGGCACCCCCATGTTCATCATCCGTGTGAGCGTTTCCGCTGCGCTGTTGGTGTGCAATGTAGATAGTACCAGGTGACCGGTTTGTGCTGCCTTTATAGCAATGTTCGCGGTTTCAAGATCCCGGATCTCACCCACCATGATGACGTCCGGGTCCTGACGCAGGAATGCTCTCAGGGCCTCTGCGAACCCAAGCCCTACCTTGGAGTTTACGTTGACCTGGTTTATGCCTTCGAGGTTTATTTCGGCAGGGTCCTCTGCCGTGGAAATGTTGATACCCGGCGTATTCAGAATGTTCAGGCCGGTATACAGGGAAACGGTCTTACCCGAGCCAGTCGGCCCCGTCACCAGAATCATGCCTTGGGGCTGTTTGAGTGCGTCCAGATAAAGTTCTTTCTGATCTTCTTCGTAACCCAAGACATCAATGCCCATTTTTGCCTGACTCGGGTCGAGAATCCGCAATACAATTTTTTCACCCCACAGCGTGGGCAGGGTATTCACCCGGAAATCGATGGCCTTGGTTTTGGATAGCTTCATCTTGATTCGGCCATCCTGCGGTACTCGGCGCTCGGATATATCCAGCTGTGCCATGATTTTTACGCGGGCAGAGATCTTGGGCGCGAGTTTTATGGACGGCCGGGAAACCTCTTTCAGAATGCCGTCTGTTCGGTAACGAACACGGTAGGTTTTCTCATAAGGCTCGAAATGAATGTCGGAGGCACCGCCGCGAATGGCATCCAGCAGCATCTTATTTACATATTTAACAATCGGTGCATCGTCCACCTCAGTTGTGGCAACCGAAGTGTCGTCTGTATCGTCGCTACCATCCCCACCTTCCGTTTCGACATCTGCCAGGTCGGCGTCCTCAAGGTCGCCCATGGTGGTGTCTTGCGATTCAAGGTATTTGTCGATCGCTTCCCGTAGTTTGGCGTCATCCACCAGAACTGCATCGGTGCTCAGCCCTGTGTTGAATTTGATCTCATCAAGCGCCTGAAGGTTAGTGGGGTCCGATACCGCAATGAACAGACGGTTGCCTCGTTTGTAGAGAGGGAGGGCATTATGTTTGCGGATCAGTTTCTCATCGACTGCCTTCTCCGGCATCATCTCCGGAGCGAATGCCCCCAGATCCAGAACTGAAACACCGAACTCCATCGCTGCTGAAAAGGCAAGCTTCGAACTATCCGCCAAGCTGTTCTGCGTAAGGTAGGTGATCAGCGGGATTCTGTTTTGTGAAGCCTGCAGAAAAGCATCTTTGGCGGTAGCTTCGTCAAGGAGCCCGTCGTCCACGAAGCGCCTTGCCAGGCCGGTAAGAGTGACATTGCTTCTATCGCTAGACATAAATAAGAGTGCTTCTGTTGCCAGACATAAATTAAGTGAGGACCACAGTCTAAGTAATTGAAACCGCAGTTTTGTCAATTGAAGTGAGTTTAGATGCATGGCCCCGGTTTGGAAAGCGCCCTTGTTCCACTTTAACTTGCCCGGTTCCCCAATACCCAGAATTCAGAAGGCGAACATGGGTGACAAATATTGTCACTCATAGACGCCCAAAGGCAGTCGTTGTTGGCGTCGAGTTTTCGGAGGAATGAGGCTGATGCGTCACTATCTTGTTGATAGCAAAATCTTTTTCTCCCAAAAATTATTTCTCTTGGAAGTTGGCATGGGGTGTGCTTTTCACGAAGTAGGCTCGACAACGCGGTCATCGGATGCAGCAGCATGAGACCAGGGCCATATCGAGTTGATCACCGACAATCACAGAGGTCGAAAAATGAAAAAGATTCAGGCTACTAACGCTCAAAAGGGTTTCACCCTTATCGAATTGATGATCGTTATTGCGATTATCGGTATTCTCGCTGCGATCGCTCTGCCGCAGTACCGTGACTACACTCAGCGTTCTGCTAATGGTTCCTGCCTGGCTGAAGCGAAAGCATACATGAGCGCAGCGGTTTCAGACGCAGCGGACAACCGGACGCCGACCGCATTTGAGCCAAGTGCTTGCGATTCGTCAACAAACAT
The DNA here is from genome assembly GCF_040112695.1 of Marinobacter sp. MMG032. NCBI lineage: Bacteria > Pseudomonadati > Pseudomonadota > Gammaproteobacteria > Pseudomonadales > Marinobacteraceae > Marinobacter > Marinobacter sp. MMG032. The sequence continues at coordinate 3,724,996 of NZ_CP157802.1, forward strand.
ATCGATGAGTATCAGCGATTACAATTCCGGTAATCCACTGACTTTTACTGCTAAAGAGCAGGGCAACACAGCAATTAAGCAAGATACTGTTTGTGATGCGGGCACTGGCGCGTGTGAACTTGTGGAATAAAGCTAGGCAATAACTTCTAAACCAAACAAAAAGCGTCGAATGGCGCTTTTTGTTTTTTTGGGCAAGTGAGACTGGATTTCCTGTGCGCCAAATTCTGGGTGGGCTTTAAATGAATAGATTATTGGCGCAATTCGTTTTTCTGTGTTTTTGTATTACCTTCTTCGTTTTTCTAATATTTTTCCCGGCCTTAAGCGGCGGCTTTGTTCTCGATGACGGATTTAATATTCTGGATAATCGGGTCCTATATCTGGAGGAATTGAGCTCAGATTCAATAATAAATGCTGCATTCAGCTTTCATGATGGCAATGGTGCCCGCCCACTGCCTATGTTGAGCTTTGCTCTCGACTATTGGCGCGCTGGCAGCATGGATGCCACTTCTTTCAAAACCACCAACCTCATTATTCACCTGCTAACCACCGTCTTTCTCGCTTTCTTTTTTCGGCGTTTGTTGTTACTTGCAGACTGTGCTCCAGAGAAGGCAATGTGGGGCGCTCTGATTTTGGCGCTGGCCTGGGCAGTTCACCCTTTGCAGGTCTCGTCTGTTATGTATGTGGTTCAGCGCATGCAAACCATGGCGACAATGTTTTTGGTTCTCGCACTGTGGGCGTACCTCGGTATGCGACAGGCTCAGATTCGTGGTGTTGGGCGTGGCCGCGTTCAGGGCATTTTGGTATTAGTGTTTTGGGTACTTGCGTTCGCTTGCAAGGAGGACGCACCTTTATTTTATGCTTATGTCCTGATGCTTGAGCTCACAGTACTCCGTTTTAGGGCGGTGCAGCCTGATATTGAAAGGGGGCTGAAGCAAAGCTATCTCCTCTTAACGGTTCTATGTATTTTGGGCTATTTGTTTTATATCGTGCCACATTACTGGAGTTGGGAGTCCTATTGGGGGCGGGACTTCTCAACGCTGGAGCGTTTGATGACTCAGGCTCGTGTATTGGTCATGTATATAGGGCAGATAGTATTTCCTTGGCCGGACAATATGACTTTTATATATGATCAGTTGCCGGTTTCACGAAGTTTGTGGAGTCCCTGGACTACTCTACCTTCCATCTTACTGATTGCGGCGCTACTGACTTGGGCGTGGATTTGGCGTTCTCGCAGGCCGCTGTTCTCTTTTGGAGTGCTTTTGTTCTTTTCAGGGCATTTCATTACCAGCAATGTCATTCCATTGGAGTTGGTCTTTGAGCATCGCAATCATTTTCCTCTGATTGGTGCAGTACTGGCGATAGGTGATTTGTGCGTCTTGATAGGGCAGCGTTGGATGGCCCGCACACCGGCGTTAGCTGGTTGTTTTTGCACGATAGTTTTAGTTCTTAGCGCTGCTACGGTTTCGCACGCTTATACGTGGGGTGATCCAGTGCGCCATGGAGAGAAAATGGTCGATTTGCTGCCTTACTCAACAAGAGCTTGGACTCAGCTTGGAGGAGCTCATTTTGACCGCTACTCGGATACGAGAGAAGATGAACATTTAGAAAAAGCTATAAAGGTAAATGAGGCTGGTCTGGAAAAGGTTAAAGCGCCGGCTTTGGCTTCTAACCTTGTCATTTACAAATCTCTGTTGGGCACGGTAACGAGTGCCGATTGGCAGCGTTTTCTTGAAGTGTTGGATGAGGCACCAAAAAGCTGGCAAAACAAATTTGTTGTTTGGACGTTAATGAATAATGTAGACAGAGGCTTTGACGTAAACGCACATCGCGTGATTGATGCGATCGAAGTCCTCACCAACAAAATGGTACTCAAGGATACTGAGTACCTGCGCATGGCAGTTTTCACATTCAAGAATGCTGAAGATAAGCAAAAGGCTTTGCCGTTGTTCGCCCGTTTCGTAGAGCGTGCTCAGTTGGGAGACCCGGCGGTAGATCGCATTTTGGGTGAGCTAGTTGATGCAGGCTATATGAATTGGGTAGAAGAGCTGAAAGTGACAATTGAAAAAAAGAAAGCACACGCTACAAGAACAGAGAATAGTGATGACCAGTATTAGTGTTGTTCTGCCGGCAAAAAATGAAATGGCTGCAATTGGCGGCGTAATTTCTGGTATCCGAGAATTATATCCTGATGCTGAGATTTTGGTAGTTAACGACGCTTCGAGCGATAGCACTTCTGAGGTTGCGCAGACTGCTGGCGCCAGAGTGATCAGTCAACCCTACAGTAAGGGCAATGGCGCTGCGATAAAAGCTGGCGCCCAAGAAGCTGAGGGGGATGTGATTGTATTCATGGATGCAGATGGGCAACATGATCCATCTGATATCTCCCGTTTGCTCGATCGGTTGAAGGAAGGTCACGACATGGTCGTGGGGGCTCGCCAAGCTGGTTCGCAGGCGAGTGTCGGACGAGGGCTCGCCAATGGTTTTTATAACGGCTTGGCAACCTACATGACCGGTCACAAGGTTGAGGACTTGACTTCGGGTTTCCGTGCAGTACGCGCAAGAAAATTCCGGCAATTCCTCTACCTTTTGCCTAACGGGTTTTCCTATCCAACCACGATTACCATGGCGTTCTTTCGTGCTGGCTATTCTGTAGCATACGAACCAATTCATGCTGCACAACGTGTCGGTCACAGCCATATTCGGCTAGTAAAAGACGGCTTGCGCTTTTTGTTGATAATTTTCAAGATTGGGACGCTGTATTCGCCGCTTAAGTTGTTTGCGCCCGTTGCGGCATTACTTTTTACATTGGCCACTATTTGGTACGGCTACACTTACATTTCAATTGGTCGCTTTACAAATATGAGTGCCCTGCTTTACACCGGCAGTGTAATGGTTTTCCTGATGGGGCTGATTTCTGAACAGATCACTGCGTTGATGTACAAAGATGACGGTTGATTCGAGTACGTCAGAGGTGTCTCATCTTTCGCGCCCAAGCCTGAGAGGTCTTGAAGGAATGCCCCTTCTTTCCGTGGTAATTCCCACGCATGCACGCTCGGAGTTTTTGGAGCGGTCATTGGAGAGCGCGCTTTTGGCAGGGCCCGATGGAAGCGTTGAGGTAATTGTTGTCCCGAATGGGGTCGACAGCGCCTGGAAACGTGTCGCAGAGAAATACGCCCACGACCCGCGGCTCAAATGGCGCCCACAGGCAGTTGCGAATGTTAGCTCCGCACGAAATTACGGGTTGGAAACTGCGAGCGGGTATTACGTTCGGTTTTTAGATGATGACGACTACCTTTTTCCGGAGGCATGCCGGCACCAACTAAAGCTGGCAGTGAAAGCTGATGCAGATCTTTGCTCCGGTGCAATACAGGTAGTAGGTATGACTGGAAAATGTTTGAGCTTGAAAGCTCAGCCTACAACCGATGATCTATGCGTTGCTGCGCTCGGTCCTCAACGGCTGGTCCAAGTGGGTGCACATCTTTTTAAAGGGTCTCTTCCGTTTTGTGTGGAACATTAGCTTGCAACCATTCTCTGTAATGGCGTCTGGAACGGGTTTGCTGGCAGATGCTTGAGCTTGCCGGCAATCAGAAAGCAGATGGCAATGAAGTGGCTCGCCGTGCCGTAGCCGCGCGCACGGGCCTTGGCCGCCTGGATCAGGCTGTTCATGGCTTCGACATAACCATTGCTCAAGCCGCTTTCAAAGCCCTGTAGGACTCCGGCCCAGTGTCGCTTGAGGGTGGCAGCTAGTTGTTTCATCGGTTCCAACCGACAGCGTCTGGCCCAGGAGTGCCATCGCTTCAGTAACCCTTCCGCTTGTTCACGACCAGGCTTGGCCTGGAAGATGTCACGCAAGGCCTCTTTGATGCGCCAGGCACGAGCGGTCTTCAGGTTGGAGCGGGTCAGGTCGTAGACGGCCTCATCCTGCTTTTTGCTCCAGCGGGCCATGTCCGTGAGCCAGGCCCATTTGGTTCGCTTCAGGCGGGCGTCGTGGCGTACTTCAGACTTGCGCACGGCATCCACAGCCTGATTTGCCAGCTGAATGATATGGAACCGGTCAAAGGTGATTTCGGCGTTGGGCAGGTGCTGCCCCAGGCCGCTGATGTAGGCTTTAGACATATCGATGCTGGCGTGCCGGATCTGATCAGCCTTGCCCTGATGGCTTGCAAGATCCTCAGAGAATCCTTTCAGAGTCTGGGCGTCACGACCGGGCGTTGCAAAGATGAGTCGGCGCTCGGCCAGGTCATGCACCAGCGTGATGTAGTGATGGCCACGCCGACAGGCGGTCTCATCGACCCCGATGGTGGTCACGGTGCTGTAGTCTTCACGAGCTTGTGCCTGGGTGACATGGTGGTCCAGTACCCGCCAAAGGGCCCTGTCATCAGTCCTCAGCTGCCTTGCCGTGGTCGATACCGGCATGGCCTTGGCCAACGTGAGCGCAAAGGCTTCGAATAGCAGGGTGAAACGGCTGCCCGGGCGAGCCCAGGGTACTTCCACCTGAGTGGTCTTCTTGCAGCCGCCGCAGCGCACCCGGGGCACCTCGGCATGGACATAGGCGGCAAACTGGAAGAAGTCCAAATGCCGCCAAGTTCGCGGTTTCCGGTCGTGAATAGGCTGATCAGCTCGCCCACAACCAGGACACGGTAATTGCTTCGCCTCACAGGAGACCCGGAAATCGATACGCTGGGCCTTTGGGTCAAAATCGATGTCATCGACAGCCCATGGTGACGTCAGACCCAAGGCTTGTGTGAACAAGAGTTCCGGATTCATAGAGATGTTCGCTGGAGGTCAGAAGATATCAGGGAGTATGGCTCAAAAAGGCGTTAGCTGGCGACCGATTCCACACGAAATGGAAGAGAGCCTTTTTAAAAGAGAGCTTGCACAGTCGGTTTGCTGGGACCATGAACGCTCGGTGGCAGAAGATGTCGATTGGTTCGTCAATGTAGCAATTAAAAGGGAGGCGAGCTGGTTACGAGTAACAGAGCCCGTTGCCGCTTGGGTTCAACATTTTGGCTCTCGGCTCTCTAGAGGGCATGACCCCGGGCGAGAGACCCTGGTTTACATGGCTGAAATTTTGCTCCAAGCCTGTCGCTTCCTGGACGAGAGAGATCGCCTTCTACCAGAACGTCGCATTGCTGTAGTAGATGGTCTATGGTCGTTGCTTCAGAAAGGACTAAGGTACGATTACTCATACTGGAGGAGAATTGCGGCTATTGCCGAGGAGTTGTCTCCTGGCAGGCGCCCGCCTTCGAGAATTCATCGGACGTCAGTATTCCAGAGGGTTTCTCCTTTAGCGCTGGAGGCTATGCTAATTCCTCTTCGTTGTGCCTATCATCCAATGAGGTCGGTTCTGAATCGTGTGGGCATAAATAGGGTCTAATCCGATGAATCGCGCGCCCATTGTCTCTGTTGTAATGCCTGTTTATAACGCTGAAGCCACCGTGGCCCAGGCGGTTGAATCCGTCCTGTTGCAAGAGATGGCAGACCTTGAGCTAATCGTTTGTGATGACGCTTCCACTGACTCTTCAATCCGAGTGCTAGAGAAGTTTAAAGATCCTCGAATAAAGCTGATAAAAAACACAAAAAATATGGGACCCGGGCATAGCCGGGATAAAGCAATCGGCTTGGCATCTGGTGTTTGGATAGGTTTGATAGATGCAGATGATGCTTGGGCGCCAGAACGCCTCAAGCGTATGCTTGCCTCAGTAAACGAGGACAACCACCAACTGATATTTGATGACATCCTCATATGCCATTCTACTGCTGGCAGGTTGGTTCCTTGGCGTCGATTACACGGCAGACGTGCCTTCGGAGGTGTCGCAGGTGCCACGGGCTACGATGTACCGCTGGAGAACTACATTGTTTCTCCCCGTTTATTGATAAAGCCCTTAATACGTAGGACGACGATTAGTGAGGTTGGGGTTCAACACTCGGACCGCTTCTTTGCAGAGGATGCTGAGTTTTTTCTGCGGCTTGCCTGGTCGGGAATTAGTTTTCGCTATCTACCTGAGCCTCTGTATCTTTATCGCGTACAACCCGGGTCAGCGACCGCGCATGCGGGCTTGCGAAGTATGCGTGAATGTATTCAATCGTGTTCGGAATGGGGTGGGTGGTCAGCCAAGACCCAGTTGGCGTTTCAACAGAAGATAAAAGCTCTACGTCACAATGAGAGCTTGTATCAGATCGCATGGCACCTCCGGAGTGGGCGGTTGTTGGGGGCTTTCAAGCAAATCGTTGCTGATCCTGGCGTACTTGCTACCATACCGCACCGGGCATTAAAACATCTTTCCTACCAATTACACCGCTTGCTTCATGGCGGTGCTAGCCGCAACTCGGGGGAAGTCTAGGTGGAGAATCAAGCTTTAACGCGTGTCCTTACGTTCGGGACATTCGATGTGTTCCACCTCGGCCATCTACGAATCTTAGAGAGAGCAGCAGCCCTGGGGGATTATTTGGTTGTCGGCGTATCATCGGATGAGCTTAATCGCAGTAAGAAAGGCCGCTTCCCGATTTTTTCTCAGGACGAACGTCTTCAACTGGTTGGCGCCCTGCGCTGTGTTGACCAGGTGTTCATTGAGGAATCCTTAGAGCAGAAGCGTGATTATCTTGTCGAATATCGGGCTGACGTGTTGGTCATGGGGGATGACTGGCGAGGTCGCTTTGATGAGTTTGGCGATATCTGCAAAGTTGTCTATTTCCAGCGGACGCCGGCCGTGTCAACAACCGCTCTCATTGAGAAGATTCGGCTCTGATACCGGTATGACGTGCAATACGATCCAGGCATCGGGCAGTGGCTTTCCCATCTGCCCATTCACCGTAAACAGAATGTTTAACAGAGGCATGTTGCTCGGAGTAGCGCCTCCAATACGTATCCGGAGATGCCAGCGTCTGATCCAGCTGATTTAAAAGATCGGGTAAGGTATTGATTACGGAACCAAATCTGTATTCTGGGCCCAGGGAAAAACCTTTCTTGAAGGGAGGTGTGACGTCCAGAAAGAAAGTTGGGCGGTCCAGCAAAAGAAAGTCGAATGCGATGGAGGACCAGTCGCATATCAGTATATCGCTGACTTGCAGTATACTTTCCGTGTCCGGCCATTGGCTTCCCGGTAAGCTAATAATTCCAGGCTGTGGGGAATCGGCTTCGGTTTCGGTGTTGAGGTGGGTACGTACGAGTATTGTCGCATTGTGCTGTTTTGAAATGGCAGAAAGCGCTCCCAAGAATTCGCGCTTAGTCTGCCCAAAAGGAAATACATTTCGACCTTTCGAGTCTTGTGCCCAGGTCGGAGCAAATAGAATCAATGTTCCCGTCAGCGGAAGACCGAGCCGCTTTCGGATCTTTGTTTTATCAGCGTTAAAAGAGACCAAATCATCGGTTCTCGGGTAGCCGGTTACGGCCACTTGCTTGTCTGAAAACCCGAACCTTTTCGTGTAGAGCTCCTTGTGAAGTGGCGATGCCACCCAGATTTCATCGTACTGATGTTGTAGTTTAAAGTCTTTCGAGTCGAAACCTTTAAAAGGAATACCGTGCCAGACATCGAAGAACTTTAGCCCGGTTTTTCGAAACATCGGAACAAACCATTCCAAACTATGGAGTCCGTGATCACTGATTAAGGCGCTGGCAAGGGCGACCAGCTTGGCCGCTCCAAAGGAGCATAGCCACTGACATCTGACTCCTTGGGCCCTTAGTTTTCTATAATAAGTCCAATCCATGGTGAGAAAAATGGCATTGGGGCAGCTTTTATATATTGCGAATAAATTCCCGTTGAGCTGATGTCCGTATAGTATGATTAAGGGAAAATTCTTTTTTTTCAGCAAACGGAATAGCAAACATATAAACGATAGAAGGCCCAGAAAGATAAGTAACAGCCAGTGGGAGAGTTGGTTCTTTTTTATCTTCATGATCTAGCCGTACTTAGTTGCATGTGTACATTGGAGTCTCTGCATGGTCCAAATGACGATTAATACTAATCCAATCGCTGAAATCTTAGGCGAAAAGTCATCTCGTCAGTGGTTTAAAATGTATGTATCGAGGAAGTTGCGACCAGCCTCGGCCAAAACGGTCTTCTTTCTGTTTACGGCATCCCAATCAATTTCGCTATTTATAAGCTTTGAAGATACCTCTGTTGGAGATTCAACTAGTCTTTCGGTCAATCCCATCTGCGAGAGGAACGATTGAAAACGCGCCATTCCTCTAACCTTATTTCCCACAACAATGAAAGGCTTATTAAAAAGAATAGAGAATACGGTGCCGTGAAACGAGTCCGTAACAATGAAGCTTGCATCATTAAAAGCTTTTAGCCAATATTCAACACTGGGAAGTTGGAATTTGGCTCTATCTCTCACTGGTACTTTCTCAATCTGACGATGAGGCTTTATGGAAAAAATATCAATTCCACGTGATACGCTAACGATATCTGCTATGGCGCGACTCCTCGGCTCAGGATCGAGAATGTATAATAGCAAACCGCCAACGTGCTTTTCGCCTACGCACTGCTCAATCAACGATTCGTAGTCCTCAACCTCCAGCAATAGCGTTGGGTCCACAACACATTTGGCTGAGACATTCAGCTTATTTTTACACAGGTCAACTCCGGACAGCTCTCTCACCGAAACCGCATTGAATTTTTGCGCTAAAGTTCTGCATTTTCCAGTAAGATGATCGGAGTATTCCCACTCATCTACGCCAAATGACACCCCGTAAGCTATACGTCTTGCGGGGCTCTTGATGTCATCAAGAAAATCCAAATAATAATTGAGGATGCTGGGGGAATAGCAAGGACGCCAAACTTGATCACTCCCAACAAGAAAAATATCAAAATCTCTTTCGCGATAATACGCCCTGAGTTCTCGTTCATCTTCCATTTTTGGAGACATTTCTATCTTTCGATCACGGAATTCAATTAACTCACTAAACACCCACTCTTGCCTTTTTTTCGTAGGCAGAGATTTGATCTGCCCTGTCGCAAACTTAACTAATTCCGTTATAAGTTTTTTACCTTTTTGCAACTTAGTTTTTTTCTGTCGTCTATCGAGTGTTTCGACTCGCGCACCTATTTTTTTCAAATAAGTTTGTAGGGCATAGGCTTGAAGTAGCCCACCATAATTATGACCAAGTGGTTGGGTGAGTATTGCTATTTTGGGTTCGGTCATTGCGGCTCCCAAGCTGAAAAATATTGAAATTAAGGGAAAAGCCAGTCTGAATTAATGGGGATGATTAGCTTACCTAGAGAGCTTGACCAATGAAAACACTTAAAAGTTCGCTGGCTCGCAAAGGCTAAGTGCAGGAGGAGTTGAAAGATGCTTTCACATCATCAACTCTTTAAGTAACCCTTTATTGCGTTTACCGATCGGTCCCCGATTAAGCGAGCAGCCTTAAGTTTCGCTCGTTTTTTAAAATCTTTCTTGATATTCCTGAGAATTTCAAGTGCATGGCTCTCCTCTTCGCTATCCGTGAAAACTTCAAAAAGAACAGACTGCATTTCAGTGCAATTTGCTAGAAATTCTCCATACACTCCGTCGAATTCTGCCTTGGACGAGGCGCTTATGTACTTTAACCCTAGATCTTGTGCATAGTGCTTTAATAATGTTGGGGACTTGTTTCCGTAATGGCCTTGAGCAGAAATAAATTCATCGGCCAGCTCACCGAAATCAGCTGCGACGTGGTTGTACTGCCGGAACTCGGTCCCTTTTCCGTTATTGACAACCATAATGCGCAGATTATGGCCTAAATGACGGTTCCCGAGCGAGTTCATATCGTAGAAAAATGCAAGGTCGCCAATGACGCCGAAGTAGAGCCTATCCGGGTTGGCAAGTGAAGCGCCGATTAAACTTGAAAGTCCACCATCGATACCAAATCCACCTACGTTAGAGGTTGAATCTACCGAATGTGGCAATTCAAAGAAGTTCCAAGAACGTAAGCTATTCAAAATTCCGAAGTGTATTACGGAGCCGTCCGGAATCATGTTTGCCATTTTCTGTGCTACCCAAATGTTGGAGAACGGAAGCCCAGGGATTTCTTGCTGCACTTCCTTCAAACGGGCCTGACAGTGTCTCAAGTACTGATCAGAGGGATCTTTGGATGCGTCCGTGTAGCGTTCGAAGAAGATCTTTTCACCCATTTCAAACACATAACGTAGTTTTCGGAAAGTGTCACGAATCTCGCCGTCTTCACTTACACGCCACACTTCTTTACCGACCATGCCCATACTCGCGTAGTCGCCGGTAACTTCACCAATGTGGATGGTGGTATCGGGTTTATCGGAAGCAAGATCCATCAGGTCCTGACTGGCTGCAAGTGAATACAAAAGGCGGTATTTCCCTCTGTAGGAGCTGGTATGGTCGCAGAATACGACGGCGTCGTTGCTGCTGCAGAAGCGGTCAATGGCTTGCGTTTCTTCGCAGCTGAACGGTTTGTGGGCGCCAATAAAGACTGCAACCCTGCCTTTGAGCTCCGGCAGCTGGTCAGCTGTGGTGAATCTATTCATCACCCGGCAGGCTGGCAAAGCCTTGGTGTTGTACGAGCGGCTGTAGCGAGTAGGCAGGTTGATATGAACAGGGCCTCCGCCGCCCCGTTTTAACTCCAAAATGGCCTGATTGACTTTGACCTCGCATTCCCACCAGTCGTCATCGTCTTTTATGACGGGCAGCTCAACACTGATTCGTTGAGTATCATTGGGTTTAACACTCCTATCGATGACTTGCGGAACATGATGCCCAACTTTCCCAATTATCTGAGTTGATGTGATCGCCAGAATTGGAAGCTTTCGGTAATATGCCTCCGTCAAGCCGGGCATGTAGTTGCGCGAAGCGGTAGCACCGGTGCAGCTTATGACAACTGGCTCGCGTGACTCATGCGCCAAGCCGCAAGCCATGTATGCGGCCGAGCGTTCGTCTACCGATGAATAAACCTGAAAATACGGATCGTTCTGCATACTACACACCAAGGCCATATTTGTTGTACCCGGCGAGGCAATCAACTTCCTAATCCCGTTCGCCTTTAATAGCGAAACAATGATTAGGGCATTTTTTTCATCAGTGTAGAACTTGTTCATGGAACCCCACCAATCTAGGTGTCTAATTTTTGATAAATCGATACAAAAGGTATTTGATTTTCTGTTTCCAGAGACCGATCTCACTAAGTTTTGCTACTTCACCCGTATAGCGGTCTTTGATGGCTTCGGAGCGCCAATCGATGGGCAAAAATTGCGGCTTTTCCAAAAACTCATCCAGGCAATCGGTTAGGCTCGATTCAAGTTCCGTGAGCGCCTCTAAGTCTACAAACTCCCCAATTTTTGAACTATCGAACTCACGGTTGAACAATCGATCATACTTAATTTGATACTCTGCTGGTTTGCAGCGCAAGAAATCATCGAAACCCAGGAGCAATACTTTTGGGCGTCTGCCAAGGTGTCTTTCGAGCACATCAAGATAAACATCCAACACTCGACGCCAGGTGGCCACATCCTTTTGCATAATATTATACGTTTCTCCCAATGCGCGCGGCTCGCCAATTATGGCTTCCAGGGCACCGGCCACATCCAGGCCATATGTAAGCGTAGTTAACTTAGACGCAATGTCTTTTGAGAAAACGATAGTGCGGCCGTTGAGTGCTCGGTATAGCCAACCTTCCTTCTCCAATACACCCAACTGCAGGCGCTGCGTACTATATGTAATGTAAGGTCGGATGATCGTCCAATTCTTCCCGCCAGACCGTCGAATAATGTTTTCTTGCCGAGCCTTTGCAAGAGAATATTCGTCGGTTTGCAGAAAGTTCATATCCTCAGAGCTTTCGAGCAATCGCGGGGATTCTTCCCGGATTGGCCCGCCGGAGTCTGCATAAATGCGAGCAGAGCTCATGAAAATGTATTGTTCGGTAGCTGCCAAGAGCTTGTGGGCGCGCTGTTCAAATGCAGGCGTGCTGTAAACCATGAAGTCGACAATCGCGTCCCATTTACATCTGAGTAAATGAGTCAGAAAGCGCTCTTCCTTAGCGTTGCCCTTGATGAATTTAATGTTAGCCGACGATTCGTGGATAGAGCGGCTTGTCGCATATACAATGTCGCCTCGCTCGGCGAGGATTTTCACGAGATGGGTGCCCATAGCACCCGTGCCGCCCAGAATAAGAATATTCCTCATGCGCTTTTTGGCCAAGGCAATCTTGAGCGGACCATCGTCATCACCTTTACGCGCCACACCTTATCTAGTCCGATGAAATACATGGCGAGAGTGGAGGCAGTGAAGCAGGAGACAAACAATAGTGCTGACCAGAATAAGCCGCTTGGCAGCCAGTATTTCAGAGCGGCGATTGGAAGAGCCGTAATTAGAACGATGGATAGAATAGGCAGCGCCGTAAGCCGCAAAAAATTTAATACTGGGAAGCCCGTGAGTTTGTTGACCAAAAAGAGCCGGACGCCGAACATCAAAATGTTCGCGAAGATTGCAACGATAAACACGCTAAAGGCTGGCGCTCCGGTTGTGATTACGCCCCAGGCGGTTGAATATGCCTATCTGTATAGCACCCAGCGAGAGCTCATAGGCTTTCATCTTTCCCGGTGCTCTTGCGGCGGCGGTCAGAGGCAAACTGACAGACATTATGAGCGTCTCCAGAAGGGCTAACTGTGAAAACAAAACTGCATTTGGTGGCACGATGGTTAGCCAGATGCCAAGTATGGTTTCCATTTCTACCATTAGAGGTAGGGCAAAAATCCATAAAAGAAAAAACGTTATTTTTGCGCCGCTGGTTATCAATCCATACATTTCTTGATGCTGATTTGCGGCGAAGCTCTTGATGATCGGCGGATAAAGACTGGTATTGAAGTTAACTGAGAATATGTTGACCTGATTCGCCACTTGTACCGAAAGCGCCCTAGCCGCCACCACTCCAGGACTAAATGATTGGTTTAATAAAACAGTAATGGCATGTGTACGAGCAACTGTAGAAATTTGCCCGAAAATAGTCCAGCCTGTGAAAGCTATAATTTCTTTCAGCAACATTGAGTCCCAGTAAATCTTTTTGAACTGGCACTCTTCGTATCGATATAAGCAAACTACAATGTATGTTACCGCGTTAACGACGCCGGTACAAAGAACCAAAATCCCGTACAGCTCCAGCTTGTCCCATGAGATATATTCTAGAAGAAACACCATGCCTAGTTTCACAAATGACTCTAGGATCGAAATATAGGCATAGAGCTTCATGTCTTCGTGGGCTAGGATAATGGCTATGAAAGGGCTAGTAATGACACCGGTAAGAAATGCTAGCGTCGCGTAATGGAAGAGAGCTTGTGCAGCTTCAAACCGGCTATAAGGTACAGAAAGCTCAGCATTAACGAACCAGAGACCAATAGTCTGGAGAATCAGAAAAGAAATCAGTGCAATAGAAATGTACAAGACAAGGTTGACTGAAAAAATTTTCCTTAAACTCCCTGTATTCCTCTCTCCCAGAGAAAACGAGAAGTAACGTTGTGTAGCCTGTGCCAGAGAACCCGGCAGAAAAGCGCTGAGTGCCACGAGACCACTTACTGCTCCGTAGATGCCATAGTCTTGAACTCCCAGTTGTTCTAGAACGACTCTCACTGCATATAGATTAATGAAGAGAATTAGGAGCTGCCGAAAATACAACATCATCGTATTTTTGGCGATGCGCTTGTTTATAGTCACCCTTTGTTCACAAATTTATAGTTTGAATTTTTGAAAACACGAAGCTTATACTCCCATGCTTGAGAGAGTTATGTTTCCGTATCTCACTTTGTGTCCTCGCTCTCTGGTAAAGACGGGGTGCCCCAAAGTGCTCTCAGAAGATTTTTTTCAAAGTTTTTCCACTCGAACTGCCGGGCGAACGCGCGGGTTATTTCAGATTGCTTACCGCTATAGAGCATTCGGACGACTGCTTGGGAAAATGCATTGTAGTCCCCTTGAGTTACGAGTTTTCCACTTTGTCCTTCAGCAACTGCATCGACTATTCCTCCAGTAGAAAAAGCAACGGTCGGAAGACCGTGAGCAGCGGCTTCAATCGCAACCATTCCAAAGCCTTCGGGATCGTCTGGTATATGGCGAACTGGAAAAACATGTACATCAGCTGCCTCGTAGACCGTTGCCAATTCTTCTTTCTTGGTGATAACGCCAAGAAACTTAATGTGATTGCCGATTCCCAATTTTTCTGCCTTGGCCATGATGGACCGCTCGCTTTGGATCCCGGCCCCAAGGGAATTCTTTGGTGCTTCTCCAACCACGACGAGTGTTACGTCGGGTCTAGCATTTACAATATTTGGCATTGAGCTTTCAACAAACTCGAGCAGCCCCTTTCGTGTTGTTAGGCGACCAACTGAAAGTAGTATTTTCTTGTTCTCAAGCCCGTATCTGGCTCTTAACTCTGCAATACTTTGCGAGGGTTGTGGGGATGGGGGCAGTTCAACTCCGGGGAAAATGATGCTTAGTTTGCGCTCACTTACACCAGCCTTCATAGCAAGGTTTTTTGTAGAAGTGCTATTCACTATGACATGATTTAATCTCTTAAACGTAGTTCGCCACAACATGCGATACATTCTGTTGTCGACCGAGACGTCAAATCCATGTAGGTATACGGCCGACTTTATACGGAAAACTTTACCTGTTAGCCATGCAAGAGGTGCGGTTAAGCCACTGCCTGCGATAATGATGTCGGGCTTCTCGCTAAATGCTAATAGGAGACTTCTATACAGAGCTACAAAAAAAAACAAAATCAAAGGGGTTAACGGCGCCTCTCGTAGCGTTACTCTCGACGGCTTTGATGCATTCGATCCTTTGGGCCCAACGATGTACAGATCCGCCTTCTTGGAAAGCTCGTCGGCCATGTGCCAATTCAGCCTTTCCATTCCTCCAACCAGCGGAGGTAAGTTACGGGTGATCAGTAAAATACGTTTCCGTTTCAATGTCTCAACCTTAAGTGTCTTCGATGGTGAGGTCCTCACTCTAGTGTGTTCAGGTCCTAGCCCTAAACCTCAACCTCCTCAAACAACTCCGGCACCTCAACATCCCAACCAAACTTCTCCCGGATCCGCTTTCTCATAACGTCACTTGCAACCATCTCACCGTGAGTGACGTAAACCTTCTTCGGCTTCAGCGTGCCTTGTTCCAGCCAGGCCAAAATTTCATTGTAATCTCCGTGCGCAGAGAGTGAGTCGAGGTTATGAATCTCAGCCTTCACTGGCCAGTATTCGCCATGAATTTTCACCGATTCTGCACCGTTTACCAGCGCATCCCCTCGAGTTCCCGGCGCCTGGAAGCCCGCAAACACCACGCTGTTTCGAGGGTTGGGTAATAGCGTCTTCAGGTGGTGCAGCACACGTCCACCACTGGCCATACCGCTGGCTGAAATAATCACGCACGGATAACGTACCGCATCCAGCTCGATGGATTCTTCCACTTTCCTTACAAAAGTTGTTTTTTCGTCTATCAGCTCACACTGGGCGGCGTTCAGTTTATGTTCTTTATGATGTTTGCAAAAGATTTCTGTCGCCTTGATTGCCATGGGGCTGTTCAGGAATACGGGCAGTTTAGGGATCTTCCCGTCGCCCATAATCTTGTGAATCACATAAAGCAGCATTTGAGCACGGCCGACTGCGAACGCGGGTAGAAGAACAATACCTCCCCGGCCGGCAGTTCGTGTAATTATTTCTGCAAGCTCGGCTTCCGGATCAGTCTCACCATGGGTGCGGTCGCCATAGGTGGATTCACACAGTAGTACATCCGCCTTCTGTAATGGCTCCGGCGGTCTCATGATAATGTCATTCTGCCTGCCAACATCGCCGCTGAATACCACCGTTCTGTCTGCAACCCTGTGGTGAACATGAACGCAGGACGATCCGAGGATATGGCCGGCCGGGGTAAAGGTTACCTCAAACCCTTTCACGGGTTCGAAGGTTTCATGGTAGTGGAGGGATTCGAAGTGCTTGAGGGCTTCCCACGCGTCCTTCTCAGTAAATAAAGGCTCGGGTTTTTCGTGCTTCGAGAACTTCTTTCGGAACGCGTATTTTGCGTCTTCCTCCTGCAGGAAGCCTGCATCGGGCAATAGAACTTTGCACAGTTCATGAGTTGCCTTGGTGCAGTAGACCTTACCTTTGAAGCCATTCTTGACCAGAGCTGGAAGGTAGCCGGAATGATCTATATGGGCATGGGTAAGCACAACCGCATCAATGGTAGACGGGTCCACGGGAAACTTCGCCCAATTGCGCCGGCGTAGGGTTTTAACGCCCTGGTACATGCCGCAGTCTACCAGCACCCGATGTTTCTCATGCGAGAGCAGATAGCGGGAGCCGGTAACTGTTCCTGTGCCGCCGAGGAAGCGAAGTTTCATAGTGGCATCCTTCTGGTTCTTTGTAAGGGGAGTGTTACTATTGCTCATCATAGTTCATAACGTTTTGATCTGAAGCAGGAAGCGAATCGCATGCATTACAGCTCCATTCTCCCGGATGTCATAAAGGTAGCCGATGAAGCCAGTGAAAAAGTGCTTCACATCTACCAATCGGATTTCAAAGTCGATTTTAAAAGCGATCATTCGCCGATTACCGCCGCCGACACTGCGAGCCACGAAATCATTGTAAGGGGATTGCGCAACATCAGCCGTGACATTCCCATACTCTCCGAAGAAGGCAAAGACATCCCCTGGGAAGAACGTAAGCACTGGCGCCGTTTCTGGCTAGTCGATCCCATTGATGGTACCAAGGATTTTACCCAGCGCACGGGCGAATTCACGGTGAACATTGCGATGATCGAGGACGGCGAGCCCGTGATGGGTGTGGTAATTGCGCCGGCTCTGAAAGAGGCTTTTTGGGGCGTTGTAGGTGAGGGCGCCCATTTGCGGGACCGCACGGGGAAGGTTCGTGGAATCCGGGTGGCAGAGCCAAAGGCAGTTAAGCGAGTTGTGGCCAGTAAAAACCATCTGAACGAAGAGACCAAAGCCTTTATTGATAAGCTCGGTGACCACGAGCTGGTACAGGCTGGCAGCTCCCTGAAGTTTTGTCGGATTGCGGAGGGCCATGCCGATATCTATCCGAGATTGGGACCAACCTGTGAATGGGACACAGGTGCGGCTCAGGCGGTCCTGACAGCCGCAGGTGGGAAGGTGCAGACCCTCGAAGGAAAACCATTGAAGTATGGCAAAGAAGATGTGCTGAACCCGTTTTTCATTGCTTCGGGTGATTGGTACATTCACCGCTAATGGATTTGAATGCTTTGGCAGTGCATCAAGGCCTGGTTTCCGGTGATTAAAAGGCCCACCAGGCACTTTGCTGCAGGGTGCCTGGTGGGCTCCAATCGTTCATTCTTATCTGGTTTTCAGCCAGAAATCTTTAGCGAACGTTCTCGCTGTAGTATTTGCGTTTGGCGGCTTCAACAGCGGGGTTGGAGCGGTTGTTCAGGCTGAATCCAAACACCATTTCTTCCCCTTGTTCGCTCCACTCCTGCACGGCTTCCAGTCGGACGTCTCCTGTCTCATCAACGATAATGTCGGCGACAGCCCACCAGTCAGAAACGCTGCCCTGAGCATTCTGTGGGGAGAAAATGCGTGTTTCGCCATTGATTGAAAACTCAACCCGTGCCGGTGAGTTTTCAATGGTTCCGGTACCAGCAAAAAGATGTACCAGGTAACGGTAGCGACCGGCATAGGGAAAGTCCGGGATAGTGACAACTTCCGGGCCGAAACTGGTTACATCATCTACATCCAGTTCGATAACGGTGTCGCCAACTGTTACAACTTTGTCCCAGAAAGCTACGTGGAATTCTGAAGTGCCAGCTTCGCTGTTCGGGCCAAGAAGGTGAGAGTCAAGATCGCTCGGGTTTTGTCCCCATGTGAGTGTGATAGAAACGGCCGAGGGCCACAGAACGATGTCCTGATCCAGCGTGTAGTCCTCCGCCCCTACGGTTATTTCTCGGGTATTGGAGGTGGCATCGAGTCGAGCAGAGATCAGTACCTGTGAGTCTTCGCGAACGGGCACCGAGAAAGTTCCGTCGGCATTCGTTACCGTGGTGTTCATACCAATGTAATCATAGCCTTGAGCGCGCACGGAAGCGCCCGCAACCGGGTTGCCGTCACGATCAACAACGCGACCGCTTACTTCGACAGGCGTGTAGGTGTCCGCAGCGTTCCAGGTCGTAAAGTGCGTGACCTGCCCCTCGTAGTACCTGTTGTCGACCAAAGTCGCCATGGATTCTTCGACCCATTGGCCCGATTCCTCGTCAAACCATGCAAGGGGCACTGAAGACGGCACTTCGAACGGGTTCAGGCCACTGGCCAGTGGAATTCGGATGGTCGCAGGCGTCCCGTCGCTGAGCTGGAGGCGCTCACCGTTCTCGTCGGTAAAATCAAATGTTACCGCACCATAAGAAGTAGAAAGACCCACCTGACCGTCAGTATCTACAAAATCATAGTTACCCGGAATGATGGTTGGATCACTGGAGGGGTCCAGCGCTGAAATTTGCGTGTTGACAGAACCGTTATAGAGCGCCCCATTGCTGCTTCGGAAAGCATTGGCCGGCACTTCGGCAACAGGAAGACTGTTTTCGAGACTCAGCGTCGCCGTAGTTTCAGCCGAGAAAGATGTCGCCAGCTGTGCCGGTACCAGTGAAAGCTCAAGGTTGTCGTTGTCTGAGCCCTCTGTGGTCGAGGTGAGCATTGAGTTGGTTGTGTACCCCGTCGCGCGGGAAGAAATGGTGGCCCTGTCTGCTCCTTCCTCGGCATCAAGGGTGAACCGACCTTCTGGTCCAGATACGGCTTCAACAGGCTCTTCCAGGTTCGTTGCCTGGAGGGTAACCAGTGCTCCTGCCACTGGCTCCCCCGTGAAGTAATCCCGAATCTGTCCGGAAACAGACTCCATCTGCACGACTGGCGTCGGCGTTTCAGTGGTCGGGTTGCCCTCATCGCTGGTGCCAGAGGACCCAGAGGAGCCTCCGCAACCTGCGAGTGCGGATGTCAGAACAATTGCAGAAAAAAGAGATAAAGAATTGGTACTTCCCATAATTCCGTTCCTTTGGAATGTTTAGGTTGCTGACTTTGAGAGTGCCAAAGACTGGCGCAACGGAAGATAGGCAGTTTCTTCATGGGATTCAATGGATTAATGATAAGTAAATGGGCAGAGATCAAAGTTCTGTCAAAAATCACACTATTTTACGGTTAGGTTTGAGCCGTAATTTGAGACAACTCCGAATGTCAATAAAATGGCTCGATTTTCCGCCAAAAATACAACGCTTTTAACGTTATTTGACATCATGGGCGGATAACATAGCAGCGTCGGAATTTTATTCGGAGCTGCTATGTTTTCCCTGCTCAATTGGTTGGTCAGAGCCTCACTGATTACTGCTCTCAGTCTTTTTGTGGCTGCGTGCGGCGGCGGAGGTGGAGAGTCTTCATCTGGTTCGCCTGCAGATGCGCAGTCTGACGCTGAAGCTGCTGAGTCCGTTGTGTGGGTGGAGGGTTCTGCGGTCAAGGGTGTCATCAGTAATGGATTAATCACGATTTACCGCTCCCTTGGCGGTAATACCTGGATACAAGTTGGCGAGAGTGTTCGTACTGACAACGAAGGTCGCTTTCGGGCAAGAGTCCCGGCAGAATTCACAGATCAGGCGTTAAAGGTAGTTCTAGGCTCCGACAGTGCCACTCAGATGCGTTGCGATGTGCGGCCAGCATGCAGGACACCTGGCGGGGGCTCGGTCATCTTTGGCGAGTCGTTCTGGCCGGGTAATGACCTTTCCATGACGGCCGTGGTCAGCCCCTCAGCAGACTCTTTTGCAAAGGCTGTTCTGACCCCTATCGGTTCTCTTGCCCACCAGTTGGCTTTGAAGAATGGGTTTTCCGGATGGGAGGATTATCAAGCGGCTCTTAGGGCTCTTGAGCATGAATTTGGCTTATCGGATGGCGTTCTTGAGCGGGCACAAATCGATCTTTCCCAGCCTGATGCATTGCGTGCCGATTCGGAAATGATCCTGTCATCCCTCGTGAATGCCGGCTTCCTCGCTCTTGCCGGAGATAACCGATGGGGATCGCTGGACAGGGTTATTAGTGATTTTGAAGTGGTTATTGCCCGAAATGGCTTTCTGCCCTCACTGTCGGGCGAGCAGCTGTCTCCGAGTGCCGAGCTGGTGCTGCTTGCAGCAAGCGAGCAGGCTTCAAATCACCGTGAGTTGATTGCTGAAGCCGATAGTGAGGCAAGAAATCTTGACAGAGCGCTGGTCTCAATCGATACCGCTCTGCTGAACATTGGTTATGCACCCGAGCCCGAGCCTGCACCCGAGCCCGAGCCTGCACCCGAGCCCGAGCCTGCACCCGAGCCCGAGCCTGCACCCGAGCCCGAGCCTGCACCCGAGCCCGAGCCTGCACCCGAGCCCGAGCCTGCACCCGAGCCCGAGCCTGCACCCGAGCCCGAGCCTGCACCCGAGCCCGAGCCTGCACCCGAGCCCGAGCCTGCACCCGAGCCCGAGCCTGCACCCGAGCCCGAGCCTGCACCCGAGCCCGAGCCTGCACCCGAGCCCGAGCCTGCACCAGAGCCCGAGCCTGCACCAGAGCCCGAGCCTGCACCAGAGCCCGAGCCCGCGCCAGAACCTGAGCCTGCACCAGAGCCCGTCACTGGATCAGCAACGCTGAGCTGGCAGGCGCCGCTGACCCGGGAGAACGGCGAATCCCTGGCAATGGGAGAGATTGATCAGTACGTGGTCCGATACGGTTTAGAAGAAAACGTAAAGGATATGTCTGAGGAAGTTGTCATCGAAGATGGCCAGATAATGGAGTACGAAATCTCCGGGCTTGGAGAAGGTACCTGGTATTTCGCCATTCGCACGGTCGACGTTAGTGGTCTTGAAAGTGCATGGTCGGGCGTCGTGAGTAAAACAATTTCCCGTTAGAGGAATCCCAAGCCTACAATTTGTTACGTCTTTGTTCTTGCGGGGATTTTAACCGGAACATAATCTGCTGCGGTGTGCAGTCAAAAGCGATATTACGGATTATGTCCATGTTGTTTCCCCGCTCTATTTTAAGCGTGATAGTGGTTTTGGCGCTCTCCGGTTGCGGAGGCGGTTCGGGAGGTTCATCCGGGCCAGTCGAGGCGCCTCCCGCGACCGAGCCAACCCCGGCTCCCTCTGTCCCTTCGGTTTCTCTGAATCAGGTCTTTGTCCAGGCTGCCGAGGGAGAAATCCTCAAGCTACCAGGCCAGTTTCGGCAACCGGATTCCGTCACTCTCTCTCAGTCACCCGATATCGGCCTGGAGGTCGAGTCTTTCCAGGCAAATGAGATTTCCCTCAGAGTTCCAGTTGTAGATCGTCCCAGTGCGTCTGATCTCCAGCTGACGTTTGTGTATGGCGATCAGTCAATAGAACAGCGGGTTTCACTGCTCGCGCAGAACACCTCGGGCGAAGCGCTGGTCGCGCAGGTTCAGGATACTCTTCGGGAGAGAGAATCAATTCTTGAGCTGGCTCAGGATTTTTCCCTCTATCGCTTTTTCATCGATTATGCCTACCTGTATGATTTGGTGACGTATTCGGAAAAAGAGCAGCGTCTGTCCGAGTTTTTAGCTTTGGATTCGCCTTCAAGAGCAACCGTATACTCTGCGATCGAAGGCCTGGGCGCAGCGTTTAATGACTATCAGGCGGGGCAGATTGCCGACCAGGCTCTGAACCAGGCGCTTGGCCTTGCGGAGCAAGCCATCCTTGAGCATGGCCGATATGGCGCTCGGATGCTTGAGGAGATCCAGCCACTTGTGGAAATACTGGTGCCGGAACTCAGTAGTGGAGATCTGGTTTACGTGCCGGAGCTGGGCATTTACTCAAGAATCGCCAGCACACCTCTCTACGGCGACGTAACAGAAGCCGGTTTTGAAGTAGCTCAGTCTTTCCGGCCAATCGAATCGCTGATTCGCTCCCGAAAAACACAATCTTTGACCTGCGAGAGTCTCTGATGAGAGTTGTAGTTCCTGTCTTAACCGCAATGTGTCTGGTTAATGCGGCGTATGCTGCAGAGCCTATTAAGAAAATTCCTGTCGCTGCCCAAAACCAGGATACGGAAGCGACCGCTCAGGTAATCGTAAAGTACAAAGAAGGTGTCGTCACGGCCCAGGGTGCCAGT
Source organism: Marinobacter sp. MMG032 (assembly GCF_040112695.1). Taxonomy (NCBI): domain Bacteria; kingdom Pseudomonadati; phylum Pseudomonadota; class Gammaproteobacteria; order Pseudomonadales; family Marinobacteraceae; genus Marinobacter; species Marinobacter sp. MMG032. The sequence goes on from NZ_CP157802.1 coordinate 3,747,080, forward strand.
GGTCCCGGAGGCACTCGAATCTTTACCGTAGACGCTGATGAAGCGGACGCATTTGCAGCCCGGCTTCGTTTCAGGCCAGAGGTTGAAGAGGTGGCACTGGATTTGATCGTTCGCAATCCACCCATGCCATCACAGCCCTTTAAGGTTCCATCATCCATGCGGTCTGCAGGGGTGATTCCGGCCAACGCACCGACGGATCCGGGTTTCGTCAATCAGATATCATGGGAACCGCCGGGCGAAGCGAAAGAAGGTGTTCAAAATCTTTTGGCGGGTTATCTGGCATCTGAGCAAGTCCGGAAACTGCGGGTGGGTGTGCTCGATTCCGGGTTCTATCCGGTATCGGATATTGATTACGCCGGCGGCTACAACCTCTCAGCTCTCGGTGGCGATTACGGCCCCGAGTATCTGGAGAGTGAAGTAGATCCGAGCTGTACGGATCCTCATGGCACCGCAGTAGCCGGTATTATTGGAGCAACTACAAATAATGGTGTGGGTATCGCTGGAATCCTGGATGCCGAGCTCATTGCTACAAGGGTGCTGAGTTGCGGATCAGGAATTCTTTCGGACACGGCTCTCGGCATTCGATGGTTAGCCGGTGATCCCACAGTAACCCAAGCCCCGCCCCTGAGCGAACCTGTAGACATTATCAACGCCTCCCTCGGAAGTCCGGTTTCAAGTTGTCCGTTTTATCTCCAGGATGCAATCGATTACGCTCACCGGAAAGGGATTCTCGTAGTTGTTGCCGCTGGCAATGAGAGTGCCGACGCCAGTGAGTACACCCCCGCGAACTGCCAAAACGTAATTGCGGTGGGTTCAGTTAATGAGCGAGGTGAACCTTCAGACTTTTCGAACCATGGAGATGCTGTGGATCTTGCAGCCCTGGGAGAGCTGGTCGCCACGATAAACCTGGAAGGTGAGGTAAGCCGATGGTATGGCACTTCATTTGCGTCTCCGTTGGTTGCAGGGGCCGCTGGTCTGCTCAAGCAGGCGAATCCCGCACTGACTCCCGATGAACTCCGTAATGAGCTGGTAGCGACATCACGACCATTCCCCGAGCCTCAAACTGCGGGCTCGGCGGAGGATGAACCCGTTGAGGAGACACCAATCACCCTCGGTGCCGGAATTGCAGATTCAGGCAAGTCGGTTGAGAACGTGATTTCACAGCTTGATCAGCTGAGACCAGAAATCCGTCCGGCGTTAGATGCCATTGAACGATGTAACCGCGAGGCCTATCTGGCGAATGCGCCGGCGGGCATGGATTATTCAAGGCTTTTTGAGGTGACGGCAACCAATGTTGAGTTGGCGTCGGAAGATGAGTTCTACGCCATATTCAGAAGTACTGAAACAGGCGACAAAGTACTTCTGAAACAAGCCAGAGAAACACGATTCCTGGTTCGGGATGTCAATCCGGATAGGGAGCAGCTCTGGTTTGATGTGTGTGACAGCGAGGGCAGAGCCTGTCGTTACGGTAAAAGCCTGCCCATGTAATGAACAGTCAGCCGACGTCCTCGTCAAAAACCCGCTGCTCAACATCTTTGCGCAGCCGGTTTGAGGCGAGGACAGCCGATGAGTAGGCAGTGATGCCCAGCACCACGAGCAACGGCTGGATAAACATCACCCACTTTGGCGGCTCCTCGGACAACATAACGAGAACGCTGAATAAAAGGCTGGGTGCCAGTATCAGGAAAAACGTGCCAGCAACAAGGAAGGTTATCCATTCCCGATGTTTTGCCATCGTCGGATCAACCAGCATACCCAACAGAAACTTCACGACCGCTAGGCCGCCCAGAACGGCAGCGGCCAGCGACAGGTCATAGCTCAGTAGAAAGGGCTCAAGGCCAACGTTCCAGAGTTTGAACATACCAACCACAGCAAAGGGCAGTAGCACAAAAAGAATGTCCGCATAGGTTCCGTAGAGTAAGCGAAGCTCACGGGTCTCAGTCATTTCCGGGCGATCCACTCTCATATCAAGCTTCTCCTGAGCACTCATTGGTATTCTCCCTGTTCGGATTTCAGTTCATTCAAAAGACGTGTCAGCGCGGTATCAAGGCTACAAACATGGCGCTCAATCTGAGTCGAAACGGCCCCGGAAGCCAGAGCTTCTTCGAGAATGCCGGCGGTTCGCTCAACTTCCGCGCCAGCGAGAGATGCAGCCATGCCTTTCACCGTGTGGGCAAGGCGATGGGCGGTTTCCCGGTCTTCGGCATCGAGGGCATCCAGGATTCGGTCTACGACATCGGAATTTTCCTGCTCAAAGCGGCTCACCAACTCTTCTAACAAGTCCTCATTGTCACCAGCCCGTTCAAGGGCAAGCGCGGCGTCGAAAACCGGCAGTTCGTTGGCCGAGGTCTCATTAACTGATTCGTCGGGCACTGCAGAGTCTGCTTTGGTTCTCTTGGAGGTTGCCTCCCCCGACAGCCAGCGGGCCATTGTGCTGTATAGGTTCTCGCGCACAATTGGCTTGCTGAGGTAGTCGTCCATGCCCGCGGCAATGCACCTTTCCTTATCGCCTTTCATGGCGTTGGCGGTCATGGCGATTACCACTGTATTCGCAATTTCTGGCTTTTCCCGAATGCGTTTAGTTGCTTCAAAACCATCCATTACCGGCATTTGGCAATCCATGAACACCAGATCAAAGTGAGCTTTCTCCAACTGGCCCAGAGCTTCAGCCCCGTTTTGCGCAAGCGTTACTTTTACCTTTGCCTGGTTAAAGAACTCAGTCGCAATTTCCTGATTGAACGGGGTGTCTTCAACAAGCAGAACCTCAGAGCCTGCGATGGCCGCGAGCATTGCCTCCTCGTTTCCGGCAACATCCGACTGGGTAAGCGAAGCTGTGGCGCCCAGTCCCAGGATATTTGAGACCTCCTGAACCAGCGAGTTTGGTGTTACCGGTTTCAGTATCGGCGAATAACCGAGGGCGCGGCATTGCCCCAGAAGTTTCTCTTCCTGTGGCTGGAGCAAAGGCGCAACCGGAACTTCCGCCAGGGCAGGCGTATTCCGAACCATCTGGGCGGCATCCAGTGTCCCGACTTCCGTCAGGTTCCGATCGATTAACACCAGATCAAAATCATGAACGCTGCCTTCAACCTGGAGTGTTTCGCCAAGACGGTGATCGGGCTGGATAAGCGTCACTGTGCCACCGGCGCTGCGTAAAACGGTGATGATTGCATCCAGGCCGGCATCCCGTTCATCAAACAGCAAAACGTTCTTTCCGGCCAGTGGGCTTGTGTCGTAAACCCCGTTTTGAGCGGAGCCATTTTGCATCTCGAACCAGGCTGTAAAGAAAAACGTGCTGCCACGCCCCGCCTGGCTTTCTGCACCCATCTCACCGCCCATCATCTCGACCATCTGCTTGCTGATGGAGAGCCCGAGGCCAGTGCCTCCATACTGCCGAGTGGTGGACCCATCCGCCTGAGTGAACGGATCAAACAGCGTATCGATCTTCTCCTGGGCGATCCCGATACCAGTGTCTGTTACAGCAAAGCTGAGGCAAACGCGACCGTCGGACTCCGAAACCTTCTTGATCCGTAGTTGAACCTCGCCCTCATCGGTGAACTTGATTGCATTGTTAGTTAGGTTGATCAGAACTTGCCCCAGTCTCAGAGGATCTCCAACCAGAGCGGTAGGTACATCATGGTTGTAAGACACCGAAAGTTCGAGATTTTTCTCGTTACTCTTCTGGGAGAGCATGTCTGCAAGATCATTGGCCACATCAGCCAGATTGAATGGGGTCGTCTCCAGGTCCAGCTTGCCCGCCTCGATCTTGGAAAAATCGAGGATATCGTTGATGATGCCCAGCAACGAGCGTGAAGCCTGACCTATTTTCTTAAGGTAATCTTTCTGCCGATCATTCAGATCGGTTCGCAGCACCAGATCAGAGAAACCGATGATGGCGTTCATGGGCGTCCGGATCTCGTGGCTCATATTGGCCAGGAAGTCGCTCTTGGCCTGAGCGGAGGCCTGGGCCGCCTCCCGTTCGCGTTGAGCATGCTCCTTCTCGCGACGTTCCGTAATATCGACCAGCGAGCCTTCCAGATACGCCGGGTTGCCACCCTCGTCATAGGCAACGTGCGCCGAACTGCTGCCCCAGAAAGTCGAGCCGTCCTGTCTGCGATAGACATGCTCCGCATCAACAATTCGGCCTTTTTCGAGCAGTGCCTGTTCAAAGGTGTGACGGTCCGACGGAGTGTTGTAGCAATCGGAAGCGATGTCGGCGATCTTTTCAACCATCTCGTCGGGGGATGTATACCCGAAGGTTTTCGCCAGGGAAGGGTTAGCCGAAATAAAGCGTCCATCCAGGGTGCACTGAAAGATTCCCTCGGAGGCATTCTCATACAGCTGCTGAAAGCGAGCGAGATGCTCCTGAGCTTTTTCGTTGGCCAGTTGGGCTTCTTTTTTCGCCGTCAGGGCTTTCCTGCGGGCCGATTCAGTCTCGTGTTTTTGCATATTGATCTTGTCGGCCAGTGCCAGGGCAAGAAGTAGCACATTGCAGAAAGCACCAATCTGTAAGCCGTGGGCCACAAACACATTGTAATCCCAGGTGCCGAACGCGTGCTGAATGAAAATAAGGACGCCGGCCACATTCACACACCAGGCTGCTGTGTAGTAACGGGCCAGCCGGTTACCACGCCGCCACAGCGCAATCCCGATAGCCGCCATTACAATAGAAAAAAGGAAAGATGCTCTGGTTGCTATGGCAATAGATGTCGAATAATCCGCCCAAAAACTCAGCCCCGCAAACCACAAAGCCGTGATGATCAGGAAAACGATGATCCTGTCAATGAAGGGCGCAGCCACTCGGGTTCTCAGAAAACTCCGAGAGAAAAACAGCATGCATATCCACGTGGTGTTCATCATGATCGGCAGAGCCCGATCAAACCACACTGGATCTTCACTGATTGAGAACAGCCAGGGCAGTCCCTCCAGAGACCCCTGAAGGAAGATGTAGGAGACTATGCCAAGCACATAGAACAGATAGGCATTGTCTCGGATCGAGATAAAGACGAACAGATTGTAAAGCGCCATGATAAACATAACGCCGTAAAAGGCTCCTGAGAAAAGAGAATGCTCTAGCAGCGACTGGGCCAATGCGGCTGACGAGAAAATCTGGAGACCCAACTGCTTGGAACTGCTGGTCTGCACACGAATAAATATCTCCCGGCGTTCGTCCGGAGCGAGATCGAGAGAAAAGGCTGCAAAAGGAATGAAAAGGCCATTGTTGGCTATGGGGCGATCATCACCCAGTTCCAGTTGCCGTGTATCGCCCGTCACCGGGTTTCGGATAAAAACATCGACGCTGTCCAGTAGAGGGTAGTCAGCCTTTACCCACCACTGGCGGGTTTCGTCCCCGTAAGAGCTGCCGGTTGTCAGCGTAAAATTTAGCCAGTAGGCGGCGTCTAAAAAACTGAAATTTGCTCGGTCCTGATCGATTTGGAAAAACTGATCCGCCATTGCATCAGAGGAAACCTGCTCAAGGCCCAGCTCGTAGGTCTTGTCTTGCAGATATCGAATGTTATTGCTGAGAACCACCCTTTCTGTGGAGCCTGAAAGCGCGATGACGGGGCTTTCCGAGGGCTCCGCCGCTACAGTGCTGCTGAAAAGGCAAAAGCTGGTCAATAACAGAACCAGACCAATCAAAAAGTAAACTGGCTGCCAGACTTTATTGTTATGTAAAACTGATTCTGAACCGGTCACACGTTGTCCCTTTTATATCAGTTCTTTTTTCCAGAAAGGCAAGCTAAATGAACCGCGCTGTAACCGCGTGAGAATGAGCTCTGCAGGTATGGGCTTTGAGAGCAAAAAGCCCTGCAGCAGATCGCATTCCAGCTCCCTGATTGCCTGTAACTCATCCTCGGTTTCGATACCTTCTGCCACTACAGAAAACCCAAGGTCCCGGGCAAGATGCACAATGGCTCTAAGAATACGCATTCGGCGCGGTTCTTTCCGGACTCCCTGCACAAAAGAACGGTCTATTTTGAGTGTGTCCAGCGGGTAGAGATGGAGGTAACTCAAGCTCGAGTAACCGGTACCAAAATCGTCGATGGCGAGCTTCACACCGGTGCTTCGGATGTGTTCCAGAGCCAGGGGCGCATGGGCGGGGTCGTCCACCAGAAGGGACTCGGTAATCTCAAGCTTGATGAGCTCCGGCGCCACACCCGAATCCCGCACTATCTCCACAAGCCGGTCAATCTCCCGCGGCTCCAGTAGTTGGCGAACCGAGAGGTTGACGCTCATAAACAAAGGAGAAGAACTCTCCTTGCCGCCGGAATTATCCAAACGGTCCTGAAACCGTCGAAGATCTTTTAGAGCTTCACGCAATGCAAAACTGCCCAGCTCAATGATTTGTCCCGTTTGCTCGGCAACGTTTACAAAGCTGCCTGGGGTAACCAGCCCCCGCGTAGGATGATACCAACGCAGCAATGCTTCGAAACCGGCTATCTCTCCCGTTTCGGAGCTGAAGATCGGTTGATAAAAATTGCGGAATTGGCTTTCGGCAATACCCGTCGAGATCTCAATTTCAGTTTGTCTCTCGCTTGCCGCAACACTGTCCAGGGCCAGCACCGAGTGGCTGGGCGCTGCGTGTTGGAGCATGTAGCGCTGGGTCCAAGCAAATCGACCAAGATTGCAGCGGATTAAAGAAGCCAGTACCGGGTCTGCGGAGTTAATGGCTGAGCGAAGTGTTTCTGGTGTGATGATGGCAAGTTCGGAGTCGCAGGTTGCCTTGGCCGAGGCGCTCCTTGGTTGGTCACTGAACAGCGCAAGCTCCCCGAAGATTTCGCCGGGTCCCAGCCTTGATATCACCAATTTGCGGCCATTTTTTGTGGTGGATATCTCAACTTCCCCGGATTCGATCAGGAATGCTGTTTTGCCCTGGCCGCCTTGTGAAAAAATAGATTCGCCTGCTGCCGCGTACCAAACTGGCCGGTCTTCCATTCAAACGAACTCCGTGCGTAGAACTTTGTTTTGTTAGTGATTTGGAGGCCAAACGTAGCCAATTGTGGCACACTCCAGCCAGCGCGAGGTAGCTTATGTGTCAGAATTCGTTACACAACGAAAGTTTCCCCCGCAGGTTTGTAATTCTTTAACGATTGGGATCCCAAAACCTTGAGAAATAGCATTCGTCGGATAGGTCAGAGGCTGTTGCCCATTACCATCGGGTTGCTATTGACCCTTGCGGGGATTGCGACGCAGCTGGCGCCTACCGAGGGCACTGCAAGAGTGCTCCAGCGAGTGAATTCCCTGGTTTACGACCTTCGCCTTGCTTTTGTGGATTTTCCCCAACAGGCCTCGTCTTACCCTATTGTTTTCGTTGATGTGGATGAACAAAGCCTCGAAACCGTCGGGCGCTGGCCGTGGAGCCGCTCGACGATTGCTGAGCTCTCCAGAGGGCTTTTGGAGGAGGGGAGTCTCGTTATCGGGTTTGACGTAATGTTCTCGGAACCGGAAATAAACCCGGTTCGCCAGATTGGTGAAGCCCTTGGCTCCGTGCCAGCCCCTGTGGCAGACCGTTTGCAGCAGCTGGAGAAGGAGTTGGATGCAGATGAGCGACTGGCTCGCGTTCTCTCAGAGGGGGATTTTGTACTTGGCTTTCTGCTGCACCGTGACAAGTCGACAACCGGCACGCCTCTCAAGGGCCAGCTTCCCGACCCGGTATACCCAAGACCTGTCAGCAGCCTCCCGGAATTTCTGGTTACCGAAATGCCTGCGGCGACAGCGAATCTGCCGGTTCTTCAGTCTGCCGCGATTGCCGGTGGGTTTATAACGACCATTCCGGATCCGGACGGCCTGCTTCGCAAAACGCCGGCTGTTTTAACCTTTGGTGACAAGCTCTACCCATCGTTGACAGTAGCAATGGCTCAGACGCTGCTTTTTGAAGATCAGTTGACCCTCAATACCACGCGAGTCGGAAATGCCACAGCGCTAACCTCGATAGAAATTGCAGATATGGAAATACCAACCGACGCCAAGGGCAATCTGCTGATTCCATACCGGAAAGGCAAGCCTGGCTACCAAACGGTCTCGGCAGCCGATGTGCTTGCGGGCAGAACAGGCCATGTGGAATTGCAGAATGCGCTTGTGATCGTGGGCTCCTCCGCCATTGGCCTTGGCGACCTGGTAAGCACGCCAGTGAACCCGGCAATGCCCGGAGCCACCGTTCATGCCCGGGTTCTTGAGGGTATTCTCACCGAAAACCTGCCTTATCGACCGGATTGGGCACCCGGGGCTGAGCTGGCCGCGTCTGTATTTGTGGGCGTGATCCTCTCTCTGTTTCTTCCCCTGCTGCCCCCCATCGGCATGATTGTGCTGGCTTTCGGTGCAGTCACCGCAGTTATTCTGGCCAACGGCATGCTCTGGGCACGGCAGGGCCTCGATCTTGCGCTGGCGCCGGTTTTTTTAATCGCGATGGTCATCCTGCTGGTGAATCTGCTCGAGCAGCTGTTGAGAGAGAACAGGGGGCGCAAACGCATCAAGAAAATGTTCGGCGAATACGTTCCCGCGGCTCACATTAACGCTATGCTTCGTGACCCCGAAGCCTACAACTTTGCAGGCGATTCCCGCGAAATGACCGTTCTGTTCTCGGATATACGAAGCTTTACCACCATCTCTGAAAGTCTCTCGGCCGGCGAGCTGAAAACCATGCTCAACCGATATTTCACGCCCATCACCAGGACCATCTTCGAGCACGACGGCACCGTTGATAAATACGTGGGTGATATGGTGATGGCATTCTGGGGCGCCCCGCTCAAGGATGAAAATCACGCCACTCATGCGGTTCTTGCAGCCCTTTCCATGCTGGAAATAACAGAAAAACTCAAAGAGGATTTTCGACGCGACGGATTGCCGGAAATCAACATTGGTATTGGCGTCAACACCGGCACCATGAGTGTGGGTGATATGGGCTCAAACTACCGGCGTGCCTATACCGTGCTTGGCGATGCTGTGAATCTGGGGGCCCGGCTGGAGAGCATAACCAAGTTTTACGGTGCGAAGTTGTTAGTTGGTCCTGCGACAAAGCAGCAAGCGACCGGGATTCATTTTCGGCTGGTGGATCAGATCATTGTCAAAGGCAAGAGTGAGCCGGTGAAAGTCTATGAGCCCCTGGGCAGAGTAGGCGAGGTGAGAGAAGAGGTGTTCGTTGCCTGCGAAAAGCACCACTCGGCATTGGCAGCTTATTATCGGCAACACTGGAACGCCGCAGCTGCGATTTGGAGAGAACTGCAAGCTGCAGAGGGGGAGAACCTGCTCTATTCGATATATCTCCAGCGGATTGAGGCGTTGGAATTGAGCCCGCCCCCGGCTGACTGGGACGGGACCTATATCCATAGCTCGAAATAATTCAGACGGGCAAACTCGCAGATTACTGACTCTCAAGAATGAAGGTCACATAGCCGCTGCTCAAGGGGGTGCCAGCGGCATCTCTTGCCGAAAGTGAGATACTGCCAAGAAAGCCTAGCTGTGCCGGATCAATGTCACTCGGGATGATGAGCCCTCGAGTGATGCCGCCCGCCGGAATCTCTGCATTTATACTGCCATCACTGTTGGCGACAGAGGTGTTGATGTGTGTGAAGCTTAGCTCAGGCGCTGGCCCAGTTAGGTCACTGCCAATGTCGCTGGCCCCCCTGCCTGAACTCCAAACCTGATCAAAGCCGCCGCCTACTACGGTAAATTGATATCCTCCACTACTCTCAATGACCTCGCCGGTATTCAGGTTGAGGTCAAAACCAATAAACGAGCGAGCAGGATCCAATGCCCCATCTGAAAACTGGCTATCGAGGACGAGGCCAGTGTTAAAGCCGGTGCCCGAACTGAACGTCAGAGTAGTTGTTCCGGGAAAAACCTGGGAAATATCATTCAAGCCAAGTGCCGCCACTGTCGTGTAGGACCACATTGTATTCGCAAAGTCCCGGCCGCTTGGGTACACGTCGTAACTTTCCAGATCATAGGTGCCATCTGGATTTGGCGATCCACTGAAAAACTCCAGAACTTCCGATGTACCATTCCAACTGCCCCAGTAAACAGGAAAGCCGGGGGCTTTTACGGCAGAAGACGCTGGCCAATCAACGAAGATGTAGCCAGAGTCCTGAGTGTCAGAAACCTGAGTAGAAAGGGTGATGCCATTTCCGCTCGCAGGGGCTGCACTTAGTCCTGAATTGGTCGAGTATCGCGTCACCACGCCATCCGCATTGAGTTGGGGCGTTGTGAACAGCGTCGCATTTGCTCGTCCCTGTTTGGGAGTAAACCACTCCGGCATGTCAGGATCTATTGTTGGTACAGGCTCGCCTACACTGACGCCTTGCTGTGTAGGCAGACTGTCGGAAACCAAAGTGTCTGACAGGGTGGCCCCATCATTTATGCCGGCCGGTCCACTCTCGCTCGTCGGCGAGTTGCTCTCACCGTCTTCCGCTGGAGACTCTCCGTCCCGGTCTGAATCGCCCTCTGTCCCGATCCCGCCGAATTCAGCCGGTGCCGACAGAACGGTTTCAGGGGCCACTGAAGCATCAGTAACGACAGCAAACCGAAAAGGCAATGTCGGGCCGATATCCGCAGAACCCGCCTGATTGGAAACATTGACCGCACCATCCCACACTGCCACTGCAAGCTTCGTGGCAGACAGTTTCAGCTGAAAGTCCGTACCCCTTACACCAATACTCGCGAGAGGAGTTTCAACCTCGTAGCCTTCGGGGTAATCATCAGCGATGGCGCCCGTGATTGAGCGTAGCCCGCCGGTGACCATTCTCAGGAGCGCCTTGCTCTTTTGCGGCTCCTCTTCATTCCGCTGATAGGCCTCAATCAACAGTTCGGAATCATTCTCCAGAGAAATAATCGCGCCATCAGAAAAACGCAGCTGGGTGCGGGCATCCGGGCCCGTTAGCACAGACTCACCCACGAACACTTCCGACCGGCGCTTTAAAGGCCTGAACCCCTCTTCGCCGAGGGCCTGAACCGAGCCGGAGGCAACAATCACTATGGCTGCGGGAGCAGTTGCGGCCTGAGCGTAAACAGGCCAGGTGCAGCACAATAGAAGTGCAGCCAGCAGGGAGAACCTGATATCCATTATCGTTTTACCCATACCCAACCTCAGAAAATTCGGTAAACAAGGCCAGCCTCGGCAATTACCTGGTCGTAACTGTAGAGGCTCAAAGAGCTATGATTATCTCTGTATGCCGCCTTTAGTTTCAGCTGCAGGCGGGGGCTCGCCTGAATAACCCAGAACAGCTCAGCGTTAACTTTTTCGTCCTGCCGCGTCTCACCGAAAAGGAAGTTTCGCTCATGGTAGCGGCTGTGTAGATAGCCTGCTTCAAGGCCAATTGTCTGGCCCGAGGCATATTGCCAGGCCAGTTTGGCATTGAAGCCGGCATGGTCACGGCCAAGCGCTTTGGCCTCATCCTGCCGTGCCGGTTCATAAGCTCCATAGGCTGAAACATCAATGTACGCTGAACGCCAAAGCTGCTGAAAACCGAGACCGGCAAGGTATTGATTCCGATCCTGAAAGTCATTATCCGGGTATCGGATCACAGAGGCTGAGAGGAAGGCGTAGGGGCGCGATTTGCCGGCGGTATATTGCCATTGGCCGTCAAGCCCGGCCAGTCGAACCAACGGTTGCTCATCAAGCCAGTACTGGCTGAACTTGAGCTTGCCGGCCAGCCTATGATTGCCCAATTGCTGGCTGTAACCGGTAAAGATACCGGCATCGGAAATATCGTATGGGTCTTCGTTTATGTTGTCTTTTCGCTCGTAACTTAATCCGGCAGAGAGTGCCTGAGTTTGAGAGATTCGGAACTGATATTCCCCGTCACCACCCCATCTCATGAACGGGTCTTCGGCCTCGCGACTGGCATCTGGAATCAGGAACCGCAAGCCAAACAGATCCAGCGTGGGCAAATCAGTGGCCGTGTTGACGTTGCTGTCGTATCCCAGCCCATAGTTGATGTTGAGTGCCAGTTGATGATTGCTTTCAGAATCTTTGTTGTCTATCGCCTGCAGAAAGCCTTCAACTCGCTGCCTCACCTGCTCAGGTGGATTTGTCTCCAGAACGGCTTTGAACTGTTGGCGAGCTTCGGTTGTATGGCCCAGGTAAAACTGGCTGCGGGCATACTCCAGCCGCGCCCTGTGATGGTCCGGTTGCAGAATCAGAATACGCTCAAAGGCGAACGAAGCGGTGTTGTAATCCCTCTCTGCTATTGCGGCCAGACCGTACAAATAGTCGAATTCCGGAATGCCGGCATAGGCTTGTTCAAGATCCCGGGCGAGACTGAGGCCTTCGGCTGTCTCACTGGCCTGCAGCAAACCGGAAAGCTGCTGGAGGTCGTCCAGAAAGGTTGATGGCTCAGCGCTGGCCGGCGAGAGAATGGATCCAGCTGCCAACAGGCATTGCGCAAGAAAGACAGAACGGCAAAAAAACCGCATTGGTACCTCGGGCTCAGAGGGAATCAGAATGAAGCTAGCCTAGCAGGATGTTGTGTAAAGGAATGTTGGAAAAAGATTGTTTTTTCAATATTTTGCAGGGTTTTACATTTCTTTGGGGGCAAAAAAACGGCTCCATGGAGGAGCCGTTCAACTCGACATAGGTCCGACTTATAGACACATCTCTGGTTGTGCTTGAGACTTCGGGACAGTGCTGCAAAAGCCCCCGGTATCAGTAAAGAGATTGCCCGTTAAGGGTGGATGATTGCAGTTCTACAACCAGTATCGGATTGGTCTCGCCCGTATCGCCCGGCGAAACGGCTTTGATCAAAACGCCGGTGCCAACACCAACCCACTGAATGTCATCTGCAACCTCAACACCATCTTCTAGCACTCGTGTGCGTATCTTGCAGGCCTCTATGGTCCCGGCCGGAACTTCGACGGTTTCAATTCCAAGGAACGTGTTTTCATACAGAGCCTCGGCTGAGGTGCCATTTCCCGTGGTTGTATAGCTGTCGCGATGGGTTTCGTTCAGTCCAATGTCGAATACGTTTTCGAGTGCAGGCTCATTAATGAACTGGAATTCTTGACCAGCGATTGTGGCTGAAGATCCATAATCGGAATAAATGCCTGCTTCAGCGTCAAGGGTGAAGTAGAAGTACAAGGTCGTAGAGCTTTGAGCGGTTTCCTGGTGGAATTCGCGAACATTCACTGATTGGCCATTGAAGGTCGTTTCACCCAAAACGCGGAGAGTGTTTGTCTCCACAAACGGCGCGATTCCTTGCGCTGATGGATCGACGTTGTAGATTCCCACCTCTACTGCACCGGTTCTGTAAAGTTCGGGGTTGTAGCAGGCGCTGTAATTCTCGACGGTTGAGTCATGGTCGTCGCCCGGAGACGGTTGGGGATTCGGTTCCAGATCCTCCGCTTGTTCTGGCAATGATGGAAGCTGATTGAGATTGCCGTCTTTCAAGAGTAAGACAAGCTGCTGGTAGCCCTGTAGCACGTTGGAGCTGTTAAGCGCATCTCGCAATTGATCAAGAACACGGTCATGGTTGTCGCCAATGGCAAAGGACCCCTGAAACGGGTCGAGATTCTCGGGAATGGTATAGCCAAGATTCTCCAGCGTCGTCAGTAGTTCCTGCACTCTTTGCTCTATTACCCCCGCAACGGTCGCAAGCTCGCCTTCTTCAAACCACTGCGCAGGGTCTTCGCCGGAAAGCGCGATCGCAAGGTCTGTCAGAGGGGTTATGTTGGTGGTGCCAGCGGCAGTCGCAAGACTGTGGTAAGCGGTCCCATCCGAATCCCGGACATTCAGGGCGCAGGGCAGAGCGCCTTCTTCTACCTTGCCTTCAAAACGGCCACTGTTGTCCGTCATCACGCTTTCAATAAAGCCCGAGCCATCCTCACACCTCGCGGAAACAGACGCATTGGTGATTGCCGCCCCAATGGCTGCCGTGCCGGATAGCGTTACCGTTTCCGTTTGATTGGAGGTATCGGAGCCTGAGGAGGACGAGCCCCCACACGCGGCCAGAAGGATAGAGGAAGTCAGAAGTGTCGTTGTTGCCAGGTGGTTCTTGAGGTGAGCTTTGGTATTGATGAGCATGAAATCTCCTTGTATTCGATGTGAATCCCTTGGGCGCATCATGTGTTGTGCCTCGCTACATACAGTTACCCAAGTTACTAAAAATAGAAAGCTTCTCTTCGTAACCGCCTGTAACCCTGCGGCCTGTTTCACATTGCTATTGCGGCCAGACCGTACAAATAATCGAAATCCGGAATGCCGGCATAGGCCTGTTCAAGATCCCGGATAAGGTTAAGCCCCTCGGCTGCCTGACCGGTCTGCAGCTGTAGTTGCCCCCGCTAAACCGGACACCACCTCATTCGTTTGATGCCAGTTCCGCCCGGTACTCCCAGGGCGATTTCATTTTCAGCCCCTTGTGCGGGTGGCTGCGGTTATAGTCTTCGACCCATTCCGGCAACCTGGCCATCACCGTGGCGGCATCAGGGAGATCGTTCAAGTACACATAGTCGCGCTTAAACGTCTTCACGAAGGCCTCAGCCATGCCGTTGCTCTGAGGGCTTCTCACCGGTGTGGTACACACGACAAAGCCCAGAGAGGACGCGAAGGCTCGCGTTTCTTTGGCAATGTAGCAACTGCCATTGTCCGTCAGCCATTCCAGCGGATGAGGCACTCGCTCTGACTGGCCGAACCGGTATTCCAAGCTTTCCAGCAGCAGGTCTTGAACCATCTCACCGGTGATGCCACCAGTAGTCGCTACATAGCGCATCAGCTCGCGATCACAGCAGTCCAGGCTGAAGGCTACGCGGACAACCTCCTTGTTCCAGCAGCGGATCTCAAAGCCATCTGAGCACCAACGAAGGTCCGGCTTCAACGTAATAACCTGGCCATTGTGGCAGCGCTCTTGAGGTCGCCCTGTATACCGGGGTAACAGCAGCCCATCCTGCTTCATCAGTCGGTACACGCGCTTGTGGTTTACTCGCTCATCGTTGGCTGCGAGCAACCGATTCAGTCGAGCCGTGATCCTTCGATAGCCATTGGCAGCACGGGCCTCGCACAGCTCACGGATAAACGGCAAATGCCGGTCATCGTCTTGTTTGCTGTATCTCGGGCTTCGGCCTTTCTGGCGACCATGAAGGCGATCCAGAAGATTGGAGCGCGATACCTTCAGCACTTCCGCAACCCGCTTCAGAGGGTATCGTCCGGTGGCAGCAACGGCATGCGCGAGATCAACTTTTTTGACTGAGCCACCTCCAGGGCTTCCCGGAGTATTTCAGCTTCCATCGTCTTGCGGCCCAACATCCGCTCCAGCTCCCGAACCTTCTTTTTCAGGGCTTTGACCTCGGATGCGCTTACAACCTCATCACCGGATTCAATCGCGGACATGCCACCGTCTTTCATCAGCTTCTTCCAACGGAACAACAGACTTGCTGATATACCATGACGCCGGGCTACAAGCGATACCGACATGCCTGGCTGCTCACACTCTGCAACCATGAATGCTTTCTCCTGCGCGGAATACCGGCGACGGCGCTGCACTCCGGTTATGACTTCGATTCTCTCCACCTTGGACACTCCTTTGCACTAGGTCTATGCCTAGGCCTTTGCTTCTACCAAGGTGTCCGGTTTAATTGGGGGCTACTACAGTAACCGCCACGGCAAATAATGCAACGATTTGCAGTTTTCCTGTGTTCTGCGAGGACAACGAGCTGCCTTCTGGCTTTGATGTTCAATCCCTTGACGAAGTGTTCCGTGGCACTGTGCCTGCCAACATGGCCGTGGAAATTCCCACCGGTGTTGGCTGTTGCATGTATATGCGCCGGGATTCCATGGACGCGATCGGTCTGTTCGATGAAGAAGTCTTTGGCCGGGGCTACGGTGAGGAAAACGACTGGTGTCAGCGGGCCATCAAGAATGGCTGGCAAAACCTGCACGCCCTGAATGTGTTTGTGTATCACAAGGGCGCAGTAAGCTTTGCGGAAGAGTCCAATCCCCGCAAGGAAGAAAACCTAAATGCGCTTCTAAATCGCTACCCCGCGTACAATGCAGACGTGCAGAGCTTTATTCAGAGTGACCCAGCCAAGGGCTGGCGAACCGCCGCATTCATCGCAATGCTTGGGGCGAGTGCCCAGCCGAAAGTAGTTTTGATGGCCCACGGTATGGGTGGCGGGGTGTACACCCACATCAAAGAGCTTATCCGGGAACACCCGGGCTTGAATTACCTGCTCATTGAACCGGTAGCCGGGGGGTGTATTCGACTTCACCTGGCCCCGGAAAGCGCGCCGTTGTATATGGATTTCCGGATGGAGGAGGAGTACCCCCAGTTGCTGGAGGTGCTGCAGGCTGCCGGTGCAGGGCACGTTCATATCCATCACACGATGGGCCTTCCTACCCGCTTGTGGGGGCTGGCCAGGGACCTCTCGGTAACGCTCGATTACACATTGCACGACTACGCCATTGTTAACGGTAACCCCTCCCTGCTTGATCAGCAGGGCCGATTTGTGGGTGATGAGGAAGATCGTGACGCTCGATGTGCCGAGCGATTCCCTCTCCCGGAGGGAGTCTCCGCGAGCCAATGGCGCAAGAATCAGCTGTTCCTTCTGGAGCAGGCCCGTTACCTGATCTGCCCCTCAGAGGACATGCACCGCCGCTTGGCTTCGATCAGCGAATTTGCGTATCTCTCGAACTGGGTGGTGACGCACCACATGGACTCGCGGGATCTGAAAGCTGACGTTGAAAGCGTGCAACCTGAACGGACAGTCAGAGTGCTGGTTATAGGTGCCCTGAGCCCAGAAAAGGGGGCCGATATACTGGAGCAGGTGGCAAGCGAAGCGTCAAGGTCAGCTATTGAGTTTCACTTGCTCGGTTATGCCTACCGGGCCCTGGACAAAGCTGTTATCACCCATGGTGCCTACCGGGAAGAGGAAGCTGCGGCGCTGGTGAAAGGGATTGATCCTCACGTCATCTGGTTCCCCGCCCAGTGCGCGGAAACCTATAGCTATACCCTGAGCCTCGCGCTTCAGCTGGGCCTTCCCGTTGTGGCATCTGAGATCGGGGCCTTCCCGGAGCGCCTCGCCGGACGAGCTTCGACGGTTCTGTTTCCGGATTTCCAGTCAGCCTCGGCCTGGACGAAGTTCTGGAAGAAAGCTGCTGTAAGCTTCGAGAAAATCACGGACACTGCCGTTCCGGAAGCGTATCGGGCGCCCTCTGATGAAGAATTCTATGAGCACAGATACCTTGATGGGTTATTAGTGCCAGATTCAGTGCCTGATCTTCCGATGCAGTTCATGGATCACAGTCTGGCCAACGCGCAAAAGACAGATGTGCTGATGGGCAGGCGGGAAAAATTGTTCCGGGTATTGGTTGGCGTTCTTCAAACACGTTTTGGCAGTGCCTTGGCGAAGCTTGTACCAATTTCTATTCAGCGTCGCGTCAAACGTTTTCTGACGCGCAAGCCGCTGCAAGACTGAACTTGTGTGCAAATCGTTGTTGATTTTAAACGAGTAATTTATGAAAGAGATTTTTTTGCATATCGGGGCCAATAAAACCGGAAGTACTTCGATACAGAATTTTCTAAATAAGAATCTGGATTGGCTCCGCCAAAACGGTGTTCTCTATCCCCAGTTTGGAATTCATGACAATGCTCACTATGAATTGAGCGAGAGTCTGGGGTTCGGACCAAAGTTGAGTTCGAAAAAAAGATTCTCCCTCAATAAGCTCAGGAAAATAATTGAGAATTCCGAGGAAGAAAAAGTTGTTTTAAGCTCTGAGTACTTCATGTTGAGCGGAAACTTTGAAGAGCTGAAACAGCTTCTGAAAGGCTTTAGGGAGACTCTGAATAAGTCCCCAAAATCAGCGATAATACGGCCGTCGTCAACCGCATAGGATCGTTGCCACCATGGATCAGATCACCTTCTCCGAAGCCGAGTACCAGACCAAAAAGCGCAAAACCCGCCGCGAGATCTTTCTGGAACGGATGGACAAGCTGATTCCGTGGAAGCAGCTGGAAAAGAAGGTAGCCCGTTATTACCCCAAGGGCCAGAACGGACGGCCTCCCTATCCTTTGTCTGCCATGCTGCGCGTTCACTGCATGCAGTTGTTCTATAACCTCAGCGATCCGGCCATGGAAGATGCATTGTACGAGATCGAATCCATGCGCCAGTTCGCTGGCCTGAAGCTCGATCGTCTGCCAGACGAAACAACGATCCTTAAGTTCCGTCATTTTCTGGAGCAGCATGGTCTCGGCAAGGTGCTGTTCAAAGAGGTGAACAAGCACCTGGAGAAAAACGGCCTGATGCTGCGTGAAGGCAGCATTGTTGATGCCACCATCATCTCTGCGTCCAGCTCCACAAAGAACAGTTCTGGCAAGCGCGATCCGGAGATGCACCAAACCCGAAAGGGCAACGAATGGCAGTTCGGCATGAAGATGCACATTGGCGTCGACGACACACTGGGCCTTATCCATAGCATCGACACCACTGCTGCCAATGTCCATGACATTGTGCCTTCCGGCAAACTGCTGCACGGTGAAGAGCGCCGAGTCTTTGGTGATGCCGGCTACCTCGGCATACAAAAGCGAGGCGAGCACAAGCACCGTAAAAATGTGTCTTGGTTCATCGCCAAGCGCCCGGGTTCACGGAAGGCCCTGAATGCTGACAAGCTGAAAGCCGAGAAAATCAAAGCCAGCATCCCCTCAAAAGTGGAACATCCGTTCCGGTACATCAAGCAGGTGTTCGGCTACAACAAGGTTCGCTATCGCGGCCTGTCGAAAAACACCAACCGGCTGCACTTGTTGGCCGCGTTCAGTAATCTGTTAATCGGTGAAAAATACCTGCTGGCATAGGGGCAGTGTGCCTATTTTCCGCCAAAATGGCGGGAAACGGGCAGAAAACATACAAATAAATGGAGAGTTGCGTCTGAATTTTCCGTTTTCTGCTGGCTCAAACGGATGCTGGTGAAAATCGACGGTTATTCAGACCTTCCTTAGCTTTCTGTAATTGGCGAGTACAATGTATGCGCCGCGAACATGATCAGTCTTTGTTCGTCATGGCATCGAACACGTTTTTGTGGCTAACTGAGACCAACGTTTTATTAACGTACTGGAAGACCGATTTGCCGATGGAGATTCTTGATAACCTGCTTCATCGATACCCCCTTCGATTTCGCAGTGTGGCAAGCCCCAATATCCTAGACACCTGACAGCTTTGTGAAGTACTGCTTTTCTAAGGAGGCTCTGAATAAGTCTCCAAAATCAGCGATAATACGGCCATCGTCAATCGCATAGGATCGTTGCCAGCATGGATCAGATCACCTTCTCCGAAGCCGAATACCAGACCAAGAAGCGCAAGACCCGTCGCGAGATCTTTCTGGAACGGATGGACAAGCTGATTCCGTGGAAGCAGTTGGAGAAGAAGGTAGCCCGTTATTACCCGAAGGGCCGGAACGGACGGCCCCCTTATCCGCTGCCTGCCATGCTGCGGGTTCACTGCATGCAGTTGTTCTATAACTTGAGCGATCCGGCCATGGAAGACGCGCTGTACGAGATCGAATCCATGCGGCACTTCGCGGGTCTGAAGCTGGACCGTTTGCCAGATGAGACGACGATTCTCAACTTCCGGCATTTCCTGGAGCAGCACGGTCTTGGCAAGGCGCTGTTTAAAGAGGTGAACAAACACCTGGAGAAAAACGGCTTGATGTTGCGTGAAGGAAGCATCGTAGATGCCACCATCATCTCTGCTCCCAGCTCCACCAAGAACCAAACTGGCAAGCGTGATCCGGAGATGCACCAGACCAGAAAGGGCAACGAATGGCACTTCGGCATGAAAATGCACATTGGTGTCGACGACACGTTCGGTCTGATTCATAGCATTGATACCACCGCTGCCAATGTTCACGACATCGTGCCCACCGACAAGCTGCTGCATGGTGAAGAGCAACGAGTCTTCGGCGACGCCGGTTACCTTGGCATTCAGAAGCGGGATGAGCATAAGCACCGCAAAAACGTCTCCTGGTTCATTGCCAAACGGCCTGGCACCCGGAAGACGCTGGATGCCGACAAACTGAAAGCAGAGAAGATCAAAGCCAGTGTTCGTGCCAAGGTCGAGCATCCCTTCCGGTACATCAAGCGGGTCTTTGGTTATGGCAAGGTCCGCTATCGCGGCCTTGCCAAGAACAGCAACCGGTTGCATTTGCTGGCCGCGTTTAGCAACCTGCTGATCGGTGAAAAATACATGCTGGCGTAGGGCCAGTGCGCCTGTTTTCCGCCAAAATGGCGGGAAACGGGCAAAAAACACACAAATAAAGGGAAAATAGTGTCTGAATCTTCGATTTTTTGCCGTTTAAACCCAAGATGGGCAAATATCAGCAGTTATTCAGACCTTCCTTAGAGTAAAGGTTGTAGTCTATTTTCGTCGCCATGATTTGTGGTTTGAATCTTTGTATAACCAAGCGGTTAAGACGGCTTTGAATCCTCCTTGGGAAAAAGGGGCTCAGTCATACCTCGATTATCAGCTGAATCGGGGAAAACAGAAGTTTGATTATTTGGATTCTGTCAGAGAATGGGCGGAGCACTTTGGTGAGGATTCAATAGTTGTGAGACCGTTCGAAAAGCCCCAATTCTACAACAAAGATTTGATTTCAGATTTTCTGAAAATACTGGGTGTAGACCCCGAAGGTCGTCCACATGGTGAAGGGCAGAATCTCAATGCTTCTTTATCGGTTAGGGTTCTGGATTTCGTCGATTCGGTTAATCGGCAGAAAGGGATATCGATACCTCATAAGGCTGCGGCCGTTCATGCCGTAGCGGAGATTACAAAGAACGATAAGAAGCGATTTGCTCTGTCGCCGGAGCAAAGACTGGCGCTTATTCAGAGGTTTGAGCCGTCGTATGCAGAGATTGCAAAGCGGTTTTTAGGAAGGGAAGACGGACAGTTATTTTATGAACCTCTTCCAGACGTCGGTGAAGAATGGCGAGAGCCTGAAAAAGCAACGCTTGCGCAGGCGATGGGGTTGTTCGCGAGCCTGGCCAAAAAGTACGGCCCCTAATTCCGAGGACTTGACCCATGGATGCAATGCCTAAAAAAACTCACCTGAAGCAACTCGAAGCTGAGTCTATCCACATCATTCGTGAAGTGGCCGCCGAGTTTGATAACCCGGTGATGCTGTATTCGATCGGCAAGGATTCGGCGGTGATGCTCCACCTCGCCATGAAAGCCTTTGCGCCGGGTAAACCGCCGTTTCCATTAATGCATGTGGATACCACCTGGAAATTCCGGGAGATGATCAAGTTTCGGGACGAATTGACCGAGCGACTCGGCCTTAAGTTGATTGTGCATACCAACCAGGAAGGTATGGCCCAGGGCATTGGGCCTTTCACTCATGGCAGCGCCAAGCACACGGATGTGATGAAAACCCAGGCCCTGAAGCAGGCGCTGGACCAGTATGGCTTTGATGCTGCCTTCGGCGGGGCCCGCCGCGATGAGGAGAAATCCCGCGCCAAGGAGCGGGTGTATTCGTTCCGTGACAAGTTCCACCGTTGGGATCCGAAAAACCAGCGTCCGGAGTTGTGGAATCTTTACAACGGTAAGGTGAACAAGGGCGAAAGCATCCGGGTGTTCCCGCTGTCCAACTGGACGGAGCTGGACATCTGGCAGTACATCTATCTGGAAAACATCGACATTGTTCCGTTGTATTACGCGGCAGAACGGCCCGTGGTTGAGCGGGACGGCACCCTGATCATGGTGGATGATGATCGCATGCCTCTGGAGCCGGGCGAAACGCCGGAAATGAAGATGGTGCGGTTCCGTACGCTCGGGTGTTACCCCCTGACCGGTGCGGTTGAATCCACGGCGTCGACTTTGCCGGAGATTATTCAGGAAATGCTGTTGACCAAGACTTCAGAGCGCCAGGGTCGGGTAATCGATCATGACTCCGCAGCCTCCATGGAACAGAAAAAACGCGAAGGGTATTTCTGATGTCTCACGCTTCCGAATTGATTGAATCCGATATCCTTGCGTATCTGGACCAACACGAGAACAAGGACCTGCAGCGTTTTCTGACCTGTGGCAGCGTTGATGACGGCAAGTCCACGCTGATTGGCCGCCTGTTGTTCGATTCCAAGCTCATTTTTGAGGACCACCTGGCAGCCTTGCACAAGGACAGCGAGCGACA
Source organism: Marinobacter sp. MMG032 (assembly GCF_040112695.1). Taxonomy (NCBI): domain Bacteria; kingdom Pseudomonadati; phylum Pseudomonadota; class Gammaproteobacteria; order Pseudomonadales; family Marinobacteraceae; genus Marinobacter; species Marinobacter sp. MMG032. The sequence continues at coordinate 3,769,176 of NZ_CP157802.1, forward strand.
AGGCAATGCCGGCGAAGCGCTGGATCTTGCCCTGCTGGTGGATGGCCTGGCTTCCGAGCGGGAGCAGGGCATAACCATTGATGTTGCCTATCGTTATTTTTCCACCGATAAGCGTAAGTTTATCATTGCTGATTGCCCGGGCCATGAGCAGTACACCCGTAATATGGCGACGGGTGCCTCTACCTGTGATCTGGCGGTGGTCATGATAGATGCCCGTAAGGGTGTGCTAACCCAGTCTCGCCGGCACAGTTTTATTGTCAGCCTGCTTGGCCTCAAGCATGTGGTGGTCGCTATCAATAAAATGGATCTGGTGGATTTCTCGGAAGAGGTGTTCAACAACATCCGCAGGGAATACCAGAAGCTGGCGGACCGTCTTGGTCTGGAAGATGTTTACTACGTACCGATTTCCGCTCTGAATGGCGACAACGTGGTGAATCGCAGCGAGCAGACTCCCTGGTATCGCGGCGAGACTCTGATGAACATCCTGGAGCAGGTGGAGGTTCTGGAAGACCAGAATGTGACCGACATGCGCTTCCCGGTTCAGTATGTGAACCGCCCGAATCTGGATTTCCGGGGTTACTGCGGAACGCTTGCCAGCGGTGTGGTTCATAAGGGCGATGAGGTGGCGGTACTGCCTTCCGGAAAGACCTCCCGGGTCAAGGGAATCCATACCTACGAGGGCGAGGTTGAGCGGGCCTGGCCGGGTGATGCCATTACGTTAACGCTGGAAGATGAGGTGGATATTTCCCGCGGTGATCTTCTGGTGCATGCCAATAGTCAGCCAGCCATGGGGAACCGCTTTGCGGCTCACATCGTGTGGATGAATGAGCAGGCGCTGAAGCCGGGTCGTGAATACGGCATTAAGATCGGCACACGGGTGACCAATTGCTATGTTAACGAGGTACTTGAAGAGATTGACGTTAATACCCTGGAGCGCTATCCAGATGCTGAGGGCGGTCTTGAGCTGAATGCCATTGGTCTGTGTGATTTGGAATTGTCTGAGCCGGTGGTGGTTGAGGACTATCAGCATCATCCGGGCACCGGCAGTTTTATTCTGATCGACAAGCTGACGAATGTGACGGTGGCGGCCGGCATGGTCGATAAGGCCCTGGGTGATGCCAGCGCGGCGACCGAGCGGATCTATACCGAGGCCGAGCGGAACCTGAATCGGTTTATCCGCGAAAATTACCCTGAGTGGGGTTGCAAGCCGGTTTAAAAAGGAGAAGAGCCATGGCAAATAACATTGTCTGGCACGACCACAAGATCACCCGTGCCGAACGTTCTGAAAATAAAAACCAGAAGCCCTGTCTTCTCTGGTTCACCGGCTTGAGTGGTTCTGGCAAGTCGACGATCGCCAATGCCCTGGATGTGGCCCTGCATAATCGCGGCTACCACACGTTTCTGTTGGATGGCGATAATGTTCGACATGGGTTGTGCAGTGACCTGGGCTTTTCTGACGATGATCGGGAAGAGAATATTCGCCGGGTCGGTGAGGTGTGCAAGCTCTTTGCCGATGCAGGGCTGATTGTTATGAGCGCCTTTATTTCGCCCTTCACCAGTGATCGCAGAATGGTCCGCAAACTGTTTCCGGCGGGCGAGTTCATTGAGGTTTTTATGGATACGCCGCTGGAAACCTGTGAAGAAAGGGATCCGAAGGGGCTTTATCGCAAGGCCCGTTCTGGCCAGATCAAGCACTTTACCGGGATCGATTCGCCCTACGAAGTTCCCTCGCACCCGGAAATCCGGCTGGACACATCCCGGAATTCTGTCGACGAGTGCGTAGACTCTCTGATCGACTATTTGCTTGAGCGCAAGCTGATCGCCTGCAAGGACTGAATTCTGTGGATTGGCAAGCCGTTCTTACCTTGATAACCCTGTTTTCGGTGTTGTCGGCGCTTGCGATTACTCGTGTTTCTGCCGATCTGATCCTGATGGCTGCCCTGGCTTTTCTGTTGATCACGGGGATTCTGGGGCCAGTGGAAGCGTTGGCCGGTTTTGGCAATCCCGGTGTTATCACGATCGCAACTCTGTATGTGGTTGCGGCCGGGCTAAAGGAAACTGGCGCCGTGCAGTGGATTGCCCGCCGGTTGCTGGGACACCCTAAAACCGAGAAGGGAGCCCAGCTGCGGATGATTGCTCCCACTGGCATTCTTAGTGGTTTCATGAATAATACGGCAGTGGTTGCCATGTTCATCCCGGCCATTCAGGACTGGGCCCAGCGACTGGGCGTGCCTGCTTCCAAACTGTTATTACCCTTGAGCTACGCCGCGATTCTTGGCGGAACCTGTACGCTGATCGGCACCAGTACCAATCTGGTTGTTGATGGCATGCTCCAGAGTCGGCTCGGAATCAACCTGGGGCTGTTCGAGTTGGCCTGGGTTGGCGTTCCCTTGTTACTAGTTGGTGGCGCCTTTCTGGTTTTATTTGCCTCGCGCATTCTTCCTGATCGTGGCGGTGTTACCGAAGAGCTGGATCTGGTTCGGGAATATGGCGTGGAGGTTGAAGTCGTCACCCCCGGGCCACTGGTCGGCAAAACCATTGCAGAGGCGGGACTTCGTGCGCTGAGTTACGGCTATCTGACTGAGATTGACCGCGGTGGTCGGCTGATTACTGCCGTTGAGCCGGATCGGACATTGCAGGGAGGTGACCGCCTTTATTTCGTAGGTGCGCCGGAGTGCGCCAGCGAGCTGCGCCGGATTCAGGGCCTCAAGCCGGCCAATGGCAGTGTTCACAAGCTGGATGTCGCGAACCACCAGCGTTGCCTTGTGGAGGTGGTGCTGGGGCCGGAATTTCCTGCCTTGAACAAGACCATTCGGGATAGCCGTTTTCGTACCCGTTTTAATGCGGTGATTTTGTCGCTGTCCCGCGAGGGCAGGCGGGTGCCCGGCAAGCTCGGCGATATCACCTTTCGAATGGGAGATACACTGCTGCTTGAGGCCAGCCACCAGTTTGTTGAGCAGTACCGGTTCCGCCGGGATTTCCTTCTCGTCAGTGCGCTCAACGATTCGACACCTCCGGATTTTCATAAAGCTCCGCGGGCCCTCGGAATTCTGGCGCTGATGGTGTTGGTAAGTGCTTCTGGCCTGTTGCAGATTATGGAGGCCGCTTTTCTTGCCGCCGGCGCCATGATTGTGTCGGGATGCATTACCGCCAGCAGGGCCCGGCGCAGTGTGGATTTGCCAGTGTTAGTAGTAATCGCCGCGTCTTTTGCGCTTGGCAATGCCATGACCGTTACCGGGGCTGCCGAGTGGGTGGCCGGCGGTTTGTTGGGGTTCGGGGAATTTTCTCCCTGGGTTGCTCTCGCCATCATCTATGTCCTCACTGCCGTTTTCACTGAAGTGATTACTAACAATGCGGCGGCGGTTCTTATGTTCCCCATCGCGCTGGCGCTCTCGGAGCAGCTCGGTGTGAGCTTCTTGCCTTTTGCGGTCGCCGTAATGTTTGCCGCGTCGGCATCGTTTGTTACGCCGTTGGGGTATCAGACGAATCTGATGGTCTATGGCCCGGGGCGGTATCGGTTTATGGATTACGTGAGAATAGGCTTCCCGCTGAGTCTGTTGGTGGGTGCCACAGCGATAGCCCTTATTCCAGTGATCTGGAGCTTTTGATGGAGAGTTCTGAAGAAAACCTGGAAATCGCGAAGCATCGGGTATTGCTGACGGGCGCTTCGGGCTTTATTGGCTCGCATGTTCTGCGGGATCTTTCCGAGCGGGCAGGCTTTGAGGTGCACCCACTCTCTCGCTATAAACGGGGTAGAGAGTGGCTGCAGGCAGATATTTGCAACGAGGACGAAATCGACGCCCTTGAGTTATCCGGCTATTCTGAAATTGTGCACTGTGCGGGGCGGGCGCACATAATGAGGGAGTCAGATGCCAACCCTCTGCAATCGTACCGGGATGTGAATGTTGTACCCACAGCGAGGCTGGCGCGTAAGGCAGCAGAATCCGGGGTAAAGCGCTTCATCTTTATCAGTTCGGTCAAGGTGAATGGCGAAAGCACCGTTGCGAGAGGCGCTTTCAAAGAAACGGATAAGCCTGCGCCCGAGGACGCCTACTCTGTATCGAAGATGGAGGCGGAGAGTGTCTTATTGTCCATCGCCAGGGAAACAGGGTTGGAGGTGGTTATTGTTCGCCCGGTTCTGGTATATGGAGCTGGCGTCAAAGGGAATTTCAGGACACTGATGAAGCTGGCCTCGAGCAGGCTGCCTTTGCCGGTGGCAGCATTCAAAAACAAACGCAGCCTGGTTGGGGTTGACAACGTGGCGGACTTCATCGGGGTTTGTATTGAGCATCCCGGGGCCGCAAACGAGGTGTTCCTGGTTTCGGACGGCCGGGACCTTTCAGTCAGCCAGCTTCTTTGTGAACTTTCCAGGGCGGCGGGAAGGCCATCCTTTCAGTTCCCTTTCCCGTTAAGACTGCTTGAGGTAACGGCCCAATTATTCGGCAAACGTGCTATGTTTCGCCGCGTTGCGGGCTCCCTCGAGGTGGATTCCAGCAAAGCCCGGGAGCTTTTGCATTGGCAGGCTCCGGTATCATTAAGTGACGGACTGAAGCGCTGCTTCAAAGATATGGAGTAAGCTTTGATTCGATTGCTGGATGTTGTTTTATCGATTACAGGGCTCGTGGTTGGGATGCCGCTTATGGTGGTGATCGCCTGTGTTGGCCTTATTGATACGGGGTCACCGTTTTTCCGACAGGTTCGGGTAGGCAGGGGCGGGAAGCCTTTTGTGCTGATCAAGTTTCGGACGATGAGCCGAAATACTGAGAGTGTCGCCAGTCACCTTGTCGCTTCGTCGGCGGTAACACCGTTTGGTCATTTTCTGCGTCGGTCGAAGCTGGATGAGCTGCCGCAGTTGTGGAACGTATTGAAGGGTGAGATGAGCCTCGTTGGTCCACGGCCATGCCTGTTCAGCCAGCAGCAATTGATTGATGAACGTGAACGGTGGGGCGTTCTTCGGGCCCGCCCTGGTATTACGGGGCTTGCTCAGATCAATAATATTGATATGTCTACGCCTTTTGTTCTGGCAAAAACAGATGCTGAGATGCTGGAAAGCCTGAGTTTGAAGAGCTACCTCAAATACATATTTTTAACCGTGCTTGGGAAAGGCGCGGGTGATCGTGTGAGGCGATAATATGCTGGATGCATTTCTAGAATTGCCGCGTTTTCAGAAGAGGCTGATTTCAGTTGTTTCAGACGCTCTGTTCCTTTTCCTTGCGCTTTGGGCGGCTTTTGCACTGAGACTTGAAGAACCTGCCTGGGTGCCGGAAGCCAGACAAATTGTTGCTTCTGCCATCACGGTGGGTCTGACAATAGGCTTTTTCATAAAGCTTGGTTTGTACAGGGCGGTCATCCGGTATCTGGGTGATGAAGCCTTGCTGACAATCATCTATGGCGTGGTGCTTTCGAGTGTCACGCTTATCGTACTGGGGTATTCCCTTCAGGCTTTTGTTCCACGTTCCGTTCCAGTTATATACGGTTCTCTTGCCTTCCTTTTCGTTGGGGGGACCCGGCTTGGCGTGCGATTTATCGTGAATCATCCGCTTCAGAAAGCCAAAGAGCGAGTTGCTATTGTCGGGGCCGGGGAGACTGCGATGCAGTTGGCTTCTGCAATCACCCAGGGGATTGAATATCGTCCGGTTGTCTTTATCGCCTTTGAAGAGTCCCATCATAAAACGCTGGTTAAAGGCCTGCCTGTGGTGAGTCTCGATCATATTGAAAAAGCGGTTTCCCGGCACAGGGCAGAGCGCATTCTGTTGGCGCTTGATGAGGATTCCCGAGTCGACCGCAGGTCTTTGGTGAAGAGGCTGGAGCGCCTGAGTATTCCTGTTCAGACTGTACCCTCGCTAAAGGAACTGGTTGCCGGGCAGGCAAGAATAAATGATATCAGGGACCTTGAAATTGAAGATCTGTTGGGCAGGGACCCGGTAACCCTTGATTTCAAAAGCGTATCGCAGAGCCTTTTCGAAAAAGCTGTGATGGTGACAGGAGCTGGCGGTTCCATTGGTTCTGAGCTGTGCAGGCAGATTTTGCAGCACAAGCCCAAAGTACTCGTTTTGCTGGAGCAATCAGAGTTTTCGCTGTATGCAATAGAACGGGAACTCAACTCTATTAGCCGAGTGGAAAGCATCGATGTCCGTATTGTGCCGTTGCTGGCCAACGCGATGAGTCGCAAGCGTGTGGAGCTGGCAATGCGATCGTTAAGGATTGAAACGGTCTATCATGCTGCTGCCTACAAGCATGTTCCGCTCGTTGAGCACAATATGTTGGAGGGTGTGCACAATAATGTGTTTGGAACTCTGCATGTTGCTGAAGCAGCCATTGCGGCTGGCGTCGAGCGCTTCGTGTTCATTTCAACCGACAAGGCGGTAAGACCAACCAATGTGATGGGGGCCAGCAAGCGTATGGCAGAGCTTGTGCTTCAAGGGCTGGCTCAGCGGCAATCGGATACTGTGTTCTCCATGGTACGTTTCGGCAATGTGCTCGGTTCCTCCGGGTCAGTTGTGCCGTTATTTCGGGATCAGATTCGTGACGGCGGCCCTGTTACCGTTACCCATCCGGACATCATCCGGTATTTCATGACGATTTCTGAAGCCAGCCAGCTGGTTTTGCAGGCTGGCAGCATGGGAAAAGGCGGAGAGGTTTTTGTACTTGATATGGGCGAGCCCGTCAGAATTGCTGAGCTCGCCAGGAAAATGATCCATCTGATGGGCCTGACGGAGAAGACGGACGATCGTCCCGGCGGCGACATTGAAATTGTGTTCACCGGTCTCAGGCCTGGCGAAAAACTGTATGAAGAACTCCTCATAGGGGACGACCCCAGAGGTACAGACCACCCACGTATAATGATGGCCCGCGAATTATCCATGCCCTGGAAAGAGGTGGAGCAGGTTTTAAACAACCTGATGCGGGCTAGTCATGATTTTGATTGTAACGAGGTTCTGTCGATTCTTCAGCAGGCGCCGACGGGATTTACTCCCGATAATGGCGTTGCTGATTTGCTATGGTTCGATGGCAAGGGCAGATTGTCTGTTGTTTCGTCTGAGGCAGGTAAGGTTCGGCGTTTTCCTGCCTGATTTTATCTATTCAAGACAGTGTTAATAAAAGAGTGTTTCAGAGGCATGCGAAAGTAAATGTTTAACAATAGCTCCATACTTGTTACCGGCGGCACAGGCTCTTTTGGCCACACCTTTGTACCCATGCTTCTGGAAAAATATAACCCCAGGAAAGTGATTATTTTTTCTAGGGATGAAATGAAGCAGTGGGAAATGGCGAAGAAGTTCTCTGGTGACCGCCGCGTGCGGTTCTTCATCGGAGATGTACGGGACAGAGACAGGCTGTATCGGGCTTTGGATGGCGTTGATTATGTCGTCCACGCGGCTGCCACAAAGATCGTTCCCATCGCCGAGTACAACCCATTCGAGTGCATCAAAACCAACATCAATGGTGCCATGAACCTGATCGATGCCTGTATCGACAAAGGCGTTAAACGAGTGGTGGCGCTGTCGACCGACAAGGCCTGCAGCCCGATTAACTTATACGGTGCAACCAAACTGGCTTCAGATAAGCTGTTTGTGTCTGGTAATTCTTATGCTGGTGGTCATGAGACCCGTTTCGCGGTGGTTCGCTATGGGAACGTTATGGGTTCGAGGGGGTCTGTCATACCATTCTTCATGTCTTTGCGTGATCAAGGTATTCTGCCTATTACCGATGAGCGAATGACCCGTTTCATGATTTCGCTGGAAGAGGGTGTTGAACTGGTGTGGCATGCATTTGAGGACATGGAAGGTGGCGAGATCTATGTCAAGAAGATTCCCTCCATGAAAGTTACCGACCTTGCCCGCGTTATTGCGCCTGAGGCCAGGCAGGAAATTGTTGGAATTCGCCCCGGTGAGAAGCTGCACGAGCAGATGATTGGCGCTGAAGACTCCTACTACACCTACGAGTATCCCGAGCATTTCAAGATCTTGCCAGCGATACACGACTGGAGCGCTGATGAGGCAAGAATCAAGGATGGAAAAAAAGTGCCCGAGGGCTTTGTTTATTCGAGTGATAACAATGAAGAATGGATGACTGAAGAGCAGCTCCAAGCCTGGATTGACGCCAATCGGGAAAGCATTGGGAGTATCTGATTTATGATTCCCTATGGCCGGCAGGAAATCACTCAACAGGATATTGATGCCGTTGTAGATGTATTAAAGTCTGATTTTCTTACGCAGGGGCCCGTGGTCCCTGAATTCGAGCAGAGGGTTGCAAGCCACGTTGGCGCTGTTTTTGGTCTGGCTGTCAATAGCGCAACCTCGGCATTACACATTGCCTGCGCGGCTGCGGGGCTGAAGCCTGGGGACTGGTTATGGACATCTCCGGTGACTTTTGTTGCCTCTGCCAATTGTGGCCTTTACTGCGGCGCCAAAGTCGACTTTGTCGATATCGATCCCCATACGTATAACATGTGCCCGAATGCGCTCGAACGGAAGTTGCAGCATGCAGAGGCGCTTGGACGTCTACCAAAGATAGTGGTGCCTGTTCACCTATGTGGACAGCCCTGTGATATGGCTCGGATAAAAAGTCTGGCCGATCGGTACGGGTTCCGAATCATTGAAGATGCTTCTCACGCCATTGGTGGAAAGCACTGCGATGATTTCATCGGCAGCTGCAGATTCAGTGATGTAACGGTGTTCAGCTTTCATCCTGTGAAGATTATAACCACTGGAGAGGGCGGAATGGCTGTTACTAATGATCCGGACCTCGCCGGGCGAATGGAATTGTTGCGAAGCCATGGCATCACCCGTGATCCCATGAGAATGACCCATGAGCCGGACGGCCCCTGGTACTATCAGCAGGTAGAGCTGGGTTTTAACTACCGAATGACGGAGTTGCAGGCGGCCCTGGGTGTTAGCCAGATGACGCGGCTCGACGACTTCGTGAAGCGCCGGCATGAGTTGGCCCGGCGATACGATGAGCTGCTGGCGGATTTGCCGGTAGTGACGCCATGGCAGCATCCGGACAGCTATTCCGGTCTTCACCTATACGTAATCCGACTGAAATTGGCAGAGACTCGCGCCAGCCACCGTGAGGTATTCGAATCGCTGAGGGTGCAGGGAATTGGTGTAAACCTGCATTACATCCCTGTCCATACCCAGCCCTATTACTCAGCAATGGGGTTCGCGCCCGAGGATTTCCCGGAAGCCATGCGTTATTACAACGAGGCGATCAGCATTCCCATGTACCACGGCCTGACGTTTGAGCAGCAGAATGTGGTAGCAGCGGCGCTGCAGAAGGCCCTCGCAGCATGAAGGTTGCGGTAATTCCGGCCCGGGGAGGCAGCAAACGGATTCCGGGCAAGAATATCCGGGATTTTTGCGGCAAACCGATGATCGCCTGGTCCATTGAGGCGGCCCGAGCGAGTGGCTGTTTCGACCAGGTGATAGTTTCAACCGATGACGAAAAGATCGCCGAAGTTGCCAGGCATTGCGGCGCTACAGTTCCTTTCATGCGTCCTGAGCATCTTTCAGATGATTACACGGGAACGCTGCCGGTGATACGCCACGCGGTTGAGTGGTTCGTCGGTTCCGGGCATGTCGTCGATCTGGCTTGCTGTATCTACGCCACAGCTCCTTTCATCACGCCTGCGGACATTCAGGAGGGCGAAAGGCGGCTTCAATCTGTGGGCTGCAGCTTCGCGTTTTCTGTGACCAGCTTTGCTTTTCCTATCCAGCGTGCACTGCGCCTTGCCGATGGCGGCCGGGTGGAAATGATGCACCCGGAGCAGTTTTCGACACGTTCCCAGGATCTGGAAGAAGCCTGGCACGATGCCGGTCAGTTCTATTGGGGAACCGCGGAGGCCTGGCTTGAGGAGCGGATGATCTTTGGACGGGACTCGATCGGAGTACCTATTCCTCGATATCGTGTTCAGGACGTCGATACCCATGAGGATTGGGAGAACGCAGAGTATATGTTCGAAGCGTTAAGAACCCGAGCGCGCAATGACTGATTCGCTTGCCGTCGCCTTCCGGGTTGATGCCTCCACGCTTATGGGTTCTGGCCATGTGATGCGCTGCCTATCACTGGCAGACGCACTGTCGGAAGCCGGTGCCAGATGTTTTTTCGTAATGCGCCAGGAACCGGGAAGTCTGGAGGGCGCAGTGCGCAGCAGGGGGCATCGTTTTTTGATGCTTTCATCGGGCGGGACGGAGAAAAGCGCTCGTCGTTCTGAAAGTGAGCCACCCCATGCCGGCTGGCTGGGAGTGGGTTGGAAAGCCGATGCCTCTGAAACTCTGCAGGCATTGAAAGGAATAGAGTTGGACTGGCTGGTGGTAGACCACTACGCACTCGATAATCGCTGGGAGTCTGATCTTGTTGGTTCTTGCCGTCGCCTGATGGCTATTGATGATCTTGCAGACCGAAAGCACCAGTGTGATTTGCTTCTGGACCAGAATCTTGGTCGTAAACCGGATGATTACGATGGTCTGATACCGGGCCACGCCAAAAAGCTGATTGGCTCTGATTACGCGTTGCTTCGGCCCGAGTTCCGCCGGGCACGTGCCATGTCCCTTGAAGCACGGCAAACCCGGGAGCCCCGAAACATACTCGTTAGTATGGGTGGCGTGGATGGGGCGAATGTCACCGGCGATGTTCTGCGGGTACTGGATACCATCGAGGTTGTTCCCGCTTATCGGGTTACCGTCGTTCTCGGGGCCGCCTGTCCTCATATCGACGAGGTGATAGAGCAAGCTGAATCAATGCGTCTGGATGCACGGGTAGTAGTAAATGCCAACAACATGGCGGAGCTGATGAGCAAGGCAGATCTTGCCATTGGTGCCGCTGGGGGCTCTGCCTGGGAACGCTGCTGCCTTGGTTTGCCCAGTTTGCTCGTGGTAATGGCTGACAACCAGCGGCCGGGCGCTGAGGCACTGAAACGAGCGGGCGCAGCACTCAGCTTGGGTTGGCCGGACGCTATTGAAAAGACATTGCCCCGGGCGATAAGTGACGTATTCGCGCCCGGAAGGTTGCTTGAAATGAGCCAGAATGCTGCTGCAATCTGCGATGGCTTGGGTGTGCGGCGCGTGGCTGATGCCCTCCGGGAGGTTTCGGATGAGTAGGGGGCTGCTGAGACCTATGCGCTCCGGGGACCTGGCGCGGGTTCTCAATTGGCGAAATCATTCCGATGTGCGACAGGTTATGTACACCAGCCATGAAATCTCCCCCGAAGAGCATGAGCAGTGGTTTGCTCGGAACAGTGAAGCCTCCGGTGTGTGGCTGCTGATCTACGAAGTGGATTCGGCTCCGGTCGGCTTCGTAAATTTCTCTTCGACCCGCTGCGCCCAGGTTGCAGACTGGGGCTTCTATCTAGCGCCGGACTCAGAGCCAGGAACCGGGCGGTCGCTTGGTGAGGTTGCCTTGAATTACGCCTTTGAAGAGCTGGAAATGCATAAACTCTGCGGGCAGGCTCTTGGTTTTAACGAACGGTCAATCCGCTTCCATGAGCGCCTAGGATTCACCCGGGAAGGTGTCCTTAGAGAGCAGCACTACGATGGCGAGCGTTATCACGACGTTATCTGTTTCGGCCTTCTGGCTGCCGAGTGGAAAAACGCGAAATAAAGATTTAAGGGCGTGTTTATGAGTGAAGCAAAAATTGTCATTGATGGTCGCGAGATTTCATCATCTCAGACGCCTTACATAATTGCAGAGCTGTCTGCTAATCATAACGGGAAGCTTGAAACGGCTCTAAAAATCATTGATGAGGCGGTTGAAGCCGGGGCAGACGCGGTAAAGTTGCAGACTTACCGGCCTGATACCATCACCCTGGACTCCGATGCTGATGATTTCAAAATCAAAGGTGGGCTCTGGGACGGTCGAACCCTCTATGAGTTGTATGAAGAGGCTCACATGCCCTGGGAGTGGCACAAACCGTTGTTTGAGCGAGCTAGGGAGCTGGGGATCACGATTTTCAGTTCGCCGTTCGATACTACTGCTGTAGATCTGCTTGAGGAACTCGGCGCCCCGGCCTACAAGATCGCCTCGTTCGAGGCGGTGGATCTGCCGTTGATCGAGTACGTGGCCCGCACCGGCAAACCGATGATTATTTCCACCGGGATGGCGGATGCTGAAGAAATCCAGGAGGCCATCGATGCAGCGCGGCGAGCGGGTTGTAAACAGCTGGCGATTCTTCACTGCGTGAGTGGCTATCCAGCGCCAGCGGAAGATTATAACCTTCGAACCATTGTGGACATGCAGCAGCGCTTTGGTCTGATTACAGGGTTGTCGGATCATACCCTGGACAATACAACGGCGATTGCCAGCGTTGTTCTGGGTGCGTCGATCATTGAAAAGCACTTCACGCTCGACCGATCTGGTGGCGGGCCTGATGACAGCTTTTCCCTCGAGCCTGAGGATCTCAAAGCGCTTTGCCGGGACAGCAAGACTGCGTGGAAAGCTTTAGGAAAGGTTGATTACGGTAGGAAATCCAGCGAGCAGGGAAACGCGCTGTTTCGCCGTTCCTTGTACTTTGTGAATGATATCAGGGCGGGGGAAGTCATATCCGGGGGAGATGTTCGCAGTGTTCGCCCTGGTTTCGGGCTGGCGCCAAAGCATCTGAAAACCGTTGTTGGCAAGGTCGCACGGCATGATATCAGCAGGAACTCTCCGGTCAGAGAAGAGGATTTTCGGTAACCTGTAAGCGAATAGAAAATCTGGCCCGGGACTGGGCCGGGTTCAGAATTATCAACAAGGACGTTCAAGTATGATTTCAATATCTCACCACGGCGCCACCTCTGGTGTTACCGGCTCCTGCCACGAACTTTCGCTGGCTCAGGGATCCCAAAAAAGAGGCATCCTCATAGATTGCGGCCTGTTTCAGGGCCAGGACGAGGGCCGCAGCGCTTCCGCTTCCGATCTCTCCATTGATTTCCCCATCGAACACATCCGGGCCTTGGTAGTCACCCATGTACATATCGACCATGTGGGGCGCATCCCCTATTTGCTGGCTGCAGGTTTCGAAGGCCCCATCATTTGTTCCGAACCCTCGGCCATTATGCTGCCGGAAATTCTGGAAGATGCCCTGAAAATCGGCTTTACCCGTGACCGTCAGCTGATTGAGCGGGTTCTGAGGCTGATTCGTTCCCGCCTGGTGCCGGTGCCTTATGCCCATTGGCACTCGGTGTTTGATGATGGCGATTGTTTGCTCTCGGTTCGGCTTCAGAGAGCAGGGCATATCCTGGGTTCGGCTTATGTGGAGTGTGATGCTCGAATGGGGGATGTTGCAGAGCGAATTGTGTTCAGTGGCGATCTTGGGGCGCCCCATGCTCCCTTGTTGCCAGCCCCTCAATCCCCGGAGCGGGCAGATCGGTTGGTTATTGAGAGTACGTATGGCGACAAGGACCACGAGGACCGGGAAACGCGGCGCTATCGATTGAAGGCCGTGTTGGAGCGTGCTCTTGAAGATGGCGGCACGGTGTTGGTACCAGCGTTCAGTATTGGGCGGACGCAGGAGTTGCTGTATGAGATTGAGGGCCTGATCCATGAGTTTGGAGGAGAGCTGTGGGGCGATCTGCAAATCGTTGTTGATTCGCCCCTGGCCGCCGAATTCACCCGAATCTATCGTGACCTCAAGCCCTTTTGGGACGCGGAGGCTTCCGAATTGGTTCGCCAGGGCCGGCATCCGCTCTCGTTCGAGCAACTCACCGTCATCAACTCCCACGAAGACCACCTGAATGCGGTGGATTACCTTTCCCGCTCTCATCGTCCCTGTGTGGTTCTGGCCGGTTCCGGCATGTGTGCCGGTGGTCGTGTTGTGAATTATCTGAAGGCTATGCTGGGCGATAAACGAAACGATGTCCTGTTCGTGGGCTACCAGGCCGCAGGCACGCCGGGAAGGAATATTCTCACTTACGGTCCTCGTGGTGGCTGGGTTGAGCTGGATGGTAACCGCTATGATATTCGAGCGCGGATTCATCAGGTTGGGGGGTACTCGGCCCATGCGGGGCAATCGGATCTGGTGGAGTTTGTATCAGGTATACCTTTCTCTCCCCGAGAGATTCGAATTGTCCACGGTGATCAGGTCGCCAAACTGGCGTTGAAAAGGTGTTTTCAATCTCTGACGGGTACAGACATAATTATCCCATCTGAATAGGGCGGAACGACGCAGGGTTTTGCTTCTGGGGAAAGGAATGCAAATGAAGAAAATTGCAGTTATTGGTCTTGGCTATGTGGGGCTGCCTCTTGCCGCTGCCTTTGGCGAAAAGCGGGAAATCGTCGGTTTTGATATCAACAAAAAACGTATTGCCGAGTTGAAAGATGGTGCTGATTTCACCCGTGAGGTGTCCCGGGAAGAGTTAGCTGCAGCATCGGGTTTGTCTTTTACAGATAATCTTGAAGGCATTCGCGGTTGCCAGATTTACATTGTGACCGTTCCAACTCCAATTGATGAATTCAAAAAACCGGATTTAACGCCCTTGGTAAAAGCGAGCGAAGCCGTTGGCAAGGTTTTGAAGCAGGGCGATATCGTAATTTACGAATCCACGGTATATCCCGGCGCAACGGAAGAAGTTTGCGTGCCCGTTCTTGAAAAAGTCTCCGGTCTGGCATTCAACAGAGATTTCTTTGCCGGCTACAGTCCTGAGCGAATTAACCCTGGTGATAAAGAGCACCGCGTAACCAGCATTATGAAAGTGACCTCTGGTTCCACTCCGGAAATTGCCGATGAAGTCGATGCACTTTACGCCAGTGTTATTACTGCAGGGACCCACAAAGCCAGCTCCATTAAAGTGGCTGAAGCGGCAAAAGTTATCGAAAATACACAGCGCGATTTGAATATCGCACTGATGAATGAGCTTTCGATGATTTTCTCACGCTTGAAAATTGATACCCATGAAGTACTGGCTGCGGCGGGCACAAAATGGAATTTCCTGCCGTTTAAGCCCGGCCTGGTCGGTGGCCACTGTATTGGAGTAGATCCTTATTATCTTACTCACAAAGCCCAGGCCATTGGTTACCACCCGGAAATTATTCTGTCTGGCCGGCGGGTAAACGACAATATGGGACCCTATGCAGCAGCCGAACTGGTTAAGGCGATGATCAAGGCCGGGCATACCGTGGCATCATCAAAAGTGCTGGTAATGGGTCTTACCTTTAAGGAAAACTGCCCGGATTTACGGAACACTCGGGTTATTGATGTTATTCGGGAGCTGGAAGATTTTGGCTGTTGCGTGGATGTAACGGACTGCTGGGCGGATAATGCCGAAGCTGAACATGAATATGGTATTTCCCTGGTGGAATCCCCGAGCGGCGGAGATTATGATGCAGTGTTTCTTGCGGTGCCTCACCGTGAATATGCCGCCAAATCTTCGAAAGAACTGCGTGCTTATTTGAAAGACAATGGCGTGCTCTTTGATCTGAAGGGTGTTTTGCCATTAGGTGAAGCGGATTTAAGATTGTAAGCGCAATTTTTGTACAGTGTATGTTTAAAATCCGATCATGTTGATCGGATTTTTTATTAATGGTTCGTAAATAAATAATTTTGCCAGCTCACAGTTATTTTATTATTATCGTAGGCGACTTTTAGTCAACTCCATTTAAGTTTTTTAAAACCCCTATTTGAATAAGGTTTTAATTCCATGGCAAAGATTAACGACTATTATCAGAAAAAACAGCTTATGGAAAAGCTTGCTGCAGAGCTGGAACAGCTTGAAAAAGACCAGGCTCTAAAAGGTGAACTGGAGTTTGAAAACAAGGTTCGCGCCTTGATGAAGGAGTATGACAAGTCACCCAAGGATGTACTTCAGATTCTTTCTGCAATCGATCCTTCCGTGTCAGGCGGCAAAGCCGATTCAACGGCCGGTAGCCGCCCGAAGCGCCCGATGAAGACTTATAAGAACCCGCACACCGGTGAAGTGGTCAAGACTCGCGGTGGCAATCACAAGACGCTGAATGAATGGCGTCAGAAGCATGGTAAGGAAGCTGTGCAGAGCTGGCAGCAGGACTGATGTCAGTTGGCCCTTCTCCTTGCGTGGAGAGGGGCTTTTAACCCACCATTACCCTGTTTCGACCACCTTCCTTTGCCGCGTATAGTGCCTCGTCTGCCTTCTGCATCCACTGCATATAGTTCTCAGGCTCGTCCGTTAACTGGGCAATGCCGATGCTGATGGTATAGCGTATGGATGCCGCGCTGGTTTCCACCACGCTCTGTTCAATGCTTTCCCGTATCCGCTCGCAAATGATGCGTGCGCCCTCGGCGTCGGTTTCCGGCAGTATGATCCCGAATTCCTCCCCGCCGTAGCGGCCGGCGCTGTCGGACTGGCGGATGGCATTGCGGGTGACCCTGGCTGTGTGTTTGATTACTTCATCCCCGGCCAGGTGGCCATGGGTGTCGTTCACTGGCTTGAAATGGTCGATGTCAAACATCACCAGGCTGGTGGTGTGGCCATAGCGGCGGAAGCGTTCGAATTCTGCGTCCACCAGGTTTTCCCAGGTGCCCCGGTTAAGCAGGCCGGTGAGGCGGTCTGTCATGCTCAGTTTGGCCAGCTGCTCGTTGGCCCTTTCCAGGGCCATTTTGCTACTGGCGATGTCGGTAACGTCGTACACCATCAGGCACACTTTCTCGACTTCCCCGTTGGTGCCGGAGAGCGGGCTGATGGTGAGGTTCTGGAACATGTACTCTTCCGTGCCGGTGATGGGCCGGGTATTGCGGAACTGGAACAGGTAAGGGCGCTGCTCCCATGAGGTGAACGCTTTGGTATTAAGCAAGGCGACGGCGTCCACCTTACGGGTCAACCAGGCTTTTGGGATATCCGGGAATACGTCGAACAGCACCTGGCCCTGGATCTTGCTCGCTGTGATGCCGCTGTGGTTCTCCATGAAGCCGTTCCAGACTTCCACTCTGAAATCCAGGTTGAGCACCACAAGGCCCACTTCCACGGATTCCAGCATGTCCATCAGCCAGTGAAAGGAGTTGGCTTCAGATTCTTCTATGGCCATGAGTCAGTCCACCAGATATTGCAGGCGATCTTCGAGAAAAGGCACTGAATCCTCGGTGAGGAGGATCAGCATGTCGCATTCGATGTCCCGGTCTTCCAGGGCATAGCAGATTTCGATGCACAGCAACTGTTCTTCACGGGCGCTGTGGTGTTCGAGCAATTCGGTGATCTGCCGATGCTGGCCGAGCACGGTGGGGTGGCCAAGGCCGAGTTTCAGGTCCAGCTGGTCGCCGATGCCCTTGAGGAAGGCGCCGAAGAGTATGCTGGACATGTCCATCAGCACCTCCACGTTGACCGCCTCGCCTTCGAGGGTGTCGTAGTGAAGCATCTCTGCCATTTCCCGGAAGCTGGCATCTGCAAACAGCAGAAGAGCCTCTCCGGCGATGCCGGCCCCGGTGAATCCCTGGCACACCGCAGAATAGGTGTCGCTGTCGCTGACCGAGGAAATGGCCATGTGCAGTTCGGAGTTGGCCAGGAACGCAACCTTCGGAATCGGTTGTTTCACGAAAACCCGTAACAGGCGGGCCAGAAGATCCGAAGACCGGCCCATGGCAACGTTGGAGATTTCCTGCAGGTAGTCGTTCAGGGAAACGGAGATTTCCGGAGCGGGGCTGGCCGTGCTTTTCAGGTTGGTGTCCTGAAGCGCCGTGTCTTCGAGCTCTCCGGGGCGGTACACCCCATACTCCACCAGCAGGTCGAGCACAATGCACGTTTCGGTTGGCTTCTTGATGAAGTCGAGGGCGCCGAGTTTTTTGACCCGTTCCCGGGCTTCAGGCTGAATATCGCCGGAAACCACGATGGTCATCACCGGCAGATCTTCCTTTCGAACCTGTTCCAGCACCTGGTAGCCGTCCATCTCCGGCATGTTCAGATCCAGGAACATCAGCTCGGCCTCGTGTCTCCGCAGTTTCTCCAGAGCTTCCACACCGTCTTTCGCGAAACTGACGTCCCCGCGCAATCCCTCTGGCAGGGCTCGGGCCATTTGCTTTCTGGCCAGGGCAGAGTCGTCGCAGATCAGAATGCGGGTGGTCATTGATGAGGCCGTAGAGGGTTGGTCATAAGGTGCGAAAGTATACCAGCAGTATTTGTTGTGTACACGTTTGCTACAGCATTCGTGTCAATGGGTGAGTTGTTGTAAGTATTTTAAACCAAAGGTTTTGTGACTGTATTCAAAGTTGGTTGAGTATTACTGAATTGTAAATGGTGAGTGTGACCCTGCTCACTCTATTGACCGATCTGCCTTGGTTATAGTGTGTTTGCGGCAAATAAAAAATAATGTCAAACACTGCCGCCTGTGAGCACCGGAAATCCAAAAATAAACCGGGCTGCAGCGGAGTCGGGCGTCGGAAACTGACTCTTAACGATTAATTCAGAGACGCAAGATTATGAGACAGCGAGCGTACGGATACGCTGCCGTCACCATGTTCTGCCTGGGTATTGCGCCCGTTGCCCAGGCTGAGCTGAAGCCCATTTCAGAGGAAACAATGGGTGAGGTGACCGGGCAGGCTTTTATGCAGATTGAGAACATTGACGGCGGTGTCGATGGACATCAGTTTACTCGAATGACTTTGGGCATGGACGTCGAGACCCGCGTCAATATCGACGATGCGACAGCCGGCGAAATCGACGGCGGCATGGACTTCGCTGCCCAGCACTTGGCGCTGGGGCATATCGCCCGGGATGACGGCGATCAATTCAACGGCCGCACCTACAGCGCGGGCGATACTGTTCATTTTGAGGCAGCCAAGCCATACATCGAACTGGCGAACGACAGCGCTGGTGAGCTTGCTGGATTCAGGTTGGGCTTTGGCCAGGCCCGGGGGTCTGTTTCCTCAATCACCAGCAGTTTCAGTGGCGATATTGGCCTGAAACTGGTGGATGGCTCCGGGCAGGAATTCGATGCGACCCTGTTTGATGGGAACACTCAGGCCACCCAATACCGGGCCAGTCATATAGGCATTGACGATGGAACGGCAGACTGTGCCTCTGGCACTAACTGCGCACCATTAACCCACCTGCAGTCGCTGTATGTTGGGGAAGAGGGTGTCGATGGGGTGACTGATTTCACCAGCGACTTCTTCATTGGTTTCCAGCGTGAAGGGGTGGACTGGCAGAGCCCGGATGGCGCCACCGTGATAAATGCTGGAAAGGGCGTGTTTATTAATCTGCCCACAAGCATGAAAGTGGATATGAGCCAATTGATCACCCAGGGTGTGGACCGGCTGCAGACCCATCGGGACGATATGGGTACTCGATTGTTTTAAATGCTAAACTCCTGCCAGTGCAAATTCATTCGGCAGGAGCCTAATCCCTTGATCCGCTCGTTTTACTGGCACGATTACGAAACTTTCGGGGTAGACCCGGTTCACGACAGGCCTTCCCAGTTTGCCGGCGTGCGAACGGATGCGGATCTCAACATCATCGAAGACCCGCTGGTGATTTACTGTAAGCCAGCGGACGACTACCTTCCATCGCCCGAAGCCTGTCTCATTACCGGCATTACGCCCCAGAAGGCACTGGAAGATGGCTTTCCAGAGGCCGAGTTTATCGCCCAGATCAACGAGGCCTTCAGCCAGCCAGGCACCTGTGTGGTGGGCTACAACAGCCTGCGCTTTGATGATGAAGTGACTCGCCACACCCTCTACCGCAACCTGCGGGATCCCTATGCCCGCGAGTGGCAGAATGGCAATTCCCGCTGGGACATCATTGATATGGTGCGCCTCACCTATGCGCTGCGCCCTGAGGGCATCAACTGGCCCCGCAAAGAAGATGGAAGTCCCAGTTTCAAACTGGAGGAGCTAACGGTTGCCAACGGAATCGCACACGAGGCGGCCCACGATGCCATGTCGGATGTTGAGGCAACCATTGCGGTGGCCAAACTGATCAAGGAGAAGCAGCCAAAGCTCTTTGATTTTGTATTGCAGAACAAAGACAAACACTCGGCTCGGGCGATGCTGGATACGGCTGCCATGAAGCCGGTATTCCACATATCCGCCAAGTACCCGGCCAGCCGAGGATGCTGTGCCATGGTGGCCCCGGTGGCCGAGCATCCCACCAATAAGAACCTGGTGATTGTTTACGACCTGCGCGAAGACCCAAGCGAGTTAATCAATGCCAGCGCTGATCAGATTCGTGAGCGGGTGTTTACTTCCCAGGCAGAATTGGGGGAGGGCGTGAGCCGCTTTCCGCTTAAAGGCGTGCAGCTGAACAAATGCCCGGTACTGGCACCGGCGAACATGCTTTCCACCCTTTCTCCGGAGCGTCTCGAAGAGTTGGCCCTGGACGGGGATACCCTGCGGGCCAATCTCGCCATGCTGCGCAAGGCGCCGGATCTGCCAGCCAGGATTGCCGAGGCCTTCGACCAGCCCCACGAAAGCGATCTGACAGACCCGGATGAGCAGCTCTATGCAGGTGGCTTCATCAGTAAAGCTGATCGAGAGAAGCTGAACTGGGTGCTGGAGCAGCCGGTCGAGACGCTTGGCGAGCTGGATGTGACGTTCGAAGACAATCGCCTGCAGGAGCTGCTGTTTCGCTATCGGGCGCGGAACTATCCAGGCAGCCTGATGGGCGAAGAGCTGGAGCGGTGGGAGGAGTTCCGTAGCCAGAGGCTAATGCAACCGAAAAAGGGCTGGCGGTCTCTGGAGGCCTATGCCCAGGAACTACAGCGCCTGGCGGCGGATCCGGAGTTGACGCCGCAGAGGCGGCATATTCTGGAAGATTTGCATTTGTATGGGGAGTCTTTGATTCCTTATATCTGAGGATAAGGATGTTGGCCGTTCCGGCCGCCGCTTTCTTTATTGTTTGGGGGGCAAGGTTTAAACTCCAGACATATACTGCAAGCTACTGAGTGAAGTATGGCCGCATTTAATGCACTGGAAATGTTGAAAGGAAAACAGGACGAGATTCGCCTGCTTTGTAAAAAGCACAGGGTAATGTCGTTCGGTGTTTTCGGCTCTGCTGCGACAGGGCATTTCAATGAGACCAGTGATCTGGATTTTCTTGTGGATTTTGATCCAGCTCTAACAGCTACTCAAAAGGCTGCGGCGTTTTTCGGGCTAAAAGAAGAACTGGAATCAATGTTTTCTCGCCCAGTGGATTTGGTCACGGTGTCCTCACTGACCAATCCTTATTTCAGAGACTCGGTTCTAGAAGAGCGGCATTCCTTATATGCAGCGTGAGGCTCTCAAGTACCTTTACGATATTCTTGCAGCTGCTGAGAAGGTTCAGCGTTTTATTGCTGGTAGCAGTGAAGACGATTATCTGAGTGACGAGTTGTTGCAGTCTGCTGTTGAGCGCCAGTTCGAAATTATCGGAGAGGCGATGGGTAAGTTACACAAGATCGCTCCGGGAGAGGCTGAGCGGTTTGTCGATTATAAAAAGATGATCGCATTTCGGAACGTGCTTATTCACGGCTATGCGACTATCGATCCGGTGATCGTTTGGGGCGTGGTGGAAAGCAATCTGAATGATGTTTTGAATCAGGCGCGTGAGGCTTTGAGCGCTGATTAATAATCGACAGGTGACATTGCAGGAGTGTTTCGAAGACGGGGTCAGAAGAACTTTTCTTCTGACCCCAAGTTCAAAATCACCGACGCTTCACAAAATAAACACTCAAATTCTGCCCCATCAGACTCTGTACCTCACTACCCAGCGCCTCCGCCTGAATCTGCTGCTGAACCGGCCCGGTTGCCAGACTGTGGCCATCCACATCCCGTGCTTTCACGAGTTTCCATTCCACCTCGTTGCTCGCCATAGCCATCAGCTCTTTCAGCTGGGCTGTGTCCTGTGGCCGGAACCATCGGTCCCGGCAGCCGCCGAGGCTGTAGAAATCGGCGTCGGAGGTCAATTCTTGCCAGGTTGAGTCGTGTCGATTGGCAAGAACCATCCGGCGGAGCTGGCGCAGTGTCTGGCGGCTGGGTTGAAGCTTATGCTCGTCAACCAGTTTGCGGATCTGTTTGTCACCCGATGTTTGCTCGGCAATGGCGGTATGCATGTGCACCACAGCGCCGGAGCCGGTGGCTTCGTTGACCAGGGCCGCCAGAGACAGGCTCGTCATGGCCGGTGAGGGCAGGCGACCGACTTCAATCCAGTGCACCTGGTGGCCATCCGCCACGAAACGCTGGGCAATAGACCAGGGCCAGAACACGATGTTGTCCATACCCATCTCGTTCGCCATACGTGTGGCCTTGGCAATATTGGCTAACGATTCGTCCACGGCGATCACTTCTACATCGTCCAGATAGCCCGCAAGTTCCATCGCCCGCTGACCGGACTGCGCACCGCAAACCATGATTCGAAGGGTGGCCGGGAGATTTTCCGTGTCCAGCCCCAATTCTGTGGCCATCAATGTTTTCAGACTGCTTTCGGTGCGGTAGGCCAACTGGGACCAGGACGGCCATGCCTGGGGAACATCGGTCTTATCCAGGCAGAGCTCGTCAGCCTTTTCATCGAAATTCTGTTTGATGGCTTCTTCTTCGGCCCGGTCGTAATAGCTCGCGGCCAGAACCGGTTGCAGTGCCAAAGGCCAGTCCACCAGGTTCCATTGGCCGAGTTGTACGGCGAAGGGCTGGTGGAAGAGGGCGCCGTACATTGCGCTGATCATCAGTGAGCCGATGAGTCCGTCCTGCTCCTCGCCAAGGGCAAACTGGGCCTGGATGCTGTCGTTGATGGCCGAGACCAGTCGTTCTTCATCGTCTTCGGCGGCCAGGGCATAGCCGGTTCTGTCGGCGTATTGAGCAATGGCCAGTGTCAGGCGCTGCAGTTCGTCGCGAAGTTCAACGGTTTGTGCGACTTCGGCGATGATCGCTCGACGCAGCAGTGTAACCAGTTCTTCCACCGCCGGATTGGGCATCAGAGTTTTCTGGAGGGCGAGGATCAGCAGTTCGTCTTCGCTGGCAGCATCCAGGAAAATCTGTGCATCTTGGTTATCCAAATCATACTGTTGATGGATAATCGCGCCGACAAACCGACCCAGCTCCTGATGCGGCAAACCATCCCGCTGGAGCAAGGCGATCGCATCGTGGGCGAGGGCGGAATCGGCCTTGTTCACCTCCAGATGCTGGGCACAGCTCAGCATGCCGCTGTATACGGAATCCCATTCAGCGCCGGTTTCCAGAAGTTTGCGATAATGCAGGTAGGCCACATCAAACTGCCCCCGCAACCGCTTGGCATGGGCAACACCACAGAAAGCGGCGGCAGATTGCCGGTCGCAGTCCAGGGCCTGCAGGAAATATTGCTCTGCAAGCGCCGGTCGCTCTGTTTTCAGGGCCCAGTAACCCAGGTTGCAGTACTGCTGCGCCTGGCCAGGCTGATGGTTCAGGCTGGCATTGAACAGGGTGTGTGCCTTCTCAAGCTGCCCGTAGTCCATCTCCACGCGGCCAAGTAGGCCCAGCCCACCCGCATTCTCCGGCTCCAGAGCCAGCGCCTCGTTCAGATAGCCCCGACATTCCTGCCGGGCCTTCAGACGCTGGATATGGCTGAGGCCACTGCTGTTGGACTCCCCGTAGGCAAGATTGGCCTGCAGAAGCAGGCGGGCAACCTGGGCCTGTTGGGACTGGGATACCTGGACTTGATGCTTGGCTTGCATGGGACACCTCGTGAATACAGCCGCAATGGGAAGCGGCAAAGGTCTGCAGTTTTGGACGGTTTGCCGTGCTTTGAGAGAGGTGTTGCGAAAGGTGTGCCAGTTCTCTAAATCAACCGAATAGGCCCCGGATAGCGTGCAACCAGCTCATCCGAGGTGAGTAGCAAAAAGCCCTCTGTCTCTGCCTGGGCAACCAGAATCCGGTCAAAAGGATCCTTGTGGATATCGGGGAGGTGGCTTACCGCAAGTGTGTGTTGCGAGGTGATCGGTAATTCCGAGTAGCCGTTATCGACAAGCCCGCGCCTCAGCAAATGAGGGTCAACCCTAAAATCCGGCCGGCCCAGACCATTTTTGATAACGACTTCCCAAAGGCTGGCGGCACTGAAATACAGGCGGTTCTCTTCATTGCCGATCAGTTCTGTCGCTTGAGGGGATAACTTGGAGGGCTCAGCCGCCGCCCAGAGCAGAATGTGAGTATCCAGAAGCAGATTCACGTCAGCCCCCGAACATGTCGACTATTTCATCCTGACCCATCCGGTCGAAATCATCCGGCACAGTAAATTCTCCTGCCAGAAAGCCGATTCTCTTCTGCTGACCTGCTTCGGGGGCATCGTATGCGGTTACGCGGGCAACCGGTTTGCCAGCCTTTGCAATAATGAAGGCTTCACCCTTGGCTGCACGAGCTACAAGCTGTGACAACCGGGTTTTCGCTTCGTGCATGTTGATGGATTCCATGGTTTGCGCTCCTAAACTTAGTTAATCAAACTTAGTCTAGCATCTGGTTTTTATCCGAGTCACCGAGAATTTAGAGCAATATAAAACCAAAACGGCCGGGCAATTAGCCCGGCCGTTTTGGTTTCACTGTTTAGTTCTGCACCGTTAACCCTGCAGCAACTGCAATACCTGCTGGGGTCTTGCGTTGGCCTGTGCCAGAACGGACAGCCCTGCCTGCTGGAGGACCTGGGTTCTGGCCAGTTCGGCGGATTCTGCTGCAAAGTCTGCATCGCGGATTCGTGAACGGGCCGCCGAAAGGTTCTCTGAGGTAGTGCTCAGGTTTGCGATTGTCGATTCGAGTCGGTTTTGGACGGCACCCAGATCTGCTCGAATGCTGCTGATAGTCTCCAGAGCGGCATCGACAATGCCCAATGCCCTTGTTGCATCTTCGAATGTGCCGATGCTGACACTGCTAATGTCCTCTGGGTTTGAACCGACAGCCGTGTTGGCGGCAGCGTTGAAAATGCTGCCAGATCCAGCAGCCACTGACGAACTGACTGCAAAGCTGACGGACGAATCAAAGGTAACTTCTCCCGAGGCTCGAGAGCTGTCTGCGTTCGGGTCACTACCATTGAGAGTAATCGCCCCAGTTTCAGCGCTGCCTCTGAAAGCGGCGACAGGGCTACCTGCGTTCCCCGAAAAATCATCCACGAGGATGTCTTTGCCTTCATCTTGTATGAGCGTGAGAACGCCACCTTCTACTTCCGCCGAAATCCCGGTTGTGCCGGAGGCAGCGTTGATTTCTCTGGCCAGAGGACGTAAGTCGTTCGTATCTGCAATCTGTGCAGAGATTGTTGCAGTCTCGCCGCCGCTGGACAGTTTCATCGTGTAGGTGCCGGTGCCGCCAAAGTTGAACATTTCAGCGGTTGTTCTGGCACTGGCTTCGATGCCAGTCGACTCGATTTTGTCATTAACAGCGTTCGCAATTTCTTCAGCAGTTGCGCCCTGATCAACAGTAACGGTGGCACTGCCTATGGAGCTGGATACGGACAACTGCTGGGCAGCGATGGTATTGAAACCCGTTGAGTCGGCACCTGCAGCTGTAACAGAGCCGCTGCCTTGGCGAGCAATCGTGTTCGGGTTGTCGACGGTGTTATTGGCAAGGTCGGTCGTTCGCGCACCGGTGATCGATACGGAAATAGATTGGTTTTCGTTCGCGCCGGCCTGAAACTTCTGTGCCTGAAAGCTGCCGTCTAGCAGCTTGAGTCCGTTGAATTCAGTCGTTGTTGCTATGCGCTCGAGCTCTCCTTTCAACTGATTAACTTCAGCTTGAAGGGCTTGCCTGTCTGAAGCAGAGTTCGTGGCGTTAGCCGACTGAACGGCCAATTCGCGAATACGCTGAAGAATGCTCGAAGATTCGTCTAGAGCACCTTCAGCTGTCTGCGCGAGCGAGATGCCATCGTTGGCGTTCCGTATCGCCTGATTGAGCCCCTGAATTTGAGATGTGAAACGCTCAGAGATAGCAAGGCCGGCCGCATCATCTTTTGCGGAATTGATGCGAAGTCCGGACGAAAGTCTTTCAAGTGCAACATTCGCATCACCCTGTGAGGCATTAAGGTTCCGCTGTGCATTCAGTGACGCGATGTTGGTGTTGATGATCTGAGGCATATCAATTCTCCCTGCTCAGAGGTGCCGGAAGCCTGGTGCCCGATCTTTCTTGGGAACCGTTGCCGGCTGAAATTCGTTAAATTGCCGTTTTGCAGGGAGGCAAGCGAAGGGTGTGCCAGTTTTTATGGTTTGCTTTTAAGTGTCTGTTTATAATCGGATTTTAATGGTCTCTGCGTCGGTCTTATGAATTCTTGTGCCAAAGCGCTGCCGCTCTGACGGGAATTGAATTGCCGGTTTTACATTTGTTAACAAAAACGGCGTTTTTTTTTCTAAAGCAACCGGAAATGGCGCCGTTAAGTGGTGTAACAGGGCGGCGCTCCCAAACTGAAAACGGGCGCCTGACCTTTTCCATGAAATAACGACATCAGTCGAAGGAGAAGCATAATGGCTCTCGGTATTAACACTAACGTTGCGTCACTGTCTGCTCAGAACCAGCTTCAGAAATCACAGGATTTGAGCAATCAAGCGTTGGAGCGTCTGTCCTCCGGCTTAAGAATCAATTCTGCTAAAGATGATGCTGCTGGTCTGGCGATTTCCACCCGCTTCAGTGCACAGATTTCTGGTCTTAATGTGGCCCAGCGAAACGCCAACGACGGTATTTCTTATGCTCAGACTGCGGAAGGCGCCCTCGGTGAAGTGACAAACGCACTTTCACGAATTCGTGACCTGGCCGTTCAGTCTGCGAACGACACTAATTCAGCATCTGACCGTCAAGCCCTGAACCAAGAAGTGGAAGCACTGGTGGCAGAGGTTAATCGGATTGCTGGCTCTACTCAGTTCAATGGTCAGAATATTCTTAATGGAAACCTTTCTGAACTTAACTTCCAAGTAGGTGCTAATCAGGGGCAGGTAATTCAGGTAGAGGGTCTGAACAGTACTGGTGACCAGTTGGGTGCGCGTGTATCTACAAGCGCCTCTATTGCTGGTTCGGATATTGCCTCAATTTCCGGGCTGGTAATCGAAGGTACTGACATAGATACGTCGAGCGCGACTAGTTCGGCTGACGTGGTCGATGCGATTAATACGAAGGGTGGCGAAACGGGCGTTACAGCGTCATTGGCCAACGAGGTAAAAACGGGTGATATCGCAGGTGACTTGACTTCTGGTGCGTCTGATGCTGATGGTGAAATCACCATAAACGGCGTAAAAATTGTGGTAGCCGATGGCGGGAACTCTGATACTACTGTCGACCTCGTGCAGACGGCCGCCAACATAAATGCTCTTTCCGACAAAACTGGCGTTACGGCCACTCTCTCGAACAGTGATTCAGAGCTTCGTCTCTCCAACTCGACCGGCGAAACGATTAAGGTGGCTGGCGCCAACTTTGACAGTAATACACCTGAGAATTTTTATGCTGGTATTCAGTTGGCCAGTGATGTTGATTCCTCTGACTTCTCAGTTTCTGCTGACACTTTTACGGTTCAAGATGGCGGGACAGCCATTGGTGCGAGTCAGTCTAACAGTACAGTGAACGGCGTTAGCGTTTTAACCCGCGAAGATGCGGGCAAAGCCATTCAAACAATTGACTTCGCGCTGGATAAGGTTAACGGCCTTCGGGCTGAATTAGGTGCGGTCCAGGCTCGCTTTGAGTCCACCATTTCTAACCTCGCCTCAACCTCAGAGAACCTGAGCGCGGCCAACAGCCGAATCCTGGATGCAGACTTCGCCGCAGAAACCGCGAAGCTGTCCAAATCCCAGGTACTGCAGCAGGCCGGTATCTCCGTCCTTGCTCAGGCAAACGCCCGTCCGCAGCAGGTTCTGTCCCTCCTGCAGTAAGGTGCTAGCGGTAACAGCCGGAACCTTCGGGTTCCGGCTTGACGCCGTTTGAGGATAGCGAGGTAAAGCTATGAATGACGTTAACCTGAACAGCCCGGATCTGAAGCTGGTTCGAACCAGTGAACAAGCACCGGCGCGGGCAATTTCGTCATCTCAGGCCGAAGGCAGGAATGCCTCCGACCTTGCTGGTTCGTCTGCCGCGGTCAGCCAGGCCCAGAATCCACAGGTAACTTCAGACGTGTCTAAAGCTGAAAAGCTGCAGGCGCGGAGTGAAGCCCAGCGGGAACAACTGGATGATGCGGTGAGCCAACTGAACGATTTTGTTCAGAATGTGCAGCGGGATTTGCAGTTTGAGGTGGATAACGACCTTGGTCAGACCATCGTGAAAGTCGTTGATCAGTCGACTAAAGAAGTTATTCGTCAGATTCCGGATGAGCTAGCATTGAGGTTGGCAGAAAACTTGCAGCAGGATGAGCCGCTGACCTTGTTTAATATCAAAGTGTAAGGGCTTTGGCTTTTATGCGGATATAAACTACGGTATTTCAGCACCGCCGCACCCGAGAGGGGGCGGCGGTGTTCTGCGTTTTGGGGCGAGAGGGAGAATCCTCTCCCCTCTCCCGCGAGGTGAGAGGGGAGGTGTTGTTAGCTGTTACAGGGTGTTACAAATTGACGGAAGAAAAAGGCAAAGTTTTGCCGCTTTTTGCCGATAAACTGAACAATGACGAGATTCGCCCCCTTGAGGAGGCATGAGCATGGCAAGCATTTCATCGTTGGGTATAGGTTCAGGTGTTCTGACCTCTGATCTTGTGGACCAGTTGGTTCAGGCCGAGCGTGCACCTACGGAAAACAGGCTTACACAGAAAACAGAGCAAACACAGGCTTTGCTGTCTGCTTATGGCAAGCTCCGAAGCGCTGTTACCGAATTGCGCCTACCCATGCGCCAGCTCAGCGCCCCGGATAATCTCAAAGCGTTTTCTGCAAGTTCTTCTAACGAAGGCATTGGGGTCTCGGTGGACAGCACCAAGGCCAGCCGTGGCACTTACAGTGTTGAGGTAACCAGTCTTGCTGGTGCGCAGGCTTTGGCTTCCCGGGATGTGTTCGCCGATCGCGACGCAACCAGTGTGGGGCAGGGCACGCTGACACTGAATGTTGGCGATAAAACCACAAATATCACCGTCGATAACAGTAACGACACGCTGCAGGGGCTTGCCAACGCAATCAATGATTCGGATGCGGGTGTCTCTGCAGGAGTGATCGATACGGGGAACGGCTTCCAATTGGTCCTTTCTGCGGATGAGACTGGTACTGCCAACGCTGTAAGTATCTCAGTTTCTGGCGATACGGGTGGCACAGACACTGATAACCAGGGGCTGTCCCGTTTTGCGTTTAATACCGGCATGGATGCAGATTCCGGTCTGAAAGAGACCATTGCTGCATCAGATGCCGTTATGAAGATAAACGGTGTTGAAGTTACCCGGTCGACTAACAGCTTTGAGAACGTGATCGACGGCTTAACCTTTGATATTACGGAGACTGGTTCCTCCGTCATCAAGGTTCAGCAAGACTTCGGCGCGGTTGCTGATCGGGTTCAAGGCTTCGTCGATAAATTCAATTCACTTCAGGCGACCATTGATAGCCTCGCAGGTTTTAACTCCGAGGCTGGCGTTGGCAGCTTGCTCACGGGCGACAGCACTGTTCGGTCGATCCAGAATCAATTAAGGCAGGTGCTGACACGGGTTGTGCCGGGCCTGGAGAATTCCAGTGTCCGCAGCCTGGCGGATGTGGGAATTACGACAAACTTCGAAACAGGTGGTCTGGAGTTTGATCGCGCCAAGTTTGAAGAGCAGCTGAAGAATAACCCGGACGATGTGACGGCACTGTTTGCTGAGCAAGGCCGGACAACTGATAGCCAAGTCGAGTTCGTCCGTAGTGGCATGAACACTGAGCCGGGTAGTTACGATATCAATATTACCCAGGCGGCAACGCAGGGTTCATTGTCTGGGGCTGCGTTCACTGCCCCTGTGACTATCGGCGCTGGCAATGACGAGCTGACGTTCCAGGTTAATGGTGAAACGTCGGTGAGCGTTCAGCTCACTCAGCAAACCTACAATACAGCCCAAGAGCTGGCAGACGAGATTCAGGCGCAGTTAAATGCCAATAATGCTCTCAATGCGTCTGGTTCTGGTGTGCAGGTTAGCGTTGGCGGTGGCGGCGAGCTTACATTTACGTCTTCAGAATATGGCAGTGATTCGAACGTTAGCCTGACCTCAGTAGAAGATGGTTCTGCTTACGGATTGTCCGTTGCCACGGGTACGTCTGGTGTCGATGTGGCCGGAACGATTGGTGGTCGAACCGCGGAAGGCGACGGCCAAGTGCTTTTTCTCGGAAATGGTAACGGCGGTGCTTCTGGTCTCCAAGTACGTATTCTTGGCGATCAGACTGGTAGTCGCGGCTCTATTACCTTTGTGGAAGGGGTTGCCGAAAGAACCGTCGATCTGGTCAGTAGTTTTGTTGGTGCTGATGGCGCCATTGAATCCCGAACTGAAAGCCTCAACCGAGATCTTGAGCAGATTCAGGAAAATCAGGCTCGTCTTGAGGAGCGCATTGCTGCTTATCGTGAACGGTTGGTCAGCCAGTTCACAGCAGCAGACTCCCTGATTTCCCAGCTCAACAGCACACAGGATTACGTAAGCCAGCAGCTAGCTGCGCTTGCACCCCAAAACAACCGGAACAACAACTGATCGGCCTGGGCCGATTAGCGAACCAAGAGGTCGAGTATGAACGGTTTACAGGCATACCAGCACG
Organism: Marinobacter sp. MMG032; assembly: GCF_040112695.1. NCBI lineage: Bacteria > Pseudomonadati > Pseudomonadota > Gammaproteobacteria > Pseudomonadales > Marinobacteraceae > Marinobacter > Marinobacter sp. MMG032. The sequence goes on from NZ_CP157802.1 coordinate 3,799,692, forward strand.
TAAACACCCAAACTAGTATCACTGATGCGGATCCGCACAAGCTGATCCAGCTTCTCTACAACGGCGCCATCGAGCGGATCAATATGGCCAAGTCCCGCATCCAGGCAAAGGACTACGCTGGCAAGGCCCAGTTGATCAATAAGGCCATTGAGATCATTGGTGGACTCCGCTCGTTCCTGGATTTCGAGCAGGGTGGTGATCTGGCTGCGCGGCTTGAGGCGCTTTATGACTACATGGAGCGGGCGCTTCTGGAAGCTAGTGCCAAGAACGATTTGGCCAAGCTGGATGAGGTTCTGACCCTTCTGCGCTCTGTTAAAGAAGGCTGGGACGGCATTCGCGAAGAGGCTATTGGGCAGCAGCAGGCTGTTTGAGTTCGCTAACCTCTGCCGTGAAATCGGGGTCAGATGAAGGCTTTCATCTGTCCCCTTGGTTGTCGTATGCCCGCCTAATACCTCGGCCCAATAGCCATTCCCCCCGCTCTCCCGTACAATGACGCCCTTATTTTCAACACATCCATTCTGTTCAGTCTGGAGCAAGGGCATGTCTGATATCAAAAAGGTGGTGCTGGCCTATTCCGGTGGCCTGGATACTTCCGTCATCGTTCGGTGGTTGCAGGATACCTATAACTGTGAGGTGGTGACGTTTACCGCCGACATTGGCCAGGGCGAGGAAGTTGAGCCGGCGCGGGCGAAAGCCGAGGCGCTGGGCGTTAAGGAAATCTACATCGAGGACCTTCGCGAGGAGTTTGTGCGCGAGTACGTGTTCCCGATGTTCCGCGCGAACACCATCTACGAGGGTGAGTACCTGCTGGGTACCTCCATTGCCCGTCCTCTGATTGCCAAGCGTTTGATCGATATCGCCAATGAGACCGGTGCCGATGCGATTTCCCACGGTGCGACCGGCAAGGGCAACGATCAGGTACGTTTCGAGCTCGGCGCCTACGCGCTGAAGCCGGGTGTGAAGGTGATTGCGCCCTGGCGTGAGTGGGACCTGAATTCCCGCGAGAAGCTTCTGAAGTACTGCGAAGAGCGCAATATTCCGGTGGAAATGAAGAAGGGCAAGAGCCCGTACTCCATGGATGCCAACCTGCTGCACATCTCTTACGAAGGCATCAACCTGGAAGATCCCTGGGCGGAAGCCGAGGAAGATATGTGGCGTTGGAGTGTCTCTCCGGAAGCTGCGCCGGATGAGCCGACCTACGTTGAGCTGACCTACAAGAAGGGCGACATTGTTGCCATCGACGGTCAGGACATGAAGCCCCACGTGGTTCTGGAAACCCTGAACAAGCTGGCGGGTGCGAACGGTATTGGTCGTCTGGATATCGTCGAGAACCGCTACGTGGGCATGAAGTCCCGCGGCTGTTACGAAACCCCGGGCGGCACCATCATGCTGCGTGCTCACCGTGCCATCGAGTCCATTACCCTGGATCGTGAAGTGGCACACCTGAAAGACAGCATCATGCCTCGCTATGCCGAGGTGATCTACAACGGTTACTGGTGGTCCCCGGAGCGTGAGGCTCTGCAGGCGCTGATCGATCAGACCCAGACCTATGTAAACGGCACTGTTCGCTTGAAGCTCTACAAGGGCAATGTGGATGTGGTTGGCCGTAAGTCTGAGGATTCTCTGTTCGACGAGAAGATTGCCACCTTTGAGGAAGATCAGGGTGCTTACGATCAGAAGGATGCCGAAGGCTTTATCAAGCTGAATGCGCTGCGGCTTCGGATTGCTGCTGGCAAAGGCCGCAAGCTTTAAGTCTGCTCTTTGGACGCCCGGAACTCTCCGGGCGTCTTCCCCGTTACCGCCTTGAACTTCCGGTGAAACGACGTGGTTTCACTGTATCCCAGCCTTAGCGCAATATCCGGAATGGCCAACTCGCTGTTTCGTAGATAGTCCTCGGCCATTTTCTGCCGCACTTCATCCAAGAGCTTCTGATAAGACACACCTTCCTGCCCGAGCTTTCTCTGCAGAGTCCGGCTTGTCATGCCAAGGTCCTCGGCCACCATGTCCTGCCTTGTGACACCTTGCATCAGCTGTTGCTGAATACTGTGGCGAACTTTTGAGGTCAGGTCGCTGTCGGTATCCAGAGAGGCCAGCTGGCTCAGGGCATGGGCTTCCAGGGTTTTTCGGAGCAGGGGGTCTGGTTGCCGCAGGCGGGTTTCCAGCAGGCTTTTCTTGAGCGTGATGCTGTCCTCATCGGCTGAGAAAGTCACCGGGCAGTGCCAGCGCTCCCGGTAGGCCATTTCAAATTCCGAGCCTGGCGAGGATCGGCGGAGCTTTACCGAGCTAGGCGACGCGTCCTGATTGTCTGCAAGCCAGCGGGCGTAGTTCACCCAGGAGGCAAATACGTTGTCCACCAGTTGCGGGCGGACGACGGGATCGGTGTAGTTGCAGTTCCAGGTCAGTTTGATGTCTTCGCCTTTCATGGCGAGGCTGGTGGTGCCCATATCTCCGACGAGTTTTTCGAACGGCGCAATGCGTGCCACGGCCTCGCCCAGGGTGGCGCAGCTCATGGTGATATAGCCAAGCACGCTGTAGGAGCCAGGTTGAACGAAGTCGCCGGTTTCCAGGCCCAGAATCGGGTTGCCGGTTTGCTCGCACAATAAACGGATAAAGTGCTGGAACTGCTCGCCGTTGATTCGGCCGTCGTCAGTGTCGAGTATTCTCTGGTCCAGTTCGGCCTGGACGAAAAGGCGATGGATGTCCACGTCAGTGGATTCGGCAGCACGAACGTATTGGCGCAAGGCGGCGACAGAAGCGGTTCCGAGGGTTTTCATGGTTACAGCACTGTTTTTGGAATCGTTATAGCGGGAGTATAACGGAACTGGCGCGGAAACGTCCGGGGCAGAAAATAAAAAGGCCAGCTAAAAAGCTGGCCTAAAAACAAGGAAAGAACGAAAGTGCCTGAAAAATTCGTTAATCCGGTGGATTCGATTCCCCATATGGCGGCGGAGGTACTACTCGGCTCCTCCACCATGGGGGATACTGCTTAAATCCACGATTGCAGAATAAGTCTTCCGGGCCTTCCTGTCTGTTTGTGAAGTGTGTATCAGTGTTACCGAGTGTGTCGCCGCTTCAGGCCGTCGCTCCGATCTCGGGTGCGGTCTCGGTAAACCGGCGTGTATCGTAGGCATCCACCAGTCCCTGCACTGCGGCCCGTTCCATATCCTGGATTGACGGGGTGCCGTTCTGGGCGTCGGCTTTGCACAGCACCATGCCCGCTTCCACGGAAATGTAGCCGGCAGTCGTCTTCAGAGCCTTGTGGTTGATGCCGTCGAACACGCGCCGGAAAGCGGTGGTGGTGCAGTGGTCGCTGTTCGGGAAGTAGGCAATGATGGCGAACTGGTTGTCGCCAACGCGGCACAGGGCATCAATGGGCCGAATCAGAGTGCTCAGGCGGCGGGCGATGCCGATGGCCAGTTCACTCATCACCGTCGGTGGGTGTTTGCGCTTGAGCTCTTGCCAGTTGCGAATGCCGCACAGCACGTAGGCAGAGCAGCCGCCGCGGGATTCAGCGTGGCGCAGCATCTTGGTCAGCCGCTCACGGCCGTATTTCGTGTTACAGAGACCGGTTTCCAGATCAATGATGTTGGTGGATTCCAGTTCCCGATTGTTTTCGATCAGCAGGGAGTTGGCCCGGAGCAGGGTGTTCTGGCGGTCCGCCATCCGGTCGGCCGCAAAGATGCGGGGTATCAGCTGCTTGGTCATATCGGACTTGTAGATGAAATCATCCACGCCCCGGTCGAAGGCTTCCGAGAGGGCTTCGACGCTTTCGCGGGCGGTGAGCAGGATCACATAGGTGTAATGATTGTTCTGCTCGTCCTGTTGTCGCACCTGGTCTGTCAGTTCCAGGCCATCCATCTCGGGCATCAGCCAGTCGGCAATCAGCACGCTGACCGGGCGCTGTTCAATCAGCTGCAGGGCTTCGGGTGCGTTATTGACGATGCGTACGTCGCGATAGCCGGCATTTCGCAGCGTGCGGCCAACCACCATACTGCTGAATTTCGCGTCGTCTACTACAAGGATGGGCAGGTCCAGATTTGGCATTGTTTTCTACTTTTACCAGTCCGTTGTCAGGTGCGGGAGCTGCCGGGGGTTGGTATCATCCCCGGCAGATTGAAGAAGTATACCTTCTTACCCTGTTGGAGAATAACGACCATGCCTTCTTTTGACATTGTTTCAGAAATCGATATGCACGAAGTGACCAATGCGGTCGACCAGGCGAAGCGCGAACTGGGCAATCGCTGGGACTTCAAGAACGTTGAAGCCGACATCGAGCTGGACGACAAGGGCATTACCATCAGTGCGGAGCAGGAGTTCCAGCTGGAACAGTTGCTGGATATGCTGCGGATGGCGTTTGCCAAGCGGAATATCGATGCCCGTGCGCTGGCAGAAGACGGCGACAGCAAGGCCGGCAAGCTGGTCAAACAGCACCTGCTATTGAAGCAGGGCATTGAAACCGACATGGCCAAGAAGATCGTGAAGATGATCAAGGATGCCAAGCTCAAGGTGCAGGCCAGTATCCAGGGCGACAAGGTTCGGGTAACCGGCAAGAAGCGGGATGATCTGCAAACCGCGATCGCAATGCTGCGCGAGGCCGAGCTGGATATCCCGCTGCAGTTCAATAATTTCCGCGATTGATCCGGAGGCTTCACTATCTTAACCGGCACCCGCCTGACGCTGATCCGCGATACGCTCTACACCTACACCCGCTGGCAGGTGATCGCCCTGTTGTTCCTGGGCTTTTCGGCGGGCTTGCCTTTTCTGCTGGTGTTCTCCACCCTGAATGCCCGGCTGGCGGATGTCGGGGTCGAAACCGCGACCATCGGGTTTTTCAGCTGGTTGGGCATAACTTATTCCATCAAGGTGTTCTGGGCGCCGGTGGTGGACCGCCTGAAACTGCCGTTGCTTGATCGGCTGCTGGGCAAACGACGTAGCTGGATTATTTTTGCGCAGGCGGGCATCGCCACGGGGCTGTACCTGATGGCTCAGGTGGATGCCACGGCGGCGCCAGAAATGATGGCGCTTTGGGGTCTGCTGGTGGCTTTTTCCTCCGCTACCCAGGATGTGGCCATTGATGCCTACCGCATTGAGATTGCCGAGGAACGGCTCCAGGCCGCCCTCGCCGCAACGTATATCTTTGGCTACCGTCTCGCGCTTCTGGTGGCCGGCGCCGGTGCTCTTTACCTTGCGGAATTCTGGTCCTGGCAAGTTTCCTATGAGGTCATGGCGGCCCTGGTGGGAGTTGGCGCGCTCACGGTGCTCATTGTGCGTGAGCCCAGTGTGAACCACTTTGCCGCCGCCCGGGACATTGCCCACAAGATCGAGCAGGAGGCCGCCAAGCTCACACATCTGAATCCCCGCCTGGCGAGGCTGGTTGGCTGGTTTTACGCCGCCGTGGCCGGCCCTTTCCTGGACTTCTTCCGCCGGTACAAAGAGCTGGCCCTCATTATTCTGCTGATGGTTGCCGTCTACCGGATCTCCGACATCGCCATGGGCGTGATGGCCAATCCGTTCTACCTGGATTTTATGGGGTTCAGCAAAACCCAGGTGGCGGATGTCACCAAAATCTTTGGCTTCTTCATGACCATCGCCGGTTCGCTGGTTGGTGGGGTTATGGTGGTTCGCTACGGGGTTCGCCGGATTCTTCTGCTTGGCGCAATCATGACCGCCGCCACCAATCTTCTGTTTGTCGTTCTGGCCCAGTACCCGCCCAACATCATTACCCTGGCCGCCGTGGTGAGCGCCGATAACCTCAGTGGCGGCATTGCCAACGTGGCGCTGATTGCCTGGCTTTCCAGCATGACCAGTGCCTCATTTACAGCTACCCAGTATGCTCTGTTCAGTTCGCTGATGACCCTGCCTGGCAAGTTCATCGGTGGTTTCTCAGGCATAGTTGTGGCTGGTTTCGGTTACGCAGAGTTCTTTCTGGTGGCGGGCATAATGGGTGTGCCGGCCATCCTGTTGGCCATTTTTATGATTCGACATGGTGATCGATTGGATGCGTTAGCGCCTCGACATGAATCAAAGCCTGACGCAGAAGCGGTGAGCTCTTGATGTCCGAACCAACAAAAGACCAGAAAATCTGGCAAGTGGTACTGGCCGTCCCAAAGGGTAGGGTGGTCAGTTACGGGCAGGTTGCAGAGATGGCTGGATTGGGTCGTCAGGCCAGGTATATCGGAAAGGCCTTGGGTAAGCTGCCAGAAGGCCATGTCGTGCCGTGGTATCGAGTTATTCGTAGTAACGGCCAGATTGCCTTTCCCGTTGGGTCCGAGAAATTTGAAGAGCAGATTAGCCGTCTTGAGGCCGAGGGTGTTGAGGTCGTTGATGGGCGGGTTTCGATGTCGAGGTTTCGGTGGTAATGGGGCGCCTTGGGCGCCCCATTCGCCGGTAGCCCGACGGGTCAGAGCCGAAGAGCCCCATCCACCTCGATCATCCGCCCGGAAACATAGTCGTTCTCAAAGATGAACGCGGCCGCCGAGGCAATTTCTTCCGGCTTGCCCATGCGCTTGAGCGGAATGCCTGCGGTCATTTTCTCCAGGGCTTCAGGCTTCATGGACGCTGTCATTTCGGTCTCGATGAAGCCCGGGGCGATGCCGGCACAGCGAATGCCGTAACGGGCGAGTTCTTTGGCCCACACGGGAACCAGGGCAGAGACGCCGGCTTTTGCGGCGGAGTAGTTGCTCTGGCCCATGTTGCCGGCACGGGAAATGGAAGCGATGTTGATGATCACACCCTGATCGCCGTTCTTGATCATCTGGGTGGCTGCTTCGCGGCCGCAGAGGAATACCCCGGTGAGGTTTACGTCGATAACTGCCTGCCATTGGGACAGCTCCATACGGCGCTCGACTTCGCCATCCTTCACTTTTACCATCAGGCCGTCGCGGAGGATACCGGCGTTGTTGACCAGGCCATTGAGGTGGCCGAAATCTTTTACGATGGCTTCAAAGGTTTTCTCGACGTCTTCTTCCTTCGCGACGTTGCAAACGTAGCTTCTGGCTTCGGAGCCGGCGGCTTTGCATGCGGCAACCGCTTCATCCAGCTTTTCCGGCATCAGGTCGATCAGCGCGACTTTGGCACCTTTGGCGGCAAGGTATTCGCCCATGGCACGGCCAAGGCCCTGGCCGCCGCCGGTAATTGCAATCACGGAATCTTGAAGTTTCATGTTTTGCCCTAACTACTGTTATCAGGTGGTTTTACGGTTGCTGTGCGTCTTATTGCCCTCGGCCTTCCGGCTTGGGTGCTGGCACCAGTGACACCGGGCCTCCGTGGAACCGCTACGAGCACGTCCATGTGCGCTTGTTTCCGGCCATCCTTGGCCTCCAACATTCCACGGAGGCCCGGTGTCACTGATGCGTTGAGCCATGTGCATGGCTTCTTGTTAGAAACTGAAGGCCTGCGAGTATACCAGACCTTCTGAAATTCCTGCTCAGACCTTGAGGTCCCGATGTCAGTGTTTCTTTTTCTCTTTATCATCATGCCAATCGCCGAGATGGCGGTATTGATTCAGGTAGGCGGCATGATTGGTGTGCTCAATACCATCGGGCTGGTGCTGCTGACTGCCGTGATCGGTGCGTGGCTGCTTCGCCAGCAGGGCCTTGCCACGCTATTAAAGGCCAATCAGCGGCTGAACAGTGGGGAATTGCCTGCCAAGGAGGTCGCCGAGGGGCTGATTCTGGCCATTGGTGGTGCCCTATTACTTACGCCGGGCTTTATTACCGATACGGTCGGTTTTCTGTGCCTGATTCCCGGGTCCCGTCACTGGCTGGCAGCCCAGGCGCTCAAGCGCATGGTTGTGGCTGGGCAAAGCCGGAGCAGCAGCTTCTATTTCCGTGCTGGCGGCGGGTCGAACCCTTTCGGGCAGGATCCGTTCGGTGGCCGCGAAAATCCCTTCGGTCGGCAACGCCCGTTTGACCGGGACAGTAACGGCGACATCATAGAAGGCGAGTATCAGGACGAGACGGAATCCGATCGGGACCGGATCGAAAAAAAGTGAAAAAATTTCTCTCCGGGGTGTTGAAAACACCTACCCGCTACCCCAAATAGGAACCACAAGTTCGCTGCAGGCTGATTTCCACTGAAAACAGTTGGTTATCCAGCCGGGCAATTTGTCGGGTCCGGTTTTGCCGATCCGACCAACATCAACAATGTCATTGCCACATTAATCTGACTATTGGAGAAACCGAGCAATGAAAATTCGTCCGCTACACGATCGTGTTGTCGTGCGCCGTAAGGAAGAAGAAGAGAAAACTGCGGGTGGCATCGTGCTGCCGGGTAACGCCAAAGAGAAGCCTTCCCAGGGTGAGGTGATTGCCGTTGGTAACGGTCGCATTCTGGAAAACGGCGAAACCCGCTCACTGGCGGTCAAGGTGGGTGACACCGTGGTCTTCGGCCAGTACGCCGGTAACACCGTCAAGATCGACGGCGAAGAGCTCCTCATCATGAGCGAGAGCGATATTTACGGCGTGCTTGAGTGATCGCTGAGGCGAATCGCACGAACTCTCATTAATCCGATTAATTCAGTTACTTCGGTTTAACGAACAGGAATAGAAGACATGGCAGCAAAAGACGTTAAATTCGGTGATAGCGCGCGGAAGCGCATGGTCGCGGGCGTCAACGTTCTGGCAGACGCGGTTAAAGTGACCCTCGGCCCGAAAGGCCGTAACGTGGTTCTGGAAAAGTCCTTCGGCGCGCCGACCATCACCAAAGATGGTGTTTCCGTGGCCAAGGAAATCGAGCTGGCTGACAAGTTCGAGAACATGGGCGCCCAGATGGTGAAAGAAGTGGCTTCCCAGGCCAACGACACGGCTGGTGACGGTACTACTACTGCAACTGTTCTGGCCCAGTCCATCGTTAACGAGGGCGTGAAGGCCGTTACTGCCGGCATGAACCCGATGGATCTGAAACGCGGCATCGACAAGGCCACGACCGAAGCGGTCAAAGCGATCCGCGAGATGGCCAAGCCCTGCGACGACAGCAAGATGATTGCCCAGGTAGGCACCATCTCTGCCAACGGCGACGAGACCATCGGCAAGATCATCGCCGACGCGATGGAAAAGGTTGGCAAGGAAGGCGTCATTACCGTTGAAGAAGGCCGTGGCCTGGAAGACGAGCTGGATGTGGTTGAAGGTATGCAGTTCGACCGTGGCTTCCTGTCTCCGTACTTCATCAACAACCAGGACAACATGTCTGCCGAGCTGGAAGACCCTTACATCCTGCTGGTCGACAAGAAGATTTCCAACATCCGAGAGCTGCTGCCGGTGCTGGAAGCTGTAGCCAAGGCTGGCAAGCCGCTGCAGATCATCGCTGAGGACATCGAAGGCGAAGCGCTTGCAACTCTGGTCGTGAACAACATGCGTGGCATCGTGAAAGTCAACGCTGTTAAGGCGCCTGGCTTTGGTGATCGTCGCAAGGAAATGCTCCAGGACATCGCGATTCTCTCCGGTGGTACCGTGATCTCCGAAGAAGTCGGCCTGACTCTCGAGAACACCACCCTGGATGACTTGGGCACAGCCAAGCGTGTCAACGTGACCAAGGAAAACACCACCATCATCGGCGGTGCAGGAGCACAGGCGGACATCGAAGCTCGCGTTGAGCAGATCCGCAAGCAGATCGAAGACAGCTCTTCCGATTACGACAAGGAGAAGCTGCAGGAGCGTGTTGCCAAGCTGGCTGGCGGTGTTGCCGTCATCAAGGTTGGTGCCGGTTCCGAAGTGGAAATGAAAGAGAAGAAGGCCCGCGTTGAAGATGCACTGCACTCCACCCGCGCTGCGGTTGAAGAGGGCATTGTGCCGGGCGGCGGCGTTACCCTGATCCGCGCTATTGCGGCTCTGGACAAGGTAGATGCCATCAACGAAGAGCAGAAAGCCGGTGTGAACATCCTGCGCCGTGCCATGGAAGCTCCGCTGCGCCAGATCGTGTACAACGCAGGCGGTGAGTCTTCTGTGGTGGTTGCCAAGGTTCGTGAAGGCGAAGGCTCTTTCGGCTTCAACGCCTCTACTGAGCAGTATGGCGACATGTTGGAAATGGGTATTCTGGATCCTGCCAAGGTTACCCGTTCCGCGCTGCAGGCAGCTGCTTCCGTTGCGTCCCTGATCATCACCACCGAGGCGATGGTTGCCGATGAGCCGGAAGACGAGAAAGCCGGCGGCGGTATGCCGGACATGGGTGGCATGGGCGGCATGGGAGGCATGGGCGGCATGATGTAATGCCGGCCTGATCCCAGGCGCTCCGAAGTTTTGGGGCGCTGCCCGATCACCACTGAAAACCCCGCGTTGGTTCACGCCAACGCGGGGTTTTTGTTTTTTTGTCATGAACTTGGGCAATGCCTTTGCTAGACTCGGCTTCCGGTCCATTATCTGTGCAACGCCGAATGAGTGACGCTGAACCCAAAACTTTTCTTCGCCCCGGCAAGGTGTTTCTGCTCCTGCTGCTGGGCGCTCTGGTTTATCTGCTGTCACTGGTCTTTCTGGTACCTGCTGGGTGGGTCTGGCAGCAGGCTTCTGCTCACGTTTCTTTGCCGCCCCAGGTTCAGGTGCGACAGGTTGCCGGAAAAGTATGGGATGGTGAGGCCGGGGTTGTGGTTGCCGGCTTCCCGCTGCGTGTTGACTGGCGTCTTCACATGCCAAAGGTCACCAGCCTGAAATGGCCAATGACAATTTCTGTCGAGTCGTCACAATCCTCGCTTAATGGCGATGTTACGATTGGCTGGCCTGCCAGTGCGCAGCTGGATGCGAGTGGGCGGGTTATGGTAGCCGAGTTTGAAGACCTGATTCGCCAGAGTGGCGGTGCAATGATCGAAGGCGAGGTGATGATCGACCGGCTGACTATGGCCTGGGCCGATAACCGGATTACACGCGCTGAAGGCCTGGGGCGCTGGGATGGCGGTCTGGTGACCTGGCCCATGGGCGACCAGCGGGGTCGGGCGGAGTTTCCGCCCATGCAGGCGACCATGGATACCACCCAGGGGGGCGTTGCCCTGAGCGTTTCCGAACAGGGCGGACAGGGTCCGGCGGCAGATGCCACGGTGTTCTGGAACGGAATGCTGGAACTGCGTGTCTACAAGCGAATGGTGGACCTGGCAGGTCAGCCCTGGCCGGATTCTGCCAGCCCCGGCGATGTGGTGTTCCGGGTGCGCCAGCCTCTTGTCCCGGGGGCGCGATAGTATGGCTATGTTAAGTACCCCGGCCCAGCGCCGGATTTCGCGGACTCTGGCGAACCTGTTGTTGCTGGTATTGGTGGTGTATCTGGCTGTCACGCTCGCCCGGATGACCTGGCTGTTCGCCTGGGAGGACAGGCCGGTCCCAAGTGCGCCAGCGTCGAACAGTGCCGGGAACATGGCCGGGAGCAGCGGTCTGACGACTTCCATGGCCGTTTACGATTTCTTCGGGCGTTCGGAGCAGCCGGTTCAGGTGGCGGAAGCCGTTCGCCGCTCGGCTCCGGAAACCCGCCTTCGACTTCGGCTCGAAGGGGTGCTGGTAGCGCAGCGCCCGGAGGACTCCGGTGCTATAGTTGCTGGAAGCAATGGTGAAACGGCGTATTACCGGGTCGGGGAAATGTTGCCCGGCAACGCCGAGCTTGCCGAAGTCGAGCCGGGTCGAATTCTGATTCGTCGGGGCGGACAGTACGAGACCCTGACATTTGAGGAGCAGGTGTCTTCAGATCTGGTTGCAGAAGTAACTGCCGAGCCGGCAGAATCAGGACCTGATGAGTTTCTGGCCAGCGCCCGCGAGCAGATTGATAGCCAGGGCATTGCTGCTCTCGCGCCTTTCGGGTTGAGCCCGGTGGATGACAGCGGCATGTCAGGGTACGTATACGACGGCTCCAATGCCATGCTGAATGCTGTCAACCTGCAGGCCGGTGACGTAATAACGGCGATCAACGGCCAGCGACTGGGAGATATCAGTCAGGACAAGGCCCTGCTTGAGAACTGGCGCGGTCAGGCACAGTTGGAGATCGAAATCGAGCGTGACGGATCCATCCTCACCATAAGTTATGCCATACCCGAACAGTGGCGCTGATCGGGTTCATTGAAACAGGACGAAATCGCCAGATGTATAACCACAAGATCAATCTTTTGCGGGCTATTGTCCTGCTTGTTCTCCTGCCCTTTATGTCCATGGCGCACGGGCAGGAAGCCGAGACATGGCGGCTGAATCTCAAGGACGCCGATATCCGCGCCTTTGTGACCCAGGTGGCCGATATTACCGGGTACAGTTTTGTGGTGGATCCCAGGGTGAAGGGCAAGGTTACCGTGCTTTCCAGCGCGCCGATGAACAAGGATGAGATTTATGACCTGTTCCTGGCGGTTCTGAACGTCCACGGGTTTACGGCCATTCCTGGCGAAGAAGTGATCAAGGTGGTGCAGCAGGTTGACGCCAAGCAGTCGGCGGAGATTCTGGAGCGGTTTCCGGAAACGCCCTCGGAACAGCTGATCACCCGGGTCATACAGATTGATAACGCAAATGCCCTGGAGCTGGTTCCGATTCTTCGCCCGCTGGTGGCCAAGTATGGCCACCTGGCCGGTGTAGCCGCTGCCAACGCGCTGATCATCAGCGACCATTCTTCCAACATCCAGCGAATCGAGCAGATTGTACGGGAACTGGATAGCCCCTCCAAGTACGAAGTGGAGGTTATCCAGCTTCAGGAAGCCTGGGTGGGTGATATGGTCACTCTGCTGCAGGAACTGGCTCCCGATGAATTGGGCCGGGCCGGCGGCGAAAATGCCGCCAGAAAATACAGTGTAACCGCCGATGAGCGCAGTAACCGGCTGATTTTGCGGGGCGATGAAACCTTCCGGGACAAGATGCGCGGCCTGATCCGGCAACTGGATCAGCCTTCGGCAACCGGCGGTACCACCAAAGTCCTGAGGCTCAAACACGCCGACGCCAAAAACCTCACTGAGATTCTCAAGGGGGTTATGGGCGAGCTGGTTAAAGAGGGCGCTGGCTCGGGTGGCGCCGGGGGTGGCGCGAAGCCTCAGAGTAGCTTCGCGGTCTTCGCCGATGAGGGTCTGAATGCGCTGGTGGTTCGTGGTGAGCCCTCTTTGATGCAGGAAGCCGAACAGATTGTTGCCGCGCTGGATGTGCGTCGTGCCCAGGTGATGATTGAGGCAGCCATTGTCGAGATCAGTGACGAGCTGGGCCAGGATCTGGGCGTTCAGGTTGCCGTGGGTGACGAGTCCGGCGAATCGACGCCGGTTGCGGGCACCAACTTCGGTAATGTGGGCCGGAGCCTCGGTGAGGTGCTGAGTGCGATTCTGACTGAATCTGCCATTACCCCGGCAACAGGTGGTATCACCATTGGCGCCGGCCAGCGTAACGAGAACGGGGTCAGTTGGGGCATTCTGCTGCAAGCGCTGTCCACTTCTGCGGCAGCCAACCTGTTGTCCACGCCCAGCATCATCACCCTGGATAACCAGGAATCGGAAATTATTGTGGGCCAGAACGTGCCGTTCCGGACAGGCCAGTCCACCGTTACCGGCGATGGCACCACCAATCCATTCACCACCATCGAGCGTCGCGATATCGGTCTGACCCTCAAGGTAACCCCGACCATCAGTGCTGATGGCCTGGTCCGTCTGGTGGTGGAGCAGACCACGGAGAGCGTGGCAGACAGCATTGAAAATGCGTCAGACATCGTTACCAACAAACGGGAAATCAAGACCACGGTGCTCGCGGATGACGGTGAGACCATCGTGCTGGGCGGTTTGACCCGTGATGATTATCAGATCAACAAGAGCAAGGTGCCCCTGCTGGGTGATATTCCGTTCGTCGGGCGTCTGTTCTCATCGGAATCGGAGCGTCGGGTAAAGCGTAATCTGCTGGTGTTCCTGCGCCCGAAAATTATGTTGGGTAAAGAGGAAGCCGTTGCGGCCACCTCTGACAAGTTCAATCAGCTGTGGGACGTTAACCTGAATATCCGAGAAAAGCTGGGCATGCCTACCGAAGAGCAGCGCCCGACGGTGGACGCACTGTTTGAAGGCGAAAGCACCCGCGTACAGTAAGTAAGCGTTCAGACAGCCAGTGGCGGCATCGGACAATCCATCTGATCCGCCACCAGGCGCATCAACTCATACTCCCGCGTTTCCACCTTGCCGTCGCGGGTGATGCAGTACCCGCAGGCATCAATGATCGCCGGTTTCAGCAAAGGCGAGAGGCCGTTCAGGGCCGTTAAGGCCTCTCTTAGCTGGCGCATGGTGACTTTCTCCAGAACCGGCTCATTGCCATCCTTCGCATTCATGAAGCCTGCCATGGCTTCCCGATAAAGCTTCTCGGCGTCAGCCTGGGACGCAGACCCCGCCCTTGCCATCAGGCTCAGAAGTCGCTGGAGGGCCGGCATGACCGGTTTGTAGCTCTTGTAGCGAACCGGAACCACTCTGGCTGCCTCATCGCCCAGATGGCGGGACAGGAAACTGGTCAAGGCGAGTTCGAACAGGGTGACCCGATTATCCGCCGCAACCAGCTTCTGGACATTGGTAATCAGCATCTCCCGTTCTTCCGGATCCAGCTTGCGCAGCGCCGGCATGGCAAGTTCCAGGGCAGGAAAACGGACGCCCTCCCCGATGGTTTTCAGTGCGGGTAAGAGCTTTTCCAGCAGGTCCGGCTGGCTGCCCAATACCGGGTGAGCCGGCAGCAGGTTCAGTCGTTCCTCCTGCTGCGGTCGCGGCAATTCACAGATCAGCATGGCGTAACAAAGTTGTGAGGCGCCAGCCCGGGTGTACAGCAGGTTCCGGAAGGTGGCTGGCAGGCGTTCCAGGAAGCGCAGCGCGAAATCTTCACTTTTCCGGTTGATGGTTCCAACCTGGTCTGAGAATTTCCGCCCCGGCTTGATCGGCGCCTCGGCGCTCGACGCCAGGGGCGAGGTTCTCCCGCTCTTGCTGGTAACCGGTCCAAGGATGTCGGATGCCGCCCCGGTGAATCCCGATGCGCCGGTTTCAGGCGCCGATGCGGAGCTGCGGTACAGGTCGGCGCCGGGTTCGGTATCCCTCAGCCGGCTGCGCAATCTGGCCAGCATGCCGGGCTGGATGGCATTGATGCGCTCGTCGATGGGCGGATGGGAGGCCAGCAGCGAGGTAAACTTCATTCGGGCACTCTCGCCGAAACACATGTGGTTCATGTCGCTGGCGTGGCTGGTAGTGTCCAGGTAGCCGCCCTTCATGCCGATCTTGAAAAGTGCGCCGGCGATGCCTTCGGGGTTACGGGTAAACTGCACGGACGAGGCATCGGCCAGCATCTCTCGCTGCCTGGAGACGGCCGCCTGTATGAGCCGGCCAAAGAAAACTCCCACATAGCCGATCACGAACAGCGCCAGGCCGATAATGCCCATGGCCGCCTGAGCCCTTCCGTCTCGGGATCGACCCATCCTGTGGCCACGATAAAAGGAAGCTCGAAGCAGGAACCCGCCAATCTGACCGATCATCAGGATGCCTGCGAGCAAAGCAATGAGCCGGACGTTGAGCCGCATGTCCCCGTTGAAAATATGGCTGAACTCGTGGGCGACCACGCCTTGCAGTTCGTCCCGGGATAGCTGGGTGATGGCTCCGTGAGTGACGACCATGACGGCTTCGCCGGGAGTGTAGCCTGACACGAAGGCATTGATACCGGTTTCCTGGTCCATCACGTAAAGTTCCGGTACAGACACACCGCTGGCAATGGCCATTTCCTCGACAATATTGCGCAGTTTACGTTCGTCACTGTCCCGGGTATCCGGATCAATCGGTCGTGCGCCAACCATTTTGGCAACCCGGTCGCCGCCGCCGGCAAGGTCGACCCAGCGGAGCAGAGAGCCAAGAACAATCAGCCCGACAACGGTAACGGCCGTTAAAAGGCCATGGTTGGATAGCAGCCAGTGGTGGAAGGCGAGGCCTGAGGATTCACTGCGGGTTACAAAATACCCTACGAGGCAGACGGCGAGCGTAATAAACGCAACCGCCGTCAGGAAAAGGAAGACCAGCAGACTGGTGTTGCGCCGGGCATGGGCCTGGCGCTGAAAGAAACCGGGATGAGCCATGCCTCAGGGCCTCAGAAGGCCACTTTCGGTGCCTGACGGGCTTCCGGTGATTCCAGTTCCAGTTGCGACGTTTCCTTGAACGCGAACATGCCGGCAACGATGTTGTTGGGGAACTGCTCCCGGAAGATGTTGTAGCTCATCACGCCGTCATTGTAGGCCTGGCGAGCAAAGGCGACACGGTTCTCGGTGCTGGAGAGTTCTTCCATCAGTTGCTGGATGGTTTCGTTGGCCTTCAGCTCCGGGTAGTTCTCGGCCACGGCGTAAAAGTTGGCAAGTGCCTTGGTCAGCAGGTTTTCCGCGCTGCCAAGTCGCTGGATCTTGGTGCCATCGCCAGGATCCTTGGCGGCATCTTTTTGGGCGCTGACCGCATTGTTGCGGGCTTCCATCACCTGGGTGAGGGTGGTTTTCTCATGGGTAAGATAGGCCTTTGCCGCTTCCACCAGGTTCGGGATCAGGTCGTGCCGGCGCTGCAGCTGAACGTCAATCTGGGCAAACCCGTTCTTGAACTGGTTACGGAGGGAAACCAGACGGTTGTAGATAAAGACCAGGTAGAAAACAACGACGGCAATGACAATCAGGCCGATAACGGTGGTTCCCATGGCAACTCCTCAGGGTAATGGGTCAGGCGTTATTCTCCACGATTTGCTCGTGGAAACCTTTTACGAAGGTCTCAAATTCACGCGGCGGCAGCGGCTTGCTGAAAAAATAACCCTGAGCCAGCTGACAACCGCGCTGGCTCAGATAGTATTCCTGTTCTGCCGTTTCCACACCCTCTGCAACCACCGACAGGTTCAGGCTCTTGCCGAGATCGATAATGGTGTTGGCGATTCGGGTGTCTTCTTCGTTGACAAGCAGATCCTGGATAAACTGTTTGTCGATCTTCAGGTGTTGAACTGGCATCTGCTTCAGGTAGGTGAGCGAAGAGTAGCCGGTGCCGAAGTCGTCCACTGCGATGCTTATCCCGGCTCTGTTCAGCCTGTGGAGTTTGGCCACCGCATCAGAAAGGTTGGTCATGAAGCTGGTTTCGGTCACCTCAAGCTCCAGCCGCCCGGCAGGAATCTTGTGTCTTCGCAGGGTATCGAGGATGTCATCGACGATGGTTTCCTGGCGCAGCTGTACTGCCGAAAGGTTAACGGCAATACGCAGTGGCGTGCCATCGGCTGCCCACCGAGCCGCCTGCCAGCACGCCTGATCCAGGACCCACTGGCCGATTTCAACGATAGACCCATTCGCTTCGGCGACAGGTATGAATGTGTCGGGAGGCACCATACCCCGAGCCGGGTGTTCCCAACGGAGTAGCGCCTCAGCTCCGATCACCCGTTTGCTCTCCAGGTTGATCTGGGGCTGGTAAACCAGATGCAGCTGATGGTTGGCCAGTGCCTGGGACAGGTCCTTTTCCAGCTGCTTCCTGTCGCGGATTTCCTGGTCAATGCTGGCGACGTAGAACTGGAAGTGGTTATGGCCGTTCTGCTTGGCCAGGGTCATGGTCTGTTCGGCACTCTGGAGCAGACGGTCTGCCTGGTTGGTGTCAGACGGGTACAGTGCAACCCCCATGGTGGCCGTCATGGAAATGCTCTGATCTTCCACAAGCATGGGTGCGCTGATGCAAGCAAGAATTCGCTCGGCCGTGTCTGCTGCCTGGAAGCCGTCCCGGAGTCCTTTCTGCACAATTACGAACTGATCGCTGCCAAGACGCGCAATGGTAAAGCGGGCGTTGTCCAGTTTGTTGGTCAGCCGGTCTGCGACAGTCTGCAGGATCAGATCGCCAGAGCGGAACCCGCACTGCTCATTCACCGACTTGAAGTCGTCGATGCCGCAGACAATCAGAGACAGTTGTGAGTGGCGCTTGTTGGCCTCCTCAATGTCCCGTATCAGCAATTCCATAAAGGTATCCCGACTGGGCAGGCCGGTAAGCTGATCGTAGCGGGAGAGACGGCTAACCCGATCCTCCGCCTCGCGATGACGTTTCTGGCTGTCACCAATGGCGACCAAAAGATTATTCGTGGCGTTTACCCACAGACCCAGTTCGTCGCTCTGATGGCCGGGTGGCGTTGTGACCAGGCGGTCGTCCGGGTGTGCCGGGTCTACCTGTTTCACGGAACTGACAATCCGCAGCAGAGGGCGCGTTAGGAGCAGATGGAAGACATAAAACAGCACCATCCCGAGGATGAGGGCCGTCGCTATGCCAGAAGCGAAGGTGACCGCCGCCCTGTCCAGCCAGGTGCGCGCTGCCGGTGCTGTATCGTAGTGAACATCCAGATAACCATAGACGTCTTCTGGATTACCTTCCCGGAATAGGGGTTCGCGGAAGAGGCGTTCATCATCGAAGAAGGGGTCAGTAACCGGGCGAAACGCGGTTTGCTGCAACGGGCGGTCGCGATTGCCCAGTGGTTCGCCGTCTGGATGAACGATTCGGGCCGTGTGAACCGCTTCCTTGGCGAAGAGACCGTCAACTACCTGTTGGGCGAGCTCGGCATCGATGCTGAATACTGCCTGGGTGGCGGCGTCTTTTACCATCGCAATGGTCTGCTCAGCGTCGCTGTCCAGCCCCGTGGACACGCGCTGGGCATCCAGGATGACCTGTATGGTGCTCACAATAACGCCACTGACAAGGGCTACGGCAAGAATCCACCGTAAGATTCGATAGCCCAGGCGATGTTCAACCTCGAAGGATTTTTGCATTCAAGCCTGTCTTGTTCCGGTTATCCAGGGCGAGCGTTCCGCACTGTTCAGGGCGAAAATGTCGCACTTCGGGTGATGTGCTTGGGGCCTCACCCTGATTGTTGGTGCTAAGTATGGTTCAGAGTTCCGATATCTTCATGGAGTATCGGCGATTTTTTCAAAGATTTCAGGGTGTGCTTGTATCAAATTGTAATTGCTCAGGTATGACAGGCACAAAAACGCCCGCCAGGGGCGGGCGTTTTAACACACTGCGGTGTTTGCAGTCTGTGTCTGGAAGCAGGGCTTCGATCAAGCCAGGTTTTCGTTCACGAAATCCCAGTTGACCAGGTTCCAGAACGCTTCCAGATAGTTCGGACGGGAGTTGCGGTAGTCGATGTAGTAAGCGTGCTCCCAAACGTCGACGGTCAGCACCGGCTTGTCGGCGCCGGTCAGCGGCGTTTCCGCATTGCTGGTGTTAACGATGGCAACGCTGCCGTCGGCTTTCTTAACCAGCCAGGTCCAGCCAGAACCAAAGTTGTTGGCGGCCTTGTCGTTAAATTCTTTTTTGAAGTCTTCGAAAGAACCGAACGCCTTCTCGATGGCTTCCTTGGCTGCGCCGGTCGGCTCACCGCCGCCGTTCGGGCTCAGGCAGTGCCAGTAGAAGGTGTGGTTCCAAACCTGTGCGGCGTTGTTGAACAGCGGGCCGCTGGCGCTCTTGATAATGTCTTCAAGAGACTTGTTGGCGTTATCAGTACCTTCGATCAGGCCATTGAGCTTGGTGACGTAGGTGTTGTGATGCTTGCCGTAATGGTACTCAAGAGTTTCCTGAGAGATGTGCGGTTCCAGTGCGTTCTTTTCATAAGGCAGTGCGGGAAGTTCAAATGCCATGAGGTCGTTCTCCCTGTCTCTCTGTTTATGTGGATGTTCACTCGCCCAATATAAGGGCGCTTTGAGCTATATCAACCCTTTGCTGTCAAAGAACTTTTAAACTCGGGGCTGCCGGGCAGGAACTGCGCGCAGTTCTTTACCCGCCAAACCAGTTCCTCGTAGCTGTCGGCCAGAATGTTTACGTGGCCCAACTTCCGGCCCGGTCGTTCACCTTTATTGTAGAGGTGAACATGGGCATAGGGCAGTTCAAGAATGCGATCGATCTCGCCATGCTCGCCAATAATATTGATCATACAACTGAGGCCACGGGGTGCCACGTTGCCCAGCGGGTGGCCACTGACCGCACGAATGTGGTTCTCGAACTGGCTCGTCATCGCGCCCTCGATGGTCCAGTGCCCGGAGTTATGAACCCGCGGGGCCATTTCATTGGCCACCAGGCCATCGGCTGTTTCGAAAAGCTCCAGAGTTAATACGCCGACATAGTCCAATTCGTTCAGTAGTGCCTTTATGTAGCGCTCCGCATCTTCCTGAACATGCTTTTCGAGTTTTGGCGCCGGTGCAATCGAGTACCGCAGAATCCCCTCGTGGTGAGTGTTCTCGGCCATCGGGTAGAACGCGAGTTCGCCGTTCTCAGCGCGCACTGCAATAATCGATACTTCCCGGCGGAAGTCGACAAACTTTTCTACGATCAGGCGGGGGTGGCCAATGGACGCCCATGCAGCCTCTGCTTCCTCGGGCGTTCTTAGCACAGCCTGGCCTTTGCCGTCATAACCTTCGGTGTTGGACTTCGCCACCACCGGGCAGCCAAGCTCCTCGGCAGCGGCTTTCAGTGAGGCTGCGCCGTCGGCAATCTTCCACTCTGGCGTGGGAATGCCCAGCTGGCCGAAAAGGGTCTTCTCTGCTTCCCGGTTCTGGCACACCTGTAATGCCCGGGGGCAGGGATGCACTGGTTTGTGGGCGGCAATCTTCTCCGCCACCTCGACCGGCAGGTGTTCAAACTCGTAGGTAACGCGATCGACGCGAGAGAGGAAGTCATCCAGGTACTCGCCGTCCCGGTCAATGATGACCTCACCAAGACCGGCACTGGGGCTGCCAGACATGTCATAGAAAACAAAGGTCTTGGCCAGTGGGTATCCGGCCAGTGCCAGCATTCTTCCGAGTTGGCCGGCGCCCAGTACACCAATTCTCATTTGTGTTCTCCTGCCTGTTTTGGCGTTAAATCTTCTGGCTTCTCACTGCGGTAGTGACCATTTTGGGGATGCCACCAAAAGTCCGGGGAGCCTTTGGCGGGAGCTTTTCCAAAACTGTAGAGGGCCAGGGATGGCCCGAAACAAGCGCACAGGGACGTGCTTGTAGCGTGTTTTGGAAAAGCTCCCGTCGAAGGCTCCCTTCACCCAACTTGAATCATTGATCTCGAGGGTCAGGATTGTCCAGAATCGTTTCGGTCTGTGTGGCCCGGAACTGTTCCACAGCCTTGCGAACATTGTCGTCTGAGGTGCCGATAATTTGTGCCGCCAGCAGACCAGCGTTGGTGGCCCCGGCTTTGCCAATGGCCAGGGTGCCGACGGCAATGCCACCCGGCATCTGGACGATGGACAGTAGCGAATCCAGACCGTTCAGGGCTTTGGACTGAACCGGCACACCCAGGACCGGTAGGGCGGTTTGTGAAGCAACCATGCCCGGCAGATGCGCGGCGCCGCCAGCGCCGGCGATAATAACCTTCAGACCACGGTCTGCGGCGGTTTTGGCGTACTCAAACAACAGATCCGGGGTGCGGTGGGCCGAGACGACTTTGGTTTCATAGGGTACGCCGAGTTTTTCGAGCATGTCGGCGGCGTGTTCCATGGTGGGCCAGTCGGATTTGGAGCCCATGATGAGTCCTACAAGCGGCTGCATATGCAACAGTCCTGTGATAATTGGAAAGCCGGCCATTGTATGTTTTGCCTACCTACCATGCAACAAAGCCTGGTGCAGGTCGTGGTTGGCATTTCTTTTCCAGAAACCGCTACGAGCACTTCCATGTGCGCTTGACTGAAGCCATCCCTGGCTTCAGACATTTCTGGAAAAGAAATCCCAACCACGCCCCTTAGCTCAGTGTGGTCCGCCAATAACACGCCTTTATTTCACCCTGCTTGTAAGTACAGGTATTATCGGACCTTATTGTTTTAACCGTCCATAGTCAGGAGCTGTAATGGAACCCATTCGTCCAGATGATGATGAGCTGAGGGCTGAACGACCGATTGGTAGTGCCGGGCCGAAGAAAGCGGCGGAGAAAAAGTCCAGGCCATCGTCCGGTGGGAAGGGCGAACCGTCGGCGCCAGCGAAGCCTCCCAAAGGGCGCAAAGGCGGTAACGGCGGCAGTGGTCGTGGCAGCTCGGCCATGCTTTGGGTGCTCTTGATCGTGCTGGCCGTGGCGGGCGGTGCCGGTTGGTATTCGCAGGAGCAGCGGGTTCAGGCATTGGAAGGGCAGCTTGAGGAGGCAGATTACTGGGCTCGTCAGAGCAAGCTGGCGCTGGCCCGGTTTGAGGGGGAGCTTTCGGAAACGGGGGAGAACCTGCAGGAGCGGGGAGCGACTCTGGAGGAGCAGATCGCGGCGCACACCAAGCGCCTGGATACGGCAGACAGTGAGATCCGGAAGCTTTGGGCCATTGCAAATGAGCGCAACAAGAAGCGTCTGGATGATCAGCAGGAGCGGATTGCTGCGTTGGAATCCGGTCTTGCGGAAGGGAAACAGGCCATTGGTGCACTTGAGGCATCGGTAGAGAAGGCCCGGTCATCGCTCTCTGCCGATATTGCCGCTCTGAAGCAGCAGACGGAGACGTCGATTGCGGCACTGCAGGAGGCGAACCGGCAGGCAACGGATCAGTTGACGAAACTGAGTCAGCAACTGGCGGATGTGGATCAGGTGATCGAGAGCCGTATCCGGCGATTCGAGCAGGAGCAGAAGCTTGGAATCAGTGGTATGGAGGGGCGGATTTCGGCTCTGGAGCGGGAGACGGATGAGTTGGCCGGCGATGGCCGGGTTCAGGCACTCCGGAACGAGGTGGCCAGTCTGAAGCGAACGGTCGAGTCGATCGATGCTTCCCGTTCACAGCTGACTTCCCGCCTGGTTCGGCTGTCTGAAGAAGTGAACCAGCTGCGGAGTCAGGTCAGCGGGCAGTAATTGTCCCGCAAGGCGTTTCGGTCATCGCATTTCGGGTTTTGTAACGGTTTGTAGCCATCCCTTGCGGTAGCTCTCATTTCTGCGGATTTGCAGTTGTTATGATCAGGCAACTCGCAATCAGGATGAAGAGTTAACAACAATGAAAACCCGAGTGCCTTCCGTTTTTCCCTTGCTCAGGCCGCTGGTCGCGTTTCTTCTGTTGCTGGCGGTGTCCGGGTGTACGGTTTATCAGTCCATTGGTAAAAGCGTCGGTTCGTTCCTGCACCCGGTTTCCGGCCATGATTTCGTCCACATTGATAACGACAGCTGGGACCGGCGCAACGCCGTGCTGTATTTCTATCGGACCCATTCCCAGTGGGCTGCAGACGAGATCGAAGCCCCAAGTGTCTACATAGACGATACCCACTATTTCAACATCCGTAACGACAGCTTCACCTGGCTGGAGGTGAGCCCCGGGGAGCGCCATATCGCCATGCGTCGGCCGCTGCTGGGGCTGGAGGGAATGAACTCCTTCAGTCTGAGCCTGATCGCCGATGCCACGCTGGAAGTTGAGCCCGGAAAGATTTATTACCTGCGCTATAACGAGCTCTCCGAGCCGGGCCAGCGACATCCTGATCTGGATCCGGATCACCCGCTGACCCAGGGTGACTTGCAGCTGGTTACCCGGGAATATGCCATGCAGGCAGAGGAGATCGTTTCCACTCGATTCCTCAACAGTGATCTTTTGGCACCGAACCATGCTGCGACCTCGATTGTGGAAGTGAATGAAGACATGGATTACGAGCGGCAACTGGTGTTGCTGGAAGAGGAGCGGGAGCTTGAGATCGAGCGGATGAAGGAAGAAGGCAAATACGAATCCGCTCCCTGGTTCTGGCCATTCGGCGGTGGCCCCACTGTTCCCCTGGAGACAGATCGCAAGATTGAGAAGCTTGAGCAGGAGTACGCGGAACTGGAGCAGGAGCGTGAGCGAAGGGAAGAGGCAGAATCCGGAGGTGGCTGGTGGATTTTCTGAGCGCTGACTACACTGACGTCAGGTGAAAGACGCGGGAAATTCGAAAACAATGGCTCTCAAGGATTCTCTTAAACTCAGATTTGAAAAGCTGGCGGACGATGTTGTTCCCCAACTTCTCGATAGCTGGGGCGATCTGCAAAAAAGGCTGGATGACCTGAATTGTTCCCTGGCCAATCGGGCCGTGCCTGAAGACAGGCGCAGCCGTGTCAGCGAGTTGTCCCTGCAGGAGAAAGCCCAGCAGGCGGGGCAGGATCGTCCGGTTGTGCGAGCCGTCAAAACCTCGCGGCGGAAGTGAATTTGCTTAAAAACTGTACGCTTTTTAATGGCTTGCAGGTTTTTAAAGAAAATTCCGGGAAAATATTTGACACCGCCAGCCAAATGCTTAAAATGCGCCTCTCACTTGGTTGAGACAGCACGGCTGCCAAGCAAGTGAATGCCTTTTGAAAGGCTTGAAAGTGGGTGGTTAGCTCAGCTGGGAGAGCATCGCCCTTACAAGGCGAGGGTCACTGGTTCGATCCCAGTACCACCCACCACTTTCAAATGCATCACCGGATCACCCCATCCGGTTTCAGGTTCGAGCCCGAGGGCCGAATTGATGCGGAGCGGTAGTTCAGTTGGTTAGAATACCGGCCTGTCACGCCGGGGGTCGCGGGTTCGAGTCCCGTCCGCTCCGCCATTTTTATTTAGAAAGTATTCCCGGGTGGTTAGCTCAGCTGGGAGAGCATCGCCCTTACAAGGCGAGGGTCACTGGTTCGATCCCAGTACCACCCACCAAATTTCGAAAAAGGGCCGATCCGCAAGGATCGGCCCTTTTTTTATTTGCCAATCAACGATTGCCCGCAAACCCGCACAACATTGCCGTTCACTCCATTGGATGCCGGGCTGCAATACCAGGCGATGGCTTCAGCCACATCCACCGGTTGGCCGCCCTGGGAAAGGCTGTTCATCCGGCGACCTGCCTCGCGGATAGTGACCGGCATTGCTGCTGTCATCTGGGTTTCGATAAACCCGGGAGCAATGGCGTTGATGGTCACCCCGTTTTTCAGTTGCCGGGCCATGGCTTCCACGTATCCGATGACTCCGCATTTGGCGGTTGAGTAGTTGGTCTGCCCGAAGTTGCCAGCAATCCCGCTGATGGAGGAGATGCAGACAATGCGCCCGTTGTCTTTCATAAGCTCACGCTTGGCCAGTTCCTCGTCGATCAACTCTTCGGCGGTCAGGTTTACGGCGATGGTCATATCCCAGAAGTGTTCAGGCATGTTGCCCAGGGTCTTGTCGCGGGTAATTCCCGCATTGTGAATCACCAGGTCCACCCCGCCGAAATGCTCGTCGATAAAGTCGGCGATCAGTTTTGGTGCTTTGTCGTCGGTAATGTCGCAGGCCAGGGCCTTGCCCTTGATGGCGGATGTGACCTTTTGAAGATCTTCCATGGCTGGCGGAATATCCAGACCAATGACGGTCGCGCCGTCCCGTGCCAGCGTTTCTGAGATGGCGGCGCCTATGCCACGGGAGGCGCCCGTGACCAATGCAACCTTGCCGGTCAGTGGGGCGACGGGGTTGGTTGCCGGCGCCGCATCGCTTTTGCCGATCTTGACGACCTGGCCGGACACGTAGGCAGAGCGGGCAGACAGGAAGAATCGAACGCTGGACTCCAGTTGCTTCTCTGCTCCGGGCGCCATCCACAGCAGGTTTGCCGTTGAGCCTTTCTTGCCGATCTCCTTACCTAAGCTGCGAACAAATCCTTCCAGTGCCTGCTGAGCCGCGGCCTGGGGTGCTTTCCTGCAGGTGGCGGGGGTCTGGCCAACGACCAGAACGCGAGCGTTGCTGCCGAGCTTTTTGATGGTGGGGTGGAAAAAGTCGTAGAGCGCTCGAAGGTCGTCGGGGCCTTTCAGGCCAGAGGCGTCGAACACCAGGGCCGAGAATTTGTGGTCGATGTCCGACCCCAGGTCCAATGGTCGGGCTTTGTTGCCGGCTTTGGATGAATCGTTCAGGCGCTCGTTGCCGCTGGCATGGTGCAGTGTGGCGGCACTGGCGCTGAGGGTGCTGCCAATGGTTGCGATGGCTTTGCCACCGGCTGCGGCACCAATCAGCACGTCGCCCTCAATAAAGGGCTGGTCGGTGCGTTTGAGGCGTTTCAGGGGTACTGGCGCTGGCAGACCGAGGGATTGTGCGGCGGTTTTACCTACCGGGGTGTTTACTATTCTAAGATAGAGGTCAGACATGGTGGCTTCCTTGTTTTGCATTCGGGTTGCTGGATGCGAATCGTCCTACAGGGTAAAGAATCGGATAGTTTTTGGATTGACTCAATGCCTGTAGGGTGTTGTCAGGGGTGCCAATGAGGCATTTCGGGTTGTCGCTAAACTGTCGACATTAACAACTCAGCCTGGGTGCAGGGAACATTGGGGGAAGGCTTCCCAGAACACGCCCGTGAATACATCCATGTAGGGCTCGGTCGCGCCATCCTTGGCGCTCCACGGTTCTGGGAAGCCTTCCCCCAATGTTCCCCCTGACATCACGGTTACTTCAAAACGGATGAATTGATCATGGCAGAAGCATCGAATACTCCACGTAAGAAAACCGCTACATCAAAGAAGACCAGTGCTGGCCCTTCGGCTATTCGTCGCGTGGCTGTGCTGGGCGGTAACCGGATTCCGTTCGCTCGTTCCAATACATCCTACAGCAAGATCAGTAACCAGGAGTTGCTGACGTCGGCTCTGCGGGGGCTGGTGGACAGGTATGGTCTTGAGGGGCAGCGGCTGGGTGAGGTGGCTGCCGGGGCGGTTATCAAGCACTCGCGGGATTTTAATCTTACCCGTGAGGCGGTGATGAGCTGTGGATTGGCTCCGGAGACTCCGGCTTATGATATCCAGCAGGCCTGTGGCACGGGGCTGGAGGCGGCGATTCTGGTGGCCAACAAGATTGCCCTGGGGCAAATCGAGTGCGGCATCGCTGGCGGAACCGACACCACGTCCGATGCGCCGATTGGCGTGGGTGAGGGGCTTCGGGAGATTTTGCTGGATTTGAACCGGGCCAAGACGGCGGGCGAGCGGCTGAAGATTCTAGGGCGGTTTCGGCCGGGGCATCTCAAGCCGGAGGTTCCTGAAAATGGCGAGCCCCGCACTGGCATGTCGATGGGCGAGCATGCCCAGGTGACGGCGAAGGAGTGGGACATTGCCCGGGAGGATCAGGATAAGCTGGCCTTCGAGAGCCATCAGAAGCTGGCCAAGGCCTATGAGGAAGGTTTCTTCAACGACTTGATGACGCCGATGGCAGGTTTGGAAAAGGACAACATTCTGCGGCCGGATACCTCGTTGGAGAAGCTGGCGACGCTCAAGCCGGTTTTTGATCGGGAAAACGGTACCATGACTGCGGCCAACAGCACGGCGCTGACGGATGGCGCGTCTTGCGTGCTGCTGGCCAGTGAGGAATGGGCCAAGGCCAACAACTATGAGGTCAAGGCCTGGTTGACGTTCTCGGAGGTTGCGGCGGTAGATTTCGTGGACAAGAAGGAAGGCCTGCTGATGGCGCCTGCCTATGCGGTACCCCGGATGCTGGAGAAGGCTGGGCTGACACTGCAGGATTTCGATTTCTATGAAATCCATGAAGCCTTTGCCGCTCAGGTCCTTTGCACTCTGAAAGCCTGGGAGGATCCGGCTTTCTGCAAGGAGCGCCTGGGTCTGGACAAGCCCCTGGGTAGCATTGACCGCGACAAACTCAATGTGAAAGGCAGCAGCCTGGCGACCGGCCATCCCTTTGCGGCCACCGGTGCCCGTATTGTTGCGACTCTGGCCAAGTTGCTGGAGGAGAAGGGCAGCGGTCGGGGCCTTATTTCCATCTGCGCTGCGGGTGGCCAGGGGGTTACTGCGATTCTGGAGAGGTAGGTTTGGTTAAACCCGGAACTTTCCTTTGACAGTGTCGATCACACCCCTTATCATGCGCGCCACGTTGATCAGGGGTTCCCTGAGAAACAACCAGTTTGATGCGGGGTAGAGCAGTCTGGTAGCTCGTCGGGCTCATAACCCGGAGGTCGTTGGTTCGAATCCAGCCCCCGCTACCACTATTGAAGTCAAGCCCGCTTTTGCGGGCTTTTCTCGTTTTTACTTCCGCATTTTCAGAATCCCTCTGGCTGGACAAATCCCGCCAGTCCCGCGTCTTCCAGCAGTCCCGCAAACCCGATCGTAGTCAGATCCATCCCCGGTGCACCGATTACCTGAACATTGAAAGGCAGGCCTTCTTGGGTTCGGCCAATGGGCACGGAGGTGGCGGGCAGCCCCAGCAGAGTG
Organism: Marinobacter sp. MMG032; assembly: GCF_040112695.1. Lineage (NCBI taxonomy): Bacteria > Pseudomonadati > Pseudomonadota > Gammaproteobacteria > Pseudomonadales > Marinobacteraceae > Marinobacter > Marinobacter sp. MMG032. The sequence continues at coordinate 3,827,707 of NZ_CP157802.1, forward strand.
GCGAAGGCGATCCAGCAGAACTGGTCCATGTAGGCCCGTGGCTGGCCGGCGACGGTGATTCGGCGTTTGAAGACAGGGTGGGAGTGGTCATGCCGGATGGCGGTGGTTGGTGTGACCGGCGTCAGCAGAACGTCCACTTCCTGAAACAGGGATTCGATTTCGGCGCGCATTTTCTCCCGCATTTCGCTCCAGGCCATCCACTGGTAAACGGGCTGGTTCACGCCCCTACCGTATTCACCAATAAATGGTGTCATCGGGCCCAGGAATTTGAGCCAGGGTTCGAGTCGCGCGATCCATTTCATTTGCCGGCGCTGCGCAGGTTTCAGGGAGGTACTGAGCAGAGTGCCGAGCAGGTTGAAGTAAGCGGGCAGGATATGCTCAAGGCTCAGTAATGGATGCTTCACTTCGGTGACGAGTGCGCCCCGCTCTGCCAGTGATTTTTCCAGGGCCTGATAGCCTTCGGTGAGTTCCTGCTCTACCGGGCACAGTGGGTCTTCAAGCCAAAAGCCGACGCGCGCCTGGTCGAGTCTCTGGAGCACTGACGGTGCCATGTGAAGCGCCCAGCTTCGCTCTTCGGCTGGCCGTGGCCCAGCAATGACTTTTAGCAAAAGCTCCAGATCCCGGGCGCTGCGCGCCATTGGGCCGCCCTCGGCCAGGTCGGGCCGGGATTGGGTGCCGGGCGGTCCGGGAATGTGGCCCCGAAACGAGACCAGGGAGCGGGTTGGCTTGTGGCCGAACACACCACAAAAATGGGCCGGTGTGCGAATGGAGCCGGCCAGGTCGCTGCCCACTTCGAGCGGCGTCATGCCAGCGGCCAGAGCAGCCGCTGCGCCGCCCGAGGAGCCCCCCGGAGTGTGAGCTGGGTTGTGGGGGTTGTTGGTGACCCCGAACAGCTTGTTGTAGCTCTGGAGGTCCGTGGCGTAGATGGGGACATTGGTCTTGCCCAGAATAATGGCGCCGGCGTCTTCCAGCTTCTGCACAACATCAGCGTGGTATTCCGGGTTGTGGTTTCTAAGGGCCAGCGCGCCTGCGGTGCAAGTCATACCAGCCACTTCCCAGGTGTCCTTGAGGGTAAGCGGCAGTCCATGGAGAGGGCCTTTCACCGCGTTAGCTGCCCGTTGTTCATCGGCCTGACGGGCGTTTGCGAGTGCCCGCTGTTCATCCAGGGTCACAACGGCATTGATGGCCGGATTGTGCTTCCGGATCTGGTCCAGAAGAGCTGCAGTGAGGGCTTCGCTGGTCAGACTGCCCGCCTCCAGCTGCGCCAAAAGGTCATGGGCGGATTGGTAGTGCAGTGGCAAGTGCGATGCATCCATGGATGTTCTCTTTGTTGTTGGTTTCTGGAAAATCTCGCCGGTTCGTCAAGGCAACTCGGACCGCCAGTGTTTCACTTTAACCTGCCCCTTGATCGCATCAATGATCTCGATAATCAGATTGATCAGTGCTTCGTTCTGGGTTTCGTCGGCTCTCACTTCGCCGGGTGTCGGCAGGAACACGTTCACGATGTCTTCAATAAAGGCGTGATTGGAAGCCGAGGCCAGGTCTTCCAGAATCTGGTGGATAACGTTGGCAACGATGTCTCCCACGGCCTCTTCCAGGGTCTCTTGAATGGTGGGGCCGACCACCGGCAGGTATTTCAGCCGCGACAGTTCAAGATTCTGCTTCAGGGCGTTATCGACTCGGTCCTCCAGATAGCTGCGCAGAGCGCCGCGATTGGGTACGTAGCCCTCCTGGGCTGCCTCAGCAACGCGCTTGGAAATCCAGTCTGAGAGCATGTCCCTCCGGGGGTAGAGAATGTCCTCCTGGATCTTGTCGAATAGCGGTGAGCCGCGTCTGACCTCCTGCTGCACGCCGCTCAGAACCTTGAGCACAATGCGGTCCGAGAGCTCTTCCATAAAGGCTTCATAATAAAAATTTACGAACCGGTAGATCTTGGTGTTGGTGATATCGATGATCTTGTACTGGTGCAGGCGATAGATGATCGAGATCACCCGCAGAATACGCAGGAAACGCAGGCTTCCTACGGGAATACAGCCCACCAGGTCATACCAGTGGATGAAGGGGTAGAAGTACCAGCGGTCATACACCTTGGCCTTTATGGCATAACCCCACCGAACAAAGAACTCGGTCAGGAAGATGCTGACAAAGATCAGATCGTAAAAGATGAAGCGTTCATGAATGGGATGGTAGGCGGACTGAATAGCGGGGGCGTGTTCTTTCAGGAGATTCTGAACCGCGACAAAGTTGTAGATCGAGTCCCAGATAATGAAGGCAAGGTTGATGATCAGCAGCCCCAGCATCAGGAAATCAATGATGAACCAGATAAGCTGGTGACTGGATTTCAGGTTTTCTCGATTTATTTTCAGCATTCGCCTGGGTCCGGTCTGTTGCTAAGTATCTGACAGGTTAGCTTATTTCGAAGCCACAAACGACTTGCCCTGGCGCCGCCTGACGCGTGCCTGAGGGTCAACCATGGATTAACTTGACCGTCTGCCATTAAACTCCCACGCTTTAACGTAAATCCTTCTTGTTACCACCAACACTGAAATAGCCGGATGCTATCAATCTACCAAGTCGTGAATTCGGGCCGGGTCCGGCTTCTGATCCTGCTGCTCTGCTGGCTGCCGTCGTGGGTTTCTGCTCAACAGGTGGTTGTTAACGTGGAAGGTGACTATCCAGAGCTCAAATCCAACGCTGAGGCTTTCATTGGTGAGGTTGAAGGCCGAAGCGCCGGCAATCTGAGGCGATATGCCCCAACGGCTGTCAATCAGGCCCGGGAAGCCCTGCGTGCCTTGGGTTATTACAGGCCCCTGATTGACTGGCGGATAGAAGAGGGCGACTCGGGCACAACGGCGACGCTCACCCTGTCCATTACCCCCGGTGAGCCGGTGAGAGTCAGCTCCCGGATCGTGGAGATACGGGGCGAGGCTGCGGCTGATGCAAGGCTTACCTCTGATCTGCCGCCACATCCGGCAGAGGGCGATATTCTCAATCACGGCGACTACGCCAACCTGAGAGACACCATCCAGACCCGTGCCCGGCGCAGGGGGTATTTCGACGGCAGGTTTGTCACTCGCACCCTGGAGGTGGATCCGGCGAGGCGCAGCGCCGAAATCACGCTCATTTATGAGAGTGGTCAGCGATATCAGCTGGGAGAGGTCACTTTCGAGGAGGGACATTGGTTCGAGATCGAGCTTCTGCGGGATTTCGTCACCTTTGAACCGGGGACCCCCTATCATGCCGACGAGATTGCGCGGCTGAACAAGGATCTGCTTAACAGCGGCTATTTCAGCAATGTCGACATCAATATTTCACCGCAAGAAGCCGAAAATGGTGTCATTCCCGTTAGCGTAGGACTGACTCGGCGCGAAGCACGCTCGGTATCGGCCGGCGTCGGTTTCTCGACCGACGTGGGTCCGCGGTTCCGCGGCACATGGCGAGAGCACTGGATCAATCCCATGGGGCACAAGCGGGGTGCGGAGACAGAGCTTTCGGTGCCACGTCAGAATCTGAGTACCTGGTACGAACTGCCTCTGGACCCGCCCATGACGGATCTGATCCGTCTGACGGCCGGATATCAGCGGGAGGATATCGAGAATGTTGAATCGGAACTTCTGACCTTAGGCCAGCAGTGGCAGCATCAGCTGGATAATGGCTGGCTCCAGGTACTCTCACTACGTTGGGAGGGCGAACGGTTCAATATCGGCAACGACGAGAAGGGCACGAGCACGCTTCTGCTCCCGGGCGCAGGCTACTCCAAGATTCACGCGGATTCGCCCCTGGACCCTTCCCGCGGCTATCGTTTGCAGTTTGATGTTACCGGCTCGCATCGGGCTGTGCTCTCGGATGTGGATATCCTGCACGTGAATGCGCTGGTTAAGGGCTTGTTTACCTTAGCTGGTAAGCAGCGATTTGTCGGCCGGTTTCAGGCAGGAGCCGTTGCCACAAACCGGTTCTCGGATGTGCCGCCGTCCCTCCGTTTTTTTGCCGGTGGCGATCAAAGCGTCCGGGGCTATGGTTATGAAACACTCTCGCCTGAAAACGAAAATGGTGTGCCGGTGGGCGGCCGTTTTTTGATGGTGGGCAGCGGTGAGTATCAGTACCAGTTTGCCGACCAATGGCGGGCTGCGGTGTTCGTCGATCATGGCAATGCCATCAACGATCTGAACGACCCCCTGGCAACCGGCGTCGGCATTGGCGTTCGTTGGATCAGCCCGGTGGGCCCGTTGCGGTTCGACGTTGCCAAAGGGCTGGATCGCGAATTTGGCGGGGAGTGGCGGATTCACTTTTCCATGGGGCCCGAGCTTTGACGCAGACACCGGACAGACACGAAGACAACCAACAGGACCAGCCGGCCCGCTCACACCGGCTTCGCTTCTGGCTGATTGTATGTCTCGGGGTGTTGATCCTCGCTCCCATCTTGTTGCTGACAGCGGTCCTGCTGGCCTTGCGTTCCGAGACCGGGACCGCGTGGGTCATTGAACAGGTGCCGGGGCTACAGGTCGAAAACGACCGTGGCTCATTGTTTGGCCAGTGGGAGGCTGATCGTCTGCAATGGCGAGGTTATGGGGTAGAGGTTATTGTTGAATCGCCTTTCGTGGACTGGTCACCCTCCTGCCTCTTCAGGAAACAGCTGTGTGTTGACGGTCTGAAAGCAGACTCTCTTGCGGTTACCCAATTGCCCCCGGCGGATAAATCCGGGGATGGCGGTGCAATAACGCTGCCAGGGCTCGACTTGCCTCTGGCGCTGAATGTCAGCGGCGTCCGGATGGGCCCTTTCACCTTCAATGGCAACAGGGTCTGGGACCGGCTTGAGCTGGACGCGGGCGGATCGGGTGCTGACTGGACCATCGATCGCGCCTGGTATCGGTTGGGTGATTACACGGTTTCTGCCAACGGACGGATAGAAACCCGACGGGACTGGCCCGTCAATCTTGAGGTCAGGGCCGAGGTTCCACCTCCCTACGGTGACCAGTGGACGCTGGATGCAACACTCTCTGGCAGCGTGCGGGATCTGATGGTGGCAGCCACGAGTCGCGGCTATCTGAATGCCAAACTCTCGGGGCAGGTCGCGCCGCTCGATCCCAGCCTGCCAGCAAGACTCAGGATAACCTCGGACCAGTTCCGGGCAGCTGAGGCGCTGCCGGAGACCCTGGTGCTCAACGACTGGTCTGTGGAGGCCCGTGGCAGTCTGCAGAAGGGGTTCCGTGCACAGGGGCGAGCACGACTGCCCGGCACAACCGGGCCGGTGCAGCTGGCGCTTGAGGGCCTTGTGACCACACAGGCGGCTCAGGGCATCCGTATTGAACTGGCCACGGATAGCTCAAATGGCAGTGAACGGAATACGGTGGTGGCCAACGGACGTGTGGCCTGGAGTGAGGTCTTGGAGGCCAGTGCCGATGTCCGCTTGCGCGGGTTTCCCTGGTACACCCTGGTCCCGGGCCTTGAAGAGCCGGCGGTTACGCTCCAGTCGCTCGATGGTACGGTGTCCTGGCGAGAGGGAAGCTACCATGCGGAGCTTGAAGCAGGCGTTGACGGCCCTCAGGGCCGTGCTGATCTGTCTACCACGGTGGATGGTGACAACGAGCAAACCAAGCTGACCGATCTGAGAATCAGCACTGGCGCCGGGTCGCTGACCGGAAACGGATCGGTCAACTTTGCCGGCCCGCTGTCCTGGCAGGCAGCCCTGGCCCTTCAGAATTTCAATCCGGGATACTGGGTGCCGGTTCTTGAAGCCAGCCTGAGTGGCGATGTCACCACCGAAGGGCAGCTCGGGGACGGTCCCATTCCTGCCATGAACGCCACCTGGAACCTCGAGGGTGACTGGCGTTCCAATCCTGCATCCCTCGAAGGGCGCCTTGATACCTCATCCGGTAGCTGGGAGTTGTCTGGGCTGAGTCTGGCGATCGGTGCCAACCGGGTAGAAGGGAGTGGTACCTGGGGAGAGCTGTTGCGGGGCGATCTGGCCATGAGCCTGCCTGAGCCCGAGATCGTACTCCCCGGCCTGACCGGCAATCTGGAAGCGACCCTGATGGCTGAAGGAACGCCGGAGCGTCCGGTGGGAGAGTTGAGAGCGGGCGGCCAAAACATTGCCTGGCGCGACCAGCTGACCATTGAAACCCTGAGCCTTGAGGCCGAGCTGGACGACGGGCTGAGGCTCACAAGCCAGTTGCAAGCGGAAAATATAGGTGGGGGCGGTCAGGAGCTTGAAACGCTCACGCTCCAGGCGAATGGCACTCAGGGGCAGCACACCGTGAGCCTGAGGGCTGAGCATTCCGAAGCCGACCTGGAACTGGCTTTCGAGGGTGGTGCTGGTTCCGAATGGAAAACCTGGAAGGGGCAGCTATCAACCGGGGTGATAAATGTTCCTGAACAGTCGCAGCGATGGCAGTTGGATTCACCAGCGACCCTCGCCTATGGTGCCAACGGTGAACTGACCTTTGGCAACCATTGCTGGCGTTGGCAACAGAGCACCGTTTGCGCCGACGATCAGACATTGCTTCCGGTTCCCGATATCGCCTACCGAATCAGCCGGTTCCCAACGCTCGCTCTGGCGCCCTTGTTTCCGGAAACCGTGCGCTGGAATGCGCGGTTAAATGGCGAGATCGATTTTACCACCACGGCGGAAGGGCCGGATGGTCGCGTGTATCTTGATGCCGGTGATGGCGAATTCCAGCTGTTGGTCGATGGTGAGTGGGAAGACCTCGACTATGATGCCTTTACCACCGAGGTCACCCTCAAACCTCGACAGGCCGATGTCGCCGTTCGTCTGGCTGGCCCCCAATTGGGCAGGTTTGAGCTGGACATGGGGCTGGACCCGAACTCCGAAAATCGCAACGTCGAGGGTTCGTTCAATTTGGAAGGGCTTGATATCGCCCTTGCAGGATTGCTGTCCGGGCTTGATGAGGTGGCGGGGAAAGTGAATGGCCAGGGTCAGCTTTCGGGCCCGTTGATGAAGCCGGCTGTGACCGGCGAATTGCATCTGGTGGCTGGACGGGTTTCAGATCCCCGGTTGCCGCTGCCCATTGAGGAGATGATTGCCACTATTGAATTCTCGGGCTATTCGGCACAGATCAGCGGCAGGATCCAGAGCAATGCCCGGAGTCAGACCATCCTGGATGGCGAGGTCGACTGGCAACAGGCGCCGCGGGGGAAAATCACGATTTCCGGGGAGCGCGTACCGTTCAGTGTGGAGCCCTATGCCCAGGTTGAGGTGGAGCCGGACCTGACCCTGGTTTTCCGTGAAGGCACCCTGGAAATCACCGGGCAGGTTGCAGTCCCAAGAGGGGACATCGAGATAAAGGGGCTGCCTGAGCAGGCCGTGTCGGTTTCTGAAGACGAAGTCATCGTAGGTGTTGAGAAGGAGGAACCCGTAGTTCGCTCACTGAACATGGATGTGAATGTCCTGGTGGGTGAGGATCAGGTGACGTTTTCGGCCTTCGGCGTGACAGGCGATCTCGAAGGGTCCCTCAGGATCACCAACGATATGGATACCCGGGGAACACTCCAGCTGGTTAATGGCCAGTATGAGGCCTACGGTCAGGAACTCGAACTCAGGCGTGCCAGGCTCCTGTTCGTTGGCAATCTTGCTCAGCCCTATCTGGATATTGAAGCCGTGCGGCGGGTTGATACCGTGGTTGCCGGTATCCGTCTGACGGGGCCGGTGCAATCACCGGAGACCGAGGTGTTCTCCAATCCCGATATGCCGCAGACTGAAGCTTTGTCCTACGTGATTCTTGGCAGGCCCCCCCAAAGCCAGGGCGACGAAGGCCAGATGAGCCGGGCTGCGCTTTCGCTGGGGCTGACCCAGGCCAGCAAGGTAACCGGGCAGATTGGTGAGGAGTTCGGTATCCGCCAACTGACACTTGAGGCAGAGGGCTCGGGCGATCAGACGTCGGTGGTGGCCAGCGGCTACCTGACGGATGAGCTGAGTGTTCGCTATGGTGTCGGCATTTTCGAGCCGATCACGACCGTTGCATTGCGCTACGACTTGGGCAGATACTTCTACCTGGAGGCGGCCAGTGGTCTGGCGGCCTCCCTGGATATTTTCTACACGCGGGATTTCTGAACTCAGTCGAGTTCGAAGGTCGCGCTCACGGAAGCGCGGATTTCCCGCTCCCCCACGCTTGCGACTGTATCCGACATGGATTTGGCCTCGGCCATCATCATCGGAACCGGGCGGTGCCCGCCATTGATGTTGATGGTGACAACATCGCCGCAGGTCTGGTCGAGCTGATTGGCCACGAATTGGCACCGGGCCTTCGCGTCTGCGATTGCCCTGGCAAGTGCTTCCTGCTCCATCCCGGTCTCATCCGAGTGGAAGAACTGGTGTGGGCCCAGATGGTAATCCAGGCCCAGAGACTGGGCTTGCTGGAGGAGGGGGTTGAGCAGGTTAAGGTCGCTTATGCTGAAGCTGATGGTTTGTGAAGCCACGGCCTGTTTACGAGGCTCCTCATCCCGCTCGGGTGCAGGCAAGGTTCGGGTGTACAGGTTCACGGTGGCGTCGGAATAGTCGTTGAGTTGGTCACGGTATTTGCCAATCCCTTCCCGCCATTGCTCCATCAGCGCAGCTACACGTTCAGTAGCCTTCTGCGGCAATTCGTGCTCGGCACTGGCAGTAAACTGAAGCCTGGCGCTGTCCGGCTCGTATCGGACACTGCCTTCACCGGTGAGCGTCACCTCGCCCGCCATGGCCAGGGTTGGCACTGTGAGGGCCAGGGCAATAAGGAAACGGGATTTCAGGTTAAAACGGAGCTTGGGGTTCCTTCCGTTCATGACATTGCCTCCTTTGGCAACCGTTGATGGATCAGGCTTCGCCGGAATCCGGTTCCAGGCGCGCCAGTTTGAATCGGCGGGCGGCCTCCACGAACTGGCCAAAAATGCGCCGGTGCCCACCGTGGTAAAGCAGATATTCAGGATGCCACTGGATGCCCGTCAGCCACTGACCTTGCGTGCTTTCAATGGCCTGTACAAAAAGATCATTATCCACGGCGGTTACACGCAGATTTTGGCCCAGGCGTTTGATCGCCTGGCTGTGAATGCGGTTGGCGCCGATCACAGGCGAGCGCATGGCTTGTTCAAGCCGGCTTTGCGTTACCAGTCGCACCGTTTGCAGGGGCAACAGCAGAGGCCGATGCCGGGTGTTGACCCTCAGCGGGGTCACGTTCTGGCACAACGATCCGCCATGAAAAACGTTAATGAACTGCGCGCCGCGGCAAATCCCCAGCACGGGAATGCCAATGGCCTCGGCCTGCTCCAGCAGCGACTGATCGGTCGCATCCCGTTTGCGATCATAGTTTGCGGTAACCTGGGGTTCCTGGCCATATCGCTCAGGATGGACATGGGTGCCGCCGGAGAGCACCAGACCATCAAGCATGGCTACGGCCACCCGAGACCCGGGACGAATGTAGTGGGTACGAGCGCCGTGAAGACGCAATCCAAGGCTGATCAGGCGATGGGCCAGGCTTTTGCGAGCAGGACCACTGATGCCAATGGTCAGGCCGGGAACCTCAAGTTCCTGTTCGGGAAACGGCTCAGACATACCCGTTCTTGGCCAACCAGTCGTCGGTGGTTTCCTGCCAGCTGTGGGTCAGGTTATGCAGGTTGAGCTTCCGTCGCTCCCGGAACAGCCGCCGCATGTCCGCCAGGTCGTCCGGGTTGTTGGCCAATTGCTCCAGTACCACCCAATCGTTCCACACGGTAGAAAAATGCCAATCCGGATTATCGATGTCGCAATCCGGCAGCCGGTAGTGCAGGGTTGGCCGGCTCTTGATCCGCGGATCGTGAACATGGCGCTCAAGACGCTCACTGTCCAGGTGAGCAAACAGAGGCAGCAGGTCAAGCGCCCGGTTCCTGGTTGGGTTGAACTCCAGGTAGTCCTCCATCAGCTCACCGAGGTTGGGCTGGTAGTCGTCTTCCATCAAAAGCTCGGTATAGCGCCCATGCCAGGGTTCGATATAGGTGGTGAATTTGCGGCTGACATCCAGTTGATGCCGGTCTTTGAGCCAGTCGTAAAGCGCCGCGAACGCCTGGAAGTATCGAACCATTGTTTCCGGGCTGAGATCGGGCAGTTCCGGGTTCAACTGGAGGCCGAAGGCAAAATAGATGGCATCCCGGCTGCCCAGAGCGCCTGCTTTCCTGAGGTCTTCAACGAGAGATTCGATAGTCTCCAGGCTGGAGAAAGGCAGGGGTGGGCTGATGATTTCCAGGGGCACAACCCGTTCTGCGGCAGCATCAATCACATCCATCGCCTGGCCGCCCAGTTCCCGGATCGACTGAGGCAGGCGTTCATCGGCCAGATCAAGGTCCTTGATCGGGTCGGAATCCAGTTCCACCGTGAATTCGCCGAGTGCGGTCTCCAGCTTGGTCACGTAGCGTGACTGGAGCACCGCCGTCCCTTCAAGAAGCCTTGCGGCCAGGGTGACCAGTTCATCGTAGCCCAGACCAGACAATTCGATCTCGACACCCACGCGGCGTTCCCGGCCTTCGTTTGTCTCTCGGATATCAGGCATCCTGCAACTACTGGCTTGCGTCATGCTACTTCCTGACTTGTGAGGGCTTGAACACTAACCATATCACACCGCTGCTGATCATCATGGTTAACCCAATGCAAGAAAATCACGGGCCTGACTTTACACTGGATAAAACACTGTATATAGTCAGTTTACTGTATAAAAAAACAGGGCGCCTGAACCAGGCTATCCGGAGCAGGCATTCCCGGACTGCGGATACTGGCACCGACCCCGATACAACGGAGTAGCTTGATGAAACTCACAGCAAGGCAGTCACAGGTACTGGATATCATACGCCGCTACGTCGATGAGACCGGCTATCCGCCAACTCGTGCTGAAATCGCAGCTGAACTGGGTTTTCGTTCGGCCAATGCTGCAGAGGAGCATCTTCGTGCGCTGGCTCGGAAGGGGGCCATTGAGATGGTGCCAGGGGCCAGCCGCGGTATCCGGCTGCCAGAGGCAGAGGAGGATCTTGGGCTGCCGGTGATCGGGCAGGTTGCCGCTGGTAGTCCGATCCTGGCCCAGGAGCACGTTGAGGATCACTGCACGCTCCAGCCCGAGTTCTTCTCGCCCTCGGCAGATTATCTACTGCGGGTCCGGGGCATGAGTATGAAAGATATCGGCATTCTTGATGGCGATTTGCTGGCAGTGCACAGCACCCAGGATGTTCACAACGGCCAGGTGGTCGTTGCCCGGGTCGGCGATGAGGTTACGGTAAAGCGTTTCCGCAAGGAAGGCTCGAAAGTCTACCTGATTGCCGAGAACGAAGAATTCGCACCCATTGAAGTAGACCTTACCGAGCAGGAATTGTTCATCGAAGGCCTGGGTGTGGGTGTTATCCGACGCTCTGATCTGCACTGATCAGTACGGATAACCTCAGATAGATTGGAAAACGGGTGAATTATGGAACAAATGAGCTTTAATCAGAATCTGGCTTACAATCCCAATGCTCTGTCCTGTTCAGTGCCGGCAACCGCCGCCCGCGAGCGACGTTCTGTCATTCGTGCCCGACGTTCTCCGGAATCCAACGAGACTAAGGTCTCTGGCAATGTGACGGAAATCATCTTGCCGGAAGGCCAGGTGGAAAACTTTCAGTTGCTGTTGCCCATGCTGACGCAGCTGAACCAGGAAAAGCGCTGGCTGGCCTGGATTGATCCGCCTCAGGCATTGGTCAGCAAGTGGCAGAAAATGCATGGGATCGTGGCTGGTGAGTTGCTAGTGCTTCGTTCAACGTCGGATTATTCCGCGCAGGAACTGGCCGAGCGAGCCCTCAGTGCAGGCACCTGCCATGCTGTGGTCATGTGGACCCGTAAACTGGGCCGCGCTGCCTTTGAGTCCCTGCAAAAAGCCTCTGCCGAAGGCAACAGCCATGGGGTCGTTCTCAGGCAGCGTTAATGACTCAGTGGAGAGTGTAGGAGGGCTGGGCGTCTGAAGCGTCCAGTTCGTCGTCTTCCCAGTCGATATCGTGGGCAACATTTCCGACCGCCTCGATACCTGCGGCGATCATTGCTTTAGCAACAGACATATCACGGTCTTCCATCATTTCCCGGGCTTCCTCCGAGAATGAGATCTTCACCAGTGGCGCACTGTCATCGTCAATGCGGCGCAGGGCGTAATCGCCGTTGGTCAGTTGCACAATTTCAAAAAACGATGGTGACATTCAGTAAACCTTCAAGTTAATCAGATCAGTGTAACCGGCAATTGGAGTGGTTCACCACTCGCTGTGCTGGTCTTCCAGATCGTCGGCAAAGTGTTTGACGGCATTCAGTGTTTTCAGCAAGGCCGCCGCGGAGCGATCCGGGCCGGTGTCGGCGGCTACCGCAATAATGTTCTCCGCGCTCACGGTTTTTTTGGTTGCTGGCGGTCGGCTCTGAGAGCGTTCCAGTTGTTCCAGATGGTTCCACCAGCTGCCTGAGCGCTGTTCCAGGTCTCTGAGCCGACTTATTTCATTCGGTTCCGGTCCGATCAGCGAGGCCAGTTCATCCAGAGTGGCAGGCTCTTCTGATTTTTTCTGGTACAACCTGGCAATCATCACCAGCAATAATTTCCGGGATCTGAGAAGTAACTCGATCGCCCCCTGGATCGCGGCTTCCCGGCGCAAAGCCTGTTCAGCTTCATTGGGGGGATGGCCTACGCCCTCGACTGTTGGTCGATCCAGTTGCCCCAGCAGAGTGCGGGCGAGAAAGAGTTTTTGCGAAACCTGCGAGTGCCATTGCGAGGCCATGGAATACCTTCAATCCCCCAGCGCGGGTGCAACCCCGGAAAATTAATGCGACAGCATACCATTTTTGGCGGCAAATTTCTTCAACTGTCTGCCAGGGGAGGTTTCACAATAAAATACAAACATTCACTTGAAACGACCGTTTGAATTTGGCAAAAAGGCGCCCGGCTGTGCGAGTTCTGATCGTTGCGGCTGCCCAACAGCATGAACTTCTGGAGGTGTAAGGGATGCGAAGCCACATCGTTGCAGGTGTCGCCCTGGTTTTTCTCGGTTTTTCCGGACAGGCTCTGTCCAAAGTCACGACCGCCGAAGCGCAGCGGCTGGGTGATGATCTCACTCCGGTTGGAGCCGAACGGGCCGGCAACAGGTCAGGCAGCATACCCGAGTGGACCGGTGGTCTTGCAACGCCCCCGGACGGCTGGCGCGAGGGGCAGGTTGAAATTGATCCCTTTCCCGAAGACGAGGCCCTCTTCGTCATAACCGCCGATAATGTCCATCTCTACCGCGACAAGCTTTCCGATGGCCATATCGCCATGCTGGACAAGTACGGGCCGGACTATTTCATGCCGGTCTATCAGACTCGCCGAACGGCAGCGTTTCCCGAGCACGTTTACGACAAGTTTCGTGAGAATGCCCTGACAGCGCAGTTGCTGGACAACGGTAACGGTGTTCGAGACACCATTATGACCAGCCCATTCCCGATCCCCAAAGACGGTCTGGAGGTCATCTGGAACCACATTCTTCGCTATCGGGGCGAAGAGATTTCCCTGCGTAGTGCGTCCGCAACGCCCCAGAGGGACGGTTCGTACAATCCGGTGGTAAACGATTACGACTATTTCTTTGCCTATAGTCAGAAAGGGGCGGAACTGGCGGAAATCGATAACAAGATTTTCTACCTGAAGACGGACACCATTGCCCCCTCTTCACTGGCCGGCACCATCACGCTGGTCCACGAAACCCTGGATCAGGTGCGCTCGCCAAGGCTGGCCTGGCGGTATGACTCCGGCTCGCGCCGCCTTCGCAGGTCCCCAAACCTGGCCTATGAGACGGACTTGCCGAACTCATCGTCACTGCGTTCGGTTGACCAGAAAGATATGTACAACGGCGCACCCAATCAGTACGACTGGGAATTGAAAGGCAAGCGGGAGCTGTTCGTACCCTACAATGCCTACAAGCTACACGGGCCGCAGGTGGAGGCCGATGATGTGATTCGTCCGGGCCACATCAATCAGGCACTGACCCGCTATGAGCTGCACCGGGTCTGGGTGGTTGAGGCGAAACGCAGGACCGGGATCAATCACATCTACGATCGCCGCGTGTTCTACGTGGACGAAGACAGCTGGCAGATTCTGGCATCCGAGGAGTACGATGCGGAAGGGAACCTGTGGCGAGTGTCGGAGGCCCATAATATCAGCTATTACAGTGAGCCCGTATTCTGGACTACCATGGAGATGACCTACGACCTGAAGGCGGAGCGTTACTACATTGATGGGCTGGATGATGGCTTCCCGGCGTACGATTTCAGCCCGGGGTTCCGGGGTAATGAATTTACTGCTTCCGCTGCCCGTAGAGCCGCTCGCCGTTGATCACCAAGGAGGCCGATATGGCAGACCCGCAAGCGCACCTTGATCATCTCGACCAGTTGATGGCCAGGCTTGGTCGCGCTTTGGCAGATAAAGACTGGGAAGCGATGGCCAGTCTTAACGAGAAGGTGAAGCCGGCAGTCGAGCCGCTGATGGCTGCCCTGGAAGCGGGTGAGATCGAGGCGGAGCCGGTGCGGCTCCGCTTGCAGGAATTGCAGCAGTTTATTGACGCCGCGGACGAATCCGCGCGTATTGCCCGCAAGGAAGCGGAGGACGGCCTCAAAGGTGTTAACCGTAATCGCAGCGCAGCGAAGGCCTATCAGAACGTTTCTTCAAATCGACCGAAATAGCGTCATAAAATTGACTCTGCCGCCCTTACAGTCTTAAATACCGCACAAATCCCCCAAGAGATTCGGTTGAATGTCTAAAAATAACAAAGTGCTGGTGCTGAGCGAGGATGATTCAAGACTGCGGGACATGGTCACCATTCTTGAGTTCATCGGCGAGGAACAGGTCCTTGCAGGCGATGAAGCCAGGGCACTTTTGAGTAGTGGCGACGAGGAAAGCCTTTCGGACATCGCGGTCGCGGTGGTAAATGGCGAAGATGCCGGAGTCACCGAGACCATCACCACAGTCTGCAATGCGGTTAAGGGCGTTCCGTTGCTGCTGGTTGGACACCCCGAACTCTCAGGCCTTTCCGAAGATGCCGGCGCTCGCATTATTGCCCGCATGGAGTGGCCGCTGAATTACACCAAGTTTGTTGATTCGCTCTACCGCGCCCAGGTCTTCCGCGATCAGTTCAGTCGATCCCGGGAGCGGGGCCAGCAGCGCGGTCTTCAACTCTTCCGTAGCCTCGTGGGAACCAGTCGCAAGGTCCAGCAGGTCCGTCAGTTAATGGAACAGGTGGCCGATAAGGACGTCAGCGTTCTGATCACCGGCGAATCCGGTACTGGCAAGGAGGTGGTTGCCCGAAACCTGCACTATCATTCTTCGCGACGGGATAAGCCCTTTGTACCAGTAAATTGTGGCGCCATCCCTGCCGAACTGCTGGAAAGCGAACTTTTTGGCCATGAGAAGGGCGCCTTTACCGGTGCTATCACAGCCCGGGTAGGGCGTTTCGAAATGGCTGAGGGCGGTACCCTGTTTCTGGATGAGATCGGCGACATGCCACTCAATATGCAGGTCAAGATTCTTCGGGTTCTGCAGGAGCGTACCTTCGAACGGGTGGGTAGTAACCGGACCCAATCGGCCGATGTCCGTGTGATTGCTGCAACCCACAAGCATCTGGAAGACATGATCGAGTCCGGGGATTTCCGGGAAGATCTCTATTACCGCCTGAATGTATTTCCCATTGAGATGCCTGCTTTGCGTGATCGGGTGGAAGACATTCCCTTGCTGATCAACGAGCTTATTTCCCGGATGGAAAAAGAGAAGCGCGGCTCGCTGAGGATGAATTCGGCCGCAATCATGAGTCTTTGCCGCCACGACTGGCCTGGCAACGTGCGTGAACTGGCCAATCTCGTCGAACGCCTCTCGATCATGCACCCGTACGGTGTGATCGGCGTACAGGAGTTGCCCAAGAAGTTCCGCTACGTGGATGACTACGATGAGAACCGTCCGGTCGAGGACACCGGCATGCCTTCCGGTATTCCGGGACTGGTCGGGCTGGATGCCCCTGCGTTGCTGCCGGTGAACGGCATCGATCTGAAGGATTACCTCTCGAACCTCGAGAAACAGTTGATCCAGCAGGCGCTCGACGAGGCTGGCGGTGTCGTGGCCAGGGCTGCCGAAAAGCTGCGTATTCGTCGAACCACACTGGTAGAGAAGGTGCGTAAGTACGGGCTGAGAGAAGAGGAATCCGAGGATTCGTGAACTGGATAGTTCGCATTTTCGAGTTTTTGAGACGGCGTCAAAGGTTCGTAACCTGAGGCGCCGTTTCTGTTTTTGACCGACGTAAAATTGTCATTCGCCTCTTTCTGGATTCTCTTTCCTTCTGATATATAAAAGAAAAATTAAGTTGGCACGGTGCTGGCTTAGTGACCTGTAAACGAAGTATCCGAATCAGGAGGTCCGATCCGACGGACCGATCGGGGAGTCAGGTTATGAGTCAGGCACAGTTTGTTCTTCAGTCCGGCGCAGGCAGCGCGAAAGCCAACGCGGCGGCGGATGTAAACGACAAGGTTACGGCCCTGTTCCCGGAGCAGGACGACGCGGCGGTGGATTCCGCCCTCGAGCTGTTCAACCGTATGTCGCGACAGATTACCGACTCCTACCGAACCCTTGAGTCCCGGGTGAACCAGCTTTCCGGCGAGTTGAACCAGGAATCGCTCCAGCGTCAGCAGGAGTTGGAGGAGAAAGAGCGATTGGCAGACCGTCTGTCGACCTTGTTGAACGCACTGCCTGCGGGCGTGGTGGTGCTGGACAGCCAGGGCGTGGTGACGCAGACCAATCCCGCCGCCATTGCGCTTCTCGGGGAACCCCTGGACGGCACCCGGTGGGTGGATGTCATCCATCGCTGTTTTGCCCCCCGGCGGGACGATGGCCACGAAGTCTCCCTGAAAGATGGTCGCAGGGTCAGCATTGAGATCCGGACCATGGAAAACCAGCCCGGCCAGCTGATCCTTCTGACCGACCTCACTGAAACCCGACATCTCCAGGCGCAGCTGGCACACGCCCAGCGGCTGTCTGCCATGGGCAAGATGGTGGCATCCCTTGCACACCAGATCCGTACGCCTCTGTCTGCGGCAATTCTCTATGGTGGCCACCTGAGCCAGGACGACCTCGATGAAGAAATGCGTCAACGCTGCGCTTCGCGTCTGATGTCTCGACTGACTCACCTGGAGCAGCAGGTGCGGGATATGCTCATATTCGCCCGGGGCGAAACCCGGCTGGCAGAGGAGCTGTCTGCCGGAAAGCTGGTCTCGGCTCTGGCGTCCGCAGTGGAAGGGCTGAAGCCGGATCCCGGCGCAGAAGTGGCTCTCGAGAACGAAATTTCCGGCGACTGCCGTCTCATGTGTAATCGGGATGCCCTCGTCGGCGCCTGCACCAATCTTGTGAACAACAGTCTTGAGGCCGGAGCGACCCATGTTGCTGTTCGGGTAACCGAGGAAACCGGCGAGCTGGTCATTCGCGTCGTGGATAACGGACCGGGGTTCGAGCACTCGGATGCCGCCCGGTTAACAGAAGCCTTTTACACGACCAAGTCCCATGGCACGGGGCTTGGCCTTGCGGTTGTGCAAGCCGTTATCAAGGCGCATCAGGGGCGGTTCTCCATTGAATCGCCGGAGCAGGGCGGCGCCATCGCTACTTTGCGACTACCGCAATTACGTAACAGAAACTGATCGGAGGCAACCATGGCAAAGGCCCAGATTCTGATTGTTGAGGACGACCATGACCTGCGGGAAGCGCTGGTAACCACCCTTGAACTGGCAAAATTCCGGGTGCGGGAAGCGTCAAATGCCAACGAGGCACTTCAGCGACTGGCAGAGTCCCCGGTTGATATGGTGGTCAGCGATGTCAATATGCCGGGCCTGTCTGGGCATGAGTTGCTGTCCGAGGTCCAGCGGCTGTATCCGGGCTTGCCAATGATGCTGATCACGGCCTATGGCCAGATCAGCGATGCGGTCTCGGCCATGCAGGCCGGCGCTATCGATTACCTTGTGAAGCCCTTCGAGCCACGGTTCCTGGTCGACGCTGTCAGTAAAATTGTGGGTGGCGGCCGCGAAAAAGCCAGCGATGAGCCGGTGGCCGAGGATCCGATCAGCAAGCGCATGTTCCAGCTGGCGACCAAAGTGGCCGGCAGCGACTCGACCGTCATGATCTCCGGGGAAAGTGGAACTGGCAAGGAAGTGCTCGCCCGGTATATCCATCAGCAGTCCCCACGGGCGGATCAGCCCTTCGTGGCCATAAACTGTGCCGCTATCCCCGAGAACATGCTGGAAGCCATTCTGTTTGGCCATGAGAAAGGTGCCTTTACCGGGGCTGTTGCCTCTTCGCCCGGTAAATTCGAGCAGGCCAACGGTGGCACCATCCTTCTGGACGAAATTTCTGAGATGGATCTGGGGCTTCAGTCCAAGCTGTTGCGGGTTCTGCAGGAGCGCGAAGTGGAGCGGGTTGGTGGTCGCAAGACCATCAGTCTCGATGTCCGGGTGGTGGCGACCACCAACCGGGATCTCGCGGATTACGTGCGCGAAGGCAAGTTCAGGGAGGATCTCTATTACCGCCTGACGGTTTTCCCGATGCACTGGCAGCCGCTCAGGGAGCGTCCGCTGGATATCATGCCGCTCGCCACGTCACTGCTTAAAAAGCACTGCCGAAAAATGAAGCTGACAGGAATTGCCTTCGCCCAGGACGCAAAGAGCGCGCTTATGAATCATCAGTGGCCTGGGAATGTCCGGGAGCTGGACAACGCAATCCAGCGAGCCCTGGTGCTGCACCAGGGCAATGTTATTCACGCCGGGGACCTGTGTCTGGAGCTGGGCATTACCGGGCGACCGGACCTTCGCAGCCTGGAGCCGGTTTCGTATCCTGAACCTGTCGCCAACCCGGCGGTTGACGCGGAGATGTCAGAGCCCGCCGTTTCTGCCATCAATCAGCCGCCTCATGGGCAGGCTGGAGAGCCGGAAGGCGCGGTTTCGCTCGGAGATGATCTGAGGCAGCAGGAATTCCGTATTATTATCCAGACACTTCGGAAAGAGCGTGGACGTCGCAACCGGGCCGCCGAGCAGCTGGGCATCAGTCCCAGGACGCTGAGGTACAAATTGGCCCAGATGCGCGACGCCGGTATCGATCTGGATGCCGAAATGGCCTTGGTCTGACCCCCTGCAAGACGAACTCCTTCATTGGCACCCCTAAGGGTGCCATTTTTTTATCTGTCGTCAAAAGTCCGTCAGTGATTTCTCCTGTATCACGGATGTGCTTCATAAGTATTTGATATTAAATATAGAAAGTTATTTGGCCTGCCAATTGCTTAGATGGATGTAACAGCACCCCAAGAGCAAATCCGTCCCGGGGAGGGCGGAGCCAGGAGAGAGTTATGGTTCAGCGTGCCGACATCAACAGTGTTTTGTCCGATATCCGGTCCCTGCGTTCCCAGATGATGCAGAACCAGCGAATCGAACAGGATCAATCGGTTCGTGGCCGGATAGACGGTCCCCGCCAGGTTCAGGAAACCCAGGAAACGCCCAGTTTTAATGACATGCTGAGCAATGCCGTGAACACCGTGAACGACCTCCAGAAAACCGCGGGGGATCTAAGAACCGCGTACGACATGGGCGATCCGAATGTCGACATCACCCGCGTGATGATCGCCGCCCAGAAATCCTCTGTCTCCTTCGAAGCGCTGACCCAGGTACGTAACCGGGTGGTTCGGGCCTACGAAGACATTATGAACATGCCGATCTGATAACGGAGCAGAGTCATGGCCAGCGTACCTGCAGAATCCAACCCCTCCAACATGCCGGCAGCTCGCGAGGGCGACGCACCAGAGAGCCGTGGCGACCTGTTCATGGGTTTCAACCGGCTCAATCTGCTGCGTCAGATCGGTTTGATGGTGGGGCTTGCCGCCAGCGTAGCGCTGGGATTGGCGGTCGTGCTCTGGGCCCAGGAACCGAACTATCAGCCGGTAGTTGGCGACCTTTCCTCCTACAACCCTCAGGACGTTACCAGCATCCTCGACAGCAGCGGTATCGACTACAAGATGGATCCGCGTACCGGCGCATTGCTGGTGCCGTCCGAGCAGGTTTACGACGCTCGCCTGAAACTGGCGGCGGAGGGTGTTACCGATCGTCAAACCATGGGCTACGAGTTACTGGATCAGGAACGCGGTCTTGGCACCTCCCAGTTCATGGAAACCATTTCATACCGCCGCGGGCTTGAGGGGGAGCTTGCCCGAACAGTCGCCAGTATGCGCGGCGTGCGGAATGCCCGGGTGCACCTGGCAATTCCGGAGCGCTCGGTCTTTGTCCGTGATGCTCGCGATCCGTCGGCTTCGGTATTCCTCGAAGTGTTCGCTGGCCGCCGGCCGGAGCAGGAGCAGATCAACGCCATTGTGAATCTGGTTGCCGGCAGCGTTCCCATGATGAGCAAAGAGCATGTCACCGTCGTCGACCAGAACGGCAATCTGCTGACTGGCAAGGAGAGTCAGAGCACCGCCGACCAGATGGCGGATCAATATGAATACACCGCCAAGGTCGAGGAGCGTCTGACCCGCCGTGTGGCGTCATTGATTGCACCGATTGTAGGAGACGGCCGTTACCGCGCGGAAGTTTCGGCAGATCTGGACTTTTCCTCGGTGGAGCAGGCGGAAGAACTGTTCAACCCCGAACAGCAGGCGGTGCGCAGCGAGCGGGAACTCACCGAACAGCGTGCAGCTGGTGCCCAGGGCGGCATCCCCGGAGCGCTGGCGAATCAGCCCCCGGCCGATGCCACTGTTCCGGAACAGGCCGCCGGTGCTGATGGCGAAGAGGCTGCGCCCCAGCCGGTGAACGTGCGTCGAGAGTCAACGCGGAACTACGAAATGGATCGCACTGTCAGCTACAGACGCCAGGAACTGGGACGAGTGAAGCGCGTCACTGTTGCTCTGGCGGTGGATGATATGAAAGTGGTTGATCCCCAGACCGGCGAAGTCAGCTACGAACCCTGGCCGGAGCAGGAACTGCAGCGTCTGAGCATGCTGGTGCGGGATGCGGTGGGGTACTCCGCCGCCCGCGGAGACAGCGTTACGGTGATGAATACCGCGTTTGCACCGGAAGAAGCGGTCGAGTTTGAGGCCCCGGCCTTCTGGGAGCAGCCCTGGTTCTGGGACCTGATGAAGCAGGTGTTGGCAGGTCTGGTCATTCTGGTGCTGGTGCTTGGCTTGTTGCGTCCCACGCTCAAGAGCCTGTCGGGTGGTGGCCAGCGCGAGCGCGGTCTGGATTCTGGCAGCGGTGGCGGTTACGGTGGTCTTGACGATATCGAGGGCGGAGATGAGTTACGCAAGGCCATGTCTGCTCAGGATGATCTGCTTTTGCCGGGTGCCACAGACGGCTATGATAGACAGCTGAACGCATTGAAAGGTCTGATTGCCGAGGATCCTGCGAGGGTCGCACAGGTAATGCGCCAGTGGGTGAATGTCGATGACTGAGCAAACCAATCAACAGGGTGGCGGTGAGGCGAAGAAGCCACAGCGGAAGATTCCGCGTGTGGAACAGGCTGCGATTCTGCTGATGTCACTGGGCGAAGCGGACGCCGCTGAGATCCTCAAGCATATGGGGCCAAAGGAAGTTCAGCGTGTGGGCGTGGCCATGGCCCAGATGAAGGACGTCAGCAAGGACGAAGTTACCTATGTGATGAATCAGTTCGTTGACGCCGTGGGCGGCCAGACCGGTCTGGGTGTTGGTAATGATGAGTACATCCGCACGATGCTGACCCAGGCGCTGGGAGATGACAAGGCATCGAGCCTGATCGATCGCATCCTCATTGGTGGCAACACCACGGGCCTTGATACCCTCAAATGGATGGAGCCCCGTGCAGTGGGCGACATCATCCGCTACGAGCACCCGCAGATTCAGGCCATTGTCATTTCCTACCTGGATCCGGATCAGGCAGCCGAAATTCTTGGTACCCTCGACGAAAAAGTGCGCCTTGACGTCATGATGCGGGTGGCGTCTCTTGAGAGTATCCAGCCCCAGGCGTTACAGGAGCTCAACGATATTCTGGAGAAGCAGTTCTCTGGCGGTGCCGCCTCCCAGACCAGCCGTATCGGTGGTGTCAAACGCGCAGCCGACATTATGAACTTCATGGATCGCAGCATTGAAGGCAATCTGATGGATTCCATCAAGGATATGGATCCGGATCTTGCCAGCACCATTGAGGATCTGATGTTCGTGTTCGACAACCTCAAGGAAGTGGACGATCGCGGTATTCAGGCGTTGTTGCGGGAAGTATCCTCGGAAGTGCTGGTGGTGGCCCTCAAGGGTGCTGACGAGGAGGTCCAGGAGAAGATCTTTAAGAACATGTCCAAACGTGCTGCGGAGTTGCTGCAGGATGATCTTGAGGCCAAGGGGCCGGTCAAGGTCAGCGAAGTCGAGTCGGCCCAGAAGGACATTATTACCATTGCCCGCCGTATGGCCGAGGCCGGTGAAATCTCCCTCGGCGGGGCCGGCGAAGAAATGATGTAATGAAAGATTCCAGCCGAGACGTCAATCGTATTCCCAAGGAGCAGCTGACCGCCTATGAGCGCTGGGAGTTGCCCTTACTCGATGCCCGTGGCAATGAAGTGCCCCGGGAGGAGGAACGCGAGGTCAAACCCCTGACGGCAGCGGACATCGATGAGATTCGTCAGGCCGCCCGTGAAGACGGTTTTAAAGAGGGGCGGGATCAGGGTTACGAGGACGGTCTGAAGGCCGGGAAGGAAGAAGGGCACCGGGAAGGACTGGAAACCGGCCTGGCAGAGGGTAGGGAACAGGGCCAGACCCAGGGGTACGATGACACCCGCAAGGAGATCGACGCCAAGCTCGACCGGCTTGAGCATTTGCTGGGTGAGCTGCTGCAGCCAATCAAGCGGCACGAAGACGAGCTGGAAACCTCTCTGGTGAACCTGACTACGGTTCTGGCGAGGGCCGTGGTCTACCGCGAACTGACCATCGACTCCTCCCAGATCCGGCATGTCGTTCGCCGTGCCATGGAAGCCTTGCCCTCCACTGCCGACAATATCCGGATCCATATAAATCCCGAAGACTGTGAGATGGTCCGCGAGGTGACCGCGCGTCTGGATGCCTCTGCTTCAGTCATTGAAGACGCCAGCATTCTACCTGGTGGTTGCAAGGTAGAGACCCGTCACAGCCTTGTGGACTTCACCGTCGAAAAACGCTTCCAGCGGGCGGTTCAGAGCATGCTGGACCAGCAGATGAACGACAGCGAGGGCGGAGAAACCGAAGAGCTGGATTCGATGATGGAAGACCTGACCGGTTTCCACCGGGACGTCCTGGATTCTCAGGATGCCGGGGATTTCTCGGGTGATTCGAAGCCGGCGCAAGATGAAGGTGACGGTGATGACCTCGAACCTCGCTGACCGTCTGAACCGCTTTCAGGGCTTTCTGGGCAACGAACCGGAGCCGGAACTCTCGGGCCGATTGACCCGAATGGTCGGTCTGACACTGGAATGTGTCGGCTGCCCCATGGTTGTCGGTGACCGCTGCGTGATCTTCGGCCAGAACACCGGCAATGTTGAAGCAGAGGTGGTGGGTTTCGAGGATGACCGGGTTTACCTGATGCCGCTCACTGCCATTGAAGGGCTCAAGCCCGGTGCCAGGGTCGTGCCGCTATCCGCCGCCAGCCGAGTTCCGGTCGGGCCCCAGTTGCTCGGTCGGGTTGTGGATGGCAGTGGTGAGCCTCTGGACGGAAAAGGGCCCTTGCAGGCCGAAGCCCGCGTAGCGCTCACAGGCGATATCATCAATCCCCTGAATCGTGCGCCGGTGCGCCAATCGATGGATGTAGGTATTCGGGCAATTAACGCGTTGATGACCGTCGGCCAGGGTCAGCGCCTGGGTCTGTTCGCCGGCAGCGGCGTGGGTAAAAGTATGCTCCTGGGCATGATGACCCGCTTTACCGATGCCGACATTACGGTCGTGGGCCTGATTGGTGAACGGGGCCGCGAGGTAAAGGAATTTATCGAGGATATCCTGGGCGAGGAGGGGCTTTCACGCTCGGTGGTGGTGGCCGCGCCCGCCGATGACTCCCCCCTGATGCGGCTGCGCGCCGCCATGCTGACCACCCGGATTGCCGAATATTACCGGGACCAGGGCAAGCGAGTGCTCCTGCTCATGGATTCCCTGACCCGTTACGCCCAGGCCCAGCGGGAGATCGCGCTTGCTGTGGGCGAGCCTCCGGCGACCAAAGGCTACCCACCCTCGGTGTTTGCCAAGCTGCCCCAGTTGGTGGAACGAACCGGCAACGGTCGCCCCGGGGGCGGCTCGATTACCGCCTTCTACACCGTGCTTACCGAGGGTGACGACCAGCAGGATCCGATCGCCGATGCCGCCCGTGCGATTCTGGACGGCCACATTGTATTGTCCCGTCGGCTCGCCGAAGAGGGCCATTACCCGGCCATTGATGTGGAAGCGTCCATCAGTCGGGTGATGCCCCAGGTTACCGAGACCGAGCATTTTTCCAGAGCCCAGCGTTTCAAACAGGTGTACTCCCGGTATCAGCAGGCCCGGGACCTGATTTCCGTGGGCGCCTACGTGAAGGGCTCCGACCCGGAGACCGATTTCGCCATCACTCATATTGGCAATATGCGCCAGTTTTTGCAGCAGGGTCTCAACGAGAGCGCTCCCTTGAAAGACAGCATTGAACAGTTGCTGGCGGTGGTGCCGGAACGTCGTTCCCCCGAGCGGCGCAAGTCGGCCGTTCCCAATCCGGCTGCCGGCGCCAGCGGCGGTGATGCCTGATGCTGCGATCCCGGCGGCTGGAGGTGGTTCTTTCCCTGGAAGAACGCAAGGAACAGGAGGCACTGGAGCGAATGGGTGAGGCCCGAAAGCTGGCCGAACAGCAGCGCGAACAGGTGCAGAACCTGAACCGTTACCAGCAGGAGTACCGGGACCAGATCCGCAATAGCCAGCAGGGCGTGGTGCAGGTGTCCCGTCTACAGGCCTGGCAGGCCTTTATTGCGCAGCTGGACCAGGTGATACGGCAGCAGCAGAAGCAACTGGAGCAGGCCGAACAGGTCTTTGAGGCACGCAAACATGAGTGGCAGCAGGCTTGGGAGCGGCGTCGCGGCATGGAAAAGTACATAGAAACCTGTCGGCAACAGGAGCAAAAAGAGCAGGATCTTCGCGAACAAAAGCTCTCGGATGAGGCGGCCGGGCGGGCCTTTACTCGCCGTCAACGCTGAATCTTGCTCCACATCAAGCAAAAACGGATGCAAAGTCAGTCCACTCAGCTATCCTTACCCGAGGAAGGACCGGTGAAAACCGCCGGTTAAACGCTGCTCTTGATATCTTGGGAGGTTGAGGAATGCCGATTCAGACCCGCCGTGATGATGACGGTCAGACCCTTGTTATCAGGATCAAGGGTCGGTTTGATTTCAGCACCCACCAGGCGTTCCGGGATGCCTATGAGCACGGTGACCCGACTGTCCGCAACTACATTGTGGACCTGTCGGACACCACCTATCTGGACAGCTCGGCCCTTGGTATGTTGTTGCTGCTCAGGGATTACGCCGGGGGCGACAGTGCCCGCATCGTCATTGAAAACTGTAATAACGATGTGCGGCGGATTCTCTCCATCTCCAATTTCGAGCAATTGTTCAACATCCGCTGATGCTCGCGGACTGCCGGAGTAGTCATGGATGATTCCGCTGCAGAACATAGCAGTCCTCTGAGAATACTCATCGCTGACGATTCGGACAGCGACCGCCTCATCCTGAAAACACTCCTGAAGCGCCTCGGGCACGAGGTTCTGGACGTCGCCAATGGGCTGGATGCCGTCTCGGTATTTCAGCGCGAGGCACCGGATCTGGTTCTGCTTGATGCCCTTATGCCGATCATGGATGGCATGGAAGCTGCCCGTCAGATCAAGGTTCTGGCTGGTGAGCGGCTGGTCCCCCTGATCTTTCTGACTTCCCTGTCTGAAGCGGGCGCCCTGGCCCGGTGCCTGGAGGCCGGTGGTGATGACTTTCTGGGCAAGCCCTACAACAGGATTATCATCGAAGCCAAGATCAAGGCGTTCAATCGAATGCGGCTGATGCACCAGACCCTGTCAGACCAGCGCGATCTGATCCGTGAGCGCAATCGCCAGCTCACGGAAGAACAGGAGATCGCCAAGCGGGTGTTCGATAATGTGGCCCATTCGGGTTGCCTCGACGCCGCCAGCATTCGCTATCACGCCTCCCCTCAGTCCATTTTCAACGGCGATGTGCTGTTTGCTTCGCCCCGGCCCGCGGGCGGAATGTTGATTTTTATGGGGGATTTCACCGGCCACGGTCTGCCGGCGGCGATTGGGGCCATGCCGGTTGCCGAGATCTTCTACGGCATGAGCAACAAGGGCTTTAATGGTGAGGACGTACTGCGCGAGATTAACCAGAAGCTCAAACGAATTCTGCCCACCGGGATGTTCTGTTGTGGCGCCATGATAGAGGCGGACTTCAAGCTTAATCAGATTCAGATCTGGAACGGTGGGCTTCCGGATGGCTGGCTGATCCGGCCCTCAGGCGAGCATCTGGCATTACCATCACGGCATTTGCCCCTCGGTATCCTGTCGCCGGATCAGTTCAATGCCGATTTCGAGAGGGTCGGAGCTGCACCGGGTGACCGGGTGTTGATGATGACCGACGGCTTTCTGGAGTCCGCCGACAGCGAGGGCAACGTTTTTGGCGAGCAGGGTGTGACTGGAACCCTTGATCAGTTGGAAGCGGATGACCACCCTTTTGACGCCATGATGGCCGCAGTTCACCGGTTTACCGGCAACTTTGAGGATGGCGACGACCTGACGCTGTGCTGTCTGGAAATGATGGACGAGGCAGGGCTGGCGCCGCTGCCAGATCGTGCCTCACCGTCTGCGCTTGCAGGGCCGGCGGAGTGGCGCTGCACCTATGAAATCCGGGAAAGGACCCTCGGAGAATTCAGCCCCTTGCCTTTGTTGCTTCATATCTGCATGGAAGTGCCGGGTCTTCGACGGAAAAGCGGCGAAATCTACACCTTGTTGGCGGAACTCTACAACAATGCACTGGAACACGGCGTTCTGGAGCTGCCCTCAGACTGGAAGCATTCGCCCGAGGGGTTTGGCCGTTACTATGCCGAGCGCAACCGGAGGTTGGCCAACGTAGAGGGTCACTACATCCGGTTTACGCTGCATCATTCCCTGAAACCGGATGGCGGCAGGCTTCGTGTTGTTTGCGAGGACAGTGGTCAGGGGTTCGATTTCCGGAATCATCCCAGTGTGGCTTCCGGTATCTCCCCGCCAAAAGGGGGGCGTTATGCAGGGCGGGGCCTGCTGCTGTTGAAACGCCTGGCTGAAACCATCAGGTTTCATGAACAGGGCAATCATGTTGAAATTGTTTATGATTGGCAGTTCGCCCGTACAGCGGAGGATCGAGATGACTGATAAACCACACCTGGACGAGGAGGCGCTGGCTGAACTTCGGGACGTCATGGAGGATGAATTCGAAGTCCTGATACAGACCTATCTGGCAGATTCCCGGGACAGAATCCGGGCGCTGCGGGAAGCGCTCGAGGCAGAGGATAGCGACGCCTTCGCGAAGACAGCCCACAGTTTCAAGGGCAGTTGCATCAATATCGGTGCACCCAGGCTTGGCGAAATTTGTCTCAAGGCCGAGATGGCTGGAAAAGAATCCAGGCTGGGCGATGCGCCGGATCTATTGAATGATATCGATCAGGAATTCGCGCAGGTGATTCATGGCCTTGATGGATTGATGGCCCGGTAATTTTCGTCAACAGGAGGTCTTCCCCCAGAAAGCGCCCATGTGCTCTGGCATCACAATTGCTAAGTCTTTCGCATAGAGTTGATTAACCGCCCAAACACCGGCGAAGTCCGGCAAGGTGAGGGCGACAATGCGATAAAAGCGGCAAGAGGTTGCCATGGCCCAGATGGTTCTCCCCCAAACTCCCTCGCCCGGGACTCAAAAGGATTCCGGCCCGTCGAAATCCGGAGCCAGCCGGGATCCGGCTGACAGAAAAAACGATTTTGAATCTGTCTCCCAGGCAGAGCAGAAGCGTTTGGACCGCCAGAGAGCGGATCGCAACGCCGATGCAAAGTCTGCTGATGAAACCCGGTCTGCCCGTGACGATGCGTCGGATACAAAACCCGATGCCAATGCCAGCGCAAAGTCTGGCGAGAAGCCTGATGCGGCCTCCGGTAGCGACTCCCGGGAATCCAGTGACGTGCCCGTTGCCAGCGATGAAGCCGGAGCAGGGCCCACCGCACTGCCACTGACCTTTGCCGAGTTACAGTCATTACTGGGGCCGCAGGCTGGCCGTTCCGGTGAGGCCGTCGTTTCGGTGAGCGGCGCTGGAACCGGCGCCAGTGTGTCAGCTGGCGGGACGGGGCAGGCAACTGCGGTTGCCGGCATGTTTAATGGCGTTCTCTCGTCCGTGTCCGGTCAGAAGGGGCAGACCTCGGCCGGTGCCGTCACTGGCGATGCCACATTGACAGATGTTATGAAAGCGTCGGTACTCACCGATTCAGGTCGGAATCCGGATTCGGGCTCGCTGATGGGGTCTGGCCGATTCCAGTCAGCCATGGATCTTGTCTCCCAGCAGGTGGCCAATAACGCGAATGGCGCCGCCAAGCTGGCAGGCGAGAATGCTGCGCCCCTGCGAGGTTATGCCACGTCGATCGACGTGCCGGTCGGCCACGCTGAATGGGGCGACAAACTGGTCGGCAAGCTCAGCTGGCTGACCGCCCGCAATATGTCGGTTGCTGAAATCCACCTGACTCCGCCGGACATGGGGCCCATGGAGGTCAAGGTTAGGGTGCAGAACGAGCAGGCGAACATTACTGTCCATTCTGCGAATCCGGTGGTCCGGGATCAGTTGGAACTTCACTCCCATCGGCTCCGGGACATGCTGGGTGAGCAGGGGTTGTCACTGGCAGGCTTTGATGTGTCTGACTCGCCCAGGCAGCAGACCGGCGAACAGGGAACCGGAGGCGGTGACGGCTCCGAGGCAGATTCGACGTCCCTCGTCGCTGGCGATCATGAAGATGACAATGCCAATACCGGTAGCCTTGATCTGAGCTGGAAAGGCGAAGTGGACATCTTCGCCTGACACTCCTGAAAATTCCCCCCAATCTCTTTTGCCCATCCTTCCCGGCAACGCTAAACTGCTGTTCTGAACGGGAAGGTTGGGTGTTCTGGCCCGTCCTTTGCATCTTATCCTGAAAAGTCACGGAAAACGCTCCGTCTGACGGATTTCTGGCAAATCGAAGACTATGGCTGAAAATAACGAATCTGAAGCGGCGCCCGCCAAGAAAGGAAAACTGAAGCTGATCATCATGCTGGTTGTGGTGGTCATTCTGGCGATTGTACTGTCCGTGGTGGGCACCCTCTGGTTTCTCGGTGATGGCTTGCCGGGTATGGGTGGCGACGACGGTGAGGCAGAAGAGGTTGCAGAGGAAACCTTCATTCCCAGTAGCTATCACCAGATCGACAAAGCCATCGTTACCACGGTTCAGGCGGAGGGTCGCCAGCGCTACGCCCAGGTTTATCTGGCGCTCGAGTCAACAGATCAGCAGGCGCTGGAAGCTGCCAAATTGCATATGCCCTTGATTCGAAGCCAGTTGGTCACGGTTCTTGGAAGCAGCGACTTCAATGAATTGCAGACGCCCGAGGGGCGGAGCGGCCTGGCCGACCGGATGCTGACTACGGTGAATCAGGTGCTGGAGCAGGAAGGCGAGCCCGCGATCAAACGGGTGTTATTCAGAAATTTCGTCGTGCAATAGCGCACGTGCCAAGGTACTTCAGGGGCAGGACTACGTATGCAGGACTTGTTGTCACAGGATGAAATCGATGCCCTCCTCCACGGGGTGGACGACGGTGACATAGACACCTATGAAGAGACTGACGATACCGGCATAAAGTCCTACGACCTTGCCAGTCAGGACCGCATTGTCCGGGGCCGGATGCCGACCCTGGAAATGATCAACGAGCGCTTTGCCCGCTACACCCGGATCAGCCTCTTCAACCTGATGCGACGTAACGCCGATGTCTCGACTGGCGGCGTTCAGATCATGAAGTTTGGCGAATACATCCACACCCTCTACGTGCCCACCAGTCTCAACCTGTGCAAGGTTCGCCCATTGCGCGGCACGTCGCTCTTCGTGCTGGATGCCAAACTGGTCTTCAAACTGGTGGACAACTTTTTCGGTGGGGAAGGGCGCCACGCCAAGATCGAGGGCCGCGAGTTCACCCCGACCGAGACCCGCATTGTCCAGATGGTTCTGGATCAGGTGTTTCATGACATGAAGGAAGCCTGGCATGCGGTCCTCAAGGTGGACTTCGAGTACCTTAGCTCCGAGGTCAACCCGGCCATGGCCAACATCGTCAGCCCCAGTGAGGTGGTCGTCGTCAGCACCTTCCATATTGAGCTCGACGGCGGCGGTGGTGAGCTGCACTTTGCCTTGCCCTATTCCATGATCGAGCCCATTCGTGACGTGCTGGATGCTGGTGTCCAGAGTGATATCGACGATGTGGATGAGCGCTGGGTGAATGCGCTTCAGGAAGATATCAAAGAGGTAAACGTTCCGATCAACACCACGGTCTGTCGCCGTCGGATCTCGTTGCGGGAAATTGCCAAGATGAAAGCCGGCGACATCATCCCGGTTGAGATTCCCGAGCATTTGACGGTCACTGCCAACGGAATCCCGGTCTACAAGGCGACTCTGGGAACCCGTGACGGGAAACTGGCGCTTCGAATTCACGAACGGGCATCTGTGCCCAAGGTAAAGAAACAACTGAAGGTGGGACGCAATGGCTGACGACGACAAGAAAGACGAGCAGGAACTCAGCGAAGACGAAAAGCTGGCTGCCGAGTGGGAAGCCGCCATGGAAGAGTCCGGTGACGAAGGCGAACGTGAGGACGAGTGGGCCGCTGCCATGGCCGAGGCCGGCGAGACCGGTGGCAACGAAGACGACGTTCAGGCTGCCCCCATGGAAGAGTTTGATGCCGGAAGTGAGCCCGCCCAGGGTGGCGGCCCGGCTCCGGATATCGATGTTATCCTCGACATACCGGTCACTATCTCAATGGAAGTCGGCAACACCCAGATCCCGATTCGGAACCTGCTACAGCTGAACCAGGGATCGGTTATCGAGCTGGACCGGCTGGCGGGCGAGCCCCTGGATGTGCTGGTTAACGGTACGCTGATTGCCCATGGCGAGGTGGTCATGGTGAATGAGAAGTTCGGCATCCGTCTCACCGATGTGATCAGCCCGGGCGAACGCATCAAGCGGTTGCAGAAGTAACATGTGGGCCAGACTGACTGCGGCACTGGCGCTGCTGGTAATCCATCCGGTTGTTGCCCAGGAAGCGGCAAAGACAGCCGCGCCCGACTCTCCGGTGCGAGCCCCGGATACGCTCGGTACCATCGTCAGCCTCGGGCTGGGTCTGGTGGCCGTTGTGGCAGTCATCTATGGCTGCGCCTGGATCATCCGGCGGATGAACGGCATGACCGGCATGAACAACAACGCCATCAAGGTGGTTTCGGTGATGGCTATAGGAGCCCGGGAGCGTATTGCCCTGATTGAAGTGGGCGGCCAGCAGATCCTGTTGGGCATTACGCCATCGGCGATCCGAACCCTCCATGTGTTTGATGAGCCGGTTGTCGAGGCCGGCAGCGCCGGTTCCAGCGATTTTGCCCGCCGCCTGCAGGGCATGATCGGCAAATCCTGGACCTCCCCGACAAGGAACGATTAGCCCCATGCTTGCCGCAACCATCAAGCGACTGCTGCCTTCCCTGATTTTATTGGCAGGCTTTTTCTGGGCACCTCTGGCGTTCGCCCAGGAACCCTCCGGCATCCCCGGTATACCGGCGTTTACCGTGACCCCGGGAGAAGGCGAGGGCGCGCAGGAATACTCGGTCACCCTGCAGATCCTGGCGCTGATGACCGCGCTGACGTTCCTGCCGGCCATGCTCATGATGATGACTTCGTTTACCCGCATCATCGTTGTGTTTGCCATCCTGCGCCAGGCCATCGGCCTGCAGTCCACGCCCTCGAACCAGATTCTCCTGGGACTGGCCCTGTTCCTCAGCATCTTCATCATGAAACCGGTGCTGGAAGAGGCCAATCGGGTGGCATTACAACCCTATATGCAGGAAGAGGTGACGTCCCTGGAGGCAGTGGAACTGGCCAGCCAGCCGTTCCGGAAATTCATGCTGGAGCAGACCCGGGAGAGTGACCTGGCCCTGTTCATGCGAATCTCGGACGTACAATACGATACCCCCGAGGACGTGTCCTTCTGGATACTGATGCCGGCATTCGTGACCAGTGAGCTCAAAACCGCGTTCCAGATCGGGTTTATCCTGTTTATCCCGTTCCTGATTATCGACATGGTGGTGGCCAGTGTTCTCATGGCCATGGGTATGATGATGCTGTCGCCGATCATCATCTCCCTGCCGTTCAAGATCATGCTGTTTGTGCTGGTGGACGGTTGGGCCCTGATCATGGGCACCCTGGCCGCCAGCTACGGAATATAGGAGGCGTCATGACTCCGGAAACCGTTATCGACATCCTGCGCGAAGCCCTCTGGATGATTGTTCTCCTTGCCTCGATAATCATCGGACCGGGTCTGGTGATTGGCCTTGTGGTCAGTACCTTTCAGGCGGCAACGCAGATTAACGAACAGACCCTGAGCTTCCTGCCCCGGCTGCTGGTCACGCTGATCGTTATCATCGTGTGGGGCCCCTGGATGCTGACGCAGCTGCTGGACCACGCCAACCGGCTGTTCGGTAACATTCCCTACCTGATCGGCTGACGGATGATACCGGCGGAAATCAGCGCGGACATTATCGGCCAATGGGTCGGCCAGCACATCTGGCCCCTGTTCCGCCTGGCCAGCTTCCTGATGGTGATCCCTATATTCGGTACCCAGCTGGTGCCCGCACGGATCCGGCTGGGGCTGGCTCTGCTAATGACCATCCTGATTGCACCCATGATCCCGCCTGTACCTCAGGTGGAGGCACTGAGCGCCGATGCGGTGGTGATCACCCTGCAGCAGATCCTCATTGGTGTCGGCATGGGCTTCGCACTCACGGCGCTCTGGCAACTCTTCGTCATCGCCGGCCAGATGATCGCCATGCAGATGGGCCTGGGCTTCGCTTCCATGGTGGATCCGGCCAACGGCGTGAACGTGCCCGTCCTGTCGCAGATCTATACCATTACTATCACCCTGCTGTTCCTGGCCATGAACGGACACCTGGTGGCTTTCGAAGTCTTTATCGAAAGCTTTCGCACCCTGCCCATCGGCATGGAGGGACTGGGCCAGACCGGCGTCTGGGAACTGGCCCATCGGATCAGCTGGATGTTCGCCTCCGCCATGCTCCTGGCGCTGCCGGCGGTTACCGCCGTTCTGATCGTCAACATCTCCTTCGGCGTCATGACCCGCGCTGCTCCCCAGATGAACATCTTTGCTCTCGGTTTTCCGATTGGCCTGATTTTTGGATTGTTTGCCATATGGGTGCTGCACGCCAATTTTCTGCCGCACTTTGATCAGTACACCCGGGAGACCTTTGAATTCATGCGGGGACTGCAGGGGCAGCCGTAAAGACTCATGGCCGAAGAAAACGATAACAGTCAGGAAAAAACGGAAGAGGCCACCCCCCGACGGCTCGAAAAAGCCAAGGAGGAGGGCCAGACTGCGCGTTCCAAAGAGCTGGCCACCATGGCGGTGCTCCTGGCTGGCGCGGGAGGCATGCTCGTGTTCGGCGCCAGCCTCGGAGCGTCGCTGGAAGCCATCATGCGCGACAGCTTCGTGATCGAACGGTCCGCCATCTTTGACATGCGGCACATGAGCGTCCAGCTCATCGAGTCCTCCAAGGAAGCCGCCTGGGCCCTCTCACCGATTCTGGTACTACTTCTTATTGCCGCCATCTTCGGCTCAATCGGAATTGGCGGTCTGCTGATCAGCGGCAAGGCCGTGGCCCCGAAACTCAATCGTATGGACCCCATCAAGGGCCTGGGGCGCATGTTCTCAATGCGCTCTCTGATCGAGCTGGTCAAGGCCATTGCAAAAGTCGGCCTTGTCATGGCTTTGGCCATCCTTATCCTCGACCTGCGCACCGAAGACCTGTTGTCCATCGCCGAGGAACCTGTGGTGCCGGCCATGGAACACGTACTCTGGACCATCGCCTGGAGCTTCTTCCTGCTGGCTTGCGCCACCATCATCATCGCGGCCATCGACGTACCCTTCCAGATCTACGATCACCAGAAAAAACTGCGGATGACCAAGCAGGAAGTGAAGGACGAGTACAAGGACACCGAGGGTAAACCCGAGGTCAAAGGCAAGATCCGACAGCTCCAACGCGAAATGGCCCAGCGCCGGATGATGCAGGATGTGCCGACCGCAGACGTGGTAATCACCAACCCGACCCACTATGCCGTCGCGTTGAAGTACGATCAGAAGGCTATGGCGGCGCCGATTGTGGTGGCCAAGGGGGCAGATGAGGTGGCCTTCAAGATCATGGAAATTGCCCGCGAGAACAAAGTCGAGATTCTGAGAACACCGCCGCTGACCCGGGCGGTGTACCACAACACCGACATCGGCGAGGAGATTCCTGATGGCCTCTATATGGCTATTGCTCAGGTGCTCGCTTATGTCTTCCAGCTACGGCAGTTCCGCAAGGGGCGTGGGCCCAAGCCCGGTATGCCTGATTTCCCTATTCCCTCTGATTTGCGGCGGGACGCCTAGATTGGAGTTCGATTTCGGTAAGTAGCCTGCGAGTTTCTGTGCTGGCGGTTTGTCGGGTGGGCCTCCCAAAAACCGCTACGAGCACATCCATGTGCGCTTGGCGTCGGCCATCCATGGCCGCCGACATTTTTGGGAGGCCCACCCGACAACCCGCTTCTAAGCCATTCGATATCGCATTTAAAGCCAGAAACGTAATTCTACTCTGAAGAGTTTTTTTGTGGCGTTATCTGATTAGTTAAACAAGTGGTGGTGGGAGGCCTTTCCAGGACTGTCTGTGGCCATGGATGGCCACAGCCAAGCGCACATGGATGTGCTCGTAGCGTGTCCTGGAAAGGCCTTCCACCACCACGCAATCCCAAAACCAGCAGGCTACAAAATCCCAGAGAGTCGAATTCAGCAACCAGCCTCAATAACCCGAACCATCGGTTCCCCACGGCTTTCGGGGATTGGCAGCACCCCATACCAGGATCGCGGATCGTGCACTGTGGCGGAGGCAAACCCGCAGGACAGAAAATACTCCCGTGCCTGCTCGTCGGTCTGGAAATGGAAGGATACCTGGCTGCGAGTAGCGGCTCCGAGGACGCCGCCGAGAACTTTGAGGGTGGTGTTAAGCAAGGGCTGGTTGGGTTGGTAGTAGCTCTCGGATAGGTAAACCGAACCCGGGCGTTTGGCCATGGCGGCGGCCAGTCGGCGCCAGAACTCGGTGATGGTCTCCAGTGAAAAGTAGCTGGTCAGCCCTTCGGTGATGATGATCACCGGCTCGTTGTTCTCGAACACCCGGTCTATGACCTTCTCCAGTTGGTACTCACCGTAGTCCGCGAGGATATCAATCGGTGTAACCTGATGGTTGTCACCGAGGCGGCCCGTGGCCATCAGGCGGAGCGCCTTGCGGGCGGCCATGTCGGGCAGGTCGGCTTCGACCATGTGGAGCAGGGGATGTTTCTGGCGTAACCGGATGCCCCGGGGAGTCATGCCGCAGGCGATTTCCAGCACCTGGGTGATGCCTTTGTCGCGGATGGCCTGGTCGATCAGGTGGTCGATGATCAGATGGCGTTGCAGGAGGAAGGTGCTGATGTTGCCACCGATAGCCGCCTTGCTGGCGGCCTCGAAGGGTGTCATCAAGCGGTATAGCCAGCGGCCTTTTTCCGTTGCCAGGGTATCGTCAGAAAGCCCGTACCGGTGCCAGACGGCACCGGTATAGAGGGCAGTGAAGCTGATGCCGGAGCTGTCAGTCGGCTTTCTGCTCATAGACGGCTTTGCCCCATGCCTCGCGGCTGCCTGGGAGGATCAGGTTCAGGATGATGGCCGCTACCGCACAAAGCGCGATGCCTTCCAGGTGCCCCAGCACCATCCCGCCGATACCGAATACCAGGGTGACCCCGACGATCACCAGATTGCGAGACTGTGACAGGTC
The DNA here is from genome assembly GCF_040112695.1 of Marinobacter sp. MMG032. Taxonomy (NCBI): domain Bacteria; kingdom Pseudomonadati; phylum Pseudomonadota; class Gammaproteobacteria; order Pseudomonadales; family Marinobacteraceae; genus Marinobacter; species Marinobacter sp. MMG032. Next base: position 3,863,835 of record NZ_CP157802.1, read on the forward strand.
CACCTGGTGACGGATCAGCGTGTTAAGGCCAACCACGGCAATGGAGCCGAACAGCAGGCACAGAATGCCGCCCATAACGGGGACCGGGATGGTCTGCAGTGCCGCGCCGAACTTGCCAACAAAGGCCAGAACGATGGCTACGCCGGCCGCCCACCACATGACTTTCGGGTTGAAGTTCTTGGTCAGCATGACCGCGCCGGTGACTTCAGAGTAGGTGGTGTTGGGTGGTCCACCGAGCATGGAAGCAGCACTGGTGGCCAGGCCGTCACCCAGGAGGGTGCGGTGGAGGCCCGGCTTTTCCAGATAGTTCTTGCGGGTCACGTTGCCAATGGCCAGTACGTCGCCAATGTGTTCGATGGCCGGGGCGATGGCCACCGGAATCATGAACAGCACGGCGCCCCAGCTGAACTCGGGCGCAACGAAGTTGGGAACGGCAAACCAGGCGGCTTCTTTGATGGGCGTAGTATCTACGATGCCGGCAAATGCGGAGAGGATGTAGCCGGTGATCACGCCGAACATGATGGGAATCAGTCGGAAGATGCCTTTGGCCCAGACCGACATGATGATGGTTACGGCCAGGGAAATCATCGCGATCCAGATAGCGGTGTCGTAGGGGATCAGCTGGTTGGCGCCGTCACCCGTACGGCCGGAGGCCATGTGAACCGCAACCGGCGCCAGGCCGAGACCAATGGTCATGATCACGGGGCCGATGACCACTGGCGGCAGCAGGCGGCGGACAAAGCCGGTGCCCCGCATCCGAACCAGGCCACTCAGGAAGATGTAAAGAATACCTGCGGCCATCAGGCCGCCCAGGGTTTCTTCCATGCCAAACCGGCCCTTGGAGGCGATAACGGGGGCAATAAAGGCGAAGGAGGACGCCAGGAAGATCGGGATCTGACCACCGGTCACCACATGAAAGATCAGGGTGCCCAGGCCGGCGGTGAAGAGGGCCACGTTGGGATCCAGGCCGGTGATCAATGGCATCAGCACCAGGGCACCGAAGGCCACCAGCAGCATTTGTGAGCCGGCAATGGCCTGTTTCCAGACCGGGTCGTTGGTATGGTCCTGCATGCTTAAACGTCCTTCTGCTTGGTGCCGAAGATCTTGTCGCCGGCATCGCCGAGACCCGGAAGGATATAACCTTTCTCGTTCAGGCGTTCATCAACGGAGGCCGTGTAGATCGACACGTCCGGATGGGCCTCGAGGACTTTCTTGACGCCCTCGGGCGCGGCTACCAGAACCAGGGCCCTGATCTCGGTGCTGCCGGCTTTCTTGAGCAGGTCAATGGTGGAGATCATGGAGCCGCCGGTAGCGAGCATGGGATCGACGATCATGGCCATTCGCTGATCCAGCTCACCCACCAGTTTTTCCAGATAGGTGCTGGCCTCGAGTGTCTCCTCGTTGCGGATCTGGCCGACAACACTGACCCGGGCAACAGGAATGAGGCTCAGAACACCGTCGAGCATGCCAAGCCCGGCCCGGAGGATCGGAACGATGGTGACTTTCTTGCCGTGAATCTGTTCCACATTCACTGGGCCGGCCCAGCCTTCGATGGTTTTTTCCTGCAGGTTAAAGTCCTTGGTGGCCTCGTAGGTCAGAAGTGCACCAACTTCCTGTGCCAGCTCCCGGAAATTCTTGGTGCTGATATCCGCACGGCGCATGATGCCGAGCTTGTGGCGGATCAGAGGGTGTTTTACCTCGTGGATTGGCATGGGGTCACCTGTGTGTCTGGTTGGGGTTTTAGCGTCGCAATTAAATGGCGCAAGGATACCGCATCTGGCAAGGCGAGTCAGGCCGCAAATGGCCGGTTCGCGGAAATCCACTAAGGGCTGGTACGGATCTTGCGATAACTCTTCCAAACGACGCCGCCGCGTCAGATTTTCGACCTTTGAAACGCCTGCAGGCACGGCCAATCGGAGAAGTATCCGGCATGGACAGAGCTTTAGTCCTCAATAACGTCAAAACCCTGACGCGGGGAAATCTGGGCATTCCCATCATGCTGATGGGCTTGCTCGGTATGATGATTCTGCCCATGCCGGCGTTTTTGCTGGACGTGTTCTTCACGTTCAACATCACCCTGTCGATTGTCATTCTGCTGGTCTGTGTCTACGCCCTTCGGCCCATGGAGTTTGCCTCTTTCCCCACGGTACTGCTGGTGGCCACGCTGCTGCGTCTGGCCCTGAACGTGGCGTCCACCCGGATCGTGCTGTTGAACGGCCACGAGGGCGGCGACGCGGCCGGTAAGGTGATCGAATCCTTCGGTGCGGTACTCATCGGAGGCAACTACGCCGTGGGTCTGGTGGTCTTTGCGATCCTGATGATCATTAACTTCCTGGTGGTCACCAAGGGCGCCGGCCGGGTCTCCGAAGTGAGTGCCCGTTTCACCCTGGATGCCATGCCCGGCAAACAGATGGCCATTGATGCGGATCTTAACGCCGGCCTGATCAATCAGGACGAAGCGAAGCACCGCCGGGCCGAGATTGCCCAGGAAGCGGATTTCTATGGTTCCATGGACGGTGCGTCCAAGTTCGTTAAAGGCGATGCCATTGCCGGCCTGCTCATTCTTGCCATTAACATCGTCGGCGGGATCGCCATCGGTATGCTCCAGCACGGCCTGGATTTCGGGCTGGCCATGGAGCGCTATGCGCTGCTGACCATTGGTGACGGCCTTGTGGCACAGATTCCCTCGCTGCTGCTGTCCACGTCTGCGGCGATCATGGTAACGCGGGTTACCTCAAGCCAGGACATGGGCGGCCAGATCCTGCAGCAGATGTTCAGTGCGCCGAAGGCGCTGTCCATTGCCGCAGGAATCCTGATTATCCTCGGCCTGATTCCCGGCATGCCCCATGTGGCTTTCCTTGGTCTGGGTGCGCTGGCTGGCGGTGCTGCCTGGTATATCTGGAAACACCAGAGGCAGACTGTCGAGGAGGAGGGCGCCTTCCCGGCCAGGGGCGCTGGCGGCGCGGCACCTCGGCCGGCGGGCCGGGATCTGCCGCCGGGTGGTGATGCAGGCGGCGATCAGGGTCGTCAGCTGCCGGCACCCGGAGAGACTAAAGAACTGGGTTGGGACGATGTATCCACCGTCGATATCGTCGGTCTGGAAGTGGGGTATCGGCTGATTCCGCTGGTGGATAAGTCCCAGGGCGGTCAGTTGCTCAGTCGCATCAAGGGTGTTCGTAAAAAACTGTCCCAGGATCTGGGGTTCCTGATGCCTTCGGTGCACATTCGCGACAATCTGGACCTGATGCCCAACGTCTATCGCATCACCCTGATGGGCGTAACCATCGCCGAGGCGGAGATTCACCCGGACCGGGAGCTGGCCATCGACCCCGGCCAGGTATTTGGAAAGGTCGAAGGGATTGAAGGAAAGGATCCGGCGTTCGGTCTGGATGCCTGCTGGATCGAGCCCGATAAGAAAGACCAGGCACAGACCCTTGGCTATACCGTGGTCGATGCCAGTACCGTGGTTGCCACCCATCTGAACCAGGTGTTGCAGAAACACGCCCACGAACTGCTGGGCCACGAGGAAGTCCAGAAGTGGCTGGATCAGCTTGAGAAGATTTCTCCGAAGCTGGCCGAAGAGCTGGTACCCACCACCGTTTCAATCAGTCTGCTCCTGAAGGTCTTGCAGAACCTGCTGAAGGAGGAAGTGCCGATCCGGGATATGCGGTCCATTGCCGAGGCCATCGTGAATGTTCATCCGAAGAGTCAGGATCCCAAGCTGCTGACCACGGTAGCCCGGCAGTCCCTGCGCCGGATGATTGTCCAGAGCATCTGCGGCAACGAATCGGAGATACCGGTGATCACCCTGGATCCGGACTTGGAACAGTTATTGCTGAAGTCTGTTCAGCAGAGTCAACAATCCGGCGGTCAGGAAGACATTGGCCTGGTTCTGGAGCCGAATATGGTGGAGAAGCTCCAGCGATCGCTTCAGGAGAGCGTCCAGCGGCAGGAGATGCTTGGCAAACCGGCCATTCTGCTGGTGTCCGGGCCACTGCGGCCGGTCCTGGCGAAGTTTGCCAGCTATGGGGTAGAGCGACTGCACGTGCTCTCGTACCAGGAAATTCCGGATAACAAACAGATTACGATCGTGGCGTCCGTTGGCCAGTAACGGCGCGGATGACAGAGCGGACAGCGCCGGCACGGCGTTGCCGGTGGAGGAAGAGGCATCATGAAAGTAAAACGGTTTTTTGCTCAGACCATGGCAGAGGCGCTGAAACAGGTCAGTGAACAGATGGGGCCGGATGCCGTGATTCTTTCCAACCGTCGGGTCGACGGTGGTGTCGAAATCGTGACGGCGCTGGACTATGACGAAAACATGGCGCGCCAGCGCCTGGGCAACCAGGCCGAAGAAGCCACCAACGGATCCCGCCTGGCAGAAATGCAGGCTGACCAGCATCGTCGTCTCGAGGATGAATTGAGCCGATCCCGTGACCGCATCCGTGAAGTCAGGGAAAAGCGTGCCTCCCAGGGAGCCAGCTACTCAGGTCCGTCGTTTGCTGCTGTTCAGGAAACGGTCGGCGGCGATTTCAGTGATAGTGTGGCTGAGCCCCAGGCGCCGAAGGATGTCTATTCTGATGAACTTGCACAGATGCGCGCCGAGATCAGCTCCCTCAGGGATATGATGCAGGGTGGTCGCCCGCAGCCGGACCCTGTGGTTTCCACAAACACGGCTGTTCAGCAAAGGCTGGCCGAGCGCCTGCAGGAATTCGGCCTGGGCAGTGAGCTGGCAGGGTCAATTTCCCGTCGCCATAAGGCAGGGCGACTGGAAGATGGTTGGAAGCAGTCCCTGAAAATGCTCTGCACCGGCGTTAGGACCACTCGTATGGAGTGGCTTGATGAGGGGGGCGCCTATGCGCTGGTGGGTCCTACCGGTTCCGGCAAGACCACCACGATTGGAAAGCTGGCGGCGCGTTACGTGCTCAAGCATGGCTCCGACTCCCTGGCTCTGGTTACCACCGATCGATACCGGGTGGCGGCGCACGAGCAGCTGTTCGTGTTCGGTCGTATCCTGAATGTGCCGGTTCGGGTGGTGGATGAGACTCACAGCCTGGACGATATTCTGGACGAGCTGTCAGACCGTCACCTGGTTCTGATTGATACTGCCGGGCTGACAAGTTCGGATAAAGGTTATCAGGAACAGCTGGCCGAACTGGCTCGCAGCCATCACAATGTCAAAACGCACCTGGTCGTCTCGGCAACCAGTCAGCCGCGCATCATGAAATCCGTCTGGCATTGCTATAAGATGGCAAATCTTGCGGGCTGTGTGATGACCAAGATCGATGAGGCCCTGACACTGGGTGAGTCCCTCGGCTTTGTCATGGAAACCGGTCTGCCGGTAGCCTACTACACAGACGGGCAGAAGATTCCTGAAGATCTGCACCACGCAGAAGCTGTTCCGCTGGTGCGACTGGCCGTGGATCGGCTTAAAACGCTCCAGCAACAGCAGGCGGTCGCAGAGGGCCTGAAAGAGCACGCCTGAGACCGGACAGATTGACAGCAGGCGTCGGAAACGCACCGGCGAAACGTGGCGAGAGACAAAAAACAGTATGAGCAGAGCACATCCGGTACAGGTGATTGCAGTTTCCGGCGGTAAAGGTGGAGTCGGCAAGAGTAACGTGTCGGTCAACCTCGGAATTGCCCTGGCGCAGAAAGGCCGGAGAGTGGTGCTGCTCGACGCCGATCTTGGGCTCGCCAACATCGACGTATTGCTGGGCATCACCGCCAACCGTAACCTTCAGGATGTTCTGGCAGGCGACTGTGACCTCAAGGACGTTCTGGTAAATGGTCCCGGCGGCATAAAGATCGTTCCTGCCTCGTCAGGTACCCAGCGGATGACCCAGCTCAGTCCCATGGAGCATGCCGGGCTCATTAATGCGTTCAGCGAGCTGGGGGATCAGATCGATGTCCTGATCGTCGACACCGCCGCCGGTATCTCCGAATCGGTGGTCAGCTTTCTCAGGGCGTCCCAGGAGTTACTGTTGGTGGTGTGTGACGAACCCACTTCCATCACCGATGCCTACGCCCTGATCAAGCTGATGAACCGGGATTATGGAACCAATCGTTTCCGCATTCTTGCCAACCAGGTGCGGAATGAGCAGGAAGGCCGGCATCTGTTCGAAAAACTGACTCGGGTCACCGAGCGCTTCCTCGATGTGGCACTACAATATGTCGGTATAGTCCCCTACGATGAGGCAGTGAAGAAAGCAGTCCAGAGACAGAGGGCAGTGCTGGATGCCTATCCCAGAGCGAAAGCCTCCCTGGCCATCAAGTCTCTGGCCGACAAGGTAGACAGCTGGCCGTTGCCGTCCTCACCCCGTGGACATCTGGAATTCTTTGTGGAGCGGCTCGTCGAAGTCTGAATCGGATCCAGTCAAACAAGAAACCGGATACATGACATTGGCGAAAAACCTCGGAATCTATAACCAGTCGGGTGCGCAGAAGGCATCTCAGCTTGTTGAGCAACACGCGCCGCTGGTCAAGAAAATTGCCCTCCATTTGATGGCCCGCCTGCCGGCTTCCGTTCAGCTTGAAGATCTTATGCAGGCCGGCATGATTGGCCTGCTTGAGGCTGCCCAGCGATACAGTTCCACCAAAGGAGCCACCTTCGAGACCTACGCCGGTATCCGGATTCGTGGGGCGATGGTCGATGAAATCCGCAAGGGCGACTGGGTTCCCCGCTCCGTGCATCGAAACGCCCGTCGCATTTCCCAGGCCATCAAGGCTGTGGAAGACCGGCTTGGCCGGGAAGCCCAGGATCAGGAAGTGGCCGAGGAGCTGGGCATGGAGCTTGCGGAGTATCATTCCTATCTTTCCGATTCCAACAGTGGCCGACTTTTTAGCCTCGATGAGCTCAATGAATCCGGAGAGCTGCCGATAGAACAGACAGAGACGCAGGATAACCCTCTGGAGGGGTTGTCCTCCGATGCCTTCCGGCGAAGCCTGGCTGAGGCCATTGAAGACCTGCCGGAGCGGGAAAAACTGGTTCTGAGCCTTTATTACCAGGAAGAGCTGAACCTCAAGGAAATAGGCGCCGTGCTGGGCGTCAGCGAGAGCAGGGTCAGCCAGATTCACAGCCAGGCTGCCTTGCGCCTTCGGGGGCGATTGTCGGATTGGCGCCAGGAACCGGACAGCTGATTGCGTTCAGTCTGTGTCTGCGAAGGGGCAGTCTGTAGTTTTTGGTAACCGATGCTTTACAACGGAAGCAAAGGTCTGACAATAAGCGGTTTAAACAGCGGCCTGCTAGACTTTGAACGCGAAGGTCAAACGAATTCCGGGTGTTACTAACTGGAGGTCCCATTGGACAAAAACATGAAAATCCTCATTGTGGATGATTTCTCCACAATGCGACGGATCATCAAAAACCTGCTGCGTGATCTGGGCTTCACCAACACCGATGAAGCAGACGATGGCAACACAGCCTTGCCGATGCTGAAGAGCGGCAAATACGACTTTCTGGTCACCGACTGGAACATGCCGGGCATGTCCGGGTTCGATCTTCTGAAGGCTGTCCGGGCTGACGAGAATCTGAAAACCCTGCCGGTATTGATGGTAACGGCTGAGGCGAAGCGCGACCAGATTGTTGCCGCGGCTCAGGCGGGCGTGAACGGCTACGTTGTCAAACCGTTCACTGCCGCTGTGCTCAAGGAAAAGATTGAGAAAATCTTTGAAAGAATCCAGTAACCAGAGGTCGGATGGCTCTCATGAGCGATAGCAAAAAGAACCATCGGGGCCTTGAGCCGGAGGTGACCGAAAAGCTCCAGCGGCAGGCAGCAGAGCTGGCAGAGAGTGTTGATGCCGGTGATTATGCCAAAGCCATGACCCTGATCAATGAACTCAGCGAGGTCAGGGATCAAAGTCTGTACCGCGAGGTAGGGCGATTGACCCGGAGCCTGCACGAAGCCATCCGGAACTTCCAGATTGACCCCCGGAACGCGGAACAGCAGGAAGCGCTGTCGAAGATGACAGACGCCTCCGATCGCCTCGAATACGTTGTGCAGATGACCGGCGAAGCGGCCAACCGCACCATGGACCTGGTTGAGGAAACCATGCCGGTGGCCAACGCGTTTCGGGAAGAGGCGGCCTCCTTGCGGGACGAATGGCAACGTCTGCGTCGTCGGGAGATGCAGCCGGCGGAGTTCCGGGAACTGTACGGCCGGATTGATCGCTTTTTTGTCAGTACGGCCAGCGACGCTGACACCATGTACAACAATCTTTCGGAAATCCTGCTTGCTCAGGATTATCAGGATTTGACGGGCCAGGTTATCCAGAAGGTCACCGCCTTGGTAAAAGAGGTTGAGGAGCAGATGCTCAGCCTGGTGGTGATGGCCAGCCATGTGGATCAGCTCACCGGCACCGTGCACCAGATTGAAGAGAAGGAAGAATCTGCAGAGAAGGGCGTCGGGCCCCAGATCAAGGCCGATGAGCGTGAAGATGTAGTTTCGGGACAGGATGACGTTGACGACCTGTTGTCCAGTCTCGGTTTCTGAACAAAGAGGGTAACGCATGGCGTTTGATGCTGATGAAGAGATTTTGCAGGACTTCCTGGTAGAAGCCGGTGAAATTCTCGAAAAGCTGTCAGAGCAGTTGGTAGATCTTGAGCAACATCCTGACGACAGTGATCTGCTCAACGCCATTTTCCGTGGCTTTCACACCGTTAAAGGCGGCGCGGGCTTCCTTCAGCTTGAAGCGCTGGTGAATTGCTGCCACTCCGCCGAGAACGTTTTCGATACCCTGCGCAACCACAAGCGTAAGGTGGACTCCGAACTGATGGACGTGGTTCTGGAGGCCCTGGATAACGTTAATGCCATGTTTGAAGAGGTTCGCAATCACGAGGAACCAACACCGGCTCCGGACGAACTGATTGCCCGCCTCGATGCCCTGGCTCTGCCAGAGGGTGAGGGAGCGCCTGTCGCCGACCCTCAGCCGGAACACGAAGAGAATGAACCGTCGGAGGATGGCGGCGACATCACCGACGACGAATTCGAACAGCTTCTGGATGCCTTGCAGGACGAAAAGAGCGAAGAACAGGCACCGGCTTCAGACTCCGGAGCGTCTTCCGGTGACCGGGAGGGTTCCGGAGATGACGAGATAACCGACGACGAGTTCGAGGCGCTGCTCGACCAGCTGCACGGAAAAGGGCAGTTTGCCGGCGCACCTGCGGGCGAGGACGAGGCTGTCAGAAAAGAAGAAAAGCCGGCGGCCAAGGCAGAAGGCGGTGGCAGCGACGATCTGATCACCGACGACGAATTTGAAAAACTGCTGGACGATCTCCATGGCAAGGGTGGAAGCCCGACTGCCGGCGGAGAGTCCTCCACTCCGAAAAAGCCCGCGGGTGCGAAGGAGCCTTCAGCGCCAAAAGAGCCTTCAGCAGCGAAAGAGCCGCCAGCGCCGAAAGAGCCAGCCAAGCCAAAAGCAGAGGCACCGAAGCCCGGGAAGCCGGAGACCAAAGGCGCTGCCACCCCTGCGATGCCCGCCCGCGAACACGCGCCCGCGGCTGAAACAACGGTGCGTGTTGACACCAAGCGTCTCGACGACATCATGAACATGGTGGGTGAACTGGTGCTGGTGCGTAACCGCTTGCAGCGTCTGGGCGCGGAAAGCGAAGACGAACACATGCACAAAGCCGTGTCCAACCTGGATGTGGTCACCACCGACCTCCAGTCTGCCGTCATGCAGACCCGTATGCAGCCGATCAAGAAGGTGTTTGGCCGGTTCCCCCGGGTTGTGCGTGATCTGGCCCGGAACCTCAAGAAAGAGGTCAACCTGGTGATGCACGGTGAAGACACCGACCTGGACAAGAATCTGGTCGAAGCGCTGTCTGATCCGCTGGTTCACCTGGTTCGAAACTCGGTCGATCACGGGATCGAAGCCCCGGAAGTGCGCGAGAAAGCAGGTAAGCCTCGCCAGGGTACGGTAACCCTGTCTGCCGAACAGGAGGGGGATCATATCCTGCTGTTCATCGAGGATGATGGCGCCGGTATGGATCCGGAAGTGCTCCGTCGCAAGGCCGTTGAGAAGGGGATTTACGATCAGGATGCCGCGGATCGCCTGACCGATTCCGAGTGCTTTAACCTGATTTTCGCAGCCGGTTTTTCCACGAAGGAGCAGATCTCGGACGTCTCCGGTCGTGGCGTAGGCATGGATGTGGTCAAAACCAAGATAGGCCAGCTCAATGGCCAGTTGAGCATTGAATCGCAACTGGGTAAGGGTTCCCGGATTGTCATCAAGGTTCCGTTGACCCTGGCCATCATGCCCACACTGATGATCATGTTGGGTGACCAATCGTTCGCGCTGCCGTTGGTGAATGTGGTCGAGATCTTCCATCTGGACCTGACCAAGACCAATATCGTCGACGGACGAGAGTGTATTGTGGTCCGGGAAAAGGTGTTCCCGCTGTTTCACATCAAACGATGGCTGGTGCGTGATGGTACTTCCCAGGAAGTGCCGGAGAACGCCCATGTGGTCATCGTAGCCATGGGGACCAAACAGGTCGGTTTTGTGGTCGACCAGTTGGTGGGGCAGGAAGAGGTGGTGATCAAGCCCCTCGGTCGAGCCCTCCAGGGTACGCCGGGAATGGCCGGCGCCACCATTACCGGCGACGGCAGGATCGCGCTGATCATTGATGTGCCAAGCCTGTTGCAACACTACGGCTAAGCCGGGCTTTCAGGTGACTGCGGCCATAGAAGGCTGAAGAACGATGGATTGGGTAGGAGAAGTGGATGACAGTTTCTGTCCTGGTCGTTGACGATTCAGGGTTTTTTCGCAAACGGCTGACGGAAATCCTGACCAGCTCCGGCCAGATCAAGGTGGTTGGGGCTGCAACCAACGGCCGGGAAGGCGTGGAGCTGGCCGAAAAGCTGCGTCCCGATGTGATCACCATGGATTACGAAATGCCGGTGATGGATGGCATCTCCGCCGTGCGCGAAATCATGCGCAAACATCCGATACCGGTACTCATGTTTTCTTCTCTCACCTATGAGGGCGCCCGCGTCACACTCGATGCCCTCGAGGCGGGTGCCGTCGATTTCCTGCCCAAGAACTTTGAAGAAATTGCCCGGGACAACAGCCAGCTCCAGAAAATCCTGATTGAGCGGATTCTGGACGTGGCCCGCAGCCGCCCGGGCAACCGCCCTGCGGCGCCGGCCCGCCCCGAACCGTCGGCGCCCACGTCCCGCGCTCCCGCCACGCCGGCCCGTCCTCGTGCGGAAGTCACGCCGCGCCAGCGGCCAGGCGCCCACATCCCTGCGGCTGCTCCTGAACCCGAGGCGCCGAGGCGTCCTACCCGTCGAGGCCCGGCAAAGCATTACGCTGTGGTTGGCATCGGAACCTCCACCGGTGGACCTGTTGCCCTGCAACGGGTACTGACGGCGTTGCCCGCAACCTTTCCGGCTCCCATCGTGTTGGTACAGCACATGCCTGCCAGCTTCACGCCGGCTTTCGCTGAACGCCTGAACAAACTCTGTCGGATTGAAGTCCGGCAGGCCGCGGATGGCGATGTGTTGCGGCCGGGACTTGCTCTGCTGGCCCCGGGTGGCAAGCAGATGATGGTTGAGAACCGGGGTGGGCAGGCCAGGATCCGCATCCTACCCGGCGACGAGCGGCTCAACTACAAGCCCTGTGTCGACGTAACCTTCGGTTCCCTGGCCCGCAGTTTCCCGGGCAAGACGCTCGGCGTCATTCTTACCGGCATGGGCTCGGACGGCAAGGAAGGGTGCCGGATGATGAAGCAGAGCGGGTCGGACATCTGGTCCCAGGATGAAAAGTCATCGGTTATCTATGGCATGCCCATGGCCGTTGCCAAGGCAGGACTGACTGACGACGTGCTGTCCCTGGACGAAATCGGTCCGCGTCTGGTCGAAGGTGTCTGCTGATGGATATCCTGAGTTTGCTGGGGGTCATACTGGCCTTTGCCGCGATACTTGGCGGCAATCTGCTTGAAGGCGGTGCAGTAAGCTCCCTGTTTAATGGGCCGGCAGCCATCATCGTCATTGGGGGTACCCTGGCGGCCACTATCCTGCAGACCTCCTGGCCCATGCTCAAACGGGCCTTTGTACAGGTGCGCTGGGTGTTCGTCCCGCCGTTTATCAATCTCGAAGATGGCATTGGCAAGGTCATCGACTGGAGTGTCAAAGCCCGAAAGCAGGGGTTGCTGGGTCTTGAAGGTCTCGCTGAGCGGGAACCTGAACCCTTCGCCCGCAAGGGGTTGCAACTGCTGGTGGACGGAGCGGAAACCGAAACCATCAGGGGCATCATGGAGGTGGATCTCGAGTCCCGGGAGCAGCGTGATCTGGAATCCGCCAAAGTGTTCGAGGCCATGGGCGGTTACTCGCCGACCATCGGCATCATCGGCGCGGTGATGGGGCTTATCCAGGTAATGACCAATCTGGAGGATCCACAGTCTCTGGGCAGCGGGATCGCGACCGCCTTTGTCGCCACTATTTACGGTGTGGCCCTGGCCAACCTCCTGTTTTTTCCAGTTGCCAACAAGATGCGTGGCATCGTGCGGGAACGGACCCGATATGAGGACATGATGATCGACGGTCTCATTGCCATCGCCGAAGGCGAAAACCCCAAATCCATCGAATTGCGGCTGCGGGGCTTCCTGCAGTAAGCATGCGCAGGCCAACTTATGCGGCGCCGTAGGCAACCTCAGGATGATCTGCACAACAAGGAGCGGTGGTTGATTTCCTACGCGGATTTCATCACGCTGCTGTTTGCCTTTTTCGTGGTGATGTACTCGGTATCATCTGTTAACGAAGGCAAGTACAAAGTCCTGTCGGAAACCCTGACGGGTGTGTTTAACGCGCCCCAGAGGTCCTTTCAGCCCATAGAGATTGGCGATCAGCCCCAACGATCATTGAACGCCCCTGCGGAAAACGTCATTCCGCCAGCAGTGACCGAAGCCCCCCGTAATCCGGAAATGGACGCCCAGGCCCGAACGGAAGCGCTCCGGGCCATGGCCGACCAGCTGTCCATGGAATTCGATGAACTGATCAACCAGGGGGTCGTGTCACTAGAGACCAGTGACGAGTGGCTGGAGTTGAATCTGCCCAACAGTTTGTTGTTTGGCAGCGGTGACGCCGAGCCCCATTACGACGCCTTCGATGTTGTCGAGAAGATTGCCACCGTCCTGAATAACCGGGACAACGCGGTCAAAGTGGAAGGCTTCACTGATAACCAGCCGATCAGTACCTCGCGCTACCCCTCCAACTGGGAATTGTCTGCCGCCCGGGCCGCCTCGATGGTAAGGATGTTGGTGATGGAGGGCATCGAGCCGGAGCGTCTGGCGGCTGTGGGCTATGGCCAGTATCAGCCGGTTGCCCGGAATGACACGGAAGAGGGACGGCGCAGAAATCGGCGGGTGGTATTGCTGATTTCCCGTGACGCCAGTATCCGCGGCGCTATGCGCTGAATGGCATCGTCGGCAGATGCGTATAGAGCCATTGGCACGGTTTCTGTATTAATCCCCGTTAACAAAAGGCGCCGGCAAGAGCTTGCCGGCACTCCCGAATGCAATTCGTTCAAGTTGCCCGGGGAGTGGCCGATAACCGGGCTGTGGCTATCGTTAAAGTGCGGCCACACCGACGTGTTCTCTGGAGAATCGAAGCGTGCGAATCTGGGCAGTAGCCAATCAAAAAGGTGGTGTCGGTAAAACCACGAGTGTTGTCGCGCTGGGCGGCCTGCTTGCCGAGCGAGGCAAGCGTGTTCTCGTTGTAGACCTGGACCCACACGGCTCGCTCACCAGCTGGTTCGGGTATGACCCGGATACCATCGCCCACAGCGTTTTCGATCTGTTCCAGCATCAGGGTAAGGTGCCCGAGGGTCTTCCGGCCCAGCTGATTACCGAAACCAGCTGCAAGGGGCTGTCCCTGCTACCGGCAAGTGCGGCTCTGGCTACCCTTGAGCGCAGGATGATCGGGGTTGAGGGCATGGGGCTGATTATCTCCAGGGCCCTGGCCCAGCTCTGGGACGATTTCGACTATGTCCTGCTGGACAATACCCCCTCGCTCGGGGTTCTGATGGTCAACGCCCTTGCGGCGGCGCAGCATCTGATTATTCCCGTGCAAACCGAGTTTCTGGCCATCAAGGGCCTGGAGCGCATGCTGCATACCCTGAAGATGATCATGCGTTCCCAGAAAAACGAGCTGCCCTACACCATTGTGCCAACCCTGTTTGACCGCCGTACCCAGGCGTCGGTGAAGAGCCTTAATCTGCTCCGAAAAACCTACCGTGACTCCCTGTGGCAATTTGCCATTCCAGTGGACACTAAGTTTCGGGATGCCAGCCAGGGCGGTATCACGCCCTCTGCACTGGATGCGGAAACCCACGGTGTCCGGGCGTACAGTCACCTGCTGGACGACCTGATGGCGCGGGTGGGCACGGTCAAGGAGCGTCAGCATGGCTGACGATAAATTGACAAGGCTGGCCGATCCGGAAACCGCCATTGCCAGTTACCTTGACGAACTGCTGCATACGGCCACTGACACCGCGCTTCGGGAGGAAATCGAGGCGCCTGAGCCGGTGAAACCGGCACGTGAAGAGCCCCGTGTAGCAACCCGACCAAGTCCGGCTCCGGCACCAACCGTCGAAAAACCGGCGGCGAGACCCGAGCCGCGGCGCCCGGCGCCCGAAAAGCCGGCAGAGCCAGCGCGGTCACTGGTACGCCAGTCTCCGGAAGTGCCTGTGCCAAAGCAGAGAGAGGAGGTTCAGCCCGAGCCAGAGCCGGCTGCGCCACCATCGCGCCCCGAGTGGTCGGAGCAGCCCTTCGAGTGCCTGATATTCACGGTTGCCGGGCTGCAACTGGCGGTGCCTTTGATTCTTCTGGGCGCCATCCACCGTATTGAGGAAGAGATCCGGCCGATCCCGGGCAGTCCACGCTGGTACATGGGTATTCGCCCGGATCGGGACCAGAACCTGCGGGTTGTGGATTCCGCTGAATGGATCATGGCGGGGCGGGTACCCCCTGGCGCTCGTGATAACTATCGCTTCGTGATCCGGCTTGATAACAGTGAGTGGGGGCTGGCCTGTGACGACGTGGCCCAGTCTTTCACCCTCCGGCCCGACGAAGTGCGCTGGCGCAGCGCCCGCAGCAAACGGCCCTGGCTAGCCGGTACGGTGATTGACCATATGTGCGCACTGATTGATGTGCGCACCATGGCAGACTTGCTGGAGCGGGCGGAAAGAGAGCACCATCTGGATCTTAGTTGACGCAAACAACGGTTACTGAATGAAACCGAGCCGTGCTGGCACGGTTTGTGCCCTTAACTATAGTATTGGGCACTGATGATATTTTTTTGACGATCAGGTTGCCCGCCGGGCAGCCCAAGAGGAGAAACATCGCAATGGCATCCCCGAGCGGACAAACCAATCAGGCCCAGGACGATCAGGTACTGCAGTACGTTACCTTCCGGCTGGATGATGAGACCTACGGTCTGAATGTCATGCAGATCCAGGAAGTGCTGAGATACACGGAGATTGCTCCGGTTCCGGGAGCTCCGGATTACGTGCTCGGCATCATCAACCTCCGGGGTAACGTGGTTACGGTCATCGACACCCGCCGGCGTTTTGGCCTGGCGGATGCTGAAGTCACCGATGCCACCCGGATTGTGGTGATGGAATCGGCCAACCAGGTCATGGGCATTCTGGTGGATTCCGTGGCTGAGGTGGTGTACCTGAAAGCCAGCGAAATTGAGACCGCACCGAACGTGGGTAACGAGGAAAGTGCCAAGTTTATCCAGGGCGTGTGCAACAAGGATGGCGAACTGATCATTCTGGTCGAGTTCGACAAGATGCTGTCAGACCACGAGTGGGCTGAAATCGCGGCACTGTAATCCGGGGCAACCCGTTGCGGGCCTGAAGATGGATGCCTTCCGTGGCAATTAACGGGAGACATCCGTCATGTTTGCAGAAATTCCTTCGTATCTTCCCTGGGCGTTGACTGTTGCCGCCTTGTCGCTGGTATTCGTGCAGGGCCTCGTGCTTGGGCGCCAGGTACGTAGCCTCAGAGCGAACCTGAAAGAACGGTGCGATACCCTTGGCCGGGAGCTGCATGCCACCACCAGCGGAAGCATGGGTGTAGGTCAGCGGCTCGTCACTTGTGAACGCCAGTTGCATGAGCTGCGAACCACACTCGATGAAATGCGCCAGAACGATCCGCTGCGAATCTCCTATGATGAGGCCTCTCGACTGGTTGATCTCGGCGCCGATATCGACGATCTTATGAACACGTGCGGAATTTCCCGTCCCGAGGCCGAGCTGGTGTCAGCACTCAGAAAACGTCAGGCGGCCTGATACCATGCCGTTACGGACGCTGTTGAATGAAGAGAGTTTATCCGAGGGCCCTTGAGGCCCTCCGATCTGTATCCCGCCATGATTTTGTTTCCGGTTCTGATCTGGTTCCATCGATAACCGGCCATTCCATCCCCCGCGAAGAAACCGTCAGCCACATTCTCTCCCTGTTGCCAGAGATCGAACCGGATCAGGTGGTGATGCACGTGGGTGGTGGCTCCGGATATCTCGCCGCTGTGCTATCAGGCCTGGCCCATCGGGTAATCTATCTGGAAAAAAACGCCGTTGTCGCCGAGGCCGCCAGGGAGCGATTCTTCCGGCTCGGTATGCATAATGTGGATGTTCTGGTGGCCAGTGCGGAAGACGCACCGGAACCGGATCCCCTTTGCGATCTCGTTTTGTGCACAACGTTTATCACCGAGCGCCACGTTCTGGCCCGGTTGGTGCGGCAAGGAGGGCACCTGGTTTGCCTGGAGGGGCGCGCCGGACCTGTTCCGAGCCTCGCCATGTTTGTGCGCCGTGACGCGGGACTGGAGCGGGTGAGGACACTGGGGTGGGTCGATTTCAATCGCAATGTTGAGCAGATCCTCATCGATCAGGGCCTTGTGGATGACAAGATCCTGGCCGAAGCGAAGGCGGAGGCGGCCAAGCAGAATTGCCGCCTGCTTGAAGTTCTCCGGCGCAAACTGAATCTTGAAGAGATGGATCTCTATCGATCTCTTGCCAGCCAGCGTGGCATGACGTTAACCGATGCCGACGAGATTCTGCCTGAGCTCCACCCGGCGCTGTTCCGCCGGTTTTCCCGGACGTTTCTGGACCTGTCGCGACTGATCCCCATCGCCGAGGAAGATGGCCGGATCACCGTTGTGACCGATGATCCGGATGCCCGCACCGATCAGCTTGAGCGCCTGAGCCCCAACCAGGTGGTTGATTGCCTGCTGGTGACTCCCACAGACTTCCGCCGTCTCTGGTCAGCACTCGATCTGACCGCGAAGGGCCGCAATTTCGTGGCGGATCATGGGCCGGGCCCGGAACAGTCAGACCATGCAAACGGCAGTACTGATCAGTTGTTGGGCAACGATCCTAAAAACAAGCACGTCAGCCCCTATCTGGTGTCTGTTTACGAGGCCATCCTGTTGGATGCCGTGAGCGAAAAAGCCAGTGATATTCACATCGAACAGTACGGTGACCGGATTCGCATCCGCCTGCGGGTGGATGGTGATCTCCATGATCTGCCCCAGTACCAGTTGTCGCCCCGGGAGATAAAAGGGGTGATCAACGTGATCAAGCTGCGGGCGGAACTGAACATCGCCGAGCACCGACTGCCTCAGGGCGGGCGATCCCGACTTCAGCTTGGCGACATGGCCTACGACCTGCGAATCCAGACCCAACCCTCGTTGCATGGCGAGCACGCGATTATCCGGCTGTTGCCGCAGACAGGCCGGGCCATGACCATCGCCGAGCTCGGCATGTCACCGATGATCGGTGCCCGCTACCAGCGATTGCTCGACAACCCGGCGGGGCTGGTGCTGGTGGTGGGGCCGACCGGCTCCGGCAAGTCCACCACCCTGTATGCCGGGCTGCAGACTCTTGCCGATGATGGGCGGCGGAAAGTGATTACGGTGGAGGACCCCATCGAGTATTCCATCGATAACATCCAGCAGACCCGGGTTCGCTCGGAAATCGGCTTTGGTTTCGCCGACGCCATGAGAGCGTTTGTCCGGGAAGATCCGGATGTCATTCTGGTGGGCGAGATCCGCGATCAGGAAACGGCATTGGAGGCGATCAGGGCTTCCCAGACCGGGCACGTGGTTCTGTCGACGCTGCACTGCAACGACGCGGTGGATTCACTGCAACGCCTCTACGATCTTGGGATCCATCCCAACTCCATCGCCGGTGAGCTGCTGGCCGTTATTGCCCAGCGCCTGGCGAAGCGTATCTGCAAGCATTGCAGCCAGCCTGCCGAGCCAGATCCGGTGATTCTGTCCGAGGTGTTTCCCGATGGCCCGCCGGCGGATTTCCGCTGTTTTGAAGGCGCCGGCTGCGATAAATGCAACGGGCGTGGCACCCAGGGCCGGGTGGCG
Source organism: Marinobacter sp. MMG032 (assembly GCF_040112695.1). Lineage (NCBI taxonomy): Bacteria > Pseudomonadati > Pseudomonadota > Gammaproteobacteria > Pseudomonadales > Marinobacteraceae > Marinobacter > Marinobacter sp. MMG032. Next base: position 3,882,209 of record NZ_CP157802.1, read on the forward strand.
ATTGTTGAGTATATGGAAGTCGATTCGGACATCCGCAACGCCATTTCGAGCCAACCGCCCATCGGGGAACTGCGGTGGCGCGCCCTTGATGCCGGCCTGGTGACCATGCGCGACAGCGCCCTGGATCATGTGATTGAAGGCATTATCCCGCTTTCCGAACTGCCGCGGATTCTCCCCAGGGAGCGCATGGCACCGGAAGTCCGTGGCGGCCGCAGGAGTCAGCAATGAGCAACAAGCAATCTGTTAACAAGGCGGCCCAGCGGGAACCCGTGGAAGTGGTCTATGGCGCTGAGCTGGACAAGCTCAGAGGCCTTGATCATGGTCCGGTGCCACCCGGCTGGTTAATGTCTCCGCGGGCGGTGGAAAAGTTCGTGATGGGGGATGAGAAACTCGGCATTGAGCGGAAATTCGTTGCCGAACGGGCCATGGTGGTCCGGATCATCATTTCCCTGTGTACCAGCCGCGGCTGCCTTCTGGTGGGCGAGCCTGGCACGGCCAAATCCTGGTTGTCGGAATTACTGGCCGCCGCCATTTCGGGGAACTCTACACTGACCCTGCAGGGTGGGGCGGTGAACAGTGTGGGCCAACTGCTGTACAGCTGGAACGAGGCGGTGCTGCGTACCGATGGTCCCTGTCTGAAAGCATTGGTGCCCAGCCCCTTGCTGCGGGGCATGATAGAGGGGCGAATGGTCCGGTTTGAAGAGATTGCCCGCTGTCCCCAGGCGCTTCAGGACGCGCTGTTGTCGGTTCTTTCCGACAGGGTGGTGGTGATTCCCGAGCTGGCAGGTGATGACGGCGTGGTACTCGCGCGGGAAGGTTTCAACGTGATCGCCACGTCCAACAGCATCGATGAGGGTGTTCACCGCATGAGTGCCGCGCTTAAACGGCGGATGGATTTTGAGGAAATCCGGCCGATCCGAAACCTGTCCGACGAAATGGATGTCGTTCTGCGGGAGGTTCGCAGGGCCAATGGTCGGGCCGGAATTGAGGTGGCGCTGGAGGAGTCGGTCATCGAGATCCTCGTGACCATGTTCCACGAGTTACGCAACGGCCAGACCCTGGACGGACGCAGTACCGATCGCCTCGCCGGCTCGGCGCTGTCTACGGCAGAAGCCGTATCGGTCGCCCACGCGGCCAGTCTCAATGCCTGGTATTACGGTGGGGGCAGCATCACGGTGGAGCAGTTGATGCATCACATCGTAGGCTCCGCACTCAAGGACCAGCCTGAAGACCGGCGCAGGCTGCGCCATTACTTTGAAACAACAGTGGCGCCCAGACGGGGTGACAACTGGCAGCAGGCCTGGGCGCTGCGCTCACTCATTCACTGAGTCGTCCGTTGGCGTACCGGGTTTGCGGTCCTCGGGAGTCAGGCCCCGAATGTGAAAGGCAAACGCCAGGATTTCCGCAATCACCCGGTACAGCGACTCGGGGATTTCTTCATTTAGCGACAGGCGCGCCAGAATGCTGGCCAGCTCCGGGTTTTCGTAAAGAGGCACATTGTGCTCCCGGGCAATGCGGATGATTTCCTCGGCCAGTTCGTGAGTGCCGGTGGCGCTGATGGTGGGCGCTTTTTCGCCATCGTATTTAAGCGCAACCGCCGCTCTGCCCGGGTGTTCTGTCTCTGTTGTCATGCTCGGGTATCCACCAGTCTGTGTTCGAGTCGGGTGGCGCTGCTCTGGGGCGTCCCGCGGCGGCAGTCCAGGTCGGTCACTTCCAGGCCGAGGTCGGTCAGGCTCTGGCGCAATGCGGGCAGTTCCTGGTTCACCTGGCGCAGGGTTGCCTGTTTTTCTGCCCACACACGGGCGCTTACTGCCTGCTGGCGGAGGGCGACATCGAAGTGCAGGGGGCCGGCCTCATCCAGATCCATGGTCAGCGACAGACGCCACTCGGCCGTGGTGGTTTTCCCGGATCTGCCCTCTGATTCCCTGTCTTCAGGGTACTGTTCGATCCGAACCTGAGCGAGTCTTGGCTCGTTCTGGGGTGTCAGCCAGGGCAGATCGAGTACCAGGGTGGAAGCAGGTGCCGGCCCCGGCGCCTCGCCGCCACCACGGGCCGTGAGTACCTGGCTGTGCAATTGGTTGACGGTTATCCGGTTAAGCATCCCGGCCAGCAGGCGGAGCATCTGGCCCACGGTCGGCGCATCACCACTACCGGGGGGCTGGGGTGTGGCGAGGGGTTGGGGAAACTGCAAGGGTGCCTGCATGAGTTCCGGCGTTGAGATAGGGGTCAGCCGGTTGAAGTGTTCCGGTGTGCTGCCCTGGTGGGCAAGCAAGGCGGAAATCACCCTGCCAAGTGCCAGCTTGAGATCGGGTAACTGGGCAGAGGGTGTCTGGGACAGGCGTGACTCGGCGAACAGGCCGCTTTCCGACAGCCATTGGCGGACCTGCTGCGGTGTCGTTTCGTGGTTGCCGGCACCGGGGGTCAAGCTGTTCCCCGATGGCAGCCTTGCCACTATTTGTTCAATAGCCTGCCGGGCGGCCGACGGAAGAGGTTGGGGACTTAGGGATGACGGCAGTTGGCCTGGTAGTGGTTCCTGACGGACTCCCTGTGTCAGTGTGCCCAACAGCCTTGCCAGGCCTGCGTCCAGGGTTTGTTGCCAGGGCAGTCGCTGGGCCAGGGCCCGGGCGATCCCGGCCTCCGGCGCGGGCGCCAGTTTGCCCATCAGCTGCAGCTCATTGCCCGCCCGCATTACCTTTACCCAGTCACCGGTCGCCAGCTCGGTCTTGCCAACGGCGGCCTGGACAAGAAGTGACTTGCCGCGAATGTCCAGCAAAAGGTCTGCGCTGTTGCCGCCCTGACGGTTGATGATCTCTGCGACCCGGGCCAGGGTTGTTTCCCGGTTTTTCAACTGTAGTTGGTCGAGCAGCTGCCTGGCAGAGGCCGGCAGGGGCTCCCGGGCCGATTCGGTTGTGACCGACGGCCGGGAAGTCTGCGTTGCTGGCTGGGCCGGGGGTGTCGGGGGCTGTTGTCCGCTGGGTAGTTTCATGGTCACTGATTTGATGTTGAGCAAGAGTAATCCGCCGGCGCTTTCGTTATAATACGCCGCGCCGGCAGGTCATGCGCGAACAATGCTCTTGGCCGTCGATGTCACGAATGCACCCGATGCCGTCTTCACGTGCATCGTCCTGGTTACGGGGACCTGATGTCTGAGCCGTTATTACAGGCTGTCGAACTGCAGTGCGAACGGGATGAACGGATCCTGTTCCGTGACCTGTCGTTCTCCATACTGCCCGGTACGGTCACCCGTGTCGAGGGGCCGAACGGCTCTGGAAAGACCACGTTGCTGCGGATGCTGGCCGGTCTGAACGATGCCTGGTCCGGCAATCTCTTCTGGTGCGGCCAACCCAGGTCAGCTCAGCGGGAGGAGTTTCTCCGGAATACCCTGTACCTTGGCCATCGTCCAGGCATCAAGCCATTGCTGACACCCCTGGAAAATCTCCGGGCACTGACGGCGGGGCGGCGTCCGCTGCCGGACCCCGTTTTGCGTCAGGCGCTTGAAGGTACCGGTCTGGCGGGGTTTCAGGATGTGTCCTGTCGGAATCTCTCTGCCGGTCAGCAACGGCGGGTGGCCCTGGCGCGCCTGTTGATTGCCGATGAGCCTCTCTGGTTGCTCGATGAGGTTTTTACCGCCATTGATTCGGCCGGCGTCAGCGCCATTGAGAACCTGCTTCAACAGCGCGCCTCCGAGGGAGGTGCAGTGGTTGTGACGACGCACCACGATCTGAATTTGCCCGGGATGCAGCGCATTGTTCTGGGTGGAGGTGCGGCCAATGAATGCTGATTGCCGGCCGGTACTGAGTTTGCAACAGGACAGCGTCGGTGCACTGGCCGCGATGAAGGCTGTGTTTGCCCGGGATATGAAGGTGGCCTTCCGGCAGCGCCAGGATCTGCTTAATCCGCTCCTGTTTTTCGTGATGGTTGTAAGTCTTTTTCCCCTCGGGGTCAGTCCGGAAGTGGCATTTTTGCGCGAGTCCGGAGCCGGTATCCTGTGGGTGGCGGCATTGCTATCGGTGCTGTTGTCGCTGGACCATTTGTTTCGCCATGATTTCGATGATGGCACGCTTGAGCAGCTCGTGCTTCAGCCCCAGCCCCTGTTTCTGCTGGTATTGGCCAAAACGGCGGCGCACTGGGTGCTGACAGGCTTGCCACTGGTGGTGCTCACGCCGGTTTTGGGCGTAATGGTTCATCTCGACGGGAACTCCATCGGAGTTTTGTGTCTAACGCTGCTGATCGGTACACCGGTGTTGAGCCTGATAGGGGCAATCGGCGCGGCACTGACACTTGGATTACGGTCGGCGGGGGTACTCTTGTCCCTGCTGATCATTCCGCTGTACATTCCCGTCCTGATCTTTGGCACGGGAACAGTGGCTTCGGCCGCGGAGGGCGCTCCCGTGGGCGCCTATCTCGCTTTGATGGGCGCATTTCTGGTGCTCGCGCTGACTCTGGCGCCCTTCGCATCGGCAGCGGCGCTGCGTATCAGCCTGTCTAACGGGTAAAACAAGGTAACGGTAGGACGGTGACCATCTGATGTGGCAATTTTTTCACAAGCTGGGTTCTCCCAAATGGTTCTTCGGGATTGCAACCCGGCTGATGCCCTGGCTGCTGGCGGGTGGGATCCTGCTGTTGATGGCGGGCATTGTCTGGGGGCTGGCCTTTGCGCCCAAGGATTACCTGCAGGGCAACAGCTACCGGATTATTTTCATTCACGTGCCGACGGCCTTTCTCGCCCAATCTATCTACGTAATGATGGCAGTGGCAGCCGTTGTCACTCTGGTCTGGCGTATGAAACTGGCCGATGTGTTCGTGAAGTCGGTCGCTCCGGTGGGCCTGGTGCTGACTTTTCTTTCCCTGTTCACCGGTGCTGTCTGGGGCAAGCCCACCTGGGGCACCTGGTGGGTTTGGGACGCCCGACTGACCTCGATGCTGATCCTGCTGTTCCTGTACGGGGGCGTGATTGCGCTGGACAGGGCGATTAACGACGAAAAATCTGCTGCTCGGGCGGTAGCGGTGCTGGTGCTGGTCGGGGTGGTGAATATACCGATTATCCAGTACTCCGTTGAGTGGTGGAATACGTTACACCAGCCGTCGACGTTCAAGCTGACGGAAAAGCCGTCCATGCCGGCAGAGATGTGGGTCCCGTTGCTGTTGTCTGTCCTCGGGTTGTACCTGCTCTTCGGCTGGCTGGCGTGTTTGCGCATGCAGACCGAGATTCTCTTACGCGAACAGAGAACGCGCTGGGTTAAAGATTACGTGTTGGCCGGGAGGGGCTGAAGTATGGCATTTGATTCCTTTTCGGCATTTATGGTGATGGAAGGTCATGGGCCCTACGTCTGGTCCTGTTACGCTGCCTTCTTCCTGCTGATGATTGGCCTCATGGTGTGGTCCCTGCGCCGCCGCAAAGCTGCCATTGAGGCCTGCCGTCGGGGTTATGAGTTTCAGGCAGGCCGGCAGGATGCATCGGCTTCGGCAGCGTCCTTCACCCGCGTCAAGGTTTCCCAAGACTGAAAGGCAGATGACTGATGCATCCAATCCGAAAAAAGCGGCTGACCATTGTCCTGTTCCTGTTGGTGGGACTGGGCATTGCCGTGGGTTTGACCACCTACGCGCTGCGACAGAATATCAACCTGTTTTACGACCCCACTCAGATTTCTGCCGGTGAAGCTCCGGTCGATGTCAGAATCCGGGCCGGTGGCATGGTCGAGGAGGGTTCGGTTCGGCGTGATCCGGACAGCCTGAAGGTTGAGTTCAAGGTGACCGACTTCAACGCATCTGTGCCGGTCCAGTACACCGGTATCCTTCCGGATCTGTTTGCCGAGGGGCAGGGCGTGGTTGCCATGGGCCGGCTGGATGAAAACGGCCGCTTTGTGGCCGATCAGGTGCTTGCCAAGCACGATGAAAACTATATGCCGCCGGAAGTCGCCGACGCACTGGAGAAGGCCTCCAAGGGCCAGCACAAAGCCAGTGGTAGTGCGGAAACCGTGTCCTACTAATCAATTTATCTGACAGCCTGGTTTCTGGAGGCCTTTGATGTATCCCGAACTCGGACAGCTTGCACTGATTCTCGCGCTGTTGTTGGCAGTGCTCCTTTCCGTAGTCCCCCTGGCCGGTTCCCTGACCGGCAGGGACAATCTTCAGGCCTTTGCCAGGCCCCTGGCATCCGGCATGTTTGTGTTTGTGGGGCTTGCCTTTGCCGTCCTGACCCATGCGTTTGTGACTGATGACTTTTCAGTGGCCTATGTGGCCAATAACAGCAACAGCCTGTTGCCCTGGTATTACAAGTTCAGCGCTGTATGGGGCGGGCACGAGGGCTCACTGCTGCTCTGGATTTTGATGCTGGCGGGCTGGACTCTGGCGGTGGCTATCTTCAGCCGTCGCCTGCCGGCGGTGATGATTTCCCAGGTGCTCTCGGTGCTGGGCATGGTCTGTGTCGGCTTCCTGCTGTTTATCGTTATCACCTCCAATCCCTTTGACCGTCTGCTGCCCAATGTGCCTGCCGATGGCACGGATCTGAACCCCTTGCTCCAGGATTTCGGACTGATCGTCCATCCGCCCATGCTTTACATGGGCTACGTCGGGTTTGCGGTGGCCTTTGCCTTTGCCATTGCCGCTCTCATTAACGGCCGTCTCGATGCCGCCTGGGCACGTTGGTCGCGGCCCTGGACCACAGTTGCCTGGGCGTTTCTCTCCCTTGGTATCGCCCTGGGAAGCTGGTGGGCCTACTACGAACTTGGCTGGGGTGGCTGGTGGTTCTGGGACCCGGTTGAGAATGCCTCATTGTTACCCTGGCTTTCCGGGACGGCCCTGATGCATTCGCTGGCTGTCACCGAAAAGCGCGGTGTGTTCAAGAGCTGGACCGTGCTGCTGGCCATTGTCACCTTCGCACTCAGCCTGCTGGGTACCTTCCTGGTCCGTTCTGGCGTACTGACTTCGGTTCACGCCTTCGCATCTGATCCGGAGCGGGGCACTTTCCTGTTGGGCCTGTTGGCGGTCACAGTGATCGCCAGTCTGGCACTGTATGCGTTCAGGGCGCCGGTGGTGCATGTCCGCTCCCGGTATGGCTCTTTGTCTCGGGAAGTGTTCCTGCTGCTCAACAACGTGTTGCTGGTGTCCGCCACGCTTCTTGTGGCAGTCGGCACGCTGTATCCGTTGGTGCTTGATTACCTGGAACTCGGCAAACTGTCGATTGGCGAGCCCTTCTTCAACCTGACGTTCAGCCCCCTGGCGGTGGCAACAGGCCTGTTATTGGGCGCCGGTATCTTCTCCCGCTGGAAGAAAACCGATGGCGGCTGGCTGGCGCGAAAGCTTCTGTGGCCCCTGGCAATCAGCATTGTGGGTACCACGGCGGTTCTGATTGGCTACGGGGGCTTCAAGCCCTGGGCGTTCCTGGGCATTTTCTCCGCCCTGTGGGTAACCGTTGCCACGTTCTGGGATCTGTGGGACAAGTCTTCTTCCCGGAAAGGTCGCCTTCACGGCCTCAAGCGGCAGTCCCGCAGCTATTATGGCATGGTGCTCGGGCATCTGGGTCTGGCAATTACCATGGCTGGGGCTACGGTGGTTTCCAACTACGGCATCGAGCGTGACGTACGTATGGTACCCGGCGATGTCGCGACCGTCGGCGATTATCAATTTGTGTTCAGGGATATCGGTGCCCGCCAGGGTCCCAATTTTACGGCTCAATATGGCACTTTCGATGTCATGTTGGATGGTGAGCGTGTATCCGTGCTTCATCCCGAGAAACGCCAGTACTCCGTTGGTATGAGCGTCATGACCGAGGCGGACATCGACGCCGGTTTGTTCCGGGATATCTTCGTGGCCATTGGTGAACGCATCACCGACGAGGCCTGGGCCATCCGGCTGCAGTACAAACCACTGGTTCGCTGGCTCTGGCTGGGCTCGCTCTTTATGGCGGCTGGCGGCTTCCTGGCGATTGCCGATCGCCGCTATCGAATCCGGGAGGGAGCTGACAAAAAGGCGCAGGCCGGTACAGCCTCTCCTGAGCCCGGCCCTGCGACGTCCGCCGGAGCGACCTCATGAAGCGGTTCCTGCTTTTTCTGCCGTTACTGGTCGCCCTTGTTGTCGGCGTGGTGTTATTCGCGGGCATCGGCAAGGATCCAACCAAGCTTGAGTCGGCCCTGGTCGGCAAACCGGTTCCTGAGTTCAGCCTGCGGGATCTGCATAACCCGGATGCCATGCTGGACCAGAGCCTGTTCCGGGGCCAGGTTTCGCTGTTGAATGTCTGGGGTACCTGGTGCCCAGCCTGCAAGGATGAGCACGACGACCTGATGTGGCTGGCCGAGGAGAAAGGCGTCAACATCATCGGCCTGAACTACAAGGACAACCGCGACGATGCCCTGGTCTGGCTCGACCGTCTGGGCGACCCGTACCGGAAAATCATCTATGACCCCCGCGGCACCCTCGGATTTGATCTGGGTGTGTACGGTGCGCCGGAAACCTTCGTAATTGATGCCGGTGGCGTGGTTCGCTATCGCCACGTGGGTGTGGTCAATGAGACGGTCTGGGAACAGACGTTGCTGCCCGTGATCAACGATGTTCAGGGGAACGGCTGATGCTACGGATCGTTAATTTCCTGTTGGTGCTCTTGCTTTCCGGAGGCGCTGCGGCCGAGGTAGCCGATGTTTACGATTTTTCGGATCGGGCCCAGGAGCAACGCTACCAGAACCTGATCGAAGAACTGCGCTGCCCGAAATGCCAGAACCAGAACATCGCCGATTCCAACGCGCCGATCTCCAAGGATATGCGGGATGCGGTCTACCGGATGATGAAAGACGGTGCCAGTAACGAGGAGATTGTTGAATCCCTGGTTGGCAGGTTCGGTGAGTTCGTTCGCTACAAACCCGAGCTGGACAGCCGGACCTTTCTGCTCTGGGCGACACCAGCCATTGCGGTCTTGGGTGGGCTTCTGGTGGTGGCCGGTGTGGTCATCCGCTCCCGGCGGGCAGGGCCGGAAAGCCCGGCGTTGAGTGCCGAAGAGCAGGCCCGGGTCAACAAAATGCTGGCAGACCAGGACAAACCGTCCTGAACCTGGCCCTGCCCGGGATGCAGTGGTTGCTACCTCATTCTAAATTCTGAACCTGTGACTGAAACTCCATGACTGACACTTTCTGGATTGCCGCAACGGTACTGATCATTCTTGCCCTTTCGTTTGTGTTGTACCCGGTCTTTTTTCACCGGCTGGGCGCGAGAAAGCAGACGGACCTGAAAAACCAGAATCTGATGGCCTATCGCTCCAGGATGAAGGAGCTCGATAGCGAATACGAGGCCGGTATTCTGGACGACGAGAATTATCGCCAACTCAAGGAAGAGCTCGCTGGAAGCATGCTGGACGATGTGCCGGAGCAGGAACAGGTCAGGCCGGTGATCAGTGGTCGAAGGAGTGCCATGGCAGTGGCACTGGTGTCGATTCTCCTGATCCCTGCGGCTACCGTATACCTGTATGAGCGTTGGGGCGCGATGGACCGGGTCGAGCAGTTCATCACCATGCAGGAAATGGGTGCTACTGACGGATCGAGACAGGCCCAGATGATTGAACTTTCAGGCCAGCTTCGGGAACGGCTGGAAGCCAGCCCGGATAATCCGGAGGGCTGGGCAATGCTGGGTCGCACCTACATGCGCCTGGAACAATACGACGATGCGGCCTGGGCATTCCGCCAGCTGGCGGACAGCGTGAATGACGATGACAGGGCAGAAGCCGTCGCCTATGGTCTGTCTGCGCAGGCGTTGTTCTTCGGTAGCCAGGGTGCCATGACACAGGAGGTAACCGCAGCTATTGAACAGGCCCGCCAGCTGAATCCGGATGAAGTGAACGCTCTGGGGTTGCTGGGCATCAACGCTTTCAGCCAGCAGAACTACCGTGAAGCCATCGAATACTGGGAGCGAATCGAAACGGTTGCTCCGGATCACCCGCAGATTGGCTCCATTCGCGAGGGGATTCGCGAAGCTTACACGCGTCTCGGGGAGGAGCCTCCGGCATCGGTGGCGGAAGCCGAAGCATCCGGAGCCGGAGTCACCGTTCGTGTGACGCTTGCCGAGGACCTGCGCGATCAGGTGCCCGCTGACACGACGCTATTCCTGTTCGCCCGCGAAGCCAATGTCCGGCAGGGTCCGCCACTCGCCGTGGCGCGGCTTACGGCCGAGCAACTGCCGGTGGAAATCCGTCTGGACGACCGCTATGCGATGTCACCCCAGGCTACCATTTCCAGTGTTGATGAGGTTGTTGTGACGGCCCGTCTCAGTCGTTCCGGCAGTGTCAGCGCCAAGGCGGGTGACTGGCAGGGCAGCACCGACCTGCCCATCGCGGTCAATGAAGGTCAGGACGCGCCGGTCGCCGTTGTGATTGATCAGCAGCTTATCGACTGATCCTCAGGACAGGCCTTTGGGGTAGAGCGGAGGGAGATCGGCGCTGGTTTCCGTCCGCCGGTGCCTCCGGAGCTGTTCAAGGGCCCGCGCCAGTGGTTGGCCGTCCCAGCTGTCGTTCTTGTGGCCGGGCGCAAAAAGCCGTGCCTGAAGCCTTCTGAGTTCTGCTGCCAGCGTCTCGTCATCGAAATGATCCACAACGTCAGACGCCGAGCGGAAGCCGTGGCCGGGCACGTGGAGATTGGCCCATTCCACGACCAGTTCCGGTGTTACCGCGGCGCCGCCCCTCGCCGCCCTGATCAGACGGTCGAACGCGGCATCTTCGTCCCGGTTGTCAGTTTGTGCTGGCGTGCTTTTCCTGCTTTTTCCTGACCACCACCATGCCACTAGCGTGCCTGCCCAGAGTATTCCCAGCAGCAGGGCGAACCACTGCCACAGCCGGGTTCGGTCGGACGCCGGGCTAGCCGAAGATTCCGTGCTGCTGACATCGGGTTCCGGGCCTGCATTGCCCTGATCGTTTTGCGGGGATGGGCTCGCGGCAGCGGTAGTCGGGTCTTTCACCGTCAGTGTTGTCTGTGGAATCGTGGCTACCCGCTCCTGATCGGCTTCCGTGTCCCACCAGACAATGCGTATGGCCGGCAGGGTCATCTGGCCGGGCTCCACGGGTACCAGGGCCACAGACTGGGTCAGTGAGGATGTGAGGCCAGCGAGTGTGGTCTCGGTCTGTCGTTCCGGCTCTTCGGGGTAACTTCTTAATCCGTCCGGTACCGCATCGGGCAGCGGTGGTAGTGCCTCCCCGGGAAGGCCCGCTGCCGTCAGCTTGATTTCGCGGGTCATGTTTTCACCGGTGGCCACCTCCAGCGATGGCGGAAGCCCGGACTCCTCAAGCGCCACGCCGGTTGCCGGCAGCCACGTTTCGCCACTGAATTGTGCAGGCACATCCTTCACCGGAACTTCAAACAGCTCCTCGCTGTCCCGCAGAAAACGAAGGTTGCCGGAAGCGTCCCTGGCCTGGCCCTCGAAACGGATCGCCGGCAGTTTCAGGGTACCCGCACGCTGAGGGAAGATCGCATACCGGCGTTCTACAACACGGTATCGGACTCCGTCACGATAGCGGGAGAATTCCTGTTGCCTGCCCAGGGATTCGATAATGACATGGGGATGGGTGGGCTCGGAGAGCTCTCCGCGAATCAGGTTACCCCGGAAGAAAAGCCGGACCGTCAGGATCAACTGCTCCTGGACATACACTTCATCTTTGTCGGCAGACAATTCGATAAAGCTGTCCCGACCGGGACTGGCCTGATCCGGTGGTGAGCCATCCACCACCTCTATGGTAACCGGCGCTGATACTGCCTCTTTAAAGGTGAGCGCCGGGATAGTCAGCTCGCCGGTGCGCTTCGGTGCAAGCTGGTAGGTCCAGGTAATCTCGCCCACCATCTGACTGTTCACGGTGCGGATGCTGTATTGCTGGTTCTGGGCCAGGATTTCAAAATCCGGCTCCACTTTCTCGATATCCGGCTTGGGCAGGCTGGACATGTCAAAGTCAAACAGGTTGCCCAGGTTGGTATCGATCTCCATGCTACCCTTCACAGTCAATGTCAGCACCTCGCCTTCGTAGAGGCGAGTACGGTCGGGTTCGACCGTCAGCTGCTGTGACTGTGCCTGGGCCGGCAGCCAGATTGCCGTCAGAAGCATGGCTAAAAGAAATTGACAGACGGCGGGTGTAATCAGCCGTTTTACCATGGTGTATCGCCCTCATCGGATGGAGTCTGGCGTTGTTGATACTGCTGCAGGAATTTGCGCTGCAGCAAGCCGCCCGGGTTATCAGGTACCCGTCTGAGCCATTGTTCCTGGCTCTGGGTCAGCGGCGTTTCGGAAATAGGGGCGGGCGCCTGTGCCTGGCCTGCGGTAGATTCCCCCTCGCCGGATGCCTGCTCGGGATTGCCTTGCTCACCTGGCTCCTGCTGATTCTGCTCATCGCCCTGATTGTTTGCTGAATCCTCGTTTCCGGACGCGGTCTGGCCGTTCCGGGGATCTCGCTGCTGATTGTTTCCCGAACCGCTGGAAGATTCGCTTTCACCGTTGCCGTCCTGGTTCTGGCGGCTCTGTTGCCGATTGCCCTGGTTTTCCTCGTTGCTGGAGGAGTCAGACGAATCCTGCTGGCCGCCTTCCTGATCCTGCTGCTGTTGATTCAGCAGCTCTTCGACAATCTTGCGATTGTGTCGGGCATCCTCCATGTCGGGTGCTTGCTCCAGGGCGGTATCGTAGGCGGCCAAAGCCTCCTGTAGTTTGCCGGCACGGGCCAGCGCGTTGCCACGGTTGTAACTGGCACGTGGGCCCTGCGACCGGGCGAATGCCTGGGCGGCGCTCTCGAATTGCCCGGAACGATACAGTGCGGATCCTCGCCATTCCGGGTCTTCCAGCTGCCGGGCAGCCGCCTCAGGACTTTTCTCGATCAGTTTCGGAGCTCTCTGGTCCTCCCGTTGCCAGAGATCATCCCAGCTTATGGCAGCAGCGGGCTGTGGCCAGACCGGCAGGAGGATCAGTGCGAGGGCACTGAATGCTCCGCGGCGCCAGCCAAGCAGAACCAGGGGAAGGGCTAGCCAGAGCAGCCAGTAGCCGTCGTCCTGCCAGCGACTGACCGTCAGGCCCTCCTCTGATTCCTGCCAGTCGTCGCTGTCCTTCGGGCTCAGGTTCAGGGAGTGAATATCGGTATCGTCGAGGGTCAGCTCGTGGCTTCGGCCGCCGGTGCTGCCAGCGAGTTGCGATAGTGCTTGCGGGTTGGCCCGACTGATAACGATGTCGTCGTTTTCACGGATAAATCCGCGCCGGGCCAGGGGAATTGGGCCACCCTCCTCGGTGCCGACAACGAGAGTGTTGAGGGCGTAACCGGTCCCGGAGAGCGTGTCCCGGATCATCCCGGTATAGCGATCGTTGATGTCGTCAGTGATCAGCAGGATCCGGCCCTCGCCCGGGGCCCCCTGCTGCAACAACTCTTTTGCCCGGGCAACCGCCAGGTCGGCCCGGTTGCCTGTGGCCGGCATGATGACCGGGTCCAGCACATTGAGCATGCCCTCAATCGTGCGGCCATCATCGGTGAGCGGGGTGACCACGTGGGCGTCGCCGGAAAAGACAAGCAGACCGGTCAGGCTGCCTTCCCGCAGCGCAAGGATATCCCGGATTTTTCGTTTGGCCTGCGTCAGGCGATCAGGTTCAACGTCTGTGGCCAGCATGGACAGGGAAAGGTCCAGAGCAATCACAAGGCTGTCGCCCGGTTGTTTCAGCGGGGTGGGTGCCTCCCGCCAAGCGGGGCCGGCCAGAGCCAGGGACAGGATGATCAGGGCGGCGGTGGCCGGGGCCAGAGGCGACTTTGCCGTTTTCCCCGAGCTGTCGTTGTGACGAATCAGCGGCGACAGCAAGCGGGCCGGAATAAGCCGTGACCAGCCGCTGTCGCCCAGGCGCATTTGCCGGAACGCCAGGTACAGGATCGGCAGCAGCAGAAGCAGCAAGAGCCAGAACGGCCGCAGAAAGTGAAAGTCAGCCCACATTCGCTTCCTCCTCCTTCCTGCTGCGCCGGGAGTCGGCAGCCAGCGCATGCCCGTAGCGAACAAGGAACAGGGCCAGCCATAGCAGGACCGCCAGGCCGGCAGGCCAGACATAAAGCTCGGTCACAGGCCGATAAAACCTACCCTCCAGCTCGATCGGTTCCAGTTGGTCGATGCTCTCATAAATCAGTTCCAGCTCCGGCAGGCTTCGCGCGCGGAAATACTCTCCGCCGGTTTGCTGGGCCATCCGGGTCAGCAGGTTTTCATCCAGGTCCCTGGATGGGTTTACCCGCCGTGAGCCCAGCAAGCCCCGCTGAACCATGGATTCGGCCCCAATGCCGATGGTGTAAAGCCGAATACTGGCAGCGGCGGCGATCTCGGTAGCCTTGTCCGGAGTGATTTCCCCGGCCGTGTTGGCGCCATCGGTCAGCAGGACTACAACGCGCTGGTCCTGGGGCCTGTCTCTCAGTCGCTTGGTGGCCAGACCCACCGCGTCGCCAATGGCAGTGGCGCGCCCGGCCATGCCAAGACCCGCCTCCCGCATCAGGGTCCTGACGGTTTCAAGATCGAAGGTCAGTGGGGCCTGAACATAGGGCTCAGTGCCGAACAGGATCAGACCGAGCCGGTCGCCCTGGCGGCGGGAAATGAAGTCATCAAGCACCCGCTTGACCGCCTGCAGGCGATTGATGCTCCGGCCCTGAAGAACCATATCCTGTTCGTCCATGCTGGGGGATATGTCGACAACCAGCATCAGATCCCGGCCGGAAACCGGCATTTGCACCTGCTCGCCCACGTGTTGGGGGCGTGCCAGGGCAATCACCAGAAGCGTCCACATTAGGAATAGTAACAGCTGCTGCCACAGTGGAACGGCATTGCCGCGACGACTGACACCGGGCAAGTCCGACAGCCAGTGACCGACCGGCAGCACCGGCGCATCCACCGACTGCCCCCCAGGCTTCCGCCATTTGACGATAAGCGGTATCAGTACGAGAAGCAGTAGCCAGGGCCAGGCAAGTGTCAGCATTTCTGACCTCCCAGCCACAACCGGGCGAACGCCAGTGCTTCGGCGGGTTCCGCCGAAACCGTCGGCCGCCAGGCACTCTGCACCAGTGCCTCGGCAACCGGCCTGGAGGCAACCCGGTCCCTTGGGGCGGTAGACAGAAGGAAGTTCACCCAGGCATCACCAGTCAGCGCTTCCGGATGCTGGTCAGGGTAGCGCTCCCGGGCGGCTTGTTTGAGCAGGGTATTCAATTGCGCAAACCACGCGGGGTCGGAGCTGGCTGAACCTTCCAGTCTCGCCAGCTGGGCGCGGGCGGATCGAAGCCACCGGTTTCGTTTCCGTCGCTTCAGGATAAGCCAGATCAGCGCTGCAAGTGCCGCAATGACCAGGACGGCCAGCATCCACCAGCCAGGAGCGGGTGGCCAGAAACCACCAGTCTCGGGCAGGTGTATGTCCCGGAGCTGGCTGAGCGGATCCTGCGGGTTCATCCGATGCGCCCTCCCGGCCCAAGCAGTAGTTTCAGGGTCGCCGCCGGATCTTCCGCCGTGGACACCTCTGCCATGGTGACCCCGGAGGTTCGGAAACAGTCTTCCAACCGGTGTTCGTGGTTGGTGACTTTCTCATGCCAGGCGCGCTGGAACCGGGGGTTTCCGGCGTCGAACCACACGGGACCGTCCGGGCCGGCAACCGCGAAGCGTCCACTTTTTGGCAGCTCCTTTTCGAGTGGGTCGACGATTCTCAGGGCGCTGACTGAATTGTGGCGGGCCAGGGCCCCGAGCAGCGTGCCTGTTTCTGCAGAAATATCCAGAAAATCACTGATCACGAAAATCCGGCTGCCGGTGTGGGCGACCCGGCGGGCCTCGGTAAGTGCCATGTCCAGCCTGCACTGGGCGGGTTGCTCGTCCTGTGCCGGCGCTTGGTTGTCCCGTCGTTGCTGTTCGTCCAGCGTGTCCAGCAACCGCAGCACCGATTTTTTACGACGGGCAGGGCGAAGAACACTCAGGGTCTCATCATTGAATACGATGCCTCCCACCTGGTCTCCCGACCACAGCGCAAGCCAGGCCAGAATGGCAGCGATCTGGGCACAGCGGACCTGTTTAAAGGCGCCGGTGCTGGCAAAAAAAAGGCTGGGGCCGAGATCGCACAGGAGCAGCACGGGCCTTTCCCGCTCCTCCTCATAGAGCTTTGTGTGTGGCTCCTGGCGGCGGGCGGTGACCCGCCAGTCGATGCTGCGGATGTCATCTCCGGGCTGGTACAGCCGGACTTCCGCAAACGCCATGCCGCGGCCGCGCTGGGGCGAGCGTTGCAAACCGGCCTGGCGTGAGCGCACTGGACGGGCGGAGGGCAGCTTCAATGCCCGGGCGTCCGCCTGCAAGCGGATCAGGTCCGGTAGGCTGATGTGGGTAATGGCTTCGCTGTGGCCCATGCCTGACGGCTCCCGTGTATTGCTTCCGTCGATGGCTTCAGGCGCTCACCGGAACACGTTCGATCAGCCGCTCGATGACGGTATCAGCGGTCATGCCTTCGGCCTCTGCCTCAAACGTCAGCAGGATGCGGTGTCGGAGCACGTCGAAGGCCATGGCACGTACATCATCCGGGGTGACGTAGTCGCGGCCATCAAGCCAGGCCAGTGCCCGGGCACAACGATCCAGGGCAATGGTGCCGCGGGGGCTGGCGCCAAAGGCGGTCCAGCGGGCCAGTTCCGGGTCCAGGGCGGCCGGATCACGGGTGGCCAGCACCAGCGCCAGCAGGTATTGCTCAACAGGCTCTGCCATGTAGATGTTGGCGACGTCCGCCCGGGCTTCGAACACCTGATCTGCCGTCAGGCGCAGATCTGTCTTGGGCAGGCCATGCCGATAATCGTTCCTTGCCAGTTGCAGAATGGCCTTTTCAGCCTCCGCCGACGGGTAATGGATGACCACATGCATCAGGAACCGGTCCAGTTGGGCTTCGGGCAGCGGGTAGGTGCCTTCCTGTTCGATGGGGTTCTGGGTGGCCATGACCAGAAACAGCCGGTCCAACGGAAAGGTGCGCATGCCTACGCTGATCTGTCGCTCGCCCATGGCTTCCAGAAGTGCGGACTGGACCTTGGCGGGTGCCCGGTTGATTTCATCGGCAAGCACGAGGTTATGGAATATGGGACCGCGCTGGAATTCGAACTGCCCTGTTTCCGGGCGGTAAATCTCGCTGCCAGTGACGTCGGAAGGCAGCAGGTCCGGGGTAAACTGGATTCTGTGGAAATCACCGTCCAGGTGGTCGGCAAGGGCTTTGATGGCGGTGGTTTTGGCCAGACCCGGTGCGCCTTCGACCAGCAGATGGCCGTCGGCAAGCAGCGCGATCAGCAGACGATCCACCAGTTTTTCCTGTCCGATTATCCGTTTGGCTAACTGTTCCCGTAACTCACCGAACGTATGCTGTAGCGACATTGGAAATGACTGCTCTCTGTATCTGAAGATTTTCCGGAGAAACCCGTATCGTGCGTAGGTAGTTGCCGAAGTTTTGGCGTCTGGCCGGCAAAAATCAAGGGTTTGACTATGCTTATGTGACGATACGCCGATTACGTTTATTTCACACTAACTGAGGTCGACCATGAATGCGCTGACAGTGGCCAGCAAGGATCAATTCTTTGAACAGTTGGCTGACGCTTTCGCGAAGAAGATTTCAAAAACCGAAGCCAAGAAAATCAGCGAATTTGCCAAGCAGCATTATGCGCATATCCCACTTGAAGAACTGGTCAGTCGACGATTCGGCGACACCTATGGGGCAGTTCTTGCCGCATGGCAGTTTCTGCAGAAGCGGTCTGCCGAAGAAACGCCGGTTGCCGTATTCAATCCTGATCTGGAGAGTGATGGCTGGCAGTCGACGCACACCGTTGTTTTTATTCTGCACCCGAACATCCCGTTTCTGATCGATTCCCTTCGTATCGCCATTAACCAGCGGGAGATTGGTACCCACTCTATCCAGCACTCGATTTTGCAAGTGGAAAGACAGAGCGATGGGAAGCTGAAGAAACTGCACACCACCAAGAAGAAGGCCTCCGGTTCGGACTACGAAGCGTTCATTGTCCTCGAGATCGACAGACACAGTGATCCGGAAGATCTCCGGGACCTGGAGGACACGCTCCAGAATGTCCTCCATGAGGTTCGGATTGCCGTCAGCGACTTCCCGGTCGTTACCGAAAAGGTAAACGAGATCCTGGGCGAGCTGGACAGCACCACGGCGGGCATCAATGACGAACAGAAAGAGGAAGCCCGGGCATTTCTGGAATGGCTGGCCCGGGATCATTTTACCTTCCTTGGTTATGACGAGTACGACTTCGCCAAGGACAAAAGCGGAATGGTTGTTCGCCGGGTCGAGAACTCGGAACTGGGCATTCTCCGCGTCAATAACGAGCGCCCGGACCGGGTTCGCCTGAATGAATTGCCCCAGCGCACCCGCCATGAAATGACCCGAAGCGACGATATTTTTATCTTCGCCAAGTCGGCCCAACGTTCGCGGGTCCACCGGCCTGCATACCCGGACTACATTGCCGTCAAGAAATTCAACAACAAGGGCGAGGTGGTCGGCGAACGCCGTTTTCTCGGCCTTTATACCGCCCGGGTCTACAACGAGCGGCCCGACGAGATTCCCTTGCTGCGTCGCAAGTTCCAGAGTGTCATGAAGCGGTCCGGGTTCCTTCGCGATGATTACGCCGGCAAGGAGCTCGAACAGATCCTCACGGTGTATCCCCGCGACGAGCTGTTCCAGATTGAACCGGAAGAACTTCTCAAGGTGGCGAAAAGCATTCTGTATATTCAGGAGCGCCGCCGGATCGAGCTGTTCATGCGGGAGGATGTGTACGGCCAGTTTGTTACCTGCCTGGCGTTCTTCCCACGGGACATCTACAACACCGAGTTGCGACTCAAGGTAGAGCAGGTGCTGGTAGACCGGCTGGAAGCCGAGGACGTGGAGTTCGTAACGCACTTTTCCGAGTCGGTACTGGCACGGGTCCAGTTCACCATCCGGGTCCCCCAGGTTGAAAACCGCCAACTGCCCACAGCCGAGATTCGCGAGAAGGTTATTGAGCTTGCGCAGTCCTGGCGCGACGGACTTTCCGAAGCCCTGAGCGAGGCTTATGGCGAAGAACAGGGTAATGAGCTGTACCGGCTGTGGGCAGGTGGATTCCCGGCCAGTTATACCGACATGTTCTCGCCCAGGCGGGCGGCCATCGATCTGGACCACATTGCGGCATCGGCCAACAATCACGATCTGGCCATGAGCTTCTACCGGGCCCTGGAGGAGGATGAAAGCACGCTGCATTTCAAACTCTTCTATCCCGACGAGCCGCTGCCCCTGTCGGATGTGATGCCGATATTCGATAACCTGGGCTTCCGGGTGATTGGTGAACACCCCTTCGAGGTGACCGACAGGCACAACAAAACCGTCTGGATCCACGATTTCACCCTCCAGGCCCACACCGGCAGTGTTGTCGACATCCATCGCATCCGGCCAATATTTGAGGAGCTGTTCCGTCGGGTCTGGCACGGCGAAGCGGAGAACGACGCCTTCAACAGGATGCTGCTTTCCTCCTACATGAGCTGGCGGGAAATTGCGCTGCTGAGGACCTATGCCCGCTACATGCGTCAGATCCGGTTCTCCAACAGTCAGACGTTTATTTCCAACACGCTGGTCAACCATGTTGAGTTGACCCGTCTGTTGCTGGAGTTTTTCGAGATCCGCTTCAACCCGGAGCGCTACCAGAGTCCCGGCAAGAGCCAGGCGGCCCAGCAGAAACTGGAAATCGAATTCAATGCCGGTCTCGAGAACGTTGAGAATCTCAGTGAGGACCGGGTGCTTCGGCTCTACCTGGAGCTGATGCAGGCCACCCTGCGCACCAACTACTACCAGTTGGACGAGGCAGGTGGCCCCAAACCCTACATCAGTGTGAAGTTCGATCCGTCCCGCATTCCGGACATGCCTCTGCCCATGCCGATGTTCGAGATCTTCGTGTATTCGCCGCGTGTTGAGGGTGTGCACCTGCGGGGTGGCAAGGTCGCCCGGGGCGGCCTGCGCTGGTCAGACCGGTTCGAGGACTACCGCACCGAGATTCTGGGCCTGGTCAAAGCCCAGCAGGTCAAGAATGCCGTCATCGTGCCGGTTGGTGCCAAGGGAGGTTTTGTGGCCAAGCGCCTGCCGGACCCGTCAGACCGGGAAGCGTTCCAGGCTGAGGGCATCGAGGCCTACAAAACGTTCATTCGGGGGTTGCTCGATATTACCGACAACCTGGTGGATTCGGGAATCGTGGCCCCTGAACGGGTTATTCGCCACGACGAAGATGACCATTATCTGGTTGTGGCCGCTGACAAAGGCACCGCCACCTTCTCGGATATTGCC
This sequence comes from Marinobacter sp. MMG032, assembly GCF_040112695.1. Taxonomy (NCBI): domain Bacteria; kingdom Pseudomonadati; phylum Pseudomonadota; class Gammaproteobacteria; order Pseudomonadales; family Marinobacteraceae; genus Marinobacter; species Marinobacter sp. MMG032. Next base: position 3,902,501 of record NZ_CP157802.1, read on the forward strand.
AACGGACTGGCCGCGGAATACGGCTTCTGGATGGGCGATGCCTTCGCCTCCGGTGGCAGCAATGGTTACGATCACAAGAAAATGGGCATTACCGCCCGGGGCGCGTGGGTATCGGTAGAGCGACACTTCCGGGAGATGGGCATCAACCCTGCGCTCGATGAATTTACCGCCATCGGCATTGGTGATATGGGCGGCGACGTGTTCGGCAACGGCATGCTGTGCTCGGAGAAGACCAAGCTGGTTGCGGCCTTCAACCACGTGCATATTTTCATTGACCCCTCGCCGGATCCGGAGAAAAGTTTCAAGGAGCGCAAGCGCCTGTTCGGGCTTCCACGATCCGCCTGGACCGATTACGACAGCAAGCTGATATCGAAGGGCGGCGGGGTATTCAGCCGGAATTCGAAATCGATCCCCGTCAGTCCGGAAATGAAGAAACTGCTGGGTATTAAATCGGATCGGGTGCCACCAAACATGCTGATCTCGCACATCCTCAAGGCCCAGGTCGACCTGCTCTGGGTGGGTGGTATCGGCACCTATGTGAAAGGCGCCAGCGAGTCTCACGGTGACGTGGGTGACAAGGCCAACGACGGGCTGCGGATCAATGGTTCGGAGTTGCGCTGCAAGGTGGTCGGCGAGGGTGGCAACCTGGGCCTGACACAGCTTGGCCGGATTGAATTTGCCCTGCGGGGCGGGCGTCTGAACACCGACTTCATCGATAATTCCGGTGGCGTGGATTGTTCTGACCATGAGGTCAACATGAAGATCCTGCTCAACCGGGCCGTGGCCATGGGCGATCTCACCAACAAGCAGCGCAACGTCATGCTTGAGGAGATGACCGACGATGTCGCAGAGCTGGTGCTGAAGAACAACTACCGGCAGACCCAGGCGATCAGTATTGCCAGTGAGGATGCCGCGACGCGGCTGGAGGAATATCGCCGGCTGATGAACACCTTCGAGGGCGAGGGCAAACTGAACCGCACCCTGGAATTCCTGCCGGATGATGAAACCCTGTCCGAGCGCAAGCTCGACAAGAAGGGACTGACCCGGCCTGAACTGTCGGTTCTGATTTCCTACGTGAAAGGCGATCTGAAGCAGACCCTGATCGACAGCACTCTGCCTGACGATCCGCTGCTGGCCGGCGAGATGTACAAGGTGTTTCCTAGGGATCTGACCCAGAAATTCTCGAAGGAGCTGGGAGAGCATCAACTTCGCCGTGAAATCATCGCGACCCAGATTGCCAACGACATGGTCAACCACATGGGGATTACCTTTGTGGAGCGTCTGAATCAGTCTACCGGCGCCGATGCGGCTTCCATTGCCCTGGCCTGGATCATCGCCCGGGATGTGTTCCGCATCGATAACTGGTGGGACAGGATTGAGGCCCTGGATTTTCATGTGCCGGCCCAGCTGCAGATGGAACTGATGCAGGACCTGATGCGTCTGATGCGTCGTTCGGTGCGGTGGCTGCTGCGCAACCGTCGAGCGGAGCTTAGCATCCAGCACCATATGGAGCGTTTTGCCGACAGCGTCTGGGCGATTACTGCGGGGCTGCCTGAGTACCTGGGTGATCAGGCCAGGACCAACTGGGAGAAACGGCATCAGGCTCTCGTGGATGCCGGTCTGCCTTCGGAGCTGGCATCCGTGGTCTCGGGTACAGGACACCTGTATTCGTCCCTGGGCATTATTGAGGCCCACGAAGCCTCTGGCATGCCGCTGAAAACCGTTGCCAACCTCTATTATGAGCTGGGTGATCGTCTGGACCTGAACTGGTTTGCCAACGCCATTGCTGCGCTCAAACCGGCTTCCCACTGGCAGGCACTGGCCAGGGAGAGTTTCCGTGAGGACCTCGACTGGCAGCAGCGCGCGCTGACCACCGGTGTTCTGAAGCTCGCGGAAAAGCCGGAGGACGTCCCTGCCTCTGTTGAGAACTGGCTCTCGCGTCATCAGCAGATGATTGAGCGCTGGAAGTCCATGCTGTCCGAACTCAAGGGTGTGCGGGAGCCGGAATACGCCATGTTCTCGGTGGCATTGCGAGAATTGCTGGATCTGGCCCAGAGCACAATGCATCAGCCGCACGCTGAGGCAGAGGTTGAGACCAACTGAGTATTGCGTTGAAACCCGCATTCCCGTTCAATCGCTGATCGGGAACCATCAAATGGAGTGGGATAATGGGTCAGCTTGACCATCTTCTTGAAAAAAACCGGGCCTGGGCGGATGGCATCAAGGCCCAGGATCCCCAGTTTTTTCACCGCCTGTCGAACCAGCAGGCACCGGAATACCTGTGGATAGGCTGTGCGGACAGTCGCGTGCCGGCCAACCAGATCGTCGACCTTCTGCCGGGGGAACTGTTTGTACACCGAAATGTGGCCAACGTGGTTGTCCATACGGATTTTAACTGTCTGTCGGTGCTGCAATTCGCTATCGAAGTGTTGAAGGTGAAGCACATCCTGGTGGTTGGTCACTACGGTTGTGGCGGTGTAAGAGCGGCCTTGCTCAATGAAGGGTTCGGGCTGATCAGCAACTGGCTTCGTCATGTTCAGGATGTCCGGGACCGTCATCAGCAGGTGCTGGATAATCTGCCTAACGTGCAGGATCGGGTGGATCGGCTTTGCGAGCTCAACGTCGTTGAGCAGGTAGGGCATGTGTGCCAGAACAACATTGTTCAGGAAGCCTGGAGGCGGGGCCAGCCACTAGCGGTCCACGGTTTTGTTTATGACGTTGCCGACGGGATTCTCCGGGATATGGGACTATCGGTCGCCAGCGAGGAGGATCGTGAACGGGTCCGGCAGAACAGTATCGACGAATTGGTGCAAAGGCCGGTAAGGTCGGGGCGTCAGAAAGTCGTCCAATAAAGAATGTAAAATTGCGTCAAAAATTCGTGATGAGCGTCACTTCCTGACCCGCGGCGTCATCACAGTTGGTCGCCTCCCGCTTTGCTAAAGTGGATCCTGTAGTAAGCGAGGAGGTAGACCATGAAAGAACTGATGCAAAAAGCCCTGACAGTACTGAGCCAGCGTAAAGACATCTCGGCCGGCGCGGAGCAACAGGGGCGGGGGCGGAAACCTTCTGATGCCAGCCAGTCCGAAGACTGGGGTATGTCCCCTGAAGATGCCTTGCGGGTTGGCACCGTTGCCCGCTACAAGTGACCGAGTTTGCCGTGGTAGTTACCCTCTGAAAGCCCTCCAGCCTCTGCCTTGCAGGGGAGACGCGAGGGCTCATTCCGGTTAGAGTATCCCGCTTGCGAACCAACCACGCGGAACCAGCTAATCAATGTCATTGCCCAATTCCCATGAAGCCTTATTGCGAAACCGCCAACTGTTGCAGGGGCGGGTTGCCCTGTTGGGCATGGCCGCCACCGGGCTGCTGGCCGACCTGCCTGCCGGTGGCATGGCCATGAGCGAGCATGCCGGGGTCTGTGCCTCGCTCGCCGGGCAAGCGGGCTGGCAGATCTGTTTCGGCTACGATGATCCGGCACTGGCAGCCGGCGCTTTCGACACCCTGGTTGTATTCCTGCCCAAGGCCCGGGCCGAACTTGATCTACGTCTTGCCCTGGCGCGCTGGCTGGCGGCGGCGGGCGCGCGGCTGGTGCTTGTTGGTGAAAAAAAAGAAGGGATTGCCGGCGCCGTCAAACAGCTCAAGGCTGTGGCCCCTGGGGCTACTAAGGTCGATAGCGCAAGACACTGCCAGGTCTGGTGTGCTGGTCAGATCGAACCACTGCCTGAATTCTCGCTTGAGCAATGGATGAGCTGGACCGGCATTGACTGCAAAGCGGTGCATCTGGAAGTCGCGGGACTGCCGGGCATTTTCAGCCTCGGCGAGCTGGACGAGGGTACTCGCATGCTGCTGGAGACGCTGGACGAAAATCCATTGCGGTCTGGCCCTGTGCTGGATTTTGCCTGTGGCGCCGGAGTCCTTGGCGCCTGGTTGCACCGCTGGCACGAGCAGCAGAACCAACCTCGGGTCACAGTCGACGGAATCGACGTTCAGTCCCAGGCCGTCGTCTGTGCCCGGGCTACCTATGAGCGCAATGGCGTTTCCGGACGCATCCTGGCCTCGGATGGTCTCTCCGCAGTTGAGGGCACCTGGCCCGTTATTCTGAGTAATCCCCCCTTTCATACCGGTGTCAGAACGGACATGTCGATGACCGAGCGCTTTCTCCGGGAAGTTGGGCGACATCTGGCGCCGGGTGGTGAGGTGCGTCTGGTCGCGAACAGCTTTCTGCCCTATGAGCCATTGATGAAGCGCTGCATCGGCCCGGTTGAGCGCCTGAGAGAAGACCGCAGGTTTTCGGTTTATCGCGCTTTTCGGCGTTCCTGAACGAAAAAAGCCCCTGGGGTGAGGGGCAAAAGGTTTGCGTCCAGAACAACGGAGCCAACCGGAAAAGGGATGTTCAGCGTGAACACCTCCAACGTTAGGATTAATTTCTAGAATAAACAGCCTAGAATGGCGCTTTTGTGACAAAAAGCCTCCAGGATGCCTGAAATGACAACTGCAGAACTCGTTTTTTCCGAAGGCAGGCTGATTCTGGCCCGCCCGGGGACCGATGATCCGACGCTGAGAGCGTGGGATGCTGCTGACGAGCTTTTGCTGGAACAGGCTCTTGACGTTGCGGCGGGTATAGAAGAGCCCCGGGTCCTGGTGGTGGACGATCAGTTCGGGGCCCTTGCGTTGGGGCTTTCGCGACTGTCGCCCATCGTTGTTGCCGATAGTGCTGTGCTGCCCGCCGCACTGGTAAGCAATGCTGCATTGAATCCCGCGTTTTCTTCAGCAGAGCAGGTTTATAGCTGGATCGATCCGCCTGCGGGCCCATTCGATCTGGTGGTGTTGCGGATACCGCGCCAGGCTGACTATCTGGCCTGGTTGCTGCGCTGGCTCAATGGCGTGATAACTGATTCCAGTGTCTTGCTGGCAGGCGGGATGATCAAGCATTTGCCGTCCAAAAGTGTCGAGGTATTTGGCGAAGCGGTGCAGACGGAACAGGTGCTTCCCGCACGAAAAAAGGCTCGGGTCATTCGGTGTCGGAAAGGTACTGAGAGTCTGGCGGGCTGGCCGGGATGCTGGAAGGGGTATGCACTATCCGGCAGGAACGGTGAGCTGGCAGTCCAGGCATTGCCCGCGGTGTTCGCCAGGGAAAAGCTGGATATCGGTAGCCGCTTGCTCCTTCCGCACGTGGCGAGAGAGGTATCCTCCTTGCAGGCTGGGAGCTCTGTGATGGATCTGGCCTGTGGCAACGGCGTGCTGGGCTTGACGGCGCTCGCGGAGAGAGGGGATGTGCAGTTGGGTTTCAGTGACGTTTCAAGCCACGCTGTGCTCAGTGCCCGACATAATGTCGAACAGGCTTTCCCGGAGGCCAGCGCGTTCTTTTCGCACTGCGATGGCATTGATGTCGGTGCGGGCTCTTTCGAGCTGATCCTTCTGAATCCACCGTTCCACGAGGGCGGCGTGGTCGGTGATCATATTGCCCTGCGGTTGTTTGAGCAGGCCTCGAAGCACCTGAAGCCAGGAGGGCGCTTGCTCATGGTTGGTAATCGCCACCTGGGTTATCACCGAAGCCTGCGGCGGTATTTTTCGCAGGTAGAACAGCTGGATGCCAGCCCCAAATTCGTGGTGTTCTGGGCCGGCAACCGCTGAAATGCCATATGAGTCAGAGCGTCGGGGCCGGGCGGTCGTATCCCAGTCGGGCCAGGGTGTCCACGATGGTCTGGGTCTGGCTATCTATTTCGATGTTAACCCGTTGACCCTCTTCACAGGTGCCGAAGGTTGTGGCCCTCAGAGTTTCCGGAATCAGGTGGATGTTGAACCGGTTGCCCCGCACTTCACCGATGGTCAGGCTGGCGCCATTGATGGCAATGTAGCCTTTGGGAAAGATGTAGCGTGTCCACTCGTCGGGAACTTCGAACCACAGGGTGACGTTGTTTTCCGGTCTCAGGATTTCGACAATCCGGGCGGTTGTATGAATATGTCCTGACAGCAGGTGACCGCCAATCTCATCGCCGATACGGGCGGCCCGTTCGAAATTCACCTGGTCTCCGGTTTTCAGATCCCCCAGGGTAGTCAGTCTCAGGGTTTCCTGCATGGCATCGAAGTAAAGCACGCTGTCTTCCTGGCGTGTCACGGTCAGGCAGGTGCCGTTGATTGCGACCGATGCGCCAATCGACACGCCGCTCGCCTTGTCTGCGGGCAGCCGGATAGCAAACGTGCTCAGTCCGGGCTCGGCCTTGACGTCGTCGATGGTTGCAATGCCCTGGACAATGCCTGTGAACATAATCCTGACCTCGTAAAGTGTGGTGTTCGGATGCCTTTCTGGCAGGTGCGCCAAGGATAGCGACCGGACTGGCGAATGCCAAGATCGGGGCAGGGATTCAAGTATCCGATGTGACGGTCGATACCTGTTTAAACCCTTTAATCCGGACAATCTGCCATGGCTGAAAATCAGAGTAAGGCTGCCACCCAGGCGAATGAGCCGGTGCAGGCGCCGGTGTTGAGGCCGGGGCGGGCGGCCGATCCTGTGCCGGCCCCCAGAACGGCGGATGCCCAGCCTTCGGCTCCAGTATCCGACAGTCAGGCTGACAAAGGTGCACCGTCCGAGCAGGGCCCGGACACCGGTTCAGAGCCCGATAACGCGTCAGCTGGTCAGGAATCCCGGGAGGCAGGTAGCAGCGGGGCCGAGAGAGTGATGGCAGAATCCCGGCAGCGCAAGCTCCGGCTGATGCTGCGGCAATGTGATCGGGTTCTGCTGATGGATTTTGATCTGCTGGCCATGAACGGTTGGCCGGATAACTTTACGTTGGCTGAAGCCCGTCGTGGGCGGGATCTGTGGTTGTTCAGCGCCTTGATTGCCGCAGCCATCTTTCTGAGCGGGCTGACCGGGTTTGTCCCTGCCTGGATTGCAGGCGGCGGCTTCGGCGCCTTCGTGATCATTCTGTTGCTGGGAATACCGGCGGTACGCAGAATCTATACCACCAAACCTTCCTATCTTGACCTGATCATGACCCGCCAGAGGATGATCCGTGAAGCGCGGCAGCACGTTGCCCACCTTGAAGGCTCGGACGGCCTGATCTGGCAATGCGCCCGGATGGCAGATTTTAATCCTGCGCTGAAGAATACCCGGTTCAGTCATCTCCTGAAGTTGTCCGAGAGCCGGGTTCTGTCCCGACAGTTGACGCGCAGGGAGCATGTGCGTCTGTACCTGATCTATCTGCTGGAAGCAGAGAAGGCGTACAGCCGCGTCCAGAAGGCCTTTTTCGAGGGTAACCAGGAAGCAATTGACCGGGGTTGGGAGGAAGTGGCGGCAGAGCCTGAGCCCAGAACTTGACACGGATGCGCTTCAAACGTATGTTTCAAACAGACGTTTGCTAGAGGCATTGATAACAAAATGGCGCAGTCTGATACCGTTGACCGGATTCTCGATGCAGCCGAAGAGCTGTTCGCCGACCGGGGTTTTTCGGAAACCTCGCTCCGAATGATTACCAGTAAGGCTAAAGTAAATCTGGCCGCTGTCAATTACCACTTTGGTTCAAAGAACGCCCTGATTCACGCCGTTTTCGCACGCTTTCTGACGCCGTTTTCTGCAACCCTGGAGAACGCCTTTGATGAGCTTGAGGAACGCTGTGACGGCAAACCGCCAACGCTGAATCAGACGCTCTGGGCGCTTACCGAAAGTGCGGTGCGCATGCCTCAACGCAACGAGAAGGGCATCTCGATCTTCATGCGCTTGCTTGGGCTTGCCTACACCCAGTCCCAGGGGCATTTGCGCAAGTTCCTGGAACAGGAATACAGCGAGCCCTTCAGCCGTTTCATGCGGTTGCTCAAGGAAGCGACTCCCCAGCTGTCGTCGGTGGATAGATACTGGCGCATCCAGTTCATGTTGGGAGCAACAGCCTTCACCATGTCCAGCAGCGATGCATTGAGAGACATCCTTCAGAACAAGTTGGGTGTGGAAACCACAGTTCAGGAAATTGCCGCTCGATTGGTCCCCTTCCTGGCCGCCGGCATGCAGGCGGAAGACGCCATGCTGGTTCCACCGGTTGGCAGCAAGGTCTCGGTTGCCTGAGTTCCACTCTCTCGGTTAGGCTTCCTCCTTTACCCCAAGGGAGCCTGGCCGGTTTTGACGCATCCTGCATCAGTCCGCATTGATATAGATCTGAGCCTCCAGCGCCTGCGGCTTGAAACCGCAGGCGGAGAGCTTGTTGCTTCCTATCCGGTTTCCACCGCGTTGAACGGGCCGGGAGAGAGCGATGGCAGTGGCTGTACGCCCCGGGGAGAGCACTATGTCCGGGCCTGTATCGGGGCAGGACTTCCCGTTGGAACCGTATTCCGGGCACGGCGCCCCACCGGAGAAATCTACAGCTCCGAACTTGCCCGTCAGCACCCTGACCGCGACTGGATCCTGAGCCGGATTCTCTGGTTGTGCGGCCGCCAGTGGGGCGAAAACCGGGGGCCGGGTGTCGATACTTTCCGTCGCTTCATATACATTCACGGCACGCCGGACAGTGAGCCGATGGGAGTGCCGCTGTCCCACGGCTGTGTGCGGATGCGCAATGAAGACATTATTGATCTGTTTGATCGCGTCGCGCCGGGAGCGGCCGTTTCCATTCGATAAACCTTTCGAGACCAGAGGGATCCGATGATCGGAGATGTTATGGCCATGGTGAATGGCTGGATCGAGAATTTCGGGCTGCTGTCTGAAGCCTGGCGCGTCGGAATTGTCGTGTTTGCGTTGGTTTTCGGGACAGCCACGGTGGCGTATATCGCCAGCCATATCATCGCTGCCCTGGAGCGTAAATTCAGTCAGACCAAGAACCTGTTTGACGATGCGTTATTGCACGCGGCCCGCAAACCGGTTGTAGCGTTTGTCTGGCTGCAAGGGGTCTACTGGGCTGCGGAAGTGGCTCATAAATACTCGGAAGCAGAGATATTCAAGGCGAACGAGTCCGTCCTTCAGATCGGTTTCATCTTTGTTCTGGTGTGGGCCGTTCTGAGACTGATCAAGGAAGCTGAGGGGATACTGGTATCGCCTCTGAAAATGAAGCAGCCCATGGACTACACCACCGTCAACGCGGTGAGCAAATTGTCCCGGGCGGTGGTCATCATTACTGCAGTGCTTATTGCGATGCAGTCCATGGGCTACAGCATTTCCGGTGTCCTGGCGTTCGGCGGCGTGGGCGGTATTGCCGTTGGCTTTGCTGCCAAGGACCTGCTGGCCAACTTTTTCGGCGGCTTTATTATCCATCTGGACCGGCCGTTCAAGGTAGGGGACTGGGTACGTTCACCGGATCGCAATATCGAGGGTACGGTGGAGCACATCGGCTGGCGCCTCACCACCATCCGAACCTTCGATAAACGGCCGCTTTATGTGCCCAATGCCGCGTTCACCACCATCGCGGTGGAGAACCCATCGCGCATGACCAATCGCCGGATCTACGAAACCATCGGCATTCGGTATGCCGATGTCGGGCAGATGGCGTCCATCGTTGATGACATCAAGGCCATGCTTCAAGAGCATGAAGAGATTGACAGCGATGAGACCCTGATCGTGAACTTCCTCGCGTTCAATGCCTCCTCGCTGGATATCATGGTGTACACCTTTACCAAGACAACCCAGTGGGTCCGGTTCCACGAGGTGAAGCAGGATGTGCTGCTGAAAATCAGTGACATCATTGAGGGTTACGGTGCCGAGGTGGCTTTCCCGACCCGCACATTGCATCTTCCGGAGGGCGTGAGGCTGTCCGGATCACAGTCCGAGGGTTCCTCAGACAAGGGCGCGGCGGATTCATCCGGCAAGAGCTCCGGCAAGTCGCAGAATCGCCAGACCACTGGAGATGTAGAAGATTCAGGAGAGGCAGAATGACGTCACCGGAGAAAATGCACCCTGTTGGCATTATTGGCGGCACCGGCCTGACCACCCTTTCGGGCCTGGAAATCACCGGTGAAAAGCAGGTTGGCACGCCATGGGGCAGTCCATCGGCGCCGCTGGTGGAAGGGCGGCTTGGCGATCAGCCCGCTATCTTCCTGTCGCGACATGGTAATCCGCACCGTATTCCACCCCATCAGGTGAACTATCGGGCGAATCTGAAGGCCCTTTACGATGCCGGTGTCCGGACGGTAGTGGGTGTCAACGCCGTCGGTGGTATCCACCCGGATATGGGGCCTGCCCACGTCGTTATTCCCGATCAGATTATTGATTACACCTGGGGGCGTGCCAGCACCTTTTTCGAGGGTGACCTGGAGTCGGTGACCCATATAGATTTCACCTGGCCCTATGACGAGAGTGCCCGTCAGATCCTGATTGATGCCGCAGGCGCAGAGGGCGTGCCGTTTTCCGGTTTCGGGGTGTATGGCGCAACCCAGGGGCCAAGGTTGGAAACTTCAGCCGAGATCATCCGGATGGAACGGGACGGATGCGACCTGGTGGGCATGACCGGCATGCCGGAGGCCGCGCTGGCAGCGGAACTGGGGATGCGTTATGTCTGTCTGGGGCTGGTGGTCAATTGGGCGGCTGGCAAATCCGATCACATCATCACGATGGAAGAGATCGAGGCGGCCATCGAGCAGGGAATGTCCGGTGTTAAACGGATTCTCGCAGTGTCGATGGCCGGCCTTGGAGTGCTTACTCCGTTGCCTCAATCTTCTTGAAGAACACCAGTACGCCGATCGTGGGGGAGTCCAGGAAGTGGATTTCCTCACTGCGCATACGCCGGGTTTCCCGGATCCAGGTCAATAACTCCAGCGGGGCGGGCTGAGCCATTGCAGCAAGTGGCTGAGCGGCAGATTCGTCGAGTGTCGTTGAAGAGGGTGCGGTGTCTTCAGCGCCGGTCGCCCCTGCAGGCGGGGGCGTCTCCTGTGACAACTCGGTCGTCTCGTCTTCAGGCAGGGCTTGAGCATCTTCCGCCAGCTGCCAGTGGTTGAGGTGAACGTTCACGTGCAGGTAGCGTTGCCGGTCGATGGTAATGTGGCCTTCAACCTCCCTGGTACGGGCGTTGTCAATCCAATCACCAATTTCCACCTGCAGGGGCGTGCCCTCGTAATCCGGCGGGAACGCCTCATACCAACCGGCAGCCAGGAGCACACGGTACCGTCCACTGCGCTCAAGTCGCGCCGCCGCGCTGGCAAGGTGAAGGTCTTCCCGGGGCGCCAGTTCCAGGGTGGTTTCCGTGGTGCCATCCTCCAGCGCAGACCAGAGAACCTCCTCCGTTTCTATCGGCTCCTCTACCGTGCGGCCAGACATACGCTCATTCACGGCCTCGGGCTCTATAATCCGCTCAAGAATCACGAACTCGGCCCGGTAGTAATCGTCGGGAATGGGGGTGCCGGGCTCCAGGGGCAGTGTTGCCCGGTCTGGCTGTTGGGCAGCCCCTGTGGCCGCGAAGCTCAGCAGGAGGGCGGCCAGAAAGGCCCGGGTCGGGTATCGGCACCAGCGAATTCCGTCAGTCTGCAAGGGTCGTACTCCACATGTTGGTCGGCCGTTCATGAGCCGGATGCGTGACTTTTCGCAGGCTCCAGCTCGCCAAGCATCCGGGAAATGCCGTCGAGTTTACCACCGGTTGTGGCATCCTTCAGCCGAAAACGGAAGCTGTTGGCACCTTCGAGCCGGTATTGGTCCGGTGCAGATTGCACTTTTTTAACCAGAACCAGAGGGTCCACCGGCGTCGAGCTGCCAAACTCGAGGCGCGCCCATTCCTTGCCAGCGTCAACTTTCACGATACCCAGGCCTTCTGCCCGGAGCCGAAGCTCGGTCTGGCGGATTAGGTTCTTGGCCGGATCCGGTAACAATCCGAACCGGTCAATCATTTCAACCTGAAGTTCTTTTAATGCATCCGGGCTGTCGACGCTGGCGATTCGCTTGTAGAGCATCAGGCGGTTATGAACATCCGGCAGGTAATCTTCTGGAATCAATGCCGGAATTCTCAGGTTCATCTCGGTGCCGTGGCTCAGGGGCAGGTCGGCGTTGGGTGTCCGGCCCTCCCGGATAGCCTTGACGGCCTCGTCCAGCAGCTGCATGTAGAGGGTAAAGCCGATGCTTTCGATCTGCCCGCTCTGTTCCTCGCCCAGCAGCTCACCGGCGCCGCGGATTTCCAGGTCATGGGTGGCCAGCATAAAGCCAGCGCCGAGGTCCTGCGCCTCCGAGATGGCGTCCAGCCGTTTTTTGGCGTCGGTCGTAATCGATTTCGGCGGTGGCGTCAGCAGATACGCATAGGCCTGGTGGTGTGACCGGCCAACGCGACCCCGAAGCTGGTGCAGCTGGGCCAGGCCGAACTTGTCTGCCCGCTCGATAATAATGGTGTTGGCGCTGGGAACGTCGATGCCGGTCTCAATGATGGTTGTGCACACCAGCACGTTGAAGCGCTTGTGGTAGAAGTCCGACATGATCTTCTCGAGATCCCGCTCCCGCATCTGGCCGTGGGCGACGCCCACGCGGGCTTCGGGAATCAGTGCCCGCAGATCCTCGGCGGTTTTCTCGATTGTTGCCACATCATTGTGCAGGAAGTACACCTGACCGCCGCGGAGAATTTCCCGCAAGATGGCTTCCTTGACCATGGCATTGTCTTTCTGGCGCACGAAGGTTTTCACCGAGAGTCGCCGGGCCGGAGGTGTTGCGATAATCGAGAGATCTCTCAGATGCCCCATGGCCATGTTCAGGGTCCGCGGGATCGGAGTCGCGGTGAGGTTGAGCATGTCCACTTCGGCCCGCAGCGCTTTCAATCTTTCCTTTTGCTGGACGCCAAACCGGTGTTCTTCATCAATGATGACCAGGCCGAGATTCTTGAATTTGATGTCACCCTGAAGCAGTTTGTGGGTGCCGATCACGATGTCGGCCTTGCCATTCTCCACCGCCTCGAGGGCTTTGCTGGTCTGGCCGGCGGTACGGAATCGGCTGAGCAGTTCGACCTGCACGGGGGTGTCTGAGAAGCGGTCCCGGAAGGACTCGTAGTGCTGTTGGGCGAGCAGGGTGGTGGGCACAAGAACCGCCACCTGTTTGCCGGACCATGTGGCCAGGAAGGCGGCGCGCATGGCGACCTCAGTTTTCCCGAAGCCGACATCACCACAGACCAGGCGGTCCATCGGTCGCTCACTGGTCATGTCCTCGAATACCGACTGAATGGCCACCTGCTGGTCGGGCGTCTCCTCGAAGGGGAAGCCGGCCGCAAACGCTCGGTACGCCTCCTTCGGATCCTCGAAGCTGAAACCCTTGCGCGCCTCCCGGCGGGCGTAGACGTCCAGAAGCTCTGCGGCGGTATCGCGGATTTTCTCAAGGGCTTTCTGTTTCGCTGTGCTCCAGCGATCCGTGCCCAGCTTATGCAGTGGCGCGTGCTCGGTGTCATTGCCGGCATAACGGGAAATCAGATGCAGGCTGGACACCGGCACATAGAGTTTGGAGCCACCGGCGTACTCCAGCATCAGAAACTCGCTGGCCTCGCCCTCAACGGTTATGGTTTCGAGGCCCAGATAGCGGCCCACCCCATGGTCGATGTGAACCACCGGTGCACCGATCCGCAATTCCGACAGGTCCCGAAAACCTGCATCGTCGGTTTCTGTGGGCTTCTCCCGGCGACGTCGCTGCAATACCCGCTCGCCAAATAAAGCCGTTTCTGTAATAAGGGCGATGGAATGCTCGGGTAGTACCAGGCCTTGCTCCATCGGGGCAATGGTAATGGCCAGCGGGGTTTCGTGATCGTCCAGAAAAGCCTGCCAGCCGGCCAGGGTTTTCAGCTCAAGGCCCTGTTCGCCAAGATTCTCCAGCAGGGCTTCCCGCCGGCCGGATGACTCTGCGCAGATCAGTACGTGGCCGTCAAAGTCACCGAGAAACCGCTTGAGACGGCCGGCAGGATCAGCGGCACGACCATCCATGGCGATATCCGGCAGGGTTCTTGTCGGGCAATTGACCGATCCTGTGGCCTCCTGGGAATCGGAGGAGATGGTTACCCTGGGAAAGGCTTTCAGGTGTCTGAACAGCTCCTCCTGCTGCAGAAACAGCCGGGTGGGTGGCAGTATCGGCCGCAGTCGATCGTGGCGACGGTCTTCGTAACGGTTACGGGTTTCGCTGTCAAAATGGCTGACCGCGTCGTTCAGCCCGTCGGCGGTAAAGACATGGGTCGCCCCAGGCAGATAATCGAACAGGGTTGCCGTCTCGTCGAAGAACAGGGGCAGGTAGTACTCGATCCCCGGTGGCGTGATGCCCTGGGTCACGTCCTGGTATATGGGCGTGTCCTTGTCAGCGTCCGGGAACTGCTCGAACCAGCGGCTACGGAAGCCCGACCGTGCCTCCTTGTGCCACGGAAATTCGAAAGCAGGCAGCAGTTCGATCCGATCTATCCGGTCAATCGAACGCTGGGTTTCGGGATCGAAGGTCCGGAGAGTTTCGATTTCATCATCGAACAGGTCAATCCGGTAGGGGAGGCTGGCGCCCATAGGAAAAATGTCCAGTATCGCGCCGCGAACAGCGTATTCACCGTGTTCGTAGACGTTCTCGGCGTGCCGGTAGCCTGCCGCCTCCAGCTGCATGCGCCAGTTTTCTATATCCAGGGACTGCCCGATTTCCAGAAGCAGAGTATTGCCCTGGAGGTAGTTAACCGGCGGCAACCTGTGCATCAGGGTTCTTGCAGGAACCACCAGAACCCCATGGCTGGTCGAGGGCAAGCGGTGCAGTGTCCGGATTCGCCGGGAGATGATGTCCTGATGGGGAGAGAACAGATCGTAGGGCAGGGTTTCCCAGTCCGGCAGGGAGAGCAGCTCCAATCCGTCTTCGCTGATGGCGGGGCCATCCTCTTCAGGAGGCAGCCCGAGAAAGAACCGCATCGCCTGTTCAAGCCGGATGGCATCGGCGGTGCTCCGGGTTATTACCAGAGTCAGGCCTTTGTGGGCGCGGGCGCTTTCACAGATGGCCAGCGCATCACTGCTGCCATGCAATTGGCCCCATGTCCTGTGATCAGCCGCTCGGGAAGGGAATTCCGGGGCAATCATGGATCGGAGTGACGGGCGTGTGCTGGCACCTTGGCTCATGGGCGGTCTGATTCTCCTGGTTTGGGTGTCCGGGCGGCGGTGTGGCGCGTATTCTAACGCTCGCGACTGGCACTGTCATGGCGCTGAAGCCGTGGCTGACACTTGCTTAATCGACGGGCGGGTTCTATACGAAGGTCATGGTCTGGTGTATTTGCGGTCAGCCGGATTAAGTTGGATAATATGCGCCCCATTTTCCAAGTGCCAACTGCAGAGGTTCAAGCGTGAGTCACGAACAGATCAATCAGCACCTGTCCAACTGGACAGAAAGAGAATCCACCGCGGAAGCCATGATTCCGCTGATCGGCCGCCTCTACCGCAAAAACAATGTGGTTACTTCTGTCTATGGTCGCGCCATCATCAACCAGTCGGTCATTGATATCATCCGCGCTCACCGTTTCGTGCGCCAGGTTGAAGACAGCGAGCTTTCTGTTCACGACACCCTGCCGATCCTGCAGGCGATGGACAAACTTGATCTGGGCCGCGCTCACGTCGATATCGGCAAGTTGGCGGTCAAGTTCAAAGAGGAAGGCGGTGACCTGACCGAGTTCCTCAAGCGTGAAATCGGTCCGGTAGTTGGCCAATACGCCGCTCAGTCCGAAGAAGACGCCCACAACGATACCAAGGATGTGGTTCTGTACGGCTTTGGCCGTATCGGCCGTCTGCTGGCGCGTATCCTGATCGAGAAAGCCGGTGGTGGTAACAACCTGCGCCTGCGCGCGATTGTTGTACGTCAGGGTGGTGCAGAGAACGATCTCGAGAAGCGTGCGAGCCTGCTTCGCCGCGATTCCGTACACGGACCGTTCGATGGCACCATTACCGTCGATGAAAAAGAATCAGCCCTGATTGCCAACGGCAACTACATCAAGGTGATCTACTCTGACGGTCCGGACAAGGTAGATTACACCGAATACGGCATCAACAACGCCATTGTGATCGACAACACCGGCAAGTGGCGTGACGAGGCCGGGCTTGGTCTGCACCTGAAGTCCAAGGGCGTCAGTCGCGTTATCCTGACTGCGCCGGGCAAGGGCGACATCAAGAACATCGTCTATGGTATCAACAACGACTGGATCACCAACGAAGACAAGATCCTGTCGGCGGCTTCCTGTACCACCAATGCCATCACCCCTGTGCTGAAAGCGATTGAGGATGAGTATGGCATTGAAGACGGTCACGTCGAGACAGTGCACTCCTACACCAATGACCAGAACCTGATCGACAATTACCACAAGGGAAGTCGTCGCGGGCGCAGCGCTGCCCTGAACATGGTAATTACCGAGACAGGTGCCGCCAAGGCCGTTGCCAAGGCGCTGCCCGTTCTCAAAGGCAAGTTGACGGGCAATGCGATTCGCGTTCCGACGCCGAACGTGTCCATGGCGATTCTGAATCTCAATCTCAAGAAAGAAGTCGATGCGGAAAGTGTGAACGACTATCTGCGGGATATGGCGCTGCATTCAGAGCTCCAGAAGCAGATCGACTTCGTGAACTCTCCGGAAGTGGTTTCCACCGATTTCGTCGGTTCCCGTCATGCCGGTATCGTTGACGCGCAGGCAACCATCGCCAGCGGCAAGCGTCTGATCCTGTACGTCTGGTACGACAACGAGTTTGGCTATAGCGCTCAGGTTATCCGCGTGGTCAACCAGATGGCCGGTGTAAGTTACCCGATCTTCCCCAAACGTGCGAGAGACTGAGTCGATCGCGCCGATCTGGTGAAGTGAAGGTCCTGAAAACCCCGATGGCAAGTGCTGTCGGGGTTTTTGTTTTTACAGGCAATGTCGTCGGGGTATTTCGATGTCGACACTTAACCTGTTCCGAGTTCTGGTGGAAATAGGATTCCTTAATCTCTATAATTGGCGCGATTTTGGGTACGTCTGGCACTCCGTTTCTCATGGTTTTTCTGGGCCGCAGGTGTCGGGCGTTACGAATCCATTGAAAAGTTTCTGATGATTGGATGAGGCTAATGATCAAGATCAAAAAAGGCCTGGATCTTCCCATCAGCGGCGCTCCCGAACAGACCATTACAGACGGCAAACCCGTTCGCCACGTGGCGTTGATCGGTTTTGACTACATCGGCATGAAGCCGACGATGGCTGTGAAAGAGGGAGACCGTGTCAAGCGCGGTACGCTGCTGTTCACGGACAAGAAGACCGAAGGCGTTCGTTATACCTCACCCGCCGCCGGCGTGGTGAAAGAGATTAACCGTGGTGAGCGTCGTGTGTTTCAGTCGATCGTTATCGAAATCGATGGCGATGAGGCTGAGACCTTTGCGCGCTACAGCGACGCGGATCTTGCCGGCCTGGAACGCCAGCAGGTGGTAGACAATCTGGTGGAATCCGGGCTTTGGACGGCGTTCAAGACGCGGCCTTACAGCAAGGTTCCCGCGATTGACTCCGCGCCCAACTCCATTTTTGTGTCGGTCATGGACACCAATCCGCTGGCAGCGGACCCGACGGTCATCATTGGCGAGAACAGTCAGGCATTTGAAAACGGCCTCAAACTGCTTACCAAGCTGACCGCAGGCAAAGTCTTTGTTACCGGCAAGCCAGGATCCAACGTGGCGGTTCCCAAGACCGACGCCGTTGAAGTCCACCAGTTCGATGGCAAGCATCCCGCGGGTAATGTTGGTACCCACATCCATCATCTGGACCCGGTATCCGGCAGCAAGACCGTCTGGAGCATCAATTACCAGGACGTCATCGACATCGCCAAATTGTTTGAATCCGGCGAAGTGCCGGTTGAACGTATTGTCGCGATCGGTGGCCCCAAGGCTTTGAAGCCGCGCCTGGTGCGTACCCGCCTGGGTGCCAGCCTTGAGGAGCTTCTGGACGGCGAAGTTGCCACGGATTGCGAGGTCCGCGCGATTTCGGGTTCCGTGTTCGGTGGTCGCCGTGGCGACGGCCCCTGCGCCTACCTTGGCCGCTTTGCCAATCAGGTATCCGTGCTTGAAGAAGGCAACAAGCGTGAGTTCATGGGCTGGTTGTCTCCGGGCCCGAACCGCTTCTCGGTGCTGAACATATATCTGTCCAAGCTCGCCAGTGGCAAGCTTTTCAACTTCACCACCACGACCAACGGTAGTGAGCGGGCGATGGTCCCGGTTGGCGCTTACGAGCAGATCATGCCTCTGGATATCCTGCCGACGCAGCTGCTGCGTTCACTGATTGTCGGTGACACAGAGATGGCACAGAAGCTTGGTGCGCTGGAGCTGGATGAAGAAGATCTGGCGCTGTGCACATTCGTGTGCCCGGGCAAATATGAATATGGTCCGATTCTCCGCGAGAACCTGACCCGAATCGAGATCGAGGGCTAATACGATGGCTATCAGACAGTTTCTCGATGGAATCGAGCATCACTTTGAAAAGGGTGGCAAGTACGAGCGCTGGTACGCGCTGTATGAGGCCGTGGATACCATTTTCTACACTCCCGGCAAGGTAACCTCAACCACTGCCCATGTGCGTGACGGCGTTGACCTCAAGCGCATCATGATCACGGTATGGCTGTGTACTTTCCCGGCGATGTTCTTCGGTATGTGGAACATCGGCTATCAGGCCAACAGTTTCCTGGCATCTAACCCGGATGCCATGGTCGCTGACGGCGGCCTGCGTACTGCCTTTATCCAGGCGCTTGCCATTACCGGCGCCGGTGCTGGCGTATGGGATAATTTCGTGTACGGCATGGCTTACTTCGTGCCCATTTACTTCGTGACCTTCGTGGTCGGCGGTTTCTGGGAAGTCCTGTTTGCCACTGTGCGTCGTCACGAAGTGAACGAAGGCTTCTTCGTTACATCTGTACTCTTTGCACTGATCTGCCCGCCCACCATTCCGCTCTGGCAGGTGGCCCTGGGTATCACCTTCGGTGTCGTCATCGGTAAAGAAGTGTTCGGCGGTACTGGCAAGAACTTCCTGAACCCGGCCCTGACCGGCCGTGCGTTCCTGTACTTTGCCTACCCGGCGCAGATCTCCGGTGACACCGTCTGGACCGCGGTTGATGGTTTCAGTGGTGCCACCGCGCTGAGCTGGGCTGCAAGTGGCGGCCTGGAAGCCCTGGAAGCGCAAATTGGCTGGATGAGCGCCTTCATGGGCACCATTCAGGGCTCCATGGGTGAGACCTCAACGCTTGCGGTACTGATCGGCGGTCTGATCCTGCTGGCCATGAAAATCGCCAGCTACCGGATTGTTGGCGGTGTGCTGATCGGCATGATCGGTATGTCCCTGTTGCTGAACATTATCGGTTCTGAAACCAATCCGATGTTCGCCATTCCGGCGCACTGGCATCTGGTCATGGGCGGATTCGCCTTCGGCATGATGTTCATGGCAACGGATCCAGTTTCTGCGGCAATGACCAACACCGGCCGCTGGTGCTTCGGTATTCTGGTGGGCGTAATGACGGTTCTGATCCGCGTGATCAACCCGGCCTTCCCGGAAGGCATCATGCTGGCCATCCTGTTCGCTAACCTGTTCGCGCCGCTGATGGACCATTATGTGGTTCAGGCCAACATCAAACGGAGGCTTGCTCGTGGCTAAAGCTAAAGAAACTGTCTCCCGTACGCTGATCGTTGCACTGGTGCTGAGTATTGTATTCTCCGTCGTGGTCTCCACGGCGGCGGTTCTGCTTCGCCCGGCCCAGATCCAGAACCAGAACCTGGATATCAAGACCAACATTCTGTCTGCCGCTGGCATGCTGGAGTCTGGCTCCAGCGCTGAGCAGATCGAAGAGGCGTTTGCGCGTTTTGACGTCCGGCTGGTCGATCTGGATACAGGTGAATTCGTCGAGCCTTCCAACGTGGGTGTCCAGGACCCCATGAAGTACGACATGTACAAGGCCGCTTCGGACCCTCAGATGTCCACCAACATTCCGTCTTCTGAAGACAAGGCTGGTATCAAGCGCCGTCCGAATGTTGCCAAGGTCTACACCATGAGTGAGAACGGCCAGATCAATCGCGTGGTTCTTCCGATCCACGGCTACGGTCTCTGGTCCACCCTTTACGGCTTCATTTCCCTCGAGGGCGATCTGAACACCATCGAAGGTCTGGGCTTTTATGCGCACGCAGAAACCCCGGGTCTTGGCGGTGAGGTGGACAACCCGCGCTGGAAGCGCCAGTGGGTTGGTAAGGAGGTCTACAACGAAGACCGTTCCGAACCCCAGGTGCGACTGGTCAAGGGCGGCGTCAGCGCCGATGCCCAGGATAAGGAGCACAAGGTTGATGCTCTTTCTGGTGCGACCCTGACAAGCCGTGGCGTTGAACAATTGGTCAACTACTGGATGGGCGACCGCGGGTACGCGCCGTTCCTGCAAAAACTTCGTGAAGGGGAGGTCTGATCATGGCAGATGCATCAGCCAAACAGGTTCTCTTCGAACCGATCTTCAGCAATAACCCGATTGCCCTGCAGATTCTGGGCATCTGTTCAGCGCTGGCGGTAACCACCAGCATGAACGTCACTCTGGTTATGTGTATGGCGGTTATCGCCGTTACCGCATTTTCCAACCTGGCCGTGTCTCTGGTACGCACACAGATCCCGGGCAGCATCCGGATCATCGTGCAGATGACCATCATCGCCTCTCTGGTAATTGTGGTTGACCAGGTGCTCAAGGCCTATGCCTATGAGATCTCCAAGCAGCTTTCGGTGTTCGTTGGCCTGATCATCACCAACTGCATCGTCATGGGCCGCGCGGAAGGTTTCGCCATGAAGAATGGCCCCTGGCTGAGCTTCCTGGATGGCGTTGGCAATGGTCTGGGCTACTCCGTACTCCTGATCTTCGTTGCCTTCTTCCGCGAGCTTCTGGGTGCCGGCTCCCTGTTCGGCGTATCCCTGATGCCGGTGGTCAACGAAGGCGGCTGGTACATTCCGAACGGTCTGTTGCTGCTGCCGCCGAGTGCGTTCTTCATTATCGGCCTGGCCATCTGGGGTCTGCGGACCTGGAAGCCGGAGCAGGTTGAAGAGCCGGACTATAAAATGTCCCGCCATGTCGCCAAGGAGGCTTTCTGATGGAACATTATATCAGCCTGATTCTGAAGGCTATTTTCGTTGAGAATATGGCGCTGGCCTTCTTCCTGGGGATGTGTACATTCCTGGCTATCTCCAAGAAGATCGAGGCGGCGACGGGTCTTGGTATTGCCGTGGTGGTGGTACTGACCGTAACCGTGCCGGTGAACAACCTGCTGTACAACAGCATTCTGCGGGAAGGGGCCCTGGACTGGGCAGGCCTGCCCAACGTAGACCTGAGCTTTCTCGGCTTGCTGACGTATATCGGTGTAATCGCGGCTATTGTCCAGATCATGGAAATGGTTCTGGACAAGTATATCCCGGCGCTCTACGCCGCTCTGGGTGTGTTCCTGCCACTGATCACGGTGAACTGCGCCATTCTGGGTGCCTCGCTGTTCATGGTGGAGCGTGACTACACCTTTGGCGAGAGTGTGGTGTATGGCTTTGGCGCCGGCCTCGGCTGGGCTCTGGCCATCATTGCGCTGGCAGGTATCCGCGAGAAGCTCAAATACAGTGACGTTCCGGAAGGCCTCCGTGGCCTGGGTATCACCTTCATTACTGTTGGTCTGATGTCCCTGGGCTTCATGTCCTTCTCCGGTATCTCACTGTAATTCACCCGGTGATTCGGTTTAACGAAAAGGCGAGACCATGAATACAGAAATTATTCTCGGCGTGGTCATGTTCACCGTTATCGTTCTGGCCCTGGTCGCAGTGATTCTTGCGGCCCGGTCCAGGCTGGTAAGCACCGGTGACGTGACCATTGAGATCAACGATGATCCTGAACACACGCTGAAGACCGAAGCCGGCGGCAAGCTGCTCGGTACCCTGGCAAACAGCGGTATTTTCCTGTCCTCTGCCTGTGGCGGCGGTGGTACCTGCGCACAGTGCAAATGCAAGGTGCTGGAAGGCGGCGGTGCCATGCTGCCGACGGAAAAGACCCACTTCACCAACCGTGAAGAGAAAGAAGGCTGGCGTCTGTCCTGCCAGGTTCCTGTGAAACAGGACATGAAGGTTGAAGTGCCGGAAGAGTTCTTCGGCGTCAAGAAGTGGGAATGCGAGGTTATCTCCAACCACAACGTGGCCACCTTCATCAAGGAGCTGGTGCTCAAGCTGCCCGAAGGCGAGGAAGTGGACTTCCGGGCCGGCGGTTATGTTCAGCTCGAGTGCCCTCCCTACGAGATCGACTTCAAGGATTTCGATATCGAGGAAGAGTTCCACGAAGACTGGGACAAGCACAACATCTGGCGTTACAAGGCGATTAACAAGGAAGAGACCATCCGGGCCTATTCCATGGCGAACTACCCGGAAGAGAAGGGTGTTCTCAAGTTCAACATTCGTATCGCCACGCCGCCTCCGGGCACCGATCACCCGCCGGGCATCATGTCCAGCTACGTCTTCAACCTGAAGCCGGGTGACAAGGTAACCGTGATGGGGCCGTTCGGTGAGTTCTTCGCCAAGAAGACCGATGCTGAAATGGTGTTCATCGGCGGCGGTGCCGGTATGGCGCCCATGCGTTCTCATATCTTCGATCAGCTCAAGCGCCTGAACTCCAAGCGCAAGATCAGCTTCTGGTATGGCGCTCGGAGCGTCCGCGAGATGTTCTACGTGGAAGATTTCGACGGGCTGCAGGAAGAGAATGAAAACTTCGAGTGGCACGTTGCGCTCTCCGACGCGCTGCCCGAGGACAACTGGGAAGGGCCGACTGGCTTTATCCATAACGTGTTGTACGAAAACTATCTGAAGGACCACCCGGCTCCGGAAGACTGTGAGTACTACATGTGTGGGCCCCCAATCATGAACGCTTCCTGCATCAAGATGCTCAAGGATCTTGGTGTTGAGGATGAAAACATCATGCTGGATGACTTTGGAGGCTAAGCAGTCCTGATGACATCCCGCATGGTACGACCCGCCAGGGTGGCCCTGGCCAGCGCTTTCACAGCGCTGGTCTTTGCCGTTCTGGCGGGTTGTTCGTTTCAGCCAGAAGAAAAAATCTGGGAAATCTCCGGCCCCGTGTTCGGCACCAGCTACCACATCAATGTCGTATTGACCGAGGATCCGGAGAAGCTCGAAACTCTGGCCAGTGGCATCGATGAGGTGCTTGAAGACGTCGATGCGTCAATGTCGACCTGGCGCGATGATTCTGAGCTGTCCCTTTTTAACCAACTGAACGATCAATCCGAATGGGTTCCCGTTTCAGCCGGGTTGTTTGAGGTGCTCCAGAAAGCCCGGGAGATCTCCTCGATGACTGGCGGCGCTTTTGATGTAACCATCGGTCCGGTTGTGAATCTATGGGGTTTCGGGCCCCAGGCAAGGCCAGAACAGGTGCCGTCGGAAGAATCGCTTGCCATGGCTCTTGCCGCCACTGGCTACGAAAAGCTTGAACTGCGGGCAGATCCGCCCGCCGTGCGCGCGACACCACCGCAATACGTGGATCTTTCGGCGATTGCCAAAGGCTACGGAGTGGATGCGGTAGCCCGTTTCCTGGAAAACGAGGGTATCGAGGCTTATCTGGTGGAAATTGGCGGCGAGGTTCGGGTAAACGGCCGCAAACCGGATGGCAGCACCTGGCGACTGGCCATCGAGCAACCGGTGTCTGAGGGGCGCGAGGTGAACCGGGTTGTGGCGCTCGAATCCCGTGCTATGGCAACATCGGGTGACTATCGTAACTATTACGAATCGGAAGGGCGTCGCTATTCCCATACAATAGACCCTGAAACCGGTAAACCGATTGCGCACAGGCTGGCGTCGGTAACCGTTATCGCAGACGACTGTATGACAGCGGACGCCCTTGCGACCGGCTTTAACGTGATGGGCTATGAGCAGGCCAATGAGCTTGCGGTGAGGGAAAACATCCCGGCCTATTTTATTGTCAGGACGGAAGAGGGCTTCGAGACACACCAGACGCCGGCTTTTTCGTCCTACGTGACTCAATGAGGGGAGGGCAATATGGGTACCTTTCTTTTGGTTCTGTTTATTGTAGTGCTGCTGGTTGCAGCCATGTCCATCGGCGTAATTCTGGGCCGCAAGCCCATCAGTGGAACCTGCGGCGGGATTGGCGCGCTCGGTATCAGCCAGTCCTGTGATATCTGCGGCGGCAACACCCAGAAGTGCGAAGAAGAAAATGAGCGATTGGCCAACGAGTGCAAAGAGCCCGAGGCTTTGGCTTACGACGCCAGCAATACCAGCAAGCACTGATCTGTTTCTGATAATTACAATCAACTTTTCACGACGTAGATAAGGAGTCACTGCGCGCATGGCAGAACATCATTACGACGTCGTCGTTATCGGCGCCGGCCCGTCCGGCGAAGGCGCGGCGATGAATGCGACGAAACATGGCAAACGTGTCGCGATCATCGAGGACAAGCCTACCGTCGGCGGGAACTGTACTCACTGGGGCACCATCCCCTCCAAGGCGCTGCGCCACTCCGTCAAACAGATCATTACCTTCAACACCAATCAGATGTTCCGGGACATCGGGGAGCCCCGCTGGTTCTCCTTCCCCCGGGTACTTCAGAACGCCCAGAAGGTCATTGGCAAGCAGGTCAAGCTCCGAACCCAGTTCTATTCCCGCAACCGGGTGGATCTGATCAACGGGCGGGCTTTTTTCATCGACCAGAACCGTATTGAGGTCCGTGGCAGCAAGTCCTCCGAGACCCTTCACTTCAAGCAGGCGATTATCGCCACAGGGTCCAGGCCCTATCTGCCGCCAGATGTGGATTTCCGTCACCACCGTATCTATAACTCGGACACCATCCTGAACCTGTCCCATACTCCCAGAACCCTGATTATCTATGGCGCTGGCGTTATCGGCTCAGAATACGCGTCGATTTTTGCTGGGTTGGGCGTGAAGGTCGACCTGATCAACCCGGGTAGCCGGCTGTTGTCGTTCCTGGATGACGAAATTTCCGATGCCCTGAGTTACCACCTGCGCAATAACGGCGTTCTGGTGCGCCACAACGAGCAGTACGAGTCGGTTGTGGGTGATGACCACGGCGTGGTGCTGTCGCTGCAGTCCGGCAAGAAAATCCGTGCGGATGCATTCCTCTGGTGCAACGGGCGCAGTGGCAACACCGAGAAGCTGGGGCTGGAGAACATTGGCCTGGTGCCCAACGGTCGGGGTCAACTGGCGGTTGATGAGCACTACCGCACCGAGGTGGAGAACATCTACGCGGCGGGTGATGTGATCGGCTGGCCGAGTCTGGCAAGCGCGGCTTATGACCAGGGCCGTTCGGCGTCTTCAGACATTGTTGATGACGAGTACTTC
This sequence comes from Marinobacter sp. MMG032, assembly GCF_040112695.1. NCBI lineage: Bacteria > Pseudomonadati > Pseudomonadota > Gammaproteobacteria > Pseudomonadales > Marinobacteraceae > Marinobacter > Marinobacter sp. MMG032. The sequence goes on from NZ_CP157802.1 coordinate 3,927,746, forward strand.
CGCTTTGTGTCCGATGTGCCGACCGGGATCTACACCATTCCGGAAATCAGTTCCGTGGGGAAAACCGAGCGTGAACTGACTGAAGCCAAGGTGCCTTACGAGGTTGGACAGGCGTTCTTCAAGGATCTGGCCCGCGCGCAGATTACCGGAGAAGCGGTAGGCATGCTGAAAATCCTGTTCCACCGGGAGACCCGCCAGATTCTGGGTATCCACTGTTTCGGTGACCAGGCCGCAGAAATCGTTCACATCGGCCAGGCAATCATGAATCAGGAAGGAGAGGCCAACTCTCTGAACTACTTCATCAATACCACGTTCAATTACCCGACCATGGCGGAAGCCTACCGGGTTGCCGCATTGAATGGCCTGAATCGAATTTTCTAGGCTGCTATAGAAAACGGGGTCCGAGGAAAGCATTCCTCCGACCCCGTTTTCTTTTGATTCAATTTTTTGCTCTCAACCCGCCGAGACGGCCTCCTGGTTCGGGGTAACTCCGTCCTGACTCTGGGGGAGCGACAGCGCCGATCTGGCGCGATTATCGAAAAACATGCGTGTGCTTGTCGGATAATCGGTGATGATGCTGTCCACCCCCATCGCTTCCAGTTGCAGCATGTCGTGAATCCGGTTCACTGTCCAGGTGGACACATGCATACCCCTGCGGTGGGCCTGTTCAACCAGCATTTTTGAGCACAGCTTCCAATTGATGCAGAGGTAGTCACAGCCAAGCCGGTTTGCCATGCTCAGTGGCCGTGGAAACTTTCGTTCCGCTACGAGGCCGATGCGGATGTTTGTGTTACGCCTCCGGATCTGTTTCAGGAACCAGGTATCTGACGAGGTTATCGCCACCGTCTGGTAAAGGTTGCGACGCTGGATCACCTCGGTCAGCCGATTGCTCAGGATGTTCAGCCGCTGACGCGTATCCTTCTTGACCTCCAGTTGCAGGTGTTCGATGTCGTCGAACTGATCGAGAAGGTCTTCCAGGGCGGGGATCCCTGTAGGTTTGGGCCAGGAGCTGGTGTTCCGACGAGCGTCCATGGCTGCAAGTTCGGCCGCTGTGTACTGGCTGATGCTGCCTTTCTGACTGGTGGTGCGGTCCACCGAAAGGTCATGCACAAGAACCGGCTTGCCGTCCTTTGACAGCACCAGATCCAGCTCGAAATGCCGGATACCGTGCCGATGAGCATGAACAAATCCCGGGAGGGTGTTTTCCGGGGCTTCTCCCTTTGCGCCTCTGTGTCCGTAGACAATCATTCCGCTGCGTCATCCTTCAGGCGTTCATAAATGGCCTGGCGCTTCTTCCAGGTATCATGGCAAAGGCGAATATCTTCCAGGTAGGCCGGCAATTCTTGCATGAGAAGCGCCTGGGGCCCATCTACAAGCGCCTTTTCCGGTTTGGGGTGGAAGTCCACCAGCACCATGTTGGCGCCCGCTATCACGCCCTGTGCGGTGGCGTGCATGACATCCAGAATTCCGTCTGGAGACTGTTCGCGGCTGCCAACCGAGTGGGACGGGTCTACGCACACCGGCATACGGGTGAGCCGTTTTACCGCAGGCACATGGGCAAAATCCACCATGTTCCGATGCGGCTGCCCAGCTTCGGTTTTCATGCCTCTCAGGCAGAAAATAACATTCGCGTTGCCCTCGCTGGCGAGGTACTCCGCGGCGTTGAGGGATTCGTTCAGGGTAATCCCGAAGCCGCGCTTGAGGAGTACCGGATAGGTGCTCTGGCGGCCGATGGCCTTCAGCAGTTCGAAGTTCTGGGTGTTTCGGGTACCGACCTGCAGCATGACGCCGGTGGGTCTGCCCAGTTTCTCCAGGCAGGTGTCGATTTCCTCGATGTGGCTCTCGTGAGTGATCTCCATGGCGATCACCTTGATACCGTGCTTGCCAGCCTTCTCGAACACCCAGGGCAGGCAGCCCTTGCCGTGCCCCTGGAACGAGTAGGGGTTGGTGCGCGGCTTGTAGGCGCCCATCCGGGTGCAGACTTCGCCGTTGTCCTCAAGGGCCTGCATCATCATTTCGACGTGCTCGGGCACATCGACCGCGCAAAGGCCGGCAAAAATGTTCAGATTGGACTGGTTGAACTCGACACCGTTGTAGGTGAAACCGCTTTGCCGGCGATCATCCCGGTGACGGCCCAGAATACGGTAGTCTTCCGAGATACGAATCGCCCGTTCAACCGCTGGCAAGGCCTCGATCTCTTCCTTGTTCAGGGGTTTGGTATCCCCGAGCAGATAGATTTCGGTCAACCTCTGGGTGGCACCTTGGACCTCGTGAACCCGAACCGTGACGTTCGGGAGATTCTCGAGGTAGTGCATGGTCTGCCTGTATTCCTCGCTGTCCAGGGAGGTATTGGGATGAAGAATCGCTAGCATGCTGTCTCCTTTCAAGAACCGGCGTCTTGCGCCCGGTGCCGCGCCTGCATGAACTCCCGGTGATTAAGATGCAGCAGGTCTGCCATGCGGCGAATAAGATGTTCTTCGTACTTGTCGATGCGACCGTCGGCAAAAGCCACGCGCCAGATACTTTCAAGCAGGGCCTGCTTGCCTTCCTGGTCGAGGTGCTCGTTGATCTGGCCGGTAAATTCGTAGAGTGATGTGGCATCGTCTGCGTGGTTCAGGGCATCCTGCAGAATTTCCTCTGCTTCGGCCCGGGTGACCTGGTGCGCTTTCACAGCCCCGTCGACAATGGCCTGTAGCTCGCGTTCGTCCTCGTGCTGGTCGATCCGTGAAACCTGAACCATCAACGCGGTTGCAGCCACGGCCAGTTGGTGAGAATCCGGTTTCTCGCTCTCAGCTTCCGGTGCCGCAAAGAGTTTTTTCAGGCTCTCGATCATGATCGGACAATCCCACTCCTGTGTTTGGTTTGAGGCCCGGTTTCAGGCGGCCCTGGCGAGCTGCCGAACCCGGTTTTCCAGCTCTATTTGGTCGGCTGTGAACCGGCGAATGCCATCGGCCAGCTTTTCGGTCGCCATGGCGTCCTCGTTGGACTCCCAACGGAACAGCTTTTCGTCAATGGTGCCAAACTGATCCGGTGAGCTGGCGGTATCAGCCATCAGACGACGAGGCAGGTCGCCCTGGTCGTCCTGCAACTCCTGCAGCAGGGCCGGGCTGATGGTCAGGCGGTCGCAACCGGCCAGCATCTCGATTTCGCCGGTATTTCTGAAGCTCGCGCCCATCACCACCGTCTTGAAACCGTTGGCTTTGTAGTAATTGTAGATGCGAGAGACGGACAGCACACCGGGGTCTTCCGCCGCCGGGTAGCTGTCGCGGCCCGTGTTGGCAAGGTGCCAGTCCAGAATACGACCAACGAACGGAGAGATCAGGAAGGCACCGGCCTGGGCGCAGGCGGCCGCCTGGATGAAGGAAAACAGGAGTGTCAGGTTGCAGCGAATGCCTTCCTTCTCCAGTTGCTCGGCAGCCCGGATACCTTCCCAGGTGGAAGCAATCTTGATCAGCACGCGGCTGGTATCGACACCCTGTTTGTCGTACAGCTCAACCAGGCGGCGGGCTCGCTCCAGCGTGCCGGCGGTATCGAAGGACAACCGGGCGTCGACCTCGGTGGATACCACACCAGGAATCAGGTTCAGGATTTCCCGGCCAGCGAGCACGGCCAGCATATCGGTGGCCATGGTTAACTGCTCGGCGTCTGAGCCGCCATGGCGGCGGGCTTCCGTCACAGCCTTGTCCAACATGGGACGATAAGCATCGGAAGCGGCCGCCTTGAGGAGCAGGGATGGGTTGGTGGTGGCATCTTCCGGCCGCCACTTTGCAATGGCTTCGATATCGCCGGTATCCGCCACTACCGTGGTCATGGTTTTCAGTTGGTCGAGCTTGCTGGTCATTCGTCCTGTCGTCCCGGTTGATCTGTTATTGGTGCGCCCGAATCCCGGGCGCTGGCTATACGCCTACAATAACGGGCTGCTCTGACAGGAACAAGACAACAAAAGGTATGGGGGCAAATTGCCTGCGGTTAAGCTTCGGCAATCTCCGGCATTGACGGTTCACGCACCTTTTCCAGCGCGGTCTCGATAACTTCCAGGCCTGCGCCGGTTTTATGGGCGTTCTCACTGATGTAGCGACGGAACTGCCGGCCACCGGGCTGGCCGTGGAACAGGCCCAGCAGGTGTCGGGTCATGTGGGTGAGGTATACGCCCCGCTCGAGTTCGCTCTGGATGAACGGAAGCATGGCCCTAAGCGCCTGATGCCGGGTTTCCACCGGCGCTGCCTCCCCGAAAAACTCCGGATCGACACCTGCCAGCAGCCAGGGGTTGTGGTAGGCCTCCCGGCCCAGCATCACGCCGTCGGTATGCCGCAGGTGCTCGTGGCATTCATCGAAGGTCTTTATACCGCCGTTGATGATGATCTCCAGGTGCGGGTATTTCGCTTTCAGCCGATATACCCAATCGTATTTGAGCGGTGGGACTTCACGGTTTTCCTTGGGGCTCAGGCCTTCAAGGATCGCGATTCGGGCATGCACGATAAACGTCCGGCAACCCGCATCAGACACTTTTTCCACGAACTCGCAGAGATCGTCCCAGGACTCCCGGCCATCAATACCGATCCGATGCTTCACAGTGACCGGCAGGTCGGTTGCCTCAATCATGGCCCGAACGCCCTCCGCCACCGTGTCGGGGTGGCCCATCAGACAGGCGCCAATCATGTTGTTCTGCACCCGATCGCTGGGGCAACCGACGTTCAGGTTAACCTCATCAAACCCGTATTGCTGGGCCAGCCCGGCGCAGTGCGCCAGTTCGCCGGCGTCACTGCCGCCAAGCTGAAGGGCCAATGGGTATTCGGCCTCATCGTGGCGCAGAAAACGTGCGGTATCACCGTGGATCAACGCCCCGGTGGTGACCATCTCGGTGTAGAGTAGGGTGTTCCGGCTGAGCTGGCGCGCCAGATAACGGTAGTGGCTGGTGGTCCAATCCATCATCGGGGCCACGCAGAAGCGGCGGGAGGGGCCGGAGTTGTGCAGCATGGTTTCCTGAGATGGTATTCCAGACATTGCGATACCTGTTGTCGACAAAAAACGGGTTATAAAAGTACGACGCTGAAAACAAGAGTCGTAGTTTAACAGGCATTGGTTTCCGATTTCCGTAAGGCTTTGGCGAAATCTATAACGGGCTTCAGGCAGCGCGTTTCAAATAGTTGCGGAGAAAATTGAAATAGATTAGAGCGTCTCTAGTGGAGAACAGCTGGGGCTTGAATCCACCATAAAGTTTGTTGATGTAATTGCCCGGAACCTCGGGAAGCTTCGCGAGAGCCATTGCCCAATCGTCAAACTGGTGATGATCGATTTGCTCGTACTGGATCAGCCGAACATCCTGGTGGCGAGGATCGGCAGTGATGCCAAGATAGAGTCTGTTGACGGCATCTTCCTCACCTTCCAAAACCTGCATGAAATTGAATTGATCATAAGCCAGCAAGCCGGTGATGCCGTCCCGCTCGTTTCTTTTGATGGATTCCGCGAGGATGTCGTCTAGATCTGATTCCTGCAGATGTGAAGAAACGCTGCTGAAATAGATAAGCCTGCAAAGTCTGGGCTTTGATGCGTCCATAGCAAAAATCCTCCCTGAAGGAGAAGCACTCCTTCTGCTATGATTTCATGCTTCTTTAACTGTACTCCCATAAAACCCAAGTTAACAACCTTGCCCTGGAGTTTGAACGTATGCCCCTGATGGTGCAGGCTCTGCTGCCGGTATTTGTCCTGATCATGCTCGGGCATGTGTTCCGCCGCATTGACTTTCCCGGTGGCGATTTCTGGCCGCAGGCGGAGCGCTTTACCTACTACGTGCTGTTCCCGGCCATGCTTGTTTTCAAGCTGGGGCAGGCGCGGTTGCCGGCTTCCGCCTATGGCGATATTGCCTTGCTGATCGGGGCCATGCTGATCGCGATGACGTTGGTTCTGGCATTTGCTCAATGGTTCTGGGGCTGGTCCGGGCCGGTCTTCTCGTCGGTTTACCAGGGGGCAATCCGGTTCAATTCCTATGTGGGGCTGGCGGCTGGCGGCATGCTGCTGGGGGATCAGGGACTTTCGTTGACCGCAATTGCCGTGGCCATCATGGTGCCGTTGCTGAACCTGCTCTGCATACTGATGTTCTCGCTGGTGGCCGCGGAAGGGCCGGTGAGGCTGGTGCCGGTCTTCAAGGCGATTGTGACCAATCCGCTGATCGTAGGCTCGGTGATTGGTGTGGTCTGGAGCTTTTTCGAGATCGGATTCCATCCGCTGATCGGCGGCATTCTCGAGCCGCTCAGTAATCTGGCGTTGCCGATGGGGCTGATGACGGTCGGTGCCGGGCTTCAATTGAAAGCCCTGCGAGGTGCGACCCTGCCATTTATTGTCGCGTCTACGTTGAAGCTGATCGGGTTTCCGATGATGACCGCCGGACTGGCAATGTTGCTGGGTCTAGAAGGAATGCTGGTGCAGGTGGCGGTTCTGTTGGCAGCGCTCCCCACGGCCACCTCTGCCTACATCCTGGCGCGGCAACTGGGTGGTGATGCCCCCTTGATGGCGGGCATCATCAGTGGCCAGACCTTGCTGGCCATCGTCACCATTCCGTTAATGCTCAGTATCCTCTGGTAGGCAGTTGAGTACCGCGTCGACAATGCTGTGCTGGAAGTTGTTGTAGCCCTGGGCCGTTGCCTCAATATCGGTGGCAAGGGGGTCCCAGGTGCTGAAGGTGACGTTCAAATTCTCCGTGATCGAACGCCACCACTGCCGGTTGAACTGCGGTTCGGTCAGCAGGCATGGGTGGTTGGCGTTGCGTAGTTTTTCCTGCACCTCCGCGATATGCCGTGCCCCCGGCGACAGCTCCGGGTTCAGGGTCAGAACGCCCTCGAGTTTGAGTTCATAGTGTTCGGCAAACCGGGTAAAGGCGTCGTGATAGGCGAACAGGCTGATGTCGTGGGCCGGTGCAAGGCGGTCGCGAATATTGGCATCGGTTTCTCGAACGCTGGCTTTGAACAGCTCGAAATTCTCGTTTAACGCGCCAGCGTCAACACCTTCCAGTCTTGAGAGAGCATCGCGGACCGTCCCGGCCATTTCGATGGCCAGTTCGGGATCCAGCCAGATGTGCGGGTCTTCGCCGTCTCCGTGATCATGGCCGTGTCCATGTCCCTCGTTGTGGTGCTCTTCCTTCTTGGTCTGCTCTTCATGAGCATGGCCATGGTGATCGTCCGCGTGGTCGTCGTGGGCGTGTTCATCGTGGGTAACTTCTGCGGGTTCGTCTTCGGCATCCATGAGCGCGACCGTTCGACCACTGAATTCTTGCCCGGCCAGGAGGCGATTAAGGAAGGTTTCCATGTCGGGCCCGACCCAGAAAATCACGTCGGCGTTTTCCAGTGCCCGACGCTGGGATGGCTTCATGGTGTAGTTGTGGGGGCTGGAGCCAGGTGGAACCAGGGTGGTCGTCTGCATGTCGTCCGTTGCGATGGCGCTGACAATCAGTTCCACCGGTTTGATGGAGGTAACAATACGGGGCTCGGCCTGAAGTGCGCCGCTGATCAAAAGGGTGCCGGCACCAAGTGCCAGAGAAAGTGCCTTTTCGGGAACGCGCATGATAGATGAGATCCTGCAATGCGATTGTGTAATGTTATAATGTAACAAATTGGTGTGGGGTCGGCAAAAGAAACTTTCTACTGGCAGTCTATGGTGCGCCTGTTAACTTGCTGATCATGCGAAACCCGACGATGGCCGGTATAATGCCCGCTTTACAAAACGGCCACCGATTTTTCAGGAAGGTTTCATGACTGTACGTACCCGAATTGCTCCGTCACCTACGGGTGACCCTCACGTTGGTACCGCCTACGTGGCCCTGTTCAACCTGTGTTTTGCCCGTCAGCACGGCGGGCAGTTCATCCTGCGTATCGAAGATACTGACCAGGCCCGCAGTACTGCGGAGTCCGAGCAGGACATTCTAAAGGCGCTTCGCTGGCTTGGTCTGAACTGGGACGAAGGCCCCGATGTCGGTGGTCCTCACGGCCCCTATCGCCAGTCCGAGCGCAAGCACTCCTACCGCCAGTATGCCGAGGACCTGGTCACGGCCGGGCATGCGTTTTACTGCTTCCGCACACCGGAAGAGCTCGAAGCCATTCGGGAAGAGCGCAAGGCTCAGGGCTTGAATCCGGGCATCAAGGGCGATCTGGAGTTGCCTGAGGATGAAGTGAAGCGCCGCCTTGATGCAGGCGAGCCATATGTGATTCGCATGAAAGTGCCCGATGAGGGCGTCTGCGAGATCGACGACACGCTTCGGGGCACCATTGAGATCGACTGGGCTCAGGTGGACTGCCAGATTCTGCTCAAGTCCGATGGCATGCCCACCTATCACCTGGCGAATGTGGTTGATGATCACCTGATGGAAATTACCCATGTTTTGCGTGGTGAGGAGTGGATCAACTCGGCGCCCAAACACAAGCTGTTGTACCAGTATTTTGGCTGGGAGATGCCGGTGCTCTGTCACCTGCCGCTGTTGCGTAATCCGGACAAGAGCAAGCTGTCCAAACGCAAGAACCCCACCAGCATCAACTTCTATGAGCGCATGGGCTTTCTTTCGGAGGCTGTGACCAATTACCTGGGGCGTATGGGCTGGTCAATGCCGGACGAGCGGGAAAAGTTCACCCTGGACGAGATGATCGAGAATTTCGACATCCAGCGTGTGTCCCTTGGTGGCCCGGTGTTCGATGTGGAGAAACTTCGCTGGCTGAACGGCCAGTGGCTGCGTGAAGAGCTGACCGAAGAGCAGTTCATGGAGCGCATGCGCCAGTGGTGGTTCAACGAGGATGCCCTGCGTGCTCTGGTGCCCCACATCAAGGGCAGGGCAGAGGTATTTTCGGATGTGGCGCCCATGGCTCAGTTCATGTTCTCCGGTATGCTCAACCTGAAGCCGGAAGACTTTGCCCACAACAAACTGGAGGAAGCTCAGATCAAGCGGGTTCTGCAGTTTACATTGTGGAAGCTTGAAGCCCAGCGCCATTGGAGCAAGGAAACCATCTTCGCGGACATCAAGGCCCTGGCCAAGGCCATGGAGCTGAAGATGGGTGATTTCATGTTCTCTATCTTTGTGGCGGTGGCTGGTACGCCGAACTCCTGGTCCGTGATGGATTCCATGGCGCTTCTGGGCCCGGACATGACCCGTTCAAGGCTTCGGTATGCGCTGGAAGTTATGGGTGGCTTTTCCAAGAAAGAAACAAAGAAAGTGGAAAAGGAATACGCGGCTCTGGGTATTCATTGACCGCTTTGGTGAATTAATAAACGGCTCGAACAGGGATGTTCAGAAAACTGAAAAAAAGTGTGATTCAGAGGTTGACGCCCATAGGGCGGATCCTTAATATACGCAGCCGTTGAGGGGCCATAGCTCAGCTGGGAGAGCGCAACACTGGCAGTGTTGAGGTCGGCGGTTCGATCCCGCCTGGCTCCACCAATTTCTAGTCCCCTTCGTCTAGTGGCCTAGGACTCCGCCCTTTCACGGCGGCAACAGGGGTTCGAACCCCCTAGGGGACGCCAATTAGGCTTTTCGGTTTAGTCCACCGGAAAGCCATCAAAAAAACCGCCTTCGGGCGGTTTTTTTGTGCCTGTAAACCAGGGATCAGTAGAAAAGTTCTTCTGATCCCGTTTTCAGGACTTCAATCAACGCTCCGCAATGGCCCCTTTGCCAACACCTTCATAGGCCTTCACCCGGATGGTGTCTGTCGCAAACTCCACCTTGAGCTTGTCAGCCATGTGGGCGGCAATCAGCTCTACCGTCGTGTCGGTATCCAGCATGTACGCGCGCTCCTCTGGCAGGGTCAGCGCAAACTCGCCCTGGTTGGCTTCGTATTCGAAGGTCACATAGCGAACGCCGTCTTCACCCACATGCCGACGCACCACATCTTCTTCTGAACCCACGTAGATGTCGCGCCAGAGTTTCGCCCAACGGCGTTCCAGGTCGTAATCGCGATGCCCGTTACGGTCGATACGGATCGGCGAGCGGTGACCGTGGGCGATGCGCTGGCAGTTGCCCAGGTGTTTCTTCAGGCCGTGCACGTAGTGATAGTAGGCGCCGTCGATTTCTTCTTCCCGGAGGTTGATCTCCACGGAAATTACATTGGCGGGAAGCACCGCCTTGATTTCCTGTTCCAGCAGCGAGGCAACAGCTGATGGCACAACCCGGTCGGCGGACAGCCAGACGATGGCTTCGTCCGGCGACCGGTGAGTGATCTGGCTGCCATCGGTCAGCGACCAGTTGAAGGTGTCTGGCTCTTCCTCGTTCCATGACAATCCGTGGTAACCTCGGGGAATGACCAGGCGATGGTCCACTCGCTCATCAATGACCCGCTTGATGGTGCGTTTTACGTTGCTGAAGTCGAACACCATACCCTGTTCGTCCAGCTCCCCGCCAAGCACCACATCCGCAATCCAGCTTTCACCCACCAACCCCCGGGTCGGGTCGAGGTAAGCGAAATCGATAACGGTCAGGTTGTCTACAAACAGATGGTTCATCAAATTTCCAGGCGGGTATGATTGATTGATGGCGGAATTCTAGCAAAAATCATCGAATACAGCAGTCTGGCGGATTCCCCGGGCTCCATTTCTTACTGTACGGGTTTCATCATCTTAAACTTCGACAAGCTCAACGATCAGCAATTCCCGGTACTGGTACTGGCTGCCGGTGCCTCCAGCCGCCTTGGCCGGCCCAAAGCCCTGTTGCCTCTGGGCCCCCGGGATCCGGAGGTAACCGATTCCCGCAACCGTATTCTCCTGGATGCAGCCATTGGCCAGGGCCGAGTATTGAGCCCGGACGTCCGGGTTGTGTGCGGTGCCTGGTACCCCTTGATCCGCTTTCGTTGCCGACGCCAACCATCGTTATGGCTGAGAGCGCCGGATTGGCAGCATGGGATTTCAGCGTCGCTGTCTGCAGGGCTTCGAAGCCTGGGGCCCGCTGCGAAAGGGGCTTTCGTTCTGGTGGCGGACCAACCGTTATTGGATCTGAATGCCCTTGAGGCTTTTGGCAAGGCCGCGCGCTATGTGCCGGATCAGCCGATTGCCGCAGATTATGGGGGGAGGCCGGGCGTGCCTGCCTACCTTCCACGCTGGCTCTGGCCTCTGGTGCTTGATCTGGAGGGGGATAAGGGCGCTGGGCAGCTGCTGGCAGAGATGCGGGCCACCCGGGTCGATATTCCGGGGGTCCACGACGATGTGGACACCCCGGCAGACTGGCGCAGAATCCGGGCGCTGCTTAGCCGAAAAGGCCTGACAGCCAGGCAATCCCGACGCTGAAGATCCCGAGGCTTACGGCAAGACCAATGGTGTAGACTCGAGAGGCTGCAGAACGCTGTTGGGCAACGAACAGATCGATTGTCCGCTGGGCGATGTCTTCAGCGGTTTCCCGGGAAATTTCATGGGCCTGCTGAATGGCCTCGGATTGAAGGGTCTGCCAGAACTCGGTATCGATCGTCTGAACGCTGGTGATGTGATCTTTCAGCTCAGCCATATGATCGCTGGTAAAGCCGGAATTCTTTTTCAGCTCCTTCTTGAGAACTGCCAGCTCGCTGCCGAGGTTGAGATTGACTTCGGCGGCGACGTCGTCGCGCAGGCTTCTGGTTCGCTCCTCGACCATTTCAGTCACTGCGTTCAGGCGCTCCTCGATAGCCGCGTCCTGCTTGCTGCGAGACTCGTCCAGCGCGCGCTTCAGGTGGTCGAACTGTTCATCAAAGAGCGAGCTGAGCAGTTCATGCAGCCGATTGTTGATGTGGGTTTTGACCGCAGAACGGGCAATCTGCTCGATAAGCTCGCTGGTCAGGGGAACCACGTTGGCCTGAGGGTTACCACGACCGGCGGAATCGCCTGTTTTGGGAGACAGTTCCACCGAAGCATCCGCCGGGACGTTCAGTAATTCATCCTCGTCGACGTAGGCGGACGCTGATTCAGTGGGCGGTTCTGGCAGGGTTCCCCCTGTGACATCGCTGGCCAGTTGGTCCAGAACTTCTTTGAGTCCTTCGGTTTGTGGCGGCTTGGTCAGGATGTTGTAGACACCAAAGTTTCGCGCCTCTTCCATAAACGAGGACGATTTCTTGGATGTGCACATGATGATGGGAATGCTGGCGGTCTCCGGATTGCCCTTGATGGCCTTGGTGGCCTCAACGCCATTCATTCCGGGCATCAGATGGTCCATGAAGATGACATCCGGGCGGCCATGGCTGTTGAGGAAATCCAGGGCCTCTTCGGCCGAGCCAGCCATGTTGACTTCCATATCGCGACTCTCCAGCAGTTTGCTCAGGGCAAATCGTGCCACCTTGGAGTCATCTACCAGCAGAGCGTTTTTGATCGCCATGTCACTACCTCAATCGTTTACTGCAAACGCGTTTGTTATCGGGCTGCCGGGATTACCAGCCTTCCAGTTTCGGGCACTCTGTGGCCCGGTAGCTCTTGTCCCGATAACAGACACCGGGTTCAGTGGTTCGGGCAGTGAAAATCTCCCCTGCCGCCGTGGTCAGGCGCACCTGTCCGTAAGGCTCGCCATGACGGAAAGTGGCTTCGATTGAACTGCCGTTGGGGTTTTTCAGCAAACCCCTGCCATGAAACTTCCCTTCGATGTACTGACCTTCGTATTTCTTGCCACTGGCGAAGACCTCGGTTCCTGTGCCGTGGAAAGCGCCGTTGGAAAATTCGCCTTCGTAGTGCCTTCCATCAGGGTAGGTCAGTGTGCCACTGCCATGAAATTCGTTGTTCCGGAATCCGCCCACATAGAGCATGCCGTCCGCAGTGGTCAGGGAACCGTGGCCATTGAGTTGCCCGTCCTGCCAGTGTCCGGTCAGTATGTCTCCGTTTGCCAATGTCAGGGTGCCTTTGCCATTGAACTGGTCGGTCCGGAATTCTCCTGAGTACCTGGACCCGTCAGCGCTGCGCCATTCGCCTTCGCCCTCGCGTTGTCCGGCAGCCCAGTCTCCCTCGTAGCGGCTGCCGTCTGGATACCAGACAGTGCCCTGACCGTGGAATTCACCGTCCACGAAGTGGCCTTCGTAGCGCAGGCCGTCCGCATCCTGATAGGTGCCGTCACCGGTTTTCACGCCGCCGACCCAGGTCCCGTCCCGGAAATTTACCGTGGTAAAGGCTTCCAGTTCGCCCACCAGGGTCATCTCGTTGCCGGCTTCAAGGGCCACCGTGCGATTCCAGGGCTTGAAGCCGGGCTTGCTGATAGTGACCTCATACCGGCCCGGGTCCAGCTCCAGGTCCAGGCGAGTGGCGCCGTATTGCTTTCCGTTTATCGTCACCTGATCGCCGACCACATTGGAGCGGAGCACCAGCAGAGCCTGCGTTGGTCGCTCTGGCTGCTGTTGTTTTGCCGGTTTTTCCCGGGTTGCCTTGGCTGTGTCAGTCCGGGTTGCCATGGCTGCCGGCGGTTCAGCCACTGCCAGAACCTCCGGATTCTCAGGCATGGGCGGAATGGTGAACGGGGTGGCGTCGACCACGGGCGCGTTGGATTGCTGGGGAGCTGGCTCCGGTATGGTGGGCGCCGTGGCGGCAGGTTCAGGCGGCGCGCTGATCTCTGATTCATCAGGGCCGGATGTGATCACCTGCTCGACGGCGGGTGGCTCGAAGGTTTCCGTCATTCGAAGGTCATCCCGCACGGATGCGAACCCGGCGGTAACCAACAGCATAAGTGCCAGGGCATTTATGAACAGAAGCGGTCTGAAATCGACCATGACGGAACCTCGTGATCCTGCATTCTTGGAATTCTGTCTACCGCTTCATCTTACCCAGTGACTGCAACACTATGTAACAGAAAGTGTCCGGCAGTTACCGAGAATGCAGGCCAAATCACACTTTATCCGGAAGCTGATCATGGTTGAGTTGTTCCCATGATCTCATGTACACGTCGGCTTCGTATTCATAGGGTGATTTGAAGGGGGTCAGCACGAAGTCAAATACCAGGAAGAAGAACCCGATGGAGGCCCAGGCGATGACCAGTGTACTGATGGTGGTCGCTTGCACCTCTGGATTGGAATCAACGAAATCCTGCAACAGTGGGATCAGATCTGAAGCCAGCACAACGGGATTGAAGCTGGCCATCACAAATGGAACCCAGAAAGCGATAAAAACCGGGAAAAATCCAAAAGACCAGAGCAGGCGACGCAGCAGGTATATGGCAACTTCCCGCCAGAAGCGCTGTCTGATTTCCGGTACCTTCCGGATCCGGTCAAGGTAATTTCGTCGTTCTGCCCAATAAGCGGCGACTTCCGGAGCGTCAACTGCCTTTGTCTGAGGAGCGGGAGTTGTCATGGACGGCGAGGTACCCTTTAGCTACTGGAGTGATGCATGATAAGCGATACTACGTGTTACCCTACAATTCTCCAATTGTTTAAAGACAGGATAGTTTGAATGGCTGCAGTGATCGACAACGCAACCCATCCGGCCTTTGAGAAGCTTCGCAGTCACCGGATCGACACGCTCAACCTTGAGGTTGAGGAGTATCGTCACAGGAAAACCGGCGCCCGGCACCTGCACCTGGCCGCAGATAACGACGAGAACGTATTTTTCGTGGCGCTTCGAACCTTCCCGATGGATTCCACCGGCGTTGCTCACATTCTCGAGCATACCGCGCTTTGCGGCAGTGAGCGTTTTCCGGTTCGCGACCCATTCTTCATGATGATCCGGCGGTCGCTGAACACCTTCATGAATGCCTTTACCAGCAGCGACTGGACTGCCTATCCGTTCGCCAGCATGAACCGGAAAGACTTCGACAATCTGCTGTCGGTCTACCTCGATTGCGTGTTTTTCTCCAAGCTTGACCCACTGGATTTTGCCCAGGAGGGTCACCGCCTGGAATTCGACAAACCCGAGGATCCCTCGACCGATCTGGTCTATCGGGGCGTTGTCTACAACGAGATGAAAGGCGCGATGAGTTCGCCGACCTCCCAGCTGTGGCAGAACCTGAGCAGCCATCTGTTCCCGACCACGACCTATCACTACAACAGTGGTGGTGAGCCGGACCACATCGTTGACCTCAGTTACGACGACCTGCTTCAGTTCTATCGCCATCATTACCACCCCAGCAATGCGATATTTGCCACGTACGGCAATATCCCGGCCCATGAGCATCATGAAAAGTTTGAAGAGCTGGCACTGAAACGTTTTGACCGACTGGATATTGATCTGCCGGTCCGCGACGAGAAGCGCATGTTTGCGCCCGTTCGTGTGGAGCAGGGCTACGCCGTGAACGAGGGTGAGGGTACCGACAACAAGACCCACATCGTGGTGGGGTGGCTTCTGGGCCACAGCTTTGATCTTCAGGAGAACCTGGAGGGGCAGCTGTTGTCCGCCGTTCTGCTTGAAAACAGTGCCTCGCCGCTGATGCGGGCCCTGGAAACCACAGATCTGGGGCATGCACCGTCGCCCATGTGCGGGCTGGAAGATTCCAACCGTGAGATGACCTTTGTCTGCGGCATCGAAGGCAGCGAACCCGACAAGCACAAGGATCTGGAAGCGCTGCTCGAATCCACGCTTCTGAAGGTGGTGGAGGAGGGCGTCAGCGAGGAACGTCTCGAGGCCATCCTGCATCAGCTCGAACTGCACCAGCGGGAAATCGCTGGTGACCAGTTCCCATACGGACTGCAACTGATCATGAGCGCCATCGCACCCATGGTGCACGGTGGTGATCCTGTCGAACTGCTTGACCTGGAGCCGGTGCTGGCAACGCTCCGGGAGAAAATTCGGGATCCGCAGTATGTGCCAAACCTGATCCGCCGCAAGCTACTGGAGAACCCACACCGGGTCACTTTGACCCTGCGACCGGACGAAAAGCTCGAGTCCCGCCGGCAGGAGGCCATCCGTGAAGCCCTGGCCCGTCGCAAGGCCGAGCTGACCGACGAAGAAGTCCGGATGATCGTGGATCGGGCCAAGGCTCTGGAAGAGCGCCAGATGCACAAGGATGACGATTCCATCCTGCCAAAAGTGGATCTGTCCGACGTGCCCCTGCAGATGCCAGAGCCGGAAGGGCGTTATGACGGCGATATCTCGGCGACGGTTTATGCCCGTGGCACCAACGGTCTGGTCTACGAACAGATTATTGTCCCGGTTCCGGCTCTGACAGAAGAAGAGCTTCTGCTGGTGCCTTATTACACCACCCTGATTTCCGAAGTGGGCTGTGGTGATCTGGACTACCTGCAGATGCAGGATCGTATTTCTGCGGAATCCGGTGGTATCGGGGCGGCGTTCAGCGCCAAAGGCCGTATTGATGATGTTCAGGATTTGTCCGGATACATCATCTTTAATGGCAAGGCGCTGGCCCGTAACCGCAGTGAGTTGACCCGTCTTCTGCGGGATGTCTACACCAGCGCCCGCTTTGACGAGAAAGAACGGATCCGGGAAATTATTGCCCAGATTCGGGCTCGTCGAGAGCAGGCGGTGACCGGCAGTGGTCATGCGCTGGCCATGGGCGCGGCGTCTCAGGGCATGAGCCCGGGAGCCTGGCTGTCTTTCCGGCTCGGTGGTCTTGCCGGTATTCGCGGTACCAAGCAGCTGGATCAGGCCCTGAAGGATCCGGAGGAGCTGGCGGCTCTGTGTGACGGACTGTCTGCGTTGCATGAGAAAATTCGCAACCAAGGGCGTGAGTTCCTGGTGATCGGTGAGGACGAGCAGCTTCCGGCGATGGTTGATGACCTGAAGTCCTGCTGGCGCGATGCTTCCGAAGCAGCCGTTTCTGACTGGAAAATGGAGTCGGTCAATTACACAACCCGCGAGGCGTGGCTGACCTCTACCCAGGTCAACTTCTGTTCCAAAGCCTACAGCACGGTAGCGGTGGACCATCCGGATGCGGCGGCACTGACCGTGCTTGGTGGTTTCCTGCGCAACGGTTATTTACACCGTGCCATCCGTGAAAAGGGCGGTGCTTACGGTGGTGGCGCTGGCCAGGACAGCGTGAATGGTACCTTCCGGTTCTTCTCCTACCGGGATCCGCGCCTGGAGGAAACGTTGGACGATTTCGATGCCGCCCTGGCGTGGTTGCAGGACAACGACCATGATTATCAGGAGCTTGAAGAGTCGATTCTTGGTGTGATTGGCCAACTCGACAGGCCCCGGTCCCCGGCCGGTGCAGCTCGGCATGCTTTCCACAACAAGCTGTTTGGCCGCACCCTGGAACAGCGGGCGAGGTTCCGGGAGCGAGTGCTGTCGGTCACACTGGATGACCTGAAACGCGTGGCCAGAACCTGGCTGGTGCCCGAAAAAGCCAGTACCGCAGTGGTAACCAGCCCGGAGAATCGGGCCAGGGCCGAGAAACTTGGGTTGGCTATCGAAGAACTCTAGAGCCCGGCTTCACAAAAAGGCGCTATGAAAAAGGGGGCAGATGAAATGTTCATCTGACCCCTTTTCACATGACCCCTTTTCAGTTACCCGGTCATTTCCCTGACGCCCTGCGATGTTCAGCGGTGTCTTTTCAGCCCGGTTGTTACCATGATTCGAGTGGAGATTTCCTCTACGGAATAGGCCGTGGTGTTCAAGTAAGGAATCCGCTCACGCTTGTACATCAACTCGATTTCCTCGATTTCGTGCATGCACTGCTTGATGGAGGAGTAGCGGGAGTTTGGCCGGCGCTCGTTGCGTATGGTCGCTAGGCGTTCCGGATCAATGGTCAGCCCAAAGATCTTCTCTTTATGAGGTTTGAGTGCTTTGGGGATCTGTTGGTCTGCCAGGTCTTCTTCCGTAATCGGATAGTTGGCAGCCTTCACGCCATATTGTAGGGCCAGATAGAGGCAGGTGGGTGTTTTCCCGCTACGAGAGGCACCCACGAGGATCAGATCGGCTTCATCGTAATGCCGCGTGCGTGCGCCATCGTCATTATCCAGAGCAAAGTTGACCGCATTGATCCTGCGCTCGTAGCTCCCTTCGTTATTGATGGCATGGGATTTACCCACGGTATATGAGGAAGAGGACTGCAACTCTTCCTCCATGGGTTTGAGAAAGGTCCCGAAAATATCCACCATGAAGCCTTCGGCGGTGGCGATGATTTCCCGGATATCGCTATTTACAATGGTGTCGAACACCAGCGGGCGTGCGCCATCGGTCTCGGCCGCCTTGTTGATCCGTTTGACCATTTCCCGGGCTTTTTCTTCGTCCGCAATATAGGGAACGGTGACCCGTTCGAATTCGATCTTTTCGAATTGGGCCAGAAGGCTGTGCCCCAGTGCTTCGGCTGTCAGGCCGGTGCCATCAGAAATGAAAAAAGCAGTGCGTTTCATGCTGTATCGTCCGGTTCCATGGTTCCTTGATTCCTGGCCTGGTGGCCTAGGTAATTTCCGCAGGTTACAGTATCATACACGCCAAGTTCGAGACTCCGCAGTGGATATTGCCTACTTTTACCGCTGGCCCGATTTTGCTCTTAGCTTCACAGACTCAAGGGAGACATGCTTTGGAAGATTACATTATCTGGTTTGATCACCT
Organism: Marinobacter sp. MMG032; assembly: GCF_040112695.1. Classification (NCBI taxonomy): domain Bacteria; kingdom Pseudomonadati; phylum Pseudomonadota; class Gammaproteobacteria; order Pseudomonadales; family Marinobacteraceae; genus Marinobacter; species Marinobacter sp. MMG032. The sequence continues at coordinate 3,946,160 of NZ_CP157802.1, forward strand.
GGGAATGTCCGATGTCGATCGGGTAGGCGGCAAGAACGCCTCACTCGGCGAAATGATCAGTAATCTCGCCAACGCAGGTGTTACCGTTCCGGGTGGTTTTGCCACCACAGCGCACGCCTATCGCGAATTTCTCGCCACGGACGGATTGAAGGAGCGGATCGACAATGCTCTGGACGCTCTGGACATCAATGACGTAAACGAGCTGGCCCGGGTAGGTGCGCAGATTCGCCAGTGGATCATCGAGACACCATTCCCGGACGTTCTGGAAAATGCCCTGAAGGAGTCGTTCGCCGCCCTGCAGGATGGCAATGAACACATGGCGGTTGCGGTTCGCTCCTCTGCCACCGCGGAAGACTTGCCGGACGCGTCGTTCGCCGGTCAGCAGGAAACCTTCCTGAACGTGGTGGGCCTGGAGCAGGTTCGCACCTCGGTGAAGGAAGTGTTCGCATCGCTGTTTAATGACCGCGCTATTTCCTACCGCGTACATCACGGTTTTGACCACAAAATGGTCGCGCTTTCAGCGGGCATCCAGAAAATGGTGCGGAGTGAAACGGCAGCCAGTGGCGTGATGTTTACCCTCGACACCGAATCCGGTTTCCGCGACGTGGTTTTCGTGACCGCTTCCTACGGCCTGGGTGAGACGGTCGTTCAGGGCGCTGTGAACCCGGATGAATTCTACGTACACAAGCCGACACTGGAAGCGGACCGTCCGGCTGTGCTTCGCCGCAATCTGGGCAGCAAAGCCATCAAGATGGTCTACCACACCAAGCCCGGCGAGGGAGAATTCGTTGAAACCGTCAAGGTGGAGCAGGAAGAGCGCAACCGCTTCTGCATCACCGATGCCGAGGTGGAAGACCTGGCGCGCCAGGCGATGATCATCGAGAAGCACTACCAGCGTCCGATGGACATCGAGTGGGCCAAAGATGGGGACGACGGCAAAATCTATATCGTTCAGGCTCGCCCTGAGACGGTGAAAAGTCGTGCTTCCGCCAATGTAATGGAGCGTTATCTCCTCAAAGAAACCGGCAAGGTACTGGTGGAAGGCCGGAGTATCGGCCACAAGATTGGTAGCGGTCCCGTGAAGATCATTACCAGCATCAAGGAAATGGATCGTGTTCAGGCCGGCGATGTGCTGGTCACCGACATGACCGACCCGGATTGGGAGCCGGTCATGAAACGGGCCTCCGCCATCGTGACTGATCGTGGTGGTCGTACCTGCCACGCGGCGATCATTGCCCGCGAGCTTGGCATTCCGGCCGTGGTCGGTTGCGGCGATGCCACCGAGTTGTTGACCGATGGCCAGGAAGTCACTGTTTCCTGCGCCGAAGGTGATACCGGTATGATCTATGAGGGTGCTCTGGACTTCGAGCTGCGGGAAAACACCGTGGACTCCATGCCCAACATACCGTTCAAGATCATGATGAACGTGGGCAACCCGGACCGGGCCTTTGATTTCCAGGCGCTGCCGAACGAGGGCGTCGGCCTGGCACGGCTGGAGTTCATCATCAACCGTATGATCGGCGTTCACCCCAAGGCACTGCTGAACTTCGACGGGCTGCCGCGGGATATCAAGCAGACGGTCGAGAAGCGCATCTCCGGCTACAGCTCGCCGGTGGATTTCTATGTCGACAAGCTGGTTGAGGGCATCTCCACTCTGGCGGCTGCGTTTGCACCCAAGAAAGTGATCGTGCGGTTGTCGGATTTCAAATCCAACGAATACGCCAACCTGATCGGCGGTACCCTCTACGAGCCGGACGAAGAAAACCCGATGCTCGGGTTCCGGGGCGCCTCCCGGTACATCTCTGACACTTTCCGGGACTGCTTCGAGCTGGAATGCCGCGCCCTGAAGAAAGTGCGCAACGAGATGGGCTTGACCAACGTGGAGGTCATGGTTCCGTTTGTTCGCACGGTGGGTGAAGCAGAGCAGGTTGTGAATCTGCTGGCGGAGAACGGACTCAAGCGCGGTGACAACGGCCTGCGAGTGATCATGATGTGCGAGCTGCCGGCCAACGCGCTGTTGGCGGATCAGTTCCTTGAGCACTTTGACGGCTTCTCTATCGGCTCCAATGACCTGACCCAGCTGACACTGGGCCTGGACAGGGACTCGGGCATCATCGCCCACCTGTTTGATGAGCGTAACGATGCGGTCAAGGCCCTGTTGTCCAACGCGATTCAGGCCTGTAAGAAAGCCGGCAAGTATATTGGTATCTGCGGGCAGGGACCATCGGATCATCCGGATCTTGCCAAATGGTTGATGGATCAGGGCATTGATACGGTGTCACTGAACCCGGATTCGGTGCTGGATACCTGGTTCTTCCTGGCCGACGAAAAAATCGACTGAGTTTATTTCCAGGATAAGGAGAGCGGCAACGTGACGACAATAATTACCCCGGACCTGTGCGACGAATTTCCGGAAGTGCAGGTGGTAGAGCCCGGTTTCAACAACTACGGCGGCAACAAGGCCTTTGGCGGTGAGATTGTCACCGTGAAGTGCTTCGAAGATAACTCCGTGGTGAAAGAGCAGGTTGGCCAACCTGGAAACGGTCGTGTGATGGTCGTGGACGGTGGCGCTTCAAAGCGTCACGCACTGCTGGGTGACATGCTGGCAGAGAAAGCGGCGAGCAACGGGTGGGCCGGTCTTATTATCTATGGTTGCGTGCGCGACGTGGATGAGATTGGCAACACCGCCCTGGGTGTACAGGCCCTTGGCACTCATCCCAGAAAAAGTGAGAAGCGTGGCCTGGGAGACCTGAATGTTCCGGTCACTTTCCACGGCGTTACCTTCCACCCCGGGCACTATGTCTATGCCGACAACAACGGCATTATCGTCTCGGAAAAGCCTCTGGTTTGAGGCTTCTGCGGGCACAGACAAAAACGGCGGCCAATGGCCGCCGTTTTTCGTTCAGCGAGTAACTTCGCTGATGTTGGTTCCCAGCAGGAATCCGTCGCCTTCCGCCTCGCAGCGAATCACTTCGCAAACCGCCTCAAGCGGCGGGAATTGATCACTGCTGGGATGAAGAACCGTCTGGAGCTCCTCTCCCACGGCTACTTCCCGATCGACGTAAAGCTGCATGCCGGTGGCGCTCAGGTCGCGACACACCCCCTTGAAGCTATTGCCCTGGCTATCGGTGATCTCAATCTCAGAGTTTACCTGCATACGGTGGAAGTCGCGTTTTTCCGAATAGTCTTTCATGGCATCAGGCCCAGTTGTCGGTTTTTCTTGTCGGTTTGAGCATGGGGATGATCAGTGCCAGCAGCACACCACCAAGAACCAGGCCGGCGCCCAGCAACATGAAGTCGTATTCCTTGCTGGCTTCAAGACGTTCGTTTTCGGCCGTCAGTACCTCAAGGTCGTTGCGAATCTTCTGGTTTTCTTCACGGAGCTCGCGATTGCGACGTTCCAGGTTAATGGAATCTGCGGCGATACTCTTGATCCGCTGGAGCTCTTCCTGGAGCTCCTGGGAGCGGTCAGAAAGAGAGGCTTCAGAGCTTTCCAGGGCGTTACGTTCATTGACGACGTTGGACAACTGCTCCTTTACCTGGGCCAACTCAGCGCGGGTTTCTTCCAGCTGGCGATTGGCTGTCCGAAGGCGGTCTGCCGCGATAGGCGTTTCGCTCAGGTACTGGCTGGAAACCCAGCCCTCAGTGCCCTTGGGCGTGCGAACAAGGGTATACCCGGAATCGGACGCCTCGATCACTTCCAGCGGTGTGCCGCTGGGAACCGCGTTCTCGATGATCCGGAACTGGGAGCCCGCGCCGGATCTCACCGGAAGATACAACTGGTCGTCCACCCAGACAGTTTTGGCCTGGGCAACGGCAATGGACGACACTGCGAACAAGACACTGATGGCGAGACGAAAAAGCGTCACTGGTTACGTTCCCTGAAGTTCTGCGATTGAAATCTGAGCGTGATTAAAAGCGCAATTTTGTCACAGATGCCCCGCCGTGCAAGCGAGCCATCATTACAATAAACTCATAGAGCCCCATGGCATCGCTTACGGCAAAACAGCCTTGAAGGGCTTCACCACAATCTTCTGGTAGACGCCTGCATCCACATAAGGGTCGGCATCTGCCCACGCCTGGGCTGCTTCCAGGGAGTCGAACTCCGCGACCACCAGGCTGCCGGTAAAGCCGGCATCTCCAGGCTCTGGTGTGTCGAGCGCCGGGTGAGGACCGGCAACAAGTAACCGGCCTTCGGCTTTCAATGCCTGCAGCCGCTCGATGTGAGCAGGTCGCGCGGACTGACGCAACGGCAGGCTGTTCTCGACGTCTTCACTGATAATCGCGTAGTACATTCAGCTCTCCGTAATGACACTCATAACCGGGGTGAACAGCCAGACAATCAGCGGTCGTGTCGCGCAAGGGTTGGCTGGTACACTGTAAGCCCGCGGCACGCCGCCAGTTATCTGATGATTCAGGATATTTTGTGACTATACCGCAAGACCCGCATTTGTGCATTGATCTACATTGCCACAGCACGGCTTCCGATGGCGCGCTATCACCGGCCGCGCTGGTTGAGCGGGCTGCCGGTCGCGGCGTCACCCATCTTTCCCTGACCGACCATGACACGATCGCCGGCCTTGCCGAAGCGCAAACTGCTGCACAGGTACAGGGCATCGAGCTGATCCCCGGCGTTGAACTCTCCTGCCTCTGGAAAAGCCGCACGATCCACATCGTGGGCCTGGATTTTGATCCCGCTGCCGAGGGTTTTCGGCAGGCGCTTGAGCGGCAGAACGAGAATCGCTGGGCTCGTGCGCGAATGATCGCCGAGCGCCTGGGCAAGCTTGGTATTGATGATCTGCTGGCCAGGGCATCGGAGGCCGCCGGCGGGGACGTGCCGGGACGCCCGCACTTCGCCCAGGTTCTGACAGAGGCTGGTGTGGTCAATAATACCGGGCAGGCATTCAAACGGTATCTGGGCGCCGGTAAGCCGGGTGATGTAAAGGCCTTCTGGCCGGAGCTTTCGGAGGTCGTTCGCTGGATTATCGAGGCGGGCGGCGTTGCGGTTCTTGCCCATCCCCGGAAATATCAGCTGACGGCAACCAAACTGAGGGAGCTGACCTCGGATTTCCGAAGGGCAGGGGGGCAAGCCATCGAGGTGTCCACCTCCGGGCAGTCCAGCGGCGACCTGGGCTTTTTGGCAGAGCTGTGCAGGAAAGAGAAGTTACTGGCGTCCCAGGGCAGTGATTTTCACTTTCCGGGTGCGCCCTGGTGTGAGCTTGGCCGCATCATGAAAATGCCAGACGGGCTTGAGCCGGTCTGGCATTCATTCAGGCAACCCATTTCGAGGTCTGCGACGTGTTAATCCGGCGCGTGGAACAGAAGGTACAGGTCGGTCAGTGAGTCCGGAATGGCATCGGCCATTTGCCGGGACAACTTCTCACTGTTGCGAACTTTCTGGAAGTCCTCGTCGTCGAACAGTCCCGATAGGGTCAGCATAGGCACCATCAGATCGGCGGTCTCTTCCTCGCTGGATGCCTCCAACCATTCCTCTTCATGTTCAAGGAAAGTGTCCACAAACCCGGCGCACCAGTTTTCCAGAGCGTTCATCGGGTCGCCGTCCTCGGGCTCTGGCAATTCCAGGGCCTGCCCCATATCCAGGGCATGGGCCATGTCATTTGCCAACTGGGCGGAACAGCGCCTGAACACCTCGGGAACCCCGGTGTCGGGCAACTGATCGGCGCCAGTGGCGAGGCGGAAGATGTCTTCCGCACTCAGTTCGGCCGGGCCGACGACGCTGGCGCAGACCACCCCGTGGAAGCCGAAGAAGTCCAGGGCATCCTCCCCCCAGGGTTCCGCGAAGAGGATGTCTTCCAGCGCTTCAATGTCGGAGTTCGATAGCATCAGTTAGTTACTCCCGGCCTTCTTGGCCTCTTCCGCAGCTTTCTGACGCTTGCGGACCTCTCTGGGGTCGTTGTAGGCGCGACCCGGTGTCACCGGCACGTCGACTGTCGGAGTCTCGGTGGGCGTGTCCTTCGCTGCAGGCTCCGGAGCAGAGGGCTTTTCGACTTTTTCAGCTTCTGCCTTTTCAGGCTCGGCCTTCTTTTCCTCGGCTTTTGCCGGTGCCGGTTGCTTCGGTTCCGGCTGGGTTTCCGGGGCCTGGACTCCGGCTGCCGCCTTCACCTCCGCAGGCTCCTTAGCTTTTCCGGGCTCTGCTGCCGCCTCTGATTTGGCTGCCGGCTCGGGTTTGGCCTTGGGCGCGGCTGCCTCTTTTGATTCAGCAGGCTGCTTTTTGGCTTCCGGTGCCTGCTCGCTTCCGGCTGCGGTCTTGGGTTCCGGCTCTGGCTTGGTGTCTGTTTGCTGAGCCTGCTCGGCGGCCTTTGCGCCAGCCTGTTGCGGCTTCGGGCGAGGTTCGGAGCTCTTTTCCGTTTTGGCGGCCCCACCCTTTTCGGCCTTTTCAGCGTTCAACTGATCAGCTTCAGGCTTTTCAACTGGCTTGCCACTGGCCTTTGCCGTCTCTTCTGACTGGGCCTGCGGTTTGCTGTCAGAGGGTGCCCTGGCTGAAGGCGTCTGCTCAGGCTTCGGCTCCTTTGTGGGCTGTTCCTGGGCTGCAGCTGGTTTCGGCGCTTCATTGGCCGCTGACGCTGTATCAGTCCGGGATTCGGACTTCTCAGACTTTGCGGGCGCCTTGTTTGAAGGCTCCATCGGTTGCTCGGCTTTTACTTCCGCCTTGCTCTCGTCCCGACCTTTTTCAGGTTGGGTGTCCTTCTGGTGCTTCTCGCTGCGGGCTGCTTTACGGTCCGCCGGTGAGGAGGCCGGTGTCTCAGCGGGCGATCCGTCACGATTACGCTGGCGACGTGGCTTGCGACGCTTTTCGTCAGAGCCGGACTTGGTGGCGTTATCCTGCGGGCCCTGATCCTTCTGGTCCTTCTGGTCGCGGTTGTCCTTCTGGTCCCGCTGCGGCCTGTTGCGGCCACGGCCCTGGTTATCGCGACGGTTATCACGGCGATTATCAGAGCCTTTGTTGTCTCCGCCCTTGTTATCGCCTCCGCGATTGTCCGAGCCTTTGTTGTCAGCCCCCTGACGGTTCTGGTTGCCGCGGCTCTGGTCATCACTGCGGTTGCGTCCGCGCCCGCGGTTGTCGTCACCACGGCTTTGTTGGCCGCCCTGGCGCCGGTCGTTACCACTGCGGTTGCCACCGGAGCGCTGTTCGTCACCGCGGGCTACCCGGGACTTGCGACGGTCCTGCCGTCCCTGGTTTCGGCGGTCTTCGCGCTGGTTCTTGCCCTGGTCGAGAATTTCGGTCTTTTGCTCTTCTTCGCCGCTGAAGAAGGCGGAGATCTTACGACCGAGCCGGCGGAACAGGCCTTCTTCCTGATCGGCTGTTTCCTCTGCTTTCGGTGCTGCCGGAGTGGGCGCGGGCGCGCTGGGCCGGATGGCCTTCACAGCGGCCTGCTCTCGAACCGGCTTTTCAGGGGCCGGAGCCTCAAAGATTTCCTCTTCGCGCTCGCTGTATTCCTGGGCCACCTGGTGGCTGGAGATATGCTCGGGCGTGGTCTCATCCTGACGCATCCGGATGATTTCAAAGTGTGGCGTTTCCATGTGTGGTACTGGCACCACGACAACACTGACTTCCTGGCGAGCTTCAATGTCCGCCAGTTGCTTACGCTTCTCGTTCAGCAGGAAAGTGGCAACTGATACCGGCACAACGGCCCGTACTTCGCCGGTCTTGTCCTTCGAGGATTCCTCGTAGATCAGCCGCATGATGCTGAGGGCGAGGGACTCGATACCGCGAATCGTGCCCTGTCCTTCGCACCGGGGGCAGACTTCGCTGCGGGTCTCTCCCAGGGAGGGGCGCAGGCGCTGACGGGACATTTCCAGCAGGCCGAAACGGGAGATCTTGCCGACCTGAACCCGGGCCCGGTCGATTTCCAGGGCCTCCCGCATCTTCTGTTCCACTTCCCGCTGGTGCTTGGCCGGCGTCATGTCGATGAAGTCGATGACAATCAGGCCACCCATGTCACGCAGTCGCAGCTGGCGGGCGATTTCCTCGGCCGCCTCCAGGTTGGTCTGGAGTGCGGTTTCCTCGATATCCTGGCCTTTGGTGGCCCGGGAGGAGTTGATGTCGATGGAAACCAGGGCCTCGGTCGGGTCAATCACGATGGAGCCGCCGGAGGGCAGTTTTACTTCCCTCTGGAACGCCGTCTCGATCTGGCCTTCAATCTGGTAGCGACTGAACAGGGGGATTTCATCTTTGTACAGCTTGATCTTGTTTTCGAACGTGGGCATGACGGCGCGGACGAAATTCAGGACGTCCTCGTAAACCCCGTTGGCGTCAATCAGCACCTCGCCGATATCCTGGCGCAGGTAGTCGCGAACGGCGCGAATGATGACGTTGCTTTCCTGATGAATCAGGAAGGGCGCCTTGCGCTCACCAGCGGCCTGGGTGATGGCTTCCCAGAACTGCACAAGGTAGTCCAGATCCCACTGGAGTTCTTCGGTGCTGCGGCCGATACCGGCGGTGCGGACGATGATGCCCATGGACTTGGGCACCTGGACATCGTTCATGGCTTCTTTGAGTTGGGCCCGCTCATCGCCCTCAATGCGGCGTGAAATACCGCCGGCACGGGGGTTGTTGGGCATCAGCACTAGATAGCGGCCGGCGAGGGAGATGAAGGTGGTCAGGGCCGCGCCCTTGTTGCCACGCTCTTCCTTGTCCACCTGGACGATTACTTCCTGGCCTTCGGACACTACGTCCTTGATGTTGATCTTGCCTTCGATCTGGCCGGGAGATTTCTTGAAGTATTCCTTGGAAATTTCCTTGAGCGGAAGAAAACCGTGGCGCTCGGCACCGAAATCGACAAAGGCGGCTTCAAGGCTGGGCTCAACGCGGGTAATGCGGCCTTTATAGATGTTCGCCTTTTTCTGCTCGCGGGAGCTGGATTCGATATCAAGATCAAACAGACGCTGGCCGTCAACGAGGGCGACGCGCAACTCTTCAGGATGAGTTGCATTAATGAGCATTCTTTTCATGGAAAGAAAGAGTTCCTGTCGTTTAATTTGACAGAAAACCAGAGTGGATCGCATCAGCGAAGCAGGATGTGCGTGCCGCGGGCCCTGTTACATCAAGGGCGGACCGGCGGCCAGACGAATCAGACCCTTCGGGGGTGTGATCCTGTCGGTCTGAGACCAACGCCGACGATCCGTCTGCCTGTAGGCAGGGAGAGGTCGTGTAAGGTTCGTGTCTGTTGACGCATGTTATCCGTTTTCAGGTTCACTCAGGTGCCTGGGTCTCACGTCGTATTCGTATGCTGGACGGCCCGGCCCTGGGTGGCAATGATTCTTCGCGATGTCGCCCGCGGTTTTCTGCGCGGTTTTTCTTTCTCCCGGGTACAGGATGCAGTCTTGTGAAGATCTGTCCTGGTCCTCCGGGAGCATTTCTCTCGCCGTTCCCGGTAGTGATTGGGTGCACGGCGTTCAAACTCTCGAATAGTGTCGGTATACTTCTGCCGCTCCGGCTTCTGACTTGAGTTGGTCAGGCCGTAGACAAACGGCAGAGCACGCCGGAATATAACAGTATTCATGCACCCGTTCAATCCTGTAGCTACTCCATCATCCAAGGAACTTCATGTCCCGAAAGTCAGCCAGCAAAAAGCCACCCCGGACCAGGCCCGATAAGCCGGTCAGGACAAGTGAGGTTGGCGGTGGGAATGCTGCTGCCCGAGGCGAAGTTCGTCTGGGCGTTCAGTGGGTTACCGTGGATGAGGATAACGACGGTCAGAGGGTGGATAACTTTCTTCTTGCCCAGCTGCGTGGTGTGCCCAAGAGCATTATTTATCGAATAATCCGCAAGGGCGAGGTTCGGGTGAACAAGGGGCGTGTGAAGCCGGATACCCGCGTGAATACCGGTGATCAGGTGCGCATACCGCCGATTACCCGCAAGGAAAAACCGGAGCAGGTGGCGCCAGGTTCCCGGGTTCAGGGCGTCATGGAGGCGGCCGTTGTGTTCGAGAACGACCAGATGCTGGTGGTCAACAAGCCCTCCGGTATTGCGGTTCACGGCGGCAGCGGGCTGAGCTTCGGGTTGATTGAGGTGCTTCGTTCGGCTCGTCCGTCAGCAAAATTCCTGGAGCTTGTTCATCGTCTGGATCGCGATACATCCGGCCTGGTCATGGTGGCCAAGAAGCGATCGGCACTGCGTTTCTTGCAGGATGAGCTGCGACAGAAGCGCATTCGCAAGCACTATCATGCGCTGGTTGCCGGCGACTGGCCAGCCAGTATCGACCGGGTCGATGTGCCCCTGCTGCGCTATGAAATGCCAAACGGAGAGCGCCGGGTTCGGGTTGATGACTCTGGGAAAGCGTCCCTGACGACCTTTCGCTGCCTGGAACGCTTTGCCGGCTACAGTCTGGTGGAGGCCTCGCCGATTACCGGGCGGACACACCAGATCCGGGTTCACAGTGCCTGGGCCGGTCATCCGATTGCGGGTGACGACAAGTATATGGATGATGTCAGCCTCAAAGCATTCCGCTCCATTGGCGGGCAGAGATTAATGCTGCATGCCCGCGCCCTGGAGTTCACCTTGCCGGTCACCGGTGAGTCGATGCGCCTGGAGGCGCCTTACGACGATGCATTCAACGACGTGCTCAGGAAGCTTTCGGGGCGTCTTAAAGGATCCGATCAATGAACGTCAGAGTGGTTATTTTTGACTGGGACGGGACCCTGGTGGACTCGGTTGAGCACATTGCCGACAGTCTGCACCAGGCTGCGACCGAGTTGGGCTATCCGGCCCTGGAGCGAGAGGCCTACCGGGATATTATCGGCCTTGGCATGGTCGAGGCGCTGGAAAAACTCTACCCGGGCATCAGTCGTGAGGAAATGAATAATATCCGGGAAGGTTACGCGCGTTATTTCTTCAGCAAGGTGACAACACCCCAGAATGTGTTTGAAGGGATGGCCGAGGTGGTAGCAGATCTTCGTGGATCCGGGCGAAGTTGTTCCGTTGCTACTGGCAAGAGCCGGCGCGGGCTGGATTTTGCTCTAGTCTCCAGTGGCCTGGGTGACCACTTCGAAATTACCCGATGCGCCGATGAAACCCGCTCAAAACCTGATCCGGCGATGCTTGAGGAGATCCTTCGGTTCTACCGCATTGAGCCGGAAGAGGCGGTGATGATTGGTGATACCCGATATGACCTGGAAATGGCCCGGCGTATTGGCATGCCTTCCATCGGGGTTGAGTGGGGTGTCCACAAGCGGGACGTGCTGGGCGATTACTCGCCGCACGCCATTGTTGATTCGGTGCCTGACCTTCGTCGGGTGCTGGGGTTGTAGGTTGTAGACAGACCGAATTCATCGAATTTGCTGACAGGATGCGTGCATGAGTGACTGGGAATCTGACAAGCCTGCCGATTGGGGGGATAAGCCGGTAGAGCCAGAGAAGGAGGGTAAGCCGCTGTTCGGGCGTAAATCGCCGAAACTTCCGCCGGAATCCGGCCGTGACTGGAAGCTGATTGAAAAGCTGGTGATGTCGCTTCAGGCCGAGCAGCGAAGAAGTCGGCGCTGGGGCATCTTTTTCAAATTTCTGACCTTTGGTTATCTGATCGCCCTGCTGTTCATGTTCAAGTTTCCCATCGGCGACTCTCTGGAAGGTGTGGCAGGGGAGCATACTGCTCTGGTTGAAATAAATGGTCCGATCGCCGCGGGCGAGCTGGCAAGCGCTGATAACATCGTTGGTTCCCTTCGAACGGCCTTCGAGGAGCCGAACTCTGTGGCCGTGATTCTGCGCATCAACAGTCCGGGCGGCAGTCCGGTTCAGGCGGGTTATGTTTACGACGAGATCAAGCGTTTGCGGGAGGAATACCCCGAGAAAAAGGTTTACGCCGTGATCTCCGATATTGGTGCCTCCGGAGCCTATTATATCGCGGCCGCAGCGGATGAAATTTACGCCAACCGTGCCAGCCTCGTTGGCTCCATTGGCGTTGTGGCTGGCGGTTTCGGGTTTACCGGGGTTATGGAAAAAATCGGTGTGGATCGCCGTCTTTATACCGCCGGCGAGAACAAGGCTTTCCTGGATCCGTTCTCTCCGGAGGAGCAAGAGGAGGTGGCGTTCTGGCAGAGCGTGCTGGAAAACACCCATCAACAGTTTATTGCAGCCGTAAAGCAGGGGCGTGGTGATCGCCTGTCAGATGACGAAAGACTGTTCAGTGGTCTGGTGTGGAGTGGCGAGCAAGCCGTTGAGCTTGGTCTGGCCGATGGGTTAGGCAGTGCTTCACACGTGGCTCGGCAGATCATCGGGCAGGAAAAGCTTGTGGACTACAGTCGTCGCAAGTCGCCATTCCAGGATATTGTCGATCAGCTTGGTGTCGCCTTTGGCGAGGGGTTCGCCAGTCAGTTGGTCGAGTCCCGTCTCGAGCTGCGTTAAGTTTTTTCGGGCTCAGGCCGGTTTTCCAGCAGGGGATTCCGGCCCCAGCGCCGAAGCATGTCGTTCAGTGCGATCAGCGGTAGCCCTACCAGGCTGTTAGGGTCCCGGCCTTCAAGCGCTTCGAACAGTGTGATGCCCAGGCCTTCCATCTTGAAGCTGCCGGCGCAGTCGTAGGGTTTTTCTTGCTGCAGGTAGGCTTCTATCTCCGTGTCAGTCAGTTCACGGAACCGGACATTGTAAGGTTCGCAGAGACTTTCGAGCTTTCCGGAATCGGCGTCGAGCAGTGCCAGGCCTGTCAGAAACAAGACTCTGTGGCCACTGCTCTGACGCAATTGGTGCGCTGCCTGTTCATGGCCGCCGGGCTTGCTCAGCACCGAGCCGTCCGGTAGGCAAGCCACCTGGTCTGAGCCGATGATCCAGTGCCCGGGAAAGCGGTCCGCCAGTGCACGGGCCTTGTTTACGGCCAGGCGCGTGGCCAGGGATTCTCCGGATTCGTCTGGTTTTGGCGATTCGTCGATGTCTGGGCTGGCGCAGGTGAACGGAAGGCCCAGCCGTTCCAGAAGCGTTTTCCGGTAGGGTGATGAAGACGCGAGTAGAAGCGGTTTTCGGGTCATCGATAGGTCCTTTGAGTGCCTGGCCCAAGTAATTGAGATGCGGTTATCGTAAATTACACCTATCTGCACGGGAACCCCCGTGAAAAAGCAACGAAGTCTTTGACACCAGAGGGCTGCGCCCCTAAAATTGCGCGCCTATGTCAAACGCGTCCAACGCCGAGTTGCCCAAATCTGTTGATCCTTACCGGTTAGCGGAACAGAACAGCACACTGGAGGGAGAGATTCCTATCAGCGGGCTAGGCCGTTTTCGCGAAGCGGTTCTCGGGTTCTCGGAAGGTGCCGCGTGCCGGGTAAAACTGTCTTTCTTTATGGATGGTGAACGGCGTCGCGTGGTGTCGGGTGAGCTGACCGCTCCCGTGGATCTGGAATGTCAGCGGTGTATGGGTCCTATGAGTGTGACTCTGGAGTCCGGGTTCACCCTGGGGCTGGTCTCCAGTGACGAGCAGGCCCAACAGCTACCGAAAGAGCTTGAGCCGTTTTTGACCGATGACTTCACCGCGGATCTCTGGTCCATGGTGGAAGACGAGTTGTTGCTGGTGTTGCCACCATTTCCGCTTCACGAACGGGATGAATGCCCTGCTCGGGAAGATCTGGAAGCATTTGAGCCTGATGGCTCCGAGGCAGAGCCGGTAAGAAAATCGGGCGAGAATCCGTTCAGTGTTCTGGCGGAACTCAAAAAGACAAAGCATTAACCGGGCGCGGTCTCCCTTGGGAAGCCGGCGCACATTTAACGAACAGACGTTACTTGTTCAGCAAGACAAAGTTTACGTTAACAGGTCAGGAGCATAATCATGGCTGTACAGCAAAACCGTAAGACCCGTTCCAAGCGTGGCATGCGCCGTTCACACGACGCCCTGAGCGCCGCTGCTCTGAGCACTGATGCGACCACAGGTGAAGTACATCGTCGTCACCACGTGTCTCCGGACGGCTTTTACCGTGGCAAGCAGGTAATCGAAGCACGCGACGAGTAATCTCGTTGCCGCTATGCATCGCCAGGAATCGGATGGCAGAACGGTGAAGCCGGTCACCATCGCGATTGACGCCATGAGTGGCGACCGCGGCGCAGCCGTTGTGGTTGCCGCGTCATTGCAGGCGGTGCGTGAAAACGAAGCCTTGAGCATCGTTCTGGTGGGAATCCGGAGCGAGCTTGAGGCTTTGTTGCGTGAAGGGCATGCCAGAATCCGCATTGTCGAAGCGGCGGATGTGGTCAGAATGAACGAGCGGCCCTCCCACGCACTTCGCCACAAGAAAAATTCCTCCATGGCCATTGCGCTGGGTCTTGTCCGGGACGGCGAGGCGCAGGGCTGTGTCAGTGCCGGTAACACCGGCGCGCTGATGGCCTTTGGTCGCACCATTATCCGAATGTATCCGGGTATCGAGCGCCCGGCCATTGCCAAACTGATTCCTTCGCTTCGTGGACGTTGCCATGTTCTTGATCTTGGTGCCAACGTCGACTCCACTGCCGAAAATCTTTATCAGTACGCGCTGATGGGGTCACTGATGGCTTCTGCCATCTGCAGCCAGGCAGAGCCGCGGGTTGCACTGCTGAACGTTGGCGAAGAAGAGATCAAGGGTAATGAGCAGGTCCGTCTGGCCTCTCATATGCTGGCCCAGTGCGACAGCATTAACTACATTGGTTATGTGGAAGGCAGTGATCTGTTTCGCGATGTGGCCGATGTAGTTGTCTGCGACGGCTTCGTTGGCAACATCGCCCTGAAGACCGGGGAAGGCGTTGCAGGTCTGCTGATCGAATTGATGGAGCAGGCATTCACCCGGAACCTCTACGGCAGGCTGGTCGGCCTGCTGGCCCGGCCGATTGTTGGTCGGCTTCTGCAATTGATGGATCCTTCCCGGCACAACGGTGCCAGCCTGCTCGGCCTCCAGGGTGTGGTGATCAAGAGCCATGGAAATGCCAATGAGCGCGCCATGCTGTCGGCTATTCGTCAGGCTGTCAGGGAGGTTGAGCTGGAAGTGCCCCGCCGTATCAACGAGCGTCTCGACGATCTCATGCTTTGAGTGCCTGAGACTAAAGTCTGTCCCGGTTTGGCCACGCATTCGCGGATAATTGGCCTAACTTGTACTATTGGCTAATCTCACGTAACCACCCAATGACGATAAGATCCCGCTTATGAAATCAGCCTTTATTTTTCCAGGACAAGGGTCGCAATCGGTGGGTATGCTTTCAGCAGCCGCTGAAGCTTGGCCCATTATCGATAGAACCTTTTCCGAAGCCTCCAATGTTCTCGGCTATGACCTCTGGGATCTCTGCCAGAAGGGGCCTGCGGAGGAATTGAATAAAACCATGGTGACGCAGCCTGCGCTCCTGACTGCCAGTATTGCCCTCTGGCGGCAGTGGTTTGTTGCCGGCGGTGGTTCTCCCGATTTTCTCGCCGGTCACAGTCTGGGAGAGTACAGCGCCCTGGTGGCGGCAGAGAGCCTCGATTTTGTTGAAGCGGTCAAACTGGTTCGCCTGCGTGGTGAGCTCATGCAGGACGCTGTGCCGGCCGGAGAAGGGAAGATGGCAGCCATCCTTGGTCTTGAGGATGATGCCGTTGTGGCCGCCTGTCAGGATGCGGCGCAGGGCGATGTGGTATCTGCGGTAAACTTTAATGCCCCTGGTCAGGTGGTTATTGCTGGCTCGGCAGCCGCAGTCGATCGGGCTATTGAAGCCTGCAAGCAAAAAGGCGCGAAGAAGGCCATGCCATTGCCTGTAAGCGTGCCATCCCATTGCGCACTCATGAAAGGCGCTGCTGAAGAGTTGGCCAAAGCCCTGGAAGATGTGCGTTTTAATGATGCTGTCATCCCGGTCATACAAAATGTTAACGCTGCCGCCGAGACCGAATCCGCTACACTGAAGTCCAATCTGCTCAAGCAGCTTTATTCACCGGTACTATGGACGGATTCTGTACGTACTCTTGTTGCCAATGGTGTTGAGGTCGCTGTTGAATGCGGCACCGGCAAAGTGCTGGCGGGACTTGCCAAACGCATCGACCGGACTTTGGCCGTACACGGTATCGAAGATCCGGACTCGCTGACTAAGGCGCTGGACGCCTTCGGTCAGTCCTGAAACGAAAGGGAGTTATTCATGTCTCTGGAAGGTAAAACTGCACTGGTAACCGGTGCGACCCGTGGCATTGGCCAGGCGATTGCCCGTGCGCTGGCCGAGCAGGGCGCTGAAGTTGTTGGCACCGCAACCAGCGAGGCCGGTGCCGAGTCCATCACCAAAGACCTCCAGTCGGCCGGTTTCAAAGGCTATGGCATGGTCATGAACGTTGCAGATCCTGCCAGCATTGAATCAGGCCTCAAGGCGCTGACGGAGAAGTCAGGTGCGCCTCTGATTCTGGTCAACAATGCCGGTATTACCCGCGACAACCTGCTGATGCGTTTGAAAGACGAGGACTGGGCGTCGGTTCTGGAAACCAACCTGTCCAGCGTCTACCGCACCAGCAAGGCTGTTCTGCGCGGCATGGCCAAGGCGAAATGGGGTCGGATCATTAACATCAGTTCCGTGGTTGCCGGCATGGGCAATCCGGGGCAGGGCAATTATTGCGCTGCCAAGGCCGGCGTTGAAGGATTCACCCGAAGCCTGGCCAAAGAAATGTCGAATCGGGGTATCACCGCGAATTGCGTGGCTCCGGGATTTATTGACACTGATATGACAAAAAAACTGGACGACAAGCAGCGCGAGGCTATGCTGGAAATCATACCCGCGGGTCGTCTGGGTGAGCCGGAAGAGGTGGCCGCCGTGGTCGCCTTCCTGGCATCCGATGCAGCCGGTTACGTGACGGGTGAAACCATCAACGTGAACGGCGGAATGTACATGGGATAAACCCCCTGTGGGGGTCTGTGCGCAACTCCTTGTCGCACAACATGTTTATCAGAATCCCTGCTTGTTTGCAGGTAGGGTTTAAACTAAACTGGCAGCACTTGAGTTGCTTGGTTGACACACAAAGTGAGGACATTATGAGTACAGTTGAAGAGCGCGTGAAGAAGATCGTTTGTGAACAGTTGGGCGTTAAAGAGTCCGAAGTTCAGAACTCATCTTCTTTTGTAGAGGATCTTGGCGCTGACTCACTGGACACCGTTGAGCTGGTTATGGCACTGGAAGAGGAATTCGAAACCGAGATCCCTGACGAGGAAGCCGAGAAGCTGACAAGTGTTCAGGACGCGATCGACTACATCGTCGCGCACACCTGATACTCTGCATTTAAGAAAGCCAGGCAAAAAGCCGTCCTTGTGAAACAGCGAGGGACGGCTTTTTTATTGGCTGAAAATCAGGTTCAATCTGCGTTCAGATTCATTCGGACAAGATCAGGTGTAACAGGTTATGACTAAACGGCGAGTTGTCATCACAGGCATGGGCATGCTGTCTCCGGTCGGCAATAGCGTGGAGTCGTCCTGGCAAGCCATCCAGGCCGGACGTAGCGGGATTGGTATGATCGACCGCTTTGACGCATCGGCGTACAACACACGGATTGGAGGGGCCATCCGGGATCTGGATATGGAGCCCTACCTGTCCCCCAAGGATGCTCGGAAACTCGACGCCTTTATCCATTACGGCCTGATTGCCGCCCAACAGGCGGTGGACGACAGTGGCCTCGAATCTTTTGACAGGCTTGACCGCGAGCGCGTCGGTATTGCCATTGGCTCTGGCATCGGTGGCCTCGAGTACATCGAGAAAAGCGTTCTTACCATGGACAAGTCCGGTCCTCGAAAGGTTTCCCCGTTTTTCGTGCCGGCCTCTGTTATCAACATGATCTCCGGTAATGCTGCCATCCGCTTTGGCTATCGCGGTCCGAACATTGCGATTGTCACCGCCTGCACCACCGGCACCCACAACATTGGCTACGCTGCCCGTACGATTGCTTACGGTGACGCCGAAGTCATGCTGGCTGGTGGGTCTGAAATGGCGACCACGCGAACCGGCATGGCTGCCTTCTCCGCCGCCCGGGCCCTGTCCACGCGAAACGATGAGCCGGAAAAGGCCAGTCGACCGTGGGATAAAGATCGGGACGGCTTCGTACTCAGTGACGGTGCCGGCGTGGTGGTTCTTGAGGAACTTGAGCACGCGAAACAGCGGGGCGCCACGATCTACGGCGAGGTGGTCGGCTTTGGCATGAGCGATGATGCCCACCACATCACCGCGCCGCCGGAGGATGGCGAGGGCGCGGCCCGTTCCATGGCCAATGCCGTGCGTGACGCTGGCCTCGACGCCGACGAGATTGACTATATCAACGCCCACGGCACCTCCACCCAGGTCGGAGACGTCGCCGAAGTGGCTGCTGTTCGGAGAGTATTCGGCGCACATGCTGAAAAGCTGGCCATGAGCAGTACCAAATCAATGACCGGGCACCTTCTTGGCGCAGCCGGTGCTGTTGAGGCGATCTTCTCGGTACTGGCCATACGCGATGGCGTGCTGCCGCCCACCATCAATCTGGATAATCCTGATGAAGGATGCGATCTGGATCTTGTGGCCCACAAGAGTCGTCAGGCCGATGTTCGAGTGGCGCTGTCCAACTCGTTCGGATTCGGTGGTACCAACGGAACCCTGATTTTCCGTCGCTACGAAGGCTGACACTCGTCGTGTTTCGTCTTTACTGGGCAGATGAGGGCGGCCTGCCTGCCGGTGATCGTGGTCTGGCCTATGGTGACGGGCTGTTCGAAACTATCCGGATGTCCAAGCACAGGGGTGTACTTTTATCCC
Source organism: Marinobacter sp. MMG032 (assembly GCF_040112695.1). NCBI lineage: Bacteria > Pseudomonadati > Pseudomonadota > Gammaproteobacteria > Pseudomonadales > Marinobacteraceae > Marinobacter > Marinobacter sp. MMG032. The sequence continues at coordinate 3,964,839 of NZ_CP157802.1, forward strand.
GCCACCTGGAGCGAATGGTTCGTGACGCCGCGCGCCTTGGAATCGAGGTTTCCCGGAAGGAACTCGCCAACGTTTGCGTCGAGGCGGCGCAACGTTTCGCTGATCGTTTCAATTCGGAAGACTGGGTTCTGAAACTGACGCTGACCCGCGGCAGTGGCGGGCGAGGGTATCGCCCGGACCCTGGCATGGAGCCTAACCTGATGGTTTCTGCCTCACCTTTGCCACCTGTGCCTGATCCAGCCGGTGTTGCGGTTGATGTCTCCAAAGTGCCGTTGACCGTTAATCCATTGCTGGCGGGGATCAAGTCTTTGAACCGGATAGAACAGGTCCTGGCGGCCTCTGATCTCGGGCCTTCTCTATTCGAGGTGATCATGGCGGACCGCGACGGCAATCTGGTCGAAGGCACCCGCACCAATCTTCTGCTTCGCCGGGGTGGTTGCTGGGTGACACCGCCAGCATCGAGCCTGGCGGTTGCCGGTGTGCTCAGACAGTGGCTTCTGGAGCGTCTCAGGCAAAGAGGGGATACGGTGACAGAGCGTCCAGTAACAGTAAACGATGTGCTTGGTCCAGATTGCCAGGGACTGTTTCTGCTCAACAGCGTGCTGGGTATTGTTCCGGTTCGCACTATCGCCGGTCATGATTTGCCTGTCGATGGCGGACTTGCGACAATCTTCAATCCTCTCGAAACACTGGAATAAATCGTTTGCTCAAGAAGTTATTGCTTGCGTGCGTTTGTGTCGCCGTCCTTGCCTCGGCAGGAACCGGTCTCTGGGTGTGGCAGGGTCTGCAAGGCCTGAACAAGCCGGTGATGCTCGAAGAGCCGCTGCTTTTTAACGTTCCCCAGGGCAGTTCTTTTATTGAAGTAGTTGGCCGACTTGAGTCTAAAGGACTGGTTTCAGACCGGTTGTGGCTCAGGCTCTATGGTCGGCTTGAGCCTGGACAAACCAGGATCAAGGCTGGCGAGTACGAATTTGTCGACGGCATGAGCCCCAGGGACATGATCGGTGCCATGGTGTCCGGCGATACCAAACACTGGTATGTGCAGTTTATCGAGGGTTGGACATTCAAGGATATGCGAGCAGCACTGGCCCGGGCCGAGCGGCTGGAGAAAGTGACCGGCCAGTGGACCACTGAGCAGATCATGGCGGCTGTTGGCGCCGAAGGCGAGCATCCCGAGGGTCGGTTCTTTCCCGATACCTACGCTTTCACCAGTAGCGAATCGGATCTTGATCTTCTGAAGCGGGCCTTCAACCGGATGGAAACCGTATTGGCCGAAGAGTGGGCAGCGCGGGAAGAAGGGCTCCCTTACGACACTCCCTATGAAGCTTTGATCATGGCCTCGATCGTGGAGCGCGAAACCGGGGCGCCCCATGAGCGGGATCAGGTTGCGGGCGTATTTGTTCGTCGTCTTCAGAAGGGGATGCGGCTGCAAACCGATCCCACGGTCATTTACGGCATGGGTGACAGCTATCAGGGCAGGATTGGTCGTAAGGATCTGCGTACCTATACGCCTTACAACACATACCGAATCAATGGATTACCTCCCACGCCCATAGCCCTCCCGGGGCGTGAATCCATTCACGCAGCGCTACACCCGGACAAAGGCGATGCACTTTACTTCGTCGCCCGGGGTGATGGCACCCACAAGTTCTCTCGCACACTCTCGGAGCACCAGAAGGCGGTGCGAGAGTTTCAGCTAAACCGACGTGAGGATTACCGTTCCTCGCCGGCGCCACAGGATGCCGATTCTGATGAGGATGCCGGATGAAGTCGCGGGGACAGTTCATAACATTTGAGGGCACCGAGGGCGTTGGCAAGTCGACCCAGTTGACCAACGCCGCCAGCACACTGGATCAGATGGGTCTTGATTATATTGTTACCCGTGAGCCAGGAGGCACGCCCATGGCTGAGGCCATCCGCGAGCTCCTACTGGCACCCCGGGACGAGCCGGTGAATGAAATTACCGAGCTGCTGCTGATGTTCGCGGCCAGAGCGCAGCATCTCCACACGCGGATCCTTCCAGCGTTGGAGCGAGGCCAGTGGGTCCTGTGCGACCGTTTTACCGATGCGACCTTTGCCTATCAGGGTGGTGGTCGGGGCGTTCCCGAAGAACGAATCGCCTTGCTTGAAACCCTTGTTCAGGGTGACATTCGTCCGGACCACGTTATCGTTCTGGATGCCCCCGTGGACACAGGCATGGCCCGAGCTCGCAAGCGGGGTGAACTGGATCGCTTTGAACAGGAAGATCTGGATTTTTTCCAGCGAATAAGGGATGCCTATCTTGCCAGGGCGACGGCACAGCCCGCCAGGTATCACGTGATTGATGCCGCTCGTCCGCTCTCAGAGGTGTCTGATCAGGTGTCGGGCCTTTTGAACCGGTGGGTCAATGGTCAATAGTTTCAAGTCCGACAAATGCTCTGGTTTTGCCGCCGTTTTTGTTCCATTCGTGCACTTTCTGTAATGTTCTGCTTTAATTGAGGAACATTCTCAGTTAAACGCTGGCAGTTTTAATGGTTAACGCGAAACTTCTGAAGCTTCCCACGGCCGCGCATCAGCACTGGCATGAGCACCACCAGATTGTCATCGGGGTGCGTGGAGAAGCCGAGTTGAGCGTTGATGGAGCAGGGGCCTACCTGGACACCTGGCGGGCTTATCTGGTGCCTACGGAGGCCCGACACGATTATCGTGGTAATGACAAGAACCATGTTCTGGTCATCAATCTGGATCCGCTTGCACCCGCCGTTAATTCTCCGGCTCACGCCGACTATGAGCGCATGATGCGGGTCTTTGAAAAGCCGCGAACCTTGCAGATGGATAGTCGCCTGCACGGTCTTGTCCAGTTCGCCGCTGGCGAGTTTGATCGCGCGCCCAATCATGTAACGCTCCAGCAGCACCTGGCTTCAAGCATTCTTTACTGCATGGCTGACCGGATCACGGATGGCCAGTCCTTCACGTCAAACCGGAATGCGATCAGCCCTGATGCAATCCGCCGCTTCATCCTCAGAAATCTCCATAAGAAGATCACCGTTGAAGACATGGCTGGAGAGGTTTGCCTCAGTGTCAGCCGGTTCCATGAGGTGTTCAGGGACCTGGCAGGCATAACGCCGCACCAGTTTCTGTTACAGACGCGCCTGGATCAGGCGGCGCACCTTCTCGCAACAACGACCCTTACGGTGTCTGAAATCAGTTATCGAACCGGTTTCTCGTCGCAAAGCGCGCTGACAAATGCCTTGCGGAAATACAAGGGGACCACGCCGTCACGATTACAGGTTGGCGAGAGTGTGGCCTGATTTGGCCCCTCAGTTCATTAGTCCCGTAGGATTGTGCAAAAGAATCGTAGGATTTCGTAAGCCTGAAATCCGCACTAATACTAACTTATAGCGACTGAAGCCCGGTGCGGGGTGAGAGTCGCAAATGCCCTTTGCGCACTCAGGTTCAGGGAATTACCACAAGGAAAAATCCCTGCTTCAATTGAGATGGAATTCGGGAACAAAAGAAGAATAGTGCAGCGAGTTGGCAGAAGGTCAGCCATGTGCTTTGCGAGCGGATCTATTCCGACTCATTAAACCGGAGGAGCCCTTATGGCTATTGGTGTTTGGATCAGTCTATTTGCTTACTTTGCGCTCATGATCGCCATTGGCGTTTATGCCATGCGCAGAGCTACCTCTTCATCCGAGGACTATATGTTGGGCGGTCGAGCCCTCAGTCCGAAGGTTGCTGCGCTTTCAGCCGGCGCTTCTGATATGAGTGGCTGGTTGCTTCTGGGGCTGCCAGGGGCGCTTTTTGCTTCCGGTCTCGGATCGGCCTGGATCGGTATTGGCCTGCTCGTGGGGGCATTCTTTAACTGGACGCTGGTTGCGCCACGGCTTCGTGAGCAGACCGTTCACTACGGAAATGCCATTACCATTCCATCGTTCCTGGCGAACCGCTTCCCGACGCAGGCACTTTCCCTCAGAACAGTATCTGCGATCGTCATTGTTATCTTTTTCGCAGTGTACACGGCGTCAGGTCTGGTTGCCGGTGGCAAGCTGTTCGAAAGCGCGTTCTCCGGGATTTTCAACTTCGGTGGCTTGAGTGATTACGCAGTTGGTATCGTCATCACCCTGGGTGTGGTTTTGGCCTATACCGTGGTAGGTGGTTTCCTGGCCGTGAGCATGACGGACTTTGTGCAGGGCTGCATCATGATGCTGGCGCTGGTGATTATGCCGGCCGTTGTGCTGTTTGGCGAAGGTGGCGGTGGTTTTGCCCAGGCGTCACAAACTTTGAATGAAGTCGATCCGACACTGCTGTCCTGGACGGAAGGCCTGACCTTCATAGGTTGGCTGTCTGCGGTTACCTGGGGTTTGGGTTACTTTGGTCAGCCCCATATCATCGTGCGTTTTATGGCCATCCGTACCCTGAAGGATGTGCCGGTTGCCCGGAACATCGGCATGAGCTGGATGCTGATCTCCCTGATCGGTGCGATCTCACTGGGTGTCTTTGGTCGCGCCTACGCCATTCGCAATGGTATGGACATCCAGGATCCTGAGACCATCTTTATCATTCTGTCCGATATGCTGTTCCATCCCCTGATTACTGGCTTCCTGTATGCAGCCTTGTTGGCGGCGGTTATGAGTACAATTTCCAGTCAGCTGCTGGTGTCTTCCTCCTCGCTGACAGAAGACTTCTATCGCCTGTTCCTGCGTAAGGAAGCAACCGATAAGGAATGCGTGAATATTGGTCGGGTGTGCGTTGTCCTCGTCGGTCTCGTCGCAGCCTTCATCGCCTCCGACCCGGACTCTCAGGTTCTTGCGCTGGTTGCCAACGCCTGGGCAGGCTTTGGTGCTGCATTCGGCCCGCTGATCATCCTGTCGCTGATGTGGCCGCGCACCAATGGTGCGGGAGCGATTGCGGGTATGGTTGTCGGTGCCGCCACGGTCATTATCTGGATCTCCTTGGGCTGGAACGGCTCGTTCATGGGTGGCCCGGGTGTCTATGAAATTATTCCGGGCTTCATTGCGGCGTTCATCGCAATCCTGGTAGTGAGCTCGGTAACCGCCGATGCCGGTGAGTACCAGCACATCGAACGGTAAAAAAACGCTTGAAAAGCGTTATCAGAAGTGAAAAGGGCTCCTTCGGGAGTCCTTTTTTTAGTCATAATGATTCCTTATCGAGGGGTCTACTGTCGTATCCCCCAAGCTTGGATGGAGCGCGCTGAGTGACTGTTCTGGAAATCGGGGCTTTGCTGACGATCGGCGGCATTGCCGGTTTTATTAATGTTCTCTCAGCCGGCGGTTCCATGCTGACCCTGCCCCTGTTGATGTTTCTCGGTCTGCCGCCCCAGGTGGCCAACGGCACGAACCGGGTGGCGATAACCTTGCAGAGTGTCACTGCGGTAGGCAGCTTCTACCGCATGGGGCATGGCAACCTTGTTGTCAGCCTGCACCTGGCGATTCCAGCGGTTCTGGGCTCCCTTGTGGGTGCCTGGGTCGCTACCTGGGTTTCCGATACGGTGTTCGAATGGGTGCTCGTGGCGGCCATGATTTGCGCCTCTGTCTTCATGCTGTTGCCGCAGCCCGTTCTCAATACCCGTCCGTTGACGCCTGAGCGCCTGGGTCCGGCTGTCTACCTGGCGATGTTCGTGGTTGGCATGTACGGCGGATTCATTCAGGTTGGTGTCGGAGTGCTTTTCCTTGTGGTGCTTTACCACATGCTCAAGATCGACCTGCGCCAGGTGAACGTTCTCAAGGTCTCGATCGTGCTGCCATTTACTTTTGCAGCACTGGTAGTGTTCGCCCTTAACGATCAGGTGCGCTGGGGCGTGGGCCTGACCCTGGCACTGGGCAACGTTACCGGTGCGTTTATCGCTACCCGGGTCAATATGAGCAAACGCGGCGCACGTTGGATCAAGGGGATTACCCTCGTTATGGTGGCTGCGATTCTGGTGAGGCTTATTATCGACTGAGTATGTGGGCGTCCCGGGTATGTAAGCAGGCATAAAAAACGCCAGCCCGAGGGCTGGCGTTTTTGTGGAGCTAGACCTGAAGGTCAGCGCTTAGGCAACGTTCGCCTCGGCAGCCTTCTTGGTGTAGTTCTCCATCTGGTCGAAGTTGAGATACTTGTAGATCTCTTTCGACATGCTGTTCAGGTCCTTGGCGTACTCCATGTACTCCGCAGGGGAGGGGAGTTTGCCCAGAACCGCACCCACAGCTGCCAGTTCCGCAGAGGTCAGGTACACGTTGGCACCATCACCGAGGCGGTTCGGGAAGTTACGGGTGGACGTGGACAGAACCGTCGACTTCGGTGCTACACGCGCCTGGTTACCCATGCACAGGGAGCAGCCCGGCATTTCGGTGCGAACACCGGCAGTGCCGTAGGTGTTGAAGTAGCCTTCTTCCATCAGCTGGGCCTGATCCATCTTGGTCGGCGGAGACATCCACAGGCGGGTGCTCAGCGGACCCTTGTGCTGTTCAAGTAGCTTACCAGCGGCACGGAAGTGACCGATGTTGGTCATGCAGGAACCGATGAAGACTTCGTCCACCTTGTCGCCTGCCACTTCGGACAGGAACTTGGCGTCGTCCGGGTCGTTCGGGCAGCATACGATCGGCTCTTTGATGTCAGCCAGGTCGATCTCGATAACGTGGGCGTACTCGGCATCTTTGTCGGCACGCATCAGCTTCGGATCAGCCAGCCACTCTTCCATCTGCTGGGCGCGACGCTCCAGGGTACGCGGGTCGCCGTAACCTTCGGCAATCATCCAGCGCAGCATGGTGATGTTGGAGCGCAGGTACTCGGCTACGGAGTCTTCAGACAGGTTGATGGTACAACCGGCTGCGGAGCGCTCGGCAGAGGCATCAGACAGTTCGAACGCCTGCTCAACGGTCAGGTGCTCAAGGCCTTCGATTTCCAGGATGCGACCGGAGAACTCGTTGATCTTGCCTTTCTTCTCAACGGTCAGCATGCCCTGCTTGATGCCGTACAGCGGAATGGCGTGTACCAGGTCGCGCAGGGTGATGCCGGGCTGCATTTCGCCCTTGAAGCGAACCAGAACAGACTCCGGCATATCCAGCGGCATTACGCCGGTGGCAGCGGCAAACGCAACCAGGCCGGAACCGGCCGGGAAGGAGATGCCCATCGGGAAACGGGTGTGGGAGTCACCACCGGTGCCGACGGTGTCCGGCAGCAGCATGCGGTTCAGCCAGGAGTGGATGATGCCGTCGCCCGGGCGCAGGGAAACACCGCCACGGGTGCGGATGAAGTCCGGCATGGTGTGCTGCATTTCCACGTCAACCGGCTTCGGGTAGGCAGCGGTGTGACAGAAGGACTGCATAACCAGATCAGCCTGGAAGCCCAGACATGCCAGATCTTTCAGCTCGTCCCGGGTCATCGGGCCGGTGGTGTCCTGGGAACCTACGGTGGTCATGTGCGGCTCGCAGTAGGTGTTCGGACGAACGCCTTTGCCTTCTTCCAGGCCACAGGCCTTACCGACCATCTTCTGGGCCAGGGTGAAGCCCTTGGTGCCGGCTTCGGGATCTTTCGGCAGGCGGAACAGGTCGGTCGCGCCCATGCCCAGTGCTGTACGAGCCTTGGCAGTCAGGCCACGGCCAATGATCAGGGGGATACGGCCGCCGGCCTGAACTTCGTCCAGGATCACATCAGACTTGAACTTGAACTCGGAGATGGTTTCACCGGCTTCGTTCAGGATCTTGCCTTCGTACGGACGGATCTCGATCACGTCGCCCATGTTCATGTTGTCAACGGGAGCCTCGAAAACCAGGGCGCCGGCATCTTCCATGGTGTTGAAGAAGATCGGAGCAACCTTGTTACCGATACAGACACCACCGGCACGCTTGTTGGGCACGCCCGGGATGTCTTCACCGAAGAACCACAGAACAGAGTTGGTGGCGGACTTACGGGAAGAACCGGTACCGACAACATCACCAACAAAGGCAACGGGCAGGCCCTTGGACTTGATTTCGTCGATCTGGCTCATGGGGCCGGTAACGCCGGGCTCTTCCGGCTTCAGGCCGTCGCGCTCCATTTTGTAGGCAGCGCGGGCGTGCAGCGGGATGTCGGGGCGTGACCAGGCGTCCGGAGCCGGTGACAGATCGTCGGTGTTGGTTTCGCCAGTAACCTTGAACACCACCATCTTGGTGCTCTCGGGTACCTTCTTCTTGTTGGTGAACCACTCGCCGTTGGCCCAGGATTCAATGACTGCCTTGGCAACGGGGTTGCCTGCGTCCATCTTTTCCTTCACGTCGTTGAAGGCGTCGAACATCAGCAGGGTACGCTTGAGCTGCTCACCGGCCAGTTCGGCCAGTTCGGAGTCATCCAGAAGGTCGACCAGAGTCGCGATGTTATAGCCACCCTGCATCATGCCCAGCAGCTTGACCGCTGTCTGCTTGTCCAGCAGCGGAGAAGACGCTTCGCCTTTCACAATGGCGGTCAGGAAAGCGGCCTTCACGTAGGCGGCTTCATCCACACCTGGCGGCACACGGTTTTCCAGGAGATACACCAGGGTATCTTCCTCGCCGGCCGGCGGGTTTTTCAGCAGATCGACCAGAGCAGCGGTTTGCTCGGCGTTCAGGGGCTTGGGAGGAATACCCAGAGCTTCACGTTCAGCAACGTGTTCACGATAGGCTTCTAACACGATATGGACCCTCATCAGTTGGAATGTCCCGCGCCGTTGGCTTCATGCCTTGGCGGGCGGTTTTTGGCGGAAAGGCCGCAGGAGCCTCTGAATAATGCCTCAAATCACCGATGGGGTTTCAGGGTTTATTCAGAGACTCCTCAATCTGGCGCTGCATTCTATAGGAAACCCCTTATAAAGTTAAGTTGGACAGAGGTCGGAGGAATCTGTTAAGTGCGATATACTCGCCCGCCGCCAATTAACCAATGTGCTTAGCCATGAACGACGCCCTGCAAGAGATTCACAACTTCCTGCCGTGCCGGACCCCGCAACAATGGATCGACAACGCCCTGGCGAATCAGGATCTGATGCTGATTGATCACGCCCACTGCGAGAAAAAGGCCGCCTCCACAGCGCTGAGTTTGATGTACCGTTATGTCGACAACACCGACCTGTTGAACAAGATGTCCCGGCTGGCCCGTGAGGAGCTGAGGCATTTCGAGCAGGTGCTGGCGATCATGAAAAAGCGGGGCGTGGAGTATTGTCACCTGACGCCGGCCCGCTACGCTGCCGGTTTGAGACAGGCAGTTCGCACCGAAGATCCCGGACGTCTGGTGGATGTATTGATCGTGGGCGCAATCATCGAGGCGCGCTCCTGTGAGCGGTTTGCTGCCCTGGCGCCATTTCTGGATGAGAAGCTGGCGGACTTCTACACCAGCCTGCTGAAATCCGAAGCCCGCCATTATCAGGATTACCTCGCGCTGGCCGAGCAGGCTGCAGGTGGGCCGATTGAGGCGCGCGTGGGGGATTTTCTGGCGCTTGAGAAAGCATTGGTTGAAGAGCCGGATACGGAGTTCCGGTTCCACAGTGGGCCGGTTTCAGCGTAACTGCCGGCAGAGCTCTATCCAGGCGTCAATGCCGGCGCTGCGGTATTTCTGCTTGTGCAGGATAAAGTAGAACTGCCGATCGAATCGCCGGTGTTCGGGCACGGTCAGTGGTACCAGGCTGCCTCGCTTGAAGGCATCGGCCAGCACCACTTCAGACAGGCAGCCAATGCCCAGGTCTGCTTCTACCGCCCGCTTGATGGCTTCCGTATGTTCAAGTTCCAGCAGGACGTTCAGGTCCGGCAGCAGCCCGTGCATGCCACGTTCAAAGCTCTGACGGGTTCCTGACCCTGGCTCCCGCATGATCCAGGTGGCGCTGCGCAGGTCCTCGTCGGAGAGAGAGTTCTTGCCGGCAAGAGGATGGCTCGGAGAGCAGAACACCACCAGTTCATCACCTCGCCAGGGCAACACATCCAGCTCAGGTGACTGTAATTCGCCTTCAATCAACCCGATGTCCAACTCAAAGTCCTTGACTCGTCTGGCAATGGTGCTTGTGTTGGCCACTTCCAGAGAGACTCTGGGGTGTGTAGGGGTATTCATGTATTGGGCCATGACACCCACGGCCAGATAGTTTCCGATAGTAAGCGTGGCACCTACTTTGAGCGCACCCACTTCCGTGTGCTTGCTGAAGGCCTGTTCCAGTTCGTTCGCCTGGGCCAAGACGGCTTCCACCTTGGGGCGGTAAAGTCGCCCGAGTTCGTTTAACTGAAGCCGTTTGCCAACGCGATCGAAGAGCTGGATATCGAACTGATTCTCCAGTTCTTTAAGTGCACTACTGGCTGCTGACTGCGACATGGCCAGCGATTCGGCGGCCCGGGTAATGTTCTGGAAGTGTGCCGCTGCAAGGAAAACCTCCAGCTGTCGGAAACTGTATTTCATAACTTTTCGCTCTTAATCGGTTTACTCGAATAAGGTTATGAGAATATCCCATTTTCCCGATAGGTTAGTGCCGGGTTAGACTGAGCGCAATCCAAAGTTAAATCATTCGCCTTAAAACAGCGTATCGAACAGGCAAGAGGTTTACATGAGCAACCTGATCAAAGAGAAAGTTACCAGCGTCCATCACTGGAACGATACCCTGTTCAGCTTCACCACAAGCCGTGATCCGGGCTTTCGTTTCAAAAACGGTCATTTCGTCATGATCGGTCTGGAGACCGAGGGCAAGCCGCTGATGCGCGCCTACAGTATTGCCAGTGCGAACTACGAGGAAGAGCTTGAGTTCTTCTCGATCAAGGTGCAGGACGGCCCACTCACATCCCGTCTACAGAAGATTCAGGTGGGCGACGAAATTCTGGTAAGCCGCAAACCAACGGGTACCCTGATTCTGGATAACCTGCTGCCGGGCAAGAACCTCTGGCTGATCAGCACCGGTACCGGGCTTGCCCCCTTCATGAGCATCATCAAGGATCCAGAGGTTTACGAGGCCTTCGATAAGGTGATCCTGACCCATGGCGTTCGTTACGTGTCCGAGCTGGCCTATCAGAAGGAAATTGAGGAATTGCCGGAGAACGAATACTTCGGCGAAATGGTCAAGGGCAAGCTGGTTTACTATCCCACCGTCACTCGCGAAGAGTTCCGCAACCGGGGCCGGCTGACCGATGCCATGGAAACCGGGAAGATTACCCGTGATCTGGACTTGCCGGACTTCGATCCGGAAAACGATCGGTTCATGATCTGCGGCAGCCCGAGCATGCTCAAGGACACCTGCGCCATCCTGAACAATATGGGTTTCAAGGAAGCCCGGGGCGGCGACATGGGGCATTACGTGATTGAACGGGCCTTTGTGGAGCAGTAAATGTGCAGGGTGAACCTGCCGCCAAAAAGCCGGAGCGTGATGCTCCGGCTTTTTTGTGTTTGTATCTGACAGAATGGTTCGTATAAAGGGTAAAACTCCGGAGGCGACAGGATGGCTGGCACACACAAAAACAAAAGAAACCTGGTGAGCTTTGTCATTGCGCTCGTGGTCGGTGTCGTTATCGGGACCCTGGTGCAGACTCAGCTCAACCTGCTGGCGCTTCAGGAATTGGGGGTTCAGATCGACGCCAAGGCACGACTCTCCGCCACGATTCATGACCTGGGATCCTTCGCGCCTGTCTACGGGATCCTCTTTGGAGTGAGTTTCCTGGTTTCCCAGATGACTGCGGCAGGCCTTGCCCGTCTGGTGGGGCCGGGTTCGCGATCTCCGCTTTTTGTGTTGGCGGGAGGCGCCGGTTTGTGGGTTGCGTTTGCAACTGTCAACGCACTCTTGCCAATGCCGACGCTCGTTGCGGCAACCCGAACCACCGGTGGACTGTTCGCAATGCTGCTGACAGCGGCATTCGCCGGTTGGCTCTTTGCCCGTTTGACGGAACCTCGCAGAGCAGCGACCGGCGGCTTCTCAGTTCCCGTTGTCGCGGTCTGCTTTCTGACCGTTGGCCTTGGTTGGCAGTCGGGGCCGGTTGAGGCCGAGTCTGCCGACGGCTATTCCGTTGAAACCCTGGTGTCGGGCCTTGAACATCCCTGGTCCCTGGCATTTCTCCCAGACGGTGGCGCCCTGGTAACCGAGCGGGCAGGGCGACTGCGGCGAATCGCCGCTAATTGGGCCTTGAGCGAGCAGCCGATTACGGGAGTGCCGCCGGTTTACAATGATGCCCAGGCTGGCCTTTTTGATGTCCTGCTGTCGCCAGACTTCGAGATCAACCGGGAGGTTTTTCTCGCCTATGCCTGCGGCACCGCCTCTGCGAATCACCTTTGCGTTGCCCGGGGTCGGTTGCAGGGGTCCGCGCTGACGGATGTTGTCGAGATATTCCGGGCTCAACCCGCCAAACAGGGAAGTGCGCACTATGGCGGCCGTATGGCCTGGCTTCCCGATGGTACGTTGATTGTGACTCTGGGCGACGGTTTCGACTACCGTGAGCAGGCGCAGAACCTCTCCAGTCATCTGGGCAAAATTGTCCGCCTTCATGCGGATGGCTCCGCCCCCGCGGATAATCCCTTCGTCGGCCAGGAAGGCGCTCTACCAGAAATCTACAGTTACGGGCACCGCAACGTTCAGGGGCTGGTCTACGATTCCGTTGAGGGCCTGCTGATCGCCCATGAACACGGCCCGCGCGGTGGGGATGAGATTAACCTGATAGAGCCGGGAAAAAACTATGGCTGGCCGGTGATCACTCACGGCATAGACTACACCGGTGCAATGATCACGCCCTTTGTTGAACGGGAGGGTATGGAGCAACCTCTGCTGCACTGGACGCCTTCTATCGCGCCCTCAGGGATGACCCGCTACCGGGGCGAACTGTTTCCGGGCTGGCAGGGTGACCTGCTAGTCGGAGCGCTGGCGGAGAAAAGTCTGCACAGGGTGAGGCTCTCCGGACGGCAAGCAAGCGACGTGGAAACGATGCTCCATGAGCGTGGCGAGAGGATTCGGGATGTTGCCACCGGACCTGAGGGCGCAGTGTATCTGCTTACCGACAGCGCCGACGGGCAGCTTCTGCGTATCGTTCCTTAGTCGGAGATCTGGGTTGTTTGCGTGTGGCCGGTGTATAGTAGGCGGTTTTCAGAAAAGGGGAAGCCACCATGTTTCATCTGGAACTGGAACCACGTTTCAGCGATACCGATGCCCTTGGGCATATCAGCAATACCAGTCTGCCAGTCTGGTTCGAGCAGGCCAGAACGCCGGTTTTCCGGATTTTCCATCCCACCCTTGAGGCGGAGACCTGGCCGCTGATCATTGCGCGCCTGGAAATCGACCTGTTGGCCCAGAGCTACTGGCATATTCCGGTCAAGATCAAAACGGGTATCGGCAAAATCGGCAATTCCTCGTTCCATGTGGTTCAGGAAGCCTGGCAGGGCGATAAGCAGATAGCGCGGGGCGTCGCCGTGCTGATCCATTTTGACTATGAAACAGAGAAAGCCTTGCCGATTCCAGAGGACATCAAAGCAAGACTGGCCGAACATGCTGTAGAGTGATCGCTAGCAATTTTGACCTTCCCGGAGGCGCTGGTGTTAGGTAGATCGTTTGCATTATTTGGTTTGATCACGGCTTTCGCACTCGTTGGTTGTGACTCTGCGAATGAGGCTATGGATCCCGGTCCTGAGTCCCAGGATCTGTCCGCGTCGGAGAGTCCCGATGTAGATGTTTCCCTGGCGCTGACCTCCGCGCAGTTGGACTGGGTCGGTCAACAGATTTTCCGGAACGAATGCGCAGGTCGTTTCCAGTGCCTGGTCCACTGGAACGATGGTGAAGCGTTCCCTTCGCTCGGTATCGGGCACTTCATCTGGTATCCGAAGGGCGTTGAAGGTCGGTTTGTCGAGAGCTTTCCCGCGCTGATGGAATACATGGAGCAACGGCAAGTCAATATTCCCGAATGGTTGCTGGCTCTGGAGCCGTTCGACGCTCCCTGGAGCGAAAAAGCGGAATTCGTGGCCGTCGAAGACTCGCCCCGGCTGGCGGAACTGCGGGAGTTTCTGGCCGGCACCCAGGGGATCCAGGCTGAATTTATATTCCGGCGGGCCAGGCAGTCGCTTGGAAAAATCATTGAGTCCGCTCCGGACGATCGAAAGTCAGAAGTGGCTAACAGGGTGAAAGCGCTCAGTCAGACCCCCGGCGGCGTCTACGCCATCATCGACTATGTGAATTTCAAGGGAGAGGGGCTCTCACCCACGGAACGCTACAACGATCAGGGCTGGGGGCTACTGCAGGTGCTGCTGGAAATGTCGGGCTCGCCTGACCGCAGTGCCCTCGAGCAGCTTCGGGAGGCGGCCGCTACTGTTCTCACGCGTAGAGCTGAGAACGCAAAAGATCCCATCGAACGAGAGCGCTGGCTGCCAGGCTGGTTGAAACGCCTCGAAACCTATGAAGAGCCACCCGTCTTCAAAATTTCCGAATAAATTTGCATAAAAACTAGTTCATTTACCGAACCTTGTTCTACTTTTAAGGGGCACGGCTCCAATGCTGCCTTTTTCTGGCGCATGGAGTCGCAATGAGGGCACTGTATCAGTGCATGAAGCAGCGTCACCTCGTTTCAGATCTGTCTGTAACGCCCTGGTGGCGGATAAAAACAATACAAATCATGGGTTTAAGATGTATGGCTCGCAAATTGCTGAGTCCATGCGTCTCGAAAAACCAACTGATGTTCGGAGAAAAGACAATGAGAAAGACGAAATCGATTGCCCTGGGGATTGCTCTGGCCGTAGGTACCTTCTCGGCTACTGGTGCGATGGCCGCCACGACTCTGGAGAACGTCAAGGAGAAGGGGCACCTGCAGTGTGGTGTTACCACCGGTCTTCCGGGATTCTCCCAGCCTGATGAAAAAGGCAACTGGACCGGTATCGACGTTGATACCTGCCGCGCCGTAGCTGCAGCGATCTTTGGTGATGCCTCCGCAGTCGAATTTACGCCCCTCACTGCAAAAGAGCGTTTTACCGCACTGCAGTCCGGTGAAATCGACATGCTCTCCCGGAACACCACCTGGACGTTGACCCGTGACGCTTCGCTGGGTCTCAACTTCGCGGGCGTGAACTACTACGACGGCCAGGGTTTCCTGATCAACAAGGATATCGGGGTTACCGATGCAACCCAGCTTGACGGTGCCTCAATCTGTATCCAGGCGGGCACCACCACAGAACTCAATCTGTCCGACTACTTCCGTGCCAAGGGCATGGAATTCAAGCCGATCGTGTTCGACACATCCGAGCAAACCGTTCAGGGTTTCTCTGCGGGACGCTGCGACGTTCTGACGTCTGACCGCTCCCAGCTGGCGGCACTGCGCTCCAAACTGCCGGACCCGAGCGCGGCAACGATCCTCCCGAACACCATTTCCAAAGAGCCTCTCGGTCCGGTCGTCCGTCAGGGCGATGACCAGTGGTTCAACATCGTCAAGTGGGTGCTTTCAGTGCAGATCAACGCCGAAGAACTGGGCGTCACAAGCGCCAATGCTGACGACATGCTGAAGTCTGATAATCCGAACATTCAGCGCCTGCTGGGCACGGATGGCGACATGGGTGCCAAGCTTGGTCTGCCTGACGACTTCGGTCACAAGGTTGTGAAACTCGTGGGTAACTACGGCGAAATGTACGACCGCAATGTAGGTCCGGACACACCGCTCGGTCTGGATCGGGGTATCAACGCCCTGTGGACCGATGGCGGCATCATGTATGCCCCGCCAGTCCGGTAACACCTGAAAGCACACCTGGGCGCCTCGCAAGCGGCGCTCCGGTGATCTCTGATGAAGTCAGCTGCAGGGAAGCCTTTCGGAACATTGCATGAAAAAACAAACAATTGATTCAAGACCTGCGGGGCCCAAGCCCTGGTATGACCCCCGGGTACGTTCACTCTTTTTCCAGGTTGTCGCCATAGCCCTCGTTTTCTGGGCTGGCTGGACACTGGTAGAAAACACGCTCGCCAACATGGAGAGCAGGGGCATCAGCACCGGTTTCGGCTTTCTTGATGAGACTGCCGGTTTCGGCATCATCATGAGCCTGATCCCTTACGATGCCACCATGACCTATGGCCGAACCTTCTGGGTTGGCCTGACCAATACCCTCCTGGTCTCCGCAATGGGCATCGTTGCTGCAACGATTCTCGGATTCATCATCGGCGTGGCCCGTCTGTCCAGTAACTGGCTGGTTGCCAAGGTGTCCCTCGTTTACATCGAGGTCATCCGGAATATCCCGTTACTGCTGCAGATCTTTTTCTGGTATTTCGCCGTTCTGGGCGCCTTGCCTTCGCCGCGCCAGAGTATCGATGTGGGCGGTACCATGTTTCTCAACAACCGCGGGCTTTATGTCCCGGAACCCCTGGCACAGGACGGTTTTGGGCTGGTCTGGGGGGCTCTGGCAATCGCCATTGCCGCAGTTGTTGGCATTCGAATCTGGGCCAAAAAGCGGCAGCTCGCTACTGGCCAGATCTTTCCCACCTTCAAGGTTGGTGTTGCACTACTGGTCCTGTTGCCGGCAATTGCCTACTTCGCCGCAGGCAGCCCGCTCGAATGGGAAGTACCCGCACTGAGGGGCTTCAATTTTGGTGGTGGTATTACCATCATTCCCGAGCTTGCCGCCCTGTGGGTGGCGTTGTCGCTGTACACGGCCAGTTTTATCGCAGAGATAGTTCGGTCCGGTATCCTGTCAGTGAGCAAGGGCCAGACGGAAGCGGCCAAAGCGCTGGGACTCCCTAACGGACTTACGTTGCGCCTGGTTGTGATACCGCAGGCAATGCGCGTCATCATCCCGCCATTAACCAGTCAGTACCTGAACCTGGCGAAGAACTCATCCCTTGCGACGGCCATCGGCTATCCGGATCTCGTTGCAGTCTTCATGGGCACGACCCTTAACCAGACCGGGCAAGCGGTCGAGGTTGTAGCGATCACCATGGCGGTTTATCTCACGATCAGCCTCTCGATCTCGCTGTTCATGAATATCTACAACCGGGCTGTGGCGATTAAGGAGCGATGATGACTGAGTCAACCATGAAACCACCCAAGAAGGCGCTCAGTCCGATCAAGTGGATGCGAGAGCACCTGTTCTCAACCTGGTACAACGCCTTGCTGACCTTGGCGGTTGGCTATTTGCTGGTGACCAGTGTAGGCCCCCTGCTGAACTGGTTGCTGTTCGAAGCGAACTTCCAGGGCCAGGATGCGAGTGACTGTACTGGCGCGGGCGCCTGTTGGCTGTTTATCAGTCAGCGTCTGAATTTCTTCATTTACGGGTTCTACCCCGATGAGCTGCAGTGGCGTGTGGACGCCATGTTCCTGCTGCTGGCCATTGCGTTTGTACCCCAGTTCATCGAGCGGTTCCCTGGCCGCAAATGGCTCGGGATTTTCGGCATGACCGGCTTGCCCATCATCGGGTATTTCCTGATACCCGGCGGCACGTTCGGCCTTGAGGTTGTCGAGAGCACAAAATGGGGCGGCCTGATGCTGACCCTGATTCTCGCATACATCGGCATCCTCGCCTCTCTGCCTATTGGCATTCTACTGGCCCTTGGACGGCGCTCGGAGATGCCGATCATTCGTGGTCTGAGCGTGGTGTTCATCGAGGTCTGGCGGGCGGTGCCCCTGATCACAGTGCTTTTTATGGCCTCGGTGATGCTGCCGCTATTCCTCCCTGAAGGCGTCAACTTCGAAAAACTGGCACGGGCCCTGATTGGTATCACACTCTGGCAGTCTGCCTATATGGCGGAAGTCATCCGGGGTGGTCTGCAAGCCATTCCGCGGGGCCAGTATGAGGCAGCTGATGCACTCGGGCTCGGCTACTGGCGGAAGATGGGGCTCGTTATTCTTCCCCAGGCGCTGAAAATGGTGATTCCGGGAATCGTGAATACCTTCATTTCACTGTTCAAGGACACCACGCTGGTTCTGATTATCGGCCTCTTCGATGTGCTTGGTACGGTCCAGTCCACTGTGACTGACCCCGCGTGGCAAAACGTTGCCATCGAAGGCTATGTCTTTGTCGCTTTCTGTTTCTGGGTCTTTTGCTTCGGCATATCCCGCTACAGTCAGAACCTTGAACGCAAACTCGACACCGGTCATAAAACCTGATGGGTAATCCAATGACAGAACAAACCCAGACATCCAACGTGACGTCCTCCGGGCAGGGTGGCACCGACAAGAAACCCGATATCATCCGCGTGGAAGGGATGCACAAGTGGTACGGGGATTTTCACGTACTGAAGGACCTGAACCTGACAGTGGCCCAGGGCGAACGAATTGTTATCTGCGGGCCGTCCGGCTCCGGTAAATCGACGTTCATTCGCTGCATTAACCGGCTGGAAGAGCATCAACAAGGCAAAATCATCGTCGACGACGTTGAGCTGACGGATGATGTGCGCCAGATCGATACGGTTCGCCGGGAAGTCGGCATGGTATTCCAGCATTTCAACCTGTTCCCGCACCTGACCGTGTTGGAGAACTGTTGCCTGTCGCCAATCTGGGTCCGCAAGATTCCTCGCAAAGAGGCGGAAGCGACGGCCATGGAGTATCTGGAGAGGGTAAAGATCCCCGACCAGGCTCTCAAATATCCCGGACAGTTGTCCGGTGGCCAGCAACAGCGGGTTGCGATCGCCCGGGCGCTGTGCATGAAGCCGAAAATCATGCTGTTCGATGAGCCAACGTCGGCGCTGGATCCCGAGATGATCAAGGAAGTGCTCGATGTAATGATTGAGCTCGCCGGCAGCGGCATGACGATGCTTTGTGTAACCCATGAGATGGGCTTTGCCAAAACCGTGGCCGATAGAGTCATCTTCATGGATGGTGGTGAGATTGTGGAGGAAGCACCACCGCACGAGTTTTTTACAAACCCGCAGGAAGCTCGGACCCAGAAGTTTCTCCAGCAGATACTGGCGCACTGAAGCCAAGGCTAAAAAAACCGGGCATTTGCCCGGTTTTTTTATAACGGTTGTTTCTTCAGCTCGGGCTCTTTGCCAGGTTCCGCCTCGAGCCACCAGACGTTCTTGTCCCAGTCGCCCAGGACAATCCGTTTTGCCGGCAAGCCGTTGGCAATGAGCTCATGCACGGCGGGGCGGTGGGTGTGGCCATGAATCATGCGCTGGACACCGTGGGCTTCCATGTCCTTGACCACTTCCTCCGGCGTTACGTCCATGATGAACTCTTCCTTGCCCTGATTTTTCGCCATGCTGATTTCCCGCAGCTGGCGGGCCATCTGCTGGCGGTCCTCAAGAGGACGCTGGAGTATCATCTGTTGCCACTGAGGGTTGCGCATGTTGGCCCGGAACTTCTGGTACTCCACATCGGCCGTGCACAGGCTGTCGCCATGCATGAGGAGGGTAGGGGTGCCGTGCAGATCGATTACCGTGGGGTCGTCCAGAAGGGTTGCGCCGGCCCGCTTGCAGAAATCCTCACCAATCAGAAAATCCCGATTGCCGTGCATCAGGAAGATGTCGGTGCCGCTATCCCTCAGTTTGCGCAGGGCAGCAGCAATCTGTTCCTGGAGCGGCGTGCGTTCGTCATCGCCGATCCAGGCCTCGAAGAAATCACCGAGGATATAGAGCTGATCAACGCCGCTGGCTGTCCCGTCGAGAAACCCCAGAAATGCCTCAGTAATATCCGGGCGGGATTCCTCAAGGTGAAGGTCTGAAATAAACAGCGTGGTCACGCGTCCTCCAGAACCTCAGCCTTTTCGATAACCACGTCATCGGCAGGCACGTCCTGGTGGCCCGCTCGCATGGTGGTGCGGACCGCACGGATTGCGTTGACCGTGTCCATGCCCTCGACAACCTTGCCGAACACGCAGTAGCCCCAGCCTTCCGCGTTCTTGGCGGTGTGGTCGAGGAAGCCGTTATTCTCAACGTTGATAAAGAACTGGGCGGTAGCGGAATGCGGGTCCATGGTGCGTGCCATGGCGATGGTGCCCTGCATGTTGCTCAGGCCGTTATCGGCTTCGTTCTGGATGGAATCGCGGGTTTTGCGCGGCGTCATGCCGGGCTCGAAGCCTCCGCCCTGAATCATGAAATTGCTGATCACACGGTGAAAAATGAGGCCATCGTAAAAACCGTCGCGAACGTACTGTTCAAAATTCTTGGCGGTTTCCGGTGCCTTGTCATAGTCCAGTTCCAGCTTGATGTCACCGTAGTTGGTTGTCAGCAGAATCATCAGGTTTTCCTGTTCAGAAAGGTTAGGTACGTTACAGGGCCCATTGTACTCAAGAGTTTCCTGCTATGCATGAGTCCGGCAAGGATTTGTGAGTATAATACGCGGTTTAAGATTCACTCCCCTTTTAACAGAGATTGTATGAGCGCCGAGTCGAAGAAAGCCCACAACTTTATCCAGAGCCTGATCGAAGACGCCATCGCCAGCGGAGAGCATACCGGCAAGGTGGTCACCCGATTCCCGCCGGAGCCCAACGGTTACCTGCATATTGGTCATGCCAAATCGATCTGCCTGAATTTTGGCATCGCCGAGACCTTTTCCGGCGACTGCAACCTGCGGTTTGACGACACCAACCCGGAAAAGGAAAACCAGGAATACATCGACGCCATCAAACAGGATGTGGAGTGGCTTGGCTACGAGTGGGCCGGGGACGTCCGTTATGCCTCGGATTACTTTGATGCTCTCTATGAATTTGCCGAGGAACTGATTACCCGGGACAAGGCCTATGTGTGCGCCCTGACAGCCGACGAAATGGCTGAGTACCGCGGAAGCCTGAAAGAGCCTGGCAGAAACAGCCCCTACCGGGACCGCCCGGTGGAAGAGAGTCTGCAGATGTTCCGCGACATGCGGGATGGCAAGTACCAGAACGGTGAGCTGGTGCTGCGGGCCAAGATCGATATGGCCTCGCCGAACATCAACATGCGGGATCCGATTCTTTATCGTATCCGTTACGCAGAGCACCATCAGACCGGTAACAAATGGTGCATCTACCCGATGTATGACTTCACGCATCCGATTTCAGACGCCATGGAGGGGATTACCCATTCCCTGTGCACCCTGGAATTCGAGGATCACCGGCCGCTGTATGACTGGGTTCTGGATAACATCTCCGGCCCCTGTCACCCACGCCAGATCGAGTTTGCCCGTCTGAACCTGAATTACACCATCACCTCGAAGCGCAAGCTCAAGCGACTGGTGGATGAGGGCGTGGTTGATGGCTGGAACGATCCCCGGATGCCAACCATTTCGGGCATGCGCCGGCGCGGTTATACGCCGGAGTCCATCCGCACCTTCTGCGACATGATTGGCGTGAATAAGGCTGGCGGTACCGTGGATGTGGGCATGCTGGAGCACGCTATTCGCGAAGATCTGAACACTCGCGCACCGAGAGCCATGTGTGTCATGCGCCCGCTGAAAGTCACACTGACCAATTACCCGGCCGACAAGAGTGAAACCCTGATCCTGCCGGTTCATCCGCAGGACCCCGATATGGGCGAGCGGGAAGTGCCCTGGACCCAGACGCTTTTTATCGATCGGGAAGATTTTGAAATGGAGCCGCCGCGCAAATGGAAGCGGCTGGCGCCGGATCAGGCGGTGCGTCTGCGGGGCGGTTACGTGATGACCTGCCGCGAAGTGGTTCGTGATGACAACGGTGAGATCGTGGAGCTGAAATGCGAGTACGATCCCAACACCTTGGGTGTCAATCCCGAAGGCTACAAACCCAATGGCGTGATTCATTGGGTGTCTGCCACCGATAGCGTGGAGGCGGACATTAATCTGTACGACCGCCTGTTCAACCATGAGTCCCCGGACAGTGACAAGGAAGGTGATTTGATGGATCACCTGAACCCGGAATCACTGGTGGTCCTGAAGGGTGCCCGGGTAGAGAAGAGTCTTGCCGCGCCCCGCACAGATCTTCCCTACCAGTTCGAGCGGGAAGGCTATTTCTTCTGCGATCAGGCCCATACCGAGTCTGCCGGTCGGCCGGTGTTCAACCGCACGGTTACGCTCAGGGATTCCTGGGGTAAGGGGGGCAAGTGATCCGCATCTACAACACGCTGACCCAGCAAAAGGAAGAGTTCCGGCCGATTGAGCCGGGCAAGGTGCGGATGTATGTCTGCGGTATGACCGTCTACGACTACTGCCACCTGGGCCATGCACGGGTGCTGGTGGCCTTTGACGTGATTACCCGTTACCTGCGCCATCGCGGCTACGACGTAAACTACGTTCGCAACATCACCGATATTGACGACAAGATCTTGCGCCGTGCGGATGAGAACGGTGAGCCCTATAACGAGCTTACCGACCGGATGATCAGGGCGATGCACGAAGATGAAGCTCGTCTTGGTGTGCTGTCTCCGGACGAAGAGCCCCGGGCGACTGCGTACATTGACGAAATCATCGCGATGATCCATAAGCTGATTGCCAGTGGCCACGCCTATGCGGC
Source organism: Marinobacter sp. MMG032 (assembly GCF_040112695.1). Classification (NCBI taxonomy): domain Bacteria; kingdom Pseudomonadati; phylum Pseudomonadota; class Gammaproteobacteria; order Pseudomonadales; family Marinobacteraceae; genus Marinobacter; species Marinobacter sp. MMG032. Next base: position 3,987,141 of record NZ_CP157802.1, read on the forward strand.
GGATAACGGTGATGTCTATTTTGCCGTTGATTCCTTCGAGGAATACGGCAAGCTCAGCAAGAAAAAACTGGAGGATCTGCTGGCGGGCGCGCGAGTTGACGTGCAGGAAGCCAAACGCAGTCCGGCGGATTTTGCGTTGTGGAAAGCGGCCAAGGCAGGGGAGGTCAGCTGGCCCTCGCCCTGGGGCGATGGTCGTCCCGGCTGGCACATTGAGTGCTCGGCGATGTCCACATGCTGCCTGGGGGATACGTTTGACATTCACGGCGGCGGGCCGGACCTGTTGTTCCCGCACCACGAGAACGAGATTGCCCAATCCGAGTGTGCCACTGGCCACACCTTTGTGAACACCTGGATGCACGCGGGCGCCATCCGGGTGAACAAGGAAAAGATGTCCAAGTCTTTGGGCAACTTCTTCACCATCCGCGAGATCATGGAGAAGTACCCGGCGGAAGTGGTCCGTTACTTCCTGGTGTCCAGCCATTACCGCAGCCAGGTGGACTACTCCGAGGAAAATCTGGCCGAGGCCGGCCGCACGCTCACTCGGCTGTATCATGCCCTTAGAGGCATCGTGCCCGCCAAGGCCGCCGATGTGCCGGAATCCGAGCATGATGAGCGGTTTGCCGAGGCGATGGACGATGACTTCAATACTGCGGGCGCCATTGCTGTCCTCCACGCGGTTGCCAACGAAATCAACCAGCATCGTCGCGATGGTCGCGAAGAGGATGCCAAACGTACTGCGGCGATTCTGGTGAGGCTCGGCGGTGTCCTGGGGCTGTTGCAACAGGACCCCGAGGCGTTTTTCCAGGCGGACACCGGTGGTGAGCTCAGCGCCGAAGACATTGAAGCGATGATCCAGGCCCGGGCCGATGCCCGAAAGGCGAAGAATTTTGCCGAGGCCGACCGGATCCGCGACGAGCTACTCGAGAAGGGTATTATTCTGGACGATTCCCGAGAGGGGACGAGCTGGCGTAAAGCCTGAATTTCCGGGAGATGCTGGTTGGTCAGACCAGTTTTGCGCGTGCAGGCATGATCTTGTAAGGATTTTCCCTTACAATGCGGCGCTCAAATTAGAATGCCCCCTCAAGATGAAGGGGGAGTCGGGAAACGTAACCCACTGAGGCAGACAACGATGACAGAACGCGTACAAATCGGCGGCATTCAGGTCGCAAAGAATCTGTATGATTTCGTGAACAATGAAGCGATCCCGGGCACAGGGGTCGATGCCGATAAATTCTGGGCAGAATTCGACAAGATCGTGAACGAGCTGGCGCCACGCAACCGCGAGCTGCTGGCCAAGCGTGATGCGATCCAGGAAAAAATGGACAGCTGGAACCGTGATCACAAGGGTAGAAGCTGGACATGGCCGAGTACAAGTCCTTCCTGAAAGACATCGGCTATCTCGTTGACGAGCCTTCCGAATTCAAGATCTCCACCTCCAATGTGGATCCGGAAGTGGCCACCATGGCCGGCCCGCAGCTGGTGGTTCCGATCATGAACGCCCGGTTTGCGCTCAACGCGGCGAACGCGCGCTGGGGTAGCCTGTACGATGCCCTTTACGGTACCGATGCGATCTCCGAAGAAGGCGGCGCCGACAAAGGCCGTGGTTACAACCCGGTTCGCGGGGCCAAAGTTATCGAATGGGCCCGTAACTTGCTCGACAGCTCCGCGCCTCTTGCCTCTGGCAGCCATAAAGATGCTGCCAAGTATCTGGTTGAAGGTGGCAAGCTGGTCGTCAAGCTGCAGAACGGTGAGACCACCGGTCTGAAAGACGAAGCCGGCTTTGTTGGCTACACCGGTGCTGCCGACGCGCCCACGGGCGTGCTGCTGGTCAAGAACGGCATGCACTTCGAAATCCAGATCGACGCCAGCCACCCGATTGGCAAAGACGACGGCGCTAACGTCAAAGACGTGCTGATGGAGTCTGCTCTGACCACCATCATGGACTGCGAAGATTCGGTAGCGGCCGTAGACGCTGACGACAAGGCACTGGCTTACCGCAACTGGCTTGGCCTGATGAAGGGTGATCTGCAGGAAACCTTTGAAAAAGGTGGCGAGCAGCTGACCCGCAAGATGAACGCTGACCGCACCTACACGGCAGCCGACGGCAGTGAGCTGAGCCTGAAAGGCCGAAGCCTGATGTTTATCCGTAACGTCGGCCACCTGATGACCAACCCCGCCATCCTGCTGAAGGACGGCAACGAAGTGCCGGAAGGCCTGATGGACGGTCTGATCACTTCGCTGATCGCCATTCACGACATGAAGGGCAACGGCAAGTTCCAGAACAGCACCAAAGGCTCCATGTACATCGTGAAGCCGAAGATGCACGGACCGGAAGAGGTGGCGTTCACCAACGAATTCTTCGGCCGTGTTGAAGATGCGCTTGGTCTGCCGCGCTTCACCCTGAAGGTTGGCATTATGGACGAGGAGCGTCGTACCACGGTTAACCTGAAAGCCTGTATCCATGCCGCCAAAGAGCGCGCCGTATTCATTAATACCGGCTTCCTGGACCGCACCGGTGACGAGATCCATACCTCCATGGAATTGGGTCCGTTTATCCGCAAGGGCCCGATGAAGCAGGCAACCTGGATCAACGCCTACGAGCAGTGGAACGTGGACATTGGCCTGGAAACCGGTTTCCGTGGTGTTGCCCAGATTGGTAAGGGCATGTGGGCCATGCCTGACCTGATGGCCGGCATGCTGGAAGCAAAAATCGGCCATCCGAAGGCCGGCGCGAACACAGCCTGGGTTCCGTCTCCCACGGCGGCCACGCTGCATGCAACTCACTACCACCAGGTGAACGTGGCTGATGTCCAGAAGCAGCTGGAAAGCCGCACTCGTGCAGCACTGGAGGACATTCTGACAGTGCCTGTAATGGATGATCCGGCCTCTCTGAGTGCTGAAGATATCCAGCAGGAACTGGACAACAATGCCCAGGGTATCCTCGGTTACGTTGTTCGCTGGATCGATCAGGGCGTTGGCTGCTCCAAGGTACCTGACATCAATGATGTGGGCCTGATGGAAGACCGCGCCACGCTGCGTATCGCTTCCCAGTTGCTGGCCAACTGGCTGCATCATGGTATCTGCTCCGAAGAGCAGATCATGGAAACCATGAAGCGCATGGCTGCGGTGGTCGACAAGCAGAACGCCGGTGATTCGGCCTACCGCCCAATGGCCGGGAACTTTGATGATAGTGTCGCCTTCCAGGCAGCGCTGGATCTGGTTCTCAAGGGCCGCGAGCAGCCCAACGGCTACACCGAGCCGCTGCTGCACGCCTACCGTCTGAAGGCGAAAGCCAAGTACGGACAGTAAGCGCTAAGCATAAAAAAAACCCCGCCTCGGCGGGGTTTTTTGTGGCTTGCTGGATTAGGCGGAGCCGTAATCCAACACCTCGGCTCAGTCCTTGTGCAGAACATCCGCGGCATACAGTGTATTCTGCAGCAGGGTGGCAATGGTCATCGGCCCGACGCCACCGGGAACCGGTGTGATGTAGGCGGCGCGCTCTGAAGCCGCTGCGAAATCTACATCGCCATGCAGCTTTCCGTCTTCCATCCGGTTGATGCCCACATCAATCACAGTTGCTCCCGGCTTTACCCAGTCGCCCTTGATCAGGCCGGGCTTGCCGACTGCAGCGACCAGGATGTCGGCTTCCCGGACAAACTTCTCAAGATCTGGTGTGAAGCGGTGACAAACCGTTGTCGTGGCACCTTTCAATAGCAGCTCCATGCTCATGGGGCGACCGACAATATTGGAAGCGCCGACAATCACGGCATGCTGGCCCTTGTAAGGCGTATCAATGCTGTCGAGCAGGGTGATAATGCCAGCCGGTGTGCATGGGCGCAGGGTGGGCTTGCGCTGCATCAGGCGGCCGATGTTATACGGGTGAAAGCCGTCGACGTCTTTGTCCGGGCGGATCTTGACCAGAATCGGGTCTGCATCCAGATGAGCAGGCAATGGAAGCTGTACCAGGATTCCATCTACGGTCGGGTTTTCATTCAGCTCATCAATCAGCGCCTCGAGTGCTTCCTGGGAAGTGTCTTCCGGCAGATCGTATGAGAGGGAGAGAATTCCGGCCTGGTCGCACGCCTTGCGTTTGTTGCCTACGTATACATGGGATGCGGGATCGTTGCCGACCAGTACCACGGCCAGCCCGGGGGCTCTCAGGCCTTGCTGGGTTCGTGCTTCCACCCCTGCGGCGACTTGCTGTCTTACTTCGGCGGCAATCTCTTTTCCGTTGATCAGTTTGGCGGTCATGTCTCGTCTTGTCGGTTGGGCATCGGTAAATTGGAGGTGGGGCATTGTCTCATGCTTCCAGGCGAACTCCAATTGAACGGGCGCCTGACCGGGCGCGGAGGAACTTTCGGCACCGCACTTTGTCACTGAAGAGGCTGTTGTTTCAGGGAATTTGGAAATCCGTGTTGACGGAACCCTCCGGCGCCGGTAATATGCGCGCCAACTTTGCTGAGGCACTTGTTGTTCAGTTCAAACGGGGTATAGCGCAGTCTGGTAGCGCGCCTGCTTTGGGAGCAGGATGTCGGGAGTTCGAATCTCTCTACCCCGACCATTTTCTGAATGTTCAGGTGGGCGAACGGTCAAGCGCCCGTAGCTCAGCTGGATAGAGCATCCGCCTTCTAAGCGGATGGTCGCAGGTTCGAGTCCTGCCGGGCGCGCCATCAAGTCGTCGGCTTGGTCCGCGCCGGAGCGACCGTAACCAGCAAAGTTGAAAAGTAAAAGGCATGTCCCGATGTGGTGGACGTAGCTCAGTTGGTAGAGCTCAGGATTGTGACTCCTGCGGTCGAGGGTTCGAACCCCTTCGTCCACCCCACTTTTCTTTCAGAGTTGATTCCGCGTTTGTTGAATAGGTTGATGGCAGTCTGGCCATCGGGCATTCTTCATTCTGTTGTGCGCGAGTGGCGGAACTGGTAGACGCGCTGGATTTAGGTTCCAGTGGGGCAACCCGTGAGAGTTCGAGTCTCTCCTCGCGCACCACCCCTTTCTTTTTGCCTTTTCGTCCCCATACCTCTTCCCATTGGATTCGTAGGCCGTGTGTGCAAGGGATACCAAACTGCGCTGCGGGGTGATTCTCTCGGCGGTGCAAAGCATGATAAACTACCGGCTTTTAATTTTCGGTCCTTTCTCGGGCATTGCCCCGAAATCGGACTTTTGGGTTTAATTTCATTCACATACCGAACCTGTAATTTGAGGATCTTCCATGCAAGTGTCTGTTGAAACGACCTCCAACATCGAGCGTCGCATGACGATTGGTGTGCCCGCCCAGGAAATCGACCAGGCGGTCCAGAAACGCCTGCAGGAAACCGCGCGTACCGTGCGCCTGAACGGTTTCCGCCCGGGCAAGGTGCCCATGAGCGTCGTCAAGCGTCGTTTCGGTGACAGCGTCCGCCAGGAAATCGTTGGCGAGGTTATGCGCGACAACTACATCAAGGCACTGCAGGAGCAGGATATCAACCCGGCGGGCTGGCCAAAGTTCGAGCCCAAGACGATGGAAGAGGGCAAGGATCTGGAATTCGTTGCCATCTTCGAAGTGCTGCCGGAAATCGAACTGGGCGATCTGAGCAAGATTTCTGTTGAGAAGCTCACTTCCGAGATTACCGACAAAGACGTCGACAACATGATCGACAACCTGCGTCGTCAGCAGGCCACCATGAAAGAAGTCAAGCGCAAGTCCAAGAACAAGGACGTGCTGACCATTGACTTCAAGGGTTTCATCGATGGTGAAGAGTTTGAAGGCGGCGCCGCTGAAGGCCATCGCCTGACTCTGGGCTCCGGCCAGATGATTCCGGGCTTTGAGAAAGCCATCGTTGGTGGAAAGGCCGGCGAAGACATGGAAATCGAGGTGACCTTCCCGGAGGATTACCACAACGAAGAGCTGGCAGGTAAGCCGGCCAAGTTCGAGATCAAGATTCACAAGGTCGAAGAGCCGCAGTTGCCCGAACTAGACACCGAATTCTTCAAGAAGTTCGGTATCGATGCTGAAGACGAAGCGACCTTCCGCGAAGAAGTCAAAAAGAACATGGAGCGTGAGCTCAAGCAGGCGGTTTCTAACAAGGTCAAGAACGACGTTGTTGACGGACTGCTGGAAACCACCGAGCTGGATATTCCGTCTGCTCTGGTTGACCAGGAAATCGATCGCCTGCGTCAGGATGCCGTTCAGCGCTTTGGCGGCCAGGTTGATTTCCAGCAGCTGCCGAAGGAAATTTTCCAGGAGCAGGCGGAGCGTCGCGTGAAGACCGGCCTGCTGTTCCAGGAAGTGGTCAAGAAGAACGACCTTAAGGCCGATCCGGCAAAAGTAGACGAAAAGATCCAGGAAATCGCGTCTACGTATGAACAGCCTGAAGAGGTTGTTGCTCACTTCAACAGCAACCCGGAGCAGAAGAGCCAGATCGAGTCTTCTGTTCTGGAGGATGCAGTTGTTGACCATGTGCTGGAGCAGGCGAAGGTCAAAGAGAAGAAGGTCAAGTACGAAGAGGCCGTTCAGGCCGGTCAGCCCCAGCGCTGATTTTGCCCGGGATCGGTCAAAAGCCGGTCCCGATGGCCGACCCAGAGAACAGCCGGCATGTCCGGCTGTTTTCATCTGGGGCCGCTGCTGGCAAAGTATAAGGTGCAATACTTTTGAAACTGCCGTGGAGCGAGTCCACGACCCATTGTCCATAAGGAGTTCAGGCGCATCATGACGCAGAAATCAATCGATGGTCCCGCAATGGTTACCAATTCAGGACTGGTGCCGATTGTTATCGAGCAGACAGCTCGCGGCGAGCGGTCGTTCGACATTTATTCCCGCTTGCTCAAGGAGCGGGTAATCTTCATGGTGGGCCCGGTAGAGGACCACATGGCGAACCTGATCGTGGCCCAGCTCCTGTTCCTCGAGTCTGAGAACCCGGACAAGGACATTCATCTTTATATCAACAGCCCGGGCGGTTCGGTCACTGCGGGTATGTCCATCTACGACACCATGCAGTTCATCAAGCCGGACGTCGCGACCCTGTGTGTAGGTCAGGCTGCGAGCATGGGTGCATTCCTGCTCGCCGGCGGTGCGGCCGGAAAGCGGGCCTGTTTGCCCAACTCCCGCGTGATGATTCATCAGCCGCTGGGTGGTTACCAGGGGCAGGCAACGGACATCGAGATTCACACCCGGGAAATCCTGAAGATCCGGCATACCCTGAACTCCATCCTGGCCCACCATACCGGGCAGGATCTGGAGACGATCGCCAAGGATACCGACCGTGACAACTTTATGGATCCGGGCCAGGCAAAAGAGTATGGGCTGATTGATTCAATACTTGATAAGCGCGTACCGAATAAATAATACTGGAAGTAATCGCATCATACTTGGCCGGCGTATCAGGCAGTGACGCCGGCAAAACGAGATCAGAGGTATTTCAATGGCAGATGAAAGAAACGGCAGGGGCGACGATAACGGCAAGTTGCTTTACTGCTCGTTTTGTGGAAAGAGCCAGCATGAAGTCCGAAAGCTCATTGCAGGGCCCTCGGTGTTCATCTGCGACGAGTGCGTCGACCTGTGCAACGACATTATCCGGGAAGAGATCCAGGAGAACGCGCAGGAAGAGCCGAGCGATCGCCTTCCTACACCGGCCGAGATCCGCAATACCCTTGATGAATACGTCATCGGTCAGGACCGGGCCAAGGTTGTGTTGTCTGTTGCGGTCTATAACCACTACAAACGTCTTCGTTACGGCGAGGGCAAGGGTGATGTCGAGCTCGGCAAGAGTAACATTCTGCTGATCGGCCCGACCGGCAGTGGTAAGACGCTGCTTGCAGAGACCCTGGCGCGGATGCTGAATGTTCCCTTTACCATTGCCGACGCTACCACGCTGACGGAAGCCGGTTACGTGGGCGAGGATGTCGAGAACATCATCCAGAAGCTGCTGCAGAAGTGCGATTACGATGTCGACAAGGCCCAGCGCGGTATTGTCTATATCGATGAGATTGACAAGATTTCCCGCAAGTCAGACAACCCGTCTATTACCCGGGATGTCTCCGGCGAGGGTGTTCAGCAGGCACTTCTGAAGCTGATCGAAGGCACGGTTGCGTCGGTCCCGCCGCAGGGTGGTCGCAAACATCCGCAGCAGGAATTCCTGCAGGTTGATACCGGCAACATGCTGTTTATCTGCGGTGGCGCTTTCGCGGGCCTCGACAAGGTGATTCGCGAGCGTACTGAAAAGAACAGTATTGGTTTCTCTGCATCTGTCGCCAGTCAGGATGATGCCAAGAACACGGGCGACGTCATCAAGGACGTGGAGACTGAGGATCTGGTGAAATATGGCCTGATTCCAGAGTTCGTGGGCCGTTTGCCTGTGGTGGCAACCCTCAACGAACTGGACGAGGAAGCGCTGGTGCAGATTCTGACCGAGCCCAAGAACTCCCTGACCAAGCAGTACCAGAAGCTGTTTGATATGGAAGGGGTCGAGCTCGATTTTCGCGAAGACGCGTTGCGGGCCGTTGCCCGTAAGGCCATGGAGCGCAAGACGGGTGCCCGTGGTCTACGTTCCATTATGGAAGCGACGCTGCTGGATACCATGTACCAGATTCCCTCGGAGCATGACGTCACCAAGGTGGTGATCGACGAGAGCGTAATCAGCGGGGATTCCGAGCCCTTCAAGATCTACGCGAGCAGTGATCACGCCAAGGCTGTGCCTGAAGACTGAGCGTTGTTCAGTGGTTCAAATGAAAAGGGGCGGTGACGCCCCTTTTCGCGTTTTGTATCCCGAGTTTCCTGCCCTGTTTCGTTTGGTAAAAAGATTGCAATTTTTGCGGGCGCCCCAATGAAGGGTGATATGCTGAAAGAAATACCGTCAGAGGATTCCCAATGACCCGTATACCCGAAAATGCTGTGCAAGAGTACCCGCTGCTTCCGCTGCGTGACGTAGTGGTGTTTCCGCACATGGTGGTCCCGCTGTTCGTGGGCCGAGAAAAATCCATTCAGGCTCTGGAAGCCGCAATGGAAGGAAGCAAGGAAATCCTCCTGGTTGCCCAGAAAGACGCTTCCACCGATGAACCCGGCCCGAAGGATGTGTTCGAGATGGGCACCCTGGCCACGGTCCTGCAAATGCTCCGTCTGCCCGATGGCACAGTCAAAGTGCTTGTAGAGGGCAACGCCCGAGCCACCATCAGCGACATCACCGAGGGCGAATTCCTGTCCGGTGGCGCAGTCCTTATGGATGAAGAAGGCTTGCCCGAGCGCGAGCAGGAGGTTCTGGTAAAGACTTTGATGGATGAGTTTGAAAAGTACGTAAAACTCTCCAAGAAGGTACCCTCTGAAGTCTCCAATGCGCTTACCGGTATTGAAGAGTTGGAGCGACTGGCCGACACCATGGCCGCGCATCTGGAAATGCGTATTCCTGAAAAACAGGAGCTCCTGGAAGCGCTGGATATCCGCAAGCGTGTGGACCTTCTGCTGGGCAAGCTCGACGGCGAAATCGATCTGATCGAGGTCGAGAAACGCATCCGTGGCCGCGTCAAGAAGCAGATGGAGCGCAGCCAGCGCGAGTACTATCTGAACGAGCAAATGAAGGCTATCCAGAAGGAAATGGGTAACCTGGGCGAAGGCAATAACGACTTCGAAGAGCTGGAACAGAAGCTCGAGGAAGCCGGTCTTCCGGAGGAGGCCCGCAAGAAAACCGAAACTGAACTGAACAAGCTCAAGATGATGTCGCCGATGTCTGCGGAGGCGACCGTCGTTCGGGGTTATATCGACTGGATGCTGGCCATTCCCTGGAAAAAGCGGAGCCGTGTCCGTCACGACATCGAGAAAGCCCGGGAGATCCTCGATAAAGATCACTACGGCCTGGATGAGGTCAAGAAGCGTATTCTGGAATACCTGGCGGTTCAGAGTCGTGTGAAGAAGGTCAAAGGCCCGGTGCTTTGCCTGGTGGGACCTCCTGGTGTCGGTAAGACCTCACTCGGGCAGTCCATCGCCCGCGCTACCAATCGGAAATACACCCGCATGGCCCTGGGCGGCGTTCGGGATGAAGCTGAAATCCGTGGTCACCGGAAAACCTACATCGGTGCGCTGCCGGGCAAGCTTCTGCAGAAGTTGTCCAAGGTGGGGGTGAAAAACCCGCTGTTTCTGTTCGATGAAATCGACAAGATGGGCATGGATCACCGTGGTGACCCGGCATCAGCGCTGCTTGAGGTTCTGGATCCGGAGCAGAATCACACGTTCAACGATCACTATCTGGAAGTTGATTACGACCTCTCCGATGTGATGTTCGTGTGCACCTCCAACTCCATGGACATTCCGCCGGCGCTGCTGGATCGGATGGAAATCATCCGTATCCCCGGATACACCGAGGACGAGAAGGTCAACATTGCGCTGCGGTACCTGTTGCCCAAGCAGATCAAGGCAAACGGGCTGCGCAAGGACGAGTTGAAGCTGCCTGAGGATACCCTTCGCGACCTGATCCGCTACTACACCCGTGAAGCCGGTGTGCGTGGCCTGGAGCGCGAGATCGCGAAAATCTGCCGCAAGGTGGTGCGTGACCACGTGGAGAGTGGCGATAAGGCGTCTGTGACTCTCACGAAGGACATGCTTGAAGACTACTCCGGGGTCAAGAAATTCAAGTACGGCCTCGCCGAGGAAAAGAACGAGATTGGTCAGGTGACCGGTCTGGCGTGGACCCAGGTGGGCGGCGAACTGCTGCACATTGAATGCGCGCTTACGCCTGGCAAGGGCCGGGTGGTCAAGACCGGTTCCCTGGGTGATGTGATGCAGGAGTCCATCCAGACAGCCTTGACGGTGGTACGCAGTCGCGCGCCCGGTCTGGGTATCGCGGATGACTTCCACGAGAAACACGATCTGCACGTCCACGTACCGGAGGGTGCTACACCGAAAGACGGTCCGAGTGCGGGTATCGGTATGTGCACGGCACTGGTTTCGTCACTGACCAAGATTCCGGTTCGCGCCGACGTTGCGATGACCGGTGAGATCACTCTGCGCGGTCGTGTACTGGCCATCGGCGGTCTGAAGGAAAAGCTGTTGGCGGCGCATCGGGGTGGCATCAAGACAGTGATTATTCCTGATGAAAATGTCCGGGATCTCAAAGAGATACCGGAGAACATCAAGGAATCGCTGGAGATTCGCCCGGTGAAGTGGATTGACGAAGTGCTGGATATTGCGCTGGCGTATCCACCCGAGCCCAGGGCCGAGGATTCGTCCCCGGAAACCGGGTCTGGTAAGCCGCGTGACGAAGACGGTGACGCGTCAGAACGCATAAATACACATTAAAGCCTTGATGAGTTGTTGACATGCCTGAGAGCCCATTGGTATAACTGTTTCGCCGTGAAGCAGCCAATACCAAGGGCTCCCGCGCAGTTAGTGCCTATTCCGAATGCCGGTATAAAGCCGAAAGGAATAAGAAAACTGAAGAATGGAATTCTCTGACCGCTTATGCGATAGTCGAGAACGTCCGAGAAAAAACAAACCAACCTATAACATCTTCAACCTGAAATCGAAGGGGTTTAGTGTGAACAAGTCCGAACTTATCGATGCAATTGCAGAGTCCGCAGATATCTCCAAAGCCGCCGCTGGCCGTGCTCTGGACGCAATGACCAACTCCATCACCGGTGCCCTGAAAAAAGGCGATCAGGTAACTCTGATCGGTTTTGGTACCTTCTCCGTTAAAGAGCGTGCTGCTCGTACTGGTCGTAACCCGCAGACTGGTGCCGAGATCAAGATTCCGGCCTCCAAAGTGCCTGGGTTCAAAGCAGGCAAGGCCCTGAAAGACGCCGTTAAGTAACGGTTCTTTCTCCGGTGGCTCCTGTCACAGGGAGCCACCCAAGAAGAATTCAAGGCGCATTCCAATCAGGGTGCGCCTTTTTACGTTAGGTCCGCCCGTAACAGCGCGCTGAAACGAATAACACTGCACGACCTTGAACAGGGATCCGGGAGAAACATGCTTCAAGATATTCGGGAAAATGCCCAGGGCACGATTGCCAAGATCATCATTGGTCTTCTGATTGTGTCGCTATCCATCTGGGGAATGGACGCCATTGTTGGCGGCTTCTCTGGCGAGCCAGAGGTGGCAACGGTCAACGGCGAGGATATTACCGAGCGGGAGTTTCTCCGCGTGGTGCAGATGGAGAGTCAGCGCCGGCTATCCAGAATGGAAACCCCCGATCCTTCCATGCTCAATGAAGACCAGATCCGCACGGATGTACTGGATTCCCTGATCCAGGAGCAGGTCCTGATCCAGGACGCCAATGCCCAGGGTCTGGAACTCAACGATGCGGATATCGATGCCTTGATCACCCAGATGCCACAGTTCCAGGTGGATGGACAGTTCAACCGTGACCGTTTCGTTTCTACAGTGCGCAACATGGGTATGGGTGTCGGTGAGTTCCGCGAAGCCATGCGCAAGCAGTATGTGGTAAATCAGATCCGTGCAGGCATCGTCCAGAGTGGTCTGGTGGCGGATGAGAATGCCGAGCAACTGCTCCAGATCCAGAATCAGACCCGCAGCTTCCGGGTACTGGATATTCCCGCCAGTTCCGTGGCGGATAGCATCTCGGTTACGGACGCCGACATCGAAACCTTCTATGAAGAGAATTCAGGGGCGTTCCAGAAGCCGGAGCGGGTCGATGCCGCTTATATTACCTTGTCCCAGGGTGCCCTCGCTGAGAGCATCGAAATTGACGATGCGGAGCTTCAGGCCTATTACGAGCGGCGGTCGGCTGATCTGGCGAGCGAGGAGCGTCGTGCGTCGCACATCCTGATCGAAGACGGCAGTGAAGCAGACGAAACCATGGCGACGATCCAGGAGCGCCTGGCGGCCGGTGAATCCTTTGCCGATCTGGCCCGGGAGTATTCGATTGACACCGTCTCTGCGGAGGACGGCGGCGATCTAGGTTACGCTGGCCGCGGTATTTACGCCGAGGCCTTTGAGGAGGCGTTGTTTGCCCTTGAGGAAGGGGAGATTTCCGAGCCGGTTCGTACGTCCTTCGGTGTCCATCTGATCCGTCTGGAAGATGTTAGAGAGTCCGAGGTGCCGTCTCTGGCTGAAATGGAAGAGCAACTCCGTCGTGAACTGGCTCGCGAACAGGCCAGGGAGCGTTTTGCGGAAGTCCGTGCCGAACTTGCCGACTCTGCCTATGCAGCCGATGACCTGGCCGGCCCTGCGGAAGAACTGGGTCTGGAAGTGCGAGAGGCCACGGGCATCACCCGTGACGGTGGCCAGGCTCCATTTGATCATGCCGGCCTGGTTCGACAGCTGTTCTCCGAGGATGTCCTGGAGGCCGGCTACAATACCGAGCTGATTGATGTGGGTGACAACGTCTCCGTTGTCGCGCGGGTTCGTGAGTACCACGAGGCCGAGCAGTTGCCGCTGGACGAGGTTCGTGATCAGATCCGTGCCACGCTTGAGCAACGCAAGACCCGTGAAGCGCTCTCCGAAAGGGCCGATACGATTATCGCTGAGCTTGAAGCTGGCAATACCCCCGAGGGTATTGGAGAGTGGGCGAGCTATGAGGGTCTTGCCAGGAACGCCTCGGATGTTGGGCCTGCCATCATGCAACAGGTTTTCTCTCTGCCCCGTCCTGCCGACGATGCCCGTTACGGCAAGGCTGTGACGCCGAATTCAGCTGCAGTGATCGCTTTGGACGAGGTTACCGACGGTCAGGTGGCCGAAGAAAGCACCGAGCTGAACCAGCTCCGTGAGTTCCTGGCGTCGCTTGAAGGCCAGCGTGAATACGCCGCCTACCAGCAGTTTCTGAGGAACCGGGCAGAAGTCGAGAGACCTTGATTTCTCTGCCATAAAAAAGGGCGCCGAAAGGCGCCCCGCGAGCGATGAAAAGCCCGGTGCACATGCCCGGGCTTTTTAGTTATTCGGCCTTCTTGATATAAACCTGTGGCACTTCGCCGGTGGTGTCAAAGTAAAAACCGTAGACCGCCGACTCCGGCGGCGTGAAGCGGAAGTTCTCGAACACGGCGGAACAGTTGGCGTTAACCGGCTTGTCGAGTTCAACCACCTTGTCGTCGGCCTCTGAAAGATAGCCGCAGTTGGTGCCACTGCTCCAGTTGGCATCGCCAAACTTGAACTCGTAAGGCTGACCGTCCGCTTTCAGTTCCACTTCAGTCCGGTACAGTCCGCTGTCGACTTTCTTCACTTTGTACTCGGGCAGTGCGTCCCACCAGGCAAACTGGCCTCTGAGATAGAGGGATTCGCTATAATCCCGCTCGCCTCCGGTGGTCGCACAACCGGTGACGGCCAGAACGGAAGCCAGCGCGAGAGTATGGAGTTTCATGTTCATGGGTATTCTCCTTCTTTTTGTAGAAGCCGCCGGTTGGCCCGGCGGCTGTATCGTTGTCTGAGCAGCCGCGCTTAGCGGGCAAAGACGCCAACGGAAAGCGCCGGAACGGAGAAATCGCCGCCCGATGCGCTCGCAGTCTCTGTTGGTGATGTGTCCGCCATAACAGCAAAGGTGCCGCTCAGCCCCGTGCTCAGGGTCTGGGTGCTATTACTGGCGTTGATAACAACGACAATCTCATCGTTGGCGGCATCCAGGTCGGTGAGGCCGTTACTAGTGTCATCCAGCAGGCTGTAACCGATCACTCCCGGAATCTGCCCCGTGCCGGTATTCAGAAACCGCAACCGGTTCTGGATGGCCTCGGCCGTTTGCAGGCGGAACAGCGGGCTGTCCGTGCGGACGGTCAGAAGCTCGCGGACCTGTTCGTTGGTGTAGGCAATCGCTTCAGGCGTAGGCGCCGCACTCGCCCCTGTTGACTGAATCACTTCGGTGATCAGATCCCAGTTCGAGCCGTCCTTGTCCTGGCGAGGCAGACCCCTGTTCCAGGCAGAACTCTGGTAACTGAAGTCCACTTCGTTGTACCAGTCACCCGAGTCGTAGCTGTCCCGTTCCATGGATTTTGAGCGCAGCAACTCCGAACCCATGTGCAGGAACGGGATGCCCTGGCTGAGGATGGGCACGGCCAGGCTGATCACCTGCATTTGTGCCCGCTCCATGGTGGTCGCGGCAAAATCTGCCTTGTACTGGTTGTTGTCCCACAGGGTCTGGTTGTCATGCTTCGATACGTAGTTGATGATTTCCTCTGGGTCGTCGGTGTAGCCAGCATTCTGCCCGTTGTAATCAATCTGGGCGCCACTCAGGATTTCGCCGTTGCCAGTTTCAAAGCTGAACGCCTTCAGACTGCCGGCAATACCGATGCGCACCCAGTCACTGACCTGAAGCAGGCGGTTTTTTTCGTCGTCGCTGCCACTGTTGCGGTCGTTTGGAAAAGTGAAGAGGCCGTTGCCGAAGCCCTGATTGGCGCGGATGGCATCGCCGCCGTCAAACGGGCCGCCACCACGGACGGCATCCCGGAGCCGGTCGTTGAAAGACCCGATGCCAGTGCCTGCCATATTCGACTGGATGGCATTTTTGCCCCGGGCATTGTTGGCCACTTCGCCGAAGTTCCAGGCCTCTCCGTAAAAGTAAGTGTCAGGATCGACCGCCTTTACCGCTGCGAGGGCTTTTTCCAGATTACTGAGCATATGGTGGCCCATAAGATCGAAGCGGAAGCCGGAGATCTTGTACTGGTCCGCCCAGGTTACCAGTGAGTCCACCATGAGCTTTTCCATCATGGCGTGCTCGCTGGCGGTATTCTCGCAGCAGGTGGACTGTTCAACCGCTCCGGTTTCCGGATTCTGGCGGTGGTAATAACCGGGAACCAGCTTGTCGAGGACAGAATTTTCTGCGAGCCCGGATGAGTTGGTGTGGTTGTAGACCACATCCATGACCACGTTCAGGCCAAGTGCAGTGGCCGCATGCACCATTTCCCGGAATTCCAGAATGCGCTGGCTGCCGTCTGCATCGGAGGCATAGCTGCCCTCCGGAACGGTGAAATGAACCGGGTCGTACCCCCAGTTGAAGCTGTCCAAGTCACGGAAGGTGTTGTAGAGGGCCTGGGCATCGCCAGTCAGCGGATCGAATTCACTCAGCACCTGACGAATGGTTTTGCCACTGGCGCAGTATGCCTGATAGGCGCTGGCAGCCTCGTCGGACAGATCGCACAGGCGGCTGAAGTCATCGTCGATGTCGACAACCCCGGTGGGGTCCTCGTTGACGGTGGCAATGTCGAAAGCGGGGAGCAGATGCAGGTGGGTGACGCCGGCATCGGCCAGGGACTTCAGGTGCGCGACACTGTCGACGCTGCCATCTGCGGGCGCGGTGAATGCACGGTATTTGCCTCTCAGTGCCGGATCGAGGGTTTCATCGGTGGCACTGAAATCACGAATGTGGGTTTCATAGACAACCACGTCCTCCGGAGCCAGCATGGCCGGTGTTGACAGCGAGTCCCAGCCTGCCGGCTTGTGGTTGCTCGCGAGGTCCACAATCTGGGCATACTGGCCGTTGGTTGAGAGGCTGAGTGCATAGGGGTCTGAGACCATCGTGGTCTCGATGGCGCCGGTTCTGGGATGGTAGACAGTCACTTCGTACTGGTAGAACTTCTGGTCCAGTTCCGCAAAATTTCCGCTGTGCGTCCAGACGCCATCGGCCTCAGACATGCTGACGGGATAGCCCGGAAGCAGCGTGCCTGAATTGTCGAAAACATGCAGGCGCAATGACTGTGCGGTGGGCGCCCAGACGGCGAAGTCCACGTCTGCGCCGTTTATCACGGCACCCAGCTCTCCGTTATAGGCAAACAGATCGTCCAGCACCCCCGGGATCTGGACGCCGGTGGCCATAACCAGATCGTCGCTGCTGTTAAAGCCTGCGGCGACCAGTTGGCCTTTCAGGGCCGCTTTGATGTCAGAGTTGCCTGCCTGAACCTCAAAGGCCGGCCAGTCACTCAGGTGCGGGAATTTCTCCGCAAGAGCAGGGGCAAGAGAGGTTGCCGAGAGTGCCAGTGGCTGTCCGCCGTCAAGCGTTTCGTTTTCGGTAACGGTGATTTGCGCATTCTGGTCATGCCTCAGTTCAACCCGGGCCAGGCTGCCTGCGTCCTTGATCACTACCGTGGTTTCATCAAGCCAATGAGCCTTGGCTCCGGCGATGGTAACAGCCTCTGCCTCAATCGGAGTCTGCGACAATTCCTGGCTGCCGCTCAGGGTAAAGATGCGATCGTCAAGGGAACCGAAGTGCCAGCGGTGGTCAATGCCGCCAAGGTCTTTTTCATCACCTTTGTGCATGATGAAGTTCATGCACTCTCCGGCTTCGCGCATCGGGATCAGGTACCAGGCACCGTAGGTGTCGCTGATACCATCGGGCAACCGGGGGCTGCTCCATTCTGTGGGAACGCCTTCGGCAAGGCCGTCGCAGCCGTCCGCCGGGTTGTTCCAGAGGTGCAGGCCCCAGCCGCTGTAGTTTTCGTCAGGTCGTTTGTAATAGAGCAGCGCTTCGTTTTCGCCCGGCTCGAGGAGTGCATCGGTTTGGCCGCCACCACCGGTGCCGTCGTCCGGCGCAGGGTTGTCGCTTCCGGAATTGCAGCCGGCCAGCACCAGCGAAAACGCCAGTGCAAGGCTGCCTGCAACCAGTTTTTGCTCAGGCATGGGAAATCCCCTTTTCCATTGTTTTTGTTTGGCTTTGAACCCTTTTGGGTCAGATTCATAGTTGCGTGATAAGGCCGGAAGGACATCCTTCGGCGGGCAATTTTTCGGGGCGTAGATGGAATAGTGCTGGGGTAGTAGAAAGGGTTCAGCAGGCAAAAAAAGGGGCCGGCAAAAGCCGGCCCAGAGGAGGTCCAACGAGAGTGTGGGTTTTAGAGCCTTACCACCAGGCTTCGATCTGGGCGCCGATCTGGATATCTCCATCGACACCTTCACCACCGCGGGCTCCTTCGGCTTCGTCACCAAAGAAGGTTGCGGCGTAGGCACGGATGACCGGGCGCGCCCAGTATCCGGGGCCAGCTTGCCACTGCTGGGCGATTGCGAATTTACCGAGATCCTGGGATTCGGTGAACCAGGGGCGGTCGGTATCGCTGTAGCCCACTTCGATTGCGGTGCTCATGACTGGCGACCAGTTGTAGATCGGGCGGGCAACGATGCTCAGGCGTTCGCCGTCTTTGGCGGACGGGTCATGAGATTCAGCCTGCTCGTAGACAACTGAGTGGCCGAGGTCCCAGCCTTTGCCAAGCTTGATCACACCGTGGTTGAGTACGCGCCAGCTGGATTCGAAGTAGCCGGCCACGTTGCCGTTGTCTACCCGGCCGCCACTGGCATTCTCTGCCAGCGCAAAGCCCATGGAATCGGCGCCGTACTGAACCGCGAACTTGTTGAAACCGCCCATCACGCCGGAAGAGAACTCGGCAGTGAAGAAATAGCCGTTCTCATCATTTATTCCGGCGTCCTCCTGGGCGTCGGTCAGGTCGGCCATGGCGTAGATGCCGATCAGCTCCAGATTGTTGCCGCCTGCGAGAGGGAAGGAATAGCGCACGTCGACCTTGTTGTTCTGGACAAAGTTGTCACCGTCGCTGGTATCGGAGTTGGTATAGGCCAGCGAGAGTTGGCCGGGGCCCGCGGTGATGTTTTCGACACCGGCACCGTAGCCGGCGTTACTGACATAGAACAGGTCCAGCTGGTGGATATCCTTCCGCTTGTAGAATCGCTTACCGGCCCACAGGGTGGCCCCGGGCAGTGATTCGATCACGTTATTGGCGGATACATAGAGCTGGCGAAGTGCAATATCACCACCGCCGTAGGGGTCGGAACTGTTCGACGTGGTTTCCTGGTTACCAAAATCCACGTTGTTGATGTTGTTGAAGCCGTTCAGGGCCTGGTAGTCGTTGCCCTGGCGGTTGGCACTGTAGGCCAGCATGGAATCAAAACGGAAGGTTTTGCCGTCCTGGCTGAAGAGTTCATCACCCAGTGACAGTTCAGAATAGGTGTCGCACTCATCGGCCAGGCGACCAACATAGTGGCCGGTGGAACCGCTGCCGAAACAGGTTTGCTCGCCACCGCTGCCAATATTGGTGGACACGCCGGCCCGGGCATAGCCATGGAAATCGACAGCAACGGCTGGCGTTGCCAGGACTGCGGCGGTGATTGCGGCAGCCAGGGGAAGCTTGTTTGCGGTAAAGCGCATTTTGTTTTGCATCATCTGTGTCCTGTGCTTTTTATCTTTTTTAAATGTCAGGGAAGCGGAATCTCCGGATGCCGAGATTGGATTGGCAATGGCCGGATCAGGCTTCCGGTTCCCGCGATTGCAGCTTCTGCCAATCAGACATTGGGAAACCGGATTTCATAGTGTTGTAACCTAGGAGGTAGTACATCATCCGCCCCGAAGAATTTGGGGGGGGAGTTTTCAGGGGGAGGAGGGGCGTAGGAGGAGGAGCCCCTCTGTTGTTCGCTTTGCTATCTTTCTTTTGGTTGTATTCAGCTCGGCGGAAAGCGTGTTGGTTTGAGGCTTTCCTTGATCTTCTTGAGGTGCCCGAGGAAATCCGCGCCGCGTTTGAGGGTTACACCGGTTGCCAGGATGTCGATAACGCTGAGGTGAATGATGCGTGAAGACATTGGCATGTAGACCTCGGTGTCCTCCGGAGCGGTCACGCCCAGTACCACCGTGCAGCTTTCCGCCAGGGGTGAGTCGGGGTTAGTGATGCCAATCACAGTGGCGCCGTTTGCCCGCGCCAGTTGCGCGATATCGACAGTTTCCCGGGTGCGGCCCGTATAGGAAATAAGGACGATTACGTCACCGACGTTGGCGCCGGCCGCAACCATACGTTGCATCAAGGCGTCGTCGTAAGACATCACCGGGATATTGAAGCGGAAAAACTTGTGCTGAGCGTCCATGGCCACAGCCGCAGATCCGCCCATGCCAAAGAAATTGATCTGCTTGGCCTGGATCAGGTAATCGATCGCGGTGGCCAGGGCTTTCGGGTCGAGCGCCTGCCGGGCTTTGTCCAGGCTGGCAATGGTACTGAGCATGATCTTGTCGGCGAATTCGGCAACGGTGTCATCCGGCTCCACATTCTGGCCGATGTAAGGGGTGCCGGTGGCAATGCTCTGGGCGAGGCGGATTTTGAAATCCGGGAAGCCCGTGGCAGAGAAACCCCGGCAGAAGCGGTTGACCGTTGGCTCGCTTACATCGGCGGCTCTGGCCAGTGCAGCTATGCTGTAACGGGTGGCCGCGCTGGGGTCGCGGAGAATGGCCTCGGCCACTTTGCGCTCGGATTTGTTAAGGCTGTCCAGCCTGGACTGGATGTCCTCAAGCAGATTGTCGTCACGGTGCGCCTGGTTCGCGGCCATCAATGGTACTCCCTGAATCATGGGCGGTCGGTGTCTTGAAAACGCGGTGATTATACCGCTTTTTTACCGGTTTTGGGGTAGTAAAAGTATCACGAAAAGCAGTTTTTTCTTGGAATATTGATTTTTGAATGTCATTATTTGTTTAAAATTACTACATTGAGTCCGGTCGTCGATTTTTTGCGACGGACTGCCCACCAGAGAGAAGGAACCAATGGTCAACAAGATCAATACCCGTTGTGACCTCATGCTATTCGGAGCGTTGGGGGACCTCGCCCAGCGAAAACTGTTTCCGGCGCTGTACCAGCTGGAGCGAGCCAACCTCCTGGCCGACGGTAGCCGGGTGCTGGCCATTGCCCGCACAGAGGCGGATACCGAGACCGTGCGCCAGCAGTTGTTTGACAAGCTGAAGCAGCATGTAAAGCCGGAGGAGTTCGACGGTGAACTGGCCAAGTCTTTTCTGAAACGGGTTGATTACCAGATTCTGGATTTTAACGAACCGGAGGCCTTTGGTGTGCTCAACGATTGGCGGGATGACGCCAACAATGAGCTCATCGTATACATGGCCACCCCGCCGTCCATGTATGGTGTTATAGCCCGAAACTTGCGCTCCGCCAGTTGCTGTACCGAGAAGACCAGGGTGGTGGTAGAGAAGCCGATCGGCCACGACCTGGAGTCCTCAAAGGTGATCAACGATGAGCTGGGCGAGGTCTATAACGAGAATCAGCTGTTCCGGATTGATCATTACCTGGGCAAGGAAACCGTCCAAAACCTGATCGCCCTGCGATTTGCCAACAATCTGTTTGCCTCGCAATGGGACCAGAATCATATATCCCATGTGGAAATCACGGTGGCCGAGAGCGTGGGCATCGAGGGTCGGTGGGGCTATTTTGACAAAGCCGGCCAGATACGGGACATGATCCAGAATCACCTGTTGCAGCTGCTGTGTCTGATTGCCATGGATCCGCCTTCCGATCTGTCCGCGGACAGTATCCGGGATGAAAAGGTAAAAGTGCTCAAGGCGTTGAAGCAGATAACGCCGAACATGATGGACAGCTATGTGGTGCGCGGGCAATACACCGCCGGCACCAGCAACGGCAAACCGG
Organism: Marinobacter sp. MMG032; assembly: GCF_040112695.1. Lineage (NCBI taxonomy): Bacteria > Pseudomonadati > Pseudomonadota > Gammaproteobacteria > Pseudomonadales > Marinobacteraceae > Marinobacter > Marinobacter sp. MMG032. The sequence goes on from NZ_CP157802.1 coordinate 4,008,454, forward strand.
TGCCCGGCTATCTGGAAGAGGAAGGTGCGAACAAGGGCAGTGCTACTGAAACCTTTGTGGCCCTGAAAGCTGAAATCGATAACTGGCGCTGGTCCGGCGTGCCTTTTTACATTCGCACGGGCAAGCGCCTGCCGGAGAAGCTGTCTCAGATAATCATCCACTTCAAACCGGCCCCGCACTACATCTTTGATCCCGACCAGAAACACCTGGCCAACAACAAGCTGATCATCCGACTGCAGCCCGATGAGGGCATGGCCCTGAAGATCCTCACCAAAGACCAGGGTCTGGACAAAGGCATGCGCCTGCGCCAGGGCCCGCTGGAGCTGACATTCTCGGAGACCTTTGCCACCGACCGGATACCCGACGCCTACGAGCGTCTGCTTTGGGAGGTGATGAAAGGCAACCAGTACCTCTTTGTCCGCCGTGACGAGGTGGAGTTCGCCTGGCGCTGGGTAGACCAGGTTATCCAGAACTGGAAAGACAGCGGCGAACCGCCCAAGCGTTATGCCGCTGGAACCTGGGGGCCGGTTGCCTCCATCGCCATGATCACCCGGGATGGGAGGAGCTGGTATGAAGATGTCTGATCTGCGCTTGCCCCAGGGTGTTCTCGACTGTTCAGGTGAAACGCCTGAGGCTGTGGCCCTGAATCTTGCGGATGCGGTTGCAGAGTTTCTGGCTGCCCGCCTGAGAGAAGCGCCCAGGGCGAGCCTGGTGGTATCCGGCGGCTCCACGCCGCTGCCATTTTTCAAGGCGCTTTCCAGCAAGAATCTAGAATGGGGCAGGGTAGACGTCCTGCTGGCGGATGAGCGTTGGGTGGACGAAAGCGATGACGCCAGCAACACCCGTCTTGTTCGGGAGAATCTGCTGCAGAACCAGGCGGCGTCGGCCCGATTCCTTTCGCTCAAACAGCCCGGTGCCACACCTGCCGAAAGCCTGGAACGGGTCAAGGCCGAGCTGGCGGATCTGGCCCTGCCCATCGACGTGCTGATTCTCGGCATGGGCAACGACGGCCACACGGCATCGCTGTTCCCGGACGCACCGGAGCTGAAGGGTGCCATGGATCCCGAGTGTCGGGACATCGTCGCTGCTGCTACACCCGAGTCGCAACCCCAAAAGCGCATTACACTGACCTGGCCGACTCTGAGAGATGCCCGCTTCAAGGCGCTGCATCTGAAGGGCGAGGACAAGCTGCAGACACTGAAGCGTGCCCTGTCAGAACCGGATAAGGTTCTCGAGATGCCCATCAGAGCTTTCCTCAAGCCTAGCCTCCAGCTGTTCTGGAGCCCCTGAAACGCCCGACCTTTGTTATGGAGAAAACAATGAATCAACTTTCCGACTACCATCGCGAGCGCGTCAGGGCAGTACTGCAATCCTCACCCCTGGTGCCAGTTATCGCTATCCAAGAGCTCGAAGACGCCGTGCCGCTTTGTCAGGCACTGGTTGATGGCGGCATCAACGTCCTGGAAATCACCCTGCGCACCGAACACGGCCTCAAAGCCATCGAAGAAGTCCGCAAAGCCATCCCGGACGCCTGGGTGGGCGCAGGTACCGTGACCAGCATTGCGCAGTATCGGCAGGTGGAAGCCGCTGGCGCCCAGTTCGTGATCACTCCGGGCGTGACCGAAGCCATCCTGGAATTCGGCGTGACCTCTGAAGCGCCTTTGTTGCCCGGCATCGCTACCATCTCCGAGATGATGGTGGGCTATAACCTCGGCTACCGCGAATTCAAATTCTTCCCTGCCGAAGTCGCCGGCGGCATCCCGGCCCTAAAAGCCTTCAGCGGCCCCTTCCCGGATGTCACCTTCTGCCCAACCGGCGGCATCCGCCGAAACACCGCAGCCGACTACCTGGCCCTCGGCAACGTCCAGGCCGTTGGCGGCACCTGGTTGACCCCTGCGGATGTGGTGGCGGCCAAGGACTGGGCACAGATCACCGAGATCGCTCGAGGAAGTCTAGCTGATCTCTGACTGTGGTTATTTCCCGTTTAGCCTGCTTCCTGGGAGGTTTCGCCCTTTGGGGCGGGGCTCCCGGGAAACGCTACGAGCACATCCATGTGCGCTTGGCGCTGGCCATCCATGGCCAGCGACATTCCCGGGAACCCCGCCCCAAAGGGCTTGCCAAACTTTTCGATAACGCCGGTAGGCAACGTGATTTCGTTGTCTCGTAGTTTAGTAGGTCGGATTAGACAAAGGCGTAATCCGACAATCGATCTTTAAGCTCGGAAACCCAAGCGAGATCCGTCGGATTACGCCTGCGGCTCGTCCGACCTACATTATGCTCTCAATGCTAGAAAAGCTGTTACACACCGATAACTGAAAAACTTCGGGAGAGGGAGTGGGGTTCCCCTTTCCAAAAATGTCTGTGGCCAAGGATGGCCACAGCCAAGCGCACATGGATGTGCTCGTAGCGGTTTTTGGAAAGGGGAGCCCCGCTGCCGATTCGCACATTGCCGCAGGCTACAAGGCCATACACCAATCGACTAAGGGCTGGAAAGAAGGCTTACATTCAGCGAATATCAGAACCAACCCGAACAATCTTCATGGTATTGGTCCCACCCTGGGCATTCACATAATCACCCTTGGTAATCACCACCAGATCACCATCCTTGACTGCCCCCCGGTTCACCAGCTCCGACACCGCCAACGCATTCGTCCGCTCGTTCGGGATCTTGGCAGAATCGAAAGGCACCGTCTGAACGCCCCGGAACAAAACGACCCGATGCTGCGTGGAGTGGTGGCGCGAAAACGCAAAGATCGGCAGGCTCGACTTTATGCGCGACATCAACCTCGGTGTGGCGCCGGTTTCGGTCATACAGATGATTGCTGAGACGCCTTCGAGGTGGTTCGCTGCGTACATGGCGGAAAGAGCGATAGCTTCATCAACTTCCTCCATGCTCTCGTGAATCCGGTGCTTGGACTGATGCATGGATGGATGCTTCTCGGCACCCAGGCAGATGCGCACCATGGCTTCCACGGCTTCTTTTGGATAATCACCCACCGCGGTCTCGGCAGACAGCATCACCGCATCGGTGTAGTCCATCACCGCGTTGGCAACGTCTGAAACTTCGGCTCGTGTTGGCATCGGGCTGGTGATCATCGACTCCATCATCTGCGTGGCCGTGATCACCGCGCGGTTAAGAACCCGGGCGCGGGAGATGATGTGCTTCTGTACGCCAACAAGCTGGGCGTCGCCGATTTCCACGGCCAGATCGCCGCGGGCAACCATCACCGCATCGGAGGCTTCGATGACCGCGTCCAGGGCTTCCACATCGTCGGCAAGTTCCGCCCGTTCTATTTTCGCGACCAGGCCGGCGTCAGAGCCTGCCTCTTTCAGCAGGCGCCGCGCGATGTGCATGTCTTCGGCAGTACGCACAAACGAAACCGCCACGTAATCCGCGCCGAGTTTGGCGGCTGTGACGATGTCCTGCTTGTCCTTTTCTGTCAGTGCTTCAGCGGACAAGCCGCCGCCACGCTTGTTCAGGCCCTTGTTATTGGAGAGCGGGCCGCCAATCAGAACCGTCGAGGTGATGCTATGGTCGCTCACCGACTGAACTTCCATCTCTATGCGGCCGTCATCGAGAACCAGTATGTCGCCCGGTTCCACATCTTCGATGAGTTGCTCGTAATCGATCCCGACTCTTTCTTCGGTACCGGCCTCCTTGTCCATGGCAGCGTCAAGGATAAACGTCTGGCCGGCCTGAAGGGTGACCTTGTTCTCCGCAAAGCGGGCGATGCGAAGCTTGGGGCCCTGCAGATCGGCGAGCAGCGCGACGAACCGGCCCTGGGCTGCAGCCGCTTCGCGGACACGGCGGGCTCGCCCGATGTGCTCCTCGGCGCTGCCGTGGGAAAAGTTCAGTCGGGTAACGTCTACTCCGGCGGCAATTATAGCTGCGAGGGATTCCGGCGAGTCAGTGGCGGGGCCGAGGGTGGCGACGATCTTGGTACGCCTGAGCATGGTTTGTGTCCTTTGGTTCTTCAAAATGGTCTCGAACAGGGTAGCGGAATCAGCTGGGCCGACCAGTTTTACTGGCCGGCCTTGATCAGGGCGAGTGCATTATCCAGCATGCGGTTCGAGAACCCCCATTCATTATCGTACCAGGCCATGACCTTTACGTGACGGCCCAGAACGCGGGTGTGGTTGGCGTCAAAGATGCTGGAGAGCGCGTTGTGATTGAAGTCCACGCTGACCAGCTTCTCGATATTATAGCCAAGAACCGGGTTCTGCTCGGCCGCCGCTTTCACCGCTTCATTGACTTCCTCTGCGGTTGTCTCCCGGCTGGCAATGAAGCCGAAATCCACCAGTGACACATTGATGGTGGGAACGCGAACGGCCAGGCCATCGAGTTTGCCGTCCAACTCCGGAATGACCTTGCCAATGGCGGCAGCGGCGCCGGTCTTGGTTGGGATCATTGACTGGGTGGCTGAGCGTGCCCGATAGAGGTCGGAATGGTAGACGTCGCTCAGCTTCTGATCGTTAGTGTAGGAGTGGATGGTGGTCATCAGGCCACTCTCGATACCAATGGTCTTGTGCAGGGCTTCAACCACCGGAGCCAGGCAGTTTGTGGTGCAGGACGCATTGGAGATGATGTCGTGGTCGGCGGTCAGTGTTTCGTGGTTCACGCCGTATACCACCATGGCATCCGCATCAGGGCTGGGTGCCGAGATGATAACCTTGCGGGCGCCGGCCGTCAGGTGTGCAGCCGCCTTGTCGCGTTTGGTGAAGAGGCCGGTACACTCGAAAACGACATCAACACGGTGGTCTTTCCAGGGCAGTTCTTCGGGGTTGCGGAGAGCGGTAATGGCAATCCGGTCCCCGTTAACGGTCAGGGATTCTGCGTCGTGACTGACGTCGGCGTTAAATCGGCCATGAACGCTGTCATACTTGAGCAAATGAGCGTTGGTTTCGGCGTCGCCAAGGTCGTTGATGGCAACAACCTGGAGCTGGCTCCGGTAGTTATTTTCATACAATGCTCTGAGAACATTGCGACCGATGCGGCCAAAACCGTTGATTGCGATACGGATTGTCATCGTCTGACTCCTTGGGTGGTCGTTTTTTGTTCGTTTAACCTCAGCAATGTAGTAAATATAACAACAAAAAAAGAATAAATGAACGATTAAACGGTGGTAATGCTAAAAAAAGAAAGTAAAATTACATCTAAAAACGACCACTCTAATAGATTATGCAATGGAGCCCACCATGCACCCGACCGTAGACAAGGTTACCCAGAGAATTATTGAGCGCAGTCGCTCAACGCGGCAGGATTACCTGAACCGCATGAACGCTCTCAAAGCCCAATCCCCGCACCGGAGTTCTCTGTCCTGCGGCAATCTGGCCCACGGTTTTGCGGCCTGTAGTCAGGGCGACAAAGACACCCTGAAGTTCATGAACAAGGCCAATGTGGCCATGGTAACGGCCTATAACGATATGCTTTCGGCCCACCAACCTTACGAAAAGTTCCCCGATGTTATTCGGGAGGCGGCCCGGGGGATGGGGTCCGTGGCCCAGGTGGCCGGAGGCACGCCTGCCATGTGTGATGGCGTAACCCAGGGCCAGCCGGGTATGGAGCTGAGCCTGTTTTCCCGGGACACCATCGCCATGAGTACGGCCGTGGCCCTGAGCCACAACATGTTTGATGCCACGCTGCTATTGGGCATCTGCGACAAGATTGTTCCGGGCCTGCTGATCGGCTCGCTGAGCTTCGGCTATCTCCCTACCATTCTGGTTCCGGCAGGCCCGATGCCTTCAGGGCTGCCGAACAAGGAAAAACAGCGGATTCGACAGCTTTACGCCGAGGGTAAGGTTGGCAAGGAAGAATTGCTGGAGGCCGAGAGCAAGTCCTATCACAGCCCCGGCACCTGCACGTTTTACGGCACCGCCAACAGCAACCAGCTGTTGGTCGAAGTCATGGGGCTGCATTTGCCGGGATCGGCTTTTGTAAATCCCAATACCCCGCTGCGCGAAGAGCTCACCCGTGCCGCAACCGAGCAGGTGATCAAATTGTCGAAGCCTCACGGAGGCGAGCTTGGTCTTGGCGATATGGTGGATGAGAAGAGCATCGTCAATGCGCTGGTAGCGCTGCTGGTTACCGGTGGCTCCACCAATCACACCATTCACTGGATCGCCATTGCCCGGGCTGCCGGTATCATCATCGACTGGAACGACTACGCCGAGCTTTCTTCCGTAGTCCCCTCCATGACCCGCATCTACCCCAATGGCCAGGAAGACGTGAACGCGTTTCACGAGGCGGGAGGTACCCCGTTCCTGATCCGGGAGCTGCTGAGCGGCGGGTACCTGCACAATGACGTGAACACGGTCGTGGGCTATGGCCTTGAGCGCTATACCGAGATGCCGGAGCTGGAGGATGAGAGGCTGGTGTGGAAGCCGGCGCCGGAAAAAAGCCTTCGCCCGGATGTGCTGAGCCCGGTTGCGGAGCCGTTTGCACCCGATGGTGGGCTACGGGTGCTCGATGGCAATCTGGGCCGGGGCGTGATCAAGGTTTCTGCCGTTGCTCCGGAACACCGGATAGTTGAAGCGCCGGCCGTGGTGTTCAACGACCAGAACGAACTAAAGGCAGCTTTCGAGGCCGGCGACCTGGATCGGGATTGCATTGTGATCGTGCGGTTCCAGGGACCCAAGAGCAATGGCATGCCAGAGCTGCACAAGCTTACCCCTTACCTGGGCGTGTTGCAGGATCGCGGGTTCAAGGTCGGACTGGTGACGGATGGCCGTATGTCCGGCGCGTCGGGCAAGGTGCCCGCGGCGATCCATGTCTACCCGGAGGCGCTGGATGGCGGGCCGCTGGCCAAGGTCAAAAATGGTGACCAGGTTTGTCTGGATGCCGAAAAGGGGATTCTTGCCGTCCGCGTGGATGAGCAGGAGTTTGCCGGCCGGGATTCTGAAAATGCGGACCTGACCGGGTATCATCACGGCTATGGTCGGGAATTGTTTGGCTGGATGCGACGTGCGGCCAGCAATCCCGAGGAAGGCGCCAGCTTTTTCTGGAATCATGAGGCATGACAGAAACACATTACTCACTGGTCGGTGACATCGGCGGCACCAATGCGCGTTTCGCACTGGTAGAGAAGGGCAGTGTGCAGCCCGGGGCTATCGAGATTCTGCCCTGCGGGGAATACGCCAATCTCGATGACGCCGTGCGGGATTACCTGGCCCGGGTCGGAGTTTCAGAGGTGGATGGAGCCTGTCTGGCTGTTGCCTCACCGGTTCGAGGCACCCAGGTTCGCATGACCAACAATCACTGGCGCTTTGATATCGAAGAGGTCCGGGCGCAGTTTGGCTGGTCCAGGTTCAAGGTGATCAATGACTTTACCGCCATGGCGCTCGGCGTTCCCCATGTTCCGGACGAACACCTTGTGCATGTGTGTGGTGGGCCGGGCGACAGCCGTCGCCCTCGACTGGTTATGGGGCCTGGAACCGGGCTCGGTGTTTCGGGCCTGGTGCCCATTGAGCATGGCTGGGTACCGTTGATGACCGAAGGCGGCCACGTGGATTTCGCCCCCACCGACGATACCGAAATGGCGGTGCTGCGGATTCTCAAGGCCCGATTTGGGCGGGTGTCGGTAGAGCGTATTCTTTGTGGTCAGGGCCTGCTGAATCTGTATCAGGCCCATGCCGAGATCCAGGGCGTGGCCGCACCGCTGGATGCGCCGGAAAAAATCACCGCGGCTGCGGTGGAAAACACCGACAGCCTGGCTCGACACACGCTTCGCCACTTCTGTGAAATCCTCGGTCGGGTAGCCGGCAATGGGGTTCTGACCCTGGGTAGCACCGGCGGTGTTTATCTCTGCGGTGGAATCCTGCCCCGTTTCCTCGATTTCTTTCTGGAAAGTCCCTTCCGGAACGGCTTTGAGGATAAAGGCAGAATGCGCCCGCTGCTCGAGTTCACGCCGGTCTATGTGGTTACTGAGCCGTACACCGGGCTGCTGGGCGCTGCCGAGGCACTGGGCAATCCGGAGGTTTGATGCCGGATTGCCTTTGCTGGTTTAGAGGTAGTGGACCAGCTGGCTCTGATCGAAACGGTACTGGCGGTTATACACACCGTTTTCCGCCCGGCGGCCGGCGGCCAGTACCATGGTCACCAGTCCTTTTCCGGGCAGGTTGAGCAACTTCTTCACCCTATGCTCGTCGAAACCCTCCATGGGGCAGGAATCATAGCCATGGGCCCGGAGCGCGAGCATCAGGTTTTGGGCCGCCAGGGCGGTGGATTTGGTGGCCCAGATTTTCATCTCGCAGGTTGAGTAGGGGCCCCGGGGGACAGGCCGGGTGATTCCCACGGCAAGGCCTGCCGCTTTCTTCGCTAACCCCAGAATCCCGAAGGGGCCCTGGTTGTAGTGAATGGGGGCGACTTTGCGGTAGTACTTTTCAACGATCGGCGGCAGTTTTTCTTCTGGCCAGTCTTCCAGGGCTTGCCGGGCATGAGCTCGCCAGCTATCCGGTCGGGCCACCACCACGACCAGCGCGGCGGCGGTTTTCGCGGCATTCTGGCCAAGGCAGGCGTGGGCAAGTTTCGCCTTAAGCTCCGGAGTGCGGACAACGAAAAATTCCCAGGGCTGAAGGTTGCTGGAGTTTGGGGCAAGTGTTGCCAGCTCGAGGCAATCCTCAAGCACCTTCTCCGGAATAGGCTCATCGGTGAAGCGCCTGATGGAGCGGCGGGTGCGAACGACTTTTCGGAACTCCTCGACATCAATTTCCGGCAGAGGAAGAGGGCCTGCTTTGGCATTCATGGTGTGTCCTTCGAGACTTGTTGTGTCGTGATTGTGCCTCTATCGTTACGGGAAATGCCCGTTTATGCAATCACCCTGACAATGGAACGTTCATGAAAGAGGATCTCTCCCTGCTTCCCTTCGACGACCTGGTTCGGCGCGTGCGGGCGTGTACGATTTGTGCGGACGTTCTTCCACGTGGCCCAAGGCCGGTCATCCAGATATCGGAAAGCGCCCGCATTCTGGTGGTCGGGCAGGCGCCGGGCAGGCGGGTGCATGAAACCGGGTTGCCCTTCAATGATCCCAGCGGCGATCGGCTTCGACAATGGATGGGAATAACCCGGGATACCTTTTACGACGAGCAAAAGCTCGCCATCCTGCCCATGGGGTTTTGCTATCCGGGTACCGGCAAATCCGGGGATCTTCCACCGCGACCGGAGTGCGCGCCGGCCTGGCGCAACCTGTTGCTGGATCGTCTGCCACACATAGGGCTGACGCTGGTCATCGGGCAGTATGCTCACGCCTGGCATCTTCCGGGTACCGGCAAATCCGTTACGGAAAATGTCAGGCGGTGGCGGAATTATTGGCCAGATCTGGTGCCCTTGCCGCACCCGAGTCCCAGGAACAATGGCTGGTTACGAAAGAATCCCTGGTTCGAGAATGAGGTGGTCCCGGGTTTGCAGCTCCTGGTCAATAAAATGCTGGACGCGGATGGTCGTTCTGGAATCGAATGATCAGTGACGGGGTAGTGCTGTCTCCTTCAGGTAGTCTCGCAGTAGTTCCCTATTCTCATTAGAGATGTAGAGGCCTTGCTTGGTTCGTCTCCAAAGTACATCGTCGGCGGTAATGGCCCATTCATTGGCAACCAGATAATCCACTTCGCTCTGGAAGAGAGTTGGTGTGAAAGCCGTTCCAATGTCAGCCAGAGAATGGTTCCCCTCAAGAAAATCGAAGGTGCTGGAGCCGTAGGTTCGCACATAACGTGATATGGCCGCATCGGGCAGCCACGGGAATCGTGTTTTAATCTGCGCTCCGAGTCCCTGCTGATTCACGAAGTCGCCTCCTGGCAAAACCGCGCTTCGGGTCCACGGTTGCCCGGCATCAGGAAAATAGTCGCAAAGCCTGTTCGTAACGGCTTCTGCGAGCTTGCGGAAGGTGGTGATTTTGCCACCGAAGACTGAAATCAGGGGGGCAAGGGCAGCGCCCTCGCTGACCTCGAAAGAATAGTCCCTTGAAGCCTTCTGGGCCGGCTCCTCCTCATCGTCCATGAGTGGCCGAACACCTGAGTAAGACCAGATCACATCAGAGGTGTCGAGCTGCCGTTTAAAATAGGTGTTCACAATATCCAGGAGATAGTGAGTCTCCTCGGGGGATATGCTGGCGGCTTTCGGGTCTCCGTCGTATTCAACATCGGTGGTGCCGATGAGTGAGAAATGGTCTTCGTACGGGATCACAAAGACAATCCTGTCGTCCTCATTCTGCAGGATGTAGGCTTCCGTACCCTGGTTCAGGCGGGGCACAACAATGTGGCTACCTTTGACCATCCTGATCTGTTTCGGCGCCTTCATGCTGAGGCTCTCGCCGAAGAGACGGCTCACCCATGGCCCGGTGGCGTTGATAATGACTTTTGCCGATATGGTTTTTTCTGAATCGGAGAGCACGTCTTTCAGTGTGGCGATCCATCGGTCCTGGCCGCGCTCTGCTTTCACGCATTTCGTACGCGTCAGGATTTGTGCCCCTTTCTGTTCTGCTTTTTTAGCAGTCAGAACGACCAGCCTGGCATCGTCTACCCAGCCGTCCGAGTACTCGAAACCCTTGGTTATTTCGGGTTTGAGGGGAGAGTCCTCTTCAAAAGAAATTGATCGGGAGCCGGGGAGGATTTCCCGTTTTGCAAGGTGGTCGTACAAAAACAAACCGGTACGAATCATCCAGGCTGGCCGTAGATGAGAGCGGTGAGGAAGCCTGAACCGCATGGGCCACATGATGTGCGGAGCGTTTCGTAACAGCGCTTCGCGCTCTGCAAGGGCTTCCCGGACCAGGCGGAACTCATAGTGTTCGAGATAACGGAGGCCGCCGTGAATCAGTTTGCTGCTACTGGAGGAAGTGGCAGATGCGAGGTCATCCATTTCACAAAGCAGGACCTTTAGGCCTCGTCCTGCTGCATCCAGCGCGATGCCAGAACCATTCACCCCGCCGCCAACTACAAGTACATCGTAGACATCCTGATCTTGTGCCACTTTTCACAGTCCCTGAACGAGCATTGGTTGATGGAACTGATTATGGGGAATGGTGCGGTGTTCGTAAAGGAAAAACGCGAAGAAAAACGAAACTAATCGCCGGTGATGTGAACCTCTACTCCATTTACTTCAAGCAGTTTGCGAATCTTCTCTGGTGGCCGAGCATCGGTGAACAGATGGTCTGCCTGGCCAATGTTCCCCAGGCGCACCATGGCATTTCGACCAAACTTGGAGTGGTCAGCGGCCAGGAGCACTTCAGTAGAGTTGGCAATGATCGATTGGGCAACACGAACTTCCCGGTAGTCGAAATCCAGTAGGGAACCGTCGTGGTGAATGCCGCTGATGCCTATGATTCCATAATCCATTTTGAACTGATTGATAAAATCCACGGCGGCCTCCCCAACGATGCCGCCATCGCGATTACGAACCTCACCGCCAGCAATGATGATGTGGAAGTCTTCCTTCGCCGAGAGGATGGAAGCAACATGGAGGTTGTTGGTGACGATGCTCAGGCCGCGCTTTTGTAGTAGTGCTTTGGCAATGGTTTCAGTGGTAGTGCCAATATTGATGAACATGGATGCATTGTCCGGTATGTGCTGCACAAGTGCGTTTGCAATCCGTTCCTTGGCTTCCAGGTTCATGATTTTGCGCTGCTGGTAAGCAGTATTGGCCGTGCTAGAGTCGACGCCCGCGCCGCCATGGTGCCGGCGAAGCCGATTTTGCCTCGCCAGCTCGTTGAGGTCTCTCCTGATAGTTTGTGGCGTTACGCCAAACTCTTCGACGAGTTGCTCTGTCGTTAAGAATCCGGATGCTTGTATCAAGTCCATGATCTGTTCAAGACGGTGTTTCTGGGACATCCTGGAGCCTTGTTGTTATGTTCGGAATCGAAAGTTTACGCAAACCCTTGGAAAATTCAAAAAAAAGCCCCGCCATTCAGGGCGGGGCTCGCAACGCGTGATTCGATCTAAAGGCTCAGAGGCTTGCCAGCCTCCCGGCGCCGCTCTTCCCATTCTTCCCGGGTCTGGGCTGCCTGATCGCCGGGCATCGAATCGATGATGCTGAAATAATCGGAACTGTATTCGTCAGCGATGATGGTGTTGCGTGGTTTCACTTTCACCACGTACACAGTCTGGATATTCTGGTGATCGAAGTCCCGCCAGTACTGCTCGTCCTTCAGGAACGTGTATCTGTGTCCCTCCAGGGCCCGTATGAGGCGGGCGGTATCGGTGGTTCCGGTACGCTCCACAGCATCCTTGTATTGGTAAACGATGCTGTAGGCAGAGGCCGCAGCGGTGGATGGCCGCATTTCATATCGCGCTGAGAAGGCCTCTACAAATTCCTTGCCTCGCGGGTAGTTCAGCTCGTAGGGTGCGTTCCATACCCAGGGCGAGCCGCCGATAACGCCTTCCATAATGGTGGGGCCCACCTGGCGCGCCATTCCGAGGGTGAGATTGGGTACAACTATCTGCATTTTCTTGGTGAGGCCCATTTCATAGGCGACATTCAGGGCTCGCACCATGTCGTCACCGAAAAGAACCATCATCAGAACCTTGGCATCGCTCGCTTCCGCCTGCTCCAGCGCTTCACGGAAGTCGGTAATCAGTGCTCGGGGGAAAGGCGTTTTCACGCCCTGGTGGCGCTGGGTGTCCTCGGTTCCCGAAAACTTGCGTACCGACTCTTCAACGGACCAGCCCCAGGTGTAGTCAGCGGTGATGTAGAAGTAGTCGTCGTTGGCGTGATTCGTGGTGAGATATTGGCTAAGCGCCTTGGCCGTCATCCAGGCGTTGTAGGGCTCCCGGAACATGTGCGAGTGACCCTCGGCCCCGGTGGTGGCGTTCGAGTAGGTGAGGGTACCGAAGTAAATCCGGTCGCGATCCCGGGCGGCTTTGCCCGAGGCAATGGCAACGGCGCTGGACACGCCGCCGAACACCATCTGGACGCCCTCACGGTCGATAAGCTCTGCGGTGTTTTTTGCGCCCTGAGCAGGTTCGCCACGGGTATTTCTGATCACCAGCTCCAGCTGGCGACCCATGACACCGCCGGCCTTGTTGATTTCGTCAACGGCCAGGAACGCGCCCAGACGCTGTTGCAGGCCCTGATCCTTGTAGCGACCGGTTTGCGGGTAGTTCAGGCCGATTTTCAGGGTCTCGGCATAGACAGTGGAGCTCGCCAGCAACAGCAGGCAAGCAGAAAAGAGTACTTTTCTGATATTCATTCAGGTTGGCCTCCGGAGTTGCAGCGCCAATGGAGGGAGAGGGCTGCGAATCTTTTTTTGATTATTTGTTAAGCAGAGCTAGTGTCAGCGCTGATTATGGAGTCAACAATGGGACCAAAGTGGAATTTTCGGTAACAAATTGTAGGTCAGTGACTTCTATCAACTTTACGATGCCCCTCAGGGCACCGCGGTTTGACGCATTGCCTCCAGCAGGGCGAACCAGAGCGGTCTGGGGAGAGTTGTGCGGGCGCCCTTGAGCGCTGCCTCAATTCTCGCCTCACGCATGGAGCCAAGAACCGGAACAGGGGCACCCGGAAGCTGCCGCAACCACGCGATGGCCAGCCCCGTCGCGCACAGTCCGGTTTCTTCTTTGGCGGTTTGCAGCAGGCTTTCTGGAACCGAGCCGGGCAGGGCACCACCAGCCAGTGGTGACCAGGCAAGCCAGCGCAGGCCATCGCTAAGGTGGGCCTCAAAGGTGCCATCGAACAACGGTGATGCATGGTTGAGTGACAGCTCGCTCTGATTACACACCAGGGGCAGGCGGGTATTTTTCTGAAGCCAGCGCCACTGCTCCGGCAGGAAATTGGATACCCCAATGTGCCGAATCTTGCCAGCGCTGACGGCCTGCTCCAGGGTTCTCGCCAGGGTTTCCGCGTCCAGCAGCGGATCCGGCCGGTGAATCAGGAACGTGTGGATTTGCTCAACCCGCAGCCGGCTGAGAGACCTGTCGATAGCCCCGGAAAAATAGTCTGCTTTGGCCCGATAGTGTTTAGTGGTCCACTGGCTGGTGTCCTGATGGGCAGGCACAATGCCGGCTTTGGAAATAACCTGTACTTTCTGACGCAGTTCCGGTGAGGCCATCAGTGCCTCGCCGAAAATACGCTCACACTCGCCATCGCCGTAGATGTCGGCATGATCGAAGACAGTCAGTCCTTCATCCAGCCTTCCATGGATCCAGTCTGCCAGCCGTGCCGGCTGGCAGAGATCGGCATGGTCGAGCAGACGCATCATGCCGGGAACAAGAGGGGTGTCTTCCAGAAATCTCGAATAACTCATGGTCAGGTCACTTTCTTCCGAACGCAATCACCACCCGGTCATCGCCGTTGGTTCTTGAGAATACATAGGGTTGCTGGCTGATCAACCGGTGCTCGCCTGCGCCGATCGCGGGATGACGCTCGCGGAACTGACCCAGCTTCTGCCAGTGTGCAAGGATACCGGACACCTCCCCATTCTCAATGGCATTCCAGTTCATGTCTGAGCGGGTGCCCTGATGCGGATCCGATCCGGTTGCACCAAATGGACGGCCGGACTCATCACCGTAGAACACTTGAACTGCGCCAGGCGTAAGCATGAGAGCCGCCGCAGCGCGCCTCTGTAGCGCGGGATCATTGCCGGCAATCTGGCTGAAGAGTTTGGTGTCATGGGAAGAGATGTAGCTCATCACATTGAAGTTTTCTTCGCCGTGCAGTTTGCTGGCGTAATCACTGTAGATGGGTTCCATGGCGGGCAGGCATTGCGCGCCGGCCCGGGCTTCTTCCTGCAGGTCGAAGTTGATCACCGCATCGAAGCCGGCATCAAAATAGGCGGTCCTGCGAACCGAATGGGGGAATACCTCTGCAACCATCCAGAACTCCTCGGCCGGCAGGTCGGCGTCGGGATTGCGGCTGCGGTAATCATCCAGGGCGGCCTGGGCCTCCTGTTTGAGCGCCAGCCAGGCCTCCGGCTCTACATGCTTGGCGGTATCCACCCGGAAGCCGTCCACGCCGAATTCCCGGACCCAGTCGGTTAACCAGGTGATCAGGTAATCCCTTACCGAGGCATTGTCCAGTTGCTGGCTTCTGGAGCTGGCTTTGTTCCTCAGAAAAACCGGAAGATCCACAGGCTGGTCGGCCTCGGTCTTGAAATCCGGCAGAAACGCGAGAGAGCCACGCTGGGCATCCACGGAGGCATTCGGTGGCGTGTCATAGTCGGCGATTCCAGCCCGGACCCAGTCTTTGCCCCACCAGTTGCGCCAATCCGGATGGTCGTAATCAATGAGGGCATGGTAGGCGTGGAAGTTTTCCCAGGATTCCGGCTGCCAGTTGCCCCAGCGCTCGGGCAGATGCTTTTCGAATCCCTCGAACAGCGAACCGAACCGGAAGGTTTGCATATCCTGCAGGGTACTGTAGCCCGGATGGTTCATGACCACATCCATGACCACCCGGATGCCTCGCTTATGGGCTTCCTGAACCAGGGTACGGAATTCCTCCCGGGTACCGAAGTTGGCATCCGGGACGGTGAAGTCCAGGGCGTAATAGCCATGGTAGCCGTAGTGCTGGAAATCGCCCCGGTCGCCACCGCCGACCCAGCCGTGCATCTGTTCGAACGGAGGGGTAATCCATAGCGCGCTGACACCCAGCTCCGACAGGTAATCCAGTTTTCGGGTCAGGCCGACAAAATCTCCGCCATGGAAGGTGCCGATTTCGTCCTTGCCGTCGGATTGGCGACCGTAATTCAGGTCGTTGTCTGTCCGGCCATTGGCAAACCGGTCTGTTACGGCGAAATAGACGGTCGCCCCTGCCCAGGTGAACTGGCCCGCCTTGGCGTCGACTGATTCCAGTAACACCAGCCCCTCGGCGTTGGCACCCGGCGCCATGGTTACCTCACCGTCGATAACCCGGGCCGTGTTACCTGTGTAGAAATCCCGGACCAGTGTCCCGTCCGGGAATGCGGAACCGACCGGAATCGTCATTTCGGCTGACGCCGCTTCGCAAAAGACATTGGTATCATTGGCTGAGGGTGGCCCGGCCACAACTGCGGGCTTACCCGGGCCGGAAGCACAACCGGCTGTAATCAGGGCTGAGGCGATGCAAGCTGAGAGTTTCAGGTGTCTGGCGCGAGGGCTCATGGCAAATGCTCCGTTACGGTTTTCATTCTTGTGGATGCCATCAAACCAGACTCCACCCCGGGGTGGTAGAAGGAATTTTCTACGCCCGCCTACTCCCCTCTACTACGCCTCGGGGAATGAAATAAGGGGTGATGCTTATTACCTGGAATTGCCACACAGTGCCAATACTCGCAAAAGAAAGTTTGCGTTGAGTCCGGCCCGACAACCTCGTGAATGGCCGGAAAACAAGAATAAGGCAAGAACATACAGAGGAATCACCTGATGAATCGTCGAACTTTTATCCGCAGCACTCTCGCAGCCTCCATTGTTGCCGCTACCTTCGGCGTCTCCGCGCCGGCCCATGCCGAGATCGAAGAGGGCAAGCTTCTGGTCTGGATCAACGGTGACAAGGGCTATGACGGCCTGCAGGAAGTGGGGGACTGGTTCACTCAAGAAACCGGTATCCCGGTTGAAGTCGCCCACCCGGACAGCGCCACCGACAAGTTCCAGCAATCTGCCGCAACCGGCAATGGCCCGGATATCTTCATCTGGGCCCACGACCGTTTCGGCGAATGGGCCCAGAGCGGCATCATTTCCGAGATCAAGCCGTCCCAGAGTGTGATTGACGCCAACTATGACTTTACCTGGGATGCGGTTACGGTGGGCGGCAAGATGTACGGCTACCCGATGGCGGTCGAGTCTATTGGCCTGATCTACAACAAGGATCTGTTGCCAGAGCCCCCCAGCGCCTTCGAGGACATTCCTGCGGTTCACCAAAAGCTGGCGGAAGACGGCAAGCGCGCCATTCTGTGGGATTACAACAACACCTACTTTACCTGGCCGATGCTGGCGGCAGCTGGCGGATACATTTTTGGTGAAAACGCCGATGGTTCCGTGGATGTGAAGGACACTGGCGTGAATACCGAAGGAGCCATCAAAGGTGCCAAAGCATTGACCCGGCTGATCGAGGAGGGCGTTATGCCCCGCGGAGCCGACTACAGCGCCATGGAGTCCAGCTTCAACAAGGGCGAGACGGCCATGATGATCAACGGACCCTGGGCCTGGGGCAACCTTGAGAAAAGCGGCATCAACTTCGGTGTAACCACCATCCCGACAGTGGATGGCCAGCCCAGCAAACCGATGGTGGGTGTTATGGCCGCGACCCTGAACTCTGCCAGTCCCAACAAGGATCTGGCGGTTGAATTCCTGGAGAACTACGCGCTCTCCGTCAAGGGCCTGAAAATGGTGAACAACGACGTTCCCCTGGGTGCTGTGGCCAACAAGGAATTCATGGATGAACTCTCCTCCGATCCCAATATCAAGGCGACCTTCGAGAATGCCCAGCTGGGTGAACCCATGCCGAACGTACCGGCTATGGGTGCCTTCTGGTCGTCCATGGGGCCTGCCCTGCAAAACATCACCTCCGGACGCCAGTCCGTTGAAGATGCCCTGAACGCGGCAGCACAGCGAATTACCCGGTAACCAAAGGGTAAACCGGTGTCGGAGGGGGGTCCTCCCTCCGACACCGGGCCGCCTGGACGTGCATGAACATTCGCCGTTGCCGACGTGCGACGGTAATCAACGGGCTGACTACAATGATAACGGAAACCCTGTCCTCTCCCGGTATTGAAAGCAGACACTCCATGACCCGAGTATTTCTAAAATGGGGCGCGCTGGCGGCGTTGGTCGGTGCCGCGCTCTACCTCATTCTGGCACTCTACGCCCAGCGTGAGTTTGTCTTCGCTATGCTGTTTCTGGTGCTCACCGCGTCGGCTGTTGCGGTGTTCGTGAGCAAAAAGCTGTACGCGCACCGTTACATTTTTCCGGCCATCGCCGGCATGGGGCTATTCGTCATTTTCCCCCTGATGTATACCGTTGGTATCGGCTTTACCAATTACAGTGCCAGCAATCTGCTGAGTTTCGAGCAGGTGCAGGAAAACCTCCTGAGCCGGACCTATCAGTCAGAAGCGGTTCGCTATGACTATCAGCTCTACAAAACCGACGAAGGCTATGTGTTCTGGCTTGAGGGAGAACACCAGAACCTGACTTCAACACCGGTAAACCTGGATGAGGGCGAGCGCTCGGCACCGGTCTTGCCGGTGTCGGGCAAGCCGCAAGGTGAACCTTTGTCCATTCGCGAGATCATCCAGCTCAGGGGGCAACTCTCGGAACTGACCCTGATCACCGAAGACGGGCGCGAGCTGAGCCAGGCCAGCCTGCGTTCATTCGCGGCGATCCATCCCCAGTTTACGCTGCATGACAATGGGAGCCTGACCAATAACCAGACCGGCGTCACTTATTTCCCGGACCAGGAAACCGGCTTCTACCGGGACGCCGATGGTAATGCCTTGTCGCCTGGCTGGACGGTCAATATCGGCTGGGATAACTATCTCAAGGTGGTCACCGATCCTTCCATACGCGGGCCATTCTTTGAGATCTTCGTCTGGACGCTTTCGTTCGCAGTTGCCACGGTTGTCTTTACCCTGGCTCTGGGGCTGCTGCTGGCCAACCTCCTGCAGTGGGACCAGATTCGGGGCAAGGGCTTTTACCGCACCATGCTGATCCTGCCTTATGCGGTGCCGGCCTTTATCTCGATTCTGGTGTTCAAAGGCTTGTTCAATCAGAACTTCGGTGAGATCAACCTGGTTCTCGAGGGCCTGTTCGGTATTCGTCCGGACTGGTTCAGTGACCCGGCGCTGGCCAGAACCATGATTCTGATCGTGAATACCTGGCTTGGCTATCCCTATATGATGCTGCTGTGCATGGGGCTTCTGCAGGCTATCCCCCGGGACCTGTATGAAGCCTCGGCCATGGACGGAGCAGGGCCGGTGAACAATCTGTTCAATATCACCCTGCCGTTGATCATCAAGCCGCTGATGCCGCTGCTGATTGCCAGCTTCGCATTCAACTTCAACAACTTTGTCCTGATTGCACTGCTGACCGGGGGCGCCCCGGACATCATCGGCGCGAGCACGCCGGCAGGTACCACCGATCTTCTGGTGAGCTACACCTACCGCATTGCGTTTCAGGACTCCGGACAGAACTTTGGTCTGGCCGCCGCTATTGCCACTGCAATTTTCCTGGTGGTGGGCGCGTTGTCCCTGATCAATCTCAAACTGTCCAAGATCAAGGTGTAAGGAGCTTCTTATGGCCATGGTTGAACCCCGCTCCACCAAATACCGCGTGCTGGCATCCCACCTGGGGATGCTGGCGTTCATCGCGATCATTCTGTTCCCGTTGTTGATGGTCATTTCCATCTCGTTCCGCAGCGGTAATTTTGCATCCGGCAGCCTGCTGCCGGAGAACCCTTCCCTCGAACACTGGTACCTGGCGCTGGGTATTCCCTACACCGGAGAAGATGGTGTGACCACTCAGCCGCCGTTTCCGGTACTTCTATGGTTGTGGAATTCGATCAAGATCGCCGTTGTTTCGGCGGTGCTGATCCTCGCACTTTCTACAACCAGTGCTTACGCCTTTGCGCGCATGCGTTTCGCCGGCAAGGGATTTGTCCTGAAATCGATGCTGATTTTCCAGATGTTCCCGCCGGTGCTTTCCCTGGTGGCTTTGTACGCTCTGTTCGATCAGATCGGCAATCACGTGAGCTGGCTCGGGTTGAATACCCACGGTGCGGTCATCGTGGCCTCCCTGGGTGGCATGGCGTTGCATATCTGGACCATCAAGGGCTACTTCGACTCCATTGACCGCTCCCTGGAGGAGGCCGCTATCGTGGATGGCGCCACCACCTGGCAGGCCTTCCGCTACATCCTGCTGCCACTTTCGGTGCCGATTCTGGTGGTGGTGTTCATCCTGGCGTTCATCATGACCATCATGGAGTACCCCATGGCGTCGGTGCTTCTGGTGGACACCGATAAGCTGACCCTGGCGGTAGGTGCCCAGCAATATCTGTATGAACAGAACTACCTGTGGGGCGATTTCGCGGCAGCGGCGGTTCTCTCCGGTCTGCCGATTACCGTGATCTTCCTGTACTGCCAGAAGTGGATTGTCGGCGGACTCACCGCCGGTGGTGTGAAAGGGTAGGCGACTTCTCTTTACGCGATCCCAGCGTCTTCCAGCGTTAGCTTTCGCGACCCGGTCAGGTTAATTCCCCCCTGCTGACCGGGCTTTTTTTGTCTGTCGATCCTGATGTTGCCAAGACCTGGATGCATGATTTGCCGCACATCGGCCGGGATCGTATTGGCAAAACACGCTGTTAATACGTCCATGTAAGCTCGGCTCCGCCATCCATGGCTCCGCACGGTTTTGCCAATACGATCCCGGCCGATGCACTCTCTCGGGAGATTGTTCTCAAGCAAAGAAGCTTGGAATGTTAGTGATCGACAGAGTTGTGGTGTTTGCTAACGAGGTGGAGAAAAGGGGCCCGTCTAGGCCCCTGAGGGAGTCAGTGGGAATCAGAAATCGATGCAGGGCTCTCGGTAGAGACGGGGGCAGGCGTTACCGTCTTGGCGGAACAGGTGGCATTTGTTGGCGTTCATGCCCAGGGTCATTCGGGCGCCTTCCTGAATCGGGTTGGAGCCGTCGGTGCGCATGGTGATAACGCCTTCAACGTTATTGACGTCCAGGTGCACCAGGGTCTGGTAGCCCAGGCGTTCAACCACGTGCACTTCCCCTTCCAGATACATGTCGGCTTCCTGATCTTCGCTCAGGTGTTCCGGGCGAATGCCAAGGGTGACGGATTCGCCCTCGGAGAGCTCGGCACCGTTTACCGGCAGTTCCAGTCGGTGGTCACCCGGCATGACGATGGTGACGGACTGGCTGCTGGCGGAAGCAACGGTGCAGTCAATGAAGTTCATCTTGGGTGAGCCGATAAAGCCGGCGACAAAACGGGTGGCCGGATAGTGGTACAGCTCCATGGGCTTGCCCACCTGCGCGATGGAACCATTGTCCAGGGCAACGATTTTGTCGGCCATGGTCATGGCTTCTACCTGGTCGTGGGTTACGTACACCATGGTGGCGCCGAGGCGTTTGTGCAGGCGGGAAATTTCGATGCGCATCTGGACCCGCAGGGAAGCGTCGAGGTTTGACAGCGGCTCGTCAAACAGGAAGACCTCCGGTTCCCGGACGATGGTCCGGCCAATTGCCACGCGCTGGCGCTGGCCGCCGGAGAGGTCCTTGGGCTTGCGCTCCAGGAGCTTGTCCAGTTGCAGCAGGTTGGCGGCGTCCTGGACCCGACGGTTGATTTCGGTTTTGTTGGTCTTGGCCAGTTTGAGGCCAAACGCCATGTTCTCTGCCACGTCCATGTGGGGATAGAGGGCATAAGACTGGAACACCATGCCCACTTCCCGTTCCTTGGGTGGCAGGTTGTTAACCCGGTCGTTGCCGATGTACATGTCGCCGGAGGTAATGTCTTCCAGGCCTGCGATCATGCGCAGCAGGGTGGACTTGCCGCAGCCAGAGGGCCCGACAAAGACCACGAATTCTCCGTCCTGAATGTCCAGGTTTACGTCTCGGGTAACCTGGACTTCGTCATAGCTCTTGCAGATATTGCGTAAAGTGACGCTGGCCATATCTCGTGTCTTCTTGTTTGGTCATTGAATAATGTCAGAGCCGGGCGATGTCGATGCCCCAGGGCCCGAGTGTCAGATCCTTGCCGTGCCACTGGCCGCCCACGAAATCCGGAGTATCCGGTTCAGGCGTGCCGGCGCCGGGCATTGGAATGGTGACGGCGCTCTCGCTCAAATTCAGTGCCACCATCACGGTTTCATCACCCAGACTGCGGGTGTAAACCAGGGTATTCTTCGGGCTCTTGCTGAACTCGATGTCCCCTTTGAGCAGGATGGGGTGGTCTTTTCTCCAGCCCAGGAACGCCCGGTAAGCGGCGAGCACGGAATTGTCCTCGGCGTGCTGGACAGCGACAGCGGCGTTGTAATGATCATCATAAACCGGCAGCCAGGGACGCGCATCGGAGAATCCCGCATGGGACTCCTCGTGATGCCATACCATGGGCGTGCGGCAACCATCCCGGCCCTTGTATTCCGGCCAGAAGGTAATGCCGTAGGGATCGACAAGATCTTCGTATTGCAACTCGGCTTCCGTCAGGCCCAGTTCTTCACCCTGGTAGATGCAAACGCTGCCGCGCAGGGTCAGCAACATGGCCATGTAGGCCTTGAGCTGCTGCTCCGAGGTTGCGTTCCAGCGAGTGGCCACTCGGGCGACATCGTGGTTGCCGATGGCCCAGCAGGGCCAGCCGTCGGTCAGTTTGCCCTCAATGGTGTTCACGGTCTTGTGGAAGAAATCCGCACCGTGCTGTTCTGTCAGCAGATCGAAGGAATACGCCATGTGCAGCTTGTCGCCACCGCTGGTGTAGTCGGCCATGGTCTGTAGGGAATTGTCGTCGCCGATTTCGCCCACAGTCGTGGTGCCCGGGTACTGGTCCAGCAGGGCACGAAGGCGCTTGAGGAAGTCGATGTTCTCCGGTTGGGTCTTGTCGAACTTGTGGAACTGGTAGGCGTAGGGGTTTTCTTTGCGCACGCCAATTGAGCCTTCTGCCACCGCCTTGCTGGCAGGGTTGTCCCGCAGCTTGGGGTCGTGGAAGCAGAAGTTGATGGCATCCAGGCGGAACCCGTCCACACCCCGGTCGAGCCAGAATTTGACGTCCGACAGAACCTGCATCTGAACCTCGGGGTTGTGGAAGTTCAGGTCCGGTTGGCTGGTCAGGAAGTTGTGCAGGTAATACTGCTTTCGGCGGCTGTCCCAGGCCCACGCCGAGCCACCAAAGACAGACAGCCAGTTGTTTGGCGGCGTACCATCGGATTTCGGGTTGGCCCATACGTACCAATCAGCCTTGGGGTTGTCACGGCTGGCACGACTCTCCACGAACCAGGGGTGTTGATCCGAGGAATGGCTCAGCACCTGATCGATCATGATTTTCAGGTCCCGCTTGTGGGCCTCGGCGATCAGCTCGTCAAGATCCTCGAGCGTGCCGAAAATCGGGTCCACATTGCGGTAGTCCGAGACATCATAGCCAAAGTCTTTCATCGGTGAGGTAAAGAACGGAGACAGCCAGATAGCGTCCACGTTCAGGCTGGCAATGTAGTCCAGCTTGGCGGTGACCCCGGGCAGGTCCCCGATACCATCGCCATTGGAGTCGTAAAAACTTCGCGGATAAACTTGGTAAATGACGGCGCCACGCCACCAGTCCGGGTTCTTGATCATGTAGCCTCGCTTGTACTTCTGGCGGTGAGAAGTTGTTATTGTTGAAAGTGGTAATCGCATTCCACCCAAATAGACTCGATCCATACTGCGGCTGGCTCGCACTCCATTCATCCTCCTGCGCCACTTTTTATTGGCGTAGACGGGGGGATGAGGGGGGAGTAGGAGGGGGGAGCCACCGATGGCGGTGAGGAGTGGATAACAGACATGGTGAACCAAGAATGATGGATGAAGGATTCCGAAAGTGGTTTCGGCGCACCCTGGCAGTGTCAACCTGCCTTTGGCTTGCTGGCTTTGCGGGCGCGGCCAGCGCCGAGTGGTACCGGTTTTCCGACACCGCCATGACGACGCCCATCGAACTGGAGTTCTGGGCAGAGGATAAAGTGCTGGCCGACCAGGTCGGGGAAGAGGTGCTGGCGGTTTTTCATCAGGTTGATGAGCAGATGAGTCGCTACCGGGAGGACTCGGAAGTTTCCCGACTTAACCGCAACGCCGCCAATGGTCCGGTTGCCGTCAGTGACGGTCTTTTCGAAGTTATTGAAAAGGCACGGGAGGTGTCGATTCTCAGTGATGGCGCCTTCGACATCACCTTTGGTTCAGTCGGTTACCTGTACGACTTCAGAGCCGGTAAGAAGCCAACGGAGGACGAGCTTCGATCCAGTTTGCCCCGGGTGAATTTCCGGGATGTGATTCTTGACCAGGATGCGCAAACCGTTGAATTTCGCCAGGAGGGGATCCTGGTGGATCTGGGCGGTATTGCCAAGGGCTATGCCGTTGATCTGGGCATCGAGCGCCTGGTCAGCTCTGGTATCCGCCATGCCCGGCTGAGTGCCGGCGGCGATATGCGGTTACTCGGAGACAAGCGGGGCCGCCCCTGGTACGTGGGCATCCGGGATCCCCGCTCAGAGGGGCGTAACGCGGTGGTTCTGCCACTGGAGGACGTGGCGGTGTCCACCTCCGGCGACTATGAGCGTTTTTTCGTGGATGAAGCGGGCGAGCGGGTCCATCACATTCTGTCTCCCGAAACCGGCAAATCCGTTCAGGGTGTTCAGAGCGTGACCATCATTGGCGAGGATGCGTTGACAACCGACGGCCTTTCCACGGCGGTCTTCGTACTCGGCCCCCAAAAGGGGCTGGAGATGATCGAGCGTTTGAAGGGTATCGATGTAGTTGTTATCGATGATCAGCGCATGATGCACGTGTCAGAAGGCCTCGTTCCACCCCAGTCAGACTAGGGGTGGAACGAGCGGTTTCGGCTAGTTCCCGATCGTACCGTTTACAACATTCGAGAAGGCTATCAGGCTGTCCTGGGAGGTGCCATTGCCCAGCCCGTGGCCGCTGAAACGGCTGCCGAAGTCAGCCTGTTCCCCATGTAATGCCATGTAGTTGAGCAACACGGTCTGAACCAGCTGATTGACGTTGTTGGCCGCCGGACTGGAAGCGGTTTCCACCGATGCATCAGAGCGCATGAAACCGATCTGCCTGCGAATCGGGGTGGGGCGGCCGGCCGGGTTGTAAACCAAGAAGAAGGAGGCAGCCGTCTGCTGGTTGTCGCCGGTCCATTCGCCTTTGCCGCGACCGTCCATGGAATCATCAATCCGGCCGTTGCTCGATACCGAACCGTCACTGAATACGTAGAGCATCAACGGCATACCCACCCGGGCTGCGTATTCCAGGCAGGCGCCCATACAGCGGCCGGCCTGCTCGTCACGACGTTCGCCGGTTCCGCGCTCTCCCGTGTGGTAGTCGTAGCCGCCCATCGTGATTGTGCCGGCACCGGCGTAGCCGCTCAGAACCAGCTTCATGACAGAGGCAGTTTTACGGAATTCGCGGTTACTGTTGAACTCATCGCGGCTGAAGATGCCGGTGGGGCCAACGATTTCGAGGTCCAGCTCCGGATCCAGGTCCGCCGGGTTGCCGAATCGGTCGGCGAGATCGGCGCTCTTTACGTAACCACAGCGGACCAGGTCCTTGACGACTTCATCCGTGGAGATACTCGTGTTGACCTGATTCATCTTGGCGTCACTGATCCGCTGGATAGACTCCATGACTGCAACAGCATCTTGCTGATCCAGAATGCCGATCAGGTCCCCCACGTCCACCAGCCCAGTGACGTCTGACGGCCGGTCAATCTTGGTGGGGCGAACCTCCGGATTAATCAGATTCATGGGCGCCAACGAGTTACCGCCGGATTCAGAGCTTTGGGAACCCACCAGAGAGAGCAGGGAGCCGTCGGCACCTGCGCGATGGATACCATACATCGGGTTGTGGGGGTTGTTGCCAGTGTCGTTTTCCGAGCGAGCCGCAATAATGGCGCCGTCAGTTGCTGCGCGGGTTCCGGCACTGGTGCTCTGCAGGATGCCTCGCAGGAAGCCGCTGTCCGAATGGAAAGCAAGACCCAGCTCGGTGTTCACGAATGCTGGGTCGTTGGGCAGCATGTCTCCCGGAAGGCCGAGTTTGTTGTAACCCGCGGTGCTCAGGAAGTCCATCTGCCCCCCGGATTTGCCCATCAGCACGTTAGAACCGGCAATATTGGCGCCGCCCGCCAGGTCGAAACAGATGAACGGGATCTTGCCTGCGCCCTGAACCGCTATGCCACAGCTTTGCTTCAAGGTTTCCAGGTCGGAAGAGAGCGCTGCGGACGCCATTCTGGGATTACCGAAGAGGCTGAACAAAGACGCCCCAAACACGGTTGCCGAGCCTGCCATAAGGCCCTGCGCGATAAACTCGCGACGTGTTCTTGGCTTGCCGTGGTCGTCGTGGAGCAGTGGGCTGCCGTTGGCCAAAGGCTTTTTACGTGACTTGCGTATAAACATGATCGGCTTCCTCTACTGAACCAGGGTGGTGGCACTGCCAAGCACTGCTGCGCAGCTTGCCTTTACGACCGTTTCTGTGCGGTCAGGCTCGCAACCCGAGCCACAGCTGGTCAGTCTATCCATGAGCGAACTGAGCTCAGTTTCGATTGTGCTATCACCAGGCTGTGATGCCAGGTTGCTGCCCACGAACCGGGACAGCAGCGGCCCGGTTACGAGGCTCTTGCCGCCGTGGTCGAATGCCGTGCTGGCCGGGGCGGAGAAATCGAACCCGGGGAACATCTGGTCCCGAAGCTGCGCATTGGAGACCAGGGCATCGCAATACTGAATGGCCATCTGAGTAACCGCCATCTGATGAGAGGACAGGAAACCCTGGATAGTCTCCACCGTGGGCAATTGCTGCTTTACGGTGGTGTACGTGTTGAATACGGCCTGATTGGTCGTGGGAACACCGGTCATTCGCGACATGGACTCGTTGATCTCGTCAAAGGTCTTCAGGCCGATCTCCGATGACGGAGGCAGATCAGCGGGTTCGGGTTGAGGCGGCAGGGACGGTTCAGAGCGGGCAAAGGGGTTGCCACCCAGTTGGTCGAACGTCAGGAAGAACTCGTCGTTACCCGGACCGTTTTCCAGAGCAATGATGGTGCCCAGGGGCGACAGCGGTTGCCCGGTGCCGGGCTCATAGCTGTCACTGTCAAGGACAACGTCCAGATTCGCCCAGGCCTGTCCTACGGTCGCTTCTTTGCCATTGATGCCCAGTCGCATGCCTCGCAGCGCGATGTTTGACGGTTCGGCGGTGTCATCCAGGCTGATGAAGAAAGGACTGGTGAACCGGTACGCGTAACTGTCGAACTGGCTGACTTCGAACACAATGAAACTCTCGGGCACGTCGATCAGGTGAGAGACGCCGAACAACAGGTAGAACTTCTGGCCCACGCCGACTTCGAAGTTGGCCTGGACCTGCTCCGGTGTCAGCGCACGATTATGGATGGCAACCATCCGGATCGCGCCCTGCCAGGGGGAATTGCCATCAGTTTCGTTGCCCAGCACCAGGGCGAAGCTGTCGTCCCATTCTGTCAACAGTCCACCGTCGTCCGGATCAACATCGCCGGTTGGAACGCCATTCACGAAGATCTGACGCCCGGTCGCCGGGGTGTAGTTCACCACAACGTGCTGCAGGGTTGCCTGCAGAAGCATGTCGGCGTCCTGGGTCGCGAAAGGCGTATTTTCGTCACTGGTGGTGCTGCGGTGCAGTACCTCGTAACGCTGGAGCGACTGGCTCAGGGTAACGTTGCGCGTGGTGGATGAACCCGAGTAGGTCACGATGCGGGCATCTTCCTGAGTAATATTTCCCGGGGCGACCCAAGCTTCGATGCTGTATTCACCGGAGCCGGTCAGCAAAGTGTGGAGCTTGCGACTCGCGGTGGTGCTGCCCTGGGCCTTACCGGCCGGGACCATAAAGCCCTGTTCGTTTTCGCCGGCCGGGCCAAGGTCGATGCCCCAGCCGCCAACCCAGTCGACATTTCCGCTGAGGGTCAGGTCCAGCGCCGGCGATACGCCGCTGGTGTCAAAGGCTGTCTGGCCTTCGCCAAACTTGAATTCGTAGAGGGCAATCACGTTGTCCTCAAAGCGGCCTCCGGAGTTGGCAAGCAGGCCGTCTGCCTCGAGGTTGAGTGCCTTGCTCGCTACCATCGCCGGGTCCACGGGCTGGGCGCTCAGGTCCTGGACCATTTCAAGAATCTTCAGCTCCATCAAATCGGCGGAAGCTTCACAGTCGTCGCCCCAGCAGTTATGGAAGTCATAGCGCAGGCGCTCAACCAGGCGGGATGCGCCCGGGTTCATCGGATCAATGCGGCTTTTCGCCTGATCGTAGGCGGTGGTGACATCGGCACTGGCGATGTAGGGGGTCTGACCTCCGTCCCCGTGGCAGTCACTGCAATACTGTGTGAGTACCGGGTATACGGTGCTGGAGAACAGGCCAGGGTCGCTGGGCAGGGCAACCGTGGCACCCGGCTCTTTGAGGGCCGGAGCGCGGAGTTCGACAGTTTTTGCAGAGCCTTCAGAGCCGCCGGCCCAGTTGGAAATATAGGTGGTAAGAATGTCCACACACGCCGAAGTGCTCTGCAGCCAGCAATTATGGCCACCAGCCACCTTGGTCACCATTGTAGACTGGGATGGATCTGAAAGATTAACAATCGAGTTTGCCTGGGCATAGGCAAGGTTGACGTCCTGCTCGTTGACGAACGTAGGTGCCTGACCACTGGAGCCATGGCACGCGCCGCATTTATCCTGGGTAACCAGGTTGTCCCAGACGGTGCGTTTGAAGTTGGCTACATCATCCGTCGCAGGAGCAGGCCCGTTGTAGGTAACCGTACCGGAATTCTGGGAGGTATTTGGCAACTGCTCCGTGGATTCGCCACCACAGGCTGAAAGCAGAAGCGCCAGGCCAGTGACAGCAAGGACCGATTCGAGGGAGCTCATGGAAATTCCTTTAAATGTGTTCATAGCGTCCTCACTCCCCCATGCAATACACAGCGGATTCTGCGAATACCTGCTTCAGGTCATATCCCTGGCTTGCGAAGCTGGCAACCATACTGCTTACCTGTGAACGGTCCGCGCTGTCTGATGGCGGTCGGAGACAAACATTCTCGAACACCTTCTTGACCTGGCACTCTGCAAAGGCGTCTGAATGGGCGAATTCCCTGCCCAGGCTCTTGGCACCGCTGCCGGAACCCGGCAACGAGGGATCCCATCCCAGCCGGCGATTGGCGCCCTGGCGCCAGTAGTTATCCCAGCTGTCGTCAGGCGTTACATAGCCCTGCTCGAAAGTTGCAGAATTGATATGGTACTTGGCCTGAACCCGGGAGCCGGTCTCAGGATCCGTTTCGCCCATGGCGTTGTAGACCAAGCGGCCCAGCTCGCCATCAGGATCAGTATTGGCGTTGTATTCGTAATCGTAATAGGCAAACGCCTGGGCCATCGGGTCCATGCCGCTGTGGCAGCCAACGCAGTTGTTCAGGAATACCCGGCTGTCCCCTCCCGGGCTGCGGGACACGTCCTGGCGAATGCGATCTGGCGGCAGAGTAACGTCCGCTACCTGCTCAAGGTCGTTGCACATGTGGTTGATCAATGTGAAACGGAACATGGCACGGTTGGTACCGGCGCTGAAGAACGCCCGGGCTGAGGCTCTTGATGTAATCACGCCAGCGGTGGCCGAGGTGGGGAGGCCTGTATAGGTGGACTGGTTTACCCGCTCCAGGTTGTCCTTGAGGCTGACTCCGCTGTTCTCCAGGGATTCGTAGTGATCGTTGTTGCTGGTGGAGTAGTTCGGCAGATTGAGGGAAGGATCGCCGATATACAGCACATCGTCATACAGGACTTTGCGGAAGTCTTCCCGGTCCCGCACCAGGCCGATCACTGTGGCTATGTAATCATTGAGCGGAACGAATTTTGACATGGCCTCGTTGGTCCAGGGGGCGGCAAAGTTCTTGAGGGTCACGTTGTAGAAAGCGGGGTCATTCATGGCAATGAACGCAGCCGCTTCTGGGTCCGATGGAATCAGACTGGCCATGGAGTCCAAGACACTCGAGGAGGGAGGGACGCCGGCAATCCGGTCATGGATTCGCTTGGCCTGCTCCCTCGGGCCAGCCTGGGCAAAGCCTGCCTGTCCAGACACCAGCGCTACGAGAACTGCGGTACTGCAAGCCTTGATAATGAGGCTTCTGATCCTGTTCCGGCCGGTCATGTCCTTTTCCTCGGTGATCGTTAGCAATCGCACATTAATGCCTTTTGACATTTGTTAAAAGTTTACGGCTTGCTATATCCTCCGTTTTGAGTTGTAGGCCACGTTATTACATTAGGTTACGTAAAAGCCTTGGAGCCTGCCCTCGGAACCGACTTAATTTATGTCATGGAATGTCATCCGAAACAGGGTTTGTCGCGTTGGAAATTAAGTCATCAGGTCTCCCGGCCAGTCTCACTGCTCGCTTTGCGGTTGCGCTCGGTTCTGCGGCGCTGCTTTCTGGCTGTCTGTCTAGCAGCGACAGCCAGCAGGCGGACCCGGTCGTCGTCGAAAACCCTGTAGCTTATGTTGAGCGGGCCCTGTTGTTTGAAGAGAACACCGGTACCCTGGTGGAGGACAACCTGGCGGACCCTTCGGCCTTCCGTCCCGGTGCGAGGTTGCTTCTGCAGGCGAGCGCGAGCCCCGATGCCGAAACACGTGATATTACTGCCAGGGCGTTCGCCGGCCCGCAATTTCTCGATGACAACGGCCAGCTGCGTTACGACGTGAAAGATCTGCACGTTTCCCACGATGGCTCCCGGCTGCTGTTCGCCATGCGGGCGCCGGAAATTGAGGACGCAGACGACGAGGATCAACCAACCTGGAATATCTGGGAATACGACGCCACTACCGACGGCCTGCGCCGGATCATTGATTCGGATGTTACTGCCCGGGCCGGCCAGGACGTTGCGCCTGCCTATCTGCCCGATGGAAGAATCGTTTTCTCCTCCACCCGGCAGCGCATTTCCAAGGCCATACTGCTTGACGAGGGTAAACCCCAGTATTCAGGACTGGATGAGGAACTCGATACAGAAGCCTTTGTTCTGCATGTGATGGATGATGATGGCCAGAACATTGAGCAGATCACGTTTAACCAGAGCCATGATCTGGACCCCATGGTGTCGGATGATGGCACCATTGTGTTCAGCCGCTGGGACAATGCTGGCCAGACCCGTAACAACGGTCTAAATCTCTACCGTGTCAATCCCGACGGAACCGGTCTGAGCTATCTTTACGGCCGCCATTCCCACGACTCAGTGCCTGAAGCTAACGGTATTCAGTATCTTCAGCCTCGCAAGTCGGACAGCGGCAATCTGTTGGTTCAGCTAAGACCCTTTGAGAGCAATGATTATGCCTCGGTGCTGGCGGAGGTAGACGTTGAACAGTTTGTCGAGGCGAATCTGCGCATCGACGGAGCCGAGGGAACGGGTCAACAACCTCTGGTTCCCGGAGTGGGTCTGGACGGGCAGCTATCGTTGAAGGGCAGCTACGCATCGGTTTCTCCCTTGCTGGACGGGACCAACCGTTATCTTGTGAGCTGGACTCCCTGCCGTTTGCGGGAGGTAGCAACCGACCGGATTGTGAATTGCACGGATGATCGCCTGGAGTCGGAAGCGTATCTGCCCGCTGAGCCCGTCTACGGTCTCTGGCTTCTTGATATCAACAGCGAAACGCAGCGGCCGGTGGTTCCACCGGTGGAAGGTGTCCAGTTTGATGAAGCGGTCCTGATGAAAGAACGGCCCCTGGAAGGCTTCATTCCTGAATCGCAGTTTGCTGGTCCAGAAGGCGCGCTGAAGGATGCCGGTTACGGCGTTCTGCACATCCGCAGTGTGTATGATATCGATGGTGTCGATACCACTCCTGCAGGCATCGATGTTATGGCCGATCCGCTGCAGACACCGCCCGAAGATCGTCCCGCCAGATTTTTGCGTCTGGAAAAACCCGTCGCCATCCCCGATGAAAACGTCCGGGATTTTGATAACAGCGCGTTTGGCCGGAGCCGCGCTCAATTGATGCGGGAAATCCTGGGTTACGTGCCGATCGAGCCGGACGGCTCCGTGAAGGTGGCAGTGCCGGCCAATGTCGCGTTCGCCATCAGTGTGCTGGATGAGCAAGGCCAGCGAATCGGTGCGCGGCACCAGAACTGGCTGACGGTGCGTCCCGGTGAAACCCTCGAGTGCGCAGGCTGCCACAACCCGAACAGTCCTACACCCCATGGCAGGCCGGATGCCGGACCTGATCCCGTATGGGGTGGGGCAGCAACCACCGGTATTCCGTTTCCGAATACCGACCCGGGCCTGTTCGCCGATATGGGTGAAACCATGGCCGAGGTGTTTGCTCGCATCAACGATATTCGCCGACCGACGCCGGATGTGATCTATGCCGATGAGTGGTCCGGTGATGCGGTGGATCCAAAGCCTGACAGCTTTTCCTATGCCTATGGCGAGCTGCAGACCCCGCAGCCCATATCCGGCGTTTGCGCCAGCGACTGGGCGCCGAATTGTCGGATTGTCATTAACTACGAGCAGCATATTCATCCGCTCTGGAGCCTGAATCGGGAGGTACTTGATCCGAACACCTTGGAAGTCGTGGATGACTACACGTGTACCAGTTGCCATAGCAACAGCGATGCCGCGGATATGCCCCAATTGCCGGCGGGTCAACTGGATCTTGGCGATGGACCCTCGCCAGACGAACCTTTGCATTTCAACGCTTACCGCGAACTGCTGTTCCCGGACAACGAGCAGGAATTGGTCAACGATGCTTTGGTTGATGTACTCGTGGATTCCGGAGAAGTTCTGGAGGACGAAGAAGGTAACCCGATTCTGGATGCTGAAGGAAATGTGCAGCCGATCATGGTGACGGTCCCAGTTCAGGCTTCAATGTCCGTCAACGGCGCCCGTGCCAGTAATTTCTTTGATGTGTTTGCCGAGGGGGGAGCGCACCACGATTTCCTGACACCGTCGGAGCTCAGACTGATCGCGGAATGGCTGGATGTTGGCGGCCAGTATTTCAACAACCCGTTCGATGCCCCGGAAGACTGATCCAAGGACTGACATTCGCGCCATGCCCATTGCCATTCTCGTGTTTCTGTTGTTTTTTCCGGCCCATAGCTGGGCTGGCTGGCTGTGGGGTCAGGGTGACGAGGACGTCGCGCAAGTGCAGGTGACCGAACCTTACATTGAATGGCGAACCGGCCCGGCAACTGGCTATCCGGTTTTTCACACCAGCGAGCAAGGAGAGTGGCTGACCATTCTTCAGCGCAAGACAAGCTGGCTCAAAGTTACTGACTCCCGGGGCCGGGAAGGCTGGGTAGCTGTTGCCGATATCGCACAGACAGTGGACGCCACGGGTAACCGGGTGGATCTTCAGGTCCCGGATTTTGATTCTTTCAGTGATCGGAGGTTCGAGGCCGGTTTAATGATGGGCGAATTTGATGGTGCCGCCGTCACCGCCGGTTACGGTGGTTTCTGGATGACTCGGAACCTGTCTGCCGAGCTGTGGGCCTCCCAGATTCTGGGCAGTGCGTCGGAGATTCGGAAGGTCGATGCCAATCTGGTGCATCAGCCATTTCCACACTGGCGGGTATCCCCCTTCTTTACCCTCGGGGTCGGGCATATCTGGGTGGATCCCAAGGCCACCCTGGCTGAGCCGGAAGAGCGGGACAACGCTATCGGCCATGCCGGCCTTGGCATCCGGGCCTACATCACCGATCGATATTTCATCCGTGCCGAAGTGAAGGACTACAAAGTGTTCACTACCCGGTCCACCAACGAAGAAGCGACAGAATGGAAAATCGGACTAAGCATCTTTTTCTGAAACCAGCGTGCCTCGCGGCAGGGCTATGTGTAGCGGGTGTTGCCCAGGCCCAGGATGATCGGCCGCTGATCGAGCCTGACGTAACCCCGGTACCGGTTACCGAGGCAATGATCGACACCGAGAACTTTGAAATCGGCGCGTTTGTGGGTGTCCTGAACATCGAGGACTTCGAGTCGTCACTGCTCTATGGTGGCAAGCTCACCTATCACCTCAGTGAGTCTTTCTTCTTCGAGGCCGGAATCGGCTTCGCGGAGGGCGGAGAAACCAGTTTCGAAAAGTTGGCGGGTAACGTTGAAGTCCTCACAGATAGTGAGCGGGATTACAGCTATTACAACATCAATCTGGGCTACAACGTGCTGCCGGGGGAGGCCTTCCTCACCGAAAACTACGCGTTCAACACCAATTTCTATCTGATTGCAGGGGTAGGAGCCACCGATTTTGCCGGTGATACCCGCTTTACCCTGAACGCCGGTGCGGGCTACCAGGTGCTGTTGACGGACAGCGTTGCCGTTCACATTGGCGTGCGACAGCACTACTACCGAATCGACGTTCTGGGGGCCGAGAAAACCTCCATGAACACCGAGGTCAGCACTGGCCTGTCCGTCTTTTTCTGAATACAGGAGCAATGGTTATGAAAGCATCCATTCAATCACTCGCAGTCGCAGGCATTCTGGCCTGCCTGAGCCCGTTGGCGGGCGCCGAGGCAATCAATGTTCCGGCTCCGGATTTCACTCTTGAAAGCCGTTCCGGAGAGAACCTGAGGCTGGAAGATCACCGTGGGGAAGTGGTGATGCTGAACTTCTGGGCTTCCTGGTGTGGGCCCTGCCGCCAGGAGATGCCACTGATGGATGAGTTGTATAGCCAGTACAAGGATCTTGGCTTCACGATTCTGGCAGTGAATGTGGATGAGAATCGGGAGGAGGCACATCGTTTTCTGGACAAGGTGCCCGTGAATTATCCGATCCTCTACGATCCGGAGAGCTCGGTTAGCGAACTGTACGAAGTGCAGGCCATGCCCACCACGGTGATGATTGATCGTGATGGTAATGCGCGGTATCTCCATTACGGATACCAGCCGGGTTACGAAGACGAGTACGAACAGCAGATTCGCGAACTGGTGCGCGAGTAATTTTCGGACGGGACGTTTATGCGTAGTTTGTCGATCTTCACTGTCTCCGCTCTTCTGGCCGCCACGTTCGCGGTTTCCGGATGCAGCTCAGTCAAGCCATGGGTGAAACCTTACGAGCGGGATAATCTGGCGGACCCGTTCATGAGCCTGAGTCGTCATGGCAAAGCGGATTCCTACATGCACCACGTCTATCAGGCTCGGGAATCTGCCCGGGGGGCTGAAGGCGGTTCGGGAGGTGGTTGTGGCTGCAACTGACAGAAGACAGTTGGTGCGGTCAGGGTGCCTCCTGCTTGCACTGGCACTGTTTGGGCATTCTGCGATTGCAGCCACCCTTCCTGTCGACAACGTTGACGTTCTGTATCACCGCTATGACGGCGGGGGCATGGTCATCGATGGCCCATCGGTGTTGGTTCGAAAGGGTATCGGTTCCCAGGTTTCCCTGTCAGGCCAGTACTATGTCGATTCCGTTTCAGCGGCCTCGGTAGACGTTCTGGCAACGGCCAGCCCTTATGAGGAAGAGCGCAACGAATACACCTTTGGCGTCGATTATCTGCACGATAAATCCATTCTGAGTCTGGGCTTTACCAACAGCACGGAAAACGATTACGAAGCCAATACCGTCTATTTCTCGGTGAGCCAGGAATTCTTCGGGGGCATGTCCACGGTTACCATGGGCTATGCCAGTGGCTGGGACGAAGTGGGCCGGGTTGGCAACGATTCCTTCAGCGAAGAGGCCGATCGTCGCAACTATCAGCTGGGCCTTAGCCAGGTTGTTACTCGCAATAGCCTGGTAGGTGTCGATCTCGAAGTGGTCACGGATGAGGGCTTTCTGCAGAACCCCTATCGTCAGAATCGCTACATTGATCCCAACGATTCCACTGCGTTCCTGTACCAGCCGGAGCGTTATCCGGAAACCCGAACCAGTACTTCCGTGGCTTTGCGAGCGTTGTACTATCTACCGTACCGGGCCTCGATCCGAGGGGAATACCGCTATTTTTCCGATACCTGGGGCATCAATGCCCATACTGTCGAACTCGGATACGTTCACGGATTGAACCAGCACTGGACCCTTGAGGGCTCAATCCGCTTTTACAGCCAGAATGAGGCGGATTTTTACAGCGATCTTTTTCCGTTCGAGAACTCCCAGACTCATCTTGCACGGGACAAGGAGCTCAGCTCTCTCTCGGGGACAACCCTGGCAGCGGGCGCCGTCTATGAATGGAAGCAGACGTCGCTTCCCGGCATTGATCGCCTGCAGTTCAGCCTTCTGCTGGACTGGCTGAATTTTGATTATGACAACTTCCGGGATGTAACCGCACCCGGCGACTATCTCCCCGGAGAAGAACCCCTTTATTCCTTCGACGCGCTGGTCACCCGGGCGTCGTTGATTCTTGAATACTGAACATGCAGGAAGAACGACCATGGCCACTTGCTTGAACCATCGATTTCCGGCTCTTTTGGCAGCACTGACACTTGCACTGACAGGGCCTGTGTTCGCCCAGACAGATACCGGAGCAGATGACGATGATACGGCCGTCGCCGAACAGGTGGAGGCGTTGAAAAAGAAGGTGATCCGGCTGAACCGGGACTTGTTCATCCTTGAAGAGGATCTGTTGTTTCCGGCCAACACCCAGGTTGCGGTGTTTCTCAGCGTGGATGCCGGAAAGTTCCTGAAGCTCGATGCAGTGAAGCTGAAGGTCAATGACGAGATCGTCGCCTCTCATCTCTACACGCAGCGCCAGGTCACGGCTCTTGAACGCGGCGGCATGCAGCGGCTGTACGTGGGTAACCTGAAAACCGGAGTTCACCAGATGACGGCGTTCATCGAGGGAATCGGTCCGGATGAGCGTCCCTACAAGCAGGCCGCGTCCCTGGAATTTGAAAAGGGCACCGGTACGGCCGCTCTGGAGATCCGCGTTGAGGATCGCTCTTCCAACTATCAGCCTTCCGTATCCATCGTGGAGTGGGAGTAAATCGCGTCGTGGGATTGATCGTGATCACGTCGTTTCGAGCGCTTCCGGTTTTTTTCACCGGTGCTTTGCTCTGGCTGACGATGGTTTCTCCGGCCCAGGCCGAAGATGTTCAACCAGAGCGTGCGAAGGACCTTCGTTACGGTTGGGTACTCTATGAATACCATCAGGGCAACGCCTTCGAGGCACTGACTCAGCTGGCGGTTGCCCGGGAACAGGGTGGCATTGAGGGTCACGGTGACCACCCGGCTCTGGTAGAGGGCGGGCTGATGCTCTCCTGGGGAATGACTCGTGAGGCCAGCCGTTTGTTCACGCAGCTGCTGGGCGATGAAGGTTCGGGCAGCACGCTCTCGCCCGATGTCCGCAATCAAGCCTGGTTCTACCTGGGCAAGGTGTTCTACCTGGAAGGTGATTACGAGCTGGCCAGCGAGAATCTGGGTCGCGTGGATGGCGACACTCTGGCTGAGGCCAACCATGACCTGTTCCGCGAGTGGATTTATCTGCAAGCCCGGCTGGCCATGATGTCTTCGAGGTTCGGAGATGAATCGGGACTTGCGTCGCTTCGCGCGCAACTGGAAGACACTGATATCTGGTCCCTTTACCTCCGCTACAATTCGGCGGTTTCGGCTCTGGCTGCGGGAGAAGCAGTCGCGGCCGAGTCGGAACTGCAGAAACTCATTGCCATCATCGAACAGTCTATCGATGTTGCCGAACCAGAGGACGAGCGCGAGGGACTATTGGGCCGGGCCCGCTTGTCACTGGCCAGGCTGTATCTCAGGGACAATCGGTTCGACATGGCCCTGGAGGTTCTTGGGAACATACCCCTGGACGGGGTATTTGCCGATCAGGCCCTCTTTGACTACGCGGTAGCTGCCGCCGGGCAGGGCAGGCCGGAGCGGGCACTGGATGCTCTCGATACCCTCGCGAATCGCGATCTGTTTCTCCCCTGGCGCCAACAGGTGCCGTTTGCCAGGGCCTACGTTCTAGAGCAGATGAACCGGCCGAAGAGTGCATTGCCCGCTTTTCAAAAGGCAGCCGATCATTACCAGGCCCGGATCGAGGAGCTCGACGGAATCCGGGATAGACTCAGTGAAGAGAGCCTGATGGCGCAGCTGGATTTCAGCCGTGATAGCGACGGGATTCTTACGGATTCCTACGGGCGACTGCGTGTGGAGCCGACCGATTTCGGCATGGCGGAAGTGCTGGCATCGGAGACGTTCCAGCAGGCCCTTGCTGAACTGAACGAACTCTACCGGATGCAGTCCTTCATTGCTGAACGGCAGTCCCGGTTCGAATCCTTCCGGATCATGCTTCAGACCCGCGAACAGCAACGTCAGGTTCGCATTGCCCAGACCCGTCGGGAGCTGGAAAACCAGCAAGCTGACCAGTGGCAAAAGCTACATCAGGCGTTCAGAGACAAGATATCTGCTGCGGTGTCCGAGGAAGACGCCGGTTTCTTCATGACTACAAAACAGAAAGCACTGAGGGACAAGCTCGATGAGGTTGAAGAAACCCTGGCGGGCTTGCCTGACGACGCGACCACCGCCAGCCAGCGCGCGACCTATCAGAGGATGCGTGCCTACTTCGACTGGTGGATTGCTGATGATTACGGGGTGAACCGTTGGGCGGCGCAAAAGCAGCTGCGTGAGCTGGATAGTGAAATGGAACGCTTCCAGGTCCAACGGCAGCCGGTTGAAGCTCTGATGGCCGACGACAGCCGCCATGCCGAACTGGCTCGACGTATCGCTGCCAGTGAGCGGGAACTCGCGAACCTTGGGGCAGAGGTAGCCGATGCACTGGGGAATGCCCGGCGAGCTCTCGTGCGCCAGGTAGACAACATGCTTGCAGCCCAGCAGGAAGAACTGAACGGGTATTTGGTGGCTTCCCGCCATGCCCAGGCGAGGCTGGCGGATCAGCTGTTCCGTGCATCGCAGAGTGCAGGTGTTGCAGATGAATAACTGGGCGCCTGGAAACATCGTTAGAGGGCTTGTTATTGCCGGCGCCCTTGTCATGGTCAGTGGCTGCCAGATGTGGCAGTCGATAATGCCCGTCGGCAACGAGGAAATGCCCCGGGTGCGTGAGGGCACCCTGGCAGCACTGCCGGCAACCGACATTCGGCAATCCCCTGAAGGTCTAGAAGCTGACAGTGGGCCAGCGAGCGATGTCTCCATCGAGACGGTGATGGAAAGCTACAACGCGCTGTTGCCGCTCTTGGACGATCCCCGTAAACAGGTCACGATACGGCATCGATTGGCCGATCTGGAGTTCCAGCGAGCGGAGCGGAAAATGGCGGATACAGCCGTCGATGAGCTCTCCGGTGCGATTGATGCCTATCAGCGTCTTTTGTCTGAATATCCAGAACGCGAGGGCAATGACCAGATCTACTATCAGCTTGCCAGGGCCTGGGAACTTCGGGGTGCGACGCCCCAGCAGCTGGAGGCGCTGAATACGCTGGTCCGCCGTTATCCGGATTCGGAATACTGGATTGAAGCCCAGTTCCGTCGGGGCGATCTGCTGTTCATCGATGGCCGGTACCGGGATGCTGAGCAGGCCTTCGACGAGGTTACCCTTGCCAGCCAGGAACGCATGGCCGATGCCTCGTTTCTTGTGAACGCGCATTACATGAAAGGCTGGAGCCTGTTCAAGCAAGCGCAATATCAGGAGGCCCTGTTCAGCTACGTTGAAGTACTCGACCTGGTGATGCCCGATGGGCAACCGGTTGAAGATGTGGACCAGCGGAGCCAGACCCTGATCGAGGACCTGTTCAGGGTAGTGGGTCTGTCACTGTCGTACCTGGACGGAGCGGAAACCCTTCAGGCGCTGTTTCGCCAGACTGGTGGGCGTCCCTACGAAATTCTGGTCTACGACCGCTACAGTGAGCTCCTGCTGGAAAGGGAGCAGTACACTGACGCGATCGATGTCTATGAAGCTTATATAGAAGACCATCCGGCAAGCCCCTGGGCGCCACGCTACCACATACGGATCATCGATACCCTGGAGCTCGCCGGCTTCACCCGGACTATTCCTGATAGAAAGGCCGGCTTTGTCAGCCTTTACGGTATCTACAGTGATTACTGGCAGTCAGCAGACCCCGATGCGATCGCCTTCATCGAACAGCAACTGGAACAGCTCTTGCCAGAGTTGGCAGACCGTCAGTATCTGCTGGCAGGGGAGGCCACAGATGATCAGCAGGCGGATGGTCACTACCGCAATGCCGCCCGTTATTACGCAGAATTTGCAGCCACATTCCCCGATCACCCCCGGACACCTGAGCGTCTTTTCCTCCTCGGAGAGACCTATCTGGAACTGGAAGACTGGCCGGCAGCCATAGCAGCGTTTGAGCGGGTTGCTTATGACTACCCCGGGGACAGGGTGCCCGAGCGCGCCGCTGAAGCAGGCTATGCCTCTGTGCTGGCCTTCCGGGAGTACGCAAAGACATGGGACAACCAGCCCGTATCGGACCAGAGGGCCTATCAGGAGTTGCAGCAATTGAATCGGCTGCGATTTGCCAACGCGTTCCCGGATGATCCCCGGGCTCCGGCCGTGTATTACATTGCGCTGCAACGGGAGTTTGATCAGAACAACTGGGAAGAAACGGTCAACATGGCAGCCCGTCTTGTTACCTGGCAGCCGGCACCTCCGTCTGACCTGACCACCGAAGCCCTGTTACTGTCTGGCCACAGTCTGTCTGAACTAGCGCGATACGCGGAGGCGGAGCAGGCCTATCGTGATGCCCTCGCCACCATGGCTGAAAACGATGAACGCAGAGGTAGTGTGCGCGAGAATCTCGCCGCAGCAGTCTATCGGCAGGCCGAGCAGCTGGCAGATGCCGGCAATGTGGAGGCGGCAGTCAGCGAATTCCTGCGAGTCGGTAGTGCCGTCCCCGAGTCCGTTTTGAGGGCAAATGCGGAATACGATGCTGCCTCACTTCTGATCACCGCCAATCTGTGGGATCAGGCTATCAGTGTGCTGACCAGTTTCCGGAGGGCTTTCCCGGATCACGAACTGATTGACACTGTCCCGGCAAAACTGGCGCTGGCCTATCGCGAAACGGAGCAATGGGAGCGAGCCGCAGACGAACTTCAGCAAATGGTAGCCCTGGCGACAACGCCCGAAGAGCGTCGGGAAAATCTGCTGATTGCAGCAGAACTCTACGATCAGGCGGGCAACCGGGAAAAGGCGATCGACACCTGGCGCGACTATGCCAACAGCCATCCCGAGCCGGCGGATGTCTATATGGAAGCGGCCAATCGACTGTCCGAGCTCTATCAGGAAGAGGGGGACACAGAAAGACGGGATTATTGGCTGCGCAAGCAGATGGAAACGGTGGACGACGCCCCTGAGGAGGCGGACGACCGCATGCGTTACCTTGCGGCATCAGCCTCGGCGACCCTTGCCCGGGAGGCTCTTGCCCGGTATGACAGCATTCGCCTGACGCTCCCTCTGAACGAGAGCATGACTGCGAAAACCGATGCGCTGGAGAGGGCGGTGAATGCCTATCAGAAAACCGCCAGTTACGGACTCTCCTCGTTCTCGACCGAGGCGGGCTATCAGATTGCCCATATCTATGGACGCCTCGGCGCAGATCTGATGGATTCTGAGCGGCCTACCGGATTGAGCGAGCTTGAACTGGCCCAGTACGAGCTGTTGCTGGAAGAGCAGGCCTATCCATTCGAAGACAACGCCATTGATATTCACGAGCAGAATATCCGGCGGGCCCGGGAGGGCATTTTCGATGAGTGGGTCAGGCGCAGTTACGAGGCCTTGAAAGTGCTGTTGCCGGGGCGCTACCGGAAAGAAGAAGTAACCTCGGGGATTGTCTATGAGCTCGATTAAGACCTTCGGAATCTGTCTTGTCGTGATATCCGTGCTGT
The DNA here is from genome assembly GCF_040112695.1 of Marinobacter sp. MMG032. Lineage (NCBI taxonomy): Bacteria > Pseudomonadati > Pseudomonadota > Gammaproteobacteria > Pseudomonadales > Marinobacteraceae > Marinobacter > Marinobacter sp. MMG032. Next base: position 4,049,829 of record NZ_CP157802.1, read on the forward strand.
CTGGATGTGTGACCGCCCCGCCGCAGCCGGAGTCAGACGAACAAGCCGAGCAGGCGGTTCTTGAGGCGTCATTCAGCGAAGCAGTAAAAGCTATGGAGCGGGGAGACGTTGCCGAAGCCCGGTCCCGATTCGAGCAATTGGCCAGCGACTACCCGGAAAAGGCAGGGCCCATGGTCAACCTGGGAATCATTGCTTTCAACGAAGGCGACACCGAGACCGCCACGAAATGGTTTGAGGCGGCGCTGGCGGTAAATCCCGACCATGTCCAGGCGCTGAATCATCTGGGCGTGATTGCCCGGAATGCCGGAGAATTCGACCAAGCGGAGCAGTTTTATCGCGCCGCACTGTCCTCGGATCCGAAATACGCCCCGGCGATCCTTAATCTCGCCTTTCTGCTCGATATCTACCTGGGGAATCCTGCTGATGCCGTTGAGCTTTACGAGCGCTATCAATCGGTTGCCAGCGAGCCGCACCCGAGACTGGAAGACTGGATCTTCGATGCGAAAAACCGAATCTGATGGGGAGAAGGTGATATGAAACGTCTCGTATTGCTCACTCTGGCTGCGTCCGCGCTGCTGCCTGCAGCGCCTATGCTGTATGCCCAGGACGCCCCGGGTGTTGTAACCATTGAAGGCACCCGCATCCGTGGTGACCAGGAAGTGCCTACTGTGATGTATCTGGTGCCCTGGCAGCCACCGCAAGTCGACGAGTTGCGAGCGCCGGAAGAACGCCTGATGGTCGACCAGGGCCTCACGCCGCTGGAGCGCTATGAATTTCAGCGGTTCATCAGCTACCACCAGGCGTTTATCAAACAGAATCAGGCAGAAACCGGGGAATAGGATGTGATGCCTGTCACATCCTGTGTGTGTACCTGCGCAAGATTAAACAAACCCTCACACAGACTTTCGCGAACTTACCCGCACAGGGGCAGGACGCGCATAGACTGATCTGAAAACCGGACCATGGAGTGCCCAGAAAATGATCGATACCGCCGTTCGCTTCTTCCAGGAAGGTGGCTTTTTTATGTTTCCGATCGCCGTTGTGCTGATCATCGGACTCATTGTTGCCATTGAACGTTACGTCTACCTTTCCGCCCAGAAACTGACCAACCGTCGGGATTTCAACCGCCTCCACCAGATGATTGCAAAGCGCGATCTCAAGGGTGCACTGAATTACACTCAGGAGTCCGGTAGTGCCATGTCCACGATGATCGGCTTCGGCCTCCAGCGTCTGGCCCGCCGCCAGGGTCGCGAAGAGATCGAATACGCCATGGAAGAGGGGCTGCTGGATGTTATGCCCCGGCTGGAAAAGCGCACACAGTATTTGGCAACGCTGGCCAACATTGCCACGCTGCTGGGCCTGCTTGGTACCATCATCGGTCTGATTGCCGCCTTTACCGCAGTAGCCGCAGCGGATCCGGCCCAGAAAGCAAGCCTCTTGTCCCAGAGTATCTCGGTCGCCATGAACACCACGGCGTTTGGCCTGATGTCAGCCATTCCGATGCTCCTGATCCATTCGCTGCTGCAGACCAAGACCAACGAGATTGTTGATAGCTTCGAGATGGCCGGCATCAAGGTTCTGAACCTTCTCAGCGATGGCTCCGGCAATAAGTCCGGTGCACAAACTCAGGGTCAGACTGCCGCTGCGCCGGCACAGGTAGCGACACCGGCCGGTAGCCCGGCCTGATAACCAGCCAGAAGGATGTCAGGCCATGAGACGGAAGCATCGTCGCCTACAAAGTGAGGCAGATCTCGACATCACGCCCTTCATGAATCTCATGATTGTGCTGGTGCCGGTACTGCTGCTGAACATGGTGTTTGCCCACACCAGCGTTCTGGAACTGAACTTCCCGACCGGCGAGAGCCTGTCGGCAGAGCAGGCCGAAGAACTGCAGATCCAGGTTGTGATCTATGAAGATCGGCTGGTTGTTGCAGATAACCAGGGCGGCGTTATCAAAGACATACCCCGACGTGAGGGCGAGTATGATTTTGCTCTGCTCAAGGATGTCATGAAAGAGATCAAGAGTCGGGTGCCGGACAAGAAGGATGTGATCATCATGCCGTCCCGCCAGACCTCCTATCAGTCCCTGGTTTCCGTGATGGATACGGTGCGCTCCTATGAAGCCGTAGTGGCTGGGAGTGTTGTAGAGGCGGAACTGTTCCCCGAAATCTCCCTCGGAGATGCGCCTGCCCAGGCCTCGGGCTCCGCGGAGGTGAGCTCGTGAAAGAATCCGCGAAAGCCCGTCGTCTGAAGCGTCATTACCGCCGCAACAAAAGCCAGGGAAAAATGAACCTGGTGTCGCTGATGGATATTTTTACCATCCTCGTGTTCTTCCTGATGGTGAACTCTTCGTCTGACGTGCAGGTACTCAACCAGAACAGCACCATCAAATTGCCCGATTCGACTGCCCAACAACCCCCGGGTGATGTATTGGCATTAACGGTGACCGACAGGGATATTCTGGTCAATGGTCGACTGGTGGTAAAACGCGACGCCTTCCAGACCTTCGACGGGCAGGTTGAGCCATCCCTGAAGCAGGAGCTCGACTACCAGGCCAGCCGGTCGTCGGCGCCAGCGCCGGATGCAGGGCGTCCGATTACCATTCTTGCGGACCGGGAACTTCCTTACGAGCTGCTCAAGAAAATCATGTCCACCTGTGTGGACGCCGGTTATGCCAGCATTTCCCTGGCGGTTAATCAGCGTACGGAACAGGGAGCCTGAGCCTTATGGATTACCGGTATGGATTGCCCTGGAATCAGGAACGCGGTGAGCGAAAGCGGCTGCTTGCCGCAGCCGTTGTTGTGGTGCCTTTGTTCCTGGCTTTTGCAGGCTATGTCAGTTGGATAGAACTGCCAGAGCGGGACCGTGAGGAACAGGAGGCCTTGCCACCCCAACTCGCCAAACTGATCATCGAGAAAAAGGAACCGCCAAAACCGGTTGTGCCCGAGCCTGAGCCAGAACCACCGAAACCCGAGGAAAAGCCCGTGGAGCAGGCGAAGCCTGAGCCCGAACCGGAGCCCATTCCCAAACCGGTGGTTCCGGAACCTGAGCCGGAACCACAGGTAGCAGAAGAACCTGAGCCCAAGCCGGAACCGAAACCTGAAGAGGTGGCCAAAGCCCGGGAAAAGGCCAAGAACACCGGTATTCTCGCGATGGGGAACGAGCTGTCAAAACTCAGCTCCCTGGCAGAGTCGGTCAAGCTTGATGGGCCGGTAGCGAAGACTGCTGAACCAATTGCGCGGAAAACCGGCGATACGCTCGCAACCCGTGCTACGGAAAATACCCGGAGCAGTGGTGTCAACGAAGAGGCTCTGAACCGGGAGGCTCGTCAGGTTGCGCTTGCTGAGCGCGAGCGCGCAGAGGTTGCGGAGACAGAGCGGGTTGCCGCAGTGAAAGAAGCTGCCCGAAAGGAAAAGCAGGAGACCGCCGCCCGAACCCGAAGCAAGGAAGAGTTGCGTCGAACCATGGACGCCAACAAATCGGCAATATACAGCATCTACAACCGGGAGCTGCGACGGAAGCCTTCGCTCCAGGGGAGTATCACACCGGAATTGGTCATCGAACCTAACGGTGCGGTGTCCAGTTGCTCAGTGGTTGAATCAACGCTGAATGAGCCGGCGCTCGAGAACAAGATCTGTAACCGGTTGAGGCTGGTGGATTTCGGGGCGCGGCCGGGCGTCGACCAGACCAAGATCAGGTACCCGATTGAATTGCTGTCCAGTTAACCGACTGGACAGCATAACCTCCGCCTAGCGTTTCGGGGTCACAACCGCAATCGCGAGACTCACCAGACCGGAGCCTGCAAGGGCTCCAACGAATGGCATAAGGGTCGGAATGCTGCCCGGAAAACTCGCAGCTTCCAGACCTGCCATCAGGCTGCCACCGGAAATCCAGCCTGGCAGAATCGCTCCGAAAAGCCCTGCCAGGCAGCCCAGAATCGCCGCCCGAGTGGTCATCTTTCTCCAAAGCCCCATCAGAACCGGCAACACCGCCGTGGCGCACAGCAGGTCGGCGATCAGAAACAGCCGCAGTACGGAAATGCCCTGAAGCGCTACCAGAACGACCGGAATCATCAGCAGCACAGTGAACCAACGGGCGCTGATTATGGACAGGCCCTGTTTCTCGGTAACCGCCAGGGAAGCAAGCGCGTTCTGCAGGGTATCCACCGACGAAGCGACCAGGGTGATGGCCAAAATAAGAGCCGGTAAAGCAAGCCATGCCGGAGCATCAGCGAGCAAGGCAAAGAACGGAATTGGAGGGCTGCCCAGGTCGGCGCCACTCATGGCGGCCAGGATTCCGAGCCCGCCCACTACGGCGACAACGCCGATGGTGACTGCGCCGCCTAGCAGAGCCCCACGACTGAGGGCACCGGTGTCACGGGCTGACCACAATCGTTGCCAGTATCCCTGGTGGAACAGGTTGGCGGCGGTTACCGCGATTACCAACGTCAGCGCCACGCTCAGAGATGCAGAGGTTGGTATGTCCGGCAGGGCGGCGGGTGTTGCGTCCGGGAGTTTGCCCAGGGCGACGAAACTGACAATGGCGAGCAAGCCGATCAGTAATAATGCCTGCCACTGATCGGTGACGATGCTTGCCCGGAGGCCGCCGACGGCCGTGTATATCAGTGTGGTGACCGCCACGCCAATAACCACAATGCCACCGTCTATGCCGGAGAGCAGCGCGGTAATGGCACCGATGGCGGTGAGCTCCGCGGTCAGGAAGCAGAGCATGTAGAGTACCGAGATCATTGAGACATAGCGGCGCACGCCATTGCCATAGCAGGCGTTGGCGAACTCGCCGATACTGCGTCCCTCGGGCAGGAATCGGCGGATGGCTGGGCCACAGAAGGCGAACACAATGAACGGCAGGGCGGCACCCAGGGCATAGCCTGCCAGCGCCAAAGGCCCGACCAGTGCACCTACCTCAGGCGGTGCAAATAGAATCCAGCCACCCATGCCGGAGGCAAGAAAAGAGAGTCCCAGGGCCCTGGCCCCCTGGCTGTTCCGCGCTGTTACGTAATCATCCAGGCCGCCGTCTGCAAGTCGGGCCCTGAGTCCCAGCCAGGCAAAAAGGATCATGGCAACCGCAATCGCCGCAAGGGTGGTATAAAACATCGGGGGATTCTCCGCCATTCGTCGAGCGGGCTATAGTGCCACAATGGCAAAGGCGGGGCGAGATCACGCGCCCGCAGCAACCTCGGGGGTGAACAGCCGGAACAGATTGCGACCGTCCTGCTTGGCCCGGTACATGGCGATGTCCGCACCTTGCAGCAGCTCGGATGCCGTCGAGCCATCCTGGGGGTAAAGGCTGATGCCAATGCTCGAACCTACACGCTGAGTCGTGCCATCTATGCGATAGGGTTCCTGGTTCTGGGCAATCAGGCGTTCCGCAACCCGATAGGCATCTTCAACATGCTCCAGATCGGGCAGCAGGACAATAAATTCGTCCCCACCCAATCGGGCAAGGGTATCGTCCTCACGCAGACAGCTCTGGACCCGACTCGTGAACTGAAGCAGCAGTTCGTCGCCTGCGGCGTGACCAAGTTGGTCGTTCACGTTTTTGAAATGATCCAGGTCCATAAACATGACGGCAAGCAGTGAGGATCGTCGGTGGGCATGCCGAATAGCGTGCTCCAGTCGGTCTTCAAGCAAGCGTCGGTTCGGAATGCCGGTAAGCGCGTCGTAATAAGCCAGCTGGCGAATCTGATCCTCATTTTTCCTGTTCTGGGTGATATCGGTGAACAGGCCGGCGTAGTGGGTGGTGTTACCCTCGTTGTCGGTAATGGCGGTGATTGTCAGCAGCTCGAGGTAGAGTTCTCCGGTTTTGCGCCGGTTCCAGATTTCACCCCGCCAATAGCCATGGGTAACCAGAGAGTTCCACATCCGCTGGTAGAACTCGGTGTCGTGTCGTCCTGACGAGAGAATCTGCGGTGTTTTGCCGATAACTTCGTCCTGGCTGTAGCCGGTCAGGTGTGTGAATGCAGGGTTAACGAACTCAATGTTCACGTTCCTGTCCGTCACCATGATGCCCTCGAAAGAAGACTCGATGACTCGCTCTGCCAACTGGAGAGTCTTTCGGGACTGGGCAATGGCGCGGTCTCTCTGCTCAAGAGCGTCTCGCAAATCGTCCAGATACATCTGTTCGGCGCCAGCGAGCATATCGTTGTAGCCAATCAGACCGGTCACCTCTCCCTGGCTATTGATCACTGCCAGATGGCGAATCCGGTGGTTGATCAGAAGGTCCCTGGCGTGAATCAACGGGTCCGACTCGCCAACGGTTAACAGCGGCCGGGTGGCGAGGTCAGAAGCCAATGCGTTACCGGTATTACGTGCAATCAGGCGCACAATATCCCGCTCAGTCAGGATCCCGAGACCGCCGTCGTGGCAATCCACCACGATGGCATCTGCCTGCTGACGGTGCATGATCGCAGCCACTTCGGAGAGTGGCAGCTTGCCATCAGTGACGAGCGGGGGGTGGGTAATCGCAGTACTTACTTCCCGCAAGCGCAGGTAGGGTTCCAGCCCCTGATTCAGGGCTAGGTCAGTCTGGGAAAGAATGCCGGACGGGGTGCCGGACTCATCGACGATCAGAAAATGGCGTTTGCCGGTTTCCCGGAAACGCAGTGCGGCTTCGCCAGCATCCATGTCGCAGGGGAGTGTCAGCACCGGGGCACTCATAACGGAACTGACCGGTCGCTCAAAGCTTTCCGGTCTGGAGAAATCGACGGTCAGGGCATCCCGTTCGGTCCAGATGCCGATAACCTTGTCATTATCAGAAATCAGAATCGAACTGACCGAGTTTTCAGCCATACGCGCGGCCGCCTCCGCGATTGACGTTTGCGGAGGGCAACGCAACAGAAGACCGCTGTGCATGATGCGGGATATCGGTAGCGGTCGCCCCATGGTCACTCCTGGTTTTTGTCGTTTTTGGGTCGGGCGTCTTGTTCTTGCCTTTAGAGGTAAAGCGTTTGGGTTACTGTTTAGCAGCATCGGCTGCCTTGACCTTCACATAGCTACCCGGAGCATTTTCAATGGCGGGCAATTTGCCTTCTCCAGGTACTCGGGCCGGTACGTCTCCATCGGAAAAGCGCCCGATCCACTCAAGCCAGTGGGGCCACCAGGAGCCCGGATGGTGTTCGGATTGCTCGAACCAGGCGTCTGCGTCCGGCACCAGTGTGTCGTTGGTCCAGTAGCCGTACTTTTCCTTGTAGGGCGGGTTAATCACGCCAGCGATATGGCCTGAGCCGGAGAGCACAAAGCGGACATCGCCGCCGTGGGCCAGGGCTCCCTTATAAGTTGTTTTCCATTTGGCGATGTGGTCCTGCCGGGCAGACAGGAAGAACGAGGGCACCTCGATCTCGGACAGGTTGATGGATTCCCCGAGCAGGTTCAGGGAATCCGGTTGCACCAACCGGTTATTCAGGTACATCTGGCGCAGATAGTAACTGTGCATGCGTGCAGGCAGATTGGTGCCATCGGTGTTCCAGTACAGCAGGTCAAACGCCGCAGGCTTCTCGCCTTTGAGGTAGTTATTGGTCCAGAACGACCAGAACAACTCGTTTTCCCGCAGCAGATTGAATGTGAACGCCATGGCACGGCCGTCGAGGTAGCCCTTGCGTTCAAGCATTCTCTCAATGCCCCGGATCGAGTGATCGTTGATAAACACCCCGATTCCACCCGGGTCCGAGAAGTCCAGCAGGGTGGTCAGATAGGTGGCGCTGGCTACCGGATTGCGGCCTTTTTTCTTCAGCCAGGCCAGTGTTGAGCCCAGCAGGGTGCCACCGATACAGTAACCGATCACGTTCATCTGTTCTTCGCCGGTGGCTTCGGTTACAGCCTCCATGGCAGCCAGCGGCCCGAGCTCCATATAGTCTTCCCAGCCTTTGTCCCGAAGGGAAGGGCCAGGATTGCGCCACGAGATAATGAAAACAGTCTTCCCCTGGTTCACTAACCACTGGATAAAGGAGTTCCTGGCCGTCAGGTCCAGGATGTAATACTTGTTGATCCACGGCGGCACAATCAGCAGGGGGCGTTTGCTGACGGTTTCGGTTGTTGGCGAGTACTGGATCAGCTGCATCAGTTCGTTCTGGAAGACCACCTTGCCCGGCGTGGTTGCCAGGTTACGCCCAACTTCGAAGGCGGAGCGATCCGTCATGCCAACATTGAACAGGGATGGGTTCTGGCGCAGATCTTCGATGAGCTGACGCCCACCGTCGACCAGGTTCATCCCCTTGCGTTCCCAGGTAATCCGAAGCACTTCCGGATTGGTGGCCGGGAAATTGGAGGGTGAGAGCGCGCTGGTCAGTTGCCGGGCGTAAAACAGCATCTGATCCCGCCCGGCCTGGGGCAACCCTTCCATGCCGGCGACCCAGTTCAGGAACGTGCGGGAATTGATCAGGTACGCCTGGTGAAGCACATCAAACGGCAGATGCTTGTGCCAGTCTTCGGCCTGGAAACGCCGGTCATCGGGTTCGGGTTCCACAACGGGCTTCTTGTCCTTACCCATCAGCCGGGCGAGGGTGTAATACCCCAGCGCGGCATGTTTGCGGGCCAGATCCAGCTCCGCGCCGGCGAACCGGAGCGGATGGAGAAGAAGATCCTCGGCCATTGTCCGGTAAGCGTCGGACATTTCCGTGATCGTGGAGAGGGTTGCATCATCCAGGACGCCAGCGTCTCCCAGCAATTTCTCCAATTGCTGCTGCCCCTGGCGGACGTTCGTTTCAAAAACGTTGACGAGCTGACCAACCGCTTTCCCGAGCGTATCCAGACCGAACATGGGTATCCCCTATTTGGCAGCTTTCGGGCTGGCCTTGGTGACTTCTTCCGGCGCTTTGTCGAACACCTTCTGAATCTGCTCCCGGCTTTCATTGAAGTAGTCCTGCCAGGCTTTCCAGTCTGCTGTGAACTGCTCGCTCAGGGATTTCAAAGTTTCCGCCTGATCGCCAGTGAGGCTTTTCAGGCCTTCCAGATCACGCACTTCAGACACCTTTTTGGCCTGCTCCATGGTGACATCGGCATAGCGGCGGAAGGCGTTCATCTGCATTTCCGCGGCCTTTCCGAACTGCTCAACCAGGGTCTCGTTCAGTCGGGTCGCCTTTTCAAAAAGCTCAGTGTTCATGGTCACAACTCCTTTGCATGAAGAATCGATGGAGTTCCATTCTGCCTCAGCCGGCGTGACGCAATTTTGACAAGCATCAATCCCGGGTTCAGCTTATGCTTTATTGTAAGAGAATGTTTTCCCGGCAAGGCAGGAGGCACCACATGACTGACCGGAAATCCGAACTGGAAACCTTGAAGGCAGACCTGACGGCCCGACTTTCCCGCTATGAAGCCCATCAGCACCGGGAGGCTGGTGCGCTGGACAAGGATTTCGAGGAACAGGCTACCCAGACCCAGAATGACGAGGTGGTCGACTCGCTCGAAACGGAAACCCGTGCAGAGTTGGTGCAGATTGAACACGCACTTGCGCGCATTGAGAACGGTGTGGGCGACGAATGTGAATCCTGCGGCGAAGCCATCGACCCGCGCCGTTTGCAGGTGTTGCCCTATACCACGGTCTGTGTCGACTGTGCCGAAGACTGACTGACACAGTGGAACCACGGACGGCGGGCAGTTCAGAACTGCCAGTGTTTCATACACGAGGGCTGACCAAGACTTACGATCAGGGCGAGGTTCAGGTGCATGCGCTACGTGGCGTCGATCTGGATCTTTTTGGCGGCGAGCTTGTCGTCATGCTTGGCGCCTCCGGTTCGGGTAAATCCACGCTTCTCAATATCCTGGGTGGGCTGGACGTTCCCACCTCCGGGGAGGTCCACTACCGGGATATAGACCTCAGCAAGGCCGGCGATCGGGAACTGACCCGTTACCGTCGGGAACACGTCGGTTTTGTATTTCAGTTCTACAACCTGATTCCGAGCCTGACTGCCCGTGAAAACGTGGCGGCGGTTACCGAGATTGCATCCAACCCCATGGCGCCCGAAGAGGCTCTTGCCCTGGTGGGCCTGCAAGCGCGCATTGATCACTTTCCCGCTCAGTTGTCGGGTGGTGAGCAGCAGCGAGTTGCCATTGCCCGGGCTGTCGCCAAGCGTCCGGCTGTGCTGCTTTGTGACGAACCCACGGGAGCGCTCGATTCAGCCACTGGCGTGCTGGTCCTTGAGGCCCTGGCGAGGGCAAACCGGGAAACCGGTACCACGACGGTTATTATCACCCACAACGCTTCGATCGCGGCCATGGGCGACAGGGTCATAACCCTTTCCGATGGCAACATCAGCGGCGAACACCGCAATTCTGAGCGCCAGGATCCCCGGACCCTGTCATGGTGAAAAGACTGAGCAGGTAAGTTGATGGGCAGAAACGCACTCAACATCAAACTGCGGCGCGAACTCTGGCAATTGCGTGGCCAGGTGGTGGCCATCGCTCTGGTGATCGCCGGTGGTGTAGCCGTGTGTGTCATGTCCGTTCTGAACTATTCCTCTCTTATGGAGACGCGCGCGCAGTACTACGAGCAGCACCGGTTTGCCGAAGTGTTTGCAGCCGTCAAACGTGCCCCGCGTCATGTCCTGCAGGAGATTTCGAAGATCCCCGGGGTGGCCCGCGCCGAAGGCCGGGTTGAGGGCATCGCCAAGCTTGAGATGCCCGGATATACGGATCCCGTGTCGGCCCGCCTGGTGTCACTGCCACCGAACACGCAACCTGATATCAACCGGCTTTTCATCCGTGAGGGACGACTGCCGATGGCGGGACGCAACCAGGAGGTCGTGGCCATCGGAAGCTTTGCCGAAGCCCACGATCTGTCCCCCGGTGACCGGTTTACGGGCATCATCAATGGCAGGCGCCAGTCGCTGGTCCTGACCGGTATTGTCGAATCGCCTGAGTTTATTTATGTGATTCCTCCGGGGGGGATGCTGCCGGACTATGAGCGTTATGGCGTGCTGTGGATGAACAGGGAAGCGCTGGCTGCGGGGTTTGATATGGTCGGGGCTTTCAACAGCCTTGTGGTGACCCTGCGATCCAACATGTCGGATGCCACAGTGATTGATCATCTGGATCGGTCCCTGGCCAGGTACGGGGCGACAGGCGCCTATGGCAGGGAGCATCAGTTCTCGCACAGGTTCCTCAGTGACGAACTGGACCAGTTGAAGACCATGGCGACGGTGTTTCCCCTGATTTTCATGTCGGTCGCCATGTTTCTTCTGCATGTCGTCATCAGCCGTTTAATCAGTACCCAGCGGGATATCATCGCGGTGCTCAAGGCCTTTGGATACGGCAACCGACAGATTGCCTGGCACTACAGCAAACTGGTGATACTGATTGCGGTGATTGGTCTGGCCGTGGGGCTCGCTCTTGGATTTTGGCTAGGTCGGGGGCTGGCGGAGCTCTACATGGATTACTACCGGTTTCCGGGGCTGTTGTTCCGTATTCATCCGGGTTGGTTGGTGTTGCTTGGCCTGTTGACGATACTGGTGGCCTGGGCAGGGGCCTGGCGGGCAATTCGTCAAGCCGCGGCCTTGCCCCCGGCCGAGGCCATGAGACCGGAGGGGCCGGCAAGGTACCGGATTGCCGGTGCCGAGAAGCTGCTCTCCGGTATTCGCTTCTCTCAGCCGTCGAGAATGATTGTGCGTCAGCTGGATCGACGTCCCGGTCGAACCCTGCTCTCAATAAGTGGCATTGCGATGGCAACCGCCATCGTGATGGTGGGCAATTTTCAGTTTGATTCCGTGTCCCTGATGGTTCACACCCAGTTTGCGCGGGTGCAGCAACAGGATCTGGCGGCGGCGTTCATAGATCCGGTCAACAGCTCCGCTATTTACACGCTTCAGCGACAGCCCGGTATTCTCTATGTCGAGGGAAAACGACTGGTGCCGGCGCGGCTCACGTTTGGTCACCGTCAGTGGCGCAGCGCCGTAACCGGCATCCCCTCGGATGCAAGACTCCAGTTCGTTGTGGACAGCAATCTGGCGCGGGTCCAGTTGCCAAAGGAAGGCTTGTTGCTGACGGATTTTCTCGCCCAAGAGCTGGGCGTTACTCCCGGGGAGATTGTCCAACTGGAAGTGCTGGAGGGTGACCGACGGACAATCCAGGTCCCTGTTGCAGGCATTACGAGTGAATTTCTCGGTGTGGGTGCCTACATGAACCTGGATGCTCTCAACCGGGCTCTGGGCGACGGCCCCCTGATCAATCAGGCCATGATTAACCTTGATCCGGAAAGAGCCGGCGAGATCTATGACAGTCTGAGGGAAACGCCCGGTGTTCTGGGGCTCAGCATTCGCCAGGCCATGCTGGACAGCTTCTATGACACCCTGGCCAAGACCTTCCTGACGTTCACTTTCTTCAACAGCCTGATGGGCGGCATCATCGCATTCGGTGTTGTTTACAATACCATCAGGATATCCCTGGCCGAAAAGGGTAGAGAACTGGCCAGTCTCCGGGTGCTGGGGTACACCCATAACGAAGTTGCGCACATACTGCTCGGCGAGGTGGCGTTGCTGATCATGCTGAGTGTGCCGCTGGGTTGGTTGATCGGGCAGGGACTGGCATTGGCCATTGTTACGGCCATGCAGACAGAGCTCTACCGGGTACCTCTGACCATCACCAGCCAGACGCTGGCAATTTCAGCGCTGGTCGTGGTGATGTCAGCGATGGCGTCCGGAGTGATTGCGTGGTGGCGCCTGAAAGCGCTGGATCTGGTTGCTGTGCTGAAAACCCGGGAATAAAAGCATCTGGAAGCAGGGGGTGAGTGAATATCATGACGGTAAAAGGGTTTTCTGGAAAATGGCTGTTCTGGGGCGTATTTGCGCTGCTCGCCCTGGCGGCACTGGTGTATACGGTCCGTCCGGAGCCCGTGTGGGTCGATCTGGCGTCCGTGAGCCGTGGTCCCCTGGAAATCACCATCAAGGAAGAGGGCAGAACACGGGTCCGCGATCGTTACGTGGTGTCATCCCCGGTGGCGGGCTACCTGCATCGGGTACCTCTGGAAGTGGGGGATGCCGTTATACCAGGCGAGCTGCTTACCGAAGTGGATCCGATGCCGGCAAGTACCCTGGATGCCAGAAGTCGGGCTGAAGCGGAAGCAAAAGTGCAATCAGCTCGTTCCGCTCTGAATTCAACGCGCCAGAAAGTGGCGGCAGCCGAGGCGGAAGCCGATCTGGCAATCCGCGAGCTGTCGCGATTGAAGGCTCTCAGCGATGACCACTTCGTGTCCGATGAACGGTTACAGCAGGCCCGGGCGGCCGCAGACCGGGCCCAGGCAATCCTTCGGTCGGCCCGTTTTGATGAGGAGGTGATGGCCCATGAGCTGGCCGCAGCAAGGACTCGTCTGGAGGTATCGGCGGCCCGGGAGACCGGCAATGGCAACGTGGAGAGAGTGCCTGTCCGGTCGCCGGTCAATGGTTCTGTGCTGGGCGTTGCCCGCAAGAGTGAAGGCGTCATCCAGGCGGGTGAGCCCATCCTTGAGTTGGGTGATCCCGGCGCACTGGAAGTGGTCGTGGACGTGCTCAGTTTCGATGCGGTCAAGCTTAGCCCTGGGGTAAGTGTGCGATTGACTGGGTGGGGCGGGGGCAGTCTTGATGCCAGAGTCCGGCGGGTTGAGCCGGTGGGCTTTGAAGACGTGTCGGCCCTGGGGGTCGAGGAAAGGCGGGTTCAGGTGGTTGCGGACATTACCAGTTCCCCCGAAGCCTGGCAGAGCCTCGGTGACGGTTACCGTGTGGATGCCGAATTTCTGCTATGGCAGTCAGACAATGTCCTGCAGCTTCCGGAATCCGCGATCTTCATCGGTGACGGGCAGCATCAGGTGTTCCGCGTGGTCGATGACAGGGCGGTCCTGACCAACGTGTCGGTAGGGCGTACCAATGGATTTCAAACGGTGATTCAGGAGGGGCTGGCAGACTCGGATAGAGTGGTGCGCCACCCTGATCGCCAACTTGAAGACGGCAGCAGGATCAGGGTTCGTTAATGGCCCATATTGCAGGGCCCGCCCACTAAAATGAGAGGACATATCACGTTCTGCTGGCTAGACTGACGACATAAAACAACAAAAAGGAGCCTGGCGAGGTGAACCAGTTCGATACTCTGATTGTCGGTGGTCGTTATTTCGATGGTACCGGCGGTCCCTCCCGCATAGCCCACGTGGGCATAAAAGAAGGCCGGATTGCCCGGATATTTGATGAACAGCCTGACACCGGTCTGGCCACTCGCACGATCGACGCCAGCGGTTGCTGGGTAACGCCGGGATTTCTCGATACCCATACCCACTACGATGCTGAGTTGCTGGTAGCGCCCTCTCTGTCTGAATCTGTGCGTCACGGTGTCACCACAGTGCTTATCGGCAGCTGTTCGCTGAGCATGGTCTGTGCCGATCCGGAAGACGCCTCGGATATTTTTACCCGGGTGGAGACCGTGCCGAGGGAAAAGGTGCTGCCCATACTGCGACAGCACAAGTCCTGGAAGACACCCAAAGAGTGGGTGGAGTTCATGGACCAGCACCCACTGGGGCCCAATGTCATCAGCTTTCTCGGTCACAGTGATCTGCGGACGGCAGTCATGGGGCTGCATCGGGCTACCGACCGAGGCGTGACTCCGACAGCAGAGGAGCAGCGAAAAATGGAACGTCTGCTTGAGGAAGCCCTGCAGGAAGGCTTTCTTGGGCTTTCCACCATGTGCCTGAAATGGGACAAGGTAGATGGTGACCGTGAGTGGTCCAAGAGCCTGCCGAGCACTTATGCCCGATGGCGGGAGGTCAGCCGTCTGAATGCCCTTCTGCGCCGTTACGGGCGGGTGCACCAGGGCGCACCCAATGCGGCGAATCCTCTTCAGGTTACCCAGTATTTGAAAGAGACCCTGGGTTGGTTGAGAAAGCCCCTGAAAACCACCCTGATTGCCATGATTGATTTGAAAGGCAATCCCACGGTAAAACCGATGGCAAGCCTGGTGGGGTGGCTGGCCAACAGCTTTGGCGGCAACTTTCGCTGGCAGCTGTTGCCCACGCCGTTCACCGTTTATGCCGACGGTATGGATATCGTGTTGTTCGAGGAATTCGGTGCCGGTGAGATGGCCCTAGATATTCGCGATCAACTCGAGCGCAACGAGCTCCTGAAAGACGAACAGTACCGACGGAAGTTCAGGAAATTCTACAAGGAAAAGCTGTCGCCCCGGGTGTGGCAGAGGGATTTCGGTGATGCCGTGATTCTCGACTGCCCGGATAAAAGCGTGGTTGGTCGCAACTTCGCTGAACTGGCGGCTGATCGCGGCATCCATGTGGTCGATTTCTTCCTCGACATGGTGGTCGCCCATGGCCGCTCATTGCGCTGGTTTACCACGGTAGGCAATCACAGAAAGGATCGGCTCCGGAAAATGGTTACCAACCCCGGCGCCCTCATCACCTTTTCCGATGCCGGTGCCCACATCCGGAATATGGCTTTTTACAATCTGCCGTTACGGTTTCTCAAGCTGGTCCGTGAAAGCCATGAAGACGGTGAGCCAGTTATGTCCCTGGAGCGTGCCGTGCACAGGCTGACGGGCGAGCAGGCAGATTGGCTGGGGGTTGATGCGGGTCATATAAGGGAAGGAGACCGGGCTGATATAACGGTACTGGACCCCCATGGCCTTGATCAGGATCTGGAACAGGTCGAATGGGCCGAAATGGAAAACTTCGGGCTGGAGCGAATGGTGAACCGGGTGCCTGGATGTGTCAGAGAGGTGTTGATCAACGGCCGAGCTGCAGTAACGGATGGTGAGGTGGAAGCTGCATTGGGCAGAGAACCCGGATACGGCCACTTCCTGCGCGCCGGGGCGTCTGGGTAGTTTCGGATAAAAGGAAACCTATGAACCAACGATTTGCGCCCGCAGTCTGGGTGGTTGTCTTTCTTTCAGTCTTTGTCTGGTCTGCCATCGGGCCGAAGGATCGGGCGACCTGGGTACTTGAGGTTCTGCCCGCGGTCATTGGATTTGCACTGGTTGTCTGGTGTTTCTTCCGTTATCCGCTGACGCCGCTGGTCTATTTCCTGATTCTGATCCATGCCGTCATCCTGATGGTTGGGGGGCACTATACCTATGCGGAAGTGCCTCTGTTCGACTGGTTTCGGGACTGGTTTGATTGGCAGCGCAATAATTACGACAAGCTCGGCCACCTGGCGCAGGGTTTTATACCGGCAATGGTCGCCAGGGAACTGGTCATTCGATTCGACGTATTTTCCGGCCCCCGCTGGGCCGCATTTTTCATCGTCTGTTTCTGTCTGGCATTGAGCGCCTTCTATGAGTTGATCGAGTGGTGGGTGGCCTTGCTCAGCGACGAAGCCGCCGAGGCTTTTCTGGGCACCCAGGGGTATGTTTGGGATACCCAGTCGGATATGGCCTGGGCGTTGTCCGGCGCGATCCTGGCTCTTATCCTGCTCGGGCGGTTGCATGATCGCCAGCTTCGGAAGCTCTGACGTTTTTCTTGCCCGCAAATTTTGAGAGTCTAAATAACGGAACAGAATGGTATGTCCGAAGAGCTCAGCGCAGACAACCAACCCCGGGGCTTGCCCCGCAGCCAGGTGATCGGGCTGATCCTTGGCGCCGCGTTTCTCTTGGCAACCATCCTTCTTCCACCCCCCGAAACCATGGCGGCGGAAGCCTGGGCCGCCCTCGGCCTGATGCTGCTAATGGCGACCTGGTGGTCCACCGAGGCCATTCCGATTCCGGCCACAGCTTTGCTGCCAATCGTTCTGGTCCCGGCGCTCGGGCTTGGCACGGTTGGTGAAGCCACAGAGCCCTATGCCAATCCGATCATCTTCCTGTTCCTTGGGGGATTTACACTGGGGCTTGCCATGCAGCGATGGAACCTGCATCGGCGGATCGCACTGCTGACGCTGAAGGCCGTGGGCAGCAAACCTCGCAGGCAGATTGCCGGATTCATGCTGGCAACGGCTTTTCTGAGCATGTGGGTCAGCAATACCGCAACGGCCATCATGATGTTGCCAATAGGCCTGTCGGTGGTGGCAATGATGGACAGCAATGACAATCCCGAGGGTATTCGGCGTTACGCCACAGCCCTCCTGCTTGCTATTGCCTATTCCGCCAGTATCGGGGGCATTGCCACGCTGATTGGCACACCGCCAAATGCCTTGCTGGCGGCCTACCTGAGCGAAAACCAGGGGGTTTCCGTGGGCTTTGCCCAATGGATGCTGCTGGGGGTTCCGGTCACGGTCGTCATGCTGGCCCTTGCGTGGTGGTGGCTGACCCGGCGCGACTTCGGATTGGGTAATACTACAGGTGGTGCTGAAGCGATACGCGAGGAGCTTGATGCCCTGGGGCCACTGGGAAAAGGGGAAAAACTCGTGGCCCTGGTGTTCTTGATCACGGCCACCGCCTGGATCTTCAGACCGTTGTTGTCCGAGAACCTCATGCCCTGGCTGAGTGACACCGGCATCGCCATTGCCGCGGCCATTGCCATGTTCCTCATACCCGTCAATACCCGCAGCCGAGAATTCGTTCTCGACTGGGAGACCGCGAAGGGAATTCCCTGGGGCGTGCTGCTTCTGTTCGGTGGCGGGCTGGCCATGGCTGGCGTGATCAGCAGTTCAGGTCTTGCTGAATGGATCGCCCAGAGCCTGGGTGTAGCCGGCGCTCTGCCAACACTGGTTATGATTGTGCTGGTGGCGGGCATCATCATCTTTCTGACGGAAGTGACCAGCAATACGGCAACGGCAGCGGCGTTTCTGCCCTTGTTGGGGGCACTGGCCCTCAGTCAGGGAGTGTCACCATTGCTGTTGACAGTGCCTGCTGCGATCGCGGCCAGCTGCGCCTTCATGATGCCTGTGGCCACGCCACCCAATGCCATCGTGTTCTCCAGCGGCCATATGCAGATCAGCGATATGATCAGAGCCGGATTTGCCCTCAATCTGATGGGTATTGTGGTGGTGACACTGCTCAGTTATCTGCTTCTTGGTGTGGTTTTCTCCATGTAGGCCAGCCGAGCCTAGTCTCCCTGGATCTTGCTCAGGAGGTCTTTGGCCAGTTCGATGGCCTCTGAACGATGGCTGATGTTCTGTTTCTGATAAAGGCTGCGGATGTGTGTCTTGACTGTTGTCGAGGCCACTTTCAGGTGCTCCGCAATCTGGTCATTGGATAGTCCGGCATGTATCAGGCTGAGAATCTGCCATTCGCGGCGGGTAAGAGGAGAGGTTCGGATCAGTTCTGGCACATCCGGCCGGTCGATGATGTCCTGGATGATGGCTTCATCCAGCGAGATCCGGATGGCGCGGCTGAAGTCCCGCTGTTGCTGGGCTAGCTGAATCAGACGCTCTGCCCGCTGCAGTTCCATACCTTCAATGGCTTCATCGTTGATCAGCGCCTTGAGCAGAACAATCAGCTCCTTGCCCAACCGCAGGAAGCTGCCCACAGCACCGGTGGTACTTGCCAGTTCCAGCGCCGTTTTCATGTGATCGAGAGCCTGTTCGCGTTCATCCAGTTGCCAGTAAAGGTAGGCGAGGGCAATGTGATTGCGATTCAGGTCTGTTTTAAGGCCAAACTCCCGCGCTACCGCGGTCAGCTCCTCGAGGAGTGGTTGTGCCAGTTCGTATTGCCCGAGGCTGATTAACGCCCGGGCCTGGTTGCGGCCGTTGCACTGATTAAAATGGTTAGTGGCCTTCACCGGATCGCAGTGCGGTGCAATTGTGAGCCAACGCTGAATAGAGTCGTGATCCCGAACTGCATCCCAGTATGACAGCATGGTGGCCTGCGCATTGGCTACCCAATCCAGGTGGTAGTCTTCCGCCGCCAGCATTTTCTGAATCTTGGCGATGTAATCCGCACACAGGCTCTGTCGGCCCCGTGCCTGGGCAACCTTGGCCAGGGAGGTGTAACTCTGGACATACCAGCGTTCTCCCTGGGCCTCAAGAATTTCAATGCCCTGAAGCGCGCACCGCTCGGCGCTTTCCAGATGGTGCCACTCCCACATGATCTGGCTGCGAATACGGAACAGGAATTCCAGGATCGGCAGGTGGTTCAGCTGGTTTTCTTCCGCGTATTGGAAAGCACGTTCCTGAATGTTGTAGGCCTTTTGCAGGAGACCCATGGCGACACTGATTTCGCTTTGCTGGCAAAGCGCCCAGATCACGTTCTGGTGGGCCTGATGGGCCCGGGCGAGATGCTCTGTATCCTGCATTCGGGCCAGGGCTTCCTCAAGTTCTCCGCGCACAAACAGCGCCTCACCAATGACCGAGGCGGCAGCAACTCTGGAAGTGGGCAGGAAGCGCGCTTCCTGTTCGATGGCTTCGCGGGCAAGCGTCAGGGCGCGTTCGCCGTCGCCATAATTCATCGCCACCTGGGCGCGGATGGCACTGAATTCGCCATGAACGGCGCGCTGCGTGTCCTCGTTCAGGGATGCCTTCAGACGGGCTTCCGCTGCTGAGAGCCAGTTTTCGACTTCATCAAACTTGTACTGCCCCTGGGCAACCCACGCCCTGAGCAGAGTCAGCGTGGGATCTTCGGCGATGATTTCCTGTGGCAGCGTGTCCAGGCAGCGTTGAAGCAGGTGAAACTGACCTTCGGTAAAGAATTTGCGCCCGTGGATGGTGAGCACGCGGGTAATTCGCTCGGGATCTTCCGCAGCAATGGCGTGCTTGGCAGCCTCCTCCGCATGGTCCAGTTCAAGCCAGGCGTCGGCGGCCCGTTGATTGAGGTCTCTCTGGTTCTCGCGAGTGGTGCAGGTGAGCAGATGGCGCAGATAAACCGAGAATAGCGGATGGTACCGGAACCAGAGTGCTGAGTTATCCACGGGGGTTATGAACAGCCCCATGGACAGCAGGCTGCTGAGCAGTGACTGTCCGTCCGCGTCGTCCATGACCCGCATTACCATTCCCGCGTTAAACCGGTCGAGGATGCTCGTGCGCATGAGAAACCGCCTTTGCTGTTCGCTCAGGTCGTTGCCCACCAGCTCATCGAAGTAATCGAAGATATTCTGGTTACCGTGTTCCAGCTGATCGACAAACTCGCTGAATTCGACACTGGTGGCGGATGAAGCGGCGAGCAATTGCAGGGCGGAGATCCAGCCTTCAACCCGGCGGACAGCCCGCTCAATGTCTTCGCGCGCAATCTCAAAAGGCAGCCGGCTCTGGAGATAATGCTGGGCTTCATCCGCTTCAAAACCGAGGGCCCGGCTGGTTATTTCAGTCAGACGCCCCTGCATACGGAGCTGGGCTACTCCCACCGGCGGCATCGTTCGGCTGATGAGAACCAGAGTCAGATACCCTGGCAGATGCCGCAGAAGAAAGCGTAGCGCTTCATGGATTTCGCCGTTGCTGATCAGGTGATAATCATCGAGCACCAGGTAGAGCGACTCGTCATCCTGGGGCAGGGCGGCGAGTAGGTCAGTCAGGAAAGATTCGAGGCTGTCATAGCCTTCGGTCTGGAGTCTTTCCAAAACCGGTTGGCAGCTCCCCTCGGTGGCGCTGGCAAGGGCATTGGCCAGGTACCCGGCAAAACGGCCCGGGGCGTTGTCACTGGCTTCCAGGCGGAACCACGCTGAACGTGCCTCAAGGCTGGCCAGTCGCTCGGCAATGGTGGTGGTTTTGCCATACCCGGCCGGTGCATGAACCAGGAGCAGACTCACCGGCTCGAGGCCATGCAGAAGATCGTTGAACTTCTCTCTTGGAAGTAGTGCGGGTGGGGACACCGGGCTCTGGTTCTTGGCAGTGATAAAGGTGATCTGTCCCGGGTTCAGAGTTGTTGTCATCAGGATCTACATCAGGAATTTGAGTGTCAGGACTGGTGTTGATACCCCCTTTTGGCCCGTTGAGTCAACCCTCGAGGCTTCTTCGATCAGCGCCTTGAACCAGTTCTCAAATCCACCTCGCAAGGCCCCTCCTGCAGCGACAGATTTGAGGCACAGTTATCTTTCAGGGCGCAGGCTTTTCGGTATCTTACCGTAACAACATGTAACCCGATTTATAACGTGGCCAATAAAAACAGGGACTTCGTCTGACATGCTGCTGGTGCTCGCCGGATCCATTCTTACATTCACCATGGTGCAGGAAGCCACCGTGGTGGAGCCTTTCGAGAAGGGCCAGATCGTTATCGAGCAGGATGTGGATTCCAGTCCGGTTGAGCTGAGGTCCGACGTCAGGGTCGAGCCCCTGGTTGAGCAGAAATTCCGGAACATCGTGCGTCAGGCCTATGACTACAGCTGCGGTAGTGCCGCGCTGACCACCGTACTGAATTTCTACCTCGGCCGGACTTTGTCAGAACGACAGGTCATGGAGGGGTTGCTGCATTACGGCGAAAGCGAGCGCATTGTTGAGCGACGCGCGTTTTCCATGCTCGACATGAAGCGACTGGTTACCGCACTCGGCTATCCATCAGGTGGCTTCCGGGCCACCATTGATGACCTCAAGGACCTTGATCACCCGGCAATCGTGCCTATCCATCACGCGGGCTTCAAACATTTCGTTGTGTTACGAACGATCCGCGACGGGCGCGCCTACCTGGCCGATCCTTCAGTAGGCAACATCTCTTTCACCCTCGCCCAGTTCGAGGAGAAGTGGGATGACAACGTGCTCTTCATTGTCTTTCCGGGCAGTGACAAGCCGCTGGACAACCTCGAGCTGAAGGAGGAAGACCTTCGTTTTGTGGATGACCAGACAATGACACTTCTGGCGCTGGAACGGATACCGGCGTTTCACGAGTCCACCCAGAGGCGGATCCAGAATCTGCTGGAACGCCAGAAAAACAATCCCGACGGCAGTGTAGAGAACACCCGAAAGCAGTTGCACTACCGTCGAAACTAATTCACCGGGCAATCCCCCGGTCAGGAACACTACAAATAAAATAAGGGAGTCAGGATGAATCGTTGGTTTGTGCGAGGTTTTATCCTTGTTTCCACGGCAGGTCTGCTTCCGGGCATGGCCCTGGCGCAGGAAGGAAGTGTGGATCAGGCGCGGGAAGCGCTGGCCAAGCAGGAGGGAGACGAGGACGCTTCACAACAGCTTGAGGAGGTGTTCCAGGCTGCAGAGAAGAACTACTCGTTGCAGAAGAAGGGCTCCCATTCCCTGAACTATTCATTCGACTATTCCTATACCGCGGACCAGCGGCTGGATCTGGCCATCACCAATGGATCAGTCAGAAATCTGGACGTGGTGCCATCGGCAACCCACAGCTTTACGAATTCCTTTTCCTACGATTACGGCCTGTTGGACAACCTCACGGTGGGTACCCGGATTCCGTTGGTGGTCAAATATGATACCCAGGACGAGTTAAACGTTTACGATTTTGGCGATATTTCCTTTACCGGGCGCTGGCAGCCGTTTGCCTACGTCCCGGGCAAGATGTCGACAACCCTGTTCGGAACCCTGTCCACCAAGACCGGTGTCAGCCCCTATGAGATCGATATCAACGAGCAGCTGTCTACTGGCAGCGGATACTACTCCATCGGGGGTGGGGCGAGTCTTTCGAAGGTTCTCGATCCGGTGGTGGTTTTCGGTTCTGTCAGTGCTACCTATAACCTGCCGGCAGAAAACCTGCAGCAGGTGCGAGGCGCACGCCTGCTGGAAGAAGTAGATCCCGGTTTCGGGCTGTCCGGCTCGGCTGGTTTCGCCTATTCCCTGTCGTACGACATTTCATTGAGCATTTCGGCCCAGCTCAGTTACAGCGATGAAACCATTCTCACCTTTTCCAATGGCGACCAGGCTGTTGCCCAGGACCAGATGACCGGTTTCCTGAGCATGTCACTGGGTACCCGTGTCAGCGACACAACGATTGTGAATACCAGCCTGGGTATTGGCCTCACCGAGGACGCACCGGACTTCTCCCTGGGGGTCTCCCTGCCCATTAACTTCTCCGGTCTCAAAGAGTGATTGGTGTCGTTGACGAGTTACGGGAAGGGAAGGACTTCATGGGACAGAAAAGCCACAACCGTCAGATTCTCGCGGCCCTGATCGCCACGACCATCTCCTGTGGCGCGCAGGCCCAGCTGGCGCAGAACCTGACCATTCATCCCAAGGCGTTGGCGCTCGGCAACGCCGTGACCGCCGATCCTCCGGGGATCATGGCGATTCACTACAATCCTGCGGGCCTGACAAAACTGGACGGGCGTCAGCTGGAAGTGAACCTGATGAGCGTCTATCTGGACATTGACGCGGATTTCACAGCGCCAGAGGGCTATGAGATTTTCGGCATCGACGGGCTTGAGATTGACCCGCAAACGGGTAAGCAACGGGACCCGGTTGCCAATACCCACAGCCATACCAACAACGTGGCGCTGTATTTGCCCGGATACGGAATTCTGCGTGCGCCTCCGGGACCGGCCCTGGCACCCTCAGCAGGGATCAGCATCAACCCGCCGGGCTCCAAGCTGACCTTCGGTAATGCCTTCTACCTGCCGCTGGCGGCCGGTTTCTACCGCGACAAGGACGACCCCGGCCGTTATCAACCCCAGGCTACGGCGCTGCAGCGCACCACCTACCTGTCACCAACGGTGGGTTACGAGATCAATGACGATTGGTCGGTGGGAGCCGGCATACACCTGTCCCATATGGGGATCGCGGCAGACCAGTACATGCGAGCCCCCAATATGCTATTGGGTGTAGCAGAAATCCTGCAGGACGCCTTCAACTGTGAGAGTGGTGATGAGCCGCTCCAGCCCTGGCTGGCGCTTTGTGGTGGTAATGTTGGCCCCTGGGACGACATTGGCGCACTGAACATCAATGTTCAGGAAACCCTGTCCCCGACCTATGCTCTGGGTGTCATGTGGGAGCCGACAGACTGGTTCAGCTGGGGTGCGAGCTACACCTCGGAAGCCGAAATGAATATGAAGGGCACCTTCGAGATCCAGTACACCGACGACTGGTCCGGCTTCTGGCAAAGCGTGAACGGATCAGTCCTCGGAGCCATCACCTCGGCGATCCTGAGCCTGCCGTCCGGCGCGCCCAAGGAATCCGGGAACGTCAGTATGGATCTGGTGTATCCCCAGCATTTCCAGACCGGCATCAGTGTTGACGTGCATCCGAAACTGACCCTCAATGCCGACATTGGCTGGACCGATTACAAACAGTGGGATGCTTTCGTTTTCCGGTTTGACCGTAATCTGGAGTTTCTCAATGCGGCCCGGATTCTGTCACCGGACAATGCCACGCCCAATACCCTGAGGTTGCCGCTCGGTTTCAAGAGCCAGTGGAACTGGGCGTTCGGCATGGAGTTTCACGCGTCTTCCCGTCTGGACCTGCGAGCCGGGGTAGAGATACGGGATTCCGTTATCCCGGATGATCAGCGACAGGTAATGGCGCCTTTCGGTGGGGCAAACCTGTACAGCATCGGTATGGGCTACCAGTGGGACAAAGACACAGAAATTGACATGAATCTCAGCTACCTTCACTCGGTAGAGTCGATTCCCGCCGACACCAGCTGTAACGTAAACTGCGACAACATCACTAATATTATCTACAACCCGTATGCGGGTCTCGATATCAAGACGTCGCTCAGGGTTGTCATGGCAGGCCTCAGTTTCCGGACCAAGTTCTGAGTGATGCCACTAACCGAAGGGTAGTCATTCGCAGTGATTAACGGCTCTGTAGGTAAATCAGCCTTGTTTCTCTTTCTGGCAGCGCTTCTCGGAGGCTGCCAGATAGGTGGCTCCACGGTTTCGGAGCGGGAAGGCTATTTTACCTGGGTCGACGAACAGGGCAGGGTGCGATACTCCCCCATTGCCAGAGCAGGGAGTAGGGACTCTGATTCAGACGCTAGTGAGCAGCTCGATCCGGAGGTAAAGGCAGAGCCAGAGCGCTCCGGAAATCCGGCCAGCTCAGAGTCAGGGCTGGAGGAGGAAACCGAGTACACCCTTGAAAACTACCCTGATGCTACCGAGCTTGAGAAGGACGGCTACGTTCGACCCGGGGAGAGGCAGCCTTATTTCACCTGGCGCGATGCTGAAGGCAATGTCCGGGTTAGCTATTACCAGCCCGATACCCGTTCTGACGTTGAAAAAGGGCTGGTTGAGCCGCCGGTCCAGATTACCGAAGCCAGCGTGTACCATGCCGGGCCGGATCAGGCAGACCAGACGCCGGTGGAGGGTTATGACCCCGACGCCTTTGCCATACTCGGCATTGAGGCTCCAACCGATAACTTCTTTGCCCGATTTTCAGCCACCTGCTGCGAGTCACTGAATGTTCAAAGTCGGCAAGGGTGGCAATCAGGAAGGGAGTTCGGCGTTACCCTTAGTGAGGATTCAGCAACCCATCCGTTTCTCACCGGAACCAGTCCCTACCAACTGATTGCACTTCCCGACCCCGACGAGCAGGCAAGTCTGGTCATCCGCCTGCGCTCCTACGCCAGGGACGGCGTGTTTGTGCCCTCCCTGGTATTTCTGGATGAGACGATGGCGCCGTTAAGGCTGGTGACAGACCTGGTCATGGATTTTACCCCGGAGAACTGGCACCGACGCGGCTACCTGGAGGCCTGGGTACCTGCATTCCCCCGCCAGGGAGAGCGTTGGCTGGTCGTTTTTACCAGGGAGGAAGATTTGAAGGGCCAGACTGTTACCGAAACCAGTACCGGCCCCCGGAAAATCCCCCATGTCAGTCATGGTGAGATTGGCCTGATGCAGTTGGAGGAGTGAGGCGTCAGTCCTCCGGCTTACTCAGATCCAGCCACTGCTGGGACAGCCAGTAGTAGCTGCCATCACCGACAGGGTGCGTGCAGTTATAGCGGAACCGCCGGCTGTTAAAGGCCTCAGGGGCTTTCACTTCCACATTGCCGTCGATGACATCAAAGTCGATTCGTCCCTGACCGGACGCAAAGCATGTCAGTCGGTTGGCATCAATGGGGTCCACGAACGGGAAAACCAATGTGGGCGGATTCTCGGAGATCACGCCATCTGGCAGCTCTCCGGTATTAATAGGGAAAGCTTTACTGCGTAGCTTGTT
The DNA here is from genome assembly GCF_040112695.1 of Marinobacter sp. MMG032. Lineage (NCBI taxonomy): Bacteria > Pseudomonadati > Pseudomonadota > Gammaproteobacteria > Pseudomonadales > Marinobacteraceae > Marinobacter > Marinobacter sp. MMG032. Next base: position 4,075,717 of record NZ_CP157802.1, read on the forward strand.
CTCAAGGTTCCCCAGTTGACCATAGGCGTTCGTCATCGGAAAGCGAGGCAATCGGGTTTTCTCTGTTTGTTGTCCGATGGCTCCGGATTGCTGGCCAAAACCATACCAGCCCCGCTCGGCAATTTTGCGTTCCAGTGCCTGGTCAAACTCTCCGTACGGGTAAGCGAACATTGGTGCAGGCGAATCCAGTTCCTCTTCAAGGGATTCCTGGGCCGAATCGAGGCTGTTGGTAACCCGGGCCTGCCAGTCGCTTTCGCTCTCGTTTGGCTCTCGGGCAAGGTGTCCATGGTCTGCGCTGTGGTTAGCAATAGTAACGCCCGGACGCTCGGCCAGTTCCCGAATCTGATCCCAGGTCATATAGCCGTTTCGGCCAACGGCTTCGGTGTTTACAAAAATGGTATAGGGGTAGGCCTTTTCGGCCAGAAGTGGCGCCGCGGTATGGTAGACGGAGTCATAGGCATCGTCGAAGGTAATCGCGATGCGATTACCTTGCCCATCGGTACCGGCCAGTGTTGCTTCTGTGCCTTTGTGCAGATCCACAACCTCCAGCTCCAGATCCGAGATCATATCCAGCTGGCCCTCGAAAAGAGACACAGACGTACTGGTGGCGGGCGGCGTTGAATCACTGACATGATGGTACTGCAGGACAACGAGATCTGCGCGCGCTGCGGTGCCAGTCGCCATCAAAGTGACGATCATGGAAGATTTCAGGAATGCTTTAAGCTGCATATCGTCTCCTGTGTTTCTGTGTCCTGGCTCAGTTGGAGCGGACCGGTCAGATGCTATGCCGAAAATGGGCTTTCAGTACCGCAAAGGCCTGATTGAGATGCTGAATGGTTTCGGTCTTGCCGCCGCGGTCTGGATGGGCGTGCATCACGGCCCGGCGGAAACGCTTCTTGACCGTTGGGAAATCTCCGGGAACGGCCTGGAATCCAAGTACTTCCGCCGCCGCCTTCGCTTCGGCTTGCGCAGGTGCCTGGCCAGGCGAACCTGCCCAGAAATCATTCATCATCTGTTGGATTGCTTCCTCGGGCAGACGGTACTGGGACAGGTCCAGATAGAAATGGCGGAGTGTGTCGACACTGTCCGGAACACCCTCGCCACCGACCACCGTCTTCGCCTCGATGCGAATATTAAGAGGCGAGATTGTGAGGCTCTCGCCGGCCTCAGACAACTGGTCCCGCAGGCGGTAGAGCACATGGAACAGAAGGAAGTGAACCGGGTAGAGCTTTTCCGGTTCGCTGAACACAACCGCTCCAAGCAGTTCCCACGGCGGTTTCTGAAGGGCCTTGATCAGCGATAATTCGTTCATGCCTGCCGGTGCCGACCGGAGCTCGTGCTCAACGGCCACCAGAAGATGCTGAATCTGTTGTTCCAGGCAGTCGTCTTCATTTACTGCGCCCGGGTAAGCGGAGCGCGTTGGAGCATGGCGGTCTGTCATGGGACCCATGTTAGGGCACTCCCGGCCATCAGGGAAGTGCCGCTAACCTCGGGAGGCCGCCGATGAACAGAGCGCTCGAAAACCGCGTTGCCCTCAAAGCTTCGGCCTCTGCTGACTCCGGGTTCCTGTGCGCGCGTCGTGCGAGCGTCAGGCTGGTCTCGTAGGCGACCCCGAAAAAAGCGGCGCACAAGTACTCATGATCGATTCGGGGAAGCAGGCCTCGCTCCATAGCCTCACGGACGTCATCCTCCAGAGAGAGCATGGTCAGACCGAGAATGTCCGAACCGAACAGCTCCCGAAGCGCGCGATCATTGCGGTGTGCCAGCTCATAGACCAGCGGATCCCTGGCAGTCGCGGTGAAAAGTGCCAGATAGGCGTAGTGGATAAAATCTTCGGTGTTATTCGCCGCGCGCCGGTGGCGGGTGAGATTGTCATTCAGATTGGTCAGGAAGTCGGTGAGCAGAGCGGCGAAAATGTCCTGCTTGCTGGAGAAATAATTGTAGAAAGTGCCGGCGGCAAGACCCGTGCGCCGGACGATGTCACGGATGGTTGAGTTCTCATAGCCCCGCTCCCTGAAACATTCCCGGGCGGCATGCAGGATCGCTCCGCGGTTCCGAATCCGGTTCTGTTCCCGTTTGCCTGCGACCTCTTCGCTCGATTGCAACATATCCATGTCGGTATCCTGTCCCTGAATCCATGTGACGCGTATAATCGCACGTCCATTTGCCTTATGAACGTAGTGTGTATGTCCGAAGCAATGATCGCCAGTTCCGAACAGTCCCTCAACCCAGAGCGGGAGCGCCGCCAGAAGCTGGAGTTGAACAAGCTGCAGAAACGTCTGCGCCGCGAAGTCGGGCAGGCGATTGCCGATTTCTCGATGATTGAAGCCGGCGATAAAGTCATGTGCTGCCTCAGCGGCGGCAAGGACTCTTACGCCATGCTCGATATTCTGCTCAACCTGCAGAAGAGCGCCCCGGTTTCGTTCGAGCTGATAGCCGTCAACCTTGATCAGAAACAGCCCGGATTTCCGGAAGAGGTGTTGCCCGAATACCTGTCCTCCATGGGTATCGAGTATCACATCATCGAGAAGGACACCTACAGTATTGTTAAGGAAAAAGTGCCGGAAGGGAAGACTACCTGCGGTCTGTGCAGCCGGCTACGTCGTGGAATTCTCTATAATTTTGCCGAGGAGCACGGGGTTACCAAGATAGCCCTTGGTCACCACAGGGACGATCTGCTGGAAACCCTGTTCCTGAACATGTTCTATGGCGGCAAGCTCAAGTCGATGCCTCCGGTTCTGCATAGCGACGATGGCCGCAATACGGTTATCCGGCCGCTGGCCTACAGCCGGGAAAAAGATATCGCCCGTTATGCGGGGCTGCGGCAGTTCCCCATCATTCCCTGCAACCTGTGCGGTTCCCAGGAGAATCTTCAGCGCCAGGTGATAAAAGACATGTTCCAGGCCTGGGATAAGCAGCACCCCGGTCGGCTGGAGACCATGTTCCGCGCCATGTGCAATGTGGAGCCCTCGCACCTGGCAGATACCAATCTGTATGATTTCAAGGAAGGCAAGCGCCTCGGTGGCAAGCGCCAGGCCGTTCATACGGCGGAACCCGAGGCACAAACAGACTTCGGGCGTTTGGATGTACTGAACATCTAGCCGGCTAGTGTCCGGCCAGATGCAGGAAAGGCAGTGTCCAGAGGCCGAACAGGATCAGCAGGCCGCCGGTGACTTTGCGAAATAACCGGTGGCTCTGCAAGCCGCGAATCCAATTGGCTGCGAACCCCGTGGCCAGCATCGAGGGCAGGGTGCCAAGCCCGAAAAACAGCATGGTCAGCGCTGCGGAGCCCACCGTGGGCTGCAGTGCTGCCCACCCCAGCGTGCTGTAAACCAACCCGCAGGGCAGCCAGCCCCATAGCGCTCCCAGTGCAAGTGCCTGGCCGCCGTGGTTCACCGGCAGTAAGCGGCGGGTCAGGGGTGAGAGTCGTGCCCAGATTGGCGCGCCTACCCGTTCAACGTATCGGATCCCCTGCCACCATTGCCCCATGGAAAGCCCCATGAAGATCAGCAGAAGCCCGGCCAGGGTGCGAAGCACGAGGCCCGCAGAGGCCCACTGGCTGGCGGCCGATGTACTGGCCAGCGCGACCAGGGTGGCGATCAGCACATAGCTGCCGATTCGTCCGAAGTTGAAAGCCAGAAGCATGACGGTTTGCCGGAACCGGAAACCCCGGCCCACGGGAAGCGCCATTGACAGGGACGCGCTGATACCGCCGCACATTCCGAGGCAGTGCGTACTGCCAAGCAGTCCGATCAGGAAGGCGCTCGGATAACTGAGGTAGAGTTCCGGATTCATCCTTTCTGGGAGTTATCCTCATCCGGATTGGCGGCCTTGCTGACCTCCGATACTTGCTCAGGGGGCTGTTCTTCGGCAGCCGGTTTATCGGTGCGAGCGTCGTCCGGGATCATGTCCTTGTCGTCATCGTAAAGAATCCGATGGGCGGGGCCTTCGAGATCATCGTACTGACCGTTCTTGACCGCCCATGAAAACAGAACGATGCCCAGGGCCACCAGTATGAGCATCACCGGTACCAGGAACATTACGATTTGCACGGCGAAACCTCGTAGGAAAGAGTATAGGGTTTACGTTATCAGGACAGGGCCTGGGCGCCAACCGCCGGGTTTGGCTGAACCGTTTGCTTCGGTGCCTTGCCGAGCCTCAGCGCGTTCAACACAACGACCAGGGAACTGAGGGACATACCGATTGCTGCCAGCCAGGGCGGAACCATGCCTGCTGCTGCGAGGGGCAACGCGCAGACATTGTAGGCAAGTGCCCACCAGAGATTCTGTCGGATGATTCGCCGTGTTTGACGGCTGGTTTTCAGGGCTTCGACCAATTGCAGTAACTGGCCGTTCAGCAGAACGGCATCAGCTTTCAGTTGAGTCAGGTCTGCGGCTGTCCCCATGGCAACGGAGATTCCGGCGCCGGCCATGGACGGTAGATCGTTCAGCCCGTCGCCGATCATCATGATTTGCCGGCCCTCAGATTCCAGCTTCTGCAATACCGCCAGCTTTTCCTCCGGAGAAGCCTGCCCGATTGCTTCATCGATGCCCAGAATGCCCGCCACCTGCTCAACGTGGCCTGAGCGGTCGCCACTGAGCAGCAAAGTCCGAATGCCGGATTCCTGGAGGGCCTTGATGGCAGCTCGGGCATCATCCCGGGGTTGGTCGTCGAGCCTGAAGCAGGCCAGCCATTCGCGATCTGATGCCAGCCAGATCTCCATGCCTTGATGCTGCCCGGATTTGGGTGCGGGTGTGCCTACATGCTGTTCGACAAATCCCCGGTGACCAATGAACACCGTCATAGTGCCCAGCTGGCCTGAGAGTCCACCACCCAAATGATTTTCCACATCTTCAACTGCGGCGGTAGTCCGACGGTGGAATACTCTGGCGATCGGATGTTCGGAGTATTTCTCGAGCCCTGCCGCAAGCTTCAGGCAGGTCTCCTCATCCATGCTGCCGACAACCTCTGTACCGGTGAGACTGAGCTCTCCGCGGGTCAAGGTTCCGGTTTTATCGAACACGACGGTATCGATGGTGTTCATTGATTCCAGGGTATGGCCCCTCGTGGGCAAAAAGCCAAGGCGACGGAGCCTGACTGTTGCCGAGGTGATGGCGGTCGGGGTTGCCAGCGATAGCGCACAAGGACAGGTTACCACCAGTACCGATAGGGTGATGTCGAAGGCGTTGTCGGCGCCAGCCAGCCACCAGCCCATCCAGACCACCGGAGCCAATATGAGTACCCGCCCGACAAATTTCCCCGCCATACGGTCTGCCATCATCGCGACCTCGGGCTTTTCCGATTGCACCCGGTCCAGCACCCGGAGAATACCTGACAGCCGGGTTTGTGCGCCGGCCTTCACCACCCTTACATCAAGCGGATTCTCGCCGTTGACACTGCCGGCATGAACGGTATCCCCGGGGTAGCGGGTTTCAGGCAGATATTCTCCCGTCAGCGCAGCCTCGTTGAGAGTGGACTCTCCCCGCACGATCTCGCCATCCACGGGCAGGGTCTCACCGGGCCGAACCCGAACGATATCGCCGGGCCGAATCTGGTGGGCCGGCACTATGTCCGTATCATCACCGCTGACTCGTGTGGCAACTGTCGGCTGGAAACCTGCAAGGGCGTTTCCGGTTAGCCCCGCGCGGTAACGGGCCTGCACCTCAATATAACGACCGAGCAGCAGGAAGAAGGTAAACATACATACTGACTCGAAGTAGACTTCCTCGCCGCCAACGATGGTTACCCAGGCGCTGGCAAGGTAGGCAAGCCCGATCGCAATGGCAACCGGCACATCCATGGTCAGATGCCGGCTCTGTATATCCCGGCGCGCGTTTCGGAAAAAAGGGGCAGCGCTGTAGAGAACCACGGGGGTGGCAACCAGCAAACTGAACCACCGGAAGAAGCTGACAAACTCCGGCGACAGATCGTTGACCAGCTCAAAATACAGGGGAAAGGCCAGCATCATGCTCTGGAAAGAGCCTATGCCCGCGATGGCGACCCTGATAAGCATGGACCGGTGTTCGGCCTTGAGGGCCTGTTCCGCCTCGTCTGCCTGGTAGGGGCGGGCCGTATAACCCAGCTCATGAATGGCAATCAGAAGGTCGCTGAGCGGCGCCTGATCGGGGGACCAGACCAGCCGGGCTCTCTGTGTGGTGTGGTTTACCGAAAAGGAAACAACACCGGGCTGTTGTTTCATGTGGTTTTCAAGCAGCCAGATGCAGGCCGCGCAGGTAATCCCGCCAATCAGCAACTGGGCTTCCTGGGCGCCTTTAACCGGGGCAACAAAGGATTCCTGAATCAGGGGATGGTCAAGTTCCCTGATACGGTTCAATTCTGCTGCGGTCAGTTGCTTCGGTGTGACAGCCGGTTTTGTCCGAAAATCATAAAAACCGGTCAGACCCTCACTGTGGATGGTCTGGCAAACCGCCTTGCAGCCCTGGCAGCAGAAGTGGCGATTTGTGCCATCAAGCTCAAGGGTAATGGGCGGCTCACCATCTGCCGGTTCACCGCAGTGAAAGCAATCCAGGCTGGTCAACCTTGGGCAGACTCCCCGGCCTTGACCGTTATGCCGCTCTCGGAAGGCAGCCAGGCTTCTCCTTTGAGACGCCACTCGTTGGCCGGACCACGGAGGTCGTAGTACCAGCGGCCCTCAATATCGTTATGGAGCTTTCCGGCAAATCGTCCCGGGGCAACCTGCTGGAACTGGATTGTGCGGTCCTTGTCCGAAAGCGTTGGATGGAACAGGTTGAGAATCAGATAGGGGAAATCCGCCGGACCGTCAACGGTATTCAGGTTCACGGTGATGTTCCGGTTCTGGAAATCGATCTGGGCTTCCATCCCGAGATCGGCGGCTTTCTGGTCCCGGGCAATGGACATATTGATACCGCGACCTTCCTTCGACCAGTCGTCGGTGACCATCGCATTTTCAGTGCTGACAGCAATCGTGATGGCAACGGCGCAGTAAATAATGGATGCGCCCGGGAATATAAGCAGGAACCAGAACCAGGGCTGGCGATACCAGGGTGCTACGGGTGTTTCAGTTGTCATAAATCAGTGTCTCGTTAATGCGGTCAGGTTCGCGCAATCAGAAATCAGCGCGTTGGACCGACAAATCGGCTTTCAGTTTCAAGGCTGAGCGAAGAATCCGTCTCGGATTGCGCCCTGAACAGGATATCGTTGTTGGACTCGGTAATGGATTCCGGAGGCACATCGACAACCGTCGGCAATGAGCGGTTTTCACCACTTTCAACGGTTACCGAGGTGTCAGTCAGGATCCGGATCCCCTCCAGGCCGGTCACGGCGAGAGTGAAGGTCTGGGGAACCTCTGTCATATTGGCAATTTTCAGCGTGTAGGAGTTCTCGATCCGACCTTCGCCATTGAAACTGTATAGGGCGCCGCGATCACGGAGCGCATCCATTTGCGCCGGTACCCGGGTGACTATTGTGAAAATAATGGCCGCAACCATCAACGACAGGACCGCACCATAGCCAAAGGTTCGTGGCCGCAGGAGCTTCGAGGTCTTACCCTCGAGTTCATTCTCCGTGGTATAGCGGATCAGGCCCCTCGGGTAGTTCATCTTATCCATGATTTCGTCACAGGCATCAATGCAAAGGGCACAGCCGATGCACTCGTACTGAAGCCCGTCTCTGATATCGATACCCGTTGGGCATACCTGGACGCACTGGCCACAGTCGATACAATCGCCGAGGCCGGCCTCTGCCGGATCCACGCCCTTTTTGCGGCCACCCCGTGGCTCGCCGCGGTTTGGATCGTAGGAGACCACGCGGGTGTTGGGGTCAAACATGACGGACTGGAAGCGGGCATAAGGACACATGTACAGGCAAACCTGCTCGCGCATCCAGCCAGCGTTCAGGTAGGTGGCGACAGTAAAGAAGGCCACCCAGAAATAGGCCCAGCCATTGGCCTGCAACGTAAACAGGTCTGCGATCAGTTCCCGGATCGGGTAAAAGTAGCCGACAAAGGTCAGGCCGGTAGCCAGGGCGATCAGGAGCCATACCGTGTGTTTGGCGGATTTCTTGGCAATCTTGCTGGCGGAACTGGGAGCTTTGTCCAGTTTCATCCGCTTGTTTCGGCTGCCCTCTATGCGCTCCTCAACCCACATAAAAATGAACGTCCAGACTGTCTGCGGACATGTGTAGCCACACCAGACCCGGCCAAACAGGGTGGTAATGAAGAACAGGCCAAAGGCACAAATAATTAGCATTCCCGATAGAAGGATGAAATCCTTCGGGTAGAAAGTGGCTCCGTACAAATGGAACTCACGGGCAGGGAGGTCAAAATGGATCAGGGGTTGTCCGTCCAGCGTGAACCAGACGAACGCAAAGTACATACCCATTAGCAACGTCAGGCTGACATTACGAATACGCTGAAAGAAGCCTTTGACTTCCTTGACGTAAATCTTCTTGCGGCTGGCGTAAAGCTCGACGGTTCCGGATTTATTATTGTTGTCGGAGGGGTCAGAGGATGGGTCAACCTGTTTGACCGGAATCTCACTGCTCATCGTTACCTCCAGGAAAAGGGTAATGCGGGGCAACAGGCCTTTAGTCTGCTGATCTTTTCAAGCCTGGGCCCGCACGCAGACACAGGGTTGAAAAGACCGGGCCGGGGTCAAACCCCGGCCGGCTGACTCAGTTCGAGAGGCTGTAAACGTAAGCCGCGAGAATCTGAATCTGATCGTCTGAAAGCAGGCGATCCTGAGCTGGCATCTGGTTCTGGCGACCGTTCATGACGGTCTCCTTGATCCACTCATAGGTGGAGCCATAGAGCCAGGTGTTGTCGGTCAGGTTGGGCGCGCCCAGAGCCTGCATACCTTTACCCTCGGGGCCATGACAGGCCACGCAAGCCTGGGCAAAGACCTGTTCGCCCGCTTTGGCAGCCTCGGCGTCTTTTTCACGACCACTGAAGCTCAGAACGTAGTTCACAACCTGGTCAACCTGCTCGTTGGTCATGCTGGGCATGGTGCCTTTGGCTGGCATGTTACCCATACGGCCGTTATGGAGGGTTTCCAGAATCGCCTCAGGGGTACCGCCCCAGAGCCAGTCGTCGTCGGTCAGGTTGGGGAAGCCAACCTGGCCACGAGCGGCAGAGCCGTGGCAAACCGCACAGTTGTTGGCGAACAGACGCTGGCCAATTTTCATGGCGTCGTCATTCTCGGCCAATTCAGGAACCGGGGTCTGGCCGTACTGGGCGTAGATTTCACCGTATTTCTCTTCGGCCTCTGCTACTTCGGCTTCCCATTGGTTAACGGCGGTCCAGCCCAGAAGGCCTTTCCAGTTACCCAGGCCCGGGTAGAGCGCGAGGTACCCAAGTGCAAAAATGCACGTTGCGATAAAGAGATAGAACCACCACTTGGGTAGTGGGTTATCGTATTCCTCAATGCCATCAAAGGAATGGCCCATGGTGCGATCGGTTTCGGTATCGGTCGTCTGGCTCTTGCGGGTCGCCCAAAGCAGCCACCAGCAGCCGAATACGGTACCGAGCACGATCACACTGATCCAGATGCTCCAAAAGGTACTCATTCTTTTTTCTCCGTTTTTTCCTGTTCGAGCGTACGCTTTTCCACGTCGTCATCGTCGAAGGGCAGGTGGGCTGCCTCGTCGTTGGCCTTCTTGCGGTGGGCGCTGTACGCCCACCAGACGATTCCCAGGAAAACCGCCATTACCAGAAGTGTGTGAATACCGCGTAACTCATTAATATCCATGGGTTCACCGTTTGTCTGAAATCACTGTACCCAGCTGTTGCAGGTACGCGACCAGAGCCTCGATTTCGAATTTGCCTTCCACTTGGGCAGACGCTTCGGCAATCTGCTCATCGGTGTAGGGCACGCCCAGCGTCTGGAGGGTCTCCATTTTTGCGGCGGTCTTGGTGTGATCTACCCGGTCTTCGAACAGCCACGGGAAGGCTGGCATGTTCGATTCGGGCACAACGCTGCGCGGATCATAAAGGTGCTGGCGCTGCCAGGCGTCCGAATAACGACCGCCTACACGGGCCAGATCCGGACCGGTGCGCTTGGAACCCCACAGGAACGGGCGGTCATAAACGAACTCGCCCGCAACGGAGTAGTGGCCATAGCGCTCAGTCTCCGCCCGGAACGGACGGATCTGCTGGGTATGGCACACGTGGCAGCCTTCACGGATGTAGATATCCCGGCCTTCCAGTTCCAGGGCCGACAGGGGCTCAAGACCCTCCACCGGTTCATTGGTTTCCTTCAGGAAGAACAGGGGCACTACTTCGGCGAGAAAACCGCCGCTGATGGTCAGGACGATCAGCACGATCATCAGACCAAGGTTCTTTTCAACTATTTCGTGTTTCATCTGATCTCTCTCCCGTTACGCCGGCTGGGTTGCCGCGTTGTCCTGCGCAATCGCATCTTTCTGGCGAACGGTCATGTAAACGTTGTAAGCCATGATAAGCATGCCGGTCAGGAAGATAGCGCCGCCAAGGAAGCGGACGAAGTAGCCGGGGTAAGAGGCCTCCAGTGCTTCAACAAAGCTGTAGGTCAGAGTGCCGTCCTGGTTGACCGCACGCCACATCAGGCCCTGCATAATGCCGTTGACCCACATGGCAACGATGTACAGTACGGTACCGACTGTCGCCAGCCAGAAGTGGGCGTTGATCAGGGCTGTGCTGTACATGGCCTGAACACCCCAAAGCTTGGGAATCAGGTGGTAAACGGCACCGATACTGATCATGGCAACCCAGCCCAGGGCACCGGAGTGAACGTGGCCGATGGTCCAGTCAGTGTTGTGGGACAGGGCGTTAACGGTCTTGATGGACATCATCGGACCTTCAAACGTGGACATGCCGTAGAAAGACAGTGAAACCACCAGGAAGCGAAGAATCGGATCGGTACGCAGCTTGTGCCATGCGCCCGAGAGGGTCATCATGCCGTTGATCATGCCGCCCCAGGAAGGTGCAAGCAGAATCAGGGACATGACCATGCCTGCGGTCTGTGCCCAGTCTGGCAGTGCAGAGTAGTGCAGGTGGTGACCACCGGCCCAAACGTAGGTGGCGATCAGGGCCCAGAAGTGGACGATCGACAGACGATAAGAGTAAACAGGGCGATTGGCCTGCTTGGGAACGAAGTAGTACATCATGCCCAGGAAGCCTGCGGTCAGGAAGAAGCCTACCGCGTTATGGCCATACCACCATTGCATCATCGCGTCGGTAACGCCGGCATAGGCAGAGTAAGACTTGAAAGCACTGGCGGGCAGCGCCATGTTGTTACCGATGTGCAGGCATGCAACGGTAATGATGAATGCGCCGTAGAACCAGTTGGCCACATAAATGTGGGGGGTGCTGCGCTTCATGACCGTTCCGAAGAACACGAGCGCGTAGGTTACCCAGACAATGGCGATTGCAATATCGATCGGCCATTCAAGTTCGGCATATTCCTTGGAAGAGGTAAGGCCGAGCGGCAGGGTAATTGCTGCGGCGACAATGATCGCCTGCCAGCCCCAGAAGGTGAAGGAAGCCAGCCCATCGGAAATCAGTCGGGCCTGACAGGTGCGCTGCACCACGTAGTACGAGGTAGCGAACAAGGCACTTCCACCAAAGCCGAAGATAACGGCGTTGGTATGCAGCGGCCTGAGACGGCCGAAGTGGGTAAAGGGCAGGTCGAGGTTGAGGGACGGCCAGACCAGCTGTGCTGCAATCAGCACACCCAGCGCCATACCTACAATACCCCATACCACTGTCATGATGGCGAATTGTCTCACCACCTTGTAGTTGTATGTCAGGTTTGCATTTACTGTGCTCATAGCCTTACCAATGGGTTTATAGTGGGGAAATATGCGGGCGCAAGTATGGAGAAACGGTAAGCTGTTTGCAATGACTCAGGTCAACTCCTGACATCCGTCAAATGCGCCGAAATCAGCAACATGGCTTCCTTTTCAGTACCGTTATTGGAGTTGTTTAAGCGTAGGGAATATGTGTTGCCTGAGAGCAATGATAGTCGCTTAAAGGGATGAGGTGAATTCTGTGGAGTTGATTAAGACCAAAGGCTATGAAAGTCATTCTAAAGTCGTGCTGATTCTGGCGCACGGTGCTGGAGCGCCGGCCGACTCGACCTTCATGGAAGAGCTGTCTGCGGCTCTTGAGCGTGAGGGTATTGGAACTATTCGCTTTGAGTTTCCCTACATGCAGAAACGTCGCCAGGATGGAAAGAAGCGTCCGCCAGACCGGGAGCCGATACTGCTGGAGTACTTTTCCGGGGTGATTGACCGGGTTCGGGCAGAGCTAGGGAGCGGCAGTCTGATTCTGGTTGGGGGTAAGTCCATGGGCGGCCGCATGGCGAGCATTCTCGCCAGCCGTCGGGAAGATATTGATGGCGTGATCTGTTTTGGCTATCCATTCCATCCACCGGGGAAGCTGGACCGTTGGCGAACCGCACACTTCCGGGATCTGAACTGCCCGATTCTGGTGCTGCAGGGAACGCGGGACCCGTTTGGCAAGCCCGACGAGCTGGCGGACCACCAACGGGACCTCGAAGCCATCGATTTGCGCTGGCTGGAAGGCGGCAATCACGATTTCCAGACCCTGAAAAGTCAGCCACAAACCCAGAGTGAGCTGATTGCGCAGGCTGCCCGGGAAACCCGGATCTTTGTAGATGAGCGGTTTGAATTCTGAGCGTTACTCCGCCGCGATCGTGTCAGACAGCTGAGCGCGGTTGCGACCCTCGCTTTTCGCACGATAGAGCGCTTCATCCGCTCGCTCGAACAGCTGGTTCTGGGTCTCACCGGGGTTGAGCGACGCGATTCCAGCACTCAGCGTCATTCTCACCTCGGTGCCATCCGGACCCAGAAGCGGCGTGCTGGCGATGTCTTGCAGCAAGGCCGAACAGACGTTCAGGGCGCCTGCGGCATCGGTTCCCGGTAGCAGCAATGCAAACTCCTCACCGCCAAAACGGATGGCGACATCCCTCGGACGCTTTACATGCCGGGTCAGCATTTCGGCTATGAATTGAAGGCAGGTATCGCCGAAGCCGTGGCCCCAGGTGTCGTTTATGCTCTTGAAGTGGTCAGCGTCGACCAGGGCCAGGGTCAATGGTTGGGAGGTTCGACGGGCCTCGGCGCATAGCTCGGGGAATATGTTGTTCAGGTGTCTCCGGTTATGCAGGCCCGTAAGGGCGTCGTTGAGACTCATTGTCGATAATTTCCGGTTGGCCTTTTCCAGTTCCCTCATGGTATTTCTCAGCTGCGCTGTGCGCTCGTGCACCTTGAATTCCAGCTCTGTCCTTGCATTGTGTTCCACATCGAGGAGCTTTTGGTTGAGCAGGCGCCATCTCTGGACCATGGCATAATTCAGTAGAATCACCTGTCCTCCAACCGCTGATTGCATCAGGGCTTCCCTTGCCAGGAAGTCTGTAAGATAGCCAAATGCGGCCAGGGCGTAGATCAGTCCTCCAACCAGCATGATCAGCCACGCCATCAGGTACCAGATGGCGGGTTGATAGCCCTGCTTCCAGCGGACGGCCGCAATGATGAACAGGCTCGAAATAACCGTCATCGCCAGCACGGTGTTCAGCAGAATGGTCTTGTTGTAGGGCAGGATCAGTGTGAGAAGCAGAAACCCGATGCAGAACCAGGCCTGCCCCTTGAGCACGGTCTCGGAGATGGTTCGCCTTTCCACTTCCAGGAACGAACGGCCAAAAAGTATCATGGCAAGGGCGCAAAGCGACAAAGATAGAGGGATTGAAGTGTTGGCAAAGCTGGCGTTGTCTGGCCAGAAGTACTGATTCGCAAAGCCGCCCATGGCGAACAGAAAGAGCCCCAGTGCCGCCAGGTAGAACGCGTTGTAGAAGTAATAGCCGGTCCCGGAACTGAAAAAGAGTAGCAGGTTGAAAACCGCGAATACGAGGAGGGCTCCGTAGAAAAGCCCGTGGGTCAGTGTCAGGTGATTGCTGCGGGCAATCACTTCTGCAGCAGTTTCAAAGCTGAGCGGCACGTTGAGAGCGCCATTGCTGTGGATCCGGATTGTTAAAGACCGTGTCTCGCCGCCATCCAGGGTGACGGGGAGTAGAAAATACCGGTAGTCTACCGCTCGTGATGCGAAAGGCCGCTGATCACCGGTAGCAAGGGTTTCCGTAATTCCGTCGCCCGTTTGCCAGAAGGTCACTTCGTCCAGCAGGGGATAGTTGACCTTAAGGTACCAAGCGGAGCGTTCAGTTCCGGGGTTCCTGACTTGCAGGTGGACCCAATAAACGGATTTGGTGTGACTGAAAACCAGGTCCCGCCCGTTCGCTGGCGTCCACTCGAGATCTTCAGGAAGCTCGGTCGGATCCTTTGCCTGATGGCCGGGTGCGCCCGGCGGCGCGCTGTAATAGCAAACGTATTGCATCAGTGACGCGCGGGTAGCAGGATCGGTCGCATCGAGTGTGGGGCAGCCAGACGGCCGGGATCCTGCGTCTGGCAGTGCCAGCGCAGGGATCAGCAAAAGGCTGAGAATGGCAATCAAGCGCAAAACGGACGTCATTCATGGCTTCCCGCGTCTATCAGAGCGGGAAGTGTAGCCAGAGAGGACAATCCGCGCTGTTAAACAGATTCAACTTTTACGGGTTGGTTTTCAGCCCTCTTTCAGGAAATGCATGGAACAGATTCTCGTGTTTTGCCGGCCCGGCTTTGAAACCGAAGCGGGTCGTGAAATGACTGACTCAGCCGCGGAAAAGGGTATTTTCGGCTATTTCGAGCCTGTAAAAGACCAGGGGTTGGTGCGTTTTTATCCGGCTGCGCCACAAACCGCGGAAGATGTGATGGCCCGCCTCATGCTTGAAGAGCTGGTATTTATTCGGGACTGGATCGTCGTGCTCGGAGAATTCAGCTTGCCCGAAACTGACAGGGTGGGTGCCGTGATAGAAGGGCTTCGGGATCTCGGGCGAGGCTATCCCGGATGTGCGCGGCTTGAGGTCAGGTTGCCAGAAAACAATGCCGACAGCGATCTTGGAAATTTTGCCCGAAAGTGGGTATCGCCGCTCTCCCGGGGCCTGCGCGGAGCCGGCCTGCTCAAGGCCGACCAGAATGCCCAGGCTCCGGCGCGTCTGGAAATTCTTCTGCAGGACTTCTCTTCGGCGGTTGTCGGTTTCAGCCTCACGGATAACCGGGCCCGTTATGTTGGTGGTATTCCGCGGCTGCGGCTGCCAGCATCAGCGCCCAGTCGGTCTGCGCTCAAGCTGGAAGAGGCCTGGAAGGTGTTTTTACCACCGGAACAAGAACTTGAATACCTTGGTGGTGGCAAGAAAGCCGCAGACCTGGGGGCCGCACCCGGTGGCTGGACCTGGCAGCTTGTACGCCGGGGTATGATGGTAACGGCCGTGGATAACGGTCCCATGCAGGCCGAACTGATGGCGTCGGGGCAGGTGGAGCATGTGGAAGCGGATGGTTATAGCTGGCGTCCCAGGCGGGGGATCGACTGGATGGTTTGCGATATTGTGGACCAGCCCCGGAAAACTGCAAAGCTGGCGGTGACCTGGCTCGGCGAAGGCCTTTGTCGTTACACGGTATTCAATCTCAAATTGCCGATGAAAAAGCGGTACGACGAGTGGCTAACCTGTCGTGATATCCTCGTGAATGGCCTGAGCCAGGCGGGCATTGGCTTTCGTCTCAAGGCCCGCCACTTGTATCATGACAGGGAAGAGATTACCTGTTTTATTGAACGGACTGGCTAAAAGACGCTCTGTTCCAAGACGGTGATGTGCTCGTCTTCGTCCATCATGGGGATGAGTTCCAGCATGAGCTCGCGACGTTCGTCGGAGTGGAACCAGCGGTCCCAATCCGCTTCGGATCGCCAATTGGCCAGGGTAAACCGGTGATTGGGGTCATGGCTGTCTGCCAGGGTTTCTCCGGAAATGAAGCCGGGTGCACTCACAGCCTGCTGCAGAACCTTGCGGGAACGTTCTTCGTAAGCTTCTTCCAGAGTCTCGGCAATATGACGTTCAATCAGAACCCGGATCATGACAAACCTCCAAGTGTTTTAATGGTTATAAACAATAATTTAGCAGGTTTTTACGAAAAATCAGGTTCAATGACAGGAGAACTAGTGTGAGCGCAACCGAATACGACCTGGAGCTGGACGCCCGTGGTCTTTTCTGTCCGGAGCCGGTCATGATGCTGCATAACCGGATAAACGATGTTCAGCCCGGTGGCGTGTTGCGAGTTGTGGCCACTGATCCTTCCACGACCCGGGATATACCGAGATTCTGCCAGTTCCTCGGCCACGAGCTGATTAGTAAGGTCGAAGACGATGACCTGTTTGTCTACCTGATACGCCGGGGGCAATAGAAGAGCTGCTCGTTGGTTAAACCTCCGGGCGTAGCGTCCGGAGGTGCCCCAGAAATTCCTCCCGATCCATTTCGCCCAGCACCCTTCGTTGGGGCAGCTCTTCTCCATTGGTGCCATAGAACAGTATGGCCGGCGGTCCGAAGAGGCCGAGTTCGTCCAGCATTGCCTGTTGTTCCGGTGTATTGTCGGTCATGTCGATCTGCAGCAAGGTGTAGGGGGCAAGCGCCTGAATCACATCCGGCTTACTGAACACGTTGCGCTCCATGACCTTGCAGGAGATACACCAGTCGGCATAGAAATCCAGCACAACGGGCCTGCCCTGTTCCCGCGCCTGCTGCAACATTGTCCGGATTTCAGCGGGCTGTTCGACGCGCACGAAATCCGCGTGCTGAAGACCAGCGGTGCCAACGGCACCGGATGACGCCGAGGCTATCGTGAAGGGTGCCAGAGGCTTCAGCGGGTCGTTGGCGCCGCCCACAGCGCCGGCGAGCAGAGCAAGGCCGTAGGCGAAAAGAACCAGGCCAAGTCCTTTACGGGTGCGCTCCCAACCCGCCTTTGCGGCATCAAAGGCGCCCAGCTGGACGCCGGTGATAGCAACAAGAAGACCCCATAATGTCAGCGCCAGCCACCCCGGGACCAGACGCTCAACCAGCCAGATGGCCACCGCCAGTAACATTACCCCGTAGAAGTGTTTCACCGCGGTCATCCAGTGGCCGGTTGTTGGCAGTAGTTTCCGCCCTCCCACGGCTACCAGAATCAAAGGAATGCCCATGCCCAGACCTAGTGCAAAAAGCGCGACACCACCGATTACGGCGTCCTGGGTGGTGGAGATATACAGCAGACTGCCCGCCAGCGGCGCCGAGACACAGGGCGATACGATGAGGGCAGACAGGGCGCCAATACCGAAGATGCTGAACACCCGGCTACCGGTGAGGCGATGGCTGGCGTCATTGAGTGGTTCGCGAATGAAGCGGGGAAGCTGGATTTCGAACAGATCAAACATCGACAGGGCGAATACAACGAACAGCAGGGCAAAGACGCTCAAAACCCAGGGTGACTGCAGCTGTGCCTGAAGGTTGAAGCTGGCGCCGAGCAAGCCTGTCAGCACCCCGGCTGCGGCGTACGTCAGTGCCATGCCCAGAACGTAGCTGCCGGACAAGAGCAGGGCATGACCGGTGGTTCGGGTGTTCCTGCCAGAAACCAGCGATGAAATTATCGGTACCATTGGAAGGACGCAGGGGGTAAAGGTCAGTCCCAGCCCCAGCAGCAGAAACACGCCTGCGATTACGAGGGTAGATTGCTGAGCGAGAAAACCGGCAAGACCGGTGGCGGTCTCGGTGTTTACGGGGACGCTCTGCCCCCCGGAAAAGCCGGCTGCCGAGGCGGCTTGCGAGCCTGAGCCGCCGCTTCCCTGATAGAAAAGTACATCTCGTGTCTGGGGCGGGTAGCACAGTCCCGCCTTGGCGCAGCCCTGATAGGTTACCTGCAGCTCAGCTTCCCGGATGCCGGCAGGAAGGGAGACCGGAACACGGGCTTCAATGGGGTCGAAAAACACCGTGGTTTTGCCGAAGAATTCGTCTTCCGTCACCGTTCCCGGCGCCGAGAAAACCGGTTCGCCGAGAGCGACATTAGAGTCTTTGGCGGTAATGCTGACTCGTTCTCGATAAAGATAGTGCCCGGGTGTGATATCCCAGGAAAGAACCACGGAGTCGGCATTGGTGGTGAAGCTGAAGGGCAGTGCTTCATCTACCGGCAGGAACTCGTTACCCTGGCCACCAAACAGGGAGCTGCCATTACTGCCAAGGGCCCAGGAAGCCGAGGCCCACAGCGCGAGGGTAAGTGCGAGAAACAGGCCAAGCGATTTCGCCCATTGGCGTTTCATCTTTGATACTGCAGCGAAAGCCATCATCGATTGTATGATTTCCCGGTTAGTGTCTCTTTAATCAGAGTCTTTTAAAAGCGGACTGTTACAGCAAAATCGCTGCCGGCCAACGCCAGCAATGGACACGAGGGGCCTATCAAAGTTCCCTCTGGTATTGGGGGCAGTAAAGTCGCACAATAGCCACCCAATGAATCACAGTCCGAATGATCTTATCATGCTGTTCAATGACCTTTTCCGGGAAGCATACCGGACAGTTCTGGTCAAAGGCAGCGATGAACCTGAATACTTGCCTGCCAGCGGGCCCGAGGGCCTCGCTCAGGTTATTTTTGCTCACGGCTATTATGCCAGCGCTTTGCATGAAATAAGCCACTGGTGTATTGCTGGTGAGCACCGGCGCACACTTCATGACTATGGTTACTGGTACTGTCCGGATGGCCGAACACTGCAACAGCAAGAGGCTTTCGAGCAGGTCGAGGTTAAACCGCAAGCCATTGAATGGTTGTTTTCGGTAGCTGCGGGTTCCCGTTTCCACATCAGCGTGGACAACCTCTCCGGAGTTGGCGCCGCCAATGAAGCGCGTTTCAGACACAACGTCCGGAGCCAGGCAGGCGAGTATCTGGTGCGGGGTTTGCCGCGCCGGGCCCAGGCATTTTTTGATGCGCTGGCAACATTTTATGGTACCGGAGAAACCCTTGAAGAGCGCTGGCTTGAAGATGCCCGGCGTATCGCTCCGTCTTATTCTGAATCAGGACATTCCCAGGAAAACTGAAACTCTATGACATCTGACCCAAAAAACACCGGTGACCTGAGGTTCAGTGATCTGAACCTCGACAAGCGTTTGCTGGATGCCATTACGGCCATTGGTTTTGAATACTGCACACCCATCCAGGCCGAAACACTGCCCTGGACACTGGCCTGTGAAGACCTGATTGGTCAGGCACAGACCGGCACTGGTAAAACCGCTGCGTTTCTGATTACGGCCATCCAGAGTCTGCTGGAAACCCCGGTTCCCGAGAAAGATCGTTTTGCCTCCGAACCCCGGGTACTTGCCCTGGCGCCGACACGGGAGTTGGCGATGCAGATTGCAAAGGATGCCGAGCAACTGTGCCAGCACACCGGGCACAATGTGGTGACCGTCGTTGGCGGCATGAACTATGACAAGCAGCGGGACCAGTTGCAGAACGAGATCGTCGACATTCTCGTTGCGACTCCTGGGCGCCTCATCGACTTTCTAGGATCCCAGGATGTATTCCTGGACCAGCTCGACATCCTGATTCTGGATGAGGCTGATCGAATGCTCGACATGGGCTTTATCCCCGATGTGAAGCGGATCATCCGCAAGTGCACCCCCAAGGAGGAGCGTCAGACCCTGTTGTTCAGCGCCACCTTCAACCAGGACGTGCTCAATCTGGCCTCCATGTGGACGAGTAACGCAGAGTTCGTGGAAATCGAGCCGGAACAGAAAACAGCGGAGCGGGTTGAACAAACCGTGTACCTGGTGGGCGACGATGAGAAGCTTCCGGTCCTGGTTAATTTCCTGAAACGGCCGGAAGTGGAAAAGGCACTGGTGTTTGCCAACCGCCGGGACCAGTGCCGCGACCTGGAAGAGGACTTGAGGAATCAGGGCGTAAAGGTGGCTCTGATGTCTGGCGAGATCGCCCAGAACAAACGCCTCAAAACCCTGGACCAGTTCAAGAAGGGCAGTATCCAGGTGCTGGTTGCTACCGATGTGGCCGGCCGTGGCATTCACGTGAACGGCGTGACCCATGTCTTCAACTACAATCTGCCGGATAACGCCGAGGATTACGTGCACCGTATCGGGCGTACGGGCAGGGCTGGCAAGCATGGGGTTTCCATCAGTTTTGCCGGGGAGGATGATTCGTTCGCACTCCCGGCCATCGAGACCTACATCAGCCAGAAGCTCAAGACTGCGGTGCCCGATGAGGCGCTTATGGCGCCCATGGAGAACCCGCCGATTACCCGCAAACGTGGCCGACGACCACAGGGTTCAGGCGGCCGTGGTCAGGGTGGTCGTAATCAGCGTCAGCGCAGGAACTGACAGGGCCGGATACCATCATGTTGATCGTAGCAGACGAGAATATTCCCTTACTGGATTGCTTCTTCGGCGATATCGGAGAGATTCATCGGGTCTCCGGTCGTACCATGTCGAACGCGGATGTCCGTGATGCTGACATACTGCTGGTCCGTTCCGTCACGAAGGTAAACCGTGAGCTTCTGGAGGGCAGTCGGGTCCGTTTCGTGGGCACATCCACCATCGGTACCGATCATGTTGATCTCGACTGGCTCGAGCAGTCGGGGATCCGGTTCTCTGCGGCGCCGGGTTGCAACGCCAACAGTGTCGCTGAGTATGTGCTGTCCGTGTTATCCCTGCATGCTGAACGGCGTGGACTTGCCGACTGGTCCCAGCTCAGCGTCGGTATCGTCGGCGTCGGGAATGTTGGCGGTGAGCTGGCGCACAAACTGGAACGCCTGGGCTTCGATGTGCGCCTCTGCGATCCGCCCAGAGCGGATCGGGAAGAGGGCGATCAGGAGTTTGTGGCGCTTGAGGAAGCCATGAGGTGTGATGTGGTTTCCCTGCATACTCCGCTGACCCGCGAGGGGGATCATCCCACGCTGCATATGATCGGCGAGTCCGAGCTTGCGGCCCTGAATTCGAATCAGCTCCTGATCAATGCTGGTCGGGGAGAAGTGATTGATTCGTCAGCGCTGCTGGCCCGCCTTGAACAGCCCAACCCGCCCACTGTGGCCCTGGATGTCTGGGAGCAGGAACCCAGAATTCACCCCGGGCTGGTTGAAAGGGTCTGGTTGGCAACACCGCACATCGCCGGATATAGCCTGGAAGGCAAGGTTCAGGGAACCGAAATGATCTACCAGGCCCTGAGCCACTTTTTGGGGCTGCCGGTTCGCAAGAAGGCGGGTCAGTTTTTGCCGGAGCCGGCCCTGAGCAAAATTTCATTTACCAGTTCTGCCGATGAAGAAGATGCCATCCGTATTGCGCTGAGAGCCTGCTACGACCCTCGTCGCGACGATGCCAGACTGCGCAATACCATGACCGGATCCGCTGAGGAGCGTGGCGCAGCCTTTGACAGGCTACGGAGGGACTATCCGGTTCGCCGTGAGTGCTCCAGCCTCAAGATCCAGCTCAAGGGCACCAGCAAATCCTTGCAGGACAGTTTCAGGGCTATCGGATTCAAGTTGAAAATCTGATCCTGCAACACCTGAACAAAAAACGGGGCCTTTGGGCCCCGTTTTTTTATAGCTTGGCCTGCTGTAGCGCCTGAATCCTGTCTTCCAGTGGCGGATGCGTCATAAACAGGGCGCTCAGGCCACCACGGGCTCCCCGATTGATACCGAATGCCTGCAGTGAGTCCGGCATTTGATCCGGTACCTCGCTCTCCTGTTTCAGCCGTGCCAGCGCGCTGATCATGGCTGAGCGACCCGCTAACTGGGCACCGGCAATGTCCGCACGGAATTCACGGCGACGGGAGAACCAGAAGACGATGGTGCTCGCCAGAATGCCCAGGACAATCTCGGCAACGATGCTGACCGCGAAAAAGCCGAGCCCGTGCCCGCTTTCATTCTTGAAAATCACCCGGTCGACAAAGGAGCCGATCACCCGGGAGGCGAAGATCACGAAGGTATTCACCACACCCTGAATCAAGGCCAGCGTAACCATGTCACCGTTGGCAACGTGGCCGATTTCGTGGCCCAGCACTGCCCGGATCTCGTCCTTGTTAAAGCGGTGTAAAAGCCCTTCGCTGACCGCTACCAGCGAATCGTTTTTGTTCCAGCCCGTAGCGAAAGCATTGGACTGGGACGCCGGGAAAATGGCGACCTCTGGCATGCCGATACCGGCATTCCTGGCCAGCTCGGCCACAGTATCCACCAGCCAGCGTTCGGCCGGCGTGCGCGGGGAATCAATGACCCGGGCCCTGGTGCTCCACTTGGCCATTCGCTTGGATATCAGCAGTGACACGATGGCGCCGGCGAATCCGAAGACCGCAGCGAAAGCCAGCAAAGAGCCGTACTGAATGCCATTTTGGGCGAGGTGGCTGTCTACGCCCAGAATTTCTCGCAGTGTAAAGCTGGCGACAAGGATTACAGCAAGGTTGGTTGCCAGAAACAGCAGAATACGCATGTTGGTTCCCTGATCAGTTCGTCACAGAAGATGAAGCCGTCACTCAGACCGTTATATGCGGACGTGGTTCAATCAATCAACGAGCTTACGGTGATTTAATGATTGCCGCGGTCCGCAAAGAAGGTAGTCTGCATGATATGGCTGATTCTGGCGGAGTTACCACTGCGAAGGGCTGTCCGGATCAGGTGAATGTGGGTGGAAAGATCTTCCTTGACCGAAGGAGGCAGCGAGCCTGCTGAATTCTCCCCGGGAACGCCGAATTCCCTGGCTAAAGCTTGTGGTGCCGGAGAGCTGAGGCGGATAAACGCGTCCCGTGTCAGTACAGCCTGATCCAGAGCCTCCTGGCGAATGGTATCGACGTACCTGAGCAGGCCTTCCTCAGAGAGCCAGAGCAGGGCGCCAAAACAGGCCATGTGCCGCTTGCTGTGCAGGCCGAACTCGTCCGGCTCATCCGGCCCGGCTATGTCTTCGACAAACAGGTTTATCCGACGCGGGAAGGCGCCATAAAGTTGCACCAGAGCAATCGCCGCATCCTTGTAGAATTCCTCGACGTGAATATCGGCCATGGTTCTCCCCGTTATTGCTGGTATTGGGCCAGGAAGTTTCCGAGCCGGCCCATGGCGTCTTCCAGGGTGTCTTCCCGTGGCAGGAACACCACTCTCAGGTGTTGTTTGTCGTCAATGTTGAACGCAGACCCCTGCACCAGAAGAATTTTTTCCTGAATAAGCAGGTCGAGGACCAGCTTCTCATCATTCACGATCGGGAAGTGCTTCGGATCCAGTTTCGGGAAAAGGTACAACGCGCCCTGAGGTTTGACACAGCTTACTCCCGGGATGTCGTTGAGCATTCGCCAGGCGATCTCCCGCTGTTCATACAGCCGCCCGTCCGGTGCCACCAGATCATTGATGGACTGGTAGCCCCCCAAGGCTGTCTGAATGGCCAACTGGGCCGGCACATTGGCACAGAGCCGCATGTTGGAGAGCATGTCGATGCCTTCGATCAGATCCTTCGCCCGATGCTTGGCACCACTGACAATCATCCAGCCCGAACGGTAACCGGCTGCCCGGTAGTTCTTGGACAATCCGTTATAGGTGAAGAAAAGCACGTCGTCTGCCAGTGAGGCGGTGGAAACATGCTGGGTACCGTCGTAGAGAATCTTGTCGTAGATTTCGTCGGACAGAATGATCAGGTTGTGCTTTCGAGCCAGTTCGATGACCTGTTCCAGAAGCTCTTTCGAGTACACCGCTCCAGTCGGGTTGTTCGGGTTGATCAGAACAATGGCACGGGTTCGTCGGGTGATTTTCTTGCGGATGTCGTCGATATCCGGAAACCAGTCCTGCTGCTCATCGCACCGATAATGCACGGGCTTGCCACTGGAAAGGGTGACGGCGGCTGTCCACAGGGGGTAGTCCGGGGCGGGAATCAGCACCTCGTCACCGGTGTTCAGCATGGCCTGCATGGTCATGACGATGAGCTCACTGACACCGTTACCCAGGAAAATATCGTCGATGTCGACTTTATCGATGCCCCGCTGCTGACAGTAGTGCATCACTGCCTTGCGAGCGGAGAAAAGCCCTTTTGATTCCACATAGCCCTGGGCCATGTGCATGTTGTAGATGACGTCCTGCTGGATTTCCTCAGGCACGTCCAGTTCGAAGGCGGCTGGGTTGCCGATGTTGAGCTTGAGTACTCGATGACCCTCTTCTTCGAGTCGGCGTGCTTCCCGCAGAACTACGCCACGGATTTCATAACACACGTTATCCAGCTTGGCGGATTTATAGTAGTTCTGCATAAGACCCGGCTGTCCTTCTTTTGAGAGCGGAAAATGGCATCTGCCAACACGACAGGCCTTTATTCTAGCGGAGCGAGGGCCAGCGGCAACAGGGGAATTATGATGAATTGTGGCGTGTCGGGGCAGATTTAGCTCACAAACCTGAACCGTTTTTTAAAAATGATGGCCGTACAGCCTGCAATGCCATGGTTTTTTACTCTGCATTGTGAACAATGGTCCGGGACGAATGGAAATATCAAACGGAGAAGCTTATGGCAGGCGAGACGGTCTACGATTTCACCGCACGGGATATCAAGGGCAATGAAAAAAGCATGGCAGAGTACCGGGGTAAAGTGCTCCTGATCGTGAACACTGCCAGCAAGTGTGGTTTCACACCGCAGTTCGAAGGTTTACAGTCCCTTCACAAGGAACTAGGCGACAAGGGCTTTGAAGTTCTGGGTTTCCCGTGCAACCAGTTCCTGAATCAGGATCCGGGCAATGAGGATGCCATCAGCCAGTTCTGCAGCCTGAACTACGGTGTCGATTTTCCGATGTTCGCCAAGATTGAGGTCAATGGCGATGGCGCTCATCCGCTGTTCCGCTTTCTAAAGCGAGAGGCCAAGGGGTTGATGGGGTCCGAAAAGGTGAAATGGAACTTTACCAAGTTTCTGGTAGGGCCCGATGGTAAGGTTGTACGCCGCTATCCGCCCACAACCAAGCCGGAGGATATCCGGGCCGATATCGAGAAACTTCTACCGGCCTGAGACCTCCGCTGAGTCAGAGGGTCGCCAGCGTTCAATCACGGCCCGGAGCTCTTCCCGCTTGTACGGCTTGGTTATGTAGTCATTCATGCCCGATGCAAGGCAGTCTTCCCGGTCGCCTTGCATCACGTTGGCCGTCACCGCAATGATAGGTAGTTGCTGCCATTGCGGATTCTGGCGAATCCTCTGTGTTGCCTCGTACCCATCCATCACTGGCATCTGGCAATCCATCAGCACCAGGTCGTAGTGGTTATTTTCGAGCGCCTGCAGAGCTTTGAGGCCGTTTTCGGCGGGGTCCGCCCGGTGACCGAGCTTTTTCAGCAGGCTGGTTGCCACCAGCTGATTCACCTGGTTGTCCTCTACCAGGAGGATAGACAGAGAAGGTTCAGCGGCGTTTTGGTCAATCGTTTCAGCCCTGTGTGCATGCTGATCGTCCGAATGAACCAGGCCCGCGGCCAGGCCAAGGCAGCGAAGTAGTTCGTCCCGTCGCAACGGCAGTGACAGTAGCTGGTGGTTGGCTTTACCGGGGGGCAGGGTCCCGGTAGCGTCGGCAAGAATCACGCCAGGGCCCTGCCAATCGTTGGCAAACTCCAGGGTTTCTTTGTCTTCGGCGCTGGCGAGCGCCAACAGAATTCCGTCCGGGTCCCTGCTTGCTCCGCGGATTGGAATCCCCCATTTCCGCAGCTGAGCCTCGATGGCCGAACGGTACGGGTTGTCCGCGGGGATCGCCATGGCAATGCCAATGTCTTTTAACCGTGGGTCCACTCTCGGCAGGTCCTGTGCCCCGGAAGTCTCGTGTATCGGCAATGGCAGGGTGACGGTAAAGTGAGTTCCGCTGCCTTCCCGGGAGTCCACCAGGATCTGGCCATGCATGCGTTCCACTAACTGACGGCAGAGTGTCAGGCCGAGGCCGGTACCGCCATAAAGCCGGGTGGTGTCCACGTCAGCCTGGGAAAAAGGAGAGAATATCCGGTGCAGGCCCTCTTTGGACATGCCTATTCCGGTGTCCACAACGTCAATTCTCAAGCTACCCCCGGAATAGGCTGCCCGAATTCGGACACTACCCTCGTCGGTGAATTTGATGGCATTGCTCAGCAGGTTGTTGAGCACCTGACGTACCCGTGTTGGGTCTCCCAGGAAGTTTTCGGGCAGATCAGGGTCGACTTCGGTAACCAGGAGAATCTGCTTCCGACGCGCCTGTTGGGCGTGCAGTGTGGCGCATTCCTCGATCAGGTGCCGGACACTGAAGGGGATATTTTCCAGGCTGAGCTTGCCGGCTTCCACTTTCGAGATGTCCAGTATGTCGTTCAGCAGGCCAAGCAGGCTTTCGCCGGCGTTCAGAGCAATTTCCATCCGGTTGCGCTGAGCCGGGTCCAGTTCGCCCTCCAGGGCCAGCCCCAGCATACCGAGAACGCCATTCAGGGGCGTGCGTATCTCGTGGCTCATGCTGGCCAGGAAATTAGCCCTTGCCCGTGCTCGCCGAACCGCATCCTCCTTGGCTTTTACCAGGGCACGGTTACCCCGTTGCAGGGCCTCGTTCTTCTCCGAGATTTCCCGGGTACGGTCTGCCACTTCCTGTTCAAGCTGAGTGGAGTAGTTCTTCATGGCACTCTCTGCGTGCCGGAGTTGGGCGAGGCTTGAGTCAATGGTCTCAAGATGCTGATTGATGATGCCAACCATGGTCCCGATCTCGTCTTCCCGATGGTTTGCCGGGATCGGAAGCCTGACTTTCTCTGGAGTGCTGGCCTGCACCTGGCTCAAGGCACTGATCACATTGAGCATGGGGCGGGTAAGCACAAAATAGAAGATGGCAAGCAATGCGGCCGAGAGAATCAGGCTCTTCAAGAGGCCGCTGATCAACGTGTAGCCGGCGCGCTGAAGAAACTGCGCGCCGTAGTGATAGGTATCGATGGTGACGATCAGGTGGCCGAGCGGCAAATCTTCAAGCTGTGGGACCTGCAACTCCTGTCTGAATACCCTGTCGGGGCCGAATAGCAAATCACTGACCCAGCGATAGGACGACACCGGGCTGCTTTTGCTTGCGGCGGCCATGGTCTCGTTGTCGTTATCGGTAATCCGGGCATCAATGGTGGCGGGGTGACGAAGCAAGCCATCGAGCAATTCTTCCGCCAGCCGGACATCAATGTTGTAGGCAATCTGTGACGCGGGGCTGTTGCTGATGTCGATCAGGGCGTGGATTTCCTTCTCCATCGACTCCTTGGCGCTGAAATAGTCCAGGGTAATCTGGATAACATTCAGCACCAGCCCGAGTGCCATGGCAACCAGTACCGTGTCCCGGGTCAGTCGATAGGAAAGTCGTTGTTTAAAGCCCTTGCTCACGGGTTTGCACTATCCCTGTTGACGGGTCTGCAATAGTGACCCGTTCGGTGCCTTCAGTCGTCGTAGTCGGCCTTTTTCTTCCACTCGTCGTCGTGGAGGAAGGTATCCCACTCTCGATCCAGTTTGGACTCTCCCAGCGGGCTTTCCTTACCCTCTGCACTCAGCGCCTCAAGCTCCTTGATGCGGGTACGGAAACTCTTGACCGCTTTCATGGCCAGAGGGTTGTCGCGGGATTTGCCCATTTCGGTACTGGCCAGGTGATAGGCGTGGATGGCCTTACGAAACTGGTTCTGGCGCACGTAATCCCGGGCCTGAAACACATGCAGGTCCGCGTGGGTCTTGTGGACCAGGAAGAGCACATATTTGAGGTTTTTCTTGGCGGTAGCCGCATCGATTCGGCCACTCTTGTGCATTGCTTCAATCATTTTGAAGAGGTTCTGAAGCAACTCTTTGACATAGTTGGACTTTTCGGCGGAATCGATCTTGACGGGAGTGGTCCTGTCCCGCTTTTCGATGATCTCGGCTTTCAGCTCAGCGGCGGCGTTCTGCCACTCCTTGACCGGCAGGTTGGACTTGAGCCCGGCAAGCTCCCCACAGGCTTCTTCCATGCGCTTGATCAGGAGCAGCTTCAGATCGGCCGTCAGATACTGGCCGGGAATTTCGGTCAGTAGTCGATTGGCCCTGTTGTAGGCGTCTTCCTGGGCTGTAATCTTGCGAGCCCGCTCAATACGGGCGCGCTCGCGCATCTGGCTGAGCACAATAATGACAATCGAGACGGTAACGATGGCCGCCAGCAGAAGGACGATCGTAGTGGTATCCATTTTGTCAGTAACGACTCCGGCTTCAGGATCAAATGATGGCGGGTCTGTAAACCGGCCTCAAAGTACCGATATTATTCAGCAAGTATCAGAAAGACTAGCAGAAATACCGCCCCAGATCCGTTTTCAAATGTGAAAGTTCGTGTTGCGGATTGATTCCGTGAATCCACTGTATCATGTATATTGTTTTCGTGAATGGTGGTGATTTCCCGTTTCTGATGCTTCGGAGTTTTTGTGGATATTTCCCGTGTCGATTTGAATTTGCTCGTTTACCTGGATGTGTTGTTGCGCGAGCGGAATGTTACCAAGGCTGCTAACCACCTGGGTATTACCCAGCCTGCCATGAGTAATGGCCTGAGGCGGCTACGGGACCTGTTCAGCGATCCGCTGCTGGTGAGAACCAGCGAGGGGATGACGGCCACGGAGCGCGCGCGGGAGCTGCAACCGCTGGTGCGGGGTATCCTGTCGGATATTGAGCAGGCCGTGCAGGAGAAGACACCGTTCTCGGCCCTGGACAGCCAACGCGTGTTCCGGATCATGGCCAGTGATTATGCTGAGTCCTGCCTGATGCCAAGGGTACTGAGGCGGATCCGCCAGGAAGCACCTCACGTTACCCTGGACGTACTTACGCCCAGTGATGTGAGCTTTCTGGATGTGGAGCAGGGGCGGCTCGATATGGCGATTAACCGGTTCGACAAGATCCCGCAATCTTTTCACCAGAAAACCCTGTGGACCGAATATTTCGCCTGCCTGATGAACGCCCGAAATCCGGTACTGAAGGAACCCTTCACTCTGGATACCTATCTGGATGCCAGCCATATCTGGGTCAGCAAGACCGGTTTTGGCGTTGGCGTGGGGGTAAACCCCAAGGATGTCCAGCGTCTGGGCTGGGTAGACGAGGCACTCTCAAGAATGGGGCGCAAGCGTCAGATTTCGGTGTTCACCCGGCACTATCAGGTGGCGATGTTGCTGGCCGAGCAGCACGATTTGGTAGCAACTCTGCCATCCCGGGCGGCCTGGCTGCAAAAAGACAATCCGAACCTGGTGGTGAAGGTTCCGCCGTTCGAGATCCCGCCATTTGAATTGAAAATGGCCTGGAGTCCGCTGCTGCAGCACAATGCGGATCACCAATGGTTGCGCAAACTGATTGCCGAGGTGGCCACCGAGGTTGATACCGAGTTTGCTCCGTTCGGTGCCAGATTCGAAGCGCCGGACGCGCCCCAGGCCCATCACTCAGAGCGGTAGTTCCCGGAGTTCCAGGGAAGGGCGCGCCGCATCCCACATGCGCTGGAAATTTTCAGACAGCAGCTTCACCCGGCCGCCGTCCAAAAACTTGGCAAAGCCTTCTGGTTTGTAGAAGTCGTGCCGGTAAACCACACCTTCACGATCCGCGAGGATGAAGGGCTGGTCCTCAACCGGATAGTCCTCATTCACCAGTCGAAGCTCCATTCGGCTGGGTAGTCGGCGCATCAACTCGACCAGGGCGTGCCGGCGTTTGACCAGAGGCTTGTCGTCATGGATAAGCAACCTGACTTCACTGAGCCGGTGCCGGCGGGCCAGGGCCGAAATCAGTTCCCGGAACCGATGCCGGTCATAAAGATCATGTTCGAGCAGGCGGTCGTACAGCCAGATCCGCTGGCTGGCCTGCCCAACCACTGAATCCATCAGGCCCAGCAGTCTCGATTCGGTATCGAATAGCCAGGAATCCGTATCGCTGCCCAGAATCATGGGGTGATCACTGGCCCCGAGACTTCCGGCGACAAGATCCGGCGCCAGACAGCGCATGTCGAAGTGGGGTATGCCGGCGTCGTCATAAACGCCAGAACAGACATGGAAGCCTGAGCGCTGGTAGAACGGAATGGCGTGCTCTTGGGCAGACAGTTTGAGCTCGGAAAATCGATTCGCGGATTCCGCAATCAGGTGCCTCAGCAGTGCTTCCCCAATGCCCCGGCCACGGAATTGGGGCAATATCGCCATGCGACCAATGTGGCCGGTTTCTTCCAGTGTTGAAAACAGCCGGGCTACGCCGGCCGGGGTGTTATCAGGGAGAACAGCGAGGTAATGGTCGGCAATTTCGTCGGTTTCATCCCATTCCAGTTCCGATGGGACGTTCTGTTCCTCAATAAACACCTGCTGGCGAATGTCGCGGATGGACCCCGGAGCCAGTTGCCAGCTGTATTTGCGAAACCGGATGCTCATAATGCCTATTCGAAGTAAACGGAGCCCTGATTGTAGAGCGTGGTCAGAAGCCCAAGCAACGCGTCATCGTCAGCAAACCCGGCCAGGGCAGCCATATCCACGCGGGCGGCGGAACACAGTAACGGAGCGAGTGGTCGGGCGTCACCCTTGAGCAGGAACTGCTCGCCATCGACAAACAGCGCGGTTTCGCTGGCGAAGTCGTAGTAGGCGAAACGGGAGCCTTCGTTCCAGCGCAACTGCTCGCCTGCGTGAATCGCTTCCGCAACATCCTCGTTGGACGCAGGCTCGTCGGCGGGAACGACAATATCCATGCTCTTGGGTGCAGTGGAGAACTGGCCAAACCAGAGCGCCAGTTGCCGGCGGTCGCCAAGCTTTTCCCGGATCACATTCTCCAGGCGATCTACCACATCTGGCTGGATCGTGCCTGGATTCTCCTGCACCTTCAGGTCCGGATCGTTCAAGTGATCCGCTGCGTCGGAGCGGCTGCAAAGGAAGTCGGTAAAGCCGGTAAGAATATCGTCAATGGTCGGCGCCCGGAATCCCACCGACAGGGTGATGCAGTCATCTTCCGCAACTCCGTGGTGCCCAATGCCCGGGGGAAGGTACAGCATGTCACCAGGTGCCAGGGTAACGGTTTCCTCGCCATCCCAACTGCTCAGAATGCGGAGCGGGGTGCCCTCCACCCTGGGTGATGTGTGGTCGCAATGGCCACCAAATGTCCATCGACGGTGACCCTGGGCCTGAAGGAGGAATACATCGTACTGGTCGTAATGCGGGCCGACACTGCCGCCTCTCGGGGCAAAGCTGGCCATGATGTCATCCAGGCGCCAGTTGGGAATAAACCGGAAATGCTCGAGAAGGTCGGCAATATCGGGCACCCAATGGTCCAGGCCCTGCACCAGCAGCGTCCAGTCCTGTTCAGGTAGTGAGCTGAACCGGTCCGGCGAGAAGGGGCCATTGTGGAGCTGCCAGGGTTTGCCATCGTCGTTTTCGATGACAATCCGGGACTCCACGCCTTCCTCGCAGGCAAGGCCTGCCAGTTCATCAGCGCTGACCGGGCACTGGAAGCCCGGAAATGCCTGACGGATAACCAGCGGCTTTTTCTGCCAGTAGTCTCGCAGAAATTCAGAAGGTGTCAGTCCGCCAAGCATGTCCATGGGTGTTGCTCCCGGTTTCAGATGTTTTGTGCCTGATCGACGGCGTTACCGATATAACGACCCGGAGTCAGGGCCATCAGTTCGGCCTTGGCCTGCTCCGGAATGTCCAGGCTCTCAACGAAATTCTTGATCACTTCCGGGGTCATTGCCTTGCCGCGGGTCAAAGCCTTGAGTTTTTCATAGGGCTTTTCAATGTTGTAACGGCGCATCACGGTCTGGATCGGCTCGGCAAGCACTTCCCAGGCATGGTCCAGGTCCTCATCCAGGCGAGCCGGGTTGATTTCCAGTTTGCCGAGGCCCTTCAATGTTGCTTCGTAGGCAATCAGGCTGTGGGCAAAGCCAACGCCCAGGTTGCGTAGTACGGTGGAGTCGGTCAGATCCCGCTGCCAGCGTGAAATGGGCAGCTTGGCGGAGAGGTGGCTGAAGAGGGCGTTGGCGATGCCCAGGTTACCCTCGGAGTTCTCGAAATCGATGGGATTTACCTTGTGGGGCATGGTTGAGGAGCCCACTTCGCCTTCCACCGTTTTCTGCTTGAAGTAGCCGAGTGAAATATAGCCCCAGATGTCACGATCCAGATCGATCAGGATTGTGTTGAATCGGGCGATGGCATCGTACAGTTCGGCGATGTAATCGTGGGGTTCGATCTGGGTGGTGTACGGATTCCAGTCGAGGCCAAGGCTCTCGATGAATTCCCGGGCATTCAGGGCCCAGTCGATTTCCGGGTAGGCCGACAGGTGAGCGTTGTAGTTGCCCACAGCGCCGTTGATCTTGCCCAACAGCTCGGTGTCACGGACCTGCTTTACCTGTCGACGCAGACGATGGACCACGTTCGCCAGCTCTTTGCCCACGGTAGTGGGTGAGGCTGTCTGGCCGTGGGTGCGCGACAGCATCGGCTGTTGGGCGTGGTCATGAGCCAGCTGCGCCAGCTTGTCGACCACACGGTCCATGGCCGGCAGCAGGCCGTGGTCCAGGCCTTCCCGCAGCATCAGGGCATGGGACAGGTTGTTGATGTCTTCGGAGGTGCAGGCAAAATGAACAAATTCGGTGACGGCGTGCAGTTCCGGAACGCCGGCAATTTTTTCCTTGATGAAGTACTCGACCGCTTTCACATCGTGGTTGGTGGTGCGTTCGATGTCCTTGATACGCTCGGCGTCTTGAAGGCTGAACTCACTGACCAGACTGTCCAGAACTCTGTTGGCTTCGGCGGAAAACTGGGGTACCTCAGTTACTCCGGGATGAGCGGCCAGCTTTTGCAACCAGCGGATCTCGACGGTTACCCGGTTCCTGATCAGGCCATATTCACTGAAAATTTCACGGAAGACGCTGACCTTGCTGCCATAGCGTCCATCGACCGGGGAAATGGCGGTCAGGGCGGTGAGTTCCATCGAAAACCTCTCAAGTCATCAAAGATTCGGATCAAAAGAAAATAAGGGGTGCATATCATACACCACCGGAGGCACTGAATCAGCGCCGTCAGTGGTACAGGGAGCGATTGGCTTCCTCGGCCAGTTCGCCGGCGAGCCGGATAACTTTCTTCCGGGCAAAGATCAGCTGCCAGCGGCGGCCGCCAGTCTGGCGCCAGAGCACGGCGGACCGAATGCCCGCAAGCAGCAGGGCGCGCACTTTGGCAGCATTCTCCTCCCGCTGCAGCACCGATGGGTTGCCGCTGACCTGGATCCGCAGTCGGAAGGTGCTGATGGTATCGGCATAGACCGATGCCAGATTGCTGATCAGGTTGGGGTGGGTGTACCCGAAGTGGCTGGCGGTATGCCTGGCCTGATCGATACGACTACCAATCACGTCCAGCATGTCGGAGCGGCGATTCAGTTTGGATTCGAGCTGGATCAGATTGAGGGCGTAGCGCAGTACTTCGATGTCCTGCTGCCGGGATTGCTGGCTGAGCACCGAAGACAGGGTGACAAGGCCTTCACGGATGTCGCGAAGTTCGCCGCCATAGACATCCAGAGTGTTCGCCGGATCGGTGGCAAACAGGGAACGAATAGATGTTTCCAGGCTGGCTTCGTTGCACTGGCCATTGTGGGCAATCTGCTGGACCAGGTTCGCGGCCTGGAACACGCCGGCCAGCGCCAGCGTCTGATCCTTGAGGGAGCGGCTCATGCGGTTTCTTCCTGGCGCCGGGTTCCGGTCAGGCGGTCTGGCAAGGGTTCGCCGTCTCGCCAGGTCTCTTCTATAACGCCGCCGCCGAGACACACATCGCCGTCGTAGAAAACGGCGGATTGCCCGGGCGTGACGGCGCGCTGAGCATTGTCGAAGTCCACCCGGACGCCGCCCTCGATAACCTCAACTTCGCAATCCTGGTCTGGCTGCCGGTAGCGGGTTTTGGCCTTGCAGCGGAAGGTTCCTGCCGGTGCTTCGCCGGCTACCCAGTCAATCGGCCCGGACACCAGGCCTCGGGAAAAGAGCAGGGGGTGATGCTTTCCCTGAACTGCAATCAGGACATTACGACTGAGATCTTTCTCCGCCACATACCAGGGCTCATCCCCGAATTCACTGAGGCCGCCGATGCCGAGCCCCTGCCGCTGGCCAATGGTGTGATACATCAGGCCCTGGTGCCGGCCAATTTTCTGGCCATCGGGTGTCTCAATATCGCCGGGCTGGGCTGGCAGGTATTGCTTCAGGAAATCCTTGAACTTGCGCTCACCAATAAAGCAGATACCGGTGGAATCTTTTTTGTCGTGGGTAACGAAACCCTGCTGTTCGGCGATGCGACGGACTTCCGGTTTTTCCAGCTCGCCCACCGGGAACAGTGTCCGTGCAATGCGGTCGCCGGAGACAGCATGCAGGAAGTAGCTTTGATCCTTGTTGGGATCGAGCCCTTTCAAGAGCTGGGCCTTGCCCGGGGAGCCAGCAATCGGACGCTGGCGGGCGTAGTGGCCGGTGGCAATGTAATCGGCGCCAAGAGTAATGGCGTAGTCCAGGAACGCCCGGAACTTCACTTCCTTGTTACACAGGATATCCGGATTCGGTGTCCGCCCGGCCTGGTATTCGGACAGGAAGTGTTCAAACACCCTGTCCCAGTACTCCGCCGCGAAACTGGCGGTATGAAGCTTGATGCCGATGGCATCCGCCACGGCCTGGGCATCTGCCAGGTCCGTCATGGCGGTGCAGTATTCGGTGCCATCGTCCTCATCCCAGTTCTTCATGAACAGGCCTTCCACCTGATAACCCTGATCCTTGAGCAGCCAGGCGGCCACGGAAGAATCCACGCCGCCGGACATGCCGACAATGACGCGGGTGTGGGTTGCGCCGTTTGAAGTATGGGTGTCGGATGCGTTGTTCATGAGAGCTTTGTTACCGGTTAAAAAGCCGCAAGTTTATCATCTTTCCGGTGGCGCCGTCTGCGCATCCACCACCACGTCCAGCGGGTATCGGCGACCATTTCGGTAATCTTCTATGCACTGAAGCACAAGCGGGCTACGCAATTGCGTGCCCAATGCGCGAATCTCTTCCAGAGTCAGCCAGTGGGCGGCGATGATGCCATCGTCCAGATGGTCGGTAAGCCGGTTCCGGGCACTGGCCGCGTAGCAGAATCGATAGTAGGTCACTCCGTTGGCGGGCGCCTTGTAGGTATAGATGCCGAGAAAATGTAACGGCTCTATGTCCCAGCCTGTTTCTTCGAGGGTTTCCCGGCGAACCGCATCGAGAATGGCTTCGTCTTCCTCCACATGGCCTGCGGGCTGGTTGAAAACAACCTTGCCGCCGCTGACTTCTTCGACCATCAGGTAGCGGCCCGCACCATCTTCAACGATAACGGCGACGGTTGCGTGGGGTGTCCAGGTCATGATCTGCGGTTTCTCCCGGGTCGGGCGCCGGCGGCTTTGCCGCGGCGGGTTGTTTTTGCTGAAGCTGGAAGATTAACGGTAACGGTCCGGTGGGCTCCTGAATCCAGGCCCTCCAGCGACCAGTCGCCAATCCGGTACCGGATCAGCCTGAGCGTTGGAAAGCCCACGGCGGCAGTCATTCGTCGGACCTGCCGATTCTTGCCTTCGGTGATGGTCAGCTCAATCCAGCTGGTGGGAACTGTTTCTCGATGGCGCACCGGCGGAACCCTGGGCCAGACTGCAGGGGCGGTTATTCTGGTGGCTTTTGCCGGTCGGGTCAGGCCATCTTTCAACTGAACTCCGGCCGCCAGATGTTTCAAAGCGTCTACCGTAATGTCGCCTTCCACCTGCACCCAGTAGGTTTTTGGCATCTTTAGCGAAGGAGAGGCAATCCTGTGTTGCAGTGGGCCTTCAGAGGTCAGAAGAAGCAGGCCCTCGGAATCATAGTCGAGGCGACCGGCGGGGTAGATACCCGGGATTCGCAGATAGTCCGCCAGGGTGGCTCTCGGTGAGTCACCACCGGAGATGCCCTCGTCGGTAAACTGGCTCAAAACCTGGAAGGGTTTGTTAAAAAGCACGAGTTCAGCCATGCGCTGCTGTATTCCCGGGATTACGATGTATTTGTGGACAGCAGGGTACTGCAAAGAGGGGCAGTGGCAAAGCGAAGTTGATATCGCTCAACAGGGGATGATTCTCAAAAGCAAGAAGGGATGGGCCCACCAGTAGAGTACCGGTGGGTGCGAGTATTCCAATGTCGCAACCGATCAGGCGTTTACGGCACGGGGCGGATAGTTGTCGCGCCCTGATTCCTGCTGACCCGACTTGCCGGCAGATTCGCTCCCGGTACCAGCCTGCGCTTTGCTGGCGGGCAATTCGTCAGGGACGATGTTGACTGCGTGAATGCCTTTGTCACTGGGCTTTTTGTCAAAGGTTACGGCCTGGCCGGCTTTCAGGGTCTTGTAGCCGTCCATTTGCACCGAAGAGAAGTGCGCAAACAGGTCGTCACTGCAGCCATCCTCGATGATGAATCCGTACCCTTTGGCATTGTTGAACCACTTGACCTTGCCTCTTGGCATGATGAACTCCCCTGTTCTTTTGCTGTCTCTATTCTTGTTGATTCTTTGTTTGCCTATCGGTGCCGTCGCACGGTCGGTCCGAATCCTGTTACACAATCCTTGCATGGATTTACATTATTTTACAATGCAACTTAACTTTCGGCCAATCATAGCGATGAGTCAATAGTTTCTATGCCGGGAATGTGTGGTTGAACGCAGTCTGGAAGCGGTATCATGTTCGTATTGATAAATATCTCATGCCCCGCTTGAAAACCCGGGGGCGGACATCCACATTTAACAGGAGCACCGATAAACCGGTAAGGAATGATGCGGACTATCGAGAATTCTCTACTAGTATTTAATCAGGGGGAGGACGAACAACCGGGGCGACAGGATGACCTCAGCGTTGCTCCCGAGAAGCCTGCTCTCAAGCGCCCGGCGCGATACAGGGTGGTGCTTCTGAACGACGATTACACGCCCATGGATTTTGTTGTGGATGTGTTGATGAAGTTCTTCGGAATGAACGAAGAAAAGGCGACGCAGGTGATGCTGCTCGTCCATACACAGGGAAAAGCTGTATGCGGGGTATATACCCGGGACATCGCGGAAACAAAGGCGGCACAGGTGAACCAGTATTCCTCGGAATGCGAACATCCGCTCCTTTGCGAGATTGAACGTGCGGACTGAAAGACGTTGGGGTGGCCCATGCTGAGCAAAGATCTAGAAATTACGCTGAATACGGCCTTCAAAAATGCCCGGGACAAGCGTCATGAGTTCATGACTGTGGAGCATTTGTTGCTGGCCCTACTGGATAATGAATCGGCAGTGGGCGTTCTGAAGGCTTGCGGCGCCGACCTCAAGCGGCTTCAGGAAGAACTCGTCGAATTCGTGGATTCAACCACACCACTCATTCCAAGCAGTGACAGTGAGCGGGAGACTCAGCCAACGCTGGGGTTCCAGCGTGTGCTGCAACGGGCGGTTTTCCATGTGCAGTCCTCCGGCAAGAAAGAGGTAACCGGTGCCAACGTGCTGGTGGCCATTTTCAGCGAACAGGAAAGCCAGGCGGTCTATGTGCTCAAAAAGCAGAGCATTGCCCGGATTGATGTGGTGAACTTCGTTTCTCACGGCATTTCTCGTGTTCAGGGTGCGGAAGACCAGGAAAGCCATGATCAGGCGTCCCATGATGAGGCCGGTGAGGAAGGCGGGCAGTCCAAACCCCTGGAAAGCTATGCCACCAACCTGAATGAGCAGGCCCGTCAGGGCCGTATTGATCCGCTGATTGGGCGCGAACACGAAGTCGAACGGGTCGTTCAGATTCTGGTTCGTCGTCGCAAGAATAACCCGCTGCTGGTGGGGGAGGCCGGTGTCGGCAAGACTGCGATTGCAGAGGGGCTTGCGAAACGTATCGTTGATGGTCAGGTGCCCGACATTATTTCCGATGCGGTGGTTTACTCGCTGGACCTCGGGGCTCTGCTCGCCGGGACCAAGTACCGGGGCGATTTCGAGAAGCGCCTGAAAGGGTTGCTTGCCGAGCTCAAGAAAGAAAACCACGCAATCCTGTTCATTGATGAGATTCACACCATCATCGGAGCGGGTTCCGCTTCCGGTGGCGTGATGGATGCCTCCAACCTTCTCAAGCCCATGCTCAGTTCCGGGGAAATCCGGTGCATTGGTTCAACCACATTCCAGGAGTTCCGGGGTATTTTCGAGAAGGATAGCGCCCTGGCTCGCCGGTTCCAGAAGATCGATGTAAACGAGCCGAGCGTTGAGGATACCTATCAAATACTGAAGGGCCTCAAACCCAACTTTGAAAAGCACCACGATCTCAAGTACACCGACAAGGCCCTGCGCGTAGCCGCCGAACTGTCAGACCGCTACATCACTGATCGTCATTTGCCGGACAAGGCCATCGACGTGATTGATGAAGCGGGTGCCCGCCAGAGGCTGCAGCCTGAAGGCAAGCGCAAGAAAACCGTTGATGTCACCGAGATCGAGGATGTGGTTGCGAACATTGCCCGCATCCCGCCGAAGAACGTCTCTACCAGCGACAAGGATCTGCTGCGGAACCTGGAACGGGATCTGAAGATGACCGTGTTCGGCCAGGATCCGGCGATCGAATCGCTGTCCACCGCTATCAAGCTGGCACGAGCCGGGCTGAAGGCGCCCGAGAAGCCAGAGGGTGCGTTCCTGTTCGCAGGGCCGACCGGTGTCGGGAAAACCGAGGTTACCAAGCAGTTGGCCAAGGTTCTTGGCATCGAGCTGGTACGGTTTGACATGTCCGAGTACATGGAGCGCCATACGGTTTCACGGCTGATCGGTGCGCCTCCGGGCTACGTTGGCTACGATCAGGGCGGCCTGTTGACCGAATCGGTCAACAAGCATCCGCACTGCGTGCTCCTGCTGGATGAGATCGAGAAGGCCCATCCGGAAGTGTTCAACCTGCTGCTGCAGGTCATGGACCATGGCACGCTGACCGATAATAACGGTCGGAAAGCGGATTTCCGCCATGTCATCCTGGTGATGACCACCAACGCCGGAGCCGAAAGTATGGCCCGCCGGTCCATTGGCTTCAGTGAGCAGGATCACAGCACGGACGGCATGGAGATCATCAGCAAGACCTTCACGCCGGAATTCCGTAACCGTCTGGACGGCATTATCCAGTTTGGTGACTTGCAGATGGATACCATCACTCACGTGGTGGACAAGTTCCTCACCGAATTGCAGGCACAGCTGGACGAGAAGCATGTGGTTCTGCATGTGGATGACGATGCCAAAGCCTGGTTGGCCGAGAAGGGATACGACATCACCATGGGCGCCCGCCCGATGTCGCGGCTGATCCAGGACAAGATCAAGCGGCCGCTGGCCGAGCAGATCCTGTTCGGGCGTTTGTCGGAGAAAGGCGGTGATGTCTTCATCCACCTTCGTGATGACGAGCTGGTATTCGAGTACGAGGACGAGCCTGCCGAGGCGGTCTGATCTACTTGAGGAAATAAAAAACCGCTGCCCGGGCAACCGGCAGCGGTTTTTTTAGCTACAACGAAAAAACCCCCGAAGGGGCTTTCAGATGTCACGTGAGCATCAACGGGCGCGGTAGACAATGCGGCCCTTGCTCAGGTCGTAGGGAGTCAGCTCAACCTTGACCTTGTCACCTGTCAGGATGCGGATGTAGTTCTTGCGCATCTTGCCGGAGATATGAGCTGTCACAACATGGCCGTTGCTGAGCTCAACGCGGAACATGGTGTTTGGAAGGGTGTCGATGATAACGCCTTCCATTTCAATGGCATCTGATTTCGGCATTCAGTAGAAACCTCGTTTGGATATGCTTTCCGTAATTTTAAATTGCGCAATTCTGCCTGATTTATCGGCGTTTGGCAAAGTTAGCCTGGGTCCAGTTCACGCCAGTGGCCGTCTCTTAGCGCCTCGATCGGGCGGAAGCGGGTTTTATAGTTCATTTTCCGGCATTGCTTGATCCAGTACCCAAGATACAGATGGGGCAGCCCTCTGCGGCGAGCTTCCTCGATTTGCCAGAGGATTGCGTAAGTGCCAAGGCTCCTGTCATCAAGATCGGGGTCGAAAACGGTGTAAATAGCCGACAACCCGTCGTCCAGAAGGTCCACCGCCGCCAACCCCACCAATCGCTCATCCTTGTGGATTTCCAGGAACCAGGAGTCCGTTGCCCCTTCCACCAGGAACGACGTGAACTGCTCCCGGGTCGGCGGATACATGTCGCCATCCTGGTGTCGCTGCTCAATGTAGTTGGCATACAGCTGGTAGTACCTTTCCGCAAAGGTCGCTGGCACCATCGTGCACTTCAGGTCTGAGTTCTTCTTCAGCACCCGCCGCTGGCTTCTGTCCGGGCTGAAATCGTCAACCTTGAGTCGGACCGGGATGCAGGCATTACACTGTTCGCAATGGGGACGGTAATAATGAGAACCGCTGCGGCGAAAACCAAGAGCGGTCAGTTGGCTGTAAAGCTTTTTATCAATGTGGGCCCGCGGATCCACAAACATGGTGGTCGCCTCGCGGTCTGGCAGGTAGCTGCAATCGTGGGGCGGCGTTGCGAAGAACACCAGGGTTCTGAGATTGCTCATTCACTCCTCCGGCCCGGGCCAACGCCATCTGAAGGTCCAGTCGGTCTGATCCGGTTTCTGATCGATGCTCATCCTGAGTATAGATAAAAACTCTTCCCGTGGAATAGTCCGTGCGCCCATGGTCAGGAGGTGTCTGCTCTCCACCTGGCAATCCATGATCCGATAACCCCAAAGCTGTAACTGGTGCGCCAGATGAACCATGAGAACCTTGGAGGCATTGGTTTCCAGGGAAAACATGGATTCCCCGAAGAAGCACCGGCCAATGGCCAGGCCATACATGCCACCGGCCAGTTCACCGCGACGGTTCCATATTTCGATGGAGTGGGCGACGCCCATGCGGTGCAGCTCGGAATAGCTGGCAATCATTTCTTCGGTAATCCAGGTGCCTTCGGCCCGGGTTGACGCACAGAGTCTGATAATCCGTCCGAAGTGTCTGTCGGCGGTCACCTCGAAGCGTTGCTGGTTCAGGGTGCGGCGGAGGCTGCGTGACACGTGGA
Organism: Marinobacter sp. MMG032; assembly: GCF_040112695.1. Lineage (NCBI taxonomy): Bacteria > Pseudomonadati > Pseudomonadota > Gammaproteobacteria > Pseudomonadales > Marinobacteraceae > Marinobacter > Marinobacter sp. MMG032. Next base: position 4,116,588 of record NZ_CP157802.1, read on the forward strand.
TTTCGTTCGGGAACAGGACGCATCTGGGGTTGGGTGACCACCACAGGATGGGCTGGTCGTCGCTGTACCAGGGGAAAATGCCGTTGCGGTAGGCAAGGATGAGTCGTTCGGTGGACAGGTCCCCGCCGAGGGCGAGGAGGCCGTCCGGGTCGTCCAGGGCTTCGTTGGCGGGGGGGAACCAGAGTTGGTCCGGGTCTAGCCAGGGTAGTGAGGTCATCCTTCTCCGGCAATTACTGCAATGTTTCGGTTCTATTCTACAGAGTACCGGCCGGTGGGAGCCGCCTTCTGAAACACGCTGTGAATACGTCCTTGTACGCTTGGCTCCGCCATCCATGGCTCCGCACAGTTTCAGAAGGCGGCTCCCACCGGCCTTCGCAAACTTTTGAGTTCGCGTTCCTTTTCTTTACTCAAGCACAATCAGTCTTGCTGATCCAGAAACTTTTCCGCATCCAGGGCCGCCATGCAACCGAAGCCGGCGGAGGTGACGGCCTGGCGGTAGACGTGGTCGGCTACGTCGCCAGCGGCGAAGACGCCGGGGATGCTGCTCTGGGTGGCCATGCCCTCAAGGCCGGAGCGGATGCGGATGTAGCCGTTTTCCATGTCCAGCTGGCCCTGAAACAGGTCGGTGTTGGGTTTGTGGCCAATGGCGATGAAGACGCCGGCCAGGTCCATTTCCCGGGTGGAGCCGTCTTTGGTGCTCTTGATGCGCATGCCGGTCACGCCGGTGCCATCGCCGAGGACCTCGTCGAGGGTGTGGTCCCAGACGATGTTCACGTTGCCGTTTTCGGCTTTTTCAAACAGTTTGTCCTGGAGGATCTTTTCGGCGCGCAGGCTATCGCGGCGGTGTACCAGGGTGACTTCGTCGGCGATGTTGGACAGGTACAGGGCCTCTTCGACGGCGGTGTTGCCGCCACCGATAACGGCGACTTTCTGTTTCTTGTAGAAGAAACCGTCGCAGGTGGCGCAGGCGGATACGCCCTGGCCTTTGAATTTCTCTTCGGATTCCAGGCCCAGGTACATGGCTGAGGCGCCGGTGGCGATGATCAGGGCATCGCAGGTGTATTCACCGCCGTCGCCCTTGAGCCGGAAGGGGCGGTTGCGCAGGTCAGCCTCGTTGATGGTGTCGTAGACGATGCTGGTTTCGAAGCGTTCGGCGTGTTTGAGCATGCGCTGCATGAGCTCCGGGCCCTGAACGCCGTCGTTGTCTCCGGGCCAGTTGTCGACGTCGGTGGTTGTGGTGAGCTGGCCGCCGACTTCAATACCGGTAATCAGGGTCGGGTTCAGGTTGGCGCGGGCTGCGTAGACAGCAGCGGTGTAGCCTGCGGGGCCGGAACCAAGGATGATCAGTCGGGAATGTTTGGTGTCGCTCATTGGGAATTCTCTCACTGAAAAAGCCGTACGTTGCCAGGCCCTGTTCCGGGCCAGACGCTTCGGGGAAAGGAGCAAAGGCTAACATGAAAGGCGCGGTCTGCCATTCGTTTTGGCCAATTCCGCTTATAAAACCTTGCTATTTACTCAAGCACGGAAACGGTTGCCAGCAGCTGACGAACCCGTTCCGCACTTTTTCCCGACTCCCCCTGTTCGAGGCGATGGGCTGCTACTGACGGGAAAACTGCCTGGATGTCGTCGGGCAACACGTGATGCCGACCTTCCATGAGCGCCCAGGCCTTGGCGGCCCGGACGAGTCCCAGGCCGGCGCGGGGCGAAAGCCCGTACAGAAGGCCCGGCATTCTCCGACTCTGTTCCAGCAATCGCTGCACGTAATCGAGAAGCGCCGGGCTGGCGGTTATCCTTGTTACACCTTCCTGCAGGGTTTTCAGGTCGGCCTGGGAGAGCAGGGTGGGAAGCTTTTCGGTCATGGTGCGGCGGTCTTCGCCTTCCAGCAGTTCCCGTTCGGCCCGGGGGTCCGGGTAGCCCAGGTGAAGGCGCATAAGGAACCGGTCCAGTTGGGACTCGGGAAGAGGGTAGGTCCCTCCCTGTTCAATGGGGTTCTGGGTGGCAATCACGAAGAACGGGTGGGGCAGTGGACGGGTCTCGCCCTCAATGGATACCTGCCGTTCTTCCATGGCTTCCAACAGGGCACTCTGGGTACGAGGTGATGCCCGGTTAATTTCGTCAGCCAGAACCACCTGGGCAAAGATCGGCCCAGGATGGAACACCAGGCTGCCGGCCTGCTTGTCGTACATGGAATAACCAAGCACATCCGCGGGAAGCAGGTCGTTGGTGAACTGGATTCGCTGGTAGCTCAGCCCCATCACCTTGGCCAGGGCATGGGAGAGGGTGGTCTTGCCCATGCCGGGGATGTCTTCGATCAGCAGGTGCCCTCGCGCCAGTAGCCCGCACAGGGCCAAACGCACCTGTTGCTCCTTGCCCAGAAGTATCTGGTTCAGTTCACTGACTACTGTATCAACCAGTTTTTTCATTCCGGCCTCAGTCCCTTACGCGTTTGAGGATGTCGCCATAGGCGTCGATGCGACGATCTCTCAAATACGGCCAGATCCGGCGAATCGATTCACTGCGGGTGCGATCGAGGCTTACAGACAGAATGCACTCGGAGCTGTCATCGCCCCGGGCAAGGAATTCACCCTGCGGTCCGCAGATAAAACTGTTGCCCCAGAAACGAATGCCGTCACTGTGTCCGGAGGGGTCCGGTTCTGTGCCGACCCGATTCGGCGCCACGACAGGGAGATTATTGGCAACCGCATGGCCTCTCTGGACGGTGACCCAGGCTTCCAGTTGACGCGCCTGCTCATCCGGGTCATCGGTCACATCCCAGCCGATAGCGGTGGGGTAGATGAGCATCTCCGCTCCGGCCAAGGCCATCAGGCGGGCAGCCTCGGGGTACCACTGGTCCCAGCAAACCAGCACGCCCAGCCTGCCAACAGATGTATCAATGGGCGTGAAGCCGCTCCTGCCATCATTGAACTGGGCGTCACCCGGGGTGAAGTAGAATTTCTCGTAGAATCCCGGGTCGTCCGGAATGTGCATCTTCCGGTACAGCCCTGCCATTGAGCCGTCTTTCTCAAATACGACGGCAGTGTTGTGGTAAACGCCGTTCATCCGCCGTTCGAAAATGGAGCCAACCAACACTACACCCAGTTCGCGGGCCAGATCGGAGAGGCGATTGCTGGTGGGGCCGGGAATCGGCTCGGCTAATTCGAAAACGGCCGTATCTTCAGTCTGGCAGAAGTAAAGGGTGGCGTGGAGCTCTTGCAGAATAACCAGGTCTGCGCCACTGGCTGCGGCTTCGCGCACCAGTTTTTCGGTAACGGCCAGGCTGGCTGCCTTGTCACTGCTGCAGGCCTGCTGGATGGCAGCAATGTTGATCTGGTTCTTGCACGCTTCGCTGCTCATTAACTGACTACTCCGGCCGGGATTTGCATGGTCACACAGTGAAGGCTGCCATGCTGGTAAATCAAGGGCCGGCAATCAATCGGTATTATTTCCCTGGACGGGAAAATTTCTTTCATGACAGCAATGGCGTCTTGGTCCTGCGGCACGTCATACATCGGAAGCAACACAGCATTGTTGATTATCAAGAAATTTGCGTAGGTTGCGGGCAGGCGTTCTCCGTCCTCGTCATGAATGGCATCGGGCCAGGGCAGAGCCGTCAATCGATAAGGAGAGCCGTCGGCCTGGCGAAACTCCTGGAGCTCTTCTTCCATGGCCGCCAGCGCACTGTAGTGCTCGTCGGCGACATCGGGGCAGGCTACATAACAGATATGATCCGGTGCGCAGAATCGGGCCAGGGTATCGATATGGCTGTCGGTGTCGTCGCCGGCAAGGTAGCCATGGTTGAGCCAGAGAATTCGGCGGACACCCAATATCTCTGAGAGCAGTTGCTCAATGGCTGTCCGGTCCATGGCGGGATTTCGGGTCGGCGTCAGCAGGCATTCAGACGTTGTCAGCAAGGTACCCTGGCCATCCGATTCAAAGGAGCCCCCCTCGAGCACGAAGTTCACCTGCTGCATCGCCGTTGTGCCGAATACACCGGCGTTGAACAGATGAGTGTTCAGCGCATCATCTTTTTCCGACGGAAACTTTCCTCCCCAGGCGTTGAACCGGAAATCCAGCAGTGCCGGCCCATCATCGGTCAGGATGGTAATCGGCCCATGGTCTCTCGCCCAGGTATCGTTTGCTGGCGCTGGAACGGTCTTTACACGGCCAGGGAGCCCGTTCTCCTCAGCGTAGAGATTCAGCTGCTGCTCAAGCTCCTGCAGACGTATCACGTGTTCGCAACTTACAACCAGATGCTCGTGTCGGAGAACGGCTTTCGCAATATTTTCGAAGACCGGCTCCACCTCTTCCATAACGCCTGCCCAGTCTGTTCCCGGATGGGGCCAGGTCAGCATCACGGCACTCTGGGGAGCCCACTCGGCGGGCAACACTCGTTTGGTTGTCACTACGTCACCTTGAATCATAAAAGACGGCATTCTAACCAACGATTGGTTGAACGTCAGGACATAAGGAAGGTATTTCCGACCCGAAAAGTCCCTCGGGCCCTCAGCGATTATGTTTGAGAACGGTATGGATAACCCGGTTGCCTTCGAAATACACCACGAAGTCCTGGTAATGCCACTGGGTGATCGGTGGCTGGCCTACCGGGCCCTGAATTTCCATGGGCGCACCCCAGGAAGCGCGGACTGACGACTGGCTCATTCCCGAGCCGGGAAAGCTGGCTTGGTCACGATCGGCCTGGGAGCCAACCGGCACGCGGATTTCTTCAGCTACCGCGGACGTCATCGGAAGAAAGGCCAGTGTGGCAGTCACTGCCAGTGCGCCGAACAGGGTAGTTTGTTTTCTCATTGATGGGTCTCCATGAAAACTGGCGTCCTCGGAAGGACATGGATAAAGCGTAATATCCGAAAAAGACTAGCAAAAGTCACCCGTTTTTCCCCAGTCTACTCTTTTTGGCGCTGTCGAATCTGCCACCGCATCACATGCCGTGCGATTTGTTGGCGATCGCCGTCATCAATCCGGGCAAATTCGGTGTGGACCCTTGCCCCGCCTGAGGAATCGGGGTGTACCTCAATCACGCGGGCATGTGCCTGGGGTTGGAAAAGTTCGGGCGGGAGGGTCATCCGGACAGCAAGCCGGTCTCCGGGATGCCAGGCAGGGGTGCTGCTGAAGAATGACAGGCCGCCTTCGCTCAGGGTTACATCCTGCCAGTCCTCAGGTTGCAACGGATTTTGCTCAAAGGCCATAATGCGCGCAAGCGTGTCCAGCTTGCCGTTAAGGGACTTGATCAGCCCGGTTAGCAGCCGGTCTCTCTCGGCAAGGCTGGCAAGCTGGGATTTTACGTCCTGGTCCAACCGCCTGAATTCAGCTTTCAGGCTTTCAAGGTGGTCGCCATCGAAGGCATTCCCGTCCAGTGGGGTGTCGGAAGCCAGCTTGCGGATCTCCAGGCCGATCCGGTCTTCAATGCGGAAAAAGTCCCGGCGTTCGGGTGAATAATCCGCCGGCTCGTTGGGGATGTCGGACGACTGCATCGCGGCTCCGGAAGGCTGAATTTTTATTGGTACAGAACAGTTTAGCAGTTTCCCTCCGTGCTGGAAGGTAGAAGGTACTTGGGAAAACCAGACCACGACAGACCGGAAGGTAGCAACAGGCACCTCTTCATGTTCAGACCCTTATCATTTTACATTGGCTTGCGATACACGGCCGCCAAGCGCCGCAATCACTTCATATCCTTTATTTCACTGACTTCGATGATCGGGCTGATGCTTGGAGTGGCAGTGCTGATCATTGTGCTGTCCGTCATGAATGGCTTCGACCGGGAGCTCAAGCAGAGAATTCTCGGGATGGTGCCCCACGCCACCATACAGGGCGCCGGTCCTCTGGATGATTGGCAGTCGGTGGATGCCCGGGTTCAGCAGCATCCCCGGGTGCTGGCTGCGGCCCCTTTTATCCAGGGGCAGGGGATGGTGACCGGTGGCGGTAATGTTCGTGGCGTTATGCTCAATGGTGTTCTTCCAGAAGAAGAACGCACGGTGTCCATCATTGAGAACCATATGATCGAGGGAGGGCTGGACGATCTGGTCTCCGGCGAGTTTGGCATCATCATCGGTCGCTTGATGGCGGCCAGCCTGCGCCTGCAGGTGGGTGACAAGGTGACTGTCGTGCTGCCGGAAGCCTCGGTGACCCCCGCGGGAGTGCTGCCACGGCTCAAGCGATTTACGGTGAAGGGCATTTTCAGTGTCGGTGCTGAACTGGATGGCAACTACACGCTGATTCATATGGATGACGCAGCCAAGCTTATGCGAACCGGGGGCAAGGCGGAGGGCGTTCGTCTGCTGGTGGATGATCTGTTCGCAGCGCCCAAGGTTTCGCAGCAGGCGGCTGAGGCGTTGGGCGGCCGCTATTACGTATCTGACTGGACCCGCACCCACGGCAATCTTTTCCAGGCCATCCGCATGGAGAAAACCATGATCGGTCTGCTGCTGATGTTTATCGTTGCCGTAGCGGCCTTCAATATCGTCTCCACATTGGTCATGGTGGTCACTGACAAAACCGGAGACATCGCGATCCTCAGGACCATGGGAGCAACGCCGGGTCGGATCATGCGCATTTTTATCGTCCAGGGGGCGGTCATCGGTATCTTCGGAACCATCGTTGGCACAGCGCTTGGCGTTTTTGGTGCACTTAATATCAGTGCCTTTATCTCCTGGCTGGAGGGCGCGCTGGGCCACCAGTTCCTGAGTGCGGACGTTTACTTCATCAGCTACCTGCCATCCCAGTTGCAATGGCAGGATGTTTTCATAATCAGCGGCGCCGGACTTGCCATGAGCCTTTTGGCAACCATATACCCGGCCTGGCGGGCCTCGAGGGTGGATCCGGCGGAGGCGCTTCGCTATGAGTAAGGAACATGCCGCTATGGCGCATTCTGCACCGGTGATTGATTGTCAGGTAACGCGGACCTATAACGAGGGCCTCGGAAAACTGACCATTTTTTCAGATATTTCGCTGGAAGTTGCCCAGGGCGAGACCGTAGCCATCGTTGGCAGTAGCGGTGCGGGTAAGACAACCTTGCTGAATCTCCTGGGCGGGCTCGACAAGCCGTCGTCCGGCCAGATTGCTATCTGCGGTGAGGACATCCATCGGCTATCTGAAGCTCGGCGGGCAAGGTTCCGCAACGCCCATCTGGGATTTGTCTATCAGTTTCATCACCTGTTGCCGGAATTTACCGCGCTTGAAAACGTCATGATGCCGTGCGCATTGGGTGGCATGGCCGTCTCGAAATCTCGGGACAAGGCAAGCAGTTTGCTGGAACGGGTGGGTCTTGCAGAACGGCTGGATCACAAACCCGGCGAGCTCTCCGGTGGCGAACGCCAACGGGTGGCCATTGCCCGGGCACTGGTAAATGAGCCGGACTGCGTGTTGATGGATGAGCCAACGGGAAACCTTGATGAGCATACCGGCGAGGGGGTCCAGGCCCTGATCGAATCCCTGAGGGATCAGCTGGGCATTGCCTTTGTCATGGTAACCCATGACATGAAAATGGCCCGGACTCTGGGGCGGGTCATGCGCCTGGAGCAGGGCCGGCTGATTCAGGAAGTTTGATCAGCAGCCCGGCGGCGTCGCAATCTTGCGGTTCGGCGCACTTGCCAGTCCGAGCGGATTTTCCTGCGCCAGAGATACTGGATGATCAAATAGGCAAGGCAGGCTGATATGGTTGCGACCACCAGTGAACCGAGGTAGAGCGGAATGCCGATATCCAGCAGCCGCTCGCTGATCCAGGACCAGGACAGTTCAAACTCAAAGCTGAGTACAGGTCGGTCCAGGGCCCAGGCGCCGATTTTGTAGTTGAAATAGAACATCGGCGGCATGGTCACCGGGTTGCTGATCCAGACCAGAACCACCGACAGTGGCAGATTGGCATTGAACCAGATAGCGAAGAAGGCTGCGGCGAGCATCTGGAAGGGCATGGGAATAAAGCAGAACCAGATGCCGACCAGAAACGCCCTGGCAACACTGTGTCGGTTGATGTGCCAGAGGTTCGGTTCATGAAGAATATCGCCCAGAAAGCTCAGCGACTGCATCGCTTGCACCTTCTCTGGTGAGGGCAGATAGCGTTTCATGAACTTCTTTGGCATTGGAAGTTCTGCCTTTAAACGGAGTTAGTATACCGGCACATCGGATGTCGCCGGTGTTTATGACAAACAGGAGGACAAGGATTGTCCGGAAGTCTCAACCGACCGGTATGCTCGTATGGCAAGTCCGGTTCCGCAGTAGTGGGCGTTGTCGCCTTCTCTTGTGGCGTTATCTTACTGTATTGGTTGTCGATACTGCCACCTTCCGAGTGGTTGCTCGCCGCGATATTTCTGCTCGCCGTTGCCCTGTCCTGTTCTCTTTCGACACTTGCCTCTCGGCTAACAGTGTTCGCCCTTGGTCTTTTCCTGGGGCTGTTCTGGGCCTCCTGGCATGCCGGAGACCGTCTTTCGACCGTCCTCCCGGCCAGCCTGGAAGGGGAGCGCCTCTCGGTTTCGGGATACCTGTGCGACATTCCTTCTCCCGGAAGCTTTAACAGTTTACGTTTTAGTCTTTGTGTCACCCACTGGCACAACCTTCCCATCGAAGCCGGGCAGGAAGCAAGGATGCCGGGCCTGCTCAGGCTGGCCTGGTATGGTCGCGGCAGCCAATACCTTCCCGGCGCCCGGCTGCGGTTGGATGTTGCTCTCAAGCGTCCCCACGGCACGCTGAATCCTGCCGGTTTCCGCTATGAAGACTGGCTCTTCCGGAAAGGGTATCGTGCCACGGGGAGCGTCCGTAATGTTCGGTTGGACACGACGGTAGACTGTTCGCTGCACTGCCAGTACCGGCGCCTGCATCTTTCGCTTGAACGCTGGACGAGGGAGCAGTTTGGCAGCGCCAGGCACTTTCCGTTGGTTGCCTCGCTGTTGATTGGCCACCGCGGGCACATGGAACAGAACCACTGGGATGTGCTCAAGGCGACCGGCACCATTCACCTGGTGGCGATTTCGGGCCTACACCTCGGTCTGGTGGCCCTGGGTGCCGGCGTTGTATGTAGGCGGCTGTTACTGTTATGGCCGGCGCGATGGGTCAGCGATGAGGCCAGACGCGGGATCGTATTTACCTCGATTGTGCTTTGTTGTCTGGTTTATGCGCTGGCCGCCGGCTTTACCGTGCCCACCCGACGCGCCCTCATCATGGTTATCGCAGGTGGGTGGCTGATTCTGCTCAGTCGTCAGGCGCCGGTGTGGCAGGCGTTTCTGGCTGCTCTTACAGCCGTTCTTGTACTGGATCCCTTTGCGCCCCTGGATCAAGGGTTCTGGTTGTCATTCACCGCTGTCGCCGTGTTGATAGCTGTGTTCTCGGCCCGGCTGGCGGGGACGGGACCGGCGTCCGGGCTCGTTATTGCGCAGCTCGCCGTCTTCGGCGGTTTATGGCCAATCCTCGAAGTATTCGGCCAGGGTCAGCCTCTGGTTGGTCTGCTGACCAATCTGGTGGCCATTCCGTGGGTATCTCTTGCGGTCATGCCGGTGCTGGTGACCGGAGGGCTGGTTACTGCCGTGGTCCCGGGCGCTGCCCAGGTGTTTGTGCCAATGTTCGATTGGGCACTGGGCGTGCTCTGGCACGTTCTGAAATGGTTCTCGGAGTGGCAGTCGCCGGACATTGAGGCCAGCCTTGCCGAGGTAGTTGGCTGGGGGTTGCTGGCCGTTACGCTGGTATTCGTGCCGTTTACCGGATTCCGGTTGGTTGCCGCTCTGTTGGCGGTGTTCTGGTTAATGGTTCCGGGCCAAGCCTTGATGAAGACCCCCTATCTGCGCACACCGGAAATACGGGTCTGGGATGTGGGTCAGGGCCTGTCGGTTCTGATCCGTCATGGCGATGAAGCCCTGGTGTACGACACCGGTCCTGCCGTTCCGGGTGTGTTTTCGGCTGTTGAATCAACCCTGCTACCGAATCTGGCGGCCGAAGGCATACGTCGGATCAACACCCTCGTAATCAGCCACGCAGACAGTGATCATGCCGGCGGGGTAGCCGAACTCACCCAGAAGATTGAAGTCGGGCAAGTTATTGCTGGCGAGCCGGTGGCCGTCAGACAGCAGGTCGCCGATCTGCCTGTTTCGGGCTGCAAGCGCTCAAACCAGAAGCTGGGCGGCCTGATTCTGGAGTTCTGGCAGGGCAAAGGTGCGACAGAAGGTAACGATGCGTCCTGTGTGCTGCGTATTTACCATCCCGAATCAGGCACCGAATGGCTCCTGCCGGGGGATATTACCGACCAGATGGAAGCCAGGTATCTGGCTTATCTTGCTGACCGAGAGGATCTTCAGGCACCGGTTACCCGGGTGCTTGTGGCGCCACACCATGGCAGCAAAACGTCATCCTCAGAAGCCTGGGTTCGGGCGTTGAAGCCGGATCAGGTTATCTACACTGCCGGGTATCGCCACCGGTACGGCCATCCTCACCCGACGGTAACCGCTCGCTATGCCGCGATCGGAGCCGTTTCGTTCAATACAGCCTGTTCTGGCAGCATGGTGATGACCATCGAGGATAACCGGTTGGTGTTGAAGGAAATGCGCCATGGGACGCCATTCTGGATTGGCGGCCCGGGACTCGCCCGGGACCAATGTAAAATACCGTGACATTGCAGGTGTGGCCTCCACCGGTAGCTATGCTAAAGTAGCGCGGCTTGCAAACAATGAGGGAGACCAAGCGTGTTCGAGCTGTTGAAAGCCGGTGGCATTCTGATGGTGCCAATTGTTGCCTGTTCCATTCTGGCGCTGGCCATCATTCTGGAGCGTATCTGGACTCTTCGCGCTTCCAGGGTAGCGCCTCCCCAGACCATTAACGAGTTATGGCGCTGGATCAAGAAAAAAGAACTCAATGGCCGGAAGCTGAAAGCCCTGCAGGGTTCCTCGCCCCTGGGTCGGATTCTGGCCGGTGGCCTGCTCAACGCAAAGCATGGCCGCGAAATCATGAAAGAGAGCATCGAGCACGAGGCCAGCCAGGTCATCCATGATCTCGAGCGCTTCCTGAATCCTCTGGGTACTGTGGCAACCATTACCCCTCTGCTGGGTCTTCTGGGCACCGTTATTGGCATGATCAAGGTGTTTGCCGAGATCCAGCTGGCCGGGGTCGGCAACGCGGGTAACCTGGCGGGCGGTATCTCCGAGGCGCTGATCACCACGGCTGCCGGTCTGAGCGTGGCCATTCCGGCGCTGATCTGCCATCGCTATTTCATCCGCCGGGTGGATGAGCTGGTTGTCGGTATGGAGCAGGAAGCCATCAAGCTGGTTGAGGTAGTACACGGAGACCGCGAAATCGACGTGGAAGGAGCCTGAACGCCGTGAAGTTCAAGCGCCAGAGAAGCCAGGAAGTCGGGGTAGACCTGACACCATTGATTGACGTGGTGTTCCTGCTGCTGATTTTCTTCATGGTTTCCACAACCTTTACCCGGGAAAGCCATTTGCAGGTGGAGCTTCCCGAGGCCAGTGGCGAGCCCGCGCCGGCGTCGGAAGTCCAGCAGATTGACGTGGTGATCAATGCCGAGGGGCAATACATCCTGAATGACCGGACGCTGGTCAACAATCGGCGCGAGACCCTTGAGCGGGGTGTGCGTGAGCTGGCTGAGGGCAACAATTCGCTCCCGTTCATTATCACCGCCGATGCCCGCACTCCCCACGAGTTTGTGGTTCGGGCCATGGATGTCGCCGGGCGGCTGGGATTCGCCAAGCTCAGCATTACCACTGAGCGGGAGGCTGAGAGCCCGTGAAGGTAACCGAGCCTCTGCCCGACCCCTCGGCCGGGTTACCGGCAGGTAGTTGGGAAACCTACAAGCGCCTGCTTGCCTATGTTAAGCCGTTCCTCCTGGCGTTCTCCCTGGCGGTACTCGGCAACATCATCTATGCCGCCGCCTCAACCGGCATGGCGGCTGCGATGGAATACGTCATTGCCGCCATCGAGAACCCCACCGACCAGAACCGCCTGATGCTCACCCTGGTCATAGTAGGGGTGTTTGCATTCCGGGGCCTGGGCACCTTCCTGAGCCAGTATTTCATCAGCTATGTCGGTCGCCAGGTCATTAATGCACTACGCAACGATGTATTTGATCGCCTGATGACCTTGCCCTCCCGCTACTTTGACGACAATGCAGCCGGGCGCCTGGTCTCCAAGCTTACCTTCAACGTGGAGCAGGTGGCGGAGGCCACGACCAACGCTGTGACCATCACGCTTCGCGAAGGCCTGACCATCGTTGGTCTGCTGGGCTACATGTTCTACACCAACTGGAAACTCACGCTGATTTTCCTGGCAGTAGGGCCACTTATTGCCGCCGTTGTCAGCTATGCCAGCAAGCGTTTTCGCAAGATCAGCAAGCGCATCCAGGGGTCCATGGGCGACATCACCCACGTGGCCTCGGAATCGATTACTGGCTACCGGGTTGTTCGGACTTTTGGTGGCGAGGATTACGAACGTCAGCGTTTTCAGGAGGTTAATGAAAAGAACCTCAAGCAAAGTCTGAAGATGGCATCGACTCAGGCGATCAGTGTTCCGGTGATTCAGGTGCTGGTGGCCATTGCCATTGCCGGTCTGGTCTGGATGATGCTGGCGCCGGAAATCCGTGGCGAAATGACCACGGGGCAACTGGTTGCTTTTATTACGGCTGCGACCACCATGGCAAAGCCCATCCGGCAGGTGACCTCGGTCCACGCAAAGATTCAGAAAGGTGTTGCTGCGGCCTACGATGTCTTCGAAACCATCGATGAATCCCCGGAGCAGGATCCGGGCACTTACTCACCGGATCGCGTTGATGGCGATATCGAGTTTGACAACGTCGCGTTCAGTTACCGTGATCAGTTAGACAATGTTCTGGAAGGCATCTCATTGAGCATTCCGGCAGGACAGAGCGTGGCTCTGGTCGGTCGCTCCGGGAGCGGAAAGTCCACGCTGGTGAGCCTGTTGCCGAGGTTCTATGAGTATACCGGCGGCGACATCCGGATCGACGGCCATTCGCTCCGTGATTTTTCCCTGAAAGCCCTGCGGAAACAGATCGCGCTGGTCACCCAGAACGTTGTTCTGTTCAACGACACCATCGCTGCCAACATCGCCTATGGTGCCTTGAGAGATTGCAGCCCCGAGGAAATTCGGGAAGCCGCCGCCAAGGCCCATGCTCTCGAGTTCATCGACCGCATGCCCGAAGGCCTGGACACCATGATCGGCGATAACGGTGTAATGCTCTCGGGTGGGCAGCGGCAGAGGCTGGCCATCGCCCGGGCACTGCTGAAGAATGCGCCGATTCTGATCCTTGACGAGGCCACTTCGGCGCTGGATACCGAATCTGAACGCCATATCCAGGAGGCGCTGGAAACGGTGATGCAGGGCCGTACCACACTGGTCATCGCCCATCGCCTTTCCACTATCGAGAAAGCCGACAGGATTCTGGTGATGGATAACGGACGCATTGCAGAGTCCGGGCGCCATGACGAGCTCCTTGCGGCTGGCGGCGCTTACGCGCAACTTCACCAGATGCAGTTCAGCGAGCAGGCATGAGTGGGGTGAAATCCGCCCTGAGTTCGTTGGTTGAACGTCTCTGGTATGGCAGCAAACGGCCCCTGTTTTTTCTGGCGCCCTTGTCCTGGTTGTACAGAAGCATCGCCGAGGCTCGTCGCCGCGCGGCCTGGGAAGCACGGGATGCGTCGTTGCCCGTTCCAGTGATTGTAGTTGGCAATATCACTGCAGGCGGAACCGGGAAGTCGCCGCTCACCGCCTGGCTGGTCTCTGAACTGGCATCTGCTGGCTGGCGGCCGGTGATCCTCAGTAGGGGGTATGGCGGTGATGCGGGCCAATACCCGCTGGAAGTCTCGGCAGATACCAGCCCCATCAAAGCCGGTGACGAGCCGGTCATGCTGTCGCTCAGCACAGGTTGCCCGGTCGTGGTTGATCCTCGACGGCGACGCGCAGCCGATTACGCTCTCGAGAACAACCTCGGTGATGTGCTGATCTGCGACGATGGGCTCCAGCATTACAAACTGCCCAGGGATCTTGAGCTATCGGTATTTGATGGGCAGCGTGGCATCGGCAACGGCGCCCTGATCCCGGTTGGTCCCCTGCGAGAGCCGGTTTCCCGGCTCGCTTCCGTGGATTTTGTTATCGTAAATGACAAGCAGCTCCCGGAGCAGGCTCTGGAGAGCTTTGCCGGCGTTGACCATCCGGCCATCTATTCCATGGTTCTGGAGCCGACGACCTTGGTCCACCTCAAATCGGGGGCGTCCAGAGCTGTGGGCGACCTGAAGGGAAAAACGGTTAAGGCGGTTGCGGGCATCGGCAATCCGGCCCGGTTTTTCGATACGCTCAGGGCGCTGGGTGCTTCGGTGACCGAGTCGGCTTTTCCGGATCATCACCGGTTCCGCCCGGAGGATCTGACAACCGAGACCGATGAATGGATTGTCATGACGGCAAAGGATGCGGTGAAATGCCGGGAGTTCGCGCCCGAGAATGCGTGGAGCCTGGTGGTCGAGGCCAGGTTGCCGGGGCCGTTCCGGGATGCGTTTCTGGCCCGGGTTCGTCAGTGTTCCGAGCCTATAACTTCGTGATATCAAGTGAGTAAGCAAGATGGATAAGAAACTGTTGGCAATGCTGGCCTGTCCGGTGTGCAAGGGCGATCTGAAGCTCAACGAGGACAGAACCGAGCTGGTCTGTTACCAGGACGCCATGGCATTCCCGATCCGTGAGGGAATTCCTGTAATGCTGGCCACAGAGGCCCGGACCCTGTCCACCGATGAGCGTCTGCACAAGCGCTAAACCCAAGTCCACCGGGGTAGTTACGTCATGCCTTTTACCGTTGTGATTCCGGCTCGCTATGCTTCCAGTCGTCTGCCAGGAAAGCCGCTGGCGGAAATTGCCGGAAAGCCCATGATCCAGCACGTTTGTGAGCGTGCTGCGGAAAGCCGGGCAGACCGGGTGGTTGTGGCCACCGACGATGAACGAATCCGCTCCGCTTGCGAAGGCTTCGGTGCCGAGGTGGTCATGACATCCCCCCATCACGCCAGTGGCACTGACCGCCTCGAAGAAGTCGCTCGGGAACTCGGGTTTGCGGCCGACCACCGGGTAGTCAACGTTCAGGGCGACGAGCCACTGATTCCACCGGAACTGATTAATCAGGTGGCAGACAACCTTGAGTTTCATCCGGAAGCCGCAATTGCAACCCTGTGTGAACGAATCCATGACCCGGAGCAGGTCTTCAATCCCAACATTGTAAAGGTGGTGTTTGATCACCAGGGGATGGCGCACTATTTCAGCCGCGCGCCGATTCCGTGGGCCCGGGACCAGTGGCAGGAAGGAACACCGTTGACGGGCGTCGACAGGTCTCTGCCAGACAACATCGGGTATTTCCGACACATTGGCATTTACGGCTATCGCGCGTCGGTTCTTGGTGAGTTTGTGAGCTGGGCGCCAGCCCCTACAGAGGTTACCGAATCACTGGAACAGTTGCGGGCGCTATACAATGGCGCCAGGATCCATGTGGATGTGGCCGCCGTGAACCCGCAGGGTGGCATTGATACAGAGGCTGATCTGCAAAGGGTGCGCCACTGGCTGGAAAGGAGAGAGATCGACCATGGCTGAACCGGTAAAGGTGCTTTTTGTTTGTCTGGGGAACATCTGTCGCTCGCCCACTGCCGAGGGTGTATTTCGTTCCCTGGTCGCGCAAGCCGGCCTCGCGGATCAGATATACATCGACTCGTGTGGCACCGGACACTGGCATATTGGCAAGAGCCCGGATACCCGCGCCCAGGGGGCTGCCCTGCGCCGGGGTATCGATATCAGCGGATTGCGGGCACGTCAGTTCAGTCCGGAAGATCTCGATACCTTTGACTACGTACTGGTCATGGATCGCCAGAATCTTGCCGACATCAAGGATGTCTGGCACCAGAACGGCGGCACCCGGCCAGCGCTATTTCTGGAGTATGGCCGCTCGGCCCATCACGAAGTGCCAGATCCCTATTACGGCGGTGAGGAAGGGTTCGAAACCGTGTTGGACCTGATAAACGAGGCTGGCGAAGGCCTGCTGGCGGATATTCGGGGGCGCCTGGCTTGAAGCAGCGGCCGGAAATCCAGGAAAACGTCGAGCTGGAGGCACTGAACACCCTACATGTGCCCGCCAGGGCTCGTTTTTATGTGAAGGTTCACACCGCCGATGAGCTGGTCCAGTCTCTAAACTGGGCTGCCTCGGAAGACCTGGAAGTGCTGATTCTCGGTGGTGGAAGCAACCTGGTATTCGCGGGTGATTTTTCGGGGCTGGTGGTTCGCCTGGCCATTCGTGGCCGCCGCTGGGAGCACATTGAAGATCACAAGGCTACCCTGGTTCTCGGCGCAGGTGAGAACTGGCATGAGGCGGTCCTATATGCCACCCGTGCCGGTTATCGCGGCATTGAAAATCTTGCGCTGATTCCCGGAACGGCGGGTGCCGCTCCGGTCCAGAATATTGGTGCTTACGGGGTCGAACTCTGCGATTGTCTTGAATCGGTTACAGCCCTGGACCGCAAGACTGGTGAGCTGGTCGTTCTCGAGAACGCGGAGTGCCGGTTCGCTTACCGCGACAGCCTGTTCAAACAGACTCCGGGCCGTTACGTCATCACTGAAATTCGTCTGGCTCTGTCGCGCACGCGGCCCCTTGTGCTCGAGTATCGGGATCTGGAGGAATACCTTGCTGATACGGCGGAAACCGCTCTTGGCCCGTTGCACGTGGCGGAGGCTGTGATGGCAATCCGTCGCCGCAAGCTGCCGGATCCAGACATTATTCCTAACGCCGGAAGTTTCTTCAAAAACCCGGTGGTGGATAGCGCAACGTTTGAATCTCTCAGGGAACGTAACCCCGGTATTGTGGCTTATCCTCAGGAGCAGGGCGTCAAACTGGCGGCGGCCTGGCTCATTGATCAAAGTGGCTGGAAGGGTTTCCGGAATGCCCGGGTGGGCGTGCATAACCGGCAGGCTCTGGTTTTGATTAACCATTCGGGCGGCACTGGGGCCGACATACTCAAGCTTGCTGAGAAAATTCGTCAATCCGTGGCGGGGCGGTTCGGAGTCACTTTGGAAATTGAACCGGGAATCGTGGGTGGTACGGGAAAAGAAAACCCCTGACAGCACCCTTGCAGCCGGGTGCCGTCAGAGGTTCGCCCGCCGGCGGCGGGCCTGTGGTTAAAGCCCTTTGCGAGGCGAGGCGTTTACCAGGAAGGGCAACGCTTCAGCCACCGGCACATCCTGTTTCTCCGCATCCCTCCGGCCTTTGTACTCAAGCGTACCGGCAGCCAGACCGCGTTCGGACACCACGAACCGGTGCGGGATACCGATGAGTTCCATATCGGCAAACTTCACACCCGGACGCTCTTTTCGGTCATCCAGAAGCACGTCGTAGCCGGCCTGGCGCAGCTGCTCGTAAAGCTTTTCGCCGGCTTCGGCAACCGTGGGTGATTTGTGGGCGTTCAGTGTGACGATGGCCACCTGGAAAGGCGCAATGGCGTCCGGCCAGATGATGCCGTTTTCGTCGTGGTTCTGTTCAATGGCTGCGGCAACAACCCGGGAAACGCCGAGGCCGTAGCAACCCATCTCCATGGTCACGGTCTTGCCGTTCTCATCCAGAACCGTGGCGTTCATGGCGGTACTGTATTTGTTGCCGAGTTTGAAGATATGCCCGACCTCAATCCCGCGCCGGATCTCCAGAGTGCCCTTGCCATCCGGGCTGGGGTCGCCCTCAACCACATTGCGCAGGTCCTCCACGCGATCAAGTGCCACGTCTCGCTCCCAGTTCACGCCAGTCAGATGGAAACCTTCACGGTTGGCGCCGCAGGCAAAGTCGGCCAGGTGGGCCGCACTGCGGTCAACAATGACCGGTAAGTTGAGCTTTACCGGGCCGATAGACCCGGCCTTGCAGCCCACGGCCTGTTCGATTTCCTCATCGGTGGCCATGGTCAGAGGCTCGGCGACGCCGGCCAGGTTTTCGGCCTTGATTTCGTTGAGGGTGTGATCCCCGCGGAGAACCAGTGCAACCAGGCCGGAATTGCCGTCTTCGTCCGCCTCGGCCTTCACCAGCAGAGTCTTGACCGTGCGAGTGGGATCAATGCCCAGCAACGCTGACACCGCCTCGATGGTTTTCTGGTCCGGCGTGGCAACTTCCTTCATCTCTTCGGCCGGCGCAGGGCGGGTACCGCTCGGAGCTACCGCCTCGGCTTTCTCGATGTTGGCCGCGTAATCACTGTCTGTGCTGAACACGATGTCATCTTCGCCGGAAGACGCGAGCACATGGAACTCGTGCGACGCACTGCCGCCAATGGCGCCAGAGTCCGCCTGAACCGCACGGTAATCCAGACCGAAACGGTCGAAGATGGCGCAGTAGGTGTGATGCATCAGCTGATAGGTTTCGTTCAGCGATTCTGGGTTAAGGTGGAACGAGTAAGCATCCTTCATCAGGAATTCCCTGGCCCGCATCACGCCGAACCGGGGGCGCCGCTCGTCCCGGAACTTGGTCTGGACCTGGTAGAAGTTGGCCGGCAACTCTTTGTAGCTGCTGATCTCATTCCGGATCAGGTCAGTAATTACCTCTTCGTGGGTCGGCCCGAAGCAGAAATCCCGGCCATGACGATCTTTCATCCGCAGCAGTTCGCCGCCGTACTGGGTCCAGCGCCCGGATTCCTCCCAGAGCTCTGCCGGTTGGACCGCCGGCATCAACACTTCCTGGGCACCACTCTTGTCCATTTCTTCACGAACAATCCGCTCAACCTTACGCAGAGTACGCAGGCCCATGGGCAACCAGGTGTACAGCCCGGCGGCCAGTTTTCGGATCATGCCGGCGCGCAACATCAACTGGTGACTGATGATCTCGGCGTCAGCGGGGGTCTCTTTCTGGGTGGCAATCAGGTAACGGCTTGCTCGCATCGTGTCTTCCGTTTGTAAAAAATCTGAAGTGTTAGACTAATGGACAGGCGGCGGTTGGCCCGCCGGAGCCTTTATTTGTCGTAAAGTGGCCATTATTGTACGGAGCCTGTTGCACAAGGTACAGATGATGACCGACGAATCTATTGATGTGGCCCCGCGGCGCCGGCCGGTACAGGCGCGCAGCCGGGAGCGCGTCAACGCCATCCTTCGCCATGCCGCCATGATTTTTCACGAGACCGGCGTTGACGCAGTCAGTATGTCCGCCATTGCCCGGCAGTCCGGAATGTCCCTGGCCTCACTGTACCGGTATTTTCCCAACAAGGCGGCCATCGTTCATGCCATTGCCGAACAGCATGTGGAGAAGATGGAGCGTGCCCTGAGAGAGCGTCTGCAGGAACTGAGTCTGGTTGAAGCGGTAGACGTTCTCATTGATCAGTTCTACGAGTTCTACCGTCATGAGCCCGCCTATTCAGCTATCTGGAGTGGTGTTGAGGCGATGCCGGAACTCAGGGAGCTGGACCTCAGAGAGCTTTACACCAACGCCCGCGACCTGGATGAGAAGCTCCGAGCGGAATGCCCCCAGATTCCGGAAGACCGGCGCTGGACTGCGAGCCTGCTACTGCCAAGGTCTGCGGGCACTGTGCTTCGGCTGGCCGTGACCCTGCCGGAGGCGCAGGGCCGGCAATTGGTGGAAGAGCTCAAGTGCATGGCCCGGGCGTATGTTCGCGAGCTTTTAGCCTGAATCAGGAGAGATAACCCAGGGGCAGGGCGGTACTGTCGATCACCCTTCGGAGCACAAAGCTCGAATGCACGCCGCTGACCCCCTGAATGCGGGTGATGCGGTTCAGCAGGAAATGGTGGTAGTGGTCCATGTCCGGTACCACCACCTTGAGCATGTAATCGGCGTCCTGGCCGGTGATCAGGTAGCACTCCTGCACTTCCGGGTATTCGGCCACCTGCTCTTCAAACGCGGCAAAACGTTCGGGGGTGTGTCGATCCATCCCGATCAGGATGATTGCCGTCAGCGAGAGGCCGAGTTTCTTGTGGTCGAGTATTGTGACGGTTCTGACAATAATGCCGGCATCCTCAAGGGCTCTCACACGACGCAGGCAGGGTGACGGAGACAACCCGACTTTTTCTGCCAGTTCCTGGTTGGTCAGGGAGCCATCCTGCTGGATGTGTTCGAGGATTCGACGGTCCATCTTGTCAATTTTGACGAGGGTTTTCTGGTTTTCAGCCATAAAATTCTACAAATTATGTTTGGCGAGCAATATATAAGTTATAAAGTACCCATTCGCACCGAAGTTCGCAATCAAATTCCAGCTTTATCGCGTTAACCTGTGCACATTGAAGAATCCATTCCCGAACCCGCAAGGAATCACACGCATGGCTTTCGATCATCGCAAATACGTTGCGTTCAAACCTGTTGCCAAAACCGACCGTCGCTGGCCGGACAGGGTCATCGAGAAGGCGCCCACCTGGTGTGCCGTGGATCTCCGGGATGGCAACCAGGCGCTCGTGAAGCCCATGTCTGTCGCCCAGAAAACGCGGATGTTCGAGTTGCTTGTCAAGCTGGGCTTCAAGGAAATCGAGATCGGTTTTCCCGCTGCCAGCCAGCCGGATTTCGATTTCTGCCGCAAGCTGATTGAAGAAGATCGCATCCCCGAGGATGTGAAGATACAGGTGCTGACCCAGGCCCGCCCTGAGTTGATCGAACGCACATATGAAGCCTTGGCTGGTGCCCGTAAAGCAATCGTGCATGTCTACAACTCTACCTCCACAGTTCAGCGGGAGCAGGTGTTTGGCCTGGATAGGGATGGCATCAGGGATATTGCCGTCAATGGTGCCAAACTGGTTCGCGACATCGCCGCGCGTCACCCGGAGACCGAGTGGACCTTCCAGTATTCGCCAGAAAGCTTTACCGGTACCGAGCTGGATTTCGCTGCGGAAGTGATTGATGCCGTGAGCGAGGTGTGGCGTCCGGAAGAGGGGCAGCCGATGATCATCAACCTGCCTGCCACCGTTGAAATGGCGACACCGAATGTGTTCGCCGACCAGATCGAGTGGATTTGCGACAACATCAAGCGCCGCGAGCACATCAGCATCAGTGTGCACACCCACAACGATCGTGGCTGTGCCGTGGCCGCTGCCGAACTTGCTGTGATGGCGGGAGCCGACCGGGTCGAAGGTACCCTGATGGGCAACGGCGAGCGCACCGGCAACATGGATCTGGTGACCATGGCCATGAACCTCTATTCCCAGGGCATTGATCCCACGCTGGATCTGTCGGGCATGGCGGAGATCACCGAGGTGGTTGAGGCCTGCACCGAGATTTCCACCCATCCGCGGCACCCTTATGCCGGCGAACTGGTGTTCACCGCTTTCTCAGGCAGCCATCAGGACGCTATTCGCAAGTGTCTGGCCCGGCGCAAGGACGGCGAGATCTGGAACGTCGCTTACCTGCCTATTGACCCGTTTGATGTTGGCCGCCGCTATGAAGAAGTGGTCCGCATCAACAGTCAGTCTGGTAAGGGCGGCGTGGCTTATGTGCTGGAGCGGGATTACAACATCAGCCTGCCGCGCTGGCTGCAGATAGAGTTCAGCAAGGTGGTCCAGAGAGAAGCGGAAACCAACGGCGGAGAGATCGACTCCCTGACCATCCATCGCCTGTTCGAGGATCGTTATCTGAAGGTCCATGCCGACTGGGCGCTGCGGTCCTACGACCTGCATCGGGATGAAGAGGGTGTGCATGCCGAGGTGTCGGTGGGTCGCGATGCGTCGCCGGTTCGTCTGGATGGCCATGGGCTGGGCGCGGTGGAAGCCGTATCGGAGGCGCTGGAGAAGCGTTTTGGTATCTCCATTGCTGTCGAGGCTTACGACGAGTTTGCGTTGGGTGAGGGCACCAATGCCAATGCGCTGGCCTGTATTCGCTTGACCGCAAGCGGCAGGCATTGCAGCGCGGCGGCTCTTGCGGAAGACACGACATCCGCCACCCTGCAGGCTTTGTTTTCGGCGGTGGCCCAGGCCGTGGGTGTTGATATGCCCAAGAAAGACGTTGAAGTTGAAACGGCGGGCGCCTGATAACCCGGTGCCCTGACGACACAAGCCGGCACGAATGCCGGCTTGTTGGTTTTCCGATGCCCGTGAGGGGCAAAGGACGGAGCGTAGTCCCTCAGACCGGGGTTACGTTTTCCGCCTGCGGGCCCTTGGGGCCCTGTGTTACGGTGAACTGCACCTGCTGGCCTTCGGTCAGGGTGCGGAAACCGCTTGCGTTGATTGCGCTGTAGTGAACAAACACGTCGCTGCCACCGTCCTGAGCGATGAAGCCAAAGCCTTTGGACTCGTTAAACCACTTAACGTGGCCGGTTTTAGTATCGGACATTGATCTTTCCTGTCTTCCTGTAATTTGCCCTCACGGGACCTTCAAAATTCCACATGGAATCGGTGCTGAGAAATCCAGAGAGTACTGAGGAAGGGGCAACGAAGAGCACTTCGGCAGGACGTTGAAACGCATTCACCAAATACCGCTGTATTTTCACAGCAATTTCAGTATAGACCGACTTTATGGGGCGTCAACGAAATTTTGCAGCTTTCATGCAGGTTTTATTGTCGGCAAAAACAATGGCTTGGGATTTGATTGAACAAAAAATGCCCGCTCCCCTTAAAGCGGGGGCGGGCAGGTGATGAACGCCTTTGTCAGTGGCGGAACTGCTGGCTGATTTCTTCCAGAATGGCGGGATCATCAATGGTGCTTGGCACTGTGTACTCCTCACCATCGGCGATTTGACGGATAACCCGTCTCAGAATCTTGCCGGAACGAGTCTTTGGCAGGCGATCCACTACCAGAGCGCGGCGGAAACAGGCTATGGCGCCAATCTTGTCGCGAACCATCTCCACCAGTTCGTCTTCGAGTTCGTCGTGGTCGATGGTTGCTCCGTCCTTGATCAGAACCAGTCCGATGGGGATCTGTCCTTTCATATCGTCGTGCGCACCGACCACGCAGCACTCCGCTATGGCCGGATGGGAGGCAACCACTTCTTCCATCTCACCGGTGGAAAGACGGTGGCCGGCCACATTGATCACATCATCGGTACGGCCCATCACGAACACATAGCCGTCATCGTCAATAAAACCACCGTCGCCGGAACTGTAGAACCCTGGAATCGGCTCAAGATAGGTCTTCCGAAACCGCTCGTCATCGCCCCAGACCGTCATCATGCAGCCTGGCGGCAGCGGCAGTTTCACAGCAATCTGCCCCTGCTCTCCTGCAGGCATCTGGCTGCCGTTCATATCCACGACCTGGACGTTGTAGCCCGGGGAGGGCACAGTCGCCGATCCGGGTTTAGTGGCCATTAATTCGATACCCACCGGGTTGCAGCAGATGGCCCAGCCGGTTTCGGTCTGCCACCAGTGGTCAAGCACTGGCAGGCCGGTATGTTCCTTAAGCCATTCATAGGTGGCCGGATCCAGGCGTTCGCCGGCCAGGAACAGGCGTTTTAGCGAGCTGATGTCATAGCGTGACAACTGATCCGCTTCCGGGTCTTCCTTCCGGACGGCTCGGAATGCGGTGGGCGCGGTAAACAGCATATTCACTTTGTGGTCCTGAACCACCCGCCAGAAGGCACCGGCATCCGGCGTTTTCACCGGCTTACCCTCGTACAGGATGGTTGTGCAGCCGGCAAACAGGGGGGCGTACACAATGTAGCTATGGCCGACCACCCAGCCAACGTCAGAGGCGGCCCAGTAAACGTCACCGGGTTTCGCGTCGTAGACCAGCTTCATGCTGTAGTTCAGCGCGACCGCGTGACCACCATTGTCGCGCACCACACCCTTAGGCTTACCGGTGGTGCCGGATGTGTAAAGGATATAGAGGGGGTCGGTTGACTTGACGGGCACAGGGTCGGCCGCCTTGGCCGTTTTCATCAGCTCGTTCCAGTCGTGGTCACGGCCATCCTGAAGATCTGCCTGCACCTGAGGGCGCTGGTAAACAATGCAGGTTTCGGGTTTGTGGCTGGCCTGGTCGATGGCCTTGTTGACCAGAGGCTTGTACTCGATCACCCGGGCAACTTCGATGCCGCAGGAGGCGGTAATGACTGCCTTGGGTTTGGCGTCGTCAATGCGAACCGCAAGTTCGTGGGCTGCAAATCCGCCAAAGACCACCGAATGAATGGCGCCAATCCGCGCGCAGCCCAGCATGGCAATGACAGCTTCTGGAATCATTGGCATGTAAATGATGACCCGGTCGCCCTTGGTGATGCCGCGATCTTTCAGGGCACCAGCAAACCGGGCCACTTCATCGGTCAGTTCGTTGTACGTGTAGGAGCGCTGGGTATCGGTAACCGGAGAATCGTAGATCAGTGCTTTCTGCTCGCCGCGCCCCGCGCGGATGTTGGCATCCAGCGCGACATTGCAGGTGTTCAGGGTGCCGTCGGGAAACCATTGCCCGTGGCCATTGTCGGTTGGCTGCCAGATGGTTTTCGGCGGCTCAATCCAGTCAATTTTGTCCGCCTGCTCACGCCAGAAGTCGTCCGGTTTGTCGATCGACCGCCGGAACTCCGAGTGGTAGTCCATACATTCCACCTCATCGTGCCTGTTGTTGTTTTAGTATGTTTCCTGACAACTTTAGGCCGTTTGAAATCATGGACTAGTAGACCATTGGCTTAGTCTGGGGGCGCTAGGGGCCAGTTTCTTCTGAAGATTTGACCGAAGTCACCTTCGCGGTCATTTCGCCGCGTGAAACTCGGGCTGAGATGGTGTCGCCCGGATTAACGTTTGAGGCATCCCGAAGAATGTTTCCGTTGTTGTCGCGCACGATGGCATAGCCCCGGCCCAGCGTAGCGAGGGGGCTGACAACATTCAGGGTCTGGGCCGCATGTTCCAGGTTGGCGCGGCTCTGCTTCAGATTTTGCTGAATAACGGAGGTCAATCGCTCGTTCACGCGCTGCAGGACTTCCTTGCCCTCCGTGAGCTGGCGGCGGGGTGATTGCATAGCCAGTCTCTGGCGCAGGTGGTCATTGCGAACGCTAACGGTCGACAGGCGTTGCTGAATGACCTTCTTCAGCCGCAACTCCAGTTCGTCCATGCGCTGGGCCTTTTCCAGAAGCTCCCTTCTTGGGTCCCGCAACCGCTTTCCCAGATGCCCGAGCTGGGTGCTCAGGCGCTTGAGAGCGAGGCCGATGGCGTTGGATAGCCGGGATTCACGCTCCCCAAGCTGTCTGAGCCAGTCAGACTGATCCGGTGAGATCTTTTCAGCTGCCGCCGAGGGCGTTGGCGCTCGCAGATCCGCCACGAAATCCGCAATGGTGACATCCACTTCGTGGCCGACAGCGCTGACGGTAGGAATCTGGCAGGCGGCAATGGCGCGGGCTACCGATTCTTCGTTGAAGCACCAGAGATCTTCCAGAGAACCGCCGCCGCGACCGATGATCAGCACGTCGGCAACGCCGTGGCTCTGGGCGGCCTCAATGGCGCGGACAATGTCGGCCGTGGCCGCTTTGCCTTGTACGGCCGTCGGGTAAAGCGTGATCGGAATGGCGGGGCAGCGACGGGCAAGAACAGTCAGTATGTCGTGT
This sequence comes from Marinobacter sp. MMG032, assembly GCF_040112695.1. NCBI lineage: Bacteria > Pseudomonadati > Pseudomonadota > Gammaproteobacteria > Pseudomonadales > Marinobacteraceae > Marinobacter > Marinobacter sp. MMG032. Next base: position 4,142,051 of record NZ_CP157802.1, read on the forward strand.
ATAGCGGCGCCGGTGGGTGAGGTGACCACCCCGATGTGTCTCGGCAATGAGGGCAGCGGTTTTTTGCGGGCCTGGTCAAACAGGCCCTCGGCCAACAGCTTGCGTTTCAACTCCTCGAAGGCTTGTTGCAGGGCACCGAGGCCTGCCGGCTCGATGTGCTCTACGATAATCTGGAAATCACCGCGGTTCTCATAGAGTGTAACCTTGCCGCGGATTCGTACCTGATCTCCCTCCTTCGGCAATGTCCGGATACGCTGGTTCATTCCCCGGAACATGGCGCAGCGAACCTGGCATTTCCGGTCTTTCAGGGAAAAATACCAGTGACCGGATGAAGGGCGTGAAAATCCTGACAGTTCGCCTTCCACCCAAACCTGCATGAAGCTGGATTCCAGCAAGTGTCTGGCCTGGTGGTTCAGTTCACTGACGCTCAGTGCCCGGGGGCGGGTGTCCTGCAGGTGCGGCGTTGCCGGTGCTGATCCGTCTTTATACATACGCAATAGCCGAAAAAGGGGAGGGTAAAAATAGCGAAATTTCAAAAAGATGCAATCGAACCTTAAAAACGGGCCGGTTTACTGTCCCCGAGAGCGCCATTATAATGGATCGATTAAGGATTTTGCTTTGCTGTACCGCCGCGGGTACAGCACGGAAATTCCCAACTTAGCACGATCAAAAGGCGGATCCCAATGCTGCGAATTGCCGAAGAAGCCCTCACATTTGATGACGTTCTGCTGGTTCCCGGATATTCAGAAGTTCTGCCCCACGAGGTCAGCCTGCAGACCCAGCTGACCAAGGGTATCACCCTCAACATTCCTCTTCTGTCATCCGCAATGGATACCGTTACTGAGGCGGAGTTGGCTATCGCCATGGCCCAGGAAGGCGGTATCGGCATCATGCACAAGAACATGACCGTTGAGCAACAGGCGGCGGCAGTCCGCAAGGTCAAGAAATTTGAAAGCGGTGTTGTGAAGGATCCGATCACCGTATCGCCAGAGACCACCGTTCGCGAGTTGGTCGATATCACCATGGCGAACAGTATTTCCGGACTTCCGGTGGTGGACGGCCACGACCTGATCGGTATTGTGACTGGCCGCGATATACGGTTCGAAAGCCGCATGGATACGCTGGTTCGGGACATCATGACACCCAAGGACAAACTGGTAACGGTCAAGGAAGGGGCCAGTCTGGATGATGTTAAAGAGCTGCTTCATCGTCACCGGATCGAAAAGGTTCTGGTTGTTAACGACAACTTTGAGCTGCGCGGGCTGATCACCGTCAAGGATATCCAGAAGGCGAAAGACTATCCGCTGGCTTGCAAGGACGACCAGGGTCGTCTGCGGGTAGGTGCTGCCGTCAGTACCGGTGGCGACACCGAAGCGCGAATTACGGCACTGGCCGAGGCCGGCGTTGATGTGATCGTGGTGGACACGGCTCACGGGCATTCCCGTGGCGTTATCGAGCGTGTTCGCTGGATCAAGAAGAATTTCCCGGATGTGCAGGTAATCGGCGGTAACATTGCCACGTCTCACGCAGCCATCGCCCTGGCAGATGCCGGCGCAGATGCTGTAAAGGTGGGAATCGGTCCTGGTTCCATCTGCACCACACGGATTGTTGCCGGTATTGGTGTTCCCCAGATTTCTGCGGTTTCCAACGTCGCCGCAGCTCTTAAAGACCGTGGCGTGCCACTGATCGCCGATGGTGGCATCCGGTTCTCTGGTGATATCGCCAAGGCGATTGCCGCTGGCGCCCACAGCGTTATGATTGGCAGCCTGTTGGCTGGTACGGATGAAGCGCCGGGCGAAGTTGAGCTGTTCCAGGGCCGGAGCTACAAGGCCTATCGGGGCATGGGCTCGATCGGAGCCATGGGGCAGGGTTCCAGCGACCGTTACTTCCAGGATGCCAGCAAAGGCATCGAGAAGCTGGTACCGGAAGGCATCGAAGGTCGCGTTGCCTGCAAGGGGCCGATGCGCAACATCGTGCACCAACTGATTGGTGGTCTTCGGGCCTCCATGGGCTACACCGGTAGTGCCACCATGGAAGAAATGCGCACCAAGCCGGAATTTGTGCGGATCACCAATGCCGGCATGCGCGAGAGCCACGTCCATGACGTAACCATTACCAAAGAAGCGCCAAACTACCGTATCGGTTAATCATTGCCTTACCAGACGCGGCCCCCAGAGGGCCGCGTTGTTTATTCAGCTCCGAGGACTCCATGGCCCAGAACATTCACGACCACCGCATCCTGATTCTCGATTTCGGTTCCCAGTACACCCAGTTGATTGCCCGCCGTGTGCGGGAGATCGGCGTTTACTGTGAGATCAAGGCGTTTGATATCACCGATGAAGAGCTCAATGAGTTCAATCCCAAAGGGATTATTCTTGCGGGTGGTCCGGAGTCGGTAACCCAGCTGGGCGGTCCCCGTGCCCCGGAAGGGCTGTTTGATCGGGGCATTCCGATTCTCGGCATCTGCTACGGCATGCAGACAATGGCAGAGCAGCTCGGAGGTCGCGTGGCCAGCTCCGAGAAGCGTGAGTTTGGTTATGCCCAGGTGAAGGTGCGCGCCAAGGGCCCGCTGTTGGCGGATATTACCGATCATCTGACGCCTGCTGGCGAGTCCCTGCTGGACGTGTGGATGAGCCATGGCGACAAGGTTGTGGCGATGCCGGAAGGCTTTGAGCTTCTGGCCTCCACCGAGAGCGCGCCAATTTCTGCGATGCAGGACCTCAGCCGGAATCTGTACGGTGTTCAGTTCCACCCCGAAGTAACCCACACTCTTCAGGGCAAGCGGATCCTCGAGCACTTCGTCCTCAATATCTGTCACTGTGAGGCTCTTTGGACACCGGCCAAGATCGTGGATGATGCGGTTCAGCAGATTCGTGAGCAGGTCGGCAGTGACAAGGTGCTGCTTGGCTTGTCCGGTGGCGTCGACTCATCGGTAACAGCTGCGCTGCTGCATAGGGCAATCGGTGATCAGCTGACCTGCGTGTTCGTGGACAATGGCCTCCTGCGTCTTCACGAGGGCGATCAGGTGATGGACATGTTCGCCAGCAACATGGGCGTGAAAGTGATTCGGGTTGATGCCGAAGACCTGTTCCTTTCAAAGCTCAAGGGCGTCAGTGATCCGGAGCAGAAGCGCAAGATCATCGGAAACACCTTCATTGATGTGTTCGACGACGAGGCTGCCAATATCAAGGACGTGAACTGGCTGGCCCAGGGCACGATTTATCCGGATGTGATCGAATCTGCCGCTTCCAAGACCGGCAAGGCCCATGTGATCAAGTCTCACCACAATGTGGGCGGCCTGCCGGAAACCATGAAAATGAAGCTGGTTGAGCCCTTGCGGGAGTTGTTCAAGGACGAGGTGCGCCGGATCGGTCTGGAGCTCGGCTTGCCGTATGACATGGTGTACCGTCATCCGTTCCCGGGGCCGGGCCTGGGTGTTCGCATCCTGGGTGAAGTGAAAAAGGAATACGCCGATATCCTGCGCCGGGCGGATGCCATTTTCCTGGAAGAGCTGCACCGGGCGGATTTTTACCACAAGACCAGCCAGGCTTTTGCAGTATTTCTGCCGGTCAAGTCGGTGGGCGTGGTCGGGGATGCCCGCCGCTATGAATACGTGGTGGCATTGCGTGCCGTTGAAACCATCGATTTCATGACCGCCCGCTGGGCGCACCTGCCTTACGATCTTCTGGAAACCGTTTCCAACCGGATTATCAATGAGATCACTGGCGTTTCACGAGTGACGTACGATGTTTCGTCCAAGCCGCCGGCGACGATTGAGTGGGAATAAGCGTCAGATGACTGGGTCCGATGTCTGAGGTGGCAGCGGAAGACGAATACTGGATGAATCGCGCTCTGCAGCTGGCAGGTGAGGCCTCAGCAAAAGGCGAAGTGCCTGTTGGCGCAGTGGTGGTTCTGGATGGCAAGGAAATCGGTGCCGGATTCAATGCGCCGATTTCCGGATGCGATCCCACTGCCCACGCGGAAATCCGGGCCCTGCGCGACGCGGCTGCCCGCGTCGGCAATTACCGGCTGCCCAATGCCACGCTTTACGTTACTCTGGAGCCCTGTACTATGTGCGTGGGCGCCATCGTTCATGGCCGCATAAGTCGGCTTGTCTATGGCGCAGCCGAGCCCAAGGCCGGAGCGATAGAGTCCGCACGCCGAACGCTTGAAGAGCCCCATCTGAACTGGGACGTGACTGCCGTTGGCGGTGTGCAATCGGATCAGTGCAGCCGGGTGATCAGTGAGTTTTTCAGCCGGCGGCGGGCAGAGATCCGGCGTCTGCGCAAACAGAATTCAGGGAAGGAGTAGTTCTCGCCTATGAAAGTCCTCGTTACCGGCGGAGCCGGGTATATTGGCAGTCATGTGGTTCGCCAGCTGGGCCAGGCCGGTCACGACATAGTCGTTTTCGATAACCTCTCCACAGGCTACCGCTGGGCGGTCACCGCCGGCGAACTGGTGGTTGGTGATCTGGCCGATGAAGCGGCAGTGGAGGATCTGTTTTCCCGTCACCGGTTTGAAGCGGTTCTGCATTTCGCGGCCAATATTGTGGTGCCCGAGTCTGTTGCCAACCCATTGAAGTACTATAGCAACAACACCCGCAATACCCTGAACCTCCTGAAAGCGGTCGACAAACACGACGTACCGTACATGGTGTTTTCTTCTACTGCGGCCGTCTATGGCATGCCTGAGAAAACGGTGCTCACCGAGGACCTGCCGCTGGCTCCGATCAACCCCTACGGCGCGTCCAAGATGATGAGCGAGCGGATGATTATGGATCTGGCTGCAGCCTCCGTTCTGAACTACGTGATTCTCCGTTACTTCAATGTTGCGGGCGCCAATCCGGAAGGGCTGCTGGGGCAGGCGACACCTGAAGCCACGCATCTGATCAAGGTGGCCTGTGAGTGCGTGACCGGCCAGCGTGACGGAATGAGTATTTTCGGTACCGACTACGATACCCGGGATGGCACCTGCATTCGCGACTACATCCATGTGGAGGATCTGGCCAAGGCCCACGTGATGGCGCTGGACTATATGGCAGATGGTGGTCATTCGAAGGTCATGAACTGCGGTTATGGTCGCGGCTTTACGGTTCGGGAAGTGATTGATGTGGTCAAGGCGCAATCCGGCATTGACTTCCCGGTTACCGAAACCGACCGGCGAGCCGGCGATCCGGCAGGGCTCATGGCGGACAACAGCCTGATTCGCCAGACCCTGGGCTGGCAGCCAGACTACGACAATCTGGATACCATTGTCGGCACCGCTTTGGCGTGGGAAGCGATCTGGCAGAAGAAAAAAGCCGACGACACCGAATAACCTTTCAGTACTTGTATCGGGATTTAAAGGATGAAAATAACGATTTTTGGAACAGGGTATGTGGGCCTCGTAACTGGTGCATGCCTGGCGGATGTTGGTCATAACGTTCTTTGTATGGACGTGGACCAGGGCAAGATCGAAAAGCTCAAGAATGGCCAGATTCCCATCTATGAGCCAGGCCTGGACAACATCGTCAAACATACGGTGGAAGCGGGTCGACTGTCCTTCACAACCGATACAGAAGAAGCGGTTCGCCACGGAACCTTGCAGTTTATTGCCGTGGGTACTCCTCCAGACGAAGATGGCTCTGCGGACCTCCAGTACGTGACCGCGGTTGCGCGCTCCATTGGCGAGCATATGGACGACTACAAGGTGGTGGTTGACAAGTCGACCGTACCTGTTGGCACCGGCGACAAGGTTCGGGCTGCGGTGCGCGCCCAGCTTGATCGGCGTGGTCTGGAGCTGGATTTTGATGTGGTGTCCAACCCCGAGTTCCTCAAGGAAGGAGCTGCCATAAACGATTTCATGAAGCCTGATCGTATTGTTGTTGGTACCGACAGCGAAAGGGCGGCGGAGCTCCTGCGGGAGGTCTACTACCCGTTTAACCGCAATCATGATCGCATGATTTTTATGGATCTGCGGTCTGCGGAACTCACCAAATACGCGGCCAACTCGATGCTGGCCACCAAGATCAGCTTCATGAACGAAATAGCCAATCTGGCAGAGCGGTTGGGTGCCGATATCGAAGCCGTACGCCGGGGTATTGGTTCCGACCCGCGGATCGGTTACCACTTCATCTACCCGGGGTGTGGCTACGGCGGCTCCTGTTTCCCGAAGGATGTTCAGGCCCTGGCCCGAACCGCCAGTGACTGTGGTTATGAAGCCCGCCTGCTGAATGCTGTTGAATCGGTGAACTATGCCCAGAAACACGTCCTGTTCGACAAGATCAGCCATTACTTTGGCGGCGATCTGAATGGCAAGGTCGTTGCGCTCTGGGGACTCGCGTTCAAGCCCAATACCGATGATATGCGTGAAGCTTCCTCCCGCACCTTGATGGAAGATCTCTGGAAAGCTGGTGCCAGGGTGCAGGCCTTTGATCCCGAGGCGATGGAAGAAACCCAGCGAATCTATGGTGACCAGGATGGCCTGACTCTTTGCGGCACCAAAGAGCAGGCGCTCAAGGGCGCAGACGTGCTGGCGATTTGCACCGAGTGGAAGGAATTCCGTTCGCCGGACTTTGAATCCATTGCTGCGACCATTCGCGAGCCTGTGGTCTTTGACGGCCGCAATCTGTACGAGCCAGAGATGCTGGAACGTTACGGCCTTATCTACTACGCCATCGGCCGTGGCCGCACGCAGTTCCACTCGGAGTAAATCCAGATAATGGGGAGGGAATCATGAGTGAACCGGCGGTTTTCCGGTTACATGAGCGACTGGAGGCCGACACGATGGGCCTTGGAAGCACCTCGCTGTGTGAAATCCGGTTGATGAACGACAGTACCTGGCCGTGGGTTCTGTTGGTTCCGGCGGTTGCCGGGATCCGGGAGATTTACCAGTTATCGGCGGATCAGCAGCACCAGCTGGTCCGCGAGTCCTCGGCGCTCAGTGAAGCGATGATGGAGGTCTTTGGCGGTGACAAGATGAACGTTGCGGCCCTCGGCAACATGGTGCCCCAGCTTCATCTTCATCACATCGTGCGATTCGAGGGCGATCCGGCCTGGCCGGGTCCGATCTGGGGCAAGCAGGCGCCGGTACCTTATACCGATGAGGAGCTGGAGCAGGTTCGGCAACGGCTGGCGCCGGTGCTGGCGGAACTGAAATCGGGCGTTTAAAGCCCGCTCAGATTACGGGCGCTTTGCCAGAGTCTGGGAGCCGACCAGAATCATCCTGAGCTCGGTTTTCAGCTTGGCCTTAAGCTCTTCGCGTTCTTTCGACGTCGCGTCCAGTGCCTCGGCACCCTGGTTGAACACCAGTGTCACCATGGCCTCGGCCACCAGCCTTGCCTCGGAAAGCGGTCTGTTCTGCTCATCGGCGATCCGCCGGAGGTCATCCGCCAGTTCCGTGACAAAATGATCGATCTCGGCCTTCACCGCCGTCCGGAACGGCTTGGATACCCCGGTTCTCTCCCGGAGCATCAGCCGGAACAGGTTCGCGTTGTTGCCCAGATACTCCATGAAGGTTTCCACGGAGGTCGAAATGGCGCTGCCACCGTCCCGGGCAATCCGCTTGCGGGCCTGACGCATCAGTTGCCTGAGCGCTACACCGCCCTCATCCACCAACGCCAGCCCAAGTTCATCAAGCTCCGCAAAGTGCCGGTAGAAGGACGTCGGAGCGATGCCCGCCTCCCGGGCAACTTCCCGCAAGCTCAGGCTCCCAAATCCCCGATCGGCACTCAGTTGCGAAAGCGCCGCATCCATCAGTGCCCGCCGGGTTTTCAGTTTTTGCTCCGCTCTGGTTGCCAAGGTGAGACTCCATCCCTATGCCGTTAAAAATCAGCATTCTAGCCCTCTAAAACCCGGCAGTCATCCTGCCTTCCAATTTACGCTCCAGGGGCGCCTGATTTTCAGCGTCATTGTGTTTATAATGGGCGGCTTTTCGAGTAAGGTCGCGAGTTAATTTTTGCGATCCAGACATGCTGCAAGCAAGCTGGTGGCGATGGCTTTCCGAAACACGCTGTGAATACATCCATGTACGCTCGGCTCCGCCATCCATGGCTCCGCACGGTTTCGGAAAGCCATCGCCACCAGCTTGCCCAGACATCTGTGATAAACGAACACATTAAACGTAACGGGAACCGGTATGCGCAGTCATTATTGCGGTGGGATTAACGAATCCCACATCGATCAGGAAGTCACACTTTGCGGATGGGTCCACCGTCGCCGTGACCACGGTGGGGTTATCTTCCTGGATCTGCGGGATCGGGATGGTATGTCTCAGGTGGTTGTTGATCCTGATACCCCTGAGAGCTTTGCGCTTGCGGAAAAAGTCCGTAGCGAGTTCGTGATCAAGGTAACCGGCCGGGTGCGCCGCCGTCCTGCCGGCACAGAGAACAACAACATGCCGACCGGGCAGGTTGAGCTTCTCGGCAAGGAACTGAGCATTCTGAACGCCGCAGCGACCCCGCCGTTCCCGCTGGATGAGCATGTCGACGTTGGCGAGGACGTGCGTCTGCGCTACCGGTTTGTAGACCTGCGTCGCCCGGAAATGATCAACCGCCTGCGTTTCCGTTCCCGGGTAACCAGCTACATCCGTAACTATCTGGACAGCAACGGCTTCATGGATGTGGAAACGCCCATCCTGACCCGTGCTACGCCGGAAGGTGCGCGGGATTACCTGGTGCCGAGCCGTACCCATGAGGGTTCTTTTTTCGCACTGCCGCAGTCGCCGCAGCTGTTCAAGCAGCTGCTGATGGTGTCTGGTGTCGACCGTTACTACCAGATTGCCAAGTGTTTCCGGGATGAAGACCTGCGTGCGGATCGTCAGCCGGAGTTTACCCAGGTAGACATTGAGGCCTCTTTTATTGACGAAGAGACCCTGATGAAGTTGAACGAGGACATGATCCGTTCGCTGTTCAAGGATGTTCTGGATGTAGAGCTTCCGTCCTTCCCGCAGATGCCTTATGCCGAAGCCATGCAGCGTTATGGCAGCGACAAGCCGGATCTGCGGATCCCGCTTGAGTTGCTGGATGTGAACGATCTGGTTGAAGGCGTGGACTTCAAGGTATTCGCCGGCCCCGCCAAAGATCCGAAAGGCCGTGTAGCCGCTTTGCGCGTACCTAAAGGTGGCGAGCTGACTCGCAAGCAGATTGACGACTACACCAAGTTTGTAGGTATCTACGGTGCCAAAGGGCTGGCTTACATCAAGGTCAATGACCTCTCCAAGGGCGTAGAAGGCCTGCAATCCCCGATCATCAAGTTCCTGGGTGATGACGTTGCGCTCGCCATCATGGAGCGCGTGGGTGCCGAAGACGGTGACATCGTGTTCTTCGGCGCGGACAAGACCAATGTGGTCAACGAGGCCCTGGGCGCACTGCGCATCAAGATCGGTCACGATCTGGACATGCTGACGTCCGAATGGGCACCGCTCTGGGTTGTGGATTTCCCGATGTTCGAGGAGACTCCGGACGGCGGCCTCACCGCGATTCACCACCCGTTCACCGCGCCTTCCTGCAGCCCGGAAGAGCTGGCTGCAGATCCGGCCAACGCGCTCTCACGTGCCTATGATATGGTTATGAACGGCACCGAATTGGGTGGCGGTTCCATCCGTATTCACGATGAGAAAATGCAGGAAGCGGTGTTCCGGATCCTGGGAATCGGTGAAGAAGAAGCCCGCGCCAAGTTCGGTTTCCTGTTGGATGCCCTTAAGTTCGGCTGCCCGCCCCACGGTGGTCTGGCGTTCGGCCTGGACCGTCTGGTCATGTTGATGACCGGCGCTACGTCCATCCGTGACGTCATCGCATTCCCGAAAACCCAGAGCGCCACCTGCCTGATGACTCAGGCGCCGGGCGAGGTGGACGAGAAGCAGCTGCGTGAGTTGCATATCCGTCTGCGCAAGCCGTCAAAGCCGGTTGAAGGCAATAAGGCGGAAGCCGGCGAGGGCAATCAGTAAGTCAATGATTTAAGAGAGGAGCTGTATGGCGGGTCACAGTAAGTGGGCCAACATCAAGCACCGCAAGGCGGCACAGGATGCCAAGCGGGGCAAGATCTTCACCAAAATCATTCGTGAGCTGACCGTAGCTGCGCGCCAGGGCGGGGGTAATCCTGATGATAACCCCCGTCTGCGCGCGGTCATCGACAAGGCGCTCACCGCCAATATGAAAAAAGACACCATCGAGCGCGCGGTGGAACGTGGCGCCGGTGGTGGCGATGATGACAACTACGAAGAGCTGACCTACGAAGGCTATGGCCCGGGTGGTGTGGCGATATTCGTGGAAGTCATGACGGATAATAAAAACCGGTCTGTTGCCGAGATACGCCACGCGTTCAACAAGATGGGTGGCAACCTCGGGACCGACGGATCGGTAGCCTACCTGTTCACCAAACAGGGCATCATCAGCTACGGTCCGGAGTGGGAAGAGGACAGGCTGGTGGAAGCCGTTCTCAATGCTGGCGCCGAAGACCTTGCAGGCCAGGACGACGGATCCTGGGAAATTGTCACCACACCCGAGCAGTTTCTGGACGTCAAGGAATCGCTGGTCAATGCCGGGCTGGTACCGGACAATGCCGAAGTAACCATGGTTCCTTCCACGCGCGTTGAGCTGGATCGGGAGGGGGCAGAAACCATCCTGAAGCTCATTGATATGCTCGAAGATCTGGACGATGTTCAGAATGTCTACCACAACGCGGATATTTCCGGCGAGATCATGGAATCGCTTTGACCAGTCAGGGGCATTGATGTGGCGATAATTCTGGGCGTTGATCCGGGGTCACGAATTACCGGTTACGGCGTCATTCGGGCGGATGGTCGCCATATCGAGTACATCGATAGCGGGTGTATCCGGGTGGGGGAAAAGCCGATGGCTGAGCGCCTCCAGACCATCTTCCAGAGCCTTGCCACTCTGATCGGTGAGTATCGGCCGGAAGAATTCGCCATCGAGCAGGTGTTCATGGCCCGCAACCCGGACTCTGCACTGAAACTCGGCCAGGCCCGTGGCGCAGCCATCGTCAGTGCCGCCAACAGCGGGTTGGCGGTTCACGAATACTCGGCGAGGCAGGTCAAACAGGCGGTGGTCGGCAAGGGTGGCGCTGACAAATCCCAGGTTCAGCACATGGTTCAGGTGTTACTCTCGCTCTCACGCAAACCCCAGGCGGACGCGGCCGATGCACTGGCCATTGCCCTGTGCCATGCCCACATGAACCAGAGTATTCTGCGGGTCGCCAGTGGCGCCGGAAAGGTCCGAAGCGGTCGCGTGCGACAACAATAAACCGCTCCCAGGAGCGACAGGAGATTCAGCTTGATTGGTCGTATCCGAGGTATTCTGGTTGAAAAGTCTCCGGGCCAGGCGCTGGTTGAATGCGCGGGTCTGGGCTACGAAGTCGACATTCCCTACACCACCTTCTTTCATCTGCCGGAAACCGGCGATGAAGTGACCCTCCACACCCATTTTGCCGTCCGGGAAGACGCCCAGAGTCTTTATGGCTTTGCCTCAAGCCTGGATCGGGACCTGTTCCGCCTCCTGATCAAGGTTAACGGGGTTGGCCCGAAACTGGCGGTTGGCATTCTTTCCGGTCTGGACGCCCAGCAGTTTATACGATGCGTCGAAAATCGCGATTCCGCCTCACTGGTCAAGCTGCCGGGTGTTGGCAAAAAAACCGCAGAACGGCTTCTTATTGAAATGGCGGACCGGATAGGGCAACTTGAAGGGCAATTTGTGCCAACGTCGCCTGAGACGACAGGATTGGGGCAAGTGGACGGACAGGGTCCGGTTGGCGGCCCGGCGGCCACCGAGGAAGCGGAAGCCGCATTGATTGCTCTGGGTTACAAGCCACAGGAGGCCGCAAAGGCCATCAGCAAAGTCGCCGAAGAGGGCATGAGCAGCGAAACCCTCATCAGACTGGCCCTACGAAACATGATACCGGCCTGATCGCGAAAACCTGTCGTGAACCTGTAGAGAGCGTAACGTGACACCTGCAAACCCCTTTGTACAATTGGGGCTGCGCTGGAATAGCGGGCAAACGTGAGGCACGATGTTGATTCCCACACTATGGGTGATGCCATGATCGAATCCGACCGGTTGATCTCGGCCCGGGCCGGTGAATACGAGGAAGTACAGGACAGGGCCATTCGCCCGACCCTGCTGGCTGAATACGTTGGCCAGCCCACGGTCCGTGAACAGATGGATATTTTCATATCCGCCGCCCGTGGCCGCCAGGAAGCCCTGGACCACGTACTGATTTTTGGGCCCCCTGGTCTGGGTAAGACCACGCTGGCCAATATCATCGCCAACGAAATGGGCGTGTCCATCAAGACAACCTCTGGTCCGGTGCTCGAAAAAGCCGGTGACCTGGCGGCCATGCTGACCAACCTTGAAGAAGGTGACGTTCTCTTCATCGATGAGATCCACCGTCTGAGCGCCGCCGTCGAAGAAGTCCTTTATCCGGCCATGGAAGATTACCAGCTCGACATCATGATTGGTGAGGGCCCGGCTGCCCGATCCATCAAGCTGGATCTGCCTCCGTTCACCCTTGTTGGGGCTACGACCCGGGCTGGCTTGCTGACGTCGCCGCTGCGCGACCGCTTCGGCATTGTCCAGCGGCTTGAGTTTTACAACACAGAAGATCTCACCAGCATCATTCTGCGTTCCGCGCGTCTGTCGTCGGTAGCCGTTGATGAAGCAGGCGCGTTTGAAATTGCGCGACGGTCCCGGGGAACTCCGCGTATCGCCAACCGTCTGTTGCGTCGAGTCCGCGATTTTGCGGAGGTTCGCTCCGACGGTCGTATTACTTCTGACATTGCCGATCAGGCCCTGAACATGCTTAAAGTGGATAATCAGGGCTTCGACCACATGGACCGCCGGCTGCTGTTGGCCATGATTGAAAAGTTCGATGGTGGCCCGGTAGGTGTCGAGAGCCTTGCTGCAGCTATCAGCGAGGAGCGTGGCACCATCGAGGATGTGCTTGAACCTTTCCTGATCCAGCAGGGCTACATGGTCCGGACGCCCAGGGGCAGGATGGTAACCTCCAACGCCTATCAGCATTTTGGTGTCATTCCGCCGAAGTCGGGCAGGGAGGACGATCTTTTTGGTTGAGCAGGCGCCAGAGGCAGGATTCGAGCTGCCGATCCGGGTCTACATCGAGGACACCGACGCGGGCGGCATCGTATTTCACGCCAAATATCTCCATTACATGGAACGGGCCCGCACCGAGTGGGTACGAAGCTGTGGGGTAGGTCTCAGGGCGGGTCTGGCAGACAATATCAGTTACGTCGTCCAGCGGCTGGATATTCACTATGCTGTTGCTGCCAAGCTTGATGACGAGTTGCTTGTCACCGCCGAACCGGTGGCTTTCGGCCGGGTATGGATGGACTTTCGGCAGCGGGTCATGCGGGCCACCGACCGCAAGCTTTTGAGTGACAGTAATGTCCGGGTCGCCTGCGTTGCGCTGGATACCGGACGCCCGCGGCGTTTGCCCGAAAACATGCAGGAATTGCTGGCCAGGAATGTCCAGCCTAATGAAACGATAAACAGAACGAGCCAGGAGTAAGAAGTGGATTCAGAACTTTCAGTCTGGTACCTCATTGCGAATGCCGGTGTCTTGGTACAGCTGGTCATGCTTTTGCTGGCCCTGGCGTCGATCATGTCCTGGGCACTCATATTCCAGCGCTTGCAGGTATTCCGCAAGGCCAAACGGGCGCAACTGGCGTTTGAAGAGCGTTTCTGGTCCGGTATGGATCTGGGGCAGCTTTATCGGGAGGTGAATGCCGACCCGACGCCGTTTTCCGGCATGGAATCCCTGTTCAGGGCCGGTTTCAAGGAGTTTTCCCGGTTGCGTCAGCAGAGCCGGGACGCCGATGCGGTTATGGAGGGCACCCAGCGGGCGATGCGTGTAGCGTTCTCGCGGGAGCACGAGCGGCTTGAGACAAGCCTGCCGTTTCTGGCTACGGTGGGCTCCACCAGCCCGTACGTCGGTCTGTTTGGTACTGTTTGGGGCATCATGAATTCTTTCCGTGGCCTTGCTCAGGTTCAGCAGGCAACGCTGGCCACGGTAGCGCCCGGTATTTCCGAGGCCCTGATTGCGACTGCCATGGGCCTGTTTGCCGCAATACCGGCGGTTATCGCCTACAACCGTTTCTCGGCAATGTCCGATGCCCTGTTGAAAAACTATGAAACCTTCGCCGATGAATTTTCCAGCATTCTTCATCGTCGGGTGCACCAGAGCGAAAAGGGCGCCGCATGATGGCACGGAAATCCATGGGCGTAGATCAGCTTAGGAGCGCTGCTTTATGAAAGGCATGGGAATGATGCCGGAAAACAAGCGCAAACCAATGTCGGAGATCAACGTGGTTCCGTACATTGACGTAATGCTGGTGCTGTTGATTATTTTCATGGTCACCGCCCCGATGCTGACCCAGGGGGTCAAGGTCGATCTGCCCCAGACAACCTCGGACCCGATCCAGGCAGATAAGGATGTTGAGTCCATCATTGTTTCCGTGGATGCAAACGGTGCCTATTACGTCGAAATCGGTGATGAGGGCAGCGACCCCATGACACTGGGGGATTTACGGGAACAGATCTCCAAGATTCTTTCGCAGCGTGCTTCAAGTGAGATTCTGGTTCGCGGTGATGAAAACGTTCCCTATGGCACCGTTGTCAGATTGATGGCGGAATTACAGGGTGCCGGGGCGAGCAGTATCGGCCTGATCACCGAATCACCTCGGGACGACAACTGACAGTGGTGCGGGCAGGAGTGTTGTGAGAGATCACGAGCGGGACGTAACCACAACCGGCATGGCACCGTGGAAATCACCGGTGGCGCTCTCGGTCACGCTGCATGCGTTGATTCTGGGTATTGCGCTGGCGGGTTGGTCGTGGACCAGTACCGACCACGAGCCGCCACCCCGAAGCATATCGGCACGTTTGATTACCCAACAGGAGCCGGAGCCCAGCCCGGTTGTTGAACCAGACGATCAACAGAAGCGCGACGAGGAGCGTCGGGCCGAGGAACAGCGACGTCGGGAAGAGGCTGAGCGGCAGAGGCAAGAGGAAGAAGCCCGTCGTATCGCCGAGCAGAAGCGCCAGGAAGAGCAGAAGCGACTGCAGCAGCAGAAGGAGCAGGAACGCCAGGAAGCCGAGGCGAGGGAACGGGAAGCCCGGAAAGCGCGTGAAGAGGAAGCGGCGCGGAAAAAGGCAGAGGCGGAAGCCAAGGAACGGGCGCGACAGAAAGCCGAGGAAGAGAAGCGTCGTCAGGAAGAGGCCCAGCGAAAAGCGGAAGAAGAGAAGCGGCGGCTGGAAGAGCAACGGAAACGCGAAGAGGCTGAGCGCAAGCGCCAGGAAGAACTGGCACGCCAGGAAGCCGAGCGCAAACGTCTTGAGGCGGAGCGCAAGCTTCGCGAACAGCAGTTGGAGGCCCAGGCGCAGGCGGCCCAAAGAGCTCGGGAAGAAGAGGCACGTCGCCAGCAGGAGGCGGCTGCCGCCAAAGCCCGGGAAGCTCAGATGCTTTCGGAGAGTGAAAAATATCAGGCTCTAATCAGAGAACAGTTAAGCAATGCCTGGTATCCGCCATCTTCTGCCACAGAGGACATGACTGCGCGAATTCAGATCAGGTTGCTGCCTACAGGGGAGCTTGCGCGAGCGGAGTTGGTTGGTAGCAGTGGAAACAGGGCATTTGATAACTCGGCACTGCAGGCTGTCCGTGCTTTGCAACGGTATCCAATCCCTAATGATCGGGATACCTTTGATCGATATTTCCGACAGTTTACGATTGAGTTCAATCCACGCCGGATGAATAGATAACGATATGGATAACACCATGACACATCGGATTTGGCACAAACCGTCCAGAATGCTACTCGCGGCCTTCGCCCTGATCTTTGTCGCGGTTTCAGGAGCCCGTGCCGAGCTGTTGATCCGGATTACCGAGGGTGCGGATTCCGCCATTCCCGTGGCAGTGGTGCCCTTCGCCGAGTCCGGACAGATGCCCGCTGGAGACAAGGTTGGCAGCATCGTCCAGGCCGATCTGACCATGACGGGCGAGTTCCGTACTCTGCCTCCAGAAAAGATGCTGAGCCTGCCGTCCCGGCGGGAAGAAGTGTATTTCCGGGATTGGCGTCTGCTCGGTCAGCGCTATGTACTGGTCGGCTCGCTCACCCGAAGCGGCGACCGTGTGGAGGCGCGGTATGAACTGTTCGATGTGAACCGCGAGGAGCGGATTCTCGGGGAGACGGCGGCGGCGCCTGCGTCCAATACTCGTTCTCTGGCCCATTACATCGCCGACAAAGTGTATGAGGCGATCACCGGTGTACCCGGTGCCTTTTCCACAAAGCTTGCTTACGTGACGCTGGATACCGCTAACGGCAAGCCCCGGTACCGGCTGCAGGTGAGCGATGTTGATGGAAAACGTGCCCGGATACGCCTTGAAAGCCAGGAGCCCATTCTGTCCCCCGCCTGGTCCCCGGACGGTAAAAAATTGGCTTATGTCTCTTTTGAAACCGGAAAGCCGGTAATCTTCGTGCATGAACTTGCAACCGGCCAGCGCACCAAGGTGGCTGATTTTCCGGGCCTGAATTCGGCCCCAGCCTGGTCCGAGGAGGGCAGGTCGCTGCTGATGACCCTTTCGAAGGACGGTAACGCCGAAATCTACCGGATGAATCTCGATAGCCGGCAACTGACCAAATTGACCAACCATTGGGCCATTGATACCGAACCGAGCTACGACGCCAGCGGCAAGGGTGTTTTCTTCACCTCGGACCGCTCAGGCGGGCCCCAGATTTACCATATGGAAACACCGGGAGCAGAGCCTCGTCGTATCACCTTCGGTAGCCGCTACAATGCCCGGCCCAGGCCCGATAACGAAGGCAAATACGTCTATTACGTGCACCAGCGGGATCGGGCGTTTCACATTGCCCGTACCGAACTGAAAACCGGGGAGGAAACGATCCTCACCCGTACGGAATCTGATGAGTCGCCCAGCAGCGTTGCACCCAACGGAAGGATGCTGATCTATGCCACGCGGCAGAATGGAAGCAATGTGCTCACGGTTATATCTGCAGATGGCGGGGCAGCCTACAGCCTGCCGGCATCCGAAGGCGATGTCCGTGAGCCGGCCTGGGGACCTTTAGTTCGCTGATCGCCGGGCTTTATCGGCGTTGGCAATTTTCAAACTGATCACATGACCTAACTGAAAGGAAGAAACTATGAATTTCTCGGCTCAATCAAAAGCATTTGCACTGTTGTTGTCCGTTGGCCTGGTAGCTGGCTGTAGCTCCACCGGTGGCACCTCTGAGGAAGGCGGTGAGTATGGTTCCGATGTCGCTGCTGTTGATCAGGAAGGTGGTTCCACGGTTTATGGTGGTGATGACCAGGGTGGTGTTTCCTCTTCAGCCATGACCGAGGAAGAGCGCATGGCCGCCCGTGAACAGGCGGAGCAGCAGGCGCTTCGCGAAATAACCGTGTTTTACTTTGATTTCGACACTGCTGAAATCAAACAAGAAGCCCGTGACGTGCTGGTAGCCCATGCCCGCTTCCTCGCCAATAACCCGGGTCAGAATGTGCGTATCGAGGGTCACGCCGATGAGCGCGGCACCAAGGAATACAACCTGGCTCTGGGCGAGCGTCGTGCCAACGCGGTACAGCGCTTCCTGATCGTCAATGGCGCTTCACGTGGCCAGCTCGAAACCGTAAGCTATGGTGAAGAGAAGCCGGCAGTGATGGGTTCCAGCGAGAGCGCGTGGGCCCAGAACCGTCGTGTGGAACTCGTATTTGAGTAATCACACAGGAAGGACCATGAGAAAATTCCTCATGGCGACAGTGGTTCTCCCGCTTGCCATTGGGCAGGCGGGGGTTGCTCTGGCGCAATCAGCTCAGGACGCTCAGCGAAACGCCAATAACAGTCAGGCGACGGCTGAGCTCTTCTACATGATCCAGCAGCTTCAGGGCGAAGTCAGGCGGCTTCAGGGTGAAGTGGAGGAGCAGAGACACCAGATCGAACGCCTGCAGCAGCAGGGGCGAGATCGTTACATTGATCTGGACCAGCGTATTCTGGACCTGTCGGAAAAGATTGCATCGCAGCCGGCGCCGGAAGCCAGCACCAGTCCTGGTTCGACAGCGTCTGCTCCGGAGGCCAGAAATTATCGTCAGCCGAGCGCTGAGGAGCGAAAGGCCTACGAACAGATTCAGGACCTGATCCGAAACCAGAAGAAATACGATGAGGCCATCAGCCGGATATACGAGTTTATCGATGAGTATCCGGAGGGCGATCTCACGGTAAACGCCTATTACTGGCTGGGTGAGGTATATCTGGTCAAGCCTCAACTCGAGCAGGCAAAACAGGCGTTCACCATTGTTGCCACCCGTTTCGCTGATCACCGCAAGGCACCGGATGCCGTATACAAGCTGGGCGTGACTCACGATCGTCTGGGGGAAAAAGAGCAGGCACGGCGCAGCATGCAAACTGTGATCGAGGATTACCCGTCCAGTAGCGCTGCAGACCTGGCCCGGAAGTTTCTGGAGTCCCAGAACAGCTGATTGCCGAGTGTGGCAAAAATGTTGAGAAACCTGAGAAAAAGGGGTTGATCAACGGCCAAAAATCATTACTATATGCGCCTCGTTTGGGTCGTTAGCTCAGTTGGTAGAGCAGTTGGCTTTTAACCAATTGGTCGAAGGTTCGAATCCTTCACGACCCACCAAATACGAAATACCGGGTGGGCTGAGTCATTCGGTATGGATTGGAGCTCAGGCTTCAGTCGCAGTTCAGGGTCGTTAGCTCAGTTGGTAGAGCAGTTGGCTTTTAACCAATTGGTCGAAGGTTCGAATCCTTCACGACCCACCACATAACAGAAACCTGCGGGTTTTTGTGAAAAAAGAGCCTCCGGGCTCTTTTTTTTTGCGTATACGTTCCTACCTAGGTAAACAGGTGACAGAAAACGAAATCACAACTTTGTGATAGCCCTGTTTCAGAAATATTAAGGCCGGGTTCGAATGCTATAATGCCCCGGTTAACGCAACACAGAGACGCAGTAATGACATACGCCGAAGACCGTATCCTCGTTCAAGAACACTTGGCCCATGCCGCCGAGCCGAAGCCGCTCAGCGAGGACGAAAAGTCCGAACTGGAAGCTCGTATCAAGTCGGCCCTGCGGGAGCAGGATGCGGTGCTCGTAGCCCATTACTACACCGATCCCGATATCCAGCGTCTTGCCGAGGAAACCGGTGGCTGTGTTGCGGATTCCCTCGAAATGGCCCGGTTTGGCAATCAGCACCCAGCTTCGACCATCGTGGTTGCCGGCGTACGTTTCATGGGTGAGACAGCGAAAATACTGAACCCCGAGAAGCGTGTTCTGATGCCAACCCTTGAGGCTACCTGCTCGCTGGACGTGGGTTGTCCTGCCGATGAATTCGCCGAGTTTTGCGATCAGCACCCGGACCGTACGGTTGTGGTCTACGCCAACACATCGGCGGCGGTGAAGGCGAGGGCAGACTGGGTAGTTACTTCAAGCTGTGCCCAGGCAATTGTTGAAGACCTCGATACCCGCGGCGAGAAAATTCTCTGGGCGCCGGACAAGCATCTGGGGCACTATGTTCAGAAAACCACGGGCGCTGATATGCTGCTCTGGGATGGTTCCTGCATCGTCCATGAAGAGTTCAAGTATCGCGGGCTTGAGGATCTTAAGGCCCTGTATCCCGATGCAGCGGTGCTGGTCCACCCGGAATCCCCGGATGCCGTCGTTGAGATGGCGGATGTCGTAGGATCAACCTCGCAGCTGATTCACGCAGTGCAGACGTTACCCAATGAAAAGTTCATTGTTGCCACAGACAACGGCATCTTCTACAAGATGCAGCAGCTTGCTCCGAACAAAACGCTGATTGAAGCGCCTACCGCAGGCAATGGCGCTACCTGTCGAAGCTGCGCCCATTGCCCCTGGATGGCCATGAATGGCCTGCAGAATCTGCTGCACGTACTGGAGCAGGGTGATCAGGAAGTGCTTGTTGACCCTGGCTTGCGGGAAAAAGCGCTGCAGCCGCTTCAGCGTATGCTGGATTTTACCGCCAACATGAATCTCAAGGCGGCTGGTAACGCCTGATCAGCTGTTGGCCCGGGCGTGCAGGCGGCTGGTGATTTCGGCCAGCCGCTCAGTCACAACCTGTCGCTGAGGTGCCCCTGCTGGCAACTTCTCCTGTGCCTGCCGGAGCTGACGCTGGGCAGACTCCAGATCACCCATCAAGACATCGTACTCCGCCCGTGCGCGATGCACTCCGACGATGTTTCTTGCCATACCCTCGGCCTCGGCCAGTTTAAGCCACAGATGTTCCTGCGCCGGGAATTGGCGAGTCAGCTGTTTGAGGTACTCAGCCGCTGCGGCACCATTGCTGTCAGCTATTTCGGTGCGTGCCAGGGTATGGGTGATCGGGTAGTTACCCGGATTTCTTGCCAGCGCGTCTTTCAGTAGAGCCCGCGCATCGTCCAAACGATTCTGCGCCAGCCTTACTTCTGCCAGAGTCACCTGGAAGGTGATCCGGCCGGGATTCCTGGCCAGAAGGTCTTCCAGTATATACACCGCCTTGTCGTACTGCCTGTTCTCAAGATAGGCCACGGACAAGCCGTACCGGATAGCGTCATTCCTCTGAACATCCGTTCTATCCAGGTAGGCTTCGAAGGTTTCCACCGCGACATCGGCCGAGGGTGCGTAGTGCACCTGGAGTCGACTGCGCATCAGGTGATATTCCTGGCCATCACGGATCTTTTCGTCCGGATACTGTTCGGCTCGGCTGCGGGTGTCGGCCACACGGCTCTGGGTCAACGGGTGCGTAGACAGATATTCAGGTAGGCGATTTCCCTGCATCCGGTTCTGCCGCATCATGATTTCGAACATTTCCGGCATGCCGCGGGGATCCATGCCGGCACTGGCCAGAATGTCGAGGCCGACCCGGTCGGCTTCCTGCTCATGGGCCCGGCTATAAGCCAGCATGTTCTGGGCCGCCAGAGCCTGGGTTCCTGCAATGGCCGCAAAACCGATATCCGACTGGGTGACCGCCGACAACACAATGCCGGCAATCATGCCTGCCAGTGTGAGCGGCGCACTGGTTTCCTGCTGTTCCATGCGCCGGGCAAAGTGCCGCTGGCTAAGATGGGCGAGCTCGTGCGCCAGTACCGAGGCAAACTGTTGCTCGGTAGCGGCATTCAGGAACAAACCCCCGTTGACCCCAACAATGCCGCCGGGCACGGCGAAGGCGTTGATTGCCGGGCTGTCTATCAGCGCCAGGGTCAGGTCCCGATTCTGCAGGGGCGCCGAGGGAACCAGGCGATAGGTGATAGCGCTGAGGTAGTCATAAACCAGGGGGTCGCTTATCCGGGGTGCTGATCGGCGGATAGACACCATGACCTGCTGGCCGATATCCGATTCCTGCTGGCCTGCAATCAGGCCTCCGCCACTGCCACCTAT
The DNA here is from genome assembly GCF_040112695.1 of Marinobacter sp. MMG032. Lineage (NCBI taxonomy): Bacteria > Pseudomonadati > Pseudomonadota > Gammaproteobacteria > Pseudomonadales > Marinobacteraceae > Marinobacter > Marinobacter sp. MMG032. The sequence goes on from NZ_CP157802.1 coordinate 4,163,462, forward strand.
GCTAGGTAGTCTGCTTTCCTGGGCATGGCCCGGTAATGCAGCAAACAACAGTGCCAGAAAGGCGGTTACCGCCAGTCCCGCTAGCGTTCGGGGTCGGGGTTGATTAACAATCATGTAGTGCCGGGTGCCTGTGGTCTGAGTCGCCGGTTTGACAGCGGTTTACGATAAAAAGTTCTGATCCCCTGCTTGAAGAGGATTGTGATGCAATACATTATCACTGTCGGCATAATGCCCGCTTGTTAAATCCGCTTATAATTTTCGCGAGAGTGTATCGCTAGTATGGTTGATCGAACGCTTGACGCCTCCGGGTTGCGCTGCCCGATGCCTTTGCTGAAAACAAAACTGGAGCTTAACAGCATGGCGCCCGGTGAAGAACTCGAGGTGATCGCAACAGACGCGGGTTCCGCACGGGATATTCCGGCCTTTCTGCAACTGTCTGATCACAAGCTAATGAGCAGTTCCGAAACCGCCGGGCAGTACCGGTTTGTGATAAAGTGCGGCGGTTAAGAATTCGGAGCTGTAAATGATCAGGACATTACGCGGTCTCGCGCACAAATACTTCTCGGATGAAGAAGCGGTCATCCTGTTCTTGATTCTGGTGACAGGAACCGTCTTTGTTATCTGGTTCGGTGCCATGCTTGCGCCGGCCATTGCCTCGCTCATTGTCGCCTTTATTCTGCAGGGCCTGGTTACCAAGCTCAACAAGCTCGGCGTGCCTGAGACGGTTTCGATCATTGGCGTGTTCCTGGTTTTCCTCGGCGTACTGGTCGGCTTCCTGTTTGGCCTGCTTCCGCTGATCTGGACGCAGCTGAGTAACCTGGCAGGTGAAGCACCGCGTATCATCCGGGAGCTCCAATCCTATCTTGAGCTGCTGCCGGAACAATATCCCCACCTGATCTCTGGAGAGGCTGTCAGCACCGTCTACAGCCAGGTGAGTACCGAAGTGGGGCACATGACCCAATGGCTGGTGTCGTTCTCGCTGTCCAGCATTCCGGACCTTGTGGCGTTACTGATTTACATGGTGCTGGTACCGATTCTGGTGTTCTTCTTCTTGAAGGACAGGGCAGTGCTGCTGAATTCCATTGCCCGGCTTTTGCCACCCCAGCGTCCGATGATGCTGCAGATTTGGCACGAGGTGAACCTCCAGTGTGCCAATTACGTGCGCGGCAAGGCGGTTGAGATCCTGATCGTGGGGGGCGCCACCTACATTGCCTTCAAGTTACTGGGCATGCCCTACGCTGCGTTGCTTTCCCTGCTGGTGGGGCTGAGCGTTGTTATTCCCTACATTGGTGCCGCTGTTGTCACCATCCCTGTTGCGGTGATTGCACTGTTTGCCTTCGGCTGGGGCAGCCAATTTATCTGGGTGATGGTGGTGTACGGTGTTATTCAGGCGCTGGATGGTAACGTCCTGGTTCCGATTCTCTTCTCGGAAGTTAACAATCTGCACCCGGTCGCCATTATCGTTGCAGTATTGTTCTTCGGAGGCATCTGGGGCTTGTGGGGTGTTTTCTTTGCTATTCCGCTGGCAACCATGCTCAAGGCCGTATTTGCCGCCTGGCCGGTGAAGGAGTCTGCGCCCCTGGCCGAAACCAGCGACACCTGACAGGCGCTTAAAGCGCCTGTACGGCCTCCAGAACCTCGTCCGCGTGGCCTTTGACCTTCACGCCACGCCATTCCGCTCTCAACACGCCGTCCTTATCAATCAGGAAGGTGCTGCGGTCGACGCCCATGTACTCCTTGCCGTAGAGCTTTTTCAGCTTGATCACGTTAAAGAGGTTGCAGAGGGCTTCGTCCTTGTCTGAAATCAGGTGGAAGGGAAACTCATGCTTGGCCCGGAAGTTCTCGTGGGCTTTCAGGCCGTCCCTGGATACTCCAAGAATAACCGTGTCCAGCTCTTCGAACTGTTTCATCCGATCCCGGAAGTCCTGGCCCTCGGTGGTGCAGCCAGGGGTGTTGTCCTTCGGATAGAAGTAAATCACCACATTCTGACCCTTCAGATTGTCCAGCCTTATGGTCTGATCTCCGGTAGCCGGCGCTTCAAAATCCGGAACGGGTTTGTTTAACTCAACGGATGGCATGACATCTCCTTTAATTCCCTTGTGTCAGTTCGTGCCCAACATTACCATATCGGTTTTATTCGGACGGAGCTTTTATGATTACGGGTAGCCTTGTCGCACTGGTCACGCCCATGCATCCAAACGGTGATATTCACTGGGAGGATCTGGACAAGCTGGTAGACTTTCATATTGAAAACGGCACGCACGGCATTGTGGCTGTGGGCACCACTGGCGAATCCGCAACGCTCGACCCGGAAGAGCATTGCCAGACCATTGGCCACATCATCAAACGCGTTAATGGTCGCATCCCGGTTATTGCGGGCACGGGCGGTAACAGTACCCGTGAGGCCATTGAACTGACGGCCGAAGCCCATAAGCTTGGCGCCGATGCCTGTCTGCTCGTTGTTCCCTACTACAACAAGCCGACCCAGGAAGGCCTGTACCAGCATTTCAAAGCCATCGCCGAAGCCGTCCCCGGCATGAACCAGATGCTGTACAACGTGCCCGGCCGGACTGCCTGCGACATGCTGAACGAGACCGTGCTGCGGCTTGCTGATATCCCGAACATCGTGGGTATCAAGGACGCCACGGGCAATATTCCCCGCGGTGCTGAACTGATCGAAGCCTTGAATGGCCGTCTTGCGGTTTACTCCGGTGATGACGCCACCGCGGCTGAGTTGATGCTCGCGGGTGCCAAAGGCAACGTCTCTGTGACTGCCAACGTAGCTCCGAAAGCCATGGCCCAGCTCTGCGAAGCGGCCGTAGCAGGAAACCGCGAAGAGACCGAGCGTCTGAACGAACTGCTCATGCCGCTCAACCGGAAGCTGTTCCTTGAGGCGAACCCGATTCCGGTTAAATGGGCGCTTCACCGAATGGGAATGATCGGGGAGGGCATCCGCCTGCCGCTGACACCGCTCAGCGAAAAGTTCCATAGCGAAGTGGAAGATGCCCTCAAGGCCTCAGGTGTACTCTGAGTTTGCTTAAATCATCCCAGCCCCGGAGTAACCTGATGCAGGTTCTAAAAGGAACCGGTAGTAACCTGATGTTGAAACCCGCTGTTATGGTATCCGGGCTGCTGCTTCTCGCAGCAGCTTCAGGATGCAGCTTTGTTGAAGATCGTTCCGAGCGCTACGTAAATGCGACGGAAGGGAAGCCGCTGGAACTGCCTCCAACCGCCGACGATTCCCGTTTCAGCCAGACCATGCCAATCCGTGATGTCCAGCCGGCCGATGCCAGCAAGATGTACCCGTCCGATATACCGCGTCCGCCGGACATGACCTCGGACATCCTGGATGAAAACTATGTGATTGAAGAGCTCGATGGCCGGCTTTGGCTATTGGTGAACGATGTGCCCGGACGAATCTGGCCCGCGGTGAACAGCTACCTGTCGGAGCGTGGCCTGGGCGTTGGTTTTGACAGCCCCCAGCTCGGCCTCCTGCAGACTGAGCTTGCCAACTTCAGCAAGCGCGCCAGGGAACTGGTGGAGCTTTCCGATAATCCGTCTGCTGGCGAACAGAAAGTCGTCCTCCAGCTGCGTATGGCTCCCGGCGTTCGTCGTAAGACCACCGAAGTGCAGGTGCGCAAACTGGAAGTGGCGGATCAGCCAGACGAACTGATCCCCTGGAGCGGTGTGTCCGACCCTTCGGAGCAGGCGTTGGAGCTTCAGCGACGCCTGTTGTCAGACCTGGGAGATTTTCTCAGGGCCCGGGAGGAAACCAAGTCCTTTTCCCGAGCAGCATCCGGCATGGTTAGCGATCCGCTTGTTCGCCTGATCTCGGAAAACGATGAGGCGGTCTCGATCCGCATGGAGCTTGATTATGGTCGTTCCTGGGCTGAAGTAAGCCGGGCGCTGACAGACTCGGGCATTCCTGTTGTTGATCTGAACCGCAGTGAGGGTTGGTTCCATGTCGATTTCCGGACCGAAGACGAGCGGGATCCGGGTTGGTTCAGCTGGTTCAGTGATAAAGAGGCGCCGCAGCATACCCACACTGTAAACCTCAGCCAGCAGAGCGACGCCATTGTCATCTCTGCCGACGAGGTTCCGGACTACACTGGCAGCCGCACGACGGCGGATCTGCTCGCGCAACTATTCGATTACCTATACTGATTCAGGAAGAGGCCGCTCAGGGCGGCCGCTTTTCGGAGACCCCCAATGGAAAAACGCGAAGAACTCTACGCCGGCAAGGCTAAATCCGTCTACCGTACCGACGACCCCGAGCGGTTCGTGCTGGTGTTCCGTGACGACACATCCGCCTTCGACGGCGAGAAAAAGGAACAGCTTAATCGCAAGGGCATGGTGAACAACAAGTTCAATGCGTTCATTATGGAAAAACTCGAGGCGGCGGGCGTACCGACCCATTTCGAGGGACTCTTGTCGTCGACCGAATCGCTCGTGAAGAAACTGGACATGATCCCGGTTGAATGCGTGGTTCGCAACGTCTCCGCTGGCAGTCTCTGCCGTCGGCTTGGCGTCGAAGAAGGGCAGGAACTGAATCCGCCCACCTACGAACTGTTTTTGAAGAACGACGCGCTCCACGACCCCATGGTCAACGAATCCCTGGCCGTCAGTTTTGGTTGGGCGTCAGCCGACGAACTGGAGCAGATGAAAGCACTTACCTACCGGGTAAATGACGTGCTCAAGGCCCTGTTCAATGATGCTGGTATGCTGCTCGTGGACTATAAACTTGAGTTCGGGCGCAGCGAAGGGAAGATCGTGTTGGGCGATGAATTCAGCCCGGACGGTTGCCGGATCTGGGACAAGGAAACCCGCAAGAAAATGGATAAGGATCGCTTCAGGCAAGGTCTGGGCGAGGTTATTGAAACCTATGAGGAAGTCGGTCGCCGTTTGGGAATCCAGTTCGACTGATAGAAACAAACAACAGATAGAAGGTGTGTCATGCGTAAACTGATGCTTGCTGTAGGTGGTTCACTGATCCTGGTGGCGCCTCTGTCACAGGCAGATGTGGTTGGTCTGGGTGCCAGTGTGAGTTACTGGGATTCTGATCTTTCCGGGAAGGCTGCCACCAACAATGACGTTGTGGACGTTGAGAACGATCTGAATCTCGACAGCGACTCGAACGCCAATGCTTCGTTGTATCTGGAGCATCCCGTGCCGCTATTGCCTAATGTTCGACTCAATTACACGTTGGTTGAACAGAGTGGCCGTGGCGATGTTGGTCTCGCCGGCTTCGACGGCGTCTCGGGCGAGGTGCAGTCCGATCTGGATCTGGAACAGCTGGATCTGACCCTTTATTACGAAGTTCTGGATAACTGGGTAAATCTCGATCTTGGTCTGACCGCTCGCGATTTTTCCGGCGATCTGATCGTGCAGCAAGCGAATGGGTTGGCATCAAGCGAGACCAGCGTCGACGCAGTTATCCCGATGGGCTATCTGGCAGCACGATTTGATCTGCCGCTGACTGGCCTGTCCGTGGGAGCCGAGGGAAACTTCATCAGCTTCGACGGCGATTCGCTGCACGATTTCAACGCCTACGGTCAGTACGAGATCTCATTGATCCAGTTCCGAGCGGGCTATCGTCAGATGTCCATTGATTACGAGGACGACAGCGACCGCCTGAATGTTGAGATTGGCGGGCCGTTCGTGAGCGCAGGCGTATCCTTCTGAGTCCGGCATTCATTTCAGGGAGAGACACGTGAAGATTCTTGTTACCGGCACGGCCGGCTTTATCGGTTCACACCTGGCTCATCGCCTGCTTGACCGGGGCGATGAAGTTATTGGGGTTGATAACGTCAACGACTACTACGATGTGAACCTGAAGGAAGCGCGGCTGAAACGCCTGACCGACAAAGCTGGTTTTACCGAAGTCCGTCAGGATGTGGCTGACCGCGCCGCCATGGAAGCCCTTTTCGCCGAGCACAAGCCTGAGCGGGTAGTGCACCTGGCGGCCCAGGCGGGTGTGCGATATTCCATTGAGAATCCTCACGCTTACGTTGATGCCAACCTTGTTGGCTTCATGAATATCCTTGAGGGTTGCCGGCACAACAAGGTGAAACACCTCGTATATGCATCCAGCAGCTCGGTGTATGGTGCCAACGAGACCATGCCTTTCTCGATTCACGACAACGTGGATCACCCTCTGAGCCTCTATGCCGCCTCCAAGAAGGCGAATGAGCTCATGGCCCACACATACAGCCACCTGTATAACCTGCCCACCACAGGCCTCAGATTCTTCACGGTCTATGGTCCCTGGGGCCGGCCGGATATGGCGTTGTTTATCTTCACCAAGAAGATCCTCGCCGGAGAACCCATCGACGTCTTTAACCATGGCCATCACCGCCGGGATTTCACCTACATCGACGACATCGTTGAAGGCGTGATCCGGACCCTGGATCACGTTGCCGAACCGAACGATCAGTGGAGTGGTTCAACCCCCGATCCAGGTACCAGTAAGGCCCCTTATCGCTTGTACAACATCGGCAGTAACAACCCGGTGGAGCTTTCTCGGTTTATCGAGATTATCGAGGAGCGGGTTGGCAAGAAAGCCGAGAAAAACCTGCTGCCACTGCAGCCCGGGGACGTACCCGCCACCTACGCCAATGTCGATGATCTGATCGAAGACGTCGGCTATAAACCGGCCACGCCCGTAGAGGAAGGCATTGCCAGGTTTGTAGACTGGTATCGGGACTTCTACAAAGTATGAAACAAGGGCCAGCAACTGCTGGCCCTTGTCGTTTCTGATATTCGAAAACGGAGCGTTCGAGATGATAGCCGTTGTCAAAAGATGGTCCTTGCTAGTCGGGCTTATTGCTGTCGCTGGCTGTACCGGTCTTCCCGAGGACATTGAGCCGGTCACCGGTTTCGAGAGTGACCGCTACCTGGGTACCTGGTACGAAATTGCCCGCCTGGACCATTCCTTTGAGCGCGGTCTCACCAATGTTCGCGCGGAATACAGCCGTAACGAAGATGGCAGCATAAAAGTCATTAACCGTGGCTATAACGCGGAGGAAGGGAAATGGGAAGAAGCCGATGGCCGTGCGGTGTTTGTCGAGGATGAAAACACTGGGCACCTGAAGGTATCCTTCTTCGGGCCCTTTTATGCAACTTACGTTGTGTTTGAGCTTGATAAAGAAGCGTATTCCCATGCCTACGTGACCGGGCACAACAGGGGCTATCTCTGGTTCCTCTCACGTACGCCGGAAGTCAGCGAAAAGGCGATAGAGTCATTCAAGGATCGGGCCAGGGCAGAGGGCTTCGATCTGGAAGAGTTGATTTTCGTTGACCAGTCACGCTCTCAATAAGGGCCTGTAAACCCGTTTGCTACACTCAGGGAACAAATCCTCCCAAGGAGCCCTCCATGAGTGAAAAAAGCAGTGCCCACCGTCGATTTGAGCGTCACCTCAGAGACCACCTCCTGGTCGAGTTCTGCCAATTGATAGCGGATGATGACGAGGCTCCGGAAACACTGGAAGCCGATGCGCTTCTCTCGGACGCTGTCTCAGCGAGGGCAACGGACCTTCATCTCGATCCCTTTCCAGATCACTACAGGGTGAGGCTGCGTATCGACGGTATCATCGTTGACGCGGTAGAAGTGTCATACGATCAGGGGCGTCGCCTGGTCAACCAGTTCAAGGCTATGGCCAGCCTCGATCCTATTCCCTCCGTCCGCTGTAATGAGGGAAGCTTTGTCTACACCCTCGATGAAATCGATCTTGATCTCAGGGTCACGTCCATCCCTTGTGTGTCGGGGGACAAGCTGGCAATCAGGGTACTGACGCCGCCAGCTTCAGTCCAGAATATCCAGGAACTTGGCATACCGTCCGAGGGTATTGGATGGATCCAGCGTTGGATGGATGCAACAGGAGGCATGTTCCTGGTGTCTGGTCCAACCGGAAGCGGCAAGACCACAACGCTCTATGCCCTGTTGCATGAACTCAAACTAAGCGACAGTCATGTAGTGACGTTGGAAGACCCCGTTGAATACGAAGTTCCGGGCATTAATCAGGTGCAGGTTGATAGCTCCCACGAACTCGACTTTACCCGTGGCACCCAGGCAATGCTTCGCCTCGACCCGGACTATGTCTTGATAGGTGAGATTCGCGACGTTCCCTCAGCCCAAGCCGCCATTAGCGTTGCAACCAGCGGCCGATCCATGATGGCCACGCTGCACAGTCGTGATGCCGTTGGCACTGTCACTTCACTGCGGAACCTCGGGCTCGACGACTACGAGATTGCGGCCAACCTCGGCATCGTGGCTTCACAGAGACTTGTTCGCAGGCTTTGCAAGGAATGCCGCACCAAGGGTCAGCCTGACGAAATAACCAAGCAATGGCTTTTGGATGCGGGCCGTGAGGTACCCGAAGCCACCTGGCTGCCCACAGGGTGCCCCAGCTGTAACAACCTTGGTTACAAGGGGCGGATGGGCATATTCGACGTCTGGCAACTGACAGAGGAAGATTATGCAAGGATTCTCAAGCACGAAGATGAGCATAGCCTGCGTCAAGCCCTGAATGATCGGGGCCAACAGATGATGCTGGATGATGGAATGGCGAAGGTCGAGAGCGGTGAAACAACATTCAGGGAGCTTTTGAGAACGGGGGTGATGTTCTCAGGGTTGAGGAGTGCAACCGAATAGCTGGTGTTTCTGGCGCCGAATTTTGTTTCAGGCACAAAAAAAGCCAGTTCTTACAGCAGATGTAAGTAGCTGACTTTCTTCGCAGGATTGGTAGGACCACCCAGATTCGAACTGGGGACCTCTACCATGTCAAGGTAGCGCTCTAACCAACTGAGCTATGGTCCTGTGTCCTGCAACGGGGACGAAATATACTGATTCAGCCGATGCCGGTCAACCTCTTTTATGCGGTTTTCCGATTCCGTAGTTTCTCTTTGATCAGTTTGCTCAAAACTGCCCAGCGGTTGACGATCAATGCGGCGAAGATCAGGCCACAGCCGGCCAGTTGAATGCTGGTCATGGTCTCGCCAAACCAACCTGCCGCGAAAAGGGCAACCCACACTGGTTCCAGCACCAGAATCACGACGCCATGGCTGTTTGCCGACAGGCTCTGGGCCAGTGTCTGAAGCAGGAAGCGGCCGGCCGTTCCAATCACGGCACTGGCCACCACCCACCATACCAGCATTGGTGAGAGGTTATTCAGGGTAGGCCGCCAGGGTTCCATAATCATGGATTCGATCAGCGTCAGCATACCTACGGTGAGCAGGGCAATGGCTGTCAGGGGCAGGGCTGGCACTCGATGTTTCTCTACAGTCTTGCCCTGCCGGTTGATAACCGTTCTCTGATTGGCCGCCCGGGTATTGAGATTGAAATACAGAGCGAAGATCGTCGCGGCTATAACAAAGAAGATCTGGCCCGCTTCGGGGCGAAATCCGTTTTCGAGGGATAGAAATGCAAGCCCGGCAACGGCAATAGGAATGGCCAGCCAGGTACTCGGAGGCTGGGCCTCCTTGAACACCAAACGGGCGATGATGGGAACAATGACAACCCCCAGACTGGTCAGAAAAGCTCCTTCGCCCAGGCTGGTAATATGAACCAGTCCCATCACCCAGCAGGTCATGGCCGTGCCAAACACAAGGCCGACCCCCACGCTTCGTCGGAGTTGATCCAGGCTCAGCTTCATTAGCGCGCGCCGGGCGAAAAAAGCCAGGACCGTGCCAGCAATCAGAAATCTGGCGGCCATGAACATCAACGGGGGCATGAGCAGCACGGCTTCTTTGGAGAACATCCAGCTAATGGCTGCAAACAGGGTGACAACAACCAGAAGAAGATCGGATTTGTGGGTGTCAGACATCGGTTATGGCTTGCCGGCAATGAGTGAATCAAACGGGGAAAGCGAACCAATGTATAGTTTGCGAACTAAAAAGGAAAGATGGGTAGAATTACCGAGGCGGGATAAGGCTCTTCCCTGAGCCTTTGGTTTGATCTGTCCAGGAGCAGTCAGTTGTTCAGGGTGGTGTAAACCAGATTGGACATATCCGTCTGGTCCGAACCCGGCACTTCGATGTATCGGTCACCGGAACCCCACCACTGCCACCATGCACGCTTGTTATAGGTGCGGCTGGCGAAATCAACCTGCAGGCCGCCAAGGGTGGTGTTGTTGACCACCGGCACGGAGATGTTGCCTGTCTCGGAACCGAGCACACCGCTGTGGGTGACACCCTCGTTCATCAGTACCGGGTAGTGATTGAAGTACAGAGCACTTGGGCCATTCTGGCTGGTTACCTTCCCCGCGAGGCTGATACTTGAGGAGCAGGAATCAATTCCCGATGCGGAGGTTGCACCGCAGGCAGAATGGGTGGGGACCACGCCATCGTCGGTACCAGCAATGAACGGCTTGGTGATTCCGCCGTAGGACGATCCACCGGCCACAAAGCGCAACCTGGGGATCGAATTCGGGCTCACCGCCAGGTTGCGCGCTGCATTGGTCTGAAGGTCGTTTACCACGCCCAGTTTTCCTGGTTCCGGCTCAATGCCTGTGAACGCTTCGACCGCCGCCCTGAGGGGCCAATTGTACCAGCTGTCGTTGTAGGCAAGGCTCAAGGCCAGGTTGGCCAGTTCTGTGCCCCCGCCTGCGCCGGAGTAGTCGAGGGACGCCAGGATTTTCAGCGGTTGAAGGCCCTCAGACTGAAGCCAGCGAGCCTGGTTTTCCAGCAGATAGCGCGTAACCAGATCACCGGTGGAGTGGGAAACGACAATGCAGTAGTCATTGCACAGCCCTTGCTGACTGATCTGCCGCATCTGTTCATAGGCCTGCTGGGCAATGCCACCTTCAACGCGCCCGTCACTGCCCCAGTCGATGCGGGCCTCCGCACGGGAGAGCCAGAAGGTGCGCCAGTAGTCCTCACCGGCGCTCTTCACTTCCTGAAGGTTGGCGGGAGGGTTGGCCAGGTCTTCCTGTTGGAAGCCGTGCACCAGGATCACATTGTGCCCGGCCAGTTGGGCCTGGGCGGTTCCGGCAAAGAGGCTGCCGGTGATGGCGACCGCCAGGGCGGCCTTACAGGCACTTCCGATCTTTGTTGTTTTCATAGTTGCTCCGTCTTTGCTGAGTTATTGTTGTCACAAGACGTTTCTCCGCCACTCTGTGGCGGTACAGCCCGGCGTCAGCCGGCGCAAAGCTCACGCTCTGCCATCAGAACTTGTCGGCAAGCTGCCTGAGCAGCGCCGCCCGTTGTTCCGATTCGGGGTCCACCGCCGGGGTATCGGTCAGGCTCTCGAGGTCCGGCGGTGTGAATGAGTAGCCCTCGTCGGGGCCGAAAGCGTAGTTGGTTCTGTCACCTGGCCTGGCTGGGAGCTGGCGAATCTGCAGGTTCTTCAGCTGAAGTTGACCGTCCACGGTCTGGTTCGCCAACACCGTGCCGTGGGCCCTGAGGTTGATGGTGTCCGAAGTGCTGTCCAGCCGTTTCTCCACCTGCAGCTGGGCAACCGGACGCTGGCCGACGTAAAGCTGGGCCGAGAGCGCATAAAAGCCGGGATCTTCCGGAGAGAACCGAACGGGGATAATCAGGTTGTTGCCACTGACGCGGGCATCGCCCAGCCCCTCAAAGTCCCCCAGGTAGGGCTCGATGGTCAGCGTTGAGGCGTGGCGAACCGGTTTGCCGTCGAGCCGGGCTTCGACGATCAGGCGGTATTCCCCCGGTGACTCATTGGCGGACAGAACGCCCTCGAAGTAACCCGGCGAACCGGCTTGCTCCAGTGTGGTGCTGGCGACGGCATCACGGCTTTCGGGTCTCTCCAGGGTTGCGGAAAGAGAGCGGTCAACTACCTGAGGGCCTTGGATGGCCGCAGCAACAAGAATTTGTTCGCCTTCTGTAAACCGGTATTTTTCAAGCGTGACTGTGAATTGCCCGTTACCCTCCAGAGGCAGGCTGACCGGCTCGTAGTGATTGCCACGGTAGGCGCGGGCCTGTTCCGGGCTTAAAGGCACCGACCAGGCTGGATATCGTGTGGCTTCAGCGTACTGATCGGCAACACTGGCCAGCATAAAGCCAAGGGCGTTATCCGTTGGTGGCTCGGGTTGCTGCTCGGGATCGGGCGACGGCTGGACTGCTTCAATTGGGCTCTGAAAAGAATCGGTCCCGATGTCGCTGGCCGGATTCGTGGACCAACTGAATCGGGTGTGGTTGTCGGCGGAAAGCAGATACCCCGTGCCAACCACAGCGGCGGTTATGATTGTGAGAAGAACAATTACCTTACCGGGCATGCGGCAGGTCCCTTGATTATTGTTGTAGTTCTAAACATAACGGGATTTGCGCCGCAGCCCAAAAATCCGGCCCGATCCTGTAACAGAATGTGTCCGCGTTGTGCAGCGAATCACATTATCGCCACTGACAAATCAGAACATGCCGGACTCACGAATAGCCTCGAAACCGAAGTGCAATTTGACTTCATCGCCGACCATTTCACCATCCAGGCCATAGGTCATACCCCATTCACTGCGTTTCAGTGTGGTGGAAGCGCTGATCCCGAGCGTGTATTCCTCGTGGCCAAAGGGGTAAACGTCGGATTTGTTCAGAGTTACATCCAGTACCACGGGCCGTGTCTGGCCAAGTAGCTCCAGATCTCCCGTTACTTTGCCAGTGTTTTCGCCGGTTGTTTCAAAGTCGGTAACCGTGAAAGTGATCTCGGGGTATTCGTCAGAGTCGAGAAAGTCCTCGTTGCGAACGTGTTCATCACGCTTCTTGTGATTGGTGAACACACTGTCGCTCTGGAATACCAGTTGGCCCGACTTCAGCTCCATGGTTTCCTCGTCGTAAACGAACTGGCCCTCCACTTCTCGGAACATGCCCATGACCGGGGCGTAACCAATGTGCATGATCTCGAAGAACATAGAGAAGTGTTCGTCGTCGACGATAAAATCTTGCGGCTCGGCCGAGGCTGCAGGGCTCAATGCGAGGACCGCAGGCAAGGCAAGGGCAGAACGGGTAATGGTTTTCCGGTTATTGAACATCATGGTGATGTCTCCTCTGATAAAGCCAGTGAATATCCACGAAAAACGACCACACCAGCAGAGCAAGGGCGGTTGCCAGGGTGGTGCTGGCAAACAGCGAATTGATTGGCGGAAGTACCGCCACGAGCAGGGTAACGATCTGCCAAACGCAAACCGTCTTCCGTCGGAAACTGTCTGGCAGTGGCGCATTCAGCCAATCCGCAAAGTGGCCAGCGGCAACGAAAGCGTAGCGAATCAGGCCGAGGGCAAGCACCCAGATGCCTGCCTTTCCCAACGCCAGCACGGCAATACTGAGCCCGAGGATGAACAGGGCATCCAGCTCCATATCGAATCTGGCGCCAAAGTCGCTCTCGGAGCCGGTTGCCCTGGCAACTTTTCCGTCCACGCCATCCAGAATGAGTGCCAACAGTGCCATCCAGCCATACAACCAGAGGTTGTCAGTCAGATGTTCGGCAAAGGGAGCCAAGGCGAAGAGGACAATCACGAGGCAACCCCTCAACAGGGTTGCCCGGTTCGCCCAGCCGAAGTCGCGGTTTTCGGGCCAGGCCCGGGAAACCAGGCCGCAGACGCAAAGGTAGAGTGCGACTGCCAGCAGATAGAAAAGAACGGGAGGCCCGGCTAGCCAGCCTGTAGCGAGACATAAGAGGGTTACAAGGACAAAACCCCAGGCGAGGTCCAGCGGGAGGGCGACCCAATGTGAAGCTGAACGGCCGTTAGAATCCATCACTGAACTCCAGCGTATAGGTTTGCAGGCATCAAACACCCCGGGCGCACTGTACACTGACTATAGTTGATATGTATGAGTGTGCTTACGAGCATTGACCGCGTTCAGACCTGATGGTTCAGGCAGGAAAGGCCGTTTCCAATGCCGCGCAAAACAACGCCAGGAAAGGAGCTCCCTTTGCAACGTGATCCAGAGAATTCCAATACAGAGACCGTCGCCCGGGCCTGGTGGGTAACCGGCGCTGGAAAGGGCGAAATTCTGGAAACGCCTCTGGAGCCGGCGGGTGATGGGGAGGCAGGAGAGACTGTCACGGTCCAGGCCCTCTATTCGGGGATAAGTCGGGGCACCGAATCACTGGTCTTTCACGGTCGTGTTCCCAGAAGCGAATACACCGCGATGCGGGCACCCTTCCAGGCCGGTGAATTCCCCTGGCCGGTGAAGTACGGCTATGCCAACGTAGGAAAGGTGATTGAAGGGCCCGTGGAACTGGTCGGTCAAACGGTGTTTTGCCTGTACCCGCACCAGGATTATTATCGGGTGCCGGCGTCGGCCGTCACACCCTTACCGAAAGACCTGCCCGCCGAGCGAGCGATTCTTGCTGCCAATATGGAAACCGCCGTCAACGGTCTCTGGGATGGATCGCCAGCGGTCGGCGATCGAATCGCGGTGGTTGGTCTTGGAGTGGTTGGTCTGCTTGTCGCCTGGCTGGCCAGTCGCATTCCGGGCACCCGGGTTACCGCTATCGACACAAACCCGGAGAGACAGACCGTTGCCGAACAACTGGGGCTGACCTTTAGTGCCGAACCTACCGCCGACGATCACGACCTTGTGATACATGCCAGCGGCCACCCATCGGGCCTTGAAACCGCTCTGGGGCTGGCGGGGCAGGAGGCGACACTGATTGAAATGAGCTGGTACGGGGATCAGTTGGTCTCCGCACCATTGGGTGCTGCATTTCATCCGCGTCGTCTGACCCTGAAATCCAGTCAGGTCGGGCAGATTGTGCCCTCCCGGGTTCCCAGGTGGGACTATCGCAAGCGCCTGGCGCTGGCGTTGGAACTACTCAGTGAGGATGCCCTGGATGCGCTGATTACCGGTGAGTGCCGGTTCGAGGACCTGCCAAAGTCCATGGCACGGATTCTGATCGATGGCCGGGAAACACTCTGCCATCGCGTTGTTTACTGATAATTCAAAATGACCTGCTAAGGAGAGATTATGTTCGGCTTGACGGTCCGGGACCATATGATGATTGCCCACAGTTTCGATGGAGAGATCTTTGGCCCAGCGCAGAAAGTGCATGGTGCCACTTATGTGGTGGATGTGACCTTCGAGCGTCACCAGCTGGACAAGGACGACCTGATCGTGGATATCGGCCTGGCCTCAGAGCTTCTCAAGAATGCTCTCTCAGAGTTCAACATGCAGAACCTCGACGAGCTACCGGAACTGCGAGGCCGGAACACCACTACGGAGTTTATGGCGAAGCTGGTGTTCGACCGGATGGCGGCGGCCATTCATGGGGGCCGATTGGGGGAGACGGGAAAGGGTATTGTCAGCCTGAAAGTCACCCTCTCTGAATCTCACATTGCCTGGGCCAGCTACCATGCCGGAATCTGACGTACCGGGAGTGGTCGAGTTTCTCGTTCCGGGCGACCCGGAACAGAACACCGGCGGTTACCGGTATGTTCGTAAGCTGGTAGAAGCACTTTGCAAAGACGGTTGCACGGCCCGGGTGAGCGGTTTGGCCGGGCAGTTTCCGCGTCCGGACGGTGTCGCCCGCGAAGCGATGGATCAGAAACTCGCAGGTTTGCCTGCTGGCACGTCTGTGGTCCTTGATGGCCTCGCCATGGGCGGGCTGCCGGAGATCGTGGAAAAGCATTCCCGACGTTTAACTCTGTTTGGGCTGGTTCATCATCCGCTTGCTGACGAAACCGGCCTCAGCGAGGCAGACAGGCAATGGTTTCTGGAATCCGAGAAGCGGGCCCTCGGCTTCGTGGAAGGCGTTATTACCACCAGTCAACACACGGCCGACCGCCTTGGGGATTACGATGTTCCGACCGAGGCCATTCGGGTTGCTGAGCCGGGTGTGGCCAGGGCTGAAACAACGCGAGTCCGGAGCAAGCCCGCTGAAAGCAGTGGCCCTCACATTCTATGCGTCGCCCATCTGTCCCCGAGAAAGGCCCAGCATCAGTTGGTGGAAGCGCTGGGAGAACTGAAGGCTCTACCGTGGCGCTGCACACTGGCCGGGTCTGACAGCCGTGATCAGGGGTACAGCCACCAGGTCCGTCGGGCGGTTGCCGCGGCCGGCCTTGAAGACAGGATTGTCCTGGTCGGTGAAGTGGACGACTCAGGGCTTGCCGATCTCTACACTCAGGCCGACTTTTTTGTCATGCCTTCGCTCTATGAGGGCTACGGCATGGTGATCGACGAGGCGTTGGCGGAAGCACTGCCGATTATTTCCTCCGATGGCGGCGCCCTGGCGCAAACCTCTGCCAGACCGGGCGTGGTGCAGTATTGTGCCGGGGATATCAGGGCTCTCGAGGCCCGACTCAGGAACTGGCTGGAGGATCCGGACCAGCTCGAACATGCGCGCAAACTGGCTGCGAGGGAATCCAGGCGGGTTCGATCATGGGCCGATACCGCCCGGGATTTTTGCGAGGCATTAGCATACTTCAGGGGATTTCCTGCAAACCCGCACCAGCATTCAGAATTCGAGAGCGAATGGCTGGCAGCCCGGGAACCGGCAGATCATCGGGCTCGCTCGATAGAACTGACCGCGGAACTGAACCGGTGGCTGCTCGACCGTTACGATAGCCTGCCGCCTGAAATTCATTCCCCATGCAGATTGTCGACATTGGCACCGGCCGTGGTTCCAACGCCCTGTTTCTGGTACGTGCACTACAGGTACCGCAAGCCTGGCTTGCTCTGGATCAGGACGCGGCGTTGCTGCGCGAGGCCCGGCAACGGGTAAATGTGCTGGATGTACCCTTTGAAACGCGCGCGGTGCAATTGTCATCGGAGAATATGGAGCAGCACCTGCCCCCCGAGGTGTCCCTGATCACGGCGTCAGCACTGATTGATCTTGTTTCCGAGACTTGGTTGAAAGCCCTCAGTCAGGCGGCGGCGAGCAGAAATTCAGCAATACTTATCGCGCTAAGCTACGCAGGGCATTTTGAACTGTCCCCGGGTCATCCCGATGATGAGCTGATTCGAACCCTGGTGAACCAGCATCAGCACGGGGACAAAGGCACCGGTGCGGCGCTTGGGCCCGAGGCTCCCATTATGCTGAAGCGGCTGCTTGATGCAGACGGTTACCAGGTAAAATTGGCGGAATCGCCCTGGACCCTGGGCAGCGAGGATCAGGCGTTGGCCCGGATGCTGATGGAGGGATGGACCGAGGCGGCGATCGAGCAATCTCCGGGAGACAGGGACCGCCTGAACCTCTGGCTGGAAACGCGGAACCATCAGTTGTCTGAGGGCTGCCTGAACGTCATCGTACGGCATCTCGACCTTTTGGCTCTGCCAACCGGGCAGCTGGCTTGACGGAGGTGCGTCAAAAGAGGGTTCGGTTGGTGGCCCGGTGGTTGATCACGGTTTTGGTCATTGGATTCGTGATTCGCTCTGTCGATACCAGCGCGCTCTGGCAGGAGCTTGTCCGCTTTTCTCCTTTTGTTCTGATACCCGCACTGGTACTCACCGTAGTGCAGGTGCTGCTCTCTGCCTGGCGTTGGCGCTTCACCTCAAAGAGGCTTGGATTGTCCCTGGACTATGGCGTTGCCGTGCGAGAGTACTATCTGGCGACATTCCTGAACCAGGTTCTGCCCGGTGGCGTGCTTGGTGATGTTAACCGGGCATGGCGCCACGGTGAGGGTGCCGGTAAACGTCTCGCGGCTGTCCACGGGGTCGCCATCGAGCGGCTCTCGGGCCAGTTGGTGCTGGCGCTGGTTGTCGCAGTTTCCATCGCGTGGCTGTTTGGTTCGGGGCAGCTTACTGCCGGCTTTTGGAATGGCTGGGCGTGGCTTGGAGTTGGCATTCTCTTTGTTGCCATAGCCCCATGGCTAGCACGGAAAGCGGGCCTTGCCGATTACCTGCAGCGCCTTCGGAGTGATCTGTATCTGTCGTTGTTGGATTGCTCAGTATTGCCGGTTCAGATCGGTTCTTCGCTGGTGGTGTTGTCGAGCTATCTGGGGGTGTTTCTCTGCCTGGCCTGGGGTGCGGGTTACGTTGATACCTGGGCGGAGGCAGGGTTGATTGTCGGCCTGGGCAGTATTCTGCTTCTGAGCATGGTCATACCTCTGACGGTTGCCGGCTGGGGAATCAGGGAGGGCGCCGCAGCGTTGATCTGGCCCATGGCCGGATTGCCAGCGGAGCAGGGGGTGGCGCTGAGTGTGGGGTACGGGGCGCTGGTGCTGGTTTCGAGCTTGCCCGGGGTGGTGTTTTTGTTCACCAGTCGCTAAACCGGCCTATGCCTCTCGGGAGAAATCCAGGTCGAAGAGCATATCGCTGCCAAGGTTGACCAGCTGCGCTCTTGGCCGCAGCGCATCGTCCAGGAAATCGATTTCCGGGAGCGAGAAGGCGGGCCTCCCACTGCCGATGATCATGGGCGCGACCATCACGTGAAGCCGGTCCAACAAGCCGGCGTTGAGGAACGAGGAGACAGTGACGCCGCCGCCTTCCACGAACACCTTTTTGAGCCCGAAATCCGCCAGAACTTGAAGAATCAGCTTCGGATCCACGGGGGCTTGGGCGTCCGCATCTCCAAGACAGGGGATTTCGCTAACACCGGATTCAATAGACGGATTCCTGTCTTTGTCATAGCTCCCGGCCACCAATCGCAGGGTAGGGGCCGCACCATCGGTAAACAGGTGATGGCTGTCCGGCACGCGGTGATGACGATCAATAACCACGCGTACCGGGTTGCGACCGTTGGTGCGCCGCACGGTCAAACGGGGGTTGTCGGTGGCGGCGGTGCCGGCACCAACGATCACGGCATCGGATACCGCACGGATCCGGTGCAGGTGCGTAATCCCATCGTCGCCGTTTATGAAGCGCGAGCGGCCCGTCACCGTCGCAATTCGCCCATCAAGGCTCTGGCCGAGCTGGCCGATAACTTTGGGGCGACCATCCGCTGGCGCTGGCCGACACAGGGGAAGAAACACCGAGAGCAGATCCTTCGCTTCACCCGTGGCCGGTTGCATCAGGTGCCAAGCGCCGTGGCCATTGAGTTTTACTGCTTCTTTGTCGGTTCCCGGCAACGGCAGTGTCACATTGCTGCGGTTTACTGCGCTAAGCACCAACTCCCATGCCGAGTCGATATCCAGTGTTCTTGCCGCCATAAATAGCCTGTTGGTTGTTGCCCAGGAGCTGCGAAGACTCCTTTAGTATAGGCAGATTGTGTGCAAAGCTATATGTACGTTACATTTCCGGATTGATTCACTTCGCAGGGCATTATCGGGACAGGTTTCCCGGTTTGGATGACGAGGTAAGTGGCCATGCAACATGCGCAACCCATGCAGCATTGGGAACCAGAGAAGCCCGAGGACCACGGGCAACTTGAACTTCCCGGTATTGCCCTGGATAAGAGTGATGAGCTTTTGGCATCGGTGGCCGAGCTGGAAGAAGTACTTGAGAAGGTACAACTGACCGGAGAAGAGGTGGAGCTGCTTCGCCGGTTCCGCAGGACAAGCGCAGAAAACCGGCGAATGATTCGTCAGATCCTGGGCAACTGATACCGCCCCGGATTCTTTACTTGGCTTTCTTGTAGATGTTCTCGTAAACGTAGTTGGTGGCTTCCACAAAGCCATCAATACTGCCGCAATCAAACCGGCGTCCCTTGAACTGGTAAGCCAGTACGCAGCCGTTCTTCGCTTGTTCGAGCAGCGCATCGGTAATCTGGACTTCGCCGTTCTTGCCCGCAGGGGTCTTCTCGATAATGTCGAAAATATCCGGCGTGAGAATGTAGCGACCGATGATGGCGAGGTTGCTGGGCGCATCTTCCGGGGCCGGCTTTTCCACCATATCGGTAATCCGGTAAAGGCCATCTTTCATGGACTCACCGGCAATCACGCCATACTTGTGGGTTTCGTCGGCCGGAACCTCTTCGATGGCAACAATGGAGCAACGGAACTGGTTATACAGTTTCACCATTTGCGCCAGTACGCCGTCTTCACCTTCCGGGCCAATGCAGAAGTCATCGGCCAGTACGACCGCAAAGGGACTATCGCCTACGAGGTTACGACCGGTGAGAATAGCGTGGCCGAGACCTTTCATTTCATTTTGCCGGGTAAAAGCGAAGCTGTTGTGGTCGATCAGATCACGGATGGAGGTCAGCAGGTCTTCCTTGCCGGAGCCCGCAATCTGGTGCTCAAGCTCGTAGCTGATGTCGAAATGGTCCTCGATAGCCCGCTTGCCCCGGCCGGTAACAAAACCAAATTCATGGATACCGGCTTCCGCGGCTTCTTCAACGCCGTACTGAACCAGGGGTTTGTTCACCACCGGCAGGATTTCCTTCGGCATCGCCTTGGTGGCCGGGAGAAAGCGGGTGCCGTAGCCGGCAACGGGAAACAGGCATTTTCTGATCATATCATTCGTCCTTTAATGGTCGTTTTCACGCCCTCGAGTCTGCTCAACGCCTCTGCGCAAGCCTATGAACGGTTGTACTTTCACAAAGTGTGCCGAGTTTACCCAAGTTAATACCACAAATGCAGGGGGCTACATGGATTTGTTGCCTACTATGAGCCAAGGCGTGCTTTTGCCGTAACTTATATCAAGGCTTCGTAGTCTTGAAACTGGAGATCTCGTCTAATGTTTAGCTGTAGCGTGGTTCAGATAATGCACCAGAGTGGTGCGAAAGTGGTCAGGCGTAGGTAAGAGAAGCGATGATAGAGCGAAGAACACTGCTAAAGGTGCTGCTCTCTGCGTTCGGTGTGGGTGCTCTGCCCCTATCAGCTTTCGGTTCCGGAATCTCCCGTGCGGCAGGCGGCTCTATACAGGGGTTCAGCTATGCCTGGCTAAAGGGCCGAGCTCGGGCGCTGGCAGGCGAGGCTCATGTTTCCATCGAAGGCCAGTTGCCTCGAACCCTTAAAAACATTTCCTGGGACGATTACCAGTCCATCGCTTTCCGAGCCGACCAGGCCCTTTGGCGTGGCGATAATACTGCTTTCCAGATTCAGCTGTTTCATCTTGGGCTGTACTTTCAGCAGCCGGTCAGAATTCATGAAGTCGTCGAGGGGGAGGCCAATGAACTGGCCTATCGACAGGAGCTTTTTCGATACAGGGGAGAACAGCCTCTGGGCGATCTGCACGAGGATCTTGGTTACGCGGGCTTTCGGGTTCACTACCACAACAACTTTGCCCTGGATCTGGCTGCCTTCCTGGGCGCCAGCTATTTCCGGGCAGTGGGCTCGGAGATGCAGTATGGTCTTTCTGCCCGGGGATTGGCGATAGATACCGGCATGAACCGGAAGGAGGAATTCCCTCGTTTCTCGGAGTTCTGGCTGGAGAAACCGGCACCGGATAGCCAGCTGCTGCGGGTCTGGGCCTTGTTGGATTCACCGAGCACCACGGGCGCCTACGCGTTTTTGCTTGACCCCGGGCGTAACATGGTTATGGATGTGGACGTGGCGCTGTATCCCAGAACCGAAATCACCCGGGCCGGCATCGCGCCGCTGACCAGCATGTACCAGGTGGGTGAAAATGACGATCGCATGGGCTACGACTGGCGCCCGGAAATACACGATTCCGACGGCCTGGCTATGCGCAACGGCAACGGTGAATGGTTGTGGCGACCACTGGTGAACCCCGCCAGCCTCCGGTTCAACAGTTTCCAGGATAACAATCCCGCAGGCTTTGGCTTGATGCAGCGGGACAGGAATTTTGACCACTACCAGGATGACGGTGTGTTCTATGATCGGCGTCCCAGCCTCTGGGTGGAGCCCCGAGGAGATTGGGGACGTGGCAGTGTTGACCTGGTGGAAATTCCCACCGTGGATGAAACCTTCGATAACATCGTTGCTTTCTGGCACCCCGAAGAGCCTCTGATGCCAGGCATGGAGTACCTCTACAGTTACCGCTTGCACTGGGGGGAGCAGGCGCCGGTGCGGCCCTTTGAGTTGGCCACGGTGCAGGCAACCCGGACCGGGCTGGGCGGTGTCGTGGGCCAGGAGCGCACCTATTTTTCAAGGCGTTTTGCGGTTGATTTTGCTGGCGGTGCCCTGGAGATGCTCAGCAAGGACGCGGATGTGGAGCCGGTTATCAGTGTGAGCCGCGGAGAGGTTGAAATCACGTCCGCCAGACCATTGTCTGCAATCGACGGTTACCGGGCCATGTTTGACCTGGTGCCGGATGACTCGGTTGAACCCATCAATATTCGCCTGTACCTCAGGCTGGGCAATGAAGCGCTTACCGAAACCTGGCTTTATCAGTACACCCCGCCACCGGTTGCTGAGCGAAAGCTCTATTGATTGACTGGATCTATTGTAAACAATCAGAGGTTCAATTTAGCCAATATTGTTGACAATATGGCCGCTCAGGCGTAGATTTTCTCAAAATCAATCAGGTTTTGTTGACAAACTATGTCTGAGTTACTGTCTCCTACCTACACCCGCGCCGATGAGGCCTTCGATTGTCTGCAAACGGCAATCGTGAAAGGCGAGCTGGCCCCGGGCGAAAAGATCGGTGAACTGGAGCTTTGTTCCCGGTTCGATCTCACCCGAGGCCCGCTCCGGGAAGCCCTGGGCCGCCTTGAGTCCCGCGGCCTTCTGGTGCGCCGCCCCCATGCCGGCGTCAAGGTGGTTTCCGTCAGCGCCTCCGAGCTGATGGAGCTCTACCGCATACGTGAAGTCATGGAAGGACTGGCCGCCCGCCAGGCAGCCGAGCGCATGACCGATCAGGAAATCGCCGACCTCCAGGCGACACTCGACACCCACGAACGCATGATCGACGAAGCCCAGGGCCAGGCCTATTACCAGGCCGAAGGCGACTACGACTTCCACCACCGGATCGCAACAGGTAGCCGCAACACCAAACTGGCCCAGATGCTGTTGGGTGATCTTTACTACATGGTGCGCATGTACCGTTACCGGCTAAGCACCTCCACCGGGCGTCCGAAACGGGCCCTCGGCGAACACCGGCGAATCGTGGAAGCCATCGCCCAGCGCGACGGCGAGCTGGCGGAGTTCCTGATGAAACGACATATCAATGCCGCCAGACAAAACATCGAAAAGAAAATCCAGGAAGGCGAAATCACCATCTAACGTAGGTCGGATTAGCCAAAGGCGTAATCCGACAACAAGAATCCAAAAGAGAAGAGGCCAACACCATGACCAACAAACTCAGCCCCGGCGCCCGCTTCCGCAAGGCGCTCAAAGACAACCAGCCCCTGCAGATTGTCGGCACCATCAACGCCTATGCCGCTATGATGGCCGACAAAGTGGGCCACCAGGCCATCTACCTGTCTGGCGGCGGTGTCGCCAATGCCTCCTACGGCCTGCCGGATCTGGGCATGACCACCATGAACGATGTGGTCGAGGATGTTCGCCGTATTACCGCAGCTACCGACGTACCGCTGCTGGTCGACATTGATACCGGATGGGGTGGCGCCTTCAACATCGCCCGTACTATTCGTGAGATGGAACGTGCCGGTGCAGCCGCTGTCCATATTGAGGACCAGGTTGCCCAGAAGCGCTGTGGCCACCGTCCGAATAAGGAAATCGTATCCCAGGAAGAAATGGTCGACCGCATCAAGGCCGCTGTGGATGCCCGTGAAGACAAAGACTTCTTCATCATGGCCCGCACCGACGCCTTCCAGAAAGAGGGCCTCGAAGCTGCCATTGAGCGTGCCAAGGCCTGCATCGAAGCTGGCGCTGACGGCATCTTTGCCGAAGCAGTCACCGAGCTTGAGCACTATAAAGCCTTCTCTGAAGCCCTGGACGTGCCCATCCTGGCCAACATTACCGAATTCGGTGCCACGCCTTTATACAACCGGCAGGAACTGGCCGAGGCCGGCGCAGATATGGTTCTGTATCCGCTCAGCGCTTTCCGCGCCATGAACAAGGCCGCCCTGACTGTTTACCAGAACATCCTGGAGAAGGGTGACCAGAAAGACGTGGTAGACCTGATGCAGACCCGGATGGAGCTGTACGATTTCCTGAACTACCACGATTTCGAGCAGAAGCTGGACCAACTGTTTCAGCAGAGTAAAGGTTAATCCGACAGACACCCCAAACAAGATAACGATGGGAGACAACAATGGCTGAAGCAAAACAACTGAGCGGCGCAGGCCTCCGAGGCCAGGTAGCTGGCGAAACCGCCCTGTGTACCGTTGGCAAGAGCGGTGCGGGCCTGACATACCGCGGCTACGACATTGCCGATCTGGCTGAAAAGGCCCAGTTTGAGGAAATCGCCTACCTGCTGCTGCGCGGCAAACTGCCGAACCGGCAGGAACTGGACGCCTACAAGAAGAAGCTCCAGAGCCTGCGTGGACTGCCGGCTGCCCTTAAAACCGTGCTTGAGCAGATTCCCAAAGACGCGCACCCGATGGACGTGATGCGCACCGGCTGCTCCATGCTGGGCAACCTGGAAACCGAAGAAGATTTCAGTGAGCAGGACGACAAGATTGACCGCATGCTGGCTGTATTCCCGTCTATCATCACCTATTGGTACCGCTTCGCCCACGAAGGCGTTCGGATCGAAACCGAAAGTGATGTGGACTCCATTGGCGGCCATTTCCTCGAGCTGCTGCACGGCAAGAAACCCAGCGAACTGCACGAGCGCGTCATGAACGTGTCGCTGATCCTGTACGCAGAGCACGAATTCAACGCTTCCACCTTCACCGCCCGCGTGTGTGCCTCCACGCTGTCTGATATCCACAGTTGTGTGACAGGTGCTATTGGTTCCCTGCGCGGTCCTCTGCACGGCGGCGCCAACGAGGCGGCCATGGCCCTGATCCAGAAGTTCAGGACCCCGGAAGAGGCTGAGGAAGGCCTGATGGGCATGCTTGAGCGTAAGGAAAAGATCATGGGCTTCGGCCACGCGATCTACAAAGAATCCGACCCGCGCAACGCTATCATCAAACAGTGGTCCAAGAAACTGGCGGAAGAAGTGGGCGATACCGTGCTGTATCCGGTCTCCGAGCGCTGCGAAGCCGTTATGTGGCGCGAGAAGAAGCTGTTCTGCAACGCTGACTTCTTCCACGCCTCGGCCTATCACTTCATGGGCATTCCGACCGAACTGTTCACCCCGATCTTCGTGATGTCCCGGGTATCCGGCTGGACCGCCCACGTGAAAGAGCAGCGTGCCAACAACCGCATCATCCGGCCAAGCGCCGATTACACAGGCCCGGCGGATGCCAAGTGGGTACCGATTGAGGAGCGCCCATGAACACCGAATACCGTAAACCGTTACCAGGCACCGACCTCGATTATTTCGATACCCGTCAGGCTGTGGAAGACATCCAGGCCGGCGCGTACGACAAACTGCCGTACACCTCCAAGATCCTGGCGGAGCAACTGGTTCGCCGTTGCGATCCGGAGATGCTCACGGACTCTCTCAAGCAGCTGATCGAGCGCAAGTGCGACCTGGACTTCCCCTGGTACCCCGCTCGCGTTGTGTGCCACGACATCCTCGGCCAGACCGCCCTGGTGGACCTGGCCGGCCTGCGTGATGCCATCGCAGAGAAGGGTGGTGATCCTGCGAAGGTCAACCCGGTAGTGCCGACCCAGTTGATCGTGGATCACTCCCTGGCCGTCGAACACGCCGGTTTCGAAAAAGACGCGTTCGAGAAGAACCGCCAGATCGAAGACCGCCGCAACGACGACCGTTTCCACTTCATCAACTGGACCAAGACCGCGTTCAAGAACGTAGACGTGATTCCTCCCGGCAATGGCATCATGCACCAGATCAACCTGGAGAAAATGTCCCCGGTGGTTCAGAACCGCGATGGTGTTGCTTTCCCGGATACCTGTGTCGGCACTGACAGCCATACGCCGATGGTTGACGCCCTGGGCGTTATTTCCGTTGGTGTAGGCGGCCTGGAAGCCGAGAGCGTTATGCTTGGCCGTGCTTCCATGATGCGCCTGCCGGATATCGTGGGCGTTGAACTGACGGGCAAGCTGCAGCCTGGCATTACCGGTACCGATATGGTGCTGGCCATCACCGAGTTCCTGCGTAAAGAACGTGTGGTTGGCGCCTACCTGGAGTTCTACGGTGAAGGCGCTGACAGCCTTACCGTTGGCGACCGTGCCACCATATCGAATATGACTCCGGAATACGGCGCCACCGCCGCGATGTTCTACATCGACGGCCAGACCATCGATTACCTGAAGCTGACCGGTCGTGAAGACGAGCAGGTCGCTCTGGTTGAGAAGTACGCCAAGGAAACCGGTCTCTGGGCCGACAGCATGAAGAACGCTGAATACGAGCGCGTGCTGAAGTTCGACCTGTCCAAAGTGACCCGTACCCTGGCTGGCCCCTCCAACCCCCATGCGCATCTGCCAACATCCGAGCTGGCAGAACGCGGCATCGCCGGTGAATGGGAGCAGGAAGAGGGCAAGATGCCGGATGGCGCGTGTATCATCGCTGCTATCACCAGCTGTACCAACACCAGTAACCCCCGCAACATGGTGGCTGCAGGCCTGATCGCCCGTAACGCCAACAAGCTGGGGCTGACCCGCAAGCCATGGGTGAAGACCTCCCTGGCGCCGGGCTCCAAAACGGTCAAGATGTACCTGGAAGAAGCCAAACTGCTGCCAGAACTTGAGCAACTGGGCTTCGGTGTGGTGGCCTTCGCCTGTACCACCTGCAACGGCATGAGTGGTGCCCTGGACCCGAAAATTCAGCAGGAAATCATCGACCGGGATCTATATTCCGTGGCGGTGCTCTCTGGTAACCGGAACTTCGACGGCCGGATTCACCCCTATGCCAAGCAGGCGTTCCTGGCCTCACCCCCGCTGGTGGTTGCCTACGCGATCGCGGGCACGATCCGTTTTGATATCGAGAAAGATGCGCTGGGCTACGACCAGGATGGCAACCCTGTCACCCTGAAGGACATCTGGCCGGACGATGCGGAAATCGATGCCATCGTGAAATCCAGCGTCAAGCCGGAGCAGTTCCGCAGCACCTACATCCCGATGTTCGACATCACCCGGGATGCCCAGGCCAATACCAACCCGCTGTACGAGTGGCGCCCGCAGAGCACCTACATCCGCCGCCCGCCATACTGGGAAGGTGGCATGGTTGGTGAGAAGACCCTTAAGGGCATGCGCCCGCTGGCGGTGTTGCCGGACAACATCACCACCGACCATCTGTCGCCCTCCAACGCGATCCTGATGAACAGTGCCGCTGGTGAATACCTTCACAAGATGGGCGTGCCCGAGGAAGACTTTAACTCCTACGCGACCCACCGGGGCGATCACCTGACCGCTCAGCGTGCCACCTTCGCCAACCCGAAACTGTTCAACGAAATGGTCCGGGACGAAAACGGCAACGTGAAACAGGGCTCCCTGGCCCGCATCGAGCCGGAAGGTAAGGTCGTTCGCATGTGGGAAGCCATCGAAACCTACATGGAGCGCAAGCAGCCGCTGATCATTATCGCCGGTGCCGACTACGGTCAGGGCTCCTCCCGTGACTGGGCCGCCAAGGGCGTGGCTCTGGCCGGTGTCGAAGCCATCGTGGCCGAGGGCTTCGAGCGGATTCACCGCACCAACCTGATCGGTATGGGCGTGATGCCCCTGCAGTTCGAGGAAGGCACCACACGCAAGACGCTCGGCATCGATGGCACCGAAACCTACGACGTGGAAGGCACCCCGGCGCCCCGCGCCGAGCTCACGCTGGTTATCCATCGGAAGAACGGCAGCACCGAACGCATTCCGGTAATCTGCCGCCTGGATACCGCTGAAGAGGTGTCCATCTACAGCGCTGGCGGTGTGCTGCAGCGGTTTGCGGAGGATTTCCTGCAGTCCGAAGGCGCCGCCTAAGCTTGCAAACAAGGGGTCAGAAGAAAGCGTTCTTCTGACCCCGTCTTCATCAAGAGAGCAGAAACATGACTCACGCTCCCCAGATAAAAGTCCCGGCCACCTACATGCGTGGCGGCACCAGCAAGGGCGTCTTTTTCCGGCTCAAAGATCTGCCGGAGGCGTGCCAAACCCCGGGCGAAGCCCGGGATAAACTCCTGCTGCGAGTCATCGGCAGCCCGGACCCCTACCAGAAGCAAATTGACGGCATGGGCGGCGCTACCTCCAGCACCAGCAAAACGGTGATCCTGGCCGATCCCACGCAGCCGGATCACGACGTGGACTACCTGTTCGGCCAGGTCTCCATCGACAAGCCGTTTGTGGACTGGAGCGGTAACTGCGGCAACCTTACTGCGGCTGTCGGAGCTTTTGCCATCAACAGCGGTTTTGTTGCCAAAGAGCGGATCCCGGAAAACGGCACCTGCACCGTCCGCATTTGGCAGGCCAATATCCAGAAAACCATCGTTGCCCACGTTCCCATCACCAACGGTGAAGTGCAGGAAACCGGCGATTTCGAGCTGGACGGCGTGACCTTCCCGGCCGCCGAAGTGCAGGTGGAATTCATGGACCCCGCCGATGGCGAAGGCTCCATGTTCCCCACCGGCAACCTGGTGGACGACCTGGAAGTGCCCGGTGTGGGCACCCTGAAAGCCACCATGATCAACGCCGGAATCCCGACCATTTTCGTGAACGCTGAAGACATCGGGTACAAGGGCACCGAGCTGCAGAACGACATCAACTCCGATCCCAAAGCCCTGGCAAGGTTCGAAACCATCCGGGCCCACGGTGCGGTGAAAATGGGGTTGATCCAGAATATCGAGGAAGCGGCCAACCGCCAGCACACCCCGAAAGTCGCCTTCGTGGCGAAGCCTTCGGATTACGTATCCTCTAGCGGCAAAAACATCGGGGCAGGGGACGTAGACGTTCTGGTTCGCGCGCTCTCCATGGGCAAGCTGCACCACGCCATGATGGGCACGGCTGCAGTGGCTATTGCAACCGCTTCGGCGGTTCCTGGAACCCTGGTGAACGTTGCTGCGGGTGGTGGCGATCGTACTGATGTGACTTTCGGGCATCCGTCCGGCACTTTGCGTGTGGGGGCAGAAGCGAAAGAAGTGGATAGTCAGTGGACGGCGACCAAAGCCATCATGAGCCGTAGTGCGCGGGTTTTGATGGAAGGTTGGGTTCGGGTGCCTGCTGTAGAATAACTGGTGTAAATTTATTTGACGTTATTTAACAGTTGAGAGAAGCAGGGAGCGCAGCGTTAGCCGCGCTCCCTGTTTGCTTTAGGAAGACATGCGCTTACGAAGGCGGAGTCCAAGTCCCATCAAACCCAGGCCCAGAAGGGCGAAGGTCGAAGGCTCGGGAACGACCGAAGTTACAATGCCTCTCAGAGTTGCCTCGTTGGCCTGATTTTCTGCTGTCCAGAAAGTATCAACCAACTCATCACCGGCGAAGAAACCTGCAATATCAATAAAATATTCCCTTCCACCAAAGGAAACGCTGGTCGACATCCCTTCATTCAGATCGATAGACACAGAATCAGCGCAGCCATTCACATTGACACCTGAGCCAACAGACCCGCCGTCAGCGCATGGGCTTGCCTGGTTGGGCGTCTCATTATGTGTAAAGTCGAAAAAGGATATAAGATCAAGCGTTTGCTGGCTAATGCCGTCGTCAATCGTCAGATTGGTTACGACTCTGAGAGTCGCTGAGTTGAGAGACGGTCCACTGGCCAGTATTGGAAAGTTGAAATGGGTAAACTCGCCAAAGTCAAAAGCTGTTTCCTCGGCAATACCTAGGATCGGCGCCAAGCTATTGAACTGATAGGCACTCTGTTGAGTGTTAGGGGATGCAGGGTCACCCCAGCTGATTCTGTTATCGGTTTCACCAACCCCTACGGAACTCGTCTGGACGTCCGGCGCGGCTGGATCCGTTGAGATCCAGGAACCGTTAACGGTATTGATATCGATTAGTGCCGCGGATGCAGACGCTGCAGTGAACATTGACGCTGCAAAACCTGCGACGACAAGCTGCTTATTCATGGTTATGGTCCCTCATTTACATTTATCGTGGGCATCACTTTTCGAGAGCTTTACTCTTGAAAGCGCTCTTATCCCTAAGCAGCAAAAGCAATGCCATCTGATCAATAAATAGTCTTTCTCTCTGTTTTTGCTCAAAAAACAGACAAGCCAGAAAACTTTTCTTCAGAGAGAGTGTAAAGATATCCGACAAGATAAAAGCGATGGGAATCGCAGGTAGTGCTTTTGGTAGGCCGGAGATAGCTCGATAGGACAATAAGTTAAGGTCCACGGCTGGCTCCTTTACCGAACTCGAACTACTGTTTTCTCAAAGCTATGCAGGAGAGAGTTATGGCAACCTTTGATCTCAACGAACGCCCAGACTACGACGAAGTGCTGCAGAAAATCGCAGACTACGTTCTCAGCTATGAAATCACCAGTGAGGAGGCCTGGAACACTGCCCGCTACTGCCTCATTGACACGATTGGCTGTGGATTACTCGCTCTCAGATTCCCGGAATGCACCAAACACCTGGGCCCGCTGGTAGAGGGAACAACGGTTCCCCACGGTGCGCGCGTTCCCGGCACGTCCCACCGGCTTGACCCTGTCAAAGCTGCCTGGGATATAGGCTGTACTGTCCGTTGGCTTGATTATAATGACACCTGGCTTGCAGCAGAGTGGGGCCACCCGTCTGATAACCTTGGCGCGATTCTCGCGGTTGCGGACCATCTCTCGCAGAAACGGGTTGCAGAGGGTAAAAAGCCATTCACCATGAGAGACGTGCTGGAGAGCATGATCATGGCCCATGAAATCCAGGGCGTCCTGGCACTTGAGAACTCCTTCAACCGCGTAGGGTTGGACCACGTAGTATTGGTCAAAGTCGCCTCCACAGCCGTCGCAGCCAAGCTGATGGGCGCCAATCGCGAACAAATGCTGTCTGCATTATCCCATGCCTGGGTAGACGGCCAGTCTCTCAGAACCTATCGCCACGCACCGAATGCAGGTTCCAGAAAATCCTGGGCAGCCGGAGACGCTACGTCACGGGCAGTCCGTCTGGCGGATATAGCAATGCGTGGCGAAATGGGGGTGCCGGGCGTGCTGACAGCTCCCCAATGGGGCTTCTATGACGTCCTGTTCAGCAAAACCAATAAAGATCAGAAGCTAAAGCCGGAGGGTAAAAGAGAGTTCACAATTCCCCAGGGTTTCGGTTCATATGTGATGGAGAATATTCTCTTCAAGATATCCTTTCCCGCAGAATTCCACGCCCAGACGGCCGCTGAGGCTGCAGTAACGCTTCATCCAGAGGTGAAGGACCGGCTTGAGGAGATTGACAGGGTTGTCATCACCACCCACGAATCCGCGATCCGCATTATTTCCAAGGTCGGAAAACTCGCAAATGCTGCCGATAGGGACCACTGCCTTCAATATATGACGGCCGTGCCGTTGATCTTTGGCAATCTTACTGCTGAGCACTACGAGGATGATTTCCATGACAACAACCCGATCATCGATTCGCTTCGGGATAAAATGGAAGTCGTGGAAGATGAGCGCTACACCCGGGAATACCTCGAGCCCGACAAACGCTCGATTGCAAACGCCTTGCAGGTATTCTTCAAAGATGGATCAAGCACCAACCAGGTGGCTGTCGAATATCCCATCGGGCATCGAAAACGCCGTAAAGAGGGGATGCCTTTGCTCGAACAAAAGTTCAGGGCAAACCTGGCAACCCGCTTCCCTGCGCAGCGATGCGGGGTGATTTCCGAGCTTTGCAAAGAACAAAAGAGTCTGGAAAGCACCCCGGTCCAAGAGTTCGTTCAGCTATTTTCGATCTAAGCTATTGAACCGTATATGACAGTACTTCCGAGTTCTCGCTCGTCAGTCCGTCTGTGTCGATGACCCTGATTGCAAAATACCAGGTGCCGGGGCTCAAGCCGGTTACCTCGGCGCTGGTCTGGCTCCCATCGACAGTGACCGTGTTAGAGAGGCTGTCCGGCGAACTGCCATAGATAATTTCATAACTCTGTATCTCGCTCAGAGAGATCGAACTGCCGTCAACGCGTGTCAATGGCGCTGTCCAGCTCAAGGTGGCAGAGCCGGTTTCAGGCTCCGAGGGCGCCGGTGAGGTGGTTGAACCGTCGCCAACCGTGGGGCTTTCCGGTGAGGCCAGGGGCTCCAGGGTCCACGGGCTGAGGGAGGAGGTAAAGGCAGCGATGTTGGTAACGCCTGAACCGTTATTGATCTCCGAAGCATCGTCTCTCCACGGCGAAAGCCCATTGCGGAGCTCCCAGGTGTCAGGTATGCCATCTGCGTCCGTATCGGTTTCAGAGGGTTGACTCAGGTCTGGCGACCTTACAACGTCAACCAGGGCCAGGTTTGTTCCTGTCAGATCATCCAGGATAGAAAACTCAGCGACAGCAGCGCCGCTTCGTTCGTAGTACTCCATCATCAGAGAGACAGTTTGGTCAGGCTCCAGTGACGCCGTTGTGGTATACGTGGTTGCTCCCTGATCGCGCCACGCAGATATTCCTTGCTCCCCGTCCAGATAGAGCCTCGCGCCGTCATCGGTGCGAACCCGGAACGTATAACTACGGTTGCCACTGGTATGCGGTGCCGAAAAAACACCATACCACCGGGCACTGAAGTTATCATTGGGCTGCTCCGCTACAAACGCGCCAGAGCCTGCTTGAAACTCAATATCCGGATCATTTCGTGCGAGCAGGAACTGGTTGAAAGATGTTCCCTGAAAGTACTGACCAACAAAACCTCCCACGTAGACAATGCCTGCTCCTGTGTCAGGAACCTCTGGCGCTGACGCCGGATCGGCCAGATCTGTTCCGGCAAGGTACTCCTCAAGGTTTGTGAAACCGTCGTCATCGATGTCCATCTGTGCATCGGCGGGATCAAGGGGGTTCAGAGCAAGAGCAAATTCGGCACCATCAGGAATGCCATCGCCGTCTGTGTCGGGATTGTTCTCTCGGGTTCCCAGCAGAAATTCATCGGCAGCCACCAGAAGGTCGTCGTCAGGGTCAGAGTTTGCGTCCGCTGGATCAGACGGATTGAGGCCATTCACAGTTTCCCAATTGTCATAGATACCGTCCTGATCTTCGTCGAGCGGCGGATAAGTCGGGGAAAAAGCAAGTCCCTGTCCGGCATCAAAAAAGCCTACAGTGTATCCAAGACGAAAGGCTTCTTCTGCGCTCTGCTGTTCTGCTGCGGGGGATGGCTCGCCGGCATAACTTGCTATATCCTGGCCAGAAAGGATTTGTCGGCTGAAGCCCGGTCCCTCCCAGGCGACACTGAAGTGGTCCCCGCCACCACCTTCCTTGTGCCTGACTTCAAAGTAATAGCCCTCACCGGAAACAAGTTCGATTGCAGCTGACCTTTGCGCGGCATACTTGTTGTAATCGAGTTCAGAAGTCCAACCAGGTACTGTGGCAATCCTCTCTGCTAGCTCGGGATCCGAGGAGCTGCTCAGCCAGAACTCCGTTTCGTCGTCGCCGCTTACGTAAAACGTGTAAACACCGTCGATAGGCGGATGAATGTATCCTCGAATCAAGCTGCCATAGCTTTCACCGCGGTTCGATACACCCCGCAGTTCACTGACGGTGACTGTTTCGTCCGGCTCGTCCGGAAAAGCGGCACTGCCTGTCAGGGAACCAATCGCGGTACCACTGATGTTCTCCCAATAGTAAATCTGTACCTCCCCTCGCACACTGGACTCGGGAAGAGCAGCGGTTGGAGGAAGATCATCGAAGTCGCCCGGCGGCCAGGTTTGGCAGCCTGCCATGGACAAAGCGGAACAAACTAAGAGGAACAGCAGGTGGCGAGGCATTGTGACTCTCCATCGTCAATATTATTTCCAGACAGAAAAAGTATTGGCCGGATGTAGAGGCGTCGCCACCGCTGTGATGGATTGATTTAGAATTTCGAGTCGGAGCTTATATCGGAAAATTCTAGGAGAAATTATTTCCGATTTGGCGATAGTGGCTTCACATTGTCCGGGTGTCTCGCGGGCTCCCTGGAATCCTTGGTAGATTTTGAAGTGAGCTGCGCCAGGCGAGTGTCAATACTCTCCAGTGCAGAAGCAATTCGCGACAGGGCGTCATGCGAAGGCACCCCGGGGCTAGGTGGTGGTCTTCTGTTCTCCGCATTCCCGCCTGCCTGGCGCTGAGAGGAGCGTTTTCGCGGCGCCTCTGTGGATGTATCTTCACCCAACAAGTCTCTCCGAATCCCTTTGAGATCGAATGGATCGATGAACGGCCGATCTTCCGAATAGGCGCACATCATCATACCGTCACAAAGCTTGTTTATCAGGCGGGGTATGCCCTTGCTGAGCTTGTGAATTTCTTGCACCGTATCGTCATCAAACAGCTTGTTGCCACCATGGCCGGATACGAGGAGTCGATAATCGATATACTCGGAAGTTTCGGCGGCGGTTAGCCCCTCCAAATGGAAGAACAGTTTCACCCTCTGCGAAAGCTGGGGAATGTCACTCACTGCCTTCTTAAGCTCTGGCTGGCCCAGGAGGATGACACGCATGGAAGGCCCCCCCATGCTCTCCATCCCCGTCAGCATCCGGATGTCTTCCAGATTCTCCCGGCTCAGGTTCTGGGCCTCGTCAATGGTCAGTACCACTGGCGCCCCGGCGGCGGCCATACGTTCCAGATACTCCGTGATCTGGAACAGCATCGCCACCTTGCTGTCGTCTTCGATCTTCAGGCCAGCTTTTCGAAGGATAAGACCAAACAAATCTTTTGATTCGAGATTGGTGTAGGAGATGTTCAGAAGCTTTAAATCGCCTTCGAGGTTCCGGATGGTTTTCTTCAGCAGAGTCGTCTTGCCAGAACCGATCTCTCCGCTGATCACCACAAAACCCTCGGAGCTCCAGATCGCTGAAGACATATAGACATAAGCCCTTGAGTGCTGCTGGCTCATGTAGATGAAATCATCTTCCGGCGTAATTCGAAACGGGTGTCTATGCAGACCGAAAAATTCAAGATACATCGTCAGTTCCTATGCTTCGCCTAGGCCATACGGATCATTTGATTACTACGCAGGAGTGTTTTGTCAGGCTCATAGGCGTTATAGCTCTCGCTCACCGTCCCAAACCTGAAATCTTGCAGTAGCCGTTCCAGTCTGCCGTAGCATCGGTCTAGATTAGTATAGTGGCGGAAGCGCGAGAACCAGCTGGCGTTCTTGTACCTTGGCTGATCAGGGTCGATCTCCCAAGGGTGGAGATAGAACATCTGTGGGCGTTGCCCGAACCCGGAGGCATTGCGAAACAGGTATCTGAAAACCGGATAGGGAAACTGTCGGAAATAACCCCCTCCAGCCGCAGGTATCGACATGCCCGCCACGTGGGCAGTGGACAACGGGAACTCCCGAATGATATTTCCGTTATGCGTTTCAATGGAGTAGGGGGCTGACGGCGAGTCGGGGATGCCGTAGCGATCATGTCTAATGGGGAAAATACTGGAGTCCCAGGTGAAACCTGCTTCGCTAAGGATATCCAATGCCCAAAGAGATTCTCGGGTTATCGAATAGCTTGCCGCCCGATAACCCTGCACAGCCTTGCCAGTAATGTCTTCGAGCAGGTGTTTCGAGCGGTAGGTTTCTTTGCGGAAGGTCTCCGGCGTCTGATTATAAACAAGCTGGTGACTGTACCCGTGGGAGGCAATCTCATGCCCCTGCGCTGAAAGTTTTGTTATCAAATCCGGAAACCGTTCAGCCACCCATCCAAGCACGAAAAAGGTCGCTCTTACGTCGTGTTCTGCAAAGAGCTCAAGCAGGCGCTCAGTGTTCTGTTCAACGCGACTGGGCAGGGAGTTCCATTGCTCTGGTCGGATGACGCTGGACAATGCGGCAACGTGAAAATAATCCTCCACATCGACGCTCATTGCATGCAGAGGTGATTTTGCGTCCGGGCTCGTCATGGGTACTCCTTCCCAAAGCTTCACCAGAGCATCATTCTTACTCAGCAGCGTGGCAATTACAATCGAGGCTTTGCCCAAAAATACACTGAAAGATAAAAGAATGTAAAAGTGTGTTACATAAAGATACAATCGTGTTGAGATTGCTTTGTGCTGAGCGCAGAATGCACAGTAGATAAGTAGAGGTACCGGCGGCCAGGGTGGATTGCTGCCGGGAGAATTCGAAGTCCGTCTGTCGCTGATTGTCAAACAGACGACAAGGAAGTTCAGCGTGTCATATATACGGTTCCGTAAACATTACCTGCACTTACCTTACCTGGTACTCGCACTACTTGAGTTCGGGGTCCTCTTCGCAATTTTTTCGCTACTTACTCTTTTCTGACCCTCGCGGGTATCGATCACGCCCCGATGTCGGTTGATCTCGTCTCTGCGCTGCTTTTCGCCGTTATTCTCAGCAGTGGCACGCTTGCTATGGGGGGGTATATCGCCATGGTCCGTGAGAGCCTCTCCTCCCTGTTCTTCCGTACTCTCGTAGCCTACTGCTTTGTAGGTGGGATCGGGCTAACCTTGCTCTACACGGTTATGCCCTCTGCCGATCCCGGCAGTGCCAACCTGTTCTGGGCCGTGATTATTGCATCCATGGCCGTAATTCTGCTTCGCCTTGCATTCCTGCGGATTGTGGACTCAGAGCAGGTTGTGCGCCGTGTGGTGATTTTCGGTGCGGGAGAATTCGCAGCATCGCTGCTCGAGGAATACGACACTAACATGAAGGCTCTGGGCGTGCGGATTATTGGTTGCATCGCCGACACTTCCACTTGCTCGGTCTCGGACGAAAAACTTCTTCCAACGCCCCAGGACTTCTACAAGTTCTGCTGTCAGAATAAGATCTCCGAGATTGTTGTGGTGCAGCAAGAGCGCCGGCGGGCTGAGGGTGGCTGGCTTCCGGTTCCCGAATTGATGGAGTGCAAGCTTCGGGGTGTTGCAGTAACCAGCGGCCTCGACTTTTACGAGAGAGAACTCAAGAAGGCAAAGCTGGACATGGTCCATCCCTCCTGGATCGTGTTCTCCGAGGGGTTCAAAGCCTCAAAGAGTAGAGCCTTGGCCAAGCGCCTTCTCGATCTCACTATTAGTCTCACGTTACTGGTAGTGATGTTCCCTTTCATTGTTCTTACCGCTGTGGCGGTTTTCATCGAGACCGGAAGGCCGATTCTTTACAGCCAGAAACGCGTCGGCATGCTTGGCAGGGAGTTCCGGATCTACAAATTTCGCAGTATGCGACAGGACGCTGAGAAAGACGGCAAGGCCCGCTGGGCCTCTACCAACGACGACCGTGTTACGAAGGTCGGCGCCTTTATCCGAAACACCAGGCTTGATGAGTTGCCCCAGATCTATAATGTCATTAAGGGAGAAATGAGCATTGTAGGGCCGCGCCCGGAACGGCCGGAATTTGTCTCTGAGCTGAAGGAAAAAATACCGTTCTACGACACGCGGCATTACGTGAAGCCTGGATTAATGGGCTGGGCGCAGCTTAAATACCCATATGGCGCCTCGGTGGAGGATGCAAAGGGCAAACTTGAATACGACCTCTATTATTCAAAGAATCACAGTTTGGTGATGGATTTTCTGATCATGATTCAAACCGTTGAGGTAGTGCTCCTCGGAAAGGGTGTGCGCTGAAGTAGGCCAGTATAACAACAGGGATTTGGAGAAGATTTATGTGTACGTTCAGTTACTTGCGGCAGGTAGTGGTAGTAATGCTCGTCCTCGTTCTGGGAGGGTGCTCCGGTCTTCCGTCCTCATCTGAAATGCCGCCGGTTTCCGAGCTGGAGCCCGAGCCTTATCAGATCGGCGTTGGAGATACCATTTCCATTCATGTCTGGCGTAATCCGGAGCTAGGCCAGTCTATCGTTGTGCGACCTGACGGGTTCATTTCCATGCCTTTGATGGGAGATGTTAAAGCTGAAGGAAAAGAACCGGAGGCTCTGGCTTCTGAAATCAGTGTCGCACTAGGCGAATACATCCGCACGCCTGAGGTGACCATCATGGTTACCAGCCCGGCGAGTAAAGAATTCCGCAATCGCATCCGGGTGACCGGTCAGGTCGCATCTCCGCAGTCCGTTGCATTCCAGCCTGGCATGACCGTATTAGACATAGTCCTGATGGCTGGCGGCGTTACCGATTTTGGAGCGGGTGGACGGGCGATTCTTCATCGGCAGATTGATGGCGAATACAAGAGCTACTCGCTCGACCTGGATGCGATCCTGAGTGATGGTGACATGCGCACCAACCACCCGCTGCAACCAGGGGACGTCATTAGCGTACCAAGAAAAGATCTCTTCCGAGGTGAGCTCTGATGGACATCCAGTTCATTCTGGATATTTTGCGGGCAGTGAAGCTCGAGCTATACAGCAAACGTGTGGCTGCAGTTGTTATTTTTATGCTGGTCACCGCCGGTGTTCTGACGTTTGGCTATCTCATGCCCAAACAGTACACCTCGGAGGCCGTTTTATATGCGGATCAATCGAATATCCTGCAGCCGCTTTTGAGAGGGCAGGCCGAAGTTACCCAGATCGATCGCATAAACGAAGCTCGGGAAATGCTCCAGAGTCGGTCTTTTCTCGAGCAGGTTGGTCTCGACACTGGCCTGATAATGGGTGGAGAAACGGACCAGAAACGCAACGGCATTATTTCCGAGCTTAGAAACCAGATCCGTCTGCGTGTGACCAACGGCAACTTCCTGGAGCTGCGTTACACCAGTGGCGATCCCGATGAGTCTTTCCGAGTGCTGAGCTCAGTTCTGAATCGATTTGTCGAGAGAACGGTACGGAAGAAGCGGTCAGAAAGCCAGGGTGCGTTTGAGTTCATCGATTCGCAAGTCAAGTCCTACCAGCGTCAGCTCGAGGAAGCAGAGCAAAGGCTGAAGGAGTTCAAGGCCGCCAATCAGGACGGTACGGAAGGCAGTGTGCAGGGACGGATCGAGTCGCTTCGCCGGGATATCGAAAACCTCAAACTTGAAATCCAGCAGACCGAATCGGAAGTTCGCCTGACCCGCGCTCAACTGGAGGAAGAGGAACCCGTACGACGAATTACCGTCGATCCGGGTAAGTCCTCCATCGAAAGGCGGTTGTCAGCCTTGTACCAGGAGCTGGATTCGCTGCTGCTGAAATACCACGAGAAACACCCCGACATAGTCAGCATCAAAGACCAGATCGCAGACCTTGAGCGGCAAAAATCAAACGAAGGTGATGAAACCCGCGAGGGTGCGGTTACCGAAGTTCTGGAGAATCCGGTCTACGAGAACCTGAAAATACAGCTTTCTGAAAGCACAACTCGTCTGGAGGTGCAGAAGAATCGACTGGCGTCCCTGCAACGCTTGCTTGAAGAGGCATTCGAGCGGTCCCAGCGAGTGGCACAGAACCAGGCTGAGTTGTCAGACCTTACGCGGGATTACGATGTTACCCGTGGAGTCTACGAAGATATGTTGCAACGGCGGGAAAAGGCCCGCCTGTCAATGACTCTTGATGTGCAGGGCGAGGGCGTCAGTTACAAAATTCAGGAACCGGCATCCTATCCCACCACCTGGGATGGCCTGCAGCTGTATCAGGTTGGTATCGCCGGTCCTTTTCTTGGCAGTGCCGCCGTCCTTGGTTTGCTGACAATGCTGGTGATGTTTGATCAACGGGTGCGGTCTCCCAGGGCTTTGCAGTTAGCACTGCCAGAGACCATACCCGTAATCACAACCATTCCTCATTACCGGAGCACATGGAAAGACCGCCTTTTGAGAAAAGATGTTCTGTTTATCTTGTTCATCCTGGTGGTGTTTATGGTTGGTTACCTTGCCGTGCTGCTGTTCAGTGTTATGGGTATTGCGCCTGACCAACTGGTCGAGAGATTCAGGGAATTGACTGGTCTTGGGGGCAATTGATGGACGAAAACAAGCTTTACAATGCATTGCTGAAAAGTCAGGAAGAGCGGCGCCAACTCGAGCAGAAGCGCGGTGAGGCCAAACTGGAGGAAAATTTCCGGAAAGAACGGCCTTTCGCAGGTTCTGATCGTTTGAAGCCGAACTGGGTAAGAATCGAAACAGACGATGGCGAGCACGCTCCGACCGTCTATGACTCGTCAGTCTCTTTGGCTCTTATTGGCAATCCGAAACCCTGGAGCAGGGATCAGCTTCGCGAGCGTAAAATAATCTACTCCGGCATGCCTGACAAAGAAGTGATGGATGCCTATAGGGAGTTGCGTATTCAACTCCGCAATAAGGCCGGTGAGGGTAACTTCACGGTACTCTTCAGCAGCCTGGGTGACAAAGGAGGCTCTGTTTTAACCGCTTTTAATGTTGCGGTGTCCTTTGCCATGGATTCACACACTTCCGCGCTGCTCGTAGACTGCGATCCTTATCATGCAGATCTCGCGAATCTGGTTTCCAGCCCGATGAGCTCCGGTGTTACTGACTTCGTTGCCGATTCCTCTCTGAAAATCAAAGACATCTTGTACCCCAGTGGTGTTGACCGGCTATCAGTCATTCCTGCAGGCACCCAGGTGTCATCCGCTGTTGAACTATTCGCTGCCGTCCGTATGCGGGAGTTGATGAATGAACTGAAGGCTCGCTATCCGGACCGTTGTATCATCATCAACGCCCCGCCTTTCCGGGATAACACTGAAGCACGGATTCTGGAGCGATTTGCAGATCAGGTTGTCTTTGGCGTTCCTTTCGGGGAGGTGACCGGAGAGGAAATTTCGGAGTCGGTAGATGTTCTGGATTCCGATAAATTCTCTGGTTTGGTTTTTCAGGAGTAAACTCATGAAGCTCAGAGTGGACAGGGCACGTCGGCTCAAGGCACCCATTTTGATCGGTTTATGCTTGATGGGCGCGAACGCTTCAGGGCAGGGGCTGAGCGAAAAAGTTACCGCAATATACGGCTCTGCTTCAGTGTTCACCGGCGTGACCCACACCAGAACAGACACTGCCTCTGGAACAGATTCCAATACCGAGCCGAGTGTCGGTCTCTCCGGAAGCCTGGGGGGTGATCTGGAGAGCGGCGCTAACTCCCTTCAGCTCCAATACGGTGGAACGCTCGAAACCAAGCGAGATACCTTTGGGGGAGGACAAACCGACAGTAGTTCCGTTACCGGGGCATCACGGTTTGTCCATTTCGATCCAGCCAGCCGTTTCGATTTCAATCTTGGTCATACTGTGAGTTCCGTACGAAACGACACCGGTTTCGTTATAAACCCTTCCAGTTACGATACCCGTAATACGCTGAGCGCTGGCGCAGGCCTCCGATTTTTTCCCGGCGAATTAACCACACTGCGTTTCTCTGGCCAAGCTGGAAAAAGCTTCGGTGAGGATGAGGCGAACGGCAGCGAGTCGTTTACCGCATCAGCGGATCTTACCCGTCGTCTTTCCGAAAGATCCTCGGGAAGCCTGGTAGGAAGCAGAAGCTGGTCGGATGATGACGGACTGGACACGATAATCGATTCGGCTCAAGTCATTTACAACCGTACCCTGGAGAACGGTTCGTTCAGCATCGGTGTCGGAATCAGTCGCTCCGAGACCGAGTTTGAAGACGGTTCTGAATCTGATGGTGATGCGGAAACTGGCTTCGTGAACCGCACGTGGGCTTCCGATGAATCGCAAACCACGGTGGCATACAACCGGCGTCTCTCAGACAGCACCACGGACTTGTCCCTCAATATTCCGGAGTTTCTGGACTTTTTGCCAGATTCCATTCGACTCCGGGATCTGGTTGTCAGTGATTCCGTTTCGATAACCCACAACACAGCACGCCTTTGCGACATTTGTACACTTGGCTTGGTTGCCGAAGCGTCCATGCTCGAGTCGCAGATCACAGGGGCTGAGACGCACGAATACCGAACGGGGATCAACCTCGGGATACAGCTGACGTCTTTGCAAAGGCTGAGTTTCGGTTATAGCTGGCAGGGAGATGCAGGAGAGGATGAAGGCACCATCATCGATCAAATCCATAGTTTAAATACCCGCTGGACCCGGCAGCTGGCGGAGAACACCTCATTCAGCGTCGATTTCAATCAGTCATATCTACGAAGCAAGCTAGACCGAAATGATCAAGAGCAGTTTACATTACGCCTTGTCCTAACCCATGGCTTTTCTCTAATGGGCACTGGGAGTCAGCAATAGGCATGGGGTTAAGCCACTAATGCAGACTGTGAGTCTGGCAGATCTTTGTTGCGAAGAGGCTAGCATTGAGCCTGATGCTCTTGCTGAAGAATGGCGAGATCTCGAGCAGTGGGCTACCAATACGGTGTTCCTTTCGTGGCAATGGATTGGTGTGTGGTTATCTGTTTTCCAACCGAGAGCCAAATTGCTGAGGGTCAAACATGGTAACCGGCTCGTCGGTATGGGCATTGTGGTCCGGTCCACTGAGAGGAGACATTCGGTCTTTTTGTCGCGTTGTCTTTATCTGCATCAAACCGGCCTGGAGTCCGAGGACCAGATCTGGATTGAATACAATGGGTTTCTTGCAGGCCGGGGGTATGAATTCGCCGTGGCGGTAGCGTGTCTGGATCATCTTAAGCGAAGAGAGCGTGATTGGGATGAATTCGTTATCGGAGCGGCAGATGAAATTTACGTTCAATCTCTGTCAGAGGCTGCAGGTCTTTTTTCTCATATTCGCTGGGAAGCGCCATGTTTCGGTATCGACCTGACCTCACTCAGATCCGGCGGGCAAAGCTACCTCGAGTCGCTGTCTGGTAATAGTAGGCACCAGATTCGTCGCAGTCTCAGGCTTTATGAGCAACTAGGCGAAGTTGAGCTGCACCGACCGAAAACCCTTGAAGAAGCAGAGCTTGTTTGGGGTTCAATCGCGCCTTACCACCTTGCACGATGGGGCGATAAACCGGGAGAAAGCGGGTTCGCCAACCCGGATTTCGTGCGGTTCCACCAGAACTTGATCAGGAGTAACTGGAAGAATGGCGGGGTTGATCTGATTGTTCTCAAGGCCGGTGAAGAGATTATCGCAATTTTTTACAACTTCCTGTACCGCAACCGGGTTTATTTCTATCTTGCGGGAATTCGGTCGGAGTCGGACAACAGGCTAAAACCGGGAATGCTTGGCCATGCGCTCTGCGTCGAAGATTACCTGGAACGAGGTTTTGATTTTTATGATTTCATGGGCGGCGAAGAACGATACAAGCGCCAACTGGGGGTTCGACATCAATACCTGGTTCGCGCTGGACTACAGAGAGATCGCTGGAAATTCCGCGCTGAACGAGCCGCAAGAACCATAAAGAATCGCTGGGAATTGATGTGAAGATCGTTATTCTGTCCCACCGGATACCATTCCCCGCAAACAAGGGTGAAAAAATCCGAACGTTTCATCAGATCCAGTATCTG
Organism: Marinobacter sp. MMG032; assembly: GCF_040112695.1. Classification (NCBI taxonomy): domain Bacteria; kingdom Pseudomonadati; phylum Pseudomonadota; class Gammaproteobacteria; order Pseudomonadales; family Marinobacteraceae; genus Marinobacter; species Marinobacter sp. MMG032. Next base: position 4,206,492 of record NZ_CP157802.1, read on the forward strand.
GCTGACTGCGGCCATGAAATAACGGTGCTGGCACCTTATGAACTTGCCGAAGAAATCAGCTACGGCAAAGCGCTGGAGGAGCGCCTTAAAATAAAAGCAATTATGTTTCCGCTTCGGCCTAAGTGGCTGAGACTGGCGCGGGGGGTGGTGACAAACAACGCGTTGACGCTCTCTTATTTTTACAGCGCTGGGATGCAAAAAGCATTCGACCGGCTGATGAGTTCTGGGGAATACGATGCAGTACTGTGCACCGGCTCCGCCATGGCGCCTTATGTTTTCCGAAATCCTGAATTAACAGGCCGGGACACATCAGCACCGCTTCGTTTGATCATGGATTTTATGGATCTGGACTCCGATAAATGGCGGCAGTATCAGGCCACTTCCGGGTTGCCAATGACATGGGTTTACGGGCGCGAGGCCAGGCTGATCAACCGCGTAGAGCTGAGAAGCTACGAGCTGTTTGACGAGTGTTTTTTCATCTCTGCCAATGAAGTCGACCTTTTCTCCCGGCAGTTGTCCGAAAACCGTAAACTCAGGGTGCTTGGCAACGGAATAGATACCAGCGCTTTTTATCCCGCTCGCCAGGGAAGCGTTGGAAACAAGCCGGTGTTTTTATTCACAGGTGTGATGAACTACAAACCGAACGAAGATGCCGTACTCTGGTTTGTCGGTGCACTGTGGGAACGAATAAGAACAGATTGGCCGGAGGCAGAGTTCATTATTGCCGGCATGGACCCGAGTTCCGCAATACGGCAGTTGGGACGAAGGCCGGGAATTACCGTTACCGGGTTCGTGGAGGATATCGTGCCTTTCTATCAGAAAGCCGACATCTTCGTTGCGCCGTTTCGGCTTGCCCGGGGCGTGCAGAATAAAATACTCCAGGCTCTGGCCTGTGGGCTCCCGGTCATAACCACCCGCCTCGGGTTGGAAGGAATCAACGCAACGCCGGGAGAAGATATTCTCATAGCCGATACTGAGCAGGAATTCTTCGAGGCCGCAAAAAAGATTCTTGAAACGGAAACGGTCTATAACAGCCTGTCGCTGAACGGCGCAGAACTCATCCAGCGGGAATACAGCTGGGACAGTGTGCTACAGGATCTTGCAAGGGCAATAGAAGTAAAGGATTGCGCGTGACGGGTATTACGGAAATCGCAAAGAAAACTATCAGGATCGGGGCACTCATTGCTGTTAGCCCGTTGGTAGTGCTTTTCTGGCTATTACGCCCTGTCAGTCGCGAGGATAGCCTGTTCGCCGCATTTTCCCAGACCGTGTCCCTGTTTCCAGGACTCTTGGGCAGTTACCTCAGAATCGCTTTTTATCGCTGCGCTATGAACCGTTGCGCAACTGACAGCTTTATTGGTTTTGGCACACTGTTCTCCCATCGGGATACCGAATTGCACAGCGGCATCTACATCGGACCTCAGTGCAACATCGGCCTGTCTGTCATTCACCGTAATTGCCTCCTCGGGAGCGGCGTTCACCTGTTGAGTGGCAAGAACCAGCACCGTTTTGATGACCCGGATACTCCGATCCGGCTGCAGGGCGGCGAGTTCACCAAAATATCTCTTGGTGAAAACACCTGGGTTGGCAATGGCGCCATCATCATGGCGAACGTTGGCAGAGATTGCATTATCGGTGCGGGTACCGTGGTTACCAACGACATTCCCCCTGGATCAATAGTGGCGGGCAATCCCGGTAAAGTTGTTCGGAGCCGATACGCTGAATCCACACAGGGGGCCACGACATGACGGCTGGATTCGGCGTGTTTGTAGGCTCGGTAAATAATCCTCACAACCTTATGCAGTGGCTGCGTTTCGGCCTCCCGGTTGAGAAAGGTGTGTGTAAGGATCCGAAGGCGCTTCGGCTAACATCCGAAAGCGGGGATAGAATCGATGCCGAATTCAGAGCTTTAACGCGATGGCAGGACGGCTCGGTTAAATGGGTCCTGGTGGATGTCATCGGAGAAATGTCCGGTGCCGTCTTTCTTCAGCAAGACGTTGCATCCGGTCAGCCTCAGGAGAGACAGCACCCGGCGTCCGCCATCGACGGTGATTTTGCCGATGGCAAATGCCGGTTTTCTCTTGGTAACGGCATCAGGGTCGAATTGCTGATTTCGGTTGAGGGTGCTGAGCGGCGCCTGAAGCCTGCCCAAAGCAAGATAGACCAGAGAAGACTCAGTGCCGACTATCAGTGGGCGTTTGAAGTTGAAGGCGTTCGTGATCTGGAGGTTTCCCTTCGTGTGACCGATGTGCCGGGAACCGGACACATTGAGCTCAACCCAAGGGTGCATAACCGAAGAGCCAGTCTGCATCCTAATGGTTGCTGGGATCTGGGCGACCCCAATAGCCTCTATATCGACAGTTTTACAGTGAAAGTAAGCAACCCGAGGGCATCCGATACCAGGTTGGAACTAAGGGATATTGCAGCGCATCCGGCTTTTGAACGGTCCTATCCCGAGGGTGTGTTGGTCCAGTATGGCAGCGGTGGAAAGCACTGGAATTCGCCGGTTCATGTTGACAAGAGCGGCCGGTCGACAGTCCCCGAGCGTGGCTTCAAGCTTTTTGATAGTGAGGGTGGGCATCTGGCCCAGGGTTTACGGGCCAGCCCTCGTGTTCGGTTCGATAACCCGAGCGCACGGCGTTATCTGGTCCCCGGCCACTTCTGGGAAAATTTTCCATCGTCTCTTGAAGTGACCGGACGGCAGGCTTTCTGGCGGTTGTTCCCCAGGGAAACGGAACTGCAGCCCGGTGAAGCCAAAACCTGGCAATGCGATATCGGGTTCACCGAAACCTGCGCGAGCTTCATTTACGACCCGGGCTACATAGACCGCACTGGTGTGGTTCTGGGGCGCAAGGTGGTTACAACCAACGAGCTTGCAGATCTGCTGGATAACAACCTCTCTGGCCCCGGCTCATTTAAAGAGAAGCGTGAAGCCTGTGATGAATACGGCTGGCGCCATTTCGGTGAGCTCTACGCAGACCATGAAGCCCTGAATTCACCCAGCGACGACGTCTTTGTGTCGCACTACAACAACCAGTACGACCCTGTACTGGGATTTTCATTAAGGTACCTGGCCACCGGAGACCAACGCTGGGATCAACTGGCGAGCGACCTGGCGCAACATGTGGTCGATATCGATATTTACAAAACCGATCAGGACAAAGCCGAGTACAACAACGGGCTTTTCTGGCACACCGATCATTACCTGCCTGCCCTTACCGCCACCCATCGTACCTACTCCAAAGACCATCAGTACGCCTATGAAGGGCATCAGGGCGGTGGTGGCCCGGGCGGCCAGCATTGTTATCCTTCGGGGCTGGCGCTGCGATACCTGCTGTCTGGCGACGACACCCTCAAGCACTCGGCCATCGGGCTGAGCCAATGGGTGCGTTGTTTCTATAATGGCTCACCGACCTTACTCGGGCGATTACACAGGCTACTCACGGTTGATCTGAAAGCCGGAACCATGACCAACGTTGGTTTCATAGAGGAGGGTTACAAATACCCCCTGGACCGTGGCACAGGCAACTACCTGAATGCCCTCATTGATGCGTTTCTGATAGACGAGGACGCCGGTTTACTCGATGAAATGCATAGCATCATCATCGAAACGGTGTCTCCTGAAGATGATCTGGCAGCCCGGGACCTGGCAAACGTGGAGGAGCACTGGTTCTATATCGTATTCCTGCAATCGCTTGCCCGATACCTCTTACTGAAAGAGCAACTCGAACAGGCAGATCAACACTACGCGTACGCGCGCCACGCATTCCTGCACTACGCCGAATGGGTGCTGAAGTACGAGGAAACCTACCTTTCCAATCCGGACGCCCTGGAGTTCCCAACGGATACCTGGGCGGCACAGGATATCAGAAAGGCAAACGTGCTTTACTACGGGGCCTATTTCAACCCGGCAAGAGCAGAGGCCTTCAGGCGTCGGGCAGACGTGTTCTGGGACTATTGTGTAAAAACTCTGAGAGAGTCCCCCGAGGCTCACACCACCAGAATCCAGGCGATAGTAGCGCAGAACTTGGGTGTTCGTGAGTGGTGCCTTGAAGGCGAGAGTTCGCCATACCCGTTGATGCCGCTAGAGCAGGTAAGGGTGTGTAAATCAGGGATCAGGCAACGTTTTTTCCAAGATATCCGGAAGATCCTTCGGGTCTTCTCGATTACCAACGAAATCGGGTGGCTCAAGGGCCGCCTGAACGGGCGATGAGGGGGACGAATGGATATCGTTGATTTTGTCATCCCCCATATGGGCCGCCCGGAAATGCTCGAGGAAACCGTTCGCTCCATCCTGGCCCAATCCAGTATCGAGCGGGTGGCAAGTATTACCGTGGTAACAAAGAATAAACAGCCTCTACCTCTCGACGCCCATGTGAAACTCAACATACTGTATGCGCCCGATGCAGCCTCCATTTCTGAACAACGCAATCGCGGTGTAGCCGCTGGCAGAGCGCCGCTGATTGCGTTTCTGGATGCAGATATCGGGTTGGCCGGGAATTGGCTGGAAGTATGCTCCGGCCTGATGGCCGAGAAAAGTGATCGGGTATTGGTCAGCGCCATGCAGAAAAGCTCTAAAAGCGCCGGTCGGGTGGAACGCCTAAGAACTGCGCTCAGTAATGTCAGCATGGATGAGCCAGTCCAGTTTCTTCCGGGCCGGAACCTCTTGGTAAAACGGTCGGCCCACGAGCAGGTTGGGGGTTTTCCCGAGCATTTGCAAACCTGTGAGGATTATTTCTATACCGAACAACTATCCCGGCTGGGCGAGCTTTATTACACCTCACGCACTCACTATGTGCACCTGGGCGAAGATAAATCACTGCGGCAAACGTTCACCAAGGAAATCTGGCGCTCTGAATACAACCTGTTGTCGCTGGCCGGTCGCACGGTGCCACTGAGGGAATGGCCCAGTATTCTTCTGCCATTCTGGATGGTGCTTGGATTCGTTGTGCTTATCGCGGGCATGTACTCTCGGCCGTTGATTGTGGCTGGCGCGATCATGCTTAGTGTTCCGGCCTGCCTCTACAGCGCAAGATTGTATACCAAGCCATCCAATGACCAGCCGCTGCCCTTTCTGCTACTTTTTTATACAGTCTATTTTCTGGCCCGCGCAGCGGGTACTGTAAAAGGTACACGGCTATTGCTGAAGAGGAAGCTCACGGAATGAGTATCAGGGTTCTGCAGTTCATCTGTCCTACCGGGTATTACGGTGCTGAACGCTGGATTAATGCATTGGTCTCGGCGAATACAGATGATGCTATTGAATACCACATCGCAATCACGGATGAACCCGAATCCTCAGATGAGGTGCTCACCCGATCAATATTGCCCGAAGGCCAGAAGCACCGCCTCAAAATGGCGTCCAAATTCGACCTTCTGGCCATAGTCCGCCTTGCCCGGCTGCTTAAAGATCAGCAGATAGACATCATTCACACCCATGGCTACAAATCAGACATCCTGGGAGCTACCGCAGCCAAATTGGCGGGCGTGAAGTCTGTATGTACGCCTCATGGCTTCGAAAATGCCGAAGACAGTCGCCTGAGAGCGTACATGTGGCTCGGTGGTAAAGCCTTTCACTGGTTTGACCAGATTTGTCCACTGTCTGAAGATATCGAAAAAACCGTAGTCCGCGATTACGGCGTTGATTCACGATCGGTCCGCCTGATTAACAACGGCGTGGACCTGGCGGAGGTTGAGGCAGCCATCGCTGATCCAAAGCCCCATGATTGCACCGACTTCACCATTGGCTACATCGGCCAGTTAATCAGTCGCAAAAACTTGCCGGCAACCCTGGATGCGTTTGCACTGTTTCATGGCGACCACCCGAATGCCCGTCTGGTATTGATTGGCGACGGTGAGGAAAAACCGCGCCTGATGGAGCAGGCCAGTGAGTTGGGACTGTCCGATGCCGTGGATTTTCTCGGCTTCCGTGATGATCGCCTTCAACTTCTACCCGGCTTTGATGTCTTTGCGCTTACCTCATCCTTGGAAGGAATCCCGCGTTGCGTCATGGAGGCCATGGCGGCCAATGTCTGCGTAACAGCCTTCGATATTCCCGGCGTGGACGTGCTTGTAAAGGATGAAGAGACCGGCGTGCTGGTTCCCTTCGGTGATACCCGCTCTCTGGCAAAGGCATGGGGTGAACTGATGCTCAGCCCCGAGACAAGGAAGAGACTGGCTGAAGCTGGCCGGTCCCGGGTTTATTCCAGGTTCTCTGCTGCGGCAATGGCGGAGGAGTACGCCGCTTTGTTCAAGAACCTGAGCGCAAAACAGGTGGTCAGCAATGCGTAAAGTCTATTTCGTACTCAGCGTCGATACCGAAGAAGAATGGGACTGGGATGGCCCATTTCCGAACAAGGTAATCTCTGTCGAAAACGTAGACCATCTTCCGGCGTTCCAGGGCCAGTTGAACGATCTGGGCCTCAAAACCAGCTATTTCCTGGATTACGCGGTAATGGAAAACCCCCGTGCCCGAGATATGCTGGCGGACCTTTACCAAGCCAACCCAGGAATCGAATATGGCTCGCACCTTCATCCCTGGGTAACGCCACCCATTGTGCCAGTTGAATCTGAGGCCGACTCCCATATTGTCAATCTACCCATCGATATTGTTTCCGAACAACTAAAATCCCTGACCAGCACCATCACCGAACTGACCGGCCGGCAACCCACATCGTTCCGCTCCGGCCGTTGGGGTATCAACGATGACATCCTCAGGGCGCTGGCGGAACAGGGCTACCTGGTGGATTCCAGCATTTACCCGTTTTATGAGAACGACTGGTTCAGTTGCGCCGAGTACGACAGCTGGCCACTGGCCATGTCGTACCTTCGCACTAACCCGGAACTCATCGAGCTGCCGGTAACCGCGGGTTTCAATCATCGTCCGTTTACCAAGGCACAACGCCTGCATAAAACCCTTGAACAGCCTGCCTGGGCCCGGTTCCACGTGATCGGCGTGCTATGGGCGCTGATGCTGCATCGGAAAATCTACCTCAGTCCGGAACTCTCAACCAGTCGCGATATGATTGCCCTGTGTAAAGAGATGCTGCAGGCAGAATGCCCGGTGATTCACATGTATTTGCACAGTTCCAGCCTTCTGCCGGGTTCTACTCGCTATGTTCAGTCAGAGAGGGACAAGAACCGACTCATGAAACGCATAGAGAGCGTGGTCGGCTTCCTCCGTTCACAATGCGAGGTAGAACCAGTGGCCATCACTGAGGCGGCGCTTCGCCTCAAGGAAGAGGGGGCTCTCAAAGACCATGGCTGAGGCAGTGCTGATCGATTCTCAGGAGCGGGACAACTGGAACGCATTTGTTGCCAGCGTAGAGTCTGCGACCCCCTATCACAGATTTGAATGGATGGAATCCATAGAAACCGCCTACGGTCATAAACCCTATCCCATTGGTGTGAAGCAAGAAGGCAAGATTGTTGCAGTATTGCCTCTAATACTAATGGAACAGCCGCTGACCCGAAAAAAAGCCCTGGTGAGTTTACCCTTCTGTGATCTCGGCGGAGCCTTAGGCACCGGGACCCATGTCGAATTACTGAGCAGAACAGCGAAGGAGTTGGCAGACTCCATGGCCGCCCGCGAACTCGAAGTTCGCCAGAGAGAAAGGCAAGGCCTGGGCTTTGATTTCGATACTCTGGCATCGCAGCTCGGTAACCGGAAAGTCAATATGATCCTCGAGCTTGAAGCGGGCAGTGAGCAACAGCTCGCCGCTTTCAAACCGAAGTTGCGGAGCCAGATAAAAAAAGCCATGAAAAACGGCTGCACCACAGAACTTGGCAACAATGAAAGGTTGGTTGAGGATTTCTACCACGTTTTCAGCCGTAACATGCATGCGCTTGGTTCGCCCGTGCATAGCAAGGATCTCTTCCATATCATTTCTAAAGCCTTTGGTGATCAGGCCGTTGTTGCCGTCACCTATTTTGAAGGCAAAGTGGCAGCCGGGGGCATTGTGCTGAAAAACGGCAAGAATGCCGCCATACCCTGGGCCTCATCGCTCGCCGAATACAACCGGCTGGCGCCCAACATGCTGCTTTACTGGGAGCTCCTGGCAAACTGCTGTGATAGCGGTATCCGAACCTTTGATTTTGGTCGGTCCACCTTTGGGGAGGGCACTTTCCGGTTCAAAAAGCAGTGGGGTGCTCAGCCCTATTTACTGTCTTGGCAGAATTGGATCGAGGAAAGCGAAGGCGGTGCCGGTGCACCGGGTAAAATAAGGCCAATGCTCGAGAGCGCCTGGCGCTGCCTTCCCCTGGGACTGGTTAATGTTCTCGGGCCACTTGTGCGAAAGCACATTCGTTTATAGGGATTGTTAACGTGTGCGGCATAGCAGGATTCACGACCTCTCATCAGTCCGACAGCCATCTCGATATGGTTGAGGCCATGGTGGGGGCCATTCGACACCGGGGCCCGGATGCCCAGGCGGTGCAGCAGTTCCACGGCGCAGTGCTGGGCCATGCCCGGTTAAGCATTATTGATCTTTCCGAAGCCGGTAATCAGCCCTTTGTCTCCAACGATGGCCGATACGCCATGGTGTTCAACGGTGAGATCTACAACTTCAAAACCCTGCGCAGAGAACTTGAAAACCAGGGTGTGCATTTTCGCACCCAGACCGACACCGAGGTAGTGCTCGCATTACTCGCAAGAGAGGGCATGGGCGCCATCGAAAAGCTGAACGGCATGTTCGCCATCGCCTTTTGGGACAACGAAGCTGGCACTCTGGATCTCATCCGGGACCGCGTTGGCAAAAAACCCCTGTACTACACCGAGCAGGGCGGCCAACTGCTGTTCGCTTCAGAGCTGAAAGCCCTGCTCCAGTGCCCGAATGTACCCCGGGAAATCAGCCCGGATGCGGTTTACGATTTCTTTGCCTACCAGTACGTACCCGACCCGAAAACCATCTTCAAAAACATTTACAAACTGGAACCGGGCAGCCACTTACATCGCACTCGTAACGGCAAGACAACCGTACGCCGATACTGGTCACCTGAAATGGGCGAGCCCGAGTCCCTGAGCATGGAAGAGGCGAAAGGCCAACTGCTTGACTTACTGGAAGATGCCACCCGGCAGCGCATGATCAGTGACGTGCCATTGGGCGCCTTTTTGAGTGGCGGAGTGGATTCAAGCGGTGTGGTCGCTATGATGGCAAAGGGCGGCCAGACAGTAACCACTTGCTCAATCGGTTTTAAAGAAAAAGACTTCAACGAAACCGAATTCGCACAGGCCGTGGCGAACCAGTACCGGACCGATCATCGGGAACACAAGGTGGAGGACAGCGTTGCGGAACGCCTTTTAGAAATCTGCCGGTTCCTGGATGAACCTTTTGCGGATTCATCCCTGGTACCCACATTTCTGGTATCCGAACTTGCCAAGAAAGACGTAACCGTAGCCCTGACAGGGGACGGCGGCGACGAAATCTTCGCCGGCTACGAAAAATACGCCACCGACTGGCGCGAGAACCAGCTACGGAACAAATTTCCCTCCTCCGTTCGTTCGGTGATGGGCGACCTTGCTCCGGCTCTGCGCAAAATACCCGGAAAGTTCCTGCGCCGAGCAAGCTCATTGATGCACAGCCTGAGCCTCGAACCGGCGAAGGCCTTCTACGTGACCAATACCTTCATCGATGATCACATCTGGCAACTGCTGCTGAACGAGGATTTTCGGAAAGACCTGGCCGATTACCATCCCAGTGAACTCACAGAGCAGGTTTACAGCCAGTGTGATTCCGAAAACCATCTGGCAAAGATTCTGTATACCGACATGCGAACCTTCTTGCCCGGTGACATACTGGTAAAAGCCGACCGCATGAGCATGGCCAACTCGCTGGAGCTGCGTTCGCCCCTGCTGGATTATCGCATCATTGAGTTCGCCAATCGTCTTCCGTCGGAGCTGAAATTCAACAAGGGCGACAAAAAGATTGTGCTGCGCGAGGCGCTCGAGCCGCTACTACCCCCGGAGATTCTGAACCGCAAAAAAATGGGCTTCTCCACGCCTCTGGCGGCCTGGTTCCGGGAAGAATTAAAGGGCATTGCAGAAGCGCATTTTTTTGAAAAAGGGCAGGGCCTTGGCCAGATCTTCCGAAAAGATCACATAAGATTGATATGGGACCAGCACCAGAGAGGATTGTTCGATCATTCCCCGGTGCTCTGGAGTATGCTGATGTATGAATTCTGGTGGCAGAATTACATGGCAAGTAACGAGGCGTGCAAGCCTCAACCGGAAACACAGTCCGCTCTGGTCACCTGTTAACAGCTCACGCTCTGGATTGATTCAATGTCGATATTATTACTCAGCGAAATTTTCCCGCCCCGCCATGGGGGCAGTGGCCGCTGGTTTTATGAACTCTATCGCAGGCTGGAGCCCGGCACGGTAACCATCGTGACACAGGACAACGCCGATCCGGCTGACCAAAGGGTGGATGCAGAATTCCCCCAGCGCATACACAGGACAGCCATGGCATCACCAAGCTGGGGTCTGTTGAGCGCCACTGGATTGTACTTTTACGCGCGGACTCTCATGCGTGTCCTGCGATTGAAACCGAATGGTTTAAGCCAGATTCACTGTGGGCGCACCATCCCGGAGGGATTCATAGGCCTCCTTCTGGCCAGACTATTGCGAAAGCCGCTGTTGTGTTTCGTGCACGGTGAGGATATTGAAGTGGCCCGCACAAGCCGGGAGCTTACCTGGATAGTGAATCGAGTCTTGCGTGGCGCAGACCGGCTTATTTGCAACAGCCAGAATACCAAGTCGCTCCTTAAGGAGCATTGGCATGTGCCGGCCAAAAAGATTGAAGTGATCAATCCGGGCGTTGATGAACAGACCTTCTGCCCCGCTGAGCCAGACCTGGCCTTCCGGGAAAAGGTTGGTTGGGAAGATCGATTTGTTTGCCTCACAGTGGGTCGCCTCCAGCGGCGTAAAGGCCACGACAAAATGATCGAGGCTATTCCAGAGATCAAGAAGGAAATACCTAACATCCTCTATGCCATCGTGGGGCAGGGTGATAACTATCCAAACCTGATGGCCGAGGTAAAGAAACTTGGCCTTGAGCAGCATGTGCAGTTCCTGGATGAAATCGAAGATGAGGACCTGATTCGCTGTTACCAGCAATGCGACCTTTTCATATTGCCAAACCGATCCGACGGCAACGACATTGAAGGGTTTGGCATGGTACTTGTCGAAGCGCAGGCGGCGGGTAAGCCTGTAATCGCGGGTGACTCCGGTGGCACAGCCGAAACGATGAAAGTGGGCAAAACAGGACTTGTTGTTGACTGCACGAGCACAGAGACTATTGCGAATGCCGTTATCTGGTTAAAAAAGGAGCTGGAGCAGGGGGCCTTTCAGCCAGACGCCTGCAGGCAGCATGTTCTGCAAAACCTGACCTGGTTAAAACATACCGAGAGAGCAAAGGCAGTATTCCAGCAGCATGGAGGCGCACTATGAGCGAATCCTACTCGGTGGTTACGTTCGCTTATAACGAAGAGAAAACCATTGCACAGACTATTCGCAGTATTCTGGTTAATTGCGATGACCGCTTGACAAAACTCACAGTCGTCGCCAATGGCTGCACGGATCAGACCGTTGAGGTTGCGAAGACATCAATGGAAAGCGCTGCGGTTCCCTGTGAAGTGGTCGAATTGTCTCTCGGTGACAAGTGCAATGCCTGGAACGAGTATGTTTATCACCATTTGCCGAAAGCAGACGTCCACTTTTTTGTCGACAGCGATGTGACCTTTACTGAAAAAGCTTTCCCTCGGCTGCTTGAAAAACTTGTGAGCTCTACGGACAAAAATGCTGTTACCGGCTTACCCCAGACTGGTCGCAATATCCGGCAATACAGTGAACTTGCTAAACGCTACTCCTGCCTTTTTGGAAATCTCTATGGGCTTAAAAACGAGTTCGTTCAACGACTGACGGAACAGAAGATCCGTTTACCGGTTGGTCTAAGTTGGATTGACGCACAGATCACGAAGCTCGTCAACGACAATCTAGAATACCATAAGGACGACTATCAGCATCGGGTTACTTTTGTGGACGGTGTTGGATATTGTTTTGAGAGTTTGAAACCTTGGAAGCCAGAGGATATTCGTTTATACATCAATAGAATATGCCGGTATAAAACGGGCCAACTCCAAGAGCCTCATCTGGATTCTCTTCCTTTTCCTGAGTGGCCAAAAACAATGAACGAGATAAATAGCCTTGTAATAGCGAAAGGACTAAACTTTAGAACACTGGGAACTTTCGTAATATTAAAAAGTAAAGTCAAAAAACGACTTGAAAGAAATTTTGGACAAGAATATTCGAAATAGAATGCCCGAAGAGAGAACAGAGTACCATTCTTAAAGTTCGAGCCAAGTAGGCAGGATCTTGTTTATGATTGCTTTCTTTAGTATCGCGCCATTTTTAAGTGGTTCAGAACGATGCTTACAACTTATTTTGCTTGAATCGAAAAGTGATGGAATGCAGCCTGTACTAGTCACCAGCCGAAATTCGCCTCTGAAGAAGTGGGCACAAGATAATGGCATTAGTCATTTCTCCGTTGAGCTGAATCCGATCAAGGTAAATAGTAAAACACGATGGCTATACGAACAGGTAAAGCTAACCATATTTCTAAGTAAAAAGGGCGTCAAAGTAATCCACTCGAATCAGATTTGGAGCTATCGAGCGGCTCTTTTGCCTGCAAAACTTTTGCGAGCAAAGCTCATCTGCCACTTCCGCGACCCGATTGACTCAGGAGCACGATGGTGGCTCCCCAGAATTCCGGACCTATCAATTTTTGTAAGCAGCTATATTCAAAAGCAATTTTGCTCAAACTTTGAAATATCCTCGAATAATAACCTAGTGAAAATGCTTGATCCTGTGAAGCGGCCCCAAAAGAAATCGTTCAACGAACGAGAAACTACCAAGAAAGTAGCGCGAGCCAATTTTCATCTTGATCCGAATTCTCTGGTGCTGGGCTTTATAGGACAAATTTCTCCAGTTAAGGGCTTGCTTACTGCGATTGACGTAGTGTCACGGCTAAAAAGAAATGATTGGACATTGCTCGTAGTTGGTAATGATCCCTCACCTGACCAACAGTATCTTAAAAAATGTATCCGCGAGGTAGATAAAAAACAGATTTCTGAAAGAGTACTTTTTCTTGGTTTTCGGGATGATATTTCATCAGTTTATGAAGCAGTTGATATGATAATAATGTTTTCAACCGAAGAACCTCTAGGGCTAATACCCCTTGAGGCTGGAGGCTTTTATAAACCAAGCATCGTGAGCAACGTAGGCGGTTTGCCGGAAACCGTTAACTTTGGCCAATCAGGTTGGATCATCGATCCGGTCGAGTATTACGAAGCGGTAACAATAATTGAAAATATAAAAGAAGAAGATCTCGCGGAGAAAGGCTATAAGGCGAGACTATTTACAGAATCCATAAATGATCCAAAAGAATATTGGAAATCTCTAGGGAAGGTCTGAATAACTGCTGATATTTGCCCATCTTGGGTTTAAACGGCAAAAAATCGAAGATTCAGACACTATTTTCCCTTTATTTGTGTGTTTTTTGCCCGTTTCCCGCCATTTTGGCGGAAAACAGGCGCACTGGCCCTACGCCAGCATGTATTTTTCACCGATCAGCAGGTTGCTAAACGCGGCCAGCAAATGCAACCGGTTGCTGTTCTTGGCAAGGCCGCGATAGCGGACCTTGCCATAACCAAAGACCCGCTTGATGTACCGGAAGGGATGCTCGACCTTGGCACGAACACTGGCTTTGATCTTCTCTGCTTTCAGTTTGTCGGCATCCAGCGTCTTCCGGGTGCCAGGCCGTTTGGCAATGAACCAGGAGACGTTTTTGCGGTGCTTATGCTCATCCCGCTTCTGAATGCCAAGGTAACCGGCGTCGCCGAAGACTCGTTGCTCTTCACCATGCAGCAGCTTGTCGGTGGGCACGATGTCGTGAACATTGGCAGCGGTGGTATCAATGCTATGAATCAGACCGAACGTGTCGTCGACACCAATGTGCATTTTCATGCCGAAGTGCCATTCGTTGCCCTTTCTGGTCTGGTGCATCTCCGGATCACGCTTGCCAGTTTGGTTCTTGGTGGAGCTGGGAGCAGAGATGATGGTGGCATCTACGATGCTTCCTTCACGCAACATCAAGCCGTTTTTCTCCAGGTGTTTGTTCACCTCTTTAAACAGCGCCTTGCCAAGACCGTGCTGCTCCAGGAAATGCCGGAAGTTGAGAATCGTCGTCTCATCTGGCAAACGGTCCAGCTTCAGACCCGCGAAGTGCCGCATGGATTCGATCTCGTACAGCGCGTCTTCCATGGCCGGATCGCTCAAGTTATAGAACAACTGCATGCAGTGAACCCGCAGCATGGCAGGCAGCGGATAAGGGGGCCGTCCGTTCCGGCCCTTCGGGTAATAACGGGCTACCTTCTTCTCCAACTGCTTCCACGGAATCAGCTTGTCCATCCGTTCCAGAAAGATCTCGCGACGGGTCTTGCGCTTCTTGGTCTGGTATTCGGCTTCGGAGAAGGTGATCTGATCCATGCTGGCAACGATCCTATGCGATTGACGATGGCCGTATTATCGCTGATTTTGGAGACTTATTCAGAGCCTCCCTAAAAGCGGCCTATATAGATGCAGATATAAATGAATTTTGATATTGCATTTAATGTAAAAATTTAAAAATATTTATATTGAGCTGTGACGTTACTGGGGCTAAATTATATGAATGAAATATTGCAGTTGAATCATAGGTCTAGGGATTCAGCGAGTTGTTTAATAATAATGCCAATTTATAACCGTCGAAATTTCCTAAAACAGGCTTTCCAGTCACTACACCAACAAACATTCCAGAATTGGAAGCTTGTGGTTGTGGATGATGGCAGCACCGACGATCCGCTTGTCGAGCTTAGAAGTTTAGCGAATCAAACTCTCCAGCCGGTGACTTATTTAAAAAAAAACAATGGAGGTCCCGGCTCAGCGCGTGCCGCTGGACAAAAGTTAATTTGTAATGAGGAATTTGTTGCTTTTTTTGACAGCGACGATTACTGGTTGCCTGATTATCTTCAGGCGCTGATTGGGGAGCTCGAAAGAATACAAGAAATGGATTGGGTTTACTGCCCATGCAGAAGAGTCGACCATGAATCAGGAAAAACTCTTAACGAATCCACATTTTTCGATGAAGTATCAAATAAACCCCTTGGTTTCCGACGGTTAGATCACTTGCGCGATGGTCACACTCACCTTATAACAAATAATAACGAACTCGTATTGATGCAACTAAAAGAGCCGATTAACGCAGGATTTCAGAACTCCGTATTCAGAGCCACACTTATCAATGAAATCGAAATACCGTATTATCGGATAGGTGAAGATCGATATTTTTTAGTGGCAGCCCTACTAAAAGGTTTTAGGGTCGGCTATATCAACGATGTACACGTGATTTATAATGTCCACGATGAAAACATATCGGACACCAATTTGAAGAAAAATGATGTTGAAAAAGCGGTCTTGGTGCAAACTGAGTTATGTAGGGCTCTTAGAGGAATTAAGCGCCTAACCAAAATAAGGCCAATATTGACAGAGGTTGATCATCAGGTCGCCAACATTAGATTTTGGTTAATTGGATACAATTATTATTGGCAAAATGGATTTGTGGGGAAGGCACTCTATACGATGCTCAAGGTTTTAATCGGGGAGCCGAAAAATCTACGATTCATTAAGACATTCCTAGTGAGCATAATAAAAGCTCCGATCCAATATCTAGCGTGTTGCAAAAGGTCTTCAGACACTCATGGGTAAATTAATTATATACCTCTTGATATTTGCAACGGGCGTTTCTCTATTTTTCGCGCCATGGATAGCTGGAATCGGCTATGTATTGAACAGTCTCTTGCAACCTCAATATATCTGGCCATGGATATTTAGCGGAATTCCGATTTTTCGTATTACTGCTGCGTTGGCAATTTTAGGTCTGGTTTTTGCCTTAGTTCAAAAAAAAGCAAGCTTTTCTGTTTACAGAGAGCATCAAAACCTAATGATTTTATGTCTTTGGTTTTGGATGCACCTTTCGCATTTATTTTCTCCTTTCGAAGGTTCACCAGCGTCAGTAAGCCCAGATGTTGTTCTTTCAACGATTAATAGCATTTTGATCATGTACTTCGTGCTGGTTTCCCTTTGCAGAAGCGAGTCAGCTATTATCTATTTATGTTACATATTCGTTGCGATCGGAGTCTATTATGCCTATTGGGCCAACATGGCATATATAAATCAAGAATGGTATAGATTCACTAACAACCGGTTAAACGGTCCGTATCGAAGCCCGTATCAAGATGGCAACGTGTTGTCCACCCTTTTAGTAATGTGCATTCCGTTTATAATTTTTTTGTATTTCAGAGTTAAAAATTTCCTACTTAGAACTGCAATAATCCTGACCGTGCCTGCGGTCTGGCACGCACTGGTATTATTTGGCTCCCGTGGCGCATTTTTGGCATCGGCAATTACGTTGTTAGTCTCTGGCTATATGATATCTTCTAGAAAGATAAAGGTTATAATTGGAGTTTCATTTTGTTGCTTTATGGTTTATCAGGGAGCGTTGCTTCTTGATCGCGCGGCGAGTACTGTTGCTGAAGACAACGTCCAGACGGAAGGAGCGATCAATCCACGACTCATCTCGTGGGAGGCAGGGCTAAAACTTATTCCAGAATACCCCTTATTCGGAGTTGGTGTGCAGATGTTCGAGGCGGCTGCTACAAGTCATTTTCCAGGAATGACACCGCATGTTGCTCACAATACATTTCTAAATTTTTCAGCTAATACAGGTTTGCTCACAGGGCTTATTTTCCTAGCTTTGAATTACATCGCATTTAGGCGGTTAATAAGAGCAAAAAAAATTATTACATCATTAGCTGACCTTAGTTCGTTCGCTGTCGTTGCATCAAGTATAAGTATAATCGGATTTTTCGTTTGTTCATTGTTTCTTGATTTAATAATATTTGAACCTTTTTATATCGCTATGATAATTAATATTTTAGCGTATAAAAGATTGGAAAATAGGGAGCGGCAGGCTATGATGGAAAAAGATGAATAAAGTTATTTCGAGCTCTATTCTCTTGGTGCTGCAGCGTCTAGCTGAGAGAGCTCTCGGCGTTATCAGCACGCTCGTTCTAGCGAGACTACTCACACCAGACGATTTTGGCATCATCGCAATCGCGATGCTGATACTCTGGTTCACAGAAGCTCTTTCAAACGCAGGAACCTCTGCGTATATAATTCAAAAAAAATCTGTCAGCATTGAAGAGTTGAATTCGGCGTGGACATTAGACCTAATCCTGAAGAGTTTATCGTTTTTATTAATAATCTTGTCTGCCCCTGCGGTAGCCATATTACAAGAGAACTATTCTGTAGGATATGTTGTATGTGCCGTTGCACTCACGTTGCCATTAGTAGCAATAAGAAATCCCGGGATTTGGTTGTTGAGTCGTGAACAAAGCTATTCTGGTATTGTCAAAATAACAGTATTAGGAAAAGTTTCTGGGGTGTTTGTTTCAATACCTTTGGCATTCTACCTTCAGAGTTTTTGGGCTATTGTTGCGGGACATTTAACGTCAGTTGCTATCAAGACGGTTTTATCCTATAAAATCTGTGATTTTCGCCCAAGTTTAAATCGGGATCACATTTTAGCTCAGTGGCAGTTTTCTAAGTGGATAATCCCACAATCATTACTTGGTTATTTTCGAAACCAAGTAGATACGGTTGTTGTGAGTAATCGGTTTTCACCATCTGATTTGGGGGCGTACAATAATCTAAAGTACTTTGCTTCAATCCCGATGTTGCAGATTTTGTCTCCACTGGCAGAACCTTTGCACGCAGAGATGGGAAAGGTTCAAAACTGCCGATCTGAAATGCGATTTCAATCGGATATTGCAATAAAGCTTTTGAGTTTTGTTGGTGCACCATTCGCCTCAATGTTTTTCGTCTGTTCAGAACCAATTGTCTCACTAGTTCTTGGGGACCAGTGGGTTAAGTACCATAACGTTTTTTCGTATTTTGGTTTAATGATTATACCATTTATATTGTTCTCACAGTCTTCACGGATGTTGATGGTGAAGAGTTTTACCAAACAAATATTTATGTATGAATTATTTTGCACTGCTTTGATAGGAGCGTCCCTTTTGTTGTTACCAATCAATAACGTCGAAAATTTTGCATTGTTCCGGATTTCGTTTGAATCGATCATGTCTGTGTTATTCTACTGCTACGCGACAAAGAAAGTTTTCGGAAATGTCTCTTTAATAACTTGCATAACTTCTTTTTTGCCATCGACAATCTGCATTTTGACGCTCCTCAGTTTCAACGAAGGTTTTTTGGAACAGTTAGGCGTC
This sequence comes from Marinobacter sp. MMG032, assembly GCF_040112695.1. Lineage (NCBI taxonomy): Bacteria > Pseudomonadati > Pseudomonadota > Gammaproteobacteria > Pseudomonadales > Marinobacteraceae > Marinobacter > Marinobacter sp. MMG032. Next base: position 4,224,873 of record NZ_CP157802.1, read on the forward strand.
TTTCTTCAATTATTTGTGCTGACTCTGATCGATATGATTATAGTATTAGTAATGTTTGCAGTTTGGTACATTGTTTTTGCATCAACAAGGGAGCAGAATTCTATCCAAAAGTTTAGCCCGCTCAGAAAGGGGTAGTTTTCTTCGAAATTTTCATTAATTTCTGAAAGGCGAGATTTGTCACAGATTAGGTTTATGAGCTAATGTAGGGTTGAGACGGCGTGTGTAGTATCGGAGGAGTGGGGCAGAACAAGAGGTCGCGTTAAAGGATCTAGATTTTCTGTCTTAAATTTGTGGGGATAGTGTTATGAAAAAATTAGGGTTTTTTTCTCTAGCCGTGTTTACCTCTTTGTTAACGTCAGTGCCGTACACGTCGCTTGCGGACACTTCAACGAATCCGCGGTATGACCTTTCCAATTTGGTTTACGAGGGAGCATTTCGGCTTCCAAAAGGAGAATTTGGGGAGTCCCAAGTTGCCTGGGGGCGTGGCACCATCACGATGAACAGGGATGGAAAGTCGTTTTTTCTCACTGGTGCTGGTCACCAAGCCGTTGCTGAATTTCCTGTACCGTCGGTAGTGTCAAACTCTGATAGGCTCGCAGAGGTTCCAATTATTGATGCGCCTATTCAAGACTTCAGCGTTGTGATGGATCGCACTCAAACAGAAAACATGGATGGTATTGATCAAATAGTAGGGATGCTTCATTTAGACGGGAAGCTCGTGATCAACGCAGCGCGATACTATGATGGGGCTGCGGACAATCAGGATACAACATTAATTGTTGAAAATTCAGAGAATTTGGCTTCCTCCGACGTGCGCGGTTTCATGAAATTTCAAGGTCTGGTTCATGCTGCAGGTTGGGTTTCACCGATTCCTACCGAGTACCAATCTGTTTTCGGCCATGACTATATTGCTGGTAACGCGAGTAACCTCTCTATAAATGCTCGGCAAAGTATGGGGCCGTCTGCTTTTCTGGTCGACTCGGACGCGATTCTCTCCTCGAGACCAGGAGAATATATCGAAAGTTTTCGTTTACTTGATTTTAGTATAGGCAATCCTCTAGCTGAAGACCTTCAGAATTTATCAGGGGGGAATGACTTATGGACTGAGCTTTCAGAGGCTCACTATGGCTTTATAATTCCAGGAACACGAACATATATGACGATTGGTAACAGTGCAGGCCATGAGTCCGGTGTTGGTTATAAGATTACGCAGCCCAATGGTCGTCAATGTGGCGGGTTCTGTGCGTTCGACCATACTGATCAATATAATTATGTTTGGCTTTGGGATGTCAACGATCTCATTGCATCGCTTAATGGTGAAATCGAGCCACACGAGATAAAGCCCTATTATTACGGAAAAATTGAAATGCCCTTTGAAAGTTCAGAAGACGGTTCTTACGCAGAAAATCTAATTGCTGGCGCCGCTATGTCTCCAGATAACAAGTTATATATTGTTCTTGAAGGTGCGGATAGGCTGCAATCTAATTATGACCCATTGCCTATCGTTCTCGTTTTCGACCTTTTTCCATCACGCACGAGACCAAATGCACCAGCTGATCTTAGTGTTGAGTAGAGTAACTAATTAGATAGCACTGGCAACGTTCGCTTTTTTCGTCTGTTCTAACGGCTGAAAGGGCTTGGCATAGGTTATTAAAATGTGTAGGAAGTGACTGTTTGTACGGTCCTTTACGTTGTCAGTGCGGTTTTTAGGTTGGGCAGCTGCCTAACTACTTAATTCGGTCCTTTGCCGGGTTTTAGAGTGGGTTAGCAGTCGCGCTCAAGTCATTTTTAAGTCTGAAGTTTATAATTATCATCATACTGAGTCCGTTCTATTTTTACTTCAATGTTCGTCCCTGTGGACGATGACTTTTCGTAGATTGAATAGCCTTTTGAAAAATAACAGTTTTAATAGTTACGAATTGCATTTGTATATCGGGTGCTACGACTATTATTTTAACTTCGGGCTTTTTTTTATTTTGGTTCGGTCATTTAGTAGGGTAACGAATGCCACTCTTGCGATGCTGTTAATCAATGCTTTGATGTATTTTAGTGATTTTGGATTTTTCTTGAATGCACTGAAGAAATAAAAAGGTCGATATATTTCAGCGACTAGCCAAGCGCTGGAATAATACTTGCCCGCTAGATTCTCGTCATCCAAATAATCAAGCTTACTTAAACAACTTTTGTAAAATACATGATCATTTTTAGAGTAATTTGGATTCAATTTCCATGTGGAAAAAAATGAATTGTAAACTGTTAAAATACGGGGAATCACTCCGAT